>NZ_LUTV01000001.1:0-19931 GCF_001646945.1 Endozoicomonas ascidiicola
AAAAAATGGTGAAAGTAGCATCAACGGGGTTAATCCGTCTTGATGATTTGAAAAAGGTTAAAAATGCAGCATAAATGCCTTAAAAAGGCCTGAATATGAGTAAAGTGGAAAATTAAGGTCTAAATGCTGATCATTATTTGAGCGCTTTCAGGTTGAGCTGGTTTTAGGAGAGCTAACCGGGCTATTCTCGGTCAGCCTCCTAGTTGATGCGTAAGCCCTGGGGGCGACACTGTGTCTGTATTGTATAAATGGAGTAAAATTAGCCATAACGTTGACGCCAGAGCTGCTTTCCCAATTATCATTTTACTTATCAAACCCTGGTTTGATTCCACAAATAAACTATTCAGAAATTCCTCCTTTTCTATGCGCAGTCTTGCTTCACGTATCTAGCAATATTAATGGAGGATGGTTTGCCTGGGAAAAAATAAAAGAATGTATTGATCTGATCCCATACTTACAGGGAAAAGAATCTGAGCGTTTGAAAAAGAAAGAAATCTATATGAATATCTTTAGAGTGCTTTTTAATTTTTTGATCATGCGCTCTATCGGCAGCAAGCCATTTGTTATTGAAACTGCAAATTGTCCGGAACAACCAAAAGGAATTTGTCCCTGTGCCACACCGGCAAAAGAAATGCCCTTAGAGTATCCCACCAAGTACAGAGGTAAAATACCTGTTGAAATTCCTCGTGAGACAGTAGTCAGCAGTTGTTGGCTGGTCAGTGATACTTTATGTCATTGGTGGCGGGTGTTAACAGATGGCTTTGGAGTCACATCCGGTTGATTGAATATCAACCGGATGGACAGAGGAATAACGCTTATCAGGCAGCCATCGCACCAACCGCAAATTGATTACGCAACTCCTGAATACGACTCATATAGCTGTTGTATTCTGGAGAAGCGTGATGCGCGTAGTGCATGTTTTTAAACATGCCGGTCAGCTTCACAAAGTAATCACGCACTTCTTCTTTATCAGCAAAGTTATACTGCTGACGAATCAGGCTGACGATCAGGTTGAAGTTTTCCTGCTGACGATGAATCGGACAGGTGGCATCTACATCGTCAAAGGCGTCCTGTTGCAGATAAACCATGTCCAGCAGGAAGGATTTCTGGAAGGTTACATAGTCTTCCAGGGTAATACCTTCTTCACCGGTTACTTGCATCATCTGGTTGATGCTGTCGCCGCGAACCAGCAGTTCCTGCATCTCTTTAACGTTAGAAACCCAATCAGGCGACAGGTTTTTGTTATACCAGCCTTCCAGCTGATCCAGATAACGGGACCACGAGATCAGTGGGTCAATCGCCGGGTAGAAACGTTTGTAAGCGCGATCATAAGACAGGCCGAGGAACGCTTTTACCGTACTCAGTGTTGCCTGAGTGACGGGCTCTTCAAAGTTACCGCCGGCAGGCGATACGGAGCCGATCATGGTCAGGGAACCTTGATCACCATCTTCGTTGCAAACGACACCACAACGCTCGTATACACCTTTAATGGCGGAGTCCATATAAGCTGGGAAACCTTCTTCACCCGGGATTTCTTCCAAACGGTTAGAGGTTTCACGCATGGCCTGCGCCCAGCGGGAGGTTGAATCTGCCAGCGCCAGCACGTTGTAACCCATCTGACGATAGTATTCGCCAAGGGTCAGACCGGTGTAGATAGACGCTTCACGAGCCGCTACCGGCATGGACGACGTATTACAGATAATCACCGTCCGATCAATCAATGCACCGCCGGTTTTTGGATCTTGCAGGTGCGGGAATTCTTCGATGGTTTCCACCACCTCACCGGCACGTTCGCCACAGGCGGTCACGATGACGATGTCCGCGTCGCAATAACGGGAGAAGCCGTGCTGCAACACGGTTTTACCAGAACCGAATGGACCAGGAATGCAGCCAGTACCACCACGGGCGATCGGGAAGAAAGTATCCACGATACGTGTGGTGGTGATCAGTGGCTCTGTTGGGTAAAGACGGTGAGTCTTACCTTTAGCGGCCAGTGTCTCAGCAATGGATTTACGAACCGGCCATTTCTGGTACATGGTCAGAGCAATTTCTTCGCCCTTCTGGTTTTTTACCCGGGCAACCACGGTGTCCACCGTGAAGTTACCTTCCTGCATCCAAACCACTTCCACTTCGCCAACAGTTTCAAATGGGATCATGATTTTGTGGGTAAAGCGGCCTTCCGGTACGGTACCAAACGTTTCACCGGCATGGAGCTTATCGCCAATTTTGGCAACAGCAGTAAACGCCCATGTACGTGTATGATCCAGCGATTGAACCTGAACACCGCGCTGCAGAAAACTGCCGTGTAAATTGGCCAGCTGTTCCAGTGGGTTTTGCAGACCGTCATAGATCATGCTCAGGATACCCGGACCCAGATCCAGAGACAGCATTTTTCCAGTCTGGATAATCAGGTCACCCACGGCAACGCCACGGGTTTCTTCGAATACCTGAATGTCTGCCGTGTTGCCTTTCACCCGGAGGATTTCAGCCATCAGCTGTTCTTCCACCGCTTCATTGGAACGGCGGCTTGGCAGTACGTAGACTACCTCGTTCTTTACCAGGGGCTTGCGTGCTTCGCCCTGGCCGATGCTGGTTGCGATGCTGGTTGCGATGCTCTCAATGGTGATGATATCACCCATCACCGCGACCACTCGGGCAGTGGCCTGTTGCATCAGATCATTTGTTTCAGTCATGTGTATAACCGTAGTCGTATTTCGTCGAATTTCGTTTAATTCGGAGAACCAGGTAGCTGGTGAGCAAATGTGCCCAGCGCGTGCTGAGTCAGGTCATTAAATCGAACCACTGCTTCATCGCCGTTATAGGATGTCCACCGTGCCACCAGATTCCAGCGCAGCAGATAGATCACGACCGCTTCAAAATCAAAACGATGACGGGCGCTCAGCTCATTCAGTTTGTTCCAAACCGCTTCCATGACTGTTTTTTCCAGTGTGAGGTAGTCCTTTTTATTCAGGCACTCCACGGCAGTGGGAATCCAGGGAAACGCGTTCTGCAAACCTAGGGTAGGATGGTTCCAGTTGCGACGTATGTAAGCGTAGCGGCTGCCGTAACTCCAGCGAGCAGACGTCGGTGCCTGAATACTCTGGGCTTTACGTCTCAGGGCTGCGGCAATGGTGCGCATATCCAGACGCCAGTTCACCAGCTCTTTCAGGTCGGCGCTGTCCAGCTGCTGCAGAAGACGCTCCGCAAGATTGATCAGAGACTCTTCTTTAACGTCGTCGCCCAAATGGCTCCAGTGAATCAGCTGTTCTACCTTAACCAGGGTTTCCTGATCGGCGGTCGACAACATGGACAGTCGACGATCCAGCTGGATACGAGAGATCGGCGTAATCTTGCTGTTAAACAGCGAGTCGATATGGGGCAGCGATGTCAGCAGGGTATAGTAGGCATTGTCTGCCATCTTACTCTCCTAGTTCAGTATGGAATAAGTCGGCAGTCGTTTAATTCGATTACCGACGGACATCACTGATTATTTAATGATACCTTCCAGGAGCGCACGGAAGCGGGGCTGCAAGTGCTTCAGCAGAACTTCAGCAACCGCTTCATCGGTCAGCTCAACCTGAATGTCTTTGTCTTTCAGGCGGAAGGAAATACCTGTCTGGCTTACGCCACCGGCGGTAAAGGTTACGCCTTGTTCCAGCATATCGCTGGCGCGCTTCATGGCGAACTCCAGCAGGCCGCCCGCTTTCAGTAACTCAGGGTTATCGCGGAGTTCATCCACACCAATGACCTTTCTGGGCAGAATCACTTCGATGTTCTGTTCGCCGTGCAGGTTGTTCTGACCCGCGACTTCGACAATCATCTTTTCCAGCAGCTGATCGCCTTCCATGGAGTGGCTGACCACCGCACGAATCTGGTTAGAGAAGGTTTTCAGCAGATAATCTTTCAGCTCAAGAATGGCGTTACGTTCTGCCAGTTGCAGCGCTTCGGTGCCAGCCTTGGTGATAAACCCGGCTTCTTCACGGGCTTTACCCACGATGCTGCTGGCACGCTTTTCGGCGTCGGCAATCAATTCTGCTGCGCGGGCTTCTGCGTCCGCAACGATTTTGCTGGCTTCCTGACGACCACTGTCAACACCCTGGTTGCGCAGCTTTTCAATCAGTTCCTGAACGCCGACGGAAACGGTTTTTCCTTCGGGGGTTGCAATACTCATATTCGAATCCTGTATCTTTTCATGGGGCTTTAGGCCGACCACAAACCCTGTTCTGGTTCCCATGCTCTGCGTGGGAACCACTTGAACCTCAGGTATGCATTCCCACGCGAAGCATGGGAACGAGGTGTAGTGCGTTCGTGGCAGAACCCGTCATCAGGCAACGATGCCCTGACCCATTACCAAAGCGAATACGAAGGCGAATACTGCGAAACCTTCAACGATAGCCGCCGGTGCGATAGACAAACCAAACACTTCCGGCTTGTTCTTGGACGCATTGATCGCTGCAGCAACCGCTTGACCCTGATAGATAGCAGAGTACATCAGCGCAATACCAGTCAGCAGACCAATACCAAACAGTCCCGGAGCGCTGGCGTCAGTAACGCCGATTGCGCTGAGAGTAAACATAATAACAATGCCGTAAATAACCTGAGAGGAAGGCATCGCAGAAAGACCAACGAACTTACCGTAACCACTCTCAACATCCAGCATCGCACCACAGGCAGCCTGACCTGCAACGGAACAGCCGATCGCTGAACCAACAGCACCCAGAGCAACCGGCGCAAAAACACCTACCCAACCCAGTGCAATAATCAAACCTTCCATTTTCAATCCTCTCGTTTACTAAAAGCTTTGAATGGGTAGCCTTCGTCAGACAGCCCCCAGTTAACAAATTCAATGACGTTAAGACGCATACCGTGAACCACACCGCTCATGATGCAGAGCGCAAAGTTAAGAATGTGGCCCAGCAGCAAAATGACTCCCGCAAACAGCACACCGGTGACGGGGCTGGAATTGAGAACGTCCATAGCCAGAGAGTTAAACGTCATGGCCAGAGATGCACCGGACAGGCCGAGAGCAAACAGGCGCATATAACTGAGCACATCACCAAAGGCGCCAGTAATGTTGTAGACGGCTTTCAGGCCATCCAGCATTCTCAGAATCAGATCTTTAAACGATGTTACTGCGCGGTCGCTGGAGAACAGGAAGACCAGTACAGCACCGCCAATCATCATGCCAGGGCCAATAGTGGTCTCGAACGACGCTGGAAGTGTACCTGTCATGCCCAGCCAGATGGAGGTACCACCGGCCATTAGTGTTGCCCAGCCCAGAGGCGCTAATGCATAACTGGAGCCGCGATTAACGACAGCGGTCATAACGTTGGCGACGACCAGATGGGACACACCAATAATCACCGACAACTTCATCATCGCGTTGTAATCATTCAGGTTGATAAACGCCAGTTGTCCAAGGAAACTGCCCTCGGAAGGTGCTGCCCCAAAGTAACTGCCGATAAATACACCCCAGACCACACCGACGACGGACATGAAGTAACCCAGGTTCATCAGACGTTTGCCCGATTCACTCTGCTTCAGCTTGCCTCGGCAGAGGAAGATGATCAGGGCGAAAATCAGACAGTACATGGCATCACTCATGATCATCGCAAAGAACAGCGAGAACGAGTAAAACACCACATTGCCCGGATCCCAGGCGCGATAGTTTGGCGTCTGGAAGAAGCCAAGTGCGTCGGCACCACCACCGGTTCCGGCAGGTTTATCCAGAAGTGTGGGTGGGCTGTCGTCTTTTGACGGTTCTTCAAAAATCGCCGCGACACCGTGGGCTGAGGTAAAGGCTTCCACCGCTTCCCGCTCTGACACCGGAACCCAACCCTGCACCAGGAAGAATTCTTCTTCATCCATGGTGCTGTTGTTGGCTTGTTGCAGATCTGCACTGTCCATACGGGCAGCCAATACCTGATCCAATAGATAATTCCAGCGAGTCAGCGATTCCCGTTCCGACAGAAGATCTTCAATCGCATCTTCCGCTTCATCCAGCATCTCTTCGAGGCGAGACAATGGAATTTTGCCCACGTGGGAGCGAGGAAAAGGAATCAGGGTTTCGTCAGGCTCTTCGTCGGATACCACGATCACATAACTGTCTTTCTGGGTTTGATGAATCAACTCCCAGGCCAGCTCATGTTCTTTCAGAACATCCTGCATCGCAGCCAGTTCGCCGTTAGACAGAACGTAGAACCAGAGTCGTTGATGATCCAGATCGTTCAGAGCAGGAAACGCAAATTCACCCCAGGGGCGAACTTCACGGATGCGTTCCTGAAGTTTGTCACGGATATCGGACTGTTCACGAAACTTCGATTTGTTGTCGAGAATCTTGTGAACAATGTCGTCAATCTGTGCGACTTCTTTCCGTTCCCGGAAATTACGCACCTGTCGTCTTTGCTTGGGGCTTCGTTCCAGCCAGATTTTGGCCTCACTGGCCTCGCCGGGCTGTACCTGCACTTCGACGGGCTTCTCAGTCAGCGGAATCAGATGCAGACAACCGAGCTTTTGCAGCCCTTTCAGAATGCCATCTTTTTCGTGATTGGGACCGTAAAGCGTGATCTTGTTAAGTCGTTTAATAGCCATAATCAATGCTTTCGCAGTTCAGTAACATCATGGAATACCCACGAATACACTGTGTGAGTCGTTTAACTCGCCTGCGAACGACCTCCTTTGGCTTCCTGGGCCAGAACCTTGCCCTTGGAGAGTTTGGCGTTCATAACGCTGGCTCTGTCCTGGTCAGACATATAGATCTGGATTTTCTGGATGTTCTTCCTGGTCTGAGGAATCAGCACCTTGGAGAACAGATTTACCCGCTGAGATGTGGTTCGGGTCGCCTTGTCCAGCTCTTTATGTCGCAGTTGACGCACCTGAAGTTCAACTCTCAGGCGAATCATTTTCTGCAACAGCTCGACCAGGTAATCCACCCAGTGGGGTTTTGCCAGATCACTGTATGGTGTCAGCGCAATTTCAATATGCTCAACCGCAGGAACCGATGTGCCGACGATGTTTTCCTGTTTCAGGCGCACGTCCGTGACCTTCACCAGGTTTTCTACCTGCACATCTTGTCGTGCCAGCATGGGCAACTGTTGTTTAACCAGTTTTTCTATATCGGCGAGTTCTTCCCGGGTTTCTGCCAGGGCTTCTTCGGCCTTTTTACGTTCCATCATCAGCTGTTGGCGCTTGAGCTCAAGAGCCGGCAAATAACGGTTGAACGTTTTTAGACTGCGCTTCTCTTTGTTTAATGAACTTTTGTTGAGAGCTACCTTGGCCATGATGATTACGCCTCGGCCGCAGCTTCTGTCGCATCGTCATTGGCCAGCTGATCAAAGTTCGGCCAGTATTTTTCCAACAGGCTCTGCTTCATCAGGGTTTCTTCAGGGCCGAAACATTCAGCCATGGTCTCCCAACAGTGATCCAGTGCTTTTTCCAGAGGCATAACCGCATCCAGAGACATGAAGCGTTGCTTGAACAGCTTACCGAACTTGATGGTTTTCAAATCGTAGTTGGACAGTTCAAACGCCATGGCCTGCTTCTGCGCCGCGTTCACGGAATCAGAATAGAAACGGATCATGGTGTTCATGATGGCCGGATGGTCTTCACGGGTTTCTTTACCCTGAACCATCTGCTTCAGACGGGAGAGGGAACCGAATGGATCCAGATGACCTTCATGAAGGTAGAACTGACCTTCGGTGATGTAACCGGTGTTGTCCGGAACCGGGTGAGTGACGTCATTACCCGGCATGGTGGTAACCGCCAGAATGGTAACGGAACCCGCACCTTTAAAGTCGCAGGCTTTTTCGTAGCGACGAGCTAGCTGAGAATACAGGTCGCCCATGTAGCCACGGTTCGCCGGAATCTTGTCCATGGCGACACCGATCTCTTTCATGGCGTCAGCATAGGAGGTCATGTCGGTCAGCAGAACCAGAACTTTTTTGGATTCTTCCACCGCAAAGTGCTCTGCCACCGCCAGCGCCATATCAGGCGTCAACAGACGTTCAACTGTTGGATCAGATGCCAGGTTGGTGAACATAACGGTACGAGCCGATACGCCCGCTTCTTCAAAGGTTGTGCGGAAGAAGTGGTAATCGTCGAAGATCAAACCCATGCCACCAAATACGACGACGTCCGCCTCAGCTTCGATAGCGATACGGGCGAGGAAGCGGTTATAAGGCTCACCGGCAACAGAGAAGATAGGGATTTTCTGGGATTCCACCAACGTGTTGAACACGTCGATCATGGGAACGTTGGTACGCACCATGCGGGACGCCAATACACGACGAACCGGGTTTACAGACGGGCCGTCGATCTCGACTTTCGGGTCTTGTTCCAGCGCTGGGCCGCCATCGATTGGCTCACCGGCACCGTTAAAAATCCGACCCAGAACATTGGGCGAGTAAGTGGTCTTCATGGCCTGACCGAGGAAGCAGACGGAAGCACCAGTGGACAGACCTTTGGTACCAGTGAAGACCTGCAGAGACACTTCTTCATGGTCGATCTTGATGATCTGAGCCATGGAGTAGGTTTGCCCATCCTGCTCGATCAGCGCCAGGTCACCGTAGTTGGCCTGTGCAGTACCTTCAGCCAGATTCGGTACATGGACACGAATCAGGTCACCAACAATGCTGAGAATGTTGGTGTATCGCAATAGACTCTGGGGCATTACTGCTCCTCTATTTTGCCGGGAAAATAAAAGGAAGTGGATCAGGCTCAGGAAGGCTACTTTTCAAAGTGTTTTTATAGCACCTGTAGAAAAAGCATCAGAAAGGCATCGGAGAAATAACATTCATCGAATGTCGTATTTCGGATGTTGATCTGAACCTTACGGCTCTATCCAGACCTCCTGCTAAAAAACTTTCCATTGTAGATAGTAGTCAATTCCGCACAGTTTGCAGGCATGGCGCTATCTTGATATCTGAAGTCCGGCGTCGTATGACGCCTGACGTGTAAAAAGGGTCGATTGTAGGGTCAGCACACCCGGCTGTAACTGACACAGGTCATTTTTTGCGCCGTCTTTGGGGTTATGAGCTCCCAAATAACGTTTCCACCATCACCGCTTTTATGGTGTGCATCCGGTTCTCCGCCTGATCAAATACGATGGACGCGTCAGACTCAAAAACGTCTTCCGTCACTTCCAGTCCATTCATGCCGTATTTGTCGGCCACCTCTTTACCGATGGTGGTTTCATCGTTATGGAAAGCGGGCAGGCAGTGGAGAAAGCGTACATCCGGGTTACCGGTTTTCTTCATTAACGCGGCATTAACCTGATAAGGCGTCATCAGTTTTACCCGCTCATCCCAAGCTGCGGTTGGCTCTCCCATAGAGACCCAGACATCAGTGTACAAAAAGTCGCAATCGGCAACGGCATCTTCTACAGATTCGGTAACCGTGATTTTCGCGCCTGTTTGGCTGGCAATGGCCAGACATTGCTGAACAAGCCCATCATCTGGTAAATAATCCGCCGGTGCGGCGATGCGAAAATCCACACCCATTTTGGCGGAGCCCACCATTAGAGAATTGGCAACATTGTTGCGGCCATCGCCCAGATAACAGAGTTTCATCTCACTGAGCTTACGACCATTGCCGTGTTCCAGCATGGTCAAAAAATCGGCCAGCAACTGGGTTGGGTGCCAATCATCAGTCAGGCCATTCCAAACAGGCACGCCAGAGAACTCCGCCAGATCTTCTACGTGTTGCTGTAAATGTCCGCGGAACTCAATACCGTCGTACATTCTGCCTAATACACGAGCAGTGTCTTTAACGGTCTCTTTGGAACCCATCTGGGAACCACCACCGATGTAGGTGACATTGGCTCCCTGATCAAAACTGGCCACTTCAAAGGCGCAACGGGTTCGAGTGGACGCCTTTTCAAAAATCAGAGCAATATTCCGACCTTGCAGAAATTGCTGTTCAGTACCGGCACGTTTGGCTGCTTTCAGTTCCGCAGCACGTTCCAGCAGCTGCTGGATCTCTTCTGACGTAAAATCCAGAAGTTTGAGAAATGAACGGTTCAGCAAGCTCGGTGTCATAGGTGTTTCCTGATAGAAGACTATTTTTTCTTGTTGGTAGACTCTCTATAGAGAAGGTGCGTTCAATGTACGTACACCTCCCCGGGAAAACCATCTTCCATAGACCGGTTAATGCTGTCCACTCCAATATCGAATTTTATTCGGAATAAGACCAGTTCGTGATACTACAGATTGGTTTACGTATTACTGCGAATCATTCAGTCAATGAATGTGGCGATCTGATCTAGAGATTTTCTCTGTATATCAGGTACTTCCACGTTCTCAACAGGGTGCCCAGCCACCACCAAAAGGTAAGGTTTTTCGTTGTCAGGGCGTTTTAAAAGAGTTTGTAAAAACTTCATTGGGCTGGGCGTGTGGGTCAGCGTTGCCAGCCCGGAAAGATGCAATGAGGTGAGTAACATGCCGCAGGCAATGCCCACAGATTCTGGCATGTAGTAGTTTTTGTGCTTGACGCCTTCTTCATCCACGGTGTTCTTTTCCAGAAAAACGGCAACCAACCAGGGGGCGGTTTCCAGAAAACGTTTATTAGCATCGGTGCTAAAAGGCTCCAGATCTTTTAACCAGCTGTCGGAAGCCCGGCCACCATAGAATGCACGTTCTTCTTCTTCAGCGGCTTCACGGACTTGGCGTTTCACTTCTGGGTCAGAAATGGCTACGAAATGCCAGGGTTGTTTATTGGCGCCGCTGGGAGCGGAACCAGCTGCATTTATAGCGTTTTCGATGATTTCTCGAGGTACTGGCCTATCTGAGAATTCCCTTACCGTTCGGCGTTTGGTAATTCTCTGAAAAAAAGTTCGTGCGTTATCCAGCATTTGCTCTTCACTTTGTTGCTGGAAGTCGAGGGGGACTGTTTTCATGTACATACTCCTACACCTGTCACTATCAACAGGGTTTACCGCTTTTCTTTTTATGTCGATTCAAGAGTCTAGCACGACACCGAATCCGAAAGTTTGTTGTTCTGGTATATGCAGTATCTGCCGTCTACTTTTATGGGGGTCTCTAGCATTTTCTTTTCTGTTTTTCAGTTTTTCGCCAGCCCGCCTGGTGTTGACTGAATCCACCAGGAGTCAGTGATGAAGTTAACCAAACGGGCATGGCCTGTGCTCATTATTTCTGATCAATTTGATGCCAAAAATGATGAGGGGGTTCGGCTCAGAGACCTGACCGATAAGCTTAAAGAACTTCATGGTCTGAAAGTTTACCCATCCTATAACTACGAAGATGGTGCCGAAATTTTTGCATCACGGTCGGATTTGGCAGCCGTTATTATTGATTGGGATATGGTGGTTACCAACACCTCCGAATCCATGAAGCCAGAAGAGTTATTGGAATGTATACGACGCCGTAACAAACAGATTCCCATTCTATTGATGACCGATCGATTGGCCATGGCCAGTATGCCAACCAGTGTGCTGGAAATCATTACCGATACGCTGTGGAAAAACTCCGACACGGTGGAGTTTCATGCAGGCCGAATCGATACTTTTGTCATGGATTATATCACCAGCATTCATCCTGCTTTCTTTGGGGCGCTGGTGAAATACGCCCATGAATACAAATACGCCTGGCATACACCGGGTCATATGGGAGGGGAAGGCTTTCTCCACAGCCCGGCAGGCCATGCTATGTACAATTTTTTTGGTGAGAACGTGTTTCGGGCAGATCTCTCCATCTCTGTGCCGGAGTTGGGCTCTCTTTTAGATCACTCCGGTGTGGTTGGCGATGCAGAACAAAACTCGGCCAGAGTCTTTGGTGCGGATTACACCTATTATGTGCTGAATGGTACATCGAACGTAAACCAGATTATCTGGCGCAGTCAGCTGGTGCGGGACGACATTGCCTTTGTGGATCGAAACTGTCACAAATCCCTGAATTACTCCATGGTGATTACGGATGCCTACCCTGTGTATATGGTGCCCCGCCGTAATAAACGGGGAATTATCGGCCCATGTCGTTTATCAGAGTTCTCCAGCGATTCTATTCAGGAAAAGATTCAGGCGAATCCACTGATACCGGCAAAGTTAAAAAAACAACCGGTGAAAATGTCGGCGCTCACCAACTCTACCTATGATGGTATTTGTTATAACGTCATCAATATAAAACAGCAGCTTCAGCGCAGTGTTGAAAACCTGCATTTTGATGAGGCATGGTATGCATACGCACGGTTTCATCCGATCTATAAAGATCACTTCGGTATGTCGGATGATGACAAAAACAGTGATCACCCCCCTATATTCTGTTCTCACTCTACCCACAAGTTGCTGACCGCCTTTTCTCAGGCTTCCATGTTGCATATCCGTAATGGCAGCAAGGTGACGATTAATCCCGATGAGATGAACGAGTCCTACATGATGCATGGCTCGACCTCACCACAATACAGCATGATTGCCTCACTGGATGTGGCCACCAAAATGATGGAAGACAATGGCTTTTCATTGTTGGATGACATCATTTTGGAAGCCATTGAACTGCGTCAGAAAGTCACTCGAATTTCCCGGGAGATGAAGCTGGAAAAGAGCTGGTTTTTTGAAATGTGGCAGCCCAGAATCGTAAATTACGAAGGCAGTGAAACCGCGTTTGAAAATGTGCCAGCGGAATACCTGGCAGCGAACCAGCATCCGTGGGTATTCAGTAAGAAAAACAACTGGCATGGCTTTCATGAAATGGAAGACGACTATGCCATGCTGGATCCCATTAAACTGACGTTTATTACACCGGGGCTGGATGATGAAGGGAACCTGAGTGACGAGGGCATTCCCGCATCCATTGTGTCGGACTATCTCATTAAACACGGGATAGTGTGTGAAAAATCCGACTATTACTCCTTCCTCCTGTTGAATTCTCTTGGCACCACTCGGGCGAAACAATGTTCTTTGCTGACGGCGCTCCTGAAATTCAAACTGCTCTATGATGAAAATGCACCCCTTGAGCAGGCGCTGCCAAAATTGGTAAATGATTATCCGGAGCGTTATCAGGGCGTTGGTTTAAAAGATCATTGCAATGAGATCCACCGTTATTTCAAGAAGCATGAAATATTGGACAAAATGCAGGATGCTTTTCAGGTTATCCCTGACCCGGCAATGAAACCTGCAGGGGCCTATCATCATGTGGTTAAGAAACAAGTGGAGTATGTCGAACTTGAAGCCATGATGGGGCGGGTGCCGGCGGTCATGATTGTGCCTTACCCTCCGGGCATTCCCATTATGATGGGCGGTGAAGCCATGAACGACAAAGCTCGCCCAATTTATGACTACCTGATAGCTCGACAGCAATTTGAAAACCTGTTTCCCGGTTATGAGAGTGATGTACACGGTGTAGAGCGTGTGGAACGAAACGGGAAATCCTACTTTCAAACCCTTTGTGTAAAAGAGTAACTCGGCTGAGCTCGGGAGGGCCATTGCTATGTCTGGTGAAAATGCTCAGCCAAAAAGCGAAGCGAAAAAGCTGGGGATGATCGGAGCGACGTTTCTCATCATTTCCAGCCTTGCCGGCAGCGGTGTGATCGCACTACCGCAACAATTGGCTTTTACCGGTTCTATAACACTGGTGTCGTTTATTTTGGTCACCATCGGTGCATTATTTCTAACGCTTGTTTATGTGCGGGCAGGGGATAGGTTTGACGATCCCAGTCCGACGGCGCTGGCAACGTCGATCAGCCCGATTATTGGCGCTCAGTGTGGGTTCTTTTATGTCTATGGTAACCTGATCTCCAATGTGTCGATTCTTATTGCAGGGCTTGGTTATCTGGCCATGTTTATCCCTGAATTGAATGACCCGATTGTGCTTGGGGTGACGATTATTGTTTTGATCTGGGTGTTTGTGGCGCTGTCCTTGCGGGGCATCGGCATCATCTCCCAAGTGGTATCCATTACCGTTACTCTGTTGTTAATTGCGGTGGCTTTGACCAGTGTCTTAGGGTGGTTTGAGTTCAACCCCGGGCAGTTTAAACAGAACTGGAATGTGTCGGGAGAAGGGGATGGCTCTGCCATCATGGCCGGTTTTGCCATTCTCATTTTTTCTTATGTGGGCGTAGAGAGTGTGGCCACCAATGCAGCCCAAATCAAAAACCCTCATAAAGTGGTGCCTGTTGCGACTATTATCGGTTTTTTAGTGGTGGCTGTGTTTTACATTCTTTCCACCACCGTGATGGAGGGCATGTTTTCTGCCAAAGATATTCAGGAAGCGCCCGCCTCTTTTGCTTTGTCCATGGAGAAAATCACCCACTCTCCATCCGTTGGTCAGATTGTGTCTCTGGTGATGTCTGTGGCTTGTATCGCGAGTTTTATTGTCTGGGGGCTGAATTCCGTAAGTGCCGCCAAAACCAGTGCGGATAATGGTTTTCTTCCCAAGGCTTATACTCACGTGAACCGCTTTAATATACCGGCAAAGGGGTTGGTGATTAATGGCGTTATCATGACCGCGATGGAAGTGGTGCTGATGTTGATGGGCAGTAATATTGCGGAAGCGTTCAATGTTTCGGTGACAATATCGGTGCTGTTGTTGCTGTTTCCGTATTTTTGGTCTGGCATGGCACTGATCAAACAAGACCGGATGGAGAAGAAGATTTCCAAGTCCAACCTGTTCATTGTCACGGTCTCGTCTGTTTTCATTATTTCCGCTTTTGCGTCAGCCAACGTTGAGGAGTTGCTGATTGTACTGGGTATGGCGCTAGTGGTGCCTGGTATCTATGCCGTGCTGATGAATACCCAGGTAGTACAAGTGGATGAGGAATAGGCTCACATTTTGTGCCAGAATAAGAAGCTGTTGCTGGGGGATCCCCAGCCATTGGGAACCATCCTGCTGAGTGATCATACATGCGCAAACTGAAAAACATTCCTTTTGAAGAGCTCACTATTGGGGCAAAAGATGCTTCTCTGACCAGAACCCTGACAGAAGAAGATCTGCTGTTATTCGCTAAAGTCTCTGGCGACACCAACCCGGTTCATCTGGATGAGTCGTTTGCGGCAACCACTCAGTTTGAAGGGCGTATCGCCCATGGTATGTGGACTGCCTCGTTAATCTCCTGTGCACTGGCAACACGATTGCCAGGACCCGGTGGCATCTACCTCGGACAGGAGCTAAAATTCCTGCGCCCCGTGAAAGTCGGGGATACTGTAACCGTCGAACTGGAAGTGCTGGAAATCAATGAAAGACGACAGCGTGCAACGGTATCCACGAACGTTGTTAATCAGGATGGTAAAACAGTAGTGAAGGGTAAGGCTGAAATTATGCCGTCTTCCGGCGATGTCGAGGTGGATGAATACCCATTGCCCGATGTGGAGCTGAAGCCTGCCCGATAAACTGATCTTAGATCGCAGCCTGACAGGGATTGTCGGGTATAGAACAATAGACGTACGGTGACTGTTCTGGAATCGTCTCCGTTAACATGCAGATAAACGAAAGCAGGCAACTATGACAATAACATCCTTTCACCCTCCCAGAAGAACATTGATGGGCCCGGGGCCTTCCGACGTTCACCCACGAATTACTGAAGCGCTGTCCCGCCCGACCATCGGTCATTTGGACCCTGAGTTCATCCGCATGATGGATGAACTGAAAGCGTTGATTCAGTTTGCTTTTAAAACCAATAACCGTCTGACGTTGCCTATTTCCGCTCCGGGCTCTGCCGGGATGGAAGCTTGCTTTGCCAATTTGGTGGATGAAGGCGATAAAGTGATTGTCTGCATCAACGGTGTATTTGGCGGTCGTATGAAAGAGAGCGTTGAGCGCATGGGCGGTACGGCAGTGGTCGTTGAATCCGACTGGGGCAGAGCGGTTGACCCTACCGCTGTTGAGGAAGCCCTCAAGGCGAATGCCGATGCGAAAATTCTGGCGTTTGTTCATGCGGAAACATCCACCGGTGCTCGCTCTGATGCCAAGGTGCTTTGTGAGCTTGCCAGAAAATACGATTGCCTGAGCATTGTTGATGCAGTGACCTCTCTGGCTGGCTCTGAGCTGGAAGTGGATGAATGGGGAATTGATGCTATTTATTCCGGTTCCCAGAAGTGTCTTTCCTGTGTGCCAGGCCTTTCTCCGGTGAGCTTCAGTGAGGCGGCTATCAAGAAAATTGAAAGCCGCAAGACCAAAGTCAGAAGCTGGTTTTTGGATATGAATCTGGTAATGGGTTATTGGGGCGGTGAAGGTAAGCGTGCTTATCACCACACGGCGCCGGTCAATCAATTATATGCGCTGCATGAAGCGCTGTGTCTGCTGCAAGATGAAGGATTGGATAACAGCTGGCAGCGTCATCAGCTTCATCACAATGCGCTGGTTACTGGTCTGGCTGCAATGGGGCTGGAAATGTTGGTGCCTGAAAGTGAGCGTCTGGCGCAGTTGAATGCGGTGGTGATTCCGGAAGGTGTGGATGATCTTGCTGTACGACAGCAGTTGTTGAAAGAGTACAATCTGGAAATAGGTGCCGGTCTCGGTGCTTTTGCCGGAAAAGTATGGCGTATTGGTTTGATGGGCTATGCAGCCAGCCAGACGAATGTTCTGAACTGCCTTTCCGCGTTGGAGTCCGCGCTGTTGAGTCAGGGGCACTCCTTTACTCCGGGGCTGGCTGTTAAGGCGGCTAATGACGTTTATGCCGGTTAGCGTTTGATAAAGCGGTTAAGTCACCACCAAAAGCCAGCTTATAAAAAGCTGGCTTTTTTGTTTGAGGGTATGGTTCTTTAAAGAGTAGAGTCTGTTATCCAGGGATTTGGAATGAGTACAAAAATAATCTGTGTGTCTGGCGGCTTTGATCCCGTTCATGTGGGGCATCTTCGGATGATGGAGGCAGCATCGCAATATGGAGAACTAGTCGTCATAGTAAACTCCGACGATTGGTTGCTGCGAAAGAAAGGTTATGTGTTTATGCCCTTTGGTGAGCGTTGCGAATTACTAAGAGGGCTTGGCTGCGTTTCCCGGGTTGTTGGCGTTGATGACTCTGATGGTTCTGTCATTAATGCACTTGAGCATCTCAAACCAGGTTATTTTGCTAATGGCGGAGATCGGCAAACCAACAATACGCCGGAAGTTGAGTTATGCCGATCCCTCGGTATAAGCATGCTTTGGAATATTGGTGGCGGTAAAGTTCAAAGCTCTTCAGAACTTGTGAATACGCTCGGCAAGCTACCTTGAGAATTTGAGGAAGCAGAAGGGGATGCAGTCGAGCTGCAGAACTGATTTATTTCATAGTGTGCAGTGGCCAGGTCGGTTGTTGTGTGATCATCTTCTAAAAGTTTGAACCCGCTATTAATAAAGTTAGTCAGTTCTGGTGAATCGGGCAAGGACCTGCAGGCACGTTCACCCAATTCCATATTGCTTGATAAAGTGTTACTGGTTGTTTGGGCTGACGTTGATGGAAGCGTTATTTCAGTCTTTATGTCAATAGACCGTCCTATAGCTTTTCCTTTTGTCAGAAGGTCAGTTAGTTGAATTGGTGGTTGATCACCAGCAGGGTGACGTTGACGTCCTCGTTGAGGGCTTTCTGTGGGAAGGGGAGAGCTCATATGTTGAATTACCCTGTACCTGATTCGTGGTTTTATAGAAATTCATAGTCGTTTTTATCTTATGACGAAATATTTATAGCTTAATATTTTCACATGAAGTGCTAATGTTCATAATATAGTGTCAGCGTGTAAAAAATTATGAACATTTAAGAACGATTTGGTAAGCTTCTTTCATTCGGTTTGCTCTGAACATACGCTAAACCGTGCTGGCATTCAGGCGGTAGCAGTTGCACATCCAATCAGTAACAATAATAAAGAAAACAGGTAGTGCCATGACCCAGAAAATCCCTCTATTTATCAACGGCGAGTTTGTCACCAGTGAAAGCTCGCAGTCTATTCCTGTAATCAACCCGGCTACACAGGAGCAGTTGGCGGAGCTGCCTTTTGCTTCTGAACGCGAGATTACTGTAGCCGTTGAAGGGGCAAAAGCAGCTTTCAAAACCTGGAGAAAGGTGCCGGTATCCGAGCGTGCTCGTTTAATGATGCGCTACTGTGCACTGTTGAAAGAGCATCATGATGAACTGGGTGAACTGATTTCCAAAGATATGGGCAAAACCTTTGCCGATGCCAAGGGCGATGTGTGGCGGGGGATTGAAGTGGTAGAGCAGGCTGCCAATATTCCTTCATCCATGATGGGGGAAACGGTAGAAAATGTGGCGAGTAACATTGATACCTACAGCTACCATCAGCCGTTAGGTGTTTGCGTGGGCATCGCGCCGTTCAACTTCCCGGCAATGATTCCGTTGTGGATGTTTCCGCTTTCTATTGCAGCGGGAAATACCTTTATCTTGAAACCGTCTGAGCAGGTTCCGCTGACAGTAATGCGCATGGTGGAACTGTTCGAAGAAGCGGGTGCCCCCAAAGGCGTGTTGCAAATTGTTCACGGTGGCAAGGAGCAGGTTGATTTTCTATTAAAGCATTCTGATACCAAAGCAGTGTCGTTTGTTGGTTCTGTGCCTGTCGGTGAATACATCTACAAAACTGCCACCGAAAATATGAAGCGTGCCCAGTGCATGGCGGGCGCTAAAAATCACATGGTCATTATGCCGGATGCGGACAAAGGTCGTGTGTTGAATGGTCTGGTTGGTGCTGCGGTTGGTGCTGCTGGTCAGCGTTGCATGGCGATTAGCGTTGCCGTGTTCGTGGGCGACAGTAAAGAGTGGATTCATGAACTGAAAGATCAGTTTTCTCTGGTTCGCCCAGGCGCATGGGATGATCCGGAAGCAGGTTATGGGCCGGTAATTTCGGTTCCTGCAAAAGAACGAATTCTTGGTTTGATCGCCAAAGGTAAAGAAGAAGCAACCTGCTTGCTGGACGGCAGTGATTGTACGGTTGAAGGTTTGCCCGATGGCAACTGGATTGGCCCAACGCTGTTTACCGATGTCACCACGGATATGACCATTTATCAGGAAGAAATTTTTGGCCCGGTGCTTTGCTGTATCACAGTGGATACGTTAGCCGATGCGCTTGAGGTGGTGAATAACAGCCCATACGGTAATGGTACTTCTATTTACACCAGCTCCGGTGCGGCTGCACGTAAGTATCAGTATGAAGTGGAAGTGGGTCAGGTTGGAGTGAACGTTCCGATTCCTGTGCCGTTGCCGTTTTTCTCATTCACCGGTTGGAAAGGGTCGTTTATGGGCGATCTGCATGCCTATGGCAAGCAGGCGGTGCGCTTTTATACTGAGACTAAGACGATTACTTCACGTTGGAATTATGATGAAGAGGCGGTGTTGCTTGATGGTCAGCCAAATCTAACCATAAATCTAAAATAAGACGAGTCAGCGTATCTATAAAGCTATTGAACTAACGCCTTCACCCTGTTTATGCAGGGCTTTTCTTTTGTATTAAATTATTTTGAAACAAATAAAGCTCTTATCAAGATTAAGCAAGATTCTCTAATGGGAACTAATATTTGATCACCTAGTCAAATATTGTTGGGTGCATTATTCACTTGGCAGGGAGGCTTGCTCTGCACGCCACCATAATGATGAGGTTTGGATATGGCTAATGTTGTCAATACAAAAGCAGTTGCCAGTGATCTATACGCTAGTGTAGTGAGCTGCATTTAATACAACATAAATAATCTCGCTGTGCCATTATAGGTAAGTAGTTGATCATTTGAAATCATATAAACTGACTAACCGATCAATCAGTTAATCCATTACGAGCCGGCTCAGGAATTTTGAACTACTGTTTCCTCATAGTTTCCACCTGTACGATCATCATGAAATCGGTTTCCAACATAACTGATCCAGCTATCATCACTACACTGCAACAGGCTTCGCGCCKTGGTCCTACTCCGTATTTGAGAGAACGAGCTCATGCTGTATTGCTAAGCCACCGTGGGTATACTCTTGAGCAAATAGCTGATGTATTCAGCACTCAATATCAGACCATCTCT
>NZ_LUTV01000001.1:26916-28237 GCF_001646945.1 Endozoicomonas ascidiicola
CAAGACGTCTCTTGACGAGGAGGAAGAGGTGCTCAGAAAACCGGTTAAGCCAAAACCAAAATAAAACCGATGGTTTCAAGTGAGTTTTGGTTTAAGAGAGATATTCATGAGTTTAAAAGATAGACTTTAGACGCTCCGTTTTCCTCAAAAAATTAGTTTTTGAGCACATACCATTAACCGTGGTAATGCGTCAAAAAGAAAGGAGTGGCAGGAGCCAGGCAGCTTGAAGATGAGAGCAACGCCGGAGAAGGAGGGCGCAGCGTGGAAGCGTAAAGTCACTTCAATAGAAAACAGCCCTTCTTATTTAAAGAACTTAAAGTACGATCAATCCATTCCTTCAAAATCCTTAATTGATCGAAAAGTTGAGCAACTGGAAAAGGAAGCGACACCCCGTAAGTACTCACTGCGTACGCCACAAGAAGAGGGTGCTAAAAAAGAGCCTATAAAACCAAAACCACCTATAAAACCAAAACCACCTCTACCACCAAAGCCGCAGTTTGCCGTACCTGCTCAAAATCCACGGGAAAAATTGACATCAGAACCTCTACAGCCCAGTAAAGTCGTTGAAGAAGGCATTAAAAATGAAAATTCGCCAGAAAAAAACAAGGACGCATCAAATAATCAGACAAGATCCGTCTCACCATTGGTTAGACCACACTCATCAAATGACAGTAGTGAGTCAGCTGATGCAACAAATGCTGATGAGGAACAGTTATTTCATGCGGTAATTCAACAGATTGATACGAAAAAAGCCGTTTTAATCGATCAAAAAAAACCAAAACCACCTATAAAACCAAAACCAAAACCAAAACCAAAACCAAAACCAAAATCACCTATAAAAATTTTAGGTTATTACTCAAAGGGAGAGCAGCTGAACCTTAATTGTGAGGCGGAAAGTGCAAAAGATAAGAAGTTAATCGAATGCAGGCATCTGGCAGAAGCCCGTGCCCGAGGGGTCATTGGTACCAAAGGATCAGGAAAATATTCGTCAGTCAGTAGCCTTGAACAAATAAGCGAACACACACAAATTAAAACCGATGATGAATTGAAAGAAACTACAATTGATGGTGCTAAGAAAGCCCAAGAAAGTTATTATTTTGATCAAAACGGATTAGGTGCGGTACTGCAGGCGGCGATAACGCATCAAAAGGATAGCAATTGTCATAAAAAAAGCTACCTACAGTCTCTTCCAATATGAAATGAGCCTGAACGGAGCCCTTGTTTCCAAAATGAAATGAGCCTGTGATTTCTGATCTTTCGTCCAAAATTACTGGATGAAAATCATAATGGACACACGGCTCATCAAATCGCTCCAGCAGGT
>NZ_LUTV01000001.1:31682-34552 GCF_001646945.1 Endozoicomonas ascidiicola
CTTTGCCTGACTGGACGCAATATTTGAAGAAAGGAACTCCGCCGCATGCATTGGAGTCAAAGGCTGAATCAATGAGTGATAACGAGGCTGCCCAGCAACTGCAGTCTGCCAGAGAATCACTGTTTCAAGGCATCTTTAAGCGAAAGGCCTGAAATCATGGGTTTATACTCTTTTCAGGCTCATTTTGGGATTGGAAAATACTCCTACTTGAGTCATCGAACCATTCCATGACGCTGGAGATGATTTGGTCTGATGATCATGATGAGATTAAATTGAATTTTTATGACCCGAATGACACAGCAAGGGAACGCCGTATAATCGTATCTTCCCTCGATGCTTTGAAGCATGTAACACTGGACGATTTAATACCTGAAAAGGCAGACCTTGAGGAGTATTTTCCAGAACGCCCGCTTGCGGGTGTTTTTAAAAGCCCAGAGATTGAAAGCAAACCAGGTAGCGCTTTTAGTGTGATTAAATCTAAGCCATCACCTGCGCTGTTGTATTTATTACTTAAAAATGACACTTTTGGATCGGATAGTTCAGCTAAGGATGTTGAAAATTCCATTAATAAGATAATGACTGGCGATCGTTGGACTGATAAGGATAAAAAAGAACTGCTGGCAGCCAAGAGCCAAATTGGCGTTCCCGGCCTTTTCCTTGCACTGCGGCATGGACACACTGAAGCGGTCAAACCATTTTTAGCAGCAATACTTTCCAGCAATCTGAGTCGTGAGGATAAAAAAAAACTGCTGGCAGCTAAACACCAAAACGACGGTCTTCCCGGCCTTCTAATTGCATTGGAGATGGGACACACTAAAGCGGTCATGACCTTTGTAGAAACAATACGTTCCAGCAATCTGGCTCCTGAGGATAAAAAAGAACTACTGGCAGCCAAGACCCAAGACGATACTCCCGGCTTTTTCATTGCACTGCAAAATGGACACACTGAAACGGTCAAAGGCTTTATAAAGGCAATATCATCCAGCAAGCTGAGTCTTATAGAAAAGGATAAAAAAGAATTACTGGCAGCCAAGGACCAAGAAGGTGCTCCCGGCGTTTACATGGCACTGAAGGGCTAAGTTACCGTTAATGGTTGAATCAGCTAAACTCCTATAAAATCAACGTGGTAGGGGAGTGATATGCAATCTGAACTCTTCCAGAATTTTATTGATTCCATTTCATCATTAAACAGTGAGCAGCGAGACATTCTTAACACCTCGCTCATTAGTGCCCAAAATAGAAATTACTGAGGCAGTAGAAACCACTGATTCAGAAACACTTTGCAGTAAATCTTTATCCAACAATAATACAACACCTGACGTAGAAAAAAGCATACTGTCCAAGTTTGCAGAAAACCCCAAATGTCCCAGATGCAAAAGCCATAGCGTTGGTCGCTGGGGTATACGGAATGGCCGACAGCGCTACCACTGCAAGACTTGTGACTCCACATTTAATGCTTTTAGCGGAACACCTTTGGCAAGGCTCAAGCACCCTGAAAAATGGAGCAAGTACCTTACAGGCATGACTTACTCTATGGTCTTGCGACCCGCTGCTGCTGAGAATGGCATTGACTTGAAGACCGCGTTCCGCTGGCGTCATCGCTTTCTTGAGGTGATCAATAATGACCAGGCAGAAGAGCTTTGTGGCATTACGGAGCTCGATGAAACATTCTTCCGTGAATCCTTCAAAGGGCAGAGAGAAGGCCTACCAAGACCAGCTAGAAAGCGTGGTAATGATCCCCACAAAGCCCGAAAAGTACCGGTGATGGTGGCTCGGGACCGCAATCGAAATACCGTCGACGGTGTTCTGGAAAACGAAAGTGCTAATGAATTATGCAGGCATTTAAATGGCCGTATATCGATACAGGCCACGGTTTGTGCGGATGCCCACCTTGCACATGAAAAACTTGCAGACAAGCTTGGATTTGACTTTAAGGAGCTGGTGACATCKGCAGGTCAACATGTTGTTGAAGGTATCTATCACATCCAGACTGTAAACTCTTATCACAGACATCTAAAACGCTGGATTGGCGGCATATTCCAAGGGGTTGCTACTCGTTACCTACCCCATTATCTGGCCTGGAGACGGGAACTTACAGCGGCAAATAAGTTAACTGCTGGCCGATTGGTTAGCAAAATTGCTGAACATTGGTGCTTCCAACCATTAAGGTAACTTAGCCGCACTGAAGAATGGACACCCTGAAACGGTCATAGCCTATGTAGATGGAATAATATCCAGCAAGCTGAGTCTTGAGGATAAAAAAGAACTGCTGGCAGCTAAACACAAAGTCGGTATTCCCGGCCTTTACGTGGCACTGTACCTGAAACACGCTGACACGGCCGTAGCCTATGTCAATAGAATAATATCCAGCGATCTGCTGACTCCTGAGGATAAAAAAGAACTACTGACAACCAGCCTTGAATGGGTAGGGATGCTTCCAGACGGTAAAGAGATCAAAGCGGCGGTTGATGCCGTTAAAAAGGCAATCTCCTCCAGCTCGCTAAGTCATCAAATTAAAGAAGACCTCTTCTTTTTCTTGCAGGGTAATAGAGGATATTCATAAAAATCCCGTTGTAAGAGATAATAGAGGACATCCAGTGCGCCGAGGTAAATCGGCAAGAGATTGAAGGTGAAAGCCCTTCATCCGGTAAGGTTTAGCAAGCCGCCGGAACCCCGAGTCATGGGCGGTTGTCAGTAATGGCAATGGTTAAGCGTTGACAGGGGAAGATGCAGGCTCTGCTTTTAAAGGTAAGAGGGAGCTCCGAAACCATTATTGAGAACGTCGACCTTGTTGGATGAGGGGGAAGACAACACGACACAGGCGCGTTATGCAAGTGCCCGTATCGGTTCTCCGGAGTCATAGACCTGGT
>NZ_LUTV01000001.1:39027-47883 GCF_001646945.1 Endozoicomonas ascidiicola
ACACCTACGCAGGCAGGAAGTCAGATAGACGAATAGTAGTAAAGAAGCCGACGAACAATATGCAGGTATTTATGCCCTATGGGTAAAACAACCAAGCCATAGCGGAGCCGGTGGAGCGAAGTCCTCTAACGGCAAAGAAGGGCGCAACACGCCGGATCTGACTGCAACACAGAGTGAAGAAGCAGGATCGTCAGGGTTGATGCGTCTACATACTAAAGTAAGGTATGCGGCAGTGTGTCTGATTTGTCGTAGAAGCCGTATGCATTAGTAGTGCACGTACGGATTCTGTGCCGGAGGGGTGATAATTCACAGGAAACCGCTGGTGAGTCAACCCTTTACGGCGATTAAATTAGAAAAACATTTATGGGTGTCCTATTTATTCACCCTCAAATCATTCCGCTAAATTCATCTCTAAAAACTGCAGTATCGAGTTTAAGGCTGTCACATAGAACGAAAAGATTGATATAAGCTTCTCCATCAGCACCGCCAGGTTTGGCTAAAAGTACCATTGGTATTACGTGGGCAGAATGGAGCTACTATCCTTTTTTGGCCGTTATTATCATTCAGGCACGATTTCCAGAATTGTGCAGGTTTCGTTATCAGTTAAACATAAAAAACGTTCATCAGGACTGAATTCCAAAGATTCTATGCCTCTTGGGTGTTGATAAGTCAGTTTTTCCAGCCATTGTTTTTTCTTGGGAGAGTGTTCAAATACTTTTATTTCACCTTTACAGGATGCAGCCAATAGGTGACTACTGCGACTATTAAAAGTCAGTGACTTAATATTAGTAAGATCGTCATGTTTAGGTGTGAACTGAAACTGAACGGGTTTTTTATCTTCATTTAAACTGAATATATGAACTTTAGCATTATCAGTTCCAGCTGCTGCGAAGCATTCGTCATCGCTAAAGCTGCATATGGTTGCGCCGCGCGATTCGATGACTTCAGATTTTCTTTGGTAAGTTCTTTCCGGAGTAAGTTTCCATAATGCTGTTATTGATTCAAATATTCTCGATATATCCTTAGATGAATCACTTGTGATGAGAAATGTTCCATCTTTGTTTACCCATCCTTCACAGAACGCTCCTTTGTTGTCAGGATGAACTAACGTTATTGTGGATGAGTTGCAGGGTGGATGAAGATCCTTTACCGTAATAGACTTTTCCTTACAGGCTGTAACAACTGTGTTTCCTGAAATCGAAAAGTTGGATCTGTAATAGTGTGGTTTTAATAAAGCAGGAGGAGAGTTTAGCCATATACCATTTGTAAAACTGAGAATAGTATGAAATTTCCAACCCTGAATTATTGCGAAAGTATCACCATTGTTAAAAATTATTTTTTCTATTCTTGGGCCGTCTTCAGAAGAGATAGTGTGAGTTTCTGATATTGTGCCATTCGATGATTTGGTGTAAATTTTCGCCTCGGTGCCTTGGCCGATCTGAGAAACAAACCCGATATGCTTGCCACTTTTACTTGCAGCCAAATTCGTTATAGTTCCCGTAAACGGAATACTTGTTAGCAGGCTTGTTTTACCACTTGGCAGAATTTTTCTAATGTGAAGCAAATGTTCACTGTCCTCTATTGTGAAAATAGTTGAGTTTTTCTGTATAGAAATAATGTTTCTAATAGCGGTGTGCGAATGGCTGGCGACCATTGAGCCACTTTCTGTTTCTGCTCCAAGGTGAGGATTATAAATCCTCACCTCTAGATTATATGGAGTTCCATGGCTATAACGCGAGTATTTTTCAGTTGTGCTTACTGTTGCCAATAGGTGACAGTTTTCCATGAAACAAGAATGAAGTAGATCTCCAGGATGTTTAAATTTTCTTAGTATATTAAGTTTGATATTGCCGTGCATTATTTTTTGGACTTCTGAGCTGATTATTGCAGGTAACAAAACATTTTTGCTGTTTTTTGGGAATTTATTTCTATAAAATTCACCTTGAGCCAAGGTTTTAAAAATTTCTTGCTGTCTCGCTGGCAGGGTATTGTTGCTTGCAATCTCTGCTATTTTGCGTTCTGTGATAATAGTATTGAATCTTTTACAAGCTTGTGATGTAGCGGGTATGTCACTTATTTTCAGATAACGAAAGATTTCTATCAGGCAATCATCAGACAGGAAATGTATATTTGTTCTATTTGTTGTGCTTTTTTCACCTTCTCTTGTGGGTTTTACTAACGATGTGAAGGAGGTAGGCTGATTTGTTAATGGAGTCAAGACTTTTTCCTCAATTATATGTATGGGGGAGTTTTATTTTTTAATAATTCTGGATGTTAAGTAGTTAACCATTTGCTTTCGAATAAATCACTGACCGACCAGTAAGCATTACTGACATTGTGACTGCTTGAGTTAACAGTACATCGAGGCAAACACAATTAGCCATAACCTCTCTATAACTATTGCAGCACAGGTCATCAGCTGAATTAATATTCAATCGGTCAGGATTATTCGATTACATTTGATCAACTACTTAGTAGCCAGTAGTAGCCAGTAGTTTTCTATCGATTACATTTATTGACCAATAGAAAATGAATTAATTCGATTTTTTTTATGACAAAGGTGGAAAAATAAGGAAAGGTGGAAAAATAAGGAAAGGTGGAAAAATAAGGGACACCCAAAAGGAAAAATAGAAAATAAGGGACACCCAAAAATTTGCTGGCACCATAAAAATACCAAACGACTGACGCATACCAAGACAGATAATCAGAATGCCTATCCCCAGCCAGACCAGCGGTGGAAATCGAAAAATACTCATGGGAAAGTCAGTGTCCGTAATGGTGAACAAATTGAAGAGTTTGATGCCCTGAATGACCTTCTGCAGGAGACATATCAACGCTTTGATGGCAACCGGCATCCACAGCCTGACCAGCCAAAAGCTCAATCAAACCCGGCGTACTGTGTACAATCATCAGGGTGACACCCAGCAGCAGGGTCATACGCCCCAACTGAGCTCGAAGGGATTGGGAATACATGAGCAATGGCCAGAAAATAAAGGCTCGCAGTGTAATAGCACTTTTTTAACCAGCCATTGGTATTTATTGGTATTTATCTCAGCCCTGATGACAACTTGCCCTGCTATTTCAATTGGTTAAAGACTATCAGGCGGATACCGGAACTTTTAAACAAAACGATAGTCTTATTGATAGGGGCGCACTATACCCCCTATTCATAACCACACAATTACATGGATCGCACTTAACAGAGCCAGACTCTGAGTAGCGAAAATGGTGAACCGGAATGCTGAATACCCCCCACCTTAGAGACACACTGAATTTTGTCAGAGAGACCGTCCGGAATTACGGAGAATATGTACAGAAAAAAAAGGACACCCAGTGCGCCGAGATAAATCGGCAGAAGATTGAAGGTGAAAGCCCTTTATCCGGTAAGGTCTAGCGAACCGCCGGAGCCCCGAGTCATGGGCGGTTGTCAGTAATGGCAATGGTTAAGCGTTGACAGGGGAAGATGCAGGCTCAGTATCGAGCTCCGAAACCAATATCGAGAACGTCGACCTTGTTGGGTGAGGGGGAAGACAACACGACACAGGCGCGTTATGCAAGTGCCCGTATCGGTTCTCCGGAGTCATAGACCTGGTGCATGCATTAATGCCTTTTGTGCGGAACTCGGGAGATCCTGTCTGTGGTTCGTTCTCTCAATCGAGAGTGTTCAAGCGGGTCGGGTTCAGTGAAGTCAAAACGACAAAGACTGAACACCTACGCAGGCAGGAAGTCAGATAGACGAATAGTAGTAGAGAAGCCGACGAACAATATGCAGGTATTTATGCCCTATGGGTAAAACAACCAAACCAAACCATAGCGGAGCCGGTGGAGCGAAGTCGTCTAACGACAAAGAAAGGCGCAACACGCCGGATCTGACTGCAACACAGAGTGCAGAAGCAGGGTCGTCAGGGCTGATGCGTCTACATATTAAAGCAAAAAGGAACCGGTCTCTGAGGTTCAATAATCTGTTGCACCACATCACTGAGGCTTTACTGATAAAAGCGTACAATCGCTTGAATCGTAAATCAGCCAAAGGCGTAGATGGTGAGAGCTGGGTGAGTTATGGCAAGTATTTGTCAAAACGTATCAAGGCTCTGCATATACGCATTCATACTCAAGGGTATAAACCCAAACCTGTTCTGAGAATCTGGCTACCCAAACCGGACGGCAGTCGTCGACCGATTGGAATCACTTCGGTGGAAGACAAGATTGTCCAGCAGGCGTTAGTGTGGGTGCTTGAAACCATCTATGAAGCAGACTTTCTTGGCTTCAGCTATGGCTTTCGGCCAAACCGAAATCAGCATCAGGCATTGAATGCTGCTTACATAGCGATTACTCAAAAGAAAGTAAGCTGGATACTGGACGCAGACATCCGTCAATTCTTTGATCAAATAGATCACAGTTGGCTGATAAAGTTTTTGCAACATCGGATCGCAGACAAACGACTGCTTCAGCTGATAGAGCAAACGCTAAAGGCGGGCGTAGTAGAAGACAATCGGTACTCTAAAACAGTGGCCGGAACACCACAGGGTGCTGTGATATCGCCACTTCTGGCGAACATCTATCTCCACTATGTTTTAGATTTATGGGTAAACCAATGGCGTAAAAGAAACGCCAGAGGGGAGTGTTATATCGTCCGCTATGCGGATGACAGTGTATTGGGATTCCAATACCGATCTGACGGACTGCACTTTATGTCAGCGCTGAAAGAGCGGTTAGGAAAGTTTGGCCTGAGCCTGAACGGTGAGAAAACAAAACTGTTGGAATTTGGTCGATTTGCCGTCAGTAACAGAAAAGAAAGGAAGCAGGGGAAACCTGACACCTTCGATTTTCTGGGGTTTACGCATATCTGCTCAGTACGCCGCTCAGACGGTGGGTTCATGCTGAAAAGATTTACGATAGCCAAAAAGCTGAGAGCGAAAATCAAAGAGGTAAAACAGGCATTGTTGAACAACCGGCACAGGGATGTTTACGAACAGGGTAAATGGCTGAAAAACGTGGTACAGGGGCACAATAACTATTTTGCTGTCCCCGGAAATCTTAAAGCACTGAACCAATTCCGCAGAGAAATCTGCAGAGCTTGGGTAAGGGCGTTGAGAAAGCGTAGCCAGAAACACTGTATAACATGGAAGAAAATGCAGAAGGTCTTCAAACTGTTTATCCCGAGCGCGAACATACTCCACCCCTATCCAAGTATGCGACAGTGTGTCTGATTTGTCGTAGGAGCCGTATGCATTAGTAGTGCACGTACGGATCTGTGCCGGAGGGGTGACAAATCACAGGAAACTGCTGGTGAGTCAACCCTTTACGGCGATTAAAAATATCGTTATAAATCAATATTTAWTTTATGCACGTCCTTTATATTGTTCATCTGTCACCGATAACAACTCTAATACTCATCTCTACACTTCAAGCCTTAACATAAGTAGGTAATACTTTGTAATCGGATATTTTGTTCATTTGACCAGGAAATAGTTAAAACCTTTGGTAGCCAGGCCTTAAGTCAGTGGAATCGCAAGATTTATGCTCCGAAAAATAGTCGAAAGCAAACTATCACCTACTTAAAGAGCTTTACAGCATGGAACCCAGTAGCCGTGTTAATACGTCAAAAATAGAGGGGTTGCAGGGCCCAGGCAACTCGACGATAAGTGCAACGTTGAAGAAGGAGGGCACAGCGTGGAAGCGTAAAGTCACTTCAATAGAAAACAGCCCTTCTTATTTAAAGAACTTAAAGTACGATCAATCCATTCCTTCAAAATCCTTAATTGATCGAAAAATTGAGAAACTGAAAAAGGAAACGACACCCCGTGAGTACTCACTGCGTGCGCCACAAGAAGAGGGTGCTAAA
The DNA here is from genome assembly GCF_001646945.1 of Endozoicomonas ascidiicola. GTDB lineage: Bacteria > Pseudomonadota > Gammaproteobacteria > Pseudomonadales > Endozoicomonadaceae > Endozoicomonas > Endozoicomonas ascidiicola. Next base: position 44,873 of record NZ_LUTV01000001.1, read on the forward strand.
AAAGAGCCTATAAAAATTTTAAGTTATTACTCAAAGGGAGAGCGGCTGAACTTTAATTGTCAGGTGAAAAGTGCAAAAGATAAGCAATTCATCGAATGCAGGCATCTGGCTGACGCCCGTGCCCGAGGGGTCATTGGTACCAAAGCATCAGGAAAATATTCGTCGGTCAGTAGCGATAAACAAATAAGCGAACACACACACATTAAAACCGATGATGAATTAAAAGAAACTATATTTTCACATTTTAAGAGAGCCCAAGAAAATTATTACTTTGATCAAAACGGATTAGGTGCGGTACTGCAGGCGGCGATAACGCATCAAAAGGGCGCTGTTTCAGTAAATAGTGGAAATAAACTCAAATCACTAAAAAGGCCACTGAATGACAAATCTGATGCTGAATCTACACCTGGGGAAGTGGCAAAAACAGAAGCATCCACTATTACTACAAACAGCGCCCATCAAAAGGATAGAAACTGTTATCAAAAAATGTACTATTTGGGCTCATTGAGGCATGCCATGACGCTGGAGATGATTGGGTCTGATGATCATGATGAGATTAAATTGAATTTTTATGACCCGAATGACACAGCAAGGGAACGCCGTATAATCGTATCTTCCTTCGATGCTTTGAAAGATGTAACACTGGACGATTTAATACCTGAAAAGGAAACACTTGATGCCTACTTTCCAGAACGCCCGCTTGCGGGTGCTTTGAAAAGCCTAGAGATTGAAAGCGAACCGGGTAGCGCTTTTGCTGTGATTAAATCTAAGCCATCACCTGCGCTGTTGCATTTATTACTTAGTCATGGCACTTTTGGATCGGATAGTTCAGCTAAGAATGCTGAAAATGCCATTAATAAGATAATGACTGACAATTTTTGGACTTATAAGGATAAAAAAGAACTGCTGGCAGCCAAGGGTGAAGACGGTATTCCCGGCTTTAATCTTGCACTGGATAGGGGGCACGCTGAAACGGTCAAAGGCTATATAGAGACAATATTATCATCCAGCGAGCTGAGTCTTGGGGATATAAAAGAACTGCTGGTAGCCAAAGACCAAAACGGTTGTTCCGGCTTTTTTCTTGCACTGTATCATGGACAAAGTGAAGCGACCATAGCCTTTATAAAGGCAATATTATCCAGCGAGCGGCTGACTCGTGAGGATAAAAAAGAACTGCTGGCAGCCAAGGAACCAGATGGTACTCCCGGCCTTTGGTTTGCACTGTTTTATGGACACGCTGAAACTGTCAAAGGCTATACAGAGACAATAATATCCAGCAAGCGGCTGACTATTGAGGATAAAAAAGAACTGCTGGCAGCCAAGCGGAAAAACAGTGTTCCCGGCTTATTGCCTGCACTGGTATATGGACGCACTGAAACGGTCAAAGGCTATATAGAGACAATATTATTATCCAGCGAGCTGAGCCTTAAGGATAAAAAAGAACTGCTGGCAGTCAAGCACCCAGACGGTACTCCCGGCCTTTTCCTTGCAGTGACTGAAGGACACCCTGAAACGGCCATAGCTATTGTAGATGCAATATTATCCAGCGAGCTGAGTCTTAAGGATAAAACAGAACTACTGACAGCCAAGAAGCAAATTGGTATTCCCGGCCTTTACGCGGCACTGCAAGATGGACACCCTGAAATGGCCAAAGCCTTTGCAGATGCAATATTATCCAGCGAGCTGAGTCTTAAGGATAAAAAAGAACTACTGGCCCAAAACAGTATTCCCAGCTTATTGCCTGCACTGGAAAATGGACACGCTGAAAAGGTCAAAGGCTATATAGAGACAATATTATTATCCAGCGAGCTGAGTCTTAAGGATAAAAAAGAACTGCTGGCAGCCAAAAACAAAGACGGTTGTCCCGGCCTTTTCCTTGCACTGAAAAATGGACTCACTGAAACGGTCATAGCCTTTGTAGATGCAATATTATCCTGCGAGCTGCTGAGTCTTGAGGATAAAAAAGAACTGCTGGCAGCCAAGGATCAATACGGTTCTCCTGGCTTATTTTTTGCACTAAACAAAGGACGCGCTGAAACGGTCAAAGCCTTTGTAGCAGCAATATTATCCAGTAAGCGGCTGACTCCTGAGGATCAAAAAGAACTACTGGCAGCCAAGAATAAAAACGGTTCTCCTAGCTTATTGCTTGCACTGTTTTATGGACACATTGAAACGGCCAGAGCCTATGTAGATGGAATAATATCCAGCGAGCTGCTGACTCCTGAGGATCAAAAAGAACTACTGGCAGCCAAGAATATAAACGGTGTTCCCAGCCTTCAATGGGTACTGAAGCTTGGATCCGGTAAAGCGATCAAAGCTACGATTAATGCCGTTGAACAGGTTATCTCCTCCAGCTCGCTAAGTGATCAGATTAAAGAAGAACTACTGCATAAAAAATAACGCAACTGTTCAGAAAGGTAATAGAGGACATCCAGTGCGCCGAGATAAATCGGCAGAAGATTGAAGGTGAAAGCCCTTCATCCGGTAAGGCGTAGCGAGCCGCCGGAACCCCGAGTCATGGGCGGCTGTCAGTAATGGCAATGGTTAAGCGTTGACAGGGGAAGATGCAGGCTCAGTATTGAGCTCCGAAACCATTATTGAGAAAACCGGTAATAGCGGTAATAGCGGTAATAGCGGTAATAGCGGTAATAGCGGTAATAGCGGTAATAGAGGACATCCATAAAAATCCCTTTGTAAATCAAGATGTAATTTATGGATGTCCTTTATATTCGCTCCCAATATTGTATTGCTTTACTGCTTCTTGAATTATCTGTGTCTGATATTTTCTAGGTTTAATATCCCTACCTATCTCAGAGTGTTTTTGCACCCAAAGGCTTTTTAATCCATCCCGATCAATTAGCTCAACGCCTAACCGTAGTGCTCTGACTTGGTAGAAGGCGTTGGCTGTATTTTTTTAGTAATCGATCACTGTACTGATCTGCTATATCGGAGAGATTCATTGGTCGTCTCCTTTCAGTTTGAGATCGTCCATCAGATGGTTGATTATTGTC
>NZ_LUTV01000001.1:48793-56178 GCF_001646945.1 Endozoicomonas ascidiicola
GAAAGGCGCTGAAGGCTATGAGAGTTATGAAGTGCTTTCAGACTATGCTGACGTGCCACAGCGATGGGTTATGATCCGCAGTGAGCAGGCTCGGAAAAGTGAACAGAAGACACTGCTGAAAAAGATGCTGAAGAAGTCAGAAAAAGAAGCAGAAGCACTGACGAATAAATTGGCTAAAAAGCCATTCAAATGTAAGACAGATRCCCTGCGTGCGTTCAAGGAATGGCAAGCCAAAAACATCTATTGTCAGGCTGAACCTGTGATTACTGAGAAATCATGCTATACAAAAGCGGGGCGTCCAGAGAAAGGCAGTCAACCAGACAGCATGGAATATTATGTCAGTGGTCATCCGTGGTTAGCTGTTGACTGTCGTAAGGTTGTGGAGACCACCTTGGGATGCTTTGTATTAGCGACCAATGATCTGGACAAGAATGCGCTAAGCTCTGCAGAGGTACTGAGCACTTATAAATCACAGCAGTCGGTTGAGCGAGGCTTTCGCTTTCTGAAGAGTCCGGAGTTTATGGTCTCGGCACTGTTTTTGAAAAAACCGGAACGCATAGAAGCGCTGCTTATGCTGATGACGCTGTGCTTAATGGTTTACGCAGCCATTCAGCATCGAATCAGGCTTGAATTAAAAAAACAGAGTCGTTTTTTTCCCGGACATGAAGCGGAAACCCAGTCAGACCCCGACAGCACGCTGGGTGTTTTTCTGCTTTCAGGGTATTAATGTTCTGCTGGTCGATGGTCATGAAAAGCATGTTGTTGGTTTGCAGGAGAGGCAGTTAACGATCATTTCAATCCTTGGGCGACCGTACCAAGAAATTTATTCCTGATACAGGTGCTGAATGACGGGTTTATACGTTATCCATTTATATTTATATTTATCTAACCTGAGCCAATACTGTTAGTACAATAGACCCATTAAAAGGCAAGCAGTTCCGTGGTTCCTACTTCTTTTATGCTCAGAGGATTTGGAGCTGCCACATGCAACAAGCCTTGGATCTTCCATGAGTAGAAGACCAGGGCGGGCACAGTCCACAAAATCGAAACTTGAAAGCCAACAGGGAGATTGTTATTCCGAGGCTTCTTCAGACCAGGAGACGCCTATTCGCCCCCTTGAAGACTCCATCAACTGCTGTGTAAATGAGTTAATAAGATCCCCAGCCGCAGCAATCTCCAGACTAACCTGATCCCCATAATGGCAGTCCATCAACTGTATTTGAAAAGAGACCAGATAATGCCTGACCGATTGTTCCTGGGCATAATCACACGTGATCACCCCCTTCTGAAGGTGCACTCTCCGCTTCAAAGGCAACACTTCACAGGCCGCCTGAACTGCGGACCCATAAGCTCTGACCAAGCCTCCAGCACCCAGTCTTATGCCACCAAAATACCTCACAACCACCGCTACCACCTCGCCGAACCCTTTATGAAGCAGCACGTTCAACATGGGCTTACCCGCGGTGCCAGAAGGCTCTCCGTCATCATCACAGGCAATGGCCGCCCCGCCATTGGGTGAGCCCGCAATATATGCTGTGCAGTGGTGGGTCGCGTCAGGGTATTTCTGCCGGATAGATTGGATAAATGCTTGAGCATCAGCCTTGGAAGGCGCATGGGCTATCCAGGTGATAAAACGGCTTTTTTTGACGTCGGTTTCAAAAACCACTGTCTCGGCGGGCACATCGTAATCGGCAGGCATCGTTTCCAGAATCAGCAGGATAGAGCGGAGGGTGATAATACTTGAAGACTATTGAGTACGCCAAATCCAGTCTCTTCCAACCATGAAATGGCCTGATTAACCGTCTTCGGTGAACGTGAAATAGTCTTTCAAGGAGTCCACCAAATCGAAGATATCGTGACCAGCATTCACAATGCTGTAGCCCGAATCAAAATACTCCGGCCCCACATCGGGCTTACACCAGTGGCAACGGGCATCAAAGTCCAGATATTTGAGATCGCCATCACCGGGCATAATAACCCGCATGTTATACACAGCACCAATCAACACCGGCACCGAGCTGATCAACATAAGACCATTGCAACTGATGTTACCAATACTGCCCATAACCCGCATGGTATTGCGATTATAAACCTTGAGGTATTCCTGCAACTGGTGGCGTTGAATTGAGCGGCCTTCCTTGCCACTACTTCTCAAAGACATACTTTATACCTTAATGTACAAAAACTACTGCCCTTCCCGGAAATTCACAATCAATAGAATCTCTGAAAAAGATACACCTGCCTCATAATTACAGAAGATGGAAATACCCCTTTCCATGCCAACCACAACCTCCCTGATAAAAGGACAATCATTAGAGCTAATGGCCATAGAGGTAATGAATCAACTTGCTTAACCCAACTTTGATTTGACAGCCAAACATCATTACTTCCATCTACTTCAGCCTTGAAAAAACCATCACATAAATCTTATATTTCAGTCAGTTAAAAGAAATTCACGACACAGAATGCACACTAGGCACCAACGGATATAGCACTTTAAATACACCTTCTGAACCAGAGAACTTCATGATTCTGACGCTTAATATGGACATTAATAGACCTGCATTCTGGCGCAAGAATACTTGGCTAAAACCGCTCAAATCACATAAAACTGAATAAGAAAAGGCCAGATCCCAAGATCTGGCAACAGAAAGTAGTCAATGAAGGGAAAATAATCATGTTTCAAGGGCCTAATTAACCGTGTCCCCCCTGAAGTATGAAAGAATTACTTAATAATCAGACCCGTATCATCATCACCGATAGCTCTGATGGAATTCTCCAGCTGCTGGAGACGAACAGAAACCTGACTTTGAAAAGAACTCAGTTTCTTGCTCAATTCTTCCTGAGTTTCAGCGGATGCCACCACCTGCTGCTCAACGGTCTTCTGGCTATTAATTGTCTTTTTGAGAGCAGCAATCTCGCCCTTCAGAGCATCCACGTAGGCTGTCATATCCGAGTTAGCCACCAGCTGCTCAGTGGTAATAGCCTTGATCATCTGGTTAACTTCCACCAAACGCTTATCCTGCTGCGCATAACTCTTTTTCACGCCATCCATCTGACTCACAGCTTGATCGGCCTTTTTCGCGGTCTGGGCAATCTTCTCTTTATTCTCAGTGATCCACTGGCGATTCCGTTTATTGGTCACATCCCATAATTTACGGATTTCAGAATTCAGCACCTTCAACTCTGATCGAAACACCGAATCGCTCTGGCTGATATTCTCTCCGGTTTTCGAAACCTCGCCGGTTACTTGCCCAAGTGATTCCCGGGTTTCCTGTAATTGCTGCTGGGTATCCGCCAGTGTTTTCTGCAACTGAGAGAATTGCCAGTAACCACCACCGGCAACAGCCACCAGCAATAAAAACAGAATGGTACTCACCCAATAGCCGGCACCACCGGATTTGACCGGCACACCATGACCAGTATTGCGAGGTGCTCCCGCAGAAGCCCGTTGCCGGGAAGGGCGCTCATCCGCCGACAGAGAAAACCCCTGCTCGGGCTGCTGTGTCTTATTGTCCTCTCGCATAATCACTGAATTCCATCACAAATACGGCGCTTGTCTGTTCGTCTTCTGACTCATAGCGCAAAAAAAGAAGATTCATTGTAGAAGAAAGCGTTAGCACTCCCAAGCCAAAATGCACGTTTGCTCAATATGAACCTTGATTTTTTGATACAAACCGCAAGATACATACCAATTGGATTAGTAGTAGCCCCGATGCTACTATCGCTTTGCGAAAATCAGGTCTTCAAAAACCACAATTATTCCATCTGATATAAGATCAGAAAAGAAACGGAGCTAAACATGGCGTTTCAACTACCCGAACTCCCTTATGCCCTCGACGCCCTCGAGCCACACATCTCCAAGGAAACTCTGGAGTTCCATTACGGCAAGCATCACAACACTTACGTTGTAAAGCTGAACGGTCTGGTAGAAGGCACTGAACTGGCCAACAAATCTCTGGAAGAGATTGTTAAAACGTCTGAAGGCGGCATCTTCAACAACGCTGCCCAGATCTGGAATCACACCTTCTACTGGCACTGCCTGAGCCCAAATGGTGGCGGCAAGCCAAGTGGTGAACTGGCGGCGGCTATCGATAAGGCTTTTGGCTCTTTTGACGAGTTCGTTGCAAAATTCTCCGACATGGCGGTAAACAACTTCGGTTCTTCCTGGACCTGGCTAGTGAAAAACGCTGACGGTTCTCTGGAAATCGTCAACACCAGCAATGCGGCAACTCCGCTGACTGGCGAACAAAAGCCTCTGCTGACCTGCGACCTGTGGGAACACGCTTACTACATCGACTACCGCAATGTACGTCCTGATTATCTGAAAGCTTATTGGGAGCTGGTTTCCTGGAGCTTCGTTTCTGAGAATTTTGCAGCATAAGCTCTTAATATCTGGATTCCCAGTCAAGACAAAGACCTCAAGGTCTTTGTCTTCTATAGCGTTTATAAGCATTATCCCAACCCGCTTTTCACCAATCCATACTTGCCAAGTTACCGCCATGAGCCCCACACTATGCGGTTCTGATTAGACATCGCAATGCTCGCTACTATTTATTTATGCCAAGAATGCCAAGAGCCAATACCGAAGACTTTCTCTCCCTTTTTCTGGATGACATTCCTTTAATGGATGTGAGAGCGCCCGTTGAATTTGAAAAAGGCAGCTTCCCCGGCGCCACCAACCTGCCCATTCTGGATGACCGCCAGCGGGAAGTGATTGGCACCTGTTATAAACAGGAAGGGCCAGACGCAGCAGTGGAACTTGGCTATAAGCTGGCTACGGATGACGTTCGCAAGGAGCGTTTGGAAGGTTGGCAACGCTTCGTCAAACAACATCCAAAAGGTTATCTCTTTTGTTTTCGTGGTGGGCAGCGTTCCCACATTACTCAGGAATGGCTGGGTGAGTCTGGTCACCCATACCCGCTGATCAAAGGCGGTTATAAAGCGTTAAGACGCTTTTTGATTGATGAGCTTGAACGCGCCATTGAACAAGTGCCTTTTATTATCCTCAGCGGTAAAACCGGCACGGGCAAAACGTACTTAATACAACAGTTGCCCTACAGTATTGATCTGGAAGGCCTGGCAAATCATCGAGGCTCCAGCTTTGGTCGGCGCTATGGCGGACAACCAGGCCAGATCGATTTTGAAAACCGTTTGGCCATTGCTCTATTGAAACATCACCATCGACACCCGGGCATGCCAGTACTTCTGGAAGATGAAAGCAAGCTGATTGGCCGCTGCAGCTTGCCTCAGACCATGAAAGATAAAATGCAGGAGTCCCCCCTGATTCTTTTGGAAGAAACCATGGAAGAGCGGGTAAACATCGGTCTGAAAGAGTACGTTACGGAAAATCTGGCAGAGTTTGTCGATGCCTATGGTTATGAAGAAGGCTTTGAACAGTTTACCGAAGGACTTCATGGCAGCCTTTATCGAATCCGACGCAGGCTTGGTGGCGAACGCTATCAGCAGCTCACTGATATTCTTAATTCTGCCATCGAACAGCATAAACAAAACGGCGTAATAGACGGCTACAGCCCATTGATCAGCGAACTGCTCAGCGGTTACTACGATCCTATGTATGACTATCAACTGGAACAAAAAGCAGGCGAGATTATTTTCCGGGGTAACCGCCAAGCCATTAAGGAAAACTACACGGAATCGTTTCTGGCAACTGTAGCGCAGAAGCATACAGTAATGTAGTTAGCCACATGAAATCATATTTTCTGGCTGATTGGATAGCCACTCTCGGCAACTTGCTCCTGCGTTGCTCTACCTCCTGCATCCATGCAGTCGTACAGCGTTACAACTCCGGTCACATAGTTACGGCTATGCTCCCTACGTTGTGCCTTGTATAGTAACCATCCAATCAGCCAGAATTATTCGATTCCAAATGGCTAACTACTTAGAACCTGCTTAGAAAGAATAATGCTAAAAGGAAAATACAGTGAGCATCGACTTCGACAGTGTCATTGACCGAACCAACACGTCCAGTCTCAAGTGGGATCGCTTCGCTTCCGATGTGATTCCGCTCTGGGTGGCGGATATGGATTTCAAATCGGCTCCTGAGATTATTGAAGCGCTTCATGAGCGTATTGATCACGGAGTCTTTGGTTACACCATGCCTGATGGTGAGCTGGAACAGCTGGTGGTTGAGCGCTGTCGAAACCTGTATCACTGGGATATTGAGCCAGAATGGATTGTCTGGATGCCCGGATTAGTCTCAGCCCTCAATGTCTGTGTGCGTGCCTACGCCGGGAAAAGAGAAGGCGTTATTTCGCCTATTCCCGTTTATTACCCTTTCCTGACAGCACCAAAACTCGCCAACCGAGAGCTTATTGGTGTTGAATGGATAAAGAGTGATGGTCGCTGGGTGTTGGATCTTGACGGGCTGGAAAAGAAAATCAACAGTTCCACCAAATTGTTAATGCTGTGCAATCCACAAAATCCTAATGGCAGAGTCTTTACCCGGGATGAACTGAAAGCACTGGAACAGTTCTGCAAGAAGCACAATCTGATTGTCTGCTCCGATGAAGTGCATTGCGATCTGATTCTTGATCGACACGCAGAGCATATTCCCTATGCATCGATCAGTGATTACGCACGGGATCATTCTGTCACTCTGATGTCACCTTCGAAAACCTTTAACCTTGCGGGTTTTGGCTGTGCTTTCGCCATTATTCCCGATGGCAAAGTACGACATCAGTTCAATGCTACCCGCTCCGGTATTGTGCCATCACCGGACAGCACATTGATCGGTTATGCCGCCACCAAAGCAGCTTATCGACACGGTGAGCCATGGCGGCAGTCGCTATTAGATTACCTCCGTGGAAATCATGATTACCTGATGGAACAAATTAACAGTATTCCCGGGCTGTTCATGGAGCCTTTACAGGCAACCTATCTTGCCTGGATAGACGTCAGTGAGCTTCAGCTGGAAGATCCGCACCAGTTCTTTGAGCAAGCGGGCGTTGGGCTTTCACCAGGAAAACAATTTGGTGATGCAAACTATCTGCGGCTGAACTTTGGCTGCAGTCGCTCTGTACTGGAAGAAGCCATTGGTCGAATCAAAACGGCCATCATCAACAGATAATACCAATGTCGTTTTTAAATTGTGGAGTGAGCAAGTTATTTTGAGCGATTGGGCAATACCCGAGGGCATAAAGGCGAAGCGACGAGTCATAGCCTTTATGCCCGCTATGACGAGGAACTTCAACGCAGATCCAGTCGCTCAAAATGGCTGCGCAGCCCATAATTTAAAAACAGAATTGGTATAAACCAAAACTCACTTGAAACCATCGGTTTTATTTTGGTTTTGGCTTAACCGGTTTTCTGAGCACCTCTTCCTCCTCGTCAAGAGACGTCTTGGTATGGAGTCTGTCGGCTAA
>NZ_LUTV01000001.1:56813-77524 GCF_001646945.1 Endozoicomonas ascidiicola
ATATTATTCCTTTTCAAAACACGGCGAATAGTTTCCCGGGAGCAAGTAAAGCTCCATTTCACCTTGCACCAGTTTACTAACCTTTTAAGAGTCCAGCGAGGGAGTGACGACTTTTCAGCATTTGCAGCGGCTTCAGCCGAACGGTGGATGGCTTGAGTGATGATTGAGGTAACGGTTAGACAAAAGGGGGGGGGCCCGCCTGTACGCTTATACTGGAGAGCTTTTGGGCCGAATTCATTATAAGCTTTGATCCATTTCCACAAGGTGTGTGTTGCGCGTTTGGTGCTGAAGGCCACCTGTGAAGCGGATTGCTCACAACAGACTTGATAAGTACCCAACCATACGAAACCATATTTTCTGGATCAGTGGTCAGCCACTCTGCGGCGTTACATCTACGATCACATAGCTACGGCTATGCTCACTCCGATGTGCCTTGCATAGTAACTAACCACTAAGCCAGAAATATTCGATTTCATATTATCGGGTACTTATGGTTGAATATTTTAGGGTTGTTCGCAATTAGACCTAAGGTTTAGCAATGACCGTTGTGAGTGTCGAGCTCTGCCGTCTCACAACGGGGTCGAGTATTATACCAATTCTGTTTTTAAATTATGGGCTGTGCAGTCATTTTGGGCGACTGGATCTGCGTTAAAGTTCCTCGCCATAGCTAAGGCTATGACTCGTCTCTTCGCCTTGTCCAGTCACCCAAAATGACTTGCTCACTCCACAATTTAAAAGCGACATTGGTATTAATCGATCATATCGGGCACGGGTAGTTGAGTGATGCCCAAGTCTAGCTCTTCTTCAATAGCGTCCTGATCATATTCAGTATTTGCCAGTGTGCTGCTGATTTTCGCCAGATGAACCAAGGCGTCGCCTTCATTGGCCAGCGGCAGCTGACTTAAGCCAATCACCACCCCATCAAAGGGCGCGATGATACTTTCACTATCACTGGCATCGAAAGGGTTTACGATGGTCATCATCGTATCGCCTTCTTTTACATGATGACCCTGCTTGATGTGAAGAAGTACCAGACCATCACGGGAGCTTCTCAGCCAGCGACTTTCGCTACACTCCCAGGGGTGAATGGCTGGAGATTTTAGCGGTTTTTTAGGCAGCATATTCAGGTGTCGCATCACCCTCATTACACCTTTCACGCCCAGTTTGATGGAAGCCTGTTCTAGTCTCAACGCTTCCCCGGCTTCGTAGACTAACGCCGGAATATTGTACTCGTTGGCTGCACCACGGAATGAACCGTCACGAAGTGATGAGTTGAGAATAACCGGAGCGCCAAAGGCTCTGGCCAAGCCCACACATTTCTCATTGGATAGATCCGTTCTCAACTGTGGCAGGTTGGTGCGATGAATCGCGCCGGTATGAAGATCCAGCGCATAGTCAACGTGTGGGAAAAGGCCTGTGGTAATCAGATCAGCCAATCTTCCACCCAGCGAGCCTTTGCTGGAACCGGGGAAGCAACGGTTAAGGTCCCGGCGATCTGGTAGGTAACGAATCTGTTGAATAAAGCCCAGTTGATTAACAACCGGGATTACAATGAGCGTGCCGCTGATCTTGGACAGATTTTTATGGCCAAGCACCTGACGACAGATTTCAACACCATTGAGCTCATCACCATGAATGGCGGCAGTAACGAGCAGACAAGGCCCTTTTCTACGACCGTGGATGACTTCCATGCGAAGGTCGATCGGCGTGTCGGTATAAAGACGGACAACCGGAATAGATAAATGCTGTCGTGTACCTGGTTTAATGGTATGGCCAAACAGCTCGAGCGGTAGTGCTTTTTCCATGGGGGAAACTCCAGCCCCGGTCAGCAGAATAGATTATTCGTGCCCGAGGTTGAAAAGGCATCACTCCGATGTTGTGTTTGTTTCAGGCGGAGTGATGGAGGTTACGAAAATGGCTTATCCCGTGATACGGGAGTTGCTGGTGCGATGATAATTCGTTTCAATAAACTCAACAATACAGTGTGCGACATCTCTTGCCGTGGCTCGTTCAATGCCTTCCAGGCCCGGTGAAGAATTGACTTCCATCACCAGCGGACCGCGGTCTGAACGCAGAATATCTACACCTGCCAGCCTGAGTCCCATGGCTTTTGCCGCTTTAATGGCCGTGGCTCGTTCATCCTTGCTCAGTTTTACCAAACTGGCGCTGCCGCCGCGGTGAATGTTTGAGCGGAACTCACCTTCCGGTGCCTGTCGTTTCATGGCCGCAATGACTTTGTCGCCTATGACGAAGCAGCGAATATCGGCACCACCGGCTTCTTTAATGTATTCCTGAACCATAATGTTGGCTTTCAGGCCCATAAAGGCTTCCAGAACACTTTCTGCAGCCTTGCGGGTCTCTGCCAATACAACACCAATGCCTTGTGTTCCTTCCAGAAGCTTGATGACCAGTGGTGCACCGCCCACCATATCAATAAGGTCAGGAATATCACCCGGGCTGCTGGCAAAGCCAGTGACTGGCAGACCAACACCTTTGCGGGACAGTAACTGCATAGAACGCAGTTTGTCTCTGGAACGGGCAATGGCCAAAGACTCATTCAGGGTATAGCAGTTCATCATTTCAAACTGACGAAGAACCGCGGTGCCGTAAAAGGTGTTGGAGGCACCGATGCGCGGGATAATGGCATCATAATGTGGCAGCTCAACCCCTTTCACATGAATGCTTGGGTTTTTGTCGTTGATGTTCATGTAACAGCTGAGTACATCAATAACATCAATCGTGTGTCCCCGAGCCTGTGCAGCCTCAATGATTCGGCGGGAAGAGTAGAGCCGCTCGTTACGGGAGAGTAGCGCAATTCGCATTGGGTCAATCCTGGTAAAAATAACTGGCCGCTCTGGACGACATTCGTTGTGAATTGTCTTCAGTGTGGAGGGGAGCCAGAGGGCGATAAACCGAACGATTCGGTGTGGTCATTTCAGCATAGACGTAACTGAAACGAACCGGCAGACAGAGTCGGGAAATCAAAATGGGCTGCTTGTCTGCAGCCCAATGAGTATGTTGTGCAAGAAGTGGGTTACTGAGATGGTTACCAGTGGTCAAAAATCAGGTTGTCATCTCCGAGCATTTCCCTCAGGCGTCTTCGCTCAAGGAATAGCTCCGCTTTTGAGCGTTTTTTTTTCATAATCCGCGATGCGACTGCGACTGCGCTTCTTTGCCTGTGCCGCTTTCTTAAACTCTTCTTCGAAGTCTGTATACTCTTCCATCTCTGCCTGCTCTAAGAAGCTATTCACAATCTTTCTGCGAGCTGCAAACGATGATAAAACGCCCCTGTTTTTCAGTTTTCTTCGTTACGTAGCGCCACTATGCGCCTCAAAAAACTGAAAAACAGGAACATTTTCTCCTCGTTTTCGCTATTCGCAAAAGATCATGAGCAGCTTCTAAATGCCTGTCGGGACAAATAGCAAACAGCCTGCCTTCAACTGCAAACCAGCGTTCGCAGTGAATGAGGGTCGGCGTTGCCGCGCTAATTTCTGGTAAAACCTGAATTCAGTCAATAAAAAACAATGCCAGGGTAGGAAAATAGTTTTATATGCTGTTCATAGGTGTATGTGTAGCGTTAGGAACTGTGTTTCTGTGCCTCAGGTAGCGAATTTATAGTATTTTGATAAAGCTGTTTGATGGATTGTACGAGCATGGTTTAACGACTGAAGGCAGTTGAAGCTGCGGTTGAATGCTGATAATAATGTTTGTCTCGCCTTCTTAAACACACTTCTTATTGAGCTAATCAGGCTATATGCAAGACTCGGATATTTTTCAGAGGCTCCGCAGTTACTGGGCTAACGATCGAATAAATTACTGTGTCAGGGTTTTTATAGCACTGACCGGCGTAACGCTACCTGCCTGGTATGGCAATACCATTGATCAAATTACACCGATGGTGTTGGGTATTATTGCAGCCGCTTTAGCGGAAGTGGATGACCGGCTGACCGGAAGAATCAAAGCAGTCCTGCTGATGCTGCTTTGCTTTCTTATTGCGGCTTTGTCCATTGAAATACTGCTCCCTTATCCACTTCTGTTTGCCCTTGGTCTATTTATCTCAACCATGGGCTTTACCATGTTGGGGGCGATGGGGCCAAGGTATGCCAGTATCGCCTTTGCATCATTATTGCTGGCGGTTTATACCATGTTGGGTGCCGGGCAGAGTAACGATATCTGGACGCAGCCCATGCTGCTGTTAACTGGTGCGCTGTGGTACAGCACGCTTTCTTTGTTATGGCAGATAGTCTGGCCAAACCGTCCGGTGCAGCAAGGGCTTGCGCAGGTGTTTCATGGTTTGTCCGATTATCTGGAGAGTAAAAGTGAGCTTTTTGATCCGATGCCGGATCTGTCTCCCCAGCCATACCGGTTGAAGTTGGCTAAAAAGAATACCTTGCTGGTGTCGGCTCTGAACCAGACGAAAGACTCTTTACTGCAGCGTGTACGACAGAGGGCCAGTTTAAGTGATCAGGTTTATTTGCAGATCTACTTTGTCGCCCAGGATATTCATGAGCGGATCAGCTCATCCCATTACCGTTATCAGGATCTTGCCAGCCATTTTGCCCGCAGTGATGTGTTATTTCGCTTTCAGAAACTGTTGATGATTCTGGCTGGAGAATGCCGAGAAGTTTCAGAAGCACTGGTGATGAACCGCACATACGAGCCGAGTGGCAAGGCAGTATTGGCTTTGGATGAAATTCAACAGTCGATTGAGCATCTCAAGCAACAGAATCAGCTGCAATGGCGATCACTGTTGATTCAATTAGAGTACCTATTAAAGAATTTGTCTTCTGTCGTGTTGCAGCTGTCTTCTATTGGCCGTCCTGATATGGAGGCTGATGGTGATGAAAGAATTCTTGCAGATTTCGAGCCGAAGGGTGTGAAGGCGCATCTTAAACGCATCAGGGATGAGTTCCGGTTTGACAGCCCGCTCTTTCGTCATGGCATTCGGCTGGCAATCGCCCTGACTGCCGGTTATGGACTTATACAGCTGCTCGATTTGCAACCGGGTTACTGGGTGTTATTAACGACGCTGTTTGTCAGTCAGCCCAGCTTTAGTGCGACGAGAGCAAAACTGGTTCAGCGAGTGATCGGTACAATAGTCGGTTTGCTGGCGGGTGCGCCATTGCTTTATTTGTTCCCCGGTCAGGAAGGACAGCTGGTATTGATGGTGTTGTGTGGTGTGCTGTTCTTTGCCTTTCGTAAGGTACGTTACGATCTGGCCACCGCTTTTATTACTCTACTTGTGTTGTTTTGTTTCAGTCAGCAGGGTTTAGGTTTTACGGTCATTCTGCCGCGTTTGGGAGACACATTGCTTGGTTGTGTATTGGCCGTTATTGCCGTGATGTTTGTTTTGCCAGACTGGGAATCAAAACGGCTTAATCGAATTATGGCCTCCACCATTGAGATGCATCGAATGTACCTCAAGGAAGTGATAGAACAGTATATCCATGGAAGGAATAACGGGGTTGCCTACCGGGTAGCGCGCAGACAAGCTCATAATATGGACACGAAATTGAATAGTGCGATACTCAGTATGCACTTGGAGCCAGAACGATTTCAGAGGGCAGGTGAGCAATGCTTTCGTTTTCTGACCCTGTCCAGTGCACTGTTAAGTTACATATCGACGTTAGGGGCTCATAGGGACAAGCTGGAGGATATTCAGTTCAAGGAAGAGATTCAAAATATCTATTTATTGATCAATGAGCATCTATTAAGTTTGGAAAAACAGTTGATAGGTCATGTCGTGGAGAGAGGAGATCTATCTGCGATCGATCGTCGTTTACAAGAGAATGATGATGGGATTGATGAAGGACAGCCAGAGGTGCGTATGCTGCTTCAACAGTTTCAATTAATGACTCAGATTTTGCCAGAAATGCATATGTTGTCTGATGAAATTTACCAATTGCTGTCGTCTAGGAAGAAGTAACCACTCACACCATCAGATGAGAGTGGTTTTTGACTGATTACCTTGTGGTTTCAGCAATATTAATCATCACATTACGCAGCAGTTGCAGGCGTGGGCCAATAGAGTTCAGCACCAGAAACTCATTACGACTATGCATAGCTCCGCCAATTGGGCCTAAACCATCAACCGTTGGAATGCCCAGAGCGCCAGTAAGGTTGGCGTCAGAGCCACCGCCAACGGCCTGCCAGGTAATGTTGATGCCCATGTCTTCACCGCTCTTTTCAATAAGAGTCATCAGCCTTTCACTGCCTTCGTTTGGTGTAAAGGCTGGCTTGTGAGCTTCGCGGGTCAGGGTGATTTCGATACCTGGCAGTGATGGATTTTCCTGCAGGTTGGTGATGATCTGTTCCAGACGTGTGTAGTCGTCATTGTTCCAGAAACGAATATCCAAGTCAGTTGACGCATAATCAGGCACAACGTTGGCAGCGGTGCCGCCTTTTACTACGCCAAAGTTCAGAGTAGTGCCGGTTTCAAAGTTGGTTTCACGGTTCAGGGTGGTGATCCAGTGAGCCATTTCTGTGATAGAGGAAATGCCTTTTTCTGGTTCGTTACCGGCGTGAGCAGCCTTACCTTTGAATTCTACCTTATAGGCAGCCAGACCTTTACGAGCTTTCACCAGAGAACCGTCGGCGCGGGCAGCTTCAGCGACCAGTACGCAACGACTCTTCTTGGCAATGCCTTTCAGCCATTCACCGGAGTAGATGGAACCGATTTCTTCGTCAGGGTTCATACAAACGGCAATGCTCAAACGATCAGCGACGTCTTCTGGTAGCAGGTTGATCGCTTTGAAAATGTTTAGCAGACCCGATTTCATATCGGCGACACCAGGGCCATAGGCATTGGTATCATCCGTAGTCAGTGACCACTCAGCAATCGTACCTTCCGGGAACACTGTGTCCATATGGCCAACCAGCATGATGTCGTACACTTCAGCTTCTGGCTTGTTGGTGGCCAACAGGCCCGGGCCTACTTTCTCGTCGAAATGGTGACGGGAAACCTGCCAGCCCAGACCTTTGTACTTTTCAGTCATGATGTCTGCAATCTGGCTGACGCCTTCAGGCGTAAAGGTGCCGCAGTCAACGTTGATCAGTGGTTTAAGCTCTTCCAGATACTGGTCAATATTGAAATTATCTTCGCTCATAATGGTACTGACTCTGTTGGTTTGAAAAATAGTGTTGAATAAATTGGATGAATGAGCGTTGTATCAAATGTAGAAGCGTTTGTATGGTCGGTTAGGTAGAATTCCTGATCAGTAATTACCGTTGTAAACATTATTGCGAGACAGGCTAAGTCATGAAACTGTATGCAAGGAAACAGGGGGAAGGCGCCGATGTGATTAGCCTTCACGGGCTATTTGGCTCTCAGGAAAATCTGGGGATGATTAATCGCGGTCTTGCGCAGCATTATCGAGTTCACGGTTTGGATGTACGAAACCATGGTCGTTCACCTCATAGTGAATTGATGACGTATCAATTGATGGCGGAAGACGTCCTTGAATATATGGATGATCACCAGTTAGAGCGAGTTCACCTGCTTGGACATTCCATGGGTGGAAAGATTGCCATGACCGTGGCGCTGATGGCACCGGAACGTGTGAACAAACTGGCAGTGATTGATATTGCTCCAGTCACTTATCAGAAGCGCAGGCACGACAGCATTATTGAAGGGCTGTCGTCTATGCCATTGGAGAGTATCTCCAGCCGTAGTGATGCGGATAATTTTTTACAGAGCTACGTGGTGGAAAAAGACGTACGACAGTTTCTGTTGAAAAATTTATATAAAGATGAGGCGGGGCGTTACCAGTGGCGGGTAAATCTGCCCGTCATCGATAGCCAGTACCATGAAATTATTGCAGGTCAGGAAGGGTTAAAACAAAAATTTTCCGGAGAAACGCTGTTCATTAAGGGTGGAGACTCTGATTACATCGCTGCTGAGCACCAGGCAGAAGTGTTGGCAATGTTTCCTTCCGCCAGTGTCCGCATTATACCGGATACCGGGCATTGGGTTCATGCCCAAAAGCCAGAGCTTCTGACCAAGATGTTATTAAGGTTTTTTAGCGGATGAAGCAAGGATCGACGCTTAACGTTTTATGTCTACTGTCAGAGCTATGGTTGATCTTGCTGGAGGGTATAAAGGAGATTATGGAACTATAGAGCATATATTGAGTCTTAATTTGTATGAACGGTGTGTCATTCAAGATAGGAGCTTAATATATCGTGCAAAATCAAATTCTTAATGTGATGAGTCATGGGTGTCATCACAAACAAGTGGCTGCCGAAGAGATAGAGGCTTCAGGCTCGACCGGTTTCAGAAAAGTATCCCTTAAGCGAGGCGCTACGCCTTATGTAGCAGTAGAATCACCACCTTATTGGTTACGATCAGCCAGTGTTTCAGAAGGCAGTCGCCACGAGGTTGGTACTATTTATAATCCTATAAATCCTGATGTTTTCTTTGTTAAGGGTAATCGTCGCAGCTCGCATGATTATTCAGAACAGCTTAAAACTAACACGAATGCAGAGCCCGAATTACGCGATTTGGTGCAAGAATCTGATATGACTGAAGCTTCACTTTGCTGGGTTGTCTGTGCTGGTCCGAAGCGTGGAAAGTTGACAAAGTTTGCAATTAGTCGGTTGAAAGATCGGTATCCTGAACTTTTTACAAAATTCAGTTCCGCTCATAGCCCTCTGAACAGGTCGGTGGACTCCGATGGGGATGTGCCTGACTGGCAAGTTGTATTGGATAACCCTGCAAAATATTTTCTGCATCATCAGGCTATTGCTGAGTTGTTTAATAAATATAGAGAAATTGGAAGCGTAAACAGAATTTTTACCGTTACTGATGGTGGATGGAATGCAGTTGGGATTGGCTACGGTATCTATAAAAGAGGGCATTTCAATACTTTTTCTCCTGAAGAGATAAAAGATATCAATCGTGGAACGGTTTGGATTAATGATCAGAGTCACTCTGAGGCTATGGAGATGGAAAAAAAACTAAATGAGTCAGAACAAGAAGTTACATTGTTGCGAGAACAGTTGGTTTATCTAACGGCTATGAACGCACAACTTACACAGAGGAGTGAACAGTTGTCTGATAGTAATGACACACTACAAACAACTGTAAGCGAGTTAAGCGATGAGATTACCGCCCTTAATGGGAGGCTGCAAAACTCATCAGAAAACTATGTTGATATAAGTGACAGGTTAGATCTAACGGAGAAAGAAAAAAACGATCTTGCACAGGCAAACAAGCTACTTAGTCAAACAGGTAAGGATTTAGGTGGCCAGTTGGAGCTTGTAAAGAACTCGGCGGAAGGGTCTAAGGCAGTCATAAAGAAAGTAAGAGATACTCTGCATGATGAAAAGTTTGAATATGATTATAAGGTTGAAGGGCTGATGGGAGTGCTGTCCCCCAATCCTGATGGTAACGTTCCCCTGGAGAAGGCCCAGGAGCGGCACTCATTATTATTTGGAAGGGATCTCCTTGCTGCAAAGCTGCAGTTTGAAGTCAATCAGGCATGTCAGTCTATAGGGTCACAACAAAGTGTTAAAAGTGTATATTTTAGAAGTCAGTCCATTGAAGGAGTGAGAAGTAACGCCAGCGATGATGACGAATCTGTACAACATAAGAAAAGAAAGTTATCTGTCAGACGTTTCAGTTTAAATCCACAGTCTTAATGGCTATCTGTCTGGTGCTCAGGAGAAGCGGCTCTAAATGACGTTAGAGAATTACAGTTGTTATATATTTTCTGTATTTTTGGGTATGTGGATAGATTTACATTAAACCTTAGTGCATTGAATACTTGAGGCACCAGACAAATATCAGCAATGGTCGGATGTTTTGAACAACAAAAAGGTTGCGCGTCCAGTTGAGATTCCAGTGCCGTAAAGCCTTGGGTTATCCAGTACTGATACCACTGGTTTTTGGATTCTTCATTAATACCAAGTTTACCCCGAAGGTAATCCAATACTCTAAGGTTATCTAGCGGATGTATGTCACAACAAATTTGATAGGCCATGCTTCTAAGCTTTGCTCTCTGATACGAGTCTCCGGGAATAATAGACGGCTCAGGATAGGTTTCCTCCAGCCATTCCAGCATGGCCAGAGACTGGCTGATGCCACCTTGCTCGGTCATCATGGTAGGAACCAAGCCTTGTGGATTGACCGATCGGTATTCTTTGGATTTTTGCTCACCTTTGAGTAGATTGATGGCGTGTTGCTGGTAGTCTAACCCTTTCAGGTTTAGTGCAATGCGAACTCTATAGGCCGCAGAGGAGCGAAAATAGCTGTACAGGGTTATTTGACTCATGATTATTAATGCTCCTTTGCAGGTAAGACGGTTGCCTGAACTTCACCAAAGCCGATACGGGCAAAGCCTTCTGCTTCACACCACCCTTTAAAGACGACAGTGTCACCATCTTCCAGAAAGGTTCTCTGCTCGGAGTTGGGAAGCGTAATGGGGTGTTTACCGCCTTTGGACAATTCCAATAATGATCCGGCTTCTTCTGGTTTCGGACCTGATTGTGTGCCACTGCCAAAAAGATCGCCGGGTTTGAGGTTGCAGCCATTGATGGTGTGGTGTGCCACCATTTGTGACACCGTCCAGTAGGAGTGCTTAAAACTGGATTGGGAAAGCTGGGCTGGGGGTTTGCTTTCTGCTTTCATCTGTTGAGTCAGCAGGTGTGCAGAAAGTTGAATATCAATGGCGCCATGACTCTGATTTACATCCGACTGAAGATAAGGCAGCGGTTGAGGATCTTCTGAAAGGCGGTTGAACTCGGCAAAAAAAGGAATTAATGCTTCCAGAGTAACAATCCATGGAGAAACGGTGGAGGCAAAACTTTTGGATAAAAAAGGACCTAAAGGCTGATACTCCCAAGCTTGGATATCTCGAGCAGACCAATCATTGAAAAGGCAGAGTCCGAAAACATGTTGGTTTGCTTGATCAATAGGAATCGCTTCTCCTTGTATATTGCCAGAACCCATAAATATGCCTAATTCAAGTTCGTAATCCAGTCGTTTGCATGGGCCAAGTGTTGGCGTATCTGCATCCGGTGCTTTGGTTTGTCCTACTGGGCGATGAAAGTCATGCCCGGAAACAGAAATAGAAGACGATCGCCCATGATAGCCAATGGGCACCCACTTATAGTTGGGTAGTAATGGGTTATCTGGTCGAAATAAGGACCCGACACTGGTCGCATGATGGATAGAAGAATAAAAGTCGGTGTAATCACCGATGGTGCATGGTAGGTCATATTCAACGTCGGTCATGGGAATAAGGCATTGGGCTAATGCCGTTTTTTGAGCTGATCCTGAACGCAAACTAAGTGACAGCATATTGCGCAGTGCTGACCAGTATTGAAACCCTAGACTCATAAAACGATTCAGGGAACCATCGCAGCAGGCATACAATGCGGAGTTGACTTCAAAAGACGCCTCACCAAAAGCATTGGAGTGAAGTGCGGCTTGCAGATCAAGCACTTGATCCCCAATAGCGACGCCTGCCCTGAAATTATCCTGATTTTCTTTGTGCCTGAAGATAGCAAAGGGAAGGTTTTGAATAGGGAAGTCATGCCCTTTTCGGTTGGCAGACTCAACCCAGCTGGTGAGATTGGGATTGTGGGTTTCATTTAAAGTCAGCATTAATTTGGCACCTTTAATGGTTAAGCGTCTTTGAATTGTTTTTTCAGACCCTGCCAGCAATGAATGTAGTCTTTTTGTCGAGTGTCGCTTTCAAGGGCAAATCGGGTTGGCGAGTAAATAAAACGAGATTCAAACATAAACGCCAATGTATCTTTATAGCGTTCTGGTTTCAGGTTGGCTTTGCTGGCTTTCTCATAAACAGCGGTCTCTGGTCCGTGAGGGCTCATGCAGTTATGCAGGCTGAATCCGCCAGGTACAAAACCTTCTTCTTTAGCATCGTAGGTACCGTGAATCAGTCCCATAAATTCACTCATGATATTCCTGTGGAAGTAAGGTGGGCGGAAGGTGTTTTCCGCGACCACCCAACGTGGAGGAAAAATCACAAAATCAATATTGGCGATACCTGTTGTGTCACTTCGAGAGGTTAATACGGTGAAGATGGAAGGATCCGGGTGATCAAAGCTGACGGAGTTGATGACGTTAAAGGTAGAGAGATCGTATTTGTACGGGGCAGAATTGCCCACCCACGCGACAACATCCAGCGGGGAGTGATTCAAAGCGCAGCTGAACAGGTTGCCATTGAACTTAGTAATTAGTTCAAACTCGTCATCAATATCTTCAAAATGCGCAACGGGATATTGAAAGTCACGATCATTGGCAAAGCCGTTGGCACCAACAGGACCTCGTTCTGGTAATTCGAAAGGCGAACCATAGTTTTCACAGACATATCCCCGCGCTTTTCCTGCAGGTAGCTGTATCTGAAATTTAATGCCTCTTGGAATAATGAGAATTTCACCGGGATGAATATGAAGCAGGCCAAGTTCAGTTCTGGCCAGTAAAGCGCCTTCTTGTGGAACAATTAAAATTTCTCCGTCGGCATTACAAAAAAAACGGTTTTCCATATTACTGTTGGCAGTATAGATATGAATAGCAGAGCCTGTTTGTGTTTGAACGCTGCCGTTAGCGGCGATGGTGGTCAGGCTGTTGATAAAGTCTAAAGGTTTGTCGGAAAACGACAGTGGATTCCAGCGCAATAGATCCGGAGGGGTAACCATTTCTGTAATGGGTGCAGAGCGGATGTGTCCAGAGACCAATGCCGTATAGTTTCCCTGAGCGACAGAAGGGCGAATCCGGTACATCCAGGTTCTGCGATTTTGATGTCGTGGCGCTGTGAAAGCGGTGGTTGAAAATTGTTCGGCATACAAACCCATTGGCGCTTTTTGAGGATTGAACTGACCTCTGGGTAATGCACCGGTTAACGCTTCAGTCTCATGTTCATTGCCAAAACCGTTTTGATAGTTCAGCTGATAGTTCAACTGATAGTCCAATTGGTTGTTATCTGACATTGAATCTTACCGAATTCATTTACGTATTTATTTTGTAACGGGTATGAAGAAGGAAGTCCAATAATGGTGGCGTGGCACGTAAGGCAGATACAAAAACACCACACTTCAATAGCGTGGTGTTTTGTTATTTTTCGAAGAGCTATTCAATATCGTCGAATGGTTCGTCGGGGTTTATCCAGTCTTGAACATCATCCGATATATTGCGCTTGAGTTTACTTTTTTCGAAGTAATCATTGATGCCCTGACGGATCGTGGACTTTTTTTCACCTTTGTTGCGGTGCTGTGCGGCTTTGGCTTTGCGGTATTCGTGATGACTGCTCCAGAGTTGGTCATCCCATTCATCGTGATGAACGGTTCTTATGCGGGTCATAACAACATCCTTATGTTAATTCACCTGAAGTTTGATTGAGATAAGGTTCTACCTACTTCCAAGCGGAAATACGTGTTCCTCTCTAATCAATATACTAGACAATTTATGAGAGGAGGAATGGGCAGGCAGTAAAAGGAGTGATGAGTTTATCTTATTGTTTTTAAAGTATATTTTTTCTCTTTTTTATGCGGATGATTAGTAACCTTTTGATCTTAGGTCGATTTCCATTGGCTGGTCACAAATACGAATTACCTGAGTTTCAATGGTACCGTCGGGCATTAAATCAATAACACGAAAGCCTGGCTGTTGAGTATCTGCTTGAAAATGATTGGATTCAGGAGCGAATTGCACACAGGTAGAAGGTGTTGCCATGACCGGAATACCACAGAAGGTATAATCTATCGCCTGATGGATGTGGCCATGAATGATTCCCTTAATATTTTTATGGTTATTTAATACTGCAGCAAATTCATCAGGGTTCTTCAGCATAATGTTATCCATCCACTGGCTGTTTATGGGCGCTGGATGGTGGTGGAGTGCAATTAAAGTGGGTTTGTCTGGATTTTGTGCCAGTTCTTTGCTCAGAAATGCCAGTTCAGACTCTTCAAGGTGACCGTAAACTTGATTGGGTACCTGAGAGTTCAATAAAAGAATTTGCCAGTTGCCCAGCTCGACTTTCTTTTTCATGGCAGCCGGGCTGATGGCATTCATCAAATCCTCTCTATCATGGTTACCGCATAACCAGTAATTGGGCATAGGCAAATCAGAAAGGGCGTCTTTTAAATAGTGGTAGGAGTCTGCGCTGTCATCTTGAGTCAGGTCACCAGTCACTAATACACATTGAGCCTGATAGAAATCGCTCTTGACCATCTTTAAAACAGCTTCAAAGGTGGCTGCAGTATCGACTCCCATTAATGCCGAGTGAGAGCTGGCAAAAAGATGCGTATCTGTAATCTGGAGTACTTGGATTTTTTTGGTACTCATCCTGAACCTTGAACGGTATTTGTATTTTGCTTTGTGCCTTATTCTACATAAGAGCTTAATAAGTCTGAAATATAATAACCAGCAATTGCAAAAATGAGAATGGAGAAGGCACTGTAAAGGTTCATTTTTTTGAAGCCCTCCGCATAATTACTGTACTCAGTGACCACAAGATGCAGCTAAGGTATACTTCCCCGCTTATTCATTCTGCAGCCTTTGCACGCATAAAGTCTGCGATGAAGCCAAGACTAAACACAGGACGTCAAGGGAGTCTGAGCCTCTCAATGCAGTTGATCCGCGGGTTGTACAATATCAGGTCAGAACATCAGCAGTGCGTTGCCACCATCGGTAATTTTGATGGCGTACACGCAGGGCACCGCACGATTCTCGAAGCCCTGAAACAACAGGCCTTTGAGTTGAATGCCAAAGTCTGTGTCATTACGTTTGAGCCACAGCCCAGAGAGTATTTCATGGGTGACAGTGCGCCGCCGAGGCTATCCAGTCTCCGAGAAAAGCTGGCGCTACTGGAAGATAACCAAGTGGACCAAGTGCTGTGCTTGCCATTCAATGACCGGCTGCGCAGCCTGAGTGCGGATGACTTCGTAGTCAACACACTGGTCAGCGGCCTGAACATACGGTATCTCATCGTTGGTGATGACTTTCATTATGGCTGTGATCGCAAAGGCGATTTTTCTCATTTGGAAATGATGGGGGATCGTCACGGTTTTGAAGTGTGTGACACGCAAACCGTATTAATGGAACAGAGTCGGGTTAGCAGCACTCGCATCCGGGAAGCCCTTACCCAGGGTGAATTGGCTGAGGCTGAAAACATGCTGGGCAGGCCATTCACCATGATGGGGCGTGTGGTGAAAGGGCAACAGCTAGGCAGAACTCTGGGCTTTCCTACGGCGAATATCCGAGCCTGTCGCCGACAGTTGCCTTTGCAGGGGGTGTTTGCCGTGCGTACACTGGTGAAAGGTCATCGTTATGATGCTGTCGCCAACCTTGGCGTCCGCCCCTCGGTTGATGGTAAAAAACCAGTACTTGAAGTGCATGTACTGGATTTTCAGGGAGATCTTTACGATCAGACCCTGAGAGTAGAGTTTATTGAGAAAGTCAGGGATGAGCAAAAGTTTGAATCGCTTGAAGCCTTGCGGGCAGCGATTACGGAAGATATTGAAACCGCCCGCAAGATGCTCGCAAGAGTGTGAAGTGCAATAAATAGCCAATAGATGACAGATTCGCAGAGATTTCGGTAAGCACCTATGTCCGACTATAAGCATACTTTGAATTTGCCGCAGACAGATTTCCCCATGCGCGGCAATTTGTCCCAGCGTGAGCCAGAGATGCTCAAGCGCTGGTATGACATGGATCTCTACGAAGAAATTCGCAAGATCAGTCAGGGCCGTGACAAATTTATTCTTCATGATGGCCCTCCTTACGCCAACGGTGATATTCACATCGGTCATGCGGTCAATAAGATCCTCAAGGACATCATCATCAAGTCCAAAACCCTCAGTGGTTTTGATGCCCCTTATGTGCCGGGCTGGGACTGTCATGGTCTGCCGATTGAGCACAAAGTAGAAGGCATGCTAGGCAAAGCTGGCGACAAGGTGGATTTCAAAACCTTCCGTAAAAAATGTCGGGAATACGCTGTTAAGCAAGTTGATGGTCAGCGTGAAGATTTCAAACGCATGGGTATCTTTGGTGAGTGGGATAACCCATACCTGACCATGGACTTCCAAACCGAAGCGGACATTATCCGCTCTCTCGGTAAAATTGCCGCTAACGGCCACTTGGTAAAAGGTTATAAGCCGGTTTACTGGAGTGTGGTGGGTGGTTCTGCACTGGCAGAAGCGGAAGTTGAATATCAAGATAAAACGTCTACGCAAATTGACGTACGTTATGCGGCTATCGACGACGCTGATCTTTTGAGTGCTTTTGATTTTGAAAGTTCTCAGGGAGAGGGTGAAGTGGCGGTGGTTATCTGGACAACCACCCCATGGACGTTGCCATCTTCTCAGGCAGTCAGCATGGGTGGTGATCTGGATTACGCACTGGTTCAGTGCCAGTTCAATGGTCAGCCCGCTCGTTTGGTGCTTGCTGAAGCACTGGTTGAAAGTGCCATGCAGCGTTACGGCATTGAAGACTACGAAATCATTGGTCGTGCCAAAGGTTCTGCTTTTGAGAACAAAAAAGTATCTCACCCGTTTTACGATCGTGAATTGCCATTGATTCTGGGCAACCATGTCACCATCGACGCGGGTACCGGTAACGTACATACGGCACCTGACCACGGTGTGGATGACTTTAACGTAGGACGCCACTACGGCATCGGCACGCTGAATTACTTGGACGACAATGGTTATTACCGTTCAAACGTTGAGTTGTTTGCCGGTGAACACGTTTACAAAGTAGATCCAAAGGTTGTTGACGTTCTACTGGAAAAAGATCGCCTGCTGGCTCAGGAAAAACTGACCCACAGCTACCCACACTGCTGGCGTACCAAAACACCCTTGATCTTCCGTGCGACACCACAGTGGTTTGTCAGCATGACTAAGGAGAAGTTGCTGGATACCGCAATGGGTTCTTTGAAGGCCGTTGAATTTACGCCGGACTGGGGTCGCAACCGCATGGAAGCCATGCTGGGTCAGAGCCCTGACTGGTGTGTTTCTCGTCAGCGTACCTGGGGTGTACCGATTGCGCTGTTTATCCACAAGGAAACCGAAGAACTGCATCCGGACACCCAAAGCCTGATTGAAAAAGTGGCTCTGAAAGTTGAGCAGGAAGGCATGGATGCGTGGTTTGATCTGGAGTCATCGGAAATCCTCTCTGCAGAAGATGCTGCGCAGTATGTAAAAGTCACTGATACGTTGGATGTTTGGTTTGATTCCGGTGTGACCCATTACTCCGTACTCCAACGTCGTGAAGGGCTGCAATTCCCTGCGGATTTGTATCTGGAAGGTTCTGACCAGCATCGAGGCTGGTTCCAGTCTTCTCTGAAAACCAGTATCGCCATGAACGGTGTGCCGCCTTATAAAGGTTTGCTGACCCATGGCTTTACGGTAGACGCCAATGGCCGCAAGATGTCCAAATCTCTGGGCAACGTCATTGCACCACAAAAAGTCTTCAAATCTCTGGGTGCTGATATTCTGCGTTTGTGGGTGTCCACTACCGATTACACCTCAGAGATGACCGTGTCCGATGACATTCTGAAGCGTGCAGCAGACAGCTATCGTCGTATTCGTAATACTGCACGATTCCTGTTGTCTAACCTGACGGGCTTTAATCCGGAAACGGATCTGGTCAAATGGGATGACATGTTGTCCCTGGATAAGTGGGCGGTGGATCGCACGCTGCAATTGCAGAACGAAGTGGTCGAAGCCTATAACAGCTATAACTTCCTGACGGTATACCAGAAGGTTCATAACTTCTGTTCGCTGGATCTGGGTGGTTTCTATCTGGATATCATCAAAGACCGCCAGTACACCACACAGGAAAACAGTCTCGCTCGTCGCAGCTGTCAGACGGCGATGTATCACATCATCGAAGCGTTTGCCCGCTGGATGGCACCGATCACCAGCTTTACCTCTGAAGAAATCTGGGGAGCGATTCCGGGCGCCCGCGGCAAGTCAGTCTTTCTGGAAACCTGGTATGAAGGGCTGAATAGTCTGGAAGGTGACGAGCTGGGGCGTGATTACTGGAATGCCATTCTGGAAGTGAAAACCGCCGTTAACAAAGCGCTGGAAGATGCCCGTACTGCCGGCACTATCGGTGGTTCTCTGGAAGCGGAAGTCACCTTGTTTGCTAGCGAAGACCTAAGTGCCAAACTGGCAAAACTGGCCAATGAATTGCGCTTCGTTCTGATTACCTCCGCTGCTGAAGTGAAGCCACTGGCTGATGCTGCGGATGCGGCCGACACTGAGCTTGACGGTTTGAAAGTGCTGGTTAAGAAGTCTGAACATCAGAAGTGTGACCGCTGCTGGCACCGTCGTGAAGATGTCGGGTCAGTTGAGACGCATGCCGATTTATGCGGTCGGTGTGTTGATAACGTTGACGGTGAAGGCGAACAACGACAGTTTGCCTGACACGAGTTGAAATATGAAAATGCCCGGTAAACACCGGGTATTTTTTTGTAAAGAAAAACGGTCTTGTCCTGATATTTATAGCGCCCGTATCATGTGAGCGTTGATCTTGGTAAAAATAAAGCCGGAGAAACCTTGAATGTTTTCGGTAAGTCGCACTACCAGTAAAACATTCGTGCCACATAGTATTTGCAAGCTGAAATCATGGATTAATGACAACAGGAACCGGTAATGCAAAGTAAAATTTCAGGAAAGCTTAACTGGCTCTGGTTGAGTGTATTGATCTTCGGTATCGACCAATTGGTGAAATGGTGGGTGATCAGAGAGTTTTCCCTGTACGAACAGCTGCATGTGCTGCCATTTTTCTCGCTAACGCTGGCCTATAATCCTGGCGCCGCGTTTAGCTTCCTTGGGGATGCCTCTGGCTGGCAGCGCTGGTTTCTAAGCGGCGTAGCAACGGTGGTGTCCATTCTGCTGGTAGGCTGGCTGAAGCAGCTGCGCTCCGATGAAAACTGGCAGGCTTGCGCATTAGCGTTAATACTGGGCGGTGCGGTTGGAAATCTGTTGGATCGGATTTTGAATGGGCACGTCACAGACTTTCTGTTGTTTTATTACGAAAACTGGTATTTTCCAGCGTTCAATCTGGCCGATTCGGCCATTACCGTTGGCGCGGCCATGTTGATTCTGGATATGTTCCGGAGCCAGCCGCAAACGGTCAATAACAAAGAAAATTGATGCAGGAGCGTACTATGGCAGCAGTCATAGAGAAAGGCAGTAAGGTGACACTGCACTTTTCCCTGAAGTTGGAAGATGGTGTGCTGGTGGACAGTACTCTAGAAGGCAAGCCTGCTTCGCTGGTGATTGGGGATGGCAACTTGCCGGAAGGGTTTGAGGAAACTCTGCTGGGCATGGTCGCCGGTGATGATCGTGCTTCGGTGATTCCTACAGAAAAGGCATTTGGTATGCCTAATCCAAACAACGTACAAAGCATTCCCCGTGGTAGCTTTGCGACGGATGTTGAGCTGGAAGAAGGGCTAATGATGTCCTTTTCCGATGCGGCCAACAGTGAGCTGCCGGGAGTGATTCGCAGTTTTGATGATGACAGGGTTGAAGTGGATTTCAACCACCCGCTGGCAGGCCATAATCTGACGTTCGAAGTCCAGATTCTGGATGTACAGCCGTCATAATGATTACGTTTAAAAGGTTGGTGACTCGATAATGAAAATCAAACTGGCAAACCCGCGAGGCTTTTGTGCCGGTGTAGACCGCGCCATTGAAATCGTTAACCGGGCGCTGGATGTATTTGGTCCACCAATCTATGTCCGCCACGAAGTCGTTCATAACAAGTTTGTGGTGGAAAACCTGAAAGAGCGCGGCGCTGTGTTTGTTGATGAGCTGGATCAGGTGCCGGATGATGTCATTGTCATCTTCAGTGCCCACGGTGTTTCCAAGGCTGTAGAGGAAGAGGCGGAACGCCGCAGCCTGAAAGTTTTTGATGCGTCCTGTCCATTGGTCAAGAAAGTGCATATGGAAGTGGTGCGCTACTCCAGAGATGGTATGGAATGCGTGCTGATTGGCCACCATGGTCATCCGGAAGTGGAAGGTACCATGGGTCAGTACGATGGCCGTAACGGCGGTGAGATGTACCTTGTGGAAGATGAGGCAGACGTAAGCCGGTTAGAAGTGAAAGACCCTTCCAGATTGGCTTATGTCACTCAAACAACGCTATCTATGGATGATACGGCCAAGGTAATTACCGCGCTGCGTGAAAAGTTTCCTCAGATTGAAGGGCCGCGAAAAGATGACATCTGCTACGCCACTCAAAATCGTCAAGATGCGGTGAAAGTGCTTGCGGATCAATGTGAGCTGGTGTTTGTTGTTGGTTCTGTCAACAGTTCCAACTCTAACCGTTTAAGAGAGCTGGCAGAACGAACCGGAGCTGAGGCCTACCTTGTTGATAATGCCGATGACATCAAGCCTGAGTGGTTAAATGGAAAAACGTCCATTGGCATTACTGCCGGTGCATCTGCTCCGGATGTGTTGGTTCAGGGTGTAATCAAGCGGTTGAATGAACTCGGCGCGGATATGCCAGAAGAGCTTGATGGTAAAGCAGAGAATATCGTATTTACCATGCCAAAAGAGCTGCGTCTTAAAGTGGTTGGTGATTAATTTTTCTAGGAGGCTGTCGGACTTGAAAGTAAAAACCGGAGATGGGCCGCAATAAAGTCAAAAATCACAGAATCCAGTCTGGAAGTGCTGTTTATGTCGTCAGTCTCTTTTGCCCAAATATCCAAATGCATGCGACAAATAACCTGTAAGCTGAA
>NZ_LUTV01000001.1:80261-82501 GCF_001646945.1 Endozoicomonas ascidiicola
GGTCTGAAAGTCCATTTGTTCATTGGCTGGCTGTCTTTTACGATCTTGCGGGTATTATACTCAAAAGTTGTTCTAAGTCCGACAGGCTCCTAGCGTTCAAAAAAGGGCATGAATAACATGCCCTTTTTTACATACTCTTTTTTTACATAAATACTGTGTTGATTTAACCGTAGACTTTTTGGAGTGTTGGTCTAGCTGGTGTACTCAATGGTCCGGCGGACGTATGGGCATCAGCTTTATGCTGTACCGGGGGGATTCTGTTGTAACGTTTTCAGTAAAGAGAAAGAAGCCTTCTTTAGAGC
Organism: Endozoicomonas ascidiicola; assembly: GCF_001646945.1. Lineage (GTDB taxonomy): Bacteria > Pseudomonadota > Gammaproteobacteria > Pseudomonadales > Endozoicomonadaceae > Endozoicomonas > Endozoicomonas ascidiicola. The sequence goes on from NZ_LUTV01000001.1 coordinate 80,564, forward strand.
TTCTTCGCTCAATGATTTGTATTGAGAGTCAATTAATATCTGGGCTCTGAAGAGGGCGGTAATTTCTTTGGGTACTTTAATGCCGCATGGATAAGCCAAGTCAAAGGTATCAGTAACACTTTTTTCTATAGATGCATAGCGACCGCCGTCTTTCATGTGAGTTTTGATATCTTCTTTTAGCTTTTCCCAGTTTGCATTGTTTGTATAATTACCCATGATCTTAAGGTTTCCGATGACAATATTTGCAAACCGATCTTCCTGGCTGGATTTCTTTTCTGCATAACGCAGATTTGCCAGAGCTCCAAGTATTGTGTAGGTGGCTTTAACCGTTTCTCTGGAGACTCTTTGAGCGTTACCCAAGTCAATAAAGTAAATACACAGCTTTCCGTTTTCGACAGCAACCATGACATTGCCATCATGCATATCAGCATTAAAGAAGCCTGTCTGTGAGTAACAGTATACCCATTGTTGAAATACAGTCCGTTTTAAAAGATATCGAAACGCTGTTAATTGTTCATCAGTAAATTTGTCTGGATTGACATTCAAGAGTTTGGCTGCAATGTTACGAAGATGACATTGATCATTTTCACTTAAGGTGACGCCATGGATTTTATCCATTGATAGTGTGTGGAGGGTTGTGTACTGCCCAGAAATTTTTGGAACTTTAAATTCAATAGGAATATTTACCAAGTGATGACCTGTTTCTGGATGATGGAATTCTATGCCAGTGGCGGGTACTGGATCGGGCAAGCTCTTGGCGCAATCAGGGAGTTCATTGTTGGTTATGTGATAGAGGTGGTTCGATTTGATAGCATTGAAAGCCTGCGCTTGTTTTTGAGTTTTCTGAGCTTCATTTACCAAGTCTAATTCTTCTTTGATGCTATCAAAGAATTCAAAAAAGGCATTTTTAGTGCCATCTTTAACAATATCGGGTTTAAAGAAAGAGAGTAAACTCATCACAAATCGCAGTACCTTCAGGTCTGAATGTACACGTATTTCACTGGAGGGGCTTACAAATTTAACGACCTGCTTTCCTCCATTTTTTAATATAATCTCATTGACTTCCCCTATTGACCCAGTGCCGAGGTTTACCCGTTTATCCAGTTTAGATGGGTCGTAAGGAATATTTGCTTCTTTAAGACAATGTTCAAGCTCCTTAAGTGACATAGGCTCGTTGCTGGTGGTGACATGGGATAAAGCAGTCATAAATTTCTGACAATTATTACCAAAAATACTACGGCCTATTTCTTGTGAGCTGCACGCAAACTGTATAGCTTTTACAATGATGCCGCCCTGGGAATCGGCGGCTGCTTTTTTGATGCTATCGATACTCGCATTATTCCACCAGATGCTGATAAAAATCCCCATAATCTTTATTTCTCGAATAAAGGTATAAACCCCATTTTTAATCGCACTCCCAAGCCATTCAATGGACGATAATGTGCGGGGTTTTCTACCCTTAATTAGTTTGTCAGCAGGTACTTCAGCAGGGTCAAAGCTGGGCGCTAAATGATTTGCAATAGGCTTTAATTTGACCGTTGCAGCGTCCTTGATTTCAGCTTCATTCTGTGGTAATTGGCTATATGTAGCCGTGTTTATTGGAGCATGAGATAACATATTGTGAATTTAACCTCTTGGAAAGTTGGGCTTGATAATCAAATTAAAATAAATAGGAGTTAATTAAATAATAGGACTCAGAATTTCAGAGATAGTTCAATTGGGGGCGGTGCAGAGTATTTATAATGATGGGTAAATGAGTTTGGATATTGCTATGAAAGTGCTTCATCCACAGTTTTATTTCAATAGGATGAAGCACGATTTATTTGATGTTATTAATTAACTGATGAGTATTTTCCAATCCCAAAATGAGCCTGAAAAGAGTATAAACCCATGATTTCAGGCCTTTCGCTTAAAGATGCCTTGAAACAGTGATTCTCT
>NZ_LUTV01000001.1:83681-114872 GCF_001646945.1 Endozoicomonas ascidiicola
TCCAGTAATTTTGGACGAAAGATCAGAAATCACAGGCTCATTTCATTTTGGAAACAAGGGCTCCGTTCAGGCTCATTTCATATTGGAAGAGACTGATGTTACGCACTTCGCTGTCTTTTACTACTATCAGTAGTATTTTGTCTGAATGGACAAGCACTACATATAGTAGAGGTGCGTAACATCAGTAATTAATAATACTCAGTTGTCCTGTACGAATACGCTGTGGATGATCGCCTACCGGAAAGCTTGCTACTTCACGAGCTTCATCAAATGAAATAACAGACACTCGATCTTGCTGGCTGACAGAAACATAGCAATACTTTCCATCATGACTTTCTGTTGCCCAGTATGGCTTCGCACCTAATGGTTCTTCTGAAAGTTGGATGGTTTCATATTCGAAAGTTTCCCGGTCAACAATGGCGGCGTATCCAGACATGGTGCCCGCAACGCAGAGTTTGTCTCCTTGTTGATTTAAAGCAAGGCCATGGTGTGCAGAGTTCAACTGATATTGTAGAGTGCTTAACTCCTGAATGGATTGTGGAACCGGGAGCTCAATACGACGAGTGACTTTTTGCTGCTCGACATCGTACTCAAAAAAGCCGTGATAAAAAGAAACCTGCAGATAAACAAATTTTCCATCGGGAGCAACGGCCATAGGGCGGACTGCGCTGTCGATCCAGGGGAAGCCAAACTCTTCCAATTTTTCTCCCATATCCACCCGTTGCAGAACCTCATAGGTTTCAGCATCGACCACTTGAAACCAGCGATCTCCTTTCAGCCAGTCCAGCCAACTGCTGGTAAAAGGAACATAAACCTTGCCAATGCTAGCGTGATAAATGAGCTTGCCATCTTTTGAATAGGTGTTTTCGTGAGGCTGGTCTCCAGAAGAGAATTCACCGATGATCTCGCCGGTTGCTGTGTCAATGGCTTGTACTTTTCTGGCGGTTGAGGCGGATACCAGAAAAGTTTTTCCGTTAGGAGCAATGGCTGAATGGTCTGAGCGATAGCCTTCGACCGGTGTTCTCCATGTGATCTTTCCGGTATTCACATCAAGAGCAATCACATCAGCAAAGCTCGGGCGGGAAATAAACAAGTGCTTTCCATCGTTGGAAGGAAACATGTCGTCTACCAGCTGGAAATGACCTTCACCAATGACTTCTTTGATCAGCGTAGTCATAACCGTTCGTTTGAAACCATCATAAATATCTTCAAGACGATCTGCTTTGTCCGGGACGGCATCGAGAGTCTTGATACGCTTATGAGTATGAGGGTCATAAATATCAACGGTACCATCCCAATTATTACCAACCACAATGACGTCTCTAAGGGGTGTCTCTATCGTGGTCTCAAGACTGGCAACTGGCTGGGTAAGAGCTATTGATAATGGAGCATTCAAAGTCTCTGATGCAAAGGCGCTTTGAAATGATATTGCCGTGATAAAACTGAGAAAAGGTACTGAAAACTTCACCTGATCTGATCCTTTTTATTTTTATGGAGGGTGAGAGTCTATATTTTTTGGATCTATAGTTCCATTTAGTTATTTATACGCTCCCGTGACCGTTTATGGATACATAGTGAACAAGGGATTTAGCCTGCGTCTTCTTCCTCTGGAGGCGGAGGGAATTGGCACAGATCCATATCCCCGACCTTCGTTGTTTCGCAGGTTTCATTGCCGTCAGCATCCAGCATGCTGTTCCACCTTCCTGTAGAGTCGGTCACTAGTGTTGGTGCATTGCCACTGCCATCCCAAATGAGGGTGTCAGATACCGCAACAGCGCTGACCGAAAAGTTAGTTGCAGTGGCATTGGTCACTCGCAAATTAAAGTTAGGGTTGCCGGATTCGGGGCTCTGGGTGAAATAAACCTGCGGCACCCCATTAGCGTTTGCAGCACCGATGTAGGTGCCATTTTGAGCTCTGTATCGCTCCATGGCGGCACTCAAGCCTGTCAGGCTGATTCTTGCATCATTGAGTGCAGCATTCAGGACGTAGCTCTGATAGCTGGGTAATGCAATCATCGTCAGAATACCGAGAATGACCACTGCGATCATCATCTCAATCAAACTGAAACCATTCATCTTTTTCATAATACAAACTCAATGAGCAAGGGCTTTCAAGCGCTGAAAGCCCGGGGTGTATCTAACGAACCTGACGCCAGTAGGTGGTCTGTTTATCAGCACCGATTTCCAGCGGATCGCATTCAGCACCGACACAGACTAGGGCATCTTTACTGCCTTCCGGGAAGAGTATGCTGGTGTTGGGTGGTAACCCACTGTTGGCAAGATTGCTGTATCGGTCGCTGGTCGTCAGACTTCCATCGTCGTTTTCATCTTTTACTGGCGTACCGGTCTGTAAATCAACTGCATAAGCTCGGGCTTTACCGGCAACCGGGTTACAAGTGTTCGACACCTCGTTGGATGGCAGGTAAGTATTAAAGTACATTACCTCTTCAAAGGTGACAGTCTCAGTCATTACCTTTTCACCGGCCTCCAGAGTAATAAACCAACCTTTTCTATCATCTTCTGTGGTGGTACCAAAGGCATCCTCTGGTGATACGGAAAGATCATGGGTGATATCCAGCAACTGGTTATTACCATGTTTCAAAAGCGTATGAGCCGGTACTTTTCGCTCTGATGCATTAGCCGCTGTGACTTTCGGGTTGCCAAAGGAAGGCGTTGCCAGCGAATAGGCTCGATCCTGAACGTATTCATTGACCCGACTCAAAGGATCTGGTCGGTTTCCGGAGCCAATAGCCAGCGCCAAGTGAGTCGCTCCGTTTAAACGGAACAGAGAGGCATCAGGCTCAACGTAAAAACGACGTGAGTTTTGTTTCTGTATAATGCCCCCATCCATTTGTGTATTGGCGTTAGGCCCAAGATAGGCAAAAACGCCTTCGTCTTTTGCCCAGCGACCATCACCATCGCTGTCAGAAGGCCAGACAAGTTGATTCATGGCGCTGTTATTTGAAACGACACATTCAGACGTATCAGACGATGTGCAGTTATTGATAAAGAGCCTCCAGATTTGTCCACCCACATCGGCAAACAAAAGCTGATCAGCTAGCCCGTCCCCTTCCAGATCAATCACTCTAACGCCACCAGGGATGCTGTAATTCATCTTGGTGAGCTCGAGTTTGGCCGTGCTGTCGTTACTGGCAGACCAGATCAGCGCACCAGTTTTTGCATCGACAATGTAAATGGCATTGCCAATAGCGTCGGTTTGATAAAGTGAAAGTTTGTCCTGTTCCGGATCATAACCACCGCTGAAAATCAGTACGTCTCTGATGGTACTGCCGGTTTTGATTTTGGTTTTGACAGGCTTTGACCAGGTTTGCCCAAGGCGTTCAAAGCCTGCGTCACCGCCGGCGATTTTCCAGAGTAGTTTTGGTGAATTTGGCGTGGTGACATCCAACGCATAATAGCTTTTCCCCCCGCGACGCATGCCTGCATACGCATAAACAAACTCTCCGGCATTGACCCTGCTGGCATCCAGAAAGTCCTTCTCTGTATCGTAATTCAGCGTGTCATAGCCACCAAAAATAACACCATTGTTGTTTACATCATTTATCCAGAGTGTTGGTGATCCATCCATTCCATAAGGACGACCATTGCCTTGTGTGCGATCCGTGGTGTCATTGCTGTTCAGTTTATCGATGTTAGGCAATAACTCACTGGGCATGAAGGAGAACAACTCTTTCCCGGTGATGGAATCAATACCATGGAAGAAACCATCATTGGTGCCAAAGAAAATACCCAGCTCCTGCTGATCATGTCTTATCAGGTCACCGGTAGTCGGATCTTGTTGAGTCAAGTATTCCGGGCATGGGTATTGCTGAACTTTGCAGCGATAAGTGACCAGTGCCGGAGTTGAGTGGAGAGGATCGCCTAGCCATGTGGATGGCTGGCGGATCCAGTCCAGTATCTCGTTACGTCGAGTAGTTTCGGATGGTGGCAGGCCTAGAGCCGTTGTAGTGAGGGTGCCATTGTCACGATGCAGGCGATGACTGTTTTGATTCAGCGTAACAGCATTACCAGCCGGGTTGTTACCAAGGTAAGTCAGCAGTTTTCGATCGGTTGCTACAGGCAGGTTACCGCCAGCGCCGCCGGTATTGACTTTACGTCCATCAACTTCGTCACTCCAGAAACTGAAAGCGGTTTCCTTGAAAAAGCCGGTGCTCTTGTCAACGGCTAATTCTGGACGCTGATCGTAGACATCCAGTGTGAGTCCGTTTTCAGGGTCTTCAATCAGTTGATATCGCTTCAGGTTGCCTTCCCAACGATCCGTTTTTGAAGGTTTGAACACAGAATAATAAACCTGAGACAAGTGTCGTGAGTTATTAAACTGGTTTGCGGTTACCCCAGGGCTTACAAAGCTGGATTCATCTTCAATAATATCCGACACGATATTGCTGAAGGCCTTAGCAAGTTCGGCAGCATTGTCCGCAGTGTAAGATTTTCCACCACCATTATCGGCCACATCATCCAAAAAGTTTTTGACGGTTTGGTTGTTTTTCAGTCCAAAGGCAATGGTGTGAGTGAAAACGTTCTGGCTGCCAGTCATGGAAGGATTGAGATCATCATCGTGCAGCCAGGTAGCCAGTGTTCTCGAGCAACGTTCACCGTCGTAAGATGAGTCGTAGCTGCAGCTATTGCTGCCAGTCAGACGATTGATGTTATTTTTTGCGGTAGACGTATTGTTGTTCGCTTCCCCATCGGTTAACAGTACGACATAGTTGTTCTGGCACACATTGTTGATCGGGCTTTCTTCACCATCTTTGCCATCTTTAAAGTATTTAGCGGCCTCATAGTAAGTGGGCGTGATTGGCGTACCACCACCGGGGTACATTTTGTTGACCAGAGTTATTAGATGGTCTTTTACCTTGTAACTGCTGTCAGCATCAAGCCCACCGGAAGCCACTTTGATCACCAACCGAGGCGACAGCCCAGGGTTCTCATCATAGCTGATCACTTCACGGTAACCGTGTGTTGTTGATAGCAGCAATGTCAGATTGTTGCCTGCTTTCCAGTTATCCCGGTCAACAATTTCCTGAATAACACTACTGATGTCTGGGGATTGATAACTCCGGTTTCTTTCCCATGCCGCTAAAGACCAGTCGGTTAATGCCTGAGTTTTTCTCCGGTTAGAAATATTGCCGTCTTTCGGGACGATGGCTGACGCACTATCGGTATCATGAGCCTGTATTCGGAGGTTGGTTGAATCGTTTCGGCTACTGTATGCCGTCAGCTCCAGTCGAGCCTCAAGGATTTGTATACCTTGTTTGATAGGCAGTCGTGTGTAGTGCAGACCCGTTTGGTAATAGCCAGAACCAATACGTAAGCTGTCTTCTTTTTCGTAGACGTCTCTGTAATAGTTTTCGTAGGCATCATTAGAAAAGCTTTGAATACGGGTGTCGAGCTGCTCATTTTTACAGCCATTTTCGCCACCGGTATATTCTACATTCAGTCGGGGCTTTAAAGCGGAGCTTCCATCAAAACTGAAAGCCTCCCGAATACCTTGTGATCCAGCAAGTTGGTTGATGTAAAAAGTGGCAGCATCATTTCCGCACCAGTCAGTATTATCAACTATCTGCTGAATCAGGCTCGTTACATCGGCAGAGTACTTTTCCGGGCTTTGATCATCACCCGCCTCCCACTCTTCTGGCGTCCATTCAAGAGGGCCGAGTTTAGTTCTACTGGATAGGTCGTTATCACTGGCAGTGAACGGATCATTGTTGCTGCCGCCTGGCTCACCGGCCCAAATTTCCAGAGTGGAATCTGCTTCACTATCTGCTTTTGCTGTCAGTTCGAGAGAGGCGGATGTGATAGTTGCACCCTGAGGAACACCAAGCCCTTGAAACCGTAGGCCGGTAAGATAGTTGTCGCTGACTCCAGAATCCCGGTACTTAATCGTTAGAACAGGGGCTTTGCTCTGATTATGCCCATTCCTCTGAACTTTGTAAGCTGGCAGACTTTCTCTATTATCTGAGTCGTTTACATTAAAAAATAACACGCGATTATTAAGGCTTTCACCAGCGTTTAAATTTAATCTGGAGTCGTCCAGCAATGATTGAATGACGGATGAAATATCAGGTGTCGTATAGATTCTGTCCTGGTTCCAGTTGGCCGTTTCCCACTCGACAGAGTCACTGGTTTTTTGTCGATCCCGGTAACTGGCGTTGCTTTCGCACCTTCCTTGCTCATCGCATCGGTCAAAAGATTTTGGCTTCTTTTTAACTTCTGCCAGAATCTCCATCTCTACGGTGTTTCTTTTTGATTCAGCAGCAATGAAACTCACTTTTGCGTCTTCAATGACCGCTCCAGCAGGAAGGCCAAGGTTTCTAAAATAGAGAGCGTTACGGTATTGGCGGTCAACATAGCCAAAGCGAATACTGTGCCCACTTTGTTCCAGGTAGTATCGAGACTGACTGCCTTCTGCGTTATCAATGTATTGGATGATAGGCACTCTGATCTCTTTTATACCCCCAGCGCGGCTAAGCGTTGTCGCATCACCGCCAAGGGGTAATTCTTCTGAAGTCAGCACAACATGGCCAGAGGAGGTTTCATAGCCATCATCAGAACTGGTGAGAATTTCTGGCTTTCCATCGGTGATCACTGTGGAGCCGATGGGTTTATCAATGTCGGTAACAGGAAACGTTAATTGACTGCTTTCACCATCTCTTGCCCACAGCTTCATAAGGCCAACATTCAGGCCAGATGAATTTTGCATAATGGCTTCAAAGGATTCTTGCATGATCTCCATGCGGGACGGCTCATTGGTGTATTTATTGCCATTGACATCCCACTCCATGGAGCCAGAGTTATCAAGCACAAACAGAACGTTGGGTTTTACGCTACTGTCAAGATTAGGGTTGTGCAGATAGATGTCGGTGTCGTCTGCCCAGGTGAATGAAGCAGCAGATAAATAAAAGGCGCTGGTCAGTGTTACCAGGCTTTGTTTAAAGCGTTTGGAAAAATACATAAAACAGCCCTGTTACTGATCCAGCGTTCTTATTTGATAGCCCTGCTCAAGCTCGGAGACAATTTGATAACCCGATATTTCGGATGTGCTGGTGGTTTCGTATAGATAAATTTGTGGCAGGCCTTTACCGACACCCAGACTGTTTCCTGAGTCAGAAACTTTTTCCTGTAGCGTCGTGTTGGTTGTTGCCTGAGTGGTGAGGCCGGTAGTCGCATCGTCGTATTCATAGACTTGTTCCGGCAAGGTACCGGCAGTCGCTCTGTCGAGGGCAAAGCTGCTGTTTTCTAACAAGCGTTGAGTACTATCAAGGGCGCTGTCGGCCGCTTGAAATGCAGTGTTCTGCAATTGATAAGTGAGTGATGTCCGTTGCCCCATGGTAGAAAGCCGGGTGCTGCCAATAGCGACCATGGTGATCAGTAACAGAATGATCAGTGATACGAACAGTATGGCGCCTCTCTGGTGGTCATGCTTGAGTCCCCCTTGAATAACCATCACTATTACCCCTGATTTCTAAGTTGAATCGTTGTTGTAAACACTCTTCTCAACCGACGGTCATTGCTGACCAGTGTCTTATTATTGTTCAGGTTGAGAATATCGAAGCGCAGTTGCTGATTGCCTTCAATGACATTATTGCTGGCTGCGATGACCAGACTGATGCGGATGTGTGTCGTCATTCCCGGGTTGCAATTACCGTTATCAAAGGTGTTCTGGTCGCAACCCATGGTGTAACGAATCTTGCTGCCATCCTGAATGCCATAGAGAACCTGAAGGTTTTCTACGCCTTCAACCATCTCTTCATCATCACGAAACAGGGCAAAGATAGGTTGACCATCACTGCCGACCCTTCCTGTTTGGCGAATGTCGTATATAAGGCCGGTGGTAGAACCGATGTTGTAAAGCTCGGGGCAGCGCTGTTCATCCGCTGCACATTCCGGAGGGATAACATAATCCTTTAATGAGATAGGCGAATTGCCCTGACCAATAGCGATCAGGAACTCGCTGGTAAAGGTTTCTGTTGGATCAGCCTTACATTCATGGGCATTGGTGCTGGGTTTGAAAACGGCTAACTGCCTACCATCTGAAACCATGAGTACATCATCGGACGAGTAGCAAAGCTTTTTGTTAAGAGTAATCAGGCCTGTTTGGTCGGCAGCTGTCACACGAACTGGACCAAGTGAGGAATTAGGGTCAAGAATATCGTTGGAGAAAAACATTTCTTCGGCTCTTAGAATGGCCAGCGTATCACTGGATTCAAGTCGGGTAAGAGCGTTGTTATTTGTCGGGTCGCCTGTGCCTTCAACACCGATGACTGACTGGTTATCAAAGTCGATCAGAGAACCTGTGGTTACCTCAGTATTGGCAGAGGTATCGCTGCCACGGTAGCCAGCCATGCGGACATCACGTTTGATCATTTCCATTGCAATACGAGCGCTGTCTTGTATTTGAACCAAAGCGCTGTCGGATGCACTGGAGCGGGTGTTGTCCAGAAACATGCGCATAACACCCAGCATCAGTAGAGAGCTGAGCACAAGGGCGATCATCAGCTCGATCAGACTGATGCCGGATTGGTGATGTTCTGGCATAAATTTACTCATGATCACAATTCAAAAGTCATGTCATAAGACTGGTTCATTTGACCAGCACCGTACTGACTCTCACTCCACGACAACTGCAGTGTTATTTCATTGATGTCTTGCTGGATCATTGCCTGACCACTGATATTTTGCAGTTCATTTTGCCATTCAATAATATCTTCTCTTGCCAGCTCCTCTGTGCCACAGCCGGTGGCAAGGCAATTGGGCGAGGCTTGAGCCTGATTCAGGTTAGCGACATAAAAATTCATTTGTTCTGGGTTTCGTCGCATTCTTTCGGCCAGATCGTAAGCGAGTATGGTGGCCTGGCTTCTTGAGAGAGAACTGCCAGACGTTTGCAAACTGAGCAGTTGCAAGCCTGCCATGCCAAGAAGGCTGATGCTTAAAATAAGTAGGGCAACCAGAACCTCTATCATGGTGAAGCCGCCGGATTTTATGGTGCGCATATTGGTGCCCCTCCTGTTCTGGCCTGACCCGCGCCGTTCAACCAAATGCCGCGAGCAGAGGCAGTGCCTCTGGTGTCGCAAAGGCTGAGTTGTATAGATGAGTCCAGTGTGCCCTGATTGGTGAAATTGATTTGGGTACGACCCTGAAGCGTGTTGTCACCTTCCAGAGCATCGGATACCTGAAGAATGTTTATTCCTTCCACAACAATGAAGCCGTCACTCCAGTTGCCATTAACGTCACAATCGATACCGTCAGCGGAGCTGCAAACAGTAATGGCAATACCATTAGCCGAAGCCTGGCTGCGGGCAAATTGCAGTGCCGCTAGAATTCTGTTGGTTTGTGATGACAGCCGGCTGTCTTGAATGCTTGATTCAAAACTTGGGTAGGCAATAGCAGAAAGGATTCCCAGTATGGCGATGGTGACCATCAGCTCCAAAAGGGTGAAACCTTTTTGGTCGTGTTTTGTCATTGTTATCTTATGGATGAGTAAATAAGTCTTTAATTTTTGTGAAATAGATCACATGTGGTCGGAGTCATCCATTAACAGAAGATAAACGGCAGTTGTTTTAGATGAGTTGCATTTTTGTGATGAATGTCATGTTTTTCAGTGAGGTATGTGTAGCTGTCACATGTTCAGGGAAAATCACTTGACCGTCGGTCGAATGAATCCAGCTTCTAGACTTGCGCCATAAACACTTTATTAGTAGCTACTTATAGTTACAGGTAGTGATCAACCAAGGATTCGGTTATGAAGTACGGTACAGGTTTGAGCACTTTACGGGGACGTCTCCTAAAGATTCTTAGCTTTTTAAGAACCGTCATGTATAGACGGTGTGCCTATATCAGTCGACAACGTGGTGTCTCCCTCGTCGAGCTGCTTATCGCTTTGGCTATGGCCGCAATTCTTGTTTCTGTTGCGGTTCCTTCTATGAAGCTCTTTATCGTTAAAACCCGAATTGCCACTACAGCCGATGAAGTCTATGGGAGTTTGATGCTGGCCAGATCGGAAGCAATTAAACGACAGAGAACGGTTTCACTTTGCAGCACGTTGGATAATGCGACCTGTGATGAAACCAATGGTGGTTGGCACCACGGATGGCTCATTTTTACTGATGAGAGTGATGATGGTGTTCTCAACGGGAGAGACCAGTTAATTCGTCGTGTGTCGGATGTATCGAACTTGATCTCCATAACATGGAATCGAGGATCCAACCTTCGATTCAATAGTCGAGGACAGACGACGCAAGCGGGTACTTTTCAGGTCTGTGATCGGGAAAATGACGGGCTTGATGCAAAGGCCATTGTTATCAGTATGACTGGACGATTGCGCACGGAGAATCAAGAATCATGCAGTTAGGAAGGCGTTGTACACGACAATCTTCTCTTTATCAGAGAGGAGTTGGACTGATTGAAGTACTGATCAGCTTATTGATCGTTGCGACTGGCGTACTGGGTATGGTTGCTGTTCACAGCAGCAGTATGCAATTTAATCAATCCTCCTATATCCAGTCTCAGGCAACGTTCCTTGCAACAGACATGCTGGATCGTATTCAGGCGAATGCGGACGTTGCGAAAAACAGTAATGACTATCGAGTTGAGCTAGATGAGTTAACGTATAACCAATGTGTCGCCAGCAATTACCCTGTGAGTTGTGAGTCTTCAAGTTGTAGCCCTGAACAGCTGGCTTTATACGATGTCAAGCAGTGGAAATTTCAACTGATATGCCAGATCCCCGGCACAAAGGGAGCTATTAGTTACAGCGATAGTAGTAGCCACAGGGTTTACACCATTCAACTGAGTTTTCCTAATATGGGTAACCGGGTTCCCCTGAGCGATATTGTGTTAAGGGGGATATTATGACATTCATAAAAGTTAAGTCTGTTCGAGCGCAGGGTTTTTCCTTAGTTGAACTCATTATTGCTTTATTGCTTGGGCTTATTCTGTTCTCAGGTGTGGGCCACCTGATTCTGGGTTCCAGTCGATCATGGGCTCTCCAGGATGAATTGTCTCGTATTCAGGAGAGCGCCCGGCTGACCCTTGATCTGGTCGGTCAGACTATCAGTACGGCGGCTTATACAGGCTGCCCGTCTCAAGCCAGTTTGGCGAATATGTTGAGCTCTAATGCTGATAACAGACAGTGGATGGCGCATTTTGATAAGGGAGTTCTCGGCCTCTCGGCCGGCACTGCAGTTAAACAACAGCTGGACAGTAACGCTATTTCTGAAGCCATTATTGTGCACCGTCTGGATCGTGATTCTGCTCAGATCATCACGGGGCATGATACGGGTAATGCAAGATTGTCTCTGGTCAGCCAGCACTCCTACGACGAAGGCGATCTTCTGGCATTAATATCTCCAGATTGCGGTCAGATTTCCATTTTTAGAGCGGGTGGAGCAACGGGAAGTCGGGTCATAACACACCCAGCATCAAACAGCGGTAGCTTGAATAACTGCGTCAGCCAAATGTATGGCGACTTCACCTGTGAGGACACTTCGCTCGAATCCAGTAATACAAGTCATGAAGGTTCTGTGTTGCTGCCTTTGGAGACTTATGCCTTTTATTTAAGAAATAGTAACGGGATACCAACACTGTACCGAAAAAAGGCGGGTGAGTATGAGAGCGGTAACAGCATTAATGCTGAGGCATTGGTTGAAGGTGTGGAAGGCCTATTAATTCGTTATGGTCTGGATAGTGATAACAACGGTGTTGCTGATCAGTACCTCTCTGCTGCAGAAATAACGCCTTACAGCTCGGATTGGCTAAACGTGATCAGTGTGAAGTTGGAAATTTTGGTGAGGAGTTTTACGGAGGTTGCACCATCACCGCAGGCCTATTTTTTTGCCGGACAATCAGTGTTGCCCAGTGACAACTATGTGCGTCGGAGTTTTATGCGAACCATCAAGTTGCGTAACCGGGGGCTGAAATGAAAAGCATGGAGACACCGGTAAAAGGCAGTGTATTGTTAGTCAGTTTGATCATGCTTTTAGTGATTACTGTGACGGGTTTGACGGCAGTGAAGATGGCCACTCTTGAAGAAAAAATGAGTGGTAATTATCAGGATCAGCAAATGGCGTTCTTTGCTGCTGAAGCGGCTTTGAAAGAGGCCGAAAAATATATTGCTGAAAGCTCTCTATCGTTAACTGGATTTAACCAGGCTTGTGAAAATGGTTTTTGTTTTTCGGGTGTTGAAATAAATGACGTTGGTGGCTGTGTTCCAGGAAACTCTGAGCCTTGGGAAGGGGATGCCATTTGGAGTAATAGCAGCAATCACCGGGAAACGATTGTGACGGTTAGTGGTATTTCTGCCAGCGCCAAATATATTATCGAGTTTCGCTGTTACATTGCTAAAGAGTCAGAAGGGCCGTTGGCTGACCCTTCAGATCTTGGAGACTGGGCGATGTACTATCGCATTACTGCGTTGGCCACCGGTGGCAGTAGTGCCTCACGGGTAATGCTTCAATCGTCGTATAAAAAAAGCAGTTAGAAAAATAGGTTAAACCTAAGGGGTTGTGATCATGGACAGATTAGCCTCACAACATATTTACGGATTGGTTGCCGGATTGATTTTGCTGATGGCATTGCAGGTAAATGCTGCGCCGGAATCAAGCCATTATGCTGCCAAACCCCCTTTGCTGAGTAATACCTCTGCACCGTTGGTGATGCTGGCGATGTCGGTGGATCATGAGCTATTTAAAAAAGCCTACAGCGATTACACCGATTTGGATGCAGATGGTGAACTTGATACCAGCTATGAAGACGGTTTTGATTATCTTGGTTATTTCGATAGCAGCTGGTGTTATCAATTTACTTCCAACCGATTTCAACCCATTGCTATGGCAACCGGTGAAAATAGACATTTCTGCACGACATCAACTGCGCCCTGGAGTGGGAACTTTCTAAATTGGGCAAGCATGTCTCGTATGGATATTCTGAGAAAAGTATTGTTTGGCGGCAAGCGTTCCACTGATACAACCACTTTGACCGTTCTGGAAAGAGCATATCTGCCGAGAGATGTTCATGCATTTGGCAAGGTATATGACAGCAGTCGTTCAGGTGTCAGTACTTTGAATTACACGCCTTACAATGAGTCGTCAGTGAGTCTTTGTAATGTGGCTGAGTATGAAAATGGCACACCAACACTACGCGTAGCTCGTGGTTCTTGGCCTCGTTGGAGCTCAACGGCAGCAATGCAGTGTCAGTGGGGCAGAACGGATAGTCCGCCTTACAGCAATTATTTAACGTCGCATAATGTATACGTAGAAGCCTGTGTTGATGGTAAAGATGCGGCTACCTCCTCTCGCTGTAAAACGTATCCTAACGGCAACAGTAAGCCCGTTGGATTGCTTCAGCAGTATGGTGAGTCCGGAGCCATCTGGTTTGGTTTACTAACAGGCAGTTATGATAAAAATATTTCCGGAGGAGTTCTCAGGAAAAACATTGGAAAGCTGGCCGGTAATGAGAACAGCAATCTTGATGAAGTTAACCTGAATACAGGGCAGTTCAAGTCTATTCAGGGCATTATTCATAACATCAATCAATTCAGAATAGCCCGATACAGCTATTCCCAAAATATCTATACAGATTGTAATACCTATGGGATTTCTGTAAGCAGTTTCAAACTCAGTAGAGGGACAAGTTCGACTCGACGATGTACTAACTGGGGGAATCCTCTTTCCGAAATCTATCTGGAAACGCTACGGTACTTTGCAGGGCAGCGCTTACCAACCAGCAGTTTTGATACCAGCCAGGATGCCCGGTTCGTGCCTGGTATTACCCGTGCGAGTTGGAGTAATCCAATGAATCATGAGAATGCCTGTGCTAACTGTTCGATTATTCTGTTGTCTACTGGTTTGAATTCATTTGATGCAGACCAGCTTTCTTCCAGTCTTGATCTTCCTGGATTGAACGGCACCGCTTCCGTCAATGACGCAACTGATGCTGTGGGAGAAATGGAATTTGATGGCGCCTTTGCAGGTAATTATCTGGTGGGCGGAACGGGAGGTACGCGGCACTGTCGCAGTAAGTATTTGAGCGGTTTGTCTCAGGCTATAGGTATTTGCCCAGAAGTACCTCAGCTGGAAGGTGGTTATCACTTGGCTGGATTAGCCTGGTATGCCAATACCTCCGATCTGCGCCCCAGCCTTGCAGGAAAGCAGTCAGTTCGAACGTATGCGATTGAACTGGCGGAATCCATTCCAAACTTCACACTGGATGTTGATGGCAAGGCATTTAATTTTCAGCCTGTCTGTCAGGCCAGTTCTAATTTTGGTAATGGCCCTTCAAACTTTAGTGGTGGTGGCTCTGACTGTACGTTAATTGATGTAGTCGTGGATTCACTGGTCAAAGACAGTGAGGGTAACGTTGTTCAAGGACGACTGACGTTTGTCTGGGAAGATTCTTACTGGGGTAATGACTATGACTTTGATGCGGCTTCTGAAATTCAGTTCTGCGTGGGAAGCCATTGTAACGGACTTTCTTCGGGCCCATTAAATGGTACAAACTTAACGGATGACCAAGTGAGAATGTTTGTTCAGGTAAAAGGCATTTATGCGGGCTTGAATATGCGTTTTTCTTACACCGTTACCGGTGCTAATTCAGTGGATGATGGCCTCCAAACTAATAGTTTTGTCTATAAATCCCTGAATAATCAGTATTACGATGGCGATAGCAGTACCAGAGTGTTTAGCGTATCTGCAGATGCGGCCAGCACTCTGCCTAAACCGATGTTTCTTGCCGCTAAATATGGCGGTTTTATTGATCTGGATGGTGATAAAACACCGGGGCACGATGGCAATGGCGATGGTTTACCAGATACAGATAATAATCGTGAATGGGATACTCGCAATAACCTGACTGGGGCCCGTGGCTCAGATGGCGTGCCCGATAATTATTTCTTCTCCAGGAATCCAACATTACTGGCCAGCCAGCTTGGTCAGGTGCTTGAAGATATTTCTAGTCGAGTGTCGTCTGCTACCAACGCTGCTCTTTTTGCTAATAGTTCAACGGGGACTGGTGCTATCTATCAGGCACTGTTTCAACCGAATCTGGAAGTAAATGGTAAATCGATTACCTGGGGCGGCATTCTCCATTCGTTGTTTATTGATAACAAAGGCCACATACGGGAAGACGGTAACCGTAATGCAAGGTTGGATGATTACTCTGAAGACAAAATAATTGAGTTATATTTTGACCCCAACTCCAGCCAGACAATGGTACAGAGATACAGCACCACAAACTCCGGCGTTACCCGAGAAGTGGATGGTTCTCTACAATCACTGTCTTCTTTGAAGACGATCTGGGATGCCCGGGATCAGTTGTCTCAGTTGTCAAATGTAACGGATCAGCGAAACTACCACCTGCCTGCTTCCGGTGGACGACATATGTTCACTTGGTTGGATGCCAATAATAATTCGCAAGTGGATGATGGTGAGCAGCGACCATTTGTTCCTTCGTCGTTTACTGGAAATGCTGGCTTTTTAGGGGTTTCTTCTTCCGAAGTAACCCCTTTGGTGAATTACATTAGAGGGCAGGAATCCGACAATACCCGTTCAAGGACGATTGATTATGATGGCGATGGTTTGGATGAAGTCTGGCGACTGGGCGACATTGTTCACTCAACGCCCCGTGTTGTTGCAGCACCGGACAGCCGATACGATGCCTGGTTTAAGGACAGCAGCTATAAAGCGTTTCGTAATCATTATCTGAACCGACGTCATGTGCTTTATGTGGGCGCCAATGATGGTTTGATCCATGCGTTTAATAGCGGATTCTGGGATGAGAGCGAATTCAGTTATGTGCTGACAGCAGAAAATAATGAAGTCAGTCATCCTCTAGGCTCTGAGATCTGGAGCTATGCGCCAATGAATTTGTTGCCGCACCTTCGCTGGTTACCAGAAGAAGATTATCCTCATGTTTACTACATGGATTCTGAACCTCTTGTTTTTGATGCCAATATTTTTGAAGAAGATGCTGATCACCCGGGAGGTTGGGGCACCGTTCTGGTGGTGGGGATGCGATTTGGTGGCGGTAACATTGAGATCACCGTAGATGATGAAAATAGAACCATGCGTTCTGCCTGGGTGGTGCTGGATGTTACTAATCCGGAGCAGCCACCGGAGTTACTGGCAGAGATCACCCATCCCGATATGGGCTTCACCACGGCCAGACCAGCGTTGATAAAGCGGCGAGTAGCTGGCGTTGATGCCAGTGGTGAGGCTGATTGGCGCCAGCCTGTTCAGAATGACTGGTATCTGGTGATGGGCTCCGGACCTTCTGGCAGCACTCAGGCAGAGCTTCGATCAGCGCTGGATCATGGAACTGCCGATCAAAACTTGCATCTTTTTATCTATGATTTGAGCAATAAATCGTTTGTTTCTGGTTTTGACCCTCTTCTTACATCATCTCCGGCCTCTTATGCCGGGGATATCATTACTGAAGATTGGAATAGAGACTTTCAAGATGACGTCGTTTATTTTGGCACGGTAGAAACCGGAGGCAGTCAGCTGGATGGTAAGTTGATGCGGTTGAAGCTCTCCACAGATATCGAAAATTCGACCTTAAATGTGTTATTGGATGCGGGTCAGCCCATTACAGCACAACCTTTAACCGTAACCGATAGTGACAGTTATTGGGTCTATTCTGGAACTGGGCGATTGCAAACCTACAACGATAATCGCGATGCATCAGCCAACTATTTTTACGGACTTCGTGAGCCTTTAAATGATTCCAAAGATCTAACCTATGGCTCGGTGAGCCAGAGCAACCTTGTGAATGTTGGTAATGTTGCCGTGTTTGGTAATGGCGATGTGCTTCTGAAATCCAATCTTAGCTACGATCCTTTTATTATTGATTCGCAAACCGTTGAAAGCTTTGATGACCTCAAAAATGAGGTGGCTGCCCGTGGAGGCTGGAAGTTGCCGTTGAGCGTTGATGGCGTTTCACCTTCAGGTCGTAGTGTGAACAGAGTGACCCGGCAATTCACGCAAATCCTGTTTACGGAATATCAGCCTTCTGACAACAGTTGTTCTATCGATGGCATTAGTTCGCTGTTTGCCGTGCATTATCAGACTGGCACGGCATCTCCTTCTGCGGTGTTGGGTTATGTGCCCATTGAAAGTTTGGAGTTGGAAAGAAGCCTGAAAAGCATTGGGCTTGGTATCGGTTATGCCTCTTCACCCGTTGTGCACAGAGGGGAAGCCGGGAAATTGTCAGCCATCACGCAAGGAGCAGGTGGCAGTATCAGTTCCACAGGTTTGGATTATAGGTTCAGTTCTGAGGGGCGTCAGAGCTGGTGGCAGATATTCAAACTGCCCTGGGTAGAATAATGAAGCCGGTTCAATCAGGAAGTAATCGATCCCATAAAGGGTATACGCTGGGTGAGCTTATGATTGTCCTGGTGATTATCGGTATTCTTTCATCCATTGTTTACCCATCCTACAGTCAGTATATGTTCGAGACCCGTCGAAGTGACGCATGGGTTGCTCTGACCAACGCAGCAGCAGCTCAGGAACGTTGGTATTCTGTTAACTTCAGTTTTACTGATGAGGTTGTCAATCTGGGTGGTGGCTCTTCACCAGAAGGGTTTTATGCGATTTCCGTTGAATCCAGCTCAACATCCTATCGGATAACGGCCACAGCGATTGACACAAAGGTGCAGGCCAGTGATACAGGGTGCACCGTGATCACGCTGGATCATTTGGGTATTCAGTCTCCAAATGACTGTTGGAAATAGCATCTTATCTAATCACAAAATTTACCTCGCAAAAGCAAAGATTCAATATTCAACCCAACCAGAATCCGCCGATATCCATCTGAGATAGCCCCTAAGGTCGATAAGGTTGCTTATTTTATGGAATCCGGAAGTACAGAGACATTACGTGTCCTCATGGTTGGTGCCGCGCAGGAGGAAGCTGATGCTTGCTTGAATGCATTAAGAGAGTCGGGGTATGCCACTCGAGCAGTTCTGGTCAGTGATCCTAAAGAGCTAAGTTCGAAGATTTCTGTACTCCCTCCCTGGGATTTACTGATAACCATCAATAAGCCTGAGTCCATGGGCACTTCTCAGGTTTGTGATTTCTTAAGCCAGAAAAATATCGACCTTCCAGTCATTGTTATGCTCACTGCTGATGATGACTCAGATCCACTTTCTTTCGTTAAGATGGGAGCCAGAGCCGTCATACCTATTGATGATGGGGATTATCTGACGACCATCACTGCCAGAGAGTTTGATGCGCTGAAGGCACGGCGGCATCATCGCCGTATGAGTGTTGCTTTATATGAGTCAGAGAAACAGAGGCGGATTCTTCTGGATGATCAGGTTGATCCGGTTATTTATATCAGTAACGGTAAAATCCAATACGCCAATGCTGCATTTTCAACCTTACTGGGTCTATCAAAAAGTGAGCGGCTGGATGGTAGGGCGTTCAAAGAATTTATCAGTGAAAAAGACCAAAAGGATGTCGAAGAATTTTTATTCAATGTTGAAGACAGTGGTCAGGCTTTTGCAGCCGTTCAGTGCAGTTTATCAGGTAAAGACGGCACTGAAATATCAACTAGAACGGTGATTTCGGCTACGTCTTACCATGAGCAGTTTGCTCTGAGTTTGCAGATTCATGCAGACTCTGAGGAAGAAGGCATCAAAGATATTCCTGCTCAGGTGTTCCATCGCAGTGAAGAGACGGTGTTTGATAGCAAGCACTTTGATCAATTCCAGCAGCTTGTTGATGTGGCAGTGCAAAAAGCCGTATCAGGAAAGGGAAAGGATACGCTGTGTTGTATCCATATTGATACGCTAAAGGAAATCAATGCTGAGCATGGTCTGAGTGCCAGCCAGAGCCTGGTTGCAGTTGTCGCAGCGGAAATTGGCGCATTTCTTGGTGATACTCGTCCCTTCACAAACTTGGGTGGCGGTAGTTTTGCAGCGCTTTTGAGGGAGGGGGAAGAAGAAAAAATACGCCGAAAAGTAACCGACCTGCTTGCGACAGTCACCACTAAAGATGTGGAGGTCGAAGGAAAATTGTTGCAAGTGAAGCTATCACTTGGTGCCGTTATTTTCGGTGAAACCAGTGATGATGCTAAAACCATGCTGTCCCAAAGCCGTCAGGCTGCGGTGATGGCCTATAAGCAAGGTGGCAATCAGCTTTGTTTTTATCAGAAAAGAAGAGATGTTAAGCCAGTCCACTCTGTAGAAAAACATCTGGCTGGTCTGGTCAGTCAAGCGCTGAAAAACAAAAAACTGAAATTGACTTACCAGCCGTTGATTTCGCTATCGGGATCCTCGTTAGAGTACTATGAAGTATCGCTTAATATTATTGATGCTCAGGGACGCGAGCATAAGGGATCTGTCTTCCGGCCAAAACTGGAGAAAATCAGTCTTTGGAATAAGGTTGACCAATGGCAATTGATTGAAGCCAGTAAAGCGTTGAAGGCAAAAAGAAAAGAAGGTAAAGATACTCGTTTGTTGGTGCAACTGGGTGGTTATGCTGTTTCAGATGCAAAGTTCCTCCCATGGATGAAGGTCGCTCTGAGAGCTGCAGGTATTCCTGCATCAGCATTTGCCGTAGAACTGAGCGAAATAAATATTGCTCGCTACGGGAATAGAGTAAGTGACTTTTTAAAAGAGCTTAAAGCCATGGGGTGTCAAACGGTTATCAGAGATTTTGGCTGTAGCGTAAATCCATTGACGGCCATAGAAAAACTGGATGTTGATTTGGTCATGCTGGACCAGTCTTTTACTGAAGACCTTGATGAGCAAAACAAGCAGGATGAACTTCAGGTTATTATTGAAGGTCTTAATAAAATTGGCAAGCAGGTTATCGTACCTGGCATTGAAAGTGCAGAAGACATGGCTCCAGTCTGGCAGTTTGGTGCAAATTTTATTGAGGGTGACTACGTGCATCCACTATCAGAGCGGATGGACTTCAACTTTGACGGTTAAAAGCCGTCAAAATCGTTTCGATTAATATCCTCCCAGTCATTTCAATTTACAGATGCCCCCGGTTGCAAGACAATACCGCATTATTTTCATACTGCGATTTGCCGAAGTCTGAGTGACTTTCTCTGTTTTGCAGTTTCATAACAAAGGGGATAGGCAGGTATTTCCATGTCAGTAAAACTCAATATGGTCATGGCCCAGCTCAATCTGGTGGTTGGTGACATTGATGGAAACACCTCCAGAGTCATTGATGCTGCTGAACAGGCTCGGGATCAACTGGCCGCCGATACCATCGTTTTCCCGGAGTTAACACTCTGTGGCTATCCACCAGAAGACCTTCTGCTCCGCCCCAGTCTTATTCTACGAATTGAACATGCCCTGAACCGTCTTAAAGCCGTTAAAGGTATTGATCTGATTATTGGTGCGCCTTTCATGGGGGCTAATGGTCTGGAAAATCAGGCGCTGGTAATACGAGATGGTGAAATACTGGTTCGGTATGGCAAACAGCACCTGCCTAATTATCAAGTATTTGATGAGAAACGTTATTTTGTTAAAGCTCAGGAAACCGTTATTTATTCCTGTAAAGGCGTAAATGTGGCGCTGTTGATCTGTGAAGACCTCTGGTATCAAGGGCCAGTTCGGAGAGCGAAGGAAGCGGGAGCTGATCTGATCATCAGTTTGAATGCGTCGCCCTTCCATATGAATAAGCAGTCTCTGCGGCATCAGACGATCCGCGAACGTTGTACTGAGTTTGGTCTGCCTGTGCTTTATACCAATATGGTGGGCGGACAGGATGAACTAGTGTTTGATGGTGGCTCCTTTGTCATGAATAGCAGTGGGGAGCTTGCTTTTAGTGCACCTTATTTTGAAGAAGGTTTGCACTGTGTGAGCTTTGATCAAGAGACTAACGCCTTTGACAAAGGCGACATTGAAGCGATTCCTGAACTGTGCTCACAGGTTTACGATGCTCTGGTAACCGGTGTGCGAGACTATGTGAATAAAAACGGCTTCAAGGGTATTGTGCTTGGTTTATCTGGTGGTATTGATTCAGCGCTGACGTTAGCTATTGCCACCGATGCTCTGGGCAAAGACCGTGTAGAAGCGGTGATGATGCCTTACCGCTATACCTCGAATATGAGTCTTGAAGATGCAGAAGAAGAAGCGAATATTCTTGGGGTGAACTACAAGGTTTTGCCCATTGAACCCATGTTTGATGCCTTTATGAGTACATTGGATTCAGAGTTTGCGGGCTACCCAAGGGATACCACGGAAGAAAATCTTCAGTCCCGTTGCCGCGGTGTGATGTTGATGGCCATTTCCAATAAAAAAGGTTATCTGGTTCTAACCACGGGAAACAAAAGTGAAATGGCCGTTGGTTATGCAACTCTGTATGGCGATATGGCCGGCGGCTTTGATGTGCTGAAAGATGTGCCTAAAACCTTGGTGTTCAAATTATCGGAATACCGAAATACCCGAGGCTATGTTATCCCCCAGCGAGTCATTGAGCGCCCGCCCTCTGCAGAGCTTGCTCCAGATCAGGTGGACGAAGACAGTCTGCCGCCTTATGATGCTCTGGATCGTATTCTGGAACTTTACATTGAGCAGGATTGCAGTGCAGAAACCATCATCAAAGAAGGTTTTGAGCGAGATGAGGTTTATCGAGTGCTGAGGCTGGTGGACATTAACGAATACAAACGTCGACAGTCTGCTATTGGAACCCGCATAACTCCAAGAGGCTTTGGCCGGGACCGACGATACCCGATTACCAATGCATGGAAACCAGGGGTGTAAATACTACCACCTAAGCCTTTATACAAGACTTAGGTAAGTTTCATGCAGCTTTTCCAGGGACTGGTGAAGCTGTTCAAGCGTTCCGCTGTTCTCCACGACATCGTCAGCCCATTCAAGACGCTTTTCTCTGGGCATCTGGCTTGCGATGATTTTTCTGGTTTGATCTTCATCCATGTGATCGCGATTCATCGCTCGCTCTATTTGTGTCGCTTCTGGTAAATCCACCACAAGAATTCGATTCACTAACTCATGCTGATCGGTTTCCAGCATTAAGGGTGAAACCAGAATGGCATAGGGGGATTTGGCTTGTTGCAGCTCAATACGTATCTGTTCACGAATCAGAGGATGCAGCAAAGTTTCAAGCCACAGTCGTTCATCTGCGCTATCGAAAATAATGGTACGGAGCTGGCCACGATCCAAATTCCCATTCAGGATAATACCGGAGCCAAAACGTTTAGCGATTTCTGCCAGTGCTGGTTTATCCGGCTCAACGACCACCCGCGCTGCCAGATCGGCGTCAACAATAGTGACACCTTTGCTGGAAAAGAAGTCGGTCACTGCCGTTTTGCCACTGCCAATACCACCAGTGACGCCAATGGTCATTTTAGTATTTTGTTCTTGTTTGCTCATTAGTTAAGCCCCGAAAAACTAAGGTAGGCTTGAATCAACTGGTCGCCCCAAATAAGCGCTATAAAACCAGCAATTGCCAGATATGGGCCGAAAGGAATCGGATTAGAGCGTTCCTGTCGTTTAGTTACGATTAGCAGAACAGCAGCAATGGTTCCGACAAGAGATGAGAGAAGAATAATCAGAGGCAGTTTTGTCCACCCCAGCCAGGCGCCCAATGCCGCGAGAAGTTTAAAGTCGCCATAACCCATCCCTTCTTTACCGGTGATCAGCTTGAATAGCCAGTAAACACTCCAGAGAGAGAGGTAACCGGCAATCGCACCCCAAAGTGCTTCATCAAGGCCGACCACTAAGCCGTAGCTATTCACGATCAAGCCAGCCCATACCAATGGCAGTGTGATGTCATCCGGCAGTAATTGAGTGTCGTAATCGATCATGGTCAGAACCAGTAACGACCAGCCAAGCAGGCAGAAAGCCAGTGTCTGCAGCGTTACGCCCCAGGTCAGGCCAATAACTACCGTCATGATGGCGCTGATGATCTCAATGGCCGGATAACGAAACGAGATGCCGGTTTTACAGGAAGCACATTTTCCCCGAAGAAAGAGGTAGCTTAATACGGGAATGTTTTCCCAGGCGCGAATCTTGTGCTGACAAGAAGGGCAGGTAGAAGCGGGGGTAACCAGATTATACGTTGGCAGTGGCTCGTGCTCCCGTTCAGGGTGCAGGATTTCTTCACTTTGTTGCTGCCACTGGCGCTCCATCATGACGGGCAATCGATGAATCACCACGTTCAAAAAGCTACCAACAATCAATCCGGAGACCATCAGGAAAAAAACAAAGTAAGGCGTTGATGTCTCAAGCAGTTCAATAAGCAAAAGCATGTAAATGGTTCCCTGATGGCATTGGTCTGTCAGTCCATTTTTGCCAGTTTATTAGATCAATTGACGAATCATATAGTAAGCAAACAGTTGTTTAAACCGGTCACTTTGTAGAGTTTGAATACGTGCTCAAGTTGGCTTGTAAATAAATAGTGGGCTGAGTGAAAAGTATTCATGGTGAATGGTTGACTTGTATCAAAAAGGCGTCAGATTTGCGCTGTTAAAGTTGCACAAATCATAGCTGTCGGGACAAAGCACACGACACTGGTTTACGATGTACACAAATCACTCCGCACGGACACTACAAGAATGATGTTAAAACAATTTAAGCCTTCACACTTGGCCGTTGCAGCGCTTGCGAGCATGGTCAGTGCCTGCTCTTTAATGCCTGGTCAGACTGGTCCTGATCCTGATAAGACCTATCAGTTGACTGTGCTGCATACCAATGACCACCATGGTCGTTTCTGGCATGACCGTAAAGAGCGTTACGGCATGGCCGCACGAATGACATTGATCGATGACATTCGTGAAGAAGTGGAAGAAGAAGGTGGCCATGTGCTGCTACTGTCCGGCGGTGATATAAACACAGGTGTGCCTGAGTCAGATCTGCAGGATGCGATTCCTGATTTCAAAGGCATGAATATGCTGGGTTATGATGCCATGGCGGTAGGTAACCATGAATTCGATAGCCCTAGAGAAATCCTGAAAATGCAGGAATCTCTGGCTGAGTTCCCATTCCTTTCCGCCAACATCATTGATGAATCAACTGGAAAAACACTGTTCAAACCCTACACAATGTTTGAAAAAGATGGCTTGCGTATTGCCGTTATGGGTTTGACCACGGATGACACGCCGAAGGCCACGAACCCTGAGAACACCGTTGGTTTGAAGTTTAGAAAACCAGTGAATGTCGCCCGGGAACTGGTACCTGAGCTGGAAGAAAAAGCAGATGTTATTATTGCTACGACTCATATGGGTCACTATGCCAACGCTGCCTATGGCGTGAACGCCCCCGGTGACGTGACTCTGGCTCGCAGTGTTGATGGTATTGACCTTATTGTTGGCGGCCACTCTCAGGATCCACTGTTTGAGCCAGACCTGCAAAACGGTGCCTACATTGTGCAGGCCCATGAGTGGGGCAAGTATGTTGGGCGTGCAGATTTTGAGTACAGCAATGGTGAGCTCACACTGAAGGATTATGAACTGATTCCAGTAAACCACGGCAAAGGTGATGAAAAGATCGCGGCCGATGACAAAATGCTGGAAATGCTTCGCCCGTATCAGGAAAAAGGCCAGAAGCTGGTAGCTGCCAAAGTGGGTAATGTTGATCAGCGGTTGATGGGAGAGCGTGCAGAAGTTCGCTTTCAGCCAACTAACTTGGGCACTTTGCTGACTCAGGCGTTTATGGCGAAAACCGGTGCTGACTTTGCCGTGAAGAATGGTGGTGGTATCCGTGCCAGCATTGAGCCGGGTGAAATCACGTATAAAGATGTACTGACGGTTTTACCCTTCGGTAACACTCTGACGTCAGTGGATCTGACAGGTCAGCAAGTACTGGACTACCTGAACGTTGTTGCACTGAAGCCAACTGATAGTGGCGCCTTCGCTCATTTCTCAGGCTTGGAAATGGACATCACCGCGAAAGGTGTGAAAAACGTGCGTATTGGTGGTGAGCCTCTGAACTTGACCAAGACTTACAAGATGGCAACCCTGAGCTTCTCTGCCGGTGGCGGTGATAACTACCCGAATGTAAGCAAGATGGATAGCTATGTAGATACGGGCTTTACGGATGCAGATGTACTGAGAGAGTACATTGAACAAAACTCGCCGTTGATGGTTGAGAAGTACACGCCAAAAGGTGTGACTCGCCTATAAAGGCTTTCAGAATAAAACACCCGTCGTATTGATATTCATGCGACGGATGTTTTTTATAATCAGCCCGGCGGCCACTGCATTTGTCGCCCACCCATTAAATGCAGATGAATGTGATAAACCGATTGACCACCCTGAGCATTGGTACTTATGGACAGTCGGAAGCCATCATCAGCAATGCCTTCTTCAGCCGCCAGATCTTTTGCAATCAGCATCATTTTGCCGAGCACCGCCTGATCTTCCACCGTTGTATCATTCATGGTGGCGATGTGTTTCTTGGGGATGACTAGGATATGTGTGGGCGACGCAGGGTTAATATCCCTGAAGGCCAGTACATCATCATCTTCAAACACTTTATTGGCCGGGATATCACCGGCAACAATCTTACAGAAAAGACAACTCATTAAGTTAGCATCCTTTGTCGTTTCACTATTTAACGTGTTCGTTCACTACTTCCCTTTCCCAGTAAAGGGTGGCGCCTACCACGGCCGCAGGAATGATCAGCAGGTTCAACAGTGGTATCAGCATAGCGAGATTAACTATGGCGCCAAAGGGCCAGCATTTGGTTATCCTCGATTTTAATTCAGACATCATCGTGCTGAAAGGCACCCCGCGGTTATCAGCCGCATAATCGCAGTACTGAATGGCCATCATCCAGCCATTAAATAAAAACCATAGCACCATGCCCAGAATGGGAATAAAAGACAGCAGCAGTAGAATAAAGGCTCTCGGCAGAAAATAAAGGAGCTTTCTCAGTTCCCGGCCAATACTCCTGGGAACAATGATTAACCAGTCAGACAATTTGAGATCTGGCAGATCAGCCCCTTCCATTCGTTGTACTTTTTCAGCCAGTAATGCATTGAATGGCGCAGCGATCAGATTGCCAATAATAGTAAAGGTAAAAAACATCACAGCCGCCAGAGCCAGAAAAAACAGCGGCCATAACAGATACTCGAGAAAAGCCAGCCAGTTGGGCATCCAGCCGGTGAGTTGTTGCATCCAGCCAGAGAAGTAGCCGGAAGCTCCGTACACAATGCCGCCGAAGACGAGAATATTGATCACCAAAGGTATCAGAACAAACCATCGCAGCTGCGGTAAAAAAATCATTGAAAGCCCCTGGGCAAAATAGCCAGGGCCGGAGAGCGTATTTTTATTGGTCATGTTTCTATCGGAACTCATTCAGATCTGAACGATCTTACACCAGAGACTGGTTTTTCTCCTGCTTAAATAGCCTTAGTCAATCAAACAATAACGATTGGCAATTGCCATAAGAGAAAGCCTCTCGCTATTATATGGCCATTTCTCGTTGCCCAAATGATGGAGTCCAATAATGAGCACAACCAGACACTCCCGCCTGCTGATCCTGGGTTCTGGCCCAGCGGGGTACACCGCAGCAGTCTACGCGGCAAGAGCAAACCTGAATCCGGTGATGATCACAGGGATGCAACAGGGTGGTCAGTTGACGACGACTACCGATGTGGATAACTGGCCTGGCGGCCCGGAAGGTCTTCAAGGGCCGGGTCTAATGGTGGATATGGAAGCCCACGCCAAGCGTTTTGGTACTGAAATTGTTTTTGATCATATTGAAGAAGTGGATTTCAGTAAAAAACCTTACACTCTCAAAGGCTCTAATACTTACACCTGCGATGCCTTGATCATTGCT
This sequence comes from Endozoicomonas ascidiicola, assembly GCF_001646945.1. GTDB lineage: Bacteria > Pseudomonadota > Gammaproteobacteria > Pseudomonadales > Endozoicomonadaceae > Endozoicomonas > Endozoicomonas ascidiicola. The sequence goes on from NZ_LUTV01000001.1 coordinate 110,461, forward strand.
ACCGGTGCCAGCGCACAGTACCTGGGGCTGGAAAGTGAAGAAGCATTCAAGGGCAAAGGGGTTTCTGCCTGCGCCACCTGTGATGGGTTCTTCTATAAGAATCAGGATGTAGTGGTGGTGGGCGGCGGTAATACTGCCGTTGAAGAAGCGCTTTATCTTTCCAATATCGCGAAAACCGTCACGGTCATTCACCGCCGTCAGGAATTTCGTGCGGAAAAAATCCTTCAGGACAAAATGAGAGAACGTGAAGCTAACGGTAATATCCGATTGGTGCTGGATTCTGTTCTGGATGAAGTATTGGGCGACGATATGGGTGTCACTGGCGTTCGGGTAAAAAACGTTCTGAACGGTGAAACCGAAGAGATCAGCGCCACGGGTTGTTTTATTGCCATTGGCCATACACCCAACACCGGTATCTTTGAAGGTCAGCTGGATATGAAAGATGGTTACATCAAAGTCCATAGCGGTCTGGAGGGTAACGCGACGTTGACGTCAAAAGAAGGTGTGTATGCGGCGGGGGATGTGATGGATCATGTTTATCGTCAGGCGATCACGTCGGCAGGTACGGGTTGTATGGCGGCTTTGGATGCTGAGAAGTATCTCGACGCTTTGGAATCCTGAGCTTGTGTCAGGGGCAGTGCCCCTGACAATTTACCGTTCGTTGGCCGCAAAAATAATTAGAATAGAGCTGTTCGGTCAGCGGATAGCGGTGAATATTATTTTTCCAGATCAACTTCTTTCTCTGGTTCTGTCTTGATGCCATAGTCTTCGGACAATGCGCCTTGCTCTTCCGGGTTGTTTTTAGGCGCGTAATCTTTTGGTTGCTCCAGTGGTGGCGTACGCTCAGAGCGGCGCTTGTGAACCTTGCCAGATATCAAAGCGTTGGACCCTAGCAGTGAATCATTGAGGCGATTTTTCACATCCTCATCTTTGCACAGGCTTTCTGCACCGGTGGCCAGATGTTCATGGATATCCCGGTATGTATCGGTCATTTTGTTGACCAGATGGGCAGAGGTCGTGAAGTGATCACCCACTTGTTGTTGATACTCTTTGAACTCCTGTTGCAACTCATCCAACTGGGTTTCCAGCTTGCCGTTGCGGGTTTTGGATCCGGAGAGTATATGGTACACAAACGCACCACAGAGAATGCCTGCCAGAAATGCCAGACTGCCGATAAACCAAAGTACGTTCATGTTTTCCACGATGTCCACAGTGTCGCCTCACTCAGTGGGGCACGCGCCCTTGTCATTAATCAAACGCCATGTTTTTCACTATTGTATCGGTTAGCGTGGGACAGTCCTAGTCATGTTAACCAATTCACACTTAATTACACAGGTTGGAAACGGTATCATCGGCATTAACAGAACGAACATTGCAAATGATACGCTTGCTCCGTTATAGCGTAGGCGGGTACATTGCTCCAGCGACCTTCATAAGAAAATCGGTTTGAACTGAATAAGTCTGTACATTTATGACCCCCAAAACCAGTTATCAGCGAGACATCAGCCAAAGAGGCTTCAGCAAAGATCCTGCTCAGGCCGAAGCTGTTAAGCATTTGCAGAACCTCTATGAACAGTTGGTTGCCCCTGAGAAAAGCTCTCTCATGCAATCGCTGCAGAGTGTTTTCAGTAAAACCAAAGAGCCTGTAAGAGGGCTGTATTTCTGGGGAGGCGTGGGCCGAGGCAAAACCTGGCTGATGGATACGTTTTACAACTGCCTGCCCTTTGACGATAAACTCCGGATGCACTTTCATCACTTTATGCGCCGAGTGCATGCAGAGCTGAAAACACTGGAAGGTCAGAAAAATCCACTCACGATTGTGGCTGATCGATTGGCTTCAGAGGCCAGAGTCATTTGTTTTGATGAATTCTTTGTATCGGATATCACCGATGCCATGATTCTTGGTAGTTTGATGGAACAGCTGTTTAGTCGAGGTGTCACTTTGGTGGCTACCTCTAACGTTGTGCCCGATCTTCTCTATAAAGATGGCCTGCAGCGAGCCCGATTTTTACCGGCCATTGCCTTGCTGCAAAAACATACCATTGTCGTCAATGTGGATGGCGGAACGGATTACCGACTTCGTCTTTTAGAAAAAGCACACACCTATCACTGGCCATTGAATCAAGAGACTCGTCAGAAATTAGAGAAGGTTTTTCAAGACCTGGCACCGGATCCTGAACATATAGAACAGAGCTCTGCGATAGAAATCGCCGGTCGAGCTATCCAGAGTGTAAAGCTCTGTAAAGATGTAGCGTGGTTTACTTTTGCAGCGTTGTGCGATGGCCCACGCAGTCAGAATGATTACATTGAACTGGCCTGTCTCTACCACACTGTAATTTTGCAGAATGTGCTGCAATTTGATGTCAGTCGGAATGATCAGGCTCGTCGTTTTATCAATCTGATTGATGAGTTTTATGACCGTGGGGTCAAACTGATTGTTTCAAGTGAGGTGGAACTTGAGGCACTCTATACCAGTGGTACTCTGTCGTTTGAGTTCCAGCGAACATTGAGTCGATTGAAGGAGATGCAGTCGAAAGAATACCTTGCCCGCCCTCATAAGCTGTAATTGCCGGGTTGTTTTATATTGATAGTGAAAAAATGACAATCTTGTCAGAGGACTCCGAGTTATGGATTTGGGTATAAACGGCAAAGTGTTTATGGTGGCAGGCGCTAGCTCCGGTCTTGGGTATGCAATTGCTCGCAAATTGGCTGAAGAAGGTGGCAAAGTCTCTATCGCCAGTCGCAGTCAGGAAAACATAGCTACAGCAGCCGCAACCATCAGCGAAGAAACGACTGCCGAAATTCGTGGTTATGTGTTTGATGCCAGAGATGCCAACTCTATTAACCGCTGGGTAGAAGATACGCAGAACGATTTTGGTCAAATTGATGGGCTGGTGATTAATGCCGGTGGCCCTTCACCCGGTTTTTTTGAAGAGTTCGATGATCAGGCCTGGCAATCTGCATTTGAGTTAACGTTACTCAGTGCTGTACGTTTGATTCGTGGTGCCTTGCCGGCTCTTAAGGTTAATGGTGGAAGTATTCTGACTCTGACGTCTTCTGCGGTCAAAGAGCCTATTGATATCCTGGTGATGAGTAACGTTATGCGTTCAGGCGTCAATAGTCTGGTAAAAAGCCTTTCTGATGATCTCGCTGGTGACAATGTGCGCATCAACAACCTGATCCCCGGATTGATTAATACCGACCGAATCGATGCCCTGAATTTGTTTCTGGCGAAGCGTGCTGATAGCAGCCCTGAGAAGGTGCGACAGTCTGCTGAAGCGGGCATTCCAATGGGGCGTTATGGTGAGCCAGGGGAGTTTGCCAATGCCGCCGCATTCTTATTGTCCGATCAAGCCAGTTATATTACCGGTACGACGATGGTGGTTGACGGCGGTAAGATGAAGAGCGTGTAATGGCTATCAGCCCGACAAAGTAGCGTAGGTCGGTAACTCTGAAAGAATTGCCGACGATTTTGCGGATTGTTGGGTTTTATTGTCGGCAACCCTGCGGGTTACCGACCTGGGGGTATCGGGCTGGTCTTCTGGCTCAGGGTTGTTCATCCAGCAGCTGCTGATAGGCGCCAGCATTCACTACGTTGCTATAACCGTGCTTCATCAACATTTCTTGTGCGATGCCACTGCGTCGGCCACTTTTACAGTACAAAATGATTTCTGTATCGTATGGCACCATTTTTTCCCCGATCCTTTCTACGATTAATTGATGGGGGATATGAATAGAGCGCTCAATATGACCGCTGTTGTATTCCTGCTGGGTTCGTACATCAATTAATAATGCGCCGTTATTGATACTTTCCCAAATATTGCTGGCTGGGGAATCGGCAGATGCGTTGGATACAAGGCCAAGAAAGACGAACAGGCTTAGTGTGAATTGTCTCAGTTTATCAATCATTAGTGCACTTCCAAGTGATTTTCTGCTTGAACAGGATTCATTGTGAGCCATCGCTGTTTCTCAGGTTAGATTGTATTGGCTCTGCATCATCTTTTTATAACAGATAGCGATTAATGTAGCACTAGTACTCCATCCACCGTCAAATGATAGACTGAATTTTGTATTATCCTGACAGCTCCACTGCAACAAAAGATGGAGCCGTCATGAACGTTAAATACCATGTTCGTTTAAGTGATGATGAACGCTCAATGCTTGAGGCTTTAATCAAACAAGAAAAACCAATAATTGCGCAACACAAAAAACGCCACGCACAAATTTTGCTCGCCATCGATGAAAATCGCTCGCCGCTTACCCATGAGCAGGCAGCTAAAGCCTTCAACGTGAAACCGCTCACTATCTGTCGTCTTCGTCAACGCCTTGCTGAGGAAGGATTAGAGGTTGCGATCAATAGCAAGCACAGTCGTCATGGAGGAAAACGGAAAATGGATGGTGAGTTAGAGGCT
>NZ_LUTV01000001.1:115732-138932 GCF_001646945.1 Endozoicomonas ascidiicola
AATTTTTTGAGCCATGGATAAAGCTATAGTTCTATTTTCCCGAGCAAAGCAGGGAGGTGGGTTACTATGTGTAAAATTGTCTACTTAGTGCCTGTCCGAAAACTCTAACCCCTTGAAAACCAAAGCCTGAAGCCAAATATACCTTCAAAAGATTTCTCAAAATCAGGCAGTTTTCAAATTTATGCGTCAATCCATCAATCCACAAATGCAGCTGGGCGAAGTCGATATCTCGGCGGTCACTTTCAACCCAAAGTCCAGAGACGACATTCCACGTCTGTTACGGGGTTTACAGCACATTTATGTTAACCCGGAACTCCGGCAACAGGTGTTTGATGTGCTTGAAACCATGATTCCCTCGTCCCGGAACAACGGCCGTCCGGGGATGAGTTTATGGAACATCCTCGTCTTTGGTGTGCTAAGGCTGGTGACAAACTGTGATTATGACCGGCTTCAGGAGCTGGCAAACGAGCATGGCTCTTTACGGAAAATGCTTGGTCACGGACCTTACTGCACGCATACCTATCACATCCAGACACTTCAGGATAACATTAGCTTGTTCACGCCAGAGATACTGGATCAGGTAAATCTCCTGGTTGTCGCGGCAGGTCATGAGCTCGTAAAAAAAAAGAAGAATCGCTATGTGGCCGTGCCGATTCGTTCGTCGTAAAAACCGATATCCACTTTCCAACAGATATCAGTTTATTGAGCGACGCATGCCGTAAAGTAGTGGAGTTTGCAAACGCTCTCGCTCAGCAATATCAACTTGCTGGATGGCAACAACACGAATACCTGAAAAAACAGAACCGAAAGCACTATAACACCGCCCGTAACCTGAAGCATTCAACCACTAACTGTGAGATCAGGAAGAGCCAGCGCCAGCATGATATTGAGATGGCTCATCTCGAGTACATAAAATACAGTCTCAGGATCATCCATAAAGCGGAAGACACCCTGCTTGAAGTGACCAATCTGCATGCGGCTGAACCCAAGCTGGAGGATCTCAACTATTATATTGCGCACGGAAAGCATCAGGTTCAACTGATTTACCGCAGGGTTATTCAACAGGAAGTGATTCCCCATTGTGAAAAAGTGTTTTCAATCTTTGAACCCCACACCGAATGGATCAGTAAAGGAAAAGCCGGTGTTCCGGTTGAACTGGGGCTACGGGTTTGTGTTCTGCAGGATCAGTTCGGTTTTACCCTCCACCACCTTGTCATGGAAAAGCAAACAGACGACCAGGTGACTGTACCGATAGCAGAAGGCGCAAAGAAACGTTTTCCTGCACTGAATCAAGTCAGTTATGACAAAGGATTCTGGAGCCCGACCAACCTTGAGCAGCTAGACGACATTTTGGAACTGCCTGTTCTGCCCAAAAAAGGGAAGCTCTCTGCCAAGGATAAAGAACGTGAATGCGCTCCGGAGTTTATCAGAGCAAAGAGAAAGCACTCGGCCGTTGAATCAGACATTAATGCGCTGGAATCGAATGGTCTCGACAAGTGTCCGGATAAAGGGCTGGATGCTTTTAAGCGATATGTTGCCCTTGCGGTTGTTGCCGGTAATCTGAAGCGCCTTGGAACGCTGCTGCTTGAACGGGATAGGCAATAATCTAGACCTGAAAGCAATAAGGACAGTTTTTTACGATCATGCGAGTCAGTCATGAGGATTCTGCATGTGTGTTGGAACCGAAAATAGACTATTTAATAAACAAATGTGTAAAAATCCAGGCTCTGGTTTCGGGCGCTGTACAAAATCTAACTGATGGTAGCTGTGTGGTAAAACTCACCACTAAATTTGATGGGTTTTCTGACAGGCACTACTTATTGTAGAAAATCAAAAAACTCAGTTTAGTTGGTGTGACTTTCGCATTCGAATCCGATGTTTGAGAAAGGCTGGTCGATTGACCACACCTTCTTATCAAATGCTGTCGGATGGAGTACTAGGCTCTGTTGACGTTTCGTTGCGAGGCTCCGTGAGTCAGAAAAACGTCAACAGACCTTGGGAGGCTACCAAAAACCATTGATAGCGAAGTGTATTGATCGATGGGCAAGTAAGACAAAAAATTAAGGCGCTTGAATTTCACGTTCACCAATGGCGGTAGAAAATTCGGTAATCTCTTTAAAGATCAGATACTTTTTTTTCTTTGATGATGTCCGGGTCTTTCTGGGGGATTCGGAAAAGCACGGAACAACATTTTGATCAGGGTCAAGGGCTGTTTTTGTGGCGGCAGGGATGTACCAGTATAAAAATTGCTTGCGCTTGGCGTAATAAATCACAGCAAGACCTCCAGAGAACTCGGCACAAAGCTTGTGCTTCGTACAGTTAGTCCTCTGGATTCATATAAAGTTCAACTTATTTCTTTCTGGCTACTCGAATCTGATCGTAAGCGCCTTGAATTTCCTGAGTTTTTTCTTTGGCGACTTCCATCATTTCTTCCGGTAGGCCCTTGGCCACCAGTTTGTCCGGATGATGTTCACTCATCAGTTTTCGATAGGCACGTTTTACTTCGCTATCTGAAGCGTTTTCGGAAACGCCAAGCACGTCATAGGCCTGTTTCAGGCTCATTCCAGAAGGGTGCTGTGCGCTGCCGGACTGATAGCTTCTCTGCTGGTAATATTCCCGTTGAGCAATAAAACGACGGTGTATCTGATCAAAGGCGAAGCTTCCCACGCCGAGAATCGCGCAAACCTGTCTGAATACCGCCTGTTCAGAAGGGCTAAGGCTGCCATCGGCGTAGGCCGCCGCTAACTGAATTTCCAAAAACATGGGGATCAGTGTGTTTGCCCCCGCCACCTGCCGGAAGTCTTGCAGCGCGCCTTCGATATCAGAAGAGGGTTTCTTGCCCTCATTAAATAGCTCAATGGCCATTTGCCGCTGAGATTCCGAGAGCCGCATATTGTTCATAATGGCTTGAGCAGCTTCTATTTCGTATTCACTGACTCGCCCATCGGCTTTGACGATTCGCCCCATCACTAAAAAGGTGGCGCGGAAAAAAGCCGTTTGCGCTTTCTGGCGGTAAGCTGCGGATGCGCCAAATCTGGATGGGCCGCCCTGTCCACCCAGTATATTTTTGCTGATCCAAGAGCCAACGAATGCGCCCAGAATGGCACCAAAGGGGCCGCCGGTCATAAAACCGATCAGTGCTCCGATGAGTATTACGGTCATGAAGTCCTGCTCTAACTGGGATAGTTTCAGCTTCGGCGTTGTTGAAGGTAATCTTCCAGTGCTTTAAGGCGCACAATCGACCCAACATCAGCCCAGAAACCATCATGGTATTGTCCACTTACCTTGCTCTGTTTCATGGCTTCAATCAGCAATGGTGCCAGGGCAAGGGTTTCACCGGCACGGTAGCCAGCGAATAATCGGGGAGACAGTACACTAACGCCGCTGAATGTGAAAGCCTTGGCGTCTGGGGTGTCTGCTTTATGGGACACTTGTCCATCCTTTAGACAGAAATCGCCATCCGGGTGGAAGTCTGGGTTTGCGACCAGAACCAGATGTGCAAGCATGCCTTCGGGCAGAGTAAGGCTGCTTACTTCAATATCGGTGTAGATATCACCGTTGAGCACCAGAAAAGGGGTGTTGTCATCCGAGTTTTCAGTTAGTAAAGGGAGCGCATTCAGTATGCCGCCTGCCGTTTCAAGCGGTTCCTGTTCCGCAGAGTAAGTAATGTTGACGCCCCATTGAGAGCCATCTCCGAGGGCTTCTTCCACTTTCTCCCCAAGCCAGCTGTGATTGATGATCAGATCATTCAAGCCCGCTTTGGCCAAACGTTGGATGTGATAAGTGATCAGAGGTTGACCCGCCACCTGCACCAGTGGCTTGGGAATGGTCAGGGTAATCGGTCTTAAACGCTTGCCGTAACCGGCGGCAAGAATCATCGCTTTCATATGTCGACACCTTCAGAAAGTCGGCCCATCTGCTCTTGTAAAATGGGCTTAACATTATTTTCCAGCCAGATTCCATGGCGCTGCAGTTGTGGGTACTTCCGGCAGCAGTCCAGAACATAGTTTAGTGTTCCGGGAAGGTTATTAAGATAGTCGGGTTTTTTGTCTCTGAGGCAAAGTCGTGAAAAAATTCCCAGGCATTTGAGGTGGCGTTGCAAACCGGTAAGATCAAACCAGGTAATGATCTGGTGTTCGTCTACACTCGAAAGCTCAGGATGCTTTTCCACAAAGCCTTTCAACCACTGATGTGTTTTGTCTTCAGGCCAACAGACGTAGCAATCTTTAAGAAGGGATACTGCGTCGTATAAGAGCGGTCCGTTTAATGCTCCCTGAAAATCAATAACGCCGACGGTGTTTTCCGGTGTCAGCATCAGGTTGCGGGAATGGTAGTCCCGGTGAACAGTGCCTTGAGGTTGGCTGGTGAATGCTAATGTCAGTTCATCAAACAGGGAGGACAGTTGTTCTTTCAGTTCAGCGTTTTGAGTGTCCAGCCCGAGTAGTTCACCTAGAAACCATTGTGGATAAAGAGACAGCTCAAAGCGAATCAGTGTTTCGTCGTAAGGCGGAAGGATATCAACTGGCTGTTGTTGAATAGTCAGCAAAATATCAAGCAGTTGAGGGTAAAACTGGTCTTCGGCACCACCGTGAAGCAATGATTGCAGTGGCTCATCGCCAAAATCTTCCTGAAGCATAAAACCATGGTCATAATCGACGGCATAGACTTCCGGCACATTGATGCCACCTTTTTTCCAGCAGCGATCAATCTTGACGAACGCCCGGGTGTCTTCCGTTTCTGGGGGTGCATCTACGGCAACGATGGTTTGATGAGGTGTTTGCAGTCGGTAGTATTTTCGGAATCCGGCGTCACTGCCAATGGGTCGGAGTGGCAAGTGTTCCCCGTTGGGCGGAACCATGGGAGCGTCGAAAAAGACAGTCGGCTTTTTGTCAGCCAGAAAGGGTTTTTCGTTACTGGCTAAAACCGAGGTAACCCAGCGGGTTAACTGTTCCCGGCGCAATGATTCTGAATGAGATTGTCGGGAGCTCGATATCTTGGTGGCCAACGGTTGGCTTCCTGTAAAGCACGATGAATAAGAACTTCAAGGTTATCACAGGGAATACGTAATAGAACTGCATTTCCTGCGCAAATGCATATAGAATGCTCCGATTAAGACTGTTTTCCCGGGATTAACTAGCTCATGGATATGCATTATTTACCGTTTACTCCCAAGACGCTTACGCTCGCAGTTGCAGCCAGTATGCTGGCTTCGGGTGCCGGTGCAATGGAGTCGGGAGCAAGTGACTGGCGTTGTCAAACCTTAGCCAATGGTCAATGGCTCTGTGCCCCCGGAGATGGCAGTGCACCGTTGAAATCCATGAGCGGTTATAAAACAAAAGCCGTTGTTGCTGCGCGTGCTCCGGCAGAAAGTCAGCAGGTTGCGGTAGAAGTCGTCCCTGCTGCTTCGGGTCAGGGTTATGCATTAAAAGCACTGTTGGATTGGCAGCCTATCAGCCAATTGTCGTCTGAGCAGAAGGCAAAGGAACCGTTCTATAGTTGTGGCGCGTATATTGAGCCTGAGCGCCCTGGCAAGAATTTCTCCGGTGATAATAATCAGCAAACCATGTTGGTTGAGTCGGATGAATCCAGTTATGGCCAGAATGATATAGCCAACTTTAAAGGCAACGTTGTCGTACGCCAGGGCAGTCGGCAGTTTGAAAGTGAAACCGCTTCTCTGGATCGCAATACCAGTTATGGGCAGTTCGAAGGCAATGTTCGCTTCCGGGATAAAGGTGTGTTGCTGGTTGGTGAAAAAGGTGACCTGAATACGGAAACCGGTCGCGCTTCGATCGAAGATACGGCCTATGTTCTGCACAGTCAGGGTTCCCGTGGTAATGCAACGCACCTGCTGCGCAATGAAGACGACACCATGGAACTGACCGATGCCACCTACACTACCTGCCCTCCGGGCGACAATGGTTGGTTGTTATCTGGCAGCAAAGTTAAGCTGGATATGGAAGAGGGTCAGGGTGTTGCCAAGCATGCAGTGCTGAGAATTCAGAGTTTGCCGGTACTGTATACACCATGGATTTCTTTCCCCATTGATGACCGTCGTAAAACCGGTTTTCTGTACCCTACCTTCTCTCAGGGCAGCGATAACGGGTTTGATTTCTCCATTCCCTATTACATCAACATGGCGCCTAATTTCGATGCCACGGTTACACCTCGTTATATGGCCAAACGTGGCACCATGCTGGAAAATGAATTCCGCTATTTGCTGGAAGGTGAAACCCTTGGTCGCAATGAGGGCGAGCTTGGTATTGCTGGCCTGTTGAACAAAGATGAGCTGAAAGACGACAACCCTTATTACGATAAACAACGCTGGTTACTTAACTACCGTCATCTGGCGAACTTTACGCCGAGATGGCAGGCCGAGATTGATTATGCCAAAGCCAGCGATAAAAACTATCTGGATGATTTTAGTACTGACCTTAACTTGTCTGCCAATGCACCACTGAACCAGCGCATCGGTACCCGTTATCTGGGTGGTAATATTGACCACAGCTGGCAGTTGAGTGTGGATGCTCACCAGTATCAAAATATGGGACGTACGTCAGATGACCCTTATAACAAACTGCCACAGGTTAAGTTGGATGGTAGTTGGTTTGCGGGTGATAATTTCAATCTGAGTTATGTGGCGGATTACACTAAGTTTAGCCGAGATAAAGACTGGAATTACGTTAAAGAAATTGATGTCACTGACCCGAATAAACACAAAGAGAGTGTTTATGATGAAGGCTTTGGTATAAAGCGTGCCACTGGCGAGCGCATGTACCTTGAAAGTGGTGTCAGCTTTCCAATAGAGCGGGCATACGGTTTTATTCGTCCAACAGTCAAAGTGCAGCATGTTCAATACAAGCTGAGTGATTTGGATGAAACTCAGGTGTTGGATAATTTTAAGCTGGCCTACCCTGAATTTAATGGATCTGATTATACGGACTCTCCAAAAACAACGGTTCCCGTATTTAGTCTTGATAGTGGGTTGTATTTTGATCGTATGACCACTATTGGTGGCACCGCGTTTACAAACACCCTCGAGCCCAGATTGAAATATCTCTACTCACCTTATGAAAAAGGTCAAGAGATGAATCCTGTGTTTGATACAGCGCTGATGGGTTTCAACTATAACTCGCTCTGGCGTGATAGCCGCTTCTCCGGCTACGACAGGCTGGGTGATGCAAATCAGTTGTCTCTGGGTATTTCTACCCGCCTGATTGAAGACGATGGCTTTGAGCGTTTCCGTTTTGGTGTCGGACAGATTGTTTATTTCAAGGATAGGCAGCTGTGGATCAGCCCTAATACTGATGTACGTACAGCAAATGATGACGATGATCGCGATATCGATCCGGGCGATGAAACCAGACGACTGCAAGAGGATATGAAGGAATCTACTTCACCATTTGCATCCGAAATGGTCTACAACATGACCCGCACCATGAGTCTACGACAAGATCTCATGTGGGATACGAACAACAATAAAATGGACAACTACGGTCTGTACTATCAGTACAAGCCAAGTGACAGACAAGTCTTCAATGCAGGGTATCGTTATCTGAATCAGGCTGATCGTTATGTTAAAGGCACTGACGATAATAATATTCCAATCGGAACAGCGCCTGATGGTTCGACGATATATCAAACCACAAACAACAACCTGAGCATTACAGACCTGTCTCTCGCCTTGCCAATATCCAACAACTGGTCGGCCATGGGACGTTGGCAACATGATTTGACCAACAGCAGGAACCTTGAGTTACTGTCCGGAGTCGAATATAACAGTTGCTGTTATCAGGTGCGCCTGTTCTGGAGAAAGTGGATCGATGATGATAACAATATCGACTTTCCGGAATACAAAAAGGGTATTATGCTGCAGTTTGTCCTGAGAGGGCTTGGTGATCTTAGCGGCAGTGGCACCAAAGAATTGCTTCAAGGTATTAAAGGTTATGGGGACGAGAAGTAAATGATGAAGGGATTGAAACGTATTGCTCTGGCATCCCTGTGCGTACTGTCTATGGGAAGTACGGCTATTTCTGCGCAGGCTGATTCCGTTGAACTTGATCGCGTTGAGCTTGATCGAATAGTTGCCAAAGTCGATCAGGACGTAATCATGAAAAGTGAGCTGGATGCCCGGATGGACGCTGTCCGCCGGCAGCTGGCTGCCAAAAATATTACCCTGCCACCAGAAGATGTGCTGCAAAAGCAGGTGCTTGAACAACTGGTTCTGGAAAATATCCAGATTCAAATGGGCAAACGGGGCGGTATTCATATTGATGACTGGTCTCTGAATGATGCGATTGCCCGAATTGCAGAAAGAAACCAGCTGACACTGCAAGAGTTTAAGGAGAATCTTGAGCGTGATGGTGTGCCGTTCAGCCAGGCTCGCGAAGAAATTCGCAAAGAGATGATTCTGAACCGTGTGCGCCAGCGTCAGATTGCCCAGCGAGTGCAAATCAGTGAGCAGGAAATTGATAACTTTCTGAATTCACCGGAAGGCCTTTCCCAAACGCAAACGGAATACCGTTTAGGACACATCCTGATTGCGACACCGGATAACCCATCCCCGGAGCAGGTTCAGGCAGCTGAGAAACAAGCCAGCGAATTGGCCAAACTGCTGCAGAATGGCGGTGATTTTCAGGCGCTGGCTATCGCTAACTCTCAAGGGCAGAACGCTCTGGAGGGTGGTGATCTAGGTTGGAAAAAAGCCAATCAACTGCCAACCCTGTTTGCCGAGCAGGCTTTAAAACTGGACAGAGGTGAGACATCCGCACCCGTTCGTAGCCCCGCTGGTTTCCATATCTTCAAGCTGATGGATACCCGAGGCCAGAAAGTAATTGTTCAAGATCAGATTCATGTGCGACATATTCTGATCAAGCCCAATGAGATTCGCAGCAATCTGGAAGCTCAGAAGCTGATCGAGAAAATCTACGATCGGGTAAACGCCGGTGAAGATTTTGGCGCGTTAGCCAAGGTGTATTCGGATGATACGGCGTCGGCTCTGAACGGTGGCGATATGGATTGGGTTGATCCAAATACATTGGTGCCAGAATTTAAAACCGTGATGAATCTGATTCCGCAAAATCAGGTCAGTGAGCCGTTCCGCACTACCTACGGTTGGCACATTCTCGAAGTAATGGGTAAGCGTAAATCCGATATCAGTAATCAGGTTCGTCGTAACCAGGTGCGAGAGCTGCTGGGTAATCGCAAGTTCGAAGAAGAGTTGCAGGTTTGGTTGCGCGAAATTCGTGATCAGGCGTACGTGGAATCCCAGCTCTGATATGACGGACTCTCTTCCTTCAAAAACGCGCAATATTCCTCGGCTGGTGATTACCGCCGGGGAGCCTGCAGGCATTGGTCCAGACCTTTGCCTGCTGCTTGCCACTCAGAATCCAGAGTTTTCCAGATCAGTCCAGCTGGTGATTGCGGCTGATCCAGAGCTGTTATCCCAGCGAGCTGAACAGCTTGGCCTCCCGGTAACATTAAAGACGTTTGATCCGGAAAATGTACAGCCATCAGCAGCGAATACTTTACTAATTGCACCGGTGACTATGGGCGCATTATCTCAGGCTGGCGTTCTCAATCCTGTCAACAGTCAATATGTTCTGGATATGCTCACTCTGGCAGTTGAAGGCTGTGTCAGTGGTTTATTTGACGGTATGGTGACGGGGCCGGTCAGTAAAGAAGTGATTAATGATGCTGGCGTACCTTTTAGTGGGCATACCGAATTTCTTGCTGAAAAAACGGCAACAGAAAAAGTAGTGATGATGCTGGCAACCGGAGGTTTGCGAGTTGCGCTGGCAACCACGCATCTGCCTTTGAAAGATGTATCTTCAGCCATAACGCCAGATTCACTGACAAAAGTGATTCGAATTCTGAACCATGATCTTCAAACAAAGTTTGGCATCGCTTCGCCTAAGATTCTGGTGTGTGGACTAAACCCCCATGCCGGTGAAGGTGGTCATCTAGGCTCAGAAGAAATCGATACCATTATTCCGGTGCTGGAAACGCTTCGGGCAGAAGGTATGAATCTGACCGGCCCACTGCCTGCAGATACGTTGTTTAATCCTGTGCATCTCGAAAAAGCCGATGCCGTTCTGGCCATGTATCATGATCAGGGTTTGCCGGTGTTGAAATACAAAGGTTTTGGCAATTCGGTCAATATCACCCTTGGGTTGCCCATTGTCCGCACCTCTGTGGATCACGGCACGGCTCTAGACCTCGCTGGCTCTGGCAGGGCAAATCCGGGTAGCCTTTACACCGCCATCAACTCCGCCCTTGAGATGATTGGCTAGAAAAAATCCACGCCGACCGTTAATATCCTCCAATTCGAATCAATCGCCATAGGGTTCGCGCTATGGTCGGTTTCATCACCAGATGAGCAATAGTTTCATGTCTCAATCAGCTGTTCCGTATCACAAAGCTCGCAAACGTTTCGGTCAGAACTTTCTTCATGACCCAGGCGTGATCGGTGAGATTATTGCGTCTATCAGCCCAAGAAAGGGTCAGCATTTGGTAGAAATTGGCCCGGGGCAGGGTGCATTGACCGCCGATGTTCTGGAAAGAGCCGGTGAGTTGGATGTGGTCGAGCTGGATCGCGACTTGATTCCAACCTTGTTACTTCGCTTTGGCTTGAATGATCAGTTCAGAATCCATGAAGCGGATGCGCTCAAATTTGATTTTGCCAGCCTGAAAACCAATGAGCGCCTGCTGCGTATTATTGGTAACTTGCCTTATAACATTTCTACACCGTTGATTTTCCACTTATTAAGCTTTGAAAGCTTGATTGACGACATGCACTTCATGCTGCAGAAAGAAGTGGTGCAGCGTCTGGCAGCACAGCCGGGTGAGAAGCATTATGGTCGGTTGGGCATTATGACGCAGTATTACTGTCGGGTGGATTATTTGTTCACTGTCGGCCCTGGCGCTTTCAAACCGGCACCGAAGGTAGATTCTGCTATTGTGCGCATGACGCCTCACCGTGAATTGCCACACCCTTGCAAAAGTGTTGAGAAGCTGGAAGTGGTTGTGCGTGATGCCTTTGGTCAGCGCCGTAAAACCATTCGAAACACCTTGAAAGCGCACGTAAAGGTTGAGGAGTTGGAAAGTCTGAATATTGACCCTTCTGCCCGACCTGAAGTGCTGACACTTGCCGACTTCGTTCGAATTGCCGATTATTTGGTTGAACGATAAGCCGCGGGAACAAACAATGGCGACATACGCAGTAGGCGACATTCAAGGCTGTTACGATCCACTCATGCGCTTGTTGGATGAGCTGGCC
The DNA here is from genome assembly GCF_001646945.1 of Endozoicomonas ascidiicola. Taxonomy (GTDB): domain Bacteria; phylum Pseudomonadota; class Gammaproteobacteria; order Pseudomonadales; family Endozoicomonadaceae; genus Endozoicomonas; species Endozoicomonas ascidiicola. Next base: position 127,008 of record NZ_LUTV01000001.1, read on the forward strand.
TTTGACCCGGAGCAAGATAAACTCTGGGTGGCCGGTGATATGGTCAATCGAGGGCCGGATTCGCTCTCGACGCTGCGCTATTTGAGGTCTCTTGGCGATCGGTGTGTGGCGGTTCTTGGCAATCATGACTTTCATCTGCTGGCTATAGCCAGCGGAATCCGCAACCCTCGGCTAAAAGATACCCTTGATGAGGTGCTGGAAGCGCCGGATGCAGATGAATTGATTCATTGGCTGCGCCATCGTCCAGTCCTGCATCACAGTAAAAAGCGCCAGATCACCATGGTGCATGCAGGAATTCCTCCGGTGTGGAGCATTGAGCAGGCGCAAAAAGAAGCTCGCCGATTAGAAGACGCCTTGCGCTCGGATGATTATGTCTATTGGCTAAAGAAAATCTTCAAGCCCAGCAAACCTCGCCCGTGGGACGACGAATACAAGCGCAAACGCAAAATCCGCATGACCGCAGCCTACCTGACGCAAATGCGCTTTTGCGATGCACAGGGTGTGCTGGACATGGAAAGTAAAGGTACAAAAGCTCAGAAGGGCTTTGCGCCTTGGTTCAGCTTTCCGAAGAGCCCTTCTTATAATGAGCAAATCATTTTTGGACACTGGGCATCCCTGGAAGGGGAAACAAAAAGAGTAAATATTCACGCCATTGATACAGGCTGCGTGTGGGGGAAAACACTGACTGCCCTGAATATTGACACCTTTGAACGTATAGAGGTGGGTGGCTAATGGCTCGGTGGGTTTGACCGAAGTAGTTATAATTGCAGAAAAAGTGGATCAGATCAGTATTTGGGATTCTCTCGATAGGATCCGAAGATAAGTCACTTTATAATCGTCAACGAAGATAATAGCTATGGATCGCGCATAATATGGCCGCAAAACAATCCAAATCAGTAACGTTTGTCTGGCAGGGTAAAGATAAGTCTGGCCGGAAAGTAAACGGGGAGATGCAGAGCACTAGTATTGCACTGGTCAAAGCTGAGCTTCGTAAGCAAGGCATAAACGCCACCAAAGTCACTAAAAAAGGGATGTCGCTCTCTTTTGGCGGCAAGGGGAAAATCACCCCGATGGATATTGCCCTGTTTACCCGACAGCTGGCGACCATGATGAAAGCGGGTGTGCCACTGCTTCAGGCCTTTGACATCACAGCGGAAGGTGTCGAAAAAGAAGCGTTAAGGGATCTGATTGTCAAAATTAAAAATGAGGTCGCCAGTGGTAGCACACTCGCAGACTCATTAAGCAAACAGCCAGAATATTTTGATGATCTTTATTGCAGCCTGGTCGGTTCTGGTGAGCAGTCCGGTGCATTGGAAACTCTGCTTGATCGTATCGCCACCTATAAAGAAAAAACAGAGGCACTCAAGGCAAAAATCAAAAAGGCCATGAACTACCCGATTGCGGTTGTGGTGATTGCCATGATCGTAACCGTCATTCTGCTAGTAAAAGTGGTTCCGCAGTTTGAGGAAGTATTCCAGGGCTTTGGTGCGGAGCTCCCCGCCTTTACACAGATGGTTATTGGGCTCTCTGAATTCGTTCAGGCCTATTGGTTTATTGCTTTGGGTGGGATTATTGCGTCTATCTTTATCCTCAAGAAAGTGCTGGCAAAATCACAGAAGGCAAGGGATACCAAGGATCGTTTCGTTCTGAAGCTGCCAATTGTCGGCGAGATTCTGGATAAATCAGCAGTGGCGCGTTTTGCCAGAACCCTTGCAACCACATTTGCGGCTGGTGTGCCGCTAGTCGATGCGTTGGACTCTGTTGCCGGTGCAGCGGGTAATGTCGTCTATTCCGATGCCACGAAAAGAATCAAAGAAGATGTATCTACGGGGCAGCAATTACAGTTTGCGATGAAGAGCTCCGGTATTTTCCCCTCCATGGCGATTCAGATGGTATCCATCGGTGAAGAATCCGGCGCTCTGGATGAAATGTTGGATAAAGTAGCAACGTTCTATGAGACAGAAGTGGATAACATGGTAGATGGCCTGACCAGTTTAATGGAGCCGATCATTATGTCGGTTCTGGGTGTTTTGGTAGGTGGTTTGATCATCGCCATGTACTTGCCGATCTTCCAGTTGGGAGCGGTTGTTTAACGAACCTCCTGTTAAGTTGCATTAAAGCTATTTACAGTTGCAATTAATTGTTTACAGTTGCGCTAAAGTGTTTACATATAGGTAAATATACTATACCCTGTGCTTTCTGATCAAAAAATGAGCATAAAGGCAGGGTAATGGAGACAAAACGCAAGGACGTGACTAAGGAAGATGTTGAGCGCTGGACGGCCCTGTGGGAAAAGCACTGGGAGTCCGGTGACTATAAACCTTGGCATGAAGTTCAGGAAGTTCCGTCCCAGGGGCGTTCCAGAAAGATCACCGGAGTTAAGTCCGGTCGAACACATCACCTGCTTTCCGATGCTGAATACTACGTCTTCCTGCTACTGGAATATGAAGGCTCGGTCATTGAAATTTACGAGCAGTTCCCCCTTATGCCTCTAAGTAAAACCGTCCAGATTGCCAGCGAAAGAGGGTTGAAACCCCCAAAATACCGGCACAGGACTATAAAGGATGAGAGTACTGAAAAGCGGGCACCTCTCCCAAATAAAATAATGAGTACTGATTTTCTGGTGAAGGTTGATCGGAATGGAGAGGAAGTGTGGGTTGCCATTCCAGTCAAGACGAAATCTGGCATTGATGCATCTACCGATAAAAACAAAAGTGTACTGCAGAAGCTTGAAGTTGAAAGGCAGTACTGGCTCGATCGGGGAGTGGAGTGCAAATGCATGGTGAAAGAGGATATAAATAAAGATCTGATATTCAACTTGAAATGGTTTTAAGTAGTTGATCATTTGAAATCATATAAACTGACTAACCGATCAATCAATCAGTTAATCCATTACGAGCCGGCTCAGGAATTTTGAACTACTGTTTCCTCATAGTTTCCACCTGTACGATCATCATGAAATCGGTTTCCAACATAACTGATCCAGCTATCATCACTACACTGCAACAGGCTTCGCGCCTTGGTCCTACTCCGTATTTGAGAGAACGAGCTCATGCTGTATTGCTAAGCCACCGTGGGTATACTCTTGAGCAAATAGCTGATGTATTCAGCACTCAATATCAGACCATCTCTAACTGGATAGACCAGTGGGAAGATTTTGGCATTCGTGGCTTGTATAAAAGCCATGGCGGTGGTGTCCCTCTAACCTTCAACCCTGAAGAAGTCGCTCGCTTCAAGGAGCTGGTAAAAAATGAACCACGTCGTATAAGACACGCCAAAGCAGTACTTTAAGAAGAAACCCAAAAAAAAACTTCGCTGCCCACGCTGAGACGCATGGCTAACAGCCTTGGCATGGTTTACAAACGAGTTCGACGTTCATGCAGTCACAAGCGAGATCAAGAGCACTTTGATAGTTGCCACAAGGCTCTTAGTGAAGCAAAAGARGCAGAAGACAACGGCCTTATTAATCTTTTTTACTTCGATGAATCTGGATTTTCACAAGAACCTTCAGTGCCCTACGCCTGGCAGCCGAGGGGAGAGCAACTTCGAATTCCCTCCGTCAAGAGTAAACGTATCAACGTACTTGGGTTTATGAACCGGAGCAACGACCTGTTCTGTTATCCCGTTATTGGAATGGTTAATAGCCAGACAGTGATTAACGTATTCAATGACTTTGCGGAGCAAATGGCCGCTCCCAAGTACAGTTCTGGTGACCGTTACACGGTGGTAATGGTTGATAACGCCAGTATCCACACGAGTCGGTTATTCCGAGAGGAGCTGGCCGACTGGGCGATCGAAAAGAAGATACTTGTCTGCTATCTGCCAACCTACTCCCCAGAACTGAACTTGATAGAAATGCTATGGCAAAAGGTGAAGTATGAATGGTTGAATCTCTTTGAGGTCATGGACTTTAAGGCGTTTGAAGCAGAAGTCATACGAGTGTTTGAGCAGGTCGGTCAGGAATATATGATTTCATTTGGTTAACTACTTATGACGATGCGCTTCTTGATGGGCAGTTGCAAGAAAACAAGGATCTTTGGAAAGAAACGTTTTTATCAGAAGTAGATGGTTGTAGCTCAACTATCACCTTGAAAGAGGTGATTGACGCCGTATCACTCGAATTGAATATGCAAAGTGAACAGTCAGTCAAAATCTTCAGGCATCTGATGTGGCACAAAGAGCTGAAAGCCGATGTATCCAAAAAAATATTGTTAACAACAAAGGTGGGCAAAATTGAATTTGATTTATCACGCTCAGCTGTAGTTGATTAGATTGTCCAAGCTGTGCAGGCGTAGTGGTAGTTGGATACCTATTATTGGTGATTGCCTAAATTGAATGAGAGAAACTGGATGGAAGAGTAGTCATTCTTCCCCTAGAGGGTGTTAATGAATATCGGGAATAAGCTGAATCCGGTCTCTGAGGATAGCGTTTTAGCTGAGTCGTACATCATTATAAGAATCAATGACATCAGTAATAAATTGTTCTTAATAAATGCAGAAGGAAAGCCCCGTAAACCAATCTGCTTTGCTTATGACGAAATAAAGAAAGAAATAGCCAACAAGTTGATTCATATTGCCAGTGTGAGTTATAGCTATTACTCACTTCAGGATGATGCGGATATCAAAGATGACTGGAAAGCAGTTCGTGATAAACGATGGGAGATAATCAAGCCGCTTGTATCCGAGCAAAAAGATCTGGATATGTTTTTAGAGTATGAAAAAAGCTCTCCTGTGATCGGTAACAGGTCGAGGGAAGCGGGGGTGTCCAGGCCGAGTATTTATAAATTTATTTATATGTACTTACAGGGAGGGCTGAGAAGGAATGCACTGTTACCGGATTACCATAAAGTTGGGCATGGCCACCACGCCATTAAAAAGGTGGGGCCTCCCCGGAAAGACAAGGCTACAGGCTTTGTTATGACGGATGAGTGCAAGGAGCTGATTAAAAAATCTTTGAAGGACTATTACTACAGTAAAGATGAGCCCGGTATCAAAGATACCTATGATTACCTGTGTGACAATTATTATTCTGATGAAGTATTCGACGAGAAAGAAGAAATTTATGTAAAAGTTCATTGGGGCGACAATCGCAAGCCCAGTATTCATCAATTCAGACGATGGGCTAAAGCCTTCATAGACCCTGTGGCAGCAAGCAAAAAAAGGCTGGGACGATCCAAGCACGATAAAGATAAAAGACCATTGAATTCATCCTCAGATTTGTTTGTCAGGGGGCCAGGAGAATTATACGAAATAGATGCCACGGTGGGTGATATCTATCTGGTGAGTGAGTTTGATAGATCACGAAAAACACTTATTGGCCGGCCTGTCATCTATATGGTTACTGATGTTTATAGCAGGGCGATAGTCGGGATGTATGTAGGGCTTGAGGGGCCATCCTGGGACGGTGCGAGAGCCGCACTATACAATACCTTTAGTGATAAAGTTGAGTATTGCAAAGGGTTCGATTTGCAGATAGCTCACGAGGAGTGGCCTATGAATTGCCTATGTACTGGCTTGTTAGCCGATAGAGGAGAGATTATTAGCAAGCAAGCAGAGGTGATCCTGGATAGTATTGGTGTGAAGCATCTAGCATTTACCAGTCCGTATCGAGGAGATTTAAAAGGGCTTGTCGAAAAGCACTTCGACATTATTAACGACCTTGTTATTCAGTATCTACCGGGAAGCACGGTTAAGATAAAGCGTGAGCGTGGTGCTCGAAAGCCTGAACTTGATGGGATGTTGACACTGAAAGAGCTTACGAAGTTGATAGCACTTGAGGTCGTTGAGCACAATTCCAGCAAAGTAAAGAACGTTGTCGGTGATATTGAAAGAGCCAGAGATAAGGTAATAGAGACACCGTCCAATCTTTGGGATTGGGGGATGAAATACGGCATGGGAGCAGCGAATACGATTGAGGCGGATGCTTTGTATCTCGGCCTGTTACCAAAAGATGATGCCAAGGTGAGAGGAGACGGTATTTATTATAAAGGCTTAAGGTATCACTCGGAATCTGGTTTTATCCAGCAGCAAATGTCTTTGTCTCGGATGCGAAAAAAAAGGCTGCCGATACAGATTAAGTACACTCGTTCAACAACAAATTATATCTGGTTTATCCATCCTGAGGATAAATCCATAAACATATGTTACCTCAATGATACCATGGAGAAGTACAGAAACCTTGATCATGATGAGCTTCTTGATCAGCAAGAAAGAGAAAGCGCCACCTTAAAAACGGCGAACAAAAAAAGAGAAAAAGGCTTGGCGAGAACGCGTGCTGTTAGAATGGCTATGATTGACGCGGCCAAAAAAGAGAAAAAAGGAAAAGGCAGAAATAAAACAGACGACATTAAAGCCAGCAGAGCTAAAGAAAAGCTCCATGAAAGAAGAGCCGATGCTAAAAAAGCAGAAAAAGCCAGCGGTATTGATTCCGATAAAAGTGCACCTACTGAGAAACCTGAGAGAAAGAAGAAAAGCCAGGAAAACGATACTGTTGACCTGATTAACCAATTATTAGGAGAGGATGATGAGTAATGACTGACTATCATAAAATCGGTATCCCTGAGTATGATGGAAATCCTCTTATAGAAGCCCTGCCTGAGTATAAAGGCAGAACTGAAGTGATTACTGCAGCATTGAAAAAGCCACTTTTTTCAAAAGACGAGGTGTACCACAATGAATTGCAACGAGACAGGTATACGGAGAGGCTTGATTCCTGCATTATACCCAACACAAAGTTCTACAAGACGTATAAAAAAATTTATAAGTTATTGTTGAAATCCTATAAACACAGAAATCCGATTGATGTAGCAACATCGCAGCTGATTAACCATGTAGCCAGTGAAGGCCGGTCAGCGCCTTATCCCGCAAGCCTCGAAGAAATTACTGCACCATCCCTGTTTCTCACCGGGCTTAGTGGTATGGGGAAGACCTATATGGTTGAGTCCATACTTAAATTATTTTTTGATCAGGTGATACCGCATAAGAAATATAACGGGAAAGCCTTGAATTTTCAGCAGCTCGTTTATGTGAAGTTTAATGTGCCATCGGATGGCTCAAGACGAACGCTGTGCTTGAATTTCTTCAGGGCGGTTGATAGTGCGATTGGAACGAATTATGCCCCGGGGAATCAGCTAAAAACCCTCAATATTGCTGATTTGGAAATCAATATGAAAAAAGTGTGCCTTATGCACCATATTGGTTTGATTGTCATTGATGAGCTTCAGAATCTATCGCTTGTCAAATCTGGCGGTATTGATCAGGCAATGGCATTTTTTGAAAGTCTGTCTAATGAGGTCAAAGTATCGCTGTTATATATTGGCACCTACGATACGTACGATATCTATTCCGAGAAATTTCGAACGGCCAGAAGAATGGCTCAAGAAGGAATGATAGATCTTGCACAGCCTGACATGGATGACCAGGTCTGGAACCAGTTGGTAGAGGTTCTCTGGCGATATCAATGGGTTTCATCTCCAGTGGCCATGACGGAAGAGATTAAGAAGCTACTCTATGATCTGACTCAAGGGGTGACCTTTTGCACGGTTTCCTTGCTGAAATTTGCCAATGTTCGGGCTATTGAGGATGATGAAGACTCGATCACGGCAGACATTATTCATCAGGCATACAAAGAAGAGTTTAAGCTGTTTATGCCTGCGCTTGACGCTCTGAGGGAGAAAAATTACGCCGCTTATGATGATCTGATGCCATTGGCTATCCGGAGAATACTTAAATCTAATCAGAAGTATTCGCTGGCAGGTGCTCATAGTGTTAAGAACACCCCAGACGAAGATTCAGCTTTGGATGAAGTGCTTGAAACAACGGTAACGGCAAGGGCTAACAATGATAAGTCTGACGGTGCCGATGATGCATCGATAGATGAAATTCAAGGCAAAAAACGAAGAAATGAATCCGCTAAAGATGTGTATGACCGGCTAGACTCCAGCGGTTTCTTTGCGGTAGATACCGAGTGGGTCACAAGTGATTGATGTAGGGTTACTACCCAATGAAACCATTTATAGCTTGATGGCCAGGCTAAAGCTTCTGACGATCCATAAACATTCCGATGACTTTTACCAGGCTCTGTTAGATTGTTGCTACACACAAACCTGTGGCGTCAGCACGTATCGCTTGAATGCAATAGCGGAGCAGTTAGGTATGAGTCTCGTGGAGCTCCTCCACAATCATACAGGCTATGGTTACTACACACATTTTATGAGTGTCGATCATCGTCGAATGCTGAAGCAGGCGCTGGCCAGTAATCAGCCCAGTGCTTTGGAAAGTCTTGCCGGAACCGTCACCAGTCGTCTGGGGATAAAGTTATATCAGGCATTTTGCCCGCATTGTGCTGAGCAGGCTGTTAAGCGGTACGGTATTTCCTACTGGCATCATTTTCATGAATTACCAGGCATTACGGCTTGTTACCTCCATGGTGTTAAGTTGATCCGCTCACCAATGATGCCAAAGCATCTCACCCTGCCCGACATTCAACAGTCCAGAGTGATAGAAGCATCAAAGCAAGAAATTCTATTTGCTGAGCTTTCAGCCGAGTTGCTGATACCAAAAGCCAGCTCAGATAACCATAATGCAGTCACTGGCGCTTATAGAAGCAGGCTTAAACGTGGCGGCTATGTAACCTCGAAAGGAATGATACGCTCTACAAAGCTACTGGATGATATTGGAGCGTTCTGGGGAGGTTTGCTTTCATTAACAGCCTTTCAGAACTTAAGAACAGATGGAAGAAAACACAATTTCGTCCGGGATTTATTACGGGGTGGCAACAAAAGAACACACCCTGTAAAGCATATTCTGCTCAGTGGCTTTCTGGATTCGTTACATCAGAGGCAGAATACGGAAAAAGACCGCCCGGCCACGGTTGCCAATAATGCAGGGGATAAAGAGCAGGCCATTACGCTTCTCAGACAGGGAGAGTCTTTAAGAGGTGCGGCAAAACAATCTGGCGTGTCGTACTACAGTATTCGTAAAATTGCCTATGAGTTTGAGATCCCAATCAACGGTAAAGGGTTGAAAATATCGGCAGAAAAAGAGGCTGAAGTACTCGGCCTCTTGAATAGTGAGTTGTCGATGAAAAAAATTGCTGAACTGGCAGGTATGTCGGAAAGTGGGGTTGACCACATACTGCAGGCTCACCCGGCCATCCGAGAAAAACGGAGGCAGGCGAAAAAGCATAACAAAGAGAGTAAGAGGGAGTTGTATCGTCAGAAATCTCTGGAAATCATCGCTGCAAATCCGAAGCTTCATAGAAAAGCACTGTTTGATCAATTCAATGAGGTCTTTGTCTGGCTGAAAAACAACGATAGCCAATGGCTTTATCGGCAGCTACCAGCGCCACAGACGGCAGAAAAAGCTCAGGGTTATAGGCATAGAGCGCAGGAGACGATGCGGCTGAAGAAGCAGCAGTCGGCGATCAATCAGTTAAGGAGTTTTGCGAGAAAATTATTAAGTCAGCCACCTGCTCAGAGAATCTCAAGTGCTTTTATACTGAGATCACTGAAAGTGAGGAATACACCAGTACATATCCGAAAGCGAATGCCGTTGTTCTGGGAGCAGTTAAGCAGAGTTGCGGAAAGCCATGAAGAATACCAGCTACGAAAACTTCAAACCCTTTATGATCGACATCCGGAGTATTTTAAAGTCTATTCAGTGAGGCGTCTTCTCAAACTTGCCAAATCTTTTCCTGCAGTGTCAGACAACGTCACCGAAGCGACTGTAAACCTGCGGTTAGGGGAGGTTTGTAGTCAGCGCTCCATGAAGCATCTCTTGATCATCGGTAAAGAGGTAGAACCTTCTAATCCAGTGGTTATGTTCAATGTATGTTCAAATGACTCATCATATCATCCTCTATCTATTGTTGAGAGGCGGGCAAGTGTCGCTCTGGGTGGTGCAGTTAGGATTATCAGTTTGTGAAATAGCCATAAACTATCCTGTTAACACACCAAATCTTCGTCGTGTATTTTGAACTAATAAGAGTATGCCATTTTATTCCGTCTCATCTTCCCTGTTCTTCAGTCATGCCGTGAAATAAAAATGGCCAATCCAAACAAGGAAAAAAATCAAAACTGTATTCAGCGGTATACAACCACTGCTAAAGAACAGGAGAGCCTCCAGAGCAGGCAGTCAACAGCGTACTACCGAGCCTTCTTGGATATTATCTAACACGAATTCTTTGGAGAGCATTAAGTCGATTTGGGTACAAACCTCTATTCCAGTTGGAAAGAGGCTTCCTGATCTCAGGCGAATATAGGCGTTAATGCACCGGGCTCATCGTGAAACTGCATTTTATGCAGTTTCGCATAATGCTGACCGTTAGCCAGTAGCTCCCTATGTGTTCCCCGTTCAATAATCTGACCTTGTTCTAACACCAGAATACAATCCGCATTCTCAATGGTGGAAAGCCGATGAGCGATCACCAAGGTAGTTCTACCTTTCATGACTTCATTCAGGGCTGCCTGAATATGGCGCTCTGATTCGGTGTCCAGTGCAGAAGTTGCTTCATCCAGAATCAAAATAGGGGCATCTTTCAACATAGCCCGGGCAATAGCCAAACGTTGCCTCTGTCCGCCGGAAAGTAAAACACCATCTTCACCCACCATGGTATGAATACCATTGGTCATCCCTTTGATAAACTCCATTGCGTGGGCGGCTTCCGCGGCCCGGCGAATATCGACATCACTGGCGGTTTCACTCAGTGCTCCGTAAGCAATATTTCGAGCAACGGTATCGTTAAAGAGAGTAATGTTCTGGGAAACCAGGGCAGTCTGACTGCGGAGGTTTTTCAGCTCAAAATCGTTCAATGGCGTGCCATCGATGAGAATATCGCCTTCGGTGTGATTATAGAAACGAGGGATCAGGCTGGCCAGAGTGCTTTTGCCAGAGCCAGAACGACCTACCAATGCATAGGTTTTGCCGGCTTCAACAGTGAAACAAATATCTTTAAGTGCAGGAGAAGATGAGCCAGGATAGGTAAAGCAAACATTCTTAAACTCAATACGACCTTTCACTCTATCGCAGGTATACAGGCCAGTGTTGGCCTCCGGTACTTCATCCACCATAGCAAAAATACTTTCAGCTGCTGCAATGCCTTTCTGAATACTGGCATTCACCTCGCTGAGCTGTCGAATGGGTTTGGGCAGCAGAGCGGCTGCGGTAACATAGCCAACCAGTGCCGCAGTGGTGGCATCGCCTTTTGCCCATAACACCATAAAGAGCAACAATGCTAACGCGATGGAAATAATAAACTGTAATACAGGGGTTTGGATCGCACTTGCTTTGTAGAGCCTTAAACTCTGGCGCACGTTTGTGGCACTGGCTGACTCAAAGCGTTTACTCTCATAATCTTCGCCACCAAAACCACGAACTTCGCGATAGCCATTGATGGTTTCAGAGGTGACCTGGGTCAGATCGCCAATCGAGTGTTGAATCTTACGGCTGAATCTTCGGAAGCGATTGCTGGCATAAGAAACCACCAGAGCTATTACCGGCAGGGCGGCAATAAAAATCAGGGTCATCTTCCAATTGGTATAAAACAGAAAGCTCAGCAGAAAAATAACGGTCAACCCTTCGCGTACCACTATCTTAATGGCACTGGTGGCGGCGGATGTGACTTGGGTGACGTTGTACGTTAACCGGGCAATCAGATGGCCTGAATTATTATTATCAAAATACGCATTGGGCAGAGTAATTAAGCTATCAAACATGGCAACTCTCAAATCATGGATCACACTGCTCGACACTTTATCGATGTAGAAGCTGCCAAGGTATGAGCCAATACCGCGAACCACAGAAATAAAGACCATTATGCCGGGGATAAGTACTAAACCAAAACTCATTTGAAACATACGGTTCTAAATGAGCAGATAAATTGATCCAAAGCATGAAACGAAAAACGATTCAAGACGTATAATTACAG
>NZ_LUTV01000001.1:140277-144786 GCF_001646945.1 Endozoicomonas ascidiicola
ATAATGTTATTTCTACTTCTTCTAATAAGCTCACTTTATTAGCGAAACGTAAAGCCCGAATAATAGACCATAGCCCATCAAATAAGCTGAAACAGGCAAGTGCGTTGCCTGAATACCCGGTGGCTGCTCACCAGGCACCGCAGTCCACCGGAGTGTTTTATTTCGCCAATGATCCATTATCCCGCCAATGGGTGTGCGATCAGCTCCGACGTACCCAGCCCCCCTTTTCCGTGATCATGATTCGTTCTCCGGACGATATGGAGCAATCGGGCTTGCTGCAACAAACCCGGTTGGATAACGGAAAACTGCAAACAAAGGCAGGCCGGTTATTTGGCGATGAACCTCTGACCTTGATTGTTGATCTCACCGTCTTCCATCCCGGCGACATTGCCAGTTTCAACGATTTGCTGCAGGCGCCCCCCTCCTGCAATGGCCAGCCTCTGGGCTGTGGAGTAAAAAGGGTTTTTCTGGTCAGTGAGGATATGCTCAGTGGTAAGCAACCCGCTAATCCGGACCTTTGGCGTCGCCTGAGACAAATGAACCATCAGGTGCTTCCTGCCATCGTTCACGATAACACGTCTCAGAGTGATGAGGACGTTCTGGCCAGTGTACATCGGGATAAACCACCGACTGATCAGCCGGTCAAACGGATCGATTTTTCTACATTCAGTGATTGGCACCACGGACTGTTTGGCGGTATTGCCCTGAACGAATATGGTCAGCTGAACTTTTCTGAAGGTGCCCTTTCCCGATTACCGGATGCCAGTCACCTGATTCTGCAGAATGCCCCATGGGAGAACGAGCGCTTCCGGACAACACTGGCCGATGCGGTAAGAACCGGTGGCTTTGAAGCTAACGGTCAGTGGTGTTGCCTGCCTGGGCATCTGAGCTTTTCCAAAGAGGATGCTGACTTTTCAGAATTGGAAACGCTGATTAATCAGTACATGGCTGCGGATTCTGAGACCTTTAAGCCTCATGAGTCATTCGTGTGTGTTAACGTCTGCTCCCTTGAGGAGGTAAAGACCGACTTTCGGGTAAATAATCATAAAGTGGTGCGTGTTAACCGGCTGGCATGTTTAATGAAAGGACGCCGCCAATTGGTCATCACTGGCCAGCTCAAGGAGACCCAGTGGTTGTGGCTACTGGGGCAGATTGAGCAATTGCCGGCCAATAAGCGCCCGTTACTCTTTCAAAATCTGCCCGTTGAACAATTAATACTCCGGGATTCATTCCGCCAGTCAACAGTGGGTCGCAATTCCAGATTGACCAGTGCTTTCCATTACAGGGTGCACTCCAGCGACTCGCTCGACTCCCTGCAAAGTGTTCAGCTGGACAGCGAGAAGGGCCTTACCTTCAGCATAAGCAATAGTGAATTAATGGACTGCCTGATCAGGGGCAAGCCGGTTATCTTTACGGGACTTGAATGCAATCCAACCTTTGCGGCCTGTCTGGAAACCCTGTTGTTGCGCCAGCCTTACCTCTTTCTGAACGGGCACCGGATTGAGCTGCCCAAGGCCCGGATAATACTGACCTGCCCAGAACAATTAAGTCCCACCGGTTCCTCCCTGATAGACTACGCATTGGCCTCAGGCCGGGCATACAGGCAGGAAGCAAAGGAGCCAGTTTACCAACTACTTGAGAATCTCCCCCGCGATCATCAGAAGCGTTATCCGCATGAGCCTCCCTGGTCGGCGAACACCTTTAAAAAACGCTTTGATCAACAAGTGGAAGCAGAACGTCGGCAGGACCGTTGCCATCAGGTGCAGCCCTGTCATCAGCGTAAGGCATTACATCTCTTGCTGGCAAAGGCTTACCGTGGTCATCCGGAGGTTTATGGGTTTATCAAGGCAAAGATTGCCCAATACTATCCGGATAAAAACAACGATACACAAGCCAATCAAAGTGCCCTTTCAGATTGGCTGGAGCAACACTCCAGCCCGGATCTGAAAGCGGTCAGGGCGGATTTCTGGCGTCTGGCCCGCCATTGCCCTGCCGATGTGCACGCTTCCATCACGAGTTTGCATGAGGTGGACGAACGATCTGTCCGTAAACTGGCTGTTTACCTGGTGGCTGCAGCCAGAAAGTCCCGGCAGCAGGCTATGGCAAAATTGCTGGAGGTCCGTGTGTACGAAGCTCAGGCCTTACCACTTTACAATGGCATACTCCGCTCAACCCTCAGAGACTGTCTGAAAGCCTGCCGCAATGAATTGCTACCGGAACGCACCATCAGTGAAACGCGGTGTTTCCTGGAACGTAAGATAGTACAAATTCAGGCTATGAATTGCCCTGACCTGAAAAAAGAACATCTCATCCAATCACAGCTGGAAGCATGCTTCAGTAGTGGTCGCTTGCCAGCGCTGTATCAGGATCTTCCAAAAACTTTGTTGGACAGTCGTCGACATACTCAGGCTCACCAGGAACAAAAACTGATATGCTTGGACAGCACTATTCAGACGTTTGGCGCCGCTTTATTGCTGGGCGAACCCGGTGCCGGGAAAACCTTTACGGCCCAGAAGGTAGCCGCAAGAGCTGGTTATCAGAACTGTCAGGTGATTCAGGTAGGACCTAATAGCACCCAGGAGTCACTGTTTGGTGGTTTACAGTTGGTAAGCGTCGATGGTGCCAGCAGCACAGACCGGCGGACAGCGTTCTGTGAGGGTCCGATTTTGCAATGGGCGCTCAATAAAAATCCCCCACTGCTGGTGTTGGATGAAGCCAACCTTGCGGTAGATGGCGTACTCTCTCCTCTTGTGGGCGTAACGGAAACACCTGCGGTGATCCATTATCGCGGTTATGCCTACCCTCTGACAGAGAAGCATCGAATTATCCTCACCGGCAACCCGGATCATTATGAAGGGCGTCATCTGGATTCTGCTCTGGCTTCAGTGATTCCCACGCTGTTTTATACGCCGTTACCGGAAGACCTCTTGATCGCTTCCGTCCTCGAGCCCGGACTGCCTCGACACTGGTCGGCAGAGCGCCGACAGCAGGCTTGCGAACGAATGCTCACCCTTTTCCACTTTTATAAAGAGCTGGTTCCTGACGATTTGGCGACGCCCCGGGATCTTCTCGATGTACTGGCTACGATACGACAGATTCTAAAACACCACTACCAGCGCACGGATCAGGCCATTCAGGAAGAACCCGAAGCAGCCCAGGTCAATGCTCTGATCCGGCGAGCATTTATGGACAGTCTCGCGGGCGCGGTGCCACTGAAACAGCAACGCCATCTGGCGGCCCTGAATACCTGGTGTCTGGGACAGTTTCCGGAGGATGAAACACTGCTTCGCGGTGTCGATCAGGCATTTAACCATTTTATCGGGGATTTTCGGAAGAGGTATCCCAATGCCAACCTTGCCCCTGCTTCTATGCAGAAGCTGGTTTATAGCTATTGGCAAAGCATGGATAAAGATGACAAAGGTAAAATCGCTCTACTGGTGGAAGGCCCGGCGGGTTGGGGCAAAGATTTTCTACTGGATAACACGATAAAGCTGTACCTCGGTCAGCAATCAGGTGACATTTCGCAGTCGTATACCCATATTACTGCCAACCCAAACCAGTGGCATCAGCTGGAGAGCCATGTTAAAACCGCCATGAGCCGGGGAGCCCCCGTCGCCATAAGCGAACTGAACTTGATTCCCAGCCGTTATCTGGAAGGGTTATTTAATGGCATTCTGACGGGTCAGGCCACTGCGGGCTTCCGTTTGTTTGCCACGGTCAACCCGGGCAGTTTTACCGGTCGGGAAGGGCTGAGTGCCGYCTTGAAAAGTCGTTGTACCCAGGTTCGGCTTGCGCCCCTGGCTTTATCTGATCTGGAAGGCATTTTGCAACAGACACCAGGTATTCCAGAGTTTTTGCCCTGCTGGCTGGCCCGTCATGTTGACCAACTGAGTCATACCCTTGAGGTCCAGAAAAGCCCGCTGCAACTGGCGCTGGACGATCTGTTGACATCGGCCCGGCATTTAGCAACGAAGCCTGTGGCTCAATGGCCGGACGCTTTTCAGAAACAACAGTGGCTTGCGATTCGAGCGCTGGTCAAACCATTACCCTCGATTCAGGACGGTGGAGAGCAACGAAGAAAGCAACAGGAGATGGAGCTGAAGC
Source organism: Endozoicomonas ascidiicola (assembly GCF_001646945.1). Classification (GTDB taxonomy): domain Bacteria; phylum Pseudomonadota; class Gammaproteobacteria; order Pseudomonadales; family Endozoicomonadaceae; genus Endozoicomonas; species Endozoicomonas ascidiicola. Next base: position 144,382 of record NZ_LUTV01000001.1, read on the forward strand.
GGCAGGAATACGAATGCATCGTGAACAGTGTCCCGGGTGTACCGACGCCGGTAATGGTCAAGTTGGGCCGGCAGTTGCAGTTCAACCAGAGGGAGTGGACTGTGCCAGACAACCTCTCTCCCCAACAACTTTTGCAGATCACCCACATGAGATTGGGCAGCCCCGGTGGCCAGATCCCTAACCAGTCCGTTAGAGACTTCGGTGGATGTGACTATGAGTTTGGTGACATCATTGAAACTCAACATTATTTTGTGACACGATATTTCCCGGAAGTTCCTTATGATATCACCTATTATCGGCTCAATTTTTTTGAAACCAGACTCTCTGAAAACGGGAGGGTACTTGAGCGAGAAATCTCATGGCGCGATGGGACTGTTAATCCCCTGGATATCGCCTCTGAAAAAC
>NZ_LUTV01000001.1:149201-162548 GCF_001646945.1 Endozoicomonas ascidiicola
CTTGCCCCTGCTTCTATGCAGAAGCTGGTTTATAGCTATTGGCAAAGCATGGATAAAGATGACAAAGGTAAAATCGCTCTACTGGTGGAAGGCCCGGCGGGYTGGGGCAARGATTTTCTACTGGATAACACGATAAAGCTGTACCTCGGTCAGCAATCAGGTGACATTTCGCAGTCGTATACCCATATTACTGCCAACCCAAACCAGTGGCATCAGCTGGAGAGCCATGTTAAAACCGCCATGAGCCGGGGAGCCCCCGTCGCCATAAGCGAACTGAACTTGATTCCCAGCCGTTATCTGGAAGGGTTATTTAATGGCATTCTGACGGGTCAGGCCACTGCGGGCTTCCGTTTGTTTGCCACGGTCAACCCGGGCAGTTTTACCGGTCGGGAAGGGCTGAGTGCCGYCTTGAAAAGTCGTTGTACCCAGGTTCGGCTTGCGCCCCTGGCTTTATCTGATCTGGAAGGCATTTTGCAACAGACACCAGGTATTCCAGAGTTTTTGCCCTGCTGGCTGGCCCGTCATGTTGACCAACTGAGTCATACCCTTGAGGTCCAGAAAAGCCCGCTGCAACTGGCGCTGGACGATCTGTTGACATCGGCCCGGCATTTAGCAACGAAGCCTGTGGCTCAATGGCCGGACGCTTTTCAGAAACAACAGTGGCTTGCGATTCGAGCGCTGGTCAAACCATTACCCTCGATTCAGGACGGTGGAGAGCAACGAAGAAAGCAACAGGAGATGGAGCWGAAGCGGCAGGAATACGAATGCATCGTGAACAGTGTCCCGGGTGTACCGACGCCGGTAATGGTCAAGTTGGGCCGGCAGTTGCAGTTCAACCAGAGGGAGTGGACTGTGCCGGACAACCTCTCTCCCCAGCAACTTTTACAGATCACCCACATGAGATTGGGCAGCCCCGRTGGCCAGATCCCTAACCAGYCCGTTAGAGACTTCGGTGGRYRTGACTATRRGTTTGGTGACATCMTTGRAACTMAACATTWTTTTRWRACACGATATTTCCCGGAAGTTCCTTAYGATAYCACCTATTATCGGCTCAAKTTTTWTGAAACCAGACTCTCTGAAAACGGGAGGGTACTTGAGCGAGAAATCTCATGGCGCGATGGGACTGTTAATCCCCTGGATATCGCCTCTGAAAAACTGGGATGGCGAACCACCCTTAAAGCGGATGAGTTACCGGGCAAGGTRTCCATGGCTCTTGACGATCAATGGCAGGCTCTGCCTTCTCTRACACCGGCGGACCAGCTGCGAGCTATTCGGGTGACCCCGGAAGTTTCCATYGAGCTGGCACGGAGCCAGTTAACGGGGCAACTGCTGATCCGATACGAGCCACTGCCATCAGACACCAAAACTAGTCCAGCTACCATCGATTTTATTATTGCTCCGAACCCGGACTATTTTAATCGTCTCTCGCTGTTGTCAGCCCCATCACCGGAGGCCATAGGCAGGACGGGGGGCAGGACGGGGGCATCTAAAAAAATCGTAGCYACCTCATTGAGCCACGATGAAACCGTGGTGCTCCAACCGGGTTTATGCAATACCCGACTGAAGCAGCTGTTTGATCAGCAGGTATTTACGGATGAAACAGGATGCGAGGCGTTTGCAGAGTTACGGGATATTAACACGATTGATAATCTCCCTACCCGACTCAAACGTCTGGCTGCCTGGCTTGGCGATTTCCAGGATAACAAAAATCTGGTTGGCCAGAGTGAATCGCTTCTACTGGCCATGCTCCGGGAAAAACAGGGCGTTTGTCGACATCGGGCCATGTTGTTTCAGCTGCTGTGTCACTACTGGGGTATTCCAGCCCGGRTRGTTMYAAATRRKGRCCATCRTTTTACCGAAATCAGCACTGACAATGGCGCCACCTGGCAGCAGTATCAGCTTGGGGGTGGCGGTACCTCTATTTCAGAAGTCACTGAACCGGATTGGGACGATTTTGATCGCCCCGATGGTTGTGAGCTGGCTTGTCCGGAAGGTCGCGAGATCGTCACAGAAAAAAGCTTCTTTAGGTTATTGGAAGAAGAAATCAAACATCTGGAAAAGAAGATAATCACCGGAGAGGCTATCTCTGCAGAAAAGCTTAAAAGACTGCTTGAAAATATCATCGAACATAAAGAAACGACCAAAAATGGAGACATCTTGTTATGTTTATTAGCTCCCCGTTTTTATAATACCCTGAGCGAAGACCAACAACTGTGTCGTCTACTGTGCAAAGTCAGCCATCAATGTAAGGGTATCGATAGCGATAGCAATTCCTTCGATTTCGAGCCAATTGCCAAGGCAATACAGGAAAATCAGGAGGGCTATAACGAGCTACTGTGCGACCTCTGTGATCAGAGCCCGGCGTTCAGCAAGTTGTTGGCAGGCATACTGCAATACTGCTGTGTCCACCAAGTGGACCAACATCCGCTCAGAGAACGAATTATTCAGATGGTCAACAACCTGAAGCTGTGGGAATTCTCGAAAAAACCCATCAKTGAGTCCATGGGAAAACGGGAGGGAGCCCTCCGTAGTTTTGTTCGTGACTTGCCCGATAGTCAGTTTTTGAACAAAAAAATACGCAGCCTGCGCATTGAGAAATCCTATACATCAGTACCACAGGAAAGCGCTCAGTATATGCCAGAACGTCTGGCCGCGGGTCAGCCTGCTTTTCTCAATGAACGAGTTACYCAGTCGTTCCCCGATGTGATCATGGATTTTTGTCATATCGGACCATCCTTTATGGATTTAGTGGCGGAATTCGCGAGGTCAGTGACCACTAATGAAGGGAATATCCACATCCATATACACCTGATAAAAAAAACGTTTGCCATTTGGCTGGCCCGGCACAAAACCGATCCACAAAGTGTATGGCAGTGGCTGACCAATGAGTACRCTCATTGCCATGAACAGCACATGCCGGATCAGATCCCGCTGATGCGCTATTACGATCATCGATTCACCAATAGCCGACATTCGGTAGAGCTGGCGATTGATCAAGTGAAACAACTCAGTGGCAGGCAGTCTGCCGTAGTTATTCAGGAACAAGACTTATTGAGTTTACTGAATGAGTTCCTTGAACTTTGTGACCGGACAACGTTCAAGGATTTATGCCGCCARGCTGATCAGCAGMYTGAACTTTTCGACGCAGCCWATRAGGGCGATTTACAGAAAGTTAAGGCGCTGATCAAAGCCAGAGTGAATATCAATGTGTCGGATAATAGACATTGGGCCTGCACTCCGCTGATGAGCGCTGCAACAAATRAACASTTATCAGTGRTTGAGTATCTTCTCAAYGAARGGGCAGATGTTCATGCAGAGCAGRATGAGGGGTKTACGGCCATTCATWTWGCTRCGGWAACAGGKGAAGWGRATCTCCTCAACATTCTAATCAAATCAGGAGCTGATGTTRATCATCAGGCTTGGGATYACAAGGAAAAGTTTCCCTTGTGTATAGCYGTGAMAARMCAAAAACTTGCGGCTGCCGAAGTGCTACTACGCAAGGGAGCGAACCCTGATAATCAAACGCTAGATGGATWCACCCCCCTGTATMTTGCCGTCAATAATCAAAGTATCGATATCGTTCGATTGCTATTGGCGCATCAAGCCAATCCAAACATCAGGGAGTATTTACTAGGGCTGACACCACTTATGGCGTCTGCCTTCGAAAACAATGGTAGATTAGAGCTGACTCGTTTACTGCTGGACGCGGGGGCAGACGTCAACGCAACTGACAACCGGGGGGTGACAGCACTTTTATTAGCTGCGGAAAACGGTTTTCCTGAGATTGTTAGCTGCCTGCTCCAAAAGGAGGCGRATCCGAATATTGCTATGTTTAATGGTTGGACCCCACTGATACAAGCAGCACAAAATGGACATCTGTCCATAATTAAAGAGCTACTTTCGTGCCAGGCTACTGTAAATGCAACATGCATTAAAGGTGAGACAGCCCTGGATAAAAGCATTTGCTATAGCCATTCCAATATTGCATTAGCTTTATTGGAAGCTGGCGCCAGGGGTACAGCAAAAAACTATCGGGAAGCGCAAAAAAAACAAATGCCCCAAAGTGTTCTGAACGCATTGAAGAATCAGTTGTCATGAGTGTAATACCAATGGTGCTTTTAAATTTTGGAGTGAGCAAGTAATTTTGGGCGACTGCGCCAATTTCATCTAACAGTAACCTTTTTAACCGCGCTTTGGCATCAGCTTCTGATAATTGCACCACGTGTCGTTCAACCAGCTATTCCCGCTAGATAAGCCATTTCTTCCTGGGACAGCTATCGGTCAACCAGCACCAATTCATAGTAATGATATTCACTCATGAGAATTCTTGAAGTAATTGATGGTAATGAACGAATAAATGATTGGTGAAAGTCTGATATTGATGAGTACTAACGTTCTATTATATCCTTCTCTGATAGAAATAGAATCACATTATCATTGACTATAAAGAGTGTCTGCAATTCATTGATAACACTCGTCTTTTTAATCCCAGTCAGGCTGTATCTGCGGTGTAACCTGAAGCAGCTCCTCCACCTGCTGGAGCGATTTAATGAGCCTTGTATCCATTATGATTTTCATCCAGTAATTTTGGACGTAAGATCAGACATCACAGGCTCATTTCATATTGGAAGAGACTGATCACAGCAAAGCATGGGGTTTTATTGTACTTTAGTATTAACTTTTTTTTAAAAAATTAAGTCTATAATAAAATCAGTCAATTAGGTTATAGACGGTTTTCACATGGATAGATCTTATAATAACTTGCACCATGGTTCTACCTCGGCTGTACCAATCAATACACCAATGCCACCTTCTTCAGGCAATAACAAGCAAGTCCTGCCTGATAATGTTATTTCTACTTCTTCTAATAAGCTCACTTTATTAGCGAAACGTAAAGCCCGAATAATAGACCATAGCCCATCAAATAAGCTGAAACAGACAAGTGCGCTGCTTGAATACCCGGTGCCTGCTCACCAGGCACCGCAGTCCMCCGGRGTGTTTTATTTCGCCAATGATCCATTRTCCCGCCAATGGGTGTGYGATCAGCTCCGACGTACCCAGCCCCCCTTTTCYGTGATCATGATTCGTTCTCCGGACGAYATGGAGCAATCGGGCTTGCTGCAACAAACCCGGTTGGATAACGGAAAACTGCAAACAAAGGCAGGCCGGTTATTTGGCGATGAACCTCTGACCTTGATTGTTGATCTCACCGTCTTCCATCCCGGCGACATTGCCAGTTTCAACGATTTGCTGCAGGCGCCCCCCTCCTGCAATGGCCAGCCTCTGGGCTGTGGAGTAAAAAGGGTTTTTCTGGTCAGTGAGGATATGCTCAGTGGTAAGCAACCCGCTAATCCGGACCTTTGGCGTCGCCTGAGACAAATGAACCATCAGGTGCTTCCTGCCATCGTTCACGATAACACGTCTCAGAGTGATGAGGACGTTCTGGCCAGTGTACATCGGGATAAACCACCGACTGATCAGCCGGTCAAACGGATCGATTTTTCTACATTCAGTGATTGGCACCACGGACTGTTTGGCGGTATTGCCCTGAACGAATATGGTCAGCTGAACTTTTCTGAAGGTGCCCTTTCCCGATTACCGGATGCCAGTCACCTGATTCTGCAGAATGCCCCATGGGAGAACGAGCGCTTCCGGACAACACTGGCCGATGCGGTAAGAACCGGTGGCTTTGAAGCTAACGGTCAGTGGTGTTGCCTGCCTGGGCATCTGAGCTTTTCCAAAGAGGATGCTGACTTTTCAGAATTGGAAACGCTGATTAATCAGTACATGGCTGCGGATTCTGAGACCTTTAAGCCTCATGAGTCATTCGTGTGTGTTAACGTCTGCTCCCTTGAGGAGGTAAAGACCGACTTTCGGGTAAATAATCATAAAGTGGTGCGTGTTAACCGGCTGGCATGTTTAATGAAAGGACGCCGCCAATTGGTCATCACTGGCCAGCTCAAGGAGACCCAGTGGTTGTGGCTACTGGGGCAGATTGAGCAATTGCCGGCCAATAAGCGCCCGTTACTCTTTCAAAATCTGCCCGTTGAACAATTAATACTCCGGGATTCATTCCGCCAGTCAACAGTGGGTCGCAATTCCAGATTGACCAGTGCTTTCCATTACAGGGTGCACTCCAGCGACTCGCTCGACTCCCTGCAAAGTGTTCAGCTGGACAGCGAGAAGGGCCTTACCTTCAGCATAAGCAATAGTGAATTAATGGACTGCCTGATCAGGGGCAAGCCGGTTATCTTTACGGGACTTGAATGCAATCCAACCTTTGCGGCCTGTCTGGAAACCCTGTTGTTGCGCCAGCCTTACCTCTTTCTGAACGGGCACCGGATTGANTTTGAGAGTGCCTGCAATCCATTGATAGCACTCGTCTTTTGACTTCCAACCAGGCTGTATCTGCGGTGTAGCCTGAAGCAGCTCCTCTACCTGCTGGAGCGATTTGATGAGCCGTGTGTCCATTATGATTTTCATCCAGTAATTTTGGACGAAAGATCAGAAATCACAGGCTCATTTCATTTTGGAAACAAGGGCTCCGTTCAGGCTCATTTCATATTGGAAGAGACTCTGGCTGTCTTTTACGATCTTGCGGGTATTATACTCAAAAGTTGTTCTAAGTCCGACAGGCTCCTAGATCCTCGAATATTTTGAGTTCTCTGCCGAAAAAACTCGTCCCTGTTGTTAACTGTATTAATTTTCTGCAAGAGCAATTATTAAGCACTTCGAAAATGCAATAAATTAGCCTTTAGGCGATAATGCCCATTAACTCTCTGTTTTTAAGTGATACTAAAGTATAGCTATTTGCTCTATTCAGGGTTCGACCTGATCACAGGGAAAGATTTTAATCGACATTCCGTTAAGAATTTTGCGCTACCAATCTGTACAAAATTGATACAGGTCAGATATTTGCTATTTTCCCCCCAAGATCCGTTATGCTAGGTAATACCACCTATTGCCGAACATTATCCACAGGCACAGACTATTTCTTTTTTACCTGCTCTTATAGGTCTGCAGAGCTTTTTCAGCTCGTTACCTATTAAGCCCCATTGTTATCAAGGGCTTACAACGCAGTTTAAGAGCATTTTTTTCAGTGTGTTAATGGACACTCGCTAAGGCCACCAGAAATGACAGATCTTAACCAATTTCGAATTGAACACGACCTTCTGGGCGAAGCTCCGGTTCCTGAGAGCGTTTACTACGGCATTCAAACCCAGCGTGCTGTGGAAAACTTCCAGATCAGTGGCGTTCAGCTGAACCATTACGGCAATCTGCCAAAAGCTCTGGCCATGGTAAAGAAAGCCTGTGCACTGGCTAACCGTGATCTGGGCATGCTGGATCCGAAAATGGCCGATGCCATTTCCGACGCCTGTGACGAAATCATCGAAGGTCGTCTGCACGATCAGTTCGTGGTTGACATGATTCAGGGTGGTGCCGGTACTTCCACCAACATGAACGCAAACGAAGTGATCTGTAACCGTGCACTGGAGCTGATGGGTCATCGTCGTGGTGAATACCAGTATCTGCACCCGAACACTCACGTCAACATGGCTCAGTCCACGAACGACGTGTACCCGACGGCTATGCGTCTGGCCATGGTTCTGAAGCACAAGTCTCTGCTGGTTGCTATCAAAACCCTGAAAAATGCCATGGATATCAAAGCTGAAGAGTTCAAAGATATCCTGAAAATGGGTCGTACCCAGCTGCAGGACGCAGTTCCTATGACTCTGGGTCAGGAATTCCGCGCATTTAGCACCACTATTGGTGAAGATATCCAGCGTATCGGCGAAATGGCTTCTCTGCTGCGTGAAATTAACCTGGGTGGTACTGCCATCGGTACTGGTATCACTGCCGACAGCCGTTATGCACCTCTGGCGGTTAAATACCTGTCTGAAATCTCTGGCCAGGAAATGATTCTGGCAGGCGACTTGGTCGAAGCGACTTCCGACATGGGTGCTTTCGTTATCTTCTCCGGCGCTCTGAAGCGTCTGGCGGTTAAGCTGTCCAAGATCAGTAACGATCTGCGCCTGCTGTCCAGTGGTCCGATGTGTGGCTTTAACGAGATCAACCTGCCAGAAATGCAGCCAGGTTCTTCTATCATGCCAGGCAAGGTAAACCCGGTTATCCCTGAGTGCATGAACCAGATCGCCTTCCACGTCATTGGTAATGACCTGGTGGTGACTCTGGCGTCTGAAGCCGCTCAGCTGCAGCTGAACTACGCAGAGCCAGTGCTGGTTTACAAGATTCTGGAATCCATCCAGCAGCTGTCTGCCGGCATGAACATGCTGACCGAACGTTGCGTCAAAGGCATCACCGCTAACCGTGAAGTGTGCCAGAGCTACGTAGACAACAGTGTTGGTCTGGTGACCGCTCTGAACCCATACCTGGGATACGAAAACTCAAGCCGTATCGCCAAGACAGCCCTGAAGAGTGGTCGTCGTGTGGTTGATCTGGTTCTGGAAGAAGGTTTGCTGACCGAAGAGCAGCTGGCTGAAATCCTCAAGCCAGAAAACATGATTGCACCTCTGAACCTGAGTGCTTCCATCAAGCACTGAGCGAATTAGGCTCATCAAAAGCATCCTCTACGAGTGCCTTTGATAACGAAAAAGGCTGCACCTGGTTCCAGGTGCAGCCTTTTTTTCACCACTTTATTACTCCCACCGTCGTACAATCGCGGTAACCCTCGGTAATCCACAATAACAACTTCGATAAATTTCCCTATCATTCGTCGATTATATCAGTCTTCACCTATGCATCACGGTTTAGCCTGCAGACTGAATAGCAAAAGCGTATCAGCCCCCATTGGAAACCGAAACAGAACACAAAAAAATAGGTAAACGACTAAAGTCATGTAATGAACTCTACTGCATTTTGGGCATTTTCCCTTAAGCAAGTCTTACTGGCGCTCTAATTTTCTATTGTGCTGACAAAACATCACGCCATACTCTGCTAAAATTGTTTCTGACGACGGTCAGGCGAAGGACGGTCAGGTAAAGGCAGTTGATAGATGTCACGGTTCTGAATTTATTAACAACGTTCTGCCGTGCCTTAGAAGTTGTTCATGATCTTTTGCGAAAAGCGAGAACGAGCAGAAAGATTGTGAACAGCTTCTTACGGTACCTGTTCAGTTAGCTAGTGCATTTGGATGCACTCTTTACCGGACTCTTACCGGTTTCCATTAAACCCTTTTCGGCTTGATTGCATAACGAATACATGTGGAGTCACTATGCAGCAACAGGATATGAAGCAAGAACCTACCGTATTTATTATTGATGATGATGAGGCCGTCCGTGACTCACTGAAAATGTTAATGAAGTCGGTAGGTCAGGCAGTGGAAACCTTTTCCTCTCCGGCAGAGTTTCTGGAAGTCTACGATGAAAACCGCCCGGGTTGCATCGTTCTGGATATCAGAATGCCTGGCATGAGCGGTCTTGAGCTGCAGAGCAAACTGAATGAAATGCACTGCATTCTGCCGATTATTTTCATTACCGGCCACGGTGATGTGCCAATGGCGGTACAAGCCATTAAAGATGGCGCAATGAACTTTATTCAGAAGCCGTTCCGCGATCAGGAGCTTCTGGATCTGATTAACGATGCCCTGAAGCTGGATACCCAGCAGCGTCGCGAACTTTTGGAGCACAAAGAAATTCTGCGTCGTCTATCCACGCTTACTGACCGTGAGCGTGAAGTTCTGCACCACGTTGTTGAAGGCAAAGCCAACAAGGTGATTGCTGCCGACATCAACCTGAGCCAGAGAACCGTTGAAATCCACCGCTCCCGGGTGATGGAAAAGATGGGCACCAAATCACTGGCTCACCTTGTTCGACAAGTGATGCAGGTTAAAGAACATCTTGATGGAGAGTTTAACTTCAAGATCTAATACCCATGTTTGAAAAGATCAAGCCAGCGTTCTGAAAAGAGGCCGGCTTGATGTATATTTCTTCACAGGATAGCAATCTATGAAACACTTTCGTTGTCCCTGTGGACAAGACATCCCCGCCAATGCTTTAAAAGTATATGCCCGAACACACGTAAGCACTCATTTTACCCAAAGCACTGCCAGATTCTCTGACTTCAAAGTTCAAACCGAAAGTGTACTGACTAAACTTAAACTCAAAGAAAACGGTTTCACACCCGAAGAAGCGAAGACACAAAAATCAAACTTAAAGACCCTATTCGGGTTATGTATTGAAATATACACAGCTCCTGATCACGATGAACGCAATCATTATTTCGAGCTTAAGGATACCCTGAATAAAAGGTATGTTGATATAATGGACACGATAGAGTTGGCATTAAGACCATGACGTATTCCCCTACATAGAGCATGGATATATATCATAACTATCAATGATTTACGTGGTGAATAGAAAGCTCGAAAATGAGATAGACCTACCTCATAAAAATAAAACGAATACTCATTCAAATGGTTAGGTAGTCCCCGTATCACGTCAAGTACATCCCTCCATTCAGCATTTAGCCCACTAAACCTAAACTGAACATCATCCATTATGAATGGTACGCAGAGACTGTGAATTATCTTTCCTTAAGCAAAGAGCGGTCGACATTTAACCCTGCATTTCAGCAACCATACAGAATATTTTTTGCAAGGCTGCCAATATGAATCTCGCCCCGACATGCTCAGTTTACCTTCTGGAACAAGATTCTATTGTCACAGATACGATTCGTAATCTGTGTGTAGAAAACGCGCTTTCACTGACCTGCTTTAACAGCCATGTTGAGCTGATGTCTGCCATCCAGGCTACCCAACCATGCTGTATTATTGCAGCTAATGACCAGCCCTCTGGACAGGCGCTGGACCTCATGGAAAACCTGGCGATTGAACAGCATCAAATCCCCGTCATTATTCTTGGGGATCACAACGATGTACACAGCGCCGTTGCAGCAATAAAAGCAGGTGCAATTGATTATATTGAGAAACCAACCATCTATGGCCGATTGTCAGAACAACTGAACCGCGTCATCAAACAACGGGCTCAGGTATAATACCGCGTAGCCTGATTCAGGGCTGAAGACCTTTCACGTATTCAGCAAGGTGCTTTAGTAACTCGATTTTACTGGTTGATTGTTGCACGTCCTCAGACTGGTTCTTTTCTTCCCAAATCTGCCAGAATCGTTCATAGGTGAGTACCGGCTCATTACTCTGGTGCAGCTGGCCGGATAAACGCTCACGACAATACTGGTTCCATCGAACTCGTTCATCCTCATCTAACGTCTCAGAAAAATGACGACCTCGATAGCGAAATAGCATTTCTTCCAGACGCTTATCCTGAAAGTGCAATCCAAGATCAGACAACGCCTCGGGTTTCACTCCATGAATTCGATTCATCTCATCACGATCCGCCGGTGAGAAGAAACCACCGGAGTAAATCATTTGATCAGGATCTGTCTGCCCTCCTTCTGGTCGCTGAGAAAACACGTCTCGAAGTTTCGCCGATAAACCCGGATCATCTATCAATCGTTGCCGGTTGCGTTCGCAGGTTGCCAGATCAATTTCGAGGCGATCCTGATCTTCAGGCTTTAATACTTTCAAAGGTGCGACCACTGGGCACTTATTTAAATGAATGGTTTTCAGTGGGATGCGTTGCTCACCTTCCGGTAGCTGATTCGTTGGCGTGTAAAGCCTGCTGCGAACATCGTCAGCGGATAAATTTAACAACGGCTCCGGGTCAATGGACAAGTCATAAACGACAACTCCATTACGATTCAACGGATGATCAAGCAGCGGCATGACAATGGCCAGATTATTCCGCTGCGCACCAAACATGCCTGAAACATGGGCGACCATATTCCGTTGAGCTGTGTTCAGCAGCCCCGCCACTTCGCGCTTGCCCCGATTAGCCAGATAAAACTGGTACACCTTAGGTTGTTTTTGTCGTATAAGTCGTGCAAGGGCGGTGGTCGCTCTTACGTCCGAAAGCGCATCATGAGCTGAGCCATGATCCAGACCGTTTTCTTTTGTCAGGTGCTCTAGCTTAAAGCTGGTAAAACCATCTTCTCGTTTCGGCCACTGAATCCCTTCAGGTCTCAGTGCGGCAACCATCCGAACCAGATCAATCAGATCCCACCGACTGTTGCCGTTTTGCCATTCCCGGGCGTATGGGTCATAAAAATTGCGATACAGAATATTGCGGGTGACTTCATCATCAAAACGCAGCGTGTTGTAGCCAAGAGCGCAAGTTCCCGGCTCCATCAACTCGCGATGAATTCTCTGAATAAACTCAGGCTCAACCATTCCCTGGGCATTCACAGCCTGAGGTGTTAACCCGGTAATTAAACAAGCTTCAGGGTTTGGAAGGTGGTCTTCAGGCAGGCGACAGTAGATATTCAGGGGCTCGCCAATTTCATTCAGCTCGGAATCGGTACGAATACCAGCAAATTGTGCCGGCCAATCCAGAGCCGGGTTGGTACCGAAGGTTTCATAATCGTGAAAGTAAAATGATTTCATTTCATTACCATTCAATGTTGTTCAGAATACACCACCAATCCCTTGAGATATCTACGCTTACCACCTTTCAAACCTTCATTTTGTTTCACTTATAAAAACAAATTTTCAGCCTGTTTCACCTATCACTGAGTACATCTGAGTGTACAGAATTTCCTAACGCTCTTATTTTTTACTAATATGTACACACCATAAAAACAAAATCTGTACACAAGAGTGATCACATGCCCCTGTCTGATACCAAGCTCCGCAGTATTGCGGGCAAGCCCTATGCAGGAGAACCAGAGCTGTCTGATCGGGACGGGCTCAGTGTTCGCATTACCAATAAGGGAACCATCTCCTGGCAGTACCGCTTTCGATTTAAGCGAAAACCTGCCCGGCTGACACTGGGGCGCTATCCGGATCTGAAACTGAAAGATGCGCGGGAGCTGATTCCAGAGATTAGAGGAATCATTGCCAAAGGGCTAGACCCACGGCAGGCATGGAAGGCAAATAACGAAGATGGCGGAATGGTTACCATTGCGGACTGTGTTGAAAAATTTCTGAGTGTTCGTGCACCCAAATTAAAAAAGAGAACTCAGGATACCTACTCCAGTGTTCTGAATCTCCATTTCAAACCGCTATACCCCAACGAATAAGGATAGATTGCGCTTAGTCGCAATCTAACGAATAAGGATAGATTGCGCTTAGCCGCAATCTTATCCGGTTGTTGCACAAGCCCGGATTGATTTCTGGTGAGGGTGGTCTATAGAATTTTTCTTTTTTGGTGGCGATCAAATCAGAGCGTTTATATTGAACTCTCTTTATTCAGAATGAGCGTTACCCGACCACTGCATTACGTAGTCTGGCGTCTGATTTCCCTGTCTGACTGGCTG
>NZ_LUTV01000001.1:164448-213290 GCF_001646945.1 Endozoicomonas ascidiicola
GGTGGTGAGGTGTTTTTGGTATAGTTCGTCGAACCGGGTTTGCTCAGAACGTTCCATGTTGATTGCTTCCTAATAAGCCGAACCTGAGTGGTGCGGTTATTAGGAAGTATTGGATATAGTAAAATGGAGAGTATCTACGGTATTTTTTGCCGCGTTAGCGGCTTGGTTCAACAAAGAGTACGCAGAGAAGGGAAATACAGTCAGTGCAGATAGAAAAATCTGCACTTAAACAAGCCGTCAGGAGCTACCCATAGCCCGAAGATACGTGCCTGACAAACGTGCAGCAGCGCTGCCCGGATATTTTTCGATGACCGCTTCGAGCAACGCTTTGGATTTGTCGCGCTCACCTTTTAAGTCGTAAATCCGCCCAAGCTTATAGCTGGCATCCGGTACTTTGGCACTCTTGGAAAAATCTTTTATCACCACTAGAAACGAGGCCAATGCTTCATCATATCGCCCTTGAGCCATATCCACTTCACCTAACCAGTAATATGAATTAGCAGCAAAACGGCCTGTTGGATATGTTTTCAGCTGCTTCTGCAGCGCGGCTTTGGCTTCATCAAACTGTTTGGATCGGATTAAACTGAACGCTGCTTGATACGCTTTTTCTTCTTCAATGTCTGCAGGTTCATTAACCACTTCTGGCAATGGCTTTAATAACGGAGGGGTGGCTGACTTTATGCCACTGATGGCACGCGCAGTACTTGGTGTGGCTGAACCAGAATTGGAAAGACGTGTGATTCGATCGTCAAGATCAACATATCGCTCCCTGTTTTCACGCTGCAGTTTGTCAATCAGGAAAGCCTGCTCTTCCAGCTGGCCACGAACTTCCATCAATTCCTGCTGCATTTGATTCAGGGTATTGATCAGATGGGCTGTACTGTTATCAGCACCGCCCACTTGATCAGAAGGAATTGAACGAACAGGTTGATCCGATATTTGGCTGACGCCCGTTTGAACCGATGACGCTCCCATGGGAACTGAATCTTCAACCGGGGCTGGAGCTGCCATTACACTACAGGAAAATACTGCGAGTAACGAAAACACCAAGGTCTGCTTTGATAGCAATGCCGAATCTTTTTTACCTGTAATCATTCAATCCCCAATATATTGCAATTACTCAGTAATGATAACTGCACGACGGTTCATAGACCAAGCAGTATCATTATGCGATGGGTCCAGTGGCTTTTCAAAACCGAAGCTAATCACTTCGATACGGCCAGCAGCTACGCCTTTAGCAGCCAGATAGTCTTTAACCGCTTTAGCACGACGCTCGCCCAGAGCAAGGTTGTAAGTTCTGGTACCGCGCTCGTCGGTGTGACCCTGGATAACGATGTTCTTCATGTAGCCCTGATCAGAAGTCAGATAAGCAGCATGAACGTCCAGAGACTTATAAGCTTCCTGACTCAGCTTGGAGCTGTCGAATGGGAAGAAGTAAGTGTTCTTATCCAGCAGCGCCTGAATTTCTTCAACAGAGGCATTTACCTTGCCACTATCAACCACTGCCTGTATAGCAGGATCGATCACTGGCTGTACTTCTACCAGCACTTCTTCTTCAACGGATACGGAAGGCTGAGTATTAGCAGAATCCTGCTTGGAAGCACAGCCCGCCAGCCAGATAGAAGCCACAGCAATTGCTGCTACCTTAACAAAATGACCCATACGCATGGTTAACTCCAATCGTTTTTACGGTATTTACACTAAAGTCACATTTCAGTCCGATTATCTACTGAAAAAGTCATCACGAAACTGAGATACAACATCAGTATCACTAAACGAGCAGTACACTATCAGAAGTCAAGACCCTCGACTAGCACGAATACCAAGGGATGATAAGAATTCCTCAAATATTGTACTGCTGTCTTGTAGTAACTCTCGTAGTAACAGCAGCATAGCATTTAATAACTAAATCAGCGGGTTAACACTTACAAACTCCGTAACCTTTTATGGCTCCGGAGTCCACTGTCAAACCTTCAGGAAACCAGACTATTTCAAAGAAGTAGCTGGCCCCCATGCTGGCTCACGCACATCACCATAAGCCGACGGTAAACGCTGCTTTACGCGGCCGTCGGCGGAGACAATACCCAGCTCGCCATGCTCTCCACCTTGAACCGAATAAATCAAACGCCGACCACCAGGTGCAATACTGGGTGAATCCTCCAGTTTAGAAGACGTCAGTGGTCGCAGGCGCCCAGTATCCAAATCCAGAATAGCAATATTAAATGCCGCTGCCCCCTGTCCTTTATGAACAAGCGCGATAGACTTGCCATCAGGGAATACTTTGGCGCGGGCGTTAAACTTGCCTTCGAAGGTCAGCCGCTTTGGTTTACCTTCAGCGACAAATTTACCATTGCTTCTTCGGGACACAGCTTGCTGATAAACCTGCGGACCACCGCCTCTATTCGAGGTAAAAATAAAACTCTTACCATCCGGCATCCAATCGGGCTCTGTATCGATACCATAGTGACTGGTTACATTGCTGAATTTATTGGTCGCCAAGTCCAGAATATACACATCCGGATTACCACCTTTAGATAGCACCATGGCAATGGACTTTCCATCCGGCGCCCAGACTGGCGAGTTGTTCAAGCCTTTAAAGTTGGTTAATTTCTTGCGTTTTCCTGTTGCCAGCTCCTGCATATATATAGCAGGGCGACCTTGTTCGAATGAAACATACGTCACACGGGTGCCATCAGGAGACCAACTGGGAGACAGAATCGGTTCTCTTGAACTGAATACTTTGCGGGTTCGTTTGCCGTCCGCATCCGCATAGTTCAACTGATAATCTGTTCTTTCTACACTGTGGCGTTGAGCTGTGACGTAGAGAATTCGGGTAGAAAAATCCCCCGTTAGCCCAGTAATGTTTTCATACACTGAATCACTGACCCGGTGGGACATTTCACGTAATTGACTGACCGTTCCTGAAAAGCCACCTTGATCAATTCGTTTACCCCTGATCACATCATAGAGTTGATAGTTCAGGGTAAACACAGAACCGGTTTGCGACACTTGCCCGGTCACCAGATAGTTAGCGCCCAGAACCTTCCAGTCACGATAGTAAACTTCGGCCTCGTTGACAGGAAAACTCAACATGCTGGTTCTCGGCATCGCTTTGAACACGCCACTGAGATTCAAGTCATTATCAACAATGCCAGCAGGATCCTCTGGTAAAATTTGATCTCCCTGCCAGCTGAATGGTGACACCGCAATGGAAACAGCCTGATCATTACCACTGGTGACCTCAATCAACAGTTCACCGTGAGCCAGCATGCCAAATAACAAACTGTAAATGACTAAGCAGCTTTTGAGTAATTCCCTCATCTCACCAAATCCTCAGGGCTGAACCGAAATGTTATCTGTCGAAAATACTGGTCGAACAGGCGTCGTTCAAGATTTTTTAGCTCAGAAAAAGGCGAGGCTCGCCGCAATGCCTGAATCACGGAGCGGTCATATTCTTCATTACCACTAGAAGTCATCATACTGATATCCAGCACATCACCAAAAGGCGACAGGTTGATTCGCACTTCTGCCACCATGCCATTTCTAGCACTGGGGGGACGGTTCCAATATTGGGAAGCCAATTGTCTAATCAGTGCAACATAACGAGCCTGTTCAAGTTGATCATGTTCCAGCTGTTGCGCTTCCTGCTGAGCACGAGCTTCTGCTGCCAGCGCTTGCTCAAGGGCTGCTTGCTGCTGTTCAAAGCGTCGTTGCTCCTCTTCTCGCCGTCTTTTTTCTGCTAACGCTTTCTCATCAGCCGCGGCTTTTTTCTTTTCCTGTTCACGCTTCAGGGCAATGGCTTTCTGACGCTCCTGTTCAGCCTTTTTCCTAGCTTCTGCCTTGCGCTTCGCATCTGCTTTTTTCCGGGCGTCTGCAATGCGCTTCTGTTCCGCCGCTTTTTGCTTGGTATTATCAGGAGCACGAACAGGCTTCGGCGTCGCTTTCGGGAGCTCAACAAGCGCTGCACTGATGGGCATTGGCGGCGTAAACTTCGGTTTTGATTCCGTGTGCCAGCTGATGGTTAACAAAATAACCATCAATGCATGAAGAATCACCGACAAGGCAATGGCAAAAATATAACTTTCACTTTCCCGTCCACCGGAAAACGTCCCTGAAAACAGACTTCTAAAACGTCCTTTCATTTACTGTCCTTCCAGGGCCGCCGGATCAGTAACCAGTCCTACGTGGCTGATACCGGCTTTTTGAATGCCCGCCATCAACTGTACAACAGAACCATAGGCAACATTGGTATCCCCCTGAATCAGCACTTGGATATCCGGTTTGGCGGCCACCACCTTGGCTACTTTCTCGGTCAACGATTCAAGAGTGACTGCCTTATCACTTTTTCCGCCCAGATCAATGAAGTAGCTGCCATTTGCTTTCACAGAGACGATAAGAATTTCACGATCTTCTGGCAAAGCAATACTGTCGCTGGAGGTTTTCGGTAGCTCGACCTTTACCCCTTGAGTCAACATCGGCGCAGTGATCATAAAGGCGACGAGCAACACCATCATGATGTCGATGAAAGGCACCATGTTGATTTCAGACATGGGTTTGCGACGATTTCTAACCTGTGCCATAAACTCAACAAACCCTGTTAATTTTTGCTATACACTTTGCGATGAAGAATGCTTGAAAATTCATCCGCAAAGGTTTCATAGTTTGCCAACAGAGCTTCCACTTTGGCGGCGTAGCGGTTATAGGCGACAACGGCCGGAATCGCAGCAACCAGACCTACGGCTGTGGTTAGAAGCGCTTCAGCAATACCAGGTGCCACAGAGGACAGCGTGGGCTGTTGCACCACAGCCAAACCACGAAAGGAATTCATAATCCCTACAACGGTACCGAACAAACCAAGGTATGGGCACGTAGAACCCACTGTGGCGAGAAAGGGTAAGTTCATTTCCAGACGCTCCTGCTCTTTGGAAATAGCGACCCTCATCGCCCGCTGAGCACCTTCCATGACCGCATCAGGGTCTTCTGTCCCCTGATTACGAAGACGGGTGAATTCAGAAAACCCCGCTTTAAAGATGTGCTCAAGACCTGAGTTCGGATGTTCGTTCTGTTGAACCTCCCGATAAAGCACAATGAGATCCATACCGGACCAGAAACGATCTTCAAAGGAGAGCATTTCATTTCGCGCACTGCGAATTAACAGCCCACGCTGAATGATCATCCCCCAGGAAGTAACCGATGCAGCAACCAGGATCAGTAAAACCAGCAAAACCATCCAACTGGAGTTACTCACCAGCGCCCAAAGAGACATGCTTTCTGCCACTAAAAACCTCTCAGACCGTCAAATACAAAAATTGGCGCTGATCATATCATCAAATAGATAGCCATAAGAGGCGAAAAGAGATAGATCAAGCACGTTTTGAAAAGATAATTATGTATTGAATGATACTATATGGATAGGGTTGCAAAAAAATTTACAGACTGAATATATCTAAATTTCATTTAGCCTTGTGAAGATTTCAGCTCATCACATAAGGTTTCTAACTGATGTATATCCAGAGATTTACAAGCTGCGACAATTTTATTAGGGTAATCACCATAACCTCGATTTCCAACCCAGGTGCTCGCTATCCGATGAAGGCTGTCAATGTCGCCTATATCGAGCGATCTTTTCATCGCAGCGGTCATTTCACTAATAACAACACGTTCAACCTGCATGCTTAACTCATTAGTTTGATCGGAGCCCATATAATGCTCAAGTATTTCAAACAGCTGGTCAAAACGAATTGGCTTTGAAATAAAAGAAGCAAACCCATACTCAGTAATCTTCATTTGGGTTGAATCAGTGACGCTGGCTGATACAGCTATAATGTTGACCGTTTTCTGGCCGCTGACCGCAAGGATAGACCGTGCTGCTTCAAACCCATCCATTACCGGCATTCTCAGATCCATTAATATCACCTCATACCGGTTCGCATGAAACAGTTCTAAAGCTTTTACTCCATCAGCAGCCGCATCAACACTATAGGATCTGGATTCAAGCGCCTTGACCAGCATATTACGGTTTGTCTGACTGTCATCAACTACGAGTATTTTGCCTTTAGTGGCACTAATTGAGTGGCTCGTGATTCCTACAGAGTGATCAATATTCAATGAGAGCGCTGAAACTTCCTTACCCTCGCAAGTTTGACAAGGTATCGAAAAATAGAAATTACTTCCCTCTCCGAGGACGCTATCAACCTGAAGCTCGCCCCCCATTGCCTTAACCAGTCTATAGCAAATTGATAGTCCTAATCCAACCCCGCCGGAATCAGATCCCTGATTGAGCTGGGTAAAAGGTTGGAACAATCTGTTTACCTCTTCTAAAGCAATACCAGGCCCCCTGTCTATCACCTCAAACAGCAATTTTCCAGTAACGATACTGAGATTCAAGCAGATACTACCTTTGCTTGAAAACTTAACAGCATTACCAACCAAATTGATCAAGACCTGCC
This sequence comes from Endozoicomonas ascidiicola, assembly GCF_001646945.1. GTDB lineage: Bacteria > Pseudomonadota > Gammaproteobacteria > Pseudomonadales > Endozoicomonadaceae > Endozoicomonas > Endozoicomonas ascidiicola. Next base: position 170,898 of record NZ_LUTV01000001.1, read on the forward strand.
GCAACTTAATATGGTCAGCAACAATTTCGTCAGGCACATATTCATTGACAGTCACTTTTAACTCCAAGGCTTTGGCAAAAGCCAACTCCCTCACGTTTGCCAGTACCACCTCAATAGTATGCATTAAGTTGAAGGGCACAGGGTCCGCTTTAACGGCTCCACTTTCTATCTTTGTGATGTCCAGAATATCATTAATCATCGTCAGTAGATGAAGCCCACAAGACTCAAGGCAACCCAAACTCTCTCGACAATGATCATGTATCTCCGAATCTGTAAGCAAGAGTTGTGCATAACCAAGCACTCCATTTAACGGAGTTCTGAGCTCATGACTGATATGCGATAAAAACAGCGACTTTGCGCTGCTTGCTTTCTCTGCCGTTTCTTTAGCTCTTAACAGCTCATTTTGAATAGCTTCACGTTCCGTGATATCCCTGAATACAATTGAGATAATTGCGCCATCCAAAGTCATTAGAACATTGCTCGAAATTTCAACTGGAAAGCTGAAACCGTGCCGGTTATAACCCCGCGATAAAACTTCATTCAGACAGTGTGTCTCAGGAGAATTCACTTCAAGGCGATCTAACAAAACAAGCTGATCTCGACTCTCGGGATCAATTAAAATTGATAACGGTAAACCAACAATGTCTTCATCATCATAACGAAATAAATTGACAACCTGCCGATTGATCAGTTGAATGATTCCTTTATTATCTGTAATGACAATAGCATCCGGTGAGCCTGCAACTAAAAGTCGAAAACGTTCAGCATCTTTAACTCTGTTAGTCACATCATTTCCAAGCCCTTCAATGGTAAGCTCAGACGTTGGCCCACAACTTGACAAATCACCCTTATGCTCCAACCATCCACAATAAACCTCTATGAAGCGTGAAGTCCCATCACGATGCATCATTTCCAACTCAAACGATTCCGGACGAGTATCCGCAAATGTTTCCTGAAGCATACTTTTAAAAAGATAATTTGATAAAGCATCTGTCAAATAATCTTGAAACAGCCCGACAAACTGTTCCTCACTGAAACCCAAAACAGACTTTATTGAAGGACTGACATACTTTATTTTTCCAGACTTGCTTAAGCTAAAGTAAAAATACCCTCCTTTAAGTTGATTAACTAAACTCCCAAAATTAGTAAACCTCAATCTCTGAATTTCACCTTCACGACTTAACAACCGATTCTTTAGTTGATGAAAGCTTCTATGCAAACTATCAATTTCATCATTCACTTCAAAACCATATTGATTATTATAAGATGTCACGCTGCCAAAAGCATTCATTTCCTCTTTCAACCTATTAAGGGGTGACACTATTCTGCCAGACACGATCCACAAGCATAGAATAGAACAAAGACAAGCTATCGAAATGAGGCTTCCACTTAAAACAGCTTGTTTTCTGAGAGGTGTTAATATATAGCTTTCTTTAATAGCAAAACTGAAAAACCACCCTACAGTTCCTAAAGGAACAGCGGTACTCCATCGGGTATAACCTCTGGACTCAATTCTAACTGATGTCAGTCTACCGCTATTAACCACCTCGTCCAAAACGTTTACAAAATAATCACAAGGGGAACTGTGGTCATCATGTGAAACAATCGGATTTAAAATAAAATCAGAAACTGAATTATTACCAATATCTGGAAAAAATAGCTCGCTATAGCCTGTACACGGCCCTTTCTTAGCAAACTCATGAATAGATCTCATTCTTGGTAAAGAGATTCCGTTAGCAAATACAATATCACCATGCTGATTCGCAATAACAGCACGAGAATCATGACTCAAATTTACTGCATCGCCTAATAGTTTGCGCCCATCTATATCTATACGAACAAAACCCAGCCGCCCATTTTGTCTAATACTCCTGATAATATAACTTGTAATAAACAAGTCTGGATCCTTAATCACTCCATGCACATACCAGTACTGCCCATTTTTTCTGAGACTATCATTATCAATAAAATAGGTATCATCAACATGTGGATATGCTTCAAAAAGAACGTTCTCAGAAATCTGAGAATGTTCGGAATGCCACAAAACACGATCACGTCTATCATACCCTGCCTGATTTTCAATAAATTCTACCAAACTAACAGAAACAACATGACTAATACTTTCATCGTTATTAAGAAAGTCATTCAAACCAAAGTTTTCTAAGTCAGAAATACTTGAAACCGAAGAAAGAGCCCAACCAAGATTGACCACAAACCTCAAATTACTATCAACAATCGCCGAGTAACGCAACGTTTCATTAATATGGTTTATTGCTATTTCAGAAGACACATATCTAAAAGCAAAAAATAAAAAAACAAAAGACAGAATAATGTAAAATACTAATGCTGGAAGCAGGTTAAATAGAGCAATCTTTTTCCTTATTGAAATAGATTTACCAGACATTTAAAACCAACCCGCCAAACAAAAAAACTTAGACAATTCTAGCAAGAACACACTCAACCAGAATAAAGAAAAATTGTGAATTATCACCTATCGATACGAGGGATAGAATCCAATAGATCATCATATGAACCTGACTTACAACTTACAGTTAAGTCATTAAGTTGAGCATAGTCTCCACTGCAAAACCCATAAAGCCCACCTAAAAATATATAATCACTATCTTTACCCTCCTCTGAAAACAATTTGGTAATTTCAGTGATGCTATAAATATCTCTAAAATATAAACAGGCATCCCTCCCCCACTCTTCACTCCTTATAGTTTCGAACTGCCAAAGGGAATAGTGACTACTTATGACAGAATGCATCAGAATAAAAATTGTCTTCGGCGTATTTGTCTCAGATTTCAAAATTGCAGCATCGCCTTTAGAGATAGACAGTAGATAAGAAATATAACCATTCAACAATTTTTCTGCTGAATACAATGTAGTGGATAAGCCAGAGAAATCCGCATTGTATAATTGTGGAAATTCCTTAGATTGACACATACAATCATCTGGTAAAAACCTTGCAACTTTTTTTAGAAAAGTCTCGTGAATTTTATCAATTTCAACCCCGACTCTAAGAAAGGTTAGCTGACTAAGAGCGCAAAATATTTTTTCACAAACTATCAAATCCTCAACAGAACTTTTCCCCACGCTCACTAAATCCTTCAAATCATCACAAACGGGTTGTGGGATTTTAGAGCATCCATCTATTGAAAAGCAAGACCAGGCAAAAAGCTCTAAGTCTTCATTAAAATACTGATCAGGGACAACATGATTAAACAATAATAGTAAAGATTCATCTTTCAATCGTAAAAATAATTCATCATCAACTTCAGGGTATGATTCGGCAATCACAATGTTTCGAGTATCTTCACCTGTGCTATTTTTTTTAGGTCCATAGCTATAAGAAACAAGCCTGATCTTACTACCTTCCTTCGGGAAAGGTTCGACAACAGTTAATTCAATACGCTCTCCTGTTAACTCTCTCAATACTCTTAACAATACTGGAACCGTAAATACCTTCCCATAATCCCCCTCACTCAGGATTTTCTTTAGCACCTCAGAATACCTAACCGCAATATCAGTACTTGCACATTTATCATCAGAACTTTCTTTATAATTACTGTTCTTCAACCAGCATCCGACAACCGATTGAATATTTCCTTTTTCCAATGATGACTCCTTAGAAATAATTTTGCATTTAAACCCGCAAACACTCCTTAGATAAAAATTCATTTCATCCCTGCTAAAAACACTTACTCTCTTATTTATTCCTGTTGTACTGCCTAAATCAACGCTATCTTTCGCCAATTCAGTATCCTGACACTGCTTTCTGATCTCTGTGAGAAATTCAAGATCACGACTAGACACAAGATCCAACAACCTCGAGCCATCCCGGAGGTTTAAATCACTCTGCTTTTTCATGTTAGGAATTAAAGAATCAGATTTCATAAAAGCTATAAATTTTTTATTAATCAGTTCTTTCAGGTCTTCTTCTTTGGAATGAAGAACATTCTTACACTTTTTTGCATCACTTGTTCCGAGAAAACGTAGACAAAGCCAATTAGTAAATTCTGCAACATTCGCTAACTCTGTACTGAAGATTCCTATCACTTGCTTCATACTTTTACAGCATTGAGTAATATTGATTACTTCTACATGAGCAGATTCTAAACTCTCTTTCTGTGCAGACAACTTTTCGAATGATCTTCGAAGCATTGTATAAGAATGTAAAAGTGATGTAAAAAAACAAGTAGATATTTTTTTAATTCTGGCATCACGCAATGAAGGGTATTTAGTGGTGACAAACTCTGTGCCCGGGCCTATTTCACCATCACATGTAAAAAAAGGAGGTGAAGCATCAATACAATACAGTACCTCTTCACCATCTTCTTTCACAAGTACAAAATTTTCCGGGTTTGGATCTACCATGCATGTCAAAGTTGGTCTATCACCGGCAACGGCACTTTTTTCATTAAAAGCTTTACATTGCATGACACATTTAATAATACTCCTAATAATTTCAGTTTTATATTCTCCACTATTATCAGGATTAGCTAAAATTTCACTAACCATATTTTCTTTTTTATATTTCTTTTGAACACCTGCACAGATAAATAAGTCTTCTGTTCCACCCTCTGAAACTTTAGTACCTGAAATTTTAAACATTGAATAGATAACAGGGCTTAGTTTTACACTCATGAGTTCGCCCAGACCATCAATCTTGGTTTTAAAGGCTTCTTTGATAAGGCTCATAGAGACCCTTATCGAATTCAACGTTATTACCGCCTTTTGTTGCGGCATTCCGTTCTTGATCATTTTAACAACAAGCCCAGGAAATAGCTTATGATCATAAACTCTCTGAGATATTCCCTCCCCCAAAACACTTGACCTCACACCAAAATTACTACTCACCTCTTTTAATATTGCTTCCAGAACCTGATTAGTTCCATGCCAGATCAACCTATCATTTACCTCATCATTAGTCAACCTACTATTAGATTGAGTTCTTACTAGTTTTTTCAATGTTGCCGGGTACTCTTTTTTATCATCAATCATATCATCCAACAAATTAGATTCATCAATCTTTTTAACTGGAATCTGATACTCTAAATAAACAGGGCTATCATTTTGATCAGATATACATCTACTAAATGACAAACAAGACATATCTATTTCTTTTTGAAACACATACCTGAACGAGGAAAAATTTGACACCTCCTGAGATAGTGGTATCTCTTTTCTAAACTTTATTAAAGCCGTAAAAACGCCAACATCATATTTACTTTGCAACTCAACCAATCTATCAACAATCCCCTTATATGCATTCATATCATCCAACTTGGCCAGCCTGAACCCTCCTATCACACCCAAATCACTCAAATCACTCAAATCACCTATATCAAATTCTACAATTTTATCCTCTACATTTCCCCAGCCTAAAGAACCACCCTTAAAATAGTCGCTGTAGACTTCCAGCTGTGGTGTTTTAGCTTCTGAATATTTACTATTTTTGATACTCACATATAGATCACAGCCATTCCCTGAACCACTATCTTTTAGTGAAAACTCGAGATCATACAAAACACCTGAGATCATTTTTTTTTCTTTATACATTTCCCAAAGTTGTTTTACTACTTCGTGATCTTGCTTAAAAACTTCGGAGCCATCTTCTTTTTTTTCACAAAGTCCGTTAAAAAAATATTTCATATATGGAAAATTCTCCCATGCTTCAACACTACCGCCTCTCTCTGGAATACTCTCTAAACGGATTAACCTACGCTTTTCTTTCGGTACAGGATCAATTCCGGCAGAAAAATTAAACTTTACGTCTAGTTGATGAGATGAGACTAACAGCCTATTTATTTTAGAAGACGATATTTTACTATCAGTCTGCAGTTTCTGTGCATGTAAGGAAGGATGTTTCGGCTGGAGTGGAATATTTTTTTTAGGGTTGATGACTATAGCAACCCCTGCAACACCCATTGTGCCTTTTTCATTCAACGAGGCCACTTTTTTATTATCAATTCCTACTTTCGTCCCTAATGATTCATTACTGTAACCAGTACCACCCCTGATTGTGCCACCAAAATTACTACCCATCGCCATTTTTTAGTACTCTTTATTTAAGAAGAGCGGTTATACCCGAAGCGTAAGTCTCAGGAAATCATCCAAACAATCATTTAACTCTATTGCTATTCCAATTTCACAAAATATTGTCATTAGCATGCAATTCATTATATTCAAACTTATCATCCAACTTCCTTCAATTTTCAGCAATTCGATAACATTACCCAAGTTGGTACCATCTATTTCTCATTTCGCTTATTAGTTGCTTTCACATTTCAATTTAACCGCAATACTCTAAGCCTCTGAAATTTAGCTGAACTATTTCAAATAAAAAATATTTTAGCCCATGATGTATCAAAACTGTGAAATCAACTCATAAGTACCCAACCATATGAAATCATATTTTCTGGTTCATTGGTTAGCCACTCTCGGCAACCTGCTCCTGCCTTGCACTACCTCCTGCATCCATGCAGTCGTGCGGCGTTACATCTACGATCACATAGCTAATACCCATAGGGCATAAAGGCTATGCTCACTCCGATGTGCCTTGCAGAGCAACCAACCACTAAGCCAGAAATATTCGATTTCATATGATCGGGTACTTAGGCTTGCTGCGGATATTACTTATTATATTGATATCCAAAATGCAGATATGCGCTTTTTGTCAACACTCTCCCTCTCGGAGTTCTCATAATATAACCTTGCTGAATAAGATAGGGCTCCAGCACATCTTCAATAGTATCTCTTTCCTCGCTGATCGCAGCTGCCAAACTATCTATACCAACTGGACCACCGTCAAACTTTTCAATCATTGCTAACAGTAAGCGACGATCCATATTATCAAAGCCATTGCTGTCAACATCCAACATGGTCAGTGCTCCATCTGCCAGCTCTTTCGTTACCACACCATTACCTTTTACTTCTGCATAATCTCGTACTCTACGGAGTAATCGATTGGCAATTCGTGGGGTTCCTCTTGAACGGCGCGCTATTTCACTAGCAGCCTCGTTATCCATTTGAACACCCAGTATTCTTCCGGAACGAAGTACAATGTCACAAAGATCAGCAACATTATAAAACTCTAAACGCTGAACAATGCCAAACCGATCTCTTAGCGGGGAGGTAAGCAAACCTGCTCTTGTGGTTGCGCCAACCAGAGTGAAAGGTGGAAGGTCTAACTTAATGGATCGCGCCGCAGGCCCTTCACCGATCATGATATCCAACTGATAGTCTTCCATAGCCGGATACAATATTTCCTCTACTGCTGGACTCAGCCGGTGAATTTCATCAATAAAAAGAATGTCGTTGGGTTCAAGGTTCGTGAGCAGCGCCGCTAAGTCACCGGCTTTTTCAATAACCGGCCCTGATGTTGAGCGAATCTTACTGCTCATTTCATTAGCCAGTATATGGGATAGTGTCGTTTTACCAAGACCAGGCGGTCCAAAAATCAAGGTGTGATCCAATGCATCTTTACGCCTTCTGGCAGCCTCAATAAAAATCTCCATCTGCTCCCTGACTTTTGGCTGGCCAGTATATTCGCTGAGGCGAACAGGACGTATGGCACGATCCTGCACTTCTTCATTAGGGCGTTCCTGTGCCGAAATCAAGCGATCAGCTTCTATCATGATGTTTTCCAATAAATAATTAGTAACAGATTACCACTACAAGGTGATGATGCGAACGCATAATCACGAATGGAACTAAAGCACCAAAGCACTGTCTAATCTGCCGTAAATGAAGCGGGTATGCCTTGAGAAGCTGTTCACCATCTTTCTGCAAGCTGCAAAAGATCATGAACAGCTTTTTAGCGACTATGCTATCAAGACTTACCACGAGTAGTGCTAATTGTCCTATTAACTTGGCAGAGCTGTAATGTCATCACAACTATCCACAACCGGGTTGACCTGTTCCATCCTTGCCTCCCTGCTGTTTGGGTTGATCCCATGGTATGTTCAATTTTTAGAACCTCTGGACGGCTCCTTGTTATTTTGGAACCGTATTTTGTTCTCAGCCATCACCGCATTCATTGCGCTGGTTCTGTTTAAACAACTGGGTTTCCTAAAAGCGCTGTTGTCACAACCCAAAAATGTCGCTCTGCTCTCAGTGGGTACGGCCTTGGTGGCTGTTCAGTGGTGGCTTTTCGTCTGGGCACCAGTAAATGATCTGACAACGGAGCTTTCTCTGGGCTACTTCCTTCTTCCTCTGACATTAGTGTTAACAGGTCGTATAGCTTACGGAGAAAAGCTCCGCCCGCTCCAGTTAACTGCCGCCATTCTCGCCGCCATGGGTGTTGGACATGAAATATATCAGTTTGGTTCTCTTTCCTGGGTCGCTGTGGCCGTTGCTGCAGGATACCCTTTCTACTTTCTCATTCGCAGAAAAGTGAAGGTTAACAGTCTTACCTGCTTCTTCTTTGAGAATATGTTGCTGCTTCCTTTTGCCCTTTTTGCCATTGCTACAGATAATAGTTTTTCATCTGCATTAATGGCGCAGAGCCATCTATATCTGCTGCTTCCCGGGCTTGGCGTGCTAACTACTGCTGCCATGTTGGTCTATGTAGCCGCTTCAAAGTCGCTCCCCGTTAGCTTGTTCGGCCTGCTCAGCTATCTGGAGCCGGTGATTATCTTTATGGTCGCGGTTTTCATTCTTCGGGAACCATTACCAACAGCGCAATGGGTGACCTACGGATTTATATGGATGGCAACGATGATCATTTGTATAGACTCTATCCGTATCATTGTCCGCAGGCCTGCTGTCGTTTAGATCATGCTCTTCAGTGCCTGTCGAATTAACTCTTCGCTGGACAGGCCATCTACTTTAATTCGGGCAATGACCTTGCTGGCATCCTGAGATTTATAGCCCAGAGCAACTAGTGCGCTGATCGCTTCCTGCTCAGATTCTGCATCCTGGCGTTCAATCACTTGACCCAATGGTGTGCCGCTCAGGCCATCAAACGAAGCTGCGCTTGTATCCCATTTTGTGAGTTTATCCTTAAGCTCGACAATCAAACGTTCTGCTGTTTTTTTGCCAACGCCCGGTAATTTAACCAGTCTCGAACTATCGCCATCGTGCACACTGCGCACAAACTCAGTGGCATCAATACCTGATAACAGTGTTAAACCCAGCTTTGGACCAACCCCGTTTACCTTTATCAGGGTACGAAATAGTTCACGCTCTCTGGCATCACTAAAACCGTAGAGTAACTGAGCATCTTCACGCACGACAAAGTGCGTATAAATCACCACTTCTTCGCCAGTCTCAGGCAGGCGGTAAAACACCGACATGGGTGCTTCTACGTCATAACCTACACCTGATACATCAATCAGCAGGTGAGGTGCTTTTTTTTCCAGCAAAATTCCACGAAGTCTGCCAATCATGTGATCAGTTCCTTAACGTAAACGACGATTTCTTCGACCGGTGGCACCAGCCATGCGCACAAGACTGGCGCGGGTGTGAGAGTGGCAAAGGGCGATAGCCAGCGCATCTGCGGCATCTGCCTGCGGTGTTTTATCCAGCTTTAGAATGGAGGTAATCATATGCTGCACTTGGGATTTCTCCGCAGACCCTGTACCTACTACTGCCTGCTTCACCTGCCGGGCAGAGTATTCAGAGACTTCCAACCCATGATTGACTGAAGCAACAATCGCAGCGCCCCGAGCCTGACCGAGTTTTAAAGCGGAATCCGCATTGCGCGCCATAAACACCTGCTCAATACCCACCGATTGCGGTGCGTACATTTCAATCACCGTATTGATGCCCTGAAATATTTGTAACAAACGTTCTGGTAACGGTGCATCCTGTATTCGTATACAACCGGACGCCACGTATTTACACTGGGAGCCAATCTCTTCAATAACGCCATAGCCTGTGATCCTGGAACCTGGATCAATTCCTAATAAGATGGCCATTCCTGTCCTTCAACGCTGTATTACTTTAAAAATAATACTGTATATATGTACACCTTTCCAGAACAATATCTCATAGCTCCCTTACAATTGAGAAACAGTGCATTACTAAAACAGACTACGAAAACAAGCCACAAAGACTTAATCTTGGTACGTTGCTTTTTGGGACAAGTTTGCAATGAATAGCCAAGCTAAAACCTTATTGGTCATAACCTTTTTGACCCTCACCCTTTTTACCGTCACGTTGCTACTTAATTTGTGATTATTTCAACTCGCCTTTTACTACACTACTAAGCGGCACTAGTGCAGCATGTTTTTCTTGTGTTCGGAATAATTCAACATGGTTATACGTGCCTCTTCCATTACCATAAGGCTGATCCATTTCGATCCCTACGTAAATCCCCAGCTGTTCACTATTATTCAAATATCCAGTCCACCTAACTGTACCCAACGCTATAACTTCTTTTTCTGATAAATCCTGCGTGAAAATAGACACTCGTTCCCCTTTTTTTAGATTTTCACATTCAGAAAACTCCGGAGTTTGAGGCACAACCTGATCAGTTTTCCTGCCTGCAATACCAGCATTTGTTGGCTTTCTTGAACCATCATTTGCTAGATAGTTGCCTCCCTCAACCGACCTAATGCTTTGCCCACCTTTACGAGCAACCTCCTCTGATTCCGGTTGCACTTGCACGGGCCGAGCTAGCTCCGACGAGTAAGCACCTCCGATTCTGCCTGATGAATTAGATGATTCCATGGCTCTCTCCAATAACAAGTTCAGTTTTATTTGCGCTCTGATGATATACACAACGGCGTGTATATTATCTGAGACATCAAAAACCCACCTGTTACTCCCTTACTCCATAAAAAAATGCCCGGTGTTCTCACACCAGGCATTTTTAGTACTTCAACCAATCCAATAAGATCAGCCCAGCTGTTCCATCACCTCAGCAGAAATATCCGCATTGGTGTAAACGTTTTGCACATCGTCCAGATCTTCCAGACGATCAATCAGCTTCATGATTTTTTCTGCGCCAGCTAAATCCAGTTCTGTTTGCAGAGAAGCGATCATAGCGACCTCGCCACCAGCCGGTGTCAAGCCAACTGCTTCCAGTGCATCTTTGACCGCCATGAACTCAGTCCATTCAGTCAGCACTTCGATGGAACCATCATCATTGGTCACAACGTCTTCAGCACCGGCTTCCAGAGCGGCGTCCATCACCTGCTCTTCATCGGCACCTTCTTCAAAGAAGATCTGACCTTTGCGTTCAAACATGTACGCAACGGAACCGTCAGTCCCAAGGTTGCCGCCGTGTTTGGAGAATGCATGACGCACTTCTGCAACGGTACGGTTACGGTTGTCAGTCAAGCATTCAACCAGTACCGCAATACCACCAGCGCCATAACCTTCGTAGGTGACTTCTTCCATATTGGAATCGTCATCACCACCAGCACCCCGAGCAACAGCGCGGTTGATGGTGTCACGAGTCATGTTGGCGGCCAGCGCTTTATCAACGACCGCTCTTAGTTTTGGATTGTCTTCAACCGCTCCGCCACCTTCTTTGGCAGCAACCACCAGCTCACGGATGATTTTGGTAAAGACCTTTCCCCGCTTGGCGTCCTGTGCAGCCTTGCGGTGTTTAATGTTGGCCCATTTACTATGACCTGCCATAGAAAACCTCTGTTTTGAACTTTACTGGCAGCCTCTAAAGAAGCTGCCACTTATAAATCAGTGACTGGTTGCAGAAGCCGGATCGCGACGAATACGCAGATTCAAATCACTCAGCTGCTGGCTTTCCACTTCACCCGGTGCCTGAGTCAGCAAACAGGACGCTGACTGAGTTTTCGGGAAGGCAATCACTTCGCGAATGTTGGTTGTACCGCACAGCAACATCACCAGACGATCCAGACCAAAGGCCAGACCACCGTGAGGCGGCGCACCGTACTTCAGGGCATCCAGCAGGAAGCCAAACTTCTCACGCTGCTCTTCTTCCTGAATATTCAGTACACGGAATACCGCTTCCTGCATATCCTGACGGTGGATACGAACAGAACCACCGCCCACTTCATAACCATTCAACACCATATCGTAGGCGCGAGACAAGGCTGCCTTTGGATTGGCTTCCAGCTCTTCTGGAGAACAGGTTGGCGCGGTGAATGGGTGATGCAGTGCGGTCAGAGAGCCATCATCGTTTTCTTCAAACATTGGGAAATCAACAACCCAAAGCGGCGCCCAATCGCAAGTGTAAAGATTCAGATCTTCACCCACTTTGCTACGCAGTGCACCCAGCGCTTCGTTTACGATGTTTTCTTTATCTGCACCGAAGAACACGATGTCACCATTAGCTGCGCCAATGCGAGACATGATGTTCATGGTCGCGTCATCACCCAGGAACTTGATGATTGGCGACTGCAGGCCTTCAACGCCTTTTTCCAGCTCATTCACCTTGATCCATGCCAAACCTTTCGCACCATAGATGCTGACGAACTTGGTGTAGTCGTCAATCTGCTTACGGCTCAGTTCGGCACCGCCGGTGACTTTCAGCGCAGCAACACGGCCTTTTGGATCTTCAGCCGGGCCTTTGAACACTTTGAAATCAACGCCCGCCATCAGATCAGCAACGTCAACGATTTCCAGTGGGATTCGCATGTCTGGCTTATCAGAACCAAAGCGCTTGATAGCGTCAGCATAAGTCATCTGTGGGAATGCACCGCCGAGATCAACACCTTTCACTTCTGTGAACAGTTTCTTAATCAAGGATTCGGTAAGACCCATAATCTGTTCTTCTTCCAGGAAGGAAGTTTCGATATCGATCTGGGTGAATTCTGGCTGACGATCAGCACGTAAGTCTTCATCACGGAAACATTTAACAATCTGATAGTAGCGGTCAAAACCAGAAACCATCAGCATCTGTTTGAACAGCTGTGGAGACTGTGGAAGCGCGTAGAAATGCCCAGGGTGAACACGACTTGGCACCAGATAATCACGGGCACCTTCTGGCGTCGCGCGAGTCAGCATTGGCGTTTCGATATCCAGGAAGCCGTTGTCTTCCATGTAGCGGCGAACTACAGAAGTCGCCTTACTGCGGATAATCATTTTTTCCTGCATCTCCGGACGACGCAGGTCAATCACACGATGACGCAGACGAACGTCTTCGCCTACATCAGTATAACCTTCGATCTGGAACGGAGGTGTTTGCGCCTGGTTCAGGATTTCTACCTGCTTACCCAGCACTTCGATTTCACCGGTGGTCATGTTCTTGTTCACGGTACCTTCCGGGCGTGGACGAACAAAGCCGGTGATTTTCAGAACGTATTCGCTGCGCGCCTTATCCGCCAGGGCAAACGCTTCTACGGTATCCGGATCAACCACAACCTGAGTCAGGCCTTCGCGGTCACGCAGATCCAGAAAGATAACACCACCGTGATCACGACGGCGATGTACCCATCCGCACAGGGTGACTTCCTGCCCATCGTGGGAAAGATTCAGTTCGCCGCAATAATGGCTGCGCATAATATACCTCTTATCAGGAACTCAAAAACTTCACATCCGACACAATCGTGCGGAATACAAATCAATCGCTGGTTGCCGCACAACCGCCACAGCCGCTTTTAGTGTCTTTCGACGGGCAGTGGTTATCACTGGAAGCCAGGTTCTTCTTGCTTCCACCTTTAAAATCGGTTTCGTACCAACCGCTGCCACCCAGACGAAACGCCGGGGCACTCAACAACTTCTTCAGTGCCGGTTCGCCACAGGCCGGGCAATCGCATAACGGGGCATCACTGAATTTTTGAATGGCTTCAGTGACTTCAGAGCACTGCTCGCACTGGTATTCATAGATCGGCATCGACGCTGGTCTACCTTTACTCTCAACTTTCTTACAATGAATCCTCCACACCGGGCAGGTGCGGATTTTCGCAAAACCGCCATTATACCCCAAAGGCAGAGAGAGTCAGCCGTTGTCAATAAAAAAGGGGAAATTAAAAAGCCCCGTTAGTGCTAACGCGGCTTATTGGTAGAATCAAACGGTTTAAAAGAATGGCATCAAGCCCAACCACCTTTTTTGATCGTTGCCTGGGCATCCTCCTTCCCTTTCTGAATAACCGTCATCAGTTCCTGCATCTGCATTTCTGAATCCAGAAAGCTATTAACCTGCTCCTTGGAGGCTTGTTCCAGCCCAGCTTGCTGAATCAACGCATCACCAAACTCTGAGAGTTGTTCAGTTAGCAGGAGGCGAGCAAAGACGATAGGACTATCCGCACCTTCGAGGCTCAAGTTATCACCAAGATAAGTCTGCCCAGTTGAATGACCAACATGATCACCGTTAAAGTCCCGAGCCAGAAGAATGACCGACAGTGCCTGATAAATATCTTCTACCGCATAATCAGGCGTTGAATCATTCACTCTGAAATCGTTTGCCTCTCGGATTTGCCCAGGTGCGTATTGCTTCAGCAAACCACCAAATATTTGCTGTATCAGCTCTTTTCTGCGCTGTTCACCTGCGGCCTGGCTGGCTACTTTCTCGGTCTGACCCGAACCCACATTAGTAAAATCCAACTGTTGTATCCTCGCCAGCTCATCCTGCAAAACCTGCTCCATTTCTTCACTTTCAAAGTACTGGCGCAAACGTTGCAGCTCGAGCTTAAGCTCATGCAAGCGCTCTTCACCGGACTCAATGTTTTCTTTGAAAAATACTCGTCCCGGCTCCACCGACAGCGCCCGATGAATAATATCTTCATATAAATAGAGAGTGAACAGCACTTCTTTTACCGTCAACTCTGTCAGCTTTTCCGCCCGCGCTTTTTCCGCTGCTTCAATTGACGCTTTCAGTTTTTTTATTTCTTCCTGAATCTCGCTCATTTCTGCACCCAGTTCACTCAACTCTTCATTAATCAAAAGCAAGTGTTCTGGATTAACTGGGTTACCATTTTTTACAGCGGTATTAATGTCTTTTAATACAGAGATAACTTCCGGGTGATGTTTATAAGCCTGCTGCACCGCTAAAATAATATCGTTGTGGTTTTCAGCAACACCACCCTGAGCTGCGGTGAGCGCAAGCATTAACTGCCCATGCACTGCTTGCGTACTGGCCAACTCTCTGATTATATCCGCGAGCTCCAGCCTTAACGCAACCAACTGCTCTCCAATTTGTGCGATTTCAGTAACCAGCACGGCAACCTCAAGTTTCATTTCCTGATACTGCCGCCGCTCCTCTGCCGCAGTGGCAATCCTCTGCGCATTATTGACAATTTTCAGGTCGCTAATCATGCCTCTCAACACAATCAGTAATGTGGTTGAATCCGCTTGAAAATCGAAGTTGCCGGTTCTGAGATAGTCGTTATAACTGGATAACTGACCGGTAATCATTTTGAGTTTTTTCTGAAAAGGCAGCTCGGTATTTACATCACCACTGTCGTCCATTGATGGTTCATCAAGCGTCACAGAGTCCATTTTTGTTGAGACACTTATGCCTTTCTCGTGTGATTTCGCACGGGAGACTGTTGACTCGGGGCTGTACCCGGAACTGATTTCACCTTTGGGTGACTGCTCACTGCCCGAAACAGCACCCATCGAAGGAGCATCTGAAGTAGTGCCTGCTTTATTGATTGAATCCGCCATAGTAATCCTCCATGATCACTAACTGGTGCATAACTGCACGATCGTATCGCAAAAGCCCTGGTTCCCATGCTTTGCGTGGGAACCCACATGTCTACCCCTTTGAAAATCAAGTGATATGCATTCCCACGCAGAGCGAGGGTGTCGCAAAAGGTATATTGATAAGGATAAAACACTTAGTCGTCATCTCCGCGCAGGCGGAGATCCACTGTTCGTGGTAGGTTCCCGCCTACGCGGGAACGACGATATTAGAATATTTAGCCCTTCTCACCCTTTCGCGACAATCTCAGAGCATGGGAACGAGGTGTTTGAGGTTTTGCAATACTCTCTGCACATCGGGGAATATTTTTGTAACCGTATTTTGTAATCGAGAATTTAACAGCGCTTGACGATCAAGCTCTGTTAGCTCTTCGTATCGCCGCCTGAGAAAGCGTCTGATCTTTTCTGGCGTTCAGAACCAATTCATCCACTTTACGCTCAGCATCCAGAACCCGGGAAATCTGATCTCTTGATACTCCATCCAAAACGGGTTGCTGATCCAGCTTTGCGGCCAACTCACCCAGTTCGTCAATCATCTTTTCTCTGAGTAGCGATAAAGCGAAAGAGCCGGAGTTATCATCAGTCAGGGCGTTATTACCGTGATGATTTTCAATACCTGATAACAGCACCACCGCCAGGGCTTCTGAAACACTCTGAATATCCTGTGGCGAAGGTGTATCTTGATTGTTAATAAAATTCAAAGTGTCTGCATTCTGTAGGTCAAACACTTCCGCCAAGTCTCCGAATATCTCCGGCAATAATACTTCTCGAAGTTGAACCGCAATACCTTGTGGATCAATATTTGCATATTGACGTTGGTCACTTTCAATAGCGTCCTGCTTAACGGAAGTGAGTAATAAAGAATCCTGCAAAGCTCTTGAAGAATCTTCGTCTTCAAAAAGTTTCAAGAGTCTCTTTAAATCCTCTTGAAGTGCGTCAACTCTTTTTTCTCCTACCTCTCGCTGCCCCTTCTCATCTGTTATGGCCGGGTCAAACATATAAGCACGGGTCAGTACTTCTTCTTGTTCAGTTACCGCCAATATTGCGATTATTATCGCCAGCAGAATTTTATTATTCTCATTGGTTGCTTTCAGGCTTGCTATTTCAGAGGTTAAAGTAGCTACCTCTGCTTGAAGCGTATTAACGACGCCCTGCAAACGCGCAATTTCATTGCCCACCAGGGACACTTGGTCCGGATCCGGTGCCTCACCAGAAACAGCAGATTTATGAATGTGATTAATAGCAGCAATGATTTCTGGCTGCCCTGAAAAAGCAGAAGTTAGTGCAATGACCAACTCAGGATCTGCGGTATCACCTGCTTCTGCCGTAGACAATGAAGACATCAACACACCCAAAACCGAAACCGATGCATTAGTGGCAAGTTCAGTGAGCGTATCAGCCAGTTCCTCTTCCTTTGCGCCAATTTCACCCTCAATCCTGACAATTTCGACTTTCAGGGGAGCAGCCTCCAGCCGCAGCTCTTGTAGAGCTTGTCGCTCATTAGCAACGGTAGCGATGTTCTGAGCGTTGTTAATCGTCTTCAAATCGCTCACAAACCCACGCAACACCAAAAGAATCGAGGCAGTATCTGACTGAACATCAAAGCCACCTGACTCTATGTGGTTACTGTAGAATGAAAGCAATCTTGTGGTCGCTACCAGCCGCCGACCAATAGCTTGTTGTAATGTATCTTCAGCAACTTCATCAGAAGCCGTCGGAGAATCAAGAGAAACCTCACTACTTTCAGAAGCCGCTCCATCACCTTCGGTGTATGACACTGAATCATCGGAACCATAACCACTACTGACAGGGCTTTCCGCATCACTGCTCTCAGCAACGGTTGTTGATGAAACTGGCTCTGTGGATGGCGTACTGCCACTGCCGCTTATTGGGCTTGTCATAGAAACCTCCTCCCTGAATCCAATATTCCTTTATCTTTTATTTTTCAACGCCGCAAACAGGCGCTGGGCAATGTGTAATTCGCTTTTCCACCGAACACCTTTCTGCGCTCTGAAGATCGCTTCGGACAGCGATTTCAAAGCCAGCGTTTTCTGATTCATGGCCTTAAAACTTTTACCCATCACCAGAGAAGCCCTTGGGTCTTTTGGCTCGATTTTTTCGGCGTAGGAAAGTGACGCTATCGCCAGATCAAATCGCCCAAGTTCAAACAGAGACATTCCCAACCCAAGAAAGTAACGATGGCAAGTGTGGTTCATCAAACAAAGGTGACGAAAAATTGTCACTGCGTCTTTATATTGGCCAGCATTAAACTGGGTGAACGCCACCTTATAGGCTTCATCCAGCTGGCTTTGACTGATGTTGCGGAGTTTCTGAAAAGTGCCGCCCTGAGCCATCCAGCCCAGTACGTTAGACGCGGTAGTCGGTTGGTTATCCATGCCCCTGAGAGCCTCATCCCTGCACAAAATCCCTGATAGTTACTGAAGTATAACCAGTCTGACAGGATTGAACGGGATCATTGGTCTTATGGGCATAAAAAAAGAGGGCACAAGGCCCTCTTTTATATAGCTGTGACAGCGGGTTTAGAATGCTGCTACAGAGTAGGTCAGGTAGAAACGGTTTACGTCAATATCGTTTTTGTCGAGATTCTCAGTACCACCACCAGTTTTAGGTGCAATACCTTCTTCACGATAGTTCGTATACAACCATGCAACAGACAGACCTTCAAATGATCCGTCAAAAGCGTAGGATACATAACTGCCGTATTCACGACGTTCGAAGCCGTCGACACCCTTAGCATCTTTACCCTTGCCATACCACACATCAACACTCAGCCCCTCAAGGCCCTGATCAGCAAAGTTATAGCCGCCATTAACTACATAAGCTTTCTCATCTTCATTTGCGTAGTCTGCCCACAGAGCAAGACTAGAGTTGAAGCTACCATTGTTACCACCAATACCATAATCAGCGTCGTAGTTGCCGTCTTTGGTTTTGTTGTAACCTACACCTACATAGCCATTGCCATAGTTATAGGTTGCATTCAGGTTATGGTACTTGGATTCAGTCTTAGTGCCATCAACTTCCAATTTACCGTAACGAATATCTAAATCAACTGAACTCATGTCGTCCAAGTCAAATCCGTAACCAGCTTTCAGGAAGGTTTGCTCTTTTCCTTTATCAACTTCTCCATACTCAGCGGCAAGGCCAAGACCTTCATAACTGTAATTAGCGCCAATGATTTGAAGGTCTTCACCAGTTGTCGTTTTATTGCTGAGAGCTGAGTCATCACGACCGCTTACACCGGTAATTTCAGTGAAATAGAAATTCGCACCACCAAAGCCTGCTGAAAGATCGTATCCCATAGAGCTTGCGGCTACGAGACGAGAACCTGAATCGCTGTAAGTTTCAGTACCACGTTTCTTAACACCGACAGAACCAGCAAAATCAACACCACTTAAGGTGGTACGAGCTTTCAGGTAAGCCTGCTGGAAACCAGAGAAATCATTTCCATCTTTGCCATTACTAGCTTTTGGGACGTTAGAGAAAGAGTTATCGTTATCAAGAGCGCCTACATATCCAGCTGTAACAACGGCTCCTACCAGATCATTTACATAACCAGTATCGAAATCAGCAACCAGTGCATGCGCCCACTCACTAGTTTTACCTTCATTGCCGCTCTTATTCTTGTTGTCGTAATCCCAGTAGTAGTTCTTATAAGTAAACGTCA
The DNA here is from genome assembly GCF_001646945.1 of Endozoicomonas ascidiicola. Taxonomy (GTDB): domain Bacteria; phylum Pseudomonadota; class Gammaproteobacteria; order Pseudomonadales; family Endozoicomonadaceae; genus Endozoicomonas; species Endozoicomonas ascidiicola. The sequence goes on from NZ_LUTV01000001.1 coordinate 190,162, forward strand.
GACTAGGATCAATCGTTACAATTTCTTCAGCAGCCTGAACAGAGGTAGAAGCCACGGCTGCAGCAACAGCTACACCCAGTACGCTTTTGGCGAGGGTTTTCATAATCGGAATTGCTCCCTGTAGTGTGTGTTCTATTTATTATTGCGACTATCACCAACCGACATAAGCGGTTCCCCTTGGCGATATACTACTTAACGCAACGTGAAACCATTCTTTACCATCACCGGACAAAATGCAACCACAAAAAAAGGGGCTTTTTAGCCCCTTTGTCAATACGCAATTTCGCCTACGAAGTCGCAAACTCTTTCAACTTCTTCAGCGGTCTTACTTTCACCTGAATAGATGCCGGCTTGGCAGCCACATCCATCAACTCACCTGGCCTGAATGGATTGGGCACACCTTTTTTGGCTTTTTGCGCCGGTTTCTTTTTCGTAATAATTTTCAGCAACCCTGGCAAGGTAAACTCACCACAGCCACGTTTTTTGATGTGCCGTTCAACCAGATCACCCAGCTCATCCATCACATCGTTGACTTGCCGGCGACTTAACCCGGTGTTTTCAGAGATTTCTGAAAGCATCTGGGTTTTGGTGTATTTATCTTTAATAGCGGGGGCTTTTTTAGCGGCCATATCAGACTCTCCTGATGAAATTCCCTTTAAATGTCCATTACGATAAGGCATTGAATGCTCGCCAATGCTTTATGCTTAACCCACCAGAACGACGTATCATCACTCCAGCAAAGGCATGCCAGCTAACGGCGTTACACTACTGCTTTATCTGCCACTGCATCAGACGGATAGAATACCCTTCACTCTCTTTACTGCCATCCCTTACAGCTTTCCCTGAGAGCTATGCCCATAAAACATACAACTACCGTCTGACAAAACAACCATCAGGACGATTCTTGCTTTATTGAACAATACAAGTATTCAATACCACTATAATTAGGGCATTTTTCGATGTCGAGTACTTTTCAATCAATAATTCACACTTAATTTGAGAAAATTAGAGCATAAAGGTAAATTATCGTTTGCCATGAGGAGCTGTTATCTTCATAGCGCAGAAGCATTTTCTATGAGCGTCGCTTCTGTTTTATAAAAAAACGTCATGATATCAAGTGCGCCCTTCATTAGTTCAGGGCTTTTAGAAAAGGCTTAGTTATCTTCACCTTATACGGATAAAAACCAGAAGGAACATGCTTTGAAACAGTTAAAGCGTATAAATTTACTGATCGGCCTGGGCACTGCGTGCCTGCTGATTGCCAGCCTCACCGGCATTGTCACTTTTTCATCAACTCCGGTCACTGTCAGCAACTCTGTAGCGATTGCGCTGCTGACCGCATCACTTCTTAACCTGATGGCTACCACCGTATCAGCACGGAATGGTGCCCGCCGAGGTCTGCAAGTTCTCGGTGCGTTATTGTTTGCTGCTGGTGCAATAACCGCTGTCATTTTGTTTTACGGTGCTGCGGCAAGCGGCCAAGCCTCCAGCACGCTCTTTGGTGCCACACTGGTACTATTGAGCTTTGCAACACTACTGCAACTCTCTGCCACGCTGGACACAGTGGTTTCTTCAAAACCAGCAACATTCACATTCACCGAAGAAGAAGATTCAGACCGCGAAGGCGGTTCGGTCAAATGGTTTAACGTGACTAAGGGCTTCGGCTTTATTACCCGGGATTTGGGTGATGACGTATTTGTTCATTATCGCGCCATTCGCGGCGAAGGGCATCGCACTTTGAGCGAGGGTCAGAGAGTAGAGTTTATTGTTGTGGAAAAAGACAAAGGACTTCAGGCAGAAGACGTTACCGCTGTGCATTGATTGATTTCACCTGAATCAGGCACAACGGAAATCATATGGCCTAGCTAAGGAACTGTTACAAAATAATTTAGAGAACCGTTATCCGTAAAAGCCTTGTTGCTTGCGCTTTTACGGATAACGGACAACGGAAAGCGTCTCTGTGAGCAGCAAAGTTATTCAGAGTCGATCTTAGTAATGGGGAGGTGGCGCCTCCTCATGATTACCACCTTCCTGCTGCTCGGCAGCCATCACTTCAAACTGTTTTTTCAACTGTGAAAATGCTTCGGTCAACCGGGTTATATCTTTCTGTTGTCGTGTAACCACTTCATTGAGCTGAGCAATCGTATCTTCTTGAAAGCTCAGTTGTGTTTGAAGGTCCATCAATTCATCCTGCATATGTCTTCTCCTGCATTTTATGAGAGATTCAACCTTGAACCATATTGCTATGAATCACACCGCCATTTGAAATGGAAAATCACCACTTAACGCTTCAGTTATCTTAGCCAGCACTTCTGATCGTTGCTCTTCTGAGTAGGGAATAGCCGGGAATTTTCCCCATACCGGCGCAGGCCAGGCTATATCGTGGCTGTACCGTACCACATGATGAATATGGAGCTGTCTGACCATATTGCCTATGGCCGCCACGTTCATTTTCTCCGCGCCGAACAATACAGAAAGCACTTCCGCAAAGAACGAGGACTCACGTAACACTTGTTGCTGAATCTCTTCATCCAGCTGATAAAGTTCTTCAGCGCCAGCAACGCGCGGAACAAGAATAAACCATGGATATTGACTGTCATTCATTAACAACAGCCGACAAACCGGAAAGTCACCCAGCACAATACAGTCATTTGCCAGCTGGTTATTCAAATCAAATGCGCCCAGCGCGAAGTCCTTCAAAACCTACTCCTTGTACAATTTATTAAGGCAAAAACAGGCACAGAATAGAGCCTGAACAAATCAGCAGTTGGTATAACAATCACTTGGGCTTAAAATAGCAGTTTATTTATTTTTGTATAGCCCGGTAACACAACCTATGAAAACCAGTCAGTACCTGATTCCTACCCTCAAGGAAACACCTGCCGATGCGGTGGTGATCAGTCACCAGCTGCTACTGCGTGCGGGCATGATCCGTAAACTGGCGTCTGGTCTCTACACCTGGCTGCCGTTAGGTCTGCGCGTATTACGCAAAGTGGAAAACATCGTTCGTGAAGAGATGAACCGCGCCGGCGCACTGGAAACCCTGATGCCAGCCGTTCAACCTGCCGAGCTGTGGCAGGAAACCGGTCGTGGAAACCAGTTCGGCCCTGAGCTGCTGCGCTTCAAAGATCGCCATTCCCGTGATTTTGTTATCGGCCCAACCCACGAAGAAGTCGTGACCGACATTGCTCGCAACGATCTGAACAGCTACAAACAGCTGCCTATTCATTTGTACCAGATCCAAACCAAATTCCGCGATGAGCGCCGCCCACGTTTTGGCTTAATGCGCTGCCGTGAGTTCCTGATGAAAGACGGTTACTCCTTCCACGCTTCAGAAGAATGCCTGCAGGCGGAATACCAAAATATGCACAATACCTATTGTCGTATATTTGATCGTCTGGGCATGGATTACCGCCCGGTTCAGGCAGACAGTGGTGCCATTGGTGGCAGCGGTTCACAGGAATTCCATGTTCTGGCGGAATCCGGTGAAGATGCCATCGTCTTCAGTGATCAAAGTGATTACGCAGCCAACATTGAAAAAGCCGAAGCACTGGCACCGGAAGGAGATCGCCCTGCGCCATCTGATGAGATGACTCTGGTCGATACGCCAAATGCCAAAACCATTGATCAACTGGTCGAGCAGTTCAACCTGCCCGTTGAAAAAACGGTGAAAACGTTAATCGTCGCAGCCACCGAAGAAGCGGAATACGATTTTGTCGCCCTGCTGATTCGCGGTGATCACGAACTGAACGAAATCAAAGCAGAAAACCTGCCCGACGTTGCTTCGCCTCTGACCTTTGCTACAGAAGAACAGATCAAACCTCTAATGAACGCTGGCCCAGGTTCACTTGGTCCGGTTAACTGTCCGATTCCTGTTGTGGTCGATCGTACCGTTGCCAAAATGGCTGACTTTGGTGCCGGTGCAAACATTGAAGACAAACACTACTTCGGTATCAACTGGGATCGTGACTGTACTTTCAGCCGTATTGAAGATCTGCGCAACGTGCAGGAAGGCGACCGAAGCCCTTGCGGTAAGGGTAAGCTGGTGATCAAGCGCGGCATCGAAGTCGGTCACATCTTCCAGCTGGGTACCAAGTACAGCGAATCCATGAACGCCACTGTGCTTAGCGAAAATGGCAAGGCCATTCCGCTGGCGATGGGTTGTTATGGCATTGGTGTATCCAGAACCGTTGCCGCCTCGATCGAACAGAACAATGACACTCGCGGCATTATCTGGCCAGAAGCGATTGCACCCTTCCAGATTGCCCTGGTGCCATTGAAGATTGAAAAATCCGAAGTGGTTCGTGAAGCAGCAGAAACGCTGTATAAAGAACTGACTGAAGCCGGCTTCGAAGTGCTGATGGATGACAGAAAAGCTAGCCCCGGCGTGAAGTTTGCCGATATGGAACTGATTGGTATTCCTCATCGCGTGGTCCTGAGTGACCGTGGACTGGCCGATGGTCTGGTGGAATACAAGCACCGTACCGCTACCGACAAAGAAGACATTCAGATCAGTGATATCATTCAACTACTTAAAGACCGCATTAACGGCTAACAAGTGGCTTAACGCATCTTCCAGAACGCTCGCGGGCGTTCTGGGGCTGCTTGCCGCTATTATTACCACAAATGTAGCCAGCCAACCAACACTGCCTCCACCCTCTGCGGACAGTTCTGAAGCACTGCTGAAAGACTATGAAGCGCAGATTTGGATGGTAGATATGTCCAACCGACTTTCCCGATATATCAAGGAGCCGGATTTGCGACGGGAAGTGTTAGAGTTGGTTTATAGAGAATCATCCCGCGTGGATTTACCACCGGAACTGGTGCTGGCATTGATTCATACAGAATCTGCCTTTGACCACTTTGCCCTTTCTTCAGCGGGCGCCCAAGGCTTGATGCAGGTGATGCCATTCTGGAAAGTCATTCTTGGCAGCAAGCATGATAATTTGATGAATCCGAAAACCAACATCCGTTATGGAGTGGCGATTCTGGATCATTATCTGGAAAAGGAAAAAGGCAACCTAACCAGAGCACTGGCTCGATACAATGGTAGTCTTGGCAAGACGTGGTATCCAGAAAGAGTGTACACAAACCTTGAACGACACTGGTTAACGACTCAATGGTAAGAAGCTGCTCACAATCTTTCTGCGAGCTGCAAACGATCATGAACAGCCTCTAAGAGAAAGGTGAGTTGTTAACCCGTCGTAAACCCATCAAAAGTTTGATAATCCGCCTCATCAGTCACCGTAACATTTTTAACCTTGGAAAATGGCGACCCTTTATGGAGCCATTTCTCCAGCTGTGACACCGCAGATTCAGGCCCACACATCAATACTTCAACCCGACCATCCGGCAGATTTCGAGCCCAACCACCAACGCCTAATCGCCTGGCCTGCTCCTGAGCGGAACCACGAAACCAAACGCCCTGAACCCGCCCCTCCACAAAAGCACGTCTGCATATATCAGCCATTAGCACCAGCCTTGCTCAATTGCTGGATGGTAGCCTCCAGCACTTCACGGGTTTGAGGACCTATCAGTTTTTCAACAATTTTTCCTTCCGGAGAAAGAATATACGTTGCCGGTAATACCTGGGGAGGAGATGTTTTCAAGGCAATCAGAGGCGACTCCTGCAACACAGGAAAACGAATACCAAGGGCTTCCGCCTTACTGATCAGTTGCTCCCCCTGACTGTCGTCATAATCCACACCCACCACTCTGACCTTGCCATCGTCAGATAACGCATTCAGTTCCGGCACTTCATCCCGACATGGGCCACACCACTCGGCCCAGAAATTCAGCACCAGCCATTGGTTATCATCACTGCGCAAATCCACGGCCTTACCCTGCGTATCGGTAAAATCCAGAGATTGAGAGCAACCCACCAAGAAACTCAGAACGACAGCAAGGAAACTGAACTCTATGACTTTTTTTATTCTCATAACTGCCTCTAACCCAAATAAACCTGTTCAGTATTAGCGACGAAAAGCCCCTTATCAAGACTGCTTTGACAGCAGTTCATCCAAAGAACAATCAAACGCCTCTACCCGGGTATGGTTTACGGTTCGAACCCGATGAATCAGTTCGGAAAGCCAGTTGGGCTCGTCAGAGAAAAGAATATTCTCCAGCTCTTCATCCAGCGGCATTGGCCACGGTAGCTCTTTGCAAAAATCAAAGAGACTCACCTGCCGAAGATCCCGGGTCAAAATCCACTCTCCACTTTCATTTTTATTGATCAAGCCCATAGACATCAACCGAGCCGTATGGGATTCCCAGTCATCGAGAGAAACCGGAAGATCCCGCTTCTGAACATCCGAGAAATTCAAACCATCACCCGAGGTAAACTTCACCTGTAACTGTTTAAGAATTAACAGTATTGAGATCAATGGATGCGGGTGATCAATACGCCCCTGTCGTCCATACAGATCCAGTGAGCGAACCAGCACAGCCCCCAACAAGACCATCAACCAACTCAAATATACCCAGAGTAGAAACAGCGGTACGGCGGCAAAAGCCCCATAAATCAAATGATAAGTAGGCGACAGTGTAATAAAGAGGGTAAAGCCCATCTTCGCCAGCTCCACCATAATCGCCACAAAGAAAGCGCCGGCCAAGGCATGCAGCACCGGCACTTTGCGATTGGGGACTGCGGTATACAACAATGTCAGCACAAGTGTGCTGAGGAAAATCGGTATCAATCGCAGCATCCACTGCTCACCGCCAATAATGGCCGTGGTATCGGACACCAGTTTGATCGAAGCCAGATAAGACGTTGCCAAAAGCCCCGCTGACAGGAATAACGGCCCCAGGCTGAGGATGGCCCAATAGAGCAAGAAACCAGAAATGCCTCGACGAACATGAGACACCTGCCAAATATTATTTAATGCTTTATCGATGGTTCGCAGCATCAAAAACGACGTGACCAACAGGAACATCACACCAACACCGGTCAGCTTACGAGCCTGCTGTGAAAATTCATTAAGATAGGATTGAACCACTTCCCCAGTAGAAGGCACAAAACTTTCAAAGATGAAATTCTGAACGGTATCCCCTACATCCTGAAGATCGGGCACCGCAGAGAGTATGCTGTAGGTCACCGTCATCAGCGGGACAACAGCAAAAAGTGTCGTGTAAGTCAGAGCCGCCGCATTTTCAAGACATCGGTGTTCGATGAACCGCCTACCGAGCTCAGCAACAAAGCTCTGAAATGTTGACCAGATATTAACCGCCGGTGCCATAGTGCACTCCCTGTCCGCCAGAGAGAAAAGTGTACCGAATTACCGACTCAAAATAAAAAGTTTGCAGAGAATCCCCGGTGGTTGGTAGGCTCTGCCATCATCGGCTATTCCAATAAAAGAGAGAACCATGGGCGTTCAAATCTATCACAATCCTCGCTGCTCAAAGTCCCGACAGACTCTGGCATTGCTCGAAGAACAAGGTATTACCCCAGAAATCATCCTTTACCTGGAAACGCCACCTAACGCCGACAACATCAAAGAATTGCTAGGCCAACTGGAAATCAGTGCCCGAGAACTGCTGCGCAAAGGTGAGCCAGACTTCAAGGACAACAACCTGAAAGACACATCACTCTCCGATGAGCAACTGATCGATTTTATGTGCCAATTCCCGAAACTGATTGAGCGCCCCATCGTCGTTAACGGTTCAAAAGCCAAAATAGGACGACCACCCGAATCAGTCCTCGATATCCTTTAACCGGACAAATAACAATGCAAGAAAAGGCGAACCGAATTTACCACATCAGTCTGGCACTTTACGCCGGGCTGGTACTTTCACTGCTGGCAGAAACCTGGTGGTTTACACCTCCGGATAACCATGTATGGATTATTTCTCTGCTGCAGTTGCTGCCACTATTTTTACCACTTTACGGATTACTTAAAAGAGGAATACGGGCAGCCTCCTGGCTCTGCTTTATCCTATGCTTCTATTTCACCAGTGGTGTGCTGGATGCATGGCTACGACCAGAGCAACCGCACGGATGGTTTATTACCGGCTTTAGTGTTTCTCTCTTTATCACCTCCATAATGTTTATTCGTTGGCAGGCTCAGGCTAATCGTGAAATGGCTAATGCTTAGGAATCGGCCTTTAATAACCTACCTACTCCCGTTCACCCTGAGCGAAGTCGAAGGGCAGTGCCAACGGACTTCGACAAGCTCAGCCCGAACGGGGTTTGTTGTCGAAATACGGAAGTAATTTCGGACCAGGCTCTTAGCAAAGCAATAACAGCGAGCAGTTTATGACAGGCACCGACTCCCAAGCATCAGTGAAACAATCAGATTCCGAGTTGCCCATTGCGGAGTCATGCCTGCGTAATCAAAAGCCTATCGCCGAGATGCTGCACGCAGAACTTCCACAACACTCTTTCGTGCTGGAAATCGGCAGTGGCACCGGCCAGCACGCTGCTTATTTCACTTCATCACTAAGTAACATCACATGGCAACCATCGGATGTCGCTGAATTATTGCCAGGCATTAATGCATGGCGGGAACAGTCTGGCTCTGAGAATTTTTTACCACCAATAGTGCTTGATATCACTCAAACTCAATGGCCTGTGGCTGAAGTGGATGCTGTGTTCTGCGCCAACGTCGTGCATTTTGTCGGTTGGTCAAAAGTTCACTCTATGCTGAAAGGCATAAGTCGTGTCTTAAAAGACAATGGGCTGGTGTTTTTTTATGGCCCCTATAATTACGATGGCAAATTCACCAGTGATGGTAATCGAGAACTGGATGAATGGTTACGACAGCGAGATGCGGAATCCGGCATTAAAGACTTTGAACAGATTGTGCTTGCCGCAAACAAAGCAGGGCTGAGCCTGTTGAAGGACATCGAAATGCCAGCAAACAACCGTATACTTATCCTTCAAAAGCGCGAAGAACAGCGAGATTAAAATCAATTCATCCTTCTGTCTCCCGTGCTTTTAGACCCTCTGGGATCTGCATGGTACCCACAGTTCTATCTCTTTAAAATCATGAGATATTCATTCCTATGTGGAGCGAGGGTACCGAAATACTCTCAACCGACTCGTTCCCATGCTTCAGCGTGGGAATGCATACCCCAAACATCAGGGCTTCCGACTCCCACGCAAAGCATGGAAACCTGAGGTAGAGGGCTTTGCGACAACATCGGAGCATGGGAACGAGATGTTTGGACTTTTGCGACAGCCTCGGAGCGCGGGAACGAGCAAAACAGATCTAGATATAACCCAAAAATTCAGGCGATTAATAAATAGTAAGCACTGACACAGGATTATTTTCTACCCCTGAAAGGCGCCACTTAATTCGACCGACATCCAGCCCCGCCTTTTCTACCTGTGCTTTCAGATAATTGAGCCTACCTTGTTGCAGCTGTTTCAGCAGTTGCTGATTGCCGGGCCAATTTTCCAGCAACCACTGCTCGGCTATCTGAAATCGTTCATTGGATGATGTCGTCCCCACTTCCGGGATTTTCTTTTGTTGGGTTGCTAAATACATTTGCTCCAGTAAGGCAGACTTCACATCCAGGGGTATTGATTCCACATCTGTCACTTCACTGGAGGGACTAATCACTGAATACAACTCCAGCAAAGCAGAATCCAACGCCTGCCGGGATAATGCTCTACTGTCTTCTTTTTCTGAAATGCCTACCTTTATTTCAATTCGTAAATCAGGGCGAGCTGACATCATTTTTTTCAAAGCCCGCATACTGGAGCCATCAGACGCCTGAAGCTCTGCCTGCCCAATAATGTGGCTAAGCGCTGGTGCAATCGGCATCTGAATAACCTGAGACAGGTATTCAAAGGGATGATCTGAAATCCATTGAATCCGGCGAACCAGTAATTCAGCCAGTTCATTTTCAGAAAGATGACGACGATCCCCACTAAAGTTAATAATACTTGCGCCGGACTTATCAGCGGTTAGTCGTTTAAAATAATGATTTTTCTGAGCATCAGCCCAGCGAGATACTCGTAAATTTCCTTGACCATTCGTAGCGTCATATTCAACTCCAAACACACTCCCATCCAGAAGACTTAACCCAGGATTGGCAAGCAGCTGGTTGATATCAATGACCGGTTCTTTCTGATCTTTTTTATCAGGATCAACTGTTTTTTCAGTGGGAGTGTCTTCTAAAGATGGCTTCTCTGAGTCATCAGGCTCTTCTTCAGGTAAATCAGTTGTGTCATCTTCTACCTGTTGACCAGCATCAACCTGTTCATCCACTTTAGAGTTTACTGGTATCTCAAGCGCAGAGTCAGGGCTGCTATGTTCAGACTCATTAGTGAAATAGAGAAAGCCAAAAAATAAGCCAAGAACGGCAAAAAGAGATACAAGAACAGGGCGCAACCAACGACGGCCAATAAAAGACATGTGTCTGTTGCTCCCGATAACAGTGGAAAAGCTACCAGCCCATCACTTCTTTGACGAAAGGTATGGTCAACTTACGCTTGGCTCGCAGCGAAGCACTGTCCAGTTTCTGCAACATACCAAACAGTTGCCCCATATCTCTGGAGCCACGATGGATAATAAACCGGGCAACATCATCACTGAGGTCAAAACCACGGAACCGTGCCCGTAATTTCAACGCAGAGAGTTTATCGTGATCATTCAGTGGGTGAACCTGAAACACCAGCCCCCAGCTTAAGCGGGAAACCAGATCCTGAAGCTGAATACCCAGGGATTTGGGTGGATTGCCTGCCGCCACAAGAAAACGGGTTTGCGAATCACGAAGGCGATTAAACAAATCAAACAGTGCTTCTTCCCATTCATCCACACCAGCCACTTCACCAATGTCATCCAGACACACCAGCTGCAGGTGTTCAATACCTTCCAGCATTTTGGGTGAATAATGGATCAACTCTTTCATGGGCAGATAAATACTTCTGCCACCACGGCTATCCACCTGATGACAGGCGGCCTGCAGCAGATGGCTGCAGCCAACACCGGAATTTCCGTAGACAAAGATAAACTGCTCAGATTCAATGCCCGCTGCCGCCCTGTCCATATTCAACAGGTTTACCAGCGTGTCGTTCTGACCGCTGAAAAAGTTGGCAAACGTGGCATCATCTCTAAGCTGGACACCAAGCGGAAGCTGCACAGGCAAACTCATAATGGACATCAAATCCGTAAACGTAACGTGAGCGCTCTTATTCTGCCGCTCGTTTCCTGATCCTTCGTTTGGATCATCACGACAGATACTGCAAAGTTACAAAATAGCGGAGATAAATAAAACCGTTCATTTATCAACCGACATTGACACCAGTCAAACAACTTGAAGATAAAGGGATTTTTCTACAGAGAATTCCCGACTACCTCCATTTTTACCCGTCCCGATCTTTATTCAGCCCCGCATGATAAAGGTCACTGGACTTATAGTTTCTATGCAAGTGTCGCAAGAGTACCATAATAATCGCGCCCATGGGCAGAGCAATCAGCATGCCTACAAAGCCAAACAACTGGCCACCGGCCATCAGGGCAAAAATCACAGCAACGGGGTGCAAACCAATGCGCTCACCCACCAGCATTGGCGTCAGCACCCAACTCTCCAAAACCTGACCGACCAAAAACACCGCCGTCACCATGGCGATACCGGTATAAGTGTCAAACTGGAACAGGGCAACCACAATGGCTGCGGCGAAACCAATCACAAACCCCATATAAGGAATGATGCTGGCAAGCCCGGCCAACATGCCAATCAGGATAGAAAATTCAAGGCCAATCATCATCAAGCCCAGGCTGTAAATGCCACCCAGAGCCATCATTACCATCAGCTGGCCTTTCAGGAAGGCGCCCAGAACTTCATCACACTCTTTCATCAGAGTGACAACCACTGGCTCCACATTTCTGGGCAACATCATTTTCAGGTCGCCCATCATCTTGTCCCAGTCTCGAAGCAGATAAAATGTCACCACCGGAACCAGGGTCAAATTCGCCAGAAAGCCCAGTAAAGCCATGGAAGATCGGGAAATAGACACACCCAAATTGGCTAACAAACCACCAGCATTCTTCCACTGGCTAGCCAGCTGCTTAGACATTTCACTGAAATCAAAAAGAGCCGGATCAATAGAGACATACTTTGAGATAAGCGGAACCAGGTTGCTTTCGATCCACACTGCCCATACCGGCAGCAATTGAACGACAGCTTTAATCTGATGCGCCAGCGCCGGAATCACCAGCAGCAACCCCATGGCAAGAATGCTAAAAATCAGGAAGAAAACGCAGGTGACTGATAATGAGCGAGACAACCCTTTAGATTCAAGCCAATCCGCCAGAGGGTCGCCCAGATAAGCCAGCACCATACTGACGACAAATGGCGTCAATACAGCACCCAGAAAATGCACAAGAAGAATCGACGCCACAACCACTGCAGCAATCATATAGCGCTGGTGAACCGTTAGCTGCATGAGTTACTGTCGTCCTGTCCAGCGATAGGTCATGGCCGTTATTTCGCTCAGTGGATCATTAACATCCTGACTGACCAACGACACTGGCTCGAGATTCCGACCAAGAGCAAGGGCATCCGCCAGCTGGCTTTCGGAGCCATCGATGGTCAACTCCAGACTAATGACTGAACCACGAACATTTTCCACATCCACAGCACGAACCGCATTGACTCGCTCAAGATACTTAACCAGTGTTGCATAATCATCCAGCGTGCTGACGTTTTCCACCGTCAGGTTCACCTTACTGCTGGCATCGGACGTATTGACGGCATAATGTTGCGATAAAACAGAACCAACCAAATCCGATGCAGTCTGTGCTACCCCCTGACTGTTCAGCCCCTGAATCGCTGCAGATTGGGTATTACCACGGAACGTTAGGTTTAAACGACCGTAATAACGGCCATTATCTTCCGCAAGACGACCGGACAAAATAGATTGCGAGCCATACCGCTTGGACGCTTCCAGAATCTTTCCACTGAAGCCGCCCCACACATCCACCGCAGAAATAGCAGCCTCATCCTCAAAGTCCATCAATGGAAACAGCGATGGCAGCCCTCGCTGGGAAAAGGCCTGACCAAACACTCTTGGCAACTCATCAGCGGAGCTTACCAAAGTACGTAGACCACGATCTTCAATGGCCAACCACATCAACGTTGATGGGCGATTTTTGCCCCAAATCGGCACACCTGCCTGTTCCAGCAGCTGATTCACTGCCAGCTCATCAAAGGTCGCCTGAAAATATTTCTGCCGGTTTGTTGAAGTGTCATCGGTACGAAAACCAAACTCCCGGATATAGGTTTCCGGCTTAGACAATGCATTTCGAATATAGATATTGGTAAGCACACCCCGCTGCCCGGCAACTTTCACCAGCACATCCGACAGCGCCTGACTCATAGCTTCAGCCCGCTGTGTGCCATCCTGACCGGCGATAGGCACTTCATGACGATACAGACCTTTAACCACAGCAGCCTGAGTAACGCTCGACAACGCCATCACGCTCAGCGCCAAAAGCATAGGCAGCAGGTAACGACCCCTTAAAGCATTTGCCATAAAGAGGAAGACATGTTGGATCGTGACACTGGTCGTTCCAGTCTGGGTAGCTTGGCATTGCACAGCCGCCGGCATCGAAAAAATCCTGTTCAAAAAAGCAAAATGTAATTCTGCCACAATTTACAACAAAAAGAGCAGATTTACACAGCAAGGCTTGAATCTCCGCCCAGAATCTAAGAAAAAATCATGTTTTTGCATTGCTGCTACTGACAGACGAAAAGATACCAGTAAACTGTTTCTAAAATTCAGAATAATAAAAGCCGGTGCCCCTCGCTATGTCGCTGACCTTTGATCGTCAAAAAGAAAACGAAAGTTCAGAAACTCATCAGGTGACCAATCAACCCAGCGCCCTGAAAGACTACAACCTCTATACCAGTGATGACGCTCTACAGCGCTGGACAGCAGTTTATGGCGGAAACTGGGCAGAAGATCAATTAAAGCAATACGGTCACCACTGCGGCCACGAACTGCAAGAAGCCGGCTTTCTTGCCAACGAAAACAAACCTCTGTTTGAAACACACGATCGCTTTGGTCATCGCGTAGATCTGGTGCGTTTTCATCCGGCCTATCACCAGCTGATGAGTGCAGCCATTAACGCAGGCATGCACTCTCTTCCCTGGACTTCAGAGCAACAAGGCGCCCATGTCGCCCGGGCAGCCATGGAATACCTCCATTTTCAGGCCGATGCGGGCTCGGGTTGCCCACTGACCATGACCTTTGCCGCCGTGCCGGCTCTGAAACATGCGCCAGAAATCGCTAAAGAGTGGCTGCCAAAAATCACCGCTTGCCACTATGACCATGGTAACCGTCCTTATTTTGAAAAAGCCGGCGTCACCATCGGCATGGCCATGACGGAAAAACAAGGCGGTTCTGATGTCCGCGCTAATTCCACCCGGGCTTACCCGCTAACGTCTGACACAGGGAATAGCAAAACCTACGAACTGTTTGGTCACAAATGGTTTTGCTCCGCGCCCATGTGCGATGCTTTCCTGGTGCTGGCTCACACAGAAAAGGGGCTCTCCTGCTTTCTGATGCCCCGCTGGCGCCCGGATGGTAATAAAAACGCCATGTACATCCAGCGGTTGAAAAACAAGTTGGGCAATATCTCCAACGCCTCTTCGGAAATAGAACTTCGAGGTGCATTTGCCTGGATGATTGGCGAAGAAGGCCGCGGCGTACCCACCATTATCGATATGGTGGCCATGACACGTTTTGACTGCATGGTTGGGTCTTCCGCTTTAATGAGACAAGCGTTGGCGCAAGCCATTCATCACACTGGCGGACGCGCTGCATTTGGTAAAAACCTTCACGATCAGCCGCTGATGCAAAACGTGCTGGCGGATCTTGCCATTGAGTCCGAGGCAGCTCTTGCCATGTCCATGCGGGTTGGCGCCGCACTGGATAATCTTGATAACGAGCAAGAGCAGTTATTCGCACGCCTTGCCACCGCCGTTGGCAAATACTGGATTTGCAAGCGCGCACCGCACTTTACGTATGAGGCGATGGAGTGCATCGGTGGCGTGGGTTATGTGGAAGAAAACATCCTGCCACGGCTTTATCGCGAAGCACCAGTGAATGCGATCTGGGAAGGCTCCGGTAATGTTCAGTGTCTGGATGTATTACGTGCGATACAAAAAGAACCCAAAGTGCTGGATGCCTTTTTCCAGGAGCTGCAACAATCTGCCGGGCAATATCGCAGCTATGATCAGTATCTGGAAAATTTGAGAGAAACATTCTACGACACTGACAGTATTGAACGTCGAGCTCGTACGCTGGTTGATAAATTAGCCATCAGCCTGCAAGCTGCTATCTTAATAAAGCATGGCGATGAAACAGTCACTGAAGCATTTATCCGCTCCCGTATTGAGAACCGTGACGGTTTCAATCTAGGTACGCTGGATGCATGCACAGACTGCATAAAAATCCTGAAAAAAGCACAACCCGATCTTTGACTGTCATCACCACTTTCCTCCATAGACAGAAAGTGGTGAAGCTGAGGTAAACTGGATGTATATGTATTGATCACCATGGATCTTTGACTTTAGCGCCATCGATCATATTAGCTAAGTGAGAACCCACTAACCCTCTCAACTTAGCAGAGGCGTTTTCCGGCATTTTTTGTTGATACTGACACAATGCGAGATATGAATTATCAAGATCTATTTTTGAAGCAAGAAGCAGTTCAATAATCTCGGGAGAAAACGGTGTTGTAAGCGCAACTGTCATAAGTGACTCTTCTTTTGACGGACTTTTCTTAGGTACCAGAGAAGTGGTGTGGGTATCCGCTCCATTTTTCAGAAGCGCATCGACCATCCGGGCATTGCCCATTAAGCAGGCTTGCATCAGAGGTGTAACACCATTTTGCTTCCTGTTAATAAACTCTTTTGCCCCACTGTCCAATACCACCTTCAATTCATTGACCGCTTCACATTCAATAAGGTTAAAGAGAGGGTTACCGGAGGTGGATGTCAATCGATTAATCTTTTTACTCTGCATGGCTAAAAGTGCTTCATCAGGAAACAACAAATAGCTGACGGCATCCATTTTGATATACCGAACTCCAGCAATTCGGCACAAAAGCACATCCAGAAGAGAAACCAGATTTGTATTGCCTGATTGAAAAGGGTGAACCGCCAATACCTGCCTCAGCACTTTTACTATCTCTTTGCGTAAAGCCGTTTCTTTTTGTTGTGATGGCAGATCCCCATTTTTCAATCCCTGAACTGCACAATTAAAACCATCAACCAACTCTGTCAGCTGTGCTTTTTTATCCTGTTTTGATAAAGGGGATGCCAGAAAAAAACAAGAAGGGTCTTTTGGGTCAATTTTTATTGCCTGTTTATAATTGGTCACCTGTAACAGTTTTTTAGCATTATCTCTATCCGCCATAACCGCTTCTACATTACTGAATCGCCTGATAAAACCCGCAGCGTTTTTTCTGTCTTCCAAACTACTACAAATAATCACCGAATTCTTGATAATCGACTCCATTGTTGCCTGGGAATATTCGCCCTTCTCAAATGCTACTTTCTGATAAACATTTTCTGACCAGCAACCGCCATCGCCCAGTTTGTGACTGATTTGTTCAAGATGCTGAAGACATAAACCCGTATTAATATTCACCGTCAGAACATAGCTCAAACCATTAACCATTTTTATGGCGTGATAAGGGTAGATATCTTGCAAATGTCGGTACCGCCCGGAAGACTCATCCACATAAAAACCACACAACTCATCATGATGACGCTGAATAAACGTCTGCCCTGAAATATCACAGGAAAGCTGAAACAGTGCCTTCTCCGTCTGCATAGCATTATCAAAGAAAGCAGTAAATACCGGTTTGAGCGGATTAGTACCCGGAAGACTCTCTTCGAGCTTCTGCTTTATAAACGCCAATATCTCAATACGTTCATCATGGCGACTAACCTTTTTATACACATGCATTTCTACTATGACGGCGAGACAATAAGCCACAAGCTGAACATCAGGGTCGAGGTAGCATTCATCAGAACCTGCTCCTGAGGTTGCTATTGTTGATACTTTTTCGCTTCCAGCACCCTCTGCAGCCCGCTGCCTTTCAATAAAACGATTTTCCTGCCCTAACTCATGGAGGGTGTTTAGAAATGCGCTTGCATTTCCATCAGCAAACCATCCCCCAACACGATCTACCGATTCAGCAGTAGACCAATCGGTAGCAGGGTTCAGCTCTCTTAGACTAACCGGCGCAAAAGGCGGGGCATTATTCGGCTTAAGGTCAACAGTAGCAACAGGCTCAGAGAAGCTAACACGCCTGCTATAAGGACCAAAAAAGCCTTGTGAAATATCCACCCCACCCCGTTTTAACCAAAACCCATTTATCAAATTGTCAGCTTCAACAAACCGTATTTTCCTTTCTTTGTCCGCAACAACCTCCGCACTATTCCGAACATACAGCAACTGTGATGCTGGTGAAGTATTTGTCAGCATTTTATTCTCATGTGAAAGCAGTAAAACAGAAACCGACTCTACGTGAGAGTCATGATAACCTCAGGGATTAGTCGTAAATTTATTAGAGCCAATCCCGCTATCTATACAAGCTAGACGTGAACCGAACTCAAGAATTAAGTGATTGATGTTGAGTCAATAAATCTGAAATCAAACAACCAGTTGATGTACAAGCTTAGTTATCGAGCCAGAATTCGCCGCACCAATTGACAAACTTCTCTGCACCAATCATTGCGATCAGCGCACCACCCTCCTAAAATACCCGCCCTTATCCACCCGAATTTTCAAACTGAGTCACGTGAGTTCCCGAACAGACTCAGTCAATAACAAGCTCTGGCCACAGGCGGATTCATACCAATGAACAAATCGGACTCCAGAACTTCCCTGAGCTACAAGGACGCTGGCGTAGATATCGACGCTGGAAATGCTCTGGTTGACAGAATAAAACAAGTGGCAAAAGCCACCGCACGCCCGGAAGTGATGGGAGGCCTTGGCGGTTTTGGCGCCCTTTGCGAACTGCCAGCAGGTTACAAACAACCCGTTCTTGTCTCTGGCACCGATGGCGTTGGTACCAAGCTGAAGCTGGCCATGGATCTCAACATGCATGACGACATCGGCATCGATCTGGTGGCCATGTGCGTGAATGACTTGGTGGTGTGCGGCGCAGAACCTCTCTTCTTTCTGGATTACTACGCCACCGGCAAACTCAATGTGGATGTGGCAGAACGGGTAGTTGCCGGTATCGGCAAAGGTTGCGAACTTTCCGGCTGCTCCCTGATTGGTGGCGAAACCGCCGAAATGCCCGGCATGTATCAGGGCGATGATTACGACCTGGCTGGCTTCTGTGTGGGCGTGGTGGAAAAGTCTGAAATCATCGATGGCAGTAAAGTGGCAGCGGGCGATGTATTAATTGGTCTGAAGTCCAGCGGTCCTCATTCCAATGGTTATTCGTTGATTCGAAAAGTGCTGGAAGTCTCTGACACTGATCTGAGCACACCTCTGGAAGGCAAACCCATAGCTGAACACCTGATGGCGCCAACGCGCATCTATGTGAAATCGTTACTCCAACTGCAAAAAGAATTGCCGGTTCACGCCATGGCACATAATACCGGTGGCGGTTTGCCAGAGAACCTGCCGCGAGTGATTCCCGAAGGCTGTCAGGCGGTGATTGATACCAACAGCTGGGAAATCCCCGCCATCTTTCGATTCCTGCAAGAACAAGGCAACATTGACGCTTTTGAACTGTACCGTACCTTCAATTGCGGCATTGGCATGATTCTTTGCATCCCGGCAAGCCATCAAGAGCAGGCAATGCAGCGTCTGGTGGAACTGGGCGAAGCGCCAATGGTTATTGGTCATATTGAGACGGCTGAAGCGGAAGGTGAAACGGTGATTTTCCGTTAACCGGAACTTTTACCGGCGTTTCCTCATCAAAGTTGAACCGGGCTCACATTCTTTCGTGAGTCCGTTTTTTTAAATGTTATTTCTAAACATCATCAGGAATCAGCAGTGAGCGAAAAAAAGCGAGTTGTCGTTCTACTCTCAGGCAACGGCACTAACCTTCAGGCACTTCTGGATCAGGAACATAAATACAGTTATCAGGTCGTTGGCGTGATCAGCAATATTCCTGATGCCTATGGCCTTGAGCGAGCACGACAGCATAAAGTGGCGGCTCTGGGGCTCGATCACAAAGCGTTCTCCTCTCGCACCGCGTTTGACCTGCGACTGATCCAAGAGGTGAACCGGTTTGATCCTGATCTGGTGGTACTGGCTGGCTACATGCGGATTCTAAGCCCGGAGTTTGTGGATCGTTTTGCCGGCAAGCTGATTAACATACACCCCTCTCTGCTCCCTGATTACAAAGGTCTTGGCACCTACAAGCGAGTGCTTGCAGATAAAAAGCCATTACACGGCTGCACCGTTCATTTTGTCACGCCAGAACTGGACAGTGGTGCTCATATTATTCAGGCTTCACTGGAAGTAAAAGCAACCGATAATGAAGAGAGCTTGATGCAGCGGGTGCAGACGATGGAACACCAAATCTACCCCCTGACAGCGCATCTGATTACCAGTGGCCGCCTGCAATTCAAGGACGACAAAGTCTTACTGGATAATCACCCGATAAATCCGCTAGGCTATCAACTCAAGGAAAATGCTTTGGAGCTGGCATGACTTTTCAGGCTGAGCCACAAACGAAACAGACATTGAATCCCACATCCACAGGATTCAAAACCGCGTGTTTTATAGCGCTACTGGCCATTGCAAACTCTGGCAGCGCGGCTCAACCATCGGCCTCCGGCCAACAGATGGCGGGTAAAAGCAAACATCACCCTATTCTGAAACCCTATACCGCTGAGTACACGGCTTCTGTAGAAGGTTTGCCTTTTTCCGGTACCGGCAGCCGTTCACTGGAAAAAAACGCCGATGGCACATGGACACTCTCATTCAGTGCGGATACCGCCTTTGTTGGTCTTAATGAAACCAGCCAGTTTTTGTCCGAGGGTAATCAGCTGATTGCCAACCAGTACACCTACAAGCGCACTGGCCTGGGTAAAAAACCCACAGAGTATGCCTCTTTCAACTGGCAGCAAAACAAGATCCACTGGCAACAGGGTGACAAAGAATGGGCCATCAACCTGAAACCGGAAACCCTCGATAAACTGAGCTATCAACTGCAATTACGCATGGATCTCGCCGCCAGCAACCCACCAAAACTCAGTTATGAGGTTGCTGATGATGATGAAGTGTATGAGCGGCAGTTCATTATCGAAGGTGAAGAAGTCATAAAAACCGGGGTTGGTAAACTCAATACCATCAAGGTTAAAATCAAACGGGATGATAATGACCGCTCCACCTGGCTCTGGTTTGCCAAAGATTATGACTACTTTTTGGTAAAGCTGTTACAGGAAGAAAAAGGCACGTCTTACACCATTGAAATCAAGAATGCTTCCATAGATGGCAAGCCCTTTAAAGACAGTCAGACTGCTCGTTTGACAAATAAACCCTAAGTTACTTTTTGAGGATTCTGCAGTGCGATTTCTTCACACGATGCTGCGCGTTGGCGACCTTGATAGGTCCATCAAATTTTATACTGAAGTGCTCGGCATGACACTGCTGAGAAAGCATGACAACGAAGAGTACAAATATACCCTGGCTTTCGTTGGCTACGGTGATGAGTCCGAACAGGCTGTGATTGAACTGACCTATAACTGGGGTACGGATTCCTACGACCTTGGCAGTGCATTTGGCCACATTGCCCTTGGTGCTGACGACATTTATGCCACCTGCGAAACCATTCGCGCTGCCGACGGAAAAATATCCCGTGAACCCGGCCCGGTTCTTGGTGGAAGCACTGAAATTGCCTTTGTTGAAGATCCTGATGGCTACAAAATCGAACTGATTCAGGCCAAAGCAGCTTCTGCCGGGCTTAAGGGATAATCACCATTACTTTATAAACGACAAAAGTGGTAAATTGGTTCGGTGGACTTACTGAACCAATGACATGGATGCCAATCATGCCACGTCTTCGCACTCTGGCGTTGCCGACTCTTCTTCCCCTGCTGCTTTCTGCCTGCTCTACAGATCAGGCCGTTAATTATTCCAAAAGCTATGCAAAAAACCATGTAAAGAACTATGTAACCAATGCCGCCTTAAATGAACTGGGGCCTGCCGGTGATGCCATAGCTATTGGTATGAATCTGGAAAAAGACACCATTGGTTTTGAAGCACTGGTTCACCTGTTATTGAAAGAAGCCCGGGTAAACTGGGGGGATGAAAAAAAGTCCTCCAGTAAAGAGTATGTTAAATACACCAACCATTACCGCACCCGTGTATTTGTGGATTTTGAAGCGGGCAGCGTTCACGTAGAAACGCTGGATCGCCAGGATCTTCGTAAAGCCATTGCCGCCATTCTGTTAACGCCCTACGCGCCAGATCAGGTTGACCTGTTCAGTGATAAAGACGTACCCGTCGGTGAAGAACCCATGCTCTACGGACAAGTGCTAGACCATGAAAGCCAGCCCATCCGCTGGCAATGGCGAGCACTTCGCTATGCGGATTATTTGATTGATCGACAGATGAGCAGCAGAAAATCAGCAAAAGGCCAAGTGTATGCGGTGGACTTCAGTCTGGTAGAAGATCATTTATCCCAGCGGGAATATCAATACGCCAGCCTGGTGCGGAAATACTCTAAGGTTTATGCCGTTGAAGAAAGCCTCATTTATGCAGTAATTCGTACCGAGAGCAGCTTTAACCCTTATGCAGTCAGCTCTTCCAATGCCTATGGCTTGATGCAGATTATTCCAAAAACTGCCGGCCGTGATGTGTTCAACAAGGTGAAGAACTTGCCAGGGCAACCTTCAAAGAGCTGGTTATTCCAACCCCACAATAATATTGATACTGGTACCGCGTACCTTGCCCTATTGAATAACCACTATTTAAAGAAAATAAATAACCCACTCTCTCGAAAATACACGACGATATCAGCATATAATGGCGGTGCCGGTAATGTGTTTGCCACATTCGATAGAAACCGGAATCGAGCGGTGCAAAAAATCAATAACCTGCAACCCAATCAAGTGTACTGGGCCTTGACGAAGAAACACCCGAGAGATGAAAGCCGACGTTACCTGGAAAAAGTCTCCACTGCCCAGAAAGACTTCTATGAGGGGAAGATTTAAGAGATACGTCCGCATCGTTGCAACATCAAACCCTTTACAGATTTAAAATCAAACAGAACATAAATAAACTTTTTTTATAAGCTACTACTCCATCCACCGTCAAATGATAGACTGAATTTTGTATTATCCTGACAGCTCCACTGCAACAAAAGATGGAGCCGTCATGAACGTTAAATACCATGTTCGTTTAAGTGATGATGAACGCTCAATGCTTGAGGCTTTAATCAAACAAGAAAAACCAATAATTGCGCAACACAAAAAACGCCACGCACAAATTTTACTCGCCATCGATGAAAATCACTCGCCGCTTACCCATGAGCAGGCAGCTAAAGCCTTCAACGTGAAACCGCTCACTATCTGTCGTCTTCGTCAACGCCTTGCTGAGGAAGGATTAGAGGTTGCGATCAATAGCAAGCACAGTCGTCATGGAGGAAAACGGAAAATGGATGGTGAGTTAGAGGCTCACCTTATCGCTCTGACCTGTTCTGCACCGCCAAAAGGAAACGCGCGATGGACGTTAAACCTCCTCAGGGACAAGATGATCGAGCTGGAGTACATTGATGAAATATCCAGAAGCACCATCCATGAATCTTTAAAAAAAACGAACTTAAGCCTTGGCAGAAAAAAGAATGGTGTATTCCCAAGGAAGAAAGCGCCAACTTTGTGAGTGCCATGGAAGATATTCTGGAGCTTTACAAGCTTCCATATGACCCCAAAAGACCGTTGGCATGTCTGGATGAGACCAGCAAGCAGCAGTTAATTGAGGTACGTAATCCCATTCCTATTGAACCCGGTAATCCAGAACGATACGACACAGAGTATGAGCGTAACGGTGTCAGTAATCTCTTTATGATTTTCGAACCACTGGCTGGTTGGCGGCATGTAGAGGTAACCGACAGTAGAACCGCGATCGACTGGGCGCATCAGGTCAAAGCATTGGTGGATGGTCGCTACAAGGATGTTGATAAAATTGTTCTGGTAGAAGA
>NZ_LUTV01000001.1:213670-216372 GCF_001646945.1 Endozoicomonas ascidiicola
TTAAGTTGAAGAGACTTTACCCGGTGCTGCCAGAATAAGCAGATAACCTGTGGCAAGAATTCTAATTTTTTGAGCCATGGATAAAGCTATAGTTCTATTTTTCCCGAGCAAAGCAGGGAGGTGGGTTACTATGTGTACGCGATGTTCGACTTGCAGATTTTTAACTTTGCATGGAAGTAAGTCCAACTAAAACTTTAAAAGCTGTACCAAAGTGGAGTTTCACTGATTTTTAAGCAGCAGCAATCAGGCTTTCAAACTGAATCGGTGCTTTCCCTGCACTGATATTCAGATATGAACCCATATTGTGTGCCAAAAGCTTCCTGGCTATACGCGAAGTCATATGCCACCTGTCTCGACAACGGCACCTTTCGATTTCAAATTGTTCTGCCAGCTGGCCAATAACTGTTTCAATCCTCCGTCGTACCCGCATGATTACTTTCACAAACGACTTTGGTCTATCATCTTTCATGTTTTTTCTTAGTGGTGTCTGTAGGTCGATACCTAACCCCCGGCAGTCTTCTTTGAACTCTGGTCGTATATACCCTTTGTCACCTAACAAAAGTCCGGCAATGATATCCATCATGTCATAAGCAGCGTCACGCTCATCAATATTAGCGGCAGTCAGCGTAAATCCAACGGGAATACCGCGAGCTTCAACCAGTAGATGTCCCTGAAATCCGTAGAAATGCTTATTCTTTGAGGCACAGTAACCGTAGCCAGCCTCCCCTTTAAAGACTTTGCTTCTGGGCGCTCTTGTCCTTACAGCGACATCAATTGGAAAGCCGTCAATCAGGTGAATATCTGCATTATCAGCATRCATCAACTGAACGAGTCGCTGCTGAAGTTTCTGTTTAACGGCCCATAAGTTAGCGGCCTKCTTGACGAATGTKGACCGTGATGGAATATCAGGAAACAGGTGTCGCCAATGTTGAGCAAAATACTTCCAGATATGCTTATCAGCATGATGTCCAAGCCATTCACCGGTGACCTCCATGGTGATCACTTCACTATCTGAAAGCTTTGGTGGATAACCGCGGCTTCTCAGAGGTAATGGAACGAGTTCTTTGATTAAATCGTCGATCAGGCAGAAGACAGTAGTGATAAACTGTTCAACGGGCATGGCTGGTTTCCTCCTTTGTATCCACTGTTTTTAATAGCAGAAAAGTAGGTCAGTCATGCCTTTTTCAGGTCAGTTTAAAAGTCGAACATCGCGTTATGTGTAAAATTGTCTACTTATTGTAGAAAATCAAAAAACTCAGTTTAGTTGGTGTGACTTTCGCATTCGAATCCGATGTTTGAGAAAGGCTGGTCGATTGACCACACCTTCTTATCAAATGCTGTCGGATGGAGTACTACTCTATAAATTCTTCCACACTGGGTGCTCATCAGCCAGTGGGGGAATTTCTGCCACGGGTGCCACGGGTGCCACGGGTGCCACGGGTGCCACGGGTGCCACGGGTGCCACGGGTGCCACGGGTGCCACGGGCAAGTATTTTGAATAAGGCATATCGGTGTTTGTCAACATAGTTGTCGCCTCAACTCAGGCAGCGTTACTTAGTTGCCCGGCAATACATTTATCAGGATTAAGCCAGACTTCATCCGGTAGATCCCAGTTTCKGGTTGCCCGGCTTCCCCAGCGCTCGGGATGACGTTTTTTCGCCAGCGCATAAACCACTTTCCTGTTATCCATGAGAGTCTCTGTCTCCCCTCGGTGCCTCTGCCCCGGTGTCAGGAACTTGATCCCGCTGTGCCTGYGCTCTTCGTTGTACCATTGGGCAAACCCATGCACCCAGGTACGGGCCGCTGTGAGGTCAGTAAACGGCTTGGAAGGGTAACCAGGCCGGTACTTCAGTGTTCTGAATATCGCTTCAGCGTAAGGGTTATCATCACTGACTCTCGGCCGACTGAAGGAGCTCACTACACCAAGGCTCTGCAAGGTAGACAGCATGGTGCCACCTTTCATGGYACTGCCATTGTCTGAATGTAAGACCAATGGCCTCTCCAGGGCTGATATACCATGGCGCAGACACGCTTTGGTAATCATTTTTGAGGCGTGTTCTGCCGATTCATTTTCATGAACCTCCCAGGTCACAATCATACGACTGTATATATCTATAACCAGATACAGGTAAAAGAATTGGCCACGCACCGGCGAGCGTAGAAAAGTGATATCCCAAGACCAGACCTGATTCGGACCCGTTGCACAGTAAGACGTCGGCTTACGTCGAGCTGGTTTGGCTGCACGCCCGCGGTGCTGCTGTTGCCCGYGTTTATGCATGACTCGATAGAAAGTGCTTTCAGAGCCCAGATAGACACCTTCATCAACGAGAACAGGCACAATCTGGCTCGGTGGTAGACTCTTAAAACGCTCACTATTACAAAAGTCAATGATCGCCTGCTCCTCTGCTTCAGAAAGCTTGTTAACGGGCGCTGGTCGAACAGCATTTTTGCGATTATCAGGCATTACCTCATCACCGTTCACCCAGCGTTGAATCGTTCTTTCTGATAGGCCAATAGCTTCGCAGGCTTTCGACTGCCGAGCCCCGTCTTTCACCGCCTGTTTGATCAGGCTAACTGTATGCTGTCGATCCGGGAGAGAGACTAATCGTCCTCTGCTGTTCCCCAGATCTCTTGGGCCTTTTTTGTGAGCACCAGCAAGGCAGCAGTTTCTGCTAACGCCTTGTCCTTGCGGTTAAGTTCAC
>NZ_LUTV01000001.1:216722-289350 GCF_001646945.1 Endozoicomonas ascidiicola
CTGATCAGGATTTTTTCCGTTGCCCGGCACTGGCACTCCTTTAGATACGGCATGTTTTCGCCAAGTGTATAGCGTCACATCAGAGATGCCAGTATCTCTTACCAGCTGGGAAACCGGCGCATTGTTAGGCGGCATCATCTTCTGAATGATTGACTCTTTAAACTCTTCTGAATAGCGGGCCATTGATTACTCACTGACCGCCCCCTGTTTAAGTTTTAAATTCAGCAGAGGCGACACCTATGCTGACACAGGGGGATATACGAACAGCACTAGTACATAGCTTCATTGATTTTGAGGTATTCCGTTCCTCCTGAGCGAAGTCGAAGGATAGTGCCACCGCACTTCGACAAGCTCAGTACGAACGGGAGTTGTAAGCATTAATACCATTGAAACCATGTGCCAGTAGCTTTCACTAATTTAAGCCAGTAGACTTGGAGACTTGAGATGTTAACGCGGGACGTAATAGGAGGCTTAGCTTCCTCAAATACTCAAACTTCATGGAGCCACAAAGATGAAAACGTAGAAACCAACAAGCCTGCATCCAGCTCTTCCTCGTTTAACTTTAAGACAGTCCATGCTGAGACGCATTCTAATTCGACGATAAATTCTACAACCGGCCATCACATCGATCAACTCGATACACAAGGACTGCACAACAGAGAGGCAGCACTATCTCCAACTTACACGTCAATCTTTATCAAAACAGACAGTGACAGTGACAGTGAAGCAAATAAACCCTCCACAGCAACTGATAAAGTTGTCAGAAACTCGAAATCAGATCAAAACATACCAAGTCAGTCCAGTAGTCTTCTGCTCTCCAGTAGCATAGATAGCACAGATAAAGCCAACATTCTGGATGATGACACAATCAAAACCTTAAAAACTCAACATGGTCGTCAAATCGACACCATAAATCTTGATGCCTTCGTTCGAAAACTGGTAACCACAACACAACAAATATTCAGTACTAACTCCGGAGTCGACCATGAAAAACTGATTACAAAGCTATCTTCTGGTCAAATGAATGATTTAATCAGACACCTTACCCAACAATATTCTATCGATCAAAAGACACTTAAAATATCCAAGTTTACAGAAGGATTTATAAATCCTAAGCGAATAACCTTCACCGATAAGAGCTTACGGGAAACCATTTCAGACATTAACCCTGCCATGATCTCTATCACTGTATTTATTACAGCGGTAGTTATCGGCTCTGCAGTTATCGACATACTTCAAGATGATGATCCAAGCAATTTGTATTTTCAACGATCAGGAGCTGCTGGTATCGTCGGAACCTTGCTCTTTGGTTATTTCAGCGCATTCACAAATAAAGCTACCCGGGAAGCCTATAAGGCTGTCATTGACAACATTGATACCAAATTAATAAAAGGAGAAACTGTAACACTGAATTCTGTCTTAGAGACCTATGTACGGGACAAAACATGTAAGAGCATTTGAAAGTTGACTTGGTCGCTTTTTGCACAGCTATTTTTCAGAACCCTGCGAAGTATATCCAGTCCCAGTCTGAAAAGGGCTTTGGCAGGTCGCCCATGTTTATTTAGAGGAAGCTGTTTTGCATCTCCATAACTCCAGTGGCCAACAAGCAAGCACCATGTAAATGCCAGAGCAAGGATACCCATCAACTTATCCATACGATCAAGGTTGGTCATATGAGTAGATTCAAGGTCAAACCCACGGCTTTTGAGGCATCCAAACAGCGTCTCTATCGACCAGCGTTTGTAGTAATCTTCTACCATGGTTTCTGGCTTTTTGGTGGCGACAACAATGAGAAGCCCATCCACTGAACGTCTTGCACCAATATACAGACTAACGCCTGARMCCTTGCGTTTGCTGTGCCAGGTCACGACCTGATACAGCTTTATGTTCCTAAATAGCTGCACGGCCTTGATAGGCTTGCCTCCACTCCCCATAACGGAAGTGTTATCTTTGATACGGAGCCGACAGACAATACCCTGTTTATCCAGCCAGTCGAACCATTCGTGACCAATGAATTCACGGTCTGCAAGCAACCCATCTATCTTTTTTGCAGGTATCAGTTTCAGAACTCTTTTCATGATGGCAATGCGTTCATCTGCATTTGAGTTGCCACCACTCTTATCGAGACAAGTCCAGACAATGGGAATAGACGCACCTTGCCAGGCAATAGAAACCACCAGATAGTTAATGTGCTGGCTACCAAATTGCCAGTTGGTTCTATCCATGCAAAGTGTGTAGCTGGTAAGGTTTAACCAATGAAGTATGAGCTTTCCCAACTGCTCATAGCAGTATGTATATTTCTCAAAGAAGCGCTTTATACGACRATAGCTGGACTCTTCCTGAGCCTTACTCTGAAACTCTTCAGCCACTCGATACAAGTTACATGAGCGCCCCCTCATCAAGCCGAGAATGAATTGGGCAAGAAACAGTATCCGGGCTTGATGCCAAGGGAGATGAGCTTTAAGCTCCTTTGCTAGTGAGCTGATGTCTTCCATACACTAAAAGGTAATCTGGCCGGAGGTAAGAGACCGCATAGATTACCCAGTATGGAAGCCAGCTCATACCTTATTATGCATTGCTATATCTGGCTTGCGGTGTTTTTGTCCCGTACATAGCTTAGAGACGTTCCACGATGTGGAGGAACATCATTTAAAAGCCAATAAGTCAACCACCAAAAAGGAGATAATAGCCCTTGCTGCTGGTATAATCTTCACCCTCGTGTGGGGCTACGGTGATAAGTTCATCAGCTAGCGCATTACCATTATTGTCGGCCGGAGTGATTGACTACACTGGCCAGAGCCCACTCAAATTATCAATTGAGCCGATGATAAAGCTTGCCCTTAACCCTTATCAAAATAATCTTTAGCCAATTTGAAAACCACAGGGCTCAGCATGATCAGAGCAATCAAGTTAGGCAGCGCCATCATCGCATTCAGAGTATCTGCCACCAGCCAGACGAAATCCAGGCTCGTTACAGCACCCAGTGGAATCGCCAGAATCCACAAAATACGATACGGCGTAATAGCTTTTATACCGAAGATGTATTCAACGCTGCGCTCACCGTACAGTGCCCAACCAAGAATGGTGGTGAAGGCAAATACGCTTAAGGCGATGGCTATCACATAGTTACCCACACCTGGTAGTGCCTGCGCGAATGCTGCTGATGTAAGTGCTGCGCCGGATTCCCCGGACATCCAAAGACCAGAAGTAATAATTGCCAAGCCGGTGATAGAGCAAATGATAAGGGTATCGATAAAAGTGCCGAGCATGGCAATCAGCCCCTGACGAACAGGATCTTTGGTCTGGGAAGCTGCATGAGCAATAGACGCCGAGCCAAGCCCTGCTTCGTTTGAAAAGACACCACGGGCAACACCAAATCGAATCGCCATCCACACTGCGGCACCGGCAAAACCACCTTCAGCGGCATGATCAGTGAACGCATAGGTAAAGATCAGCTCAAAGGCTTCCGGTAATTTATCGGCATTAACACCCAGAACCAGCAGGCCTGCAATCAGATAAGCAATGGCCATAAAAGGCACCAATGCACCAGCCACAGCACCAATACGACGAACGCCGCCTAACAACACCGCACCCACTAACACCATCATCACGACGCCGGTAGCAATGACAGGAATGCCAAAGTTGCTATTCAACACATTCGCAACGGAATTCGCCTGAACCGTATTGCCAATACCGAAAGCCGCAATAGCGGCAAAGATGGCAAACAACATGCCCAGCCACGCCCACTTTGGCCCAAGGCCATTCTTGATGTAATACATCGGGCCACCGACGTGATTGCCCGCTTCATCCACCTCTCGGTATTTCACCGCCAGCACAGCCTCGGCAAACTTGGTTGCCATACCCACCAGCGCAGTGCACCACATCCAAAATAACGCACCTGGCCCACCAAGAAATACCGCAGTGGCAACACCGGCGATATTACCGGTACCCACGGTGGCAGACAGTGCAGTCATTAATGCCTGAAACGGAGAGATTTCGCCTTTGTCTTTTTCATCGGATCGGGATGTACGACCATTCCACATCAATTTGAAGCCAGTGCCCAGCTTGAGCAGCGGCATCAACTTCAAACCAAGCATTAAAAACAGCCCGGTACCCAAGATGAGAACCAGCATCACTGGCCCCCAGACGATGCCATTCACCTGGCCGATAAAACTATTGATAGCTTCCATGATGTGGACTCTTCTATTATTTTGAGTTGTTATTCTTTTCTTCGTGTAGAAGTGTCACCAAACTAACCCAGAGAAGAGTGGGTTTCAATCCTCAGCTTTGCGTAGATTATAATGTGAGTTTTTTCATTTCCTGTTGAACTTGTAACTCCTGCAGAGCCTTTGCTAGTTCAGGTTTCCCATTGCTTTCTGCATAAGCAATAGGTGTATAACCACAATATTCGTAATTTAAATCATTCAAAACATCGGGAATTCTTTGAATCAGAATATTTAAATCTTCGACAGAATTAACCAGATGCAGCGATGATTGTTTACCCTCAGCCTTAACACCGTCAGCGTTTGCTCCATAACTCACCAGCAAATCTAGCAAATCCGATTTAGCTGTCATTTCCTGAACGTTAGTAGCTATAAAAAGACTACACACTGCCTTCCAAACAGGAGAAACACATAGATTCCCAACACTGTTCGGATTACCACCTGCATTCAAAAGTAGTTTTGCCAATTCAAAATTGCCATTGTTAACCGCCGCATACAGAGCATTGCAACAACCATAACTCTCATGGATATTAGCTCCAGCAGACACCAGCAGCTCAATCATAGGTCTCTTGTTTTCTTTTACAGCTAATGAGATGGGTGTCCATGGATTATCAGATAGATTGTAAACAGGAACATTGACTGGCTTTCCGTCTCTAACCCATTCACAAAGCGCTTCCATTCCCTTCTCTGCATCCTCATGTACAATCGCATCGTACAAAGGCTTCCAAGGTTGATTTTGATGATTCCAGGTACCATCGTACTTAACGGCGACCTGTTGGTCACACTCTGGTTTCATTGGGAGTCCGATTTCTCTTCTGCGCAGAGAGATGACCGCATTAACTGGTGAGTCGATAATATCTCCTGTCCTTCGATTAAAATACTGAAGCTCAGGATGAAATGGTTTGATCCCAGTAGCCCGGGTATCTTCTACACAGGGTTGCTCCATTGGGGGCTGAGGGCTAGTACACACCCGATCACCCGATAAGCTTGAAAACAAACTACCCATCAATAAAATGCCTCATATTTAAATAGCGGTTCAAAATATGAGACAACTAAATTCAATCAATAGTTCATACTTTCGTACCTATTTAAGAGATCGCCCCTTATTGGCTGCAATCCTCAACCGCAGCGCATTCAACTTGATAAACCCTTCCGCATCCCCCTGATGATAAGCACCTTCATCATCTTCAAAGGTGGCGATATTCTCATCAAAGAGAGAGTCATCGGAGCGCCTGCCAACAACGGTCACATTGCCTTTGTAGAGTTTTAGACGAACTTCGCCGTTTACCGGCGCCTGGCTTTCATCAATCATCTTTTGCAGCATTTCACGCTCCGGCGACCACCAGTAGCCGTTGTAAATCAGCTTGGCGTAGCGTGGCATCAGTTCATCTTTCAGGTGAGCAACTTCTCTATCCAGAGTAATAGACTCAATCGCCCTATGCCCTTTCAGCATAATCGTGCCACCCGGCGTTTCGTAACAACCACGGGACTTCATGCCGACGTAACGATTTTCAACAATATCCAGACGACCAATGCCGTTATCGCCACCCACTTTGTTCAGGTAGGCAAGCACCTCTGCCGGGGACATTGCCTTGCCATCAATCGCAACAATGTCGCCTTTTTGATAAGTCAGATTCATATACGTGGCAACGTCCGGCGCATTTTCTGGAGAGACAGACCAACGCCACATGTCGTCTTCTGCTTCGGCCCATGGGTCTTCGAGGATGCCGCCTTCGTAGGAAATGTGCAGCAGATTAGCATCCATAGAATAAGGGGATTTGCCTTTCTGACGTTCAACCTCAATACCGTGCTCATCACAGTAAGCCAGTAACTTTTCCCGGGAATTCAAATCCCACTCACGCCAGGGGGCAATCACTTCAACACCGGGCTTTAGCGCATAAGCGCCCAGCTCGAAACGCACCTGATCGTTTCCTTTACCAGTAGCGCCATGGGAAATCGCGTCGGCGCCGGTTTCATTGGCAATTTCAATTAACCGTTTGGAAATCAAAGGTCGGGCGATGGAGGTACCCAGCAGGTATTCACCTTCATAAATGGTGTTGGCTCTGAACATGGGGAAGACATAATCCCGCACAAACTCTTCACGCAAATCATCGATATAAATCTCTTTAATACCCAACGCTTCCGCTTTTGCTCTGGCCGGCTCCACTTCTTCACCCTGACCGAGATCTGCGGTAAAGGTCACCACCTCACAACCGTAGGTATCTTCCAGCCACTTGGCGATTACCGAAGTGTCGAGGCCTCCAGAGTATGCCAGAACCACTTTTTTAATTTTTTTCATTGTTAACTCCGACTGCCGTTCTCCAGGATCATAGGGATGATCGCACAAAAACGGATACATATTCTGTTTTTACGCATAATAATTCATTATCACCTTTACGCCAAGGAGATTAGTGGTTTTTACCTATTTCGCTGAAAAACCCTACACCAAATGAACCAAGGCTCCAACGCTAAGGTCTTATAAAAGTAGCCTGCTGTTCATCAACACTATAAATAAATAGTATTTTTATATAGGATATCCAGCCGGTTCCATAAACAGTCAAACCGGAATAGGCATCTTCATAATATGAGCCAACTACTGACCATCGCCCGCCCTGACGATTGGCATCTTCATCTGCGTGACGACAGCGCTCTGAGCGAAACCGTTGCCGCAACCGCCAAAACCTTCGCCAGAGCCATCATCATGCCGAACCTGGTGCCACCGGTGATTGATGCTGAAATGGCCAGCCAATACAAATCCAGAATTATTCAACACATTCCCGCCCAGTATGCATTTCAGCCATTAATGGTGATTTACCTGACGGATCGCACCACCCGGCAAACCATTCTGGATGCCCATAACCGAGGTGATGTGGTGGCAGCCAAGCTCTACCCTGCCGGTGCCACCACCAACTCGGCTTCTGGCGTGACAGATCTGGATAATGTTCAAGAAGCGCTGGAAGCCATGGCTGAATGCGGCATGCCGTTACTGGTTCACGGTGAAGTCACCGATGCGGAGATCGACATCTTTGACCGGGAAAAAGCGTTTATTGACCGCCATCTGGTTAAACTGGCCGAGAAACTTCCTACTTTGAAGATCGTGATGGAGCACATCACGACGGCGGACGCTGCCGAGTTTGTGCGCGACGGACGGGATAATCTGGCAGCAACCATTACCGCACACCATTTACTGTACAATCGCAATCATATGCTGGTTGGCGGTATCAAACCTCATTACTACTGCCTGCCCATTCTCAAGCGAAATCGTCATCAGCAGGCACTGCTTGAAGCCGCCACCAGTGGCAATTCGCGCTTCTTTCTGGGCACCGATTCTGCGCCTCACGCCGTTGGCGCCAAAGAGTCCGCCTGTGGCTGTGCCGGCTGCTATACCGCGCCCGCAGCCATTGAACTTTATGCCGAAGCCTTTGAAGGCATGGGCGCACTGGGTAAGCTGGAAGGATTTGCCAGTTTCTTCGGCCCAGACTTTTATGGTCTGCCCAGAAACCGTGATACCATCACCCTCATGAAAGAAGAGTGGGTCATGCCAGACTCCATTCCACTCGGAGATAACCGGGTGAAACCTCTGAGAGCCGGCGAAACCATTTCTTGGAAAATCAAGTAACTGGCTACTCAAAACTGATTAAGGAGACACCCCTTGCGGGCCGACGACAGCCATTCCATGGCCAGCCGATTCCGGGGCTTTCTGCCCGTGGTGGTTGATGTGGAAACCGGCGGCTTCAATGCCGCCACTGATGCACTGCTGGAGATTGCGGTAACTGTTATCGAGATGGATGAACACGGCTTCGTCCATCCCGGTGAGTCTCAGTCTTTCCATATCAAACCCTTTGAAGGGGCCAATATCGAGAAAGCCGCTATCGACTTTATTGGTATTGACCCTTTTCACCCCCTGCGAATTGCCAGCGAAGAAGAAGATGCCATAAACCGCATCTTCAAAACCGTGCGCAAAGCGGTAAAAAGCCAGGGCTGTAGCCGTGCCGTTCTAGTCGGCCATAATGCGGCCTTTGATCTGGGGTTTGTCATGGCAGCAGCGGAACGGTGCGATGCCAAACGCAACCCATTCCACCCGTTTTCCTGCTTTGATACGGCAACGCTGGCCGGGCTTGCCTTTGGGCAAACCGTGTTAGCCAAAGCCTGTGCTGAAGCGGATATTGATTTTGATAAGGCTGAAGCGCATTCCGCGCGGTACGATACCGAAAAAACCGCCGAGCTTTTCTGCACTATTGTTAATCAGTGGAAGAATCTCGGGGGTTGGCAATAGTTTTTCCCGCAGGGCTCAGCAACGAGCTCTGCAACTGACAATAGACATTATACTTTTAGATAACCCTCTGAATATCCTCAACCTTTCTACCTAAGTCTCATTGTGCTCATACACCTGAGAAAGTTACTCTAATCCAGAATTTAAAAATGAATCGTGGAGGGGAATGGCGCGATTTATAGGTATCATGGTCAGCTTGAGGAAATATCTTTTTAAGCGTTACTCAGCCTGGGTATTATAGATTAACCGCCTTACACATCGGAAACACTGCCATTTCAAACACCTAAATAACGATAAGGATATTCAGACATGGCAGCATTTACTAATTCAGCATCCGTTGCAGCTAAGGCTCATCACTTCTTTAATCAGCTCATAGATGGAACAAAACAAGAGACGCAAATAACGACACGAGCCAGAGTGGTTGATGAAAAACGGCGCATCTCATCCAATAACAAAAATTTATCCTTTGCAGATAGGATCAACGCAGCCTTAAATGGCAGAGATATTCAAATAGAGAAAAACGTCGAACATAAAATAGCACCAACTTCTTGTAAGAAGCCAATACTAAAACAAAACAAGCCATTAAAAGCTAAAATTGAAAAGATAACGCTGCACCAGCCAGAACTAAAGAACAGCCTGAATATACAGGCTACAACAGTTTCTAAAAACCAGAAAAATCCTCTATCTAACGAGCTTCTGCATCAAGCAAAAGAAGCAGTCGCTAATGGTAATATTGCCTTCCTGCATAAATTAATTTCATCAGCTTCACAAGACAACGCCAGCATGATTACCGCACTTATTATTCATGCTATTGAAAAAAAATGTATTGATACGGCAGAAATCATTTTAAGCTCAGACATTGGAAAAGCCTTAATACTTCCTTCAAAATCACTGACGGAAAAAGGTGAAACTGCACTGCATCTTGCTGCAAAGGCGGGTGACCCTGAAGTGCTCAGAAGCATTCATCATCAAGGAGGCAGAATAAAGAGGCTTCGCTCGGCAAAGTCGATTAATGAAAGCTACTGCAAAGCGATCGATAATCTTCCTTCAAAGCCCGACTCGTACATGAAAGCTACCCCAGGTAGCTGGAAATATTATCTGTCGGATACCGAGAAACAAAAGCTGTTTCCGTGGTGGTCTGAGCAAAGGAATCGTTCTGAAGTAGGCGTCAACGTCATAGTCAACAACCACATTAATAGATCGCTCCCAACTAACCCGGAGAGCAAAGTGGTTAAAACGCGAGCTGAGAATAAAACAGTATCAATGGAAGATGCACGTCTCCCAGCATTTAAAACTCAAATTACTCCAATAAAACTTGCTCGCAAAATTCAAAGTCAAACTTTGCTGCCTGCTACCAGAGAAAGCAATACCGCTCTTACTGCCCATGTACCTAAAAAGTTATCCGCTGGGGGCACAGCAATCATGCCAGAAATCACTCCCAAGGCCTTAAAACAAAGCCAATACTCTGAGCTAGCTAAAGCTGTTTTCAAAGGCAACAGGCAGGATAAACGTGAACACAAGCTTGCTTTCACACGAATAAAAGGAGAGACCTTAACCAGCAAACCGTTTATTGCAGAATTACTAAATGCTGTGCCCAAAGAGTTTTTGAAGGCTCAGAATTGGTCTGCTGCTGATATTGCAAAAATGACTCTCCGTGAAAAGAAGAATGACTTTTCCAAAACTGCTATGGACGCATTTGGTGTTAAGGACATCAAAGACCCAAAAGAAGGACTTTTTTATGGCAAAGGTATGTATGGCAGTGTTACACCGGCCTTAATTTACCGGCCTGATCAACAGCAACCTAAATGGTGTGTAGCCAAAAAACTCCAACAGACACAAGGCCTTAATCTAAGCAGGATCCAGACTGAGGTTACTCTTCAAGCAAAGGCTGGCGTTGGACCAGAAGTTTATGGAATATCAAAAACGAAAGCTAACACTGGCGAAGATCTATTTATTATTTTCATGGAACCGGCAAAAGGTAAAGAAGGATTGAAGCTTTTGAAAGATCAGGAGAGAAAACTAAGCCTGTCACAAAAAGCAACCATGGCCGATAATTTTCTTTGCCGAGTTGCGGACATGCACAATAACGGTGTCTACCACTGCGACTTAAAGCCGGAAAATATCAATGTAGGTGAGGATCAAAGCGTTGAAATACTTGACTTCGGAACTACGGTCTCTGAAAAAACTCGCCCAAATCGCCCCTTATTCCGTGGCGGCCCATTGAATCTGGCTCCGGAAATTGTCACGCAACAAGGTTCACCTTCTGCCAAAATGGATATGGAAAAGGTCGACATCTTCTCATCAGGTATTGTCCTGGCAGAAATGTTCGCTACAAAACCTGAATTCATTTTCACCGATAAAGAAAAGTGGACAAGTACATTAGCTGTTGGAGGTTTATCCAAGCACATCGATCAACTAGACATCCCGCATCCTGAACTGAAACAACTTGTTCTGGATATGATTCATAGAGGGCCTAATCTTAGACCAACCATGGAGCAGATCATCCAGCGTTTTGGTCATATTAAATCAATGCTGAATTTAGACTAAAAAGAGTATTGGAAAGATACCCAAAGCCAGCCCAGCTTTGGGTATCTTTCCAAACAGTCCATAATGCTGCCCGATCGTTAAATGCAAAGTAAGCTTCCATACTATAAATGTAATTAATCAAGCAACTCTTGGTATTTCTAACAATGACTCCCTGCTCGCAGATAACACCTGCCTACATTTAGAATTAAA
The DNA here is from genome assembly GCF_001646945.1 of Endozoicomonas ascidiicola. Taxonomy (GTDB): domain Bacteria; phylum Pseudomonadota; class Gammaproteobacteria; order Pseudomonadales; family Endozoicomonadaceae; genus Endozoicomonas; species Endozoicomonas ascidiicola. Next base: position 227,955 of record NZ_LUTV01000001.1, read on the forward strand.
ATCTTCTTTTGTTACCAGAACTTTATCCAAACTATCAAAATAATGGCATTGCCACTGACTCTCGCCCCCTCCCTTCAATGCATCATACTGAGCTTCTGTTTTAGCGGCCATATAACCTGCAACCTCTAAAGCTCCAAACTTCGCCTCAAGAGCACCCTTTGTCTTTACAGGCTCCCTGGGAACAATCAAAATTCTTTTCTGTGCAGAGTCAAATAACAAGTTTAACCTCATTCCACTGTTGATTATGTCTTGCATCGTTTTCTTCAGAGGCTCAGCCAGGCTGCTTATTTTATCGCCTTTTGCCTGCATCGAAAGCACTTCATAGCCAAACCACTCATCTACCCTGCTCAAGCTGTATTTATTATCTGAATAGATTTGAGTCAAAGATTGATGAAATAAGGGCACATCAATACCATCACACACATGTATATGAGCGTGATCTGGAATGCTGGCTCCAGCTTCTGGGTTATTCATCCAGCAGCAACCTATATGCTCTGGATTCTCACTAGCAACACCCTCCATATACAAATCCAAAAACTCGAGAAACTCCTCTAAATACTGGTCAGGATTGAGACCATAGTCATCATATGTACCAGGCTGAGAATGGTGTGATGTGCACGCCATGAAGTGGTTTTTACTAAAGCCAGCAAGCGCAGGTATAAACTTAAGTGCTTTAAAAGGAGCTAAACCCTCTGCACCCAATGCTCGTTGTTGAATATCTTTACAAAGGCCACATTTAAAGCGGTTGATCTCAGGCTGATTAGCAGAGTTTTCAATCAACCCTGTGTAGTCACCATTTTGATAAGCAATCCGTACAGAGTTCTTCACAGCCACCAGCTTAGCGCCACGGCATGTGACAGGCGTGCTTTCAACTACCGCTTGTTCAAATGAAATAATTTGTTTCGCTGTCACTTTACCAGCAAGGTTTTTTCTCAAGTCTGCCCCTACTTGCGGTGGCGGAGGAACACGACTAGACAAACCTACAGGGGGTGAAATGAACGGGGATACCAACATGTTAAACGACGTCTCAATAAACAGGCAAAATAATAACTTTTCGAAATATGAGACTTCCTAGCTATAAATTGGTTCCCCCAGATTATTGATACTCACAGATTCATTTTCCAGCATCAAAAGCCAGCGCTTCATATTCAGGCCGTGGGCGTACCCAGTCATAGTGCCATTTTTCCCAATCACTCGATGGCAGGGAACCATAATCGCCACCGGATTAGCACCATTAGCTGCACCGACAGCCCTTGATGCTTTAGGGCGATGTATTTTTCTGGCGATATCCACATAGGAGCAGGTTTCACCATAAGGAACCTGCATCAAGGCCTGCCATACCGATTGTTGGAATTCGGTTCCCTGCAGATCAAGGGTTACAGAAAATGCGGTTAAATTACCGGAAAAATAATCGGTCAGCTCTTTGATGGCTACCTTCAAATACTCTGAAATTTTATCACGATCCAGTGCAGCAGGTTGATGATCAACGGTTAACTGAATGTCATCATCGGGCAGAATGGACGAAATGCCTTTAGCGGTTGCCGTCACTTTCAAGACACCAACCGGAGTGCTTATTCTCCGATGACCTTCGACCACCGTCTTATGATTTCCACTCCAGACAATTGCATCCATCAACCACACCTTTTATTTTGAGTTGCTGATTTAAAGGTTGTAAAGCCGAGCCAGATACTCCGCAACGGCATGATCATTACAGTGCCCGGTTTGCTCATGACCTGCTAACTGCTTGACCAACGTCGGGTCACCATTCCCCATCACCACACCTTTGCCGACCAGTGAGAGCATTTCCAGATCATTCATTCCGTCACCAAACGCGATGGCATCTTTCAGCTCAAAGCCTTTTAACTTCAGGACTTCTGAAAGTGCAGAACCTTTATGCACCCCTGACGCCATGATTTCAAAGCACTCCGGGAGAGAATACGCCATAGACAGCTGATCACCAAATAGCTCAGTGGCTTTTTCCGATATCGGCAAAAGGGCGGACTGCGAAGGCGCAATAAAAAAGATCTTTTGCACATTATGGCTGCTCATTCGATCAAAATCGGTCACCTGATAAGTGAAGCCGCTTTCTTTATGAAAAGCTTTCAGCTCATCCAGCTCAACTTCTAACAACCACTGTTCACCCTGATACACATTCGTGTGTGTGCTAGCGGCATGGGGTTTGCGCAAATCTAGCAGTGACGGAACCAACTCCGGGCGAATATCGTGCTGGATAATCATTTCACCCTGGGGGTTATGAACCCGGGCGCCATTACTGGTGATCAGGTACATATCCACACCGAGCTGTGCGCGAATGCGTTCTACATCCTGATAGTGCCGACCTGTGGCAAAGATAAACTTGATGCCCTGTTGGCTTAACGTCTGAATGACTTCGCGGGTTCGGGGTGACAGTTCATGATTTTTATTGAGAAGGGTTCCGTCTAGATCGGATACAACCACTGGATACATTGGCTACCTCTGGAAAGTCCGTTTTATCAAGTATTTTATAGATGATGAGACTATCAACCTAAATCAATCATCGAAACCGTACAATTCGTAGTTATACCAAACCACCATGCTGATAATGCTGCCAGTACTTAAACTCGGGAACTTTTTCCTCTGAATAAAGACTTAACAAGCGTACTTTAATAAAATCATGGAGATTAAAAGAATGTCCAATACGAACACACGGGTACCAGAAAAACTATCTTATCCGTTTCAGGCTTCTGATGATGCAGAAGATAGTCCCACTCACCCAGAGCAAACCTTAAATCTTTCTGGGCGGTTTTCTGGTTTGAATGTATCCTCAGCAACGGCACAAGAAAGGCATATTCCCCGGCAGCAATATACCCACCAACCCATTCACACTCACCGTGTTTCACAGCCGCAACAAAACATCACAGAAGATGATAGGTATGCTGCCATCGACAAACTTATAAAGTATATGATCAAAGAAACCCAACCCCAACTGGTTACCTGCCTTGCCGATCAGCTAAACATGAAAGAAGGAAATGTATGGCACTATATGGTAAACAATCAATCAAGTCCTAGCGAAGCCTTGTATAAAACACTCGTCTCGTCATATAATCGGCTGAGATGGAAGCATGAACTGTTAGCGTTAACCTCTGCTATTCATGAGACAATGGAGCCCATCTTTAACCAGCAAATGAGTGGTCAGCCACCAAGCTACAACGAATCGCTTCAGCCAGAGCCAAACCTTCCTGAATTCAACTTTTCGGCATCAGAATCGCAGAGCCCCGTTAAGAATGGCGACATTTACAAAATTGCCGTTGATCAACTGATCCGCTTCACTACGGAAGATTCAAAAGAACGCCTGATTGATAGCCTTACACAGCACTTGAAGTACTCAAACCGAAACACAGTTAATAATTTGTTTTATGACAAAAAACGCGAAAGTGCTTCTGAATTCCTTTTTCAGGTTTTTTACAGCGCATTAAAATCCAATCGAAGCATTACAGACACCAAGCAAAATCTCGCTAATGTTGTTCGAGCAATCATTCGAGATATGCAAACCAGCACCTCTGCCACAGCTCCAAACCACCCCGAACACTCATCCACTAGAGTAGTATTACCCTCTTACGAACAAGCTGTGAGAAGCAGTGGAAACAGCCACCATTGTTCAGCAAGCACTTCTACCGCTAATCCAATCCATTCTGCCTCGACGCTACCACAGAAGACAACTGTTAATACAGATATCATGAATCGGTTGACCAACCATTGGGATGTGTTTGTGGAAGAGAATCGAGACAATTTTTTGAATTTACAGTCTTCCAGGCTCGTTGAAGCTGATTTTCAGGAAGACAGCACTATTAACAACGCTCTTTCTAATTTGGCATTTGCAACTGATGTAACGTTCGAAGAGCTAAAAGCGTTGTTCATAGGTCACAACTCAGATCAAGCCTTTCAAAAGCTCATGCAAAGTACCAACTTATCGCCCGAACTGTTGCTTCAAACCATTGAACGGTTATGTGTATCTCAAGGAGATATTTATTCATAAAAACCGTATCGAGAAAAGCCCCATGAGTATTAGCATTCTCATGAGGTATTTACAGCAGAACCGATTTAAGAAAAATGTAATTGGTTGTCTTCAACCACCACCTTGATCGTATCTCCCGGCTTATAGCGGCCTGATAAAATAGCTTCCGCCAACGGGTTTTCAATACTGCGCTGAATCGCTCGTTTTAATGGGCGAGCGCCGTATACCGGGTCGAAGCCTACTTCTGCCAACTGATCCAGAGCCTCATCAGACAGTTCAAGTTTAAGACTGTTCTCTGCCAGACGACGATCCAGGTTAGCCAGTTGGATGCTGGCAATGGCTTTGATCTGACTTGCTGCCAATGGATGGAACACCACTACTTCATCAATACGGTTCACAAACTCAGGTCGAAAGTGTGTGCCCACGACCTCAACCAGCGTCTCTTTCAACTCTTCAAAATTGGTTTCACCGTCCTTGCTCTGGAAAGAATGAATCAGGTCAGAACCCAGATTTGACGTCATAACAATCACTGTATTTTTAAAGTCTACGGTTCTGCCCTGGCCATCTGTTAAACGACCATCTTCCAATACCTGAAGTAAAATATTAAACACATCGGGATGCGCCTTTTCCACTTCGTCCAGAAGTACCAGAGAATACGGCTTACGACGTACGGCTTCTGTCAGATAGCCACCTTCTTCATAGCCAACATAACCGGGGGGCGCACCCAATAGACGAGAAACGGAGTGCTTCTCCATAAACTCGGACATATCGATTCGGACAATGGCATCTTCCGTATCAAACAGGAATTCCGCCAGTGACTTACAAAGCTCCGTTTTACCCACACCGGTTGGGCCAAGAAACATAAATGAGCCATTGGGTCGGTTTGGATCCGCAAGGCCCGCTCTTGAACGGCGCACTGCATTGGCAACAGCAACCACCGCCTCATCCTGACCAATCACTCGATTGTGCAGAACGACTTCCATCTGAAGCAGTTTCTCTTTTTCGCCTTCCAGCATTTTGGCAACAGGAATGCCAGTCCACTTAGACACCACATCAGCTATCTGTTCTTCGGTAACGCGATTTCGCAATAACTGATTTTCGCCGCTTTCTACCGCATCAGCCTGAGCGAGTTTCTTATCCAGCTCCGGTAATGCGCCGTACTGAATTTCTGACATTTTGGTCAGATCGCCAGATCGCTTTGCAGCTTCCAATTCAATCAGCAGTTTTTCTTTTTCTTCACGGAGTTTTTGTCCGCCTTGCAGCTGCGCTTTCTCGGCTTTCCAGACATCTTCCATGTCGGAATATTCTCGCTCAAGCTCACTCACCTGATCGTTGAGTTTCGACAGACGCTCTTTAGAAGCAGCATCGTCTTCTTTTTTCAGGGCTTCCTGTTCGATTTTCAATTGAATTAAGCGGCGTTCCAGCTTATCCATGGCTTCCGGTTTGGAATCCATTTCCATGCGAATGCGGCTGGCGGCTTCATCAATCAAGTCGATGGCTTTATCCGGCAACTGTCGATCCGTAATGTACCGTTGAGATAATTTAACGGATGCAATTATGGCAGGGTCGGTAATATCCACACCGTGATGCGCTTCGTAACGTTCTTTCAGGCCACGAAGAATGGCAATAGCGTCTTCTTCGGTCGGCTCATCCACCAGCACTTTCTGGAAGCGTCGTTCAAGGGCTGCGTCTTTTTCAATGTATTTACGATATTCGTCCAGTGTCGTCGCTCCGACACAGTGCAATTCACCACGAGCCAGCGCAGGCTTTAACATATTGCCTGCATCCATAGCGCCATCGCCTTTACCAGCACCGACCATGGTGTGGATTTCATCGATAAAGAGAATGATCTGACCTTCCTGCTTTGAAAGATCGTTTAGCACAGCTTTTAACCGCTCTTCAAATTCACCACGAAATTTCGCACCGGCAATCAAGGAGCCCATATCCAGAGATAAAAGACGCTTGCCTTTTAAACCTTCCGGCACTTCACCATTGATAATCCGCTGAGCCAGCCCTTCCACAATGGCGGTTTTACCAACACCAGGTTCGCCGATAATAACAGGGTTGTTTTTGGTTCTGCGTTGAAGCACCTGAACGGTACGACGAATTTCATCGTCACGGCCGATCACCGGGTCGAGCTTGCCCGCTTCTGCCAGTTCAGTCAGGTCAACGGTGTATTTATTTAGAGAATCCCGATTATCTTCTGCGTTAGCGTCATTAATTGAGGCACCGCCACGGATATTCTTGATGGCATTTTCCAGCGCTTTTTTACTGACACCCTGACTGGTCAGCAATTTGCCAATATCGCCCTCGTCTTCCATCATCACCAGTAGCATGGTTTCACTGGAGATAAATTGATCGCCGGCATTCTGGGCTTTTTTATCCGCCAGATTCAGCATTCGGTAGAGGGGTTGGGAGGTTTGAATGTCACCGGTGGGCGTGCCGACCTGAGCCAGGTTTTCCAGCATGCCGTTCAGGTCACTGCGCAAGGTAGATACATCAAACCCGACCTGCATTAACAGCGGCCTGACCGAACCGCCTTTCTGATCAATCATTGCCAGCAGAAGATGTACGGGTTCAATCTGACTGTTGTCTTTACCAATGGCCAGTGATTGAGCATCGGCCAGAGCAGATTGAAGCTTGCTGGTCAGTCGATCCATTCTCATGAAAAACCTCCCGGGTAAGAAGAATTACCTGTCGATACCTTTTAATATGGCGTTAGACGGGCGTAATTCAAGGCAGATGTTTCATATCTGTCGGAACTTATTCGTTATGATTGAATCCAAATCAGAGAAGCCATTCTTCCGGAAGTTTTGCCATCCCTTCGATAGGAATAAAACTGGTCTTGCTGATCAAACGTGCAGAAGCCTCCACCGTATATTTGCTCAACACCTATTCGATTCAACCGTCTGGTTGCCAGCGCATAAAGATCCGCAAACCAGCGGTCGCCTTTCCCGGGGATGAAAGCCGCTTCGCAACCCGCATCTGCAGCCAGAAACTGTTCTCGTACTTCAGGCCCCACTTCAAAATTTGACTGGCTGATGGCCGGCCCAAACCAAGCCATGACAGTGGCCGGCGCAACGTTCATGGCTGTTACCGTAGACTCCAGCACACCGTTCACCAATCCCTTCCAACCAGCATGAGCCGCGGCGACGACAGAACCATCAACATTAGTGAACAATACTGGCAAACAATCAGCAGTTAACACGGCAGCAGCCATACCCGGCTGGCTTGAAACAGACGCATCCGCTTCCACTTCCTGATCACTGGTCGCTACGTCAGCCACCTCGATGCCGTGAATCTGCTTTAACCACAAAGGTGACTCTGCCAGCTTCAGGTCATCTTGCAGTTGCTGTCGATTTGTCTGAATCACATCAACAGCCTCACCGGAATACAACCCCAGGTTGAAAGCAGAAAACCCATCTTGCACATCAAAGCCTTCGCTCTGACGGGTAGTGACCACCGCTTTAATATGGGAAGGGGCTGGCCAATCAACAGGAAGGTATCGTTTATTATTCACAGCATCGTGCCCTGTTTTGTCTAAGGGTAACGGTAATAAGCAAATTACCAATGAATCGTCATTCCCGCGAAGGCGGGAATCTACCATGACAATGGATCCCCGCCTTCGCGGGGATGACGCTGGGAATTTCTTATTTGCCGCTACCCTAACCTGAAGGTTCACTGTTTTGTGGAACCTCCTGACTGTTTAGAGTTGTTCCGGCTTTGGCTCATTCGCCGCAAGAGAATCCAGCAGAGCCTGAAAATCGTCCGTTAAAGGGACTTCCCATTCCATGTATTCGCCAGAGGCTGGATGAATCAAGCCTAACTGACGCGCATGAAGCGCCTGACGACGGAAAGTACGAAGCATCGCTTCCAGCGCTTCCGGGCAGGATTTCGGCAATTTCAAACCACCGCCGTACAGATCATCGCCAACCAGAGGATAACGCTGATGACTCATGTGCACACGAATCTGGTGCGTTCTGCCGGTTTCCAACTGCAGGCGAATATGAGTAAACGCCTTAAAACGCTTGAGCACACGATAGTGCGTGATGGCCGTTTTACCACCACGCACCACCGCCATTTTCAAACGATTCTGGGGATGGCGGCCAATAGGCGCATCCACAACGCCACCACTGGTCATCACTCCTCTAACCACCGCTTCATATTCACGATGCACTGTTCGATCTTGCAGCTGTGCTACCAAATCACCATGAGCTTCATGGGTTCGAGCAACGACCATCAGGCCGGTGGTGTCTTTGTCCAGTCGGTGCACAATACCAGCACGGGGAATGGCGGCATTATCCGGATAATGGTAAAGCAGTGCGTTCAGCAACGTGCCGGTGTAATTACCTGCTGCCGGGTGAACGACCAGGCCCGCCGGCTTATTGATGACAATAATGTCATCATCTTCATAAACAATATCCAGAGGAATATTTTCCGCCTGCCATTGCTTGTCGTTTTCAATTTCAACGGAAAGCGTCAGTTGCTCACCGCCGTACAGTTTATCTTTTGGCTTTCGGGATTCACCGTCCACCAGCAGATGACCATCTCGAATCCACTCTTGCAACTTTGCCCGGGAAAATCCGGAAAAACTGGCAGCAGCCACCTGATCAAAGCGTCGGCCACCGAGATCATCAGGGACCGTTACGCTCTCATGTATGGTTTTAACAACATCACCCATTCGGGACTCTCTACTAAAAAACATCGACTTAAAACAGTGAGTACAGTGTTAATCCTACAAATGGCAAGCTTAGCCTTTTGCGATAACGGCATACTGTGTTTAAATGCAGTGATAACAGTGTTCGAAAGTTTACCACAAGAGACTATTCAGAAGAGATTATTCACAAGCGCCATGACATTACTGAATTACAAATTGCCCAGGTTCTTTTCACCTCTTGTGATCAAAACCACGATATTCAGATCAGTAGCCGTAACACTGACAGCACTTATTCTTGCCGGCTGTGCTTCTTCCGGTTCCGATGATGAACAACTGCCAGAGTCCCTCTCTGAAGCGGAACTCTATCAAATGGCCAGCAAATCCATTGATGATGGCCGCTATTCAGAAGCTGTGAAATCTCTGCGCACTCTCGAATCCCGCTACCCTTTCGGTGCGTTTGCCGAGCAGGCACAGCTGGACATCATTTACGCCTACTTCAAAAACACCGAGCCTGAAGCGTCCAAAGCGGCGGCAGACCGTTTTATCCGCCTGCACCCTCAGCACCCTGATGCCGACTACGCCTATTACATGAAAGGCCTGGCATCCAACACCGCCGCTATGGGCTTGCTGGAACGCTACCTGCCACTGGATCTGACCCGTCGTGATCCTGGTCAGGCGCGGGTTTCTTTTAATGAGTTTTCTGAACTATTAAGCCGCTACCCGGAAAGTAAATACGCTCCGGATGCCCGCCAGAGAATGATTGCCCTGCGTAACCGTCTAGCTGGATATGAAATCCACGCTGCCAATTTCTATCTGAAGCGCAAAGAGTATGTGGCTGCCATTAACCGCGGGCAATACGTAGTAGAGAACATGCAGCAGACGCCTGCCGTGCCAGAAGCGTTGAGCATTATGGTTGAAGGGTATCAGCACCTGAACCTGACTCAACCAGCTACTCAGGCATTGGCGGTACTGAAACTGAATTACCCGGATCACCCATCACTGGACGCTGAGGGTAACTTTACCGGATACAAGGTATTCGATGATGTTGATCCATCCATCTGGAGCACGCTGACCTTTGGCTTGATTGGAGGCAGCAAACAGGAACAACCTCCTCTGGCTGCACCACTGCCTCCTCAGGCAAATTAATCATTTCATCTGATCTGGTGCAGAAAATACTGCACCAGAACATTCCAACAGAATCCCAAAACACTCAAAATCATGACCAAGACTGTTAACTGCCCTCATTGTTCCAAAGCTGTGAAATGGATTCCGGAAAACAAGTATCGCCCCTTTTGTTGTGAGCGCTGCAAGCTGATTGATTTAGGTGCCTGGGCGAAGGAAGAACACGCGATTCCCGGTGACCCTGCATTTGATGATTTAATGTCAGAAGAGATGGATGATTTTCCAACCAGACATTAACGACTGCCTATAAAAAAGCCGGGATTTAACTCCCGGCTCTTGTGTTAAACCAAAACTCACTTGAAACCATCGGTTTTATTTTGGTTTTGGCTTAACCGGTTTTCTGAGCACCTCTTCCTCCTCGTCAAGAGACGTCTTGGTATGGAGTCTGTCGGCTAACTCGACTGGTTTTTGGTTAATCTGCACGCAGAAGGCTTTGACATTCTTCACCAGTTCATCTTGGGTGCTATGACAATAATGATAAGTTACCTCCTCTCTCAACCAACGCCAAAGAGCCTCAACTGGCATAAAATCAGGACTGTACGGAGGTAGCCAGACTAGCTCTATTTTTAGATTTTTTGCAGCCTCGCAGACGTCAAATGACCGATGATAGGACGCACCATCCCAAATAACAGTAATTTGTCGTTCAAGATTCTCCTGTCGAATACGCTCCAGAACATTCACAGTATGTTGTGAATTGCCTTTGGGGTATGGCCAAATCCTAACCTGGCCCTCGTTGTAGTAATAAATCCCGTAAAACGTGACTTTGGATAGCCCTGGAGAGCAAGAAGACACAAAGAGTCTACCGCCTTTAGCTGACCACCCACTACCGATATCCGTATCCTGATGAATGTGCGCTTCGTCAATATAAACGATCAGTTTTTCTTGCCTGGTTGCCTGCTGAAGTAACGGCTCAAGCTGCTTCAGATAGTCTGCTCTTTTTTCAGGATCGGCACGATTCAGGAGCTTCTTCGCCTTTTTCCAGGAGATATTATTCCTTTTCAAAACACGGCGAATAGTTTCCCGGGAGCAAGTAAAGCTCCATTTCACCTTGCACCAGTTTACTAACCTTTTAAGAGTCCAGCGAGGGAGTGACGACTTTTCAGCATTTGCAGCGGCTTCAGCCGAACGGTGGATGGCTTGAGTGATGATTGAGGTAACGGTTAGACAAAAGGGGGGTGCCCGCCTGTACGCTTATACTGGAGAGCTTTTGGGCCGAATTCATTATAAGCTTTGATCCATTTCCACAAGGTGTGTGTTGCGCGTTTGGTGCTGAAGGCCACCTGTGAAGCGGATTGCTCACAACAGACTTGATAAAGGGCCATAAAGCGTTCGCGCGTCCTATGGTGAGGTTCTGATAATCCAGATTGATAGAGGCATTCTGGGGATTGATTCCATTTATCGTGTAGGACTTTAAGCATGAATCGAATAGTTATGGCAAAAAATGATCTGTAATTATACGTCTTGAATCGTTTTTCGTTTCATGCTTTGGATCAATTTATCTGCTCATTTAGAACCGTATGTTTCAAATGAGTTTTGGTTTATTTTCCTCAGTCAGACGAAAAGAAGTATCTGTTTCAGGCATTGGCCTCCAATTGCTCCGTGAGATCAATAACAGTTTGAACCGATTCATCTGATGCGACGATGTCTGTTTCTGAACCGCTTGAAAAGTCTGAAGCGTTCTGTTCTGAATGCTGTTGAGGAGCTGTGCTATCAGTATTGCCATCGACTGTATCAAGTGTTTGGCAGGCATCAGAATGTTCGTCATCACCGTCAAGTTCATCAAATGACCCTGGTGCTAAATTATTGGGTGCTCAGCCTGAATAATGTAGCAAGTATTTAAAAAGCATCTACTCTATTAGTAATTGACTACTGACGTTTATGTTTGCTGCCATGCCTGCCCAGATACTTTCTTCAAAAAACTCCGAAACCCAAGTTCTCATCACTATCCAGCATGGAAAGTCAATGTTGGAGTTTGAAGATCTGTTACAGGACGAGCTTAATGATGCTGGCCGTCTGGCATCTGCTAAACAGCTGGAGTACCTCGACACTGATGGCTCTCCTATTCAGCTTGGCTCTATCAGTATGACCTGCAAGAAAAAGAAAGAACTCAAGGTTTATGAGTCTCCATGGGGGCAGTGTCCAGTAGAGCGCTATGTTTATCAGAGCAGTAAGGGAGGTAAAACGTTCTGCCCTCTTGATCAGAATGCACGCATTATCGTCAACTCGACGCCAGCATTTGCTCGCATGGTCAGCTGGAAGTATGCCAACATGGCTGCTCCTCAGGTTGAAGCAGATTTGCTTCAGAATCACAGGAGATCAAGCAGCCGGGCCACGCTTAAAGATATTTCTGATGTCGTGGCCAGTATTGCCCAGGCAAAAGAAGAAAGTTGGACTTACGACATTCCTCAACTACCAGAGCCAGTAGCTACCGTATCTCTTGGTCTGGATGGAACAACTCTGCTCTATCGTGATGGCAACTACCGCATTGCTATGTGTGGAACCATTGCATTATTGAATGATGACGGTGATCGACTTCATACGATCTACTGCGCTGCAGCGCCTGAATATGGCAAGCAAACCTTTATGAAGCGATTTTCTGCAGAGATAGAAAAAGTTAAACGACGATTCCCTGATGCCACTTATGTTGGCGTTGCCGATGGTGCTCCCGATAACTGGACTTTCCTTAAGCCTTTTGTGTCCGTTCAGGTTCTGGATTTTTATCATGCTTCTGAGTATGTGGCAGACGCTGCGGAAGCGATCTATCCGGGAGTTAAAAACAAGCAACAACGGCATGCATGGCTGAAAGAAAAACTCCATGAGCTGAAACATGAAGTTGGTGGAGCACAGCGTCTGACCAAGGAATTAAAGAAATCATCACCGGGGAATAATCGTCTGGCATCGATGGAGAAGCTGTACAAGGCAAGAACCTACTTTAAGAACAACTGGAAAAAGATGGTCTATCCGGAAGCCCTGAGCGCCCATTTACCAATCGGCTCTGGGGTTACTGAAGCGGCCTGTAAAATATTGGTGAAACAGAGGATGTGCAGATCAGGTATGCGCTGGAAAGAAGAAGGTGMCTCAATGCTGTTAACACTCCGAGCGATCATATGTTCAACAGGACATTGGTCATCTTTTTGGAAAAAAATGAATCAATACGGTTTTCCAATTACTCATAACCTTCAGGCAGGACATTGATCAGGCTGAGCACCCAAATTATTCATCTGAGAACTTCTTAGCCAACCTTCAAGCCCTTGCATCTCCTCCTTTAGCTTACTGATTTCTGCTTCTTTATTATCAATAGTCACAAACAGGTTCTCAATATCCTTATTTGTCTTAGCCGCTTGCTCCTCCATTATCCGCTTACCAGCCTCAAGCTGAGCATTAGACTCCTCAGCGACCTTCAATTTCTGTAACAGAGCATCTCTCTCGCCCTTGAGAGCAGAGTTTTCCTGACCGGCTTCATAACGTTGTACCCCAACGAATTCGAGCTGCCGTTGTTGATTCGCTAACTGGGCTGTCATCTCACGAACTTCGCCTTCTTTTGTATCGAGACTTTGCCTTAATCCATCCATTGCCGCCCTATGCACTTCAACTTCAGCTTTGTGCTGAGACACAGTGTGACCTAATTGAGCTTCTGTTTTTCTTAACGCACCTTGAAGGGTCATAGACTCCTTATTTTCTTTCCTTAATTTTTCATTGAGGCCATGAACGTGCTCTGTACTTAAGCCGAGTTCTTGCTCAACACCAGCCAGTTTGTTCTGCGCTTCATTTAAAGCAGCTAATTCAGTTTTCAGTTCATCATTCAGCCTTGTTAATTCAGTTCCCTGCTCTTCTATCAGCTTGTCTTTATGTTTCAACTCCTCACCTATTTTATCAAGCTGTGTTTTTGCAGCTTTCATTTCGGGTAATATATTTTCTTCTAATTGCTTTAAATTTTCTGCCAATTGATCAAATGTAATCTTTTTTTCTGCACAAAACTCATGCAGTTTTTTCTCACGCTTGATTCGTTCTTGCAATTTGCCTTCGAGAGCACTAAGTCTCTCGTCCTTATCTTGAATAGTTGCACTAGCCGTTTTAGCTGTTTCTTCTAAATTAGCCACCATATTGTTTAAGGATGCAACTTCATTTTTTTCGTTTTGTAGCTGTTCAAATAAGGGGATTTGTTTTTGCACCTGCTCAGCCGAAATCACTGAACACTTCCGCTGATAGAGCGGTTTTCCGGTACATAGAATATACAGTCTGTTGACAGGCTCCAGAGCAAGAGAGCCAAGCGCTACTGTGCTTGCAGCAATGAAAGCTATCGTATTCACAAGCACATTGCATTTACGCCCAAAAATACTACGTACACCATGAAAAACATTCACACAAAGCCATTTCGAGCCCGACTCCTGCTCAGTCTGCAGTTGCTGCTGCTGAGCCGTGGATGTTTGATTCAGTTGAGTTTGAGTTGCTCCTGTAATCGACATTAGTTCCTCTCTTATTTAGTAATGAATTTATTGCACTGATGTTTTAGAGAGGGAGACTTTTAATTGGTTCCTTGGTCAATTATTCTAATTTGAAATAAATAACCCATCTTATATTATAAAAAAAACCAGATAGCATGAATAGCAGCAACACCTTGAGCCCCTTTGCTCTGGGCGACATCAATGTCTACTTCATCCATACCACCAAGCCAGTAAACCGGCAGTGCAGCACAGGCTGTTAGTTGCCCTGCCTTTTCATACCCTAATGGGCTGACCTCTGGGTGGGATCTCGTTTTGTTCACCGGAGAGACAGTGATGAAATCCATCCCTAGCGCCTGCGCTCTCTTAACCTGAGGCTCGTCGTGACAGGATGCAGCCAGCAGCTTGCCATTGTGCTCTTTTGGATAATCTGTACACTCATCCAACTGGCGAGTCGTCAAATGAAGGCCGCGGCACCAAGACTCTTGAAGAAGCGCCAGCTCGCCTTTGATCAGTAACGTGCCCGATTGTGCTTTAACCTGCTCAGAGAGTTCTCTAGCCATGTCGAGATAAACATTGCGCTCCAACCAAGGTGCTCGAAATTGAATTAAGCGAATACCTTTGTCTAACGCAGTTGACACCTTTTGAAAAAGTTCCACCTTTTCATCAAAATGCCCTGTAATCATATAGCGATCAGGCAATGTAAATGCCCTGAGAATCGCTTTATTAGCTTCAGGAAATTCGTACTCGTCTAGACGAGAGGCTTCCACCCATTCTATGATTTGCCCCTCATTGCCTCTGGCGCACCCTGTAACTCCTTTGACGATCCAGGTATCCAAAAGCACTGTTCTATCCGGGTAATCATGACGGAGACAAATAAGCGGCTTGAAACTTTCCACTTCGATCGCTAATTCTTCTCTAAGCTCACGCTTCAAAGCATCCGTCACCAACTCTCCGGGCTCAACCTTGCCACCAGGAAACTCCCAGAGCCCGCCCATGTGCTTACTATTCGGTCGTTTCGCCAGCAGAACCCGACCGTCATCACCAAGAATGACACCGACAGCCACATGAATGATTTTTTTATTGGCGACTTCAGGTTCGATATTCAGCATTGATCTTCACATAGTCATGGGATAAATCGGTGGTCCAGATCTCTTCAACGGCCTTGCCTTGCCCGAGCGCAATTCGAATGGTGATGGACTCCTGGCTCATTATCTTCTGACCCGCTGCTTCCGTGTAACCTACGGCAGGCTGTCCACTGTTCACAATGGCAACATCATCCAGCCAGATAGACACCTGATCAACATCCAGTGTTGCAACGGGCGCTCTGCCCACCGCAGCCAGAATACGACCCCAGTTCGGATCACTGGCGAACAAAGCCGTTTTCACCAGCGGTGAATGCGCCACTGTGTAGGCTACCTCTAATGAATCTTGCTGGCTCGCTCCACCTTCGACACGAACCGTGACAAACTTGGTAGCGCCTTCACCATCTTTCACAATGGCTTGAGCAAGCTCAACAGACACTTCCTTTAGATTTTGGATGAATTTTTGCGCCAGATCGGATTCACTGGCATCGATCACGTCATTCCCCGCAGCACCGGTGGCTACCAGCATAAAACTGTCGTTAGTGGAGGTATCACCATCAATGGTAATTCGATTGAACGATTGGTTAGCGATGTCTCTCAATAACAACTGAAGGTAGTTCTGGTCCACAGCCACATCCGTTGCAATAAATGCCAGCATGGTGGCCATGTCCGGCTTAATCATGCCCGCCCCTTTGCTCATGCCGGAAATTGTGTACAACTTACCTTCATGCACAAACTGACGGGATGCACCTTTCGGCCGGGTATCTGTGGTCATGATGCCTTCCGCCGCGCTGTACCAGTTATCTTCCTGTAAATCCTCCAATGCAGTGGGAATACCCTTACAAAGACGATCAACCGGCAACTGCTCACCAATCACACCGGTAGAAAACGGAAGCACTTTATTTTCGTCAATACCGGCAACTCTGGCCAATTCAAGGGTTGTCATTTTTGCTGCAGCCATGCCGGCATCGCCAGTACCGGCATTGGCATTACCCGTGTTTACCAAAAAGTATTCAGGATCATTAGCAAGCCTTGCGCGACTAAGGTGTACCGGTGCAGCACAGAATCGATTACGGGTAAAAACACCGGCAACAGAACTGCCTGAATCCCAGTTCATAATGACGAGATCACGTCTTCCGGGTTTTCGGATACCCGCCATCGCAGTGCCCAGGCGAAACCCTTTTACGGGTTTCACTTCAACCCACTCATCGACTCCCGTTGCCATCGGTGACTCCCACTTTATGCTTAAGTTGTTATAAGAAGCGTTGCAATAAAAAAACGGGCCAGCTCTTAAAGAACTGACCCGCAGTTTATGTCAGAAAATACAGTAGTGACAAATTACCCGTCAGTGATCAGGCAATTTTACCGTGACACTGCTTGTACTTTTTACCAGAGCCGCATGGGCATGCATCGTTACGACCCACTTTGCGACCTTCACGAACAAAGGGTTGATGCGCTTCGGTATCTGGCGCTTCTTCACCAGACTCTCCTTCTACCACTTGAGCCTGAGCATGTTCAAACTGCATTCGACGAGCCATCTCTTCACGACGCTGGCTTTCCATCTCGGCAGTTCGATCATCTTCCTGAACCTGAACGTGGGAGATAATACGAATAGTGTCGTATTTAATATCTTCCAGCATTTGCTGGAACAGCTCAAAAGCTTCGCGTTTGTATTCCTGCTTAGGGTTTTTCTGGGCGTAACCACGCAGATGTATGCCCTGACGCAGATGATCCATAGTGGCCAGATGCTCTTTCCACTTATCATCGAGAATACGCAGTAAAATATGCTTCTCAAAATTACGGAGCACTTCAGCACCGGCAAGCTCTTCCTTCTTACGATAGGAGTCAATCACCGTTTGCAGAATACGTTCACGCAGCGCCTCTTCATCTAAGCGATCATCGTCGTCCAACCACTGTTGAACTGGCATCCGCTCGTTCAGCTCACTGCCCAGTTTTTCTTCAAGACCTTTCACATCCCACTGTTCCTCAAGGCTCTGAGGTGGAATGTACTGGCTGATCAGATCGTGCACCACATCTTCACGGAGTGCTTCGATACTGGAAGATACATCATCGGCGTTCAGTAGTTCATCGCGCTGGGTGTACACCACTTTACGTTGATCGTTCGCGACATCATCGTATTCCAGCAGCTGCTTACGAATATCGAAGTTGCGGCCTTCCACCTTACGCTGGGCTTTTTCAATAGCATTGGTCACCATGCGGTGCTCAATCGCTTCACCCTTTTCCATACCCAGGGCTTTCATAAAGCTCTTCACCCGCTCCGAGGCAAAGATGCGCATCAGGCTGTCTTCCAGAGACAGATAGAAGCGGGATGAACCCGGATCACCCTGACGACCGGAACGACCACGCAGCTGGTTATCAATCCGGCGGGATTCGTGACGTTCAGTACCAATAATGTGCAAACCACCGGCTTCCAACACTTCTTTATGAAGCTTCTGCCAATCTGCTTTAACCTTATCGATCTGTTCTTGAGTCGGGTTATCCAACTCGGCCACTTCGGATTTCCAGTTGCCACCGAGCATGATGTCGGTACCACGACCCGCCATGTTGGTGGCAATGGTAACGGCACCCGGACGACCCGCCTGGGCAATAATCTCGGCTTCTTTTTCGTGGAATTTGGCGTTCAGTACCTGATGAGGAATGCCTGCCTTTTCCAAAGCCTGAGACAAGTGTTCAGAAGAGTCGATTGACGCGGTACCCACCAGAATTGGACGACGGGCGACTACCGTTTCTTTGATATCTTCAATAATAGCTTCGTATTTTTCGGCAATGGTCAGATACACCAGATCATTACCATCCTGACGCACCATTTCTTTATGGGTTGGGATAACAATAACGTCAAGGCCGTAAATCTGACGGAATTCAAAGGCTTCGGTATCCGCTGTACCGGTCATGCCAGACAGTTTGTCGTAGTTACGGAAGTAGTTCTGGAAGGTGGTGGAAGCCAAAGTCTGACTTTCTGCCTGAATGTTCAGGCCTTCTTTGGCTTCAATGGCCTGATGCAGACCTTCTGACAAACGACGACCCGGCATGGAACGACCCGTGTGCTCATCAACCAGCATCACTTCATTGTTCTGTACAATATATTCAACGTTACGGGTAAACAGCACGTGTGCTTTCAGAGCCGAGTTGACATGGTGCAACAGGTTCAGGTTGTTCGATGCATACAGGCTTTCACCTTCTGGCAGCAGACCTTCTTTTTGCAGAACTTCTTCGACAAACTGATGCCCCAGCTCATTTAGCTCAACCTGACGACTCTTTTCGTCTACTGAATAGTGGCCGGTGAGTTCTGACGCATCTACTTCACGGGGATCCTGATCTTCTGGCAATGGATCCTGACGCTTTAGCATCGGTACCAGCAGATTCATACGACGATAGAGTTCGGAGGAATCTTCAGCAGGACCGGAGATAATCAGAGGCGTTCGGGCTTCATCAATCAGGATGGAGTCCACCTCGTCAACAATGGAGAAGAAGAGTTCACGTTGGAAACGATCTTCTTTTCTGAATGCCATGTTGTCACGGAGGTAATCAAAACCAAACTCGTTGTTGGTACCGTAGGTGATATCGGCTTTGTAGGCTTCTCTTTTTTCTTCCGGGTCCTGCTGTGGCACGACAATGCCCACACTCATACCGAGAAACTCATAGAGAGGACGCATCCAGTTAGCATCACGACGTGCCAGGTAGTCGTTTACCGTAACCACGTGTACGCCTTTACCAGGAATAGCATTCAGATAAGCAGCCAGGGTAGCAACGAGTGTTTTACCTTCACCGGTGCGCATTTCTGCAATATGACCTTCGTTAAGGGTCATACCACCGATCAGCTGAACGTCGAAGTGACGCATCCCCATGATTCGCTTACCCGCTTCCCGCACTACGGCGAAAGCTTCAGGCAGCATGTCATCCAGGGTTTCCCCCTTTTCAAACCGCTCACGAAATTCCGCAGTCTTTCCCTTGAGCTCTTCATCACTCAGGGCTGCCAGACTTTCTTCAAGAGCATTGATGGATTTGACAGTTTTGCCCATCCGCTTGAGCTGGCGGTCGTTACGACTACCAAATATTTTCTTAATTAATGAAGCAAACATAAGTTGTTAACAGTCTCACACTCTGTTTCCGGAGCCGCCCTCCTACCAACAAATCCGGGCTGGAGCAGACAAGCGCGTAATAGTCCAACATTCTATGACAATCAAAGCAAAGTCTCATCTATATTAGCTGTATTTCTTTCTAGGAGGCTGTCGGACTTGAAAGTAAAAACCGGAGATGGGCCGCAATAAAGTCAAAAATCACAGAATCCAGTCTGGAAGTGCTGTTTATGTCGTCAGTCTCTTTTGCCCAAATATCCAAATGCATGCGACAAATAACCTGTAAGCTGAAATAAACTGCATAAAAATGATACTTTCCTGAAGATCTTTCAGCATCAGCGTAAACATCCGCTTCAGGTTAAAACCCATGCACAGAAGATCCCATTCAGCAGACACTGCTTCAAGACCACGGACCAGAAATTGACGGTATCCCATCACTTCCTTCTGTATCCCAAACGTTGGCTCAATGGTGCTTTTTCTCAATGCATACACCGCCCGTCCTTCCCTGGTTTGCAATCGCCAACGCATCAACTCCAGTGCGGTAACATCATCGCCTGCGGGCATCGGCTCATCGGGCTTAAAGCGCTCCAGTAAAGGTTTGTTATGGGCATCCTTCTTTTCTGCAATGTAAGGGATAGCTCCAAACTTATCCACAGCAGACACATTGCCCTGACTGAAGTAGCCCGTGTCGGCAAGAATCGCGCTGGGCTTGCCAATCTGCTCTGCACGAGAGGCCAGTTCTTCGAGGGCAGGCGCTACCTGTTGTTTGTCATTGGTCGCCTGAGTAATATGATTTTCAACAATAAGACCACTGTCGTTATCTACTGCGGCCTGCGCATTATAAGCCTGTACAAAACCGTTAGCAGACGTTGGCATTATGCGAGACTCCGGATCTGTCAGGTTGACTTGATCTTTGTCCCTGGGACCCGGCGTAGGGGCTTTCGGTTCTTTGCCCCGTGGCTTTTTTCCCGTATCTCTGATCGCATCACGACGGGCAACTTTGTCCTGGAATTCTGCCAGCTCTTGCTGATAACGTTCTTCAGCTCGTCGCTCAATTTCAGCTTTGGCATCGGCAATCACCTTGAGGCGATCTTCCCTGCGTTTCAGCTCATCAGGAATGGATAATTCGTCTGGCAATTTTTCAGTATCTGCTTTTTCAGCCATCCTGAGGAGCTCTTCAACTTCTGCCTTGAGCTGCTTTTCGAGCTTGCATGCGTGCTTGTAACTGAGCGCCTTGTGTTTGCTGGCATTGGCCTTCATCTTGGTTCCATCGAGGCTGATGGTTCCCAGCTTCAACCATTCTGCCTGTTGCGCAATCAACAATATCTGAACAAAAAGTTCACTGATTTCTTTACGGAAGCGCTGGCGAAAGGTGTTGATACTGTCGTGATCCGGATGCTCGTTGGCGCAGATATATCGAAAGGCGATGGAGTCATAAGTTGCTTTCTCCAGTTTGCGACTGGAGAAGACACCTGTTGCATATCCATAGAACAATAACGACAGCATGAGGGATGGATGCCAGGCTTTAGAACCCCTTCCTTTATAGGCGCTGATCAAAGGTGTGAGGTCTAGCTGCTCAACCACCTCTACAACAAAGCGAGCAAGATGCACCTCTGGCAGATAATCCTGAACAGTGGCAGGAAAAAAGTCAGGGATGTCTCGGTCAATGGGTCTGAAAGTCCATTTGTTCATTGGCTGGCTGTCTTTTACGATCTTGCGGGTATTATACTCAAAAGTTGTTCTAAGTCCGACAGGCTCCTAGCGATACCAATCAAATTTTCTAAACCCGTCATGCGCATGACGAACTGGAGTGCAAAGTAAGGGGAAGTGACGAGTCATAGCAGAGCTATGGCGAGGAGTTTCAACGCAGATGTGAGGAGTTTCAACGCAGAGTTGCGCTTCAGGTAGTCAGCGCAATAGGGATTTAGAGAATGCGATTGGTATAAAACGTTGTATAACGAAAAGGTCAGTATTTAGGGAGTGTGTAGTTGGGATAATCAGCGCTGGGTCGAGCTTTTTGTACTCAATGATAAAAGTCAAAAAACATAAAGCCCTATAAAAGGGCTTTATGAGATAGGCACAAATCGATGACAGAATCAAAGAGCTACTTACTGGCTCTGTAAATATATTTGGCTGGATCCTGTGGCTGTCCATCTTTCAACACTTCAAAATGCACATGAGGGCCTGTTGAGCGACCAGAACTCCCCATTTTGGCAAGAGCTTCGCCTCTGGAGACAATATCACCCACTTTCACCAGGCTTTCTTCATTATGGGCGTAACGGGTCAGGTATCCATTACCATGATTAACTTCCACCAGAAGCCCAAAGCCTGACCTTTTGCCAGACCAGACAACCACGCCAGCCGCCACTGAAATCACTTCCGAGCCACGCTTACCGGCAAAATCTACACCGTTATGCCAGGCTGGCCGACCAGTAAAGGGGTCTGTTCTGCGACCATAGCGGGAAGAAAGCCAACCTTTGCGAACAGGCAGGCCTGCAAGGAATGAATCATCATAAATGGTGCGATTGGAAATCAGACGATCAAGCAGATCAAGTTGCTGCTCACGGCTTTCAATCTGGCCAGATAGCTCATCAATAGCATCCATTAAGGTCAGCTGATGAAAGGCTTCGTCGGACGTCATTAAATCCTGTGGACCACCAATCGCTGGGGCTTCACTGAAATCAAACTCACCATCATTCAGTTTGGCTTTGGCAGTCAATCGTTCTCCCAGAGCATCCAGACGAGTCAAACGGCCTTGCAGCTCAGACATCCGAAGCATCAGAGCATCAACCTGATGCTGAGTCTGTTGCCTAACTATACCGATATCCTGCTGCTGTAACTCAATCACCTGCTTCCAGTTTGCAACGCCTTCCTGCGTCAAAAAATCAGCATGGCCGCGCTTCATCCAGAAATAGGTGGCACTGCTGCCGAGAGCGGCCATCAACAGAAGAACACAGCCGAGCATCATACCAAAGCCCACGCTACTCCCAGCCAGAGTTCTTGTGCGTGAGTACTTTTCGTCTACAACTATGATCTTCATCTTTTGCCCTTAATTTTTGATAACAAACAGGCTACACCTGTCAGCCCCAGAGGTATTTCACATGATCGACAGCTGAATGTGCAAGTACGGATATCAATTTTATCGTTGAAAATCATCATTCTTTTAATTTTTGTACAGATTTCAACAACAGGGGAACTCCCTGAAGATAAATTTTGGTAAGTGTTACACACAAAAACAGGGCCGCACTAAGCGACCCAACCCAGACTGCTTACGCAGTCTGCAAAGTATCATGATTCAGATCGGGACAAACAGCTCTATCAGGCGGGAACTGCCGCAGGCTTCTGGTAAGCGATTGGAGAAACCTCGGCATCTTCAAAGGTGACGATTTCCCAGAGATGCTCATTGGCCAGAATTTCTCTTACCAGTTTGTTGTTCAGCCCATGGCCAGACTTATAACCGATAAACTCACCAATCAGGCTATGGCCCATCAGGTAAAGATCACCAATCGCATCCAGCATTTTGTGCTTAACAAATTCATCGTGATAACGCAGGCCATCTTCGTTAAGAATTCGATAGTCATCAACAACAACGGCGTTATCCACACTACCACCCAGAGCCAGATTCTGGGAACGCATGTACTCAACATCGCGAATAAAACCGAAAGTACGAGCACGACTTACTTCTTTCACAAAAGAGGTACTTGAAAAGTCGATGCTGGCAGTTTGTGAGCGGCTAGTGAATACCGGATGGTCAAAATCAATCGTGAAGCTGACTTTAAAGCCGTTGAACGGTTTGAAGGTAGCGGTTTTATCGCCATCCTTTACGGTCACTTCTTTTTTGATCCGGATAAATTTCTTAGGTGCATTCTGTTCTTGAATGCCTGCAGACTGAAGCAGGAAGACAAAAGGACCTGCGCTTCCGTCCATAATAGGCACTTCATGGGCGCTAACTTCGACGTAGGCATTATCGATACCCAGGCCAGCCATCGCAGAAAGCAGATGTTCAACAGTATCAACTCGAACACCGTCTTTGTGCAGAGAGGTGCACAGTGTCGTCTGACCAACGTTCAGGCCAAACGCAGGAATTTCAACGACCGGTTCCAGGTCGGTACGGCAAAAGATGATGCCGGTATCCACAGGTGCAGGTTTCAGGGTGAGATAAACTTTCTCACCAGAGTGCAAACCCACTCCTGTCGCTCTAATAATGTTTTTAAGTGTACGTTGTCTGATCATGATAAGGGTGTTCCGCGACCTTTACAGGCCTATATTCTTTGGATGCAACGTAGCATTGTAACAAAAGTAACATTTGACACAAGTTCACATTGCCACATCCAATTTAGTCTGCCTGCCGTCTTAAGAACGCTGGGATATCAAGATAGTCAACACTGTCTCCAGAGGAAGAGGGTCGCTTAGTCTCGCTACGCTGCTCAAGGCCTTCCTCATGTTTCTTTCTCTGTTCACGAATCAGAGGAGACACATCCAGACCTTTGTAATCCACGCTACCATCGTTCTTTTTAGGCGCCGGTTTTTCGACAACCTTCAGAGGTTCTCTCGCTCCCGCAATACCAATACCGGTAGCCACAACGGTGACTCTGAGTTCGTCAGTCAATTCAGGATCAATAACTGTGCCAATAACCACGGTCGCATCATTCGATGCAAACTGGTTAACCACTTCACCCACTTGATTGTATTCACCAACAGTAAAGTCCAGACCTGCGGTAATATTGACCAGCACGCCCTTAGCGCCTTCCAGATCAACATCTTCAAGAAGCGGGCTGCGAATGGCTTTCTCAGCTGCTTCACCTGCACGACCTGAGCCAGTAGCAACACCTGTGCCCATCATCGCCATGCCCATTTCAGACATAACTGTGCGCACATCGGCAAAGTCAACGTTAATCAAGCCGTCTCGAGTAATCAGTTCCGAAATGCCTTGCACAGCGCCGAGCAATACATCATTGGCTGCACCAAAAGCGTTCAGCAGGCTGACATCGCTGCCCAAAACTGGCAACAGCTTCTCGTTAGGGATAGTAATCAGAGAGTCAACATGTTCCTGCAACTCTTTCAAACCTTCTTCAGCAATAGCCATACGACGCTTGCCTTCGAAACCAAACGGCTTGGTCACGACCGCTACCGTCAGCGCACCCATTTCACGGGCAATCTGAGCAACCACTGGTGCTGCACCGGTACCCGTACCACCGCCCATACCGGCAGCGATGAATATCATATCTGCGCCTTTGAGCAGCTCGGCAATACGTTCACGGTCTTCCATCGCCGCTTCACGGCCAACATTCGGATTAGCGCCAGCACCCAGCCCGCGAGTGATAGAAGCACCCAACTGCAGATGAGTATGCGCCTGAACGTGTTGCTTTTTCAGTGCCTGAGCATCTGTATTTGCACAGACAAACTCAACCCCTTCAAGCTGACTCTTGAGCATATGTACAACAGCATTACCACCGCCGCCACCAACGCCAATCACTTTGATGACCGCTTCCTGCGGTACGCTATCCACCAATTCAAACATGGTCATCTCCTTTTTATCACCCTTAATCTAACAAATTCAGAGCAATGCCGTCACCGATATTTACAGCACGCCGCCGTAGTATCAAAAAAGCATCAGAAATTCTGGAACCAGCGCTTCATTTTTTCAACAAGCCCGGCTTCCTGATTTTTACCCGGAACCGCCTTTTTCAGACCGTCCTTTTGCATTTTCTGTCCGTAATGCAGTAACCCAACACCTGTCGAATAAATCGGGTTATTCACTACATCACTTAAACCTTTTACCGCCAGGGGAACACCCAGCCTGACAGGC
Source organism: Endozoicomonas ascidiicola (assembly GCF_001646945.1). Taxonomy (GTDB): domain Bacteria; phylum Pseudomonadota; class Gammaproteobacteria; order Pseudomonadales; family Endozoicomonadaceae; genus Endozoicomonas; species Endozoicomonas ascidiicola. Next base: position 253,221 of record NZ_LUTV01000001.1, read on the forward strand.
ATATGGAAAATCTCTTCCGCCAACTCAATTGCGCCTTCAATTTTTGAGGTGCCACCGGTCAGCACAATACCTGCTGGAATCAAGTCTTCAAAGCCACTTCGACGGATTTCCGCATTTATTAATGTGAATAATTCGTCATAACGCGGCTCCACCACCTCCGCCAATGCCTGTCTTGACAACTCTCGAGGTGCCCGATCACCAACACTGGGGACTTTTATGGTTTCATCCGCCCCCGCCAGTTGCGCCAATGCACAGGCGTATTTAATCTTTATATCTTCTGCATTCTGGGTCGGTGTTCTCAAAGCCATGGCAATGTCATTGGTCACCTGATCACCCGCTATCGGAATCACTGCCGTATGACGAATAGCCCCTTCAGTAAAGATGGCTATATCGGTAGTACCACCGCCAATATCCACCATACAGACACCCAGTTCTTTCTCATCTTCAGAAAGCACTGAATAACTGGATGCCAGCTGCTCAAGAATAATGTCGTCGACTTCAAGACCACAGCGTCGTATACAGTTTTCAATATTCTGAGCCGCATTGACGGCACAGGTCACCAAATGAACCTTGGCTTCCAGTCTTACGCCAGACATACCTTGAGGCTCTTTAATGCCTTCCTGGTTATCGATGGCATATTCCTGAGGCAGAATGTGCAAAATCCGCTGATCAGCCGGAATAGCTACGGCCTGAGCTGCATCAATAACCCGATCCACATCAGCACCATTCACCTCTCGCTCACGTATTGCCACGATACCGTGAGAGTTGAGGCTTTTAATATGGCTGCCTGCAATGCCGGCATAAACAGAGTGAATCTGACAGCCAGCCATCAGCTCAGCCTCTTCAACGGCACGTTTTATTGCGTGTACTGTGGAGTCGATATTAACCACAACACCCCGCTTCAGCCCACGGGAAGTATGCGAGCCGATGCCAATGACTTCAATGTCACCTTCAGCATTGAGTTCGCCGACAATAGCCACTACTTTGGAGGTGCCTATGTCCAACCCAACGATCAATCTTCCATTTTCCACCGCTGTCATGGCATCAACCTTCCCAAACGTCTCTATCCATCATAAGCCTGCGTCTGCTGCAGCCTTTTTTCGCCAGGCTACTGCAGCACCGTTCAAATATCGTAGATCTACCCGGTCAACCTCAGACCATCGCGATTCAAGTCTGGTGTGGTACAACCGCGTAAACCGCTGCAATCTTTCCATCTGTCGATCACGGCCAATATTGACCTGAACGTGACCAATAACAAACGACCATGAACCACTGTCTTTACGGGTGAGCGCTTTTAACCTCAAACCAATGGGTCGCAGCAGCTGACCAACAGCCAAATACTGCTGCATCACCTCTTCTGCGGACTCATCAGCACCGGCCAGAACAGGTACATCCGAAAAACCCTCAAGGCTATTCGGCTCGAATACCACACCCTCATTACTGATCAAGCGGTGCTTTCCCCATCTTGCTATGGCCTGCCGCTCTTCCAGATTAACCATGACACGGTCAGGCCACTGTTTTCTGACGGATGCTTCCTTCACCCAAGGCAAACTCATCAATGCCTCTTGCATCGACTCAAGATCGAGACTGAAAAATTGCGCCTGCAGCATGGGCTCAAGCGCTTTTTCAACATCCTGTCTAGACTGGTGCTCAAACCCTGAATGCACTTCAACTCGTGCTATCGGCTGATTCAACCAGTCCATAATTCGCGGGGCAAAAGCCAACACCCCTGATATAAACGCTACAGAAATCATCAACTGCAGCACTCTTTTCCAGTTCAAACGTCGCTTTTCCGGTTTATCCAAAAGCGATGCCGTCGGGCTTCTCGTTGCCCCTCTGGATGAACTGGAATGACCAAACGCCGCCATTCAACCTTACCTACCGCTGGCGGTGTTCAGTATCTCAACAATCAGATCATCAAAAGATAACCCGGCAGCATTGGCCGCCATGGGCACAAGACTATGATCGGTCATGCCTGGGATCGTATTCACTTCCAGCAACCAAAAACGTCCCTGCTGATCCTGCATGAAATCCACACGCCCCCAGCCTTCACAACCGATGGATTCAAAAGCCGTCAGGGCAATGGCCTGCAGCTCTTGCTCTTTCACCTCGGTCAGACCGCTGGGCAAATGGTAGCGGGTAGAATCCGATAAGTATTTCGCTTCGTAGTCATAAAATTCACTGGTTGCCTCTACCCGAATAGCAGGCAACACCTGACCATTAAGAATACCTACAGTGAATTCCGGACCATCAATGAACGACTCCACCAATACAGGCCCTTTATGCTCACCGGCACGGCGACAGGCGGCTTCGAGATCCTGACGACGATCAACTCGAGTAACCCCAACACTGGAACCTTCCAGAGAAGGCTTCACAAATGCAGGCAACAAGGTTTCTGCGTATTCAAGACTGTCGATATTGTCAAAATCCGTAATCAGCGCAAACTCAGCCGTTGGCAGACCAATAGACTGCCATAGCAGTTTACAACGGTACTTATCCATGGCCAGAGCAGATGCCATCACACCACTACCAGTGTATGGAATGCCCATGCTTTCCAGGAAGCCCTGCATAGTACCGTCTTCACCACCACGACCGTGAAGCGCAATAAATGCCATATCCGGCTTGTAATTCAGTAACTGCTCGACATAACGCTCTGCTGAGTCGTGTTCAGCCGTGTCAATCAACAAGCATTCCACACCCTGACTTTTCAGGGAGTCAAAAATGCGCTGACCACTGTTCAGACTCACTTCCCGCTCCGCAGAGTGACCACCATAAAGTACAGCAACCTTGCCAAAGGATGCTGGATCAAACGGATCATCGCTCCGGTCGTACTTCATGCACTATATCCCTTTTCCTGAAAAAACGTGAGCTATATAAAATGTGAACCAGCGCACATTATCGCCCAGAAGGCAGCTTCAATTCACTGCGTGCAAGCCGCAATGCGAGTGCTCCAATATCACCAGCACCCTGTGCCAATAGAAGATCGCCGTCCTGCAGCACATCCGCCAATACTGACTCCACATCTTCCGGACGACTGACAAATATCGGATCAATCTGTCCACGCTGACGGATACTGCGACATAGCGCACGGCCATCAGCACCGGGGATTGGCTCTTCTCCTGCGGGATAAACCTCCATCAACAGAAGTACATCCACCTTGGAGAGAACATCCACAAAATCTTCATACAGGTCGCGAGTACGGGAATAACGGTGAGGCTGATAAATCATCACCAGTCGTTTATCTTCCCAACCATCACGCACCGCTTTAATCGTTGCATCCACTTCAGTAGGATGATGACCGTAGTCGTCTACCAACATTACCTCGCCAGCGGACGTATTGAAATCACCCAATACCTGAAAACGTCGACCAACACCATCAAAAAGACTCAAACCTTCTGCTATCACTTGATCCGGCACACCCTCATCCGCCGCTGTAGCAAAAGTGGCCAAGGCATTTAATACATTATGCCTGCCGGGTATTCCCAGCTCTACAGTTACTGGCTTGTTGTCAACGGACGCATCCTGGATCGATGGGCGAACCACATCGAATGTAGTGTTCATGCCTTTCTGTCGTACGTTTATCGCACGATAATCTGCATCTTCGCTAAAACCGTAAGTAATAACCTGTCGTTTAATTTCCGGGATAAGCTCCCGAACCACAGGGCAATCAATGCAAACGATGGCAACACCATAAAAAGGCAGGTTATGAAGAAAGTCCACAAAGGTCTTCTTCAACTTACCAAAATCACCATCGTAAGTAGACATATGGTCTGCATCGATGTTGGTAACAATGGAAACCATTGGCTGAAGATGTAAAAACGATGCATCGGATTCATCCGCCTCGGCCACCAGATAGCGACTGCCACCGAGCTTGGCGTTGGTACCAGCGGAATTCAAACGGCCACCGATAACGAACGTTGGATCCATTCCACTGAAACCAAGAACAGAGGCCAGTAAACTGGTGGTTGTGGTTTTTCCGTGGGTACCGGCAACGGCAATACCGTGTCGATAACGCATCAATTCCGCCAGCATCTGCGCTCTTGGCACGATAGGTAAACGACGACTTTCCGCTTCAACCACTTCCGGGTTGTCACTGGAAACCGCTGTAGACGTGACAATCACATCCGCATGGGCAATATTCTCAGCATGGTGGCCAATAAATACTTCAATACCAAGGGATTCCAATCGTTCAGTGACCGCAGAGGCGCGGATATCTGAACCGGAAATCTGATAACCCTGATTCAGTAGAACCTCAGAAATCCCACACATGCCGGAGCCGCCAATCCCGACAAAATGAATTTTACGAATCCGGCGCATTTCCGGCACGGCGACGACTGGAATTCGACTCTTTAGATCAGGCATAAGAAACCTCCTGGCCAGCCGCTTCAAGGCAGTTTCGAACCACGTCTGTTGTCGCTTGGGGCAGACCGGCTGATTTTGCTGAGGAGGCCATTACTTCAAGCTGAGCCGGATCATCCATCCACTCAACTATGTTTTTTGTTAATGCATCGATATCCAGATCGTGCTGTTGAATCATCAGGGCCGCACCTTGCTTAACCAGATACTGACCATTGACCGTCTGATGGTCATCCACCGCGTGGGGAAATGGCACCAGAATCGCTGGTTTACCCGCTGCGGCAAGCTCTGCCACCGTCAATGCACCGGAGCGACAAAGTACCAGATCCGCCCATTCATAGGCTTGCGCCATGTCATCAATAAATGGAGCAACTCTCAATGGAGCAGCTCTGCAATTCGAATCATTACCGGGGAAGCCCTGCTGCTGATATTGAGCCAGGCACTGCTCGTAGGTTGCTTTACCGGTTTGATGCCAGATTTCCAGCCGATTGTTACATCGCTTCATCAGTTCTGGCATTAACTCATTGATCGCCAGTGCACCACGACTACCACCCACCACTAAAAGACGAAGTGGGCTATGGGGTTTATTGGCTCTAACGCCAGCGATCTCAGAACGCACTGGATTACCAGTCAAAACCGTTTTACCAGCGACGGATGGCAACGTTGAAAATGCATCCGGAAATGCCTCCAGCACACGTGTCGCAACCCGAGCTAACAATTTATTGGTCAGCCCTGCGACTGCATTCTGTTCGTGAATGATCAAAGGAATGCCCAGCAAACGGGCAGCAACACCGCCCGGTCCCGCCGCGTAGCCACCCATACCAATGACACACACGGGTTTCTGAGTTCTTAACACTTGAATCGCTTTAATTAATGACTTCATCAGACGCCAAGGCGCCTTTACCAAAAAGCCAAGCCCTTTGCCACGCAACCCCGTCACCGGGATAAAGCTGATATCAATGCCATGTTTTGGCACCAGCTCCGCTTCCATACTGCCGGGTGTGCCCAACCAATGGATTCGGTAGCCAGACTTTTCTAACTCATGGGCGGTAGCCAGTCCCGGAAAAATATGACCTCCAGTGCCACCCGCCATAATCATCACGACCGGTTTCTGGAGCAATGACGAATCAGACATATCGCCTCCTTCCACCAACGATGCCTTGTGATGTTGTTTCAACCGTACGCTCCAATTCTTGTCGAGCTTTCTGCTCACTCGCTTTGCGACCAGCCACCGGTTTTTCTTCTACGGCTTTCGCCAGTCGTCGTTCATGATCAATTCGAAACAGAATGCCAAACGCCATGCAATTGACAATCATGCTACTGCCACCGTAACTGATCAGTGGCAGAGCCAATCCTTTAGTGGGCAGTAGCCCGGTATTTACACCAATATTGATAAATGCCTGGCTGGCGAACAACAGCGCAATACCGTAGGCCACATACGCGTGAAACAGCAGCCCTTTCGACTCAGCTCTTGAACCAATATGCAAAGAGCGCCATGCCACAAACAGAAACAACCCCAAAATCAGCAAGGAACCAATCACGCCAAACTCCTCTGCCAGCACCGCAAATACAAAATCGGTATGTGCCTCGGGGAGATAAAATAGTTTCTGAATACTATTACCGAGCCCTTGCCCAAACCAGGCTCCGCGCCCAAAGGCAATCAAAGCCTGAGTCAACTGATAACCACTGCCATAGGCATGAGCCCAAGGATCCATATACGATGTAATACGAGCCATTCGATACGGCTCCATCCAGATCAACAAAACGATCAGAAGTATCACCACACCGATCATGGCCAGGAACTGATGAAAGCGCGCTCCCGCCATAAATATCATGCCCATCACTGCCACAGTCAAAACCACAAGTGCGCCAAGATCCGGCTCTGCCAGTAACAGCAACGCCAAACCAAACATAACCACCATGGGTTTAATAAAGCCGCTCCACTGCGTACGAACTTCATCCAAGTGACGAACCAGATAGCCCGACATGTAGATAACCACACACAGCTTTGCCACCTCAGAAGCCTGCAGGTTGAAAAAACCTAAAGGAATCCAACGAACACTGCCGTTTATCTCACGACCAACCACCAGCACAAGCAACAGCAGAGAAAAAGCAATCAGAAGACCAACCCAGCTGAATTGACGGATACGGTTCATGGGCATCAAGGTCATCACGGCCATGACAACCAAACCAACCACCATAAACACCAGCTGTTTCAACACAATTTTTGCCGGGTCACCAAAGGTTTCTTGAGACACATCCATGGATGCCGATCCCACCAGAACCAAACCGATGGCCAGTAACGCAAACACCGAACCCAGCAGAATCATATCAATGCTCATTAGCGCTGATGGCTCTTGTGCCGCTGATGGCTCTTGTGACACGCCCGGTTTTGTGCGGGCTAAATGATTGCGCACCCGCTTCAGCATTCTTTCAACCTGTTAAGTAATTCATTTACCTGGGCGGTAAATTGTTCACCCCGATCTTCAAAACTTTTAAACATATCAAAACTGGCACACGCAGGCGCCAATAGCACCGCATCACCGGAGCCTGATAAATCTGCGGCCAATCTGACAGCACTTTCAAGGTCACTGGCCGAATGTGTTTGCGCGGCTCCTTTCGCGGCTCCTTTCAAAGCATCACCAATCACCGGGCCATCTCTGCCAATCAGTATTACGTGCGACACATAACGCTGCACAGAAGGTCGCAATCCTGAAAAATCAGCACCTTTGCCATCGCCGCCGGCAATCAATATCACCTTTCCTGTTAAGCCAGCACCCAAACCTTCAATAGCCGCCACTGCTGCTCCAACATTGGTGGCTTTGGAATCATTAAACCAGGCAACACCGTCAGCCTCACCAACCCACTGACAACGATGTTCCAGACCGGGGAAGCGCTTAACCGCTTCATACATCGCCTTTGGTTCAATCCCTGCGGCTTCAGCCAACGCCATAGCCGACAGAGCATTCAGGTGGTTATGGGTTCCCTTTAGTTTCATATCCTGAGTATTAAGCAGCTTATTCAGCCCTTTACTCAACCAAACACCATCGTCGTCTGACAGCAAGCCCATCTGACCAAGATCAGGCGACAGCGCAGTGAAACTCACACCACCGGCAGTGACCGGCAACAACGGCGATGTCAATGGATCATCACGGTTGTAGACGGCTGTTGCACAACCACGATAGATTCGTTGTTTTGCCTGATGATAGTCAGAAAGTGTCGTATAACGATCCATGTGATCAGGGCTAAGGTTTAGCACTGTAGCTGCTGTAGCCCGCAAACTGTGTGTGGTTTCCAGCTGGAAACTGGACAGTTCCAGCACGTAGACATCAATAGACGGATCGTCCAGCAACTCAAGAGCGGGCGTGCCTATATTGCCCCCAACGCCAGGTTTTAAGCCGGCTTCCAGAACCATTTCACCCACCAGCGTGGTGACTGTACTCTTTCCATTGGAACCCGTAATGGCAATAACGGGTTTCTCTGGTGCAGTACTATTAACGGCTCGGCAAAACAGTTCAATGTCACCAATAGCTTGAGCGCCATGCTCAATGGCTCGCGCAATCGCTGGCTCTGCAAGGGCAATACCCGGGCTGACAACAAGCTCATCCGCCGCCATCAACCACGCTTCACTAAAACCACCGGTATGGAGAGCTATTTCAGGAAACTCCTGACGACACTCTTCCTGCCCGGGCGGGTTCTCACGGGTATCGATAATTTTGAATGGTAACCCCTGACGATAAAGATAGCGGGCACAGGAGAGTCCGGTCATACCAAGACCGATAATGACCCGATTACAACTTGAGCCTATTAACTCTACCTGTTCATTATTCATTGCGTTGCTGCTCACAATCCCGTTACCTTTTGATACTCAGCAAATGCTGATCATCGAATTTTCAGTGATGCCAGACCAATCAGAACCAGCACAATAGTAATAATCCAGAAGCGAACAATAACCCTCGGCTCTGGCCAGCCTTTCAATTCAAAGTGATGGTGCAGCGGTGCCATACGGAATATACGACGACCGGTTAACTTATAAGAACCCACCTGCAAGATCACGGATACGGTTTCCATCACAAAAACACCGCCCATAATGATCAGTACAATTTCCTGTCGGACAATAACGGCAATCACACCCAGCGCAGCCCCAAGCGCCAGAGCGCCCACGTCGCCCATAAAGACCTGAGCCGGGTACGTGTTAAACCAGAGAAAACCAAGACCCGCTCCAGCAATCGCACCACAGAAGATCATTATTTCGCCGGAACCAGACACAGCAGGAATCAACAAATATTCGGCAAAACTCGCGTGACCACTAAGGTAGGCAAACACCGCCAGCGCCGAAGCGACCATAACGGTTGGCAAAATCGCGAGTCCGTCCAACCCGTCTGTCAGGTTGACGGCATTACTGGAGCCCACAATGGTGAGATACGCCAGAACAATAAAGAATGGGCCTAGTTCAATCGTGAGATTTTTGAAGAACGGAATAATCAGCGTCGTTTCAGTGGCAGAAGGGGCGGTATAAAACAGAAAAATAGCAGCACCCAGCCCAGCCAGTGATTGCCAGAACATTTTCCAGCGCGCCGGCAAACCACGGGAGTTTTTCTCCACCACCTTACGATAATCATCCACCCAGCCAACGGCACCAAAAATACCGGTCACTACGAGCACTACCCAAACATAACGATTACTGAGATCAGCCCAAAGCAATGTACTGATGGCAATGCACACCAGAATCAGCGCACCACCCATGGTGGGCGTTCCCGCTTTGCTGAGATGGGACTGCGGACCATCGCTACGCACAGACTGACCAATCTGATAAAAACTCAACTTACGAATAAAGTGAGGCCCCAACCACAAACTCATCGCCAGTGCCGTCAATACACCGAGAATCCCTCTCAATGTCAGATATTTGAAGACACCAAATCCATGGTAAAACTGTGATAAATAGTCTGCCAACCAAAGCAGCATCAGGCTTCTCCCTTCTCATCAGCTCCAGTTAGAGCCTGTACAATTTCCGTCATATTTACGCCACGTGACCCTTTAACCATGACCGAAACCGGCTCAGAGTGATCAGTACCAAGATATTCACTCAGCCAGTTCACCAGCTGAGACTTTTCTGCAAAATGATGTCCGTCACCAAACGCATCACTGGCCAGATGAGCAGAAGCACCAAAACTCAAAAATACATGCACGCCCTGCGCTTTCGCATAGCGGCCAACGTCTCGATGACGTTCATCTGAAACCTCACCAAGGTCCAGCATATCCCCAAGCACCATAATTTTGATGCCTTCACAATCAGCCAACTGATCAACGGCGGCCAACGTCGCTTTCGGATTGGCATTGTAGGTTTCGTCAATCAGTACTGCACCACTTTCATGGGCAAAACGTTGACCACGTCGCTGAAATGGTCGGGCATTTTCAAGCCCGCGGGCAACAATGTCCAGCGTCAACCCTTGAGCCATGGCGACTGCTGCCGCGCAACAGGCATTAGAAATCTGGTGACGCCCCCAGAATGCGAGCTGAACTGATTGCTGAATCGCATTATCAGCCCCATCATTAAAATGAAGAGTAAAGCGGGTACCCTGCTGATTTGGCGTAATATCGCTGGCGAACACATTGGCTGCTGCCTGCTCGCTGCTAAAGCTCACTACCGTGCGCTCATTTGGCTGCAAGGCTCGAGCCTGCCACTGCGGGAAAAAATGATCGTCCATATTCAGGACGGCGATACCATCCGCTGACAGCGCATCCAGAATATAACCTTTCTCTTGAGCAACCCCCGCCACGGTTTTCAAATCTGCCAGATGGGTTTCCGCGGCATTGGTAATCAGTGAAATATTCGGCCGGCCGAGATTGGCAATGTACTCAATCTCTCCGGGGGCGCTGGTGCCCATTTCAATGACCGCGAATTGATGATCACTGTTAATTTTCAACAACGTTAGCGGAACACCCAAATCATTATTCAGATTGCCTTCCGTCGCCAGAGTCGAACCCACCTCGGAGAAAATCGCCTGCAACATCTCTTTAACCGATGTTTTGCCACAGGAGCCCGTTACACCAACCAGACAACCTTCAAAAGCGTCACGATTGGCAGCACCAAGTAAACCTAATGCCTGACGGGCATCAGTAACGACAATTTGCGGAATGGGCGAACCTTCACACACCTTTTCTGTCAACGCCGCCACCGCTCCAGAATCGGCGGCTTGAGCAAGGTAATTATGACCATCAAAACGCGGCCCTTTAATGGCAATAAACAAATCGCCAGACGTCAACGTTCGTGTATCAATACTGACACCGGAAACCAACAGCGATGCAGAGACCACATCAACCAGCTCACCGTCAACAACACTGGCAACCTGGGAAAGCGACATAGACTTAATCATCAAAGCCCACCTTCTTGCACACTTTCACTAATTTGGGCTGAGCAATTCCCGGATAACAAGGCTGCTTCAACCTGCTCTGCATCATCAAAATGATGGCGGACACCGTTGATCTCCTGATAATTCTCATGGCCTTTACCGGCGATCACGATAATGTCACCAGCACGAGCGTTTCTGATTGTGGAATGTATGGCAGTAGCACGATCAGGAATCACCGTGAGTCGTTGAGCAGCATCGCTATCGATACCTTCCTGTGCATCCGAGAGAATCTGATTCGGGTCTTCCGTTCTCGGATTATCACTGGTCAACACTGCTCTATCAGCACCTTTCAATGCCGCATTCGTCATTAAGGGACGCTTACCCCGGTCTCGATCACCGCCACAGCCATATACACAGAAAACTTTGCCGGTAACTGGTTCGTTATTTTTTAACGCCCGTGAATGTTCTTGCAGTGATGTCAGTACACTTTCAATGGCGTCCGGCGTGTGAGCGTAGTCAACCAACACCAAAGGTTTATCACCGCCGCCAAAGCGTTGCATTCTTCCTGGTGGGGTCGACATATCAGGAACAGCTGCCAGCAGTTGGTCAATGGCGTAACCTTGAACACCCAGTGCCGCAATAACGGCAAGCAGATTCTCCAGATTAAAACGCCCAAGCAGAGAGGTGTTTAATAACCCATTGCCCCAAGGTGTGTGAAGCATTGCTCTGAAACCCTCCGGCAGCACTTCAATCTCACTCAGATAAACATCTGCCGAGGCATCCTCCAAAGACCAGGTTGTGATCTGTGCGCCTGCAGGACAAGCAGCCACCATTTGCCCGGAGAAAACATCATCCTTGCCAATCACTGCAAAGCGGTACTCACATTGGGAAAACAGTTTTGCCTTAGCATCAACATACGCTTCAAGAGTACCGTGGTAATCAAGGTGATCACGACTGATGTGAGTAAATAGCGCCACTTCAAAATGAACCGCATCGACTCGCCCCTGATCAAGACCATGGGATGATACTTCCATGGCCAGCGATGAAACGGACTCAGAGACAAGCTGATCAAGATAGTGCTGAAGGGAAACCACATCACCGGTGGTATTCAACGATGCTTCTAACTGGCCGGGCAAGCCTTTACCCACCGTTCCCATCAGGGCGCAGGGTTCGCCTAGCAATCGCAATAGATCAGAGATAAACCAGCAACAGGAGGTTTTACCATTGGTGCCGGTAACCCCCATCACCTTCAGGCCTTTAGAAGGGTGCCGATAAAATCGATCAGCCAAAGTTCCCATCTTGTCTTTCAAACCAGACACTAAAAAAACATTGTCGCTTTTGGGAATATCAAACCGCTCACACCCACTGTCGTCCACCAGAACAGCCGCCGCACCTTTCTCCAAAGCACTGACAATATACTGCCTGCCATCAGACATAACCCCTGGCACAGCAATAAACAACTCACCCCCGATAATCTTGCGACTATCGAGGGTCAGATCGGTTACTTCTTTGTCCACAGCGACCGGGGGTAACTGCAACCCGGTGAGCACGCTGTTCAGCGTCTTCTCTTTGTCAGCTGTCATTGCCTGTTTACTTCAACCTTTCTTTAACTTTTCTTTAACTTTTCTTTAACTTTTCTTTAACTTTTCTTTAAAAAAGTTGAGCCTTGTTGCGCTATAGCCCGGCTCCATCATTTGACCATCTGGCGTCAATCGCCAAGGCACATAGGCCATACTTCTGGCCGAATCATTCATTGCTCTGTCGATTGGCTCAACACCTAACAACCTGAGCGCGCCAGCCGCCACATTGGAAAACACCGGCGCCGCCGTCAAACCACCGTAGTAGGTCTGCCCGATGGGGTCGTCAATCACAACAACAATGGCCAGTCGCGGATCATCAATGGGCGCAAGACCGGCGAACATACCGATATAACGGTCTTTGCTATAACCATTTTTGCCAACCTTCCGCGCTGTACCCGTTTTGCCACCTACTTCAAAAGCATCAATTCGTGCTCGCCCACCGGTGCCTCCGTGCACCACTTCCCGAAGCATTTTTCTCAGATCATCAGCAATTCGTTGATCCATTACACGAACACCGTCGGGTATAACATCACGTTTGATTAAAGACACCGGCCGTAAAACACCGCCTGATCCCAGAACGGTATAAGCCTGAGCCAACTGCAGTGGCGTTACTGTTAAGCCATAACCAAACGACAAGGTCGCTATTTCAATATCACTCCAGCGATCCCTGAATGGCAGATAACCTGAGCTCTCCCCAGGAAAACCAGTCCCCGTACTTTGACCCAGCCCTACTCGCTGTAATAACTCCAAAACTTTGTCTGGCCCAATAGCCAGTGCCATTTTTGAAACACCGACGTTGCTGGATTTGCGTAACACCGTCGTAATATCAATAGAGCCATAGTTCCTGGGGTCTCTAACTTTATCCCGCCCCAGTCGCATAACGCCTGGTGAAGTATTGATCACCGACGTTTTCTGAAACTGACCACTTTCCAGAGCAGCCGCCACGGTAAACGGCTTTAGGGTGGAGCCCGGCTCAACCATATCCGTGACCACCCGGTTACGCATTTTATAGGCCTGCATATCCGAACGGTTGTTCGGGTTGTAAGCAGGCTGATTCACCATGGCTAACACTTCGCCGGTCTTCACATCCAGCATCACCAGAGAACCGGCACTGGCACGATGCTTCTCTACCGCCTGCTTCAACTCCCGATACGCCATGTATTGAAGCCGAAGATCAATACTGAGCATCAGCTCTTTACCGGGGCTGGCACTTTCCATCAATTCCGCTTGACGAGCCAACTGACCTTTTCGATCTTTCAACACCCGTCGCTTGCCCGGTTGGCCAGACAGCCAATCATTGTAGGCTAACTCCAGGCCTTCCTGACCGGTTTCATCGATATCAGTAAAACCAACCAGGTGAGCCGTCACCTCCGCCGCCGGATAATAACGACGTTGTTCATCCGTTGCCTGAACACCAGGCACTTTCATACGCACTATAGCTGCGCCCTGTTCCGGCGTCAGATGGCGCTTCAAATACATAAAGTCTTTGTTCTTATTAACCTCAACCCGATCCGACAACCACTTAAGAGGCACACCCAGCGCTTTCGCCAAATCAGCCCAGCGATCTTTGGCTTTATAAAGATCTTCCGGATCGGCCCAGATCGTTACCACCGGCGTGCTCACCGCCAACGGATCACCATTGCGATCAAAGATAACGCCCCGGTGGGCTGAGACCGATTCATAGCGAACCGACCGCTTATCTCCCTCGTTTTGCAGAAAGTGGCGATCAATCAACTGTAAATCAGCAACCCTATAGCCCAGAGCCAAACCAACAATAAGCAGGACACCCTGCAACATTTTCAGGCGCCACTTATGAGCTGCCGCTTTTTTCATTCGCGAGAAAAAGCCGGGCCTTTTCTCGGATTCAGAACGCCTGTTGTACTGAACTCTTCGTCCCTGGCTCATGGCAAAACCATTTCAATCTGATGGTTAGCGGGCACATCCATGCCCAGTTTACTTCTGGCGATTTTCTCAACCCGGGCCGGAGCCGTCAGGGTGCTGTGCTCCAACAACAGTCTTCCCCACTCAATCTGGGCATTATTTTTATTGTCAAACTCCTGTTGCATCCGGTTATGCAGCCGGCGATTTTCATAGGAAACGTAACCCACCGCCAACCCTGAAATCACCACCAGCAACAACAACACCAAAGGCAATGCATAGGTCTGAAATATTCGGATGCCAAACAGGCCACTCTCCACCACAAGCGTTTTCATCAGGCGAGTTTTTCCGCCACACGCATCACTGCACTTCGAGAGCGAGGATTTTCAGCAATTTCTTCTTTGGATGGCTTAATCGCCTTACCCAGACTTTTCATACGTTTATTCAGTTGATCTTCTCTTACTGGCAACCAGCTGGGCAGGTCATCGCCCTTTTCCTGCTTACGGATAAAACGTTTAGCAATTCGATCTTCCAGCGAGTGGAAGCTAATAACCACCAGACGACCGCCGGGCTTCAGCTTTTCCAATGCTCGATCAAGACAATCAATCAGATCATCCAGCTCACGGTTAATATGAATCCGAATCGCCTGAAACGCTCTGGTCGCTGGGTGCTTGCCTTTTTCCCGACTCGGACAGGCCGCAGCGATGATATTCGCCAAACGCTTGGTAGTTAAAATCGGCTCAATGTCCCGTTCCCTGACGATGGCACGAGCCATTCTTCTGGAAAAGCGGTCTTCACCGTACTCCCAGATCACTTTACTGATTTCTTGTTCTTCCGCCCGGGCCAACCACTGGGCTGCACTTTCGCCCTGCTGGTGATTCATCCGCATATCCAGCGGGCCATTATTCATAAAACTGAAGCCCCGCTCCGGGTCATCCAGCTGCGGGGAAGAAACACCAAGATCGAGCAAAATACCATCCACAGGCTCATCGCCATTAACGGCATCTACTTCTATAAAGGAACCATGATGAATAGAGAATCTTGAATCATCGCCAGCAAGGCTTTCACCGGTCGCGATGGCGGCGGGGTCTTTATCAATACCAATCAGACGCCCCTGTTCTAAAAGAGATTGCAAAATCAGACGACTGTGTCCACCCCGGCCAAAGGTGCCATCCACATAGACACCGGAAGGATCTGTCAGTAACGCTTCGACAGCCTCATGGAGCATGACGGTTTTATGCACAGCAGCCTTGAGCTCACCAGAATCCTTGAGTGGACTTTGGGTCGACTTAACTTCCAGGCTCTGACTTTCGACAGCTTCTAACGATTTCATAAACTCATTCACTAAGTGGTCTGGCATTTTATACACCTCGTTCCCACGCTCTTGAGGTTGTCGCAAAAGCCCTGGTTCCCATGTTTTGCGTGGGAATCCATACTTCTAACCCTTTGAATATTCAAGGGTATGCATTCCCACGCAAAGCATGGGAACGAGATGTTTGGTTTTTTTTGCGACAGCCTCTCTTTCGTGAGAATGCATACCCAGACTATCAGAGCTACTCGGCTCCCACGCTGAGCATGGGAGCCTGGCTCGGTATTCATTCACTAAATGAGCGGCTACCACAGGTAACCGCTCCTTATAAAGAAAGAGACTGCAGTTCTGCCGGTATTTCATCCGACTCACTGGCCTCTTTCAAATATTGATCCCGACGATCGTTCCAGCACTGTTCATCCCAGAGTTCAAACTTTTTACCCTGGCCCAATAGAATGCTGCGCTTTTCAAGACCGGCATAATCCCGCAACAGTGGCGGCACTAATATACGTCCACTGCCGTCCAACTCAAGATCCGTAGCGTGACCAATAAGCAGCCTTTGAATCCGGCGGGTCATGGGATGAAAACTGGGTAATGATTCGATCTTCTGTTGAATCAGCTCCCATTCATCAAGAGGGTAAATCAGAAGGCAGGGTTCATCCGTATCAATGGTTGCCACCAGTGCGCCATCACAACGCTCCCGCAGCACACTCCGGTACCGGGCAGGTATAGCCAGACGCCCCTTGGCATCCAGATTGATGGCGTTAACACCTCGAAACAAGCAACCTTCCCCCTGGCTCGATAGATTGAAAACGCCTACTGCCTACGCACCCAAAGAACAAGCCTTATCCATAACGAAAACCCGCAACGGATGAGGCATGTTCATCATACTCAACCCATCACATCCCACTTTAATCCACTTTTCACCACTACAGCACACTATAGGAATCTGAAAAACCCACGTCAAGGGATGGAACTCACTCGTTCGCAAAGTATGAGACAACCAACTTCCATAAGGGTTTCATAGAAAAAGAACGCTCTTAGAACTTCAGTCTGCAAAAACAGAGAAAATCGGACAGCGTCATCCGGCCGGCAAGCCAGATATACGACAGATAAAAAGAAACAGGAAAAAAAAGAAGTCGCGAGCCGGCCTGTAAGCCGGGTTCTGTCCAGCCTGTAAAACAGGCCTGGGCAATCATTCATCTGGGATGTCTGTCACCAGACACCTCAAGCAACCTACCCGAATCCAGTGCGGGACACACCTATAGGATTCCTATTTGGTCTTGCTCCAGGCGGGGTTTACCGTGCCATGAACTGTTGCCAGTCATGCGGTGCGCTCTTACCGCACCCTTTCACCCTTACCGGTCAACGCTCGAAAGCGTGACTTAGGCGGTCTACTCTCTGCTGCACTTTCCGTAGGCTTTCGCCCCCCAGGCGTTACCTGGCGCCCTACCCTATGGAGCCCGGACTTTCCTCCACCTATTAATTCCGAAGATGCATTATCCAAAGAAATAACAAACAGCGATTGCCCGGCCAGCTCGCGGCCGCGAATATTACTTGCCTGCGAGCCGATAAGCAAGCTTATCTCAATCGTTATCTTTAAAAGTAAGGCCATGCTCGTAAAGGGCTTTTTTGCGCAGCCCGGTCAAATCGGCAACCACGGCGGCGGCCTTTTTAATGGGAAGCTCTTCCAGCAGGCGCTGAAGCATTTTCTGAATTTCAGGGGTAATCTCTGAACTCTTTTCTTTTTTATTGCCTTCCACCAAAACTACAAACTCGCCACGCTGCTGATTACTGTCTGACCTCACCCTTTCCAACACATCAGAAACCGAACCGGCCAGCACCGTTTCAAAGGTTTTGGTGATTTCCCGAGCGATCACAATATAGTGTTCATCGCCCAGCACCGCCTGCAAGTCTTCAAGGGAATCCAGAATACGGTGAGGCGATTCATAAACACCCCAGGTATGTTCAAAAGCCGACAAAACCTCCATCCGCTTTCGACGGGCACCAGATTTAGCCGGCAAAAAACCTTCAAAGAAAAAACGATCCGTGGGCAAGCCACTGACCGACAATGCCGCCACAAATGCACAGGCACCCGGTACCGGCACCACCCGAAAACCTGCCTCACGCACTGCTCTCACCAAATAAAAGCCAGGATCGGAAATCAACGGCGTGCCCGCATCACTGATCAGCGCCACAGACGCACCATTACGCATTCGGTTAACAATCGACTCTGCCTGCTGCCGTTCATTATGATCATGACAGGGAATTAATGGTGTATTGATACCAAAATGACTCATCAATCGCTTACTGTGCCGGGTATCCTCCGCTGCAATCACATCAACCCGCTCAAGCACCTCAACAGCCCTGGGCGTCATATCCCCAAGATTACCAATCGGTGTCGATACTATATAAAGGAGGGATTCTGTCATGAGAGATGGGAACTCATAAAAATTTCGACTATCTTACCATCTTTTGGTAGAGACAAAGAGCTTACCCTATAGTGTCGATTCCAACGGCTGTGTACAATAAGACAATTATTACAGTACTCTCAGTACTCTCAATATTCTCAGCACTCCCAGCCCCAGAGAGCCAAGCACAATTACCAATGATGAACTTTATCACCGCGCTACTTTCAAAACTGAAAGCTGAACGATTGCAGGAAAAACTCCCCGCTGTTGCCATGGCGCTGCTAGTTCCTGTGCTAATCTCAGCCTGTTCATCCACGCTTGGGGGGAAAACATCTTCTTTAACGCAACCTAAAAGCATTGAACAGCAATTGGTTGAAGTGGCAAAACTCAGTTATCCGGAAAGAGCCAGCTTGACGCTGGAGCTGACCAGCCAGCTGGCCAATGACAATCCTGCAAGAGCCAAGCAGGTGCTCGACGAATTGCCCTATGATCAGCTACCAAAAACCATTCAGGCAAAGTTGGCCATTCAGCAAGCTCAACTGGCACAGGCCAATAACAAAGACTGGGCTATTTTTGACTGGCTGGACAGAGAAGCCGTCATCATCAGCAACGATCGCAATATCAACGCACAGTCCCACATTCTTAAAGCCCTCGCTTACGGTCGCTTTGGAGAACATCAGGCGTCACTGGATGAGTGGATTCTGGCTGGGCCTTATCTGGCAGAAAGTGAAAAGCAACCTTATTACGATCGCTTTTGGCAAACCCTGCTACACGTTTCACCGGAGCGTTTGAACCTACTCCACCAACAGGAACGCTCCAGAGCCATGAAAGGCTGGCTCTCACTGGCTCTCATCTATCAAACAGGCACAAGCCTCGATCAACAACTGGCGGGCCTTGAACAATGGAAACAGGAATGGGCAACCCATCCTGCAAAACAGTTTCTGCCGGGGGACTTTGAAGTTCTTAAAGGCAGCTCTGCTGAGCGCCCAGACCGAATTGCCGTGCTGCTTCCCCTCACTGGCAGGCTGGAGAAGATGGGTGCCGCCGTACGCGATGGCATGATGGCGGCTCACTTCGAGGCGATCCAAAGCGGAGAACAGCTGACTGAGCTTCAGTTTTACGATACTCAGGGCAGCAACATTAATGACCTTGCCTATCAAGCTATTAATGAAGGCGCTCAGCTGATCATTGGCCCTCTGAATAAATCGAACGTCAAAGAACTCAGCAGCGACATCACCAGCAGAGTCCCTGTTCTGGCGCTGAACTATATCGATGATCATACCGACGAAACAGCTGCACCTCAGTTAAATCAACCACAAAACCAGTACCAGAAACTGTACCAGTTTGGCCTGTCCGCTGAAGATGAAGCCGTATTAGCGGCCCACAGAGCCCGGCTGGACGGTCATCAAAGAGCCCTGCTGATCACCCCGAAAACCGAGTGGGGCAAACGGGTAAACACTGCATTCCAAAATCAGTGGTTAGCACTGGGCGGCGAGATTGTCGGCTCCGGTGAGTTTGACGGAAAAACCCAGTTCAGCAGCCTTGCCGGCTGGCTCATGCACACCGACCAGAGTGAAGCCAGAGCACGACAGTTAAACCGGGTATTGGGCGAAAGCCTGGGCTTCCAGGCAAGGCGTCGTCAGGATGTGGATATGGTCTTTATTGGTGCCACACCTCAGGAAGCTCGCCAAATCAAACCTGCACTCGCCTACCAGTACGCCAGCAGTGTGCCAGTATACGCAACATCCAGTGTTTTCTCCGGTGTCAGCAACAAAACACAGGATCAGGACATGAATGGCATTCGCGTACCTATCATGCCATGGCTCCTGCCGGAAACTCACTTACCTTTAAAACGTCAGATCAACAGCCAATGGCAACAATCACGCAGCCAGCTGGGCACACTTTACGCCCTAGGTGTTGATGCTTATAACCTTTACCCAAGACTGCAGCAACTGGCTGCACTGCAAGGCAGCCAACTCCACGGCATGACCGGCTCTCTCAGCATTAACACCGATGGCAAAGTACACCGTGAACTCTCCTGGCAGATTTTCAAGAACGGCAACCTGTCACCACTGCCAATCGTTAAGCCGAAGGAAACTGAAAAGCCGCTGACCGTCAGCACCATGGATTTCCTACCACCTGAGTACCGCACCACAACACCTGATGTTCTGGAAACTGAGTCTCAGGAATAACCCGGGGCTTCAGGCTGAGAATCAGGCTCTGCGCTACCTGAAGCAGCAGGGCCTGAAATCTGTCGCTAGAAACTTTGCCTGCAAATCTGGCGAGATTGATCTCATCATGCTGGATAATGAAAAACTGATCTTTATCGAAGTGCGTTTTCGCAGCAAAAGCCACTTCGGTTCCGCCGCTCAAACCATCAACCACCACAAACAGACAAAAATCAGAAAGACGGCCGCCGTTTATTTACAAAATCACCGTCAGCACAATCACAGAATTTGTCGATTTGACGTAATCGCCATTGATAACAGTGACGCCAAATACGAAAACACTTTAAAATGGATTAAAAATGCTTTTTAGTGGAGACTATTTAGTTGACCAAAAGTACTGAAGCATTCATCTGACGTATGACAACAGGAGCAACATGAAAACCCTTGGAGTCTGTCGGGCTTAGCCGACCGTAGCGAGAAAAAGTCAGTTTTTATGCTGGTTTGAGGCGAATAGCCCAACTATTCAACGAAAAGCAGCGTAAAAAATGGCCAAATCCGGCTTTTTCGCAGTAGGTCAGTGGTAAGCCCGACAGGCTCCCAACGGTTTTCATCTCAGGATTTCAGGCATGCATGAACGTATAACCCAGCATTTCTCCGACAGCATTGACGCCAAAATCCGTTCAGCTGACGCACTGCCACCCGTTATTGCCGAAGCCGCTGAAATGATGGTTCAATCACTGTTAAGTGAAGGAAAGATCATGGCCTGTGGTAATGGTGGCGCTGCTGGTGACGCTCAACACTTCGTCTCTGAACTGCTCAACCGTTTTGATCGTGAGCGGCCAGCGTTGCCCGCATTGTCTCTTTGTGCCGACAGCATGACCATGAGCTCCATTGCCAACGATTCCAGCTTTAATGATGTTTTCTCAAAACAAATCAGAGCACTGGGTCAGGAAGGTGACATTCTGCTGGTCGTTTCGGCCCATGGAAATTGCCCGAACATGGTGAAAGCCATTCAGGCAGCACACGACAGAAACATTAATGTTGTTGCTCTTACCGGGAAAGACGGCGGTGATATGTCCAGACTGCTGCACCCGGAAGAGGTGGAAATCCGAGTGCCGGACAACAACCCTCACCGCATTCAAGAAGTTCACACACTCATTATTCACTGCCTGTGCGATCTCATTGATGAAATGCTGTTTTCCAGTGAATAAATAATACCAATGTCTGATACTGCTTTTTCAATTTAAACAAAGAGGGAACCATGAAACCAATCAGAACCGTACTTCTGGCTGCCGTACTGGCTCTGTTAGGTGGCTGCGCCGTACTCGTTGACTCGGTTAATGAAGAGCCCGTTAACATTGATCACACGAAGCGCACCTGGGGAGCCTGGGTAGACGACCAGACCATTGAAACCGTCACGGCAGTCAACATCAACAAAGCCGACCCGGAACTCAGAACATCACGAGTGAAAGTGGTTAGCTTTAATGGCACCGTCCTTCTTGTCGGGCAAGCACCTAGTGAAAGATTGCGCTCACTGGCTGGCACTACTGCCCAGAATACGGAGACAGTGCGGAAGGTTTATAACGAATTAACCGTCGGCAAAAATGCAGATATTATTGATCAGAGCAACGATAGCTGGCTGACCACGAAAATTAAAACGTCGATGGTCACCAACGAATCCATCAGCGCCGATCAAATCAAAGTGAATACCGAAAAAGGTACGGTTTATTTATTGGGCCTGGTCACACCGCAAATGGCACATGAAGCAGTCACCTTGGCAGCCAATACTTACGGCGTTAAAAAAGTCGTTAAAGTGTTTGAGTACATTAAATAAGCAGCACCTAAATCCTGCAATCGACTTCCCAGACGACAAATACCTAACGGGCTGAGCATTTTGTTTTCCTGCCATCCCGTTTATTGAGTGAAATTCATACGACCAAGTTTATTCAACCGTCATTCAGCACCTGTATCAGGAATAAATTTCTTGATACAGTCGCCCAAGGATTGAAATGATCGTTAACTGCCTCTCCTGCAAACCAACAACATGTTTTTCATGACCAACGACCAGCAACACATTAATGCCCTGAAAGCAGAAAAACACCCACCGTGCCGTTGGAGTCTGACAGGGTTTCCGCTTCATGTCCGGGAAAAAACGACTCTGTTTCTTAAATTCAAGTCTGATTCGATGTTGAATGGCTGCGTAAACCATCAGGCACAGTGTCAACACCATAAGCAGTGCTTCTATACGGTAAGTGCCAATTTAACCAGCGTTATAGCCAACTCCAACAGATCTGCTTATTCTTGAGCTGCCTTCACTGCCCAGGGTAGAAGCTGTTCCAGTTTCTCAACCGTGTCAGCGTATGGCAGCTCTTTTAAAATGTGGTTCAGGTATTCGAAAGGCTCCAGGCCATTGGCTTTTGCACTTTCGATCAGGCTGTAATAGATAGCACTGGCTTTAGCTCCTTTGGGAGTGTCTGAAAAGAGCCAGTTCTTGCGGCCAAGAGTGAAGGGGCGGATAGCATTTTCCGCTGCGGCATTACTGATGTTGATATCCCCATCTTCACAGTACACGACCAGTTTCGGCCATTGGTTCAGGGCATAGCTCATTGCTTTATGGGTCAGGCTGTCAGGTACCAGCCGGGTGATGTTTTTCTGTAACCACTGGTGCAGGTCATCCAGCAGAGGCTTGCTCTCCTGTTGCCGCCGAGCCTGCTTTTCCGGAGCGGTCAGGCCTTTGATGGCCTCTTCAATGGCATACAGTTTGCGGATTTTACCCAGCGCAATATCGGCTTTGCTGACCTTATTGTTCTTCACCTTCTTGCCCGGTTTGGCTTCGCCTTTTTTGGCATCGGTGAATTGACGGCGTACATGGTCGAAGCAGCCAACCTGGATAATTCCTTCTTTTTTGCACACGGCGCTGTAACTGGCATAACCGTCAGTTTGCAGGTAACCGCTAAACCCTTCGAACAGGCGCAGGGGAACCTCTTTATTTCGGTGACGCCTCCTTACCTCGGGAAGGATCGTAATGGAACAGTACCGCCGGTTGCCCCAGTGGACCACCCCGTGTCACCCACATGTATTTATCGGAGTTGAGTGATTTGCTGAGTTCCTTGAGCACCTGAATCCGGGTTTCATCGGCATTCATGATATGCCCGATGCGCTGATGGTCTTCCATCAGGTTGATCAGTGGCTGCAGTTGCAGGGATAACCGGATCATCCAGTTGGCCATTGTCGTACGAGTGATGGAGCCACCATAACGAGCCAATATCTTTACCTGCCGATACAGTGGCAGAGCATCGCAATATTTGGCAACGATGATCCAGGCCAGCATGCTGACGGTGACCGCCGGTTTTGGAATGGGGTGCTTTGGGAGTTCAGCCGCTTTGATGATGCGTTTTTCTTGAGATTCTCCGCCCTGTTCATCTTTTACGATAAATACGGCTTTCTCCTGCATAATCTCTTTGATCTGAACCCTGGCAGGAATGATATCAAGCTCTTCCCGGACTTTGGTGAAGAAGGTCTCAATGGCACCCTG
Organism: Endozoicomonas ascidiicola; assembly: GCF_001646945.1. GTDB lineage: Bacteria > Pseudomonadota > Gammaproteobacteria > Pseudomonadales > Endozoicomonadaceae > Endozoicomonas > Endozoicomonas ascidiicola. The sequence goes on from NZ_LUTV01000001.1 coordinate 276,811, forward strand.
TTTTTCTTCTTCGGTCAGTTCAATACGTTCCTGGACTCTGGGCAGTGATGGTGACAGCGGTTTACGGCCCTTGCATTTCTTTAGGGGCTTTGGACTTTCCTCTGTTTCTTCCTGACCATCTTCATCCGGGTCAACAGCACAGTCCGTTAATTCCGCTTCATTGAAGATTTCACCCTGACCGCTGAACTTTTCAGAACTTCGACCGTAAAGGCGGGCACGTTCCAAACGCAGGTATTCTTCCAGAATAGCGATGCGTTTTTTTTGTTCTTCGATGACGAAAGACTTTTTCTGGTCTTTTTATGAAGAGCGTCGTCTTTCTCAAGAAGCACATTGTCTTTTTCAAGAATGACACCGTCCATGGTCTGGATGGCCTCAAGTAAGGCCTCCAGATCCAAAGCTGTTTCAGCGCTTCCGACCAGTAAACTCAGGACAGATTTTGGCTGATGAATGACGGTATCAACGGGTGATTTCATAGCCGATATTTTACCATAAGCTGCTGAATTTAGAGACTAAAAACAGCTTTCGTAATGTCTTTTTTTATGGGGTTTCATGGCATTGAGGTTATAGCCATCCAGCAGCCAATTGAGCTGCTGGCCTGTTAGGGCTAACAGTTCATCATCGGGCTTTGGCCAGTGGAACTTATCCTCCGCCAGGCTCTTGTAATAAAGCACAAAGCCCCTCGATATGAAGAGTCTTCCCAGAACAAACACTTGATTTTATTACGATGACGATTGGTGAAGGCATAGAGGTGACCATCAAAAGGGTTATGCCCAAGTTCCTGCTCGACCAGTACCGCCAGTCCCTTGAAAGATTTTCGAAAATCGATGGGATCCCGATAAAGGTAGACCTCAGGCAAGCTGGACGACTGGCGCATTACAGGTTACTTCATCGGAGTAATCCAATCAACTGACCAACCAGAGCTAAGTTTTGATGATTAACTCCGGAAACGCTGAGCCCACTGGGCAATGATACGGTTAAAGGGGATGATTCTTCGCAAGTTTGACTCTGGTTCTGCGTCAGGGAAACGGGCACAAAGGCAGAAACAGATTTTGATGATGAAGCAGGCGCTTTTCCAGTCCACAACTTCTTTTTCCAATATCCAGGCTGTGATGGTTTGACGCCGTTCTGTCGACACCAGGCATTTTGACTCAGCCCGGAGTCATGCCAGGCTTCGACCTGTTGCAGCCATTGCTCCCGGGTAGTTTTTGGATTGATCATTGCAGCCTCCATCGTGTAATCAGAGGCCTTATCAAGGTTTAGCTGGATAGAACGTGGGTTATTTTGCCGCTTACCCTGTATCAAACCACCTTGCTCTTTCCACTTCTCTGGCTAGCGGAACTAATGAATCAGTTTCAGACGGCAACAGAAAACGCAATTTTTCCGGACATACAGTTCAACCCGCTGATATGGAAGACTGTCAAGCACGAGAGGTTGTCAGGCAGCAACATTGTGAATCGACTTTACCTCCCAAAAAACGGTACCGTTGGCAAGCTATCAATACTGGAGATGTGGGCTCATCAACATCTACGGAGCGGGTTCTATCTTTTCCTGCGGTAGGGTATGACCCCAGAGCCTTACGACCTGTGGCAATCGTACCCCCGCAGCCAATGGATATTGACAGGGGTAAAGCTGAGCTGCTGACAGAGCCATCTGAGTCACTGCGTATTGATCAGTCGACAGATTACAACGAAACCATCTCAAAGTTTGCCATCACTCAGCAACGTCAATTAATTGCTCACTTGAGCGATCAGAACATCAAACATGTACTGTCAAATGCCAGCATACTACTGAAAACACTTGATGAGAGGACTATTCAGTTATCTATGAATAGAGCCACCCCTCCTTGCCCTACTCTTTTTGCAAAACTTGATCGATTCGATATTGTCAAAGAGCATCAAGTTTGTTCAGGGTATTTTCAAAAAGCCAATGTATTTTTTTCGGTTGAAAACAAAACAATAAAAAACACCGGCAATTTAACCAGCATACTGAAAAGCAAAGATAGTGTGACCCAGTTTACGAGTATGAGCGATGGGGATATAACATCAATTGCTGCCAGCACATGGTTAAGGCAAATTTCCTCCATGTGTAATGGCAAAGGCTTACCGGAAAAGGCGAAAGTGGAAGCCTTCCTGAAGCTGGGCTGCTTGAACTTATATTCCGCAGTTGGAATCCATTAAACGCTGACAACCCTTGCAGGAGTATGGGTTCAATCGATCCTGCATGCTCACCCAATGGGTGAGTGGGAAAAATAGCCAAATGCCACGGCCTATAGGGGCTACAGCGATATTTCAGAGTTTCAACTGCGGAATATAGGTTGAAATAGGGATGGCAGGGCATTGATGAGGCCGTTAAGGACAAGCCGCTCGACCGGGCACTGGTCACCAACATTTGCCTGTGTTAATGGGCTGACTGGCTTTCTCGAGGCGATCAATACGGCCTTTCCTCAGGCTCAGGTGCAGCTTTGCATTGTCCATCAGGTAAGGAACTCTCTGAAATATGTTTCTTACAAATACCGCAAAGCAGTTGCCAGAGACCTAAAGAAGATTCCTGATTACCACTGAAGTTACGTATACTTCCAGTCGATTGCTTGCCAGCTCGTGGGGGTTACAGATTAAATGGTCATATGTCCAGTTTGATAAAACAGCTCCATAGCAGGGAAATCTTACATGTAGCATTAGTGAAACTAGTGTTTGGTATTGCTACTAGGCATGCACAGTAAGGCTTTCAGAAATTCAGATATCGCTGGATAGTGGCGTAGGATGGGTGGTAATCAGGAGAAGATTTACCAGTCAGCGACTGTTGAAGAGGCAGAGAGCGAGCTGAGCGCCTTTGAGCAAACCTGGGGAGAGAAGTTCCACTCCATAGGAAGGTCCTGGCGCAAACACTGGGATAACCTAACTACCCTTTTCGACTACCCTAAAGAGATCAGGAAAGCGATTTACACGACCAATGCAATAGAGTCATTGAACAGCGTGATCCGTAAAGCCATAAAAAACCGGAAGATATTCCCTGCTGATCAATCAGTTCTGAAGATAATTTTTCTGGCTACGGAAAAAGCAGCTATTCCCGACGAAGAAAGCACTGACTCATTATAACTATAGATATTTGCAGATAAATTGCGCGAACAGGCACTAGATTTTCTCTATATATATCAATAGGTTAACCCTTCGTCGGGAATCGCTGCGGAAAAAGCTTCGGCTAAATGGACTATGTCGATAAGAGACTGGAAGGCTGCCATGAACCGATTTGAAATTATGTTTCCAGATCGGATCAAGGCGTAAGTAAAAAGTGGCGTTTGCATAGAATCACTTATAGACTCTTTATTTATTGTATTTATTAAAGAGATCATATGTTTTTAATAACGTATGAAGCTCGCGTGAAAAGTCTAATTGCTGTCGAAAATACTCAGTATGGGATGATCTTTTTTCTGGATGCAACAGAGGCTCAATAGCATTGGTTATATCATCAAAGATTCCATTTGATCGCATTTTTTTCCTATCACCCGCTGTAAAAAGCTCCTTTGTAAAATTGTCAATATCCTTTTTAGCCCACTTTCTTGCAAAATTATCGAGCTTATTATCTTTACGAGCAAAATCTAAATTTCTTTTAAATTGCTTGCAAGCAAGAATATTTTTCTCATCAATTCTATGTTTTGCAAATAATTCTTCTACACCCTTTATCATCACAGTAGCTTTATCATTCTCTTTAGTGTCTGAAACAGACCTACTTTTACTTACACTTGGATTTTTAGGTTTCGCTGTTTTTTCAGTGGAGGATAAAACAGGTTTACTATCAGAATCATAACTTTTCCTAGTATCATCACTTAGGGTAGACATTAAGGATTTTTCATTATGGCGTAAGCGTTTCTTTTGCCCTGCACCTGTTTTCAAACTATCCGCCTTCACCTGACCGAGTTCTCTGTAGCCCTTGGAAACATAGGGCGAATCCTTAATGTCTACCTTAAGAGTATCATCAACAGAGTCTTGATGAGGTGGCATGTTTTTTTCTGAAACTTTTTCGCTAAAAAATTTTGCAAAGGCTTTTTTTACAGAATTGTCAGATGATGATGTCAATCTTGAAACAGGCACTTTTAGTCTACTAACAGCCGGTTTTCCTAAAACAAAATTTTCCACAGAATTAGATGTCCCTTCCAATAGTGCCTTTATATTTTTTTTTCCACGATCTTCATCGCTTTCAACCTGACGACGTAAATCCTTAAACAACATTAATATTCGATTAATATCAACAGGCCTGGTAGCCTTAATTTCACCACTAATACCACTCATAGTCAATTGAGCAACAGCATCAAAATCCACACCATATTTATTTTCAAGCTTAATCAAATTACTTTTTAACTTTAAAAAGTCATTCACTATAAATTGTACTGCGCTATTTCCTTCGAAATCACCAGTTTGATCAATAAAAACATTTTCAATAGCTTCTTTGTTTCTTTCAGCCTTTACAATAAGCTCTTTTGACTCCCGAATCCTTCCTTCCAGTTCAGGAACAAACCCATCAACACTCTCTTTCAGCACTTTTACTTCCCTTATTAATTCATTAATTAGAGAAACGGATTTCTTAGACTTCCCCTTGCCTGCCATCATTTTATTATAATTTTGAAGATGGAAATCATATCCCTTATTTGCTTCTTCAAGCCTATCTCCAAATCCAGAAATACATTCTTCTTTTGAGCTAATGTCTTTTATTTGAGCTGGTAATTCCCAACAACATTTCTGATTGGACCACCTTTCGCACAACTTCATCCATTCATCTGTACTTTCTGGAAACACCTCAATTAAATCATTTACTTTTTCCATCACCTCGCTTTTTCTAGCATTATATTTGGTTACTAACTGTTGATATTGTTCTCCATTACTTCTTAATTCTCCAAGAATATTATTATAATCCTTTCTTAAATTACCGAGTGATGAACTCTCTTTAGCAATACTATCAATTACTGATCCATAATCATTGCGCCAGTCATGCTTCTTTGGCTTTTCTTGCTTTTGGATTTTTCTTTGGGCAAGGTTTTTAGCATCGGACAAACCTCTGGAGATTTCACTCAATAGATACTTTTTACCATGAGCTTTTTTAGGGCTAGAGGATTCAGGGGCTGCTTCCTTTAAATCTGTAACGCCTACCTTTGATCCCGTTATACCACCCCCTCTGATAGCTGTCATTCGTTATGCCCTCATTTCAAATTATATTATTGTCGACTTGGACAACCATAAGGAGATATAGACATTCCGGTCAAGTCGAAGCATTAACAACAAAAATTAATTCTATACCATAAGCATAGCATAGCATGGGATGTTCTCTCATATCTGAGTTAGTCTTCTCCAATAAGATATGACCCTAAAGGGAACCCCTGCTTCTAATATGAAGTGAGCCTGTACGTTTTGGTTCTTTCATCCATAATTAGAGGTATGACTTACGCATTGATAATCCCTGATAATTTTAGTAACAGGTAATTCTTGCCCTTTGCAAAACTCTCAATAAAAGCTTGAACCGTCTCTTTAAAGAGCTTGAGCTAATGCTGATGAATATTCGTAAACACCTGCGCTATCTGAATTTTTAGAGATAAACAAAACTCAATATTTTGACGAATATTTGACTTCTTACAGGTCGTTCGCTACGAACCTGAAAATGCTCAATATGGCAAACCTGTTTGATCGCTCTTTGATACTGATCGATCTGCCAGTGCTGACCTTGGAGCAAAGCAAAGTCGTCGCGCTGGAAAGGTGCATCCTGTAAACAATGTAGTAGCAACGCTAGTCTTTTAGCATCGTGTGGGTAAGCAGGCATTGTTCACTCTGGTAAAATCCAGCTTACCTGTCAGTAAATAAACCATGATTTTGAAGTGTGGTTTCTTGTAACCTCGGGCTTTTCGTTTGGCTGCCTGTATCACTGAGTTCAAACCTTCCAGTAGACCATTATTGATCTGGCTTTCTTTCCAGTTCAGAGCACCATCCCAGTGTCGTTTGATGGTCTTTGCAGCTTTTACCATGGGCTCCAGTCGGCTGTGGGTAGCCCAGAAGTACCACTTGTTTAGCCTTGCCTCAAACTCCTCTTTGCTAGGTGCCGTATAGATTTGCTGAAAGGTTTCCCTTATTTGTAAGGCTCGCACCGACTTCAGGTTAAGTCCGGGCATAGAGAGTTCATCTCGTTTCGCTTTCTGTTTTGCTGTCAGATTACTTTCGTTTTTCAGAAGCGCATAGCGTGCGCCAACCAATAACGGGTTAGTTTTCGCCTCTTCTTTGCGCACGCTGTTTACTGCCTCGTTGATAATCTTGACGATATGAAACTTGTCAAAGGTGATACTGGCTTCGGGCAGTTGTTCCCGTACGCCTTTGATAAAGGCTGGCGACATGTCGCAGCTAACCTGCTTGATGTTCTCCGCCTTACCATTGTGTTCTTCCAGATCGGTCGTAAATGCCTTGACCGTTTCGCTGCCTTTGCCATCGGTGACAAATACAGTACGTCTTTCTTCAAGATCGACGAACAAGGTTATGTAATCGTGCCCCAGGGCAGATGACGTTTCATCCATGCCAATGGTGTGGAGTTGGCTGTAGTCTTCTTCAGCCCGCGCTGTAGTGACGTAAAGCTCCAGCAGTGACCACAGTCGGTAATCAGAGGCCCCGGTCAACTTGCTGACATGATGCACCGGCATTGAACGACACATCTGAAGTAGGAAGGCTTCGAACAGAAGAGTGAAGCCATTCAGCTTTCCACTCCAGGGCGGAGAAATCAGGCGAGGCTTGTTATCGCCTCTTTTAACTCGTGGAACACGGGCATGCAGATAGCACTCGTGTTGGAAGAAATTCATATGCCGCCACTCTTTTCTKACAGTGTCGTATGCTTTGTATTCCTTGCCTGCAGGGTCTTCTGGGTCTTTGAATGTGGTTCCTCGTTGAAAGTTAATGAATATGTCCAGACGCGATTGATCTGCATCGAAATTCAGGGACTCAATGTACCAGGGAGAGGTGATGCCTAAGGCTATCTGAAACAGGTCTTTCATGGGTGGCTTATGGCAGGTTCAGCAGTAAACAATATGGTAAGCAAATATACACTTACCCACTCATTTTTCAAAAGAGCCGTTATTTATTCATCCATCGCCTTAGGAATAGTCCCCAATTAACTTCCCTATTTTCAAGAGATCAGGAATCGTCGATAATTGCTCCGCATGAGTGCAGGAGGTCATCTTGGGCAGTTATTCGACGACAGTAGAGGTTCAAATGGTTCGGTTTTATCAGTCACTCAACGAGAGGGATCGTCGTCGCTATGCTGCGATTGAAGCGATAAAGCTTGGGCATGGTGGCATCGAATTCATTTCTCAGTTACTGGCTTGTGACCCGAAAACGATTCGTCGAGGTATCGCTGAGCTGGAATCAGAACATCTGAACGCTGATCATCAGCGAAAAAAAGGGGCGGACGCACACCGCTGATTGAGAAAAGTCCCCAGCTGACTGAAAACTTTCTCACCATACTCCGTAACCATACTGCTGGGGACCCGATGCGGCACGACGTAAAATGGACGAACCTGTCTCGTCGGCAGATTGCTCGCAAGCTCTCCGATTTGGGAACTCCAGCCAATAAGAATATCGTTTCTCGACTGCTTCATGATCATGGTTACCGACGACGCAAGCCGCAAAAAAAGCGAACAATGGGGCAGCACGCCGATCGCAACGCCCAGTTTGAAAATATTGCCAGACTGAAACAAGAATACTTGGATGCCGGATGTCCAGTGATAAGCATCGACACGAAAAAGAAAGAACTGCTGGGTAAATTCTATCGTGATGGCGTGACTGATGCGATAGAGCCAACTATCGTGAATGATCATGATTTCCCCAGCAGTAGTGACGGAAAAGTCACCCCTCACGGCATCTATGATGTGCGGAAAAACGAAGCATCAGTACACCTGAATACCAGTTGCGATACTAGTGAGTTTGCTTGCGAAAGCATCGAATTGTGGTGGCGAGAACAAGGTCAAGTGGACTATAACAATGTTGGAGACCTGCTGATGTTGTGTGATGGAGGTGGCAGTAACAGTGCTTCGTCGTATCTTTTCAAAGAGGATTTGCAGGCACTTTCAAACAGGCTGAACTTGAGAATTCGTATCGCTCATTACCCGTCGTATTGTTCGAAATACAACCCTATTGAGCATCGCGTATTCCCGCATATCACCCGTGCCTGCAAAGGTGTTCCTCTGGAATCCGTTGAGATGGCAAAGCACTACATAGAAAAAACAGAAACGACCAAAGGGCTGAAAGTGGTTGTAAGAATTATCGACAAAGTGTTCGAAACCGGGCGTAAATATGCCACTGACTTCAAAAAGAACATGGCCATTCAGTTCGATAAATTCTTGCCAAAATGGAACTATGTCGCCATGCCCTGTACCTGCTGAAATCGGGAAGTTATTCAGGGACTATTCCTTATGGTTTCAGTATCAACACTGAAGCCGCCTCAGCATCCAAGTCCACCTCGCGGTACTCACCTCTCACATAGGTTGCAGCCTGATCATCATAATGATGGTCAAACGGGTTACCGCTCTGCCCTCCGGGCAAAATACTCAGTGATTTTTGTGGCGCACTGAAATCCAATAAGCGGCGGGTTGAAGGTCCTGAAGTCACCCATTGCATTCCAGTACTTAATTTCTGCGACAGATTGTTAGGTACCGCATGGGAACCATCCACCGCGACCGGACCAAGATTAAACAAGTGATTCAATGGTTGAACGGAACCCAGCGGGTGCTTCTGCTCAAACAAGTGAACCTCGCTCCACTGCCAGCCATAACTGTCTACCCCAAGATTTTCAGTCAGCCGACTCATAGCAATATCAAATGCCTGGTTAACGACCTCTTTACGGGATTGAGCCTTACCCTGATTACTCCACCATGGATTCTCTGATAAACCAATCAACTGATAAAAGCCATGATCTGAACGACGGGTACGAATAAAGAGTTTAAACAACTCTACCCCCAATTCATCGGCAAAGGTCTGCTCAAACAGGGCAAACTGCCACTCGGTAAAGAGCGTTGCCGCCACAGAGTCCAAAGTAAACGCGCCTTGCCAAGTGCCCAATGCGTCTAATAACTCCGGAGATAATCGCTGCTTTTGCGCCGGATCCAATTCAGCAAGCATGATCGACAGAGCATCCGCCGCGTACTCACTGCGAATATTCAACTGATTGCTTTTTTCATTTTCAAGGTTGGTCATCCCCTGGCCAGCAATATCATCAATCAGCAATTCTGCCCGGGCAGGTAGGTTGTAATAACCCGGCACCATCACACCTTCATAAGCGTCAGGGCGCTGATTGGCCGACACAATAAAACCTTCTGGTGGGTTTAATTTGTGTGGGTTATAGCTGAAATCATAAAAACCTGTGGGCAAATCTTGATTAGAAGAGCCATCCATAATTTTCCAGGGCGCCACATGATCCGGCCTGACAGGAACCAATCCTGCTGACCACCAGGCAATATTGTCATCCGTATCCGCATACACAAAGTTAAGGCCCGGTGCATGCACTTGTTTCAACGCTTCACCAAAAGCTTCCACAGACTCCGCTCGGCTTAACTCATAAAAAGCATTCATCAATGGATTGGGTGTTTTCAAAAAAGCCCACCACAGGGAAACCGGTTGAGCGTTATCAAAGCCTTTGTAGACATCATTGATAATAGGGCCGATAGAGCTGGTTCTCACGGTAATATCAACAGGACTACTGTCTTTTACCTGAATCGTCTCGTTAATCAGCGCTAGATCTTCATAGACTTTTTCACGCTTAACCTGATTCACATTCTGCGGATTTACCTGCTCAAGATAGAAATCCATATCGTCGTTCTGGAACATGGTGACGCCCCAACCAAAACGACGGTTATGCCCCATCAAGGCCACCGGCACCAACGCTTGATGGAAGCCATAAAATTCATAATCTCCAGAAACCAGATGCGCTTCGTACCAAACACCCGGCGCCGAGAATGAAATATGAGGATCACTGGCCAGAATAGGTTTACCATTTTTTGTCTGAGAACCACTGATCGCCCAAGCATTACTGCCTTCCAGCTGACCGAGCTCCTGGTCGAGAATAGAGGCAATACCCAACTTTGCTAAAGATTCATAGGTTGCACTGTTCAATTGATGATTGGCAGAACCGGCAGGCATATCCAGATCAAAAATAGCCAGATACTCTTCGCCCAGCTGATCAGCAATAAACGTCATCACCGGTTCAGTTCTGAAACCCACAGCAAAACTGTAAGCAAGGTATCCAGACACACTGATTGAATCTTCAGGCTTGAACGGCCTTGGTGTTAAGCCCAACACATCAAACTCTACCGGGAGGTTCCCCTGATCCTGAAAAGCATTTACTCCGGCGACATATTGCTCAAGCGCCCGCCAGCTGTCCGACGATTTATCAATATCCGCCACATATTGTTTGGCATGACGATGAATGCCAACCGTGCGAAATAAACGATCAGTGTCTACCAGTTTCTCACCAAACATTTCCGCTAGTTGTCCCTGAGCCAGGCGACGCATCAATTCCATCTGAAAAAGGCGATCCTGTGCATGCACGTAGCCAAGAGCAAAGTAAAGATCGGCTTCTGATTTGGCCTCAATCCTGGGCACACCAAACTCGTTATATTGAACAGTAACACTGTCCACCAGCCCATCCAGGCTAAGTTCTCCGTCACGCTGCGTCTGATATTGAAACTGGGTTATCCACACCACAGCCGTGATAAGCACCAGCACCAATACAGCCAGTAGTTTCTTGATACTTGAAATCATCAGATACTCTTAATTGTTTTTGTTAGTAGTCGTATAAATGGCAAATAATGAACCATAGTACAGTTTTATATAAGCTAGCTTATACAACAACTGTCGATCAGAGACAATCTCAACAACCCAATAGTTTTCATTAATCGCTTCATTGATTTTTATTGGTCAATATATCGGCTAATACCTAGATCGAACCTGCTTTTGAGCTGATAGCATGAGGCCATAAATCAGCCACTCCCCCAAAAGGCTGACTTATACCAATTCTGCTTCTAAATTATGGGCTGCGCAGCCATTTTGACCGCCTGGATCAGCGTTGAAGTTCCTCGCCATAGCTACGGCTATGACTCGTCTCTTCGCCTTGCCCAGTCGCCCAAAATAACTTGCTCGCTTCATAATTTAAAAGCGACATTGGTATTAACTAAACGACTTCTGCTGTTTGATTTCGAGGATCAATATAATGAAAGGCATTCAAATCACTGCCAGTGACAATAGCGCCCTGATCAGCTCTATCTGGTTGCTGGACGAAGCAGCAGGCGAAGCTCGGCTGATCTGTGCAAAAACGGATGATTTCAAGCAGGATGAAGTCGTTTCTCTGGACACACTGGGTCAGTTCGAATCCCGTGATTTGGAGCTGGAAGTACAGGAAACTGCTGTTCGTGAAGGCGGGCAGCACTTGAACGTCAACGTCCTTTCCCGTGAAATGCTGGAAGAAGCCGCGGCAAACCCTGAGAAATACCCATCTCTGACCATCCGCGTTTCCGGTTATGCAGTGCGCTTCAACTCACTGACACCAGAACAACAACGGGATGTTATTACCCGTACGTTTACTCAGAATATGTGATGCATGCTTTAAACGACCACAACCTGTGGTCGTTTTTACTCACAGCTACATACCATTCCTATAGGTCTTGTGATCTATCACACCACTGGAACGGACGTAGCTCAACCCCGTCGAATACTCTCTAAGCAGCTTCAAACAGTAATCCACTCGCTCATCAAGATGCTCATCGCCCTCCGCATCTTTTCCTGCGAACACTTGACCTACGTTTCTGATAATCAAATGCTCCGGCAGATAGCAGATACGACAATTCTTGTAACCACTCACTCTTAACTCATCCACCGGGTAAGAGCCGCCCTGCCCTGCAGATATCGTAGTGATCAGTGCTGGCTTATGACCAAGCTCCGTAGCACCAAATAAGAGAAAGAAGTTCTTCAAACCAGGGGGTACCATGCCATTCCACTCGGGAGAAATGACAATCAGGGCGTCTGCCGACTGCAATGTCTGTTTCCAAGGTGCCAAACGCGCCTTCCAGTCTTCATTACCAGCCCAGATCGACTCATCCCAAAGCGGCAGAGGATTGCCCGCCAAAGAAAGAATATCAACACTATCAAATAACGATAAGATTTGAACCCTGTCCTGCAAACGCCTACCTATTCGTTCACTTTCTGAGTTTTTACGATGACTACCGCTGATTATTGCAAGTTTCATTTTTTATTCCTATTCGACAACCTACGTTTTCTCACTCACTTCTAGGAGGCTGACCGAGAATAGCCCGGTTAGCTCTCCTAAAACCAGCTCAACCTGAAAGCGCTCAAATAATGATCAGCATTTAGACCTTAATTTTCCACTTTACTCATAAACCAAAACTCACTTGAAACCATCGGTTTTATTTTGGTTTTGGCTTAACCGGTTTTCTGAGCACCTCTTCCTCCTCGTCAAGAGACGTCTTGGTATGGAGTCTGTCGGCTAACTCGACTGGTTTTTGGTTAA
>NZ_LUTV01000001.1:291270-317301 GCF_001646945.1 Endozoicomonas ascidiicola
GAAGTAATGAACCACATTGCGTTTAGATTTCTGAAGCCCACCTGAAGAATTGATTCATAAAATAAGTATCGCCATTCACCAACATGGAGAAATAGTTAGTKCAGCCAGTCAGACAGGGAAATCAGACGCCAGACTACGTAATGCAGTGGTCGGGTAACGCTCATTCTGAATAAAGAGAGTTCAATATAAACGCTCTGATTTGATCGCCACCAAAAAAGAAAACTTCTATAGACCACCCTCACCAGAAATCAATCCGGGCTTGTGCAACAACCGGATAAGATTGCGGCTAAGCGCAATCTATCCTTATTCGTTATGACCCACTTGTTCGGGATTCTTTATAAACTGCACAAACCCAAACCATATATGATGCGAACCCGATAAAACCGCAGATAAATATCGGATCAAGCCAATGCTCAAACCGTTCCCCGAAAATTAATTTCTCTATAGTTGCTTCTAAAACCGAGAACATAACAAAGAACAGCATTACTGTTAGCGTTGTATGCACTGGATTTCCGTCAGCCGATCTAACCAGTGCCGCCGTCATTTTGTTAAAAAGCTCCATGTTTTAATCTCCGTTCTTTCGTGGGCATAAAATGCGTCAAGGGGACTTCGCCCCTTACGCACAGGTTACGACCACCACGAGGAAGGTCTTTCTCTATTCCCCGAAAACCTTCAGCTACATAACGAACTCGCCAACGGCTTACTTGTCCCCGTTCGATATTTAWTGCTTCCGCAATTTCAAGATTGGTTTTTCCATCTGCAGCCAAAAGAATAATTTTAGAACGACGGGCAATGCGTACAGAGCTTTTATTTGACGACGATAGACGTTTTAGTAGTTTTTGTTCCTGTTCACTCAGGCTTATCTTGGCTGCGACTCTCATAGATAGTATCCGTCCTTAGATGCTCCTACCTATAATGGCACAGCGAGATTATTTATGTTGTATTAAATGCAGTTCACTACACTAGGGAGCGCTTCCAACTGTACGTGTGACCAGTCGAAAACACCCCCTAATCGTCAAAACCTTTTGAGTTTCAAAATAAGGGGAACTTTCAGGATCAAATAGAATCCAAAAAAAGCACTAATATTCTGTAATCGCTTTCCACTGAGTTCGGCGTTAACCAAGGAATACATGGAGCAACAACTGAACAAGATTCAAAGTTCCTATGAACATAATACCGGCAACGGCACACTACCTGTGTTGTTCAAACCCATCCAACACGAGTGCAGGTAGCATCAAGAGATGTGCTGTTACTCAAGCAACAAGACCTCCTATGGTCATCAAGAAACCAGCCAGCTCATTGCCTGAAGCCGCTCCACGCGACAAATGCATTAACACTCGCACCTATCAATCACTCCTGGTTACACCCCAATCGCCAGCAAACTTTCAAAAGCAGATTCACAACCAAGGTAAGGTTTACCAGACTGAATTAGCCTGCGCCAACAAACATTCATTTTCAGCGCTATTCCACCCCAAGCCCACTCATTTGCATTTGCGAAGCACCGTCGCGCACGAATTACGAACAACCACTCAACTGGCTACAGACTACGGAGTAAGCAGAGGAACATGGCATGTGAAGAGCCCGGGCAAGGTCAGAGTTCTGGAGTTTATTAAGCGTTTCTTGCTTTGTGTTTTTTATATCATTGTTGGACGTATAGACAAATTACTCTACTACCGGAGCGTTAAGAATCTTGCTCAAAGGGAAGTTGTTGCTGGTAAGATTATTCAGCACGTTCTGCAGCACGGCCCCTCTTTTTGCTCCAAATATCTTACAAAAAGAATTGCCAGAAACATGAATTTTGAGTATTTCCTGGATGGCAAAAACCACAGAATGCTATGCCAGCATATTGATAATCATCACGTTGCCTATAATGAAAAAGGAAACAACTACCTTGGCGCGCTCAACCCTTTAACAATGCTTGCTCTGCGTAAGGGATTACTGGGTGATGAAGACTACGCAAAGAAAAGTAATTATCTGGTACAGATTCAGCAGAAAACCAATAAGCATCTATTTATACCAATTGATTTCGGGATGGCATTTTTCAATCGCTGTGAAAAGTTCTATGCCATGGATTTTCAAGCGTTTACCCATTGGGTAACCACCCTGCCACTCCGTAAAAAAGTGCACGGAGCTCTTTTTCTACCCGGTGAGAGCATAATGCCGCTGATTAACTCGATGACAACGGCCGAAAAAACACAAGCTGCCTTTATGGCGTTAGCACAAATGGCTTCACTAAGTGACCCGCAATTGGCGCAGCTCTGCAATACCCTTGAGGACAACATGGTAAAGCGGGAAGTTTTCAGCCAGCTAAAAAGAAGAGCCAACAAGGCGCTGCAACTGGTCGAAGAAGCACTCAAGACCAGTGAGCCGGTGAAATGCCTATTCAACCAACCGCCAGCCAGACGCCAACGCCCATCATTAAAGAGCCGGCGATTCGGTTCATAACTCGTACATTTCCACTCTTTTGTAAGAAGTGTCGCAACGTTCTACCACCAGCGGCGTACATCATCAGGCAGATAAATTCGATCAATAGAATCAATACAATCAGAATGGTTAACTGTGGCGCCATTGCCTGATCCGCTGAAATAAACGGCGGCAGCAATGAAATGAAAAATGCCCAGCCTTTAGGGTTGGCAACGGCGGTGACAAACCCCTGAATCATTAATTCTTTAATACCCGTATGCCGCGGCTGTTCGCCTTCCAGAGGTATCGCCATCTTTCCTTTCGACAGCCACATTTGTACACCAAGATAAAACAAGTAGGCACCACCCACCCACTTAAAAATAGAAAAGGCTTCCGGATAGTTCAGCATGACGGCCGCAACACCCAGAACAGAAAGGCTTGCAACCAGACCAACACCTACTAATTCACCCGCCATCATCCATAATGCACGACGAAAGCCCACAGTCATTCCCAACGTCATCGAGAGCGTCATGCACATACCTGGCGTGGCAGAAACAAAGAAAAATGTCGGAACGAAAAGCGCCAACAAAGAAGGACTGACCATACAGAATGTACATCCCTGTTAAAGTTTATTGTAAGTAATCTAATTGGAGGTTATCGACGGAGAATAGCGATCCACCGACCTATATTCAGCAAGCTGGCAAGAGCAGCGGCCACATAAGTCATCGCTGCGGCCTTAAGCACCTTTCTTGCACCCGGCATATCCTGACTGGAGAGATACCCTTCTTCAAGAATGGGCAGTGCCTTATTAAAACTGGCATCCATCTCCACCGGCAGATTCATCAACTGAACCCATAAAGCAGCGACCATACCGGAAGTCCCCAACAACAGCGTAATTAGGGTACTTTGAGGCAATCGTGTCAATAAGAATATAAACGGAGTGACCATCAACGCCAACACACTGAAGCGCTCAATCATGATGGCAGTTTTAATTCGACGCTGTCGCCGCATAAAACCGGGATTCTGTTCCTGATGCTGCAGCGCATGGCTGACTTCATGGGTTGCAACAGCGAGGGCAGCAACGGTTTTACCGCGAAAGTGAGAAGCGGAAAGCGAAACGATTTTCCCTTCCGGGTCATAATAATCTTCGCCTTCCTGACCTTCTCGAACGCTCACCCCTTCGAGGTGGTAACGCTCAATAAGATGTTCTGCCAGCTCGCCTCCAGTGCCTTGAAGATCCGGCCGGTCTTTACCATATTTGCGAAGGGTACTTTTTACCCAATACTGGGGACCAAAAACCAGCGCTAAAATAGCCAGCATTAAGATAATCAGAGGCATTCAGACTCCCTTGTCTTCAGTCTCCAGACGATCAATTTCTTCCCGAAACTCATTTAAATCTTTGAAGTGCCGGTACACTGAGGCAAAGCGAATGTAAGCCACTTCATCCAGTTTTTTAAGCTCACGCATGACTTCTTCACCAAGAATTCGGGAGCTGACTTCCCGTTCGCCCATGGCGCGAAGGCGATAAATGATACGGCTCAGGGCTTCTTCCAGCGGCTCAACACCCACAGGGCGTTTTTCCAGAGCGCGAGCCATACCAGCCCGAAGCTTATCTTCATTGAAAGGCTCACGGGTGCCATCCCGTTTTACCAATCTCGGCATTAACAGCTCCGCCGTTTCGTAACTGGTAAAACGCTCAACACAGGTCAGGCACTCACGACGTCGACGTACCTGACTGCCTTCGGCAACCAATCGTGAGTCAATTACCTTGGTGTCAGCTGCACCACAAAATGGACAATGCATTGAGCAGAATAATCCTTATTAATTGAATGGGGCTAGAACGTGCCTGAAGTAAGCAACTTTGAACAATAATAACCACCTGCAGCTTTATTACAAGACGGCTTTACAGGGTATTTATTGGTTTAGCATCATTTAAACAAAATCAATTATTTGAGCTCTGCAACAATCTCCTTACTGAAGATTTTTTCACAGTAGCGACATTTTAACTGGGTATCATCACTCACATGACGAAGATAAAAAAAACTGTCCACCGGCTCGTTATGCGTAATGCAATTTGAATTAGGGCACGAAAAAGCGCCACTGAGAGTCTCGGGGATCGTCATGGAAAACTTATCAACAACCCGATAATCATCGATCACATTAATCGTGGCTGAAGGAGCAAACAACGCCAGTTCGTTGGCTTCCTGCTCCGTAAACATTCTGCCTTCAACTTTGATAATGTCCTTAAAGCCCAGAGCTTTGCTCGGCAGATTAAAGCCTACGGTAATTCGCGCTTTGCTATCCAGCAAATGAAGACGATCCAGAATCTTAACCCCTTGCCCTGCGGCAATATGATCAATCACCGTCCCCTGGCAGATGGCCTCAACTTGAAGTTTGTTTCCCATTCAATAATCCTCAAATACTGTTCGGTAGATTGCCTATAAACCCGTTTTATTCAGAATCAGTGCCAGTAACGCCTGTCTTGCATAAACACCATTACGAGCCTGTTCAAAATAGTAAGCGTGGGGCGTTTGATCCACTTCAACGGCAATTTCATCCACCCTTGGTAATGGGTGCAGCACTTTCAAATGTTCGGGTGCGGTTTTCAGGGTTTCGTTGGTCAGCACGTATTTTGAGGCGATGTGTTTGTACTCCGTTTCATCAAATCGTTCTTTTTGTACACGGGTCATATACACAATATCCGTACTGGTGATTACCTCTTCAATGGTATCCGCCCTTTGCCAGCGAATGCCTTTTTCATCCAGCTCCTGCAGAAGGTAATCCGGCATGGCCAAAGCGTCTGGAGCAATGAAATTAAACGTGGCATTAAAATGAGTGAGTGCTTGTGCCAGAGAGTGCACTGTTCTTCCGTACTTTAAATCACCAACAAACGTCACTGTCAGATTATCCAGCTGCCCCTGACATTCTTTGATACTAAAAAGGTCCAGCAGCGTCTGTGTTGGATGCTGATTAGCACCGTCACCACCATTAATGATGGGAACGCCCGAAAACTCAGATGCCATGCGCGCCGCACCTTCCTTCGGGTGTCGCATAATAATGGCATCCGTGTAGGAGCTGACCATTCTGATGGCATCCGCCAGGGTTTCTCCTTTTTTCGCCGATGTATTGCCGCCATCGGCAAAACCAATCAGCGTTCCACCTAGCCGATGTATAGCGGTTTCAAAAGAGAGCCTTGTACGGGTAGAAGCTTCAAAAAAACAACTGGCGATGACTTTGCCATTAAGCAGGGAGGGATGAGGTGTTTCTTTTAAAATTGCCGCAACGTCCAGAATTTGTTCCATATCTTCCCGAGATAAATCGGCGATCGATACAATATCCCGGTTATAAAACCTGTTATCCATAACCTTGTCCTTCATAAACTGCGTTCGCACCATCATCTAAACAACTATTTAATCAGCTTACCCCGTCCTCGATGAACATTCAGCCCTATCTTCATCGTGCTCTATATTCTTACAAGGTCGAATAGACCAGTAACCGGCAAGGGCAGCGCCAAATATGTTCTGAAAAATACTGAAAATAGCCGATGGAATCGCAGTTAAAGAAGAAAAATGCTGGATAGCAATTGCTGCCGACATACCGCTATTTTGCGTACCCACTTCAATGGCAATGGTTCGAGCAGAAGCAAAATCCTGCCCACTGGCCAACGCCAGTATATAACCCAAAGATAAACCGAGCAGATTATGCAAAACCACAGCAACCACCAGCATTACACTGAGATGAGCCAGATTAGCAACATTTAAAGCAACAATAATGCAGATTGCACTCGCTATGCCAAAGCTGGCAATACTCGGCAAAATCGGTACCACTCGGGAAACCAATTTAGGCAGCCAGGCTTTACAGAGCATTCCACCAAGGACTGGCAATAAAATCATTTGCGCGATACTGAGTAAAATACCCAGCCGGTCGACCTCCACAACCGAGTCGAGATAGAAACCTGCAAGCAATGGCGTAAAGAGGATAGAGAGTAACGTTGATACTGTCGTCATACTAACGGAAAGCGCAACACGGCCTCCGGCCAAATAAGCCAGTACATTCGATGCCGTCCCTCCAGGCGCTGCTCCCACAAGCACCATGCCTGTTAGCAATTCAGGCGACAGCCCCAAGGCAATACTGACCGCCCATGCGACAGCAGGCATCACCAAAAACTGAAGCAATACACCGATCGCCAGAGCCTGCGGTTGTTTAAGTGTTCGCAGTACATCTTCCATTGAGATAGTCATTCCCATGGAAAACATAATCGTTGCCATAATAGGAATTAATGCGGGTTTGAGCGTTGAAACTTCTACATGGAAATAAAAGCCCACAGTGCTGGCAATGATGATCCATAAAGGCAACAACAAACTTAACAACGCTCTCATACCAGTGCCTCAATGGGTGATGTTTTCGACGGGCAACTGCAACTCAAGATGTGAGGCCTGATTCAGTTTCACGATTCCAGAATCCGTTATCAACTCCAAAACATGCCCACCGAAGCTGCGACCAGTATCGATAAAATGGAAGTGATAGCCCGCTACGTTGATACCACTCATAGAATCAGGCGCTCTGAACCCGACCAAGGTGCCTTCAACATCTTTGTATTCAAAGCGCACTTCATCCGTTTTCAGAACATCTGCCAAAGGCCGGAAGGGCTTCGACTGTTTTGGAACACTTCTAACGAGCAACTGCTTAAACCGCCCATCAATGCGAATGGCATGAATCAAATCCTGATCACGGATGCGCTGATCAATAAAACGGCCAAGCTGATTGAGCGTCAGCGCTTCAACCACTGAAAATGTCTGTGTGGCACGGAATGGGATAACAATGGCAAAAGGGGGTTTGCTGTCTCCAGCCACCAGCGATGCCACCCCATGA
Organism: Endozoicomonas ascidiicola; assembly: GCF_001646945.1. Lineage (GTDB taxonomy): Bacteria > Pseudomonadota > Gammaproteobacteria > Pseudomonadales > Endozoicomonadaceae > Endozoicomonas > Endozoicomonas ascidiicola. The sequence goes on from NZ_LUTV01000001.1 coordinate 298,546, forward strand.
TCATCAACCCGATAGAACTGACCATCAACCACCACCATCTCACCATCGACGCCGCTAAATGTGCCCAGCCCAAAGTCTCCATTTTTGGCCAGTTCTGACAACGTTAGCCGACCTTCCAATTGCCCTTTTAGCAGAGCATCAAGCGTTGAATATTGATAAACACGGGAGGTTGCTGGTTCATGTTTGGCAAAAGCCAAAGTGGGCAAAAAGAATAGAGAGAGCAACGCAAAGAGAGCTGCGTGAGTCAATGTCGATAAATAGTGCTTCCCCATGGGAACCGCTCCTCTTATCAGTCAACCAATCAACCAGTCAGTGGCACCTGAAGGCTTTCAGGTTTGGACTTATTCAACTTGCCTTAGTTCCCCGGAAGTTCAAAGCACCTTCATTTATGTCCCTTCATTTATAGTAGAAATACTGCTCAAACTCAGACTAATGTCTAATCGTAAACAGGCACGCTAATCAAGTAGGATTGAGTTTTTCAGGCATACATGGAGGAATAACAATGAATTTCTGTCCTTCTATCAACCTGATCGGCAACCGGTGCCTATCAGCACCTTTTATTCATGATACTCAGCTGGCCAGAGGCCAGAAATTTGCTGAAGAAATGTCCTTTGCAGCGGCTCTGTTCAGGCAGTTTCATGTTCGTCATATACCCGATACCGGGCAGGGTTTTGTGTTACACAAATTGTGGCTGGAAATGAAAAAACGCCGGGTCACCAAAAAAGAAAAATCAGAGCAGCTATGGTTTGGTAAAAGACAACCTGAAGAGCATCAGGACACCTTCGAAGAACACCATTCAATGGATAAGATCCTGTAATAATCTCCTCAAAGCCACGGGCAGTGTTATATCGCTGCCTTTTTACACCCTCTTTTTATACCTGCTTTTTATAGCAATAGTATCTCCCGGTTTGCTTTGAGCATCCTATCGGCGCGATAATAGCGCTTTTATATTTACCGCAAACTGAAAACCAGCTGACTCCACTTAACCATATTAAGTGGCACTTCACCTACTTTGGCTGGCCCACTGGGCTTTATAAACACTGAAGCCTTATCAGTACTGACAGGAATGAGAGTAAAGCATTGAGTGGTTTTCTAGGATTTTTCAAGAAAAAACAAGCAGATAATGGTAATCAGGCTTCTGACAAGTCCCTGAACAAAGCCCCCGTCAGCAAGCAAAAAGAACCGGCAAGTGCCGGCAAAAAAGCCGCCCCCAAACCACGAAAAAGCGGCAACAGAAAATCGACTAACCAGGACAAGCCTCAGCACGACAACTGGAGCATTGATCAGTTTCAGGTCGCCCCAGATCCTGAAAAGAAGCGCTTTCACGATTTCGAACTGCCCAGTGAGCTGATGCACGCCATTGCTGACCAGGGCTTCCAATACTGCACCCCAATTCAGGCCGAAGTTCTGGGCAGCACCATTGCCGGGCGAGATGCCATTGGCAAAGCGCAAACAGGTACCGGTAAAACCGCCGCCTTCCTGGTCAGTACCATTAAGCAATTAATGGATACGCCAGCCCCGGATACCCGTTACATTGGTGAGCCCAGAGCCATCATCATTGCGCCTACCCGGGAGCTGGCTCTGCAAATCGGTAAAGATGCCGAAGCGCTGACCAAATACCTGCCGTTGCATGTGGTCACTGTGGTGGGTGGTATGGATTACGAAAAGCAGCGAAAGAACATCAACTCCAATTATCTGGATATTCTCGTGGCAACTCCAGGCCGACTGCTGGATTACTGCGAACGTAAAGACCTGTTTCTGGATCTGATCGAAGTGATGGTCATTGACGAAGCTGACCGCATGCTGGATATGGGCTTCATTCCGCAGGTTCGCCGCATCATCCGTATGACGCCGCGCCCGGGTGATCGCCAAACCTTGCTGTTCTCTGCCACCTTTACCGACGACGTGCTGCGCCTTGGTGAACAATGGACGTGGGCACCAGTAAAGGTTGAGATTGAACCTGAAAGTGCTGCAACCGATACGGTTGATCAGAAGGTTTATATCCTTTCCTCTGATCAGAAATTCCCGTTACTGGTAAACCTGATCCGTCATCTTAACCTTGAAAAGGTCATCGTCTTTACCAATCGCCGGGATCAGACTCGTAAGCTAACAGAGAAGCTTCAACGCATCGGCGTGAAAGCGGATCAACTGTCCGGTGAAGTGCCACAGAACAAACGACTGAGAACACTGGAGAACTTCCGTTCCGGAAAAATCACCGTACTGGTCGCCACCGATGTAGCTGGCCGCGGTATTCATATTGATGGCATCAGCCATGTCATCAACTACAACCTGCCAGAAGTGCTGGACGATTATGTTCACCGCATTGGCAGAACCGGACGTGCTGGCGCCAGTGGCACCAGTATCAGTTTTGCCTGTGAAGATGATTCCTTTCTGATTCCTGACTTGGAAGCCATGATGGGAGATAAATTGAAAAAAGATTACCCACCGGAAGAACTTCTGGTGAAGCCGGAAAAACAGCACTGATGATATTTTCAGATTCGCTGTAAATAGTCTGTCAGGCAGCCAACAAAACCGGTTGATTGCCTGTTAAGGCCGAATCGAGAGAAGGAAAAACGTCAAGAAAAAGGTCTCATACTTTTGTGCGATAGTGCGATATAACTTTTGAAGTGTAGAATTAAAACAAACTAATTAAAACCATTTAAAGGAGGAAAATAAGTTTTTTATTCTTAATTGATATTTGGTCTTGCCGGATGTCGTTTTTTCGATAAGAATCAAAAATGAGTCACCCAAAAAACAAAAGCGACAAGGGAGCTGCCTATGGGACATGCCCTGGAAACCAGGCCACAGAACTCACCCACGTCAACCACCTACATTCTGGACAGTAACGTCCTGATACACGACCCCAACTCAATCCTTAATTTCGAAGAACATCAAGTTCTTATTCCCATCACCGTCCTGGAAGAACTGGACAAACTGAAAAACGGTAAACAAACCATCGCCGCCGATTGCCGGCAAGCTATACGACTCATTGATAATATTATTGGCACGGCAACACCCAGCGATATTGAAGAAGGTGTGCCCATTCATCGAGGAGGCAAAGCAGAACCCAGCGGTACACTGTCCATCATGATGAGTCATGCGGACGACAAAATCACGACTCTCCCCACCAGCAACAATGACAATCAAATAATAAACGACATTTGTCAGTATCAAAAAACCCATCCTAACCAGCAATTCATTCTGGTCACCAAAGACATCAATATGCGTCTAAAGGCCAGAGGTTGCGGAATACTGACGGAGGATTATCACAGCGACCAACTGGTCAGCGATATTGGTTTACTCACGAAAGGCTACCTCCATTACGAAGGCAATTTCTGGGATCGTATTAATGAAGTCAATACGATCCAACTGGATGGAAAAACCCTTCACACCATCAACAAGAGCGATTTTGAAGAAGAGCTCTACCTGAACAAATTCCTTTTGGACGACCAGGGCTTTGTTGCCAAAGTCGTCGACATTAAAGACGACAAAGTTACCCTGCAACACCACAGCCGGGAAAGCCTGATGAATCAGGATGCCTGGGGCTTAAGACCACTGAACATTCATCAGGCCATGGCGCTGAATCTGTTACTGGACCCGGACGTTCATCTGGTAAACCTCAACGGTGCCGCCGGTTCCGGTAAAACCATTCTTGCTCTGGCAGCGGCCATTGAAATGACCATCGCCACCAAGCAGTTCCGGCGGATCATTGCTACCCGTTCCACCCGTGGGCTGGATGAAGATATCGGATTCCTGCCCGGCACTGAAGCGGAAAAGATGGAACCCTGGCTCGGCGCCATTACCGACAACCTGGAAGCTCTGCACAATGATGATGAATCCACTAACAGCAGTGTGGAATACATTCTCGACCGGGTACCTTTGCACTTCAAATCTCTGAACTACATTCGGGGACGAAGCTTCCAGCAGAGTTTGATCATTATTGATGAGTGTCAGAACCTGACGCCTCACCAGATCAAAACCATCATTACCCGTGCCGGCGTGGGCAGTAAGGTGATTTGTCTGGGTAACCTTGCCCAGATTGATACGCCTTATCTGGCCGCTACCAGCTCCGGCTTAACCTATATGACTGAACGATTGAAGCATTTCCCTAACGGAGGCTCCATGCAGCTTCAGGGCGTGCCCCGTTCACCACTGGCGGCTTATGCCGAAGCTCACCTATAACTTGCTCATGACACAATAAAAAGCCCCGGAGTGTCTTCGGGGCTTTTTTATTGCCCAATAACTCGCAAACATTAAATCAGCTGACAACAATTACCTCACCCAACTAATTCCGCATTACTTAAAATACACAACTGAAACTTTTAACTGTTTTATTGGTCAATAACTCACATACATTATTCTATTCATTCACACAGAGAGCCTTTAAATATGCATGGCACTGAAAGCTCTGGTAGCTCCTATTTACCAACTCACAACTTAGCTAATCCACTTAACTCTGTACCACAAAATGTTCAACATGATCGGAGCACCACTCCAACGGGTGATGTCAAGGTTCAAGAAAGTGTGGACTGCCAGATCCCGGAAACGCCAAATGAGCAACACAGTGCAGCGCCAGAGAGCGGAGAAAGACGCCGCTCTGTCAGCCATTCACCAGAGCAACCAGAATCACCAACATCCCCTTCTTCTCCAAATACTGCCAAGCAGACCGATCCTCGTCCAAATGCAACCATAGACCCTTTAGATTTAAGATGCAGTGAGCAAGCGAAAAAAAAATTCATAACGGATGTTCTTAATTTCTATCTGGGAGAAACGAGCCCAATTAAAAATTATGCCCCGTTAAGCGAAGATACACCTTTGGTCTGCCGCCAGATACTCACAGATCCAGAAAACCAGCCCGCAACCATCCAATTTATGATCAAAGGCATTAATCCATCGATAGACATCAAAGAACTCATAAGAAGCGACTTTTACCAACAAGAAAAAGGGTTTAATTTTTCAGCATTCAATGACCTACTCTACCCTCACCTATCGCTAACAAAAGAAGAAAAAAAGGAAGCTAAATCAAGCGGAATAGACAAACAGGCGCTATTTACCAATAAGGTAAAAGACATCCACCTTGATAGAAATACAATCACAGGAGTGATCCCAAATACTGAAACATCAAAAGCCTTAGGGATGAACAATCTCTCCATTGAAGCCAGACAGTTATTTGAAAACCATCCAATCGCATTATGGGAGTGGTTAGTTACGAGCCTTAATTTACTCCAAGAGCTAAAAGCTTTGCGTGACATCATCAAATCAACAGCGCGTGAAATCAATTCATCGAAATTTGAAATAATCGAAAAACTTGAACAGGCAATATGTAGCGATTTATGTATAAATAATGAGGACAGTATTGAAAAGCTGAGAGGTGCAATTGGCGTATTCGCAGAACCCACCAACCGCTTGGGCGAACTGGTAGAAGCGCTTGAAGAGAGCCTGTCACCTAATGAAGAAATTCAAGCTAAAGTGATCCATGGAATTCTTTTGGATAGTTTACTGTCTGAAATGCGGTATGCACTCCCTATAAACCCTAAATTACTCAGCATGCAATCTGGGCGACTCTGTTCCTTGGATGCATTGAGGCTAGCCGACAGTATTTTAAATGCTTCAAGCAGTAGCGAGCCTCCAATAAAGCCTGACTCCGATTTAGCATTCCCTGTTAGAAAGCTGGGTAGCGCCCCTATTTCTCTTCGAAAAATCGCTAAAGAAAATGGTTTCCCATTAGGCGCAATCACAGACAGATCCGGTCTTTCAACGCTTGCTAATGCAAGTGGTTTAAATGTGGTATGGTCTGAAAAACTGAATACACCTGATGACTATTTGCAGTTTATTTCGAATGCCATTATCCATCAAAAAAAACCTGTCTATTTGCACTGCGCTCTTAATGGGCAAATGGAAATGACAGACCAACAAAGACTACAGGAGTTAATATCCAAATCAGAAAACTGGAAAACAGCAAACTGGGCCTACGGAAATGAAAAAAGACTTAAGGAAATCAAAGCATTTCAAGACAGCAGAGAGCATGCAATCATTATTTTCAACGTCAATCCAGAGCAAAGAACAGTGGACTACATTGCCACTGATAGGCAGTCACAAGAATATCCTGTGCGGAATGTAAAAATTGAAAAACTCTTCAACGCCAATCATTTTCTATCCAGCACCAGGAGCCCTGAAACCTATATAAAAACCAGAGAAAAAATGCGCGATGGCTATGCAAAATATCATATAGACCTGCCATTTATCGATAAAATTTCTGGCCTGAGTGATCGCTGCACAGACAGAATCGATATTCCGACACCAAAAGAGGCTGACGGCTTTGGCGGTTATTTATGTTATATAGAGAGGCGTCCCGACTACGTCACCATAAGAGAAAACCTACTTCAAAACCCAATAGATACTCCCACCTGATCAACATACTCAGCCTGCAGGTGGTTTCCATTGCCTTCAGGCTCCCTTAGACACTCCACGCACTGTCTTCTATAAATTTCAGCACCATGTACCAATTGCGGCTATTTTTTAGATCTCAGCATCCGGAGAAACATGATGAAAAGTTTTGCTCTATCTATTGCAACTGCATTTACCTTATTCACAGCAACCAGCGTAATAGCAGATACTGTAGCCAACTTCACCGGCACCTGGATCAATCAGCGAGGATCAACGCTGATTCTGGAAGCGGCAGATGGTAATAACCTTAACGGCACCTTCAACACTGCGGTTGCCAACACCCAATCGTGCATTGGCAAAGCCGTACCACTGCAGGGCGTGCACAATGGTAATGCTGCGGCGTTCAGCTTGAGCATGGAAAGCTGTGGCTCCCCTGTCACCATAGCCCTCAGCAGCACACTGCAAGTGGATGAAAACCATCAGGAAACACTGCACACCATGGATCTTGTACAATGGCAAGGACAGGAATCCTGGAAATCCAAAGTCATTGGTACAGATACCTTCGTCAGGGCAGTAAAGTAATTTGATTATCTGGGTTAATGGCGGCAATAGGTATTATCAAACCTGAACCCCCTACTAAAGGAACGCTCCCTGCTCTACTATTGTCTTCATTACTATAGAGATTCAGGGAGTGTTACATGCTGCTGGTTATATCCCCCGCCAAAACACTGGATTTTGAAACACCTGCCACCACGCAGACCTTCACCCAGCCAGATTTTCTCGATCATTCGGCTCAGCTGATTGATGAACTACGGGATTTAAGCCCTGCTAAAATCGGCAGCCTGATGAGCATTAGTGAGAAGCTCTCACAGCTCAATGCCGCCCGTTTTGAAGCCTGGTCAACGCCATTCACCATGGAAAACGCCAAACAGGCAATACTGGCCTTTAAAGGCGACGTGTATACCGGTCTGGATGCCGAAACCCTCTCCGAGAAACAACTGGATTTTGCCCAGCAGCATTTGCGCATGCTTTCCGGCCTTTATGGCCTGCTACGCCCATTGGATTTGATGCAGGCTTATCGGCTGGAAATGGGCACCAAATTCGCTAATCAGCGAGGCAAAGATCTCTATCAGTTCTGGGGTGGCTTGATCACGGAGCAACTCAATCAGGAACTCGCCAACCAGAAGAAGCCAGTGTTAGTGAACCTCGCTTCTAATGAGTATTTCAAATCTGTTCAGACGAAGAACATTAATGGTGAGATCATTACACCGGTGTTCAAGGATTTGAAAAACGGGCAATACAAGATCATCAGTTTCTATGCGAAAAAAGCCCGTGGCTTGATGTGCCGCTACGTGATCGATAAGAAAATCGCTCAGCCAGAAAAATTGAAAGCCTTTGATTATGAGGGCTATGAATTTAACGAAGCCATGTCTTCCGGCAATGAGTTGGTGTTTACCCGGGATAGTCAAAACTGATAAAACGTATCCGGTCGACAGTAACCTTGGCTGGACTGTGGAATGTAAATACCTCACTGACAAAAGCAAGCTGACTATCTTGAATCGATAAAGTACTTTTTACACGAAGGTGTTGTGGTGTTTCGTTCCTTAAACATGAGTTCAGCCCCAGCTACTAGCAGCAGCGGCATTTCTGGCAAGAGAAATGCCAACATGCCTGCGACCCGCTCGCCAAAAAATGAGCCTTATAACATCAACACGAACCATGGCTGTCTCAAAAAAAGCCTGCGTTTTTACTCACTGGACATGAGAGCGTTGCAGGATCGGGCCATTAAAAATCTCGATATACCACATCATATTTCGACATTTTTCCCTGACCATAAATATAAAACCCAATTTCACCTCAAGATAGACAAGCAGATAAACCTGAGAATAAAATTTTCAGATTTACAACCATCCGGAGCACACTGTGTAACCAAGCATTTTTCTCTACCAATGCATCAGCTATACATGTCAGTTTCGAAAGCGGTAAGACCACACTTCCTTAACAGTCTTCGCCATTATTTTTCACTCCCAACCAACCCTGTTCCGAACGAACAACACGGTGCAGAGCTCTTTACCTTTTTGGCTTATGATTTGGCTCGCACCAACAAAGAACTAACCATAGAGTCATTTCTCAAGGCCCTGACTCAAATATATGAAGATAGCCTGAGAAATACTCCATAGGCTGTGCCGACTCTACTTATTGAATCGGCACACCCCTTAACAGCGATGGAGAGTCAATAAAGAAGTACACACTCCAGCTGTTTTTAAACAAGCCTGATGTATTGACCTTCCTTAGCGCGCCTCTCACATTACCATGGTAGAGGTATTGCGTTTCCTCTCCCCTGCCTTCCAGCATTTCCTGTTTCTCATACCAGTCATCCGTACTTTCATTGGATTCACATTGATTGATTAACGCCTGCGCTCTTTCGTAAGCCTCGTGAGCGGTTTCTCGATCAGGGTAGGTTGCACTGCAGACATAGCTGTACTTATCGCCCCATTGCCATATCTGACAACTGTCATCTATGAGTTGATAACGGGTTTTCCAGAGGGTGATTTTATCTTTGTAAGACGGGTTGTAGCGTATCTGTTCGAAGTTGTAGTTACTTTCGCTGAATAGAGTTGCCAGAGATTGGCAGTTGGCTTTGTTGGCGACGGCAGGGTTGTCGGAATTGTGTTGGTTTTGGGTATCGATTGAGCTGCAGCCGGATAAGACGACGGCCATGCACATCGATGTTAGCAATCTGACGGTGGCTCGGCTTTGCGGAATGGCTTTGTACAACATCGCTGCTTTCCTGGTACATCTGTGTATTCAAGAAAGAGTATAGAGTTGTATTTAGAGGGGGAAATTGAAAAGTTGAATGCTTGCGGGCATAACCTGTGGATGCCTCGCTCCCATGCTTTGCGTGAGAGTGTATACCGGAGCTCCGGAATTTACCGAACTGTTTGAGTATGCATTCCCACGCGAAGCGTGGGAACGAGGCTACAAAGTATTTCAGAACTTGTAGTTAAACTGAGCACCGAAAATGTGGGAGCCACTACTGTATTCACCAGTTACAACACCATGTTCATCATCAGGCTGCCCCGTGGACTTATCATACTTAGGCTCATTTATAGAACCATCCTGCAACTTTACATATGCATAGGCAAAATCAACATTCATATTTTCTGCAAGCTTCATGTTTGCCCCAAAAGTAAACCAGTTACGATTGGCGTCAGGAGAGCGCACAGTGCGTGTATCACTTGTGACAGGAGATTGATCAAACATATAACCGGCACGGAGTAACCACTGATCGTTTAGCTGATATGAAGAACCTAAAGACAGTGCCCAAGTGTTTTTCCAATTCATTGGAATATATGAGCCAAGTTGATCATTCGAAGAGGTCACTCTGAACTCCTCAAATCTACTCCAGCGAGTCCAAGTAGCGTCCGCCATAACTACCCACCTGCCATTCAACCTATGGGTTGCACTTAGCATCAGCTTCTCTGGCATTGTTATATCAAGATTTGCATCGCTACTTAGCGGAGTTGTGAAAATTGGAGGGATGTTTGGAATTACAGAGTGGATGTTTTCGACATCAAAATCCCCTTTAAGTTTGAACTCTAGCTGGGAATGATAAGCCAAACCAAGAGTTGTAGAAGGAGTAGCATTCCAAATCGCCCCAACGTTCCAACCAAGAGTATTATCATCTCCCTTAATCGAAGCATCTCCTGCCATGTAGCCTGGCATTAACCATGTTTTCTGAGTTAACTCGCCAACAACATGAGAACCAATTAAACCAAACCCAAGAGCAAGATCATCAGAGAGCTTATAAGACAAGGTACCTTGAAGGTTAATCACCTTCACACTTGTCTTATTTGCAAAGTAATCCCCCCCCCAACCATTTGCATAATCTAGTTCAATCCCATAAGGCGCATAACCAGCAAGGCCAAAGCTCCACTTTTCATCCATTGGCATTACGAAATAGCCAAATGGTACAAATGAAGTTTTCTGGAAGTCATCTGTACTAGCATCAACTGAATTGTCGGCTCTTGTATATTCACCATCAAAACTACCACCCTCCAAAATCACATCCGCACCCACAGAAATCTGCCTACCACCTTCTAAAAAGCTGATACCCGCAGGGTTCGTTACAGAAATAGATGCATCAATAGCATTGGAAGCGCGGCCAGCGAAGCCGGTGCCTAAATAACTGGCGGACTGTTCGTTAATACCGTAACCGGCGGCTTGAACAAAAGAAACCTGAGATGCCATAGCGATGGCAGAGGCCAGAACGACCTTACGATTGAGTGGAAACAACACCATACCCTCAATTTATTGTAACTTCGGTGAGCCTTCACCGAAATGTATAATCTGTATCAAATTGACGCGGATATTACATTTTCTGATATGGGTATTCTGTTATGTTTTGTATCAAAAAACACGGGGAGAGATACGAAGTTTAACAAAACGGATGGAGCGCTACGGAGAGTAAATGAGTTTTCATGAATGACTTATCTCCACACTCTAGCAGTGCGAAGGACAGCCTCGCTCCCATGCTTTGCGTGGGAGTGTATACCCAAACGGTGGGATAAATATTCTGCTTGAGGTATGCATTCCCACGCAAAGCGTGGGAACGAGGCATTTGGAGGGAGTTCTATTTAAAAGAGGTAGTTCAGCTGAACACCAAAGATATGTGAGCTGCTTTTGTATTCACCCGAAACTGAGCCATACCATGCATCAGGTGTAGTTTGCGCCTGACCAGGAGCTGTGTGCTTAGACTCATTGATTTTACCATCCTGAAGTTTCACATAGGCATAGGCAAAGTCAATATTCATATTCTCTGAAGCTTTCAGGTTTGCGCCCAACGTAAACCAATTGCGGTTGGCGTCTGGGGCACGAACAGTGCGAGTATCATTGCTCACTGGAGCCTGATCAAACATGTAGCCAGCCCTCAGCAACCAGCTCTCATCCAACTGATAAGAAGTACCTACAGACAATGCCCAAGTATCCTTCCAATTCATTGGAACGTAGTTCTCTGACTTACCTGTTGAAGAGTTAATAACATTAAACTCTTCAAAACGACTCCAGCGGGTCCAAGTGGCATCTGCCATAACAGTCCACTGTTCATCAAGCTTATGCGTTGCACTGAACATCAACTTTTCAGGCATTACCAAACTCAGTTCAACCTTTTCCTTTCCTGGTGCAGCTCCAGTTTTGGTAAGATCTCCACTCAAGTTAAAGTCAAGTTTCGAGTGATAAGATGCACCAAGGGTCGTTGATTCAGTTACATTCCAAATAGCGCCAACGTTCCATGCAAGAATAGTGTCATCACCTTCCATTTTGGTTTTGGTGCTCATGGGAGTACCACCGAATGGGTTGCTGGTCAGTTCACCAGTGACATGAGAAGCAATCAAACCAAAACCTAAAGAAACATCATCTGTAAATTTATAAGCCACAGTTCCCTGTAAGTTCACAACTTCTACCAACGTCTTACCACCCAGCCATTCGCCCGCCCAGCCATCGTCATAATCCAAGTGGATACCATAAGGCGCGTAAGCTGCCAAACCGAGGCTTAGCTTCTCATCAACTGGCATTACGTAGTAGCCAAAGGGAACAAAAGATGTTTGCTGAAAATCCTTTGTACTTCCAGAAGTATCACCTGTACCCTCTGCCGGATACCCTCCACCTGGACCTGGTGATCCGTCAAAAGTACCAGTACGCTGCCCTTTAAAACTCCCCCCTTCCAAAATCACATCCACACCCACAGAAGCCTGCTCACCTTTCAAAAAGCTGATGCCCGCAGGGTTAGTCGCAGAGATAGAAGCGTCGATAGCGTTAGAAGCACGGCCCGCAAAACCAGTACCGAGGTAGCTGGCGGACTGCTCATTGATGCCGTAACCGGCAGCCTGAACGTAAGAAACCTGGGAAGCCATAGCGATGGCGGCGGTCAGAACGACCTTGCGATTGAGATGAAACTGCATAATGCCCTCAATTTTTTGTGTATTCCGGTGAGCCATCACCGAAACTGTATGATCTGTATCAACGAAGCACTCGATCACACATTTTATTGTTAGTTTTTCCGGTATGCTTGCTGCAAAAATCGGGGCAACTATACGCTTATTGTTATTTTATGTAAAACCTCCAAATTGTGAAAAAAGTCTCATTTTTTGCCGGTGATCTTGACGAGATTACCGGCACATCTTTGGGTTAAAGACCTACGTCAATGGTTTAGTACCTGTCCAAGGAACTTCTGGGTGCGTTCTGAACGAGGGTTATTAAAGAACTCTTCCGGCGGAGCCTGTTCAATAATTTGTCCTTCATCCATAAAGATCACCCGATCCGCCACGGTGCGGGCAAAGCCCATTTCGTGGGTAACACAGATCATGGTCATGCCTTCCTGAGCCAGCTCGATCATTACATCCAGCACTTCTTTGATCATTTCCGGATCAAGGGCAGAGGTTGGTTCATCAAACAGCATCACTTCAGGATTCATACACAAGCTTCGGGCAATCGCCACTCGCTGTTGCTGACCACCGGACAACTGTCCGGGATATTTAAGCGCCTGATCAGGAATACGAACTCGCTCCAGATATTCCATTGCTAATTTTTCTGCATCTTTGCGAGATTGCTTTCGAACCCAGATCGGTGCCAGTGTGCAGTTTTCGAGAATGGTCAGGTGAGGAAACAGATTAAACTGCTGAAACACCATGCCCACTTCACGACGGATGGTTTCTATATTTTTCAGATCATTAGTAAGACGGGTGCCGTCTACCACAATGTTGCCTTGCTGATGTTCTTCCAGGCAGTTGATGCAGCGAATCAGTGTGGATTTACCCGAACCGGACGGGCCACAGATAACAATCTTTTCGCCCTTGCGAACGTTCAGATCAATATCCCTCAGCACATGAAACTGACCATACCACTTATTCAACCCATTGATTTCAATCAGGTTGGCTTGTGCCTGCGTCAGTTCACGCTCGATACTCACTGTGGGTTTTGCCGTACTGTCTACGGTCGTCGCTTCTTGTTGTAATTCAGCTTCACTCATTGCTCAGTGCCCCTGATGTAATTGTTGTTCGAGTCGCTGGCTGTACTTCGACATGCCAAAGCAGAAAATCCAGAAAACAAAACCGGCAAATAGATAACCTTCTATGGAATTACCCAACCACTTCGGATCGTTCAACCCCGCCTGAATAATCGCCAAAAGATCAAATAGCCCGATAACCAATACAAGACTGGTGTCTTTAAATAAGGCAATAAAGGTGTTCACCACACCGGGAATGACCAGTCGCATCGCCTGAGGCAGAATGATCATAATCATTCCCTGCCAGTAACTGAGGCCGAGGCTATCAAAGGCTTCAAACTGCCCTTTGGGAATGGCCTGCAAACCACCACGCACCACTTCGGCCATATAAGCAGATTGGAACATAATAATGCCGATCATCGCCCGCAGCAGCTTGTCGAATGAGACTTCCACCGGCATAAACAGTGGCAACATGACCGATGCCATAAACAGCACGGTAATTAATGGAACACCGCGCCAAAGTTCAATGTAAGCCGTGCACAGAGAACGAATCACCGGCATGTCGGAGCGACGCCCCAGCGCCAGTAACACGCCAAACGGCAAAGAAGCAATCATGCCGCACAATGCCAACAGCAGAGTGAGCATTAATCCGCCCCACTGATGAGTATCCACTTTTGCCAGGCCGAAAATATCCCCATACAACAGGAACCAGGACACCACAGGCATCATCAACAGACTATAGCCTAATACCCACTTTTTCCAGGGTGTCGATTTGATAGTTAACCAGCCAACCAATATCGCTAACTGAGCAAAGAACAGGTTAGGCCGCCAGTATTCTTCGGATGGGTAGAATCCGTAGATAAACTGATCCAGTCGTGCAGTGATAAATGCCCAGCAGGCACCTTCACGGTTGCAGGCTTCGCTGCTGGCACCAAACCAGGTGGCGTCCAAAAACAGCCATTGCACCAGCGGTGGTACGGTCAGGATTAAACCGTAGATAATCAGCAAGGTTGCCGCCGTCCCCAATGGGCCGGTAAATAGGTTTCCCCGCAGCCAGGCGATAACACCCACCGCCATTTTTGGTGGCTCGCGGGCAGGAATCATTTTTAATTCTTGTTCGATCATATGATTGCCTTAGCGCTCAATCAGAGCCACACGTTTGTTATAGATATTCATCAACAGCGATACACTTAAACTGATGGTGAGATACACGGCCATGGTCATGGCTATCACTTCTACGGCCTGCCCCGTTTGGTTGAGGGTCGTACCCGCAAACACATTAACCAGATCCGGATAGCCGATAGCTGTCGCCAGTGACGAGTTTTTTGCCAGATTCAAATATTGATTAGTCAGGGGCGGCACAATCACTTTCATGGCTTGAGGAATAACCACCAAAGACAGAGTCTTGCCCGGCTTTAATCCAAGGGAAGCGGCCGCTTCTTTCTGGCCTTTCTGCACCGATTCGATACCCGCCCGCACCACTTCAGCAATAAACGCCGCTGTATAGATAGTTAATGCCAGCAGTAATGCACCGAGCTCAGGAATAATGGAAAGACCACCACGGAAGTTAAATCCTTTCAGCTCAGGCATATCAAAGGTCATGGTTGCACCAGAAAACCACCAGGCGATTGCCGGAATGCCCACTATTAGTGCAGCCATCAAATAAGGCGCACCAGAAATACCCTTACCAGTTTCAACCCGTTGCTTGCGATGCTTGTAACGCAGAAACAACGCTAGCCCGACGGCCACCAGACAGCTGATAAAGACCGCTGAAAGCCCCTGTTCCATAACAGGTTTTGGAAAAAAGAAGCCGCGAAGGTTCAAAAACAGTGCATCGCCCAATGCATAACTTTGCCGGGGATGGGGCAACGCCGCCAATACCGCGAAATACCAGAAAAAGATTTGCAGCAATAAAGGAATATTTCGGAAGGTTTCAATAAATACGGAAGATAACCGAGCTAGCAGCCAATTAGGCGACAACCTCGCGACACCCATCAGAAAACCAAGCACAGTGGCAAAGAAAATGCCCAGAACCGAAACCAGCAGTGTATTTAAAATACCCACCGTGAATGTACGACCATAGGAGTGTGATTCATCGTACTCCACCAGCGATTGAAGAATACCAAAACCCGCTTCCTCTGAGAGGAAGTCAAAACCCGTGCTGATACCGCGGGTTTCCAGATTGTTCATGGTGTTATTGATCACCCAGGCACCCATGGCAACCACGAGCAGCACCACCACTGCCTGCATGATCAATGGGCGAATGGAGGCATCACGCCAAAGTAATAAAATTGAATTAAGCAGACGATTCACAGGGCCTGACGAGGTGTTGTTGATTGATGCGCCTTCAGGATCACTCACAACATGACTCCCTTTTTCTTATTGTGTCGCTTCTTGATCCGCCGTGAAACGTAAACCGAAACCCGTAAGGTTGCCGGCTTGCTTACACGACGGCTGCAACAATAACGTCGGCAATCCTTTCAGGATTACCGACCTACAGCATGCTAAGCAGTTTTAGAGATTGATCTACCAATCAACGGAAAGGAGGCGCGTACAGGATACCGCCATCGCTCCACAGGGCATTCAGACCACGGTCGATCTGCAGAGGAGAATCAACACCGACGTTGCGCTGGAAGACTTCATCGTAGTTACCCACCTGTTCGATGATGCGCAGAGCCCATTCATCATCCAGGTTGATACCTTTGCCTTTAGGACCATCGATGCCCAGAAGACGACGAACGCCCGGATCGGTGGATTCTTTCTTGGCGGTAATATTTTCAGAGCTCAGACCCAGTTCTTCCGCATTGATCATGGCCGCAAGGCTCCACTTCACAATGTTGAACCACAAATCATCACCTTGGCGAACCAGCGGGCCCAGAGGCTCTTTGGAAATCACTTCTGGTAGAACTACGGCAGCGTCTGGCTTGGTGAGACGAGTTCTCAGAGCATAAAGCTGAGATTGGTCAGAAGTCAGCACGTCACAGCGGCCGGCATCAAAGCCTTTGGCGGTGCCATCGGAGGTATCAAATACCACTGGCTGGTATTCCATGCCATTGGTACGGAAGTAGTCGGCGAGGTTCAATTCCGTGGTAGTACCTGCCTGAATGCAGACAGAAGCCCCGTCCAGATCTTTCGCACTCTTAACGCCCAGGTCTTTCTTCACCATAAAGCCCTGACCGTCGTAGTAGGAAACGCCGGTAAAGTTCAGGCCCAGAGAGGCATCACGGGTCAGTGTCCACGTAGTGTTTCTGGACAACACGTCAATCTCACCAGATTGCAGCGCTGTAAAACGCTCCTTAGCGTTTAGCGGGACAAATTTCACCTTGGAAGCGTCCTTCAGGGTTGCCGCAGCCACCGCACGGCATACGTCGACATCCAGACCGTTCCAAATACCCTTGTCATCAGGGTTACTGAAACCAGCCAGACCGGTGCTGACGCCGCAGGAGAGATAACCTTTTTCTTTGACCGACTCAAGGGTCGTTGAGGCACTGGCAACCTGAGCGAAGCCAGCGGCAGCAAATGCGCCTAGCATTGCTACTTTTTTGAGAGAACTCTTTGTTTCAAGAAGGCTCTTGAACATGAGATAGCGTCCTTTTGTGTTGTTGTTATTGGGTCAATAAGCCGTAACGAATACAGCCCATTCACTGCTGTTCAATTTTGTTAACACAAGTCCCCTTATATCAACAAAATCTAACTCATGGCTTATCAACCATACCTGCAAGAAAAAGCTCTAGCAAGGTGCAAGCCAAAGTTCGTTAACCGGCCCTCAAAATTGGCTCTACCGTCTGATAAGAACGGGTAATAAGATCCCGTGGAATTGTGATAGAATCGGCGCAAATCAATAACGTATATTGAAAGTCTCTTTAAATGTCCCAGCAAATCAGTGAACACTACAAGGCCATTATTGAATCAGTCGGTGAAGATATTCATCGGGATGGCCTGAAAGACACGCCTCAGCGTGCCGCCAAAGCCATGCAGTATCTCACCCGAGGCTATAATCAGACGCTGGACGAGATCGTCAATGGTGCTGTATTCGAATCTGACATCAGCGAAATGGTGGTCGTGAAAGATATCGAGCTTTATTCCCTGTGCGAGCACCATTTGTTACCGTTTATTGGCAAGTGCCATATAGGTTATGTGCCCCGTGGCAAGGTGCTCGGCTTGTCTAAATTTGCCCGTCTTGTGGATATGTTTGCCCGTCGCCTGCAGATTCAGGAAAACATGACCACCCAGATCGCCGATGCCATTATGGAAGTAACTGATGCAAAAGGCGTCGCCGTGGTGATTGAAGCACAACACATGTGCATGATGATGCGTGGTGTGGAAAAACAGAACTCGAAAATGACCACTTCGGTTATGCGTGGCTTGATGAAAGACAACCAACCTTCTAGAGAAGAGTTTTTGCGGTTTATTCGATAAATTGCTGTATCTCATTTACTAATAGCTGTACGTCTAAAGCGTCAGCTATTTTTTAAAATCGGAACACTAAAACTAGTGTTCCCTATCCTCAAATATCTCTTTTGTAATATCATTAAAATCAAAACGTTCTCTAAGCAACCGTTTTATACTTGGTTCCCGATGATACTCTGCGATGATCAACATCAGTTGCTCTTCAGGCCTATTCTGAAACGCTTTAATCGTATTACCCACCATTAAGCTATTGCGATAATCACTCATCCAATATGATAGAGGGAAAATATAGGGCGATAATGTTTCAGACTCATTATCTAAGAACACATTGTTTAATTGTTTATAAACAAAGTGGGATGCCTGAATAGCCGAATACAAAATAGCAGTCAAACCAACAACATGTTGCAGTGTAAGACTCGGGCTAGTACTCCATCCACCGTCAAATGATAGACTGAATTTTGTATTATCCTGACAGCTCCACTGCAACAAAAGATGGAGCCGTCATGAACGTTAAATACCATGTTCGTTTAAGTGATGATGAACGCTCAATGCTTGAGGCTTTAATCAAACAAGAAAAACCAATAATTGCGCAACACAAAAAACGCCACGCACAAATTTTGCTCGCCATCGATGAAAATCACTCGCCGCTTACCCATGAGCAGGCAGCTAAAGCCTTCAACGTGAAACCGCTCACTATCTGTCGTCTTCGTCAACGCCTTGCTGAGGAAGGATTAGAGGTTGCGATCAATAGCAAGCACAGTCGTCATGGAGGAAAACGGAAAATGGATGGTGAGTTAGAGGCTYACCTTATCGCTCTGACCTGTTCTGCACCKCCAAAAGGAAACGCGCGATGGACGTTAAACCTCCTCAGGGACAAGATGATCGAGCTGGAGTACATTGATGAAATATCCAGAAGCACCATCCATGAATCTTTAAAAAAAACGAACTTAAGCCTT
>NZ_LUTV01000001.1:317871-326991 GCF_001646945.1 Endozoicomonas ascidiicola
TTAAGTTGAAGAGACTTTACCCGGTGCTGCCAGAATAAGCAGATAACCTGTGGCAAGAATTCTAATTTTTTGAGCCATGGATAAAGCTATAGTTCTATTTTCCCGAGCAAAGCAGGGAGGTGGGTTACTATGTGTAAAATTGTCTACTTATTGTAGAAAATCAAAAAACTCAGTTTAGTTGGTGTGACTTTCGCATTCGAATCCGATGTTTGAGAAAGGCTGGTCGATTGACCACACCTTCTTATCAAATGCTGTCGGATGGAGTACTAGGGCTTGTTTTCTCTTCAAATGCTCGTTTGAGGCTAAGTTACCGTTAATGGTTGGAAGCACCAATGTTCAGCAATTTTGCTAACCAATCGGCCAGCAGTTAACTTATTTGCCGCTGTAAGTTCCCGTCTCCAGGCCAGATAATGGGGTAGGTAACGAGTAGCAACCCCTTGGAATATGCCGCCAATCCAGCGTTTTAGATGTCTGTGATAAGAGYTTACAGTCTGGATGTGATAGATACCTTCAACAACATGTTGACCTGCAGATGTCACCAGCTCCTTAAAGTCAAATCCAAGCTTGTCTGCAAGTTTTTCATGTGCAAGGTGGGCATCCGCACAAACCGTGGCCTGTATCGATATACGGCCATTTAAATGCCTGCATAATTCATTAGCACTTTCGTTTTCCAGAACACCGTCGACAGTATTTCGATTGCGGTCCCGAGCCACCATCACCGGTACTTTTCGGGCTTTGTGGGGATCATTACCACGCTTTCTAGCTGGTCTTGGTAGGCCTTCTCTCTGCCCTTTGAAGGATTCACGGAAGAATGTTTCATCGAGCTCCGTAATGCCACAAAGCTCTTCTGCCTGGTCATTATTGATCACCTCAAGAAAGCGATGACGCCAGCGGAACGCGGACTTCAAGTCAATGCCATTCTCAGCAGCAGCGGGTCGCAAGACCATAGAGTAAGTCATGCCTGTAAGGTACTTGCTCCATTTTTCAGGGTGCCTGAGCCTTGCCAAAGGTGTTCCGCTAAAAGCATTAAATGTGGAGTCACAAGTCTTGCAGTGGTAGCGCTGTCGGCCATTCCGTATACCCCAGCGACCAACGCTATGGCTTTTGCATCTGGGACATTTGGGGTTTATTGCAAACTTGGACAGTATGCTTTTTTCTACGTCAGGTGTTGTATTATTATTGGATAAAGATTTACTGCAAAGTGTTTCTGAATCAGTGGTTTCTACTGCCTCAGTAATTTCTATTTGGGCACTAACGAGCGAGGTGTTAAGAATGTCTCGCTGCTCACTGGTTAATGATGAAATGGAATCAAATCAATAAAATTCTGGAAGAGTTCAGATTGCATATCACTCCCCTACCACGTTGATTTTATAGGAGTTTAGCTGATTCAACCATTAACGGTAACTTAGCCCTCGTTTGAGCTTTGTTCATTTTAATTCTCGTTCCCACGCAAAGCATGGGAACGAGATATTTGGGATTTTGCGACACCCTCAGAGCATGGGAACGAGGTTTGTGGAGTTTCGCGACAACCTTTAGCTCGCTACTGTCTCGCTACTATTGCTCACACCGTGACGGCTGGTCTGATCAATGCTGTGACGTATTTCCGTCGTCAGCAGCATATGCGCTTGATTAGCCACCTTCTGAACATTGTCGTCGAATACCAGCTTGTTGGTTTGAGTAATGTTCAGAACACCATGAAGCTGCAACTGAGTAATAAAACTTCTGAACAGTGCCTTATCGAAGAATTCTGGCGCATTTAAACCATGAATAATTGACAGGCGCTGAGCCAGCACACCGCTTTGGTGTTCCAAAGCTTCTGCTTCGATATTACCACTGCCATTTCTGAGCAGAAGGCTAATCACCATGTAGAAGCGTTCCAGCGTCTGCATAATAGCGCGGGACATGACATTCAGCATGATGTACTCGGAGGAGGCTGGATCTGGCTGATGGTAATAGCGTTCTCCATTATCTTCAGTGCAGGTAATCAGGCCTTCATCCACCATGCAATCCAACCACTGTTGTACAACCGCTTCGATCTCCTCCTCAGTCCACTGCAGATAAAGCTCCGCTTTCAGATATGGGTAGAGAATACGACAGATGCGCAATAAGTCTTTGCCAGCGATATCCGCATGGTTAACAAAGAAGCAGCTGATCAGTGATGGAATCGCAAACATGTGCAGAACGTTGTTGCGATAGTAGGTCATGGAAATGGCGGTTTTCTCATCCATACTGATGATATCGCCAAGGGCATCCGTTTGACGGGTGACCAGCTGCAGTTTTTCCACATAGTGAACCATGCTGCGGGCATCAAGCTCCGTCATTGCCGTTCTATCACTGTACGGAACCATGGACAGAAGGCGTGTATATGCATCCAGCTGTCGGATCAGTTCTTCTTCACCCAGTGCATGCCGAGGTGAAGACAACAGTGCCGTGGCAACCAGGTTTACGGGATTGATGACTGCCGCCGAGTTGATCTTGCTGGCAATCAGATCACCAAGGTTGCCGGTGGCTTTGATCAGCCATTCTGGCTTCTCTTCTGGCAATGAACTGTCTCGCCAGTGCGGCGCTTGCTGATCAAGAAAGTGGTTCAGGTCGATGGCTTCACCAAAAGTGATCCATGCTTTACCGAACTCATTCCTGAGAGCAGCAAGGGTTCTCACGATATCAAAAGGCGACTCTTTCTTTTTGGCTTCGCCACGAAGCTCACCAAGATAACTGGCCATTTCCAACAGTTTTTCATAACCGATGTAAACGGGCACAAACGCCACTGGTTTGCGGTGGTCTCGCAGGTAACTTCTCACCGTAATGGACAGCATGCCGGTTTTAGGCGTCAGTGTTCGTCCGGTTCTGGAGCGGCCACCTTCAATAAAGTACTCCGTCGCAAAGCCTTTGCCGGTCAGGGTGTACATGTATTCATGAAATACAGTGCTGTACAACGGGTTGCCACGGAAGGTGCGACGCATAAAGAAAGCGCCGCACTTACGAAGAATGGTGCCAACCACGGGCATATTCAGGTTGATGCCAGCAGCAATATGCGGCGGTGGTAAACCTTCGTAGAACAGCACGTAGGAGAGCAGCAGATAGTCAATGTGGCTGCGATGACAGGGCACGTAAACAACCGTATGGGTTTGAGCCAGTTTTTTTAGCGGCTCGACATGGCTGACTTTGACGCCGCTGTAGAGTTTGTTCCAGAACCAGGTCAGCAGGATATCCAAAAAACGGATAGCGGGCATGGAGAAATCGGAAGCAATTTCGTTAGCGTATTTACGCGCCTTGGCCTCTGCTTCAACCAGAGTGATTTCTTGAGCGGCAGCTTCTGCGGCAATGGCCTTCTGGATTTTTGGTGTGCCGATCAGCGTATTAACGAGCTGTCTGCGATGGGAGAGATCCGGTCCCAGCACAGAGGCTTTTTTCTGGCGGAAATGTACTCGGAGAATGCGGTTAACCTTGCGGACTCCTCGAGATAGATTGTCGCTGTCGTCCACGATCTCCTGTAATGAGAGGACAGGGCTAAAGTAAACCATCGTTTGGCGACCATGGAGCAATGTAGCCAGGAATTTACTAAAACGCCCGCCCAGGCTGAAGTTCCAATCGAACAGAAGTTTAAATGCTGACTGCTCCTTATCAGGAGACCGACCCCAGAGGATGGTAACCGGCACTAGTTGTATATCTTTCTGCTGGCTTTCTACTTCACTGACTAGTTTCTCCAGCAGCTCGGGCGATTCCGGACGTGTTCTCTGGAGAATTAAACCTTCATGTTGACTGAGGAAGAAATGGGCTTTGCTTTCAGGGTGGCTGGCATCAATGGTGTGATAGGGGCGGGGCAGACCCGCTTTGATACACTCACTCTCCAGCACCATCAGATCCGTCAGAGATCGTTGGTGCATAACGTAAACGACAGGTTTTTCTGGGTTCAGACCCAGGCTTTGAGCGCTGTTATTTTCAACAGTGGTGCGAACCCACGTGGAGAGCAGCTTTCTCAGGCTATGGAAAACATAGCGATTAAGGGTAATAGGCTTCAGCATGGAACTGGCTCTTGGCCTGCATCCGTATAATTTAGGGGGTTAGAAATATCAGGTTGCGGGCATATAGATGATTCGAGATGGAATACTTACATGCCCGAACTAAGCTCGGGGGCATTTTAGCCTCATAACCACTATATACGCAAAGAAATGGTTAGTGTTCTTAAACTCTATGAAGGGTGTGTGTTCTATCTACTACGTTGATTATGTGCCACCGGGAGTTGCACCAGGTTATTTAGCCGGGTGCAATTTTTGAATCCTTATCTTATATAGGTGTCGAAATTGTTTGAAATGAATGCACTGAACAGAAGTAGTGGAAGTGGTGGAAGTTCTGAGATCAACGATTTGCTATCACCGGCAACGGCTGTGAATGACCCACGGATTGAGGATGGTCGTCGTAGAGGTGGTGAGCAGAGTAGCTTTCGTGGACGGCTTTGTACCTGTGCATATGGGGTTGCTTTCATAGCGATTGGTATGTTGGTCGGAGGCATTGTTGCTGGGTTTGCATTTCCCGTCATTTGCAACAGAAGCGCATCATCCTCATTGGGAAAAGTGTTGTGCCAGCCTGACATGCAATGCCCGGTTGATACTGTCAACTTCGGTGATGTCAGCCGTGCTGTTACCTCCACTGAAGCGTCTGAAGGAATGACATTCTTTCCTGAGTGTTCGGGGCAGCCGCATGTTAACTGTAACAATGGTGTGATCATTGACTCTGTAAACTATAACCCAACAACATCAGAGCCAACAACATCAGAGCCAACAACAGCAGAGCTAACAACAGCAGAACCAACAACAGCAGAATCAACAACAGCAGAACCAACAACAACAGCAGCGACTATGACAGCAGAACCAACAACAGCAGAATCAACAACAACAGAACCAACAACAACAGCAGCGACTATGACAGCAGAACCAACGACAATAGTGATTACGACAGCGGGGGCTATAACAACAGAACCCATTGTAGATAAAGACGAAAGTGAATTTGCTATTTCCACCCAAGTCTCTATGCCGCATCTCTATGACGATTATGTCTCATTGAAAAGTGCTGGTATTCGCAGTAATTCCTGTGGGAAAAGCTCTGTCAGCTTCCAATCAGCTGTGAACCTGGTAAAGGAAAAAATCGATCAGATGGGGATTGCAAATTATCAACAAAATTACCAACGAGCTCGAGATATGTTTTTTCCTGATAATTTAGGATCGGTAGATAACTGTTTTGGCCTTAACTCATGCAATTTATACGCTTTTCTTCCAGGGAATAAAGAAAGTGTCGTTGTTGTGGGCACCCGTCTGACCAGTATGCAAAATTGTGGAAGTCCGGGCAGTAATGCTCCGGGGGTTGCCGGCCAGCTTGAGGCAATGAGAATTTTGAATGATTCGGATCGGAGGGGACATTCAGTATTGTTCGTATTCTGGGGGGAGCAGGGTGGTATAGGAGGGGCAAAAGCCTTGCTTGATAATAATGCACTCCACACTGTTATGCGGAATTTAAAAGCAAACGACGATAGTCAGGAAATAGATTTCTATATAAATATGAATTCAATAGCAGCAATTAATTATGATAAGAAAAAACCCTGGGAGATAGGCAGGAAATACTTGCTGGATTTTGTGGATAGAGAAGAAAAATTTGGGGAGCTAAAAAAACACTTAAAATCCTTCTTTGAATATAAAGGTGAAAAAATTGATGAAGTATCCATCGGTAATCTTTCCGAACAAAAAGAGTTTATAGATAAAGGGATACCATCAGTTACTCTGGCATCGGGTTATGGAAAAGATGGAGAGCAGGCTGAGGCCTGCCTCATTGATTACGAGGAATTTAAAATAAATACCGAAGCTTTGGTTTATACCCTTTCAAAGTTGACGGTTGCAGGGTAATAGCCGCTATGCTCGAGCCTTCCCGAGCATACAGTGAAACGAAGTATGTATTATTAACATTCTTCTATGACGCATTTGGCCATTTAATCAGGCTATCCTGACCGCTTTCGTCAAGCTGCCACCATTCATCCATATCAGCTCCTTCTTGCCATGGACCGGAGTTACAGCGAACACGACACTGTGCAAAACCATTGAGGCTTCTGGCGCACTGAGTATCGTCTTCCCAAGGTGTGCCACTGCTTTTGAACCAGATGCTGGTCCAGGCTTTACCAACGGCGCTCTCCACAATCATGATTGGGATTTTTTTGCCGTCGTAGCTGACTTCCAGATCATGAACCACTTTGCCACTGTTTACAGTGACAAGGTGGTCGAAGGTGTTTTCAAGCCATTGTTGAATGGTTTTCAAAGAGAGGCTCTTGGCGTAAATCTCAATGTCATCCACTTCAGTGTGATGGGAAGCGCACATCGTAAAAAGTCATTTGTTGGTTAGCAAGTGCTTAAGTATACCCTCATATATTTCGTGGAGTGTATTCAGATCTTCCGCTTTTACGCATTCATTGACTTTATGGATGGTGGCATTTACCGGGCCAAGCTCTACAACCTGAGCTCCGGTGGGGGCAATAAAGCGCCCGTCGGAAGTGCCGCCAGAAGTGGAAAGTTCGGTTTCAGTGCCTGTGATTTCACGAATACTCTCCCGGGCAGCGTTGACCAAAGCGCCCGGATGCGTCAGGAATGGCTGACCGCTGAGGTGCCACTCAATATCGTATTCCAGCTGATGCTTATCAAGAATGGCAAGCACGCGCTTTTGGATATCATCCGCCGTCAGCTCCGAAGAGAAGCGGAAGTTGAAGTTCACCTGGCACTCACCGGGAATCACGTTACTGGCACCGGCGCCTGCATGAATTTGCCAAATCTGAAAGCTGGTAGGTGGAAAGTATTCATTACCTTCATCCCAAACCTCGCCAGTCAGGTCAGCAATGGCCAGCGCCACCTCATGCACCGGGTTTCTGGCCAGATGTGGATAAGCCACATGACCTTGAATGCCTTTGATGGTCAAATGACCATGGAGAGAGCCGCGTCGGCCATTTTTGACCACATCTCCCACAGTATTGGTGCTGGAAGGCTCGCCCACGAGACACCAGTCTATTTTTTCGTTACGAGCTTCCAGATGCTCAATGACTTTCACAGTGCCATTTTTTGCCGGGCCTTCTTCATCGCTGGTGATGAGAAAGGCAATGGAGCCTTCGTGATCCGGGTGGGCGGCAAGAAATTCTTCACAGGCCGTAACCATCGCAGCGAGGCTGCCTTTCATATCTGCCGCACCACGACCATGGAGCATGCCGTCAATGATGGCCGGTTTGAAAGGCGGGTTGTCCCACTTTTCTTCTGGTCCGGTAGGCACGACATCGGTATGGCCGGCAAAGGCAAGAACGGGGGCTTTGTCGCCTTTGCGCAGCCAGATGTTTTCCACTTCACCAAAGCGCAGTCTTTCTACTTTAAAGCCAAGAGGCTCAAGACGGCTGATCATTAACTCCTGACAACCTTCATCCTCAGGGGTAACTGATGCGCGGCTCATCAGATCTATGGCCAGCTCAAGCGTCTTTGATAACATTCACTATTCCTGTAAGTATTCGTTGTTTTTGTTGGATTCAAATGTATTGGATTAGTTCACTGTTTCAGATTCAACCAGTGCACTATTTCGTCAGAAAAAGGTTTTTCGACCGGTGACTGCAGGGCGGAAAAGGTATCCTGTAATCGTTGCCGGGTAAACTCCGAAAAGTTCAGGGTGCCTTCTTCGGTTAAGTAAATCAGATTATCGATAATCGCCTTCGCGAGTGAATCACCGCAAAGATCATGAACCGTGTTTCTAAAACTGGCGTGACCGTCAAAGCGCTCTTTCTGCTGATAAAGATCGCTCAACGTGGCAATCGGAATCATGGATAACCAGGGTTGAATCATGGTGTTGGCAGCATGTCCGCTACACCATTCACTGATCTGCCATGGTCGTCCGGTGAAGGTGTAAATACGCAGGCGGCTTTTTAGCCAGTCAGGGTCGTTTACCGGATAGTTGTCCCAGAGGAAGGGCTTTCGGCGGAAGTCATCTGCGATTTGTTGCAGCCCCGGCTGGTCATAACCAAGAGAAATAACATGATCGCCGGTCCAGAAAATATCAAATTTCGGGTCCAGATATTTCCCTTGCTCCGACCAGTAATTCTCAGGCATCGCGCCATAAACACGCTGAAGTAATGGATCCTTGGAATAGTAGGTACCACAGACAATGAACTGTTTTGCCGTGCTCAGGCTGGCAATGTAGTCAGCAATCTCCGCCTGCTTTCTGGCCAGGTCGATCACATCATTGGTGAAATCATCAAAGAGAATACAGAGGATGTCCGGATTCAGTTCGTTAAGCGCGTTAACTTTTTCTTTGAGCTGCAACCGGCTTTGCTTATCCAGTTCCCGGATATTGTAGGGCGTAAAGCCAATCCCGAAGCGAATGCCCTTACTCTGAAAACCAGAGGCCAGAGCTTTTAATTCATCGAAGGATTCCTGAGGCCAGGGCTGTTGCCACTGCTCCCGAAGGAAAGGATCATTCTTCGGTGCGTAGATGAAAAAATCCATGCTGCGCGCAGCGCAGAAGTTCACATACGCTTTTCGTGAACTCCAGTTCCATATATTTTCTTTATCATACAGCCCTTCTATCACGCCGTAGGAGAATGCCATCAGTGGTGATTCCAAAAATTGAGTAGCCTTTTGCATATAGTCGCAGAGGGCTTGAATTTTGCAACTGTCAGAGGCGGTTTGGTTTAGAAAATGATGTGTTGAGCTGAACTTTTAATTGAGTCAATGGTCTCACTTTCTAACTTCGACCTGATAACTCACTTAAGAAAATCATTGCCTCAATCCCTGCCACCCCATTCGCGCTCTGGATCACCAGATCTTGAAGAAGCACTATCCTCAGCATCGGCGGGGGCATCACCAACACTTTCCAGGCGTTCATCTTTCAATAGTTCAACACCGCTCGAAGAGCTGCCACCTCCATACTCTCCAACATCCGGTTCGCATTCTGCAAGTATTGCCTCAGGCAACACTGGGAACCCTAGTGTTAAGGAACAGCCTGAACTGCTTAGAAGGTTTGTGACACGCACAGGCGGAACCTTTATTGTCAAAACTAAAGACCTTGAAAAAATTCAATTGTTTATATGCCCATGTTCTGAAACAGCTA
>NZ_LUTV01000001.1:328526-338034 GCF_001646945.1 Endozoicomonas ascidiicola
CCTGTCTCTCTTGTTCTGTAAAATAGCTGTCTCGACAACCGCTATTTTACCGTAGATCAACAGAGACAAGCACTTCAGTTCTTCCCCAGATTTTTAACCGGACAGCAGTGATTTAAATTAGGTCAAGTCAAACCGATCTGCATTCATCACCTTCGTCCAGACGGCAACAAAGTCAGTCACGAATTTTTCCTGATTATCATCCTGGGCATACACTTCGGCATAAGCCCGGAGGATGGAGTTTGAACCAAACACCAGATCAACCCGAGTAGCAGTCCACTTGACCTCGCCGGTCTTACGGTCACAAATCTCATAAAGACCGTTACCTGAAGGTTTCCAGCTGTAATTCATCTCCAGCAGGTTGACAAAGAAGTCGGTGGTCAGCTGGCCTTCACGGTCCGTGAATACGCCGTGCTTTGTGCCGCCATGGTTAGTGCCCAGAACTCGCATACCACCCACCAGTGTTGTCATTTCATGGGCGGTTAATCCCATAAGCTGAGCACGGTCTAACAGCATTTCTTCTGCTGCCACTGCATAGTCTTTCTTCAGCCAGTTGCGGAAACCATCGTGCAGAGGTTCCAGCACTTCAAAAGACGCAACATCGGTTTGCTCGAGGGTTGCATCACCACGGCCTGCAGCGAAAGGCACTTTCACATCAAAGCCAGCGGCTTTAATGGATGCTTCCAAACCTACGTTACCCGCCAGAACAATCAAGTCCGCCATGCTGACGCCAGTTTCTGCGGCAATCGGCTCAAGTGCAGTCAGCACTTTATCAAGGCGCTGAGGCTCATTGCCTTCCCAGTTTTTCTGGAAGTCCAGACGGATGCGGGCACCGTTGGCACCGCCTCGTTTGTCGGAACCGCGGAAGGTTCTGGCGCTGTCCCAGGCAGTGGCAATCATATCGCTGTTGCTAAGGCCAGTGGCTGCGATTTTGGCTTTAACGGCATCTGCATCATAATCCGCTTTACCGGCAGGAATTGGATCTTGCCAGATCAGATCTTCCTGTGGCACTTCCGGGCCGATGTAACGGGATTTTGGTCCGAAGTCTTTGTGGGTCAGTTTGAACCATGCCCGGGCAAACACTTCAGAGAAGTACGCCTGATCATCACGGAAGCGCTCGGAAATCTTGCGATATTCCGGATCAACCTTCAGTGCCATATCCGCATCGGTCATGATCGGGTTATAGCGAATGGAAGAGTCTTCCACATCCACCGGCATATCGGCTTCTTCGATGTTGATAGGTTCGTACTGCCAGGCGCCGGCCGGACTCTTCTTCAGTTCCCAGTCGTATTTGAACAGCAGATAAAAGAACCCGTTATCCCACTTCGTTGGATTGGTGGTCCAGGCGCCTTCAATGCCTGAGGACACAGTGTTGCGACCAATACCGCGATTGGTTTTGTTCAGCCAGCCCAAACCTTGATCTTCCAGCTCAGCACCTTCTGGCGCTTCGCCCAGCAGTTCGGCTTTGCCGTTGCCGTGACATTTGCCCACGGTATGACCACCGGCAGCCAGTGCCACGGTTTCTTCGTCACTCATGGCCATGCGTTCGAAGGTGATGCGCATATCGCGAGCGGTTTTCAACGGATCAGGGTTGCCGTCAACGCCTTCCGGGTTCACGTAGATCAGTCCCATCATGACGGCAGCCAGAGGGTTTTCCAGATCACGTTCACCGGAGTAACGGCTGCCTTCCGCGCCAGAAGGTGCCAGCCATTCTTTTTCTGAACCCCAATAGGTATCTTTTTCTGGATGCCAAATATCTTCCCGACCAAAGGCAAAACCAAAGGTTTTCAGGCCCATGGATTCATAGGCGACAGTGCCAGCATAGGCAATGAGATCAGCCCAGCTCAGTTTGTTGCCATACTTTTTCTTGATTGGCCACAGTAGACGACGGGCTTTGTCCAGGTTGACGTTATCTGGCCAGGAGTTCAGTGGTGCAAAACGCAGGTTGCCGGTGCCAGCACCGCCACGGCCATCGGCAGTTCGGTAGGTGCCGGCAGCATGCCAGGACATACGAATCATCAGGCCGCCGTAGTGTCCCCAATCCGCAGGCCACCATTCCTGGGAGTTGGCCATCAGGTCTTTGATGTCTTGTTTTAGAGCAGTAAAATCGAGGGTTTTTACCGCTTCCCGGTAGTTGAATTCCGGTGCCATCGGGTCGGTTTTCTGATCGTGTTGATGCAGAATGTCCAGGTTGAGGGCTTTTGGCCACCAATCAATATTAGACTTGCCACTTTCTGTGACGGCACCGTGCATCACAGGACATTTTCCAGCGTGAGGATTGCTCATTTTCCAGTTCTTCGTGAAGGTAAACTGTAATCATTATCAAAAACATTGGGTGAGTGAGTTTTGATTTTGGTCAGTATTTCTACCGATAAAGCGGTGTTTGTTTTGTAAATATCGAATAAGGATAGGTGTATTTTGTAATGCTTGATTGTCTTTGCGAACAAAAAGGTGAGGGTTGAGCGATTTTGAGTATTCGTTTAATACCTGCTGGCAGAAGCTTTGTTTATGCCAGCAGGTATTAAAAGCAATCTGTCTTACATTAAGACTTCCACAGAGGCGATACGACTGAGAGTTACTGGTCTGATTACTTCACCGCCGGCCTGATCACTTTTCAGTTTCATCAGTCTTTCATCAAGGCTTTCCAGAAGACCTTCATACTGTCGACCACTGAACAGTGTGATTCGTATCGGGCGTGGTTCACCCTCTGCCAGTTCTTCTATAGATATCGGTGTAAAAACTTGGTGTTGGCCCGTATACATCTCTCTTTGACCACGATCTTCTGTTGAAGGCTGTGCCGGCACCTGAGTATCGACGACAGGCGCCGCTTTAGTTTCAGGTAGGGGTTTGGGTACTTCGGGTTGTGTGAAAGCCATCAGTAGGTCATCTACCCGATTGCCAAGCGCTACAGGATTCAGTGTCAGCTCCGGCATCAATAGCTCTTTATTATTGATGGCAATATAGAGCTGGCTAATAGGAGGAGGCGTGCTGTCCCAGTCGAGCTTGGCCAGGGGGAGCGGTTGTTGCAGTTCCAGATTGATGGCGATGCGACGTGGATTCTGGAAAAAGCTTCCGTAGGTCGCTCTGAACTCCTGACCGGGAATAATACCCCAGACGGAACTGAAGTAAGCATCGTCCTGAGTCACCAGGTTGTTTATATAGCGCGCTTTACTGATGCCTGAGGCATTAGCACAGAAGCTGACTTTTTTATC
The DNA here is from genome assembly GCF_001646945.1 of Endozoicomonas ascidiicola. Classification (GTDB taxonomy): domain Bacteria; phylum Pseudomonadota; class Gammaproteobacteria; order Pseudomonadales; family Endozoicomonadaceae; genus Endozoicomonas; species Endozoicomonas ascidiicola. Next base: position 331,736 of record NZ_LUTV01000001.1, read on the forward strand.
AGTGTAACCATCATCCAGATAATTGATCGATAATCGTTGGATAGCCACCTTATCGCCAGCGTCCAGTGCTTCGTAGTGTAATCCAGCTACATTGCTGAGAGTCATACCCAGAGTCGAAAAGCCAAGGCCTTGTATTTCGGCATCAAACACCAGGTCCATGGTTTGGTTGAAGGCAAAATATTCGAAATTAACACCGAGATTGAACAATGTATTTGAAGAGTACCCCATGCGTTTAAGCTGTTTAGGACCCATCAGATAATTAGCGCCACAGGTTGCCACTGAGTTGCTGTTGAGCAACGCATTTCGAACAGTAAAGTGTGAGGCCAGCCGACTGTTGTCCAGGAAGAACAGTCTGGCACCTTGAAACTCGATATTCAGGCGAGGAGGGACGTGGTAGAAATCACCACTCATGGCCATTTGATAAAGGCCATAAATATCCGGGAATCGTACGACAATACGCTGAACATGAATGGGTGGCTGGGTATCGTTTTGGATATCCACATAGGCATTATTCAAAATGACCTTGCCGCTCAGATCCACGTCTAGATTTTCATAGCTGATACGGACGTAAGGGGATAGGTTGGCTACCCATTGATTGGCCATCAGGCCGATTTTATTGGAAAAGAAATAGCCCATGCCCGCTGCTATGGAAGCCAGCAGAACTGAAACAATGAAAATTCCTTTTAATAGACGAAACACAGTATGAGTCCTGATTTGAGCATGGATTATATGTTGCAAAATTCTGCCAGCAAATGACCATTGATTCCAGCTTGTTATAGGGGGAATTGTAACTATGTGCGATGGTTACAATAAATGGCTAATTTTTAATCGAAAACAGGAACTTATTTGTTATTCAAGGGTCTGAAATATCACTACAGGGAGCCTCTAGTTTTATTGTTTTATCAGGAAAATGGGGGTATTTGAGACGTGTCAGCGTTTTGCTGGGGGACTTTGCCTCATTATGACAGTGGGATTAAGCACTAACAGTGCGGCCGTGATTTCACAGACGGCCACGAAAACCGTTTCGCTGTTCAGTAAAACCGGAGCAGGCTCCTGCGACATGCGGGGCATTTCTGCCTCATTGAATGTGAAGAGTATCTTCATTGGGCAAAGGGCTGAGCACCGTACCCAGACTTCGTTGCTGATGGTTAATCGGCAAATTTGTCCGATGTCTCCAAACCCGTCCAGGCTGATGGTTTTTTACCCGACACCTCAACTGACACCTGCCGACCTTCTGGCTCGCCCAATGGTGCTTACGCCGCGACTATCGTTATTGCCACCAAGCTTTTCTCCCAGTGACTTCCAGTTCCAGCAAATCCGGCCAGTGATGTTGATGTTACCTGGGCTGATTTTATCGATGGAGGGTGCTGATTCAGATGAGAGTGCGCAAATCATTCGAGTGATTCAGTGCTTTTTGGGGATTTCGGATAACCCGGAGCTGTGTAAGGGAATGCTGCAGGGTGGTCATCTGGGAATTAGAGCGCATATGTATTCTATGCAAATGTTGCTCTGTGATGTGCTTTTGAGCCTTGGGTTGAAGGTACATGAGGGGGTGGATTTATCGATGATTCTCAGGGAACAGACGCCCGGAGCGAGTCATCTTGATATTCAGGATTCAAGAGATGATCAATCTCAGGTTGTGGCTCAAATGGTCAGTGACGCTGATTTAGCCGCAGCACTGGAAAAACAATTGCCTGAGCTACTAACACTTTGTTCGCAGGTGGAGTGTGATCCCGAATATGCCAAGCTTTCTAGCCTGTTGTCGTCTAGTCAGTCTGATGATAAATCGGATCTGGCTTCGGATCATCGTCTGACAAACAAAAACGCAGTTTTATTAAAAGAGGGGCAACAAAAAATTGGGACGATGCTGGAAGCAGCTTTAAAGTCAGGCCTAACGCTTTTTTCAAGCTCGGCTCTCAATCAGGCGGCACCTTTGGCATCAGCAGCAACAGCCTCATTAGTGGGTTCGATGGATTTGAATATGGCAACGATGGCTGCTCCTATGGCTATGATAGAAGGTTTGCAGAAACAATTGCCACCCAACATTATTATTCCGGGAGTGGGTAGCGGAGGAAACAACGGTCGAATAAATAAGAAGAAAAAAGGTAAGGGTGATCGTGGAGATGATAACGAAGAAGAAAAAGAAGATTTTTATGGTCAGTTTGATGACGACGACTTTTACGATGATCTTGATGATTAGAAATTACAGTCCAAGGTGATGTTCCACCCTGAACTGTAACCTGTTCACTTAGTTAGCAACAATATTCACCAACTTTCCTGGGATGACGATTACTTTACGAACCGTCAGGCCATCCGTAAATTTCGTCACGTTATCGTTTTCCAAAGCCAGTTTCTCGACAGCATCTTTGTCTAACTCTGCAGGTACTTCGAGCTTAGCCCTCACCTTACCGTTAACCTGAACGACCATGGTAATAGCGTCTTTCTTTAGCGCTTCCTGGTCGACTACAGGCCAGCTCGCGTCTAATACCGAATCGCCATGACCCAGTGCTTTCCAAATGCTGTGCATGGCATGAGGTGCAATAGGTGCCAGCATCAAGGTCGTCGCTTCAACAGCTTCACGCATCACCGCTCGATCCTGATCGCTGTCAGCTTTGAACTTATTGATGGCGTTGCTCAGTTCCATAATGGCAGCGATGGCGGTGTTGAACGTCAGTCGACGCTCACAATCGTCAGACACTTTGCTAATGGTTTCGTGAACCTTAAGGCGCAGGTCTTTCTGTTCTTTGGTCAGTGCGCTGGAGTCCAGTGCAACAGTATTACCGCTGGTTTCGCAGTCGGCAATGTGTTCAGCAACTTGTTTCCAGACTCGACGCAGGAAGCGGTTAGCACCTTCAACACCGCTTTCGGACCACTCCAGTGTTTGCTCTGGTGGTGAAGCAAACATGGTGTAGAGTCGAATGGTGTCTGCACCGTACTGGTTAATCAGTTCCTGAGGGTCAATACCGTTGTTCTTGGATTTGGACATTTTGCTCATGCCCGCATGCTCAACGGCTTCGCCGGTATCTTTCAGGGTGGCTTTTACCAAACGACCTTTATCGTCTAATTCAAAGTCAACGTCAGTAGGAGCAATCCACTGTTTAACGCCTTTTTCATCCAGCTTGTAGAACGTATCTGCCAGCACCATACCTTGGCAAAGCAAGCGCTTGTAGGGTTCATCGCTGTTTACCAAGCCGGCGTCACGGAGCAACTTGTGGTAGAAGCGAGAGTAAAGCAAATGCATGACCGCATGTTCGATACCGCCGATGTATTGATCCACTGGCAGCCAGTAGTTGGCAGCTTCCGGGTTCAACATCTGATCATCGGATTTTGGTGAACAGTAACGGGCGTAGTACCAGCTTGATTCCATAAAGGTATCAAAGGTATCGGTTTCTCGAGTTGCTGGTTGGCCGTTGTGGGTGGTTTTTGCCCATTCAGGGTCCGCTTTGATGGGTGACTGAACACCATCCATCTCCACATCTTCTGGCAGAAGAACAGGCAGTTCTTCCAGAGGCACAGGAACCTCTGTGCCGTCCTCCAGATAACGCATTGGAATTGGAGAACCCCAATAACGTTGACGGCTCACGCCCCAGTCGCGAAGACGGTAATTAACCTGTTTCTCACCTTTGCCTTCAGCAACCAGTTTGTCGGAAATAGCAGTAAAGGCTTCTTCTGAAGACAGGCCGTCAAACTCACCAGAGTTGACCAGTATGCCTTTCTCGGTGAACGCGCTTTCAGTAACACTGATTTCTTCACCATTGGATGGTGCAATTACCTGTTCAATCTTCAGACCAAAGCGGGTGGCAAACTCAAAATCACGTTGATCATGTCCTGGAACGGCCATGACGGCGCCAGTACCGTAATCCATCAACACAAAGTTAGCTGCCCACACGGGCACTTCGCGGCCAGTGATTGGGTGAATGGCTCGAATGCCGGTATCAACACCGAGCTTTTCCATGGTCGCCATTTCGGCTTCGGTGACTGCGTTGGATTTGCATTCATCAATAAAAGTGGCAAGCGCAGGATTGTTAACCGCTGCTGCTTTCGCCAGAGGGTGTTCTGCAGCAACGCCAACATAGGTCACACCCATCAGCGTGTCTGGGCGAGTAGTGTAAATTTTGAATTCTTCTGGAGTACCGTCAGTAGGGTTGGCTACCTTGAAGGTCATCTGAACACCTTCAGAGCGGCCGATCCAGTTACGCTGCATGGTTTTAACCTGATCAGGCCAGTGTTCCAGCTTATCCAGATCCGCCAGAAGTTCATCCGCGTAGGCGGTGATTTTTACAAACCACTGAGGTAATTCTTTGCGCTCAACGATGGTGTCGCAACGCCAGCAGCGGCCGTCTTCAACTTGTTCGTTGGCCAGCACCGTTTGGTCATTAGGGCACCAGTTAACGGCGCCCATCTTTTTGTAGACTAAGCCTTTTTCATAGAGCTGAGTGAAGAACCACTGTTCCCACTTATAGTAGTCGGGCTTACAGGTGGCGATTTCACGGTTCCAGTCATAACCAAAGCCCAAGCGCTTTAGCTGACCTTTCATGTATTCGATGTTTTCGTAAGTCCATGGTGCGGGTGAGGTTTTGTTTTTGTTCGCTGCGTTTTCAGCAGGCAGACCAAAAGCGTCCCAACCCATGGGCTGCAGAACGTTTTTGCCACGCATGCGTTGGTAACGGGAGATCACATCACCAATGGTGTAGTTACGCACGTGCCCCATATGCAGTCGACCGCTAGGGTACGGGAACATGGAGAGGCAATAAAATTTTTCTTTCCTGCTCTCTTCTGAAGAAGTGTCTTCGGTGACAGCAAAACTGTCGTTGTCTTCCCAGAATTTCTGGGCTTCGCTCTCAATCTGATGCGGTTGGTAATGCTCTTCCATCATCGCTCAACGGGCTTAATCAATTAAGGTGTACTGCCTGTTTTCAGCAGTAAGAGGTCGGTATTGCATACTAATCGGGTAGGATACAACACTGCATGCTTGACTGCACTGTTCCTGTTCAATCTCAGTCACTTATGAAGGAAAGACCAGCGCAGTCAACGGTTTTAGGAACTTTTGCTCTTAAAATACCTCTATTAATAATTATTTTATAAAAATGTTTATCGCCTGTAGGAGGTGTAATGGCATCGTGCACGCAACTATCTTTGATACCCAGCACAGTACATTTTAAAGAGAGTATCCAACAAGGCTCTGGCAACGCAGTATCTTCATTTGCTACTCATGAAGTTAAGGTTTTAGGTGGGACTCTTCCTGAAACCCCAAGAGGTGGTGAGGCTCTAAATACCGGCAGTGAAAAAGGTGTCGTTACTCGTGTAAGAACAGGGGAAATAACAGACAAAGCTAATCAGGTTCTCAAGACTGTTCTGGATGACATTCAAGAAATCAAGGATGGTGCAAATAATATAGCTCATGGTTGTAGCGTTGGAAGCAATAGTAAAACCTTTATGGATGAGCCTCTTTGTAGTTTTAGGGTTGATTCACTATCTCAAGCCTCTGCGGAGACGCTAAAGCGACTTTGCCCGGAGGGCAGTGGGCTTATAAAAAACTTATCGAGAGAGCTTGAGCGGATTATTTATGAAGATCGCTCAATGGATGGTTGGCGATGTGACATATTTGCTGTGCTTTTGGCGAAAACTTATGGGGATGAAGTAACGCTAAATCAAGCATGCCTCGGTTTGCCTGATCTACTGAGAGAGTTTTTTACTAATGCTTTTAACTATGAATCAGTAGTTAAGCAATGTAAAGACAAGGTTGTGTTTGATGCTGTGCAGGTTGACGAACTATGGAAGCTACTCATAGATAATCGCTCACACCACTATGGACGCTTTGCATTTGAAGATGAACCGGGATATCTGGTCAATGCATTTTATGCATTGATATGCTCATTCAACATGGTTGGTATGGAGGGAGTATTTTCCTATGATGAGCTACTCAAACTCAACAGAGTAACGGGTGGGATAGTGCTTGGGGAAGGGTATTGGTACGGATTTGGCGTAAAGAAAATAAAACCAGAAAATGAGCTAGGAGGCTGACCGAGAATAGCCAAATCAGTTATGATAAACCTCAAAACCAAATATAATGATGCCAAATGTCTCCACCTCCAAAATTCAAGGATAGCCCTGTTGAGTTCAACCAGCATTTGCTGTTTCCAACCAACATCTTTGACCTKCTTCCCAGCGACCACGATTGCTTTACCTACGAACTGCTCTTTCAGAGAATCGACACTTTAGAAGTCGAAAAAAAATACCATCATCTCGGCCAGCATGCGTACCCTCCAAAGCTGATTGTCTCTATCTTAATTTACGCT
>NZ_LUTV01000001.1:341239-379583 GCF_001646945.1 Endozoicomonas ascidiicola
TAAAATTCTGGAAGAGTTCAGATTGCATATCACTCCCCTACCACGTTGATTTTATAGGAGTTTAGCTGATTCAACCATTAACGGTAACTTAGCCCAAGAACCTACTTTAAGAACAACTGGAAAAAGATGGTCTATCCGGAAGCCCTGAGCGCCCATTTACCAATCGGCTCTGGGGTTACTGAAGCGGCCTGTAAAATATTGGTGAAACAGAGGATGTGCAGATCAGGTATGCGCTGGAAAGAAGAAGGTGCCTCAATGCTGTTAACACTCCGAGCGATCATATGTTCAACAGGACATTGGTCATCTTTTTGGAAAAAAATGAATCAATACGGTTTTCCAATTACTCATAACCTTCAGACAGGACATTGATCAGGCTGAGCACCCTCATTATGCAGGCTACACAGACAGAATCCGCTGCTGTAATAAAATCAGAAAAACGGGCAGACCTCGGATCAATTGAACAAAAGTTGATGCATTTGCTGAATAAACAACGCCTTGCTCATTCAGGTATTCCCTACCCGGATCTGGATACAAGAATTGATCGCTTGAACCGTTGTATTGATTTATTGGTCACGTATCAGAATGAGATATGTGCAGCGGTTGAAGCTGACTTTGGTTGTCGATCCGATAATGTCACTCGGGTCTCTGAGCTGTTTACTTCAATTCAGTCCCTGAAGTTTGTCCGTAAAAAACTGAAAAAATGGATGAGGGTTGAACAACGCAGCGCTCCTTTCCCGATGAATGTCACTGGCTCGCGCAGTGAAATTCATTATCAGCCTAAAGGTGTTGTGGGGATCATGACGCCATGGAATGTGCCTGTGAATGCCATTTTTGCTCAGCTGGCCGATGTGCTTGGCGCTGGTAATCGGGCAATGATCAAACCTTCTGAATTTACCCCGTGCACGTCAGAATTACTTGAAAAACTGATTTCGGAATATTTCTTTGATGATGAGATTGCTGTTATTAATGGTGATGCTGACACCGGAGCTGCCTTCAGTCGATTGCCGTTTGATCATTTGATTTTTACCGGTGCAGGCTCAGTGGGCAGTAAAGTGATGGCAGCCGCAGCGCCAAATCTGACACCTGTCACTTTGGAGTTGGGTGGGAAATCTCCGGTGATTATTGCAGAAGACTATGATCTGGATGATGCAGCGGACAAACTAATGGCTACCAAAGCCATGAATAGTGGCCAGATTTGTGTCAGTCCGGATTATTGTTTTGTGCCTGAAGCTGCTCTGGATGCTTTTGTTGAAAAGTGTCGTTCAGTGATCGCGGAGCTTTATCCCATGGTGCAGGATAACCCAGACTTTGTTTCAGTGATTAATGAGCGACACTTTGAACGTATTTTGTCTTATCTTGATGATGCTCGGATAAAAGGTGCTCAAGTGATTTCGCTGGATACTGTTCAGGCGGACTGGAGTGACAGGGCTAACCATAAAATCCCCCTGCATTTGGTCATTAACCCGACCAATGACATGCTGGTGATGCAGGAAGAAATCTTTGGTCCCATACTGTCCATAAGAACCTATCAGTCATTCGACATGTGTCTTTTGGATATCAATAGTCGCCCAAACCCTTTGGCGCTGTATCTTTTCAGTAAGGATAAAAAGGTACAAAAAAAAGTTATTGATAATACGATGGCGGGGGCAATGACTATTAATGATATCGCCGTTCACTATGCCTGCGACGACTTGCCTTTTGGTGGTGTTGGTGCCAGTGGTATGGGGCAGATTCATGGTATCGAAGGTTTCAAAACGTTTAGTCATTCCAAGTCTGTATTCAAACAGGGTTGGATCAACCTGCCGAAATTGAGCGGTATGCTGCCGCCTTATGGCGAGAAATTTGAGAAAATGTCACGGGGGTTGGTGAAGAAATAACAGGACATTCAGCCCTGTTATTTTATTACTAAGGGTCTGACTAACAGTTTATCCCTGCTTGTAGGCCGGATTGAATCGCACCTTCAATATAAGCGACATCGGAGCTGTCACCGATGTTCGTAACATTAAACCCTGCTTCAGCCAATTGACTGGCAAAGCCATGATCCGGTTCAGCACCAACGGCCAGAACAACAGATTCTGCAGGCAGTTGGTGCTCTACGCCGTCTTTATCTTGATAGTAAACCACTGACTTATCAATCTTAGTGACGTTGGCAAACGTAACGGTATCGACATTATGGGTTTTCAGGTTGTGAAGTACCCGCCAGCGGCGAACAATGCTTAATTCGGTACCGAGGTCTCTTTCTGGTTCCAGAACCGTAACTGACCGACCGCGCTCCACCAGAAATTCTGCCAGCTCCAGTCCAACAAGACCACCGCCAACAATGACGACCTGCTTACCAAGTGGCATCCAAAGTTTTGACAGTTGCTGAATGGCTTCTGTGCTGTTGGTGGCTCCGATCATTGAACCGGATTTCATCATCATTCGTTGAGCGACATTGAGTTTCTTTTTGGCGATATCGTCACCGTCACCCGTCATCAGGCGACGAAGTTCATCTCCGGACCAAACATGTTTGTGCTCAGCGCCAGGGATATTGGGAGCATTACGCAGAGCACCCGTGGCAACAATGACTTCATCGGGTTTCAGTTCGTTTAAAAGAGCTTCATTAGCTTCAGTATTCAATCGAACATCAATAGGAAGCTGCTTTACTTGATTCACCAGATAATCCAGCAAAGGACCATTCTCCGGATAAGCGAGGGAGGCAAAAAACAAGGTTCCCCCTAATCGTTGACTGCGTTCAATTAAAGTGACTCGATGCCCGCGAGTGGCAGCGACTCTGGCAGCTTCCATGCCCCCAGGGCCTCCACCAATGACGACAATGTGCTTCTGGTGATCGGTTGCGATCAATTGAATTTTTGATTCATGCCCGGTCATGGGGTTCACAGCACACTTTACACGTTCATTGACGAATATTTGGCTGACACAAACATAACAGTAAATGCAGGGGCGAATATCTTGTGGACGGTTTTCAATGACCTTTCTTGGAAATTCAGGGTCGGCAAGCAGCTTTCGAGCCAGGGCAATGTAGTCGCACTTGCCATCTGCAATGGCTTTGTCTGCCACCTCTGGCTCCAGTCGCCCTACGGCAATCACCGGAATCTTGATGTGCTTTTTAACTTCTGCCGTCCAATCCAGAAAGCCTGCTGGCTTTTGAACTAATGGTGCTTCGGTAAACGCATCGCCACTGTTAGTATTGGCGTAGGCAGAGATATGCACGGCATCCAGCCCTGCGGCTTCGACCATTTTGGCGACGGCAATGCAGTCATCTACAGTAATGCCGCCTTCCATTCTGAGTTCCTGAGCATCCAGCCGGAGCCAGATCGGAAACTCTTCACCTACTCGCTCACGAACCGCGGCAATCACTTCCATTAAAAAACGAGCACGGTTTTCTAATGATCCACCGTATTCATCATCACGCACATTGGAATAGGCAGAAAGGAATCCTGCAATAATGTAGGTATGGGCTGCATGTAATTCAATACCATCAAAGCCGGCTTTTACGGCACGCTCTGCTGCTGATGCAAACCATTCAACCATTTGATTAATGTCGTTTTTATCCATCACCCGAATGGTGGGTTTGGTACCTGCCTTTGGACGAATAAATGAACCAAGCTCTGTGAGAGTGAGGGAGCTCATCATATCGGTCTTTTGAGGCTTGGGCAGTGAAGGCACCCATAACTCTCGACCTTCAGCCAGATCCCTTACCGCAGTCTTACCTGCATGCTGAAGCTGAATAGCAATTTTGGCATCGTGCTTGTGCACTCTGTCGGTTAGCTGTTTCAGTCCGGGAATAAACTGATCATCAGAAATACCCACCTGATAAGGCTCGGCTGTGCCGTGGGGGTATGCCACAGAACAGACGCCCATGGTCAGCAATGATGCTCCACCTTTGGCACGCTCTTCGTAATAGGCTTGAATGCGTTCACCGCAGTGACCATCCGCTTCAGCGAAGTTTGAGCCCATAGGCGCCATAATCATGCGGTTTTTCAGATCCAGAGAACCAATTCGACCCGGTTTAGACAGATGTTCGAAAGTAGACATACAACGACTCTCTGGTATTAATTATTTTTCAGGAAATCGATACAGGTGCGGTTAAACAGTTTTTCGTGTTCCACCTGCACCCAGTGTCCGCACTGATTGAGCATCAGGAAACGGCACTCTTTGGCGTTATGGAGGAACTTGAACATGCCCTCTGGTGGGTTAAACAGGTCATTAGTGCCCCAGAAACCTAGAATCGGGCAGTCCAGTTCATGGAGCCGTTCGGTCATGTTTGGCACCATCATGGTGGAGAACAGATTGGCCGGCTGAGTCTTGGCAACGGCAGCACGTTCCTCCAGTAATGCATCAGAAAGCCGGGAAGAATCAAACAGTTGCAGCTGCATGACCTGACGCATTTCATCCACACCCATTGGGCCAGATTGATACACCTCAACCATACGTCGAATGCCTTCCATCTGGAAGTAGGTTTCGCGCTCTTCAACCCCTCCGGGTGCCATTAACAGCAGTTTGCTTACGGTGCTCGGATGTTTCAGTGCCTGACCGAGGGCAATGGCGCCACCAAGAGAATTGCCGAGCAAAATGCAATTGGTGAGTTCTAGTTGGGTGATAAACAGGTTCAGGGTTTCAACAAAAAAATCCAGGTTGTACTGAATGTCGTCTGGCTTATCGGAACGGCCAAAACCGGGAAGGTCGAGAATAATATTGCGATAGCCAGCTTCAATAAAAGAAGGGAAGTTGCCTTTAAAGTTGCTGTAGCCACTGGCGCCAGGACCACTGCCGTGTAGCCAGATAATAGTCTCTCCCTGTCCTTCATCTAAATAATGCAGAGTGATGCCATTATCAAGCTTGGCAAACTCACCGGTTGGCAGCGGCAGGTCATTCTGAGACATGTTAATACCCTTCTTTATTATTGTTTTAGCGTTCTGTCATGGGTCGCAGACAGAACAAATGGCAAATTCCTGACTGCCAAATATCAAGGTTCACCACCATTTACAGCATCGTCCATTCAGACCAGTCTCGGGCATATCAAAACCGTTAATGTGATTTGCGTTGATCAGAAAAATAATAAGAGAAGACTGAAGTCATGAAGCATAAGAATAAAGTCGTTTTTGTGACCGGCGCCGCTCAGGGTATGGGTCTGGCGGTGGTTAAAAAGTTTGTTGCAGAAGGTGCACGGGTTGCTGCTGTCGATCTTAATCAAGAAACCGTCGCCAATGCCACCAGTGATCTGGGAGACAGTGTGCTACCAGTTGGCTGTGACATCTCCAATGCAGAATCCGTTCGGGCTGCCATGGCAAAGGTTGAAGAGCGTTTTGGTCAACTGGATGTGGTCGTTAATAACGCCGGTGTTGGTTCTGTGGATGCGTTTTTGGATACCCCCGATGCCCATTGGCAGAAAGTCATTGGTGTTAACTTGACCGGTACATTCTATTGCTGTCGTGAAGGTGCCCGCCTGATGGAGAAAAACGGCGGTGGTAGCATTATTAATATCTCCAGCACCGCTGCTGTTTCTGGTGAAGGCCCAAGCCATTATTGCGCTGCCAAAGCTGGCGTGATGGGTTTGACCCGCAGTATTGCACGGGAACTGGCGCCTAATGGTATTCGTGTAAACACCATTGTGCCTGGCCCGACAAATACGCCAATGATGGCGGATATTCCGGATGAGTGGACCAATCAAATGATTGCAGGCATTCCGCTGGGGCGTATGGGTGAGCCAGAAGAAATTGCCAGCGTTGCCTCTTTTCTGGCCTCCGATGAGTCGTCATTCATCACCGGACAAAACATTGCTGCCAACGGTGGCATGGCATTTATCTAACAACAGCCCTGAGCATAATAACAGCCATGAGCATAACAACAGCCATGAGCGGCAAATAAAGTGGACGTCGATATGCCTGAGTCATCGCTCTCATCGTTAGCACAACGGATTGACCGTCTGGAATCAACGGAAGAAATTCGACAGCTTGCCGGTAAATATTCTCTCTCGCTGGATATGCGGGATCTGGATGCCCATGTAGGCTTGTTTGCGCCAGATGTGCGGGTAGGTCGAGGTAAAACCGGCAGAGAGCATCTGAAACAGTGGGTTGACTCAACACTTCGGGATCAGTTTACCGGCACCTCTCATCATCTTGGTCAGCATATTATTGAGTTTGTGGATGCAGATCATGCTATTGGTGTCGTTTACTCAAAAAACGAACATGAAACTGGCCCGGAATGGGTAACCATGCAGATGCTGTATTGGGACGATTATGAACGCATTGATGGGCGTTGGTATTTTCGTCGTCGTTTGCCTTGTTACTGGTACGCTTCAGATCTGAATAAGCAGCCTATTGGTGATCTAAAGATGCGGTGGCCAGGTCGTGAGCCTTATGAAGGTACTTTTCATGACCTGTTTCCCTCCTGGAAAGAATTCTGGGCCAACCGGCCAGTTGATGATCAGCTACCGGAGGTTGCTGAGCCTGCACCTTTAGGGCAGTTTCTGCTGAGTATGCGTAAAGATACGCCTGCTCCGAAAATCCGGGTGCGTTGATTTGTGATGAAAGACACTGGGCAAGTAATCATTCCCAAGCGAGCAGAGACTCAGGCCAAAATGGATGAGAGATCTGCTGTTGCTAATCGTGTTTGTCCTGATGCTGCCTATACGATTGCTGATCGTTGGCAAGAAAGGGTGGATAAGCACGGAAATCATCCCTTTCTGCTCTATGGTGACCAGTCTCATTCGTACCGCGATGTGGATTGCAGAGCAAATCAAGTAGCCCGTGCGGCTTTGGCTATGGGGCTTACTGCCGGTGACGTTTGTGCGATGGCTCTGGAGAATCGGCCAGACTTTTATCATGTATGGTTTGGTTTGGTGAAAGTGGGTGTGGTGATCGCCTTCCTGAACACACAGGTGAGTGGGAACGCGTTGAAGCATGCTATTTCTGCCTCTGGTGCTCGTGCTGTGATTGTGGGTGAGGAGTGTGCTCATCATTTTTCAGCCGCAGAAGGTTTACAGGGGTTACAGTTATGGTTGTTACCTGATGAGGAGAAACCTGCCAACAGCACCGACCTTGAGTGTTTGGACGAAGCATTTTATCAGGCTATAAATACCGCATCTGCTGAACCTGTTGATGCTCAGCTGAGAGCATCGATAACGGCTGAATCCCCAGCCATTTTGATATACACCTCCGGTACCACAGGCTTACCGAAAGCCGCCATCTACAGTCATATGCGTTGGTTGTCGTCTGGTGATGTGATGGAAGTCAGCATCAAGGCGGATCAGAGAGATGTGTTTTATTGTTTTTTACCGCTATATCACGGTGCGGCAGCAACCTCTGTTACCTCTACTGCGCTGTCGGCAGGGGCGACCATTGTACTCCGGCGAAAATTCAGTGTTCGACGATTCTGGGATGATGTTTGCGATTATCAGATCACGGTTTGTCAGTACATTGGGGAGATTTGCCGCTATCTCCTGAACTTCTACGACAATGCGCCTATGCACAGTCTGCGCTGCATTGTTGGTGCTGGCTTGAACGAGCATACATGGCAGCAATGGATCACCAAGTTTGGACAGATGGATATCTATGAAGGTTGGGGAGCTACCGAAGCGAACACCAATCTTCTGAACATGGATAACTATCCGGGCTCCTGTGGTCGAATTCCTGATTGGAGTAAAACCAATCTCAGGCTGGTTCGGTTTGATCTGGAACGCAATGAATACCTTCGTGATGAACAGGGTTATCTGATTCCCTGTGAGGCAGGTGAAATCGGTGAGGCTCTGGGTTACATCATCAGCAGCCCTGATATGGGCGGCGGCCGCTTTGAAGGTTATACCAGCGCAGAAGCAACAGAGCAGAAAATACTTCGTAACGTATTCCAGCAAGGGGACAGTTTCTGGCGTTCCGGTGATCTTCTGAAATTTGACGACAATGGCTACTTTTATTTTGTTGATCGTTTAGGGGACACCTTTCGTTGGAAAAGTGAGAATGTTTCTACTCAGGAAGTGGCTATCGCTCTTGGTGATGCTGAGGGTATAGAGCTGATTAATGTCTATGGTGTTCAGGTTCCGGGGCATGAGGGCCGGGCGGGCATGGCTGCGATTGTTATGCAGAAGGGGTGCGGATTTGATCCTGAGGCATTTTATACTTTAACTGCAAAAAAGTTACCCGACTATGCAGCGCCACAGTTTCTACGATTATGTCAGTCTGCTGATCTGACCAGCACCTTCAAATTGAGAAAAATAGACCTGCAAAAGCAGGGGTATGATCCTGAGTTATGCCAGGAGCCCATTTACATCAGGGACAGTCGGGCAAAAAGCTATCTTCCCTACGATGAGTTGCTTTTACAGGCGCTTGGATTGTCAGCCATTGAGGCTGACGCATAAAAAGAAAACGACGTTATCAAATTATAATAAGAAGAGGATGAACTCATGATGGATATTCGCTCCCTCGGCTACTTTGTTGCTCAGACGGATAACTTGCCGGAATGGCAAGCCTATGCAGAAAATGTGCTGGGTATGATGACGTCTGAAGCTCCGAATGGTGGTCTTTATCTTAAAATGGATGACCGCCCATTCAGAATGTTAATTGTTGAAGGTGATGATAAACGATATTTGTCGTCAGGGTGGGAGTTGGGATCTCTCGAAGCATTTAATAATGCTACAGAGCTTCTCGATGAAAAAGGCATTGCCTGGGAAAAAGGCGACAGTACGATGTGTCAGCAGCGCGGCGTTCAGGATATTGCTCTGGTTCGCGACCCTTCCGGTAATCTTCATGAGCTCTATTGGGGCTACTGTTCAGACTGCCAACCATTTATTTCACCTCAAGGTGTGCCAAAGTTTGTCACTGGTGATATGGGGTTGGGGCATACCGTACTGCCAGCGCCGAACTTTGATGAAACACTGAGTTTTTTGAAAGAGGTTCTGGGCTTTGCCGTGTCTGATATGTTCAATTTCAAGCCGGCGCCTGATGCTGATCCGCTGCCAATCTATTTTCTGCATTGCAGTAATCCACGTCATCACAGTCTGGCTATCTGCGCATTTCCTGTTCCTTCTGGCTGTGTGCATGCCATGGTGGAAGTGGAAAACATGACGGAGGTTGGGCGTGCTCATGATCGTCATCAAGCTCATGGTGTGAAACTGTCGGCGACTATCGGTCAGCATTTAAACGATAAAATGACTTCTTTTTATATGAAAACACCGTCAGGTTTTGATATGGAGTTTGGTTATGGCGGCCTGCAGGTGGATTGGCAAGAGCACAGCGCGTTTGAGTTCACCAGAGTAAGTATGTGGGGACATGATTTCTCGGTGGGGCAGTCTGCTGAATAACCAGTAGGCTCTACTTTTCTATTTCCAACTTCCATGCGTAAGCGTGGGAGTTTTTTGTTGTCTGCGATAAAATAACCCTGTTTTTAATATGGCTATAACCCTCGTGGTTACTGGTGTCTGGTGAAAATTTGGCCTAGTCCGTAAGGACGATTCACGCCCTTGTGTAATTGCAAAAAATGATCCCGGGATAAGAAAAATAATAAACCAACCGTGTTAGATATTCAGATGTATTAATACATGCTGAATATCTTCCCAGGGAGAATAATAAGAATGCAAATTAACCGGCTAGTGACGCCCATAATGACGGCACTGCTGCTCTCCGGTAGTGGCTTCGCTCTGGCAAAAGCATCACCTGAAGATATCGCCAAGCTTGGAAATGAACTGACGTGTACCGGTGCGATAGCCGCTGGCAACGCAGATGGCACGATTCCTCCTTTTTCCGGCAAATGGCTCGGAACACCTCCAGGCATTGAATACACGCCAAATGTTGGCCAGCATCCAATTGATCCGTATCAAGACGACAAGCCTCGTTTGATCATTACCGGCGCTAACTGGCAGGAACATAAGGAAAACCTGACCGTTGGTCAGCAGGCTATGTTTGAGCGTTTTCCTGAGACCTTTGAAATTCCGGTATATGCAGGGCGTCGTGATTTCCGTTATCCCGATGTGGTTTGTGACGTAGTGAAAAGGAATGCTGCAGACTCAGAATTGACCGATGAAGGTTTTGGTTTTACCGGTTATATGGGTGGGGTTCCATTTCCAATTCCTGATGCTGACCAGCCTATGCAGATTCTGGCAAACCATAACTTTCCGTTTCGTGCGTTTACCTATCAGACAGATCGTGATGTTGCAGACGTAAGTTCAACGGGCAAGATAAGTTGGGGAGCACAGAAGAACAAAGGTCTGAGCCTGGTGAATCATCCGGATTATATTGGCCAGCCCATGCTGGACATTATGGCCTACGGCATCACTGCCACCACCAAACCGATCCGGAGCAAAGGCAGCGCGACGGTATCAATTGAACCGGTGAACTTTGCCCAGGGTAAACGACTGGCATGGAATTATAACCCGGGCACTCGTCGTGTAAGACAGTTGCCGGAGTACGGTTTTGATACACCGCTGGCTTCTACAGCGGGCAAGTTGACACTGGATTCAGATCGTTTGATGAACGGTTCACCAGAACGCTATACCTGGCACTCTCTGGGTAAAAAAGAGATTTATATTCCGGCAAATGCTTACAAAGTTCATGGTAGCGATGTGAAGTATGATGAGCTGCTTCAGACAGGCCACGCTAATCCGGATTTCATGCGCTACGAGCTTCGTCGTGTATGGGTGCTTGAAGGTCGTTTGAAAGACGACTATCGCCATAAGTATGGTCGACGCACAATGTACATTGACGAAGATACCTGGCATGGCGTGGTGTCGGATTTTTACGACACTCGTGATGAGCTGGTACAACACGCTTACATCAATTACTACTACGCCTACGATATGCAGGCATGGCAGGCGGGCAGCAGCTTTTACCACGATCTGACCTCTGGCGGCTATGTCGGTTACAACCTGTTCCAGGAAAAGGCTAAAGGCCCAATTCTTAATGCCGGCAACATGACCAAAGATATGTACACGCCAGCGGCGCTTCGTCGTTTAAGCCATTAATTAATTGTTTTGAATGCCACAGCTCGTCCGTCGGCAATCCTGAATGGATTGCCGATCAAAATTGCTGTGGTGGTGTCGGCAACCTGACGGTTACCGGCCTACAAGGAATAATAAGAAAATGCACACATTCAAGAAAAGCAAACTGGCCATGGCTGTGTTGAGCCTTGGTCTTGCCGGTAACACGTTGGCTGGCGAAACCATTGAGCTGGGAAATGACGTCACCCTGGACTGGAAAGGCACGCTGACGTATTCGGCAGCACAACGGCTGGACGACCAGAATAAAGAGTTAACCAGCAGTGGTAACACCAATTTTGATAAAGGTGATTTGGTTAATAATGGCCTTTCATTATTAATGGAAAGCCATTTGCGATTTGGTAATAGTGGTCTGGTGTTGTCTGGTAGCACTTTTTACGACGGCGTTTACCACGATGATAAGTTTACTGATGATGCTGAACGCTATCATGGTGGTTACACCCGTCTCCTGGATGCTTATGTTTACACTGCGTTTCCTTTTGGTGAAAGTGGTTATGCCGATTTTCGTTTAGGTAGCCATGTAGTGGCATGGGGCGAGGCTCTGTTTTTCCCAAGCATGTCTCTGGCGCAGGGGCCTTCTGATGCGATTAAATCCGGTATACCGGGCACAGAAGTGAAAGATATCTTGTTGCCAGAAGAGCAGGTTTCCATGCAGTTGGAAATTACACCTGATCTTTCTCTCTTGGCTCATTATCAGTATGACTGGCATGAGACTGTGGTATCGGAACCCGGCTCTTATCTTAGCACCAGTGAGGCGGTGGGTAATGGCGCTGTTTGTTTGATACCCAGTGCGCTGGCACCCGATGGGTGCGATTTTGGACAACGCAAGGCAGATATTACACCTGATCATGATCAGTGGGGAGTCGGTGCTCGTTATCGTGTGAGTGATTTAACCGAGCTTGGTTTGTACTACCTAAGCTATAACTCTCGTATTCCAACACCTGTAACCACAATGACTAGTCAGAGTTCAGCTACGTATCAGGTCAAATATATGGATGACATTGACTTGTATGGTTTAACGTTTACGACGAGTGCGGGGATAGCCTCAATCGCAGGTGAGGTGACTTATAAGAAAGGTGCGCCTGTACTGGCTGGAGCATTGTCTAATCCAACTCGAGGCGATGTGCTGCAGACGAACCTGAATGCGATAGTGAACTTTGGTAGCTCACCGATTTCTGATAGTGCGACACTTACTACGGAAGTCGCTTATGTTGATATTCAGAGTGTTGAAGATGAGCCCGTAATTGGAAGTGATGAACTTGCATGGACTAGCTATGGTTTAGCAGCATCCGCGTCCTTAAATCTCGCTTATCCGGGGATCACTGAATCCTGGGATATGGGCGTTCCTGTAAGCTATTCACGCCAGGTGAAAGGTCGAACTATGACCGGTGGTGTTGGAGGTGAAGGTGATCACCGTTTCAGTATCGGTGCAGACTTTACCCATCACCGTTCGGGTGTGCAGGTAGGGGTCAAGTATCTCGCTTATATGGGAGATCATGATGCTGATACAGAAGCTTACAAAGAAAAGAAACTCACCGACCGGGATAACGTTTCCCTGACGGTGAAGTACGCCTTCTAAAACTTTGCCTTATAACAGCCGGGGTTGTGGTGGCCCTGGCTGTTTTTCTATTTCCGTTTTGCGACAACCTTGAAACATGGAACGAGATGGGCAGCCCTGTTGGCTACCTTACTCATTAATCACCGTGACCTTGTGGCAAGAAACCTGATGGTTTTCACCTGACGTTGAATGACCCATATTGATTAACTCTGGCTTTGTTTGCGCGCATTGCTCATCTGCATAAAGGCAGCGAGTTCTGAATACGCAACCTGAAGGCGGGTTAATAGGCGACGGAAGATCACCTTTCAGTACTACCCGTTTCTTCCTTGCTTCCGGATCCGGCACTGGAACCGCTGAAATCAATGCCTGAGTATAAGGATGCTGTGGTGAGTTGTAGAGATCATCTTTATCCGCAACCTCCATCACATTCCCTAAATACAGAACCATGACTCGATGGCTGATGTGTCGTACGATTGAAAGATCATGACTGATAAACAACAATGACAGACCAAACTTCTTCTGCAGTTCGCCCAGCAGGTTAATGATCTGTGCCTGAATGGACACATCCAGTGCGGATACGGGTTCATCACAGACAATCACTTTGGGTTGCAGAATCATCGCCCGGGCAATACCAATGCGCTGACACTGTCCTCCAGAAAACTCGTGAGGGTAACGGTTAATCATTCTTGGCAGCAGGCCAACGATATCCATCATTTCACGAACACGGTCTTTTACGGCATCCTTCGATAATTTCGGGTGATGGGTGACCAGCGGTTCTGCAATAATTTCGCCAATGGTCATGCGTGGATCAAGACTGGCCAGTGGATCCTGGAAAATGATCTGCATATCTTTACGCAGAGGGCGCATCTCTTTCACTGAGTTGCCCGTGATGTTTTGGCCCATCCAGACCACTTGTCCGTCGGTGTTGTGCAATAACTGCAGCACAGCTCGGCCCAGAGTGGATTTTCCACAGCCTGACTCGCCCACGACTGCCAGTGTTTCCCCTTCATAGAGTTGAAAGCTTACGCCATCAACGGCTTTCAGGGTTTTCTTACGTGTGAAAATAGTGCCGACATCCACAGGGAAGTGAACCTTAAGGTTATCGACGGTCAGGATGGGGGCTTTTTCAACAGTATTCATAGGGCGCCCTCTACAACATTCATCGGGTGACAGGCGGTGACCGCGTTTAACTGATGGCACGATGCCGTACGATTCTCATCGATGTAGGTAGTCGTTGGTTGTTCCTGATGGCATCGCTCTGTCGCATATTGGCAACGAGGCTGAAAGGCACAGCCTTTAGGTAAGGCCTGAAGGTTAGGAGGCTGGCCTGGGATCGCATACAGGTCTTCATTATGATTGCCATCAATCCTTGGCATAGATTTCAGCAGTCCCTGTGTATAAGGGTGCCTGGCATCAGTAAAGAGTGAGCTAACGGAGCCGGTTTCAATCACTCGGCCACCGTACATTACCATTACGTGGTCGCACATATTGGCGATGACACCGAGGTCGTGGGTGATCATCACAATGGACATGCCCAGCTTTTCTTTCAGATCTTGAAGTAAGTCGAGAATCTGCGCCTGAATGGTCACGTCCAGAGCGGTAGTTGGTTCATCGGCAATCAACAGGTCCGGTTCGCAGAGCAGGGCGATGGCAATCATGACTCGTTGTCGCATACCGCCGGAGAACTCGTGAGGGTACATATGCACCCGCTTGCGCGCTTCTGGAATACCGACCAGCTCCAGCATATCGATGGATTTTTCCAGTGCTGCTTTTTTGTTCATTCCCTGATGCTCAATCAGAACTTCCGTCATCTGTCGTGAGACTTTCAGATAGGGATTCAATGATGTCATTGGGTCCTGAAAAATCATGGACAGGGAAACGCCACGAACCTTATTTAGCTCGGCAACGGGCAGTCCAAGAATGTTCTGTCCTTTAAAAATGGCCTTGCCTGTGGTTTTGCCGTTCTTTGCCAGCAAGCCCATCAGTGCCATAAATATCTGGGTTTTTCCGGACCCGGATTCCCCGACGACACCGAGGCTTTCCCCTTTTTTCAAAGAGAAGTTGATCTCGCTGGCTGCAGATACTTCGCCATCCGGCGTATCGAAACGAGTGTTGAGGTTTTTGATCTCAAGAATGATGTTGTTCTCGTTCATAGTTATCGATCCTTGGGGTCCAGCGCATCACGCAGACCGTCACCAATGAAGTTGAAACAGAACAGGGTGAGAGCCAGGAAGGTGGCAGGGAATGCCAGCATCCAGGGAGCAGATTCCATTACTTTGGAGCCTTCGGAAATCAATACGCCCCAACTGGTTAACGGTTCCTGTACACCAAGACCAAGGAAGGAAAGAAAGCTTTCCGTGAGAATGACCTGGGGAATCGTCAACGTCATATAGACGATCACCGGTCCAAGAATATTGGGAATAATATGGCGGAAGATAATCTTCGTAGTGGATACACCGCTGGCATGGGCCGCCTCAATAAACTCTTTTTTCTTAACCGCCAGTGTCTGACCGCGTACGATTCGCGCCATGGTTAGCCATTCAACGGCACCGAGTGCGACAAAGATCAGATAAATGTTCCGGCCAAAAATCACCATCAGGATAATGACGAAAAACATAAACGGCAGTGAATAAAGGATATCCACAAAGCGCATCATGAGGTTGTCGACACGCCCGCCCATATAACCGGCGACAGCTCCATAAACGACACCGATCACCAGCGACACCGTGGTCGCCACAAGGCCAACCATTAACGACACTCTGGCGCCATATAGGGTGCGGACGAACAGGTCTCGGCCATTTTCATCGGTACCAAACCAGAAGCCTTCTGCAAAGTTTGGCGGCACTTGAATAAAGTCCCAGTAGACTTCATCAAAAGGGTGGGATGATAGCCAGGGCGCTAAGATCGCCATTAAAGTAATGATGGAGAGAATCACCATCGAAACGACAGCTGCCTTGTTTCGCATTAAGCGAATACGGGCATCCTGCCAGAGCGAGCGGCCAGCGACTTCTGAATAGTCATCATTAAAAGACGCCAGCTTGTCGTTCATGTTCAATGCATTGCTCATGCGCCAACCCTCAGTTTCGGATCCAGGAAGCTGTAAATCACGTCCACGATCAGGTTCATCATGAGAATCAAGGTTGCGTAGAAAATCACCACACCCATGACCAGAGGGTAATCACGGTTCAGCGCAGCATTCACAAAATAACGACCAACGCCGGGTATATCGTAAATGGATTCAATTACCACCGAGCCAGTGGTCACGGCAGCCACCGCCGGGCCTAAATAAGAGACAACCGGCAACAAAGCACCTTTGATACCATGACGCACCACCACCAATCTTTCACGAATGCCTTTGGCTCTGGCGGTTCGGATGTAGTTGGAATGCAGAACCTCAATCATCGAGCCTCTTGTCAGTCGGGCGATGTAGGCGATTTGTGGTAATGCCAGAGAGATCACGGGCAGGACAAGGTTTCTGGCAGCACCATCACCCCAACCTGCGACGGGCAACCAGGCAAGATAGACACCAAACACCAGGGAAAGAATGGGGGCTGCAACAAAGTTTGGAATGGCAATGCCAGTCATGGCAACGCCCATAATGGCGTAATCGGTTTTCTGGTTTTGATAGAGTGCTGCCAGCGTTCCCAGCCCAATGCCAATAAACGTCGCGAGCAGAATAGCCAGGCCACCGATTTGAAAACTGGCAGGCAAGCCGGAAAGAATCAGTTCAGTAACTGAGAAATCCCTGAATTTGTAAGAGGGCCCAAAATCAAACTGAAGCAGTTTGCTGATGTAGATGAAATACTGCTCGTAGACCGGTTTATCCAGATCATAGGCTTTGAGAATATTGGCTTCAATTTCCGGCGGCAGCTGTCGTTCCTGATCGAACGGGCCTCCGGGGGCAATGCGCATCATGAAAAATGCGATTGTAATGATGATAAACAGCGTCGGAATCGCCGTTAGCAACCGCTTGAGTATGTAGGCAAACATGGAATTATTCGCTCTTTCCTTTGGAGATCCCTCTTCGTTTTATTTTTCATGGCCATCCATGGCGCACGACAGCGTTGAGCATACTCCTGCTGTGGGCAGGAGCGTATTCCGTTTGATTACTCTTTGATAGACAGGTAACGAGCCAAGTGGATGTCGGATGCGTTATCAACCCAGCCTTCAACCTTTGGATTTACCAGGTTCTTGGATACGTAGTGGTAGATAGGAATGTTTGGCATGGCCTTCAGTGCAATAACCTCAGCCTGACGCATGAGTTCATTACGTTTAACCGGACCGGATTCCAGCTCTGCAGCCCTCATCAGTTCGTTATACTGGTTGTCATTAAAGTCAGAGTAGTTCTGGGAAGAGTTACGACTTTCCATCAGACTCAAGAAGTTCTGTGGGTCGTTGTAGTCTGCAATCCAGCCCGCACGGCCAGCCTGAAAGGTTCTTGTTTTCAGGTTGTCGTAGTGAACTTTGACTTCGGTGTTAAACAGTTCGGTTTTAACGCCCAGCGCCTTCTTCCACATTGCCGCTACGGCGATAGCGATTTTCTTGTGGTTTTCAGAGGTGTTGTAGCTCAACTGAATCGTAGGTGCATTATCCTTGTCGTATCCAGCCTCTTTCATCAGACGCTTAGCCTCGGCTACCCGTTCTTTCTGAGACATGGTTTTCCAGCTTACTTCCGGTGATTGACCATAGTCGCCAGTACCTGGTGGTACAAAGCTGTATGCTGCTACTTCTCCGGTTTTAAGGACTTTTTCCGTAAGAATTTTACGATCAATGGTCATGGCCAGCGCTTCACGAACTCGAGTGTCTTTCAGCACTTCATCGTTAAGGTTGAGCGGGTAGTAGTAAACGCCGAGATATGGCGCGATACGCACATAATCAGGCATGTTGGCCTCCAGCCACTTCAGGTCGGAAGACGCAAAGTCTGTTTGTATGTCAATTTCGCCAGCCCGCACGCGCTTCAGAACCGCTGAACGGTCTTCCTGTGGATAGAACACCAGCTCATCAAGAGATACATTTTCAGCGTCGTAGAAATTCGGGTTTTTTTCCAAACGGATTTCTGAGTTTGGAGTCCACTGGCTAAGGGTGAAAGCACCGTTACTGACCATTCTGTCGTCTTTTGCCCAATCTCTGCCCAGCTCTTTAATTTTGTGAGCAGGTACAGGGTAAGCAGTGTAGTGGGCCAGCTGTGCAATGAAGTAAGGGGCTGGTCCGGACAGTGTGATCTCCAGTGTTTTATCGTCAATTACCTCAACACCGAGCGCTTCCGGGCCTGCTTTACCCGTATTTACCAGTTCAGCACCTTTGATGGTGTACAGAAGCGAGGCATAGCCGGCTGCAGTTTCAGGTCTCAGAATACGCTGCAGAGCCAGTTTGAAATCCTCAGCAACGACTGGCTGGCCATCCGACCATGTATGATCGCGCAGGGTAAAAGTGTATACCAGACCATCGTCGGACACTGACCAGCTTTCTGCTGCGCCGGGAATGATGGATCCATCGGCGGCTTCGGTGGTTAACCCTAAGAACATGTTACCAACGATGCGGCTTTCCCAAACACCAGAGGTGTAGTGAGGATCAAGTGAGGCGGGTTCACCCATGTTACCAATCCGCAGAGTACCGGCGGCATAGGCATCGTTATCTGTAGTGGTGAGTAAAACGCCCGAAAGGGCCACAGAGACAGCCAGAAGGCTGGCCTTCAGGTTTTTTAGCTGCTTGATTTTCACAGTCGTCACTTCCTCTTTTTATGGTCTTCTTCTGTTATAAGGACTGTCAAACTACTTAAGTGTGGATGGTATCCGTACCTGACATCGTAGTTTTTATTAGAAGCAAAATATCGCCTGATAGGCGAACGTGGGCTAATAAAACCAGATTTAAAATGTTTATGCAAACGTGTGTTTGCATCTGGCGTAAGGCATAAATCAGGTTGGTGAATGATAGATGAACAGGTGTGCCTGCAAAGAAAATTTCAAATTTCAACAGTTAGAAACATTTTACTTTCGAAAACTTCGGCTTTTATTTAGGATGGGGGCACATTTTACAGGGAATTTAGCTTTCCTGTTTTGGCTTATAGGACAGTGACTGTTTATTAGCCAAGGGTTAGATAACCCGGAAGAACAAACTAAAAGAATAAACATAATAAGGTGTACATTATGGGGGAAGCTGGGTTTTATTTTATACAGCAGTTGCTGAACGGGCTGACTGTAGGCAGTACATATGCCCTCATCGCCATAGGCTATACGATGGTCTATGGCATCATTGGAATGATCAACTTCGCACACGGCGAAATTTACATGATTGGCAGCTACGTTGCCTTCGCCGTGCTGGCTGCTCTTGCCTTGATGGGCATTGATAGTGTCACTCTGATGCTGTCAGCCGCATTTATCATCAGCATTATTATCACCAGTACTTATGGGTTTACTATTGAACGGGTGGCTTATCGGCCATTACGCAACAGTAATCGTCTGATAGCGCTGATCTCTGCTATTGGTATGTCTATTTTCCTCCAAAACTATGTGCGTATTGCCCAAGGCTCTCGGGATATCGCCATGCCGAGTTTGATTTCTGGCGGGTGGAGTTTTGGGCCTGAAGACGGATTTAATATTACGTTGTCGTATATGCAGGTGGTAATTTTCATTATTACCTTCATCACCATGACATTGTTAACCCTGTTTATTTCCCGTTCACGTATGGGCAGAGCTTGTCGGGCTTGCGCTGAAGATTTGGGAATGACCCGTCTTCTGGGCATTAATACCAATCAGGTAATTTCCCTGACCTTTGTGATTGGTGCTGCGCTAGCCGCCGTTGCGGGTGTTCTGCTTGGTCTCTATTACGGTGTAATCAATCCCTATATTGGTTTTCTGGCTGGGCTAAAAGCCTTTACTGCTGCGGTGCTTGGCGGCATCGGAAGTATTCCTGGTGCGGTGTTGGGTGGATTAATTCTTGGTGTTACTGAAGCATTCACAGCAGGCTATTTCAGTACAGAATATAAAGATGTTGTCGCCTTTAGTCTTCTGGTGCTGATTCTTCTGTTCCGCCCGACAGGCATTCTGGGTAAGCCGGAGGTAGAAAAAGTATGAATAACTATAACGCTACAGCCAGCTTGCGTTGGTTTCCGGCATTTATGGCCGCGGGCGTCCTTTTGTTACTGGCCGTGTTGATGCTGGGTGTTCAGCTCACAACAGAAAATACTCGGCTGGTGGTTAATTTTGCAGCCAGTGAACGCTGGGCATGGATTGTGTCTGGTGCTGTTTTTGTTTTTCTTGTGCAGCTCTTTCGTGATCCTTTAACGGCTTTATGGAGTGGCGTTAAGGTTAAGGGGCATAACGCGGTTCCAAAAATCAGTATTCCCTCATTGGACGACAATAAGCCGCTGAAACGCTTGCTGATCAGTTTTGCCATTGCGGGTTTGCTGATCTGGCCATTTTTTGTTTCCCGTGGTGCTGTAGATCTAGCAACACTGGCATTGATTTATGTGATGCTGGGGCTGGGATTGAATGTAGTGGTTGGTTTGGCAGGGCTGCTTGATCTTGGCTACGTTGGTTTCTACGCCGTTGGTGCCTACAGTTATGCATTGCTGAATCAGTATTTTGGTCTGGATTTCTGGAGTTGTTTGCTGATTGGCGGTGCGATGGCGGCACTGTTTGGCTTTGTTCTTGGCTTTCCGGTGTTAAGGCTTCGTGGGGATTATCTCGCCATTGTCACCTTGGGCTTTGGTGAAATTATACGAATCCTGTTGAATAACTGGACGGCGATTACCGGTGGCCCTAACGGCATTAGTCAGATTCCAAAACCGACTTTATTTGGTTTGGAGTTTACTCGCCGGGCAAAAGAAGAAGGCAATGTGCCGTTCCATGAATTCTTTGGTATCGACTACAGCAGTGGCTACAAAGTTATCTTCCTGTACATTCTGGCGGTGTTACTAGTGCTGGTCACTTTGTACGTCATTAATCGTCTACTCAGAATGCCCATTGGCCGTGCCTGGGAAGCACTCCGTGAAGACGATATTGCCTGTCGTTCTCTTGGTTTGAATCCAACAGCCATCAAACTCTCTGCCTTTACCATTGGTGCTGCTTTTGCTGGTTTTGCCGGCACCTTCTTTGCTGCACGACAAGGGTTTATTAGCCCGGAGTCGTTCACCTTTATTGAGTCTGCCATCATTCTCGCCATTGTGGTGTTGGGTGGGATGGGTTCTCAGATGGGTGTGATTTTGGCTGCGGTGATTATGACCGTGTTACCAGAATTTGCCCGGGAATTTCAGGAATATCGGATGCTGATGTTTGGCTTGATGATGGTGCTGATGATGATCTGGCGTCCGGAAGGGTTGATGCCAATGAAGCGTCCGCATTTAAGCCTGAATGACGATCAGGAATCCGAATCAGTCAGCGGTCAGCCTGCGGCTGGAAGCGTGTAAATGGGAGGAGTTGTAAGATGAGTCAATGTTTGCTTGAAGCATCGGATCTCAGTATGCGCTTTGGTGGTCTGCTGGCAGTGGATCAAATGGCGCTGAATATCCGCAAGGGTGAAATTGTTTCCATGATTGGCCCGAATGGCGCCGGAAAAACGACAGTGTTTAACTGTTTGACCGGTTTCTATCAGCCAACCGGTGGCAAGATTCTTTTTAAAGAGCAGGCCGTCGAAAAGCTGCCCGGTTTCAAAATTGCCCGCCTGGGTGTGGTGAGAACGTTTCAGAATGTTCGTCTGTTCAAGGCGATGACCGTTTTGGAAAACCTGCTAGTGGCACAACATCGTCACTTGAATACCGGATTATTGGCTGGACTGTTTAAAACACCGTCTTTCAGGAAAAGTGAAAAAGCGGCCACAGAGCGTGCAGCGTTCTGGCTGGATAAGGTTGGGCTGACCGAGTTTGCCAACCGTGAGGCAGGAAACCTTGCCTATGGGCAGCAGCGCCGGTTGGAAATCGCTCGTTGTATGGTGACTGATCCAGAGCTTTTGATGTTGGATGAACCTGCCGCAGGTTTGAACCCCAATGAAACTCGTGAACTGGATGAGTTGATTTCCGATTTGAGAAAGTCCCACGGCGTATCGGTGCTATTGATCGAGCATGATATGAAACTGGTGATGGACATCTCTGATCGTATATATGTGATTAATCAGGGGCGTCCTCTGGCTTCCGGTACACCGGAAGAGGTTCGCAATAACCCTGAAGTGATTAAAGCCTATCTTGGCGAATAGTGGGAGAGGACGTATGAGCAATCAGAATTCACTATTAAGCCTTGAGAATGTCTCTACTTTTTATGGGCAGGTACAGGCGCTGGATTCCGTTAGCGTTGAGATCAATGCGGGTGAAATTGTCACTCTGATTGGTGCCAACGGTGCAGGTAAAACCTCATTGCTGATGACGTTGTGTGGTGATCCAAGAGCCAGCAGTGGCCGAATTTTTTACGAAGGTCGTGAGATCACTCGGGAAGATACGGCGGATATCATGCGTACAGGGATTGCGCTAGTACCGGAAGGTCGTCGTGTGTTTTCACGACTGACCGTGGAAGAAAACCTGAGCATGGGTGGGTTCTTCACGAACGAAAAGGATTACGAGAAAATTTATCAGCATGTGCTTGAGCTATTTCCACGCTTGGAAGAGCGACTTAACCAACGGGCTGGTACGATGTCTGGTGGTGAACAGCAAATGTTGGCCATTGCCCGGGCGTTGATGAGTAAACCTAAACTGCTGTTGTTGGATGAACCATCCCTTGGGCTTGCCCCGATTATTATTCAGCAGATTTTTGACATTATTGCCAAGCTGCGTGATGAAGGCATGACGATCTTTCTAGTAGAGCAGAATGCCAATCAGGCTCTGAAACTGGCTGACCGGGGTTATGTTCTGGAGAATGGCAAGATTGTTCTTCAGGACACTGGGCAGGCGTTGTTGGTTAATGAGTCTGTCCGGGAAGCTTATCTTGGCGGTTAATCACTTATATTAATCGAGAACGAATTGAAAACTCCCATGTGATGCATGGGAGTTTTTATCATCATTCAGACGTGAAACTATTCTGTTTCACACACGCTACCATTCAAACTAAAACTGTCTGGTATGATCATTGCACCGGACTTATTTCCCTGGAATCCAAAAGAAACACTTCCGCCAGCCGCAATGTTACCATTCCAATGTCCAGCCGGATTAGTCGCAGTGATCTGCTGTCCGCTTGAAGTTAGGGTGGCATTCCAGCCACTGGTAATAACCTGCCCGTTACCCAGTAGGAAGTTCAGGTCAAAACCTCTGACCACTTCACTGCCGGTGTTATGGATAGACACATCCACTTGAAACCCAGACCCCCAGTCCTGCATGACACGGTAATCAATACGGCAGTTGCCGTTGGCTCCAATTTCGACTGTTGCCTCCGGTGATAGAGACGCAGTAAGGCCTTGGTTATGCAATGCTTTTACCTGCAGACGATATACACCAGGTTCATCTGGCGTCCAGCTGACTTCGTAGGGCTTTGTGCTGGATACGCCAGCAAGTTGTCCATCCACAAAGTACTCTACAGCGCTAACCGCAGATAAGTTTGATTCCAACTCAAGAGTGACACTGTCAGACTTGATCGTTGTACCGTTCTCGATACCTTTCAGCCCTAATTGAATAGTACTTTCAGGCGCATCAGGACTACTGCCGTCTATCTGCAAGAGATAAGCTGTGAGTTGGTTAACCTCGGTCGCCGACAAGTCTGCTGTTTTACCGTGAGCATTATTGAAACCGAACAGTTCACTTACGGTTTCTGCAGAACCATCATGGAGATAAGGCGCTGTGTGGGATAGATCCCTCAATGTCGGTGTGTCCAACCCGGAAAGTACACTGCTTAGCCGCTGACCGGAGGCTGAGCTCAGAGTGCCTACGTCGTGCATCAGCCCTTTTGGACTGTCGGTGTAACCGGTACCGCTATGGCAACTGGCACAGTTGGCCTGATCGAATAACACTTTGCCGGCCTGCGCATCGGCGGTGAGATCACCACTCTCTGTGCGATTAGAGCTAGGATCAAAGTCTTTTAAGGACGCGACATATGCAGCCAGGGCGTCGAGTTCGGAAGAGAGCCCTGTTTTGAGCGTGCCCAGTGGATGGTTTACACCTTCCAGGTTGAAACTGGCATTGGACATCAGGCCAGTACCTGCTGCAGGTCCACGAATGTCATGCTCGAAGTCCTGAATCTCATCAAAGTTGGCGCTCCAGTGAACACGACCATGATCTGTACCACCACGGCCTTTTAACGAGATGGTGTTACGCAGACCTTCGCCGCGATTTGTGAAATCCCATACACGGCCATCTTGTTCACCATCAAGATGGCAGGTAGCACAGGTGAGATAGCCATCCATGGTCATACGGGTATCAGCAGCGTTATAGAAAATCTGTTTACCGCGCAGTACTTCGGCATCCAGTGCTTCATTACCGACCGTTGAAATAGTAGCCATCAGATTGACTCTGTCGGTGCCATTCGTTAGTAGTTCGGAAAGGTCAACAACGGATACGGAGCGCCCCATGAAATTTTTTACATATAGGCGCTGACCCGATTGATCCAGAAGTAATGCCTGAGGTGCAAGACCAACATCGATACGTGCAATTTCCTGACCACTGTTGGGATTCAAGACAATCACTCGATTACTGCCTTGCATTGCGACAAACAGATAGCTGCCGTATTGATCATAAGTGACCGCCGATGGCTGGGAGTGGTTATCAATATCAACCCTCTGGTTTGTTGATTCTTCACTTGCGTTGATATTGAGGGAAGCGACCAGGCTTCTGACCGTGGTTTCAAAAGACGGTACTTGGCCATCTTTGAATAACCCTCGCAGTACATTGTCTTTTTTACCGACCACCCGAGCACTTTGACCATCAGGGTGTAAGGCTAAACCCGTAAGGTAGTTGGGGATGCCTCGACCACCGGTGCTGGTATCCAGTGTCGTAGTATCCATCGGTAATGGTATTTGCGTTTGCAGGCTTAATGTCCCCGGATTTAAGTTCCAGACTTCGCCTTGATCCTGCGATGAAATAAAGCGGCTGACCAGCAGGGTATTGCCATCCAGCGATTGCCCAAGTGCTCGCGGGGTACTGCCAACAGAGACACGGTTAATCAGACTGTGATCAGCGCTATTAAATTGCGATACGGAACCTGAGCCCATTTCAGATACATAGACAGAATGCTGGTCAACGCTTGCCATTATCGCTATTGGTTTGGCACCGTAAGGCAATGGCAAGGTATCAACAATGTTGCCGCTGCTTGTATTGATGACCATGACTTCACTGCTATCACGACAGGCTACCCAGAAGTTGTCGTTTGCCCGGGTGATAGATACCGGATCATCACAGACAGAAATTTCCTGCATTACGGTGAGAGTGTCTGTATTGATCAAAGCAAGACTGTTGTTGTCTGGATTGACTGCTGCGAGCGTACTCAACTCATTGTGCATTGCCAGCTGTGAAGACTGTGCCGGCATA
This sequence comes from Endozoicomonas ascidiicola, assembly GCF_001646945.1. Lineage (GTDB taxonomy): Bacteria > Pseudomonadota > Gammaproteobacteria > Pseudomonadales > Endozoicomonadaceae > Endozoicomonas > Endozoicomonas ascidiicola. Next base: position 366,224 of record NZ_LUTV01000001.1, read on the forward strand.
CCCTCGTACAATTCTTCAACAACGACAACCCGTAGAGTCTGGCTGATGATATTGCCGCCGGGGTCTCGCACCTGAAGGCTGACAGTGTGTAATCCCGGTGTCGTAAAGGCATAGGTGATATCGGGTGAATTGGACCAGCTATTGCTGCCATTGCCAAAGTCCCATCGGTATTCCAGTGTGTCGCCCTGTTCATCAGAAGCCCGGGCTGAGATAGCAATGGTTTCATCCTGAAGTATGGGGCCTTCAACGCTTAGATCAATGCCTTCAAAGATAGGTGCCGGGTCGTCATTGACTTCAGAGCCGGTGGAAAAGAGAAAACTGAACTCTTCAAAACCATTTCCGGCAACATCTTTAACGCCATTATTAATAAACGTCACCCGATAGGTGCTATCAGGGTTCAGCAGTTGTTGTGGGGTAAAGTTCACTGTCTGATAGCTGGTGCTGACAATATCGCCGGGGATTAAGTCCGGCGTACCTACTTTCCGAAGTTGAATATTGGTATCCGTCAGTGTGCGTTCATCCAATATTTCACTAATGGAGAAACCAACGACGGTGGTCAAAGGCTGGCCAGTGGCATTGGCAAACGGATGGTGAAAACCTACTTCTGGTGGTCGTGTATCAAGACCATCCTGGTGGGAATAAAAGAAGGTTTTGCCATCGCCACCGTTTGATCCGCTGATGGCCAGAAGATTACCAAGAGGCATCCACTGGAAATCAAGGAAGGTATCCGGCCATGGTCCGGGTGCTTCGATTTTCTGTTCAACTTTCAGTGTTTCCAGGTTGATTTTAACCCCGTAGCTATCGCTGCCGGCAAAACCGTATTCATCCTGGAAGTACATGTAACGACCTGGTGAATCCGAAAATGGGACGCCACCGGCATATTTGAGATCGGTGGGATCGGAGAAATCAATCATTACCAGATTGTTTTTATCTTCATTGGCGTCGTTACCATTCAGAAATACGACTTTGTCGCGCCATACATGGTAAGTGGTTGTGTACTGATTAAAATTACCCACCAGAGAGTCAAGCAGGCGGATATTATCGGGATCACCAATATCAAATACTGCCAGACCATTGCCCTGTACAAACATCAGGTTACCAATACGAAAACGCAGGCTGCTGTTGATGCCTGCATTGTCCATAGAAAACGTAGAGGTAATGGTGTTTGGGTTCTGGTCCGGATTAGCAAAACGTAAATCGTGGACATTGCTGCCACTGGTGCCAGTGGGGAATGTTTCCAGTACCTGCCACTTTTCCAGCTGGCCAGACTTGTTGATGGGAACGGGGACGTTAGGGGCTGTCCAGGGTTTGAGGTCAAGCATATCGGACAGGTTAAGGAAATTGTAATGACTGTCACCCAGTTCAGGCATGGAGTATTCCCGCCAGAAGAGGTCCGTATTGAGTTTGTACCAGCGATGACCATTATCTCCGTACTTGTTTTCGTGAACCATCACCGGGGAGATAGGGTCAGATACATCCCATAAGCTGGTGCTGCCCTGACCCATCAGGTATAAGTATCCTCGATGGAAGGTGACCATACGACCACCGTAGGGTACATGGCTGAGGTATTCACCGGCACTGTAGCCAGTTTGAGGGACACCGGGGCCGTTGCTGCCATCGTAGTTGGCATTGGCTGCCGACAGTGCCGATGACAGAAGCAACGTCACGGCGCTTCTGAAGGGATTGATTCGCATTGGATTAGTCCTGTTTTATTATTTTTCTGGACAGCATTAAGCGACAACTAAGAGCGGCATATCATGGATAGATACGCCGCTCTTTATCAGGTGTTAATTAACGACACATTCCGGAGACGCAAAGCTGCCACCATGTCCACCTTGCATACCAAAGCTATGACTTGAGCCAGGCTGCAATGTTGAATAGGACGGAGATGTAGCTTTCAGACGGTTTGGTGCAACCTGCTCCAAAGTGGCGTTCCAGCCATTGACCAGAGTGACATCCTGAGGGAAGACCAGTTCTACGCTCCAGCTCTTGATCTCCTTGCTGGTGGTGTTAGTGACCTGGACATTGTTCAGAACAAATCCGCTATTCCAGATGTTTTCAGTGCCACTGCTGCAGCTAAGGCTTAATGCAACCACATCAATACTGGTTGTGGCTATTGCCCCAAGTGGTTGCTGCTGTGCATCCACCGCCGAAATGGTGATTGGATAGCTACCTAACTGAATAGGAGCGGTAAACACGGTACTGGTTTGATCCATGACAACCGTCGTTTGACCTTCGAACTCTGCTTGATACCCCGCCGCATTTTCAACAACAACATCAATGGAGAAATCTTTACCGGATTCAACAGTATCTGGAGCGCTGATTGTTATCGTGGCTGGAAGTGAATCCAGTGCCTGCAGAGCGATGCTGTCGGTGATATCTAGCTCAGTACCGTTTGCACTGGTGCCTTTTAACGTGACAGTAAAGTTTTGTTCCGTGGTTGGAGCGGTCAGTGATAGGGTGGTGTCAGCGCTTGAAGCTACAAAGGCTCCATTAATGTAAGCGTTTACACCGGCTACTTTATTTCGACTCAGTCGTACGTCAAAGGGCTGCCCCGTCAATACAACAGTGCCCGCCTCTGGTGACTTAATGCCTACCGATGGCGACAGTGACGCGTAGTAATCAGTCACTGTCGTACCGACGGTTGCATTACCCAGAGGAACCTGATGGTCCAGTCCAATGAACTTGCCATTGGGTGCTCGCCAGAGGGAGGGCTCAAACAGAGCGTATTTGGCTTCATCCCAGGTGGTCCAGTCATTGTTCAGAAGACCGCCGGTGTCACCGGAGTTGGGGTTGATGCACCAAAAGGTGTGGTGAAGTTTATTTTCGATGATCAAATCACGAATAGCGACCATCCACTTTTCGTTATCGCCGCCATCCATGAAACCGCCCCACTCACCAATCAGCAGTGGCGCAATCTCTTCTTCGTGGATGAACATCCAGTTGTCTTTCCAGACATCTTCATAAAGCGTTTGCTTGTTGAATCCTTCGTAGAACCAGGGTTGTTGATAAACAAGAGGACCATAGTCGTGTGGTGAGTAAACCAGTTGATCCTGGTTGTCGCCAAGATCGATAGGAAAGTCGCGAACACCCTGAAGGTTTCCGCCCCACCAGTTGTTGTGATAGTCGTCTTCTGTCTGGGCAGTCCAGGTAATACCATCAATAGGATAGGACTCGATACCTTCACAGAGCACCAGCATATTGGGGTTAATGGCCAGAATACGATTGGAGGCCGTTTCGCAGGCGTATTTCCAGTTGTTTATGTCAGTAGAGTCATCCCACTTGGCAAATTCCGGGTCAGCCCAGGGTTTACCATGTGGCTCGTTTTCGATATCCATCGCCAGAATGGTGTCGTCGTTTACATAGCGGGCAGTGACCCATTCCCAGGTGCTGTAGAAAATTTCCGGGGTGATCTGGCCTTTGTACCACATGGTGTAAACGTGACCAGAGTTGTCTGCTTCAGCACTGTGGACATCCAACATCACTTTGACGCCGTATTGTTTCGCCACGGCGAGAAAATGATCAAAGATTTCCAGATCGGTTTTGTCCACCAGATTGGGGTTGGTTGATGTGTTTACATTGGGGACGGAGGCTTGCCCCTGACTCCACTCATAGAGCAGTTCCGTCGAAATGGGCACTCTTAACAGGTTGATACCGCGTTCAGCAATAGACTGAACCGTGGTTTCCAGATTCACTGACCAGAGACCGTGGAAGGTTCGTTCAGTGGCATTAAAACCAAACCAGTTGGCGCCGGTCAGCCAGACGGGTTGGCCATCTATGTCGACGATCTGGTTACCTTCCACATGGAGCCAATCGTCATCCGGCAGCGGTGCCGAGTGAGCAAGTGACGAGTACATGAAACCTGCAAGAGCGCAGGAGAGTAGCTTTCTTTTCATTATTAGTGCTTCCTTTTTTAGTGGCTCTTCCTCGATATAAACGACAACTATCAAAGTGAGAGTTGTCGTTTATCAAACAATTAGAGGGTTAAAGAGCCGGATAGGCATTCTTGACCAGCATACGGAACTGTTCATGGAACCAGGCTCCGGCGGAAGGCGCGTTATCCATGGCGCCTGTCAGTACACCGCCAGAAGTGGTGTATGAAGGGCTGCACATGTGATCAAAGCTTTTGCCTTCATCGTCCGGCGTCGTTTGAGTGGAATCACTGGTACCGTCGGACTCGCCGGGAGGCTTGATCCAGACATAGGCTTCAACCACGCTGTCCGTACCAAAAGGCAGAACCTTGGGCCTTTCCCCGATACCAGCACCGCTGACATTACACCAGTTACCCCTGTGGGCGCGGCGATCCAGCTTGCTATCGATAACGTATTGGTCTTCAGACGCCGCATCTTCATTGGCAGAAGCCGGGCGATTTGAACCACCCCAACCATTACGGGAGGTGTCAATGAGCATGGCTACATCCTGTGGGAAGCCATTAGCGACAAAGGCACTGTGCAGTTGTTCGGCAAAATCTTTCTCATCGAATACAGGGTTCCATTCGTAATAACTGCTAGACATGACGCCCATGTAATTACCATCAAAATCAAACTCTGGGTCATCCAGATAGATTTCTTCGGTTGGGGTGTAGTTAGAGACGTTGGAAATAAAACCGTCCAGCACACTCATATCGCCACCGGCAGCACCACGTACGACATCGGTATACAAACTGATGGCGCCACGCAGGTTAGATTCCCAGCCAAGCCAGCCGGAATGGGCGATGTCCAGATAGGTATAGACATTATCCAGTTCAGCGAATGCGCCGATCGCGTGTTGTATGCCTTTGACGTAGGTGCCATCACTCTTCACCTGACCACACTTCAGTACAGTGGTGTTGGTGACCAGATTGGGCAGAGAATCTGGCTCCAGTACGGCAACAATCCGCAGATCTTTAAATCGTGCATCGCCGGCGATATCCGCAATTACATCAATGTAGTCCCGTTTGTAGATATTCAAACCATCCTGCTTGGAATGCAGAGTGCCATTGGAAGCCAGTGCGGCGCAGTCTCGATCAGGCAGGTTATAAACGACAATGGTTACCGTCATGGGTACGCCGTGTTCTTTTTGCAGTAATGCCTGCTCGAAATGTTGCTCAAGGCTCAGGCGATTACTGTTGTTTGCGCCCCCGTAAATCGCTTCAATGCGATCCAGCCAGACAGCAGTTGGGACGTCTCGCATTTTCTCCATTTTGGCTTTTAGGGTTGGGTTGGTTTCCTGTGCAATAGAACGATCCACAAGATTGGCATAATCAGGGTTGATATAAGCGGTTGCGCCAAGAAACGGGTTATTGACATGCGCGATCTCACTTGGTGCAGTTATGACCACCTGACGTGTAATGCTTGAGGTGTTTTTGCCGTCACTGACGACCAGAGATACAGTGAATTGCCCAGCACTGGTGTAATCATGTCTGACAAGACTGTCTTGTGCGGTATTACCGTCACCAAGATCCCAGCTAAATGACAATGTGTCATTTTCTGCGTCCGAGCTTCTAGCGGCATCAAGGGTGACGCTGTAGCCGTTCATATAGACGTCAATACTGGCTACCGGAGGTGTGTTTACGGTGAGAGTATCAACGGTCACTACCTGATTGAACGTATGACTGAGTTCACCGTCGTGAACGATCAGAGTGACCGTGTATTGACCAGTTTGAGCGTAGTTATGTTCAGGAGAAATACCTTGAGCCTGAGTGTTATCGCCGAAGTCCCAGGTGTAGGTAAGTTCGTCACCATCAGGGTCAGAGCTGTCAGCCGCATTGAACACAACTTCGGAATTGTTTTGTGCCAGAGTAAAGCTGGCGACAGGTGCCTGATTATCAACGCCAAGCCCGCAATGATCGCCATTAATCTCTGGGATTTTGGCGGGGCTGTTCGCCGATCCTTTATTACCTTGTACACCAAAAGAAACGGTTTGACCGGGCGCAATAGAGCCGTTCCAACCAAGGTTGGAGGCGTTATAGGTTCCGGTGCCTGATACGGTGGCATTCCAGTGAGAGGTGATGACCGAGCCATCAGCATACTGCCAGTTTACATTCCATCCATTAATTGGCTCGGCTTTTGCGTTGGTTATTGCAATGGTGCCAACGAACCCTGTATTCCATTCGTTAGCAATTTGGTATGAACAGTCTGCGGAGGCTATTTCTGGCATACAACTAAATAGCAATGCTAAAGCAGCGCCTTTTGCTGAGAGGGTATTTTTCATTATTGTCATCCTGGTTTGATTGATTGTTGTTTTTAATAACCAGTGTTGCGTTATTTATCTTTTGCAAAGATTTTTTATTGTTCACCTTGCTGAAAGTTTGAAAAAACAATTAATCGTGCACTGTCTTTTAACTTAATTAACTTTCTTTGCATCATATTGGTGATGAACGGTACTTATACGATATCCCCATAATCTAATGCTGGTGGCAATAAGTGGTTTTGAAAAAGGTGAAGTAGGTCTTAGTTGCGATTTTCTAATTGTTTTTTTGGGTTTTTGTTTGTTTTTATATGAGTGGTGTTGAATTTTTTTGTTTGTAAATATAAACGACTTTTATAGTTTATTGGCTTCTTTTATTAGAAAGTGACAGTTTCTCGGCTTTGTTATTTTCTTAAATCTGAATAAGCTTCATTTTTATGGTGATGGGTTTAGCCATCAAGGTTTGACAAATAAATGACAATTAAGCATTTTCATAAGGTAAATCCTATTTTTTCAATGAGTTAAGTCGTATTGATGCAAGATTAATAAGAGAGCTCTAACCACTGGAGCTATAATTCTGTAAGTTGTATCAGTACAGGAAAGCAGTATGAAGTCTGAATACGATAAATTAAGTCGAATGGAAGTAGTTATGCTGGCTGGCTCCTTGAGCGTTCTTGCCAGCACACTGATGGCACTGGGTGCACTTATCCAATAGTTTGTCAGCTTCTTTTAGAAAAGCCCTTCTCATTGATGTTTTGTCAAAAAAAGGGCTCGTTTCTACCTCTCCCCAAGTGTGGCAATGGCTGCAGCATCGACCTCGCCAAGCGCTATATTCATATATGTAAACGATCTAGCTGTTTAATTTATTATTCTTTTTACGCTGATAGTATTCTACCTAGGAGCCTGTCGGACTTAGCCGACCGTAGCGAGAAAAAGTCCGGTTTGAGTCAGTTTTTATTCTCATTTGAGGCGAATAGCGAGCTATTCAACGAAAAGGAGCATAAAAAATGGCCAAATCCGGCTTTTTCGCAGTAGGTCAGTGGTAAGTCCGACAGGCTCCTAGAGAACAATAATTTCGCTTTGGGTTGCCATGCATGTCAGATCTCGATCAAAACCACAGCCTTAACCACCTGAAACAGTTGGAAGCTGAGAGCATTCACATCATTCGTGAAGTCGCGGCCGAGTTTGAAAACCCGGTGATGCTTTACTCCATTGGTAAAGACTCGGCGGTCATGCTCCATCTGGCGATGAAAGCGTTCTATCCGGGTAAACCACCTTTCCCACTTCTTCATGTAGATACCACCTGGAAATTCCGGGAGATGATTGAGTTCCGTGACAATCACGTAAAAAACCTTGGGCTTGAGTTGCTGGTGCATACAAATCCGGATGGATTGGCGCAAGGTGTTGGCCCTTTCACCCACGGCAGCGCAAAACATACGGATGTCATGAAAACTCAGGCTCTTAAGCAGGCATTGGACAAGTACGGTTTTGATGCTGCTTTTGGTGGTGCTCGCCGAGATGAAGAACGCTCCCGAGCGAAAGAACGAGTGTATTCCTTCAGGGATAAAAACCACCGCTGGGATCCAAAGAATCAACGACCAGAGTTGTGGAATATCTACAACAGCCAAGTCGAGAAAGGCGAGAGTATTCGTGTATTCCCATTGTCTAACTGGACTGAGCTGGATATCTGGCAGTACATTCACCTTGAACAGATTCCGATAGTGCCTCTTTATCTGTCTAAGGAGCGCCCTGTGGTAGAGCGGGACGGCAATTTGATAATGGTGGACGATGATCGTCTTCCACTGAATGAAGGTGAAGTGCCGGAGATGCGCAAGGTTCGCTTCAGGACGTTGGGATGCTATCCACTCACCGGTGCTGTTGAATCCGAAGCGGATACATTGACCGATGTGATTCAGGAAATGCTGCTGACCAGAACATCGGAACGACAGGGGCGGGTCATTGATCATGACAGCGCGGGCTCCATGGAAAAGAAAAAGCAGGAAGGGTATTTCTGATGTCACATCAATCTGAATTAATTGCCACGGATATCGACGAATACCTGAGCCGCCATGAGCGCAAAGAGATGATGCGCTTCCTAACCTGCGGCAGTGTTGATGACGGAAAAAGCACACTGATTGGCCGCCTGTTGCACGACAACAGTATGGTGTATGAAGATCAACTTGCCGCAGTGGAAAACGACAGTAAACGTGTAGGTACTCAAGGCGAGAAGATTGATCTGGCCTTGCTGGTGGATGGTCTTCAGGCAGAGCGTGAACAGGGCATCACGATTGATGTGGCCTACCGTTACTTTTCTACAGAAAAACGTAAATACATTATTGCGGATACGCCGGGTCACGAACAGTACACCCGAAATATGGCAACGGGGGCTTCAAACTGTGATCTGGCGATTATTCTGATTGATGCTCGCCAAGGTGTCCTGACTCAAACCCGTCGGCACACGTATATTGCGAATCTACTGGGTATCAAGCACCTTGTCGTCGCCATCAATAAGATGGATCTGGTGGATTACAGTCGTGAGCGTTTTGATGAAATTCGCCGGCAGTATCTGGATTTTGCCGAGTCGCTGAAACTCAGTGATGTGCAGTTTGTTCCTATCTCTGCATTGGATGGCGACAATGTGGTGCACAGAAGCCAGCACATGAGTTGGTATCGGGACAGCTCTCTGATGGTGATTCTGGAAAACGTTGAGCTAAGCCGAAGCAGCAACCTGGATGATTTTCGCTTTCCGGTTCAGTATGTGAATCGACCGAATCTGGATTTCCGTGGATTCTCCGGAACCATTGCTTCTGGCACTGTTCGCCCGGGTGATGAGGTTAAGGTATTGCCTTCTGGACAGACGTCTACTGTCGAACGCATTGTGACCTGGGATGGCGACTTGCCTCAGGGTATTGCCAGTCAGGCTGTGACATTGACGTTAACAGATGAAATTGATATCAGCCGTGGCGATATGCTAATACACAACAGTGGTGATGTAACGGTGTCATCCACTCTGGATACCGATGTGGTCTGGATGGCAGAGGAGCCGCTTTCTTTGGGAAGGCAGTATCTGATCAAGTTTGCCGGTAGCCAGATTTCGGGCGCTTTTTCTGATATTTCATACCGTGTGGATATTAATTCATTAAGCGAGCATGAAGCGGATAAATTGCAGCTTAATGAAATTGGTCAGTGCCAATTGCAATTGACTAAAGATATTCCAGCGGATCGTTATCAGGATAATCGCCAGACCGGCGCTTTTATTGTGATTGATCGCTTGAGTAATGCGACGGTTGCTGCAGGCATGGTGCGCGGAGCCAGCAAGCAGGGTTCTGACATTAAACCGGTGAGCCAGCGGGAACGTCAGCAGAGATTAGGGCAAAAGGGCGGCGTTTTTGAGGTGCCCGGCCAGTACGCTGTTTCTGTTGAACGTTTGTTGTTCAATCGTGGCTTCTTCCCTGTTGTGATCAATAACAATGATGAGTTTCTTGAGCTTAAGCTTGAAATGTTATCCAACACTGAAACGGTAATTCTATTAGCAAGTGATGATTTATCACAATCAGAGCCGCTGGATTTGGTACGTCTTACTGATCAAATTGCCCAATCCATTTCATTGGTTGAGTAGCTCTATTAAGGCACTCTCGGCGAGAGTGTTTTCTTTACCTCCTTTCTATTTCTTTTATTCCTTCTGTTCTTCTAAGGCAGCGCGCCTAAAATACGTACAAATGCCTGTTCAATGGCGTGCCATACTGATTCACTATTAGCTGTTAATGATTTTAACCACCCTCTATCAGGAGCCACAATGAAGGCTGATTTTTACGGTCGCCTGCGCGATCAGCTGGAAGAACTGAAAAGCGAAGGCCTTTATAAAAGTGAGCGGGTAATCAGCTCTCAGCAGCAGGCCGAAATTAAGGTAAGCACAGGCGAAGAAGTACTGAACTTTTGCGCTAATAACTATCTGGGGCTGGCAAATTCGCCGGAGCTGATTGAAGCCGGAAAACACGGCCTTGCTGAGTTTGGCTTTGGTATGGCGTCCGTGCGCTTTATTTGCGGTACTCAAACCGTGCATAAAGAGCTGGAGGCGAAAATTTCGGCCTTCCTGGATATGGAAGACACCATTCTTTATCCTTCCTGTTTCGATGCCAATGGCGGCTTGTTTGAAACCATTCTCGACCCAGAAGATGCCATTATCAGTGACTCTTTAAACCACGCCAGTATTATTGATGGTGTGCGTTTGTCCAAGGCTAAGCGTTTCCGTTACGCCAATAACGATATGGCGGATCTGGAAGCCCAGCTGAAAGCCGCCGACGAAGCCGGTGCCAGAACCAAACTGATCGCCACTGATGGTGTATTCTCCATGGATGGCGTGATTGCCAACCTGAAAGGTGTCTGCGATCTGGCGGATAAATACGGTGCTCTGGTGATGGTGGATGACTGTCACGCGACAGGCTTTATCGGTGAAAATGGTGCCGGTACACCGGAATACTGCGATGTTATGGGTCGAATTGATATTCTGACCGGTACGCTCGGGAAAGCATTGGGTGGTGCTTCCGGCGGTTACACTTCGGGTAAAAAAGAAGTGATCGACTGGCTGCGTAACCGCTCCCGTCCTTACCTGTTCTCCAACACCTTGGCGCCAAGTATTGCGGCGGCCTCTCTGAAAGTGTTTGAGATGATGGCAGAAGGAGGCGAGTTGCGCGAGAAAGTACGTGGCAATGCCGAATACTTTCGTTCAGAAATGACCAAGCTGGGCTTTACCCTGGCCGGTGCCGATCATCCGATTGTGCCCGTTATGTTGGGTGATGCGTCGTTGGCAGGCAAGTTTGCGGAACGAATGCTCGAAGAAGGCATCTATGTAGTAGGGTTCTCTTTCCCGGTAGTGCCAAAAGGTCAGGCCAGAATTCGTACTCAGATGTCCGCTGCCCATAGTCGTGAGCACCTGGATAGAGCCATTACAGCTTTTGCCAAAATTGGCCGAGAGCTGGGCGTCATTAATTAAGACGTGTCGAGATAGTTGAGATAAAGAATACTGTGAAAACATTAGCAAAATTAAAAGCAGAACCTGGCATTTGGATGGCTGATCGCCCAATGCCAGAAGTGGGCTATAACGATGTGCTGATCAAAATCCGCAAGACCGCTATTTGTGGTACGGATATGCACATCTATCACTGGGATGAATGGTCACAGAAGACCATCCCGGTAGGCATGCACGTCGGCCACGAATTTGTGGGTGAAATCATTGAGATGGGCGATGGGGTTCGTGGCTTTGAGAAAGGTCAGCGGGTTTCCGGTGAAGGTCATATCACTTGCGGCCATTGTCGTAATTGTCGGGCCGGTCGTCGTCACCTGTGTAACTTCACTGTGGGTGTGGGTGTGAACCGTGATGGTGCCTTTGCTGAGTATTTGGTCATCCCAGCGGAGAATGCATTCCCGATTCCTGATGATATCAGCGATGAGCTGGCTTCTATCTTTGATCCATTTGGTAATGCAGTACACACAGCGCTCTCCTTTGATCTGGTGGGTGAAGATGTTCTGATTACTGGCGCCGGCCCCATCGGTATTATGGCGGTGGCGATTTGTAAGCACGTAGGTGCTCGCAATGTGGTGATCACAGATGTGAATGAATACCGTCTGGATCTTGCTCGTAAAATGGGTGCAACCCGTGCCGTGAATGTTGCCAACACTGAGCTGAGCGACGTGATGGCAGAGCTTGGCATGAAAGAAGGCTTTGATGTGGGGCTGGAAATGTCCGGCAATGGTCGAGCATTTGAGCAGATGCTGGAAAACATGAACCACGGTGGCAAGATAGCTTTATTGGGCATTCCTGCCAGCGATACGGTGATTGATTGGAATCAGGTGATTTTCAAAGGCTTGGTGATCAAAGGGATTTATGGTCGTGAGATGTATGAAACCTGGTATAAAATGACCAGTATGCTGCAGTCCGGTTTGGATATTTCTCCAATCATTACTCACCGCTTTGCAGTGGATGATTTTGAGCAAGGGTTTGAAATTATGGGTTCCGGACAATCCGGCAAAGTGATTCTAGACTGGAACTAATTAATCAAATTACTGCCCAAAAGCCAGCTTTGCTGGCTTTTTTATGAAAAAAACGTGCAGCGTATTGGTTATGAGCTACACATTACTATGGATGCTATTTCCAATAGTGGAAGGTCTTATACCAATTCTGCTTTTAAATTGTGGGCTGCGCAGCCATTTTAACCGACTGGATCAGCGTTGAAGTTCCTCGCCATAGCTAATGCTATGACTCGTCTCTTCGCCTTTATGCCCTGTGGGTATTGCCCAGTTGCCCAAAATAACTTGCTCACTCCATAATTTAAAAGCGCCATTGGTATTATTCTGTAATGTGTTGATTGGTGGTTATACGTGAGGATTGGTAAGTTCTTTTTTTTTTCTGTTTTTTTCTGATAAGTCTTAATGCTTTTGGTGGTGGTTTTGTAGCGGCTTCTGGTGTAGAAGAATTTCTTGGTCAGCATAGAATCGATACTTTACAACGAGCAAGGAATGGAGGTTATCGAGTCAGTATTCTTTCTGGCAATGTCTCAGGTATTGATAGAGTCGCAGTCATTGTTGGCGAAGATGCTTTAAAAAACTACTCGTCTGCAGGAACTGGGGAAAAGCTGGCATCGTTATTTACTTTTCGAGGGCTAGGAGGCTGACCGAGAATAGCCCGGTTAGCTCTCCTAAAACCAGCTCAACCTGAAAGCGCTCAAATAATGATCAGCATTTAGACCTTAATTTTCCACTTTACTCATATTCAGGCCTTTTTAAGGCATTTATGCTGCATTTTTAACCTTTTTCAAATCATCAAGACGGATTAACCCCGTTGATGCTACTTTCACCATTTTTTTCATGTTATGCGCCGAACATACCAGCGAAAACTCTGCCGCTACTTTCTCTTTACCTCTCAGACTAAAGCTCTTGAAACCAGAATTTTTTATCTGACCAAACGGTGGCTCAGCGATGACTTTACGATGTGCGTATATTGCCTTTGCTTCAGTGGTTTCCATTTTCTTGTTCATGGCTTGGCGTATGGCCTCGAACTTATCCGTACGGATAACTCTGCCCGCCTCCTTTTTTGAACCACTGCACCTCGAGCGGTAAGAGCACTCCCTGCAGACATCTTTACTGGCTCGATAACTTTTTCGTTTGGCTTTGCTGTTCGGGTTCGTTATTAACT
>NZ_LUTV01000001.1:381998-405824 GCF_001646945.1 Endozoicomonas ascidiicola
TGAGGTCTAGCTGCTCAACCACCTCTACAACAAAGCGAGCAAGATGCACCTCTGGCAGATAATCCTGAACAGTGGCAGGAAAAAAGTCAGGGATGTCTCGGTCAATGGGTCTGAAAGTCCATTTGTTCATTGGCTGGCTGTCTTTTACGATCTTGCGGGTATTATACTCAAAAGTTGTTCTAAGTCCGACAGGCTCCTAGGTGATACCGTCAGACCTCATAACCATACTCTTTTTTAATAAGTTACAATTTCAAGCCCTTCCTTAGACCGTTAATATTCCAAAACGTTTACTTTCCATACAAAAAAAACCGTGACTGCCTAAGCAACCACGGTTTTGAAATAACAATAAGTTATTGCTTTATTGTATCAGGCAATCGCCAGATCACCCATTTCAGGTGCCTGACCGCTTTTCAGCAGCTCATTCATTTCAGTCTTAATCTGATCAGACTTAGGACCAAAAATAGCCTGCATGTTCTGACCAACCACCAGTACCGCAGTAGCGCCCAGTGCTTTGATGCCTTCAACGTCTACATTTTCAGGCTGTTTCACCGTTACACGCAAACGGGTGATACAGGCATCGATGCTGTCGATGTTGCTCTGACCACCGAAAGCAATGAACAGTTTTCTGGCCAGTTCACTACCAACTTCATTGTTGTTTGCTTCTTCAGTTGCCTCTTCACGACCCGGGGTTTTCAGGTTGAACATTCTGATAGCAAAGCGGAATACTGTGTAGTAAATCGCCGCGTAAGCCAAGCCCCAGACCAGAATCATGGCCGGTTTAGTGCCGATACTGAAAGACAGAGCATAATCGATAAGACCGTGGGAGAAAGAACCGCCCATTTTGATCTCAAAGAAGTTGGTGATCATGAATGCAAAACCTGCCAGCAGGGCGTGAATTCCGTAAAGAATCGGCGCAACAAACAGGAAGGAGAACTCGATAGGTTCGGTGATACCGGTCAGGAAAGACGTCAGCGCAGCAGACACCATGATACCGCCAACCACTTTCTGGTTTTCAGTTTTAGCACTGTGCCACATGGCCAGAGCTGCAGCCGGCAGACCGAACATTTTGAACAGGAAACCACCCGCCAGGAAGCCAGCGGTCGGATCGCCCGCAAAGAAACGTGGAATGTCACCGTTCACAACAACACCAGACGCCGTTACAAACTCACCCATTTGAGACTGGAAAGGTACGTTCCAAATATGGTGCAGACCAAACGGAATCAGCAGACGCTCAACCAGACCGTACACAAAGCCCATGGTCGTTGGGTTACCCGATACAGCGTAGTTACCAAACGCATCAATAGCATTACCGATCGGTGGCCAGATGAAGCTCAGAATCACACCCATGATGATGGCTGCGAATGCAGTAATGATGGGTACAAAACGCTTACCAGCAAAGAAGCCCAGATATTCTGGCAGCTGAATTTTGTAGAAGCGATTGAACATCACAGACGCAAGGATGCCCACCAGGATACCACCAAATACACCGGTATCGATGGAAGCGATACCCATGATGGATTTGGTTTCGATGCCCAGAGTGCCCGCCATAACGCCCATCGTGGCCAGCATAACAACATAGCCAACGATCGCGGCCAGAGAAGACACACCGTCGTTGTCTGTTAAACTCAGGACCACACCAATAGCAAACAACAGTGGCAGGTTACCGAACACCGCACCACCGGCCTGAGCCATGATCTGATTCAGAAGTTCCGGGAAGATAGAAAAACCGGCACTACCGACACCCAGCAGGATACCTGCTGCCGGCAGAATCGCTACGGGCAGCATGAGTGACCGCCCGATTTTCTGAAGTAGAGAAAATGCTTTTTGCACTAGCAAAAACCTCGAGTAGCTGTACGTTACGCAAACCGATCTCGCCCTTCTGCCGTAACCGACATAAAAGTTAGAAAACAGGATTGGTGATAGTTATAAAAGACGGAGTCCCTGCTAACCGCTGTCAGAATGATCAACGATCGTTCAATTCACGAATCTGTCACCGGGACTTTTCTGGTATTTTTTTGCGGGCATGATTTTCATACAATTTTATGAAATTAAAAATTGATGCAGATCAATAGATCATATTTTGATCAAAGCATAACATTTATGCTCGAAATAGCTCAGGCTATGATTATGCAATCCGCACACTTACATCATCCGAATATGATAGAGATCTCCTTTCATGAGGCGATCAGACACCCCAAGAAAGTCTGAATAGGTGATAGCTACTTTTCTCCCTAAAACCGCCGCCGCTTCAGCATAACGACACAGTATTTCATTCCCCGTTGAGAGCTCCGCAATATCTGGCAGTTGCATGCGTCTCTTAAACGTCGCATCACCCGTACGGCCGGTCATTTCTGCTGCCTTAAGCCCACTTTGCTCTATGGAGTTTTCCTGACCATAGTAAACATCGATGGCTTTATAGTTCCCTTGATGCAAACCGATAAGACACTGGTTGTTGAACACCCAACGATTAATGCGTTGAATGTAAACAATGTACCCGGAAGTGACTTCAGGCGAAAAAAACAGACCGTCAAAAAAACCCATCGCCTCTCCCACACCTTCAGGATCAAAAGATTGAGCAGTCTCAACATGATGTTGCATACCCAGGGGTTCGACGGCCGTTAGAAGGTACTCGCTACTAGTACTGTAGGGGTTACTAAAAAAAGGCTTACTTTTAAAATGGTAAACACGCCTATCGACTTCCCGGGTGTTGGATAAAGCGACAAGCTCCTCCCAGATAGCCCGATCCTTTTCTTGTACCGACAGCGCATACTCTACGGATGGGTATTGCCCATATCCCGACAAGGCCGGACTTTCAATCTTAATCTCCCCGCCTTTTCGTATAAAACCATCAACCCATTGTGTTCGGTTGATATGCCCCACCACCAAACCGGTCAACCAGTCACCATCGGGCTGAACACGCACTGGTTGCGAACTCACGCTATGTTGCTCACTGGCCTTATAGTCCCATACAGCAACATTCTTTCTGATATGGCTATCATCGGCATTTGCCTCAAACGCAAAGCCCGCAAAAATAAACAAGACAGCCGAGGCAACAAAAGCAGTCATAACAATCCTTGTTATTTAATCCATATCTGAGCTTTACTTGCTTCACAATCATCACACTTTTCAAAACAACGTCCCTATTAAGTTAAAACTATCCAGATAAAATTGGTAGCAATATCATGGCTATTTTTTTAAAAGACCAAGCAATCCATTCGCACCATGATCATTAATTAAACGTCGATGTATTTATAAAAATCTTTTATATGAATTGCTAATTTAAAAACCTTTATATATTTCCACTGTATTTATTAGCACTGGTATTTTTACCCTAAAATCTTCTTAGTTGGATCATGGAATATGCGAATCCTAAGCATCTCCCTTTAATCTTAATAAGCAATGAAAAAAACTATTGCAAAAGAATATATTCATGTTTGGAAACATATTGCCTTTCCATTGTCCAATCGTTCGATTCCGATTCTCTCAGGGGTATCGGATCAGTTGTACTTGAATAGAACAGCCATCCAAAATTAAAGGGGTTAGCATGTTGTTCAGAGAAAAATGTTTATCTGCAGTCTTATTGCTGTCGTTAGTTTCATCGAGCTGGGCGCTTGAATCATCTGAGGGAGATTCAAACGTACGGCGCTCTAGCAGCACCATTGCCCATGTCGGTCATTTCATTGGAACCTCCGCTGAAGGGGCTGCCCATGCTTTTCTGGCCCTCGGTTCTTGGTTGGCAAATAACCAAGCCGCTCAAAAAGCGTATCTAGTTACGAAAGCAGCTGCGGAAGCAGCTGGGGAGGCAGTTCCTAAGGCGCCAGATCTCCCACCCAGTGTTATACAAGTGCCTGGCGACATACTTCAAGGCCTTCCTGGTGTGGGTAAGTTCTTCAAAGAAGCAGAAAACAACCACCATTTTCAGACAAACGTTTTACTCAGTCAGCTCACTCGATTATTGCCAATTGCCAACGACTACGCCTGCGGCATGTTAACCGTTGCGCTGGAAGATGGCTGGTATGTTGACAGTGTTGTTGTTAATCAGGGTTCTATTCAAAATGATCACCAGTTCGAACACATTGGCGATAACATTTTTGTTCCAAAAAATAGAGGTCTGACCAATCTGCTGATGATCAAGCAAATCACAGGTTGGAGTACTGCTGCGAACAGTTACATCCTTGAAAACCCGGTTGATTTCTACCTGACGGTTTCTGATGGCAGAGAAGTATCAACGCTGAATGTTCAGAAAAACTCATGCACACCTTACAGCTACGGCAAAGCGTATGTATCTGTTGTCAAAGGATCCGAGGTTCCCGTGTGTGTGACTAACGCCAGCACTGATGGCAAAGTCTCAACTCTCACAGCAATCACTTCTGCTTATGGTAAGCCAGCACAAATTCGTATCCCTGGTGAAGCCTGTGAAAGCCATTAAGCAGATTGGGCATTCAGAACTGATTAGATAAACAGCTCTACTGGTTACCACTCTCGTAGCAATGCCTGAGTGGTTCCTTTTTCACCTCCCTCAAAATGCGTGATAAGCACGATCAGTTACGACGCCAGTGAGAGGAACATCCCACTCTTCTATTGGTATTTTCTCCACCATCTGACATTCATGCGCCAGTCCAATGAGTCGAGTTCTTTCTCCTGTTTGCTCAAATGTTCTGTCATAAAACCCGCCCCCCATACCAAGCCGTGCGCCTGAAAGGTCAAACCCGGTTAATGGCATAAACACCACATCCAGATTTTCTGGTGCGATAAATTCATCACGCTCGACTAAAGGCTCTGGAATACCAAAACGATTGATGACCAATTTGGTGGATTGAGTATATGGAGCAAACAGCATGACCTTGTTTTTCACCACTGGCAGATAGCACGATTTACCCAGCTGCCACAAATACTGCTGAAGCATGACAGGGTTAATCTCCCCATCAGAAGCAAGATACAGTGCAAAGTATTCTGCATTGAAAAGATCATGTTGTTGTTTTAAACAATCAACCAGCCTGGTACTAGCGGCTAGCTGGTGCTCTTTGGTGAGGTTACGCCTGCGCTCTCTGAGCATAAGCCTCAATTCAGAACGTGATTCCTCCATAAATTGATTACCTCTATAAGTAGTTAACCACTTAGGGAAGTTGCATTGCAGAAAGTACCAGTCATCCGTCATTCCCGCGAAGGAGGCTGTCGCAAAAATCCAGAAACCTCGTTCCCATGCTTCGAGACTGTCGCAAAAGCTCTGGTTCCCATGCTATGCGTGGGAACCCATACTTCTAACCCTTTGAAAATTCGAGGGTATGCATTCCCAGGCACAGCATGGGAATGGGCTTTTGCGACAGCCTCGTAAAGCATGGGAACGAGATGTTTGGGAGTTTGCGACACCCTCCTGTGCGGGGATGACGATGGTATATTCTTATCCGCCACTTCCCTTAGCAAAAAGCCCTCTGTATAAGAGGGCTAAGAAATATTATCTATTACTGCTGTTTCATCAGCCTGCGATATGCGTCAGAAGGGTTATACTCACATAATCTCAGAATAGGGTGAGTGAGTGAAGTATATTTTTGTTTACTATCAGCCACTTGAATAACCTCTTGAGATAATAAGACCAACAAAACCTATTCATTTTGTCGATTAATAGCTAGTTTTAGCCAATTCAATCATTTTAAATCAACATTTATTATGTATAACCGTCAGTATACAACTCGTTCATTTCTACACATTCTGGTTCGTCGGATTTTTCTGGTTAACACCATCGGTCTAAGAAAAGCCTATTTTTAGCTCCTCCTTGCCTACCTCCCTGATCTCGTCAATAGCTTTCAATATAGAACTTTTGAGTCTTTTGAGATGTTCACCCCAGAAATCGTCGTCATCATTAACTACAGATAGCTCTATTCTAAGCTTTGAGATTATCGCTACTACTTGACCATCAATGTAGATAGCCTTGACATCAATTAGCCTCAACAAATTTTCTATAGCCGCATCATGCCTTTTTTTTAACTCTTTCGTCTCTTCCTTGGCCAGAGAACTATTGGCTTGCCTGTCGAAGCCCTCATTAGCACCCTGAACGTACGATAGTTCATCATGACAAAGGTATTCATGGTAGTACCACTCATCATATTCCTCAGTCTCTCGATCCACGTAGGTTTTTATGTTGAACATCAATTCAAAAATCGCATCATACGACTCTCTTTTAACCAGCCATGTTTGCTGGTCAATCCAACCCCGCTCCGATATTTGTGATTTTATTTTTTCTACCAATTGGGTATTTTGATCAAGCTGTTCTTTTAAATCATAAAAATCTTCTTTACTCGCCTGATTCTTTCCTTTTTCTTTAGCATATGCTCCTATATATGCGCCTATTCCCGCAATGATAAACAAAACACAATCCATTAAAAGATCCACAATCGAAATACCCTTAGCCTACGGAGCGATACGTACTATTCCATTACATGCTGAGTTAGCCTCGTGATCAAGCTGCCTCAAAATATACCCTGTATGTAGTTCAAGCCTCATAGCTCATACCTCTCTCTGGTACTTCGTCCGAAAGAATTTGATATGTCACATATCCATAAATCCATTGATACACATGGCGTACGGAGATTATAAACTAATCAGACATGGGGAAACGCAGCACTAGAGAGAGCTTGCAAATTTCGAAAAAACAGAGCATGCGACCACGCTAAGATGCCTTGCACATCACTACAAGGAAAAGCTACCTATCAGACTTTATATACAAGCAGGTATGAAGAATATATAACTATATTCCCTTACATATAGTTACTACAAAGCAGTAAATGCAAATCTTCATTCAATCACAGACTGGTTAATTTATAAGCTTAAAATCTCAATAATGTAGATACAGGTCAGTAGTTTCAGCAACTACCAATACTGAGTGCGAGTCAATAATATCTGCTCTTTTAACACATTGAGGGCTAATAGTGAATAAAAGACTAATTCTACTATTCATCTTAACAATTCTGAGCATTTCGGCTCTTGCAGCGTACTTCATCCAGCCATCCATTATGGATAGATTAACAGATGATGACAGAGATTTTTTCACACAAACTGAACTGAAAATCAGAAAATGGGGTAATTACTTAGATATGCCCCAGATGCCTCAAAATAGCGCAATTATTAATTCGATAGTAAAGGCTGCTAAAGATGGGGATTCTGACGCTCAATATTTATCAGGCATAATGCATTGGTCAGGGGCAGGTGCTACTAGAGACGCAGTTAAGTCTTTCCAATTACTAAAGAAATCTGCTCTTCAGGGCAACCCAAAAGCTCAACTAATGCTTGGCCTCTCATATTCAAGAGGGCATGGCACTACGAAAAACACTCAAAAATCCTTTCAGTTGTTTCATAAATTGGCATTAGAAGGCAATGCTGATGCTCAGACGATATTGGCCAACTCATATGCAAGCGGAAGAGGTATTGATAGAAATAAAGATGAAGCTCTTGCTTGGTACAAAAAAGCTGCTTTACAAAATAATGCAAGTGGCCTGTTAGCGTTAGGCATCGAATACTCTGATGGATACATTGTTCAAGAAGACATTAACGAAGCTTTTAAATTGATTCATAGGGCGGCTGTGCTGGGTGATAACTTTGCACAAGTATGGATTGGCCGAGCCTATATGCACGGATACGGCTATGGAGTAGAACAAAATCATAACAAAGCTTTAGACTGGTTTTTAAAATCTGCGCTTCAGGGAAGCAGTATCGGTCAATTTGAACTTGGCAAAGCTTACTACTCTGGAAGGATAGTAATGGTTGATTACATCAAAGCATTCCAATGGCTAGAAAAAGCAGCTCTGAGAGGCTCTGAAAGCGCTCAGGGGCTTGTAGCAAGCCTTTACCGAGATGGAAAAGGCGTTCCTATCAACAATAAAGAGGCTTTCATATGGTACGCAGTCGCTACAGCCAATAATCATGATTTCTATAAGAAACACTTGGATGCAATCAGTAAAAAACTGTCAACAAAAGAACTTTCAGAAGCTCAGGATGAGGCTAAAGAGCGATTCGATGAAATAGCAAATAACATTCAATAGCAGTGCTTTCCATGATGGTACTGTGATGACATTTCCCGATAACGCTTATTTATTCCTGAATAATTACTTGCTATCGGGTCATGTTTAGAAGCTAAATATTTCTATCGTCAAGCCCTGTAAGTCTATCCTTTAAATTAGTCTTACGATGCGCAACACCATATTCACGATCAACAGCACTTTTAATAACCTGCCCACTCCCCATAAGCACCAACCTACCCTCAGGTCTGGTAGCTGCCGTATACAAAAGTGTCTGATCCATCATATGCCCAGCCTCAGGCGGCAAAACAACAAAACAGGTAGGCCACTGAGAACCCTGAGACTTGTGGATAGTAATGGCATACCCCAACTGTATTTTATCCAGCAAATCGGGCGTCATAGGTATACAGATACCATTAATCTCAGCCATAGCCACAGAGCCATCTTCCTCGTCTGGAGAGTCGTAAACAGCAGTAATCACCCCCAAATCTCCGTTACGGATATCAGCAGCTTCATCGTAGTTGTTGGAAGTAACCAGAATAGGATCACCCAGTAGAAGCTCAGTCCCTGCTGACGTTACCCATGGCATCCAGCCTCGCAGGTCGTCCTGATAATAAGTTTTTGGCCTTTGAAACCCATTACTTTGCTGAAGATGACGGTTAATACCATCCACACCCATTTCGCCTTTTCGTACCGGGCATAAGACAATACAGCTCTCAATGCCCCCTGCTTCTCTCCAAAGCTGTTCCAAGCGATTGAGGGTCATATCCCCTTCTATGGAGCAATCATCACTTTTAGCAAGGGAAATTTTAGTCTCAGGAGGTATTACAACTTCACCATTGCGAATAGCCGTAGCAAAACGGTGAATACCACTTTCCTCTCCCTGCCGTTTTACCTGTGTCAAATGGAAGAAGGGGACGAAGGTTTCTTGCAGAGCATGGAACACAAGCCCTGCACCAACGGGAAGTAGCTGTGCCGTATCTCCCACAAAAATCACTCTGGTTGCTTCTGGTAATAGCCCGATCAGCTTATACATGGAAAGCAAATCCACCATAGATGCTTCATCAATCACCAGCAACAGGTGATCAGGCAATCGAGCCTTACCGTCACCAATATGATCCACAATCAATTTAGCAATGGTCTGAGCCGGTAATCCGGTGCTTTCCGCCATACGCTGTGCAGCCCTTCCAGACAGGGCTACTTGATAAAATGCCATACCGCCTGCCAGAGCCTGATAAACACCCAGAATCGCTTTCAGAATGGTGGTTTTGCCTGTACCTGCGCCACCTGAAATACCACAAATCGGAGATAAAATAGAGCCAACTACCGCTTTGCGCTGATCGCCCGTTAGCTGAAATGGCAGTGTTTGCTCATAGGCTTCCAGTGCATCAATAACTTTTTTTTCGGTTAGCCCTGCTTCCCAACCTGCCGCCAGAGAACAAGTTCCCGCTAAACGGCTATGGGCTTTGGATAGAAACAGAGCAACCGCCGCTTCCATCAATGCTGTTCCATAGACCTGATAACCTGAATCAACCTTGACCAGCAATCCATGATCCACGGCGATATCACCCACACTATCTGGTGCAGGTAACTGTATAATCTGAGAGCAACCAGTTATCAGGCTTTGAGGATCAATAACCGTTGATCCGGTTTTCTGGCTATAACGCACCGCCACATGTTGAGCGACACCAGCCATCACGCTGCCATCAGCCATGGTTAAACCAAGTCCTTTGGCAATGTCCATGGTCTTTTCAAAGGAAGCCCCCATTGCCATCAATAGAAATGGATGCTCCTTTATTTTCTCTATAGCTTCAGCACCAAATATTGTGGACAGCTTTTCTCCAAGCCCCAACGGTAGCTGCTGTTCTTCAAGCCATGTAATGGTGTCGTACAATGTATCATCAGGCCACTCATCCAAAAGCCGATCCAGACGTGCTTCTGACATGCCTGCCACCGCCAACAAAGATGACCTTTCTCGTTTTTCTATCAATTCTGCCAAGTTCGGGAGCCGCACAAGACGGTTAGCAATAACACCACCAATACCTTTGATGTTGCCGCTAATCCAGCGTGAAAGTACTTTCCCTGAGGGCTTTAAAAAGTGGATTTCAGTGGCATCAATCGTATATTCAGAAATGATGAAATCATTGACGGTAAAAGAATTCTCTCGCTCATGACCACTCACTTCCCAAAGTGAACCGACAGTTGCAGCACCTTGGACATGATCAGGAAAATGGACAACCAATGGTTTTTCACGTTTTCGAATGGAACCATCAGGTTTGATAAGATCAACCGTGGCGTAACCACCTGCCCTTTTTTTGCGAACCTGAACTATCTGCCTGAGGTGTGTAATCTGGCTCATAACTTAAACCCTGCCATCCCTGACTCCACCATCGCCTGCTGTTCCCTATAGCCTTTTAGCTCTTTTCTTAACTGGCGATTTTCAGCTTCCAATTCAGCAATACGCATAGACATGGCGTTATTATTTGAAGCCACCGTAGCGGACTGTTTTTCAGCCCGTTCACGAGCAGCCTCGTGGGAGGCTTGGGATTCTTCTTTACGGGCAAACCAGCGTTGCTCAGCTTCATTTAGAAGACTGCGGACATGTTTATTTTGAGTACAAACGGATTTGGCAAAATCCAGCTCTTCAGCAAGAACCCTGCGGTTTATTTTGCCACTGTATTCATATTCCTCCCAATCTCTGGCGGCATCACGCTGGGCAATCCATGCCTCGACTTTGGCGATATTTTCTTGGGCAATTTGCTGACCGTTTTTCCCCTTACTCACGCCTGTTTACTCCCATCAAGGGTTCATCCAGCTTCTCGTTTAACCGCTTCATATCAACATTGGGCATCCTGTTGAGATTATGCTGCCAACGAACGAATTGCTCCCTAAGTAAATCATTTTCTTTTTCCAGCCTCCGCACCTTGTTTTCCAATATAGATATCTGCCCCTTTGCAAACTCAAGAGTGATATCAACAGGAGTATCTTTTACCGCTTCTTTGAGCGACTGCTTTCGATCATTAAATGCTTCAACCAAAGCTGGATAAGAAAGCAGCGTATGCCTGCTAATTTTGCCTTCACCAAGCACCTTTGCAAGACACTCGGCGAAGCGTTCCCACGTTAATTTACCTTCCCATTTATCCAGCTCATGAAGCGCAAGGGGCAAGGTTTTTTCGGTGATAATTTTCTTAGGCATTATCAATTCCCATCAGCATGGAAATTGTTGATTCTGGCACACGTTCTTCTTCGTCAGCTTTTACCTTCAATCCCTGCTGCTCAAGTGCTCTTTTGGTTGGGCTTGGATCATGCTCAGGTGGAATCCAGATAACAGTACCTTCAGGGGTTTCTTCGGACTCCATAATCTGCCTGACGCCACGTATGTGAGTTAGCTTCCAGCCTAAATGAGTTACCCAGCGATCAGCACCAAATACAGCGTCATTTACAGCAATTTCAGCTTTGCCAAGAAGAAACTCTACCTGTTCTTCCAAGCGCTTAATACGCTCCAAAGTTTTCGGCATTCCTTTAATGCAAGCATGCTCTTTACAGGTCATGCATTCATCACCACCACCTTTAGTACAAGGTGACATGGCATAATCATGAACACACATCCCATACTCAGTAACATCAGCAATGCCGATTCGGTTCACCCCAAGGTCTTTATAACTGACAGGCAAATTCACTTTAATCGCCTCTAGCGCAGTTGGTCGTTGATCAAGCTGCATAATGGTTTGAATCTGCTCCTCACGCTCCTGTTGAGTTCGGAGATCATAATGACGGTTGTCATTAATTCTCGAACGCCCTGCCCAACGAGCAAGTTTCCATGCGTCCATTCCACCTCTTTCAGCATTGGTCGAGAGCCATACTCGAAGCTGATGGGAAGTTAGTCGAATATCAGTACCATCTTCATCCTTGCACCCAAGTCGCTGAAAAATTGTATACTTGGGGCACTCAAGCCCATTTCTCATTGATAGCTGGTCATTTATATTGTTGACGGTTGGCAAACACCATGAAAATGGCTTTACTGGTGTTGTTTTATGAAATTCGTTTTCTCTTAGCAGTATCAGTGATTCCCAAATGTAGCTATCCACTGATGGTAATTGAGGCCAGCGATTTTTTTTATACTTCTTAGCCACAAACCTTGCTAGATCTCTATAGCTTGGGTCTCCATTTTTCCTTAGAGCAACAATCCATTTTGTTTTATTTGCATTCAAAACATCCCATTGCGATTCAGGTAAGTTCTTGGTGAGAAGTTTATCGATAGAACCTTCATCAAACCCCATTGCACAAGCGAATTGATGAGCACTCAAGGGAACGTCTTCTTTAAAAGCTATGGGGGTCACACACTTTTCATGTCGGAAAAAAGTGTCCGGGTGATCGTAAGCAAATTTTGCGGCTTTTCGTGCAGGCTCACTAATTTTTATAAGTCGTTCATGAGCTTCAAGAACCGCAGGTTCAAGATCCTTCGGAACCCATTTAATGGTATATCCAAAGCCTTTCTCTCCATACCATCTGACCCCTAACGCCCCGTTTTCGCCACGATGAAGGCAGTCTATAGTCAGATCCTTCAGCTCCCCTCCACGGCTTGGAGCAAACATCAGCAAGACAAAAATACTCGACCAGTATTTATCTTCTTCTGATTCAGCCTTTGCAAAACAATCAGCCAAAGCAAGCATATGATGCATTGAGGGGCAGCGCTCCTCCTGCCACTCACGAGATTCTTTATCTGTACGTTCAGCTTTAGATTTGGGCTTAGGCCAAGGATTGCTCCACGATATTAATGCAGGCAGCACCTCTATTTCATTGCGAATGAAATCAAGAATATTTTTAATTTGTCCACCAACCTTCGACAACCGGTCTTTATTGGTAATTCTCTCCTTTGTAATATCTTCTAGCCTTGCTACAACCAGACCATCGATATGTAATATATTTGCCTCTTCATAAACATACACAATTGCATCATGCAGGTGACGTAGAGCAGCCATTTTAAAAGCCAAACTGGTTACAGGATTACGACTCTGGACATACCGGATATATGCTTTTGCAAATGATAAATATGGTTCATCCATAAGCTCAAAATTATACGCATTACTCTTCTCAGTATATTTTGAGAAAGTCATAGCAATCTTTCCGTTGCTAGACATGTGATGCCAGTTATTTACAGCCCATCCTCCCTGATCATCATAAAGAGTCAGCTTATTCCTGCAATCAGAAATAAATTCATTGAGGTTCTGCTCAGCAGTTAAATCTGCCCTTGACTTAAACTGGAATATTTTAGCCATTATTTACCTCCAATAATTTCTTACCTTCCGCCTTAACCTGTTTACATATTTGAATTACCTGCTGAACCGCTAATAAAAGTCTGTCTGACGCCTGTATAACAAACTTTGATACACCTGCTGATTCTTGCCTTTTCCGCTCATCCAGAACCGTCTCCAAAACCTCTTCGTGATGTCCATCTAGCCATGGCTGGAAATTATTGCAGGTATAACAAGCTCTATAACCAGAAGCACAAAATGCATGAGTTCCGCAGTTACCCAAACCATTTGCATTGCTATTTCTTATGCGACTATGCGGGTCGTTTGCCCTGATAGCATCTCGCTCTGAGGCAATAAGTTTGCCAGCAAATGCCTGTGCCAGCGGAGCAAGAGCTGGAGCCATAATTTCATTGATTTGCTCTGCGGCTTCCTCAGTATTCTCTGTATAAACACCAACATTCTGCGTATCACTGTGATCCAGCACAGCAGCCAAAGATACGCCTGTAATGCCACGTCTAGCTAAGTTTGTACCTTTGGTATAACGAAAGCGTCTGGCAAAGAAGTAGATATAATCACCCGTTCTTTCTGATCTGGCAGTATTTTTTTTAGAAACCTCCCTCAATAAGATATTCGCAGAACCTATTGATAAATGTAGGTAATCCGGAGTGGACTTCATCCTATTCACGAAGTCATCATAACCGCATAGGGAGCCAACCCTACCAAGCTCTATGAATATAGGTACTTCTTCCTTATCTTTATGCGGAAGTTTAGCGCCAATAGCCTTTTCAACTTTATCAACAGATGATTCCCATTGATTTTTTAGCATCAAGAACAGATCTTCGTTGATGGGCAACTGTGAAAAAACTCCTCTAAAGCCAGTCCCTCGCTGCTTTGCTCTTGGACAATTAACAACATAATCATTTCCATTACTGTCTTCTCTAACTATCAAGTCAGAGCCTCTCATGGCACAAATTTGAACGCCTCTTCGTCCTGTAAGGGCAAGGCTTAAAAAATAGGCATATTCACACAAACTCAGCTTATTCTCAGTAAAGGCATTTGCAGCCCAACTGATTAATGCACCCATTTCATTGTGTGTCAGCGCTCCTGAATCCGGACAAGCACTTCGAACTGCGTCACCTTTTCTATTTCCTCTAAGCCTTATCTTTTCCAGAAACTTGGCGATCTCACTGTCAATCCCCTCGAACCCCAAATCTATCCATGCAATCAAAAATGCCTTTAAACCACCAAGCTGATGCTCTTTATCTGAAGTCAAACTTGCACGATAATTAACCAGCCCATCTACAGTAATAGTGGCATCATTAGTGAACTCAAAATACTTATTAAACCGTTCAAAGACGTTCTTGGTATGATGTGCTGAAAGCTCTTCCGCATAGCGACAAAGTGATTTTTTAAAACCCATTTCTGTTACTGGGTCTATTTCCCTGAGTCTACGAAACCTGATAGTAATCGACCCATCCAATTGCCACTCATCACCGTAGAAATCAAATTTATAACCAAATTTCGACACATGCCACTCTTGAGCTAATTCCCTGCCGACCTTGGTTATTATTGGTTTTCCAGCCATAGTTACTTCCCTTTTTTAGTAAACTCAGTCCAATGATCCATATCTTCTCGCATTAAACGATCAGCTTGCTCACGCACATGTCGATGATTGTAAACCTCTGCTGATTTATCTGAACTCCAACCATATATTTCTTTGCGGATCTGAATTTCTTGTTTTTCGTTTATTGGGTTTCTGTTTGGGTCGGATTTTGCTGCTTTGTTGGCATCATCAATCCGCTTAGAAAGTAGGTAGTTAGAATTATGTCTAAAACCATGACGCTTAATCTCATCCAAAACTTCAGGCTCAACACTTTTAATCGTGTTCAATATCAAGACAAAAGCACTGTCCGACAAGGGTTTACCCCAGTGCTCACCTCTTTTATGCGTAACAAACAAATAAGGGTGTTTAATAGCTGGGTCAATTTTTGCCCTGATTTCCATAATGTAGTATCGAAGCCTGTCAATCGTTTCTCTTTTAACCTGTACTCGACGCTCATTTGTTTTTGCAACAGGCTGTCTTGCTCTTAAGTCCTCCTTTGCGTCATGACGACGAATAACAGAAATATAATTGCTCTGAAAGTCTATATCCGCAACTTGAAGCCCCAGAAGCTCACCCGACCTAAACCCTGTCCAATACATTATTTCGAACATCAACCCATTTCGCAGCCTTGTGCTGGCACTTTTGAAGGGGTTATCCGGCGAGTTCTCATCAACCACTTCCATAAAACGTTCAAATACCTTAGGCGGTGGTGCTTTGGTGTTAGGGTCAGATGCCAACCCCTTACTTCCAGAGCCTTTAGGTCTATTAGCTAAAATCCTGTTCCTCATACCCTCTATAGACTTTGTAAGCTGTGCTTCATGCTTGATTCTTGATCTCAAAACAACCTTCGATACATACTCAAGAAAGTACCCAATCTGAGTCAACCGATTGTAGGTATGTCGCATAGAAACCGTGTGAAAGTTCCCTACAGATGCGGTGGAAGCAGCAGCGAACTTAACCACAGATTTGGTTGACTGGCATTCATGCCAATTCTTCAGGCTTGCGGTTTCCACTCTACAATGATCACGCAAAGAATATACGTCTTGGTCTGAGGGGAAATTACCGTCACTAATTTCTTCGATAAGTGATCTGGTATTTATGGCTTCCCATAACTGGAGGTGAACCAAATGACTCAATGCATTAGTGATTGAGGACTGCTTGGATTTTATCCTTAGGTGATCGGTGACATAAAGAGTCACCCAGAAATCAGGGACACCATCCTCATTAAGCAACATTGGATAGCGCTCACCATTTTGAAAAATAATGTGCTTGACCGGCATTATTTTTATCACCTTTTAATCAACACTTTATTTATGTATAGATCATTGAAAATATATAATCAACATTTTTTTAGCCCAAAAACAAAAAAGACCCGATATACGGGTCTTTTAAGGCTTTTAATCAACAGTTTTGGAAAACATGTCCTCTAGAAGGGAATATCATCATCAAAATCATCAAAGCCGCCAGCAGGTGCTGTTTGTGGTTGTTGTTGAGGTGCTGTTTGTGGTTGTTGTTGAGGTGCTGATTGCTGCTGATTCTGTTGCTGAGCCGGTGCACTGTATTGCTGAGACTGAGCAGGTTGGTTATAAGACTGCTGTTGTTGCGGTGCTTGCTGCTGCTGTTGCTGATAGCCACCACCCATTGGAGCAGCGCCCATACCGCCATCTGATCGGCCGTCTAGCATTTGCATCTGCCCACTGAATCCATCAACTACGATTTCAGTCGTATATCTGTCCTGCCCGTTCTGGTCTTGCCACTTGCGGGTCTGCAGCTTACCTTCGATATAAATCTTTGAACCCTTACGGACATACTGCTGAGCAATTTCTGCCAGCTTGCCAAAAAGAACAACCCGGTGCCACTCTGTCTTTTCTTGCTGCTGACCAGTATTTCTATCTTTCCAGGCTTCACTGGTTGCCACACTCAGTGTAGCGATTGAACTGCCATTAGCTGTTGACCTGAACTCTGGATCATTCCCCAGATTTCCAACCAGAATTACCTTATTAACGCCTCGTGCCATCAGTTTCTCCAGATATCCTGTAATTTCAATTGAAAATCTGGATGAACGTTACATCCATCCAGACTCCGTTATTCCATATTTAGAACTGCCGAACTAAGGGAAGTTCCCACCGACTTATTATTTGTAGCAGGCAATTTGTCTAACAATGCCCGAATTCCCTGAGACTCGACAAGTCCAGAAGCTGTTTATCTACTTTAAGATACGCGGTTTTCTCTGCGGGTAAAACCGTTACTTCCTGAACGCCTGCAATGCAGGCAAGCCGTTCACTGACCGTGCCCATTTCATCAAGCTCGGAATGCAGTGCGACAACCATTGTACTCACATAAGGGGGTTGTTTCATGGTAACAGACAACCACCACCACAAGGCAGTAGGAATTGTACAAACAACCAGCGCACCAGCCA
Source organism: Endozoicomonas ascidiicola (assembly GCF_001646945.1). Classification (GTDB taxonomy): domain Bacteria; phylum Pseudomonadota; class Gammaproteobacteria; order Pseudomonadales; family Endozoicomonadaceae; genus Endozoicomonas; species Endozoicomonas ascidiicola. The sequence goes on from NZ_LUTV01000001.1 coordinate 399,288, forward strand.
GGCCACCGGCTTCCAGTGATAGCCCGCCAATACTGCCTCCCAAAGCAGCCCCTAGAAACTGGCTGGTAGAATAAACACCCATTACGGTGCCACGGGTTCCCGCCGGAGAAATTTTACTGACCAGCGAAGGCAGCGTCGCTTCCAGAAAGTTAAACCCAAAGAAGAAGAGAAACAACCCGGCCAGTAACCATATTGAGTTCAGTTCACCTTGGGAAATAAGTGCAAACGCCATAAACAACATAACAATGCTAAGGCTGTAACACTGCTTTATCCGCCGTTGCTTTTCACTGAAGATAATCATGGGAACCATCAATACAAATGATCCACCAATCACCGCCAGGTAAATAGAACCATGGGTTGACTGTGCATAGTCATGACTCAACAGCCCGGGAATAAATACAAACAATGCCATCAATACAAAGTGAAGCGTAAAGATACCCGACACATGTCGAAGTAATTGCCTATCCGTAAAGACCTGACGTAAGCCTGAGCGATCAACAGAACTATTAAGATCCCTGCGTTTAACAACCGGTGTGGGCACCACAAACAGGACAATAAGCATCGCGACAACCGACATCATGCCATTGGAAATAAACAGCCCAGACAAACCCCAGGCATTACTCACCATCGGGCCAACCACCATGGCAATACCAAATGCCACACCAATGCCCATGCCGATCATGGCCATCGCTTTCGTACGATTTTGCTCTCGAGTCAGGTCTGCCATTAATGCGGTCACAGCGCCAGAGATGGCTCCACAGCCCTGTAATATTCGCCCGATAATAATATCCGTCATGGAGGTTGCCTCAGCCGCGACCAAGCTGCCTACAAGAAAAATAAAGAGCCCCATCAATATGACAGGCTTTCTACCCCATCGATCCGACATCCAGCCGAAGGGAATTTGTAACAATGCCTGACTGAATCCATAAGCACCGATGGCCAGACCGACGGTTGCTGGCGAGGCACCTTGCAGGTCTTCAGTAAACAATGCCAGAACAGGCAGCACCATAAAGAGACCGAGCATGCGGAAGACAAAGACCAGGGTCAGGGATATAGCGGCTTTTAATTCAACAAATGACATGGGCTAACAACGACATCCTTTGCGCTATCAATAGTTGATAGATTTATTCCATCAATTCTATCAGGGTTCACGGCGAGCAAGCTATCAAATCACAATGCACTTTCCAGAAATTCATCCACCAATAGCCGAATCCTCGACTAGTATTGCTATCGTCATACGTTCCCTGAATGGGTATCAAGGCACCCGTAAACAGCCGGATACTTAAGTGGATATTTTGTGCAAAGAGCCGCCATCATGATAAATATAAAATCATTTTTTTTTGACTTGCCTTCACCGACCACACACTTATTGTGCATTGTCTTCCTCTTGCTCAGCATTCAGGCCAATGCCTTTGACAAACCTGAAATCACTGCGACGTATTACTACATTAACAGTCACGGCAACAAAATCCGGTGTGACACCTCTGACAATGAACACAGCATGGAGCAACGGAAAATATTGCTACAAAAAGGTTGTACGCTGGAAACGCTGTCTGCTCAGGAAGATATTAATATCAAAGTCACCGTTGGAAACAACGGTGTTAGCAAAAACCTATTAATGTCGTCTAAATATTATCTGATGTGGGTGGGGGCTGGCATTCACGCAATCAACCTGAGCCGTAACGCTCCCCTGATCATCACTAATCTTCTTTCGGCACGGCCAGTCCCAGCTATTGGCCATGCCATTGCCTCCTACTTCTATTATATAGGCTTCAGCGCATATGCAAAGGATACACTGTACCCATTTCTTCAAAACAATTACCCCTCCACTTTTGGTGAAAATGAGATAGACCGCCCCATTGAAGCATGGACAGCAGGTGAGCATGGCTGGGTTCTCTTCTCTGATTTAATCATGTGGTGGAATGATCAATTTTATCTGGGTACATTCGACGTAAATCGACTTATGGTCGGTGTGGATTTATTAAACTTTCTGATTGACCGTTTCTTGTAAACTCTACTTACGCCAAAACAAAGGTGCTTCTAAGTGCGTTGGAATCCCCCCTGACACGTGTCTCTCACTCATCGACATACCAATGCCTTCAGATATAACTGTGAACCGAATATCGCACTGGAACGAAACATAAATGAACGGACGTGTGAATATGCCATATAAGGGAAGTGGCATTGAAGAAAATACCAGCACACGTCATTCCCGCCTTCGCGGAGCTGACACCGGTATAATCTTCCCTTCCAGTTCCCTAAACTATTTGTCAATGGACTCACCCTTATTGCCGCAGGCCAGGATAACCATACAGCCCTCATCTTTTAACATTTAAAACAAGGACATTTTAACCAACTATATTCCTATAAAATCCAATTTATTGTTCTATCTTATATTAGGTAATGCCTGCTACCAGAGGATAGGAAGTAGCAAACACCTTTTTTATATAGAGCTCTAAAAGCCTTATGAGAAAAAGCACAACTCAGAAAACAACCATAAAAACAACGGCAACCCTAACGGGACTCACTTTTTGGGCTTGGTCTATTATTACCCTGATCTATAGTACAAATTCTCTGGCCTTTCTTCCTGATATTAAAAGCCCTTTAAACCAGACAAAGTCGATAACTGCCATTTACTCACCTATCGGAGAAGGTGATAGCACCCACTGCATAATCTCCAGTAATGATCGCCCGGAAGCGTTACAGCAGCTGAAAAAATCTCAATGCAATCTGTCAGACTCTGCATCCAATGACCATTATGTTTTACTGACAGTCCGTGATGGTCGTGAGGAGCTACGTACATTTCTGATTCAAACCCGACAAATCTTAAACTGGGCTTATATGGCCATCCACATTTGGAAGTTTGCTGATTCTGGCTATAAGCTGATTAACCCTCCTATCTGCCCCTGTTCGGGGATGCCAAAAAGCAGATCACCAATCAGCACCTTTTTCTTTTCTTATTACTTTCTTTCACTGGCTCACCACAGCTGGGATTACATTTCTTCTTACTTTTATCCCGACAATTCAAAGCACCCCCCCGTACAGAGTATTGAAAATAATAATGCTACGGAAAATGATCTAATTCACACTCTGAAAGAACAACTTTATTCCGGTCACTTGTTAACTCTAGCCCTCGATGCTGCGGCGTTACGATTGGACTGCCAGTGCGGTGGCTACTTCAGTGATGCCCAAGGGAATTTCTATTTTAATGGCCATCTCTGGATGTTAATGCTGAATATGGGGATTTTTGCTACAGACTTGGCGCTTGAGTATTTATAATACTCCGTTTGCTCTCTGACTCAGACGTTCATTTCCTATGAATGATGACTCTACAACTGGCACGGAGAAAGGCTGTGGAAAAGATCACCGTACAAGGTGCCCGCACACACAATCTGAAAAATATAAATCTTGAAATGCCCCGTGACAGCTTGATTGTGATTACCGGCCTGTCCGGTTCTGGTAAATCATCACTGGCATTCGATACCCTGTACGCTGAAGGTCAGAGACGTTACGTAGAGTCTCTTTCCGCCTATGCTCGCCAATTTCTGTCCATGATGGAAAAGCCGGATGTGGATCATATCGAAGGGTTATCGCCGGCCATTTCTATCGAACAAAAATCCACCAGCCATAACCCTCGCTCCACCGTGGGCACCATCACCGAGATATACGACTACCTTCGATTATTGTTTGCCAGAACCGGCATTCCCCGTTGCCCCACTCACCATCTAACGCTGGAAGCGCAGACTGTCAGTCAAATGGTCGATCAGGTTTTGGCGATGCCCGAGGGTACCAAGCTGATGTTGCTGGCGCCGGTGGTTCGTGCCCGTAAAGGTGAACACCTGCATGTATTCAGTGAACTGAAAAGTAATGGTTTTATCCGCGCCCGCATCAACGGCATCGTGACCGATCTGGATTCATTGCCCACGCTGGACAAGAAAAAGAAACACACCATCGAAGTAGTGGTTGACCGGTTTAAAGTGCGTGATGACCTGCAGCTGCGACTGTCAGAATCTTTTGAAACTGCACTGGAGCTCACCGATGGTCTGGCCGCCATCAGTTACATGGATGATGGCGATGCCAAAGAGAAGAAAGACGACATTGTATTTTCTTCCCGTTTTGCCTGCCCTGAGTGTGGTTATAGTTTGAATGAGCTTGAGCCAAGGCTCTTCTCCTTCAACAATCCGGCAGGAGCCTGCCCAACCTGCGATGGTCTTGGAGTTAAACAGTTTTTTGATCAGGATCGCATTGTTCAACACCCTGAGCTGACCCTCGCTGAAGGCGCCATACGAGGATGGGATCGCCGAAGCGTTTACTACTTCCACCTTCTTAAATCTTTAGCAGCTCATTACGGCTTCAGTATTGATACACCGTTCGATGATCTGACTGCTACGCAGCAAGAGGTCATTCTTCAAGGTTCCGGTGATGACGAAGTTAACTTCAGCTACGTAAATGATCGCGGTGACGTTTATAAAAAACGACACCCGTTTGAAGGTATTATTCCAAACTTTGAGCGCCGCTTTCGGGATACAGACTCCCAGTCCGTTCGGGAAGAACTCACCAAATACCTGAGCACTCAGCACTGTCCTTCCTGTAAAGGCGCACGTTTGAGAACGGAAGCCCGCAATGTTTTTGTTCAGGATGAAACTCTGCCTGAACTGGTGAAGCTTCCTGTGGAAAAAGCGCTGGCGTATTTCCAGACACTGGATCTTCCTGGCCGTCGCGGTGAGATTGCCAAGAAAGTCCTAAAAGAGATTTGCGACCGGCTCAGTTTTCTGGTCAATGTGGGTCTTAATTATCTGACGCTTGATCGCAGTGCCGACACGCTTTCCGGTGGTGAAGCTCAGCGAATCCGTCTGGCCAGCCAGATTGGTGCCGGCCTTGTGGGTGTCATGTACATTCTGGACGAGCCAAGCATTGGGCTTCACCAGCGTGATAACGAGCGCCTATTAAGTACTCTGACTCGCCTGCGGGATCTTGGTAATACGGTCATTGTCGTAGAACACGATGAAGACGCCATTCGCAGTGCTGATTATGTGATCGACATTGGTCCCGGGGCCGGTGTCCACGGCGGCACCATTGTTGCGGAAGGTACACCCGATCAGGTTATGAATAATCCGGCATCGGTAACCGGTCAATACCTGTCCGGCATCCGCAAGATAGAAATCCCGGAAAAGCGAACGCCTGTCGATACTAAAAAAATGCTGAAGCTCTCAGGTTGCACTGGCAACAACCTGAAAAATGTTTCTCTGGAAATTCCGGTGGGTTTAATGACCTGCATTACCGGTGTTTCGGGTTCCGGCAAATCAACATTGATTAACGGTACTCTATACCCGCTGGCGGCGACCCACCTGAACAAGGCGACCACACTGACCGCCGCTCCGTATAAAAAACTCTCCGGTATCAGTAATTTTGATAAATGCATTGATATTGACCAGAGCCCCATTGGTAGAACACCAAGATCAAACCCAGCCACCTACACCGGTATTTTCACCGCCATTCGTGATCTGTTTTCTGGCACTCAGGAAGCTCGCTCCCGAGGTTACAAGCCCGGCCGTTTCAGCTTCAACGTGAAAGGTGGACGCTGTGAAGCCTGTCAGGGTGATGGGGTTATCAAAGTAGAAATGCACTTCCTGCCTGATATTTATGTGGCCTGTGACGTCTGTAAGGGTAAGCGCTACAACCGTGAAACTTTGGAAGTGAAATACAAGGGCAAAAGCATTGATGAAGTACTGGCAATGACCGTTGAAGATGCATTGCAATACTTCGATGCCATTCCTGCGGTTAAACGCAAACTTCAGACGCTAATGGATGTCGGTCTTTCTTATATCCATCTGGGTCAGAATGCGACAACGCTGTCGGGCGGAGAAGCCCAGCGGGTCAAACTGGCAAAAGAGTTGTCAAAACGAGATACCGGAAAGACGTTGTATATTCTGGATGAGCCGACAACTGGTCTGCACTTCCATGATATTGAACAGTTGCTTGCGGTACTCCATCGTCTGAGAGACCACGGCAACAGTGTAGTCGTGATTGAACACAATCTGGATGTGATTAAAACAGCAGACTGGATTGTTGATCTAGGCCCTGAAGGTGGCGACGGAGGTGGTCAGATCATTGCAGCAGGCACACCTGAAGAGGTCGCAGCAGTAGCCGCATCTCATACAGGTAGGTTCTTGAAGCCAATGCTTACCTAGTACAGCCAAGCGTTATAAGACATACACCCCCGTTCATCCTGAGCGGAGTCGAAGGATCAAAGCACCACACTTCGACTCCGCTCAGTGTGAACGGTATGGGTATTAACGCTTCCATACACTAGTGTAGTGAGCTGCATTTAATACAACATAAATAATCTCGCTGTGCCATTATAGGTAAGAGCATCTAAGGACGGATACTATCTATGAGAGTCGCAGCCAAGATAAGCCTGAGTGAACAGGAACAAAAACTAYTAAAACGTCTATCGTCGTCAAATAAAAGCTCTGTACGCATTGCCCGTCGTTCTAAAATTATTCTTTTGGCTGCAGATGGAAAAACCAATCTTGA
>NZ_LUTV01000001.1:411664-420943 GCF_001646945.1 Endozoicomonas ascidiicola
TAACCACACAGCGTTTACGTCGAGGGGTATTCAAAAGTGTTCCAGAGCTTGTGGAGGCAATAGAGGAATATATCGAAAAACATAACGAGAAGCCCAAGCCGTTTATATGGACAGCCAAGGCTAATGACATACTGGAGAAGGTAGTTCGAGCTAATTGCCGCTTAAGCAGCAAAAAGAACGGCGCACTACACTAGATCACTTGGAAGAAAAGGCTTCTTCCCGAATATAGAATGACGGGTACATTGGCCAAGAGCCTTTAATATCAATATGCCGGACCCCGGTAGGCCAGGAGCCTAATGGGGTCTTCCATCGATACGTCTGCACCGTTTTCATAATACGCATGTAGTCCAGGGACATGTACACATTGGTTGAATCCAGGGGGATATTAACTTCCCGCTTTGACAGAGGCATCAACCCCTCTTCTTTTTGCTGGTTACCTTCTTCTGAGGAATAATCAACCTTAATGGAAACATAGTGAGAACCATAATTATTGAATATTAACCAAAAATCAGTGATTGGTTGCACCCAGGACATAATCACCTTTTCACCATCCAGAGAGGCAAAAGTAAAAGCCACTGGCACTAACCCCCCATCACTTTTTAACTCTTCTGCGGGCCAGACAAAACTCAGCACATTGCCTTCGCTTTCAACAGAGTTGTAAGCTGCATCACCAGACGCGTGGGATAACATAGCGCGAATGGAAGAAGCCCCACCGCTGATCGAAAATGTGGAGCGATCACTTAAAGAGGCAATATTCATCCCACCTTTTCCCATAATCACACCAGTAATAACACCAAAACCCTGAGAAATACCCGTGGAGAAATCATACATAGACTCGCTGTCGGCCAGAGATCTGATTAAATCCAGATTATCTCGAATCACTCGTCCAGCGTCTTTTAGATGAAGTTTCTCCGTTAAAACCCATCGGGTGACCATGGCTCCTTTTTTATTCAGTGTCCAGCTGGCCTTCACCTCAGCCTGTCCTACCTCGGCTTTTAAAGCCTGTGCATTCACTTCAAGCTTGGATTCTTTCACGTGCTCAGTAGAGAGCTTCATAACCTCACTTAAAGGCGAGGTGATAACCTCAAAGTTCTGCAAATATTCACCACTGAACTGGAAAACGCCACTGTCTCGATCTATCAATCCGATAGCACCAGGCTTAATCAAGGGGTCGAGATTGAAGTTCCCCCAATAGCTAGGGTGACTTCGTCGGATTAATTCATTATATGTTCGCGTAATAACACCCGGCTCAATGGCCTTGAAATGACTACGGCCAAAAGAAACAGCTGTCATCAGCAAGCCCATCGATACAATAAGAACTCTTAATAGCATCAACAAAACAGGATGCCTCCTACTTTGACTGGTGTTCACGAACAGTGAATGACGGATAGCCAGGCCACCAGCCCCAAATATCAATATGTCTTTCACCGGTATGCCATGATCCGAGTGGCGTACTCCAGCTGTAATATTCGGTCGTTGGAGGAATCGCATCAACAAACTGAATTTTGAGTTTTAAGTCCGTTGCATTGAGGGGGATATTACCAATAGTACGACTGAGAAACCCAGTTACTTCAGTGCTTTTCTCACCAGGCCCCTCTGGCGTGTCGTACGTCAGATTGATAAGAGCGATGTAACTGCCATTGTTATGAAATGAAATCTCAAAAGCATCAATCTCTTCAACCCAAAAAGGAATGATATGCTCACCATTCAGTGAGGCAAATGTATAAGCGATGGGTACTAATTCATCCGTCGTCGTATTTGCTTCGTTAGGCCATACCATACTGATCACATTATTATCACCACCCGCACTGGAATAACCCGCTTTCGCACTACCTTTTCCTAACAGGCTTTGAACTGCTGACGCCTGACCAGTAATGCTCCATTGTGAAGCGCTTGAAGTTGACGCCACGTTGAGCCCGCTCTTTGCCATCAGCACACCAGTAATCACACCAAACCCCTGCGATACACCAGTGCTGGGAGCATACATATCCATATCCTGCGCTACTGCCTTCAAAAGATCCTTATTACTCTCAATCACTGCCAGAGGTTTTTTTAAACTCAGCTCCTGACCTAAATTCCATTGCGTCAGCATCGCGCCCTTACGGGTAAACTGCCATTTCAAATCAATATTTGCGCTGTCATCTTCATGATCACCGTCCAGACTGAACGACACAACCTGCGGGCCAATCACATGACTGGTCGATATTTTAATATCTTCAGAAAGCGTTTTAGTCGCCAGTGAAATGTCAGAAAGACTCTGGCCGGATGATTGAAAGGTGCCAGTAGTATTATCAATCACGCCAATAGCACCCGGTGCAATTGAGGAATCCAGACTCCAGTTACCCCACCACCCGGGATGTGTTTCTCTAATCAACGCGTTATAACTTTTTGATAACTGCCCGCTGGCAATAATGACAATTCTTCAGCAGTAACATTGACGACAATGCTAAAAAGGAAAACAAGGATTGACAGCACATTTCTTATAAGAGTCATACATACCCTCTTTTCAATGTCAGAAATGGAACTAATGGGAAATTTTAAAACAACAAAATAAAAGTCATTACCCGTTTAATTCACAGGCATAAAAAAACCGACACTACCAATATAGTGCCGGTTTATAGAACACGCTAAGAAATGAATAACCAGGAGGCTGACCGAGAATAGGCTGCCCTACGCGGCAACTGCTCCTGCGTTGCTCTAGCTCCTGCATCCATGCAGTCGTGAGGTGGTAGCAAATTGGGCTAAAAATCCTGTTTTGTTCAGCAAATAGCACCACTATTCACTTCACAAAACAGATTTTCTATCCTCAATTTTCTACCATCCTCGCTACGGGCGCTATTCTCGGTCAGCCTCCTAGATGTGTTTTACTTCATCAATTTCATATTCAACGCTACCAGACGGTGTATTGACGATCACTACATCGCCCTCTTCTTTGCCAATCAACGCGCGGGCAATAGGGGAGTTCACAGAGATCTTCTGGATCTTGATTTCCGCCTCATCGTCACCAACTATCTTGTATTCCACTTCCTGATCATCTTCAAGATTGATCAAGACGACAGTGGTACCAAAAATCACCTTGCCCGTTTTCGCGATGGTGGTGACATCAATCACCATGGCGTTAGACAGCTTGGCTTCAATATCATTAACCCGACCTTCTGCAAAACTCTGCTGTTCCCGGGCAGCATGATATTCTGCATTTTCTTTCAGATCGCCCAGCTCACGTGCTTCTGCAATGGCTGCAGAAATACGTGGCCGATCAACCTTTTTCAATTGGGTCAGTTCCTCGCGAAGGGCCTTCTCGCCCTCCACCGTCATGGGAATTCTATTCATCCAACGTTACCTGCGTGTAGATCCTGAAGACGTCTGACCAGCCTCTCTGATCCAAATGCGATTGAACGCGCAATCGCTTCCGCCCCCGCCATGGTGGTAGTATATAGCACCTTATTGGTAAGAGCGGAACGGCGAATCAAATAAGAATCGGCAATAGCCTGACGCCCCTCAGTGGTGTTAATCATGAAGGCTATATCACCATTAACGATCATGTCCACTAAGTGCGGTCTTCCCTGACTCACCTTGTTAATTACCGTAACGGGCAATCCGGCCTCTTCAATCACCTTGGCCGTACCGGAAGTCGCCAGTAACTCGAAGCCAATATCCATGAGCAGACGAGCAACCATGGGCACTTCAGGTTTGTCAAAATCGCGCACCGACAAAATAACTTTACCACCCTGAGGCAGCATCATGTTTTCTGCCAGCTGAGCTTTGTGAAACGCTTCCGGGAAGGTTGCACCAACGCCCATCACTTCACCGGTGGATTTCATCTCCGGGCCGAGAATCGGGTCAACACCCGGGAATTTATTGAACGGGAAGATCGCCTCTTTCACGCTAAAGTAAGGCGGCACAATTTCCGTGGTGAAGTTCAATTCTTCCAGACTCTTGCCCATCATGACACGAGCCGCGACTTTTGCCAGAGAGTGACCAATGCACTTGGAAACAAACGGCACCGTACGGGAAGCACGAGGATTCACCTCAATTACGTAGACCTCGTCATCCTGAATCGCCAACTGTACGTTCATCAAGCCGACAACGCCCAATTCCAGCGCCATGGCACGCACCTGTTCACGAATTTCATCCTGATGACGACGGCTCAGACTGTAAGGTGGCAAAGAACAGCTGGAATCACCGGAATGAATACCCGCCTGTTCGATGTGCTGCATAATGGCACCGATAACCACACGCTCACCGTCGCATACGGCATCCACATCCACTTCAACCGCACGATTCAGGAAGTAATCCAGCAGAACTGGGCTATCATTGGATACCTGTACGGCGTCTTTCATGTAGCGACTCAGTTCATCTTCACCGGCAACGATCTCCATGGCACGGCCACCGAGAACGTAAGATGGGCGAACCACCAGGGGATAACCAATTTCTTTTGCCTTCTCAACCGCTTGTTCTTCACTGCGAACTGTCGCGTTTGCTGGCTGCAACAGATCCAGTTTCTGGATCATCTGCTGGAAGCGTTCGCGATCTTCCGCACGATCGATGGCTTCCGGGTTGGTGCCGATAATGGGCACGCCTTCCGCCTCGAGGGCACGAGCCAGTTTCAGAGGGGTTTGACCACCGAACTGGACGATAACACCTTTTGGTTTTTCAACGTCGATAATGGCCAGCACATCTTCCAGTGTGATTGGCTCAAAATAGAGGCGATCAGAGGTGTCGTAATCGGTAGATACGGTTTCCGGATTACAGTTCACCATAATGGTTTCGTAACCGTCTTCTCGTGCCGCCAGTGCTGCGTGAACACAGCAGTAGTCAAACTCGATGCCCTGACCAATTCGGTTCGGGCCACCGCCGATCACCATGATTTTTTCACGGTTGGAAGGTTCTGCTTCACACTCTTCATCATAAGAAGAGTACATATACGCTGTCGTGGACTGAAATTCCGCCGCGCACGTATCCACCCGCTTGTAAACTGGCTTGATACCCAGCTGACGACGATGGTTTCTTACTTCAGCTTCATCAATGTTCAGCACTTGTGCCAGACGTTCATCACTGAAACCTTTCTGCTTCAGACGGAACAGACGCTCTTTGCTGATGGTTGCCAGCGTTTCTGTGGTCAGTACGGCTTCTTCTTTGACCAGATCTTCAATCTGCACCAGGAACCATGGGTCAATCTTGCACTCGGCAAACACTTCTTCCAACGTCATGCCCGCACGAAACGCATCAGCAACGTAGTAAATGCGATCCGCTTTCGGGATAACCAGTTCACGACGGATGACGGATAAAGCATCGGCTTTTTCGTCCGCAGAGCAATCATCCAGTTTGAAATCAAACATGGAGTTAAAGCCGGTGGCGCCGGTTTCCAAGCCACGCAGTGCTTTCTGCACAGACTCCTGGAATGAACGACCAATGGCCATGACTTCTCCCACGGATTTCATCTGTGTAGTCAGACGATCATCAGCCTGTGGAAATTTCTCGAAGGCAAAACGTGGAATCTTGGTAACAACGTAATCAATAGACGGTTCAAACGACGCCGGCACAATACCGCCGGTGATTTCGTTGCTCAGCTCATCCAGCGTGTAACCCACGGCCAGCTTGGCAGCAACACGGGCAATCGGGAAGCCAGTAGCTTTTGAGGCGAGAGCAGACGAACGAGACACCCGCGGGTTCATCTCAATCACCACCATACGGCCCGTATCCGGGCAGATGCCAAACTGAACGTTAGAGCCGCCAGTCTCAACACCAATCTCACGCAGCACCGCAATGGATGCGTTACGCATGATCTGGTATTCCTTGTCGGTGAGCGTTTGCGCTGGCGCTACGGTGATGGAGTCGCCAGTATGCACGCCCATGGGGTCAAAGTTTTCGATGGCACAAACAATGATGCAGTTATCCTTACGGTCACGCACCACTTCCATCTCATACTCTTTCCAGCCGATCAGCGACTCATCAATCAGCAGTTCGCTGGTCGGTGACAGATCCAATCCACGGAAACAGATCTCTTCAAATTCCGCTTTGTTATAGGCAATACCACCACCGGTACCGCCCATGGTAAACGACGGACGAATGATACAAGGGAAGCCTACCTGCTCAAGAACCGCACGAGCTTCTTCCATGGTGTGAGCAATGCCAGAATTCGGTGTTGCAAGACCGATATTCTTCATGGCTGTATCAAACAGCTGCCGGTCTTCTGCTTTATCAATGGCCTCCTGATTGGCGCCAATCATGGCGACGTTGTATTTGTCCAACACGCCTTTATGGAACAAATCCAGCGCACAGTTCAGTGCCGTCTGACCACCCATGGTGGGTAAGATCGCATCAGGACGTTCTTTTTCGATGATTTTTTCCACGGTTTCCCAACGAATCGGCTCAATGTAGGTTGAGTCCGCCATGGTCGGGTCGGTCATGATCGTCGCGGGGTTGGAGTTCACCAGAATAACCCGGTAACCCTCTTCCTTCAGGGCTTTACAAGCCTGAGCGCCGGAGTAATCGAACTCACAGGCCTGGCCAATAATGATCGGTCCAGCCCCGAGGATTAGAATGCTTTCTATGTCTGTACGTTTTGGCATTTTATTTCACGCAATCTTAATTCTTTTCAATGAGAGCCGGGATGGTTATTTCGCTGCTTTCAGCATGTCGACAAAACGGTCAAACAGACACGCAACATCGTGCGGCCCCGGGCTCGCTTCCGGGTGCCCTTGGAAACTGAAAGCGGGACGATCGGTTCGCTCAATACCTTGTAAGCTGCCATCGAACAGTGATTTATGGGTCGCCTTTAAGGTGTCTGGCAAAGAATCTTCCGCTACGGCAAAACCATGGTTTTGGCTGGTGATCATCACCTGACTGGAGGCCAAGTCCTGCACCGGATGGTTGGCACCATGGTGGCCAAACTTCATCTTTTCGGTCTTTGCACCACTGGCCAGAGCCAACAGTTGATGACCCAGGCAGATGCCGAATACTGGCAACGACGTTTCCAGAATTTCTTTGATCGCCGCAATGGCGTAATCGCATGGCTCGGGGTCACCGGGGCCGTTGGACAGGAAAACACCGTCCGGATTCATGGCCAGCACTTCACTGGCAGGTGTTTGCGCCGGTACTACCGTCAGACGACAACCCCGTTGTACTAACATACGCAGAATGTTGCGTTTAACACCGAAATCGTAAGCCACCACATGGAATGGCAAGTCGGTCACTTCAGCGTGGCTGTCAGTCTCAAGACTCCAGACGCCTTCCGTCCAGGAATAAGATTCTTTAGCAGTGACCTCTTTCGCCAGGTCCATACCTTTAAGACCCGGAAACGCTTTAGCCTTGGCAAGTGCAACCGCCTCATCAGCAGTATCGCCAGCAATAATGCAGCCATTCTGAGCACCTTTTTCACGCAGAATGCGAGTCAGCCTGCGGGTATCAATACCGGCGATGGCGACAATGTTGCGGGATTTAAGGTATTCATCGAGAGGGATTTTGCTGCGCCAGTTGCTGGCTAACAGGGGAAGATCTTTAATCACCAGGCCGGCGGCGTGGATTTGGGGGGATTCTTCATCTTCCGGAGTGATTCCGGTATTACCAATATGAGGATAGGTGAGCGTTACAATCTGGCGGGAATAGGAAGGGTCAGTGAGGATTTCCTGGTATCCGGTCATTGCCGTATTGAATACCACCTCACCACTGGTCTCACCATCTATACCGATGGCAATTCCCTGGAAAATACTACCGTCTTCCAGAGCTAAAACAGCCGTCTTAGTCAAAGGTTCCTCCCCGTCTTAACAATGCGTTTCCAATGCCCCGAACGCTACAGGTTTTTGACAATACAGATTGCAGACCCAAAAAAAACGAGATGTTTTTTAAAAAAAACCATCTCGCTTTTGTCTCATCATTGGGCGTGCATTTTGCCACCAACACTATAAATTCAATGCAAATTTTTCTTATTTGATCACAAGAGGGAGCAATTGTCCATATAACAATAACAAAACTTATACCAATGGCGTTTTTAAATTTTGGAGCGAGCAAGTTATTTTGGGCGACTGGCCAAGGCGAAGAGACGAGTCATAGCAGTAGCTATGGCGAGGAACTTCAACGCAGATCCAGTCGATCAAAATAGCTGCGCAGCCCATAATTTAAAAACAGAATTGGTATCACTTAAGGCCCAGCACATCCTGCATATCAAACAGGCCTGATTGCTTATCAGCAAGAAACTTCACTGCCCTGACAGAGCCTCGAGCATAAATCTCACGACCGCTGGCTTTATGGGTAATTTCAACACGTTCACCTTCACAGGCAAAAAGTACCGTGTGATCACCAATCACATCGCCGGCACGCACTGTGGCAAAGCCAATGGTTTCTCGATCTCTTGGTCCGGTATAACCTTCTCGTCCATAAACGGCGCATTTTTCCAGATCACGCCCCAAAGTATCAGCGACCACTTCGCCCATTTTCAAAGCTGTGCCGGAAGGGGAATCCACTTTGTGACGATGGTGTGCTTCAATGACTTCAACATCTGCATCATCTCCCAGCACTTTGGCCGCCATTTCCAGCAGCTTAAAGACCAGGTTCACACCGATGCTCATGTTAGGCGCAAAAACAATGGCCGTTTCTTCCGCCGCTTTCGCCAGCGTATTTTTCTGATCAGCACTTAAACCGGTGGTACCAATCACAACACCTTTACCGTGCTGACGGCACAATTCAACGTGCTTCATAGTTAATTCAGGGGAAGTAAAGTCGATCAGGACATCGAAGTCGTTTACTACTGCAGCCAGATCATCAGTGAGCTTGACTCTCTGAGTTTCAACGCCCACCAGATCACCCGCATCGACACCCAGCAGGTTATCTCCAAGTTTGACAATAGCAGCACCCAGAGCACACTGATCATCACTAGCAACAGCTTCTATCAGCATTCGCCCCATTCTTCCTGCGGCTCCAACTATGGCAACTCTGGTCACGACACCCCTTCCTTATTTCTTCCAGAAAAGAAGGATAGTCTATAGGACTGGATTCAAACAGCAACAGTCTCTTCCAATATGAAATGAGCCTGAACGGAGCCCTTGTTTCCAAAATGAAATGAGCCTGTGATTTCTGATCTTTCGTCCAAAATTACTGGATGAAAATCATAATGGACACACGGCTCATCAAATCGCTCCAGCAGGTGGAGGAGCTGCTTCAGGCTACACCGCAGATACAGCCTGGTTGGAAGTCAAAAGACGAGTGCTATCAATGGATTGCAGGCACTCTCAAACACTTTCGATACCGCACTCTGRGCAAGCCTGAGAAAGGGCTGATCAA
>NZ_LUTV01000001.1:421775-484441 GCF_001646945.1 Endozoicomonas ascidiicola
AGATGAAAAAGGCAAAGAGAGAAAACGTTACCTTTACGAAAACATGATGACACCTTATGAAAAACTGAAATCTTTGCCTGACTGGACGCAATATTTGAAGAAAGGAACTCCGCCGCATGCATTGGAGTCAAAGGCTGAATCAATGAGTGATAACGAGGCTGCCCAGCAACTGCAGTCTGCCAGAGAATCACTGTTTCAAGGCATCTTTAAGCGAAAGGCCTGAAATCATGGGTTTATACTCTTTTCAGGCTCATTTTGGGATTGGAAAATACTGCAACTGCAACAGGCTCTTGGATAGACAATTCACTACTTTCAAACCAATGCTTGCACAGGGTATTGCAAAACCACTGCCGTTCATTCTATAGGGGGTTCCTACCTGCAATGTTTTTTTCAGTTTCTAATACCAATCGCACTTTCTAAATTCCTATTGCACCTCATTTAGTTAGTCATGCACATAACGGGTTTAGAAAGTTTGATTAGTATAAAAGGTCGACTAGGCTGAGCTACCGTTAATGGTTGGTGGTGTTTTAATTCGTAATGGGAGTTAAAGAAGAAACTTGAATTCAAGTAATAAATGCATAACCCATAACTTTTCTTACATCAATCCCAGTTAACTCTTTGAAAGCCTCATAAGGTGTTTTGTAGTCAAGGCATTTTCTAGGTCTATTATTCAGCTTATCAACCGCTATGATAACTTCTTTTTCTGTAACGTTATTAAGCTCCATCGACTTGGGGAAGTACTGCCTGAGTAGCCCATTAGCATTCTCATTCTGACCTCTTTCCCAAGAGTGATACGGAGCAGCAAAGTAACTGTCACACTTCAACGCTTTGGCAACCTCTTCATGCTGAACAAATTCTTTTCCATTGTCGTACGTTATGGTTTTTACAAACTTTTTCAGTGGCTTGAGCACGCCGATCATCGCCTGTTTAACCGCTTTTGCTTTCTTTCCAGGCAGGGGAACAGCAAGACGAAGCTTGGTCTTTCGCTCATCCAATGTAGCGATTGCACCAATGGCACTGACTTAAGGCTTAAAGCCTTGGCATGAAAGACTTGCCCAGAAAGCAAACCAGCTGTCTAAACTGATCAGAATCATCCTACCGGGCAAGCCTCCATGAGCAAGTGTAGTCCAGAGTATTTACGTCTCGCTAATGACTGTCGTAACCAGTTTGCCCAGGCTTCTGATGCTGAGCATACTTCAATATTACGCTCTGAAGATCTGGATAAATTTCAAGAGCAGCATCCGGGACGAGAGCGAAACTACCCAGCAATAAAAACAATAACGTTATTTATGAGACAAGTGTCTAATGATGATAAATCCTGCAGCAAGCAGCAAAGTGTTGATTCAAGACACCGCAGACCAGTTAGCGCTTGGGAAAAAAATGCTAAAAACTGAAAACGATGCCTACTGTAAGGCACGGGGACGACTCAGGGAACAAGCTCTTAAATCATTATTTCAAACTTCCGGGTGTCGTCTTTCTGATGAGTCTCCAGCAGACTGGCTTTGGCATAACCGCAGGGTGGTAATGACCGATGGCTCTACCTTATCCGGACCTGACACCGAGGCCAATCAAAAGGTATATCCCCAACCATCCTCCCAAAAAAAGGGCTTGGATTTCCGCTAATCAGAATCCTTGTACTTATCACTCTTGCCAGCGGTGCTCTGTTGGATGCAGCAGTCGCACCCTGCACTGGTAAGGAAACCGGTGAGCAGGCGCTGCTCAGACAAATGTTCGGAAGCTTAAACAAGGAAGATATTCTCTTGGGTGATGCCAATTTTGAGAATTATTTCATACTGGCAGCGCTGATATCAGCAAACATTGATGGTGTTTTTGAGAAAAACGACTCTCGTAGTCTTGATTTCAGAAAGTGTCATGTGAAGCTGGGTAGCAAAGAAGGACTTTTCAAGCTGGCGAGGCCTGCGCGTCCAGCGTGGATGGATGAGGATTCCTACCGTGAAGTCCCAAAAGAGATCACTATCCGGGCGATCAAAACTAAAAAACGAATAATTGTCACAACGCTAATAGATGCGGAGCGTTACCCCAGAAAAGACATATCCGATTTGTACATAGATCGGTGGCATATTGAGCTTGATTTCCGATGCATAAAAACCATGATGAACATGGACATTCTGCGTTGTAAAACACCTGAGATGTTGCGCAAAGAGATATACGTTCACTTGCTGGTGTATAACCTTATCCGTGGGTTGATGGCAAAAGCAACAGAGGCTGAGGGTCATAAGCCAAGGGAAATGAGTTTCAAAACAGCTCAGGATACTCTGCGTAGTTACCATCACTTGTTGCTTATGGGAACCATCAATATTTTTCAGCTGTTAGAAACAATGGTCCAGTTGATTGGCAAGCACAAGGTCGGTAATCGACCAGGAAGATCCGAACCCCGAGCAGTGAAAAGGCGTAGCAAGCCATCAAAGAAACTTCAACACTCAAGAAAGAAAGCTCGTAAGCTCAAGGAGTACAAGAGCTGAGGGCTTAAGTCAGTGCCATTGGCGATTGCCCCCTTATGGTTTTTGCCAATTATGGTATCAGCCTCCCAGTCGCCAACACGCTCTCTGTTGTTGACTACTGCCGGACGCTCCTCAATTCCAACCCGATTGGGTATCCCGGTTCGGTTATGGGCTGAACCATACCTTTTTCTGTAGGTCTTTTTCTGGTGTCGTAAGTGCTTATAGAGGGTGCCTCCTTTACGCTTATCATCCGCTATATACTGATAAATCGTTTCGTGGTGTAGCTCAATTACCCCTTCTTTTTTAAGTCTTCCAGCCACTTGCTCTGGACTCCAGTCTGCACGGATATCATTAGCTATGCGTCGTTTAATATCATCCGTTAGCTTAACAGCCTTGGTTTTTTCCTGATGACGCTGTTGAGCCATACGATGGGCCTGCTGGTGTTTGTAACCGCGTAACCCCTTGTTGCGCCCTAACTCCCTTGACAGGGAACTCTGATCGCGCCCGAGTTTTTGTGCAATTTTGTTTTGGAAAGTCCCATTTTTCAGTTCGATTTCGATATAATGTCTCTCTTCAGAGCTCAGGTGCTTAAAGGCCATCCGTGGCATCCTCTGTAGTGTTTCGTCGCTTTACAGAGTACACCTGAGTTCTGATTCAATTCAAAGGCGGTTCTGTAGCAACTCTGTGGTTACAGAGGTTATGCATTTATGATACGAATTCAGGAAATATAAATTTCATGCCGTTATTTAAAATCCAAGAATCTCGCAATCCCCCAAAAAATGACTTGGAAAATTATTACCTTGGATTATCTAATAGCTTGATATTCAGCATGAATGTATCAAAGTGAATTAAAGATATTAATTTACAACTGATATGCGTATAAAAGAAATTCATACCAACTACCAACGGTAACTCAGCCGGTCGACTACCTTTCTCAGACATAAGGTGTCAGATCATATTCTCTGCGGCGATCAAACAACCTCAGAGTTTTTTATACGTTCGCTCATACTTTCCTTACTCAAGGGCTTTAACTCCACCCTTTCAAAATTCGAATCACTATCAACGACAAAACCTCCGCTCTTTGTTTTATAAAGCCTGCTGTTATCACTTATCGGGGGAATATAATAGCCTGCAACTTCTTCCCTCTTCGAATCTCCTGTGGCCATCAGTGTCATCAGCTGTTGCCTGTAGTCACTAACCAAACCATTATATAGTGCACTGACCGAGCCCCACCCGTTCACGGGCTTGTCAGAACCTTCAAATGATTTGGAACTCCCGGCGCTTGCTGAAGCCCCGGCATTTCCAACTTCAACTGCCTTGTTGTATTCCATTATTTTCAAACCATTGGCGATATCAGCCAGCACATAATCCAGCTTTGATTTAGCCTTGGCAGTGCCTGCTGCTGCATCCGGCCCATAAGTGACAGGGCCTGTATCAAAAATATTACACATCGTATCACACTTGGTGGATCCCACTTCCCAACCAACAGAGGGTGCCACACCCAAAACACTGCGGCAATTTCCATAAGTGAGATATTCATAGTCATACTTATTAGCACCCGGAGAGCAGTAGCGTACTTCAAGGATTCCCTTGCCGGATACACAGACAGGCAGCGTTTTATACACGTCAAGCCAGTTGGGTGGTCTCATCCCCTTCAGCTTCTCAATATCAATATTTTTACCACCATCACAACAGGGCAGTACTTTTTTCCAGAAGTCGAGGTACGGCTTCTTATAACCATCGGCACCATGAGTGTTTTTGGCCCGTTTCAGCAGCCAGGCCGCATTTTTCAAATGGAGACCAAGATCGAATATCGCAAAGCCACAACTCCCCAGCAAAGTTGCCCCCATGCTAATATCCGTCCATAGCTTTTTACTGCGCTGACCTAAGTGCGGTAGGCAACCGGTGTTGCCTTCCTGTGGCCACAACCATTCGGTGTCAAGGCCATTATCAAAGTCCAGAAGATCCCGCTCCTTTTTTGTGAGTACCTGATTCGTCAATAGCTTGGTTCTTACTGCCTTAACGCCTTTTGCGTAAGCTTCATTAATTACCTCACGGGTCATACCTTCATATTCTGAATTCAATAAACAGGGAAATGCCCGGTTACCCATGCTGTAGGGAAAATCCCGAATCGGAAGGTCTGGTGTGACATGTTTAACTTCAAAAGCAAGGTTATCGCACACTCTGCAAGTACTGGCGATCATTCCAACGTATTTCGCAATTTTTTCGAAAGTATTCGGCTGCTTTTTCACACCATAGGCTTCGCCAGCCCCACTATCTCTTAAACCTGATTGCAGAGCAGCCTCCCATATTTTCTCAACACTGCCAGCAATCAATCCTTCATTGGGGTTTTTAGTCAAACGCTGGCCGACGTTCTCCAGCGTGCCCATGGCATACAGGAACATAGCACCAACGGAACCAGCACCGTTTCCTATCTTCATCAAAAAAGAGTCCGACTTGGCAACGGTAAACAGGTTGTCTATCTTCTTTAAAACTTCTTTCGGTAATGTCACACCAGCGGTGCTCAAAAAATCACGAACTTTCTGCTTTTTCGGGATAGAGCCCACTTCCCGCTCTAAAAGCAAGCCTCCAAGAAGGGCTATATAAGCCACGGGGACATATTTACCCATAATACGCCCCAGCTCTGAAACAAAACTCATGAATGCCTTACCAGCTCCACCCTGAAAATGTTCGGCTATATCCTGGAGCCGAACACTTTCCTGGTATATATACATGCTGGACAATTGAATATTGAATTCATGCATTTTCTTAATACTGTCAATAAATTGATCCACATAAAAATCGACATTATCTGGATGCGTATGGTTTTTAATAAGTAACTGAAACTTAGCCATTATGATGTCTGGCGTAGGAATGCATGACTCATTTAAATGACTAGTAACTTCTTCTACATTTATGAATGGATAATCTGCACCCTTAAGCTCCGCCAGCAACTTCATTACTTCACCCTTAACCACCTCCTCTCCATTTTGTGTTGCAGCCCCATTACCGAGACATAAACAACGTAGGACAGATCCCATTTGCTTCTGTTCTTCACTGCCGTATACATCTTTTTTTCCAAATACCAAACCGTTCCACTCATCGATATAATCGGATACAGTGCTTGCCTCAAACGCCTCAAAATGATTTTCGGATAATTCAAGTAAACGCTGATCCACAACCTGCTCTGTGGCCAAATCCGTTTTTTCTTTTGGAAGGGTTAAGTGCTTTACAGACTCAATAAAGGGATAAATCACATTACAACGACCAGCCGCTTTCAGCGTAGATACACATCCATCTTTGAAGGTAGCTTTTGCATCCCTGTTCAAGAAAACCTGATCCTTTTCTGCGGGCGTTTTCCTTACGGCATATTGCTGGAAATATTTCTCAGCAACAGGACCAGCACCCTGAAGATTCCTGGGTTGAACTGTAATTGCTGAATCCATTTTTGAAGAGCTTGTAAAGCTCGTACTCTGAGGAGCAAGCAAAGGCATTGACATAATTAAGCATTATCCTTTTATTCATAAAAACAAGTAGACGACAGAATTAACACGACAGAATTAACGCTACAGAATTAAATCTTAGTTATTAATTATCCACGCTTATCAAAATAGTAAACGTGTTTATAAACATGCATATTCTGTAGAAATGTTATGAAATGAAGAATTAAATAATTATCTCATTTACATGCAAACCTTGCATAAACGATCATTAAAGCGCAACGCTTTATCGGAAAATCCTTATAAAAGCCCGACTCACTACGTATTTTTGATAAAAGCTAAAAACCTGATCAATAGACAATAAGTACCTAACCATATGAAATCGAATATTTCTGGCTTAGTGGTTAGTTACTATGCAAGGCGCAGCGGAGTGAGCATAGCCGTAGCTATGTGATCGAAGCTGCAACGTAGTAGAGTAGCTGGCCACTGAGTCAGAAAGTATGATTTCATATGGTTGGGTACTTATGTTTGAACTTACCCAACTATTTTAAACACGACACCAGATAGTTTTTTTACTTTTCGAAAACCCTAAAAAAATTAATCACCCATTGCGCAACGAGCTGACTTTCTGTGCTGTCCGATAAAGCCTCAAGTCCCCTCACATAAACATCTTCCCCAAAGACATGACGCCTCAGATCCAACAGAGATCTGGAGAACTCTCTGGTAAACTCCGGATGCCCCTGAATACCAAGCAGACAATTATCGTACTGGATCATCCAATTAGGACAGAAAGTACTACCTGCCAGAACAGCGCCAGAATCAGGCACAGATGTAACCTGATCCTGATGACTGACTAGCAGCTTAAAGTCAGTACAGTCTGGCTGCATCCACTCAGGGTGACTGAACACTGCATTGTCGGACATGCCAACCCCCCAGCCCTGCGAAGCGCGAACAACCTCTCCCCCCAGTGCTTTTGCAATGATTTGATGACCAAAACAGATGCCCACCAATTTCTTTTTTTGTTCAAACACAACCCGGACAAACGCCTCTAATGGTGCTATCCATGGAAGGTCATCATTAGCACCATGTTTACTGCCAGAAATAATCCAGCCATCACACTCATCAACAGACGACGGGAACTCCATATCAATCAACCGCCAAGTGGTCAGTTCAATGGAAGGCTCGACCTGCTGTAACAGAGTCGCAAACATTTCCGGATAGTTTCCGTAAATTTTTTGAAGCTCTGGATGCACATCATCACACAACAGCAGACCGATATTCATAAGCGCCCTCTTACGGCAGCAATAAACAATTGCTGATACTCCTCAACAGAAAATACAATAGGGTTTCCACCCGCTGAAGGGTCTGCAAATGCCATTTCACCTATCTTTTCAAAATCATCGTCTTGAATGCCTATCTCGGCAAGGGTGTGAGGAATCCCTAGATCAGCACGAAGCTTCAAAATCCAATTCAGAAACGTATCAAAACCAGGGTTATCCAAATGGAGATAACGACTCAAATCGGTCAGTCGCTCTGATACTGCTGACTCATTAGCCTTTAAAACATAAGGCATCAGTACCGCGTTAAGAAGACCGTGGTGCGCATCAAATAATGCCCCCAACGGGTGAGCCAGCGCGTGCATGGCACCAAGGCCTTTTTGAAATGATGTCGCCCCCATAGTAGAAGCCACCAGCATCTGCGTTCGCGCTTCAAGATCATTGCCATCAGAAACCGCCGTTGGAAGATATTCTTTGATTAACCGAATACCTTCCAGCGCAATACCCTGTGCCATTGGGTGATAATGGGGTGAACAAAAAGCTTCCAGATTATGAGACAGTGCATCCATACCAGTAGCCGCCGTTATTTTTGCCGGTAAACCGCAGCTCAGAACCGGATCAAGAATGACAATCTCCGGCAACATCCGAGGATGGAAGATAATTTTCTTAACCTTCAGCCCTTCATGGGTAATGACCGATGACCGCCCAACTTCAGAACCGGTGCCAGCAGTGGTTGGCACCGCGACGACAGGCACCATGCCATCGACGTTTACCCGTGTAAAGTAATCGCCAATGTCTTCAAAATCCCAGATTGGGCGATCCTGCCCAACCATTAACGCAATTGCTTTTGCTGCATCCAGGGCCGAGCCACCACCAAAAGCAATAACCCCATCGTGGCTGCCTGCTTTAAAAGCTGCAACACCGGCATCAACATGAGCACCTGTGGGGTTACCCTTAATATCGGAAAACAATCCGCAGTTGCCTAATGTCTTACGACAATGCTCAACTGACTGCTCCACCATGGGTAAATAAGCAAGTCCCGGATCAGTCACCAGCAATGGATTGAAAAAGCCAAGTTCCTGACAGCTTTCTGGTAACTCTCTAATACGCCCAGCGCCCACGCGAACATTGGTGGGGTAATTCCAGTTTGCGGTATAGTTTTTGATCGTCATAACGCCTCTGTTACTTCTTATTCTTTTAAAGGTTATGGCTGCTTGATATGGAAAGACTTGGGCCGAGTAAGAGCGTCATACCCCAACACCGACAAAGTGCAACCTCGCCCGGAGTTTTTGATACCTGTCCAGGCCAGCCCCGGGTCTAAATAGTCACACCGATTAATAAAAAATGTGCCGGTTTGAACCCGTTCACCCAATGCGATCCCTGCTTCAACATCCTGCGTAAAAATGGCAGCAGTTAAGCCAAACTCACTGTCGTTCATCAAACCAATGGCTTCGTCATCGGAACGGACTTTTTGCACGCCCACCACAGGACCAAAGCTTTCTTCAGTCATCACCCGCATGGAGTGATCCACGCTGGTTAATAGCTGAGGAGCTAAATAAGGTGTGCCTTCTTGATCCATAGGAAACGCTGAAGGATCTATATGAGCCACTGCGCCCTGCGCTATCGCATCATTTATCTGCTGTCGTACAAAATCCGCAGCACCGGCTTTCACCAAGGGTCCTAAAGTGGTTGTCGGGTCATCAGGCAGACCAAGACGATAGGCTTTAACCAATGCCACCGCTTTTTCTAAAAAATCATCATAAACGGCTTCATGCACATAAATCCGTTCAATACCACAGCACGATTGCCCGGAATTAAAAAAAGCACCATCAATCACCGTGGCAACGGCGGAATCCAAATCAGCATCTTCACGAACATAGGCCGGATCTTTCCCCCCAAGCTCCAGCCCCATACCGATAAAACGCCCTGCTGCTGCCTTTTCCACGGAAGCCCCCCCAGACACTGAGCCTGTAAAAGCAACATGGGCGACCTGATCGGCTTTAATCAGATATTCCGTGTCCTGATGAGACATATGCAAATATTGAAAGACACCTTCAGGCAAACCGGCCTCGGTAAATGCATGTACCAGACGCTCGGCGCATAATGGCGTGTGTGCAGAATGCTTTAGCAGAACCCCATTACCTGCCATTAAAGCGGGCATAATACTGTTAATGGCTGTCAGCAAAGGGAAGTTCCAGGGCGCAATGATCAGCACGATACCGAGCGCTTCTTTCTTGATGTATCGAGTAAACCCTGCCTTCTCCGGCAAAGCCACAGGGCTCAATGCTTCTTCCGCCACAGAAATCATGTAGCGGGCACGCTCTTCAAACCCTGCCACTTCACCACCAGCGTATTGAATAGGCCGCCCCATTTGCCAGGTGATTTCACGGGCAATGTCGCCTTTTTGGCTAACAAAAATATCAACGGCCTTAGTGCAGATCTCTACCCGTTGATTCACACTTAATGATTGCCATGCTTTTTGCGCACTGACTGCCTGCGCTAATGCCAAATCAATTTGATTCTGCGTTGCGAGTTTTCGCTCCACATAAACCTGCCCATCCACAGGCGAGATGGTTTGCTGAACATCTGTCATGATGATTTCTCAAATAATTTCGAAATAACGATCCATTTCCCAATCCGTAATGTGCTTACGGAATTCACGCTCTTCCCACTCACGACTGGCAGCGTAATGATCGACAAAATCATCCCCTAACATAGAGCGCGTAGCACTGGATTGTTTGAATTTCTGAGCCGCATCCCAAAGAGTTGAAGGTAATGCTAACTCTGGCGAATGCTGTTGTTCATAGGCATTGCCTTTCACCTGCTCTTCCGGCTCCCACTCATTAATAATGCCCTGCAGGCCAGAAGCCAAAGCGGCGGCCAGAGAAAGGTAAGGGTTGGCATCCGCAGAACCAAGACGATATTCTACCCGCTGGGATTTATCGGAACCGGGAATCACTCGCAATGCTGTCGTACGATTCTCCACACCCCATGTGGCATCGGTCGGCGCCCAGAAACCGGGAATCAGTCGTGTATAACTGTTCACCGTTGGGGCAATCATTGGCAGGAATTCAGGCATTAGTCGTTGTTGGCCGGCGATGAAATGCCGTTGAATTTTGCTGATATTGTTTTGCTGATCAGGATCGTAAAATGCGGACTTACCATCCGATTTATTGCGAAGAGACAAATGAATATGACCACTCTGACCCGGATAATCTCCAGACCATTTCGCCATAAACGTCGCCATCAGTTCATTGCGCTGAGCCAGCACTTTGATGAACGTTTTAAACAGTGCCGCCTTATCTGCCGCATTAATCGCTGAATCAACTGTAATGGCTGCTTCGATAACGCCCGGACCTGTTTCGGTGTGGATACCTTCAATGGGAAAATCCATTGTCTCACCAAGGTTAAGAATCTGATGATACAGATCTGAATGAACAGAATTTCTAAGAATGGAATATCCAAACCAATCTGGCGTCAGTGGCTTGAGATTTCTAAACCCTTTTTCCCGGGCTGATTCTGGCGTTTCCTGAAACATAAAGAATTCATATTCCAGAGCACCAAACACATCAAAACCCAACTCATCAGCTTTTTCGATAACCCTTCGTAATGTGCCGCGAGGGCAAAGTGCTTCTGCCTGCTCTGAGAATTCCCCCATAAACAGCAACATGCCATCTTCAAAAGGAATTTCACGACAAGTCTCCGGCAAAATTCTGACAGGCGCATCAGGATAGCCGGTATGCCAGCCCGTATAGTTAACATTATCGTAAAGCTGATCCTTACTGTCCCAACCCAGAATCACATCGCAGAAGGCAAAACCATTTTCCAGGGCAGAAAAAAACTTGGCTTTGCTCATGTACTTGCCGAGCATGACGCCATCGTTATCGAACAAGCCCACTTTTACATGGCTTAACCCCCGTTCTTCAACGATTCGCTTGGCATCGGCTACAGTTTTCACATCTCTGGGGTTCTGCATACCGCTCACTCCATTGTTTTTATTCTTGTTTTAAACAGCCGGGTAACGCTTTACCCGGCCTATCCCTTAACTCAGCTCAGACTCAGCTTTGGCAATCGCCTCAAACTCTTCTTCTGGCGCCTTAGCCACCAAGTGATGACGACTATAGAAAGCAAAGTACGCAATCATAATGGCGTAGAATACTGCAGACCAAAAGGCGGCTTCTTTGCTCACCACAAAGGTGGCAATAAAAGCGACAATGGACAACAAGAAAGCAATGCCAGACGTCAATGTGCCACCAGGTGTTTTATAAGGACGTTCCAGATCAGGCTCTTTCACTCGTAGAATGATGTGCGACAACGTCATCATGGCATAAGAGATGGTGGCACCAAATACCGCCATGGTAATCAGCAGATCACCTTCACCGGTCAATGAAAGCAGGAACCCAATAATCCCGGGAATAATCAATGCCATGGCTGGCACCTTGCGTTCACCGGTTTTGGACAGAAAACGTGGCAAATAACCGGCACGGGACAAGGCAAACACCTGACGGGAATAGGCATAAATAATGGAGAAGAAAGAAGCAATCAGACCGGCAAGACCAATTAGATTCACAAATGTGGCGGCTGTGGAGTCTTCTCCATACACATGCTGCAGCGCGCCCACTAATGGCGCAGCATGGTCTTTCATAAGATTTGCACCCGCACCACCCGGCGCCAGTACCAACACTGAGCCACCAAACACCAACAGAACCAACATGGCGGTGATGATGCCTTTAGGCATATCTTTTTTTGGGTCACCCGCTTCTTCCGCTGCCAGTGGTACGCCTTCCACAGCCAGAAACAACCAGATTGCAAAAGGAATCGCTGCCCAGATGCCTATATACCCTTCAGGCAGGAAAGACGATGCGCCTGCAGCCTCTGTATTTACGGCAATATCAAACAGGTTATTGCTATCAAAAGCAGGAATCATTCCGACAATAAAGACGACAATAGCCAATGAAGCCAACGCCGTAATCACCATCATAATCTTTAATGCTTCGCCGGCACCCCAAAGGTGAATACCCACAAACATGGCATAGAAAGCAAGGTAAACCAGCGGACCATCCAGCCCCACCAGCTCAGACACATAGCCGCCTATAAAAACGGCAATGGCCGCAGGTGCAATAGCGTATTCAAGGAGAATGGCAGTACCCGTCAAATAGCCACCCCACGGGCCAAGTGCACGACGGGCGTAGGAGTAACCGCCACCCGCCGTTGGCAGCGATGCAGAAAGTTCTGCAAGGGAAAGCACCATGAACATATACATGATGGCCATGGCAATGGTTGCCAGCAACATACCGCCAAAGCCGCCTTGCTCGAGGCCGAAGTTCCAACCGGCAAAGTCGCCGGAAATGACGTACGACACTCCCAGGCCTGCTAATAATATCCAGCCGGCGGCGCCTTTTTTCAGCTGTCGTTGTTTCAGGTAATCGTCCGAGACTTTTTCGTACCCGACTGTACTGTTATTGACCGGTGGTCTTCCTGTTTCCAGCATCAGTGACTCCGTTTTATTGTTATGGTTTGTGGCCCATACTGCTCGGCACTGATTCAGCGAAATATGCTTAGATCAAAGTGTAAAAGCCCCATTACGAGGCAACAATCATCTTCACAAACTCTGAAGTCGTACTATTAGCAAAACTAATACAAGCAAACCTAATACCACTATTTCTGAATGCTGATTTTTGCATCCAGCCATGGCATCCATTGGATCAACTCAGGCACAATTTTATCTTTCAGAATTGCACGACTGTTGACAGCCATCTCCTCGGGAATAGTCCATAAGTCATAGCTGCGACTAACCAGTGTCAGTTCACGAAAATCATCTGGCGCGGGCAGTGGGTGGACATCTACCAGTCCATTTATCCATTGCCGGCACTGATAGAGACAGAGCGGCGTGGTGATTGCCCAGCACAGCCCGGTAGAGACCATGTTGACAATGGCTGCGGTATTATCCAGCTGCAGTTTTCTTGGTAATTCCAGCTGTAGCCGGGTTAGCTTATGGTTAATTGATTTACCAATGAGCGAGTGAACCGGATAGCGGGCAAAGTCCAGTTGGCTTGCTAACGACATAATCAAGTCATCACCGCCTTGAAAGCCAGCGGGGCACACCATGATCAAAGGCTCTCTGAGAATCGGGTAACGTTTGAGTTCATTGCCATCAAACACCTGATCATCTGAAATAATAATATCCACATCATGTGATAAAAGACTTTGGGCGTGAATGTGTGAAAGCCCTGTGCTGATAAACCATTCAGCAGTTTGTTTTTTTAATAATTCCGTCAGCGGCTTACCAATAGCCGTCACCAGAGAGTCCACCATGGCAATTCTTGCTCGATCAATATGCTGAACCTGCCCTGTTTTAACGCTTCTGCTTAATTGGCGAGCATGATCCAGTATTCGGATACTCCGGTCGTAAAAAAAACGACCATCAGGGGTTAGTTGAATAGGCCTGACAGCCCGGTCAATGAGTTGTGCCTCTAGCGTTTCTTCAATATTTGCCAACGTCTGAGATATTGCGGATTGACTGATATCAAGGCGCTGCGCCGCCGCTGTCATGGTGCCGCTTTTCACCACTTCAACAAAGACTTCAAGAGAGCGCAAATCAAAACCAAATGGGTAAGACATAAATCCAGTCACATATTTTTAAAATTATTTTTATTCGACGTTTACAGTCTATTGAATAGCAATCAATGGATTAAAGCCATTGACCTGAGTGGTAAAGGGTGAAATATTTCTGTAACAAAATTTCATAACAATAGCGAAGAATAACAACAAACCTCAAAGGGGCGCACCATGTTAAAAACAATGAAAGGTCTACTGGCCTTATCGGTATCAGCCGCTGTCATGATATCTGCCAGCGCACAGGCGGAAGAACTTCGCCTTTTAACCTGGGGCGGGTATGCACCTCAGGAAGTGATTGATCAGTTCGAGCAGGAAACCGGCATTACCGTCAAAGTAACCAAATCCAACAACGAAGACATGATTTCCAAACTGCGTGCCACCCGTGGTGCCGGTTATGACCTGGTTCAGCCTAGTCAGGATCGGGTGACCGGCGCTCAAAAAGAGTACCGTATTTATAAGCCTATGGATCTCAGCCAGCTGAACGCTGAACAGTTTATTCCTTCCATGCTTGCTGCCACCAAAACCAACACAACCATTAATGGTGACGTTTATGGTGTGCCTCACATTTGGGGAACCAGCGGCCTGATCGCGGGTGTTTCAGAAAGCAAAAACGCTTACAGTTTTAATGATCTTTGCTCTGATGATTATAAGGGCAAGGTCTCCTATCGTCTGAAGCGCCCAACGCTGATTGGTTTTGCTTTTGCCATGGGTGAAGATCCTTTTGCCGCGTATACCGATGAAAAAAAATACGCAGAAATTCTGGGCAAGGTTGAACAAAAGCTCATCGACTGCAAAGACAATGTGAAAGCCTATTGGAGTGGCGGCGATGCCCTGATCAACCTGCTGCGCAGCGGTGAAGTGACTCTGGCCATGGGCTGGGATGCCGGCGGCTGGAAGCTGCACAAAGAAACGGGCAACATCAACTTCGTACCACCGGAGTCTGGTGCTCTGGGCTGGATCGACACCTTTGCCCTGCCTGCTAAAGGCAAGAATGATGAAGCTGCCTATAAATGGATTAACTTCGTGATGCAGCCAGAAATTGCAGCGAAGATCACCGAAGCCGCTGGTAACTTTACCGCTTCCGCCGGTGCTGAAGAGTTTGTTAACGATGAACTCAGCAACAGTTATAAAATCAGTTATAACCAAAGCAGCCTGGACAACATCAAGTGGTATCCACCAGTACCAGCTGGGCTTGAAATCATCGAGGGTAAAACCCTGGATCGTATTAAAGCTGCACAATAAATACACATAATGCTGAACCCACCGGCCATTCATGGCTGGTGGCACCTCTGATTCTGGATGTACCCCCATGACTTTCGACCTTGAATGCCGCAATGTTTCCAAACAGTTTGGTGACTTTCAGGCAGTAAACGACATCTCTCTTGAAATTCTTGCTGGCTCATTTTTTTCCATACTTGGCCCTTCCGGCTGCGGCAAAACAACACTACTGCGAATGCTTGCGGGTTTCTCTGAGCCAGACCAGGGAGAGATTCTCATCAAAGGGAAAAAGATGGCGGGCATTCCTCCTAATAAACGCCCGGTAAACATGGTTTTTCAACACCTTGCTTTGTTCCCCATGATGAATATTGGGGAAAACATTGCCTATGGCTTGAAGCGCAACAAAGTGCCAAAGCAGGAAAGAGACAAGAAAGTTGCTGATGTGCTGGAGCGTATCGACTTACCGGGGATTGAAAATAAATCCGTTCATCAACTGTCCGGCGGACAAAAGCAACGTGTAGCCATTGCCCGCTGTCTGGTTCTGGAACCTGATGTGCTGCTATTAGATGAGCCTCTGGGCGCTTTGGACCTAAAACTTCGGGAGCAAATGAAAGTAGAGCTTAAAAAACTGCAGCAGGCGTTTGGCACCACTTTTATTTACATCACCCATGATCAATCAGAAGCCATGGTGATGTCTGATCAGGTTGCTGTTATGAACCATGGTCGTTTTGAGCAGGTAGGTTCACCGCAGTCTCTCTACTATCAACCAAATACGGCATTTGTCGCTGGATTTGTCGGCAACAACAATCGCATTGAAGGCGTCGTTGAATCCATCGTGGGTGAAACGGCCATCATTCGTTCGGACGCTGGTCAACAATTCAAAACCACGTTCCCTGAAGCCAAATTGCACTCTGGTCAACAAGTTCACCTGTATATCCGGCCAGAAGCCATTCATATTCGCAGAGATCAAAACGTCACCTCGGAGAACCATATCAATGGTCGAGTCGAAAGCATTCTATTTGATGGTGGCAACAGTCAGGTGCTGGTAAAAGATACAGAGTCTTCCCAGGAACTTACCGTATCTCTTCCTCAAACCCAGGAGTTTAATGACCTGACAGCGGGAGAAATGATTTCCTTATCCTGGGACATACGACAGAGCAATGTTTTTTCAGCCAATAACAAGAGTGAGCCCTGATTATGAATGGGAAAAAACTCTCTTTTTATCTGTTATTGATACCATTGCTACTCACTCTGGCGCTGCTGATTCTGCTTCCACAGCTGGATATGTTGGGTATTTCTCTGCGGGAGCGGGTGAGTTACGGAGTTTATGAATTCAGCCTGCTCCATTACCAGGCATTTTTCACCGAACCGCTCTACTGGAATACATTTGTTCGTACTGCCGTAATGTCAATTCTAGCCACCGCATTAACATTACTGATTTCATTTCCGGTTGCCTGGTACATCGCCAAAATCGCCCAGGGGAAAAACAAGAATCTGATGTTTCTGGCCTGCCTGATTCCTTTTTGGGTCAGTGAATTGGTACGCACCTATGGCTGGATGATTTTGCTGCGGGAAAGTGGTGTGATCAGTGGTTTTCTGCAATGGACAGGGCTTGCGGACGCCCCTGTTGAAATGCTGTACAACGACATCACTGTAATGACCGGCCTCGTCTATACCTCCATGCTCTTTATGGTGGTTCCGCTGGTCAGCACTCTGGAAGGCATGGACGACAGCCTGGTAGAAGCCGCCTACGATTTAGGCGGAAATCACTTTACCGTGTTGCGTACAGTGATTGTGCCTTATGCCGTGCCTGGCATTGTTTCCGGCTGCATTGTCGTCTTTATGTTGACGCTGGGTAATTATCTGACGCCGACGCTTCTGGGCGGAAAGGACAGCCTCTGGTTCACAGAGCAAATCTTCACTCAGTTTATTACTCGTTTTAACTGGGAACAGGGCGCAGCGTTTGGCGTATTGCTTCTTTGCCTCTCGTCGTTGATTGTCTGGCTCGGCCTGAAACTCAGTAAGCAATCCTTTAAACAAGCCATGACCAGCGATGCCTGAGGAGTAAATCATGATACCAAGCATTCCCCAGAGCAGAGCTTTTCAAAAGACGTATGCCGTTTATGTTGGCCTGTTTTTTCTGTTCCTGTTAGCACCACTGGTAGTGGTTGCTGTTTTCTCACTGAACGACAGTTTATTTCCTTCTTTACCCTGGGAAGGCTTTACGCTGGATTGGTATTTTGCTGATGACCGCGAGCGAAGAGGCTTATTTCATGACGGCGCATTACTGGAAAGTATTGTCACCAGTTTGGTCATTGCCGTTTTTGTGGCTTTGCTGGCAGTGGCTCTGGCCATTACCAACGCATTGCTGTTTGAGCGTTATCACTTTAAAGGCAAACAATTTCTTTATAGTTTGATGCTACTGCCGCTGGTGATTCCCGGCGTTATTCTGGGTATTTCCATCCTGTCGTTCAGTAGTGGCATTGCCAATACCATAGAAGACAGTTACGGCCTTGATCTCGAGTTTCTTCGCCCGGGCTTGCCATTAATCGTGCTTGGGCAGTTTGCCTTTATCAGCACCATGGCAACACTTGTGATTTCGGCACGTCTTAGAAAGCTGGACACAGAGATGGAAGAAGCGGCGTTGAATCTTGGCGCAAGCCGTTTGGATGTATTCAGAACCATCACTCTGCCCTGGTTGAAACCCGCAGTGATTGGCTCAGCCGTTGTGGCGTTTTTGATGTCTTTCGAGAATTTTAATACCACACTGATTCTTGCAGGCAGTGATTCGCCCTTAACCATAACGCTGTTTGATCGAATGCGGGAAGGTTCAACACCGGTACTCAATGCTGTTTCAACGCTATTGATGCTGGGATCCGGCATGCTTGCGCTTATCAGTATTTTTATTCAACGGAAGTAAACCAAAAATAGTGGAGCAACTTAACTCCACTGTTCAACTTTCTTTATTTATTGGTTAAGTGAATTCTGAAAAAACTTTATTATTAACACCTCAGATTGCGTCTTGTCAGCCTGCCACGCCCGGGTGTGCTCACCACCCGGAATTTCCCAATACAGTTTTGGTTCTGCTGCTGCCGCATACAGCGAACGACCATGTTCTACCGATACTGTCTTATCAGCCGTGCCGTGAATAATCATGACTGGTCTGGGAGATATGGAGGCAATCACATTTTCGGGTGTTCTTGAATCTTCAAAGCCTCCGCGCAGGCGATAAAAGAACCGGACCACTTTTGAAAACTGCTCAACCAAAGGAATCCCGTAATCTTCCCGCCCTCTTTCCTGGATGATGCCGTCCAGCGATTTAAAACCGGAATCAAACCAGCCCGCATCAATATCCGGATTATCAGCCATGGCAAGAATACTCGTCGTTGCACCCATGGAGTACCCAACAATACCCACTTTATCCATACCCAGCTCTTTCAATCTTGCAACAGCGGCATCAACATCCTGCTGCTCAAGATAGCCCATGGTGTTATAAGACGATTGACTGGTACCTGAATTACGAAGGTCTATCAGCAGCATCGGAAAACCGGCTTTATGCAGGGCGATAGCGTCCCGAAGACCTTCATGTCGGGTTGCACCACGACCATGAATTAACACAACTCCAGCCTTTTCATTCGCACCGGGAATAAACCAGCCATCCAGCGCTAAACCATCCTCAGTGGTGAGTTCAACATCGGTGTACTCAAGCCCGACCTGAGCTGGCGACTCGCAAAACACATAATGTTCTTCATTACAGGGGTACAAACCCGGATGAAGTAATTGTGAGGAAAAATACCATGCTGCTGAAAGCACAATGACAGGGAAAAGAACAAGAAGAGTGATTGCTGTACGCTTTATTATTTTTATCATAGCTGACGCCACAGTCGCTCGCTGAATTCATGAATTGTAAGTAGTTGTGCACTCATCATATGTTAGGATGCAGAAAAATACAGCCAACCGTGGTGGTTAATAATGATTACTCAATTTCTGAAAGACGTCTGGGGTATGCACTGGGCACCGAAGCTGATTCTCACACTGGTGGTTTTGAAGACAGTTGCCGTCATGATTAGAGAAGCACAAATCCTGTAGATGCCCATTGTCGCTTTAAGGTATAGTCACCGAAGTGATGATGATTCTCATTTAAGGTTTATATGCGTAAAGAAGTTGCACCCATTGAAGGTTCTGAGCTGGAAGCAATTGCTGAAAGTTGTCAGCAATTAATCAACAGCCACAAAACACTGACACTCTCGACACTGTCTTCAGAAGGCAAGCCTGAGATCAGTTATACACCGTATGTTCGTGGTGAAGATGGCACGTTCTACATTTTCATTAGTGAGCTGGCACACCACACACCCAATCTGTTGGCAAACCCGGCTTGCTCTATCTTCTTTGCAGCACCTGAATCCGAAACCCGGAATCTATTTGCCCGTGAACGTGCGTTCCTGGGATGTGATGTGGAAGAACTCCCGCGAGGTTCAGAGCCTTGTGACCGGCTGATTGATCTGTTTCAGGAAAAATTTGGCAACACAGTTGAAGTATTAAGAAACCTTCCTGACTTTCACCTGTTTGCTCTGACACCTCAAAGTGGGCAATACACCATTGGTTTTGGCAAGGCCTTTAAAATCAACACCGATGGCTCATTAACTCATATAGTTATTGATAAAAAGTAATCAGCCTTTCTGAATACAAAGAACGTTAGTCGTTTAGTGATTCAACTCTAAACAACAGCGTTCTCTTTCTCGACTCGCCAAAGACATAAGCTAATGACTCTGCAAAGTTCAACAGGTCTTCCCGCTCATCAAACTCTATGGGTAGCGTAACCACAGAAGACTCACGTTGTGACGTACCAAAGTGCGAAAGGTAAACCAATGTATTGGTCATATTGCCATCACTTTCTACAGCTTGTAGTTCTGCACCCAGCAACAGGTAGTAACGGCTATTACCGGCAACCGTCACAAAATACTGAAAGTCATCGTTGGTGATTTCCGACACCGATGGAAAATTACTGATATCACTGAACTCCACCAGCCTCCAGTTGCCATCCGATAACACGGCATTATCCCAAGCGTTTTCACTGTAGGCGTCCATCACACCCAGTGATGTCAATTTTATGCCTCGGGTTTGATTGACCAAAGAAGTGATTTTCGCATCAGACCGACTGAGACTTGAAGCAAATCGGGAGCCGAATACCGGTTCAGAAAACAACTCCCATGTTTTTTGAACATTCACTATATGTTCACATTGTCTTTTATTAACGTCACTCAACTGCTCCATATTCCGGCAAGGGTTTAACTAGGAGGCTGTCGGACTTGAAAGTAAAAACCGGAGATGGGCCGCAATAAAGTCAAAAATCACAGAATCCAGTCTGGAAGTGCTGTTTATGTCGTCAGTCTCTTTTGCCCAAATATCCAAATGCATGCGACAAATAACCTGTAAGCTGCAATAAACTGCATAAAAATGATACTTTCCTGAAGATCTTTCAGCATCAGCGTAAACATCCGCTTCAGGTTAAAACCCATGCACAGAAGATCCCATTCAGCAGACACTGCTTCAAGACCACGGACCAGAAATTGACGGTATCCCATCACTTCCTTCTGTATCCCAAACGTTGGCTCAATGGTGCTTTTTCTCAATGCATACACCGCCCGTCCTTCCCTGGTTTGCAATCGCCAACGCATCAACTCCAGTGCGGTAACATCATCGCCTGCGGGCATCGGCTCATCGGGCTTAAAGCGCTCCAGTAAAGGTTTGTTATGGGCATCCTTCTTTTCTGCAATGTAAGGGATAGCTCCAAACTTATCCACAGCAGACACATTGCCCTGACTGAAGTAGCCCGTGTCGGCAAGAATCGCGCTGGGCTTGCCAATCTGCTCTGCACGAGAGGCCAGTTCTTCGAGGGCAGGCGCTACCTGTTGTTTGTCATTGGTCGCCTGAGTAATATGATTTTCAACAATAAGACCACTGTCGTTATCTACTGCGGCCTGCGCATTATAAGCCTGTACAAAACCGTTAGCAGACGTTGGCATTATGCGAGACTCCGGATCTGTCAGGTTGACTTGATCTTTGTCCCTGGGACCCGGCGTAGGGGCTTTCGGTTCTTTGCCCCGTGGCTTTTTTCCCGTATCTCTGATCGCATCACGACGGGCAACTTTGTCCTGGAATTCTGCCAGCTCTTGCTGATAACGTTCTTCAGCTCGTCGCTCAATTTCAGCTTTGGCATCGGCAATCACCTTGAGGCGATCTTCCCTGCGTTTCAGCTCATCAGGAATGGATAATTCGTCTGGCAATTTTTCAGTATCTGCTTTTTCAGCCATCCTGAGGAGCTCTTCAACTTCTGCCTTGAGCTGCTTTTCGAGCTTGCATGCGTGCTTGTAACTGAGCGCCTTGTGTTTGCTGGCATTGGCCTTCATCTTGGTTCCATCGAGGCTGATGGTTCCCAGCTTCAACCATTCTGCCTGTTGCGCAATCAACAATATCTGAACAAAAAGTTCACTGATTTCTTTACGGAAGCGCTGGCGAAAGGTGTTGATACTGTCGTGATCCGGATGCTCGTTGGCGCAGATATATCGAAAGGCGATGGAGTCATAAGTTGCTTTCTCCAGTTTGCGACTGGAGAAGACACCTGTTGCATATCCATAGAACAATAACGACAGCATGAGGGATGGATGCCAGGCTTTAGAACCCCTTCCTTTATAGGCGCTGATCAAAGGTGTGAGGTCTAGCTGCTCAACCACCTCTACAACAAAGCGAGCAAGATGCACCTCTGGCAGATAATCCTGAACAGTGGCAGGAAAAAAGTCAGGGATGTCTCGGTCAATGGGTCTGAAAGTCCATTTGTTCATTGGCTGGCTGTCTTTTACGATCTTGCGGGTATTATACTCAAAAGTTGTTCTAAGTCCGACAGGCTCCTAGGGGAATATATCGGTCATTAAAGCTGCGCTATCTTTCTGATGATCTCCGGTAAAGCTGACAACAGAAGAATTTAAACCGCTGTTCAACACCTCAAAGCCTGAACACAATCTAAGCCGACCATTATATCGGTTTGCTTCCCGGATCAATGTATTAGCCGACCCGTATTTTAACACTGTTCTATTTCGGTAACTGGCGATATAAGCGGTGTTGATCGTCTGGCTTCTGGTCAGGTATTTCAGGGTAAATAGGGTTGGAATCATTAACCCTGCAGCAAATCTGGCCGCAGAGTTTCCAGCCATACTCATGCCATACATACCCTGATAGGCGGCACCTAAAGCGTCAATCAGGTAACCCTGGATGGTGAGTCCGGCGCCACACCTTCCGGTCTAAGGTAATTGCCGACCGAAGTACCTGCATCCCAAAGCGCCAGCGCAGCCAATGGTCCTAATAGGCCATAAGCGACACCGTATTGATAATAACCAAGCAACGCACCGGGCGCATGGGATGCAACCCTGGACAACGCATCCAGCATCAGATATTTCATCTGTTTAGGGTTATCCATATCCTGGGCAAAACCACCCATTGGACTTTTTTCCATATAGGGGCACAATTGCCTGATTGTGTTGTCTATAGATTCACGGCCTCCGGCTTTACTTACCTGGTTCTCAGCCCAGAGAAGAGGCGCAAGCAAAACAGTTAGCAACACGGGAAGACACCATCGCTTTTTCAGGCTTAACATCATTCATGCCCCACGGGTATATGAAGAGCCTAATTCTAGCCAACAATTTCAAAGCCGAGGTTTGGGTGACAATGGAATCCAGAGATATCCACTTTATGGCCAGAGCCATCATGCTTGCTCGCCGGGGCTGGTATACGACGATGCCCAACCCTCGCGTCGGCTGTGTCATTGTGGATGCTAAGGGATCCATCGTTGGAGAAGGTTGGCACGAACGGGCGGGGGAGCCCCACGCTGAAGTGCATGCTTTGCGTATGGCGAGAGAAAAAGCCAAAGGGGCAACAGCTTATGTAACGTTGGAGCCCTGCAGCCATTATGGCCGCACCCCACCCTGTGCTGAAGCATTAGTATCGGCGGGCGTTTCCAGAGTGGTTGCCGCTATGGAGGATTCGAACCCCGTGGTGGCAGGTCGTGGTTTACGAATGCTTCAGCAAGCCGGGATTGAAACGCTCTCTGGTATTTTGGAAAACGAAGCCCGCTCATTAAATGAAGGCTTCTTTAAACGGATGGCCACCGGTAAACCCTTCGTTCGCATCAAGCTGGCAATGAGCCTGGATGGTAGAACGGCCATGGCCAGTGGAGAGTCCCAATGGATTACCGGGCCAAAGGCAAG
This sequence comes from Endozoicomonas ascidiicola, assembly GCF_001646945.1. Taxonomy (GTDB): domain Bacteria; phylum Pseudomonadota; class Gammaproteobacteria; order Pseudomonadales; family Endozoicomonadaceae; genus Endozoicomonas; species Endozoicomonas ascidiicola. The sequence continues at coordinate 445,052 of NZ_LUTV01000001.1, forward strand.
AAGTGACGTTCAGAAGATGAGGGCTCAAAGTGGTGCGATTATCACAGGCGTTGGCTCAATTTTGCAGGATAACTCTTCTCTGACGGTTCGCGCTGAAGAGCTGGGTCTTGATAATGCCGACACCGTTGCCCAGCGACAACCCTTACGAGTGATCATTGATTCGCAGCTGAAGACACCGGTTGATGCCAAAGTGATTGCAGGTACCGGCTATTGTCTGATTGCGACTACAGAGCAGCATGACCCGGAACAAAAACAGGCGCTTGAGCAGGCTGGAGCGGAAGTGTTTGTATTTCCCAGTCAGCAAGGCCATGTTGACCTTAACGCTGTTTTGGAGGAGCTGGGTAACAGAGAATGCAACGACGTTCTGGTGGAAACCGGTGCTAAGTTGGCCGGCAGTTTTGCTCGCCAGAACCTTGTCGATGAACTGGTGGTATTTATGGCGCCCATCTTAATGGGATCTAATGCCAGACCTCTGTTTGAGCTGCCATTTGATAACATGTCCGACAAAATGGCACTATCCATCAGCGATATCAGAGCCATTGGCGATGACTGGAAAATCACAGCGCAACCAAAATCTCGATAAAACGATGCCAATAAAACTGGAAACGGATAGAATAGCGCCCAAATAGTTGTGGGTAGTCAGTACCTCGCACTAAAACCATATTGTGACAGGCTCAGAATAGCGGCATTTTCATAATAAAATGTTCTTAATCCGCATCTGACACTCCGAAAACCGGATTCCAGAGGGACATTATGCAGCTCAACTCCATCGAAGAAATTATTGAGGACATTCGTCTTGGTAAGCCGGTTATCCTGATGGATGACGAAGACCGTGAAAACGAAGGCGACCTGATCATTGCTGCAGAGAAAATCACCCCGGAAATTGTTAATTTCATGACCCGTGAGGCTCGTGGTCTGCTTTGCCTGACGCTGACTGGCGAACGTTGTGACTTTCTTGGCCTCAATCAGATGGTGGGCGCTGCAGGCAACAATTCTGGCTACGGCACACCGTTTACCGTTTCAATCGAAGCCGCTGAAGGTGTGACCACGGGGATTTCTGCCCAGGATCGAGCCAAGACTATTTTGACCGCCGTTAACCCTATGTCCCGTCAGGAAGATATTGTTCAACCCGGGCATATTTTCCCGCTGCGCGCTCGCCCTGGTGGTGTGCTCAGCCGTGCCGGACATACAGAAGCCGGTTGCGATCTGGCGCGTCTTGCTGGCCTGAATCCAGCGGCAGCCATTATCGAGATTATGAATGAAGACGGCTCCATGTCTCGCCGCCCTGATCTCGAGCTCTTCGCTGAGAAGCACGATCTGAAAATTGGCACCATTGCTGACTTGATTCACTACCGTATTCTCAACGAAAAAACCGTTGAGAAAATTGAGCAGCGACTGCTCAATACCGACTTTGGCCAGTTTGATCTGCATATTTATCAAGACAACATTGCCAACTGCAAACACATTGCCTTGAGCAAAGGCTATATCACACCGGATAATCCCGCATTAGTTCGAGTCCATGCCATGGAGCCGATTCGTGATCTTCTGGCGGCACAGGGTGATGGTCGTGCCAGCTGGTCTTTACACAATGCGCTGGCCAAGGTGGCGGAAGAAGGTTCTGGCGTTGTCGTCCTACTGGATTCTGATGAACATCAGGCGTTAGGCACTGCTTTGGAACGATTCTTCGATGACAGCAGCGACCGCAGCGACGGTATGTCGCGCGCTTATCAAACCACGGGGACCGGCTCGCAGATTCTGCGGGATCTGGGCGTGGGTAAGATGCGACTACTAAGCTCTCCCATCAAGTTTGCTGCACTTTCCGGCTTTGATCTGGAAGTGGTTGAATATCTGCCTTACGGCGATTAACAAGAAAACAGCAGACAAAATAAACAGGCGATGGCTGATCGTGTAAACTAATGTCTACAAAATCAAGTCATCGCCTTTTTGTACTTTTTGTATTAACAATTACCACCTGAAAGAAGCATCGGAACACCGCACTTCAATTGCGCTGCTAACGAATTGGTTACAACGCTGTCTCAGGTTATCCTGTTAGGCTGCCCTGAAAATAGGCTTACAGGCTTAACAGGCTCCGAAACACTATTGCAGAATCTGGAGGCTTGAGGTGAGCACCTCGCCAATGAATACTCAACAAGGTCAGAGCAACGTCTCTAAGAGCGACCCAAAGAACAGTCAGAAGCCAGCGAATCGTCCTAGTCCTTCTGCTCGCAGAAGAGCTCGACAACTGGCACTTCAGGCTCTGTACCAATGGCAAATAGCCAAAGCGCCACTGAGCCAGATTGAATCACAGTACCGTGCTGACAACGATTTAAGCAAAGTGGATGATGGCTATTTCAGTGCGATCCTTCACGGCGTGCCCGCTCAGGTTTCTCAGCTGGATGAAGCTATGGCGGCTGTACTTGATCGCCCATTGACGCAACTGGATCCGGTAGAACTGGCCGCACTGCGCATTGGCTGTTTCGAGCTGGTCAATCGCAAAGATGTCCCTTACCGGGTCGTGATTAACGAAGCCATTGAGCTGGTTAAGCGTTTTGGTGCCCAAGACTCTCACCGTTATATTAATGGTATTCTGGACAAGCTGGCGCCACGCCTGCGAGCGGATGAAGTGAAAGCGTACCGCAAAAAATAATCAGGGATATTAATAAGAAGAGGGAACATGGCCGTTGGTGAGTTTGAACTGATACAAAAGTACTTTGCCCGCTCGGAATTAACAGCTCCAGAGGGCAAGGCGTCTCCGGTCGCCCTTGGTATTGGTGATGACTGTGCTTTGCTGGATATCCCTTCCGGCATGCAACTGGCTCAGTCTATGGACACCTTGGTCGAAGGTGTTCATTTTCCTAAAAATGCCCCTCCCTTTGCCCTTGGTTATCGTGCCCTGGCCGTCAATCTCAGTGACTTGGCGGCCATGGGAGCCGAACCCCACAGTTTTACACTTGGTTTGACACTTCCTGATGTTTCTCCAGAGTGGCTTGCCTCCTTTTCCGATGGCCTTGCCTGCCTTGCCAAGCAATTCAAAATCGTTCTAATTGGTGGCGATACAACCCGCGGCCCACTAACGATCACGATCCAGGCCCAAGGATTGGTTCCCACTGGCAAAGCGATGCTGCGCAGTAGAGCACAACCCGGCGATCTGATTTGCGTTACGGGCACACTGGGCGATGCGGCTGGCGCATTGCCCGCCGTATTAAAAGGCGAATGCCCGGAATCCGCCAGCAACATCCATGTCAGACAATTATTGAATCGTTACTGGTATCCCACTCCCAGGATTCTTGAAGGACAGTGGCTTCGTCGCAAAGGCGCAACCGCCGCACTGGATATCTCCGATGGTATTCTGGGTGACCTTCGCCATATTCTGAAAGCCAGTGACGTGGGTGCTGAAATCGACCCGAGTCTGGTGCCTATTTCACCAGCACTGAAACGCACATTCCATCCGGCAGCAGCTCTTAAAACGGCATTGACTGGCGGCGATGATTATGAACTCTGTTTTACTATCCCCCGTGATCTGGCAATGACACTGCCACCGGAAATAAACGACGACTGCAAAATAACCTGCATCGGTCAGGTGACTTCTGAATCTGGAGCGCTTCGAGATTCCCGTGGCAGACTGATCACCGCCAAAGCCTATACGCACTTTTAACAAGGCACGATGTTATGACGCCCCAGGAAACCTGTTGGAAAAACCCGATACACCTGCTGGCCTTTGGCTTCGGCAGCGGCCTTGCACCTAAGGCACCGGGCACCTTTGGCACTATTGCCGCCATTCCCTTTTACCTCCTGTTAATTCAACTGGATTTCATACCTTACCTTGCTGTTGTTGCCGTTGCGTCTCTCATTGGTTTCTGGATCTGCGGGCGCACCGCGAAGGATTTAGGCGTTCACGATCACCCCGCTATCGTCTGGGATGAGTTCTGTGGCTTCTGGATTACCATGATCGCAGCCCCTGCTGGCTGGATGTGGATCGCTCTCGGCTTTGTGTTGTTCCGTATTTTTGATATCTGGAAACCCTGGCCCATTGGCTGGCTAGATAAAAAAGTGCATGGCGGAGTCGGTATTATGATTGACGATATCATTGCCGGTGTATTCGCAATGGTTGTCTTACAGGGAATTTATCGTATTATCGTCGTATAAACTGCTGTAATAAATTTTGGAACAAGAATAAACACTATGCGTTTGCTACTACTTTTGCTTTCCATCATGGTCACGACGCACACTTTTGCCAGTGACGTCAGCGTCGTCGCTCTGTTCTCCAACAAAGCCATGGTCATGATTGATGAGCGGAAGCATGTTCTGTCCGTTGGTGGGCGGGCAGTGTCCGGAGTTAAGCTAGTGGATGCCAACAGTGCTAGCGCAACACTGGAGATTAACGGACAGGTTCAAACTCTGGAGCTGAGCCGGGATATGAGCGGCGGTATTCAACAACCGGAAACAGCCTCCGTCAGCATCAGCCGGAATAATATTGGCCAGTACATCACTCAGGCGCGTATCAATAATCACGGCATGGATGTTTTGGTGGACACAGGTGCCAATTCCGTAGCAATCAACTCCATGGATGCCGAGCGACTGGGCATCGATTACAAATCCGGCGATCGCATTACGGTAGAAACGGCCAGTAGTCGCACTAATGGCTACCGGGTCATTTTAAATAGCATCACCATTGGTAATATTCGAGTTCCCCACGTCGATGCAACGGTCATCGAGGGTAACTTCCCAGACACCGTATTGTTGGGTATGAGTTTTCTCAAACACGTAAAACTCACCGAGCACCGCGGCATCATGAAGATTGAATCTAATTATTAAACCCCGTCGGACACGGTAGTTATCAGTAAGTTGATACCCTATTCCCATACTCGCTAGAAATAGCGCGGGCTGATACAATCCGGTCACGAATTACGAAAGGAGCAGTGAGTGTCTGTTAGCTTTGTTGCAGAGTCTCGCTTACCCACGCCCTACGGCGAATTCATCATGCATGGTTTCGAAGAAAGTGGTACGGGCAAGGAGCATCTGGCATTAACCATGGGTGATGTCAGCCAAGGGGAACCAGTACTGGCCAGAGTGCACTCCGAGTGCCTTACCGGTGACGCATTATTCAGCATGCGCTGTGACTGTGGACCACAACTTCAAGCGGCGTTAGAGAAAATCGCTAAGGAAGGTCGAGGCGTTCTACTTTATCTACGGCAGGAAGGTCGTGGTATTGGCTTGCTAAATAAGGTTCGAGCGTACCATCTTCAGGATCAGGGTCGTGATACCGTTCAGGCCAATGAAGAACTGGGGTTTGAACCAGACCAACGCCGGTACGACATGTGTAAAACCATGCTGGATCATCTGGGTGTTTCAAGTCTGAAACTGATGACGAATAATCCAAAGAAGGTCGATTCTTTGACCGAACTGGGAATTGAGGTTGTTGAGCGAATTCCTCACCAGACGGGTCAGAACCCTCATAACCAAAAATATCTAGAAACCAAAGTTTGGAAGCTGGGTCATATGTACAATATGGCTTAGGTTATTAAATGACTAAAAAACGGGAGCTTCAAGCTCCCGTTTTTTTATTTGCTAATGACTGAGAGAAAGTTCTTTTTTCATGTTAATGGATTTAACGGCAATTCTCCCCAAACGGTCACGAACTGATTTGATAATCCCGTCTTTATCCAGACCACATTGAGCTAGCTGATCTTGATGACTTGCTGCTTCAATATATATATCAGGAATACCGAGATTCAGCATGGGGATATTAATTTCCTGTTGCTGAAGAAATTCCAACACACCAGAACCCGCACCACCGGCAATACAACCTTCTTCGACTGTCACCAGAAGCTCATGATGAGCGGCCAATTCACGAATCAATGATTCATCCAACGGTTTGACGAAACGCATACTGACAACCGTCGCATCAAGCACCTCACCCGCTTCTAATGCATTGCCAAGCACGGTACCAAACACCAGTATTGCCACACGATTACCCTGACGGCGAACCTCACCTTTTCCGATAGGCAATGGCTCAAGGTCAGTGCCGATGACAGCTCCCGGACCAGTGCCTCTTGGGTATCTCACCGAGGCCGGACCGTTATACTGATAGCCCGTAGAGAGAAGTCGCCAGGTTTCATTTTCATCACCCGGTGTCATCACGACCATACCGGGAACGCAGCGTAAAAACGCGATGTCATAACAACCGCCATGGGTAGGGCCATCTTCGCCCACCATACCACCACGATCGATAGCAAAAAGTACATCGAGTTTTTGTACGGCCACGTCATGAATCAGCTGGTCATAAGCCCGTTGCAGGAATGTTGAGTAAATAGCCACGACAGGCTTCAAGCCTTCGCAGGCCATGCCTGCTGCTACCGTCACTGCATGTTGCTCCGCAATCGCCACATCGAAGTAACGTTCCGGAAAGTGATCCGCGAAACGAATCAGATCGGAACCTTCTTTCATGGCTGGAGTGATTCCCATCAGGCGATCATCTGCCGCCGCCATATCGTAGAGCCATTGACCGAACACATTTGCGTACTTGGGCTTTTTCACCTTAGCGGCGGGTGCTGATTTAATGGTTTGCGGCTCAAGCTTGGTAATCGCATGGTAGCCAATAGGATCCTGCTCAGCCGGATCAAACCCCTTGCCTTTCTGGGTGACCACATGGAGGAACTGCGGCCCTTCCATATCCCGCATATTTCTCAAGGTATGGAGTAGCATTGGCAAATCATGACCATTAACCGGCCCGATGTAATTGAAGCCCATTTCTTCAAACAGGGTTCCCGGAATCACCATGCCTTTAACATGTTCTTCCGTACGGCGCGCCAGCTCCCAGGCCCTGGGAATCACGTTCAGTACTTTTTTACTGCCTTCCCGAATGTGATGGTAAGTCCGGCTGGACAACACTTTTGCCAGATAGTTCGAGAGACCGCCCACACTTTTAGAGATGGACATATCATTATCATTCAATATGACCAGCATATTGGCTTTCACGTCCGCAGCGTGATTCAGAGCTTCGTATGCCATGCCCGCGGTCAGGGCACCATCGCCAATCACCGCAACCGTACGACGCTGCTCACCTTTTGCCCGGGCAGCAATCGCCATACCCAGTGCAGCACTGATGGATGTACTGGAATGCCCTACGCCAAAGGTATCGTATTCGCTCTCTTCTCGTTTCGGAAAGGCCGCAAGGCCATCTTTCTGGCGCAGTGAAGGCATAGCTTCCCGGCGACCAGTGAGAATTTTATGAGGATAAGCTTGATGCCCAACATCCCAGACCAGCCGATCTTCCGGTGTGTTGAACAGGTAATGCAGCGCAATGGTCAATTCCACCACGCCAAGTCCTGCACCAAAGTGCCCGCCGCTCCGTCCTACGGAATACAGAAGGAAAGCTCTTAGCTCACGGGCCAGCTGAGGCAAGAGTGACTCATCGAGTCTTCGGAGTTGCTCCGGATGGTCAACCTGATCCAGCAAAGGGGTATCAGGCCGTGTTTTAGGTATCTCGTGAAACATGTGCTTGTAATCGTCCGGGCCGGGCTGCAGAAAAGCATTCTACATGGAGAATGGTACATCTAACACAGCAGCTAAAGCATCTCGCAATCTTTAACCAGCCCAATACTTCCTGTTAATTTGACTGAATAGCGGATTGTCCCAGAAGCGAATCAGTAGCTTCTTCGAACAATGTAATCGGCAATCTGCCGTAGAAAATCAGCTTCTTCCCCAAATTCAGACAGGGCGCCGACAGCACGGTTGTGCAATTCCTGCGCATAGGACTTTGCCTGATCAAGACCCATGAGGGAAACATAGGTTGGTTTATCCAAAGCAATATCGGCCCCTTGATGCTTACCCAACGTCACAGTGTCTGATATCACATCCAGAATGTCATCCTGAACCTGAAAAGCGAGGCCAATAGCCTGTGCATAGTACTCTAGTGCGTCCAGAATTTCCTGCTCATGACATCCACCACTCAAAGCCCCCATGTGTACACTGGCTCTGATTAACGCGCCGGTTTTATGGGAATGCATCAGCTCCAGTTGCTGACGATCAAGAACCTGCCCGGTGGCATGCTGATCCATCGCCTGACCTCCAGCCATACCCTCAAGACCCGAAGCCCTGCTTAAGGATCTTACCAGCTTAAGGCGAACTGATTCGGCCAGATGACTTTGTGAATGCAGATCAGGGTTACTCAAGACGTCAAAGGCCAGACTTTGCAACGTGTCCCCCACCAAAATGGCGGTGGCTTCATCATAGGCTCGATGACAGGTTGGTTTCCCCCGGCGCAGATCATCATTATCCATGGCTGGCAGGTCATCATGAACCAGAGAGTAGGCGTGGATAAACTCAACCGCACTGGCAGCAGGGTCAGCCTGCTCCATGGAACCGCCAACTGCACGACAAGAAGCGTATACAAGAATCGGCCGGATGCGTTTGCCACCATTAAACAGACTGTAATCCATCGCCTCCAGCAACCGTGGACTGACCGGACTGTGCCGGGGTAATGTGGCAGACAATACTGCATCCACCCTTGCACGACACTGGTCAATATAATCAGTCAGAGAAAGCAGTACCGCTTCGGCCATCTCTATTCTTCTCCCACCGGGGTATTAAAAGGCTCTGAGGTCATTTCACCGTTATGCTCTAGCAACTTATGAACTTTCTGTTCCGCATCCGACAGTGCTTTCTGACAATCACGGGTCAGGCGCACACCTTGTTCAAAAGCCTTCAGGGATTCTTCAAGGCTCATATCACCGGATTCCATTTTCTGAACCATGGATTCCAGTTCAGCCAGTGACTGCTCAAAAGCAAATCCTTGAGTTTCCGATGCGTTCTTGGACATGAAGAAGCCTGCAAATGGGTAAGAAAGCGTATTATCCCGTTGGGTTGCCATGAAAGCAATATTCAAGGTCAGCTATAAGGTAGCCTGATGAAAGCTCGCTGGCTTTTGGCCGTACTATTCAGAACAAAAGCCAGAACAAAACAAAAGCCGCTTAAATTAAGCGGCTTTTGTTAAAGGGCTGAGCTGGACTGAATGACTACGCGCCAGCGACTGGCTTCTTACCTTCAGAGCTATCTGCTACAGATGAAGGCCCGGAACTGTGTTCGGTCCAGACATCCACATCCATGGTTTTGTCCAGAAATGGAAATTTGCGGCGATTAAACACCGGGGTTACGCCGGCTTCTATCTGCTCATCAAAGTCCTTCAATATCTGGGAAACAATGCCAGACAATACCAGAATAGCGACCAGATTTATCAATGCCATGACACCCATGGAAGCATCAGCGAATGCCCATACAGCTGGTAAGTTACTGGTAGCACCCCAGATAACCATCGCCAGAACACCAACACGGTAAGCATGAACCAACCAGCGATTATCAAAAATGAAACGCAGGTTGGATTCACCGTAGTAATAGTTAGCAATGATTGAGCTGAAGGCAAACAGCAAGATTGCCATGGCCACAAGGTGTTTGCCAATAGGACCAATTTGACTGACCAGCGCCATCTGAGTCAGTTCAATACCCGTAACGGTTGAACCATCCAGAGCTCCAGACATCAAGATAATCGAAGCGGTGGCAGTACACACGATCATGGTATCCATGAATACGCCCAGCATCCCCATCAGACCTTGGTTAGCAGGATGGTTCGAGTGTGCAGTTGCTGCCGCATTTGGCGCGCTACCCATACCGGCTTCATTGGAGAACAAGCCACGCTTGATACCCTGCTGCATTGCCTGGGAAACCATGTAACCCACACCACCGCCAGCAGCGGTTTCAAGACCAAAAGCACTCTTGAAGATCAGAGTAAATACGGCAGGCAGCTCACTGATGTTCATAAACACAACAACCAGAGCAACACCCAGATAGCCAAACGCCATAATCGGCACGATCATCTCAGCTACTTTCGCAATAGAGCGAATGCCACCGAAGATAATCAGAGCACTCAGCATCGCCAGACCAATACCAATGGCTTCCGCGGGAATCCCATAGCCCGTGAATGCCGCAGCAATTGAGTTGGATTGCACACTGTTAAACGCAAAGCCAAAAGCAATAATCAAGGAAATGGAGAAGATAATGCCTAACCAGCGTTGACCCAGAGCCTTTTCGATATAATAGGCCGGACCACCACGGTAGGTGCCATCACCATTATTGGTTTTATAAAGCTGCGCCAGAATATTTTCCGCAAGGCTGGTAGACATACCCAACAAAGCGATGACCCACATCCAAAACACAGCCCCAGGACCGCCCATGGTAATAGCCACAGCAACACCGGCCATATTACCGGTACCAATACGAGCAGCGAGGCTGGTACAGAATGCCTGGAATGGGGATACGTGAGTTGAACACTCAGTCGCCCTACTGCCTAGCATTGCCTTCATCGCCAAAGAAAAACGGCGAAACTGCACAAACCGGGTTTTTACGGTGAAAAGAAGACCTGCTCCCAACAGCAGATACATCAGAATGCTGCCCCACAGCAACCCGTTGATCGAATCAATAATGGCGTTCATACGTTTCCCGGCACATGTTGTAATGTAGATTCTTATTTGAAAGCGGCATTTATAGCATTAGGAAATAAACCCTACATAGTGAGTATTTCCACCTAAGAAGCTTCAAATGCTGAGAATACTCCCTGATTTTATTTGATAATTGACCTGCAAACCTCGGATACTCTCTATCATGCTTGTATTACTATGTAGACAGGCTGGATAGCTCCATGAACCCTAGAATATTTATTATTTCGAAATAAGATAATAGCAGACAATTAAATTGCTAAAGTAACGCGACAAACAGACAATCACCTGTAGAAACCAACAAATCGTCAATCAATCCTTTGATCATCTATCAAAGAATAACGAATTACCCTTATGAAATCTGGTAAAGCGCCACCTATCTATCTATGATTGCATTCAATTAGAATAAGCATGGATATAACTGAAAGTTAGCTTATGCCAATTATTTCATTTCTCCTTGGGGTGCTGGTGACATGGCTAATCATGTCTGGGTTGCTCACTCAGGGCTTTGCTCTCCTCGTCCGTATCTGGTGGCCTTCCGCCAGCCGTGAACGTGAATTGAAAGTGGATCAGTGGCTGCTGAATAATACTTCGGAGCCTTCTTCATCCTGGAACCTTCTGGGTTACTGGAAAGACACTTCACAATATCGTCAGGCCTGCTCTGAAATGGCCGGCCTGCTTGCAGATAAAAGCTGCATATCCAGTCAGGACAGTGTTCTGGATATTGGCTTCACCAGCCATGACCAGCTGAGAATCTGGTTGGATTATTATCAGGTTAACCAGCTGACTGCCATATCCAGCGAAGAGCACCAGATCGTCAATGCACTTGAGGCCTGCGGCCAGTTTAGCAACCTCAAGCTTCTCCGCGGCAGCGAAACCTCTCTGGATCAAGTGCCAGCAGGCAGTATTGATAAGCTACTGGCTTTGGATTGCGTGTACCGCTTTAAAAAACGGCAGGTCTTCTTTTCCCATGCCCGAAATGTGCTCCGCCCAGAAGGCACACTGGCATTTACTGACATGGTACTTTCCCGCCCTTTCCGCGATCGCCGCGAACAGCGCCTAATAAACTTTTTTGGTCGTATATCTGGTGTGATGACTGAAGACATGCCGGTGAAAGAGAATTATCAAAACATTCTTAATCAGCAGGGTTTTGAGCAAGTTGACATCCTGGACATAACTGACGACGTGCTATCCGGTTTTTGCTTCTGGTTCGGTCAACACTATCAAGAACTTTCTTCTTTGACGCGTTCCAAAATGTGGATAAGGCTCACTCTGAAAACCTGGTTCATCCGCTGGATGCTCCATCGTCAACAGTTAAAATACATAACCATTGTCGCGCGTTAAGTTTATCCACAACTTCTGTGGATAAACTTGTGATAACGCGAGGGATAGTTTTCAAAATCCACTTAAAACGGCTCTTTAAACACAACTGGTTACTTTTTAACCACCCAAATAACCAGATATAACCGTTGTCCGTAAAAATCTTGCTGCTGTGGTTTTACGGAAAACGGAAAACACTTCTCTAAGCAGTGAAGTTATTCTGGCCCTAATCTTAACTTGACTGCTTTTTCACCGCCAACACACGGATCTGCTTGATGATTACCCGATCCCGGGTAGTGATGAAATCGCTACTCTGAGTATACAGCTTAATTTCTGCATCCACCGCTTCCCGAAGCTTCACCCGACCGGCAGCTTTGCCTTGCAGGTTAATTCGTGTTGCGCCGGATTTAATAATTTCCAAATAGCGTTCCATGGTCGTAAAGAAACGAAGCGCGATAGAAATAATATTTTCAGGCAATAATCCGCCCTCTGCCATATCCTTATGAATACCAATTTTCAATGGTCTGGGATGAGAAACGTTGAATGCTTCCGGCCAGAGAATACGTACTAAACGAAGCGCTTCCGTATTCATCACATCGTTTTCAGGGCGGCTCTCCAGTCTGGCGAGAATAACCCGGGCTTCTTCAGGAAGTTCAACCACACCAGCTGTCGGAGAAAGACTCTCTTCAGCGCTCAACTGGTTATTATCCTGCGGGTTCTTCTGATCGGAATGGTTACTGTTTGCTGTTGTCATTAACTGCCGTGCCTAACTCAACTAAAAAACGATCTCCACCCGCTATTGGGAGAGGTCGCCCTATAATGACGGATTAAAGGCATACGTAAAAGTGAAATTTTTTAGTAGAACGTCCCACTCTGTTAAAGATTGCATTTCGCTTTTGAGAAGTTGTAGCCAGTCTTATCCAGAAGTCGTTATCTCTTGTAAAAAATCCTGATAGCATCGCCGCCCCATAAACTGAGGCGCTGTTGATATTCAACATTGTTGTTCAGAGGTAACACCGGCAGAAAAGAACCGTTTTCACCTCATGGTTACCCTTCATGGAGGAGAATCCAAACAACGTTTGTTTATGTACTAATCTCAGCCAAGACTTTTCTACACTTCCCACGGAAGCTTCAATCGATGAAACGATATTCGCTTAAATCCGACCTGTGCTTTACGGGTTCTGCGTTTTTCACCTTAATGATTCTGAGTACCCTGGCTCGCTTGTTACTTTTTTTCTGGAATAAAGACGTTGCCGCCACCTCTGCAACTGTCGATCTCACCATGGGATTTCTCGTGGGTATGCGCTTTGATTTAATTATTAGCTGCGCAGCCATTATCCCAATGGCATTGGCCATCGTCATGCCCAGTGGGCTTTATCATCGTAAGGTCTGGAAGGCTTGGCTGACGCTGGTTTCTGCCATGATGCTATTAACCGCGTTGGTTGAGCCCATCTTTTACGACGAATTTCACAACCGATTAAACAGCATTGCCATTCAGTACCTGAATGAAGATCCAGCTACCGTTTTAAGCATGTTAATCAATGGTACGCCATTCTTCACTCTGCTGTTTGTATGGATAACCTGTATTGCCATGGTGTTCGCCGCACTTCAATGGTTTGACCGTCAGTTTCGCACAATGGACGACAGTGGTTTCAAAGCATGGCTACCAAGACTGCCGGCTTTTCTAGCATTAATACTTCTGCTTTGCGTTGGTGTCCGAGGAGGAACTCTCCGAAGTGGCGCACCATTGCGCTGGGGAGATGCGGTTCACAGTCAGGATACTTTTGCCAACCAGCTGGCACTGAATGGGATGTATACGTTCATCAAAGCGGTTGAAGGTTTGGGCGATAAAAAAAGCGCCAACCTTGTCTGGCTGGAAGCAATGGATAATCAGAATGCTCTGGATATCACCCGTCAAATGGTTCTGGAGCCGGAAGATAAGCTCCTCGACCCTGCACAACTGGCACTGTATCGAGAAACCACACCAAAGCAGCGCACGCTTCCTGGGAATGTGAAGAATGTCGTCATAATTCTGATGGAGAGTTTTTCTTCCCGCTATACCGCTTCAGAAGGCAGCACTCTTAATATCACACCGTACTTTGATGCCCTGACCAAAGAAGGTGTGTTGTTCAACCGGGCATTTTCCAACGGTACTCATACCCATCAGGGCATGTTCGCCACATTCTCCTGCTTCCCGAATACGCCCGGCAATGAATACCTGATGCAAAGCCCTGAAGGCGATACCCACTTCAGTGGTTATGCGCCGATCTTCAACGATCTGGGCTACAAGAACAACGTCTACGTCTATAACGGTGCCTTTAACTGGGATAATCAGCAGGGCTTCTTTGGTAATCAAGGCATCAACCGGTTCATTGGCCGAGATCAAATGGATGAGCCTCATCATGTGGACCCAACCTGGGGCGTATCTGATGAAGATATGTTTGACAAGTCTCTGGAAGAGTTAGACCGACTGGCCAGTAAAGACGAACCATTCTTTGCCATGCTGCAGTCGTTGTCTAATCACATGCCTTATTCCCTACCGGAAAAACTCTACATTGAGCCTGTCACTGATCAGGGTTCAAAAAACGAGCGTCTAACGGTAATGCGTTATTCGGATTGGGCTCTTGGCCAATTTTTTGAGTCGGCAAAGAAAACCTCCTGGTATAACGACACACTGTTCGTACTGCTGGGCGATCATGGCTTCAGTGTGGATGATATCCTCACACCAATCGATATGTTGCGCCATCAAATCCCCGTGTTAATGATTGCTCCGGGCTTGCAGGAAGCGGTAGGGGAAACGGTGTCGACCGTTATGTCCCAAGTCGATGTCGTGCCAACAGCGGCCAGCCTTTTTGGCAAGCCATATGCTCAGCATTGCTGGGGACGGGATATTCTATCTGTGGATAAAAACGACCATGGTTTTGCAATATTCAAACCTTCAGGCAGCAGCCCTGTGGTTGCCATGGTGAAAGGCGACAAGGTTCTAGTAAAACAGCCAGATATCGAGCCGGAGCTGTTCAACTATCGACTGGGAACTAATCCAACAGCAACCCGAATTGAATCTCCAGAAACAGAAGCAATGCTGTTTGAAGAGCTTTCTGCTTATTTGCAAACCGCTCTACGCAGTCTTAATAATCGCTCCGTTGGTGCAAAGCAAGGCATGGAGCAGTTATAAGAGATAACAGTCTGAGGGGTAATTTTAATGTTTTAAGGGAAGTGGTATTGAAGAAAATACCGGCACACGTCATTCTCGCGAAGGCGGGAATCCACCACGACAGTGGATCTCCGCCTTCGCGGAGATGACGATGGTATAATCTTCCCATCCAACTCCCTAAGAGATCAAACTCATGAAGAAACAATCAACACCACCCAAAAAACAATACAACCATCACATTCGCCCTCAAAAGCATTTCTGCCATCGGTTCGATTAATAGTCCCATATTATAATACTATCCCCCAACGTAACCAATCGCCCATCAGGCAATGAGAATGCATCCCTAAGAAATCTAATATGATTACTGATAAAGCTCGTATGTGTACGGCAGTTTTTGGAGTTCTTTGCATCCCATAGCATAATTTCACCACTGGAGGAAACACACGCAAAGCGACCATCCACCATCTGAGTAACGTAACTAAAGTTAGACATTCTGCCTTCTTGTACGTGAATGCAGGGTTTGCAAGTCTGAGCACTACGATGCCAATATGCTAACTTGCAACCGTTAGTAATAATTCCCTGCTCCTTTTTGAGATTCACAGGTAAGTATAAATCCCAAAGGGAGCACAGTAGTTCTGAATACGTCAGTAATTGTGAATCAGATAAAATAATCGGCTTACGGATAAAGTCTCTATCCACCTCAGGTTCTACCAGAACATGAGTTGGCAATTGAATAGGGAGAATATTGGTATCCCAGACTCTGACCGTCCCATCTCGTGAAGGGGTCGCCACTCTACCATCAGGAAAAACACTGGCATCCCAGATAGCATCACTATGATCTTCGTAAACAGCAATGCATTTTTCGTCCGTTGTTAAGTCCCAGACTCTGGCCGTAGCATCATCGGATACTGAGAGAAATCGACTGCCCGTCAGTTTTATCATCTCCATCACACGATCTTTATGCCCCTTAAGTATTTCCAAAGGCTCTGATTCGTGTGTATTGAAATCCCAGAGAATGATATCATTTCCGGACGTGGAAATAAGAATATCATCCGTTAAAAAAGTCATTCGCCAGATAGTCTCACACGGTCCGCAGAAGGTGGCTGAACACGCCCAGACATTCTTTTTTTCCTCCTTCCATACTTTTATTTTTCCATCAACCGAAGCAGATGCCAACCGGCCATCCGTATGAATTACAAGGCACATAACCATATCATCGTGCATGGCTTCGCCAGATATACGTTGAAGCTTGCCTGAACTTCCTATATTCATGTCCAAGCAGTAAATTCCAGTTCCGACCGCGACGATCAAACGGCCATCAGGAAGTAGTTTGGAGGCACGAAACTCATCATATTGGTTTCCAGGGTTATCATGAGTGCCTGTGCAATGAGCAGGAACCAAACCAAGATGTCTGGCCAATGCCTGTTGCACAAATGGCCTTCCTTTGATGACATCTGCTAATTCAGGCACTTCATTGACAATACGACGGATCAGGTTTGGGTTTTCCTTCATTGATGCTATTGAACTTACGTTTGTATACGATTGCTCGTAATAACTGTTCTTGACTTGCTCCCGACACACCACAGGCAAAAGACCAATATTTTTAAAAGCCTTGCAGGTCAGCTGGATAGAACAACGATCTTTCAAGGAGGTAAACTGAAAAATTCTGCTTAGCACTTCTTCAGGTAATCGCTTTAAAGTCTGGGAATTGCTCTGGTCTATAAGCCTGTTGGTTGCGACAACATGGCAATCGTGCATTCCGGTAAATCCGGAAGAGTTACCGGCGCTGTTTCCTGATATTTGTGCTTCTTGATTTTGTGCATAGCATGCATCAATAGCAGGCTTCAAATTAGCTGTGTTGGTGACCATATTATTCTTTCCGTTTACAGTAGTAATGCACCACGCCTTTTCAATTAAGAGTAAGACGGCTCACGTTGTCTCATATGTATAGACCATGCTCATACGATGGCCGGTTCCGGTTGCATTATCGTGGGATAACGCTAAAATTCTGCGCCATCGTTTTTCTGATAACGACATGTATTCAATTTCACAAAAATTCCATCCCAGCGTTACTTGCATCCAAGTAGACTGAATCGAATATTTAGTGGCCCGGGACGACTCATTAATGATGCTCGCTTTTGCTCTGTACAAATATTTCCCTTACGGCGGACTACAGCGGGACTTTCTACGCATTGCCCTTGAATGCCAGAAAAAAGGTCATGAGATTCAGGTCTATACGACCCAATGGCAGGGAGTAAAGCCGGACGGTTTCAACATCCATTTTCTGAAGCCCAGAGGGCTCTCTAACCACCAGAAAATGTCAGATTTTGCCCAGCAGGTTCAGCAGACATTAAAAGGTTCACCCGATACTTTATTAGTCGGCTTTAATAAAATGCCCGGGTTGGATGTCTACTATGCAGCAGACACCTGTTATAAAGCCAAAACGGACAGCAAATCCTTCCTGTATAAAATGACGGCTCGATACAAAGCCTATTGTGCATTTGAAGCGTCCGTATTCGGCCAGAAAAGTCACACCGTTTCATTATTAATTTCCGCGTTACAGAAACCGGTCTTCCAGAATATTTACGCTACCAGCGACGACCGGATTCACCTTTTACCGCCGGGAATATCCAAAGACCGCTGCCGCCCGGAGAATGCTGAGACTATACGCAGAGAGTTTCGTCAGTCCTTCAATTTGTCCGATGAGGATCACCTTGTATTGATGGTTGGCTCGGGTTTCAAAACCAAGGGATTAGACAGAGCCATTAAAGCCATCGCATCATTACCAGAAGCGACAAGGGCTCGTACTCAGTTTTATATTATTGGTCAGGATAATCAGAAGCCATTCATCGCATTGGCTAAACGTCTTGGCGTTCTGGGTAACGTTCGTTTCTTTGCTGGTCGAGATGATATTCCGCGCTTTCTTCTGGGTGCCGATTTGTTAATTCACCCGGCCTACAACGAGAACACCGGCACAGTGTTGCTGGAAGCTCTGGTATCAGGCCTTCCGGTATTAACGACAGATGTCTGTGGCTATGCCCATTACATTTTAGATGCTGAAGCAGGCCAGGTGATCCAATCGCCGTTCACCCAAGACGCATTGAATAAGGCGACATTATCAATGCTGACCTCTGAGCAGAAACAACAGTGGTCCGACAATGCTGTGCGCTTCAGCAAGCAGGCCGACTTATACAGCATGCCGGAGCGGGCTGCCGACATCATTATCGCCGAGGCGTTCAAAACCGCCGGGGCCTCCACAGTTGAAGCGGATAAGAAACCGATTGAGGTCACGAACTAAGTGTTGTACCTGAGAGAAGATTTCAAAAAAGCCTGGGAAGGTCAAAACCCTCAGGATCTAGTAGAAACTATGGATGGCGAAGTCTACCGTGCCTTGGAAGCGCGTCGCACCTACCGCTTTGAACTGAATGGCAATGGATTCTTCGCCAAGGTGCATGGTGGTGTTGGCTGGATGGAAATTCTGGAAAACCTGCTCCACTTCAGAATGCCCGTATTAGGCGCCCGCAATGAGTGGGAAGCGCTGGAGCGCCTGCACAGCCTGAATATTGATACCATGACACCCGTCGCCTACGGTGAAACTGGCAGCAATCCAGCAACCCGAAGATCATTTCTCGTGACAGAAGAACTCGAAGGAATGATTACTCTGGAGGATTTCTGCAAACCCTGGAATAAAACGCCGCCTCCTTTTTTATTAAAGTTGGCCATGGTTAAAAAACTGGCCACTATCAGTAAAACGATTCACAACAACGGTTTAAATCATCGGGATTATTATCTCTGTCACTTCATGATGCCGGATGTCCTGTCACCAGATCCTGACAACCTGACGTTTTACATGATCGACCTGCACCGGGCGCAGCTACGGACAGAA
Source organism: Endozoicomonas ascidiicola (assembly GCF_001646945.1). Taxonomy (GTDB): domain Bacteria; phylum Pseudomonadota; class Gammaproteobacteria; order Pseudomonadales; family Endozoicomonadaceae; genus Endozoicomonas; species Endozoicomonas ascidiicola. The sequence continues at coordinate 463,902 of NZ_LUTV01000001.1, forward strand.
ACACCTCTGCGCTGGCGGATTAAAGACCTGTCCGGACTTTATTATTCAGCCATGGACGTTGGTATTACCCGTAAAGATCTGTTCCGGTTTATCAAAATCTATACAGGTTTGCCTTTAAGAGAAGCATTAACTCAATACGAGCCCATGTGGCAAGCCATTGAGAAAAAAGCTCAGAAGCTTTATCAACGTATGGCTAGAAAGCTTCCATCGAATTCATGAATTTTTGAGTAAAGGCAATGACCACAGGGATTACCACTTACACCGTTGAGGCGCTCACCGCCTTAAAGGAAGCACCTGCCAACGGGTCATATCTGCAGATTCAAGACAAACCATTGCTTATTGAATCCGTGCTGCGCTTTTTACCGGGTAAACGCCTGGTCGCAAAAGCGATATTGGATAATCAAGTGGTGCTGGCCAAGTGCTTTCTTGGAGAATCCGCCAAACGCCATATGCAGCGTGAGCAAAATGGGCTGGAATCATTTACTGCAGCAGGCATTGCCACGCCAGCCATTTATAACACACTACAAGCCCAGAACTGCTGCCTGCTGACAACTGAGTTTTTAGATGCTTCGCAATCCCTTGATGATCTCTGGCAACAGGAATTAGCAGACGAACAACGACTGTCGCTTTTAAAACAGGCCGTTAAAACACTCGCCACCTTACATAAGCACAACACTGTCCATAACGACCCTCATCTGGATAACTTTCTGATGAAAGATGGTGCGCTATATCTGATTGATGGTGGCGGCACAAAAAAAGAAAGCCATCCGTTATCCTCGGCAACAGCACTGGATAACCTGGGCTTTTTCCTGTCGGTACTGTTTCCAAGGTTCGACCACCTTTCTGTACAATGCCTGCAGGAATATCAGCAAATCTTCCCGCTTGGAAACATATCCGAAGAAAATTTAGATGCGGCCATTATCAAGCGACGGAAGTGGCGAGAACGCTATCTGGAAAAGATATTCAGAAGCTGCACAGACTTTGTCGCTGAATCCAAATTTAATAAATTTCAGGTGACTAACAGAACGGAAATCAGACCTGCTCTTACAGAGTTTATGGCTGATCCTGAGCCTCTTATTAACGCCGGAAAAGTACTCAAACGTGGCAGTACGAATACCGTGTCCATTGTGACACTGAACGATCAGACCCAGGTCTTTGTAAAGCGCTACAAAAGCACCAAAGGTTTGCTGCACTGGTTTCTCCGGGGCTTCAGGCAATCCCGCGCCAGAAATGGTTGGTACACTGCCCACTACTTGCTTCGTTTGCTGGGTATCGACACGCCAAAGCCTATTGCTTTGATGGAGTATAAAGTCGGGCCTTTCGTCACCTGCAGTTATCTGGTGACAGCGTTCGTTGAAGCGGAAGATGCGCTGCATTACTTCAATGAGCTGAAAACCATCACGCCTGAAGCAACAACTCGGTCGAAGTTATTAAAAGACACGTTGAAGGTGTTGAAGGATGCACTGTTTTTCCACGGTGATATGAAAGCCACTAACTTTTTGTTTGCCAATGGCCGTCCACTGGTGATCGATCTGGATCAGTCGATGGTGCTCAGCCCTGGGAACACGGCGGAAAAACTGCTCAAAAAAGATGAAGCCCGCTTTGCCAGAAACTGGCCTGCGGGTTCCGTTGCTAAGCAGCTATTTTCGAAATGCTAAGATTGAACATCGGTGCTTTCAAAGATTTTATCCGCGGAAGCAGCGACAAAGCCCTGATAGAGTTGTCCGTCAGGCATTGGGTGACGCATGGCGAACTCGTAGAAACAGCCGGGAATGGTCAGTTCACCATCGTTAAAGCTGACGCTTACTTCTTTCGCCATGGTCGATGATTGCTCCAGAAACACCTCCGGTGAGCCTTTCACCAATCCGCCGCTGGTGTTCAGCTCATAACCGTTATCCAGCAATAACTGATTAACGCCGTTGATATCTGCCGGTGTCTTCAGGTGATTGATCGAAACGGTAAAGTGGTTAGCTCGAAAGCCATGGGCGGCTAGCCAAGAAGCGTACTCACTTTCTGCGGCTAGTGTCTTGTATTGCTCCATAGAAACCGTCCATGGCCGACCCGAGCAACAAAAGCTTTGCTGATTAACACTCTCTTCAGTGACCTGATCAACAAGGCCATTAATGATCGTCTGACAGTCTTCAGGTAGCTCTTCCACTTTAAGCTCACTGATAAACACTTTAGGCAGGGTGTCATCGGGGTGCTTGTAGTATCGGGCAAACAACTTTTTAGCCGGAAAATGATACTCATCCATGGGCTGATAACCGGCATCAACAAATGGCTGCGCCACTTTCTCTAAAGAGAGTTTTTCCAGGTTAAAAGTTCTCAAGGCAATATGGTCATTAATCACATTGCCTTGATTTAACTTATCGAAGAGCTGATGGATGGGTTGGGCATCCGGAGTCAGTGCCAAATAATCCTGCCACATGGCATCAAGCAGTTCATGAATCGTGAGTTTCATTGTTACGCGCCTCTCAGCCACTCCAGTTGATCACCGTTAGCTTGCCGGTATGCCAGCGTCAGTAATAAAGCTGCACTGAGTTTCGCTCGCGGAACCAGGCTATTTACTTTCAAATACTCTTGTTCGCTGTGAATCGCCCCACCCTGAACACCCAGAGTATCGATATTTGGAATCCCTGCGGATGCGAGATTGTTGCCATCACAACAACCACCGGTGGGTTTCACATCGATGCTCAAACCAAGCTCAGCGCCGAGGTTTTGCGCTAATGCCAATAGCTTTTCATTGGCAGGGCTCAATAATTTTGGCTTGCGGGTAAAGCCGCCGTGTAACTCCAGATGAATACCATCGCGGGTGTTTATTCCATCGATAATGTCATTCAGTTTATCCAAACACCATTGTTCATCATCCGGGTGTTCCAAACGGATATTGAATTTGTGCACACATTTATCCGGCACAACGTTGGTTGGGCCACCGCCATGAATAAAGCCTGGATTAAAAGTAATACCCGTCCGCTGTCCATTAAGATCGTCCATGGCAGAAACAAAGTCACATAAAGCTCTGATGGCGTTACGACCAAGGTGATGCTCACGACCGGCATGGGCAGCCTTGCCATGACTGACTACCGAAAAGTTCCCACTGCCTTTGCGTTGCCCGGCCAGACTCCCATCTGGAAAACTGGGTTCAAAAATCATCCCCAGATGCACACGCTTTGCCGATTCCGCAATCAAAGGTGCAGAGCCGGGAGAGCCAATCTCTTCGTCAGGATTGAACAGGATCTCCCAGCCAATATGTTCAGCCCAAGGGCTTTGCTCAAGTACTTCCAATGCCTTGAGCATCACCAGAATGCCACCTTTAAGATCGGTAACACCCGGTCCATTAACCGTTTCATCGTCCAGCCATTTCACCTTTTGGAAAGGGCTGTCTTTTGGAAAAACCGTATCCATATGCCCACAAAGAAAAACCTGTAAAGGGGCTTCCGGGCGTTTTCGAATTCGAAGCGCATCTCCTAACGGGTTATGAACAATATCGCCCTGATCATTCACCACTTCCCAAGGGGCAACAGGTATACGTTCATGGTCAGAAGATAGGTTAGCAGTGAGTTTGAGCAGGCTTTCCAGTACCTGATTAACACCATCACGGTTCAGGGTACCTGAGTTGATTTCTGCCAGTTCAATGGTGCGGGAAAGCATGTCATCCTGCTGATCATTTAACAAATCCAGCAGGGAACGTATTTCGGAAGGGAGTGTATCAATAACAGTGTCGTTTATATGTTGCATCGAGAACGTCTCATCGTGTTTATACACCCCCGCTCAGCGAACGGGGGTATGAGTTAGCGAGAGTTCACTCAGGCTGAAGTCACTTTGGCAACTGCCCTTTCCAGTCTTGCCATACCTTCATCAATATCTTCATCCGGGATAATGAGTGATGGTGCAAAACGTAATACATTAGGTCCAGCCACCAGCAACATAGTGCCTTCCTGAGCCGCAGCAGCCAAAAAATCTTTACCACGACCATGGTAATCTTCCACCAGCTCCGCACCGATCAACAGACCTTTGCCACGAACTTCTTTGAAAATGCCGTACTTTTCCTGAATCGCATCTAGGTGCTTACGGAAACGAGCATGCTTGTTGCCGACATTATCGAGCACTTCTGGCGTATTGACTGTTTTGATGACTTCCAGAGCCACAGCACAAGCCAGTGGGTTACCGCCGTAAGTGCTGCCGTGAGTACCAAAACCAAAACTTTTGGCGACTTTATCAGTGGCCAGCATCGCACCAATTGGGAAACCACCGCCCATAGACTTGGCACTGGTAAGAATGTCCGGTGTGACGCCATAATCCATATACGCATACAATTTACCGGTTCTACCCATGCCCGATTGAACTTCATCCAGCACCAACAGTGCATCATGTTGATCACACAGTTCACGGATACCTTTGATAAAATCAGCATCCGCTGGTAATACGCCACCTTCACCCTGAATAGGCTCAAGTACAACAGCACAAGTCCGTTCAGACATCACCGATTTCAGCGCATCCAGATCGTTATAAGCGGTGTGAACGACACCGCCGGGAACTGGCTCAAAACCCTCACGATATTTCTTCTGTCCACCAACGGTTACTGTAAAGAGAGTTCTGCCATGGAAGGATTGGGTAAAAGAAACGATTTCATTTTTCTCTGGACCAAAATTATCAAACGCGTACTTTCTGGCGAGCTTGAATGCCGCTTCATTGGCTTCTGCTCCAGAGTTACAGAAGAAAACCTTGTCTGCGAAGGTGTTATCGATCAACTGTTGCGCCAACGCTAACGCAGGTTCATTGGTATAGATGTTGCTGAGATGCCAAAGCTCTTCACTCTGCTTTTGCAGAGCCGAAACCAATACCGGATGACAATGACCAAGGGCATTGACCGCAATGCCGCCGGCAAAATCGATATACTCTTTTCCTTCCTGATCCCACACTCGTGATCCCTTGCCTCGAACAGGCACCATGGACTGTGGCGCATAATTGGGAACCATTACCTGATCGAAGGTTGAGCGACTAACGGGATGCTCTGACATACTTTTACCTCTTGGTCAGTTGTTCTTATCAATTGTTGTTGCATTTTACACAAGCCTGAGAAACTTGTACGCAGTTTTAACAAACCTTCACAGATAATTCATACGGGCACCTGACGAGCCTTCAATTGCTCTCGAAGCGCGGTAAGAATTTGTGTGCGCCCGATCACCCCGATCAATCGACCATCTTCTACCACCGGGTAAATCTTGGGCTTATTATTTTGCATGGATTCGGCCAGAGTGATGATACTCTCCGATGGACTTGCTGTAAGCACTTCCTTACGCATTACATCACTGGCCAGAACATCAAAATCACAATGATAACTACTGCCCAACAGTTTCTGAATACAGTCTTGCTCTGATAGAAAACCGATCAGTTTTTTATGTTCATCAACGACCGGGAGGCCGGTCAGATGGTGCCGACAAAGCAATTCTGTTGCTTCACTGAGGGGAGTATGTCCATAGATAACCGGGGGGTCGTAAAGCAGATAATCACGAACCTGAATATGCGCATTCATAGCCGCCTCCTTTACCCATCAAAGTATTGCTGAACCATAGCGAAGGTTGTCTTTCAGTCTAGGAGCCTGTCGGACTTAGAACAACTTTTGAGTATAATACCCGCAAGATCGTAAAAGACAGCCAGCCAATGAACAAATGGACTTTCAGACCCATTGACCGAGACATCCCTGACTTTTTTCCTGCCACTGTTCAGGATTATCTGCCAGAGGTGCATCTTGCTCGCTTTGTTGTAGAGGTGGTTGAGCAGCTAGACCTCACACCTTTGATCAGCGCCTATAAAGGAAGGGGTTCTAAAGCCTGGCATCCATCCCTCATGCTGTCGTTATTGTTCTATGGATATGCAACAGGTGTCTTCTCCAGTCGCAAACTGGAGAAAGCAACTTATGACTCCATCGCCTTTCGATATATCTGCGCCAACGAGCATCCGGATCACGACAGTATCAACACCTTTCGCCAGCGCTTCCGTAAAGAAATCAGTGAACTTTTTGTTCAGATATTGTTGATTGCGCAACAGGCAGAATGGTTGAAGCTGGGAACCATCAGCCTCGATGGAACCAAGATGAAGGCCAATGCCAGCAAACACAAGGCGCTCAGTTACAAGCACGCATGCAAGCTCGAAAAGCAGCTCAAGGCAGAAGTTGAAGAGCTCCTCAGGATGGCTGAAAAAGCAGATACTGAAAAATTGCCAGACGAATTATCCATTCCTGATGAGCTGAAACGCAGGGAAGATCGCCTCAAGGTGATTGCCGATGCCAAAGCTGAAATTGAGCGACGAGCTGAAGAACGTTATCAGCAAGAGCTGGCAGAATTCCAGGACAAAGTTGCCCGTCGTGATGCGATCAGAGATACGGGAAAAAAGCCACGGGGCAAAGAACCGAAAGCCCCTACGCCGGGCCCCAGGGACAAAGATCAAGTCAACCTGACAGATCCGGAGTCTCGCATAATGCCAACGTCTGCTAACGGTTTTGTACAGGCTTATAATGCGCAGGCCGCAGTAGATAACGACAGTGGTCTTATTGTTGAAAATCATATTACTCAGGCGACCAATGACAAACAACAGGTAGCGCCTGCCCTCGAAGAACTGGCCTCTCGTGCAGAGCAGATTGGCAAGCCCAGCGCGATTCTTGCCGACACGGGCTACTTCAGTCAGGGCAATGTGTCTGCTGTGGATAAGTTTGGAGCTATCCCTTACATTGCAGAAAAGAAGGATGCCCATAACAAACCTTTACTGGAGCGCTTTAAGCCCGATGAGCCGATGCCCGCAGGCGATGATGTTACCGCACTGGAGTTGATGCGTTGGCGATTGCAAACCAGGGAAGGACGGGCGGTGTATGCATTGAGAAAAAGCACCATTGAGCCAACGTTTGGGATACAGAAGGAAGTGATGGGATACCGTCAATTTCTGGTCCGTGGTCTTGAAGCAGTGTCTGCTGAATGGGATCTTCTGTGCATGGGTTTTAACCTGAAGCGGATGTTTACGCTGATGCTGAAAGATCTTCAGGAAAGTATCATTTTTATGCAGTTTATTTCAGCTTACAGGTTATTTGTCGCATGCATTTGGATATTTGGGCAAAAGAGACTGACGACATAAACAGCACTTCCAGACTGGATTCTGTGATTTTTGACTTTATTGCGGCCCATCTCCGGTTTTTACTTTCAAGTCCGACAGCCTCCTAGCTGAGGCTTTACGCCTCAGCATCGTGAAGGGCAAGAAGCCTGTGATATTTAATTCAATTTCTTAACAGCAAGCTCTGCCTGTTTAAGTTCCTTGTCAATCGCTTCATGGAGTAATCCGAACTCACTATCGTACCTCAGCAGCTTGTCCGTAAACTCTGGCATCAACTCAGTCATAGTCACTTCCGTATTGTCCGGTAAGCTTTCCGGAAGTATCCGCGTGAGATTAATCCAGTGCATTTCCGTTTGCCGAAAAAACGACAACAGTCGATCGTACTCAACAGCAGGATTAAACATGTCCGGCTTTCTGCCAGCCCGGGAAAGTGCAAGAAGGTCAAAGATCTGTTGCAATTTGGCATCGTGTACGGCCAGAGCGGTGTTCACATGCCTCAAGTCATTGGCATAGCCGCCGGCTGCGGTTTTGCTGACTGGGGCAACCGGTGCAGTTTGAACTTCTTGCACATTATCGATAATGGCGATATCCGCCTGCTTGCCAAATGCCATATCCGGGCGATTCAGGTGCGTGGCCGCCAGATTGACCAGATGGTTTTCAACTTTATTAAAATCGACCTCCATCATCTTCATTAGCTTTTCCAGCTTTTCATTCACACCCAATTCATTATTGCTTTCTGTTTTCGCTTCAGCAGAAACACCAAACTCTGGATCCTTCAGAGCCTCAGGCTGGTAAGAGCGCTCATTCATAGTCTCTTGTACCGACGAGGTCATAGCACTATCTCCTTTATTGCTATTCCTTTATTGCTAACTATTTAAGCCTAGTCGAAAAGCGATAGCCTCTTCCTATCGATCAGGATTAGCAAAATCTATTTGCAAATGAGATTCATTCTCATACAATTAAGTCATCAACGATTCAGACCTCGGAGTTCACCGTGATCAAGACTATGTCCTTTGCTGTAATACATTTTTTTGTTGCTTTTTCAGTAGGTTATATAATGACCGGCGACATCGTTATTGGCGGCGCGCTCGCCTTGGTAGAACCTGCAGTCAACACTGTTGCCTTTTACTTCCATGAAAAGGTGTGGAACCGCATAAAAAAGACTGAACCAAAGCATAACAAGACCTTGGTCGCAGCATAGGTCATGGCAATGTTCAAACGTTCAAACCGTTGCCATGGCGCCTTTATCCAGGCCTTCGTAAGCGAACACTTTGATCTGCCGATCTGGTTTCTGTTCCGCCAAACGACGAACAATATGTTGTGCCAGCAGTTCAACCGTTGAATCTGTATCGATCAAATAGCACTGTGTGACTGGCAGGCTGAGCTCAAAGTAGCCCTGGTTCGCCTGATAACCAAACCGGTAGTACTCTGTGCTATCCACCCGGAACGTTTCCAGCAGATCTTCCCGGGTTCCAATATAGATATCCCGCCACTGAGCCGCCCACCAGGCTTCCAGCACCTGATCTCGATGCTCATCCACATAAACCTGTATCTGCGAACGATGCCCATGGGCAATTCGCTGACAATCACCATCGTGCTTTTTCAAGCCATGACTGTAGTGATAATAAGCACCGCCAATATCTTCCGGGTATAAATTCAAATCTACTTTCTGAACATTCTCCGGCAGCTCTGATAGCACAGCGGCTTCAAGGAAAGGCGTTAATAATTCAGGGGTGATGCTCTCACTGTCCAGCAGTAGTAGGGCTTGAGCGGGCGCTGCACAGGTAATCAAACCACCTTGCGCTGAAAACTGAACGGTGAGTTGATTATCTTCATGACTGACAGACGTCCTTTCTGACTTGGCAGGCACCAGCAGTCGGTGATCTGCCATAGTATCCAACATCGCTTTGATCTGTTTTTTCACATGACCAAAATCAAACACCATGCCCTGCTCATCAAGATCTCCCCACAGCGTGACATCGACAATCCATGTTTCACCAACCACACCCCGCTCTGGACAGAGATAGCTGAAATCAAGGGTCGTGAGCTTATTGACGAACAATGCCTGCATAGTACTTCCGAGCTTTTAAGTGATTTGTTAATAGAAATTAAAAGCACCGTTATTTTGGAAGCTAATAGTGAAATTATCCACAGCCAGTATCTATTTATTACATTTATACGCACTAACACCTACGCAGGCTTTTATTGTGCTTGCCAGCACCGGTGCCAGACGATTATCTTCTGCACCCTGAAGAGAATGAACTTTATGGGCCAGACTTTATGGGCCAGACAGTGCACCAGGAACCCTCCACCAAGGAGCCAGCTTTGAGCAGCCAGATAACACCAGAAGAACTGAGTTTTGATGCCAATCATATCTGGCACCCTTATAGCACCACGGTTAATCGGGCGGATATGTTCCCAGTGACTGGGGCTGAAGGTGTTTATCTTCATCTGAACGATGGTCGCCGGGTGATTGATGGCATGTCTTCCTGGTGGTGCATGGTGCATGGCTACAACCATCCTGAAATGAATCAGGCGCTGAAGCAGCAGATCGATGAGTTTTCCCACGTTATGTTTGGCGGGCTGACCCATAAACCCGCCATCGATCTGGCCAAAAAGCTGGTAGCGATGACGCCAGAGCCGATTCAGACGGTTTTCTTTGCCGACTCCGGTTCCGTCGCGGTAGAAGTGGCGATCAAGATGGCTATGCAGTATTGGATCGCCCAAGACCGCCCTGAAAAGAACAAAATGCTTACCGTACGTGGTGGTTATTACGGCGATACCACCGGTGGTATGTCTATCTGTGATCCCGACGGGGGCATGCATCACTGGTTTACCGGGATTCTTCCTCAGCACTATTTTGTCCCAAGGCCTGCCTGTGGTTTTCATGAACCCTGTGAAGACAGCCACCTGACAGAGCTTCGTCAGTTTCTGGATCTCCAAAGCCACCAGCTTGCTGGCATTATTATTGAACCCATTGTGCAAGGCGCCGGCGGCATGCATTTCTATTCGCCAGATTATCTGGTTCGCCTGCGTCAGCTGTGCGATGAATATGACATTCTGTTGATCCACGATGAAATTGCCACCGGTTTTGGTCGTACCGGTAAACTCTTTGCCTGTGAACATGCCAATGTTGTTCCTGACATTATGTGTGTTGGCAAAGCGCTGACCGGTGGTTACATGACCATGGCCGCCACGCTTTGCACAGAACAAGTCAGCAAAACCATTTCAGAACACGGCCCTTTCATGCACGGCCCTACCTTTATGGCCAACCCTCTGGCCTGCGCTGCAGGTAACGCCAGTCTCGAAATACTCTCCCGAGGAGAGTGGCAACCTCAGCTGGCCATGATCGAAACAGTCCTCAAAAATGAGCTAATGCCCTGTGCCGAAATGGCCTCAGTCTCTGAAGTCCGGGTGCTTGGCGGTATTGGTGTGGTGGAATTAAAAGAGCCGGTGGTGATGGCTGAAATACAACCCTTGTTTGTGGAAGAAGGCGTCTGGGTGCGCCCTTTTGGCAAACTGGTTTATGTGATGCCCCCTTATGTCATCACCCCTGAAGAACTGAAAACTCTGTGCAATAGTATTTGCAGAGTCCTTCATCGTGTTGGCAGATGATTTAAAATGACGCTATTTTTCAGTTTCACAACAATTTATTAAGTCGTTTAAAGGAGTACAAACAATGGGTGCAGGTCTTCCAAAAACCCCAGAGCAGTTCCATAAAATCCCCCACGCCCGTGTTGCCATTATTGGCGGTAGCTGGCACAGCGACTGTGTTGACGCCATGATCAACCGAGCTGAGAAAGAATTGTTGGCGCTTGACGTCAAACCGGAGAATATCTCTGTACACAAAGTACCGGGATCTCTTGAGTTACCACTGGCTGCAAGATTGCTGTTTGAAAAAGATCCAGAGCTGGATGCAGTGCTGGCCTTTGGTGTGGTTCTGGAAGGCATTACCAGCCACGATGAAAGCGTGCTTCACGCCGTTGTTAACGGCTTCCAGAATGTCACTGAGCGTTTTGGCAAACCGGTGATTAACGAAGTTATTGGTGTCACCAGTATCGAAGATGCCCACAAACGTTCTGGCGATAATCATATGAATAAAGGCGTTGAAGCCGTCTATGCTACGTCAGAACTGTTGAACTGGATTCACCAGCTCTGAAAATGATGTGAGTTGTCAGTGGGGGCTACAAAGATTCCTGAGTAGCCTCTTTATTGGCCACCATGCCACTCTTTTCTACAAACTCTTCTACAAGCTCTTCCTGTAACTCTTTATTCACCATGACGGTGACACAAGCATCCGACCAAACGTTCACAGCGCTCTCGAACATATCAATCAGTGCATAAAAAGGCAGAATGATTACCAGTAGCTGCAGAGGTACCCCCATCGCGGCCAGAAAAGCACTGGACATCATATAACAGCCCATGGGTACGCCAGCATTGCCAATAGCTGCGACGGTGGCAATACCAATCCACACTACCATCTCAAAGGTTGAAAACGCCACACCACTACTTTGAGCCACAAACAGCACCGTAATCAAAATAAACGCAGCGCAGGCATTCATATTAATCGTGGTGCAAATAGGCAGACTAAAACGGGCAACGTTGCTTTGAACGCCCAGTTTCTCCGCACACTCCACAGAACTGGGCAAAGCTGCAACCGATGATTTACCAAAGAATGCAATGGTCAAAGCAGGCCACATCACTCGAGCGGTTTGCCATGGGGAAAACCCTTTGCTTTTGAGAAACACAGGCAAAACAACGCCCGCCTGAATCACGTTGGCAACTAAAATACAGGCCAGATATAAAGCCAACTCAGTTAATACTTCTTGCCCATGAAGATCTTGAACAAACAGGTTAACGAAAGACCACACGGCTAAAGGCATCAACTTGAGCACAAATGACGTCATTTTCATCACAGCGGCAAACATACTGTCATAAAAAGCATTCAAGTTTGAACGATGCTTCGGCTCCAAACAAATCACCGAAAAACTGAACAACAGCGCTAAAAACAACATGCTCATTACGTTGTGCGTTTGAAACGGTTCAATGAAACTGGAAGGAATCACTTTATCAAAGTGCGTCCATAAATTAACGCTTGTCTCTTGCATAAATTGATCCGTTTGCCTTGACAATGAGAGCCCCAGTGGATCAATCAACAGATACAACCCGAGAGCAATGGTGGCAGCGATAATCGTCGTCACTAGTGTGTACTTAAGGACACTGCTTCCCATTTTCTTCACCGTAGAAATATCACCGCCCCCCGACAGCGTAGAAACCAGTGAAAAGAAAATAACCGGCAGACTTATTAATTTCAGCATTCGGATAAAGAGGTCAGAAACAATCTGGCTGGCCTGATAAAACTCTGGTAAATGAAGCCAGCCTGTGAAAATCCCCAATAGGCCGGCAAAAATCAGAACGCTATTTCCCGTAAAAAGCGAGCCATTAAGAAACAAGAAAGTCCGACCGGAGCGACAAGGGTTTTTCTGCATTTGTGGTCAACACCCATTTAATTAAACAGATTCTACAAGATAGACAGAGTCCACATAACGCCTTATCTTATTTTGGTATTAGCTTGGGCTGTTCTGGAATGATGCTAAATAAAAACCCTTCCTCACTGTATGAGGTTGTCGCGAAAGCTCTGGTTCCCATTCTTTGAGGGTGTCGCGAAACTCTCAACCAGCTCGTTCCCATGCTCCTGCGTGGGAACGAGGTTTCTGAAGTATTATGGCGGCCTCTGTATCCGGGCAGGAACTTTTGGGACAAAAGCCCATCTTAATATCTACTAGACTTCTCCCGCCAATGGCATGTGCGTGTGCGGCTTCACAATTATAAAACGCCTACTACCTACTAAGTGTTGCCCTCTGAATGACTCAGGAGTAGTAAAATGCTGAAAAACATCTATTTTTCCTTTATCGGGTCTGAAAATGACGGTCAGTGCGTACCATTGCACAAGGTATCAAGACGCTTCTTCATTCAAGAGCTCTTGCTGTCAGAAGAGGCTGAAGAAAGCGAAGAGTATCTTGAGGAATGGTTTTTCCCTTACCCAGAGCATCGAGCCTTACTCGTAGACTCTTCCGATGCCACAACCGTTAACAAGCTCACTTCTGTCAGATTGAAGGCAGCCGCCGGTATTCACTGTGGTCGCAAGCGCGCTTATAGTTTATCCATCTCGGGTGTTAGTAAACACAGACCTTCAAAAATAGTCCGTTGGAATAGCTCGGAAGAATAGCTCGGAAAAACAGTTAGGTGGAATAATGAGAAGTATCAGGTGTAACATTCTGTCCTCCTTTTTAATAATCCTAATGATTTTACATACGGGAGTAACGATGGGTGATACTCTGCTTCAATCCACCCCTGAAGACCCAGAACTCAAAGAATCAAAGCTCGATGAACTCAAGCTTGGTAAAGGGGGGATTATTCTCGTGCGTCATGGCGAGGGAGAGCACAATGTCAAACATATCTATAGCAGTCACCCCAACAACCCTGACTACCAGCCTGTCCGCTTGACTGATCGAGGTCGTGCTCAAGTGAGAGATACCGCTAATAAGCTACTGGCTCTAGGGATCGCCAGTGATAAGGTCTGCAAAATCATTGCCTCACCGCTCCCCAGAACCATCGAAACCGCAGATATTTTAATAGGAAAGCTGCAAATCCCACTGTTTAAAAAAGAAGTGGATGCAAGAGCTATAGAAGCCGATGCTGGCAAACGGGATGGCCACGACTATCTGCAATACAAGGAAGCAGACTTCTGGTTCCCTGAGAACCCCGAGCAGTTTGGTGGCGAGACGCCAGATGCTATCGAAAAGCGTATGACATCACTGCTGAATACCATTGTAAACGATTCGGAATGTGATCTGGAAAACCAGTACGTTATTGTTGTCAGTCATGGCTCACCCATTCTTCTTACTCAGCAGCTTTTGGGGCTTGGTGATGAGCGTTTAGACACTGCCGGTTTTCAAATTATCGCCTATTACACATTACAAAAGACGATCACTCCCACTCTAGCCCCTAAAGACTCCAGCAAGAAATAAGATTAGAATCACCGCAGAACTGACAAACCACTGCGAAGATTCGATGACAGACCAGACAACCTTTATTCGGCAGACATTCCCGGTTGGTCCGCTGCAATGTAACTGCACAATTATCGGTGACCCGGTCACCAAAAGGGCTTTTGTTGTAGATCCCGGCGGAGATCCGGACATCATCCTTGCCAAACTTGAAGCCCTTGAGCTGAAGGTTGTGGCCATTATTCATACCCATGCACACCTCGACCACTTTCTGGCCAGCGGCGATATCAAGAAAAAAACCGGTGCGCCTATTTACCTCCATGAAGGCGATAAATTTCTCTGGGATAACCTGGAAATGCAGTGCCGCATGTTTGGTGTTCCCTATCGTCCGGTGCCAGATCCCGACTATTGGCTGAAAGACGATGAAGCCCTGCCCTGCTGTGAAGGCGTCGCCATGCATACGCCCGGCCATACGCCTGGCTCCATGTGTTTCTGGTTTGAAGAACCCAAACTATTGATTGCTGGCGATACCTTGTTCCGTCGATCCATTGGCCGGACCGACCTGTGGGGCGGGGATTACAAAACCATTGAAAAATCCATCAAACAACGCCTCTACACTCTGGATGAAGAAGCCGTTGTGGTCACGGGTCACGGTCCGGACACAACAATTGGTGAAGAAATCCGGGAAAATAGTATTATCCGCGGTTAAATTCTGATGAAGGAAATATCCATGCAATTAAATAAGATGGTTGCCACTGCAGTACTCATGGTAAGTGCACTACTGGCAGGCTGCCAGACAACTAACCCATACACTGGCGAACAGCAAACCAATAAGTCCACGAAGTATGGCCTTGGTGGTGTATTGGCCGGCGCTGCCCTGGGCGCTCTTGCCGATGGTAAAGACGGTGCTCTTAAAGGAGCCGTACTGGGTGGTGCTGCAGGTGCAGGCTATGGCTATTACCTCGACAAACAGGAAGCCGTGCTGCGTGCAGAACTTCAGGGAACGGGTGTTCACGTCTATCGTCAGGGTGATCAGCTAAGCCTGATCATGCCTTCCAACATCACCTTTGATTCCAGCCGTTCCGCGATCAAATCGGCTTTCTATCCAGTGCTCGGTTCCGTTGCCAAAGTATTCAAAGAGTATGACCGTAACCTGATCGAGATCGTTGGCTACACCGACAGCACCGGTGGCGATAAGATCAACCTGCCACTGTCTCAGCAGCGCGCTGAAAGCGTTGCAGATTACCTTGTATTCCAAGGCGTGCCAGCGACTCGCATCACCGCATTTGGCCAGGGTTCTGCCGACCCGATTGCCAGCAACAGCACATCGGCTGGTCGTGCACAAAATCGTCGTGTAGAGATCAACCTGCTACCTGCTCCACAGCGCTAAACATAAGTACCCAACCATATGAAATCATATTTTCTGACTTGTTGGTCAGACCCTCTGACTGCGTTGCAACTCTGGTCACATAGCTCGCTATGCTCCCGCCGTTGCGCCTTGCAGAGAACCTGATCAACAAGCCAGAAATATTCGATTCCATATGGCCGGGTACTTAGCAAGAAAGGCGGATCACCCGCCTTTCTAAATTCCCCTCCTCCACCTGCCAGCCATTCATCACCAAACCCCAATCGATCGACCAATAAATAAGCTTAACTCAACAACCACCGGCTAAAGCCGGTGGGTTAGATTTACGGACTGAAAGTCCGGATACGCGTCCAAGACGCGTTAGTATTCAGTCCTGAAGCTATCATCTACTTTGGGCTCAAAATGATGATCCAGATACTCCTTGATCATCTCTTCAGTCACCTTTCCCGATGTGACACAAAAATAGCCTCTTGCCYAAAAATGCCTTCCCCAGTATCGCTTCTTCAAATCAGGGAAACTTTCAAACAATCTTGTAGACGACCTTCCTTTGACCCTCCTCATTATTTCACTCGGAGCCATATTCGGAGGCGCTGACACAAACAGATGTACATGATCCTTATAATCACTCCCTTAAGAATCTCTATCTCAAATGCCTGGCACGTTTCTCTTATCAGCTCCCTGGCTCTTAAGCCAACATCTCCCTTGAGCACCTGATACCGGTACTTCGTGACAAACACAAAGTGGTACTGAATATTAAATACTGTGTGACTGCCATACCTGTAGTCCATCGCAGAACCTCTACATCCAGATAACTGCGACAAAATATCATAGCTAAAGCTGACCGGCTAAAGCCGGTGGTTTTAACCTTACGAAAGACTAATAAAAAAAGATGGAACTAATCATCAAAGACTAGAGTCTCATAAGAAAAAGGACTTTCTTGATGCAGCTTCCTACTGTCTTTTTAATGCTATTTATTGCGGTCTTAAGCCACCGCGGTGCAATCCACTACGATGAAGCCTATAACCATGACTATGGTCCAGTGGCCAATCATCCCGACTGGATGTCACGGGTAGACGGCAACAAACGAATCAGTGAGCTCTCCCTGCCCGGCACCCACGACTCCATGTCTGTCAATGGTGGCGATATTGCCCAGAATCAAACCATGAATCTGTTAGAGCAGTTGTACTCAGGTGTTCGAGTATTTGATATAAGAGCCCGACATATCGACAACCAATTTCGAATGCACCATGGAATTGTGCCGCAAAATACCTGGTTTGGAGAGGATGTGCTGCGAGTCATCAATTTCTTTCTGGAAGCCTTCCCCAGTGAAACCATCTTATTTCGCCTTAAACCTGAATATTCAGAAACGAACAACACCCGCAGTTTTACCGATACGTTAAATGCTTATTTGGAAATTTACGGCAGTAAACGATGGATACCTACTTCCCAAAACCCAACATTGGACGAAGTACGCGGTAAGTTCATTATTCTTCAGGACTTCACCGGACAGACACCAAATCGCCAGCCCTACGGTATTTTCTATCTAACATTAGACATTCAGGATCAATACAAGATGGGCACTAACTGGAATCTTCATAGCAAATGGACTGCCGTAAAAGAGCATATCAACCGCGCCAGAGCATTCCATCAACAACGTATTTTTATGAACTATCTGACAGGGTCTTATGGTTCATTCCCCTACTTCGTTGTCAGTGGGCACAGCTCTCACGGCACTTCAGCTCCACGTCTATCCACGGGTTTAACAACACCCGGCTGGTGGTATGTTTACCCTGATTTCCCCAGAACATCATGCTTTATTGGTATTTGTACCATTGCTTTTGAAGGCACCAATACCCTGACAGCAAATTACATCATCTACCCAGACAATACACCGGTTGGGATCATTATGACTGACTTCCCAGGTAAACGACTGATCGAGAACATCATTCGATTAAATCATTAATACTCAATCGCTATCACCTTTTACCTCAACTCTTGACTTGAACTTAACTTGAAGTATTAGAATCGACTCAAAGTAAATACAGGTGATAGTTGTGCATGAATCTTGAACTATTTTTCAAGCGAATTGGCTTTCAAGGTAACCCGAGCTTAACACTGGAAACACTGACAGCGATTCAACAAGCATTTCTTCAGGCAGTCCCGTTTGAAAATCTGGATATTCATAAAGGCATCAAATTCAACCTCACGCCGGAATCGCTATTTGAAAAAATAGTACGCCAACACCGTGGTGGTGTTTGCTTTGAATCCAACGGGCTTCTGCATGATGCTCTTACTCAAATGGGCTTTTCTGTGGACTTGCTGAGTGCGGAGATGTACCCAAGTGAAAAACTCACTGGATTAAACACGCATATGGCGCTGCTTGTTCACCTGAATGATGAAAGTTATCTCGTTGATGTGGGTAATGGTCGCTGCTTTGGAGATCCGCTGCCGATTCCTGGACCTTCAACGTCTGAAGGAGAAGGCGTCACCTACAAAATTCTGCCTTTTAACAACACTCATCTGGCATTATTTGCTCTTGAAAAAACACCCGAAGCCCAATGGCAACCCCGCTATGCCTTTAATACGACACCAAGAACACGGCAGGACTTTATCGAACCATCCCACTATATAGAGACATCACCAGACTCTGTTTTTACCCAGTCCAATATTGTCTCAATGCTGACACCGGAGGGCCGCATCACACTTTCTCAAAAACACGATGATCACAAGATTTTCTGGAGTGATGCTCACTCCGAAAAACGGGAAATTTCCCAGAAGGAATATGTCTTGCTACTGGCTGATCGCTTTAAACTAACACCCAGCAAGTAATACCGTTTGTCATTCACACAAAAAAACCCGACATCCGTCGGGTTTTTACCACAGCGATCAAACTTAGAAGTTGTATTTAACGGTGTAAATCATTGCATTGTTATTGCCAGCCAAACCCAGTTTGTTGTTGGCATAACGATATTGCACACCAGCGCTCACCTGAGTGATCGGGTGCCACCAAAGAGCAACCGCGCCATTCACACCGGTATTGCCATTGCCTTCTTTGTATTCATCAGCACGCAACATTTCGATCTCGGTCCAGTTAGTGACGGAGAGCTTTTGGCCTGCAGCAGAGAATCCATAACCACCAACCCAGCCTGCCATAATGCCATTGGAACCATTGTAGCCAGCATCGCTGTCGACATAATGGCCACCGATCCAAGGCTTAATCCAAAGACCACTGTCGTTAGCATAACGATAACCTACACCGACAACGGTATTGGTCTCGTAAAACCCTTTGGAGTTGAAGTGGTAAACCTGCGTGTACAACGTTACGTTGGAGTCACCCAGGTAGTAATGCATCGTACCTTTTGTGGCTACGCGTTTTTCTTTGCCATCTTCATTTTCACGATCATTGAAGGCATTTTCCAAATCGTAAAAACCGTAAACTTCACCCCAGGAAAATCCAGCTCCACCTTCAATTTCCAGGAACACAAAGTCTTCCTTACTACCACCAGTACGCTGTTCAGTCCCTTTAGACCAATCAAGCTGGTTGACGCTGACGTTCGCAAAACTCCACTGAACATCAGTCCAAGATGAAGCTTCGGATGCCAAAGCATTAAAAGAACAGGCTGTAATTGCAGCAACGGAAGCAATTTGAGTCCGTAATTTCATTGTTTTTCCTTTCAGAATTATTGTATGTCCGTGCATATTTTTTGCACGCCGAGAAATGTATAGTTTTTATACGATCAAAGGTATTCGCGATTTGCGAAGTACTATATGTGCAAATACTGAACTATGGTAACAAAATGTATCAGACCGATTTACCTGATATTTCCTGAATCAAAGCGAATATTGCTACGAAAATTGCATAAACAAAAAATATAAAACCGAGGGCTCAAAACCTTCGAAATACCTATTTTGTGGATGCGAAAGGAGGCAAACCCTGAGATCACCTCAGGGTTCTTTTTCTTAGTAACACGGTTATTTGAGATCAGGTAAGAAAAATGCCTTTTTGGGCAATAGTCTCAGTAGAGAGAACCAAATAATTCCAGCTGCGTCATATAGAGACGAGTATCCAATTCCAGCTGGTAATAGTGTGGCTCCATATGGCAGCATAACTGGTAAAACGATTTATTGTGCTCTGCCTCTTTTAAGTGACTTAGCTCGTGCACAACAATCATTCTTAAAAAATCTTCCGGCGCATTTTGAAACAATGTGCCAATGCGAATTTCTTTACGAACCTTCAGCTTACCGCCGTGGGCCATCGTGCGGGAAACATTGATGCCCAGCGCCTGATACGTCTGGCTGAGCTTGCCATCAAACAGCACTTTGTTGAGTGGTGCTGACTTACGAAGATATTGGTTTTTAAGCGTCATCGTATATTCATAGAGCGCTTTATTATTCCTTACCCCATGAGGCTCAGGGTATTTTCCTAACAACCATTCACCCAAACGCTCTTCTGAGATCAGGCGCTGAACCTGATCAATAATAGGTTGAGGGTAGTGGAGTATATATTTCAGCATGTCACGCTACAGTTATTTAAACATTGAAAGGCATAGCTTCTGATCACGTAATTCACAGATAATACCAATGGCGCTTTTTAATTGTGGAGTGAGCAAGTTATTTTGGGCGACTGGGCAAGGCGAAGAGACGAGTCATAGCCGTAGCTATGGCGAGGAACTTCAACGCTGATCCAGTCGCCCAAAATAGCTGCGCAGCCCATAATTTAAAAGCAGAATTGGTATAAATACCCTCGTACCAACCATGCAAATTCTATGTTTCTACAAGTGAATATAAAAGCTTGAATTCAAGTAATAAATACATAACCCATAACTTTTCTTACATCAATCCCAGTTAACTCTTTGAAAGCCTCATAAGGTGTTTTGTAGTCAAGGCATTTTCTAGGTCTATTATTCAGCTTATCAACCGCTATGATGACTTCTTTTTCTGTAACGTTATTAAGCTCCATCGACTTGGGGAAATACTGCCTGAGTAGCCCATTAGCATTCTCATTCTGACCTCTTTCCCAAGAGTGATACGGAGCAGCAAAGTAACTGTCACACTTCAACGCT
>NZ_LUTV01000001.1:491021-492545 GCF_001646945.1 Endozoicomonas ascidiicola
GCGGTTAATATGAAGAATGACATGATAGTGATTGGACATAACGGCATAGGCACAGATTTCAAGGGCAAAGATGCCTGATAAAATCTTCAGCCTATCCTCTACCCACTGGCGACGGTGCTCATAGTTTTTGCCCGAAAACTTATCTCGACCACAGAGAAATGCTCTGCGTACACAGCGAGCCATGCAGTGATAATACGGCGTACTTGCCGGATCTATCAGATTCTTCCGAGCAGTCGTCATTACTTCGATTCCTGATCGTTAAAATTATTAATGATCAAAAGGTAGACGAGTCGTCCAGGTAGTCAAGTTTATGGCTGTCCTATATATTTTCGATATATTTTCGTGTTGTCTTCCCCCTCATCCAACAGGGTCGACGTTCTCAATAATGGTTTCGGAGCTCCCTCTTACCTTTAAAAGCAGAGCCTGCACCTTCCCCTGTCAACGCTTAACCATTGCCATTACTGACAGCCGCCCATGACTCGGGGTTCCGGCGGCTCGCTACGCCTTACCGGATGAAGGGCTTTCACCTTCAATCTTCTGCCGATTTATCTCGGCGCACTGGATGTCCTCTACTGTTCTCTTTTATGCAGTAGTTCTTCTTTAATCTGAGCACTTMGCGAGCTGGAAGAGATTGCGTTTTCAACGGCATTAACCGTCGCTTCGATAYCTTTAATGTATCYAARCGTCAGTRCCGCTTGAAGGCAGGGAACAYCGTCTTTATTCTTGGCTGCCAGTAGTTCTTTTTGATCCTGAGGAGTCAGGTTGCTGGATAATATTGCTTTTACAAAGGCTATGACCGTTTCAGGGAGCCCATACTGTAGTAGAGATAAAAAAATGGGATTACCGTCTTTATTCTCGCCTGCCAGCAGTTCTTTTTTATCCTTAGAAGTCAGTTTGCTGGATAATATTGCCTCTACAAAGGCATTAACAGTAGCTTTGGTCGTTCTAGGCACTCCAAGCATCAGTGCCCTTTGAAAGCTGGAAATACCGTCTTGATCCTTGGCGGCCAGCAGTTCTTTTTTATCCTCAGACGTCAGCAGCTCGCTGGGCAAGGAAAGTATTGTTTTTATATAGGCTTTGACCGTTTCAGGGTGTCCATACCGCAGTGGAAATAAAAAGCCGGGAGTACCGAATTGGTCCTTGGCTGCCAGTAGTTCTTTTTTATCCTCACGACTCAGCAGCTTGCTGGAGGAGACTGCCTTTATGCAGGCTATGACCTCTTTAGGGTCTCCCTTGGCCAGTGCAATTTGAAGTCTGGGAACACCGTTTTTATCCTTGGCTGCGAGCTGTTCTTTTGCGAGCTGTTCTGTTACAAAGGCTATGACCGTTTTAGAGTGTCTTTCCTTCAGTAATTTCTTCAGTGAAAATAAAAAGTAGGGAGTACCGTCTTGGCGCTTGGCTTCTAGCAATTCATTTACAAAGGCTTTGGCCGTTTCAGTGTGTCCCTTTTTCAGTGCAATTTCAAGGCTGGGAACACTGTTTTTGAGCTTGGCTTTCAGCAATTCTTTTTTGCCCTCAGGACTC
>NZ_LUTV01000001.1:497315-498655 GCF_001646945.1 Endozoicomonas ascidiicola
TTCAGTGTGTCCATTTTCCAGTGCCACGTAAAGGCCGGGAAAACCCGTTTGGCTCTTGGCTGCCAGTAGTTCTTTTTTATCCTCAAGGCTCAGCTTGCTGGATAATAATATTGTCTCTATATAGCCTTTGACCGTTTCAGCGTGTCCATTTTGCAGTGCCAAGTAAAGGCCGAGACTACCGTCTGGGTGCTTGGCTGCCAGCAGTTCTTTTTTATCCTCACGACTCAGATTGCTGGAAAGTATTGCTGCTACAAAGGCTATGGCCGTTTCAGTGTGGCCATATCCCAGTGCAAACAAAAAGCCGGGAGTACCGTCTGGGTGCTTGGCTGCCAGCAGTTCTTTTTTATCCTTACGACTCAGATTACTGGAAAGTATTGCTGCTACAAAGGGTTGGACCGCTTCAGCGTGTGCATATACCAGTGTCGCATAAAATCCGGGAGTACCGTCTGGGTGCTTGGCTGCCAGCAGTTCTTTTTTATCCTTAGGAGTCCAATGATCGCCAGTCATTATCTTATTAATGGAATTTTCAACATCCTTAGCTGAACTATCCGATCCAAAATTGCCATTTTTAAGTAATAAATACAACAGCGCAGGTGATAGCTCAGATTCATTCACAGTAAAAGCGCTACCCGGTTCGCTTTCAATCTCTATGCTGTGCAAAGCACCCGCAAGCGGGCGTTCTGGAAAGCAGTTCTCAAGCGTTGCCTTTACAGGTATTAAATCGTCCAGTGTCAAATCCTTCAAAGCATCGAAGGAAGATACGATTATACGGCGTTCCCTTACTGTGTCATTAGGGTCATAAAAATTCAATTTAATCTCATCATGATCATCAGACCAAATCATCTCCAGCGTCATGGCATGGCTCAATGATCGAACATGGTACATTTTTTGATAACAGTTTCTATCGGCGCTGTTTGTAGTAATAGTGGATGCTTCTGTTTTTGCCACTTCCTCAGGTGTAGATTCAGCATCAGATTTGTCATTCAGTGGCCTTTTTAGTGATTTGAGTTTATTTCCACTATTTACTGAAACAGCGCCGTTTCTATCCTTTTGATGCGTTATCGCCGCCTGCAGTACCGCACCTAATCCGTTTTGATCAAAGTAATAATTTTCTTGGGCTTTCTTATAATCTAAAAATACAGTTTCTTTCAATTCATCATCGGTTTTAATGTGTGTGTGTTCGCTTATTTGTTTAACGCTACTGACTGACGAATATTTTCCTGATTTTCCTGATTTTCCTGATTTTTTGGTACCAATGACCCCTCGGGCACGGGCTTCAGCCAGATGCCTGCATGCGATTAACTTCTTATCTTTTGCACTTTCCGCCAGAAGATTAAGGT
>NZ_LUTV01000001.1:503762-505089 GCF_001646945.1 Endozoicomonas ascidiicola
CAGCTCGCTGGATAATATGGCTTCTACAAAGGCTTTGACCGTTTCAGTGTGTCCTTTCAGCAGTGACACTTGAAAGCCGGGAAGGCCGTTTTGGCGCTTGGCTGCCAGCAGTTCTTTTTTATGCTCAGGAGACAGCTTCTCGCTGGATGATATTGCCTCTACAAAGGCTTTGACCGTTTCAGTGTGTCCATTTTGCAGTGCGACGTAGAGGCCGGGAGTACCGTTTTGATCCTTGCCTGCCAGCAGTTCGTGTTTATCCTCAGGACTCAGATTGCTGGGAAGTATGGCTGCTACAAAGGGTTGGACCGCTTCAGCGTGTCCATATCCCAGTGTCGCATGAAATCCGGGAGTACCGTCTGGGTGCTTGGCTGCCAGCAGTTCTTTTTTATCCTTAGGAGTCAAATGATCGCCAGTCATTATCTTATTAATGGAATTTTCAACATCCTTAGCTGAACTATCCGATCCAAAAGTGCCATTTTTAAGTAATAAATACAACAGCGCAGGTGATAGCTTAGATTCATTCACAGTAAAAGCGCTACCCGGTTCGCTTTCAATCTCTGGGCTTGTCAAAACACCCGCAAGCGGGCGTTCTGGAAAGTAGATATCAACATTTGCCTTATCAGGTATTAAATCGTCCAGTGTCAAATACTTCAAAGCATCGAAGGAAGATGCGATTATACGGCGCTCCCTTACTGTGTCCCCAGGGTCATAAAAATTCAATTTAACCTCATCATGATCATCAGACCAAATCATCTCCAGCGTCATGGCATGGCTCAATGATGTCAAATAGTACATTTTTTGATAATAACCTCTATTCTTTTGATGCGTTATCGCCGCCTGCACTACCGCTCCTAATCCGTTTTGATCAAAGTAATAATTTTCTTGGGCTTTCTTATAACCTAGAAAGGTCGTTTCTTTCAATTCATCATCGGTTTTAATGTGTGTGTGTTCGCTTAATTGTTTAACGCTACTGACTGACGAATATTTTCCTGATTTTTTGGTACCTTTTCCTGATTTTTTGGTACCAATGACCCCTCGGGCACGGGCTTCAGCCAGATGCCTGCATGCGATTAACTTCTTATCTTTTGCACTTTCCGCCAGAAGATTAAGGTMCMGCKGCTTTCCCTTTGAGTAATAACYTAAAATTTTTATAGGCTTTTTTTTAGCACCCTCTTCTTGTGGCGTACGCAGTGAGYACTYACGGGGTGTCGCTTCCTTTTCCAATTGCTCAACTTTTCGGTCAATTAAGGGTTTTGAAGGAATGGATTGATCGTACTTTAAGCGCTTTAAACCAGAAGTGATATTTTCTGTTGAAGTGACTTTTCGC
>NZ_LUTV01000001.1:512759-514677 GCF_001646945.1 Endozoicomonas ascidiicola
GCGGTTAATATGAAGAATGACATGATAGTGATTGGACATAACGGCATAGGCACAGATTTCAAGGGCAAAGATGCCTGATAAAATCTTCAGCCTATTTTCTACCCACTGGCGACGGTGCTCATAGTTTTTGCCCGAAAACTTATCTCGACCACAGAGAAATGCCCTGCGTACACAGAGAGCCATGCAGTGATAATACGGCGTACTTGCCGGATCTATCAGATTCTTCCGAGCAGTCGTCATGACTTCGATTCCTGATCGTTAAAATTATTAATGATCAAAAGGTAGAAGAGTTGTCCAGGTAGTCAAGTTTATGGCTGTCCTATATTTTCTTTTCTAGCTTTGGAGGAATACTGATGCAGATATGAACATGATCTTTCATCAGATGACCCTCCACTATTTTGCACTCTTTCCTTCTGGCAAACTCATGAAAAATTTCTCCTAGAAACTTGCGGAGGTTCCCATAAATGACTTTCCTGCGTTTCTTCGGGATAAAGATAATATGATACTTACAATCCCAGCGGGTATGAGCCAAACTTTTATAGTCTCGCATAATGTTTACCTTCATTTTTCTTGGTCGAAACCTGAAGGTTAGCTACTGTCGCTACGGTTAAACCTATGCGAGTCTCCCCGGCATAGCCGGGGGTTTATCAATATTAATTAAGTTCAGCGGGAATTGCTGATACATTCCTATGCATGCTCTTCGCCACCAAGTTCTCGAAGCAGCCAATTTAATTGATTTCTTGATGTTGAGATAATTTCATTAAAAATCATAATGCTTGTTCTAGGCTCAATATTCTTTGAGTCAGGCAAATCAATCCCTCGCTTACCGCCTATTACTAAAATTTCAATATCGGCATCAGTGTAAGGCCTAAAATCATTTCTATATGTTGTCGCCTGTTGATAATCGGTATACTTTAGTGAGTGGTTAGGTCTTTTGAATTCAATCAGAAGATATTCACCAAAGTAGTTACCACCAAGCATTAAATCAGGCCTTCTTTTTTCTCGACTACCTCTATATTTTTTCCCTAAATAGTCTTCAACTTGTCTTTTCAGCGTTTTGTTACTGCTAAATAGGGAATATTTTGCACCAAAGACCCACAAGTTCTTTTCTAATGCAGAATGAACTAACTCCTCTTTCGTATCATTATTTTGACAAAGGCTTTCTAAATGATCTAAAAACTCTAATCTGCTTTTGGCTTGCTCACCCAAGATCGCTAACTCAGCCAGTCCAAATTCAGTTAGAACCTCGGCAATTTTAATAATGTCTGAGTCTTCAGCTTCATGAATATAATCAAGTACCGCTCGATATTCGGTTCTTTCCAAAGCGTCAAGCAAAACACCAACAATTGGTTCAATCTTTGATTCGGGCTCGCCATAATATTTTCCTAAACCTGCTTTGATCGACTTATCTGCATATTTTCTCTTGTACTCAGGAAGCGCAGAGAGCCGGTCATTTATTTTTTTCTGGAGCCTTGCTTGCGCCAATGAAATCTCCCTGCCATATTCTTCTTTTACTTTCTCTCTGATTATTGGCTGAATATGAGCCGCTACTTGATCGTACAATTCACTATTTTCGTATGTGCTCAAAAACTAATTTTTTGAGGAAAACGGAGCGTCTAAAGTCTATCTTTTAAACTCATGAATATCTCTCTTACTAATAACTTCTCTGCTGAAAAACTGCTGGCATTTATTGCTCAGCAGCAGGAGGAGATTATTCAACAGCAGGAGCAAATTGCTCAACAGCGGGAACGGATAACTATTCTGGAAAATGAAATCACCCGACTGAAGAAACTAAACCCAAAGCCTGACATAAAGCCCAACACCAAGCCAACTGATACCAACGGTGATGATAACGAAAACGAGTGTCAGAGTGATGATAATGAGTCAGATGATGATCCAGAGTCGTCCTGTTCCGAAC
>NZ_LUTV01000001.1:514932-573016 GCF_001646945.1 Endozoicomonas ascidiicola
CGAACTACTGGCGACAGGTATCCGCTGTTCACGTTATCTGCAAACCGACGACACTGGTTCAAGACATCAGGGTCAAAATGGCTATTGCACTGTTATTACCAATGAACTGTTCACTTGGTTTGGTACAACCGGAAGCAAGAGCAGGGAAAACTTCCTGACTTTACTGCATCGCCCCTACCGAACCTATGTACTGAATGCTGACGCGATCCACTATCTCAGTGAGCACAAATTTGCCAGGAAATGGGTGAACATACTGAAGCAATATCAGGATGTGCATTTTCTCAGCGAAAAAGCCTGGAGAGCCTTTATGGACGACATCGGTCTGACAGGTTCAAGGAATCGACAAAGGGCGACTGAGGCCATGCTCTACGGTAGCCTGATGAATCACGGATTCAATCTGGTCACATTCAGTGATGGTGCCACAGTTTAATGTGTTTGCCCATGCCCAGTGCTGGGTACATGCTGCCAGGCCGTTAGAGAAAGCCATTCCGGTCAACGATCATCAGGTTAGTGCTCAATATTGGTGCTTGACCTGGTTCTGGGATATTTATCGTSATCTTAAGGCGTTCAAAGCATCTCCATCGGATGAAAAAGCAGCCAGAATCAGATTGGCTTTTAAGAGCCTTATCCAGACACAARCCGGCTGTTCAGCCCTGCAGGAAGGATTATCAGGTTTAGCAGTGATTGAGGAAGAGCTGCTGATGGTTCTGGATCATCCGGAGTTGCCTTTACATAACAATCTCAGTGAAAGTCAGATTAGGGAGCACGTCAAACGGCGTAAAATCAGTGGTGGCACCAAAAGCGAGAGCGGACGACAGAGTCTGGATACCTTTGCAAGTCTTAAGAAAACCTGCAGACAATACGGGCTTTCATTCTGGCACTATTTAACAGATAGGCTGACAGGTAGCGGGACATTCCCGAGGTTGGCAGATGAAATAGAACGTGCTGCACGTTGGGTGTCGTGTGGGCTAAAAACGGGTTTTTGAGTAATTACCATTATTGAACCTGTTTCGCAGCAGGTTGTTTAATACCGATAATCTTGATAGCAATCTTGTTTTGAGAACCGGATTGAATTTTGGTTTTAAATTCATAGTTCTTTTTAGGCTCAAGCTTTTCGTATTCGTAAAGTGTTTCGATATCCGCAGAACAAATCATGACATCAAGGCCAGAAATGTTTTTGTTTTCAGGGTCGGGCGGAACCGCCAGGTACACTTTTAAATAACGATTGGCTTCAAATTCAGTGACTTTGATACCGAGGTACATCGCATTAACAAATGAGTTCATTTTAGAACGCTCCATGTTTGATTGATTTGCCTAATCATATTTATCCATTCGTTAAATCAAAAACAATAGGAAAAAATGAAGTTCCGGCTATTGAGTAATAAAGCGTAAAAACCGTAGTAAATTTTTTCTTGAGCTGGAACCTTTAAGGCAAAAACGAACCGCTTCGCTCGCCGTCAAAATGGGTTTTGACGGCGATCAAAGTCTGTCTTTGCCTTATTCCAGTTCAAGAAAAATTTTACCGATTGCGGGTAGGCCAGGTGTCATTAGGTGGCTCATCGCCAATAATGACACCTTTGCGATCATTCCAATGGTAAACACACCGCCAATAGCGGTCTTTGGTTGTATGTTGTATCTGAAATGAAGGAGGACGATGACCATACTCCTTGAGCCTGGCCATCGCCTCATCATGTCGCTCCCGCAGGCTGCAACCTGGTTTCACCCTGGAGCGACTTTCTCTCATTACTCCGATCTACCGCACACCAAAGCCGATTGCCAGCTTTGTAATTCTGCGTAATGACGATCACACCGGTTCAATTCAAAGAACCACAAATCACGATCTTTCTCCGATGAATAATGATTGACAGCGGCAATACTTCGTTTAATTCGCTCTCGCTCTTCATTGATTAAATCCAACACATATTGAATCAATTCAACCTGGCGATTAATCGCCGGTAATTTAGCAAGACTTTCCTTTTTATTAGACATTAAAAACCCCTTACCAAAGTGAATCACTTTGATTTCTGGTTAATAACCGAAAGGCAATACGACGCGGTTTTAGTTTTCGATTTTTTTGCGGAATTTCGCCAGGGTGGTAGCGTTGATCGGTTCTCCAGATGCCAGATTTTTTCGAATCTGATTGAGATTTATCAAACGTCGCTTCCCGACTTTGCAGGTTGGAAGCAAACCTCTTTCAACCCAGCTGTCCACAGTTCGCACTGAGACACCAATACTCTTTGCGAAATCTTCTATGGTCTGGAAGATTCCCGAGTTTTCCATAGTTGCCATTTCCTCCTTGAAGCAGGATAGTAGTAGTTGCGTATATAAATTCCGTTATATATACGGAATAAAAGATATACTCGATTTCCGTACACTATACAAATATAAAAATAATTAATTTTAAAAAGGTTAATTAAATCAATGAGTAAAATTAATAAAAGAATCGAACTAATACGCAAACTTGAAGGTCTAACCAGAGGGGAGCTTGCCCGAAAATGCAATATTCCAGAGCAGACGCTTGAGAATATAGAGTACGGAAAACAGCGCACACCTGCCGACCTGGTAGAACAAATGTGCGAATTATTCCCATTTGCCAGCAACTACCTCATCACCGGTAAAGCTGAAATTAAATTCACCAAAAAAGAGAAGGAGAAAATCAAGACCCTGATACACGAACTTGAAACCATTGATGATCTTGATATGGAAATCAACAAACGGCGAAGGACGTATAACAAAGAACCCTCCAAGAATTAGCCTGCAAAACAAGGCTAAAAATGAGAAATCAAATGAGCATAATAAAAGACAGAGTGACAGGACTCTGGAAACTCGATGTTCGAGTTGGTGAGTATGGAAAGCGATACCGAAAAACCTGTGAAACAAAACGGGAATGTATCGAGTACCACGACTTCCTGAAAAGGAAATACAAGGAAGGAAAGCCCTGGCAAACAGAAGCCGTCGATAATCGACGATTAACCGAGTTGATTGAGCTTTGGTATAACGCCAAAGGGACTGATCTTTCTGACGGTTTTCGCAGAAAACAGGTGTTATTGAACATTGCCGCCTTTCTGGATAACCCCATTGCCCGAAGTCTCACCATAGGGGGTTTCAACCAGTACAAGGCAATTAAGAAGGCAGGCAGCTCAACAGAAAAGCCCATTATGGATAAAACCATCAACAACCATTTGAGCTACTTACGAGCCATGTATAACACCTTGATCAAAACCAAGGAGATCAAATACCGGAACCCTCTGGAAGAAGCAGAAATGATCAAGACCCAGCAACCGGAACTGGCCTATCTCACGACAGACCAGGTAGAAGCGCTCCTGCATCATATCGACAAGGGCTGTATTAATCCTCATGTTGGATTAATAGCCCGTCTATGCCTAAGGAATAGTCCCCAATTAACTTCCCTATTTTCAAGAGATCAGGAATCGTCGATAATTGCTCCGCATGAGTGCAGGAGGTCATCTTGGGCAGTTATTCGACGACAGTAGAGGTTCAAATGGTTCGGTTTTATCAGTCACTCAACGAGAGGGATCGTCGTCGCTATGCTGCGATTGAAGCGATAAAGCTTGGGCATGGTGGCATCGAATTCATTTCTCAGTTACTGGCTTGTGACCCGAAAACGATTCGTCGAGGTATCGCTGAGCTGGAATCAGAACATCTGAACGCTGATCATCAGCGAAAAAAAGGGGCGGACGCACACCGCTGATTGAGAAAAGTCCCCAGCTGACTGAAAACTTTCTCACCATACTCCGTAACCATACTGCTGGGGACCCGATGCGGCACGACGTAAAATGGACGAACCTGTCTCGTCGGCAGATTGCTCGCACGCTCTCCGATTTGGGAACTCCAGCCAATAAGAATATCGTTTCTCGACTGCTTCATGATCATGGTTACCGACGACGCAAGCCGCAAAAAAAGCGAACAATGGGGCAGCACGCCGATCGCAACGCCCAGTTTGAAAATATTGCCAGACTGAAACAAGAATACTTGGATGCCGGATGTCCAGTGATAAGCATCGACACGAAAAAGAAAGAACTGCTGGGTAAATTCTATCGTGATGGCGTGACTGATGCGATAGAGCCAACTATCGTGAATGATCATGATTTCCCCAGCAGTAGTGACGGAAAAGTCACCCCTCACGGCATCTATGATGTGCGGAAAAACGAAGCATCAGTACACCTGAATACCAGTTGCGATACTAGTGAGTTTGCTTGCGAAAGCATCGAATTGTGGTGGCGAGAACAAGGTCAAGTGGACTATAACAATGTTGGAGACCTGCTGATGTTGTGTGATGGAGGTGGCAGTAACAGTGCTTCGTCGTATCTTTTCAAAGAGGATTTGCAGGCACTTTCAAACAGGCTGAACTTGAGAATTCGTATCGCTCATTACCCGTCGTATTGTTCGAAATACAACCCTATTGAGCATCGCGTATTCCCGCATATCACCCGTGCCTGCAAAGGTGTTCCTCTGGAATCCGTTGAGATGGCAAAGCACTACATAGAAAAAACAGAAACGACCAAAGGGCTGAAAGTGGTTGTAAGAATTATCGACAAAGTGTTCGAAACCGGGCGTAAATATGCCACTGACTTCAAAAAGAACATGGCCATTCAGTTCGATAAATTCTTGCCAAAATGGAACTATGTCGCCATGCCCTGTACCTGCTGAAATCGGGAAGTTATTCAGGGACTATTCCTAAGTACCGGTGCTCGATGGGGAGAAGTGGAAAGCAGAAAGCTATACCACTTTAAGGACTATCGAGTGCAATACTCCAACACCAAGGGAAAACGCATACGCTCGATACCTTTAGAGGCTGACTTGTTCGATGAAATAACTGCACACCTAAAAGTGTATAAACGGTTCTGTTCATCCCTGGGAGCGTTCAGAAGAGCGTTAAAGCGTTCTGGTATTGAGTTACCGAAAGGACAGGCAAGCCATGTCTTACGCCACACATTCGCCAGTCACTTCATGATGAATGGTGGCAACATTCTGGTACTGCAAAAAATCCTTGGTCACTCTGACATTGTTACCACGATGCGGTATGCAAAGTTTGATCCTGACCACTTAAAGGATGCCACCCGCCTGAACCCACTCTCTTCACAACCTGATCAACTCAAGCCTGCCAATTCATTCCAGAAAAATCCAGTTGGTCACTTTTTGGACACTTCGCAAAAAACCACCAATTCCCACTCATAAAAAAACCTCGTAGATCAATAACCTACGAGGTTTTTATAGTGGTGGAGACGGCGGGATTTGAACCCGCGTCCGCCAGCTCTCAGCCTTCGGCTCTACATGCTTAGATCCACCTTTAATTTAACACTGCAATGACCCAGTGGTCGGGGTGCTGCAATGCGATCCTCACAAGTTTTAACCCGTCAGCCAGAGACCTGCTGAACGTGGCGATTCTGCTTGCGATGACAGTCTGGAAACCAGCCAGCAGACGAGCCGGACAGACTGGATAGCTCGTAGGGTTTAGCTACGATTTACGCTGCGAGAGCGTAAGAACTATCGTTAGCTGCAGTTTTGGCAACTATAAGGTTTGTAGTGTTTTGATTAACGAGAACCACTACGCCCTCGGCATGCACCTAAGGGTTCGATACCGTCGTCGAATCCGAATCGTCCCCAGAACTTATAGTTATAGAGCACCGCGCCCTATGCTGCAACGTCTTCAGTTAATTAGCCCGTAAATTCATCATTTAATGTTTCTATTTAATTCAACCCACACACAGTGCAAAAAGATCTCAGTTATGATTTCTGGCAGTACATTTTATATCTGAGCTGATTACTATAGTTTTATTCTCCCTGAGCAGAGCCTGGGGCCACCTGACTATTGCTGACTGGTAATTGTATTTATGAACGTTGTTAAAGAGCGGTTTGGTGCACTCCACTCCGGCGAAGCAGTTTATGCCTACAAACTCTGTAATCAACAGAATATGGAAGTCACGATCCTGACCATGGGCGGCATTATCCAGAGTATTCTGGTACCTGGTCGTGATGGGCAGGTCGCTGAAGTCACGCTGGGTTGTGACTCCGTTGCTGACTATGAACGATCCGGAGCATACTTTGGGGCCATCGTCGGACGCTACGCCAATCGCATTGCCCGCGGTCAATTCGAACTGAACGAGGAATCATTTCAGCTGGCTTGCAATAATGAGCCAAATCATCTTCACGGTGGCAATTCAGGCTTTAACCTCCAGCTCTGGCAAGCAGAACCATCAACAGAAGACAATCACTGCTCTCTGGCACTTTACTACGAATCCGAAGATGGGGAAGAAGGTTACCCGGGCAAGCTGAATATAAAAGTCACCTACACCCTCAATAATCAGAATGAGCTGATTATCGATTACCACGCCCAGTGTGATACAACCACTGTCGTCAATTTAACAAATCATACCTACTTCAATCTCAATGGCAGTGATGATTGCTTGCATCACAATCTGATAATCCATAGCGCTCAATACACACCTTCCGATGAAACAGCCATCCCGTACGGTGATCTGGAGTCCGTCAAAAATACCCCCATGGATTTCCAGACCATGAAGCCCATCGGTCAAGATATTGAAGCAAAGACTGTTCAGCTGAAGCAGGGCAGAGGTTATGATCACAACTGGGTTATCTGGACTGAACGAGACAAAGGCTATTCCTTGAACCCTGTTGCCTGGGCAGAAGAACCAGACAGTGGTCGAACATTGGAAGTGCTGTCGACACAACCCGGCGTTCAGTTTTATACCGGCAACTATCTGGAAGGCGAACCGGCAAGAGGCGGCAGACAGTATGGTATGCGAGCAGGCTTTTGTCTGGAAACTCAGCACTTTCCTGACTCACCTAATCACCCGGAGTTTCCGTCAACCACGCTTAATCCGGGCGAAACCTATCATGAGCAAACCGTTTTCCGCTTTGGCACCTACTAATTAAACCCACCGAGGGATTGAAAATGACATTTGAAGATAAAACCATTGTCGCCTTACAGGAGGAAGACGTTGGCTCCGGCTCTGAACGCTATGATTTTTTGCTTACGCCCAGCGAAGAAGTGTTAATTGAATACAAGTCTGTGAGAGACCGTTTGATTTTCACGGATAAACGCATCATCTCCATTGATATTCAGGGTTTGCGCGGTAAGAAAGCCGAGTTTTTTATTCTTCCCTACTCTAAGGTTTCAGCGTTCTCTGTAGAAACAGCCGGCACTTTTGATATCGATTCTGAGTTCAAAGTTTGGGCTTCTGGCCTGGGTATGCTGCAGTTTGAGTTCCTGAAAGGGACTGATGTGAAAAAACTCGCGCAAATTCTCAGTTCAAAGTTACTCTAAAGGAAAACAACAACGGAGACCGCGCCCATGAAAAAGCTATTTCTCAACGGATCGCCCAGAGAGAGAGGGCTTGTTCATGGCGAGCAGATGCGCGATGAGATCAAGGTTGCCCTGGATTATTATCGATCGCGCTTTCTGACTGATCGAAGCACTCTGCAAAACCATGTAGATCAATTGCTAAAACCACTGCAAAGCTTTAAACCGGACTATCTGGCGGAAATGGATGCCATTGCAGAAGCATCCGGCATTGATCCGTTCTGGATTTACTGCATTAACGCCCGCAGTGAATTAATGTCGTCCCCCACAGAATGTTCATCCATTGCTTTTCCCCAAAAAGGCATTATTGGTCAGAACTGGGACTGGGCCGAAGCATTGGCGGGGCAGCTGGCACTAGCGGAAATAGAGCTGGAATCCGGTCACAGAATACTGACCATGACGGAACCCGGCATGCTGGCAAAGATCGGCATGAACTCCGCAGGCCTTGGCGTCTGCCTGAACATACTCCCGGCAAATCAAAGGTTGAGTGGGCTGCCCGTCCACTTTCTACTTCGTGCCCTGCTGGAGTGTGAGAACCTGAAACAAGCCGAAGATATGATTCGTCAACACGGTGCAGGCAAGGCCAGCCATATCACCGTGGCAGATCGTCAGGCCGCCATTGGTGTCGAGCTGGCTCCGGATCAACCTTGGTTCCAGATGACGGACCTGCCCGTTTACACTCACACTAATCATTACCTGCAGCCAGATCAGGCTCAGCCAACATCCTCGGCGCCCTGCACAAAAGCAAGGCTGGAAAAATTAAGAAAGAACTCAGGGGATTCCGAACTGACTATCGAGACGATGAAACAGCTGTTGAATGACAATGAGAAACCTTTCCCAATCCTCAAACCATACAGTGACCACGAATTAACCGGGAGCGGTGGCACACTGGTTACCATGATTCTGGATCTGAACAAAAGGCAAATGGCACTGAGGGAAGGGTTTAATCCTGAAGCCGAGTTTGAATATCATACTTTTTCAACATAGCTTTAACCGGCAACCGAAAACCAGTCTTCAATAAAGTCCGGCACAAAAGGGCGTCCACGGCCATTCACCGAGGTTACGGTGGCAAAAGCATCAATCATCAACTGGTTATCCGCCTTGCAATGAATGCGTTGACGGAAGCCTATTTTCAACCGGGAAATCCGCTCAGGTTCCACACTGACTGTAAACACATCACTGGGACGCAGAGAGGATTTGTAGTCAATCTCACAGCGAGTCAGCACAAGGTTTATTTTCTGTGCAGCCAGCTGGGCAAAATCCAGATTACGGGTCTTCAGAAACTGATGCCGAGCATGCTCAAGATAGTTGAAATACACACTGTTATTGACGATTCCCTGCAGGTCGCACTCATAGTCACGCACCTGCATTTCAACAGTAAAAGACATAGTTAAGCTCCGATGGACTTATACAGGGCATCCAGCCCAACTCTTCCCGCCATCTTTTTGGTTTCCTGGGTTGAAGACTCATCAAAACCGGAGTACACCAAATCTTCCTGAGGCAACTCATCCAGAAAACGGCTGGGCAAGGTATCAATCACTTCACCAAATTGTTTCCGTTGGCCTGCCAGCGTCATAGTCAGTGATTTTCTTGCCCGGGTGATGCCTACATAAGTTAAACGGCGCTCTTCTTCAATATTGTCTTCTTCAATACTGGTGCGATGAGGAAGCAATTCTTCTTCCATACCCATCATATACACATGGGGGTATTCCAGACCTTTGGAGGCGTGCAGGGTTAATAGCTGAACACGGTCCACATCTTCCTCTTCCTCATTGCGCTCCAGCATATCCCGAAGGATGAGTCGGGAAATTGCGTCTTCAACCGTGCGATCTTCGTCACCACGCTCCAGTGTTTGCTGCAGGGCATCCACCAGAAACCATACGTTGGCCATGCGCTTTTCAGCCTGCACCGGTGTGGAGGAATGCTGCATCAACCAGTTTTCATAATCCGTATCGGCGATCATTTCCCGCAACACCTGAATCGGATCATCACTGGTTTGAATACGCCGTGAAACACCATCCATCCAACTGGTAAAACGACGAAGTCTTTCTACATACTGATGTGCCAGATCTTCTTCCAGCGCCGCTTCTTCACAAGCTTTATAAAGACTGATGTGATGCTTGTTGGCATAGTTACCCAACTTCTCCAGCGTCGAAGGGCCAATTTCCCGCTTCGGTGTATTAATCACTCGCAGGAAAGCGTTGTCATCGTCCTGATTAATGAGCAGGCGCAGGTAAGACATGATGTCTTTCACTTCTGCCCGGGCGAAGAACGATGTACCGCCGTTGATATGGTAAGGAATACCGTGATGCTGAAGCTTTAATTCCAACAAACGGGATTGGAAGTTACCACGGTACAGCACCGCATAATCTTTATAGCCATTTTGATAGCGAATACGGTGGGCAAGAATCTCCGTGGCAATACGCTCGCATTCCATCTCATCGTTGCGACATTTGATCACTCGGATTTCATCGCCCATACCCAACTCACTCCACAGGGTTTTCTCAAACACATGGGGATTGTTGGCGATCAGCGTATTCGCTGCTTTCAGAATACGACTGGTAGAGCGGTAATTCTGTTCCAGCTTAATAACTTTCAGGCTGGGATAATCTTCATTCAGTAACGCCAGGTTTTCTGGCTTGGCACCACGCCAGGCGTAGATGGACTGATCATCGTCCCCCACCACCGTTAATTTACGCCGATCGCCCACCAGCCTTTTCACCAGTTCGTACTGGGCGCCGTTGGTGTCCTGATACTCATCCACCAGCATGTAATGTACTTTGTCTTGCCAGCGTTGCAATGCTTCAGGGTTGTTTCTGAACAGTTCTACCGGCTTCATGATCAGGTCATCAAAGTCGACGGAGTTATAGGCTTTGAGCATGCGGTTGTAATGCTCATAAACGATGGCTGCCGTTTGCTCCCAGGGCTGCCTTGCGCTGTCCAACGCCTGTTTTGGGGAGATAAGATCATTCTTCCAATTGGATATACAGTTCTGAATTTGATCAACGCCGCTGTCATCGGCAGAGGCATCCCGCTGCATCAAATCGGTGATGAGTGAGCGGGCATCCTGCTGATCAAAAATAGAAAAGCCCGCTTTATAACCCAGCAGCTTGCATTCCTTGCGGATAATATTCAGACCAAGGTTGTGAAAAGTGGACACGGTTAAGCCAGAAGCGGCCTTCCCTTTCACCAGTTTGCCAACACGTTCTTTCATCTCACGGGCTGCTTTGTTGGTAAAAGTGACCGCCACAATATTGCGCGCACTGATACCACACTGCTGAATCAGGTAGGCAATTTTGGTGGTAATCACACTGGTTTTACCACTGCCCGCTCCCGCCAGAACCAGCAGGGGCGTGTCGATGTATTTTACGGCTTGTGCCTGTCGGTCATTGAGATGTTGCACGATGATATTTCAGCAGGTTCGTCAATTGATGGAAGATTACCATTATCAAGCCTTTCAACGTCCAGAGTAAGAACTTTTTCATCAAACTGGCAAGTCACTCTTCCCAACCACCCAGACCAACACAACGAAGAGTTCGTGTATGAGTAGAAAACCTCAGCTCTCAAGGGCTCTCCTTTAAGCGTGCAACATTTGAAAACCTATTTCTGAAATATTGGGGTAGCGTCATCGAAAAAAGATTACAGCGATAATGATTCTCATTTGATAAATGAGAATCATCATCTATTACTTATGAGCGCAGGATAAATAATTCGAACAATACAAGGTTTCTTTTTTTACTAAATAAGGATACAGAACATGTTTCAAACTCACTCAGCACCAAAATCTCATTTAAGAAATATCTCAGAAATAGTAACTCCAAGAAGGCCTCTACATGACGACAGCGGCAGATATAATGGGCATAATGTTTCTGCAATTCGAAGTGGAACAAAAAGAAACAGTGACGCATTAAAAGACAGTGGCACTGACTCTCTTAAAAAAGAAAATTTGCCGGTTACAAAGCGCAGGGCTTTGCACCAAAAATCACCGGTCACTTCAATACAATTAGAAAAAGTGGCTTCCGAATCAGTACCATCGTCTCCGAAAGCACTAAGTAGCGATACAAAATTATTGCAAGCTCTTTTTGCAACAACAATCCCTGTCGCGGTCAATGGGCAAGCCACCGCCGCTGCTACAACGACGACTGCAGAGAGTTTAAATCAGGTTATTGGCTTTAATAGTGCAGTGTTCGGGCAGGCATTAAAAGAAAGTACAGAATGCGTGGCATTTCTCAAAGTAGCGTTCGATGACGCATTAACTGAAGCTCAGAAAACCCTTAAAAACAAGGCATTGATTGGTGGTGCAGCTGCGGCCACCTTTTTAACCGCTTGGGTAGCTGCATCAGGTGTTGTTGCAGGCATTCTGGGAAGTCAACTTTCAGGAAGCAATTCAGAGTTACTCATTAAGTCAATCGAGGGTGCAACCAAACTATGGGCAGCTTATAAACTACACCAGCTCATCCAGCTCGGTGCTGATTTAAAAGAGTTACCTGATACTCAAGATCCAGGGAACGAAGCATCCATCACCTCTCCAGAGCGTGTTGAAGAATATAGTGACTTAGGTATGCAATCTTCTAGCTCAAATGTAACTGCACCCTACCGCCGCCGCCATGCCGTTCCCAAAGATGAACGGCCTTCTGACTCAAACGCAACAAACAACCGGGAAAGCATAGGAGAAAGTGGGGGAACCGCTCTCGAACAAAAATACAAGGCAAGGCTTGAAAGCGAATCTTCACGTTTATACGGCAATTTATCAAACATCATACAGTACGTATGTGTTCAGACCGCAAGAGAAGGAGGTGAGCTTGGTGTATTAAGCGGAGTAACCCTGACGCCATACCTTGCGGCAGGCACCAATATTGGCGTAGGTGTAGGCACAATAGCCCTGAGTGGAATCTCAGGTATTGCGGCTCCCATTGCTGGCTATCATACATTAAAAGGCACTGTGACTTTGATAGCTGAACTTGAGAAAAAATTTGCCCATACTGACTGGGTGGCAAAAAAGTGTGATGCCTTTATCGATTCATCGGGGGATTGGATTAAAAATATGTTGGTTATGACCCTACTAGCCACTGGTGCTCATGAAATTGAAGAAATGCTGGGAATTGATGTAAAACTGTGGGATTTGAAAACGGTAAGCCCACTATTATCGGAGAAGTTGGCACCGCTCGCCATAGTTGCAGCCTTAGTACCTTACGATGCAGATCCAACATTTTGGCAAGCTGCGGTTATCTTTTATGCATGGACAAAGAACGCGATTATACCCACTGCAAAGTTTGCTTATAACAAATTTACAGAGATATATCAGAGCTGTAAAAGTGGTACTACACAAAATGTCAGTCCCGAGAACAATACGTCTTTGTCAACACATAATAATGAAGCTTACGCAACAAGCCAGGCGTAACCATTGGCATGGATGACGATAAGGAATCTAAAAGCAAAGTTAGCCTGCGTTTTTAGGCTCTTTTCGTTCCTTACAACTTTAACCCACCATCCAGCTCCAGAGTTCTGCCATTGTAGTAATCGTTCTCAAAAATAAAACCAACGGTGGCAGCAATCTCCTCTGGAGTGCCCATCCGGCCAACAGGAATCCCTGAGCAGATTCTGGCTTTGGCTTCTGGCTTCATGCCGCCCGTCATTTCCGTTTCAATCACCCCAGGAGCCACTGCTGCACAACGAATGCCGTATTTCGCCAGCTCTTTAGACCAGGTTACGGTCATGGCAGAAACGCCCGCTTTCGCAGAAGAATAATTGCTTTGCCCGTAATTGCCTTCCCGCGCGATGCTGGCGATATTCACAATCACCCCCTGAGAGCCGCTCTCAACCATACTGGCAGCGACTTCCCGACCACAAAGAAATACACCGGTAAGATTCACATTGATCACCGACTGCCATTTTTCCAGAGGAAGTTTTTCGATCTTGCCATCTTTTACTTTCAGCAAAAGCCCATCTCTCAAAATGCCGGCATTGTTCACCAAACCATTCAAAGGTCCAAGTTCACTGGTCGCTTTTTTTACCGCATTCACAACCTGCTCTTCTTCTGCAACATTAGCAACATAGGCAAACGCCTTCACGCCTTTTGCACGACAGATTTCCACCGCTTGAGAAAGTTCTGGTGATTCCAGATCGATCAAACCAAGATTGGCACCACGTTCAGCAAACCATTTGGCCATCGCTAAGCCAAGACCTCTGGCGCCACCGGTAATCAGGATGTTTTTATTGTTCAGATCCATAACTGCACTTCTTTCTATTATTTGTTTTTCAGTACTCCGCCATCCTGAAACGGCCGATGTAAAAACACAACCACTTTATACGCTATTGATAATTAATCTCATTCCCATATAATCTCAGCCACACATATAATCTATAAAATCGCAGAGGATTCCGCCTAAATGGATACGAAAGAAACTGCCGCTTTTGAAGCCAGAAAATTATTGACGGGCGAGTACCACGGCATACTTTCAACCCATTCTAAAGATGTGCCTGGCTATCCATTCGGTTCTGTTATGCCTTATTGTCTGGATGCCAATGGCTGCCCCATTATCCAGATCAGCACCATTGCTCAGCACACCAAGAACGTTGAAGAGAACCCTCGGGTTTCTTTGATCGTCAGCGAAACGGATACCGATGATGTACACACCGCTGGTCGTCTAACCTGGATGGGCGATGCACAGAAAATAGAAGACAGTGAAGAGATAGCCGAGCACTACTTTAACTTCTTCCCTCAAGCCAGAAACTACAGCAACACGCACAACTTTGATTTTTATCGGATCAATCTGGTGAAAGCTCGTTTTATTGGAGGGTTTGGTAAAATCTTCTGGGTTAAAAACGAACTACTCTGCCAGGAAAACCCATTTTTCGGCGAGGCGGGCAAAGGCATGATCGATCACATGAACGAAGATCATGTGGATGCCATGGTGAAATATTGTCTGGCTGCTAATGTTGTGATTCCGGAAGGCGTATCACCTAAAATGGCAGGTGTGGATTCAGAAGGCATGCACATTCTGTTGGGTAAAAAGGTGATTCGTATTCAATTCCCGGAAAACGCCGCCACACCAATGGAAGTACGTCAACAGATGGTAGCGATGGCGAAGGCCGCCTAAACCAAACAGCTTTTAACCTATCTGACTGACAAATATCAGCAACCGGCTATTTGTCAGTCTTTTAACCAACACGTTACTTTTGCAGTTCTCGAAGCGTACGATGTGCGTCCAATATTTTTTGATCTGCACTATGTACCAACAGTTTGAGCCTGTCGTCCATTCCCATCAGCTCCGATCTTACTGAACGTTTAAACTCAGATCCTTTGGACCCTATTTTCCGGCCATACTCATTCCATAGAGTAATAAATAGTTTTTCATTCTTACCTTGTAATTCCCGCAAGTCTTCTTTGTGATCCAGCAGTGCAGTCAGGTTATGCTTGCAGTCATCCAATGTTTTGACTTCTCTGAGTTCAGGCGACAGTTGGCTCACATCGACATCACCGAGATGGCTTGCAATAGCACTGTATAATTGCTGGTGTTTCTTGAATTCTTTCTGGGCAGCCGGGCTTTGCGTTTTATTGTTCACCCACGTTTCAACATATGGGTCTTTAATAGCTTCCTTACACTCTTTAACAAAGTCTTTGATGGCCTCAAGATTTTCCAGAACCGAGTCACCATTAACACTTTCGATATAGCCCTTCTCCTGAGAAGCGGAAATCTCACTCCCAGCCACTTTTTGAAAAGTCTGAAGAATGCTTTTTGCCGTCTTCAGGTGATTTTCAGCGTCGAAACCACTCTTTTTTTCAGTAGCACTGTTATCCCGAAACCGTTCGAACTTATCAATTACCTTATTAATCTCTACCTTGTGTTTTTCTGGATAAGGGGATAAGACGTCCTTATGAGATACTCCACCAAACGCTTCAGGTGCAAAATCTCCAGAATCATTGTCGCCGGTATAAATCGAGTGCTGTGGCTTTTCGCTGGTAATGGGTGAAGCAGGCTGGTGAAATCTGGCATCCGTATTTTGTTTAGGAATTTTAGCCCCTGAACCCGGCACTGTTTTGACACTTCGCTCAGAAAACATCTTTTTGCTGACTGAGTTGTGCAATGCACTGAAAAACTTCTTGATCTGCTTGGCCTTAAACCAAAACTCATTTGAAACATACGGTTCTAAATGAGCAGATAAATTGATCCAAAGCATGAAACGAAAAACGATTCAAGACGTATAATTACAGATCATTTTTTGCCATAACTATTCGATTCATGCTTAAAGTCCTACACGATAAATGGAATCAATCCCCAGAATGCCTCTATCAATCTGGATTATCAGAACCTCACCATAGGACGCGCGAACGCTTTATGGCCCTTTATCAAGTCTGTTGTGAGCAATCCGCTTCACAGGTGGCCTTCAGCACCAAACGCGCAACACACACCTTGTGGAAATGGATCAAAGCTTATAATGAATTCGGCCCAAAAGCTCTCCAGTATAAGCGTACAGGCGGGCACCCCCCTTTTGTCTAACCGTTACCTCAATCATCACTCAAGCCATCCACCGCTCGGCTGAAGCCGCTGCAAATGCTGAAAAGTCGTCACTCCCTCGCTGGACTCTTAAAAGGTTAGTAAACTGGTGCAAGGTGAAATGGAACTTTACTTGCTCCCGGGAAACTATTCGCCGTGTTTTGAAAAGGAATAATATCTCCTGGAAAAAGGCGAAGAAGCTCCTGAATCGTGCCGATCCTGAAAAAAGAGCAGACTATCTGAAGCAGCTTGAGCCGTTACTTCAGCAGGCAACCAGGCAAGAAAAACTGATCGTTTATATTGACGAAGCGCACATTCATCAGGATACGGATATCGGTAGTGGGTGGTCAGCTAAAGGCGGTAGACTCTTTGTGTCTTCTTGCTCTCCAGGGCTATCCAAAGTCACGTTTTACGGGATTTATTACTACAACGAGGGCCAGGTTAGGATTTGGCCATACCCCAAAGGCAATTCACAACATACTGTGAATGTTCTGGAGCGTATTCGACAGGAGAATCTTGAACGACAAATTACTGTTATTTGGGATGGTGCGTCCTATCATCGGTCATTTGACGTCTGCGAGGCTGCAAAAAATCTAAAAATAGAGCTAGTCTGGCTACCTCCGTACAGTCCTGATTTTATGCCAGTTGAGGCTCTTTGGCGTTGGTTGAGAGAGGAGGTAACTTATCATTATTGTCATAGCACCCAAGATGAACTGGTGAAGAATGTCAAAGCCTTCTGCGTGCAGATTAACCAAAAACCAGTCGAGTTAGCCGACAGACTCCATACCAAGACGTCTCTTGACGAGGAGGAAGAGGTGCTCAGAAAACCGGTTAAGCCAAAACCAAAATAAAACCGATGGTTTCAAGTGAGTTTTGGTTTAGATGTTTTTTTAGCGCCAAACACCCCAGTTTTCTCGTCATTATTGGTTTTTTTTAGCGGGTCCTGAGTTTGAGGGGCCGTTGGACCACTTACCCCAGGTGAAAAATTTGGCATTTGAACATCCTTGTTCTCATTTAGTAAAAATGACACCTTTCAGCCTAGCTTATTCAGCTTTTCCCCCTCCTTGAGTAAGTAGTTAGCCACATGAAATCATACATTCTGACCAATTGAACAGTCACTCTGCAGCTTTATAATTCCGGTCACATAGCTAAGGCTATGCTCCGTACATTGTGCCTTGTATAGCAACTATTCAACCGGCCAGAATTATTCTATTCCAAATGGCTAACTACTTTATGAAGCAGACTGGACTCTATCCAGACCGCAAAGGTCTTGAAAAAAAACGACACCGCCTCTATATAGGAAGCTCACCTAATAAATGGAGCCTCTAATGCGCTTCCTGTTTTTATCGTTTATTCTGCTGCCCATTCTGGAAATGGTCGTCCTTATCAAAGTGGGCAGTGTCATCGGGGCATGGAATGCCGTTGCACTGGTGATTATCTCTGCTTTTGTCGGCATCAATATCATTCGCAGCCAAGGGTTCAGCAATGCTCTGAAGACTCGTCAAAAGCTGGCCGCTGGCGAATCGCCTGCGGTGGAAATGTTGGAAAGCCTGTTTATTGCGGTGGGTGGCCTGCTGATGATTATCCCCGGCTTTATCACAGATTTTGCCGGCATCCTGATGCTGATTCCACCGCTGAGAAGGTGGATGATCAAAAGCTGGTTCCGGAAAATCGGTATGAAAGCCCAGCAAAGCAATATCTACGAAGCGGAATATCGCCGGGAGTCCGATGGGTTCCATACGCAAACACACATTAGTC
Source organism: Endozoicomonas ascidiicola (assembly GCF_001646945.1). Classification (GTDB taxonomy): domain Bacteria; phylum Pseudomonadota; class Gammaproteobacteria; order Pseudomonadales; family Endozoicomonadaceae; genus Endozoicomonas; species Endozoicomonas ascidiicola. The sequence goes on from NZ_LUTV01000001.1 coordinate 532,534, forward strand.
ACACGATTGATGGCGACTTCACCCAAGAGTCTGATGATCAGAGGCCTAAGCAGTAAATAATCACTAAGTACTAAGTAGTTGGCCATTTGGAATCGAATATTTCTGGCTTGTTGACCAGGTTTTCTGCAAGGCGCAACGGCGGGAGCATAGCGAGCTATGTGACCAGAGTTGCAACGCAGTCAGAGAGCCTGATCAATGAGTCAGAAAATATGATTTCAGGTGGTTAACTACTTATGTTTACTGATCAAATTTCCCTGACTGGTGAACATTCTTCTTGTTTCCCGGTCTATTCTTTTGTGCCATCAGGTATATCGAGCAAAAAAATCATTTTTTTTTCTTCCAGCTCTTGAAAACGCAAGTATGTACCCATACTAAGTGAACACCTGATAAAAGCTTCGCTGATTGGCAGGTCTGGGCTTATCTGAACAGTACCTTTCCACCTCGAAGCGGAATAAACCAAGCAAACTGTTGGAGATATAATCGATGAAAATCCGTCCGTTGCGTGATCGCGTGGTCGTTCGTCGTGTCGAAGAAGAAACTACCTCTGCTGGCGGTATCGTTCTGCCAGGTTCTGCAACTGAAAAGCCTAATCAGGGCGTTGTAGTTGCAGTTGGCGATGGCGTATACCTGGACAATGGTGAAGTTCGTCCAGTAGGCGTCAAGGTAGAAGACAAAGTTATCTTCGGTAAGTACGCAGATTCCAACACCGTGAAGATTGACGGTGAAGAGCTGATCATTCTGTCTGAAAGCGACCTGTACGCCATTCTGGAAAGCTGAAACTCCCGGCAACCGTCGTATCAGATTGCAGATTAATAGTTATTAGGATTACCGATCATGGCAGCTAAACAAGTAAAATTCGGCGACGAAGCTCGCAAAGAAATGCTCAAAGGCGTCAACATTCTTGCTGACGCAGTAAAAGCGACCCTCGGCCCTAAAGGTCGTAACGTTCTGCTGGAAAAATCCTTCGGCGCGCCAACCATCACTAAAGATGGTGTTTCCGTAGCCAAGGAAATCGAACTGAAAGACAAGTTCCAAAACATGGGCGCCCAGCTGGTTAAAGAAGTGGCTTCCCAGGCTAACGATCAGGCTGGCGACGGTACCACTACTGCGACTGTACTGGCTCAGTCCATCCTGAACGAAGGTCTGAAGTACGTTGCCGCTGGCATGAACCCAATGGACCTGAAGCGCGGTATCGACAAAGCAGTTGCTGCGGTTGTTACTGAACTGAAGAACATGTCCACACCTTGCACCGACAGCAAGTCCATCGCTCAGGTAGGTACTATCTCTGCGAACTCCGACGAAGTGGTTGGCCAGATCATCGCTGAAGCCATGGAAAAAGTAGGCAAAGAAGGCGTTATCACTGTTGAAGAAGGCAGCGGTCTGGAAAACGAACTGGAAGTTGTAGAAGGCATGCAGTTCGACCGTGGTTACCTGTCTCCATACTTCATCAACAATCAGGAAAGAATGTCTGCGGATCTGGAAAGCCCATTCATCCTGCTGGTTGACAAGAAAATCTCCAACATCCGCGAGCTGCTGCCAGCTCTGGAAGCCGTTGCCAAAGCCGGCAAGCCTCTGCTGATCATTGCTGAAGACGTTGAAGGCGAAGCCCTGGCGACTCTGGTTGTGAACAACATGCGCGGTATCGTTAAGGTAACTGCCGTTAAAGCGCCAGGCTTTGGCGACCGTCGCAAAGCCATGCTGCAGGACATCGCTATCCTGACTGGCGCTACCGTTATCTCTGAAGAAGTTGGCCTGTCTCTGGAAACAACGACTCTGGACGACCTGGGTACTGCCAAGCGCGTACAGATCACTAAAGAAGAAACCGTTATCGTTGACGGTGCTGGCGTACAAGCTGACATCGTTGCTCGTGTTGAGCAGATCCGTGCTGAGATCGAGAACTCTTCTTCCGACTACGACAAAGAAAAACTGCAAGAGCGCGTAGCCAAGCTGGCTGGCGGTGTTGCGGTTGTTAAGGTTGGCGCTGCTTCTGAAGTAGAAATGAAAGAGAAGAAAGCCCGCGTTGAAGACGCCCTGCACGCTACCCGTGCTGCGGTTGAAGAAGGTGTGGTTGCCGGTGGTGGTGTTGCCCTGGTTCGTGCTCTGACTGCGATCAACGTTGACGCGATCAATGTTGAGCAACAGGCGGGCGTTGATCTGATCCTCCGCGCTCTGGAAGGCCCGATCCGTCAAATCGCCAACAACTCCGGTGACGAAGCTTCCGTGGTAGTTGATAAGGTGAAAGCCGGCTCCGGTAACTTCGGTTACAACGCAGCGACTGGCGAATACGGCGACATGATCGAAATGGGTATCCTGGATCCAGCCAAAGTAACCCGTTCTGCTCTGCAGGCGGCAGCTTCTGTTGCTGGTCTGATGATCACCACTGCAGCTATGGTTGCTGATGAGCCACAAGAAGATGCACCTGCTATGCCTGATATGGGCGGCATGGGCGGAATGGGTGGTATGGGCGGCATGATGTAATGCCTTCCGGCTGGTAGCTGTTTTCTGATATCTACCTGCCAAGCCCTTTATGATGAGTATTCGTCATGAAATCTACAAAAAACCGACGCATTTTAGCGTCGGTTTTTTTTATGCTTAATCGCTTAGGCTCAATACTGGAAAAAACTATAAAATCAATAAAATCAATAAAATCATAGAGTTAAACGAAACCAATCGAGTTCTCCAACCAATGTCTAATTTTCTGCCCATGCACACCCTGTCAAAATACACCCTCTAATACTCTGTTCATATGACGTTCATTAACAATAACCCGTTATTCATCGAGGGTTAACTATCATTAAAACAAGTATTCATGAGATGAATTGAAAGGGATTTAACATGTCGCCCATAAAAGGAAGCACTCCAACCAGCAAGCTGCGGCCTTCACTTCCAGAAGACGCTATCACAGCAGGGCAAAAACAAGGAAAAGCGGTCACTCCTGTCAACCCGAAAAATCAGATCCCAAGCCCACCGGCTCCAGAGCATACCCAGGCCAACCAAAGGGATGTAAAGTCTGTTGAACAGGAATCAGCAGATAATAATCCAATCCAAAAACAATCATCTCCTGAAGCGATTTCCAGGATTCAGGAAATTCTCAAAGAAGACGGAACATTGGCTCAGAGCTACAAAAAACTGGTTAAGAGAAACTCTGTTCAGTGCTCCAGTGATATTCTAGAAGCGTTATTACATGACGAAAGTGTGTGGAAAAAGAAGCCTGATAAAACACTAGAATCTTTTATCAAAAAATCGAATTCACTTCTAAACAACGTCTCGAGCCTGAAGATAGCTATTGATATAGCGGACTATGGAAAAGTACAGTTGATTCCAGCAGGCGATCAGCTAAAGGAGCTGAAACTGTCGACTGATCAGCTGAGAGAACTGGTCGAGGTCTCGTTTCAACTGGCAAAAGGCATGTTGCCACTGGTAGAGCTGGATCAATTAGACAATCAAAATTCACCCAACAACATAGAAACCCTTGAACAGGAAGTTAAAGCAAACATTTCAGAGCTCAGTGAAGAGCATCAACAACAGGTTAGAGAAAAACTGAAAAGCGTTCAAAACCCTACAGTACATATCAGCATTCGCGGGATTGATCTCTGGCCTGATATTCAGCCAGCGCTTGAAACCAAAAGCCAAAATTTATCAAGCCAAAATGATCAACCAGAACCACCAAAGGGCAAAACGCCAGAGGAAGCAGCTTTAATTGCAGCTAGAATTGAGAAGTTCAGCAAAGCGGGAATGGGAAGTGGTCTTAAGCCTGAGGACATCAAAACTATCAATCAGAGAAAAAAACTAGTTAATGATGAGATTGCAAAGCGTTTTCAAAAGAAACAAGCAAAGCTTAATGAAGAATCAGAAACCCCAAGAATACCAAAACCGCCTAAAGTACCAACACCACTAAAAACAACTGAAACAGAAAAAGCGCTTCTCCCCGCTAAATCACCAACAGCACCAGCTGTTTCTGCTAACTCAAAACAACCCGTTATCAGTCAGCAGAAAACAGAGGAAACCCAACTACTAGACCTTAATGGGCAGCAACTTCAATTCTTTGAAAATGAGCAACTATGGCAGTTCTTTGAAAACAGTAAACAATATGATGAGGTCGCAGATAAATTTCCACAGTTATTACACAACCAAGAGTTCAATGAGGCACAAGCCGCTAAGACGAGCCGCCAGCGCAATACTCTAGAAAAGCTTCCATCACTTGAAGAACTGATACAAAGGCGCCGCACTCTAAAATTAAAAGATCTGTATTTTACTGAACAACTCACGACTGACGATGAAGAGTTAAGTGATCGAGAAGTGTATAGGGATGATGTGGAATTTTTCCGCGCATTCTACGCATACTACATACTGGATGAAGCGTTGATTGACAACACCGGTGATTATGATAGTGCTAAATACTTATCAATTATGTTAAATAGCGTCAACGATGAGGAGAATACACCTGAAAAAATAAAGACTGCCATCACAAAAGGAATAGAGAAGTTCAATATACTGCTTAAAGAAGAAGCACCGGCGGATAGCAAGTTAGGCAAAAAAGTGATTCAAGCACTCAATAAGCACTCTAACAAAACTCTGGCCGAAGTAATATTTACTCACTGTTTTGCAACACCAGTATTCAACCATCGGAATTATGATGGATTGATAAAAGCACTAGGTCTGCCACACCCTCTTAATTCTCATGATCTATTTGATCTTAAAAGTTTGACCGATTGCATTGCTTCTCAGTTAATGTCGGATTTTGATATCCCTCTCTCTGACGGTAAAAGTGAAGGGATTCTCATCAAAGATGATCGATATATGTTGAGAGTTGCAGGTGATTTTTTTGATGCTGTTGATGATGATGAAGAGTGATTGAGGCCTACGCCTCAATCAAAATACAACACCCCTTTTTGAATTAACCCCAAGAGCCATTGCTGCGTTTTCTGATCCTCAATACGAGACCATTCTGCGGCCAATAGCGTACCCTTTTTACAAAGCACTTCTACCCATTCCAAAGTATCCAGCGGTAAATCATACTTTTCACCATCAACAAAAGCGTAATAACAATTCCCTTTATAAAAAGCCAGCCGTGAGCCTTCACTGACCATTAGATCCGCACCTTCAAACTCCTCCAGAATAAACGACCAATCAGTAATACCATCAGCCTGTTCCTGCTGATGTTTTGGCTCAGTCATAAAAGCACCAAACCACTGCGCAACCAGGGCTTTGTCATTGATGTATTGCTTCAGCACATCCTGAACCCGTTGTATTGAGTGTTCATCAATCAAGCCTGTATTCGATAAAACCCTCTGATCCGGATCCGAATACCTCAGGCTTTCACCCAGTTGATCTGACACATAATCGGTAAAGCCCATCAGAATTTCACGATGGCTTGGCGCACGAAAGCCTATAGAGATAGTCATACACCCTCCTTCCGCTACACCATGATGACCAAACCCCGGCGGTAAATAGAGAATATCACCCGGCTCCATCACATATTCAGCCTCGGCAGAAAACTCTGACAGAATATGCAACGGCGTATCAGCAACCACCGGTGCCGACTCATCATAAACCGGACCAACCTGCCAGCGTCGTTTACCTTCCGCCTGAATCAGAAAAACGTCAAAGTTGTCATAGTGTGGCCCCACATTACCGCCATCAACTGCATAGCTAATCATAATGTCTTCCAGCCGCCATCGAGGCAGAAACTGGAAATACTCCAACAACGCATTCACTTCAGGCACCCAGTGCTCCACAGATTGAACCAGCATTGTCCAGTGAGATTCTGGCAATGTTGAGAACACCTCTTCATCAAAGGGCCCGTGACGCAAGGTCCATGGCGCATCTCCATGCTCAATAATGAGGCGGGATTCCACCTCCTCTTCAAGCGACAATCCCGCCAGCTCATCCGCTGAAATGGGCGAGACAAAGTTGGAAATCCCCTGACGAATCACCGTTGGTTTTTTCTGCCAGTACTCCCGAAGGAACTCAGCAGCAACAAAATTTTCTAGTTTTTTTCCCACAATACGGTTCGCTGAAATGATTGCTATTAAGGTACGATAGTCATCGTCAAATGTAACAACAAGGATTATAAAAATGAGCAAGCTCTATGGCGTGCCTGTCTCTCCCATGGTTCGCAAGGTTCTGGTCAGCCTTGAACTTAAAGGCATTATCTATGAAATCGTGCCTGTTACGCCCTTCAATAAACCGGATGGCTTTTTAAACATCAGTCCATTAGGAAAGATTCCAGCCTGGCAGGATCAAGACGTCACACTGGCAGATTCCACAGTGATCTGTGAGTATCTGGAAGACCGCTACCCAGACAACGCGCTTTACCCAGCAGGCGCTGCCGATAAAGCAAAGGCTCGATGGATCGAAGAGTACGCCGATACGATTATGCTGCCAGCCCTTGGCTCTATTTTCTTTGAGCGCGTTGCTAAAAAAATGATCAACCAGCCTGCCGATGAGAGCAAAGTGCAGGATCATCTTGAAAAAAAATTACCGCCAATTTTCAACTATCTTGAAACATTGCTTCCTGATGCTGACTTCCTCTTCGGCGCAGACCTTCAGCTGGCAGACATTGCCCTGATCACCCATTTCATTAACCTTGCCCATGCCGGCGTTCACGTTGATAGCACGTCATATCCGACACTGGCAGCTTATGTTGAAAGAGTATTTCAGCACCCTGCTATCGCCCACAGGATCAGTGAAGATCAAAAAATTTTCGCCTAACCAGAATATAACCTCCGGATGTAATACGGCATCCGGAGGTTATTTATTATTTCAAGCCATTCAAAAGAGTACTACTGATCAGCGCCCCGCTTTCCAGCGTTCGTCTGGAAACCGACTCACTTAAGCCCACCATGGGCGCAATCTCGACCACATCAGCCCCTGTCAGTTGAAAATTATCCGTTAACATCGTAATCATTTTGACACACACATCAGGCGTTAACCCTTCAGGCTCCGGAGTTCCTGTTGCACCGGCATAGTATTCGTCCAGAGTATCTATATCAAAAGAGATATAAATCTCCTGAACCTGTTTTTCTTTTAACGCCTTAATCGTTTGTTGAACAAACAGCTCCGCGCCCTGGGCTTTAATCTCCCTGGCCCAGATCTGATTAATACCAAATTCATTTTCCCAATGACCGCGAGACTTTCCAGTGGAACGGATACCATACTGATAGCACAAATCAGGGCTCTGCAAGTCGTCCAAGACGTGGTAAAGCCAAGAGCCAAAGCAGTAATCTATGCCAAGACGGTCTTTAAGTAAGTCTGTATGGGCATCAAAATGAATCAGTGCCGCTTTGATTCCCTGTTGGTTCCTGCTTTCAAGCCAGGCTTTCACAAGAGGGAAGCTAACAGAATGATCCCCCCCCATACTGAATATCCGCGCACCGGGGTTAATGTTATAGATATCACTCAAACATCTGGCGGTGATACTCAAAGGAGATACCGGCAGCTCTGCTCCGCAATACAAAGCCTCACGTGTTTTCTCAATGGTGGCATCATTCAAATACTTATCATGAAGCAGATGAGGGATCACGCGCACATCACCAATATCCAACGCATTCAGATAGGTATCTTCAAACAACTCTAATAGAGTATCCCTGAGAAATAATGGCCCCCAGTTTGCCCCGCGCTGTATCCCGCCACCACAATCCGATGGGATGCCAAGAATCACCGGTAGCTCATTGCTCTTCAGTTTATCGATAGTGAGCTGCCATTGAGCTTCAATATTCTCTTTAACCACGGAGCCAAAAAGCTTCTCGCTCAAACGATTTTTTCGCTCCTTTGCCGTATTGACAGTAAAGACCCCAAAACCCGGGGGGCAAAGGTATTTTTTTATATCTTCCAGTCTATTCATGAATATTCCCAGGACCTGTTACAGATCCAGCCCCGGTGATAATTTCTCCGGCATGATCAAGGATTCAGACTCCACACTGGCCACCGGAAACGCACAATAGTCCGCAGCAAAATAAGCACTGGGGCGGTGGTTTCCACTGTCACCCGGGCCACCAAAAGGCGCCGCACTGCTGGCACCGGTAATAGGCCGGTTCCAATTCACAATACCCGCACGGATACGTTGTAGAAAACGTTGGTAGTCGTCTTCCGATTCACTGAATAAACCGGCCGAAAGACCAAAGCGGGTATTGTTTGCTCCGGCAATGGCTTCATCAAAACGGTCATATCGAATCAGCTGTAATAAAGGCCCGAAATATTCTTCATCCGGCAGATTCTCAATGGCAGAAACATCAATAATGCCTGGAGATACCAGACCAGTGCCTTCTTTAAGATGCCTCACAGGAATAAGGCTTGTACCACCTTGAGCAACCAGACTTTCCTGTGCAGCAACAATCTGTTTTGCAGCCTGCTCAGAAATCAATGCCCCCATAAACGGTGCATCTTCATCATCCCACTGACCCACTTTGATTTTGCCAGTGGCCGTTGTCAGTACAGCAACAAACTGATCGCCCCACTCAGTGGCAGGTACAAACAAACGACGAGCACATGTGCATCGTTGCCCTGCCGTGATAAAGGCCGATTGAATGGTGTCGTGAACAGCAGCACGCAGATCGGACATCTCAGTCACAATCAGCGGATTATTTCCACCCATTTCAAGGGCAAGGATCTTACCGGGCTGTCCACCATATTGCTGGTGAATCAACTTGCCGGTGTTTGAGCTACCGGTGAAGAAGAGCCCGTCAATTCCCGGATGACCTGCCAGAGCAATACCGGTGTCTTTTTCGCCCTGAACAAGGTTGATAACACCGTTTGGGATGCCAGCCTGTTCCCATAGCTCAATGGTTAACTCGGCAACGCCCGGTGTCAGTTCGCTGGGTTTAAATACAACTGTGTTGCCCGCCAGAAGCGCAGGTACGATATGACCATTCGGTAAGTGTCCGGGGAAGTTGTAAGGACCAAATACCGCGACAACACCATGAGGCTTATGCCGAATCACGGCCTTCCCGACAGGCATCGGGTTTTCAACCGTACCTGTGCGCTCCTGATAAGCCTTGATGGAAATGGCAATTTTACCCACCATAGCACCCGCTTCTGTTTTGGCTTCCCAAAGCGGCTTACCGGTTTCACGGGCGATCATCGTCGCCATGTTTTCTTTGTTTTCTTCCAGAAGTCGGGCAAATTCTTTAACAACGATTTCTCGTTCTGAAAACGGTTTAAAAGCCCAGCTTTCTGCTGCTTCACGGGCAGCGCTGATGGCCTGATCCACTTGGGGTACGCTGGCGCTGCCGCCCTGCCATACCGTATCACCGGTGCCGGGGTTCAGGGATGAAAAGGGCTTTCCTTCTGCCTTTGCCCACTCTCCGTTAATAAACAGACAGTTTTCTTCACGCTTGTTTGACATTATATGGCCCTGTTTCTTTTACTTCTTACGATAGGGGTTAAGTAGTTGACCAAATGAAATCATATTTTCTGAGCAAGTGGCCAGCCACTCTGCCGCGTTACAACTCTGGTCACATAGCTACGGCTATGCTCCCGTCGTTGTGCCTTGCATAGTAACTGTCCACTCACACAGAAATATTCGATTCCATTTGCACAACTACTTAATGAATCAATTTATGAATCTTTTGATAAAGGAACAGCCCTTAACAGGTCACCCTCTTTAACGTTGAGCGCATCTGCCTGATCTGGCGCTATGTTGACAGTATCCAAGCCTTGGAACGACAGGCTGCCCATTATGCAACGGAAGTCTGTTAGCTCTTTGTTAGCCATCAACCAACGACGCTGATCGGTTATATTGTTTTCGACAATGGCGACTTTGTATTCTCTGGAGTCAGCAATCGTACGAATATCCTTCACCCTTGCGTCCAACAACGGGCCACCATCAAAAATATCCACATAGTTAGTATAGTGAAAACCTTCAGACTCGAGCAGACGTCTTGCTGGTGTCGTGCTTTCGTGGGTAACGCCAATGGCTTCTCGGGCTTCATCCGGAAGCAGGTTGGTATAGATCGGGTGGCGGGGCATTAATTCGGCAATAAAAGCTTTGTCCACCGATGTTTGGCGATCGGCTTCCACAAAATCAACAGCAAAGAAATGTCGACCTAACGCTTCCCACACCGGGGACACTTCATCTTCATCACTATACCCTCGCATTTCTGCAAAAAGATCACTTGAGAATAGCTCTGGAAAATTAGCAATAAACATCAACCGGCATTTGGAGAGGAAGGCACCATTCTTTGAGTGACGATAGTCTGGCCTTAAAAACAGAGTACACAGTTCAGAAAGCCCCGTGTGATCACTACAGAGCATCAAGGTCTCAACCATGGTGTAAACATCCAGCTGTTGAGACGCATGAACCTGCTTATTTACTTTATAGTTATACCAAGGCGCATCAAGACCCACGGCCGATTCGATGCCAGCGGTACCCACCACCTCGCCCGTGTCGGTATCTTCCATCACAAACAGGTAAAGTGAGTTCTCCTGATTTCTGTCAGCATCATCAAGACTTTGCCTTTCAGGCGCCAGAGAAAATGAGCCTACGGCCCAGTCCAGTTTACTGTCCACCATGGGACGATTAGGTTGCAAAGATGTAAAGCCGTTGCCTGTCTGGTTTGCAATTTTCCAGAGCGCCTCACGGTCTTTTTCTTGAATAGGGCGGATAACTATCATAGCAGGAAAGACCTTTCTTCTAATAATAAATCAGCGACATACCGGTTAGACCGAATAGCCACACTACTGCACATGAAGATCTATTTAGAATCGCGATTATAACGATTAGTACGGTAACTGACACCGTTTCGGGAATTTCCTCTTATTTTTGGTCAAAACATTAGGGTCTGTTGACGTTTCGTTACGTGCTCAGCGGATCTGGGCGCTCCTATGGCTAGGCGCAGTGCCGCAGGAATGCTCATTGCCTTTCAAGGTGCTGGAACAACGACATAGGGGCGCCCTGATCCGCCCTTCGGGTGACTCAGAAAAACGTCCCCGCTTTGTCAGGCTTGCTCGGCGTAGAATGACTACGCACTTCACAAGCCTTTCGCGCGGTTGACGTTTTTCTGAGTCACTGAGCCTCGCAACGAAACGTCAACAGACCCTAGCAAATCTTCTGACTCAAAATATCGTAGAAAATTGAGGGGAATGCAAACTGCAGTCTCTTCCTATATGAGACTCCACTGCAGTTTTACTCGAAGTAAAATAACGTCTTGTTGTCGCCAACACCTAGGGGAATAAGGCATACAAGGGTGCATCTGTAATATGCCATCAGCCTCTTGAACCGGTGAATCTTCCTTCGGCCCAAAGTTTTTCAAAGCGCAACCGTGCTTTTTTACGATGATTGACGCACTCCACCATATGCTCCCCGGAGCGCCACTCACCACATCCCCAAGGGGCTTCGGCTTCGTACCACTTAGTCCAGGCCTGACCTTTTACTTTTGCCGCAGCCTGATCCGCTGGATGATTGGTCAATTTCTCCCAGACAAACCCATCGTCTTCAGAAGCGTTTCTCTCTAACGCAGGTTCTGATGTAAGAGCCACACTAACGGCTGCTTCAAGCTGTTCATCTTCTGGAAGGATGGGAGCAGGGTCAACAATGTCTATTTTTATGATTTGAGCAACAGAGGGTTGAGCACTTGATATTTGAGCACTTGATGTCTGCACAACGACGTCTTTCTTAACCGGCGGCTTTGGCGGTGCTATAACCACAGGCTGCGCTTCCGGTTTATTCAGCCAATCCAAGCCAACAAAACCACCCTTAACAGCAAGCCCTGCCACTAGCACGCAAAACAAAGCACCTGCCAGTATTGAACTCCGCCTATTTGGAACAAATGATGCCGCATCAAGATCAACGGTGCTTTCCTGCAGCTCCAGGCTGTCTTCCGGAAAACCAGCCGAAGCAGTGGTTCCTTCCTTCACAATACGTCCCTTTATTCGAATTTTTTCCTCACAGCAGGGAAAACTCTGGCATCGCCAGGACGATCCCCCTGTGACTATTCCTTTAGATGCGGCTTTAAAAACCATTTTCAAACCGCAAGCAGGGCACGTCGGTATTGAGTAATTATCCTCTAACGCGTCCTGCGCCAATCGCTCCTGATCATCTTCCGACAGCTGCGCCAGTAGTGGTAAAAACTGCGCTCCCGAAATCAGCCGGATATTTCTGCCATGGGCATAGGCTTTAGCACCCGCAGAGAAACCGTTGACGGATAAAATCATACCAAAAAGTACATCGTCCGTGTCCATAGCCTTGAACAGGGACTGTACATTTTTCATACCTGCTCTCGGCTTTGGCCAAATATTACAGTTGACGTAAACCCGTTGTTTTTTCGCATCGGACAACACTTTTTCCAGCACGATATCCACGCCGCCATCACAGGCATTGGTTAACCGGGTTTCATACCCCTGGCACTGAAAGTACTGCTGGCACAGCCTTTCAAAGCGCTTCCAGTCCATGTCCTGAAGATTTTCTATGGTTAGCATCGGTACAATCAAGATCGGATACAGAGATCAACTGAGAGTAGGAAGATCGCCCATAAATGTAATAAGCGACAGTCATTATAAAATCCCAATTATGTCGACTGAATCACATTTGTAAACCTCTCTTTTGTACTTTCGTAGTAATTAACCATAATCCAGCATCGTCGTATTGTTGCTATCATGGAAAGGCTACCGGGGACTTGTTTAATAATTAACGCGAAAACCGTGACACAGCCACCTAAACTACTGCTACCCGTTAACAGTACACTTTGTATACTCACCTCAGTTTCGCCATCCATTGACCCAAATCAAAATGAATATTCCCGATGGCATCTAGTATGTTTGTGTCTTTTTAATGCCCGTTTTCGAACGTGACACCATTTTCCGACGAAAGGACTTAACCATGACTGCAATGAAATTCTTCATGCCTGCTGTTAACCAAATGGGCAGCGGCTGCCTTGAAGCATCCATCAGCGATATCGCTGCTTTGGGCTTTAAAAAAGCACTGATCGTCACCGACAAAGTACTGAACGACGTTGGCATGGTTGGTGCTATTGTCGAAAAACTGGGTGCTGATGGCATTACCTCTGTCGTCTTTGACGGTACTCAACCAAACCCCACTTGTGGCAACGTTGAAGCTGGCCTGGCTCTACTGCAGGAAAACGACTGTGACTTCGTCATTTCTCTGGGTGGTGGCTCTCCTCACGATTGCGCTAAAGGTATTGCGCTGGTCGCTTCTAATGGTGGTCATATTCGTGACTACGAAGGTGTCGACGTTTCTGCCAAACCACAATTCCCTCTGGTTGCCATCAACACGACTGCAGGCACAGCGTCTGAAATCACTCGTTTCTGCATCATCACTGATGAAGTGCGTCATGTGAAAATGGCCATCGTGGATAAAAACACCACACCACTGATGTCAGTAAACGACCCTGCTCTGATGACTGGTATGCCAAAGTCTCTGACTGCCGCTACGGGCATGGATGCACTGACCCACGCGGTTGAAGCTTACGTTTCCACTATTGCAACACCCGTGACTGACTGCTGCGCCATCAAAGCCATCGAATTGATTCGTGATCATCTGGAAAACGCAGTAAACGACGGTGAGAACATGGAAGCCCGTGAAGCCATGGCTTACGCCCAGCTTCTGGCCGGTATGGCATTTAACAACGCCAGCCTCGGTTATGTGCACGCCATGGCACACCAGCTGGGTGGTTTCTACGACCTACCACACGGTGTCTGCAACGCGGTTCTGCTGCCACACGTACAAAGCTACAACGCACAGGTTTGCCCAGAGCGCCTGACCGGTGTCGCCAAAGCACTGGGTGCTGATGTGACTGACATGAGTGCGGAAGAAGGTGCTGCGAAAGCTATAGAGCTGATCAAGGCACTGTCTGCACGCATTGAGATCCCTGCAGGTCTTACAGTACTGGGCGTCAAAGAAGAAGACTTCCCAACACTGACAGAAAATGCCCTGAAAGATGCTTGCGGTTTCACAAACCCTAAACAGGCAACGGCTAAAGAAATTACTGCCATCTTTGCGGCGGCTATGTAATTTTGCTTCAAAATAAGGTTATTTAAGACCTAACCGCCTGGCCAGTCGGTGCAGATTACCTGCATCGACTGACAATTGTCGGGCAGTCGCCGCCCAACTCTGATCATTCGCATTCAACATCTGCTGTATCAACTGTCGCTGAAAGACTTCTGTTGCTTCTCTCAACCCCAAAGTTTGTTCAGACAAAGCGGGTAGCACTTCTTTCGCCTCTGCTTCGTGCTCGCCTGATAAAAAAAGACGTCCAAAATGTTTTGATTGAATCAGCACATATTCAGAAACAGCCTCCGCCTTCGCCAATACCGCCGCACGATGAAGGCAATGCTCCAGCTCTCTCACATTACCCGGCCAAGAATAACGTAACATTCCATGATGGCAATCGCTGCTTAAGCTTATGGTTTGGATACCCAGCTGTACACGACACTTCTCAAGAAAATACCCAGCCAGCAAAAACAAATCACTACCTCGCTCCCGCAAAGGCGGCACATTGATTGGGAACACGCTGAGCCGATGGAAAAGATCCGCACGAAACTCGCCTTCCAATACCCTCTGTTCAAGATCTCGATTGGTGGCAGCAATAATACGTGTATCCACCTTTAAACTGCGATCGTCGCCAATACGCTGCAAATCACCGTACTGCAATACTCTGAGTAATTTGGCCTGCAGAGCCAGTGACAACTCACCCACTTCATCCAGAAACAAGGTTCCACCATCCGCCATCTCGAACTTTCCTTTCCGATGACTAATGGCGCCGGTGAACGCTCCTTTCACATGTCCGAACAATTCACTTTCCGCTACCGACTCCGGTAACGCCGCACAGTTGAGGTAAACCATGTTTTCACTCGCCCGGCTGGACTGGGCATGAATCGCTGCAGCCACCAGCTCTTTGCCAACACCGGTTTCGCCACAAATCAGTGCCGTCAGATCCGTGCCAGCCACCACATTAATTTCTTTTTTTAACTGTTCCATGGCGGGCGACTGGCCAATCATCTCGACCGAAGCAGATGATTGTGAAAGCGTCACAGGGTGGCTGGTAGAGTTTGCTGCCTGTTGTTCAAGCTGCTCCATCATCAACGCATTGTTCAATGACGCTGCAGCCAAAGCGCTCACCGTTCTCAATTCATCGTCGCTGAACGAATCAAACTGATTCGCCGAGAAGCCATCAATGGTCAGTGCTCCAATCAAACGGTCATTAATGTGCAAAGGCAAGCCAATACAAGCATGTACTTTTAATGCACCACTGTGGGATGAAATTAATCCGTCGTATGGATCCGGCAAATCACTGTCTGCCGGAAACCGAACCACATCGCCCGCACGGGCAATGGCTTCCAACCTCGGGTGTTGATCAATTTGGAAATATCTTCCCAGAACATCGTGATCCAACCCGTTAATCGCCAGAGGAACAAACGTCTGGCCCTTTAATAACAACAGCGCCGTCGCTTCGCTATCCAGCAAATCACGAACAGTCACTAACATACGGTCAAAACGATCCTGACTGGATAATCCTCTGGTGAGGTTTAACGCAAGATCAGTGAAATTTTTACGACGATGGATCATTGATAGCTACCTGAAAACCGCTGTCAAAAAGACAATTACTGTCAAAAAGACAAACAACCGTCGATGTCATTTTAACAACATAATAAACATTAACCTTTAAAATCAGTAACTTAAAAACTGGCACGCTGTCTGCTATGTAAGAATTAGATTTATGATTTTTCTTACTGAGGTAATGCATCATGGCGATTCATATCAAAAACAATGTGAACTGGGTTGGGCAACGCGACTGGGAGATTCGTGACTTTCACGGCACCGAATACAAAACAGACAAAGGCACCAGTTACAACAGCTACCTGATTCAGGAAGAGAAGACAGTATTGATCGATACCGTCGACAGCAAGTTCAGCCTTGAGTTTGTACAAAACCTGGAACAGATGATTGATCTAAACGACATTGACTACATTGTAGTGAATCATGCCGAAGAAGATCATTCCGGTGCCATGACAGCGCTGATGGCTAAAATTCCAAATACACCTATCTATTGCACTAAGAACGCCATCGATTCCATTGTTGGTCACCATCACCATCCAGAATGGAATTTTCACACCATTAAAACCGGTGACAGCCTGGATATCGGTAATGGTAAACAACTGATCTTTATAGAAGCCCCCATGCTGCATTGGCCCGACAGCATGATGACTTACCTGACGGGTGATGCGATTCTGTTTAGTAACGATGCCTTTGGTCAGCATTACTGCGATGAACGACTGTTTAATGATGAAGTGGATCAAACTGAACTGATGGAGCAATGCCTGCGCTATTACTCCAATATCCTGACACCGTTCAGTTCACTGGTGACTGCCAAAATCAATGAAGTACTGAGCTTCAATGTGCCTGTGGATATGATTGCCACATCCCACGGTATTGTCTGGCGTGACAACCCTATTCAGATCATCGAAAAATATCTGGAATGGGCCAATGATTATCAGGAAGATCGCATCACCCTCTTCTATGACTCCATGTCCAACAACACTCGCATGATGGCAGATGCCATTGCCCAGGGCATACACGAAGTAGACTCACAGGTAGCGGTAAAAGTATTTAACGTTTCCCGTCACGACAAGAATGAAATTCTTGCCAATGTCTTTCGTTCGAAAGCCATTATGGTGGGGTCGTCCACCATGAACAACGTGATGATGCCAAAAATTGCCGGCATGCTGGAAGAAATGACCGGGCTGCGTTTCAAAAACAAAAGCGCCAGTGCATTTGGCAGCTTTGGCTGGAATGGAGGTGCAGTGGATCGCATCCACAGCCGTATGGTGGATGCTGGTTTTCAAATGACCGAGGGCCTGAAAGCCAAATGGAAGCCAGATGGTGATGCCATTGCCAAGTGCCGTGCTCATGGACGTATGGTTGCTCGTCAGTGGGCATTAAGGGATCTATCAGAAGACGTGGTTCGTCCAGTTATTGAAAAAAAACCCTCTGTCATTCAAGCAGTACCCGTTGCAAAAAATTCAGACGACAAACCAGTCGATACCGGATCTTGTCAGATTTGCACTGTCTGCCAATGGGTATACGATCCAGCCGTGGGTGAAATCAATCAAGGCGTTGAACCCGGAACCCCCTGGGAAGAAGTGCCCGATTACTTTCTGTGCCCCGATTGCGGTTTGGGTAAGGACGTGTTTGCAGTCGTACAAAAGGATGCCGCCGCATGAAGCCCATCGCTATTATTGGCAGCGGTTTCGCTGCCTACCAACTGGTAAAGAACCTGAGAAAACAGTCTGCCGATATCCCAATCACCGTAATTACGGCAGACAGTGGTGACGAATACCACAAACCGGATTTAAGCCATGTCTTCACCCGCAACCATAGCGCTGATGATTTGATCAGAATGAGTGCAAACCAATACGCGGAAACCTATGGTATTCAGTTATTGTCAAATACTCGGGTTGAATCCATCAACACTGAAAAAAAGACATTGGTCGTTAATAACACTCAAATTGAATTCAGCAAACTGGTGTTGGCAACAGGTGCAAAACCCTTTGTACCCGCTTTTGAAGGTGATGCGATAGACCGGATAATCACCTTTAACAGTCTGAGTGATTTTCAGTCCGCCCAGGAGTCGCTCGCTAAGGCTCACTCCGTTCTGGTGATTGGTGCTGGCCTGATTGGCGTCGAAATTGCCATGGACCTTTGCAGTTCTGCCCGCGAAGTGATTCTGACGGATCTTGCGCAACGGGTAATGCCAACATTACTGCCCGAGCTGATCTCTGCCCAACTTCACGAGACATTGTTACGTCAAGGGTGCCGAACCGAGTTAAACACCCAGGTAAAAAGCATGAATGATTCAGCCACGGGGATAGAAGTCATTTTTGCCAATGGTCGGCAGTGTGTGGTCGATGAAATCATCTGCGCGACAGGCTTGAATCCGGAAACGACACTGGCAACAGCGGCAGGGCTGACAATCAACAAGGGAATTGTTGTCGATCGTTCTATGCAAACCTCAGTATCTGATATTTATGCTCTGGGAGACTGCGCTGAGATCGACAACCAAGTATTGCCTTACTTGCAGCCTATTTTACTGAGCGCCAATGTATTGGCCAGAGTATTACTGGATGAACCTGCACAGCTAAGCCTTCCGGCTATGCTGATTAAAGTAAAAACACCGTTGCTGCCCATGCAGCTTAGTGGCAGCACTGCCCGCGCTGATGCAAACTGGAACATACAGGTATCATCCGAAGGCATACTGGCAAAAGCATATGATCAGAATGAAGCGTTGATTGGCTTTGTTGCCACCGCGGCAATGATGCCAAAAGGTTTGCCACTGCTGCGTGAACTGTCACCGTTGATTTGAGACTTGAGGACAAGATTATGAGCCACCATCGCATTCCGGCCAACTGGACCGTTCAACGCTCTACGCCTTTTTTCACAAAAGAGAACGTACCGGCTGCATTGCTTAGCCACCACAACACGGCAGAAGGTGTCTTTGGGCAACTTTGTGTCATGGAAGGAACGGTCACGTACTATGGATTTCCGGATGGAGAAACCATGGAGCCAGAAGTGACTGTCGTGATTCATGCCGGACAATTTGCCACCAGCCCGCCTCAATATTGGCACCGCATCGAAATCACGAACAATGCTCAGTTCAATATCAACTTCTGGTCAGATAAAGATAAGAAAGATCAGCCGTTGTATCACAGTAAATAATCATTCAATCAATGACGTGCGCTGACAAAACCGCGTACGTCATCAAAGTTCTGATTCAAAATTAAAGCTTTTATGAATCACTCTTCGCTGGCATTTTGAGCACTCAACAGAATGCTTTCCTTATCTAATATGCCATTAATATAAGAGGCGGCATTCCTAGAAAAGATGACCAACAAATCACTGATCTGTGCCGTCAACGCACTGTACCCTTCATCTCCGGAGGTTTTGCGAACCGTTTCCATAAGCTGGTGCTCATCAATATTCAGATCGGTATACTCAATCGCCGGATCATCCACAAACTGATAGGGCATCGCCTTAGCCAAGGCTTGATAAGTATCTTCTGCCTGATCAAAACCAGATTTAGCAAACACATTGACGATGTCACCATCCTCAAACTGTCGTACAGTACCGCCTTTACTCAAACTCATAAACGTCGAATGACCATGGTCACCTTCTTTAAATGCCTTCGTCATCACGGCGCTTTGAAAACTTTCCAGGGCTGCATGGCGGTTAGAAGCTAATTGAATCGCCTCATCCTGTGCTTGGGTAAAGCCCAGCATGCTCTGCAACCCCACCCAGACTGTGGCCAAAGAACCGCTGCCAGGAATGGGTGCCACATGGTAAGGGTTTGAGAAATCACCGATGTAATGCAAGCCCATGCCCATAAAGCGCCAGCCCCAGTGATCATTCCCTTGGGCAAACGCAAATTCGGAGAGCTGCTTAAACAGCTGAATACGATATTCCGTGTGGGTGCGTTTCAGGAAACTGGCAAAGGTATAAACCAACTCGCCTTCTTGATAAAACCCCATGTGAAACGGTGCTTGAGTACCGTACTCAAGGCTTGCGTTGCCAAAGGGTTGAACACCAAAGCCGTATACTTTTCCATACTCGGTCTGATTATCAGTAAACAGCCCAATATCTAAACCATGATCCGGCTCATCACTGCCCGTAGACACCACATCTACCGGAGAAACCATTTCACCAGGATGCAAACGGGTTAAACGGAGATTTTCAATCCATGCAGGATCCTGCAGCGTGCTGATTTCTGCCGGTGTAATAGTCGACGGTTGTCTTGGATGCTCAGGCAACTGTTGCAGATACAAAGCCCAGCGGGTGTTTGGGTTGATACGAATCGCACGAGCAAACCGGTCACGAATATCACGGGCTTCACCTGTAGCAACAAATGCCAGATCATCCGGCCGTGGGTCATAATGCCACAGCTCGCTTCTCATCCATTGCTCTTGCTGCTCAAGAAACGACTCCAACCCCTGTTCGTTTGACAGTAGAAAACTGTCCAGACTTTCCACCTTAACGGAATCCGCCTCTTTAACTTCAGGCAAGCTGGCAATCATCGGGTGAGTCACGAGCGTATGATTTTCCCAGCCTATCGCCTGGGTCGATAATATTAACGACAGTGTTATGGTGAGAAAACGCATGAAATATAACCCTTTATTCTTATTTTTATAATGGAATCTGTTATCAGAATTGCTGAGCACAAAATAAACGCTAACAATTAAACATCCATAATCTACAGATCAAATCATGATTACAAGCGCTCGGGTGAAAAGGACCCGAGCACTTGTAATCGTTACAGCGAAGACGACTACTTCAAACCCCACTCTGATGGCGCCTGGCCGGGTAGTCGCATAGATTGCACAACACACTTACTATGCTCTTTCACTGGGTAGGCTTTTCCAGCTCCTGCATCAGATACCCGATCTCTTCTGTTTTTTCCAAAAACAGCGTATGGGCATCCGTCAGCCCTTGATTATAAAAATGTGGGCCGATCTCTCTGGCAAAAAAATCGATCAGAAACTCTGCCTCAAAACCACCAACCTCCTGCTCTAACTCAGTATCAAAGTACTCTTTGATTTTACTGATCAGCATGTCTTTATCTTGTTTGGAGAGTTTTATTTTTTCCATTTTCTGGCCTCGTAAAACTGCGCTTTTATCTATTAGCTGAATCCCTTCTATGGACGCTAAGTAGTTGTGCAAATGAAATCGAATATTTCTGGGTGAGTGAACAGTTACTATGCAAGGCACAACGCCGGGAGCATAGCCTTTACACCCTGTGGTTGGTAGCGATGTGACCGGAGCTGCAACGCTGCAGAGTGACTGTCTACTTAGTCAGAAAATATGATTTCATTTGGTCAACTACTTACGTTCAAATAGAATATTGCTGGTGATGCTGTCGTTTTATAAGAAATTTGGCAACCAAGAATGGTATTTAAATCCGACTCTGACGTGGTACTACTTGCTTTGGAAGAGTTTATCAAAATGGAGATCGCTCTTTCCCACCAAGATAATCTGCATGAGGGAACACATAACTCAAACGATTAAAGCTTTGCTCCAACTTTCTAGAACAACAGTCATTTCTAATAAATCGTCTGACTCAAACAATGCTCGTGCATACACATCATTCACATGCAGGTTCAGAGTGTATCTTTTACTGTCCAGGCTTTCCCTATCTTCTGGCTCCGCATAATCGATCCATAGCACCATACACTGATTCTTGGAAAGCTGACGCACAAAACAAGGACACACATCATGTTTATAACTTTGATCCACAAACGATTTTGGAACGATAATTCCAAGATCAAAGCTAGATCCAAATACCTGCTGATACAACAACACAAGTCCAATCCTGAGCTATTCAATTTTTATTCTTACCGACAAGCTAGTTCAGGCTGGTTCACACGTCCAAGTGAATACTAAATAATTTCATTCCTGGTACCATGTTGCTTTTCGACTTAACGTCTCATGCGCCATGCCCATTTTTGAAGAGCTCCAGTCAGAAAGTAAGACTTACCCTGAAAATCACCGGACATTCAAAGTGCCGGCCAACGCCTACATGGCAGCGCTGACGCAATACATCAGTAGCCGACTGACAAAAAAACTCTCGAACCTTTCGCAAGATGATCAGTTTGAAGACAGCATCCAGCTGGCACAGCTGATTGCTGAACTCATTGAACCCGATTCAGAGACATTAAGCTTACCGTTGAGGAGAGTATTATTCTCAACCGACAGCACACTTCAGCTACCGTTATGTGATCACTTTTCTCTTGGTGCATCATCGCTAATCACCAACGACAAAACTGCCAAAACAAACTTCTTCAAGAACCTCAAATTTGAACTACAGACGTCGGATAACTTCACCTTCATGGTCAGTTTCATTCGATCTTCTGGCCTGCAGTTATTGCTGAACCCGTTGGAATCGTTTCAACAACGAGAAAAACGAGGGCGCATCTTAACATCGGTATATATGAACATTACCCAGCCAGCAGCGTTGAGAAAGTTACTGGAACAATCCCATATCGAGACTCGGGTATACACCAATACAAAAGAATCATTTCATACCAAAGCTTACTTATTTGAACGACAGACGCACAACAATAGCTGCGCCTTGATAGGCTCCTCCAACCTATCTCAGGCAGCGTTGATCAATGGTGAAGAATGGAACGTGAAAATTCCGCGTTCCAACACATCAGACGTTTATGATCGTGCAATGACTCGCTTTGAAACCCTGTGGGATTCTGCAGAATCGGTTCCTCTGACAGAGTCGTTTATTGAACAGTATGAGGCTTATCTGGAAGGTCGCCCCGTTGAAGAAACCAAAACAAAGAAAACCTTCGATTTCCTCAAACAGAATACCTCCAGCCAGTCGGAGAAAAATGCTCTAAAACTGTACCCTAATCAAATGCAGCAAGAGGCATTGGTCAATCTGGCCAGCACTCGCAGCATCGGTGAGACAAGAGCTGTAGCGATTGCCGCAACCGGAACCGGCAAAACATTTCTGGCCGCTTTCGACGCCCATCAGTGTAAAGCGAAACAAGTACTCTTCCTCGCTCACCGTGATGAACTGTTAGAAGGCGCTATCGAGACATTTGCGAAAGTGTTCGGCTCCCGGGATATCTGCGGAAAATACACTGGAACCAGCAAGGAAACAGACAAACGTTTTATTTTCAGTACCGTACAGACTTTATCTCGAGAAAAGAATCTGCAACTGTTTGCTCCAGATGCTTTCGATTACATGGTGGTCGATGAGTTTCATCATGCTCAGGCAGAGACTTACCAAAAAGTCATCAACTACTTCACCCCTGCCTTTCTTCTGGGCATGACCGCAACACCGGAGCGAATGGATGGCCGGGATGTACTCAAACTTTGCCACTACAACATTGTCTGCGACATTCGATTAAAAGAAGCGCTCGCCATGGAGTTGCTGGCACCCTTCCATTACTTTGGCGTGGCCGATGAAACCGTAGACTATGACCAGATTGAGCGGCAAGCCAGTGGGCAATTCGTTGAAGCCAAATTGGTAAATAGACTCAATACAGCTGAGCGGGTTGATTACATCATCGAGCAAATGAACAAATACAGCTTTCATGGTCAAAGGCGTTGCACTCTTGGATTCTGTGTCAACCGCGCTCATGCTGAGTTTATGAATCAGTCATTTAATGCCAGAGGTATTGCCAGTACGGTACTGACCGGTCTTACCGATACTCGAGTTCGGCAGCAGGAAATCAACAACTTACAAGACAGCGGTCATCCATTAGAAGTCATCTTTACTGTCGATATTTTCAATGAAGGTGTGGATATACCACAGGTTAATTTCCTACTATTTTTAAGGCCAACTGAATCATCCACTATTTTCATTCAGCAGTTAGGTCGTGGCCTGCGAAAAGCCAACGGCAAAGAATACGTCACCGTACTGGATTTTATTGGTAACTATCAAAATTCGTATATGGTACCTCTCGCCTTAAGTGGTGAAAGTGGTCGACGGGATTTTGATAAAGACACATTAAAGCGGGCAGTCACCAATGAGTTTGCTGACCTTCCTGCGGGTTGCTATGTGGAGCTGGATGAAGTTGCCAAAGAGAAAATAATATCCAAACTCGACAGTATTCGTCTGGATAAAACCGAATACCTAAAACAGCTTTATTTGCAGTTTAAAAAAGACTTGGGAAGCTCTCCTGAGCTGATGGATTTTTATACCGCAGAGAATGCCCCAAATCCAAACTTTTTCCTCTCAAAATTTGGTTCGCTGTACAGCACAAAAACCAAATGCAATGACCATGAAGGCAACCATCCGGAGCTAAACGCCAACCGACACTTGAGGGAAGTATCGGAACGCCTGGAAGCCATGTGCCCACTTAAATGGCCTTATGAATTTATCGCTTTGCATCTGGTATTGGTAGACAATCTCAACGACATCACCACTCATGATATTGTTCAAGGGCTCAGTCATTACTTCAGCCAGGACGTACAAGTAAATCAACACCATTCGCTGATCACTTCTGCCATGACGTCATTAGCCAGTCCACATAATAAAATTTCATGGACGTTTGGCTCACTATCGGACAACACCTTCAGTATCGCGCCGGAATTTCAATCTCTGATGAACAGCTCTGAGTTCGCCAGAAGCTATATCTCCGAGCGGATCAACTACGGTTTAAAACTCTTCAGACGACACTTTAAGCCAGACGCCTTTCTGGGTGACGGTGAACGTTTTATCCGTTATCAGAATTACACCAGAAACGATATTCAATTTCTGTCAGGCGATACAGCCAAAAAGGGAACTTGGCGGGAAGGCGTAAAGCGGGTAGGTAAACATTACTTCCTGTTTATCAACCTGAACAAAGATGAAGAAGTGGATGCTCATCTGCACTATAAAGATTACTTTATAGACCCTCGCACTTTCCACTGGCAGAGCCAAAACCAAACCTCCCACAGCTCCAGTGTCGGTCAGCATTTCATTCACCACAACAGGGACGGTTACCAGATTCATCTTTTTGTAAGAAAACAGGTAAAACAGTACAGTCTCACTCTGCCGTTTATGTATTTGGGGCAAGTGGGCTATGTTAGCAGTAAGGGTGATAAGCCAATGAGCATCCTGTGGAAACTGCACAGCACAGTCCCACTGGATATCTATGAAGACCTGACGGAGTGATGGCCGAGATTATACCAATCAAATTTTCTAATCCCGTTATGAGCATGGAGATATGAGCGTAAGAACAAGGCGGAGTGACGTGTAATAGCAGGGCTATTGCGAGGAGTTCCAACGCTGAGCTTACGTTCATAGCTACAGCACAATAGGGATTTAGAAAATGCGATTGGTATTACAATACGCTGGCAACTTCCAACTGATTCTGAACCAGCTTCTCCACGGCAGGAATGTCTGCCGGTGCCCATACAAGGCTTTGCAAACTGCTCACTGGCAGCCAAAGCAATGCAGCGTGCTCACTGGCAATCGGTTCCCCGGCAATAATGTTTGCATGATAAGTGCGAAGATTAATGATGAAGTTGCCATAGTCGTGAGTTGTGTCTTCAACCAGCGTTGAGACATCAATATCGCAGCAAAGTTCTTCCTGAATTTCACGACGGAGGGTGTCTTCTGGTTGCTCACCTTCTTCAATCTTACCTCCGGGGAACTCCCAAAGATTAGGCAAACTCATTTCTGCTGATCGTAAGGCACAGAGGATACTTCCACTGTCATCTTGAATGATGGCACCAACCACACTAATCGTTTTCTTCACTCAGGGCGCTCCTGCAAGAATTATTTAATTCCCCAATCTTACAAGAATATTCAGAACAACGTAGGTGAGAATTCAATCAGCTGCTATAAGTAGTTGACCAAATGAAATCTATTTTCTGAGCAAGTGGCCAACCACCTCTGTAGAAGCAGTGATCAACGCTCATCAATATTGACTCCGGCCATCGCCAGAAAACGCTTTTCTTCCTCAGTCCACCGGGGTGAGATAGGTTCAATATACTGATCTCCTATCATACCCAGCTCGCTAACAAGACGTTTTAATTGCACCAAAGACAAGTTGCTTTTTAATTTACCTTTTACGGTGCTTTGTCTGACTGCCTCCCAATGCTTGGTTAGCCTATCATTGATGTAAGCTTTAAATGCTTTTGGCAACTTATCTTCACGTTCAAACTTAATTTCATTCAGTTTCGTGATTTGTTCCTGCTCTTGAAGCTCTGTGTTTTCACTAACATCTTCAAGTGCTTTTGCCAGTTTGCTGTCTATAAGATTAAAGTCCAGATTAAAGTCATCATCATGCTCACAAAGAAACTTGAATGCTCGTTCATATTGGGTTGAAAATACTCGCTGAACATAGGCTGAGAATGATGAAAAATCTTCAATTCTTTCTAAGAACTCCCGCTGAAACTTGTGAAATACATCGGCACTTGGACATTTATAGCCAATGTAAGTCAATCCAAGAGGCTCATTTGAGAAATTACAGATATGTCTTAACAAATGTTTATAAAACCCGACAATTTCTGCTCCTTCATGATGACTTATTAATTGTTTATTCTTAGCAAATAAACGTGCAAGGAATCGTTTTTTTTCCTTGTGGTAAGTAAACGTTGAAGCCAGCGCATAAAATGATTCATCATGAAAAGCAGCCTTCATTTTTTCAAATAGAACGGACCATCGTAGTTTCTCACCGGCAGGCAAAACAAAAACATTTCTCACTCGACAGGCCACCTGCATTCGCTCAAGCACTTCTTTTCTTCGGTCAATACACCCCCCCTCAATGGTTTGTGCATCTGCGCAGATAATCTCTACCAGAGAAGGGTCAATGACTAGCGTGTCTAGCACTTCTTTCACCACCTCACACTGCTTTTTAACTCTTTCTCCACTATGATCTAGCTTTTTAAGGAAAATCAATAAAGCTTCCACTAAGTTTTTTTCAACACTGCTGTCAATAATGACTTCTGCATACTTTCTCGCCACTCCATTTTTGAGAGGTACGCTCTTATTAAAATAAGCATCAATTGCTTTGGTCGTGTCGATTATCTGTTTTTGAGCGTCAGGACTTCTATTATTTTCAACAACATTAAACGTTTGATTATTTTGTCTGGAAGTCCCTGGTAAGTCCGGATTAATGTCTAGTGGTTCTGCTCTATGCACGACGTATGATGCTGAAATCGTTTCAGGTGATTGAGTCATCGAGGTTCCAGCCTGACTGCTGAGCGCTGTCTGCGGACTTAGAAAAGGTATTGTTTCTGTTGGATATTCATCTAATAAACTGACAGCAAAATCACACAATCCTGGCTGACTTTCTTCCAGATGTTGATCTAGTGGGTTTAGCTCTGGATTCACTTCATAAGAAGTGTTGCAGTGAAAACACGTAACCCATCTATCACTGATAGACAGCTGCCTGTCTTGTGCAGGAATTAGCCCATGTACAATGAGTGTTTCATAAATGTGCTCATACCTAATGACATCTTTTTGAGCAAAAAAACAGGCTGCCGGGTTAGGCGAACTTACGATGTTTTCGATGAATGCTTGCCTACGTGACTCTACATTACTATATTGGCTGGCTCCTTGAGCAGCCGGTTGATGACTGTCCATAAACACTTCTCACAATCAGCTTCATACCCTCTTATAGACATCATGCCGTTAAATTAGTTCCATGGTTCATTATGACTTTCTGAAGGGGACAAAGGCTTTATTAGCCCACATGACCGACAGGTCAATCAAATTTTTCCTTCGTCACTTTTTCGACACCTCGCACTTTTCTAGAAATGTCAGGCAATAAAAAACCCTGTAAATCATTGACTTACAGGGTTTCTGATTGGTGGAGGCGGCGGGATTTGAACCCGCGTCCGACAATCCTACGCCATTGGCTCTACATGTTTAGTTTCCGTTATTAGGTTAACGCTGAACGACCCAACGGCCAGGGTGAACGGCGCGATCCTGGAATGTTTAACCCACTGGCTTCAGGAAGACCAATGTGGCGATTCTATTTTCGATTGCGATCACTTCCACCCAATAGACAAAACAGAGTGATCGGGAGACGACTGTTTTTAGGCAGCCATAGCTCCGTGGTAGCTATTATCGTTAGCAACTAATACGTTTGTAGTGTTTGGATTAACGAGCATCACTACACGCTCGACATGCACCTCAGGTTTCGTAATCGTCGTCGAATCCAGATCGCCCCCGATAACAAAACACTGTCGTATTTAGCCAAACAGTTGCACTAATTGCAAGCGCGTTTAGTACATAGGTACTTTTACACCATAAAAACGATGAACGTCGTTAGATTTTTCTGTGAGATAATTTTTTAGCGTCTGTTGACGTTTATTATTTTGGAGTAGGTATGAAGATCAGAGCATCACTGTCGGAAGATTCAGCGGCGATTTATGAGTTGCATAGAAACACCTTTGATGAGTCTGAAGCGGAAACCGTTGCGAAGCTTGCTTGTTCTCTGCTGGAAGATGCCTCGGCTCAACCGTTGCTATCCCTTGTTGCCGAGCAGGATGACCGCATTGTTGGTCACACTCTTTTCAGCCATGTGGTGATTAATGAAGCCCCCTCTATCAAGGCCGCCATTCTTGCGCCATTGGGAGTATCGACCGATGTTCAAAAACAAGGGGTGGGGACACGATTGATTCAAGATGGACTACAGATTCTGAAGGAACACGACGTTGTACTTGTGTTTGTCTATGGTGACCCAGGCTACTATGGTCGTTCAGGCTTTTCACTGTGTTCGGATATTTCAGCCCCTTATACCCTCGAGCACCCTCATGGCTGGCAAGTTCAAGAGCTTAAGGAAGGCGTACTGTCTTCTACGAAAGGTACATTGAGATGTGCTGATGCGTTGATGTCACCCGATCTTTGGTAAGTGATCAACAAAAAAGGCGCACATTGCTGTACGCCTTTTTTATTTTGAAGCGGCTGATCAACCGCGGTGCATAACCCGCTGTTTTTCAATGTTCCACTCACGTTCTTTGGTGGTGGCTCGCTTATCAAACTCTTTTTTACCACGGGCAAGAGCGATCTGACACTTTATCAGATGACCTTTCCAGTAGAGTTTGGTGGCGATACAGGCGTGGCCTTTTTGCTGAGTTTCAGCGAAGAGTTTTGCCAACTGTTGACGATGCAACAGCAGTTTACGATCCCGTAATGGATCGGCAATCACATGAGTTGAGGCGGTGGTAAGCGGGGTGATGGATGAACCAATCAACCAGGCTTCGCCATCTTTCAGTAGGACGTAGCTGTCCACCAGCTGAACTTTGCCCTGCCGGAGGCTTTTCACTTCCCAACCTGCGAGGGAAATGCCTGCTTCGAAAGTCTCGTCCAGATGATAATCGTGGCGAGCCTTCTTGTTGACGACGATTGAAGAATCGCCCTGTTTACTTTTCTTACTTTTTGCCATGGCGCGGAGTATAGGAGCAGCGTGACTGAAAGTCATCTATTCTCGGGCATAGTCACGGTCTCTACAATAGTGCGGAACCCTCACAGATGATTTTTCTGCATTTTCTGACGTTATCAATCAAATAACTATTTTTTAATCAGTGTGTACGTATTAGCTATTGAGATGTAAGGGTATACCGGTACAATCAAGCCTAACCCGCTCTTATCTTCGTCATTATTCTAAGAACAGTCTGTTGGATTGGATCTTAGGTATAAGGGCTTGAGGTTTGATGGGATCAGGTTGTTAACACCTGATGCTGTACCGTGAAACACTCATTCATCAGCAAGACATGCGCTAAATAGTACGAAAGTTTCGTGAAATGGTCATGGTATGCCAGCTGCTACAAAGCACTGCCAACCAAGACCACAGATTCCTCACTGCTTTCAATGCAAGCGATTTTATTATAACTATATCTGAACGCATTTTTGGGGAACTTATGTCTGGACAAAACCCTGTAACCTCAACAAAAACCTGGGCTAATCGCTGGACTTTTTTGCTGGCAGCTGCCGGCTCCGCCATCGGCCTTGGTAATATCTGGAAGTTTCCGTACATCGCCGGGCAGTACGGCGGCGGTGCTTTCGTGATGCTTTACCTGATCTGCATTGCAGTGATGGGTATTCCTCTTTTGATGGCTGAAACCGCCATTGGTCGTCATACACGACACAGCCCTCTGAACGCTATACGTCAACTGACCAACGAATTAGGCGCCAGTAAACTGTGGAGTATGATTGGCTGGATGGGCATGCTGGCGGGCTTCCTGATCCTGTCTTTTTACAGTGTTATTGCCGGTTGGTCATTGTCTTATGCCTGGCAGATTGTGTCTGGTGGCTTCACTGGCATGACCACCGATCAGGTGGGCGATGCATTTGGTGGACTGGTGTCGTCTGCTGATCGTCAGATTTTCTGGCACTCTGCCTTTATGATTCTGACCTTCGCAATTACTGCCCGTGGTATTCACAAAGGCTTGGAGAAAGGTCTGCAGGTAATGATGCCTGCACTGTTCGCCCTGCTGCTCATTATGCTCGGCTACAGCATGCTGGAAACTGGTCAGTTTATGCGCGGCTTCGAATTCATGTTCTCCGTGGACTTCTCCAAGGTCACCGGTGAAGCGGTAACGGCGGCATTGGGTCAGGCGTTCTTTACCCTGAGCCTGGGTATGTGCGCATTGATGGCTTACGGTGCTTACATGCCAGCGAACAATTCCATTCCAAGAACAGCACTGAACGTAGCCGCTCTGGATACATTAATGGCTATCGTCTCTGGCCTGATCGTATTCCCAATCGTATTTGCTTATGGCCTTGAGCCTTCCGCTGGCCCGGGCCTGCTGTTTGTTTCTTTGACCGCTGCCTTTGTGCATATGCCGATGGGTGAAATCTTCGGTTTCCTGTTCTTTGTATTGGTTGCCATCGCGGCTCTGAGTTCTGCCATCTCGCTGGTTGAACCTGCACTGGCATGGTTGCTGGAGCGCACCCCGCTGAGCCGAACCGTTGCTACCATCATCCTTTG
This sequence comes from Endozoicomonas ascidiicola, assembly GCF_001646945.1. Taxonomy (GTDB): domain Bacteria; phylum Pseudomonadota; class Gammaproteobacteria; order Pseudomonadales; family Endozoicomonadaceae; genus Endozoicomonas; species Endozoicomonas ascidiicola. Next base: position 562,921 of record NZ_LUTV01000001.1, read on the forward strand.
TGCTGCAATCTGGTTTGTTGGTCTGGGTACGGTGTTTGCCTTCAGCGGTGATTTCACTTTCACTCTGTTTGGTAAAAACTTCTTTGATCTGCTGGATTACTTCACCAGTAACATCCTGCTGCCACTGGGTGGTCTGTTGATCTCCATCTTTGCCGGCTGGGTAATCAAACGCTCTACCATGATGAATGAGCTGGGCCTGAGTGTTGGCATGTTCAACCTCTGGCGCGCTATGATTCGTGTTGTGGTTCCCGTGTGTGTACTCGTGGTCGTGATCACCACAATCTTTTAAACACTCACTGTTTCTATCAGGCCGGTATGGGTTATCCTATCCGGCCTTTTTTATGAAAGAACCACGCTATCTATGCCGAAGATTTCCCGCTCTGCACTGGTCACGTATTCCGCTCAACAGATGTATGATCTGGTCAGTGATATTGAGTCCTATGGCGAGTTTTTACCCAGTTGCGCCGGTGGTAAAATCATTAGCCAGGAAGGCGATCAGCTGGAAGCCATTCTCGAAGTAGCAAAAGCAGGCATTCGACAAAGTTTTTCGACGCGGAACAAAATCGTTCCCGGCGTGTCTATAGAAATGAACTTACTGGAAGGCCCATTCAAACATCTTTCGGGAATTTGGACGTTTACCCAACTGGGTGACGAGGGGTGCAAAGTTTCTCTTGAGCTGGATTTTGAAATGAGCAACAAGTTCACCGCCGCCACACTCGGTGCGCTGGTTGGCCAAATGATGAACTCAATGGTGGACGCTTTCAGTAACAGAGCGAAGCAGATTTATGGCTGATATGTTAATAGCTGAGATGCTGATGGATGAGCCAGAGGTTCATGTTGAAGTGGCTTATGCCAAAGCCCATGAGCAGAAGATTGTCTCGGTCACTGTAAAGGAAGGCACAACGCTTCGCGAGGCGGTCAGGCAATCCGGCATTGCCTCCTTTTTCCCGGACATTGATATTGATCAATCAACGATGGGGATTTTCGGCAAAACCGTAGCCAAACCCGATCAGCAGGCTGTAAAAGAAGGCGACAGGATTGAGATTTATCGCCCGCTGATTGCCGACCCGAAAGAGGTTCGCAAACGCAGGGCAGAACAAGCCAAGAAGAAGGCTGAGCTGGAACAGCAGGATTGAATTAAAAGTGAAGCAGAAGTGAAAAGGTTGCCGGCAACCTTTCAGGTTACCGACCAACGGTGAGCTTTATTTTATTGGTCAGTGCTTTCGGGGCGGTAATCGCCAACAATGGACTGCAGTTTGTCTTCTTCAAAGAAGAGCGTGACGTTTTTCTGCTCCCGGTCTTGACCGCCCGGTTGCATGCTGTACACATAATCCCAGCGATTCGGGTTAAAGGTATCTTCCAGCAATGGTGTGCCCATAACGTACTGAACCTGGGCACGAGACATACCCGGACGGAGCTGATTAATCATTTCCTGGGTAATAACGTTTCCCTGTTGCACATCAATCTTGTACGCACCGGGGAAACTGATAAGCTTGGAACCGCCGTCAGTGGAACTGGCGCATCCTGTTAGCAGGGTTGCGGAGAAGGTAGCTGTTATAAGCGCGGCGGCCAGTGTGAACGAGGTTTTTTGCATCGATTTCAGACTTCCACTATCTTGCTTGCTCTAAGTTAAACTTGCAGTGTTTCAGCAGCCCAAGCAGTTGAGGCTCTATGAAAAAACTGCACGAAAATGTGATAATAGCAGGATTATCTTATTAAGGGTTAGGGAAACGTTTTGGAAAATCAAGAGTTGCGTAAAGCAGGACTGAAAGTAACCCTGCCAAGAGTTAAGATTCTTCAGATACTTGAAAGTGCTAAAGATAAACATATGTCTGCGGAAGATGTTTACAAGGCACTACTGGATGCAGAAGAAGACGTTGGTCTGGCAACGGTTTATCGGGTGCTGACCCAGTTTGAAAGCGCCGGCCTTGTGGTACGCCATAACTTTGATGGCGGCCACTCCGTGTTTGAACTGTCTCGTGGTGAGCATCACGATCATATGGTCTGCATGGAAACTGGTGATGTCATTGAGTTTGTTGATGACGCTATCGAGCAACGTCAGCATGCGATAGCGGAAGAACACGGCTATGAAATTGTGGATCACAACCTGGTGATTTACGTTCGACCTAAGAAGAAATAATAATCAGAAAAAACGGCTGTACTATTTTCTAACCTTATTCTTGATACCTCTGGAGTTTAAATGTTTCAGAGGTATTTTTTAATCCAACAGGAGCTTTGCAATGAGCAAAAACAGGAAGCAACGTAAACGACCAGCATCTGCTGTTCTTAAGTTGATGCAGGACCCCATGTTCCGCCAACGTCGTGAAGTACTAAAGACAGGGTATAAAAGAAAAGAGAAGCATCGTGGTCGTGATAGTCACAGGCAGCATGAGAAAACATTAAGTGTATTAGTTTTTTCTCATGCTGCCTAAGAGCCTGTCGGACTCAAACTAACACTCTAATAACCCTACGCTTGCGCCTGAAGCAGCATTTCCTGCGCATGATTCAAGGTTGGCGTTGTCAACTCCACGCCTCCGAGCATTCTGGCAATTTCATGCACGCGATGATCACCATCCAATTTAAGAATCCGAGTGCTCGAGGTTTTACGGCTGACCTTTTTACTCACATGAAGGTGCTGATGCGCCTGTGATGCAACTTGGGGTTGATGAGTAACACACAACACCTGTCCGTTTTTACCCACTTCCCGAAGCATATTGCCTACAATTTCTGCGGTGCCGCCACCAATCCCCACATCCACCTCATCAAAAATCAGGGTTGGGGTTGCTGCGGTTTGGGCAATAATGACCTGAATCGCCAGAGAGATACGGGATAGCTCACCGCCAGAAGCCACTTTTGCTAATGGTCGTGGTGCTTGCCCTGGATTGGTTGTCACCAGAAACTCAATGGACTCAAAGCCTTGGGAAGAAACCGTTCTTTCTGCTATTTCAGTCAGTTCAATACAGAAGCGACCTTTCGGCATGCCTAACAAAGCGATTCGTTCCGTTACTAGTTTTTCCAGTTTTTTCGCCGCTTTTTTACGTTTCACAGATAATGCGGAAGCGCACTCTTGATGTTGTTTTTTAAGTTTGTGTAACGCGTTTTCAAGCTCTGCCACCTGTTCATCGTGGCATTGAACCTTTTCCAACTCTTCACTGATTTGCTGCTGCTTTTCCAATAACTCTTCTGGTTGAACCCGGTGCTTTCTTGCCAATTCAAAAATGGCACTCAACCGCTCTTCAATTTCCTGAGCACGAGCCGGATCGGCTTCAAAGCTGTCCATAAAATGATTCAGCTCACCCACCGCTTCTTCCACTTGAATCTGTGCTGATGACAGCATATCAATGGCATTGGTAATGCCAGCATGGTCGATCTCTAAATCACTCAGGCGATGAAGACAACCAGACAATTGCTGCAACACATGATCGCCTTCATCGCTGGAACACAGTTGTGTGACCTGATGACACGCACTGAGCGTGGTTCCGGCCTGATACTGTTGTTTATGTTCTTGCTCCAGCTGCTCCACTTCCCCGGGTTGCAGACCGAGCTGTTCCAGCTCATTCAGCTGATAGCTGAGCAATTGCACACGCTCTTCTCGTTCCTGCTGATCCGACAGCAAGCTATTTAGCTGCTCATGGGTATGACGATATTGCGACGACAGCTGCGCAACTTCTCTGGCCTGTTTTACCGATCCAGAAAACTCGTCCAGCATCACACCGTGGTGACTTTTTCGCAGCAGAGATTGATGAGCATGTTGGCTGTGGATATCAATAAGCATTTCACCGAGCGACTTCAGTTCAGAAAGCGTCACCGGCGTGCCGTTGATATATCCTCTGGAACGCCCTTCTTTGGTGATAACACGACGGAGAATACAGGCAGACTCATCACTTTCTGAGCCACCATCATAATCTCGCTCTTTCATCCACTGTTGCGCTACCGGAATTCTGTGCAGATCAAAACACGCGCGGATGTCTGCTCGTTCTGCACCATCTCGTACACAATCGCTATCAGCCCTTCCGCCAAGCGCAAGCCCAAGTGCGTCCAGCATAATGGACTTACCAGCACCGGTTTCGCCGGTAATAGCGGTCATCCCGGAGGCTATATCCAGGTTAAGTTGATCCACAATGGCATAATCGCTGATAGAGATTTGGTTGAGCATGACAATTCTCGCAATCCCGATTGGGTAAGTGGCACTAGCGCCATGTATCGAGCTACTGTTTATTTGTACAGTAATATATAGATCGGCATTGGTAAAGAAATTTCCCCTTGAATATACTTTCACCATCCCCATATTACGCTATCAATAAAGATTACTTTGCGTGGTCGACACGCCTGTTATCCATTAAGCCAAGACCCGGTCAGCATTACACCGGGTAGATATCCGGAGAATCATTGGAATGACTGAAGAAAACAGTAAAGTCGAAGAACCGTTAGAAACACCGGAAACTGAAGCGGCGGCAGAAGACGTTGCACAGGAAAACCCACTCTTTAACGAAGAGCCAGAACTGATGACCGCTGACGAAACAGCGGTAAATGCAGGCCGTATCGAAGAGTTGGAACAGCAACTGGCTCTTGCCAAAGATCAGGCTTTGCGTGCGACCGCTGAAGCGATGAACACCAAACGTCGCGCCGAGCAGGACGTGGAAAAAGCCCACAAGTTTGGCGTTGATAAGTTCGTAAATGAAATGATTCCGGTGGTTGAGAGCCTTGAAAAAGGTATCGAGAACGCTGAACAGGCCGAAGGCCAGCACGAAACCATGCTGGAAGGTATGCGCCTGACTCACAAACAGCTGCTGGATGCCCTGGGTAAGTTTCAGGTTCTGCAGGTTAACCCTGAAGGCGAACCGTTTGACCCGAACTTCCATCAGGCGATTTCCATGGTGCCGAATCCGGACATGGAACCGAATACCGTGATGAACGTGTTTCAGAAAGGCTACACCTTGCACGGTCGTGTAATTCGCCCGGCCATGGTGGTGGTTTCCAAAGCATAAGGAACCCATACATCCTCTGAAAATTAAGATGTATGCATTCCCACGCGAAGCATGGGAACGAGCGTTTCTGGAGTTTTGCGACAGCCTCGGAGCATGGGAACGAGACGCAATATCGAACCATCCGGTTTTTTCAAAAGTTTCTTGGAAAAGCCCTTGAAAATGAAAATGCCGCTCCCATATAGCAAGTCAAGTTCGTGGCAAACGTCACACCACCGTTTCCCCAGCTTTTCATGTTGGGGAAGCCTTTGGGAAACGACCAGTTTTTAAAGTTTAAGGCCCGTTTATACGGGCATGGAGAGAATCAAAATGGGTAGAATCATTGGTATCGATCTGGGCACCACCAACTCCTGTGTGGCTATCCTGGACGGCGAAAAAGCAAAAGTCATCGAAAATGCTGAAGGCGCACGTACTACGCCTTCTATCATTGCTTACACTGACGACGGCGAAGTTCTGGTAGGCCAGCCAGCCAAGCGTCAGGCCGTTACTAACCCGGACAACACGCTTTACGCTATTAAGCGTCTGATCGGTCGTCGCTTCAAAGACGACGTAGTTCAGAAAGACATTAAAATGGTGCCTTACAAAATCACCGAAGCGGACAATGGCGACGCGTGGGTAGAAGTTAAAGGCGACAAGAAAGCACCACCTCAGGTTTCTGCTGAAATCCTGAAGAAGATGAAGAAAACCGCTGAAGATTACCTGGGCGAAGCAGTAACTGAAGCGGTTATCACCGTGCCAGCTTACTTCAACGATTCCCAGCGTCAGGCCACTAAAGATGCCGGCCGTATTGCGGGTCTGGAAGTTAAACGTATCATCAACGAGCCAACCGCTGCGGCACTGGCTTACGGCATGGACAAGCGTACAGGCGACCAGACCATCGCGGTTTATGACCTGGGCGGCGGTACCTTCGACGTATCCATCATTGAAATTGCCGACGTAGATGGCGAGCACCAGTTCGAAGTACTGGCCACCAACGGTGACACCTTCCTGGGGGGTGAAGACTTCGACATGCGTCTGATCGAGTATCTTGCGTCCGAATTCAAGAAAGACCAGGGCATCGACCTGCACGGTGACCCACTGGCTATGCAGCGTCTGAAAGAAGCCGCTGAAAAAGCCAAGATCGAACTGTCTTCTGCGACCCAGACTGACGTTAACCTGCCTTACATCACTGCTGATGCCACCGGCCCTAAACACCTGAACGTTAAGGTGAGCCGTGCCAAGCTGGAGTCTCTGGTAGAAGATCTGGTTAAACGTTCTCTGGAGCCTTGCCGCACAGCGGTGAAAGACTCTGATCTGGATCTGTCCGAGATCAACGAAGTCATCCTCGTTGGTGGTCAGACCCGTATGCCTCTGGTTCAGAAGCTGGTTGCTGAATTCTTCGGCAAAGAGCCTCGCAAAGACGTTAACCCAGACGAAGCCGTTGCCATGGGTGCTTCTATTCAGGCTGCCGTTCTGGCCGGCGACGTGAAAGACGTTCTGCTGCTGGACGTAACACCACTGACTCTGGGTATCGAAACCATGGGTGGTGTAATGACCGCTCTGATCGAGAAAAATACGACTATCCCAACCAAAAAGTCGCAGGTATTCTCTACTGCAGACGACAATCAGGGCGCGGTAACCATCCACGTTCTGCAGGGTGAACGTAAGCAAGCGACCCACAACAAATCTCTGGGCCGTTTTGATCTGGCAGACATTCCACCAGCACCACGGGGCATGCCACAAATCGAAGTTAGCTTCGACCTGGACGCCAACGGTATCCTGAACGTGTCTGCAAAAGACAAGGCGACCGGCAAAGAACAGTCTATCGTTATCAAGGCTTCTTCCGGCCTGTCCGATGAAGAAATCGATCAGATGGTACAAGACGCCGAAGCCAATGCTGCGGACGACAAGAAGTTTGAAGAGCTGGCTGCAGCTCGTAACCAGGCTGACGGCTTGGCACACGCGACTCGTAAAACCCTTGAAGAAGCGGGCGACAAAGCCACCGAAGAAGAGAAGACAGCCATTACTGCCGCGATCGAAGAACTTGAAGCTGCAGTGAAAGGCGACGATAAAGAAGTTATCGAAGCCAAAACTCAGGCGCTGTCTGAAGCTTCTGCTGGCCTTGCTCAGAAGATGTACGCTGATGCCGCCGCTCAGGAACAGGGCGAAGCCCAGCCTGAAGGCAAGTCCGATGCTTCTGATGACGCTGTAGATGCAGAGTTCGAAGAAGTAAAAGACGAAAAGAAGTAAGTAATCGTCAATGATTAATACAACGCGGGAGTCAGTCCCGCGTTGTCGTATTTATAAAATGGGACAGAATTGACCATGAATCCAGTTAGCACTGTGTTTTCATGCTCGGCTGGTGAATGCAGGTAGCTCAGGGTTTTCTGATGTCAAAACGCGACTATTACGAAGTACTTGGTGTTGATAAAAGTACTTCAGAAAAGGATATAAAAAAGGCCTATCGTCGTATGGCCATGAAGTTTCACCCGGACAGAAACCCGGGTGATGCGGAAGCAGAATCAAAGTTTAAGGAAATCAACGAAGCCTATGAAGTTCTGACCGACAGTCAGAAAAAGGCAGCTTATGATCAGTACGGTCATGCTGGTGTTGATCCCAACATGGGCGGCGGTGGTTTTGGCGGCGCTGGTGCTGGCGGCTTTGGCGATATCTTCGGCGATGTGTTCGGCGATATCTTTGGTGCCGGCGGTGGTGGCCGTGGTCGCAGTTCCGTTCAGCGCGGCTCCGATCTTCGTTACCAGATGGAACTCAGTCTGGAAGAAGCCGTTCGCGGCGTGTCCAAAAAAATCCGTATTCCAACACTGGTCGGCTGTACCGCCTGTGACGGCTCTGGCGCCAAAAAAGGAACTCAGCCAGTGGGCTGTACCACCTGTGGCGGCATTGGCCAAGTGCGTATGCAACAGGGCTTCTTCTCTGTTCAACAGACCTGCCCGGACTGTCGTGGTACTGGCAAGATGATCAAAGATCCTTGCAGAGAGTGTCACGGTGAAGGCCGCGTGCAGGAATACAAGACACTGTCCGTTAAAATTCCAGCAGGTGTAGATACTGGTGACAGGATTCGTCTGGCTGGTGAAGGTGAAGCGGGCGTTAACGGTGGCCCTGCCGGTGATTTGTATGTTCAGGTCAGCGTTGCTGATCACGCCATTTTCCAGCGCGATGGTAAACACCTCTACTGTGAAGTCCCCATCACCTTTGTGGATGCGGCACTGGGTGGAGAACTGGAAGTACCAACGCTGGATGGCCGGGTGAAACTGAAGATTCCAGAAGAAACCCAGACAGGTAAATTGTTCCGCTTGCGGGGTAAAGGTGTTCTGCCTGTTCGTGGCGGCAGTGCCGGCGACCTGATGTGTCGTGTGGTTGTGGAAACCCCAATCAAACTGACCGGACGCCAGAAAGAACTCTTCAAAGAACTGGAAGAAACCTTCAAAAAAGAAGGCCACGCCAAACAATCACCAAAGAAGCAGTCCTTCTTTGATGGTGTTAAGAAATTCTTTGATGACATGACCGCCTGACCTTTAAAAAGCCCCGAATCCGGGGCTTTTTTCTTCCTTTATTTCTCCAGCGTAGAAATCACTTTTTCACAAAGTTTTTTCAACAAGAGCAACTCATCGAGATCCAGTTTAATTTTACACTTCATCTCTGCCGGCACTGTCAGCGCCTGAGACTTGAGAGATACACCAGCTGTCGTCAGCTTTAATACCCGAACCCGCTCATCCTGCTCGCTTCTTCCTCGCTCTACCAGCCCCTTACCTTCAAGCCGTTTTAGCAACGGGGTTAATGTACCCGAATCCAAATAAAGCCGGGCACCTACATCTTTCACACTGACTCCGTCACTCTCCCACAACACCATCATCACCAAATATTGCGAATAGGTGAGATCGAGCTTATCCAACAATGGTCGGTAGGCACGAATAACCGCATTGGATGCACTATAGAGAGGAAAACACACCTGATTATCAAGCAGCACACTATCCTCGGCAGATAACGGATTATTACTCACACAGTCAGTCATCTCAGGCACCATTTAAAATAGATTGCGAACAATATACTTGCATTCAATGATCATATAAATATATGATTGCACTCTATTGAATTGCACGCAATATAAATAAGTAAGTAAGGAAATGACCATGACTACACTCTACAAAACTCAGGCAACCGCATCAGCAGGTCGTAACGGCCAGGTAAAAACAGACGATGGTCTGCTAAATCTGGAATTGGCTTATCCGAAAGAAATGGGTGGGTCTGGCGCTGCGACAAACCCGGAACAATTGTTTGCAGCAGGGTACTCAGCCTGTTTCTCAAATGCGATTCTGCATGTTGCCCGGGAAGGTAAAGTTGCCATTACAGATGCTCCGGTGACTGCAGAAGTAGGGATCGGTCCTAATGGCCAAGGCGGCTTTGCCTTAACAGTCAGTCTTGCTGTTACTCTCGATCTACCTCAAGAACAGGCGCTTGAATTGGTTCGTGTTGCCCATCAGGTCTGCCCTTATTCCAATGCAGTGCGTGGCAATATTGATGTTGTGGTTACTGTTAATGGACAATCAATTTAATTAACTTAGGGTAGATGCGATTCAGAATTCACCCTTTTGATTTTCACACAATAGGTTGTCTTGGAACCCCATACACCTCGCCCTCAAGCAAGGCGCGGTTGTCGCAAAACTCCAAACATCTCGTTCCCATGCTTTGCGTGGGAATGCATACTCTCAAATTTTCAAAGGGTTAGAAGTATGGGGTCCTACGCAAAGCGAGGTTGTCGCAAAACCACGTAGGTCGGTAATTCTGTAAGAATTGCCGACATCTCGCCGCGCTGTAGAGGCTGATTGTCGGCAACCCTGCGTGTTACCGACCTACGAGACTCCGAGGGTGTCGCAAAAGCTCTGGTTCCCATGCTTTGCGTGGGAACCCATACATCTATCTCTTTGAAAATTAAGAGGTATGCATTCCCACGCGGAGCATGGGAACGAGATGTTTGGTTTTTTGCGACAACCTCGCTCCGCGTGGGAACGAGTTGGTTGAGAGTATTTCGACAGACCATTTTTATCGTATTCACTGTTAAACCAAAACTCATTTGAAACATACGGTTCTAAATGAGCAGATAAATTGATCCA
>NZ_LUTV01000001.1:574361-575253 GCF_001646945.1 Endozoicomonas ascidiicola
CAAGACGTCTCTTGACGAGGAGGAAGAGGTGCTCAGAAAACCGGTTAAGCCAAAACCAAAATAAAACCGATGGTTTCAAGTGAGTTTTGGTTTAGCCTGTCTTTCAGATCTTGATTTGGTGTGAATTCTCAGGAGTTCAACCATAGCAATGAATGAACTGGCATCGTGGTGAACATAGGGTTTTCAGGTCTTATGGCTGTTTCGGTGTTAAAAATGCGTACTGTCAGACTTAGGAATAGTCCCCAATTAACTTCCCTATTTTCAAGAGATCAGGAATCGTCGATAATTGCTCCGCATGAGTGCAGGAGGTCATCTTGGGCAGTTATTCGACGACAGTAGAGGTTCAAATGGTTCGGTTTTATCAGTCACTCAACGAGAGGGATCGTCGTCGCTATGCTGCGATTGAAGCGATAAAGCTTGGGCATGGTGGCATCGAATTCATTTCTCAGTTACTGGCTTGTGACCCGAAAACGATTCGTCGAGGTATCGCTGAGCTGGAATCAGAACATCTGACCGCTGATCATCAGCGAAAAAAAGGGGCGGACGCACACCGCTGATTGAGAAAAGTCCCCAGCTGACTGAAAACTTTCTCACCATACTCCGTAACCATACTGCTGGGGACCCGATGCGGCACGACGTAAAATGGACGAACCTGTCTCGTCGGCAGATTGCTCGCAAGCTCTCCGATTTAGGAACTCCAGCCAATAAGAATATCGTTTCTCGACTGCTTCATGATCATGGTTACCGACGACGCAAGCCGCAAAAAAAGCGAACAATGGGGCAGCACGCCGATCGCAACGCCCAGTTTGAAAATATTGCCAGACTGAAACAAGAATACTTGGATGCCGGATGTCCAGTGATAAGCATCGACACGAAAAAGAAAGAACTGCTG
>NZ_LUTV01000001.1:578693-677416 GCF_001646945.1 Endozoicomonas ascidiicola
TTCAAAAAGAACATGGCCATTCAGTTCGATAAATTCTTGCCAAAATGGAACTATGTCGCCATGCCCTGTACCTGCTGAAATCGGGAAGTTATTCAGGGACTATTCCTTAGCCAAATAAATACCGCTATAAATTTTTAGGTGGTACTATTTTATCTACTTTATTTTACGCATATGCAGTTGTGCACTGAACGTCGTGTAAAAGCATAAACACAATGTTTTACAGAACGGATATGCAAAAGCTGACCCTCTCCCTGATGACTCATGAAATGGAATCGAGGGCGGTAGCGTGGATGCCCACTTTATAAATTTGTATCTCTATATTGTCCATCTCCTGCGCCGCACATTTTGGCGTTATGAGTTTCTATATTGCTAATCCGGTGCGGCACATACGTTAGCGCTATGAGTTCCTATATTGTTAATCCAGTGCGCCGGCTATTTTGGCGTTATGAGAATCCACTGAGCTACTTGAAAAATGTCCTGTCAACCTCAAATCGAAAGTTAAGCATAAAAATGTAAATGGAGTTATAAATGGAAAGCCTTCTGGTTAGCCTTGGAGATGTTGTAGTTACTGATTTTGGCATTTATCAGCATTGGTCGTTTGTTTCGGATGCATTTTGCAGTAGAGGCAAGCCTATGTTGATTTCCGCCACAAAACGAACCGGTACAGTGAAAGAAGAAACATGGGATTCTGTCACGCAAGGGAAAAATACATACATTACAAAAATTGAAAAAATAAAAGCCAATTCTGAAATCCTCAAAGCTGCCCGGAGCCAGATTGAAAAGTGGATATATTCAGTCGACAGTAATAACTGTGAACACTTTGTCAAGTGGGCTTCCGGGTTAGACGTCACCTCTACTCAAGTGGTAAATACAACAGCGGGGCTTATAACTGGAGCAGCTCTTGTTGGTGTTGTCGCAGAGAATCCAAAGTTTGTTCACTTTGTGGGTGGTGCGCTTCTGGTTGGCGGTATCTTTTTAGCTCTTACAAGAGCTGCAGAAAAGGCAACTGCTGATTGACTGTCGTATAATTAATCATTAGGTAAACCCCCGGCTATGCCGGGGAGACTCACATAGGTTTTACCGAGGCTTCGGTAACTAATCTCGAAGGTTCCACCAAGAACCAAGAGGTTAAACCTATGCCAGACTATAAGAGTCTGAGTCATACTCGCTGGGATTGTAAATATCATATTGTTTTTATTCCGAAGAAGCGGCAGAAAGTGATCTATGGAAGCTTGAGAARATTTCTTGGATCAATCTTCCACGATCTTGCGAAGCGMAAAGGCTGTGAAATTGTTGAAGGTCATCTGATGCGAGATCATGTGCATATCTGCATCAGTATTCCACCGAAATACTCCGTATCGAACGTTGTGGGTTATTTGAAAGGAAAATGTGCAATATCGATAGCTCGGCACTTTAAAGGGAGACAGAGAAACTTTAACGGTGAGCACTTCTGGGCAAGAGGGTATTTTGTGAGCACAGTAGGCCTTGATGAAGAAATGGTCAAAGCTTACATCCGAGATCAAGAGAAAAATGATGAGTCACATGACCAGTTGAAACTGGGTTGGGACTCGCGCCCATGGGCGCAATAAAAGCCCTTTGAGGGCGTCATCAAATAAGCCTCCGGCTCTGCCGGAGGTCAGTTAACTTGTATCCAAAACCAGCTAAAAAACATATTCTTTTTAATTGAATCCGTCATCGTCTCAGGAAGTAATGATAAGCACCGGCCGCATAAAAACATGGAACGAAGACCGAGGTTTCGGTTTTATCCAATCCGATGAATTACCAAAAGACATTTTCGTTCATATCTCAGCCCTAAAAGGTCTGGCCAGAAAACCACGAGTGGGTGACATCATCCATTTTCAGGTAGAAAATCAGCCCAACGGAAAACTCAGGGCGGTTAACTGCTCCATCGAAGGTGTTGCCAAAGTGGCACCATCTCCAAGAAAGTCGCGCCCTTATCGTCATCGTAAAAAACCAGGCTTTATACGCAAGCTATTACCAGCCGCGGTTATTATGGCCGTGATATTCGGTTATCAGAAACTGGCCAACAGTAACGTTGCAGTGCCAGAACCTCAATCGGTTATGTCTCTGTTTGAATCGAAATCATCCAATAGCGCTGCCAAATTCAGTTGTAATGGCAAAATCCATTGTTCCCAGATGACATCCTGTGAAGAAGCCACCTTCTATCAGAATAACTGCCCCGGTACCAACATGGATGGTGATAGGGATGGTGTTCCTTGTGAAAGACAGCTGTGCAATAGCTGGTAATGATCAGTAGCACCTATTCAGATATATCCGCCTACCTAATACACAAACCGTACTCACGAAAATGAAAACAATAATTATAACAACCCTGTTAATAACGCTATCCATCTCCGCCCATGCGGTGAGATCTCAAGCCAGCTTATCTGAGTGTCAGTATTTAAAAGATCAAATCGATTATTACACGGACTTAAGAAGAAAAGGCGGATCTGCTCAAAGGATGGAACGCTGGAGAGATCGACGGAGGGAATATCAGGAGGAATATGACAAGGTCAAATGCCATTATTGGAGAAGGAAACTCAGCTAATCACTAAAGGCCTCAGTATGAGAGAAATAAAATTTCCAATCGCTCAGAAAGCCAGAATCGTCAGCAAAATAAAAGACTATTTTAACGATGAATTAGAACAAGAGATTGGTGGATTAGAAGCAGAATTTTTAATCGATTTCTTCGGGAAGGAAATTAGCCCTTACTTCTATAATCAGGGCCTTTCAGATGCCCATACACTCTTTACTGAAAAGACCGAAGAAATAGGGTACTTGTTGCAGGATTTGGAAAAACCTGTTGGCTGACAGAAGAGCCTCCCTCTGAATGGACCTCATCAACACACTGCACATACATCTCTACGGGGCTGTTCCTTCGTATAAAGGCCCGTAAAGACGAACTTATCTTTGAAACCCATTCCATCTGGCGAAAATCGATTACTGCCAGAGCTACTGAATCATGAATAAAACCTTTGCAGACCGTCTGGCCCTCGCCATGAAACTGAAGGGCATTAAAACGCCCAGCGCTTTATCCCGGGAGACCGGCATTGACGCAGTTACATGTACCGACTTGCCAGCGGCAAAATTGATAATCCCCATAAATACGTCGAGCGTCTGGCGTTTGCCACTGGTGTGTCCAGCCATTGGTTGAGCTCCGGAATCGGTGATCCTCACGATCCGGAACCGGAAACTTCGAAAGAACCACTGGCCACCCCGACCATGCTGACCCACGTTACCGTGATACCGCCGGAGGGAGAGTGGTATGAAGTGACTGCCCAAGTGGCGGATATTTTTCTTAGTCAACAGCACAAACCAAGAGATAAGAAACTCTACGAGTATTACTATGTACCGGAAACCATCGAGTACTTCACCGGCTTTACCCTGTTAGTGGTAGAGAGGGAATTACGACCAGGGCCGGGTATATTTCTGGCTCAGCGGGAAGAGAATGGAAAGAAGCAGCTGTGCAGTTTTCAGATCAGTTATAAAGGGCTGGATCAGTCCAGTACTCGTAGTCCTGATATGCAGACCATTGGGCGGGTACGGATTATGGATTATTGGGAACTGAATATCAGGAAGTAAACGGCGAAGTAAATGCATGAAAGGCGGTTCAACATCAAAGCTGCCAATGTATCACTAAAACTATTTCAGCACTCCACCGATGGATACTGTACCGGCCTAACCCCTACTTCAGACACCACTCTTGGATACTTCACACCCGGCTCCGGCACAAAAGGTTTCTTACGGCTTCGGCTGATCTGAAACTTCCAGTCATCGCCATAATCAAACCAGTAAAACAGCTTGCGCCCCTTCTCCAGTGGAAAGAGATCTTTCAGCTGACAGCTCATATCTGAGCTGTCATCGCACTCAAACCGCTGACGCTCGCCACTGCGTTCGGTTCTGGCAATATAAAACTCGAACATATGGTCATCATCAAAATCTACGGCACGCTGAATGGTTCGATGCAACGCTTCAAGGGTTGTGGATTCCTCCAGCGCCAGCTCACACTGCCAGTCTTCTGAATAATAAATGCCATAGACGAGCTTGATGCTCAAAGAAATAATCATATCCGTACACTCAGGTCTGAGTTTGATGTTTTGGTGTAAAGGCCAATAGTGCTATTCCATGGCGGGCGCACAGTCATGAAGCCCAGTCAGATGCTTAGAACTACCACTCGTGAACCAATATAAACCAAAATTCCCAGGCTGTTTGCCAGAATATCCCGAATACAGCAACGTCGGTAAGTAGTTGATCATTTGAAATCATATAAACTGACTAACCGATCAATCAGTTAATCCATTACGAGCCGGCTCAGGAATTTTGAACTACTGTTTCCTCATAGTTTCCACCTGTACGATCATCATGAAATCGGTTTCCAACATAACTGATCCAGCTATCATCACTACACTGCAACAGGCTTCGCGCCTTGGTCCTACTCCGTATTTGAGAGAACGAGCTCATGCTGTATTGCTAAGCCACCGTGGGTATACTCTTGAGCAAATAGCTGATGTATTCAGCACTCAATATCAGACCATCTCTAACTGGATAGACCAGTGGGAAGATTTTGGCATTCGTGGCTTGTATAAAAGCCATGGCGGTGGTGTCCCTCTAACCTTCAACCCTGAAGAAGTCGCTCGCTTCAAGGAGCTGGTAAAAAATGAACCACGTCGTATAAGACACGCCAAAGCAGTACTTGAAGAAGAAACCCAAAAAAAAACTTCGCTGCCCACGCTGAGACGCATGGCTAACAGCCTTGGCATGGTTTACAAACGAGTTCGACGTTCATGCAGTCACAAGCGAGATCAAGAGCACTTTGATAGTTGCCACAAGGCTCTTAGTGAAGCAAAAGAGGCAGAAGACAACGGCCTTATTAATCTTTTTTACTTCGATGAATCTGGATTTTCACAAGAACCTTCAGTGCCCTACGCCTGGCAGCCGAGGGGAGAGCAACTTCGAATTCCCTCCGTCAAGAGTAAACGTATCAACGTACTTGGGTTTATGAACCGGAGCAACGACCTGTTCTATTATCCCGTTATTGGAATGGTTAATAGCCAGACAGTGATTAACGTATTCAATGACTTTGCGGAGCAAATGGCCGCTCCCAAGTACAGTTCTGGTGACCGTTACACGGTGGTAATGGTTGATAACGCCAGTATCCACACGAGTCGGTTATTCCGAGAGGAGCTGGCCGACTGGGCGATCGAAAAGAAGATACTTGTCTGCTATCTGCCAACCTACTCCCCAGAACTGAACTTGATAGAAATGCTATGGCAAAAGGTGAAGTATGAATGGTTGAATCTCTTTGAGGTCATGGACTTTAAGGCGTTTGAAGCAGAAGTCATACGAGTGTTTGAGCAGGTCGGTCAGGAATATATGATTTCATTTGGTTAACTACTTATGAAGTCATGCTCTGGAATACCTCTATCAATACGCCCACAGAGAAAATAGTGAAATCGTTTTCCATAGGGGGGTATTAGTGGTAGGCCATGCCAAATCCAGCAGAAGAAACAGCACCATAAACGTCAGAGCATGTTTGACTTTGTCGTTAATAAAGCGGGTAGGGTCAAACCGGTGGGGAATCAGTGCCATGAATACGGCGAAGACAACGGCGCTGAAAAGCAATGCCTGCCAAGTTGAGGGTGGGAGCGAATGAATGAATTGTTGATGTCAACTTATCCATTTGCTGTTATCTTATTGCTTTGTTGGTGATCTAAACGAGTGTACATGTGCAAAGTTATCTTAGCCTTAATCGAAATTAATACTGCCTAATAACCTGGCTACCTCTCATGCTGGCAGTGGCATACAGACATTACAAGAAATCAACTTTCCAATAGACTAAAAAAGACCGGCTGTTGCCGGCCCGTAACTTTGTAAGTTTTAAATTGGAGGCGTTTTTAATAGAATTGAACAGAACATACCAACACGTTAGGTTTATTATCAATGTGCGCAAGCCTTGGAATCAATGCTTTTAATTTCCTCCTGCTTTCTAAGTCGATTTAGAAACGAGGATTGTGAAAGATTACCACTTATAAAATCACCACGTGCTTTTCTGACTAAAGAACTTGCTTTTGACTTTGCAAAGAAATCAAAAATTTCCATATCTTCATTATTTGCCAAGAAGAAAGTTATCGCAATATCAGCAACCAATCTTCTATATTCTAAAAAATCTATAGCTTTTTCAATCTCAGCAGACCAAAAGTGTGCACACATTATAATAAATGATGAAGACTGCTCACACTGAAAATAATCAAAAGACTCAAGGTCAATAAAAGAAATCATACCGTCATCAAGAATAAACAGGTTATCAGAGTGTATATCACTATGAAACACTCTTTTCTCAACCAGTTTCTTTATTGCATCAAGAATATTTCGAATTAATATTGGGAGCAAATTCCTGAGAATCAAGTAAGCCTTTTACGGTTGTACCATTATCAATTTTATCAAAAACCAAAGTGAAAGAAAGATCAAAAAAATTAAAAAAATAATAGCTTTTTAATGCTGGCACTGAAACGTCTAAAAACGCAGCTATATTATTTCCTTTAACTTCACCAAAAAAAAGGGAAAGACTGTTTTAGCATACTACTTATATTTTTTCTACAAAAATAATATTTCTTAAAAATAAAAGAGTCTCGATAATAAATCTCCCGCCCATTCCTTGACTTAATTACTATTGAGTCTTTCATGTCGTTAACAAAGGCCAAACGTTTATACATAAGTCATTAAACTCAAAACAAAATACTGAGGACAACAAAAATCAAATGTAAGCATTAAATCTCAACACAAGTTTGGAATTTTACTACCCTAGTATTAACTAAACTTTGCTCACTTAACATAAGTATCTTTAACTCATTCGTAAATTCAGCTTGTCGATCAAATGTAAGATTAGCAATTATATCAATAGGTAGATTCCACCATTCGCTTTTCTGAATAAGTGAAATCAAATCGGGCTTAAGCCTATATCCAATAATTTTTGCTGGAACACCTGCAACTATTGCATACGGAGGGACAGGCTTAGTTACAACTGAGCGAGCGGCAATGACAGCTCCATTATTAACAGTACAACCATTATATATTATTACACCACTACCGATCCAAACATCATGACCAATTTCAGTCGAACTCATCTGAGGATCGTAACGCATTTTTTCATGACTACGTAGCTTTGTGATATCATTTTCAGAATATTGGAAAGGTGACGTGCTAAGCCAGTTTAACGGGTGTCCATTTTTTTCAAGGCCAATAACAACTTCTGTTGATATAGAGCAAAATCGCCCAATACTAACGCTGCCGATTATGCTCCCACTTCTATAATAAGAGTAACAACCGCACTTAACGTAATGATCTTTATCGCCAACGAGCTTGACGTCTCTAATCGAAGAATTCGATTCCATTTCCATAAGGTGCTTTTTGCTTAACACCTCCTTACCAACCTTAACATTTAGAGCTTTTAGCTTTTTAGTTAGCTTGCTTTTTTTATATCGTTTAATGATCCATTTCATAACAGCCAACCCAACAAAAACCCTCCCAGAAAGATTAGAGCCTGCTTGAAAGAGTCTTTAAATCTTCTTCTACGTTTTTTGCTTTTCTCTCTTATTCCCTCAACGTGAGAATCGAAACCTATATGCATTATTGCGTCATTTTCAAGTATTACTGCATAGAATCCAAGTTCTGCACAATGTTTTGATATACCCTTTTCGCTAGAAAAAGAAGAGTAAGAGCCAATCTTTTGATAGTCAGATATTCTTTTTATACCAGGATTGAAAGAAAACCCCTGCCAATCTTTTTTGTTAGAGCCAACCTGATAATAAGCCAAGCCATCTAGCAATTTCCTTTCACCAAGAAAGTGATAAGGGCTATGCACCATAATGTCATGCTGAAAACTCCTTAACCAAACCTGAAGGATATTTGAGTCACCCTCCATTATGCGAATAGAGTCTTCTATAAAGCCAGGGCGATAAAATTCCCAATCATCCTCACAGTGAAATACATATTCAGTCTCCACCTTAGAGTATGCAAGGTCTATCGATTTTATTTGCCCCAATTTGGGCGAATTTACAATAACCTCCGCTTTGCTTTTCATTACCTCTGGAATGTATTCAAATACAGTTCGATCTCCAGAATCTTCTGTGATAATAACGGACTTTATAGGGTATGTATTATATTGTAAAAATGACTCAAGTGTTTTCTTGAGAAGATCGAAACGGCCACAACTTGTTACAACCAGTGTCACATTACTGGTATCAGAAAAAACGTCATACATATAACTACTTCCCAGTCTTTTTAAGTCTTGTTTGGCCATCGATAATGGCAAGAGGGAGAATCAAACAAATCCATGAAATATTTAAATTATCCAGAATGTTTTTTCCATCCAACAAGAAAAATGCTGACGATGCAGCCACACCATAAAACCACGGAGACATAATTTTCCAATTGGCAATAAATGCTCTAAGCTGCAAGGCTAATAAAGCAATGAGGCTCATTGGCCCGAGGTAGACAAGCAATGAAGAATATATACTATGAGGATGCGCAATAGGGGCGCCGCCTCTCAAGGTAGATACAAACTCGTAGCCATACCCACAACCCGCCAACCAATTACAACTCTGATATTCAGACCAGACGATTTTATAAAGCTCTAACCTATAGCTTTCACCTCTTGCCATCATGACATCAAATAAATTCATATGGTTAATTAGCACACCACCTATCACTACAACTGCAGCGGCAATGAAACCTGATTTTCCAATACTACCCTTATTTGTTGCGATAACCAGAATCAAAAACAAACCAGCTCCCAATAATCCGGCAATACCACTTCTTGTTTGAAATAGGCTTTGAATTACCAAAATCAACAAAATAATGATGCCACCGAGCACTGGCCTTAAGCGATTTGGAAGCGCCATAATCCCTATCACGGAAAAACACACCAGCAACATGCAGACATGAATGGGGTTACCAAAACGAAAACTTTCCCAGAAATTCGGCCTAATGGATAATGGCTCAGCGTTTATTACGAAGTGAATAAACAATAGCAGCAAGCTAAAAGAAACACTTATCACCATCAACCATAGGGCTAGCTTATCAGTGTTAATAATTTGTCTTGCCACAAGAGAACTAATGACTGACCAAAAGCAGATAAGATAAATAGCATACTTAATAGCTTTAAGAGGTTCTGTATGAAATGCAAATACACTCATCAAAGCAATAAGGCCAATAAACCAGGGTGTTAAAGTGCCCAAACGATAATTAGCTCTTTCTCCTGTCGTCAAACTTATTAAGAATGGCAGTAATACAAGGAGATAAAATATATTATTCCCAAACTTACTGGAAAGCGGGATAAAACTACTCACAATTGTGAGCAGCAAACCAAGCGTCATCCACTTAGTTAAAAAGTGTGCGTCTTCTGGGAATTTAACGGGGGAAATAGATAACACAGGTACGTCCAATAACTACAAGACTCTACAAACTATAAAAGTTTGTGTGATTAGCGTTTAAAATGAAAGGGCTTTCAGCTGTATGAATATCGATGAAAGAACAATATTCTTTTTTTACTAGGAACTCTCAAATCTGGTTTGAGAGCGAATGCCAAACTGTTTGCGATCTTTTTGTAAGAATATTCTTGCTCAGCGAGTTGTTGACCATTACTGCCAATTAGTTTTACTCTTTCTTTATCCTCCCTGAGTCTATTCAGTTTATCTCTCAACTCTTCTATGGATGAATAAAGCACTACATTCTCCATATCTTTAAAGCCAAGAGCCCTGTTTTCTTGCTCCCCCTGATTCCAGGCAAACAACACACAACCAGCCGCCATTGCCTCAAAATTCTTTATCATATACTCACCCATACCAACGTCAGCACTGATAAAGAATTTAATTCTATTCAACGTTTCTACATATTCCTTTCCTGAGTTTGTTCTGGTAATAAACAGGTTATCCTCTCGATCTAGAGTATCAAGCAGCTGTTTTCTTTTTGCGTAGGTTTTATGCTTAATACTACCGATAAAACCAAGTTCAACATCCCGCTCTAGGTTAAGATTCTTGACTAGGGCATCATCATAACACTTTGGTATAAACACAGCATCGATACCTTCAGACTGAAGTTTTTTCGAAACTGTATACCCTGACGTTAATACTCGAACCCAAGGTATCTTCTTATAGTGCTTTGAAAATACACCTTTGTATTTACAATCTGAATAATTTTGATACGCATCATGTTCTAAAAAAATTAAATTAGAGATTGTTCTTAAAAAAGCAACTTGCTTCATTTCTTTTTTAAAGCGTAAAAACAGAACAATGCGGTCGTAGTCTTCGCACTTTATATTCTGTTTGAAGTACTTTTTTAGATCAGCCTGCTCATCTGATGACAAACGTAAAACGGTGGCCTCGTCAAATTGGCTGGCAATTTCCGAGTAAAACCGATCCAGTAAAATACGTTGCTCATCCTGAACCAACAATAACAGCTTCAATCTGAAAGCCTCCGGAACCACATAAATATTATTGAGAAAAATGACGAATAAAAGGCAACTGCCAAAAACTCTCTTTTACTGCTTCATCAGAGAAATATTGCAACAGCCTTTCTTCCATCGCATGGACGTTCTCATCTTTCTGTTGTTGCGAAAGTGACGGCATCTCTTTCATTATTTTTGTAAGTTCAGCATCATCACCCAAACCAAACTTTCTCCCGGTGTTGCCAATGACTTCCGGGGCACCACCGGTATTGCAAGCAGCAATTGGTAACCCTGCTACCATCGCTTCCAGCAACACCATTCCGAATGGTTCATGGTCAGACGTAAGCACAAATCCATCAAATGCTTTGAAATATTTTGCGGCATCTGGAATGGGGCCAGTGAACACTGTTTGTTCTGCGATGCCTAACGTTTCAGCCTCTGATTTAAGTGATGCCTCAAGCCGCCCTTTACCAACGATCACCATTAGTGACTTAGAAGAGTCTTTAGCAATACGAGCAAACGCTTTGAGCAGAGTGCTTTGATCTTTATCCGGGTGAAGCCTACCAACATTACCATATACAAATGCATCCTTTGGGAGACTAAGTAACTCCCTGGCTTCTTCTCTACCCAGCAAACGAGATTGCTGCTTTTGAAAATCGATCCGGTTATACAAAGAGGCAATATTATGGCTCGGGAACTTTGGAAGCGATAAACGAATATCATCCCTAATAGCTTCAGACACGCCCAGCAGGGCAAGGTGACTGCACTGGCGTTGTGTATAAAAACGACGAGACCAGCGACCATAACCTCCAAAGGCATGCTGAACCCCGACAACAAACAGATTCGGTATATGTGTGGCGATATAAACGGATTTAAATCGATGGGCTATACAAAATTCATAGCGACGAGCACTGCATAACTCTCGAACCTGTCTTATTTGCTTTAACTTAAGGCCACGAATATCTTTCGAGGTGTTTTCGAGAAAAACCACTTCGTCTGACTCGATGAACTTTGCAACCTCATCATCTTTTCTACCTGTAAGAAAGACTGTAGCAACCTTATAATTCGTACCTTTAAATAAGGCAGCATATTGACGAGCAACGTCATGAAATGGCATATCGTAGCCATGGCAAAGCTGTAATACCCACTTGTTCTGCTTTGTTTCTACCATGTTCATCCTTATGGTTTCAGGCATCGGGAATATACTCCATTAAAAGCTTTGCCCTTTCCAAGCCCTAAAGAAATAGCTGCTTATGAAAGCTAAAGAGTTTGACCAAGCCTTTGATGAAGGCAACGACGCGATTAATGATCATATTGATTGATCCAGCGCCCCGGAATGGATAGGTAAAAATCATGAAAGTCTCAGGTATCACTGAGATACAGCGGTATATGTGGCCTATGACTTAATGGTTGTAAAGTGTGCAATTTGCTTCAACACCACACAACTAAAGGCTTCAAAAATATCAGGCATTTTTCCCCTTGGTATCAAAGAGCCTTAAAGTTAGTAGTCACTATTACTGTTAGCTACAGAAAAAATGCAGGCTTTCATGATTTTTCCCTACCGGAATGGATGATTGCCGCTCTTGATCCCGAGGCATTCAGACTGGGTATTGCCCGGCAGGCAGTGGTTAAAACCAGGCTGACCGAAAAGCTGGATCAGGGAAAGCAGGGCTAATTTTGCCAACCACTCAAGCGTGACGCACACTAAGTAAAAAATGTACGCCAGAGAAAATACTATGCAAAAACTGACGTTGAGAATGGAACCAGACCAGGTTGAAAGGGCAAAATCCTATGCTGCACACCATGGTAAATCATTATCACAGCTCGTAGCAGATTACTTTGACTCATTAACCACGGCAGAGGCCAGCGAAGAACCTTTGCCGCCCCTGACCCAAAAGCTGAAAGGTGCACTTCGAAGTGCGAACGCCAACATGGATGATAATGACTACAAAAAGTACCTGGAGGACAAATACCTGTGAGCATACTGGTAGACACCAATGTCATTCTCGATGTGTTACTGGAAAGGGCACCTTTTGCTGATAACTTATCCCGCATCATGGCACTGATTGAACGTAAGCAAATGACTGGCTACTGTGTGCTACCACGCTGACGACGATTCACTATCTGGCCTGCAAGACCATTGGCAATAAAGCTGGTCGCCAGGCCATCCAAACACTGTTGCAAATTTATCAGGTCGCCCCCGTTGGCCACAAGGTGCTTCAGATGGCACTGAATACCGGTTTCAAAAACTATGAAGTTAGCGAACTTGATGTGGCCGGGCTGACTGCAGGCGCGAGCGCCATAATTACCCGTAATGTAAAAGATTTCACGGATTCAGAACTGCCGGTTTATACACCGGAAGAGTATCTTGTCAACGTTGTAAGCAAATAGTTCAGCTTTTAAGATGAGGCGTGCACCATGCAAACTGTCGCTATACCCTGAGCATGGGTTAGCGTAACTCCTGAAACACTTCTGGACATTGTTCTGCAATTCTCAGTAGGGCTTTGGCTGAGCCTTGTGGTGCTCTACGCCCTTGCTCCCAATCTTGTATTGTTCGGATGCTAACACCCATAAAACCCGCAAATGCTGACTGGGATAGTTGTAATTTTTGCCTGATTTCTTTCGCTGGTAATGGGTCCGATAGAACAGAGGTTTTAAGCTTCCCTTTGCCAGACTTAAACGTTCTAATTTCTTCGATGCCATCAAGAATATCTTAACCGATATTTCGTTCACTCATTTTCGATAGCCTCCGCAATTTTTCTGAGAATGTGACCAGTCATAGAGGCTTACTCAGACTTACTGTAAATGGTTAGCATCCACATTTCGTGATCACTCTTTTTCCAGTAATAAATGACCCTAACACCGCCACTTTTACCTTTCCCTTCTGTGGCCCAACGAACTTTTCGTACTCCGCCACTACCACGAACAATGTCACCTGAATCAGGCTTTTCCTGTAGATGCCATTGCAACATTCTGTTAATACCCACACCCTTCGCACTGAGCGGAGTCGAAGTGTGGTGCTTTGATCCTTCGACTCCGCTCAGGATGAACGGGGATGTATGTCTTATAACGCTTGGCTGCACTAGCTTGTCTTTATGAAAGAAGCGACCGGTCACAAACTGAACATCACCTTTTCACCCGCCTGAACAATAGCTGGTAGTATCACTTACCGGCTGAAGGCTGAGCGTCAAGAATCAAGATCTGACCCAGGTTTTCAACTACCGGTTTTCAACTAAGAATTAAGCTTCGCAGTAATACCAAGCCCCAGCGCCTGCATCACCGTTAGAATAGTTTTCAGCGTTGGATTTCCATCTTCACTGAATGAACGGTACAGCTGCTCACGGGAAAGGCCAGTTTGTTTGGCGATGCCTCCCATACCTTCGGCTCTGGCAACCACACCTAATGCTTTAGCAATATAAGAGGCATCTCCCGTTTCGAAAGCATCTGCCATAAACAGTTCAATGGCTTCCGGGCTGTCAAGGGCTGCAGCCGGATCATAATCATGAATAGACTCTGTCATTGTTTTTTCTCCCTATCTTTCGCAGTAGGTCAGTGGTAAGTCCGACAGGCTCCTAGGCGTTTAGCTACCTCAATATCCCGGCTTTGTGTGCTTTTATCACCACCACACAACAAGATGATAATTTCATTACCTTGTTGCCGGAAGTAAACACGGCAACCCAGACCATAGTGAACTCTTAATTCACTCACGCCCTGACCTACCGGAGAAACATCACCGGCAAGTCCGTTTGCTAAGCGGAAGATCCGAGCCGCTATGGCCGCTTTTGCTCTGGAATCCTTAAGCTTCCGCTCCCACTTGCAGTAGATGTCGGTTTGTTTAATACTGATCATAGAGAGAGATTGTAGTTTATAAACTACATACTGGCAAAATTCTCATCTGATCAATTCATCGAGAGTAACGGCAATACTGTTTTCCTATAACATTTACAGAGCGCCCGATACGGGTAGTGCAAGTATCAGATGGAAATGCTGGGCTTTCGTTGTTGCAAAATGAAAGACCTGACCTGGCTTTTCCAATACATATTGACTTTATGCACGAAGAAAGACCTGACCCTGGTTTTCGAATTATTTCGGTACGTCGTTCAAGACCCAAAGAGATAGCCGCCTATGAAAGCTAAAGAGTTTGACCAGGCCTTTGATGAAGGCCACGACAGCATTGATGAACATATTGACTGGTCCAGCGCCCAACGCCCTGGCCTGGAAACCCGCCGAATCAATATCGACTTCCCGGAATGGATGATTGCCGCTCTTGATCGCGAGGCATCCAGACTGGGTATTGCCCGGCAGGCGGTGGTTAAAACCTGGCTGGCCGAAAAGCTGGACCGTAGACCGTAGACCGTGCTCCGTGCTCCGTGCTCCGTGCTCCGTGCTCCGTGGTCCGTGGTCCGTGGTCCGTGGTCCGTGGTCCGTGGTCCGTGGTCCGTGGTCCGTAAAAAGCTTGGCTCACTCGCGCTGTCACGGTCAACAGATAACGGCCAACGGATAACGGATAACGGATAACGGTCAACGGCTAACGGCTAACGGCCAACCTCTACTTCATGCTCAGGTTGTTTATACAACCAATCCACAACCACCGAGCTGGGCTGATACCCATTCACATACCGAAGCAACAACTCTCTTGTTACTTTATAGTTATGCCCCTGCAGCGTGCCGGTAATTTCATCCAGCACAGTTTTAAGTGCCTCCCAGGCCAAAAGCTCTTCATAGGCACGGGAAATTTTAGGATGATCCGTACCGGTAACCGATTCACCAATCAATAACTCTTCATAGAGCTTTTCACCAGGACGGAGGCCACTAAAGGTAATCTCAATATCTCCATCCGGAGTCTGATCATCTTTGACCGATAAACCCGAAAGCACAATCATTCGTCGGGCCAGGTCGACAATCTTCACCGGTTCGCCCATCTCCAATACAAACACATCGCCGCCTGTACCCATGGCGCCAGCCTGAATCACCAGCTGAGCCGCTTCCGGTATGCTCATAAAGTAACGATTGATTTCCGGATGGGTAACCGTAATCGGGCCACCGGTGCGAATCTGCTCCCGGAAAACTGGGATCACCGAACCACTGGAACCTAAGACATTGCCAAAGCGCACCATGGTAAAAATCGTATGATTACTGACCTTATCTCCTGCCTGATAACCAAATAAAGATGGATGATACAGAGAGATAGACGACTCCTGACTCAGCGCCTGTAAAACCATTTCTGCCAAACGTTTGGAAGCACCCATTACGTTAGTGGGGCGAACCGCTTTATCGGTAGAAATCAGAACAAAATTCTTAACTTCTGCGACAATGGCCGCCTGAGCGGTATACAGCGTACCCAGTACATTATTACGCAAACCCTGAGAGACATTGTGCTGAACAATCGGCACGTGTTTATAGGCGGCGGCATGGTAAAGTGTATCGACACTATAGGTGCGCATAACGTCAACCATTCGACCAGGGTCGTTAATAGAGCCAAGCAGCGTGACTACTTGCACCGAAAGACCTTTTAAACGAATAGTCCGCTGCACCTCCTGATCAATGGCGTAGAGATTAAACTCGCTGTGTTCAAACAAAATCAGCATTTTGGGCAAACGTAGTAGCGCCTGACGCACCATCTCGGAGCCTATTGAACCACCAGCGCCCGTCACCATCACCACTTTATTGGCGATGTGCAGATCGATCAATTCAGGAATGGGTTGCACTTCTTCCCGCCCCAGAACATCCGCAATATCAACAGCCTGAATCTCCTGAATTTTCAACCGACCGCTCGCCAGATCGCTCATCCCCGGCATGGTCTTTACCGGCAAACCGGTGGTTTCGAGCTTTCGTAAAATGCTCGCTCTTTCTGAACGACTTAACGAAGGAATCGCCAACAACACTTCTTCAGCGCCAGTTTCGCTGATTACCTGGTTCAAACTTGGCTCAGAGAGGTAAACCCGCTTACCCACAATCACCCGACCACTGAGGGCTTCGCTGTCATCCAGAAAACCCACGGGGCGATATTCCCGGGATTTGTTCAGTGCCTCCGCAAGCTGCACACCGGCTTCTCCAGCACCATAAATTAATACCGGAATACCATTCTTATCGTGCTGCTTTTTCTGCACCACCTCTGGCTGCAGGGAAAGAAGAATCTGCCCAATATCTTTCAGGTTATAACCCTTGAGCCATTGTCGGGCACCATATCGAGTCAGGCCTAACAACAAACCAGAAAAGCAACAGTAAAGCACCGTTACCCCTCTGGGAATATTGCCAATATTTAACAAATAAAAGCCTGCCATCATCGCCAGCACTGCAATCAGCGTTGCCTTAAGAATGGTCAGTAATACCTGATGACTCATATAACGCAGCACGGCCCGGTAAAGCCCAAAGCGAATATAAATCGGTAAAGAAACGGCAGGTGCCACCCAAACCAGCATAAAGAAAGTGGCCTGATAGCGTTGAATAAATTCATCCCACCCCAGTCGCACAGAAAATGCTAATACCAGAGCCACCCATATAGAAAGTGTATCCAGCGCCAGGGTGATGATGCGTTTTTTATATCTCGGGAGGGAGAGGAGTTGGTTTCTCATTGATAGGCGTTTTCCGTTTTCCGTTTTCCGTTTTCCGTTTTCCGTTTTCCGAAAGCTTTTACGGCCAACGGATAACGGACAACGGCAAACGAATCATTTCTAGTCTAAAATTCGTGGTTTTAAATAAGAATGAGAAAATGACGTTTGAAAATCTCGATGTATGGAAACGATCATCCCGGCTGAGTGTCAGCATCTACAAAGAACTGGCTGGGCTGAAAGATTATGGCTTTAAAGACCAGATCACCCGTGCCTCCCTATCCATCCCGAGCAATATTGCCGAAGGGTTGGAAAGGGAATCTCACAAAGAAAAACGTCATTTCCTAAGTATCGCCCGTGGCTCAGCCGCAGAGCTGAGAACTCAAATCTATATTGGTATCGAGATAGGTTACATCAACAAAGACATTGGGAAGCTTTGGATCGAAACCGTAAAAAACATCTCTGCCATGTTGCAGGGGTTGATCAATTCCATTCGGAATTGATCCGTTTTCCGTTTTCCGTTGGCCGTGATCCGAAAGCTTTTACGGCCAACGGATAACGGATAACGGATAACGGATAACGGATAACGGACATCAGCATTATCTACTTCATAAGCCAGAAGCTCTTTGTAAAACACATTGTTGATCATAAAGCCTACGATGAAATCACCAAGCGCTGCCGTAAAGGAGGAAGCCTGTGAGCATGCACGATACAAAAAGCATGGTTGAATTAACCCGGCGATTTCATCATTTATTGGAAGCTGCACCTTTTCTGGAAGGTATCAATAGCGAAAGTGATTATGAACAGGCTCTTAAGGCCACAGAAGCGCTGTGCAAAAGTATTGGAGACAACCCGAATGACCCTCGGAATCTCCTACTGGACATGATCACCCAGAAAATAGAACGCTATGAATACCAAACAGACCCTGTTCTTTCACAGTGGGATAAACAAGATGGCACCATTGCCCTGCTCAAAGTATTAATGCGCCAGCATAATCTGACGCAGTCCGATCTGCCAGAAATCGGCAGCCAGGGAGTAGTGTCGGAAGTTCTAAACGGCAAGCGACCATTGAACCTGCGGCAGATACAGAATCTGGCTGAACGGTTTGGGTTGCCGGTAACGTTATTTTTTGAGCATGGAACGCACTGATTGTTGCATCATTCATATTCTGTCTTTATATAAACGAAAAGTAGTGTTGAATGAACTCGTGCCATACCAGACGCAAGTTGTTCCGTGTTCCAAAAGCTTTAACGGTCAACGGTCAACGGCCTCTCCCATAACCTCCTGAACAACCTCACAAGTCTTAGAAATCTCATCCTGAGTTAACGTCGGGTGAACCAGAAACATCAAACTGGTATCGCCTAACTCTCTGGCTATAGGTAAACGTTCTTCAGGGCGAAAACCGGAATGATCAAAAGCTTTTTCCAGATAAATTTCTGAACAGGAACCCTGGTAACAAGGTACACCCGAACCATTAATTTCATCCACAATTCGATCTCGGCTCCAACCTTCTTTCAGCATTTCAGGGCGTACAAACACATAATGTTTATAGCAGGCATGTTCTATTGATTCGGGAACCTCAGGAATACGTAACGCTGTAATCGTACGACAAACTTCTGTTATTGCAGCTGCATTGGCCTGACGCTTTCGAGTCCATTCCGGCATTCGCCGTAACTGAATTCTGCCAATGGCTGATTGCATTTCGGTTATGCGCCAGTTAGTACCAAATTCATTGTGTAGCCAGCGAAATCCACGAGGGTGT
Source organism: Endozoicomonas ascidiicola (assembly GCF_001646945.1). GTDB lineage: Bacteria > Pseudomonadota > Gammaproteobacteria > Pseudomonadales > Endozoicomonadaceae > Endozoicomonas > Endozoicomonas ascidiicola. The sequence continues at coordinate 597,472 of NZ_LUTV01000001.1, forward strand.
TCAGTGTTATAAACTGAGTCATAACATTTACCATGATCTTTAAAAGACCACATCGCTTTCCACAGCACTTCATCATTAGTGGTGACCATACCGCCTTCACCGCCGGTGGTCATAATCTTATCCTGACAAAACGACCATGCACCAATATGGCCAATACTGCCTACCGGACGACCTTTGTATTTTGCACCATGAGCCTGGGCACAGTCTTCAATGACAAAAAGATTATTCTTTTCAGACAATGCCATGATCGGGTCCATATCACAGGGTAAACCGGCGAGGTGAACACAGATAATAGCTTTGGTATGTTCCGTTAACACTGCAGCAATCGTGTCGGCAGTGATATTCTGGGAATCCCGATCCACTTCAGCAAACACCGGCTTTGCTCCGGAGTTAACAATACTACTGGCAGAAGCAAGAAAGGTACGAGGAGTAACAACCACCTCATCACCCGTCCCTATTCCGAGAGCATGAAGCGCCAAATCCAACGCCAATGTTCCGTTTGCCAGCGCAATGGCATGTTCGGTACCGCAGTATTCAGCAAACTCTTTCTCAAACTCGCGGCTTTCGGTGCCCGTCCAGTAATTGACTTTATTAGACAGTAATACACGGCTGACGGCATCGGCTTCTTCCTGAGTGAAAGAAGGCCAGGGGAAGAACGGAGTGTTTAGCATGGTTGATTTAAGTGCTTATTGAATGTGATTGGAATGTTGTCCGCTTTCCGAAGTCCGTTGTCCGAAAAATACAAGAAAATGCATGTTCGAAAGGCGGACAACGGCAAGCGACTAAAACTGAACTACATTGACCGTTTCCCATACGAATGCAACCATTTGATATTGCAATAGTGTGTATGGTGTGTATGTTTAAACAGGGCGAAGCCAGTACATGAAAAGCTCAGATATCATAAAAGCTCTGGAAAGCCACGGGTGGTATTTGGTGCGAATACGAGGGAGTCATCACCATTTCAAACACCAAAACATTCCAGGGCTGGTGACAGTGCCGCACCAAAGCATGAAATACCGAAAGGCACACTGAAGAGCATTCTTAAACAGGCTCAAATAAAAGACCTATTAAAGCACTGAAGGGGAAAGAAAATGCGATATCCGATTGTTCTGCATACTGATGATAATGTTCACTATGGTGCGACCGTTCCCGATATCCCCGGTTGCTTTTCAGCAGGAGAAGGCATTGACGAAACACTTGCACACGTTGAAGATGCCATTGCCGGTCATTTGGAAATACTATGTGAAAGCCAATCCACTATTCCTGAAGCGGGCAAGATTTCGGAGCACCAATCAAACCCAGACTATGCCAATGGCATTTGGGCATTTGTGGATATCGACATTACCCCTTATCTCGGAAAAGCAGAAAGAGTTAATATCACTCTGCCACAGTACCTGCTATATCGAATAGACGAAATGGTTAAGACTCATCCTGCCTACCGCTCTCGTTCTGCTTTTCTGCAGGATGCAGCGTTGGATAAAATGCGCGATTTGTAACTTACGAAGCCACGCATCCTGCGTGCACTTTCGGCAGATACTCTGTTCTCTTTATGCTTCCGCATCAGTCCAGCTATAAAGGCTTTACAGTTATTTAAAGCATTTACCGCAACATGTCTGAATCAAACCAAAATCTTCGCGGCATTATCTCTTCGAATTTTGTAATTTTCTGCATTCATTGCAATTCAGTTTCCATTGCAGTCCGTTTCCGAAAAAGACAAGAAAGCGCTTTTAGAGGTTACGGACAGCGGATCATGGAAAACGGCTGTTAAGATGCCTCAAGCAGGCCTAGAGTTTCACTCAAACCTGTTACTTGAAATTGTGCCTCATATTGAGGTTCAACAGCTAAAGTACGGTACTCTCCATTATCAGAGACTAACTGAATGGTTTTCCAACCAAGGCGATTAGGCGTAACAAAGTCTTTCACCGGATTATCTGCAATATAAACACACTCAGGAGATTTTACCTTTAGAACATTCTCTGTAGCGACAAAAGGCTTTTCATGAGGTTTCCAATAATCTCTACCAAACTCATCGGTCACACAGATAAAATCGAAGTAGCGGCTAATCCTCAATGCTTCAATTTTATTCCTCTGGGCAGCCGTGTAACCGTCAGTGATCAGTGCTGTTTGATAATGTTGTGAGAAATACTCCAGCACCTTTGTAGTTTCTGTATCAAGCTGAATAGCTGGTTTGTGATTTCTATATACCTCAATAAGCTCTTTTATCAGTTTATCCTGATAAGAAAAAGCCAGACAGTCCAGAGCTTCATTAAAGATTTTACCCCGATGACCATCAGTAAATAGACGGGTGGCTATTTCATAGAAACCATCAATTTTATAGTTTACAGCTAAATACTGATCAACCGCTTTAAAACCACTATCAACATAAGTATGTTCTGGATAAAGGGTATCATCCAAATCAAAAACAACCGCTTTAATCAACGGATATCCTCTCCTCTGACAATAATTTCATCGTCATAGCGCAACATAGCCAAGTCATCCTGCCAGCAATCCTGCGTCGCCTCACAAGGCTGACCGGTAAGCTCCTGGATAATCCACTTTGGAAAATCAGCACCAGCATGAAGGCTGAGTGGATGACCGCCACCAAATCGTGGATTGATTTCGATAAAACATATCCGGCCGTCAGGCTGTTTAAAGCACTGAACGGTCATACAGCCCACCGCATGAGGCAGTTTCTCTACAACATTAGTCACTGCCGATATAATTTCGGGATCATTGACGGTTAACCCTTTACTCACCTCACCCGCTCTTGTTTCTAACCGTTTTCGAGGAACAACGCAGCGAACTTTACCGCTGAAATCCACATAAGCATCGCAGGTATATTCATCCCCCTGAATATATTCCTGCACAATAGCATTTTTGACATGGTGCTTAAAAAAAGTCAGTTCTTCTAAGCTGTTAACTTTGTTGACACCGATGCTGCAACTTCCATCCCAGGGCTTAATCAGTAAAGGAAAGTCGGAGTCTTTTAACTTATTAATATCAGATTCAGAAAGTACTCTGGGGGTATCGATGCTGTTTTCAGTAAAAAACTTCCAAGTATTATTTTTATCGAAACAGATATTATTGGTAGCCGATTCACAGACTAACACTTCCGTTCCTATGGTCCTGAACGTATCTTTATGCTGTGAAAGCAGTGTCAGGTCGGTATCGATAAGAGACACTAGCAAGCGAATCTTAAACGTTTCACAAATAGATATTAACTGTGGAATATAATCAGGCGATGAGACTCTTGGCACTTGTAACCGTTGATCAGCAATAAAAGATGCCGGAGCTGATTTTCCTGCATCAGCCGCATAAACTGTACCGCTGATATTCAATTCATCAAGTGTTTTTCTGAAATGGCGTATTAATGAGACACGCCGACCTGCTGCAGCAAACAGGATATTAAATTCGGTCATGGAATATTTACAGGCCCGTAGAATTAATGATTAATTTTTTTCTTACAAGATTTAACGTTTAAACCTTTAACCTTTCCGCTTTTACGATGACCATCCAACGAGCTATCGGCAACATTTTTCTCAGTCAGCGGATTAATGTCATTACTCTTATCACGAGCAACAGGCTGCGAACTCAGGGTAGCAGTGCCTGTTTGGGTTCCTTCAAAAAAAGGCATGGTGGCATGATCATCCGAACTGATCCCTTCCCGGAGGATAACTTTCTTAACCGTTAAAGAAAGGATTTTCATATCCAGCCAGACCGACTGGTTATTCACATACCACACATCCAGCTTAAACTTCTCATCCCAGGAAATAGCATTACGCCCATTAATCTGTGCCCAACCGGTAATGCCCGGTTTCATCTCATGGCGGCGATACTGTTCTTTGGAATAAAGGGGAAGGTACTGAATTAACAAAGGCCGTGGCCCAACCAGACTCATATCGCCTTTCAGCACATTCCAGAACTCGGGCAATTCATCCAGGCTGGCACGGCGCATAAAGCTGCCAAAAGGAGTAATCCGATCTGCATCAGGCAATGGTTTACCATCCGGGCCATTGGCATCGCGCATAGTGCGAAACTTGATCATCTCAAAGGGCTTACCATCCTGGCCAGGTCGTACCTGACGGAAAAAAACGGGCCTCCCCATAGTTTTTGCGACCTTCCAGGCAACAAAACTGATCACCGGAAAAAACAAAACAAGAGCTAAACAAGCTCCAAAAATATCGAATATACGCTTTAACATGATTAAGTATTTACACGTCTTAATACAAGATTTGCCAATCTTTTGCAGTGATAATAAGGTAAAAGCCAATTGCTTTTAAAATGATACTGTTCTTTCATTGTCTCTGTCCTGGGCAATACTCCAGATACAAAATCAGAGAAATCGTCATAAAGTAAACTAACGAAAACAATATAACCAAGCTTATTCCATTTAGATGCATCCGGTTCAAAAACACCTACTCTTTGCAACCAGGCAACCATAAGCTTAACTTTCCATTTAGCGGGTGAAAGCTCTTCAAGAACACTGAATGGTATTGGAGTACCGAGTAAACTCTGAGCCATAGCCAAAGACATAAAAACGGCTGTTTTGGTTCTAAGCTCTATCGTTAACTGAACAAACTTAGGCCAGTCTATTGCTTGAGAAGAAACTATACGATCTACATCAGTATGAAGCCGAAAACCGGGAGCACGAACAAAGGTATGCTTGGCGGTATGAAGGGCAACCTGCAATAAATTATCTTCGGGGGCCAGAAGTTTAACATCGGAGCCCTCAATGGGTACTGATCGGCTGATAAGTTCATCCGCATCAGGTTCCTGATCTGGCTGAATCCAGCGGCCTGCGACGGGTCTCCACTGAAGTTCAAACCAGAGGTGCTCTCCATTAGGCAGGTTTACCGAATACTCCGCACCACCGCCATGTTCAGCCGCTTCAAGGCTGTCTTCTTCAAAAGGGCAACGAAACTTTAATTGGTAACCTTCATCAGTAAGAATTTTGTGTGCTGTTCGGAATGATGTTTTACTCACAAGAACATCAATATCACCCATTGGGCAGGCCCCATAATAGGGATACATACCACGAGTGATACCACTATTTTTCAAGGCTAACAGCGGTATCCCATTTTTGGTGAGTAATGAAGCTACTTTATCAAGCTCAACCATATATGATTGTATTCGCTGGTCAATAACATTGTACTCAGCCAGCCAATGATCTGGTAAATCCCCGGGGATAACTTTGTTTAAAGCATGAGCAACAATGGGCACAACACCATTTAATTTAGCCTCATTAAATAGTTCCTGATCCCCATTGGCCGTATACAACAATCGGATCTCTTCTTCGTTTAAGAAGTCGTAATGACGCAGGCATAAACAAAAAAACTTTTGAGCATCAGTAACTTTAAATTCAATCATTAAATAACCAATTAATATCTAAGCTTTATCATTTATCTATAGGAAGGGATCTGATAAATAAATCAGTACATGCAACTCTGGAATAAAAATCAATAGCCACTGCTCGCGCTTTTTTTCGAAGCACGTCCAGCCTCCCAGGATCATCCACCAAACCGCAAATGGTTCTGGCCAGCTCATCCGGCTGACCAGGTGTTACCGTAATGCCGCAATCGCCATTTTCCAATGTTACAGAAACATCATTCCGTCCATGACATATACCAATCACTGCAGACCCGGCCGCCAGGTAATAATACATTTTACTGGGCACCATTAAACCTTCTGCACCTTTATCCAAAGCCACCAAAGCGATATCACCCAGCGCCATGGTGTAGGGCAATTTCTCTTCAGGCTGAAAGGGCAGCACATCCAGATTGGTAAGCTGATATCTATCACGAAAATCGCAGGCATCTTGCCACTTTGCCCCCTCACCAATAAACAGGAATTTTATATCCTGACGAGTGGCAAGCAATTTTGCCGCTTCAAGCATGCTATCAATATCGTGACTGATGCCCATATTGCCGGAATACAAAACAGTGGTATAACCATTCTGACCAAGTTCTTTCGCCAAAGAGTTATCCAATTTAGGGATAGGCTTGATTCGTTGGGTATCCGCCCAGGGAGGGATAACTCCAACCCTGCCAAGCGGGGTAAGAAGAGGATCAAACTGTGCAGCCAGCTTTTCAGCCATTACAGGGCCTATGGTGTAAACTGCAGCGGCACGATTCCACACTGCCCGGTTAATTTTTCTCCATAGCCTGGTAACTGGCGAGTTTTCACTGAGAACCCCAAAACTGACCATAGTATCGGGATGCATATCGTAAACCAGGACAACATAAGGTGTTTTCTTTATACCGTTCACCAGCCAGGCTATAGGCCCCAGCAAAGGCGGATTAGAAACAATTAATAGTGCCGTGTTTTTATCAGCCCTTAACATCGCCCATAAGCTGATGACGGCATAATATAACCAACTGATAATACGGGTCGCTTTGCTTTTTCTGTTATAAGCGGGTGCCGATTGTATCTGGAGTTTGTCAGTCTTACTGCCAATACGCAGAGTATCAGGATGCCCCGTTTTTAAAATGCAACCTTCTGGCATGGCATCAGCCAGGTCTTCAGCCAGCTCCCTGAACAGAGGGCCCGCCATTTGGTTTAGTAATAAAAATTTTGTTATCTTCATAAGGAATTAAACGAACTGCCTGATCAAAAGAATTTCTGCAAACCATGGTTTTAGTATTACTTCTTTGTCAGTAATAGACTCAGCAGCAACCTCTTTTAGTTTGACCAAACACTCTTCCAGTAAAAACAGTGGCAAAAACAACGGATAAGAAATTTCGGTCTCTAGACCCGTCCATTCAATCGTCTTTTTCAGCAACTCAGGGTTTTGTAATAAATGGTCATAACGTTGGGCAAACCCGGTACTGAACCTGCTCATAAGTCCATAGCATAATGCATCATAACTACGGCTTCGTGTTGCTGCATATTCCCAGTCTATAATCCAGCATTTGCCATGATCAACTAACAGGTTAGCCGGTTGAAAATCACCATGACTCAAAACCAGTTCAATCTTATGATCGGTATGCTCATTAAGGATTCCTCTCAGTTTTCTCAGGAAGTCGACAAACTGAATCCTTAAGTCGCTGGGCAATAAAGCTTCTATAGAACTGAAAATCTTTTGAAATTCCTGATCAACAGAAGCGACATAGTCGGAAAGCAGGCAATTACTTGAGGTCTCATTATAGAGGCGAACTATGGCGTTCCGGGCAAAGGCTAATGCCTCGTCAACCTTAGCTGGTGTACCAAGCCTGTTTAGTGGTAACCCCCTGATGCGTTGTTCTATATACCAGGTGTTAGATTCAGATATTTCAAAAACCTCTGGCGAAGGAAGCCAAGGGTGCTTTTGCCTGATTTCAGCATCGATCCTGATGAAAGAGTGATTAAAACCGGGTTTATAAAAAACAAAGCAACGTTCATTAACTACATCAACAGCCCTGTGACTGTGATTACCGGGAATAAATACCCAGTTATGTAATTCGGGAGGGCAATTTTCTATGATAAGGCGGGCTGAGGTAGCGATGGATTCAAACGGTCGCCTGACCGCTCCATATATATAGACTTGTTGTAAAGTGCGGCGATACCAGCGAGGATTATAGGCAAACTCTCGGGTAAGGCTAAACAGGCGCTTCCGTGATAAATGTTCTGGATAAATGACATTCAGGTAATCATTGGCCAGAAATGCAGAACCGGAAATATCACTATCCCAGCGCATCTCACCAGTCCAGTTAAAATATTCAGATAAGAATAGGGATAGGGACTGGATAAATCCCTGTTCAAAATCTTCACGCTGGCGAAGCAGCTGTATCCGCATGGTTAAACTGCCTCAATATGATTTCTAATAATTGTCTGAATCGTGTCAACCGGCTGCTGGCAGTCAATTTTACAGAACCTGCTGGAAGGAAAGTAACGTTCATTGAGATAATAATCCAAACGCCATTTCAGAGTTTCCGGGGAGTCGGGGAATGGTTCCTTTTTTAATTTGGAACGTTCAATACTGACTTCAACCGGCACATAAAGCAGAAAAGAATGATTGGGTTTTGGTGCAAATAAAAGTAACGCTCGCCAGAGAATACCAGTTTCGTTAAATTTACCGCTAAAATTACGTTTGAAATCCAGACAGGTATCCTCTAGATACCGGTCACAAATAACAACATATCCTAAAATAGAACAGTATCTGGCATATATTCCGTAAAAAAATAACAAATCTAAAATGGCTATAAACAACCACAGGCTTGAAACTGAACTTTTATTAAGAATCTGATCTCTTTCTTTACTTTCTCCAGCCCCTGGCAATTTTTTGCGTAGCAACCATCTGGCAATATTTTTAACTGATGAAAACAGTGGAGTATACCCCCCTCTGGCCCATAAATATTTTGTTTTACAATTTTTACTGGATAGATACGACTGGAGGAGTTCAATCTGTGTAGATTTACCTGCTCCATCAGTACCAGAGAAAACAACAATCATTACAAAAGTTCTTTATATAAATTAACGGTCTCTCGACCAGTCTTTTCCCATGAAAATTGAGAAGCTCTCAATAACCCCTGATTTATAACACTGTCTCTAAACGATGAATCCTGTAGCTTAACCAGATACTCTTCAGCCTCTTCAGGTGTATGAGGATCAAACATTAAACCCGCATTACCAACCACTTCGGGAATAGAAGAAACATTGGAGCAAATTACCGGACAACCGGCAGCCATAGCTTCAAGCGGTGGTATACCAAACCCTTCATAAAATGATGGGTAAATCAGCGCATAAGCATTGTTGTAGAAGTGATTTAGTTCATGATTATTAATATTACTATAATGTTTCACTCTATTTGAAAGCTTTAACTCTTTAATCAATAACCGTTCAGATTCTGAAAATACCCCACCACCAACCACTTTCAAGTGTAGTGAAAGTTTCACAGATTCATCACAAGTTAACAGCTGAAGTGCAGCTTTAAAATTTTTGTGGATATTTCTACCCCCGACATACAGTAAATAAGGAGGCTCAGATATCCTGGGGTTTTCATCTGTATTTAATAAAGGTTTAAACTCTTTATCAACTCCATTATGGATAACCCTTACAATAGAATTATCTATCCATGGGTGATAGGTAAGCAGGTCAGCCTTGGTGTTTTCAGAAACACAGATGATTACATCGGCTCTTTTTAGTGCATGTTTTTTTTGAAACAGGTGAATGTATTTCCTTATACCTTTATCATATTTTTCATAGACAAAATCATGCACAGTAACGATGTTTTTAATTTTTTTTGACGCATGCACCCTAAAATAGCTGGAATGAAACAAAGTGATATTTTCTTTGCATTTAACATCTTGATAGCGCCGTAATGTTAAATTTCCAATATCCTCTACAATCTTTGCCTGTGAAATTTCCTGATAAAAGATATTATCCTTGCAAGTTGGGTTTTCTAGGACAGTGCATTCTGCGTGCCTTTCATTTAATTCATTTAAAACAGCAGACCAAACAGCACTTATGCCACCTGCTTTTTGTATTTCAAAAACAATATTATCTAAGAGTATCATCTATTTTCTATACAGCTCTCTATTTTCATACATTTGATATTGACACCAGATAATAGGTAAAAACCATAGTATGTCTGATACAAAAATAAATAATGAAATTATAATTCCGCAGAATAGTATTTTATCGCCTGCATTTTTTTTACGACAAAAAAAACCAACATTCAATAGGTATTTCGTTATTAAAACCGCAAATATTAGTAAGAATATTGAGAACTGTGTAACTAAACCAATAAGACCAAGTTCAACGGGCCCTATTGATTCAATTGTTCTTAAACTGCTACCACCATAAGTTATCCCTAAAGGATACACATTTAGATAGTTAGCTATTGTTGATAATTTTCTTCCACCACTAGCTTCATCTGAAAAAACATACTCAATTATTTTATTAACAATAGACATATATTGTTCAAATAATAAATATACAGTCAATGGGAATACTATAAGCACTGTTGCTAAAAACCAAAATAAATATTTTTTTACAATTTCCCTCCAAAACACCAGACTGAAAGCGAGAATATATGATAATAGAAAAGCAATACCAGAAGCAGAGAAATTTATAACGCATACTAGAAAATAAACACCAAATCTTATCTTTTCAAAAAGAATTGGAGTGAAACAAAATATTCTATACATTACCAGTGGTATTGCAGGCACTAGAAATTTAGCATAATGTCCACGCTCCGTAGCCACAGAACCAAATGATACACCACTAGAAAAACCTGCGTTCGAAAATGTTCCGAATGGTTCAATTGAAAATAAATTATACTCAATTAATTGCATAATGTATAAAGCAGCACTAAAAGAAAGATAAACAATGACCCATTGTAAAAACAAACCTAGTCTCTTCTTATTTCTAACGACAATCGCCAACATGCCAACATTACAAGCAAGGACGAATATCTTAAGAATTAACACTCCTCTGAAAACCGCTTTCTCAACGTTATCTATTAACTCTGGATAAAAAAACCAAACCAACAATACATGTGCGGTTATTATAAACAAAATCGAAAATAACAACTTCGAAGTCTTACTAAGAATTGTCCTTCTACTCATTAGAGTAATAATGAAAATAATACTATTTATTATGCCAACAAATTCTGCAAAGCTAACACCAAAAGACTCAAAGGTTGGATTCGAATATATTGACCCACCAAAATAAATAATTAACAGCGCAAATTTCAAACGAAGCGTATAAAGCAGATATATTGAAATAAAGAAGAAACCAATTACACCTAATGTTAAATGTAAACTTTCTAATGCTAAAAAATAACCACCAGACACAAAACTTATAAAGTTATCAAATGGGTATCTTATATCGACAAATTCCATCTTATCCCTTTACTTTAAGCAGCAATTTCGTTAAACCTATTTTTGCGCATACTCTAGCGACTGTTAAAATAATTGAATTAAATCCAAAATCTAATAATTTTTTAGTGGTTTTATTGATATCTTGATCGCCTATTGAATCGTAAAGTTTTGATAATCTATACCATGGTGTTGTTTTAACTAAAACATCTCTAAAACTTCTCCTGACAGCCATGTTTTCAAATAAATTTTCAGACAAAGAGTAATAACCATCAATATCAATAAAGAATCTTTTATAGAAACCCTCCTGACTAAAAAAGTCATTGCCTTTTCGACACAGCACTAAACTATCGCTTATATACTTCAAGCTTCCGTTTTCTTTTAATAATGATAGAATCATAAAAACATGTGAATAAGCAGACTCAATAAACCTTTCATCAAATAAAACTAGATCCCACTTTTGTTTTCTTATCACTATGGATGATAAAAAACTAAATACAGCACCCAAACTATTACACTTGTTAAAATAAGTTATCCAATCTTGATTATTGTTAAAGCCATACTCACTATCCGTATCAACCGTTAACCAATTATGTTTTCTCTGAAAATTCAAATGAAAATCACATTCATCTCGGTCAACCAAATAAACATCACATTCTTTTTTTTCTATTTCGCATAGCAATCTAGCAATGCTGCCTTCTTTGAACGCATCATCACTACCAAACAACCAACAGTAATCGCCTTTTGCATGCTCTACAGACTTCAAATAATTTAAATCCGGACCTATGTTTTTTTCATTTCTATAATAGGAAATGTTGTTATAAGTTTTACAGTATTCGTTTACCAAAATCTCTGTTTCATCTGTTGAAGCATTATCAGAAATAACAATTTCTACAGAATCAACAAGCTGTGGGACTAAACTATCTAACAATTCTACAAGAAAATCTTTTCTATTATAGGTTGGCACACATATAGACAATTTAAACAAAACAGCCACCCTCAAATATTACTTTTAATTTGTTTGTTCACGGCGAAAGGCAATCCCCAAAAAACGGTAACAATAAATGACATTATTAAACCTGCGACTAAACCATTAATGCCGTAATTATTAGCTCCATAAATTTGGAATAGAATACTAAAAAGCGCTTGTACTGGCACTAATACCAGAAAGGGTTTTATTTTATTAATACTTTTTAAAACAACTGAATATGTATCAGTCCATACGCGCACCAATTGATATATACCAAAGAAAATTAATGTTCCTATAGGTAGGATAATATCACTTCCTGGTGCTAACAAATTTACTACATACCCACGTACAAGTATTATAAATGCTGTTGCAATACATACAAAGGCAAATCCACAAATAATATAACGCCAAATATAGTTGCGAACTTTATCCCATTTATTTAATCGTAGGAGCTCTGTCAAAACTGGCCATAACGCTGAAAGAACGGCGGTGTAACAGAAAATAACCAGTATAAATATTTTACTGACAATATTATATATTACTATGTCGGTTCCACTTAATAATTGAGACAGGATAACATAATCTACCTGTAGAGTTATTGTTGAAAATACAGCAAGAAGAAAAAAGTCTTTGGCACGATCCCATAATTCAAAATAAACGATTGCTAAAGGAAAACGACTAAACCGTTTAAAGCCAAAAAATATAAAAAGTGCAAAAGGTGCAATGCCATTTGGTAACAACCATATTATTATACAAATTAACAGCTCATTGCTTTCAATTAGCGGAGGAATTAAAGTTAAGGTTATTAGTGAAAGCAGTGACATTATTGCAGGCAAAGTATTTGCCCAATAACCTTTATGTAAAGCATATAATATCTTGTAGGAAACTGAACCAATGCCACCTAATACACCAAAAATGCTTGAAAGGAAAAACAATACCGTTTTCTGACTGGAAGGCAGATCCACCGCTGGCTTTAAATAGAATTCACCTAAAAAACCAGACAGGAGAAAAATCAAGCCGACAAGTATTATAAGTATTGAAACAAGTGAAATACATGCGGCTACTATTTTGTCATCAAAATTAATGTTATCAACTTTGCATTCTGAAATATAATTCTGAAGACTAGCCCCAACACCAAAATCACATAATAAAAACCAACCCGGCAATGCTAATAACAGAGCCATTACAGCATACTGTTCGGCACCTAATAAATCGATAAGGATTCGTATACTTATAAACTGCGCTGCAACTGTTATCAGTTTACTGATACAATTTCCTGATGCAACAACAATATGCCATGATATTTTCATTGAAGTTTATTATTTAAAAATCTCAATAATTCGGACAGCTTACTGAATATGAATATTTCTACATAGCAATATTAACTATGTGGTTACAATTCCTGATCAAGCATCCAAGAAAGCATTTTCTTAACACCAGAAGCAGAGCTTACTTTAGGTTCCCACTTTATTAAGCTGGCTATTTTCGTTAAGTCTGCAACAAATATTTTTTGATCACTTTCCCTAACTGGTATTTTTTTGTAATCAAGCTTCGTATTGCCAAGCCCTTCTAGCATGTCTAGAAGCTCTAATAAAGACAGACTGTTTGATATACCACCTCCTATATTGAAAGCTTGCCCTGCCAAATCTACATTTCTTTGGGCTGCTGAATAATAGAGACTTACCATGTCCTCTGCATGAAGAACATCGCGAACCTGCTTACCATTTCCAGAAATGGTAAAAGGCTCTAATTGCTTTCCTTGTGACGCTTCTATTGTTTTCTGACAAAACCAGCCTACCCAACCTTGGTCATAAGTGGCAAACTGCCTTCCGCCATACATAGATGAATGTCTAAATACGACAGTCTTTAATCCAAAAATTCGAGCATAGTCCAACATGTACTGGTCAGCCGCACCCTTAGAGCAGCCGTAGGGAGAATGGAAGTCCAACTGTGTTTGTTCATCAAAGCCATTCGGCGCTTCTATACATTTATAACGGGTTTCTGTTTCTTCATAAGTAAATTGCTCAAGATCACCATAAACTTTATTGGTAGATGAATAAATCACCCCTGTTTCTGGGGATTCAAGTCTTATAGCTTCAAGGAGATTATGAGTTCCCATGACATTGACTTCAAAATCCATCCTTGGGTCAGCAATCGATGTTGTCATTGCAACCTGGCCAGCTAAATGGAAGACAATATCAGGCTGAATTCTTTTCACTAGCCGAGTGACATCGTTATAATTCCGTATATCACCATGTACGAATTCAAACTTACCCTTGCTTTTAAGCCACTCAAGATTAAGGAGTGAACCATTTCGGTAGAGGTTATCAAAAACAAATAACTCTATACCTTGGCTTAATGCATGTTCGGCAAGATTACTACCCAGAAAACCACAACCACCCGTAATTAATAACTTCATCATTCTTTACCGTATTGAACCGTTTGTTGTAATGCGGTAGAAAGTTTAAATTTTGGCTGCCATCCACGTTCTATTAGTTTTTTTATTTCAGCTCTGGACTCCATGATCTCATTTTGTCGGTAAGGATAAGCAGAAAAATCAAGAACACTTCTAGACCCTGTAATGGCATGCACAGTTTCAACAAACTCTCGTATTGAAATTGCTTCACCAGAACCCAACTCAAAATCTTCAAAACTTTCTAATTCATTACTTTCAAGCAATAGCTGGTAAGCTGAAACCACGTCACCTATATAGATAAAATCTCTTTTTTGCTCACCCGCTGTAAGTTTTATGACGGGAACATTATTCAAACAACTATTAATGATATAGGTAGTAAACTTTGACTCATCATCACCGGGGCCATACATATGTTCCAGCTTTATATTGCAGAACTTTATCTTGTCCTGTTTGGAAAACTGTTTACCCCATTCAACAAACTGCTTTTTTGACAGCGCATAGCTGTTCAGATATTTATACAGTATTGTGTCGGTGTTAAAGAATGTGTCGGTGTTAAAGAATGTGTCGGTGTTAAAGAATGTGGCTTTTTCTAACAAGTCAAGAGGGTATTTTAAATTAGCAGCAAAAATTTCTGCTTCTGTTTCGCCATTTCTGCCATAGCAAGTTGCCGTATGCACTACCGCTTTATAAGGGTTATTTTCTTCAAATGCTTTTTCAAGGCCATCTTCAGTGTAGTGAAATACCAACTTATCTTCGTAGCCTTCCAGACGGTTCAGTTTTGAGGTTTTGCGAATAAGTGCATGAACTTCATGCCCTGAGTTTACAAAAGCTTTGGCTAAATGGCTGCCAAGAAAACCGCTGGCTCCGGTAAGTAATATCTTCATTTGTTTTTAACCACAGAGGGCACAAAGTTCACAAAGGCTTATTGGTGACCTTTGTGCGCTTTGTGGTACAAATCGTTTTATTGATATTGGACAGCAAAAGCTCGGAAGCTATCGTGAACGTGTGCCAGCATCTCATCGTTCAAACCATGGTGGCAGGCCAACAGCACACCACCACGCATCACATGATCAGCGGCAGGATAACCTTCTGTGGCCTTTTTCATTTCAATATCTTTGAACCCAGGTTGTCGGGTGATATTTCCGGTAAATACGACACGGGTCTGGATATTACGTTTTTCCAGGAAGATTTGCATTTCACGGCGGGTGAAAGGGGCATCATCACGAATGGTCATTGGGAAAGCAAGCCAGCCGGTGCGGGATGCTTCGGTTTGTTTGGGCAGAATAAACCAGTCTTTATACTGGCTGAAGAAGTCGAGCTGCTTATTGAAGTAGACTTCCCGTGTTTTGATATTCTGTTCGAGTTTCGCGAATTGAACCAGAGCAAAAGCCGCACTGATTTCAGAAGGCTCAAGCTGGTAGCCGATGGCTTCGAATACAAATTTTGCATCATAAGGGATGCCATCGACTTCGACATTAAAACGGTTTTCTATGGCTTCACTTTCTACAAACAGGGATGAGCTGCGGCCCCAGGAACGAAGCAGTCGGGCCCTGCTGGCCATGGCATCATCTTTCACGCACAGCATGCCACCATTACCCGCACCATTAATGACATGGGAGCCATAGAAGCTGGTAATACTGATATCAGAGTAGTGTCCACTGGAACGATTTGTCAGGGTACCGCCGAGGGTGTCGGCACTGTCTTCAATGATTTTTAAATCGTGCTTGCGGCAAATTTCAATAATACGATCCCAGTCGCAGATATTACCGATGAGGTTAGGGATACAAACTGCACTGGTTTTTTCAGTGATCATGGCTTCGATTTTTGCCGGATCAATGCAGTAGGTGCCTTCTTCTACATCTACAAAGGCTGGTACCAGTCCGTTTTTAACCAGACAGCCAACGGTTGTGGAGAAAGTCAGTGCCGGCGTGATGACTTCACTGCCTTTGGGGAGATCAAGCACTTCTACGGCTAGGTAGAGCGCAGAAGAACCAGAGTTCACCATAATGCCGTGAGGCTTATCGAAGGTCGCAGCGACCTTTGCCTCAAACTCACGAACATGGGGTCCCATTTGTGTTGATGTGCGCAGTACTTTCTCAACGGCCTGAATTTCTTCTTCACCGTGAACGGTGCAGCCGTAGGGTACGTAAAGGTAATCTTCGCGTTTTAGTTCAGACATCGTGATACTCGATTAATTAGCGGTTATACGCTTGCTGATTGATATTGATGAATTTGCTGAAGGGTCAGCGCATGCATATCCGCACCACTTTCATGGGCTTTATGCCATTCGGTAATGTTTGCCAGTGCCTGGTGGAGCGACCATCGTGGTCGCCAGTTCAATCGGGCATAGGCTTTTGAACAGTCCAGTTTCAGGTAATGGGCTTCGTGAGGGTGCTCATTACTGTCGGTTTGCCATTGAGCCTTTTCGCCCCAAAGGCTTGAAAGTTCTTTGGCTATCCAGCTGACGGGTTTGGCATCGTGCAGCTCGGGGCCGAAGTTCCAGGCCTCAGCAAATTCTGGTCCCTGCTCATACAGGTTTTGCGCCAGTTCCAGATAGCCGCTAAGTGGCTCCAGAACATGCTGCCATGGCCGGATTGCATTGGGGTTACGGATAATGGCTGATTGCCTGTTGATAAAGGCATTGAGCATATCAGGGATTAAGCGGTCTTCAGCCCAATCTCCGCCACCTATTACGTTTCCGGCTCTTGCCGTAGCGATGGCCGTTTTGTGCTCGCTGTATTTTTGAGGCGGGAAATAGGAGTTTCGGTAAGAGGCTGACAATAATTCCATGCAGCCTTTGCTGCTGCTGTAAGGGTCAAAGCCTCCCATTGGGTCGATTTCCCGGTAGCCCCAATCCCATTCCCGATTTTCGTAGCATTTGTCGGTAGTGATCAATACGCAGGAGCGAACTGAACCGGCAGTTCGAATAGCTTCCAGCAGGTGCAGGGTTCCCATGACATTGGTTTCATAGGTTTCTACCGGCTCCCGATAGGAGTATCGAACCAATGGCTGGGCTGCCAGATGTAAGACGATTTCCGGCTTTACCTCTTCAATGGCACGCTTTAGGTTTTGGCCATCTCTGATATCTCCGATGGTATGGCTCATGTTTTGTGCCACATTCGCCAGAGAGAACAGTGAAGGTTCAGTTGGGGCAGGCAGGGCGTAGCCGCTGACTTGAGCGCCCAGATCCTGTAGCCAGAGTGCCAGCCAGCTGCCCTTGAAGCCAGTGTGCCCGGTAAGGAAGACCTTTTTTCCCTGCCAGAATGTTTTGCTTATTGCCATGTTTTCCACGGTGCTTTTCCTGACTTCCAGAGTTTTTCTAAAAGAACTTTATCCCGCAGGGTATCCATGGGCTGCCAGAAACCATGATGCTCGTAAGAAGAGAGTTCGCCATCTTCAGCCAGCTTCATCAAGGGTTCTTGCTCCCAGATTGTCTGGTCATCCTTGATATAGTCGATCACCTTTGGGGAAATCACGAAAAAACCGCCATTAATCATGCCACCATCCCCTTTGGGTTTTTCCTGGAATGACTGAACTCTGTGATTATCCAGCGTCAAAGCTCCAAAGCGACCTGGTGGGTAGGTAGCAGTGAGTGTTGCCAGCGTCTGTTGAGCCTTATGGTGTTCAATGGATGCGGTGATATCGATATCACCCACACCATCACCATAGGTAAAACAGAAGGCGTCTTCGTCCTGGAGGTAATCTTTAACCTGTTTTAACCGGCCACCGGTCATTGATTTTTCACCGGTATCCACCAGAGTTACCCGCCAGGGTTCTGCCTTTCGCTGGTGAACATGCATCTGGTTGTCGCGCATATCGAAAGTGACATCCGACATATGGAGGAAGTAGTTAGCAAAATACTCCTTGATAACATAACCCTTATAGCCACAGCAGATGATGAAATCGTTTATTCCATGGGCAGAATACATTTTCAAAATATGCCAAAGGATCGGTTTGCCACCTATTTCCACCATGGGTTTAGGTTTGGTTTCCGTTTCTTCACTGAGTCTGGTGCCGAGGCCACCCGCTAGTATTACCGCTTTCATTTGAATATTTCTTACCTGAAAACCGGGTTAAACAGGTTTTTAACCGGGTTTTTAATGTTATGTTTACAAAGTCAGTTTTAACGGTTGATTGGTGATTTTTCTGTGTGGGTTACAGTATTCACAATGAGTACCCGCCCTTAATTAAAGGTTCCAGTTGCTCAAACCAGAGTTTTGGTTACCGTCGTAGCAAGGGTTTTCAAGGCTCTTCCCTGATACGACCATAACTATCTTCATATCGAACAATATCGTCTTCTCCCAGATACGCCCCGCTTTGAACTTCTATCAGTTCAAGTTCGAGTTTTCCGGGGTTTGCCAGGCGGTGTATTACTCCCACCGGGATGTAGGTTGACTGGTTTTCGGTGAGCAAAATTTCCTGATCCCCGTTGGTCACCAATGCCGTACCCTTGACCACAATCCAGTGTTCTGCCCTGTGATGATGCTTCTGCAGGGATAGCTGGGCACCCGGCTTGACGGTAATGCGTTTGACCTGGTAACGCTCTCCAGAATCAATAGAGTCGTAAGCTCCCCAAGGGCGGTACACCTTTCTGTGCAGTTTGGCTTCTGGCCGTCCCGCAGCTTTTAATTGCTCAACGATCTTCTTAACGTTCTGATCCTGGTCTTTGCTGGCAACCAGTATGGCATCATCACTTTCCGTGATTATCAGGTCATGTACACCTACCGTCGCCACCAGCTTTTTCTCACTGCGCACGTAGGTGTTTTGGGTATCATAAAGAATGACATCGCCTGATATGGCATTACCAAGATCATCTTTTTCAGCAACATCCCAAAGGGATGACCAGGAACCTACGTCTGACCAGCCAGCAGCCAGCGGTATGACCACTGCATCCTGTGTCTTTTCCATAACGGCATAGTCAATCGAATCACAAGGGCAGGCTTTGAAAGCAGCTTCATCAAGGCGAACAAAATCCAGATCCGGGTGTTCAACGGCAATTGCTTTTTCACAAGCTGCCAGAATATCCGGTCGAAACTGCTTAAGCTCTTCCAGGTAACGGGATGCCTTAAACATAAACATTCCAGAGTTCCAGTAATAATCCCCGGAGATCAGATATTGTTCTGCTGTCGCCTGATCCGGTTTTTCTACAAATTCTTCGACAGCCAGTGCCTGAACACTATCTTCTGACTGACAACGACTTTTGATATAGCCATAGCCCGTTTCCGGGTGAGAAGGCACGATACCGAAAGTGACCAGTTTTCCATCCCTGGCAGCAGACACAGCACTTTCCACGGCATGACGAAAAGCCTGCTCATCATTGATCACATGATCAGCTGCCAGCACTAGCAGTATCGAATCCTCTTTATAGTCAGACAGTGCTTTTATTGCTGCCAATGCAACTGCTGGTGCCGTATTTCGACCAACCGGTTCCAGAATAATGGCACTGGCTTCAATTCCCATTTGACGAAACTGCTCAGCGGCTAAAAAACGATGTTCCTCGTTAGCTATCAGCATCGGCTTGGCAAATTCGATAAAACCTTCCAGCCTCGCCACAGTGTTCTGCAACATGGATCGCTTATTGACCAGTGGCAGAAACTGCTTGGGATGGAGCGAACGAGACTGGGGCCAAAGCCGACTGCCCGAGCCGCCAGAAAGAATGACAGGAACTATATTCACGTAGTTAACTCAGTATTTCACAATCACACCGCACGTAGGTGCGCTGCATTTTCAAGAAACCATCGGTATGTCGATGTAAGACCTTCCGACAGGCTGACAGACGCTTCCCAGCCCATATTGTTGATGCAGCTGACATCAAGCAGTTTGCGAGGAGTGCCGTCCGGTTTGCCGGTATCGAAAACGATATCACCCGTAAAACCCACCACTTGCCTCATGGTTTCAGCCAGATCCCGGATGGAGCAGTCTTTGCCTGTGCCCACATTAATATGGGTCATCATCGGCATGGTATTTTCAGCGTAAATGGCCTGATCCAGCTGCATAACATGAACACAGGCTTCAGCCATATCGTTTACATAAAGGAACTCACGTTTGGGAGTGCCAGTACCCCAGACAACTACTGAACTGTCTCCGCGTAATTTGGCCTCATGGAAACGACGCATCATGGCGGGAATAACATGGCTGTTTTCCGGATGAAAATTATCATGCTCGCCATAAAGGTTTGTGGGCATCACTGACCGGTAATCAACACCGTATTGCCGATTATAAGATTCACATAACTTGATTCCGGCTATCTTGGCGATCGCGTATGGTTCATTGGTCGGTTCAAGATGACCATTGAGCAGTGACGCTTCATTCATTGGCTGAGCTGCCAGTTTTGGGTAGATACAACTGGAACCAAGAAATAATAATTGCCTGACACCTGTTGCATAGGCCTGATGGATGATATTGCTCTCCATCATCAGGTTTTCGTAAATGAATTGCGCGGGGTAAACATTATTAGCGTGAATCCCACCGACCTTTGCTGCAGCGAGGTACACCTGGTCAATTTTTTCGCTTCGGAAAAATCCCTGAACATCAGTCTGACTTGTAAGATCCAGTGATTCACGCTCACGGCTGACAATATCAAAACCACCTATGGCGTTCAACTTGCGCACAATAGCGGAACCTACCATGCCTCGGTGGCCTGCTACAAAAACTCTCTTCATAGAATCTTTTCGGTAACCATTCAGTTATTCGCGGGAGACTTTTACATCGTACCCATGAGATTTGAGGAGTGCATGCTGCTTCGCTTTGGCAAGATCATTCTCTACCATTTCGGTCACCATACTTTCAAGCGTGGTAGTCGGCTCCCAACCCAGTTTTGACTTGGCGTGAGATGGGTCACCCAGCAGGGTTTCCACTTCAGAAGGGCGGAAGTAGCGGGGGTCAACCGCTACGATTTTCTGGCCAATTTTTAAGGCTGGGGAATGCTCACCGGTTATATGCTTGACGTAACCACACTCTTCAGTACCCTGACCTTCCCACTCCACCGTTATCCCTAACGCTTTTGCAGTGAATTCAACAAACTGTCGAACTGAGTATTGAATACCGGTAGCGATGACAAAATCCTCCGGTTGTTCCTGCTGCAGCATCAACCATTGCATTTCAACATAATCACGGGCGTGGCCCCAGTCACGTAATGCATCCATATTTCCCAAGTAGAGACAATCTTCCAGTCCTTGAGCAATATTGCACAGACCCCGGGTAATCTTGCGGGTGACGAAAGTTTCACCTCGGCGGGGAGACTCATGGTTGAACAGAATACCGTTACAGGCGTAAATGCCGTAAGACTCACGGTAGTTCAGCGTTATCCAGTATGCATAAAGTTTGGCAACTGCGTACGGAGAGCGAGGATAGAAAGGCGTCGACTCTTTTTGGGGAGTTTCTTGTACCAGGCCATAAAGTTCGGAGGTTGATGCCTGGTAAAAACGGGTTTTCTTTTCCATCCCAAGAAAGCGGATAGCCTCCAGCAAACGAAGTGTGCCCAGGGCATCAATATCGGCCGTGTATTCCGGTGACTCAAAAGATACTGCAACATGGGATTGTGCTGCCAGATTATAGACTTCATCCGGCTGAACTTCACTGATGATACGCGTCAGGTTGGAACTGTCACTCAGGTCACCATAATGTAATTTGAAATCTTGATTTTCTCTATGAGGGTCTTGATAAATATGATCCACACGCTCTGTGTTAAATGAAGATGACCGTCGTTTTATTCCATGTACTTCATAACCTTTATCAAGCAAGAACTCGGCAAGGTAAGAGCCATCTTGCCCTGTTATGCCTGTGATCAGGGCAGTTTTTTTTGACATAGAAATATCCTTTAAAAAAGGGCTTTACATCTTAGCTAAATTTTTAGGTAGTGGGCTATGACTTAGGGAAAAATCATGAAGCCCCGCACCCTACGAGGACTTCAGAAAGATATTCAGTGTTCATAGCAGCCTTTTTCATCTTCCGCTTTAAGCCTGCTTTGAATGTTTTAGTATTGTTCAACATATTAACGGCCATATGTCGAAAGCCAGAGAGCATTTCAGCGGCATTGCCTCTTCTGATTCGACAATCATCTTCACGCATTGCAACGTCCATTTTCCAGTGGAGCTTATTTTCAATGGCCCAGTGCTCTCTTGCAGCATGTGCAAATTCTTCGGCGGTTAATTCTGCAGAAGATATATAATAACGAACACTAATATCGTCAACGTTAAATGTATCAAAAAACCGGGGTCAAGTCTTTCATCGTGCACACAGAAACCGGGGTCACAGAAACCGGGGTCAGGTCTTTCATCGTGCATATTCATTGTCGTGTATTTGAAAAAATGAGCCTGTTGCAAAACAGATGCTCAGTCTTGTCTATTCAATTTATCAATTAAACCCTGAACACTGCTCGCTAATGCGGGCAAATCATTCTGAATGGTTTGCCAGACAATGGGTAGGTCAACTTTAAAGTAGCCGTGAGCCAGAGAATTTCTCATTTCATAGGCATAAATAAAAGGTACATCGTTGTGATCTTTAACAAATTGAGGAAAGTGCTTATCCACGTTGTGACTTGCTTCACCAATAATTTCAAGGTTCCGGATAAAAAAACCGGGGTCAAGTCTTTCATCGTGCACACAGAAACCGGGGTCACAGAAACCGGGGTCAGGTCTTTCATCGTGCATATTCATTGTCGTGTATTTGAAAAAATGAGCCTGTTGCAAAACAGATGCTCAGTCTTGTCTATTCAATTTATCAATTAAACCCTGAACACTGTTCGCTAATGCGGGCAAATCATTCTGAATGGTTTGCCAGACAATGGGTAGGTCAACTTTAAAGTAGCCGTGAGCCAGAGAATTTCTCATTTCATAGGCATAAATAAAAGGTACATCGTTGTGATCTTTAACAAATTGAGGAAAGTGCTTATCCACGTTGTGACTTGCTTCACCAATAATTTCAAGGTTCCGGATAACGGCATCCTGAATAAGTGTGTTTTCGTAAAAATCTTGCTCACTCTTTAATTTAGAGATGTACTCTTGTATTCGCTCAACTGCCTCAACGATGTGAGAAAGATACTCCACCAGCCTCAGTGCATTTTTCCGTTTCATATAGGCTTTGCCTGGGCAAGTACTTCTTCTCTGATTGTGTCTGAGAGTGAGCCTGGCGTCAGAACATCGACTTCGACACCAGTTAGCAGCTTGAGCTTGTGACGAATAGCACCAATATCGAACAGGCTCATGCCCTGATCAGGGTCAATCAGTATATCCAGATCACTGGTTTCGGTGTCGGTTCCATTCAGTACAGAGCCAAATACTCTAGCATTAGCCGCTTTGTGCTCTTTTATGATGGTTTTGATATTTCCCCGGTATTTTTCCAGTGCTGCCGATGGTTTCATGGGGTGCCTCAGCCAGTAATCGTTGCTATATCTACTCTAACATATCTATTTATGTTGTCTTCTTTAGTCTGGCCACTTTTCTGGCCTTGGTTTATCTGGTATTGCCTCCGGAGTCTGACCATGATTGTAAAACCGAGGTCATAAAACCGGGGAAAACCGCGAAAACCGGGGTCAGGTCTTTCATCGTGCATCTTTAGTTTTTTGGTCTACATATCCCTTTCCACCAATAAAAATGAAGTAAACGGATATGAGTAGACCTTTACGTATTCAGCACGCAGGTGCGTTGTACCATGTCACTTCTCGCGGTAATGAACGAAAGCCCATTTACCGTGAAGACGCAGACTTTCAATTATTTCTCGCAACACTTTCAGAAGTGTGCGATCGCTTTAACTGGGTTATTCACTCATTTTGCCAAGATTGGGGGGCAAGTCTTGATTCTTGACAACGAAAATAGAGTCCAGAAAAATACGTACCAAAGTTGAGATACTGAACGACAAGTGACAGCAATAAGAAGAGTCACGTACCGTTCATTGAATGTCAGTATTAATGCGCTTCTGATAATCAGGAAGGCATCCGGTCACCATACAACCGTTGGCCTCATTGTGCGCACCTTCGGTGACAATGGTTAACCAACAATACTGAGATAGCGATTCAAAGTCTCTTCCTGGAGGCGGGCCATCATTTCAATAAAGCTTTCGTAGCTCTTTTGGCTATGGGCTTTATCCAGCGCTTCATAATAGGCCAGCCGGCTCTCTTTTCGGATGATGACCGGTAAGTAGCCACTGCCCATTAAATCAAAATTCATTAATAGCCGGGCGGTTCGCCCATTGCCATCCACAAAAGGATGAATACCCACAAAATCCACATGCAGCCGGGCAGACCTTTCCAGTGGGTGATAGCTCAAAGGGTCAGAGCTTTGCTGATACCATTCCACCAGTTCATTCATCCGCTGTGGCAAGTGGTAATGGTCCGGAGGCGTGTGCTCTGCACCCGCAATGATGACATTCTCCTGCCGGTACCGCCCTGCATTGTCATCATCTATATTTTTCAGCACTAACTGGTGAATGCTTTTTACCAGCCTTTCACTTAATGGCTCATTCCTTCCTATCAGGGATTCCACCCAGTCAATAGCCTCACGGTGGTTAATGGCCTCAAAATGTTCCCGAAGGGTTTTGCCACCAATGGTTATGCCCTCAAGCACTACCTTGGTTTCTTTCAGGGTTAACGTGTTTCCTTCAATGGCATTTGAGTGGTATGTCCATTCCAGTACCAAAGCCTCATGGAGTGACCGGACGCTCTCTTTCGGCAGCGGCCTTAAGGCATCAAGTTGTTGCTTAAGCGCATCAATTTTGTCAAAGCGGTATTTATTATTCATCAGGCCAAGCCTTAATCATAACGATAACTGAAAAAACCGGGGTCAGGTCTTTAAAAACCGGGGTCAGGTCTTTCATCGTGCATTTCCGACCTAATGGTCTACTTTTCAATTTCTGAATAAATATAAAAGTGGTACCAACGAGGCGTATGCACCAATGAACAAAAAACAACGTGAAAGAATGGCTGCTCTTAGTTGCGATCTTGTGAAGCTTCCTTTGGGTGGAGCTGTGCTCTACCCGATCTTTCAGGAGAGCATGATTGCTGCTATTGTCTTCTTTGGACTGGCCACTTCTCTGGCCTTGGTTTATCTGGCATTACTTCTGGAGTCTGACCATGATTGAAATGAACGCATTCGCCTGGACTCTGGCTATTCTCTTCACAACCGTCTGTGCAATTGTATTGTGGGTTAAATATCTGGATCATAAAAAATAATTGAGCGTTGCTGTTCTCAGGAGGCTTTCATAGCTAGCTTAATGGTCTACTTTCCTTAGATCACTAATAAATATTAAGTTAAGGAAATGAGTAGACCTCTACGTATTCAGTACGCCGGTGCGTTGTACCATGTCACTTCTCGCGGCAATGAACGAAAGCCCATTTACCGTGAAGACGCAGACTTTCAATTATTTCTCGCAACACTTTCAGAAGTGTGCGATCGCTTTAACTGGGTTATTCACTCATTTTGCCTGATGACCAATCATTATCATCTGGTATTGGAAACGCCCGATGCCAATCTCTCTCAAGGTATGCGACAACTTAATGGTGTTTATACCACTCGCTTCAACCGGAAGTACGGCAGAGTCGGTCATCTTTTTCAGGGGCGCTATAAAGCCATTCTGGTGGATAAAGACGCTTATCTTATGGAGCTGAGCCGATATGTGGTGTTGAACCCGGTCAGAGCCAGAATGGTGGAAGCCCCGAATGATTGGCCATGGGGCAGTTTCTGCTATACCACCTGTTTATTCGATTCTCCGCCCTGGCTGGCGACGGACGCTACGCTTCGTTACTTTGGCACTGATCGTGATGATGCCATTCTGAAGTTTGCCCAATTTGTTGCCGAAGGTGTCGGCATCAATATCTGGGAGCATCTTAAACAGCAGATTTACCTGGGCAGTGATGAGTTCATCAACACCCAGCTGGCTTATCAGCCTAAAGGTAATGGGGTGCTTTCAGAAGTTCCTCATAAGCAGCAGCGAAAGTCGCCACCTTCTTTACGCTCTTTTATGGATGCGACCAATCATCGAAACGAAGCGATAGTTGCTGCGTTTAATTCTGGTGGTTATACCTTGTCGTCGATTGCTGGTTTTTTTGGTTTGCATTATTCCACTGTGAGTAGGATTGTGCGACTGCATGCTAGCAGTCAAAACGTCCAATAGATCAGGGATTGTGCTTCCAGAGCACTTGATAATTCGACAAAATATTGGTGCGGAACTGTTCCGGTATACTGTGCCAGGCCAGAGCCTGAACAATGATTGGAATATTGGAATCTCGCAGCGTTTCTATAAATAAAGACAATTGCTCGTAGTCATCGCCTTTATCCTGTTCCGGCGGGAAGTGCACCACCAAATCCAAATCACTGGTGTCGTGATTGGTTCCTTTCACCCGGCTGCCATAGGCCCAAATTTCGGTACCTTCTGCAAACACCTTTTTTGCAATCTCACAGATGGCTTCCCGGTCTTTATCTCTCAGGTCAATCATCTGCCACCCTTTTTGTGTGTTGACTGATTGACTGTTCCAAAGCGGTTGCATCTTTTATGAAGTCTGGTAATAGCTGCAAGGTGTATTCAGCAAATTTTTTACCGTAGTCGTGGGCTGTGTTGTTGCGATTGTCTCGATATTTGAGCCAACGTTCTGCCTGCTCCAGAGTTAATAGATCGTGTTGCGCGGCCTGGCGGAATGCTTCTTTAAATACCATGCGGTCAACTGCTTTAGGGCTGTGCGCAAAGTCTTTCAGGCATTTTCGTAATAATTTACCGGCCTGCTCCAGTATAATTTCAAACTCTTTGACACAGGCTGAACGGTACATTTCATATTCAATGCTGCTTTCCTCAACCTGAGTCACCATGGAAGAGGCTTTAGCCAGTGTCTCGATACAGCGTTTGAAAAAACTGGTGTCTATTGTCATGCCTGCTTGCCTGTTAACAATTTTTTGTATTCGCTGTTTATGTTATCAGAAAAGCAGCGGTTATCCGCACGGTAGAGTAGCACATGTGATGCAGGGGGTATTTCTTCAGTCTCTTCCAATATGAAATGAGCCTGAACGAAGTCCTTATTTCCAAAATGAAATGAGCCTGTGACTTCTGATCTTTCGTCCAAAATTACTGGATGAAAATCATAATGGACACACGACTCATCAAATCGCTCCAGCAGGTGGAAGAGCTTCTTCAGGCTACACCGAAGATACAGCCTGGCTGGAAGTCAAAAGACGAGTGTTATCAATGGATTGCAGACACTCTCAATCACTTTCGCTACCGCACCCTGAACAAGCCTGAAAAAGGGTTGATCAAACGCTACCTGACCGTGGCTTCAGGCTATTCTAGAGCGCAAATAACCCGGCTAATCAAAGAATATCTGGCTCTGGGGCTTCTCAAGCGCAAACAACGAACCGCTAAGGGATTCGAGACAAAGTATTCCAAGGCTGACATTCGTCTTCTTGCTGAGACTGACCGGCTGCATAATGGCCTGAATGGGCCC
This sequence comes from Endozoicomonas ascidiicola, assembly GCF_001646945.1. GTDB lineage: Bacteria > Pseudomonadota > Gammaproteobacteria > Pseudomonadales > Endozoicomonadaceae > Endozoicomonas > Endozoicomonas ascidiicola. The sequence goes on from NZ_LUTV01000001.1 coordinate 625,080, forward strand.
GCAATAAAGAAAATCTGTGAGCGTGCATATCAACGTGGAGATGGTCGCTATAAGCGACTGGCTGGCATCTCTGTTTCGCACCTCTACAACCTGCGTCAGTCAAAGACTTATCAAACAGTTCGCTTGCATAAAAACGTCACCCGACCTGTAAAGCGTGCTATTGGTACTCGACGCAAGCCACGACCCAATGGTCAACCCGGTTACATCAGAATTGATACAGTGCATCAGGGCGATAAGGATAAGGTCAAAGGGCTTTATCATATCAATGCGGTGGATGAAGTTACTCAGTTTCAGGTGGTCTGCACAGTTGAACGGATCAGTGAGCACTTTCTGATACCTGTACTTGAAGAGCTGCTGGCGACTTTCCCCTTTAAAATACAGGGTTTTCACTCCGATAACGGCTCTGAGTACATCAACTATCCGGTGGCAGGTTTATTGGACAGCCTCTATATAAAATTCACAAAATCCAGGTCACGAAAAACAAACGACAATGCACTGGTTGAATCAAAAAACGGAGCAATCATCAGAAAGATGTTGGGCTATGCTCATATACCTCAACACCATGCTGCAGAAGTGAATGCGTTTAACAAAAATTACCTGACACCCTACATCAATTTTCACCGGCCTTGCTTTTTCCCGGAGACGATAACTGATGAAAAAGGCAAAGAGAGAAAACGCTACCTCTACGAAAACATGATGACGCCTTATGAAAAACTGAAATCCTTGCCTGACTGGACACAATATTTGAAGGAAGGAACTCCGCCGCATGCATTGGAGTCAAAGGCTGAATCAATGAGTGATAACGAGGCTGCCCAGCAACTGCAGTCTGCCAGAGAATCACTGTTTCAAGGCATCTTTAAGCGAAAGGCCTGAAATCATGGGTTTATACTTTTTTCAGGCTCATTTTGGGATTGGAAAATTCTTCTTCCTCAATACTTCGGCGGGTTCCTTTCATCATGCGCGGGCGTTTTCAGCCGGTTTTTCAGCATGTCTATTTACCTGCGTACTGAATTTTTTGATCCATTCATTACACAACCATGCACTGATATACCCACTTGTTCAAGCCGACGCCCTGCATCCAGCACGTCTTCTATACGATTGTTGAGCACATTGACAACCATTAAATTAGTGGCACAGTGCTCGCCCACAAGAGCGGCATCGGTCACAGGCAATACTGCTGGTGTATCAATCAGTACCACGTCGTATTCTTTGGAGAAGCGTTCAAGCAGCTCAGCAAAAGCCTGGCTAGCCAGCAGTACGGTTGGGTTGTCCTGCTTGCTTCCGGCAGGTAGCAGGTGTAACTGATCGTTGATTTCCACAATGTGATTACTGCCCGGTTTTGCCAACCTATCTGCAAGGCCTGAGCCCGACTTAACGTTGAAATAATTGACCAGGTTATCTTTTCGTATATTCCCATCAACCAGTAGTACTTTTTTCCCTATCTGAGCCAACAGTTCTGCCAGATTCGCAGTAATAAAACTATTGCCCGCACCACTTAATGGGCTGGTGACCATAACCCGATTATTGTCTGCCTTGGCGAGATCGTACAGCAGGTTTGTGCGAAGTGTTCGCAGGTTCTCAACGGATTGATCAGAAGGGGAGACGTTAGCCAGTAATGACTGATCCCCTGTGGTCTTCTGGGGCGCTTTACTGTCGAAACGATTTTGCTGATCACTGAATGGAACCGTGGCGTAGACAGTGTAGGGTGTTAATTTTTCCAGTTGCTCTGCCTTCAACTCTTGGTTGAACATTGCCCGGACAAAGACGATGCCTACACCCATCATGCCACCCAGTAATGTGGCCAGTACAAGAATCAGTGATTTCTTGGGTTTAACAGGCGCTATTGAAGACTGGGAATAACTTAATACACTAACACTGCCATTTTCAGCATTCCATGCTAATGCCGCATTAAGTGCGTCAAGGTAATTTGCCAAATCTTCATATTTAGCACTCAGCAGATTCAGAACTTTGAGTTGTTCATCTTGGATTACGACCATTTGTTGTGCAGCTATTTTATCAGCATTCTGAGTTGATACCATTCCGGACTTTGATAAAAACTCATAACGTGCCTGTGCAAGATCCAACCTTTCTTTTAGTTGGTGCAGGGATAGCTCTACTTGTTGCTTTTCTCCTGTCAGACTTTTTGATTCTTTCTCAAATTGATGGCTTAGGTATTGATCAATGAGAGCATCAAGGATTTTCCTGTCGTTCTCTGGTTCAGAACCAGCTAAAGTCAGGGTGATAATATTTGTATTTTTGCCCTGCTCCGAGACGGACAGTGAGCTAAGCAGATTAGCCATGACTTGCTGTGTACTTTGTTTTTCCAATAGAAATTCAGCATTCGCCTGGCTATTCAGTTCAGTTACTAGAATTTCGACATTCCCACCCTCTTGTATCGCCTTGCTTACCTCACCGGCTTTACCCGTCAGGATCGTTTTTCCATCTTGCTTCAATTGGTATGTACTATTTTCCGTGGTGATCAATAGGTAAGGCTTGCCGATCATTCCATCTGGTACTGTAAACGTAGCTACTTTTATTTTTGTGTTGGTTCCTGCTCTCTCATATGGCAGCACGGATATATCCAATTTTTCTTTTGCAATGATCGCTTCTATCACTGCCGAACTTTTTATCACTTCCATAGCACTGGTAGCGTTCCGCCCACTTCCTGGTTGGGCGATCTCTGTAATGTAGGCAGGAGAAGGCAGCTGCAACATAGCTGTTGTGTTATAGATTGATGGAACGATCAACAAGTAGAGGAAAGCCCCTAAAGCAAACAACAGAGTGCTACCTATAATCCACCACTTCCCCCGAAATAAAATGGTGAAGATTTCCGAAAGACTGATGAGGTCATCGTCCTGATAAGGTTGGTTTTGGTATTGATTCATGGACGTCTAATGGTCGGAGTTAGCGAAGAAAGAATTGCGAGAATTGCTGACCTTTATCGGTGAGTGCAAAGATGGTTTCTCCCTGCCGGTCTTTCACCTTCATTACCAGCCCGTATCGATGAGCTGCGCAGACAGAATTGCTGCTGCACAGTTTATTCAGAGCATTGACCGCCTCTGTGTTGTGGCCACCGCTGATCGTTTCAATATCATTCCAGTGGACTATGGGTTGTGTGACGATAAGCGCAAAGATCTTAAAGTCAGTCATGGTCATGCCACTTAACGCCATCTTCAGGGTTTTGAAGAGCCGTGTATCGTTTAAAAACTGGGCTAGTTGAACTTTTTTGCGAGCATCCAGTCCATTAATGGAAGCGGATGCCATTGAATGTGGTTTGACAGTTGCCATAGGGAGTTCACTAGATTGATCGGGAAAGGTTGTTCTGGTGACGTTTGTGTTGGTAAAAGTAGACGAGCACTGCCGAGCGTTAAGTGAGAACGGTTATATGCAGCAGCTGGAAGCGATTACCTTATTTTTTGACACACTACCGTCCCTCATTTTCGGTGATTAATGCAACACCATTTTAAAATGTAAAACCTGATCGCTGCTTGCGCCGGGGCGGATGCAGTGGACACCAAAATTCTCTGGGCCATAGAGAATGGGTATCAGGTTTGGGTAGTGTTTACAGAGCCGTTAAGAAACGGTTCTGTATCGATTATCTCCGCTGTACTCACAAGGAGTTTCGCGGCGCTTATCTTATCATCTAGCGATTACTATATAAAGATAGGAGGCGCTTGGTATTTATAGAAATGGATTGCAGGTTAATACAAGAAATGTCGTATATTTATTTGGTATAAATACTGGTTGTTTAGGGTGTTTGCAGGCTTAAGTCTTCCTGTGTGGGGTACTGGTACAGTATTTATGATAATGGGTAGATCAAGATATTTGATTATTTATTGGTAGTAGGCCGTATTGCTGCTGTTATGAAGGCATTTTGTTTGAGGCCTGTTGGCTTATTGGTTAGGTCAGTGGGCAATGACAAGCCCGGTTACGCGAGATTAATAACCGGTTAATGCTGATATGGCCAAATGTTTCCGCTCTGGGCTGGTGTGGAGATACTTGGCGGTGACATCCAGAGATTCGTGGCCCATTAATTCCTGAATAGTGACCAGGTCGACCCGAAGTTCGGCAAGCCGGGTGCCGAAGGTGTGGCGCAGACCGTGGAAGTCGATTTTACCGGTAAGCCCAGCGGCTTCTCGAGCCCAGTACCAGCGGCGATCGATGAATTTTTCGCAGGCGCGCCTTCCGGCTGTGTTGGGAAAGACCAGTTCTGTATGCCCTGTCTGGTGGAGCCAATCGTTCAGTACTGCGGCTGAGGTGTCATTCATTGGGATGTAGCGGGTTTGGAGTGACTTGGTGCGGGTTTTTCTGGTTTGATAGTCATCTGAATGTTCTCCCATGCCCACTACGGTGATGACTCCGGATGCAAAATCGATGTCGTTTACTTTCAGGTTAAGGAGTTCGCCTTTGCGCATACCGGTGTTAACAGCAACCATGATCAGCGGGCGAAGGAGGTCGGCATATTTGCCTTCGGTCTGTTTATCCAGCTTGCGGCGGTATTCATCGTATTCATCAAGACCGGCCATCAGCCGTTGTTCGTACTCTCGGGTGAGGTATTTAATTTTTTTGTTTTTGTCTTCCCTGAGGCGCTTAACCTCTGACATGGGTGTTTTCTCCAGATAGCCAGCTGCAACGGCTTTGGTGAGAAGCCCCCGGAGGTCGTTCATGATGCGGTTGCCACCGGAGGGGGCGCCGGGGTAGTTGTTGAGCCATTTGGTCATATCGAAGGCGGTGATATTGACCAGAGGTTTGTTCAGCCATTTGGCAAAATATTTTTTGATGCTCTTTTCTGCAGCGTCAGCGGATGCTTTGGGGGTGACGGTTCTGTATTCGCCTTCCAGAAAAGCCAGCAGGGTATTTTGCCTTTGTTTTTGGATTTCCCTGCGACGTTCGTGTTTCTTTTCCTGAGGATCGTTTCCCATTGCCACTTCACCTGCGGAAGCTTTAGCCATGGTTTTTGCCTGCTCGACAGTGACTTCCCCATGACGACCAAGAGGGTGTTTGCGATTGGTGCCGTTAACGGGAGATTTATATTCGTAAACCAAAATAAAACCGATGGTTTCAAGTGAGTTTTGGTTTATAGTGCTTATTTGATGCGTAAGCCCTGGTAATTATACGTCTTGAATCGTTTTTCGTTTCATGCTTYGGATCAATTTATCTGCTCATTTAGAACCGTATGTTTCAAATGAGTTTTGGTTTAGATATGGATTTTCCTTTGCCAAAAGGTGTAACAGTCCCTTATAGGGACTGTTGGAAAAGAAGTTTGTTCATTGAATACGATGAACTTCAATTGCTTTAGCAACGTGCAGTAACTGTTTTTTTAGCCATAGAAGACTCTGATCTTTATCTCTCAAAGGGTGCCAGGCAAGAAGGTGTTGGTAGGAAAGTTCACTGTCTTCTATCTGGTACCAGCTGAAATTAAATTGATCAGCATAATATTTTGCCACAGCTGCCGGCAGCACAGTAACCAGCCCAAGTTTTTGCATAAGCTCAGGTACTGCAAGAAACCCCGTGGTGTGTATTGCGATAGTTCGTTGAATACCATGGCGCTCACACCATTCATCCATCAGTGCTTGAGAGTGCCCCCATATCGAAGGGTAGATAAACCTCAATGCTCTGATCGCGTCGGCTGTGATAACCGCTGATGCATCATGAATTGGCTCTGGAGAAACAAGAACCAACCGTTCACTGAGAAAACGGGTGGATTTAAGGTTTTTTGACAGTCGACCACTCTTTTCAAAACCGACAACAAGATCAACAGCTCGGGTTTCCAACTCTTGGGAGTAATCGGTGGCCTTGAGATCCTTAATTTCCAGTTTAATATTGGGGGCTTGTCGTGAGATTTTTCCCATCAATGCCGGCACAATAATCAGTTCAACGTAGTCGCCTCCTGCAATTCTGAAGGTGGCTTCACTTTCTTCTGGCTCAAACACGGAAACATTGGTCAGACTTTGCTCCAGCAGTAACATGGCCTGCCTTATGGCCGGTGATATCAAACGAGCCTGATCTGTAGGTGCCATGCCGCCATACACGGGGACAAACAAATCATCATTGAACTGTCTTCTAAGTCTTGAAAGCGCATGGCTGATCGTTGACTGTGAAAGGTTTAGCTTTTCAGCCGTTCGGCTGACGCTCCCTTCTGTCATCAGGAGATCGAAAATTCTCAACAGGTTTAAATCAATTCGATTCAGGTCACGCATAACTTTCCTGTGTTACAGAATAGTAATACCAATTCTGTTTTTAAATTATGGGCTGTGCAGTTATTTTGTCCGCCTGGATCTGCGTTGAAGTTCCTCGCCATAGCTACGGCTATGACTCGTCGATTCGCCTTGCCCAGTCGCCCAAAATAACTTGCTCGTTCCACAATTTAAAAACGCCATTGGTATAAGTACCCAACCATATGAAACCATATTTTCTGGCTTAGTGGTCAGCCACTCTACTGCGTTACATCTGCGATTACATAGCTACGGCTATGCTCACTCCGATGTGCCTTGCATAGTAACTAACCACTAAGCCAGAACTATTCGATTTCATATGATCGGGTACTTAGTATCGATATGAACCATAGCTGAATGCTGAAGTTTCATTTTCTGCATAGGATAGAGCTGTTTACTATTAGCGCAATCAAAAATTGAGCAGTAAACATGTTAAGAAATTATCTTTTCCTTTTTGGAATAGGCGTAATCTGGGGTTCACAGTTCATCTTCCAGCAAATGGCTGTTGCCGATCTCTCTCCAGTTTGGGTGGGGGCAGGGCGGTCTCTGGTCGGGTTTATGACTTTAGCGGTCATCTGTCAGGTATTGAGAATCAAAAGCAATGGCGGGCAGTGGTTTAAGTTCAGTCTGATTGGGCTTCTGGAAGCAACTATTCCTTTTGTGCTGGTAGCCTGGGGGCAACAGTATTTGGATACCGCCATTGCCGCCATTCTGATGGGCACCATTCCATTCTTTACGGTCATTCTTGCACCTTTGGTGATTCGTGGTGCGAAGATTACTTTTGCTGGTATGGGAAGTGTCTTACTGGGTTTTGCCGGGTTGTTAACACTGTTCTATCCTGAGTTAATGTCAGGCAGTGGCAGTGCAAATCTGCTGGCAGCGGGTGCCATCGTTTTTGCTGCTGCTTGTTTTGCAGTCGCACTCTTGTTGTTGAAAGGTGTGCACAGTGAGCACCCATTAGTGATTGCCAGAAATGTACTGGGCTGTGCTTCTGCTCAGATTGTTTTGTTTGCGTTGATTGTGTCGCCGGTCAATGAGGTAACGCCGACAACATCCAGCCTGATGGCGATAACTTACCTCGGTATGTTGTGCGCAGGGCTGGTGTACTTCCTCTATATGGTATTGATACGCGACGCAGGTCCAGTATTTGCATCGATGAATAACTATCTTGTACCTATGATAGGTGTTCTGCTGGGCGCAACCATTAATGGGGAAGCTTTGACTGCATACACATGGTTTGCACTTGGCGTTATTCTGATGGCGGTTGCCTTTAACCAGTTCTTTTCACGTAAAGAAGCTCAGGCTGCCTGAGCTTCATCTCTTCGCATTTTTAGATCACTTCACTACCAGCCAAACAACTTCAGGTTCTTGTCGAGCTTGAAGTTGCTGGTCAGTACTGCATGCTGGTCAAGGTTATATTTGACGTTATTGACCAGTTTCTGATCTCTCAAGAGTGCTGGGATATTTTTGACATAGAGTTTGTCGTAGAAAATATCAGTCATGACTTTGAGCATTCGGTTACTAAAATCCCCCTGACTGCTCCAGTGTCGCTCATCGTCGGGTGTGGGCAAATAGGCATCCGCTGATGTTTCACTGTCTCGACTGGCAGAGACTACGACCATATATGCCGGAATATCTTTCCCGCCTCGGGTTTCACTTTCTTCGATGATATTCGGATTCAGGACGTTGTAGACGTAGCGGTAAGGTAAATCAAACATGGTGCCGGAGTGGCAGGTGTCAACAAAGACTAACAGCCGGGTACTTTTATGGAACTTTTTAAAAGCGTCGTGTAATTCGTCATCCGCAACCACCTCTTTTCCGGCAACAAGAAGTTCATCGATGTTGTCGGACTCATCACTATTCCGGTCTGTTGTATGGGTACCATGACCACTGAAACTGATAATTACCCGGTGAGGCCCCGGTGAAGCATGTGTTTTCTCTGCAAGGCTACGGATTTCCGATAATAGCTTTTCTTTGCCCATTGGTTCTCTTAAATCGGTTTTAACATTCAACGAGTGCGCAGGAATACCCTTTGTCATGGCAGCCCATTGGAAAAAATTCCAGGCGTCATTTCGACAACCGTTCAAAGTAGGGACTTCAGGGGTGTGGTCATAATTCTGGCCGGTAAACAACCCCATGATGTGATGCATGTTTTCGAATTCGAAATAGTAATCGTCATCGAAAGGGCACTGGTTGTCATAACAGGGCGTTGAGTTTTGTGATGAAAAATTACTGGTTGAATACGCGACAGCGGGTTGGTGAGTAAGTAGAGCTGAACATAGTAGAGCAATAAAAGTCAGCTGTTGTATGTAGCGCTTGAGGGGGACAGTCATACAGTTCCTCATAGTAAACCATGAAGTAGTAATGTAGAGGAGGGTGATATCATGCAAAGTGTGGTTACTCAGGTTAGCAGAGTTATTTAGTGGGCAGTGGAAAATACCAATAAAAAAAGCGTGATGGATGCTTGCATGCTGATCAGCTTTCCTTATAATCAGCGGCGTCTGGTGAGGGGGGAAATCTTCTGGTCAGATATTCTTTGATGGTGGGCGTAGCTCAGTTGGCAGAGCTCCGGATTGTGATTCCGGCGGTCGAGGGTTCGAGCCCCTTCGCCCACCCCATTCAAACATTTCTCTTCATAGTTCCCGTTGACACTCCCTTAGTTTATAAAACGCATTCTTTTTGTATTGATAATACTTGAATTCAAGTAATAAATACATAACCCATAACTTTTCTTACATCAATCCCAGTTAACTCTTTGAAAGCCTCATAAGGTGTTTTGTAGTCAAGGCATTTTCTAGGTCTATTATTCAGCTTATCAACCGCTATGATGACTTCTTTTTCTGTAACGTTATTAAGCTCCATCGACTTGGGGAAATACTGCCTGAGTAGCCCATTAGCATTCTCATTCTGACCTCTTTCCCAAGAGTGATACGGAGCAGCAAAGTAACTGTCACACTTCAACGCTTTGGCAACCTCTTCATGCTGAACAAATTCTTTTCCATTGTCGTACGTTATGGTTTTTACAAACTTTTTCAAAGGCTTAAGCACACCGATCATCGCCTGTTTAACCGCTTTTGCTTTCTTTCCAGGCAAGGGAACAGCAAGACGAAGCTTGGTCTTTCGCTCATCCAATGTAGCGATTGCCCCTTTATGGTTTTTGCCAATTATGGTGTCAGCCTCCCAGTCGCCAACACGCTCTCTGTTGTTGACCACTGCCGGACGCTCCTCAATTCCAACCCGATTGGGTATACCGGTTCGGTTATGGGCTGAACCATACCTTTTCCTGTAGGTCTTTTTCTGGTGTCGTAAGTGCTTATAGAGGGTGCCTCCTTTACGTTTATCATCCGCTATATACTGATAAATCGTTTCGTGGTGTAGCTCAATTACCCCTTCTTTTTTAAGTCTTCCAGCCACTTGCTCTGGACTCAAGTCTGCACGGATATCATTAGCTATGCGTCGTTTAATATCATCCGTTAGCTTAACAGCCTTGGTTTTTTCCTGATGACGCTGTTGAGCCATACGGTGGGCCTGCTGGTGTCTGTAACCGCGTAACCCCTTGTTGCGCCCTAATTCCCGTGACAGGGAACTCTGATCGCGCCCAAGTTTTTGTGCAATTTTGTTTTGAGAAGTCCCATTTTTCAGTTCAATTTCGATATAATGTCTCTCTTCAGAGCTCAGGTGCTTAAAGGCCATCCGTGGCATCCTCTGTAGTGTTTAGTAGCTTTACAGAGTACACCTGAGTTCTGATTGAATTCAAAGGTGGCTCTGTAGCAACCCTGTGGTTACAGAGGTTATGCATTTATGATACGAATTCAGGATAATACAAAATGCGCACCTTATTTTAAAGGCCTGGTTTGGAAGAAAACAATGATGCTTAAGAAAAGCCACTGCTGAAAAACAAGGTGAAGATTCACAATAGCTGATAGGGATTAATTTTAGCAAACTCTTCTATCCTGCTGGATTGTTATGGCTCATATTGGCGATGTTGCCTTTAACTCGATGCTGCAGATTTTTAAAAGTGAATTTAGTGGAATGATATGAGGGTATAAAAAAACAGACCACTACGATAACTCTCATTCTCATGAATGCCATCAACAGTCTGATTATCACGATCTCTTGCTACCATGACCGGTACTTCCGACACTCTACCTTCTTATCATTACCGCGTTTCCTGGCAGACATTGAAACTGTTGGAGCTGCATAACAGAGTCTCTCGCTGTAAAGGCTGACGACAGTTTAGATCCATCAACCCTAAGGGAAACATAGCCAGAATAGGCTATGTGATAAGACTATTGAATGTGCCATGATCTTGTGACATACAAATGGTCATTCAACTTCTTGCAGAACTTCCTATGGAAAAAACTTCAGATTTCTACACAAAAAATGCGCAGGCATTTTTTGACTCAACTGTCAGCGTTGATGCTGAAGAATTATATCGTCATTTCTTACCACACATTCCTGCTGGTGGCCGTATTCTGGATGCGGGTTGTGGTTCTGGGCGGGATGCAAACGTATTCTTAAGAAGAGGCTTTCAGGTTGCCGCTTTCGATGCCAGCGAACCATTGGCAGCTTTAGCATCAGAGTTACTTGGTCAGAAAGTCAGTAAATGCTTGTTTAGAGAATTCAGTTCAGAAGACTTCTTTGATGGCATTTGGGCATGTGCTTCTCTGCTTCATGTTCCTCTTGAAGAGCTTTCTGAAACTATGAGGCACTTGTCTTCTTTTCTGAAGGCTGGAGGTTGCTTCTACTGTTCTTTTAAATATGGGCAGGGTGAAGCAGAAGTGGGCGAACGACACTTCACTTATATGGATGAGCCCGGTATCGAGCAACTTGCGAAAGTTAGTGACTTAAGGGTTTATCAATGCTGGATAACTCCGGACTTACGCCCAGGGCGTGAAGATGAAAAGTGGCTGAATGCTATTCTGCAACCGTCTGTTTAGAAGGTTGCAGAACCTCTGGCTTCAGGCTTCTGCCATATATGCAGTATTTTTGATCGTACCTGATTGTAGTTACCCTGCAGGAAAGCTCGCCTCTTTGCTTCCGTCGCACCAGTTTGCTGAATGAGGGTCTCTTTGATGGGTAGATGACTGTTGATGAAATACTCATTGCGGGCATGTAGCCGTTCCAGAAAGAAAAGCTCAGGCAGTAAAGCCGACTTTTCAACGCGGTTGCAATGCTGACAGGCAAGAACGAGATTCCAGATACCATTAATGGTTGCCACAAGATCTCTAGCCAGCCAGGGAATAACGTGATCTACATCAGCAAGATTGGAGCTGCCTGATTCTGTGGAAATATGTCCGAAACAGTAAAAACAACGCCCTTTCTGGTAGCCGTTCAGGCTGTTTCGTGAACTGGTAATATCCACCCTGCGATCTTTAATCTGAGTAAACAACGCCTTATTTTCGTGATCGTGCTCAACCTTTAACAGATTTCTGGATATTCCTGCCTGCCATGCTGTTTCCACTAAACGCCAGCGAGATTCGGTCTCAGCCGTAAAGCTTGAAAACGCATCCGACTCAGTGAGCTTGAAAAAGTTGTCAGTAAGACGAATGCCTTTAGTCGAAGAATATCGCTCATCAAGAAAGAATCGTTTATCGACTTCTTGTCGGTTCACAATATGGAAAGCATCCAGAACATTATTGAACCCCAATTTGACTGTTTGCTGGATAAGAGCGTCTTCATCAACCTGCCCATCCAGAAAGCCAGAACAAGCGCTGAGATATTTACTTGAGGCAGATGTCGCTTGCTTTGGAGCAGTTTTCAGATGTTCACACAGGTGATGAGCAAAGGGCTTTGCCAGTTGATCAAGACGGATGAAGTCATCTTTAGAGTCAGCAAGGTCATAGAGAGCATGGGCAAGAGCAAATTTGTAGGAAGCAACATTGCTGCCAAACAGAATAATACTGCGCCAGTAATTATCGAGCGAAGGCTCTATCTGGTAGAACTTTGACATCCTTGCCTCGTTGTCAGTCCTTGTTAGAACCTCCTATTAGATTACTTATGGAATCAAAATAAAATAAGTGATTTCATTTTATTCTATGTGAGATGCCAGAAAAGTGACTTCTTTTCGAGCGTGATATCTCGTTGAACACAATAGAAACGACGGATCAATAGTGATTTTCAAAGTGATGGGCAGGCTATAAACGACAAAGTTAACCAAAAGAATAACTGCGCAGTAAAGACTCTGCGCACCACTCAAATAGGGAAATCATTCCACCCGCTCAACCCAAACAAAATTCCCACTCTCCAACACCTTCTCCCCAGACCACCGATACGCCGCCAGCTTACCGCCGGGTCGTGCGACGCTGTAATCCACACAGGCGACATTGTGGGCAAGAGGCGTTGGCGTGCCGTTCATCCAATAGTGGCCGACAAACAGTGGCGTGTTATCCCGGTAGCGATAGACGCTATCGGGCAGCGGTGTTTCTGGAAGTGGGGCGTTGCCTGTGCCAATCACGGCGTCTTTCCACGTAGTAGCGGTTTCATTCCACCATTGAATTCTGGCGGCTGTACGCCGGTTGCCTTTTTTATCGTTGAAGGCATAACCTTCTGGAAGTTCTACTTCGATGCCTTTGAGCAGGTATTCAATGGCGTCGTAGAGTGGGTGGGTTTTGTTCGATGCCGGTGCGTAGGCATCGGGCGATAAACAGTTTTCGTCGTCCAGCCATTGGGACGCTGTGGTAAAGCTGGCGTGGTGCCATACGGCGTGGATGATGCGAAGTTCTCCGAGGTCGAGAAACAGTGGCAGCGTGCGAAACCAGTCAATGACTTGTTGATGTTCTGGTGAGTCAAAGGGAAATTCATCAAGAAATTCCTGATGATCTTTGACGTTCTTCATCTTTGCGTGAGGGCGGAGGTAGTCACCATCCGATCCGGGTGTAGCAAAGCAAATGGCGTTGAATTCGTGGTTGCCCATCACGGCCAGGGCGGTTTGGTTTTCCACCATGGCTTTGCAGATTTCTATGGTTTTCTTTTGCTGGTTGCCTCCATCAATAAAGTCTCCGACAAAGATGGCTTGTCTCTCGGGGTGACGGTAAACGCCGTTGGTCTTTTGATAGCCCATTGTTTGCAGCAGTTGTTCAAGCTCATTAGCCTGACCGTGAATGTCTCCGATGATGTCGTACATGGTTTTCTCTTATTGTTAGAAGTTGTCGCGAAACCCTTCGAGCTCGTTCCCATGGTTCTCCGTGGGAATGCATACCGAGCTATCCGTTAATGAAGCAACCTGTATGGCCTGGCCTGTTCAGTATGCATTCCCACGCGGAGCATGGGAACGAGATGGTTGGAGTTATGAGCTGTGTGCGGTACCAAGCCAGTTGAGAACTTCATCGGCATCCAGTGTACTTGAATATTGGGGGAGATGGTTTTGCATGAAGTTTTCTTTTAGTTCGTGCTCGTCTGATTGCAGTTGCTCTTCTTGCTGACGCAGTGTTTTGAGTTGTTGTTGATGCACTTTTTGAGAAAGTATTCCTTGTTTGAGTTGTTGCTTGGCGGTCTGTTTTTGTTGTTTCAGTCGTGTTTTCTCGTCCCTGATTTTATGCAGAGCGGCTTTTAAGCCGTCTGGCTTGTACAATTGATGTTGCAGAGCATTTTGTTGAGCCTGAAGTTCACAGGCTGCGTGGTAAAGATGGGTTAATAGCTCTATGGCCAGATCATGCCCAAGAGAAGTTCGGTAGTCTTTCGTTGCTCTGGCAAAGTAAGGGATGTGAGGTGCCGAGCAGCTCAAACCTGCTATTGGGGCAGTGATGGTTACGGTGAGATCAGAGTGGGAACGGTGGGTGATCGAGCCGTGAATGGTGATACGATTGGTCATTACAGATATTGGGGTAGACATAGTGCATCTCCTGTTTAGCGATATTTGTTAAGCGCCTGCAAGTGGGATTAAATGAGCGCATGTATTTAGCCTATAGGGCACAGTCGCTGTAGTCAATGTGCGCCCAAGTAGAATTACGTAAGGAAAGCCCGATGTTACAAGTGATTTTTTCTGCGACCAACGCCTTTTGTAAATATATAAAGGAAGATCTGGCTCGTTTACCCAGTCCGGACGGTAAACGAATTGGTACCCAGCCCATCACCACCGATGCAAATACCATTTCCTGGCAAGTGCATGCCATTAAGGGTGTTGGACGACGGAGAAACTATACGGATGTGATTGCGGTAGAAGCCCGCAGCCGCTATGCCATTCTGTTTTCTCATCCGCAGTTCAGCAGTTTGGAGGATTTTGTGAAGCGGTTTGGCAGGCGCTGGGCAAATGAGGGTGTGGATATGGCTGTGGAGAGCGGTGCTACGGTAGAAGAGCAGGTTCAAACTATGTTTGATCAGTTTCTGGCTATGGAGAAAGAGATGTTCTTCTGCCGGAATACCGATCTTAGCGTGAATGGCCACGTTTCTGATGCGGATTGGTGGTTGAGCGGTAGTTATGAGAATTATGGGCATAATATTCTGGCGGAGCCTGAAGAGATCTGGCTGGGGATGGAGCGCATTAACTGTGTTCATAAAAAAGCGAAACCGTTTCCGGGAGCCAAACATCAGGAGTCGTTTATTCCCATGTCCCGAATGGTGGATGACTGGCTTTTCCGGTTTGCCAGGGGGCTTTCTCAATGGGATTATCCACAAACACCGGATGGTGATTTCCCTAATCCTTTTCCAATATCCACCGGCACTGATGAGAAGAGGGCGGTTGTGAAAAAGGTTGAGTCTTATCCTGTGCCCGATAATGTGATTAGTCTTGATGAGGCGCGCAAACGGAAAAGCCGTGTTTGACTGTCCTTATTTCTTCCCCGCCGCCAGCCAGGTGATTCAGAGACAGCTCTTAACTACTGAGCAGAGTTTTTCGCATTATGATGAATAAAAGCAATCCGCCCGCTAAACAGTCCATGGACTACGCCCAGCTCCTCGAAGCACTGAACCAGGCCAGTACGTTTGATCTGTTTCGGTTGAACTCCATGATCAATCGTGAACTGGATTCGTCTGAACGGATTGATCGAATCAAAGCCGCACTGACCATAGGGCAGAAACTGAGTTATTTTGACAGCAACAGTAATTCACTCCATGACTGTGAAGTGCTGCAGCTAAATCAGAAACGGGTACTGGTGCTGGATTTTAGCGATGGCAAACGTTGGAAAGTTCCCTATTACATGCTCAATCTCGAAGGTGCTGATGCTCGTATTCATCATGAAGCGGAAGAGGGCCTGAGCCGCCATGCCATTTCTGTTGGCGATGTACTGGGCTTTAAAGACAAGCATGGACGGGAACATTTTGGCCATGTGTTGCGTCTAAATACACAGACAGTCACTCTGAAGGTAGAAGAGGTGCAGTGGCGGGTTGGGTATATGTTTCTCTACCGTGTTCTTGAGGGGCAAGGTGATCAGGAAGGTGAGTTGTTGATTGAAGGCGAACGGGCCGACCAGCACGATGAGGATATTCAGGGGACGTTACTTGAGTAAACAGCTTCAATATTGTCCAGACAATCATTTAATAGTTCATTACCATTAATTACTTCAAGAATTCTCATGAGTGAATATCAGTATTATGAGTTGGTGGCGGTTGACCGGCAGCTGTCCAGAGAAGAAATGGGTTATCTCCGGGGGATATCCAGCCGGGCACAGATCTCCTCGACCCGGTTCTGTAACACCTATAACTACGGTGATTTGAAAGCCGATCCCAGGCAGTTGTTGGCGAAGTTCTTTGATGCGTATGTTTATGTGTCGAACTTTGGCTGCAAAGTCTTCGCAATTAAAGTACCTCGAAATCTGCTGGATGAAGCTCTGTTGGGCATCTGCTGGCTTCAGCGCGGGAGCTGAAGAAAAACGCCCGCGAAAGGGTGCTGGAACAAAAACGAAAGCAGCAACAGGAAACTGCAGAAACCGTCGCAAAAAATGAAGATCTGTACTGACGTCGGGTGGAAGAGCTTCTTGGTGAACGTGGCAGCTCTGCTGTGTATTCAGAACTGTCGGCAAAACTTGGGGATCTGCAGCTCATGGCAACGGTGTTTGAAAAGCAAGCCGGCTATGATCGCAAACTGGATGACTTGAAGAAGCGTTATAAGAAAAAGGTCAGCATTGGCAGGCCATAAGGCGTAGATGATTTGTGATTGCCCGATCTTTTAACCCAAGATCGGGCAATGTTTATTAACCACTACATCGATTGCCGGGCAATGGCATTCAAAAGACTGATGTCGTGAGCTGGCATATCTGAGTGTGCCAGCAGCCAGTTGACTAAGGCAAAATCCCGGCTCTGTTTCTGACGGTTTTTACTGGTGCAGTAGTGGGACCACAACGCCATACGACCTATGCGCTCTGCCCATTTGCCCCGCGCCGGTTCAATCACCTCGGTAAAGAATGCTTCATAGCTTAAGGTGTTCAGTTTCTTGAAAGGTCCAACGCTCTCCGGCTCTTCAAACCAGGACTGACCTACGGCACTTTGCGTCCATTTTGAGGATCGTTTTTGCACTGCAGCAATATCTTCGGGAGAAGGCGCTTCTGGTAGAAGGGCATCAAACAACGCAGCAAAACCGGTGCTATCCGGATTCCAGTTTTCTACGCCCAAAAGCTCCATGACCTGAACCAGTTCATGATCGATAGCGATGCCGCTTTTCAGGTTCAGAGCCAGAAAAAACGACAGCTGTTTGTGGATAAGTTCCGGAGAAACTTTCTCGGCGACAACCTGTTGCTTTAGCATTGAGAGGTAGGGTTGCACCTGACTTTTTGGGGCGGGTGGTGTGACCAGCACATCTAACACGCCCACCGACTCTTTCAGAATAAATGAAATCAATCGCTGCTGTTTACCTGCTTTCAGAGTCAGCATGACACCCTGAGCGCCGCTGCCATCGACTGCCGACATATAGGTTTCGATAATATCGCTAGCCGGTAGCGCCTCTGGTGATTGGGGGACGATGCCTTTTTTTCGGGCAGCCTGAATCAATTTATCCACGCCAGCCTGAATGGGCGCTGCCAGCCAGTTACGAATTCGAATCAGGCGGGCAAGAGTGACCGGAGTTATCGCTGCCGGGTTTTGGCTGAGGACGTTGATAATACTCATGGCTCGTTCCTGGTTATCATCCAGAATCATCAGAGCCGTACCATTCATGCCTTTTTCGGAGGTGATGAGTGCCCCGGCAATCAGTTCCAGTGCTTCCCTTGGAACAAAGGCCAGCTGTTCCTGCAGGGCAGAGACCAAGACAAATTCATCGGGTACTTCGCTGACCATCTTCTGAATGGATTGTTCCACCGCTTCAGGAGACAAATCTTCCGGGGCCATTTCCGTGACATTGTCCATGTGCCACTGATGAATAAAGCCAATAAACTCTTCAGACAAATATTGCTTATAAGGCGTTAACACCGCAAAAACCACACTGATGCCATCAGGATTCAGCACATCGTTCTCATTGTTGATAATGAGCTTTTGTTCAATGGTATTCCAGAGTCGTTTCGCGTCCTGATTACCCTGACGTATCTGCATGAAAAGGTTCTGGCAGGCGCAGTTCAGAAGTTCAAAGACCGCCTCTTCAGCATGGGGCAGGTTGAGATCAAAGCCTTTGAAGCAAATATCATCCAGCAACTGTGACGTATTGGTGAGATCAAGAAGCGGGAGCCAGTGATCCGGTGGTGAAGGTTGCTGTTTATATTCTGGTAAATGGTGGGCGGCGTCAGCAATCAGATCGCTGACCCAATCATCGTCATCAAGGGCTTCCGGGTTAAGAACCGCTTTCATCATCGTATCGAAATCCAGACCAGCCAACGGGTTGTTGTGATGATGACCATCGCCGTTATAAATAGTCAGATAGTCTTTACGAATGCGCTCCAGAAATGTAATTACGCTCTCTGCATGTTTGAGCTGGCGCTTTTGGTCGCCATTTAGCGTTCGATGAAGCATCTGCCAATAGGCAATTAATTCAGGGACAATGGTTTTTGCCTGACTGTCGGGACAGATCATTTTGCGGGGGAAAAGATCCAGCATGATTTCTTCAGCCGCCTCCACGTCCAGATCTTTTAAGTCCTGATTTATGTAGTTCAGGTAAAAGTTCATGAACATGTCGAACCAGGTTCCTTCCCCTTTTTTGTTGGCTTTGGAAAGTTTGCCGTATTCCGGTGATTCCAGATAAACGAGGCGGGTAGAATCCAGCCACTGCTCCAACTTGTTGTTGGCCGCATCCGGATCTTCAAATTGATCAATCTTGCCAAGCCTGAACGGTTGTATTGCCATGGTCGATCTCCGGGAACCTGAGTAAATCAAGTATCATAGGGTTCGGTGGCTATTTTGCAATGACGGACTATGGATCAGGCATGAATAGCATGCTCGAAGCATCAAGGTCAAAAGGCGCTTTTTCTGGTTGGCACAGAGGCATCATTATACGTGGTTTGCTCGTCTTAACTCGGACAATTATGAACTTGGTTCTGGAAAACGGGTCATAGCAAAGCATGGGGTTTTGGGTTCGCAGTATTTAATCACAGTACCATCCCATATGAAGAATGAGCAGCGGTGAAAAAGGAGCAAAAATGGATCGATCTGGCTATTTTCACCATCTATTCGTGGGAATGGGGTATTCGTGCAAAAGCCTTCTTCGTTTCGACCTCCATTTTTGGTCTTTGGGCTGGAATTTCCTTTCCGGGTCCAGAAAACCAGCCACTTCGTAACATTCTGTTTTTAGCGCCCGGTTCTTAGATGCCTTGAAACGACTTTCCTCTCGAGAAGATCGCTGCTTTTGATAGTCCTGCTCATCAGTATCTTTCCAACCATTGCCCATGATCTCTTGCATTATCCTTTGACGATCATCATATAACTTAATCAGCTCATCTAAGTCTTTTGCTTTCGATTCTTCCAGTGCGGCTTTTGACTCATAACATTTAGCTAATATGCTGAAGACTGTTGATGGTTTTTTTAAGCCAACCTTGAGGCATGTTTTCAGATGGGCTTCTGCCTGCGATAAAAGCGCATCGGATTCGATGCGAAATGTTGTATCTCTCTCAATATTGCTGATGACATCATTGTCATTGTCCACTGAGCTATGATCCCGGCATTCAGAAGATTTACCAATGGCAAGGCGCAAATCGGCCTCACGAATAAGCATGAGAGCATAAGATTTCAGGTGACTGGTATCTTTTTTATTAATGTTTTTACTGGTCAGGTTTCTCACGGATGTGAGCCCTGATAGCATGCGCGCCAAGTTTTTTGATGGGTCGTTATAGTGCTCATTTTGTAGTTTTACGATGCTTGCTTCGTAATGAGTTCTCAAGTATTTGGGCTCAGACGGTGTTTCCCGTGGCTCCAGGTTGATCATACCTGCCAATAATGAATGGATAAGTTGTTTCTGCTCGATCAGGTTGAAGTTGCCTTGTGTTCGAAGCCTTCTTGCTCTTATGTATTCTTCATTGCCTAGAAGGGAGTCCAGCTCCGGTGTTGGCGAAGGCGCGGTTCTTTTTCTGGCGGGTGAAAATTCTCTGACAGAGTTGTACCAGTCCCGCTTTCTTCCACGTCTATTGCTGTATGCAAAGCGGGTTCGACGGCTTTCACAGTCCGATGGGCTGACTCCTCTGCCACGATGAGTAATACCTTCATCTGAGGAGCTTCTGTCCGTAGGGCTACTGCCCGACGAGCTACTGCCCGATGAGTTGCTTCCAGAGCCGTAATCGCTGGTCGCCAGATGCCTGTGAAAGTTATACGAAGATTCCGTTCTCATCACACTTCCCTGAAAGATAAGTTCCTTTTGCCAATATGAGGCCTGAGGGCTTGTAACCCAGATTTATAAGGATGCTACTACATGCAGGGTTCTGATGGCATAACAGGGCGGTTAGGGTAGCTAACAACTGTAAACGTAAACCTGACCACATACCGCCAGAGAGGAAAGCATAGGTATCGATATTGCTTGAGTGTTCTCAATGAATATTGAGTTGTTCTTCTTATTAAGAAAGGTTGTGGGATTTGGTATGTTCAGTCTTTATCGTATTAACCAATAATATTTGACCGTAGTATGGGGATATAAGTGGCTTTAGGTTCTTTAGATAAACGCAGTGCAAATACCCTCGTGGTTCTGGATTTTGAAACCACCGGGCTATCCCCCAATATGGGCGACCGCGCGATCGAGATTGGTGCGGTTTTGGTGGAGAATGGTCGTATAACCGATCGCTTCCAGCAGTTGATGAATCCCGGATTTCGTATCAGTGGTTTTATTGAGAGCTATACCGGTATCACCAATGCCATGGTGTCCGGTGCAGAGTCTGGTGCATTGGTGATGAAAGGTTTTGCCGAGTTTATCCGGGGCCATAATCTCGTGGCACATAATGCCGCATTTGATCAGAAGTTTCTGGATGCTGAAATGTCGGCAGCCAGAGCCCGCTATGATGGCTCTTTTGCCTGCTCAATGTTGATTGCACGACGGCTGTATCAGGATGCCCCGAATCATCAGCTGGGTACGCTGGTAAAATACAACCGGTTGCCAACAGAAGGTGTGTTCCACCGTGCGTTGGCAGATGCAGAGATGACTGGCCATTTGTGGCTGAAAATGCTGGATGACCTGAAATATAAGCATCAGGTGTCTGATGTTTCCTTTGGGGTGATGAAAACGTTGTCCCGCACCGCTAAATCGGGAGTTGGTTCATTTTTGCTGCGACAACGTGAGAGTGCGCTCTAAACAGTCGCGTTTGAAGCCCGGCATCCCCGGAATATATCCTTAATCACCTTTCGAAAGGGCGTGGTGTTATACTTCACCTCTGTTTTATTTGGATAAGCTCATGGCGAAGATTGGTCGAGTGAATCACCTGAAGGTGGTGAATATTCTGGATTTTGGTGCGTTTCTGGATGGTGGCAGGCTGGAAGATATCCTGATGCCGAAACGCTTTGTGCCAGAAGACTGTAAGGTGGGTGATGAGCTGAAAGTCTTTGTCTATCTGGATTCCGACGATGTGCCCATTGCCACAACCTTGCGCCCTAAGGCTCAGGTGGGCGAGTTTGCCTGTCTTAAAGTGATGGATACTAACCGGGTGGGTGCGTTTCTTGACTGGAATATGCCCAAAGAGCTGCTCGTACCGTTCAGTGAGCAGAAAGAGCGCATGGTTAAAGACCAGTTTTATGTCGTCTATGTGTATCAGGAGCAGCAGAGCTACCGTATTGTTGCTTCTTCAAAAATCAGTAAATTCTTCAGCAATGAGCCACACAATTACACCAACGGACAACAGGTGCCGTTGATGATTTGTGATCGTACCGATATCGGTCATACGGTGCTTGTGGATAACAAATACCTTGCCGTGTTGTTTGATCAGGACATTGATCAGCCCATCCGCATGGGGATGAAGTTTGACGGTTATATCAAGCGGGTTCGCCCCGATCAGAAGTTGGATGTATGCCTGAAAAAGCCTGGCTTTGATAAGCAGGAAATGAAAGGCCTGGGTGGTGAGATCATGCAACGGTTAAAGGCAGAAGGTGGTTTTCTGCCGTTTAATGATCGTTCCGACCCGGTGACTGTGAAAAGAGAGTTTTCTGTCAGCAAACGGGTCTTCAAGATGGCTATTGGGGGCTTGTACAAAGAGCGTCTGATTCGGATTGAAGACGACGGGATTCACTTGTTGTAACACCTGCCTCGTTTAAAATCATCGCTGCTCCTTTCTCTGCAATCATTACCGTTGGCGCATGAATGTTGCTACCGGTGATGGTTGGCATAATGGAGGAGTCGATGACTCTTAAGTTATCCACACCATGCACTTTTAGCTGGTGGTCGACGACAGCATCGTCTTCCAGTCGGCCCATTTTGCAGGAGCCAGCGGTGTGATACACCGTTTCGACGTGATCTCTCAGGTATTGGCGAATGTCATCATCGGTTTCAATGTGGGTGCCGGGTAGCTCTTCTTCGCCACGAAAATCGTTCATGGTCGTTTGATTAAGAATATCCCGCCCGATTTTTACGCCATTGATTAGCGCATTTAGTTCTGTTTCATCCTGAAAATAGTTGGCTTCAATTTTGGCTTTGCTGAACGGATTGTTGTCTCGAAGCAGTACACGACCGCGGCTTTTTGGTCTCATATGGCAGACGTGGAGGACATAGCCTGCTTTCATGGAGGTGTTCAAACCTTCGCCGTGAGGGTTCATGCGAATAGCGGCAAACTGTAGCTGCAAATCCGGTATGGGTTGAGATGGGTCGGATTTGATAAAGCCACCGCAATCCGTTGGTGTAAAAATCAGTGGCTCAGCGCCGATGAAGTACCGCTTGAAGAACTTAAACAGTGGCGGACTCCAGGGAGCGGTAGCGAAGGAAGTGTTACTTTTATCCTGAAAGCGGAGCAGGATGTCTGGATGATCCTGAAGGTTTTCGCCGACGCCGTTCAGGTTGTGTACCACAGGAATATCGTGGTGTTTTAATTCAGCTTCAGGACCAATGCCGGAGAGTTTAAGAATCTGGGGAGAATTGATCACACCGGCGGAAAGGATAACTTCTTTTTTTGCCAGTACCTGCTGTGCCGGAAAGTTTCCATCGAAAAATTCCACACCGTTGGCTACGGGTTTTTCACCATCAGTATTAAATAGAATACGGCTGACGTGTGCATTCTGGATAATGGTCAGATTTGAACGGTCTTCAATAGGGTCTAAAAAGGCTTTGGCCGCATTACACCGTTTTCCTTCTGGGGTTTGTGTGACCTGAAAATATCCACAGCCTTCCTGATCTGGCTGGTTGAAATCGTTATTTAATTTGAAGCCTGCATTTCCGCAGGATTCGATAAAAGCATCGCAGACAGGAAAGTGATAGTTGGTGTCGGAAACATCCATTTCACCATGTGCGCCATGGTGTTCGGACTCACCACGCGCCTGACGCTCCGACTTTTTGAAGAAGGGGAAGATGCTTTGGTAATCCCAACCTTCATTACCCAGTTCAGCCCAGTGATCAAAATCCCATGGATGACCACGGGTGTATATCATGGCATTGATGGAACTGGAGCCACCCATGACTTTGCCTCGGGGCCAGAAGAATGAACGACCACCGTTTTCTGCATCGGGTTCAGTTTTATAAAGCCAATTGTACTTTTTGCTGTTCATCAGCTTCAGCATGTTGAATGGATTGCAGTCACGCACCCAATAGTTCTTGTCGGAACCGCCGGCTTCGATAAGGCAGACCTTGTTATCAGGATTGCCAGAGAGGCGGTTGGCCAGCACGCATCCGGCAGAGCCGGCGCCGATGATGATGTAATCGAACATTACAGAGAAACTCGTCGTTATTATTTTTATTCAGTAAATGATTACAGCAATGATGATTGAAGTACAGACCCCAAGCCCAAACATTGTTCGGACTGGCTGGATCATGTTTTCATTGATTATTGTTTGGTTTGAACGCTACATAATCTTTCTTTGTCGTAGGAGCCCTGCATGCAGGACAACGAGGATCAGTAATCAATATACGATCAACACACCTATCGCAAATCGGCATACTCGGGTGTCCATTATTTTCAGGCTCGCCTGATGGTGCAGTATTATGGTTGCGAAGTTTAGGTATAACCTGTGACTCTAGGCATACCGAACAGTCATACTGTCGAATGGCTCGAATACCGTTTAACTTATTCGCTCGGGATGCCTGTCTTGCGATACAGTCTGGCAATGTAAAAAAATCTATGGGTTCTGATGGCTGATTATCAGTATTATAGCTATCCACTGCCGTACGGATTTTGAACAATGCCTGTAGGATCTGCGAGATATAGCCCCGGCCTACGTGGTTGCGTTTTATAGTATCAACAGATAGGTAGGCATCAATAGTCGGCAGCATTGGCTTAAACTCTGAAAATACCTGTTGAGCGGTTTTTTTATCAATTTCCCCGCGTGCCAGTTGATGTTGTATCAACCGACCAATAAGTCGACAAGCATTCTTTGATGAAATAAGTCGCCGCTTATTATCTGTTTCTCTCTCCTGTAGCTCTTTGACCAGACTGGTTAATTCTTCCCACTGGCCATTCATGGTTAAACCGGCAATGTGATTATAGAGCTGCTGGATCAATAGATGATTTCCTGAGCTATCTCGTTGTAGGTTTAAAGTCTTTAATTCTAATTCACCACTCCTTTTGGCAGACGGATCAATGACCTCAGTCATGCCCACAGGGGCGTCATCAGTCTCCATTGTTTCTGCCTCACCTTGTTGCAGTGAAACTATACTCTTGCGGAAATTGTCAATGACCTGATCCAGCGGTGAACCTCGATGACCAGCTTCACTGTTGCTGACATTTAAGAAACTGGAAAGAATGGATTCCTGTTGTTTATTGAGTCTGTCAATATTGCTCTGCACAAGAGACGTCAGTTGTGTTGGGGGGAGGGGATTTTGGAGACTCTCTATGGGAATGATCAGTTTATTTTTATTGTTTTCCTGAGATGCTCGCAGCAATAATTCTGCCAGAGATTGGTTAAGGTCAGGTATTTTGGCCATTTCTGGCAAAATTGCGATCAACAGGGAAGTGATGCCTCTGGTTTCTCTGGCGAGTTTGAGCAGCTCAGGCAAAAGGATTTCAACAGATTTCTGAGAGAGTTGAGGCTGTGACAGAATCTCATCCTGTACCAGCTTTTGAAAGTAGGCGTGTCTCAACTTGTTCTCCACCTGTGATCCGGCTTGACGGTGGATCGTTTCAATGGCCTCCTCCATTGAGGTGATGTTACCAAGATGAAGAGTTGGGACTTTCTTCAAAACTTCCTGTAATTTTCGTTTAACCCAGAAAGATGTAAAATTTTCGTCGTCTTTTTTGGCGGTCAGAAGCCGACTGGCAAAGATCAGATCACCATTAAAAAATACTGAGTGATGGAAAAGATTAGACGAGGGCAGTGCTTCATTTTCTTTACCCGTCAAATTCACCTGATCTGTAGCAATAGACCGCATTGCCTGAAAGAATATTTCGGGAGGTAAGTGGTTCACATAGTCGACACATTCTCTGGCAGCAGAGGTATCACCATCACGATCACGCAGCAACGTTGCCAGTTTATGTGCGACGTCATCAACCGTCTGACCAGACGGCAGGGAATAACCACGATAATCAGGGCTGTTGATCAGATTGTTCAGTGAGTGTTTTACCTGGTGGTAAGTTTTCGCTATCGGCTCAACCGGGGGGTTATGGGTTATTAGCATTTCCGTTGCCAGGTTATCCAGAATGGTTAGGTACTGAGAAACCTTATAAACAGGCGGTTCTTTAATTACCTTATTACCCAGCGTATAGTTACTGCCATACTGTTTTGGACACATTAAACTCCCATAAAGCCATGCACCATAGTCAGGTACGTGCAAACTGGCTTCAAAGTTGTCCGAACTAATAGGAAAAGGCGTCGTCATAACCTGTGCAGTATTGCTACTGTCGGTCACCGTACAGGTTCGCCATTCGAGGCTGCTGAATGTCAGGGAGCCCGCGTTAGCAATTAATTTCAGGCCGGAAAGATCCTGTGTAGCAAACACTTTATGACCCTGGTGCCAGCCATAAAGGTCCATTGCTTTTTTTACGTTCTCATCTTTTTCACCAAGTTCTGCCAACTCAGCAACACCAACTTTTGTGCCGACGGTGCGAGTTGAGATTGACTGCGAGGCATTCGAATAGTTTTCAAATGCAGCCCTTCGGGTGTTTACTCCAAAATTCATTTATAGACCTCTTATAATACCAATCCTACCGAATCGTCTTCAGTACAGTTTTTCTTGGTTCACGCTATTGGATAGAGTTTTATAAATTTATAAAGTTCAACAATCGGTCAATAAATTAGATTTTTTGGGTTGCGATAAAGTGTACAAAATTCAGTCGAATAAGAGATCTCTGATATTTCATAGCCGCGGTTACCACTATGAAAAAAGGTTGATTTTCCGGTTGCGTGCCTCCACAACGTATACAATCAATGCTCAAATGATGAGGCGTATCGGATGAATGAAGTACAGCGAAGTCTGGCTATTCAGGATGCCATTGAATGGTCGTTGATGCATGGTATGGCGCTGAAGTCGTCTATCGATTCAGCACGGCATTGTGCATTCAGTTTTGCACCTACGTTAATTCAGCGTGATCGATTTGAATTATTAAAATCGGTTGTGCCTCTGATGGGAAAATTGATTCATGGTGTTTCTGAGAATAATGAATTTCTTGAAGATGCGATTAAGCCCTTGTGCAGTGGCGATGCGTTTTTTGCCAGTTTGATGTCGTTGCATCAGGAAATTCATCGAGGCTCAGAAGCGGCTGAACGTATTCCCATGCTACTCATGCGCACGGATTTTATGGACGATGCTGAGCATGGTCCAAAGCTGATTGAGTTCAATGGTATTGCTGCGGGTATGGGACCTTTTGGTCAGCGAGCTCATGAACTGCACAGTTATCTTCAATATCAGTGGCCTCAACAATTTAAACACTGGTCCGAGACAGAAAACCTTGAACTGGTGCCTAATCAGGGCATTGAAAACCTTGCCAAAGGCATTGCCGGTGCAGCGACGACAGTGAGAGCGCAGTCCGGCGAAAGTGGTCAGCCGTTGTTTATCATGGTGGTGCAGCCCGATGAAGATAATGTATACGACCAGCATCTTTTGGAAGAAGCGATTCAGAAAGAAGGCGTGAAGACGGTACGCCGAACGTTCCGGCAACTGTACGATCAACTGTCGTCTGGAGAAAACCATCGCTTGATGCTAGAAGGTCTGGGTGGTGTGGATGCCATTTACCTTCGCGCTGGTTATCAGCATTGCGATTATCACGCGGAAGATCTGGACGGTGACCGTTGTTGCTCAAAACTGGGCAAGGTGCGTGTGATGATGGAGCGTCATCGGGTGGCTATAAATGCGACAGTGAGTCAGCAGCTGGCAACCAGTAAACGGGTGCAAATGTTATTGTCTTCTATGGATGAAACAGCGCTTACTGCGTTTGGCCTGACGTTGGATGAAGCCGCCAGAATCAAACCGTTTCTTGGAGAAATGCGCCCGGTTGATGAAGGTTCTGCTGACTGGTTTGAATCAGAGAATGCCCATAACTGGGTACTGAAAAATCAGGGAGAAGGCGGTGGCCACTGTGTGTTTGATGACGATATCCTGCCTCGATTGAAAAGCCTCAAGCCTGAAGAATTTTCTGCCTGGTCTTTGATGCGGCGATTGCATCCAAGGCATCGCTCCAGCCCAGCGCTGGTGGTTCGAAACGGCGAAGCGGCGCCAGTGGATGATTTAATCAGTGAGATTGGCATGTTCACTCTGCACTTGGACGGACACTCCCTGACCAGCGAGCTGGGTTATGCCGGTTACCTGATCCGCAGCAAACCTTCCTCCGTGGCGGAGGGCGGTGTGCACAGCGGGCAGGGTTCAGTGGATTCTCTGGCCTATGAGCTTTAAACCAGCTGCTCTTGTTTTAGCCAGTCAAAGCAGTCTTCCAGCATCTCATTAATCGGTACGTCATTTCGGTAGCCCAGCTCTGAAACGGCCTTACTGCTGCTGGCAACCACTCGTTTAGACACCAGTTTGGCCTTTTCGGTGGTGATCTCGGGCTCTTTGCCAGTGATATTGGCACCTAAGTCAGAAACCTTGCCGAGCAGTCTTAAGGCCCATGCCGGAATGGTTCTCTTTCGTTCTGGTTTGCCCATGAGCCGTGAGATGGTGTTAACCACTTCCAGAAACTTGCAATCCACACCGCCCAGAATGTAGTTCTCCCCGGTTTTCCCCTGTTCAAATGCCGCAATATGAGCTGCAGCCACTTCCCGAACATGGCAGTAAGAACCTTCGCCGGGTGGCACGCCGGGCAAGGTGTCGTTGCTGATCATGGAAAACAGCTGCGCCCAGCTCTGCCGATCGTGGGGGCCAATAATCGCACAGGGGTTGAGAATAACCGCATCCAGCTGGTGCTCCTTAACGGCTTTCTTTACTACCATCTCCCCAAGGTATTTCGTGCGAAGGTAGTTCACACCGCTGGTTATGGCGCTGGATGGCGATGATTCATTGATGGTTTGTTGATGAAAACCGTAAGCAGAAATGGATGAGGTGTGGATAAACCGCTTTACCCGCTTCTCAAGCGCCGCGGTGATCAGGTTTTCTGTCACCGTGACATTCATCCGATGCTGCCGCTCGTTATTGGCTGCCCACAGGCTGGTATCGCCGGCCACATGGAAGATGGCATCAAGACCTTCGGGTATTTTAGCGGAGAGGTCCGATGGGCTTTCGAGATCCACTTCCAGCAGGGTAACGTTCAGCGCCTGCAGATCTTTGATGTTGGAGCTTGCCCGGTGAGTGGCGATCACTTCCCAGTGTTTATCCAGAAGCTGTTTGATCAGGTTGATACCCAAAAAACCACTGCCGCCGGTGACTAATGCTTTCATGATGCTCTCTTATTGTTGTTATTGGCCTGGTTCGCCATATTTCCAGAAAATACTATCCTTATCTACACAATTCCAACAAATGACATAGAAAGGACTGGATAGGGTGAATACCGAAGACATCATCAGCGCATTGTCCTCTTTTGAAGTGGGCAAACTTCCAAAAGCCGCATTGCAGGCCGCCGTCGCCAATCAAGAAGCCGTTACACCGAAACTGTTAGACCATCTTAAAGAGACGATTGCTCTCGGAGATGATCTGCCAAAACATCACAACACCACCTTGTTGTTCTTTTCCGTTTACCTGTTGGCTCAATTTCGGGAGCCCAAGGCACTGCCATTAATGGTGCAATTGGTGTCTGCCAGCCCAAAGACAGTAAGCCGGTTATTGGGCTATGTGATTAGTGAAAGCCTTGGTCGGATGTTGGCGTCAATCCTGTCGAACGCCGAAGTTGATGCTTTTGAGACACTGCAGCCATTAATAGAGAATGATAAAGCTCACCCTCAAGTTCGAAATGCAGCTCTGGGCGCATTGGTGATTCATGCTGCCTATGGACAGATCACTGATGTCGCATTGATGGACTACTTCCAGTCACTGTATCAAGGCAAGCTGGAAAGAAAACAGAATGCAGTCTGGGATGGGTTGGTTTTCAATACAACGGTAGCGGGTTTGGTGGAATTGGAAGCAGATGTGTTGAGTGTTCATCAGGAAGGTTTAATGGTTGAAACCATGCTAGATGAAAACGGCATAAAAATCATGCTGCAGGCTCACCCCGGTGAAATCAAAGCACCGTCGTATAAGAACATTACTTATATTGATGACTGTGTATCCGAGCTGGAAAATTGGGCTGCCTTCATGAGTACTCCGGAAAAGGCTGCTCAATCGCAGGTAGCCGCTTCTGTGACCACCCGTTCTGGTGAGATCCAACACGTTAACCGACCTTGGCCCGCCAAAAAACCGGTGAAAAGTAAAAGACCTATTGGTCAAAAGCAGGCGCTGTTCAAACCGCCCATGACACCATCAAAAGAACCACTGGTTCGTAATGGCGATAAGGTTGGCAGAAATGATCCTTGCCTTTGCGGCAGCGGGAAAAAATTCAAGAAGTGCTGTGGGTAAAATTCACAGCCAACACCGTTTTCCTTGTTTCAAATCAAAATAATAAGTCAGTAAATTGCTATATTGCGCGCGTCCAGTACTACTGTTGATTTTATGAGCAGTAGATAACAATTAAATCTGGCTCGTCTTGAGCGAGGTAATTTACGTGTACAGCTTTCTTAGCGCATTAGCAATTCTGATCGTAGGCTATCTGGTCTACGGAAAATGGGTAGACCGCCATTTCGGAGCAGACCCCAATCGTGAGACGCCGGCTCACACATCAAAAGACGGTGTCGATTTCGTTCCCCTCCCATGGCATAAAATTTTCCTGATTCAGTTTTTGAACATTGCTGGCCTTGGCCCAATCTTTGGCGCCATCATGGGTGCGCTTTATGGTCCAGCTGCATTTCTGTGGATTGCTTTTGGTTGCATATTGGGTGGCGCGGTACACGACTATTTTTCCGGCATGCTGTCTGTTCGTCACAATGGTCAATCGATTCCGGAGATTGTGGGTCATTATCTGGGCGAAGGTTCACGCAAAATCATGCGTGCTTTCTCGGTTATCCTGCTGATTCTGGTGGGTGTTGTCTTTATGATGGGGCCTGCAGGGCTGCTCGCCAACTTGGGCATGGAAGGCGTTTTTGCCAACACCAACTTCTGGCTGGCGATCATTCTGGCTTATTACTTCATCGCTACCGTTTTGCCAGTGGATAAACTGATTTCTAAAATCTACCCGCTGTTCGGTTTAACCCTGCTGATTATGGCGGTCGGTGTTGGCGGCATGATGCTGGTGAAAGGTCTTCCTATTCCTGAACTGACAGATTCTCTGTCTCATCCGAAAGATCTGCCAATCTGGCCAATGTTGTTTATTACCATTGCCTGCGGTGCTATCAGTGGTTTCCATGCAACACAATCTCCTATGATGTCTCGTTGTTTGCCAACAGAAGCGTATGGTCGTCGTGTATTCTTCGGTGCAATGGTTGCTGAAGGTGTGGTTGCTCTGATCTGGGCGGCAGCTGCTATGTCGTTCTTCCCGAATGGGCTGGAAGGCTTGAACGAAGTGCTGGCAAAAGGCGGTGCTGGTCTTGTGGTGAATGAAGTATCTGTAGGCCTGATGGGGTCTATTGGCGGTATGCTGGCGATTCTGGGTGTTATTGCCTGCCCAATCACTTCTGGTGATACTGCTTTCCGCAGTGTGCGTTTGATTTTTGCAGACGCTCTGAATATCAGTCAAACCAGTACTAAGAATCGTTTGATGCTCGCGGTGCCAGTATTCGCTATTGGCTTTGCCCTGACCTTTATCGACTTCAATATCATCTGGCGCTACTTTGCATTTTCTAATCAGGCGCTGGCAACTATCGTGTTGTGGGCTTCTGCCATGTACATGGTTCATGAAAGTAAAAGTCATTGGTTGGCTTCTCTACCAGCAACCTTTATGACTGCAGTGTGTACTACTTATATTATGATGGCACCAGAAGGTTTAAGCCTGTCTACCAGCATTGCTTATCCGGTGGGTGTCGTTGCGGCAATTGCTTCTCTGGTATGGTTCTTGAGAGCCGCTGGTAAAAGAGCTGCTAGCGCTCAACCAGCATAACTGTTTATTAACAGCTCCTGCGTTGCGGGAGCTGTTGTTATACCATCAGCATATGATTATCCCACTGGCATTGGGAGTGAATTACCTTCTTTATTGTTGTTGCCCTTCCTTCAAAACATTCCAGAATCTGTACCTGACCTTGACCATCGCTGACGGCCAGTTGGCTTTTACTGATAGCAGCGATACCCGCACAATCCCGTTGGTAGATAAACGTCTGAAGACGCCCGGTAGATTGTTGGATAAAAGCGATACGATTACCGCGAGGAGAAGTGACTGCTAAGGTATCCATATCCGGTAATACCTCTACACTGGCAATATATCCGTTCAGCGCCATCCATTGTTCCGGAAGCGCTTCAACTGCCCTGATGGGTTGCCCAACCCGGTGAGTCGCCACCAATGGCAGCGCTTCATCATTCGTCCCCTGATATTGCATACCAATGGCAACCAATCCATCGGGGGCGACATCAAGGTGTCTGATACTCAGTCGTGGATCAATAAAGTGCTGTTGATTGATCACCTTTCCAGAGCGTCTATCCAGATAAACCAGAGCAGGCTGAAGTGTTTGAGGGTTCAGTGTGGTTCTGCCGGTGTCCGGGTGGGTTTGAATACCGCCAACAGCGATGATCAGAGTCTCACCATCAGGCATCAACTTCAGCTCGTGAGGCCCGGGAAGTAATAGTGGCCATTCACCGACTCTTTGATAATGTTGTTCAGCATCGTAGATACCAATAACACCATTTAATGTCGTGGTGTCATTCTCAGTGGTATAGAGAAACCGCCCGTCGTGGCTAAAAACACCGTGGCCATAAAGGTGTCGTTGATTAGCTACCGGCACCGTTGATGCTAACTTCTCTTCGCGAAGATCGACGACATGAAACTGATAACCCGGGCGGCGCTCAAAGGCGACGATTTCTGAATAACCCGGTCGATGGCAGGCATCATGAAGGCGGCTTGGAACCGGTATTATCGTTGAATGATCAGACAGTGGATCATTCAAGCGAATGCTGAATTTTCCCTGAGTGTCTCTGGCAGCGCTGACCAATACCCTGCGGTCACTCTGTGGTGAGCAGCCCGTGCCAATCAGACTGATGCCTGCCAGTACGGCTGCACTTTTTATAGTACTTATTATAAATGTACGACGATACATTAATCACCATCGCTGGAGTTAAACCCGAGGGGTACGTGAAGATCTTTGGAAACAGCCACAACCGAAGCATGCAGGTTGTCTACTTGGATTTTGAACTGCTTCAGATCTTCAATTCTATCCTGCTCAATCACTTCGGAAAAGCGATGGGGAAGTGCATTAACTGATTGGCTTAACGAAGTCAGGCGATTGCTGATTTCCAGCCATTTTTCAGGATGGGGGGTACCAGATTGTTGCGATGCCAACGCCGCCATGGCGTGAAAAGTAGCAATCACCTGTCGAATATGTTCCAGAGACTGACCGCTGCGCCAGGATTCTGCGAGATAGAGGTTGGTTCGCTTTTCGCTAAAAGGCAGAGAAAGTTCTTTCTTCAAGCGAGCCGTTTGAGAATCCAGCGTGTTAAGCACCCAACCATCCAATCCAAGCGGATTTTTAGTGGCACTTTCTAGCGCAACCGCTTTGGTGAAGAAAGAACCATCTGGTTGCCAATGCTGTTGCAGCTCCATGCCGTTGGCCAGTATCGCTTCTGAGTTTTCTACGAGAAATTGACAGTAAGCAGAAGGTTTCTGATTAAGTGCTTCTAACACCTGTTGATCAAACAACAGATATTCGGCAGCGGACAATCCTTGCAGAATAACGCTGTCCGACAGAATGGGAATCGGACTTTCTGCTGCAACTCTGGCTTCGACCTTTCTTCCCGTCAGGTTCTTTTTATCGGGCCAGAATTGAAAGCGCCAGCCTTCCATATTCTCTTCCAGCATCAGCTGGCTAAGGGTTTCTGCGGTTTGCCAGCGCAACATGGTTTTCTTCCACTGTGCCTGTAATAAACCAATGTCGTTTGTAATGTCAGGCTTGCAGAAGTCAGTGGTCAGCTGGTTGTAAGCCGTTGACTCAGCGACTAACTGCTGCCAGGCCGGCTGAATTTGTTCTTCAATCAATAGAGTGATGGGAGAGCGTGTTGGCTCTGTCATCACTGAGTCTGATGGGTTACAACCCATCAAACCAAGAGAAAGAAGCAAGAGAGAAAGTGATCTCTTCATAAGGACTCAACAAAACGAATGATGGCGGTGCGATCACCGGCGTCCATCGCCAGAACCTGCTCTTTGGCGCTGGCAGCTTCGCCATCGTGCCAGAGAATAGCTTCCATCAAGGTTCGAGCCCGGCCATCGTGTAAAAAGCCTGCTGTTTCATCCACTTCATGGGTATGCCCAATTCCCCAAAGCGGAGGCGTGCGCCATTCACGGCCATCGGCAAGGTATTCTGGTCGATGGTCTGCAAGGCCTTCTCCCATATCGTGAAGCAACATGTCGGTGTAGGGCCAGATTTTCTGGTTTGCCTGCTCCACATCCGCATCAGCACTCACCGTGAAAGAAGGTGTATGACAAGATGCACAACCTGCGTCGTAAAACAGTTGCTTGCCTTTAAGAACGGTAGCGTCTTTAGCATCCGGACGAACCGGCACGGCAAGGTTGCGGGTATAGAACGTGACTTTATCAAGGATGTTATCAGAGACTTCCGGATGCTCACCGGACATTAATTCGTGGCAGCGAGTCTGATCAGGCGTACAGTTTTCTTCCATAAAGAGGCGGGTGGTTAAGCCCATATCGCCATTAAATGCGCCGGCATTTTGTTGTTTCAACGTTGGTTGGCCTGCTTTCCAGCCAAAGCGACCCAGTGTCGTTTTCTTCTGCTCTACATCCCATACCTGATTGGGTTTACCGGATATACCATCGTCGTTTTCATCATCAACATCTGCATTGGCGAGAATGTCGTTTTCTGAAATGGCTTCCAGTAAACCAAGTCCTATCATCGGTGGTGCAATGCGGGCAGACATCATAATGTCACCGTATTCATCGGATGACAGTGGCCCATAGCCCGGGTCTTCAATCGTAATGACCGGCTTTCTCAGTGCTACGGTTTCACCATCAGAGAACTGCACGTCATGATAGGTGTAATTCACACGAACACGACCTTCAGCAATACCGCCCGGTAACGTGAAATCCTGTAACTGCCCACCATAAATAGGGTGTGGCATAACGCTCTGATCTGGACGTAACGTCTTACCTTCCGGTGTTGGAATGCTCAGGCGAACCAGCATGGATACGCGGTTCAATTCACCATCATTCGGTGCATGACCTCGGCCATCTTTGATATGACAGTTCTGGCAACCGTTGGTGTTGAAAAGTGGCCCAAGCCCATCTCGAGCATCAGTGCTGGCTGGTGCTGCAACCCAAGGGTTACGGAAAAAGCTATTGCCGACGCTGAAATCAAGACGACGGGTGATGGCCATATTGCCGGAAGGAAGCGAGAAGGCATTGCGACCTTTGGCGTTCACCGAAGACTCGCCACCAGGACGTTCTTCGCCAACTTCGTAGGCTATTTTTTCGGTTTTATTGCAGCCTAAAAGCCCCGACGCCACTACTATAAGAGCGGCCGGGGCTATAAAGGCGAACCGTAAGGTTCGAAGATCCATTTTTCTACTTCTTGTATTTAGGGGCAAGGCAGTTATTTCGTTCCCATGCTTTGAGGGTGCCGCAAGGCATGGGAGATTCGTAGGTCGGTAACCCAAAGGGTTGCCGACGATCAGCACCTACAGTCCTGAGCGATGTCGGCAATTCTTACAGAATTACCGACCTACGGGGTTCACGACAGCCTCAGGAGCATAGTAACGAGACTGAAAAGTTCCTTGGCGCTAGTGCAAGGAAGCGTTAATACCCATACCGTTCGCACTGAGCGGAGTCGAAGTGTGGTGCTTTGATCCTTCGACTCCGCTCAGGATGAACGGGGATGTATGTCTTATAACGCTTGGCTGCACTAGCAACGTTAGTTTTTACTTGTAGTTTCCCTTAGAACTGATGATCCGCAGTATCCGGGTTCAGTTGCTTAATGCCAACAAGGCCGGCTGCTTCTTCAATGGCACTGGTTTGTACGACCAGTGTCGTAATTGCAGATTGTACCAGCGCATTGCCTTTTTCGTCACCGGCAGCAATCAGCTGATCGAAGAAAATGCCGTCTTTCTCGGCAGAATCCACCAGAGATTGCAGGGCGCTTTCACTCTGATCAAAGCTGTTCAGAATAGTGGCGGCTTGCGCTTCATCTTTGGCAGCAACCAAATCCGCAAGGCTTGGCCCGGAAAGCACGTCGCCATTCACACGCTGATATTCACCGGTATATACGTTGCGAATGCCTTTGTTGTTATAAAAGTGAGAATAGTGCGTGTTGTCGCTGAAGCAATCGTGCTCATCTTCACTGGAGTTGGCTTCGAGAGCGACCTTCATACGCTCACCGGCCAGTTCGCCGAGGGACAAACTGCCCATGCCAAACAGCATTTTGCGAAAGCCTTGGTCGGTAGAGTCTGCCAGTAATTCTGCACGATAGTTGTCGCCGACTTCTGGCTGCCACTGGCCAACCATGTATTCAAGGTCAGCAATCAGCAAGTCCATAGCGGTGATCAGGTATTGGCCACGACGCTCACAGTTACCACCGGTGCAGGCTTCGCCTTTAGCAAAATCGGTAGCCGGACGATTGCCAGCACCACTGCCGGTACCATTCAGATCCTGGCCCCAGAGCAGAAATTCAACGGCGTGGTAACCGGTAGCTACGTTGGCTTCACTGCCGCCGAGCTCATTCAGGTTTGCCAGCAGTTCTGGTGTCAGTGTTTCAAGGTTCAGTAGTTCACCGCTGACGTTTAGTTCAGTGTTGTTGACGATATTGGCCAGAGCGCCATCGTTACCCATTTCAAAGTCGTAGCTTGAAGGCTGAACGTAGTCGATCAGACCTTCATCCAGAGGCCATGCATTCAACTGACCTTCCCAATCATCAACAATGGCATTACCAAAACGGAATACTTCACTCTGCTGATAAGGGACACGTGCCGCTTTCCATGCTGCCTTTGCCAGCTCAAGATTTTCTTCGGTTGGGTTTTCAACCAGATTATGACTGGCTTTTTTTAGGCTTTTTGCGGTGATCAGCGCATCTTCAAAGGTAGCGAGTGCCACGTCTGCATAATGGGCAACCACATCATTAGCAGAAATTGACGTGCTCGCGGCTTCTCTGGCCGCTTCGACGACAATGGTTTCCTGAGTTTCTGGTGCAACACTGACGGTTTCTTCAGACTGGTTACAGCCCGTCAATAGGGCAGATGCGACCATCAATGTACCGATGGTGGAAAGCGAAAAGTTTGGCTTCATCCTGGTTGAGCTCCATGATTTTTATTGTGCATTGTTAATCTGGAAGAGAATTATAATGAGAATTATTCTTATTACAATTTATTGTAAACATTTGTCGCTTATAACGAGTGGTTAATTACAGATTGGGGGAGGTGGGAAGACGCAGGAGATTGCAGGATGGCTCGAAAGAGCCATCCCACATTTGAAGAGATAATTAGGAAGCGGTGGCTGTCAGGCGGTGAGCCCATTTAGTTTTTGCAGCTTGCTGCATATCCACTACCTGATCACTTTCATCGACAATCTCACGACCCAGCAGGGTTTCGATCATATCTTCCAGAGTGACAATACCGCGTATATCACCGTATTCAGTGACCACCATGGCGATGTGACTGCGTTGCTCCAGAAAGGTCGCCATTAATTTTGGTAATGGTTCTTTCTCCAAGACCGCAATGATTGGGCGCTTGAGGCTTTGCAGGTTGGTATTGCCACCTTCTCGCAGATGAGCCATCAAGATATCGTTACGGATAACAAAGCCATTGATGTCATCAGGGTCTTCACCGTACACCGGGATACGGGAGAAGCTGGAATCCGAGAATGCTTGCATATAGCCTTCGGTCGTCGTTGACTCTGGCAATGAAAAAAGTACGGAACGTGGCGTCATGATTTCGACAATTTGCAGATCACGAAACTTGAGCATGTTCTTCATCAATTCAGATTCAACACCTTGCAGTGCACCTAATTGCAAACCGAGGTCTGCCATGGCGTGAATTTCATCACGCAGGTAAGGGTTGGTTTTGTCTTTAGGCGACAGTTTGCTGGTTATAATTTCTGTCAGCCAGATAATAGGCAGCAGCAGTCTAACCATAAAACGAACACCAACGGCCATGACCGGAACCAGTGTTTGCCACCAGGAAGCACCAATGGTTTTTGGAATAATTTCAGACAGCACCAGAATCAGCAGAGTCAGCACGCCAGAGAAAACACCAATGTATGCATCACCGAATACTTTGGCGACCTGCGCACCAGCACTGGCAGCACCAATGGTGTGAGCAATGGTATTCAGGGTCAGGATAGCGGCCAGAGGGCGATCAATATGGTCGTGAAGCTCACGAACCAAGCTGGCCCATTTGCTGTTTTTTTGCTCAAGGCTGACCACATAGGCGGGTGAAATACTGAGAAGAACGGCTTCAAATACCGAACAGATAAAAGATACCGCGATAGCGATAACTACATACGCAACAAGCGTAACCACGTAGGGCTCCAGATGTGAACAAGGGATGCATATTCTATCCTGAGATTTAATTT
The DNA here is from genome assembly GCF_001646945.1 of Endozoicomonas ascidiicola. GTDB lineage: Bacteria > Pseudomonadota > Gammaproteobacteria > Pseudomonadales > Endozoicomonadaceae > Endozoicomonas > Endozoicomonas ascidiicola. Next base: position 662,869 of record NZ_LUTV01000001.1, read on the forward strand.
TCTGGCGATAGATATTTTTGTTTATTACAGAGTGCTTTCACAGGCTATTTCAGCCAGGGGATTTCGTTCGATCCCCATAAAGGGGTCTGGTCATTAGGAGAACCATTGTAGTTTATAGTGATTTCTTCGTAGCCAGTATTTTTCGGATAGCGACGAATTCAATCAGCTGCTCATCTTCCCGCGGAATATAAACGGCATTGGGTGTGTATGAATGGTTATATATTGAGCCCAGCCCGAGAGCGAGGGCTGCCTGTTGTTGATCAAATCCCCAGGCAAAGTAATAGTTGTTCAACATGGTTAGCTGAAGTACTTCAACTTCTTCTTGTGGTATTTCCAGAATAGGAGTGCGTTCGATGATCGTTTCTCTTTCAATGCGGCTATCTGTATAAACGCCGCGACCTTTGCCATGACTGTTAGAGATATAGAGCATTTATTTATTTTTATAGTTATGAAGATTAATCAGTATACAGGATACAGGAAGGTTGGCGGGGTAAATCGAGAAGACGAAATAATGCTAAACCAAAACTCACTTGAAACCATCGGTTTTATTTTGGTTTTGGCTTAACCGGTTTTCTGAGCACCTCTTCCTCCTCGTCAAGAGACGTCTTGGTATGGAGTCTGTCGGCTAACTCGACTGGTTTTTGGTTAATCTGCACGCAGAAGGCTTTGACATTCTTCACCAGTTCATCTTGGGTGCTATGACAATAATGATAAGTTACCTCCTCTCTCAACCAACGCCAAAGAGCCTCAACTGGCATAAAATCAGGACTGTACGGAGGTAGCCAGACTAGCTCTATTTTTAGATTTTTTGCAGCCTCGCAGACGTCAAATGACCGATGATAGGACGCACCATCCCAAATAACAGTAATTTGTCGTTCAAGATTCTCCTGTCGAATACGCTCCAGAACATTCACAGTATGTTGTGAATTGCCTTTGGGGTATGGCCAAATCCTAACCTGGCCCTCGTTGTAGTAATAAATCCCGTAAAACGTGACTTTGGATAGCCCTGGAGAGCAAGAAGACACAAAGAGTCTACCGCCTTTAGCTGACCACCCACTACCGATATCCGTATCCTGATGAATGTGCGCTTCGTCAATATAAACGATCAGTTTTTCTTGCCTGGTTGCCTGCTGAAGTAACGGCTCAAGCTGCTTCAGATAGTCTGCTCTTTTTTCAGGATCGGCACGATTCAGGAGCTTCTTCGCCTTTTTCCAGGAGATATTATTCCTTTTCAAAACACGGCGAATAGTTTCCTGGGAGCAAGTAAAGCTCCATTTCACCTTGCACCAGTTTACTAACCTTTTAAGAGTCCAGCGAGGGAGTGACGACTTTTCAGCATTTGCAGCGGCTTCAGCCGAGCGGTGGATGGCTTGAGTGATGATTGAGGTAACGGTTAGACAAAAGGGGGGTGCCCGCCTGTACGCTTATACTGGAGAGCTTTTGGGCCGAATTCATTATAAGCTTTGATCCATTTCCACAAGGTGTGTGTTGCGCGTTTGGTGCTGAAGGCCACCTGTGAAGCGGATTGCTCACAACAGACTTGATAAAGGGCCATAAAGCGTTCGCGCGTCCTATGGTGAGGTTCTGATAATCCAGATTGATAGAGGCATTCTGGGGATTGATTCCATTTATCGTGTAGGACTTTAAGCATGAATCGAATAGTTATGGCAAAAAATGATCTGTAATTATACGTCTTGAATCGTTTTTCGTTTCATGCTTTGGATCAATTTATCTGCTCATTTAGAACCGTATGTTTCAAATGAGTTTTGGTTTAGCATCGAACTCTTTCTGCGGCATGGCCGCAATCTGTTCCAGTGTCATGGCGGGTTGGCGACCCTGTGTGGTTGGGGTTGAACGGGACCGCACCGGCGGCTCGCTCAGTTGTTTTGCCTGCTGCATTTTTTGTGCGGGATCAGGGGTGGGTTTTGGCGCTGGGCTTTTGGCTGGATGGCTCAGCCCGGCGGCGTCCTTATAGAGTGTCATCACCTGGGCAGCTCCCAATGGGCTGACACGGCTTAACTCCTGAACATCTACACCTTGTCGTGCAAACCATCCCTGAAAGTCTTCACTGGCCGAGACCTGCTCCACATCGGGATGCAAGCTTTTCACTTTTGCCCAGAACGCCTCTTTAGCTCGCTCCGCTTCCTGCTCCTGCCTTGCCTGCTCAATCGCTGCCAACCGCTGCTCCAACTGTCGGTTCAGCTGCGTCGACTCATCCAGCTTGTTGAACACCGGACTCAGTTCCTGATAATCCTGACGGAGATCCTGAAACTGATCAGACGGCGCTGGTTGACTATTGGATTGATCCGGCTGACCGGCAGGCTGCTGGCCAAGCAAATCCACCTTGGCCTTTAGTAAAGCAATCTGTTGCTGGAGCTCCTGATTACCGCGCTCCAGATCAGCCGCTTTCTGCGTCGACTGAGTCATCAGTGCATGGGCATTTTTGCGAGACTCTTCCGCTTTGGTGTACTTGTCCTGCCAGTCTTCACCGGGCTCTTTATGAGATACTGGTGCAGGCGGCTCTGACTGTTCATCAGCAGCATCCGGCTCCGGTGCAGGTGGCGGGGGTAACTCATCGGCGGGCGGGTTCGGGTCGGTCTGCTTGTCCTGCCCGTCAAAAGACGCAGGGGCTTCCGATTCCATACCCATTAAGGCTGCCAGTTCGGCATCCGTGTCCTGATCCAACTGGTCGGCATCAATTGCCATTTTCTCTCTCCCTGTGGGGCACTTTGAACCGCTGAGGGTTCTGGCTTGTCCAACTTTATTGACCTGAGATTATGGGGCTCGCTCGCTTGTCCACTTCCATCAGGTAGTCACCAGGCACTACCCCTAAAATTGACTGGCATAAAAAAACCGCCAAACTGGCGGTTCAATTGACATCATGTTATGTCGTTGAGGCAGCCCTCAACATTTCCAGTACTCTTCACTTTTGTGATCTTTAATCACATCTTTTAATATTTTTGGATATATCATTCGTTCAATTTCTCCGGCAGGCTTACCATGCACCTGCGCCAGAATTTGTCTAAAGACCAAGGTTTTAAGCGAAAATAAGGGGTGTCGTGGCAAACCTATTTTTTTCATAAACCGCTGCATATCCTCTTCTGGAACAGAATCAGTGTTCGCACCGAACAGCATTAGCAGCTTTGCTATATGGATGAGTGTTTCACGAACCTTGTCTGTACGATCACCAGGTTGAGGTACTGTTTCTTTAATAACATCATGAATGACTTTCCGGAGCGCCGAACCGTCACCATACATACCAGTATTCACAGGCGTTCCAGCTGAAAGCAAACACTCCACTACCTCATACCGCACTGTCGCCAGAGCATAATCCAGAGGAGCAAGATTGGAGTCATTTCTAAGATTAACATCAGCACCCTGCTCTAAAAGCCATCGAATGGCATCGACAGATTCACTCATACATGCCCAGTGCAGAGATGTAGAACCACCTCGATCGACTTGATTAACATCATACTGGTTACTCAATAAAGTAGAGCGAAGTTGTTCATCACCTAATGCACTGTAGAGCAATGGCATACTTGAATTATTTTGAGATGAATTAACATCAGCCCCGTTCTCAATAAGCCGATAAAATATAGACCGATAATTTTTATTTGGGAAAGTAAGGGTAGAAAAAAGAGTCCCCCCTATGTTTGGATCCGCTTTATGGTCAAGAAGTAATTCGGCTACCTCATAATGCCCACAATCAATTGCTTTATGCAGTGGCGATAGCCCATTCGCATTGATTACATTCGGATCCGCATTGAACTGAAGGAGGAGTTTAACCATACGCACATTGCCATGATGAGCCGCCCAGATCATAGGAGTCATATTGTGAAATGCATGATTTGGGTTAGCATTTTGGTTTAGGTAATTCCTGACCTTCTCATACTCCCCGTTTTCGCAGGCCTCCGATAATGACTGATTTACCATCTGCCGTTTTTCAGAGGAATCCAAAGACGTGATTCGGAATTCACTCAGAGACTTATTTACACATTCCACAGGATGATAATTAGGTGGAATCTGCTTTTCATCTGAGTCATCAGATGATAGCCCGCCGGCTCCTTCCACTTCATTCTGTTGAATAACAGGAATCACATTAGCTGGATTAGTCGATGTCGGATACAAGTTCACAATTCTGTCGAAGCATAGCAATTTTAGTTGGACAGCTTAACTGTCAACAAGTTCATTCTAAACTCTACTGGCGTGATAGCTTCTTTTTAATGGCTACCCTGTTTCTGAGTCCTATCACTTCTTCCAGTTCCTGTGCCCTACCCTGCAGGGTGCGCAATTCCGTTGAATCCCGGACGTTGACCATTTTCTCCAGCAGTTCCGTTCGACGGCGCTGCAGATGCTCTACCAGCGTCTGGTAATCCGGACTGGCCTCCAGCCGCAGGATCGCTTCCGCCTCCTGGCTGGTCAGGTGCAGTGGATTGGGCATACATTTCCTCTTCGGGTCGTATTGCTTTGTCGGAGTCGATATCCAGTGATTTCAGGTATTCGTCATAGAGGTAGCGGTGGTTGGTCATGGGGCCAAGCACCGGATTCATGCTGACATTCAAAGCATTCATCATCCGCTCGGATTGCAACTCTTTGGCCACCAGTGCAGCACTGCCCATGGCCACCACATCCAGATCGCCGCGTTTGGCGTCATCGTTATCACTCCAGCGCATGGCAAAATTAAACAGGCTGTCGATCAAAGGCACCGTTGCGTAGTCGTCTATATTTTTCACCACGCTTTTCAGGGCGACATTGGCCGCCGTCATCAGCATGCTCATACCGCTGGCGGTTTTATTGATGTTCTGGGTTTGCTCTCCATGGGTGTAACTGGGGAGAGAAGTTTCTTCATCCGCAAAGCGCCTGAACATTTCAAAAATGCCCGACAGGTCACCCTGATTACTCTGGATATTAATGGCATCAATCATCGGGCCATCACCGGCTTCACCATCGTAGAACCAGAGTCGATAGGGATAGATCTTCTTGGCATCTTCCAGACTCATCCCCTCCGGCAGTTTACTCACATCCATTTGAAACATAGGCCCCGCAGTAAGCGCCGCATTATCCAGTAGAGCTCTACCAGTGGAGTTCATGACATCCTGTGAATCGTTCATCATGTAGGGAATGCCGATCCCCCAGAACCGATGCAGCACACTTTCATAAGGAACAAACTTGTAGGGAATCGCTTCAGGCTTCAGCGGGTTGAGTCTGGCCATAATCATACGACCATCGCAGATCCAGATATTGGCCTGATACTCCACCTGTTCATCAATATCCGTAACGCCGTATTCCATTAACTGGTGACCATCCACCGGCCCCCAGTATTCGAGGACATCAAACCGGTTTGGCCTTACGAATTGTTCATCATTGTCGTTTATGTTTCGCAGCTCCCGCTCGTAATCCTCGGGAGTATGATTACCCTGGGGAGATTCCATCAGAATGGCGTGAATGGTGTCTGTCTCAAAACCCGGACTGCCTGCCAGTTCTCTGAGTTCATGCTTGGTGAGCACATGGCGGCGGAATAGATCATTTGGCTTGCCCGGGTCGTGGGAATAGGGATCGGGAAATAAGTCGAAAACACTGGCCCATTCAATATCCGGCTCGATGCTTTGCTGTTCTTTGAGTTTCCATTCGTCGCCTTCGCTTTCCCACTTTTCATGGTTACGAATATTCAAAGTTGCTACTTTAATGCAGCCAGTACCCAGCGTGACCTGCTCCCGAACCATCTTTTTGATTTCGGTCAGAGCGTTGGCACTGATCATGTAATCTTTGATCAGCCGCTTCATTTTCATGGCCGCTTCATTGGCCCGTTCCAACGCCTCCGCTAATAGCGCGCGCTCCATCTCATCATTGCGTTCCTGAATGAGTTGGTTGCGGGTTTGTGGGTCAAGTCGGTAGGGCAACAGCTCCCGAATAGCCATCATCCGAATCTGTCGTTTAATGGACGCAGGAATATCTGCCATGGGGCTGGGGACAATATCCCAGAAACTATCCACATTCTGAAACAGCAGATCCACCAGTCGGGAATAAGCGGCATTCACTTTGGTGGCCGTGATTTTGATAAACACCCGGCTCAAGGCTTGCTGTTCTTCCATCACTTTTTCTTGTTCGGGACCGTATTCACCTTTCACTGCCCGCAACGCTTCCAGCCATTCCTCCTGGACTTCTCTTCGAGCTTCACGGTAACCCTGCCAGCGACTGTAGAGATCCGAAGCGAAGGCATCACGTACCGCCTGTTCCCGACGTTCATTGTCTTGCGCTTCATCCAGCTCTGCCTGCGTCACTTGATCAGGGGTGGCAATCTGAACCAGTCCGTTGTCCATTATCTGACCTTCTTGCCCCTGCGACGCTGCCACTCAAGACGATGAGCCGCCATAATGGCTGGCCCGTTACCCACGATTTTCTGGGTGATAAGAATAAGAGTTCGTTCCATCAGTAAGCCGACTTCCCTGGCGAGCGATATTTCAGCTCATTGATATTGATCTTTCGCCTTGGGAATAGTCCCCAATTAACTTCCCTATTTTCAAGAGATCAGGAATCGTCGATAATTGCTCCGCATGAGTGCAGGAGGTCATCTTGGGCAGTTATTCGACGACAGTAGAGGTTCAAATGGTTCGGTTTTATCAGTCACTCAACGAGAGGGATCGTCGTCGCTATGCTGCGATTGAAGCGATAAAGCTTGGGCATGGTGGCATCGAATTCATTTCTCAGTTACTGGCTTGTGACCCGAAAACGATTCGTCGAGGTATCGCTGAGCTGGAATCAGAACATCTGAMCGCTGATCATCAGCGAAAAAAAGGGGCGGACGCACACCGCTGATTGAGAAAAGTCCCCAGCTGACTGAAAACTTTCTCACCATACTCCGTAACCATACTGCTGGGGACCCGATGCGGCACGACGTAAAATGGACGAACCTGTCTCGTCGGCAGATTGCTCGCAAGCTCTCCGATTTGGGAACTCCAGCCAATAAGAATATCGTTTCTCGACTGCTTCATGATCATGGTTACCGACGACGCAAGCCGCAAAAAAAGCGAACAATGGGGCAGCACGCCGATCGCAACGCCCAGTTTGAAAATATTGCCAGACTGAAACAAGAATACTTGGATGCCGGATGTCCAGTGATAAGCATCGACACGAAAAAGAAAGAACTGCTGKGTAAATTCTATCGTGATGGCGTGACTGATGCGATAGAGCCAACTATCGTGAATGATCATGATTTCCCCAGCAGTAGTGACGGAAAAGTCACCCCTCACGGCATCTATGATGTGCGGAAAAACGAAGCATCAGTACRCCTGAATACCAGTTGCGATACTAGTGAGTTTGCTTGCGAAAGCATCGAATTGTGGTGGCGAGAACAAGGTCAAGTGGACTATAACAATGTTGGCGACCTGCTGATGTTGTGTGATGGAGGTGGCAGTAACAGTGCTTCGTCGTATCTTTTCAAAGAGGATTTGCAGGCACTTTCAAACAGGCTGAACTTGAGAATTCGTATCGCTCATTACCCGTCGTATTGTTCGAAATACAACCCTATTGAGCATCGCGTATTCCCGCATATCACCCGTGCCTGCAAAGGTGTTCCTCTGGAATCCGTTGATATGGCAAAGCACTACATAGAAAAAACAGAAACGACCAAAGGGCTGAAAGTGGTTGTAAGAATTATCGACAAAGTGTTCGAAACCGGGCGTAAATATGCCACTGACTTCAAAAAGAACATGGCCATTCAGTTCGATAAATTCTTGCCAAAATGGAACTATGTCGCCATGCCCTGTACCTGCTGAAATCGGGAAGTTATTCAGGGACTATTCCTTGGTAACTTCAGCACCATCTGTTGAGCAATGGCATAACTGACGACCCGATCATCAAAGCAACCTTCCTGGGCATTCGTAGAACCGTTGTCTTCTATTACGTAGGTCTGGCATTCCTTTACCGTCTCTACGTTGCAGATACCCGCATCGCCATCCCTGAGCAATGCCGCCAGATGATCGATCATTAACGGTTTTGATTTGGTGGTGGTCAGCCAGCCAATCCGCTTGGTGCGTTTCTGGGTGCGCTGATCCACAGTGGTTTCCATATAGAGATTGGGATACTTCAGATCTTTCAGTTTGGTGATGGTGGTCAAACCGTGGTTGTTTCTTTCCACACCGACCAGGGCATTGTTGTAGTAACGACCGAGGTGATTGAGCATCTTGCCCAGGTCATCCGGTGCCACATGACCCGACCAGTGCGCCACCTGATAACCGGAACGATCCAATACGTCGATGGATGAATAATCGCCATGCTTGTGTTTGTCGTTTATCGGAGCCAGTCCTTCGGCAACATCGCAACCAATAACGTATTGCTGACTGCTTTCCGGTGGGTACCAGATGTGAAGTAATCCGGGTTTCTTGCGATTCAAACTATTGGGCGTTAACTCACACTGCCACTTGGATGAATAACATTCCTGCTTAGCCGCTTCCGTATGCTTTGGATCAAAAACAGGGCGACCAGAAAACAGGAACGCCTCCTGAATATTGCAGGGGTATTCCTGTTTGAATTTGTCTTCGGATTTCAGCTCGTAGATTTTCTGGCGACGCCACTGGATCTGTTCGTCGTTTAATCCATACTGCTGCTTCAGGTACTGTTCTTCAGCGTCTGTCGTGAAGTCGGCGGAGACTTCCGTACGGTACTCGTCCTGCCAGAACCAAGGTATAAACACCAGTTCAAAATCACCGCGCCCAGCATCAGCGTCCATAACATAATCATAAAACACACCACCAACGCCGTTAGCTGTGCTCTCCAGAATGACCTCAGTATTTTTTTCATTAGGTACTGCCTGTAATACACCGGCCAGGTGCTCATCCGCATTGGGCCAGAACGCCACTTCCGACCCGTGAAACAGTTGCGCTGTGGATGAACGACCTGCTCCTTTATTGCCAGCGGTGCCCACCCGATACCCGGAATCGTGGTAGAACTCCAAGAGTTTGGAGCTTTTATTCTTCAGTTCCCTCTGGGTAAACGGTGGCTGATTTTCGTGATACCGCTGAACCATGTCGAACAAATTAGCAGTGGCATCCGCTTCGTGGGTCAGGATATAAGCCCGTAACCCCTTGCGATTGCTCACCAGCCAATAAAAGCGTCCCTCAGTATAGGTGGAGCAGCCCTGTTGTCGTCCTTTCAACACAACAATTCTGACTTTGCCAGTCCGCTGTCGTTGATCTTCGATCCGGCTGTCCAGATAAAGTTGGGCTTTGTTTAATTCAAAGGGGATGACTTTGGCGGCTTTGGTGCGAATCTTCAGGCACCTGCGGGCATAGAACTGAAACTCCGTCAGCAGCTGTTCCCGTTTGGAAGCCTGCTTTACCCGTCCTGTTCTTCCAGCCATTCGTCCAGTGTCTGTATTTTTTCAGAAACCACGGTCTGTTCTTGCCGATCCCGCCAGTGGTAACGGTTTTTCATATACATAATCAGCATGGCGGGGGAAACATCCTTGTTAATACCCAATGCTCCCTGCATGTATTTTTCTTCCCAGAACACTTCTGCCAGCACATCTGCCTGGGCAACTGCTTCAGAAAATTCTTCATGCTTATCAATGTACGACAGGAACGTGTTATAGCTGATCCCCATTTCTGTGGCTGTTGCCTTACGACTCAAACCGGTGCCCATCAACTCCTTCACCTGGTCGCACATCTCCGGTTTGTATTTGCTGTGATTGGCCATGATTAGAAAAACTGTTTGATGGCGTAGGCGATAATGCCTGCTGTGGTGGTGGCAGCAGTCCACTGAATAACACTGCTGATGGTGGAGTTTTTCAGTACGGCCTTTTCGATATTGTCCAGCCGCTCTTCACTGCGTTTTTCCCGAACGGCCAGATTAACCATCCGTTCGTCGTGCTTGGCCAGGGTCTGCAGGATCTCAGTAATACCATCCAGCTTCTGTTCGATGCGGTTAAAGCGATCTTCATCAGCCATGGCTATCTCCTTGCAACGCCCTTCAGTTTTTCCAGAGTTCGGGCACCGCCTAATCCCAGCAAACACAGCAGGAGGGTAATCACCGTGCTGGTATCTGCTGTGGGTAACTGTTGAACCACTTCAGACTTATCAACAAACATCAGTCCAATGATGACCACATCACGAACAATCCACGACCAGGCCAGAATGAGAACACATAACCAGCCGAGCGCAGGCCGCCAACCGGAAACAAACGTCGATGGGTGTTTGGCTTCTTCGATGTTAGCCAGTGCTTGTAGGATATGCGGCTGCTGCAGTTGATGATTCAGTGACAATTCAGCTTTGGCCCGTTCATCATCGGAGGTAAACAAACCATCAAGGCCGCCCATCAGCTCCTTGGCAATTCCTGCCATCGGGTTCAGATTAATCATCCATCAGCTCGAAGTGTGGATAGTCTTTGAACCGGTGATCCTTCAGCTCACCATCCCGATCCCAGTCACCGCCCCAGCGCAGTTTGATGCCCATCCCCTCCGCCACACCCAATACATACCCAGCGAAGTGTGCAGATCGCTGATCATCAAACCAGTTAATGGGATAAGCCATCACATCCACCGCCTTGCTTGGCAATTCATTGTGGTTACTGTCCGGCCATTGCAATTCTGACTTGCCACTTTCAAACGCCAATATCTGTTCCGCTTCATTACGATGACCGCAAATAATCGTGCAGTCGTAGTGCTGAATCACGTTATTGAAGACACGCTGAAGCCGCTCATCACAAGTCGACAAATGCCGTTTGGATGAAGCGGAAAAGTGAAACATGAACGCCCTTTTTTTAGTGGTTCAGTTTGGGAATGGTAGAAACTAAAAAGCCCGACATCAGAGCCGGGCTTTTTGAAGGGATACTTGCGATGGAAATCGTTTAATCGAGTTTTATTCCATCATAGAAAAACATCCTATCTTTTGTTTCATTTTTCTGCAAGCGTCCAAAAGCACCAAAAAAATAACGGCCACGAAGACCGTTGAATATTCATTGCAACATAGGAGTAATTGCATGTTTAACTGTAGTTCTCAGTTCTGAATAATGAATAGCTCCCGATCGATAGCGTTATACCGTTCATCATAAACCCTGAGTCACTGCTGGATTCAAGCAATAAGTGCAACAGACACCCCTAAACCGCCCCAGTGCCGCCGAAGAGGTAAGACTATGTCACTCCATTTTGTATAGTGACTAGCCCCTAAAATAGAGATATTCGGTTTCATATGACCTTCCACTACACGTAGATGACTAAAGTCCAATTTAAAAGTGACTTACATAATGCGATGGTAAAATGGTGTAATTAAAAGTGTTCAACAGTCTGTAATTTTGTGAATTTTCTATTTTTGATACCGAGTATTCATGCGGGGTAACAGCTGATGAAATTTGAATTTTCACCACATCGGGAACACTTTTAATTACACCCATGGTAAAAGCCTGAACTCATATCATAAATGGATGTTTAATATGTCAATAAATTACTCCGAAGGGGCATTTCAGTTAAGAGGACTCGATGCAGCCCGATTTATTAGAAATGAAGGGGGCGGCCTTATAAAAGCGCTTGTCGGATTTTTCAGGGGTAGAACTGTCACCGATGGTGAGTATTCAGTAATAAAATCTAAAACGAAAAATCATTCTCCTGAAATGTTAAAACGTTTTCGTACAATAAAAAGAATCCAATCCAGAAATATTGAGTTATTTTCAGCAAGGCCAAAGCTAGAAATTAATCTTATAGATCTTAACAGTTCTTACAAGGATGAAGACCTTAAAGCCGCAAGAACTAATAAGAACGAAGTTTCGGATGAAGATTTTGACTTACGCGAAGATCAAGATTTACTTTTCAAAGACATTAAAAACAGGCTGGAAGATCATGGTTACAAACCATCAATATTTGATCATAAGGAATCCAGCGAAATCATGAAAATGCTGGAGTCATTAGAGATCTTTGACAGTTCAGAGATTCAAGATATCAGAGACTATCTTGCTGATGAGCTAGATACCTCACCATACTGGAAATGATCGATGCAACTCTCCCTTGGAATAATGGCTGCCGACCAATAGCGTTAAGCCGTTCATCATAAACGTTGGGAGACTAGCTTCAGTAAACCAGCGCCCCCTCCTGCAGAAGTAGCTCACACGCCTGATCTTCTGCCTCTCTACTCCATTGGCTTGCTACCTGCTGACATGCTTTATCCCAACGAAAGAGTGTCGTCCGGCTTTTACCAGTTATCGTGATTTTACCCCGCTTATTCTTAAGCTGTGGAATCTGGAGTGATGCCATCAGGTAAAGGCGCAATAGCACCAGATTCTTACGGATAGCTTTGGGTATCCTTTCATCGTGCCTGACCAGATGATTGACCTGTAACCATGCCTGTGAACGATTGGCTTGATCATCGTCATAGCGAATGGTCAGAATGGCGAAGAGTTCTGGCTGCATCTTTTCCCGCAGACTCCCTTTGCGAATCCCGTCGTCACCCAGTCGTTCATCCCGGGTGCTACGATACTCAGGTGCAAGCGCTGTCTTGCGATATCAGCGTTGATCTCTTGCTGCCAGCTCGCTGTTTTCATCATCAGTTCCGGTGTACCGAATATCCGCATCAACGCTGGTTCAAGGGCTAAGTACATGGCTTTCTCCTAACTCAATGCAGTCTCAATACGCCTACCAACCCATGGGGCAAGCTCAACAAAGTCTTCAAGCACCGCACTCTGGTAAATGTCAGGCAATGCCGCTTCAACTTCTGAATAGAACAATAGATATTCGATGGATTGTTTCTCCCTACGCAAAGTTGATAATCCTTTCCACCAGTTCATCCACCCGTTGCCGACTCCAACCTCTTGACGAATGCAGTACGAACTGGAGTAGCACGTCCACTGCTGTGGAGTACAACTGCTCAAACGACTCTTGGCTCATGTGAGCAAACTTCAGGCTTTGGGCACGAACCCGAACACCACCATCGGGATAGCCAATCACGTCATAAAACCCGGATTTAACGGTGACCCACCGGCGAAACTCATCGAAGTTTTTCTCCGGCGTAAACCACTGATCCGTTCCAGACATACGACAAGGTTCTGGCTCAAAATGGTCAAACCCCAGCTGCAGCAGAGCAAAGAACTTACGGTGGAAATGCCGATTCCGTCGTTTACGAAACTCAGCCCGAATCACCTGCCCGACTTTCAGTTTCTGAACAAACACCTGATCATCGTCGGATACCGGTACCAGCATGTTTGAGGCCACCTTCTGCAACGCCAGCTCTGCCATCAGATCGCCTCCGCAAAGTGCCAGCAAATCATCATCACCAGCACAACCCAGACCACCGCCAGCCAGACGCCGTCCCTGAGTCCTTTCATCCAAACATCCCTCGCAACCTTGCCCTGGCACTCTGCCCGTCCAACGGGTCAATACCCTGTTCAGCCATGCTCTCCCTGACCCGCTGATTCGAGTGGATAGCCGGATCAAACTGGTGTTCGATGGCAAGCTGATCTTCCAACGGTTCGCCGTTTAACACTCGGGTGGTCAGCGCCTGATAGGCATTGGCAAATTTCACTTTCACATCCCGACACTCCTGGGGCGTTCCCGCTGTTCGTAACTCATGCCAGCCTGCCACCCGACCTGCCAGATAAACCGCCCTATGCGACCATGGATGGTGATTGGGTGAACCGGCCCCGTCATTAGCTTCCTGCCAGGCTTTGGCCAGAGCTGGCAATCCCAACTCTTCCGGTTTTGGCAGGCACAGCTTTCGAAATTCCGGTGCTGCAGGAGGCCATTCGCTACCGGCCAATCGAACCCGATTTAGCCCGATTTCAAGTTGAGCAGGGTGTAAACCATTCAGGGTTTTCAGCCATTCGCCGTTGCGGTCAGCCAGACCGTATGCACTCGTCCACTTCTGCCCGAACAGTCCCGTCATGGTCGAAAACAGTTTCACCAGATCCTTCTGGCTCAGCGTCGTAGATATTCCCTCCGCCGAAGGCTTCCTGCCCTGCGAAGGCTGGTGATTCTCCGGGGTGGAGGATATGGGCGTTGGCCTGCTCGACTTGCTCAACCAGGCTGAGTTTTCCAGAATGTCTTTGCCGTGCTGCATGGTTCACCGTCCACTGGTTGGTCACGTTGTCGGGGTTGTTCAGGTAGGCCGTGGTGGTCTTCACGTACTGGGTTCCCGTCGTCTGGGTCTCATCGCAGTAACGGGCGTATTTCAGGAGGTTGGTCAACAGGGATTCAGGGGTATCCCCTTCCCGGAGTCGGGTTTTGTAGTGGCCAAAGGTTTTGGTTTTGTTGCCCTTGTCGCCTTCCCGTTTTGGGTACTGACTCCACCACTGCTCGAAGGATTCCGAGAAACCAGGCTCACCCGATTTGGCTTTTTCCACAGTCGCGCCAGTCGTGCTCCCGGCACTTGATGGCACTTCCCCCGTCCTGGTGGTCGTGCGGTCGTCAGATCGGACATATGTCTTGTAAGTATTTCTCTTATTCTCTATTTCTCTTATTCTCTAGGAGGCTGACCGAGAATAGCCCGGTTAGCTCTCCTAAAACCAGCTCAACCTGAAAGCGCTCAAATAATGATCAGCATTTAGACCTTAATTTTCCACTTTACTCATA
>NZ_LUTV01000001.1:678866-688866 GCF_001646945.1 Endozoicomonas ascidiicola
AGGTCAAAGATGTTGGTTGGAAACAGCAAATGCTGGTTGAACTCAACAGGGCTATCCTTGAATTTTGGAGGTGGAGACATTTGGCATCATTATATTTGGTTTTGAGGTTTATCATAACTGATTTGGCTATTCTCGGTCAGCCTCCTAGGCGAGATTCTGCCAAGCACTTGCCGAGCATCTTCCGAGCAGTTTCAATCAGCACCTCTGTTTGCTTCGAGCCCTTGTAATCACTGGCTTTCATAACTGCCCGTTCAATAACAGGGACAATACCAGGCAGGTCATTCAGCAGCGTGTGTGGCAGTTTGACCAGCAGCTTCAGGCGGGCATCGATCTGGGTGATATTGTCCACAGGATTGTGTTCCATGAACTGCGGAATGCAGATGTACTTGCACCCCTCCGAGGCCAACAGGAAACCGCTCGTCGTTAGCTCGGCAATCGCTCGTTCAACGCTCGGCACTTCCCAGTTCAGGTCTGCTGCCATATATCCCTTTGGTAATCTGAAGATACCAATCAGGTTTCCGTGCCCGGTGGTCAGCAGATAAAGCGCCATGAGTTTGGCCTCATTCGACAGTGCCTGAACATCATCACTGATCCAGAACTGGCCGGAGACTTTGCCAAAGTCTTTCATACACGACCTCCATCGTCAGTTGCCCCACCAAACCACCGATTGGTCTTGCGCTTAGCCTTTTCATTCTTCTCCATCCAGTTGGTGATAAACCGGGTAAACCGCCCTCACTGCAACCTGGGAAACGATCCTTCATATAGGCATAAGCGCTGATCAACTCCTGCTCCACGTTGATGTTGATGCTGGGATAGGTTTTCACCAGCTCATCGTAGATCTCGTGAGTCATCTCGAAGTGGGGAAGGTGACCCCGAATGGGCCATCGAATCTCATACCAGTAGAGCGGTAAGGTCTCTTCATCCATGCTGTTTTGGCTCAGGCTGTCTTGGCTCAGGCTGTCTTGGCTCAGGCTGTCTTGGCTCAGGCTGTCTTGGCTCAGGCTGTCTTGGCTCAGGCTGTCTTGGCTCAGGCTGTTTTGGCTCAGGCTGTCTTGGCTCAGGCTGTTTTGGCTCAGGCTGTCATCGTTCATAAAGCACCTTCCAGTACGACGAAAAACAGATTAGCCACTTTGTCGCCTGGGAAGGCGTATCCCCGGGATTTATTGTTAGGCAGGCACATAATCAAACATCCTTTTTGTGGTGGTTATAAGCACGATTGATAACTTTTGTTATTTTAGAGGTTTAGAATAATCGCTTTTATTTAATATTGTAAAGATTGAAAGCCGATAACCTTAACCACAGCAACGAAGGTCTGCGCACTTTCCTGTGATAAATTGCTACTAAACATGGAATAACGAAAAATGGTGAGGGTCGTCTCAATGCACTGGACTGAGCGCGTTAAACAAAAAACCAAAGAGCTGAACCTCTCGGATGCCAAAATCGCCCGGGAAGTTAGCTGCAGTTCAGCCCTGTACAGCATGTGGATGAACCAGACACGCAATCCCAAACTGGAAAGTAAGATGGCCATCGCCCGGGCACTGGGCGTCAGCGTTTACTGGCTGGATAACGGTGAGGAAGAACCTGATCCCAACGCTCTGCCCCTGATCAGCCTTGATGACATACACGCGTTTTATCAGGAGATTGAGGACAAGCAGAAAGCTATCCAGAAAGATGCAGGCATCCGAATTATTGAATCCGATAATGAGAGCTTTCTCATCCGGCTGGATAATGACTCGATGATTGATCCGGGAAATGCGGAGAAAGTGCTGATCCCCAATGGCAGCACTGTCCAGATCGACCAGGATCTTGAACCCAAACCCGGAAAAATACTGCTGATCGAACTTGAAGGTCAGATGCTGCTGAGAGTCTGGCAACGGTTAAGCGCCAACCAGCATATTTTTAAAGTGATTAACCCACTCTATTCAGAGCTGAAAGTATCTTACACCGGTGATGTCCTGAGCATTTACAAAGGGACAGCTGTCGGGTTTCGTTGCCCGTTATAACTGCCAGCTCAACACCAGCACTCCTGGTCGCTGACCGTAGATCTTAATACAGCGGCCATCAACAATCTGCTTATCATCTTCCCAGATAATGCCGTTCAGGGCATCGCAATACAGCTTCGCCACATTGTCAAAATCCGGTTTTACTGCCGGACGAATAATCCCGGCCCGTGCTGCGGTCTGTTTTTTCTTTGACCAACTCACCGGTACAGGAAAGACGGCAAGTACCAGCACCCCGATCTGACCTGTCATCAAAACACCGGCTCTCTGTTGCTGCCCTGAATAATGCGCCAGCTGCTCCGCCTTTTTTGTGGCTTCCGGTGTATAGCAGTGTCCCCGGCGGGAAAATCGGGGACGACCTTTACCCGCTGGGATCGTGTTAATAAATACCGACTGATCGTAAACCTTTGTGAACAGATCAAGCTCATTCTTTAAATATTCCGGAAGCGTACTAAACCAGTTTTCGACGGTATCCATATCCTCTCACCATTCCTTCTACCTCTGAATTTTAGGGCAGAGCCAACCCATTCCATTACTAAAAACCATCGTCAGTACATTCTCGATAGATAAATACAATAAACTAACATTTGTTAATATATTAATTTTTATATTATAACTTATGTTAATTAAATATTAACAAATCGAATAATTAAAAAATGAACGCCATCACCAGCACTCTCAACCAGCACCTCAGCGCCATCGACGACAGAGAAGCCCTCGAAGAAACCATCGAGTCCGAGCTGGAACGGATTGAAACCAACATTCAGGAACAGATTGAAGATCATAAACCCGTCACCGTTGCCGGTTTTGGTGTTTTGACTCTGGGCAGCTTTCTCACTTTTCTCACCCTTGAAGAATTCCACCCCATGCAGGGCTACCGCTGGCTGGCTGTGAAACAGCTGGTGCATGACTGCAACGACGAATACGCCCGGCTCTCCGGCTGGGATGTCATCAACTATGCGAGCAAAAGAGGTTATTGCCGTGGCTAGACAAACGACAGAAATCAACCGGCTGGAAGAACCGGTGATCACCGGCATCAGCGACTGGCTGAACATCAACCAGTACACCTACGACTACAGCAAGGTCTGTATTTTGAAAGACCGAATCATCAGCAACATCACGCCGGATATGTCGGTACTGCAAATCTACCGGGTGATTCGGGATCAAATCACCGTTTGGCGTAATGATCCGGAAACCGAAGATGCCGTAACCGTTGATTTCCGTTCATGGTGCGAACTGCACCGCACCTTATCCAGAGACCTTGAGAAAAGCTTTCGCATGGAAATTGCGGATCAGGTTCTGGCCGTCAGACACCGCATTCATCAGGACGAGGCCCTTCGCCATGCCAGCTAAAAAGAAAACTGAGGTGATTGAAGCACCTGACGTATTGCCTGTGGATAAAACTGAACCGTTCTCTGAAGTCGGCCACATTATGCAACTGGCCATCACCCAGAATGCCAGCATCGACACGCTGGAACGGGTCATGAAACTGTATGAACAGAGTCAGTCCATTGTTGCACGACAGCAGTTTAATGAGGCGTTTGCCCGCTTTCAGCAGGAAATGCCAATGGTCAAAAAGAACAAGACGGCTGCCTTTAACACCACCAACGGTGGTCGTATGGAATACTCCTACGCTTCTATTGATGATGTGGTGACAGCGGTTCAACCTGTACTGCATCGTCACGGCCTGAGCTATTGGTTTGAGCAACAACAGAATGGGCCGCAGATCACCATCACCTGCAACCTTAGCCATGTGTCTGGCCATTTCATCTGCAATACAGCCACGGGCCCTGTGGATAACACCGGCAAAAAAAGCCCACTGCAACAAATCGGTTCAACCGTCACCTATCTGAAGCGTCAGACGCTGGTAGGGATTCTGGGTGTGGCCTGTACCGATGATGACACCGACGGTTACGTGCCTGATATAAATGGCAATGCCCAACCCCAGACTCAGGCTAAGTCTCACTACTCTAATAAAGACTTCCAGCGTCTGTTACCAGAATGGCGAGCATCCATTGAGACCGGCGAACAGAGTGCAGACCGCATTATCCGAAAAATCAATTCCAAAGCCCCAGCTACCCCGCAACAAATACAACAACTGAAAGCCATCCAACCACGAGGCCATTAAATGGACATTCTCGATATCCAACAGGCGACGCCGGAATGGCTCGCCCTGCGACAGAACTACTTCACCGCCAGCGAAGCGCCGGCCATGATGGGCGACAGTCCCTTTCTAACCCGTGACCAGCTGCTGCATCATAAGAAAACCGGCAGCACTCCAGAAGTGAGCGAATTTCTGCAGAAGAAATTTGATGCCGGACACCGTGCCGAAGAAAAAGCCCGGCCTTTGGCAGAAGCGATTCTGGATGCGGATTTGTTTCCTGCAACCGGTGTGACGAAGGTTGACGGGTTGTCACTGTTAGCCAGCTTTGACGGGCTGACCATGCTCGAAGACCGGATCTTTGAGCACAAGCTCTGGAATGAAAAGCTGGTTGCTCAAATAGAAGGGGAAGGCATTGAACCGGCTTATTACTGGCAGCTGGAACATCAGCTACTGGTCAGCGATGCCGACTTTGCGCTGTTCGTTTGCTCCGATGGCACTGCTGATAGCCTGCGTCACGTTAAATATTACTCACACGATGATCGTCGTAAAGCCCTGATCGCCGGTTGGAAACAGTTTCAGGAAGATCTTCACAACTTTGAACCCTCTGCACCTGAGCAAGCACTCGAAGGCGAGCTTATTCAGGACACTACTGCCCTGGTGATTCAGTTGGATGGTCAGGTGAACCACTCCAACCTGCCGCAATTGGAAAACCAGATCCTGGATCGCATTGATTCCATCAAATCAGCATTGGTTACCGATCAGGACTTTGCCGATGCGGAATCCGCGGTGAAGTTTTTCAAAAAAACTGAGACGAAGTTAAAAGACGGCAAAGAGATTGCTCTCAGCCAGGTACCGGAAATCGCCGCACTTTTTACTCGCATTGATCATCTCACCGATGCCATGGCCAGCAAACGTAAGTCGCTGGACAAACAAGTCAAACACCAGAAGCAGCACATCAAAGACAGCATGGTTATGACAGCCGTGACTGCTTTGGAAAAAGAACGTCAGATCATCAATACCGAACTCACCCCGGGCTGGATTGCGGCAGTGGTGATCCCCACTGATTTTCAGGATGTGATCAAAGGGAAAAAGAGCGTCTCCAGCATGCAGTCTGCAGTAAACGACAGGCTGGCGCAGGCACGGATCGAACAGAAGCAACAGGCAAAGGCTGTCAGCAATAACCTCTCGGTGTTCCGGAAAATGGCTGTGGATAAAGACTATCTTTTCCCGGATCTGGATGTGCTGCTGCATAAAGAACAAACCGACCTGATTGCCATTATTGAAATGCGCTTGCATCAAGAAGTTCTGCAACACGCACCGGCCAATGATCCTGTTCCCGGGCCAGTCACAACAGAAACCACCGAAGACCAACCTGATCTTCTCTATACCGATGAAGACGTTACCGAAGAGATCCTCACCGATGACATCCACAGCATGGAAAAGTGGCTCGGCAAAGGCTCACTGGACTGCTACCGCTTTGATCGCCACGGCAATGAATACCGCATCGAATTGATCATCCGCCGCGCTGAACTTATTTCCCATAACACACGACAGAAGGAAACTGCCTGATGGCCGCATCCATGAACCGCGTCACCCTGCTTGGACGACTGGGGAAAGACCCGGACTGCAAAGCCACCACCAACGGCAATGCCGTCACCATCCTTTCGCTGGCCACCGAAGAGAGCTGGAAGAAGGATGGTCAGAAACAGACCCGCACCGAATGGCACCGTGTGGTGCTGTACGGAAAACCTGCCGAACTGGCCGCCCAATATTTAGCCAAAGGTCACAGAGCCATGATTGAAGGCCAGCTTCAGACTCGCAAATGGCAAGACCAGAATGGTCAGGATCGCTATCAAACCGAAGTCGTGTACAGCGGATTCAACGGCAAATTGCTGTTTCTGGAAAATAATCCTAACAACCAGCAAGGACAACCTGCTCAGGCTCAACACTCCCAGCAACAGACTAACCAGTACGCCAGCGCCCGGGATGGCAGCCATTCACCACAGAGCATGCCATCACAACAGTACGATTCTTACGACGATTCCATCCCATTTTAAGGAGCAGGGTATGAGCCAACTGACACCCGATGATCTGGCATTAGCCATTGAGATCAAACAAAAGGAAGCCGCCGGTCTCAGCTCCAACAAAGAAGTAAAGGAGCTGGCCAAAAAAGTCATGATCGCTGACCGGATCGGCGACGAAATGGAAGGCCAGTTGCTGAACGCTGAAAACGTACTGATTGAAATGACGACGTTGATTGTGGCTATCACCGTAGGTATCCACAGTCCACAGGCGCGGGATCAGGCCATGTTAGTGACCGGACTGATCCTGCAGCGTCTCCGGGAGAATGAACAACCCACTGTCGTGCATGAAAGCGACAACATTCACTGAATAGAGTTTATCCACAACCTGCTGGAAAAACTGACCTGGTAATTTATCCACAAGAGCTAAAAAAGGGAAAGACTATGGACGGTAAACTGCTCTCAGCCACTGAGAATACTCACAGCCAGATGCTGACCGGCGCCACCGAATTAAAAATGTCTCATATCGAGATAGCCAGCGTGGCTGGCAAACGATCAGACAACGTTAAACGAACCATCGAAAGACTGGTTAAAGAGGGTGCAATTGCCTCTCCTCAAATTGAGGAGAGGCCAAAACAGGGGGTTTCAGGGCAGTTTGTGGAACATCTGTTACTGGATCGACTCGACAGCATCACCGCCATGGCGTCCATCGATGGGAACTATTGCGCCGACCTGGTATTGCGCTGGGATAATCTGGAATCCGGCAGAGCAACCCCTGCGGCTCACTTAAAAGAAGCTCCAACCAACGAGCAGGAACTGCCCACGCCCCAGACCCTGCTCGAAATCAATATGAACACATCTTTGAAAGCCATCGCTTTTGCCGAAGCACTGGGCTTTACCGGCAATCAGAAGTTGTTATCTGCTGATCGGTTGTTGAAAAGCCAGATCGGTTTCTCTCCGTTGGAAGCCATGGGCCAGAAACAATTGGTGGCTCCTGTTCAGGCAATGACGTTTACTCCGACCCAGCTTGGTCAGATGATGACACCCCCGGAAGATCCACGACATGTCAATAAGTTACTGGAAGCGGCAGGTCTGCAGATCAAAATTGACAGCCAGTGGGTTCCCACCGATCAGGGCAAGCCTTTGTGTGAAATCCTCGATACCGGAAAATCCCATAACAGTGGTACTCCGGTGAAACAGGTGAAGTGGTATCAGAGCGTGCTGGATCAATTGCGACCGGCTCATCCTGATCAACCAGAAACTGAATCGCTCAATCAAGATTGCCACTATGCTGATCCGACGATGGTAGGGAGTGAAACAGATCACGAACCTGTTCAAAGAAAACAAAAGCGCAAACGTAACCGCTATGAGCTGGACGATTACTTTTCTCTTGTAGAACTGGGCGATTTTATTGGCCGCAGCCGCCAGCATGTCGTCGAGGTGCTGGAGAAACACCGGATCATCAAATGGACCGGTCAGGGTAAAAAAGGAAAGTATCTGTTGAGCAGCAAAGGATGGAGCTATGGTCTCATGTATGACCCTACAGAACAGGCCTTTCACAACTATAATAGTAAACGACTAACAACCAGTAATGCTCAGCCTGTGCTGACATACGATATCTTAACTTTCTTTTAACAACTGAGTGCTACAAGGCACTAAATAATTCCGTCAAAGTTGTTACTCAGTCATAGAATAGTAACATCTTTTGGAATGCTGTACCGAGCAAACCTGAAATCCCACAATCAGAGAGGATTGAAATTATGGAAATTAAAGCTCCTATTGAAAGCATTAATTATTCCACCCGAGAAGCGGCCATGTACATTGGCTTCTGTAAAAGCTCACTTGACAAATCAAGAGTATCCGGAGAACTCTTTGGTCAAAAACCGCCTCCCTTTCTAAAAATGGGTCGCTCGATTCGTTACAGAGTTGAAGACTTAAATGCTTGGGTAAAGTGCCAAGAAACCTTTGAAAGCCTGGCGGAAGCAGAAGCATATAAATATCAATAATAATCCGAAACAAATCCGAATCGGAAATAACGCAAAAAGGCTTCCAAATGGAAGCCTTTGTTTTTGCATCATAAAATAATAAGTGCCTGGCGATGACCTACTCTCACATGGGGAAGCCCCACACTACCATCGGCGATAAGTCATTTCACTACTGAGTTCGGGATGGGATCAGGTGGTTCTAACTTTCTATGGTCGCCAGGCGTAACTGGTGACTGCTCGCTTTCGCGCTCAGTCTTGGAATCCGTTTATTTAAGCTGTCTTTCTTGCTAAACACTCTCATGCTATATGCATGGCTTCTGCTTCTGCAGATCGCTTTGGCGTTATATGGTCAAGCCGCACGAGTCATTAGTATTGGTTAGCTCAATGCCTCACAGCACTTACACACCCAACCTATCAACGTCATAGTCTTTAACGGCTCTTCAGGGGCATCTAGTGCCCAGGGAAGTCTCATCTTGAAGGGGGCTTCCCGCTTAGATGCTTTCAGCGGTTATCCCGTCCGAACATAGCTACCGGGCAATGCGTCTGGCGACACAACCCGAACACCAGTGGTCCGTCCACTCCGGTCCTCTCGTACTAGGAGCAGCTCTTCTCAAACTTCCAACGTCCACGGCAGATAGGGACCGAACTGTCTCACGACGTTCTAAACCCAGCTCGCGTACCACTTTAAATGGCGAACAGCCATACCCTTGGGACCGGCTTCAGCCCCAGGATGTGATGAGCCGACATCGAGGTGCCAAACACCGCCGTCGATGTGAACTCTTGGGCGGTATCAGCCTGTTATCCCCGGAGTACCTTTTATCCGTTGAGCGATGGCCCTTCCATTCAGAACCACCGGATCACTATGACCTACTTTCGTACCTGCTCGAGATGTACCTCTCGCAGTCAAGCTGGCTTGTGCCATTACACTAACCGTACGATGTCCGACCGTACTTAGCCAACCTTCGTGCTCCTCCGTTACTCTTTGGGAGGAGACCGCCCCAGTCAAACTACCCACCACACAATGTCCCCGATCCCGTTTCAGGACCTGGGTTAGAACTCCAATATTGCCAGGGTGGTATTTCAAGRTTGRCTCCACRHKAACTRGCGTCMWCGCTTCAAAGCCTCCCACCTATCCTACACAAGCAACATCAAAATCCACTGTGAAGCTATAGTAAAGGTTCACGGGGTCTTTCCGTCTAGCCGCGGATACGCTGCATCTTAACAGCGATTTCAATTTCACTGAGTCTCGGGTGGAGACAGCGTGGCCATCGTTACGCCATTCGTGCAGGTCGGAACTTACCCGACAAGGAATTTCGCTACCTTAGGACCGTTATAGTTACGGCCGCCGTTTACTCGGGCTTCGATCAAGAGCTTCTCCACTCTCCTAAAAGAGGGATAACCCCATCAATTAACCTTCGAGCACCGGGCAGGCGTCACACCGTATACGTCCACTTTCGTGTTTGCACAGTGCTGTGTTTTTAATAAACAGTCGCAGCCACCTGGTATCTTCGACCAGCCTCAGCTTACGGAGCAAGTCCGATCACCAAAGCCGGCGCACCTTCTCCCGAAGTTACGGTGCCATTTTGCCTAGTTCCTTCACCCGAGTTCTCTCAAGCGCCTTGGTATTCTCTACCTGACCACCTGTGTCGGTTTGGGGTACGGTCCCTTTTGACCTGAAGCTTAGAAGTTTTTCCTGGAAGCATGGCATCAATCACTTCGGTTCCGTAGAACCTCGTCATCAATTCTCGGCCTTGAGGACCCGGATTTGCCTGGGTCCCCAGCCTACGATCTTAAACGCGGACAACCAACGCCGCGCTGACCTAGCCTTCTCCGTCACTCCGTCGCAGTCAAAAGGGGTACAGGAATATTGACCTGTTTCCCATCGATTAC
>NZ_LUTV01000001.1:693866-739164 GCF_001646945.1 Endozoicomonas ascidiicola
ATTCACCGTTCGACCGATGGTTTTCAATATGCTGTCTGCATACAAGTTGTCTGACTTATCCAACAGCTCCTGAAGCAACTCTGGTACCGGTTCGGATTGATGATTTGCTACCAGCTGCTTGAAGCTGTCTTCCGGTTTACCAATAATCACTTTGCCGTGATGTACGATTCCTTGCTTGTCCAACCACGACTCAACATACCGGGCCGCGGCTTCTTCCGGATCACGAACAGCGAACGCCATTCTTACTCTTTTTTTACTAGACTCCAGGCAACCTTCCAGCCGGTATTCATGACCTGGTGTTGGCCACACTTCCTGAATACAACCACCCTCTTCCTTCTTACTCGGCGCTTTGGTCACTACATGACTGTCTATAGAAAGAAGCCAGCTGGGTTCATCGTAAAACATCTGCGCATAGTCACCGGGAATTTTTGCCGGCACCAACCAACCATAAAAACAATTTCGATCCAGAATGACCGCACTGACCGGTGCCGCAAAACAGATGTTGTGATCATCCCAACTCGCACCACCGGCTCTTGAGTAGCCATCGTATATAGAGCCATCAATCCATATATTCCCTTTAATGGTTTCAACACCTTTAATAGAAAGCTTCTCCAATAACCCGGATAGATCTTGCCGCGTCAGTGATGGGTCGCCAGAAAACGAAATGACTAAATTGCCTGAGTAGGTTGAGTTAGCACCCAACTTCCGATCGGATAGCAATGATGTAGCGTAGCGAAAATCTTTCCCGAGGCTCTGATACGCTGAAATAGCGGTAATCGCTTTAACAGTGCTGGCCGGTAACAGATTGAACTGACTGTTTCGATCAAGAACAACCGACCCCGTTTCGGCATCAATGACTTTTATGGAATGGATATGTCCCGGTGGTAAAGTCGAAAGGAGTTGATCCAGTTCTTCATTTATAGAAGCCTGAACGGGCTTGATCATTAACAGGAACATCAGGAAAAAGTATTGATTGAACAGTTTCATTTCAAGAAGCCCTGACGCATAAAAAGTGCAATATGGAATACATCCAATCGTCCAAACTACCACTATGCTATTTAGACAATACCAGATCAATACAGCGGCTTGGGTGCCGACAAACTTAATCGATGAGAGTAAGATGTTAAAACAATAAGATATCCACCCCGGATAGCCGACTGGCTCCCACTGTGAACGCTTTTAGCGGGAAATGGCAAGACTTGTGAAGAAACTCAAATTAACTGCGAACCAGCTGATCGCCAAACAACCAGTGAAGGATTTGGGGTTCAAGTCCACCGACGAGCTCGAAAACTACGTTGGCATTCTCGGTCAGGATAGAGCCGCCACGGCTATTCAGTTTGGTGTTGCCATGCACCGGTCCGGCTACAACATGTATGTCATGGGTGAGTCTGGTACCGGGCGAATGTCCTACCTGCGCAAATATCTGGAATCCGAAGCACAGAGTCGAAGCACTTCCGATGACTGGGCTTATGTGAATAATTTTGATAACCCTCGGGAACCAAAAGCACTCAAGCTTCCTGCAGGCCTTGGCAGTAGCTTGCTCAAAGACTTTGAAAATTTTATCGATAAGCTGCTGATGACCTTCCCGGCCGCTTTCGAAAACCCAACGTATCAACATAAAAAAAGTGCCATTGAGCGCAGTTTTAACCGCCGCTACGATCAGGCCATTGACCAAATCGAGCAAGAAGCGCTGAAACGGGATATCGCCCTTTACCGTGATACCGGCTCTCTAAGCTTTACGCCGATGCTGAGCGGTAAAGCCATGGACGAAACCGAATTCGCCCAGTTACCGGATAAGAAGCGCGAAAAGTTCAACAATGATATCAGCCTGCTGGAAACCCGCCTGAACGAAGCCCTGGTGGAATTGCCACAATGGAAGCGGGAATCCAATGAAAAGCTGCAGGACCTGAATCAGGATACGATTGATCAGGCTTTGGCACCTTTATTAAAGCCAATGCTGAAGAAATTCAGCAAAGAACAAAACATTCTTGATTACCTCGAAGCAGTAAAACAGCACCTTCACAGAACCGTTATTGAATATCTGGCGGACGAACGGGCACTGGAATCGAAAGAAGACGCCAGCAAGCGTTCCGCACTGGAAGAACTGTACTGCCCAAACCTTGTAGTTGCTCATGAGAACGATGCCACTGCACCGGTTATCTACGAATCGCACCCAAATTACAAAAATCTGTTTGGGCGCATCGAATACGCTAGCGACATGGGCGCGTTAGTCACCAATTATCGTCAAATCTGCCCGGGTTCATTGCATCAGGCAAACGGTGGTTATTTATTACTGGATGCCAACAAACTGCTTGAAGAACCTTTTGTTTGGGAAGCACTGAAACGAGCATTAAAGGAACGCGAGTTAAAAATCGAATCGCCCTATTCTGAAATGGGATTGATGAACACCATCACTCTGGCACCAGAGAACATTCCGCTCCATGTCAAAATCATTCTTGTGGGTTCACGGGATATCTATTACATCCTTCAGCAGCTTGATCCGGACTTCCATGAAATGTTCCGGGTGCTCGTGGATTTTGATGATCAGCTCCCCCGCATTCCTGAAACCGTTCAGGCCTTTGCGCAATTATTGAAAAATCGCGCTGACGATGAAAACTACCCACCACTTACCTCCACTGCTGTGGCAAGAATGGTGGAACAAAGCTCCCGCATGACCGAGAACCAGACTCAGCTTTCCGCCAAGATTGGCGAATTGTTCGACTTGCTGGCCGAAGCGGACTTTATTCGCCGCACCGTGAGTGGTCGCAAGATCAACCACGACCATATTGATAAGGCGCTGGATGCCAAAGCGGAACGCACCGGCCGGGTGAGTAAACAGATTCTTGAAGACATGCTGGAAGGCAGCATTCTGATCGACACCGACGGCGAGCAAGTCGGTAAAATCAATGGCCTAACCGTGCTCGCCATTGGCGATGCCTGCTTTGGTTCTCCTGCTCGTATTACCGCAGCAGTCTATCCTGGCTCACAAGGCATTGTGGATATTGAGCGAGAGGTGTCGCTTGGTCAGGCAATTCACTCCAAGGGCGTTATGATTCTTACCGGCTACCTTGGCAGTCGTTATGCTCAGAAATTCCCACTGGCCATTTCTGCCAGTCTGGCCATGGAGCAATCCTACGGTTATATCGACGGTGACAGCGCCTCCATGGCAGAGCTCTGCTGCCTGATTTCAGCACTGACTGATACACCCATCAAGCAGTGCTACGCCATTACGGGTTCCATGAACCAGCACGGTGAAGTTCAAGCCATAGGTGGTGTGAATGAGAAGATTGAAGGTTACTTTGATCTGTGTAGCGCCCGGGGTTTGACCGGTGAACAGGGTGTCATAATTCCTCAGGCGAACGTGCGCAACCTGATGCTGCACAGCAAAGTCGTCGATGCTGTAAAAGCCAAGAAGTTTAATGTGTACGCGGTTTCTCATGTAGAAGAAGCGTTGGAACTTCTTACCGGGCACCGCACAGGTGTTATCAACAGCAGAGGAAAATACCCTAAAGGTTCAATCAACCAGAAAGTGCTTGAGCGTCTGCAGGAAATTGCTGACCTGGCAAAAGAAAGCCACGCCTGATTTTTTTGATTGTCATCGTCGGTCAGTACATGAAATATGCGCTGACCGATTCAATCCAGCCTTACTTGCGTATTCCCTTTATTAACTCTTTCATATTAGTTGCTTTATAACTATGAAACGGCGTAGAAATCGGATCAAAAAGTTTAACAATCCCTTTATCGAGCAGTAACTCTCTATTGTCATCATTCCACTCATAGCAAAGATAATTTGCTAAATCGGCAGGCTTTCCTGGTTTACTCCACTTTGATATTTTGGCGTATGCTTCTTTAATAGCAGGAAGGTCTTCTCTGCCAACCATCGAGAAAATCTTTTTAAAAACAGGTTCCATGCATTTTCCTTTAGCATATTCATCCTCTAAAATCTCAGCAAGCATGCCGACACAATCATCCTTATTATTCAAATATGATAAAAGCTCATCCATCTTTTGAAACTTAATGGCTTCGGAAACGCTATATCGCCTAAACTGCTTTTTACAAAAATCGCTAGATTTCAACATTCTTGGAACTTTCGCTTCCGGCTCCATCAATGAATTCAATACTTCCTGAACATTATTATTTTCAGAACTTGAGGTATATATTTTTTCAATAATCATGTCCGCGTAACTGGGATTAGACTTTTGAAAATCCCTGATACCCTGAATCAAATATAAACCCATCGCCGATAACAAGTGATCAGGTATAAAGAATGTTCTTGCATCATAGGACTTATATAAACCTCGTACCTTTTCACCCGGTGTTGGAAAACCACTACAAAAAGAGCGATAAAATACACTTCTTGTATATGAGTCGCATAAGGTTATAAGACATGGCCTTGACTCTACTTCCTTTTTACTCAGCAGATAAGCAATCGGCCCCTGATCAACGCTCGTTTGCTTTGTTTTCAAAGGTTCTTCATTTGAAAATTCATGAGCAAACTCCACAGAATAAAACAAATAATTATTATGATAATGGTTACGGTGCCTACCCTCTGTTTGCCTCAAAGAGGGAGACATCATAATCAAACGAGTTTTATCCAAACGTATACCGGTTTGATGCCTAAATCGCATTTTCACAGACCGAATAATTGACAAAATATTTTTTTCATCATCAGTTAGTTCACCCAATTCTATTCTTATTTTTTCTAAATTCATCGCCGACTGAGCTCTAAGATTTCCGAAAGCAGTGCCTTTCATATTTTCGGGAAGTCCTAAATATTTAAAATCATTTTTTAAGGTTTTTTTATCAAGCCAATTGGTAACGGCTTTTTGAATAACTCTTGCCGCTCTATCTTCTTTTTCCCCTGAATATATTTTTTTGGGATCAATTGATGAACCACTTTCAGGATGACAAAAAATTCCAGCATTCCTATCCTTTATATCAGCACAATGATCTTTAAATTTTCGCTCTGAAAGCTCACTTTTAAACGTGGCTTTTCTTTTTCTGGTTATCTTGTAGACTACCCAATTTCCAAATTCACCCATTGCTTTTCGACATTGTGTTAGACACCCGCCACTTAAAGACAAAGATTCCGACGACACTCCTGATACACAATCCATCACTTACCTCCTTAGAGCAAATCTATCTTTTCATTCTCATATAAGCTAAAAAATTGACCAATCAATGCAACACAGTGATGCCGGGCGAACCACCCGGCTTTTTCTCCCTGAAACAACTTACCCAAATCGACTATCAATCGTATTTTCCAAACGTCCACCTGCGTATCGAACGTACTGCGCTGTTGATCAGAAGTGCCCCAAGTTCATGTCTCACCATAGCCCTTGGCAATAACATCGGAATTGCTATTTTTTGGGGAAATAGATCGATGATTGCAACGACACTGGTCAATACAAGCACGGTACGATAATTTATATCTCTGTTTCGAAAGCCCCCAATTCAGCTTCTGATAACTTTTCAACCAGATGTGAGAGATTAGCAAATACAGTCAATACTTCATTGCCTGACTTACACAGCTGATCTACCGGGTTCGAGTCAGACATCTCGGCCACCGTGCCATAACCGCGCTTAAACAGGCAGCGAATTTCCCCGGCCATCACCAGTTCATTAAATTCCCGGTTAAAGCATTGTGCTCCCGAAGCAGCAGGCAATGAGTTCACAAAATCTTCCCTTGCCTGATTTAGCATTGCTTCTCCTCCTGCGTTAATAACATTATGGGGAAGCGATGCAGGTAACCCATATTGGACAAAGTGGCTAACTATGAGCAAATCAATAAGCGAACTCAAACGCCGGTTAACTTCCTCTTCCATATTATTAGAGTTCAATATCTCTATCGCCCACTTAGCATCTCGTATTGATTCTTCATCGCTGTTTAATTCCGCATCATGTTCAGATTTTTTCAAAACAAATCCAGAGAGCCGAAGGAAATTATCTTTAGCCGTTTTATACGTTTCCAAAAGTTCATCAAAGTAACTGGCACGATACTTTTTTGATAATAATTCCTTATACTCCTTACCATATTCATTTTTATTTCTAAGTTCTTTCATTTGCTGATCAAGCTTATCTGCATCTATTTCTTTTATAACTGCACCAATCTCTTTCTCTAAAATGAATTGTAAAGGTGACAATGAGTTCTCAACCACCATTGCGCTTTTATCACAGTAAAAGTCACGCTTAGCTACTTTATTTTCTGGGGTTACCAACGTATAGTGTCTTTTTGTAATATCATGGCCAGCTTTTGATTTTATGACAGGATAGCGGTCAAAAGCTGTTTTAATACAAGGCAAGGTATCTCCAAAGCATCTAATATGATCGTTTCTTGGGTTATCACCCGCCGACCATCCAACAAGACCGTGCCTTTCATTTAAAGCACATACTGTTCTATCATTCTCCTTATTACCGCCAACAAACTTCATCCCCAACTCAGACATATCAAAAGGAGTTATGCCTTCATTATTAAATACCGGATTTTTCAATTCTCCATTCGGGTGATAAAATGATTCCCTACACTCCCTCTTTATCAATTCAATATTAGGAAGTTCAATTTCTTTAAGCGCAAATATTTTTCTTTCCGCTAAACTTTTTATATATCCAGAGATTTTACTCCTACCTAAATCATTCTCTGGAATAATAAAACGACATGATGCATCGATTTCCTTAACAACATCTCCTCCCATGCAGGTATCCACAATTAGCGAAGTAGATTCTTTGCAAGAAATAGTCACTAGCCGACCATTGGCATCAGCTGCTCCTCTACCCAACTCTTTACCAGGAATCAATGATGCACTGAGACATCTGGCACCCACACAATCGCCAGAAAAGGCCTTATACGTTATGGTCATGTAAAACTCCACAAGAAATATCAGTAGTGATTAGTGACAACCAAATTAACAATTAGGTTTCACGATTGGTATATCAAATGGGTTAGAATAGGTAACAATCTACTATAAGACATGCGAAACCAGCCTGACCTTCGAAAAACCACAACGGTGCTAACAGTGTGAGCATTGATTTATAACCCCCTACTTTTCCAGAGAAGTTTTTATAATGCCCTCCCTTTCACAAGGCCGATTCAACGAACGATTTGGCGGTATACAACGTCTGTACGGCGTTGACGCTGTAAATAAGCTGAGCAAATCCCATGTTTGTGTCATCGGCATAGGTGGTGTCGGCTCCTGGGCAGCAGAGGCACTGGCAAGAACGGCCGTTGGTAAAATCACCCTGATTGATCTGGACGATATTTGCATAACCAACACAAACCGACAGCTTCACGCTTTGACCAATACAATTGGTCAGATGAAAGTGGATACAATGGCCGAACGAATTACCCAAATAAACCCTGACTGCCAGTGCAAAATCATTGAAGACTTCGTTACTGAAGACAATATTCAGGAACTTATTACCCATGATTTTGATTACGTGCTGGACGCTATCGACAGCTTCCGGGTCAAAGCTGCACTGATCGCCCACTGCAAAAGAAACAAAATCAAAATTATCACCACCGGCGGTGCTGGCGGGCAAATCGACCCCACACAAATTCAAATCATCGACCTAACCAAAACCTGGCACGATCCACTGGCACGCAAAGTACGAAGCCAGTTGAGAGATCGCCACGGTTTCAGCAAAGACACTAAAAAGAAATTCGGTGTGGATTGTGTATTCTCTTCAGAGCAGGCGGTTTATCCACAAGCTGATGGTACTGTATGTCAGACAAAGCCTTCCGGTGAAGGCTCCATGAAAATGGATTGCTCCAGCGGTTTTGGTGCTTGTACTGCAGTCACTGCTACTTTTGGTTTTGTGGCGGCCGCTCGCATTATCGAGAAAATCACAAAATCGGTTTAACGGTAGCGATGGGCAATCGCCTGAATCTCTTTGACGATTGCCCTGAGCCCGTTCCCGCGGGAAGGGCTCAAGTGATTATACAGCCCCAGTTCTTGAAACCACTGATCAATATTCTCACTCTCGATCGTTTCTGGCGTCTGACCGCTGTACACCGAGAGCACCATGGCAATTAACCCTCGAATAACCCGGGCATCGGAATCTGCAGCAAAATACAGTTGCATGGTTTCATCGTCATAGTGCGAGTGCAGCCAGACGCTGCTTTCACAGTCGTGCAACCTGGCATCTTCCGTTTTCCACGCTTCTGGCAATGCAGGCAACTCTTTCGCCAACATCATGATCTCTCGATAACGAGCCTGCCAGTTGGTAAAACCACTCAGCCGGTTCTCTATTGTTCTGCGATCCGGTGATTGGGTCTGGAATACTTCCGACAACCCTGCAGGCTCAACATTGTCAGAAATAGTCAACTCTCCGCTGCCCACGCCAAACACTGGCGAGTGATGAAGCTGCTCCATAGCAGTAATAAACTGCTGAACTTCCTGCTCCGTGTTGTACATCGCAAAGGATGCTCTGACCGTTCCTTTCAGATTCAGGCTTTCCATCAACGGCATGGCGCAATGATGACCAACACGCACAGCAATGCCCTGTTGATCCAGCATCAGCCCTAAATCCTGATGGTGGTACTGGTCAGAAAGGAAAGACACTACCGGCGCTTTCTGATCCGCCTCACCAATAAGACGGATGCCGTTTATTGACCGAAGCCCTTCTTCCGCCAGCAGTCGAAGTCTATTTTCATGGTGTTGTAGCTGATCGATATCAATTGAGGATAAAAACTCAAGGGCTCTCGCCAGCCCGAGGGCGCCAGCAATATTGGGAGTTCCTGCCTCAAACTTGAATGGCAATGCGTTATAACGGGTTTCGGTAAAACTGACCCGCTCGATCATTTCACCACCACCTTGCCATGGCGGCATCGATTCTAATAATTCACGCCGACCGTAAAGAACACCAATCCCTGTTGGCCCGTACACTTTATGACCGGAGTAAACGTAAAAATCCGCTCCCAATTGCTGAACATCCACTTTCTGATGCGCCACTGCCTGTGAACCGTCCACCAGCACCAAGGCGCCGGCATCATGGGCCAGGCGAATCATTTCCTGCACCGGTAAAATAGTACCGATGGCATTGGACGTGTGAGCGATAGCCACCAGCCGTGTTTTCTCAGAAAGCAGCTGACGGTATGAATTCAGATCAACATTGCCAGCGTCATCCAGATCAATCACTCGAATAATGGCACCAGTGACTTCCGCTACCATTTGCCATGGGACGATATTGGCGTGGTGCTCTAACCGACTGAGCATAATCTCATCGCCTGCCTGCAACTGGTTTCGTCCCCAACTATGGGCAACCAAATTGATGGCTTCAGTCGCTCCGCGGGTCCAGATCACTTCTTCGGCGTAAGGCGCATTGAGCAGTTGCCGGGCGGTTTCCCGGGCATCTTCAAAAGCATGAGTGGTACAAGCGCTCAGAAAGTGTGCTGCACGGTGCACATTGGCATTCTGCGCCCGGTAATAATGATCAATAGATTCAATGACGGAAGCCGGCTTCTGAGTCGTGGCCGCATTATCCAGATACACCAACGGACACCCATGAACCGTTCGCTGCAGCAAGGGAAACTGCTGTCGGATACGCTCCACATTAATAACAGGTGAACTTTGGCGGGCCTGGATTGTCATATTATACCAATGGCGTTTTTAAATTTTGGAACGAGCAAATTATTTTGGGCGACTGGGCAAGACGAAGAGACGAGCCATAGCTATGGCGAGGAACTTCAACGCAGATCCAGTCGGTCAAAATAGCTGCGCAGCCCATAATTTAAAAACAGAATTGGTAATAATTACAGGTCTTTAGTCTCTTTCGTGACGCCATTTTATGTAAAGCGCAATATGAGGCAAGACTAATTGGTAATTCGACCATTTATAGCCGCTGTGCTATAAACACGTACACAGTAAATATTTTCCGAAAAAAACGATCAGGAATACACATGCTTTCATCTTTCAGCCAGCTCCTACTTATAAACGTGGTGATTATTATCTCCGCGGGGGAACTGTCTGGCTGAACAAAAGGTCACGACAAAAACCCCCGCACCGAAAGGTTCGGGGGTTTTTTTATGCATTAATAATTTACCTTCACAGGTAATACAAATGGCGTTTTTAAATTTTGGAACGAGCAAGCCATTTTGAGCGACTGGGCCAGGCGAAGAGACGAGTCATAGCTATGGCTATGGCGAGGAACTTCAACGCAGATCCAGTCGGTCAAAATAGCTGCGCAGCCCATAATTTAAAAACAGAATTGGTATAAGGGGGCAGAATCATGAACGGCGCACAGGCTATCGTTAAAACGCTTGAGGAACACGGGATAACCACCGTATTTGGTTATCCCGGCGGCACAATCATGCCTGTCTACGATGCGCTGTTGGATTCCTCTGTTGAGCACGTGCTCTGCCGTCATGAACAAGGTGCCGGCTTTGCGGCCATTGGTTATGCCCGGGCAGGGCATCGCACCGGGGTTTGCATTGCGACTTCCGGCCCCGGCGCCACCAATCTGATCACCGCGCTGGCGGATGCCATGATGGATTCGGTGCCTATTGTTGCCATTACCGGTCAGGTTTCCAGAGAAGGCATTGGCACCGACGCCTTTCAGGAAATGGATATGCTCGGACTTTCCATGGCCTGCACCAAGCACAGCTTTCTGGTGACCGATGGAGATAAGCTCTGCCAAACCCTTCATGAAGCATTTGTTCTGGCTAATGAAGGCAGGCCCGGGCCGGTCTTGGTTGATATCCCGAAAGATGTTCAACTCCATGAAGCGCAGTGGCACCCACCTTTGGATCTGGTTAGCAATGAGTTTGAGCCCGCAAGTTCTGATTTGGATGACATTCAACAGGCATTGACGCTTTTGCAAGCGTCGTCAAACGGGTGTAATTAAAAGTGTTCAACAGTCTGTAATTTTGTGAATTTTCTATTTTTGATACCGAGTATTCATGCGGGGGTAACAGCTGATGAAATTTGAATTTTCACCACATCGGGAACACTTTTAATTACACCCTGCAGCTGCAGTTGCATTATCTTTGGCTGCGACTACTTCCTATGGTATGTCAACTTTTGGTGCTCATCCTGCTATCACAGAAGAAGCCGCAAAATATGGTTTGTGGGCAGATGAAGCCATRCAAATTTTGAAGGCTTCGGTTGTTTATCCGGATCGTGATTTCAACACTACAGGTGGTAATAAAGAGTATATCCCTGAGATTCATTTTGACCGGTATCAGACTGAAACCAACAAAGAAGCATTCACTAACGGTATTGTGATGTATCGTAAGAATATTGAAGCAGCTTCTAAGTTGGCAATTGTTGGTGATCTGAACGGAGCGTTCACATATTTGGGTAGTGCGCTACATGCAGCCGAAGACTTTATTAGTCTTTCGTAAGGTTAAAACCACCGGCTTTAGCCGGTCAGCTTTAGCTATGATATTTTGTCGCAGTTATCTGGATGTAGAGGTTCTGCGATGGACTACAGGTATGGCAGTCACACAGTATTTAATATTCAGTACCACTTTGTGTTTGTCACGAAGTACCGGTATCAGGTGCTCAAGGGAGATGTTGGCTTAAGAGCCAGGGAGCTGATAAGAGAAACGTGCCAGGCATTTGAGATAGAGATTCTTAAGGGAGTGATTAGTAAGGATCATGTACATCTGTTTGTGTCAGCGCCTCCGAATATGGCTCCGAGTGAAATAATGAGGAGGGTCAAAGGAAGGTCGTCTACAAGATTGTTTGAAAGTTTCCCTGATTTGAAGAAGCGATACTGGGGAAGGCATTTTTGGGCAAGAGGCTATTTTTGTGTCACATCGGGAAAGGTGACTGAAGAGATGATCAAGGAGTATCTGGATCATCATTTTGAGCCCAAAGTAGATGATAGCTTCAGGACTGAATACTAACGCGTCTTGGACGCGTATCCGGACTTTCAGTCCGTAAATCTAACCCACCGGCTTTAGCCGGTGGTTGTTGAGTTCTCATTCAAACTATATCGAGATGTCTGAAAAGGAACAAAAAATTATTGATGAGATTTTCTTTAAGGCGCGTGATGTTAATGATATACCAAAAAAATTGAAGCTGACTCATTATGATGGGTGAAATTAAATGTGCTCACCAGAGCCTTTTCATCCCCAAAAAACCAAGATTTGAACAATACTGTATGAGTATTTCTCAGCGGTTAGATCAATATGTCCTCGCCTGTTTCTCTTGCTGATAGACTTGCTGCCCACCTGATACTTGAACGTAGAGTGTCTGCCCTATTAGATATCGTTGAAGCTGAGTCTGGACAGCTCGATCGTGCCAGTGATGCTGAGGAGACCGTCACACAGAACCTCCGTAGTATGGGTAACGAGCTTCTTACTGATTGGGGTGCCTGCAAAGAAAATCAGAAGTTTTCTGAGGCCTGCCTGAAACACCCCGACAGTAAAGTTCGAAAAAAACACTCATTGGTTCAGCACTTACGGAAAAATAGGCGTCGTTGAGCGCTGTCCAACGATCGATCAACATCGATTCAGACCCTTTAGCCATGCTGCCCAGGTTCACTGCAGAGACTATTCTCTCACTATTCAACGCAAAATTGTCGACTTTGCTGCTGACTGCTCTTTCCAGGCAGCCTCTAAGAAAATGCACGAACATTACGGTATAGATATTCCTGAGTCGTCTGTACGTGCTATTACGCTTGAACATGCCAGTTGCATGCAAGAGGAAACCTTCATTCCCGAACAGAATTCTCAGGACTTCACCGGTGAAGCTGAGCAGTTTGTGGGCGAAATGGATGGCAGTATGATTCCTGTTGTTCTATTTAATGACGTAGAAGACGGAGACAAACGAAAAACGCGTAAAACGGAATGGCAAGAAGCCAAGTTTTGTCAGGTCTATAAGCTCGGCAGCAATGATAAGCGTCATCTGGCTACTATGAAAGGCCCTAATAAGGCCGGTGATCAGTGGTTAAACTGTGCTTTAGCACAAGGCTTTAATCCGAAGTCGTCTATTCACTGCGTAAGTGATGGAGCTACCTGGATTGCCAGCCAGGCAAAAAGGGTGTTTGGAAACCAAGGGAGCTACCTTGTCGACTATTACCATCTCTCTGAGTACTTTGCTGATGCAGCAGAAGAGTGCGTGGGCTATAAAAAGGCGGCTCGTATCGAGTGGCGGCATTGCCAACAGGAACGGATGAAGTCAGGAGATGTGAGTGCAGTCATAGCAGAGCTTGATCAGCATAGAAATGGAAAGAAGGGCAAGGCCGCGAATAAGTCTGAGGAATGCCATCGATACATCAGAAACCGTCCAGGTCAGTTTGAATATGCGGCAGCGAGAGCGGTAAACCTTCCCATCGGTTCTGGTGAAATAGAGAGTGCGAACAGTTCAATAGTGCAAATGCGACTCAAGATACCCGGCGCCTGGTGGAAACCCGAGAACGCTGAAGCAATGCTTGGCTTAAGAACATTACGAGCTAACGGTGAATGGGATCAGTACTGGGAGCGCTTAGGGTAACCGGTGAAAGGACACTTTTAATTTCACCCTCGTCAAACCCCATTGCTTACATCGGTGGCGGTGCCGTGATGGCCGACGCCATTGACGAACTCCGTCATTTCCTGGACACCACAGGCATTCCCAGTGTTTGCACCCTAAAAGGTTTAGGTTCCGTCGCACCAGACACCAACGGTTATCTTGGAATGCTGGGAATGCACGGCACTCAGGCAGCCAACATTGCGGTTCAGGAGTGCGATCTTTTGTTGGCGATTGGCGCTCGCTTTGATGACCGGGTGACCGGCAAGCTCGACACCTTTGCCCCTAACGCCAAAGTTATCCACATGGATATTGATCCGGCTGAAGTTAATAAACGCCGACAACCGGATGTCACATTGCATCAACCGATGAATTGGGTTTTATCACAGCTTTCAGAAAAGCTAGTCGTCTCGCCTTGGACGGATTATTGCTCTCAACTTTCTCAACAATACGCCTGGGAATACAACAAACCCGGCGACGATATTTTTGCCCCAAAGCTGCTAAAAGAACTGTCCGATCGTTTACCAGTGAATGCCGTTGTCAGCTGCGATGTCGGCCAACACCAAATGTGGGTTGCACAACACGTGGGCTTTCATCACCCTCGCAATCATCTGACCAGTGGCGGATTAGGTACCATGGGCTATGGTTTACCAGCGGCTATCGGAGCTGTACTTTCCCGGCCAGAGGACCCGGTCATTCTGGTCTCTGGTGATGGTTCGTTCATGATGAATGTGCAGGAACTGAATACGATTCGAAGAAAACAGTTACCCGTAAAAATTGTTTTATTGGATAACGAAAAGCTGGGCATGGTGCGCCAATGGCAACAGCTATTTTTTGAAGGTCGCTACAGCGAAACGGACCTGTCTGACAACCCGGACTTCGTAACACTGGCCAGTGCCTTTGGAATTCCTGGTCGAACCATCACCCACCGGGACGACGTTCAACCTGCATTAGAAGAGATGCTGGCAGCACCGGGATCCTGGCTGTTACACGTTCGAATTGATGCCATGGAAAACGTCTGGCCGCTGGTACCGCCGGGCGCTGCTAATCACGAAATGCTGGAGGAAACCATATGAGCGTTCAATTACACCTGCACTGCCGTCAACAACCCGATGTAGTTGAGCGCATTCTCAGGGTTATCCGTCACCGTGGTTTCACTTTGAACGCCATGAGCATGGCGCCATCCAGCTGTGGTGAGAAGATTGAAGTGGCGGTGACCGTTTCCAGCAGCAGGCCTTTGCATTTACTAACAGCTCAACTGAAAAAGCTGCATGATGTGCTGAATTTGAGCGTCTGTGATGAATCGTTAGACCATGCAGGCATCAGCAGCTGATACCTGCTCTGTCAGAATCTGACTCCGTCTCTCCGCTTCTTTCAACTGCTGACGGAATCGGTTGATGATGAACTCCCGGAACCATCGGTGGGCTCGGTTATGTTCCCAGTACTCGGGCCATACAATGTAATACTGAACTTTGGGAAGCTTGCCGGGCAGCGGCTTCATTCTCATGTTCTTTACATAGGTGTTGGCTTCCGCCACTTTTTCCATGGTCAGCAAGATGCGATTACTGTCATTCACCAGCTGCAGCGCAACCGGGAAGCTTGGCGCTTTCGCTGCCACTCGGATATTTCTGCTAAGTCCATCCAGATAATCCCGCATAAAGTGAGGACTTCCCAACCAGGAAGAGTGCCGCACAACAGCATATTTTTCTAAATCTTCAACCGTAATGTCGTTATCACTAATTGGATGATCCTCTGATATCAAGGCACAGAGCGTATCTTCCATCAGAGGCACATAACTGAAACCCGCTGGCGGCTTACCCACATAAGCCATCACCAGATCCACCTGCCCTGCCTCCAGCTTTTGATCAAGCTGCGGACTGAAGTCGAGCAGCTCAAAGTTGAAATTAGGCGCCTGCTTCCAAAACTGATGAAGAATATCGGGCAAGTACTGCTCAAGCAGAATATAGCTACCAGCAATGGTGAAATTTTTTTCTGTTGTCCATGGATCAAACTGCTGATTCTCAAAAATCGTCCCAGCTTCAGTCACCACACGGTTTACATCTTCTTTCAGCGCCAGGGCTTTTTCTGAGAGGAACACCTTATTTCCCTGACGCACCAGAATGGGGTCATGAAGTGCTTCACGAAGTTGTGCCAACGTCCGGCTCATGGCGGACTGGGTGACGTGCATCTGTTTGGCCGCAAGGGATACACTCTGGGTATCCAGCAATGCCTTAAGGCCGGGCAGCAGATTCAGGTTGAGTCGATATAAATTCATACTATTTTTTGTGTACAGCGTTGTTTGCCTGAGATGCTAGCATTGTTCGAGTCGGGAAACTTATCACTGTCGAGACTATAGTCATAGCCTGCAAACTTCATCAGTAGTAACCCCTATACATTCATCATCATTCAGGTACACTGAAATCAGGAATCAGGATTATGTCGTGCAATTTTTCCTGATGATTCTGGCCTTGAAGTCTGACGAAAATGCCGTCAGACATCAGCTTACACAGCTGTACGGAGGGTCTATGAGCCAAGAAAAATATAAGAGTATTCAAGATCTGGTAGATAGCTATATCGATTCCGGTCTCTCTGCCAGAGAATACGTTGAAGAACGGGTCGATGCCGGCGATCTCAGTGCCGCAGAAGCGCTGAAGTTACTCTCGATATTACGGGATGCGCAATCCATTACCTTTAAGCTGGCGGAAGTCAGTGACGACGAATTTGACGGTCTGCACATGGTGCTCATCCGCAAAGAAGATGAAGATCTTGATGACGCAGCGCCGCTGTTCAGTATCGAGATTGATGAAAGCATGAATATCCACAGGGATGATGTGATCGAAGTGCTGCAAAAGTTTGCCAAAGAGCTGGCTGTTCTTGCTACCCGTGGCGAGCTGGACGAAGTGGAGACCATCGATTCTATTGATGACAACCCGGAAGAATGGCTGGATCACCCGAATATCCTACCCGCCAGTGAAACCCGCCATTAGGCACTCTCACACCATCTTCACTTTCTAATGATCAATGCCCGACACCCGTCGGGCATTTTTGTCTGCCCTGAAAATATATCCACTTGAAAGGCTGTCGCAAAACTTCACAAATCTCATTCCCATACTCCGAGACTGTCGCGAAACCCTCCAACCCTGATGTTTGGGGTATGCATTCCCACGCTGGAGCATGGGAACGAGTTGGTTGAGAGTTTCGCGACACCCTCGCTACGCGTGGGAACCTGAGCTTAGCCTCTGGAAATATAAAAATTATCACTTATCGCAATATTGATATTAATCAACAATTTCATTGATCAACCTATTGAATGACCTGTGGATAAGTGTGTTTTCGTCTTTGATTGCAACCCTCGCAGAAACCTGCTCATTTTTTAACCAACACCATTTTT
The DNA here is from genome assembly GCF_001646945.1 of Endozoicomonas ascidiicola. Taxonomy (GTDB): domain Bacteria; phylum Pseudomonadota; class Gammaproteobacteria; order Pseudomonadales; family Endozoicomonadaceae; genus Endozoicomonas; species Endozoicomonas ascidiicola. The sequence continues at coordinate 710,709 of NZ_LUTV01000001.1, forward strand.
CATTGCATGCTATTACTATTCAGCGAACTTTTCATACCAGATCACATCAAAGATTGACCAAAAGATTTCTTACTTACATCAGGTGTCAGCATGGTCAAACGAACACTCACCGCACTCATCATCGCGCTGACCTTCATCAGCACATTTGCATCAGCCTGCTTGGACGTCGGATGTTATGAACAACATTTCATTACCACATCACCCAACAGCATGAGAATCACCAAAGACAACGACCTATTTGGCGAAGACTTCTTTTTCGAAGATGCTATCCGCGGAATAACCAGCACTGTGTATAAATCAAAATTCCGGGTCTTCCGCTCTTATGAGCTCTACAACAGCGACGGATTCTGGGATGCCACCGCCAAGTTCACCTGGTCTTCCTATCTACCTTTCACGCTTAGCTTTTATTGGCATGAATATTATGTGAATGATTCTACTGGCACCCATCTTGGCGATATCAAAGCCACATTACTCACAGTGAAAGACGCAAAACTCTACCTGCAAAATAAAGACGGTCGTTACGTCGCTCAAGCAACACTCAACAAAGCCACTGGAGAGCTGAGAATCGCGGCTTATGAGAATCCAAGAATTCAAATTGCCAGCTTGAAAAGATCATCCGGTGGGCATGAAAAATGGTCGCTAAACCTGCTGCGACCAGAACTGGTGGATCAAAGACTTATTAAACTTCTGGCTACTATCGTGATTGATACCTATCCCATCTGAGCAAATCCCGGTGCTCAGACTATATTCACTGCACGCAGGAATCATTCGTCATAAGGATATATACCCATCGTCTTTCAAGCTGCTACGTTGTTGTCAGCGTTCGCTCACCCCGATCACCTACTACTTGTAGGCTCACGGGCTTCGCTCTCTTGTCGCCTAGTAGCAACTTGAAATCCAATGGGTATAGTGGTAACGCATTTGTATTTTGTGTGAGAGGCATCACGGTTTGAGTCATACAGCACCCTGTTTCAAGACTGGCACACCGCCAGCTACATTAACAGACCCCATCAATGAGATCCGGCGGCAGATAAACGACCTCACCTGCAAACTATTGGATGAAGGCGCCAACGCACAAATTCCAAAACACCAAATGCCAAAGTGGGTATGGAAAAACCTCGGTAAAGCGCTCGCCAATAGCAACATTAACCTTACCCCGTTAGCCCAAATTGCAGAGCGGAAGTCCTGCCATCGAGAAGTTTTGTTCCAAAGTGAAACAGCTGAGCAGCTTGATATCCAAACAGATATTTTTTCTCTGGTCGCCATTACATTGTCACCTGGAGAAGCGACCGTCACCCATGATCATTTTGTAGATTGCGGCCCACTGTTAGTGCATGGCCATATCACAGAATTTTATGGTTACTCTGATCAGTTGACGGAAAACAAAGTTAAACTGGCGTTACTACCATACCGTCGTGAATTAGTGCAGTTTGAGCCCGCTGAGTATTTTTCCGCTGAAGGGCAAAATACTCATCGATTAAAAGAATCCACAGGCAACGCGCCTGGTGTAGTGATCAACCTTTATCTTGAAAAAGAAGGTAACAGCGTGAAAGATCGCTACCCTTTCCACTTGGGAACTGACCCTGAATCCGGTGCTGAGTGGTGGATAAACAATGCACAAGAGCAAAAATAAAGTGGCTTCCTCGATATGTCTTAGCCCCATGCTTTGAGGCTGTCGCGAAACTCCAGAAACCTCGTTCCCATGCTCCGAGGGTGTCGCAAAACTCCAAACATCTCGCTCCCATGCTTTGCATGGGAACCAGGGCTTTTGCGACAACCTCGCTCCGCGTGGGAATGCATACCCCTGAATTTATTCAGCTACTATTTTCTATACCACCTTTTTACGTATACCATGACGTCTATAAAGGCATGATAAAACCAATAATAAAGAGTGTAGATCCGGATGCCCGATTACCAAATTGCCGCTACCTTTTTCAGCCTTGCATTGGCACTGATGACCTTGTTTCAGGTGGCTCCAGCAGTTCAACTAAAAGGTCGCGATAAACGAGCACTGTGCTTCGCACTACTGCAAATCAGTTTACTGGGTTACCTGCTGCAACCCATACTTCAGGCAGCAACGGATAATTTTTGGCTGCTTTGGATCTGCGGTTTCTTCCGCAATATGATTCCAACCCTGTTCTGGATGGTCTGCCTGCTACTATTTGACGACAGCTTCCGCTTGAATAGAAAAACACTCGCTATTCCCTTTATCATTATTTTTTCGCCACCTATCGGCAGAGTGACTGCTTACCTGTTTGGGCTGGACAGCTCCTATATTTTCAATTGGGCGATGTTTCATCTGCCGCAATGGCTTGAATTTGGCCTGATCGCCCATGCATTGCTCACCGTCGTGCGTAGCCTGCGGGATGATCTGGTGGAATCCCGCCGGCAACTTCGGGTGTGGCTGTTGGGCAGTGTTGGTTTTTATATCGCCGTCGTCGTCACTATGGAGCAATTTTTCAATGGCGGACCACCGGCGTTTAAATTGGCTCAGCCCGTTATGCTGGCTCTGTTTCTGTTTGCCTTTTATGGCCGCCTGCTAAAGTTTCGCTCTGGTTTGTTGTTTACCGAATCGATATCACAAGAATCACCCGTCACACACGTTTTGCTTCATGATGATTGCGAGCCTTCACAAAACGAACCTGAAACTGCTCTTGAAGCTGACTCGATTGATCAATTAAAACAGCTGATGGAAGAACAGAAGCTGTATAAACAGGAAGGTATAACCATCAGCGATCTCGCCGATGCAATGAACATTCAGGAATACCGGTTAAGACAACTCATCAATCAGCAGATGGGTTACCGGAATTTTAATGACTTCCTTAATGGCTACCGGATACAAGAATCTTGCCGTCGTCTGATTTCTGAACAGGAATACAGTTTGCCGGTACTTTCGATTGCACTGGATACCGGTTTTCGCTCATTGAGCGCATTCAATCGTGCGTTTAAAGAAAGAACCGGTGTGACACCCAGCGCATACCGAAAAGACCAGAGACCTGCCCATTCATCAATATCTACAGCATCACTGACTGATTCTGAAACTGCCTGACTGATTTTAAAATCAGTCTGACTTTTTTATTTTCAGTCAGACACTCCCTCGCTCCTCACCGTATAGTCCACTGGACTACCGAAAACAATAACAACAATGAGGAAGCGACTTTGAAGATTCGTTCTTTACTGGCAGTCACTGCCACGTCCTTTTTATTGGCCGCCTGCGGTCAGGATGGTCAGGACGTCACCCAGACCACCGAAACCTCCGATGATTTCCGCAAAGAATTACAATCCAAACTGATTAAGGCCAAAGCCGGCGATGTGATTGAAATACCGGAAGGCACGTTCACTATCGATCGCAGCCTCTCTTTGAATGTGGATGGTGTCACCATTCGCGGTGCCGGCATGGATAAAACCATTCTGTCCTTTAAAGGCCAGGTTGCCGGCGCAGAAGGCCTGTTGGTGAACGCCAACGATTTTGTGGTGGAAGATCTGGCCATTGAAGACACCAAAGGTGATGCACTGAAAGTAAATCAGGGTGAAAACATTGTTATCCGTCGTGTACGGGTTGAATGGACTAATGGCCCGGATAACAAAAACGGCGCATACGGCCTTTATCCGGTTCAAACCGAAAACACATTGATAGAAGACTCTATCGCCATTGGTGCTTCCGACGCGGGTATTTACGTTGGGCAATCCAATAACGTGATCGTTCGCAACAATCGCGCAGAATACAACGTTGCCGGTATTGAAATTGAAAACACCATCGGTGCGGATGTTTACGGCAACGTAGCCACCAACAACACCGGCGGTATTTTGATTTTCAACATGCCTCAGCTGACTCAGCCTGGTCATAGCACCCGGATTTATCAAAATCAGGTGTTCGAAAACAACTATGACAACTTCGGTACTCCCGGAACTGCCGTGGCCGCTGTGCCTGCCGGCTCTGGCATCCTGATCAACTCAAACGACAAAGTTGAGATATTTGATAACGATATCAAAGACAACAAAACCGCCAACGTGATTGTGAGCAGTTACTTCACCGCCGGTTACGAAAAAGACTACAAGCAGGCGGATAACTTCGACCCTTATCCAGAAGGCATCTTTGTTTACAACAACCGTTTTGAAGGCGGTGGCGACAGCCCTGATCGCATGGAACTGAAAGCTCTGAAAATCGCTGAATTCGGTTTCACCGGCAGCCTGCCAGATATTCTGTGGGATGGCATTGTCAATCCTGACAGCACCGTGCCGGCTCTGTGTATCGATAATGGCGACAGTGGTGTTGTGAATGTGGATGCAGGTAACGGCTATAGCAACATCACCACTGATATGACGCAACATCGTTGTGAAGTACCAAAGCTGGCCGCAATTTCTTTGCCGACGATGGAAGGATAAATCATGACTGCAGTTATCAGGGTCAGGGCTTTACTGGTCTTGTTGTTTTCCCTGGTATTGGCAGGCTGTGGCGACAAGCCGCAGCCACTGCTGATGACCTCCGGGGATAACTATCCAGACAACCTTAGCCAATGGCAGGTGTTATCGTTCAGTGGCAGCCATCTGGAACTGGCTGAGGGTATTGTGCCGTATACATTGAACACACCGCTGTTTACGGATTACGCCAGCAAACTGCGCACCCTGTGGGTGCCACCAGGAAAGCAGGCCACTGTCGTTGATGGAGAAATTGAATACCCCGTTGGCACCATCATCAGCAAAACGTTTTATTACCCCGTTGCAGAAGCTGCAGAAGGCACAGTACTGAAAGCATCGGAAGGTGATAAATCTCTGTTTTCTTCGGAAGACGGGTTGCCTCGGGACAAAGTTAAGCTGATTGAAACCCGTTTATTAATCCATCAGGAAAATGGTTGGGTTGCACTGCCTTATGTCTGGAACCAACAACAGACAGAAGCCGTATTGGAGTGGGCAGGTGACTACAAACGGCTCACCGTTACCGACATTGATGGCAATCCAGAGCAAACATCGTTTACTTACATCATTCCTGACGCTAACCAATGCGCAGGATGCCACGCCGAAGAAGAGAGTCGGCAGGCAGTCAAACCCCTCGGACCAAAAATCCGCCACCTTAACCGGGACTTCACCTACAGCTCCGGCACCGAAAATCAGCTTGCTTACTTGATGAACGCAGGATTATTAACCGGACTGGACGATATCAACGGCGTACCACAGAACGCCTTATGGCCCAATGCCCGGGAAAATGAAACTCTCGAACATCAGGCAAAAAGCTATTTGGACGCTAACTGCAGCCATTGCCACAACCCAAACGGCGCGGCGCGCACCAGTGGACTGTTCTTAACCATAGACACACCACTGGATGAAAACTACGGCTTCTGTAAACGCCCCATTGCTGCAGGCAAGGGCGCGGGCAATCGTCCTGTGGATATTATGCCGGGTCATGCGGATCAATCGATTCTGGTCTACCGCATCGAATCGGTAGAACCCGGCGCCATGATGCCGGAGCTGGGTCGATCTCTCAGCCATAACCAAGGGGTTGAGTTGATCACGAATTGGATTAACGGCATGAGTACAGACGACAAACCTTGTGTAGCGGGTGGGTATGTTTTGTAACAACGTCGGTAACCCAGAGGGGTGCCGACAAATAAGGGAAGTAGCGAGCAAGAACATACCATCGTCATCCTCGCGAAGGCGGGGATCTACTGACAACAATGGATTCCCGCCTTCGCGGGAATGACGGTAGCCGGTACGTTATTCCCTTCTACCTCCTTAACGTCGAAGGTTATGTCGGTTAACCAAAGGGCTGCCGACATACTGCCCACAAACTACACGACAGAAGTGTTACATAAACCGCAACGAAACAGGAGAACACGGTAACAATCACACAAAATACAAGACAGGGTATAAATATCTTGCATACCGGTATGCACTTTAGTACAACTACGCATGCCGACACACAAACAACAACAACACACACAAAATAACACTAATAATAATAAGGCAAGGGTACAGCTCTCGATGTTAACACCACAAAAACGACTGCAACTGGCTCCAGCTGCCGCTGGATTTGTTTTAACCGGCGCCATCATGATGGGCGCGTCTTCTGCTTACGCTTATGAATTCGAAGCGATGGATGGTGAAGTTCAGGGGACTTTGAACACCACTATCTCGCTGGGTGCCAAGTATGATTTGGAAGGGTATGTTACTCCGGACGGCAACGAACAGCTCGAAAACGACGGTGATCGTTCGTTTGAAAAAGGGTTTGTTAGCAAGGCTTTGAAATTAACTTCTGAGCTTGATCTAAAAAAAGACAACTATGGTTTCTATGGTCGTGCTACCGCATTCTATGATTACGAATTAATGAAAGGTGCCGATCATTGGCAGTCTAATAATGATAAAGATATGGCAGCAGGGCTTGATGATGAATCAGGTACGTATAGTGGACTGTCTGACAAAGTAAAAGACAATCAAGGTCGTGGGGCTAAACTTCAAAGCGCTTACCTTTATGGAAACTGGTCATTTGATGGCGGCCAGAAATTGAGTGTCAAAGTGGGTGAGCAAACTCATAACTGGGGCGAAACCATCTTTTATGGTGGAGGCTTAATGGACCTCAATGCCTACGACGTTGCTCTTTCTACACTACCCGGCTCAGATGGAGACCTTAAGCTAGCTCAAGGTATGATCAGTGCCGACTTCCAGTTCAATGATGAAATGACCTTATCCGGCTTTATTCAATATGACTGGGAAGAATCAATTATGCCTGGCCGTGGTACTTACGGCTCCGGTGAAGATATATTTGTACCAGGGTCAGACTTTGCACACTATGACCTGCAGTCTTTTGCAAATATAGCTACGGGTGGTGATGTTGGCGTTTTTAAAACCACTCTGAATAATATTAATGCTGCGGTCTTAGGTGCTAACTCCTTGCCTCTCTTCCAATATGAAGAGGCCTTTATTCGTGTTGCAGATACTTCTGGTACAAGTGAAGCCAGTAATAGTGGCCAATGGGGTGTTAACTTTACATACGCTCCTGAATCACTTGAGAACACCGAATTTGCTTTCTACTATGCTAACTATCACTCCAGCTTACCAACAATTGATGTAATGATTGATGATGATGCTACTTTGATGACTGCGGCTAACGCCGTTGCTAATGCCCCCGATAGCAATTACACCCTTGGCAATCTATACCTGCTAAACAACGCCACTTATGCCCGCACATCCTATGCAGAAGATATCAAAATATGGGGGGCCAGTTTTAATACTACTGTCTTCGGCTACACGCAAATTGCAGGGGAGCTCACATATACAGAGAATTCTCCAATCTGGATCGACCACCCTGAAGATCTTCTTGCTAAAGCACTGTTCGCAGGAAATGACATAATTGACAACGGTGAATGGGACTCTTCCCATGTTGACAGCTCCAAAACTGCCAAAGTTGGTGAATGGTTCTCAAATTATGAGACTGCACCTGTATGGGATGCGTCCCTTTCTGTTATCCAACCATTTGGGGCTGTTCTGGGTACAGACTTGCTCTATGTTGTAACTGAAGCTGCTTTTGAACAGGTTTCTGGTTTGGACGACTATGATCGCTATGTGGCTAAAGGTTCTAGCGACTGGGCTCAAGAGGCGGCCAGTGTAAATGCAGACGATAGACTAGATCGTTTCAGCTGGGGTTATAACTTGATGGTTGGAGCCAACTGGAATGATGTAGCCATCTCTGGTCTGAATCTGGAATCCACTTTCCGATTCACTCACGACGTCAGTGGTAACTCCCACATGACTGGTCGTTTCGAAGAAGGCGAGAAGAAAATCAACCTCGGCCTGACTGCCAAGTACGACGACATGACTGCCAAGCTCGCTTGGGGTGGTGATGCTGATAACGTACTGCGTAAGGGAACCATCACAGGTACTGTTGGTTACACCTTCTAACAACACCATCTCGACCATCTCGTTCCCATGCTTTTAGGCCCCGTGGGTCACGCGTGGGAATGCATACCCGTCATCGAGATCGGTATACACTCCCATGCACAGCATGGGAGCGAGACCAGGAGATACGACAGACACAAAAAAACCGGTAACTCCCAAGAGCTACCGGTTTTTCTTTTAACCAGCTAAATCAAATCTGATATTCAGGCATTCGGATCAATGATCACATGAGCGCCTTTTCCAGCAGCCATCTTACGGCAAGCCTTATAATCACGCTCACTGGTCACATAAAATTTTGGAGTAACTGGAACAGAGAGATTAGGAGACATACCATCACCAAAGCGAGGCTGGTGATGAATATTGGTAGAACTCATAGCACCACAAACCATACCTTCTTTTTCAGCCTTCTCGCCAGCCTGCACAGCACCTGCCAATAACAGTCCGGCTACAGCAACAGCTAATACTTTCATCGCTTCAGTCCTTTTTACGTTGAATTTAGGAACTGTTGTTATCGGCCTCTTCTCAATTCATTTAGCAGGCTTACGATGGAACACTGCGAAACATCCCGAAACCAATGACAACGCCTGATTTGAAGTATATTCACCTTTATATAGAGCACCGGATGCCACCGATATTCTGTGCTGTCTGCCGCCTGAATGATCTTGACACCTCTGCTCACGATTTAACCATACGCCCCATGTAGCGAAGTTTTTTTGACTTATGACAAAGTTTTCGCCGCTTCAAGCCTTATGTAATGGCTCTAAGTAAAAGAAGAAAGAGCCCGATTAATAACCAAACCCTCTTTTTACATAACGTTGGAGTCTATATGAAAAAACTCATTTTTCAGGCAGCGCTGCTCTCTATTGCGCTATCCCCAATTGCAAATGCGGAACCACTGGATAGCGAGCAGCAGGCGCATGTGAAACAGTTGGTTCGTGAAACACTGCTGCAAAATCCGGATATTATTGTTGAGGTCATTGACGAATTAAAAAGGCGGGATGAAGCGGCTAGAAATCAGGCACAACATTCAGCATTAACCAATCACAATACTGAATTGTTCAAGAATAGCTTTGACCCCTACGCCGGCGCAGAGAATCCAACATTAAGCATTGTTTATTTTGGTGATATCAACTGCGGTTATTGCAAGCGCCAGGATCCAATTCTTGAAAGTGTTGTTAAAAATTACCCTGAAGTGCGAATTATCTATAAAGACCTTCCTATTCTTGGCCCGAGCTCAAGAGAAGCAGCCGCAATTGCTTTAGCATCCGCTAAAATTGGCAATAGCACCTATCTCTCGCTGCATAAAAATCTAATGGAACACGCCGGCGCCCATAACACTCAATCGATTGCTAACGTAGTCAATACTATGGGCCTTAACCTTGAAATGTTAAAAGCGTCTGTTGATGATCAAATAAACCAGCAATTAGATAATAATATTGTACTCGCCCACAAACTTGGAATTACCGGCACTCCAGCACTGGTATTCCCAGACAAAGTAGTGGGTGGATTCACACACGAGGATAGGCTGAAAGAAATGATAGAAGAACGTTTGAATTAAAACTTCCCTTAGGGGAGAAGCAATAAAGAATTTACCAGCCACCCGTCATTCCCACGCAGGTGGGAATCCACAACGAACAGTGGATCCCCGACTTCGCGGGGATGACGATGGGAAGAAACTGAATACCTCTCCCCTTAGACGCTGTTCATAATCTTTCTGCGAGCTGCAAACGATCATGAACAGCTTCTTATAAAAAAGCCCTCCGTTAGAGGGCTTTTTTCAATCGAACTGAGTTAACAATTACAGCTCAGAACTACAATTCAGAAACAATGCAGGCCTTACGATCTTTACCAGTACGCTCAAGGTATGCGGAGAAATCAGCTGGGATGCGGCCAGTTGTAGCACCTTCCCAATTAACAACAGAGCCGTCAGTAGTTTCATAATTGAAAACATAACGCTGACGCACCTTGCCTTTACGAGCGCTTGGCGCTTTCTCTTCACCCAGGCCTTTAATGTCGTTAACAGACAGGCCGAGCTCTTTCATTTTCTCTCTGACAGCATCCATCGCTGCTTTTTTACGGTTCAGCTCTTCTTCTACTTCCATTTGAGCCATCATTTTTTCTTCATGAATGGCTTCCAGACGGCTGATAATCCGCTGAATGTCTTCGGCGTGCAAATCCTGGAGGAGTTTGCGAACCTGAACTTTAGATTTAAGCACACTGATAGCTTCATCAAAAATATTCATGAGGTAAACCAATCTTATTAAGGGATTAAAAATAACGTTGGAAAATTATCATTTACCGCGCCTTCTGTAAATAGAAGCGCATTAGAAATATCGGTACTTTGCTTTAATAAACACACTACCAACCTTTAAAATAGAGCTGTGAAATTTCTCACATATAACCATTTATTGCACTCGCAGAATTTCATTACTGAACAGCCATCACAAAAACCATCAGCAATAAACATATTAACACCACCCTTACCAAAAAACGCTTTAAAAAAGTTCTTTAGCTAGCTAATGATGACATCAGCCTTTGGTGTGCCTGCTTGCTCGAAAATACTCGAAAGCATCAAAAAAACACCCACCATCGTAAGTGAGCGATTATGAACTCTTACATTTTAATTCATTTCTAAAATTATGCCAGTCGAGTCATTTCACCCCATGCAGTCATTCATATTAATTCATTTATAATGTATTAAATTCTGCCATCTATCTTTTATCCCTAATATAACAATAAAAAAGCCCTGTCGGTTTATTAGCCAACAGGGCTTTTTTTATTTGCTCAAGCTTTAGGAAGCCAAGGCCTCGCGCTTTTTCAACTCTTCAGCGCGAAGGTCTTTTCTTAAGACTTTACCAACGGGCGTCACCGGTAACTCATCGCGGAATTCAATCTGCTTGGGCACTTTGTAAGCGGTCAAGTTCAATTTGCAGTATTCCTTCACTTCTTCCGCTGTGAGCTCTTTATCCTGAGGAATAACAAACAGTTTGACGGCCTCCCCGGTTTTCTCATCGGGTACACCGATGACCGCGCAATTCATCACCTTATCCAGTTTGGAGACAACGTCTTCAATTTCGTTTGGATAAACGTTAAAGCCAGAAACCAGAACCATGTCCTTCAAACGATCAACGATCTTGACGAAGCCAGTATCATCAATAACAGCAACGTCACCGGTCTTGAACCAACCATCTTCGGACAACACTTCAGCCGTTGCTTCCGGACGATTCAGGTAACCTTTCATTACCTGAGGACCTTTAACACACAGTTCACCGCGCTCGCCGAAAGGTAAGTCATTACCCTCGTCATCAATGGTTTTCACTGCTGAGGCAACCATAGGAAGACCGACAGTACCAATTTTGGTGTACTTTCCAGCCGGGTTGAAAGAAACCACGGGGGACGTTTCTGACAAACCATAGCCCTCGGAAATGGTGCAACCGGTTACATCATTCCAGCGCTCAGCCACTGCCGCCTGCAAAGCGGTTCCGCCAGACAGGGTCAATTTCAGAGCAGAAAAATCAAGCTGCTTAAACTGAGGGTGATTCATCAGCCCGACAAACAGAGTGTTCAGCCCAACAAAGACATTCATCTTGTGTGGCACCAATGCTTTTACAAAGGTATCCATATCCCTTGGGTTAGCGATCAGTACACTGTGCCCACCCAACTGGAAAAATGTCATCAGGTGAATGGTAAACGCATAAATATGGTACAGCGGTAAAGGTGCAATCGCTGTGGTTGATGATTCACCAATAATCGGCTGGCCATTTTCATCAAACTGAGTCATGACGTTAGACGTCTGAAGCACATTACTGACCAGGTTACGGTGAGTCAGCATGGCGCCTTTAGCGACACCTGTCGTGCCACCGGTGTACTGCAATACGGCAATGTCATCTCGGTCTGGCGCGGCTGGTTTTGTATAGGTGGATGATGCACCCAGCTTCATCACTTTGGTAAAGGGCACTGCCTGAGGCAGGTTGTATGGCTGAACCATTTTTTTAACATGCTTTACAGCAAGGTTCAGCAGCGAACGCTTTGGCCATGGCAGCATATCGGCCAGCTCGGTAACAATAAGGTGCTCTACCGGCGTGTCTTTAATGATTTCTTCAACCAAGTGACCCACAACGTTCAAACAAACCAGAGCCTTGGCACCGGAATCATTAAACTGGTGTTTCATTTCCCGCGCGGTGTACAGCGGATTTGTATTCACAATAACCAACCCAGCCTTGATCGCCCCATAGGCAACCACTGGATATTGAATCAGGTTGGGCATTTGCAGGGCGATCTTATCGCCAGGTTTCAGTGTCGTATGATTTTGCAGATAGGCTGCAAACTCTGTACTCAGCCGGTCAACATCGTTGAACGTGATGGTTTTTCCAAGGCTGGTGTATGCTGGTCTGTCGCCATAGGATTTTACGGAATGTTCAATGACATCCCTTAGGGTGTGAAACTGATCAAGATCGATCTTGTCAGCGATACCCGGGGCCCGCTTACCGTCCCAAAAACTGGCTTCCATGAACACCTCATACGTTTTTTTGTTGTTATGCCAAGGTAATGAAGAGTCTTAGTTACTACCCTAGACTGAAGTGCATCATACTATTTCCTTGTCATTTCTTGAACCCAAAATGATACTTTCTGCTTCATTTTGTTCTATATGGGGGTAGACAACATGCGTCTGTTATAGTGTTGCTAACCAGTTGGCACTTTTATTGGCGGGGTCCGACAGCAGCTTCAACTTCTGCTGACGTGTCATTTTTTTTATGGCGGCTTCACGTTTACTGACGGAGGATCGATCACTGCCCTCTTCTACATACACTAACTTTTCTGGTTTTCTGCCACGAAAAAAACGCGCACCGCCTATGATGTCACCGGAATGCTGGCGCCACCGTCGTTTAATGTCCGTGGTTATTCCGGTATAGAGAGAGTTATCGCTGGCGACGATAATATAGACAAACCAGTTATCAGAAGGCATTTTTTTCTATCCCTGAGGGTGCTTCCTTCTATATACATTTATTCATTACTGCCAGCAAATTCACTACCGGCATTTATAGAGGTTGCTTAGAACCCCTTTAACACTGATGTCTGGGGTATGCATTCCCACGCGAAGCATGGGAACGAGGTTTCTGAAGTTTTGCGATACCCTCAGAGCATGGGAACGAGGTTGCATATTTGTTTTACTGGCAGCACGTTTGCTGCCAGTAGCTCAGCAATCAGGCACAGCACTTCTTATATTTCTTGCCGCTGCCACAGATGCAGGCATCATTACGACCCGGAGTCTTTTCCAGCACGGTCGTCTTTGGTGTATCTCTCAAGGTCTGCAGAGCAGAAATGTCTTCTGGCTGCTCTTCATCCACTTCAAAGTTGGCAAACCAGCCATTTTCAATCACTTCTTTTTCCAGCTCTGCTTTACGCTCTTCGGTCTGAACCATCAAGGTTGCAGGGTTCTTTTCAGAGCCAAGGCGAGCTTGTTTCTTGCCATCAAAAACCCGCCAAGCCTGCTTATCATCAATCTGAAGGTTAGTTTGAGTATAAAATTTGCCCATATATTCACCTGAAAATTCTGACAATGAACGGATCCTTCGGAGTGTGTTGAGCACCCAAAGAACCAATGAAAAATTTGAGAGCCGCATTCTACTGCAACGCCTTGATTTAAGCCAATTGGGGCTTTCCTCATAGGTGTCCACACGACTTCTGGTCTTTGATTGGCATTTAAATTGCTGATGACACAGCCATATATCGATTTTGTATAAATTTTGTCATAAATCGTTGCCATTATTGATTGCTCAGGCAATCAGAAGGATCTGAAGATGAAATACTTTTCCCGTCGTGCAGTAAAACCGGGCGACCTTAACCCAGCGTACCGTTTATTTGGCGGTACGTTATTAGCATGGATTGATGAAGAGGCTGGCATTTACGCCTCTTGTAAAATGGGATCAGGAAAACTGCTGGTCACCAAGTACATGTCGGAGATTGATTTTGTCAGCTCCGCAGCCTGTGGTGATGTTCTTGAGTTTGGCCTGGAAGTGGTTAATGTCGGGACGACATCACTGACACTGTGCTGCTGTGTACGAAACAAAGTCACACGACAGGTGATTATTGTTGTGGATCGTATCGTCTTTGTCTGTGTTGATGCCCATGGAAATCCTTCTGCGCACCAGATTGGGGCAGAGAAAATACCACAGGCGATGACTGCTTAACTTTGGAGCCGGCTCTGTTTATTTATTAAAACAGAGCCAATCGATTTACTGTTTTACCGGGGCAGATTTGAGCTGCACCGCTGGCCTTATGGTTGTCATATACACTAACTGACCATTCTGTATAACTTCTGCAATCAATTCATACCGGCCATTTGCTTTCACCAATTCTGGTGCATAGTTTACAACGTAGTCCACAACATCAACGTCTCTTCCTACCTGTATACTTTCAATACCCACTATGCCTGCTGGATCTTCAGGCATACTGCTATCTTGAAGCACAATAATAATATCGGATCCCGCAGGAAAATTACCCTGGCTAGTGGTGATCTGACCACCAAGGCTGGCAGATTCAGAGACATAAGAGAGCTTTGGATATCCGCCAGAATGGCTCAACTCCAAAGAGTTATCTTTGAAAGTAATATCGTTTAACTTAGGAAAGACTGAGAGATACTCCGCTTCTTTGGTCATGAACGGTGCCGGGCAAGCTGCACGACTGCCTCCCATAGGCGAGAAGTGCAGTGTATTGTTGGTTACCTGATAGCTGCCAAAATATCGATTACATTGAGCCTGCCCACCAATCCGACCATCCTGTGCAGTAACGGGCCTCATTTCCATCGTCACCCTTGGCCCGGATACCGGCCGCCCATCCTGAGAGATTAATATCCATCGTTTGTTTTCCACCTGGCTCGGCTCAATGCCCGTCAGATCATGGGCACAGCCTGTTAACAACATTCCAACGGTGATTACTGCACAAAAACCAATTATCTGTTTCATCTCTTAATCCAGGTACGGAAACCAAGCGGGAATAGCTACCAGAATCTGAAGAGTTTGCATTGATGAAACCACACAGAAACAAAGGAGCCGACAAAATAAAAGTAGTCGAACATTACCCGACACTGCCATTCTTTCTGGTCTTTCAGTGCTGGGTTTTTAGCCCGGATATTTCATAAACTGCCCCGAATCTCGCACAGGCATTTGTCGTACTAAGGGATTTTGCGATGGAGCGCCGTACCCACAGGGCATAAATACCGGGGAGTACGGTCGACTGAGTAAAGCTCCCTTAGTGCGGCAAAGGGCAAGTGAGAACGGGAACATGTTTATGAAATATCCGGGTTAGGATGGGTTATATTTTTTAAGCTTCGTAACGAAACGTTAACAGACCCTGACAATGTTCTTCAGTATCATCAGCTGTCTAACAAGACAACGGATGCTGACTTTGAGTACCCCTGAACGCCACACACCCGCTCGTGCTAGCTACGGCCTAGCAGAAGAAATTGCTAACAGCGTCACCCACGGGCTTGGGGCTCTGCTCAGCGTTGCGGGTTTAACACTACTAGTGACTTACTCAGCTCATCAGGCGGACGTCTGGAAAGTGGTCAGTTTCAGTGTATACGGTACGTCCATGGTCATATTGTTTCTGGCGTCTACCCTGTACCACGCTTTTCAGCACCCAAAAACCAAACAGGTTTTTAAAATACTTGACCACTGTTCTATCTATTTATTAATTGCCGGTACCTATACCCCATTTTTACTGGTCAGCATGAACAGTGTTACGGGCTGGGTTCTCTTTGCCATTGTCTGGACCCTGGCTGTCGCCGGTATTATTTTCAAAGTCGTTCTGGGCTCTAAATATAAGAAACTGTCATTAAGCACTTATCTGTTGATGAGCTGGATGGCTTTATTTGCCATGGGCGAGCTATCGGAAAGTTTATCAGTCGCTGGCATGTACTGGCTGCTTGGCGGAGGTTTGCTGTATACGCTTGGTGTTGTTTTTTATGTATGGAACAAGTTGCCATTTAATCATGCTATCTGGCACGTATTTGTTCTTGGCGGAGCAATCTGTCACTTTTTTTCTATCTTATTTCATGTCTTACCATCAGCCTAATAGCTGATGGTTATCAAAATCGCATTCAGAAGAAAGTAGGCTAAAAAAACACACTATGTCAGCAATGCTAACAGCCTTGTTAGTGCAATTTGGCCAATAAATATTATATTCGCTGTTATTAGAAACCATTCAAACTGCGGTCACTCTATCAGCCTTGTTATCGGTTACATGAGACTATAGCTGGCTAGTTAGCTGCTAGGCTCTGTTTATTAATATTACAAGGAGTAGAAATAATGAACGTAGATACCATCAACATGAACAAACAAGCTTACGAGAAACCCGCACATCCAAAGATAGAAACAGGAAAATTTAAAGATAAAAAAGTAACAATCATCGAAAGCATTGAATCATTTTTAAAAAAAATATGGACTGCAATCAAACAATTTTTCGTTAGCCTTTATGACCGTTGTATAAAGAAGCAACCCAAGGTTCTGCCAGCAATTAATCACTTGCCAAAAAATAATACCACATCCAAAAAAACAAACGATCCTGCTAAGTTGGCAGAACAAAACCAACACCAGAAAACACAAAATATTCATAGAACTTACACACCTACTGTCAATAAACTACAAGGGCAGGATCGTATATGGCTTTCATTCATGGCGGGAACAGGAATGATCAATGGCCATACCCGTGCATCCATCAGAAAAGGTAATGAACAGTACCTTGAAAATCATGACTTTATTCAGGACATTTTCCCAGGCTATAAAAAAGGAGCAAGACCTGCGCCTCTACTGAACAAGGCGCTCATTCAAGAAATGACTCAGAATCGAAAAACTGAACTGGATCAATTCATTAGCGAGATGGTGGCCGATACAATGTTACCACACTGGGGAATTAAACAGATCGGTTCCTATCCCAACGCACCACTAAAAGACTGCGACTTTAAAATCATAAATAAGAACAAGGCTGTTCGCTGGCAAGGTAACGGTGATCACAATGAAGCACGTATCAAACGTATGTTTAGATTTCTGGTCGCTGTCGGGCATAAAGAATATGCAGTAAAACTATGTAAATTCATGCAACGGCATCAACAAAAAGGCATTCCAAACAAGCAATGGAATGACGTACTATCAATCTCACCACAACCGATTATTCAACAGAACCCGTCACGGCCAAAACACCGGAGAAACCCAGTAAATAAAAATTCGGCTCCTACTCATCAGGTACTAAGAGCCCAGACTGTTCAACAGCAACAATATTCTGTTTCAGACAATGTACCAAGAGCAATTTTTATCATAGGAGGGTCAGCCTCTGGTAAAAATGGTTTGGCTAATGAAATTATGGGGCTAAAAGACCCTCAAGTACCTAAAAGGGCTTACCGGCTTATTGATGCAGACCAAATTAAAAAAGAAGACCCAGAATACCAGCAGCTAGCACAAGAAATTAAGAGCCATGTGCCTGCTAATCACGATATAGCCGCAAACACGGCATTCGATAACCATGTTAAACACAAAGGAACAAATCTTCACTGGAAAGCGGTCAGAGCTAAGAATGCACAAATAAATACTGCTCTTACCCAAAAGCAACATTTTATTCATACAACCACGGCAACCGATGAAATATATTTTACTGGGCTTGTTAATAAGTTCAAACAAGCAGGCTTCTATGTAAAAATCTATTTTGTCGATGTCGATCTTGACACTTGCCTTCAGCGTGCTAAGACAAGACAGGACTTCTCCGGTAGGTTTATTCCAACGGAGGTCATAAAAAAATCGAACAAGGATTCAAGACAACTTTTTAATCAAACCTATCGTCAAATTGCTCACACGGCCCGCCGGTATGAAAATAACAGCCAATTAAAAATGATTGAGAAAATAAGAAATGATTATTCAGGGCTGTCATTACAACCTAAAAGAAACTGACACCAAAGTAATATAAATGGTTGAGCCTCTTAACAAAGGCTCAACCATTAGCTGATTAACTAGTACTGTTATCACGACGCGGACGACGATCACCGCCACGACTGCCTTCACGACGAGGAGCTCCCTCTCTACGTGGCGCTCCGCCTTCACGACGACCACGACCACCGTCTCTGCGGCCACCGTCACGACGCTCTGATGCCGGAGGCTCTTCACCAGTCCAAAGTTTCAGTTCCATTGGACGGTTACGAATCTTGGCACCCTGCAAGGTTTGAATAATGTTTTTATCCATTCCTTCTGGCAGGTAGACAGAAGAGCAGCTGTCGAACAGTTTGATATGACCAATGCTCTGGCCAGAAATCTTGCCTTCGTTAGCAATAGCACCCACCAGATCGCCCGGGTTGATACCCTGGTCACGACCCAGTTCAACACGATAGCGAACCATGCCTTCGTTGCTGCGCTCACGACGCTCGCCTCTTTCACCACCGCGCTCGCGGCCACCACGTTCACGACGATCGCCTCTGTCTCCGCGATCACCTCGGTCACGATCACGACCTTGACGTGGCTGTTCTGGCTCTTTACCGTCTGGGAATGGACGTTCTTTCTGAGCCATAAAGCACAGCGCAGCCGCCATATCTTCGTAGCTCAGGGCATTTTCCTGTTCCATTTCTGCAACCAGCTCACGGAACATATCCAGCTCTTCGCCCATTTCGAGCACTTTGCCCACTTCTTCCTTGAACTGACGGATACGGATATCACGCACATCGCTCATGGAAGGCAGACGCATTGTATCGATGCGCTGTCGTGTCGCACTTTCAATGGCACGCAGCATTCTGCGCTCACGATGGGTAGCAAACAGAATCGCTGTACCGGTACGACCTGCACGGCCAGTACGACCAATACGGTGTACATAAGCTTCTGTATCGTAAGGAATGTCGTAGTTTACTACGTGACTCATACGCTCAACGTCAAGACCACGGGCTGCGACGTCGGTAGCGATCAGAATATCCAGAGAACCCTTCTTGAGACGATCGACTACTTTTTCACGCAATGCCTGGCTCATATCACCGTTCAGTGCAGCGGCCGCAAAACCACGGGCTTCCAGCTTTTCTGCCAGTTCTACGGTGGCCGTTTTGGTGCGCACGAAAATAATCATGGCATCAAAAGGTTCCACTTCCAGAATACGAGTCAGCGCATCCAGTTTGTGGAAACCGCTGACCATGCAGACTTTCTGGGTGATGGTATCAACGGTGGCTGTTTTAGCCTTGATTTCAACCGTTGCTGGGTTCTTCAGGTGCGTATCAGCAATCTTACGGATCTGATAAGGCATGGTGGCAGAGAACAGAGCTACCTGACGCTCAGCAGGTGTCTGCTCCATAATCCACTCGATGTCGTCTACGAAGCCCATGCGCAGCATTTCGTCGGCTTCATCCAGAACCACCGTTTTCAAGCCGCTCAGTTTCAAACTTTCACGACGCAGATGGTCCATTACACGGCCAGGCGTACCCACGATAACGTGAGCACCGCGCTGCAGGCTACGCAGCTGACCACGCATATCCTGACCGCCGTATACTGGCAGTACGTGAAAGCCTTTCATATGACGAGCATAACGTTGGAATGCTTCCGCTACCTGAATGGCCAGTTCACGGGTTGGTGTCAGTACCAGAATCTGAGGATCGCGCTGTTTCAGATCAATGCCGGACAGCAGTGGCAGAGCAAAAGCTGCTGTTTTACCGGTACCGGTCTGCGCCAGACCCAGCAGGTCTTTTCCTTCCAGAAGATGAGGAATACTCTGGGCCTGAATCGGGGATGGGCTTTCGTAGCCTACGTCCTGAACCGCCTTGAGTACCGCTTCTGACAGGGGAAGATCCGCAAAGGTGATCGCGTCATTGGTATCTGTCATTAATAACTCCAAAAATGAATTCCGTACTAAAAAAGCGGCTCACGGGCAATTCTGACCCACGGCTGCTTTGGGCTGGCGACGCCCTGAACAAGCAGAAATAAAATGGCAATGCACATTACCGAGAGATGTTCGGAAAGGTGGCTCGCCATGGACTTCCTGGTGCTGGTATCCGGATCAGGAGATAAGACTCCTGATTCCAGATCGCCGGTTAGGTCCATGACTGCGTTTGAAGAGGCTTGAATAAACAAGCTTGGCCTGCATTGACGGGGCTATATCATCAGCCAGATCCGCCGGTTAACCGTTGATTCGAACAATCAACTTAATGAGATGCAGGAAACGAAGTGCCAGGACTTCTCAACACACCCTGTATTGTGGAACAAAGCCAAAATACAGGGGACAAGAAAAAGATCGCGTATTCTAGCGCGTTTTTCGGATAGTGAATACTCTTTTATTTCAATGACTCAGGTCAAGGAAGTGCACGACCTCGAGCCGTTAAAAATAGTTGGTACCACTGTTCACGACTCAGTTCGATGCTTTCCGCCTGCTGGCAGGCTCGAATCCGCTCACCATTGGTGGTGCCAATCACCGGCTGAATACCTGCCGGATGACGCATCAGCCAGGCAAGAACAATCGCTTCTCGCGAGACATTCAACTCTGCGGCATAACTCGCAACCAGCTGAGCCGTTGCTTTCACAGATTCGGATTCACCGCTGATGTCTTTGCCACTGAACAACCCTTTACTTAAACAGCCCCAAGCCTGCAACTGAATGTTATGAGTACGGCAGTATTCAATGGTGCCCGGCGTAAAGCTGATGGCAGCACTGTCTGGATAATTAAACACAACCCCTTCATCGACCCAGTCCAGGTGAGAAAGGCTCATCTCCAGCTGGTTCACAATAATGGGTTGCTCAAGATACCCCTGAAGGAATTTAATCTGATGTCCATTCATGTTGGAAACACCAAAATGCTTCACTTTGCCTGCTCTTTGTAATTGCTGAAAGGCATCGGCGACGTCTTCTGGCTCCAGCAACGGGTCAGGGCGGTGCAGAAGCAACAGATCCAGATATTCTGTGTTTAATCGGGCAAGACTGTTTTCGACACTGCTGATAATCCATTCTTTGGAAAAATCGTATCGCTGAGGCGCACCATTTTCCTGAAAGCGAATACCGCACTTACTTTGGATAAAAATATCTCTTCTTAATTCTGGTCGTTCAGACAATACTTTCCCGAATACCTGTTCAGCCTTGCCACGGGTATAAATGTCGGCATGATCGAAAAAATTAATGCCGCAATCCAATGAATGATCCACCAGCTCATGGGCAAGACGGACATCATTGCCTGTCACTGGGGCATCGTCCCAGCTTCCGCCCAAACCCATGCACCCCGCAGCAATCCGACTGGAATGATGTAAAAAAATATTTAAGGGAATTCTGTTCATAAGACTCCGACCCATTGGCCAACTTATGCAATTATTATGGGGGAATAGGTTCAGGCAATCTCTCCGCCTGTAATTACCATATCCTTTGTAACAGACAGCGCCGTTTCTGCGCAAACCCTTATTGCTTTCACAATGTGTTCCAGTGACATTGAAGGTTCATCACCTTTCACTGCTTGCTCTGGTAACAGTGGGATGTGGATAAACCCTGCACGCACAAGGCTTTTTCCTGGCGTAAGGTTTTCTCCTGGCGCAAGGCTTTTTCTAGGCTCAGGGCTGTGTAAATGATGCATCACGCCATAAAAAAGATGATTGCATACAAAGCTGCCAGCGCTGTTAGACACTGAAGAGGGGATACCAGACAGGTGCATTTTATGAACCATGGACTTAATAGGCAGCGTACTGAAATATGCAGCGGGCCCATCAGAAACAATGGGGTTATCTACGATCTGATTACCTTCGTTATCCGGGATACGAAAATCATCCATATTGATCGCCACCCGCTCCGGGGTAACCCCCTTACGCCCGGGAGCAAGCCCTAACATCAGAACCAGCTCAGGCTGATACTGTTCGATGGCAGCCAAGACCTTCTGAATGCACTTATTATGAACAGCCGGTACACAGACTTTTTGAAAAACGGCAAAACCATCCATGACCTGCGTGCCGTTCAACGCTCTGATCGTTTCTAATGCCGGGTTCAGTGGCATGCCACCAAAAGGTTCAAAACCGGTCACTAGTATTGTTTTCATGGACTACCCGATGGCTTGAAATAATTATGTCTATCAATAATAGCTCTAAACATAATTTCTGTGCGCCAGTAACAAAAAACTTAAGCAGGGTCTTTAAGTGCCTCCCTAAATTTATAAGGTAAGGCCATATGCCCCTGACCTTCGGCACTTTCATAAACACTCACATTAAGCCTCTTGGCATAGCAGGATGCAAAGCCAGACATTCTCGCACCATCACGAATCACGTGATCTTTTTTATTATTGAGTACTTTTACCGACACACTTCTGTCGATCAATTTATTCATTGACCGTTCCGCATTAACCGTTCCGCCCACCAGCAAACCCAGAAAATCAGCGAAGGCATGACACCTGGGCATGACAACCCTTGGTATTGAGGTAAATGAATCATGGCTTATCAGGTTTGCGCGTTTTTCCTCCAGCATGCCCTCACTCACCAGTTTCTCAAGGCTAACCGTAGCAACACCGCCTCCCAAAGAAGTGCCGGTGTTTTCAATATGCCCAAAATGCTTTGCCGCGTACTTAAGAACAGCGCAACCATCACGAATAATCGTATCACCAGTAGGCCAGGGAGATGAGGGAGTTTTATTGAGTCCGGTACCGCTGTAGTCATAAATAATCACAGGGCAATGTCTTTGTTTTTGAAGATAACCAGGCAACATATCACACCAGAACTTGCCCTCGGGATTAAATAGCTGACCTGTCACCATCCCATTTGGATTGTTAAATACAATGCAGTTTGATGTTGGATTATCCTGATAATTCCAGCCGGGAGGGTAGCAAATCACTGCTTTGAGCTTGGTAGAGCCATCCTCAACATCTATCTGTCGATAGCTTCTACCATCTTTAAACTCCACTTTACAAAGGGCATTGATGAGCTTGGTACACTGTTTAGAGTTACAGAGCACATCAAATTGAGAAGGAACCAACAATAGCCCAGCGAGTTTAGTCAACCCAAAGCGGTTTTCGGCAAGCCAGATAATAGGGGTAAGTATTACTGAAATAACACGGTGGCAGAGAGCACTAAAAGACTGAAGACCTTTATTAATAGTTGCTCCAATCTTGACAAAAAAACGCTCAACCTTTTGTAACTTAACATCACGACCACGAAAACTACTTTCGGGGTCAGCACTTGTTGCACGCCCTTCAGAAGATAACACTGGGTGGGGTAAGTGCTGACTGTTAATCGCTGTGTCCATTGCCTGCTCCTGGTACTGTACACGTTGAGCAGGCTTGAAATGCACCCGCTTAATATTAAACTAACGTACATAGATGACAGTACTAACAACAGAAAGTTCCCTCGATCACCCCCCCATCTGAGATAAGTTGCGGGTTCCACCGGTAAGCCCCTGGTCCAGAAAGTGGCCGCTTTCTTTCAATCTTAGAGAGTCACGAATACGCATAACCAGCGCACCTTGTTGATCATCACTTTGCAACAAATCTCTAAGATCAATGCCCGATTCTGCAAACAGACACAGCTGTAGCTGCCCCAGGCTGGTCACCCGAAGGCGATTGCAGTCATTACAGAAATCCTTACTGTAGGGCATAATCAAACCAACGGTGCCCTGATAGTCACTGTGACAATACTCCTGAGCCGGCCCGGCATCAGCCGCACTCATCTTCCGCACCCAGCCACGCGCCAGCAGAAGTTCCTGGATCGTTTTTCCCGGAAAGTGGTGCTGTTGAAAGAACGCCAGATTCCCACCAGTCTGCATCAATTCAATAAAGCGGATTGAGATTGGGTGACTGCGTATCCATTCCAGAAACGCATCCAGTTGATCGTCATTCACCCCTTTCATGGCCACCGCATTAACCTTAATGGACGGCAAACCATGATCAAATGCCGCCTGAATGCCCGACAAAATCTCTCGTAACCGATCATGCCCGGTAATGGCTTTAAAAGCGCGGGGATCAAGACTATCCACACTGACATTAATGGCATCGATGCCAGCATCCATCCAGCTGGTAACCCTTTTATCCATACGATAGCCATTGGTAGTCATTGCCAGCTTTTTAATACCAGACACCTGACGGATAGTATGAACCACGTCGGTAAAGTCCTGACGCAGAGTCGGCTCACCACCGGTGAGACGTATTTTCTGGACACCAAGATAGGCGAACGCCGTTACCAGACGACGAATCTCGTCCACTGACAGGGCATCATTGTGATGATGATCAACACAACCGTCCGGCAGACAATAGTTGCAGCGGAAGTTGCATAAATCAGTCACCGACAGGCGCAGGTAGGGAAACGTTCGACCCTGAATATCCTGCAACCCCTCGGGCATAGAGCGAGAAGTAGATTCCATAGAACACCTTTCCAAATGCGGGAGGCAATAGAGTTTCTTCCATTACCCTGGCAGCCAAGGCTGCGGCTTTTAGTCCATGGAGACTGCTCTGTGAAGAATGCATCTCTTTAGGTGCTAAAGCTCGGCGCTCGCGATTAAACGATTTACCCCGAATCCTACCCGCTTATCCGCTGCAAAACCATGCCTGAGACGCTATTGTTTTGTTCGTACAGTACGTAATTCTTCTATACACTTGCCACCTGTTTATAAAGGAGACTAGCTGTGGCCAATATTGTCTATATTGCTCAAAGTCTTGATGGCTATATTGCAGACAGTGATGGAAACCTTGACTGGCTCAATCAGATACCCAACCCAGAAAACGACGATTACGGCTTTTCTGCCTTTATGAATCGCATTGATGCGTTATTAATGGGTCGGAAAACCTACGAAACGGTCATTGGCTTTGATGTACCCTGGCCCTATGAAAAGCCAGTATTTGTTATCAGCACATCCATGCTCACCAGCGTTCCTGCTGAGCTAAACGACAAAGTCTGCCATATCTGCTCACCGGTAGAGGAAGCTATTGAGTCTCTTCACAGCAAGGGTTTCAAAAACCTTTATATTGACGGAGGCCAAACGATTCAAAGCCTACTGGCAAAAGATCTGATTGATGAACTGATTCTGACTGATATCCCGGTAGTTCTGGGTAGTGGAACACCTTTATTTGGTGAAAAATTTGGTGAACGGCTTGGCGAACCAGATCAACGACTATGGTTTGAAAACATCGATACCAAAGTACTCAACAACCAACTGGTTCAACGTCATTACCTGAGAAAACGTGAAGCCTGACATTGCATGGCAACTTCTGTGATCAAACTGACTATCCCTGTTCTCGGTGTTGCCGCCCATAGTGGAACCGGCAAAACTACATTGATTGAACAGCTTATTCCTATCCTGACGAATAGAGGCTTTCGTATCGGGATGGTAAAAGCCTCACACCACACCATTGAGCCGGATCCTCCGGGCAAAGACAGCTTTCGTTTAAGACAAGCTGGCGCGCACCAATTGGTATTAAGCACCCCTGGTCGTTCAATCTGTTACACCGAATACGCTCAAGGCCATGAGCGTAGCCTTGAAGAACAGCTAAACCTTCTGGATCATGACGCACTGGAACTAATCATTGTCGAAGGCTTTCGTGAAGCACCCATCCCGAAAATCGAACTGCACCGCAGTGATTATGACAAACCCTACCTGTTTCCATCAGACCCAAACATCATTGCGATAGCCTGGGATATAAACGACGGTATTACGCTACCAAGCACCATTACGGAGCTGGACATCAACAATCCGGCAAACATTGCTGCCTTTATTGAACAGTTTTGTCACGCTTTCAATGACAATGCCTACAAAAATCCCAACGAGGACCACTATGAGTGATTGCTGCGCAACCGATGGATTAATGCGACTGGAAGAAGCGCTGGACATTCTTATTCGCAGTGTCCGCCCCGTTACCGACATCGACAACATTTCACTGGAAGACAGTCTGGGCAGAGTGCTGGCACAAGAAGTCATCTCACCCATTAATGTGCCATCCCATGATAATTCAGCCATGGACGGTTATGCGCTTCGACTTCAGGATTTACAGTCGAATGCTACTCTGCCATTAGCCGGGCAGTCTCTTGCCGGCCATCCTTTTAAGGAATCGATGCCTGCAGGCAGCTGCATCCGGATTATGACCGGCGCCAGCATTCCTGAAGGTGCCGACACGGTGATCATGCAGGAGCAAACCAAGACGGTTGGCAGTCATATCCGATTCATCAGTAAGCCAGAAAAAACCGGTAATAACATTCGTCACGCTGGTGAAGATATCCCCGGTGGCAGTTTGGTATTTACCCCCGGGCGCAGAATTCGCCCACAGGACGTTGGCTTACTGGCCTCTTTGGGGGTGGCGTCTGTAAAGGTTTATCGCAAAGTAAAAGTTGCTGTTTTTTCCACAGGTGACGAGCTCAAGCTGCCCGGCGAACCATTAGGGCAAGGTGATATTTACGACAGCAATCGTTTTGTTATCAAAGCGATGCTACAGAAAATGAACATCGACATTCTCGACCTTGGAAAAATAGCAGACGACAAAGCCCAGTTAAGAGACGCATTTCTTAAAGCCGATGAGCAAGCCGATGCAGTGATCAGCTCCGGCGGTGTGTCTGTTGGTGATGCTGATTACACGAAAGACATTCTGGACGAACTGGGCGAAACCGGATTTTGGAAACTGGCAATCAAGCCCGGTAAACCTTTTGCTTTTGGTCAGCTACCGAACAGTGTCTTCTTTGGCTTGCCGGGTAACCCCGTTTCAGCAACCGTCACATTTCAACAACTGGCTGCACCTGCTCTGCGTCATATGATGAACCAAGCGCCAGAAAAACCAGTGGAATTAACACTGACCTCTCAATCTGGCCTGAAAAAGAGACCTGGCCGCCGTGATTTTCAGCGAGGAAAGCTGGTTCAAGATCAGGCAGGATCACTGCAAGTCATATCCACCGGCAATCAAGGTTCAGGTGTAATGAGCACTCTCAGTCAGTCAGATTGCTATATTGTTCTGGCTGAGGAGGAAGGAAATATTGATGCAGAAAGCACCGTAAAAGTTCAGCTGTTTGATGAACTTTTGAAATAACTTCTTGTTAACAGGCGGCTGTTTAGACTTACAGCTGCCTTTTCTATTCCTGAACCAATAGCTGATCTGCCTGAGCACTCCAACTTTATGCTGAGGATTAGCCCGGATATTTTATAAACGTGCTCCCGCTCAAATATGTCAGCTATATGAAGATTTTGTAATAAAACTGTCATAAACAAAAGCTAAGTTACACACATCTTTACAAGCACCAGGTGCACACTCTATGTCTGAAATGACATCAACTTCTGAACAGAGCGTCGACTTTGAAACACTAACCACACGACACTATGGTCGTATCTGGTTACGTGTGGTTCTCTGGATCTACGCTCTGCTTGTGGCTGTTAGTGTTATTGGCTCCGGCTTTAAAATGGCAGTCGGCGGCAGTGAAGCGGCAGCACAGCTTTTCAGTTTCGCAAACAATGCCATTCTGGGTCTGTTAGCCGGTACTCTTGCCACAGCACTGGTTCAATCTTCCAGTACTGTGACGTCTGTTATCGTCGGTCTGGTGGCAGGCGGCCTGCCGGTACATTTGGCTATCCCGATGATCATGGGTGCCAACATTGGTACAACCATCACCAACACGATTGTCAGCCTTGGCCATATTCGCTGCCATAAAGAGTTCAAACAGGCCTTTGCTGCTTCTACAGTGCACGACTTCTTCAACTGGCTGGCGGTTCTGATCCTTCTGCCTCTGGAACTGTTCACCGGCTTCCTCACCAAGATATCAACATACGTCGCTGGTATGCTGGTTGGTAGTCAGAATATGTCGATGAAAGGCCTGAACTTTATCAAACCACTGACAGCACCGGCTGAAGATATTATCAAAGGCTTCGTTACTGTTTTGCCTGACAGTACCCTATCTGGTATCGCGATGATTGGTATTGGTATCGTTCTGATCTTTTTCTCGGTAGTTCGTCTTGGCAAGCTACTGAAGAAAGTCATGGTGGGCAGAGCAAAAGATGCACTTCACAAGTCGATTGGTCGTGGTCCTGTCAGCGGAATCTTGTCTGGTATGACTATGACAGTAATGGTTCAGTCTTCTTCTACCACCACCAGCCTGATGGTTCCCATGGTGGCGAATGGTTTGTTTACCGTGCGACAGATGTACCCTTTCACACTGGGTGCCAATATCGGTACTACTATTACTGCGCTTTTGGCAGCCACAGCAATTACGGGCCCAGCAGCTCTGCCGGCGTTAACCATCGCGATGGTTCATTTCTTCTTTAACTTATCTGCCGTTGTACTGATTTACGGTATCAAGTGGTTAAGAGAGATTCCGCTGTTTATGGCAGACAAGCTGTCTGATCTGGCAGTAAAAAACAGAATGTACGCTTTTGGTTATCTGTTCATTGCGTTCTTTATCCTGCCAGGCATCATTATTTTTCTGACCGCCTGATTTGCCCCCCTAAAACCATCGACCTATGTCGATGGTTTTCATCTCCTAAATAGCATCCCCTTTCTATCTCAGTTGCATAAACCAAAACTCATTTGAAACATACGGTTCTAAATGAGCAGATAAATTGATCCAAAGCATGAAACGAAAAACGATTCAAGACGTATAATTACAGATCATTTTTTGCCATAACTA
>NZ_LUTV01000001.1:740309-741759 GCF_001646945.1 Endozoicomonas ascidiicola
TTAGCCGACAGACTCCATACCAAGACGTCTCTTGACGAGGAGGAAGAGGTGCTCAGAAAACCGGTTAAGCCAAAACCAAAATAAAACCGATGGTTTCAAGTGAGTTTTGGTTTAAGCAGTTGACTAAATGAAATCGTATTTTCTGACCAAGTGGACATCCACTCTGCCAGAAATATTCGATTCCATTTGCACAACTACTTATACCTGGGAACTTTTAAAAGACTTCTGTTGTCTATACTGCATCAATGACTTTTCTCCGGGTTGAATTTTGAACGCAGTTTATTTTAAAAAAACACTTATTCTATTTGTCATTTTGGTAGCAGGCTTCTTAGCACTCAGAGAGCTGGACGTTGAAGATCACCTATTCGACTGGTATCTGGAGCAAACCACCTCAGAAACCACCCGTGAAGAATCTATCTGGTTACCGGATTATCACGTTGTGATTGACGCCATGGTGTTGGAAGGGATTGAAGACGATGCCTCAGGCATCACCTGGAGCCCTCTGACCCACTCACTGTTTATTGTACTGAATGGCATTAATCAGGTTGTAGAACTCTCCAACAATGGTGATGTACTTCGTCGCATACCCATGAAAGGCTTTCGGGATGTAGAAGCCATCACCTGGGTTGGCGGCAACCATTTTGTTGTCGCCGATGAGCGAGAGCAAAGTCTGATTCAATTAACCATCACACCCAACACGGAATCTCTCAAAAAAGACGATTTCCCAAGCGTGACCCTTGGGGTTGATGCAGGTGATAACAAAGGCTTTGAAGGCGTTGCGTGGGACCTGGAAAACGACAGCATTTTTGTTGTCCGAGAACGCGACCCAATGCGTCTCTATAAAGTTGCAGGACTGACCAACCCTTCACAACCACCGGTCATCAGTATAGAAAAGTCAGACGCTCTCAGTGAAGCCGCCAAAGCTTATAACAATGACCTTTCTGGCTTACACTATGATCAGAAATCCGGTCACTTGCTGGTATTAAGCCACGAGTCCCACTTGTTGACCGAAGTTAACAGCAATGGTGAACAGCTGAGTTTTCTGGAACTCGATACTGGTTGGCACGGCCTCAAAGCGTTCATACCTCAAGCCGAAGGCGTCACTATGGATGATGATGGGAACATCTACATCCTCAGCGAACCTAACCTTTTTTATAAGTTCTCAAAAACATCAGACCACTGATCATCCACTGGCTACTCTCCCTGTCTTGTCAGAAAAAACATACCTGGCAAGACAGATATTGACCAATAATCTCGCAGCAACAAAAGCGCCCTCTTGGCTATCACTTCACATTATTAAGGGTATACATCTTACAAAATGCGAGCACCTTCAAATAACTAAAGACTCTAGGAGCCTGTCGGACTTAGAACAACTTTTGAGTATAATACCCGCAAGATCGTAAAAGACAGCCAGCCAATGAACAAATGGACTTTCAGACCCATTGACCGA
>NZ_LUTV01000001.1:744799-775670 GCF_001646945.1 Endozoicomonas ascidiicola
ACGACATAAACAGCACTTCCAGACTGGATTCTGTGATTTTTGACTTTATTGCGGCCCATCTCCGGTTTTTACTTTCAAGTCCGACAGCCTCCTAGATTCAATTATAAAAACAAATATACGAGTATCACCGCTTAACAAGTATTAAAACGGCGAGCCTTGGTTTGAAAACATTACCCTTTAAGAAGTACTGGATAGCTCTTTCTTCACTTGTACTCATTATATCAACTATAAAAATACTAGGCACTGACGATGTGTTTCGAGCCTGGCATATAAATGAAACAACAACTGAATCAGTTAAAGAACGATCAATTTGGCTACCGAACTATTTTATAGCTACTGAGCCTAAAACACTTGATGGAATAACCGACAATGCATCTGGAATCACATGGAGCCCCATAACTAACTCGTTGTTTATCGTTATAAATGGGCAAAACGAGGTATTTGAACTGACACTGGATGGAGATATAGTTCGTCGGATTCCTTTAAGAAATTTCCGCGATGTTGAAGCCATTACCTGGGTTGGTGATGACCAGTTTATTGTTGCCGACGAGCGAGACCAGAGTTTAGTAAAACTGACCATTACTCCAGAAACATCCGAACTCAATAAACAAGACTTTCCTAGCTTTACAATGGGGTTTGAGTCAGGAGACAACAAAGGGTTCGAAGGCGTTGCCTGGGATCCAACTGACAATGCAATTTTTGTGGTTCGAGAACGAGACCCCATGCGCCTCTATAAGGTTTATGGTTTAGTAAGTGATGGCTCACCCTCTCAAGTAAGCATTAAAAAATCAAAAGCGCTAAGCAAAGCGGCAAAGAAACGCAACAATGACTTGTCCGGCTTACATTTTGACCACAATAGCGGGAACCTACTTGTATTAAGTCATGAGTCCAATCTTGTCAGTGAAATTAACGCCAGGGGCGATAACATCAGTTTTTTGGAACTTGGTAAAGGCTGGCATGGTTTAGATAATACGGTTCCTCAAGCCGAAGGAATAACGATGGATGATAATGGCAACTTATACGTCATCAGTGAGCCTAACCTGTTCTATAAATTCTCACGCAATACAGAAACCTAGCTATTATATTGAGACGGGCATCACACCCTGAAACGTTAGTGAATCAGGTGAGAATAATCACTCACCTGACAAAAGAGTAAAATCAACTGGGAATTTAAAATCCAAATAAAAAACATCTAAATAAAAAATATCTAAATAAAAATCAAATATATGTTAAACCAAAAAACAGAAGTAAATTAAATATGGCCGCCTCACAGAAGCTTTCAAAACACTGACATTTATCAACACTTAAAACTTACAAAAATATAATATCCCCCCGTTAAAAAACCAAGCCATACTCTCAAGCATAATATAGTGATCAACTTTTCACTGTTCAGCTGATCATTAATTATTCATCTAGCACTCATTTATCTCAGGAATGCCGTTATGAGTGAAAATACATCAAAAAGCGAATGGGGTCTGATCAACAAACTGTTGATTGGTATTGTGGTCGGTATTGTTATTGGCCTGATTGCCAATGAACAAGTAATGAGCGTTGTCAGCTCAATAAAATACGTCATTGGTCAATTTATTTTCTATACCATTCCTTTGGTTATTATTGCGTTCATTGCACCAGCGATCACCAAATTACGACAGAATGCCAATAAAATGCTGGGGGCTGGCTTAACTATTTCCTATTTGTCGGCTGTTGGCGCTGCCACCATGGCATTCGTGGCGGGTCTTCTGATCATTCCTCACATGTCCGTTCCTACGTCCATGGAAACTCTGCGCAATGTACCTGAAGCTGCATTTCAGCTAAATATTCCGCCTATTATGTCCGTCATGACAGCGCTGGTGACCGCCATTGTTTTGGGTGTAACCGCGCTGGCAACAAAAGCAGAAGCCATCGAAAAAGCGCTGTTTGAGTTTGAAAATATGATGATGATGGTCGTAAAAAATATGATCATCCCGGTACTACCATTCTTTATTGCCACTACTTTTGCCGGCCTTGCCTACGAAGGTACGCTGACTCAACAATTGCCAGTATTCCTGAAAGTTGTCGTATTGGCGCTGGTGGGTCATGCGGTGTGGTTGTTTGTTCTGTACAGCATTGCCGGCGCTATTTCTGGCAAGAATCCTCTGGAAGTTATTAAGCATTATGGCCCCGCCTACCTGACCGCTGTCGGCACCATGTCCAGTGCCGCCACTCTGCCAGTTGCGTTAAGCTGTGCCCGCAAATCTAAAGTGCTGAGTAAAGAAACCGTAGACTTCATGGTTCCCATGGGCGCCACCATCCACCTTTGTGGTTCTGTGCTGACTGAAACCTTCTTCTGTATGGTTATCTCCCTGATGCTTTACGGAAGCCTGCCATCTTTCGGCACCATGATCGTCTTTATTGTTCTGTTCGGTATCTTTGCGGTGGGCGCACCTGGCGTGCCTGGCGGTACGGTCATGGCCTCCATGGGTATCGTTGTTGGCGTACTTGGCTTTGATCCAGCCGGTGTTGCTCTGCTGCTTGCGGTATTTGCACTGCAGGATAGCTTTGGCACAGCCTGTAACGTAACAGGCGACGGTGCTATTACACTGATGCTGGAAGGGTTGTTCAATAAGGATGGTGAGCTATCAGCAGAAGCCACTGGAGTAGAAACAGCAACTGAAGTGAAAGTTGCTGTTTAATCACAGATTTTTCTACAGAGGGAGTTAGCCATCAAACTAACTCCCTTTTTAAATATTACTAATTAAATACTTGTTTCCGTAAACGAAAAACTGCGCACATCAAATAATCCATTTGACGTCAGCTTTAGTTCAGGAATAACTGGCAAACTCATAAACACCAGCGTCATTATTGGTTGGATATCCGCATTCACCTTTAGAGCGCTTCGTGCTTTTTCCAATAATTCACCCATAGTCTTCGCAACAGATTCGGCATTCTGATCGGACATTAATCCACCAATCGGTAATGGCAGCTCGCCAATTACCTCACCATTGTGAATCAGAACAAACCCGCCGCCAATGGATTCCACCTGCTTAACCGCTTTCAGCATATCCTCATCATTATCCCCCACCACCACAATATTGTGGGAATCATGAGAAACCGTTGTCGCTATCGCCCCATTGGTTAAACCATAATCAGCCAGAACAGCCATGGACATATTGCCAGATGCTTTGTGCCGTTCAATCACTGCCAGCTTATTAAGGCCTGAATTGAGTTTTGGATCAAACAGACCATGCTTATCAGACAACACTCTCACTTCAAGCGCCTGGGTTAATACACCGCCTGGCAGCACACCAATGGCTCGCGCCTTTTCAGACGTCAATGGCAGCTTAAAATCCTCTAAACTGATAGGCGCCAAATTGACGGTATTCAAAACAGATGAACAATGATAATCCTGAATATCCACCATCAACTCGCCATTACGGACAACTTCACGACCTGCGCAGATGACACGACGCACATTAAATAAGATTAAGTCCTCAACAATCACCACATCCGCATCATAGCCTGGAGCCAGAGCCCCTTTTTTCTTTAACCCATAACACTCTGCTGCATTTAAAGAGCCGATGGTAATGCCGGTGATCGGATCAATGCCCTCTTCTACCGCTAGACGCAGGTTTTTATTGATATGCCCGCCATTAATAATATCTTTAGGCTCACGGTCATCAGTACAAAACAGACAACGTCGTGCATTACCGGCATTAACACCTTTAACCAGTTCAACCAGATCTTTGCAGGCAGAACCTTCACGAATCTGAACGTACATTCCCATTTGAATACGAGCCAGCATATCGTCAACGCTGGAACATTCATGATCGGTTTTGATGCCCGACATGGCATAAGCCTGAAGGTCTTTACCTTTTAACCCCGGACTATGACCGTCAGCAATGTAGCCGTAATCATGAGCCAACTTCAATTTAGCCAACATGGCTTCATCACAATTAATCACTGCGGGGAAATCCATCACTTCACCAACACCCAGTACATCCGGATGACTGATCAGTTCTGCCAGATCTTCCGCCATCAATTTTGCGCCTGCTGCTTCAAACGGTGTGGCGGGTACGCAGGATGGCAGCATGATTTTGACGTTTAATGGCAGATCTTTAGAGGCATCCAACATGTAACGGATGCCATCCAAACCACAGACATTAGCAATTTCATGGGGGTCAGCAATTACAGTGGTGGTGCCGTGAGGCAAAACTATACGGGCAAACTGAGGAGGAGTAATAGACGATGATTCTATATGAACATGGCTGTCTATCAGACCCGGCATGACGATACCGCCTTGGGCATCAATCACTTCTTTGGCTTCGTATTGACCAATGCCAATAACTTTTCCCAAGCCAAGCGCCAGAGGGCCATCCACCAACCGCTGGTTAAAGACGTCAACGACCTGACAGTTAATAATCAGCGTATCTACTGGGGTGCGGCCAGCCGCCATATCAATCAATTGTTTCATATTTTGACTGCAATCTCGTTCCCATGCTGTGGAGAGTGTCGCAAAAGCCCTGGTTCCCATGCTTTGCGTGGGAACCCATACTTCTAACCCTTTGAAAATTCAAGGGTATGCATTCCCACGCAATGCCCAAAGGGCATAAAAGCATGGGAACGAGATGTTTGGAGTTTTGCGACACCCTCTGTGGCGTAGGAATGCATATATAGATGTCGTATGCGTTCCCATACTTCGAGGTTGTCGCAAAACCCTCCAACCCCGGCTCCCATGCCTTGCGTGGGAGCTGGAAACTCTGATGTTCTGCATTCCCACGCTGTAGCATGGGAACGAGGTGTATGGATCTTTGCGACAGTCTCGGGGGCATGGAAACGAAGCTTGAACTGAACGATTATTCAGCAGTACTCAACACAGGGTTAAACACCGCCTGATCGGCAAAGCTGACCGCTCCAAGGTCGGTCATGGCGTAATCAGGAATCGCAGTAATCTCCAGACAGCACATGTAGAATACCGGATCCGGCAAATCACAGCCCAGTTCACGAGCCACAGCTTTCATTTTCAATTCTGCCGCTGCCATGTCTTCGGGGCTAATATCAGACGTAATACCGCAGATAGGCAGATGGATAAAATCAACTACCTCACCGTCTTTCACAATCACCTGACCACCGCCTTTTTCTGCAAGATAGTTAATAGCGATGGACATATCTTCTGAGTTAGTGCCAATACAAACAATGTTGTTGTCGTCTGGTGCTTTGGAGCTGGCCATAGCGCCAGCAGTCAGCTTCCAGCCTGACACAAAGGCAACTGCCTTGTTGCCATTTTTGCCGAATCGTTCAACCACTGTTGCATAGAGTACGTCGTTTTCCACATCCGGAAGCACTACACCATTCTCAACCTTCAGCTGCACATCATGACGGCGGCGAACAAATGGCACATCAAAGTCCACTTCCATGGACAGGACATTCACCTTGTCCGTTTTCAGGTCGGTATACACCTTCATATCTGTCGGTGTGATGGACGGGATTTTCAGCTTTGAAGAAAGAATATCGCTGCGAGCGGGAGCCTGCAGATCAACGGCCATTTTTCCGCCATCCACCACCAGCTTGCCCTTGGCAATCACTTTATCAATATTGAACTTGCGCAGGTCTTCTACCAGAAGAATATCGGCAATTTTTCCTGGAGAGATGGAACCGACAAGATGATCAATACGATACGCTTCAGCACTGTTTAAAGAGCCCATCTGAATGGCAGTGATTGGATCAACACCAGCGGCAATGGTCATACGAATCAGTTTATCCATATGCCCGTTTTCCAGAATTTCTGAAGGAATCACATCATCGGTACAGAAGCTGACGCGACGGGCAACCCGTGGGTTGATATGCGTCACGACCTTCATGTTTTCATTAAGGAAGTGAGAAATAGAGGATTCACGAATCAGCAGGAACATGCCCTTGCGGATTTTTTCCATAGCTTCAATATGGTCATAACTTTCGTGATCCAGACGAACGCCGGCACACAGTACAGAGTTCAAACGTGTGCCCGTTGTCATGGGCGCACAACCGAAGACAGGAAGATTGTTTTCACCCGCATATTCGATCGCTTTCATCACTCCGTCGTGTTTGTTTTCCACAAACTCGGAAACGGTTTCCCATACACCAAATACTTCTGGCCATTTCTGCACTTTCTGATGCACGTCCGGCGTGACATTAAAGCCAACGGTGGATTCTGGAAGTGTATAAGGTGTGGTAAATGGCAAGCCCCAGAAAACCTTTAAAGGGCCTCCATTGATTTCATCCAGCACTTCCCGAACGCCTTCCAACCCAGCGGTGACCAGATACTGATCCAGACCGGAAACAATGCTGGTCGTGCCACAGGGCACAACGGCTTTGGCAAAACTGGTCATGGACATTTTGCTGCACTCAATGTGCAGATGACCATCAATCAAGCCCGGTACCAGATACTTATTTTCGGCATCAATAATTTGTGTGTTGTCACCGATATACGCTTCTACGTCACCTGTCGCCACAATTCTGGAGCGATAAACGGCAATGTCCGCAGGATAGATTTCAGAAGAGGTAACATTCACCAGCTGTCCATTCTTGATCACCAGATCAGCAGGGATACGGGCAGCGCCAGCGTCAATAAGGTCACGCAGGTTTTCTTTAATCATGGTTTGCTCAACTTAAATGGTCTTAAAACGTAGAGTGGTTTGTTATAAAAAAGCGTAACGAGCTATAAATACCGCAGTCAGTAACAGGCAGACGGGGGACACTTCTTTTCTGCGTCCTGAAGCCAGCTTTAAAACCGTGTAAGTAATAAAACCGGTAGCAATGCCTTCCGTCAGAGTAAAACTGAAAGGAATCATGACGGTGGCGACAAACGCAGGAACAGCCTCGGTGAGATCGTGCCATTGCACTCGGGTCAACTCGGAGGTCATCAACAGTCCGACATAAATCAATGCGCCCGCCGTGGCATAACCTGGAATCATGCCTGCTAATGGTGAGAAGAAAATGGCCAGCAGAAACAGCACACCCACAACCACGGCCATTAATCCGGTACGGCCGCCTTCTACGACACCTGTTGCATTTTCTACATACGGGCAAACGGAAGACGTTCCCATAAAAGCACCGGCAGCAGAACTGAGGCTGTCGATAAACAATGATTTTGTCGCATTAGGGTAGTTGCCTGTTTCATCAGCCAGACCCGCTTTATCGGTCACAGCAACAAAGGTGCCGGCAGATTCAAACAAGCTGACCAACATAACGGAAATAATGACGCCAGCCAGACTGATATCCAGCGCTCCCATTAAGTCCAGTTGGCCAAAAACAGGTGCAACGCTCGGTGGCAGCGAAGCGATTCCCTGATACTCAATGTCGCCGAGTAACCAGCCAATAAAGGTGATCGCCATAATGGAAATCAGCACCGCGGCTTTAAACCCACGCTGAACCAGCACCATCATGAGCAAGAAGCTGCCACAACCCAACACAAAAGGAATAGAACGCACATCCCCAATGGTCACCATCGTGCTGGGCGTGGCAACAATAATGCCAGCGTTGTGTAATCCGACCAGGGCAATCATCAAGCCACAACCCGTGGCAATGCCGATGCGCAAACTCAGTGGAATGCTGGTGATAATGTAGGTTCGAAATACCGCCGCCGCAGCGAACAATAAGGAGCCCCAGAAAATCACTGCCATGCCTGTTTGCCAGGCCAGCCCCATACCACCCACTAACACAAAAGCAAAATAACTGTTCAACCCCATGGCCGGCGCCATGGCAATGGGCAGATTCGCCACTACGCCCATGGCGATACTGCCGATGGCGGCGATCAAACAGGTGGTGACGAACACGGCCTGTGCATCCATCCCTGCAGCAGACAGGATTTGCGGATTCACAAAGATAATGTAAGCCATCGTCATAAAGGTTGTGATGCCCGCCATCACTTCCTGACGAAGGTGGGTACCATTCGCCTGCAGTTGAAAGTGACGTTCTATCCATCCGGTTTTTTCCGGTGGCGGACATTGGGAATCAACGAGATGACGGGATGCTTCAAGGGTCGCAGTGGTCATTACAAACTCGAATGGCTCAATGGTGAAATAAAGAACGACTACGTTCGTTCAAAATTATTATATGAGCGTTCGAATTATTTTCACCATAAAAATCAGCCAGTTGGTGAAATTACCTACACGAAGTCGTGCAAACACAGCCACTTTACACCTGGGCTTT
The DNA here is from genome assembly GCF_001646945.1 of Endozoicomonas ascidiicola. Classification (GTDB taxonomy): domain Bacteria; phylum Pseudomonadota; class Gammaproteobacteria; order Pseudomonadales; family Endozoicomonadaceae; genus Endozoicomonas; species Endozoicomonas ascidiicola. Next base: position 752,966 of record NZ_LUTV01000001.1, read on the forward strand.
GCAGCTCTCAAAATATGCATGTTAAGAGAGTGTAAGAGTGGTTGTTATTTATTCATAAAACCCACTAGGATGTCGTAACTTCATAAACAACGTCTGACCGTGAAATATTTTTCGATCAAAACCCTTTTTTCACAGCGCGCTTTTATCCGCAAAAACCGGCGCATCTTTTCGTTGATGGGTTTGGTCAGTATCGCTTCCCTATTTGGAAGTACATTAGTAACAACCATGGCGATTCACTTTCAAAGTGCTCTGAATAATCTGACGATTGCTCAATGGAGCTTACTTTTTCTAGCCAGTACATTCACCATGAGCATGGCGCTGACGCCATCAACATTGATTGCGTTAATTAGCGGTTACTTTCTTGGATGGCAAGCGCTCTTCTATATATTACTCTCCTACCCCACTGCCTCGTTGATTGGCTTTATGCTTGGTAAACAATTGGATAATGGCCAACTGATTAATTCGTTACCGCTTCAATCAAATGCCCGGTTAGCGCTTGTGGAATTAAAGAATCATCATTGGTTGATGATGGTTTTGGTCAGAATATCTCCGGTGTTGCCATTTTCACTGATGAATCTCATCTTGCCTGCGATCAAAGTCCCCCTTAAGGTATTCCTCATTGCGGGTTTAGCTGGAATGTTACCAAGAACACTGGCTTCACTTTGGATTGGCATTCAGGCCAGAGATCTGGTGTATTTGCTCCAACACCCAACACAAAATAATCTACCCATGATCCTGATGGTGGCAGGAACGACCATTTCAGTCGTCGGTATTGTTTATATTGGCCAGAGAATCATTGCAGAAATATTACTCAAAAAAGGGCTTTCCGAATAACTACTTGTATAGAAAGCTGCATGTAAATCAATGAATTGATTATATGTTCGTGCTAGTAAATTCAGTGATTGAAACCGCCATTTATTAACGCATTTTTTTGCCTTGTGAATCTTGATAATTTCTTTGACATCCCTTGTGACAGCTATTAGAGTTCCTATTGGCCATGAAAGAGAAGAACGAAAATCGTACAGCTTTTTTAGTGCTTCCTGATCGTCACACCACTTCTTATTTTAAGTACAGTTTGCTCTAAATGCTCAACTTTTAAATAGAATTATGAAGATGTGACTACACCTTTGGCTTAACGCGTGTATAGCGCATTTTTATAGAAAAATTAGGAGACATTGCATGTCTAAATCGACCGGAACGGTAAAGTGGTTCAGTGAAGAAAAGGGCTACGGCTTTATCGCTCAGGACAACGGTGGTCCAGACGTTTTCGTTCATTTCCGTGCTATTGCTGGCGACGGCTTCAAGACTCTCGCTGAAGGACAACCAGTATCCTTTGAAGTAGAGCAAGGTCAAAAAGGTCTTCAGGCTGCAAACGTAGAAAGATCTTAAGCTTTCTATTGGCCTGAACTTCCAAAAAAGAGCACATCGGTGCTCTTTTTTTATGCATCCGTTTCCCCCATATTAATTCATCACTTTCACTACTCCGTATATTCAAATTGTTTGACGGATAATCATCGTCTTCTACTTTTATAAGGCTAGAAGCCTGTCGGCTAAGTCCGACAGGCTTCTAGAACACTTTAAGAAAACTCCCCTCCCAAATGCTGGAGCATTACTATGGATACTCCAAATGCCTGTGTTGCGACGTATAAAACCCATCATGCTGCAGACGACGCTGTTAAACAGTTGCAGAAAGCGGGTTTTGATATGAAAAAGATTTCGGTGGTTGGCAATGATTACCATACCGAAGAGCACGTTGTTGGTTATTACAACACTGGTGACCGAATGAAAGCCTGGGGAAAGATCGGTGCTTTCTGGGGTGGTCTCTGGGGTATTCTTGTCGGCGCTGCGTTCTTTGTCATTCCAGGCATTGGACCACTGGTGATTGCAGGCCCTCTGGCGGCCGCCATTGTTGGTGGCTTGGAAGGTGCTGCTGTTATGGGGGGCCTTTCTGCACTTGGCGGTGGTTTGGCTGGCATGGGGATTCCAAAAGACAGCATCGTACGATACGAGAATTCCCTTTCCGCCGGAAGTTTTCTGGTGCTCTATAACGATGTCGAAAACAAAGTAGCTGAAGCATCCAAAGTGCTTATGGAAAACACTGAACACGACAGTGTTGAAACACATAAGTAGTTGTGCAAATGGAATCGAATATTTCTGAGTGAGTGGACAGTTACTATGCAAGGCACAACGCCGGGAGCATAGCCGTAGCTATGTGACCAGAGTTGTAACGCAGTAGAGTGGCTGGCCACTTGCTCAGAAAATATGATTTCATTTGGTCAACTACTTACGACTAACTAATAATCAGACCACATTCAGGCACGATGCTTTGAAGTAGGCAAACACGGGTTTGCCTATGGATATTCCCAACATATCTACCGCTCGACAGGTAACCACCGCCTGAACGGTTTGGCCTTCTGTAGATAATGACAGTAGAACATTTCTATTACCCAGCTCTTTCATTGTCTCAACCATAACAGCGAGCCGGTTCTGAATACTTAAACAATCAAGATCTTCTGTAGCAATACTCACTTCCTGTGCTGGTAGCAGTATTCGCAGGCGCGTCCCGACTTCCGCATTCACCCAATTAACCAATAGCTTCTGACGGCCAAGAGACAGTTCTGTTAAACCATGATCCTCATCATGATCAGTAACGTCAGCTTCTAAGATAGATAACGCACCATCATCGCTAATTAAGTCAGAGTCCATACTGATGAATAATCGACGACACTCACCCTGCAATTTTACTCGCCCATGGTCAATCAATAGCATGTTATCCGCCAACCTTGCCACCTCTTCTCTGGCATGGCTGACAAAGATTACCGGAATACCAAATTCTTTCTGGAGATTTCTTAATATTGGCAGGATCGTGGTTTTTGATGTCCAGTCCAGAGAGGCCAGAGGTTCATCCATCAATAATAAATCAGGGGCATTTAATAATGTTCTGGCAATGGCTACCCGTTGTTTTTCGCCGCCAGACAGTGCTTGAATGCGGCGCCCTAATAAATGGTCAATACCCAGTTGTTCAACAACGTGGGAGAAAGAAAACGCATTGTCTCGCCGACAGGCTCGTTGGCGGGCAAACTGCAGATTGCCCATAACATCAAGATGTGGAAATAATCGCGCTTCCTGAAAGATATAACCAATACGACGCTGTTCGGGTGCTATACAAATCTGTTTATCAGTATCCAACCAAACCTGACCATGAAAAGATATTTTCCCTTTCGCTCCAGATTCCAAGCCTGCAATCGCCCTCAGCAATGAGGTTTTACCACATCCCGAACGCCCCATAATTGCCCAGATCGAATCACCATCAAGACTGATATCAACGTCCAGCACAAATCGATCCCGTGGTAATTGAAGGGTTATGTTCAACATACACGGCTACCTGAACTTTTGCCGGAGCGGCGATCCAGACTGTAGAGAAACACCAGAAGCACCATGGCAAACAACAATAATCCACCGGCAATCTGATGCGCCATCTCAAAGGATTGGGATTCAACGGCATCAAATAGCGCAATGGACAATACCTGGGTTTCCCCGGGAATATTGCCGCCGATCATCAGCACAACACCAAACTCTCCGATGGTATGAGCAAAACCCATGCAACCAGCCAACACCAATGCTCTTCGGGAACAAGGTAATACAATGTTGAAAAAACGATCCATTGCGCCGGCGCCCATCATAGCCGCGGCTTCAAGCAGCCCTTTATCCAACTGTTCAAATGCCCGCTGCAACGGCTGAACCACGAATGGCATGGAGTAGATAACAGAAGCAACCACCAGCCCGGTAAAACTGAAAGCAAGGGTAGAACCGGTCAATGATAACCACGCCTGCCCCGCGGCATAGTTAGGGGAAAAGAGTAATAGCAAATAAAAACCGAGCACAGTGGGCGGCAACACCATCGGCAATCCGACAATGGCTTCCAGAATCGGGCGGATTCTGCTCTGCATGTTGGCCAGCCACCAAGCCAACGGGATAGACAACAACAATAGAATAATTGTGGTAATGGTTGCCAGTTTCAAAGTCACCCAGATGGCCGTGATCAGCACGTTAGAATTAATCCTTTATCAGTGTGCTTTCTATTCGAGCTCTGTCTATTCGAGCTCTGTCTATTGGAGCTTTGTCTATTAGCGCTTTTTCTATCAGAGAGCCGTCTTTATCTTTTTTTACAACAGAGAAATAGCCGTGGCTTTCAATCAATGACTGTGCAGACTCTGACAGGATAAATTCTACAAATTGTTTAGCCGCGTCAGGGTGCTGTGTTCTTTTCAGTATCACCATATCCTGTTGAATTGGATCATAATATTCATAGGGCATCACCGTATACTGATCACCATCAACCATCTGCGCTTTTGCCACCAAACCTACTGGCACATTCCCGCTGACCACAAACTGCCAGGTTTGTTGAATACTGGCGCCCTTCACTAACCGGGATTCAACATACGACCATATACCCAGATTTTCCAGCAACTGTTGCGCTGCCAAACCATAAGGTGCAATGGCAGGGTTGGCGATGGCAAGACGTGCCTTGTTATCTCTCAATTCGACCAGTGTCGTCGACTCGCCCGGGCTCCAGAGCACCAGCTCACCCATTGCATAGGTGTGCTGGCTGCCAGGCAGAATCATACCTTTTTCCTTCAGCATTCCTGGACGTTGACGATCTGCCGACAGGAAAATATCAAACGGAGCACCATTCACTAGCTGATTAAAAAGAATGCCGGTAGATGCCGCTGAAATCAGTAACTTATGGCCAGTTTCCTGCTCAAACTTTTCAGCCAAATCTTCAAGTGTTGGTTTAAAATTTGCCGCTACCGCCACCTTCAATGTTTCCGCTATAGCCACCCTGCCTGCTATCGATAAAAATAGCAGGGATACTACCAGAACAAGCTTTTTCAACCTGAGCAACCTCTTTTTATTGAACCAACGATTTATTAACCCAACTTATTATTCCAACTATCCGCAGCTTCCTGATCTGAGGCACGTTCTTCAATCCAGCGATCCCCGTCATCTGTCGTTTCTTTTTTCCAGAACGGCGCTTTTGTTTTTAGATAGTCCATGATGAATTCACAAGCTGCGAACGCTTCTTTCCGGTGAGCGCTACTGACACCTACAAACACAATACGATCACCGGGATACATTTGCCCAATACGATGGACAACCCGAACCCCAATCAGTTCCCAGCGTTGTTTCGCTTCATCAATAATTTCCTGAAGCGCTTTTTCGGTCATACCCGGATAATGCTCCAGAAATAAACCACCTACCTGATCGCCCAGATTCATATCACGAACGGTACCCGTAAAGGTGACGATACCGCCGGAGGACTTATCGCCCTCCAGCCGTGCATATTCTTCACTGGGAATAAAGTCTTCAGCTTGTATGGAAATCAACGATATTAACCTCCGGTAACCGGTGGAAAAAAAGCCACTTCATCGCCGGATTTCAAACTGACGTCTTTTCGAGTCATGGTTTGATTCACAGCCACCAATGTTTTTTCACTCATCATTATTTCACGCCAGTCGTCGCCTTTTTCCGCCAACTGACTTTTTAGAGAGGAAAGTAACTCGGGATAACTGCCTTCATCCACTAGCAGCTCTTCGCACTTGAGTTTTTCCCGGAAACTGGCAAAAAACAACACCTTGATCATGCTTCCACCTGTTCAGTGCCGTATACATAGTGACCACTGCGCCCGCCACTTTTTTCCAGTACACGAATACCTTCGATATGCATCTCTTTGTCCACCGCCTTACACATATCGTAGATTGTCAGGGCGGCAACAGAAGCGGCCGTCAGTGCTTCAATTTCAACACCGGTTTTACCACTTAAACGACAGCAGGTTTCGATTCGGATTCTTGAATGCTCAACATCCAGTTGAAACTCAACACCAATAAAGTTCAGCATCAATGGATGACACAGGGGTATTAAATGACTGCACTGCTTGGCTGCCTGAATACCAGCAATACGAGCTACAGCCAAAACATCGCCTTTTTTCAGGCCATTGTCTTTTACGATCGCCAGCGTCTCTGGCGCCATATAAATATAACCTTCAGCTCTGGCTTCACGGCGGGTGATATCTTTATCGCCCACATCTACCATGCTGGCCTTACCTTCACTGTCGGTATGGGTCAGAGACACAATCAGCCCGCCTTTTTCAGGTGTTCAATGTAATTACAAGGGCGATGACGGCTATCCAGCTGATCATGAATAATGCCTTCCCATGCGGTTTTGCAGGCATTATTGGAACCAGGCATCACAAAAATAACCGTTCCATTCGCCATGCCGGCAACCGTACGGGACTGAATGGTTGAGGTTTTGATCTGTGCGTAGGAGAGGTGACGAAACAACTCACCATAGCCGTCTATCTGTTTATCGAAAATAGGGAGCAGAGCTTCTGGTGTAGAATCACGACCAGAGAAACCAGTGCCGCCAGTCACGAGGATGGCTTGAACGCAATCAGGCGTTCCCGCATCGGTGGCAATCCAGCGAGACACTATTTCACGGATTTTGTAGATATCATCTTTAACGATCGCCTTATCCACCAACTGATGTCCGGCTTCAGCCAACAGATCCACCAGCAGTTTTCCTGAGGTATCTGTTTCTTCAGTCCGGGTATCTGATACGGTCAATACCGCAATATTTACAGGGATAAACTCGTCTACGTGGTGATGAGCCATGTGCCACTCTACCTCCAATCAATGGTTTATACGACGCCACTCTTCTGGCGTGTTCGCATTACTGAAAAGCTGAATCCTATCCTCAGGCAACGGAATCGTCTTTCCACCTAATGCCTGATAGAGCCGCCAAAGCGCATAATCTTTGGGGTTATCACTCTGAATTTTCTCTACAATCACTCGTCTGGAGTCTTCCGTCACGGGAATCACAACCGGCAGATTGAAGCCGTCAAAACAGCACAGCTGTTGTTTATCACTTTGCTCGTAAAGTGTTTGTATGGCTTCTAGTGGCACCAATGGCATATCCACCGGAATAACCAGAAGGCGTTCGCCGTATTCCAGCGACATCAGAGCTGCATGAATACCGCTTAAAGGGCCTCTTCCAGGCACAAGGTCTTCCACGGTTTTTTCAGGAAAACCCGCGCCGCTTAACAACACCTGCTCAATACCTGCTTTATGCAGCAGATGAATCATATGTTGATAGAGCGGTTTGCCTTGCCAGAGCAGCCGGGATTTGTCTTCCCCCATTCGGGATGAACGACCGCCAGCCAACACCAGACCATAAAGCGTACTGTGAACTTTCATAGGGTCACTAAGTCTAAGGTTTTTCTATAGCCTGACAAGTTTTTACATCACTTACGTTAGCAATGGCTCACTTCACGCGAATAATGTAATCAAACCATTCTGAAGGGTCCGGAAGTTCTTCTTCAGAAACCATGCCTTTACCACGCACAGAAAAACCGGCTTCATGAACGGAGTTCGGATCACCGGTCACCAAAGGATGCCATTCTGGCAAATCATAACCGTGATACAGCAGGTTGTATGCGCAGCTATCTGGCAGCCACACAAGATGCTCATGCATGGTTTTCGGAGTAAATTTAATACAGTCATCCACGAATTTACGACGATGTTTGTATTGTTTGCACTGACAGGTTTCCAGATCCAGCAAACGACAGGCTATTGCTGTCGTATGAACTTCTTCTGTATCCGCATCAATGACTTTATTCAAACAGCAGCGACCACAGCCATCGCACAACGACTCCCACTCTTCAGGGGTCATTTCTGTTAAGGTCTTTTTCTGCCAGAATGGTTCAGTCATCAATTTATCCGCTTTTGTCTTAAGAAATGGTCTTAAAACATGTTTTTAAGAAGTACTTCCAAGCAGCCGGTTCAAGCGTTCAACTTCGGCTTTGAGAATCACTATTTCGTGTTCAAGTTCGCGGATTCGGGCTTTATCGTCAGCAATCAAATCACTCTGATTCACTGCCGACACATCAATTTCACCGGAGAACAAGTGGGCATAACGACTTTCCCGTTTTCCTGCTTCCCGGGGAAGTTGCACCACCATTTCCCGCTCAGCCATCTGTTTTAACACCTCTTCCACCTGACGAACATCCGTAAATTCGGCAAGGCGACCGGTACGACTGCGCAATTCACCAGGGGTTTGTGGGCCGCGAAGGAAAAGTACGCAGACGATGCCACGTTCCTGATCCGTTAACTGGAGACTACCGAATTCAGTGTTGCAGAAACGATGGCGGTATTTACTGACTCTTGAACCGGATTCTTCACTGATCAATCGTTCAGTCTTCAATTGATTAAGGGTATTAAGAACTTCCGATTCTGCAAGGTTAAGTACTGGCTCGCGGTTACTTTTCTGATTACAGGCGTTGGTTAAGCCATTGAGGGAGAGAGGGTATTGATCCGGAGTGGTGCTCTCTTTTTCGAGCAGGCAGCCAATCACACGGGTTTCGTTCAGGGACAAGCGCATATCCACGAGACAGCTCCTCTGGGTAATACCAATTCTGCTTTTAAATTATGGGCTGCACAGCCATTTTGACCGACTGGATCTGCGTTGAAGTTCCTCGCCATAGCTATGGCTATGACTTGTCTCTTCGCCTTGACCAGTCACCCAAAATAACTTGCTCACTCCATAATTTAAAAGCGCCATTGGTATAAGACATTGCGCTTATATCATTAAACAAAAAATAATTCATGGAAATGACAGAATCAAAATACTGTTATTCTGATTCTGTCATTATTCACGGCATGGCTGCAGGAAAATCCAAACCAGTTATCTCATCAAAGCCAAACATAATGTTCATATTCTGAATTGCCTGACCAGCCGCACCTTTGACCAGATTATCAATGACGGAGAGAATCACCACGGTATCGCCACCCTGCGGGCGATGCACAGAAATACGACACTGGTTACAGCCACGCACCGAACGGGTCTCTGGATGACTGCCAGCTGGCAGCACATCTACAAATGGCTCAGTTTCAAACGTCGCTTCAAAGAGCTTTTGCAGATCGATGCTGTGATCTTTGACGGAACAGTACATTGTCGAATGGATACCACGGATCATTGGCGTCAGGTGAGGCACAAAAACCAACTCACCAGTAAATGCTTCAACGCCCGTTTTTGCCATGCGGGAAATCCCCTGTTTAATCTCAGGTAGATGACGATGTCCTGGTACACCATAAGCCTTGAATGACTCAGAGGCTTCACACAATAACGTGCCGACATTGGCCGCTCGGCCAGCGCCACTGACGCCCGACTTGGCATCTACGATAACATTTCCGTCTACCAGACCTTCACGGATCAGGGGTAATAAACCCAACTGAGTAGCAGTGGGGTAGCAGCCTGGGTTCGCCACCAAACGTGCGCTGGAAATCGAATCACGGTTCATTTCTGGCAAGCCGTATACCGCCTCTGCGAGAACATCTGGGCAAGCGTGCTCTACACCATACCACTGCTGCCAAGTGTCAGTGTCGCTCAGGCGGAAGTCAGCTGCCAGATCAATAACTTTCACTTCCGCATCCAGCAATTCAGGAACGGATTCCATGGCAATACCATTAGGAGTGGCAAAAAAGACCAGATCACAAGATGAAAGCAGCTTATTATCCGGCTGTGAGAACTGGAGATCACACTGACCACGCAGCCCGGAGAATAATTCACTGACGGATTTCCCAGCTTCGGAGCGGGAAGTGATCATGCTCAGCTCAACTTCAGGATGAACCGATAACAGCCGCAGCAGCTCAGCACCGGTGTAGCCGGTTCCCCCGACTATGCCCACTTTGATCATCTGTAGACTCCCACTTCAATAATGAATAATTATTCTTAAAATTAGACTAATTATGACATATTAAAATAAGATGACCACTCATTTCTCTTTAAGCACTAGCGGCGGGTGATCAAAAGAAACACCGGACCAACCTGTGCCCATAAATGCCCGAATATTCCCGTGACTGGTTCCTGCGGGATCGTTCAAAACCTCGTCCCGATAGAAGCTGCCAAAGCAGGCCAGAGCCTCTTCAGAGCTTAACTGGTTCAGCTGCCCAAATGACAGAATTTTGCACGAACCTTCGTTCGTGCCTGCTTCATTAATTTGCGTGCCATTGGTAAAACGAGTGGGTGTGTAATCGTAATGATCAGCAATCACGGTTATGACTGCCTGGAACTCAACTTGATCTGGCTGATTACGGACTTGTTCAAGCAATTGAGTCAAAGACATTTTGTATACCGTCATGGTTGGTTTGATGATTCATCAGTCGCCAGGCTCTCCAGCACTGCAATAGCCTGAACTATCGGTGGAATTGGAAATTTGAGGTTTTACTAATGATGGATGTGGAGCAAAATAATTGTGATCAGGTGGAAAGCCGAAAGAGCCCTTCTTCGCGGTAAACGGCTCTGATGCCTCGTCCAACCCTCTTTTTCTGACTGGTGATGTCTGCTTAACAACATCAGCTAGCCACGTCGGCTCTCTCACTTTCTGCCGTTCAATATATTGTTGCATGTATTTATATCGCTTCAAATATGCAGACGCATTGACCCTGATTTCTCCACTGCTAGCAGCAAGGCTGACCTTGTGATCGTTTACATAGTCCAGAAGCGTTTTTTTGCTATTTACCTTTGTCTCTTTATTTGGGTGATTTTCCAGCAGTGAACAGCTTTGGCAAAGTTTAATGAGTTTTGCCGGTAGTGTGTTGACTGAAATGGTTTCCAGAGGTATTGCTCGGTTCGCCTTATCCATTTGGTTCAATATTAAAAATAATTGATCTGCCCGCTTGGCAAAAAACAAGAGTGCTTTTATTGCCATGACGCCACAACTGACAAAGTCTTTTTGCATTCTTTCTTTTGGCACAATCATCCGCAGATTTTTTTCAGGAAACAGACTCTGAATTTTCTGACGAACCGCTGCTGCAAAAGGTGTTGTGTATTCACTTTCGATACCGAGCGTTTCATGGAGATAGCACAGCATGTCATTTTCTGAATGGTGAACGAAGCCGGCAACAACATGATTGCTTTCCGTATTTTCATAAATAAAGTAACAATGCTCGGGCATTGCTGCTCGAATAGCCAGCCCTAAATCTTCAAGTGATAAGCAGTAGTGATAATGGAAACAATTGTTTAGCTTTTTAAGTCTATCCGCCAATGTCTGCTCAATCATCGGTTTAGTGAGAAAGTACTCACCATCGTTTTCAAAGTTAAGAACGCCTCCCTTTGCACATACAACAGGGCCTGACTCTCGCACCAATGGGTTTGCTGCAACACCATTAACGACATGTTCTTCCACTTTTTGATAAGCTCTCCACCTTCCATTTTCCTTGCGCAAAAACACAGCCTGCCCGGGGCTGAGCCAATCACACTTTCCATCAATTTTAAGCCTGCGTTCAGAAGGTATGCATTGCGTAAAATGGTTCGATTGATTACTTACCACGAACTCTGTGCCGTCTTCGACGCTGGCAATTTTTGGCAGTTTCACTAGAAAGGTTAAGCCCTCAACACTCTCAACAGGCTGAATGCAATAATTTATCTGTTTGCAGTCCTCAGGCATTTCATAGGTCAATAAAGATCTGGACAGCTCAATTGGTTCCACAACCCACTGATCCTGACTCAGCTGATGCTGATTATCTGTCTTTATGTTGAAGAGACCATTTGCTCCATGAGGAATATAACTCACCACACGTATTTCGCGCCGGTCTATATTTTGTAATTCTTTCCAGTCAACACCACCGAGTATCTTTGCACGGATTTTTGGGGTAACACGCACTACGCTGTAACGGTTACCCGATTTAACATCCGTCGCATTAGTCAAGTTTAGATTTGTAAGAATAAGCTGGCGAAGGGAAGATGGGAGTAAGTCCATTTAATAACCTATTTTGAGATTGTGATGCTCAACAGCCAACAAGTAGTTGGCCAAGAAATCCTTGCAGCGGTGAGTTTTAGACTCAGCAACATCAAAATGGTTCATTTGTACTTAAAGGCGCTAAAACTAAAAACTAAGTACCTTTCAAAGGTTTAAGCAGATCTTCAAGCCCATTAATCTTGATTTCCAGAGTAAGTTCCAACAAACGCCCAAGCTCTCCCTGAGGCATTCCCTGCCCGGAAAACCAGAGCAAATAAGGCTCGGGTAAATCGATCAGCCGGCGACCACTGTATTTCCCAAAAGGCATGGTGTGATTTGCGACTTTAATCAGGTCTTCTTTTTCAAACATACCGTTAAATCATCCATTTAATCAGCCATGGCACCAGTATTGGCATATAGATCGCACAAAGGCACATGCCAAGGCTGGCATAAACACCCATGGTAATATCCAGCTCAAAGGCTCTTGCGGTACCACCGGCATGGGCATTCACCCCCATGGCAAAACCAACGGCTCTTGGATCCGTCACCCCAGCCACTCTGCATAACGCCGGCCCGACAATGCCACCGAATACACCGGAAATAATCACCACTGCGGCCACCAGCGGAATAATAGCGCCATAATGTTCACCCATCACCAGAGCTACCGCTGTGGTGACCGCTTTGGTCGAGATGGACACCACAACGTCTTTCGTACCGCCAGACAACAGCGCCATACCCATGCCCAGCGTGACGGCCATTAATCCGCCCAGAATCAGCGAAATCACCAAAGGCCCCGCCAACTGCCTTAATGTATTCAGCTGTCGCGAAAGCGGTATGGCCAACGCTACGGTGAAGGGCGCCAACAGCATTTTCAGTAAATCACTGTGCTCGTTGTAGGCCGTAAAATCTAACGGCGTAAATCGAAGCAGCAGAAAGATAATCAGGCTGGTGCTGAAAAGCGGATGGAACCAACCTTTTCGCCCCATCCGAACAAAGAACTTCTCTGCCAGAAGATAGGCTCCCAGGTTAATCAGCAGAATCGTCACCGGGTTATTCAGCTGTCGAAAAGCCAAACCATGAGCAGCGATGAACAACTCATCCATGATGCTCACCCTCAGACGCTTTTTCAAAACGTTTCAACAACCATTGCATCAGTAACGCCGTCAGCACCAGTGAGACCGGCGTTGCCACCAGCATGGCAAGGGTAATAGGCAACCATTGTTGTAGAAGAAGGTCACTTAAAAAGAAGATACCCACACAGCCGGGGATAAACAGCACCGCCAGATAACGAATACAGAACTGGCTCACTTTATCCAACCCTTCGCTTTCGTTAGCCGACACCTGCAGATAAACGACGAGCAGAATCAAACCGATGACAGATCCGGGCACTGGCAAATCGAACAGATCGTTGACAATTTCTCCGGCGACCGTGAAGAACAACAAGGTAACAATTCCCGGCAGAATTCCTGAAGGCATAGCGTTTACTGAGAGGTTAATAAGGTAGCTGGGCATTTTACATCAAGTGCAGCACTGTTTCCCATAATTCGATAGACTACGCCTGTCTATTGACCTATTAGTTTTCATCGTCAGCCGTCCATGCCTACTAAGCCTTCCATACACAAGCTCAGAATGCGTCTGGCACAATCAGAAGCATTACCGCAGCTCACGCTGATTGCGTTGTTCACCGGCCTTTTGTCAGGTGGGTTTCTTGCTGTTTTTGAGCAGATGCTTTATCTGGCTGGCGCTTTTTCTCAGCGTTCACTGATACCAGAGCAGATATTTTCAACCGTTGTATCTGTGGAAAGTGGCTACGAATCGCTCTCACCCCTAATTCGTTTTTTTGCACCTGTTGCCGGTGCCGTACTGTTAAGTCTGCTGATTAAATTATGCCCCAGGGACCAGCGTTCTTTCGGTATTGCTCATGTGATCGAAAGACTGACCCTGAACCGGGGCTGGCTACCGATTCGCAATACGATCATTCAATTTTTCGGGGCATTCATCGCCCTGATCAGTGGTTTTTCTGTTGGTCGGGAAGGGCCTGCGGTTCATATTGGTGCAGGCGTAGGCAGTTATCTCGGGCAAATTTTGCGGTTACCGGCAAATACTCTCGGCGTCCTTGCCGGATGTGGTGCCGCTGCTGCCATTGCCGCATTGTTTAACACTCCTATGGCTGGTGTTATTTTTGCCATGGAAGTAGTGATGAAGGAATACACTCTAGAGAGCTTTATTCCGATCATGGCGTCTGCCGTGATGGCGTCGGTGGTCACCCAGACGGTGTATGGCTCCACCACCGCCTTTCAGATTCCGGTAATCCCTCTGGCCTCTATAGAAGAGCTTCTTCTTACCGTTATTACTGCCCTTATTATTGGTTTACTCGCGGCCCTGTTTATTCGGGTCAATCTGTTTGCCATTAAGAAAAAACAGAAACGTTTAACGATACCTCTGCTTTGTGCAGGCCTACTGATGGGGATTATGGGTGTACTGATTCCAGCCACCATGGGTGTTGGTTATGACACCATTCAGTCACTGCTTCATGGTGAAACGTTCACCATCAGCTTCTTAGTTATTTTATTACTGGCGAAGCTGGTCATTACGGCAGTTGTCGTCGGGCTTGGGGTGCCCGGCGGGGTCATTGGTCCTTCATTGATGATGGGAGCAACTACCGGTGCTTGTATGACGATGATTGCCAGCCAGTTTTTCAATATTTCAACCGCGCAAATTACCTTTCATACCGTCACTGGCATGATTGCCATGATGGCCGCCGTTCTGCAGGCACCGCTGGCGGCATTGGTTACCGTGCTGGAAATGACACAAAGCTCTGAGATTATTTTGCCCGCGATGTTGTCCATCGTGATTGCCTGTCTGACTTCCAGCCAACTCTGCGGCCAGCAGGGGATTTTTGCCATGCAGTTCCAGGTAAAAGGCTTGAATATCCGGGTATCGCCCATGGCACAGTTGTTGAATCGGGTCGGTGTTGCCAGCTTGATGGTAGATAATCGCAGCAGTGATGTTTTGAGCAATCCGCCAGCACACAGCATTGACATTCAATCAACCGCCCATGAAGCACTGAAGATGATGGATGATTACAAAGTTAACCAGTTGTTGGTCATCAAACAAAAAGCAGAAAATAAAACTAAACCCTGTGGTGTCATTACTCGTACAAGCATCAGGCAGTTGTTGTAGGTAGCTGTCGTAAGCCGCTATTCAAATGAAGTCATATTCGCTACTCTCTGCTCATCAATAACGTATAAATAAGGCACCTCTATGCTATGGATTAAAGCGTTTCACATTATTGCCGTGGTCTGCTGGTTTGCTGCGTTGTTCTATTTGCCCCGGCTCTTTGTTTATCACGCCATGAGCGAAGATCAGGTGAGCAAAGACCGCTTCATTATAATGGAACGAAAATTAATGCGGGGAATCGCCACCCCCTCAATGATTGCCACATTGGTTCTTGGGTTCTGGCTGCTGCATTATATTCCCGGTTATATGAGCGCAGGCTGGATGCACGCAAAGCTAACGCTGGTTGTATTGACTATGGGCTATCACCATATGTGTGCCCGATACATGAAACAGTTAGCCAATGGCACCAGCACGCACAGTCATAAGTTTTTCCGGGTATTCAATGAAATCCCTGTTTTATTCCTGGTGGGTATTGTCGTTCTTGTTGTCGTAAAACCCTTCTGACGAATGAGCATGAGGCGTACTGATAGTGCGCCTTTTAATTCACACTGGTTAACAAACAACCTCATCTCTATACTGCATATACGCATCAATACGCAGTCCAATGACGCAGGTCAATGGTTATAATGGTTTCCATACCGTTTCTTTATTTAATGCCGTGACGCTTCATAGCGATCGGTTCAGGCCGTAGCATATGGCGGGTTTGATAATTCCATTCATCAGGAATTTATCGTGAACTGCGCGGTCAATTTCATTAGTACACCTTTTTCACTGAATTCACTGGAAAGCATTTCTATGAGCAAAGACAGCGTTCTGGTTATTAACTGTGGCAGTTCTTCCCTGAAGTTTGCAGTTATCAACCCGAAAACCGAAGAGGAAAGCATCAGCGGCATCGCCGAGCGCCTCGTGGGTAATGAAGCTTTTATCACCTGCAAAATCAACGGTGAGAAGCAAACCCAGCAACTCGGTGCTGCTGGCCATGAAGGCGCCATCGAAGCACTGGTTGGCGTTCTGCGTGACAACAACCTGATGGATTCTATTGAAGCCGTTGGTCATCGTGTCGTTCACGGTGGTGAGAAGTTCACCGCTTCTACCCTGATCACCGACGAAGTACTGCAAGGCATCGAAGACTGCAGCCATCTGGCACCTCTGCACAACCCTGCTCACATTCTGGGCATCAAGGCGTGCATGAAGTACTTCCCGGGTCTGCCACAATCTGCTGTTTTTGACACCGCTTTCCACCAGACCATGCCTGCTGAAAGCTACCTGTACGCTGTGCCTTACAGCCTGTACAAAGAACACGGCCTGCGTCGTTACGGCATGCACGGTACCAGCTACCGCTATGTGAGCAAAACCGCTGCTGATATGCTGGGTCTGGATTACGACAACAGCGCCATTCTGGTGGCTCACCTGGGCAACGGCGCCAGCGCCTGTGCCATCAAGAACGGCAAATCCGTTGACACCACCATGGGTCTGACGCCTCTGGAAGGTCTGGTCATGGGTACTCGTTCCGGCGATATCGACCCGAACGTATTCAGCTTCCTGAACAAGCAGCTGGGTTACTCTCTGGATGAAATCACTGATATCCTGAACAAGAAGTCCGGCCTGCTGGGTCTGTCCGAAATGGACAACGACTGCCGCGTGATCGAAGACGCTGCTGCTGAAGGCAACGAACGCGCTCAGCTGACTCTGGACGTTTTCTGCAACGTTCTGGCCAAGAAACTGGCTGGCTTCGCTGCTGAAATGGGTCGCATCGACGCACTGGTCTTCACCGGTGGTATCGGTGAAAACTCCAGTACTATCCGTAAGAATGTGCTGAATCGTCTGTCCATCTTTGGCTTCGACGTTGACGAAAAAACCAACGATGAAACCTTCCGTGGCAAGAGCGGCGTCATCACCAAAGAAGGCGCTACCGTTGCCATGGTTGTCGCTACTAACGAAGAACTAATGATTGCCCGCGATACAGAAACTTTGATTGTCGGATAATGATCGCCGACTAAACTTTTCTGTAGTTTGATGATCTAAAAGAACAGGAGGTTATTTAACCTCCTGTTCTTTTATAAACCTCCTGTTCTTTTATAAGAAGTCTTTTATGAGAAGGATTTTCTAATGCGCACATTTTTTCTGGCTCCTACCCGCTACGGTGCTGGCCTGACTTCCGTTACTCTCGGACTGGTTCGTGCCCTCGACAGTCTGGGCCTGCGAGTCAAATTCTTTAAGCCAATCGCTCAAATCCATGTTGGCGATACCGGCCCGGAACGCTCCACCAAACTGGTTCAGCGCATCATGGACCACGAACCACCGACACCAATTTCTTCCCACCGCGCAGAAGACCTGCTGGGTGACAACAAGGGCGATGTCCTGATGGAAGAAATCGTTGCCCTGTTCCAGCAAGCGTCTGAAGATTGCGACGTTATGGTGGTGGAAGGTCTGGTGCCAACCCGTGACATGCCATACGCCAACCGCCTGAACAGCAATATCGCCAAAACAATCAATGCTGAAATCATTCTGGTGTCCGAGCCTGGCAGCGATTCCATGGCGGATTTGGCCGACAAACTGGAAATTGCCGCTGATAGCTTTGGTGGCATCAAAAACCCTAATGTCATTGGTTATGTTCTGAATAAAGTTCCGCCTGAAGTGGCTGAGCGAATGAATACCGAAGGGCATTTCCAGAGCTTACCAGAATTTGCCCGCAAGCCATTCCAGCCCCTGGGTTACATTCCTTTCGATACAAATCTGGCATCCCCAAGAACGCTGGATATCGCCCAGCACTTAAAAGCAGAAGTGATGCACGCCGGTGAAATTGAAACCCGTCGTGTGACCTCCTATACGCTGAGTGCCAGAACACCGACCAACATGATTCACCACTTGAAGCCAGGCAATCTGCTGATTACTCCGGGTGATCGTGATGACATTATTCTTGCCACTTGTATGGCCGCTCTGAATGGCGTGCCGTTGGCGGGCCTGTTGCTGACCAGTGGTATTCGTCCTTCTGATGCGATCATGGAACTGTGCAGCAAAGCCATCAGCACTGGTCTGCCAGTGATGATCACTGAAAGTGATTCATACAAAACAGCAACATTGTTAGATCGCCGTCATGACGAACTACCCATTGACGACACCGCTCGTGTGGAAGTTGTTATGGATACGATTGCTGCAAATCTGAACACCGGATGGTTCAAGCAGCAGTGCTCTTCTCTGGCCGAGCGTCGTCTGTCTCCACCAGCATTCCGCTATCAGCTCGTGAAAAGAGCACAGAAAGCCAACAAGCGTATTGTTCTACCAGAAGGTGATGAACCACGTACTATTCAGGCGGCTGTAATCTGTCAAGAACGTGGTATTGCTCAGTGCATTCTGTTGGGGCAGCGCTCTGTGATCGAACAGGTAGCGAAAGACAATGGCATCACGCTGCCAGACGGTTTGGTGATCATGGAGCCAGAAAGTGTTCGTGGTCGTTATGTTGAGCCGATGGTTGAACTGCGTAAAGGCAAAGGCCTGACTGCCCCCATGGCAGAAGCTCAGCTGGAAGACACTGTAGTGCTCGGCACCATGATGCTGGCCATGAAAGAAGTCGATGGTCTGGTATCCGGCGCCGTTCACACCACCGCCAATACCATCCGCCCTGCATTCCAGCTGGTAAAAACCAAGCCAGAAGCTGGCGGTCTTGTGTCGTCTATTTTCTTTATGCTGCTGCCTGATCAGGTTCTGGTCTACGGTGACTGTGCCGTTAACCCGAATCCGGATGCTGAACAGCTGGCTAACATCGCGATTCAAAGTGCTGACTCTGCTATTTCCTTTGGCATTGAGCCTCGGGTTGCCATGATCAGTTACAGCACAGGCTCTTCCGGTATTGGTGCCGATGTAGAGAGAGTTCGTGAAGCGACCGAGATTGTTAGGGCCAAACGTCCTGATCTGGTGATTGACGGACCTCTGCAGTACGACGCAGCTTCTGTTGAATCCGTAGCTCTGAGCAAAGCCCCAGGCAGTACCGTTGCTGGTCGTGCCACTGTGTTTATCTTCCCTGACCTGAACACGGGTAACACCACTTATAAGGCCGTTCAGCGCAGTGCAGACGTGATCAGTGTTGGTCCGATGCTGCAAGGTTTAAACAAGCCTGTAAACGACCTTTCCCGTGGCGCACTGGTTGATGACATTGTTTACACCATCGCTCTAACGGCGATTCAGGCTGAGAACGATTAAACAAAAGAGCGGGCTTTTGCCCGCTTCCTTATAACGGTAAGCTGATGATAGAAAAAAAAGCTCTATTTCCTATTTTCGAACGGAAATCTCCGAAAATAAAAGAAAAACCCAATACAATATTCTCAAGTAAAAAAGTGTCGATTGCTTCAAGCCACAATCAACATACCCTCCAAGCGACAATAGATGAATCTTTAATAAGCTTATCTGACAGAAAAGGCAGAGCCTTACAAAAGGTAAATTTTACTAATGTGCCACGAAGCTCCAGCAAAGCTTGCACAAATGAGTCAAATACTGAATACCTCTCAACACAAAATAGAGAGTTTCAAAAAAGCATTGTTTTATTACCAAAAAAGGATTGTTCTCGAAGTCATGAAACAAAAGCCCATAAATACTCCCTGAAACAACCCAAAATGAATAAATGCGAATACTGCCCTTATTCTTTTACAACTAATGACGTCCTTCAAAAACATATACTAAACAGGCATTCATCACAATTCTACAAACCATTCAAATGTCCTCTATGTATTAAATCATATGCTCATCATAACACACGACACACACATTTAAGGACAGTACACAAACTCACACTCAATCAAGTACAGTCTCTAAACCTTAACAATCGATCGCTAAAATAACTCTAAAATTACAATATTTCTAATTTTGCCGATAACTCTTTCCTATGCCCATATCAAAAGAAAATAGACGGTGCAGGGAAGCACCAGGAGACTGTAAATGACAACAACCACTTCACCCTCAACATCCATCCTCACCTGTCCTGACTGCATGCATCATGCGATCGAAACTATGCCTCAGGATGCCTGCGTGTATCTTTATGAATGCAGAAACTGCCAAAAACTGATTAC
The DNA here is from genome assembly GCF_001646945.1 of Endozoicomonas ascidiicola. Classification (GTDB taxonomy): domain Bacteria; phylum Pseudomonadota; class Gammaproteobacteria; order Pseudomonadales; family Endozoicomonadaceae; genus Endozoicomonas; species Endozoicomonas ascidiicola. The sequence continues at coordinate 773,003 of NZ_LUTV01000001.1, forward strand.
GCCCCAACAGGGCGACTGCTGTGTGTTTTGTTCCCATGGCAACCAGCAGTGCCCTACCTCTCAGAGAGATAAGAAAGCTTACTCACCGATGGCTGTTACCGCTCAAAGTGCTGGTTAATGAATGAAAAAAACGGAACCCAGAGAGAAGAAACCGTATCCTGAAGATGATCCAGTAACGCTTTTCTTAAGGAGTTTGGGGTATGAAGTGTCTGCCTATTACATGGGCAGCACCTCGCTTCTTCTGGGTGCCAGCTTTGAATATAACGGGTTTGAAATTGTCTACCGAGTAGAAGGCGATACGATCATCATGGTGATATACCGTCGTCTGGATGATTCCGCCAAAGGTCTGAAAAACAGTTTTGAACCGTTCATTTGGTTTTCTGAGCGACTGATCTACGACATCCCTGAAATCAAATTCATGCGAGGCAAGCCAAATGCACTTCCTGCCTTAAAAGACAGCGCCCTTTCCTCCCAAAAACTCCTTCGATTCTATTGCCATTTGATGGGCGCTGAACCAGACCCGCAGATTGGCTGGTATCGCTTTGAGCTGGCAAACTACAAACCCATGCGCGAGCGTCTGCGAGAGCGCAAGTCATCGGGTTCTTCTTAATCAATACCTTACAGTGCCGTTAATAAATTATGTGTTTATTAACAGGTGTGTTGAAGGTAATGAAAGTCAGAAAAACCCTGATTTACTCTCTGGACAATCAAGACCCGGATACCCTTAGCCGAAACTCCCTGCTCTATCGAGCAGCAAATTGGCTGGAAAACACCATGCGCACTTTTCAGGCAGAGAAAAACGATAATACACCACTATTTTCACCAGACCTTTCACCAGACCTTTCACCAGACCTCTCACCAGATCTGACCGACTTTTCCCTTGATAACGATGTGGACGATTTCCCTTTCCGTCGCTACCTCCTCAAGAGCCGCCCTTTTATGATAAGACGTGGTCGTTTACCCATCTGCACCAATATGAAACGCACCGGTCCTTACCACTGGTAGCCCACGCCCATCTTCACCCGGTTATCAACCTTTTTTGATTCTTCTGCCGGATCACTGTCGTAATCCAACATATGCGTCAGATTCCAGGTAATATGCTCTGTTAAGCCCACCTTAATGCCCTGAGTTACATTGACCAGTACCGTGGACTGATTCAAGCGAAAAAAGGTTCGGCTATTCGCAAAGTAATCCCAGCGTCGAAACAACGGCGTGCGATAGTTAAACACCCAGGTCAGGGCGTAGTCTTTCTGGGAAGGAGAGGACTGATAATCTTCCCAGAGCCGGCTGATACCACCACTGGTTCTCAGTGTTTTCTGGGACGTTTCCCAAAACCGATAACCCAGCGTGCCACCAAGAGACGTTCGGGTTTGTAAATCTTCTTCAGAATCGTACTCCTGCTCAGCCGCACCCTGAACAAACCAGTGTTCGGTCAGATAACGACTGTATGAGTAGCCAAGTTTCCATTCTGAGCTTTTCACACCTTCGTCGTTTTCCAGATCTAAATCCCAGTAGACGGCATTCTTATTCCACTGATCATCAATATGAACCTGCCCTTCGACACCCACCAGGGATTTTTCATCATTGCCGGACTTACTGTCTAATGAAGCAACCAGATTGCCTTTCAACTGCCAGCTATCCGCCAGTGCCGGTTTTTCAACATGAATACCCGCTACTGGCCACACACTGGAAAAGGATCGTTCACGACCATCACCATCGATAACGACCACACCCGGCGTCAAACCTTTCAAGTTTCGAAGGCTGGCCTGCTTTTCACCGACCAAACTCACCCATAATTGTCGATCAGCATCCATCGAGGTGACGTATTTTAAGTCAAGCAAAACAGTGCCTGCATACTTGGTTTTCAGGCTGAGCTTTCCGACTTCCAGCTTTGTAATTTCGCCTGAGAGTACATCACCATTGTTCATCCAGACCGTGTCAGCCCCAGCGTTACTACTCAACAGGAAGAACAGCAGTAACGTAGAAGCCAGCCGATATCGATATCTCTTGGCATGTAGCCTTTTAGTTATAAAAAACAACTGTCAGCCCACCTTCGAAATTGGAAGTGTTCAATTTTATCAGACCCAGTCAGTCAAATTTTTGATCTAACCACCCACCAGCGTCTATAAGTAGTTGATCAAATGTAATCGAAAAATCCTGACCGATTGAATATTAATTCAGCTGATGACCTGTGCTGCAATAGTTATAGAGAGGTTATGGCTAATTGTGTTTGCCTCGATGTACTGTTAACTCAAGCAGTCACAATGTCAGTAATGCTTACTGGTCGGTCAGTGATTTATTCGAAAGCAAATGGTTAACTACTTAACACACTATTATCAATAGATTGAGTACTTTATTTATAGTAACTCACTGATATTAGAAGGTTTATCCGTAATCACCCAGATAGTAGTCGCCTACAGGAAATTCAAAGGAAAAAATAATGAGCAAGGACAAAATTGAGTCATCTCAGCAATCGAATGCAGAGCTTTTTCTAAAAGAGCTTGAGAACGCTTTTAATATTAAAAGAACACCTATTGCAAAATATAATGATCGAACAGCTAAAGCATACATTTCAACAGAAAAAGATAAAGCCCATCAGAGCAATGCTGCATCATCTAAATATGCACAAAGCATCATACATGACGAATTAACTTCTGCACTTTCAAAC
>NZ_LUTV01000001.1:776565-777931 GCF_001646945.1 Endozoicomonas ascidiicola
TGCCAAAGCGTTGAAGTGTGACAGTTACTTTGCTGCTCCGTATCACTCTTGGGAAAGAGGTCAGAATGAGAATGCTAATGGGCTACTCAGGCAGTATTTCCCCAAGTCGATGGAGCTTAATAACGTTACAGAAAAAGAAGTCATCATAGCGGTTGATAAGCTGAATAATAGACCTAGAAAATGCCTTGACTACAAAACACCTTATGAGGCTTTCAAAGAGTTAACTGGGATTGATGTAAGAAAAGTTATGGGTTATGTATTTATTACTTGAATTCAAGATAATTCAGATTACATTAGTGAAGAGTCAAAAAATAATCCAGAAATTATTCTACCTATTATAAAAAGACACCCCAAATATATCACCCTATTAGGGCCCCAATTGCGCAATGATAAAAATATCATGCTTGAGCTAATGCATACAAACAAAGATGTTTATAAAATTGCGGGTACCGAACTACAAAATAATGAAGAGTTTATTCGTGCATTGATAAAGACAACACCCGAAGCCTACAAATTTACTGGGTATAACTTGCTCGAAAACGAATCATTCTTACGCTCAATCATAACAGAATATCCTGCCACCTATCCATTATTAACTTATGGAGACAGTTTAAACTCATCATCAAGAAAGAATGAAGTATTTGTACGTTCTATGAACTCACCATTACGAAACGATGAAGTATTTGTACGTTCTATTATGTCACAGTACCCAAAAGCTTACAAAGTTGCAGGATTTATGCTACGTAACAATGAACCTTTCATGCGCTCAGTAATTGAGGCAGACATGCGCTCAGTAATTGAGGCAGAGCCCACAGCATACTTAATGGTAGGGGACAATTTATGCAACAATGAAGACTTTATGCGCTTTATGATATCTAAGAACCCTGAATCATATATATGTGCAAGTTACGAATTATGTGGAAATGAAAACTTTATGCGTTTTATGATATCTATGAACCCTAAAGCCTACAATAAAGTGAGGTACAATCTCTTCGACAATGAAGACTTTATGCGTTTTATGATATCTATGAACCCTAAAGCTTACGAAAAGGCAAGTAGTAATTTTCGAAATGATGAAGCCTTTGTTCTATCTTTAATGGAATCAGACCCAGAAAATTACAAGGTAGCTGGTAAAGAGTTACGAAATAATCATTCATGCTTGCGATGATGCAGATCAATCAGGATGCTTTTCATATTGCATCTCAAGAGCTTAAAGCGTCAGAGGATTTTCTGAATCACGTCAGAGAAAATTTCCCGAACTTTAAAGTATAGATTCCTCGTCTCAGAGTCTAGGGAGCGTTACTAACTGGCTATCCAACCAGTTAGTAACGCTCCCTGAATGCCAAAATTATTCTTTCAGCCATAA
>NZ_LUTV01000001.1:780742-817550 GCF_001646945.1 Endozoicomonas ascidiicola
ACATATAACGAATAAGCATTAAGAAACTTCGATGGTTATATGGGCTCTTGAAGCCTTTGATACCAAGGCGAAAGGTACTTTCCGGCTAAGCACTATGTAAGTTTCCCGCACCATGGCTCTTGGCGCTAATTGCATTCTGGTGAGAAACCAGGCTGTCAGCCCAGCCATAAATACGCTGGATAATAATCGCAATGAGCCCGTCGCAAATCCTGCCAGCGACGAGGCGATATCCTGTTCAATGAAGATTTCTCTCAAACTGTTCAGAGGGCTTGCAAGCTGAGTGAACGCAGTGACAAAGGCAGCCGCAGACTTGGTTTTCAGGCTGAGCTTTCCGGCCTCCAGCTTTGTAATTTCGCCGGAGAGCACATCACCATTGTTCATCCAGACCATGTCAGCCTCAGCGTTACTATTCAACAGGAATAACAGCAGTGACGCAGGAGCTAGCCGATATAAATATCTCTTGACGTGTAGCCTTTTAGTTATAAAAAACAACTGTCAGCCCACCTTCGAAATTGGAAGTGTTCAATTTTTTCAGACCCAGTTAGTCAATTTTTTGATMTAACCACCCACCAGCGTCTATAACACACTATTATCAATAGATTGAGTACTTTATTTATAGTAACTCACTGATATTAGAAGGTTTATCCGTAATCACCCAGATGGTAGCCCTTTACAGGAAGTTCAACGGAAAAAAATAATGAGCAAGGACAGAATTGAGTCATCTCAGCAATCGAATGCAGAGCTTTTTCTAAAAGAGCTTGAGAACGCTTTTAATRCTAAAAGAACACCTATTGCAAAATATAATGGTCGAACAGCTAAGGCATACATTTCAACAGAAAAAGATAAATCCCATCAGGGCAATGCTGCATTATCTAAATTTGCACAAAGCATCATACATGATGAATTAACCTCTGCACTTTCAAACTCAACAAATAAGGAACTTCGCAAACGTTTAATCTCTGTCATCAAGAATGAGAACTATACACTTTGCAGTAAAGAAGAAAAAAACAATTTAGAGTCAGAGTTAAAAAAATCTATAGAAAAGGCCAACAGAAACATTCCTGATAAAAATAAAAAACCACCATTAAAACCTAAGCCAAAAAACCTCCCAGTTAATAAAAACAATTCTTTAGATAAAGATGAATCTGAGAATCATCAAAAAAAACCTGACAGAAACCATCCCAAAAACAATCATTCAGAACAAGCTACTATCAAACCTACAGAAGCAATAAAAACCAACACACTAAATACAAACGGTAATGAATTTGCCGAACCAATTGCACTAGTTGAGGCTGATCTTGGAAGTATAAAAAAATCATTATTCTGGCCTGAAGTAGCTTCTCACTCTCCATTAAATAGCTCGACAAGTTCACTGGAAAGCAAAATACCATGCAGGGAAAACCTTGGAGGAAAAGGCTGGTTTCTAACAAAAATGCAAAATGCAGGGCTACCTGTTCCACCGTTCAACGCATTACATCAGCAGCTATTTTCTGATATTGAGCATCACCCACTCAGCACCGATCTGATGAACACCTTTTTTCCCGAGTTGCTACCTAACGATCAACACCCCATCAGTATTAATAAAATAAAAGAGCGCATTCTCTCACTTCCCCCTTATGATACAAAAAAGCGCGCTAACCTCATTACCCAATTAGGCAAGTGCATTAGCAGTGAAGAATTTTATAATAATGTTGCGAATATGCCGGGCAGTAATGAAATCAGAGGCCTCTTTTCGCAGTTACAACAGACACAGCCTGATGCAGCATTTATCGTCAGAAGTTCTGGTATTAAAGAAGATGGTTATGGCGATGCTCAGGCAGGTAAATACGATTCCCATGTTCACTTGACAGGCGATATCGTAAAAACATGCCTTAAAGTGATGGCATCTGGCTACCGTTCTGAAGTCTGTCCACCGCAGGGAGTTCCCCAGCCTATGGCCATGGTGATTCAATCCTGCATAAAGTGCAGTTATGGTGGTGTCATTATCAGCCATTCATCACTGCAGGATGACACTATTCAATTGGAATACACTCTTGGCCAGCCAAAGGGCGTGGTTGATGGCAAATTCGGAGTAACGCCCCATCAATACAAACTTCAGCGCAGCAGTAATACAGGCAGCGATCAATGGATTGAAGGTAATATCTCTCAGTATTTCGTACTTAACAAAACAGACCATGGCTGTTCTGAAGATCCGGTTATAAACACCAATACTGATAAAGAGAAAGAAAAACTCTCACCAGCACTACTTCAAGAAATAAAACAGCATATCGAAACACTTGAAAATATGCTGTGTTGCCCGGTCGATGTCGAGTTTGCCGTTGATCTGAACGGTAAGCTGCACATTGTTCAGGTTCGACCAGTAACGCGCCTTGCTGGCGGTAGTAGTTTTGACACGTCGGCTCCAACAGAGGCACTTATTGATGGCACATTGGTCAGCGAAGGAATCATAAGCGGACCCGCTATTTCTTTGCATGAAAAGGTTGACCCTGATTCTATACCCAAAGGCGCCATCATCCATGTTGAAAATGCTGAAGACTGGATGATTGAGCCTGATGTCCTTAAATGTGTTGGCGGCTTCATTTTAAAAGATGGTGGTACTAACGATCACGTCGCTATTACGCTCAGGCAGGCGGGTATCCCTTGCCTGTTGGCTGGTGAACAGTTCAAAGAGCCAGACGGTTCTGAAGTCACGTTAGTTGCGGGTCTGTTTCATGGCAAGAAAGGTGCCTACCTGTTATCAGGAAACCACACAGAAGACTGGCAATCAAAACGAACAAATCTGGTGCCTGATTATACTGCCGCATTAGCTCAATCAAAAGCCTATAAAAAATCGTCCATCACATTCAAAACGCCAGATCAGGCTTTTCATTGGCTGAATCAGCAGAACGACAAACTGCTTACCTATTTTGAATCTGAACGCTTGTTTAATGCAGCACTTGCTCCTGAACAAAGCAAGGCATTGAGCATGAACCCTAACAGGTCTGAGGTCTTGTCACAGTTGAAAGAAGAGGTGGAGCATTTTCTTGAGGAAACTGAGCAATTTATTCAAGGCTACGAAGCCTTTTTGAACATGGCCGGAGACACTAAAAATAAAGAGCTAGATCATTATCTAAAAGAACTTGAACCACTGAAAGCCTCAATGCTAGCAATACGGACAGCCTGCACAGAGCAGGTTGAAAAACTGCTGACCGGCCTCACAGATGGACATGAAATACCAGACCAGCCTATCGACTTCAAACAGTGGTTGGGTAACTGTAAACAGTTGAAAGGCTTGCTTCAAAACCAACAACAACCAAGCAGCCCTCAAGAAGTTCACACTGCACATGAAATGATTATGTTTCTGCACAAGCGATTTGTTGCAGCGCTGGAACCGATAGCCACCAACTCCAGCATGGGAGACGTTGAGCTACAGAATAAGACAAAATGGATCAGTTTCTCAAATCCAGATGATGAAGGCTTCCTGAACGATGAATGCAAAGCCAGTATTGCCCGTAATTTTAAAGAGATTGATAGTACAGTAACTCAACTTCCCACAGCTTGTATCATCACATCACAAAAGGGTGCCCATTTATCAACTATTGGTATGTATGAGAAAGCAGAAGGAGTTAAAGGACGAAAAATTCGTTTATCTATTGCTGAGAATTTACGTACTGAGCCAGGCCCCGATGGCAGATGTAAACGCTTATGGTTTCTGGCCTCTCTACTCAAAGCGATGAAGCTTGATGAAGAAGCAGGCAACATGAGTATTACTTTTAACCCCGTATCTGAAAAGCTGGAAGTCGAATGCTGCAACTTCAGATCTAAAGAAGCAATGACTCAGGGCTTCTTAAAGATTGTATCTGCTATACCTGTGTTAGAAAATCTACACTATGGACTTAAACATAATAACCTAGGAAAATATGAATTTTCACGCCCTTTCACTGAGTGGTCCAAAGAAACATTGGCAAAAAAAATAGAAGATATTAATACTTCCGATGAAAATCCAGATAACGATTTTTCGCTAAAAAAAGCATTATATTTCCTTGTTAATAACAATCAAGCAGCAATACCTGAAGACAATCCTTTTGTAAATTATCTGCCCGAAGACATGAAAGTTTTTTATCGTGTATTTTATAACACCACTAATAATGACTGGCCTGAAAAAGACATATCAGAAAGTGAATCAGCTAAAATCGAAATAATTAAAAATACAGAACATCTACCACTTGAAGACGCAAGTAGAATAAGAAAGGATATCTGGCAGATTTATTTTGCAAATAAAGACACGATCGATTTAATACCAAAAGAAATTTTAAAAGAACTTATCATGGAGAACATTGACAAACCAATGCCCTGCCTTGAATTTGCAGACAATACAATAAAAAACTCAAAAGAATTAGTTAAAAGAGCGGTTTATTCACGCTGTACAGACTTCAGAAATGCTCCAAAAAAATTCAAAGATGATGAAGAAATTGCAGGAATTGCTATAACAAAATCTGGATCGCAACTTCAGTACGCAAGCGATAAATTAAAGTCAAATAAAGACATTGTAATAAAATCAATTCAACACAAAAACCATGATAACGGTTTTAAGCATGCCAACCAAGAATTAAGGGGTGACAAAGAAATAGCTTTACTAGCGATAAAAAATTACTCTGGAAATATTCAATATATCAGTGATGAATTAAAAGATGATGAAGATTTTATTAAAGCGGCACTAAAAGGGTCCCGTAAGGATGATGGATTATTACAATACGCTGGAAAGAATTGCAAAAACAACCCTGAAATCATAAATCTGGCACTTGAGCATGATACAACTAACTCAGATTACATTGGTGAAGAGTTAACAAATAATCCTGAACTTATTCTACCTATTATAAAAAGATATCCCAAACTTTTCACCATATTAGGACCTCAATTGCGCAATGATAAAAACATCATGCTTGAGATAATACATATAAATAAAGATGCTTGTAGGATATGTGGAGAGGAATTAAGAAATAATGAAGAATTTGTTCGTACAGTAATAAAGACAACACCCGAAGCCTACAACATTACTGGGAATAATTTTCTCAAAAACGAATCATTCTTACGCTCAGTCGTAACAGAATATCCTGCCACCTATCCATTATTAACTCGTGCATACAGTTTGGCGAACTCACCATTAAGAAACGATGAAGCATTTGTACGTTCTATTATGTCACAGTACCCAGAAGCCTACAAAATTGCAGGATCCATGCTACGTAACAATGAAACTTTCATGCGCTCAATAATTGAGACAGAGCCCGAAGCCTACAAAATTGCAGGGGATAATTTACGCGATAATGAAGATTTTATGCGCTTTATGATATCTAAACACCATAAAGCCTACAAAAGTGCGGGTTACAATCTCTGCAAAAATGAAGACTTTATGCGTTTTATGATATCTAAGCACCCTGAATCATATGAAGAAGCAAATTACAAATTATGTGAAAATCAAGATTTTGTACGCTTTATGATACCTCTGCACCCTAAAGCTTACAAAATGGCAAGTAGTGATTTACGAGATAACAAAGCCTTTGTTCTATCTTTAATGGAATCAGACCCAGAAAATTATAAGGTAGCTGGTAAAAAGTTACGCAATAACGAATCATTCATGCTTACGATGATGCAGATCAACCCTGATGCATATGAAGTTGCGGGAGAGCGTCTTAGAAATAATCCAGCCTCCATTGCGATGATGATGCAGATCAACCAGAATGCTTTTCATGTTGCATCTCAAGAGGTTAAAGCGTCAGAGGATTTTCTGAATCAAGTCAGAGAAAATTTCCCGAGCTTTAAAGTATAGATTCCTCGTCTCAGAGTCTAGGGAGCGTTACTAACTGGCCATCCAACCAGTTAGTAATGCTCCCTAAATGCCAAAATTATTCTTTCAGCCATAACGCTGATGAAAAATTGTGAACTCTACGTTAGTCTCCAGATAATATAGTTGTAACTGTCTGGAGAGTCTGCATTGGCTRCACCTTTTACCCCCACCGAAATCTGGTACTTGTTAAGCCGTATACCGGAAGGTCATGTCGTGACCTATGGCCAGCTTGCTGATATGGCAGGKGCACGGGGTTATGCCCGGGTTGTGGGCAATATTCTGATGCAGTTGCCTGCTGGCAGTGACCTGCCATGGCACCGAGTCATCAATGGCAAAGGCGAGATTTCTTTTCCAGAGGGTAGCAGCCGCTATAACGAACAGAAAAACCGACTGGAAAAGGAAGGTGTGACGTTTTTATCCGGAAGGGTTAACCTGAAAGCCTATCGATGGCATGGAGAGGGTTAACATGGAAGGCGCTCCGGAAGACATTGCTCTGGCAGTTGAGATAATCCGCCAACTTGAAAACCTGAATTACTCCGAAGAAAGTATCCTTCAGGCCATGATTATGATTTTCAGGGATACGTTGAACAAACTTCCCGACGACGACAGTCGTAAATATTGGCAACAGAAACTAATCACTGAAGTGATGAATGCCTCAGAAAAACCTGCCAGTGGAACYCATTAATTCTTGGSTTCCACTGATTCCATCAGCCGCCCTACGTACGACACCAGCCAGAGAACAGGCAAACCAAGCATCGCTGAACCGATAAARAACATCGGATAATCCACCGCATCGACAAAGGTGCCGGAATAACCTGCCAATAGTTTTGGCATCAGCGTCATCAGTGAGCTGAAAATGGCGTACTGCATGGCGGTGAATGCCCGGCTGGTAAGGCCCGAGAGAAACGCAATAAACGCGGCTCCAGACATGCCACCACTGAGATTATCTGCAGCAATCACAAGGCTGAGAGAAAGGCTTGATGGCTCAAGGTTGGCTAACACAGCAAACAGCAGGTTTGATAACGCCGCCAGCAGCGCACTGACCCAAAGAATTCTCAGCACACCGTAGCGAACCGCCATCACGCCGCCAAGGAAACCGCCAGCAATGGTCATAACCAGACCGAAGGTTTTGSTGATGGTGGCAATCTGCGCTTTTGTATAGCCCATATCGTCGTAGAAAACATTGGCGATGGTACCCATCACCACATCGGCAATCCGGTAAGTGCCCACCAACAGCAGTATATAGAATGCGACCTTGCCATAACGTTCAAAGAAGTCAGCAAAAGGGGCTATATAGGTTTCCCGCACCATGGCTCTTGGCGCTAATTGCATTCTGGTGAGAAACCAGGCCATCAGCCCGGCCATAAAAACGCTGGATAATAATCGCAATGAACCCGTCGTAAATCCCGCCAGCGACGAGGCGATATCCTGCTCAATGAATACTTCTCTCAAGCTGATCAGAGGGCTTGCAAGCTGAGTGAACGCAGTGACAAAGGCAGCCGCAGAGATGATAAACAACAAGAGGAAGCGCAAATAATCCACCACACTGCGATGGGACTCAGCAGCGCGCTCATTGTTGACTGGCTCATCAATCACTAAGGTCGTAATAAGGCCAATCAACATAAAGCCTGCCATACAACGATAAGCCCATGCCCAGGCCTGGTAGTCGTAAATACCATCTGTGACGGTAAACCAACTCGCCAATGCCAAAGCACCGGCACCCGCCACAATCATGCCAATGCGGTATCCGGCAATATAGGCAGATGACATCATTGCCTGAAGCTCGTCATCCGCCGCTTCAATCCGGTAGGCATCAATCACAATATCCTGTGTTGCTGAAGAAAACCCCAACATCACAGCACCGGCTGCCACCCAGAAAAGGCCATCCACCGGGTTATTAGCTGCCATAAACAGCAAGGCTCCAACGATGGCCAGCTGAGATACGAGTAACCATGAACGACGACGACCTAACCAATGGTTTAAAACCGGGAGTGGAATGCGATCAACCAACGGCGCCCAGACAAATTTGAACGAATAGCCAAGCGCCGCCCAGCTGAAAAAGGTCACAGCACTGCGCTCCACTCCCGCTTCGCGAAGCCAGAGAGAAAGGCTGCTGAAAATCAATAGAATAGGAAGACCGGCAGAAAAGCCGAGAAACAACAAGGCAGCGACTTTCGGGTTTAAAAAGCTTCGACAGGCGTCGCCCCAGCTCTTCGATGTATTGGCTGACAGCCCCATTCCTTTTTCTCCGAAAGCTTTTTGATTTATTGCGTAGGTTTCATAGTGATAAATCCCTCGTTCCCATGCTCCAGCGTGGGAATGCATACCCGCACCCCATACTAGCAAGGAGTTACGTCATATCAGAAACATCTGTATGCATTCCCACGCGGAGCATGGGAACGAGGCTTCTGGAGTTTTGCGACAACTTCAGTACCGTGGGAACGAGAAGAGAGTTAATCTCTGAAGTTGTTAAACTGCAATGCCATATCCAGTTCCTGTTCCCGCAGGAAAGCAATGACGGTTTGCAGATCATCCCGTTTCTTACCGGTTACCCGCACCTGCTCACCCTGAATGGCGGCCTGAACTTTCAGCTTTTCATCTTTAATCAGTTTGACAATTTTCTTGGCCAGATCTTTTTCCAGCCCCTGACGCACTTCAACGTCCTGCTTGATCTGTTTACCAGAGCCGTAGTGATCCTTCACTTCAAGACATTTAACATCAATGCCTCGTTTCACCATTTTGGTTTTCAGCATTTCCACCATCTGAGCCAGCTGGAAGTCTGCATCGGTGGTCATAACGATGGTCTTTTCACCGCTTTTTTCGTAGCTGGCATCCACACCACGAAAATCAAAGCGAGTGGTTAATTCACGATTGGCCTGATCAACCGCGTTGGTCAATTCATGCATATCCACTTCAGAGACGATGTCAAATGAAGGCATAGTGCAAAACTCTCCTGAGGGTTTATAAATAATTGCCCTCTATTGTATACCCAAAGGATTTCAAGTTGCTACGCGGCGGCAAGTGAATGAAGAACCGTGAGCCTACAAAAAGTAGGTGATCGGGGTGAGCGAGTGCAGCCAACAAAGTAGCAACTTGAAAGGCGACGGGTATATCCGGGAAAATGCTGCCTTAGGCAACATTATTGATCACGACCTTTTAACCGAAAGCCAATCTTCACTGTCACCTGCCAATGTGCAATCTTTCCGTCGTCGATATGACCACGGGTTTCCACCACTTCAAACCAGCCCATATGATCAACACTCATGCCTGCGGCAGCAATTGCATTCTGAATAGCATCGTCACTGCTTACGGTGGAACTGCCGACCAGTTCGGTGAGTTTATAAGTGTGACCCATAGTATCTCTCCTTATCGTTTATGGAAAAGCTATCTGAGTATAGGCAGCAAATGATAAACTTCGCCGTTTTATTCTGTTGATTATGAACGCTTTGCCCCAAGAAAAATGGTACATTCTCGGCGCCGGCAGCATTGGCTGCTTATGGGCAGCATCACTCTGCCGTAAAGGGCTGCCCGTTACTCTGATTCTCAGAGAGCATCGGCTGAAGAGTAAACAACATCAGCAAGCGTTAACACTTTCGGCTGAGGGTGAGATACATCATTTTCAAATTCATACGACAACGCCAGCACACCTTAATCACCCGATTTCCCGATTGATTGTTTGCACAAAAGCACAGGACGCTTTACCTGCTTTAGAATCTCTCCGACCGCATTTAGCGAATACGTGCAACATTCTTCTGCTGCAAAATGGCATGGGCAGCCAACAGGCCATTGCCGAGACTTTTCCTGACCACACTATCTGGGCGGGTAGCAGCACCGATGGCGCTTATTTAGAAGCGCCTTTTCATGTTGTTCACGCCGGCAAAGGACGTAACTGGATTGGCCCAATGACAACGTCACCTCCAGGTACTTTTGATGAACTGCTGAACAATTTTCCTCTTGCTGTAGAAACCTGTGAGCACATAGAGGAAAAACTCTGGCAGAAGCTTGCTATCAATTGTTGCATCAATGGTTTAACGGCATTATTCAACTGTCGCAATGGTGAATTGCTGGATGGCGCAGAACGTCAACAGCAGCTTGAACACCTGATAGAGGAAACCGCGCTGATTCTGCAACAATCAGGAATGGAGAACCCACACCTCAAAGAACAGGTCTTCAACGTTTGCCATGCAACCGCTAACAATATCTCCTCAACCTGTCAGGATGCCCGACTGGGAAGAAAAACCGAGCTGCCATTTATCAACGGCTTCCTTATCAACAGAGCCAGCGCATTGAACCTGCCGTTACCTGCTCACCAATCGCTGCTACAACAGCTGCGAGAGAAAAACATTGAATAGCAGACTCTTCGATCTACAAGAATCTCTGCATTCTCTTTATAATCCCCCGAAATTTGAATAAAAGCCGGCAGTACCATGACTTCTTTTTCCTTGCCCGACACATTGCTCACGCTTCTTCCGGACGCTATCGACAGCAATGTCCGACAGACCCTTGCTGAAGACATTGGTTCAGGGGATATCACCGCCTCACTGATTCCGGAATCCCAAATGGCCGAAGCCCGAATCATCTGCCGTGATCGTGCGATCATTTGTGGTCGCCCCTGGGTAGACGAAGTATTCCGTCAGGTTGACCCTGATGTTCAGCTGGAATGGCAGGTAGAAGAAGGCGAACAGGTTGAGCCCAATCAAACCTTGCTCACCCTGAAAGGCAAAGCCCGCAGCCTGTTAACCGGCGAACGCAATGCCATGAACTTTCTCCAGACGCTCTCTGGCACCGCCACCCGTTGCCGGCACTATGCCGATCTGGTGAAGAACACCCAAGTTAAACTGCTCGATACCCGAAAAACCCTGCCCGGGCTGCGAGTTGCCCAGAAATACGCCGTTGCCGCTGGCGCCTGTTTTAACCATCGCATTGGTCTATTTGATGCGTTCTTGATTAAAGAGAACCACATCGCAGCCTGTGGCGGCATTGCCCAGGCGATTGTTAAAGCCAGAGACATCGCGCCCGGCAAACCGGTTGAGATTGAAGTGGAAAGTATGGATGAGTTTCGCATCGCCCGGGAAGCCGGTGCCGATATCATCATGCTGGATAATTTCCCACTCCAACAGCTCAATGAAACCGTGAAGCTCAATCAAACGCTGACTGGAAAAGCACCAAAGCTGGAAGCGTCTGGCGGCATCACAGATCAAACGTTGCTGCCTATTGCTGAAACCGGTGTGGATTTTATTTCCATTGGCACGCTGACCAAAGATTGCCAATCGGTGGATTTATCCATGCGGATTATTGATTAATGGCTAACTCCATTCCCATGCTTCATTAAGTATGGGAACGGGGTGTGACGTTTTTTTCGTTTTCATGTTTTAATCAAAGTATGAAAACAATAACCACTATTGCATTACTTCTGCTGCCATTCACTGTCTTTGCACAGCCCTGCCCTGAATGGAACAAACCGGCAGCGACAGCCAATATGCAAAGGCTGGTGCAAAAGATTCGTTATCACGATGATCTGTATTTTAACCAGAATTCCCCGGTTATCAGTGATGATGAATACGATTCCCTAACTCGGAAATTGACATTTTGGAAACACTGTTTTCCGGATATCCCGGTAACTAAGCAGCCTCATAAACCCAATGACAAATATACGATTCTTCACCATAGCCCAATGGGAAGCCTGAAAAAGGCTTCGGATGAAAAGGATGTACACCACTTTTTAGACAGCCTGCCAAATCAGCAATTACTGGTACAACCAAAAATCGATGGCATTGCCGTTGAATTAATTTACAAGAATGGAAAGCTCACCAGCGCGTCGACCCGAGGCAATGGGGAATATGGTATGGATATTCTTCAGCATATTGAAAAAATACCAGCGATCCCAAAAGAGATACGCTTCCCTTCGCAGCCATTGATTGTTCTTCATGGTGAATTGTTTATTCGATTAGATCAGATACCCGATACACTACTTGAGTCGTCAGCTTCTGCACGACATTTTATCGCTGGTCTTGTTAACCGGAAAACACCTGACTCAAAACAGTTGCAGTATGCTGACTTCTTCCCCTGGCACTGGATAAACAGCCCTTATGAAACAGCATCCGAGTCTATTACACAGCTGATCCGATTCGGATTCAGTGCTCTACAACAGAACACTTTCCCGGTCACAACTTTTGAAGAAATCGAAACCATACGACAACGTTACAATAATAAGAAGCAACCTGACTTCCTGATGGATGGCATCGTGATCAAAGCCAATGATCTGAAATTTCGACAAGATGCGGGCTGGGCTGGTGATGCGCCCTACTGGGCCATAGCCTGGAAGTTTCCACCTGAAGTCGGGATCACAAAGGTTCAGAATATTGAATTCAACATTGGCAGGACAGGCAGGATTACACCTGTTTTGCACTTAAAACCTGTTGAGGTTCAAGGCAAAAACGTTTCCCGACTGTCTCTTGGAAGTGTTAAAAATATACAGATGAAGGACATAGCCATCGGCGACCAGATCAGCATCTATTTGAAAGGAGGCGCTATTCCTGTTTTCGGAAAATCACTGTTTCGCCCCGAAGAAAGAAAAACACCTGTCATACCAACCACAGACAAATATACACCTGTGACATGCCTAAGCTATTTTCCCGACTGCGAAAAACAGTTTCTGGCGCGCATGAAATGGCTAACAGGTTCGCAAGGTTTGAACATGGCAATCACTGGCAATGCTATTCAAGAATTAATCGCTGCAGGGCATATCAAAACACTGGCTGACATACTTCAACTTGAAAAACATCAACTATTAGAAGCTGGTATCCATCAAGATGATATCCAGAAGTTTACTGCCCCTAAAAGCCTTAAGCAGCAAATTCGCGCCTTGGGTATTCCGGGGCTTGGCGGGAGTACATTGAATAAGCTATTACTCTGCATTCAAGATATTCGGGAGTTACTGTACGACGATAAACTGGAAGAATGTCGTACTAAAGGCTTCAAATTACAAGAAATGATGAGAATTTATTTGGATCAGCAAGCAGTAAGACAATTGATAAGAAGTTTGCATTCCCATGCAAGCCACGAAAGGCATTAATGCATGAGAATGCGCTATCACATAATTTATGATTGATTATGGGATTTTGGCGTAAGCATCTGTGTTACACAAATCACCATTAGATGTACCAGTGCAGCCCTTGGTCCATGTCCAGTTACCGGTACCAACAGTCAGTACTGGGGTCAGGGTAATGGTTTGAGCAACAAACAGTCCACCAGGCGTGATGGTTATTACGCCATCGGTTACGCCTGTGATTTTTGTGCTGGTACCAGGAATACCGTTTGAACCTGCATCACAGTCAGCAATGGCATTGCTTTGAAGGCAAATACTCACTGCAGTCTGATACGGCTTTGATTCAGAAATAGCCGCTGTTGCTTCGGCGTTACGGGTATAGTTCTGATACTGCGGAATCGCAACCGCTGCCAGAATACCGATAATCGCCACGACGATCATCAATTCAATCAGGGTAAAACCTGACTGCTTTTGCTTAGACATCCATGTTTTCATAGCCTTTTCCTCAACGTTGGGTTATTCGCGGTACTGCCATCCATTGCAGCCTTGTCGGCATTGGCCTGCAGCCCTTTAATAAGCCTAGGAAAGGCATATCCGTTCCGCTTCAATTCACAAAGAAACCCGTCGACCCATTGTTCCGCCCGTCAATAAAAGCACTCTTTTGTCCTCTTATTTTCTGCTGATTGACCGATAGACAGATTAATGTCGGTTCGGTGCTCAGGGTGGGAAGATGAACTTTGAAAATAGAGTGTTGGTGAGGGATCGTTATCAATCCTGGGTTTTACGAGGCGGGCTATTGCTGATTGTCTTACTATCCGCGGTGGTGGTTACCTTTGCCAGTATGCAATACCTGTATCAGCAACAGGTGGAGCGTTATTTCTCAGCGATCAATGAAGCGGAATCTTCTGTCGATGAGGGTTCATTGATTATATCCACGGCAGACCACTGGATTACGGCGTCAGGTATAAAAAAGGACATCTATAAACCTCTGCTGGATGAGAGGCTGGGGGCTTATCTAAGCCACCGTTATATCGGGTGGCATAGCAACTATAAAGACTGGCTCAATAGCCAGAATGGGCGTGCGTTCTTTTTGATGTATGAAGTGCAGTATGAGAAAGGGAGCAGTGAAGAGTCGTTTCTGTTTAATGGGTTTGACGCTTCACGGATTTTGGCGCGGGAGGTGATGGTTAATTGATGTGCTGAAAGCTTTTTGTTTATGAATGCAGTGTTCCCAGAAACGCGGTTGCCATACCACCAAGTTTAGCGGCTGCCGAAGGCAATACGCTGGATTTTTTATGTCCTGGCTTGCCACGAGATATCAATTTTCCGATGTTGCGTCACACAGTCTTTAAGGTAAAGATTGATGAGGCTTTGATAGGGCACGCCTGTTTCTTCTGCCATCTTTTTAAAATAATCTATAACATCTTCACCAAGCCTCATGGTGACTGGTTTTTTCAGTTTTGAAGCATATGGGTTCTTGCGGGACTTCATTTTGGACAGATCATATTCATCTTTCATGACAACCCCCCTTCATAGTATTTGCGCTCATTATTCGTAGCTTTACGTGCTGAGATAATGCGAATTGATTGACCAGAATCTCTCTCACAATGACAAACAAGAAGAACTCTTGATTCATGACTAAGACCAACCATTAAAAATCTATCTTCAAAGCCTGAATTTTCTTCATCAAAATATTGGATGGCATATTCATCATAAAATACGCTCTTTGCCTCCTCAAAAGAGATACCATGCTTTTTTAGATTGGATAAGTCTTTAGACTTATCCCATTCAAATTTAACCATAAATACATTGTATGTACTGAATATGTTTTGGTCAAGATACCTCGTTCCCATGCTCCAGCGTGGGAATGCATACGAGAACCATGCGTTTACTCCAATGTGTGGAATCGTACAGCGTTTCAGTTTGCTTTGAACTTCTTGGACTGGGGGGGGGGGGGTTGGTGCTTTTCTGTGGAGGCGGTTTTGCTGCGGGTTGGGGTAGGCATTCCCACGCCGGAGCGTGGGAACGAGGTCAATCTCAAAGAATGGGAACGAGATAAATTAAGAGGTATGCATTCCCACGCAATACCCAAAGGGCATAAAAGCATGGGAACCAGGGCTTTTGCGACAACCTCGGTCACCGTAGGAATAAGCTCATAAATGAAGAAAAACCACTATCTCGTAAAATCACCATTCAGCCAAAAGCGCGGAGCATTCATTTCCCAAAGTAAATAAAGGTCGTATTCCCCAAGATAAAACTCTTTATAGAAAACCCAATAAAACGTAACAAGTAAAAAAAGTAACAGCACTGCCCATAGAATTTTTTCCAACCAATGAAGCGGCGCCCGAACAACCCCAACCTCTTGATTGTGAAAACTGATAGCACTGCCCACAATCACCACCAGCAAAACCTGGCTAAGAGGCGTGATAAAAACACCACTGAGCTGAGCATAAAGCCCAGACGTTAGTAGCGACATAAAAACAGCCACCTGAACCAATGCAGAATGATCGGAGACAGTCTCACTGGCTATACGTTGCCGAACACCCAAAAGATAGCGAACGCCACCATAAACCGATAACCCAATCATCAGCAACGCTGCAGGGCCTCCCCACTCACTTAACCATTGCAAAATAATATTGTGCGGCGAACCAATACCCGTGCCCTGAGTAATGTAATGTTGCGGTCCAATGCCTAACCATGGTGACTTTATAAAAGCATCCAGCGCTACCTGCCATAGATGCAAACGACCAGAACTCCCAGAATCCAGCCTGTGTAAAATGCTTTCGTCCGATAAGCCATGCCCAAGTAATAAAGGGACAAGTTGAATCAGCAAGAGATAAGCAAGCCCACCAAACACAAACGCCTTAGCATGAACTTTCAGAAGTAGTTTCGCCTGCGGTTTAAAAGCCAGTAGCGTGATAAAAGCACTGGCAATCATGGCAAGCGGCAGTCCCCTGACCGACGTCACCAAGAGATAGAAATACAACACTGACAGGCCAAACCAGCTCAAACGCTTAAACACGCCTTTGGCAAACAGTGGCAGTAAAGCTAGCAGAGGAATCAACCACCCTTGCACATGGTTGAATGTTCTGGGGTTGGAATACTCGTGAATCGAGTACATCCATGCTTTGGGTTTAAATTGGAGATATAAAATGTACTGGAAGAAATAGCCAATGGTGTAAAACAGCAAGCCAATACTGATAACCCAAAGCCACGGGATGATTAATTGTTCATTATTTCTGCTGATTGATACGACAATGGTCATGCAAAACAGCAGGGCGTAAAGTCCAACTTCCTGCAGTCCTTTTGCTGGGTAGGCTGATAGCAGGCTTGATATTGTGCCCAAGATGAAGATTAGGGCTAAGCCAGCTCTTACTTTTGGCGGAATGGGTGAGAGGCGTTGTGATAAATCTTGGCGAAATTGACTACCTGAGAAAGATTGATGAATGATAAACAATAAAGAGGGTAAAACAGTAACTATTAGCAGCACGCGTTTGGCGTTAAAGTCCAATGGGCTGAAGGGGAAAGATATTAATCCTGTTATCAGCAGGCAGGACAAAAGTGCAAAGATAATGAAGAAAGGTGAGTGTTTAATGATACCCACTAGGACGTCTGGTCTTATAGCGGCTTTAATGAGTGAGTCTGTTGTGGGGATTGTATTCACGGGAGTAAGAGGAAAGCTTGTATATTATGAGTCGGTAACTCGTTTGAGTTACCGATTTATCCGGTGTAAGCAAACTACCAGATGTGTATGCATTTCCACGCAGAGCGTGAAAAAAGGATATTCATTTTTCCTATGAACTTGGAGCAGTACCTACCAAACAAGTTTTTGGTGCGTAATCAGCACTCCAAGCGTCAGCATTAGTTCCCGCTGTTGTATAGCAACTCCAAGTACCAGCAGCGGTACGATGAAGATTCATTTTTGCACCATTTACTGCAGCTGAAGCACCCTTCATTTCAAAAGTAATGGCGCCAACGCCTTGATCTGAGATAGTCGTAGTTATTTCACCTACTTGACTAGCATTTGTAGCAATACCTAAACCATCCAAAGTTGGTGCAGTTCCAGACATTAGCATTTCTTCAGCTGGAGTCTTCAGCGCTGAAATAGTAGCCAAGCCACTCGTCATCTGGCTACGCGCAATATAATTCTGATACTGCGGAATAGCCACAGCCGCCAAAATACCAATGATCGCCACAACGATCATCAATTCAATCAGAGTAAAACCCTGTTGTTTTTTCATGTGTTTGTCCCCCGGGAACATAAGATTCAATTTTTCAGCATCCGTAGCGTGTTAACCCACCAGCAGATACTTGTTTCCTTAACTGCCATTCCATGGGCACAGTGACTTCCTGTAATCCATCCGACCAATAGTCTTTAATTTTTAGGTGATTAGCAACTATACGGATAGTTCGAAACGTTATCACGGTGTGACACAGTTCACAACTATGAAAGATTCGTTTTTACATACAGAAACCGTCTTATATTACAATCGTTTGACCTGTGTCGTGTTTCACATCTGCAGATAGAAAACATAAGCAAGGTCGGTATTCCTAGTGCAGCCAAGTGTTATAAGACATACATCCCCGTTCATCCTGAGCGGAGTCGAAGGATCAAAGCACCACACTTCGACTCCGCTCAGTGCGAACGGTATGGGTATTAACGCTTCCTTGCACTAGAGGAATTGCCGACGCTCAACCCCTCCGAAAACACCAGTCCCGCTTTATTCATTCTCATTCAACATCTCATAATTTTGCTTCTGATTTTGCGCATGCAGTGGTTGGGGTGTTGCATGTTGTCGGGTTTTGTTGTCGGCAACCCGATGGGTTACCGACGGTGCTCAGCCTGATTTGCCAACCCAGAAAATCCATCTACAATACACAAATAGAGACTAATTTATACACATCACTCTGGAAGATAAACCATGCGAACCAATATCGTGATCAATGATGCGTTAATGGAACAGGCGCTGAAAAGCAGTGGCCTTAGCACGAAAAAAGAGGCCGTAGAGGCGGGGCTGAAAGCGTTAATCCAGCTGAGCAAGCAACGGAAAATCCGTCAGCTTCGGGGCAAACTACAATGGGATGGTGATTTAGACGATATGAGAAATCAACAATGATTTTGGTGGATTCCTCAGTCTGGATTGATTATTTCAATGGTACTCTGACACCGGAAACTGATCGCCTTGATCAGCTTTTGGATTATCAGTTTTTGGTTATGGGTGATTTGATTTTGACTGAAGTGCTTCAGGGGTTTAGAAAGCAAAGTGATTTTGATCAGGCAAAAAAACTGCTAACTGAGCTGGAGACCTTTTCTTTATGCTCTCCTTCTCTTGCACTGGCAAGCGCTGATAACTTTCGTAAGCTCAGGCAGAGAGGCATTACCATTCGAAAAACCATTGATGTCATCATTGCCACCTGGTGCATAGAACACAACGCTTCACTGCTTCACTCCGATCGGGATTTCCAACCTTTTGTGGAACATCTTCATCTTAAAACGGTGCTGTGAAGCTGATTCGTCGGCAACCCTGCGGCTTACCAACCTACGCAGTTCAAAGCAGGGCAACAAGATGCACAGCACACCACAAAAATCCCCTTAACTATCCGCCATTTATGCTGATATAGTACTTATCATTCTCTAAACACTCCCCCTCAGGGATAGATACGGGTACAGACACGGGTTATGGCAAACAAACCTTTAACAGGGCTGGCCGCCCGCCTGCTGGCTGATGAATTGATGGATGAAACGGCCATCCGTCAGGCAGAAGCCGGTGCCGCCCAGGCTCAGCAATCTCTTTTCCGATACCTTCTTGATAAAAAACAAGTGAACCCAAAAGGGCTAATGTTGGCCGTTGCGGAAGAGTTTGGCTTGCCGGTGATGGATCTGGCGGCGTACGATAAAGCCCACTTCCCAACCAACGTGGTGCAGGAAAAGCTACTCCGCAAGCATAATGTGCTGCCATTGATAAAGCGCGGCTCCATGTTGTTTATTGCTATTTCTGACCCTTCAGATCACCACGGTCTGGATGAAATCCGCTTCAACACGGGTTTAACCATGAACCCGGTGCTGGCTGAAGAAAGCCAGCTGGCGAAGATGATTGACAAGACGCTGGATGATTCCAGCCAGGCATTGTCGGATCTGGATGATGAAGAGCTTGGCAACCTGGAAGACTTGGAAGTCAGCGCTGTTGACGACGATGCACCAGGGGACGATGGTGGTGGCGGACAAGACGACACACCTGTGGTTAAGTTCGTTAACAAAATGCTGCTCACCGCTATTAAAGGCGGCGCATCGGATCTTCACTTTGAGCCTTACGAGAAAGCCTTCCGGGTTCGTTTTCGTACCGATGGTGTACTGCACGAAGTCGCCCGTCCTCCCGTTAGTTTGAGCCCGCGAATCGCCTCTCGACTTAAAATTATGTCGGCCATGGACATTTCTGAGCGCCGGAAGCCTCAGGATGGCCGTATCAAGATGAAGCTGTCCAAAACCAAGGCTATCGACTTCCGGGTAAACACCCTGCCGACGTTGTGGGGCGAAAAAATCGTACTGCGTATTCTTGATCCGTCCAGCGCCAAAATGGGGATCGACGCGCTGGGTTATGAAGACGCTCAAAAGAAGATGTACATGGATGCCCTGCACCAACCGCAGGGTATGATTCTGGTTACTGGCCCAACTGGTTCTGGTAAAACCGTATCGCTTTATACCGGCCTGAACATTCTGAACACGCCAGAGCGAAACATCTCCACAGCGGAAGACCCGGTGGAAATTAACCTGGAAGGTATCAATCAGGTTAACGTGAATCCGAAACAGGGCATGGACTTTGGCCAGGCGCTGCGGGCATTCCTTCGTCAGGACCCGGACATCATCATGGTGGGTGAGATTCGAGACTTGGAAACCGCTAACATCGCGATTAAAGCGGCTCAGACTGGCCACATGGTTATGTCCACCCTGCACACCAACAGTGCGGCAGAAACCCTGACCCGTATGCAGAACATGGGCGTACCTTCGTTCAACATTGCTACGTCCGTCAGCTTGATTATTGCCCAGCGATTGGCTCGAAGGTTGTGCAGTGGCTGCAAAGTTAAAATGAAAATCCCAACTGAAACACTGCTGGAAGAAGGCTTTACCGTTGAGCAGGCCGCCAAGGCCGAAATCTACGGCCCTAAAGGCTGTGAAAACTGCAACAATGGATATAAAGGCCGCGTGGGGATTTATGAAGTTGTGGCAATTACACCGGGCATGCAGCAGATCATTATGGAAGAAGGCAACTCTCTGCAAATTTCAAAGCAAGCCGAGAAGGAAGGCTTTAACAACCTACGACAATCTGGCCTGCTGAAAGCATTGCAAGGTGTCACCAGTTTGGAAGAAGTGAACCGTGTGACGCAGGAATAACTTCCCTCACTCAAAAACAAAACCTCGTTCCCATGCTCCGAGGGTGTCGCAAAACTCCCAACCAACTCGTTCCCATGCTCCGCGTGGGAATGCATACCTCTTAATTTTCAAAGAGATAGATGAATGGGTTCCCACGCAATACCCAAAGGGCATAAAAGCATGGGAACCAGAGCTTTTGCGACAGCCTCGCCCCGAGTGGGAACTAGTCGAATCTGGTTTAAATTAAACCTACCCTTCCCCCAAAGACAACAACGTCGCATTCCCACCAACAGCCGTGGTGTTAATAGTCAACGCCTGCTCCATCGCAAAGCGCAACAGGTAGTGCGGCCCACCGGCTTTTGGCCCGGTTCCCGAAAGCCCTTGCCCACCAAATGGCTGGACGCCAACGACAGCGCCCGTCTGATTTCGATTGATGTAAGTATTGCCGGTTTTTACCCGCTCCGTAATATACGACGCCGTAATTTCATTACGACTATGAATACCCAGTGTCAGGCCATAACCGGAGCCATTAATCTCATCAATCACAGCCGAGAGCTTGCTGGCTTTGAAACGAACCACGTGTAAAATCGGGCCAAAATGCTCTTTCTCCAGCTGACGTATGCTGTCAATCTCAAACGCTACCGGTGCAATAAAGCTGCCACTTTTGCAACTCTCGGGTAAGCGACACTCTGCCAATAATGTTGCTTCCTGCTTCATACGATCAATATGCGCCTGCAAGCCTTGCCGCGCCCGCTCATCAATCACGGGTCCAATATCTGTTGAGTGTAATGACGGATTTCCGACCACCAGCTCAGCCATGGCGCCCTGCAATAAGCCAATCACACGATCGGCAATATCTTCCTGCACGTAGAGCACTCGCAGTGCAGAACAACGCTGCCCCGCACTGCCAAAGGCAGATAAGATCACATCCTGAACCACCTGCTCTGGCAACGCAGTGGAATCCACAATCATGGCATTCTGCCCACCGGTTTCAGCAATGAGCGGCACAATCGCCCCGTGTCGGTTTGCCAGTGTTTGATTGATCTTGCGGGCGGTTTCTGTTGATCCGGTGAAGGCAACACCGGCAATGCGCTCATCCATCACCAAACGGCTGCCCAACTGCGCACCATCACCGGGCAAACACTGAATCACATCACCAGGAATCCCCGCTGCCAACATTAGTTCCACCGCTCTGCCGGCAATCAGGCTGGTTTGTTCCGCAGGTTTAGCAATAACCGCATTCCCCGCCGCCAGTGCCGCCGTCACTTGCCCGAGGAAAATGGCCAGTGGAAAGTTCCAGGGGCTGATGCACAAAAACACGCCACGCCCGCTGAACCGAAGTTCATTGGATTCTCCGGTAGGCCCGGGCATCACCAAAGGTTCCGCAAACTTCTCCCGTGCCTGATTGGCGTAATAACGACAAAAATCCACCGCCTCGCGAATTTCATCAATGGCATCGTGAATGGTTTTGCCCGCTTCCCGGTGACACAAGGCTACGAGCTCTTCCCGATGAGTTTCCAGCAACTCAGCCAGATTTTCCAGGCACTTTGCTCTCTGTTCTGCTGGCGCACGGCTCCATTTTTCAAAACCGGCAACCGCACTGTTTAACGCTGTTTCGACACTGCTTTCATCTGCCCAGCTCATCTTGCCAACACTGTCTGAGCGCTGATAAGGACAGGTTATTTCTGCGGTATTCGACCCAGCCACCAACGCGCCATTCAACCATGCGCCCTGCTGCCAGGAGTGAGACATAAAACGCGCAACTTGTTCCCGGAAAGGTTGCCATTCGCTTTCCACATCAATATTCACGCCTCGGGCATTCAATCGACCATCGCCGTATATCTTCGGCGGTAGAGGAATCCGGTCATTATGAAAACAGGTTTTCTGTCTCAATAAATCCACCGGGTGTTGTACCAGTTCGGCCACCGGGGTTTTCGCATCCACCAGTCGGTGAACAAAAGAAGAGTTCGCACCGTTTTCCAACAACCGCCGAACCAGATAAGGCAACAAATCTTTGTGGCTACCCACCGGCGCGTAAATTCGCACTGGCGTTTTATGCTCTTCCAGCACGCGGTTATAAAGCGCATCACCCATGCCATGGAGCCGCTGAAATTCAAAAGCGCCAAAATCATCCGCGCTTTCACGTTCCGCCATCACCAATACGCTGGCAACGGTATGCGCATTGTGGGTAGCGAACTGTGGATAAATAGCGCCTCTCACCAATTCAGACAGTAAAAAACGGGCGCACACTAAATAAGCAACATCCGTCCCTTCTTTTCTCGTATACACCGGATAACCCGAAAGCCCCTGCTGCTGGCAAAGTTTAATCTCGCTGTCCCAGTAAGCGCCCTTCACCAAACGAACCGGAATACGATCCCCCTGTTCCCGAGCCAATGCCACCAGCCAGCACAACGATGGCAACGCACGTTTGCCATAAGCCTGAATCACCAAACCAAAACCGCCCCAGCCCTGGCAATCCGGATGTCGGTAAACCTGTTCAAATATTTCCAAAAACAGTTCGTGGCGATCTTGCTCTTCCGCATCCATATTGATCGCTACATTACCGGCACGAGCTTCGCGCACTAGTTCCAGAACCACCGGCACCAGCTCCTTGATTACGCGCGCTTTCTGGGCAACTTCATAGCGGGGGTGCAAAGCAGACAATTTGATCGACACACCACAGCGACCAGATTTCTGATTATCAGGTTCCGCTGCCACGGTTCGAATGGCCGCGAGATATTCTTCAAAATATCGTCGGGCGTCATCGCCAGTAAGGGCAGATTCACCGAGCATATCAAAGGAATAGCTATAACCTTTGCTTCGAGGTTTCGAACCGTTTTTCAACGCCTCTTTGATGGTTCGCCCAAGCACAAAATGACGCCCCATGATTTTCATAGCCTGATTCACCGCCTGACGAATCACCGGCTCCCCAAGCCGATTCACCAGTTTACCTATCACGCTGCCCGCTGAGCTCTCTTCGTTAGCGTCCAAACTGACGACTTTACCGGTCAGTAATAATCCCCAGGTGGAGGCGTTCACCAACAGAGAATCACTTTGGCTCAGGTGCTGCTTCCAATCCGCCACACTCAGTTTATCGCGGATCAGCGCGTCGGCGGTTTGGCTATCTGGAATTCGCATCAGCGCTTCCGCCAGGCACATCAGTAAAATGCCTTCACGGGTATCCAGGCTGTACTGCAACAACAGCGCATCAATCATATGAATACTGTCATCACTGCCGCGAACTTGCTCGATCAACTCTGAAGCGCGGCTGCCAATAACATGATAATCGTTTGGGTATTCATCCAGCACCGCCACCAACTCTTGCAGCCAGGCGGTTTCATCAATGGCATAGTGAGGGGAAATAGCCGGCCATAAACGAGCCGCAGGGCGATTAAGAAAATCCTGACTGAATGCATCTCTGGCCTGAAACATGGGGGTTCTCCATTCTATGAGTGCGGTGGATTCCTAAGTACCCGGCCATATGGAATCGCATATTTCTGACTTGTTGATCAGGTTCTCTGCAAGGCGCAACGGCGGGAGCATAGCGAGCTATGTGACCAGAGTTGCAACGCAGTCAGAGGATCTGATCAATGAGTCAGAAAATATAATTTCATATGGTTGGGTGCTTATCACCAGACTCATTTCTGTTTATTCTTGAAGTATCACGCACTGTGCCAGCAGGATCACTGCCGAGCAAAGCATTTCCAATATTGACCAAAGTACTGAGCATATCAGCTCAAGCATCGTTCTAAAATAGAACCTATCTTATAAAACCCATGACGCTTAAACGAACACCCGTCTCAAATAAAAAATTCACTATTGATGCATCGAAGACTAATTTCTAAATGATATAGAACCCTTCGTTTAGTCCTTTGTCGAAGTTGCAGTCATCTCAGAAAAAACAATGAAGAGATGTCTATCCCAATTCAATAATACCTGAATAAGGACTAAATAATGTCTATAGGCACTAACCCATGTGCAGTACAACAAACATCTGCTCAACATTTACAACACTCCGCTCAAAAATCTTCAGTTAATGAAGGCGTTACAGCAAATGGAGCTGCCGTCAAAGGGCAACCTGACGCACAGCCTCAATTAGCTGCTCCAGCTAACCAATCTCAAGCAAGTGGAACTAATCAGCCAACAAATAAATCTGTAGCGGAAAGACAAGCCTCTAAAGCTACAAACGGAGATAACCCTGCCTCTGTAAAACAGGGAGAACAAACCGACTCAACTTCGAGCGAAGCTGAAGGTGCATCAAATACTTCCATAAGTAGTGGTCTTTCTAATATAGGTAGGCATTTCTGGTCCGGCTTGGTTGGGCATGAATCTCTACTCAATAATGTTGACGAAGCGCCAGTAGAGACACCAAAAGATAACCCTAAATCAGAAACACCATCTAAAGCCGGGCAACCATCGGCATCAGCTACTGCAACCGGAGCCGACAAGCCTACGCCACAAGCCTCTTTAGCCGGAACCGACAAGCCTAAAGAGACACCACCACCAGCCTCTTCAGCCGGAGCCGGCAAGCCTGGAGGGACATCAGCACAAGCTTCTTCAGAGGGAGTTGTCGATCAT
Source organism: Endozoicomonas ascidiicola (assembly GCF_001646945.1). GTDB lineage: Bacteria > Pseudomonadota > Gammaproteobacteria > Pseudomonadales > Endozoicomonadaceae > Endozoicomonas > Endozoicomonas ascidiicola. The sequence continues at coordinate 805,562 of NZ_LUTV01000001.1, forward strand.
TCAACAACTCAAAATAATATAGATAGAGTTTTGGCTCGCTTAGAGGAAGTGATGTCTTCTCAGGCTGAGCTAGAAAGTTCATTACGTTCTACCACCTTGGAACCAACCCCGAACAGCCTTGACAGCCAATCACTCAAGGCAAATGAACAGCTTCAGAGTCAGTATGAAGAATCACAGGCTAAGTTGACAGAAGTGACAGCGGCTTTAGCGCGGAGTGTAGGCGCGTTAGAGAAAAACCACGGAGCGGTAGCTGATCTTCAATCAGAAGTCTCAGAGATCAAATCGAGAGACGGCCAATTGTTAGACTTGGTTAGGGAGAGTGCTGAAGACGGCACTAGAAGGGCTGAGCGTCATGCAGATCAAGAACGCAATACGAATAAGGCATTGTTGAGTCGACTAGAAGAGCTAGAGTAACAACCTTCAGGGGTGAATACGACAGCAACAATGCCTCTATAGTTAAGCCTATGATGTAAAACACAACGAAAACAATCTCGAAAAAAGGCTACTTTTCCAAGCAGCCTTTTATTATACCAATGCTTTTTTTAAATGATCAGTTCATGGCATTAATCAAGTCATTCAATTTTTCTTGCCACAGGGCTATATCGCCAATTTCTGCTTTCACCCAGTTTGGGTTGTAACATGTGTCCAGATAGCGGTCGCCGCTGTCGCACAGCAGTGTCACAATAGCGCCTTGCTCCCCTTTCTGCTGCATTTCATGGGCAATCTGAAGTGCTCCAAATAAATTGGTTCCTGTACTGGGTCCGGCTTTTCGCCCGAGTATCTGCTCCAGCCAATGCACCGTAGCAATGGCTGCGCCATCGGGAATGCGCCTCATATCATCAATCACACCGGGCACAAACGACGGCTCAACCCTTGGACGACCAATGCCTTCTATACGGGAGCTTTCGCTGATAACCAGATTCTCATCACCGCTGTGGTAAAAGTCATGGAACACCGAATGATCCGGATCAACCACACACAGTTTACTGTCCAGTTTCTGGTAGCGAATATAACGCCCAATGGTGGCAGATGTGCCGCCGGTGCCTGCACTCATCACAAGCCACGAAGGTATTGCCCAGGGCTCGGCGCTCATCTGCCGAAAAATAGATTCAGCAATATTATTGTTGCCGCGCCAATCGGTTGCTCGCTCCGCATAGGTAAACTGATCCATGTAATGCCCATCCAGGGCAGTCGCTAACCGCTGGGACTCTGCGTAAATTTCACTGGAGCTATTCACCAGATGGCACTGGCCGCCATAAAACTCAATCTGTCGTATTTTCTGAGCCGACGTGGAGCGCGGCATGACGGCAATAAATGGCAAACCTAACAACCGGGCAAAGTAAGCTTCCGAAACTGCTGTACTGCCTGAAGAGGATTCAATAACCGTAGTGCCCTGGTTGATCCAACCGTTGCAGATACCGTAGAGAAATAACGATCTGGCCAGCCGGTGTTTTAAACTGCCGGTTGGGTGGGTACTTTCATCTTTCAGGTACAACTGAATACCCGTCAGCTGTGGTAAATCCAGCTTAACCAAATGAGTATCAGCCGTTCTCTGGAAGTCGGCATCAATTTTGCCGATGGCTTCACGGGTCCACTGTGTACTGCTCATCGATATCCTCCAGGCTAAAAATCTAGCCTTCAGATTTAACAGATTAGTCAACTATTGTCTTATTCTGATATAAAAGAATTTTGCTTTCTTCATTTTAAGGCGCTGTTTCACTATGCAGATTTATCGGGTTGGTGGTGCTGTTCGGGATAAGCTGCTGGGTTTGCCGGTCAAAGATCAGGACTGGGTTGTGGTTGGCGCCTCGCCGGAGATCATGAAAGCAAAAGGCTTCCAACCCGTGGGCAAAGACTTTCCGGTGTTTCTGCACCCTCAAACCAAAGAAGAGTACGCTCTGGCAAGAACCGAGCGCAAAAGCGGCCATGGTTATGGCGGGTTCACTTTTCACACGGCCAGTGATGTCACCCTTGAAGAAGACCTGCTTCGCAGAGACTTGACCATTAACGCCATGGCAGAAGACGAAGCAGGTCGCATCATCGACCCGTACGATGGTCAGAAAGATCTCGAAAATCGCATTCTCCGTCACGTCTCCGAGGCCTTTGCTGAAGACCCCCTGCGCATTCTTCGCACTGCTCGCTTTGCTGCCCGCCTGACGCCCATGAAGTTTACCATTGCTGATGACACCCTGGCGCTCATGACCACCATGGTCAGCAGTGGCGAAGCATCCTTTCTCGTCGCTGAACGGGTATGGCAGGAAACCCGAAATGCGCTGATGGAAGACAACCCTGACCAGTACTTTATTATTCTCCAGCAGTGCGGGGCGTTGAATATTGTGCTTCCGGAGCTTTGTCATTCACAACTTAATAAAGCATTAACCTACTCGAACAAAGCGGCGGGTCATAAATCACCTGATCTGGTTCGCTTTAGCTGCCTGTTTATTTCTGATGATGCTCAGAACCATTTATCCGAGAGCCTCAGGACTTTGTCCAAACGGCTGCGTTTGCCATCTGCGTTTGTCGAACAGGCTCGCCTGATCACTGACCACACCCAACAAGCCCGGCAGCTTTGTGCAGAGTTGCAGGCAGCAGACATAATGTCGCTGTTTAATGCCACGGACGCCTTAAGACGACCGGAGCGCTTTCACTTTTTTCTGGATGCGCTTGCCATTGCTTTTCAGGAAGTGCAATTGAAAAGAGATTTTATTCTTGAATGTTTAACGCACTGCCTTCAGATCAAAGCAAAAGATCTCATGTCGGAGACAGTAAAGGGAAAGGCGTTAGGTCTGGCTTTAGAACAGGCAAGAGTTAATTGCATTAGCGGCATTCTTAAAAAGCACTAAGGGAAGTGGTATTTAAAGAAATACCAGCACCCCGTCATTCTCGCGAAGGCGGGAACCCACAACGACAGTGGATCTCCGCCTTCGCGGAGATGACGATGGTATTATCTTCCCTTCCACTTCCCTAAGAGGATGTCGCAAAACTCTGAACTCAGAGTGATCATTTCAATGGATTAAATATCCAACGCCGCCATTTGCTGTCGGCTTCTCTCACACCACACGGTTGCCATCGCACCTTTTAAAGCCTGTGGTTTGCGAATAGTAATTGCCACTTTATCCACAGGGTAATGCTCCATCATCAGTTTGATGATTCCACCGGCCAACGCTTCAATCAACTGATAACGGGAGGCGGCACAAAATCCTCTGACCCGCTGGGTGATCGCGTCATAATCCAGAGCATCCTGCAGATCATCACTGGCAAAGGCATGGGTGAAGTCGGTTGTTAGTTCCAGATCCAATATCAATGGCTGCGGCGCATCGTGCTCAAACTCATAGACCCCAATGACCGCCTGCGTTTCAATCGCTTCAATTCGTACTTTATCCATGCAGGATACTCCTCATTCCAGACATCGCTTAAATCAGTTGACGGCTTCGAGCTGATCCATAGGCCATCGCGGCACCGGCACCACTTCAGGGCCATCATTCTGACCAGCCACCAGACGCTGGCAGCCGGCATAGGCAATCATCGCGCCATTATCGGTGCAGAATTGTGGGCGAGCATAACGTAACTCGCCACCTTCTTTAGCAACCATGGATTCAAGAGACTCTCTGAGGGATGTGTTCGCACTAACACCACCAGCAATAATGAGCTGTTTCATACCCGTCTGCTGAAGCGCTCTGCGGCACTTGATGGTCAGCGTTGCCACGACCGCATCCTGAAAAGCCCGGGCAATGTCTGCTCGATCCTGCTCGCTCAGTTCAACATCTGACGCTTCCCGGCACTTGGCAACGGTATTGAGCGTGAAGGTTTTTAAACCACTGAAACTAAAATCCAGACCCGGACGGTCCGTCATTGGCCTTGGGAAGCGGAATCGACCTTCTGTACCTTTCTCAGCCAGTAGGGAAATCGCTGGCCCACCGGGATAATCCAACCCCAGCATGGCGGCGACTTTATCAAAGGCCTCGCCAGCGGCATCATCCACCGATTCCCCCAGTAAATGATATTGCCCAATACCATCCACTTGAACCAGCTGGGTGTGCCCGCCAGAAACCAGCAGGGCAACAAATGGGAAAGCAATTGGGTTATCTTCCAACATGGGCGCCAGCAAATGGCCTTCCATATGATGCACACCGATGGAAGGGACATCCCACGCCCAGGCCAGCGCTTTGCCCACACAGGCCCCCACCATTAATGCACCTACCAAACCCGGGCCACGGGTGTAAGCAACTGCTTCAATGTCTGCTTTTTTGAGACCCGCCTGATCAAGCACTTCACTAATCAATGGCAGCACTCGCTGGATATGATCCCTGGAGGCCAGTTCAGGAACGACGCCGCCGTAATCAACGTGCATGTCGATCTGACTGAACAGCGCATCCCCCAACAGCCCTTTTTTGCTGTCGTAAAGGGCGATGCCGGTTTCATCGCAGGAAGTTTCTATCCCGAGGACAACCATGTGTAGTGAACCTTACATTTATTAACGGGGGTAATAATAACTGCCGGACAAACAAAAATCCCGTTTGTAACAGAAGCTGTTGCAAACGGGATTTTTGTTTTGATTACGTGGTATGGCGAGAAAACTAAAAATCGTAGTTAAAAACGAGTCCGACCTTTCCTAAGCCAATGGCAACCCCATACTGTGGGCCGTCATCGACCGGCCCCTGAAGAAGGTCAGAAACAACTGCCCCCACCAAGCTACCCAACGCTTCTGCGGCAAGATCATCTTTATTGAATTGTTTGTGCGCAAGGTCATCAATTAAACCGGGCACCACACCCAAACTAGTAGCCAGAAGCACCCTCGCCCAACGTGAGTTATCAAAAACACCATACTTACGGAGCCTCGTCTGGCTGGTTGCACCGGTCAACACTGCCAGTCCAAAGTGTCGTTTCTCACTTCTGCTGAAATCATCAGAAAATAAAGCGCCGACACTGATAGCACTCAAGCCTGCAGCCCACCAGCCCCGGTATTGGTAACCATTTGCTGACCCATCGCTATAAAAGAGTGGTGAAGGCTCATCTGAGTTATTTGGGGTTTCCAAGGCATCAGACTGATCGGAATGAACGAGCATCGGGCAAACCAGCAGCGCATAAATTAGCAACTGCCTTACCACGGAAAAAGTATTTGGAATCCATACAAGCTTCATCGGAACGTCCCTGGTCACGACATAAACATCGAAACCCAGATCATAACTATACCCAAAGGATTTCAAGTTGCTACGCGGCGGCAAACGAGTGAATCCCCATGAGCCTACGAGTAGTAGGTGATTGGGGTGAGCGAGTACCCGAGGGCATAAATGCAGCCAACAAAGTAGCAACTTGAAAGGCGACGGGTATAACGATCTGGGTCCACCTCTTCAGGTACGGCTTAATCCTTGTAATTGGAGGGTACTTGTACTGCCAACAACGCCTTCCATTTGTCAGACTAGGGGGCGATTTAACCGTTTTGTCACAGGCATACCCAGTGGTGGATAAGCCGTATTTCAGCGTGATAAATGGAAAAGAGTGAACGGGCTTTCATCTTTCTCTGCCAAAACCTTACTCCGACATGGTGTCCGTTCACCGTTTTTTGACGCCCGATAACACGCTCAAAATCACGATCAGACAACCTATATTGGACTTACTTTCCAGACATCAAGAATCAACCGTTGAGAACGGCATTTTTTGCATTTTGGTAGAATAACCTTTAAAATTCGCGCCCTTGAAAAACTACGATTAATCCGACCTGATTCAGTGGATATTGGTACTAAATTGCAAGTTGAAAATCTCTTTAACTCGCTATTCAGTTCAGTAAACACCCGGCCGAATGATCGTATTCGCGCAGCATTGGCTGTATTTCTGCCATGAACTTGCTACTGAGTCCATCAGACCCAGGGGTTTATGGGACACAACTTGTTATAAAAGGAAGGTGATCTCTGCATGCCTGCTGTTAAAGTTAAAGAGAATGAACCGTTTGACGTAGCCCTGCGCCGTTTCAAGCGCTCCTGTGAAAAAGCTGGTGTTCTGGCTGAAGTGCGTCGTCGTGAGCACTACGAAAAGCCTACCACTGTTCGCAAGCGTAAGGCCGCTGCTGCCGTTAAGCGTCATCTTAAAAAACTACAGCGCGAGCAGCGTCGTCGTGAACGTCTGTATTGATTGATTGGCTTCTAGCCATTGAATCAATCGAATGAATTTCCGATCCGTTCACAGTACTAAGTACCCTTGAAAAGGAAGAGGCTATGAGTGATTGCACCGTTAGAGATACTCTGACAGACGCCATGAAGGACGCCATGCGCAATCGCGACAAACCTCGTCTGGGTACTATCCGCTTGGCGCTTGCCGAGCTGAAACGTATTGAGATCGACGAAAAATCATTAGACGATCAACGTGCCCTGGCCGTATTGGACAAAATGGTAAAGCAACGTCGCGATGCCATTGAACAGTTCAACGCGGCTGGCCGCACGGATTTATCCGATCAGGAACAACTCGAACTCGAAGTCCTGATGGAATATCTCCCCACCCCACTGACCGACACCGAAATCACCGAACTGGTGGATAATGCCATCCAGAGTACTAGTGCATCTTCTATGGCGGATATGGGCAAAGTGATGGCTATCGTTAAGCCTCAGGCTCAAGGCCGGGCAGACATGTCATCCATCAGCAAGATCGTAAAATCCCGACTGGGTTAATCTGCCCGCGCGACGACGACCAGCATGACACCCTCCCAAGCGGGTGATAGTATCCTTTACTCTCCACATTCTGTTTCAGGCGCAGACAATTTCTATGGCCGGGCGCATCCCCCAGTACTTTATTGATGACTTGCTCACCCGTATTGATATCGTTGATGTCATCGATCATCGGGTAAAACTCAAGAAAACCGGTCGCAACTATTCTGCCTGCTGCCCTTTCCATCAGGAAAAAACACCGTCGTTCTCCGTCAGTCCGGACAAACAGTTCTATTACTGCTTTGGCTGTGGCGCCAGTGGTAATGCCCTTGGCTTTGTTATGGATTTCGAGCATCTGGACTTCCCGGAGGCGGTGGACACTCTGGCAGGCCAATTAGGTCTCGATGTGCCACGGGAAGAAAACGCCCTGAAAAATCGGGGCCCTGACCACACCGAACTGTACAACCTTATGAATAAGGCTGTGGATTTCTATACTGGGCAATTGAAGCAACACAATCACTCGCCACGAGCCACCAGCTATCTGAAAAACCGCGGTCTGAATGCAGCCACCTGCCAGCACTTTGCTATTGGCTTTGCCCCACCGGGCTGGGACAACCTGAAAAGCGAACTGGCCACTTCACCAGAAAAAGAACTGCAACTGATCAACACCGGCATGCTGGTGAAAAATGAAGATCGCAACACGATTTATGACCGCTTCCGTGATCGCATTATTTTTCCGATCCGTGACAGTCGTGGCCGCTACATCGCTTTTGGTGGCCGAGTATTAGGTGATGAGAAACCCAAATACCTGAACTCGCCAGAATCACCGATTTTCCACAAAGGAAAAGAGCTTTACGGTTTATGGGAAGCCCGACAGGCCAACCGCAAGCTAAACCGCATCCTTGTGGTTGAAGGTTACATGGATGTGGTCGCACTAGCCCAACAAGGCATCACCAACGCCGTTGCCACTCTGGGCACTGCCACAACACCCGATCACATGGTTCGGCTTTTCAAAGTCGTCAGCGAAGTTGTCTTTTGCTTTGATGGCGACGATGCGGGTCGACGCGCCGCATGGCGGGCGCTGGAATCCACTTTGCCCAATATGCAGGATGGTCGTCAGGCGCGCTTTTTGTTTCTTCCTCAGGGCGAAGATCCGGATAGCATGGTGCAACAGGAAGGCGCTGAACAATTTAACGAGCGCATCAAAACTCAGGCGATCAGCCTGGACAATCTATTGTTCCGCGAATTGGAGTCTGAGCTCGATCTGACCACCATGGATGGACGGGCACGCCTTGCCAAATTGGCACAACCATATATCGTCAAACTACCGGAAGGTTTGTTCCACCAGCTGCTACTGAAAAAGCTGTCGGATCACACGGGGCTGGATACGCATTACCTGCAGGCACATTTCAAAGAAACGGCTCATGCGAAAGATCAGCAACGCGCGGTGCAGGCAGAGGCAGAAAAAGCCACCCAACCCACTCCTCAATCGGCACCCACAAGCAGTTACGAAACCACCTATTCCTACGACCACAGTTATTCCGAAGCCGCTTTTCAGAGTTCGGATTACAGCTCGGATTACAGCTCGGATTACAGCTCGGATTACAGCTCAGACCGGGATAATTATTTTTCTCTAGAACAACAATCATTCCCAGCCATCACAACCAGACGACACAGTACAAAACTGTCATCCTGCGGTTATGCCATACGACAATTGCTCTGTAATCCGGAGTTTGCCAGCGAAGTTGCCGAGCCTCTTAGCGATCTAAAATTACCTAACAATTCAGATAGCTCGTTATTGATCGAACTGTTAACCGTGCTCAAAAAAAATCCAGCCATGAAAACCAGCACACTGATTGCTCAATGGTATGGCACCGATAAAGGCGACCGCTTAAAAGTACTGGCTGCTCTTGACCACGGGACCGCGGCGCATTCTGAGGAATTTCTCGATACCATCGCAACCATTCGCAAAAGTAACGTTGAAGTACAGAGCAAAAATCTGCACAGCAGTTTTCTCAACACCAGCCTGCAGAATAAAAAACCAAGCCAGCTAGACGACGAAACACGAAAAAAATATCTGGAACTACTTGAAAGTAAGCGACAGAGTCTCAATTATAAAAAAAGTGAATGATCGTTATTGGTAGGCAAGTAGTTTTTAAACAGTAAAAAATAACTGCATCCCGTTGAATATTAGGTATACTTGAATGTCATTGTGTCCCGTGGAACTGCATTATTGGCCACAAATCTAATTCAAACTCCGGTCTGAAAACACCAGGGAAAAGGTAACCCGCGTCATGGAATGCATTCCGGTGTCTCGTTCTATTAAGTCGGGCCGCTGCGCTGTGTTACTACACCTAGTTTATGAGCTATAATTGCCTGCTTACGTTTTTTTGTCCGGTTCGTCAATATCCGCTGTTGAAGGGTTGATATGTCAGCAAATTCGCAACAACAATCCAGGTTAAAAGAGCTTATCGCCCGAGGTAAGGAACAGGGGTACCTGACTTACGCGGAGGTAAACGACCACCTGCCGGAAGATATTTCCGATCCCGATCAAGTGGAAGATATTATCCGCATGATCAATGACATGGGTATCAGCGTCTTTGAGACAGCGCCCGATGCTGACACCCTGTTAATGGCCGAAGCCGACACCGATGAAGCCGCCGCTGAAGAAGCCGCCGCCGCTCTCGCCGCCGTTGAGCAGGAAGCAGGAAGAACGACCGACCCAGTACGAATGTACATGCGTGAAATGGGTACGGTTGAACTGCTGACCCGTGAGGGCGAAATCCAGATTGCCAAACGAATTGAAGAAGGCTGGCGTGAAGTCATGTCTGCCCTGGCTCAATTCCCGGGCTCTGCTCAAATCGTTATTGATGAGTACGATCGTGTCGTTGAAGAAGAAGGTCGCCTTACAGATATCATCAGTGGTTATATTGATCCAGGTGATGATGTCATCCCTCCTCCAGTCGTTGTTGAAGTAAATAACGATGACCTCAAGGATGACGATAGTGAAGATGACGACGAGGAAGAAGTCGATACAGGCCTTGATCCGGAAGAAGCCAAAGAGCGCTTTGGTCTTCTCAGAGACGCGCTGGCAAAAGCCAATGCCGCTATTGCCGGCAACGGTCGCAGTAACAGTCAGGCTGCACTGACCGAGCTGGCTGAAGCCTTCATGCCACTGAAGCTTATTCCCCGCTTTTTCGAAATGCTGGTTTTCCGAATTCGTCACGCTGTGGATCGCATTCGTACTAACGAACGCACCATCATGCAGCTGTGTGTTCGTAAATCCAAAATGCCTCGCAAGATTTTCCTGAAAGTCTTCCCTGGTAACGAAACCAACCTGAACTGGGTTGAAGAGCTAGCATCCGGTAGTGGTGGTTATACTGAAGCACTGCTGACACACCGTGAAGACATTGTCCGCGCCCAGAAAAAACTGGCGAATATCGAGAAAGAGTTCACTCTGACGCTGACCGAAGTAAAAGACATCAATCGTAAGATGTCACTCGGTGAAGCACGTGCTCGTCGCGCCAAGAAAGAGATGGTCGAGGCTAACCTGCGTCTGGTTATCTCCATTGCCAAAAAGTACACCAACCGTGGTCTGCAATTCCTTGATCTGATTCAGGAAGGCAACATCGGCTTGATGAAGGCTGTGGATAAGTTCGAATACCGTCGTGGTTATAAGTTCTCTACTTACGCTACCTGGTGGATTCGTCAGGCGATCACTCGCTCCATTGCTGACCAGGCTCGCACCATTCGTATTCCGGTTCACATGATCGAAACGATCAACAAATTGAACCGTATTTCACGACAGATGTTGCAGGAAATGGGACGTGAAGCAACACCGGAAGAACTGGCTATCCGCATGGAAATGCCGGAAGACAAAATCCGCAAGGTGTTGAAGATCTCCAAAGAGCCTATCTCCATGGAGACGCCGATTGGTGACGATGAAGACTCCCATCTGGGCGACTTTATCGAAGACGCAACGATGCAATCTCCGATCGACCGCGCCACTGGTGAAGGCCTGAAAGAATCTACTCGCATGGTTCTTTCTGGACTGACCGCCCGTGAAGCCAAAGTACTCCGCATGCGTTTTGGTATTGATATGAATACCGATCACACACTGGAAGAAGTAGGCAAGCAGTTTGACGTTACCCGTGAGCGTATTCGTCAGATCGAAGCGAAAGCATTAAGAAAGCTACGCCATCCGACTCGCTCGGACCACCTTCGCAGCTTCCTGGACGAGTAAATTTCTCCGCTAATAATAAAAAAGCGCCTAATGGCGCTTTTTTTTGTCTTTCAAGTCAGATCAGAACTGAAACGTTTTCTACTGTCCTGCAAGCAAAAAAATCTGAAAGCCATGAAACTACAAAAACGATAGCGGTCTAAAGTAATATTTCACCACAAGACATGTCATATGGACAATCAGAATAGCGTGACCCCCAAACGTGGTTGGGCCTTACTTAACAATAGCCAAGAACCCAACAATGGAGCCGCAAGAGCCAACTTCCGATCATCAACCGTTCAAGCATCTCCCACAGAAGGCAATCAATTGCCTCAGAAACCCGAACATCCCTTAAGCTATCCAACCTGTGAATTACAATACCTGGATATCCGCCCTCACACGAACACAACTACCTCGTTAACTGAAAGCAATAATGGCGGTCCTACAAAAGAGTCAGTGTTTGAGGACCTAACGGAGCGAGCAGCGCAACCACTAAACATTACTAGTGCATGGAAAACACTCTCCAATCCAATCTACTCCGCCAGCTTTTCCTCCATTCCTGAAAAGGTTTTTCAATCAGGCCCAGCTCAACTCCCCAGAAACCCAGCGTTTGACCCTGAAGGAAATACCAGGGATCAGAACGCTCAAGCAAGACAGTCAAGCATCTATTCGAGACTTGTTCAGGATTTATATTCTTTTGCACGCGAGAATACGGCAACTGATCTACCGCTTAGAAAGGAAGCCTGCTACCAAATAATTCAGCTACTCAAGAGCACCTATCCACCAGATGGAGAAAAAGCGCTTATGAATGCACAAAATTTATTAAACCAAAACTCATTTGAAACATACGGTTCTAAATGAGCAGATAAATTGATCCGAAGCATGAAACGAAAAACGATTCAAGACGTATAATTACAGATCATTTTTTGCCATAACTATTCGATTCATGCTTAAAGTCCTACACGATAAATGGAATCAATCCCCAGAATGCCTCTATCAATCTGGATTATCAGAACCTCACCATAGGACGCGCGARCGCTTTATGGCCCTTTATCAAGTCTGTTGTGAGCAATCCGCTTCACAGGTGGCCTTCAGCACCAAACGCGCAACACACACCTTGTGGAAATGGATC
>NZ_LUTV01000001.1:818315-831657 GCF_001646945.1 Endozoicomonas ascidiicola
TTAGCCGACAGACTCCATACCAAGACGTCTCTTGACGAGGAGGAAGAGGTGCTCAGAAAACCGGTTAAGCCAAAACCAAAATAAAACCGATGGTTTCAAGTGAGTTTTGGTTTAACAGCAGCTAAAGAGCTCAATGCCCAGAATCATATTCAGGAGAAAGATAAGTAGTTGGCCATTTGGAATCGAATATTTCTGGCTTGTTGACCAGGTTTTCTGCAAGGCGCAACGGCGGGAGCATAGCGAGCTATGTGACCAGAGTTGCAACGCAGTCAGAGAGTCTGATCAATGAGTCAGAAAATATGATTTCAGGTGGTTAACTACTTAATATCATCGAAATGCTTTGCAGATATTTAAAAGATACAGATAATGCAGGCCTTGAACTGAATCATTTTTTTGGCGCTAGAGGCGAAAATTTTAACGATCATACTTTAAAAGTATCCCCTCCACGCTCTAAAGCACGAGATGGTTGGGATACGCTTATAAGTAACCTAAACCAGTTTTCCCAGATCAATAATAAGGGAGATATATAATCTCCCTTATTATTCTTTAGCTCTTTTTAAAAGGAGCTTACTCAGCAGTCGCTGCAGCCTGCTGCTCTTTAATACGCGGCACTTCTTTCAGAGAAAGCTTAATACGACCACGGTTGTCCAGGTCCATTACCACCACTTCCAGCTTCTGACCCATCTTGATGTAGTCGCCTACATTCTCAACACGGTGATCAGCGATCTGAGAGATGTGTACCAGACCATCCTGACCAGGAAGAATGTTTACGAACGCACCGAACTCAACAATGCGAGTAACGGTACCTTCGTAGATCTTACCGATTTCAGCCTCTGCAGTTACGCCGTATACACGATCGTAAGCTGCCTGACAGGCTTCTTTGGTTTCGCCGTAGATCTTAACGGTACCGTCGTCAGAGATATCAACAGATGCGCCAGTGTCTTCACAGATAGAACGAATAGTCGCACCACCTTTACCGATCACATCACGAATCTTATCTTGTTCGATTTTAAGCGTCATGGTCATTGGCGCATTAGGAGACAACTCAGTGCGTGAAGCCGCAATAACCTTGTTCATCTCAGCCAAGATGTGCAAACGAGCGTGCAAAGCCTGCTCCAGAGCGATATCCATGATCTCTTCGGTAATACCGGCAATCTTGATGTCCATCTGCAACGCGGTAACACCGTTAGCGGTACCCGCTACTTTAAAGTCCATGTCGCCCAGATGATCTTCATCACCCAGAATGTCAGTCAGAACTGCGAACTGTTCGCCTTCCTTAACCAGACCCATGGCGATACCAGCAACCGGCGCCTTCAGAGGAACACCTGCATCCATCAATGCCAGAGAAGAACCACAAACAGACGCCATTGAGCTGGAACCGTTAGATTCAGTGATCTCGGAAACCACACGAATGGTGTATGGGAATTCTTCACCGGTTGGCAGCACGGCAGCAAGACCACGACGAGCCAAACGACCATGGCCGATTTCACGACGTCCTGGAGGACCCATACGACCTGCTTCACCCACAGAGTATGGAGGGAAGTTGTAGTGCAGCATGAACGGATCGCGGCTTTCACCTTCCAGCGCATCGATAAACTGCGCATCACGGGCGGTACCGAGAGTGGTCGTCACGATAGCCTGAGTTTCACCACGGGTGAATAGGGCTGAACCGTGTGTCTTTTTCAGAAGACCCACTTCTACATTGATCGGACGAACTGTTTTTGTGTCGCGACCATCGATACGTGGCTGTCCATTAATGATGTTGCCACGCACAACGGTTTTTTCCAGCTTGCTGATGTACGCCTGAACGTCGTCTGCGCTGAATTTACCTTCTGCTTCGTTACCAGCCAGCAGCGCTTCGGCTTCTGTACGGAGCTCAGACAGTTTGTTACTGCGCTCTTGCTTGACGGTCATGCCATAAGCGTCGCGAATCTTTTGTTCGAAACCAAAGGCAACGGCTTCTTTAACTGCAGTCTTTTCTTCGGCAGGCGCCCAATCCCAAGCTGGAGCAGCAGCTTCAGCAGCAAACTCTTCAATAGCAGTGATGATGCACTGAGATTCCTGATGAGCAAACAGTACAGCACCCAACATTTCGTCTTCGGTCAGTTCCTGAGCTTCGGATTCAACCATCAGAACCGCATCTTTGGTACCGGCAACCACCATGTCCAGCTCAGAAGCTTTCAGCTGTTCAAAGGTTGGGTTAAGGATGTAACCATCTTCTTCGTTGAAACCAACTCGAGCTGCACCGATTGGGCCAGCGAAAGGAATACCAGAGATAGACAGCGCTGCGGAGGTAGCGATCATACCCAGCATATCTGGATCGTTTTTCTTATCCACAGACATAACGGTGATGATGACCTGAACTTCATTCATGTAACCTTTCGGGAACAGTGGGCGAATAGGACGGTCGATCAGACGGGAAGTCAGCGTTTCTTTTTCGCTGGCCTTGCCTTCACGCTTCAGGTAGCCGCCAGGAATTTTACCGGCAGCGTAGACTTTTTCCTGATAGTGCACAGACAGCGGAAAGAAGTCCTGACCGGCACGGGCGCTTTTCGCACCAACAACAGTGGCCAGAACTTGCAGTTCACCCATAGTGGCCAGAACAGCACCGGATGCCTGACGGGCAATACGGCCGGTTTCCAGAGTTACGGTGTGCTCACCGAACTGGAACGATTTAGTAATTGCTTTTGGAGCAGTACTCACATTATTTTCCTTTATATCGTTTAAAAATCGCCCCAAACCTGCATCCTCACTGTTCATAGAGAATGGATGCAATCCACAAACTTCCATACTTTTAAACCAGAACGAAAGTTTCTGAATTGCACCCCATGCAGACAGATCACAGACTGGGGAGTTTCGTTAATTACCCTCTTTAAAGATTGAGCGGTAACTAACAGCTCAGTTATACCCGTCGCCTTTCAAGTTGCTACTTTGTTGGCTTCACTCGCTCACCCCAATCACCTACTACTCGTAGGCTCGTGGGGATTCACTCGGTTGCCGCCGCGTAGCAACTTGAAATCCTTTGGGTATAAATAGTTGATCAAGCCAACCTTCGCACCCAAAGTGGTATCAAAATCACAGGGTACAAATAGCAAAACACCGCCAGCCACATAAATGCAGCTCGCGGTGCCTTGACTATGGAAGGTGATATCAAGACACCAGCCTTCCATTTTATAACGGAACGTACCACTTAAGTAAGAGCCATCCCGTATAAGCCGTATTAACGACGCAGACCCAGACGCTGGATCACTGAACGGTAACGTTCAACGTCTTTGCGCTTCAGGTAGTCCAGCAGGCTACGACGCTGGTTTACCATGCGGATCAGACCACGACGGGAGTGGTGATCTTTGTGGTTTGCCTTGAAGTGACCCTGCAGGCCTTCGATGTTAGCTGTCAGCAGAGCAACCTGAACTTCAGGGGAACCAGTATCGTTTTCGCCGCGGCCAAAATCTTTCAGGATTTCAGCTTTCTTTTCAACAGTCAAAGCCATGTTTAAATCTCCAATCAATATGCAACACAACAAACCGGCATGACCGTGCATATTTACAGCCAGCCATAAGGTTCTGAACGAACCTCAAATTAAGCGACGAATTCTATCACTATGTTGTGAGGGCGTCCAAAAAAACTCAGGATTTGATCAAGCGCTTAGGCGCCACCAAACCATCATCTGTGATTTCACCAACACCAAAAAAGCTCAGATCTTCTTCGCCTTCAGCAATACCATAAATACGGACATTGCCACTGGTTGGCGCCTGTGGAACCTGAACCGGATTTCCCTGGGCGACGAAGAAACTGCTGTTTGCGCCGAGCTTAACCTGAGGCCAATCGCTTACTGCGCTGTCCAGTGGTAGCAACAACTCATCAATGACACGGTCGCCCGCTTTGTTGCGAATTCGACCCAAGTCTTTGAATCGCTCAGCCTGACTCTTTTCCAGCTTGTCGCGGCCAATTTCATCCGCAAGACCCGCCAGTTCAGCAAACTCTACACGCTGCTCAACATCCAGAGCCGCTTCACGACCTTCATCACGTAGCTTTGCCAGCTCATCCAGAG
Source organism: Endozoicomonas ascidiicola (assembly GCF_001646945.1). Lineage (GTDB taxonomy): Bacteria > Pseudomonadota > Gammaproteobacteria > Pseudomonadales > Endozoicomonadaceae > Endozoicomonas > Endozoicomonas ascidiicola. The sequence goes on from NZ_LUTV01000001.1 coordinate 822,367, forward strand.
AATAAGCCTGATGCTCAGTGTATGGACCCGCTTTAAGACGCTTCAGTTCGGCAACATGGCCGAGACAGCCCAGAGCTGCGCCGATATCTTCAACCAGAGTACGGATGTAGGTGCCTTTAGTGCAATCCACTTCAAATACACATTCATCACCTTCAAAATCCAGAAGCTCCAGACGATGAATCGTGATTTTTCGGGAAGGACGATCAATTTCGATGCCTTCTCGAGCGTATTCGTACAGTGGCCTGCCATTATGCTTCAGGGCAGAAAACATGCTCGGCACCTGTTCAATTTCACCCCGAAACTGATCCAGAATGGCTTCCACATCCGAACGGGTAACCGCTACCGGACGCTCAGCAACCACTTCACCTTCGCGATCGCCGGTCGTGGTTTGAACACCCATTTTCATGGTGGTTCGATAGGATTTATCGGAATCCAGCAAGTACTGTGAAAACTTGGTGGCCTCACCCAGGCAGATTGGCAGAACACCCGTAGCCAATGGATCAAGGCTACCGGTATGTCCTGCTTTTGCAGCGTTAAAAAGACGTTTTACCCGCTGCAGCACTTCATTTGAGGAAGCACCGTATACTTTATCAACAACAATAATGCCGTCAACCGCACGACCGCGGTTAACACGACGACCTCTTCTGGCCATGATTTATTCCTCGGAATCTTCGTCGCTGCTTTTATCTGAGCGACCATCTTTTGCTACTGCCTGGTCAATCAATGAGGACAAGTAAGCCCCCCGACGCAGACTGTTATCAAAGAAGAAGCGGAGCTGTGGGGTAAATCTCAGTTTAACTGCCCGAGCCAGCTGGGAACGCAGAAAACCTGACGCCTGATTCAGGACTTTCAGGGATTCATCAATTTGCTCCTGATCATCTACACCGAGGAAGGATACGTAGATATCAGCGAAGGACATATCCCGGCTAACTTCAACAATGCTGACCGTTACCATGCCAAGACGAGGGTCTTTCATTTCCAGCTGAATCAACTGAGCCAGCTCTTTTTGAATCTGGTCAGCGACTCGCTGGGTACGACTGTACTCTTTTGCCATTTCGAGTGCTCATATTAGAAAGCCCGCGGTGGAGGCCGCGGGCTTTTATAGTCTACTTCAGGCCTGAAAACCGGTTACAGCGTACGCTGCACTTCAATGGTTTTGTAAACCTCGATCTTGTCACCAGGCTTAACGTCGTTGTAGCTCTTAACGGCGATACCACATTCCATGCCGTTACGAACTTCATTCATGTCATCCTTGAAGCGACGCAGAGATTCCAGCTCGCCTTCATAGATAACCACGTTTTCACGCAGTACGCGGATACGATCATTTCGGTAAACAGTACCTTCAATAACCATACAGCCAGCCACAGCGCCAAACTTCGGAGAGCGGAACACTTCACGAACTTCAGCAGTACCCACGATCTGTTCACGGGTATCGGAGCCGAGCATACCGGTCAGCGCCTTACGAACGTCATCGATGATGTCATAGATAACGCTGTAGTAACGAAGATCCACGTCTTCTGCATCAATGACCTTACGGGCAGAAGCATCCGCACGAACGTTAAAGCCGACAATCACCGCATTAGAAGCCAGTGCCAGGTTAGCGTCGGTTTCAGTGATACCACCTACGCCGCTGGAAATAACGCGCACTTCAACTTCGTCGTTACCCTGCTCCTGCAATGAGCTGGTCAACGCTTCGAGAGAACCACGAACATCGGCTTTAAGTACGATGTTAAGCATCTTCTTCTCTTCAGAGCCCATTCTGGAGAAGATATTCTCCATCTTGGAAGCCTGCTGACGAGCCAGCTTAACTTCACGGAACTTGCCTTGACGGAACATTGCGATTTCACGAGCCTTACGCTCATCACGAACCACAATCATCTCGTCACCGGCATCCGGCGTACCGTCCAGACCCAGAATCTCTACTGGAATGGAAGGACCCGCTACCTGAATTGGCTGACCGTTTTCGTCCAGCATGGCACGTACACGACCATACTGCTGACCAACCAGAATGTTATCACCCTGATTCAGCATACCAGCCTGTACAAGTACAGTAGCTACCGGACCACGTCCTTTATCCAGACGGGATTCAACAACAACGCCTCGTGCAGGGCCTTCGTCCGGAGCCGTCAGCTCAAGAACTTCAGCCTGAAGAACAACCGCTTCAAGCAGCGCTTCAACACCTTCGCCTGTCAGTGCGGACACTGGCATAAACTGAGTGTCGCCACCCCACTCTTCAGGGATAACGTCACGGGCAGAAAGCTCGTTCTTCACGCGATCTGGATCAGCGTCTTCTTTATCCATCTTGTTGACTGCAACCACGATTGGCACACCAGCCGCTTTAGCGTGCTGAACGGCTTCTTCGGTCTGAGGCATGACGCCATCATCTGCAGCAACAACGAGGATAACGATATCCGTTGCTTTCGCACCACGGGCACGCATGGCAGTAAACGCCGCGTGTCCTGGTGTATCCAGGAAGGACACCATGCCGCGATCAGTTTCTACGTGGTATGCACCAATGTGCTGGGTAATACCACCGGCTTCGCCAGCCTGCACACGACTCTTACGGATATAGTCGAGCAGCGAGGTTTTACCGTGATCAACGTGACCCATAACGGTTACGACAGGCGCACGTGGTTTCGCTTCGTAAGACACATCTTCCAGCTGATCATGGGACAGCGTATCTTCGATCGCATCCGCTTTGGTCAGCTTGAACTTGTGGCCCATTTCTTCAACCACAATACTGGCGGTTTCCTGGTCGATCACTTGGTTGATCGTTACCATGGAGCCCATTTTGAACATCACTTTGATAACGTCCGCCGCTTTGATCGCCATTTTACTGGCCAGCTCGGCAACCGTAATGGTTTCCGGGATAGAGACTTCTCTCAGAACCGGAGCCGTTGGCTTGGTAAAGCCATGAGCCATGGATTCAGGCGCAATACTACGAGTGAACTTACGGCTTCCACCACGACGCTCATCACGATCATTACGACCACGACCACGGCGTGGGCCATCGTCATTATCGTTACGACGATCTTTTCCTTTCGCTCCGCCACGCTTGTTACGCGTTTTGCGATCATCGGACGGCGGTGGCGGTGGTGCGTCACCAAAAGATGGAGCAGATGGAGCGCCACCCGGACGCGGACCACGATCGCCACCAGGGCGCGGACCACGATCACCAGCTGGACGTGGACCCCGGTCACCACCTGGGCGAGCACTGCGATCACCTTCTGGCCTTGGAGCACGATCACCCGTTGGGCGAGGACCACGATCACCAGCCGGACGAGCAGCACGATCATCTCTACGAGGACCGCGATCATCTCTTGGCTTATCAGAACGAGCGGAAGCGCCATCCGCCTTAGGTGCTTCTTCCGTCTCTTCGCGCTTAACATAAGTACGCTTTTTACGTACTTCAACGTTAACCACTTTGTTTTTACCAGCACTGCCACCAGCAACTTTCATTTTGCTGACAGTCTTACGCTTCAGCGTAATCTTGGTCGATTCAGAACCGGTTCCGGCGTCACCATGGGCTTGTTTCAGGTGGGCCAGCAGTTGCTGTTTCTCTTGATCAGACACAGACTCTTTGCCGTTGGACTTTGTCAGTCCAGCGTCTTTCATCTGCTGCAACAACCGCTCCACTGGAGCACCGACCACTGCTGCGAGTTGCTCTACGGTTACATCTGCCATTCACACTTCTCCTCTCAGTGGCCCGCTCAGTTACCCGCTTCCTCAAACCACGGTTTCCGAGCTGTCATAATCAGCTCACCGGCGAGGTTTTCATCCATACCTTCCATATCCAGAAGGTCGTCAATTGACTGTTCAGCCAAATCTTCCATGGTGATCACGCCGCGGCTAGCCAGTTCGTAGGCCAGATCCTGATTCATTCCTTCCATTGTCAGAAGGTCTTCTGCAGGCTGTGTACCATCAAGCTTTTCTTCCTGGGCGATCGCCTGAGTTAACAGCTGATCCTTCGCCCGTGTCCGCAATTGCTCAATAATGTCTTCGTCAAAGCCTTCAATGGCCAACATCTCTTCCTGAGGAACATAGGCAATTTCTTCCAGAGAAGTGAAGCCTTCAGAGACCAGCAGTTCTGCCAGGTCTTCATCAACATCCAGTTTCTCTACGAAGATCTGGCCGATACGCCCAGCTTCCTGTTCCTGTTTTTCAGCAGCCGCTTCTTCGGTCATCACATTCAGCGTCCAGCCGGTGAGCTCACTGGCAAGACGTACGTTCTGACCGCCACGACCAATGGCCTGAGCCAGATTGTCTTCGCTGACCGCAATATCCATGGTGCCTTTGTCTTCATCAACAATGATGGAAGCCACTTCGGCAGGCTGCATGGCATTAATCACGTACTGAACCGGGTTGTCATCGAAAAGTACGATATCAACACGCTCATTTCCCAGCTCGCCAGATACGGCCTGCACACGTGCACCACGCATACCGACACAAGCACCTACCGGGTCAATTCGGCCGTCGTTCGTTTTAACGGCGATTTTTGCACGGGAGCCCGGGTCACGGGCTGCGCCTCTAATTTCGATCACTTCTTCAGAGATCTCTGGCACCTCGATGCGGAACAGTTCAACCAGCATCTCTGGCGCTGTTCTGGACATCATCAACTGAGGACCACGACCTTCCGTAGAAATTTCATTCAGCAACGCTCTTACGTGGGAACCCATTCGAAAGTTCTCACGAGGCAGCGTCTGATCTTTTCTCAGAACGGCTTCTGCGTTATTGCCCAGATCAACAATAATGCTGTCACGGGTTGTCTTTTTCACGGTACCGGAAATGAGAGAACCCATTTTATCGCGGTACTGTTCAACCATTTGAAGTCGCTCAGCTTCACGCACTTTCTGCACGATCACCTGTTTAGCGGTCTGGGCTGCGATACGGCCGAACCCGACGGATTCCACCGGCTCTTCCCACACACCGCCAATCTCCAGGGATTCATCTTGCTCTTTACCTTCGTCCAGAGTCAGATGCATACCTGCGAATTCAAAATCTTCATCGGCGACCACGGTCCAGCAACGGAAAGTATCGTACTCTCCAGTAGCCCGGTTAATCGCTACGCGAATATCCACCTCGGTCTCATACCGCTTTTTGGTCGCTGTCGCCAGAGCGGTTTCCAACGCCTCAAAGATAACTTCAGGCGGTACTCCCTTCTCATTGGATACGGACTCTACGACCAACAGAATCTCTTTACTCATACTCTGCCTCGCCTATGCTGAACCAGTCCATGCCTATGCCCGTCGGTTTCAAAACTGCTACGACGTTGGCTGCCTTCACTCACCCCGATTATCTGGCGAACCTGAATTCCCGGAGTTTGCTCTCTTGCCGCCTTGCAGCAGCTTCAACCCCTTTGACCACCAGCCAACGTAACCCTGGCCGCTAACCGGGATTTCGCTCGACCCCGGAGACCATCGCAAAGGGACTTCGGTTTGCCACTATCTGTCAAAAACTGTAAGCAACAAAAGCCGCTCAAGATATCCGTTAACCACCGTCAACCCTGAGCAGCTTCTACTACGACAGTTTCTGACTTTACTGTCTTGCTAATACCGTTAGTCTGACGCCCGAATCGGGCTCAGTCGAACTGCGGTATCACCTGCGCCTTTTCGATCGTCTCGATCGGCAACAGAAGTTCATGACCATCGGCCTCTATAACAACATCCTGGTCTTCTATTCCTTTAATGATGCCCCGGTACTTTCTACGACCTTCAAAAGGAACCCGTAACCGGAGATTGACCACATAGCCAGCCATCATCTCGTACTGCTCAAGTCGAAACAGTGGTCTATCCAACCCCGGAGACGATACCTCCAGCGTGTACTCATCTGCGATTGGGTCTTCAACGTCCATCACCGCACTTACCTGACGACTGACTTTTTCACAGTCTTCCAGAGAAATGCCGTTTTCAGCATCGATATAGACCCGAAGCAGAGAATTCCGACCACGGGAAACAAACTCAATACCCCAGAGGCGGCAATCAAGCGATTCCACAATCGGCTCAATAAGTGCCTCCAGCTGCGACTGCTTACCTGCCACGACTGAACACCTGCAAGAAAAATAAAAAAAGGGCTATAAAGCCCCATACAGTTTGTGCAATGACCAAAGCAGTCATCACAGATCAATGTCACTACCTAACAAAAAACCCCACATGGGGGTTTTCAGGGGTTTGGTAGCGGGGGCTGGATTCGAACCAACGACCTTCGGGTTATGAGCCCGACGAGCTACCAGGCTGCTCCACCCCGCATCAAAGTGCCTATCAGTATACTGATACAAATGCCAGCTGACAACCTTATTTAGCGCTTTAAATCAAGGGTACGCCCGCACTAACTCTGGATCATTTCTCTATCAACCACAGCTTCATTTAATATCGATATTTCTTTTGCTTAATTGGTTTTTAATTTGATCAATACATCACCCTCTCAAAAATAATCAAGCTCAATCATGATCATTTACAACCCTTTAAGCTATCGCATCAAATGCACGAGCATCTTAACTCTTGACAGTCACAATATAAAATAAGCCAACACTCTTATTGATAATGGAAATATGACGATCCCTCCCTATCTTTTCCATTTCCTCTTCAATACCTCCTTCAATTTTAATACCGCCCCACTGTATCGCTATCATTAATTAAACAGAGCATAAGTACTACACAAGATAAAAACAGATATCGTACGGGCACCGCCAACCGCTTTTATGTTGCATTTTCATAGCCCTATCAACTACCAAACAATTAAACAACAAGGCTACATAATAAGACTGACATTATGGATGAGAATACCGGCGAGATTGTAGGATATATCAGCGAAGCTGAAGGAACGGTGCTGATTGCCAATGAAGAAGGGGGAATTCGTACCGCCTCTGTCGGCGATCCCCTTTACATGAATGATACTGTTGTTAACCAGTCTGACGCCAATGTCGTCATTGAGCTAATTAATAATCAATTGCTTTATTTGAACAGCAGCCAGCAAGTGTTCCTGAGTCCCAATTTTTTTGCGTCATCGCCTGAACTTACGATTAATCACAGTGAAACCGTTGTTGACCAAGAAGCAACAAACACAACAATAGATATACAAGAGTCCACTGGAGAAAATGAAACCCGGCAGCCCCAAAATGATAATGACAACCCGAATCAAAACAAACCTCTGGAAGATACCCACCTTGAAGAAGTCATTATTAATTACGAGGAAGGGCTTACCAATAGTGCAGATTCTGATAACACCCTTGAGGCTGAAAGCTACATCCCCGAAAGCATTGGCTCCGATGAAAATACCACACCTTTAAACCAACAGCCCGAGATTCTGAATCAATCCTTTGACATTGATGAAAACACACTTGCCGACGGCTCTGTCATCGCTGGCATTGTTATTGCAAATGACCCTGAAGGCACCGTGCTTCAATATCGGATAGTATCCGGCAATGAAGACAACAAGTTTGAGATAGACCCAGATACCGGTGCCCTAAGCGTCATTGGCGAACTGAACTACGAAGAACGATCAAACTACAACCTAACCATTGAAACCACCGATTTCGGCACCCTGTCAGATACAGCCACCATAACCATTGCTGTGAATGACCTGAATGAAACCCCGGAAGCGATCGATGATAACGACGCAATTACTGAAAACGAGGTTCTGGTACTGGATGTCTTAGCCAATGATCAGGATGAAGACTTTTCCGATAATCCCAACAACTTCAATTTGGATGAAGCCTACACCATCGACGATAGCGGCACCGCTGCCACAGGGCTGGGAACCGTCACCATTGTCGACGATCAGCTAAATTTCACCCCGGGAACCGACTTTGACTATCTGACCGAAGGCGAAACGGTTTCAATCGATATTTTCTATCGCATGAGTGATCGCCGCGGGCTCGAATCCGAAGCAACGGTCACACTGGAAATCACCGGCACCAACGACTCACCCGTTGTCGAAACCACCACCAAAGTGGATAGCACTATCACCGAACTTGATGATGGCGCAGCAGGCGAGCTCACCTCCACGCTGTCTGACAGCGGAAGCTTCACCATTTCCGACGCTGAGCTATCTGACACCCAGAGTGTCCGCTACGCCAGTGCAGGCAGCGATTATCTTGGCAACTTCAGTGTCACCGTAGGAGATGATACCAATGGGGATGGTTCAGGGCGGATCGATTGGGATTTTGAGGTGTCTGATGGGGATATCGATTATCTGGCTGAAGGCCAAACATTAACGCAAACCTACACGGTCACCGTATCCGACGGCGAAGGCGGGACCGTGGATCAGGATATTGTCATCACCCTCACGGGAACTAATGATGCACCAACCGTGGAAGCTACTACGGACATCACTGGCAGCATTACCGAACTAGACGACAACGTTTCAGGCGAGTTGACAACCACTCTTTCTGACAACGGCAGTTTTACCATCGCTGATGTCGACCTCCTTGATAATCAGTCGGTAGACTTCGCCTCAGCCAGTTCAGATTACCTTGGCAACTTCAGTGTTTCCGTCGGCGATGATACGAACGGCGATGGCACAGGCCGCATTGATTGGAATTTTGATATCGCCGATTCGGATATTGATTATCTTGCTGAAGGCCAAACCCTCACACAAACCTACACCGTAACCGCTTCCGATGGAGAAGGCGGCTCTGTCGATCAGGAGGTTGCGATCACCATCACCGGGACAAATGACTCGCCCACTATTGCAGCCGAAACCAATGTGAGTGGCAACATTACCGAAGTGGACGACAACGATGCCGGTGAACTGACGTCGACCCTCTCCGACAGCGGTAGTTTCAACATCGCCGATACCGATCTCACAGATACACAGTCACTGTCTTATATGTCCGGTGCGGCTGGCTATCTGGGCAGCTTCTCAATCTCATTAGCGGATGACACAACGTCCGATGGCTCCGGTCAAGTGGATTGGGATTTTGAGGTGTCTGATGGGGATATCGATTATCTGGCTGAAGGCCAAACATTAACGCAAACCTACACGGTCACCGTATCCGACGGCGAAGGCGGGACTGTGGATCAGGACATTGTCATTACACTCACTGGCACTAGTACTCCATCCGACAGCATTTGATAAGAAGGTGTGGTCAATCGACCAGCCTTTCTCAAACATCGGATTCGAATGCGAAAGTCACACCAACTAAACTGAGTTTTTTGATTTTCTACAATAAGTAGACAATTTTACACATAGTAACCCACCTCCCTGCTTTGCTCGGGAAAATAGAACTATAGCTTTATCCATGGCTCAAAAAATTAGAATTCTTGCCACAGKTTATCTGCTTATTCTGGCAGC
>NZ_LUTV01000001.1:832349-834892 GCF_001646945.1 Endozoicomonas ascidiicola
AAGGCTTAAGTTCGTTTTTTTTAAAGATTCATGGATGGTGCTTCTGGATATTTCATCAATGTACTCCAGCTCGATCATCTTGTCCCTGAGGAGGTTTAACGTCCATCGCGCGTTTCCTTTTGGMSGTGCAGAACAGGTCAGAGCGATAAGGTGAGCCTCTAACTCACCATCCATTTTCCGTTTTCCTCCATGACGACTGTGCTTGCTATTGATCGCAACCTCTAATCCTTCCTCAGCAAGGCGTTGACGAAGACGACAGATAGTGAGCGGTTTCACGTTGAAGGCTTTAGCTGCCTGCTCATGGGTAAGCGGCGAGCGATTTTCATCGATGGCGAGCAAAATTTGTGCGTGGCGTTTTTTGTGTTGCGCAATTATTGGTTTTTCTTGTTTGATTAAAGCCTCAAGCATTGAGCGTTCATCATCACTTAAACGAACATGGTATTTAACGTTCATGACGGCTCCATCTTTTGTTGCAGTGGAGCTGTCAGGATAATACAAAATTCAGTCTATCATTTGACGGTGGATGGAGTACTAGTGATGCCCCGACCATAGAGGCAGCTACCGATGTCACCGGCGGCATTACTGAAATGGACGACAACGCTGCAGGTGAGTTGACAACAACCCTCTCTGACAATGGCAGTTTCACTATCGCCGATGTGGATCTGACGAACACCCAATCTATAAACTTCACTTCTGCCAGCGCCGATTACCTCGGTGATTTCTCCATCGACTTGGCGGATGACACCACCTCGGATGGTTCAGGCCGCGTCAATTGGAACTTTGATATTGCTGACAGCGTGATTGATGATCTGACAGAAGGGCAAACCCTGACCCAAACCTACACGGTCACCGTTACCGATGACGACGGTGCTTCAGTAGATCAAGACGTCGTTATTACGATCACCGGCACTAATGATGCCCCCACCATTGAAACTGCCACTGATGTCACGGCAAGTATTACAGAGATAGAAGATGGCACTGCCGGAGCTGGCACCGTTTCTCATTCTGAAAGCGGCAACTTTACCATCGCGGATGTCGAGCTTGCTGAAACTCAGAGTGTTGCGTACTCCGCCGCTGATAGTAATTATGTCGGTACACTCAACGTCTCCGTAGGAGATGACACACTCGGTGATGGTACCGGGCGTATCGACTGGGACTTCTCTGTAGACGACAGCGCTCTGGAGCTCCTCGCAGAAGGCGAGACCGTGAATCAAACCTATACCGTCACCGTCACTGACAGTGCCAGCGGTACCGTGGATCAAGACATCGTTATAACGTTGACCGGTAGCAATAACGAAGCCCCAACGATTGAGGCGACCACCAAAGTCACCGGCGGCATTACCGAGCTCGATGAAAATGCGGCCGGTGAATCCACTACAGAGTTGAACGACAATGGTAGCTTTACAATTGCAGACACCGATCTCAGCAATACCCAGAGCGTCAGTTACGCAGCCGCTGGCAGTAGTTATCTGGGTAACTTCAGCGCTACTGTTGGCGACGATACGGTTAATGATGGATCCGGTCGAATTGACTGGGACTTCGCTGTTGCCGATAGCGCGTTAGACTATTTAGCGGCCGGTGAAACGCTGATACAAACCTATACCGTCACAGTATCCGATGGCGATGGCGGTACTGTCGATCAGGATATCGTCATCACCCTGACCGGTACGAATGATGATCCGGAAATCACTTCCTCGACCACCAGCGGCAGCATTACCGAGCTCGCTGATGGAGCCGCCGGCGAACGGACCGCAACATTATCAGACAATGGCAGTCTTGCCTTCGACTACGTAGACCTCAGCAACAGTCACACAGCATCTTACGCCTCGGCAGCCAGCGGTTATCTGGGCAACTTCAGCATCAACACGAATAACCCCAGTGGTAACAACTCTGGCAGTGTCGATTGGAGTTTTGAAGTGTCTGATGGTGATATCGATTATTTGGCTGACGGTGAAACTCTCAATCAGACCTATACCATTACCGTCTCCGATGGTGAGGGCGGCACCACCGAACAAGATGTAGTGGTTACTATTACAGGTACTAACGACAGACCAACAATACAATCCGTCAATGATGTCAGTGGCAGTGTCACAGAAAGCGCAGACAGGTCTGCCAGCGAAAACTCGGTAACCCATAGTGATAATGGCAGCTTCACCATCGCGGATGTTGACTTATCTGATGCTCAGTCAGTATCCGTTACTCCAGCAGGCTCAGGCTATCGAGGTAACTTCTCTCCCGCTCTTGGTAGCTCTGGTGACGGAACTCAACAAATTAACTGGTCTTACAGCGTCGACGACAGTGCTCTTGATAACCTCAATGCGGGTCAACTGACACAAACGTATACTGTTACTGTGACGGACAGTAGTGGCGATACTGTCAGTCAGAATGTGTCAATTAACCTTAATGGTACTCAGGATGTCAGCGACCTCGTTCGTCATAAACCAAAACTCATTTGAAACATACGGTTCTAAATGAGCAGATAAATTGATCCAAAGCATGAAACGAAAAACGATTCAAGACGTATAATTACAGATCATTTTTTG
>NZ_LUTV01000001.1:842936-843912 GCF_001646945.1 Endozoicomonas ascidiicola
TGATGGTGATGGTGATGGTGATGGTGATGGTGATGGTTATCAGGAAAAAACCGCATGGGTTAGTGGTGACGATGGCTTTATCATCACCGACCTCGATGGAGATGGCACGCTATCTTCAATGGACGAACTGTTTATCGCCCAGCAAACCGAAGAGCACGACACCGACCTGGAAGCGCTGGCAACACTCTACGACAGCAATAACGATGGCGTATTGAATAAGGAAGACGAGAATTTTAAGAACATTCTGATTTTTCAGGACAAAAATCAGAATGGCATTGCTGATGAAGGAGAAGTCATTACTCTGGCTGAGGCAGGTATTGAAGAGATATCCGTCGTATCCGATGGCCAGCAACAGATACTTTCCGATGGTTCAATAGTCCACGGTAAAACCACTTACACTAAATCCGATGGCACCGAAGGTATTATTGGTGACGTTGAACTGGCCTATGCAGAAGTGTTACCAGAAACCACCATTACAAATGCTGATTATTCATCTGAAACCAAACAACTGTTACTTACTGGTGCCCTGTTCCATGACATCCTTGTAGGTGATGCCAGTGCTGCAGACACCGATCTCCGCTCTACTCTTGACTGGGATAAGCTTAGCTATAACGTCGATGGCGCGCTCTCAATCTTGATCACAGAAGACGATATACTCTCCGCCCAGATAATAGATGATAATCAGTTAGTCATAGAACTTACTCAAGAAAAGGCTAGCGAGATTCGAATCAATACCGGTGATGATGACAGTAATGATGAAATTGAAGTGGCATCGGGATTTATCCGTAATCTGGCAGGTAATGCAGCTCAGACGGATAGTTACACCAGTGATGTCGGAGCAACATACTCTAGGAGCCTGTCGGACTTAGAACAACTTTTGAGTATAAACCAAAACTCACTTGAAACCATCGGTTTTATTTTGGTTTTGGCTTAACCGGTTTTCTGAGCACCTCTTCCTCCTCGTCAAGAGACGTCT
>NZ_LUTV01000001.1:847352-851064 GCF_001646945.1 Endozoicomonas ascidiicola
GCCTGCCCTCGAAGAACTGGCCTCTCGTGCAGAGCAGATTGGCAAGCCCAGCGCGATTCTTGCCGACACGGGCTACTTCAGTCAGGGCAATGTGTCTGCTGTGGATAAGTTTGGAGCTATCCCTTACATTGCAGAAAATAAGGATGCCCATAACAAACCTTTACTGGAGCGCTTTAAGCCCGATGAGCCGATGCCCGCAGGCGATGATGTTACCGCACTGGAGTTGATGCGTTGGCGATTGCAAACCAGGGAAGGACGGGCGGTGTATGCATTGAGAAAAAGCACCATTGAGCCAACGTTTGGGATACAGAAGGAAGTGATGGGATACCGTCAATTTCTGGTCCGTGGTCTAGAAGCAGTGTCTGCTGAATGGGATCTTCTGTGCATGGGTTTTAACCTGAAGCGGATGTTTACGCTGATGCTGAAAGATCTTCAGGAAAGTATCATTTTTATGCAGTTTATTTCAGCTTACAGGTTATTTGTCGCATGCATTTGCGATATTTGGGCAAAAGAGACTGACGACATAAACAGCACTTCCAGACTGGATTCTGTGATTTTTGACTTTATTGCGGCCCATCTCCGGTTTTTACTTTCAAGTCCGACAGCCTCCTAGGCCGTCAAAACAAGAAACCGATCTTCGGGCCTCGGACTGTCATCGGACCGAAGACCATGCCTCTGTCTCAGGTTTACACTTTCCTGAAAAGCCTTGAAGATAATGAGGAGATGACGCTTTCATCTCTTCTTGACGTCTTCAAAGAGCCCGAAAAGTTTAGAGATGTCTCTATAGACACCCAGAAAAGTCGTTTACGCTATCCGGCGGCTTGCTAAACCTTACCGGATGAAGGGCTTTCACCTTCAATCTCTTGCCGATTTACCTCGGCGCACTGGATGTCCTTTATACTTAGTCCTTTATACTTATATACTTTTTATACTTTCTCCTTTATATACTTTCTACCCTTAGCCCTTTAATAACTTCCCGATTTAGACCTCGTTCTCCATTCATTCTGAGCGGAGTCGAAGGGTGTATAGCTCGAGCCATGGGCCTTGAACCCATGCCTTTTGACACTTTGTCAAGCTCAACACCAACGGAGCGACAGACAAGTGGAAGTAATTAAGGGACTATTCCTTAGTAGCGTCTACAATCAAAGATTCAAAATAGTTTAAGGAGCCCCCTCCACTTCTCCATTCGGACAGCGAGTTAAATGGAGACAAACAGAATGTAGAAGTAAAATCATCAAACCCTACATTCCTAAATTCAATATGTACCCAGGGTTTACCATCATGTATGTCTATCGGATGGGAAAAATAATAATGATCATGCTCAGAAGTCAACTCCATTCTAGCGGTAGCATTTGCGAAATTGGTAGGTAAGAGAACTCTTTCCTCTTTATCATCATTTTTTATCAGAATATATTGATGTCCAGTTTGAATATCGTGCACTGTACACTTGCCATGTTTAGCCCTTAATATCATCAGATGATAAATATCACCTGAAAGACCTTGCAACCATTGATCATAATAGTTATCTCTATCAATAGGTAATCGAGCAGGAAATACAGAATAACCAACATTGCTCTTTATTTGACTAATCTCAGTCATACTAATATCAGTCAATAATTTCTTAATTAGTTTGTAGAAATAGTTAGGACAACTAGCTTTAGTTTTCAAAATATCAATTTCTTGATCTGACAAAATCTCCATAATCTCTTGATCAATATTCACTCTTAACAGGTAAGTAGTTGCCTTTATACTATTAAGGTAACTGGGACGATATTTTCCAAAATCTATAAAACTCATGTTATTTCGATAAGATATGATAGTATAAGACAGATGATATAGAAATGACTTGAGCATTTCCATGTTCTTATTATCACCTGCAAGATGTAACCTGCTAATCAATTCTTTATAAAAAAAACCTATTACGCTTAAACTCGCAAAACTGTGATTAATGAGTTCATTTCCTGATATTAAATCACATATCACACGTGGTTTGATATTTGAAACAGATTCACGAGTAATATCAAGTATTACGTTCAAACTATTATCTCTATCCTTCTGCTTAGTTCTAGCCAGTCTTCCCACCTCATTAATGTTTGATACTAACTTAGATAAATCCTGTAAATAACTATAAAAATCCTGTATTTTTTTATACGGTATGGATAACGTACTCTGATTACTCCAGAGATCAGGACTGTCAGTCACTCGTCGAGCATTTTTTGAAAGAAAAATATAATCAGCATCACCGCTATCATTTAAGCGGTGCTCCACCAACTGAAATATGTCTCGCACCCCTTCTTTCTTAAATCTGGCGTTGACCTTGCTCAGCACCGCGGAGAAAATTATTATTCCTTGAATGTTTCCTAGTTCATTTTTTAATATCTCTAACATATCCCCTACCTGTAAATTTAAATAATCACCAAAGGTTAAAGGACCAGTCACTAATTCAATTGAATATGGGAAAAAATTATTGATTGGACTATGGGTTCCTGGATAACTGAGAATGTCAATTGTAATTGCTAGTAATGGATATCCGGAAATCACGGTTTGAGTTGTTGCAAGTTGATGATATTTTTTTAATTCTCGACTACTGCTCACCACAATATGTGATGTTTCTGATTCAAGACCAATACGCTGTGAACATTCATCTATTGAAAAGTCTGGCGAACATTGGCGACCGTCACTGCTTGAAGCAGAAGGCAAGGAGTTTGATTTAGAATTATCTCCAGTTTTTTTTTCACTATAAGTGGTTTTGTTAAATTGACTTTCTGGAAACTGAGAATGTGTCAACATAACTGAAGCAGGATGTGGAGATACTATCTTGTTGTTTTTTCTTGCATTCTGATAAATTTTACATCGTTCACAATTATCAAGCTCATGTTGTTTTTTTAATATGTGTAATGTCGTTGTGTAAAAATAATTAACCTGAGTGATATCACTACAGACTTTTTCGCAAAACTCATGTTCTTTAACGCTTCTTGAAAATGCACTCGCCATTTCCTGCTCTTGGTTATCAGCATCTGAAACGAAAGGCTCTGCTCCACTGGCTTGAAATACCGGCGGTTGAGAAAATGAGCGTGGTACCATATTTATATATCCTATTATAAGTAGGTAGTAATTTGCTATCAAACATTTTGATTGAGAGATAAGGAATAAGTTTCATATTTTTTATAAAAAAGTAACAGTAATCCCTGAATTCGTATCATAAGTGCATAACCTCTGTAATCAACTGAACGCCACACACCTTTGAATTGAATCAAGACTCAGGGGTATTCTGTAAAGCGACTAAATCATACAGAGGAGCCAAGAATGGCCTATAGACACCTGAGCCTTGAAGAGAGACATTATACTGAACTTCAACTGAAAGAAGGAGTCTCTCAAAACAAGATTGCCAAGGCTTTAGGACGTTCACAGAGCACGTTTTCCCGAGAGCTGGGTCGTAATACCGGGCAAAGAGGTTACCGACACCAGCAAGCCCATGGAAAAGCTAAGGAATAGTCCCCAATTAACTTCCCTATTTTCAAGAGATCAGGAATCGTCGATAATTGCTCCGCATGAGTGCAGGAGGTCATCTTGGGCAGTTATTCGACGACAGTAGAGGTTCAAATGGTTCGGTTTTATCAGTCACTCAACGAGAGGGATCGTCGTCGCTATGCTGCGATTGAAGCGATAAAGCTTGGGCATGGTGGCATCGAATTCATTTCTCAGTTACTGG
>NZ_LUTV01000001.1:851774-863298 GCF_001646945.1 Endozoicomonas ascidiicola
GAGGTGGCAGTAACAGTGCTTCGTCGTATCTTTTCAAAGAGGATTTGCAGGCACTTTCAAACAGGCTGAACTTGAGAATTCGTATCGCTCATTACCCGTCGTATTGTTCGAAATACAACCCTATTGAGCATCGCGTATTCCCGCATATCACCCGTGCCTGCAAAGGTGTTCCTCTGGAATCCGTTGAGATGGCAAAGCACTACATAGAAAAAACAGAAACGACCAAAGGGCTGAAAGTGGTTGTAAGAATTATCGACAAAGTGTTCGAAACCGGGCGTAAATATGCCACTGACTTCAAAAAGAACATGGCCATTCAGTTCGATAAATTCTTGCCAAAATGGAACTATGTCGCCATGCCCTGTACCTGCTGAAATCGGGAAGTTATTCAGGGACTATTCCTAAAGAACGTCATATGGAAAAGGCTAAATCTATTCAGCTCACTAATGAGATCAAGTGCCGGATTGCACGAGATATCAAGATAGCCAAGCTCAAGGCAGCGCAGGACAAAAAAGGCAGGCGCTACGGCGATTATGGTCTGGAAGAATTTCAACCTTCGACTGTGACACGCCTGCTCATTCACATCGATTGTAGCAGGAGCCATGCCAGAAAAGCCTTGGCTGCTGCTTGGAAGTGGGGCCGAACGGCAATTGACGATATGCCACCTAATCCAATGAAGGAAATCGAAACAGAGCCTCGCAGATCAAGGGTGGATGTCTATGTGACGGACGAAGAGTACGAGGCCATGTATGCGTTCGTTGATTCCTACTGGAAAGCTATGATGGAGTTCGCTTACATCTGTCGTGCGCGAAGATCAGAACTTCAAAACATGACACGAGATCAGCTTCTTGAAAGCGGCGTTCAGCTAAAACGAGGCAAAGGGTCATGGGGCGAAATCACCACCTGGACACCAAGGCTTCAGCAAGCCTTAAAGACGCTTGACGAATATAATTCCGGTATGGAATTTGACTATGTCTTTGGAACCCAAAACACATATAAAGGTAAGGGAGTGAGACCAATGGCAGGTGTAAGAGTAGGAAAAAGCACACTGGATACCCAGTGGCAAAATCTGAAAAAAAAGCAAAGAAAGCCGGAATAATGAAACGCAACTGGAACTTTCACGATCTGAAGGCCAAAGGTATTACAGATCATGAGGAACTGATTTCAGGGCATAAAACCCTCAGCGCAAAACAGGTCTACATCAGGAAAACAATGATCGTGAAAGGCACCCGATAGTAGGCACTTACTTCCTTAGGAGGGGGTTAAGGCTTGAGCAGTTAATATGTAGTAACCATCAGGCCTGCTCCCCTCACCTCAATCTTTTAGCATCATAGTACTGCATCACAGCCATCCTAGCTCCGCGGACCCCGTACGTCACCATGCTTAGAAGCTTTCCATAGATGACAAGTTAAGAGGCTCGCTCCAGACTGTATTTTCACTTTCTAACAGGTATAAAAAAAGGGCTAATTCAGCCCTTTTTTATACGTCAATGGTTATCTAAATTAGACAAACGATCGTTCAAGAATTGCATAGATCTTTTTCTACAAAAGTTTTCTACAACTTTTTCTACATAAAGCCTTCCAAGAAGACTTACGTCGTTTTTTTAGAGCAATTACTCAGCTCTTGTTCATGATTGAAGAATATGTCCTCCCGATTTTCAATAAAATGTCCGGAATTACCTCAAAAAGCCACCATTCCAGCCCTTTTTCTACACATAAAATTGTCCGCTTTTTAGCTCCTGAACTTACAAACTGTCCGAAAAGTAACACTCAGATATGTCCGGAATCCTATCAAATAAGTTGTCCGATTCATAAACGGCATTTTTTTGATCAGATAAATTTTCAAAAAACCGATTAATAACCTTTATTATCAATAACTTACAAGACTTACTCGTATTTTCAACGCGCCGCTACGTGAAAACTAGCTTTTTTTCCGAGCTACTACCCCAGATTGCTGCGAGAAAGCCGTATTCGGCCTTTTTTATACTCTTTTTCATAAAATGACTCGTTAATAGCAACAAATATGCATAAAAAATCGCTAAGACCGGAGCTTTTCTAACTATTGGCGACTTACTCCCAATAGATCCCTGGAAAAACTTAGTTTCCGAGCTATTAATTATTCAATGATCACTCCCAGATCAGCATAATAATCACTCCACAAGCAGCATTTGAAGACGTACAAGGTATTCGGTTCTGGGCACATAGTATTGCTCCACCTAAAAGCTAGCTCCACTTCCCCTCTTCACCGGCTACAGTGCACTGCTGCATATTCAGGCTATTATCTTTGAGCGTGACCAACTTTGTCTGATATGATCCGTGACTAGTGAGAAGCAACGATGCAGGCTGTTTCCAAGGGAGTGCCAATGAGTCTTCATACTAATCTTGCTGGAAGATTGAGAAATACTAACCTGCCCAAAACGCATGGTCTGCTTCCTGTATTCGAAGCCGTTGTCAATTCGATTCAATCCCTTGAAGAAGCTGACCGGCTGTCTGATGGTCAAATTACTCTCGAAATTCTTCGTAATCCTCAGCAACCAATGCACTCTGAAAAAGAAGCTGAGCATGAAATCATCAAAGGCTTCAGGGTCACCGATAACGGCATTGGTTTTAATGATGCCAATATGAAATCGTTCGAAACGTTGGACTCCGACCACAAAATAGCAAAAGGCTGTCGCGGTATCGGGCGACTCATGTGGTTAAAAGCATTTGATCTGGCCGATGTTGAAAGCGTCTTCCAGCAAGGTGGCAAGTATTTTAAACGTTGTTTTTCATTTTCTGCCCAACACGGCGTCAAGTCAGAGCCCACCGCAGTCGAGGCACACGACACCGCAACAGGGTGCTCTCTCAGTCTGATAACTGACTCATAAGTCCACTTTCTGCTTGCCAGAGAGGATATTTGTCCAAAGTTGTTCCCATCGGCCTTACTTTGAATCAGTGATCTTGTATTCAGAAGCACTTCTGCTCCGGTTGCTTTCCATCGCATGCCTGAGGAACAAAGCCTCTGTTTGACTAATGTCTTACAAGCCGCTTCCGTCACCCCTGAACCTATTGGCCAGTGTCGTTTAAGAGCTTGATGATAATTCATTAGCTGATGGTTGTTGGTGAAGTAGTGCCTGTCCGAAAACCCTCAAGCACTTGAAAACAGGAGCCTGTAGACCCATATAATCCTCGAAGAATATCCAAAACAAGCTGTTTTCCAAATTTTATGCGTCAGACCATTAACTCACAAATGCAGTTAGGCGAGATTGATATCTCCGCCATCACGTTCAATCTCCGATCAAGGGATGATATTCCACGCTTGCTTCTGGCTTTGCAGTACATCTGGACAAACCAGGAGCTCAGAGTGCAGGTTTTTCAAGCACTTGAGGCGATGATTTCTACTGACCGCAACAATGGTCGCCCCGGTATGGACCTCTGGAAAATATTGGTTTTTGGCACCCTTCGACTGGTCATTAACTGCAACTATGACCGACTACTTGAACTGGCTAACGAACATGGCTCCCTACGCAAAATGCTGGGTCACGGACCCTATTGTGAGCACCAGTACAAACTACAAACCCTGCAGGACAACATTGCCCTGTTTACACCGGAAATACTCGATAAAATTAACCAGATTGTCGTTAAAGCCGGTCACCTGCTGGTAAAAAAAAAAGAAGAACCGATATGCGCCCGCGCCGATTCCTTTGTCGTAAAAACCAATGCCCACTTTCCGACGGATATTAACCTGCTCAGGAATGCGGTTCGCAAGATGACAGATTGGGCCACCACACTCTCTTGTCAACAGCAGGAAAGCCTATGGCGGCAGAGTCGCTATTTGCAGGAACAGCACAAGAAGCGGTTTCACAAGGCACGCAACCTCAAGCGGTCAACATCGACAAACGAAACACTCCGGGATGCTCGCCAGAATGATATCGAAGTTGCCCATGCGGATTACGTGGCTTACAGCCAGAAGCTTATCCGCAAAGCCGAAACTACCTTAAACCTCCTGAAAATTCGGACACCAGGAGATGGGCGGCTGAAAGAACTGGAGCGCTGGATAAAGGATGCAGACTACCAGTGTCAGCTAATTATCCGTCGTGTACTGAACCATGAATCCATCCCTCACAATGAAAAGATCTTCTCATTATTTGAGCGCCATACCGAATGGATCAGTAAAGGTAAGGCGGGCGTGCCGGTAGAGCTTGGCCTCAGGGTTTGTGTATTACAGGACCAGTTTGGCTTTACCTTGCATCATCTGGTCATGGAAAAGCAGACAGACGACCAGGTAACAGTAACCATTGCTGAAGGGGCCAAACAGCGATTTCCTGAAATGTCCCAGGTCAGTTACGACCGGGGCTTCTGGTCACCAGAAAACCTTGAAAAGTTGGAAGTCTTTCTTGACCGGGCGATCTTACCCAAAAAGGGAAGGTGGTCAGAACAGGACCGAAGTCGTGACGACACCCTGAGTTTATCAGAGCAAAAAGGAAACATTCAGCGGTAGAGTCTGATATTAATGCGCTGGAACAACACGGGCTAGATCGATGCCCAGACACTGGCATCGACGGTTACCGACGGTACGTAGCACTGGCTGTTTTGGGAACCAATCTGCACCGACTGGGTTCTTTGCTGCAAAAGGAAGCCAGCCAGGCAGCCCAAAAAGCAGCCTGAAGGAAAAAGCGCATCGGGTAAACGTTCGTCACCTTCAGGTGAGGATGGCGGGCACCGAAAAAACGCAAAACTGATCATAAAATGGTCACAAAGAGACAAAAAGTGGAGCTCCCACCGTGAACAGGTTGTATTTTATTCAAAAAAATCGGGTTAATGCTTGCTGAAGCGGATTATCAGCAGGTTTTCGGACAGGCACTACGTATACTACAGGGCGGCCTATTATTTTTTCCGGGTCTTTTTCTGATACCAGATACAAATCCGCAATGGTGGCGTCAATCTCATAGCGGCCTCCCGGCCCTATGTTCATGTATGCCGCAGTGCTGGTTAAAGCTCTTATATCTTTATCGTAGATTTTTGAAGGGGTGCGCTGCTTGATAACATCGTGCTTGCGGTAATTATTGTCGTAGAAATATCGGAACTGACGCATTGTTGGAATGCTTGTCTCGTCTGCATGAGGGTGACGAGACCTATACAAGCCAACAGCTTTGGTTTTAGCGGCTTTAAGTGATAACCCTTAATTTTGAATAAAAAATCCTGAAATAGCAAGATCAAAAATTTCCGCAATATCTTCAGTGACAATAATCCCCTCGCCACTGCTTACTGTTCTCTTAGGTCCAGTTTTTTTACCCAAGTTTCTTCTGGGCTTCCCCTTTGCTCCAGATAAGTGGTAGTCAGGAGTTAAGGCGTTAGGGCTCATTCCCCTCTGCCAATATCTGCGCAGTTGGCGAACAATATATCTACGCTGCTGTGGACTCTGTGCAGCCAACCCAATTAGGGTATTTCTTTCATTCTTAATCAGTAGCTTGGTGGGGTCACATAAAAGAGGAATTAGCACCTTATAAGCTTGATCCCTTTTTTGTTCTTCTATGCTTCCAGACTGGACAGTTTTCCATTCAAAAGGCTCATCAACTTCAAAATACGCTCCACCTTCAACCAGCTCATCAAATTCTGACTGCATGACCATATCAGGCCATGCATCCTCGTCACTTATACTGATTAGCCATAACCTATCAATGGCTTCAAATACAACCCTGTAACACTCTTTTGATTTACGATTTTGAAAGACAGAATTAAGAAGCATATTCAGCCTCTTCTCTTATATATTCTCTAGAAGAACTCAATAGTTCTGAGCACACCCATTGAGTAAAATGCTTTCCTATCGGAGCTTTGATATACCCATGGGCTATCGAAAACCTTAAAATCTCGACATGAGACCCTGATTCAAGCTGATAACAGAACCGTTTTGAAATGACGGAACATCTTGGAAAAATCTTGCATCAGTATAGGGCATAGAAACAATCGGACTGACTTCAATCTTGCGTCGCAGGCTGTCGGTACTCCCAATTCTGGTGACTGTCGTGATTTCAAACTCCATTGGCAGCTTGTATACCGTTAGGGATAGTTGACCGGATTTTATCAACCCTATGTGCAAGACTAACTTTCAAAGCGGACTTCGTGGTCTAGACAATGGGATCCACCATACAGGGCGGATGTCATAACCATCCAGTAACCGGTTCAGCACAGCGCCATCAATCGATTCAGGGGGCTTCAACACCGGGCGATTTAAAGCGAAACTTTCCAGTCGCTTATACCAGAGCACAAAGCCGTTTCGCTCCCAGTACAATATTTTCACTTTGTCCCTTTGTCGATTGCAGAAGACAAAGATCACCTGTGAGAAATGCGATTGGCCAACTTCCTGTTCAATCAGTGCCGCGAGGCCATCGATGGATTTACGCATATCAACATATTCGGCATACAGGTAAACGGGCACCTCTTTGGCTGGACGAATCATGGGTTGGCCTGAAGTGCGTGGATAAGGATGGCGGCCTGCTCCGGTGTTGCTTCAACCTGAACGTTATTTATGTGAAGTACCAGGGTTGATGGCATTTCCGGTTTTGGCATAGCAACGGCSAGAGGGATGACTTTGCTCTCAGTCTTTGGACTCAGCTTTCGCTTCCAGTAGCTCAACTGGTGAATGTTCAGTTGATGTTGTTTACACCATGCTGTCTGGCTGAGGCCGGACTGTTGCCAGTCCTGAATTCGCTGCAGCCATCGTTTCAGGAGTTGTTTGCGTTGGGCTGCTTTCATCTGAGTTTGCCCGAGTGAAAGCAGTATTGTTCAGGATTTTTCTGGTGGATTTAATGTGTGGAGAAATTACCTCTTACTGTCCGCTAAGGGGTGGATACTAGACACCAGGTGCGACTGGTGGAGAGTTGCCGTGAGGCTACTCCCTACCCCGATTTAGTCTTGATCTTAACCGTGTTTGTGTGTCTGGAGAACTATATCCGGTTCAGCTTTTTTACTCACCATCATTGACCTATAATGGACGGCAGGTCTTTTGAGATATGCGAATCACTTCTCTCGATTTTCGTATCGCCAAGAGTTGCATTGTATTTTTTTGCCCATGCTATTGAATCTGCAATAATGTCTACTGCTTTGATCAAAGTTTCGTGTTCATGTTCTGGACTCATGGACATGCGAAACCTTGCTTTTCCGCGGGCAACCACTGGGTACTCAAGGATAGTTGTTACCACTCCCATACGAAAAGCCTTTGCGCAGGCTAATCGGGCGATATTCTCAGAGCCTACATGTAGAGACACGATTGGTGATGGAGTGCCATAAACCTCAACTCCATGATGCTTCGCACGGTCTCGCGCAATTTGGATATTTGACATTAGTTTATTACGACGCTCGTTGCCCTCTTTACCAGCTACTAACTTCAGGCCTTCACGAGCTATTGCAATTTGAGTGGGAGATAACGAAGTCGAATATGTATAAGGTCCAGCAAACGAGCATGTTGAAAAGATGACGCCAAGATTAGATGTCGTTAGATATCCACCATTAGTCGAAAGGGTTTTCGAGAACGCACCCACCACGATAAGGTCTGGGTCACCCAGTGCATCTTGTTCACCTAGAGTGCCCTTGCCTTCTTTACCCGTACATCCAAAATCATGGCAAATATCTACCAATAGAGCTGCTTTCTGTGATTTGCAAATAGATAGCAGTTCTTTAATGTCAGGAGCATCCCCATCCATTGAATACAGTCCCTCTGTTACTACAAGCACACCTGCTGTTGGATTTTTGCTTCTGATTTCTTTTAGTTTTAAGTTTACTTCAGTATTGGATAGATGCTTGAATTTAATTACGTTATCGCATGACGCATATGCGCCCTGTTTTAAGCTTTGATGCGCGTACTCATCGATCAATACGTAATCATCCTTGCGTGCTACACCTGCAACTCCACTAAATGATGCTGCCCAACCTGTTGGGAACAGAATGCCGTATTCGTGACCCAAATATTCAGCGATCTCTTTTTGTAGCGCTCCAGATTCAGGAGAGTTTCCGAGTAACGGTCCAGTATTGATACTGTGAAGGCGTTTATCTGTTAGAGCATTGATTGCCGCTTTTTTTAGTTTAGGGTGATTTGATAAGCCCATATAGTCTACTGTCGATAGGTTGATTCCAGTAAACTCTCGTCCAGCAAGATCACGTACTGTAGCTTCGACATCAGGATCACCAACTACTTTGAGAAAGTGACTCATAACTCCTGCTTGTAAGCGACGACGATACCAGCCCTCTAAGCCTTGATAACGGTCAAGGATGTGCTCAGAGCGTGGATTGAAATAGCGCATTTGACCTTTTGTTAGTACGCCCTCGCCCTTCAATAACTCTCTATTTGGGAAGTTTTCTTCAAAGCTGTATAAATCGATTTTTGCTTGTGTTGTGTTCGACTTGTTCATTTGCTGTTCTCCGATATATTTATTTGATATTCCGTTAAAGTGATGGTTAATTCTTTTTCCAAGTTGCGCTCAAGCGAATGGGTGCTCTCTCTGAATAATTGAAACAAAAGAACTTCAATTGTACGACTATTATAAGAGACCGCTTTCCATAATAGACTCCGCCATGCCTGCTTCAATTGTGTCCAGCAATCGTGAAAAAATCGTTCTACAGATAGAGATCCCTATCGAAGCAGGCAATATGCTTGATCTTGAAAATAGTCTGCAAAAAACACTTAACGATGCTGGACAACTAGGGACTCAAGAGCTGCTTGGCCTCTTTGAACCAGCCAATAAAGAACCCATTGTCGTCAATAAACAAAAGTGGAGTTATAAGGGTAAAGTTCTGAAACACTATGAGTCCATGTATGGGAAAATACCTTTCAAACGTTCCGTCTATCAGGGAGTCAGAGGTGGTGTCACACTGTCGCCTTTAGATATAGATGCAGGCATTGTCGGATCAGCCACTCCTAAATTTGCAAAATCTCTCGCATGGAAGTATAGCCAAATGCCTGCCCCGGCAGTAAAAGAGGATTTCGAGGCTAATCATCAGAGAACACTCTCAAACTCCTACATCAAGCATCTATCTGACCGGGTTGGTGCCCTCATTGAAGAGCATTCCGATGCTGACCATGACTATGACTATGACCTTCCTCAACTTGATAAGCCCGTATCAACGGTAGCCATTGGGCTGGATGGCACCTGTATGTTGCTTTGTGAAGAAGGCTGGCGTGAAGCCATGTGCGGAACATTAAGTCTTTATTCAGCTGATGGTGACAGGTTGCACACGATCTATATCGGAAGTGCCCCGGAGTATGGAAAAGAAAGCTTCCTCACAAAATTAAACGACGAAATAACAGCGTTAAAGCAGAAATACCCTCAGGTAACTTATATCGGCGTTGCTGATGGCGCGAAAGAAAACTGGCGCTTTTTAAAACAGCATACTTCAGGACAGATACTCGACTTTTACCACGCCTCGGAATATCTAGGAGGTGTGGCGGAAGCACTCTTCCCAACTAGCAAAGCCAAGCGAAAACTGTGGCTTGAAGACAGGCTCCACTGCTTAAAACACAAGCGCGGGGGTGCTAAAAAGATCCTGCATGAGATTGAGTCAGCAGAGCTGCCTAAGAAAACCACTGCCCTAATAGAGAAGCGTTATAAAGCGGTAACCTACTTCACCAACAACCATCAGCTGATGAATTATCATCAAGCTATTAAACGACACTGGCCAATAGGTTCAGGGGTGACGGAAGCGGCTTGCAAGACATTGGTCAAACAAAGGCTTTGTTCCTCAGGCATGCGATGGAAAGCAACCGGAGCAGAAGTGCTTCTGAATACAAGATCACTGATTCAAAGTAAGGGCCGATGGGAACAGCTTTGGACGAACATCCTCTCTGGCAAGCAGAAAGTGGACTTATGAGTCAGTTATCAGACTGAGAGAGCACCCAGAAGACTTTCTGTGGCTGGTGTTGAAACATGTACTTCCCAGACGATTTCGACGGTCACGGGATTACGGTTTTTTACACGGAAACGCAAAAAGGAAACTGTCACTGGTTCAGCTGGTTCTGAATGTGATGGTCAAGGCCATCGAGCCCGTTATTCGCCCGCAATTCAAATGCAAACAGTGCGGTGAAGTAATGAACCACATTGCGTTTAGATTTCTGAAGCCCACCTGAAGAATTGATTCATAAAATAAGTATCGCCATTCACCAACATGGAGAAATAGTTAGTTCAGCCAGTCAGACAGGGAAATCAGACGCCAGACTACGTAATGCAGTGGTCGGGTAACGCTCATTCTGAATAAAGAGAGTTCAATATAAACGCTCTGATTYGATCGCCACCAAAAAAGAAAACTTCTATAGACCACCCTCACCAGAAATCAATCCGGGCTTGTGCAACAACCGGATAAGATTGCGGCTAAGCGCAATCTATCCTTATTCGTTATGCTTTTCTTTATTTGGAATTAGAAACTATGGACGCAGAAAGTAAATTAAAATGGCGGCTACCTCATGGGCGTGTGCCAGATGGGTGGATAGAGAGACACGCTGATATGGATGACTATGTGTTAAAGGTCTGGTTTTCATCCGGCGGTTTTTTTGAGGGAGCGTTGGTTCGATTGAGTACAGGTTCAAGGTTTAGACTGCATATCAATGCAACTGAGCTAGATGATGCTTGTCGAGAAGCTGGAAAGAGATGTATTCAGTTGATTGCGGCAAATAAAGCATAACCCCAAAATGTGCGGTGCCGGAGGCATCCGGTGCGCAGCACGAACACGATTTTATTGTTAGGCAGCACGATAAAGCATTACCGATACCAAGTCGAGGTGAGGTTCACCATGCAATTGAACTAAACAAACGAATGTCCGTCTAACATTTTTGACCAACGAACGAAATTCAATCATGCAAAATATTGCTATACAGAATACACCCAAAATTAAGTCTCTCGAAGGGATTGTAAATAAATTAAAAGAAAAAGTAGAACCAAAAGAAATTGGTTCAACTTTTGACAGAAGAACAGTGGCAATACAAAGTGAGCCTTTAGACCTTTCAATACCACGAAATACAGTTGCTGCCCATACAAAAACCGATTTCAAACAACAGGAATCTRTTACTAAGGAACTAGAGGATCGCAATGTTGGTGTGATTTTCAACCAGCAAACATCGAAGCCAGTCTCGAGTAAGAAAAAACATAAGTGCCAAACTTGCGACAAAGTATTTAATCGATTAGATTATTTAAAAGAACACGTCCGAATCCATACCGGCGAGAAGCCCTATAGTTGTAAAGTTTGCAAAAAATCATTTACTCAGAATAGAACTTTAAAAACACACGCCCTAACCCATACCGGTGAAAAGCCCCATAAGTGCGAAACTTGCGATAAATCATTTTCTCAAAAGTTTAATTTAAAAACACACGCCCTAACCCATACCGGCGAGAAGCCCTATCATTGCACTGAAATTGGTTGCGGAAAATCATTTTCTCAGAACAGTAATTTAACCACGCATATGCGAACCCATATCGGCGAGAAGCCCTATCATTGCACTGAAATTGGTTGCGGTAAAGCGTTTACACAAAAAGTCGGCTTAACCCGACATACCCGAACCCATA
>NZ_LUTV01000001.1:868973-898519 GCF_001646945.1 Endozoicomonas ascidiicola
AGTCCCATTTTTCAGTTCAATTTCGATATAATGTCTCTCTTCAGAGCTCAGGTGCTTAAAGGCCATCCGTGGCATCCTCTGTAGTGTTTAGTAGCTTTACAGAGTACACCTGAGTTCTGATTGAATTCAAAGGTGGCTCTGTAGCAACCCTGTGGTTACAGAGGTTATGCATTTATGATACGAATTCAGGCTTTACCCTTATAACTCCACTTTTGTTTATTGACGACAATGGGTTCTTTATTGGCTGGTTCAAAGAGGCCAAGCAGCTCTTGAGTCCCTAGTTGTCCAGCATCGTTAAGTGTTTTTTGCAGACTATTTTCAAGATCAAGCATATTGCCTGCTTCGATAGGGATCTCTATCTGTAGAACGATTTTTTCACGATTGCTGGACACAATTGAAGCAGGCATGGCGGAGTCTATTATGGAAAGCGGTCTCTTATAATAGTCGTACAATTGAAGTTCTTTTGTTTCAATTATTCAGAGAGAGCACCCAGCGAATGACTCTTTGACCCAAATCAATGCGTTCTGTGAAATCGTGAAGATCAATATTTGCAAACGATCTTCGATGTGATTTTGTTCCGATAACTAAGCACTGGAAACCCATCCTATTTTTCAAAATATCTATAATTAACTGTCGATTGTTAATTGCTTGTTTGAAGGTTTTATCCCAACCCTTTAAGAACAACTTGAACTCGGGTGTGTCCCTGTTATCAGTTTTTGTGAAGCACTTGATTGCACGTTTAATTGCCGAATATGAGAGCACTCTGGTCTTCGTGTAGGCCCAAGTTGAAATTCCCAAATTATTGATGCTTCGAACATTCTCTACTTGTACCTGGGTATCCAACACCCGATCAAAGAGACAATGTTCTAAGTCAATAGATGTAACCTTTGAAGTGGATTTTTGAATGAACGTGTTTCTTGGTCTCCAATCTGCATTTGCAAGAATGTAAGCCGCTGCTGCTTGAACACCTACTTGTTCAGCGACATCAATGCAGTAGTCACCGTCTTCCCAGATGCTCCCTTTGGCAGGTGAAGTGAAGAGCAGAGGTTCCTCTCCTTCCAAGATATAGGCACGTGGGGCTGCTGCACCAATCATACTCATAATTCTATGTGAGGTTTCTTCGATGTAGGAACTGGATGGGTCGATATATCGTTTGACATACCATTGCATAGGTAAGCTATTGCTGTCGTAGCCATTCACGCGTGCAACAATATTGTAACGGCCAAGTTCCTCTTCAGAGAGTAAGTCAATATCGGTGATGGTGAAAAGACGGCTATCAATGCAGTATTGCTTACCCACCTGTAGTAATGGGGTTCCAGATAGCCCCATCCATACAAGTTCACAAAGGTTTCGTACGTATTTGTCGCGTCTGCCATCGCCAATATGAACTGCGCTCATACCGAGGGTTTTTGGTGCGTCATAATCGTTCTTAACATCATCACCAACAAACATGCAATCGCTCGGTAAAATCCCAAGCTCGGAGATTGTTTTCATATATGCATTTGCTGACGGTTTTTTCTCGCCGATATCGCTAGAAAAGTGAATGACATCAAAGTACTTCTCTAAGCCCAACGTGTAGAAAGGTTGTTTAAATATCTGAGCGACATTTGATAGTAAAGCGAGCTTCACGTTTCGGGCCTTCAGGTTTCTCAAAAGCAGCTTGGCTCCTTTATGAAGTTTTGCTGTAGATAAGTGCTTTTGGAGAGCAACTTTGCACGACAGGGTCTCATCGGGTGTTGCTTTTCGATCTAAAATAGTCTCAATGAAGCCGTTCAGAGCATCGTCATCATTGATATATGTCTTGGTAAGGGTGCGCTTCAGTTTTACCGGTGAGCACTTCACCCCAAGTATTCTTGAAAACTCCCTAAGTAACGGCCTTGTATTTAGGTCAATCAATGTACCGTATAAATCAAAAATAGCACCTTTAATACAGTTAGATTGCATGTAGACTTTTTCATGACTTGTTGGATCGATTAATTTTAACTCACCCATCTTTATTCATCCTTTAATCTACCAATGGTGTTGGAAATAGTTGCGTAATTTCAGAGATACTTATTAATAATGCAAACTCAAAGTAAGAGAAGCTTGATCGAAATGTTTGCTATAGAATAATGCGTCCTGAGTTTTGATTGAATTAAAGTAGATTAGCTCAAATTCTAACTTTAAATTTCTTGATATTTTACCCGTCATGTTAAATGTACCTATCAATCCGCCAAACTCGACATCAACGATTCCTCCAATTGTTGTTTCAATGTCGTATGCATTATAAGTACTATGTTTATAAGCTATAAACAGGTCGTTTTGAAATGCGACTGAGTTGTCGTTTTGCCGAGTGTCATAGTAGTATTCAAAATATACTGTCGACTCACCAGATCCATTTAAAGAAGTCTCTAAGACTCTCTCTACCCCAACTGCAAAACTAACGTAACTCTTGAAAGAGTTAGGGGTAAAGTGGGCGATCTCTAACTTATAAATGTTAGACCCAGAGATATATTGTGCATCTAACCCAACCGTCTTTCCCAATATGTAGTGTGGTACAAGAAAGCCAGTGCTCTCATCCAACCTATAGATTGACTTCTTGTAGGTACCATCGAAATATATGATTCCATATTCTAGCTCACCAATCATACCAGAAATGCGTGCGGCATAATCTATATGACGCTTGCCTTTGTCAGATTCATAAGTGCTTTGGCTCCCGTCTACTGGAACTCCTAACCCCCAAGGGCGTCTTGTTCCACCAAAATTCAGTTCTTCGAATTTTGGTAGGATGTAAGTTTCCAAATTGATGTCATCGCCTAAGTAGGATGCAGATATCATCGATTGACCTAGCCCTTGTTTTAGGAAATAGTCTCGAATTTGATCCCTTTGGTTGATGACATTTACTATGTTAATTCCTTCTGTGACACCCCAATAGACAAGATCGTAGCCAACATCATATCGAAAAGAGCTGTTTGACCATGTGACCTTTGCGATTGTTGGATCAAAATAACCCTCGTTATAGTCAGATATCCCTTTTTGACCGTACAGCCTAAATTCGTAATCAAGGTTATCTGTAATTGAACCTCGACTACGAACCTCGCCTATTACGCTATATATTTCTTTGGTAGCAAACTCCGTATTAACAAAATACACAGTATCAAGGCCAAAGAATCCATCAATATTCGCAGATTGAACATTAAGGCTACATGTGACAATAAACGCTGTAGTTAGTTTTAGAATAGTTGACTTCATAACTATCTTACTCGATTAAATGACTTCGCTCTAAAGTTTTTCTTGCTCGTGGACTCTTCCGAGAATCTGGAAACTGTAATTTCTGTTACGCTACTTTTAATATGATCCTCCATGGTAAGTAAATGCGGCCTCCAGGCTCCAGCTTCTTTGTACGAGATATAGTTGCTAAGGTGCAACGTTTTATAATGCTCGCCTCGTGAGTTGTAGTACTTATTAAATGCTGGTTGATAGTTATCTTTTCTCAAATAGGTCTCGATGTGTGAGTAGCCTGAGCCACTATATGTAGGATCGTAAGTGACTTTTATTAATTGTTCACCATCTATTTCCTCAATAACAGCTGAGTTAAAATGATACTTACTTAACTCAAGAGAGGATAAATCCTCGAAAGCGAAGTCACTTCCCACAAACGAACCGCTTCTATTGGATGATGAAATCCGTTTTGTGCGATTAATACTGGGCAAGAAAAGCCATTGCTGATCATTCCCATCTTGTGCCGTGTGAGTAAGAACTGAAACGCCTTTCACGTCTGCAGGTTCTGAAAAGACATTTATCGTCCTGTTACCCGCGTCATCGGACTCAAGGACGTACTGCTGCATGCTACGTACAATCTTATTACCACGCGATTCAATGACCATTGTTACTTCGGCCATAGAGTTAGTCAGACCGCGTTGATACTCGCGGCTGAGTTTCATTATCTGGTCAGCGTCAAGACTATCCGTTTGCTCTCCAGATTGCGCCGCCAATGGGACAGTGCACATAGCAATGGTATAAATAGCCAATAGTGCTCTGTTAATTAGTTTGGTATTCATTTTCTACTCTCTGCTTTGTTAATGACTCGTGGTCAAGCTTTCGTCTGCTTGCATAGATGCCTTTTTTTTCGGCAGCATCATGGCTGGCAAGACTGTCAGATCAATGGCTAGAGCTGCTATGAGCACGGTAGATGCAAGCGCTCCGAATATTTGGAAAGGTGCGAATGACGATATCATTGACGCCCCGAACGCAAACACCAAAACCAACGTAGTACCATACAGAGCTATTCCTGTTTCACTAAACAACTCAGTGAATGTGTCAGTGCTTGTAAGTCCTTTCTGCTTTTGTCGCTGATATTCAGTAATAATATGCAGCGTGTCGTCTACTGCGATTCCAAGTGTGATACTCACAACTAGTACGGTACCTACATTGAGGCTTTCTCCCATGAGCCATAGGCCAAGCCCGCCGACTAGCAGGGGGGTTAAGTTCGGGAGTAGTGCTACCAAACTAAGTTTCAGAGACCTGAAAGCCACACAAAGAACCACTGTGATGAGCAGGAATGCGATACCTACTGATGACAAAAAGGAGTTAACAACATAGCTTTCTTGTCTTTGGTAGAGGGAGTACTTCCCGGTAATGGTTGCGTTGAGTCCCAGGTGTCGTGCTTTTTGTTCAACTAAAGCGATTTCTTCTATTGCTTTCGACGAACTGTCGACGGTCCAGAAAACTGTTAAACGTAACGAGTCTTGCTTGCTTGAGATTCTATTGTCCACGGAGAGTCCCTTTGGTAACCCCATGGTGTAGAACAGCAGTTGCTGTGCGATTTCCGTTTGCGTTGTGGCTACCTTATAGCTAGCTTCATCACCAAAATTCAAGGCACGATTTGTGGATTTAAGAATGTCCACAATTGAAATTACTTGTGATACTTCCGGGCGACCTTCAATGAAAGCTTCTAATTCGGCTACCTTTGTCAGGAACTCTGGTTTCTGCGCGCAGTTCTCACAGCCTGAATCAATCATTATTTCGATATTTCTTGCCGAACCGATATGTTCGTCTATTTGATCTACCCCTTGGCGTAGCTCGTGGTCTTGTGAGAAGTAACCGACTGGATCTGCATCAACACGAACCATTGTTGCTCCTACCAAACTTACAAATATGAACACTGCGTATAACCCGAGGATGTATGGTCTGTTGTTGGCAATATTGTTAACAAGTTTCTGCAATAAGTTTTGAGATACTCGAAGTGGTTCTTTGTTGTTATAGCCAAATGGTAAGATTAGCAATAACGATGCTAGAAGCAGATATGTTAAACACCATACGTAAAACACACTTACCGCTGCAACTAAGCCAAGCTCCGCAATAGTTTTGATGTCAGACAAACAGAAGCTGATGAACCCTATTGAGGTAGTTATTGCTGTTAATAGAGTCGGCTTGGTGTTTTTAACCAGGGCGTATTCAATTGCTGCTGTTTTGTTAGGCTGTGTTTTCTGAGATAATCTGTAAACGGTAAGGATGTGTAAGCAGCCGGCTACAGCAATACCTATCGTTATTTGAGGGAGTACCGTTGTGATTGATGTCATCTGAACACCCAACCAACCTGCGATCCCAAGGCTACCGACAGCTGATAAAATGACTACTAGCATCGCATACATAACGCACCATGCATTTCGTAGTACGTAATACATAATCAGAATGCAAGCCAAAAGAAGGAGCGGAATAATTTTTGCGTTATCAGTTTCTGACGCTTCAGCGAATGACTGAACAATGAGTGGAGCGCCTACTAAGTGCAGCTCGTGACCTTTGGCTTCAATTTGTTCCAGTAAAGCTCTGGCAGCATTTACGACAGGTTTGATGTCAAGTTCATCTCCAGCACTAGGGCGTAGCGTCCCGACGAGAAGAGTCATTGTTGCATCTTCGGAGAGTAGGTATCCGGATAGCATTTCGTCTTTCAGCGCGATCTCTTTTAACTCGTTGATTTGGTGATCGCTATATGATGTTTCTGATGAAAACAATGACTCGACGTTTATGTTATCACCATCAGCAAACACCCGCTGATAGTTAGTGACACTGTCGACGCGAATTACATCAGTTAGCTTCCATACCGCAGATGTAAGTTCGTCCAGAAGCTGTAAAGAAACTTGATTAAATAAGCCTTCTTCATTTCGCACAGCAATGATGATTGAGTCATCATTGCCAAAGGTTTGTTCAAACTTATCAAACTCGACTAACCATTTATCGTCTTTGTGGAAATATCCTGCGTGGGTGAAATCTGCAGTTAGTCGTGTAAGTCCGAACAGTGTAAAGGCGACAAGTAGCAAACTTATGAGCAATGTTATTTTCGGCTTTGATATTAGAGTCGCGACAAAGTTCGTTGAGTATCGAGGGAATTCATACTTCTCTATGTACGATTGTTTCATTTTTATACCCTTTCCATTTCCATTTCCATTTCCATTTGATTGATATAGCTAGATCGAATTCTGCTTTTAAGTACCTTTTCTGTATGGCCAAGTGGAAAGTTTTTCAAAAAA
Source organism: Endozoicomonas ascidiicola (assembly GCF_001646945.1). Taxonomy (GTDB): domain Bacteria; phylum Pseudomonadota; class Gammaproteobacteria; order Pseudomonadales; family Endozoicomonadaceae; genus Endozoicomonas; species Endozoicomonas ascidiicola. Next base: position 875,483 of record NZ_LUTV01000001.1, read on the forward strand.
GTGATGTCGTTTGGATGCTTGTGCTTGGCTAAAGTAGTTTTAAGTGCGAACCGGATTTGTTCACTCGCATCGTTTGGATTGTGATTGGTTTTTAAAATGACTGCCGCTACAACAGCTTCACCTTTAATTCTGTCTGGAGCTCCGAATACAACTACGTCATGAACACTCTCAACCTGCCTGATTGCGTCTTCTACATCCTTTGGAAAAATGTTGTAGCCACTTTTGATGATTAAGTCTTTTTTTCTTCCAACAATGAAGCAGAAGCCCTCTTCATCTACATACCCAAGGTCGCCAGAGTGAAGCCAGCCCTCTTTGAGTACTTCTTTTGTTTCGAGATCAAGGTTTTGATAGCCAAGCATTAGGTTTTGACCCTTAAACACGAGTTCACCAACACCCTTAGTTGGTGCAGCGGCGCCTGTAGAGTCGATTACTTTTACTGAAACCCCTTTGTAAGGGCGCCCAACTGAGCCGATTTTTCGTCCAGTTGGTTCAGGTGTATTACTGCAGACAGACACCGTTGTTTCAGTGAGGCCATATCCTTCATAGATGCGTGTTGAGAACAAGTCTTCGAAAGAAGCTAGCAACGATGCATCCATTGGGGCACCGCCAGCCAGGCAGGTTTTAAGTTTTACAAACGATGGTTTCTGCTCCAAGTCTGAGCTGTAGTCTAGAATTTGAGCGTACATTGTTGGGACGCCAGCAAAAATAGTAATGTCGTCCTTTTCCAGGCTGTTTATGCAGTCAGCAGTTCGGAACCTGTCATGGAGAACGATAGTGGCGCCGCTGATTAGTGCCGTTCCGACCAGTGCGTTGAGTCCATATGCGTGGAACAATGGCAGTGCGCAGAGAATTCTGTCGTCTTCAGTTACCTCAAAGGCAGTCTTGAGCATGTGCCCCTGGGCTACTATAGATGTTGCCGACATCATTACGCCCTTCGATGACCCGGTAGAGCCAGATGTGTACATCGTCAGACAGTGTGAATCCTCAACAGGTCTTGAATCCCAATGGGTATTTTTCTCAAGTATGCCTCTAAAGTTCAGGTGTTTTTCACTGGTATCCCCGACTACAATGATTGATGGCTTGACGCTCGAAAGATCAATTGCCTGCTCTACAACAAAGATGAGAGAGTCGTGTACAAACATTAGCTCCAGATTACTGTCTTCAATAGCGTGCTTAAGTTCGAGTGGTGTCAGAAGCACACTGAGAGGTGTAGCTACATTTCCATTGGCGAACAGGCCATACGTGATTGAAATAAACTCTGGTATATTCGGAAGCATAATGCCAACACTACCAGTAACGCTAAGCGCCTTGAGTTCATTTGCAACCTGAGAGACTTCTTCAAATAGCTCCTTGTAGCCAACAGTTCTCCTAGGGTGAATGATTGCTGTTTCGTTAGCAAAAGTGCTGCAACTGTTTTTAAATGATGAGTAGATCATTTTAGGCCACCACACCTGAATTGCGCTCTTCGATCTCAGATATGAACTCATTCTCCTTGTAGATCTTCGCACTAACAGGGATGTATTCCTTGATAGCTTTTTGTTTCGCGTACTCAGATGTTGAGTAGTTCAAAAGAAACACCACGTATCCGAAAAACTCTGCAGAAGAATCCTTATCTAGAGCTGGAGATATTGAAGTAAAGCTATAGCAGAACTTGTCATCCACCGAACGCAACCAGCAATAAAGCATTGCCCCTGCTCTTTGAGATGCGCTCATTCCATGGAAGCTCTTCAGCCTGATGCTGCCTACTTGTGTTTTGTGCTTGTAACGACCTACGTTGCTCATGGTTACGGTTGCACCTGCACCACCACTGTTTATGCAGTCCAGCTCGTACTTCTTGTAAGTTTTCTCAGCATTCCAAAATCGGTCGAAAACTTTGTGAAAGATGAGTGGTGAGCGCATCTCCACCTCTTCTTTTGCCCCTTCACCAAACTCTTTAGCTAACTCCCAAAAAGTCATTGTTGGGAAGGCCTGCGCCTGTGAGGCACCAGATCCAGATAGATAGCCTACGGCTTCAACTGATGCGTCATTGCTGTTGAAGTAACGTCTCAGGCTGAAGTCCATTGGTAGAGAAAATTGCTGCTTGTTTTCGAGTTTTGAACCCGAAAAGTGAAGGAGCGCGCACTGTATGGCAGCAGCGTATAGGCTCCCTACTGTAACACCTTGCTTTTTACACTCTCGGATGACATTTTTAAAAGTATTACGTGAACTTTCCGCGAAGAAGCAATTCGTTTTAAGTAGCTCTCCAGGTTTTAATTGGCCTTGAGGTTTAATTTCAGCCCATGACTCGTACTTGCTACGAGCGCGAAGGAAAGCATTTCGATGCAAGGCTCCGATGCATCTTTCAATAAGCCCGACTTTTGGGCTGAGTTCCAGTGCAGACGGCGTTGGCGGGAGTGATTCTCCGATGTAGTTGCCAGCACAATGAGTGATGAATTCATTGAGTAGATTCATCAGTGAGAGTCCATCCACGACAGAATGCTGCGCGTTTAGGATTATGTGACCAGATTCAGGTAACCATGTAACTCTAAACATGTAGCCATCTGATAGGTCGAATATGTGATTAACTTCCTCGTTAGCTACGGTCTCCCAAAAGAGGGTGGTGTGGTCTTGTTCTTCATTACTAACTAGACGCTGCGAAACGTGGACTTTATTAGAGTTGACAGGTAAAAACTGGAATTCAGGTCGAGAGTCATGACCTTTTGGCCATACAACCTTGGCTCTTAGCTGTGGGTGGCGACGATGTAAAGCTATTGCGGCTTCACGAACCTGCTCGAAACTTTCGATACCTTCAATCTGACCAATTACAATATCAGAAATTCGGGATTGAGCCATGAATGCTTCAAAACCCTGAAGAGGTCGACTTAGAAATTTGGGGGAGTTGATAGATTCGCGCTCAATTTTATTCATAAGGCTTAGCCCTCGTTCTTTGCGCCTTAGTTGGCGAATGGTATTGAGATGTTTTTGGTTGCAAAAACAGTGATGCAATAGTGATAGTGCTTTATCGTTCTGACCGTTAGCATGCAGTGCTTTAGCAAGGCCGTAAGCAAAACGTTCGGTTGGGTAGCCGTATTGGCTGCCATAATGGTATGCGCGCTTGAAGCTATTTAGTTCAGCATTTAAAAGTTTTTTCCTGTAGAACTGCGGGCTTTTTTGTATTAGCAAGCCTTTGCAATAGTTGAGGTAAGGGTGATTCTTGTCTTCTCCTAGCGCACTGTTGAGCATATTGATGTAGTGTTTCATTCTGACGATCGCAAGCGGCTTTGGCATGGTGTTTAGCTTAAACCCCTCAATGCGAATGTCTTGTACATTCATCTCAAAACAAGACTTAGGTAGAAGCCATTTGGTAGAAGCAAGCTTCTTAACGCGCGCTACATCATCTTTACTGATCAAATCTACGTTTTGATCCAAAAGTAGTTCGAGTTCTAAATCTACTCTGTTGGATAGGTGCGTAACTTCCTCTTCAATTGAGGCATGTTTATTTTTTTCGATGGTATGTTCCAGGATCCAATCGTAAGCTTGATTTTTTATCTGATGAGCTATTTGTTTATCTGTTAGGCCCTGAAACTTCTTATCAGAAGGGCTGATAAGTTCACCGAAAACGATATATCCTTTTTCCCCTTTGTTGAATTGCAAACTACCTTTCGGCAATACGTTAGAGAAATTGTTAATTGCCACAGGTAGTATTGGTATATTGTGCTCGACAGCTAAATTGAATGCCCCATATTTGAATGGGTGAAGAAAAGTGCCATCACTTCTTGTTCCTTCTGGATACATAACGACTGCATTACCGCTATGTAATAAGTCACTAATGATTGAGTAGGTTTTATCTGTGTCACTTGGGTCAATTGGAACCGCGCCCCCAGCAATTTGGCACTCGCGAAAAACGGGGTTGCGGAGTGCTTTAATATTGGTAGGAATCTTGACTTTCCGATCAATTAACTTCCAAAGAAGGCCTGTTATTACAAAACCATCAAAGTAGCTCTGATGATTAGGTGTGATGATAACAGCGCCATCTTTTGGAATATTATTTGAACCAACAAAACCATCTAGGTGAGTTTCCAGCTTTTTATCCAAGCAAGACATGAATACACGAAAGAAACTATCCTGAAACAGTTTTCGTATAAAATGATTATTTTTTTGCTTTGAAATGTATAGCATGGAATACTCTTTCTTTTGGTTATGCTGCTACGTAAGTGCTTTCGACCTGCTCAATATATTTGCAGAGTTCTTCAATGGTGATGTATGAAATATTGTGCTTCTTGGCCATTTCAATAAGTTCTGGTCGACGAGCCATTGCACCATCTTCGCGAATAACTTCTACAATCACGGCAGCTTCGGATTCTAATCCTGCTAGTCGACAGAGTTCCACGCCAGCCTCGGTGTGACCTTGTCGTGCTGACAAATAGCCGTTTTTGGCTACTAGTGGGAACATATGTCCAGGTGCTTGAAGTGCTTGTGGGCTGTATTCATCTCCAATGACTACTTCGATTGTTTTCGAGCGGTCCCATGCCGAGATGCCTGTTGTGACACCGTATTCTAGAGTTGCATCAACGCTGGCTGTGAATGCTGTACCCATATGATCCTTATTATTTTGAACCATCGGTAATAGCTGTTTCTTTTGGGCAATTTCTTCAGAAATTGCGAGACATACCAAGCCGCGACCATGAGTGATCATAAAGTTAATAGCTTCAGGAGTTGCGTGTTCGGCAGCTACGATAAGATCACCTTCGTTTTCACGCCCTTCGTCGTCAGATACGAGGAGGAACTTACCATTGCGAAATTCTTCGATGGCATTTTCTATAATTTGTTGGCGATCTAGTGATAGTACACTGGTCATGTTTCATCCTTTGATTAAGTGCGTTTATTGTCTCTGTTTATAATGATCTAATAATTCTATATTTAATCATATCCCTACATGTCGTGTGTAAAACTGAGCCCATTAAATTTAGGGGGCGTTTTCCGGTGTACGGACAAAGAAAACATTCGCACAGCGTAGGCCTAATTAGTTGCGCAGGGATGAAGCGTTCTTTAAAAACATTCAGACCGCAGGAATGATACTGTGAGCGCACAAGCTGCCTGACAAGGCAGGACATCTTCGGCTGGTGAGACTGGGAGCAGTTCTGCTAAATGAAACGCTTTCCCCAGTTTTGGATGGGTGCTGCTGCCTGAATAATGTGTCATTTTCTCACAGAAACAGACTATCCTGATGCCATCCTGAGTAGCATGTGGTAATCAATATTGATCCGGGCCTTGCCGAACTCTGCGAATACGAAGGGCTGTTTTGGCAGAGGTTTCAGTGCGGACTCATCCAGCTGTTCGAAGGTACTTCGTCGTGTACCGGGTAACCGCTGGAAGGGTTTCAGGTTCAGTTCCGTCAACAGTTCGCGGATGCGGCCGTTTAACTCTGCCAGGGTAAAAAAGGTTTCATGTCGTGGCTTCGCCAGTATCCAGCGTTCAACCAGCTGAACACCCACTTCAGCCTTGGCTTTGTCCTTGGGTTTATAAGGCCGAGTCGGTATGACCGCAATCTGATAATGATTAGCCAGATGCTGATAGGCCGGATTAAGGTTCGGTTCGTACCGACAGACCTGATGGACGCCACTTTTAAGATTGTCGGGTACCACCACTTCCGACACTCCACCGAGGAACTCGAATGCCCGGACATGAGAGCCAAGCCAGTCTTCAGACTTCTGCGAGAGAGTGGCTTCGGCATAGGTGTAATTGGATGCCCCCATCACGGCCACGAAGATCTGGGCGTTATGGGCAATCTCTCCTGTGTCGGGATTGATGACCGGGACAGTAGGCCCGGCATAATCCACAAACAGTTTTTCTCCGGCCTTGTGGTGCTGACGCATGGAGCGTTTCTGACAGCCACGCCACTGATTATAACGGTGACAGAACTGAGCATAGCTGTAGGCATTCAGGGTATGAACCTGACAGCACTCCTCCCAGAGCAGCAGCTTGGTGACGCCTTTACGTTTAAGCGCCTGATGAACTTCCCCCCAGTCTGGATCGACCAGGCCTTTACGACTGGGCAGTGGTGTGTCCGGAGAACTATAACCACTTCACAACTTGGATTCCGTCGTCGTAAGGTAAGCCACAGAAAAAGCGAACCATGAGACAGCATAAGGATCGCAACGCTCAATTTAAAAATATTGCCTGACTGAAGCAGGAATACCTTGATGCGGGCAAGCCTGTTCTGAGCATGGATACGAAAAAGAAAGAGGAACTGGGTAACTTCTACCGTGATGTTATAACAGATGCCACTGAATCCACCACCGTTAACGATCATGATTTTCCCAGTTACGGAAAAGGCAAGCTCATTCCTCACGATCTCTATGATCTCGGAAAAAATAAGGCGACCATACATCAATGGCACTGACTTAAGCCGCTTTACCTTGGTATTGCTTGAGTCTGCGCGCCTGTCCTCTTGGGTGTTGTAACCTTTTATGAGGCTTCGGACGCTTTTTTACAGCCCTTGGATCCGACCTTCCCGGGCGGTTGCCAACAACATGCAGCCCTATTATTTCCAGCATGTTGGCGATCTTCTCTTCAAGCCAGTCACCGGATGCTCCAAATAATGTCTGCTGGAAGGATACAAGTGTTTCCTGCGCCGCTTTAAAACTAATCTCTCTGGGCGTTTTTCCAATGTACACTACTGCTTTACCCATAAGAGCACGTATCATATTGTAAACCAGCAGGTTGACTGAGATTTCTTTTCTCACCATTTCCGGACTTTTGCAGCGAAGCATGTCCATTTTCATAGTGGTTTTGATCACATCAAAATCGGACTCAACGTGCCACCGCTTCAGGTACAAAGCAATAATTTCTGTTCGGGGATACTCTTCTGCATCCAGCAAAGTGGTAACAACTATTCGTCGTTTGTTTCTGACTGCACGAATAACCAGATCTTCAGGCATCTTGTCGTAGAGCTCCTGACTCATCCATTCCGGCTTGACGGGGCGCTTCAGTTTGAACAAACCGTCTTTGCTGCCCAGCTTCTGGTCACACTTTCTGAAATCAATAATCCGTGAACCATTCTTCTCGAATACAACGTCTGCCTTAGCCTGAAGCAATAGAGCCAGAAGGAAATAATTCTCAAAGTTCGCATCACCCAGCAGGATATCGCCATCACGTAGATGATATAACAGTTTTCTGAGTAAGGCTTGTTCACCCGTTTCCTTGCCTTCATAGGGAGCCACTGCAAAATCAAGTAGCGCACCACTGCCAAGACACATCAGAACAAGGATTCTGAGAATAGGGAAGCCAAGCCCTTTTTTTGGGTGCTGGGCTGAGGATATTCTTTTTGGTTTTTCTTGGTGTCTTGCATCAAAAGTGTTGAGCCGTCAGTGATCAGAACCCGGCGTTGGTGCCAGAGGTATGACTCTGGTGAGGCATTTTCGAGGTTGTTACCTGACGTAAGAAGCAACGTCTTTATTGACTCTTCAGTTAACCGTTGTCGTGCTTTGGTATACGCGCTGGTTGTAGTATTGGATGGCTTGTTTCCCCTGACGGCCTGATCCCTGGCCTCATCAATCAGTGCATGCCGACATGATTTTGTGTCGCTGCCAACCTGCCTCATGAACAAGGTTAAGGTTTTGATGGGAGGAAAGTCTCTGGCTCTGAAGCCCGGATAACTGGCCTGAAAAGCGTTGAGGTCGTCAGAGGTGAGAGTCGTTGACAGTGTATCGCTACCAGTCTGGGCAAATTGGCGCAGGCCATCATCAGCGAGTGATTGGAACTCTGGGCTACACTTGGTCATGGCTTGCTCGGGGAGTTATGAAATTCATTGACTGTTATAGTCGTTTTTCTTCTTGAGAAAGCCTTGGGATTTCTGGCGTTGCACCTTAAGTCAGTGCCATTGGAACTTAGCCCTCTCAAATATTAGGGAGACAGTTGACGTATATGTATCGAATGCGGTTTAATCTGGTTTAGAAGATAAATACTAATAATAAAATAAGTTCAGAGGTTCAGGTATTGATGGATAGCTTGCTTAATACTGAGTCAGTCGTAACCTGTCTATTGAAGTTGGCGGTGCAGTCAAAGCAGATCAAACACAAATTTTGGGGTTCAACCAAAGCTTTAGAAGTGACGGATATATTAAGGCGTGCCAAGTTCCTCTGGTTTAAAAATTGTCAACGCAAAGAGTTTGCTGAAAAAGTTCAAGAGTTGCCACTACCAGCCATAGCCCGTCATTCCGAAGATCACTATCATAGCAATATCCATATTCATGAAGACAAAGTACTTATCCAAGACCTGATGAAAGACGGCTCAAAACCGTCCTCCTCGAAGTTCTGGACCCCCTATTTATTTGTGTATTGTGCCTCTTTTCTAAGCGATCAACCTTGCTGAGCTGTATGGAAATATTTGACACCAGCAGTTACATCATAGCCCCTCTTAAGGGGGCTGAGTTGACGTAATAACGCACAAATCAGAGATTGTCCGATGGAGCTTATGATTAGCAGAAGTTACAAGATTACTGTAATACCCACGAGTCATATGCTTATCCAGAAATGCAGGAGATATTGGGTTTGCAGCCTTTCAACTATCGCGGACAACAAAGCCCTAAAGGGTTATAGCAATGGATAAATGGAGAGTAAATATGTCAATTGCTGGTACTATTCATCGAATAGATCAAGCTAAAAATACTCAGGCAGCCGTTCAGATTATTGATGAACTTTTTGAGCATAATTATACAACTCTTCAATTAATTACCAACCCTCATCAGATGCTCGATAATCTTTTCGTAAGATCAACTTATCCAAAGGAATGGATTGCTGAGTATTTACTAAACAACTTTCTCAAAGTTGATCCAGTTTTTAATCAAATCATTAAAGCTAAAGAGAATGTTCTTTGGAGTGAAGTGCCTTGGACGTCAAAAGCGTCAAAGTTCTATGAGCGCGCAAAAAGGTTTGGCATAGGTGAGTCGGGATATAGTTTTGTCTACAAGGATGCTATTGGTATCGGTTCGATTCTGAGTTTGAACGCTGAAATGGATAGAGAAAATTGGAGTAGATATGTTACCGAGATTACTCCAACAATAGAAGAACTGATCCCCGTTTTACATAACAAGATTGCATCAGAAGCGTATAGCACTAGTATCAAGTCGCCACAACTAACCTCTCGGGAGAAAGAGTGTTTGCATTACTCCTCGATAGGTAAAACCAACTTTGAAATAGGGGCTATCCTTTCTATTTCTGAGCATACTGTTAGAAGTTATATCAAAACAGTCAGGCATAAACTTGATTGTGTGTCAGTTGCTCAAGCTGTAGCAAAAGCAATAAGGTTTAGGATTATTTAGTGCCTGCCAGAAAACCCATGAAAAAACTCTACTCATTCTGTCAGGTAGGAGCTAATAGGGAGCAGATTCCAGTAGAAAAACAGATAAAGAGCACTTGTCGTATCGCATTGCTCAAAATATACTCAGATTCGACAGTTTTTAAGCACACCGAGCCCTCACACATGGCATGATCAAGAGTAAAGGAACATGTATCAGGCTCGAAGGCTACTGACGATCTCTGGTTAGCAGAATTTTACCCAATCGCTTCAGGTTACCGGCGACAACCGCCAATGCAACATAGGTAAGCGGTAATTTCCCCGCACATTAAATCCGCCAGAAAAATCCTGAACAATACTGCTTTCACTCCGGAGAACTCAGATGAAAGCAGCCCAACGCAAACAGCTCCAGCAACTATGGCTGCAGCGAATTCAGGACTGGCAACAGTCCGGCCTCAGCCAGACAGCATGGTGTAAACAACATCAACTGAACATTCACCAGTTGAGCTACTGGAAGCGAAAGCTGAGTCCAAAGACTGAGAGCAAAGTCATCCCTCTSGCCGTTGCTATGCCAAAACCGGAAATGCCATCAACCCTGGTACTTCACATAAATAACGTTCAGGTTGAAGCAACACCGGAGCAGGCCGCCATCCTTATCCACGCACTTCAGGCCAACCCATGATTCGTCCAGCCAAAGAGGTGCCCGTTTACCTGTATGCCGAATATGTTGATATGCGTAAATCCATCGATGGCCTCGCGGCACTGATTGAACAGGAAGTTGGCCAATCGCATTTCTCACAGGTGATCTTTGTCTTCTGCAATCGACAAAGGGACAAAGTGAAAATATTGTACTGGGAGCGCAACGGCTTTGTGCTCTGGTATAAGCGGCTGGAAAAGTTTCGCTTCAAATGACCCGGTATTGAAGCACCCGAATCGATTGATGGCGCCGTGCTGAACCGGTTACTGGATGGTTATGACATCCGCCCTGCAAAGCCGCATCCACCCCTGGAGTACACGACATGGACTTGATGCACTGGCAATACTGACCTGACGATCTACCTTATATCGCATGGAAGCCTGCCCCGTCCCGATGATAACCCTGAGCTAATAGCTTGGGTTACCTCCATACTCGCAAAAATGCGCTGCTGGAAGAGCGTCTTCACTGCCTTCTTCAAAAACAGTTCGGGGCCTCCAGTGAAAAGATCTCCCCGGACCAACAAGACCTGTTCAACGAAGCCGAACAGGATCAACCGGAGCCAGACAGTGAACCGGAAGAACAGGCCGTCACTGTTCCCGAACACACCCGTGGCCGAAAGCCCCTTCCTGAAGATCTGCCAAGGGTTCGAAAAGAACACGATCTCAGTGATGAAGAAAAAGTCTGCGGTTGCTGTGGTGGCGACCTCCACCAAATTGGGGAAGAAATCACGGAACAGTTGGAAATCATTCCGGCCAAAATCCAAGTCATCCAAAATGTCCGATTCAAGTATGGCTGCCGCTCCTGCGAAGACAGTGTAAACCTAAAATCATCGGTTAAAAATCACGACTAAACTGTAACCTCTCCTGCATAAAGGGTTACAGTATGATTCCAACCTGATTGACCGGCTGATTGAACACAACATCGAACCGATGATTACCCTCTATCACTGGGACATGCCTCAGGCGATGGAAGATATTGGCGGTTGGGAATCACCAGAAGTGCTGGATGCTTTTGTTGATTACAGCAAGCTGTGCTTTGAACGTTACGGTGACCGGGTGAAGTTATGGTCAACCTTTAATGAAGCCATTGTCTTTATAGCCTCGAGCTATCTCACCGGTGTCTTCCCTCCTGAAGTGAAAGACCCGGCTCGCGCAATCCAGGTTTGCCATAACGTAAACGTTGCTCATGCACGTTCCGTCCTTGCTTTCAGAGAAGCTGTCCCTAATGGTGAGATAGGCATTGTTCATGTATTGCAGCCACATACAGCCGCATCCAGCAGCCCTGAAGATGTTGCAGCCCGTGACATGGCAAACAGTATCTGGACTGACTGGTTCTACAGTCCAGTGATCAAGGGAGAATATCCATCGCATCTTCTGGAAATGGCACAGACACATCTGGGCGTACCAGTCATTAATGATGGAGAAATGGAGTTACTCCGCACAGCTCAGATCGATTTTGTGGGTGTAAACTACTATCGTCGTGAAATCTGCGCTCATAATCCTGACTTTACCAATACCTCTAGAAACCACTCTGGTGTAAAAGGCAGCGCTGGTGAGTTTGGCTTTAAAGACTTATTCAAGTTTGTTAAAAATCCCGAAGGTCGTTACACAGACTGGGATTGGGAAATTTATCCGCAGGCCCTGACCGATGGTCTGCTTCTGCTCAAAGAGAAATACGGCGACATTCCGATTTACATTACTGAGAATGGCCTGGGCGCACCGGATACTGTCGTGGATGGCGAAATCAGTGATGACTACCGGATTGAATACCTTGGTGAACACATCAACGCCACTCGTCACGCTATTGAACAGGGGGTGGATATTCGCGGTTATTATCCATGGTCATTTATCGACTTGTTGAGCTGGCTGAATGGCTACAAGAAGCAATATGGCTTTGTCTATATCGATCGTGACAACAACCTGCAGCGATTAAAAAAGAAGAGCTTTTTCTGGTACCAAGACGTCATCAATTCTAACGGCCAATCACTCATTTAAGGTTTTTGATTATGATCAAGATTGCACTGTGCTGCTCAGCAGGAATGTCTACCAGTATGCTGGTCAAGAAGATGCAGCAGTCTGCACAGGAAAAAGGCATTGAGGCAGAGATTAATGCCTATCCTATTTCTGACTTTGACGACGTCATCGAACAAAACGACGTTTGCCTTCTTGGCCCTCAGGTTAGATTCAAACTGGCGGAATTTCAGGAAAAAGCAAAGAGCTATGGCAAGCCCGTCGACAGTATTGACCCGATGCAATATGGCATGATGCAAGGCGATAAAGTGCTTGATGCAGCCATTAACCTGATTTCATAAGGAGTAGACACATGGATATCGAAATGGCAGTCATGGACCTTATCGTAAATTCTGGTCAGGCCCGTAGCCAGGCTTTTGAAGCATTAGCGAAAGCCCGAATTGGAAACTTTGATAAAGCCGAAATACTAATGGCGCAGTCCAGAAAGGTTTCCAAGGTGGCACACCAGATTCAAACTGGCCTGATTGCAAAAGAAGGAGAAGGCGATCTACCTATCAACCTACTCATGGTTCATGCGCAGGATCATCTTATGACATCTATGTTGGCCCAGGATATGGCGGAAGAGATGATAAAACTTTATCAAAAGCTCGAGTCGCTCAAAGAAGCTTGATGCCTGCAGGCCTTGTTTATAAGCCTAAGCTGGATATTATCGACCGAAGGTAATATCCGGCATTTTTGTATTCTGACTTACCCAAAATCCTCCCAAAGACTTTCGAAAGGTTGAACTAGATAGCCCCGGGTGACTTTTTAGAGAAATAAGTAATGGTCAAGCTGTTACAGGTACACCTGTAGATACTTCTCTAGGGGCTGCGCTAATAAGTGGGAAGTGCATTTAAGTAAGGCCATGCTGCACTTAAAAACAAGGATGAAATGCGCATTAACGAACTTAAGCCGTGCCCAGGATATCTTCTGCAAGGAAACTTCCGAGGGTTCCAATCCCTGAGAGCGGAATACAAGTCAATTGTTGTCAGAGCCCCACCTGCTCAAATTTTCAAAAACTGACCATCATCCCTGATCCTGATAAATCAAGACGAAATTCTGGCGATAATTACCGCATAAGTGGCTCACTGGAAAACAAGATTCTTCGCTGCACTATTTGTAGTGATTCGGTGGTTCTCAAATCGAACCATGCCACCTATCGAGAATATCGACGTCTTCGTCACGACCTTGATCGAGCTGGGTACACCTTTTGCACTCGTGAATCTTACGCAAACCGTGACAACGATAGTTCCAACCATAAAACGTATGAAAGTACCAGTATAAAGTCTGGCATAAATAAACTATATGATATTCTATATATATCAATAGGTTGTGATGGCTTCTCGTAATTGTGTCGATCTGTCATTCGAAATGGTTTCGAAGTTTATTAGTAAATATTTCCAGTCAGATCGATTGAATAGGTTATAATGAACGAATCGAACGATTAAGAAAGGAGTTTTAACCATGCGCACCCTCACGGCCAATGAGGCAAAAACCCATTTTGGCGATATGCTGTTGAAAGCGCAGCGTAACCCGATCCAGATCAACAAGAACGGTAAGCCGGTGGCAGTGATTATCTCGGCGGATGAGTACAGGGACATCGAGGCGCTCAAACTGCAAGTACTGCAATCCAGGGCCGCTCAAGCCAGGGCTGATATCGCAACGGGTAACCTGGTCGATGGCGACACTTTTTTTGATGAGCTTGAAGCGGGTCAACACGACTAATGCCAGCTTACTGTCTGACCCCGGATGCGCAGTCCGATCTGCTCAATATCCAGCGGTTTACGGTAGAGCAATGGGGGGCTTCCCAGTCCCTGAAATATCTGACAGAACTGCGAGCATCCATGCAACTGATTGCTGAAACGCCAGCCTTGGGCAAGGGGCGGCCAGATGTAGGGCTGGATGTTTTGAGCTTTCCACAAGGAAGTCATGTTATTTATTACGTGGTGCATGAGCAGCAAATAATCGTGTTCGGGGTGCTCCATAAGCGGATGGTGCCACTCAATCACCTGGCCGAACGACGGAAGGAATAATGGTTGCTGCTGGTAAGGCAGACTAGCGGAAATGGTTTAAGTAGATTTGAGTGTCTAGCTGAATCGAGTTGGGATTGTTTTCTGCCTTATTTAAATCAAGGGTTAATTGATATGCGCCATATTGAGCGAGGGCACCACCCAAGCTATGCCCAGTGAAGGCGACTGAAGACCCGTCATCTATATTATTCAAAATTGTTCTAAAACAACAGAATCAAGCCTTGGAATTCGGTATTTGTACGCAAGCGTCCCTCATTGAGTAGCTGAGCCGCCTTTTCGGTAGCCGAAATATCAAAAATAAATATCATTAAAACAGTGGCTTATAATAATACGACGTAATTTTTGTAAATTTATCCTCCACCTGTCTTATACCCACTTTTTAGAGCAGCGCCTAGGATACTTCTTATATTTTTTTGGAGCCCGGCAACCTTTAACCCTTAAAGACTTTTCATTTAGCAAAGGTGCCTGTGATAGCTCACTCTCTGCCAAGAACTTTCAGCGCCTCAGGTATAGTCTCAAAATCTATGCCCTCTGCAATATCCGACAAAGGAACTCTGAGCGCGTAACAAATCTTGAGCAAGTTCACCAAAGAAACGTTCCTGCGCGCCTTCTCAACGCCACTGACATATGGAGCTTTCATATTTGCCTCACGAGCCAGTTCTGATTGAGAAACGCCTTTAGCCTCTCTGATTTTTCGGATATTCATACCGATTTGTCGTCTGGAGATGTACTCAAAGTCATCAGAAGAAACAAGCGGTTTTTTCTTTTTTGGGGCCATCATAAATTCCGCAACATGATTAACTTCTTGTTAGCAAACCTAGTTAGCCACCAAAGGGGAGACCTCAACTCTACTGACAAAACGATTTCTCAAAGCATGAGCCCCAAACAGCATGTGAAAAAAACAGCACCAAGTAAGTAAATACTAACCAGAACCTTCAGTCATTATCGCTCACCTAACCGAGCCGAACAACTAGTAGCGTACATCAACTTAAGTTCGAAGATCAGCGTAGAAAGAGGCAACAGAAGTATTTGAGAGCTCAAGGCATGAGAATTTGGAATTATAGAGCAAAGTGCTATTATTAACTTATTGGTTAAAAAAATAACTTATTGGTTAAAAAAATAACTTATTGGTTAAAAACACTGGTTAGCTTGTATTTTGTTTTCTTTGTAATGAAATTGTAAAATATTAAGATATAAATAACATAATTTTATCTTCAATCTTTCAAAAAGTATAGTCAATAAGTGCTTTTTTGTCAAACTCTTTTAAACTAGTACAACCTGTTGTTTTTTAAAGGAAATAAATTTTTCAAGAGTCATGAGAAGCTACAAATTATCATTTTTTAACAGAAAAATCGGCGCCAATTGGTTGTTAAAAAACAGCATCAAAGATAGAGCTTAGACTACAGCAACTGGAAGAAACGGGCTTTTTGAACTAGCCGGTAATTGTTAACGTGTATTTAGGTTTTGGATTATCAGTATAAAAGCCTGCTGATTTCCCCGTTCTAGAAACGGCGGGATAAGTAGAGATTGCATCTCGTCCAAAGCGGACTATCGATGGCAACAACCAAAATACACGAAAGCACCGAATATCAGGAGTACAGAATGTCAATGATCATAAAGCGGATAATGGCTTTTATTTTCAAGCTCAATCTGAGTGTTCGCGGGCTTGATCTATGCCAACAATCCATGGAAGGGCCAGTTCGGCGACCGAAATCCAATGGCTGGAACAATCTAACAAACTTCCCCAGCACAAAGATGGGATGCTCCATACGGACAGAAAGTGACATTGAAACCGCTTTTGTCCTCGAATGTGAAGAGAATGACGACATTATTGGTTTTTTCGATCAGCCCACTACTTTTCGGTACACTTACTTAAAACCCAACGGTAAGAAGCAAGCGACAAAAACAACGCCTGACTTCTTTATTGTTGACCAAAACCCATCAGCAAAACACAACGTACGCTTCGTAGAATGCAAACCTTTTGAAAAATTGGTAGAGCTGTGCAAGCAGGAGCCAGACCGATATAGCTATGATGAAAAACAAGGACGCTTTATCTCCCCTGCTATTGAGAGGGAGCTTAAAGGGACGAATATTGCATTTTACTTTTATACTGACCATGATGCGTCCCCACAAGCTTTAGCTAATATACGTCATTTATTAGACTTCAAGCGCACTGCGAAGAAAAACTCTCCACTCGAGAAGGTGGAACAGAAAATCATATCTTCTGTCCGTGACTCTCAAACGGCAACAATTGCTACCGTTCTCCTTCAACACTCTGGCGTGAAGGTTGATAGCATTCTCAAGCTCATCGCAGAACGAAAAATTTTTATTGCCATGGCCCATGACAAGCTGTCAGAACCAGAGACGTGCAGAATCTTTGCATCAGAATCAGCTAGCCAAGTTTACGGTATCACCAAAGGAAAAAAAGCATCCAACCTCAACCCATTTAAATTCCCGGAAAGCCCACAACGCATCGAAGGATTCCTTTGTCGTCATGGGCGACAAGAGTGGCTTATTCGCTCTGTTAACACCGCTCAACAAACGGCACTTGTTCAAATCAAAGAGAACAACCACAATGAGCTGGTTTCGTTCAAGCTTGACAACATCAAAGCCCTTATACAGTCCAGAGAGCTTGAAGTTCTTCAATGGGATACAGAAGAAGACAATCATACTTCAATAATGCTTACAGCCTCTGAAGAAAACCAGCGACTAGCATTAACCCGCCACAAAGTAGTACAGCAAATTTTAAGCGGCCACCTAAACCGGGAACAGGCAGCTAAGAAGCTTGGATGCTCAACCAGAACTATTAGGCGCTATCTCAACCAACACTCTGACGGGCTACATCGGCGTGGAAACGGTTTACCCGAACTCACCAATCACGACCATGGCAAAGGCAATACCCAGAAGCTGATATCAGGGCCAGCATTAGAAATAGCTTATGACGTTATTGAATCAGAATACCTAACGCCAACAAACAAATCAGTGATGGCTGTTTATGGCGATTACCTGTCAGCCTGCAAGACAAATAACATCAAGGCTGGCTCATACAGCTGGCTTAACCGGTTAATAAAAAATGTGGACCTCAGGCAGAAAATCAGTGCCCGTAAAGGTAACAAGCTAGCGAACGCAATGGCACTAATTACTGATAATGATGGCCTTATTGAGAGCCGGCGTGGTACCAGAGCATTTGAATACGTCCATATTGATCACACTCAGGCCGATATAGCTATCAAATTCCCAGGGAGACAGCCTGAAAAACCATGGATAACAGTCGCTGTTGACTCTTATTCAAGAACGGTCCTCGCCGTATACGTCACCATGGATAAACCTGGCACTCCTTCCCTTTTTATGGTTATAAAGGAGTTAATTGAACGTCACTGTCGATTCCCAGAATCTCTTTTTGTTGATGGAGGCAAGGAGTTTGAAAGCGTGGTATTCGAACAATTCTGTGCTTTTTACAATATCACTATTCGCAGCAGGAAGTGTAACCCACGGGGAGGCTCAGCTGTTGAAAGCGTTTTCAAGCAAATGAATGAAGCTCTTATTCACAGATTAACGGGAAACACGCAATTAATGAAGAACCCACGTCAGTTGAGTGCCAACGTAAACCCTTTTTCACTCGCTCTTTGGGATTTTCAATCATTTAAAAAAACAACACATGAGTACTTTTATGACCATTACAACGAAACAGAGCACCCTGCCCATTTAATGCCACCGAACCAAGTCTTATCCGACAGCATGATCCGACATGGTGAACGTGATCAACGAAAAATAGACATCAATGACGAGCTCCTTACTGTCATGATGCTTCCCTATGATAAAAATGGTCGAACCAGAATAGTCCAACCGGTTAAAGGTGTTGAAAGACTCGGGAAGCATTATACCCATGAACTTTTCAATAGCTCTGACTGGCTCAGGAAAAAAGTTGAGCTTCGGTATGATCCCGAGGATGACTCTTACGTCTACTGCAACCTTGATGGCTGGAAACGGTGTAATCGTGTAGCTGTCGAAGATCGTTATTATCCTGGCATGGATCGCTCAACGATTTCTGAAGGCAATGCAGCATCACGCTCATTCCATCACCCAAAAGCCAGAGCAGAACGAGCTTTGCCCATAACTCAAAAAATCATCGACACAGAAAAGGAGCTTAAAGATATTACAGAGAATGCGAAAGACTCTGAGCCAAACCCTGAAACAAAAACTTCTTCCCTGGAAATTACTCCAGGAAGAAATGACATGGATGATTTCTGAGCTTTTATTATCTGAAGGAGCCATCATTAAATAACTTCCCGATTTGAACTTTAATTTCCGTTCATCCTGAATGCTGATCGCGGAATGGATTGAAATATTATTTACAATTTCAAACCTCTCATTCAAATGTGAATGAAACAAATAAGCAGCTGATCAAATGAAATCAAATTTCCTGATTAGGTGGACGGTCACCCTGCAGCAATGCAACTGCCCACTCAACCAGAAATACTCGATTCCATTGATACAACTGCGAATACAACAACACCATGGAGCAATGACATGCCAAAAAAGATGCTACACCCACACCGTAAGTTTGATGATGAGATTCTTAACTCATCAATCGCTGATCGTGTTGAATTTTTTACTGGACAGCTAGTTCGCCATAAAGTGCTGGATCAAGCCTATCAGGAGCTCATGCTTAAGGCCTGTAACGTTGGCGGCGTTGAATTCATTCAATTGGCTGGACCCACAGGTGCCGGAAAAAGTACGGTGATCGAACGATTCACCAGAGATAAACTGGCTGAATTTGAGCAACTAATAAGCCAAAATCCTCATGATATCCCCGTCATTAAGACTGTGTGCCCTGCCGCCGTGAAAAGGAAGGTACCCTGGCAATCACTTCTAAAGAACATATTGAAATCTGGTGGCCATGCTTTAGCAGACAGCGGCCAATTTATTCTTGAATACCCTGAAGGCACAAGCCAGAAGAACATCTCTAAAGTGCTTATGAGAGACAATGATGAACAAGAGCTGTTCGATTTAGTCAGCAACTATATCAATGCTCGAAATGTATGCTACCTCATTATTGACGAAGCCCAGCACATCATTGATGCATGCAAGAGTGGTACGGAGGCATTTTCGGCAATGGAGGTCCTCAAGTCATTAGCCGCCAATTCTGGTTGCATCATTGTTCTTTGTGGTACCTACCGCTTACTTCGCTTTGGTGATAGCAGTGCACAACTGGGCAGGAGATCTGAAATTGTTGAGCTTGGTCCATACCAGCGGGGTTCTGATGAAGAGCTAATTCAATTTGGGGATGCATTAGACGCCCTTTTGGCACGCTACCCAATCCACTTCTCGTCAACAATCTTTGAGAAAGTGTCCGAGATTCATTTAGCCTGCTGTGGGTGCATAGGGATTCTAAAAGACTTGCTAACAAAAGCGTTGCATCGAACCCTGGTAGCTGGAAAGAGCCACGTCTCCTATTCATCTCTCATGGAAAATAGCATGCATCCCCGCGAGCTTAGACGAGTCGCAAAAGAGATTGAGATGGGCAAAGACTACTTCTCTCGGGTGGCTATGATAGAGGTTGAAGAAATCTTGCTGGGAGCCAAAACGTCGGTAAAGAAAAAAGCCGCCAAAGGACCTGTTCAACGGAAACCAGAACGTGATCCAGTAGAGCCCATGTAACCATGCTGATTTATGAAGCTCTTCCCAGATCAATATTACTGGACTTGAAACCTGTAGACTCTGGAAAGGGCTTCATGCATGAGTCAGTCAGCAGCTACATTGTTCGACTGGCTTATGCTCATAATGTCACTGCTCGCGATTTCATGCATCACTTCCTTAACCCCTCCATTGGACAGAATAGGATGTGCAGCAACTTCTTTGTTCGGAACGGCTTTTCCATGTTAAATGGTTACCGCACCAAAGCTGAAATATACACTCATGCGCTATCTGTATTTACAGACCAACCAGGACTTAGAGTGCTTTCTATGCAGCCTTGGCAATCTTTACTCGACTCCATGGGTAAGGGGCTGTTTCATGATTCAAAGAAATGGTGTCAATTTTGTTTGCAAGACTGGTGGGAAAAAGGACACCCCCTTTATGAACCGTTAATTTGGAGCTTAAAATGCCTTGAACATTGCCCTATACATGAATGCAAACTACAGACCATCTGCCATAAATGCGGCGCAAAGCAATATCAGGTTCAACGAGTACTCCCTTTAGGTTTTTGCCCTGAATGTGGTTCTTTTCTTGGCCGAAGGGATCATAACAGTAGAGATAAACAACCGCTTGCCTTAAAAGAGCAATACCTCCTTGACCTTGTTTCATCCCGACACATAGTGCAAGAAAATGATGAGTTACTACTGAAGCTCAGGACAGGTATCCAACAAGTCATGAGCTGCTTAAATATCTCATCAACAATAAAGCTCGAAAAACTTATTCAATTCTCGAAAGCAACCATTAGCCAATGGTGTTCTGATGCAGAAAGAGGAACTAAACCAACACTCAGTACGCTGTTAAACTTTTGCGTTGCTATTAATGTGAGCCCAAGTGATCTTATATTCAGTCACCACAGGATCAAACCGGTTGCTGGAACCGCAATACTGGACGGGAGAAAACGATTCGATAACTCAGATAAATACAGCTGGGTGAAGCAGCAACTAATACAAACCATTAACTGCCAAACAAGCATTATTTCGATCAATGAGATGGCTCGCCAGCTAAAAGTAGGGAAAAGCTACATTCGCTACCACTTTCCAGATATTTCCGAAGAGCTGGTTGCCAAAAATAATCAGCTCCGAAAAACAAAACGTGAGAATGATTACAAAAGAAAATATGAGTTAGTAAAATCTATTTGTCAAAAGCTTATGAGTGAAGAAATATTTCCCTCCCACACCAGAGTAGAAGAAGCACTGAAGGAGCAAAAAAGCGATCTTGGCTATGATGAATTTACCCGTATTCGAAGAAGTGTAATGCGAGATATCTAATCCCTAACTCTCCACCTGCCGAAGCGCTTTTCACCACTTTATTCAAACAATCTTACGACCCGCTAAAAATCATCTTGTTTGTTTGATGATTTTTACTGGCTATTTTTGACTTTGAGTTAGGCTGAAAAGATGTCCGGAACTTAATCATAAAACCTGTCCGGTTATGTTACGATCAGGGACAATGTTGATCAGAAACTTGTCCGATCCATAAGAAGGGAGTTGGGAAAAATAGTAGTATGATCGTAAAAGCTGTCCTTTCCGACATTTTATACGATCACATACAGCTCTAACCCCATTGATTTTAAATGGTGCCGAAGACGAGACTCGAACTCGTACGCCCGTACAGGCACTGCCCCCTCAAGACAGCGTGTCTACCAATTCCACCACTTCGGCATAACCGTCACTTGCTGCGACGGCTGAATTATTTCTGAAAGCTTTTTAGAAATCAACTTATAAATAAGTTTGATTAATCAGTTGCTTACAGGAGCATCGGAGCTGCTGCTCTCAACGGGCAGAGACTCTAACACAGGCGCATCGCTTTCGGTAGACGTTTCAACCGAAAAAGGCGCGTCGTTCACTGGTACAACCTGCTCAACCTGAACAGATGGCAAACCGGCATTAGTTACCGCATCTGCTTTTTGTCTGGCCATCATGGCCAGGCCAATGCTGGTGACGAAAAAGATCGTTGCCAGAATGGCGGTTGTACGGCTCAGAAAGTTAGCTGAGCCCTGGCTTCCAAATACGGTTTGGGAAGCCCCTGAGCCAAAACTGGCTCCTGTTTCTGCACCTTTGCCCTGCTGGAGCATGATCAGACCGATCACGCCCACAGCCACAAGCACGTGCACAAGAAGGATAATGGTTTCCATTATTGTCCTGCAGCGTGACAAATCGCCTTGAAATCGGCAGCGACCAGCGAAGCACCGCCAATCAAACCACCGTCCACATCAGTTTGAGCCATCAGCTCTACTGCGTTGTCCGGCTTCATGCTGCCACCATAGAGAATACGGGTTCTGTCCGCCATGGACGGATCGTTCTCTGCCAGCAGGGCACGGATGTCCGCGTGAACTTCCTGAGCCTGCTCGGGTGAAGCAGTTAAGCCGGTTCCAATCGCCCAAACCGGTTCATAGGCAATTACAAAATTAGCCAGACGCTCCGAACCAGCGGCTCGAAGCACAGTGTTAATCTGTTCTGCGACCACTTTCATGGTTGCACCAGATTCGCGCTCTTCCAGAGTTTCGCCGACACAGAGTACCGGAACCAACCCATTATCAACCAGAGCGCAGAATTTTTCAGCCACATCCGTATCCGTTTCACCATAGATGGAACGACGCTCGGAATGACCGATCAAAACGTATTCGCAGCCAAGGTCTTTGGCCATCAGAGGGGAAACCTCACCGGTATAGGCGCCTGACAGTTTATCGGAGGCATTTTGCACACCGTATTTGACAGGGGAACCACTCAGCAGGTCACGAACCTGTTGAATATACACGTGGGGTGGAAATACGAGCACCTCAGCCTTGGTTTCAAGCCCAGAAAGGATGCCATCAATCAGCTCTCGAATACTGTCAGATGAACCATTCATCTTCCAGTTTCCAGCTACAAGCGGCTGACGCATATCGCTTACCTCATTAGACGCGAGGCGAGAATACTACCCTGAACGAGAGAAACATACAATAAGTCAAGCCCCGACGTAATGCTGGCCTGAGCAACCAGCAATATCTATATAACAGTATTTTCCAATCCCAAAATGAGCCTGAAAAGAGTATAAACCCATGATTTCAGGCCTTTCGCTTAAAGATGCCTTGAAACAGTGATTCTCTGGCAGACTGCAGTTGCTGGGCAGCCTCGTTATCACTCATTGATTCAGCCTTTGACTCCAATGCATGCGGCGGAGTTCCTTTCTTCAAATATTGCGTCCAGTCAGGCAAAGATTTCAGTTTTTCATAAGGTGTCATCATGTTTTCGTAAAGGTAACGTTTTCTCTCTTTGCCTTTTTCATCTGTTATCGTCTCCGGGAAAAAGCAAGGCCGGTGAAAATTGATGTAAGGTGTCAGGTAATT
>NZ_LUTV01000001.1:903934-978505 GCF_001646945.1 Endozoicomonas ascidiicola
ATTCCATTTATCGTGTAGGACTTTAAGCATGAATCGAATAGTTATGGCAAAAAATGATCTGTAATTATACGTCTTGAATCGTTTTTCGTTTCATGCTTTGGATCAATTTATCTGCTCATTTAGAACCGTATGTTTCAAATGAGTTTTGGTTTAGAATGCCCGGTTTTTGTGAACCGACTGGTGAAGGAAGCGGAAAGCATCCCAAATATAGCGGGGTCAATAGCAGGCTCACTGGGAGGGGCATATGCTGTAGGTATTTTCTACGCTACCGCACTGTGGCCTATACCAGCCGGAGCCTTTGCTGGAGGTATTGCCGGGAATATTGCCATGAGTATAGTGAAGCGTGCAGTGACTCTTCCTTGCAAGGTGCATAAAAAGCTGTGTCCTGCCCAACAGGAAAAATCAAAAAGTAATACTGAAACAGATGTTGTTGAGTTATCGAACCTGAAATCAACATCACCTGATAACAATCGAGTTAGCTCGGAACCTAGGGCAGCCATTGAAACGGATACCCTTTTGCAAAACTCATCAAAAAAAACAGTTCACTTCGAAGACCAGTACCCAGCCGAAGCCTCAGGTTCTAAGCCATCTCATGCTCAACAATAGTTGCCAGCTTTTCAGCCTGAGACTGTACTTCTGTGCCATCTTCCCCCTCGACCATCACACGGATAACAGGCTCTGTTCCTGACGCTCTTAACAATACCCGGCCTTTCCCTGCCATTTCCAGTTCAGCTTGTCTCACTGCATTAACAATACATGGGATGGTGCTAGTATCACGCTTGTGCTGAACACGAACGTTGATCATGGTCTGCGGATAAAGTGAAATAGCTGCTACCAACTCTGACATGGATTTACCCGCGTTTTGCACAGCCTTAAGCACCTGCAATGCCGATACAATACCATCACCGGTCGTAGAAACATCACGACAGATAATGTGTCCGGAGGATTCGCCACCCAACTGCCAGCCGTTAGCCAACAGCATTTCATTCACATAGCGGTCACCGACATTGGCTCTCGCAAAAGGAACATCTGCTTCTTTTAGGGCATTTTCCATACCCAGATTGGTCATCAAGGTGCCAACTACACCACCTTGGAGCCCTCCACGATTTTTACGATCCATGGCTATAATATACAGTAGCTGATCGCCATCAATAATAGTTCCTTTGTCGTCTACCATGATAACGCGGTCGCCATCACCATCAAAAGCGATTCCGAGGTCAGCCCCAGTTTCGAGAACCATATCGGCCATCCCTTCCGGCTTTGTTGACCCAGCATCTTCATTGATGTTGACACCATCAGGCTTGACACCCATAACAACGACATCTGCACCCAGTTCACGAAAAACAGCCGGGCCTACCTGATAGGTAGCACCATG
The DNA here is from genome assembly GCF_001646945.1 of Endozoicomonas ascidiicola. GTDB lineage: Bacteria > Pseudomonadota > Gammaproteobacteria > Pseudomonadales > Endozoicomonadaceae > Endozoicomonas > Endozoicomonas ascidiicola. Next base: position 905,310 of record NZ_LUTV01000001.1, read on the forward strand.
ACCGGCATCCACAACGATCTTCATACCCCGGAGATCCAACTGTGGAGCAGTGCTGGCCTTACAGTATTCAATATAACGGCCAGCGGCATCATCAAGGCGGCTTACCTTACCCAGCTTCTCTGACGGAACCACGTCAATATCGGAGTCCAGCAGGGCTTCTATTTTCAACTCAACTTCATCGGAAAGTTTGTTACCGTCACCGGCAAAAAACTTAATACCATTGTCGTAAAATGGATTATGGGAAGCACTGATCACAATTCCGGCCTGACCGTTAAAAGTGCGTGTCAGGTAGGCAATGGCTGGTGTTGGCATTGGTCCAGTCAGTACAACATCGATACCGGCAGCAGAGAGGCCAGCTTCCAGGGCAGACTCAAACATGTAGCCAGAAATGCGGGTATCTTTGCCAATGATGACTTTACCTTCACCCTGGTCCGCCAATACACGGCCAGCAGCCCAGCCAAGCTTGAGAACGAAATCAGGCGTGATAGGAAACTCACCGACCTTACCGCGAATACCATCGGTACCAAAATATTTACGAGCCATAGCCGCTTACCAAATTCACCCAGATACGATAGGCGGTAATAATGTCATTCCTCATCATAAACTACCAGTGTTCTACATTGGCTGATCACGCTTCTTCTACCGCCTGAAGTAATCGCAAAACGTCCACCGTTTCTCGTACATCATGAACTCTAATGATGTGCGCCCCTGCCTGAGCAGCCAGCATAGCGGCAGCCAGACTACCCGGTAGCCGCTCTTCCGTATCACGATTCAGCGTGGAACCAACAAAGGATTTTCGGGACACTCCTGCAAACAGAGGCAAGCCATACTTATGAAAACGACGATAGCCTTTTAGTATTTGCAGGTCATACTGAGGTGTTTTCCCAAACATTCCACCGCCAAAGCCCGGATCAATAATGAGACGTTCTTTTGCAATACCTGCTTGTTCACACCTCGCCACTACTGACGCAAGGTATTCGCCGACTTCTGCCACCACATCGTCGTATACAGGGACAAAACCGGGTTCAGGTTGTTCTACCAGAGAGTGCATCAAGACAATAGGAACAGCGGTGGAAGCAGCCGCTTCAAGGGCACCATCACGATACAGTGCTCGCACATCATTAATTAGACCCGCTCCAGCCTTCACGGTTTCAGCCATTACCAGAGGGGAACTGGTGTCCACCGATAGAATAACATCCAACCTTGAGTTTAAACCTTCAATGACCGGTAATACTCTCTCTAGCTCTTCTTCCTGACTGAGTGCGCCTGAAGCACCAGGGCGAGTCGATTCTCCGCCGATATCTAAAATATCCGCACCGTCCAGCACCATTTGCTCAGCTAACTTTAACCAGCCATCCCGGCACCGGCTCCCCTCATAAAAAGAATCCGGCGTAACGTTCAGAATACCCATGACTTTAGGCTTACTTAAATCCAGCGCTTTGCCTGCACAATCCAGTAGAAACCCACCCAACTGAAAGTCATTACTCATTAAACACCCCAAGTCAGACTTTTATTCATTTTTTTCAGATACAAAAAAGGGCAGGTATAAAACCTGCCCTGCAACTATAGACCTATTTAAGATCAGTGTTCGCCGGCGGGACCGCCGATAGGCTTATCACTGTCTTTACTGTCTGGAGTATCGTTTTTGGATTCTCCATCACCAGCAGAGGCATTGATACCGCTATCGTTGTTATCCTGATCACCAGAATCTTTCGGTGGACGAACCGGGCGACCTTCCATGATGTCATCAATCTGGTCGCTGTCGATGGTTTCGTACTGCATCAGTGCTGCAGCCATCGCATCCAGCTTGTCGCGGTTATCTTCAAGAATTTTGTAAGCACGGTTGTAGCTATCATCAATAAAGAAACGCACTTCTTGATCAATCAGTTTGGCCGTTTCACCGGACACATTCATACCCGAATTACCGTGACCATAACTCTTACCGAGGAAGACTTCGCCATCTTCACTGTCGTACTGCAGCGGGCCAAGCTTTTCAGATAAGCCCCACTTAGTAACCATGCTCCGAGCAATTTGAGTAGCACGCTGGATGTCGTTGGAGGCGCCGGTGGTCACACCGTCTTTGCCCAGCGTCATCTCTTCTGCAATTCGACCACCAAAGAGCGAACAGATCTGACTGAGCAGCGCTTCTTTGCTCTGGCTGTAACGATCTTCTTCTGGCAAGAACATGGTGACACCCAGTGCTCGTCCGCGAGGAATGATACTGACCTTGTAAACCGGATCATGATCAGGAACCATGCGCCCAACAATGGCGTGGCCTGCTTCATGGAATGCCGTATTACTTTTCTCTTTATCACTCATCACCATGGACTTGCGCTCGGCACCCATCATGATTTTATCTTTAGCCTGATCAAACTCTTTCTGGCCCACTGTGCGTTGATTAGCACGAGCAGCAAACAACGCAGCTTCGTTCACGAGGTTCGCCAGATCAGCACCGGAGAATCCTGGTGTACCGCGGGCAATAACTGCCGGTTGCACATTGTCGGAGACAGGTACTTTACGCATGTGTACTTTTAGAATCTGTTCACGACCACGGATGTCTGGCAGACCAACCACAACCTGACGGTCAAAACGACCAGGGCGCAGTAGTGCTGGATCCAGAACGTCCGGACGGTTAGTGGCGGCAATTACAATAATACCGTCGTTTCCTTCAAAGCCATCCATCTCCACCAGAAGCTGGTTAAGGGTTTGCTCACGCTCGTCGTGACCACCGCCCATGCCGGCACCACGGTGACGACCCACCGCATCAATCTCATCAATAAAGATGATGCAAGGTGCCTGTTTCTTGGCCTGTTCAAACATGTCACGGACACGGGACGCACCCACGCCCACAAACATCTCAACAAAATCGGAACCGGATATAGTAAAGAACGGTACTTTGGCTTCACCAGCAATGGCTTTAGCGATCAGCGTTTTACCGGTACCCGGAGGGCCTACCATCAGCACACCGCGGGGAATACGACCACCGAGACGCTGGAACTTGCCAGGATCTTTCAGGAAGTCCACCAGTTCCTGCACATCTTCTTTGGCTTCTTCAACGCCGGCTACATCAGCAAATGTGGTTTTGATCTGATCTTCAGACAGCAAACGCGCTTTGCTTTTACCGAAGCTCATTGGACCCCCACGGCCACCGCCGCCGCCCTGCATCTGACGCATAAAGAACATGAAGACCGCGAGAATCACCAGAATCGGGAAGCTGGCAACCAGCAACTGAGTCCAGATACTTTGTTTTTCAATCGGCTTGGAATCCACCTGCACTTTGCCAAGCAACAACTCGTCCATCAATTTGTTGTCTGGCACTGCCGGTGGCAGGTTGGTTTCAAAACGCTCACCATTACTCATGGTGCCAGTAATAGTAAATCCATCAATCAACACTTTGCTGACCTGACGATTTTCTACCTGACTTATGAAATCGGAGTAGGCGACCTTTTGAGTAGACGACTGCATGCCGTCAAAATTTTTGAATACGGTCAATAGCACCAAGGCGATGATGACCCAGAGAATCAAATTTTTTGCCATATCATTCAAGGGGCTAACCTCTCTTGAGCGTACTTAAGACTCAGGTAATCGTTTTTGATGAGGACGTTTCCCTGGCCCGCTGGAGTTGTAGTAATGTTATCGTTAACGATACACGATCGGCTTTCGGTGTGACAGTGAATGTCTTCTATAATGCTGATATATGTACCCTATTATCGTATTATCCCCTGAAGCCAGAAGCCAGCAGATACACTTCCCTTGAACGCGCCCTTGAAGCCGTCGGCTTTCGGGTTTGTACTTTGTCAAAACTGGTTTTCATGTCTTTCAGGTAAGCATCAAAGCCCTCCCCCTGAAATACTTTCACCAGAAAAACACCACCTTTACGGAGTACCTGTCTGGATAAATCCAATGCAAGTTCCACCAGGTACATAGCATTAGGCTGGTCAACAGTGAGTGCTCCACTCATATTGGGGGCCATATCGGAAATTACAAGGTCTACCTGATCAGATCCGATGGTTTCCAGAATCTGTTCAAGCACTGCATCTTCGGTAAAATCGCCCTGCACAAAATCCACATCGGCAATGCCATCCATGGGCAAGATATCAGACGCAACAACTCGACCCTGATCGCCCACCAGCTGAATCGCTACTTGAGACCAGCCACCGGGCGCAGCGCCTAAATCAACCACGCGCATTCCGGGACGAAGGATTTTATCCTTTTCCTGTATTTCCAGCAGTTTATAGCTGGCACGGGATCGCCACCCATCTTTTTGCGATTGCTTTACATACGGGTCATCAAAGTGCTCTTTCAACCAGCGACCACTGCTTTTGGATCTCGCCATAGTTTTAAAATTGGGTACTCTAAAATATCCAGACACTGGAAATACACTGCACATGACTTTTACATCGCAGTAATTTCCAATAAGGAAGAATAATATCCGATAGATTATGAAGGGGACAGCTGGAGATAAGAAAAGATTAGCTCATAAAGTAAGTAAGCTCTAAATTACAATCCGACACAAGCCGCATAATCGTATTGGTCAAACTCGTTCATCACTTTATCTCTGTACAGTTCATAGTAGCCCACCGTAGTAACGCCATCAGCAAGATAGGTGTTTTCCAGCCATTCTTTATAAAAGTGCTCACCATTGGATTTCGCTGCTTCCATCACCCGCTGATAATAACCTTCTCTGGGTAACAGGTGCGCTCCTGTATACTGACTGGGCGTAGGAGAGCTTAAAATGTAGGCGACTTTGTACTGACCAGAACGATGAGATACATTGCCTTTCGGCTCTGACCAAGATTGCACAACCACAGGTTTCAAATCATAACCCACTTCACGGGCCAGCAACGGCGTAATACTGCTCACAGGAATATCCAGCAAAATACCTAATGCAACATCTTCATATCGTTGGGAAACCGCAGTATTCAGCATGGCAATAGCATAGGGATTTTCCGGCACACCCCAATGAGGTGAAAACACATAAGGTACTGAGCGGTTATAAATGGTTTTCACACCATAAGCCCTGGCAAGTTCACGGGTTTTTAATGTACTTGCGCAGAGTGTTTGAGACGCAGAGCGACAATCCATCAGGCTGCCATAAACAAATAGTTTAATAGATGCCTGCCCTTGGTCTGCCAGTAAAGACGACAGATAATCATAAGGATAAAGATGCTCTGGATGGTCAGATAATGACTGAAATGCTTCTTCGTAGGAACACCCCTGATCTTCAGCAGGAGCAGACTCCAAGTCTAAGCCCGAATCACTGTCATCCTCCGATGAATCTTCATCGATAAACTCGTCATAGGGAATATAATGATCGGCAGATATCTCTTGGCTATCTGACGGCTTTTCTTGACTCGCTGACGGCTCTTTATTGGCTGATGGCTCTTCAATCGTCGACGATTCTTTCGACACTGCGCCCACATGGGCGTTTACGGTCAGTGCAAAAGTGAAAGTAACAGATAACAAACCATAAATCAGAGTTTGTTTGATGATGTCGAGGATACTACTTCTCATTAAAATTCCCTGTTTGATAGCTAATGCTTATTTTCAGGGTTTGACCATTTTTTCTGACAAGAGTTCAATGTGACAGCCGTTGTAGCTGGGCATCAAACAGCCCTTTCATCTTGATTCTGATGATCAGGGGAACAAAATTGACACTATTAAGGACAAATAGTACACAACAGGTTGCTGCCATTCAGGGGAAAGTCATAAAATAGGGCGTCAACATCATCCCCAGACACCAGCGATCCGATCGGCAGAATAAACGTTTTGCCCGCTATCCCCGGTTAATAAACGATTTCAGGTAAGCCTGCCGCTTTAAACCCATGGCTTGATTTACCCGTAATCAGGAAGCAGTTATGAGTTTAAACGCAGCAAAAAAGAAGCATTTTCGTTCTATTGGCCACAACCTGAACCCAGTGGTTATGGTGGCAGACAAAGGCCTGACCGAAGGCGTGGTTGAAGAAACCATGAGAGCGCTGAACGATCATGAACTGATCAAAGTGAAGTTCGCCATTGGCGATCGCGATGCTCGCCAGCAACTGATCAGCCAGCTGCTCAGCGCCACGAATTCAGACTTGATCCAGACGATTGGCAAAATCGCCCTGATCTTCAAACCGGCCAAAAAGCCGAATCCAGCACTGTCTAACTTGCTGAGAGTTCAGTAAAAGAGACCCACAGGGTTTCTCACCGGCGGGTTAACCGCCGGATCTTTTTGCGTCGTACCCTTCTTTCTTCAGGAATTCCACCATCACATCTACGTGATCCCCCTGAAGCTCGACACAACCATCCTTTACAGCGCCTCCACCGCCGCAGCGTTTTTTCAGCTGTTTGGCATAAGCTTTCAGATCATTCCCCGCCATTGGCAAACCGCTGATTACCGTGACCACTTTGCCGCCCCGCCCTTTCTTCTCAGGACGAACCCGGACATTGCCATCGCCGGCAACATCTTCGTTAACTGGCTTTTCCTTTATTCGCCCCGCATCGGTGGAGTACACCAATCGGCTTTCACCGTTTCTACCCATGATTAGATATCCTTCAACCAACCATTACGGATACAAACATCGATCTGTTCTTGCAGGAACGCCCAAAGCTTTGGTGCCAGTGTTTCAAGGTATTGATTGCGCTTTACTACCTGAGTGCGGGTAATCCCGTATTTTGCCCAGGTGCCGCCGTTATTCGCCATGTTCTGAAGAAACGGCAAATAGCAATCCATCACCTTGGCAAAACGGGAATCGGCCGTTTCGAGCTCTTCAAACTCCAGCCAAAGCTGTTTGTACTCTTTCTCCTGCTCTTCCGGCAACAAACCAAATAAACGGTTTGCCGCTTCCAGCTCTTTGGCATTCTGGCCCGACAATTCCGCCTGATCCGCAAAGGCAAACGTATCGCCGGCATCAATTTCCACTACATCGTGAATCAATAGCATTTTGATAACACGTAGAATATCCACCGGCTCTTCGGCATATTCCTGCAACACAGCCGCTTGAACGGCAATATGCCAACTGTGTTCGGCGCTGTTCTCATGGCGATTATCATCCGGCTTAACAACCGTTCTACGATAAACCGCCTTAAGCTTTTCTACCTCGGTGATGAAGGCCAGCTGTTGGCTCAGTTTTGATACACTATTCATAATATTTTCAGTTTCAAAAAAAGAAGCCTTCATATAGAAGGCTTCTTATATAGAACAGCAAGGACGTTAACCTTGCTCCAGTAATCTACGCAAATCAATAATCGCCGCATTAGCCCGGGAAATATAATTCGCCATGACCAATGAGTGATTGGCCAGAAGCCCAAAACCAGAACCGTTCAGAATCATCGGGCTCCAAACGGTATCCTGAGTGGCTTCCAATTCGCGGATAATCTGCCGAACGCTCACCGTGGCATTTTTCTTTTCCAACACATCACCAAAATCCACTTCGATGGCTTTCAGCAGATGAATCAGCGCCCAGGAAGTACCACGAGCCTCATAAAAGACATCATCAATTTGCGACCAGGGTGTTTTCACATCCACCAGCACTGCACCATCAGTGGATTGTGAAGCATTGGCATCACCGGCCAGATCGGTGTTTAAACGCGGTTTACCAACGCTGGCACTCAGTCGTTGAGAAAGACTGCCCAAGCGGGTTTCTACATCGCTCAGCCAGCGGGTCAGATTATCTGCCCGGGTATAAAACTGTGCCGACTCATTAGGATCAGACAGGCGCTGCATATAACTTTGCAGTTTATCGATACCGCGCTGATATTCACGCTCACTGGAAGGAAGAATCCAACTTTTGGCATCAAAATTAAACTGAGGTTCGGCCACCGCCAGATCCGGATCTTCGCTGGACTGTGACTGAGACCGACTAAAATCTTTGCGCAATGCACGAGCCATATCCCGCACCTGAATCAGTACACCCAGCTCCCAGCTGGGCATATTATCCATCAACACACTGGGAGGCATAATATCGTTACGCAGGAAGCCACCTGGTTTGGTGAGCAGTGTGTCTGACAGCGTATAAAGGGTGGACGTGGTCGTGTAACCAGTCACCACCTCATTACCATTGGCCGTCGCGACTTTTTCCGCATTTGCCTGAACAGAAAAGGGTTCAGGCTCCTGACTCCAATACCAGCCGAGCAGCGACAACAAAATCGCCAGAACACCAACGCCAATAAGAACGGCCTTCCCATGGATCAGGCCAGAAAAAGCCTGAATTCCTGATTGAACTGTTTTCTTCAACTTATCCAGCGCCATAGTTTCCTCGTCCGTCACCGGTCAGGCTTGGTATCTTGAAATCCTGATAATGGCGTTCCAATATATGGATGCGCTACGTGTATTCATTATCCTCTATTAATGAAGCCAGTGCGAGCACCCTTAATCAACAGAGCTTTAGTCTCAAAACCGGAACAACGAAGACCTATAAGGAAATACCACCAAAAGACGATAACAGGGTTGGCGAGCAGACAATTCTATGCGTATAATCCAACCCGCTTCAGGGCCTATAGCTCAGTTGGTCAGAGCAGCGGACTCATAATCCGTTGGTCCCAGGTTCAAGTCCTGGTGGGCCCACCACTTCCTGAAACTTACTGTCTTTATATTCCTATAAAGACAGTAATCCTCCACCGTAAATATTTTCAAGGTTGTCATTGCCTGCAATCTTGGCGATGCGATCGCCTGGCCCAACCAGTACATCTCGCTCCCTTGAGAATAAAATGCCTGTTGTGCGAGCTAACACCGGTGAGCGACCCGTTTCTGGATCGTCCGCATCGGGGTCGACAATACTGGCCACTGTTTCGCCTTGTCTGACCACGTCACCTAACTGTTTATGCCAGACAATAATGCCGGCACCCGGGCTCCGCACACTGTCCACCGCTTCAAGATTACTTTGTTGTATTTCAATCGCCGCTATTTCTGTCTGAACTTCGCTGATCACGCCTCGCCTTACCATAAACCGCAGGATGCCTTCCGCATCAGGTAACGCCAACTGATCACTGACATCGGACTGACCTCTCAACTCCAACGTCACAGAATGACAACCCATGGGTACACCTAAATGTTCAACTGCCAGCCAGGGTTTGATCTGTGCTGAGTCGAACGGATTTCCATCCGGCATGTCTTCCATTAATAAAACCGGACAGGCAACATCCTGTGCCAACTCCAGACTTTCAGTCTGTTGTCGTTTATTGCAATAAATATGCGTCAGTGCTTCTGAATCACAGTGCACATCAAGCACAATATCTGCATCAATGGATTCATGAAGCAATACCGCTTTTAATTCATCCAGCGGTGTTGTTTTCTGCAACCTGCCTACTGCTTTTTTCAATGCCTGTTTAATGGCGGGGACTTTATTTTCGCTATTGCTATGCTCGGCAGCTTCAATAGCAACGTTGCTGAGATCCGGCCAATCTCTATTGAAATTGCCCTGCGCACTGAAAGAGTGCCTACCAAGCACCACACCATTGATTCGTTGATCCATCCCTATCGGATTTGCATAGGGGACGATAACCACCTCACCATTAATACCACCGCTCTGATCCACCTTTTTCAGAAGGCCGATCAGGTGCTGCAAAGTTAACAATCCCGGCCATTCGTCCGCATGGAGTGCCGCTTGAAGATAGATTTTCAGACCAGATCGCTCCTGGCCAAACCGATGAACTTTCAAGTGCCTTTGAATACCCGGTGTTGGCGACAATAACGGGATAGTTGAAACGGTGTGAGTCATTTTCCTACTCTGAAACTATCAAAGAACTGAAGAAAGAAATTCCCGGCAACGCTGAGAGGTTGGGTTGTCAAAGACTTGTTCCGGGGTACCAAACTCCTCAACTTTCCCTTCATGGAGAAACATCACTTTATTGGACACTTCTCGTGCAAAACCCATCTCATGGGTAACTATCAGCATCGTTCGCCCTTCATCAGCCAACGCTCGAATCACCTTCAGCACTTCACTAACTAACTCAGGGTCCAGTGCGGATGTAGGCTCATCAAACAACAGCGCATCAGGCTCCATAGCCAATGCCCGGGCAATAGACACTCGCTGCTGCTGACCACCAGACAACATGGATGGGTAAAAGTCTGCTTTATCACTGAGCCCAACTTTATCCATTAATACTCTGGCTTTTTCGATCGTCTCTGCGCGATCCTGCTTCAAAATCAGTGTTGGGCCTTCGATGATATTTTCCAGCACCGTCATATGGGGCCATAAGTTAAAATTTTGAAATACGAAGCCCAGTTTTTGTCGCATATCTTGAATTTGTCGCTGATCGACCGCTTCCAGATCACCACCCTTGCCAGCCTTCAACTCAAGCGGTTGGCCATTAATGATGATCTCGCCCTGACTAGGCTGTTCCAATAAATTAATGCAGCGAAGCAAGGTGCTTTTTCCAGAGCCGCTGGAACCTATAATGGAGATAACTTCCCCGTTATGTGCATCCAGAGAGACACCCTTTAAAACGTCAAGGCTACCGTAGGACTTATGGATATCTTTAAGTTGAATCGCAGCAGGGGTACTTGGCATAATTTCTCATCAACTCTCATCAACTTTGTTTTTATAATGATCTATTTCTTGCCATTTCAAGGCGTTTTCAAGATAGCAATCCGGTTTTGTATGCGCAACCCATAAAACGACAGTTGACGTTTTTCTGATTATCTATGATGAATAGTTGTCTATGAATAATTGTTATGGTTTAGTAAATAGCGTCTGCAGCAAGACTATCCATTAATGGATCATTTTTGCTCAAATACTGTCTAAGATCAGGGAATATCTTGTACAGAAGAATAAGAAGAATTTAAGAGGATCTTTATGAAAAATCTGATCAAAACCGGTGCCCTCGCTGCGGCATTTTCAATGGGCATCATGAGCGCTCAAGCTGACAATGTCATCAGACTGGCTACCGAAGGCGCCTATCCTCCGTGGAATGCCGTTAACAGCGCCGGGCAACTGGAAGGTTTTGAAATTGAGCTGGCCGATGAGCTTTGCGCTCGGGCAAAGGTTGAGTGCAGCCTGCAACAAACTGCTTGGGATGGCATTATTCCTTCCCTGCAGCAGGGTAAGTTCGATGTCATCATTGCCGGCATGTCCATTACCGACAAGCGTAAGAAAAAAATCGCCTTTTCCCGTGCCTATGCCTCCTCTCCAGCGTTCTTTGTTGTCAGTGACGACTCGCCATTGAAAGACTTTTCTACCGAAGTAGAAAACCTTGCCCTTGGTGATATGGACGACAAAGAACAGGCCGCTCTGATGGCGCTAAAAAAGGCGCTCGACGGTAAAACCGTTGGCGTTCAGAAAGGCACCATTCACCTGAATTTCCTGAAAGAATACCTGAAAGACGAGATCGATATTCGCACCTATGCCACTCAGGAACAGCTGGACCTGGACCTTCAAGCTGGTCGTGTTGATATCGCACTGGCTGCCATGAGCTACTGGCACAAGCTGCTTTCCAAAGAAGAAGGCAAAAACCTGCTAACTGTTGGACCAGGCGTTACTGAAGGACCTTTCGGTGAAGGCGTCGGCTTGGGCTTCCGGAAAAAAGATCAGGCTCTGGCTGATCAATTCTCTGTCGCTATCGACTCCATGGTTGCCGATGGTACGCTCTCCGCAATGGCTCAAAAATGGTTCGACTTTGATGCCGCTGCTAAATAATCTATAGCCACTCATGGTAAGCACCCAGTGCCGTATATTTGCACGACATTGGGTGCAACGTCTTAAAGCTGTTAGAGAAAATAACCATGGATGCTACGATTTTAAGCTGGGGAGACTCAGGTTGGGGGGATGAATTTTTCTTTGCAACATTAATGACCCTCGCCGTTGCCAGTTGCTCCTTTCTTCTAGGTTTGGTCATTGCTATTGCTGCTGCAGCCATGAAGCTCAGCAAGCGTCGTAGCCTGACTTTTTTTGCCAATGTCTATACCACCGTTGTTCGGGGCATTCCTGAATTACTGGTCATTTATCTGATTTTTTATGGCAGCAGTGTGTTGTTAATGAGCATTGCCAACAGCTTTTTTGGTATTGACGACTATATTGAACTGCCTGTGTTTGTTATGGGTGTGATTTGTATTGGCTTAAGTTCTGGCGCTTATTCTACGGAGGTGATCCGAGGTGCTGTTCAAGCCGTTCCGGTGGGCACCATTGAAGCGGCGAAAGCCATTGGCATGCCCACATTTTCACGTTTCAGGCGCATTCTGGCACCTCAAGCCATACGCTTTGCCTTGCCCGGCCTCGGCAATGTATGGCAACTGACGTTGAAAGAAACGTCTTTGATTTCTGTTATTGGTTTAACTGAAATTGTTCGGATTGCCCAGATGGGCGCCGGCAGTGAGAAAAAGCCATTTCTCTTTTTTATAACCGGCTTGATTCTCTTTCTGGTGTTAGCGTCACTGTCCGACAAAGGTTATAAATTTCTGGAAGCCAAAGCCGAAAAAGGCGTCAGGGTGAATTAGTATGGATTGGGATATTATTTCGGAATCAGTTCCAGCCATTTTCAGCGCCTTGCCCACCACATTAGGGCTGGTTGGATCATCGCTATTGATTGGTTTTATTCTTGCCGTACTGGTGGCTCTCGGTGCATTACAAAAGGCTTGGTTTATCAACCGACCTGCGAATCTTTTTGTTTATATTTTTCGCTCCTCACCTCTGTTGATACAAATCTTTTTGATTTACTACGGCTCTGGCCAATTTCGACAAGAGCTAACCGCTGTCGGTTTGTGGCACCTGTTCCGGGAGCCATGGTTTTGTGCAGTACTAGCACTTTCTTTGAATACCGCGGCCTATACTGCAGAAATTATTCGTGGCGGCATAAAATCGGTACCACTGGATTTACTGGAGGCGGGCGCAGCCATTGGGATGAAAAAATCCCAGATTTTCCGGCGAATCACTTTCCCACTGGCCATAAGGCAGTCGTTGCCTGCTTATGGAAATGAAGTCATCCTGATGGTGAAATCTTCGTCACTGGCCAGCACCATTACGATTATGGACGTCACTGGCGTCTATAAAGAGATTGCTTCTGAGTATTTCAGCCCATTGGAGCCACTGCTAATCGCAGGCAGCATTTACCTGCTTATTAATTTTATTGCGACTCAAATCATCGCTTATTTTGAACGACGCCTGGCCATATAAGCCAGGCTTGTTTCACTTCTGGCCTCTGTCTTCATTTGGCTTTTTCTATGCTGATGCAGTAGGCTGCTAGTAACTGTTGCAAGCTTCGATTCTATATATTGATAAGAATAATGAGAAAGATCATGCAGCGCAGCCTCTTTGAAAAAAGCATCGTGACGCTATTGATAGCGGTGCTGCTTTCAGGATGCTCTGGTCCGTGGAATGACCCGAACCCAACGACCAAAGAAAGCGAGGTTACTTACTTTGGTAGCTTTATCACCCGCCCTAAGCACCTTGACCCCGTTCGCTCTTACAGTGCTGAAGAAAAGCTGTTTATTGATCAAATCTACGAACCTCCACTGCAATACCACTTTTTGAAAAGACCTTATGAGCTGGAGCCAGCAACAGCCGCAGCGATGCCAACGATTGAGTTACTGGATAAAAATCTGGAGCCAATATCCAATAGCGAGAACGCAACGTTCAGTCGCATCACCATACAACTGAAGCGGGGTACTTTTTATCAACCTCATCCTGCCTTAGCAAAAGACGACCAGGGTAAATCAACCTATCTATTCAACACCATTGAAGAAGGCGAGCAGTACAAACTTCTGAGCGATTTCCCTGATACTGGTTCACGGGAGCTGATAGCAGATGATTACATCTACCAGATCAAACGCATGGCGGACCCAATTAACAAATCGCCTTTAATTGGTTTGATGTCCGATTACATCGTTGGCATGAAATCGTTTGGCGATTGGGCGAAAGACTCAAGAACGGGTAAACAATGGTTAGATCTTCGTGAGCGCCCTATGGAAGGTTTAACCAAACTGGACGACTACACCTTTTCCATTCGCATAAAAGGCATTTATCCACAGTTTCAATATTGGTTGTCGATTCCTTTCTTTGCGCCTATTCCCTGGGAAGCGGATCGTTTCTACCATAATCCGGGGTTTCCGGCTCGAAACCTGACTCTGGATTGGAATCCGGTCGGTACCGGCCCATTTATGATGACGGTAAACTCCCCAAACCGAGAGGTTGTGTTGGAGAGAAATCCAAACTTTCGAACAGAGCTCTACCCCAGTGAAGGTTCGGGTGATGACTTTGAAAAAGGTTACCTCGCTGATGCCGGTAAACCACTGCCGTTTATTGATAAAGCCATTTTCCGCTATGAAAAAGCCGCCACGTCTATGTGGAGTAAATTCACTCAAGGATATTATGATCGCTCCGGCGATGGTGACCCGAATATCAATACCGCCACCTTCGATCATGCCTTTACTGTCGGGCCGGATGGTCTTGAACTGACACCTGAGCTGGAACAACGAAACATCATCGTCGATGAAGAAATTCGCCCTTCGCTTTATTACACCGGATTTAATATGCTCGACCCGGTAGTTGGCGGTTACACAGAAGATAAGCGAAAGTTGCGATACGCCATCAGCATTATTTACAACGATCAGGAATACATTGATATCTTCCGCAACGGCATTGGTCAGGTTGCTCAAGGGCCTATCCCTCCTGGCCTTTACGGTTATCAAGAAGGCGAAGAAGCCACCAATCGCTGGATTTTTGACTGGGATTCTCACAGCAAAACACCACGACGAAAATCCATTGAGTACGCCAAACAATTACTCGCTGAAGCGGGCTACCCTAATGGACGACACCATAAGACTGGCAAACCGTTAATCCTTTATATGGACACCACGGCAAATGACACCAGCCCATCATCAGATTGGATGAAAAAACAGTTTGCGAAAATCGGTATTCAGCTTGAGTTCCGCACCACCGACTATCCTCGTTTTAAAGAAAAAATGCGTCAGGGGAATAACCAGATTTTTCGCTGGGGTTGGTTAGCAGACTATCCAGATCCTGAAAATTTCTTGTTTCTTTTAGATAGTCGACAGGGTTTGGTGCAGTGTAAATGCGACGGTAGCAATTCAACTAATTACGATAATCCTGAATTTGACCGCCTGTACGACAAAGTAAAAACGCTCACCAATGGGCCTGAGCGCCTTGACGCCATTGACCAGATGATTGAGATGGTGCAAAAAGACAACCCATGGATTTGGGGTTTCAATAACAAAGAGTATTACCTCTCCAACCAATGGGTGTACAACACGAAGCGTCATGGCATCAATCAGGGTACGTTGAAATATATCCGCGTTGACCCGGAACTCAGAGAACAGAAACAAAAAGAGTGGAACCAGCCTATCGTCTGGCCGCTTATTGCCAGCTTTGGCTTCTTTATTTTATTGATCATTCCGGGCATTAGAGCATATCGACAACGACAGAAACTGACTATTACTTCATAAACATTGCTTCATAAACATTGATTCATAAAAGCCGGCTGAGAGCACAATAGAACATGTTTAACTACATAATTAGAAGACTGTGTTATGCCATTCCAATACTCATTGGGGTCAATCTACTGACCTTTACGTTGTTCTTTATCGTCAACACCCCTGAAGATATGGCAAGAGCGCACCTTGGGGATAAATATGTCACCGAACAAGCCGTTCAGCACTGGATTGTGGATAAAGGTTATGACCAGCCTTTATTTTTTAATAACGCTGCCAGCGGTATAAGCACTCTGACAGATACCATCTTCTTCAATAAATCACTCAAGCTGTTTGCTTTCGATTTTGGTGCATCCGATGAAGGCAGAAACATACGCTCCGATGTTGCTAACCGAATGGGGCCAAGCCTTGCTCTGGCACTGCCTTCTTTCATCATCGGTATTTGGGTCAATATCACCGTGGCACTGTTAGTCTTGATGTTTCGTGGCAGTAAACTCGATCGTTTTGCCGTTGGATTTTTTGTCACGCTGATGTCGGTTTCTTATCTTTTCTACATCATCTTCGGCCAGTACTTTATGGCCAAAGCCGCACGACTTGTTCCCGTGTCCGGGTTTAATGATGGAATAGACGGCTGGCGTTTTTTGATTCTGCCCATTCTGATAGGGGTAATTTCCGGCATTGGTGCCGGTGCCCGCTGGTATCGATCATTATTTATTGAAGTCTCCGGGCAAGACTTTGCCAGAACCGCCAGAGCCAAAGGTGTCAGCGAAACTGGTGTGCTGTTCCATCACATCTTACCCAATGCCATGCTACCCATACTCACTGGTGTTGTGGTTGTGATCCCCACTCTGTTTATGGGCAGCCTGGTGATGGAATCGTTTTTCAGCATTCCCGGTCTGGGCAGCTATTTACTGGATGCCATTCGCGCACAAGATTTTGCCATTGTCAGGGCAATGGTGTTTCTCGGCTCAGTGCTTTACATCATCGGCCTGATCCTGACGGATATTTCTTACACCTGGGCCGACCCCAGAGTTCGACTGAAATAACGGAGCAGAATGCACTATGGATTTTGAAATCAGCTCTGTATTTTTCGATACACCTGTTCTTGTGACCATTCTCTGGAGCGATCTGCTGATCTTTTTGCTCACCGGTGCTATCACGCTGTTTATCTGGTCACTGAAACAAAATCCACATAATCGGGAACGTTGGCGACAGGTGTTTTCTACTCGTTTGGGAATGGCGACATTTGTCATTATCCTCAGTTATGTTGTGGTCGCCCTCGTCGATTCTATGCACTTTCGAAAAGCATTACCGACCACGGAAGGACAAAAAACAGATCAAGTCTATTACAGCAACACGGTGAACAGTTTGCTGGACTTGGTTCTTGGTGAAATGGGTGAGCGCCCCGAAAGAACCTATTCTGCACCCTTTGCTTTGAAATCATGGAATAAGGAGAATCTGTTACTGCCTGATGGTGAACGGGTTCGTGACTACCCTGAGCTCGCGTTTGGGGGCAGTCATTTAGATGATTCTTCGTCGTTTAATCGCGATATTGCGAGCAACTCTCTAATTGGCATTTGTATAGGTCTGCTCATTGCCTTGGTGTTGATTGGGCTTCATGTATCTTGGCTGAAAAAACAGCATACTCAGGATAACGCTCAACCATTACCCTGGCATTCCGCCTGGATCACCTTTGCTATCATCCTTGCACTGTTCAGCTGGTTGATCACCATGGGGAATCTGTATCACGTACTTGGCACTGATCAGGCTGGAAACGATACACTCTATGAAAGTTTAAAAGGGATTCGAACCGGTGTATTGATTGGCACGCTCACGACATTAATCACTATGCCTATCGCCATCACTCTGGGGTTGATGGCCGGTTATTTCAAAGGCTGGATTGACGATGCAGTGCAGTACATTTATACGACGTTAATTTCCATTCCCGGTCTTCTTTTGATTGCTGCTTCAGTACTTCTTTTTCAGGTATGGATCAATAATAACCCTCAGTATTTCCAGATTGGTCTGGAAAAAGCGGATGCGAAATTTCTGGCGCTTTGCTTTATTTTGGGAATTACCAGTTGGACAACACTCTGTCGCTTACTTCGCGCGGAGACCCTGAAAATCAGTCAACTTGATTATGTTCAGGCAGCCCACGCCTTTGGGGTCAGCCATTTCCAGATTATTAGACGTCATATCCTGCCTAATCTGAGCCATATTATTATTATTTCATTTGTCCTGGATTTCAGTGGTCTTGTGCTGGCAGAAGCGGTGCTGTCTTACATCGGTGTGGGTATCGACCCAGCCATGGCCAGCTGGGGCAATATGATCAATCTCGCCAGCACCGAACTGTCCCGTGAGCCGTCTATCTGGTGGAATTTATGTGGCGCCTTTTTCCTGATGTTTACTCTGGTGTTATCGGTAAACTTGTTTTCCGATCTGGTCAACGATGCCTTTGATCCTAAAACAAAACTGGAGGCTGCGTGATGACCAATAACAATGCGCAGACTGTTACATCAAACCATCAGTCATCTCACGATCTGGCGTTATCCGTTAACAACCTGAGTGTTAACTTGAGGCATGCGCCGTACACGCCTATTTTGCAAGAGGTCAGTTTTGATCTAAGAAAAGGGGAGATTTACGCGCTGATTGGAGAATCAGGGAGTGGCAAATCGGTTACGTCACATTCCATTTTACGACTGTTGCCAGATGCTCTGAAAATAACAAAAGGCAATGTCTCTCTTAGCCAAAAAAACTTGTTTTCGCTTACTGAACGACAAATGACTGGTATTCGAGGCAAAAGGATTGCCATGATCTTTCAGGATGCATTGACGGCTTTAAACCCAGTGCAAACCGTGGGTGAACAAATAGCAGAGGCGCTGAAACTTCATACCTCACTGAACTCCATAGAAATACATTCCCGTATCGCTGAACTGTTCAGTGAAGTCGGTCTGCCTGAACCCGAAAAGCGAGTGAATTGGTATCCACATCAAATGTCCGGAGGCCAGCAGCAACGGGTGATGATTGCCATGGCCCTTGCCTGCGAACCCGATGTACTGCTGGCAGATGAACCCACCTCGGCGCTCGATGTCACGATTCAAAAACAGACTCTTAAGCTGATCCAAGAGTTAACCGTTAGTCGTCAGCTTGCTGTATTGATGATTACCCATGATATGGGCGTTGTCCGAGAAACGGCTGATCAGGTTGGTGTGATGTATCAGGGAAAGATCATAGAGCAAAACCACTGTGAAGCGTTCTTTGCCAACCCAAAAGAAGTCTATAGCCGACAACTGATTGATTGTCTGCCAGATATGGATGACTACCGTTCTCTGGAACAAGAAGCATCACTTCTGAAAGTCGAAAACCTTGCCGTTCACTTTCCGCAGCGTAAGGGGCTATTTCAACGAGTCCATGGTTACACCAAAGCGGTCGACGGTATCAATTTATCTATCTGCAAAGGCGAGACTCTTGCTCTGGTTGGTGAGTCAGGCTGTGGGAAAACGACAGTAGGGCGGGCTATTCTTAATCTGGAAAAAACAACCGCAGGCAATGTCTGGTACAACAACCATTGCCTGAATAAACTTAACCGAAGAGGTATGTTACCGTTTCGAAAAAAAATTCAGGTGATTTTTCAAAACCCATTTTCCTCCATGAACCCTCGAATGACGGTAAGCGATATTATTGAGGAGGGAATGGTTAGCCTTGGTGTAGCGTTATCAAAAGCTGAGCGAATACAGCGTATAGAGTCATTGTTGACAAGAGTAAAACTGGAGCCAGAACTCAGACATCGTTATCCACATGAGTTTTCCGGCGGTCAACGACAGCGGATCGCTATTGCCAGAGCCTTGGCCGTTGATCCCGATCTGATTATTTGCGATGAACCCACCAGCGCCCTTGATGTTTCTATTCGTTCGGAGGTATTGGATTTACTGTTAGAATTGCAACGAGATTTGAGTGTTTCCTACCTCTTTATCACTCATGATCTTTCGATCATTCCTCATATCGCTCATAGAGTGGCAGTCATGCAGGGTGGGGTAATTGTTGAGCAGGGGACAACTGAACAAGTGCTTAAACAACCTCAACACCACTACACTAAAAAGCTACTTGAGGCGGCTCCATCAGCCAGTCAATAGCGCTTAATCAATCTAAAACATCCAACTGGTTTTTTGCTGCTCGTTCAAAAGCATCGTGCATTTCGAGGCGATGACCAGGGTGATTTTGATGATCTTCATCTTCAACCGGAGCAAACATCCTTTCTACCTGACGCTCCATATATTCTGCCAAAACCATGATTTCTATACGACGGTTGGCACTGGACTCTGGATGTTCCGGATCTCTTGGTACTCGATCAGCCATGCCCAGCACCATCAACACTTTATTTTCGTCATACCCCCCGAAAATGAGTGTTCTTCTTGCCACTTGCGCTCTGGCAGCAGAAAGCTCCCAGTTACCATAATCCCTGCGTTGAAAGCCTGAATTGTCAGTGTGCCCACTGATCATTACCCGTTGATCGATTTTATTAATGATTGGCGCCAGCTCTAGCAGTAAATCCTGAAAGAATGGATTGATTCTTGAGCTTCCTCGGGCAAACATATTCCGTTTATCGTTATCCAGAATGACGATTCGAACCCCTTCCTGTAACTGCTCTAGATAAATAAAGTCTTCATATTCTCCGGCACTGTCATCACCACCGATCAATCGCTGGAGTTCATCCATGAGATCTCTGAAATCCGGATCTTCATTCAGCGTTTCGGCATTACCATCACTCATTATTTCCGGCCCTTCTCGGCCACGCATAGTTGGCCCGGGGTTAGGGATTTCTACCAGAGAATCCTGACCACCAAAATCAATAGGGCTTAAGCTGCTTTGATGACGGAAAGCACCGGGATCTTCAAAGTAAGCGGCAATGGCTGATTTTGCATCATCGTCTGTTGCATTCAGAACCCAAAGCAACAAGAACAAAGCCATCATGGCAATGGCAAAATCCGCAAGTGCTACCTTCCAGGAACCACCATGATGACCTCCTCCACCGCCGCGTTTCGCCTTCATCCGCCTTGATTCTCCAACATTTTCTCCAGCTCTGTGGAGGTTGGACGGCAATCACCGTATAAAATCTTTCTGCCAGAATCCACTGCAACAATGGGCGGGAAACCCGATTTGTAGCTGGCCAGTGCAACCTTGATGCAGTCAAATGCTTGAAGCTCATCATTCGTTGAATGACCAATGGCTGTCGCTGCCGGAGCAACCAGTCCATAAGCGAAGAACACGCCGAGAAAGGTTCCGGTCAATGCTGCGGCAATGCTTGCACCAATTTGATCCATCGGGCCGTTGATTGATGCCATGGTGATAACAATACCGAGAACCGCAGCAAGAATACCGAAACCCGGTAATGCATCAGCCACTGTCTGAAGCGCCATGGCAGGGCGCATCATTTCATGTTCTCGGCTACCAATTTCCTGCTCAATCAAATGTTCATATTCTTTGGGAGTAACGCCATCCACCAATGAAAGACGCAGGTTTTCAACAATAAATCCGTAGATATGGGGTGTTTTCAGGACTAGTGGATACTTTTTAAATACATCACTGGTGTCCGGTGATTCAATATGTTCTTCCAGAATTTTATTACCACCTTTCTTTCGTGCCATTTCAAACAGGGCGTACATCAAACTCAACAGCTCATCAAAATACGCACGATTAAAACCGGTGCCCTTAGCCATATACATCAGGTGACGCCCAGTTGCTTTGACAATC
The DNA here is from genome assembly GCF_001646945.1 of Endozoicomonas ascidiicola. Lineage (GTDB taxonomy): Bacteria > Pseudomonadota > Gammaproteobacteria > Pseudomonadales > Endozoicomonadaceae > Endozoicomonas > Endozoicomonas ascidiicola. The sequence continues at coordinate 926,425 of NZ_LUTV01000001.1, forward strand.
ACCATAGGGTTAGCAATCAAAAATGCACCAAACGCGCCGCCAGCAATCATCAAAATTTCAGCTGGTTGCCATATGGCAGCCATCTCGCCACCGGCAATCAAAAATCCACCGAAAATAGAACCCAGCAGAATCAGTAACCCGATAGTTTTCATGTTATGACTCCCTGTTCCAGGCTTCCATCAATGAGCGCAACCTCAGTAGAGCCTGTTGATGAAGCTGACATATTCTTGCTTCCGTTAATTCAAGAATCTGACCAATTTCTTTCATGTTGAATTCATGGATGTAATAAAGATTCATCAATTGTTGTTCTCGCTCTGGTAGTTCTTTCAGCGCTTTCGTCAGAGCTTTACTGGCCTCTTCACTTTCAGTGATGATTTCAACAGAATCATCGTCGTTTACTTCGATTACACTGGCACTGGCTTCACCCTGAGTCAGAGAATCAAGGCTTAACAAAGCGCCTGAACTGCCTGCCTGCAACATGCGGTTATAGCGTTCCAGGCTGACTCCCAGCTCATCCGCTATCTGCTGCTCAGTGGGTGCTTTTCCCTGGCGATTCTGTAACTTTTGTATGGCATCCCTTATCTTCTGCCCGTGCTCTCTATCCGTTCGGCTGCGCCAATCCCATTGCCGTAGCTCATCAATCACTGCGCCACGGATGCGAATGCGTGCATACTGCTCAAAGGGAATCTGTCGACTGGGTTCGTATTTACTGGCCGCATCTAACAAACCCATCATGCCCGCCTGTAACAAATCATCTTTAGGCACATCACCACCCAGAGCACCGGCAATATGCAATGCTACTTTTTTAACCAGCCCAAGATGCCCCTTGATTAAATCATCACGGGTAGCATTACCACTTTGCTGTTTGTAGGCACTCAGTCCCTTGAGTTGTTGCACAGGTCTACCTTATTGAACAACCAGATCGGTAATGATCAAATCATCCACTACCAGTTTGATCTGCTCTTTTTCAAGCAAACCATTCACCTTCTCCATGGATGCTTCACGGATTACGTCCGGAGCCTCTTTCTTTAAGACTTCGGTATAAGTCAGTGTATTGAGATATCGAACCAGTTCGTTGCGCACCATCGGACGATAGGCTTCTAATACCTGAACGGCTTCAGGATCACGACTCATAAGAGACAGCTTTATCTGCAGATAATGAGGACGTTTCTGACTTTTCAGGCTGATAACAAATGGTTCAAGCTTCATGAAGTGCGGTGTTGCAAAGCGGTTATCAGCCTGCTCGGTCTCTTTGGACTGCATAAAAAACCATGCCGCACCACCAGCCGCTGCTAAGACAATGACAAACAACAGAGAGACCACGATTAACATCCCCTTGCCTGATTTCTTCTCGCTCCCTTCTGCCATTTTGCTTCCCTGCCGCTGTGACATTGCTTATACGAAATAATCCAGCAGGCGACCGCCTCTGGATTTAAATAACTGTTCTCCGGTCAGGAACTCCCGGTTATCAACCCCCCAATCGGCGATCAAACTGCTTTCTGCAGAGGTACCGTCGGGACTTTGACCACGGGAATGACTTTTACGACTGTCGGTCTCTGAACGAACATCCACTGACATCTCTGACAGCGATAACCCTTGCTCCGCCAGTGTTTGACGCAACCGGTCAGAACTGTTCATAAGCAGCTCCCTTGCTGCGGGCGAAGATGCATTGACCTGAAGCGAAAGCGTCTCTGCATCGACCTTTATCGTCAGGGAAAGCCGGCCCAGCTCCGGAGGATCAAGCCGCACTTCCAATGCGGATTCGCCCCGCCGGATCAGCTGAATAAGTGCTGAGCTTAAGCGCTGCGGTATGACTTGCTCTTGCAAAACTACGGTGCGTTCAGGCGCTAATAGCGTTGGGGGTGGTTTGGTGATGATTTTTTCAGTGGCGGGTGATGAATGGCCGGATGATTGAATATTATGGGCTGGCTCGTAAGGCTGCTGATTCACCACGCTTTTCAGAGGTTCGTCTGGTAACTTTATCACCGCTTTTAAGGCGTCTTCAGGCGACTCATTTACAACAGGGGAAGACGTTTCCAGCGGTTTGTCCTGCCACTGATAATTTTTTAAACTCGAATTTACTGGACGTTCTTTTACTGCAAGATCGGTAGTTAAAGGCAGAGGCTTTTCATGTTGAGTGAAAGACGACTTATCCTCACGATCAGTGCCAGAAGCTTTACGGTCATCAATACTAATTAGAGTTACTGGCATGCTATCTGAAAGTTCAGAATCACTATTGTGCTCACCATGCTTAGTAGGCGAATACTCACTTTCAGGCGCGCCCTCAGTAGTTTCTTCAAACTCAAAAACCGGTATTCCTTCCAGTGGATAGTTTGCCGGTTCTGCCACTTCATGCTGACCAACTGCCTGCCATCTTGTGAATTGGTCAGTCGTCGTTAGATTATCTTCAGGAAGGCTTCTTTCGAATGGCTGCATTTCTTCCACTTCTAATGCCAACGGTTGAAGCTTGAATTCCGGTTGGGCGGTAATTACCGAATTACTGGAGGATGCACTACTGAGGATTGAGTATATCTCTGAAAATTGAGCCGCTGAGGAATTGGAATTTGAATCAACCGGCTGTACACCCGAAGCATTGGGTGTCACTAAAGTAAGAGTGTTAACAACTGGAGAAGAAACTCCGGCTTCCATCAACGCTCCTGAAAATAATCAGAGGGTTGATGACTTTCGCTGTTCAGGCTGCTGGCATCCTCATAACGCGCTAAAGCATAACCACTGTTTTGCGTCTGTTTGATCATCGCCAGGCTACCGGAACGATGTCGTATGCACACCTGAATCAGCGCATCAAAAAGCACCTGCACACGGGTTAGCGCCCGCTGAACCGGAGGCAAAGCGACCACCCCGTCGTCTGACAACATCTGGAAATACGTCTGCAGCTCCTGATTCACCGACATCATGCGATCCCAGTCTTTAGCCTCAAGCGACTGCTCGAGAGACTGTTCAAACTCTCTCAGTACGGATTCATATTCTGATGTGTCAGTGCTGCTCATAATATTTACCCTGTGGTAGCGATAGTGTCATTGGCAGGAGCAATCTTTGCGGTCAGAACCGACTGCCAGCCTTCCTGAATCTGTCCCATCAGGCCAGACACTTCATCAATCATAGCGACATCATTGCTGGCATTGGCTTCCATCAACCGCTTCATGCTGTACTGATAAAGTGACTGAAGATTCTCTGCCAGCTCGCCGCCCTTTTCATGATCCAGAGATTGCTCAAGTACATTCAGAATATCCATGGCCAGCGTCATCCGATCAATTTTATTAGTCAGATCCTCCGCTTCCATAAAGTGTCGGGCTTTACTAAGGGTTTCCATTAACTTGTTGAATAGTGTGGCAATTAACTGCTCGGGCTTTGCAACTTCAACACCTGTTTTTTGTTGTTGTTGATAGGCGTTAACGCCTCCCTGCTTTCTCATAACAAGTCAGCCCCTCAGTTTTTTACTGGTTATTACTGCTGTTGAGTGAAGCCAGATTATTGGTTAACCATTGACTGGTACCGCTTAACGACGCCAGCAGGTTTTCCATGGCCAGGAATTGTTGCTGATAGAAACTTTGAGTTCGTACGAGGCGGGCTTCCAAATCAAGGCGATCATCCGCAATGTCACTTAAGGATTCATTTAGTCGATCTTCTCGCTGGGCGATAGAGCCACCGCCCTCTAGATAAGGAGTCAGCCGTTCTTCAAGGCGCGTCATCAACCCATCTTCACCGGCAAAAATATCCGCCAGCGCATCAAAGTTTTCACTCAGGGCAGCATCAAGCTTACTGCTATTAACCGTAAGATCGCCGGTTTGAGTCGTTTCCAATCCCAAGTCGCCTAGTGAGCGGAAAGGATCACCACTTTCACCAAAGAGATTGCTTAACTCCCTGCGTAACTGGGATTCCAGCAGACGTGTCTGCGCATCGCCGTTTAATGTGCCGGCGCTCACGCCGTTGTAGCCGGTAAGATCACTGAAGGTTGATTTCAGACTATTCCAGGTGTCAGCAAAGGATTGAATGGCAGAACTTACGCTGCCTTTATCCTGAGATATATCCAGAGTAATGGGGGATACTGACACCGCTTTGAGATCCAAAGTCACACCATCTATCACGTCTTCCAGCTTATTATCCGGTGAAGAAATGGTGATGGCCGATGCGCCACTGCCAAATCGAATACTGGCATTCTGGGCAGGCTGTAATTCGGTGAACGTTCCCAAAGAGACGGTACCACCAGTCAAACCACTGAGATCCATACTAACGGCGTTGTCTGTCCCACTTTCAAGGCTATTCAACATTAAGCGCTGCTGACCATTGTCGTTGATAATGGCGGCTTTGATGGTGGTGTTGTCTTCGGCGTTATTTATGGCGTCCCGTAACCCTGTCAATGTATCGTCACCCGATGCCAGTGCGACGGAAAACGTTTCGCCGTTGACGGTAAAACTGGCGGTGCCGGTTCCGATGGTTTCGCTATCTGCCACACCTTCTGAAGCCAATTGATGACGGGAAGCTAATTGATCAACCGTGAACGTATAACTGCCAGCCACGGCACTGTTGTTCACCGAGGCGTTGTTCACCGAGGCGTTGTTCACCGAGGCAGTAATGACTGAATCATCACTGACACTGGCCGCACGCTGGCTGAAGTTTTCAATAGAATTAAGGCGTTGCAGAGAACTCTGAAACGAGCTCAACGATGACTTCAACTGCCCAACGGCAGTCAGTTCAAGAGTGTAAGACTGTTCATTGCGGTTAAGCCGCGACTCAATGGGTGCCCGCTCGGCATTGACCAGAGCATTCACCATGGAGTTCACATCCAAACCGGAGTAGAGACCTGAAACACTGAACATAATCAGCCTCTGATTATTTGAGTAATATTCCTGTCGGCGTTATTTATCAAACATAAAGAAAGGGAGACAAGCTCCCTTTCTTTATGTGCCAACAGTTGTTGACTGCACAGCAACCGTCAAATTAACGGAGCAGAGCCAGCACGTTTTGAGACATGGCATTGGCCTGACTCAGAATGGCAGTACCTGCCTGCTGCATTACCTGATACTTACTCAGGTTGGCAGTTTCCATGGCAAAGTCGGTATCCATAATACGAGACTTGGAAGCCGTTACGTTTTCACGGATATTGGCCAGGTTGTTAATGGTGGAAGTCAGACGGTTCTGGGTAGCACCAAGCATAGCGCGTTCAGAATCAACCTGAGATAAGGCCTTATCGATAATGCTAACAGCATCATCAGCACCACTTGATGTCGTTAAATTCAAAGAATCAACAGAAGAAGCTGCGGCTCCAGCAGTACCTGCCAAAGTAGCTGAGGTAGTAGCTTCACCAAGTATTCCCAAATCACCAGCGGCTGTTAGAGCGGTATCTAGTTCGAAGTTGCCGACTGTTGCAAAATCTGCATCTACTCGAAGAACCTGAACATCACCACCACCATTAACTACAGCAGTAAGAGCACCCTCCACCAAGTCTCCTGCGGCAACTTCAGCCTCAAAAACAGCATTTAATTTAGAAGCGATATCCTCAGCAGTATCGGTATTTGTGAAATTAACATCCACACTATTTGTACCACCATCTACAGATACAGCCACTGTCTCAGCCGCCTCTCTACTTCCATGGGATATGTCACCACTATCAATAGTGGCAAGAAGAGTTACTCCTGCTACTGCACCTGTCCCCAAATCTGAGGCGGAAGCTGAGTTAATACTGAAAGTGATTTTGTCAGCTGCAGTTGCTGTTGAACCAACCTGAAAACTTTTACTAGTAAATGTTCCGTCAAGTAGTTGAACACCACCAAATGAAGTAGTTGTAGATATACGATTCATCTCAGCTTTCAAAGCGGTCACTTCATCATTAAGCGCTGTTCGTTCAGCGATTCCATTGGAATCATTAGAAGCCTGAAGCGCCAAATCACGCATTCTCTGAAGAATCGCAGTAGACTCATTCAACGCACCTTCAGCAGTTTGGGCAAGAGAAATACCATCACTACCATTTCGAATAGCCACTGAAAGACCACTGGCCTGAGATTGCAAACGGTTAGCGATCTGCAAACCAGCCGCATCGTCCTTGGCGCTATTGATTCTTAAACCTGAAGACAGGCGTTGCATAGAAGTCTGAAGCCCGCTTTCAGTGCTCATCAGCTGACGCTGGGCATTTAGAGAGAAGACGTTGGTATTAACGGTCATTGCCATTTTATTATTTCTCCATCCATGGATTGTTCGCTATTGAATTCAGCGTACTTCGTCTTTTTCCTTCGCAAAGAATCGCTGATCCCCACTATTCGGAGGTCTTTGACTTTCACTTAAATCAATTAATGCTTTTTTTCAGTCGTTTTAAGAGTAAAAAAATGATTCTATATATCTATAGGAATTCTTAGGTCGGTAATCCCAAAGGGATTGCCGACAATAAAGCCCGCCAACTCATCAGAAGTGATCACCGACAATCTTGAAGGGTTAGCGATCGGCGGGCAAAAATTCAATACAAAAGGAAGAACCCATGACACCGGAAGTTGTGGTCGACCTATTCAGAGACGCCCTCACCCTGGTGGTGATGATGGTGTCTGTCATTGTTATGCCAGGCCTGTTGATCGGGCTTGTGGTCAGTACCATTCAGGCGGCTACGCAAATCAACGAACAAACCCTGAGCTTTCTCCCCCGATTGCTGGCAACACTGATCACCATTGGCCTGACGGGGAACTGGTTAATTCAGGAGTTTATGGATCTGTTTATCCGGCTCTATGAAATCATTCCGGAGCTGCTGGTCTGATGATTGACGTTACTTCCACCGAGCTAACCGGCTGGATCGGCCAATATCTGTGGCCATTATTCCGCATTGTTGCCCTGTTTATGGTGATGCCATTGTTCAGCAGCCGTGTTGTTGCGCCAAGGGTTCGCCTGTTAATGGCCATGGCGATTACCTTTCTGGTGTCGCCTTTACTGCCAGCAGTTCCCGCTGTTGAGCCACTGTCGACAACTGCGCTGATGATTACCCTGCAACAGCTGATGATTGGTTTTGTCATGGGTATGGTGCTGCAAATCTACTTTGCCATTTTCACCTCCGCCGGAGAGATGATATCCATGCAAATGGGCCTGGGCATGTCCGTGATGGTGGACCCGATCAATGGCGTGCAGATTCCAGTCATCTCCCAGCTATTCCAGTTGTTGAGCTTTCTGATGTTTCTGGCGGTCGATGGCCACCTCGTTGCTATTTCTGTGGTGATTGAAAGCTTCAACACCATTCCCATCGCACCGTTTAGCCTTGCCAATATCGCCCTCGAAGAATTACCCGGCATCGTGTCGTGGATGTTTGCCAGCGCCCTGCTGATGGTGGTGCCGGCCATTATCTCTCTGCTGATTGTGTCGTTTACCTTTGGGGTGATGAACCGTTCTGCGCCACAGTTCAATATTTTCAGCTTGGGTTTTCCTCTGACTATGTTGGGCGGGCTGATTATTCTGATGCTGGTTAGCACCCGGTTCTCCGGTATTTTCCTGAACTTCACCCGTCAAGGGTTGGAGTCACTGTCACAGTTCGTGCTCTAAAGGAGATAAAGAGTGGCAGAAGAATCAGAAGATCAGGATCGCTCCGAAGAACCCTCGGAACGAAAAATTCAGAAAAGCCGTGAAGAAGGACAAATCCCCCGTTCCCGAGAATTAGTCACGGCCGCGTTAATCAGTGCCACTCTGTTGTCTTTCTGGCTCAGCGGCACTCTGGTCAGCGAGCAACTACAGGGTGTGATGGCCACCAGCTTCACGTTTGATAAAGAAGTATTACGGCAAGAAGATTGGCTGAAAGACCATTTAATACAAAGCCTATCCAACGGTTTCACCGGCCTTTATCCCTTCTTTATATTAATTATTCTGGCCACTATTGGCGCATCACTACTTCTGGGCGGCTGGTTATTCAGCAATAAACTCCTGCAATTCAAAGGCGAACGCATCAGCCCCATTAAAGGCATACAACGGATGTTTTCTGTTCGTTCGTTAATGGAAGCCATCAAATCCATCGCCAAAGTTATCTTATTGGGTTTTTGCCTCTGGCTCAGCGCTCAGTGGTTCTTTGAAGAGTTATTAACCCTGAATCGAATGCCACTCGGCTCCGCTCTGATTCTCGGGATTGGTTACCTGTTTAAAGCCATTGGGGTAATGACGCTGGCTTTGGTTATCATCTGCCTGATTGACGTCCCATTCCAACGCTGGAGCCACCTGAAAAAGTTACGCATGACACACAAGGAAGTACGTGATGAAATGAAAGAGTCAGAAGGCCAGCCCGAAGTGCGCTCCCGCCTGCGGGAAAAGCAGCAGGAAATCTCCGGTCGTCGTATGATGCAAGCGGTGCCCGGTGCGGATGTCATCATTACCAATCCAACCCATTATGCGGTCGCTGTCCGCTATGATCAGGATCGGGCTAGAGCGCCTTATCTGGTGGCCAAGGGGGTAGATCAGGTAGCATTAAGAATCTGCGCAGTGGCCAGAGAGTACAATCGCCCGGTAGTTCAGTCGCCGGTGCTGGCAAGAGTCGTCTATCACACCACCGATCTGAATCAGGAAATTTCAGATGAACTTTATGTGGCAGTGGCTCAGGTGTTGGCGTATATCAAGCACCTGAATGACTATCAGGCCGGATTAATAACCACATCACCAGATATGCCAGCGCCGGAAGTGCCTAGAGCATTTCAGGATAAGTGGGATAAACAATAAAAAACGGATTTTCAGACAATGATCAGGGAAGCTCAACGTCTGCTTGGAGAACTCTCAGTACGCACCAACGGTTTCCGGGTGGGGGTTCCAATCGTCGTGCTCATGACACTGGCCATGGTGACTTTGCCCATGCCACCGTTCATGTTGGATGCACTGTTCACCTTTAATATCGCCCTTTCATTACTAATCCTACTCGTAAGCGTATACTCACTTCGACCTTTGGATTTTGCCGTTTTCCCAACCATTCTGCTGGTATCTACTTTACTGCGGCTGGCACTGAATGTTGCTTCGACGCGAGTCGTTCTGCTGAATGGTCATACCGGTGCAGACGCTGCCGGAAAAGTGATTCAATCCTTTGGTGAAGTGGTGATCGGTAATAACTACGTTGTTGGTCTCGTGGTCTTCGCCATTCTGGTCATTATCAACTTTGTGGTGGTCACCAAAGGCGCTGGCCGTATATCCGAAGTAACCGCCCGCTTCACACTGGATGCCTTACCCGGCAAACAGATGGCCATCGACGCCGATCTCAATGCCGGCATTATTGACCAGCAAAGCGCCAGTGATCGTCGTGAAAATGTACGTCGGGAGGCAGACTTCTATGGTTCCATGGACGGTGCCAGTAAGTTTGTTCGTGGCGATGCCATGGCCGGTCTGCTGATTCTTGCCATTAATATTATTGGTGGAATGTTGATTGGCACACTGGCCCACAACCTGTCCGCCGGTGATGCCTTTTCGGTATATGCCCTGCTCACCATTGGTGATGGCCTGGTTGCCCAGATTCCTTCGCTGCTGTTATCCACAGCCGCGGCTCTAATGGTCACCCGGGTGTCTGAATCCGCTGATATGGGGAATCAGGTTTCAGAGCAAATGCTCTCTTCCCCGAAAGCCATGATTCTCACCGGTACTATTTTGATCGTTATGGGTTTAGTACCCGGTATGCCGCTTGTGCCGTTTACCGGCCTCGGTGCATTGGTGTTGCTAGTCGTCTGGTGGCTTCAGAAAAATATTTCTGGTGATGCTGTCGAAGAGTCAGATAAGCCAGATCCGACGTCTGTAGAAACGCCATGGTCCTGGGGTGACATTCCGCCTGTGGATACATTGAAGATGGAGCTGGGATTTCGCCTCATCGCTCTGGCGGATGAAAAACAAGGCGGACAGCTGCTGACCCAGATAAAAGGCATTCGCAAAAGCCAATCACGTCTATTGGGGTTTCTGATTCCCAGCGTCCATATAAAAGACAATCTAAGCCTGAAACCCGACGCCTATACCATCGAATTAAAAGGCGTTGTTGTGGCAGAAGGTCAGGTGGATCCGGGCATGCTGCTGGCCATAAACCCCGGGGAAGTCTTTGGCGACATCAACGGAACGCCCACCAAAGACCCCGCCTATCAACTGGATGCCCTGTGGATTGAACCCGGCGAAAGAGATCACGCATCAGGTCTTGGCTACACCGTGGTTGACCCTGCCAGTGTCATGGCAACGCATTTGAACAAAGTGATTGATGAGCACGCCAGTGAATTGCTTGGCCACGATGAGGTCGAACAGCTTGTTGATAAATTACGACACTATTCCCCTAAATTGGCGGATGAACTTATCCCCAAGAAAATCTCCATCAGTATCTTCTCAAAGGTACTCAGGGAATTATTATTGGAAGATGTGCCCGTTAGCGATATTCGCACCATTGGCTCAACACTTCTGGAATCCTCAGAAAACAAAAAAGAGCCCTGGCAGCTAACTGCTGAAGTTCGAGTTGCTCTTCGTCGAGCCATCATTCAAAACTTGGTAGGCAGTCAGGAATCATTACCGGCCATCACCATGAGCCCTGAGCTGGAACAGATTTTGATGCAAAGCTATCAACAAGCGATTAAAAACACACACTTCTCGCCAGATAGCCTACCTCTTGAGCCCGGAATTGCAGAACAGCTCCAACAGCAGTTGCCCGAAGTTGCCGACAAAATGATCGCCGAAGGCAAGCCGCCCATCATGCTGGTGAATGATTCAATCCGTCCAGCCATGGCCCGTTATGCAAGGCTTTGCACCGAAGGCATGCATGTATTGTCGTTTAATGAGATACCGGAGAATAAAGAAGTCGTCATTGTGGGCAAGGTTGGTTAAACGTGGATGTTTGTTTTTATCCACTGATAGCGGTATCTTGAATTAGTCAACTACTGAGTTGTGGCCTTACGGGATTTCCATGGATCGGAAAACAAAATCTCATCTGAACGGCAATGCATTTTCAGGTTCGCCGCTTTCAGGTTCACCAAAAGTACAAAAGGTTCACTCTTCATCTGAGTTTCAGAATCTGGAAACTTATGATCTGACGAATCCGGATTATAAGATTCATGATTTACTGCCGACGCTTGAGCTAATTAATCAGCGATTCTCTCAGCTGTTCCGTCATGCTATCAGCAGTATCTTTCGCTGCAACATTGACGTCCAATTTGATCGGGTTGATTCCTTACAAGTGGGCGACTACCTGTCCGATGAATCCACGCCTGACCTGAAACACATCTATAAATCCACCACCCTGCGCTGTTCCGGCTTTATGGCACTGGAATCGCCCATGCTGTTTTCACTTGTGGATATCTTTTTCAGTGGCTCTGGCGACACTCTCAGCCCACAACGGCAGGAACTAACGACAGCGGAGATACGAATTCTCAACCGGGTTCTCAAAGCATCAGCAGATAAACAAACCGAAGCCTGGAGCAGTATCCTATCGTTCAAAATTAAACTAGCTGAGACTTATAACAGCCCGATCTCTACGCTGTTCCGGTCTGATACAGAAATCATTCTACTCAGCCAGTTCACCCTGCAACTTGGAAACAATACATCCAGCTTTCATCTGGTGATGCCTTATCAGGCTTTGGAGCCGGTTAGAGAAAAACTGCAGGCATTCAAAGTAGCAGAGCAGGATCCGCAGTGGCAGCGCAACATGCTGCAGGGCCTGATGCAGGCACCTTTGGATTTATCGGCCAGGCTTTGTGAAGTCGACGTCAGCCTGAGAGACGTCATGCGCCTTAAACCTGGTCAGATTATTCAGGTCGATATTCCCCCCAGTGTCACCGTGAAAGTTGCCGGCATGCCAACCTTTAAAGCGTCTGTCTGTTCCGTACAGAACTCTCTTGCCATGAAAATAACAAAAAAACTCCACACCGAAGAGGCTGATAGAAGTTCTGACTTTTATCAGCCAGAAGAGCCAGAGGGACCAGAGGAGAAAGAAGTCTATGAATGAAGAAAATGATAACGAACATGAAGACGACAACATGCCGTCTGATGCAGCCAGTGTAAGTTTTCAGGACAGCCTGGAATCTGAACAGTCGGCTCCGGCCTCTGATGAAAGCAACAACCTGCCTCAGGCGATGAGCGATCTGGGCATGATTCTGGATATTCCTGTCACGTTGTCACTGGAACTGGGCAGCACCAAAATCAACATTGGTGATCTGATGCGGCTTAATAAAGGCTCCATTGTTGAGTTGGAAAAAGAAGCATCGGAGCCATTGGAAGTTATGGTCAATGGTAAGTTAATTGCCTATGCAGAGGTGGTGGTTATTCATGATAAATACGGAATTCGTTTTCTGGATGTAGTCAGTGAATCCGAGCGGCTGAAACACGTATCCTGAATGAATAGAAGACTCTGGTTAGTTTTCACGCTGCTGCCGGTCGTTCTCTTGGCTATTCCGTTACCCGGGTTGGCGGAATCCGGCCTGCCTCTCATTTCAATCACCAATGACGGTGACACTACCGAGTACAGCGCCAGCCTGCAGATTCTGATTCTCATGACGGCGCTGAGTTTCATCCCGGCTGCGCTGCTGATGATGACCTCATTCACCCGCATCATTATTGTCATGGCTATTCTTCGTCAGGCCATGGGTCTTCAACAAACACCGCCAAATCAGGTCCTTCTGGGTATAACACTGGCTCTGACGCTACTGATTATGACGCCCTTATTTGAAACTATATATGCAGAAGCCATCACGCCCTATCTGGAAGAAAGCTACACGTTGATGGAGGCATTAAAACAAGCCAGCATTCCTGTAAAAGATTTTATGCTGAAACAAACACGGGAAACCGATCTTCAGTTGTTTTATGGCATTGCCAACAAAGAGATTCCACAGAACATAGATAGCACACCGCTTTCTATCGCAATACCCGCCTTTGTGACCAGTGAGTTGAAAACGGCATTCCAAATCGGCTTTATTATTTATATACCCTTTCTGGTGATCGACCTTGTGGTGGCCAGTGTTCTGATGGCCATGGGTATGATCATGTTGTCGCCACAAATGATTTCCCTGCCATTCAAACTGATGCTCTTTGTTCTGGTGGATGGCTGGGCCATGATCATGGGCACCATGGCATCGAGTTTTTTCTGATTATGAAACGATGGACGTACGCCCTTATCATTCTAATGCTGGCCATCGCTTTTATGCTCAGTATCTACGCATACTACATCTATTATCGATATCCCGGCATGGATATGGGTATTTTGGATTTTCTTGTCAACATGTTCAGTAGACTACTTCGTTTCATTGTTGGTGCAATTTGAGTACGCGGGCTTTGCAATAACACCTATAATCTTTCATTTTCTAGCGAGAAAAAATCATGCTTGATCAAGAAATGCTGGATATCTGTAAGGCCGGTATTGCGGAGTGGCAAAAAGCATTTAACTTACAAAATGCTAAGGGCTGCTCAGAACAATATCTGGAAAATACAATCATGGAGGCGCTGCCCTTCGGAACGTTTACAGGGCGCAAAGCTATTGAGGAGTTCTGGCAGGGCATCATGGATCAGGGGTTTAAAGATGTTGATTACACCGATGTCCATTGGGAGCCTGAGAAAGACAATGACGGTTATATCCTTACGGCAAAATGGACCATGAACAAAGCTTACGGTGTCGTTCATCGCGAGCACTGGATTATCGATACTGATGGTAAAGCCCGCCTGAAAAGCGATGACTTTGAAGTTCAGGGTGAACGATAAGCTCTGCCTGATACTAAGAGAAGCTTATGCTTCTCTTAGTATTTCCCGCTCAACCAACTCTGCCTTTTCCCGGAAAAACTTCATTCGGGCATACAATTTCAGAATTTCCTCGTGAGCCATACAAGCCTGTTCCTGCTCCAGTTCAGACCACTGAGGAATAGGCAGTTGTTTCAGATCCTGACTATGAATGAATGGCACAACATCGTCCGTGCAAATTGACCGAATCAATTTCTGTCCCGTTTCTGACTTCAAGAAACGAAAAAGCACAACTGGACTTTTAAGCACGTTGCCAGACTTCTGTCGCAAAATGACAAAGGACTGCCCTGCCATCCAGTTATTGCCACAAACGTCAGGAACCATCGCCAACCTGCCAGCCTGACCTTTGATAGCCAGCAAAATATCCCCCGCACGCAGTGTTTGTCCTTCTGCTCTTTTCAGGCGATCCGGGATGACATGAACTTCCCGGGCTGGCTGATCAATAATGCCGGCATCGTTTATATCCTGAACCGTCACTTCCAGATAAACCCGGGTATCCGTCTCATGACTTCTATCTGCCCCTTTGACAGCCTGGGCACGAATGACATCAAACGTTGATGACAACCCTCTCACGGCACTACTGCCGGGTCTGATAACCACAGTCCGGTTTTTACCAAGATAATACGCTGGATCCAAAGGCATATCGGCAAAATACTCTGCCCGTAGTTCTGACAAAGACACTTGAGTACAAAACTGACTACTCTCCGTCGAGCTCAGCTCTTCCATCAGTACATCACTGTGTATTAATTGGAACTTTGCCTCTCCGCGCTTTTTAATTGCCACTGCTTTAAAATAATCATGATCGCAATTGATCAGTCGGATATTATCCGTTGCCTGTTCAGAAAAACGCAGCAAAAATAAGGGTTGAGCCCGCCCGGGTAATAAGCCGGCTGGTAGACGAACAATGGTATCTATCCGACCATTGCTCACCAGATACTGCCGGAACCGTTTATGCTCCGTCGTGTTCTTAATCAAAAATCGGCCAGGCACCAGAACGACGGACTCCCCTGCGCACTGCTTTAGAAGATGAGTAATAAATAACATCTCTCTCAATCGGGTATTCGGCTCAAACCGACCAAACAAATCCCTGACTTCATGTTGTTTATAACGATGATCCTGTAACAGTACGCCGACGCCACAAGCAAACGTTCGCAATCGGTTTTGTTCAAAAAATCCGGGCGATAGAACTGGATCGCCCACGCGCAATGTAATTTGATAGCTCAACAATGTTATTAGTGAATGCATCGACTCAGCGCAATGCTGCTCCGAAAATATCTGGAATTGCTTTCCAAGAAAAAGAGGTGCAAGTCCAAAGCCTTCATCACCAGTCAGGTAAAGAGTATCCTGAGGCACATGAGCAATTATCTGTGCAATTAACTCTCTGAGTTCAATGGGAATAACAGGGCTGGTTTCAGAGTATTTTTCATAAAGAATATAGGGCAGCTCATCAAATTTAATCAGGTTATGTCGCTTGGCTGTGATCACAGACGTTAACAGTCGCTCAACTTCTGCCGGCGGTATTGAGCGCAAATAAACATCATGATCTGACCAGGCTGATAGCCATACTGAGTCAGTTCGAAACTCAAGCACTCTCTTCAACTGAGACGAGAGAACGTCCGTCACCGGTTGACCATTCAACTCATCCATCACGTGATCATTAAATCGAATTGCTTCACTTAACTCCCGACGTTCACTGAGAAAGCACCAGGTCAGTAGCTGGCTTAATAAATGAAGATAGTCTGGATACCAGTTCTGCTGTAACAGCGGATCTGGCGTCAATGCATTTACGATTTCCTTTCCCATCTCCCCCTCCCTGGGTGATTAATCATCAACGGAAAAGTTTAATTTCAGTCAGATACTTTTAATCATCTGCTGATTGTCTAATTTTCTGCAGAAATCCTTAGTCAGCTGTTGATTAGTTATTTCAGGGGCAAATTAAAGCCCTGCCATAACTTTATTTTTGGAAACAACACGCGCATCAATAATCTTGCCAGAAGAGCGATTTCGCACTCTTATCACGTCATCCAGTAAACCACTCTCCAAAGCAACCCCCATCATCGAGACAAAAAGAGCACCATTACCGGATTGAATAGAAACTGGCTTCCCCTTATGAACCAGATATTGAGGCACCAATGTCGTCTCCTGAATAACCCGGCCAACAGGAACAGTACGATTAACTTGACGACCCTCTAATTGTTGGACATCGGTAAAATAACGCCCTCTCAATTTTGACATTGAGATACGCTGCACCTGCAGCTGTCCAGCGGTGATAACATCACCCCTGTTCAGTTTTTGCTGACTAAGCACCACGGGGAGTAATACTTCCACTTCAGCCACGACATAGGTCTTCCACAGGCCCGGACATTCAACATTTAATCGAATAACACCAACCGGCGGTTTATGCGCCATATTACTCTTGATTTGTAAGTCTTGAGGGCAGTTTTCCAGCTTTCCCTTGAATGGCCGCAGGGTTATGGAGTGCGTTGCATCTGGGTACTTTTGCAAGAATTTCTGGACAGCGGTATTAAGAAACCCCATCACTTTTTGAGAAACAGGGTCATTTGATGAAGCCTGGCCAAAATTGGCGGCTAACGTGAACATAAAAAAAACGACTAAAAATCGTGATGTACTGAATGACATACCTGCATCCTTGCATTGTGCATTCAGTAGTCAGGCTATCACAGACTTAAATCATCAGAAAAGGTTTATAAGAAGGGACATGACTTCTCTTTGTCTAACGCTGCAGATTTTCCTCCATTTCAAGCTCAAGATTGCGCTTATGCTTTTTCATTCGATCCTGTATTTTCTTCTGTAATAACAAATCCACACCTTTCATTTTTCTATGCTGAACAGTCAACTCAGACTCTAATGCCTTCAATTTTGATTGATGATCCGATATTTTCTCATCGATAAGATGACCCACATCGCTGAGCAGTGATGAAAATTGATTTTGATTCCAGCACAACAGGGCGTTTAGTCGCTCACCTTTCTGCAGGTGATTCTGATGATTACTGTCATCCACCATCTTCTTCTGATTGATTAAACCATCCACTCCAGCACTGGTGACAGCAACGTTATTTTGTAAGTCTTTTGACTTATATTCCATCATTCGGTGCAGTCGCTTGAGTTGTTGTTCATCTGCCACTCGCTGCCCCCTCCCGAGTTAGCTGCATGGTTTCTAATACCCGAATAGATGCATCAGGATCAAACTGTTCAAAACGACTTTGCTGCAGAAATCGCTCCATCGCCGGGCGCATCTCAATGGCTTTATCCAATTCCTGATCTGCACCAGCCTGGTAAGCGCCAATGGCCATTAATTCCTGAAAATGGTTGTAACGTGAAAAGAGACGGCGAAAGTTCTGTGCAGATACCCCGTGCTTTTCAAAGGTGACTTGCGGCATAACACGACTCAGCGATTTCTCTAGATCTATCGCCGGAAAGTGACCTTTTTCTGCCAGCTCCCGGTTTAAAACAATATGGCCATCAAGTACAGAACGGGCACAGTCTACGATTGGATCCTGCAAATCATCACCATCCGCTAATACCGTATAAACGGCAGTAATCGAACCATTGCCTGCACCCGGTCCGGACCGCTCAATCAAATTTGGCACTTTACTGAAGACAGATGGCGGATAACCTCTGGACGCTGCCGGCTCACCCATGGTCAAGGCGATCTCTCGATGCGCTTGAGCATAACGAGTCAAAGAATCCATTAACAGCAGCACCGATTTACCCTGATCTCTGAAATACTCAGCAATCCGATGACAATAACTGGCAGCACGAATGCGCCTGACCGGGGATTCATCTCCCGGGGCTGCAACAACGACCGTTTTCTTCATCCCCTCGGAGCCAAGGGTATGTTCGACAAATTCTTTAACTTCCCTTGAGCGCTCACCAATAAGGCCAACCACCGTCACATCAGCCTGCGTATTGCGGGTCATCATTCCCAACAATGTACTTTTGCCAATCCCACTTCCAGCCAGCAACCCTATACGCTGCCCCCGCCCAAGGGTAAATAAACCATCAATCGCCCGAATACCCACATGCAAAGGTTTATCCACAACACCCCGATTCATGGGATTTAATGGTATGGGTAACACGGGGATTCGTTCATTTAACGTCAATGGCTTGTTATCCAGAGGCTCACCCATTGCATCGACAACGCGACCCACCAGTGAACTATCTACCGAAACGCCCTGATTCACCGGCACAGGAACGATTAAATCCCCGGGTGAGATGCCATCCTGATGGTTCGAAAGCGACATTAGCAAGGAGGTTTTATCATTAAAGCCGACGACTTCTGCCTCAAATCCATCACCAGACCGTGAGCGTATATGACAAAGCTGACCTACCGGCAGGCGAACGCCCACTGCTTCCAGCAACATGCCTTTCACTGCAGCAACCCGGCCTGTCAATGAAGCGACCGGCACTTTGCGAAGCCGTCCGATCATGGAGTTGGCTGTCGTTGCTGATACCTCCGGAAGTTCATTGATCAAGAGACAGCCTCCAGATCTTCCACCAGAGACTCTTTAATAATATCCAGACATTGAATTAATCGATTATCCAACCTGGCTTCCGCCTCGCCTTCACTGGCAACTATTCGACAGTCACCAGGCATTAAATTCTCAGTAACCACCAGCTGCCATGGCGCCCCAAAATCCGGCTTGGTGCGTCTCAACAGCTCAGCATCCTGATCGCATACCTGTATGGTATAACTGTTGCTTTCTGGCACCAGCTCGAGGGATTGGCGGATAATATCCACAATTAGCTCTGGCTTGGTTTCCATCTCTTTTCGAACCACCTGACGACAGACTTCTTCTACTACCTGACCAAGCCATACCGACAACTGTTCCCGGTTTTGCAAAGTACTGTTTTTAACGGCGGAAATTTCACGGTGCAAACTGTCTACCAGTGCCTTCTGCTGCTCTGAAACCTGCTGGGTCTGGCTGGCGATTTTTTTGGATGCTTCTTCAAAACCCTGACGACGTCCTTCATCGTAGCCGCGCTGATAACTCCTCTGCTCCATACTCTGAAGCTCTGCTTCGTGCTGCTCCTGTACTTTCTCTATCGTCCCTTGGCTGGCTTCAGAAGCCACTGAAGATTCCGGAATTATCGGGGTTTCGGAAGGAGTAACTGCACTGTGCTTTTTTGCGCGACCGTTTTTTTGAGTTTGACCAGGTCGCCCTTTCTTCTCATGCACAGGAAAATGAAACTGCTGATAAGCTGCAGTTTCTGGCTGCCAGATTCTGGTTTTGCTCTTCATGGAAGCCTCATAGGGTTACTCAATCATCTCTTCATCTTCATTAAAGCTCAGCTCAATTTCACCACTGGCCGCCAGCTGCC
This sequence comes from Endozoicomonas ascidiicola, assembly GCF_001646945.1. GTDB lineage: Bacteria > Pseudomonadota > Gammaproteobacteria > Pseudomonadales > Endozoicomonadaceae > Endozoicomonas > Endozoicomonas ascidiicola. Next base: position 945,472 of record NZ_LUTV01000001.1, read on the forward strand.
GTGCAATTCTCAATACATCATTACGGGCACCCTGAACCTGGCTGGCACGCACCGAACCGAGGTTCTCAATATCCTCCAACAGGAATTTCGAAGCCCGCTTGGTCATGGTGCCAACAATGGCATCCATCACATCTTGAGGAGCACCTTTCAATGCCAGCACAAGAATATCCTGGCTGACCTCACTGGCAATGCGACGAATTACGTCTTCATCCAACCGCGTCAGATGCTCAAAGACAAACATCTGCTGCTCAATTTTCTCTGCAAGTTTCTTGTCTTGCTCTTTGAAGTAACCCAGAACATTTTTAACCGTACCTTCACCCATTCGATTCATGATATCCGCAACCTGACGTAAGCCACTGACCGTGGTGTTCTGGCTGGTGCTGAGACGGCCAATATTGTCATCAAACATCCGGTTCAGTTCCTGCAGAATGGAGGGATGCAGTTCTTCAAGGCGGGCAACTCTGGACAACAAATCCTGATGAGTAGCAACGGGCAAACGCTGAAGAACCTCTGCCGCCTGCTCAGGCCCAAGGTAAGTCAGCACCACTGCCTGAAGCTGAGGATGCTCGCCGGCAATCAACTCGGTAATCGTCGCAGAATCCATCATTTTCATGGTTTCCAATGTGGTGTCTTCATCACCAAAGATCGAGTCCATGACGTTTTTGGCTTCTTTATCGCCCAGTGCCAGCTTCAGGGTTTTGTCTAAATAGCCACGAGATGATCCCGTAAGACCACTGTCGTATCGATAGGTGTGGAAAAAGATATCCAACACTTCCTGAACCTGATCTCTCTTCAACGGTGCCATGGTTGCCATAGCAGCACTGACCTGCCGAACTTCTCGCTGGCTAAGATGCTCCAACACCTTTGAAGCCCCCTTTTCTCCAAGGCTGAGCATCAGGATGGCAATGTCTCTGGTTGTTGGCTGCCTAATGGCAAGATCACGATTCTCACTCATGTTTTCATTTATTCTCTTTTTTATCGGTCATCAATGACTACGTCTCATAATTGCTCATCCACAGCTGGATCACCTGCGCCACTCGTTCAGGCTGTTTCACCGACAGCTTTCTCATATGGGTCACCTGAGTTTCAAAATCTGCCAGCTCCGGTGGCAGTAGGTGGAAACTTTCATCAAACATGGCTCGTCGTTTCTCAGGATCCACTTCGTCCATATGGGCCAGTTCACCATGCCCTTCTGCTAGCGCTGGCAGTAATTCTTTTGGTGGTTCCAAGTTGACCGTGACTTGTTGCATCAGCGGTCGAATCAAATAGAACAACACTAAAATCGCCAATAACGTACCGCAGCCGTATTTCACGTAATACAGCGTCTGTGGCTGTTGCCACCATGCCATCGTGCTGTCCGGAGCACCTTCAACAGGAACAAACGGTGCGGTATGAATACTGATCTGATCACCTCTTACCTGATCCAATCCTGTCGCATCAATAATCATCTGACGCATACTGTCCAGTCGAGCCTGATCCCACTCCGCTACAGCACCAGAAACAGCACCTTCAGCCTGATCATTAAAGACGACAGCAATACTCAGTTTATCAACACGACCCTGGTGGTTTGATACCTGGCGGGTTACTTTGTCCACTTCATAATTGCGCACAAATTCCGACTGACTACTGTTCTCGGTCTCCGCTTCTTCATCCGTCTCTGCCGGAGGCTGATTGCTTAATGTGCCTGGAACGCCTATCGCTGGCCCTCCGGTATTGATGCGCTCTTTTCCTTGCTCACTTCGTACCACCGCTGTCGCTGGATCAAACTGCTCTACGGTCTGAATCACTTTTTCAAAATCCACACTGGCGGTCACCTGTGCCCGAAAATTGCCAGGGCCAACCAATGGCTCAAGAAGGTGGCTGATACGATCTTGATAACGGGCTTCCACCTCCTGCTTAAAATCAAACTGTCTGGACACTTCGCCAAGAGCGCCGCTTTTTTCGAGTGCTTCTGTGGATAACAGTCTGCCACTCTGATCAACAACAGATATATCTTCCCTGCTCATATTGGAGACGCTGGTTGCCACCAGATTGATGATACCTTCCACCTGTTCAACGCTCAGTCGATACCCCGGAAATAAATTGACAAAGACAGACGCTGACGGCTTTTCTTTACGCCGAATAAAGCTGCTTTGTTTGGGAATGGCCAAATGCACCCGCGCATTTCGCACCGACTTCAGACTGATAATGGTTTGCGCCAGCTCGCCTTCCAGTCCTCTTAAATAGCGGACACCTTCGATAAACTGACTGGCACCCAGCTCCTGTTGATCCAACGTATCCAGACCTTCTGGTGATCGTGCCTGAATACCGGCAATCGACAGCTTCATTCTCGCCTGACTTAGTTGACCAGCGTCTACCATCACTTGTCCGGATTCAGGATGAAGCGTGTAGTTCAGCCCTTCCCGTTCCAGCACTTCAACAATACTGGACACTTCGTAAAGCTCCTGATTGCCGTACAAAGGCTGATAATCGGCGGCTTGCGACCAGAGCCAAAGCACCACCAACAGAGCAATGCCAGCGGAGAGCATGATCAGGGTAATAGTCTGATAGCCTTTATTCTTTTGCAGAAATTCCTGAACCCGCTCGCGCCACAGCTGAAGCTGAGATGTTGCTTGCTCTTCTTCAATCCCGGTTTCCTGTAAACCGTCTGCTGTCGCTTCAGCCATTCTTCACTCCACTTTCCTTATCTAGCGTGCCTTGTCTAGCGTGTTTGCCAGAACCGCTGTTCAAACCTGCATGCGCATAACTTCTTCATAGGCTGCTACTGCCTTATTTCTCACCTGCATCAACGCTTGAAAAGAAATGCTGGCTTTCTGGGTGGCAATCATCGTTCCCAGCAAGTCCTGAGACTCACCGGTATCCACCTGATGCATCTGAGTCGATGCGGATTGCTGCAACTCGTTCACCCGGTCCATGGCGGATTTCATCAACTGCGTAAAATCAGGGACATCGTTTCGGCTTAAATCGGAAGGTAATACTGATGGCTGCCGTTCAGTTCTGACCGGGTTTACCAGGCTGGAGGCCAATCCTTTGATTTCCATAATCGCTCCGTCTTCCAGAAAGTCTGGTAGCAAGTATTTTTCAAAGTGCCAGAAATGCCTGAGATTTTCTCAGGCTCTGAAAGGATATCGACGTTGGATTGACAGAGTTTAGGAAGAAAAAGACATTGGCTTAACGAGTTATCCGAATCTCGACGCGGCGATTTCTGTTTCGCCCATCGGGGGTGTTGTTATCAGCCACAGGGTAACGTTCACCATGAAATCGCATCAGGATTTTACCAGTAGGAACCCCCATTTTTTGCAGCTCACTCACCAGTAACTGCCCCCTTTTTTTAGAAAGTTCCCGGTTCACCAATTCATCACCATAAGAATCCGTATGAGAATCAATGGTGATACGATCAACGTTATGATCTGCCACCACATATTCAGCAATATGAAGCAACATTTGTCGTTGATCATCATCCAGTCGTTTACCGCCGGACGGATAATAAAAGGTATTGTGTTTTGCCTGTTCAAAATTCAACAGCAACAAATCGTCCATACAGCGGTAAAACTGCTCAAGTACCGGCATAATATTCAGGGCAGGCACCTGAACAATGACCGAAGGCCCATTATTGTCGTCCACCACCAATTGTAGCTGTTGCCCTGCATGAAATGCCTTCAGAACATTCACCATGCTGATATCTATAGATAAAGAATCACCCGCGGGGATACTGGCGTTGGCAATGGGCGTATGTTGTGGTTTCACCGACCAGGGAGGTGAAGTAATCGCCACAGAGACCTGGCGCTGCTCGCTTTGAAATGGGTCTGGAGCAACGGCAATTTGCTCAACTTCACCGGCTTCGGCAATCAGCTGAAGATCACCCAAACCAGCCACCGGATTTGATAAAATGCAGTAAAATCCATGCTCCTTGTTCATGGACCATTGATGATCTTCAAGCACCTGAGGGTAATAAATCGTCTGAGGGGCATCTGCAGAAACACTCATCTGCAGAAAAATTACGGCACCGATAATAACTGCGGCATAGCGACTCTTCATTATTCAGCCAGCGGATTAACGGGCACCCCATGCTCATCATAGGTAGCAATGGGTTGTCCTGAGAAAGAGAGTTCAATAATTTTTCGGGTACTGGCTGAAAGCCGAGCCAATAAACGACCATTGGCGTTATTGACTTGCTGGCAACGGTTGGCAGAGTGTTCTAACTGATCCCAATATTTCTCCAGTGTCTGATACGCTTCTATCGGGGCAATAGCAGGCTGCTGTTTCATAAGGCTGAAGAACTGTTTTATGCCAGTACTATCATTACTGAAGCCAAACTGTTTCAGGTAGTGCTCTCGAAGAGAGCCATTCATTTGCAGCATGTTCAGTAAGCGAACCTGATGCTCCAGTGACACTTCCAGAGAGGCAATGTTCCTATTCAGCATTTTCTGATGGACCGCTTCCAGAACCTTTTCCATTTTTCTGGACAGAGCCAAAGCATCACGAATATTACTGAGCATTTTCTGGAAATGATCTTGTAATACACGATCCGTATTAGCAACATTCGAGACATTTTCTAAATTAGCATCAGTCGTCGTCTTCGGCATTGAGTTCATCAGAGAGTTCCAGAATTTTATCAGCCAAACGCTGATAATCGATGGGGAAGTTGCCTTTTTTGATCGACTCGCGAACACTTTTCACTCTGGCGGCATTCACATCATCCAGATCCGATAACTGTTGAAAAAGATCATCAATCTGTTGGGCTGAGGCACTGACATTCAAACGATCTTCGGCAACACGCGGGACACTGCTAACCCCTGTTTTTTTGTCAACACGCGGTTTTGCTCCACTGACTGCACCGGCTTTTTTACCACCGGTTCCTTTTATGCTGGACATTACAACCTGCTCCCGAGAACGTTCTGTAGGAACATCGGCTAAATCGCTGCTCTTCTTAAATCAAAAGCGTCTTAAATCAAAAGCGTGTTAAATCAAGAGCAACTTAAATTCTTAGAAATAGTTGAACAGAGAAAGATTCTTGATATTGGCATAGACCTGCTGACTGGCTGACAAAATCACCTGCTGTTGATTCAATCGGGTAGTGGCTTCCACAAAATCCACATTTTCCAGGCTGGACGTCAATTGCTGAGCAAACAATTTGATGTCTCCATGGCTGCCACCAATCTGATCAAGAAGATTTAACTCACTGCCGCCTCGCGTTTGCGCAGAACCAATTCGCTCCATGGTGTTATCAATCCAGATAATGGATTCGGCAACCACGGTATCCAAATTTGCAGTAGGTGTGTTCAGCTCTGTTACCGCTGCGGCAAGTGCATCAAAAATGGTGTCTGGCAACGGTGCAATGGCAGCAGCATCAACAAAAAGTGCATCCCCGGGCTGAGTTAATTGGACGGTTGTCGATCCATTGACCTCTACTTCACGATGCAGACTGTTACCGTTGTATAGATAGTCACCGGCGACTAACATGAAGGGTTCCTGTGTCGTAGTCGTTCCTGAAAACAAATACTGACCATCCGCTGTTCGATGATTCGCCTGACTCAGCAAAGCCTCATTCAGAGATGACAATTCATCAGCAATGGTCGCAAGATCGGCATTGCTTCGTGAACCATTGCCTGCCTCCAGAAGAATATCTCTGGAACGCATCAACAAATCGTTCATGCCACCGAACAAAACATCCTGCTGCTGTAACCAGCCCCTGGCTGAACTGATGTTATTTTCATACTGACCGATGGCATTCAGTTCATTGTTCAGTCGCAGAATCTTAACTGCGTCCACCGCATCGTCGGAAGGTTGCAGAATCCGCTTGCCAGTGGCTAACTGATCCGATGTTCTGGCTAAATCCGCCATGGTGTTTTGCATCACCTGCACCATGAGCCGGTTGTAGTTCCCTGTGCTGACTCTCATAGCTCCCTACCCATCTAGTTTGGAATATATTTTTTATACCTATCGGCTTCGTAATCAAGGCAATCTTCGCAAATCATTCTGATTGTTTGTTGTAGATTCATCATTGCTGTTAATAGATCCTCAACTCTTCCTTTCAACGTTTTGATAGAGTCTATTTCATCAGCAAATCCTCTTAAGGTAGACATTAAGGGAATTCCCTTGCCCCGCTTATGTTCCGGAGGTGATTCTTCATTGAGACTGGTTGATTCAACAGGGTCAAGGCTTTGTTTTTGTCCTGCCTTAGGCTCTAACTTGTCAGCTTTCCACGAAGCCAGTTCGCTGCAACCTTTGGAAACAGGGGATAGATCCTCAATGTCTACCTTAAGAGGGAAGGTTCGAATAAGTCCAGACTCGACGTCTGAAGCCGTTGGTATTACTGAAGCTGTTTTTAGGGGAAAGGACTTATTCGCATGTTCCCTAGACTCGTACCCAAATAGAATACTGGCAACAGTCATTAGAGAGTTACAATTTTCAATAATGTTTGAAATCAAAGAATAGGCCTGAGATTCAGAACCTAAACGATCCATATAAGAATTAACCAGCGTCTGAACAATAGGTTTGATATCACCTGAACTGGCTTCACCACCATGCTTTTTTTCCAAACTTTTCCGCTGTGCGATAAAACCTGCCAAGTCATTGAACAAGGTTTCAACTGATTTACGCAGGACAGAAATATTTATTTCTTTCACATTTTCAAAAGCCTTATCTATGTCTTCAAATTTTACTAACTCATTTGAAGGTACACCATGATCCTCTTCCGCAATCTTTCTTTTACAATTCTCTATATACTCCTCAAGCCCTATAAATTGTGAAATACACTTCTCAATTTCATCAAGGCCCTGGGAGAAGTTATAATTTAAATTAACGAGTATTAATCTATTAATGGTTTCATCGTATTCAGAGATGAAACCATTAATAATTTTGCTTATACCTGATGCCTCCTCACACAATGCTTTGACTTCAACCCCATTCAACTCTTTTTTTAACTCCCAAAAAGGAATTTCATTAAACCTGTACTGACTCCCACAAATCATACGGCATGATGTGCAATAACCCTGTGTACCTCTCTGAAAACAAGGCCTTTCTTGTGAATAAATCTTGCCACTTTTAAATCGCAACAATCTGGCTATAGCCTTTTCTGCATTATGCCCTTCATTTCCAGAATTAGGGTACGTTTTATAAGGCAAGTCTGTCCTGCCAGAGTAACGACCCATCTCCCATGGAAATCTGCATTGCACTGATTCATCAACGGGAAGGCCAACCTTAAATCGTCCGCCGGTAATATTATCACCTTTCTCTGAATATACGGCTGGATAGTCTATACCCTCATGCATTGTCGGCTCAGCTTGTTGTAAAACCACTATATTTCTTTCAAGCAAATGTATCAGGTGAGACTTCACCACGGTTATTTGCTGATCACTTTTTGGAAAAAAAACCCTGAGATCAGGAGACACTTCGATTATTCGTTCATGAGTATGGCAAGTATCTATAAAATAGGCTCTGTCTGAACGTAAATTGCGAACCAGTACCGGTTTCATCCTGTGATCACCCGTGTAATAAGGTGTAACCGCCTCATCTGCAGCCTTTTTAATATCAAGATCTTTTCCCGGTATAACCTCGGGCGAAGAACAATAGCTTGCTGTATTTTCTCTACCCTGGAATAGGAACGAAAGATTCATTTGTAGTTCTCTATTTACTGACCTAGGGTTAGACAACGTAATTATCATCCAAGTTCATTTCTATCGCACTGTTCAGTTAGCATTGGTTAAAACATAGCCAGCAGTGCATCAAAGGTTGATCGTGCGACAGAAATCACCCGAGCATTGGCACTGTAAAGTTGTTGGAATCGTAAAATACTGGCAGCTTCTTCATCCAGATTAACACCGCTGTAGGTGCCGACAGCAGACTCAACCTGCGACAATAATGCCTGCCCACCAGCCGCCTCGGTTTTACTTCGAGACGTCTGCACCGCGACTTCACCCACAAAACCGGAATACGCCGTCACCAATGTACTGGTGCCGCCATTGATGAGACCTTTGGATTGAATGGCGACTAAATCCAGCAAATTACTGTTGTCGCCTATGCCATTTCCAGGAGCAGCAAACGCCAGGGCAGAAGGGTCCGACATCATGGTTTGGATTTCCCGGGCACCGTACCTTAACGGAGCCAGTCGATAAGCTTGATCCGTGGCTGTGGCATCAACATTAATCTCGATACCATCAAACGTCAGGGTATCTGTGCCTGCGCCCGACAAAACACCGGCGGCAACGTCCGTATTATCAAGCCGTCGAACCACCCGATAGTTGCCTGCGTTATCAACACGAAAATCATAATCACTGGATTGCAGTTGATTGGTATCGGTAATCGTTAAGGAACTGACTGCCGTTGATACCGCATCAAGGGGCATCGCTGCACCGACCGGTGTCGTCAAATCATTAAACAACGACGTGCCGGGGTTGCCATTAAGGTCTTCGCCGGCTTGCAACTGAGTATTGATTTCATGAGCCAGAACCACGGCCATACGCCCCATTTCATTGCGAGCGTAAACCAGCTGATCAGATTGATATTGCAGCAAACCACCCACCGTTCCACCTGGATCGCCGGTGACTCGTATCTTGGTGTTGCCGGTTTGCAGAATCATCTGAAAACCATCTGCAGCATCCACCAAACCTTCCACGGACAGTGAGTTATGCTGATTAGCCAGCACCAATGGCTGGCCGGATTTCATATACACACTGTAGGAGCCATTGTCGTGTTGCAGAACATTAACAGACACCAACTCAGAGAGATCCTTAACCGCTTGATCACGGAGATCCAATATCTCGTTAGCGGGCTGGCTGCCTGTGGATAACGTTCTCAGCTGATCATTAAATCCGGCAATATTGGTCAGCAGGCCATTAATTTGATTGGCTGCAGCATTCAGCTGCTGGCCGACCACTTCGGCCTGCCCCTGAAGCTGATTAAAGAGGGTGTTAAATCGTCCTGTCAGACCGTTACTTTCTGCCAGAATCACCTGTCGTGTACTGGATTCCACCGGATCGATGGCGCCACCGTTTAAAGCGGTAAAAAAGTTATCAAAGCCTTTAGCTAGGGACATATTGTCGCTACCCAGCCACTGATCAAGATCGTTCAAATAACTCAAATGCGTATTCGTTTCACCAGCAATGGCCTGACTTTCCCACATCTGAGCAGTGAGGAACTGACTGGTAATCCGGCTTACCGAACTGGAATTCACCCCCGTCCCTAAAGCACCTATACCCGGATAGAGCGTGTAGGTCGGCTGAAACTGAACAGTCTGACGACTGTAGCCTTCGGTTTCCGCATTGGCGATGTTGTTGCCGGCCACCGTCAGGGCTTTCTGGCTGGCCAGTAGGCCGGATGTGGCAATATGTGTCAGGCTCATGATGGTTCCAACAGGAATTTGCTCACATTGCCATCGACCTGAAAAAGGTGCTTCTTGAGGGGGAGTTTGTGGATTCTACCAATGTCGCTTTTAAATTATGGAGTGAGCAAGTCATTTTGGGCGACTGGACAAGGCGAAGAGACGAGTCATAGCCTTAGCTATGGCGAGGAACTTCAACGCAGAGCCAGTCGCCCAAAATGGCTGCACAGCCCATAATTTAAAAGCAGAATTGGTATTAGTCGCCGAGCTGTCGGATTAATGCCTGAGCGATGCCTAAACCACCATGTTCACTTAAGTGTTCCGCCAATTGAGCGTCAAACATAGAATAGAAAAACCGGGTATCGTTACTCATCATGGGCGACTCGGTATCTGACATCATCGCCTCATTGGCCTGTCGCATACTTTTGAGCAGTTCATTCACAAATAATGATTCAAACTCTTTCGCTGCAGCTTCAAGGCTATCGATATTACCCGGTTCGGCTGAACTCAAGATCGTTGGATCTGCAATATTTCCCACGCCACTCAGCATAAAGCTCTCCTTTATATAACGATCAACTCTGCTTCCAGCGCGCCGGCTGCTTTCAGTGCTTCTAGAATTGACATCAAATCCGTAGGTGTGGCGCCAACGCCATTGATGGCCGTTACCACTTCAGACAGCGACACTCCCTCCGGCACCAGATAAATCGCCGACGCTTCTTCCGATATAGCCACATCACTGTTCAGAACAACTTCGGTGGTTCCTCCTTCTGAAAAGGCCGTCGGCTGACTGGCTGTTGCATTCTGGCTGACCCGAACCACAAGGTTGCCATGACTGACTGCAGCAGGTCGAACTCGTACGTTCTCGCCCATCACCACCGTACCGGTACGGGAATTGAAGATGATTCGAGCCGCTGGGCTGGGCATATCAACATCCAACTGCTCCAGCATGGCCATAAACGACACCCGCTGACTGCTGTCCTTCGGGGCTGACACTTCAATAGATACCCCGTTAGTCGCAGACGCAACACCGGGGCCAAAATACTGATTGATGGCTTTTACAATTCTGCGCGCGGTACTAAAGCCAGGCTCTCTTAAATTCAACACCAAATGAGTGCCGTAGTTAAAAGGTGTTTCCACGGCTCGTTCAATCAAAGCACCACCGGGAATACGTCCGCCATTGGTGCTGTTGATTTGAACCTTACTTCCGGTTCCTGGATTTTCAGCATTTCCAGCCAAGCCCTCTGCAGATACACCACCAACAAGCAGACTGCCTTGAGCGATGGCATAAATTTGACCATCAGCGCCTTTCATAGGTGTAAACAACAGTGTTCCACCGCGTAAACTTTTCGCATCACCAATGGACGACACACTGACATCCAATTTCTGCCCCGGTCTGGCAAAAGCTGGCAGCGAGCCATGTACCGTCACTGCGGCGACATTTTTAGAATTCACATCATTACTGGTAATCGTCAGCCCGAAATCCCGAAGCATGTTCACCAGAGACTGTTTGGTAAACGCCGATTTATCGCCGGTGCCATCCAAGCCAACCACCAATCCATAGCCAATCAGCTGATTACTGCGAACACCTTCAACATCCACAACATCCAGCAGTCGTCGTGCATTGGCGGGCGCTGTAATAAGCAAGGCAAATAAAAATAATGTGATGACTGGCAATTGATGGCGTCCTGCCATAACTCCTCCATTTTACCCTTAAAAAGGAAACCAAGGGCTATTCAGCATTCTGGCAAACCAGCCAGGCTTGTGAGCATTGGCATTATCACCAAGGGCAACGTAATCCACTCGGGCTTCTGCCAGTCGTTCCGATGACACCTTATTATCGGTGCTGACATCTTCCGGACGAACAAGCCCGCTGATCTTAATCTGTTCCCGACCCGAGTTAATGGTCAGCCATTTGTTACCTTGAATACGCAACGTGCCATTGGGTAAAACTTCAACGACCTTTACCGCTACACTGCCTTCCAGACTGTTATTACGACTTGCACTGGTCGCACCGCCATATTCACGGGTTGGCTGGATACTGGTTGCCAGTGAACGACCACTGCCCAAAATCGACGCGCTGGAGCGTCCTAATAAAGTAGGATCGGGAATATCAATATTGGCGCTTTTATTGACGCTACTGCCCCCACCCATGCTGATATTGGTGGTGCCTTTTAGCTCAATGGTGAGGATGTCACCCAAACGATACGCTCGACGGTCGGAAACCATCATGTTGCCGTAGCGGGGGTTAAACAGGCTGCCATTTGGCACGTACTTTACAATGTAGGGCTGTTGCACTTTGGGCTCAGGAATGACCTCTGGTTCTTCCTGAAAAACAGGCGACACGGATGCGGTGTCTGGCAGATTCTGACAACCGGCCAAAATCAGGCTAATACCGAGCAGAAATATTCTCATACCAGACTCCTGTTATTGAACTTAAAGTGTCTGATTCACAAACTGCATCATCTGATCCGCTGCCGAGATCACCTTTGAATTCATTTCATAGGCTCGCTGGACAGAGATCATTTTCACCAACTCTTCAACTGTACTGACGTTGGAAGTTTCCAGAGTAAACTGTTTTAGAAAGCCGAGACCTTCAACACCGGGCTGTGCTTCAACCGGATCACCACTGGCAACGGTTTGCTGAAACAAATTGCCACCCATGGCCTGTAAACCTGCTGGGTTTACGAAATTCACCAAGGTGATTTGACCGATTTCAACCGGCTCAATGATGCCTGGTTGCTTAACCATCACAATGCCATCGTCGCTGATGGTAATGCCGGTAGCATCAGCAGGAATTGCAATGCCCGGCTCAAGTGGTAAACCATTGCCGTTTACAATTTCACCATCGGAATTGATCTGAAACTGTCCGTTTCTGGAATATGCAGGCGTGCCATCAGGCTGAAGCATCTGAAAAAAACCATTACCAATAATGGCCATATCCAGTGCTTGATTGGTGGTGTCATAATTTCCCGGCGTAAATACTTTCTGGGTACCCGTCATTTTGACACCGGTGCCCATTTGCAAGCCGGAAGGTATTTCATTGTTCTGGTCGTTTAATGCGCCAGGTTGGCGTTGAATATGATAAAAAAGGTCTTCAAAGGTTGCCCTGTCCCGTTTGAACCCAACCGTATTTACGTTGGCCAGGTTATTGGAAATGATGGCCATCTGCCGTTCCTGGGCAGCCAAACCTGTTTTACTGACCCAAAGTGAAGGATTCATCGCACACTCCCTGCGTGTTTTATTCCAAACTTATATTCAGACTTTTATCCAAACTACTGCTCTCTGATCAGCCGGTCTCCCGATGACGCCAAATCTCCCGCCGCTTTCATCATCTTCATCTGACTTTCAAACTGGCGGCTCAACGAGATAAACGAAATCATTTCATCCATAGCACTGACATTACTGGTTTCCAGAAAGCCCGTTCTCAGTCGTACATTTGGATCGGCATCCAGTGCTTCGCCATTGGCAGAAACGAACAAACCATTCCATGCCTTTTGTAATTCTGTCACTTCAGGGTTAACCAGTTTTAACTGACCGACTTCGACTGTTTCACCTGTGCCATCGGCAGGAATAATGGTAATTGTTCCGTCACCAGCAATCTCAATGGACTCAAACTCTGGTAACTGGACAGGCCCGGCATCACCCATTACTGGTAACCCCTTGGCAGTCAGTAATTGACCATCAGCACTCACCTGAAACTGACCTGCACGGGTATACGCCTCATTACCATCAATGGTTTCTACCGTGAACCAACCATCACCACTTACCACCGCATCCAACTTTCTGCCGGTGTGTTCCTGAGCCCCTACATCAAAGCTGCTTCCTAACCCTCGAGCAGACGACATAATCCGACTTTGAAAACCATCCCCCTGCAATGCCACCGATAAACTGCTGACAAAATCACGACGGAAGCCCAATGTATTACTGTTGGTCAGGTTGTTGGCATGCACCTGCTGGGCACGCATGGACAGCGTGGCTCCGGCAGAACTGATATACAGCGCTTTATCCATTATTTACGTCCTGTAAAAAACGTGACTAGATAATATTCATCAATGCTTGAGTCAGGTTATTACTGGTCTCAATGGTTTTCGCATTGGCCTGATAGTTACTTTGCGCCTCAATCAAACGAACCAGTTGTGATGAGATATCCACATTGGATTGCTCAAGTGCACCCGCTTCCAGCTCTCCCATGATTCCGGAACCAGGAGCGCCAATCAGCGGAGCACCGGAAGCGAAGCTAGACTGCCAAAGACTTTCACCGGTAGGAATCAATCCATTTTCGTTAGGAAAATCGGCAAGTACTACCTGACCCTGTGTCAGAGTCTGACCGTTTGAGTAGAGTGCCTGCAAAATCCCTTCCTGAGACACCCTGACGCCGGTCAATGCACCTGGAGGAAAGCCATCTTGAGTCACCTTGTTCACTGTAAAATCAGCACCTAGTTGAGAGAAATCTGCAATATCTACGTCAAAATTCATGGCAGCAGAACCAGCGAGACGAGCATCACCCAGCGGAATGTTCAACGCTGCGGTTCCTCCGGCAGGCGTCGCAAGGCTACCGTTAGTATTAAAAGTAAAAGTCTCGCTCAAATCAGCGGATGCCCCATTATCAAAATAGAAGTCCACTGCCCATGTATTGTCTGCTGTCTTGGAAAAATACAAACTTACCGTATGTGGTGACCCAAGGCTGTCGTTAACATCAAATGCCATGGTGGAATGAAATGTGGTTGGGTCTGCTGGATCAATAACGCCAGAGAGTGCGGTTTCCCGAGCATCAAGATTGGCTGAACTCCCAACCTGAGTGGTGGCCTGTGCAGGCATGGTTCCCTGGGCAACTCTTAGATTCGTCTGGCTTCCTGGCAGGATATTACCGGAGTTGTCAGCAGAGTAGCCTTGCAGATTATTCCCCAGGTTATTAACCAGATAATTCTCAGCATCCAGAGAAAAATACCCTGCCCGGGAATACGACAACTCACCATTATCACTGACCACAAAAAAGCCCTGTCCATTAATGGCCATATCCAATGCATTTTCTGTGAAAGTGATACTTCCCTGAGAAAACTGTTGGCTAATACCAGATACCTGAACCCCCGCCACCTGGCTATTACCACCCGCAACCGACGATGCATAAACATCAGCAAACTCCACTCTGGAGCCTTTAAATCCAACGGTGCTGGTGTTGGCAATATTATTACTGACGACTTCCAGATCCTTCTGGGCAGCATTCAACCCGCTTAAACCAATCTTGAATGACATTTGATTCCTCCCTGAACTCAAACAATTCTTTTGATGTTTTGACTTAGTAAAACCTTTTAATCACCAACCGAAGCCACTGACGACAATGGGTAAGCCCCCATGTTGGCTAATCTCAAATACACACCCTGTCCGGTTGTCTCAACACCAGACACCTTGCCAGTGAGCGAGACTCCGGCAGCGTAAGCATCACCACCATTAATGGCTGTCGCCGTAATGGTGTATTCACCGGGTTGAATACCTTCAAACTCAAACGGAACCACACCCGCGCTATAAGCACCCAATGAACGGGAGGCGACTTCTGTTCCAGCATTGTCATAAACTCGAATCAACACATCACTGGCTGCAACCGGTAGCTGAGCTTCACCTGTCACTGCACTGTCGGCGTCGTTAACTATAAGACGATTGGTGCTTACCTGAACGTTCTGTCCCAGCAATTGCGCAGCACCGAGCATTTGAGATTGCTGCAACGAACTGGTTAATCCACTAATGCGACCATCAATAGAGTTCAAGCTTTCCACTGACGATATCTGGGAAAGCTGGGTCAGCATCTGATTGGTGTCCTGCGGAGAGGTGGGGTCCTGATTTTCCAACTGAGTAATAAACAGTTTCAAAAATTGATCCTGATTCACCTGTAGGGAACCGGAAGCACTGTTGGAGGTGGTGGCTACTGACGTGTTGTTAACCGGATTAATTCCTGTCACGTATCATCCTTTATACTTTTGTGCAGCCAAAGCGACTACTCAGCAAGAGATAGAAGGGTTTGCTGCAATTTCCTGGCACTGACCATCACTTCCATACTGCTCTGATAACTGCGGGTTGCTGATAACATATCTGCCATTTCCTGTATGACATTAATATCTGGGTAATAGACATAACCCGTTTCATCCGCCAGAGGATTCCCCGGCTCATAACGTCGATTGTTGTCACTGGGTGGCATTTTATAAACGCCTTCAATATTCACCCGGGCAGATTGACCTTCCAGATCATCATATATTGTTGAGAATACAGGTCGCAGTGGCCGGTATGCCGTCTCTGGGGAACTGCCAACACTGGACATGTTGGCCAGATTACTGGCGATGCTGTTTAAACGAACTGTCTGGGCATTAAGGGCTGAACCAGAAACCGCAAAAATATTGCTGAGTGACATGTTACATGCCTCCTCTAATGGCAAGTTCTAAACCGCTGAACTTCTTTTTCACAAACGTGAGGCTGGTTTGAAAAGACAGTGCATTTTGGGAGAAAGACGACTGTTCAACACCTAATTCAACAGTATTACCATCGCTGGTCTGCTGGTAAGGCATTCGATACTGCAGTGCTCCAGTACCGGCAAATAGACCGAGCTTCATATGGTCTTCCCTGAACCCTGAATCCGGTGTTCTTAATTGTTGATCCAGTACTGATGAAAACTCGATATCCCGTGATTTGAACCCAGGCGTATCAACATTGGCCAAGTTGCCTGCCAACACTTCGGCCCTTAAACCACGAAAAGCCAGTGCCTGGGGGTGAACGCCAAGCGCATTCTCAAAGCTGATCGCCATATATCAATCCCACTCCATGCTCATTTATTATTTGTCCCTTTCATAAAAGTGACATTCGAATACATGATGATATAAACCAGCCCATCAAAATTGGTCAATGAAGGCCATAAATGTGTATCTGTTTGAAGCAGTGATACTTTAAATACCATAAGGAAAAACCATGAAATACCAGAAGTTAAAAATCAGAAAACCATCAATATAATCAACCCCCTACAAAGCAATACCCCAATCAACCATGCAAAGATATGGCAAATATTAATGAAGACCCGTTTCTCAGCCCTACATTTACTTACCAAAAAAACAGGAAAAATGTGTTCACCATCTTGTTAGACAGGTTTTTATGATGGTTAAATGGACATCAAGCCCAAGACGTTTACCAGGATATAGGGCAAGCTGTGATATACAACAATAATAAAACCAGCAGTAATGGACATATTTTTACCAGTCGGAAGTCGTTTTTTCGACGCATTAATATCATCTATCTAAAGTACTTTTTCCTGCTAATCCTGATCTTGCTGATTGCCAGAGAATCCGCTCAAATCACTTGGCTACTGATGTCAGATGCCAACTCAACACCTGCGGAATTGCAGCAAGACTTACAGCAAAACAAGACGGTAACGATTCCTGATCAAAGCGACCTGCACCAACTGAAGAGCCTTCAACTTTTTGGCCAACCTCCTATACCTGTAAAAAAATCAGTGCCAAAAGATATACCGGTCTCTCGAATTGCAGCGCGAATAACCGGACTGGTTTTCAGTAGCAACCCTGAAGGTTCTCTCGCGATCATTCGTTCTGGCTCATCTGATTTAACCTATCGAAAGGGAGATACCCTTAAAGGTACGCAAGCGACAGTAGATGCTATTTACTCTGATCGGGTCATCATTCAAAACGGTGTACGATATGAATCACTGTTGATGTACCCAGAAGAAGCCTCTAAAAAAATTGCAACCAACAACACAGTAACAGCCACCCACATTAAAAAATCATCCAAAAACATTTCGGATCTAAAAACTCAGCTTCAGGAAAAACCAGAGTCCTGGTCTGAAATTGTCACCATATCGCCTATACGGAGAGATGGGAAACTTCAGGGATACCGAATTAATCCGGCAAAATATCCTCAGTACTTTTCTGAGCTTGGGTTGAAACCCAATGACATGGCAATTGCGATCAATGGCTTTGACTTAACAGACAACAATGAGGCCATGAAAGTTATCGGGCAACTTTCATCACTGCAACAGATATCACTAACAATTGAAAGGGATGGTCAGCGTTTTGAAATTGATTTGTCTTCCTGATAGTACCGGAAAGCTGCTGAGCGCAACGTTCCTATTTCTACTTTTGACCTTTCCAGTATTAGTGACTGCAAATAGTGCTCTTTATTCAGCCAGCTTTGAGAAAGCGGAGATAAAAGAGTTTATTAACACCGTCAGCACCAACCTGAACAAGACCATCATCGTTGATCCGGCAGTTCGTGGTGAAGTCACGATTCGTGCTTATGAGCAGTTGAATCAACGGCAGTATTATCAGATGTTTCTTTCTGTTTTATCGGTCCATGGCTTCGCTGCCATTGAAGATGACAGTGGCCTGGTAAAAATCATTCCTGACAAAAATGCCCGCACATCGTCTATTCCCGTTGTGGCCGGTAAAAAGTTGGAAGACCAGGCGCCCTATGGTGGAGATGAAGTCGTCACCTGGGTATTGCCTGTCAGCCACGTTCCGGTGCGGGAACTTTCTCCAATTCTCCGCCAGCTGGTAAATAGCTCAGGCAGTGTCGTTCATTATGACCCATCAAATATTCTGATTCTTAGTGGTCGCGCCAATAACCTTGAGCGTATTGCTGAAGTTGTCCGTCGTGTCGATCAGGCTGGTATGCGCAGTGTTCAGATTATTCAGCTTCATCATGCATCCGCCAGTGAGATGGAAAGAATTCTTATGGCGGTTTACGTCTCTCAGGGTCAGAAACCCAGTGGGCTGCCGCCAGTCATTGTCAGTAATGAAAGCAGTAATCAGATCATTCTCTCAGCCGATGCTCAAACCCTGCATCGAATGAAAACTCTGTTAATTCAGATGGATTCAGAGCGTAAATCCAGTGGCAATATTAAAGTCTTCTATCTGCATTACGCCAAAGCCGATGATCTTAAAAAAGTGCTGGATGGCGTGGGTAAAATGCTGATTGCTACAGGGAAGAGTGGACAGAGTGCGGCTGGCACAGACTACGGCATCGAGACGCATGAACAGACTAACGCCCTGATCGTCACAGCCCGCCCTGATGTTATGCAAGCGATGGAATCTGTTATCCAGCAACTGGATATACGACGAGCACAGGTTATGGTCGAGGCCATCATTGTCGAAGTAGCCGATGGCGATGGCATCAATCTTTCCTTTCAACTGGCCAGTAACGATGGCAGTAGCCTCATGCAGTTTCAAGACGGTTCCAGCGTGCCCATTGGCGAGCTTCTGGTGGGTATGAAAGAAGCCAAAGATGAAAAAGGGACCACTGTCATTGATAGCACTGGTGCAAAAACAGTTAACCCTGATAAGCCCGGCGACTACACTGCACTAGCCTCTGCTCTTGCCAAAGTCTCAGGGGCCGCATTTAGCATCACTTCCGGTGATTGGACTGCTCTGCTTCAGGCGGTCACCACGTCAAGTGAATCTAATGTGCTCGCGACTCCCAGCCTGCTCACCATGGATAATGAAGAAGCGTCGTTCATTGTCGGTGACGAAGTTCCAACGCTCACAGGTTCGACAGCCAGCTCAGACAATGACAACCCTTTCCAGACCATTGAAAGAAAAGAGGTTGGCGTTAAGTTAAAAGTCACTCCTCAGATAAATGCCGGTGATGCGGTCAAGCTGACGATTGAGCAGGAAGTCTCCAGCATTAATGGTCGTACACCGGTTGACGTAACGTTCTCCACACGAAAAGTGAATACCTCTGTCATGGTAAAGACAGGGGATACGGTTGTGATCGGTGGTTTGTTGGATGAGAACGTTCAGGAAAGTGTTTCAAAGGTCCCCTTGCTTGGTGATATTCCCATTCTTGGTCATCTATTTCGATCAACATCCAGTAAGAAGGTTAAGAAAAATCTGATGATCTTTCTTCGTCCTACGATCATTCGAGACGATCTGGTAATGAATGCTATCAGCGGTCAAAAGTATGATCTGATTCGCGCCCATCAGCTGGATAAAAAAAATCAGGGGATCTCACTGATGCCCGGCTTCGATACCCCGGTTCTCCCCGAACAACCAACAGCCCATCAACTCCTTGAAGAGCTTAGGCGACAATCAGAAAGCACTAAAGGCAAGCCTGCCAAGAATAAGCCAGTCAGTGATACTGAATTTAAAGTTTCAGCAACATCAATTCGCCAGCTTCACGGGGAACGATGATGCCAGATACTTCAGCACTATCACGTCAAACACCTCAAAACGAAAGGGCACCCCAACAGGCTGTTACACAGTCAGAAGATATACTCATTGAGAAACGGGTTCAGGATACCAATACATCACTGGATAGCCATGTTAATAAAGCACTGCCATTTTCTTTTGCCCGTCGATTTAATCTTCTACTGTCGTTTGACAATCAAAATAACCCACAACTTTTTTTCAAAGATAAGCCAGAAAACTCCGCATTAATTGAAGTACGCAGGCTCGTTGGTAAACCACTATCTCTAAGCCACCTTTCCGACGATGACTTTGAAAAGCGACTGGCTGAACACTATCAGAAAGATTCTTCAGCAGCCCGGCAACTGATGAACGACATCGGTAATGATGAAGGACTTCAGGCACTTGCCGAGGAATTGCCAGAAGATGAAGATCTTCTGGAAGCCGATGACGGTGCCCCGATCATTCGCCTGATTAATGCCATGCTCGGAGAAGCCATCAAGGAAGGGGCTTCTGATATTCATATAGAAACCTTTGAAAAGAATCTGACGGTTCGTTTCCGTGTTGATGGCGTACTGCGCGAAATCCTTCGGCCTCAACGCAAACTGGCCGCAGTACTGGTTTCCCGAGTGAAGGTTATGGCGAAACTGGATATCGCCGAAAAACGGGTACCTCAGGATGGTCGTATATCTCTGCGCATTGGGGGTCGTGCGGTTGATGTTCGCGTATCAACATTGCCATCCCGACACGGTGAGCGAATTGTACTGCGCCTGCTCGACCGAAACAGCGTTCAACTGGATCTTGCTCATCTTGGCATGGAGGAAGGCCTTAATGATCAATTCCAACAACTACTGCGAAAGCCTCATGGCATTATTCTGGTTACCGGACCAACCGGTTCCGGTAAAAGCACCACACTTTATGCAGGCCTCAGCACCATTAATAACCGTGAGCGTAATATTCTGACGGTGGAAGACCCTGTGGAATACGATCTGGAAGGCATTGGTCAGACACAGGTAAATCCAAAAGTAGATATGACTTTTGCCAGGGGACTCAGGGCAATTCTACGACAGGATCCTGATGTGGTTATGATCGGTGAAATTCGAGATTTGGAAACCGCAGAGATCGCTATTCAAGCATCTCTAACCGGCCACCTTGTGCTCAGTACACTTCATACTAATACCGCTATCGGTGCAGTCACACGCTTGCGAGATATGGGGGTTGAACCTTTTCTATTGTCATCAAGTTTATTGGGCGTACTTGCTCAGCGTCTGGTGCGAGTACTTTGCCCAGAATGCCGTGAACAAAGACCGGCCAGTAATCTGGAAATGAGCGTAATGGGGCTTAAGACAGATCAAAGTTTATGGCACGCAACCGGTTGTGAGGAATGTCACCATACCGGTTATCGCGGAAGAACAGGCATCCACGAACTCTTTCTGGTGAACGATACAGCTAGACGGCTGATTCACGATGGCGCTGGTGAACAGTCAATCAAACAGGAAATACGTCATTCGATAGACAGTATGCAAAGTGACGGTTTTCAAAAAATTCTCAATGGCATCACTACGCTTGAAGAAGTGATGCGAGTCACTAGAGAGTAAGCAGGTATTAAACGATGAGCGTATATACCTATGAAGCCCTGGATGCAAAAGGGAAAAAGAATAAAGGGGTAATGGAAGCTGATACTCCCCGTCAGGTAAGACAGAAGCTCAGAGTTTCTGGACTCAATGCCGTCAGTGTTATAGAAGCTTCTCACAAAGTCAGGACAACAACCGCCAGTTCTGAAGGAGCACCAAAAAGCAGACTTCCTATATTACAGAAACAGGCAAACAATGCGGAAGTAGCTTTGTTAACTCGACAGCTGGCAACACTGGTTGCTGCCGGCATTCCTTTGGAAGAATGTTTAAACGCACTCATCAAACAAGTCAGAAAACCACACCTTAAAACCATTATTACGACTGTACGCTCAAAAATTCTCGAAGGCCAAACTCTCGCAGACAGCCTTGGCAGTTACCCAAAAACGTTTGACCGTTTATATCGAGCCATGGTGGCCGCTGGTGAAAAATCAGGGCACCTTGATCACGTTCTGGAAAGACTTGCTGACTTCACAGAGCATCGACAGAAAATCAAAAGTCAGCTGATTCAGGCAATGATTTACCCCGTCATTCTAACTGTAGTCGCGATTGCTGTAGTGGCAGCTTTGTTGACCACTGTCGTTCCTACAGTGGTTGAACAATTTTCCCATATGGGGGAACAGCTACCAGCCATGACTCAAGCGCTCATCAGTATCAGCGACTTTGTCCGCTCTTTCGGCCTGTGGATTACCGGAATTCTTCTTATAGCCTTGGTTATACGACAACAAATACTGAAACGCAGTCGCTCTCTTCGGTTAATGAATGATCGTTTGTTTTTGAAGTTACCAATATTAGGTGGCGTACTGAGTGGTGTCGACAGTGCAAGGTTCGCCAGAACGCTCAGTATTCTTACCAGCAGTACCGTTCCTCTGTTGGAAGGTATGGGTATCGCCTCAAATGTATTATCGAACCAGTATATGCAGGACTCTCTGCTAAAAGCGGCGGAACGAGTGAAAGAAGGATCAACACTCTGGCAATCCCTTGAACAAACAGAGCTTTTCTCCCCAATGATGCTGTACATCATCGCCAGCGGTGAAAAGTCTGGCGAACTGACCAACATGCTCGCCCGCGCAGCAGATAATCAGGATCAACAGTTTGAATCCCAAGTGAATATAGCGTTGGGCATTTTTGGCCCGCTGTTAATCGTAACGATGGCAGGTGTCGTACTGTTTATCGTTATGGCCATTTTAACACCCATGCTGGATTTGAACTCTCTGATTGCCAGCTAAGATTGACAGGAAACTGCAATGAAAAAGAAGAATAAACATCCTCATGAAGCAGGCTTTACATTACTGGAGATCATGGTCGTTATTGTCATTCTCGGTGTGTTAGCCAGTTTGGTAGCCCCCAATGTGATTGGCAATAAAGATAAGGCCGATCAGCAAAAAGCGGTTAACGACATCGTCGTTTTAGAGAACGCTCTGGATATGTATAAGCTGGAAAATAATACCTATCCCAGCACACAACAAGGGCTTGATGCATTGGTCAGCAAACCCTCAGGCCGCCCTGAACCAAAAGCCTACAAGGATACTGGCTACATTCGTCGTTTACCAAAAGACCCATGGGGTAATGAGTATTTGATGCTCAGCCCGGGAGAGCACGGGCCTGTGGATGTATTTTCGGCAGGGCCTGATGGTCAGGTGGGTACCGATGACGATACGGGAAACTGGAATTTGGATAGCTGACCATTACATGCTAACCACCCATCAAGAGCCATCTTACAGCCATAACCATCAACGTGCTTTCACTCTGCTTGAAATCATGCTGGTTATGTTTCTGCTCGGCCTTGTTACTGCAATTGTGTTGCCATCCCTGATACCAAAAGATAGTAGTCGTAAAATGCAGAATGAAGCACAAAAATTTATTGCATTGGCTCAACTTGCTCAAGAGCAGGCTCTTCTCACGGGCCATGATACGGGTATTCAAAAAACACCAGAGGGCTATCAATTTCTGACTTATCAACAAGGGCAATGGCAACCTATTAAGCAAAGGCTCTTATTATCAGCTGTGCAATTGAGTGATGCCTTTCAGATGACCATCTTGCCCGGTGAGCCTATCTGGCAAGAAACCATCGAAATGGAAAACGATTATGGCTTCCAGTTTGATGATTCCCCATCTGACAATGAGGAAGCATTCGCAACCTCTCCGGATATCTACTTCTGGTCCTACGGTGAAACCTCTCCTGCCGAGGTTACCTTTTCGTCTGTGGATAACTCAAAAAGATCACTGTCCATTTCGCTAAACGAATCTGGTTCAATGAATACGACAGAGGCAGCCTTGTGATGAAAGCCACTGCTCTCAGAGTTAACGGTTTCACATTGCTTGAAGTATTACTGGCTCTTGCACTACTTGCCATCGCAGGAATGTCTGCGCTGTCTCTAAGCGGGGAAACTCTCCGTAACACACCGATTCTTGAACAAAAAATACTGGCACAGCTGGTCGCTGATAATCAGATGACCGAGCTCCATCTTCAAAAAAAATGGCCCAGCCTAAACTGGCAACGCGGAGAGCATGAAGTGGCAGGACAACGATGGTTCACTCGTTACCGCAGTGTAAAAACCAGCAGTGACGATTTCCGGGCCATTGATGTGGAAGTTCGCTCGGAACAAAAAGAGAGCGCCCAAGTTATCACAGTACTAAGAAGCTATATGGTTAAACAGGGATGACACCGTTGAGCCGATCAACACGACTTTTAGCAAGCAATGGATTCACATTACTGGAAATGCTGGCAGCGATCGCCATCTTTAGTGTGATCAGTCTTAGTGCCTGGCAAATGTTCCATGGTGTATTAACTGCGCACGACGTTGTTCTGACAAAAAATGAACGTCTACGACAACTTCAGTATGCACTGCTACTCATTGATCAGGATCTTAAGCAACTGGCTGACCGTGGAGCACGAGTTGATGGTCAGTTCACTGGGCAGAGTCTGTTCAGTGATTCACAAATGTTAAACAGCGATGATGAAGCGCTCGCGCTGGTACGATTTGGCTGGCACAACCCGGAGCAGAGACTACCAAGACCAGAGCTGCAACGAGTATTTTACCGACTGCAGGAAGGCCGCCTTGAGCGGCAATATCATTACGTTCTGGATGCGTCATCCATCAATGAAGAGCCAGTCACACAAGTACTACTGGAAGGCATTCACTCTCTCCAGTTTCGTTTTTTTATCGGTGGTGTCTGGCAGGAATCACTGCCGCCTGAATCAGGGTTACCGGAAGGTATCTCTATTGAATTTGAAATGAATGATCTTGGTCGTATTCAACGCAGTTATCTTCTTCCAGATTCCTGGGGAGCTGCATCATGAAGTGTAAGAGCAAACGACAAACAGGTATTGCGCTTCTGAGTATTTTATTGATCTTGAGTCTTTTGATCATGCTTTCCCATGAACTGACACGATCTTTCCGAACGCAAATGATCAGAACTGACGCTTTACAACAGAAAAAACAAGCGCAATGGTATTCATTTTCTGGTGAACAGCTTGCCATAAAAACCCTGAAACAGACGTTTAAAGACGACCCTGAAACCACTCATCTCGGCCAAAGCTGGGCGACTGCCAATGTCGCTTTTCCCGTGGAAGGCGGACAGATATCCGGTTATCTGAAAGATGCCCAGTCCTGCTTTAATATCAATGTATTGGCAAAACCCGCTGCCAACTCTTCTGTCAATAATGGCGCATCAAAGCTGACCATCGAAGGACAGGTTTTTACTGCTTTACTGGAACACCTGACACTGCCGCCTATACAAGCAGAACAAATTACACTGGCAACACGCAACTGGGTCAGTAGTGAAGAATTCAGGCGGGGGGCGACGGACCAGGATTATCTTACACTGCCAATGCCGTATTTATCCGGTAAAACCCAAATGCGGGATATCAGTGAGTGGCGAGCAGTGGCAGGAGTTTCCAGTTCCGTTGCACAAAAAGTCATCCCTTACCTTTGTGCACTGCCCGGTAGTGAACTTGCAATCAATATCAACACACTATCACCCGAACAGCCTGAGCTGCTGGCAGCGGTTTATATTGATCAACTGCCTGTAGAACATGCCCGAACTATTTTGGAAAGACGACCACGGAATGGTTGGGCGCAGATCGCAGAATTTACTAGCCAGCCTCTGCTGGCAAACTTCAATAACTCAGGTATCAATGAACGGTTATCCATTAACAGTTATTTTTTTGAAATGAGTGCAACTGCTAATTACGGCGACAGCGAGGTTAGGCTGAAAAGCCTGCTGGCTCGCTCAAAAGACAATAAACTCACGGTCATTCGCCGTAAATTTGGGGGCGTATAATGAGTGCTCAGTTACTGATTCGGTTACCGGAAGACATAAGTCAGCCGGTTTACTGGCTGGTTTATTATCAGGAACCGTTGAAAGAAGACAATAACAATCAGCAGCGAGTTGCCAGCGGCTCATGGCTCTGTGTTAATGATTTTATTAGTCACTTTGCCGATGTTGTCACCACCAATGGACTACTGTCGTCCATGAACACTGTGATTCTTGTGCCATCGGCCAGAGTGACTCTTCACAGCCTTGATGTGCAGGGGCGTTTGACGCCTGCTGTGCGTAAATCCCTGAAGTGGCGCCTTGAAGAAGAATTTAGTGAAGATGTGGATAACCTGCACGTTGCACTACTTGATCATGTAGACCATCAAGCGCATTTGGCTGCCATCAGTAAAAGCGATATGAATCTGTGGCAGAAGTGGATCACTGCCGCCGGTGTAGTTTCTGAACAGTGGTTACCGGATGGACTGACTCTGCCGTTTATTGAAGGTCAGTGCTCATTATTTGAATTGGATGACGTTATCATCTCTCGTCATGGTCAATGGCAAGCAGCTGCCTGCGATTCAAAATGGCTGGAGCTCTTTCTGGACGGGCTTAAACAAAAAAAAGAAGGCCTGAAGGTCAATCATCTTCCACCGAACCCTACCTCACCACTTTTCCCTCTTGCACCACAGGCTAACTCATCCTCCTTCAACCTGCTTCAGGGCGATTGGCAACCCGCATCCCACTGGAAGCTGTCTTTCCGCCCTTGGTTATCAACAACACTGGCTGCCTGTGTGCTACTGGCTTTGATGACGACCAACTCGTTAATGAACACTTTTCAACTGGAGCAGCAGGCTGAGTTTAACCAACAGCAGGCCAAAGACGTTTATAGCCGTCTATTTCCTGGTGAGCGCATTGTGAAATTAACTTCTCAGATGCAACAAAAACTGGACGCTTTACAGCAGCCAGAAAATTCATCGGACACTATGTTGACGATGTTAGCGCAGATAACACCATTACTGATGACATTCCCGGACGTTAAGGCAAATTCCATGAGCTTTTCTATCAGCCCTGATGGGAAGCAACAGAGTATACGTATTCAAGCCAGTGCCAGGGATTTCCAGCGATTTAACCAGCTCAGAGATACCTTTGAGCAATCTGTGAATGGTGATGAGCTGACAATGGCTATTGAAGCTCTGGAACGTACCGGAAATGAAGTAACAGGCATTGTCGTTATTTCAGGAGAATTATCATGATCCCGTGGCCACATACTGTAAGACAATGGTCATCTTCTGGGTTACAGCATTGGAAACAGTTACCCACAAGAGAACAGTTCATTACTTCAGCTGGTGTCATTATTCTTTTTCTGTGGATAATCTGGCAGGGCTTGATTACGCCCATGGCTGAACGACGTTCTCTTGCTGAAAAAAAACAGATGGGCAGTGAAATACAATTACAAAAGGTGAGGCTGCAGGCTGCTCAGATTGAAAAACTTCGGTCAGCAGGTGTATCCATTACACCCACTGATAATATGCCTATGGATCAGGCCGTTCAGCAAATCGCCAGACAATACAAACTATCCATTCAGAAAGTTCAAAACCGGGGAGAGATACTCGAAGTGAGTCTGCATCATAGTCGTTTTGACAGTGTGATGAGCTGGTTAGTCACACTAGAACAGAATCATGGCGTTCGGGTTAAAAATATCCAGCTGGAATCTACTGACACGACAGGCTTTGTAGAAGTACGACGACTGCAGCTTGAGCGGGGTTGACCCTTATCATGGTCAGAAAGTTTAATAAGTGGCTGCTAGGAGCCTGTCGGACTTAGAACAACTTTTGAGTATAATACCCGCAAGATCGTAAAAGACAGCCAGCCAATGAACAAATGGACTTTCAGACCCATTGACCGAGACATCCCTGACTTTTTTCCTGCCACTGTTCAGGATTATCTGCCAGAGGTGCATCTTGCTCGCTTTGTTGTAGAGGTGGTTGAGCAGCTAGACCTCACACCTTTGATCAGCGCCTATAAAGGAAGGGGTTCTAAAGCCTGGCATCCATCCCTCATGCTGTCGTTATTGTTCTATGGATATGCAACAGGTGTCTTCTCCAGTCGCAAACTGGAGAAAGCAACTTATGACTCCATCGCCTTTCGATATATCTGCGCCAACGAGCATCCGGATCACGACAGTATCAACACCTTTCGCCAGCGCTTCCGTAAAGAAATTAGTGAACTTTTTGTTCAGATATTGTTGATTGCGCAACAGGCAGAATGGTTGAAGCTGGGAACCATCAGCCTCGATGGAACCAAGATGAAGGCCAATGCCAGCAAACACAAGGCGCTCAGTTACAAGCACGCATGCAAGCTCGAAAAGCAGCTCAAGGCAGAAGTTGAAGAGCTCCTCAGGATGGCTGAAAAAGCAGATACTGAAAAATTGCCAGACGAATTATCCATTCCTGATGAGCTGAAACGCAGGGAAGATCGCCTCAAGGTGATTGCCGATGCCAAAGCTGAAATTGAGCGACGAGCTGAAGAACGTTATCAGCAAGAGCTGGCAGAATTCCAGGACAAAGTTGCCCGTCGTGATGCGATCAGAGATACGGGAAAAAAGCCACGGGGCAAAGAACCGAAAGCCCCTACGCCGGGTCCCAGGGACAAAGATCAAGTCAACCTGACAGATCCGGAGTCTCGCATAATGCCAACGTCTGCTAACGGTTTTGTACAGGCTTATAATGCGCAGGCCGCAGTAGATAACGACAGTGGTCTTATTGTTGAAAATCATATTACTCAGGCGACCAATGACAAACAACAGGTAGCGCCTGCCCTCGAAGAACTGGCCTCTCGTGCAGAGCAGATTGGCAAGCCCAGCGCGATTCTTGCCGACACGGGCTACTTCAGTCAGGGCAATGTGTCTGCTGTGGATAAGTTTGGAGCTATCCCTTACATTGCAGAAAAGAAGGATGCCCATAACAAACCTTTACTGGAGCGCTTTAAGCCCGATGAGCCGATGCCCGCAGGCGATGATGTTACCGCACTGGAGTTGATGCGTTGGCGATTGCAAACCCGGGAAGGACGGGCGGTGTATGCATTGAGAAAAAGCACCATTGAGCCAACGTTTGGGATACAGAAGGAAGTGATGGGATACCGTCAATTTCTGGTCCGTGGTCTTGAAGCAGTGTCTGCTGAATGGGATCTTCTGTGCATGGGTTTTAACCTGAAGCGGATGTTTACGCTGATGCTGAAAGATCTTCAGGAAAGTATCATTTTTATGCAGTTTATTTCAGCTTACAGGTTATTTGTCGCATGCATTTGGATATTTGGGCAAAAGAGACTGACGACATAAACAGCACTTCCAGACTGGATTCTGTGATTTTTGACTTTATTGCGGCCCATCTCCGGTTTTTACTTTCAAGTCCGACAGCCTCCTAGTGCTGAGCGTCGCTCTGTTCAGTTATATTGGCTTTCTTCTCGTGACTTTTCCTGCAGTCACAGCATGGCACTTAGTAAAAAGTAGCCAGCTTCCCATACAATTTTCAGGTATTAGCGGATCGATATGGTCAGGATCTGCAGAAACAATGTCAGTCAGCTCGGGCAAGGGAATAGTTACTTTTCCAGACGTTCGCTGGCAGTTAAATCCTCAAGCCTTGCTGAAAGGCGAGTTATACATCAATCTGCAAATAGGTAGTGCAACCCTGCCACTAGAAGCCAGCGGCAATATTGTCGCGACACAGAACAGTCTTGAACTGAACACTACGGTTGTGACTACCTCGGCCCAATGGATTATCAATAGGATGGGCAACCAGATTCCCGGACAAGTGACTGGAAACGTAACTATTCAGCTGAATAAACTGGTATTGACCAAACAGGGCTGCACTGAATTCAGCGGCAATGGAGTGTTCAAAGAAAGTCAGTTTATTGGTGTATTGGGGCGCTTTGATTTGGGGAATTCAACTGCTGAGTTCAGCTGTAAAAATCATGAAATAGTTGCAAATATTCAACAACGATCAGCCATGTTGAAAAGTGAAGGTAATTTCAAAATGAATATCCAGCGAAATTATACGTTCGTCGGTAATGTATTACCTGATGCTTCACTCCCCAAAAGCACCAAACGGCTTTTCCAATTGCTGGGGCAGCCAGATGATAATGGCTATATTCCTGTCAGGTTCTACGGAAGGTTATAACAACTACTTGCTTGGCAATGTACGATTAATTTGATGAATAAATTTAGACTTCACTGTGAAATTGCCACTGTGCTGAATATCGCTGTCGATATTTGCGTAGATCAAAAAGGGCGTGTCAAAACAACGCCCCTGTATTATTGAAACAAACCTTTACTTAAACAACACCATCAACAGCACGAATATAATTCGCCCGTTCAAAAGCCTCTGGATTCTGAATTTCTTTTTGAGACATCAGACCACGCATATCGTTCAGGCTGGCAAAATCCCGTTGCTTCATCCAGACATTGATGCCTTTCAATAACACTGAAACATAATCAGCACCATTACGAATCAGAGCAGATGCCAACATCACCGTGTCAGCACCAGCCAGCAAATATTTGATAATGTCTTCGTGATCGAAGGCACCAGAGCTTGCCGCGAGAGATACATTAACTCGACCGTGAAGTGAACTGACCCACTTCAACGGTGCACCAATATCACCGGCCTTACTGATCGGCCAGCTGGTTTCCAACTGCATGGTATTCAGATTAAAGTCCGGTTGAATCATTCGATTGAAAATCACCAGACCATCCACACCGATTTCATCAAACTGACGAGCCATATTGCCAAACGCACTGAAGAAGGGGTCCACCTTCAACGACACTGGCACGGTAACTTCGCTCTTCACCCGATGAAGAATATCAAGATAAACCTGCTCAACCTGTTGGCTAGATACATCGAAAGATGGTGGGTTGTAATAGATATTCAGCTCTATTGCATCCGCTCCAGCCTTTTCCAGTTGAACAGCTGAAGCTAGCCAGTCGCCCTCAGTGTAACCATTCATACTGGCGATCACAGGAATCTCTACAGATGCTTTTGTCTTCTGGAGCATGTCCAGATACTGTTGAGGAGCAGCATCGTTGAGGCACTGTTCTTCAAACAACGATGGAAGAACCACCGCCCCGATCCCCGCACGCTCAAGACGCTGCACACTTTTCACAGTGGACGTTAAAGGGCTTGCTGATGCAATCAGCGGATTTTTAAAGGTTAGTCCCAGGTACCGGGTGGACAAATCCAACATCTTTACTCCTCAATCACCACACATACAACAAGGCAACGTGCCTTACTCATTGCTCCTCATCAAACATTGAGTTTTGCTCAGTGCCTTACAGTGGTCTTTTCGTGGGGGTGCCTTTCAGGAAGATGGATAAGCGCTAACTAAATGAAATCATCGACACCCGGAAGCAGGAATTTTACGCCTGACCGGGTGGAATGGAATAGGTTCATACTGCAATATGAGAATATTTCTTATCGCAAGTTCTGAGTGGCTGCTGTCAGCGACTGGAAATACTTATTGGTAAAGTTACTGAGCATCTCAAATGACTGATTGTATTTGGCGATAGTTTGTTGAATTTGGGTGGTTTCCAGCTGCGATTGGCTGGTGAGTGATTCTGCCTGAGAGTTGAACAGCCTTATGTTCTGATTCCAATCATCTTCAGAGAGAGGGTTGGTGCCAACAACGGTTAAGCCAAGGTTAGTCCAGAACTCATTCATCGCAACTGGCATATTACTAGGCGCTGCATCTCTTAACCCTCTGGCCTCTACAATATATGACGTTGCTTGCCGTAATGTATCATTCCTCTGGTTGACCACATTGATTTGCTGCTCCAACTGCTCCTGAACAATGTCCGCTCTGGCAGTCAGCACCGCAAATGCCAGCGCCTCCAGTGTTAACCTTGAAGACTCCACAGGCGTTTCCGTCAGGTAGCGATTAACGGTCTCGGCAGCCGGGCCTATATAACGATCACCCTTCCAGTTTGTAGGGTCACTCACTTCCTGCATCAGTGCGACAGGCGCCTGAACATAAGCCACATTCGTGGCGTCACTATCTTCAGAATATGCCAGAGCCTGCAGTGCAGCCCGATTGGCAGAATAGAAGTGAGTAGGTGTCAGGGAATTCCCTTCATCATCCGGATCGGACAGGGATAAAAGTGCTTCGATCTGGGCATCATTATAACCAGCGGCCCTGAGCGCAGAGAGTCGATCTTCATTCAGTCCATGAGGTAATACTGTAGAAGTTGTCGTTGAACTACCAACACTTGAAGAGCCGTCCATGGTCTTTCCCTGTTTGCTATCCGATAAATTCAATGGTTTCTTTTGTATTCACTTTAGGTGATTAAAATCTATCGCCGTTGATGCGCGAAATAAAACACTTTATCCATACTGCAGTGATAGTTTTTCGACACAAGGTCAATATGAGGCGCCTATCTCTCTTCCTGATAAAAACACAGTGCTTTACCAGACCTCTGCTATGCTGATCATGCAGTCAGAATACAACGCTCGTAAATAAGTTTTCATAATAAAAACAACGTCTGAATAAAAGGCTTAAATCACAACAAAATGACAGGTAGCTGTATGTCGCTAGAAACACGGGTAGAGAGGCTGGAAAAGCAGCACGAATCTCTTTACAACACTATTCATGGCCTGGCTAGGGCTATGGCGGATATCAAGCATATTGCCCTGAAAAATCAGCATGAAATTATTGGCGTTAAAGTCAATATGTCTGGTATTCAGACCGAAGTCACCAGTGTTAAAGAAGATATTTCCAATCTGGCACACTCAACGCTATCAGGCTTTGAACATACTTCAGAAATGATGGATGGCTCCCATAAAATGCTGGACGATATGAGTGAGCATCTTGAAACCATCAACACCCGACTTGATGAAACCAACAAACTGGTGGACGGCACTCATGAACGAGTGGATGAAACCTATGAGCGCTTGAATGAAACCAATGATCGACTCAGTGATAGTACCGAGCGGCTCGAAGAAGCAAAGGAACAGCTGGAAGAGAGCAATGAGCGACTGGATCATAACAATAAGTGGCTGGGGGGAATCAATAACCGATTGGAGAGTGTCGAAACCCAAATCAAAGAAATTCGACAGGAGATTTCAGAACTGGGGCTATTACTCAGAAAGCGATTGCCAGAGCTTGAGACTTAGATAGTGCACTGGAGCAGTCGCCAAATGAATCTGAATAATTGAGTCATAATATATGTTTTGTTTGGCTAACTGCTTTTGTTATCTCACCTAACGTCATTGTTATTAATTTCCGCAACAATCGATGCTATTAAATACTGTTCTTGCACTATTAGGATTAACATAATGATTTCTTCCCCCACTACACCCACTCATGGCTCGACCCCAGGCAATGGTTCAACCGAACGTAAAGATGCATCAACTCAAACTGATCCAGGTCCCAGGGCGGAGGCATCGGATGCACTATAGTTTAATTTTTAATCCTACTCATGACATCCAAGCTTTTAGATAGAGTCTTATCAGGTTATTTAATCTGTATTTCTCCCGAGATTGCCAAAATGAAACCAATATATGGAATTTTCACACACAAGCTGACTGCCTTATACAAAGCTTGGATCTTACAACGCTCCTACAGGTCAGTTTAAATCAAACGATTAGTCAGGACGCAACGTC
>NZ_LUTV01000001.1:983160-987509 GCF_001646945.1 Endozoicomonas ascidiicola
TATCATCTCGAACACAATTACGGGCACGGAAAGCAGCACCTGGCGACCAATCTGGCCAGCCTGACGTTCACCGCTTTCCTCATCAACCAGATAGAGCAGTTGGCTTGCAAGTTTTTCCAACAGGCTCTTGAAGCAAAGAAGTCCAAAAAGGCACTATGGCATGCGATTCGTGGCTTGTTTGACTGGTTTATCATCGATAACTGKAATGATTTATTCACAGCAATTATTGAAGGCAGGAGTGTTAGTTTGAAACATTTGGTTGTTGATACCACATAGTGGCACTCAAGATAGTCCTGTTTAACCTGTGTTTAGAACTTGCGGATATTGTTGCTCATTAGTCAGCGTGACTTCGTTCGTCCTGAATAAATGGCGGTTTGAATTACCAATTAATTTGAGCATTAATAAGCTGTCAGCGGGAATTGCTGATCAATCGTGGTGTTGATAAGTGGATGGGGTAGATTTGAGTGTTTTAGTGGTAAATAAGTACTCAACCATACGAAACCATATTTTCTGGCTCAGTGATCAGCCACTCTCGGCAACTTGCTCCTGCGTTGCTTTTATGCCCTTGGGTGCTACCTCCTGCATCCATGCAGTCGTGCGGCGTTACATCTACGATCACATAGCTACTACCCACAGCACAGGGCATAAAGGCTATGCCTACTCCGATGTGCCTTGCACAGTAACTAACCACTAAGCCAGAACTATTCGATTTCATATGATCGGGTATTTAAGGGGAACCGCTTTTAGAGGCTGTTGCAAAAGGCAGTGAGCGTAGAGAAGACCTTTTGCGACAGCTTCTTTGGTTATTAGTAATCAGCTTTGTGTTTAAGGATTTCCCGGCGCTGCTTCTTATCAGGTCGATGATCGGGCCTTGGCATGGCGCCACGAAGGGATTTTCGGTTTTCTGCCGCTTCTTCCCTTGCCTTAATGCTTTCCGCGGTTTCTGTATAAAGCTGCTGAGCCAGTTCTGCTTTTTGACGCTTGTCACTTAGTGCTGCAACGAGGACGATTCGTTCATCCCAGCCTGTACGAAGCTTTACCACATCGCCAACCTTGGGTTCTTTACCGGGTTTGCATCGCTGGCCATTCAAGTGAACTTTGCCGCCATCAATGGCTTCTTTGGCGATACTGCGAGTTTTATAAAAACGGGCAGCCCATAGCCATTTATCAAGTCGAATCTTGTCGTTGTTACTCATAAAAACTACTTAGCTTTAAAGTGGAGCATTTGTGTTAGACAGTTTCTGGCGCCAAAAGATCCCTGAAGTCGGTAACTGCATTATAAGAGCCGGTATCCCACTTACCTTGTTTACTGTCAGGATGGCTGATAGCCAATAGTTGAGCAATACCATAGGTTTTTGCAGAATCCAGAATACTGACATTGTCATCTATGAATAAAGCTCGTTCTTTATTCAGGTTGATATCCGCATCTAATGCCTGCCAGAAGGCTTGATTTTCTTTTGGATAACCATAGTCGTGAGAGCTGATAAGTTTATCAAAGTAGTGAGACATCGGCAGGTATTCTAGTTTCAGGGATAGACTTCCCCTATGGGCATTGGTGATCATGATCACCTGCTTGCCATGGTCTTTGATGTTCTGGAGAAATGCTTCTGCATGAGGTCTGAATGAGATGAGATGCGTCACTTCACGCTTCATTGCCATAATATCCAGATCCAGCTCTTTAGCCCAGTGATCAAGGCAGTACCACTGTAGCTTACCGTAAATGTCCGTGAAGCGGGGTTCCAGATCTATTTTTGCCTTTTCCAGCGTGATGCCCTGTTTTTCAGCGTATCGTTGTGGGACGAACTCCTGCCAGAAGTAATTATCAAAATGCAGGTCAAGCAGTGTACCGTCCATATCAAGCAGCACGGTATCAATGGTATTCCAGTCAATCATTGTCTGGATTCTCCTGAGAGTTATATGAGCAGTTATAACGCCAGCAGAGCTCTGCTGGACTAGGCTCTATGCTGTCAGGCATAACTGGCTTTGAAGCCATTATGAGTCGCTGGCTCGACCTACTTTTCATCAACGCAGGGCGTGTAGATCATGAAGTTGTTATCTGTGACGCTGAGAGTGTGCTCATTGGTACTTGCAGCGCTATGTTTTAACGTGGCAGCAAGTCATCAAGACCCGTTACTAATATCAGAAATAGACGCCAGTCGGCAACTGGCAGGAAAAGTCATCGTCGGTGCTGCTACTGATACGACAGTTGAAAACGAAGAGGAAGTGCTACAGAAGCTGGCGCAGGAGATTCTGGTTGCTGTCAGGGATCAGAACTATACGAAAATGGCTTCATATTATACAGCTGAGGCGCTGGCAGACTTTAAATACAGTTTTCTTGTTGGTAGTAAATCAAGATTATTAAGGAGAGCTTTGCCAGATAGCGTTGATCAGTTGAAAAATCTTGCGCCTTTAGATTTTATGAGCACAGTCATGAGGCAAGTTGTGGATAAACTGATCGCTGCCCTTGGAATGCCCATGAGTATTTTGCATCCGGAAATTATCCGTGTTGAGATTTGGAATGAAGGCAAGGAGGGAGTGGTTACCTACTCAGATATGAACTCTGCAATGGGTAAGCTGGAAACTGTCGTCGAAGAAACCGAAGTGTATGTTAAGATCGATGGTCAGTGGCGTCCGCTTATCTATTTCTTTTCGGATATCATAGAAGAAATGCTGAATCTGATTCTTCTGACGGAATCGTTTGGATAACTCCCTGTTCAGATCCATGACCTTCAGGTAAATATGACAGAAAAAACGCTCTGTAAACAGAAACCGCTGATTCGCTCCCGACGCGAGCTCGCACGCACCAAATTGTTTTCGATCGAGGCGCTGGATATTCAGTTCTCCAATGGCGAAGAGCGTATTTATGAGCGTTTAGGAGAGTTTAATACCGGCCATCGTGGCGTCATGGTAGTGCCATTATTAGACGATGGTCGTTTTATGATGATTCAGGAATATGCGGCCGGTACTGAAGATTATCAGCTAACACTGCCCAAAGGACTGGTTGAGCCAGGGGAAACTCTCGAAGCCGGCGCAAACCGTGAGTTAATGGAAGAAATCGGTTTTGGTGCCAGAGCGTGGTTTGATATGGGGGAGTTGACGCTTTCCCCAAACTATATGAAACGGAAAATCCACCTGTTTGTCGCTCAGAACTTGTATGAAAATAAGCTTGAAGGTGATGAGCCAGAACCACTTGAAGTGGAAACGTTTACGTTTGATGAGTTAATGACTCTGTGTCAGAGGTCAGACTTAACGGAAGCCAGAGTGATTGCAGCACTGTTTCTTGTGCGTGAAAAGTTGAGAATGGGCGGCTTTTCTGATGATCAGGAGAGCAAAGTAAAATGACCGTCTTTTCCGTTGAATCTCTTATTCCAGATCTTTTAGCCATCGCCAGAAAGGCGGGTGATGAAATAATGGCTATCTACCACCTTGAAGATCAGGGTATTAAAACCAAATCTGATTCTACGCCGGTGACTAAAGCGGATTTAGCCGCTAATGCTGTGATTATTAAGGGGCTTGAATCACTCCCGGTAAATTACCCAATTTTATCTGAAGAGTCTGAACATAAAGACTGGGCTATTCGTCAACAGTGGCAGCGTTATTGGCTGGTGGATCCCCTTGATGGCACGAAAGAGTTTATCAGCCGAAACGGGCAGTTTACGGTGAATATTGCCTTGATTGACCAGCACTATCCGATGCTTGGCATTGTTTATGTACCCTGTATGGATACTGTTTATTATGGTGGTAAGGGGCTGGGTTCATGGAAGCAAGAGGGGGCTTCAGCGGCCGTTGCTATTTCCCCAAGAAAGTTTGAGCCAGAGATTGACGTGGTAGTACTTGGCAGTCGCAGTTATGGATCGGAAAGAGCCCAGCAGTATATAAAAGGGCTTCAAGCGATGCATCCGAACCTGGAACTTAAGAAAATGGGAAGCTCGTTAAAAAGTTGCGCGGTGGCAGAAGGTAGTGCGGATATGTACCCACGGTTGGGCCCTACCTCTGAATGGGATACAGGGGCAGCTCAAGCTGTTGTTGAAGGCGCTGGCGGTATTTTTCTGGATTATGAGGGAATGCGTTTCAGTTACAACCAGAAAGAAAGTCTGATTAATTCAGACTTTCTGGTAATGGGTGACAGGCATATAGAGTGGGCGGGGTTTTGGCCACCTAAGGTGTGATCGTTACCACTTCTACGTTTTTACCCAGCCACTCCCGATGAATATACGACACAATCCATTATCAGAAAATTGTCGTAAGCACTATTTGATAGAACAATGAGACACCTACAGACATTTCTGCAGTATGGAAATGATTGTCACCCTGATCAAACCTGGCTGTTTCGTAAATCACGATGAATC
>NZ_LUTV01000001.1:989794-991586 GCF_001646945.1 Endozoicomonas ascidiicola
GCATTCTGATCAAGAGGGCAGAACGTTTTACCTCCCTTACTGCTCTGATAAACATAGCGCTCTACTGGACATTGCCCCCATGGAGACTCATAAACCTTGAGTTCCTTCTTTTTCTTGCAGGTCATACTGATGGAGCCAAGCTGGATAGGAGAGCCATCAGTGTCGAGGTATTCCAGCTGTTTGGCAGATGCCAGACGGCCAGCATCATTAAGCTCGTCCTGTAACTGCTCTTCAAACTCCAGCATTGACTTTCCATGCTGGATAGTGATGAGAACTTGGGTTTCGGAGTTTTTTGAAGAAAGTATCTGGGCAGGCATGGCAGCAAACATAAACGTCAGTAGTCAATTACTAATAGAGTAGATGCTTTTTAAATACTTGCTACATTATTCAGGCTGAGCACCCCTGAAATGTCTGATATTTTTCTGGATGGCCGTACCCACACGGCAAAAACATGAGTATTTTTTGAACAGACAGGCGGGCTGAAAAACGGCAGAATACCGTTTTTTTCTACCTATCTATGTCAGCAAAAGCCCTGTTCTCCAAATTCAGCACACTCACCGATCCTCGAGATCCCAAGAAAACAACGCATATTCTGGCTGAGATTATGTTTATCTCCGTTTGTGCCATTTTGTGCGGCGCAGATGACTGGAACGCCATTAGACTGTTCGCCGAAACTAAAGAAAAATGGTTTCGAAAGTATCTGACCTTACCCGGTGGAATTCCTGTCGCCATTACATTTAATCGTGTTTTTGCTGCAATCGATCCAGATGAGTTTCGTCAGATCTTTATCCAGTGGATACGGGACGTTCTTTCGGGTCTTGAACTTTCTGACAGCAGAATCGTCGCGATAGATGGCAAGACGGTTAAAGGTTCGGCCTGGAACAAGGGCAAAGACGCCATTCACATGGTTAACGCCTGGTGCACCGAAGCTGGATTGTCCCTGGGCCAATATAAGGTGGATGCCAAGTCTAACCCGGATATTTCATAAATGCTGCTAAGCCAGAAGAAGTGATGTTTTTTTGAACAAACAAATCCTTGCAGAGCATAGCAACAAACTCTTCTGCCTTTCGGTCATGCTTAACTGCACCTTTTTACCGCTATAAAATAATCGATTTTCCGAGTATTTGGCATGACGAACCCTCAGCTTGTTTTGCTGATTCAATTTCGTGCCTTTTATTCAAAGTGTTGTGTCTGTTACCCCGGTTTGGGGAACGGCAGKGCAGTAAACGTTTCTGTAATTCGCTGCAGYACCTCTTTCATTGGGTTACTGCTGGGCAGGTGTAACTTCACACGATCTTTGTACTCCACCACCTTAACAGCAATTTTGAACAATTTGGCAATCACTGTTGAAGGCTGTGCCTTCTCTAACTCAGTACCCTTCAACGCAATGGCTCTCATTTCATAATGCATAACATAGGCAGCGCATGCGTAATACATGCGTAACGCATTCGCCCGAAAACTCATATCCGATGTTCGATCACACGACAGGTCATTTTTCAGATGTTTGATGTAGTTTTCATCCTGCCCCCTCGGACAATAGAACTGTTCATRAATGCATTGTGCTGAAGCRTTTGTTATGGATGTCACCACAAAACGAGGATTGTCACCCATCTGATTGACTTCAGCTTTATAGATGACACGTGTATTCAGTCCTTTCCAACTCTTTGCCTGATAGTTTGCCTCACCATATATACGAACACGGTAAGGTATTGCCAAATCATTCGATCGTGCGTTAGCCGTGCGTTCCTGCAGGCAGCGACGAGCTTCAGCCATGCTCTCATCCGATTGAGGC
>NZ_LUTV01000001.1:992566-1017847 GCF_001646945.1 Endozoicomonas ascidiicola
GCAGGTTCCGGTTTGCTTCTTCCGAAGCTTTCTTTTTGTCGACCCAATCATATCAAGTGATTGGGCGGAACCTGCTTGGTTTTATGAAATATCCGGGCTAAGTACCCGATCATATTATCGAGTACTTAGGAGATGCGGCGGACTTTCTACCGCCAATAAAAAACCTCGGTAACAACAGATGACGTTTTGTTTCCGAGGTCTTTTTACGCAAACCGTCGTCGTATGAAGGCTAATACCGTATTAAATCAAAATTTAAAGCAGCAACACTCATGTCGGCACTTCCACTTTTTGACAAATAGTTATCAATAAGAATGGGGGCTGCAGACGATCTACTTTGTAATTTGTCAGAGAAATTACTTTCACTTTATGACAATTATTTAATTTAACCTTCAATTCATGACATTTTTTTGAGCATAAAAAACACCCTCATCAGGTAACTCTGATGAGGGTGTTTTTCTACTACCTGCACGGTAGGTTTGCACCTAGTGCGGCTGTGGCACCGCCGCCCATCTTCTCAACTGCCTGCACGGCAGGTCACGTAACCATTGGTGAAGACGTTTTCCTCAATTGGTTCTCAACTGCCTGCACGGCAGGTCACAGATATCCCGGGCTTTCCACTGACGGTGTTTAGTTCTCAACTGCCTGCACGGCAGGTCACTTTTCTATTGACCAAAGGTCAACCCCTGAAACGTTCTCAACTGCCTGCACGGCAGGTCACGCTTTATCTATTAGCAGCTGCTTATCTTGATCGGTTCTCAACTGCCTGCACGGCAGGTCACAAATATGCCATGTTTGCTGCGTATTTAGCTCTGTTCTCAACTGCCTGCACGGCAGGTCACCAGGCAACTCACCGCCGTACTTTCTGAAAACCGTTCTCAACTGCCTGCACGGCAGGTCACTAGAACAAGAGAAGCCACAACGTACACACGAGTTGAGACTAGGTCAGAATTATCTAAAAAACCATTATTTTTAACGTTCAAAAACTTCTATGGAAAACAATAAATTACAGGTAGCAGTCAAAAATTGGTAAAAACCAGCTCGGGCACTGTACCCTTGGCTTCTTGCTGATTCGCTAAACCATAACTGGTATATCCACCACAACTTATATTATTAGTCTCATGCCTCTGAACCCGGTAGTAAAAGACCTGTGCGGGGTTCTCAGAACTCGTCATCGGAATTTTGTGAAACAGCTGTATTGTTCGCTCATTGTTTGATGGGTCATAACGAGGTTGATACGCATACCCCTTTTTTTCAGCTATACGCTGCCCACGCCTTATGCGACGTTGCCTGCCGCCGGCACAATATTTATCACTCTTTTGATCTTTGCAATATCGAACTTCCGGAAGGTTGTCAGGTACCGTGATGATCTCGTGGAAGAAAAACTTTTTAAGCTTCTGCATCTGCTGAAAATAGGGGTGTACCATGAGTTGCTGTAGGCAGTGCCTGTCTGCGGCAACAAAACCAATGACATCACCAATGGTTGTGTTGCAGTATTCGGGAAACGTTACCCCTATGCTATTGATGCCTTGACTGTATTGGTATCCATGGAGAACTTTCAAACACCGTCCAACCATTAACTCATTATTTGATCGGGCCTTAAACCGAATACCAAAGGAAAATCGCATCATTTTTCACTCTTCTTCGGCCTAACACCACCACAGGTATGACAAGCCATAATAAAATGAATATCATTCATTTTTGAGCCGTTCAGATCAGGATTGGACTCAAGAATCTCAAGATAGTCGTTAGCATTTTGCAGCAAAGTGAAATAGTCCTTTCCATCCTTTGGAAGTCTATGAGCTGTCAGCCCTTCTCTGTCAGCTCCATAACTACTGACCCTTATCCGATAGTCAGCACCAGAAAACCAATCATCAATCTGATGCACTGCCGCACCGAGCTTGTGCCTCGTAAAGACAACTTGCTCCTCACCATTAAAATTACAGGTTACCAGCAATTTACTGAGAGATTCTCCTTCAACAAACCCCTGGCTTGGAAAAACTTCAGCACTCAAGGGTAGTTTTAGCTTTGCCTCAACCAAAATGGAGCAGTAGTCCTTTGGTGATGTGAGCGCCCTCTCAATCCGATCAATCCATGGCTCAAGAGCCTCGTCAAAATCATCCAAATCCCAGCTAAAGCACCTGGCTTGCACATCATCCACAATAAGTTGGTCTTTAGTCTTATAATCAGTAAGGCATATCTCCGTTTCCAACGTGCACTGGTTCTCCCATAACCAGACCCCGAGTAACAGGTTTTCAAGATATCTTCGGGCCAATACACGGTACCCACCTACATTCTTATAAGTCTCTGCCAGCTTTGCGACGACCTCGTTCATCTCTATGCTATCGCATCTATACAGCTTGCCGGAGTTGGCTTTAAATGTTATTGAAAAACGTATCACCAACGCCACAGCTTCTGGTGGCATGTAAGCCTCTTGAATCGTTTGAATGTTTGCATGAGACAGCGATTGAGGTTGCAAACTCTTCTTTATCTCCCCACTTGGGGCATATCCTTCTGAGTAACCATCCTTCGTTGCTGAAATAGTGGTTGTGTCTGGCGACAAAGGATGTTCTTTCGCTTTCTCATCAACCCAGAAAAACAGTCCCTTTCCGATATATAGTGAACGCTGTTGTGAGTGTTGTTTACTCAGTTTCACTTTTTGTGCCATGGGTCTGCTGCTCCACAGAAATTGCTATGCCAGAATCACTGTAATTCATAGACCAAAAACCACGATCAAGTGGATTCAATATATGCACCGATGAAAGCCTTATCACCGACATATCAGAATAGGCAAAAGCGTGAAGATAGCCTTCAATACCTTCTCTAACAGTGGGGGCGCCCAGAA
This sequence comes from Endozoicomonas ascidiicola, assembly GCF_001646945.1. Lineage (GTDB taxonomy): Bacteria > Pseudomonadota > Gammaproteobacteria > Pseudomonadales > Endozoicomonadaceae > Endozoicomonas > Endozoicomonas ascidiicola. Next base: position 995,409 of record NZ_LUTV01000001.1, read on the forward strand.
ACCGAAAGCCGGAGCCTATAGGAAGCACTTTACCTTCGGATAGCAGGCCGACCAGTTCATGCTTGCCGGGGCTTTCGCAGACAGATGAAATAATTCTTGCGTAACTCGGTAACTGGATAAGTGAAGACGATAAGTCGTCCAGAGAGCTATAAATTTCGCAGCATCGATAGAAATCACACTTCCCATAAGTTCCTTCTATAGGATTGGTCAATGTTCCGCCAGCAAATCTCGAAGGCATGCAGCCGAATAGATTATCCTCACTCAGGTCAATCTCTTTCGCAGACTCTGGTAGCTGTACAATCAAATCAAACTCAAGGTCACAACTCTTACGATCAATGATGGGAGCATTAGATATTCTCCCATTCTTTATTTCCTGAACTGGTAAAGGGTGCCCCTTATTTAAACTGTATTTCCGCAGAACGATAGCAAACCGGAAATCAGTTTGCCTGCTTTCATACCCGAGGTTACACAAAAAGGCATGTACCAGTCCTGCCCATGCGGTTAAGGCGGGTAGCCCAATTACGTATGGGTTACTTCTTGCGTTTACGTCATAAGCTAACAGTCGTTTGAAATGAAGAAACTGGCCTACTGTATCAGTGGATTTAACCGGCTCGGTTATTTTGATTAACGTTTCTTTTATTCCCTTTTCAAATAAACGCATCAGCCTTGGATGATATGCCAGCTGAACTGAGTATTGGGATTGCTCAAATATGTCGTTTAACTGCGATAAAAAATACTCAACGGCCTCATTCACATTACTTATACTGCCCCGAATAACGTCCAGTTCAGTGGTTTCATCCAGCATTTGGCTGATCTGATTACATCTTGATGGGTAATAAGCCCTTAACCTGCACAACAATGAAAAGAGTTCTTCCGCTATTGATTTAACCCCGACAGCCTGTTTCTGAAGACGATCCTTGCCTTGTTTCTCTGACTCAACGACAACCTTGCCCAAGGAACAGTCCAACAAAAAAGCTAAATTCTTCTTTTGAAAAACACACCGTACATTTAGCAAGTGCTTCTTAAACCGCCATTGATCAAGCAGATAATCAAGCTTACGATCCCGTGTTCCTAATTTAGGAGGATAGTGAAAGCAATATAACTTACCTTTGCAGGTTGCCAGAAAACTACTCACCAGAAATGGTCGTGTATAAAATACTGGCCGACTCATGACATCAGGATTGCCGACCAGATTATGAACCCATCTCTGAACACCTGCTGCCACGAGAGGCGTCACAGCAACGTATTCCCCCTGTCCGTCAGGAAACAGCAAAACCTTGCTTTCAGTACTTACTGAATCTGGCAAACAGCTATCCATTCCTCCGCGACATAGCTCTTGAAGCTGTTGAGCCTTATCCACTGGAAGCCCAAGAGTGATCAGCTCATCGATTAACTGACTGTTGACTTGCTGTGAGAACGCTTCAAATAGTGATGTGACCCTGTTATTCCAGAAAAATTCTGTCGCTAAAAAGTGGCTCCTTGATACTTTGTTCGCATTATGGGACCAGCCCAGATACTTTTCCCCATCCTCACCGTAATCATCAGTAAACCAACGAACACAACCAGTTGCTCGACTGTTTGGATCTTTAAGGTAATGGGTCGTCACCCAGGGTGTGGTTACAATAATGTCTGCATGCCATTGATCATTCTTCAACAACTCTTTGGCCGCAGCTTCATCGTCAAGGTCAGTTTTATCAGCACTTGATCGAGTCAAGTTCGTCAAAATAATGAGGGCTTCTCTAACATGGCCGTCTATCTCAACAGGCACATCAGAGAAAAAAGCCCTCTTTACCGCTTCATTAAACTCAGTTTTTTCCTCTACCTCCAAAAGGTCACCCAATACTTTCATTCTTACCACCTTGACAGATAGAGGTTGCGGTTCGAGTGCCTTGACTGAAAGCTCACTGACCATAAAACGAAGACATCTTTCAGCCTGAACAAGGGCGTTGTAGGGTTAACCTGCTCTTTATCTTTCAACTGTTTGCAGGGATGGAGTAACCCGTCTTCAATCAATCGTGCCAGTTGCTTGATGCTTACACCCAAGATCACACAAGCCTCAAAGCTATCCAGCAGGGTATGGGCGATTTCTGAGTAAGGGTGATCTTCCTGAAAAACAATCTGATCAAGAAATGCAAACACAGTCTTAAGCACTTCATTGGATGCTAGCCGGTCATCCGGAAGGTATCGACTTATCTTTAGCAGAGCACCAAAGAGAGAGCGGAATGCTGTCTCCTTCATAGATCTCTCAGAATATTCGAGACCTTCATAAGCCAGCTTCTCCAGTCGAGAGCTCAGCCTCGCTGGCCAATCATCAAAGAATTCAATACACCGTAGCAGGAAGTCATCATCAACTAGCGGAGAGCTGTCACTTTCTTTTTCTACCCACTGCTTAAACCATAGCACTGCCCCAAACACGGCTTCAGTCGTTGATTTTCTGAAAAGTAAATTATCCTGGTCACTGCTCTCAGGTTTGAACCCGTAGACCTGCTCTGACAACCTGACCAGCTTTGGGTTAGCAGGCTTAGCCACTGCTGTCGATAACTCAAAGCCACAAGGGCATGTATGCAATTCACCGTGACGAATATAGTCAATTGCCAGTCCGCACTGAGGACATGATTCGATCAATAAAGTCTGATGCTTTGGACAAGCCCTAACCAGAGAGATATGCCAGAACACAAGAATATAAGGCTTTTCCTTCAAGCATTGAGGACATATTGGGATACTTTCCGACCGGAAAAAGATTCTGGGTATATCTAACCCTTTCCAGAACAATGCCGTATGTTTTTCACCAAAGCGGCGAGAAGTTTTTAGCACTGCCATTTCCAACAGTGGCATACGATCTTTACAGCACAGTTCTGAAAGCTGGTGAAGCGCCCAGTATCGTTTACTGGATGAGGTATTGGCATGATAGAGGTTAAACCGGCTAAGATCGGTCGCCATTGCCCCAGCCAATTTGCCGCGTTGCTTTTGCAGAAGCTTCGCTAAATGGGGGAAAAGTTTCTTTACCCTGAAACGATTCTCCTCAGCAAGCCGAATGATGTAGCTCTCTAATGATTCATCATATTCAGGCTCAGGGCGGATAAGAAACATAAACAACCAATACTCAGGAATTCTGAGCTTTAATATAGATGTTTTTTATCCACCCGTAGCGTCAGGACTAAACTCTTTCAGGCCTGAGCAGCAAACATTCGTGCAGCTTTTTTCAGTATCTCATTCTCCTCAGAAAGGCGACCAAGTTCTTTTTTTAGCTTCTTAATTTCAACCTCTTTGGAAGTCACAGGGTTCACAAGTTGCTCTCTCAATCCATCAATCCCCTTTTGAACCCAATGCTTCATGGTTGCCGGATGCACATCCAGCTCCACAGCAGTAGCTTGGAGGTTTTCTCCATTATCCAGATAACGCTCAACAGCCTGAATTTTATAAGCCAGAGAATAGCTTTTACGTTTATGACCCTGCATTGCTCTACGCCCTAATAGCTAAGGATTCCTTAGTATCGTAGCACAACTAAAACTCAGACTATCTTAGCTTTTATAGTTAGGATTATTATGAGCGACAGAAGCTCGGAAGCCTTATCACCACTTCCCAAACGCCTGATGGAAGCACGACGGGCAAAAGGGTTGTCGCAGAAGAAGTTAGGCATTCTCGCGGGGATTGATGAATTTTCTGCCAGTTCGAGAATGAACCAATACGAAAAAGGCAAGCATGCGCCGGACTTTGCAACACTGAAGCGCTTGTCTGATGAGCTGGATATGCCTACTTGTTACTTTTATTGTGAAGAGGATTGGTTAGCTGAGATTCTAATACGAGTTCAGTTAGTGTCAGCTTCTCATAGAAGAAAAATCCTTCAGCTTCTTAACCTAGAGAAATGAAATATATAAAAAACCGGATATTCCCCTCAATAGAAGAATACCCGGCTTTGCCCACCCCAACCCTTATTGGTAGAGAGTCTTTCGAATTCAGTTCTGAGCACAGCACCTTCATCTAGCCAAGCGATATGGCAAACTCCTGCTACCCCTTCAAATTGGCCTATTTCAAGGCGTTACCGGCGGCATAACGACGGACTGTGTCGGTCAGGCTATGCGGCCTTGTCATAAAAGACTGGTAACAACAATATGTCTGATTGCCATTCAGACGGTTATGAGCCGATGGCTCTTGGCTTTGGGTTTATTCAGATTATATCAATAAGCTGTGATCTTGGAGACTCCTTTGACAGGAAAACCAGCATTCAAAAGTGCTTTCTTAAGCAGAAATGGCATAGCAACAAAATCGTACTGACTGTATAAAGGGTAAGAGTGCATTTCAGACAGAAGACCTTCAACCCGTTCCAGCATTTGTCCCAACTCTGAGAATCTCAAAAGTCTCGAATTCCAATGCGCTGCGTCATCGTTACAGGTTTGGATATACCTACTTTCGCGATCCATACTTGGAACTTTATACCTAGCCTCGGAAAGCCTTTGCCTCCGCTTATTCTCGACTTCTAATTGTTGATCAGAAAGCTCTCGCCGTGCCTGAGTCACAAGTAAGAACCGACCTCCTCCCAAAGAGTGGAGTATCCATTTTTCTACTGTTTGTTTTTTCTTCTGCCTACCAACTATAAACTCTCGCTGGAAGACAAACCGGAAGATGATCGGAGCTTCAACCTGAGTGATATCTTCGCTATGGGCGGCCTGATACTTTTCTCTTAAGCCTTCTTGAGTTTCGGAGCCACTATTTTCAAGCAGCTCCCTCAGGGCTCCTTCATCTACCAACCCCTCCACCTGAAATGGCGACGGATCAATGTCATGAGACTCCATAAATGCTTTCAGCTCAGAAGTTAACTTGTAATGATACTTCTGAGTGCTATATACCGTGGTACTTTGTTTACGTAAGCGATCGCCATACTCTTCCAATAAAAATTCAATTTGTTGGTACTTTGCCTTACTGGCTCCTTTTGACCAACCACTGACAACACTCTGTTGAACCCGAGCTTTTTTAGCTATCGCTGCCTGGGTCCAACCATCTTCAAGAGCAATACGTATCAACCTTTTGGTTTGTGCGAATAGTTTATTGTTCTCTTTATCCTGCGGCATCTTTACTGCTCCGAAAGAAGGGGTATCAGGCTCATTTATCTAGCCTGATACCAAAGACTCTTACTTTTTCTTCTGACTCTGGTTCGGGTTTAGTTGCTGACCACGACTACCCTGATTTTTATCATAGGTGGTGTTGGTACCCGGAGTACCTTTGTTGGTATTTACCATGTCAGCTTCGTGATTTGCTTGCTTACTCATAACAGTTACCTGCCTTTGGTTTGTTGTGCCGGAATGGCCCGGTAAATGTTAGAGATTGCAGAAAATCACGCTACTGATATATCTATGATAAAAAACTGATAATCGCTGATATTTTGTAACTGTGTATCAGCTAATACTTATTGCTGCTCATAAAGGCCCTCTAAACTTGGCAAACTGAAAAACTCCGACGGTTTTCCACGCGTCTCTTGATCTCTTGAATTGAACCTCTTTTGGCTTGTCAGTAAATAGCAGGCCTTCCTAGCTCGAGTAATGCCCACATAATGTAAATTTTTATCTTCTTCCAGGTCTGAATAGACAGCAGGAGAATCCCAGCCATTTTGAGGATATTTGACTGGAAACGCCCATTCATAAAGGTCAAGATGAAAAACAATATCAAACTCAAGCCCCTTTGCTTTGTGCAAGGTCATGATTTGTATTTCGTCTTGATTCAGAGGGTGGAATTTTGCAAGAAGCTCCGGATTACCAAGTACGACTTCTAAAGCCTCAGCAACACGATGGGGTATAGGGTCTGAGAGCATCTTTTCCACAACTGAATGAATGGCAACTCGAAGATTTTCAATCGCGCAAGACCTGACATTTTTTATAAGCCGTCGGAGGATGGCAGATTGATCTCTACTGGGTAGGGCTACGAGGTTCTCTAAAAGAATACTTTCAGCGGTCAACTGTTTATCAAAACGGTAGTGCAATAGTGCAATGCACAGGCCTGCATACTCTCCACCAATATCTGATAATGGGTCATCCTCATAGACTCGATGACGAACCGTCATGCCCTCTGCAACTTTTCTCAGACTTCTCTTTGCTCTGACCAAAATGGCAATATCTGAGTTATGATCAACATCAAACCTGTCTTTCAGACTCTCTATTGATGTCGAGATACTGCCAGCAAGGTTAATGACGGTACCTCCTCTGCTTGCACGATAAACCCTGATTTCCTCAACAGGCGCAAGCTCACAATCAGAGCTAATGACTCTTCGTGCATAGTTTGAAATGGATGGATGACAGCGATGATTTTCCAAAATGTAGAAAGTTTCAAAGTCATCTCCGTTGATGAGCTGCCGGATAAACTCTTTGTTCCCTTTACGAAAACTGTAGATCGCCTGATCCTCATCCCCAACAGCAATACCTGTTAACCCCAAGGACACCAACTTCAGGAATAATTCATGCTGGGGTAAAGATGAATCCTGATATTCATCGATTAAAACAGTGGTGTACCTAGCTGTTATGTATCTGGCACAGGCTGTCGAATGACTGAGGATATGATGGGCAAGAGCTCCCGCAGCTGACATAGGAATCCTTCCTGAGTGATACCACTGTTGCAGAACAGGTTCGTAATTCTGGAAGTGCTCAGCTCCCCAGTCCCAACCTGCGAGCTCAGCTTCTTCGGCATCACTCATTTTGAGAACAGGTTTAACGTCGCACTCTGCTCGTCCCCATAGGTGGCTTATGAAGGGAAAAACAATCTCTTTCAGACAGAAACTATCAATGGTGCCGAAGAAGCTTTGCCTGGTGTCGAAGGCATTTTTTTTACACCGCTTCTTTAATTCCTCGCTGGCTTTCACCGTAAAGGTTATACCGATAACTCCTTGGTAAGGCTTGAGTTTCGGGACAATTCTGCGAATTTTCTCAACAACAACGGTCGTTTTACCACTTCCCGGACAGGCTGTGATAACCATGTTGCCATCATGCTCTATTGCTTCCAGCTGCTCTTCAGTGAAAGTAAGGTCACTCATCACCAGTAGCCCCCTTCGCAGCCTTGTTCAGACAGAACAAAAGTGGCTTTGCCAACTCCCCGCTGCGGATGCTTTCTAAGGCCTCACCATACTGCCCCAGAAACTTTCTCATCCTTATGGCTTTTTGTTTCTGGAGATATTTCACAGCGGCAGAAATATCAGTCAGCTCCTTATTTGCGAATGTACAAAGCTCATTAGGTAACTCAAGAGAGAGGTCGTACTCCAAGTCTTGTTTTGACAGGTATATACCCAAGGCGTTCACGCTTCCTGACACAGTACCCCAAGTGTCATCACTCACAAGGGAGTAAGATGTTGTCTCTTTAGGTCTGTGGGGTAGCTTCTCAATCCCTGCAACTGCATAACAGCGATTAACACCAGCAAGCTGTCTTAACTCTACTTTTTTTACCGTAATCTTTGAAACATCATTATCCGTCCGCATGGCCCATGGGATACCCATGGCATTCAATATTTTGGTATACACCTCAAACTGAACACCATCCACAGCAAGAATGGATATGTTGTAAAAGTCCAGATCAATATCAAGCTTTTCTGCCAGCGTACTATAGAACAGCACCTCCGATGGACCCTCAACGAGCAGCACTGCACTGGCAAAGAAAGCTTCTGCAGGCAGGATGCTCATCCGGTAACCCATGTTATCCCAGGCGGTACTGATACAGTCTGAACACCCCTCACTGGCAGCCCGAGTTGCGCCATCTTCATTCAGCAAGCGGATAATCGAATCCGGGCTGTATTTAGCAGTTATCTGTGGCGAGTGGGATGTAATGATAGATTGACCAGGAAGCGAGGTATTCAGGTACTGAGCCAGTTTACGCTGCTGGTGTGGGTGAAGATGCGCTTCAGGTTCTTCTACAACGTAGAAGGTCACCTGACTGTTATGATCATGTTCGCGTTCGCTCTTACTCTTCCAAAGTGCCAGCAAAATCTGGTTATTACGCCCATCACCACCCAACATTACCTGCGAGCCGTTGGTGTTTGCACCCAATTCAAGTTTTTCGATGAACTGATTGACCTGGATAGCGCCAGAATCCAGCTGAACATTGTAATTTGCATGATGGTGGGCAAGCTTTTTTAGCTCTTTGTTAACCTGACGGGTTGCATTGGCTACATATTTCAGTTGGCTCACATCAGCATTAATCACTCCCAGTGATCTGGTGATAGCTGCAAGCTTGTACGTATCATGCGCCTTTTCTTCATCACTCAAGCTCTCTTGCGCAAACTTCAGCAAGTGGCGTTTTTCTCTCTGGATAAACTTCTGCAAATCTCGTTGTGAGTGAACGTATTTCAAGTTGATATGTTTCAGATAGAACCGGCTGTCTATTTCTTCCAGATCAGCCAGTGAATGACCCATGTACAGTTTAAAACTTGGCCCGTTACGTTGCCCCACATACCGAAAAAAGGTTTCACCTTCGTCGCTGACATGCCCTTTCAGCACAGAAAGAACAGCATCCTCCTCAACCTTTGAAAAAGCGATGGTGATCTCAAAGGTATCAGCCTGATTACCATCCTTATCGATATGAAAATCCAGCTCAGTCGGCTCGATATCCATATCGGAAAGGCTTTTATCCAGCAGCATGCGTAGCGCATGCATCAGGTTGCTTTTCCCAACATCATTACCGCCAATGACCAGAGTGTTCTGGGCAAATTTGATGGTGGCATCATTAAAATTACGGAATCCCTTCAGGATGACCTGATCAATGTTCATCGGTCCTATTGCTCGCTATTACTGACAGAAGAGTGGTGGTTTGCTTGGGGTGAGGTGTGCTAATTGCCCACCTGGTATTGGGTAAATTGAATCAGGCTTTGGCAATCTTTCTGGCTCGGGTTGCTTTTTTGGTGGCTTTTTCCAGCAGCTCTGCTTCGGCGCGGGCTTCGGCAATTTTTTGCAGCAGAACTTCTGCGGATTCACCCCCTTCTTGCTGATCAACCAGCTCGCCCCGGAAGGCTTTTGCTAGGATGCTTTGGCTCAGGTTATCCACCTGTGCTTTGGCGTTTTTGAGGTTGGATTCAAGAGCATCGGCAAATGCAAAGTACTCATCAACTTTCTTGACGATTTCGGTCTGCTCTTCGTATGTAGGGATAGGTATTTTAAAAGCCCTGATATCTTTCATGTTTATACGAGGTGCTGTACTACCCATGATCAGGCTTCTGACAACAGACAAAATATAATCAGAGTTTAAGACAATTGTTAAATATTTCGCTTGAATGCGATCTCCCGCACGAATAAGCAGCATACGTTGACCTAAACATAACTCAACATCCAGAGGTATCTGGCATGCAATTCCTACAGTGCCCTCTCGGCTGTATAGGATATCTCCTGGCTCTGGCTTCAGTCTTGATATACGAGATAAGTATGTTTCTTCACTAACGAATTGAGGGTCAGATAAATCCAAATGAAATGGATTAAAAGTATTTGTCCGCACGCATAGCTTTCCGGACTCAGTCCACTTAGGCGTCGAGTGAGGGCAATCAACAACATGTGAAGACACATTTGCAAGGGAGTCCACTTCCCAATTAGTTTTTTCAGACTTTCGCCATTCTTCTGTTAAATGCCCAGCTACCGCAGCGGCCAAAACCGATTGCCGGAACTGTTTGATAATTGCTGGCAGCTGGTCAAGCAGTGCTTCGATAGTGGCAACTTGGCCCAGTAGGTCATCCAGTTTTTGAACGATTTTTTTCTGCTCTTTTAACGGGGGCAAGGGAATTTCAAAATTGCGAATATCATCTGATTTGCAGGCTGGATACAACGCTCCCTGTGTAATACCCGAGATTGCATCAATAAATTTGTTGTAGCGGACGATATTGAAAATCCATCTTGGATCGACCATAACTGGTTTAAGAACATCAAAGCCTGTTGAAGCAATTTGTCCGGATAAAGTATCGTCAATCATGGCGACAGCGTTTAGATTTGGCCTGGTCATCGAAACCAAAACATCTCCAGTGTCTACAACCTTTCTAGCCCTGCTTGGTGCATCCTTTCCAATTATTACCGCTCCTCCTTTTACGGTTTTTGTCTGTCGATCAATACTGCTTATGTCGATATATCTGAAAACTTCATCGTCCTCAGGTTTTCTTTGTTGCGGCTTGCTACAAACACTACCAATAGTTGTTGTTGTCCAACCTTGGGGGAGATTCTTCAAAATCATTCATGATCTCCCGCATTGTCAGCAGAAACAGCTTCCAATTCCTCACGAGGCGCAAGATCAAATTCACTGGCAAGAGTATTGATTAGCTTGTCCGATGCTTCTTTTGCTCCCAGCGCCAGCATCAGATTATTAATCTCCTGCAACGCTTCCACCATCTCAGTCATGGCCTTTTCAGCCAGAATTTCCGGCTTCCCGAGGGTTGCAGCATCGGTGATTGAACGGTCTTTAAGCCAGGAGATATCCAGCGAGTCTCCTTTTACCTTACTGATATACTCCCGATCAAATTTACGCCAGCGGGCATTGGCAGTCACTTGCTCTTCTTCATTTGGCTCATGAGTTGAACCGGGCACATGATAAACACCTTCTGAACGTGGGCTATGGCCGTTTTTATCCGCGCTATACATCTCCTCAAACGGCTTCAGGTGGTGTTCTGTGAAAGGTGTTCGCTTACCAAAAGAGTTCATATTGGTACGCAGATCAAACACCCAAGTCTCTTTGGTGCAACCTATATCCTGATTTGGATTGTCTGGTGTCCCTTTCTGGAAAAAGAGTACGTTAGTTTTTACACCCGCCGCATAGAAAATACCGGTCGGCAGTCGCAGGATGGTATGTACATTGCATTTGTCCATCATATCTTTACGGATGGATGTACCCATCCCACCTTCAAACAGCACGTTATCCGGCACCACCACCGCTGCTCGACCACCGGGCTCCAAATTGTTGTAGATATGCTGCATAAAGCAGAGCTGTTTGTTATTGGTCTGGTGAACAAACTTACGGGTGATATTACTGCCAGAAGCACTGCCAAAGGGTGGATTAGTCAAAATCAGATCAGCCGCAGGTAAACTTTCACCGGTGGCACCCAGGCTGTTGCCCAGTTTGATAATACCTTCACCTTCGCCTTCAATATCATGAAGCAGACAGTTCATCAGTGCTAAACGACGGGTTCCGGGCACTAATTCAACGCCAACAAATGCCTTGGTACGCTGGAACTCCTGATCATCATCGTCCAGGTCTTCAAGATCGTTGGTGTTGTTCTTGATGTAGCGATCCGCTTCAATCAGGAAGCCAGCGGTACCCGCAGCAGGGTCCTGCACAATTTCACGCGCTTCCGGCTGCATGAGCCGTACCATGGATTTGATCAGTGCCCGTGGCGTAAAGTACTGGCCAGCGCCAGACTTGGTTTCGTTGGCGTTTTTCTGCAACAAACCTTCATACATATCGCCAAAATCATCACGGGCAGCGGTTTCATCTTCGTTGTACCAGTCCAGGGCATCCATGGCGGAAACCAGTTTGGTGAGGTTTTTGGCCTGGGTAATGCTGGTATTCACATTCTGGAAGATGGCCCGCACCACGGAGTGATCATCATCACCCAACTGGACCAGCATATTGCGATAGAACTGGTGCTGATCCTGCCCTTTCTTTTCCAGAAGGTTTTTCCAGCGGAAACCATCGGGAAGCAGGTCCTCTTCCAGTCCGGTTTCCTCACACATTTTCAGAAATAGCAGCGTGGCCAGCTCATTCACGTAGTTCTGGTAAGAAACGCCACCATCTCTCAAGTCATCGCATAACTTCCAGAGCTTGGAGACCAAATCATTTTTGTTCATATAGAATTCTCAAAACAGTGAAGAAGCTGGAATAGCCAGCTTCCATAGTGAAAGGTGTTGATTCTATTTTATGGGAGTCAGGCCAGTTCATCCCACATATAATCGGTAAACTTATCCAGAACCTCGGTGAGCTTACCTTCAAAGGCGGCATCGATCTTGCGTTTACCACCTCTGCGGCGATAGTTACCGATTTTAAAGGTATCGTCGTCTATCACGACAGACTCTTTCAGGGTCTTTGCCAAACGTTCCAGCCACTCTTGCTGAACAGGATTCCACTGATTCTCATGCTTGATTTTGATCAGGGCATGGTCAACACGCTCATCAAAGGGTTTGAGTGCATCCCCTACGGCGGCCTGACGGATATGACCAATCAAACGAGCAGCAATATCTTGATTTGTTTTTGCCTTCCAGGCAACACGAAGGCTGGATTCATCGAAGTACTCTTTATCGAACCATTCTACCAGATCAAGCAGCCCCTTACGGGTGAGATCCCTTGGTCGGTTGGCGATGGTCTGGAGTGCTACATGTTTGTTGAGGTTATCTTTTACAAAACTGTCAAAAGCTTCGAGGAAATCATCTGCTTTATCAAACAGGCCATACTCCCGGCGAACATCGATAACCTTATCGGGAATATCGGTAAAGATAGGTTCATCACGAAGATCATTGATGAGCTCTTTCAAGTTCTCCAGACGCTCCACCATACCAGAATCTTGCTCAAAGATTTCTGCGGCTTGTTGTGGACCTTTCTCTTTCAGCACCCGACCAAGGCTATTGAAGTCACATCCGGCAATACCTGCCAGTACGTCATCAAAACGCTTTATGCTTTTATCAACGTCAGCTGATTTCATACGGTTGAACTGAGCCAGACTAATAATGCGCTGAATCTTACTAACCAACTGTTCATGGCTGTGCTCGGCAAAACTGCGACCGTCCGCTTCCTGAACATTATAGGTTTCGGAATCAGTAATCTCGTTAACCAGTTCCCGGAGAGATACCTTGGGTCGGATCACTACGGGCTTCATCGTATCCACAGGCTCTAGCGTTTCGTAGAGATTAACCGCATCAAAAATTCTGAATGATGTCTTACCAACCTCTGGGCATAAGCGGGTTGCCCGTCCTTTCATCTGTTCATATAGAATTCGGCTCTTCACTTTACGTAAAAAGACCAGATTACAGATGCTGGGCACATCGATACCGGTGGTGAGTAGATCCACTGTCACGACAATGTTTGGCAGACGTTCTTTATCAAAACGGGTGATAAGTCCCAGTAAGCGTTTGGGATTATCTTCACTTTCCCCAGTAATTTTCAGGATGGCATCATTTTCAAGATCAGGATATTTCTTCTTGAAAGCAATTCTAAGATCCTCAACAACCATGTCTGCATGACTGTTCTTAACGCAGAAAATCAGTGTTTTTTGGGGGCTGGTAGGGTCAATATGGTTGACCAGTTCTTCACAAACCGCTTTGTTAAACCCCGGCGCTATTACCTTTCGGTTAAAGTCTGATACATCAAAGTTTTGCTCATCTTCGAGAGCATCCAGAATCAGTTCACCGTTTTTAGTGATTCTCTGAACGGTTTCTCCTTTTTCCAGCTTGATACCACCATCAGATAACTCGGTTACGATTTTTACCGGTGGCTCCTGATCGGTGAGATAGCCATCAATTACAGCTTTTCTATAACTGTATCGATAGACTGGCTCACCAAAGATATCCAGTGTGTGCAATGCAGGTGTCGCAGTAAGGCCTATTTTTATGGCATCAAAGTGGTCCAGAATACGACGATAGGAGGATATATAATCTTTCTGGTTGCGGAAGACCTGCTCACCCTCAGTTTGTTCCTTATCCAGGATATAACCACGGTGGGCTTCATCTACGATGATGGCGTCATAGCGTTCTGTCGGCATGAATTCATCGCTAAATAATGTACGCTTTACCAGTGATTGAACCGTAGCTACGTGAATGGCTGTGGAGTCATCCGGGAACTTATCGGTCAGCTCCTTAATGTCAAAGATGGTGTTGAAAGGCTCATCGTTGATACGGGTATCATCAAAGGAGTCAATGGCCTGCTCTCCAAGTGCCGTGCGATCAACCAGGAAGAGAATACGATTAAGTCGTCCAGACTGTATCAGCCGGTACATAATGGCGATGGCTGTCCGGGTTTTTCCCGTTCCCGTTGCCATGGCCAGCAGCATGTTCTGCTGTCCGCGCTCGATGGCCTTTTCTACTGCTAATACAGCTTCTTCCTGAAAGTAGCGCAATCCTAAACGATCCAGAGTATTGCCTTTCAGCCACTCATGAGCCTTTTCCGGGTCGCTTTTGAGTTTGCTGAGAAGCTCCTCTGGCTGATGCCACACAGGCAATGCCTTGGGATGATTTGTTTTTTTGCGCACATCCCGAAACCATATGCCACTCTTGGTCTGCAGCTGCCGTAAGTAAGGACGGCCATTCGTCGAATAGACAAAAGGAATCTGGAAATATCGGGTACCTGATGAGTCGACCCAGACTGGATGATCATCTGTAAATTGATCGTTAATTAACGTCCGTGAGCCTTCATCTGCAGCTTCATCCAGCAACGTTCGCTTCAGGAAATTATGGTCAAAATTAAGGCTGTAATTCTCAGCCTGGTTCAGCTTACCACTGACATCAGCATTTTTTTTCTTTGCCTCAACAACGGCAACCGGCTGCAGTCCAACAAAGAGAATGTAATCTGCCCAGCCACCGTCTGCAGTAGGCCATTCAGCGATAGCACGGTTCTTGCCCGGCTCAGGTCGGACATCTTTGGCAAACGTGAATTTTTGCGTATCGGCTTCCCAGCCAGCCTGACGGAGTTGGTCATCAATCAAGAAGCGAGTTTCTTTTTCACTCAGATCCAGGCTGCGTTTTGCTGCCCGTTCCGTCATCTCTTTCTTGTATTCTTTCCGCTGGCGGTCAGTTTTCTTGGCCAGCTCTTCATCTTTTTGTTTTAGCTGAGCTTCCAGTGCCTCGATACGGGCTTTTGTCTGTTCTTCTGTTTCTTCCTGTTTGCTTTCCAGAATGGAAATGTAGCCTTGCAAGGCGAGCAGCTGATTCTCTTTGGAGGCCAGTCCCTCCGCAGTTTCGGCTTTGCCCCCCTGAGCTTGACGAAGTGCCTCTTTCAGATTCAACACTTCTTTTTGTAGCACTTCACCTGACTGGCTTGTAGGTACAACAAATACTGGTGCAATAAAGTCGGTATCTTTTTTCAGTAGCCGGTAATACCAAACTGATAAGCGGTAAGCGAGACGTAGACAGTTCTCAGCGTCACCAAGGTCATCATGAAACTTATGAACAGCCTCGTTACCAAGCTTACGTAGTTTATGAAACACTGAAATGATGGACTCATCAACCCAGGCAATCTTTGCCAGTTCTCGAAGCAGCTCATGCTGGTTATCGGGAATATCGACACAGAGTAACTTTGCCAAATGTTTGGCACTCGCCTCACCAAACATGCGCAGTTTGACCATGGTCGTGTTTGGATCATCAGGGTAGTTCCGCTCTGCAGCAAGAGCCAGACGATAAAGGATATCATTTACGCCTTTTAAAAACTGAAAGTTACTCTGTTCCATAGGTCAACTGGCGTTTTGGAAATAAACGACGAGTATTCCATATAAAACAGCAGGTGTCACACGGGAGAAACCCCAGCACTCAAGCTTTGTGTGGACGATTATGGTTACTGCTGAGGATATAAAGAACCTTTAAACCACCACGCTTTGAGGACATATGACGAAAGTGTCGAGATGAAATGTGTTCAATTGATCTGATGCAGCTCAAAAACAGTTGCCGAGTTAATCATGGAAGACTGGGTTAGTGCTAAGCGAAAAATCCCATATCCTGTCTGGCACCTTCTGGTTCGGATGGCGTTATCTGAAAAAGACTTACCGACCCCAGTTTGAGGAGTCGGTCTTACAGGAGCTTCAGGGATGACATTCGCTATAGACTTTGTCCAGCCAGGTACCCAGATAGCTGCTGTCATAATAACATCAACAGCTTAGATTCAGGTCGCTGAAAGAGCTTCCGACAACTTCAACTCTTGAGTGTATGTTTGATCAACAACAGGGCTCTGACCTCTTTTGGCATCTTTATCCCAGTAGGAAGGCTTGGCCAGCTCCACATACTTAATCATGTCGAGGCTCTTAATTTTAAATGGGTTACTCTCAGGAAAGAAAATATCGCAAGCTTGGCAAAAATGGTCATATTCCATTTTAGAGGCATTGCCTCTCACTGCATTCACAACCGCCTGATCAATAACACTTCGAAGTACACGGAGGTTTCCTCGACTCACAGCAAAGAGTCGCAAGGCGATATCCTTACTTCCTAGTCCTGCTTTTTCTGTGAAGCCCAAGTCTTTAGCAAACTCTTCATCAAGCATATCCAAAAAACCGATATAAGCACCTCTATCCTGATCTTGAGTGATTCTAAAAGGGGCGAGATAACGCCGCCTTAGAAATCGGCCCGCCAATTGGGAATTTTGCTCTACAGCATGCAAGCACCAAGGCATACCAAAGAGAATGAAAGGTCTGTTTGTTCGAATTATCAGGTTTTTTACGCATTCAGTTGCATCGTAAACCAAACGGCGACTGTCATGTTCCAGAAACCCCTGAGCTTCATCAATAATGAATAGCTCAATACCAAGTCGATCCACAAGTCTAACAATTTCACGCAGCAAATCTTCTTCATCATCAAAATCTTTAAAGTCGACTATCTCGGGCCCGATAGATTTCAATATACTGGTAAGTAAGCCCCGTTCACTCACCTTTGTGGGAAGCACTGTATACACCACCGGAATCACAGACGCATCGAGTTTCTCATAGCGTTTGTGGTCATCCCTAAATTTAGCAATCACTGCAGACTTTCCGGCACCAGTATCTCCCCTGCACAGCATGCAAGCAGGCTCCCCACCACACTTCGACAAATATTTACAGTCTTCCATTTCAGCAAAAATGTTACCGTGAATATCAGACCAAATACGCTTATCTCTGGCGATTCTAATTTTCTCTTTCTGCTGTTCAGTCAAGACAATACTCATTGATATTCCCCTTAGGATGCGCTCCAACCAGAGCGATCTACAGCAACACTCCAGTCATCGCTGATTTCCTTCTTGCCTCCCTCATCACCTGGATAGCTTTGAGGTTTATCACTTGAAGAGGCTGCTATGTCAGTTAACGAACCTGAAGAATCATCTGCTACTTTTCCATATCTTGCAGCTTTTGCTGTTGCTCCAGCCTTACCTTTTCTACCTCGATTTTCCCAATTTTCAATCTCACGTTTAACCAGCTCTTTGATAGCGTCACGGGCAGCGACAACATCATCATGTTTATACTTTTTACGGATATATTTACGGGCGTATTTTTTATGAACTTTATGCTGCCACTCTGAAAGCCCAACAGCATACTCATGATCTACCGCCAGCACTTTGATGTATTTTCGTTCAGACTCATTAAATACATGGATGTGACCAAGATCATCAGGGTCAACTTTATACATAACCTGAGTACTTCCGATCTTTCCCCGTAGCTTAGCAAGCTCATCCGAGTCATATTTCAAATTCAAATATTGAATGCCGCCACGGCGGAGCTTGCTATATTTGGTTCTGCCAAGAATAATATCTAAACGCTTTGGATCGACATGGCGTGGGGGGAAATCAAGAATGCCTTCCTTCCAGGCAAGATCAGGGATGATGGTGCCTTTGGCGACGGGTTGTTGCTGATAAACATCAATGACCCAAGTATAAAGAATCTCAAGGAAAGTGCTGAACGTAATAACAGCATTTTTCTCAGGATCATAATCCCCTTTCTCAAAAATATTACTGAAGGTCTTTCCCGGTAGATCAACAAGCAACTTTTTATTGATGGTTCCGTATAAGCGCTCGATCTTGCCTTTTAACCATGGTTTTTGTACCGGATTATACTGAGTTTGAATATTCAACTCCGCTAGAACAATTTCAAGGTCCTTTGACCAGAACTCTTTCCCATTATCAAAAACAAAAAGCTCTGGTACACCAGAACATACCCATGGATTCCTCATCTCAGGATAGCGCTCTTTAATATATGTTTTTGGAATAATTATGGACTTAAGAAGTTTTGTTAGTGATAAGAAGCTTGGCGGATGAAAACCAATATAGAAGCCAGTGATGGATCTCGACATCGCATCAATTGAGGTGGTTAACCATGGTCTTCCCAAAGGCATGTAGTTTTCATCATCGACCACAAACACGTCGAGCTTCGTATGATCCACCTCTACTCGCTGCAATGCCCGTTCAAGTTTCAGAGACATACCCACAGACGCAAACTCGATATCTGCTTTTCTTTTCCCTTCTCTTGCAACCATTATTTCATAGGGTGGTTCTGCCTTTATCCGTTTTCTCAATACGTCGTAGCATGGAGTCTCAAACTGATCATCTTCAGACCTTGTTTTATTTGCTTTTGTTATATATCCATCCAGATTATCCCATGCTTCATGTATCGATATTCTCTCTTTGGTTTTATATGTCTCTATTGCATCTTTTATATAACCTTCAACCTCATCGGAAAACCGGCTTTTCCAGTTTCCTTGCTTCATTTGGCCTGAAAATAAAGCCTTAATGGTTTGACCGTTTGAACTATACGACTCATTCCAGCGTGCCAGCGTCCTCCAACCAGGAGGATTACTGTCGTTCAACTCCCTAGCTATCTTGGGTATTAAAGGTGTAAGGGATTTATGGGTCCAGGTTTCGACCAGCTGTCGCAATTTGCTAATGTACTTAAATCGCAGGACAACCTTCTCCCTATGTTTTTTGGGTAGGCAAGCCAAGTCTTCTGAAAGAGGGTCTTCTTCTTGACTGTCCGGACTGTTGATCACGAACTCAACATTTCCATTAGCAAGGCTTGATTCTATTTCTTCAATACTACGACTTAACGTGTTGCCACCCTGCAAAAGATTTGTGAGTTCAAGCCGTTTTTCTGTCCTGCTTTCAACCCTCAGCAGCAACTCTTCATCAGTATCTATCTGTGGGATCAGTTTGAATACAGTGCCTTCAGTAAATCTTTGGATAATAGTCATGATATTTATGTCAGGTGTCTGATAATGAAGTGCTTATTTCCATCATTCCTGAATGCAGGACGCAGGATAAGGTACACCTCCTTCACCTACGCCCAATCAGAAGCGCGGTTTATGAACGAATTTGCACCAGTGATTCTTTCGTTAAAGGGGAGGAATGAAGCTCTGCATCCAGCTGGTTTCTGGCGATTAAATCGTACGTAAGGGGCAGGAGCTGAGTTATACCCATACCTGAAGAGAGAGCAAGCTCCTGGATACTCACTCCATGATTTCCAAATGAAGAAACTCTGTCCAGGACATGCCGATGCTCAGCAGTAATAGGGTCATTGTTTCTGTATTTGTGAAGTATTTGGAGATTACCCAGGTAGGGCTGTTTACGAATTAGCTCTTCAGTCCATAACCAAAGATCTCTTCCCAAACGCCTTGCTTCGTCCCTCTGACAATAAAAGCGATCCAGAAAATCTTTTCGTTTGGCTATTCTCAGTGGTTTTACTTCTATATATGGCTCTTGACCGCTTGCCATCCGGACAAGATGGTCAGGCGTATATCTACGAACTTTATTCCCATCGATATACTCAAAACCCTCTGGCTGGGACTCAAAGGATTTTACTTCCCGGTCATATTCAAGAGAATAACAGCTATGAAACTCAAGCGTGGACTCAGTAAGAACAGTGGAACCATTCTTAGGGCTAACAAAACGGTGAATATTGTTAACCTTGGATTTTCCGAGTTTTCTGCGATACATAAAAAAGACCTCGGTGATACAACACTTGGAGTATTGTTACCGAGGTCTGTTTTGTCAAAAATGAAGTTTTATGACAACTTAAAAAGTTTTATGTCAAAATATCAAAGCAGCAACACTCAGGCAGCTTATTGCTGCTGAGGCTCCGGCGTACGAATCAGATAATCGAATGCACCCAGTGCTGCCGTGGCTCCACCACCCATGGCAATGATGATCTGCTTATAAGGCGCAGTCGTCACATCACCAGCAGCAAAAACACCAGGCATTGACGTATCGCCCTGAGCGCCTACGATGATTTCACCTCGTGGTGTCAGTTCGAGAGAGCCTTTCAGGAACTCTGCGTTTGGCACCAGACCAATCTGAACAAAGATCCCTGCCAGTTCAACGGATTTGCTGTCGTTGGTGGCGCGATCGTTATAGGTCAGGCCAGTCACCTTTTCGCCATTGCCAATCACTTCTGTGGTCATGGCTTCGGTGATGATATCAATATTGCCCATGGAGCGCGCTTTGCGTTGCAACACGTCGTCTGCACGAAGTTTGCTGTCAAACTCCAGTACGGTGACGTGTTCTACGATACCGGCCAGATCAATCGCCGCTTCGATACCAGAGTTACCACCGCCAATCACCGCAACTCTCTTACCTTTAAACAACGGGCCATCACAGTGTGGGCAATAGGCGACACCTTTACCACGATACTCCTGCTCACCCGGTACATTCATTTCTCTCCAGCGGGCGCCGGTAGCGATGACCAGTGAACGGCTCTTTAGCATTGCACCGCTTTCCAGTTCTACCTGAATCAGATCACCCACCTGCTCTGCTGCAACAATTTTGCTGGCACGCTGTTGAGTCATGATGTCCACATCGTAATCACGAACGTGTTCTTCCAGACTGGCTGCCAGCTTTGGACCTTCCGTGGCTTTCACAGAGATAAAATTTTCAATGCCGACGGTATCCATGACCTGACCACCAAAACGATCAGCAACAATACCGGTACGAATGCCTTTACGGGCACTGTAAATAGCGGCAGAAGCACCGGCAGGCCCACCACCAACCACCAGCACATCGAACGGTGCTTTTTCAGAGATTTCTGCCGCTTGTCGTTTAGCAGCGCCAGTATCCAGCTTGTTCAGAATTTCCTGCAGAGAAATACGACCCTGGGCAAACAACTCACCGTTCATATAAACGGAAGGCACTGCCATGATTTTGCGTTCGTCCACTTCTTCCGGGAACAGTGCACCATCAATCATTACGTTGGTGATGTTTGGGTTCAGGGCAGACATGATGTTCAGCGCCTGCACCACATCCGGACAATTCTGGCAGCTGAGAGAAACGTAGGTTTCAAAACGGTAAGTACCTTCCAGTGCTTTAACCTGTTCAGCAACGGCGTCGTCTACTTTGATCGGATGACCGCCACTGTGGAGCAGAGCCAAAACCAAAGAGGTAAATTCGTGCCCCATTGGCAAACCGGCAAAGCGGATTTCACTGCCTGTGGCCTCGGAGCAAACCAGCATTTGTGGACTGCGTTCACTGCTGTTTTCGAGCGTTGAGATCGACACTTTGCCGGAAAGGCTGGCAATGTCGTTTGCCAGAGAATCCATTTCAGCGGATTTATTGCTGTCATCCAGAGACACTAATAATTGAACCGGCGTCTTCAGGTTCTGAAGGTAACTCTGCAGTTGGGTTTTCATGGTTGTATCAAGCATATGCGCCACCTTAATTATAAAATTTGAACAAAAGCAGGCTTATTCGGGTGAGCCAGAAAAGCTGACCAGGCATTATGGTTAGGGAGTTGGGTTCGGTAATCAGAATGCCTCGTCAGCCTTGAAGAGAAACACCCGGGCAATGCCCGGGTGTTTGGCTAACAGTCGGCGTTTAGATCTTACCTACCAGATCCAGCGAAGGTGCCAGAGTCTCTTCACCTGGCTGCCATGCAGCTGGGCAAACTTCGCCGTCGTGCTCAGCGATGTACTGGGCAGCCTGTACTTTACGAACCAGGTCTTTAGCGGAACGGCCAATGCCCAGATCGTTGGTTTCGATGGCTTTGATTTCGCCTTCTGGGTTGATCACGAAGGTGCCGCGCAGTGCCAGACCTTCTTCTTCTATCATCACACCGAAGTTGCGGGTGATGGTGCCCGTTGGATCGCCGATCATTGGGAATTTGATCTTCTGGATGGTGTCAGACGTATCGTGCCATGCTTTGTGAGTGAAGTGAGTGTCGGTAGAAACAGAGTACACTTCAACACCCATGGACTGCAGTTTTTCGTAATGGTCAGCAACATCGCCCAGCTCTGTTGGACATACGAACGTGAAGTCTGCAGGGTAGAAGAAGACAATCGCCCACTTACCCAGCATGCTTTCTTCAGTCAGGTCAATGAATTCGCCATTGTGGAAAGCGGTCGCTTTGAATGGCTTGACTTTGGTGTTGATCAGAGATTGAGTCATCTTATATACCTTCTTGGTTTCTCGTTATGGTTTCACTACGGCTAACGTTGCGCTGAGTGCCTCAGCTCGTTGTAAGTAAGATTACGACCAAACCGCGAAGGGTTAAAATTAATTAAAAGAATATACTCAATAGATTTTGTTAATTGACAGACATTCGGCTTTCCGAATCTATAGATCGTGTAAGCCGCAATAAAAAAAACTGCCAGATTATTGATATATATCAGTTTTATCATATAGTCCAGCGCTAGCCCGGATATTTCATAAACTTGCTCCTGTTCTCACTTGTCCCTTGCGGCTCTAAGAAAGTTTTGTTCAGTCGACCGGACGCACCAGTCCGGCACTCCTTCACAAAATTCCTTAGAACCACAAGGTACTGCGCGAGATCCAGGGCAGTTTATGAAATATCCGGGCTA
>NZ_LUTV01000002.1:0-169294 GCF_001646945.1 Endozoicomonas ascidiicola
CCACTTATCCTGAATTGGTTCAGAGCTAAAAAGGCGTATTCAAGCGGTATAGTTGAGGGTCTGAACACCAAGATAAAACTCACTACGAGAAAATCTTACGGTTTCAGAACCTACAGATGCGCGGAAATTGCGTTATACCATGCACTTGGCAAGCTACCTGAACCAGAAATTGCCCACAGATTTTACTGACGAGGCAAAAATATAAATA
This sequence comes from Endozoicomonas ascidiicola, assembly GCF_001646945.1. Classification (GTDB taxonomy): domain Bacteria; phylum Pseudomonadota; class Gammaproteobacteria; order Pseudomonadales; family Endozoicomonadaceae; genus Endozoicomonas; species Endozoicomonas ascidiicola. Next base: position 209 of record NZ_LUTV01000002.1, read on the forward strand.
GTTATTTTTCAATTACCAGCCTTTGATAAGCATCAGATTTTCGAATTAACTCGTTAATCAAATCACTATTTATTACATAAAGGAATAAATATTCCCAAAACAAAACATTTATTCATTAAGAGTTGTGCTGATAAGACGAAATATGAGATAAGATCACCCTTCAATTTTCACCGTAAATTATGACAAAGGGTAAATGTACTGAAAGCCATCCATTTTCAGTTTCTTTGTTAGATAAAATTATTTTTATTCAATTACGGAAGATACTGGGATAATAGAGGTTTTAATGACTCAACTGATTTCGGTAGGCGCTCTGGAGTCGTTCCTGATCGCTATTTTTGTTTTATTTCTTGGCCATAGCATTAACTCAAGAGTTCAAACGTTAAAGCAATTTAATATTCCTGAACCTATTGTAGGTGGCCTTCTGGTCGGCATTGTCATTGCTATCCTGCATGTGAATGGCATTAATCTGGAGTTTTATCTGCCACTTCAGGACGCCTTCATGCTGATGTTTTTCGCAACGGTCGGGCTTGCCGCCAATTACACCCAAATGATCAAAGGCGGGAGAAAGGTATTTATCTTTCTGGTTTTTGCCTCCATCTATATCGTTCTGCAAAATGGCCTTGGCTTGACCCTGGCGACTCTGCTGGGCCTGGACCCTTTAATGGGACTCATTGCAGGCTCTATTACCCTTTCTGGTGGACACGGCACCGGCGCAGCATGGTCTCAGACCTTTCACACGATGTATGGCATGGAAAATGTCCTGGAAATTGCGATTGCCTCAGCAACGTTTGGGTTGGTAATGGGCGGGATTATTGGCAGCCCTGTTGCCCAGCGACTGGTGGAAAAAAACAACCTCAAGTCCCGGTATGGCAATACGCCGACCATTCATGAACAGTTTCCGGAGCTGGTGACTTACAGCGAATATGAGCAAGAGAGCGTGACGTCCAAAAAAGTCATTGAAACCTTGTTTGTGCTGTTGATCTGCGTTGCTGGTGCCAAGTATCTCGAGATCTGGGTAAACTCCTTTAACATCAACTGGCTAACCATCCCGGATTTTGTTTACGCCCTGTTCATTGGTGTGATTATTACCAATACGCTTGAAGTAACCAAACTCAAGACGCTGGATGTAGAAACTGTAGACGTTCTTGGTACCGTCTCTTTGTCTTTGTTTCTGGCCATGGCACTGATGAGCCTGAAACTCTGGAATATCTTGGATTTAGCCGTGCCACTGCTGATCATTCTGGCAGCACAGACGGTGATGATGGCTATTTTTGCCTATGTCATTACCTTCCGTATGATGGGAAAAGACTACGATGCCGCAGTCATCTCCAGTGGCCACTGTGGTTTTGGCCTCGGTGCTACGCCCACAGCGGTGATGAATATGGGTACCGTAGTTAACCGCTTTGGCCCATCGCCTCAAGGCTTTATGGTGGTACCCATTGTCGGCGCGTTCTTTATCGATATTGTGAACCTGATTATTTTGCAAACCACTCTGGCAATTATTGGGTAATTATACTGTCATCAACCTTCTTACCGCGGCTTCATCCATGGAGTCGCCGGTTCCCGCCAAAGCCACTTCCCCTCTGTCTAGTACTACATAAGAATCCGCCAAATCCCGAGCAAATTCAAAGAACTGCTCCACTAGCAAAATCGCCATTTCGCCACGATCTCTCAACATACCAATCACCGATTGAATATCTTTGATAATCGATGGTTGGATGCCCTCTGTCGGTTCATCCAGAATTAACAGCTCTGGCTTGGTGATCAGCGCTCTGGCAATGGCCAACTGCTGTTGCTGACCGCCGGACAAATCGCCCCCACGGCGATGGCGCATCTGCAGCAACACGGGGAATAGGTCGAAAATTTCAGCATCAATCCGACGCTGAGAACGGGCTAAACAGGCAAACCCGGTTTCCAAATTCTCCTGCACCGTCAACAATGGAAATATCTGTCGCCCCTGGGGAACATAGGCAATGCCCTGCCGCGCACGAGTGTGAGCCGCTGTGGTCGCAATGTCTTTTCCCTGCCAAAGAATTTTCCCACTGGATGGGCTAACTCTACCGGCAACGGCATTCATAAGCGTCGTTTTACCAACGCCGTTTCGCCCCATCACACTGGTGACCTGACCTTTCCGGGCATTCACCGACACAGATTTCAGCGCCTGACTGGCGCCATAGAACACATCAACGCCCTGTACTTCCAATGCTCCGTCCATGTTTACCTCCCTAAATACACGTCGATGACTTTCTGATTTTGCTGCACATGATCCAGAGAGCCTGTCGCCAGAACACTGCCCTCATGCAGCACCATAACCGGACACTCCAAGGCACGAATAAACGCCATATCATGCTCAACCACCACAACGCTGCGCTCTTTTGCTAACGCTTTCAGCAAGTCTGCCGTTCTGAATGTCTCTTCATCCGTCATGCCCGCAGCGGGCTCATCCACCAGCAACAGTTCCGGCTCCTGAAGCAATAACATGCCGATTTCCAGCCATTGTTTCTGGCCGTGCGACAGTGATTCGCCAGCCCACTCTCTTCGATCAGCCAGACGAATCAGCTCCATAACTTCATCAATTTTGGCAGCACCTTGTGAGCTCAATTTGCCAAACATAGAAGCAAAAGGCGAACGCCTTCCAGACAGGGCCAACTCGAGATTTTCCCATACTGACAGGCTTTCAATCACCGACGGCTTCTGAAACTTCCGCCCAATGCCCATATTGGCCACCTGAGTTTCATCGTAACGGGTAAGATCCACATCCCCGCGAAAAAACACATCGCCGGAATCCGGACGCGTCTTTCCGGTCACCACGTCCATCATGGTGCTTTTACCGGCACCATTAGGGCCAATAATGGCGCTCAACTCTTTCTCTCGCACCATAAACGACAACTCATTGAGAGCACGAAAACCATCAAAGCTTACGGTCACATTGTTGAGATAAAGCAGAGTGTCGTTGGGTATATGTTTATCCATGGTCAACTAACTCCCTGTTACTCACTGATTGCCTGCGGGCTTTAATGATATCCACCACCTGCTGATACAAACCCACCAAACCTTTGGGCAGCCAGAGGGTGGTCACCACAAACAACGCCCCAAGGGCAAACAGCCATGCATCGGGCATTACGCCGGTAAACCAGGTTTTGGCATAGTTGACCGCCACGGCACCAATCACCGCACCGTAAAGCGTGCCACGGCCACCTACGGCTACCCAGACCACCAGCTCAATGGAATTAACAGGAGAAAACTCGCCGGGATTTATGATGCCCACCTGTGGCACATAAAGTGCACCGGCAATACCCGCCAGCATGGCTGAAACGGTAAAGGCCACCAATTTGAAATACTCCACCCGGTAACCCATAAAACGAACCCGGCTTTCCGCATCTCTGACCGCAACCAGTACTCGTCCATAACGACTGCTCACCAACCAGCGGCACAAAACATATCCCAGCATCAGTGCCAGAGCAGAACTGATTAGCAGCACCACTCGGGTGCCATCACTTTGCAAGCTGAATCCCAACAGGTCTTTAAAATCCGTCAGCCCGTTATTACCACCAAAGCCAAAATCATTCTGGAAAAACAGCAGCATTAATGCATACGTCAACGCCTGAGTAATAATCGAGAGATATACCCCCGTTACCCGAGAACGGAACGCCAACCAACCAAATAGAAAAGCCAGAATCCCGGGCACCAAAGCCATCATCACCATGGCAAAACCAAAGGAATCAAACCCTTGCCAGTACCAAGGGAGTTCCTGCCAATTCAGGAACACCATGAAATCCGGCAGCTCCGGATTCCCGTAGACGCCTCGATCACCAATCTGGCGCATCAGATACATGCCCATGGCATAACCGCCCAGGGCAAAAAAAGCACCGTGACCGAGGCTGAGAATACCGCAATAGCCCCAAACCAGATCCAATGCCAACGCCAAAAGTCCATAGCAAAGATATTTGCCCAGCAGCGTTACCGTGTAATTACTGACGTGCAGTGCCGAACCTTCCGGCATCAAGGTATTCAACAAGACAACCACTGTCGTGACAACAAACACAAACGACATCAGAAGTTTTCCAGCACGATCTTCCAATAGCAGTCGGGTAAGCCAACCTTTACTCCATTTATTCTCCATTTCTTACCCCTCAACTGCCCGACCTTTAAGGGCAAACAACCCTCTCGGTCTTTTCTGAATAAACAGAATAATAAAAATCAGTACCAGAATTTTAGCGACTACAGCACCCGCCCAGGGCTCAAGGAATTTATTCACAATCCCCAGCCCCATAGCTGCCACCAAAGTGCCCCACAAGCTGCCAACGCCACCAAAAACCACCACCATGAACGAATCAATAATGTAGTTCTGACCAAGGTTTGGCCCCACATTGGTTAACTGCGAAAGGGCAACACCGGCAACGCCAGCAATACCGGAACCAAGGCCAAATGTCAGCGCATCCATCTTTCCCGTAGGAATGCCCATGGAGCTAGCCATGGCACGGTTCTGGGTCACGGCTCGAATATTCAAACCAAAGCGGGTGTAACGCATAACAAACAACAAGGCGAAGAAGATTAGAAGGCTAAAACCAACGATATAAAGACGGTTCCAGGTTAACGACAGTGCTTCATTAATAATCCAGGAGCCACTCATCCAGGAAGGTGTTACCACTTCTTGGTTCAGGGGAGAAAAAATCGTTCTTACAGCCTGTTGCAAAATCAGGCTAATACCAAACGTCGCAAGCAGTGTTTCCAGCGGTCGGCCATAAAGATGACGTATTACCAACCGTTCAATCAGCACACCAGCAGCACCGGCCACCAAGAATGCCATGGGAATGGCAATAAATAATGATTGATCAATTAAGTTCGGGAATACAGATTGAATAACAAATGTCGAATATGCCCCCAACATCATCATCTCACCATGAGCCATATTAATAACGCCCATGACACCGAAAGTAATCGCTAAACCAATCGCAGAAAGCAATAGAACTGAACCAAGACTTAAACCAAAAAATACACTTTCTGCCATGCCATAGTATTGCTGTCGTTGGTCGATTTCTGCCAGCGCGACACGGATAGACTGCGCTAGTTCGGTACTACTTGTATCCGCCAACGAAGCCGCCAGCTCAGACCGAACATAGGGATGGTTGGAATCCGTCAGTGCATGAACAGCCTCAAGTTGAGCAGTCCCCTTCGCGGTCTGAAAAGCATGAAGGGATAAAGCAACGTCGAGCGCTGACAGCACATCCTTGTTTTCTTCCGTCGCTCTCATGGCTTGGAAAGCAGTCAGTGTTTTATCATCAAGGGTTTTCAGACCGGTATAGATAGCCTTCTTTCGCGTATCAGGATTTTTTGACTTCAGATCCCACGACGCCAGCGCTGTCTTCAAAACAGAGCGAAGTTGGTTATTGATGCGTACTTTTTTTAAGGCTCTTTTCTTTACCGTTCCCAATTCATCAGAAGACAATAAATCATAAATTCGGTATTTCTTTTCCGGTGTTTTCTCTGCATATACCAATTGCTTTTGCTTTTTTACAACAAACAGATGGCCATTTAGCCAATGCTCCAAAACTGTCTGGCTCGCGTCACTGCCTTCGTTGGTCAGGGAGATTACTACCTGCTCTAACTGTGACCAGGTGCTTTTTTTAAGCAACGGTTCGAGTTTATCCGTGGTTAATGAAAAGCCCGGTCGGGATACTAGTAACAGCAATAACAACAGCATGCTGCCAAGTAATCGTTGAATGAGTTGAGAGACACTCTGATTCATATAACATCCTTAGAGTATTTAGTCACACCCCCACGGGGACAATGGGAGTGCAACTATACCCGTCGTCTTTCAAGCTGCTACTTTGTTGGCAACGCTCACTCACCCCAATCACCTACTACTCGTAGGCTCATGGGGACTCACTCGGTTGCCGCCGCGTAGCAACTTAAAATACTTTGGGTATTAACTGTTGAATCAGTAGTTCTGGCCGGAGCAGACGCCGGTTTCCAAGTTGTAGTTACCGCACTGCACTGGCGCTGACCAGTCGGCAACAATCTTTGAGCTTTCTGGCAGGAAATCCGTCCAGGCATCGCCAATCACGCCGCCTTTGGTTTCCCAAACAATTTCAAACTGGCCATCGTCTTGTATCTCACCAATCAGTACAGGCTTGGTCAGGTGATGGTTGGTATTCATAACCGCAGTTCCACCCGTCAGGTTAGGAACAGAAATACCATATATGGCAGAGCGAACGTCATCGATATCAGTGGTTCCCGCTTTTTCAACAGCTTCAGCCCACATGTTAAAACCAATGTATGTGGCTTCCATTGGGTCGTTAGACACTCGATCTTCATCCTTGATAAATGTCTGCCACGCGTCGATGAACTCATCATTGGCATCACTTTCGGCACTCATAAAGTAGTTCCAGGCCGCCAGATGACCAACCAGTGGACCGGTATCAATACCAGACAATTCTTCTTCACCTACGGAGAATGCAATCACCGGAATGTCTTCAGCAGATACGCCCTGGTTACCCAGCTCTTTATAAAACGGTACATTGGCATCGCCGTTTATTGTGGAGATCACCGCAGTCTTCTTACCGGCATTACCAAATTTTTTGATGTCTGAAACAATGGTCTGCCAGTCAGAGTGACCAAACGGCGTGTAGTTGATCATGATGTCTGCATCTTTGATGCCTTTGGCTTTCAGATAAGACTCAAGAATCTTGTTGGTGGTTCTTGGGTAAACATAATCAGTGCCCGCCAGTACAAAACGATCAACACTGCCACCTTCTTCGCTCATCAGGTAATCAACCGCAGGGATCGCCTGCTGATTGGGTGCTGCACCTGTATAAAAAACGTTTTTGGATGACTCTTCACCTTCATATTGAACCGGATAGAACATCAGGCCGTTCAACTCTTCAACCACTGGCAGTACTGACTTCCTGGACACAGAAGTCCAGCCACCAAAAATCACATCCACTTTTTCTTTTACCAAAAGCTCCCGGGCTTTTTCTGCAAACAAAGGCCAATCTGATGCAGGATCAACAACCACAGCTTCCAGTTTCTTTCCAAGAATACCGCCGTTCTTATTTTGTTCTTCCACCATCATAAGAACAGTGTCTTTTAATGTGGTTTCACTGATCGCCATGGTGCCGGACAGTGAGTGAAGTACTCCCACCTTGATGGTATCTGCAGCCTGCGTCATAGCAGAGAGCGACAAAGAAGCGGTCGCAACGGACGCCCATACTAGACTTCTGGAAATTTTTTTTATTTTCGTTTTCATGCTTCCCTCTCTTTCTGTTTGTTGTTCTGATTAATTCCTGAACAGAAATAGCAAGAGGTATGCCAGTACCGACCTAATCCAATAAAAGGGCAAATTCCATCGAAACAAAGCATTTATATAGAGCAATCACGCCCTCGCCTTATTTTAGGGCGCTCAACACAGGTAAAAATTGACGGCGCACCAAATCAAGGCAAAGCAGTTGCACCATTATTGACAACCCAAGGGTCTGTTGACGTTTTGTTGCGAGACTCAGTGACTCAGAAAAACGTCAAGCGCGCGAAAGGGTTGCGCCGTGCGTAGCATTCTACGCCAAGCAAGCCTGACAAAGCGGGTGGCGTTTTTCTGTGTCACCCGGAGGGCGGCTCAGGGCACCCTTTATGCCCTCGGGTATGACCCGCTGAGGGCGCAACGAAATGTCAACAGACCCTACACACCACGCCGCATTGCGGGGCATGGCATTGGTTTTGCTTTGCTTTCAGTACAAGCACACCAAGGCGAATAAATGCACTTACTCACCGAAGCTCATAACAACGACCACGTTGGTCTGAGTGAACATCAGCCTTTTGCGTCAATCGGGTGGAAGGCCGGCATTTCCGCTGAACTAAAACAAATTAATGAACACACACGTCTGGGGAAAACCAGCCATTACGGTCCTTTGCGAATTCAACGCCCTTTTTGGCCGGAGGGCAAAGATCTCGCTCACCTGTACATCCTTCATCCACCAGGAGGTTTGGTGGCTGGTGATGAGCTTGTGCAACAGTTTTCGGTTTGCAAAGGCGCCAAAGGGTTAGTCACAACGCCAGCTGCGGGCAAAGTGTATTTTAACGGCAATGGTCAACTACAAAAGCAAATCACTGAAATTTCTGTGAGCGAAAACGGTTCTATGGAGTGGCTGCCTCAGGAAACCATTTTGTTTAATGGTGCCATTGCTGAGCTGAATACCCAGATCGAGCTCTCTGGTAATGGGCTCTATGCCGGCTGGGACATTGTCTGTCTGGGCCGAACTGCCAGTGGTGAACAGTTTATTCAAGGGCAGTTGACGCAGAATCTCCGAATCACCCGTGATCAAAAACCTATTTACCTTGAAAGGCTTCATTTTGATGCAGGCTCGTCATTTACCAATTCTTTGCTGGGGCTTCACGGGCACACCGTGTTTGGCACATTGTTAATGACCCGGGATAAGTCGCCAGACTTATCCACACTCCACAGTCTCCTCGAAGAAAAAGAATGGCATCACGTCACGGCGATCACCTGGCGTGCAGGCGTATTTATCGCCCGATATCTTGGCGACTCATCAGAACAGGCACGAAATATCTTCACTTGGCTATGGGAGCAGGAAAGGGAACGGTTCAACGGTCGTTCCGGCTGTCGCCCCCGAATCTGGAACACTTGATTAATACAAAAAGAAACAGGATGCACTGATGGAACTGACTCCAAGAGAAAAAGACAAACTGCTGTTATATACCGCTGCACTAGTTGCCGAACGTCGTTTACATCGAGGCGTGAAACTGAACTATCCGGAATCCATTGCTCTGATCTCCATGCACATTATGGAAGGAGCAAGGGATGGAAAAACCGTTGCCCAGTTAATGAATGAGGGTAGAGAAGTCATTTGTCGTGAACAGGTGATGGAAGGCATTCCCGAAATGGTGCCTGAGGTTCAGGTGGAAGCCACCTTTCCTGACGGTACCAAATTGGTCACTGTCCATAATCCAATTGCTTGAGGAATCAACATGATACCCGGAGAACTGATTGCCTCTTCAGAGCCAATTGAAATCAATGTCGGCCGTGAAACCTTGATGCTGTCTGTGGCGAACACTGGTGATCGCCCGGTTCAGGTAGGTTCGCACTATCACTTTTACGAAACCAACCCTGCACTCTCATTTGAGCGTGAGCAGACTCTGGGATTTCGGCTGAATATTCCAGCAGGTACCGCTGTTCGATTTGAACCGGGACAGGATCGACAGGTTGAGCTGGTTCGCTATGCCGGTAAACACCAGATTTATGGTTTTCGTGGTGACGTTATGGGCAAGCTTCAGGGAGAACAGAAATGAAAAACGACCATGACATCACGAAAAGAACCCTGATGGACCGGCAAACCTATGTGGATATGTTTGGTCCAACCGTAGGCGACAAAGTTCGTCTTGGTGATACAGAGTTATTTATCAGCCCTGAGAAGGACTTCACCGTTTATGGCGATGAAGTGAAATTTGGCGGCGGAAAAGTGATTCGCGATGGTATGGGACAGAGCCAGCAACCAGAAGCGTTTGTCGTAGACACTGTCATCACCAATGCCTTGATTCTTGACCATTGGGGCATTGTAAAAGCCGATATTGGCATCAAAGGCGGACGCATCGAGCGCATTGGTAAAGCCGGTAATCCGGATGTGCAGGAAGGTGTGGATATCATTATCGGCCCTGGTACCGAGGTGATTGCAGGGGAAGGGCAGATCGTGACTGCTGGCGGTGTTGATGCTCACATCCATTTTATTTGCCCTCAACAAATTGAAGAAGCGCTGACGTCTGGCGTCACCACCATGCTCGGCGGTGGCACAGGTCCAGCGACGGGTACCAACGCCACGACTTGTACTCCGGGCAGCTGGCATATCAGCACAATGTTGAAAGCGGTGGACAATTTGCCAATGAACATTGGCTTTCTGGGTAAGGGCAACGGTAGTTTGCCGGAAGCACTGGAAGAGCAAGTGCAAGCCGGCGCTATGGGGTTAAAACTTCATGAAGACTGGGGAACAACGCCGGCCTCCATCGACTGTTGTCTAACCGTTGCCGAGAAATACGACATTCAGGTAGCAATTCATACCGATACATTGAATGAATCGGGCTTTGTGGAAGATACTCTGGCCGCTTTCAAAGGACGAGTTATCCATACCTATCATACCGAAGGTGCTGGCGGTGGCCATGCTCCGGACATTATCAAGGCCTGCGGTGAAAGCTATGTACTGCCATCGTCTACTAATCCCACAAGACCTTACACCATCAATACCGTTGATGAACATCTGGATATGCTGATGGTCTGCCATCATCTTGATCCAAATATTCCTGAAGACGTAGCTTTTGCAGACTCACGAATTCGCCGTGAAACCATTGCCGCAGAAGACATTCTTCATGACCTTGGCGCCTTCAGCATGATTGCTTCCGACTCCCAGGCCATGGGCAGAGTTGGCGAAGTGATCAGCAGAACCTGGCAGACCGCCCACAAAATGAAAGTCCAGCGTGGTTTATTGCCTGAAGATGCAATGGCGGAAGTGGATAACTTTCGTGCCCGTCGTTACGTTGCCAAATACACAATCAATCCTGCACTGACTCACGGTATCGCCCATGAGGTGGGCTCTGTTGAACCGGGCAAGCTGGCGGATCTGGTGTTATGGAAACCCGCTTTCTTTGGCGCCAAACCCTCTCTGGTTCTGAAAGGTGGTGCGATTGCAACAGCACCGATGGGGGATCCAAACGCATCTATTCCAACACCGCAACCCGTTCACTACCGGCCGATGTTTGCGGCCATGGGACAGGCTGCAGCAGCTACTTCACTGTCGTTTGTTTCCAAGGCCGCTCTGGATGCCGAGATTGGTGAAAAGCTGGGTTTGAAGAAAACACTCTCCGCAGTGAAAGGCACTCGCACAGTAAAAAAGAAAGACATGGTGCTGAACACATGGCAGCCAGAGATGGAAGTGGATCCGGAAACCTATGAGGTGCGAGCTAATGGTGAGCTGCTCACCTGTGAACCGCTTGATGTTGTGCCCCTTGCTCAGCGCTATTTCCTTTTCTAAACAATTATTCAAACAGGATCGTTTATGTTGAAGTTTACCGAACGCCTTTCGGAAGCGAGCAGCCATTACAGTGATGAACTTCTGCTCCCTTTCGATGAACGTAAGCGTGGGCGCTTGAAGGCTGTCACCCGAAATGGTCAGCAAGCTGGTATTTTCATTGAACGTGGCGAAGTCATGCGTGATGGTACTCTGCTGCAAGCCGAAACCGGAGAAGTGATCAGAGTCACCGCAGCGAATGAAGCCGTTACTACTGCTCGCTGCAACGACCCGTTGCTATTTGCCAGGGCCTGTTATCACTTAGGTAATCGTCACGTACCTCTGCAAATAGGCGACAATTGGCTTCGTTTTCAAATTGATCATGTGCTGGATGAAATGGTGGTACTTCTGGGGTTGGAAGTCAGTCACGCAGAAGCGCCTTTTGAGCCAGAAAATGGCGCCTATGCCAAAGGTCATTCCCATCAGCACGGACACGAGCCTCAAGAGCATCACCATGAGCATCACCACTGAGTCACTGTTGGGGTTGCTGCACCTCTCCAGCCCCGCATTGCCGGTGGGTGCGTTCGCCTATTCTCAGGGGCTGGAAACAGCCATTGACCGACAGTGGTGCCATAACCGGCAAACCACTGGTGACTGGATCAGTGAATTGATGCTACAGGGCATGGCAAAACTCGACGTACCGGTTTTTCTGCGCATTTATCGTGCCTTGAAAAACCATGATCAAGAGCAGGTTATGTTCTGGAATGACACTTTACTGGCCTTTCGTGAGACTAAAGAGTTATACGACGAAGATTGTCAGGTTGGCAGAGCGTTCTGTACCTGGGTGAAATCCATGTACCCCGATGAGCCAAGAGCCGACTGGCTGATCACACCCACCCAATGCTCGATGTTTGCACTGTCCAGTCTATTGGGAAGCATTGATGAGCAAAGTGCCGTCATTGGTTTGCTGTGGTCCTGGTGTGAAAATCAGGTAACAGCCGCGACAAAAGCAGTGCCCCTTGGGCAAACCGATGCCCAGCATATTCTGAAAAGACTGACCCATGAAATGGATGGCGCACTGAATGCGGCTCATTCCCTGAACGATCATGAGATTAGCAACAACATGATGCACTACGCCATGGCCAGCAGCTGGCACGAGCATCAGTATTCCCGGTTGTTCCGATCGTAACCTGATAGAAAAAGGATAAGAATAATGACACTTAACAGAACAACTCGAACCCCGCAAACGCTGCGAGTAGGCGTCGGTGGCCCTGTAGGTTCTGGCAAAACAGCATTGCTGACCAAGCTCTGTGCCGCCATGCGGGACTATTACAATCTGGCGGTTGTCACCAACGATATTTATACGAAAGAAGACGCCCAATTTTTAATGCGCAACGAAGCACTGGATGAAGATCGCATCATTGGTGTTGAGACCGGAGGCTGCCCACACACTGCCATCCGTGAAGATGCATCCATGAACCTTGCTGCCGTGGATGAACTTTGCCAACGCCATTCAGGGCTGGAACTGGTTCTGGTGGAATCTGGCGGTGATAACTTAAGCGCTACTTTCAGCCCTGAGCTCTCTGATTTGACGATTTATGTGATCGATGTGTCTGCCGGCGACAAAATACCCCGTAAAGGTGGTCCGGGCATCACCCGCTCCGATTTGCTAATTATTAATAAAACCGATCTGGCTCCCATTGTGGGCGCATCACTTGAGGTTATGGATCGGGATGCAAAAAAAATGCGTGGTGAACGACCTTTCTTTTTTACCAATCTAAAAGCGGAGGAAGGGGTTAAAGAGATTATCGATTTCATCATAGATCAAGGCATGCTGGAAGCAAAGATGCCTGAAACGGCAGAAGCCGTATAACTTTCATTCATACAAACACTAACTGGAGAATCATAATGAAAATAAAAATTCTTTCTACGAGCCTTGCTGCTTCACTGCTTTCCAGCCATGTTATGGCCCATCAGGGAGATCATTCCGGTGGTTCTGTGATGTCATCTATCTGGCATCAAGTGACAGAACCTGACCACTTGTTGCTGGCTGGTTTAATTGCTGCGGCTATTTTTGGGGGTGTCAGAACGTATATGAAGAAGAAAAGCTGAGCCCGAAAAGAGTAATTGCACTCTTATGCAATTACTCTTGGCGTTTTACTCTACTCAGTAATGATGGTTTAGCCCCCGTTAAGGATTGCAAAGCGTTCTTAAAATCACTGGAAAGCTTTGCTGTCTGAGTATTTGTATCTTTACCGTTTAACAAACTGAGCCGCTCAATAAGGATTTTATACAACTCTCCTTCTTTATAGCCTGCCTCTGTACAGTACTGCATCAATGATCTATAAATAAACTTGTACTGCCATGATGAACCGATATCCATATCCGCAATTTCTTGATCTCTTTGAGCTTTCATGCCCGCAGTATCGCGAAAATCAATTTCCAATTTTTTCCCTTTTATCGTGGCGTCTTGCACTTCAACCCACTTTATCTTGCCTTCTTCCTCTACCCGAACAAAGTTACTCTCCTCTTGATCATTTTCCCTGGTTTCGAACAATGCCTCTGGGAAAATTTGGTTATGCACATAATCAAACGCTTTAGCTGATTTTTCCAGCCAGCGAGCACCATCATTACTTAATTTTTCATTGGCATTGCGTGATAACGATTTAGCCAAGGCTTCATAACGCCTTACTGAACCGTAGTCGCTCACCCAACGGCGCAACATATATTCCTTGAACCCTGGATCATCCTCTTTCTGAAACTCTTCGATTTTATTCTGATTGATAAATGAGCGCATCTGCTTGATAGCTCTCTCAGGGTTACACAGGTCGACGAGGCTATGTAATGTATTGTCATTGATTGCAGCTTTTTTCCCAGAGTAGCCAAAGGATAGTGCATTAATCTGGTTTACCACTTTCTCGGTTGCCTTTACCACATTACCGCGCAATATTTCAGCAACCTGAAGACCGGTATAGCGATCATGAATATCTTCCATATCCCATACTTCATTCTCGAATTGCTTAACAAGAAGACTGAATAATTTCAGCTGCTGAACAACCTTATTCAAGCTTAGTTTTCCACCTTCCAACTCTTTTGAAAAGCCATTAATGAATTGCCGGAGAACAGTGGTGTTTTCCCAAGGGAAATTGGGGGCTACATTTTGCCATTTCTGAAATTTTTTATCAGGCAGGTGAATCTTGAGGCTGGGCCTGACAACCATACTCTGCAATTTTTTGGCTAGCCTGGTCTTGGGATGCTTCCCGATATAACTCTTAACTTGGTTGTGACTTAAGTTGATTTTTCGCTGCTTCCACAAGCTTTTTGGCGTTATAAAAGGCTTGTACAAGAAGCGGTCAAATCCAGTGAGGATGACTCTATCATTCTGAAAAGTAATACTCATCGCTTAACATCCTGTTATTGCGGCTATTCCATTTATCGCTTAGCCTTTAGTCTAACTTTCTCTTAAAAATCATAATGTTATAAAAGATAGCATTAAAACTAGCACTCTTTTGCTTCTGAACACCTAACCAGCCGGTCAGCACTGCTAACAATTGACTCAGATGATAAGATCTATTCAGAAAAACCACTTTAATAACTATAGGCTATAAATAACTGAACTCAGGCTGCATCAGAGCAACACTCTTCATACAGAAAGCCAAGCAGCTGCTGAAACAACTCAATCTGCGGGATACAAAATAGCGTTCTTCCAGCCCGCACCTGACGGACAAGCCCAGCTGAGATAAGTGCCGAGAGGTGATGAGATAGTGTAGATCCGGGAATGTTCAGCTCTTTCTGCAAATCCCCTACAGAAAGCCCTGCTTCACCAGTCTTAACCAATCTTTTATAAATAGCTAAACGCGCTGAGTGACCAAGTTCTTTAAGTATTCTTGCATACATTTCAAGCTCGTTTACCGGCGACATTATGCATACTCCTAACAAAAAGGCTGGCCTTTTCAGGGCCAGCCTTTTCCTTACACATCAATAAAATCAGATAAAGGTCATCACAAAGCCAGCAGAAATCGCCATCGCAAAGATCACCACCAGGAAAGCGATAATCATTGGATTACGGAACAAACTTCTCAACAAGATAACCTCAGTCAAACTCGCACCAGCACTACCGATAATCAGAGCCATCAAAGCCCCCATACCCATCCCTTTAGCTGCCAATGCAGACGCCAGAGGAATCACAGCTTCAGCACGGATATACAGTGGCACACCAATGATCGCAGCAAATGGGATCGCCAGTGGGTTATCTGGGCCTGCGTACTGAGCAATAAAGTCCGCAGGGATAAAGCCATAAGTAAAGGCACCAATACCTACACCCAGCATCAGAATCGGGAATATCTTCTTGAACTGGCTCCAGGTTTCACCCCAAATACGACCCCAACGATCATCACTCTTAGGTTTGCTATCACCACAGGCCGTTGCACATCCGGATGCAGCAGGCGCTGGAGTGCTGTCACAACAGCTGCTTTTAGTCTCTACCGCAGGTTTGCTATCGCAACAGCTAGTCTTAGGCGCTGGTTTACTATCACAACAACTGGCTGCTGCAGCTTCACCGTAAACCACTTCTTTACGCACATAACGCTCAAAGCCCATTTTCTCCAGAATAAAGCCACCAGCCACAGAGACGGTCAGCGCAATCGCGAAGTAGATTACGGTAACCTTCATGCCGAAGGTAGCCAGCAGCAACCCCATAATGATTGGGTTCATCAGCGGCGAGGTAAACAGGAAGGTAATGGTTGGACCAAAACCTGCCCGAGCCTTCAGAAGACCCGTCAGCATAGGAATGGTTGAGCAACTGCAGAACGGCGTCAGAGCGCCCAGTAAACCCGCTGAAACGTAGCCTTTACCCCCTTTGGAACCAAGGATCTTTTGAATCTTCTCTGCCGGCATGTACTCAAGAATAACGCCAATGATAAAGCTGACGACCAAGAACAAAATGGTCAACTCACCCGCCAGAAAGATAAAGGTACCAAGGGCATTTACCAGATTCTGTGCCATGTCAGCACCGATACTGGATTCCAGAGCCGGTTTAATCACCGGGCCGATAAAATCGGTTATCTGCTGTTGTATACTCATATCAATAATTCCAGAAAAATAGAAATATAAACTTAAAAAAATCCTATGCCGACCAGTCCTTTCCACCTGTTGTGGGTAAGTACCACTGTAACCAGTGATCATCGGCTCTTAAATCTGTCGATGGGCGTATGTTAGACGCATCAAACAACAAACTCAACCATTATTCTAAAAATATGGAAATATCTTTCTTTTATCGTTTTTTGCTACCATCAAAAATCAGCTATTCAAAGCTCAAGCCCAGAGATCATGTACCTATCATCGACTGTTCAGGAAATTCGACTTGGTAAAGTCACGAGCTGGCTTTCATTACAATCCGCCATTAAGAAACACCCTATCGAGTGCTGTCAGGTCGATTTACTGGGCATTATCGGTGATGAGCAGGCCGAGTCTTTCCACGGGGGTGCAGATCGTGCACTGCTGCAATTCGATATCAGACACTACAAGACACTGGCAGAACATTTTCCGGAATCAGCCCATCTCTTTGTACCCGGTAGCTTCGGAGAAAATCTGGTCGTCAGCGGTATGAGTGAAACAACACTCTGCATCGGCGACATCGTTACCGTTGGCAGCACCGTCTTACAGGTGACACAGCCTCGAAAACCCTGCTACAAACTGAACTTGTGCTTTGAACAACCTGTTATTTCAAAATTTATTCAGGATCACGGTATGGGAGGCTGGTTCTATCGAATACTGATACCAGGCACCATTTCTGCCGGCGATACTATCACCGTAACGGAACGACCTGAACCGGAGTGGACTCTTGCCAAAGTTCAGCATTATCTGAATATTGAGTTGCTCAACGAAAAGGTTATGCAGCAACTTCTCACCGTAAATCCGCTGGCACAAAATATTAAAAACACATTCCAGAAAAGACTCGAGAGCGGAGCCATTGAAGATTGGCACCCAAGGTTGTTTACAGGCAGTTAATACAAGCTAGTTGGTAAAGGCAATCTGCTATAGTGGACGAAGGGTTCCCTTCATAGCGATACCATTGCTATGTTGCATTTCCTCCAGAGACTATAAAAATGAAGCAGCCTGCTGAAGCGTATTATGACAAACTTTCCTCTGTGTATGATCAAGCCACTTCTGTTGAAAATGCTTGGGTTGCCCCCGCTTACATGACAGAACGCATGAAAACCTTTCTTAGGCCGGATATTGATCTTCTTGAAATAGGCATTG
Source organism: Endozoicomonas ascidiicola (assembly GCF_001646945.1). GTDB lineage: Bacteria > Pseudomonadota > Gammaproteobacteria > Pseudomonadales > Endozoicomonadaceae > Endozoicomonas > Endozoicomonas ascidiicola. The sequence continues at coordinate 17,479 of NZ_LUTV01000002.1, forward strand.
GGACTGGACAACTTAGCGAAGAAATTCTTAAACATGAGAATAATATCAACATCACAGGTATTGATATTTCGTCTTCTATGCTGGACATCTGTGCAAAGCGTTTTCCAACTATCAAACTAATTCACGGTGAAGTTTTTGATATTGTTAACAATCAGAAAACATCTTTTCAAATCATCGCAATATGTGGAACACTGGAATTCATTGAAGACTACACGCATGCCTTTGCCGCCTGCCATTCTCTATTAAAGCCTGGAGGCCTGCTTGCCTTCACATACGAGCCAGTTATTCATAACCACCCCATTCAAAAAGAACATAAGTCTTTAACCGTCTCATCGATTGAAAGTAAATATCATGTCCCGGACTTCTATACCTATCGTAGAAGCCCGGATGAAATATCCTTAGCCTTGGAAGATAACGGGTTTTATGCTTTAGAAAACTCAGAGTTTGTGCCCTACTCAAAACAGGGAATCGATGTTATTTATCACTGCATTCTGGCAGAAAAGGATGAAAACTAAGTAGCAGAGAACCTCTATCTATTGTCGTTTATATAGGGGTTCGCTCCCGGATAAACCGGGAGCTATCATCAGGAAGCATGAGTAACCGGGAAACGATCGCGAGTACGATTAGCGTAAGCCACCAACGCCAGCATGATAGGCACTTCCACAAGAACACCCACCACTGTCGCCAGTGCTGCACCAGAGTTCAGACCAAACAGGCTGATGGCAACCGCTACCGCCAGTTCAAAGAAGTTAGACGCACCAATCATACCGCCAGGCGCCGCAACACTGTGCGGCTCTTTCCACTTATACATCCAGAAGTAGGCAATGGCGAAAATCAGCACGGTTTGAATAATCAGAGGGATCGCGATCAGCACGATATCTACAGGGTTCGCCAGAATGCGTGGCGCCTGAAAACCAAATAGCAGAACCACGGTCAGAATCAAACCGAAGATGGAAAGCGGTTTAATCTTGCTACCAAAACTCTGCAGCGCCTGCTCAGAGCGCAATGCTTTTCGGGTCAGCAACCCTGCAATCAATGGAATAACGATAAACAGAATCACGGACAGAAACAGAGTTTCCCAAGGTACGATCACATCAGTCACACCCAGCAAGAAAGCAGCAATTGGTGCAAAAGCAACGACCATGATCAGGTCATTCACTGCCACCTGAACCAGTGTGTAGTTTGCATCACCACGGGTCAGCTGACTCCAGACGAAGACCATCGCCGTACAAGGCGCAACACCCAGTAGAATCATACCGGCAATGTATTCGTTACCCAATTCTGGCGAAATCAGCCCAGTGAAATCACCAAAAATATATCGCATAAAGACAATAGCCAGCAGCGCCATAGTAAATGGCTTAATCAACCAGTTAACCGTCAGAGTCACGATCAACCCTTTTGGGCGACGATGGATGTTTTTTACCGCCGTAAAATCAATCTGCATCATCATTGGATAGATCATCAGCCAGATCAACACGGCGATCACAAAGTTGATGTTGGCATACTCCAAGCCACCCAAAGTCGTAAATACACTCGGGAACAGCGAACCACCAGCCAACCCTGCCAGCATGGCAAGTGCCACCCAGACACTTAAATAACGTTCAAATATACCCATGACAGATTACCTTCTACTCTTCTTCGAAAATCTTTCATCGAATATCGTCGAAAGACGATTTAAAGTTTTAAAAAATAACCCGGTATTGTCATCACAAGCAATGCCGGGCTGTTATCGTGCAATTTCAGCGTACAATTACAGAGAGTATAGATCCCCAAGTAACTGTCGAATTCTCTCCAATGCTTCAGGACGAAGACTGAAGCAGGTTCTGGGATGGGTCACTTTCGCATCCACCAGCCCGACTTCCCGCAATATACGCAAATGCTCTGATACTGTGGATTGCGCCAGTCCAAGTTGATCAACCAGATCAGAACCAAGACATACACGCCCAGCTAATATCTTCAGCAATCTGACTCTTGCCGGGTGCCCAAGCGCTTTGGCAAAACTGGCCAATTCTTTCTCTTCGGCTTCGTTAAACTGAATGCCGTCGAGCGTTGTAAGGCATTCAGTCATCACTAAAACCTATTGATCGTTAATTGACGATGGACGATACTCCCGATTAAAACCTAAGGCATAAGTGTTTGTGTTTTCTCGGCAGGTGGCTAGTGTAGTGAGCTGCATTTAATACAACATAAATAATCTCGCTGTGCCATTATAGGTAAGAGCATCTAAGGACGGATACTATCTATGAGAGTCGCAGCCAAGATAAGCCTGAGTGAACAGGAACAAAAACTACTAAAACGTCTATCGTCGTCAACTCAACAACCACCGGCTAAAGCCGGTGGGTTAGATTTACGGACTGAAAGTCCGGATACGCGTCCAAGACGCGTTAGTATTCAGTCCTGAAGCTATCATCTACTTTGGGCTCAAAATGATGATCCAGATACTCCTTGATCATCTCTTCAGTCACCTTTCCCGATGTGACACAAAAATAGCCTCTTGCCCAAAAATGCCTTCCCCAGTATCGCTTCTTCAAATCAGGGAAACTTTCAAACAATCTTGTAGACGACCTTTCTTTGACCCTCCTCATTATTTCACTCGGAGCCATATTCGGAGGCGCTGACACAAACAGATGTACATGATCCTTACTAATCACTCCCTTAAGAATCTCTATCTCAAATGCCTGGCACGTTTCTCTTATCAGCTCCCTGGCTCTTAAGCCAACATCTCCCTTGAGCACCTGATACCGGTACTTCGTGACAAACACAAAGTGGTACTGAATATTAAATACTGTGTGACTGCCATACCTGTAGTCCATCGCAGAACCTCTACATCCAGATAACTGCGACAAAATATCATAGCTAAAGCTGACCGGCTAAAGCCGGTGGTTTTAACCTTACGAAAGACTAATAAAGCTGGAATGGCAGGGCGCAAATAAGTGTCCCAATGTTATTGTTCATCAAGGTCGATTAGGTTTCAGCAGTCCAGAAAAAATGCATGAAAACTGGCTGGCTGCTACGACACATTGTCCGCACAGATGCAATCGGTAGCCTGTATTGTGAAGCAACCTGATAGCCAAAGGATATCGAGAGATTGAAATGATCAGGAGCTTGCAAAGTTGAACTGAATATGGGAAAGAGAACGCTTGACTCTTTCCCATTGAATGAAATACAGAAATCAAGAAGGAAGAATAATATTACCGCCCGCTTCACGGATAGCAGCAACGCTCTCTTCATCAAACTTGGTGTCAGAAATGATGCAGTCCAGATCTTCCAGACGACAGATCGTCTTCATACTGGAAGCGCCGTACTTGCTGGAATCCGCCAGCAGAACCGTCTTGTTAGCACGATCCATCATTTTACTACGAATATAGTAATGATCATTGGAAGCGGTGGTCACACCGTTATGCAGGCTCCAGCTATTGGTTGCCAGAAAAGCGATGTCCGCATTAATGCTATCCAGAAATGACAGTGCCGCCACATCAGTATGGGCTTTAGTGATCGCGCTGACATTACCACCTGTCGTATAAACCTTAACAGTGGAAGAATCAGACAACTGCAGTGCAATCTTCAGGTCTGTGGTGATGACGGTGACTTTCATCCGCATCATCAACTTAGCCAGAGCCATGGTACTGGTTCCAGAGTCGAGCAGGACGATTTGCCCTTCACGAACATGCTTCAGAGCTTCATGGGCAATGGATTTCTTTTCTTCAATATTAACTGCGTTTTTCTTTTCGTAAGGAATGTCTTCCATCAAAAAGCTTTTGGAAACGGCACCACCATAAGTCACACGCAGTTTATCTTCTTGCTCCAGAGTTCGGATGTCACGACGAATCGTCATTTGGGATACATCAAAACGCTCTGCCATTTCTTCGATATTGGCACAGCCCTTCTCTTCAACAAATGCAAGAATATGTTCGCGACGTTCAACCGGAAGCATTAGTTAGTTCCTCTTACCGATAGCCTTATAAATGATGACTGGCTGCCCGACTCTGCGGGGAATGCTGTAATCATTGGTATAACAGATGATACCAATTGCCAGTGAGTATTCGCAGATAGTGATTTCCCGTAGAACTGGTTCTTAAACCTTACCGTTTTTCAAGGTTTAGAGTAGGGAACTATTTAACACTCTCGACACAGAAGACCGCTTGAGGGGCATGATCGGCGATTATATCACCAGTTCCTCTGCGGTCTCCTGATATTTCAAAGCAGGTTACAATTTTTAACTATGCATCAGCGTCTTCTTTAATCGTGAGAATTAAACGATCTTTTTCTTTCCAGAGATCATTCACCCACTCTTGGCATTCTCCACGGAAGTCATCATCCGTACTGTAATCTTTACCAAGATAGGTTTCCGCGATGGGCTGCTTTTCGATAGTGACGCTTATGCTGTCGTGTTTACCACACAGAAAATCCCAAAACCCCGGAACGGCATCTTGATACACGATGGTGATATTAATAAGCGTTTTCAGCTGATTTCCCATAGCTCCCAACACAAAGCCAACACCACCGGCCCGTGGTTTGAGAAGATAACGGAATGATGACTGCTGTTGCTTATGTTTGGTTTCAGTGAACCGTGTGCCTTCCATAAAGTTAAACACAGAGACGGGCACATCCCGGAATTTCTCACAGGCCTTCCGGGTCGCTTTCAGGTCTTCCCCACGCTTTTCAGGATGCTTCTCCAGATATGCTTTGGAGTACCGTTTCATGAACGGAAAGTCGAGAGCCCACCAGCTAAGCCCGATCACTGGTACCCAGATCAGTTCTTTCTTCAGAAAGAATTTCAACATGGGTATTCTGCGATTCATCAAATGTTGAACAATAAATATATCCGCCCAGGATTGATGATTACAGGTCACCAGATACCAGTCATTTTTCTCCAATGACTCAAGCCCTTCTATCTGCCACTTCAATGGTCTCGTCAGTCGCATCCAACCACTGTTTACGCTGATCCAGCTTTCGGCCAGGGCAATACATATTCGAGTACACAGTTTATGCCAGGCTTTGATAGGCACCAGAAAACGACTGACGCTAAATAACAGCAAAGGCACTGAAAAAAATAGGGTGTTAATCACTAGAATCAGGGTCGAAATAACGCCCCTTAAAAAGGCAGGAAGAAATGACAACATATGGGCACACAAAGTCTTAGTTATTATTGGGTAATCGTGTTGCAACAAGGTGCCGCTATCCTGACACAGCGGGCTGCCTTCTACCATCAAATTTCAAACAACTATCAAATTTCAAGCATTTTTGGCAGATGGCGATATAAAAGGTTCAAAACCGCTTTCTTCTACAAGCAGCTCATCACATGCCACAGGATGCTTATTTTCCAGAGATTAGAGAGATCATCAGCCTCGGCGGTTTATTATTGAGACGCCTTTTTAACAAGCCTGCTTTATTTCTTCTCTTTATGATCGTTTCGCCTGTTCATAGTGCGCAGGTATTACTCAATCAAAATCAGCAACTCCCCGTTTCCTACACCTTTGGCCCTGAATGGTATCGATCTGGCAGCGAACTGATTATCCGTGGTCAAAACACCTCTATTCAGTTGGCCTCCCTGCTTATACGTATCGAGAGCAAGGAAAACAAAGAACCGTCTTCCAATGTCCAGCACTTTTCCCTTCCCGCAGGAGAGTTCCAGCTGGTAGTACCCTTTACAGGCCTACGTACCTCTAAAGGAAACGAACCTCTTCTCCAGCCCTATGCAGAGATTCGAATAGAGTCACCGGATAATCAAAACGACATCACGCTTGATCGCATAGTCATCAACACTGACAAAGCACTTCCTGAGCAAACACTGGCATTGGATTTCGGTCATTCAGGGGGGCAAATTTTCCCGAAATTCACCCTCATTGAAAAAAAGCATTACTACCTTGAAGGCACTATGAAAATGCTTCGTAGCCGTTCGGGTGACCCTTTGATTCAAGACGGAATTTCAGGCATCGATCTGGTTCAGATACCCTGGCCAGACGGCCTGTGGCGACTGAGCCTGTGGGTGCAGGACCAAGGGAGGAGGCAGTATATCCCCCATTTTCTCCAACGAACGATTACCGCCAACGACACAATAATACACCAGCACAGCCTGACTCAGGATCAGTGGATAAAAAACAACTATCTGGCAGGAAAAAAGCAGGAAGCAGTGGTTGATGGTAACCTCTGGTCACTGATTGGTCGCCGCCGGGATGGATTCATCTCAAAGCTGGTGAAGGTGAAAGACGGGCTTCTCAACATTCGACTCTACGGTGATTCGGCCAGCCGATATCTGGCAGGCCTTGTTCTGGAGCCTCCTGAAGGTCGATTTGCCGAGGGAGTTCAGGAAAATCGCCGCCACCGCTACCTGCTTCAGTGGCCTATCGTGGATGACCGTTCTGAGTCAAAACCTGTTAGTAGCGGCAATATCATCGCACTACAGGATATTAGCCAACAGATAAAAAATAATCAGGGTGAGTACCTTGCCGCTCAGAACATGATCTTGAATCTGGCTTTTGAAGTACACAGTACGCTTGATGACAGAGCACCTATGGTCGTTATTCCCCCACCACGAGCCCCTGATAAAACACCGCTGAACGTATCCCGTCGCTATGGACACTGGCGATACGAAAGACCAACCCCCGATGCAAAATCGTTGATCGTGGATGATAGTTATTTGCGATCGGATATGGAAAACATCCGTTTCTTTAAAGATCGCCCACGGAGACTCCATATTCAGGTGCATATCCCAGATAGTGTAAAACCCGGTGTGTATCACGGTGAAGTGCAAGTGTTAAGCCATGGCATCCTGCATCTGAAAAAGTACACCGTAAGGGTAATGCCTATTCTGTTACCTAAACTTGAACATCCGATCGGGCTGTATATTGAATCAGCACCGTTTTATCAATGGTTCAGCGGTATGGAGAACCGTCAGCTCAGAGCCGTTACCTGCGATTTATCTTTAATGGCCAACCATGGGTTCAGCACCGTCGCCCCCAGCTTCGCTATTCCATCCACCGATGCTGGGCGTCAGCGATTTATCAAACAACTCAATATGATTAAAAAATCAGGGTTTACTGGCACCACTCTGGCCTATTCTCCTCTGAAACAACTGGTAAACCAGAAAGGTGAAAGCAAGGCTGGTGTCGATCTACTCAATTTGAAACGGGCAATGGCGTCCATGGATTTGCCCGAAATATACTGGTCAACTTTCGAAGAACCTAATCTCGAACAAATGGATCAGGCTCGAAGCAAAACAGCACTGTTGAAACACTCTTCCCTTGGGTTTAAAACAGCCGGGCACATGAACAGCGAACATCAAAGTGAACTGGCAAAAAAAACCGACCTGATTCTCATGAGCCATGGTATGAATACATCAACCATCCGGATTCAGGTACTGAGGCAGAACAGCATGGTCTGGTTATACAACTTCCCAGATCCAAGGTTAGCTGCTGGCTTCTACCAATGGCGGGTTGGTGCCGACGGTTACCTGCAATGGCATGGTCGTATGCCGGAGGCAGACCCTTTTGATCCGACGGATGGTGAAGCGGGTGATACTATCTACCTCTATCCCGATGCTGACGATTGTCGGGCGACCCCTGATATTCACCGACGTTTTCTCGACCTCCATGAAGCCACTCTGGACTTACGCTGGTTACAATGGTTGCAGAACGACATGGCAAGTAATCAACAAGCTGTTGATCTGGTCAGAAGTTTGCAAAAACGAGTTCCGGGTGACTGGCAACAGGCTCACGACACATTATCATCTGATGAAATTCTTGAGCTGAGAGAAGACATTACTCGATTTGCCCTATCAACCGTCAGCCAACTCTCCAACCTACAACCGCCTCTGTTTAGTGACCATAAAAACACGTTACCACCAACCGATGAGCAGACATCAATTAAGAAACCAGAGCCAACTCCTCAAAGAACAGAAAACCAGGAAAAAGCCGCAAGATTATTAGAAGGGGTCTATGCCAAAGATCAGGAAATCGAAACGGAAATAACGGTAGATACGAAGTCATCATTTATCCCTCGCCCTCTACCCACGGGATTTTACCTGCAAGCTGGCAGCTTCAAAATACAGTCCAATGCTGACAGGGCGCTGGCAATGGTCAAGGCAGAAGGGTTCAATGCATATATACAGGGGGCCCTTGTGCGAGGCACTCACTTCTACAGAGTTCTCATAGGGCCTGACTTAACACTGGAAGGGGCAAACCGGTTACGAAAGAAACTCGGCCATGTACTGCCATTCATGCGTTATGCGAAAGAACCGGTGCGCATAGTAAATGACATTGAGCCACCTTTAAGTTCAAAACCCAAAATATCATCACAATATAAGAAAACGCTTCAGCTGCCCGTAACGTCGACCTCTGATAACAAAAAACCAATCAAATCTTCATCAGTGCCTTCAGTGCAGCAAAAGACAACAGAACAGACTTTAGACACAGAGATCGAATTCCTGCTCGATGAGATCGGCCTCCCCCCAGAGCCAGGCTCCACCCCCCCTGATAATGACGTAATAACCGACATGGCCATTGAGCCTAACAGCACGATCAAAAACGAGCCACTATACGAAGTTGGCTCTTTTATGTGGCAAGTGCAGGAAATTAGCGATCAAATCATACAGACTCTAAGCCCTGTGATTGACCCGATCGCCAAATACCTGAACCGCGAGCTGCCGCCCCATAAATCAGGCTACCTTTCTTATGATGAAAGTCTAAATGCACACAGTAAACTTCCATGGCTGAATAATAGCGAACCCCTTCCACATAACTACTATCGGTTAGATGAATTGCGGACTCTGCAATACCAACTCCATGTTCATAAAATTGATATTCATATACAAAAAGCAATCAGCATAACGGTGCCGCACATTCATCATCTGATCGATAAAACTAAAGAGCATTTCAACTCATTTGCGGAAGATGAACCGTCAGAAGACTCAGAGGGCAATGAAGCGACGCCAGAAGGTAACCACTCCGCAGAAAACTAAATTGACTGTTCTTGAGCATTAGAACATCAGAGCACCTGCACTTTCTGTCACGCAGATTCGGTTTTATCCAGATTAAACCGCTCTCGATAAGGACAAGCCGCTCGTTTTTGAGATATCAACCGAATAGGGTTAAGCAAAAACTTTCCTTAATATCCGCCCCATCTTTGATCGTATAAATGGATTGAATCTATGAACAAATTCATCGCATTGGTTCTGTTGAGCCTGATGAGCTTCAACGTCATGGCTGGCGACTGGAAAAAACTCGGCGAGCGTCGTGTATCTTTCAGCAGTGACCGGGATGTCATCCACGTCAGTGCTCTGAGAGGCAAATTCGACGCTATCGCATTCTCCGTTGGTAAAGCACCTATTTATCTGAGCAAGATCAAAATCTATTTCGGTAACGGTCAAACCCAGAGCCTGCACATCAACAAGCGCCTGGAAAAGGGCAAGCGCTCCGTTCCATATCGTCTGCTGGGTGGTGATCGCGTTATCAACAAAGTTGAAATGAACTACCGCACAGCTATCGGCGGCCACAAGTACGCTGAAATGAATATCTTCGGTAGACGCGATTAATGTCGTGACTTCTCAAAAGGCGCCTGGTGCGCCTTTTTTGTTGCCGATTCACACCTACTTACCGTTTTCATTCTGACCGTTTTCAACCTGATTTATTCCCTTTCCAGCCTTTAAGCGCATAAACGCAGCAAATTTTTCATTTCTGTCTATCTTTACAACTCTCGGTTCGGTGACAGGTAATAGAAATCAATGCTACGAACGGCCGTCGTGGGTACTGGCTACCTTGGAAAATTCCACGCAGAAAAATACGCCCACTTACCTTCCAGTCAATTGATTGGGGTTGCTGATATTAATGAAGACTGCGGACAAAAAGTCGCTAGCCAATGCAACACTCGTTATTTCAAAAATCACCAGAGCCTCATTGGGCAGGTGGATGCCGTTAGCATTGTTGTTCCCACCTCCCACCACCACGCGGTTACGCGAGACTTTCTTAATGCAGGCATTCATGTCTTAGTGGAGAAACCCATCGCCAACAGCGTTTCTCAGGCGGAAGAGATGATCGCCCTGGCGAAAAAAAACCAGGTTATTTTGCAGGTCGGTTTTCTGGAGCGCTATAACGCCGCATTGAACAGTGTAACCAGTAAAGTGTCGTCACCACTGTTCATTGAGTCCCATCGCCTATCGCCATTCAAACCAAGATCCATGGACATTGATGTGATTATGGATTTGATGATTCATGATCTCGACATCATTCTTAACCTTGTTAACTCACCTCTGTCGGATATTGCAGCTAACGGCAGCTCTGTCCTTTCCAACTCGGTGGACATTGCTCAAGCACGCCTGACCTTTGACAGTGGTTGTGTGGCAAACGTGACCGCCAGTCGTATAAGTCAGAAAAGCAAACGTAAGATGCAAATATTTCAGGAGAATTCCTGCATTTGTGTGGATTTTCAAGCATTGAAGGTCAGTCATTTCTCTAAAGAGTCACAAAAATACCATTCAGGCATTCCAGAGATTCAATGCTCTGAACAATGCTATCAAGGGCATGACTCACTTCAGTCAGAAATTGAAGATTTTCTCGATTGCATTCTAGAGTCCAGCTCACCAAAAGTCAGTGGTGAGGATGGCCGGGATGCTTTGCAGGCTGCTCATCGGATTTCCAACATCATTGCCAGGTAAACTATGAACAACATCCCCATGGTGGATATTCAGTTATGGCACAAAACCCTGCAGTCAGAGCTGGAGGAGAAAGCCATCAGCGTTTTGCGCAGCGGACGTTTCATCATGGGAGAAGAAGTTGAAGCGTTTGAAAAAGAAGCGGCCAACTACCTTGGAGCCCGGCACGCAATCAGTTGCGCCAACGGTACCGATGCCTTGATTCTTGCACTTCATGCAGCAGGCATTGGCCCTGGCGATGAAGTACTCACCACCGGATTCACTTTTTTTGCCACGGCGGAAGCCATTCTCCGTGTTGGAGCAAAGCCGGTTCTGGTAGATATTGACTCCCAAACCTTCAATATTGATCCTGTTGAGCTTGAAAGAAGCATCACCTCCCACTGTAAAGCAGTCATTGTCGTTCATCTATTCGGCCTGCCAGCACCCATGGACGCAATTAGGGCCGTCTGTGATCGTCATGCCTTGTTAATACTGGAAGACTGCGCACAATCCTTTGGCGCGGCTTACGGATCCAGGAAAACCGGATGTCATGGCCTACTGGGTGCTTTCAGCTTTTTCCCCAGCAAAAATCTGGGAGGCTTTGGTGATGGAGGGCTGGTAATAACTCAGGACCATCAAACAGCTGAAACGATCCAGATGCTTAGAAACCACGGCAGCAATTATCAGTATCACCACGAATGCACAGGTTACAATAGTCGTTTAGATGCCATTCAGGCTGCCATGCTGAGGGTGAAGCTCAAATACATTGATCAGTTTAATAATCAACGCAGACAGGTTGCCCAATGGTACGGGGAATATTTACAGAAGAGTGAAGTGATTTGCCCTATCGATACGCCGGAGCATGTCTACCACCAATATACCGTCGTATTGCCAGCGCGCAGGGATACCATTAAAAAGAAACTCGCCAATAAAGGCATTGCCAGTGCCATCTACTATCCAATGCCATTGAATAAACAGAAAGCTTTAAGTTCCACCGAAGAAGACTATGAACTGCCAGTCTGCGAACAACTGTCCGAACACTGTCTTTCTCTACCGATCTTTCCCGGCATGACCGAAGAGCAGGTAAAACAAGTCGCTGATGCACTGATCGCCGCTATGTAAACAAGGCATATGTTGTATGCCTTGTTACTTTATTTTTTCAGGCAACAGCAAGCTGCTTCAGGGCTTCAAACTTCTCCAGCTGCTCTGGGAAGAAGTTCTTTTCTTTATCTCTACGCAGGTAAACTTTAAACAACATGCGTCCAGTTTTACTCAGGAACTGAACAGAACGAGTATCCACACCATGGAATGGCTTACTGACCAAAGCGATGGTTTCTACATTATCCACTTTTAAATGGCCTTTCAGTGGTGAACGCTTGTCGCTTAAGTTGTAATACCCAAACTTCTCACCGCCTTTCGGGAAGTGCCCCACCATTTCAAAAATAGAACCATCCACATCAATAACCAGCGTCAGTTCACCCCAGGTTTTGATATCTCGCAGTACATCCAGATAATGCCTGGCATCAATCAATGTCACCAGGTCGGCCGGCATTGCCTGAATCACTGCCAGCTCACCGACGTTTAACTGCCTCGCCATTTCCGCTGGCAGAATGGCTGGGTTTTCGGACAAAATATCCTGAACTTGTTTCACCAGAGTCATGCAGCTCTCTCCGTAGTTTGTCCATCTAATGGGTATTGTTTCAGAAAATCGATCAGTGCCTGATGCATGGTCACGTTCCAGAACTGACCCGGAAGCGTCAGATCGAGAATACCGTCATGAATCGTGGTCAGACCATTTTCCTGCCAGGCTTCAAACAATGGCATACAGTGCTCGCTCATGCCGGCACCACCGGTCTGATCCAGTTTGGCAATCTCCAACCAGCCGCGATCAAAACCAGACCCCATAACACTGAACAGTGCTTTGTTGCCGGTAGCCTTACTCATCATCATGATGGGCTTGTGACCCGCATCGATGGCTTCGTAATACGCTGGCAAAGTGCGCAGGCTCATGGCGTTATGGCCGGCAAAATTTCCACCAGCGCCAGAACCGAAAGGCATAATCTCAGCGCCGGATTTAACGCCATGGTTGTAGATATTGCGTTCACGAAGATCTCTGCCCCAATGGCTGACACTCAATCGACCCACTTTATGATCACTCAAGGTCGCAACACCCAGTCGGAACATCTCCGCTCTTTCTGGTGATGTGGCAGGCTCCGGCATCGAACCATTTTCAATGGACTGCTTCATACGACTAGAGCCCAACAAAATAAGCTGGTACAAATCCACACCATGCGCTTTGGACTGCAAAAAGGTGTGCAGATCTTTTTCCCAGTCACCCAAAGTCTGGCCCGGCAGGCCAAACATCAAATCAATAACCACTGCCGCATTGTTCAGGCTGTTAAAATAATCCAGCCTTTCCAGCAGAAATTCACCGGAATCAATGCGGCTCATACGACGACGTAATGTCGTATTAAAACTTTGGGCGCCTAAAGAAAAACGATTAAAGCCAGCCTCAAGACAAGCCTGTACTTTGTCATTATCAAAGCCATGGAAGCGGCCTTCAAAGGTCATCTCAACATCATTGGCCAAAGGCAGGGATTCACGGATTGCATTACCCAGTCGCACGATATGCTCTGGCTGCAGATCTGTTGGTGTACCGCCGCCAAAATAGACACCGTGGAACAGGCCACTCTGAGTCCAGGCATCATGGGCAGACATCCGGATTTCTTTTTCCAGATAATCCACATAACGGTTCACTTCATCTTTCTTGGTCGTGTTCTGAAAAAAACCGCAATAGGAGCAGTGAGTCCGACAAAATGGAATGTGGATATAAGCCAGCCTTTTTCCTGGAGAAAGTGTCTCAGGAAGCGCAGGTGTATCCATCAGTTTGCGATAAACCGCCTGAGTCTGATCAGCAGGCACTGGAATCGAGCCACTGCTGGTATGAGCAGACTTCTTACCCGCAAAGGCAAACTTCAGAGGATCAGGCGACGAGATCCCGGTCAGCTCGGGACTCAGAGAGTGTATGGCAGACATAATGTGAATATTTAAACCTGAAAATGAGAATCTCTATTATTCTCACTTCAGAAGCGCTCTACAATTGATACAGATCAACAAATTTCGGCCTCGGAAATTCGGTTTATCACTACCGCTATTCGCTATTCGCTTTTGCCTACAGCACAACCTGAAACAAAATACCAATAATAAACCAAAACTCACTTGAAACCATCGGTTTTATTTTGGTTTTGGCTTAACCGGTTTTCTGAGCACCTCTTCCTCCTCGTCAAGAGACGTCTTGGTATGGAGTCTGTCGGCTAACTCGACTGGTTTTTGGTTAATCTGCACGCAGAAGGCTTTGACATTCTTCACCAGTTCATCTTGGGTGCTATGACAATAATGATAAGTTACCTCCTCTCTCAACCAACGCCAAAGAGCCTCAACTGGCATAAAATCAGGACTGTACGGAGGTAGCCAGACTAGCTCTATTTTTAGATTTTTTGCAGCCTTGCAGACGTCAAATGACCGATGATAGGACGCACCATCCCAAATAACAGTAATTTGTCGTTCAAGATTCTCCTGTCGAATACGCTCCAGAACATTCACAGTATGTTGTGAATTGCCTTTGGGGTATGGCCAAATCCTAACCTGGCCCTCGTTGTAGTAATAAATCCCGTAAAACGTGACTTTGGATAGCCCTGGAGAGCAAGAAGACACAAAGAGTCTACCGCCTTTAGCTGACCACCCACTACCGATATCCGTATCCTGATGAATGTGCGCTTCGTCAATATAAACGATCAGTTTTTCTTGCCTGGTTGCCTGCTGAAGTAACGGCTCAAGCTGCTTCAGATAGTCTGCTCTTTTTTCAGGATCGGCACGATTCAGGAGCTTCTTCGCCTTTTTCCAGGAGATATTATTCCTTTTCAAAACACGGCGAATAGTTTCCCGGGAGCAAGTAAAGTTCCATTTCACCTTGCACCAGTTTACTAACCTTTTAAGAGTCCAGCGAGGGAGTGACGACTTTTCAGCATTTGCAGCGGCTTCAGCCGAACGGTGGATGGCTTGAGTGATGATTGAGGTAACGGTTAGACAAAAGGGGGGTGCCCGCCTGTACGCTTATACTGGAGAGCTTTTGGGCCGAATTCATTATAAGCTTTGATCCATTTCCACAAGGTGTGTGTTGCGCGTTTGGTGCTGAAGGCCACCTGTGAAGCGGATTGCTCACAACAGACTTGATAAAGGGCCATAAAGCGTTCGCGCGTCCTATGGTGAGGTTCTGATAATCCAGATTGATAGAGGCATTCTGGGGATTGATTCCATTTATCGTGTAGGACTTTAAGCATGAATCGAATAGTTATGGCAAAAAATGATCTGTAATTATACGTCTTGAATCGTTTTTCGTTTCATGCTTTGGATCAATTTATCTGCTCATTTAGAACCGTATGTTTCAAATGAGTTTTGGTTTACCTATTTCAATAAAAATGAATTTTTCCTCACGAGCGCTGTCTACCGGAACAAGTAAACTGCCCAGGAGGTATTGTTAAGTGAAGAATCGCTATGCTATAGCACTCAGTGTCTGGCTTATATTGCTCTCAACTCAGGCAATCAATGCTGACGAGGGCGCCATAACGCCAGATAAAAACCACATCAGTTATCTCCGGCAATACATGGCTACCAACCGTTTCTTTGATCGTCTGACACGAAATGCATCTGACTCACAAAGGCCTATTGAGGAACAGATCAAAGCGGAAAGAAAAGTAGCAAAACAACAATTTTCATGGGTTATTAGAGAGTATCCTCTATACGCTACATTGCCGTACGCTGCGTACTATGCGGGCGCTTTCACGATAGGCGGGGCTGTCTATAGCTATAGAGAGGCAATCTATAAATATTTGGCTGCCTCCTCAGAGCTCGCGACAATAGCATTTGGTTCGGGTATTTATATTTCGGCATGGTTTTACATTCTACCGGCTATCCCACTAGGCCAGCTCATCTACTACGCTGCTTTTGCTCCGGATTTGGCGGAAGAAAACCTGATTCTCACTTATGGCTCGAAGAAAAATCTACTGAATAAAAGCACTCAGCACTACATTGAGGATGAGCTGTTTTATAGTTTCTGGAGAAGTCCGAGCAGTGACGCTCTAGCGCGTTTACAAAAAATTCTTGATAAAGCATTAAGGCTTCCGTTCTATTCCAAAGAATTGGTTTACGATGAGCAAGCAATCGACTCCGAATTACAAAATTACCCGGAGCACTTGAGAAAGCGTTTAAAACGGTTTGCACGTTCTGAGTTGATTTATCAACAAACAGATTCCTCTATAAACGACAGTCATTACCCTGTTTATTTTCAGGGTGTTCCTGGTACAGGTAAAACCCATGCAGCTAAAAAGCTGGCAGAGGCCATGGGAACCAACCTGGCTATTGTCTCCCTTGATGGTGCCACTATTGATGATATCACCGGCACCTCGTTTGAGAATGCTGACGCCAAAGCCGGGCGTATTGTGGATGCACTGATTTCCAGAACAGACTCCAGTCAGGATATTAATCATGATAATCAAATTTTACTGATCGATGAGTTTGACCGTTTGTTCCTCTCTGACAACCCAAAAGCAAAAGAAATTTTGCCATTTTTTCAAAAATTGCTGGATCCAGCTGATCGCTCTTTTTATAGCCCATACTTGAAGACCAGAATAAAACTGCCAGACACCATTATTCTTGCCGGCAATCATGATATCCACGCGCTGAGCCAAGACAAGCTTGTTCTGGAGGCTATCGTGTCGAGACTGGATATGATTGAGTTTGCGGGTTTCAGCCCAGCTGCCAAAAGAGCCATTGCGCAGGAAACGCTGATTCCCAATAAAGAAAAGCGGTATCAGTCGGCAGGAAAGCTTTTTGAAAACTTCACACTCCCAAGTCAGGGGTATGAAATGATCGACAGTTTTATTGAAACCGATCAGGATGTCGGCCTTCGATCTTTAGAGAAACGTGTTTCAGAAGTGTTTGAGTATTTTGCTAATGGTGTCGGTATTTAACGTGCAGCATTAAAGCGAACGATCTGAAATAATTCTGATCGTTCGCTTTTCTATCACTTAATGGTTCACCACCAATGGGCAGTGATAAGCAGGGTGATCAGACACACTGACTTCGATCTCAAACACCTGACCAATAGTCTCTGGCGTTAACACCTGATGAGGTGTGCCTTCCGCAGCCAGTTTGCCGTTTTTCAGAATAACAATACGATCTGAATAACGAGCAGCCAGATTAAGGTCGTGCATAATCACCATCACACCAATGCCTTGATCTGCTTCCTGCCGTGCCATCTTCAGTGTTAATTGCTGATGCGCCGGATCCAAAGCAGAAGTCGGTTCATCAAGGAGCAGATACCGCTTACCCTGAGGTGACTCATCCCATATTTGAGCAAGCACGCGAGCCATATGCACCCGCTGACGTTCACCACCAGACAGCGTTGTGTAACTGCGATCTTTAAGATAGAACGCATCCACCTTTTCCAGGGCCTGACGGGCAATCATCAGATTCTCTTCTCGATGGCTGGAACAGGGTATACGACCAAGTAGCACGACTTCTTCCACCGTAAATGGAAACGACAACGAAGACGACTGAGGAAGAACACCCAGCATCAGAGCTTGTTGCTCTAAAGGCCAATCACCACGACCATTCAACAGTACGTCACCGGTTGTAGGCTCTCGCTCGCCGCTGATCACCTTCATCAACGTACTTTTACCAGCACCATTTGGCCCGAGAATTGAAACAACCTCACCAGGCTTAATGACCAGGTTAATATCATCAAGCAGTTTGCGATTGTCTATCTGAACAGAAACATGTCTGACTTCAAGAGTGCTACTGTCTTCTACTCTATCCATCTCAGGCAATCCTCTTACGCTGCTGCCACAACAGGGACAGGAAGAATGGTGCACCCATCAGTGCCGTCACAATACCAATTGGTAATTCGGCAGGCGCAACAACGGTTCTGGCCACCATATCTGCGCCTAGTAGTAGTATTCCGCCTAACATGGCAGAAGCAGGTAATAAAATTCGGTGATCCGGCCCTACCGCAAGACGTATCAAATGAGGAACAACGAGACCAACAAAGCCAATAATACCGCTGACAGACACCGATACACCCACCGCCAATGCGGTCAGGAAAATCAGTGTGAGCTTAATCTTCTGAACATTAATACCCAGATGCCGGGCTTCCGACTCACCAAGCAATAAAGCATTCAGAACCTGACCGTAACGAATCAAAATCAGCATGACAGGAATCAGGAACGTGGCACAGATCATCACCAGCTCCCAGGTCGCTCCACCGAGGCTACCCATTTGCCAGAAGGTCAGATTACGCAGCATGGTGTCGTCGGCAATGTAATTCAGCATACCCATGCCGGCACCCGCCAACGCATTGATGGCAACACCAGCCAATAACATCGTCGCGACAGAAGTGCCATTACTGCCTGAGCCCATTTTATAAACGAGCCATGTCGTCAGAACACCGCCACCAAAAGCCAACACAGAAATACTGTAACTCTGAATTAACGACGGTGCATCGGCAAACAACATGCCGCCCAAAACAATGGCAACACCAGCACCCAAAGCAGCACCACTGGAAACACCGATAATACTTGGGTCAGCAAGTGGGTTACGAAACAAGCCCTGCATGGAGGCACCAGCAACAGCAAGCGCACCACCGACGATAACGCCAAGTAATGTTCGTGGTAGACGAATAGACTCCACAATCAATGCAGACTGATTGCTGACATCACTGTGAATCAAGCCCAAACGATCAAAAAGAATGGTCAGAATATCTCCTGCCGGAATGGGAACAGCTCCCACTCCAATAGACACAATCACCATGACTGGCAGCAGGATTGCCAGCCCGGTTAACAGCAGTGCCCCTTGATGACTACGGCGCATTAGAGGATGTCTTATCCTTTTCAGTTAATTTGAAGATTATTGTCGTCTTCTGGAGCATAAAAAGTTTTCGCCAGTGACAAAGCAACGTCACCGGTTCTTGGCCCAAGACCACCCAGAAGCAGGTTGCCATCAATCGCCACTACACGTCCATTCTTGCCTGCCGGTGTTTGCTTGAGAATGGGCATCTGCTCCATCAGTTTTTCTGGCGTCATATTCGGGTTACTTCTGGAGCCGGGAAAGACAATCACTTCCGGAGCCAATAACAGCAAGGCTTCGTTGGAAAGGCCTTTGTAACCTTTGAACTGTTCCGCCGCCGGATTATAACCACCGGACAGATCGATCAACGCATTGGCTGCAGAGCCACTGCCTGCAACGGTCGGCGCTCGACCGCCCATAGCCAGAACAAACAGCACAGGTACTTTTTCACCATGCTCTGCTTCGTAATTAGCGGCAAGTGCCTGAGCTTCTCCTAAAGATGCATCGATCTCATCCCAGAGTTTTTCACCCTGTTCTTCTTTGCCAAGGATTTCTGCCAGCGTCGTAATCTGTTGTTCAATGCTTTCAGCACTGTGTTCAAGAGGAATCGCTTCCACATCAACACCCGCACTCTTCAACTGAGACAGCGTTGAAGGTGGTCCCATATCACTGGTACCAATCAACATACTGGGTTCAAGCGCCAGAATACCCTCAGCAGACAACTGTTTGTGATAACCCAGCCTTGGTAGTTTATTGACCTCAGCAGGCCAGGTACTGGTTTGATCAACGGCAACCACCTGATCACCGGCACCCAGTGCATAGATAATCTCTGTCACACCGTTGCCGGCAGAAATAATGCGCTGTGTGTCGTGTGTTTCTGCCGCAACGGCAGCACTTGCAGATAGCCCAATCAAAGTAGACAGAATCAGCGGTTTCATCGTTGTTTTCATCAGTTACCCTTTTTGGTTTCCTGTTCCATCAGTACTTGCGCAGCTTCAATTTTGTGCTGGCTCAAAAACATCATGAGCTCCACCAGATTGCCCAGCGGGGCGTCTTTATCCCCCGCAATCAACACCGTTGTGTCAGGCTCTTGCTGAACCTTTGTTAACAAGGCAGTGGCAAACACTTCCCAATCACTGAACTTCTGATCTTCCAGTGCCCAAGGCTCACCTTCAGCCAGAATACTTACGGTTACCGTCTTCGGCACACTGGTCACCGAGGCTTCCTGCTGAGTGGCCTGAGGCAAATCCACCGGCAGGCTGAGCGTCTGCACATTGGCAGTGAACAGCAAAAACACCATGACGATAAAAACCACATCCAGCAATGGCGTCAGATCCGCCATAGACAGCGAAGCGCTGGTTTCATCAATGTCGCTGATCTGAATCATGCCGCTACTGCCCCAGCATCCATCATGTTTGTATCTGGTGTTGAGGAACATCCGTTATTCACTGAATGCTTTTTTACGCTGTTGACTGCCGATGATTCTGTTGCGCTGGTTGTTGCCATACCATCGTCGTTCATGGTCACGCCTTCCAACAGAAGATTGATATGGTTCAGCGCAAACTCCAGCTTGGCAAGGTAATGGTTCGCCCAAACTCCAAATCCGTGGGCAGCAGCCAGAGCGGGTATCGCAATGATCAAACCATACGCAGTAGTAAACATTGCCTGCCACAAGCCAGCAGCGAGCACATCCGGTGTTACTGGCCCGGCAATGGCAGCGATATCCTGAAACATATCAATCATGCCTAAAACAGTACCCAACAGCCCAAGCATCGGCGCAAGAGTTCCGATCAGCATCAGAGGCTTCAGCCAGGCATTCAAACTGCGTTTTTGTTTCAAGAGCCAGAGGCCGGCGACTTCTTCACGCATCGCTTTATTACCGCCACTGTGGCTGAGCAAAACCGCAATGCCCTGACGGATACCTTTGCCTTTGCACATACTCTGACAAAGCGCACTTTTACTGTCGTTTTTGCCACAACCACAGCATTGACGAACATCGTTAAAGATCTCCGTCAGTCCTTTTCGATTCAAAGAGGGCAACATAGCGTACGTCACCAGACGTTCAAGAATCATCGCCAGCCCAAGACAGGAGGTGATCAACAATGGCCAGGCCATCACTCCCAGAGAGGTAAAATTTTCTGTCAACATGGCGTTACTCGCTTAATCTTCTATAAAATCTGTAAAAACCAATCAACTAATTTCGAAAGCAACGGGAATATGAACCCGCGACTTAACAAACTGGCTATTTCTCTGTTCAGGCTTAAACGACCACCGTTTCACCGCATCAATGGCCGCCTTATCGAGCACCGGATAACCCGATGACTCTAAAATATCGATCGTCAGTGGCGCGCCGCGCTCATCAACCACAACATCCAACATCACTACGCCTTGCTGATTACGGCGTTGCGCCAACTTCGGATAGCGTGGTTCCACCCAGTTTTGAATCGCAGGTTCACTTACCATGACCGGCTCATCGCTCAACCCCGGAGCGATACTTTCTTTGGTGACCGTGCGTTCCATGGCTGGCTCTACGGGTTTCTGTTCTTTCTCTACTGGTTTTGGTTTTTCAGCTACTTCGGGTTTTGGCTCTGGCTTTTTCTTTAGCGGTTCTTTTTTCTTTACTCTCTTTTTTAAGAGTGGCTTGGCTTTAGGCTGAGGCTTTTGTGCTACCTCAATTTCTGGCTCAGGCTGCACTTCGTCTTTCACAGCAGATTCCTCAACCTTTGGTTGAGTAACCGTCGAAAAGCTCAGAGAGACCGGCGCCTGAATAGACCCCATTTGGATAATTCTGGGTTCAGATGCCTCATTATCCAAAGCGATCACCGCAGCTACGTGAGCAGCAATGGAAACCAGCAATGTAACTAGGAGTTTTTTAGGCATAACCCGGATCGTCTATAAATGACTCAATTTTCAGCATCGTAGAGTACTCTATGTGCTGACCACCTTCAATAACCTAAATGATAATAATTCGCATTATTTGTGCAAATTAGTAATATCCGATAATTAGTTGATCTAAAGCACTATTTGAGCCGTACTGATCACCATGCAGAGGCGCTTATTCGTAATTTATGGAGGGCGAAATGGCATTAAAAAGAGCCGAGATCACACTCCCCGTGACACTGTTTTACGACGGAAGCTGTCCGATTTGTATGCGTGAGATCAACCATCTTTCCGGTATGAACCGCAAGCAGCTGCTGAAGCTGGTTGATATCAAGGGGGAAGGCTTTCAGGAAAATTATCCAGAGTTTGATCCAGAAGAGCTGGATCGCTTTATTCACGCAAAACTTGCCGATGGTCGTGTAGTGAAAGGCATTGATGCGACACTTGCCGCCTGGGAAGCGGTTGGGATGGGTGTTTTTATTGCGCCCTTACGCTGGCCAGGTGTCGCCTGTGTAGCCGACCTTGGGTATCGGGCATTTGCTCGAAACCGTCATGGCCTCTCACGAATGCTTGGACCGCTGCTTGGCAAGAATGAATGTAACCATAAATAATCGCCCTTCCCCGATAAGGGTGTCGCAAAACTCCAGAAACCTAGCTCCCATGCTTCGAAGGTTTCGCGACAACCTCCCGATACTTCTGTAAGCGACTTTTCTTTGACTTAACTCCAATAACTCTAAAGCCCAACGGCAAGAAGCTCTTAGTTATTTCTATCCATCCATTAGATAGAAATATAAATGATAACGATTTGCATTAAGAATAATTACTGATTAGTATTGCGTTCGCTAACAATGCTGACTGTGCAATATCGCAATCAGGCAACACAAGAAAAATAGAGTCACAGGGTCGTAACCCCCTCAAGAACAACACCAACACCGGTACAGACAACAATGACGTTTTCGAAGAACAAGCTGGCGCTTGCGGTTATGGCCGCGACTTTTTCATTCTCTTCAGCTCAAAGTGCTGTAGCAGCTAATATTAAAGAAGAGCCTGCCTTACTGAAACAGGTTACGGTAACTGCAACACGATTTGAAAAAGATTACTCGGAAGTGTCGCAAAAAATTGAAGTCATCGCTCAGGAAGAAATCGAGCAGCAGCAAGCAGCCTCCGTTCCAGAACTTCTCGATTTCCTTCCAAATGTCACTGTATCCGGTGGCCCGCGAGCAAGCGCCCAAAGCGTGAACATTCGTGGACTGGAAGGCATCCGGGTATTGCAAGTGGTTGATGGTGCACGTCAAAACTTTTCAAATGGCCATCGTGGCACTTATTTTACTGACCCGGAACTTCTTAAATCAATTGAGGTTATCAAAGGGCCATCAAGTAGCCTCTGGGGTTCAGGCGCTATCGGCGGTGTTGTTCTACAAAACACTAAAGACGCTTCAGACCTCCTTGAAGACGGACAAAGCTTTGGTGGCTATATTTCTCAGGGATATCACACAAATAATAGCCGCTCTCTTACCAGTGGTTCATTCTTCGGTGTTCAGGATAACGTAGACTGGTTAGTTAACGGCTATTACAACGATGGAGAAAATTACGAACTCGGGAATGGAAAAGACCTTGAAAACAGTGGTTCAAGAGAACAAGGAGGCTTGACCAAACTGGGCTGGGATCTTGATAGTGATAACCGATTCGAATTTAAAGCTCAGCATGGCAGTTACAACGGATTTGTTCCCAGCAACCCAACAACAAATGCAGGCACCAGTTCCCCCCTTATTGAAAGAGATTCAGAAAGCACCAATCTTTCTGCATCCTGGTTACTCAACCCTGAAAGCGAACTGATTGACGCAAGACTCCAACTCTTCCACAACTACACCAAGTTCGAAGAAGATCGTGTTTCCCAAGGACAAAAAGATAACACTCGTTATAAGACCAATGGTTTAGCACTCACCAATCTATCCGTGGTCAATGACATTGAGCTCACTTATGGTATTGATGCTTACCAGAATGAAATCACCACGAAACGAGACACTTCTGGCGCTGCTGATAACTCACGCCCCGAGTCACTGGATGGTAAATCCATTACATTCGGTTCATTTGTCCAGGGAAGCGCCCATTTAACACAGGAGTGGGTACTTCAAGCCGGGCTCAGATACGACAGTTTCACTGCAGAAGATAATCGCTCAGGATCTAATGTTGCCGACAAAAAACAAGACGACCATGCCTTATCACCATCGATTGGTTTAATTTGGTCAGCTAACGACTGGTTAACTCTAACCGCAAGCTATAATGAAGCATTCCGAGTCCCCGGTATGGAAGAGATGTTCTCTACAGGCACCCACTTTTCCATGGGCCCCATGTTTAAAAACGTATTTGTGCCAAACCCTGACCTGAAACCGGAAACAGCACAGAACAAAGAATTATCTGCCCGAATGGAGTTTGCAGATATCCTTGGAGAAGACGAGCTTCGAGTGAATGCCAGCGTCTTTCAAAATGACATAGATAATTTTATTAACCAATACACTTATGACCCTGAATTTCCATTTGGCCCTGGCATGGCGTTTGACAGCAAAACCAGCTGGAAGAATGTGGACGATGCAGAGCTGAAGGGTTTTGAAATTGCAGGTCAGTATCGTATTCAGAATATTGAAGCAGGCCTATCCTATGGTCAAACCCGTGGCAAAGATAAAAGCACCGGCGAAGATTTAGGAAGCATTCCTGCTGACAAAATCGTTGCTGATCTTGCTTACCTAGCGTTCCAGGGCGACTTAAAGTTTGGCACACGCTACACCCATGTTGACGACCAAAACCGGGTTGATCCTTCTGAAACGGTTACTGAATACCCCGGATATAATCTTGTCGACTTCTACGCCACTTATGAACCGTCCACTGGTAGTTTAAAAGGCCTGAAGGCTGACTTTCTTATAAAGAACGCTGAAGACAAATACTATAGAGCTGCCTGGCAACAACTGCACCAAGCTGGTCGTAGCTATCGTATGAACTTGCGCTATTCGTTCTAAATCTAATATAACCTTGTTGATCTCAGTCCCGCGGCCTGAGGTTGTCGAAAAACTCCAATCAACTCGTTCCCATGCTCCAGCGTGGGAATGCATACCCCAAACATCAGGATTGCCGGCTCCCACGCAATACCCAAAGGACATAAAAGCATGGGAGTCAGAGTTGGAGGCTTTTGTTCTGGTTCCCATGCTCTGCGTGGGAACGAGGTTTCTGGAGTTTTGCGACAACCTCGGAGCATGGGAACGAGATGTTTGGAGTTTTGCGACAACCTCGGTCTCCGTGGGACTCATCCGAAGAATGATTCTCGCCTGCTTACGCATCTGGATGCTAAAAGTAACAATTCACTTCCTTTCAAACTCCGTACCGCCTGCCAGAAGAGCTTCCAGTCTTGATCTACGTCAAAGACCTATGAATGTAAGTGCAATCCCGCCGCAATATTCAAATGATAACGATTTACATTTACCTTATAAAAAAACTATTATCGTGTTGATTATTATTCTCATTACTTATTAGTAAGTTTGAGATGCCAAGAAGTAGGCAGTCATGGTCGACTGTCAGAGTGCAACATTTGTGGCTGCTAAGCCCTACACTGGTACAGTTTGAAATAATGAAGTTTTCAAAAAATTCTCTGGCGCTGGCTGTGATGGCAGCCACCGTGTCTCTTGTTCAAACCTCTGCCGTTCTGGCGGAAACCTCTGCAGAAGATTCTCCAAAAAAATATCAGCCAACTCTGATGAATCAGGTGACTGTGACTGCAACCCGCTCAGAAAAACAGCTTAAAGATGTAGCAGGTACGGTAACCGTTATTGATAGTGAGCAGATGGAAAAGGAGATGGTTCAGAATATTAAGGACCTTGTTCGTTATGAGCCGGGGGTTCAGGTTGGAGAAGGTTTTCGAGGTGGTCAGGATGGCTTCACGATTCGTGGCATGTCCGGCAACCGTGTCAAAATTACTGTTGATGGCGTTGATCAGGCACAGGCATTTTCAGTAGGCACTGGCTCTGAATTTATGAGCAGCCAACAAAACTTTGTTGACGTGGAAACACTGAAGGCCGTTGAAATTGTAAAAGGACCCGCCTCCAGCCTTTATGGTAGTGACGCTATTGGAGGGATGGTTGCGTTCCAAACAAAAGATCCTGCGGACTTATTAAACGCCAAAGGTGATGATACCTCCGCGTCTATAAAAGCAGGATATGCCAGTGTAAACGAGGGCTTCACTGAAACGATTGCTATCGCCAATCGTACCGGGGATCTGGAAACGATGACTATTTATACTCGTCGTGATTCTAAAGAAACTGATACCCATAGTGGCGACAATATTGTTGGAAGTGCACGTGGTCAGGCAAATCCCTCTGACACTGGGCTAAACAACCTTCTCACTAAAGCTCAGTATCAAGTCAATGATTCAAACCGTATTGGTCTCACCGGTGAATTTTATGAGTCCGAGTCTGACGTCGAATTAAAGACTGCGGGTATTGTTGGTGATGATACTACCGGTAAAGATAAGGTCACACGTTACCGAGTTGGTTTCGATCATCAGTGGTCTGCAGGTCTCACCGCTTTTGATACTCTTGACTGGCAAGTCGATCTCCAAAATAGTAAAACTCGGATGAAGACCTTTCAGCCTTCGACTGATAAGTTTCGCATCAAGGACTACGCATACGAAGAGCAAAGCGCACTTCTTGGTGCCCAGTTGAATAAGGCAATATCAGTTGGTGGACTAGAGCACAGCCTAGTTTATGGCTTTAATTACAACCACACTAAAGTAAGCAATGACAGTGTTGAATACGAATTCAAACCAAATCAACCATACAAGATAACGCTTAAAGATTACATCCCTGAAACAACAGTAACCAAGCTAGGCCTATTTGTTCAAGACGATGTTCAAATCAATCAGCAACTGAGTATCACTGCTGGCATCCGTTACGATGAGTTTGATTTTAATCCTGAATCAAAAGCCAGCAACCCATCTGAACAAATCAATGACAGCTCAGATAGTAAGGTTACCGGTCGGCTTGGAACAGTTTACAAATTTACAGACGGTCTTTCTGCATTTGCTCAATTTAGTCAGGGCTTCAAAGCACCGGGCTACCTGGATATGTACTATACATACAGCAACACCTCACAGGCACTCTTGGCAAACCCAAATTTAAAGCCTGAAGAAAGTAACTCTTACGAGGTTGGCTTGAGGGGTGAAAATGCTATCGGCGGTTTTGAACTGACCAGTTTCTACACCAAGTACAAGAACTTTATTGATCAAGAACAAGTGGGGATGGATGGTGCTGTCGAAGTCTTTCAAAAACTAAACATCGGCGAAGCCACTATTAAGGGTATCGAATTAAAAAGTGAGATTTGGCTGGATCAGGCCATTAATGCTCCCGAAGGCACCACCCTGCGGAGTTCTCTTGCTTGGACCGAAGGCAAAAATGAAACCACTGGAGATTATCTGAATAGTGTGGCGCCACTAACTGCAGTAATTGGGTTAGGTTATGATGATGCCTCTGACACTTGGGGTGGCGAACTGATATGGACTTTGGTTAAAGGCAAGAGCGATTCAAAAGTCACCAATATTGCCCCGAGTGCTTTCGCACCTGATGGTAAAGAGCAGTTTAATCCCTCCGGATACGGCATGGTAGATTTAACCAGCTATTACAAGCCATCAGAAGATTTGATTCTACGTGCTGGTTTGTTCAATCTGTCAGATAAAAAATACTGGAATTTGATGGATGTTGATGGGCGAGATAGCAATTATTCAGGCCTCGATCGCTACGCCCAACCCGGTCGTAATGTCGCAGTCAATATGACTTACACATTCTAAGCCACGACCAAAATGGTTTCCTATGAACAACTCATGGGAAACCATTCAACTTCAAAACACATACTGAATAGCATCCACCTCAACCCGCGGTGCTCTATCCACCGGGTTATCCACTTCACCACGTATTTGCACTGGCGATTTCAGCATCACACCCTGTTCAGGCATCACACCATCCTCAATCACAATTTTGATATCACCGGTTTCACCTCGAAACAGGTAAATGCGATCTTTGATTTGCTGGATGATTTCACCGGAAATTTTCACCAGTTCTTCATCTTCAGAATGGCGAAGAACCTCTTCAACGCTGTATTTCTGATAGGAAGGCTGGCTAGAGAAGTAAGAGAGCCTCTCAATCTCTGGGTTATCTGCACTTTCCTGAGAACAAGCACCGGTCATCACGCCTGTCAGCAGGATAGGGAGTAAATATCCTTTTTTCATCGTATATGTCTCTGTGGGTCCATTACCACTTATCGACGCCAGACGGGATATCTGACCGGAATCCATTCGCAGGTTGGGAATATACCCAAAGGATTTCATGTTGCTACGCGGCGGCAATCGAGTGCAGCCAACAAAGTAGCAACTTGAAAGGCGACGGGTATAACAGGCTCTCTTATTGGTTATCTGTGTAGCCGAGTAAGCAATATAGTTACTCTTCATCCTTTTATCAAAAGATGACGTTTGGAAAGATTTCAAAATGCTATTGAAACTCTTTCTCTTTACTGGCCAGTTGGCACATAGCCTGCTGGTGACACTGTGGATTATGAGAACAGTAAAACAGCGTGAAATACTGAGTATTCGCTGTGTTCAGCGGTATCATCAAGCATGACAGTTCATCAGGCAGCTGCGCCAGCCCGCATATTTCACACACGCCAAACTGCATGCAGTTATAAGTCCTTTCCATCATTATTGTCTCAATTTTAAGCTCCGCTGAATCAGGATAGTCAAAGCCAGTAGATTTCTCTTTATTCCGCTACTAGCGCAGGGTTTGCACTTATTTCTATAACAGAGCTTTTTCATATACTGCGCGCCACTCTTTTTCTTTGATGTAACCTAATGAATTGTAAGCCGTTCATCCCTGTCATTTTGGCTTCAGCCCTTAGTGGCTGCATTACCTTTCCCACCGAAGAATCCAAAGAAATCAGTGTTATCTGGGATGAAACCCAGCGAATTCAGCACTGCACGCTAAAAGGTACGGTCTTTGGTTCTGAAGGGCATTTTTATGATCACTTTCTGCACAGCGACAAAGATATGATTTGGGGCACCATCAACCAGATGAGCATAAAAGCGGCAGCGTTGGGTGCTGATACTCTCTATTTATACCGGCCTTTTCAGTTTGTTGGCTCAGTCACTATGATGGCCAACGCCTATGACTGTACAAGCTCTGCATCCAAATCAGGGTTAGAAAAGCCAGTAAATCCATGATTATCTCCATCAGATGAAGACAGCTCCAATTTTTAAGCCATACTGTCGAATCTAAGTGGTATGGCTAATAAAATAGTATGTTCAGTAAAAAATACCTCTGGGCGCTTTGCCTGCTTGCGCCCCTACTGACGGCCTTCAGCCAATCTTATGCTGATGCCTTATCCTGGCAGGAGTTGGAGACCTTGAGCCCACTCCCGCCATCCCGCTCAGATGAAACCCACAAATCCTATTTGGATCACCGAGAGAAGCTGAGGGCTCAAGGTTTACCCCCTGAATTTGCAGTCTTACGCAATATTTTTGGGATGACAGAAGCCCAAGTCCTGCTCTGTATCGAGCATGGTTGCCCCAATCGTTACGAACTCACTCAAAATAATTATGGCTATTGGCTGGAAGAAGGGGTTTATCAGGTGCTTATGTTCAGTACGGATTCTGAGTGGGATGATAACGTGCTGCGGAGCAAATCTAAGGAGCTGCTACGCCAGCACTTTCCCGAACTGTTTGAAGAGCCAGGTTTTGAGTGGATTATTTATATCAACCCACCCTCTCACCGTTCGGTTAAAGGGTTGGCTCATGCACATATATTCTTGCGAGATAGACTGACTAAACCCTCCAGAGTACCGGCTATGATCGAACGGCTTCCCTGCAGGAAAAGGCCGATCAATTAGACTCCAACATCCAACGAACCACCTCTGCAGCATGAATTGCCGTTGTATCAAACAGTGGCGTCGCAACATGTTCCTGCTGCACTAACAAGCCAATCTCAGTGCAACCAAGGATGATTGCCTTAGCGCCCTGCTCTGTCAGATTATGGATGATATCGATGTAAGCCTGTCTTGATGCATCCTGAATAGAACCAAGACAGAGTTCGTTATAGATGATGTCGTGAACGACTGTTCTCTGCAGGTCATCTGGAATAAGTACATCCAATGCGTATTTTTCAACCAGCCGACCTTTGTAGAAATCCTGCTCCATGGTGAATGCCGTTCCCATCAATCCGACTTTGGAAACGCCAGCCTTTACCAATGCCTGAGCCGTAGCATCAGCAATGTGCAACAGGGGAATGGATAATGCCTGTTCAACGACAGGTGCCACTTTGTGCATGGTATTGGTGCAAATCATGACGCCGTCGGCACCCGCCAGCTCCAGGCTTCGAGCGGCATTTGCCAGAACCTGCCCAGCCTGATCCCATTTTCCCTGATGCTGTAATTGTTCGATTTCGGCAAAATCAACACTGTGCAGTAGGATTTTACCGGAGTGAAGGCCACCCAATGCTTCTTTGATGCCTTCATTAATCAGCCGGTAATAGTGGGCGGTCGACTCCCAACTCATTCCACCCAGCATGCCGATGGTTTTCATACTTATTTAGTCTCAGGTTTCAAAATGCCAGAAACAATCATGTATTGAGCCAGGTAATAGGTCACCATGATCATCAGCGAAGCATAAGGCAACGGATAGAGAAACTTATTGATGGCAATCAAGCTATCCGAAATCGCAAAGGTCGAAGCCCCAAGAAACAACCACTGCCAAGGGCGCTGACAAAACGCGGCACCCAAAACCATGGCACTGATCGCCAACAGATAAGCTGTAACTGGAATCATCAACTCGCCACTGGCGGGTAAAATAAACCAGGCTAAAACAGCAACGACTGGAATATACAACACGGCCAACCACCAGCGCTGTCGGTTGTTAAAGGCCGTTCTCTGCCAGAACAACACCGCGTACGTTACTTGAGCAATCAGAAAACTCCCGAGACCCGGCACAAAGAAATCTCCGGCTACGCCATCCAATGCAAGAAAGATGTCGCCACCCGCGGAGAAAATAATCGCAATCACCATGCCGATTCGCAGTTTTCCAGCGAGCATTGACCAGACAGGAACAAGGAGTAAGAGAATGGGCGCCGCTTTTGAAACGACGGCCAGTGCCGACGGCATCGCATTCATAAATACCAGATAGATAAGCGACAGTAGCCAGAAAGCAAGTGTGAATCTTTTAGACATGAGTGTGGTTGTTCTTATTGTTAGTGTGGGGAAATTATGCAGAGATTGACGTTTAATACCAAGCCATAAATACACTGGAATCGTGATATTTATGGCTTAGGAAGGAAACTAAAGAGAGAATTGCTCAGTCTCTTCGAACTCACCGTCAAATAAGCCGTACTGAATAAAACCTTTGCCGGTTTTCGCCGCTTCTGGCAGAGGCATTTCCCAATGCTCACCGGCATATATACGATTACCATCACTCAAATCAGTGCAGCTTTCAGGCTTTTTGCTGGTGCAGTATTTGCCATTACGGAGCACGACATTGATGTTACCGCTGTTGGTAAACGTCATCTTTCCGCCCGCCACTTTGGCAGAGACTTTATATTTCGGATTCTCAGGTCGCACAAAAACCAACGCCTGATAAGCCACCAGCAGTTTGATGGCTGTTTGCTTGGCTTCCAATTCACCAACCACGGGGCGGAAAGTCACACGGTAAACCAACTCTTTCTCTTTTGGGGTTTCAAGGCTGACCAAACGTACGGTCTTTCTGCCATTGGGAGAAATCACCGCTTTGCCCGGAGTTGCCAGCAGCTTTATTTCGGTTGGATCGGTGACCCGCACTCGCTCTTCTTTTTCCGTGCCCGGATTCACCACTTTATAGACTTCCGTCTGCAGGTAGAGATTTTCTTTGTCGGGGTTGGTGACAATAATATCCTGCCGTGGCAGTTGATCAGGCTTAAAGTAGACGATCATGCGATCCAGCGACATGGTCGCCATGGCCTGGGAGCTGATAACCAGCATTGCCATCAGGCTTATCAAACTGGCGATCTTATTTCTCAGCATTAGATTCAATTCCGGTGAGTTGTTGTTATACAACAAAGTACAGACTTTCCATTATTTTATGGGTTATGAAAATAAACTCAAACGGCGATTGAATTAAAGAGGGATAAAAAAGCAAGGCTCCACTATTTCCAGGAGCCTTGGAGCAGTTATTCCGCTTGAATCACCAGTACTGCGGGTTGTGTAGAACCCCGAAATTCATCAGAAGGGATGGCAACCAGTTGCCGACTGCTTTCACGACAATTTCTTTCTACGCCAATGGGGTTCGAAGGCTGCCTTGTAATCGGCAAGCGACCATCGGTGTCTTGCACGGTTAAACCAACACCCTCTGCACCATCCGACACAAGACTGAAATGATTCATTCCCCTGGCTGCCACACAAAGCGACACTGGCTTACTAAACCGGAGGGTATCGGTGGGAATGATCTGATGGTCACCCTGTTCATCCATCACCGATTGCCCAATCCTCGCCTGCGCGGAAGGATGAACCACCAAAGTAATGGAAAATGAACCGGTGGACGTGTTTCCCAATGTGCCTTGAGTGGCCGCATGAGAACCTGTCAAAGAGATGGCGGTGAACACACCAGCCAGAAGCAAAGCGCCAAATCCCTGGCGAATTTTACGAGTCCGTTCCATGTTATTACTGCCTTACTGCAACATGATACGTTCAGTATAGGCAGCAACAGGAAAGCGCCATTTCCTTACGTCCTGAAAGGCTCCCTTATATCAGTCCGTCACCATCAAGCCATTAAAGGCTCTTCTTCTGAAGCACTTTCTTCCTGAGCAGATTCCAGACCAAGCTCTTTTATTTTTCGAGTTAACGTATTCCGTCCCCAGCCCAGAAGCTCGGCAGCGTCTTTCTTTCTACCACCGGTATGGGCAAGGGCTGCTTCAATAACGATGGTTTCAAAAATCGGAACCGCCTGATCCAGAATACTTGAGTGACCCGCGGTCAGCTCACGATCACACCATTGCCGCAATAACTGCTGCCAGTTGCCGTAACCGGCAAAGGCCCCGTCATTGTCGGCCTGGTCCATCAGCTCTGGTGGAAGATCAGAAATTAATACCTCTCGACCGGACGCCATAACAGTCAGCCAGCGGCATGTGTTCTCAAGCTGTCGGACGTTTCCGGGCCAATCCAGTGCGCTGATATAGGTCGCAGTTTCTGGATTCAGGATTTTGGGCTCAACCTCCAACTCCTTGCCTGCTTTGTCCAAAAAGAATCGGGCAAGCCTTGGAATATCTTCCTGACGATCTCGCAGCCTTGGAAGGTGAACTCGTATGACATTCAATCGATGAAAAAGGTCTTCACGGAATTTACCCTCTTCCACCAGCTTTTCCAGGTTTTGGTGTGTAGCAGCAATAATACGAACATCGGCTTTTACTGGCGTGTGTCCGCCCACTCGATAGAACTCACCATCTGCCAACACTCTGAGCAATCGCGTTTGGGTATCTGCTGGCATATCGCCAATTTCATCAAGGAACAGTGTGCCACCGCCTGCTTGTTCAAACCGTCCGCGCCGCAAACCGCCTGCACCGGTGAAGGCACCTTTTTCATGCCCGAACAGTTCTGATTCAATCAAATCCCGTGGAATCGCGGCCATATTCAAAGCAATAAATGAGCGTTCGGCTCTAGGGCTATGACGATGCAGAGCCTTGGCAACCAACTCTTTACCAGTGCCCGATTCACCATTGATCAATACGGTAATATTGGAATGCGACAGTCGTCCGATAGCTCGAAAGACTTCCTGCATCGCCGGCGCTTCACCAATGATTTCTGTGGATTCAACCACTTCCTGCACCGGTGCATCCGCCAGCTGTTGCTGTCTATGCTCTTGACCACGTTTAACCAACGCTACTGCTTCATCGATATCGAAGGGTTTTGGTAAGTATTCAAATGCACCGCTTTGATAAGAGGAAACGGCGCTGTCCAAATCGGAGTGCGCAGTCATGATGATCACGGGAATATCCGGCTTTTTCTCATGCACTGCTTTCAGCAGATCCAACCCATTCATGCCCGGCATACGAACATCACTGATAATCACCTCAGGCTCATCACGCTCCAGCGCGGTCAGTACTTTTTCAGGAGCATCAAAAGCCTGGGTTTCAATACCTGCTGAACTCAGAGCTCTTTCCAGAACCCAGCGTATTGCCTGATCATCATCCACAATCCAGACTTTTGAATTCATATTCATACTCACCCCTCACTCCTGTGATGTTCACTGACACCTGCTGTCGATACGGAATCATTCGTCAGCGGTAAATAGACGTTAAAAATGGTTTCGCCGGGTTTGCTTTCGCACTCGATCAGCCCCTGATGCAGACTGATAATTGACTGAGCCATAGGCAAACCAAGCCCAGTACCTTCAGCACGGCCACTGATCATGGGGTAGAAGATATTTTCAATCAGCGCTGGCGGAATACCGGGGCCGTTATCAATAATCGACAGATGACAAACTAACCGACGACGCTGGTTGCCAATGGTGAATTGTCGTGCAATTCGTGTGCGCAGCGTGATCTGACCTTCAGAGAGCGGCA
The DNA here is from genome assembly GCF_001646945.1 of Endozoicomonas ascidiicola. Taxonomy (GTDB): domain Bacteria; phylum Pseudomonadota; class Gammaproteobacteria; order Pseudomonadales; family Endozoicomonadaceae; genus Endozoicomonas; species Endozoicomonas ascidiicola. The sequence continues at coordinate 51,496 of NZ_LUTV01000002.1, forward strand.
TAACCTGCTCAACGGCCTGCATGGCATTACGAACCAGATTTAAAACCGCTTGAATCAGTCGCTCAAAATCACCGGGGAACTCTGGAATACTGGGGTCATAATCCCGCTTCAATTTAAGTTCACCACCGGTTTCTGCATTGATGATCTGAATAACCCGTTCAAGCACTTCCAGAATATTCACGTCATCCATTTTGGGTGGCTGAAGCGGCCCTAACATCTGATCCACAAGATCACGGAGGCGATCGACTTCCTGAATAATAATTTCTGTGAATTCTTTAAGACCGGGGTCGGATAGTTCACGATCCAACAGTTGCGCAGCACCACGAATACCACCCAATGGATTCTTCACTTCATGGGCCATGCCACGCACCAGTATTCTCGACGTTTCCTGCCGGGCTACCAGAGATTCTTCCCGGGTGATGCGCTGCATGCGGTCACGATGATTGATTTCCAGCAACAACCGGGCTTTACCGTGATCGATGGGCGAAATACTGTAATCAACCAGGGCTATTTCACCATTAATGCTGACCTCCGTTTCCCGTCGGGTAAAGAGTTCCCCCTGAGTCAGGCTTCTGTCCAGATCTACCTTAAAGTGTTCTTCCGCGACAATAGACGTCACTGGTTGACTCAGTAACCGTTTTAAACTGGTATCCAAAAGGGCTTCAGCAGCAAGGTTCAGGGTGATCACTTTGAACTCATCATCCAGCAACATCACTGCCGTGGTCAGATTGTCCAGAATAACGCTTTGAGTTGTTCCCGACTCCGGAACAGCCTCAACAAAAGAGTCAGATAGTGAATTCTTCATGGTGTCATTTTGTATTTCCGGTTGCCCTGTTTTTAAGTAGTTAACCACATGAAATCATATTTTCTGACTAAGTTGACAGTCACTCTGCGGCGTTACAACTCCGGTCACATAGCTACGGCTATGCTCCCTTCGTTGTGCCTTGCATAGTAACCGTCCACTCAGCCAGAAATATTCGATTCCATATGGCCAACTACTTAAGACAGTTATTTTTAGAGCACGATCTTGAGTAACGTTTTCTTTAACCTGCAAAAATCAAACCAGAGTTTTAAAAATTGTTGCTCCGTGTATTGCCAAGGGTTAGACGTAAAACAGCAAATACGTGCGCACCATAATGGTGCACCATATGAGAAGGGATCGCCATCTCTGTTTTCGAGACAGCGATATCAACAGCAAGAAATGAGTTAACTGGAGAGTTTGGGTTTTATGACGGTGGGGGCGGAGGTGCAATAGCGCGGTGCACAAAAACAGTGCTTTTCGCAGATTTGATCACTTTACTGTTTTCATCCAGAATTTCAGCGGTCAGTACCTGACTGCCTCTTTCCACATTACTGGCAGTAAAGCTCAGCTGCCCGGAAGATTCACCAACTCGCTTGCCATTTAACAAAAGGCGGATGCGGTGACCCGGCTGAATCCCGGGCGCCAAAGCAATACGAACGTTAAAGCTATCTTGATTTTGAATGGTTGCCCCCGGAGTCGGCTCAACTATCTCTAACTTCTTATAACTGACTATCTTCTGCTCTTCTGGTTTAGGTTTCGATATGTTTAGGCCAGATTGAGGCGATGGTATGGGCGTTAGCGGTTTAAGCTTCACTTCTTCAGAAGGTTTTCCTGCAGGTGCACTGTCCGAAAATACAACATTACCCTCCTCATCAACGGTCTTATAGATGGCTGCAGAGACAGAACTCGCAAAAAGAGTACAGGACATAGCAGCAAGCAATATGCTGGAGAAAAGCCGAACCCTGTTCTTTATCATAAGCCTGAAAATCCCTGAGAAGTGTCAATCTATTCGAAGTTATATCGTTTACCTGCTGCCGATTTTAATAGCAGTGGTCAGTATTGAACAGATATAGATTGTCAGTGATACCAACCATCTTGTCATTTATCCAACTCTTGTTAGTTGCTAGCGTAGCGCAATGTGTTAGTTGCTAGCGTGGTGTAATGCTATTACCAAAGATGAAAGATGTATGAGAATTCGAAGGAGTGTTTGACAATGGATAGTGTACCTAATCAAGTGAAAAGGAGTTATTCAGCCCACGTCGGTTCAGGGGTTGATACAACCAATGACCCTGCAAAGAGGAGCTGCACAACCAGCCCCGACCAACCCAATTTTTTGAGCATAATGCCCACCCATGCCCGAAAAAGCCTAACACCACTGATTTCAAAAGAGTTCAAAGCCGTTCATCGAGTTCAGAGTCAACTTCAGCCACTACCGTTGCTTGATAGCGACTTTTTGAAGCAATGCCAGAACCATGTACAAAAATATCTGCACACCAGTTATGACGGCTCACCGGTGACAGCTGATAACTTCCGGATTCGCCACGGCGCCCAGCATCAGAGTCGCGCCGCCCTCTGGGCATTGATACTGCTGCAGATGCGCCGGGATGCCGGAGATCAAGAGGCGCTGGCCTTTCCCAATAAGTGGATAAAGGCCTTGGTGATCACCTGCCTGCTGCACGACAGTGGCCGGAAAGCCGATGGTGCTGACCGCCCGGAATGGGAAGCCGCCAGTGCACAGAATAGCCGTAACACCGTGAATCAATTGATGGACAATCAGAAGCTGGCTGAGATCTGCCACAATGCCATTATCCACAAAGATACCCCAGAACAGTTTCCCCACCGTTCTGATAAAAACGCCTGTTTACTGCGCTCCCTGTTGCACGATGCCGACACTCTGGACGTGATCCGCACCCGCGGTGATTTTTGGCTTGAACGCCTGGAAAGTTATCAATTACCTGATATGAAAGAGAAGGTAACCGAACTGGCTAAAGATGTTCGGGACATCATTTCTGCCCAGCATGATCTGGCGCTGACCATTGCCATCTCGATCTCGCAGCCCGATCAGCATCAGCGTGAGACGATTGCCTCTGAGATACCCGAGAATTATAACAAAACGTTCAAAGCCGACTTTGAGCTGGCGGATAATGCTCTGGAACGGCAGTTGAGCCATCTGGCGCAATGCAAACCGCAACGATTTGCCACTTTGTCCCGGGCCGGGCTAGTGTCAAACCCGCCACTGGATAATAACAGCCCCATTCCCTCCACCCTAAGCCAAATGGTGAAGCTGGGGGAAAACCTTGGGGTTAATGCCGGCAACGAAGTCGGCTTGCATCGGGATCTGGTGAACGGTCAGCACTGGTATGTCAAAACCGGCACAGAAGCTGCCGTCCGCCATGAAAAACTGATGTGTGATCTGGCTCGATGCCTTGGAATGGATGTACCGGAGTGTCATCTACATCAAGAGGCAGGTGGACACTATTTTCTGTCGAAATGGCGGGAGAATCTTACGGATGGGAAAGAAGCACTGACGAACGTGTCCGTCGAGCAGAAAGCGCAGCTTATGCTGGTGATGGCACTGCTTGGAAACTTTGATGGCATTGGCGGCAAATTCAGCAACACGATGGTGGATAACAATGGTCGACTTGTGGCCATCGACTGGGGACAAGCAGGGCCTTTAAGTTGTTGTTCTAATCCAGCCAAACGGAAAGGTCAGCTTGAATTCTCATCGACGCCTCACGAGTTGGAGCTATTGCGTGATCCGCACACCGAAGCAATGAAAGGTTTTATTCAGCGTGGGATTCTTGGTTGGAATCCTAAAACGATTGAGCACACTGCTGAATTTTTTAAGCCGGTGAATGAATCTCGCCTTGCAGTTGCTGCCCGACAATTATTGCAAGCAGATCACCGTCAATTGAATGAATTGATCGAAGCAGGAGGGCCGATAAAAGAGGTTGAACGCAATCTGTTAAAACAAACGATTGCCGACCGCATTGCCTGGCTGGCTCTGCGTTTCCCAAGGACCTGTGATGATTTGCCAATAACCCCTGCCGAAGTAGCTGCTATTCGGGCGTCCGGCGTTCGGGGTTATTCCCGACAGATGAGCACTAAAGATGTTGAGAGTGGACAGATCCGGTTTTTCCAGCGGCAACGGGCAGACAATACATCAGAAACCGTCGCCCATTGCTATCTTACACCCTCTGCCGCAGAACGCCTCGCTATCTCGTTTGGAGCGACGACCGCTATTCATCATGCACTGGGGCAGTTGGATTTCTATCGCAATACCGTAAAACAAACGACATTGTCGGAAGAGCTGCGTTGCGATCTGGACTGTTTTGTGCAGAGGCTGACAACGATTGAACAGAATATTAATGAGACAAATGACGGGCAGTGGCAGTTTCACCACAGCGGTGATCGCAGTGATAAAGCGAGTTGGGAGGAAGTGAAACAATCACTGACGAATGCTATCAACTCATTGCACTTAGTGCTCAATTCTGAGCAAGATAGCGGAGTCAATTTATCGACCCTCCCTGATATTCCGTTCACTGTCATCCGCCTTCCCGGCCGGGTTGCACCGGTGGCCGTTGATGCCAGTAAAGTGGAGCTGGCAGAATTTAAGGATGGATTTGCCCAACTTACCGGCGAGAGCTCGGCTATTCCGAACACGGAAGCGGATAAGGGATTGCCCGCTTATGACTTTACACTGACGCTGGATAATGGCATTCGGGCCAGTTTTCATAGCGATAACCTGCCCGGCGCCATGAGCCTTGAACGGCAGCTGGTTCTGACCATTCCCGGCGATGACACCCAGGCCTGCCAACGGCTTTTTGCCGCCGTAAAGGCGCTGGACATCAACACTGATCGTCCTGACTATGAACAACTTCAAAGCCGGTATCTCGAACAGCTTGCTGTTCATCATGGTTGCGATTCTGAGATGCAAAAACAAGTGCTCGGAGAAATCGGCAGTATTTCCGAACAAAATGAAAAATATAAAACATTTCTTACGGAAAAGGGCTTTATAAAGGCGGGAGAAAACCCTCAATGGGTAAATCATTGCCAATTTCTGAACGGTGAACTGATGTTTTATCGCCCGCCTTACCCCTTCCCGCCGGGCGACACTGAGGAAACGGCATTCTACCCATTCCATGAGTTATCGTATAACTCTGAAACGCCAGACAACGGTATCGATAAGGTTCTCCCACGCCTTATTCACAGCGGTGGCAGCATCGACAGTTTTAATGAGCGCAGCCGCAAAGGGGTGACGATCCTGGGGAATCAAATTCTGGCTAAGAACATCCGCCAGGGTGCAGGTACCCAAGTCTTTACCCGACTGAAAAGCAAGGTGGATGAGGTATCGGGATTCGGTCTCGTAGGCTCGCCAGCCACTCTGGCGCGACTGGATGCCATAGGGCTGAACGATAATGCACTGAGATGCCAAAGTCAGAAGTATCCTTACCATTCTGCTTACGCCCGGAAGCACTTCCGGGCATTCCCCTCCGGACAGAAAATGCAGCTATTGGCAAAGCAGGAAAAGAATATTGTCAACCTGTCTGGCAATCTCTCCCTGTTAGATGAACTTGACAGCATTATGGTCACCACGAAGTCGGAGAAAGCGCGAGTCATTGAGTCCCTGAAACCTTTTTTTGATACCTGGCCCAATGGCAAGACACTGGATGAGCTGGTGACCTTCCGGAACAATTACCAGACGCTGTCGACTTCGGGCCCGCTGGCCAGTATTGTTAAAGCGGTCGGGCCTGTGCAGTTTGAGCGTTTTGTGCGTTCGAACCCCAAGATTAAGGACGGGATACTGTATTGCCTGAGTAATTTCCGATTTGAAAAAGGTTGTTTTGAACACCTTACAGTAAAAAATGATGCATTCAAAAATTCAGTCTTTATAGACTGTCAATTCAAGAATTGTGATTTCACAAAGCTAACACTGGATACCCTCGGGCAGGTAGAAGGTTGTTCATTTATTGACTGTCAATTTGACATTAATTCACACACTCTGCCGTATCTAGTGAATATGCTGCAGAAAAATCGTCTACCTACTCACCAGATAGAAAAAATTATAGAACAGGGGCTTTCAAATCTGGAAAACAACGAATCTCCGGGCGAAAAAGATCTACAGAAATTCCTGCTATTTTGTCAACTTATCATAAATAATAATGTAGACAAGAGGCTTACCCATCAAGCTAACCGCTTGATAGAGCATTACAGTGGAACGATACTATATAACCATACAAAACATTTTCAGCCTTTATTTGTAGTCTGGCAAAAGTTAAATAGTAAAAAACCAGAGAATACTTATGAATTAATGGAATTGATTATTAAGTACAATACTAAAGCTACGTGTGAGAATTTTTCCACAGGTGATTTAAAGATTTTTACATATGCCAAGTCACTCATTGATGAAAGCCGTATCAGCAGCAATCAAAAGAAGCAGTTAACAGACAATTTAAAAAACACCTTGAAAAGTCATTTAAGAAAAACAGATTTAACTATGTTTATTAGGGATTTTAAGGAATGGAAGAAGCTGATTGTTGATTTTTTGATGCTGCCAACTCATTCCGAATCATTCAGCTCTTTCATGTTTTCCTCTATTGACTGGAGTAGAAATCATCTCGAAAATTATTATGATTACAATCAAACTTTAAAAGCATTTCGTCACATAAAAGATAATGATCATGGCTTTACACTGCTTAAAATGGCAGTGCTTCAGGCCATGAAAGACAAAGATTTCGGGAAAAGCTGCATCTATACAAGCCTGATCATATCTGCCGTATCAGCAGCATTGCATCAGTTGAATGGGGTGCTCAGCCTGAACAATGTAACTCCTTGGAAAGTCACGTTACTCAAGGGTTCAAGCATTTTATGTGCTTTATATAGGCACATATCATCAGTAGAACCAGCAGTATTTATGCCCTTTAGGCAAGCAAGACTTCGCGCACATAATTCATACATCAATCAGGCGGAGCACCCGTTGAATGGAACAGTGCCGGAATGCGGCGAGGCTTTGAACTCACGTAACAACGTGTTGAAATCGTACTTGGTAAAAGCGATTAAATCCGAAGGCCACAACACGGGCATCCTGTTAAAAGCTGCCATGAACATTTGTGGGCAGAAAACGCCTGAACAAGTGATTGAACAGCTTATTGCTTCGAACCTGATTCCTAAAACAGAAATTTATGGGCTGTTCAAGCAACAGAGCCCTGCATTTGTTGAAAGGCTGATTGACGGATCAATCGAAGTTTACGAATCAATCGAAGTTTACGAATCAATCAGGAAACAATCGAAAATATTGCAGGAAATTGAGAAGCATAGACACACAATACCCGATGCTCACACAAAAAGTATTTGGTCGTTGCTGTCATTGCACGATCATCGTTTTGCTTCAGTGTCTTTCGATAAATCCATCAAAATATGGCAGCTCGAAACTGATGGTGTCATGAGTTTATTGCACACTTTGGAAGGCCATCGAGGCGCTGTACGATGTATTAAAAAGTTACCCGATGGTAGCCTGGTAACCGGTGGAGATGACAGCAACGTGCTTTTATGGCGTCCTGATGGGCGTGGCGGCTTCAAGCCTCCCGTAGCCCTGAAAAGCAAAAAAAGTGGCCAGCATTGTGCAGTTGATATGTGCTTGCAGGCTAATGGCCGCCTGGTGGTCAGTTGGGGAGGTGCAACTCTGGAACGCTGGCAGTTAAATCGGGATAGCGAGCCTTACCACAGAGGCCTGATCCCTGAGACGCATAAACACCATGCAGGAGTTTTGGCGGTGTTACCGGATAACAGGCTTATTACCGCGTCAGATGACCACACCCTGAAAATATGGGATCTTGATCAACCAAAAGGCAAGCAGCTTCTGGAAACCCGAGAGAGTCACCACTATGGTATTCAATGTATAACCCTGCTTGGTGACGGTCATCAATTTGCTACCGGCTCATCAATGGAGCCTGTCATTGAAATCTGGGATTCTAATTACAATCGGCCTGAGCCACTCTATAAACTGGAAAGTGGACATAAAGCGAGTATTTCAAGTTTGGTGAGCCTTCCCGGGAATCGTCTGGCTTCGGCCGCAGAAGATGGTACCGTCTGCTTATGGGACCTTGAAAAACCACAAGGCGAGCAGTTGCTCTATGTCATTCAAGGTTCTGATAATGCCAAACCTATCAAGCTTATTCATCAGGGAAAGCACTTGATTTTGGCCGGTAGATACAGTCGGCAACTCATTTCTTTGCCAATTTCTGGGGTGCTCAGCCTGAATAATGTAACTCCTTGGAAAGTCACGTTACTCAAGGGATCAAGCATTTTATGTGATTTATATAGGCTCATATCATCAGTAGAACCAACAGTATTTATGCCCCTTAGGCAAGCAAGACTTCGCGCACATAATTCATACATCAATCAGGCGGAGCACCAAATTTCTGATTAGTTGTTGACTCGCAGAATACCCCAGAGAAAATTGGGATTTCATTCTGCCACAGGGCAACCATGTCGGGATACCGACCATCCATGGCATAACCCCGAAAATTGCTCCTGCACTTGTGCCCTCGGGTATTTTCGGGATACCGGCCATCCATGGCATAACCCCGAAAATTGCTCCTGCATTTTCGGGATACCGGCCATCCATGGCCATAAAAAAAGCCAGAGTAAAAACGCTGGCTTTTTGTTACATCAGATAACACTCAGGAGATGAACGTTATACGGAGTAGTACAGATCGAACTCAACAGGGTGAGTGGTCTGGCTAACCGCAAGACACTCTTCCTTCTTCAGTTCGATGTAACCGTCGATCATGTCGTCGGTGAATACGCCACCGGCGGTCAGGAATTCACGGTCTGCGTCCAGAGCAGCCAGCGCTTCTTCGAAGCTTTCAGCTACGGTTGGGATTTCAGCGGCTTCTTCTGGTGGCAGGTCGTACAGATCCTTGTCAGCAGCGTCGCCAGGGTGGATCTTGTTTTTGATGCCGTCCAGACCAGCCATCATCAGAGCAGCGAAGGCCAAGTATGGGTTAGCGGTTGGATCAGGGAAGCGTACTTCGATACGACGGGCCTTAGGGCTGTTGACGTAAGGAATACGGATAGAAGCAGAACGGTTACGGGCAGAGTAAGCCAGCATTACCGGAGCTTCGAAACCAGGAATCAGACGCTTGTAGGAGTTAGTAGAAGCGTTAGCGAAAGCGTTGATGGCTTTAGCATGTTTGATAACACCACCGATGTAGTACAGCGCTTCTTCAGACAGACCGGCATAGCCGTCGCCCGCAAACAGGTTTTCACCGTTCTTGGACAGAGACATGTGTACGTGCATACCGGAACCATTGTCGCCTACCAGCGGCTTGGGCATAAAGGTAGCGGTTTTGCCATAAGCGTGAGCAACGTTATGAACGGCATACTTGAGGATCTGAACTTCGTCAGCTTTCTTAACCAGTGTGTTGAACTTAACACCGATTTCACACTGACCAGCAGTACCCACTTCGTGGTGATGCACTTCAACTTCAAGACCCTGAGCTTCCATGGCTTCACACATAGCGCCACGAAGATCGTGCAGAGAGTCAACAGGAGGAACCGGGAAGTAACCGCCTTTTACTTTAGGACGGTGACCCGTGTTACCACCTTCAAACTTGGCGTTAGAAGACCAGGCCGCTTCTTCAGAATTTACTTCGTAAGAAGCACCGGAGATATCAACGTTCCACTTAACGTCGTCAAATACGAAGAACTCTGGCTCTGGGCCAAAGAAAGCGGTGTCGGCAATACCGGTAGACTTCAAATATTCTTCAGCGCGCTTGGCAACGGAACGTGGGTCACGCTCATAACCCTGCATGGTTGAAGGCTCAACGATGTCGCAACGCAGGTTCAGAGTAGAAGCTTCGGTGAAAGGATCGATAGTGGCCGTGTCGTCCACTGGCATCAGAATCATGTCGGATTCGTTAATGCCCTTCCAGCCCGCGATGGAGGAGCCATCGAACATTTTACCGATTTCGAAGAACTCATCATCGATTTCACTGATGGGGATGGATACGTGCTGCTCTTTACCTTTGGTATCGGTGAAGCGCATATCTACCCACTTAACGTCATGTTCCTTAATCAGGCTAAGAGTCTTCGACATTTTTATTTCCTCCAGAGGACAAACACCGCGCTGTAATGCCAGGCTCTATTGACATAAGAATCAGGCGGTTACTGATCAATTTCTGAATACTTTTTGTTAATGCAAAAAAGTAACAGAGAAAAGTGCTTGCTGGAGCAATAGCAATTGCTATGCCATTTTCCGGTAATTAGCGTGGAAGCCCGATAACGTCTAGGTTCGATAAGCTGCCCCCTTGCCATTTGCCCTCTATTGCGTTCTTCAGAGAGTTCGCCAAGAACACATACTGCACCAAAATAGTGCGCCATAACTCAATAGAGAGCCAAAACAGTGCAGGAGATCTTCTCTTACGTCCACCACCTTGCCAGCGCAGAAAAGTGTACTCCCTTTACCCAACTATTTGCACTTTTACTTACACTGGTAGATATATCCACTAATCGGATTTGAGCAGACGTTCAGACTGTCCAGAAGGCTACGTTTTTCGTTATAATGTGTAGCTAGCACTCGAATACCTGCCGTACTAAATCCCCAAGAGCCACCAGACCCATGAAGTTCATCATTAAACTGTTCCCGGAAATCACCATCAAAAGTGCTCCGGTAAGAAAACGCTTTATTAAAATGCTGCGACAGAACCTTCGCACCATTCTTAAGCGCGTGGATGAAGACATTGATGTCTCTGGCACCTGGGATTACGTCGAAGTCACGACCAGCCACAATGATGAAATTCTCATTGCTGAAATCAGTGACCACCTCAGCCACATTCCTGGCATTGCCTACTGGCTTCAGGTGGCTGAACACAAACTGATCAGCCTTGACGATATTCTGGAAAAAGCACTGGAAGCCCATGCAGACAGTCTGGAAGGAAAAACCTTCTGTGTACGTTGCAACCGCCACGGTAAACATGACTTCCAGTCCATCGACGTAGAACGTTTCGTTGGCGGCGGTCTGAACCAGCAAAGCAAAGCTAAAGGCGTCAGTCTGAAAGACCCTGAAGTCACTGTGCGTATCGATATCAAACATGATCGCTACTTCATGACTCAAAAGCGTGGAGAAGGCCTTGGTGGTTATCCTCTTGGTTCTCAAGAACCTGTGCTGTCTCTAATTTCTGGTGGTTTTGACTCCACCGTTTCCAGCTTCCTGACCATGAAGCGCGGCATTCGCACACACTTCTGCTTTTTCAACCTTGGCGGCCATGCCCATGAGTTGGCGGTTAAAGAAGTGGCATTTTACTTATGGAACCGCTTTGGCGCTTCGCATCGGGTTAAGTTTGTCACGATTCCTTTTGAAGGCGTGGTGGAAGAAATCCTCACCAAGGTTGATAACTCCCAGATGGGGGTCATTCTCAAACGAATGATGCTGCGAGCTGCCACCAAGGTGGGCGAAGAAATGAAAATGTCAGCACTAGTAACCGGCGAAGCCATTGGTCAGGTTTCCAGCCAGACGCTGCCCAACCTTGCGGTCATTGATTCAGTGACGGATGCATTGGTTCTCAGACCTCTGATCACCATGGACAAGCAGGCCATTATTGATATTTCCATCGATATTGGCACCGAAGAGTTTGTTCGTAATATTCCGGAATACTGCGCGGTTATCTCCAAGAACCCGACGACTCGAGCTAAAGAAGACAGAGTTGCCCACGAAGAGTCCAAATTCGACTTTGACGTTCTGGAACAGGCCATCACTGATCGTCGTATGGTGTCTATTCACGACATCATCGCCGATGACTTGTCCCGCGAGGAAGTAGAGGTTTACAGCGAAGTGCCTCAAGGCGAAGTGATTATCGATATCCGCCATCACACTGAGCAGGAAATCAAACCCTTCTCCATGCCTGACCGGGAAGTGATCGAAATCCCGTTTTACCGGCTCAGATCCCATTTCCCGGAACTGGACAAAACCCGTCATTACCTGCTCTACTGCGAAAAAGGCGTGATGAGCCAGCTGCACGCTATGCACCTGCGTGAAGAAGGGCATAACAATGTTGGGGTTTACAGCCCGGCAGAAAAATAAGATTTTATGAAAACCGCAGGAGTCACAATAAGGCATTGTGACTGCCTCAAACTTTGGAGTAGCAAGGATGAAACTGGCACTTATCGCCGCGGTAGCTGACAATAACGCCATTGGCATCAACAACAAAATGCCCTGGTATCTGCCAGGTGATTTGCGCTACTTCAAAGCAGTGACCATGGGAAAGCCCATTATTATGGGTCGTAAAACCTTTGATTCTTTGCGAAAACCACTGCCAGGCAGAACCAATATAGTGATCACCCGAGATACCAGCTGGCATCATGACGGTGTAAAAGTGGTTCATCATCTGCAAGATGCTATTTCGCTCGCAGAAGATGTAGCCCTGATTAATGGCAATGAAGAGATTATGGTGATTGGTGGTGAGCAGATTTATCGTCAGGCTATCGCTCAAGCCACTCGACTTTACCTGACCCGTGTATACCAAAGTTTTGACGGCGATGCTTTTTTCCCGGAATTTGATCAACAACAGTGGCGGGAAACCTCAAGAGAAGACATTCATTCTGACGAAGAAGAGTCCATTAATTACAGCTATCTTGTTTTAGATAGAGCTCATCAAGACTCTTAATTTAATATCCCCTTCAGTGCGTTTTTATAAAATGCGCCAACCTTCACTTAGCTATAGTAAATAAACGGATTTATTTACTTTTATTTGGCCTGCAACGGGCTGCCTTAGGGAATGAGGAATGCCTAACATACCACCATCCGGCAGAAATTCCGGTCCTGTTCAGAACGACCAGCGTATGCCGGTGCAGCATACTGAGGCCGATAAAAAGACAGTAAATCCAACGCCTTCCCCTCATCTGTCAGAGAGCATTAAGAACATTGAATCCAAATACTGGCATAACAGACTGGTATCATTTTGCCTTAAAACCATTCAACGAATCACCCAACCTCCCAAGTCATTTCTTATTCAACAGCAGATTTCATCATTATCCGATGGCTCGGATAGAAGTAAAATTAAAGTATTGGCAGCTTTAAAGCTACACAGCGAAAAAGGTACGAAAAATATACCCCTACACACAGCTGCTCAATCAACTATTGACGGAAGCATAGCGCTATCCCAAAAAACTCTCAGAAAGGTAGATCAAACCTTGCAGTTATCATCTGTTGGGATTGGTTATGAGTACTACAGAAAGGGAAAACATGTTCCTGATGGCTATTTAGAAAACTTACTCTTCCCTGAATTAGCCCAAATGGTTTTAGATTCCATCCATGAACTCAAAAAAAACACCTCACTTACTGAGTTGCAACAATCAATCACTGACACTGAAATAGCAAAAAAACTCGTAATAACCGAAGCGGAAAAAGCTGGCATAAAGAAAGATAAAGACTTTTCTTTTGAGCGCATTCTAGAGCTAAAGCAAGGAATACGAAATAATCTAGTCATCTCTATTGAAGAACAACAGTCGATGAGCAAGGCAGTAAGTGAAATTGACAAGCTAAGGAAAAACACCTCTAACCCAGAGCCACCTAAGCTAGAGCCACCTAATAAAACGAATCATTTCATCGAAAAAGAAGATCGAAAACATATTAAAAAATTGGTCACTCAAGATCGCTTTTTCTCATGGCTAAATATAAAAGATGCTGCAAACCGAACCAAAAGAATGCTACTCAGAAATAAACTGCACGGCGGTATTTTACTATTTTCACTTGCGATGACCGCAGTACTTTCCGTGATATTTCCCCCCGCAGGAGCAACCCTTGGTATAGCTGTATTAACTGGGCTAGGAATAGAGCTTGCCTATATCTCATTCTGGTCTGGAACTGACTCCCTATGGCAGAGACTCAGAATTTTCATTGGATTAAAACAAATAAAAAAGCACTCAAATTTTAAATACGACACCCTGGACCCAAGAAATGACCGAAAAAGAATGAAGCTCATAAAGGAGCTAGCAACTATTTGCAAAATAAAGAATTTCACACACATCTATAACACCTATGCCGAGCTTGAAAAGCTTGCAACAAAAATAAACAAGATCGATCAAAAAGAAAGTATAAAAGAATCAATAAAACTTGAAAAACTTAGAGCACTTTATAAAAAACGACACAAAGAACTTTTTTCAAACATGCTATTCTTTGATCAACTCAGAGAAAACATCATTATAAACAAAACAATACTAGAAGATCGTCTTAGAAATAATTTATTGGATATATGGGAAGAGAAATTCTCTAATAGGCCAAAAGAAGAACTGGAAAAAATATTTCTATCTGCCAATAAGAAAGGTTCACTAATTATTCATAACCAAGAGATAGACTCAACCGATAAAGAATGGCTCAGCAAGACAATTCCTTTTTGGATGAAAAATGCAAGCACTAAAACCTCACCAGAAGATAACCTGAAAGAAAAAATACTAACGAAACAAAAAGAATCTTTTTTTTCTGGAATCAAAAAATACACAAAACATATTTCACGCTCAACCATAATAAGGCAAGCAAAGAAATTCACTTTCAACAATATGAGAGATTTAATAAGAAACGCATTTAAATCAAAACCACACTCAGCTGAAATTGTTTTCTCTCATACCAATCCTTTTTCATCAGCAGCAAATGCTTCTGGATATTCATCTTTTGTCATTGCTTTTATTTTAGAAACCCTAGCCAGCAAAGCAAACCAAAAAATCAATGAAAAAAGAATGGAAGAGATAAAATCTGGCAAAAAAGGGACGACATTCAGTTTATTTGGATCAAGACCTAGAACAGGAAGAGAAGAAATTTCAACCTATCAAGCCTTATCAAAGAATGACGTTGAACCAATGATTCAATTATTATCGGAGGCAATGCTTGAATCTGACAAAATCAATAAAAAAATATTAAAGGCAAAATTTTCAGCACCATTAAACAGTTTACATCGATATGACTCTATAAGCGATCAAAAAGCAGCGGAATTTATATTAAAATTTGCCATATGGAATCTGTTAATTGAGAAAGAAAAAAATAATACTGTAAACTTATTTTACAAAGATATCTTGGAAAAATCCGAAAAAAGGAACAGTGAAGTATCTAGTGCCCTAAAAATAAACGGTAAAAAACCACTATCTATTAAGAAAATATCAATTCCCAGTGCATTCAATTACATAACTAATATAGATCAAAATAATAGCAGTATAGATCCAGAGCCATTTATCGTATCTCGTGCTATCTATCGAGAACAATCTGATGTTATTTTGCATCGCATACACAACAAACCCTCAGGACAGTTGATCATTGCACTGCTTCAAAAAAATCTCACGGAGCAACAAGCCATCAAAAGGATTCACACCCTTGATCTTGATGAGCTTAGGGTATTACAACATTGGGCAAGTTATGCATCTCGGGAGGACAGCTTCCGGGCCCATAAAGCTATTCTGAAAAAATTTGATCGCATAGTCGCTCATGCTATTCACCAACGATATAGCGATCATAGCCATTCATCCCCTCCCAGAACTTTCCAGAGGCCAGTAGATCCACTCTAGGAGCCTGTCGGCTAAGTCCAACGGCTCCTAGCCAAGTATTTTCTTCAAGACTTTAGACTGTCGCTTACGGTTGTACTTCTCTTTTAACACTTCTGGTAAGGCTTTAATTGAACCCTCATCAAACCCTCGCTCGATAAACCAGTGTGCCGTCTGAGTGGTTTGTGCATACAATTCCTTGATACCTTTCTCTTGTGCCAGCGCTTCAATATGACTCAACAACAAGTCGCCACGATTCGACTGCCGATAATCAGGGTGGACAACGACACAAGCAAGCTCTGCAACACTAACCCCTTTGTTGTCAAATGGATGCAAAGCTGCACAGCCAATGATCATGCCATCCAGCAACACCACTTTGAACCAATGTATTTCTCTTTCCAATTCTTTCCTGGAACGACGGCGAAGAATACCTTTCTCTTCAAAAGGACGAATCAATTCCAAAATACCCGCGACGTCGTCAATGGTAGCTCGGCGAACTTCCTCATAACTGTCTCTGGATATCAGTGTGCCAGCGCCATCTCTTGTAAACAGCTCCATCAATAAAGAACCGTCTACCTGGAAACTGATAATCTGAACTCGATCCACCCCTTCAGTACAGGCTTTGGTAGCAGACGACAATAGTCGCTTCTGTTCACCTGCAAGATGATGAATTTGTGTTTGGGCTTCTACAGGTGATATCCGACTGATCAGCTCCCCTTTATCATTAATAACGCCGTCTTTGGATCCATAGAAAACCAATTTCTCTGCATTCAGGCTAATCGCAGTTTGTGTCGCTACCTCTTCAGCCTCAATATTAAAAACCTCACCAGTAGGTGATAAGCCCAGGCAAGATAATAAAACCACGTAGCCGCTGTTTAATAGCTGATCAATAGCCTGATCATCCACCTTACGTACCGTTCCGGTATGCTTAAAATCCACGCCATCGTGCACTCCAAGAGGTTTGGCGGTCACAAAATTACCGCCAACCACCCGAATTCTTGCACCGTGCATAGGAGAGTTCACCAGACCAACAGAAAGTTTGGATTCAATTAATGCTCTCATGTTGCCAACGGCATCAATCACCGACTCAAGGCTCTGCTTATCAGTGACCCGCCGTTCATTATAAAACGCTGATTGAATACCTCGTTGCTGAAGGCGGTCTTCTATCTGTGGGCGTGCACCATGGACGATCACCAGCCGAACGCCCAGGCTACTCATGAGTGCAATATCGCTGATGATATTACTCAGATTGGTATGTGCCAGTGTTTCACCACTGAGCATAATGACAAATGTCTTCCCCCTATGCGCGTGTATGTACGGAGATGACTGACGGAAAAATTTCACATAGTCCGCTTTATTATCTTTTTTGTTCACTGTGTGCACTTGTCATTGAGTTGAAAATAAAAAACGTTAACTACAAATAGCTTTTCTATAAGCCGCTTTTCTACAAACTGTCTTCTACAAACAGTAGCGCCTTATCAACGATTTAAGCATATCAACCATCGGGTTAATACGGTCAAGGGACAGATATTCATCCGGCTGGTGTGCTTGATCAATATCACCCGGGCCAAGAACTACCGTGTCCATGCCCATACTGTTCAGAAGCGGTGCTTCGGTGGCAAAAGCAGCACTTTCCGCTTGATGGCCTGTCAGTTTCTCGCAGGTCTTCACAAAATCAGAATGAATATCGGTAGCAAACGCTTCAACAGGTGCGATGAGCTTTTCAATCGAAATCTCAACGCCATCTCTTTCTGCAATAGGCGCCATCCTCTGTCGTATTTCCTGCCGAAGCTGGTCACTGTTCAGCCCGGGAAGCATGCGAATATCAAAGTCCAACTGACAATGACCACAAATACGATTCGGGTTATCGCCACCATGAATGCAACCCAGATTGATCGTTGGTACAGGGATCGTAAACCCCGGGTTCTGATAACGATCAGCCAGCTCCGCACGAAATTTCATGAGCTCACCAATCACACTATGAGCAGATTCCATAGCGTTTCTGCCAAGGGATGGGTTGCTGGAATGGCCTGACTGCCCAAGGATTTGGATACGCTCCATCATCACGCCCTTGTGCATATGAATAGGCCGCATGCCCGTAGGTTCGCCAATCACCGCATAACGTGCTCTGGGTCTACCCAACTTTACCAATTCACGTGCTCCCGACATGGATGTTTCCTCATCTGCCGTTGCCAGGATAATCAGAGGCGCTTTGAATGGCGCCTGCAAAAAATCACGTGCAGCTTCCATTGCCAAGGCAAAAAAACCTTTCATATCGCAGGTTCCCAACCCGTAAAAACGATTGTCCCTCTCTGACAGGGAAAACGGCGAGCTATCCCAGAGTTTTTCATTGCATGGGACGGTATCGGTATGACCAGCCAGAACCAACCCTCCGGCTCCGGAGCCAAGAGTGGCAATTAAATTTGCTTTATGGGGCGCTTCCGGCAACGGTAACACCTCACAGTTAAACCCCATTGTTTCCAACCAGAAG
Source organism: Endozoicomonas ascidiicola (assembly GCF_001646945.1). Classification (GTDB taxonomy): domain Bacteria; phylum Pseudomonadota; class Gammaproteobacteria; order Pseudomonadales; family Endozoicomonadaceae; genus Endozoicomonas; species Endozoicomonas ascidiicola. Next base: position 69,318 of record NZ_LUTV01000002.1, read on the forward strand.
GCAAGCTCGTTAATAACGGGCAGGTTGCCCATATCCAATTCAGCCAGAGTGGAGCTCACTGAAGGGATTTCAATCAGTCGAGACAGTGTCTGCTTAAGATCGGGCTGAAGTGTGGCCAAAGTAATTGCTCCTCAGGAAGCGTTAAGCACGCGAACCGTATGACTGGTTACTTATCAATGAGATCTGATGACTTAGTCTACCCTAAACGTATGATAAATCGTGCTATACAGCGCCACTTATTCCACTTCTTATTTCACTTGGATGTTTATTCATTGCCTGATGAGCTTTAATAACCTTTACAACATCATGATGGGAGTATTTAGCGGCCATATCCAGAGCAGTCTTGCCGAACCGGTTCGTCTGCTGATGATTTTTTGTCATCCCGAGTAAAAAGTTGACCGCCTCAAGGTTTCCTTTTTTAGCTGCTCTCATTAACGCATTGTTACCATCTTTATCAATCGCTTCGCAGTTAGCCCCGTTCTCCATAAGATAGAGGAAAACTTTATTTGAGCCATTATTGATAGAATGCATTAATAGCGACTCTCGTTCGGAAAATAACGTAGAATTTAAGCTAGCATCAAAATGCTCAAAGTAAAATTGTAATAGTTCTATATCATCAAGCTTGATTAAGCGACTTAGGGTTTTATCTTTCAAGCCAATCATTTTTAAAATAGATTTAATTTTGCTTTTATTCCGATCCGATGCATATAAATGATCAAACAGCTCATTTTTCAATGAGCCCGAGGCTAGTAGATGTTTGCCAATCATCTTTTCAGCCTGAAGAATATAATGCCGGTCTTGAAAATCAACCTTAAAAACTTTCCAGAAAAAATACTGCAACCTAAAAGACCACTTCTTCTTTTTAGCAACAACACCTGAGTAATAATATTCAATATCATTAAAACTACCAGACTCTTCGATACGCTTCGTCATCTGCGATGTTTTCTGATGAATTCCTCCAGCAGACAAGTATTGATTTACTTCTCTGGAAAACTGAACTGTTGTCTCTGGCATTTGAAAGAGAACCCTTCGATTCTCAAATAAAGGCTTAACACCACTAACACCTGACTTTATTACCTTTGCGACAAAACTGCTGCAATTATTTGTCATATAGCGATAATCACCATTTTCAAATAGCTTCTTTGCTCTCCTGATCATTTTCTCGGTATCAAGTCCTTTTATCAGCTCCATTCTTCCATTATCGATTAAGTCTGCATGCCCTACTATATCTTGATACAACCTTAGTCTCTCTATGTTTTCTTCTGAAGACTCGCCTGTAATCTTGTCCAAACTTTCAAGACCAAACCGCTCAACTATTTTTGGATTAAAGCTTCTAGAGCCATATGAAAAATAACGGACAGGGCCATTTTCAGGTCTTATAATAATTGCACTGTGATATCCATTCCCGTAGTCAAGAGTCAATACCTGCCCCTTCTTAGAACAATTAAATAGCTCTATTGTTCTTGTTTCACACTTAGCCTTAAGCTTTTCTACCTCTTCTGGCTTGGCGGTTCCACTTGAACACCTTTTATTTAAACAGTAAAACTCTGACAGCTTTGTCCTCATTCTAAAACCTGTTTTCAAATGATAAAAAAGATGTTTGAAAACACCTTTTATTGAAAATTTATCCGTATAATCAATTTTACCAACATTTCTCTCTGATAGCTTTTTGTTAAGAATCTCACCTTTCTTTTTTACACAGTACTCATAAAACTGACGAATCTTTCTTTTGAATAAAGGTAATTCTGATCTAGATCGATCTTCCGGCTGTTGAATATTCGGAAAGGTTTCTGACAATGCTGGCTTTTCTGGTAGTTGGTCGAAACTATTAACTTTTACCTTTTCACATCCTGACAATATTTGACCTGTTTGCATAAGTAATCCCTCCCCCCTTATAACCATCCAATGGCTCCAGCTTTGTGAATAGTCAATCTAGGAGCCTGTCGGACTTACCACTGACCTACTGCGAAAAAGCCGGATTTGGCCATTTTTTATGCTCCTTTTCGTTGAATAGCTCGCTATTCGCCTCAAATGAGAATAAAAACTGACTCAAACCGGACTTTTTCTCGCTACGGTCGGCTAAGTCCGACAGGCTCCTAGTGCAAGGAAGCGTTAATACCCATACCGTTCGCACTGAGCGGAGTCGAAGTGTGGTGCTTTGATCCTTCGACTCCGCTCAGGATGAACGGGGATGTATGTCTTATAAAGCTTGGCTGCACTAGTAAAAAACAAACTATAGTACTAAATTAAATTTCTTACGATAACAAACCTGTCAGCATCACTAACATAATATGAGGAAAGGCATTTAACCGAAGATCAATCTGAGTATATGGAAGAATATAATGGCAAGAATGGCTCCAGCAGGCAGGGTTATTAACCAGGACATGAAAATTGTACTGATCACGCGAAGATTCAGAGCTCCAATACCTCTTGCCAAGCCAACGCCCAAAACAGCACCGACTAAAGTGTGCGTAGTTGATATGGGCAGCCCTGTGCCGGATGCCATTACAACAGTGGAAGCTGCTGCCAGCTCTGCAGCAAAACCACGGCTTGGCGTCAGTTCGGTAATATGGGTGCCAATGGTTGCCATCACTTTATAACCCCAAGTGGCCAATCCAACGACGATACCAGCTGCACCAAGGAGCAACACCCAGGGAGGAACTGAGGACTTACCGACGATTTCACCACCACTGTGCACGACACTGACAACTGCTGCCAAAGGTCCAACGGCATTGGCCACATCATTTGAGCCATGAGCAAACGCCATGGAACAGGCGGTAAAAATCATCATGACACCAAAGACTTTCTCGACACTGGAAAAATGAAAAGCAGCATCCGCCTTCTCGTCTTCTCTGACCTTGGAAAGCGCCATTTTCCCAATAAACATGATGACAAGACCGATCACAATAGAAAGCAGCAACCCCTGGTGATCATCAAGCGGCAACCCAATATGCTTAAGGCCTTTGGTCAAGGTTACCATGGACATCATAAAGCCCACGAGAAACATATAAATGGGCATATAACGTTTGGCGTTTTGGAAAGGCTTGTCTGTATCCAGAATTAACTTTTGTACCGAGACAAATATTAAAAAGGCCATAACCCCAGACATCATCGGAGAGACAACCCAGCTGGCAACGATGGTTAACACTTTACCCCAGCTCACCGCGTCCGCAGAGATACCCACCGCCGCAAAACCAACAATAGCGCCAACAATTGAGTGAGTGGTAGAAACGGGCCAACCGTATTGAGTCGCGACCATCAGCCAGGTACCCGCAGCCAGTAAAGAGGCCAGCATGCCATAAATTAATAAATTCGGATTCTCCACCAGATACGGCATATTCGGATCAATAATGCCCTTTCTAATGGTTTCGGTCACCGATCCCCCAGCCAGATAAGCACCTGTGAACTCCAGAAGAACAGCAATCAAAATCGCCTGACGAATCGTCAGCGCACCGGAGCCAACCGAGGTACCCATGGCATTTGCCACATCATTGGCACCTACGCCCCACGCCATGAAAAACCCAAAAAGGCAGGCAAGAATCAACAGGACGGTGCCATATTCAGCGATGATACTCATGAGACGGCTCCCGATTCAGTTAACGGGCAAGCAATAATTGAAGATGGCTACCAACTCTTGAAGCGCGGTCAGCCAAATCTCCAACCCAATCAATGATCTTATACAAAAAGATCACATCAATGGGAGGAAGTGTTTGCTCTATATCGAAAAGTAGACGTCTGACCTTTACCTGATCCTGATCTGTTTCGCTTTCGATACTGTTTAACTCTTCAACCATTCTTTCTACCAAATCAACTTCGCGCCCTTGAAACCCTGTCTCCAACAGAGAGTCCAGCTCATGAATCGCTGTCAGTGCCTGAGCCGAGGTTTTAATTGAAAGACGCACATAAGCAATAAATGAGTCATGCATGGATTCAGGTACCATCATCTTTCGCCCAATCATCAATCCTGCGATATCTTTGGCTCGATTGGCCACTTTATCCTGAACAGTAACAATCTCCAGTAAATCCGTTCTGGGTACCGGTAAAAACAGGCTTTTGGGTAGTGAGAGACGAATTCTTCGTTTGATAGCATCCGCTTTATTTTCAAGCTTTGTGATCTTTTGCTGCAGCACCTCAGCCTCATCCCAATCACTGGCAAACACAGCCAGAAAAAAAGGTTCAAGCTGCAATGCACATTCATGGACGGTGCTTATATGTTTTTGGATGGGCCCAATAGGCGAGCGGCCAAATACACTCGCCAGAATGTTGCTGTTAGGCATTATTCGAATCAATCCTGATTGAACACGGTTTGGCTATCGAGTATAGAATGCAGATCCACTTTCTGCACGGACATGTCCATGAGTCAAGAAATCGAGCTGAAACTTGCGGTACCTCAAGCACTGATAAACACCGTTAAACATCACCCATTCTGGCAGTCGTACTCTGCATCGGCACCGAAAACAGTCCAGCTTGGTAATATCTATTTTGATACTGCTGATTTGAAGTTGAATCAGGAAAAAGTCGCTCTTAGAATTCGGGATATCGATGGCGAATTTATCCAGACACTGAAAACCAAAGGCACCAGTCATCAAGGCATAACACGTCGCGGTGAGTGGGAATGGCAATTAGCCAGCCCTGAGCTGGATCTCACCTTATTAAAGCCGGTGTGGCCTGAATCATTGGGTGCTATCAATGCTGAGCAGCTCATACCTCTTTTCAGCACCAACTTCCACCGCACAAAATGGTTACTTACCTGCGAAGCACCCTATGCAAAAATTGAAGCAGCGCTGGATGTCGGTGAAGTGCGATCCGGAGACAAAAGTAGCCCAATCAGCGAGTTAGAATTGGAGTTACTCGAAGGTGATGAAAAAGCGCTGGAAGTTATCGCCCAAAAACTGAATAGCGAATTAAACCTGAAGCCATCGGATGAAAGTAAGGCAGAAAAAGGGTTTAACTTACTGGCATCTTCTCGATCTTAAGGAGGGTTGGGCGTTTTCAAACCCAGCAAGGACAGGCACTTTTATCAATCTGCCTGTCCTTTCGCCGAAAAACAGTAGAGAATATAAAATAAAGCTATCGTTCAGGTTTGTAGTATTTAATGAACACAACAGGTTTACAGCACCGGGAACAAATGCTCGATCTTTCAATGGTGGTTTCTGACCTGGTCAGAACCGGTTACATCACTCAAGATACCGCAGACGGGATACTCAGCTACTCAAGAACCGCTGAGCAGACTCGTATGCATCCGCTGGAATATCTGGCGGATCTTGAGCTGGACGACCTGAAAAGACCCGGAAAGAAGCTGGATCTGGAATACCTTTGCCACTGGCTGGCAACGCTATCTGGCCAGGATTATTTCCACATTGACCCCCTGAAAATCGATGTTGCCGCTATCACGCCAGTGATGTCCCACGCCTTTGCCATTCGACATCAGATTCTGGCGGTAGATGTTAATAATACCGACATCACCATCGCCTCTGCTCAGCCATGGCATAAAGCGTGGGAAGATAATCTCCGCCACGTCACTCGCAAAGAGATCAAACGAGTCGTTGCCAATCCAGCGGATATTCGACGTTTCAGTCTGGAGTTTTACCGTCTGGCCCAATCGGTGATGGGAGCCAGTTCCGATGCTGGTGTTACTGCCACGTCACTCAATAGTTTCGAGCAAATGCTGGAACTGGGGAACATGAAAACCCCAGACGCTAATGACCAACACATCGTGAATATTGTGGATTGGCTGCTGCAATACGCTTTTGAACAACGCGCCAGTGATATTCACGTTGAACCACGCCGCGATCAATGCAACCTCCGTTTCCGTATTGATGGTGTTCTCCACACCATTTATCAGATGCCAGCAAAAGTGGCTGCAGCGGTGATCAGCCGGATCAAAATTCTGGGACGTATGAACGTTGCTGAAAAACGCAAACCTCAGGATGGACGACTGAAAACCCGCAACCACGACGGTTACGAAGTTGAACTACGTCTTTCCACCTTACCAACAGCGTTTGGTGAGAAGATGGTGATGCGTATTTTTGATCCGGAAGTGCTGGTTAAATCCTTCGGCGACCTTGGTTTTTCCAGAGAAGATGAAAAGCGCTGGCGCTACATGTCCAGCCAGCCCAGTGGCATTATTCTGGTGACCGGTCCGACCGGCTCCGGTAAAACCACCACTCTGTATTCCACGCTTAAGCACCTTGCTACCGAGCAAGTCAATGTTTGCACCATTGAAGACCCCATTGAGATGGTTGAATCCTCTTTCAACCAAATGCAGGTTCAACACAATATTGATTTGACCTTTGCCTCCGGCTTACGAGCATTGTTGCGACAAGACCCGGACATCATAATGGTGGGTGAGATCCGTGACCTTGAAACCGCAGAAATGGCTATTCAAGCAGCGCTCACTGGCCACCTGGTACTGTCGACATTGCACACCAATGATGCGCCCTCAGCATTGACCCGTTTACTTGAGCTGGGCGTTCCTTCTTATCTGATTAAAAACACGGTGCTGGGTGTTATGGCGCAGCGTCTTGTTCGAACCCTGTGCCAAAACTGCAAAGAACAAGCTTCCGTGGATAACCATGGCTGGAAAGCGCTCACCAAACCCTGGTCAGCAGCAGCACCTGCCGAGGTCATGCAACCAGTGGGTTGTTTGGAATGCCGGGAAACCGGTTATCGGGGTCGGGCAGGTTTGTATGAAATCCTGACCATGAGCGATCAGGTAAAAGAACTGATTGTTGAAAACCCGGATATTGACCGACTGAAAAACCAGTGCATAAAAGAAGGCATGTACAGTTTGCGACTTTCTGGTGCGCAAAAAGTGGCAAGTGGCCTGACTACTATTGAAGAAGTAATTCGCGTTACACCGGAATAATCCATTCACTCATTACCATTTAAATGCGCTTCATTTAAATGGTAATGAGAAAGCGTTTAGAAAAATTAAAATTCCACTCCCTTTTATATAAACATTCACTTATCATTTAATTCCTCGGTTAAAGTCGTTCCGAGAATAACAACAATAGATTTCTAAACGCAGGGACTCACCATGAAAGTGCACAGTTTTGCACCGTCGGTTATCGCCATTGCTGCTGCAGCCATTATTTCACATTCCGCTACAGCGGCACCGGTTGTCGATAAAGGATTAACGTTATCACTTGGCGCCAGTTTTAATGACCTGGACAGTTACCGGGGTTTAGACGATGCAATAGCGCCGGAAGTCGGTATTGGCTACCGATATAATGATCAATTTAGCTTGATGACAACCTATTCACAGTTCAGCACGGATCAAAAAAATGGTGATGATTCCGATCTGAAAGCTTATCGCCTTGATGCCTTTTATGATTTATCCCCATGGACCGGTCAGCTAACACCGTATCTGGTCGGTGGTATTGATTACCTGAAAGAAAAACCCGACCATGACGATTCCCGTGATGATACCCGTTTAAATGCAGGGTTCGGGTTACGAAAGGCTCTATCGCCAAATCTTTCAATTCAAGGTGATCTACGCGCCATCCGATCTCTGGATTACAATCAAACAGAAGGCCTATTAAACGTTGCCCTTAGCTGGACATTTGGAGCAGTAGCAAAGTCTGTAGCAGCGGCAAAACCCGTTATACAAAAGCCTGCACCAAAGCCGGTGGTTGCCAAAGTAAAAGACAGTGATCGTGACGGTGTTCTGGATAACATTGATCTCTGCCCTGAAACGCCGGCAGGAAATGAAGTGGATCAAACTGGCTGTGAACCTCAAGAAACCATCAATTTACTGGTCACTTTCGACTTTGATTCTGATGCTATTCAAGCCAACGCCTGGGATCGGATTAACAAAATGGGTGAGTTTCTCCAGCGGTACCCCGATGTGAAAATCGATATCACTGGCCATACCGACAGCATGGGATCAGAGCAATACAACCTGACACTTTCCAGTCAACGCGCTGATGCTGTCCGTAAAGCGCTCATTGAAAAGTTTGGTATTAAAGCTGAACGACTGCAGTCTTTTGGTGCCGGTGAAGTGAAACCTATTGCCAGCAATGCAACTGATGATGGACGGCTGCAAAACCGTCGCGTTGTTGCTGATATTGTTGAATAAGCATGAGCACCAGGGAAGGTAGTGTGAGCTACTTTCCTTTATCCAGCTCGCAACTGCTTATCCAATGCCCATCTACAGGATCAAACCCACAAGCTGAGCTTTCATCTTTCCAGAAATACCTTATATCGATACCTGTTGGCAGTGCTTTTTGATACTCATAAGCATCTTTAACCGAGTGCAACCAGTGAAGAAGCCCTTTATTTTTGGCATACCACCAACCTCTGCCCGGAATAAAATACCATTTTTGACTGAAACTGTTTCGTACAACGCAGTGCTCCAATGAAAATTTACCCTCCAGCCATGACAGGCAAAAATGCTCACCGGCCAGTACATTAAACAGACGCTTTGATGCAATATCATGAATCCAAAACTGCCCCGCCGATTGATTACACTGACTGGCTCGAATGGTTGCCCCACCAAAACAATCATATTGACCCACGCTATCAATATTGCAGGGAGCAACTTCCAGACAAGAATCTTTCTTTATATCTTTTAATTTCAGCATGCCTGTTAACTTTTTCTTTTCCCCTAACCATGGCCAAAGTTTAGAAAAGCCTGGATCATTAATTACCGGGTTATCCGCAGGCTCTACCTTATTTTCAAAGTCGATACATTCATACTTGCCGGTGAATGGGCTGATAAAACAATGATCTGAATCATAATCAATCATTGAATAATGTAAGCGACCAGCCTTTCCCTCTTCATGCACTAAAGAATTCATGTAAGAGCGTTGACTGATACGGCTGAGCAGTTCTCCTCTTTGATTGAAATACCATGCCTGCTTCATACCACCTTGCCGACAAGTAGCCAAGGTCATTCCACCGGCTTCATTACTCAAGCAACCATTCTCAGAAAAACTCATCGACCTCAACGTCTTACCAGAAAAATCAAATGACCAGTTCTGGGAAGGTAAGTCAGTATCGCAGGGACTTAATACAATGGACTGATTACAACTTTCTGCGTCTGATTCCTCACAGTCCGAATCCATAGTCGTAAGGCACTGACCCGTGTCAGAATATTTCAGTTGAAAAGTTTCGCTTTCTTCAGAAAAACTCACGCTACTGGTAAGAAGGAATAAAAAGCTGAGAAGGCAGATAAGATAACGCATAAGAGCACTACTAGATAATTTATAAACTGATACTAAGAGTGAACCTTTAGTTTCTATTTAGTTCCTTTGTTTAATAAAAAAGCCCCGAAAAACGGGGCTCTATAGGAAATTATTTATACTATGGTTCAGATATCAGAACAGCGCATCATCCAGAGCATAGAGTTCTTCTGTTCCTGACAGCGCTGCTAAAGCGGCACTTTCAAACCTTGGTAACAAACGCTTGAAGTAGTAACGGGCAGTGATTTGTTTTGCCTGCATCCACTCTTTCTCTTCAGTGCCGTCGGCCAGCTTCTCAGTGGCCTTTTTGGACATTAATGACCACATCCAGCCATAAGCTACATAGGCAAAAGCGTTCAGATAATCGACGCAAGCAGCGTTGATCAGGTTTGGATCATCTTTAGCCTGATTCAGCAGCTTGTGGGTAAGCTCTTCCAACTTATCCACTGCTGGCAAAAGCTGCTCTGCGAATTCGTCATCAGCACTGGTTGAGTTACGGATTTCACTCAGGAAGGTTTCCAGATACGTGCCCCCGCTCATGGCGATTTTACGACCCAACAGATCCAGCGCCTGAATGCCGTTGGTGCCTTCGTAAATCTGGGTAATACGAACGTCACGAACCAGCTGTTCCTGGCCCCACTCGCGGATATAACCGTGACCACCCAACACCTGCTGACCGGCAACGCAGCTTTCCAAACCAGCATCGGTGAGGAATGCTTTAACAACAGGCGTTAACAGCGCAACCAGCGCCTCAGCCTTTTTTTGTTCCTGATCATCTTTACTGTACTTGGCGATATCCAACTGCTTGGCAACGTAGGTGGAGAATGCACGACCACCTTCGTTCAAGGCTTTCATGTTCAGCAACATACGACGAATGTCGCCATGAACCATCAGTGGGTCAGCGGCTTTTTCTTTATTCTTGGCACCTGTGGCAGAACGACCCTGAATACGATCTTTGGCGTATTCCAGAGCAGTCTGATAAGACATTTCGCTACTGCCCAAACCTTGGATGCCAACAAACACGCGCTCGTAGTTCATCATGGTGAACATGGCGTTCAGGCCTTTGTTCACTTCACCAACGAGATAACCTTTAGCGTTATCAAAGTTCATAACGCAAGTGGCGGAACCATTGATGCCCATCTTGTGTTCGATGGAACCACAGGCCGCACCATTTCTTTCACCCAAAGAGCCATCTTCATTGACCATGAATTTTGGCACGAGGAACAGAGAGATGCCTTTTGGCCCTTTAGGCGCATCAGGAAGCTTTGCCAGAACCAAGTGGATAATGTTATCCGTCAGGTCATGCTCACCACCGGTGATGAAGATTTTCGTACCGGTGATGTCGTAACTGCCATCGCCATTATCTTCGGCTTTGGTTCGGATAATGCCCAGGTCAGTACCCGCGTGTGGCTCGGTCAAACACATGGTGCCGGACCATTCGCCGGAGTACATTTTTGGCAGGTAGGTTTCTTTCAATGTTTCAGAAGCGTGAGCATCAATGGCCAGAGAAGCACCGGCACCCAAACTTGGGTAGAGAATAAAGGCAAGGCTGGCACTGCAGGCCATTTCATCAAACTGAGCCGCCAGTACTTTTGGCATGCCCATGCCGCCGTAGGCCGGGTTACCGCCCAAGCCACTCCAGCCACCTTCAGCAAAGGTTTTGTAGGCTTCTTTGTAGCCAGCCGGTGTGCTGACGTTGCCGTTATCCCAAGAGCAGGCTTCTTCATCACCGGAACGGTTCAGTGGAGCAATAGTACGGGAGGCCAGTTTAGCGGCTTCTTCCAGAATGGCATCGGCGGTTTCAGCATCCACCATCTCGCTGACAGCAGGCCACTGAGACCACTGCTCAGCCACATTGAACACGTCATACATTACAAAACGCATGTCACGCAGGGGGGCTTTGTACTCGGCCATGATTCTCCACTCCTGGAATAATTTTTATCGATTAAAGTACCGATGTTACCCACTGAATTTATACGAAAAATTGGCTTCAGTGGCTCACATGGGTGAGTGAATTTCGTCATAGAAATTTTAACGGATTAAACGCTTGTTTGACAGCATACTCCCCGGTTTTCACTCTCACTCAAACGCGAATTGCCGATGAAATACGCTACGGTTAAATAATGTGGTTAACTAACTAATAACCCGTTGTAGTCCTAAATCTTACTTCAGGTTTTCTATGCGCTACGTCTTAATGCTGGTCACAACAATACTGCGAATTTCACTGCTCTCCCTTCTTGATCGGTTGGCTGCTGAGCAGCTGGCCTTATCCAAAAAGGAACAGGTAAAGCGGGGCTGGGTAAAAAGTCTCTGGCTCTGCGCCGGTATCCTGATGCTTTTCAACCCTGTTCTGCCGGTTATGCTGATTATTGCCCTGCCAACGACCTTTCTGAGCTTTATGATTCTCGATGAACTGAAATAAACGTTCAGACAAAAAAGGCTACCATCCGGTAGCCTTTCTTATGAACTCAGCAACGCTTACACGTCACCGAAATCTTCTTCTTTGATCGCCATCAGGTTATCTGCGCCACTCTCAAAGCATGCCTTATGCATTTGAGCTCTTGGCAGAATACGCTGGAAGTAGAACTGCGCAGTCTGAATCTTCGCCTGATAGAAACCAGTTTCAGTGGTTCCGTTAGCCAGCGCTTCTTTAGCCGTCTGAGCCATTTGCGCCCAGAAGTAAGCCAGAGTTACGTAGCCGGAATACATCAGGTAATCCACAGAAGCCGCACCGACTTCTTCTTTGTTCTGCATGGCTTTCATGCCGATCTGCATGGTCACGTCGCCCCACTCTTTGTTCAGAGCGGCCAGTGGCTTGATGAATTCCTGCAGACCTTCATTGTCCGCCTGAGCCTGACAGAACTTGTGCACCACCTTGGTGAACGGCTTCATGGTTGCGCCCTGAGTCATCAGAACTTTACGACCCAGCAGGTCGAGCGCCTGAATACCAGTGGTTCCTTCGTACAGCATTGAGATACGGCTATCACGAACGTTCTGTTCCATGCCCCACTCGCTGATGAAACCGTGGCCACCGTAGCATTGCATGCCAAGATTTGCGGCTTCAAAACCAGTTTCGGTGATGAACGCTTTAACGATTGGCGTCAGGAAACCCATTTCCAGATCAGCTTGCTTAGCAACTTCTGCATCTTTGCTATGGGTCAGGTCAGCCAGCTTGGCTACGTAGTAAATCATCGCCCGGTTACCTTCAGCGAAGGCTTTGACAGTCAGCAGCATACGGCGAACGTCAGGGTGAACAATGATTGGATCAGCTGGGCCGTCAGGATTCTTAGGGCCAGTCAACGAACGCATTTGCAGGCGATCACGGGCATAACGAACAGCGCCCTGATAAGCGATCTCAGCGTGAGCCAGACCTTGAACACCAGTTCCCAAACGGGCGGAGTTCATAAAGGTAAACATGGCATTCAAACCCTTGTTTGGCTCGCCAATCAGGTAGCCAGTAGCATCATCAAAGTTCATGACGCAGGTTGCGTTACCGTGGATACCCATTTTGTGCTCCAGAGAGCCACAGGTTACGCCGTTGCTTTCGCCAATCGCGTCAGAACGGAACTTTGGTACGATGAACAGGGAAATACCCTTGGTGCCTTCAGGGGCGCCTGGCAGACGAGCCAGTACGATATGAACGATGTTCTCTGCCATGTCGTGATCACCGGCAGAGATAAAGATCTTGGTGCCAGAAATACGATAACTGCCGTCTTCTTCAGGTGTCGCCTTGGTCTTCAATATACCAAGGTCAGTACCACAGTGCGGCTCGGTCAGACACATGGTGCCGGTCCATTCGCCGGAGATCAGCTTGGTCAGGTAAGTTTCTTTCTGCTCGGTTGTGCCGTGAGCTTCCAGAGTATTCATAGCACCGTGGCTCAAGCCAGGATACATACCCCAGGACCAGTTCGACTCACCCATCAATTCGCTGAGCACGATGCCCAGAGATGCTGGCAGACCCTGGCCGCCGAACTCGGCATCGCTTGCCAGTGATGGCCAGCCGCCTTCAACAAACTGCTGGTAGGCTTCTTTAAAGCCTGTTGGCGTTTTCACGCCGTTTTCAGTCAGGGTACAACCTTCTTCGTCACCCACACGGTTCAGAGGAGAAAGCACCTGTTCACAGAATTTTGCACCCTCTTCCAGAATGGCATCCACCATGTCTGGAGTGGCATCTTCACCTTCAGGGATGCTGGCGTAGTGCTCAGCGTAGCCAAGCAGTTCATCGCGAACGAAACGGATATCACGCAGGGGAGCTTTATAGTCTGGCATGGTCCATCCTCGGAATTCTTTTAGTTATTTCTATGAAAAGTATAGCACTATTCAAACAGGTGTTTGAAACTTACGTTTAGATACAATTAAAGTCAATAGATGCTCAGTAAAGTTAACCGGTGTTAACGAGGGAAATTGTGCAGGAATAAGCGCAGCCCTGCATTGTCACAGGGCATAAAGAGAGGGGTTTTTGCTGACTTAAATAAGAGAAGAAACATCCAAATAGGGCGCAACCGCTTCCTTACTGAAATCGCTCAGATAGGGCACTGTTCCAAGGCGTGGAGCCGGGATCAAACGGGTTAAGGTCGCCAGATTTTCTTCGTATCGATTCATATCTGGATCAATCTGGTTAGCAACCCAACCTGCTAACTTCACACCATCACGTAGGATGGCTTCCGCTGTTAATAGCCCATGATTCAAACAGCCTAACTTCATGCCGACCACCAGAATAACGGGAGTGTTTAATGCCTTTGGTAATCCTGAAAGCATCTCTCTGCCATTCAGTGGAACTCGCCAACCACCAGCACCTTCGATGAGAGCTAAATCGTATTTCTTCATCAAAGCGCCACGGCAATAACCGGTCAGACGATCAAGCGTCATGCGAACACCCGCTTCTTCTGCCGCTATATGTGGAGCAACGGGCGGCTCAAATGCCAAGGGGTTCATCTGCTCATAAGGCAATGACATCGTCATTGCCTCAATCAAAACCTCAGCATCATCATTACGAAGCCCTTCACTGGTTTGATGACAACCCGCAGACACTGGCTTCAGTGCCAGTGTTGATAAGCCTTGCAAACGAGCGGCTTCCAGAAGGCCACAAGTAACCACTGTTTTACCGGCATCTGTATCAGTACCTGTTACAAAAAATATTTTCCCCACCACAACTCACTTATTTTGCAGATGTTCACAATCTTGAGATAGCCTGGCTATCATATGCTGAGTACTGTTCAAACAGGCTTACAATCGCTGAGTGTTCTTCATAGTTATCAGGCTTTTCAGGTAAGCTTTCTGAAGCTGTGTCCGTATTATCAGACTCTTCAATGGACGCAACAGGCCTTTCCCATCGCCCAATCAAATCGTCACGAGACAAAACAGGCTGGCGGAATATTACCTGTTCTTTCGGTGACTGGTTACAGCATTTCCGCAGGGCAAGGCCTATCTGCACGGCTCCTGCTAGTGAACCACCTGTGACAGCACCGCAAATAGGAATTTCCAAATGAGCTAAAAACCCCGCGGGCACGCAGCCTGCTGCAACGCCAACCAATCTGGGAACCTCACAAAACACACCGCCTATAATAAACCCAATCCCTGCTCCAATCACTGGAGGAGCAACAATCTTACAGGTTCTGATACAGCATTCCCCTGTAAATTGCCCAACCTTCTTGCAGTGGTTGTACGAAGTATCAGCTTGTGTATTGGAAATAATAGATTTTGGCTGAGCAGTTACCGCATCCATCAACCAGCCCTCTTAACAGCATCGATGTAAGCGCAGGAAAACAAATTTCCTACGCCATACTAAGACAAATAATGTTGCAAAAGGTTCGATAATCTATTTAATCAAAGTGCCATAAACCACTTGATAAGTCAGAGGTAGACCACTCAGTTCTCTAAGCGACTCATAAATATCTTTCAAGACATCCAGCTTTCGTCGTGTAAGTAGGCTGGGCGTTCCTTCCAGAACGGTATTAACTCCCAGCGCCTTCAATGATCGCAGCATCGTAATTACATCAGGGTAATAAACCACTTCAGTTTGGAGAGACATACTATTCAAGCTCATTCCTGAACGATGAATAATTTCTTGCTGTTTCTCAAACTCGGCAAACTGATTAACTCGACCACTCTCTCCCGCCTGAGTCCAGGAAGCATTCAGTTCATGCAAGCTGCCGTCGGATAGCGTGGAGAACACAAACTGCCCTCCCGGCTTCAGTACCCGCGACACTTCATCAAGGACTCGTTCCAGGTTACACCATTGAATAGCAAGGCTTGAAAAAATGAGGTCAATCGATTCGGATGCAAACGGCAGTGACTCAATATCACCGGAGCACCAGCGAACACGATTGCATGAAGAATGCTGCCGTTGCGCAAACTGCAGCATGCCCATAGAAAGATCCAACCCGGTCACCAATGCAGAAGCGTACCTGTCAGCCAACGCCACGGAGTGAATGCCTGTTCCGCTGCCCAGATCCAGCACACGATTAACAACAGCATTCGTCGGCAGCCCTAGCATCGCCCTTGCCGCAACCCGATGTTGCAACACCGCTGCAGCATCGTAACTTTGAGCGGCTCTACCAAAATTACGGGCGATTAGTCGCTTAACACTAACCTTGTTAGCGCGAGAAGCTACATCACTGCGTGGGACACCTAACTCAGAGGAGTAATCATCTAGGGTATATGGAGACACAGCTGCTGCACCTCCCTGACAACGGCACCCGGATCATCCATAAAGAACGTATGTCCACCTTCCAACACCTGAATCCGATGCTTGGGAAAACGAGCTTCAATCAACTCGGCAGCACTGGCCGGCACCAATCCGTCGGCTTTTCCAAACATATGGCTGATCGGACAGCGAAGATCAGCAAGCGCTGAACGGAGATCACTACTCCCCAACAAAGCCAACAGTTCCTGTAACGTTGTTTGATCGAGTTCAGCGTCATCCACCAGGGATTGCAACAGCGTAATTTGTGCTTTTCGCTGAGGGCTGCCTGAAGCACACAAAAGGACAAACTGTCGTAAGGTTTTACCGGCAGATTCTGCAAGACCTTCTGAGAAACTGGAAAACAATGCCGGTGACATGGCTTCTGGCCAGTCAGGCTGCTGAACAAAACATGCATTGGCTGCAAGGTTAACGACACCGGCGACATTTTCCGGATGGCGACTTGCATACAATGTCGCCAACATGCCACCCAGTGACCAACCCACCAGTACCGAAGGCTTTTCAAATAATTGCTGATCCAGATAATCCAGCAGTACGTTCCAGTCGTAGGGTTTTCTGTAAGCGTCAAGCTCACTCACCAAACCCGGAAGTTGCACAATTGAGACACGACGATGATCGGCATCCAGCGCTTCAGCCAGGGTTTCCATAACACCGGCTGGCATTGCCCAGCCACTGATCAACACAATTGGGTACTGGCTCATCCCGTCGTCACTCCTGAATTTGATAATTCTTCTGGGCTTATGTCGTTTACACAGGGTCTATGTAACGCTTTAGACATAACTTTTTCAAGAGCGCTGAGCAGATCATCAACATGTTGTCGCGTATGAGTGGCACTGAAAGTAATGCGTAATCGGGAAGAACCCTTTGGTACCGTAGGCGGGCGGATGGCGGTCACCAGAATATTCTGTTGCGCCAATTTATTGCTGATTTCCATGGCTCGCTTTTCACAACCCACGAGCAACGGTTGAATCGGTGTCTGTGAATCCATAAGGGGAAAGCCCAGCTGTTCACAGCCTTTTCGGAAATAGCGGATCAGATCCTGCAAATGCTCCCGACGCCAACTTTCCTTTTGCACAATTTTGAGACTCGTTCTCGTAGCCTCCGCCACCGCAGGCGGCATAGATGTCGTATAAATGTAACTTCGGGCAAATTGGATCAGCGTTTCGATCAACGCATCGCTACCAGCCACAAATGCACCGTAGGTGCCAAAACCTTTACCCAGTGTTCCCATCAACACCGGCAGCTGCTCTTGGCTTAAACCAAAAGTCTGAGCGACACCACCACCGGTTTCACCAAGAAAGCCAAAGCCGTGGGCATCATCCACCATCAGCCACGCCTGATGTTGCTGGGCAATGTCTGCCAGTTGATCAATGGGGGCAACATCTCCGTCCATGCTGAATACACCATCGGTAACAATCAATTTACGACGGGCGTCTGTTTTTTTAAGGCGGAGCTCGAGATTCTCAACATCGTTATGGAGATAACGCTGAAAGCGGGCGCCCGACAACTGCCCGGCATCCAATAACGATGCATGATTCAAACGATCTTCAAACACCGCATCCTGCTTACCCACTAAAGCCGTGATTGCACCCAGGTTGGCCATATAGCCATTGGAAAACAGCAATGCTCGATCACGGCCAGTAAACTCTGCTAATTCATCTTCCAGCTGATGGTGCGCTCTACTGTGACCAATCACCAAATGAGAAGCGCCGCCGCCCAACCCGTAGTCATTCGTCGCCTGTTGAAAGCTGGCGATAATCTCAGGATGGTTTGCCAAACCAAGATAATCGTTGCTGCAAAAAGCCAGATACTGCTTTCCATCAATCACTACTTCTGGCTGCTGAGGGGTTTCCAGCATTTTTCGGCGTCGATATAACCCTGCTGCCTGACGATGACGGAGATCCTGCTCCAGTTCGAAACTCATTAACTCTGCCCAGTCGATCCTGTGGAAGCCGTTGCATCGTAATATTGATCGTTACTTTTCTCACGATCGTAAAACGCTTTGATCGGGCAGGTTTCCGGCGCATCAACACCTTCACCATCGCCTTCACCCCAATCGTGATTCTGATTGATGCCCAACTTATCGAACAGCGCCCGATCCCTGTTTGCTTCGGGATTGGCGGTGGTCAGCAACTTATCACCGAGGAAAATCGAATTCGCACCCGCCAAAAAAGCCAGCGCCTGTAATTCATCACTCATCTTTTCACGCCCGGCGGATAAGCGAACATTCGACGCTGGCATCATAATTTTAGCGACGGCGATGGTACGGACAAAATCAATGCCTTCCACCTCATCAACATTTTCCATGGGCGTGCCCGCCACTTTGACCAACATATTGATGGGCACACTTTCCGGATGCTTTGGCATGTTCGCCAGTTGAACCAGCATGCCAGCACGATCGCGCTCCGTTTCACCCAAACCCACAATGCCGCCACTGCACACATTCATGCCGGCATCACGAACGTGGGACAGGGTGTTCAAACGATCAGAGAACGTTCGGGTGGTGATAATGCTGCCGTAGAATTCTGGTGAAGTGTCCAGGTTGTGGTTGTAGTAATCCAGACCTGCGGTGGCAAGATCATTCGCCTGATCTTCACTGAGCATGCCCAAGGTCATGCAGGACTCTAACCCTAAATCTTTAACGCCTTTGATCATCTCAATAATTAACGGCATATCTTTTGCCGGTGGATTCTTCCAGGCGGCGCCCATGCAAAAACGAGTCGCGCCAGAGGCTTTGGCGGCTTTGGCTTCTTCCAGAACCTTTTTCACTTCCATCAATTTTTCTTTTGCCAGACCGGTGTTGTAGTGACCGCTCTGAGGGCAATATTTACAATCTTCTGGACAAGCGCCCGTCTTAATAGAGAGCAGTGTGCTAACCTGCACCTGGTTTGGATCGAAGTGCGCGCGATGCGCCAGTTGCGCTTCAAAGATCAAATCATTGAATGGCTTTTGAAACAAAGCTTCGACCTCCGCCATGGTCCAGTCATGACGAAAATCGCTGGAAGAATCGGCGGACACCGCCTGGTTAGTACTGACCATGACACCCTCTGGATAGGAACTCACTCTATGACACATGGTGAGTTTTATTAATTCTGAAAATGAAAACGATGATAACGGATTAAGCAGAACCGTCAACCAATGCTAAAGACCATAGTTTACAACTGGTTTAAAATTAAACAATTTATAGAAATAAAGTGCATACTCTGTCGCGGCTTCACCACTCTGAATCAGCCTCTGTGCACCCTTTGCCTCAATTCATTCCCGGTACCAACGTGCTTTTGTTCCACCTGTGGAATTCCCATTAATGAAAGTGAAACGGGGCTTTGTCCTCAATGCATTATTCAGCCACCGTTGTTTGATCATTGCCTTGCGCCTTTTTTGTACCAGTTCCCTATTAATAAGGTTCTGCAGATGGTGAAATACCAATCACGACTTGAACTGATCAAACCCATCACCCAGCCAATGGCCGATTTATTGTCAGATTTTTATCTGGAAGACCAGTGGCCAGAAGTTGTTGTTCCAGTACCGCTTCATGAAAAGCGCCTACGGAAGCGTGGCTATGATCAGGCATTGCTGCTAGCCAAGGCTTTGAAAAAACAACTTCCGGATGTCATTACCCTTGAGAGCCACTTGCTCAAGCGGGTCAAGCACTCCAGTCCTCAGCAAAATCTGGATGCAAAAAATCGCCAGAAGAATATTAAACAGGCCTTTGCTCTCCAGAAAGATCTGCAATACAGGCACATCGCACTCGTAGACGACGTTGTTACCACGGGCGCTACGGTCAGTGAGATCACAAAGCTACTGAAGAAAGCCGGTGCCGAACGTGTGGATATCTGGAGCATTGCCAGAACGCCGGAAAACCAATAACTGTTATTGCTACTTATTAAATTACTGCCCATCTACCAATAAGATACCCACTTTCACTCATAAAATACCTTATCTCATGAACACTGGCTCCCAAACCGCCTGTTCAATCAGTGCCCACAGATCATCTCACCTGCTTCTGGATGCAGCCGTTTTACTAATGGCTTCTGGCGCTCATACCGAAAGGGTCAACCGAAACCTGAAGCGTCTTGCGGCGGCACTAGGGTTTGAAGTCGAACTGTTTTTTTCCCTTTCTGGCATCACACTGACACTCTCTGATCATCGTCATGAACCCATTACCGCGTTTCGAAAAGTGCCCGCCTATGGCGTTCAGCTCAGCGTTGTATCCGCCATTAGTCGTTTAAGTTGGAAGGCAATGGAAGAACAGATGCCTTTTGACGCCATTGAAAAAGAAATTCAACGCATTCGACAACTGCCTCATTATCCCAAACCACTGGTTATTTTGATGATTGCTCTGGCAGGCATGGCCTTTTGTCGTGTATCCGGCGCAGATTATCTTTCAGTCGCTCTGGCAGGAATGGCGACAGCACTGGGTTTTTACACCCGCAATCTACTGTTACAAAAACACTATACGCTGCCCGTCTGTGTTGCGATGGCGGCGTTTGTTGCCAGTGGCGTCAGCGGCATTGGTTATGTAAATGCCGTCATCCCTCATCCGGAAATCGCCGTAGCCACTTCGGTTTTGTTTTTAATTCCAGGCATTCCCATGATCAATAGCATTGTTGATCTGGTGCATGGTCATATCATTACCGGTCAGGGAAGAGCTATGCAGGCCATCGTGATTTCCATGGCCATCGCCATGGGGATTACGTTGAGCTCTGCATTATTGGGAGTGCTGATTCCATGAGCTTTATATTTATCGAAAAAGTGCTCTGGGCCGTGGTTGCCGCACTCGGGTTTGCCACATTATTTACCGTTCCCCGTCGTGCATTTTGGGCTGTGGCTGTGCTGGCTGCTATTGGTTATGCATTAAGAGGCTTTGCTTTGGATAATGGTGCCAGCCTTGTACTGGCGACGTTGCTGGGCTCCTGCGCCATGGGCTTGCTGTCTATTCAGCTGGCACACTGGGTTCATACGCCCACTACCGTATTTATGGCACCCGCTGTTATCCCTATGGTTCCGGGTATTTACGCTTACCGTTTTATGATGGGGCTTCTGGAGATCAGCAATAACCCGGATGTACCGGTGGAGCTACTGACTCAAACCTCCAGCAACGGGCTGAAAGCCGTGTTCGTCATTCTGGCGCTGGCCATTGGTGTGACAATTCCATCTCTGCTGTTCCGCAAAAGTGTAAAAGAGATTCGGCTACGAAAACGTCTTAGAAAACAGCACCGCTAAATTGGAACTACTGGTCTGCATATTTCGTTGCCTATAGAATCTCCACCTACAATCAGTCAGGCTGTTAATTAAATAGTCGATGTTTCCGGAGATCTTTATGAACAGTCCAGCTAAACACCCCTATGACCAGCTGACTCCGGACAGAGTGCTGGATGCCGTGGAGAGCCAGGGATATCTCAGCGATGCCCGTATTCTTGCGCTGAACAGCTACGAAAATCGTGTATACCAAGTGGGCATTGAAGACAAAGACCCGCTGATTGCCAAGTTCTATCGCCCAGAACGATGGACCAGAGAACAGATCGAGGAAGAACACCAGTTCACCCTTGAGCTGAAAAATATGGAAATGCCGGTGGTCGCACCGTTAGTGAATGAAGCGGGTAACTCGCTGCATGAGTTTGAGGGGTTTCTCTTTGCTTTGTTCCCACGTCAGGGAGGCCACGCTCCCGAATTGGATAACCCTGACAATCTTCTAACGATGGGGCGCACTCTGGGTCGAATCCATAAACTGGGTTCAGCTGCTCAGTTCCAGAATCGCCCAGAAATCACATTACAACGCTACGGCATCGACAGTGTTGAATACCTGCTGGAAAACGACTTCATTCCGTCTTCACTGATGGAAGCTTATCAGACATTAACTCGTGACCTGCTTCATCGGCTAGACCGAATCCGTCAGCAAAATCAGTGGCAATCCATTCGTGTTCATGGCGATTGCCATGGTGGCAATATTCTCTGGCGGGACAACGCTCCGCACTTTGTGGATTTTGATGACACTCAGACGGCGCCAGCCATTCAGGATTTATGGATGCTGCTCTCTGGTGACCGACAAGAGCAAACTCTGCAAATGGCAGAGCTGTTGGACGGCTACAACGAGTTTATGGATTTCAACCCGGCAGAGTTAAACCTTGTTGAATATTTCAGAACCCTGCGTTTATTGAATTACAGTGGCTGGCTGGCGAAGCGCTGGGATGATCCGGCATTCCCTATGGCGTTTACCTGGTTCAATACCGAACGGTATTGGGCAGAGCATATTCTGGAGTTGCGAGAACAGTTGGCGGCACTGGATGAACCGCCACTGGTGCTATTCGGTCAGATTTAATCCTGATCTTCAATCATCATCAAAACGCCCGTAGGCATCGGGCGCCAAGTTCTCAAAACGGGTGAACTGGCCAATAAATGCTAAACGACAGGTGCCAATTGGGCCGTTACGTTGCTTACCAATGATAATCTCCGCAACGCCTTTGTATTCCGTATCGGGGTTATAAACTTCATCCCGATAGATAAACATGATCACGTCCGCATCCTGCTCGATCGCACCGGATTCACGAAGATCGGAGTTTACCGGGCGCTTGTTGGGTCGTTGTTCCAGAGCTCGGTTCAACTGCGACAATGCAATCACCGGAACTTTAAATTCCTTGGCAATGGCTTTTAGCGATCGAGAGATTTCAGAAATTTCGTTGGTACGGCCTTCACCAAAACCGGGAATCTGCATCAGCTGCAAATAGTCGATCATGATCATGCCCAGCTCGCCGTGTTCACGCACTACACGGCGAACCCTTGAGCGCATTTCCGATGGGCTGATGCCAGCGGTATCGTCAATAAACAGTTTTTTATCTTTGATGCGCTCAACGGCAGATAACAGCTTCGGCCAATCTTCTTCTTCCAACTGACCACTTCTCACTTTGGACTGGTTGATGCGACCAAGGGAAGAAAGCATACGCATCATCAACTGTTCACCTGGCATTTCCAGACTGAACACCATGACGCCTTTTTCACTGTTCAACAGCGCGTTTTCCACCAAGTTCATGGCGAAGGTCGTCTTACCCATGGAAGGACGTGCCGCCACAATAACCATATCCGAAGGCTGCAGACCAGAGGTCATCTCATCAAGATCTTTAAAGCCCGTAGTGGTACCGGTAATGGCGTTACCGGCGTTGAACATTTCATCGATTTTCTTAACGGTGTTTTCGAGAATCTCCCGAACACCCACCGGCCCACCGGTATTGGGTCGATCTTCGGCGATGTTGAAGACCATTCGCTCGGCTTCATCGAGCAATGTCTGACTGTCTTTACCATCGGGGTTGTAGGCACCGTCTGCGATTTTCTGACCGGTGTTGATCAGTTTACGAAGCAGCGAGCGTTCAAAAATAATATCTGCGTAGGCTCGAATATTCGCCACGCTGGGCACGCTGCTGGCCAGTTCTGCCAGATACACCAGACCACCCACGTCGTCCAGATCACCTCGATTTTCCAGCACCTCTGCCACGGTGAGAGGGTCAAAAGGTTTGCTCTCATTGGTCAGATAACTGATGGCCGCGTAAATGTGCCGATGGCCGGGATTGTAGAAATCTTCAGCCGTCAGTTTATCCACCACCCGGTCCCAGGCTTGGTTGTCCAGCATCAGGCCGCCTAAGACGGACTGCTCCGCTTCTATGGAGTGGGGAGGAGTTTTGATGGCAACCGTGGCTTCATCAATTGGAAGCTCGGGCTCCCGTGAAAGGGCATCCAGCATAGTTGGTCGTCTGAGAAGTAAACAGGAATTCAATATCTGAGATTTAGCATACCTGATTCCAGGTCAAAAAAGCACTGGAGATCATTACTTCTCTTATAGAGAATAGAACTGAAGCATCACTTTTTACGCCCGCTACGTACAGACTACGAGGTCAGTTGCAGATTATTTATGGAAGAATTTTCAAACATTCTCGCCAGCAAAAACTGGCGAGGCTTTATGAGCGAGACAGAGGGGGAGACTGCACTTGTGACACCGCTTCTGCGGCATCACAAGCAAAGTTCTAATTAGCTATCAATCGCCGTCTGGTTTTGAGCCATCAGTTTCCAGATCTCACCAATGATGATTTCAGACTGTTCTCTGGAAACCTGTATAAATTTGGAGGCTTCAAGCTCAGTAATATTGAAATCGTAGTTATGAACGGCTTTGTTTCTCAATACCCGAAGCTCACTCACGATTGAGAACGTATCAGAACTGATAATCTTTTTATTCACCAACGATTTCAGTATGCCGCTGAAGGAGTGAACCTTTTCCACAGAGTCCAGATCGAGCAGGCGATACGTCGATGTTACCGAGTTTTCCAGGGCAATCCATGATTCCAGAATGGCGGCTCTTGGTGATGATTTTTTCACTTCATCAAGATAGTACTCTTCTTCTTTGTCTGGTGTTACCGGGTTAGGAAAAATGGATCTTATCGAGTCGGACCGATTCTGCAGTTTGTCCAGTTCATTGTTAAAATCCTCAGCAACTATTACCTGCTTCATCCCGGTCAATGTTGCGAGAATCTCAAGAACCGGTGTCTTCAAAATATAAACAACCAGTAATGTGGTGAGCGGCCAGACCAGAATCTCAAGCACGTCCGTAAAGAATTCCATAACACCCCTTTATTTATAGATTTATAACGTCTGCGCAGAGACTACCCCATCCTTTTGAAAAAATACCAGCAAAAAAAACCGGAACTCGAAAGAGCTCCGGTTTTTTTGTATCAAGTCCAACAAAACTGATTATTTATAGGGCGACTTGAAATTCGTTCATAAGAATACACAATTGCAATGATGGCACAGGCTACAGCTTGATCACATTCTTAAGCAGCTTCGGGAAGTTAAGCCGGTCAATCCCTTCGTCAATCGTTTCTTTGGGAAATATGTGTTTTCTGACAACCAATGCAGACAGGCTCTTAAGTGAACTGACACCATCATTTAAGCATGCTTCAAGTTTATTTCGACCCGCTTCATATACTTCGTCACTCACACCTTCTGTTTGTTCAAATAAGGTCAGTGGAGTTCTCCCTCCATGATCAACACTATTTTTTGCTCCGAATTGCTTCAACAGTGATACACATTCCAAACGGTTATTTAACGCCGCACAGTGAAGCGGTGTTCGGCCTTCCTTATCCTTAATGTTCGGGTCAGCACCCCTGTCCAGCAGATACAGCAGGATTTGGCGGATCGACACTTCTTCGCTGCCTCTATTCCCGGCGATCAGGTGTAAAGGCGTTTTGCCCAGCCCCATAGATTTGCTATTCACTTTTGCACCGGCTGATACCAGTGCTTTAATGATATCCAGACTGGGTCGTTCGTGATAACAGGTAATACCGAGCGGTGTTTCCGATCTGCTGCTTCTGGCATTTACCCTGGCCTCCATGGAAAGCAACTCATTGACAAGTCGAACATCAATGGTAACCGCTAGCATCAAAGCGGTTTCAGCCGTTCCGGTACTGGCTGTATTGGCCAGAGCGCCGGATTTACGAAGTAACTTAACAATCTTCAATGCCATATCAACGCTGGGCTCGGGGATTTCTCCATTTTGATGATCGCGCTGCAGGCAACGAAAGAGCAGATGAAGTGGAGTATCCCCTCTTGGTCCCATTCCATTAACTCCCGCCCCCGCTTCAAGCAAGGCATCAGTGGCGTTCAGATCATGAACAATTATCGCCTGATGGAGAGGCAATAGACTTTCATATTCAGTGGCAACAAACCGGGTTCCAGAAATGGTCGCCCCTTTGGATAGATAGTATTCAATATCTTCATAACAGGCGATTTTTCTATCTCTTATGGCCCGAAAAAAACACTCTTGCTGGGCATTATGGTCCCGAAGCATTTGAACCGTTTCAAGTGACAAAGAGCTAGAATTCGCCGAAGATGACTCTTCAACTTCATCGGAGTGTTCAGCAGTGCCTAAGCAGGAGAAACACCTTGTAAGAGATGACAGCATTTATTTCACGGCATTATAAGTAGTCGTGTAACTTACGACCCAAAATGCTGCAAATAATTCCAAAGAATTGAGCGAAAAACAGATACCCAATAAAAAAGCCGGAACCCTAAAGAGCCCCGGCTTTTTTCATCAAGTCCAACCAAACCGATTACTCAGCTTCGATGAATACCTTGATAGTAGCGGCAACGTCAGAGTGCAGCTGGATACCAACATCGTACTCACCAGTAGCACGGATTGGGCCTTCTGGCAGACGAATTTCGCTTTTGGCAACCGCAACACCGGCAGAAGTAATTGCTTCAGCCAGATCACGAGGACCGATAGAACCGAACAACTTACCTTCGTCGCCAGCTTTGGCAGTCAGGGTCAGTTCGATTTCAGCCATTTCTTCAGCACGTTTCTGAGCAGAACTCAGAAGATCGCCAGCGGCTTTTTCAAGCTCAGCACGACGTGTTTCAAAAGTAGCCAGATTCGCTTCAGTAGCAGGCAGAGCCTTACCAAAAGGAATCAAAAAGTTGCGGCCATAACCGTTTTTAACGGTGACCTTGTCGCCCAGCTTACCAAGCTTGGCGATTTGCTCGAGCAGGATCACTTCCATTTCGCTAGCCTCTATCTAGTACCTGTCATCCCTGATGCAGTCGGTTATTCACACGGGTGCGAAAATCTAAAAGACTGTCCAGACATGCAGTTAAAACAATGACCGGGTACGCCAGTTGCGTGGCGAAGATTAACAGGATGTAAAAACCCACCAGCCAGAAACTTCCCATCTGTTTCATCCCTACTAAGCCGTGGATCATCGCCAGACCCGCTACCAGTAAAGGCAGCGTAGCCACAGGCACCACGACCAGTAAAGATGGAACAGCGGCAACACCTACAAGGGTAAATGCCAGAAGCCCCATAGCCATCGGTGCTGACAGGCGAATTCGATGAAACTCTTCACGGAATCCACCCGGATTGTACAGTTGCGCTTGCCAGGCTCTGCCCAGTATCAGCCCAAATATACAGCTCACCAGGTTAAACCAGGCGACCATACCGATTACGCAATATTCAACCAGCGTCCTGAGACCTACTATGTCGTCCGTAGACTGACCGGATTGTTGGAAATAGTCATGAATAAACTTCAAGACCAGTTCGCTGATCTGGGCAATCTGTTGTGGAGCCAGCTGAGCCATCACGAGAGCAGCAAGCCCTCCGAGTGGCACCAGCGCCAGTAGCGTTTTTTGCCAGGAAACGGTGTTGCGCAATGTCACCGCCAGAGCGACGGTCATTACTAATCCTGTGATGGTGGAGAACTGTCCCATTGAAGCCCAGGCAATACCGGGCAAGATGGCCCAGCCGAGTACTTTCAGCCCTTCAGCGGTGCCGCGACGAAGCGTCACCAGAGAAATAATGGCTGCACTCACCCAGAACAACATGGGAATACAGGCAAAAATCGTCGCCAGAACAGTTGCCTGTTTCGGGCCACGCATTGCCAGTTCCGCCAATCCACGCATCAGTTATACCCTGTTAATAAGGTGACAGTATTTAATGGCGATCGGTGTATGGCAGCAGAGCCACGTAACGAGCGCGTTTGATGGCAGTTGCCAGCTGACGCTGATAACGAGCCTTGGTACCAGTGATGCGGCTAGGAACAATCTTGCCGGTTTCAGATACATAAGCTTTCAGGGTGTTCAGATCTTTGTAATCGATCTCTTTCACGCCTTCAGCGGTAAAACGGCAGAACTTTCTGCGACGGAAAAAACGTGCCATGACAACGTCTCCTTGAATGATTGCGCTTGTATGGTTAAGAGAAGAGCTCTGATGACCTCAAGGGTCAACGCAGAAAACTTACTCTTCAGACTCGTCCGCATCGCTTTCAACAGCGACTTCTTCTTCAGCACGCTCTTCGCGACGCTCACCGCGACGATCATCTCGATCATCACGACGATCTTCACGATCACCACGGTCTTCACGACGGTCACGCTTTTCGTCAGCTTGCAGCATGATAGAAGCTTCGGTGATGGCTTCATCACGACGAATAACCATGTTACGGATAACTGCGTCGTTATAACGGAAGTTATCAGTCAGCTCGCTCAGGGATTCATTGCCACACTCAAGGTTCATCAGAACGTAATGAGCTTTGTGGATTTTGTTGATTGGGTAAGCCAGCTGGCGACGGCCCCAATCTTCAAGACGGTGTACCTTGCCGCCATTTTCAGTGATTGTGCGAGTGTAACGCTCAACCATGGCTGGTACTTGTTCGCTCTGGTCAGGATGAACCAGGAAAACGATTTCGTAATGACGCATTATTTGCTCCTTACGGGTTAAATAGCCTTCTGCGTTACGCTAGTTCCGGAACAAGCCGAAAACAGTGTTATGCAGTAAGGCAAGGAGAGCGGGAACGCAAGCGTTCACCAATGTACTTTATATAGAACTTGATGCATTGTGATCTGGAATACGCTTTAAAGCGGCTTTAAAACACTCAGACACATTGCCCCAAGCATATAAAGAGCGGAGATTCTAGAGACTTGTCCCGTGGGATGCAAGGGGAGCGAGCAACTTCCGTGCCGGTAGTATCCGGAACCGTAGTAGTCATTTACCTTTATGAAGCAAAACACCGCCACTACTATTGAAATATGATTAACCTTAATAGCCACCGGCTCATCAGGTATTTGTTCACCACAAGGTTTCGCAACCTGTGGTTCGCCGTGGCGGTTATCTTGTTTTCCAGTACCCTCAAAGCCAGTGAAATCACATGGAAAATTAATGGGTTAGATAGTGCGCTCCAGCAAAATGCTTTGATGTACCTGAAAAACCTACCTGAGTTTCCAGCCAACCGTTATCAGGATCACCAACCTGAAATTCGCGAAGCATTGAGCAGCGCACTGAAAGCCCTGGGTTATTACCAACCCTCGATCCAACTCACCTACAACAAAGATAAGCCCAAAACGCTCTCCATAGACATTAATGCCGGCCTGCCCGTGATTGTACGAGCGGTGAAGATAACCCTGAACGGTGACGCTCAATCCGACAAAGCCTTTAAACGCTTAATAAAGCAGCAACCATTGACCATGGGAGAAGTACTCAATGATGGCTTGTATGAATCGCTGAAGACCAGCCTGACCAGCTTAGCCCTCAGCCGCGGCTATTTTAATGCTGAGCTTTCCAGGCACCAGATTCGAGTGTCTCCTCAGAGGCAGTCGGCAGAAATCATTCTTACTCTGGATTCGGGTCGGCGATATCGGTTTGGCCAGGTGATTTTTGATCAATCCATCACCAAAGGCATCCGTAAACTGATCGCCCCGATGATCACCATGGAACCGGGCAGCCCTTACCTGGCTGAACGTGTCAGCCAACTCAGCCGGGATCTATCAACAACGGGCTATTTTAATTACGTTGATGTGCAACCTTTAAAAGACCAGGCCATGAATGATGAAGTGCCCATCAGCATCAGCGTCACGCCAAAAACAGCTTGGGAGCTGGAAACGGGAATCGGTTTCTCCACCGATGAAGGGCCAAGAATAACCCTCAGCATCGATAAGCCGTGGCTGGGAGAAAAGGGTCACAGTTTTGCCAGCGACATCAAATATTCAGACAAAGTGAGTGAACTCAGCGGACGCTATAAAATTCCCTATGGCAACCCATTATCGGAATACTACAGCCTGGACGGCGGTTATCAGCGAAACGCGTTGGAGGATACCAACAGCCAACTAATCTCTACCTCGATCAACAAATGGAACAAAAGGCCTGGTAACTGGGATCAAAACTTCTTTTTCCGAGTAGATTACGAAGACTTTACCCAGGGGCTACAAACCAGCAATTCTTTGCTGCTCATTCCCGGTATGTCCCTTGATCGACGGAAGGTGCGAGGAAACCCTACCGACCCTCGATCTGGTAATGTTTTCAACTTTAAAATCGAAACGTCCTCTAACGCCTGGCAGTCCGATGTGAATTTTGTGAAAGTCTGGGGGCGAGCCAAATGGTTAACCCGCTTCCGTGACGACCATCGATTGATTGCCAGAGTTGAACAAGGCGCCATCTGGGTGGATGACATTCAGAACATTCCCCCATCCATTCGCTTCTTTACCGGTGGCGATCAAACCATCCGCGGTTACAGCTACAACAGCATCTCGCCAAAAGACAACAGTGGCCAACTGATTGGCGGGCAATATCTCACTGTTGGCAGCCTTGAGTACAACTTTGAGGTTTCTGAAAGCTGGCGGCTGGCGCTGTTTATTGATAAAGGCACCGTGACCAACTCCTATGAAAAGGACAAAGTAGAGTGGAAGACTGGCGCAGGCCCTGGTATTCGATGGATAACGCCCCTGGGACCATTGAAGTTGGATTTTTCGTTTGCCATCAGCGAACCCAACTCACCACTTCGAATCAGTTTCACCATAGGGCCTGATCTATGAGTACAGATCCCGCCAAAGCCGGACCACACGCTTCCCCTGATAAGAAAGCCAAAAGAAATATCACTCTGGCCACCAGAATCACATCGGTTCTTCTTGGCCTGGTTGCAGTTATCCTGTGTTTATTCAGCCTTCTGGTGTTTACCCAAAGCGGCAATGCATTCATCTGGCGACAACTGACTTATTCAATTTCACCATTAAGCGGAGAGTTTGTGAAAGGAGAGCTTCTCTCCGGCTGGACATTAAACAATCTTACATGGACTGACCATCAAACACGCTTCAACGCCGACGAAGTCATACTGGAGTGGCACTTTGCCAAGCTGTTAAACAGAGAGTTACCTATACAACTTATTCGATTAAAAAACACACGACTGATAATAAATAACATCCCTGAAAAAGTGGATGTAGGAAAGACAGAGCCTGAAGCCGATTCACCTTTCAAGCTTCCCTTCAACCTCAGGGTTGACCAGATTTATCTGGATAATTTCACGCTGCAAAGTCCTAAAGCGGATCTTTCTGTCGGTACGCTGCATTCAATCATTCAGCTAAAAAACAACCTGCTCACCATTCCAGAACTGATCGTTGATCAGTTTCACCTGAAGATGAAACCGACAGAACATACGCCGCCCTCTGCAATAGGCTCATTTTCGCTAGCAAAAGGTATAGACCTTTCTAAAACGAATCTTCCCAGGATTCAAACCCCGATCCCCATTACACTGGACAGATTTCTGCTAACCAATGCATCTCTTGAGAATCAGAATGTTAAGGAAAGTCTGCAAAAATTAGAGCTGGGCTTAAGGTGGGATGACTCCGAAATAAAAAACCTTTCGGCTGCCCTGAAATCCCCAAAAATTGATGCTCAATTAACAGGCACAATGCAGCTGTCTGATAATTACCCTTCGGATATAAATCTCGAGGCCACGCTCTACGACAACTTCAACATAGCTGAACTGAATGGCATCAAGGATGAGCAACTAACCCTGAAAACCTCTGGTGACCTGAATCTGCTGACGATCGATGTTAAGACCAAAGGCCTGATCAACGCAGAGATACAAGGAACCATCAGCCCGTTAAAACCACAAATACCCATGAATTTGCGTATCTCATGGCAGAACCTGAAGTGGCCGCCTCTGGCGGATGCGCCACAATTAATCTCTGACTTCGGATCAGTTCACCTTTTCGGCAAACTCGACCAGTATCAATTGACGATTGATGCTGCCCTGCACGCTATTGACCAACCTGAAGCACACCTCAAACTGATAAGTAATGGCAACCTGGAAACCTTATCGATCAAAGAACTGTCTGCTAATCCAGTAGACACGACCAATAAAGAGACAAGCGCTCAAAAAGCAGTCAATCTTACCGGTATATTGAACTGGAAAAATGGCATTCAATGGCAGGGAAAAGTGCAGCTCTCACAGTTAACACCAGAGCTGTGGTTACCGGATATTCCGGGTACATTGAATGGCACCCTGCAGTCGCAGTTTTCGCTGCAGAATGAGAAATGGCAGTTACAACTTTCAGATATGGACATCAACGGTACTCTGCTTAATCAGCCGGCATCCGCCAAAGGCAAGCTAAAAGCGACTAGTATCCGTTCATCGTCTTATGCTCTGCCTTTTACCGCTACTGCCAACAACCTGCATCTTTCTTTGGGTGATAACCAGTTGGATGTTCACGGCACTCTGGCTGAAAAAGTAGCACTGCGAGCTGAAATAAATGCCCAAACACTTGGGTTGCTGCATCAAGATCTTGCCGGCCAACTTCAAGGTAACATTAACGTCAGTGGCACTAACCAGCAGCCATCCCTGACCTATTCAATCAATAGCTCCCGATTTGTTTATCAACAAACCAGCATCACCGGACTCAAAGCAACCGGCAACTTAACAAAAGGTAAAGTGATTGAAGGGAGGACTGAAATAGATGCTGTCGCGCTTAATCATGAGGCTTTGCAGTTAAACGACTTCTCTCTCACAGCCAGTGGCGATGAACTGAAACACATCATTGCGATTAAAACGGCTGGTAACCCCATTGGCGGTGAACTCACCATTAATGCTTCCTGGAAAAACAATCAATGGAGTGCTGATATTCCTGAAGCAATATTGGCAACACCTGTGGATAAGTGGGCACTGGAAAAGCCTGTCTCCATCCAGTTAAACCGGAAACAACATGGGACAATCTCAGATCAGTGCTGGCTATCAAGCCCTGCAAAACTCTGTATTGGGAGGTCCCATTTGTCACCAAATCAAGCCACTACCAGCTTTGTGTTATCGGATCTCGATTTATCCACGCTGAGCCCTCTTTTTCCCAATACCTTTAATTGGGAAGCAAAACTCTCTGGCAACGGTGAACTGCAATGGATTGATGGTATTCCAAAAGCCAACGCCAGATTGCAAACGACACCCGGTAAGTTAATCAATAAATCTGCTGCATCCGTCGTCGCTGAATACCAACAGCTCAACGCCAGTATAAACCTTGATTCAGAAACCTTGACGGCGAAACTCGACTTCCTGTCCAAAGTACTGGGAACTGCACAATTAAACCTTTCTGTCAGCGATATTCAGAAGCAACAGCAATTGAGTGGCACCGCTGATATTCAGAGCATAAAGTTAACGTTTCTTCAGCCTCTGATACCCGAACTAAGACGTCTTGATGGGTTCCTCTCTATGAATACCCGAATGGCTGGCACACTGAAAGAACCAATGCTGTATGGCAAGCTGCAACTCAGTGATGGCAACGCGATATCCCGGGGAGATACTGTCAAAGTCAGCAGCCTTAAAACACAACTGGCTTTTAAAGGCG
The DNA here is from genome assembly GCF_001646945.1 of Endozoicomonas ascidiicola. GTDB lineage: Bacteria > Pseudomonadota > Gammaproteobacteria > Pseudomonadales > Endozoicomonadaceae > Endozoicomonas > Endozoicomonas ascidiicola. The sequence continues at coordinate 102,339 of NZ_LUTV01000002.1, forward strand.
ACCATGCTCTGCTAAATGGCAGCCTCAAGGTGGGTGATGGTGATATGCAACTGTCGGGCGACATGAACTGGCAACAGCAACCACTTCGCGGGCAACTTACCATGAAAGGAAAAGACCTGGAGGCTCGTTACCCAGGTATTCTTCAGCTGAAAGCCTCACCGAATTTAACCATCAACCTTGGTGATTCCGACACCCTCTCCGGCACTGTTCATATTCCCTGGGCCAGAGTACAAGTGAAGCAACTACCAAAGCAGGCTGTTAAACCTTCGGATGATGTCGTTATTGTTACCTCCGAATCCACAACAAAAACCAACTCTGCTTCTACTTTATCCATGGATGTGGATATGGTTCTGGGTAATGACATCAAGATAGACGCCTATGGTCTGAAAGCTAACCTTGCTGGCCACTTGAGAATAAACCAGCAACCGGAAAAACCACTCACCGGCAATGGTTCAATCCAGCTACTGAAAGGCCGTTATCATCAGTTCGGTCAGGATCTATTAATCAAAGAGGGCGATATTATTTTCTCAGGCCCTCTTTCCAGCCCTTATCTGGCGGTCAATGCCATTCGTAACCCCGACAGTATAGAAGGCAATGTAACGGTAGGCGTTCAGGTCAGTGGTCCACCGGATCGTCCTGAGTTTACTATTTATTCCGACCCCGCCATGGCACAGGAAGAACAGTGGTCATACCTGCTTCGTGGGTATGGTCTGGAGGGCGATGACAACTCGGCAGTACAGGCTATGTTAATCAGCTTCGGAGTCAGCCAATTCGGCGGTGTGGTAACAACACTGGGCAAAGCGGTGGGAATATCCGATGTGACATTAGCAACACAAGGCAGCGGTGATGATACTCAGGTGACTATTGGTGGAACACTGGCACCAGGGCTAAGAGTTCAATACGGCGCTGGTGTCTTCAACTCCATTGCCGAATTGAAGGTTCGCTATGAACTGATGCCAAGGTTATATCTTCAAGCCGTCAGTGGTGTTGCTCAGGCTGTTGATCTGTTTTATCAATTTAAGGTCCAGTCCAACGACCATGATCCGCTAAGCATGCAATGAATCATCAACACACCATTTTATAACTCAAAACACTTATCTGCTTCACCAAATACAAAGCCAAGTTCTATTTTGTGAACTTTTGTCAGATTTTTTGATTATTCAAACAAGTGTTTGTATAGTAATTGATCAGATGAATAATTATTGCGCCGCGTATTTATTCTGCTTATGGCTGGATAGGCCAATGAGAATTCATTTAGCAAGGATCTGTTGAGTTCAAGGTGTCCCCCAGAACCTGATTGACAATAAAAATAACAATCAAGAGATCTCCTATGAAAACCAAACTAACCGGCTGCGGTCTGCTGGCTTGCGCTGCCCTACTTTCGTCAGGGCTACAGGCCAACCCCGCAGAAGATGCAGTATATAGTCTTGCCCAGGGATGCTATGCCATCCAATCACCACACAATGGCAACTACCTTAAGAAGTTTTATAAAGGTGGCGCTGTTGATAACGGTTTAAGTTATCGTTTTGACAACAATAATGTAGATGACGCTGCACGTTTCTTTATGAAGCCAACGTCGTTTTCTCATTATTTGATGACTGACGTTGATGGCCGTTACCTCGCATCTCATCTTCCCGCAGAAATCAGTGCCGGCCGCTACGCCGGTGAATTCGCTGAATGGCGCATTAACGCTGTACCAATTACTGGTGGTGAGCACTTGTTCAGCTTCCACGGTACAGGTCTAAACAGAACACTGCGCCACAACTGGGCAGATGGCGGGCTCTACTTCTTTGACCTGCTAAACCCAAATGATTACACCAGTGAAAACCGCTTTAAACTGGTTGCCCAGGAAGACTGTACACCGTTCCCTGAAGTAGAAGTGAACGTTGCAGGCCCTATTGATGGGCTGAAAGGCGACCCAGCCAGCCCGGTTCGAGGCTATGTTGATCCTCATACCCACATCACCTCCTATGAATTCATGGGCGGCAAAATGATGCACGGCGAACCATTCCATCGCTGGGGCGTAGCTGAAGCACTGCGCGACAGTAAAGACATTCATGGTCCTAACGGCTCTCTGGATATCATCGGTAATCTCTACGCCTTTAACGACGTGAATTTCCGTTACGACACCCGAGGCTGGCCTGAGTTTCCCTTCTGGCCAAACAATAAATCCCTGAGCCATATGGGTTACTACTATAAGTGGATTGAGCGAGCGTATCTCTCAGGCCTGAAGATGATGGTCACCCATCTTGTAGAAAACGAAGTGCTCTGTAATGTGCAGAAAACGGTCAACCCTGGCAGCTGGGTAAACCCCAACAGTTGTAACACTATGGACAGTATTCGTCTGCAGATTCGGCGGTTGCATCAAATGCAGGCTTATATTGATGCTCAAGCTGGCGGTCCGGGCAAAGGCTTTTTCCGTCTGGTCACATCACCCGAACAAGCACGACAGGTGATGGCCAATGGTCAGATGGCAGTGCTGATGGGCGTCGAAGCTTCGGAAACCTTCAACTGTGGACAAAAAGATAAATGTAATCGCAACACTGTAGAAAGTGCGTTGAATGAATTGTACGACGCCGGTGTGCGAGTTATCTATCCAACCCATAAGTTTGATAACCAGATTGCTGGCTCCAGAGTAGAAAATGGCTTTATCAACGTGGGCCAGTGGCTTGCTGGTAACCGTTTCTTTGAAACCAAAGCTTGCGATGCAGACACCAAAGGTGCGGCATTTACCTCAGGGTTCCCACTCATTGGTGAAGTGCCGTTTATTAAGGATATTCTTAACGGTGTTGGCCTGAACCCCCAATACGATGAAACCATCGAACACTGTAACAAGCTTGGCCTGTCACAGCTGGGTGTTTATCTGGTCAATCGCATGATCGATAAGAAAATGCTGATTGAGATGGACCACATGAGCCCGGATACTGCGACATCTGTCATGGATATTGTTGAAGCCCGGAGCTACAGTGGAGTGGTCACCTCCCATAGCTGGATGAATGCAGCCAGTAATGGTGGTCTTCACAAAAATACTAAGCGTGTGATCAAAGCTGGTGGTTTCTCTGCGCCTTACAACTCAAATGTCTACGGAATGGAATCGAAAGTTTCCACCTTCCTCGATGAAATTGAGCAGACACCTTATCTTGCCGGTGTTGGTGTTGGTACCGACATGAGCGGCCTTGGTGGTCAACATGGTCCTCGAAGTGATGCAGAAACTGATCCACTTGAGTACCCGTTCACTTCTGAGTTTGGCCTGACCTTTGATGTGCAACAGTCAGGTAATCGAGCGTTCGATTACAACAAAGAAGGCATGGCCCACTACGGCATGTTGGCGGACGAAATTCAGGACATCCGTGAACGGGGTTCGAACCGGGTGTACGAAGCGGTGATGAATTCTGCAGAAGCCTACCTGCAAGTTTGGGAAAGAGCTGAAAGTAATACCGACGTCGCTTATATAGACCCACTTGAGCCGTTTGTGAAAATCGTCAACCGTGACGCTAACCGCTGTATGGACATCGATGGTCGCGATAATAATCTGGTTAACGGTGCCAATGTGCAGCTCTGGAATTGTGATGATTACTCCTTTGATCAGGATTGGATTTTCAACAAACATTCCGGAATGCTTGAGAACAGAGCAGATCGCAGCAAATGCCTGGATAACCGTGGCGAAGCCTATAACAATGGTGGAGTCGTCATCTGGGACTGTGTCGACAGTGATAACCTGCGATGGACGTATAATGCCAACAATATTTCCAGCATCTACAATCCGCTGATCGTTGCTGACGCCTATGGCTTAATCAACGGCAGTAATGTCGGCCAGTGGGAATACCATGGCGCTGCATGGCAAGCATGGGAGCTACGCCCAGAATCAGCCATCCATCGCTGGGTTGATTTCCGCGATAAGCGTTCAGGCAAATGCTGGAATGTCGCCAATGGCAGTAACGCTAGCGGCACAAGCGTTCAACTCAATACCTGTAACGCAACAGCCGGACAGCAGTGGTATTTTGATCCGGTGAAAGGCACGATCAAAAGTCAGTTGCCGGGTAATATGTGCATGACTGTGCCTAACGGCAACACCGGAAATGGTACGCAGCTGCAAATTGCCCAGTGCGATGAGCACAATCTCAGTCAACAATTCAATAAAAATGGTGCTCGATTTAGCCCAAGGCTAAATGGTAACCAGGTGATTGATGCTGATGGTACCAGCGATGGTGTCGCCATTATCTTATGGAGTAGCCATGGCGGTAATAATCAAAAGTGGCGGGCTGGTTTGAATTAATAGGCCTTAAGTAATGTCGGTATAGTTATACCGGCATTACCACAACTTTGAAAAGAAAGATCGCACTTGAAACTTTCCTTTATTCCATAAACTCGGAGCCTGCTTTTCAGGCTTCTGGTTTTCTATATTTTTTGGCCATTTATATTGAACAAGAAATTTTTCAAATTGATCTCTATGAGAAATTTTGCCGTTTATTTCCGCAGCAGGTTTTACACGAATGCAATCACCCCGTTGGTCCTGAAAATAATACTTGTATTCGTATTCGTATTTGTATTTGTATTCCGATGATTCACGAACTTCATTAGCCACTTTAAAAGCATATTCCAGAAGTTCTTTCTTGTTATTTCCAGAGAAGGGATCAATGACACATTTGGCTCCAATTTTCCTGTATCCTATTGAATAGCGATCCAACATCTCTTTCTTTATTGGTGACGTAAAAAGCGCTTTATTTGAAATTTCATCTTTACTAAACGGAATAGCCAGCTTTGTTCTAATATCTGTATGAAATGCCTTTACACTCGAAATGATATTTTCATCTTTTATCAAGCACTCTTTTTTCCTTTGCTGATAAAGAACACCAGTAACATGGCATTTATCATTTTTAACGGCCTCTACAATGCTATTTTCTATATAATGAAAAGCAGCAATGGGGATTTTATCTTTCAATCGAATTTCAAGAATACAAACCGGGTTTTGTTTATTATAACCCTGACCTAAATAGCTCTTTGCAGCGGCTTTCGTAGTTGCCACATACAAACCATAACCAAAAGCAGTTCTCTGAACATTCACTGTTTCTTCTTCAAAAATTCGCTCCCGCCTTTTAGCTCTTTGACAGCGACCAAGCTCATCTTGCGCAGTACAATAAGAACCCACTCGATAATAGGTTGTATTTTTACTGTTGCATCTTACGTCTTTGCTCTGCAAAAATCCGCGTAACTCTTTTTCTTTCGCCACGTTATAATCTTTAAAAAGGCTGATCAGATCAGAGAACGTCATACTTGCGTTGAGTAATCCCTGTATACGCCCTTTGTCTGATATTCTGCGAACCGCAAAACGTTCAAAAACAAAATCAGAGAACTCCTTACCACTGAATTCTGCTAATTTTTTTTGTCGCAGAGTGGAACTTTCCTTATCAAGAATCGAGTAAACTTCCTTAACCGTTTCTCCCACATTGGCGGCATTCGCTCCAGGAAAGTAAGGCTCAATATAAGGTAAGAGTTTTTCCTGCTGCGCAGACAGAGACAATTGAGGCTGTATTGACATCTCTGACAGCCTCATGGCTTCTGCTAACTGTCTGTCTTCCTGCTCGCTAATAACCATAGGATTAACGGGGGCAACCTGAATATTCCGTCCCCCTGAGCTTACTTGCTCACGACCTGAACTACTTGCTGGAGCCTCACAAGTTTGTAATGGCCGACTTGGGCCAGCCTGCTCTTCGATAACAGCCATGATTGTTGTCTTCTGCCCTCCGCCATAAAAAGAAAGAACAATGGTTTAGGACAGATAACAATCCATTTAGTTCACTAACTCTTCAATTCAAGGGTACCGCGCTGCCGAACAGCCTCAAAAAGACACACACCAGTAGCCACTGACACATTAAGACTGCTGACCGAACCCGCCATCGGGATAAAAATCAGAGAATCGCATAAATCGCGGGTTAAACGACGCATACCTTTTCCTTCCGCGCCCATCACCAGCCCAAGCGGCCCTTTTAAATCGGACTGATAAATATTGCCGGAACTTTCGCCAGCAGTACCAATCATCCAGATACCACGCTCTTTCAACCACTCCATGGTTCTGGCGAGGTTAGTCACCTGAATGAGGGGCACATTATCCGCTGCACCACAGGCCACTTTCGTAGCAGTCGCATTAAGCGTGGCGGACTTGTCTTTTGGCACAATCACCGCCTGAACACCGGCAGCATCCGCCGTACGCAGGCAAGCACCCAAGTTATGAGGGTCGGTCACACCGTCCAGAATGAGCAGAAACGGCGCTTCACTCAGAGCATCCAGCAGATCTTCCAGATCTTCTTCCCGATAAACCCGGGCAGCTGAGACTTTGGCCATAATCCCCTGGTGAACACCATCGACTTTGGCATCCAGACGACTGCGCTCTACGAAACGAACCGCAACGCCCTGATTTCTGGCTTCATCCACCAGCGCGTTAATTCGCTTATCCGTTCTACCCTTTTGAATCTGCAGTTCCAGCACTCGTTCAGGGGATTTTTCAAACAGGCTCTGCACGGCATGCAGGCCAAAAATTACATCATCGTTCATGGAGTTCCCGTCAGGCAGATCAGGAGAGATAAACCGGCAATTCTAACAGATATGCAGCATCAGAAGGTATCGTCCGATGGGCCGCCTCGAATTTCAAGTCAATGTGCGTTCCCATCACGTCCTACCTGAGAACATAGGCCAAAATCAGCCACTCAGTCTGCGGCATTACAACTCCGGTCACATAGCTACGGCTATGCTCCCTGCGTTGTGCCTTGCATAGCACTTGCCCACTCGGCCAGAAATATTCGATTCCAAATGGCCACTACTTACAGTGTGATAAGGAACATTCAACCCATCAATTGACGAAACATCACTACCGAATGAACAGAATTCTTAGACCGGCTTTCAATAATTTAAAATGTGATGGGTTGAGAACACGCTCGTTTTAACCAGACTGTTACTCCCTTCTTGTTACCCTGAATAAAAATGACCAAAAAAAGGGTAAAGCAGGTGCAGATAATTCAAAAATTACCATTAGCCGTTTTATTCTCAAGTATCAGTTTTTTCTCTACGGCAGAAGAGGGGATCTATGACAACTTTGAAGTTCTCGGACTGGGAATAGGCTATGGCTCAGACCAGTCCATTTACAAAGGCGGTAAAACAGAAGGATCTATTACACCGGGGGTTGAAGTGCAATGGGGGCCGCTATTTTTGCGTGGAGGACAACTAGGGTCTTACCTTTATGGCGGAGAGAACTTTGGCATCGCTGCTGCTATTGGTATGGGCGATGAGGTGGGCAGTACCGATCGTGGCGACAGTGATGACTTAAAAGACATGACAAAGCTCGATGATGTGACAACCGGCAGCATTATGTTCTTCTACGAAGCTGATTTTGGTGACATCGATTTTGTACTGACCAGTGACATCAGTGGCAAGCATAAAGGTCAGACAGCAGCTCTTTCATACGCTTACCCCATCGAGCTTTCTTCTCGCTGGGAACTGGCGCCATCCATCTCTGCCCAGTGGGTCAGTGGCAAAACCAACAACTATTACTACGGTGTAACCCAGACAGACGTCAAAGCCGATAGAGCCTATTACAAAGCCGGTTCTGGGGTGAACTACAGTGCGGGTCTATCGGCCATGTACGAAATCACAGAGCACCATGGATTAATGTTTGATGCATCATACACACGTTATTCTAGCCAAGTAACTGATAGCCCGATTGTAGATCGTAAAAGCTCTAGCGGAGTTTCTGTTATGTATCAGTACAGATTCTGACATCTGCTGTATTAACAAGAAGGTTGCGAGCAGGGTTTCAACACTGCAATACCCTGCTCTCTTTCTTCCTCTGTCGTATTTGCAAAGCCCAATACCAATCCCTGCGCTCTCAAGGGTGAATAGTAATAACTGCTCAAAGGTGAACTTCCAAACCCCTGCTTTCTGAATTTCTTACTCACCTGAGCATCATCCATCCGCTGATCATCAAAAGTTAGTGCGATGTGCATACCGGCACTCTGGGCAACGGGAGTCATCAACCCCGCAAGGTGTTGTGTGCATAACTGCTGCATATGTTCCCACTTTTGTTGATAGCTTTTCCGGCAGCGGCGAAGGTGTCGATAGAAATACCCTTCTTCGATAAAGTCGGCAACCACCGCTTGGGTAAACAGTGGTGTTTCACCACTGCTATACGCTTTTGCATCCACAAAAACATCCACAAGGTGTTCAGGTACGACCAGATAGCCCAGCCGTAGTCCGGGTAGCAGCGTCTTACTGAAACTGCCCATATAGATAACCGGCGTCTGCTCAGCCATACCAGCCATGGCTGCAATGGGCTTACTGTAATAATGAAACTCACTGTCATAGTCGTCTTCAATGATCCAACATTGGTTTCTTTCAGCCCACTGCAATAATTCCATACGTTCACTGGCGGATAAAATACCGCCCATCGGGTATTGATGGGTCGGCGTGCAACAAAGCACACGATAATCGCCAGTCTCAGGCAGCTCTGGAATATTGATACCGTTCTTGCTGTGTCTTATTGGAGAAATGTGCGCTCCCATTGCAGAGAATGCGTTTCGAGCGCCGGTGTAGCCAGGCTCCTCCATCAGCACTTTATCACCTGAATTCAGTAATAACTGCGCACACAATGCCAAACCGTGCTGAGCACCCTGAGTAATAACAATTTGCTCTGAACGGCAATTCATTCCTCGACTGGAATTTAGATAGGCTGCCAGTGCTTTGCGTAAAGGCTCATAGCCCTGATAATCGTGATAACCCATCAAAACACGACGATCACAATGACGACGAACCAGTTGCTGCCAGACTTTATTGGGAAATAATCGAAAATCAGGCAACCCAACAGTAAAAGGCAGGTTATCCATAGTCCCTTTTTTATCGTTCCGTACAGAGAACCTTTGTAGACGACTGCCGTATTCAGAAAGCTCAGGCCACTGATTTAACCGTTTTCCTGACACCGCTTCAGGCGCAAGATCAGCCTTAGGCAATTGAGCACTTATGAAAAACCCACTGCCTTCTCGACTGGTCACATAGCCTTCAGCACGTAATTGTTCATAGGCACTGTTTACCGTATTTCTACTAATGCCCAGATCACTCGCCAGTACCCGGGATGCAGGTAAGCGACTACTTGTGGATAACTGACGAGCCAGAATCTTCTGTCGCAAAGCAAAAAACAGTTGCTGACTGAGAGAGGCACCATCTCTCTCTGGTGCTGACTGTTGGAGCTGAATATCCCGTAAATCCAAATTGGTACCTAGATTATTATAAAATTGGATCTTATTAAGAGACCAATACCTTAAGATAATTATGCCTATCTGAACAGAGTCAGCTTTCAGGAAGACAGATATGGATCAGCTATCAGGAAGACAGATATGGATCAGCTATGCCTAACCAGACAACAGAAAGTTGATGATCAATTTTCCACCACTGCCCGCTCCACCGTTCGCCGTGGTAAGAAAAATGCCAGCTACGACAAGCAAGCGATCTTTCAGCTGATTGATGATTTAAAACTAGGCCACATGGCGTTTATGGATAAAGACAGTCAGTGTCCGGTAATTATTCCCATGACCTTCTGGCGGGTTGATGAACACCTGTACTTTCATACTCTGAATAAAACCCGGCTCGATACGCTGATTTCAAGTGGTGCAGAAGTCAGTATCTCTTTTGCAGAAGCCAGCGAGTGGGTGCTTTCCAAATCCGCCTATCACACCAGCGTCAATTACCGGTCTGCGGTTTTGTTCTGCACTGGCAGTCGAGTAGATTCACCCGATGAATTTGATCAGGCGTTCCAAAGGATCATTGATGATATTGAACCCGGGCGATGGAGCCAGGTTCGTCCACCGAACGACAAAGAAAGAAAAGCCACCGCACTCCTTAAACTGACCATTAACGAAGCGTCGTTTAAATCCCGCACTGGAGGCCCTAATGAAGATGAAGAAGATCTGTCATTACCAGTCTGGAATGGCACACTACCGATTGACGGCCCGAAGGGTGGAGGGTGCCCATTCCAGAGGTAGCCTTGCTGGTTACTGGTTTGCCAGTAGCCAGGTTTTGTATCCTCCTAAGAGATTACGGGAGTTAAAGCCCTGATTAATCAGCTGACGATGAGCCACATAACCTCTTAGCCCCACCAGACAGTAAACGACAATTTCTTTATCTCGTGGCAGTTCATGAATACGATCACGAAGCTGGCACAATGGGATATTGATGGCTCCCGGAATAAATCCACACTCAGATAATTCATCAGGGCCACGAACATCCAGAAGCACTCTGTCTTCTGTTAAATTAGTAATCTCATTAAAATGAATGGACTTCAAATCACCTTTCAAAATATTGGTGGCCACAAAAGCAGCCTGATTAATTACATCTTTCGCATTACCGAAGGGCGGTGCATAAGTGAGCTCAAGATGCTGCAGTTGCTCTACGGTCATGCCTGCCCGAATAGCCACAGAGAGAACATCGATACGCTTATCGATACCTTCTTTCCCCAGAGCCTGGGCACCTAGAATCTTTCCAGATGATGGGTCAAATAATAGCTTCAGGGAAACCGTTTCTGCTCCTGGGTAGTAACTGGCATGGCTGGCACCATGCACATAGACTTTCTCAAAACTCAGCCCATCTCTTTTTAATGCTTTTTCACTTTTTCCGGTTGCAGCTACAGTCAGATCAAATACTCTGCAAATGGAGGTTCCCTGAGTCCCCTGATAGCTTTCCACTCTACCCAGCATATTGTCTGCTGCAATTCGACCCTGTCGATTCGCCGGACCCGCTAATGGAATTAACGTTGGCTCACCTGTTATTAAGTCACTGACTTCTACTGCATCACCGACGGCATAAATACTCGGATCACTGGTCTGCATAAGGTCATTAGTGACAATACCGCCAAGCTTACCAATGTCCAGACCGGCTTCCCGAGCCAATGAAATCTCTGGTCGAACCCCAATGGCCATTATCAGCAGCTCTGTTTCCATCGTACTGCCATCGCCCAGATTCAACAGTAAATCATTACCCGCTGAGCGATAATCAACGCTGTTAAGGCCAACTCCAAGCTTAAGATCAACACCTTGGCTGGTGATTTCCTGATGCAGAAATGCCGCCATCTCCGGATCGACCGGAGCCATCACCTGATCAGACAATTCAAGCAATGTTGTTTTAATGCCTCGATGATGAAACGCTTCCGCCATTTCCAGACCGATAAAACCACCACCAACGACAGTGGCATGCTCAGGTTTATTCATCTCAATGGATTGTAGAATATTATCCATGTCCGGAATATTTCGGAGAGAAAACGTCAGTGGGTTATTAATTCCGGGTAGGGGAAGAATAACGGGCGCTGCACCCGGGCTCAGTAATAAGCGATCATAGCTTTCAATATATTCTGAGCCATCAAAACGATTCAGCACTGATACCGTTTTCTTATGGCGATTGATGAAAACCACTTCACTATTAACTCGTACATCGACATTAAATCGACTGTGAAAGCTCTCGGGCGTTTGCAGTAATAGTGAATCCCTGTCTTCTATATCACCCGCAATATGGTAAGGCAGCCCACAGTTAGCAAATGATATGTACGGCCCTCTTTCAAAAAGAACGATCTTCGCAACCTCACTCAAGCGTCGCGCCCTGGCTGCTGCCGATGCACCGCCTGCAACACCACCGATAATAACGATTTTCTCACTGCCCATGGTCATTTCCTTTTCACATCTGATTATTTGAAAAACACCATATTAGAAATTACTAATATAATCTATACTTATTTAGCTTTATCTAATATAGTATTGACTGAATTATGACACTTGGTAGGATTGGGGTTATTAAATCAGGGTGAGGGTCTAACCCCATGATGCTTAACGAGATGCAGGCAAATGCGTCAGAAGCTGCTGGAATTTTGAAAATCCTATCCCATCCGGCACGACTAATCGTGGTTTGTCAGTTGGTCGATGGCGAAATGGGCGCAGGGCAACTTCAAGAAAGTTCGGCCCTCAGCCAGTCCGCTTTTTCACAGCATCTAACCGTGTTACGAAATCACAAGTTGGTGAAAGTGCGCAAAGAATCTCAACAGGTTTTTTATTCTCTGGCAGACCCGAGAATAAAAGCACTGATACATGCCATGCACGAGATTTTTTGCAGCCAATAATAATGAAAAGAGGGAAATTTAATGGAGTTTGCAGTTCCATGGTCGTCTTTATTGGGCGGCATACTTTTGGGTGCATCAGCGCTTCTGTTATTACTGTTCAACGGTAAAGTTGCTGGCATCAGCGGTATTATTGGAGGCCTGATCAGCCCCGGGAAACAAGACTTTCTCTGGCGACTGCTTTTTCTTCTGGGAATGGTGGGTGGCGGCTGGCTTGCTATCCAATTTCTGGGGATTACCTTCCCTTCCGATTTCAGCGCTTCTCCCATAGTCATTATTATCGCAGGCTTATTCGTTGGGCTTGGCTCTGGTTTGGGAAATGGTTGCACCAGCGGACATGGCATCTGTGGCATTGGTCGTTTATCAGTCAGATCCATTGCCGCTACCTGCACGTTTATGGCCGTTGCTGCGGTGACTGTTTTTATCCGACTTCACGTGATGTAAGGGAGTATTGCTGATGTTTTATATTATCTCTTTACTCACGGGTCTGATATTTGGAATTGGCATGGCGTTATCCGGCATGATTGATCCCGCCGTGGTTATTGCTTTTCTGGATGTAGCCGGCGAATGGAACCCAGCCCTGATGTTTGTGATGGGCGGTGCGCTGCTGGTGTTTATTCCGGGTTATCAGCTGCTCATTAAAAAGCGACAGCAACCGGTTATTGCAGAGAAATGGTCGCTTAATTCGCTAAAAGCGTTGGATCGTCCGCTGATTATCGGTGCTGCACTGTTCGGATTGGGATGGGGAATTCTGGGCGTTTGCCCTGGACCCGCAGTGACGTCCATGCTTGCGGGTAACAGTGATGTATGGCTATTTATGGCTGCCATGATCGCAGGGCTTTTCATCAGTCAAAAGCTAAAGCAGAAGATCAACTGATCTTCCGCTTGCGGGGCTGCTTGCCTGCCGGCTTTCCTGAAGGGCTTCCTGAAGGGCTTCCTGAAGGACTTCCTGAGGGCTTAGCTGTGCTGGCAGCACCTGCTTTATCGCCAGTCGCCTTTTTCTTTTTGGCGACGGTTTTCTTTTGAGCCGCTTTTACTGGCTTACCCTTCTTGGTGGTTTTCTTTTTTGCTGGTTTCTTTCCTGAGCGACCACCGTCTTCGGATTTAGCACCTTTGCGTTTCTTCGCAGCCTCTTCCGCTTCCTTCGCTTCTTTCAGCAGTTTTGCTTTAGCAGCAGAGGATTTGAAGCGACTGCCCAGCGCAGCACTGCCTGAGGATTTCGATTTGCCTGCAGATTTCGACTTCCCAGCTGACCTTTTACGACTCGGGTTGCTCACGGTAGAGAGCAGTTCAAAATCGATCTTCTTGTCATCCAGGTTGACCTTGCTGACCATAACTTCCAGCTGATCACCAAGACCAAAACGCCGCCCTGTACGCTCACCTTTCAGGCAGTGGTGAACATTGTCGTAGATGTAATAGTCATCTGGCAGGCTGGTAATATGCACCAGACCTTCAACAAACACATCTTTCAACTCCACAAACAACCCAAAGCCAGTGACCGCAGCCACCACACCATTAAAGGTCTGACCGATATGCTGCTGCATGTAATCACACTTCAGCCAGTCCATTGCGTCTCGGGTCGCCAGATCTGCTCGACGTTCAGTCACAGAACAATGTTCGCCTAATGCCTGAATATCACCATGGTCGTACGGATAAATTTTCTTTTTGGGAATTGGCAGAGCGCCCACTCGAATCACATGTTTCGATGCAATATCAGAACGAATCACGTGACGTAGTGCACGATGTATCAGTAAGTCAGGGTAGCGACGAATCGGTGAAGTAAAGTGAGCATACTCTTTAAACGCCAGACCAAAGTGTCCTTCGTTCTCGCCACTGTAGATGGCTTGGCTCATCGAACGCAGAACCACTACCTGAATAACATGGAAGTCCGGACGATCTTTTACTTTAAGCAACAATGCCTGAATATGTTCCGGCGTAATCTTGCCCGACGGTAACGCCAGACCAAGAGTGCTTAGAAAACTGTTCAGGTTCAGTCGTTTCTCCATAGTCGGCCCTTCGTGGACACGATAGAGACCCGACAGGTTATGCTTTTTCAGGAATTTAGCAGCGCAGACGTTGGCGCAGAGCATGCATTCTTCAATCAGCTTATGTGCATCATTCCGAACTGTTGGAACGATTTGCTCGATCTTACGGTTACGACCGAAAATGATTTGTGTTTCTACGGTATCAAAATCGATAGTACCGCGATCCGCACGAACAGCGATCAATGTCTTATAGAGTTCATAGAGTTGATCAACATCTTTAGTAACGTGTTGATACTCTTTGCGCAGGGTTTCACCTTCTTCACTATGGGATAACATCTCCCACACTTTGGTGTAGGTTAGGCGTGCGTGAGAACGGATAACCGCTTCGCAGAATTTGTAACCGGAGATTTTACCTTTGGCACTGATGGTCATTTCACACACCATCGCCAAGCGATCGACTTCAGGGTTCAGTGAACACAACCCGTTAGACAACACTTCCGGCAACATGGGAATCACATGGCCAGGAAAGTAGACCGATGTTCCCCGATTATTGGCTTCTTTATCGAGGGCTGAATCCGGTTTTACGTAATGGGACACATCCGCAATGGCAACAAATAAACGCCAACCGCCGCCTTTCTTTGGCTCACAGTAAACCGCATCATCGAAGTCACGGGCATCTTCACCATCGATGGTGACAAACGGTGTTTCCCTAAGATCGACTCTTAGTTCTTTATCTTTTTCTGCAACTTCGGTTTTGAAACCTTTGCACTGATTTTCTACAGTTTCCGGCCATTCGTGGGGAATGCCGTGGGTGCGAACCGCCACTTCCACTTCCATGCCTGCATCGGCACGACCACCAAGGATTTCTTTCACAATCCCCATCGGCATATTGCGACGGCCTGGTTGGCGGGTAATTTCCAGCAGCACATATTGCCCTTCTGTTGGCATTAATGGCCCGGGCTGAACGATAACTTCGCGACTGATTCGCTGATTTTCTGGCACCACAAAAGCGGCACCGGATTCTGTATAAAAACGACCAACAAGCTGTGTCGTATTGTGTTCAATGACTTCGACCAGCTGACCTTCTCTGCGGCCACGGTGATCCACGCCGGACTCTCGAACAACAGCACGATCACCATCAAAGAGTTGACGCATTTCGCGGGGAGACAAGTACAGGTCTTCTCCGCTGTCGTCTGGTATTAAAAAGCCAAAGCCTTCTTTATTGCCTTGTACCCGACCTTTGATCAGGTTCAATTTGCTGACCAAGGCAAAAGCATTCTTACGATTCTGCAGCAGTTGTCCGTCACGAATCATCGCTTTGAGACGGAACATCAGCGCTTCTTTCTGTTCTTCTTCGGTGACGCCCATCTCTGTGCACAGGGTGCTATGACTGGCTGGCGCTCCCCGCTGCTCAAGAAATTCCATAATATACACACGGCTGGGAACCGGGTTCTCATACCGCTGAGCTTCGACAGAAGCCTGACTATCCTGATCTTTCCACCCTTTTGACATGTGGTTTATTGCACCTCGTTACCAGCCAGAGGCTGCTTTTGAATTTGAAAAGGTTGCCGGTGTGTCATTCCGATCATGCAGGGGGTTACTATTGCACCCATTCTTTATTAGTACATCGTTAGGTGAGTTTATGCAAAACAGGCAGGGAGTATACAACATTAGAAGAATAGCCGATCCTGAATATGGATCGGCTATTTCATTGTGCTTACCCGAAAGAACGATCAGGCAAACGGCTGGCGCAGGATGATGGTTTCTACACGGTCAGGACCGGTAGAGATGAGGTCAATCGGCGCACCGGTGACTTCTTCCAGACGCTTGATGTACGCAACAGCGTTCGCTGGCAGATCATCAATATTCTTCGCGCCAAAGGTAGACTCAGTCCAACCTGGCAGTTCTTCATAAACTGGCTGAACCGCTTCGTACTCTTCCACGTCTACTGGTGTCGTGATGGATTCGCCTTCAGCGTTTTTGTAATCCACACAGATACGGATGGTTTCCAGACCGTCCAGAACATCCAGTTTGGTCAGGCACAAGCCGGTCACCGAGTTGATCTGAATCGCCTGTTTCAGGGCAACCGCATCAAACCAGCCACAACGGCGTGGACGACCAGTGGTCGCACCAAATTCGTTCCCGACTTTCGCCAGGTGACGACCATTTTCGTCATCCAGTTCCGTCGGAAATGGACCAGAACCGACACGCGTCGTGTACGCCTTGGTGATACCCAGCACGTAATCCAGATACAGAGGACCAAAACCGGAGCCTGTGGACGCGCCACCAGCAGTGGTGTTGGAAGAGGTTACGAACGGATAAGTACCGTGGTCGATATCCAGCAGGGAACCCTGTGCACCTTCAAACAGAATGTGGTCGCCACGATCGTGGTGAGCGTGGAGAGAGTCAGCGACACGGTCAACCATCGGAATCAATTCTTTGGCCATTTCCAAAGTGTCGTCCAGAACTTTCTGGTAATCAACCGCTTCTACTTTGTAGTAGTTCACCAAAGAGAAGTTGTGATATTCCATCACTTCTTTCAGTTTCTTAGCGAAACGCTCTGGGTGCAGAAGGTCAGCAACACGCAGGCCACGACGAGCTACTTTATCTTCGTACGCTGGACCAATACCACGGCCAGTCGTACCGATTTTCGCTTCACCACGGGCCAGTTCACGAGCCTGGTCCAATGCAATGTGGTAAGGCAGAATCAGCGGGCAGGAAGGGCTCAGTTTCAGGCGCTCACGCACCGGAACACCGGTTTCTTCCAGCTGCTTCATCTCTTTCAGCAGCGCTTCCGGAGACAGAACCACACCGTTACCGATGTAGCATACAACGCCGTCACGCAGGATGCCGGAAGGAATCAGGTGCAGTACGGTTTTTTCGCCGTTAATAACAAGAGTGTGCCCAGCATTGTGGCCACCCTGAAAGCGAACGACCGCTTCTGCCTGCTCAGTAAGCAGATCAACGATTTTGCCTTTACCTTCGTCACCCCATTGGGTGCCAAGTACGACAACAGTCTTACCCATGGTAATTGGTCTCTCAATTTCATGCGATACAACACAGGTACAATACAAGTGTTGCATATATTTTACCTGCAAAGCAGATACAGTTCTGAGCGGAAACGCCGCTCATCCAAACCCATGAAAATGGCTTCGGAGAGCCGCATTTTCATAGCAGTCACGACAATGCGGTTTAGCCAATCGGCTCAACCAACCACTTGCCGTCTCGGCAGACCAGCTGACGGTTACAACCCATGTCCGCTGCTTCTGTCTTTTGCCCGGGCAGCTGACACACTACCCTTTGGCCCTGTTGGCGCAATGACTGGACAGTTCCAGCATCCACATCCGCAGGTGCAAAAACGGTTAACTCTTCGGTCTGTTCACTGACGTTACCAGCTTGCAGCTCCAATAACGCTTTCAAATCCGTACTGAAACCTGTTGCCGGACGTGAACGACCAAAGGCCTCACCAATCCCATCATACCGGCCACCTTTGGCAATCGCCTGACCTTGATCAGGAAGATAGGCCGCAAAAACGACACCTGTATGATAGTTGTAGCCTCTTAACTCACCCAGATCGAGGTAGAACCCAGTCCCCGGGTAACGAGCGCTGATATCACGGGCAATGGACTCAAGTTCATCCAACGCGACCTGCACACCCTTAGGCGCTTTTTCCAGAGCAGCTCTTGCCCGATCAAGAATGTCGATATCACCTGCCAGTTGAGGCAGTGCGTTCAGCATGGCTGCAACGTCTTTATCGATATCCCACTGATTCACTAGTTGCTCAATCTCTGAGATTGCTTTGCGCTGTAGCGCATCAAACAGCTCGTGTTCCTGAGCATCAGTCAAGCCGGCCTGATCCGCCAACAGTCGATAAATCTGCACATGACCAAGATCCAGATTAACGGACTCTGCCCCCACTCTACCCAGTGTTTCGAGCATCAGGGCAATCACTTCCAGATCACTTTCCACACCAGAGTGACCGTATAATTCGGCACCGATCTGAATCAGTGAGCGTGATGCACCCAGTGTCGCTGGTCGAGTGTGAAAGACACTACCTGAATAACACAATCGTACAGGGCCATCCTGATTCAGTGCATGGGCATCAATTCTTGCTACTGCTGGCGTTGTGTCTGCCCGCAGACCAAGGGTTCTGCCGGTCAGTTGATCCGTCACTTTAAATATCTGCAGATCCAAATCGTGACCAACACCGGCGGTCAATGATTCCATAAACTCAAGATGCGGTGGAATCACCAGTTGATAACCCCATCGATCAAACAGATCGAGTATGTCGCGTCTTAACTTTTCAGCACTTCGGGCTTTACCTGGCAGAATTTCTTCAATTCCATCCGGCAGCAGCCAGCGATCAGCAACGGTCATAACAATCTCTCTTTTTGTTCATATCGAGTGTTACGGAAAAACCACCTAACGTAGGTCGGTAACGCCAACAGCGTTGCCGACATAGCGATCTTCTCGTCGGCAATCCTTTGGATTACCGACCTACAGGGTTAACAGATTTAGCATTAACCATTTATAAGGTAGAGCAGACCAACACCAACCAGCATACTGACAAGGCCGCCTATTCTAAGTTGCCTGTCATCAATTTCTGAAAGCCTGCTCACCAATTGACGCCAGCGCTGGGGATAAAGAAAAGGCACTATACCTTCAATCACCAGCATCAGGCTCAATGCGATCAGCAACTGCTGTATAAAGTCTATTTCCACACAGCCCTCACACGAAAAAACCGGGCGGGGCCCGGTTTTGGTAATACTACCACGGTTTTTTCAGACTAACAGCACAATCTTGTGCTTACTTATCCTGATTAAAGTAGCGGAAGAAGTCACCTTTTGGCTCAATCAGCATGATATTGCCGCTTTCGCCAAAACTTTCTTTGTAAGCCTGAAGGCTACGATAGAAAGAATAGAACTCTGGATCCTTCTTGTAAGCTGCCGCATAAATCTCAGCAGACTTCGCGTCACCATCACCTCGGATAATCTCAGACTGACGGTATGCATCAGCCAGCAGCACCCGCTTCTCACGGTCAGCATTAGCCATGATACCTTCGGCCATTTCCTGACCACGTGAACGATAGTCCTGAGCTTCTTTTTCACGCTCGGAAGACATACGTTCAAACACGGAGTCGCTTACCTGAGGCGGTAGATCGATACGTTTGATACGAACGTCCATCACGCTCACACCCAGCTCTTCCTGAGCCACTGTATTCAGCGACTTGGTCAGCTCATCCATCATTTCGTCACGCTGTCCGGAAACCACCTCGTTCAGAGTCAGGCTACCAAACTGGTTACGCATGCTGGATTCTGCACGCTGGGCAAGCAGATTACTGGCACGGAATACATCACCGGCAGTTGCACGATAGAAGTTGTACACGTTGTGAATACGCCACTTGATGTAGGAATCCACAATAACCGCTTTCTGCTCAAGGGTCAGGAATCGTTCAGATGGCACATCCAACGTCTGCAGACGTCCATCAAATACCTTAACCTTGTCGATCAGAGGAATTTTCACGTGCAGGCCAGGCGGAATGGTGTCGCGCACTACCTGTCCGAAACGCAATTGAACCGCTCTCTCCCGTTCGGAGATAACAAACAGACTACCCCAAGCCAATATAACGGCCACTACGGCGATAATCAGTCCAGTGAAGGCTTTCTGACTCATCGGCTAACCCTCCCCCCACTGGCCCGTGAACTATTCACGCGCTTGTTCAATTCTTCCGTCACCCGGTTAGTAATCTCATTCAAATCCTGAGTAGACAACTGTTTGGATGGCATGGCGCTGTTGCTGCTGGACTGCATAATCTTGTCCAGTGGCAGGTACATCATGTTATTTCCACCTTCAACATCCACCAGAACCTTGTTGGATTTACTCAGCACTTCCTCAATGGTTTCAATATACAGACGCTCACGGGTTACATCCGGTGCACGCTTGTACTCGGTTAGCAGCTTCACGAAACGATCAGCTTCACCTTCAGAACGTGACACAACCTCATCACGGTAACCATTGGAGTTTTCGATGATACGCTGAGCCTGACCACGGGCTTCAGGAACCACCTTATTGGCGTAAACCTGAGCCTTGTTCTTGGCACGCTCTTCGTCCTCACGGGCACGAATTACATCGTCAAACGCCGCCTGCACTTCCTTGGGAGGATGCGCACTTTCGATGTTGACCTTGGCCACATTCAGACCAGAGCCGTAGTTATTCAGGTATGCCTGCAAACGTTCACGCACTTCAACACCCATGACCTCACGGCCTTCGGTCAGTACCTGATACATTTCAGAACCACCCACTACATGACGCAATGCGCTCTGAGTCGCCTCTTCAAGGCTGACCAGTGGCTTGGCAACATTCAGCACGTAATCCTGGATGTTATCAATGTTGTACTGAACGGACATGGAGACTTCTACAATGTTTTCGTCTTCAGTCAGCATCTGCTGGAGAAGATTGTAGGTACGCAGTTCCGTCACACGCTCCTGAAACTTTTGTTCAATTGGAGGAAAGTACATGTGCAAACCAGCACCAACAGTAGAGTGGTATTCACCAAAACGGAGAATGACGGCCTGCTCTTTTTCATCCACGGTATAGACGGCATTCCACAGATAAGCGATTGCCGCCAGAATCAAAATGCCGATGAACATTCCAGAAGACGAACCGCTTTGAGCGCCACCGCCGCCGGAGCTGCCTTTTCGGCCTCCACCGAACATTCCGTTCAGTTTATCCTGAAATTTACGAAAAGCATCATCCAGGTCCGGTGGTCCCTGCTTATCGCCTTTGTTACCACCGCCCCATGGATCCT
Source organism: Endozoicomonas ascidiicola (assembly GCF_001646945.1). GTDB lineage: Bacteria > Pseudomonadota > Gammaproteobacteria > Pseudomonadales > Endozoicomonadaceae > Endozoicomonas > Endozoicomonas ascidiicola. The sequence goes on from NZ_LUTV01000002.1 coordinate 123,274, forward strand.
GGTTATTTCCACCCGGCTCGTTCCAGGCCATATATGTCTCCGTAGAGTCAGTATCTAATTGAATATTGGTCGCGCATCCCTAGCTTCTACAGACGATCGCGCAAGACAAAATCGCCCGTCATCGACATTCACTCCACCACAGAGGGGTTGAAAATGCAATGAACCAGTACCGCCAGAACTCATAGTGTACCTTATAATTGCGTTCAAGCTGAACGCACTTTAAAAGGCACTACCTGAAGCCAGATTGTAGGGTTTGGATAGCGAATAGCGCAAGCCGAATTAGTAAAGACCGAAACAACACTTCTTTACAATTCAACTTTATGAATCAAAGATACGATCCAGCCAGCTGCGTTTTTTATAGCTTGCGGCCACACCTTTGGAGAGCATAAAGGGTACATATTCACGATCTTCTTCAAGAATATGTTTACTCAGCCAGACTCTTAAAAAGTGCAGAAGCTCAAAGGTGACGTGCTGGCCATCCACAACACGCTGATGGAGACCGTTAACTTGTTCGATTAATTGACCGTGGTGCTTTTTGTGCTCTTCATAATCTGGGTAGTCCAGAACCCGCATCAGCGCTTCTTCGACGGCAAAATGGATCCGTGTATATTCCACCAGACGACCTAGAATTTCCGTGGCGGCTTCAGAGCCGTGATGTTCGTGAATGGCGCGGTGCAACTCATTCAGCAAATCCACCAGCACACGATGCTGGGCATCAATTTCTTCGATGCCGATGCAAAACTTGTCCGACCAGGGAAATAATTCTTCGATATCTGCCTGCACTTCTGCCGCATTCATACTCGCCATTTTGATACCCTATTTCTATTTATTCTGATAAGTCTCTCTGCATTATTTACTCATTACATACACAACAATCGTCGTTAAGTGACAATTCACGGTAGCAAATGGTGGGTTTTTAAAGCAGATGAGATTGGTATGCACAATACTGACGGGAATGATTCCCACCAGCATTGATACAGATCAATATTTTGAAAGGGTTTTCAAGCTAACGATGAAGAGAAGCAGTCATCCGCCAAACCTTCCTGCTTGGCAATGCGATCATAATCTGGTCGGGATACGCGGATGTGCAACACAATGTCGCCAGTCTCCGAATAACCTTCAGACTGAATGGCGCCCAGTTTGTACAACCTCGCACGAGCCCGGCCTTGAGCCGGTTTCAAGGTTAACTCTCCCTCCAACATATCGTCAGAGAGCAACTCTTTGATGGCATCCAACAATAAATCAGTGCCAGCACCGGTGACTGCAGAAACCCAGACACGCACCGGGCGCCCTTGATCATTCCGCTGGATTTTCGGCTCAACACCCTGCAGCAGGTCAATTTTGTTATAAACCTCCAGCATCGGGACTTCGTTGGCATCGATCTCTTTCAGCACTGACTCAACCTGATCGATATTATCCAAACGCTCAGGATCATGGCTGTCGATCACATGGATCAGAAGATCGGATTGCCGGGTTTCTTCCAAAGTCGCTCGAAATGCTTCCACCAACTTATGCGGCAAGTGCCTTATAAATCCAACCGTATCCGCCAGAACAGCCGGCCCAATATCCTCAAGCTCAATTCTTCGTAGTGTCGGGTCCAGTGTGGCAAATAGCTGATCTGCGGCATACACCACCGATTCAGTCATGCGGTTGAAGAGCGTCGATTTACCGGCGTTGGTGTAACCCACCAGTGCAACCTGAGGCACTTCTGCTCTTACTCGGGAACGACGGCCTTGCTCACGTTGCTTACGGACTTTATCCAGTCGACGGAGGATACTTTTGATACGAACCCGCAGTAGTCGACGGTCGGTTTCCAGCTGAGTTTCACCAGGACCACGAAGACCAATACCGCCTTTTTGTCTTTCCAGGTGCGTCCAGCCACGAACCAGTCGTGTACTCGTGTGCTGAAGCTGCGCCAGTTCAACCTGCAGTTTACCCTCAAAGGTCCGGGCACGCTGGGCAAAAATATCGAGAATCAGGCCGGTGCGATCCACTACACGACACTGAAATTCTTTTTCGAGATTTCGTTCCTGGCTGGGGGACAGCGCATGGTTAAACAGCACAACATCCACATCGTGCAGAACCACTAGCTCACGAATTTCCTGCACCTTGCCAGGGCCAATAAAGAAACGAGGAGTAGGATGCTTGCAAGTCGTAGAGATGAAGGCGGCAGACTCAACACCGGCGGAGCGAACCAGCTCCATGAATTCCTGGGGATCTTCCCGCTTGCGCTCATCGTTCACATCGATATGAACCAGAACTGCGGTTTCACCACCCTCATGGCGATCAAAAAACAAGCATAACTCCTAAACAACCATGTCAGTAAAATGAGAATGCCGCGCTATCCCTTCTTGTTCCCATACTATGCGTGGGAATAAATACCCAATATCAAAGGGCATGGAAGCCAAGGCTCAGGGGTTTTGCAGCATTAAGAGACACAATATTTATTCGCAAACTGATATAGCAGAAACAACTAAAGGCGCATTAAGCGCCTTCAAGATGCAAAAAGCAAGATGCTGTTTTTCAAGCTTTACTCTTGCTCGCCTTCGGTACCCTGCATTGGCAGACGAACCGGACGGCTAGGAACCACAGTAGAAACAGCGTGCTTGTACACCATCTGGCTGACTGTGTTCTTAAGAAGAATCACGAACTGGTCAAATGATTCAATCTGTCCCTGAAGCTTAATACCATTAACCAGGTAAATAGAAACTGGCACACGCTCTTTGCGCAGCACATTCAGGTAAGGGTCTTGTAGAGAATGCCCTTTTGACATTTCTGTACTCCTTTTAATTCTCGAGTTTTGAATAGCCTAGTTTCACTCTGGGGGAGGACTATCCGCTATACCGGCTGTGCCAGTACTAATTGTTTAATAAGTGTACAGCCTGTAGAAAGCCGACTCACATTAAGCTAACCCCACATCGTACTCAATAAGTAATACTAGCTACTCCCGTCAGTCCTGCAGGAACTATTACGTGCACCAATGTACTATTTTGTAAAAGCCTTCAGACTAACTTCGTTCAAAAACCCGATAGGCTTTGCTTGCCAGCAGGTTATATACCCGAAGGATTTCAAGTTGCTACGCGGCGGCAAGTAAGCGAAGCCCCGTGAGCCTACAGCGAGTAGGTGATCGGGGTGAGCGCACACAGCCAACAAAGTAGCAACCTGAAAGGCGATGGGTATAAATACGTCAGACCTATATGAGGACGTTACCCAAAACTTTCAAGGCATCGCTTTCAAGATTAGGCGATAAGGTATCAAGCCAATGAACATCCGGCCACCCTCGCAGCCAGGTCAACTGTCGTTTTGCCAGCTGCCTTGTTGCGATGATTCCTCTTTCGACCATTTCTTCGTACGAAAGTTCCCCATCTAGATACGACCATACCTGACGGTAACCAACAGAACGAACAGCTGGCATGTTGACGCTTAAATCACCACGCGCATACAACGCTTTTGCCTCATCCAGAAAGCCATTTTCCAGCATAAGTCGAAACCGCAATGCAATTCGCTCATGGAGCACAGCGCGATCTTCCGGAGCCAGCGCAAGGCTGGTAATGTCCCAGGGCAGTTTTTGCTCATCCTGCTCTTGGTGCCACTGGCTCAGCGGTTTGCCCGTTAATTCATAAACCTCCAGCGCCCGTTGAAGTCGCTGAGTGTCTGTCGGTTTAATGCGCTGAGCGGCTTTCGGGTCGACATCCACCAATTGCTGATGCAAAAACGCCCAACCTTTTTCTTCTGCCGTATTCAATAAGGCCTGTCGAACACGATCATCCGCCGAAGGCATGGATGCCATACCATCACGAAGCACTTTAAAGTACATCATGGTGCCGCCCACCAGTAAAGGTATGCGGCCCCGTTTCGTGATATCCGTCATCAAGGCAATCGCATCCTGACGAAAGTCCGCTGCAGAATAGGCTTCTGATGGATCCAGAATATCAATCAAATGGTGAGGCGCATCCGCCAGCACGTCGGGCTCGGGCTTTGCGGTGCCAATATCCATTCCCTTGTATATGAGGGCTGAATCAACACTGATTATCTCAAATGGATACGATTTGCTGAGCGCCACAGCAAGGTCGGTTTTACCCGAAGCCGTAGGGCCCATTAAGAAGACAGCAGGAGGAAGCCGTTTTTCCTCAAATGTGGTCATTTAGCCGAAATTACCCAGAATTCTTGAAAACCGTTATTGTATAGGAAGATGTAGACCGTCGGTTACCGGAAAATATCCCGAGACGATGTCAGCCAGGCGTTTAATAATCATCAACTTTGCGGGATCAGCACAGAATATGGCGCTTTAGGGAAAGCCTTTTTCACTGCCAGACTGTACGCTCTCGCTCTAACTCCGGACGATCAGAACTTGATTCTGCAAAATAATAAGAAAAACCAAAGAGGCATGCTGTAACAATGATCTCAGTCCCTGGTAATTATCAAGCCCTGACGCCGAACCGGTGTTACCCAGCATTTTATCGTCGTTTACTCTCGTTGTTTGCTGCCTTCTGCGGGCTTCTCTTTACCAACGTATCTACCGCTCAAGCGTCTGAAACGGAATACGCCATTATCAGTGATATGGCGAGTCAGTCACTGCTATTAGACATTGCCCTCGTGCCCGAATCTGTTCGCCTGATCACCGTAGGCGACCGTGGTCATATACTTTATTCCGACGACCACGGATCACAATGGCAACAGGCAAAAGTACCGACACAACAAATGCTCACTGCCGTTTACTTTCCTTCCTCGTCAACCGGCTATGCCGTTGGCCATGACGCTTTGATTTTAAAAACTGTCGATGCCGGTAATTCATGGCGCATCGTTTATGAAGACCGCACCCTTGAGGCCCCTTTGCTCGATGTCTGGTTTGAGAATGAAACCCGTGGCATCGCCGTTGGCGCTTTTGGCACCCTGCTTTCTACGGATGATGGCGGTAAAAGCTGGACTGATCGCACTTACGATCTGGATAACGAAGACGGCTTTCATTACAACGCCATCGCCGGAGATGGCGAAGGCAATGTCTATTTAGTAGGTGAAACCGGTTTAATCTTCCATTCCAGCGACAACGGAGACAACTGGAATCGTCTTGACAGTATTTATCAGGGCAGTCTGTTTGGTGTTTCCGCTGATAAAAAACGGGTCATGGTCTTCGGCCTTCGTGGTAATGCTTTTCTCAGCACCGACAAAGGCGACAACTGGCAACCCATTTCCACCAACCTTCAGGAAACGCTGTTTGGCTCCACCATACTTAACAATGGTCAGGCCGTTCTTGTGGGCAATGCCGGCGCAATTGTCAAAGAGAGTCAATCAGAAGCGTGGTTAGCCACTAACAGAAGTAACCGACAGCTGTTGAATGCTCTGGCCGAAAACGCACTGGGCCAACTCATCGCAGTAGGGCAAGGCGGCATTCATAGACTGGATAGCATCTGACAAAACTAGTCGTCGTCCGTCTTTAAAAGATAACAACAAAAATCATTATCAAGGTCGAAGCCATGTCGTCTGACTTATCCACACTGCAGCACAGGCTGGAAAGGATTATTTTCACTAACCGTCCACTGGTTTGCCTGTTGATTCTGTTCGCCACTGTTCTCTTAAGCTGGAAAATGGTCACCGGACTGCGCATCGATGCCAGCTTTCAAAAAATGATTCCTATGGAACATCCGTTTATCCAGAACATGTTCCAATATATGGAGCGCTCTGGCTCTGGAAACACCCTTCGTATCGCAGTGAAAAATGATAGAGGCGATATCTTTGACCGCGAGTACATGGAGAGCCTGAAGAACATCGGCGACGATATTTTCTTTCTTTCCGGAGTAGATCGTGCCGGCGTAAAATCCCTATGGACACCCAATGTACGCTGGACAGAAGTCACTGAGGAGGGATTTGAAGGCGGCCCGGTCATTCCCCAAACCTACGACGGTAGCCCTGAAAGCCTGGAAGATCTCCGCAGAAATATTCTGCGCTCCGGTCAGGTTGGCCAGATTGTCGCCAATAATTTTCAGTCCAGCATTATCAGCGCACCCTTGCTGGAAAAAGATCCAACCACTGGCGAAACGCTGGATTACGCTGCCCTTTCTGCGGAATTGGAAAATTTGCGGGAACAATACAAGGCGGAAGGCGTTAGCCTGCATATTGTCGGTATTGCCAAGGTATTTGGTGATCTCTTTGAAGGCGTGAAAGCCATTGTCGTTTTTTTTGGCGCAGCGGTCTTTATTACCTTGATACTGCTTTACCTTTACTCACGGTGCTGGCGCAGCACTCTGGTACCGCTGGTAACCTCTCTGGTCGCGGTAGTCTGGCAAATTGGCCTATTGGCGTCCCTGGGCTTCGGGCTTGATCTTTACTCAGTGCTGGTACCTTTTTTGATATTTGCCATCGGGGTCAGCCATGGTGTGCAGATTATTAACAGCACGGGTATAGAGGCAGCTTCTGGCATTGACAAAGTAGGTGCCGCTCGTCGTGCATTCCGGGCACTGATTATTCCGGGGATGATTGCACTGTTATCCGATGCCATCGGTTTTCTGACGCTTCTGGTCATTGATATTCAGGTGATTCGTGATCTGGCGGTGACTGCCAGTATTGGTGTCGCAGCCATCATCATTACCAACCTGGTACTTCTGCCAGTATTAATCTCTTATCTGGGTACAGGTACAAAAGCCATTGCCAGAATTCAGGCCAACCAGAAAGTTACCGGTGGTATATGGCAGTTGCTGTCTAATTTTTCGACTCCAAAGGTAGCACGAGTATCTCTGCTGATCGCCATCGCCGGTTTCGGTTTTGGTTTCTACCAATCTCAGGATTTGAAAGTGGGTGACCTTGATCCGGGCGCACCAGAATTCCACCCGGATTCACGCTACAATCGAGATAACCACTTCCTTACCAGCAATTACTCCACCAGCTCAGACCTTTTTGTAATGATGGTCACCAGCGCTCCTGACCAATGTTCATCATATCCAGTAATGGATGCCATGGATCGTTATATGTGGGAGATGGAAAATGTAGAAGGTGTGCAACAAGCCATTTCCATGGTGACTTTCTCCAAGCAAATGATCAAAGGGCTTAACGAAGGCAACCCGAAGTGGCAGACCCTTTCACGCAATGCTTATGTGCTGAATGGTTCAATCGCCAGTGCTTCATCTCTTTATAATTCTGACTGCTCCATGGCGCCGGTCATCGTATTTCTTGATGATCACAAAGCAGAAACTCTTGAGCGGATAGTGGATGCCAGTAAAGCATTCGCAGAGAAATACGACAACGAACAATTTCAGTTCCGATTGGCAACGGGTAATGCCGGCATCGCCGCAGCCACCAACGAAGTGATTGATACAGCTCAAACAGAGATGAAAATCTGGGTCTATGCCGTGGTTTGCATCCTTGTATTGCTGACTTTCCGCTCTTTCAAAGCCGTGATCTGCATCGTGGTTCCCCTGATGCTGACGTCTGTGCTTTGTCAGGCATTGATGGCGGCATTGGGTATTGGTGTCAAAGTTGCAACATTACCGGTTATTGCGCTGGGGGTCGGCATTGGTGTGGATTACGGAATATACATCTATAGCCGTTTAGATAGTTTCCTTAAACAAGGTATGCCATTGCAAGAGGCTTATCACAAAACTCTGCAGATCACCGGAAAAGCTGTTACGTTCACCGGCTTAACGCTGGCGATCGGTGTTGGCACCTGGATACTCTCACCACTCAAGTTTCAGGCGGATATGGGTATCCTGCTCACCTTTATGTTTGTTTGGAATATGATAGGTGCCATCTGGCTGTTACCAGCACTGGTCTGCTTTATGCACAAACAGAAAAAATCATTCTGTTGATCAATTTGGAAAAACAGAGCATTACTGCTTGTTCGGAATCAGCAATGTTCTGAGCTTTTCCACGTACTCTTTTAGTCCGTAGGGAGGGTGATAACTGGTTATCCAACGGTCAATTTCGTCAACAAATCCTGCAAAATATGTTGATCTCAAGAGATGTTGGTGCAATTGCTCACATAAACCAAAGATATCATCTGAAATCTCTTTATTCAGATCGTCAATTTTATAGGATGACTTGGAATTTAATAGTCTTGAAGCATAAGTGATGCCTTTGTCATATGACATCAGCGCCCTCATCATTAGTTGATATACCTTTCCGTTAGTATCCGCTCTTCTATTGAAAATAATGGTTCGAGATATATCAAGAGAGAGAATTTCATCTTCTGAAGACCTTAGGTAATCTAAAAGCAATGAAAGACTATATTTCATTTGTGCAGACGAATTAAATATACTTGAGCACTGGAATGAAATGACCTCATCATTTACATCATCCTTTATTGAAACTCTGACAGAGCCTTTTAAAAAATCATTTTCAAAATCCATTATATTGAAATCTACTTCAAAAAATTTAGACATATCATTCTCAGAAGTAAACTTACAGACTTTAACTAATGGCATATTCAAACAATATATTGCCTTCCGTTCATACTCGTCCATCTTATAACCGTAGAATCCCAATATACCTTTTAATAAAGCAGTTATCTTCTGATGGCTATTTAGCGAACACCTAACATCAATATCATTAAAGCCAGCACTTTCACCAAGCAAAAAGCTTGAAAACGAACCAACGAATACACAGTCATCATCAGATTGAATTATTCTTAACAAATCAACAAAAAAATATTTATTGATTCTATCTTTTATTACATCCCCTATAGAAAGGAGGCATGGCATTTTCATAGCATCCACAGAAAAACTTAAAATTTTACCGAATCCCCTATCTGTTGACACTGAATTAGAATAATTAGGAGTAACAATCACGTTTCCTTCACTTTTGGAATCATGATCTCTTAACCTCTCATCAACCAACCTCTCGATATATCCAACATCAGAGCCCAGTAAATGACAGCAATGCTTAACCCACCGATTATATTCTTTATTACTACCTGGTTTCATTACTTTATTTACATATTCATCACCTCTTAACTTATAAAGATAAGCTAAATCAGCAGCCTGTTTCAGAAAAACTCTTAGCTTACTTCTTATTGAAACATCATGTTTAAAAACCTCCCTACTCATACCTTTCTGCTCTTCAGATGACAGCGATGCATTTTTAAAAAATTCCAGACAACTGGAAACCTCAGTAATTATACCCTCCAGAAACTTGAGAATTAATACCTTCAACTCTGTATAAGCGACAATAGCTTCTTTAAATTCAGCCTCCTTTTTTTTATCATATTTATAATCCACATTGAGGTATCTTCCTGCAGCATAAACCCTAGCCTCATCAAATCTATTACAACTACTAAGGAGCAGCATAAACGAATGATATACAATATCGCAGACAGAATATCTGAACTCTGCCTCCTGATGTAAAGACAATCGTCCTTTATTTTCATTTAACTCAACTCTCGCATGATTCAGAACAGCTGCTATATCTACTTTATCAAAGTTCCTTAAATACCATTTATAAATACCAATTTGAACATAAGATTCCTTTTTATCAGGCGTATTGGAGATTTTTAGCTCCTTCATGTTTTTCCTGCGTTTTTCCATAATACGTTTACTTTTGCCATGGACTTTTCTTGGGATTTTTCCAGACACGCGTTTTTTCTCTTTATTCAGTTCTTCCGAGCTAATCAAATTTTCAGCTATTCTCTGATACGAGTAGTAGTCACGTTCCAAGCACTCAAAATAATGCCTATATATAACGGTTCGTGCACAGAATCCAGAACCAACGGAAAGGAATTCGCTATCCGCCAAAGGTGTTTTCTTTAATAAAAACTGAAATAGCTCTTCCAGCTGCGCAAGCACAGTATTAAAATCAAGATGACATTTATATTTTTCACTAGGCACGAGATTGTGATCACTCATAATGCCAACTATTTTTGGCAACATAGCCAGCACCTTACTGTTCTCATCCTGATATGCTCCCTGAAGTAACAAACCCTTTAGAAGATCACAACATTTCAAAGCGTCATCACAATGACCAAGAGTAACGGAAATAATTATTCTAACCAGCAAATCAGAAAGATCCTTCATTTCCAGCCCATGATAGTCCATAACTGCAAGAACATAATCGCCACATCCTGTAATTAGAGGAGCGATATTTTTCACCCATGCACCTTCTCTTAAATGAGAAACTGAATCAAAAGCAAATCTAAAGAACTGGTCTGCAGTATCAGGAAGCTCTTCATCATATTTAAAATCTTCCTTAAGCTCCTTAGATACAGCTTTTAGCCTAACTAGAAATTGCAGCAAATCCAAAAAATAAGAGAATAAAACTCGACACACCTTTTCCTTCTGTTCATCTGAAGCACTATCAAATAATTGAGTTCTATTTTTATCAAGACATATAGACATTAAATATATAATCGAGTTATCCATTAACTTCTCTATATGCAGTTTTCCATTTTTAGTTTTACCCGGAACTAGACCAACCACCGTTTCATTACCATCGCAAACCAACGACCTTGGGCCTGATATTTTCAAGCCTCCTCCACTAGCCTTAAATTTAGAAAAATAATCATCCATCTTAAAATACATCTCAATAACGTCATCAATATTCTTCCGCATATTTTGATACTCTTCATCTTGATCCACACAATAAAAATCATCAAAATCAGAAATCACTTCTTTATCAAAATTAGGCTTTATATACGGTTTAAGCTTTGACGACTGCTCGTTGATTAATTTCATTTTAGACGTCAAAACCCCTAAATCCATCTGATGATCACGCCGCATATTGTCCTTAGTTTCAACCTTCTTACTTGGCATTTTTAAATCACGACTTCTTCGTAATATCTCGGTACGATGCTTATCAAGTCTCTTTACGAATAGCCTTTCATAAAGTGAGCTTATATCTCTCTCCATAATATTTTTATAATGTAATTCATGCTCACCATTACGAAGCGCCTTCTCAGCAAACTGTTCTATCTTAACGTTCCCCCTTGAATCAAAATTAATCTCATCGACAGAATCATTACTTGTTTTTCCTGCATAAAGATTTACATTCCCACCCACTCCAGAAACCGACATATGTATTCTCCAAACATATTCGTTTTATCATTCAGAAAAATTAACTTCTATTTTTATAAAGTTGATTTAGCTTCAGTTCAAAGTAGTGCTTTTTTTCATTGGTGCAATAATCACGTACGACTCATAAAGCATTCATCTCGCTTTAATGTGTGCAATTTTAAAACATCAGATTTTATGTGGGGAGGCGGGTCACAGGTCATAACAAGGCAAAAGAATGATTATCAGACTGGATGGTATCGTCTAACGATGAGAGACAACTCTGGTGGAGTTAAAGAAATTATCCGGGTACGATTTTTCCCTATCTAAATAGAGAGCAAAAGCCAGAAGCGTCAAAATCATAGTGACCAACCAGACTTTGACAAAACATCATGATTTCTGAAAGCTCAGAAAATATATATTCACACGACTATGACACCATATAATGCAAATGGCGTCATAACCATGAAGAAAGACATACCCTTTACCGCTCTTTGATATAAGGCTGCCCAATGGCTTTAGGCGCTATAGAGCGTCCAATAAATCCAGCCAATAAAACGACAGTTAAAATATAAGGCAACGCGGAAAACAATTGAGTTGGCAACTCACCTACGATTGGTAATTCAACACTCTGTAGCCGTGTTTCCATGGCCGACAACACACCAAACAACAAACAACCTAACATTGCACCCACGGGACGCCACTTGCCTAGAATCACCGCAGCCAGTGCAATGTATCCTTGGCCTGCGGTCATCTCTCGCACAAAAGCCGCATTCTGAGCTATCGACAGATACGCACCAGCGAAACCACACATGACGCCAGTAATGATCAATGCCTGATAGCGTACTTTACTGACCGAAATACCTGCCGTATCTGCCGCTTTTGGCTCTTCACCCATGGCTCTAACCCGCAGGCCAAAACGCGTTTTAAAAAGGACAAAAGCCGCAACAGGCACCAATAAAAAAGACAGATAGACCAGCACGTTATGCCCTGAAATCACATCATGGTAAAAACTGCCCAATACCGGAACATGCTCTGCCATCCATTGCGCACCAAGCCATTCAAGAGCATTGAATCGCTGATCGTTAGACAGGGTTGGTGTTTGCCCGCCCATATCAAACAACGCATGCCCAATAGTCACCGTTAAACCGGATGCAAAAAAGTTAATCGCCAGTCCGGATATAATCTGATCTCCACGCCAGGTGATCACCGCAAAGCCGTGCATCATTGCCATTAACACCGAACTCAATACAGCAGAAACCAATCCCAACATGGGCGAACCGGTGAGCGCACTGGTCGCCGCCGCTGCAAAAGCAGCCATCAGCATTTTTCCTTCCAAACCAATATCCACAATGCCGGAACGCTCTGCATAGATACCGCCTAGAGCAGCAAATACCAGAGGTACTGCCAAGCGAAGACTGGAATCCATTGAGGAGTAAACCCAACTTAATGCGTCCATGATCAGCCTCCTGCCTGCAGATTTGCACGGGTTGATGTATAGAGCGCTTCTATTGGGTTACGCACCAAACGCTCAAGAGCACCGGTAAAGAAAATCACCAGACCTTGTATCACTAGAATCAGTTCCGGGTTCAGCCCTGGCATTTCAAATTGCAACTCCGTGCCGCCCTGATACAAAGCACCAAACAACAAAGCCGCTAAAACGACACCAATCGGATGATTTCTCCCCATTAATGCCACGGCGATACCGATAAAACCAAAGCCATTGGTGTAATTCAGAATCAAACGACTATGGGCGCCATACACTTCGTTCACAGCCATCATGCCCGCAAGAGCACCAGAAATGGCCATGGTAATAATGATGATCTTTTTAGCATTGATGCCTGCATATTCAGCCGCAGAAGGATTCTGCCCCATAACACGAATCGCATACCCCAAACGTGTTCGCCAAATCAAAACCCAGACCATGACCGCACAAATCAGAGCGATGAGCAGAGTAGGGTTCAGTAAACTGAAAGCGGCACCCTCAAACAGCTCATGCCATTTTGGAAAAACAGCACTGGATGCAAAGTAACGACTGTCCGTCGCCTCACCAGACAATGGCGCAATGATACTCACCAGCAAATAACTCATGAATGCTGCTGCAATAAAATTGAACATGATGGTGGTCACAACAATATGAGCGCCGCGTTTTGCCTGTAATATTCCCGGAATCACTCCCCAGAGAGCACCAAACAGTGCTGCAGCAAGAATCACCAAAGGCGCCATCAGCCACATGGGCAGAAGGTGATCTAACGACAGGGCAATAATAGTAACGCCCAATCCACCCAGATAGGCCTGACCTTCACCACCGATATTGAACATCCCTGCATGAAAAGCGACAGCCACCGCAAGCCCTGTAAAGATAAAATTCGTGGCGTAATAGAGCGTGTTGTGCAATCCACCAAATTCCAGATTCAGCGCTCCCTGAACCATCACCCGGAAGGCCTCTATCGGATTTTCTCCAACAATCAACACCACCAGGCTGGAAACCATTAATGCCAGTGCCAGCTGCAACAATGGAATAACCACCGATGTCAGCCACCTTGGCACCTCCTGAACATTCACACGACTCATGGAGAAACCTCCTCCGGCAGGGTGACTTCTAATGTTTCCCTGATAGTGCTGGCGGCATTAGACATTAGCAGACCTAACTCCTGCTCATTGGTCTGACTGGGCATTACCTCACCGGATATACGACCATCAACCATCACAATAATCCGATCAGAGAGCGCAAGAATTTCTTCCAATTCAACGGACACCAGCAACACAGCAGCACCTTCATCCCGAGCCTTGATTAACTGTTGATGAATAAACTCAATAGCACCAATATCCACACCACGGGTTGGCTGCCCAACAATCAAAATGTCAGGCTGACGCATCATCTCCCGGGCAATAATTAGCTTTTGTTGATTACCACCAGAAAAGTTAGCGGTTTTCAATTCAGGAATAGCTGGCCGCACATCAAACGACGCCATCATCGTCTTAGTGTCCGCTACGACATTGTCTGTAGACAACAAATGTTGTCCATATTTAGCATCATTTTCATAACCAAGAATGGCGTTGTAACTGGCGGAAAAATTGGGCACCAGACCTTGCTTTAAACGATCTTCCGGCACATGCCCGACACCCAACTGCCGGAACAAACGGGCATCTCTGCTCTCGTTTGCTAAAAGCGTTTGTTCACCTTTTGAGGTAAGAAGATGGAGCTCACCCTCATGCGGAGTAATCGCACCACTGAGAATGTTTAATAGCTCCGACTGACCATTCCCTGCAACACCCGCGACACCGAGAATTTCTCCCGACCTTAGCTCAAGATGGATGTTGTGCAGTCGTTCGATACCGCGGCTATCTGTGTAATGAACACCGGAGGCGGTTAATCGGGCTTCGCCAATCTGTGCTGAAGGCTTGTTTTCCGTCAACCCAACCTTGCGCCCAACCATTAGGTTGGCTAATTCATCAGTTGATGTCTCCACTATACGTCGATGAGCGACCATTTCCCCTTGCCGCATCACGGAAACCTGATCGCAGATATGCATGATTTCCCGGAGCTTGTGGGTTATCAACAATATGGTTACGCCATTGCTGCGCAACTGATCAAGAATCTCAAATAAGCGATCCGCTTCCTGAGGTGTCAATACGCCCGTCGGCTCATCAAGAATCAGAATACGAGCACCGCGATACAGAGCCTTCAATATTTCAACACGCTGCTGCATGCCAACCGGTAATTCACCAACGATCGCGTCTGGGTCGACCTCCATACCATGGGCTTTACCAATACGTTGTAAAGCTTTACGACCATGGTTTAACACTTTGCTCAGTAATGATTGTTCTTCCGCACCTAACAAGACATTTTCCAGAACTGAAAATGTCTCCACCAGCATAAAATGCTGATGCACCATGCCAATGCCAGCATCAATAGCCTGTTGGCTACTTTGAATAGAGAGAGGCTTGCCATTGATCGCTATCTCGCCGGAATCTGCTGTGTAGAAACCATAGAGAATGGACATAAGAGTGGATTTACCGGCGCCGTTTTCGCCGACAATTCCGTGAATAGTGCCGGGCATAACGGTTAAATCAATATCCCGGTTAGCCCAGACCGGGCCGAAGCGTTTATTGATTCGTTTAAGGGAGATGGCAGGTGTTGGCATAGAAGCACGCAGGTTTTTTATTATTTACAACAGCGCAGCGCGAGCTAAATAAGCCCGTGCTGCGCGAGTTATATTAACTGACCATTAATCAGTAAGTGCAGGACTGGGTGTCTTCCCAGTTATGTACACTGATTTTGCCGTCAATAATTTCCTGTTTGAGGCTGTTAATCTGAGCAACCACCGTTTCGTCCAACAGCGGCTGGTTGAACTCATCCAGAGCCCAATCAACACCTTCTTCTTTCAAACCGAGCACCTGCAGTCCAGAAGTAAAATTATCATTGGCGACGTCTTCAAAAGCTTTGTACACGGCAACGTCTACACGTTTGACCATGGAAGTCAGCATTGTGCCCGGGTGCATATAGTTCTGGTTCGAATCCACGCCGATAGCGAGCTTGCCGGAATCCACTGCGGCCTGATTGATACCAACACCGGTTCCACCAGCAGCGCCATAAACGACATCAGCCCCTTGATCGAACTGCGCACGAGCCAATTCAGAACCTTTTGCCGGATCATTCCAGGCGGCGGGTGTAGTGCCCGTCATATTCTGAAGGACTTTAACGTCAATATTCACATACTTCGCACCCTGCTCATAGCCGCAGGCAAACTTACGAATCAGCGGAATATCCATACCACCGATAAAGCTGACCGTATCGGTTTTACTTTTCAGGGCCGCCAGAGCACCCACCAGAAAAGAACCTTCCTGCTCTTTGAAGACAACGGAGCGTACATTAGGAAGATCAACCACCGCATCAATCAAGACAAACTTGGTGTCAGGGAATTTCTTGGCAACCCGCTCAACAACGGGCGCTTGCTGAAAACCAGCAACAACGATAGGAGAGTGACCACGCTGAGCCATACGCAACATAACCTGCTCACGCTGAGCTTCATTCTTGATCTCAAAATCAGCGTATTTTATACCCGTATCTTTCAGGTACTGTTCGGCACCGTTGTAGGAGGCTTGGTTAAAGGATTTATCAAACTTACCGCCCATGTCGTATATAACAGAAGGCTTGAGGGCGGCTTGAGCCGTGATGATGGATAAGCCGATCACCAAGCCGGCAATGGCCATTATGCTTTTTTTCATGGCTATTCTTTTCCTGAGCATTTTATTTATTATGATTAGAAAACTGCATCAAGAATCAGTTTTAAAGCATCCTGCTTAAGTAAGCAATGGTTTGTAATCGAGAAATAAAGAGCTATCTCAACAAAGACAGCTCTTTTGGGGAGGGTTAGCCTTTCAACTGATCACAAAGGCTTTTTGTTTGATTCATAGCGAAGTGAACATTCTTTGTATCAATGCTATTGATGGGAAGCTTCAAAGCGTCTCTTTCTTTTTCATTCATGACGCCTTCAATTAGTGCATTTTCCAAAACAAGGTCTGCCTGCCGCAATAACACTTCTGCCTGAATCACATCCGCATCACTGGACAGTGGATGACTATCTATATATTGCGATGCATTTTCCAAACGAATGCTGGCAGCACAAACCGTATCTCTCAACAGAACATCATTCTGAACAGGTTTGTAGCGAGAAATACCGCCAGTCATCGGGTCGATCAGGGGACCAAACAGTGCGCTGCTCACTGCGCGGCGAATAGGTGAATGAGCAAGGTAGTAACCACCATCGGGGCCGACCGTTGTCGTTGATACGGATTCTTCAATCCCGGGCGCATAAGAAATCACTTTTCCAGTATCACGATCCAGTAATCCAACACCAATGGATATCGGCATTCTGAAGGCGCCTTTTTCAAAACCGCCCCCCAACACCACAGCTATACCGTTAGCAGTGACAGATGCAGTCAGCAGATTCATATTTTTATGCCCGGCCTTTTCCGGAAACATATCCAGATCCGCTGCCCAAACCAACTCACCAGAATCACCATTATCCTTTAGCTTGAACAGCGCTCCGGCAGTGATGGCGTACAACTCATTATTTTCACTGGCCACGGTGATGGACGCTAAAATCTGTTCACCGACCGATTGCTGCCAGAGTTTATTGAGCTTCATATCAAAGGCAATCACATTTCCATTGTCGTCTGATACATACACTCTCTTGCCATCTGCACGAATAGCCGGTGTCGAGCCAGTGCCACCTTTGAAGAACGCACTTTTTGTTACTGATAGACGATATTTTCCAGAGCCATCTGGTTGCATATCGATGCCATACAGTGCTCCATTTTCGGATGCACCATCAACGGTGCCATCTTTCTCATCAGGCGCTGTGGCGGCAACCATCATGCGGCCAGATTCCGGATTGATGGAAAAGTAGTTGGCAATTTTGACATTACGGCCACCCAGAATATCGAGCACACGGCTGAAACGACCACCAACCGCAGGGTCTTCACCAAATACTTCTTTGAGTTTTTCATCGGTGCGCTCAGTCAGCCACTCTCCCGGTCTTGTCGAGTTATCGCCTTTTGCAGGAGCGCCAGGGATAACAAACGGCTCACTTAACATGGGAGCACCGGTTTTACGATCCAATACAACGACTTTGCCGTCTTCCACAATCCCAACAATAGTATCGGACTGCGGATGATAATTAGCCCCAAAATTATGAGCTGAGCGCTTGTCGCCTGACTTTACAACCGGCTCCCTGATCCCGGTTTCTACGTCCCAGAGAATCGTGCCATCGGGTTTAACCGCCAGCGCACGCTCATACAGCGTCAGATAAATAATCTGTTCTCCGGGGTTATCAGGATCGTCCAGAACCAGAGGTGTTCCACCGCCGGCGGACATGGGTTTTCCCGGAATTGCCCAGCGTCGTTCTCCTGTGTCTTTATCCAGACTGACCAGCACCACAGATTCAGACGGAGCAATTGGGCTGAAATAAAGATTTCCTTCACGATCAATGGAAGGGCCTTCAGCAATAAACAAATGCTCTTCAGCCACCCAATCCAGCTCTACTTTCGGGGCGGTTGCGATCAGCACTTCATCAGAGTTTCGAGTGCTGCCATGCAACGATCGAAAAGTGTCGTTTATACCAAGAACCGGATGAACCGGCAGTGCATGACGTGGAGAGTCTGGCCGCCATTGGCTGACATCGGCAACCTCATACACTTTGGGCATTTTAAGATGGCCGCTTAAATAAAAACCACCAGCACCCAGGACTGCAACCAGTGAGCCGGTGAAAAACAGAGACTTTTTCATAAAGTGTTCTTTTTATTATGGTGTCTTTTATTGGAAACAATAAAAGTAC
Source organism: Endozoicomonas ascidiicola (assembly GCF_001646945.1). Taxonomy (GTDB): domain Bacteria; phylum Pseudomonadota; class Gammaproteobacteria; order Pseudomonadales; family Endozoicomonadaceae; genus Endozoicomonas; species Endozoicomonas ascidiicola. The sequence goes on from NZ_LUTV01000002.1 coordinate 141,587, forward strand.
AAATTAGAGGTGCGCAGCACTCATGCTCCCACAGTGCTGCGCTCAGATAGTCAGTAAAGTTTATTTACCCCAGCGACGTATAGCAGCCGGTGTGTACTCAGACTTGCTGGCCATAACACCAAATTCAAGAGGCTCTTTAATGGCGTTGGCCAGGCCATTGGTCACATAGCGACCGGAATTCAGGTCATAGAAAACCTCATTCACCAGCCAGGGTACCTGCTTTGGATTGTACTGAATGGCGTGCGCTTCCCCCATTCTCCACAGTTGATTTCGACTATCGTAATGATCGACGATGGACGCCTGCCAGGTATCTTCATCAACGTAGAAGGTTCGCTTGCTGTATACATGACGCTCGCCTTCTTTCAATGTGGCTTCCACTTCCCAAACTCTATGGAGTTCATAGCGAACCAGATCAGGGTTGATGTGTCCTGGGCGAATAATGTCATCATTGGTGAGATTTTTGTCGTAGAGGGCATAGCTGTTATAAGGAATGTACAACTCTTTTTTGCCAATCAACGTCCACTCATAACGATCTGGCGCGCCATTGAACATATCTGAGTTATCAGCTGTTTTCAGGTTATCCGTTCCGCTGGCTGGGTTGTCGTAAGCGACATTCGGTGCCCGACGTACACGACGCTGACCAGGCAAATATTTCCACGCTCTCCGAGGTTCTTCTACCTGATTAATGGGTTCATGCACCAGAGTCACTTCACCCGCCAGTCTCACAGGTGACAGTACTTTGGATTTATAGAAAAACAGCAGGTTCTTGTTGTCTCCAGCATCGGTAATGCTGGGTGCAAAGTGCCAGACCGTTTCTTTGGTCACTTCCTTGTATCGACCACTGGCTTCTGCCACCACCTGCGACAATGGCAAGGTGATGCTGTCACCGCGATAGCGCAGCATATGGTTCCAGATCACTTCAATGCCCGTTGTCGGGGTTGGAAAAGGAACGCCATTGACCAGTTGGTTTAATCCATTGCCATTATCGGTCAACTGGACTTTTTCTGGGTTGGTCTTTGTGGCTTGATAGTAAGCTTCGGGATAACTGGCACTGCGCCGGGTTGGGTAGACGTTCATTTTATAAGTGTCTGGATGACGCTCAAACATGGCAATCTGCCCATCGGAGAGTCGGTTACGATACTTATCAAGGTTTTTTGCTGTGATCGTGAATTGCACAGCATCATTTTTGAATGGATTATCCATTGAACCATCAGACTGCAGAACCCCTTGGTCCGGTGATAAACCACCAGTCCATTCAGGTATGGTACCGTCAGTATTGCCCGCTTTTTCTGCGCCCACCGGTGTCAGACTACTGCCCAATAATTCGGTATCAGCTTGCGCCTGCATGGCCATAGGTGTCATGGCCAACAATGCGCTGAAAGCCAGGCTTTTTGCTGCTGAGCGTTGAGATATTGTGTTTTCAGGTATCAGGTTTTTAGTTTTCATTATTATGTTCCCCGATTAGAAGCTCGCGCTAACGCTGAAACTCACGAAGTCTCGATCATCCAGCGTGCTGTATTTGTTATTACCGAAGAAACCGGTGTAGCCAATGTTGGCCGTGTAGTTATCCTGATAAATGGCTTTTAAACCCAGTGTTGACGCCATCTGCCCTTCCAGGAATTGAGCACCCGGATCGTAAGCATAACCTTCAACATCATGGCGGAAAGACAGTGAAGGTATCAAAGTCACACCGGGCACTACACTGCTGTAGGTGAGGGATGCATTCAGGCGATAGCCCCAGCTGTTGGAGGTTGTGAAACCATCTTCGGTACAGAACTCTGTTGTGACATTTGCAGCAGGCCTTACACACCCTGATGAGCCTGCTCCTCCACCAAACATGGCGCTTCTTCCATAGCGGTTGCCATCATCCAGGTCACCTATATGAATAAAACCGACTTCTGCAGCCAGAGCCAGCTCGGAAGCACCCATAACCTGAGGGAAGGTGTTGATTGCTGCGATCTGGACCTGAGTAACAGGTTTACGTACAAAGCCGTCTGTATGCTGACCTGCAGTAACACTTGGGTTATCACCGCCCTGCACAGCCGTTTCCAGCAAATCATTAATATTGATTTGCAGCGGCATATCTGGTCGATAACTCAATTCACCACTTAGTGACCAACCACTATCAAGGCTTGTGTTAAAGCTAAGGCCATAGAGTTTAATATCTTCTGGAAATACTGCGTTATATTCAGGACCATTGATGCGTAGAGTACCACCGCTAGGCACCGGCAAAGGAAACGTACCTGTGCCATCGACGGGAATAGAGTTCGTAGCACTCAAAAATGGCAAGCGACTATGGTAGTTCATGGCGTAAAAACCAAACTCAGTACCATTCAATTCTTCAGCATAATATTTAAGCGATACACCCCATTGTCCGGCATCATCGGGTACATCATCATCGGCTCGGTCAATAACAAGCCCGCTGGCTTCACGTTGCTCATCAGATAAGTTTGCTCCCAGATAAATTGGCCCACAGCCGGGCTGAATCGAATCTGTAGTAGCAAAGAACGTATCACAACCATCCAGTACTGTAGGTTGCCACTTAAACTGATAATAACTTTCCAGAGTGATTTCCGGCGTTATACCAACACTGGTGTACAACATCTCAACTGGCAGCAAACCCTCTTTAAGCTCAACACCCGGACGATTAAAAGCAGCAGAGTCAACAGGATTGATCACGTTAATACCACCTTGGATAAACAACCCCTCACCCCAGCTGATCACCTGCTTACCTAAACGAAGATCAATCGGCACTTCACCAACATCAAAGTAAGTCCAGCCGTATGCATCCAGTAATTCAACACCGCTGAAACCGGCAAGATCATCAAAGCCCGTGTCGTCAAATTCGGTATAACGTCCGCTCTTTGTTTCCAGCCAGTGGTCATACCAATACTTCACACTGCCCTTGAAACCGTAATTCTTATAATCCAAAGCCAGTTCAGTCAGACCTTTATATTGGTTAGAGATCACATCACCTTTGCGGTAATTTAGTCGTCCATTGTCTGCATTAGCACCCACACCATTGCCTGGGGTAATGTCATCAAGCCCAGCACTTTCTCCGTAGGTGTAAAGGTTCTTTTTCGGATCCTGAGTGCTGACACTGACACCGGCACTCAGCGTGGTATTGATAGAGCCGGTAACCTCTCCATCCATAAACTCAAAACTGGCTGCAGAGGACTGACTGGCAGCCGTCGCCAGTAAGATGCCCAAGCACAGGGGCGATAGCGAAAGTGGTTTATTCACATCCATTCCTTTTTTATTGTTGTAATTGCAATGTCGTGTTTATTTCACAGGATCAAACATGGAGAGAAAGCTCACCAGTGAAGGCAACTCGATAATGCCGCCTTCTACCGACAGCTTGCCACTGGCCAGAGCCGCAGGAAAACTCCCACCACCGGCAACCAGATCAATCCAGTCATCAGCGCTCACAGACACCTGGATGTCGGCCTGTGCATGGTCACCTCGGATAAACTCAGCTACGCCATCTCTGACATGAAGGGAATACTGCTCATTGATATCGTTGAAATTAAACGTCAGAACTTCATTAACACCTGAGCTTTTTTCAGGGTTTAAAGCGACAGTCATCGCCTGAATAAAGTTTTCAATAGGGAACGACTTCACCAGCTCCAGCATTTCTGGCGTAATTTCTTCTTCAGGGAAATCATGACCTTCCAACTGCAATGCCTGTGTCAGGTAATAGTTACGCCCATTGGGGTTCATGGAAGCATGGCCAAGGTTACGCATCGCTTCGGCCTTCAGGGCTATGCCTTTCGGATGTTCTGGCTGGACAAACAGCAGATAATTCACCAGCTCCAGTGCCCAGCGATTTTTATCATTCTCGATGGCTGTTTGAGCTTCGGTCAGGAGCTTCTCTTCTCCAAGCAGTGCGAGCATATTCTCGCCACGTTCTTTCTCGGTGGCTTTGGATAACGTCGAAGCATCTCCGTCAAACCACCCCAGATAGCCATTGAAAATATTGCGTACAGACCACTCCACCGTACCGTAGAGCTCTAGCAGGAAAGGATGATCCACCAACGAATCCGGCAGCTGAACGTATTCCACTAACTGATCTTCCGTCATGCCAAGGTTCATACCACGAATGCTTTGATCATGAACAAATTGGATGGCGTCACGATAGGCCGTCAGGGTTTCCTGCACTGCTTCACTGCCACTCAAAGGGCGGGTATGGCTTGGCACAAGATATTCAGGGTTCAGCTCGCGCATTGTATCCAGGCTACGAGCCCAGCCAAGCACATCGCGATATAAGGTGCCACGTATGGTGTAAAGGTTTGGAAATGCGCGATAAATATTATCCCCAGGCATCAATACATCATGATCTGGCAGATAAACAAATATCTGGTCGTTAGTTTCACCGGGCGCGTGGATCATCTGGATTTTCACACCGGCGATTTCAACGTTAAGTTCATCAGAAAACGTTTTATTTGGACGGATCAACGTCGGCGTACCGCCACCATGACCTGCATCCAATGCCGGACCGATCCCGGCATTCACAAGCCCGTTGTCGCCTTTTTCAAGCAAGTTGCCAAACATTCGACTGCTTCGCTCTGTAATCACCGGACGAAGCTGGTTCACTATACGATTGATGTATTGATTGGTGGTTTCATGGGCATACACATCTACCTCACCAGAAGGGACAAAACCTTTCCCGCCCAGCACATGGTCTGCATGGTTGTGAGTGTAAATCAGAGCCTTGACCGGCTTATCGGTGATCTTGCGAAACTCTTTCATAACCGCTTCGGCGGCTTCTTTACTCTCCATCACGTCTACAATGATGATGCCGTCATCGCCTTCTATCATGATGGAGTTAGCAAGCCCGAAACCCACAGCGGAGTAGACACCGTCGGTAACTTCATAAACCTTACGGTCAAATTCGTAGGTATGTGCTTTGAGAACAGGGTGAGCAAGGCCTTCTGTAGTATGGGCGGCAGCTGTTGTTGATGCTTCCTGTTGGTTACAGCCAACAAGCAGGGCTGAGATGGAAAGAAACAGAGCAGTCTTTTTTATAGTTCTCATAGGACCCTTGGTACAGCAGGTATTGTTGTTTTTATTGCGTATAATGGTATATCCGGAAAACCCTCAACGGCTTGACATAAACAGACACTGTTTTGACATGACGTGACACTTACGCCGGGCAATTAAACGACAAAGATTTGCTATAAGCGACTAATCAACCGAAAATATGCCTCTATTCAGCTGCCTATCGACAGACCCAATAACAATCATGACAATGACCGCTCAGCACAGCACCAAAGCCATCACGGTTGATGACGATGCCACCACACTCAGTACAAGTGCACTGTCGTTGGTGAATGCGCTGAAAATTCGTAATTGCCCTGTGGACGCCATGCTGCAGGAAGCGGATATTGACCCAACACTTCTGACGCAGATGGGAAAACGCATTCCTATTCGTAAGATGGAGGTGTTCTGGAAAGCGGCTGTCCGTGAGACAGGCGACCCGGCCATTGGCATCACCACAGCTGAACACTTCAAAGCCAACTACCTCCACGCTTTTCATCATGTGATTCAAGCCTGCGACAGTATCGGTGAAGCTCTGCAACAAATCGTGCGTTTTTCTGCGGTGATCAGTACGGTGATAGAGATTGATTTTCTGCAACACAAAGAAGAAGTTGAGCTGGTTTTTCGGGTTAGAGAGGGTTATCCAAGCCCTTGTCATGAAGCTATGGATGCCGTTGCGGCCATTACGCTAAATTCAACCGTCGCCAATATTGGTTTATCCAAAGAAGATGTCACGCTGATTCAGCTGCCAAGAAGCCTTCCTGATAATCCTGAACTATGGCTAAAAAGGCTGGATGTCCCTGTGTCTTTTGGAGCCGATTTTCTGCGTATTGGTTTTAAAGCCAACGCCATGAATAGACCGGTACTCACCGCCAGCCCTGAAATTGCTGATACTAACAGTGAGCTTTTGCAGCGATATCTGGAAGGGCTGAACCAGAACTTTGTTTCTCGAGCCAGACAACAACTGACAGATCTGTTGAAAGTCAGTGAAGGCACTCAGGAAGCTCTGGCGTCGGCATTAAATATGAGCGCACGAAGCCTTCAACGGCGACTTCAGTCGGAGAATACGTCCTTTCGACATTTGCTGGATGAGATTCGACAACAACAGGCTATGTCTGAAATGAAGTACTCGCAAAAGCCCATCACAGACATTGCCCTTGAGCTGGGTTTTTCAGACTCTGGCAGCTTCAGCAGAGCATTCAAGCGCTGGACAGGGCTCGCACCCTCTCAATACCGCCAGCAGAATGCTACCTCCTGAGCATATAAAGAAATCAGCGACCACGTAAAAACAACTTATCCAATTGATCCATCGTCAGCAGCGTCCAGGTTGGACGACCATGGTTACATTGCCCACTGCGCTCAGTGTGTTCCATATCACGGAGAAGAGCGTTCATCTCTTCGATAGACAAACGACGATTGGCGCGAACAGAACCGTGGCAGGCCATGGTGCCCAAGATTTCATTGATGTGAGCTTCTACTCGATCGCTGTTGCCATGTTGCATCAAATCAGAAAGCACATCTCTTAATAGTTGCTCTACATCCGCATTCTGTAGCATGACGGGAATCTGGCGAACCAGCAGTGTTTCCGGCCCCATACGTTCAAGGGTTAACCCTAGTCGTACAAAGTAATCGCTGTGCTCTTCGGCACAATCCGCCTCACGCTCACTAACCGCAACGGATTTTGGCACCAGCAATGGCTGAGCACGAATACCCTGCTCTTGATAAGACACCTTCATTCGTTCGTAGGTGATGCGTTCATGGGCGGCGTGCATATCCACCAGCACCATGCCCTTATCGTTTTCCGAAAGAATATAGATGCCTTTTAACTGGGCAACAGCATAGCCGAGCGGTGGCACATCAGAATCACTTTCTGGCAGTGATACCGGAGCTGCCTGGGCGCTATAAGTAACATTAGCGTCTTGCACCAAGCCGTCACCCACAGCCTTTTCAGCGCCATTATCCAGCGCCTCTGAAGCGGTTGAATAAAGCTGACTATAAGCCTCGATCTGTCGTTTAACCTGCCCGGGCGAAGGTGCTTCTGTCTGTGGAGGACGACCACCACCGAAGCCAGAGCCACTGGAAGATCCGGAAGGCTGCGGGGCCAGACTCATATTTTCTTGCCCCTGAAATTCCCCAGCAGATACGCCGGAAATCATGGGCTGCTGCGCCGACGATAAAGCAGCAGGTGCTAACTGATCTTCAGGCCGAACGGCACCTAGTGCTCGATGCAGCGTACTGAACAGGAAGTTATGCACAGTTCTGCCATCGCGAAAACGCACTTCATGTTTGGTTGGGTGTACGTTGACGTCTACCAGAGCTGGGTCCAGCTCAAGATAGAGAACAAAGGTTGGATGTCTGCCGTTGTATAAAACATCTCGATAGGCCTGTCGAACCGCGTGAGCTACCAGTTTGTCGCGAATTACACGACCATTCACGAAGAAGTATTGCAGATCTGCACTGGAACGAGAGAAAGTTGGTAAACCCACCCAGCCATAGAGTTTCAAACCAGACGCTTCCACATCAATAATAACGGCATTTTCGATAAACTGAGGGCCACACAGAGCAGCAACCCTTCGATCTTTTTCAGCCTGCGTAGCTGCGGGCCGTAACTGGTGAATGCTGCGCTGATTATGGCGCAGGGTAAAACCGACATCGAAGCGTGACAAAGCGAGCCGCTTTACCACTTCTTCAAGATGGGAGAATTCCGTTTTTTCAGTACGGAGGAATTTTCGACGAGCCGGTGTATTGAAGAAGAGGTCTTTCACTTCAATGGTGGTACCTACCGGGTGAGGCGCAGGCATCATCTGGGCTTCCATATCTCGCCCTTCGACTCTGGCCTCCCAGCCGGATTCCTGACCTTCCACATTAGACGTCAATGTTAATCGGGAAACAGAACTGACCGATGCAAGGGCTTCTCCACGAAAACCGAGAGTGGCTACACCTTCCAAATCTTCCAGCTCAGATATTTTACTGGTCGCGTGTCGTGAAAGTGCCAAGGCCAATTGTTCTTGAGGAATGCCATGGCCATCATCACGAATTCGAATGAGCTTTACGCCACCATTTTCTACTTCAACAGTGAGCCGTTTTGCGCCGGCATCAATACTGTTTTCCAGCAGCTCTTTTACTGCGGATGCAGGGCGCTCCACCACCTCACCGGCAGCAATCTGGTTAGCCAGTCGATTATCAAGGAGGCGGATCGGTCTCATAGTTCAACTTTACTCTGTAAATATCTAATTCGGGATAACTAACACCTGTCCAACTCGAATATTATTGGCGCTGGACAACCGGTTCGCACGTTTCAAGGCGCTGAGGCTGGTATCAAACTGGTTCGCTATTCCCAGCAAGGTGTCACCGGCTTTAATCACATACTTGGATGGACGGGTTTTAAGAGTACCATCCTGCTTCCACTTGGCAACCAGTGTATCCGGTGGTGGCTTTTTATAGAACCAGGTTTTCGTACCGCTAAAAATTGCTTTTGCCATGGCCTGCTGATGGCTACGGCTCTTGAGCTTACGGGACTCTTCAGGGTTGGTCAGAAAGCCGGTTTCCACCAGAATGGAAGGAATATCCGGCGATTTCAGCACCATAAAGCCCGCCTGCTCCACATGTTTTTTGTGCAGTCGGTTGATAATGCCCATATTGGTCAGCACCTTGCTGCCCACTTCCAGGCTGGATGACAGCGTCGACGTCATGGACAAATCCAACAATACACCCGCCAGCACATCGTCTTTATCCCCAAGTGATATGCCATCTTCACCACCAATTTGATCCGCCGCGTTTTCTTTCTGAGCAAGCCAGCGAGCCGTTTCGGAGGTTGCCCCTTTGTGGGAAATAGCGAAAACCGAGGCACCTTTAGCACGTCGGTCTTTAAAACCATCGGCGTGAATAGAAATAAACAGGTCAGCGTTATTGTCCCGGGCAATTTTTGTTCGACGGCGCAGGTCAATATAGTAGTCACCCGTTCGCACCAACACTGCTTTAAACCCTTTTTCCCGATTAACTAAAGCCGCAAGGTCTTTGGCGATGGCCAATGTGACGTGTTTTTCGTATCCACCACCGTAGGCAATGGCGCCCGGATCTTCACCACCATGACCAGCATCAATGGCAATGACAATATCCCGCAAACCCGCAGGTTGTTTTTTAATAACAGGCTTTGGCTTACGGCTTTCGTCGTCAAATAAGTCGATAACCAAACGGTGACCATAAGTGCCATAAGGTTTTAGCAGGAAAATCTCATCGGACACTTTCTCAGTCAGATCGAAAACAATCCGCAGATCTTTTTTATTTCTAGTACCATGACGAATCTTGCTGATTGGCGTGTTCTTTAATTCCAAGCCGCTGAAAGAGCCGCTGAGCTTGGCGTCATTAATATCAATAACCAGCCGGCTTGGATTACTCAGATGGAATTTCTTGTGTTCAAGCGAATTGGTAACATCAAACACCAGACGTGTTTTATCCGGAGACCGCCAGAGTCGAACGTTTTTGATTAATCGATCAACCGCTTCTGCGATCTGCACTTTCAACACAGAAATACCAACAGCCAGAATACCCAGCTGTCGAACAAAACGTCTTCTGCCCAGCGAAGCAGCTGTTGAACTACTGTCTACCTGCTGTGATGTAAACAAGCGACGGGTTAATGCATGGAAGACTCGACGAACAGTCCCTGTCCTCTGGCTCATCCGGCCTCCTGTAATGCTTGAATCGTAGACAGTGCTTTCAAACCGGCTTCAGAGTTAGCGACAATAGACGTTTTTCTGCCGGGCAGGTTGTAATCGAAAGTGATTTCTAAATCTGCAGCTGGTAACTCACCGTGACCACGGGATGGCCATTCCACAAGACAAAGCGCCGCTTCACTGAAATAATCTCGGCCACCGATGTACTCAAGTTCTTCCGGGTCCGCCAGGCGATAAAGATCAAAATGGTAAACCTTTTGACCATTCACCTCGTAAGGTTCGACCAGGGTATACGTCGGGCTTTTTACTGCCCCCTGATGTCCAAGATGACGCAACACACCACGACAGAACGTGGTTTTTCCGGCACCGAGGTCACCGTGTAGATAGACGACACCTCTTTCACAAACGGCGCCAAGTGCTTCTGCCAGATGACCACCCAGTGTGACCATTGCTTCTTCGTTGTCTATCAGCAAATCATATCTGGCTGACATATAAATTCGTTCCGACTAACCTATCAACTTATTCAAGTTCTGCCTGATCACTGGAATCAGCTCCGTTGCCCGAAGCCCGATCTCACCTTGTCTGGCAACTATGTCATCCGCTGCAGCGGCATGCAGCCATGCGCCCATTCGAGCCGCATCAATAGGTTTTAAACCCTGAGCCAGCATTGCGCCAATCACACCACTGAGCACATCGCCCATACCTGCAACTGCCATTCCGGGATTACCATCGGAGCAGAGAGATACTGCAGTTCCATCAGAAATCAGCGTGCCTGCACCTTTAAGTAAAAGAGTGACATCGCCTTCTGCTTGATCACTGAGTTGTTTGATGCCATTGGCCAGAGCAGCAAAACGATTCTTTTGAATATCTGCAATGCTATTCCCCAATATACGACCAAGTTCACCTGGATGGGGAGTGAAAATCATCGGCAACTTTCGCCCTTTTAGCAATTGTGGATGATCCGCTAAAAGGTTTAGTGCATCGGCATCCAGTACCAGCGAGCAATCTGCGCTCAATGCGTCTTTCAGCAGTTTGAGCGCCCACTTATCTTTGCCAAGCCCGGGGCCAATAACAATAACGTTTTTACCAGTAATAGCACTCTCAAGCCCTTGCTCGCTATCGACGGCCATACCCATCACTTCTGGGCAACGCACAGCTAATGGTGTCAGGTGTTGCTTGCGAGTCGCCACCGTCACTCGCCCTGCTCCACAGGACATGGCACTCTCCGCTGCCATCAAAATAGCACCGGGCATGCCTTTGTTGCCGCCTACCAGCAGTACATGACCGAAGTCGCCTTTATGAGCGGCTCTGCGCCTTGGTGATAATAAACCGGCAAACTGCTTGGGCGCTATTCTCTGGCATTGGCTGGCAACATTTTCATAAACCTCTGGCGGAATACCAAGGTCATCAAACACCAACTGGCCGCAATATTCCGGGCCAAACCCCGTCAGCAAGCCCTGTTTTAAACCAATCAATGAAACCGTTGCATTCGCTCTTACCGCATCACCCAATGGTGCGCCCGTATCAGAACAAAGACCGGACGGGATGTCCACCGAACAGATCTCACTATTGGATTCATTAACCCGTTGAATTACTTCTGAATAATCACCTCGAACATTACCGGTAAGACCGGTTCCCAGCAGAGCATCAATAATAATATCGGCTTTAATCAGAGGCTGATTATCATAAGATCGGATATCAACATTGGCCGCCGCACAAGCGAGATAAGCCGTCTTTGCATCGCCCTGTAGCGCCTCCGGATCTTTCAGAAACAACACGTTCACCGACAATCCCGCTTCTTTTGCCAGCTTCGCAACCAGATAGCCATCGCCACCATTGTTTCCGGCACCGCAAAGTACGAGCATCGATTTCGCGTCTGGCCAACGCTGCTGCACAGCTAAGAAAACCGCGCCGGCTGCCCTGCTCATTAAATCAAAACCCGGTATCCCGAATTCGTGGATCGCCACATGATCCAATCGGCGAACCTGTTCGGCGGTGTAAAGATCCTCTGGTAAGCGCTTATTCATCAGGGTGTCCACAGTGGTACAATAACCGATTGTTCATTATGCCAGAGAGCGCAAAGAGTTTCGTGACTGATCAGCCACCTTTACCATCCACTGTACCTGCAATGCCGAGTGACTCGCCACTGCCGGATATGGAAAAACTGACAGAGAAAATCCGTATCTGGGCCAGAGAGCTTGGCTTTCAGGCCATGGGCGTCAGTAAAGCCGAGGTACCTGAACGTGATGTTGAGCATCTGAAACAGTGGCTGGCAAAAGGTTTTCATGGCGATATGGGGTATATGGCGCAGCATTTGGCATTGCGAGCCAATCCTGCCGAGCTGCATCCCGGAGCGCTTAGAGTCCTATCGTTTCGGATGGATTATCTGCCCGCTGAAACCGAAACCGTCAAACTGCTTGGCGAACCGGAGAAAGCGTATGTGTCCCGTTATGCCCTTGGGCGTGATTATCACAAATTGATTCGCAAACGCCTGACACAACTGGGCAAGCAGATAGAAGCGGAAGTGGGCGAACACGGATTCCGTGCTTTTGTGGACAGTGCGCCCATCATGGAGCGACCGATTGCCCAACAGGCTGGCCTGGGCTGGATGGGCAAACATTCTTTAATTATCAATCGTCAGGCGGGTTCTTTTTTTTTCCTGGGTGAGCTGTTTACCAATTTGCCACTGCCGGTGAATGAATCCTATGAAACCAATCATTGCGGCCGTTGCACATCCTGCATGGATAAATGCCCAACCGGCGCCATTGTTGCGCCTTATCAAGTGGATGCCCGCCGCTGTATTTCTTATCTGACCATTGAAAACAAAGGTTTAATTCCTGAAGAACTGCGACCTCTGATGGGTAACCGGATTTATGGCTGCGATGACTGTCAGTTGGTTTGCCCCTGGAACCGCTTTGCCAAATCCACCAAAGAAAGTGACTTTCAGCCACGGCATAATCTGGATGCCAGTGATCTGGTGGATTTATTTAGCTGGACAGAAGAGCAGTTTCTGGAAAGAACGGCAGGATCACCTATCCGCAGGGCTGGTTATGAAAGCTGGCTGAGAAATATTGCCGTGGCTTTGGGGAATGCGCCTTTCTGTGATGATGTTATCTCTGCATTAAATTCTCGCCTTAATTCCCCTTCCAAGTTGGTCAAGGAGCATGTGTCATGGGCTCTACATCAGCATCTCACCGATTGAACTTTTATCGATCAAAGTAGTCGTACGTTAGATCTAGAACTATATCTGATATTTAACCATGCCTGCATCAATTCAAAACTCCGCTAGCCCTCAACCAGCCGCTCACAGCTCACAGCTTGGTAAGTCTGAAGAAGCGACTGCATTCCATAGAAAACTGGCAAAAGTGCCAAATTGGGTCGTCAAATTAAAAGGCTCTACGTTCAACTCTGGCACGACTGAACCATTATCTATCTGCAGAAAAGCACTTGATACTATCTTGGCAATGAAGATCCAAGTGGCTAATAAAATTACTAATCCGGAAATCGAAAATCCGAAGTTGCGTGAAAAAAAACTTCAACTTTGTTGTGAGGTTCTGGTTGCCGAATGCCAGCAGAATCATGAAAGAAAAAGACCCTACAATTTCTCAGAAAGCAGCTTCAATGAGTATTGTGAAATCCCGCTCAGAACTCATGGTATGACCTGCGATATGGCAGCAGCCCTGACATACAGAGAACTTCTTCAAGATGACAGAATAACGCCCTTTTTAATTGGCTTTCGCCATCCAGTGCTGAGCCACGTTGCCGTTGCTTTATGTGACACTAAAGTTCATCCTGATTCAGGCATTTATACATTACAGGAGCCCATTGGTAAGACGATACCCGGCTTCTGGATTATTGACCCTTGGTTTGGCTTTGCATGCCCTGCCGTGCATTATGGGCATTTTGTCAAAACAGCCTGTGAATATATGCTCAAGTCTAATGAAAAAGTTATTTCAACCGATTCGGGTCAAGTTGATTTGCTGACCATACCTAATTTCACCCTCGAGCCAAGAGCCGTTGAACTCATCCATTTGCCAACTCTTTGGCAAGAGAACCATTAAAGTAGCAGGGATAGTACGCAAACTACCAAAGCATCATTTAAGGTCAGGCGACCTACGCAAAATGGATTGAAAGAAGGCAATTAAGCATTCAACAGATTATGACCAACCCCTAACCAGGGGTTGGTAAACCAAAGCGTGGCAGTGAAACATTCTTGTAAAGTGCCAGCAATCGTAAAATCAACACAGTGACCGCCGCAATCACGGCGGTCATGTCGTTGTCGTTTAATACCGGCGCCAGTAACACATACACACCACCACCCACCATGGCTGCAGATGCATAGATTTCCTTTTTCAACACCATCGGCACTTCGCCGGCCAGCATATCCCGAATGGCACCACCGCCACAGCCAGTGAGAACCCCCATCATGATCGCTACCAGCGGGTCCGCGCCATAGGTCAGAGCCTTCGTCACGCCAATCACCACAAACACCGCCAGCCCCAGGGCATCGGACACCTGCATAATCCACTTGCTGCTTTCATGCCATTTGCGAATCATCAAAGCCAGCAGGGTAGTGGCAAGAATCACTTGCATGTAGAGCGTGTCCTGAATCCAGAAAACTGGCGTAGCACCTAACAACACATCACGTATGGTGCCACCGCCCACGGCAGTGACAAACGCCAACACCATGGCGCCAAACAAGTCCATATCTTTACGGCAGGCCAACCATACACCACTGACGGCAAATACGCCGGTACCAAAGAGGTCTAGCAAATAAAGCAGCATCGATAATTCTACTAATAAATTTTATAAGACCATGTGATTATAAATGGCTACATTCACTGCCCATATAGTCATAAACCATTACAACCGGTGAAATCTCTTCTATAGATAGTCATAACTTATTCATCATGACTGAATGACCCCTATGAGTTTTCCTGCTGATTTTTTATGGGGTGCGGCCACTGCCGCCTACCAAGTAGAAGGTGCCTGGAATGAAGATGGCAAAGCGCCATCCATCTGGGATGAGTTTGTGCGCATTCCGGGCAAAACCTTTGAAGGCACCACCGGCGATATCGCGGCAGATCATTATCATCGCTACAAAGAGGATGTTCAGCTAATGGCGGAGATGGGGCTGAAGAGTTATCGCTTCTCCATTTCCTGGCCCAGGGTGCTGCCAGAAGGTGACGGTGCAGTGAATGAGCAGGGGATAGAGTTCTACTCAAATCTGATCAATGAGCTGTTAACCAACGATATTATTCCATTCGTCACCTTATACCACTGGGACCTCCCTCAGGCATTGCAGGATGAATTTGGCGGCTGGGAATCCCGACAGTGTATTGATGCTTTTGAAACATTTGCCCGCCTTTGTTTTGAGCGTTTCGGTGATCGCGTTCATCACTGGATCACTTTTAATGAACCCATTATCTTCCAGACTTTTGGTTATGCGACAGAAGCCCACCCTCCGGCAAAGCGTGACCCATTTCTGCTCTATCAGGTCAGCCATTACGTGAACCTTGCTCACGCTAGAGCCGTTCTGGCCTATCGAGAAATGGGCAATAAAGGTGAAATAGGTTTAACCCACGTGAGCCAGCCCTGTTACGCGTACACCAACAGTGATGAAGATAAGGAAGCCACGTGGTGGGCTGAGTCTTTTGGCTTCCACTGGTATTACGACCCGATTCTAAAAGGCGAATACCCTGCGGAATATCGCAAAGCGATCGAAGCGCAATATGGAAAACTGGATATCACTGACGACGATCTATCGCTACTGAAATCCGCACGCAGCGACTTTATTGGCATCAATTATTACCAACCCGCTCGCATTGCCGCGAATAATCAACAGGCCGAACGCACAGCTGATCGTGAAAGCAATACCAGTGCTGCAGGCACACCCAGTTTCTGCGGTCGTTATCGAACCGTTCTGGATACCGACCAATTTGAATACACCCGCTGGAGTTGGGAAATCTGCCCAGATGCACTGCACGATGCAATGAAGCGAATTCACGCTCGTTATGGTGATATCCCCATCTATATTACCGAAAACGGTTTGGGTGATGAAGATTTAGTGGTCAATGATGAGATTCTGGATGAACCCCGCATTGACTATATCCGCCGTCATCTACTTGCCTGCCAGCAGGCTATTGAGGAAGGTATCAAGCTAAAAGGTTATTACGCCTGGTCCTGGATTGATTTACTCAGCTGGCTGAATGGCTACAAAAAGCAGTATGGTTTTGTCTATGTGGATAGGGACAACAAATTAAAGCGAATAAAAAAGCAGAGTTATTTCTGGTATCAAGACATTATTGCGACTAATGGTGAGTCACTTTGATAGTGACTTTAAAAAAGTGTGAACTTACAATTATCCGATAACAACCAAAAAAGGCTACAGCAAAGCTGAAGCCTTTTATAACACTAAAGTCAATCACTTAAATTTAAGCTTTACTCCTTCTTGTTTAGCAAACCCTATGAGTTCTGACCTAATATGTTTAAAATTATATTTAAGTGCACTCTGCATATTTTGAATTGTATCCAAACGCTCTTCAGCCATGATTTTTTGATCACCGATCAGAGCCGCATCTTCAGGTCTCATGTTTTGGTATGTATCAATCTCTACCATAGCATCCAGCTCCTCCAGCTCAAGACTGTCATAGCTCGCCTTCATGCTTTTAAGCGTTGCTATCATATTGGCTACAATGGCTCTGGCCTCAGCATGACTAAATCCATTCTGCACACATCGTGGCTGTTTAACAACTTTAACACTTCGTTCACTCAGTGATTTAAACCCAAAGTTTTCAGCAATTTTCCGAAGCAACTTAGTAGCTGCGTTATCGAAGACACGTAAAATAACTATTAGCCAAAAGTCATACCCCTTGAATTCAAGTAATAAATACATAACCCATAACTTTTCTTACATCAATCCCAGTTAACTCTTTGAAAGCCTCATAAGGTGTTTTGTAGTCAAGGCATTTTCTAGGTCTATTATTCAGCTTATCAACCGCTATGATGACTTCTTTTTCTGTAACGTTATTAAGCTCCATCGACTTGGGGAAATACTGCCTGAGTAGCCCATTAGCATTCTCATTCTGACCTCTTTCCCAAGAGTGATACGGAGCAGCAAAGTAACTGTCACACTTCAACGCTTTGGCAACCTCTTCATGCTGAACAAATTCTTTTCCATTGTCGTACGTTATGGTTTTTACAAACTTTTTCAAAGGCTTAAGCACACCGATCATCGCCTGTTTAACCGCTTTTGCTTTCTTTCCAGGCAAGGGAACAGCAAGACGAAGCTTGGTCTTTCGCTCATCCAATGTAGCGATTGCCCCTTTATGGTTTTTGCCAATTATGGTGTCAGCCTCCCAGTCGCCAACACGCTCTCTGTTGTTGACCACTGCCGGACGYTCCTCAATTCCAACCCGATTGGGTATACCGGTTCGGTTATGGGCTGAACCATACCTTTTCCTGTAGGTCTTTTTCTGGTGTCGTAAGTGCTTATAGAGGGTGCCTCCTTTACGTTTATCATCCGCTATATACTGATAAATCGTTTCGTGGTGTAGCTCAATTACCCCTTCTTTTTTAAGTCTTCCAGCCACTTGCTCTGGACTCAAGTCTGCACGGATATCATTAGCTATGCGTCGTTTAATATCATCCGTTAGCTTAACAGCCTTGGTTTTTTCCTGATGACGCTGTTGAGCCATACGGTGGGCCTGCTGGTGTCTGTAACCGCGTAACCCCTTGTTGCGCCCTAATTCCCGTGACAGGGAACTCTGATCGCGCCCAAGTTTTTGTGCAATTTTGTTTTGAGAAGTCCCATTTTTCAGTTCAATTTCGATATAATGTCTCTCTTCAGAGCTCAGGTGCTTAAAGGCCATCCGTGGCATCCTCTGTAGTGTTTAGTAGCTTTACAGAGTACACCTGAGTTCTGATTGAATTCAAAGGTGGCTCTGTAGCAACCCTGTGGTTACAGAGGTTATGCATTTATGATACGAATTCAGGCCCTTCTAAAAAAGACTTAGACAAAAGCATTAATCAAAAGAAAAAATCAAATAAAAATCACAGCCATTTAATAAAACATCTACCCCCCCCCCCCAATAAAACAGCCTAACAGGGGGTAAATAGATGTTAATTATTCGCACCACATACTTTCGTAGTAGATTTTATTTCAGCAAATACCTGTTTTCGTAAACCCGGTAATATCAGCCATTTTAAAGCACTTTTTAGCAGCAATAACCCGCAGCAATAACCGTGTCCAGCTTAGTCAACGACTTACAACCCAGCGCTCTGGGTTGTAAGTCACAATCTGACGTGTGAAAGATCAACAAAACGGCAATGGCTTGGTCAATTCGATAGCAAGCCCAGACATCTCTGCTCCCCAGACGATCACTTCAACACCGGCAGCTACCGCCTGCTGAAATTCCTCGGCATAACCCGGGTCAATCTCCGATGCAACGGAAACACGATCAATACCGGTATGTTGAACACAGAAAAACAGCACAGCCCGATGACCATTTTCGACCATTTGAACCAACTCTCTGAGATGCTTGGCTCCCCGTGACGTCACCGCATCCGGAAATAAGCCAAGCCCGTCCCCCATGGCTAAGGTGACACTTTTTACTTCCACATAACAATCCGGTAAACCTTCCTGTTGAAGTAATAAATCAATACGACTGTTTTCTTCGCCGTATTTCACTTCACGTCGAATGGTATTATAAGCGCTTAGCTCTGGCACTTTACCGGCACTCACCAGCTCTTCAACCAGCGTGTTGGCCCGGCCAGTATTCAGCCCTGCTCTGGTCAGGCGTTCTTTACCATTAAACAGCACTGGAATTTCTGCCTGCTCCCAGGTGCATGGATATTTTCTTTTCGGGTTTTTTGAATCGGAATACCAGACTCGATTTCCCGGATAGAGACAGTTCTTCATCGAGCCGGTATTGGGGCAATGAAGGGTAATCTGAGAGCCATCAGGCAGTGACACATCTGCCATAAAACGCTTGTACCGCTTGATCAGGGTTGCTTCTTCCAGCTTCTGTTCGTATTTCATAACTTCTGCTCATTTATCTACGTATTGATATTCAAAATCAGTATTTTATGATGTTGGTCGATTAAGTGCTTAGTCTCAGGAATGCGAAGCCCTGAAGCAGTAATTAACGGATAGCAACAGGTATAATACCAGTTGACCTGAGTCCAGGTTTTAGTCAATGTCTGGGAACAAGTGTCATTTTTTTATGGCGTCTTGTCATGGGTTTTGGTAGTTTCTACCGCTTCGTTTTTTTGGAAGCATGGCTGTTTATCCACAGGTGCTTCCATACCTGCACTGAGACAGACGTACACTTCAGAGCAGAGGAAGGCAAAAGGCAAGTGCCAGGAGCGTTTGTTCTCACCAGGCACCCATGGTGTTTACCTTGGCTTTCAGGGAGCCGGTTACCCGGCGATCACAGAGATATTCTCAGGCAGCTCCTGCTGTTTTGGGCAATTTCTCTAAATGGAGAGTTCCAGGAAGGTTAGTTGTCCCTGGCTCACGAATAGAAGGTGGTGAGGCTGTAATCATGTCAGCACAGAAAAACGCGGATACAGGCAATCTGCTCAAGTCCTTTACCCCCTACCAGGAAAAGGCTGGGGAAGAGTACATGAATGAGCCGCAGGTCGCTCACTTCACTCAGATCCTCCAGAACTGGAAACGGGAGCTGATGGAAGAAGTGGATCGCACGGTAAACCATATGCAGGATGAAGCCGCAAACTTCCCGGATCCTGCCGATCGCGCCAGTCAGGAAGAAGAGTTCAGCCTTGAACTCAGAACCCGTGACCGTGAACGTAAACTGATCAAAAAGATCAATGACACTCTGACCCGCATCGAAGAAGACGACTATGGCTTCTGTGACAGCTGCGGTGTTGAAATCGGCATTCGTCGTCTTGAAGCCCGTCCAACAGCAACGCTGTGTATTGACTGCAAGACACTGGCCGAGATCAAAGAAAAACAATTAGGTAACTGAACGTTAACTGATTGCCCATGACGCCGGGTAAGCCTTGCCTGGCGTCTGACCCTTTTCTATTCCCTACTGAGTCCAGCGTCATTGCGATATGGGTAATCAACCAGATTCTTACATCGGACGATTTGCACCCTCTCCTTCCGGCCCATTACACTTTGGTTCTCTTGTTGCAGCTCTGGCCAGTTACCTTGACGCACGAGCCAATAATGGCAAATGGCTGGTTCGCATAGAAGATATTGACCCACCCAGAGAACCGGCTGGCACTGCGGATTTGATTTTAAAGACGCTGGAAGCCTATGGGCTGCATTGGGACGACAGCGTTCTATACCAAAGCACCCGCAGTCAATGTTATGACGATGTACTGGAACATCTGCTCACGACAGAAGAGCTGTATCCCTGCATCTGCACCCGAAAACAGTTATCCGGATTAAACGGTGTCTATCCCGGCTATTGCCGAGATAACCGAAATGTACCAAGCCAACCCCATGCGCTCAGGCTGCGCTGTCATGATCAGGTTATTCATTTCACTGATAGGATTCAGGGCAGGTATTCATTTGACCTGAGCGAGCTTGGTGATTTTACTCTGAAGAGAAAAGACGGTTTGTACGCCTACCAACTGGCAGTATCAGTGGATGATTACTTTCAGGGAGTGACTCATATCGTCCGAGGTGTCGACCTTCTGGACTCGACGCCACGGCAAATCCACCTGCAAAACCAACTGGGTTACCCAAACCCAATGTACGCTCATATTCCTGTGATTGTTGAAAGTGATGGCAATAAACTGAGTAAACAAAATCATGCCCCGGCCATACCACAGGATGAACCTCGACCACTGATGATCAAGGCATTTTCAGCCTTGGGCATGCAGGCGGACAATCAACTTGAAGCCAGTACCATAGAAGAGATACTTCAGTGGGGTATCGAAAACTGGTCCCCCACGGCGCTGCTGCAAAAAAGTAAGATACTGCAAACCAGTATTCAATAAAGACAACGCCCTCTTATACGTGTTATACATTTAGAAGCTTAATCAATCTCAATCAAAGCAGTGTGATGTGTTCAAGGGAGTGGATATGTCGATTGTTCAAAAAGCGGCCGCAGCCGTATATTTATATGTATTTTCAGTCATCGTTTCAGCGGATACGCTGGCGTATGTTGATCAGCCCCCCATCTCGAGCGTGATGGAATCCGATGGTTCGGAGCTCTGCAATACTGCTCGATTAAACAGGGATGACAAGATGCGCAACGATCCCAGAATTGCCAACGAATTTCCGTTGCACCTTCATAAGCCCTCGTCTTGCTTTACACCAGACGAAAATCTGCTGTTTATCGCCAATATCGAAGCCCAGAAAACCCTTGGCCCCAATGCCCCTTGGTACAGCAAGCTAAAGGAAGAGGTTCGAGGCCGTGTTAAAAAGGCCTGTGATGTGTTGGGATACAAAAATAGTGAGGTCAGCCGGGCCTACGACCATTGTCTGGAAAGTCGCTACGAGGAGCTAGTCAGCCCTCATGTGGATAAGTACGAGCGGGAAACTGACAATTATCTGAACAAACGACAGCAAATTGCTAATAGCCTGATGGTTCGTTGCGATGCTTCACTCAGCGTTAAACGTCACCGCTTGCCTAAAGAGATGCGTTTTCCCGTCGCTTGGTATAATGCCGATAGTCGCTCCGTTCCTGAATGGCTTATGGAAGAAAAACTAGAGGACGATGAGTGGCTTGAGAACCTGCATAAAATGAAGCTTGATGACATAATGGCTGAAGTTATGGGTAAGGACTGCCCCGGAGAAATGATTTATTGGGTGACTTACCAGTAAACCCGCTATAGGATTTCCGGGCTGACGTCGTTTGTCGGAGCCCGGAATATGTTTCTTCCCATCAACGTCAAACCTGAATTACTTGAGCTTGAAGATGCCGAGATTTTACTGTGGTCACAGATAGTTTCTGAATTCGACGCTGATCAACTTTATCACGATCTCTATGCCAGCCTTCCCTGGCAACAAGACACTATCTCACTTTACGGAAAAACCCATAATGTCCCGAGACTTCAGGTTTGGATGGGCGATCCGGGCAGGCATTACCAATACTCTGGCATTCATCTTGAGTCGACGCCATGGCACTCCGCAGTGCAGCAAATACGGCGCCATATAGAGAAGCTCAGCCACCACCGGTTCAACTCTGTACTGATAAACCTCTATCGAGATGGCCAAGACAGCAATGGCTGGCACAGCGACGACGAAACCGAGCTGGGTGAAAACCCCGTGATTGCCTCATTCAGCCTCGGAGCAACCCGCCGATTCCGTCTCAGACATAAACGGCGTAAGGATCTACGGCCTTACTCAATTGACCTAAGCTCTGGCTCGTTACTGATCATGGCCGGGAATACACAACATTGTTGGCATCATTGCCTGACTAAAACCAATCGGGAAGTAAAACCCAGAATTAACCTGACATTTCGTAAAATCGTTATTGCCAGATAAAAGACATGGCGCATACCGCCGATAGCGACAGAGTTAGGATAATTCTGGAGCTAACCATGCCAGTGAATGGACCCACACCCTCTGACCATAGGTCTAATCACCTTCCGGACAATCATCCATCCGAACATGGAAACAACGAAGGCAATTTTGAGGGGCTCAAGGTAAAGCCTGCATTGACCCATCGTATATTGAAGATAGCTCAAAATATCATTTTAAAAGTGCGAAAATCATTAACCCGAGACTTCCGGATTAAAACTGCAAATACCGCGAAAGAGCTCTATCCAGAATACAGTGGAAAGCTGCAAGAGTTCAGTTTTGAAAACATGACCACCAGAAAAAATGTAAAAACTGGCGAAGATATTATTTTAGGTGCGGGATCTTTTGGCACTGTCCTAAACCAAAACTCACTTGAAACCATCGGTTTTATTTTGGTTTTGGCTTAACCGGTTTTCTGAGCACCTCTTCCTCCTCGTCAAGAGACGTCTTGGTATGGAGTCTGTCGGCTAACTCGACTGGTTTTTGGTTAATCTGCACGCAGAAGGCTTTGACATTCTTCACCAGTTCATCTTGGGTGCTATGACAATAATGATAAGTTACCTCCTCTCTCAACCAACGCCAAAGAGCCTCAACTGGCATAAAATCAGGACTGTACGGAGGTAGCCAGACTAGCTCTATTTTTAGATTTTTTGCAGCCTCGCAGACGTCAAATGACCGATGATAGGACGCACCATCCCAAATAACAGTAATTTGTCGTTCAAGATTCTCCTGTCGAATACGCTCCAGAACATTCACAGTATGTTGTGAATTGCCTTTGGGGTATGGCCAAATCCTAACCTGGCCCTCGTTGTAGTAATAAATCCCGTAAAACGTGACTTTGGATAGCCCTGGAGAGCAAGAAGACACAAAGAGTCTACCGCCTTTAGCTGACCACCCACTACCGATATCCGTATCCTGATGAATGTGCGCTTCGTCAATATAAACGATCAGTTTTTCTTGCCTGGTTGCCTGCTGAAGTAACGGCTCAAGCTGCTTCAGATAGTCTGCTCTTTTTTCAGGATCGGCACGATTCAGGAGCTTCTTCGCCTTTTTCCAGGAGATATTATTCCTTTTCAAAACACGGCGAATAGTTTCCCGGGAGCAAGTAAAGTTCCATTTCACCTTGCACCAGTTTACTAACCTTTTAAGAGTCCAGCGAGGGAGTGACGACTTTTCAGCATTTGCAGCGGCTTCAGCCGAACGGTGGATGGCTTGAGTGATGATTGAGGTAACGGTTAGACAAAAGGGGGGTGCCCGCCTGTACGCTTATACTGGAGAGCTTTTGGGCCGAATTCATTATAAGCTTTGATCCATTTCCACAAGGTGTGTGTTGCGCGTTTGGTGCTGAAGGCCACCTGTGAAGCGGATTGCTCACAACAGACTTGATAAAGGGCCATAAAGCGTTCGCGCGTCCTATGGTGAGGTTCTGATAATCCAGATTGATAGAGGCATTCTGGGGATTGATTCCATTTATCGTGTAGGACTTTAAGCATGAATCGAATAGTTATGGCAAAAAATGATCTGTAATTATACGTCTTGAATCGTTTTTCGTTTCATGCTTTGGATCAATTTATCTGCTCATTTAGAACCGTATGTTTCAAATGAGTTTTGGTTTAGAAGTCGTTTTAAACCCACTGTCGAATAATGAAGACATTGCAGCAGAATCAAGCCTTGTCATTTCTCTTCGTGAAACTGGTGAAGAAATCCCACTGAGCAATCTGTCTATTCAGGGTATTAATCTTGAAGTGGATAATCCTGACATTTCGCTATTAGATCAAGTCACCGGAAAAGAGTTGCAATTGGGAGACCTGACCATCGAATCAGTTAACCCTGACGGAGGAGAAAGACTGAGGGTCAAAACAGCCCCACTTCTAAAAGCTATTTCTGCATACTATTCAGAGGAACCTTATAAGATAAGCTCACCTGAAACGCTACAGCGGCAAACTATCGTTAAAAAAATAAACCTCCCTCACGAGGACCGGTTTAATAAAGATAAGTTTAAAAATGTTCAATATGAAACGGAAATACAAAAACTCGCCTCCGAGGGTGTTCAGGTAAGAGACATCAGTATGCATGATCCCATTGTTGACGAGCCTTACTGCCTTATTGCCATGGATAACGGAGGCTACACATTATCATCACTAATGGAAATGCAACCATCAGACGAAAGCAAGCAATACACCCATGAAAAAAATGAAAACGGCTATCAACCGCAACTTCCTGAAGATCAGGTAAGAGTTCTTGGCAGGCAAATGCTCAAACAGCTACAGAGTATTCACACTAAAGGTATCTGCCATAGGGATATCAAACCCGATAACATCCTTATAGATAACAAGGGGAAAATCAGTCTTGTAGACTTTGGGTTAGCGAAACAAAATGATCAGGCAATTGAAACCCCTGATGACCCTGTTTTTTCTGGAGGTTGTGGTACACCAGAATATGTGGCACCAGAAGTGATTGCTGATGGAGAACAAAGCCTCAAGGGAGATGTGTGGTCAATGGGGATGACCCTTACCAAGTTGTTTTTAGGCTTCACTCCCCAAATAATTCAAAGCAACGCAACTGGATCATGGCAGTTTGATGCGGATACATACGATCAGTTTCTGAGTCTCTTACCGGAGCACTATGGCCTGAGCAGTGATGCAGTCAGTCTGCTCATCAGTATGACTAAAATTAACCCAAAAAAGCGTTGTTCTGCTGAACAAGCACTCAAACACCCCTATTTCCATATGTCGCCAGCTAGCGAAATGAGTATTTTTGAGTTGCAGGATGCACACCGTGAAGCCTTTCAGAACCTGATCAAAGCAGAACTCAAACTAGAAGAACAGCCTGATAATGACGATCACCAGAACAGGCTACGCTACCTACAACACAGAGTTGTCAACCTGCAACGCTGTGCCGAGTTAAGGCAGCAAATCAATGCTTGTCAGAAAATGCTCGATAGTCCAGACAGTCTAAACCAACCGCAATCTGAAATTGACATTCACAACGAGCTATCCGAGCTCAAAGCCGAGCTTATAAAGCTCAACCAAATATTACATGATCAATCAAAACAACGTTTGAAAACGCTCAATGTGCAAATTCAGCAAATAGAAGCAACTCTGAACTCGCCAGATACTTTTCTGGAAAATGTATTCTTTTTGATCGCTCTGGGTGAAACTAATCCCGAACAGGCTGCTTCAACATTAAATAGTTGGATGGATAATAATTTGGGTAAGGTCAATGAAACACGCACAATCATTGATGAATTACTAGAGCAAAACAACTATCGAGATGTCAGGGAAACCATAGAAAGCCACTTACTGGGTGAAGGCAGCAAAAGATCTGAGCGCCGTATGGAGCAAAAAAAAGCACTATCTCAACTGAAAAATGATCAGCAAGACGTGAACAACTCTCTGACAAAAGAATAAACCACACCTTCTTTGCGGTTTTCACATATAACCATTACTATGTGTCTCCTACCGGGAAACTGCATCGAAGTAATATGTATATCTACCGCCTCGTCCTGCTTCTGGTGATCGGCATCTACCTGTTTTCCCCGGCTATTATGGGCTGGTGGATTACCTTTGGTGAGCATTGGTATCAGCCCTGGATTCTCTGGCTTATCCTGATTATTGCGGCTTTTGCTCTACAGATTCGGGGTAACAGCGATGAACTTTGAGCTGGAACATATTCTGCTTGTCAGCTTTCTCTACCTGCTCCTTCTCTTTTTATGCGCCTGGGCCACCGACAAAGGCTTTATTCCCAAACGTATTGTTAACCATCCTGCGACGTATGTTTTATCGCTGGGCGTCTATGCCAGCAGCTGGGCGTATTATGGCAGTATTGGCGTTGCCCACGACGATGGCTATGTGTTCCTGAGTTTTTATTTTGGCCTCAGCGGCGCGTTTCTTCTGGCACCGGTATTACTGATCCCTATTCTTAAAATCACCTCAACCTATCAACTCAGCTCACTGCCCGATCTATTCGCTTTTCGATTCAGAAGTCCATTTGCTGGCACCCTGACCACACTACTTCTGTTGTGCATCACCTTCCCACTCCTTGCCTTACAGATTCAGGCGGTATCCGACAGTATCTCCTTACTGACCAATGAACGCATGTCCGATCAGCTGGCCTTTGGTTTTTGCCTGCTGGTAGCCGTATTAACCATTCTTCTCGGTACTCGACACCTTGCCGGCCGCCATCAGAATGATGGCCTTGTGGTGGCTATTGCCTTTGAATCGCTGCTCAAACTGTTGATTATTGCATTACTGGGCGGGGTGGTGATCTATCAAATTTTTGGCGGGTTTCCAGAACTGAATCAATGGTTGGAGTCCAACTCTCAGGTCATTATTGGCATGAACTCCCATCTGGAAGATGGTCCATGGCGCACAACACTGTTGATGTTCTTTGCTTCTGCCGTGGTTATGCCTCACGTATTCCATATGACCTTTGCAGAAAACCGGGATATCCGACGACTGTTCACTGCCAGTTGGGGGCTGCCATTTTTCCTGCTCTTACTGAGTATTTCAACGCCACTGATTCTCTGGGCAGGCTTGAAAATTAACAGTAACTACCCACCGGAATACTTTCCTCTGGCTATCGGTGCAGCGCTGGATAATCGATTACTGACCATGATCGCCTATATTGGCGGTCTCTCTGCTGCCAGTGGCTTGTTTATTGTGACCTCTTTAGCCCTGTCGTCCATGCTGATGAATCATGTCATCCTTCCGGTTTACCAAAGCCGTGAACCCTCAGCGCCGGTTCATATCAACATCTATCGATGGCTAACCAATGTAAAGCGCCTGGTGATTATCGGCCTTATTCTCTCGTCTTATGGCTTCTATCGCCTGCTTCACAACGAAGTGGATATGTACAGCCTGAGCATTGTCGCCTATGTCGGTGCTTTGCAGCTTTTACCCGGAACACTCGCAACCCTGTATTGGGGCAGTGCCAATCATAAAGGACTCATTGCCGGTCTTCTGACAGGCAGTGCCGTCTGGTTCTTTACCTTGATGATGCCGCTGACCATGGGGATGGAAGTGTTCCCAATTCGCAGTGTGCATTTTGGCACCATTACGAATGACGGGTGGTATTTGGGAATAGTCCCTGAATAACTTCCCGATTTCAGCAGGTACAGGGCATGGCGACATAGTTCCATTTTGGCAAGAATTTATCGAACTGAATGGCCATGTTCTTTTTGAAGTCAGTGGCATATTTACGCCCGGTTTCGAACACTTTGTCGATAATTCTTACAACCACTTTCAGCCCTTTGGTCGTTTCTGTTTTTTCTATGTAGTGCTTTGCCATCTCAACGGATTCCAGAGGAACACCTTTGCAGGCACGGGTGATATGCGGGAATACGCGATGCTCAATAGGGTTGTATTTCGAACAATACGACGGGTAATGAGCGATACGAATTCTCAAGTTCAGCCTGTTTGAAAGTGCCTGCAAATCCTCTTTGAAAAGATACGACGAAGCACTGTTACTGCCACCTCCATCACACAACATCAGCAGGTC
>NZ_LUTV01000002.1:169899-178028 GCF_001646945.1 Endozoicomonas ascidiicola
TCAGCGGTGTGCGTCCGCCCCTTTTTTTCGCTGATGATCAGCGTTCAGATGTTCTGATTCCAGCTCAGCGATACCTCGACGAATCGTTTTCGGGTTACAAGCCAGTAACTGAGAAATGAATTCGATGCCACCATGCCCAAGCTTTATCGCTTCAATCGCAGCATAGCGACGACGATCCCTCTCGTTGAGTGACTGATAAAACCGAACCATTTGAACCTCTACTGTCGTCGAATAACTGCCCAAGATGACCTCCTGCACTCATGCGGAGCAATTATCGACGATTCCTGATCTCTTGAAAATAGGGAAGTTAATTGGGGACTATTCCTTGGCGGCCATGTCATCATTGGCGGTCAATCTACTGGTGTTTTTCCTGATGTCTAAATTAACCGGCATGTCTGATGAAGAACGCAGTGCTGCGGCAGCCTGCCTGGTTAAAGAAGTTGGTCAACAGCCTCATAAAATCCCCCAGGCTCGATCGTCCTATGAGTTCCAGGAAATGCTCAGTGCCCCACTTGGCCCAGTTGCTGCCCAAAAGGAAATCAGTAAAGCGCTGAGCGACCTGAATATGCGAGCAGACGACAATCGTCCACATTCTCTCAGGCGCTTAAGAGATCGCATTGAAACCAATCTTTCCGGCTTAATGGGCCCCACCATTGCCCATGATATTGTTGATTCGTTTCTACCACTGGATGCTGAAAGCAATTACGTGCCAAGGGATATTCATTTCATGGAATCGCGGATGGAGGATTACCATACCCGACTCACCGGTCTTGCCGGCGAACTGGACAGCCTGCGCCGCTATCATCGAGACACATTGAACTCGTTGCCCATGGCCGTCTGTGCCATCGACTCTATCAGCAACACCAGTAATGGGCTGATCAGTGACCGTGATGTGATGTTCTGGAATCCAGCCATGGCTGAACTTACCGGCATCGAAACAGAAGCCGTGCTGGGTATGCCGTTGAGGGATATTCCAGAGCCATGGAAAACGGTACTCAATGAGTTTCTTCGCCTTGAAGGCAAACACCTGACCAAACACCGCATTGAGATTGACGGGGGCGTTCGATACCTCAACCTGCATAAATCCACAATTCATGCACCCGCCTCCGGTACTGGCGGTAACCAGGTTATCCTGATGGAAGATCAAACAGAAACCCAGCTTCTGGAAGAACAGTTATTCCACAGCGAACGTTTGGCGTCTATTGGACAACTGGCGGCAGGTGTCGCTCATGAAATTGGTAACCCAATCACGGGTATCGATTGTCTCGCCCAGGAGATGAGTGCGCTCTCCAGTGATCCGGATATTAAAGAAAGTTCCCAGCAAATTCTTGAACAGACAAAACGGGTCAGCCGCATTGTTCAAACTCTGGTCTCTTATGCGCATTCTGGACAGAAAGGAGCCAGACAACAACTGTCTAATGAATCACTCTCCTCAGAACCTGTTGAAATATGCAGCACGATTCAGGAAGCGGTTAGTTTGTTGCAATTAAGTCATAAGCACAGCAATATCGAGTTCCGTAATCTGTGCTCAGCGGGGCTCTGCGTCTCTGGCAACAGCCAAAAACTGCAACAGGTGTTCATTAATCTGTTAAAAAATGCAGCGGATGCTTCTGATTCTGACCCTGAGATCACCAGCTTGATTTCAGTCACTACCAGCGCTAACCAGCATACGGTGACCATTCGAGTTGAAGACCAGGGACACGGTATTCCAAAAGAGATTCAGGAAAAACTCTTTGAACCATTTTTTACCACCAAAGAAGCAGGAAAAGGCACAGGTCTTGGCCTTGCCCTTACCTGGAATATCATTGAAGAGCACTTCGGCAGCATTCAGGTGATAAGCCCATTGGATGCGAATACCGGACGAGGGACGTGTTTTATGATTTCCCTTCCACGCTACGAAGCAGAGCCAATTACAACAGAATCAGTCTATGAGCTGCAGGGAGAAACGGCATGAGTCAGAGCACTACGGTTCAGGGCAAGGTTCAAGACAAAGTTCAGGGCAAGATTCTCATTGTCGAAGACGAAGAAATAATCCGTTCATCTCTGCGCAGGCTTCTGGAGCGTCAGGGCTATAGTGTCACAGAAACCGGCTCCGTTTATGAAGCCGAAGATAGCCTGCTTAAAGATGATTCTTATGATTTGATCATCAGTGACTTACGTCTTCCAGGCAAACCGGGAACCGAGATGATTAATCTCGCGGGCACCATCCCAGTGTTAATCATGACCAGCTATGCCAGTCTCAATTCTGCTGTTTCTACCATGAAACAAGGTGCGGTGGATTATATCGCCAAGCCCTTTGATCATGCCGAGATGCTGGAAAGAGTGGCTGAGGCCATAAAAAAGAAAGACACCCTCGCCCAGGACATCTCTGAAAATCAAAATGGTACAACAGATGTTAAACAGGCCGCCCTGTCGTCTGATGCTGGCTTCAGTGGCATTCTAGGACAGTGTGACGGCATGAATTTGCTCTTCCGACAGATTCAGAAAGTAGCACCTACCGATGCCACCGTTCTGATCCAGGGAGAATCAGGCACCGGCAAGGAACTGGTTGCCCGTGCCCTTCATGAAAACAGTCGTCGCGCCAAAGGTCCGATGATTTCAGTTAACTGCGCCGCCATTCCGGAAACACTGATTGAGTCCGAACTTTTTGGTCATGAAAAAGGGTCTTTTACGGGGGCAAACGCCGCCAGAACCGGTCTCATTGAAGCAGCGAATGGCGGCACTCTGTTTCTGGACGAGATTGGTGAACTACCCCTTGAAGCTCAAGCTCGACTGTTGCGGGTTCTACAGGAAGGAGAAATTCGTCGTGTAGGTTCGGTTCAGTCTCAGTCTGTGGACGTACGATTAATCGCCGCTACCCATAGAAACTTGAAGCAGTTGTCATCACAAAATGAGTTCCGGGAAGATCTCTATTACCGCCTCAAAGTGGTCGAACTCCGCATTCCTCCGTTACGTGAGCGGGGCGGTGACATACTCATGCTGGCAGAACGGCTGCTGGAAAAAACCTGTAAAAAAATGGATCTGGAAGTTTTCTCACTGGCGCCAGAAACCATGGCCGCCATGTCTCAGTATCAATGGCCGGGTAACGTCAGAGAAATGGAACACGCCATCGAGCGGGCAGTCATTCTTTCAGAAGACAATATTATTACCCCTGAACATCTGGATATTGAGGTGCGTGTTAAACAGGTGCTCTTCCGAACCGATGCTGAAGAGTCTCAGGATGGGCTGACCCTTGAAGATTATTTCCAGCGTTTTGTTCTTGAACATCAGGATCAGATGACAGAAACGGAGCTGGCACAAAAGCTCGGAATCAGTCGTAAAACGCTCTGGGAAAGACGGCAAAGACTTGGCATACCCAGAAAGAAAACAACCACTTAGGAGCTTCCCCTAGGAGCTTCCCCGAAACAAGATCCACATTTACTGAGGCCTTGAAGCATCGTTGAGACCGTTGACCGCTATCCGTAGGCCGTAGTCCGAAAAAGCGCGAGTGCCCCAGCTTTTTCGGAAAACGGAAAACGGAAAACGGAAAACGTTAATTGAAATGTGTAAGTTATTTCAGGACAAACCCTTAATATTTTGACATGATTAGCACACGACTATAACAGTCCATGGTGCACTCACCACAGCCTGTACAGCGTTCAAGATCAATCACTGGCTTTTTACTCGCATTAAATTCGATAGCCTGCTCACTGCAGGCTTCGGCACACAGATGACAGTTCATCCCAAGCTCAGCCTGACAGCTCCCTGTTAATAAAGGGATAGCCTGTCGTTTTTTCCCACGGTCCTTATCTAACGCACCGGTTGGGCAAGCATCAACACACTTCCCACAGAAATCACAGCTGCCATAAGCAAGATCCAGAATCGGGCGACCGTGCAGAATTTCTTCTTTCTCATCCGATTTTCCCAGCACTCGCATCGGGCATTGGCTGATGCATGCATCGCACTGAGTGCAAAGCGCCAGAAACAAAGCATTTTCAACGGCCCAGGGAGGCCGGGGATATTGGCTACCGGGAACAACAGGCGGTTGCTCCGGCGCAAACCGACGAAACAACGCCCGTCGTGCAGGCGACTCTAGCTGCTCATCATTTGTTTTGTTGATATCTAACATTGCTTCACTGGGAAACCGGTAACAGGAAGAGAGACTTTAGCCAAACACTGGCTGATTTTTAAGAAGTAGTTCTACCGTTTCCTGAACGCAATAACCACCAACTCCAAAACGCCTCATTACGGTGCTTTGCTTTACCCAAACTAAATAACATGGGTTATTTCAGGGCAGTGGATAAAGGTTTTTCGTTTAATTCACTGGTTGTTCATGGGTTGAACAAGCTTGGCATCGGCCTTGCTTTAGGAAGTTCATACCCAATCGCCTCAACAAGGTTAATAACAATGGCATATATCGAACCCAGTGAATTTGTGACAAAAATGGTGGATTCCGGCGAATCCAAAATCTATATGTCTAATAAGGACACGCTTATCCGTGCGTTTATGGCGGGTGCTATTTTGGCACTTGCTGCCATGTTTGCCATCACCGTCACTATTAAAAGTGGCTCGCCCTTGATTGGTGCCATTCTATTTCCTGTAGGCTTCATCATGCTTTACCTGATGAAGTTTGACCTGCTTACTGGTGTATTTACGCTGGTACCGCTGGCACTTCTGGATAAACGGCCCGGTGTTACACCACAGCAGGTTCTTAGAAACTGGGGCTTGGTTTTCCTGGGTAACTTTGGTGGCGCCATGACTGTCGCCTTCTTTATGTCGTTTATTCTGACTTATGGATACAGTATTGATGGCGGCGCTATCGCGGCAAAAGTCAGCAGCATTGGTGAATCACGAACCGTTGGCTATCAAGAACACGGCCTGTCTGGCTGGATCACTATTTTTATCCGGGGCATGCTCTGCAACTGGATGGTGTCCATGGGTGTGGTTGGCGCCATGATTTCCACCTCCGCTGGCAGTAAGATGATGGCTATGTGGATGCCAATTATGCTGTTCTTCTTTATGGGCTTTGAGCATTCCATCGTGAACATGTTCCTGTTCCCATTCTCCATGATCATGGGTGGTGACTTCACTGTTGCTGACTACCTGATCTGGAACGAACTGCCAACGGTGCTTGGTAATCTGGTTGGCGGTCTGTTTCTGGTAGGCTTACCACTGTACTACACCCATGTAAAAACCAGCCCAGAACGCCAGGTTGTATAAGGAATGTTAAGGTCGCTACTCAGGTAGCGGCAATCCAACATGAAGAAGTTAACCGTCGATCTTGGTCAGCACAGTGACAAAGGCAGAAAAGCCCGTAATCAGGATGCTTATGGTGCCCGAATCCCTGATGGCCATTTATTGGAAACCAAAGGCATTGCCATCGCCATTGCCGATGGCATCAGTTCCAGCGATGTCAGCCATATTGCCAGTCATACGGCCATCAGCAGTTTTCTCGAAGATTATTACAGCACTCCCGAAACCTGGTCCGTTAAAACCTCAGCTCACCGTGTTATTCAGGCAATAAATAGCTGGCTGTTTGCACAAAGTCAGCGTGGACCGAACCGCTTTAATAAAGACAAAGGGTATATCTCTACCTTTTCAGCCTTGATTTTGAAATCCAATACCGCCTATATCTTCCATCTGGGCGATAGCCGAATCTACCGATATTCCCAAGATAATCTGGAACAACTGACCGCCGACCACAGGAGAGAAGTATCAAAAGACATCAGTTATCTGACCAATGGTTTAGGTGTGCAAGAGAGAGTAAAGCTTGATTACATCGAAGTAGAACTGAATAAAGGTGATCACTTTCTTTTAACCACCGATGGTATTCACGAGCACGTTTCATTATTGGATGTGCTCAAGGAGCAGCCATCTGGCAGCCTGAATGCTCTTGCAGAAAAATTTGGAAAAACAGCGCTTAACAATAGCAGCCTGGATAATCTCACAAGCCAGATTATCGAAGTAAAACAGCTGCCCGAAAAGGCATACCATGAAGTCAGTAAACAGGCTGATAAAACCGGCTTGCCGAGGCTGGAAGCCCGCAGAGAAATAGATGGACTCAAAATTCTAAGAGAACTGTACATCAGCAGTCGAAGCCATGTTTATCTGGCACTGGATATGCAAACCCAGAAAGAAATCGTCATCAAAGCCCCACCCACGGAGCACCGAGAAAACCAACCGTTTCTGGAAGCCCTGCTAATGGAAGAGTGGGTACTCCGGCGAATGAACCACCCGCATCTGGTGAAAGCAGCCACGATGAGTCAACACCGCAGCTATCTCTATACCACCACTGAATACATCAGAGGGAGAACATTGGCTCAGTGGATGATTGATAACCCCAGGCCCGACCTGACAACCGTTCGAGATATTATCAGTCAGATTGGCAAAGGTCTGCAGGCGCTGCATCGTAAAGAAGTGATTCATCAAGATCTCAGGCCAGCCAACATTATGATTGACGGCAATGGCACGGTAACCATTATTGACTTGGGGTCATGTCGTATTCAGGGTATTTCAGAAATAAAACGGGAGATCAACAGTATACCCGGAACGGCTCAATACACTGCGCCGGAATACTACATTGGTCTAGCAGGCTCCACGCGATCGGACATTTTCTCCCTTGGCGTCATCACCTACCAATTACTAACGGGTAAGCTGCCCTTTGGCACAGAGGTTGCCCGAATAACCAGTGCAGCCAATCAGAAAAAATTGACTTATCGCCCTCTGAGCCTCATCAACCCAATGGTGCCAAATTGGGTTGATGATGCAATTTGTAAAGCTGTCGCTGTCACACCAGCTAAACGCTATCAGGAAGTTTCTGAATTCATTCATTGTCTTTATAAGCCTGATCCGAGTTACGCCATTAAACGGCATCAACCCCTTATAGATAGAGATCCTGTGCGCTTCTGGCAGGTAACCTCTCTGGTGCTTGCTATTATTGCTCTGGCTCAGCACTTTTAATCCGCTGGGTTCTGGCTGATACCCAACTTTAGCTGTAAATAGCCAAACGTCTTATTTCTTATTAATCCCTGATATGGGAATGTTTCCTCATTCGTTCAAAGTCTATTTTTTGCGAGGGGCAAATACAAGGATTTATTATGACTACTGCACCAGGATTAGAAACAAGAGTACAATCAAAAATTACTGCCTTTTATCAAAAGCCAGTAGAGAAAGGCAATGTCCAAGAAAAGGCGCGTAGATTTGAAAGCCGAATCATTGCCAATCAGTCAATCCAGCCTGTACTTGCTCATGCTAATAAAGTAACCGATAACAGCAGGCTAAATACTGAACCTAAAAACCATGTCCTCACAGAAAAGACATGTGTTGAAAGATCAGTAAAAAACAGCCCTACTACCTCTCTAAAATCCACTAATAATCCATATCAACCCAGCACAGATAAAACAAAGGCTCAGAACAATAACGCGTTCCAAAAATTAAGCGCTGCAGAATTAGTAGCAAAACTGAGAAAAAACAAACCTACTTATCAAAAACAAGGTATTCAATCATTAATCAGTTTTCACGAATCAGCCATTAAGAAAGCAAGAGGAGAGCCTGCCGCCAGAAAAAGGCCTGCCTCACCCAGCAAGCAGTCAACCGCAAACCAAACTTTACCGGCAAAAAAATCGCCACCACCGGTAAAACCAAGAACGATGTATGCAAACAGAATAGATAAAAAAAACAGTGAAAAAGCTTTCACTGAGATTATTATCAGAAATCAAAACGGGCAATATTCAGCAAAGGCAAAGCTGCTAAACAGTTTACCTGAGGAAGTTCTTAAGAAATTCGGATTTAGCGAGGAACGAATAGATAATTTAGAACCAGTTGACAAGAAAAAGGCTTTAAGTAGTTAACCAAATGAAATCATATATTCCTGACCGACCTGCTCAAACACTCGTATGACTTCTGCTTCAAACGCCTTAAAGTCCATGACCTCAAAGAGATTCAACCATTCATACTTCACCTTTTGCCATAGCATYTCTATCAAGTTCAGTTCTGGGGAGTAGGTTGGCAGATAGCAGACAAGTATCTTCTTTKCGATCGCCCAGTCGGCCAGCTCCTCTCGGAATAACCGACTCGTGTGGATACTGGCGTTATCAACCATTACCACCGTGTAACGGTCACCAGAACTGTACTTGGGAGCGGCCATTTGC
>NZ_LUTV01000002.1:182368-194870 GCF_001646945.1 Endozoicomonas ascidiicola
TTTAATTACACCCCCAATAAACAGCGCATTCATAGGCGTGCGCTCAGAGGCAGTTGAGTAGCGCTCTCTGCTGCCAGCTTTAAACCTTCCTGAAAGTAGCGTGCACTGGCTTCAAACTCATCCAGGTGAGTCAGGAGGTGCCCAAGTTCGTTATAAACATCGACACACCTTCTTAGTTTCAAACTGGTCTCGAGATATTCTCTGGCTTTGCCCCAGAGTTCATTCTTCAGAGCCAGCCGACCAAGTGCGAGCAGTAGTTCGGGATCGTTGGGGCGTTTATTTAATAACGACTCCCCAAAGAGCAATTGTTTTTTCAGGTCAATACCAGAAATTTTGCCATAGAGGCGAATCAGATTTTCACTAAAGCACTGGTTGAGGTGCGTTCTTAGTACGGATTCCGCTTTGTCTTCTACTCCCAGTCGAACCAGACACTCAGCATACCGAAAGAGTATCTCTGGATCTTTTTTCTGGCTGTGGCTTAGCTTGGCCCAGAGATCATTGGCAGGTTGTACCCGATCCTCCAGAGCACTGCGATTACGGCCATAATTGCAGGCTTGGGCAAAGAGCTCCTGAAATGCTTTGGTTTCCAGTTGGTGATGTTCGTCTTCATTGATCACCTTGAGCTTGCGCAGTTTTGGCAGCAGTGTTTCGAGGGACTGCCAGTCATGCAGGCGCACATACACTTGTTTTAGCATCTTTAGAATATAAGCATGGCGCGGGTATTTTTTGTGCAAACTTTGCAGCGTAGCCAAAGCTTGTTCCAGATGATTACTGGAAAGTTGCAGCTGAGCCTGAGTAATCCCAATCGCCATTTCTGCGCCAGGTGTTTTGGTGTCAGCCAGACGCAGCCAGGTGGCGCTGGCTTCAAAATTACCTGCTTCATGGGATGCTTTTGCTGCCGTCAGATAATTAATAAGCGACGGATCGCTAATACTTGCCGCTTGGCCGAGCAGTTTTTCTGCTCTGCGCCAGTTGCCTTTTGTAAATTCTGCCAGACCACGGTCAAACAATTTGCGGGATTTCACTTTTTTGGCATGGGACGATACCGGATAAACAATACTCAGCATGCTCAATAAGATTTTAAGTGCAATTAATGCCAGCCAGAGTACGCCCGCTGAAATGACAACCAGCAGCATCATGCCCCATAGGCTGCTCTCAAAGGTCATATTGTCGTAGGCGACAAGAATGTATCCATGGTCGTTTACCATGATATTGGCCAGCAGGAAGCAGGCTGAGACCAATAGAAGAAACAGTGCAAAACCTTTCATGAAATGACCGCTCCCTGAGGATAGGTCTCGCTATCATCTTCTTCTATAGGTGCATCTTGTACGGCTGGTGGCTCGGGGCTTACAGTTTCTGGTTCGAGATCATTTTCCAGTTCAGCATTCTGATAATCTTTCAGCGCTTCCAATGAACGATAGATTTTAGGAGTTTCAGGTGCGACAGGCAGGGCTTTCAGTGCTTCGAGCTCTGTTAACAGGCGACGGGTGGTTTCTCCGCCCAGGGTAAAGTATTGGTTAATCCAATCAATGGTTTGTTGCAGACTGTTTTGATAAATCACCGACTGCTCGGTCATTAGAGCCAGCTTGCTTTGTTCAAGCAAGAGGATCAGTTTCTGTCGAATTAACAAATCCTGTTCTGCATCCAGCAATACTTCAATGGGCTTGGCTCGATCGGTATTAACCCGAAACAAGCTGGTAAACCGTTGCCAGGTGTCAGCGAGGATGACTTGAATGGTTTGTTGCCAGGCTGTGTTTTCGTCAGTTATTTCTGCAGAGTTTGATTCTCCCAGAGGTGCTGCCGCATTTTCAGTGAGCTGATTATCATCGAGGGTGATCAGTTGTGGAATCAGATCCGTCAGAGCGTGTAGGCGCAACCAGACATTTTCCTGATCCAGTACATCGACAGATTTCAAAACAGCGATATCTTCAGCCAGTGCTTCCCGGAGTTGAAATACGGAAAACTCATTCATCTGATCCAGAATCTGATCGGCACTTTCCATTAAGCTGAGGGCTGAAGCAGTGTCGTTCGTGGTCAGAAGTCGTTGGTTTGCCAGGCGCAGTAAAAACTCAACTTCACCAATATGCCATTGGTTCCGAGTTGAGCCTTCCAGATTCGTCACTTTTCCAGAGAGGCTATCGACTCGAGATAACAGTCGCTCTTCCCGTTCCTCTAGGTCGGTGGTTTGATTTTGCAGTCTTTCCAGAAGGCCCGTGGTGGTTTCATCCACGGTTGTTAGCCTTGCTTGTTGCCTTGCCACCTGAGCCTGCAGCAGGTTCATGGATTCTTGCAGCAGAGGCTGATTTTGCTCGATGGGCATGGCTCGCCAGGCAATATAACCGGAAAGGCCGATGGCACCCAGGGCAAGTATCAGCGACAAACCTGCCAAACTCCGGCCAGAAGATGTGTTTGTTTTTACCGGTTTTTTTTGTGCTTTCTGAGAGGCGTCTTTCGTTTTGTTTTCCGGCAAACGGTCAGTGCTTTTCTCGTCAGCACCGGGTGGATTTACATTACTTTGGTCAGTTTTACTCACGTTTGGGTCGTCCGGGTTGTTTGCCCAAATCAGATTTGGGCTAAAGCCTGCAGCATGGCATCGTTGCTGGCGCCACAGGCATTCAAAACTTGTTGGAAACCCAGATCCCTGGCTTGTTGGGCGACGCGTTCACTGGGAACCAGCAGGTGGAAGCCGGTTCGACGGGAGGTCGGAAGATAACGCCCAAGGTTAGAGAGGGTTTCACCGCTACCACAGAGGATGACATTGATTGAATGGCTTTCCAACTTTTTTACCAATTCATCATCTTCGTACTGGGGGCATGCACGCTGGTAGACGTCCAGAGTCTGGGTTATTGCACCAGCCTGATGCAAATGTTCTTCCAGCAAACCTCGACCATCGACACCTTTGATGATGAGCATTTTCTCATTCTGGATGTGACTAAAGGCATCAAGATTGAGCAGTGCTTCGCTATCAACACCGGCGTCTGAGAATGCAGCCTTGATGTTGTAATGTTCC
The DNA here is from genome assembly GCF_001646945.1 of Endozoicomonas ascidiicola. Classification (GTDB taxonomy): domain Bacteria; phylum Pseudomonadota; class Gammaproteobacteria; order Pseudomonadales; family Endozoicomonadaceae; genus Endozoicomonas; species Endozoicomonas ascidiicola. Next base: position 185,379 of record NZ_LUTV01000002.1, read on the forward strand.
AGCTCTGCAGCGGTACTGCCACCGATGGCGAACCATTGGCAATGAATAGGCAATTGTGGCCAGTACTGTTCTATCAACTCAAGCCCCAGATTAGCAGCGGGGCGACTGGTGACGATGACCTTATCAAACTGCTCAAGGGACAAAACACAATTTCTCATAGCCTGTGTTTCTGGCAAAGCCTTGATTTGAAGCATTGGCATCGTCCAGACGCTGCCACTGGCTTTGATAATACTGTCCGCCAGCGCCTGAGCTTGAGGTTCAGGGCGGGTGACCAAGGCGCGGATGTGAGACAGGTTCATTGGATTATGTACCTGCAGTTATGGGTGCGAGAGCGCTGACAGGATTTTATCCGCTCCCTGTGCCAGAAGCGCATCAGCCACCTGAATACCAGCGGCTTCAAAATCACTGATGGCACAGCGGACTTCACTGCGATAAATGGTGGTACCATCCGGATCGCCAACCAGACCTCTCATATAGAGTTGATCGCCTTCCAGTTCGGCAAAACCGCCAATAGGTACCTGACACCCACCGTTCAATCGACGATTCATGGCGCGCTCAGCACCAACCCGAATCGCGGTTTCTTCATGATGGAGTGGTGCAATCAGTTGGCGGGTCTCTTCATCATCCATACGTAACTCAATACCAACAGCGCCTTGGCCGGCTGCTGGCAGGCTGGTGGTTGTATCCAGATACGAGCGGATGCGATCTTTCATTTCCAGGCGAATTAAGCCAGCAGCGGCAAGAATAATGGCGCCGTACTGGCCGTCATCCAGTTTTGCCAGACGGGTGTTCACATTGCCCCGGAGGAAGTTGATGGTCAGATCCGGCCGGGCAGCCAGAATCTGGCACTGTCGGCGCAGACTGGATGTGCCCACCACGGCGCCCTGCGGCAGTTCATCAAGATTTGCATAGTGGTTAGAGACAAACGCATCTCGGGGATCTTCCCGTGGGCAGATAACCCCAAGACCAAGCCCTTCAGGAAATTCCATAGGCACATCCTTCATGGAGTGCACGGCAATATCTGCACGGTCTTCCAGCAGCGCATTTTCCAGTTCTTTGACGAACAAGCCTTTGCCGCCAATTTTGGCCAGAGGCGCGTCAAGAATGCGGTCGCCCTGACTGCTCATCTTCACCAATTCAACCCAAATGCCCGGGTGATGCAGTTCCAGTTGTTGTTTGACATATTCAGCTTGCCAGAGGGCAAGAGCGCTTTTTCGGGTGGCAATGCGGATGGCTTTCACGGAGTTGATAGCTTCTTATTCAGTAAACGGGTGATTGGAAAGCATGATACGACAGAGCCTGTTTAGGGGACAGTATCTATTCGTTGTCGAATTCTGAGTCGAGTCCTTTTTTAGGCGGCTCAAGTTTTACCCGGACACAGAACCACTCGTCATCTTCCATTGGTTGTATTTTGCTCCGAAACTGTTGCTCAAATTCACGATAGGATCGGGTGTTTGGCTCTATATCACAGTCCGCCTGCACGGCATCATCAAAAACAAAGGCTTGTTTTTTCTGTAAACTGAAGCGAATTCCACTACGCTCGGCGAAGGTTTCCGTGTTATCCAAATTGGTAACAGCCATGTGGAATGAAGTTGTATCATACCAAGCGTTATCTTTTGAGTCAGGAGGGTGGGTATGGCTTATAGAATCACTATGCTCAACAGGGGAGCACCATTTAAGGCTGAACAACGGATGATTTATGGATTGTATATAAGGTACTGCGTCTAAAACTGTCCACCTATCAGGTTGAAGATGGCCCAAAAAAAAATCCTGATTGAGTGAAGCGTTGAGGTCATTGGGTAGTTTTAAGTCAATATAGTTTAATTCGTAAGCAATTAGACGCTTGAGCGTTTGGAAGCGTTTATAAGACACTGTCTGTACATCAAGCCCTTCATTTTGTTCCTCGGTAGGAAATAAATGGCTGCTGATTTGTGTGCAGATTCGATAGTCAAAAGTATTGGTGTTATTTAGTTCTTTATTATTCAGAGGCTCAGGGAGCCATGCGTATAATTTTGGAGCAGATAATCGTAAGCTGAATGCGACGGTTGCTTTGGTTTGATTCTGACCGGGAGTGTTCCCAGGCAGAGAAAAACTCATCGGTGAGCCAAGGTAGGGGAAAGGCAATTGCCAGTCGTGTTTTTGAACCCTTGTTACAAAAGCGTCTCCGTCCCATTGCGGCGTACTTTTAGGCACTGCCTGTCGACAAATGGCACACCTAAAATCAGGATTACTTATGGGGATGGCGTGAGTTTTTTCACTCTGGCTGTCAATCAGTTGATCAAAACACTTTGTGTGATATATATGGCCACAGGCTGTTGTTTCCAGTTTGGTAATGGAGCGATCTGCTATAGCAACCTCGTTCAGACAAATTGGACAACATTCAAGATTAATGTTGTTTACTTTAATGGTCGTTTCTAACGTTGTATTGGTTGCTGGTGTTGGTCGGACTGTGTTAACAGAATGTCCTATCGCCTGACCAGAAATACGGAGGTTGTTAAGGTTACCCTCGATATCTTCGGAGCGCGGGTTTTCCCGTCGTCGTGTTGAAGGCTGTGGTAGTGATTGAAAATAGGGATTAGATATTGGCATGTCCTGAAATCAATTGCAGCTATTTCGACGATTAGACCTAGGATGGTGCAGAGAGTTCACAATCCCTGTGATTACAGGGATTGCATAATCTTTTTAATAAGTGGCACATGACGACGGCTTATGGACAACGGCTCAGGCACTTCTTTCAAATGAAGAAAACAGTGACCTTTATCATTACGTGACAAACTCTCAATAGCATCACGACGCACCAGTGCGTTACGGTGAATCCGCACAAAATCATGAGTGTGGTCTTCTTCCAGCACTTTCAGGGGATCATCAATCAATACTTCCCCATGACGATGATGAACCGTGACGTACTTGTTATCCGCCATGAAATAGAGAATATCGTTTAACGGAACCAGCTCGATACCACGAAGCGTTTTTGCGGCAATATGCTCTTTTTCATGCTGCTGTTCCGGCAGTTGCACATCCAACCAGGCCATTTGCAAACGATTGAGCCGGCTGGCTCTTTGCAGCGCCATGGTCAAATCTTCAAGGCGAATAGGTTTTAATAGATAGCCGACAGCCTGAGCATCAAACGCCTCAAGGGCATGACTGTCATAGGCGGTACAGAAAATAATGGCCGGCGGCCTTTCCATATTGCTGATGTACTTTGCGGCTTCCAGGCCGCCCATAACCGGCATACGAATGTCCATCAGGACAATATCCGGCTGCAGCTGGGTGCACAAATCAATGGCATCACGGCCATTACTGGCTTCGTGCTCCAGTACCATAAAGTTATCAATCCGGGCGATCAGGTGTCGCAGTCGTTCCCGGGCCAGAGGCTCATCATCAACGATCAGTACATTCATTGTTCCAGTCGTCTATTCCTGTAGTAGATTATCGATTTTATTGGGATATTGAATCCGTACGGTGAACCATTTTGAACCATCCTGTTCTTTGATATCCGTTGTCATGCTTGCTTTATTCCCATACAGCATTTCCAACCGGGAGCGGATATTGCTCAAAGCAATCTGGTTGCCTGTTGAAATGGTCTCTGTATAGGGCATCGGATTTTCTACGGAAATCTGAACCATTTGATGGTCAGCAGATATCTGAATAGTGATACTGCCACCTTGCTCAAGCCGTTGAATTCCGTGGTAAACCGCGTTCTCTGCAAGGGGTTGCAGAGTAAATGGGGGAATAGTGATATTTGCAGGCAAGTCGCCCTGTTGCCAATTTACCCGAAGGCGATCACCCAGTCGGTGCTGCTCAATTCTCAAGTAGCTTTCGCTGATCTGAATCTCTTTACGAATGGGCACCACGGCGCTGCGATTTTGCAGGCTTGCTCTGAAGAGATCGGAAAGATCTTCCACCGCCTGCTCTGCCTTATCCGGATTTATCTGGATCAGACTGGCGATGATGTTCATGCTGTTGAACAGAAAGTGCGGGCGAATATTAGCCTGCAGTGAATCCAGTCGAGCGTTGTGGATAACCTGTTGCTGCATCTGAACTTCATACTGAATATAAAAATATCGGAACAACATGCCCGATATCAGCAGTGCTGCCAGCATGTTTCGCAGAATCTGCAACCAGTCAGGCATGGGGCTACTGATTGGCAGGATAAATTTCTGAGCCAGCAAGGTAAGTATCAGAGTGATGACTTGAACGCCAGCCATGGCAATGGTCACAGACTGCCAGGTCGGTAATTTCTTGAGGTATGGCCTGGCCAGATAGAGGAACGCGCTACTGGACAGAACGATCCATTGTACGAACAGCGACATCATCGCCAAACGCGTCCAGCTGAAATCCATCGTCCCGGGCAGGGCGAGCACCTGCACCAGCACAAATAACTCTGAAATCAACACCAGCAGAAATACGGACCTGACAGAGCCGAGGTCCGGTAGAAAAAAATCATCCTTAAGATGTTCGTGGTGATCTGTCATTGGGAAAATTCAGGTCTTGGAAAATTCAATTTATTAGTTATCGGTGAGAGATCTATTCTCTCAAAGAGCGATGCAATCAATACGTGACACCGATATAATGCCGCCAGATAAAAGTTCGTTGATGACGGATTTTGGTGAGATTGTACGTTCGTCCTCTAAAAATGAGAACCAGTTGGCGCTTTAGTTTCATTCAATACTGATGTGAATCGGCTTGAAACGACGCCAGACGAAGGAGAAATCGATGTCAGCAGGTGACGGTGATAAAAGCAGTAACCAGCAGTGGGGTGGTCGTTTCAGTGAAGGTGTGGATGCCTTTGTCGCCCGTTTTACCGCCTCTATCGATTTTGATCGACGTCTGTATCGTCACGATATTCAGGGCTCTGTGGCTCACGCGAATATGCTGCATCAAGCTGGCCTCCTCACTGAGGAGGAACTGAAAGCCATTATTTCTGGTCTGGAAGGCATTCTGGAAGATATCGAACAGGATCGCATTGACTGGTCTATCGAGCTTGAAGATATTCATATGAATATTGAGGCGCGCCTGACCGATCGCATTGGTGATGCGGGTAAAAAACTGCATACAGGCCGGTCGCGAAACGATCAGGTCGCGACGGATATCAGGCTTTGGCTACGTGATGAAATCGATAACATCAGCGTTGAGCTGAAACGGTTGCAGGCAGGCCTGCTGGATGTTGCCGAACGCGAAGCCGACACCATCATGCCGGGCTTTACCCATTTGCAGACGGCTCAGCCGGTGACATTTGGCCATCACCTGATGGCGTGGTTCGAAATGCTGGTGCGTGATTTTGAACGGCTGCAGGATTGCCGAAAGCGGGTCAATGTCAGCCCACTGGGCGCCGCAGCACTGGCTGGAACAACCTATCCAATTAATCGTGAAATGACGGCATCAGCCTTGGGCTTTGATCGCCCGACCAATAACTCGCTGGATTCCGTCAGTGATCGGGATTTTGCCATTGAGTTTTGTGCTGCTGGCACCTTGATTATGACGCACCTGTCGCGGATGTCTGAAGAGTTGGTGCTCTGGACATCTGCACAGTTTAACTTTATTGAATTGCCTGATCGTTTCTGCACCGGCTCTTCCATCATGCCCCAGAAGAAAAACCCCGATGTGCCGGAACTGGTGCGAGGCAAAACTGGCCGGGTGAATGGCCATCTGGTGTCCTTGTTAACGTTGATGAAGTCTCAACCATTGGCGTACAACAAAGACAACCAGGAAGATAAAGAACCACTGTTTGATACTGTAGATACACTGCGGGATTGCCTGAGAGCTTTTGCGGATATGATTCCTCATATTCAGGCCAAAAAAGAGAGCATGCTGGAAGCAGCCCGCAGAGGCTTTAGTACGGCAACAGATCTGGCAGACTATCTTGTACGACAGGGTATGCCTTTTAGAAATGCCCATGAAGTGGTGGGTAAAGCCGTCGCGTTTGGTCTTCAGGAGAGTCGTGATCTGTCTGAAATGACCCTGGATGAATTGAAAGCTTTCTCCGACACCATTGAGCAGGACGTATTTGATGTTCTGACTCTGGAAGGTTCCGTCAGTGCCCGAAATCACCTTGGAGGCACTGCACCGGAGCAGGTTCGGAAGGCAGTAAAAAATGCGCGTGAAGCGCTGTAACTGTTGAAAATTCCTGAGTAGTAATTACCTCCATGAGCTTGTTGTTACACCAGATCCCTTTGAGGCAGGCAGAACGTACGCCAGCCTCAGAGGCCCTCGGCTGCAAAAATCAGTGGCTTGATTACCAGACACTCGCCCGACAGATTCGGTCGGTGGCTGCCGGTTTGCAAAAACTGGGGCTATCTACCAATGAACGAGTGGGTATTTATCTGCCGAAAACACCGGAAGCTGTGTTCAGTTATTTTGGAGCTACTGCTGCGGGCGGTGTCATGGTTCCGGTGAATCCGGTGTTAAAGGCGGCGCAGGTTTTTCACATTCTGAAAGACTGCAATGTTCGTGTATTAATCACTAACAAAGCTCGCTATCAGCAACTGGAAGCCGAGATCAGTCAGTGTCACGACCTTTTACACGTAGTGCTGGTGGATGCAGACGTCCGTGGTACAACAAATTGGGCGAGCTTTCTTCAGCCTTACGGAAGGTGGGAACCCATACACGCCATTGATGCTGATATGGCGGCGATACTCTACACCTCAGGAAGTACCGGAAAGCCGAAGGGCGTTATTCTCTCTCACCGAAACATGGTGACGGGTGCGACCAGTGTTGCTGAATACATTGGCAACACATCTGAAGATCGCCTGTTGTGTGTTTTACCCTTCAGTTTCGATTATGGGTTCAGCCAATTAACCACGGCATTTCTGGTGGGTGCCAGTTGCTACCTGTTGGAATACTTGTTACCTCAAGATGTGATTAAAGCCATTGAGCAGCAGCAGATTACTGGCCTCGGTCTGGTTCCGCCGCTTTGGATTCAACTGGCCGAATTGAACTGGGCAGAAGGCGCTGCAGACAGCCTCCGCTACTTCACCAATACCGGTGGCTCAATGCCTACTTCCACTCTGGATATCCTGCGTCGCCGTTTCCGAAATGCCAGACCCTTTTTAATGTATGGCCTGACTGAAGCGTTCCGCTCCTGTTATCTCCCTCCTGAACAAGTGGATATTCGCCCGGGTTCCATTGGTAAAGCCATTCCCAATGCGGATGTCATGGTGATTAATGAGCTGGGCGAATCCAGTGCACCTAATGAACCTGGCGAGCTGGTGCATCGAGGTGCATTGGTCACGATGGGTTACTGGAATGATCCTGAACGCACCGCTGAACGGTTTCGGCCTGCACCTAATGGGGCTCCCGAGATTCCCAATAAAGAACTGGCGGTTTGGTCCGGTGATATTGTCAGAAAAGACGACGAAGGTTATTTGTATTTTATTGGCCGACGAGACGACATGATCAAAACGTCTGGTTACCGGGTCAGTCCTTCAGAAGTTGAGGAAGTGATTTACGCTTCTGGCCTGGTTGCTGAAGTGGCTGCGATTGGTGTACCTCATCCAAGGCTTGAGCAGGCCATTGTGGCGGTTGTCGTATGCAGTGAAGGCGGTGTGTCGGATGATGCTTCAGTGATTCGTCACTGCCAACAATGTCTGCCTGCCTATATGGTGCCAAAACGGGTGGTTCAGCACGTTTCTCTGTCTCGAAATCCTAACGGGAAGATAGATCGAAAGCCTTTGCTGGATGAGTATCGTAGGCTATTTCAGGAGAGCAAGGCATGAGTAAGACCCATCATCGCCTGCAAACGCTTCAATCTAACGATAATCGTCTGATAATTGGCGGCCGCACAGCAAATGAACTGGTGGCTATAGCGGGCTCTTCGCCGTGTTATATCTATGATCGATCCGTTTTAAGTGCAAAAGTGGCTCAGTTCAGAGAGCTGATGCCGGCAGCATTAAAGTTGCACTACGCCATTAAGGCCAATCCCATGCCGGCGTTAGTCAGCCATATGGCTCAGCATGTGGATGGTCTTGATGTGGCCTCTCATCAGGAGATGCTGATTGCTCTGGGTAGTGGAGTGGCTGCTGCTGATATTAGTTTTGCGGGGCCAGCTAAAGGCATGCACGAACTGAAAGCGGCTGTTGCTGCAGGGATCACCGTTAACGTTGAATCTCCCTTGGAGTTGCAGCGTCTCTATGAATGTTATGATGATCTGAGTATTCGTGCCCGAGTCGCGTTCCGGGTAAATCCGGATTTCGAATTGAAATCTTCCGGCATGAAGATGGCTGGCGGCCCAAAACAGTTTGGTATTGACGCAGAACAGATGCCTTCTATTTTGGCCACACTTGATACAGATAAAGTGGATTTTCAGGGCTTCCACATTTTTTCTGGTTCACAGAACCTTCGATCTGAGTCACTGATTGAGTGTCATCAGAAAACCTTTGAGCTGGCTGCCCGCCTCGCAGAGTTCGCTCCTGCACCGGTAAAGCATGTAAATATTGGTGGTGGCCTGGGAATTCCGTATTTTCCGGGAGAGCAGGCTCTGGATTTAGCCGGTATTGCTGAAAACCTGCAATCTCTGATAGATGCTCTCCCATCGTCGTTAGTGTCTACCGAGTTTGTTATGGAGCTTGGCCGCTGGCTTGTGGGTGAGGCTGGTTATTACATTTGTCAGGTGACGGATAAAAAAGTATCCCGCGGACAGACTTTTTTAATGACCAATGGAGGGCTACATCATCATTTGTCGAACTCTGGAAACTTTGGGCAAGTGATTCGGAAAAATTACCCTGTGGTATTAGCTCATTGTCTGGAAAGTGAAGAGCTTGAGGTGGTTGAAGTGGTAGGTCCATTGTGCACGCCTCTGGATATCGTTGGTGCAAAACTGCCGTTACCTAAAGCAGATATTGGAGACTTTATTGTTGTGCTGCAGTCTGGCGCTTATGGTGCTACCGCCAGCCCTCAGCGTTTTTTAGGCCACCCGGAAGTAGTTGAGTTATTTCTCTAAGGAATAGTCCCCAATTAACTTCCCTATTTTCAAGAGATCAGGGATCGTCGTCGCTATGCTGCGATTGAAGCGATAAAGCTTGGGCATGGTGGCATCGAATTCATTTCTCAGTTACTGGCTTGTGACCCGAAAACGATTCGTCGAGGTATCGCTGAGCTGGAATCAGAACATCTGAACGCTGATCATCAGCGAAAAAAAGGGGCGGACGCACACCGCTGATTGAGAAAAGTCCCCAGCTGACTGAAAACTTTCTCACCATACTCCGTAACCATACTGCTGGGGACCCGATGCGGCACGACGTAAAATGGACGAACCTGTCTCGTCGGCAGATTGCTCGCAAGCTCTCCGATTTGGGAACTCCAGCCAATAAGAATATCGTTTCTCGACTGCTTCATGATCATGGTTACCGACGACGCAAGCCGCAAAAAAAGCGAACAATGGGGCAGCACGCCGATCGCAACGCCCAGTTTGAAAATATTGCCAGACTGAAACAAGAATACTTGGATGCCGGATGTCCAGTGATAAGCATCGACACGAAAAAGAAAGAACTGCTG
>NZ_LUTV01000002.1:194880-214986 GCF_001646945.1 Endozoicomonas ascidiicola
AGAACAAGGTCAAGTGGACTATAACAATGTTGGAGACCTGCTGATGTTGTGTGATGGAGGTGGCAGTAACAGTGCTTCGTCGTATCTTTTCAAAGAGGATTTGCAGGCACTTTCAAACAGGCTGAACTTGAGAATTCGTATCGCTCATTACCCGTCGTATTGTTCGAAATACAACCCTATTGAGCATCGCGTATTCCCGCATATCACCCGTGCCTGCAAAGGTGTTCCTCTGGAATCCGTTGAGATGGCAAAGCACTACATAGAAAAAACAGAAACGACCAAAGGGCTGAAAGTGGTTGTAAGAATTATCGACAAAGTGTTCGAAACCGRGCGTAAATRTGCCACTGACTTCAAAAAGAACATGGCCATTCAGTTCGATAAATTCTTGCCAAAATGGAACTATGTCGCCATGCCCTGTACCTGCTGAAATCGGGAAGTTATTCAGGGACTATTCCTAAGCGATAGTACACCACCCCGAGTTAGAGGGTGTCTCGCCTGTTTCTATGTTATTCCATTGTTTCAGGCGAGTTTCCAGTTCAGGGTCTGTCAGCTCGAACAGCTCAAGGTCTATTTGTTCTTCTAAGAATAATTTCCGGCACTCACTTATGGCTGTATTCAGCTTTTTCTGAACTTTAGTTTGTTCAATCCCTTTCTCTTTTTGCTCAATGGATACTGTCGTATGGATGGGTATACATGACAAACTATGATATTGATCGATGATTGCCTTTTGCGTCTCGGTTACGCAAAAATAACTATCTATAGCGAGTTGACGGTAGTCAGTTTCAGTCTTATGACATATAAGCTTCAAATGGCGTATAAGTATTCTGGCAGCCCACAGGGGAAAGTCTTTTTGTAAGGTTACATATAAACTGGATAGAAGCATAAAACTTCGGCCACTATGCATTTTGTCAGCATGTTTCAGAGCATGTTTTAGTGATATTTCGTCAACCATGGATCGGTTTTTTTTATTATGATTCAAGTATGTTTGATCAGCGCTGCATAGAGATAAATGTGTTAATAATATTTTGGTGTATAACTCCCAGTTTTCTGTATGGAAGAATGAGACTATTTCAAAAATACCGGGTAGTAGTACAGGGAACTTGTTATGGTACTTCTTTGAATATGATCTTTCAGTCATTATCTCGATGATTAGATCAATGGATTTAGATATTTCTAGAATTAGAAATTCAGTTTCTTTGTTTAGTGAAAATTTTGGACGCTCTGAATTAATTATCATTTTATTAAGTGACTCTACCGAAGTGCTAAATAGCATTAATAATTGGTATTCCAAATCTTTTGGGGTGGCGACGTTTGTTTTGATTAACATGCTCTCTATTTTTATGGATGTTCTAGCGTTAAAAAAATCAAAAGCTACATATAGTAATGACATAGAATATGCCAATTCTTTTTGGAGCTTGGTTTCTTTGTAGTTTTTTAGTTTTGTTGAAATTTCTTGTAGGTTGCTATGGATTTTTATCCAGTCTTTATTTAGACTGATTATTTTTTCTTTATTATTGGTTTCAAGTATCGAGTTTATTAGGTTTAGGTGATCGACTATGTCTTTTAGTATAAGGTTTTTTAACTCTCGGTGATTGGTTTTTTTTGTATTTCTTTTTATGCGTTCTATTATTTCTGATTGATTTTCCTTGGCTTTATTTAACGTGCATTTAATTTCTTTAGGTGAGTGGTCTGGTTCTAATGTTTTTTTATTGGTATTCTCGGTTTCTTTGATTTTTGTGCTTTGTTTTTCTGTTTGATTTATTGTTGTGTTGTCAATTTCTGCTGCATTGTATTTTTTGGGTATTATTGTTTGATACATTTCGAGATTATTTTCTTCTGAGCTTATTGCTCCTGACTTTAGCTCATGCTCTTCTTTATGTTCTAGATCTTTCGGTGAGTGGTAATAGTAAGCATCTATTATATCACCTGAAGTTCTAGCCTTGGGTTTTCGCCCCTCTGGAATTGATACGTAGGAGGTTGGACTGATGGAAAGAGAGGCTTTTTGAGTTGTTTGTACTTCTTTGTTTTCTAGTTTTTTAACGGTAGTTTGTGAGCTACTGTCAGAGAATACCGTTTCTGGTTTTTCTGGGATTGAAGTCATAGGAGATATTTTTTTTATCGAAAATGCTTCTTTTATTTTCTTTGGTTTTGGTGTTCGTATTTCGATTGCTTGTGATATTGCTAGAGAAGTGATACCGGAAGGCAGTTCAGTGATGCCCTGTGCTTTCAGCATACTTAAACACATTAATTTCACTAAATATTTGTTTTCCTTTGTCATGTCTTGATGTGTATGAAGATATGCGTTTTGGAGATTTGATATCAATCTTTTTAAAGTGCATATTTTTATAGAGATGTTGTGCGATCCAACTTGCTTTTCTATTGTTATAAATTCAAGATCATAAGGTTTTAAAGTATCATTGGGTAGTCTGATTATATTTTTAGGTTGGAATGTGACATCTATTTTTATTTTTGTTTTTCCCTGAATCTTTATAAGTAGCGATTGTGTGCACGCTAGTTTCTGGCAGTAGTTACTTCCTGATTGACTTATCTTAGGAAAGTCATTGTGCTCTTGGATTGCTGTTTGTTCGAATAAAACTTGTGGCTGTTTTCCGTATATTCCAAGTGACCGACTTAATATTTGTGATATTATTGGTATGTAAGATTTATTGCTATTGATGGCATAATCGAAGTCATTATAATGCTCCTGCCCCATAGGAAAGGCAGTTTTAGCTAATTCTTCCTGGCTTTTGATTTTATTATGGATCTGATGAGATGGTGGATTTTTGTTTCTTTCTTCTAAAAGTATTTTCTGTAAATGAATTCCAATGGCGGTACTGCCATGAAGAATGAAATCTTCATTGAAAATAGGGTAAGAAAGGAGTTTGTATAAAGCGTATGTTAGGTAGCTGATGATTGCGCTTTCTTTTTCTTCATCTGTTACACCTTGTAAATCACCTATGGGTTCAATATTGAATGACTCGAATTGGTTGTCAATTTCAAATGGAATCTTTCGCTGATATTCTTCAGTCTCTTTATTTTTAATCTCCACAAGTAAATTATCTGGCGTAAGAAGTCGCTTTGGTATCATTTGGGGATGCATTTCCGTTTTTCATGTTCTATCTATAATTTTTACAAGAGGCCTCTATAGAGAGGCTCTCTCAATGTAAGCAAGTACCGACCCAACAGTAGAAAACAATTCTGCATCCAGGTCATCATCATTGACGGCGATGCCAAAGGTTTCTTCCATAGCGGTAATCAGCCCAACAACAGCCATTGAGTCAAACTCCGAGAGAGCGCCCAGAAGTTCGGTAGACTCATCAAATTCACTGGTATCCAGTTTGAGCAGTTCCGCCAAAATGGTATTAAGTTGCTCCAGTTTGGACATTCTCTATTCCAACGATCAGATTATAAAAGCGGCAACTTTAGGTACTTTCTGTGAATAGCGCAACTGTTCAATGAGTCTCAATAAGTGGCTCAAAAGCGCGCCACACAACTTCCGGTGTCATTGGTGCGAATATTTCTGGTTCTGTTGCCGGGAACTCCCCGGCAGGGCACTGCTCGAGAGTCAGGTGTTTTTGTCCGGTACCATAGGCACCAACTTTTACCGGGCTGGTTGGCCCGTAAAGAGAAACCGCCGGAGTTTCAAGTGCTGCAGTCAGGTGCCCGAGGCCCGTGTCCACTGCTACAGCTGCTTTGGCTTCACAGATGACCCCGGCCACTTCTGCCAGCTTCAGTTTTGGCAACACCGTTGCATTAGCGCAGGATGATGCGATGAGCTCCGCTCGGATTCGTTCCTTTTCCGAACCCCAGGGCAGCACAACGTGTAAACCCGCCTGGTTAACCTTCTGAGCCAGCGAACACCAGTAATTTTCAGGCCAGTGCTTGGTTGCCCACGTTGTGCCATGGAGAAACACTGCATACGGTTTCTGTTGCACGATTTGGGACGGAAACTGCTCTTTGTTCAGCAGAAACTGTCCCGGTGTTTCCGGAACCGTGTAACCCAGAGATTTGGCAAAAAGCTGCCTGACTCGTTCTACCGCATGCTGATTGCACTCAACTTTCTGTGGAAACTGATACAACCGACTCGCCATTGGCTCGCGGGCAGAATCTTTGTCCAGCCCGTAGCGGAGTCCTTGTGCATAACGCAGAAGCAAAGCGCTTTTCAGTAACCCCTGGGCATCAATAATGGCGTCGTACTTTTGTGCACCGATGATGCGTTTGAACTGTTTCCACTCGCCGGATTTCCAGGTTTGCAGCAGCGACTTTCGCCAGCGGCGAATGGCTACGGGGATTACTTTATCCACAGCAGGGTGCCAGGTCGGGATTTCGGCAAAGCCTTCTTCCACTACCCAATCGAAGCGAATGCCGGGTATGGCATTGGCGGCATCTGTTAACGCCGGCAGCGTATGGATCACATCGCCCATGGAAGAGGTTTTAACAATCAGAACACGGGTAGGTTGATTCAAGAGAGAATCTCCACCGCTACTGCCTGATCATTCGTCAGACGAGAAATAGCAGCCAGAACCAACTCTGGTGACAACAGTTTCATGCAGTTCATGTGATCCTGAGGACCCAGCGGACACTCTCGCTGAAAGCAGGGGCTGCACTCCAGATTCATGGACAGGGTTTCACTGTTACTGTTCATGGGCGGCGTATGTTCTGCCGAGGTGGAGCCATAAACGGCAACCAGTGGCCGGCTCAGTGCTGCGGCAATGTGCATCAAACCGGAATCATTACTGACGACAGCGTTGGCAAAAGAGAGCAGGTCGATGGCATCCGCCAGCGTGGTTTCACCGGCCAGATTATGGCAATAGTTTTGCAGGTTATCCGGTAGGCAGTGTTTGATTTCGCTGGTGATCCCATGATCTTTCCCTGAACCAAACAACCAAACCTGCCAGCTTTGTTCGCACAGGGTTCTTGCCACTTCTGCATAATACCCCGCCGGCCACTGTTTGGATGGGCCAAACTCCGCTCCCGGGCAAAGCGCCAAAATCGGCATATCTGTGTTCAGGTTATAACGCTGCAGCGCTTTCGCGGCCATTTGGTCATCCACCTGCAATGCCGGAATGGGCAGTGGATCTGGTAGCTTGGCATCTTTCGGATAACCAAGGGCAACAAACCTTTCCACCATTAATGGGTATTTTACTTTATCCAGAATACGCAGATCATTCAGCAGCCCATAACGCATTTCACCACGCCAGCCGATGCGTTGTTTGGCTTTTGCCCAGAGGGGAACCAGCGCTGATTTTAATGAATTCGGCAGAGAAATAGCGTGAGTGTATTGTTCACTTCGCAAGCTTTTCCCAAGAGCGTAGCGTTCTTTCAGACCAAGCTTGCCGTGGCCTAAGGGCATATCAATACCCCTGCGGACTTCTGGCATACGCTCGATGATGGGCAGGCTCCAGGCAGGCGCCAGCACATCAATAATCGCTTCAGGATGTTGTTGTTTAAGGGCGATGAACAGCGTCTGTGCCATCACCATGTCCCCTACCCATGAAGGACCGACGATCAGGTATTTCATCCCTTCAGGCATTCCTTAGATTCAATGGGCTGGCATTATAAAGGTTACAGGCAGAATGTAAAAAATTATGATTTCAAGCCCGTGAATCGTTTTGGTTAGCATGCCTAACAGCTCTGTTTTGTTTTTTTTTTTGAGCTATATTATTGTGCTTACAATTACGCGGTTTTAAAAAGTACAATAAGTTGAGATTAAAAATGAATAATAATGGTGTTTCGAGTTCAGGTGTTAATTCGGTTATCAGTCCTTTAAATAATAATGGGTCATCGGAGTTATTAAAGACAGGCTCTTTTAATGGCTGCTTAGTTTCTCCTGTTGCAGAGACGCCTAATCAGATTCAAGGCAAAGATTCAGAAGCTTCAACTATTGATTTTTTTTCACGACCAAGGTTGTTTTTATCCAAAAATCTTCCTGGAGCAATGAGTTATTTGCCTGAAGAAATTCTTATGCGAATTGGTTTGAATCTCAGTGATAATGAATTGGAAAATGCAAAATTTGTTTGTCAAAGCTGGAATGCCAGTATGGAGCATTTAATTCAGAACAGGAAAATGATAACAAATTTATTGGATGATGAGCTATTCAGGTTATTGCACGAAAAGAAGTTTAAAACAGCCAGTCAGGAGGTGGAGTTATATCCTGGGCAGCTCTGTATACCCTTGTTAGAAACCAGAAGTAAAATTAATGCAGCAGAAAGACTATCAGCAACCCTTATAAAAACCTTAAGTATTCCTAAAGTAACATCAGAAGATATAAAATATCGACACGCTACCAGTAAAAGTGGTGATGTTATACGTACGTTTAGGCAGGGCTCAGGCGGTGCTATTCAAAAGATCAATATCTATCAGCCGGAAACTGATCAGTGGTTTTGTGTTGAAAGCAGGACGGCAGTGGGGTACACCTCATTAAATGGTCGCTATATATCACGCTTCGATAATGCGACGAAGACGGTGGAATTTAGCAGAATAGAGGATAATGGTAATATTCAGCCAGTGGTTCTTACTCCCTCAAGGGATGATTATCTGACAAGGGATGATTATCTGAAGTCTGTGCAGGTAAGCTTTTCTAGAGATATTGGGATTGTTGCTATAGAGCGTCGCAATAATATTGAAATCTATCAGCATTCTCCAGGAAAGGTATGGAAGTGTGTATTTGACATTAAATTTGGGACTATTTACGGTTTTCACTTCAGTCCTTTCGGAAATCTAATGTTTATTAATCATGATCACACATGGTCTTTTTATACGCCGAATAAATCTGGCGTATGGTCAAAGGCAGGAAATATAACAATGCCTAGAATCGCAAATAAAATGAAAATAGTTTTCTCTGAAGACGGTCATCAAATAATGATTCTTAGCCCGTATAATCATATTGGTCCGGCTTTGTCTTATTTTCGCAGAAATGGAAATGAATGGGAGAAAATATTAATTCCCGGTACTTTGGGAAATGATAATGTTATAAAAGATGTTCATTTTGACAGGGCAGGTAAGAATCTGGCAATTGTAAGGGATGGTGTGTTCGATATAAAAAACAAAATATGGTTTCTTCGTCGTGAGTATGAAGGCAAATGGATTTCTTCAGGTTCTATTGAAATAAAGGGGCGCGTTAATGGCTTGAATTTGCAATTCAGCCCTGATGGGAATATGGGCATTATATATTCTGAGAATAATGGAAAAGAGATTGTTATTGCAGGGCATTCTGATGAGAAAGGTTGGTTTGAAAAAGGGCGCTTTGGTTTAAAAGAACTTTATGGAGAAAAAATCTTTTATGGGAACGGTGCAAAAGTGAGTGTCAGCCCCTGCAACAGTTTGATAAGAGTCATTCCTCCCGAGCCTGATTTGCCTCAAACAATATGGCACCTTCAAAGTGATGAGCATCAAGGTATTACTGGTTCTATGGAAAGCTCACTGTAACTTTCAGGCCACTCAATTGAGAGGTGCCAAGGGTAATACTGGCATCATGTAATTCAACAATATGAGTAACAATAGACAGCCCGAGACCGGCACCTTCAACGCCAGAGGCGTGGCGGTCACTGTCAGCCCGGTAAAAGCGATCAAAGACTTTTTGGCGCAGAGCTTCAGGAATACCCGGGCCTGAATCGTCGACGTCCAGCACAACGTGGTTCTTGCATTGACGTACCGTTAACGCAATAACGCCTTCTTCAGGCGTATACAGCGACGCGTTTCTGATCAGGTTGCTGATCATTATCTCGAGCCATGCTGCATCTCCGTTAATACTCATTGACTCGTCGCCGTTCAAGGTGATTTTCTGTGATTTATGCAGGAAGAGCTGAATATGTTCGGCAATGACTTTCTGGCAAACGGTGTAAAGGTTGGTTTTCTGAAAATGGGCAAAATAAGCATCGGGTGTCGTTCGAGCCAGAGCCAGCAGTTGCTCAACTAAATGAACCATACGCCGGTGGCCTTGCAGTGACAGAGCGATGGCGTTTTCTTTCTCCAAACCGGATTTATGACTGGCATTCTGTAAATGGACACCAATACCCGCCAATGGTGTTCGCAGCTCATGGGCAGCATAACCGACAAATCGACGTTCCCGGGTAAAAGCATCGGAAAGGCGTTTGAGTAGTTGGTTGGTGGAACTGATCAGTGGCGACAGCTCCTGTACTGGATGATTAATAGGGATTGGGTGTAAGTCATTTGCCTGTCGTCGTTCAAGTTCATGAGAAAGTACGGTGATCGGTTTGAGCCCTCTGCTCACCAGCCATCCGGTCAGAAGAAAGAGAATAGGCAGGGTAAAGAGAAAGGGGAGAATATTTTTCAAGGCAATAATGCCGCCCATTTCGCTGCGTATATCACCCCGCTGTGCCGTAATAATCCAACTGTTTTTGCTGGGTATGTGCAGGGTAAAAATTCGCCAGTTGTGACCATCGGTCGTAAAGTTCTGGAACCCTGATTGTAGAGGCACATCGAGAAAATCCGGCGTGTTTTCAGAGTGGGCAAGAATTTGTCGGTCAGCCGTGAGGATTTTAAAAAACAGTTTCCCTTCGTACTTGTGACCTAATGTACCTGCGGCGTCGCCTTGCCAGTCTTCCGGGGCTGTCTGAATGGGAATGGTAATAGGGTGATCCGGGTTCAAATCCCCGACAAACATCAACCTCAATGCTCTTGAGTATTGCGCCAGTTGGGCATCCTGTAATTCTTCTGCTTCCAGATAGGTTTCATGATAGCTCCAGGCCATGATGACCACGTGAGCCATCGTCATAATTGACAGAAGTCCGATAATCAGAAACTTACGAATCGAGTCTAATTGCATACGCTATTTCACAACCAGCCAGCCCACACCTCGTATGGAGCGAATAAAGTCGGAACCTGTTTTTTTGCGGATATTATGAATATGGACATCTAACGAATTGCTACAAACTTCTTCATCCCATTCATAGACCCGATCAATCAGCTGCTCCCGGGAGAACACACGACCGGGGTTTTCCATTAAGGTCAGGAGAATAGAAAATTCACGACGAGGCAGAGAAAAGTTTTCACCGTCTTTACTGATGGTGTAACTGGCGGTATTGAGAGTGATATTGCCAATGGCAATGTTCTCATCAAGCACTGGTTTTGATCTGCGCTCGAGTACACGCAGGCGTGCCATCAACTCTTCAACTTCAAAAGGTTTGGTAAGGTAGTCATCTGCGCCTTCGTCCAGTCCAAGCACTTTATCTTCAACGCGATCTCGTGCTGTTAAGACCAGCACCGGTATTTTTGTACTGGTTTTCTGATGGGTTTTAATCTGCCGCAGAAGATCCATACCGTCCATATCAGGCAGGCCAAGATCAAGAATAATAATGTCTGGACAAGTTGCGGGGTCACGAATCAGTTGTATGGCTTGTCGACCCCGGGTAGCCAGACTGATGCTGTTATGGACGTCAGCCAGCGCATTTTGAATGCCTCTGGCTAATAGGTCATCGTCTTCTATTAGAAGAATATTCATACATGGCTTTTCATGTGCAAAGACGTTTTTGCGACAGTCGCTTTATAGCGGACGGTAAACGGATACTGGTTAATCGATGATGTATAAAGCTGACCCAGAATTTGCCTTGGTGAGCAGTGTCTGGCTTTACGTTCTTCCAGCCTGCTTAACAGTCGCTTGAACGGTTTTAGCAACCCTCCGCCTTTAAGGAGATACTCCAGCCAACCCTTGTTACGCATGCGCTTTTTGATACTGACAACTGAGCTGGCGTCTGGCAGGTGCAGTTTTGAAGGCATTTGCTTAGCGCGGAACAGTATTTTCAGATTGCCACTGATGTCAATCATTATGGCATCAAAATACGGACTGGCAGCGGCGATCAGGGTATCAACACTGAAGTAGTAAAGGTGTGCCTTAAAATAAATGTTATGAGGAGACGCGTCATTGGTTTCAATCCATGGTACTTCGATCAGCGCATGACCCTCTTCGCGCAACAGGCCGTAGAGCTTTTCAAAGGCTTGCTGTGGATTAGGCAAATGTTCAAGAACGTGGAACAGGGTGATCACATCATACTGTCCAGAAACCTGTCTTGACAGATTGTCCAGGTCGCCAGTGGTGATGTCACAGCCATACTCATTTCGAGCGTATTCAGAATAACCTTTGTTAGGCTCAACACCAGATGCAGAAAAACCAAACATACCTGCCAGGCAGGTGAACTCACCGCCACCGGCACCAACATCAAGTATTCGACCACCGTTTACACCGGCAGACTTGAGAAAATTGAGGCGTGCGATGGCAACCTTGCCAGCACGGTAAACGTGTTTGTTTTTTGGGGTGTAGAGGCCTTTGTAGTCTTGACGATAGTCATCGTGATAATACTGTTTGAGTGCTTGTTCATCAGGAATATCCTGTTGCTGGACAAAACCACAGGCATTACACATGACAATAATGAGCGTTTCTTTTGTTTTGGCGTCCTTACTGGATACGGTATCCAGAATATCGTGGTTACATAATTGGCAGGCCATAAGCTGACTGAATCCATGCTGAGGGGATAGTATCGGTCAGCGTATCTGAGCAAACTTAAGGTAGAATTAAGACATCAGAAATTTATAAAATAGCGTTCACTACACCTTCTATAAGCAATGATCTCTTCTGAGTCTCATCATCATTGGATGGCGCTTGATGGAAGAAATCTAACCAGAAACTGATGATGTCTTTTACGGTTTCCGGTCTTACTGCCAGATCGTTGTCACCGGAAATGAAGGTTCCGCCAAGTACAATCTCCATCCACTGTTTATCCAGTGAATAGCGCAGGAATACATAGCGTGTGCCGCCAGCCCAAAAGCTGTAGTTACTCATCTCTTTAATATGAGGCGTTAACTGATCCGTAGGGATCCTGAGCAGCACCAGATCACCACGAATGGGTACTGATGGCTTGTTGTTGAATAACTTGTGGGCACCGTGGCCTGTGGCGTTGATTGTGAATGTTTTCTTTCCATGCCCATAGTAAGGCTTCAGCTGTTGGTAACTCTCTAAGGGTTGGGCTGTTTGGATCAGTTCAGCACCGCTCTCTATAAGTTTTTTTGTCATGTACTGAAGCACAGAAACCGTATCTGTTTGAACAATGTTGCTGAACTCAACCACCTGATCAAAGTGTCCTGCTTCTTTTCCTGAGCCTTGATAGTTAAGACGATAAAAATTCTTCTGAGCGGATTGCTCCGGGTACAGATTCATTGGACACATTATGTTGACTGTCCGAATGCCTGATTTGTCTTCCATCGCTTTCGGGTTAAACAGCTGGTCGTAAAACACCAGGCTTTTTGTCATATGGGTCGCGACGTTCAGTGGCGGAGTGTTTACGTAACGTTGCCAGATGTTCTGGGCATTCTGCACCAGCTCGCACCACAACGCATGGTCTTCCAGAGGTTCAATCGAAACCGGCATCACCCAGCCACCGGCGGTCATGCTGGAATAATTATCGCTCCATACAGGTTCACCTTTACTGCTATCAATGGCACTGATACCTTTTGGAAATGCGTGAGCAACTAACTTAACAGGGATGTCCTACTTATGATGTTGATCCAGAGCTTTTCTGAGCTCCAAGGCTACGTATATGCCAATATAGCCAGCGCCCAGTATGAGTACTTCACTGGGGGTGTCAGTAGCGCTAAGAATTTCATACACCTTTTCCGCAACATAGTGCGCAACGGAGGGCGCGAGGGTTAACCCAGAGCCGCCGAACCCATAGGCATGGAAAACAGGTGTGGCATGGTCAGTACTGTATAGCGGATCCCACTGCAGAACGGGAGAACCGGTAAAATGTCGTTGTCCGACAATGGCTTGTACATCGCCATGCTCAAGAGCAATGCTTGCCATTGTGCTTAAATCCGGGAAGGTGAAATCGGCGGCATTGGTCATACTTGAGAGCGTCGCCAACAGCCAAATAACATGTAAAAAGAATAATCTTTTGAGGCCATAAAAGGAGTCCGTGTCTACATTGCGCATATGCATATACAGCCGCCAAGCCACTAATGTAAAAAGCACTACCATCAGAAGCACGATTACAAAAAGGAGCCTGAAAGTCAGATTGTTAGAATCGGTTATAAGACAAATATATTTATAGACGAATCTGACCCGATTGCCATGCAGGCAGGTCGATTGATGGTGGTGCGGTTGAATTATTTTGCTAATAAATGAGTCGGCTACCTGAGAAGGCAGGTAGCCAGCATGATCAGTAAAAAGTGATTCCTGCAGCCACATCGTTAGAGATGACCGTGCCAGAGTCAGACGTCAGAATTTCAGCGGCTTGCTCCAGTGAGCCAATCGCAGCCATCTTGCCACCATTGCGTACAAACTGTACGACAGATTCAACTTTTGGACCCATGGAACCGGCAGCGAAGTTCAGAGCGTCCATTGCCTCCGGTGTTGCACGACGAATGTCTTTTGAGTCCGGCTGACCAAAGTTGATAGCAACGGCTGCAACATCGGTGAGAATCAAAAAGGCATCCGCCTCCAGCCCTTCTGCCAAAAGTCGAGATGCGCGGTCTTTATCAATAACGGCTTCTACGCCTTCGAGCATGCCATTTTCTGCTCGATAAACCGGCACACCGCCACCGCCGCCACAAATCATGGTGATGTTTTCAGAAGCAGCGATGGTTTTCAGGGATTCCAGTTCAAGGATGCCTGCAGGTTGAGGTGATGGAACGACACGACGGTAGTATTCGCCATCCTGTCGAACAGACCAGTCTGGATTTGCGGCTAATAACGCATCGGCTTCTTCTTTACTGTAAACAGGGCCAACAAATTTGTCCGGATTTTTAAACGCTGGATCTTGCGGATCGACCAGAGTCTGCGTCGCAATGGTGCACACTTCTCTGCCGGGCAAATGGTTACGTAATTCCTGCTCAAACATAAAGCCAATCATGCCTTGCGTTTGTGCGCCCAGAGCGTCCAGCGGGTACGGTGTCACCTTTTTATAAGCGTCATTCATCAGAGACAGTAGGCCAACTTGTGGACCATTGCCGTGAGTTAGAATCACCTGATGATCTTTAGCGATACGAGCAATAGCCGCAGCGGCTTTGGCGATGTTTTCCCGTTGAACATGGCATTCCATAGGCTGGCCGCGCTGAAGAATAGCGTTGCCACCAAGAGCGATTACAATTCTCATGGTTTCTTTTCCAAGTCATGAATTCTTTGAGCATGGGAAAGGGGAGAACCCTTTCCCGACAAGCGTTGTTTAATTAATTGCTCTGATTAGTCACCCAGCGTGGCAACCATCACCGCCTTGATGGTGTGCATGCGGTTTTCGGCTTCGTCAAAGACGATGGAGTGTTTGGACTCAAACACATCCTCAGTCACTTCCAGTCCTTTCATGCCGTATTTTTCTGCCACATCCTTACCGATCTTGGTGTCTTCGTTATGGAATGCAGGCAGGCAGTGCATGAATTTAACCTGTGGGTTGCCCGTCTTGCCGATCAGTTCCATGTTCACCTGATAAGGGGTCATCATGGCTACGCGCTCATCCCAGGCATCTTTGCTTTCACCCATGGAGACCCAAACGTCGGTGTACAGGAAGTCCACACCTTTCACGCCGGCAGCAACGTCTTCAGTCAGGGTGATGCGAGCGCCGGTTTCTTCAGCAATACGGCTGCACTCGTCTACTAATTTTTCTTCTGGCCAAAAGGCTTTTGGAGCTACCAGACGAATATCCATGCCCATCTTGGCAGCGCCAACCAGTAGAGAGTTACCCATGTTGTTGCGAGCATCGCCCAGATAAGCGAAGGACATTTGATTCAACTGACGACCTTCGCCGTGTTCAATCATGGTCATGAAATCTGCCAGAATCTGGGTTGGATGCCACTGATCAGTCAGGCCGTTCCACACAGGAACACCAGAGTATTTTCCTAGATCTTCAACCGCATCCTGGGAGAAACCACGGAATTCGATGCCGTCATAGAATCGACCCAGTACACGAGCGGTGTCTTTTACAGTTTCTTTGTGACCCATTTGGGAGCCACTGCCAATGTAAGTCACATTGGCGCCTTGATCGAAGGCAGCAACTTCAAATGCACAGCGAGTACGAGTTGAATCTTTTTCAAAGATCAGTGCGATATTTTTGTTTTTCAGACGCTGCTGTTCATAACCGCCGTACTTAGCCTTTTTTAATTCAAGGCTCAAGGTCAACAGATGCTGGATTTCTTTTGGTTCAAAGTCGAGCAGTTTAAGAAAGTTGCGGTTTCTCAGATTGAAAGACATGTTAGTTACCTGTAAATGGTTCCTGAAAAAAGTGCAAAGCAATAGCGCTGTTCTTTTGAACACCTTTGAAAAAATGTTTTGCACGTTAATTAAAATTAATTGAATGTTCTGTTTAATTAAATGTCATCACGCAGTATTGGGCAGCTCATGCAGCGAGCACCACCACGACCACGGCCTAATTCTTCACCTGGAATGGTTAATACCTTGATGCCGGCTGCTTCCATATTGCGAATGGTGTTTACATTTCGCTCGTAGGTGACAACAACACCGGGTTCAATGGTGAGGACGTTATTTGCGTCGTTCCATTGTTCGCGTTCGGCTTCAAATGCATCACCGCCGGTTGGAATCAAACGAAGTTCAGGTACATCCAGCGCACGGGCAATGGCATTAGTAAATCCATCTTTCACGCGATTGGCTTCTACCTGTTCATGGTCGTTCATGGTCAGTTCCCAGCAATCCGTATCGGCACGCATGATGTCTGGGTAGTAAGTGAAGCAATCGATATCCATGTGCGTAAACACGGTATCCAGGTGCATGCAGCTACGAGCTTTTGGCAGTTCGAGGGCGATGACTTTCTTTGCCTGTCCTGTTTTTAACAGTGCTCTGGAAAGTTGCTCAACCCCTTGTGGCGTAGTGCGTTCAGACATACCGATCAATACATTGCCACGACCCAGTACCAGTACATCGCCGCCTTCAATGGTGGCGTTGTCGTAGTTCAGGTCTTCGTCACCCATGTAGGTAATGAACTCGGAGTTTTTGAACATGGGGTGGAACTTGTAAATGGCGCGAAGATGAACGGTTTCACGCTTACGGGCGTCTTTCGCCATCGGGTTCATGGAGACACCGCCGTATATCCAGCAGGAGGTATCACGGGTGAACAGATGGTTAGGAATTGGCTCTATCAGGAAGTCTGTTTCGGTCATTCTGCCCAGAGTCATACTCTTGCTGGTGGCGCCCATTTCAGCGAGGGTTAAGCCGCCGGAAAGGTGCTTGGCAAGGGTAAGGTTATCCAGAGATTCCAGATAAGAGCGCACTTCCATGGCAAGGGTTTCGCCAAAACGGAAGTTATTGATCTGGCGATCAAGAATCCATTTTTTGGCATTGCTCATGCTTAATGTTTCCGCCAGCATCTGGGTCAACAAATAAACCTGAACACCGTTGTCTGTTAAAACTTTTTGAAAGGCGTCGTGTTCTTCGCCCGCTTTTTCAATGCGAAGCACATCATCAAAAAGAAGTGATTCACAGTTTCCTGGCGTTAAATGTTTTAGACTCAATTGTGGACGATGCAGAAGTACTTTACGAAGTTTGCCGACTTCAGAGCCTACATAAAACCTATCCATCTTAAACCCCCAAACAAGGTCTTGCTTTCTAAATAAACAACATCAATCAATAACGAAGTAGTGAATTGATATGCTCTTGAATTTTGTAATTAACCTGTCGTTGGATTTCAGTGTACGTTTTGCGAATTGAATAATATTGATGTGAGTCAATGTTGATAACGAATAGAATGGTCGCAATATCCGCAATAATAAGTAATTACGGGTCTATTCAGGGTGAATATGCACTATGGGAAATAATTAATGGGTTTATTTCAGATTTTTATGCATTAAAACCAGACGGGTATAACCCTGATATAGATCAACAAAATTCCTTCATCAATTAAGGAGACTGCACTCAGAGGAACTCGAACCCGGGTTTAGAAACAAAGATCAACAAATGAAGTGCCTGGGTCTCGTTCTTTTCTTTCAGTAAAAGGGGAATGAGTGATGAAGGCAATAAGCGAAATAAAGCTACCCTCAGCCTATACAATTCTGTTCATGATTATCGCTTTTATGGCGGCGATGACGTGGATTGTTCCTGCTGGTCAATACGATATGGCGATGAATGAAACCCTTGGTCGGGAGGTGGCCGTTGCCGGTACTTATGCACCGGCTGAAGCCAACCCACAGGGCATTCTGGATATCATCGAAGCACCCATTACCGGAATACAGAAGACCATCGACTTAGGTCTTTTCATTCTGTTTATTGGTGGTTATCTGATGGTCATCACTGCTACCGGCGCCATTGATAGCGGTATTGCCCGTGCCGTGGTGCGTATGAAAGGCAAAGAGCATCTGATGATTCCAGCGCTGATGATGTGCTTTGCTGCAGGTGGCACTATCTATGGCATGGCGGAAGAGACGATTCCGTTCTATATCTTACTGCTCCCAGTGATTATTGCTGCTGGCTATGATGCGACAGTGGCCGTAGCCATTGTGTTGGTGGGCTCTGGGGTCGGGGTGTTGGGTTCAACCATCAACCCATTTGCCACTGTTATTGCTTCTGATGCTTCTGGTATTCCGTTTACTCAAGGCATGGGATTGCGTCTGTTGATTCTGGCTCTGAGTTTCCTGGCAGGCTGCTTCTATGTGATGCGCTACGCCAAAAAAATCCGCAACAACCCAGAGCTTTCAATCGTTGCCGACATGAAAGAAAGCAACGAAAAGCACTTCCTTGAAAAAGGCGGTCAGAAGACAGGTGACGAAGAGTTTACTGGTAGACACAAACTGATTCTGAGCATTTTCGGCCTGACCTTTGCCGTGATGGTTTGGGGTGTTGCCTATGGTGGCTGGTGGATGAATGAAATGTCCGTCCTGTTCCTGTCTGCTTCCATCCTGGTTGCCATCATTGATCGCATGAGCGAAGAAGTGTTTGTCGACAAGTTTCTGGAAGGAGCAAAAGATCTGCTGGGTGTCGTACTGGTGCTGGGTATTGCCCGTGGTATCGGCACCATCATGGACAACGGCATGATTTCCGGCACGATTCTGAACTGGGGTGAAGGCGCCCTGGCTGATGCGCCATCTGTCGTCTTTATCAATCTGATGTACTGGATTCACGTCGTCTTGTCTTTCCTGATTCCATCTACCTCTGGTTTGGCTGTGTTCTCAATGCCCATCATTGCACCATTGGCTGACTTTGCCGGTGTCGGTCGTGATCTTGCTGTTACGGCTTATCAGTCTGCTTCTGGCCTTGTGAATCTGGTCACACCTACCTCTGGTGTGGTAATTGCCGCATTGGCAATTGGTCGTATATCTATAGTACGATGGTTCAAGTTTATGGCGCCTCTGCTGCTGGTTCTTGCAGTAATGTCCATGGTTTGCCTGAGCGTAGCTGCGATGTAATAACAGGCGTAGCAGAGAGTGAAAGCTCTCTGCTTCAGCTCCGAAGAAAGTAAGGAGATTGTTATGCGTACCCAGGACTCTGAACTGATAAAAACCTTTAAGGTGATGCTGTGTGAACACCATTTTCACAACCAGCAGGAAATGGTGGATGCTCTCAAGGCGGAAGGATTCCACGACATCAGCCAGTCAAAAGTGTCTCGTATCCTCAATAACATTGGTGCTGTTCGCACTCGGAATGCAAAGAAAGAAACCGTTTACTGTGTTCCTGATGAAATGATTGTGCCGGCCATTGATGCCCCGTTGGCCAGTTTGGTGACAGATATAGACTACAACGATCAGTTAGTTGTTATTAAAACCACACCGGGTGGTGCCCAGGTTGTTGCGCGATTGCTGGATTCCTTAGGTAAGGGGGATGGCATTCTTGGTTGTGTTGGTGGAGATGACACCATTTTTGTAACACCCACCCGTAATACTTCTATTTCACGTCTTTATGAAACCATCAGTGGTGTACTGACTTATTGAATCATGAAAAACGAGATGGAATTCAGTACGTATTGCATCTCGTTGTAAAGTTTGAGCCCAGATTCATAATAGACTGTAGTAATTCAGGGTTTGAATATAATTAGGGTGTGGCGTTACAAGGCGAGATAGCCGTTTTGATACTTGCAAAGCGTACGGAGTTACAGCTCGGTAGTCCTCGTCAAGGACTTTCCGTGAGATGATCTCAGATCCTGCTGATTTCTTTGGGTCAATAATCAATAATATTCTACCGTCATGGGATAATCGTGCCCGGCCCATGGCTAGAATCCGACCATCAGGCAGTATTTGAAGAGTTTCTATGGTATCACCTTTACTTAAGTCTATTTTTTTTATCAGCTCTTTTCCTTCTGGCTGGGATAGGTCGTATATACTCAGGTAATCTTTGTCTTCTGTTACTGTTATTATGTTAGCCATCAAGTGGCCATCAGGCAGCACTAAAAGATGATTAACCTTTGTAGTCAGATTGCTAGGGAGCAGTATTCTTAAAGGCGTCGTGTCCTTTGAATTATCCAAATCCCAAATCTTTAGTCCTCCTCTACCACAACGTGTAGCCTGTTTATTGCGACCTACGTTTACAACTTGTCTCAGAACGGATTCACTGGCCTTAATATTTATACATTCACTTTCTACGGGATTATTCGAGTCCCAAATCTTTAGGAAACCATTGTGTCCATAAGTTACCCATTTGCCACTGGGTAAAATATGGAACTGAGCAAATTGTTCATCTTCACCATGTAATAACGTCCTGATATATTCATGGCCATCTGGACGATTAGTGTCAAAAAACTTACAAGATGAACCTGAGCAGGCAGCAATTATTGAACCTGAAACTACATATAGGTCGCTTATCGGTCGCGAAAAATGCCCTATTAAGACTTTAGTCTTGTCCGTCCATTTATCTTTTGTCAGATCAAATATATGTATATTACGGGAGGCTACGGTAGCAACTTTGCCATCGGGCAATGATAGAAATGGTGGATAATAATCGAGTTTCAGGGAATAAGTTTGTTCATGGATCTTGATATCCTCGCCGCTAAAATCGGCCAGTTTAAGACAGTAGCTGTCAGACTCTTTTTGGAAAAACTGATACAGCATTAAATCATCCGAGCTCAGCGTAGAACTAAAAACACAGTATCCCTCTGTAGAATCTTCAACGTTTATGGCCAAATCGCCATTATTGCTAAACATCCTAAACAAGGATGACAGATAAAGTACATTCTTTCGTGATAACCTCTGAATCGTAGGGAAATCTTGTTCAGGAACCAGTTGTTTTAGCAATTCAAAAGCTTCATCCATATTTGAATCAAAATGGGCTTTTACCTTTTTCGCAAATATTTCTCGTAGTTCACCCTGAATATCACCATAGTATTGTTCAGCCAACGCTTTTAAACAGCTTTCAAGATAGGTTGTTCGTAATCCGGCCACCTTGGAAAAACCGTATTTACTGTTGGTAGCTCGTAAATTATCAAAGTCACTCTTGGGCAGATAACTTGCAATTTCATTAATTATATCATCGTTAAGATCGCTGAATGTAAGCTCGGGGGGGTTGCTTTCCTGCTGTTCCCTATTTTTTATGGAATAATTGATAAGTTTTAATTTATTATTAGGGGTGGCATGCCCTTCAAAGGGCTTAAAATGGGCAGGAAGCCTCGTTACTCCTTCTGCTGATGGTATATTTCCTGTTTTAATCTGCCTTTCTGGAGGGCTGCCTTCGCTCCTGACTTGGTGTGAGGCAAATGAAGCGCTAGGTGACGAGTTTGAATCACTCTGATTTTCTGGGCTGAGTTTAGACTTAAATGCCTGTCTGCCTGGCAGGCTTGTTGGTTCTGTTAATTCGCGCATTTTAAATAATTCTTTATAAAGATAAATATTTTGGAGCTCTAGTGTAGTGAGCTGCATTTAATACAACATAAATAATCTCGCTGTGCCATTATAGGTAAGAGCATCTAAGGACGGATACTATCTATGAGAGTCGCAGCCAAGATAAGCCTGAGTGAACAGGAACAAAAACTACTAAAACGTCTATCGTCGTCAAATAAAAGCTCTGTACGCATTGCCCGTCGTTCTAAAATTATTCTTTTGGCTGCAGWTGGAAAAACCAATCTTGAAATTGCGGAAGCATTAAATATCGAACGGGGACAAGTAAGCCGTTGGCGAGTTCGTTATGTAGCTGAAGGTTTTCGGGGAATAGAGAAAGACCTTCCTCGTGGT
>NZ_LUTV01000002.1:215651-236138 GCF_001646945.1 Endozoicomonas ascidiicola
GGAGGCAATAGAGGAATATATCGAAAAACATAACGAGAAGCCCAAGCCGTTTATATGGACAGCCAAGGCTAATGACATACTGGAGAAGGTAGTTCGAGCTAATTGCCGCTTAAGCAGCAAAAAGAACGGCGCACTACACTAGTTCTAGAAAAAGTTCCCTTACCTATGCAAAAAAGACATATTTTCAAAACTCAACATCCCCCGTTTTAAGCAGAGACTGTAACAATCGTTGGCTCATGGCCTGTTAAAGATAAGAAGTACCGGATAGTCTCCATAGGTGCAATGATGGTGGTTCTGTTGTTGCAAGGGTGGCATTGAATGGAATCTGCAGTCCAAACATCTTTATCCATCATCAGCTTTACCTTTCGTTCCGGATCGTTCACCAGGGCGAAAATGGACAGCGCTCCCCGATCCAGATTCAGCTGTTCTTTCAAATTATCGGCAGATGCCATCTGAAGCCGTCTCCCAGCCAGTTTACTGATGTGCTTCCAATCCAGATATTTGTGGTCTTCCATCACCAACAGATAAAACTGTCTGGCCTTTCGGTCACAGAGAAAGAGATTTTTAGCTCTGGAACCAGGCAATTCCGGGAACAAGTTATTGAACTCATCACAGCTGGTGACTGGCGGGTGAAACACCTTTATCCAGTCAGCGCCGTATTCTGAAATAAACCCATGAAGGTCGATCATGGAATGCTCTCAATGGTGGCTTTCAGTAGAGACCAGAACCGATCAACACTGGCAATATGAACCCGTTCCCATGGTGTGTGGGCATTCTCAATCTGAGGGCCAAAGGAGATCATGTCCGTACCGGGCATAGCAGCACTGAGAATGCCGCATTCGAGGGCTGCGTGAATGATTTTGATCTCAGGTTCTTTATGGAACAGCTTCCGGTATTGTGCTGTCGCTAGAGAAAGCACATTGGAATCAGCATGAGGTTGCCAGCCCGGGAACAGGCCTGTTTGTTTCACCTCGGCTCCGGTGAGCTGAAAAAGACCGGTGATGTTGTCTGCCAGCTCCTGTGTAGCGCTGTCCACAAGGCTTCGGGTGAAACAGTCAATGGATATACGGCCATTGTCCATTGTCAGGACACCAAGATTGTTTGAGGTTTCAACGACGCCGTTAAATTGATCGCTGTATCGTTTGATACCATGATGGCAACTATGTAAGGCATTGAGCCACATTGCCAAGTCTGAATCTCTGAAAACGGTGGCCGGTGCTTCTGCAGTAGAGCAGGCAAGATGAAAGTCAGGATCAATGTGAGCGAGCTCTTGTCGTATGGTTTGGCTCAGTTGGTCAATAATGGCATAGGCATTTTCGACCTGATCCAATCGAACGCCCACTAATGCTTTTGAGTCTCTTGGAATCGCATTATCCAGCACGCCACCATGGAAGCTGGCAAGGCTCAAACCACAGGGTTTGAGTGCTTTTAATAGTCTCGCCATGGTTTGAATGGCATTCGCTCGTTGATGGTGGATATCACAGCCAGAATGCCCCCCTTTTAAACCAGACATTTTCAGATCAAACCAATGATGTTCTTTTGGTGCAGAGACCATTGAGCACCGCTGACGAACTTCGACGTTTACACCACCGGCGCAGCCTATATAAAGTGAGCCGTCTTCTTCTGTATCCAGATTAAGCAGAGTTTTACCGCTCAACAGGCTGGCATCAATACCCTGGGCGCCAGCCATGGTGGTTTCTTCGGTAACGGTAAACAGCGCTTCAATTGGAGCGTGGCAGAGCGTGTTGTCTTCAAGAATGGCCATGATGGCTGCAACACCCACACCGTTGTCAGCACCTAGAGTAGTGTTCGTTGCAGTGAGCCATTCGGCATCGAGCCGTAAGGCAATAGGATCTTTCAGGAAATCGTGGCCACTGTCTTCTGATTTTTCGGGAACCATGTCCAGATGACTTTGCAAAATGATAGCGGGCTTGCCCTCAAACCCTTCTGACGCTGGCTTATAAACAATCAGATTTCCTGCAGTATCACGCACATGGTTCAGTTGAAGGCGTTCAGCAAAATCCGAAATATGTCTAATCAGTGCTTCTTCATACCCGGATGGGTGTGGAATGCTGGAAATGTTCTGGAAGTGAGCCCAGAGCGGAGCAGCAGATGTGCTATTAAGGTGATGTTCTACAGCCATTGAAGATCCCTTTTTTATTACATTAAAGTGCTTATGAACATTGTTGGTTGTTATGTGGGAAGGTGGGTTGACTTGAGTCACAATCATTAGAGAAAACAGAAATTGGCAGCGCTTCTCTCCCTTGACCTTACAAACTGTGTGCGTAGAATGACGCACAAATTTGATTCTCGACGTTGCTGCATAGTTCAGCAATTTTGAAGAAGAAACAGTGGAGAAAGGCGAAATTTTATGCAAATTAAGGATCGAATGGAAAGAACTGGTTATGAATCAGTCAATTCTATTGACCTTCTTTGCCGTTTCTCCTCTGTTGGTAAAAAAGCCCCTTGATCAGGGGCTTTTTTTTGGGCCATAAAAATGAAAGCAGTAGGTGAAAGACCAATGGAAAATCGGTTTCTAAACAGAAGTATAATCTCCATAGCCGACCTGAACCGGGAAGACATGGAGCAGGTACTGGACGTTGCGGCAGAGCTGAAAAAGAATCCACGGTCGGATCTGTTAAAAGGCCGGGTCGTTGCCAGCTGCTTTTTTGAAGCATCCACACGTACCCGTTTATCCTTTGAAACGGCGGTTCAGCGATTGGGCGGTAGCCTGATCGGTTTTGCCGACGGCGGAAATACGTCGGCCAAGAAAGGGGAAACGCTGGCCGATTCTATCAAGGTGATTAGTTCTTACACCGATGCCGTGGTGATGCGTCATCCACAGGAAGGTGCGGCTCGGCTGGCTGCAGAGTTTTCAAGCGTACCGGTGATCAACGGTGGTGATGGTTCTAACCAGCATCCTACCCAGACATTGCTGGATCTTTTCAGCATCAAAGAATGTCAGGGCACGCTGGATAATCTGAAAGTTGCTTTTGTTGGTGACTTAAAATACGGACGCACAGTTCATTCCCTGGCTCAGGCTCTGACACACTTTAACGCGGAATTTACCTTTATTGCTCCAGATGCTCTGGCGATGCCGGACTACATTTTGCAGGAGCTGGATGAGAAGGGTATCAAATACAGCCGCGCAGAAAGCATCGAAGAAGTGGCTCATAAGACAGACATCATCTACATGACCCGGGTTCAGAAAGAACGCTTTGATGAAACCGAATTCAAGCACATTGCCTCCAATTATGTGCTGACAAAAGCGGCGTTGAAAGAAGCACCAGAACATTTGAAAGTGTTGCATCCACTGCCAAGGGTCGATGAAATTGCGGTTGAGGTGGATTCAACACCGCACGCTTATTACTTTGAGCAAGCGCGTAATGGTGTTTATGCACGTCAGGCGTTGCTGGCTTTGATTCTTAACGAAACTGTTTGTTAAACGACTATCTGAGGGGGATATATTATGAACAAGAAACTTCAGGTAGAAGCCATTGGCACAGGTACTGTGATTGACCATATTCCTGCCGGCCACGGTGTGAAAGTACTTGACCGTTTGCAGGTATTAAACAGCGACGCACGCATTACGGTAGGTTTTAATTTGCCCAGCGACGAACTTGGTGCAAAAGACATCATCAAGGTAGAGGGTCGTCAGTTTACCGAGCAGGAAGCCAATGAGCTGATGTTGTTTGCTTCGTCCGCCACTATCAATGTTATTGAAGATTATAAGGTGGTGGGTAAGTTTAAAATGTCCATGCCGGAAACCATGACCGGCGTGCTGGCCTGCCCGAATTCAAACTGCATTAGCCACAACGAGCCGGTTCGGAGTCAGTTTTCTCTGAAGCAGGGAAAGAAAGATGTGATGATGAAGTGCCATTACTGCGAGAAATCGTTCAGTAAGAACATTGTGACAGAGCTGCATTAAAGAGCTGCACTAACATCATAGATTACGTCCGGGGGACTCTGTTATGACAGATAACCCCGGCACCGTCACAAATTTTAAGGGCGTGATAAAATGCCTGCTGATTATCAGGTAAGATGCCACGTTTACTCAAATAAGACTGCGATAATGAAGAAAGCAATTAGCCTTTCCCTACTGTTACTCTCAAGCACTTACCCAAAGACCATGGCACCGCTGGATCAATCTACGCTCAGATTGAACACCCTGTACCTTTACTCCCGAACGTTGCATTGAGAGCTACTGGCTTCGAAGGGGATAAGGATGGATTCAATACTGCAGACGCCTATGGCTATTACGAAATACTGGACAATAGCCTTGTATCCGTAGACCTGGGAGCAGGGCTTCATCGTATTGATGGCAGTGATCACTATGATGCAACATTACCCATGGTGATTGCAGATCTTGAGTTGTTGCCGAACAATGATCTGTCTTTTTATGCCAGGGCAAGTTATAGCAAAGGCTCCGATGATACTGCCAAGGATTTCGGTGCGGGTGCTCGTATAGAATTGTTCCCTGCTGTGTATCTGCAGGCGGGTTATCGTCAGTACACCGTTGAAACTGACGGCAGCCATGCCCAATCCGATAAGATCAAAGGCTTCACTGCCGGCATTCATTTGGATATGTAAACTAAATGAGTTGGGAGGTTTGCCTCCTTGCTCTTAAAGCAGTTTTCTCGCTGGAAACAGTAAGCGAGCAAAGATCAATCCTGCCAGAATCGACATAAACATCATGAATGTGTGTACACCAATCTGTGGTAGGTCGATAAAAGCGACACCATTAATGGCGCTGTCCAGCCCGATATACGCCTTACTTCCCGGAACCAGCAATACGACACCGTGCAACAAAATAATCAGCGACGATTTGTTGGTAATGCGTGACCAGATATTACTGTAGATCCCCACAAGCAAAGCACCAACAAATGGCCCCATGCCTTCTCCAAGGTACTCTGCACCAAAACGTGCCCCTCCGAATGCAATAAAGCAGCAAAGCAAACTCCAGGGGATATCTCGCAATCGGTTTTTGAAAACAATGACCAGCGATAGTGACAGTAATGGAATCGCGATCCAGTCCATCCATGCTGGAATATCAGATATTGGCACTGTGGCAGGTTGCTCCCAGAATAACTTAACCAATGCATTACCAAGAGCAGAACCAAAATAGAGTTTGCAAAGGCAGAGCAGGCTGTCCATTAAACGACTGGTGCCGGAAATCAAATGCCGTGCAGCAAGATCCTTTAATGCAAGGGTGATAGAAAGCCCCGGGATAAAAACAATGATGCCCGATAGAACCACAAGATGGACGTTTATCTGCGGAAACCAATAGCTGGCCATTCCTGAAAACAGTGCAGCGGCTAAAGCGACCAGAGGGTCTAGCGCTTCATTGCTGGAAGAAAATCGTTCTAACAGGCAAATCATACTGAACACAACTATACCTGCCAGAAAAGAAATCCAGACTTCTGCCCAGTTGAAGCCAATCAGCATCGCAAAGGCTGCGCTGGTTAAACCAAAGGCAAAGTAGGTAGTAGCCAAGCTGTAAGGGGCAGGCGCTGATAGAATTTCTTTCAGCTGAACAGACGCTTCAGCCACAGAAATAGTTTCACTGACAACGTCATCAACCAACTGGTCTGTTTTGGCAAGAGAACCAAGATCCAAATCGCCGGGCTTTACGCGGATATGATAATTGTGTCGTTTTGATGAAATCTCGGGAATCCACAACACAACGGTGAGCAAGGTCGGCGAAACAATAAAGTAACCTTCCAGCCCAAGAGTATGGCAGACGTTCAGCATATGGCTTTCAAGGCGGAAAGCCGGTGTCCCGAATTTATGCAGAGCCTGTCCCAGCGCTACCAGAAAATCACGGCGCTGACGGTAAGTCTTACGATCCACAATGTGTTGCTCAGGGTAATGGTCTCAAAGGGCTGGAAAGAATAGGGTTTATGGCGGTGCAATAGCAAGACCTCTGGTGATAAATACCATGAGAGTAGGGAGTAATAAGTGAACAGTTATCTTCTATTGTATTTAGGGGAACAGAATCCCTTACTTTTTCTTGTTTGACATTAAGTTAAGAGGTTGTCGCAAAACCCTCCAACCCTGACTCCCATGCTTTTATGCTCTTTGGGTATTGCGTGGGAGCCGGAAACCCTAATGTTTGGGGTATGGATTCCAACGCTGGAGCGAGGCTGTCGCAAAAGGTGTTTAAAAACAGATCTCGGTAACACGCAGGGTTGCCGACAATCAGCCTCTACAGCGCGGCGAGATGTCGGCAATTCTTGCAGAATTACCGACCTACGTGGTTTTGCGACAACCTCTGGAGCATGGGAACGAGGTTTCTGGACTTTTGCGACCACCTTGTTAAGAGTCCAGTGTAGTTTGTCGCAGGCTCAGACACTGATCAGGCCGTTGGAATAAAGCCTGCTTCCTGAAGGTGTTCAGTCATTTTATTAAACATGAGCTGTAACCCATTCATCGGGCGAATCATGACTTCAAAATGCACGATCTGACCCTTTTCATTCCAGCGAATAAGGTCGATACCTTTTATACTTTTCCCATCCACTTTAGCGGAAAACTCCAGAGCCATGTTTGTTTCGTGACCATCACTCTCAACCCATTGCCGGTGATATTGAAAATCTTCAAAGATCTCAATCACCATTTGTAAAATGTATTGGGTTACCGGGCGCCCCACCTTGGGCTTCCAGAGAGTTGGCGAATGAAACTCTACATCGTCATGCAATATGGCACTCAGTTGTTTCATATCTCGTTTGAACACAACGTTATGCCACTGATCCAGATACTGTTGGCTCATAAAGGCTCTCTTTTTATTGTTTGAATTAGCCGGTGATTCGTAACTTCTCAGCAACTTATCTTTTGATCTTAGCGGTGTCAAGATTGCGAGCCAAATGAAAATGTAATTCTCATTTGGCTGTATCAGGTCGGATTATGTGAAGGGCTTATTTTGTTTCAGGGACGTAACCATCAGCTGCATCCACCGCTTCACCTTTGAAGTACTTATCCATCTGTTCGGTGAGATACTGACGAGCCTCGGGCTGCATCAGGTTAAGGTGTTTCTCGTTGATCAGCCGGGTTTGGTGAACCTGCCATTCGGTCCAGGCTTCCTGTGAGACATTTTCAAAAACCCACTGGCCTTTTGGACCCGGCAGAGGTGGAACCATCAGGCCTTCTGCCTCTTTCTTAAGTCTTACGCAGTGAACCATTCTGGTCATGTTGTTATCTCGCTGTACTGGTGAGCTATTGTCGCTATCTTAACTGCGCTGTGTTCATCGTAAAAGCGATGTCTCAGGATTTCTAAGAAGAGCAGCTGACTTCCAGCTTTTTTCCCCATTCTGGCGGCTCGCTGGCGTAATGTTCCAAATTTGGATGCTCTTCAAAAGGTGCAGTGAGTACGGCCATCAGGCTTTCCATTTCCTGATAATCGCCTTTCTCCGCTTTTTCGATCGCTTGCTGGGCAAGATAGTTCCGGAGAATAAACTTTGGATTCACCTGCTTCATCTGAGTTTGGCGTGCTTGATGGTCAGTGTTGTCCGTTGCTAAACGAAGGTTGTATGCAGTTAGCCAAGGCTCGAATGATGCATGATTCACCCGCTCGGTCAGAGCGTGTTTGGCATTATCTGAGGGCAAGTCACAGAGCGTACGAAAGAAGATCGTGTAATCGCAACGGCTGTCGTGAAGCAGTTGGAGTAAATCGGTAACCAGTTGATCATCGCCTTCTTGTTTATTCGAAATGCCAAGCTTGTTGAGCATCAGCTCCATATAAGTGTCAGTGTAGATTTTTGGGTATTCATCTAGTGCCGTTTGAATCAGCTCGGCATTATCAAATAATGGCACCAATGCCTGCCCCAACCTGCCAAGGTTCCAGTGACCGATTTCCGGCTGCTGACTGAAGGCATAGCGTCCCTGATGGTCGGAATGGTTACAGATGTAATGCCAGTTAAAGTCATCTATAAAACCATAGGGACCGTAGTCAAAGGTGTCGCCAATGATGCTCATGTTATCGGTATTCATAACACCGTGGGCAAAACCGGCAGCCTTCCATTTGGCAATCAATTTTGCTGTACGACGGACGACTTCTGCGTAAAACAAACGGTAACCTTCATCGGTGCCGGCTTGTTCTTGCATATCTTCGAGATCGGAAAAGTTATTTTCAATGGTGTAGTCCGCCAGCGTCTTCAGAGCTTCGTGATTTCTGGTGTAGTAGAAGTATTCGAAGTGACCAAAGCGGATATGGCTTTTCGCCAGCCGCAGCAGGGTTGAGCCTGCTTCGGTGGTTTCCCGATAAACCGGTGTATCGCTGGAGACCACGCAGAGCGCCCGGGTGGTTGGAATACCAAGATGGTGCAATGCTTCTGATGCCAGAAATTCACGGATGCAGGAACGCAATACCGCTCGACCATCACCAGAGCGAGAGTAGGGCGTCGGGCCTGAGCCTTTCAGGTGTAGATCCCACTTTTCGCCTTGATCATTGACCACTTCTCCCAGCAATAATCCACGACCATCGCCCAGTTGAGGGCTATAACCACCGAACTGATGACCTGAGTAAACCATGGCAAGAGGGGCTGAGCCGGAGAAAAGCTCATGGCCGCCACAAATTTTTGTGAGCGCATCCAAGTTTTGAGGAGATGGTTCAAATCCGATGAGAGCCGCTGCAGATGAGCTGATAACCACCAGTTTTGGGTTATCCAGCGGTGCCGGGTTCAGCTTGGTGAAGAAAACATCGGGTAAGCGGGAAAAGGTATTATTAAAATTCATAGCGCATTATGGCTATAAACCCGTCGACTTTGAAGTTATCTGACCATTGGTGGGCGTATTTCAGAGTGAGAAATGTTTGATTTGCTTTTTCCAGCGCGAGGCCAAGATCAAACTGATAACGGCGGTGATCTGTGCTGGTGGCATCGATCATGAAAAGAGTGCCCGCCTTATCGAAACTGGCAACGACATCAATGGGATCATCTTTGAAATTATGAAAACCCTGAATGCCTATTTCGGGTTTAAACAGCAGTGCGTCTGTATTTAGGTTACCTATGAGCCTTAAACCTCCGCCCGCTTCTTTGATGCGGTATTTTTTATTGATGGGTTGGTTCCAAAAAGGCGTATTCAGCGGAAGTCTGGTTTGGCTGTGAATATTATCCGTTTCGATGGAATAGCGATTGAAAGATGCCCAAGGCTGCCATTGCCAGTGTTGTCCAAGAGCATACGTGTAGCCAGCCGTCAGGCTGAATCCTCGATGCTGGTTGTCATACCGAAGCTTATGCTGATCTTGATTGCCATGGTTTTCACCTCTGGCATATTGCAGCTGGCCATGGAAAAAGAAATTATCCTCATACCATGATGTATTAATGCCAACGATATGATCTTTTGTGTCTAGCTGGCTATTGTCGTCTTTGCTGTGGATATCTCCTTGAGCTGCGGTATAAAAAATGCCGGTTGTTATTTCCTGCTCTTCTCCCAGTGTTGTGTTCCAGCCTATGGAATAGCCGTGAGTTTGCATTTTGAAACCAGGTATCTGTTGTTGATACGCCTGATTTGCATGGTTATGGGAATATTGAACCCATAGGTTTGATGCAAAAATAGGTTTGTTGTCAGTAGCAGTGAGTTGCCAGTATTCCGGTGATGGCTCTAAGGCATTGACCAAAGATACTGGGAGACACAAGACTAAGATCAGCCCATACGTTTTCAGAAAGCACACCAATACGATAAATATCCAATATATAACCTTTCTGGAAGTGTAGAGCAGGTTTGCTCGTATGAACGTTTACTGTTACCCCAGACAGATATACAACATCGTAAGTATTCATGGATTAACGTTTGTTTGTTGGTGCCGTCAGTACAGCCTTTGCTAACATATGCTGGAGGATGTAGTAGCCAGCCATTGCCGGAGAGGCATTGCTATCAACATCCAGATTAGCAATATCCAGTGCATAGACGGTAATGTGGTATTGATGAGGTGTGGCGTCAGGAGGAGGGCAGGCGCCACCATAACCTTCAAAACCGAAGTCATTACGCAACATGCGAGCCCCTTTGGGTAATTGTTTGCCGCCTTCTTTCCCTGCATTTTCAGTAAGGCTGTGAACATCACCTGCAATGTTAATGACAACCCAGTGCCACCAACCACTGCCGGTCGGGGCATTGGGATCATACATCGTCACGGCAAAGCTTTTTGTTCCATCAGGTACTTTATCCCATTGAAGTTCAGGTGAGACATTTTTACCGGTACATCCCCAATGGTTGAAAATCTGCTGGTTGTGAAACGATTGACCATTGGTTACCTGAGGGCTTTTCAGGTTCATCGTGACCGTTTGTTTTTCCGCTCCCCAAGTAGAAAGGCTTATAGAGAGTAACCCTGCAACGAGAAGAGAAATTGTGTACTTCATTGTGCTCTCCGTTATCTGCAAATTTGTCATGCATATAAAGGTAGCACCTCACTTAAAAATTGAACGACGACAAACCTTTATTCTGTTTATTCTTGTTTGAAGCCGCTTCGCTCAGATCTTTATAAAGCTTTCTGCAACTTGCCAAGCAGTTTGCTGACTGGCGCTGCAAGCCCTAGTTCTGGAAGTGTTGCCAATGGGAACCATTTGAGCGAGTCGCCATCCTTGATGAAATGATTAGTATCACTATCAGGGTACTCAATAAATGACAGAGCTGGCGTAATATCCAGATGATAATGACTAAAGGTGTGCCGGAAAGGTTGCCAGAAATCACAATCACCCAGTTGCAGGCCAGTTTTTTCTTTTGCCTGCTCCTTAACCTGATCAAGACCTAAGACTTCTGGAAATCCCCAAAGGCCGCCCCATATACCCGATGGTGGACGTTTTTCCAGAAGAATCTCACCAAACTGGTTTACCACCATAAGCATGATGGTGGACTTTTCGGGTTTGGCTTTTTTGGGTTTGGATTCGGGGTAGAGTTTCTCATGCCCTAGTCGGTGAGCAACGCAATCACCAGATACTGGGCAGATGTCGCAGGTAGGTTTGCTTCGTTTACAGACTGTGGCACCCAGATCCATCATAACCTGAGTGTAATCACCGGTCCGATGGTCAGGTGTTAGCTGATCCGCCAGCTCCCAAAGCTGGTTGCTAATGGTCGTCTGACCGGGCCAGCCGGGAATGGCAAAGTAACGGGTAAGCACTCGTTTCACATTGCCATCCATAATAGGTGCCCGGATTCCCATGCTAATGGAAGCAATCGCGCCAGCAGTTGAGCGACCAATGCCGGACAGTTCCATTAGCTGTTCAACCGATTTGGGAAACTCGCCTTCAAATTGCGCAACCACCGCTTTAGCGGCTTTATGAAGATTCCTGGCGCGGCTGTAGTAGCCTAAACCACTCCAGTGGTGAAGCACTTCATCTTCATGGGCTGGCGCAAGGGTGAAAACGTCTGGAAAACGAGCCACGAATTTTTGATAGTAGGGTATCACTGTCGTGACCTGAGTCTGTTGGAGCATAATCTCGCTGATCCAGACCCGGTAAGGGGTTTTATTCTGCTGCCATGGTAGGTTTTTACGGCCATGGTGGTCGAACCAGTGGAGAATTTTCTGGCTGAAACACTGAGTTGTTACTTTGTCTTTTATGGTCATTTAGAATTTGATGTGAAACTTCTGACCGCTTTAGATAAATAGCGGTCAGAAGTTGTTTACTATTTAAAAAGGCCTTTTAGCAGATCCTTAACCGGCCCCTGTACCTTTTCTTCGATTTTCTGTTGCAGCTTATTACTCGCTACGCTGGAAATAACGTCGCCAATACGCTTGGTATCCACTCCGCATTTGGGTGCATCCAAAGCGCCGTGACAACGTACTGGCCAGGTGACGTTTACATAATCCTTGTTGATCTGGCAGGCCGGATCAGTGCCTGGCGATTCTTCGCCCCGGATATTCAGGCCAATATGATAGTCCATTTTCCGGTCCACAAGATTTACGTATCCATCCCCTTTCAGGTTCATGTTAGCGAGTGCGGCAATGAGGTTCTTGTTTTTGGCGACGCCATTGGCGATAACAAAGGTGCCGCTCAGGTCGGTAAAGTGTGTGATGCTTCCCCAGTCCTTTGTTTGCAGCTCTTTTTTGCGCACAAAAGCCACGGTTTCGCAGACCATTTTGTCGAAATTGGCTTCTGTGAACGCGCCTTTATCGATCTGGAAGGCGATATCACCATTGAGGTTTTTGGTGAGGGTGCTGGCGTACTGACCATGAGTGTTTAATTTCATGGTGGTATTGACGTCGCCTTCCACGGGTTTCAGATCAGGCAATGGTTTGGCTAGAGCGTGGAGACTGATACCTTTCAGGTTGCCGTTAGCTGCCATTTTTGGATTGCCAGCCTTACGCACATCAAGAGTAGACGTCAGATCAATCGTGCCCTGATAAAAGGCTGAGCCAATGTTGACTTCCTGCTTACCATTAGCCGCTTTAATGCCCACTGATGGTTTCTCGAATAGAAGTTTGGCGACCGTGAGGGATTCCAGCGTCAAAGAGCCATCCAGATTCAACCCGCGGAGCATGGCTTCAGGAATCAACGGGTGTTCTTTGGGTGGTGAGGATTGTGTCTGATTTGTTGTTTCTCTGTCGTTATTATTAGGGCTGTTTTCAGAAGCTACTGGCTCTGAACTGGTGGCTGGTGGAAGATATTTATCCACATTCAGGTGATTGCCTTTGAAAGCAAATTTCATATCACCTCGTTCAATGCTGGACATCTTGAAGTTCCCGTTCAGGGAGAAGTCGTCCAGTTGGAATGTCAGCTTTTCTGCATTCAGGCTTTGACCATTCGTATTGAAATGACTGTCAAAAGCGACTTTGGTCAGTGCCTTTGGGTCAGCCATAGGGGGGAGCTGAAGTTTGATTTGCTTTGCAAGATTGGCGGCATTAAATGCATTCACCCCAAGGTTGCCTTGAACCAACATCGGTTCCTGCTGGTAAAGAAGGTTGCCGACAATGCTGACGGTTTCTGCCTTGGCCGTATCCGGGCTGGCGCTGATATTCAGCTTTTCAAGCCGGTAGGTGCCCGCTTCCAGATTAAACGTCATATTACCCATGATGGATGTATTCAGTGCCAGATCGGGCATTTCTACATGGGCTTTCAGGTGGAAGTCAAAAGGTTGCTGGCTGCGAATAGCGCCGGTAGTCAGGCTGGCGTTATCAATAATGTATTTCTGGCCAGCTTGTTGATCGTCATAACTGATTAACAGGTCACTGACGTTTACACTAGCGATGTTGAGCTTGATTGCGGATGCGCTGGTGCTGGATTCCGTGCTTTTTGTGTCAGTTGTTGTGTCAGCGGGTTCAGACGTTGTTGCAGGTTGTTGTTTGGTCGTGACCGGCGCTGAGACTTCCCAGTTGCCAATCCCGGATTTATTTTTTACCAGTGTTAATTCAAGGCCTTTCAGCTCAAGGGTTTGCATTTCAATCCGTTTGCTCAATAACGGAATGACTTTAACACTGACATCAGCAGAACCCAGCTTTGCGAGTTTTGAGTTGTGCTTGCCCTCAACCGCAACATCGGAAAGAGAAAGGCCAACCCAGGGGAAAATCGACCAGCCAATATCGCCATTGATGTTTACCTTGAGGCCGGATTGATCATAAATCGTTTGGGTGATGTCGCCACGAAACTGGTTCGGGTCAATAAATCGTGGAAGGAGTGCTGCAGCAATGACAACCAGCAGAACCAATGCCGCCAGCAAAACGGCAATGAACTTAATAGCGCGGTTCATGGATAGCCTCAGGGAATGTCTGGGAATGGGTTTTAGATATTTAAATCTATCTTAACACTATTGTCGTGTAGGTAAATTTATATGGCAGGCGGATACGAAAAGCAGTCTCGAAAAGGAAGTGGTTAAGCCAGAGCGTTACAGCGTGGCTACGCTCAGTTTTTTCAGGGAATCCACAGGGCGGGTCCATGGGTGTAAAACGGTGGCAATGGTTTGCATTGACGGTGTTTTTAATGCACGAATGGCTTCCTGGCTATTTCTGTATTGTCCTTGCACAAGAACAAACCACTGTCTGCTGCCTTTTTGCACCCGCACGGTCATAGCATCCTGCAGCTGTGGGAAGCGCTGCTTAAGCTGTTCTATTGATTGCTCATTGGATGATGAGAACCACTGAATAGTGTATGCATCACCCGGCGTGTTCAGTAATGAGCTGAGTTGTTGCTGGTCATTATTTATAATCGGCATAGACTTTGGTTCAGGCACTCTTTGTGTCACTGTTTGTGGCAATGTCGAATAGTTGCTGGCGACTGGTTTTGCCCGTGAGCGTTCTGAGCGGCTATGGACAATGTACTCACGATTACCCGGATCATCAGTGCCGATCCAGTGTCGTTTCTGGATAGATGGCTCCAGTGCCGGGCCAACCCATGCATGGTTATCCTGAACCGTGTTGCCGACCATTGTCTGCAGATCAGCCACGCGCCTCACTTTTGGCGAGAAACGGGTAGAGATGCGTGCAA
This sequence comes from Endozoicomonas ascidiicola, assembly GCF_001646945.1. Lineage (GTDB taxonomy): Bacteria > Pseudomonadota > Gammaproteobacteria > Pseudomonadales > Endozoicomonadaceae > Endozoicomonas > Endozoicomonas ascidiicola. The sequence goes on from NZ_LUTV01000002.1 coordinate 230,060, forward strand.
GAGATGGGGTCAGTAAGGCATCCAAAGCTGCTGCACGATTAACAAACAACATGCTCACCAGCATATAACGTTTTCGGTTGTTTCTATTGTAACGAACTATCTGAGTGTTCTGTAGTTCGCTGTAACGCAGCTGTGCTCGTTCCAGAGAGGCTTTTCGGCTGGAGCTCATCCACTCTATGGTATAACTTCTGGGGTTTGCTGTTAGAACATTCATCGCATACTGCAGCTGCGGATGGTAAGACGGTTCTCTGCGAAGCTCTCTGCGAAGCTTTGGTTGTTGAGCCGGTTTGTTGTAAGAAACGGGTTGGGTGTCTTGCAGGTTATAATCCACTTCGTGCGACGATTGCTGCTCGACTTTTGGGTTTCTATAGGCCGAAACGCTGGTGTGATTAGACTGTGATTTAGACAGTGAGTTGTCTGCGTTCTGGTAGCTCTGTTGTTGAGTGTTCCTATTATTGCCCGAGTAAGTTACTTCGTCGAATTCAGCCCCGTAGGGTAGAACCATCTCGCGGCCGTTCTCATAATCATTTTCATAGCCGTTCTCATAGCCACGCTCATAATTAGAATTGCTCTGGCGATTCGCAACGACCTCAACTTGTTGCGATGAGTAGTTATCATTATAAGTCGGTGGGTCAATGTATTGCTGATTAATATAGGGTGCTGTTTGTTCCGTGGTTACCAACAATGGCGTAGAGTAAGAAACTCGCTCTTGAGTCGGGTCTTGCCAGTTGTTCTTTGCAACTCGGTAGCTGGGATTTGAAACAACAGGGTTCAGCTTTTGAATGCTGGCCAGAGACCGAGTCCAGGGATAAAGCTCTCTTGCCATTGCCGACCTTGGTGGTGACTCCAATTCCACCATGGCATCAGTGCGACTTTTAAATGGACCATCGAGAAGCACGAACCAGGTATTTCCGGAACGTTCATATTTTGCAATCAGTGCGTCTTTAAGGACAGGGTACCTCTGTTTTAATGCTTCTAATTGTCCGCGCTCTTTTGCTGCCATCCATTGGAGCACGTATTGATTGCCCGAGAGATTTAATAAACGGTTTTCAGGGGCATTATTGATATTTGGTTCTGAAAAATCAGATTGTAAATTGTTTTTTGAATAAACAGGTTGGTTTAATGCTGGCTGCTGTGAAGTTGGTGAAGAGTTCGGCGGTGCCTGAATTGATTTTGACTTGTTAGTGTTGGTAGTGTTGCGGGCATAACGATAATTCGGATCCACCAAATTATTACACAGCCTTTGTTGCGCTAAGCCAGAATCGCATCGCCAAGATATATTGGAGGCCAATGGTTTTGGCGGCAACAGCAGACTTTCTGCAACGGGTGCAGAGAGTGAAGTCAAGGCGGCCACGACACAAAGCCGGAGTTGTTTTTCCTTAAACACTCGACCGGGCATGGTAATCAAATCCTTCTCTGTAAATTACACGATACCTGACAAATGACTAAAATCAACCCTTAATAGTCATCGCTTTTGTTCATTCAGGTCGCCAATATTAATCAGCGTCTGATTAATAGCTAAACTTAATATTCATCCTTCAGAGTTACTCGGGTGAATTATGATTTTCTTTACAGTTTTTTTGGAATTTGATTTTTTGTTTTTCTTATTCTGCTGATTTCTATATTCAAGGTGTTTGAAATGTTGAATTTAAAGTGCACTGTCTTCTATATATCTCGAAAAAGAATAACGGTGGTTTTATTTGGCGTTTTACTTTTCTTATATCCTTTTATTGCCCGTGCAAGTGAATGCTATCCGGTAGCCGATCAAAATAGTCCGCAATATATGATCGGGTATGGCGATTTGCTTTATGGTCAGTCAGAAAACAGAAACTATCAGCATGCCATACCCGTAAAGGTTGATGGCTATAAGAGAGGGTGGCTCACTAAAAGCGGTGCTGGTGATACGCTTAAAAAAACCGACCTTGGTGTCATGCAATCAGTGGGAAGTGTGTTTAACGGCATACTGTTTCCTATTACGCCTTCAGAGATTCGATATACAGACCGTCAGCAGATACAAACCTGTCGGATTCAGATACGCTCCGATCAATTAGCTGCCATGACCAGCAGCCGTATTCCAGAGCAAGGGCAGTTCTGGATTTATCAGACGCGCGCTAAGTTCTATGAAAAACCATCGTCTGACTACCCGATTCGTATATCCGCAGTGGATGAGTTTTTAACAGGCTGTATAAGGGTTGCAGAGCAGTTTCAGCTAAAGAGTTATCCTGAGGAATGTGTTGCAACTACCTGGTTCTGGTCATCCCACTGGGTAAATGATCGTCCCCAACCTTTGAAGCCAAAGCCTGCACAGGTTGATCGTAAAGCAGTCAACAAACTGCTGGAGAGTCTGGAGGGTGATATATTTGGTCAAGTCAGAGCTTATTAAATCCGGCGCTCCATATATACCCGTCGCGTAGCAACTTGAAATCCTTTGGGTATAATGCAGGCTCCCGGAAACAGAATATATGAATAATCCAACCGGAGATTTGCATGGCTCAGCGCAAGGCCAGTGTTGAAAGAAACACTCTGGAAACACAAATTCGTGTTGCCATCAATCTGGATGGCACGGGTAAAGCCACCTTCGATACAGGCGTACCCTTTCTGGACCATATGATGGATCAGATTGCCCGTCATGGTTTGATTGATCTGGATATCAAGGCAGCGGGTGATAACGAGATTGATGACCACCATACCGTAGAAGATATCGGTATTACCCTTGGGCAGGCATTTGCTAAGGCGGTGGGGGATAAAAAAGGTATCTACCGATACGGTCACGCTTATATTCCCCTCGATGAAGCATTGTCACGAGTGGTGATCGATTTTTCTGGCCGACCAGGATTGGAATACAATATCGACTTCACCCGGGCCATGATCGGTCGTTTCGATGTCGATCTGTTTTATGAGTTCTTTCAGGGCTTTGTAAATCATGCCGGTATCACCCTGCACATTGATAACCTTAAAGGCCGCAACGCCCATCATCAGATAGAAACCGTCTTCAAGGCTTTTGGTCGAGCCCTGCGCATGGCACTGACTCCGGATCCACGAATGGCCGGACAAATGCCATCCACCAAGGGAACGCTCTAGCATGCAAACGGTGGCTGTCATTGATTATGGAATGGGTAATCTCCATTCCGTCAGTAAGGCGCTGGAACATGTTGCCGATGCTGACACCCGAATCATTATCACCTCAAAACCAGAAGACATCCTTGCGGCGGATCGTGTTGTCTTGCCCGGCGTCGGTGCAATCCGTGACTGCATGGCAGAAATTATCCGGCACGGGGTTGATGATATTGTCCGGGAAATTATTAATACCCGACCATTGCTGGGTATCTGCGTAGGCATGCAGGTGTTGCTGGATCACAGTGAAGAGAATGGTGGTGTTGAGTGTCTTGGAATACTGCCCGGCGATGTGAAGCGTTTTTCTAACCCGCTTCAGGATGACGATGGCAATCGCCTGAAAGTCCCCCATATGGGTTGGAGCCGGATTCAACAGACAAATCCTTCCCACCCACTCTGGCAAGGGATTGAAGACAATAGCCGTTTTTACTTTGTCCACAGCTATCACGCTCATGTTGCTGATGCCTCGATGGTGGTTGGGAAAACAGAGTATGGCCTTGAATTTGATGTGGCTCTAAGCCATGAGAATGTATTTGCCGTCCAGTTTCATCCAGAGAAAAGTGCCGACAGCGGACTCAAGCTTCTCGAAAATTATTTGAAGTGGAAACCATAATAAGATGTTAATCATTCCAGCTATTGATTTGAAAGATGGTGCCTGTGTCCGTCTGCGTCAGGGTGAGATGGACGATGCTACGGTATTTGGTGATGACCCTGTGGCCATGGCAAGTCGTTGGGTAGACGCTGGATGTCGCCGATTGCACCTGGTTGATTTGAACGGCGCGTTTGCCGGCAAGCCAGTCAATGCAGAAGCAGTCCGCGGCATTACCAAAAAATACCCTGATTTGCCTGTGCAGATTGGCGGCGGTATTCGCGATCTGACGACAATAGAAGCTTATCTGGAGTCTGGTGTTTCCTGGGTAATTATTGGAACTAAAGCAGTGACAGATCCGGATTTTGTCAAGGAGGCCTGCCGACAGTTTGCTGGTCACGTGATTGTGGGCATCGATGCAAAGAATGGTTTGGTCGCTACCGATGGTTGGGCAAAAGTCACCGATGTTGAGGCTGTTTCTTTGGCGAAACAGTTTGAACAGGATGGTGTATCCGCCATTGTTTACACCGATATTGCCCGTGATGGCATGATGCAGGGTGTGAATGTGGAAGCTACACGACAATTGGCGAACAGTATGTCCATACCCGTTATCGCTTCTGGTGGTATCACTAATATGGATGATATTCGTGCTCTGAAAGCTGTATCCCATGAAGGCATTGAAGGCGCCATTACTGGCCGTGCAATCTATGAAGGTTCTCTGGATCTTGGAGAAGCTCAGCGTTATTGTCTTCAGTAACGATTTATACCCGTCGCCTTTCAAGTTGCTACTTTGTTGGCTTCGCTCGCTCACCCCAATCACCTACTATTCGTAGGCTCATGGGGATTCACTCGGTTGCCGCCGCGTAGCAACTTGAAATCCTTTGGGTATAGAGACCACATGATGAAAGATTCAGAATTTCCACCAGTCAATAGTCCGAGCATCAATCGGGATGATAAAAACATGGCGGTGCTATCGCACCTGCTGCCATTGTTTGGCTTTATGGTGCCTGGGCTCAGCATTGTTATTCCCCTGCTTATCTGGCTTTGGAAAAGGGATTCATCCCCATACATTGAGCACCATGCCCGGGAATCTCTGAATTTTCAGATTACTCTTGCTTTACTGATTGCCGTTTGGGTTGCGCTCAAACTGATGTTGGTGGGGTTCTTACTGCTGCCATTAGTTCCGATTATCGCCATTGTGGTGTTGATATTTATGGTGCGAGCTGCCATGAAGGCGGGCAATGGCGAGTTTTATCGCTACCCGATGACGCTGCGGTTGGTTAATTAAAAGAAGGTGCTGTAATGGGACTGGCTAAAAGAATAATTCCCTGTCTCGATGTCGAAAATGGGCGAGTCGTCAAAGGCGTTCAGTTTCTGGATATTCGTGATGCCGGTGACCCGGTAGAAGTCGCCCGTCGTTATAATGATGAAGGGGCGGACGAAATCACCTTTCTGGATATTACTGCCAGCCACGAAGGAAGAGATACCACGGTTCATACGGTAGAACGAATGGCCAGCGAAGTATTTATCCCTCTCACAGTAGGCGGGGGTATTCGCAAAGTCGAAGATATTCGCACCATGCTGAATGCCGGAGCCGATAAAGTCGGCATTAACACTGCCGCAGTGTTTAATCCGGACTTTGTTAAAGAAGCTGCGGATCGTTTTGGTTCTCAATGCATCGTTGTCGCCATTGACGCCAAGAAAGTCAGCCAGCCTGGAGAAAAAGATCGCTGGGAAATCTTTACCCACGGTGGCAGAAAACCAACCGGGCTAGATGCAGTTGAATGGGCCATGAAAATGGAAGCCTTTGGTGCTGGTGAACTGTTACTGACCAGCATGGATCAGGATGGTGTTAAAAACGGCTATGATCTTGGAGTGACCCTGGCTATTTCGGAAGCGACGGGAATTCCGGTAATTGCTTCAGGGGGTGCCGGAAACCTGGATCACCTGGTTGCCGGCGTTAAAGAAGGAAAGGCCGACGCGGTTCTTGCGGCCAGTATTTTTCATTTTGGGCAGTATTCTATTCCGGAGGCCAAGCAATACATGGCAGGACAAGGAATCGAAATGAGGCTTTAAATTGGCGGTTCATTCTCTTCTGGCTGGCCATCTAAGCCTTGTGGATTAAGAGTAAGCATCTCTGTTGATGAGTGTATTTTAGCATCGTCGAAGCTACGGGGCGTGTATTTTGCCAGCAATTCCCGCCGAGTTGATTAAAGTCAATAATATCAAGGGCTAGAGACTGATCTACTAGTTCAGAAATCGCAGACTATTAAGTAACATATACGACATTACATCATCATTGTCATTTTACTGTGAAACCATCTAACCGAAAGACGATTGCTGAGAAACTGATCAAAATAGTTTCAAAAGAAGCTG
>NZ_LUTV01000002.1:244473-258043 GCF_001646945.1 Endozoicomonas ascidiicola
GTCTGAAAGTCCATTTGTTCATTGGCTGGCTGTCTTTTACGATCTTGCGGGTATTATACTCAAAAGTTGTTCTAAGTCCGACAGGCTCCTAGAAAGGTTGTATAAAAAGCGAGCTCCCGGAGGATTGTTCGATGATCTGAAGTGAGCATGGCAGCCATCTCAAACTTGGTGGTTGGGGATGGTTGCTTTTTAGCTGATTATTCGATTGCTGTTGAACTATTGTGCTTTGAGAACTCTAAAGTCGAGAATGTCTAACCAAGAACTGAATAATCATGAAAGCTGCAGTAATCTCGACGCTTCATGAATACGATTCCGAAGTTCATCAATATCATCACTCTTAATTCCTTTAATACGAACAACTTCGTTATCCTGTGCTTCAAAATCTGGCAGTTCTGAGGGTAACCAACTGACTACTGAGCGCACCATATAAATACCATTCATCTCTGGTTGGTTCGCCAGAGTTAATGCTTCACTTGCCGCACTCTCTTCAAGCGCCGGATGCATCTCTTCCGGAAACTCCGATTGCTGCTCACTGATGCTGATACCGATACCCAGTTGTGTGCTGGCGATATTCACTTTGCCCGCGATTTCTACCAGGGCTTCAATCATCAAACTGCAAAACAAAGCGTCGGAGGTGAATTTTGGGCTTTGATTACTGGAAAACCTTAGGTAGGCGTTGCCTTCCGGTGTGTAGGTAACTTCACCGCCGTACAGTTTTGCCGACTCGCGGATAATTTCACTATAGCTCCGCAGAATACCCTGAAGTTCTCTGGGGGCCAGCAGTTGTTGTAAGCGACCAAGGTTTTTTACTTTGATGGCAACGATTACAGAGGTTTCCGGGGCGTCTTCAGTTTCCTCTGGCTCAACGGTTCTCTTCTCTAACAGTTTTTGTTCTACAAAGGCAGATAATCGGGCAATCTCACCCTTTACTTCCGGCGTGGTGGCATCACCTGGCATCATGGATCTCAGCTGCCGCTCGATAATGCCAAGCTCTGTTGCCATACCGGAACCGTAAAGGTGAAGTACAATCAGGCCAACCATCAAGACCAGTAAACTAATGGCGGCAATAATTAACAGTGCATCTTTCGGTTTCTGGCTTAATAGTTCGTTGTTCAGAGACAGACGAGCATAACCGGCAATCACATCCTGATAATGAATGGGTGACGAATACGACGGATTGTCACTATCTGTCTCCCCGCTGTTGGTGCTGGCACTGGCAATTCGCTGATTATCAATACTGTAGATGCTGGCATCCGTTACATAAGGGTTCTGCACCAGCTGCCGGAGTAAAACATTCAGGCTCAGCCGGTCACCGGTGACCAGCATGTCGGTTGCAGCGCTGGCAGTTTGAGCGCTGAGTAATTGGCCGATGCTATCGGCTTGATGACGGCTGGCCGAATCAACCTCGTTGTTGATGACCAATGACATGCCAAGCGCCAGAAGGGTCAGCATCACGCCAAAAATTACCATCAGCTGAGTACGGATGGAAAACCGGGACGCAAAGTGCGAAATCAGTCCGGGCGTGAGAGTGCGCTTTTTCAACAGAAAGCTCCTGAGCGAATGATCAAGGGTTAAACTTCTATCCTATCAAAACTTCAGTTTGATCCACATCGGTATGTTAGACTGTGCGCCTGAATCGACCTGAGAGTTGGACTGTCCAGTGAGTGAAATAATCTTAATTAATGTAACTGGCCGGGATAAGCCGGGGCTTACCTCATCCATAACATCCATCATGGCGGATTATGGTCTTGAGATTTTGGATATAGGCCAGTCGGTTATCCACGACACCCTGACTTGGGGAACCTTGGTTCGCCTGCCAGACTCAGGGCAGAACTCAGCGGCGGTTCTAAAAGATTTGCTGTTTCATTTTCATGAGCGCGATTTGCAGTTCAGTTATCAGCCCGTCTCCCAGAACGACTACGAACACTGGGTGTCCGAACAGGGCAAGAACCGATATATCCTGACGTTGCTATCCCGAAATGTGACGGCAGAACAGATTGCCCGGGTATCCGGTATTACGTCTGCTCATGGCCTCAATATTGATCATATCTCCCGCCTGTCTGGTCGTCGCTCATTGTTGGAAGGTGAAAACGAGACTGGCCGCACATCTTGTCTGGAGTTTTCTGTTCGAGGCACTTCACCGGATCTGGATAAACTGCGATCAGATTTTTTGAACCTGACGGCGGATTTGGATGCCGATGTTGCGTTTCAGGAAGACAGCATCTTTCGTCGAAATAGACGACTGGTTGTGTTTGATATGGATTCAACCCTAATAGAAGCTGAAGTGATCGACCTGTTAGCAGAAGCGGCGGGCGTCGGCGATAAAGTCGCGGAGATTACCGAGCGCGCCATGCAGGGTGAACTGGATTTTAATGAGAGCTTCCGTGAACGCCTTGCCATGCTGAAAGGGCTGGATGAGTCCGTACTCGAAGGCATTGCCAACGAGTTAAAACTGACAGAAGGTGCCGCAGAACTGATCTCAACTCTGCGTTTACTGGGCTATCGCACCGCCATTCTTTCTGGTGGCTTTACTTATTTTGCCCGTTATCTTCAGAACAAGCTGGGCATCGATTTTGTTCATGCTAATGAACTGGAAATCCGCGATGGTAAAGTGACCGGCCAGGTGATGGGACAGATAGTTAATGGTGATAGAAAAGCGGAGCTGTTAAAGCAAATTGCCTCTGAACAAGGCATTTCTTTAAATCAGACCATTGCCGTGGGTGATGGGGCTAACGATCTGCCAATGTTGAGTGTTGCCGGTCTTGGTGTGGCATTCAGAGCCAAACCGCTGGTGAAACAGAGTGCACGACAATCGATTTCTACTCTGGGACTGGATAGTATTTTGTACCTGCTGGGTTTCAGTGAAAAGGATCTCCAATCGTTAACATGAGACGAGAAGAAAAATGATAAGAATACAACGATGGATTAATAAGGTGGTGCTGGCTGCCACGGTTGCCCTGACATCTACCCTTTCTTTGGCTGACAGTACACAGTGGCAACAGGTGACTGATAAAGCCCGGGGGCAGACGGTTTATTTCAATGCCTGGGGTGGTAGCGAGCAGATCAATGACTATATCGATTGGGCGGCCAAAGAAGTAGAAAAGCGATATGGCGTGATGCTGAAACACGTCAAAGTGACGGATACTGCCAATGTCGTTAGTCGCGTTCTGGCGGAAAAATCTGCAGGCCGTACGAATAAAGGGACTGTTGATCTGGTTTGGATCAATGGAGAAAACTTCCGTTCGATGAAGCGCAATGGTTTGCTTTACGGTCCTTTTGTCACTGATTTACCGTCGTTTAACGGTATTGATCCTGTTAAGAAACCAACCACAGTGGTGGATTTTGGAGAACCGGCGGATGGACTGGAAGCCCCATGGGGAATGGCGCAGCTGGTCTTTATGTATGACACTGATCGTTTAGATACGCCGCCAGCGAATGCCGAAGAGCTTCTGGCTTTTGCTCGGAAGCATCAAGGTCGTGTGACGTACCCTCTGCTACCGGATTTTATTGGTACCACTTTTCTCAAGCAGATACTGAGTGAGTTATCCATACAACCGGATGTTCTGCAGAAGCCAGTGGAAAATGCTGATTTCGATAAAGTTACTGAGCCACTGTGGCGTTATCTGGATGAGATTCATCCTTTGCTGTGGCGTAAAGGTGAAACCTTCCCGGCAAACAACCTGGCGTTAACACCGTTGCTGGACGACGGCGAAATTCTGCTGTCAATGACGTTTAATCCTTCTTATGCAAGCTCTGCTATTGCCAGTGGTGAACTGCCGGAAACCGTAAGAACGTATGTTCACAAAACCGGAACTCTGGGGAATACCCATTTTCTGGCCATTCCCTTTAACAGCAGTGCCAGTGAAGGGGCTCAGGTAGTGATCAATTTCCTGATGTCACCGGAAGCTCAGGCTCATAAAGCCAATCCAGATGTCTGGGGAGACCCAACAGTATTAACCATGTCCAGCTTGAACAGTATGGATCAGAAACGATTTGCAGAACTGCCGCTTGGGCCTGCAACATTGTCTGCTGAAGGCTTGGGAGCTACACTGCCTGAGCCGCATAGTTCATGGGTGTCAGCGCTTGAGAAAGAGTGGGTTAAAAGATACCGGTAGTGGCCGTCGTTAAATACTTCTCGAGCCGTTTATCTCCATCTGCGTTTCTAGCAGTGGGGTTAACGGTTCTTTTTCTTTTGCCAGTGTTGTCGGGTGTCGTCAGTGTTGTTTTGCCGGCATTTAATATTATGCCGGCTCTTGGGTTTACAAACTTCAGTGTCGCCCCTTGGCTAAACCTTCTAGTGACGCCAAAGTTATCAGAAATGCTGTTTCTGACGTTTAGCACTTCTGTCTTTTCTACGCTCTTGTCTTTGTTGCTGGCTTTGGGTGCAGTCAGCGCGTTATGGGGAACGCCGCTCTGGCGTCGACTTCAGCACTGGTTATCGCCGGTCATGGCGGTTCCCCACGTTGCGCTTGCGTTTGGCATTGCCTTTATCCTGATGCCCAGTGGCGTATTTACCCGGCTGATTGCGCTATTGGCTGGCTGGGAGTTACCGCCGGATTGGCAAACAGTGAATGATGCTTTTGGGTTGAGCATGATCTTGCTTTTGGTCATCAAGGAGACGCCCTTCTTGATTCTGATGTTGCTAACGGCGTTGGTGCAGGTGCCGGTTTCCGGAACCCTGAAGCTAGGAGCCAGCCTTGGTTTTCAGCCAATGACCATTTGGGTGAAGTTGATTTGGCCTCAGTTGTATCCAATGATTCGCTTGCCCGTGTATACCGTTCTGGCATTCTCTATTTCGGTTGTGGATATTGCGTTGATTCTTGGCCCAACAAATCCACCAACCTTTGCTGTGCAAATTCTTCAGTGGATTCAGGATCCTGATCTCTCCAGCCGGCTGCTGGCTGCGGCTGGAAGCTTGCTGCTTCTAATGCTGGTGGCGCTTTGTATCAGCGCTTTCTATTTGAGTGAAATCATCGCAAAACGCAGTTTACGACACTGGATGACTAATGGTGATCGTGGGCGATTTTCTGATGTATCAATGACACTATTCAGAGCTATCTGGAAGAGTGTTCTGCTTGTATTTTCTCTAAGTGCGATCACCTTACTGATATGGTCATTTGTCTGGCGATGGCGTTTTCCTTCTCTTTGGCCTGACTGGTCATTAAGGAGTTGGGAAAGAGCGTGGAATGGTTTGATTGAACCCGTTGTGAACTCCCTGAAAGTTGGGCTGGCAGCGTCTATGCTGGCTACCGTGTTCGCAGTTGTGCTGTTGGAACTGATTAATCTGCAAAGGAGAAAACACAAGACGCTGGGGATAAAGTTGTCACTATTTTCCAGCTTTGCCATGTATGCGCCGTTGTTGTTACCGCAGATGACGTTCTTGTTTGGTATCCAGATTTTACTGCTTGAATATCAGTTGGAAGGCTACTGGTCTACTGTCGTTGGTGTGCATCTGTTGTTTGTATTGCCTTACTGTTTTCTCAGCCTCTCTGGCCCATGGCGTCATTATGATCAACGGCAGAGTCTTCAAGGGTTGCTGCTTTCTCAGTCTCGGCTGAAAACATTTTTTCAGATAAAACTGATGATGCTGTGGCGTCCATTGATGGCGTCCATTGCACTGGGTTTTGCCGTGAGCATTGCCCAGTATCTACCAACATTGTTTGCCAGTGCCGGACGAATTGAAACGGTGACTACTGAAGCGGTTGGTCTGGTTTCTGGGGGGAATCGTCGTTTAATCGGTGTTTATGGGCTGGTTCAGATGATTTTGCCATTCCTTGCCTACGCAGTAGCGTTTCTATTGAGCAACTGGACTGTGAAGAATGGACGAATTACAGGGAGAATGAACCGTTGAATTTAATCCTGAAAGGTGTGGATATCTGCCTTGACGGCAGGCAACTGTTCTCGCAGCTGAGTTGTACTGTAGAGGCTGGCGAAGTACTTTCTGTGCTTGGCCCCAGTGGGTGTGGTAAGAGCAGTTTGTTGAATTTTATCTGTGGAATACTGTCGTCTGAATTTTCTTGTTCCGGTGAGATCATCCTGGCTGGCAGAGTGATTAATGATATTCCTTCTCATCAGCGTGGGGTTGGGCTGCAGCTTCAGGATCATCTTCTATTCCCGCACATGACAGTTGGAGAAAACCTGGCGTTTGCCTTACCTCGTAAATACCTCCGAAAAGAGCGAAGGAAAAGGGTGGAACAAGCTTTATTAGACTGTGGTCTGAAAGGTTATTTTGAACGAGACCCTGCCACTATGTCAGGTGGTCAAAAAGCCAGAATCAGTTTAATGCGAACGTTGCTGGCAGAGCCAAAACTGTTGTTGTTGGATGAGCCATTTTCCAAGCTGGATGCCGGGCTGCGAGGTGCGTTCAGACGTTTTGTGTTTGAGCAGATCGAAGAGCGTAAAATCCCTGCTCTCATGGTGACCCATGATGAGCAGGATATTCCGGATAATGAGAAAGTGATCAGGCTTTAGCCGAAATCAAAGTCCATGGCATCCATCGGTCCGGAAATGTAATACCCTTGGGCGTAATCCACACCGAGCCTCCACAAGTGTGCCAGCGTTGGAGAGCTTTCTACCATTGGCACAATACAGCGCACATTTTGCTCTCTCAGTTGCCCCAACATTTCTGTAATTTCTTCATCCCGATCATCACTCAGCTCACTGGTAAAGCTACCATCGAATCGAACAAATTGAACATTCAGATGCTTTAGCGCTTTCATAGAGCGGGAATCGCTCTGGAATCGGGTGATGGCTAACTGGCAACCAATGCTCTCAATGGATTTGGAAAACTCAACCACCCGTTTCAATTGCTGTAATACAACGCTTTCTGGCATTTGCAATATGATGCTATCAGCAGGAATACTGCTGGCTTTTAACAGGCCGGTAAGAAAACCTACCAATTCAGCATCTTGAATGGACAGTGGGCTCAAATGAATCAACAGTTTTACTCTCTTACCTGCTTTATAAAGAGGTGTAAGCTGTCGTATACATTGGCGAATGACCCAGCGATCAATATGAGGCATCAGGCTTGATGATTCGGCTGCAGCCATAAACTCACTGGCTTCAATCACCTCACCCTTAGGAGAGTGAAGTCGTAGGAGCACTTCATACTGCTCTTCTTCAGCACCGGTAATATTGATCACGGGCTGATACAGCAGATGGAAAGAGTCCTGAGACAGAGCCTGACGAATCATGGCCTGTACATCACCATCGTCGGCTTTTTCTTGCAGCAGTTTTTCTTTTGAATACTGCTCTATTCGTGGGTTCTCTTTTTTGAGCGCCATTTTATAAGCGTTTTTGGCATCAACGAGTAAGGCGGCCAGATCTTGATCTCCGGCTTTCACGGCATAGCCGATGGTAGCGGTTGTTGTGATGGTTTCATCAGCGCTACCAAATAAGTGGTTTTCAATGGTTTCTTGCAGATTGACTAGCTGATCGTAAATCTTATCTGGATTGCCAGGAGCCAGTAGCAGGAAAGTATCCTCTGCATATTGGCAACCAATAGCGTTGGCAAATTTCTTTAGAATAAGCTCACCAGCTGCGCTCTGAAGGGAGCGAATACCGTCATCGCTGTAATCATTTTTGAGTATCTCGAAATCATCCAGTTGGATAAAAATCAGAGTGGCCTGCTCAGTTTTCTGCAGTGCCGTATCGACTTTTTTACGGAACGTCTCTTTCGCGTCAAGAGCTAGCGGCTTCTGAGGCTTTTGTGCGGGTTTGGCCGGTGCCGCTTTTGTATTTGCTTTTTGTTTTGGTGTTGTTACTTTTTTTGGAGCTGGAGCTGGAGCTGGAGCTTTTTTGATTTCTGATTTCTTTTCTGCAGGTTGATCCAGAACCGGAATAGGCAGTAGGGTCAATTGTATGCAGGGTTCATCATCATACTCAGCTTCAGAAAGCTGTAGACTAACAAAGGTGTAGTTGCCATCAACATGAGCTAGCTGGCACTCGATAGCTGGTTGAGAAGCGTTGGCATTAAATTTCTTTAGTCGCTGCTTGATTTCTGCCTGATGCTGTTGATCAACCAGATCAATAATCGTTGTGCCTGCGAGATCGTCAATATCGTCGTAGCCGACCAGCTCAAGATAGGCGGCGTTGGCATCTACATGCATTCCGTCGTGTATATAGGCAATGGCTTCTGTGGCGCTTGCGAGCAGTAACTGACAGCGCTTGTTGGACTCTTCCAGACTTTTTAGGGTGGTACCCAACTTTCGCCGATCATCCAGACTGTTCAGCTCCCTTAACACCGCATGGAGAATATGTTTTTCATTGGTGTTGGGTATGGCGTCCCGGGCACCGGCAGAAAGCCAGGTGAATGTCTTCTCCGGATTGTATTCAGGCAGTGTGACAATCACTGGAATGTCTTGCTGATATTTTGCCACAATATTTAGAACGTGCTGGGCGTTCAGCCTTGGCGTTTCCTCCGCACTGAGTATCAGATCCCATTGCTGGTCTTTCAGTGCGTTCTCCATCGTTTCAATAGACGAAATATGTTGTACACGGGGGGGCATGCCTGCGGCGCGGAGTAATTTTACCCATCGTTCAACATCATTCGGTGAGTCTTCCAGGGCAAGCAGGCGTATAGTTTGTTTGCGATAATCCATTCGGGTAAATCACTGCTTTGATAAAGTCGTAACGTATCTACATCATACGTGATGGGGATTCAAAACGCATCGACCTAAATCAGTAGTTACTTTGTGTAAGAGACAAACTTATGTTTCAGAGTCTGACGTATGCTTTATAAAAGCGTACTTCTCGGACAGTCTCCTAGCCAAATAGCTGAATTTGATATTGATTCCATATGCCGTGACTGGCGATACATTTGACCAACTTTCCTTTTTTTAAAAGATTATTATGAATTAGATCAAATTTGAGCCCCTCCTTTGCTGCCAGGTTTGGCATGATTAAGGACAGTTCATTGGGGTCTGGTAATATCAGGCATCGTTGGAAGTGGGTAGCATCCTGAGTTTTCTGGGTTAAGGATATGGCGCCCGCTTCTACAGCCGACGTCAGTAACCCGGTACCAAGGGTGAGCTCGTTGTCATTAAATACTCCAAGCCAGCGCACATCATAAAGTGTCCAGGGTGTTCCCGAGGTTTGACGGATGCCAATCAGTTCACTGGGATGGATTTGTTGCGGCAGCTTATTTTTGATTTTCAGACAAAAGCCTTTATTGCTGGTGTTGGATATTTCGACTTTCATAGAGGTCTGCTGCTTTCCATCGGCACCACTGTTAGCTTGAAAGTCAACTACCTTGTCCGAAACAATATTACCTACCCGTTCATCCTCTGTTAAATCGGTATCATGAGCTGATGACCATACATCTTTGTTGTCATTGTTGAAGTTGCTTTTCCCCGTACTTTTTGAGTAAACGGCTACGATGTCGTCGAAATGGCGTTTACCGGATAAAAAGTAGTGTAAGCCCGTAAAGCCAATGCAAACTTCGCATTGCTCGAACGACTTTTGTCGTGGAGATGATCTTTTCTGAATATGCCCCCAGCTGAGTAACAGGTGGTCAATCAGGTCTGCGGGCATGGCTTCAGTTGCTTTGTTTTCAGTTTTTAACTTTTGCAAGTGTGCAGTAAGGACTCTTACATCCAGACCAATGACACCATCTTGTTGTTGATCTGGTTTTGGTAGCGCATATTGCAGGCCATCGTCTTGCCTTAGGTTGGCGGCGTAGTAAATAGAGAGTCCACTTTTGGGGTGAATTTTCCCATGTCCACTCCACAGGCTGAGGATTTGCCAGACTTTCTGGATTTGCTGGTTAGAGAGTTTGTTGGTGTCTGTACGGGATAGCAAAAGCGCCCGTTTGTAATGGTTTTCGGTCGACATGATTTTTGACTGACTGTCAAAAGGGTCTGCCTGCTGGGTTTGCAAAAAATTATGCTGCTTAGCAATTTGATAGAGCTTGTGGAGTTCAAGCCATAACCCTGCAGTTGCAGGTCGGTAGAGAAAGCACTGGAAAAGGTATGAGAGTGCTGAATCAGACATGGCTCGATGAAGTGCTGCAGCTAAGCGTTCCCCTTTGCTGCTCTTGTCGATGCAGCATTGAACGACGGCTCGATAGGCTGTAGCCAGCCCACGATGAAGTAAGTGACAGATATTGAAACGAGCCTGCTGTTTTTCGTCGAGAAATATGTTTCGTTTCAGGTGGCGCTGGTAAAGAGTTGACGCTGTTGACAGGGCTGGCGTCCTTAGCATTTCAACGAGTTTGTACAGCTCATCCGGATCAGCATCAAGTCTGGTCAGGTTATCCAAGGCCTGGATAAGGTTTTCACCATTTTTTGAGTGATCCGTTGCCGATAAGGTATCGAGCCAGTGTTTTATATTCCTGCTGTTGGAATCTGCATTATTTGAGCAAAATTGCAAATCAGATAGGCTGCGAGCAGGCAGCTCCAGCCGGAAAGCGTCTGTAGAATCCATTCTTTAATCCCAAATCCATGGGGCTGAACATCCTGATCAGCGGTGTTATCTTTTGCGAAATCCTGTGGCGAACACGTTATATAATAAATTTGATGTTCATAATATGCCAGCATTGTCGAACTTGTATCGGCGTTTTAACGCATTCAGCTAGTTGATCCAGGTTTTCCCCGGCTTTCCTGGTATTTCACGAACCAGTTTTGGAACGAGGTATCCCGGGCATTCTGCCATAACGCCTCGGATCAGCTCTCTCGCAGTTGCATCAGGCACATCAAAATGTGCGGCGCCTTTTACCGGATCCAAAACGTGCAAATAATAAGGGAGCACACCGGCGTTAAATAATACGTTACTCAACTCAGTCAGAGCGCTAACGCTGTCATTGATACCCCTTAACAGAACAGACTGATTCAACAGAGTTACGCCCGCCTGTCGAAGCTTGTTCATTGCGTCAGCGACGGCATCATCAATCTCGTTGGCATGATTGGCATGAATAACCATAACGGGTTTAATCCGGTGACCTGTAAGCCAGCCAATCATCTCATCGGTTATACGCTCAGGAATCACAACCGGTAATCGCGAATGAATTCTCAGGGTCTCAACGTGAGGAATGCCGTTCAACTCCAGCGCTAATTTCTGCAGTCGACGATCGCTGGTGGCCAGCGGATCGCCACCACTGAGAATCACTTCTTTTATTGTTGAGTCGGAGCGTATGTAATCCATTGCCCGTGACCAGCTTTCGCGATCCAGACGATTATCCTGATACGGGAAGTGGCGACGAAAACAGAATCGGCAATTCACCGCACAGGCGCCCCCCACAATTAATAACATCCGTCCGTGATATTTATGGATAACGCCATCCACAGGATTTTGAGTTTGCTCTGCCAGTGGGTCTAAACCAAAGCCCTCAACCTCATCACACTCGGCGCCAAGAGGAAGAACCTGCTTTAACAGAGGGTCGTCAGGGTTACCGTATTCCATCCGGTGAACATAAGAATGTGGCACCCGCAGTGCAAAGTGGTTGCTGGCTTGCAAGGCGGCAGGCAGTAATTCCTGACTCAATCCCATCATCGATAACAGCTGTTCTGGAGAGTTGACTGTATTCGCCAGTTGTTCCTGCCAGCTACTGAAATCACCAATGGTCTGTGCACTGATCTGCTCACTCATCTGCGCCTTCATCTGCACAATGAGCTCGGAACGGGTTATCATAGGGGTTTTTGATCTCCTGGTAAGGTCCAATGGCTATTTATAGTACCAATGAGTTTCGTTCAGGTCTTAAAGTAATGCTTGAGGGTGATCCATGCTCAATCATTGAGAACGAATTTGTTAAGCCGGGTAAAGGTCAGGCCTTTAACCGCGTAAAATTCCGTAACCTGATGTCCGGTCGAGTCTGGGAGCGCACGTTCAAATCCGGCGAAAGCCTGGAAGGCGCAGACGTCATGGACCTGGATATGGAATACCTCTACACCGATGGTGAATTCTGGCATTTCATGATGACCGATGGTTCTTACGAGCAGCACGCTGCAAGCAAAGAAGCGGTTGGCGACACCATCGACTGGCTCAAAGAACAGGGAGTTTACTCTGTCACTCTTTATAATGGTAATCCGCTGTCTGTCACCGCTCCGAACTTCGTTGAGTTGCAGGTGGTTGAAACCGATCCTGGCCTGAAGGGTGATACTGCTCAGGGTGGCTCTAAGCCAGCCAAGCTCAGCACCGGTGCCACTGTTAAGGTACCTCTGTTCATCGTGGAAGGTGAAATGCTGAAAATTGATACGCGTACTGGTGAGTACGTTGGACGCGTGAAGTAACTGCAGGCGGTTTGCCTTGATGCAAGCCGATGATTTGCAATGAGCCATCAATAAAGGTGGCTTATTGCAATGTCCCTATCTACAAATTATACCAATGTCGTTTTTAAATTGTGGAGTGAGCAAGTTATTTTGTACTACTGGGCAAGGCGAAGCGACGAGTCATAGCCTTTATGCCCTCGGGTAGTAGCTATGGCGAGGAGCTTCAACGCAGATCCAGTCGCACAAAATGGCTGCGCAGCCCATAATTTAAAAACAGAATTGGTATTAACCATTCAACCCCTCTCTCATTCTGCCATATTCTTTATCAAGCCTTAACGGCTTAGGTCGTTACCTTTTATCTGATAACTGGGTTGAGCCTCGGCTGAGAGCTTGTATATCTGTACCAATGAAATGACAACCTTGAATGGAGAGTAACCATGGGTCCTTCAGGAAAAATTGGGGGCGGGTCACAGGCGTATATTAGAGGAGATAAGGCTACCCAGCCTAAGCCGAGACCGGCAGCAAAATCATGGTTGGCAGAACGGTTTAAGCAAGGGCCTATTTTGGTGACAATACCGAGGGAAGTGCAAAAATCAGGATTTCATCATCTGTTTGATAGAAAAGTGCGTGCATTACAGGCAGTTTCAAAAGTTGTCTCAAAATTTAACAAATTCCCTCCTTTGACCCTGCCAGGATTGGGTGATCGATCCGGCAATAAGCAATCTGTTGATACCAAGGTTACCTGTCCTGTATCGGACATTGATTCAGGAGAGTTTGAGTGTCTTTCTATTGATGGCGCCAATGGACAAGGCTCGGAAGATGATGATTGGTGCATAGTAGAAAATTCACAGCGGCAGGCGGTTGGAACAGAAAGCTCTGCTAATCAAACTACTCCAAAGATCATTGTCTTACCCGAACACCGTGGTGGTGATAGTGAAGCGCCAGCAATTCCCGCTGACAGCTTATTAATGCTCAAATTAATTGGTAATTCAAACCGCCATTTATTCAGGACGAACGAAGTCACGCTGACTAATGAGCAACAATATCCGCAAGTTCTAAACACAGGTTAAACAGGACTATCTTGAGTGCCACTATGTGGTATCAACAACCAAATGTTTCAAACTAACACTCCTGCCTTCAATAATTGCTGTGAATAAATCATTCCAGTTATCGATGATAAACCAGTCAAACAAGCCACGAATCGCATGCCATAGTGCCTTTTTGGACTTCTTTGCTTCAAGAGCCTGTTGGAAAAACTTGCAAGCCAACTGCTCTATCTGGTTGATGAGGAAAGCGGTGAACGTCAGGCTGGCCAGATTGGTCGCCAGGTGCTGCTTTCCGTGCCCGTAATTGTGTTCGAGATGATA
>NZ_LUTV01000002.1:258713-365623 GCF_001646945.1 Endozoicomonas ascidiicola
TTCCTCAAAATACTCAAATTGCCGGAGTCGCCCTGAGCGTTGCACAAAGGCAAACAGTTGGGTGAAAAATTTTCGTAAATAGCGGGGATCAATAGGGTCAAKCATTTCCCGGAGGTGCGTATCGCAAGGTACCTGACCGACGCCGTACAACGATTTCAGGTTATGCAACTTGGCTGGTGTTTTAACACAGTCCCGATCGAACTGAAGTAATGATGGATACTTCAGATGCATAATGGCAAGACCGCTCATGATGGCATCATGAAGCGGGATCGCATTTTGACTGCTTCTTTTACGAAAATCAGGGACTTTAACAGCTTCTTTTGAAACTATTTTGATCAGTTTCTCAGCAATCGTCTTTCGGTTAGATGGTTTCACAGTAAAATGACAATGATGATGTAATGTCGTATATGTTACTTAATAGTCTGCGATTTCTGAACTAGTAGATCAGTCTCTAGCCCTTGATATTATTGACTTTAATCAACTCGGCGGGAATTGCTGACGGATTGCGCGCCTGAAGCGATAAATGACCATGAATGCATACTGACGGAAGGTTTTCTTCTGAACGTCAATATACGTCTATATTGATAACGTACCAGCATGAATAGGTGTGATCAGTATGTACTCTTCGTTTCTATCCGTTTGTTCAAATACAAAAAAAGCAGTGGCTTGCTCCATTGCCGCGCTCTTGTTCTTTAGCCTTTTTATAGGGGAGGTCAATGCTGCTTATACTGGCCCCGGTTCTAAGGTTAGTGCCGCAACGGTGGCGTCCATTTTAAAGAATCCGAAAGAAGATATGCCCGTAGCTATGAAAGGGCATCTGGTGCGTAAAATGAAGCACGAAACGTATATGTTCAGTGATGGCTCTGGCGAGATTCAGGTGGATATAGATGACAAAGATTTTCCATCTAGCCAACATATTGATGCCAAGACCAAAGTGGAAATTATTGGTGAGGTGGATGTGGAGCGAAAATCTGGGGTAGAGATTGATGTGAAGTCGCTGAAGGTCGTTCCATAAACCGATAACCCCGAAAGGTTACCGGATTTGAGTTGGCTCTCTGCTTAAGTAGTTGGCCAATTGGAATCGAATATTTCTGGCTTGTTGGTCAGGTTCTCTGCAAGGCGCAACAGCGGGAGCATAGCGAGCTATGTGACCAGAGTTGCAACGCAGTCAGAGGGCCTGATCAATGAGTCAGAAAATATGATTTCAGATGGTTAACTACTTATAAGCAGGTAGACAGCCACTCTGGTTTTTCCTGACGTTTACCACGCACTTGATCGAAGTACATAGACTGCAGCTTCTCAGTAATCGGCCCTCTTTTACCAGAACCAATCTTGCGCCCATCGTGCTCACGAATCGGCATCACTTCTGCGGCGGTTCCTGTAAAGAAGGCTTCCTGAGCGATATACACTTCATCACGAGTGATCCGCTTTTCCCGAACCTCTAACCCAAGCTCTTTGGCAAACTGCATGATGGTATCGCGGGTAATGCCTTCGAGGCAGGAAGTCAGTTCTGGCGTGTAAATAATGCCGTCTTCTTTCACGATAAAGAAGTTCTCGCCACTGCCTTCTGCCACGTAACCTTCGTTATCGAGCAGCAATGCTTCTTCACAGCCACTCTCTAACGCCTCCCGCAGAGCCAACATGGAATTCATGTAGTTGCCATTGGCCTTGGCTTTGCACATGGTGATGTTGACGTGGTGGCGGGTATAAGACGATGTACGAATTTTGATGCCTTGCTCCAGAGCTTCCGGAGACATATAGGAAGGCCAGTTCCAGGCTGCAATCATAGTATGAACTTTCAAACCTTCTGCGCGGAGTCCCATGCCTTCGGAACCCAAGAAGCACATGGGGCGAAGGTACGCTTCGTCCAGACCATTTTCACGAACCACTAATTTCTGAGCTTCGTTCAGCTCTTCTTTGCTGTAGGGAATGTCCATTCTCAGAATATGAGCGCTGCGGAACAGACGATCAGTGTGTTCTTTTAAACGGAAAATAGCAGGACCATTCGGTGTGCTGTAAGCGCGGACACCTTCGAACACGCCCATACCATAATGCAGGGTGTGCGTCAGAACATGGGTTTGGGCTTCTCGCCAGGGGACCAGTTCCCCGTCTAACCAGATAACGCCATCACGATCGGCGAAAGACATCAGATAACTCCACTTTGAAATTGTTGTCGATAGAGAGTTTTAGTACAGGTTGCTTCGGATCATAAACCCTCAATGGCTGCAATGCCAGCAAGCGTCGCTATGTTGTAATTGAGGTACGTTATCAGCCAGATATGACGCATTCATTTGAACTCAAATGGATAAATAGGCTCTAAGCTAGAAGTCTTCCCGGGAGTTGATTGAGATGAGTAATACTTTGCCAGCCGCTGATTTTGGATACGTGGAATATAATCCAAAATTGATAGCGCATTATAGATCTGATAAGGAAGTTGTAGGGCGAAGAGCCGATTTGGGAAATGTGTCGGCGCTTCGTGATGTGATGCCTATGATGCCTGATTCTGAAGGGTTGGGACAATCATCGCATAGGTCTGACAAACGAAGGTGTACTCAAGAGGTATCCAAAGAAGATCTTCAGTCCGCAAAAAAAACGATACTAAAGCTACAAGCACCTCGCCCTGATTCGGATTATGCACTTCCTTTTGATAATAAAGGGGCTGAAGATAATATATTGCATGGCCTTGGTCTTGAGCTGATAACAGCAAAAGAACAAATTAAAATGACTACAAGCGAAATAGAAGATGTTAAAAGTCTACTGGTGGAGGAGTTAAAAAAAGAGGTGATGAGAGAGGGGGGGGGGTCGCCCTTGAACAACCTTAGCTTAGCAGGCTCGGTGCGAGAAACTCTGGCTGTATTCGAAAAAAAAAAGATGGCTTTGAAAGGAGAAATTGAAGAACAGAAAAAAGTACAAATTGAGCTTGAACAGAGGGTGCAAATATTAGAAGAAAATAAACGAATAGAAAAAAATGGGCTTTCTGTTTTACATGTTTCTGGTTTTTCCAAAAAATTATCAGACGTAAAAGATGCCAAATCTGAATTAGAGTCGTCTATCCATCCTAAAATTCAAGAATATTATAAGAATCAGAAGGATAACTCTGTAGACATCTTAGATGCTAGTGATGCTGGCTTTAATGGAGAACGAACTGACTCCGAATTAGGTGGCTTGGTAAAGCGTCAAAAAGAACTCAAAAAAAATATTGAAGAAAACTCGGTTTTCATTGGGCACCCATTTTACACATCTGAAGTAGGAGTTTTGATTCAACCTTGCCTTATAATAGATAGCGATAATAAGGGTAAATATATTGCAGTCAAGTGGAGCGTTCTGAAGGGTGATAATGATGATACGTTTCCCGATAAATTCAAACTGTGCGGTACGGTAACTCTGTGTGATATGACAGGGGGAAGGCAACACAAGGTGAAAACAAAGGAATTTAAGTGGTATAAAGAAAATAATCAGGAATCACAGCGTTTAAATCCAGAGAGTAATACTCTGGTAGGCTTTTCAAAGTTTATAAAACATGAAGGAATTTTCAAGTCGGGGTGTCGGTTTCTTACAGATAAAGATACCCTTCGTATTGAGTGTAATGTTCGAGCAATGTTGAAGAAATAGATTTAGAGGTATATAAAAATATACCTCTATTTTCAGGGATTAACTCTCCCGCAACTTTCTTTAGGAGAGTTTATTCCATCAGCCATTGACTCCAGATAGTTTTCACTTTGAGTGACACTTCTTCGAGCTCCAATTTTTCAACCACTGGCTTCTCATTCTGCAATGACTTCTGGTGGATGCCGAGTCGGAATGTCTTATAAGCTTCCCTTAGTTGTCGAGCTTCTTTATGGGGTAATAGGTGAACTGCTTCGAGTTCCTCTGAAATACGCACGTTATCTGTCCACTTGAGCAGAGAAGTGTAACGGTGTGAGTACTTTAGCACGAAAAACTGCATCAGGAATTCAATATCAACAATTCCGCCAGGATCCTGTTTTAAATGAAACAGATGTTGCTGGTTAGTTTTACTGCCCAGATGCTCGCGCATTTTCTGGCGCATATCGATGACATCGGCTTTCAGCTTAATGTCATCTCTTTCCTGACCAAGAATGTCTGAACGAAGGCTGATGAACTGTTGAGCCAGTTGTTGATCACCGGCAATGACCCTGGCACGGACCAGCGCCTGATGTTCCCATGTCCAGGCTTCTTCTTTCTGATATTTTTCAAAATAAGGCAGAGAGTTAACCAGCAGGCCTTTTGAGCCCGAAGGCCGTAGTCGCATATCCGTATCGTACAAAATGCCGGATGGCGTCTGGGTGGTCAGGATATGGATAATTCTCTGACCCAGTCGTGTATAAAAGGTGGTGCTGTCGATGGATCTGACACCATTAGTCTCTTTATTGGTGCCACCATTGTGGACAAACACCAGATCAAGATCCGAGCCCGGACCGAGTTCAATACCACCCAGCTTGCCGTAACCCACAATGATAAACCCGGGATCACACAGGTTGCCCAGTGCATCCTGAGGCATGCCGTGCTTCTCAGTCAGATTGCGCCAGGCGATTGCCAGAACCGCATCGAGAATAACTTCGGCGATCCAGGTTATATAATCGCTTTCTTTCATCAGTGGCAATTTGCCGGATACCTGCGCTGCCGTGACTCGAAGTATGTGAGCCATTTTAAAATGACGCAGGGCTTCCATCTGGTTTTCCAGATCATCCTCTGGAATATGAGCCAGCTGCTGGCGTAATTCGTCCGCAAGCTCAGCTTTTTTTGGCGGATTGTAGAGATCGCCAAGGTTGAGAAACTCATCCAGAAGCGCTGGGAATCGGGCGATCTGTTCAGCAATCCATGGGCTGGCAATACACAGTCGGCCAAGGTGTTCAAGGGCTCCTGGGTTTTCAATCAGTAGTACTAGATAGGCGGTCCGACGGAGCACTGCTTCCACTAATGGGAGAATGCGCAGTAAAAAAGTATCTGGCTCGGTAGAGGCGGCAGCGACGGTTAACAGCAAGGGAATAAATTGATCCAGCCGATCATGGCTTTGTTTTCTGACTCGGGTAATGGCTTTGCCGTCTCGCAATGAGATCAATCGTCGCCATGAGGTTTTAACGTTTTTAAAACCTTCCTGAGTCATTAACTGTTGCTCTTCCTCTTCCGTTAAACGACTGAGCCATAATGATTGCCATTGATTGCTATTGGTGTCGTTTTTCTCTTTGGCTTCTGGATCAGCAATGACAGCATCAAAATGTGTGGTTACGAATTTTCGATGTTGATCCAGTGTCGTTAATAACTCACTCCAGTCATTGTGCTCCATGGAGCAAGCAATACGAGCCTGTGTTTCAACGCCTTTTGGTAGGTCTTGAGTCTGACGATCGTCAATGGCCTGAATGGCATGTTCCAGATTGCGCAGATAAATGTAGGCGGATTCCAGCTCTGCGGCTTCTTCAGGGGAGAACCACTGTTTTTCTTTAAGCGTGTTGAGAACGTTCAGCAGATTCCGTTCCTGCAAGCTGCGATCACGGCCACCATGAATGATCTGGAAGGATTGAATAATAAACTCAATTTCCCGAATACCGCCAGGGCCGAGTTTGATATTACTTTCCATGCCTTTGCGTTTGACTTCCCGTTGGATCAGCTGCTTCATTTCCCGCAGTGCGCTGATGGAGCCGAAGTCTATATAGCGGCGATAAACAAAGGGTCGAAGCGTATCCAATAATTGCTGGCCAGTCGTTTTGTCACCGGCAACTACTCGAGCTTTGAGCATGGCATAACGTTCCCAATCTCGGCCTTGATCCTGATAATATTGTTCCATAGCCGCAAAGCTCAGAGCCAATGCACCGCTGGCACCATAAGGCCGCAGTCGCATATCTACCCGGAAGACAAAGCCATCCGCATTTTGGCTATCCAGCGCTTTTATGAGTCGCTGCCCCAACCGGATAAAAAACTCCTGATTGGTGATTACTTTTTTGGCACCACGGGTTTCACCCTGGCAGGGAAAG
Source organism: Endozoicomonas ascidiicola (assembly GCF_001646945.1). Lineage (GTDB taxonomy): Bacteria > Pseudomonadota > Gammaproteobacteria > Pseudomonadales > Endozoicomonadaceae > Endozoicomonas > Endozoicomonas ascidiicola. The sequence goes on from NZ_LUTV01000002.1 coordinate 264,704, forward strand.
GTGAACATCAGGTCGATGTCGGAGGAAAGATTCAGATCATAGGCGCCGAGCTTGCCCATACCCAGAACAACCATTTTCTGAGCAACCGGTTCTTCATCGGGAATATTGGTGCCAAAGGGCGTTCCCATGGTTTTACAGGCATCGTGATAAAGCCAGTCGAGGGTGCGATTAATACAGGCATCTGCCAGATTAGACATGTCTTTCGTGGTGTCTGACATGGAAACCTGGCGGTTCAAATCCAGCCAGATAATGCGCAGCATTTCTTGGTTGCGATACAACCGCAGCGCTTTGTTCAGTTCATCATCGGTTGTTGTCAGTGCAATGGCGCTGCCAAGTCGCTCAGCGTGATTCTTTGCCAGCTCAGGCAACTGTTTTCTATTCGTACATAACGTTTCCAGCCATTCGGGATAACGAATGCATTGTTGCGCGGCAAAGTCGCTGCCAGCCCAGCAGTGGGTGAGCTCATTGATCAGTCGTGGGTCGAGGGTTAGGTCAAATGTCGGATGTCGTTCAATGAATTGCTGCCAATGGCTTTCGACCACTTGTTGAACCGGATCAGGCAACCCGGAGGAGGTGAGGTGTTGACTGAATAACGCCGTGAGTGACTCCATTGACCTGATCTCTTCCAGTTATTGAGCTTATTAAAGATATGTTAAAGGACAACATTTGCCGCTGCCAGCAATGTCTATAATGAAACGTTTTTTACTGGTTGGGCGTGCAAATGTTCTTGCTGAGGTTGGTGGCAAAGCTGCCCTTTTGTTTGATCGATCCGCTGGCATGGTTGCTTTACCTATTGGTCTGCCATGTTTTCAAGTATCGAAAGGGGGTGGTAACCACCAATATTCGTCAGGCATTTCCTCAATTCAGTGAAGCTGAAGTTCGGTGCTTATCCAAACGGTTTTACCGGCATCTTACTCAATTGTTTCTGGAAATGATTAAGGCATATGAGATGAGTGCGTCTGAGTTTCAGACGCGGTGCACAATTACAGGGCAGGAAGTGCTATTTGCTGAAACGCAGAATCAAACGCGCCCGGTGATTATTCTGACAACTCATCAAGGTAACTGGGAATGGATGCTGCATGGTGCATCCCTGCATTTAGACTTTCCGATTGATCCGGTTTATAAGCCTTTGCATCACAGAGGAATGAATCAGTTTATTTATGAAGTGCGTAGTCGGTTCAACTCGATCCCTGTTCCAATGAAACAAGTGGGTAAAAATATATTAAAACAAAAGCACTTTCGATTATTCGTGATGCTGGCGGATCAGCGCCCGGGAAGTGAGGAACAGAGCTACCCATCTGTTTTCTTAAATAAAGAGGCAAAATTTTTTACGGGTGCAGAGCGGATCGTTAAATTTACTCAGTACCCGGTTTTCTTTGCGAAGTGTAAGAAAATCAGGACGGGATACTATGGACTGGAGTTTATAAAGCTCTCTGGTTCTGACCCTGATTCGGACTATCCGGTTATGGATGCATATATAAAGGAAGCGGAAGCGTCCATCCATGATCAGCCAGAGACGTATCTTTGGAGTCATCAGCGATGGAAGTAAGCAAAGCATTTTTAGTTTTGAGGGAGAGTTTGACGCGTCAGAAGATACATGCCGTCAGAGGCTATGGTTTACCCTTTTCTCTGGGGGGATATGTGGAGGTCGTATTACTGAAAGCGTGATTGATACGATTCATGGAGAGGGATGTAGTGCTCCAGCATCTACAGGTAATCAGATTGAAAGAAAATAAAACTGTAAAACAGCCCTTAAATAAAACAAACGTTCGTTTAATTGGCGGAAGTTCATTAAAAACCACTGAAGCTGCTACTTTTAAATATCGGATGATACAGAGGTTGTGAATTATTCAGCCGATAAAGGTTGTTAATTATTGGTGTTTTGTTTTCGTTTATTGGGTTTTGTTATAAAAATGTCCAGAAAATATGGAAGGCAAACTGAATTTTCACAATAAATAGAATCTAAGTAGTGATACTCATTGCGGTGATTACTTATTTTGTAGTTAGATAGGCGTTTATTTGCATCAATGATTTCTTGGGAAACGACCGTAAAGCGGATTTATACCTAATAAAATTGGTGTTTGTGATGATCAGCCATTAACATGTGCGATCATTTCGTTTGATGAGTCTGCCAGACAGGAACGCTTGTTTCTTTTCATCTATTGTTCTTCTGGAGTTGGTAAGGATTGCGTCCGATGCAGGGCAGCCTGATTCTTTAGCTAACTTCTATACACATCTGGTGGAACTCGACTGATTTCGGAGCAGATTGGTTTATGCATGATATCGACCCAATAGAAACACGGGAATGGCTGGAAGCGCTCGATTCCGTGCTAGAACAGGAAGGAGAGGATCGGGCTCATTTTCTGTTGACTCGCCTTTCACAGCACGCACGTGCTAAAGGGACTCAATTACCCTACGCAATAACAACACCTTATCGCAATACCATTCCACCAGAGAAAGAAGCCCGCATGCCTGGCGATCTCTTTATGGAACGCCGTATTCGTTCATTGGTTCGTTGGAATGCTTTGGCAATGGTAATGCGTGCCAATAAAAAAGACAGCAGTCTGGGTGGCCATATTTCTTCATTTGCCTCCAGTGCCACGCTTTATGACATTGGTTACAACTATTTCTTCCACGGCCATGACGACTCCCGCGAAGGTGATCTGGTTTATTATCAGGGTCACGTGGCTCCGGGTATTTATTCCCGGGCATTTCTTGAAGGTCGTTTAAGTGAAGATCAGCTTGATAACTTCCGTCAGGAAGTGGATGGGAAGGGTCTTTCTTCTTACCCTCACCCGAAGCTGATGCCGGACTTCTGGCAATTCCCAACCGTTTCCATGGGCCTTGGCCCGATTCAGGCGATTTATCAGGCGCACTTTATGAAGTACCTGATCAACCGTGGCCTAGCTCAGGAACAGAACCGTAAAGTATGGGCATTCCTTGGCGATGGTGAGATGGATGAGCCGGAATCCCTCGGTGCGATCTCTCTGGCTGGTCGTGAGAAGCTGGATAACCTGGTGTTCGTGGTGAACTGTAACCTTCAGCGTCTGGATGGTCCGGTGCGCGGCAACGGCAAAATCATTCAGGAACTGGAAGGCGTGTTCCGCGGTGCTGGCTGGAATGTAATTAAAGTCACTTGGGGGCGTCATTGGGACCCACTGTTGGCGCAAGACAAAAACGGCAAGCTTCAGAAAATTATGGACGAAGCGGTGGATGGTGATTACCAGAACTGCAAGGCTAAAGGTGGCGCCTGGACCCGTGACAACTTCTTTGCCCGTGACCCCGAAGCACTGAAACTGGTTGAAAATCTCTCTGACGACGATATCTGGCGTCTGAACCGTGGTGGTCACGATCCATACAAAGTGTATGCGGCGTACCATGAAGCGACCCATCACACTGGTCAGCCAACGGTTATTCTGGCGAAAACAGTAAAAGGTTATGGCACCGGCGCAACAGGTGAAGCAGCTAACATCAGCCATAACGTGAAGAAGTTGCCAGTTGATGACCTGAAACACTTCCGTGACCGTTTCGATCTGCCTATTAAAGATGAAGAGATCGAAAATCTGCCGTTCTTCAAGCCGGACGCTGATAGCCCTGAAATGAAGTACATGCGTCAGCGTCGTGAGAAGCTGGGCGGCTTTATTCCACAGCGTCGTGTTGAAACCGATGTGAAGTTGGAAATTCCGGGTCTGGATGCTTTTGAAGCCGTGACGAAAGGCAGTGGTGAACGTGAAATTTCCACTACTATGGCTTACGTCCGTATTCTGGGAGCGTTGGCTAAAGATAAGAATCTTGGAAAATACATCGTACCGATCGTACCAGATGAAGCCCGTACCTTTGGTATGGAAGGCATGTTCCGTCAGCTTGGCATTTACTCCGCTGTTGGCCAGAACTATGAGCCTGTGGATTCTGATCAGGTGATGTTCTACAAAGAATCCATTCAGGGTCAGATTCTGGAAGTAGGTATCAACGAAGCCGGCGCTCATTCGGCGTGGATTGCTGCAGCAACGTCTTACAGCAGCAATAACGTGCCAATGATTCCGTTCTACGCGTTCTACTCTATGTTCGGTTTCCAGCGTACCGGCGATCTGGCATGGGCTGCGGGCGATATCCAGGCGCGCGGCTTCCTGATCGGTGCTACTGCTGGCCGAACCACGCTGAATGGTGAAGGTCTGCAGCATCAGGACGGACACAGCCACATTCTGGCGTCCACCGTACCAAACTGCATCAGTTACGATCCGACTTACGGCTATGAGATGGCGGTGATTGTTCAGAACGGTCTACAGCGCATGTATGGCGATGGCGAGAACGTTTGGTACTACATTACTGCGATGAATGAGAACTACCGTCAGCCAGCGCTGCCGGAAGGTCCGGAAGTGATCGAAGGTATCATCAAGGGGCTTTATAACCTTGAAGAGTGCTCTCGCAATAGCGGCCTTAAGGTTCAGCTGATGGGTTGCGGCACCATTCTTGAAGAAGTGCGCAAGGCTGCCACCATTCTTCGTGATGAGTACAACATTGAGTCCGACATCTGGAGCGCCACAAGCTTTAACGAGCTGGCTCGGGATGGTAAAGATGCCAAGCGTCACAATATGCTGAATCCTGAAGGTGAGCAACGTACTAGCTGGGTTGAGAAGCAATTAGCTGGCCGTAAAGGACCAGTGGTTGCCGCTTCCGACTACATGAGCCTGTACGCTAATCAGATTCGTGAGTTTATTTCAGGTACTTTTGTTGCTCTTGGCACCGATGGTTTTGGTCGCTCTGATTCCCGTGAAAAGCTGCGTCATTTCTTCGAAGTGGACAGTCAGTTCATCGTCGTCGCTGCCCTGTACGCATTGGTTCAGGATGGTGAGCTGGAAGCTTCTGTGGTCAGCGATGCGATCAAGAAGTTTAATATCGACCCAACCAAAGCGAACCCGCTGTATAGCTGATACTGGAACTGAGAGAAGGTACGAGGAATGAGTGACGAAATCATCAAGGTTCCAGATATCGGCAGCGGCGAAGCAGAAGTCATTGAAATCTGCGTAAAGCCGGGGGATTCGGTGTGTGCCGAAGATTCCCTGATCGTGTTGGAATCCGATAAAGCAACCATGGAAGTGCCAGCACCCCGTGATGGTGTGGTAACTGAGCTGCTGCTGAAAGTAGGCGACAGTGTTAGTGAAGGTATTCCCATGTTGAAAATGGCAGCGGCTGGTGAAGCCGCTGCGGCAAATCCGGAGCCTGTTGCAGAAGCTGCGTCTGCTCCGGTTGCAGAACCAACACCTGTTGCTGCACCAGCAGCAGCGGGTGGTTCAAGTATTGAATCCGTACACGTTCCCGACATTGGCGCTGAAAATGTGCCGGTGATCGAAGTGTGCGTAAAGGTAGGTGACACCGTTGCGCTGGAAGATTCCCTGATTGTTTTGGAATCCGACAAAGCCACCATGGAAGTGCCTTCGCCAGTAGAAGGTGTGGTGAAAGCCATTCATGTTAAAGAAGGTGATGCTCTGAATCAGGGCGATCTGGTGATTGATGTGGAAGTGGCTGGTGGCAATGCTCCAGCAGCATCGACACCCGCACCAGTGGCATCGGCACCAACGCCAGCTGCTGCTCCAACGACTGCTGCTCCAGCTCCACAAGCGGGGCCACGCCTTGAAAAAGTGACCGTACCTGATATTGGCGCTGAAAATGTGCCGGTCATCGAAGTGTGCGTGAAAGTGGGTGACACCATCGAAGAAGAAGCTTCTTTGATTGTGCTCGAGTCCGACAAGGCGACGATGGAAGTGCCTTCACCCTTTACCGGCGTGGTGAAAGCCATCTCTGTAAAAGAAGGTGATGTGCTGAGTCAGGGCGACTTGATTCTGGATTTGGAAGTCATCGGTGGTGCAGAAGTGCCGGCGGTTACTCAGCCTGCTCCAGCAGCGGAACCTGCAAAAGCTGAACCTGCAAAAGCTGAGCCATCCAGAGCACCGGCTGCGCCACCGCCCCATGCAGAAGCGAATCCGGTTGAGCTGGAACGGGTGAATCGTAACTATCATGCTGGCCCGGCGGTTCGCAGGCTGGCTCGTGAATTCGGTGTGGATCTGGCACTGGTTTCTGGCACAGGCCCACGTCGTCGTATTCTGAAAGAAGATGTTCAGCAATACGTGAAGACACGCCTCAGTGAGAAGCCTCAAGCAGCTGCTGCAACATCTGGTCTTGGTATTCCTGCCATGCCAGAAATCGATTTCAGCAAATGGGGTGACATCGAGAAGGTTGCGCTGAACCGCTTGTGTAAGGTTGCGGCGAAGAACTTCCAGCGTTCCTGGTTGAACGTGCCCCACGTTACCCAGTTTGATGAGTGTGATATCACCGAACTGGAAGCGTTCCGTAAAGCTCAGAAAGCCCTGGCAGAAAAGCGCGGCACCAAACTGACACCAGTGCCGTTTATTCTGAAAGCCGTGGCTTACGTACTGAAAGAGATGCCACAGTTCTGCACCTCTCTGAGCCCGGATGGCGAAACCCTGATCTACAAGAAGTACATCAATATCGGTATGGCGGTGGACACACCGGACGGCCTGCTGGTACCAGTAATCAAGAATGTAGATCAGAAGAGCCTGTGGGAATTGTCGGCAGAAGTGATTGAACTGGCTGGCAAGGCAAGAGACAAGAAGCTGAAGCCTGATGAGATGCAAGGCGGCTGCTTCACCATCTCCAGCCTTGGTTCTATTGGTGGTACAGCATTTACGCCAATCGTTAATGCGCCAGAAGTTGCGATACTCGGCCTTTCTAAGTCTTCCATGAAGCCTGTGTGGAACGGTAAAGAGTTTGAACCGAAGCTGATGTTGCCACTGTCGCTTTCCTATGATCACAGAGCGATCAATGGCGCGGATGCTGCACGATTCACTGCAATGTTGGGTGAGTTGTTGGCGGATATTCGTAAGTTGCTGCTGTAATAAAATTAGTCAGGGAGCCATTCGGCTCTCTGACTAATCTCGTTTTCAACGTTCTTTTTGTTTAACCGCTTTGTTCATTGCCTCAAGAAAATGACCATTCTTCTGAAACCCAATAAAGCTTCTAATTACCTTTTCACGGTATTAGTTGATTTACTGTTGCTGATCTAAATTATGAGATCGAGGATATTGTTGAAGCGGTAATTGACCGCCAAATTTTTCGAGTATGATGTTGATATCTTTAAGGTCCAACTCTGGACCAATAAATACACGATGATATAAATTACCTTTAACCGTGACTGTTTTGCTATAGGCATTAAAACCAGACTCTCTGACAGCCTTCATAACACTCAGTGCTCTATTTTTATCTTGATAGCTGCCAGCATGAATGAAAAACGACAATGGATTTTTATTTCCAGCGTTTACTGAGAATTGCGTAAATTGTAATTTCCCTTTTAGTTTGGCAATCACTTTATTGACGTCCGGCAGTGAGAGTTCGGGCCCTATTATGACTCTTTTGTACGAGGTGCCGTTCACCACTGTATTTTCTATATAAGCATTAAAACCGGCCTGCTCGATCAAAGATATTGCGTTAGCAGCATGCCTTGCAGATTGATAACTGCCAGCTTGTAGATAAAAAACAGGTGATGAGTTAGAGCGCGTTGGGCTAATGGCTATTTGTTTTGTTTCCGACATTTTTACTTCTACTGGTTCCTGGCTGATCGGTAAGCGTTGAATCATAGCTTCCTTAGGGACTGCTTGAGTAACGGGCTTTCCTTGTGATTCATCCAAAGAGCGGGTCTGAATAAGCGCGAATTTAGTAATGGCAGCCCGGAGCCTGAGGACATCAGCTTTGCTAAGTTCCTGTTCGGCTTTAAGCCAGTCAGTGGTAACCCGCTGTTCAATTTTCTGAATAAGTTTTTTGGCCGTTTTGCTGCTCTGGGCTTCATTTTCAAGCCACTGGAGCCAACGTAAATCCAGTGTTGCTTCATGCAGGTCGAGAAAGCGATGATGTATATCAGGTGTTTTCGAGCAATGTACCGGGGAAGGGTAAAGGTAAATCATGTCACCCTCTCGGCCGTCCGTTGGATCAAAAGGGTCAGCGGTTGGCATACGACCATGCCATTGTAAGTAACCATCAGCACCAGAACGCCATAGGTAAAAGCCGGACGCCAGCCGTGGGCGAGGCAGATTGTATAGCCATACTTCGCTGTTTTCCTGAAAGCGATCAATGGTGTCTTCGGCAACGTTAATGCCGTGATTGATTAGTAGCAGGTCTGCTTGCACTGCCAGTTCATCCTGGCGGCCATTATTCATATGCCCCGCTGTTTTCATTTGCAGTTCAGGAGAATCCAGTAGCATTCCAGTGTTTTTAATTTGTTGAAATTTCTCTGGTAACGGCTCGTCGAAAATAGACCAGTAGAGAGAAGGCAGCCCTTGGGCTGTCATAGTGCCCTTTAATGCCGCCAGATCATCGGTGGCATTGGCAATGTTTTTTTGCGCAAGTAGTCGTTTCAGAGGTGAATACGCCAACAGGTTGTCGGTGAAACCGTGATCTTTTAGTTGCTGCAACTGCTCTATGAAGCGCTCGCGCGACTTCTCGTTATCGGGGGTTGCCAGTGCAGGGGCGACAGTGCTGAAACCATGAGAGGCCAGTAATGACAAATCGCAGGCGGTAGCTGCAGCACGATGCGGGGCAAGCGTTGCAAACCACTGATAATAAGGTGCTGGCTCCAGATAGAGCCCGACGGGTGCTTCCAGATCAGGCAGAGCCATGGGTAACACCTTCAGCTGATAGTCCAGCACCTTCAGCTCACCCTGGCTGAATAGCTGAACCTTGCCGAAATAGTTGCCAGCGTGTGTTTCTTTTGGGATGTGAACTTGAATATGCAATCGTCTGGGTTTCTGACTGGATAACTGCATCTGTTCCAGATCAGATCGAAGATAACTGTCGTCGATAGTCAATGATGTTGCATTGGGGTAAGGGCGCTCAAAATGCCAGTGCCCATATCGTTTGGCAATCTCCAGAGACTCATTCGCTATATTTTTTGGGGGTGAAATCGCCAGTACAGGAGCAATATCGTCGACGGGGCTTTTAATTTCGAACAAAAGGTTAAGTACGGTGTTTTTGGCGACTGGATAAAAGCCGTCGTCTGTTTTCGTTTGTTGACTGATGTCTTCTAATAACAGGGTTCCAGTGGCGTTATGGCTGTCGCTGACAACAGGCCATTTGTTCAGAAACCGTTCTTGCCGCTTTTTCTGAATCTGGCTGGCATAGATTCCATCGATAGCCTCAATGACTAAGCCAGAAAGGAACTTTCCGCCAAAGTCACCGGCAAGGTTAATGGTGACCAGACCATCGCTGACGTTAATATGCTCTGAAATAAAGCCATCACGGCGTTCACCAACCAATGACCAGAGATCACCATCAATCCCCGCTTCTTGTTGCCGGCCGGCTAGATAAACCTCGCTAATCCATTGAGAGGGGCTGTATTTTTGCTGCAAAAAAGAGGTGTTATTCACCGTGATGGAACGGTTTAAAAAGTGAGGGAGGTATTCCCATTCACCTTGATCCTGAGTCCACAGGCTCACTTTCCACTGGCCATCGGGCCATGGGATCTGAACCTGATTGATTCCGGAAATACCATCTCGAATCAGTGCATCACCAGAAACCCGAGCACGCGCTTTTGGGGCTCCTTTAATAAACGAATGATTTTTCTCTATGGGTTCAAAACCCGGGAATACAGGGCTGGTGGACGAACCAAAATCCAGTGCCATTGTTTGATCCGGGATGCTATTTCCCTTGCTGATGACCACCGCATTGAGTTTGATACCGGTCCAACGCGATGATGTAAAAATGATCATTTCTGTATAAGGCTGTCCCAGTGGTCTTTTGCTGGATGTTTTCAGCCCTGTGAGTGGCATGGTCAGATTGAAAGGGCCGGGAGCCAAGGTAAATTCACGGTTGTTGCGAGAGTAATAGTTGGAGGATTGTTCATTATCAATACGTACCACCAGTATCTCAGGTTCATCAGAGCTATTGATGCCGGAGACAATCAGCTCTGTGCCCCGCTCGATGGTTTGGCCGTCAAAACGGTAGTTGAAAGGGAGGGATTGTTGATTATTAAGAAGGACGTTATCCGCCACTGTCATAATAGGAAACAATGTCAGCAGGCAAACCAGAAGAGCAGAGCGAGCAACGGTTTCTGAAGATAGACCAAAAAGGTGTGAGCAGAATTTTTCCAGAAACATGATGCTATCCGTGACCTGAAATGTAGGGGAATAGCAGTGATATCGACGGGGGAAGTGGAGCGCTTGAAGTTAATAGACTCTCAAGGGATTGAGAGCCTACAAAAGATAAAATTTAGGTTATGCTCCCAAAAATCGCAACAAAGACATAATTATAATGACAAGAAGCATTAGTGAGAAGTCTAATCCGCCAAGAGGAGGGATGAATGCTCGGACTCTTTTGGTTAAAGGTTCGGTGATTTGGTGTAGTAACATCAACCCTGGATTATAACTTCCTGGAGCAACCCAGCTTGCTATAGCAATAATAATTAGGCTGTACAGGTATATTTTCAGGAATGAGATAGCAATTTGAATTGTGCTTAGAAATAGTGCATCTGGGATGTCAGTTAGAGTTGGAACATGGCCTTTAAGTGCAGCGTCTACAAACAATAGAATAATCTGCAGCACCAGTGCCAGCACCAGCGAGGCAAAATCGATCCCGGCATAACCTGGGATAACTTTGCGAATGGGAGTCAGGAGCGGGGAAGTGGCTTTCACTATGGCCTGGGAGATTGGGTTATAAAAATCCGCCCGAACCAGCTGTAGAAGAAAACGCACCAGCACCGCCATGATATACAGCCCACCGAGGGTCTGTATTAAAAAGCTGAGGCTTGAAGTGAGCCCTGAAGAAAGTGCACCCATAATGTTTGTCAGTCACCTGTTAATAATCGTTCGATAATACCTTAGAAGCTGTTCACAATCTTTCTGCGAGCTGCAAACGATGATAAAACGCCCCTGTTTTTCAGTTTTCTTCGTTGCGTAGCGCCACTATGCGCCTCAAAAAACTGAAAAACAGGAACATTTTCTCCTCGTTTTCGCTATTCGCAAAAGATCATGAACAGCTTCTTAAAGCTTGCTGTTGGCATGTCAATGCAATGCAAATACAGCACAAATCAGTCCTTTAATGCTTCTGCCATTTCTATCGACCGCTTAACGGCGGCATTCATCGCTTTCTCAATCAACGCTGGCAACTCACCATCCATAAAGGTGTTGATTGCCTGCTCAGTAGTGCCATTTGGCGACATCACCCGACGTTTTAATTCAGCAACATCTACATCGCTGGCCTGTGCCATTCTGGCTGCACCGAAAGCGGTTTGTTGAGTTAATCGTTTAGCGGTTTCCTGATCAAGGCCGAGTTGGGTGCCAACCTGTTCCATCACTTCCATAAACAGGAAGTAATAAGCAGGGCCGCTGCCGGAAACGGCGATGACTGCATCAATCAGTGATTCTTCCTGTACCCACTCAGCAATGCCGATGGCGGAGAAAACACGATCAACCAATATTTTCTGTTCAGGTGTCACAGCGGTATTGGCAAACAAACCAGCCGCGCCACACTGCAGTAGCGATGGCGTGTTTGGCATGCTTCTGACGATGGCTTGACCATTGCCAGCCCAAGCTTCAAGACTGCTCATTGTGATGCCGGCGGCGACAGAGATAAGCAGAGAATCAGCAGAAATGGATGAACGTACGTCCGATAGCACCGCTTTCATCATCTGCGGCTTTACACAAAGCATGATGATATCAGCCTGCTGCACAGCCTGATGGTTGTCGGTGGTGGTTTCAATGGCAAATTGATCTTTGATGGCCGACAGCGTTGCTTCGGTGCGGGCCGTTGCAATCAATCGCTCCGCTGGCCAGCCATTCTGGATCAGACCACCGATTATGCTGCTGGCCATATTGCCTGCACCGATAAAGGCGATAGTTGGCTGATTCATTATTCTTTTTCCTGATTGCTAGATGCATTCTGAGACGGCTTTTGTGCATAGTCTCTCTCACCAAACAGCGCTGTGCCAATGCGCACCATGGTTGAGCCTTCTTGAATAGCTGCTTCAAGATCGTCACTCATTCCCATGGAGAGCGTATCCATATCCAGAGAAAACTGCTTATTCAGGCTTTTCAGCGCATCTGCCAGTGTTCGAAATGGAATTCGCTGTTGCGCTGGGTCTGACTCTGGCGCCGGGATACCCATCAGCCCGCGTAGCGTAAGCCGGGGTAATTGATTGATGGCTTGTACCAGTTGTGGCAGCTCATCCAGACTAACTCCGGATTTGGATGTTTCTCCACTGATATTGACTTGCAGGCAGATATTCAATGGCGGTAATAACTCAGGGCGTTGGTCGTTCAGCCTCTGGGCAATCTTGAGACGATCCACACTGTGCACCCACTCAAAGTGTTCTGCTATATCCCGGGTTTTATTTGACTGAATCGGGCCGATAAAGTGCCAGTGGATATCAGAAAGATCGTGCAGTGCCTGAATTTTACTGATGGCTTCCTGTAGATAGCTTTCGCCAAAATGCTTCTGCCCGCAACTCCATGCGTCGCGTATCATGTCGGTCGGTTTTGTCTTACTGACCGCCAGTAGTTGAACCTGACCTTGACGGTTGCAGATTTGCTCAGATAAGTGAATCTGGTCATAAACCTGTTGAAATCGGTCTTGTAATAAGGTCATTTGACGGTACATTAGCGCAATATAAAAAAACTATTTTACCTGCTTCGTGTAATTAGGGGGATATTAAATGGATATTACTGAACTTCTCGCGTTCAGTTACAAGCAGGGAGCGTCGGATTTGCACTTGTCTGCAGGCCTGCCGCCCATGATTCGTATAGACGGTGATGTGCGTCGAATCAACCTCCCTTCAATGGACCAGAAAGAAGTCCATGGACTGATTTATGACATCATGAATGACCGTCAGCGTAAGGATTTTGAAGAGCACCTCGAGGCGGATTTCTCCTTTGAAGTACCCGGCGTAGCCCGTTTCCGTGTTAACGCCTTTAACCAGAACCGTGGCTCCGGCGCGGTATTCCGTGCGATTCCCAGTAAAGTACTGACCATGGATGATCTGGGTATGGGACAGGTCTTTAAAACCATTTCGGACAAACCAAGGGGGTTGGTTCTGGTCACCGGGCCAACGGGCTCTGGTAAGAGTACGACGCTGGCTGCCATGATCGATTATATCAATGACACCAAGTACGAACACATTCTGACCATTGAAGACCCCATCGAATTTATCCACGTTTCGAAAAAGTGTCTGGTTAACCAGCGTGAGGTTCACCGGGATACCCACAGCTTCAGCAACGCATTGCGTTCTGCGCTTCGTGAAGACCCGGATATCATTCTGGTGGGTGAGATGCGAGACCTTGAAACCATCCGTCTGGCGATGACCGCGGCAGAAACCGGTCACCTGGTATTCGGAACCTTGCACACCACATCCGCAGCTAAAACCATTGACCGCATCGTGGACGTATTCCCGGCAGATGAGAAAGCCATGGTTCGTTCCATGCTGTCAGAATCTTTGCAAGCGGTTATCTCTCAGACGCTGCTCAAGAAAAACGGCGGTGGTCGTGTGGCTGCCCATGAAATTATGATCGGCTCCCCGGGTATTCGTAACCTTATTCGTGAAGATAAGGTTGCGCAGATGTACTCTGCTATTCAGACCGGTGGCAGCCTGGGCATGCAGACGTTGGATCAGTGCCTGACCGAACTGGTGCGTAAAGGGGTTGTTAGCCGTGATGTTGCCCGTGAAAAAGCGAAGAACGGGGACGCGTTTTAATGGAAATTGAGAAGTTATTAAAACTGGTCGTGGCTAAAAAAGCGTCTGACCTGTTTATTACGGCGGGTTTTCCGCCCAGTGTGAAGTTGGATGGCCGACTGGTTCCGGTTACCAAAACCCCATTAAATGCTACTGAAGCTAAAAATATTGTGCTTGGCATGATGGGAGATAAACAGAAAGCGGAATTTGAAGCGTCGCTGGAGTGTAACTTCGCTATTAATAAGATGGGTATTGGCCGTTTCCGGGTTAGCGCATTTCAACAGCGTAATCAGGTCGGCATGGTGCTTCGTCGTATTGAAGAGAAAATTCCTGACCTTGATTCTCTAAAGCTGCCCAACATACTGAAAGATCTCGCTATGACCAAGCGTGGATTGATCATCATGGTCGGCGCTACCGGTACGGGTAAGTCCACCTCTTTGGCGGCGATGATCGGGCATCGCAATGAAAACGACATGGGTCATATTATAACCATCGAAGACCCGGTGGAATTTATTCACAACCATCGGCGATGCATTGTTACTCAGCGGGAAGTGGGTATTGATACAGAGTCTTATGAAATTGCTTTGAAAAACACGCTGCGACAGGCGCCGGACGTTATTATGATCGGTGAGATTCGAAGTCAGGACACCATGAGTTATGCCCTGAACTTTGCAGAGACCGGTCACCTGTGTGTGGCAACACTTCACGCCAATAACGCGAACCAGGCGCTGGACCGAATTCTGAACTTTTTCCCATCAGAAATGCATCATCAAGTGTGGTCAGACTTGTCCCTTAACTTGAAAGGCATTATTGCCCAGCAGCTTGTGCCTTGTATTGATGGCAAAGGACGCCGGGCGGCGATAGAAGTTCTCCTGAATTCACCATTGGCACAGGATTTGATTCGTAAAGGGGATGTTCACAGTCTGAAACCGTTGATGCAAAAATCCAGAGAGATTGGTATGCAAACCTTCGACCAGGCGCTCTATGATTTGTACAACAGTGGTGAGATTTCCTACGACGATGCCATCAAGCATTCTGATGCACCAAACGACTTGCGTCTGATGATCAAGCTGGCTTCTGAAACCGATGGAGAGTATCTGACTGAACAGAGTGGTAAAAAGCTCACTGTTCAGATGGATGATTTCTAAGGCTTAAATACTGTCGGCAAACCTTAACCTCGTTCCCATGCTCCGCGTGGGAATGCATACCTCTTAATTTTCAAAGAGATAGATGTATGGGTTCCCACGCAAAGCATGGGAACCAGATCTTTTGCGACAACTTCGCTCTGTGTGGGAATGTTTTACTTGTATGCATTCCCACGCGGGAGCATGGGAACGAGGAGGGGATAAGGTTGTAGAGTAACCTACAAAAATTTACCCTTTCTGGCTGAATAACGATTCATTAGACGGGTCATTCAACCAGGCTTCCAGTATGATCTGCGCTGCCATGGCGTCTACGGGCTTCGACCCGTAATGCCCTTTATGCCCGAGTTTTCCTGCCCACTCTTTCGCTTCAAAAGACGTCAGCCGCTCATCGGCTTCGTAAAATGGCAAATTAAAACGACCATGAATTCGGTTGCCAAATTTACGGGCACGGCGAGACATTTCAGACTCTGTACCATCCATATTTAATGGAATCCCCACAATCACCGCATCCGGCTTCCATTCGCTGATCAGGGCTTCAATCTGTGACCAATCGGGAATTCCGTCTTTGGCTCTCAGCGAAGGCAGGGCGGTGGCTGTTTGGGTAATCACCTGACCCGCGGCAACACCAATATTCCGGGTGCCAAAATCAAATCCTAAAACGGTTCGTAATAATTTATCAGTCATTATGCGTGGCCTACCTGATCAGACATCAGGCTAAGGTCAACTCCAAGGGTTTTGGCCGCAGCGTTTAGCCGCAGGTGATGGGGTGTTTCAAAAATAATGGAAGGATCGGCCTGGCAGGTCAGCCATGTGTTGTCAGCAATTTCCTGCTCCAGCTGCCCTGCGCCCCAACCTGCGTAACCAAGGGCCACCATGCTTTGCTTTGGCCCACGGTTTTCTGCCATGGCACTTAGGATATCGTTGGAGGTTGTCAGTTGTATGCCTGAACAAATGGTCATGCAATTATCCCAGTTAGACTCGCAGGAATGCAGAACAAAGCCGCGCTCTTGGGAGACAGGGCCACCTGCATACACAGAGTGTCCACCAGTATATAAAGTTTCATTGGTGGTTATGCCCATTTGCTGAAAAATTTCACTCAGAAGCAGTGTACTGGGTCGATTAACCACAAGACCCAGGGCGCCTTCTTCCGAGTGTTCGCAGATCAGGGTTAAAGCACCGGTAAAAGAAGGATCTGCCATGCTAGGCATGGCAATCAGAAAATGGCTTTTAAAGCTTTGTGAGGGAGTGCTACTCATAGCGGCAGTTTAGGGTAAACCTATTTGATGGCAAGCCTGAGCAGGAGAAATAGCTATCTATTCACTGAACAGGCGATTCCCCGGTTCGAAGCGCCAGGTCCGGATGATTTCAACGAGATCATAGCTCTTCAGTGTATCGTCAAATGGGGTAAACGGCGATGACAGTCTAACAATTCGAATCGCAGCATCGTCGAGAACCTGGTAACCGGACGAATCAAGAATCTCAATCTTGTTCAGGGTTCCGTCACGGTTAATCGCCACCATCAAGCGCAGTTCACCGTAGAGCTTTTGTTTGCGGGCTTTATCGGGGTAATTCAGGTTGCCAACCGTTTCTACTTTGCGGCGCCAGGACTCTTTGTAAAAGGCGCCGTCTTCCTGCAGGGTGGATGCCGCCGTTAGCCGCTTAATACGAGGACGTTTAGCATAATCCTGCCTTTGCTTATGAAACTGAGCTTCCAGGCTGGCAATTTCATTCCTGAAATCAATCGCTTTGCGGGGCTTGTCACGCTCTTCTGCCGCTGGTTTTGGCGTTTCTAGATCAACCTTTGCCGTTGTTTTGTGTGAGCTCGCCGCTGTGGTTGTTATACGGCGCTGTTCGGCAATGATTTGCTCGGGTTGAGCAGCCGCTTGTGCTTTAGGCTGCACTTCGCGAATAGACTCATCCTGAAATTGTGCTTGCTGATCGCTGGATGGCAGCGCTTTTTTATCCAGCGTACCACTACCTTGCTGGTTAATCTGAGCAAGGTAATCCGCATCCTTTGGCTTTTCTTTGCTTTGATAAGTAGCAAGCGTCACTTCAAGTGTTGGCGGTGGTGCGGTTTTATCATTCACTGCAAACGTAATACCCAGCACCACCAGAAGGTGCAGGGCAGCGGCCGCAAACAGGGTAAAACCCAGGCGGTCGGCAGTGGAGACGGCCGTGGAGGCAATAACTGGCTGAGACATAGCGTTCTGAATACTGCTTTCCTTGATGCTTTTAGGGCGCTTGTAGCAGAGCCTTCCCGTACGGTGGGCGAAGAGGTGAAATCATTCGCACCACCGCTGACTATATGCAACTTTGTAACGGAAAAAAACTGATAGTTTCCGGTTATACCAATGGCGCTTTTAAATTGTGGAGTGAGCAAGTTATTTTGGTCGGCTGGGCAAGGCGAAGAGACGAGTCATAGCCGTAGCTATGGCGAGGAGCTTCAACGCTGATCCAGTCGATCAAAATGGCTGCACAGCCCATAATTTATAAGCTGAATTGGTATCATTTATCTGTAGCTGTGAGCTTTGCCTCAATCTTATCCATTAACTCTCCTGCAATGTTCAATTTGAACTGATTATCCAGCTCACGGATGCAGGTCGGTGAAGTAACATTGATTTCGGTCAGGTAATCGCCGATGACATCAAGACCCACAAAAAGCAGGCCTTTCTCCCGAAGTACCGGGCCAACTTGACTGGCAATCCAACGGTCACGGTCGCTCAATGGTCGACCCTCACCAGTACCACCGGCAGCAAGGTTGCCACGAAGTTCACCTTCCGCAGGAATACGAGCCAGACAATAAGGAACAGGCTCACCATCAATCATCAGAATGCGTTTGTCGCCAGATTTAATGTCCGGAATATACTTTTGAATCATGGCCTGACGTTGACCGAGCTCGGTCAGGGTTTCGATAATCACACTGAGATTGGCGTCACCCGGATGAGTGCGGAAAATAGAGCTGCCGCCCATGCCATCCAACGGTTTCAAAACCACATCGCCGTGTTCTTCAGCGAACTCTTTCAAGAGACGCGGGCTGCGGGAAACCATCACCGGCGGCGTGCACTGAGGGAAGAGAGTGGCAAACATCTTCTCGTTACAGTCACGGATACTACGCGGGTTGTTGACGATCAATGTGCCTGCGGCCTGGGCCTGTTCCAGCAGGTAGGTGCTGTAAATGAACTCCATATCGAAAGGTGGATCCTTTCGCATCAGAATCACATCCAGTTCTTCCAGAGGCATTTCCTGACGTTCGCCCAGCTCAAACCAGTCTTCAGGATCGGCTTTGACGGTCATGGGCTGCACGCTGCCCATGGCCTTTCCCTCTTTCTGATAGAGGTCTTCCTGCTCCATGTAAAACAGCTGCCACTGTTTATGACTGGCCGCCAATAACATGGCCAGAGAGCTGTCTTTTTTGTAATTGATGGAGGCAATGGGATCCATCACGATGCCGAGTTTAATGCTCGTCACGATACAATCGTCCTCAAGTGGGATGCATACCAGTCGCGTTTTGTAGAAGCGTGATTGATATAATGCGACATATTAGGTGGGAATATACCAATAAGTCGGCGTTGAGTCATAAAATAAGCCGATGGCTCATTCAAATTTGAGCTTACGGCATAGTGGCTATGAGTATCAGATAGATAAGCAGTTCTGATAACTGTTGTGCAGCACCAAGACAATCCCCCGTGAAGCCCCCGATGCGCTTGATAATCCATCGTTTAAACAGCGAGCGAAATATCAGAGTGATGGCAATGATCGTCATCGCTGTTTCAATACCAAACAGAAAACAAGGCAGTACGCCAGTTACCGCAAGTATGAGCAGTTCAGTTGAGGACTGTTTCTGAGCCAGTGGTTTGCTTTTACTGGTGTCCGTATCACTGACATAAGGCGTATCGTAAATCAGTGATGCAGCCACTGCGCGGCTCAGCATATAAGCGACGATGATTGCTATAGCGAGCTGATTTGAGTCAGCTAACTCTACCAACATTAAGAATTTACCAAGCAGCGCCATGATCAGTGCAGCGGCGCCGTAGGTGCCAATGCGACTGTCTTTCATAATGTCCAGCCGCCGTTCCACCGTCATGCCGCCACCAATACCATCTGCCATATCGGTTAGCCCATCTTCATGGAAAGCGCCGGTTAGCATTAGGCTGAAGCTGATCATTAAGAAAACGGCAATCGTCGTTGGCAAAACAAGGCTTGCCAGCCAAAAGACGACAGCGCATAGAAAACCCAAGAGCAAGCCAACAAGGGCGAAATATCGCCCCGCTTGATTCATGCGCTGTTCACTGTAGGGAATGGAGGCAGGCACCGGAATGCGCGAAAAGAAGCCAAGCGCCAGCATAAACAAATGGTATTGATAGATTACCGCTGCCATCACTCGACCACGACTCCCGCCTCTTCGAAGCTGGCCATTGTGTTATAAAACTCCGCAGCAGCCCGAACCAATGGAACCGCAAGTGCGGCGCCGGTGCCTTCGCCCAGACGCAGGGATAGATCAAGTAAAGGTTTGGCGTTCAATTCGGCAAGCACAACAGAATGGCCTGCTTCGTGAGACTGATGGGCAAAGATCATAAAATCACGACAATCAGGATTGATCAACGTTGCGGCATAGGCGGCAGTGGATGCAATAAATCCGTCGACTATTACCGCTGTTCGGGCTTCTGCCGCGGCGAGGAATCCGCCCACCATTTGGACAATTTCAAAGCCACCCACTTCGGCCAGAACGTCGATCACATTCATACCTTTACAGCGGGATACGCTTTGCTCAACAACCTGCACTTTCCTGGCCAGCTGTTCATCACTAATGCCTGTGCCACGGCCAACGCACGCTTGAGTTGAGTGGTTGGTGAGTGCACATAGAATGGCAGCAGCACTGCTGGTGTTGCCGATGCCCATCTCGCCGAACATCACCAAATTGGAACCGTCAGCAATAATATGGCTCACCAGTTGCTTGCCCAGCTCAATGCCTTGATGAACCTGAGCCGATGTCATTGCGGCCTGCCGGGCAAAATTGTTTGTACCATTGCCGAGAGGTTGTTGAATATAGTCCTTAGAATGATCATCAGAGTTGTGCTGGATGGGTGAAATAATGCCAGCATCCACCACTTTTAATTGAATCTGATTAATACGACAAAAACAGTTTATTGCAGCGCCACCGGCCAGAAAATTTTGCACCATCTGCCGGGTGACATCACTGGGCGCAATGCTGACACCTTCCGATGCAATGCCGTGATCGCCGGCAAACACAATGGCGGTGGGGGAATGGATTGCAATGTTGGGGATTGCAGCGTCTTTACTTTGGCTTTGAATCAGAGCCAGCTGGTGGGCAAGGGATTCCAGCTGACCAAGGGCGCCGACGGGTTTGGTTTTTTGATGGATGCGATGCCAGATGGCATCCGAGTGTGCCTGATTCATTATTAGTACAGCTCTGTCGGCTACTTAAAAAAAGGGCATCACCACTGTTGTGTTGATACCCATTATTTTGAACGTCTGGTGATTATTCTGTGATCGACGCAGCGGAACTCATGGCTTTGCTTTGAGCCATGGCTTCACCCATTTTCACCGCCTTGCCAGACTGCCAGTTTTCCAGCCAGTTGATCTGATCTTTGCCAAACAGAACAATAGCGGTTGAGCCCAGTTTGAATCGGCCCAATTCATCACCTCGGCTCAGCTCAACAGCATTGCTGGCATCGCCATAGGCTGTTGTATCCACCTGACCACGTTTTGGCGTGACTAATCCTGCCCAGACGGTTTCAATACTGGCAACGTTGATGGCGCCCACCATAATCACTGTCATTGGGCCAAACTGGGTATCAAAGATGCTCACGACCCGCTCGTTACGGGCAAACAATCGTGGAATGTTTTCAACCGTTCCCTGATTCACAGAGAACAAACGACCAGGCACGTGCACCATTTTGTGCAGAGTACCGGCGGCTGGAATATGCACGCGGTGATAGTCTCGAGGTGACAGGTAAATGGTGGCAAATTTACCGCCCATAAATTCCTGACCCAGTTGTAGATCGCCACCGAGGAGTTCTACCAAACTATAATCATGGCCTTTGGCCTGAAAAATTCGGCCATTGTCGATATCACCAATCTGACTGACCACACCATCAGCAGGGCTGACAATCATGCCGGGATCTTCTGGTAATGGACGAGCGCCGTCTTTTAGAGAGCGGGTGAAAAAATCATTGAAGTGAACATAATCTTCCGCACTTTCCCGTTCGGCTTCTGCCATATCCACATGGTAGGTGTCGATGGCCCAGCGGATAAGGGCGTTTTTAAACCATGGGATCCGTGACTCAACAAAGTAGTGAACGGATCGGGAAATAAGGTGGTGAGGAAGTACATACTGCAGTGCAGCAAACAGCTTCTCTTTCACGATGAGAGGGTATCCTTTATTAGTGCCTGATGAAGTGTGTTCAGCTAGTTCAGAACACGTTTCAAAATTGGATTCGCGGCCATTGTAATTGAACATATGGCCGCCTGCACCTTCAGGATGTTGACAGTGAGACTGGAGTATTTGGTAAATTGCCCCACTCAGACCAGGAGCCATCGTAGGCTCTGACGTTACTAAAGCCCAGGGACTTGGCAACCAGATAAGTAAAGCCAGAGCGATGATGGCCCTGACAGTGGGTAATAATGCGTTTGTCACCGTTGATTCCAATGGCTGCCAGTTCGGATTCCACTCCGTTTTTTATTCGGTAGTTTCTCTGGGGATCCATGGCGCGAGTCCATTCAAAATTCACGGCGCCGGGGATATGGCCGGCTTTCTGCGCCATGACTTTTTCGCCACTGTACTCTTCTGGTGAACGTGCATCCCAGATGACAAATTCAGGGTTATCCAGGCTATCAATAATAAAGTCACTGGAAGCGATAACGCTGTCATCAATGTTCAGAGAAACCGTTTGTATAGAAGCATCGGCAGAAGCTCTCTGGTTGAGCTGACTTTCCACCGGATGCTTTTCCTTTAACCACGCGTGAATGCCGCCGTTGAGGTAGGAATAATGCTTGTGCCCGATCACATCCAGAGTCCAGATAAAACGACCAGCCCAGCCACCGCCTTCATCATCATAGACGATAAAATGCTCTTCGCCGGTGTAGCCCAGCTCGCCGAATAAGGCTTCGAGCTGACTGACGGGCGGGAGCTTGCCTCTGGCGGGCAGAGTGCCTGCAACTAAGCGGGCTGGGTTGACGCTGATGGCGCCGGGCACATGAGCCTGACGATACAGCTGTGGATTGCAAAGATCGATGATGATCAGGTTGTCTTTCAGGGGCTGATCGGAGGCCAGTAATGTTTCCAGAGCTTCCGGCTCCAGTATCAGTGGCAAATTATTATTTTCTGTCATTGAGTCTCTCTCTGGAGTGTGCCCTTTATACCCACCGGCTTTCAAGATGACGGATACAATATAATTGCCCACCTATCGTTGTTAATGCAATATAACAAGTTAGGAGGGCATTATGATAGACACAAAAGAAGAGCCTCTCGCGGTACCCGTGTACTGCTATTCCTACTACCGAATCTCATCTCCTTCTCAAGCCAAAGGTGGTGGCATCATGCGGCAAGTGGAAGCCGCTGAAAAGACCTGTGATGAGAATGGCTGGACTATGGATACCAGCTTTCATTTAACTGACATCGGCATATCGGCATACCATTCTAAAAATCTGGATGACCGGGCAGCTCTCGGCGGATTCATCAAGGCAGCTGAAAGTGGCCTGATCAAACTGCCTGCTGTCTTACTGGTCGAAAGCCTGGATAGGCTCAGTCGGGCAAATATAATGGATGCGCTGGAATTGTTCATCCGAATTTTAAATCTTGGCATCTCCATCTACACCCATTACGACCGCATTCACTATAGCAAGGAATCTATCCAGGCTAATTTTGGCCCTCTGCTGATCTCAATCACCATCATGTGCCGAGCTCACGAAGAAAGTCTTATTAAGTCCGCGAGAACCAAGGCAGGATGGCAGCAGATGGTTGAGCGAATGAAGGCGGGTGGTGTTGGGCGTAAGTCAATCTATCCGCCATGGATCACCATCGAAAATGGCAAGCCCGAGATTATCAAAAGTGAAGCCCGTATCGTGCGGGAGATTTTTGATCTATGTATTGAACAGAACATGAGTTATTCAGCAATCGGTCGGCAATTACGGGAAAAATACGACAGAAATTATACTGGTTCTATGCTGGGTAAAATCTTCCATAAAAAGCGTGCACTCGGTATTTTCTCTCCCTCCGATATTGAGGAAATACAGGCATACCCTGCCATTGTCAGTGAAGATATATTCTATACCGCTCAGGCCAGAATAAAAGAACGATTAAATACTGGAGTGGGCAGAGGCACCAAAAAAATTAACTTCTTCAAAACAAAGTTGAGGTGCAGTGAATGTGGAACCGCAATGAGAATGAATCGGAGCAATACTTCATCAACCTATGTTTGCCGTCGTAAGCAGGAATTACGGGATTGTAGTCAGAGTTCGAAGCTTGAAGTCGGCTCTTTTCAGTCTATTTTACTGTATGCCTTATCGCTGGTGGGCACTGATGATCTGATCGGAAAGTCCTCATCCGATAAGCTGCAAAAACTGGGAAAAGCGCTGGCGGTAGAGCAGGCAAAGCTTGATGAAAAACGGCAACGAATTAAAAATTTAGCGGAACTGGTGGCCGCTGGTTCCAAAACCGGTGCATCGATGGTCATGAAAACTGAGTCGGAGATTCAGGAAATTGAAGTGTCGATTACCGCATTACAGAGTGAACTTGACCGGCTTCAATCGCCTTCATTACCCCGCAATGTACAGTATATTTTTCAATTTAATCGGCGCTATTCTCTGGGTGAAGTTACAAAAGCCGATCAAGAACCTTTTGTGAATGCTCTCAGAAAGGTGGTGGATCGGATTGTGATCAATTCGCCTGTAGCAGCAGAGCAACGGACGCTGGTGGATATTCATCTGGTGTCGGGTGTTCAGGTATCCATCGTCGTCTTGAAGGATTACACCGCTGAGATTTTAAAAGATGGCACCAGAATCGGCCGGCACATTATGATGAAAAAGTAAGCTGAAAGGCGGTTGGAACCAGACGACCGCCCACTAATCCTGATTTTCTTTAATCCACTGTTTAACCAGTGAAACCAGTATTTCGCATTCACGACCACCCTTGGTCTTAACCAGCTCTATAAATTCATCCGCCAAAGGGTTTGAGATCACAAAGCCGTAAACCATGGTGTTATTCTTTATGCACTCAGAGATCAGGTCGGGTTCTTTCTTGGTTTTGGTGGCTTCCATGACTCTCTCCTAAAAATCAATATCCGTATCAAATACATCAAAGTGGTCAGCATTAAACCCCTGTGGTTTTGGCCTGTCTGCGGGGTTGTTGTTCCATTCGCTCGGGGTGCCTGCTTTTATTGTGAAGTCATAAGCCCTGATTCGTTGCCAGCGACCATCCTGAACAACCTCAATCCGACAAGGTTCTTTCATGTCTCTTGTTTCGCTAATCCTGTGCAAAGCATCGTTGGTCAGTTCAGGAACAGGATCGTGATCAAAGCGTTTTACCCACCAGATCACTGCTTTCTGTCGTGCATAACCGCCATGTTCGAAGCAAACCCATTCACGGATCGTTTCCAGACCGCAGCGATAAGAGACCTGCATTGACGGTGGTTTGCCGTTTTTCTCATGTAGGTTGTAAATGAGTTCATCTACATCCAGCCACTCCGGTTCGATCTGGTTTGCCAACAGTGCGGCGTTGGATGCTTCTGATTCATGTTTTTCCCGCTCAGGAAATTGATAGTGGCAGGCAGGGCAAACTCGCAGGCCAGCGAGGATCAGTTCAAAACATTCCGGGCATTCTTTGACAGGAGCTTCTCCAGATCCCTTGCCTGCTTTTATATGGTCAACGGTAATTCGGTCGATCGGTCCGTGGCGTTCTACATTGCCACCGTAGTCCAATACCAAACAGTCCGTCTTGTTGGTTTCAGGACTAATCCGCAAGCCCCGCCCAAGTATCTGGACGTAGAGTCCGGGTGATTTAGTCGCTCGAAGCAGAGCAATCATATCGGTCAAAGGCGCATCGAAACCGGTAGTGAGAACTCCCTGACTGGAGAGCGCTTTAATCCTTCCTGCTTTATAGTCAGAGAGAATACTTGACCGTTCATCTTTCGGGGTTTCACCAGTGATGCATTCAGCCTCAATGCCATCATCTATCAGCAGTGCTTTCACCTGTTGAGCATGCGCCACGCTGACGCAAAAGATCAGCCATGCTTTCCGTTCCTGGCCATATTGGATAATTTCAGCCACGGCTTTTTCAGTTACATCGTTTTTATTGACCGCTTCTTCTATATCGCTGGTGAGGTAATCGCCCTGCCGCGTTCGCACACCGGCAAGATCAATCTTGTCTTTTCCGGCCTTGGATCGCAGCGGTGATAGAAAACCATCGTCAATTAATCGCTGAATATCCGTCTCATAAACGATCTCATCAAATAGGGGGTTCTTGCCTTCAGTCATTAATCCCTGCTTCATCCGGTATGGCGTGGCAGTGAAGCCGACTATTTTAAGTGCCGGATTAACTTCTCGCAGTCCTGCAATCAGGCGAGAGTACATTGTTTCTGAACTTTCACTATTGAGAAGATGGCATTCATCGATAATCAGCAGATCAAAACGCCCTAATTCCTCTGCCCGCTTATGAACGCTTTGGATGCTGGCAAACAGTATTTGAGCATCGGTATTTCGTGAGTTCATTGCCGCAGAATAGATACCGGTCGGAGCCTCTGGCCATTGGGCGATAATCTTTTCATGGTTCTGCTCAATGATCTCTTTTACATGGGAGAGAATCAGGAACCGTTGGTCTGACCAATGTCGTAAAACGCCATGGATAAAGTCAGCGATGATCACTGACTTGCCACCACCGGTGCTCACGCAGACCAACGGATTACCATTGGAGGCGCTGAAGTATTGATAGATCGCATCAATGGCCTCCTGCTGATACCAGCGGAGTTCAAAAGCCACGACCGAAGCCCTTCATCTCGTTAATGATTTTATTGGCAACCCGCTCGGCAGCTTTCCGGTCAAAGTACGTCATTTGACGTTCATAGTGCTTGCCTTGCTGCCATTCAGCGATCTGTTCACTAATCTCTGTCATAATCGACTTGATGATTTTTTCGCAGAATAACGGACTGATAAACGGCAGATCTTCTTTAAAACTGATGCGTATGATTTCGGTTTTGTCTTCTCCGGATTCCAGGTCGATCCAGTTTTCTGAGAAGTCGGCTGTGCTGACTCTTCGCAGCTTATCAGTCATGATCGGCCTCCCTAACCAACAGCATTTTGTCGGCAATTTGATAAGAGAAAGCCACGGCATGTTCTATAGTGACTCCACGGTTGCTGTTGAACTCGGCAATCAATGCTGTGATAGCAAATAAATCCCGGAGTTGAATGGATTGGTTCTGAAACGTCTCTAACTGCTTTTCCAGATCATTGATGGTTTCATTACACGCTTCTTGGGCGTATTGCTCAAAAGATGCCGTGTCTTCTATCAGGTAATGGGTGACTCGTGGATAGAAGTTACCTTGCTGGTAATCTGCAATGCAGAGTCCGCCTTCTGGATTTAACCCGATCAGATCAATCTGATCCTGTGCGGGAGAATTGCTGGCTGGTATGTACCGATAACGTTTTGAATGATCCATTTCTTGTATTCCTTTTATCACTGGTTAGTTTCAATCGTTCCATCAAACTGCGCTTTCAGCTCTACCAGCTTTTCATCTATTAGTAGGCTCTTGTCTTCTACTGCCCTAACTTCCTGAGATGAGAACTGCCCTTTATCCGTACCGGTCATAAACTCCTCACCCGTAGATTTCAGGCGATAGCGTATCCAGAACTCACCGCTATCAGTGGGTTCAGCGAATTGGTCTAACAGGTAGGGGTTATAGAGATGGAGTTCACAACCGGACTTCTGAACTGACTCTGGGATTTCCATATCGTGACGGGCGCAATGCCATTCACCATCCTCAATTGGAGTGCTGTGCAGGCAGGTACGGCAATTGACTGCTGGGGCTTCCTGGCCGTGGCAGATAGAGTGGTGATCACAGAATTTGCAGAGGTACCAGCTGGGGTCTTCGCTGATTTTGCTCAGAGGGCGATCACTGACAATAATGCAATCCGCTTTCTCAACGACAGCCTTGCCCATCACTGGATTAAGATTAATCCGCTCACCGTAAAGCTCATCTGTGTTTTTATTCACCGCTATATAGAAGGCTCTGGTCAGCTGTGGATTGGCCAGATGCATATACACCTGCATCTGAATAAAGTGTTCTGGCTTGGCTTCCTGCACGCCTTTCTTGACCAGGTTGTTGAAGGACTTCTCATTGTGAGTTTTCATTTCAATCAGATGCCAGGTCTTGGGTGCTTCAATAAAGCCCTGACCGACACCATCAAATGAGCCACCAAAATGTCCGTTGCAAGCGGAGACTCTGAACTGCTTTCCTGTAGCGGGATCGGTCTCAAACACTTTGATGCCGACCTTGCGAAGGTCAGCCACGAACCGTTCTTCTGCCAGATGGCCAGTCTGAAACAACCGCAATAACTGACCATTGTGTTTTACCTCTGAACACCAACGAAAGGTGTACCACAGCGCCCGATCACAAGGGCGGCCAATAATGGAGCCGCCAAGATGTGCCCGAAAAGCATCTCCCTGATGATCTTCATAATGTTGGACGATGGCTTTTATCGTCGTCTGTTGTGGTTCAGGAATTTCCATTTCCATGGCCTCGAGTTATTTCCTGTTGAGTCTTCTGGCGATCCGTTGTGCCTTCTTTTTTTTCTTCCTTTCCGTCTTGGAGGGTCGTTTTTTGGTGTAGCGAGCCTTATCGAGCTTCCGCGAGGGAGTGCCCGTTGAGTTGAAAATCATAGAATCTTCCTTGATATAACGGGGGCAAGCCCCCTTGTGACTAATGAATAATTACTTCTGTCCCCATGGCGGCGCAGAATATTGCGTCGCCGGATGTGGTGGTTGTTGGGTCGATGATTGTTGAACAGATGGTTGGGCAGGCGTTTGCTGCTGAGGAACAGGCGAACCCTGTTTTGCCTGACCACCGACATTGATCCACTTCTTCACTTCATTCTTAGGGCCGTAACCCGGATCGTTTTTGATCACTACCCGAATACGGATCACCTGATTTAATAGTTGATCAGTGTCGCTGATCATGGGTTGACCAATAGCGTGAGCGATTCGGCTTAATTCTTTTCTGCCTATTTCCTCTGCCCGTGGACTTTTGTTTTCTATATTGTGCTGCGACCAGAGTTTCCGGCTTTCATGCTGACCTTCCATAATGGTGTAGGTCAGTTTCACCATACGACCACCGGTCTTGGTGTTTTCCAACGCCGATTCAGTAATCATGGTCAGGTACTCGCCAGCCGGTAGCGGTTCAAACTCATCGGTTGGGTCATAATCACCTGCGTTAAAACCTAACTGTGCCATGGTAATCTCCTTGTTATTGGCTTGAGTTATGGGTCAGTGCGTCACTAAATGCCTGCCAGTTCAGCGGAAGCTCAGGCGGCAGACCATAGCGATTCTTGGCAACGAAACTCGGGCGAGCTTCGGTATAGAGGTAGCGTTGGCCGGTGCTTATGCCTCGGGTTTTGACCTTATTGAAACCGCCTTCTTCTTTTTCAATCACGGTTTTGTAATCAGCAAACATCACGCAGTCGACGGACTCCTGGACAAGATCGCTGGCGCGTTTATGAAGTTTGATCTGATAGCGGTCATAACTGTCCGTTGTGGGGCTTTCAAATCGCTTGATTTCGGAATGGGCAATCAAAATAAAGGCCATACCCTTTTCATTGCGCAGGGCATCCAGGCCTTCCAATAACTGTCGCCACAAATCCAGTGCCAGAAGAAAGCCTTTTCCGTAGCCGAAGTCATCAATGGCCTGAAAACGCTCACCTTTCGGACCAATATAGGTTTCGCAAAGGTGTTGCCAGATCAGCGGCTCCAGGTGGTCAACACTATCAATCACTGCAGTCTGATAGTTGTGATCCGACGTATAAAGCACGGTCAGCGCATCCAGTACATCCTGGAAAGACTTCATCATTGGGAAAGCATCTACCTCTAACTTTCCCAGACCATCCTCAGTTTGAATAAAGATAGGATTGGGAGCGCCACAACCTAATGTGGTTTTACCAACACCTGCCGGGCCATGGACAACAATGCGGGGCGCCTTGATGCCAGAAGAACGACTTATGGATTCCAGAGAGATGGCCATTACTGCACCTCCAGTCGTTCATACTTCACCGATACTTTCTTGGGTTTGGTCGTAATGGCTTCTGCCACCTTGTTGTACTGCGCGGGATCAAGACCTTGCAGGCTTTTTAACTGGCGGGTATCAATTTCCAGTTTGGTTCTAACCACTTTTTCAGCAACATGGGCCGGGAGTCGGTTTTTCAGGGCTTGCCACTTCTCTACATCTAATGTGCGAGTGAAGCCGGATACCGTGGTGACTTTGTAGTAGTCACCTTTGATGGAGTAGCTACCTTCATCTTTCACACCCACCACGTCGCATAACTGCTGCTCAATGGCGAGGCGGAGATCTCTGGCCTGCTGCTCGGATTGTTTGGCCAGTTCTAACTCGTAGGCGAGTTTGTCCAGCCGTGAAGCATCATTGCTTTCGGTCATCGCAATTTCCTTTTTTTGCGGGGTGGGAGGGGTGGAACTCAGTCAGCCGCTGAGCAGGTCATTGAGTTCCGGGATGGACGTCACTACCACTTGCTGATCTTTGGTCAAATCCACCAGTAATTCCCCAAGACGAAAACGACGGGGGATGACTGTCAGCGGTTGGCTGACGGACGTATCCGGATCATTGAGTTGGCGGTTGTAGTCCTGAATCACATCAAGCAGCGCATCGACAGCAGACTGAGACTCACATTGGACAGCAGTGATTTGTTGGGAAAGGTGTTGGGCTTCGCCGTGCAGCGAAACCACTTGTTGTGCGAGAGTGCTGATTACATCCTGAACAGCAGAAAAGTCCGTTTTGTTCATGACTGATTAGGCGATCTGTTATTGATTGTTAAATACAGACTGCCTTTCAGAAAATTAGTTGTCAATGATTGTTTAAATATAAGTTAATATTTTTTCGGATCGGGTTTGTTTCAGTATTGACGGACCTCAGTAAAGGTGCCGATCACGGTGCCATGATACTTCAGGCTTTCCACCTGCAGTCGGGGTGAATTGGCGTTCAAAAACACGACCGTATCCTGACCATTTACCCGTTCGTAGATGCCCAGCATGATCTCCTTATCTTCCAATATACAGATATTGCCTTCTTTCAGTGGCAGCTTGGGATCAACATAAATCATATTGTCTGCGGGAAAACTGGCACCAGATCGCCCCTGACTATCCATGGCACTTCCACGCACTTTCAGCGCATAACTCATTGGGCTGCAACGAACCGGGCAGAACATCAGTGTCGTGTTTTCATCACAGATACTTTCATCCAGCCAGCGCCCGATCGCTTCATAAGGTAATACCGGAACGCCGCGCCCCTGGGGCTTATTGATGTCGTTGCCTTTCGCCAGATAGTCCTTCGGCACATCCAGCGCGGCAGCAAGTTTGTATTGAATTTTGGCCACATTGTAATCGGTGTAACTGCTGGACTCGCCCAGCCAGAGAGAGATAGTGGCGCGGGTAACGCCTAATGCTCTGGACAGGTCTGATTGCGACATCCCTCTTTCCGCCAGTAGCTCCTTGGTGCGTTGCTTCCAGTTCACGTTTCTTTTCCTTGTAGTGACATTGGCAAGTATTGACGAGCTGTTGTTTAAAACCATTATGGGGAAAAAATAGCGACTTCAACATACTGTATAAATAGCCACTATTTAATTAAACAATCATTGACATTATAAGTAGACAGATTCAATAATTTGATTTCCCTGACTTCCACAAGGAACCGGAAGATGGTGATCAAGCGAGAACCCACCCAACCGAAAACCCCGGGTCAGCTGATTCGGGCTTACCGCCTCGAACGGGGCATCAGCATGGAGCAGATGGCTGAATTCCTCTATTGCTCAAAAGGCGAACTCTCCCAGATAGAGAATGGCCATAAAGCCATATCCCGCATGAAACAGTTGCTCTGGTCTTGCATGGTGCCGCACTGGACACCGGAGATGCTGCAGTCCGACGAGTCCAATTCATAAACGACACTCTGCCACCAACAACAAATACAACAAGAAGGAACGACTTGTATGGAATCGAATCTACCCAACACGGCATCAGAAGCCTGGAAACTGAATGAGGCAGGTCTATCTATTGTGCCGCTCGGCTCTCCTTTCGAGGAACCTCCCGCCTGGTTTGTTGATGGTCGCTGTTCTGGTGATACAGGAAAAGCAAAAAACGAATGGCCAAAAGCACCGCGCTTTCGTTGGAAGCAGTATCAAGATGAAGCACCGGATGACAGTCAGGTAGAGCATTGGGCTCAACTTTTTCCGCACACGAACTGGGCTATCATCACCGGATATGGTGTCGTGGTCGTTGATGCGGACAGTGCAGAAGCCGTTAGGTTTATTGAAGAAGGCGCCATTACCCGTACACCATTAAGAGCCACCACCAGTAAAGGCAAGCACTACTATTTTCAGGTAAACCCGGACTATCCCATCCATAACTCTGTCAGAAAGAATAAGATCGACCTGCGAGGTATTGGTGGTTATGTAGTCGCTCCCGGCAGCACTCATGCAGACGGTACGCTCTATCAATGGGAAACCGATGGCTATATGGATATCAACGATATTCACGATCTGCCCATGCTGACACCAGATGATATAGCCACCATCAATGGCTTTAACGGGCAAGCGGCTGAAGATAAGCCAGTGGGTGATCTGGGATTTTCTACGGATCAATACCAGCTACCACACGACGGTAGCAATTTAGCCGAAGGTCAGGGCAGGAATAACGCCGCAGCAAGTATGGCTGGTCAACTTATTCAGCAGGGGCACTCTCTGATGGATATCAAAAGAACCCTTGATCAGTGGAACCAATCCAATACACCACCACTGTCCGATGCAGAATTGAATACCACCATCGCCAGCATCTCCAAAACGCACACCAACAACAATCCGGGCGCCGTTATTTCCATTGAGCCACCACCGAAGCCTTTGTTTGAGTTTTGCCATGTTGAAGAACTGGTCAATGGTGTGAAGCCGATCAACTGGTTGATCAAGGGCTTTCTGGAAATGGACAGCCTCTCTCTGATGTTTGGCGAACCTGCCTGCGGTAAATCGTTTTCAGCCATTGATTTGGCTTGCTGTGTTGCTACAGGCAAGGATTGGCATGGCAAGCCCGTCAAACGACAAGGTCCGGTTTTCTACATCGCAGGCGAAGGCTTTAACGGCCTCTCACGACGATTAATGGCGTGGCAGCAAACTAATGGTTACAACCTGCGCAATGCACCCATCTACGTCAGCAAATGCTCTGCTGCGTTAACCAATACCGCGAACGCTCGAGCAGTCAGTGACAGCATTGAAAGCATCATTCAGGAAAATAACAGTGACATTCCTTCTCTGATTGTCATTGATACGCTGGCGAGAAACTTCGGTCCTGGTGATGAGAATGCCACTCAGGAGATGAATGTCTTTATCAATCACATCGACCAATTGCTTCGTGCCAAGTATGAGTGCTGCGTGATGATCGTTCACCATACGGGCGTTGGCTCAAAAGATCGGGCTCGCGGCAACAGTGCTCTCAAGGCTGCGCTGGACGCTGAATATGCGGTGGTGAAATCAGACGACACAGTGAAGATTATCACCAAGAAGATGAAAGATGCGGATGAACCAAAACCGATGAACTTTATGTTTGATCCTGTTCAGCTTCCTTTTCTGGATGAAGATGGCGAACCGCAGTACAGCTGTGTGCTGCGGTATCTTGAGCATGGCATTGATCAGGAGGAACCCAGCAAGACACCCATCAAGAAACTCGGTGATCGACAGCGGCGGATTATAGAAGCCCTCAACAGTTTGATTGGAAATGCTCAACATCGTTTAGAGAACAGCGGTCGTGATCCCGTTAATGCACGAATAGAGCTGAAGAATCTGAAAGATGAATGCTATGAGCAGGGTTTCATCTGCTCCAAGCATTGGCGGAGAACGATTGATGCCATGATTCATCGAGAGCTCATTACTGTTGATGCGCCTTTTGTGATGGTCTCTGAGAAAGGTTTGGAGGCGATTAGCAATGACTAATTATACTGCCTGTTTTTTAACCAAAAACCCCCGTGCCCAAGGTCCCCAGGTGCGGAATTTAAAACTGCTTAAATCTCTGTACCCTCCTATCCCCTCTAACCCTCTATTTTCAAGGGTTCCGTCTGTTTGATGCCTTTAGCTGACCCACACCCCCCCTTTTTTCTCTCTCTATAGAGAGAAAAAAGTAAGAGGGGGAGGGGGAAAGGGAGCATGGCAGAAAGAACAGAGGGGAAGAGAAAGAGAAAAAAAAAGAGAAAAAATAAAAAAAGAGAAACAAAAAGAGAAAGAGAAATATTTCAGGGAGTGAAAAATGAAAATAATTATAGGAATAGATCCAGGTCTGACAGGAGGCATCGCGGTACTGGACAGTGAGAGTAAGGAAATAATCAGAGTCGAAGATATGCCAACGTCTCCGGAAGGGAAGAAGCGAAAAGTAAACGGCTTTGGACTGATGAGTATCTTTGGAGGCTATACCCGAAACGATATTGAGATGGTCTATCTCGAAAGAGTGGGAGCAAGACCAGGACAGGGAGTGGTCAGCATGTTCAGCTTTGGTCGTTCATATGGCGCTGTGGAAGCGGCAGTCAGCTTATTGGGCTTTCCGCTGACCTATGTCACCCCGCAACGCTGGAAACGCTCAGCGGGTCTTTTAGGCGCTCACAAGGATGCATCCAGAGGCAAAGTATTAGACCTCTACCCGGATGCAGATGTTCATCGAAAGAAAGACAATGGTCGTGCTGATGCGGTGCTCATTGCCCGATATGGAGAATCGCAATGAAATTCTATTCAGCAAGGCAGGCTATTCATGATGCGTATGCTATTCACTTGACCAGTAAGGGCTTCGACGTAAATCCATTGGCGTTTCGATCTGGTGGTAAGTCGAACAAGCTGGATAACAACCAGCTGGTTTGTAATGCAGTGGAAGCAGGAATGGTTATTGCTGCAGTGGAAAAGCTGGAGGAGCCTTTTCGTTCTTGGGCTATATGGGCTTATGGGCCAAGGACTGAGCATTTCCTTCCAGAACAAGGGCGGTTCTTTCAGTGGCTGGAGCAGGATGTTACGGAGAGGCTGGCCAAGAGTGGGCGGGATTATCGGGAGACGACAGAACAAAGGATCAGGGATGTTGTTGCCTATACGGTATTGGATTATCGCAGTTATGCCGCTAATGGTAGGCACCTCTATCCCACGAGTTTGGTTATCAATAAATGTCGAATTCATCGACAGAATTGGAAGCGGGATTTTTTATCTTGGCATGAGTATTACTGGCAGTTCTGTGATCATAATCTTGATAGAACTTCACTGCTGTCTGCTTCTGAGTCGGTGAGAATATTAAAATCAGATACTTAAATCTGAAACTAATACACGAAAAATTGAACTATTTAGAATCAAGTGGCTCAGATATATATAAAAATGAAATAAATGGAGAGTTGTACCATGATGGATTTTCCCAAACTGGTTTATATTGAAATGAATCAGGTGGTGCCAGATCTTGAGATGCCAGAAACGCTTGAAGTAAGCGTACCCGTTATTATGTGGCATGGAAGAAAGATAGAAATAAGGCAGGCCGTTTTGGAGTATGCACGTTTGGTCAGTCCAGATGTAAAATCCCGAGAGCAACAAACACTAAAGCAGGTTTTTCAAAAGGTAATTGGGGTTATTCAAAAATCGCACCCGGATTATTTTAGGCGCTGTATGGCTCAAGATTAGTGCTTATGGATTGGGAAAAACCAACGGGTTGCCAATGATTACTGAATAAGGCATAGTTTCCCAAGATATGAAACCTCACCTCTCTTTTGAAGAAAAGCGGCGTGGGGTTTTTTATTACCTCAATTTTCTCCTCGTGCAGGACGCACCATGACTGACCTCTCCGACCGTCTGGATCGCATTGATGTGAAGCTGGACAAACTGAGCGAGGCAGTATCCCAGCTCGCCAGAATTGAAGAGCGAATCTCCCACCAGAACGACAATATGCACCAGCTGGATGCGAAGCTCAGCGATATGGAATCCAGAATCAGAACCCTTGAGCTGCAAGGTAGCTCCCGAGGTGTTTTGTTGGCTGGTATCGAACGGTTTGGCTGGTTGGCGATCTCTGCACTGGTTGGTTTAGCAGCATTCTTTTTCAAAAAATAGCTATCAAAAAGTGACATTATGGCTTCAAGGACTGAAACCAATTACATCGTGATTCACTGTTCGGCCACTCGTGCTGACCAGAATATCACTACAGAGGATATCCGACGCTGGCATGTGAACGACAATGGCTGGTCGGATATTGGCTATCACTGGGTGATTGAACGGGATGGTTCTGTTCAGCAAGGCCGTGATGCTCAGGCTCAGGGTGCTCATGTTCGAGGTCATAACCATGAATCTATCGGTATCTGTCTGGTTGGTGGCATGGCTGAGAATGGCGAGCCGAAAGACAACTTCACTTCTGCACAATGGCTGGCTTTGGAAATGCTTATCGAATCTCTGGAGCTTCGCTATCCAGAAGCTCAAGTTGTTGGCCATTACTTCTTCACGCCCTACAAAACTTGCCCGAACTTTGTCGTTGAACACTGGTTGAAGTCGATTCGATGAGCTTTGCAGCCGCCATTCCCATTGTTGGCAAGATCATCGAACGGGTGATTCCTGATCCCGATAAAGCCGCAGAAGCCAAGAATCAGCTGGTTGAACTGGCAGTGAATGGCGAACTGGATGAATTGGCTCAACGTGCCGGGATCATCAATACCGAAGCCAAAGGCGAAAGTTGGTTACAGCGTAACTGGCGCCCTATTGTGATGCTGGTCTTTACCGGGTTGATCGTTGCCCGGTGGTTAGGCTGGTCGGCTCCGGACTTATCGGAAGCGGTTGAACTGAAACTGTTCTCTATCGTTCAGATTGGTATCGGTGGCTACATTGCCAGCCGGGGCATTGAAAAAGTAGCAGACAAAATAAGGCGCTAAGGAATGGCAGCTAAAAAATACAAGATGGTGGAGAAGAAGGTTTCTGACCTGATCCCCTATGTGAACAATTCCCGGGTTCACGATGAAGAACAGATTATTCAGATTTGCTCATCTATCAAAGAGTTTGGCTTTACCAATCCTGTGCTGATTGATGAGGATAACGGCATTATCGCTGGTCATGGTCGTTTGATGGCAGCGAAGAAACTGAATCTGAAAGCCGTTCCCTGCATTGTTCTTGCTGGACTCTCTGAAGCGCAGAAAAAGGCTTACGTAATAGCGGATAACTCAATAGCGCTTAACTCAAGCTGGAATATGGAAGTGCTATCCAGAGAGGTAGAAGCCCTGCAGGCAGAAGACTTTGATTTGAACCTGCTCGGTTTCAAGGATGATTTCATGGTCACCCTATTTGATGATCCTCCACCTGAACAAGAACAGAAGCCCAATGGTGAAGAATACACCGAAATCTTTAATATCCTGGTGGAGTGTGACAACGAAGCCCATCAGCAGAAAATCTACGACGAGCTGACACAGAAGGGACTGAAATGCCGAGTTCAAAGTTTGTAGTGGAATCTGCCATCAAACCTTCCTTTCGCACTGAAAAAGTCAAAGGCATGTTTGATATTGATATGCAGTCGGTTAAGAAGTCATTCGACGTTGATATTCCCATTGAGGACAAACCCTGGAACATCGGCCTGATTGTTGGCGCCAGTGGTTCCGGAAAGACGACCATTGCCCGAGAAGTCTTCAAAGACTTTGAACTGTTCTCAGGTTATCAATGGTCCGATAATTCCGTGGTGGATGATTTCAGTGAAGACCTGAGTGCAAAACAGATTACCGAATCCTTGAGCAAGGTCGGATTTTCCTCACCACCTGACTGGTTAAAACCTTTTGCAGTACTCTCCAATGGCCAGAAGATGCGAGCGGAGTTAGCCAGGCTGATCCTGGAATCCGACAAACCAGTGATCTACGACGAGTTTACTTCTGTAGTAGATCGTAAGGTGGCAAAGATCGGCAGTGCGGCTATCCAGAAGTTTATTCGCAAGGAAGATAAGCAGTTCATCGCAGTCAGCTGCCATTACGACATTGTGGATTGGCTGCAACCGGATTGGGTTTATGACTGCAATAAGCACACCTTCAAACGGAGGTCACTTCGGCGACCTGACATCCAAATCAATGTCAGAAAAGCCGACCAATCCGAATGGGCATTATTTAGGCAGTTTCACTATCTGAGCAGTGACCACAATCGTTCTGCCCATAAATACATTGCCGAGATTGATGGTGAACCCGTGGGTTGGTGCAGTGTGTTGCACTTCCCTCATCCGAGCAATAAGAAGCTGAAGCGACTTCATCGGACTGTGGTATTGCCTGATTATCAGGGCTTGGGCATTGGGTTTCAGTTACGCTGCTATATCTGTGAAATATATAGGCAGCAAGGCTATAAAGTGAATACCGTGACCACGTCGCCTGCCTTGATCCATGCAATGAATAAGTCCGACCGATGGATCATGACTCGTAAACCCGGGCGGGTCGGCATGCCTGCCCAGTCCATATTGAGTAAGCATTCGTTCGATCGGTTGACCTGTTCATTTCAATACGTGGGCAATGATTGAGGCATCGTAATGGTCGGTGCTACGTCGATTTGGCGGGTCATTTGATAATCGCAATAGGTAACATGATCAACATTGAAAACATCGTGTGGTGACGATTTACCGGTGTTTGGTAATGATTCGATAGTGCATGAATAATCATCAAGCTCAAAAAAAGCAGGCATCGTCGCCTGCTTCATAAAGGATTGAATGGTTGATTAAATGCGAAATACCTCCTCATCCTTTTGACCGCCGTTTTCAAAGCATTGGGTGACTTCATCAACAGCAGATTTCAAAGCGTTGAGAATGGCGTCTGATTGCTCATCGGTATAGTCATAACGATCATCATTAGCCAGTGATGAAATAGACTTTATCACCCGAAGGGCTTTAGGTACGCGGATATTTGCCAGTTCAGAAAACTTTTCAGAATTAGACTTTTCAACTTTCTTTTCCGTTTTTTTAGTCGTCATGGCTTTATCTCCTTTTGCGTTGTTTTTGGCAGTCGTTTTCGCAGTGGTTTTATTCGTTGTCATGATGTTTCTCCTTTTATTTTGTTTATTAAACGTACACTTTAACTATGGGTGAACTGCCGTATATCTCAATCTTTATTCTGGTTTATCCATCATCTATAAGGTTGATTTCACGATGATTATTGCAGTAGGTAATGGGCTTCATCCTGTCAACTTCAAAAGATCGTGGGTCCCTGCAATGTTTAACTTCTTGCGGGTACGAACGGGCGCGGGATTTCGTTAGTGACAGGTCTGAAAACGAGGTATACACAGGTATACAAATCAGCATTAAGTAGCTGATAAAATGGAGAAAATTCTGATTCATAAATTGACTGGGCAGGTATACATTCTTGCCATCCCTGGCGAGTGAATTACTGCTGCTTTTTCAGCCATTGCTGAATCGTCAGGTCTCTTGGCAGTCTCTGATGCAGCCAGTCATCAATCAGTCGCTCAACCAGCT
Organism: Endozoicomonas ascidiicola; assembly: GCF_001646945.1. Classification (GTDB taxonomy): domain Bacteria; phylum Pseudomonadota; class Gammaproteobacteria; order Pseudomonadales; family Endozoicomonadaceae; genus Endozoicomonas; species Endozoicomonas ascidiicola. The sequence continues at coordinate 303,279 of NZ_LUTV01000002.1, forward strand.
TGCGGAACTGGTTGTCATCCGGAAAATCCCAAGGCTCAAATTCCGGGTGTTGTTCGCACAATTCGATCCAGAGTTGAGCGGCCAGCATTTCAGAAACCTCATAATCAAAAACGCCGGGAAAACCTTCCACCTCATTCTTGGCGTGTTCGATCTCACTGATGATCTGGCTGTAACGGCAGAGGTTCTGAATCAGTTCCAGTTCACCATCACCAAACAGTTCAGCCGGTGTGCGGGTTTGAGTGCTTAATCGATCGATAACACCGGTGCAGAAATAGTAATGGGTGATCAATTGGGCTTCATTATTCATGGTTGTTGTTCTCCGTTGTTAATAATCAATGGCCAGCATAATGGTCAGTACCCGAATGGTTTTGTTTAAATCCGAAACATCTTCCGAGCCGTGTTCCATATCCGGGGCGTAATAATCAAACTTGGCAATGATCCACTCATCTTCGAATTGAAAACGAAAGCAATCATGTTCCTCATAGGGATCATTGTGCTCATTGAAGTGGTCAAATTCGGCAATGGCTTTCAGCAAACCGACTTTGTTCTCAATGGTGTGCTGCAAGTTGGCAGTCATCATGATTTCAAACCGACAATGGATCAGGGCAAGACTGTTCTTCACCTCCAGATTCACCAGTGATTGTCGGACTGCATCATTTAACGTGGCGATTTCATTCATTAGTACATCCTTTATTGATTCATTTTTTGTTGTTGCAGTAGCTCTATAGGGGATGGCCACGATAAGTCGAGATAAATTAAGACGAATGTACATATTGAACGAGATGGCTCTAGGTATGACTTCCAATGGCGCTGATTTCTCAAGCCGAATTTGCCAGACAGCAGGGCTTTACCAGAGGCTACGTCACCAAGCTGATCAAAAAGGGCATCGTGAAATTAAAAAATGGCAAGGTGAATTCGATACAGGCTGAACAGGCGATGAGAGCTAATGCTGACCCAGTGACGCTTATTCGTTCCGATCAATCCACTGACCTTGCTCCAACGCAACCAGGAGCCGTTGACTTTGTCACTGCCCGCACTATGCGGGAAGCCTTCAAAGCAAAGATGGCCAAGCTGGAATATGAGGAAAAAAGCGGAACACTGACGGATGCTGCCAAGGTAAAACAGGATGCGTTTAAGGCAGGGCGAATAATTCGAGATGAACTGCTGGCCATACCTGACCGGATGGCGGATGTGCTGGCAGCAGAGGATGATCCGAAAAAGATAGCGGACCACCTGCAGGGAGAGTTGGAGGCCATACTCAATGCGCTGGTCAAACAACAGACAAAATAAAGCCCCGGTCAACGGGGCTTGAATCTCAGCAATGTCAGTTTGTTGTTTTTATTGTCTGACAGTGGCCTATCCGTGGCCGGGGTTCCATCCTGGAACTTATGCTGAGCTTGGCTTGCACCTTACACTAACCATATAGCGTGCCAACTTTGTTTATTCCCCGGTTACCAAGGCCTAAAGAAAACCTTTGTCGTTTACACAATCTTTAAATTGAGTAGTCGTTACCCAGGATTGTCACGAAGATAAACAAACAAGTGTATGAAAAACCCTTATCTTTCAGGCTTTTTCGCTGGCTTGAAACCGGACACTCGCCTGACGGTTTCCGAATGGGCAGATCAAAAACGGATGCTTCCCGCAAAGGCAACCAAAGAAGCTGGACGTTGGCGAACGTCCAGAACGCCTTACCTGAAAGAGATCATGGATTGTCTGTCGCCTTCATCACCGGTTGAGCAGGTGGTGTTTATGAAAGGGGCTCAGGTTGGCGGTACTGAGTGTGGCAATAACTGGCTGGGTTATGTGATTGATCACACTCCTGGTCCCATGATGTATGTGCTGCCAACGTTGGATATGGCTAAGCGAACCTCGAAGCAGCGTATCGCTCCGATGATTGATGAAATGCCAGACTTGCGGGAGAAGGTAAAAGACCCCAGGAGTCGGGACAGTGGTAATACTCTACTGACCAAAGAGTTTCCCAACGGTGTGCTGATTTTTACCGGAGCCAACTCAGCTTCAGGTCTGCGCTCAATGCCTGCTCGATTCTTGTTTATGGATGAAGTAGATGCCTACGACGATGATGTAGACGGTGAAGGCAGTCCGATTAATCTGGCCATCAAGCGAACAGCCACTTTCAGTCGTAACCGCAAAATCCTGATGGTCAGCACGCCGAACATTGCTGAAACCAGCAAAATCGAAGCGGCTTATGAGCACAGTGATAAACGACGCTATCTGGTTCCCTGTCATAGCTGCGGACACTACCAACCAATCGTCTGGGCACAGATCATCTTTGATAATAATGATCCGGCAACGACTCGCTTTGAGTGCGTTAAGTGTAAGCATAAACACTATGAAAAGGATAAACCCAAACTGCTCAGTAATGGTCAGTGGCAAGCTGAAGAGGAAAAGAGCTGCAAAGTCGCTGGTTTTCACTTGAGTTCTCTCTACAGCCCAAATGGTTGGTACAGCTGGCAGAATGCTGTTGAGGATTTTTTAGCGGCAAAGAGTAATCCTATTCAGTTCAAGGATTGGACGAATACGGTGCTTGGTGAAACATGGACGGAGAGAGGCGAAACCGTTGAACATGCCTTGCTTTACCAACGTAGAGAACATTATCCGGCAGAGGTTCCCTGGTGGGTAGAAATCATCACCGTTGGGTGTGATGTACAGGATGATCGCTTTGAATTTGAAGTGACTGGCTGGGGTGCGGGTGAAGAAAGTTGGTCGATTGATTATGTCCGGCTCTATGGGGATTTATCCCGGCAAGGTATTTGGGATGCTCTGGCGGATATGCTACACCGAACCTATACCCGGCAAGATGCCACTAAAATGAATGTGGCGCAGGTCTGTATTGACTCTGGTGGCCACTACACCGATGAAGTGTATGCCTTCTGTCGTAAACAAGGTGCTGATTGGGCTATTCCTGTTAAGGGTTCATCACAGGCTGGAAAGCCCATTGCTACCTTTCCAAAAACCAAAAATAAGAAAGGCATCTACCTGACGCTGGTTGGCACTGATACCGCCAAAGAACTGATTTATCAGCGTTACCGCATTCTGGAACCGGGTCAGGGTTACTGTCATTGGCCAATCAAAGACTGTTTTGATGAAGACTATTTCAAGCAAGCCACAGCAGAAGAGAAGTTGAAGAAATACCGACTCGGTGTCCCTTACTTTACTTGGGATGCCAAGAACCGTAGAAACGAAGCTTTGGATTGTCGGGTCTATTCACTGGCAGCCATCCGAATATTGCAACAACATCGTGGCATAAATTTAGAGCTACTGGCCAAGGCCAGGCCTGCACCGGATAACCTTCCGGACCCTGAAGCGGAAGAAGAAAAAAACAATAACCGTCGTCCGGTTCGACGTTCATCAAAAAGCGCCTACCTCCAGAGATAAACCCCATGATCACGGATGAAGAATACCAGGCTCTGAAACGGGCGGTGCTGCTGCGTGAAACTCGCACCGTCGAATTTGAAGGCCGCAAAGTGGAATACAGCAGTTTTGGCGAAATGGAAAGACGACTTCAGGCCATTGAACGTGAACTGGTTAAGCAGCAGAAACGACCCAGGCAATACGGCATCTATTCATCAAAGGGAGTTTGAGAATGGGCTTTCTGGCCAACATTGCCCGGCGTTTTAAAAATGCTGCTTACACCGCTGCGGGGGCAGGCAGGAGAACAAAAAGCTGGTACGCCCCGGCCTTGTCGCCCAATACGGCGCTGACTGCTGACCTGAGTAAACTGATCAACCGCTCCAGAGCAGCGATCCGGAATGATCCCTGGGCAAGCAGTGGATTGGAAAAGCTGGTTAGCAATGTCATTGGCCGTGGCATAACTCCGAAGTCACTTGTGGATAATGATGCTCTACGGGAACAATTACAGTCGCTATTTCTCGAATGGTCAGATGAATCTGATGCAGACGGATTGCTCAGTTTTACCGGTCAGCAATCCCTGATAACCCGTTCAATGTTTGAAGGCGGTGAATGTTTTGTCAGGTTTCGCCCCCGAAGGCCAGAAGATGGTTTATCGGTTCCTTTACAGCTTCAGGTGGTTGAATCCGAGTTTGTACCCATCAGCTATAACGAAACGCTGGACAATGGTCATGTAATAAAAGCAGGCATTGAGTTCAATAAGCTGGGCAAACGGGTTGCCTATTACATGCACCGTGAGCATCCGGCAGAGTTTGCCTTTGACAGCACCAAGCTGGTCAGGGTGAAAGCGGAAAACGTCCTGCATATTTTTGAAGCATTAAGACCGGGACAACTCCGGGGCCAGCCATTGCTGACACAGGTATTGGTCAGGCTCTATCACCTGGACAAGTTTGACGATGCGACTTTGCTCCGACAGGAAATAGCCAATCTGTTCACCGGCTTTATCAAGAAACCTTCGCCAGAACAGGAACCCATTGATCCATTAACCGGAAAACCGTTTGAGTATGGCGACAATGGTATTCCAATGGTGGCTATGGAGCCCGGAACTATGCAGGAGTTAGCACCGGGAGAAGAAGTGGAATTTAACAACCCACCTGGCACTGCAGCAGATTACCCTAACTTTATGCGACAACAGTTGATGGCCATTGCTGCCGGAATCGGCCTCCCGTTTGAATTGCTGTCAGGCGATATGGCAGGCGTCAGCGACAGAGCCTTACGATTAATCCTGAATGAGTTCCGCCGGCGCATTCAGCAAATCCAACACAACCAGATTATCTTTCAGTTCTGTCGTCCGGTCTGGAATCGCTGGTTGGATATGGCGGTGCTGAATGGCTCTATCAATATTCCTGACTACGCCAACAAACAGCGCGCCTTTCGTCGGGTGAAGTGGATTGCCCATGGTTGGCCTTATATGCACCCGGTTCAGGATATGCAGGCACAGAAAATGGCCGTCAGAAGTGGCTTCAAGTCACGTTCGGAAGTGGTCAGCGAACAGGGCTATGACAGTGAACAGATTGATGCAGAAATTTCCGCTGATAACCGTCGCTCCGATGAGCTTGAACTGAAATACGACAGCGATGCCCGGGATCTGGAAACAGAGCCAACTCTTAATCTCAAAGAAAAGGACGACAATGATGAGTCATAACCGGCAGTGGTTTACCTTCAAAAACGAAGCGGGAAAAGCACCTGAACTGTTTATCTACGATGACATCGATGACTGGTTCGGCGTTTCTGCTCAGGGTGTGGTGGATCAAATCCGAAACATGGACGCTACCGATATTAATGTCCGGATCAATTGCCGGGGTGGAATGGTCTTTGAAGGCATCGCTATATACAACGCTCTTCGTCTGCATAAGGCCAATGTTCATATCAGTATTGAAGGGCTTGCGGCGAGCATTGCCAGCGTGATTGCCATGGCGGGCGATACGGTCACCATCGCAGAAAATGCCATGATTATGATTCATAACCCTTACGGTTGGGCGCAGGGTGATGCTGACGCAATGCGTAAAACAGCCGATGTAATGGATAAGATAGCGGACAGTATCGCGGTCTCTTACACCGCCCGAACCGTGAAAACCATCGAGGAAATAAAAGCCCTGATGGATAGCGAGACCTGGTACACCGCTACTGAAGCATTGGCAGCAGGTCTGGTGGATCACGTAGACACACCGATTAAAGCCGCTGCCCGATTTGATCTCTCCATGTTTAATAACGCACCGGAAAGCTATGGATGTTTCGAGCAAGCCAAAGAGCAAACAACCCCACCGAAGGCTGACGTTCAGACGGTGGAGCCGCAATCTCAAGCTGATCCTGTCGCTATTGCTGATCTTTGCAGTCAGGCTGGTTATCCGGAAAAAACCGCTGCATTTCTTAAAGCGTCATTTAAGGAAGATGAGGTCAAGGTTCGGCTGGCCAACTATGACCAGATTAAAAACCTCTGCCAGACAGCTCAATTCCCGGATAAAGCAGCGGATTTTATAAAAGACGACTGTTTAATAGTCGATGTACAAAACGCTCTGTTTGAACTGCTCACCGCCGAAGACGAACCCATCAACACAGCCTTGACTCCCAAGCAGCAAGGCATGAAACAAACCTCTGTCGCTATCGACACGCAGGCTATTTATAGCCGACGCAACCGAGCATAACTCTCTTTTTAATCCGCCCTTAACCCTCCCCAAAAGGACTTTAACCATGAGTGTGAAAACGGAATCGGTCTACACCGGTGAATTCCTGGTATCTGAAGGAAACAACAGCATCAGCCGTGAGCAGGTGGCTTTTGCAGCCAATCTGACCATGAAGCCCGGCACAGTGATTGCCATGGTCTCAGCGACCGGATTATTCCAGCCCCTTGATCCAAGTGCAGATGATGGCACGCAAAACGCTTTGGGTGTTCTTTACGCTGGCAAGGTCACTGATGCTTCTGGTGGTGACGGTGTGATCATCGCAAGACTGGCAGAAGTAGTAGACAGTTTGCTGATATGGCCAGCCGGTATCACTGATGAACAAAAGGCAGCTGCCGTGAATCAACTGGCAGCACTGGATATCATCCTGCGCAGCGAATAACCCCCCTTTCTTTCTAAATTCCGTTATCAAGGAGCGATAACATGCTGGATATTTTTAATGATGATGTGTTCAGTCTGACCAGCCTTACTGCGGCTATTAATGAAATGCAGTATAAGCCTGGTCGTCTTGGGCAACTCGGACTCTTTCAAGAGAGTGGCATCAATACCACCACAGCGGTTGTGGAAAGCATTAACGGTGAACTCCGCCTGTTGCCTTCCTCAGAACGTGGTTCGCCTGCTACTCAGGCCATTGGCGATAAACGTCAGCTGCGCAGTTTCGTTATCCCACATATCCCCCACGACAGCACAGTACTGGCCGCTGAAGTTCAGAATGTGCGGCAGTTTGGCAGTGAAGATGCTTTGCAGGGTGTTCAGGCTGTGATTAATGGCAGGCTTCAGAAAATGAATGCCAACCATGAAGTCACACTGGAGTTTCTGCGGATGGGTGCCCTGAAAGGTGAGATTCTGGATGGTGATGGCAGCACCGTTCTTTACAACCTGTTTGATGAGTTTGGCGTGACTCAGCAATCCCACGACTTCAAATTCAGTAGCACGACCACGGACGTTCGAGCTCAGGGCGTGAAAGCCCGCCGACTGATTGATGAGGCGTTGGGCGCTTTGCCTTATATCGGTCTGCACGCTTTCTGCGGTGCGGACTTCTTTGATGGTTTGGTTGGGCACAAGTCAGTCAAAGACGCCTATCAGCGTTGGCAGGATGGTGAAGCCCTCCGCAACGATCCGAAGGGTAGATTCCGCTTTGCAGATATTGATTGGGAAGAGTATCGCGGTTCTGTCGGCGGCAATGACTTTGTCGCTGCCAATGAAGCCTATCTCTACCCCCAAGGCGCAGATATCTTCAAGACCTGGTTTGCACCGGCTGACTTTGTGGAAACGGTGAACACCATCGGCCTGCCTCGTTATGCCAAGCAAAAGGTGATGGACTTTGAAAAGGGCGTGATTATTCATACTCAATCAAATCCGCTGCCGATTAACCTGCGGCCGCGGGCTGTGATTAAACTCACCATGAGTTGAGCATAAGGAGACTGCTTAAATGGATGAAGCGATAAAAACGATGGATCACACCGTTCTTTCAACCTTTGGGCAGTCGGTATTGCTGACGCTTTCCGATCAGTCATCACTGGAAACCAAGGGCATTATCGCCAAAGAGCTGGTGCCCCTTGGTCAGCATGAAGCGATTCAGGGCGAAGTTACTGTCCTGTCGGTTGATAGCGCTGTCCGTTTGAAGCGTGGCGATACCGTTTTGGCCAATGGTCAGACCTACGAAGTGGATCGCAAATTAAAAGACGATGGCTATTTAGCTAAGTGGAATATCTATGCTCATTGAACAGGATATCAGTGGTGACCTTGAAGAACTGATGGCCTTGTTCAAAGACGCTCCAAAGAAAGCCGATCGAGCGATTCACCGAGCGCTATCCAAATTAAGCCGTTGGGCTGAGCGTCAGGTGTTGCGTGATTTGTCTCGAAGAATGAAGGTGTCTCAGAAGCTACTGAAGGAAATGAACCGGATCAAAGTTCGGTTAAATAAAGGTAGGGCATCTTTGTCGTGATGCCACTGGCAGGCAACAGACTCGGGTGGTTTTTCAATAGGACCAGAAGGGTTGCCCAGAATAGCAACATGACGGCTGATCAGCTCACTGGGGAGCTCTGCGTTTTTGTCACGACTGCCGCCAAACATCAGTGGTCCGAAGGTATCTGCGGCAAACTGCTCAAGCTCTTCTGCGGTAAAGTGCTGATTCCGGCAAACCGCTACACCATGTTGCCAAAGGGTATTTTTCAGATGGGATTGTTGATGAGACGTCAGGGATTTCAGATCCAGCCCTGAGTGTACTTCAATACCCAGTCTTGGATGATGGTCGGTGGTTTGATACTGGGTCATTGTCAGATCGGGATAGAAAACATGACCGCAGTATAGGCAACCACGGTGCATGCTCGAGCTTTTATTACGCTTTTTCCAGAGAGACAAGAATGCTTCGATAACTGTTCATTCGCTCTTCCGAGATATCACCATCTAACAGCGCCTTTTGGAGCGCACAGCCGGGCTCTTTTTCATGATTACAGTCACGGAATTTGCAATAACCAATAAACGGACGGAACTCCCGGAAACCATCAAGCACCTCTTCCGGTTCCATGTGCCAGAGGCCAAACTCACGAATGCCCGGAGAATCGATCAGCATGCCGCCAGCCGGGAAATGGAATAGTTTGGCTGCAGTGGTGGTGTGGGTGCCTTTGCCAGTGGCTTCTGAGAGTGCACCTACTTTGATATCCACACCGGGAAGAAGGGTATTCACCAGTGATGATTTACCCACACCGCTTTGGCCAACAAACACACTGATGTGTTCGTTCAACAGATCTTTGATTGCCGCCAGTCCATCTTCCGAGAGGGTTGATGCCTTTAACACCCGATAACCAATGCGCTCGTAACTGGCGAGCATCTCATCGAGGGCTTGTTTGTCTGCCGGATTTTCCAGCAGGTCCGTTTTGTTCAACAGGATAACAGGCTCAATACCCACCGTTTCGGCTGCCACCAGATAGCGGTCGATCAGGTTTGGGTATGGCGTAGGTACTGGTGCAATCACCACTACGATGTAATCAATATTGGCGGCAACGGGTTTCAGCTGGCCGTGCATATCTGGCCTGGAAAGCAGACTGTCCCGATCTTCCAGGGCAACGACCACGCCGATATCGTCTTTCAGAGAGGGTCGCCAGACGATCCGGTCGCCAGTCACCAGCTGAGGCAGGTTTGCCCGCAGGTGACAACGGTAGGTTTCCCCGGGTTTGCCGATGGGTTCGATATCCAGTTGGGCGCCATAGTGAGCAATGATCAGGCCCGGTTGTTCCGGCCCCAGAGCATCATCACGGAGCTCCTGGGTGATTTGAGCCTCCCGTTTCTGAGCCCGGGCTTTACGCTCTTCCTGGATTTTTTCGATGCGCCAACTCTGTCTGCGCGTTAGTTTGCGCTTACTCATGGTGTTTGGAGGGCTTTGATATATGGGTTCATAAAGTTGTATTGTGTTGAATTCGCTGCAATTATGAATGAAGTACACTTATTATGTCAGTTCATTCTCTCTCTGCTCACAAATCTCCGGGTGTTTAATGGCTAAAGCAGACAATCTAATATGGATCGATTTGGAAATGACCGGTCTGGATCCACAGAACGATCGAATCATTGAGATTGCGACCATTGTCACTGATGGGCAGCTGAATGTGCTGGAAGAAGGCCCGGTGATGGCAATCCACCGCAGCGATGCCATTCTGGAAACCATGAATGAATGGTGCATTCAAACCCACGCTGCTACTGGTCTGACAGAGCGGGTGAGACAGAGTTCTATCAGTGAAAATAAAGCGGAACAGCGGACTTTGGACTTTGTTCGTCGTCATGTGGATCAGGGTGTTTCGCCAATGTGCGGTAACTCTATTGGTCAGGATCGTCGTTTCCTAAATCGCTACATGCCCGATTTGCACAATTACTTTCACTACCGAAATATTGATGTGAGCACTCTGAAAGAGTTAGCCAGACGTTGGAATCCGGAGCTGCTCGACAAGTTCACCAAAAAGGGCACGCACCTGGCCCTTGAAGATATCCGTGAGTCAATAGAAGAACTTCAATTCTATAGAAAGCACTTCATCAAATAACTACCCCCCAAAATTTTCTGGTAATTTTGTATCTCGCTTGTGTGATTCACAGGCGAGATCCGGTTCTATGGTTTATCTTTTACCCCAGTGAATCTCACTTGCAGGGGTGCTCTTCAATGTCATCACAAGCTCAAGCAGACATGCTGGAACGGGTTAAAATCGGTAATGGTTTTATCGCTGCGCTGGATCAAAGTGGCGGCAGTACACCGAAGGCTTTAGAGAGTTATGGCATCTCACCGGATCAGTACAGTGGTGATGAGGAAATGTTTGCCAAGGTGCACGAGATGCGCACTCGCATTATCACTAGTGCCGTGTTCGACAGCCATCGTATATTGGGTTCCATTCTTTTTGAGAATACGCTGGATCGAGATATAGAAGGCATGCCTACGGCTAAATACCTTTGGGAGAAAAAGCAGGTTGTGCCGTTCCTAAAGGTGGATAAAGGGCTGGATGCCGACAAAGGCGGCGTACAGTTGATGAAGCCCATGCCTGAACTGGATGCACTTCTGGATAAAGCCAATAGCCAGAATGTGTTTGGCACCAAAATGCGCTCGCTTATTAAACAGGCAGATGCCGCAGGCATTGCTGAAGTAGTGCAACAGCAGTTTGAAGTGGGCAAACAGATTCTGGCAAAAGGGTTGATGCCGATTATTGAGCCGGAGATTGATATCCACAGCTCGGATAAATCGGATTCAGAAGCCATTCTGAAAACGGAAATCACAAAGCAGCTGGATGCTTTATCTGATACGCAGCAAGTCATGTTGAAGGTGTCACTGCCTAATGAAGAAGATTTCTATAAGTCACTGGTTGATCATCCAAGAGTTCTGAAAGTGGTCGCACTCTCCGGTGGTTACAGTCTGGAAGATGCTAATGTGAAGCTGGCTGCCAATCATGGTGTGATTGCCAGTTTTTCCAGAGCCTTGACGGATGGTTTGAGTGCCCAGATGAGCGATGATGATTTTAACGCCAAGCTGAATGGGGTAATTGAGAGTATTTATCAGTCTTCAATCACTTGAACCAAGGTCTGAATGCTAGTGATAGCCCCTGATTGTTGAAAGTTAACGCATAATCTACTTCGGAGAAGGTTGGGGCGGGATATTCTTTCTTCGCTGCATCCTTAAGTTGTTTGCGATCACATTCAGGGTGCAATGAATCGTGTTTTTTAACAATATCGCGAATGTTGCGGAGTGTTCCCTTGCTAAGCAGAGCGTACTTTTTACCGCAATTACCAGCACAGACAACAGCTTCGCAACTGGAGAATGCAAAACCACGAATGGCCCATTTTTTCACATCATCTATCGAATCAAAGTATTTTGAGATGGGCTTTTCACCCGATCTAAGTTGTATTGTATCGTACCGTTAGAGCCATAACTGACAACTGCTTTATTAAAGTAAGAGCCTATTCGTATATTTACGTTTTTCTTATCATCAGTGCTTAGGGCGGTATTTTGCTGGCAAGGAGATGATGTTCTATCTGGTGGGTTCATTTCAGAGCTGCCTAATATAATTTTTAGTAGTCTTCGATTGAGTATTCAAGTGCCGAAAAAGTTCATGGATATTGCAGACGCATACAAATATTTAAAATAAGTCGTTTGCATGTGTGATGGGCTAGCTTTGTCGAGTTCTCTCCAAATAGAATGTACAGGTTTTTAATATAATAAAAGGCAGTGCTGATGGAAAAGCTTCTGGATATTCAGGCGGGAGCAAAGGCTCTGGAGCAGATCCGGTCTGAAGGTTTACCACAAGAAAGCATCAAAGTGATGGTGGGCGCCTCCGGTGGGCCAAAATGGTTTGTACTGAGTGGCCTGGATAAAGCTCTGCTTGGCGAATACTTTCGGGATCGTAAAACACCTCTTGATCTACTTGGCACCTCAGCCGGCAGTTGGCGCTTCAGCTGTTACGCACAAAATGATCCACTGGCGGCGCATGAACGATTTGAAAAAGGGTATCTCTATACCAATTATTCTGACAAACCAACACCAGAAGAAATCAGCACAAAAGCCCGTGAGTTAGTGGAGACAATGGTAACTCCGGAGAGTGTGGATCAGATTCTGAATAATCCCGTCATGCGTTTTAACTTGATTGCAGACAGGTGCCATGGCCTCACCGCATCAGAAATTCAGCCTGTTCAAATGGCTGGTCTGGCGCTGGCTGCTACTGGTAACTTGATCAGTAGAAAAACACTGTCTTCTTTTTTTACACGCACCCTTTTTCATCACCCAGCCTATCAAAATGAAGATAAACCGGCTTTTTTCAATCCGGACGATATGCTTACTGAGCCGGTGGTTTTCACGAAAGAGAATATTGTGGATGCCATCATGGCATCCGGTTCTATTCCTGCGGTGATGCAGGGGATTCGTAATATCAGTGGCGCCCCCCCTGGCATGTACCGTGACGGTGGGATTACCGATTACCACTTCGATATGCCATTTAATCACGGAGAAGGGGTGGTTCTGTATCCTCACTTCTATTCCCGAATGATTCCTGGCTGGTTTGATAAGGCACTAAAACATCGCAAGCCTTCCGCTAAAAATACAGATAATATCGTTTTGGTGTCCCCTTCCCAGTCGTTTGTAGACAGCCTTCCCTATGGAAAAATTCCAGACCGTAACGATTTTGCCAACTTGTCTTATGAGGATCGGGTGAAGTATTGGGCGAAGGTTGTTAAGGAAAGCCAACACTTGGGAGATGCTTTTCTTGAGCTGGCTGCTAATGGAGGGATTCGTCAGCAAGTGGTGCCATTGTGAGTTGAGTAATGTTCGTATATTGAACTAAATGATTGGTCATGTTGTCCACTATATCCAAAGGATTTCAAGTTGCTGCGCGTGCGCGGTCAACAAAGTAGCAACTTGAAAAACGATGGGTATATAGCTGTTTTAATTTGCCTCTAAGGGTATGTTGTGGACATTTATCAAATCGATAATCTGTATTGTGTGTTCAACTCCGCGCCAATTGGAATGGCGTATGAGCAGGCTAACGCTATTAGTCCAACGATTGATCTTACACGTTATGAAAAACAGAGTGACGGTCAATTTCTTGGTTATTGTGTAACCAGTGCTCTGGTGGGTTTTTGTACAGTGGACCGCTCGATCCTGTCCACTGACAATGGAACTCAGGGGCTGAGTATGTACGAATGTCGGCCTGTTTATTCCGTTCATCCATGTTACATATCTCCAGACCCAAGCTCGACAGTTCCACAGCTCAATCACCCACCAATGATGGCTGCGGAAAATAGCCAAATTTCCGATCTAATGGAAATTGTAGACAGAGAGATTCGGTCTAGTCCAAATGAGAAGAACGCCGAGAGGAGATGACGGGGTTTTCAATTAAAGTTAGTTGGTCTTCTGTCGTACTGAATGCTCCAATGTCTGCCATACATTCTCCAGCAAAATAGGCTGAGCATCTTCTGTCGGATGAATACCATCCGGCTGATTTAATAGTTCATCCCCTGCCACGCCATTCAAAAAGAATGGAATCACCGGCACATCGTATTTTTTACCCAGCTCGTGAAAAGTTTCTGTAAAACGTCGTGTATACACCGGTCCGTAGTTGGGTGGGATCATCATTTCAAATAGCATAAGGTCAGCATTGTACTCACGAGTCAGGATGATCATCTGCTCAAGGTTGGATTTCAGAGTTTTCAGGGGCTTTCCCTGCAGGCCGTCGTTAGCACCGAGCTCAAGTAATACCAAATCCGGTTTGGTTTGCTCAAGGGTTTTTTGGTAACGACTCAGGCCGCCAGAGGTGGTTTCACCACTGATGCTGACGTTGAGCACTTTCCAGGGGTATTGGTGCTGGTCAATTCTCTGTTGTAGCAGATGAACCCAGCCACGATTTAAATCCGTAAGACCATAAGCTGCACTGAGACTATCGCCATACACCAGCAGTGTTTTTTCCGCCGCTGAAAGAGTCAAAGAAAATAACGATAGCAGGGTAAAGGCAAGCACCCTTCGAACCAGGGATTTATTCATGAATACTATTTCAACTAACATTTCAAACTCTATTAACGAAAATACGGCTGACCATCGGATTGTCATGGCGGTTTCGGCGTCCAGTCTGGAAAAAACGGTCGTGACCCGGGATAACTCGCTCACCATCTTGTCCGGACTTGACCTTGAGATCAAGTCTGGCGAATCGGTGGCTATCGTCGGGACGTCAGGCTCTGGTAAATCAACCTTGTTGGGCATTCTCGCCGGCTTGGATTTGCCCAGTTCGGGCACCGTGTCGTTAGCCGGCAAGCGAATTGATGCGCTTGATGAAGATGCACGGGCAAAGGTACGCGGTGAACATACGGGATTTGTCTTTCAATCCTTTCAGCTGCTGGCAAATTTGACCGCTCTGGAAAACGTCATGTTGCCCCTGGAGCTTGCTGGTGTGGATAACCCGGAAGAACGAGCCAAATCGTTATTGGTGCGGGTGGGTCTTGAGCACCGTCTTACTCATTATCCAAAACAATTATCTGGCGGTGAACAACAGCGGGTTGCTATTGCCCGGGCATTTGCCGGCGAGCCGGAAATACTGTTTGCCGATGAACCCACGGGCAACCTTGATGAGCACACTGGTGAAAGCATCATCGAGCTGCTGTTTGAAGTAAATCGTGAGCGTGGAACCACCATTATTCTGGTGACCCACGATATGGATCTGGCCAGACGTTGCCAGCGGGTGTTGAAACTTCATGGTGGAAAACTGGAGGCGCAGGTATGAGTGGCGCTGCTGTGAATAACTCTGCCAGGCCAGTTACCCACAATCCGTCGTGTACTTCAAGGCTATCCTGGGCAAAACTATCCTGGCGGTTTTTACTGAGAGACTGGCGTTCTGGTGAATTGTGGTTGCTGGTGGCGGCATTATTGATGGCGGTCACCGTCAGTACCGCCATTGCTTTATTCAGCGATCGGCTGCAACTGGCACTTGGACGACAGGTGGCTGAAGTCATGGGTGCGGATATGGTTATCCGCAGCTCGAGACCAGTTCAGGAAAGCTTGCAAACCGAGGCCCGAGAACAGGGCTTGCAGTTATCCACAGTGTTGGAATTTCCGTCAGTGGTGATGGCTGGGGAGGAGATGCAAATGATCTCCGCTAAGGCTGTGGAAAATAATTATCCACTGCGTGGCCATATTCGAACCGCAGACCAACCATTTTCACCTGATCAAAGAGTAGATGACATTCCTCAGCCCGGCACCGCATGGTTGGAACCAAGATTGTTTCCACTGCTGGGTGTGGATATAGGCGACAAGGTGATGCTGGGCAATACCTGGCTTACTATCACCCGGGCAATCACGCTTGAAACCGATCGTGGAGGCGATTTCTATAGCTTTTCGCCCCGGTTAATGTTCAATCTTAATGATCTTGAAAGCACGGGGATTATCCAGCCGGGCAGCCGGGTCAGTTGGAAAGCAATGCTAGCCGGTGAGCGTGATCAGCTTGAGGGTTTTAAAGCCTGGGCAGAACCAAAGCTCGACGACAGTGAGAGATTAATTATGGCGGACGACAGCCGCCGTGATCTTCGGGATTCTGTGGTTCGGCTCAAACAGTTTCTTGGGCTTGCCAGCATTGCCGCCATGATGCTGGCAGGTGTTGCTGTGGCCATGGCCAGCCAGCGATTTGCGGAGCGACGTTTTGATAGCTGTGCCGTCATGCGTTGTCTTGGTGCCAGCCGTCAACAGGTGTTGCGTTTGCTGGTGGGTGAACTGGCACTGGTGGCATTGCTGGTTGCTCTGCCTGGTGTTTTCTCAGGGTGGCTCTTGCAGGAAGGGTTGGTGCAATTATTAAAAGGCATCCTGCCAGCCTGGTTGCCCGAAGCCGGTTGGATGTCAATGGTGGTGGGTGGTGCCACCGGCGTTATCACGTTGGCAGGCTTTGGTCTGGCGCCATTGCTCCGCCTTCAGGCGGTTTCTCCGCTTCGGGTATTAAGACGTGATCTGTCGCCTGCTCCGGCAGCTTCATGGTTGGTTTACGGCTGTTCGCTTCTGGCGGTATTTCTTCTGCTCTGGTATCACACTGGCGGATTAATGATGGCACTGATTCTTGCGGTGACTTCTGGTGTGGTTTTAGTGCTGATATCGCTGGGGATTCAATTTGCCCTTGGCTATTTTGGTCATCGCCACAGTGCTGCCGGGATACCGGTTTTCTGGCGACCGGCAGTGAGTCGGATCATTCAAGGCAAAGGCAAAACATCTGCCCAGTTACTGGCGTTTACTCTGACGTTTATCGCCATGGCCATTGTGCTGGTTCTGCGCACCGACCTTCTGGATCGCTGGCAGAATGATTTACCAGAAAATACGCCAAACTACTTCGCTATGAATATCCAGCCAGCAGAAGTCGAAGCTTACGGTGAGTTTCTTGCTGAGCATCAGGTGGATACCAGTCAGTTGTATCCAATCATTCGTGGTCGTTTAATTCGGTTGAATGATCTGCCGGTGCGGGAAGCGGTTTCAAAAGATGAGCAAGATGATCACACTTTGAATCGTGAGCTGAATCTGACCTGGTCCGAAAATCTGCCCGAAAAAAATCAGCTGGAAGCTGGGCAATGGTGGGAGTCGGGCAGTAATGATGGGTTATCCATTGAATCCGAACTGGCTCAGAGGCTGGGGATAACAATGGGAGATCGACTGACGTTTATTGTCTCCGGCACCGAATTTACTGAAACGGTCAGCAGTATCCGAACGGTTCAGTGGGAATCCTTTCGTCCAAACTTTTACATGATCTTCCCAAAAGCGGTGTTGGAGGATTTACCGGCAACCTGGCTTAACAGCTTTTATCTGGGCAGCGATAATAAGCTATTACTGAACGAATTGATTACCCGTTTCCCAACCATGACGTTACTGGATTTGGATTCGGTAATCCGTCAGGTTCAAGTCATGTTGGCGCAATCTACGATTGCTGTGGAAGCCATGCTGGCCGCGCTATTAATCGCTGGCCTGCTGGTTATGGTATCAGTAATCGAGTCCACTATTGATGAGCGGCTCAGGGAAGGTGCGCTGATCCGTTCACTGGGCGGAACGAGACGACAGCTGCTGCTTATGCAGGTGGGTGAGTTTATTCTATTTGGTATTCTGGCCGGTTTGTTAGCGGCTACGGGTACAGAACTGGCTACCTATTTCTTAACCACAAAGGTCTTTGAGTTAGCCTGGCAGCCGGTGTGGTACATCTGGCTGGCATTGCCACTGTTCGGCGGTGTAGTTTTAGGCGGTGTGGGTTGGTTGGGCATTCGTCGTGTTGTCAGTGAATCACCTGCAAATATTTTGAAAGAAGTGTGAATGAAAATGATGTTGATCAAAAAACAAACAGCACTCTCTTTGTGTAGTGTTAGTAGGGGGTAAAGGGATTTATCCACAGCTCATTCAATGGGTTGATCAGGAAATCTGTGGAAATAGTTCACAGATTTCCGTTATTCTGGATAAATGAGTAACTTCATGGAGGAGGTCAGTATGGAACAAGCCCATCAGCAGCGAATGGACGTCAACGACACACCATTAATGCCCATTGAAGATGAGTCTTATCTTTGTCTGCTCTGTCTTAGAAACAGCACTGAGCGGATCGCCATGCTCTATTTCACCTACATAAGGCTACGTCAGCAAGTTTCCGGAGATACGCCTACGGTTTTAATTGGCATGTTGCTTGTCTTGCAGGAAAAGCGGAACAGCCTGCAGGAAAAGCTGGAGAGTCATTACCCAGAGAAAATGGCAGCTGGTCTCTGGCATGACAGCAGTGAGCAAATGAGCAAACTAGACTTTTTGAGTGATGAGAGTCGGGAGTCCCTTCAGCAGATCTGTATCAGTGAAATAAAAATGGTGGTGCTGATATCAGAAATGGCGAACAGATGAGAATTTTATGTGGATAACTTTGCGGAGTTTTTGTTAGTAACTTGTGTGTTAGTTGTATAAGTCTTTATCAGAGGCCTGATGAATAACTGCTAATTTACGTTATTTCACTCAGGCTTTTTCTTTAACAGGCTGCGAAACTGATCGGCCAGGGCTACTTGTTCTTTTTCTGGTTGCTCTTTTACCACAGGCTCATCATATTCTTTTAATAGAGAAATACTTTGAGGCGTGATACCGATCAGTAAATCCTTTCCCCCAACTCTGATGAGGGACAGCTTTGATTGTGTGGATAATTGAGTGCTGGACAGAATTTCGATCTCTTTACTCATGCCCATCGTGGACAGTTTGGGGTTAAAACGTTTGACCAGCCAGGCAATCATGAAAATCAAGGCGATCACCATGAGCAAAGGCATCATAATTTGTATGAAGTTCATTTCAGCTACAGGCTGAGCAGTCTCTTCCGTATCAGCCCAAAGCAATCCCGGAAGAAGAAATATGCACGATGTGTATCTAAATAATCTGATCATTCTAAAACTATAAAGCTCATTCGCCCGTAAGAGCAAGCGAGAGAAGCTTTTTATAGAAAAAGCAGGCGAAGAGTTCGCTGGTACTTTTTAGAAGCTGTTTACAATCTTTCTCATCGTTTTCGCTATTCGCAAAAGATCATGAACAGCTTCTTAAATCGAATCAGCCCATGCTTCTACCTCGGAATCAAGATAAGCGTGCTCAAGTGCATCCGCAGCCCAGTCCTGAGTTGTGGATAAATTTCTCAACTGCCTCAGAGAAACCACCTGAACCGCTGGTACTTCACTCCAGATACCTTTTGCAGCACAACGCCAGTGATGAACATTAATACGTTTTGGATTTTCCAGCTGATCTTTGCAGGTTTCGCAAATCATCAGACAATGGTCGTAATCCGGCTCATTGGGAACCGGCTCCACTTCATAAATCGACAGTGAGACGCCAGAAGCTTCACAGGTTTCGCACTTGGACTTTGCCCGGCGAGCCAGATCTTTGCCCAGAAGGTTCAGGGCATCTTTGCGCGCCTGATGTTTTTGCAGGCCTTTGGCCATCTTGATAACTCCGAAAAAATAATGGGTCTTGAAGAGGAGGTTAATTCAGGCAATGATAAATCAAAACCCTTTTCTGAGAGACGGTAATGTCTTTAACGGTAAACAGCCTGAAAACGAAAAATCGAGATGACTGGGAGATTCCCGTGGAGTTTCTGGTGCTTCACTACACGGCTGTGAACCTTGAGGAAACGCTGGCGCTTTTCACAAACCCAGAGTCGTCAGTTTCTTCCCATTTGGTGATTGATATAACTGGCGATATTTATGAGCTGGTGGATTGCCTTGATGGCAGAGCGTTGCGAGCATGGCATGCCGGGGTCAGTGAGTGGGCCGGCATGACGGGGTTGAATGACTGCTCAATTGGTATTGAGTTGGTGAACTACAATGGCAATGTATTTTCATATACCGAAGCTCAGTACGGTGCTCTAAAGCAGGTAATGTCGCAACTGAAAAAACACTACCCCAATCTTGCGAACCCAGAACGTGTGGTAGGGCATGAACACATTGCTGGCTTTCGTGGTAAGGCTGATCCGGGATTGTGTTTTGATTGGCTGCGGTTTTATCAGGAAAACTATCCTGAAGTAACTGCGCCGGATCGCCAGTCAGTGTGCCCTGTCGATCTCCAGAGCAGTCTTGTGATGCTCAGTAAAAGTGAGCCTGAATCGCCGGAAGCAAAAAGTGACTTCTGGCGTTCTACCAGTTTACTGACTGAAACCACCATTCGCCTGATTCAACAGGCATCCAACGCTGATTAAATAACTGATTAAATATTAGTGTAACGTCGTCTCCACCGCCTGAGCAGCATCTGTCGTTGGCTGGATATTATTTTCAAGACATTCCAGAGTGGCCAGCACGGTTTCACGGATAATCTCTGTATCTTTATTTAACTCATTGTATTTCACAATACTGACCAGAATTTGTGCCAGCGGATAACTGCGTAAATTATTTTTAATCTCCACCGGTTGCATGTTGGCTGCAGCCTGTTCGACAAAATCATTGGCGCCGTGGGTAAAACCTTTATGAGCTGATTCCAGAAGGTCGGTTAGCGAATGATCCGGGGTTTTGCCCATGAGAGAATGGAGTAACTGGAACATGGTTTCTTCGTTATTATCAGACATCAGTACAGCTCCTCGTTGTGTTCTCGACAAGACTAAAGTCCTTAAAGCTGTGGATGAATTCGTAGTTCCCCTGATACGATTATGGGTAATGGTTAGTCTTCCCTCGGGTTTCGGGAAAGAAAATAGAAAAAGTAGGGGCTTTGGATTGGTAGTTAGCGCTTTCTTTAAATAGACTGCAGCTTCACATAAGAACAACGAACTAGGGGGCGTTACCAACTGGTCATACAACCAGCCACCCATGATTTGCGCTAGGCAAGGCACGAGCTGCGCTGTGTGGTTATTCCACATAAGCAGCGAGTAACGCTGTATGGCGCAAATCATGGGTGGCCCTTCGGGTTGGTTATACAAACACTCATGCTGCGTTGAACGATTTGAATAGGGAACCACCATGCCCTGCATCGTTCGCCTTTATGCCCTTTGGGTATTGCCTGAGTGTTTGTATAACCAACTGGCTGGATGACCAGTTGGTAACGCCCCCTAAAACAGGCCAAAGGCTGAGACGAAAATGTCACTGATTGCTGATACGCCAGAGCCACCTTATTTCGCGGTTATATTCACCTCACTCAGAACACCTGTGGACATCGGCTACTCTCAAATGGCTGATCAAATGATGGCACTTGCAACACAGCAGCCGGGCTTCCTTGGAGTGGAATCTGCCAGAGACGAGGCAGGCATCACGGTTTCTTACTGGGCTGATCTGGAATCCATCAAACATTGGAAAGACAACATTGAGCATCGCAACGCTCAGAAGCTTGGTCGTGAGCAATGGTATTCGTCGTACAAAACAAGAATTGCAAAAGTTGAGCGCGACTATTGAATCAGAAGACTGACCAGAAGAGAGAATCAGGTAAGCCGTCATGATTGAAGCACGTACTCACCGTTTCTGGCGAGCCACTTTGGCTCTGAGCCTTGGCTCCTTTATGGTATTTTCAAACCTCTATATCAGCCAACCTCTATTGCCAATGCTGGCGGATAACTTTCAGCTGTCGCCTGTTGAGGCAGGGCTGAGTTTTACCATTGCCACGTTTATGCTTGGTTTGTCGTTGTTGTTTTTCGGGCCAGTGTCTGACGCTATTGGGCGAAAGTCGTTAATGATCGGCTCTATGACCGGTGCTGTTTTATGCGCAGCGCTGATTTCACAGGTGAGTGATTATGAGCACATGATTGTGCTGCGTGCAGTACAAGGTTTTTGTCTTGGGGGCCTGCCGGCTATTGCTATCGCTTACATGGGTGATGAATTTGCGAAGCCCGCACTCACGTTGGCTGTGGGCATTTATATCAGTGCCAACTCCCTTGGCGGTATCAGCGGCAGATTGATTGGTGGCTTTGTTGGTGACTGGTTTGGTTGGGCTGACGCCTTTTTATTTATGGCGATGTTCAGTTTGATTTGCCTGACTATCTTTGTGTATTGGCTGCCAGATTCCAAAAATTTTCAGCCAGCACCGCTTAAGTTTCGAACCATCTGTTGCGATCTTTTTGGGCACTTGAGAAACCCGCTGTTGTTGGTGCCCTTTCTGATTGGCGGGTTTAACTTTTTCATTTTCGTCAACCAATATACCTACGCTACGTTTCTGCTGTCCGAGGAGCCGTGGCGATTGTCGTCCAGTTGGTTGGGTATGTTATTTCTGACGTACCTCAGTGGCACCATGGGGGCCGCGTTTTCTGGTCGGCTTTCCGGTTTATTTCCACAACCTTTGATTATGGCTGCCGGTGTCTGTCTGATTATTCTGGGGTCTGGCGTAATGCTGACTCAGTCGATCGGCTGGATCATTTGTGGGTTTCTGATCAATGCCTTTGGTTTTTTTGTTGCACATTCCAATGTCAGCAGCTGGGTCAGCCATAATGCAGTGAGTGCTAAAGCCAGTGCATCGTCGCTTTATTTAGTGTTCTACTACCTTGGAGCCAGCACGGGTGGTTTTTATCTGGGTATCTTCTGGCGCTGGTCTGGCTGGAGCGGTGTCATCTATGGCTCATGGATTATTTTGTTGATAACACTGAGCTTGTCTGTCTGGCTTTACTGGTATTCCCGTCGGCAGCCGTTTAAATCAAAAAGGTTATAAAATGTTGATAAAAAGATTACGGTTGAAGAACAAAGCAGATCGCCGTCTGAAATTCGGTCACCTGTGGATATACAGTAATGAAGTGGACACCAAAACAAGCCCGCTGAAAAGTTTCGAGCTTGGTGAGCAAGTGCTGGTGGAAAACGTCAATGGCAAAGCGTTAGGGATTGCCTATGTAAACCCGAACAGTTTGATCTGTGCTCGGTTGGTCAGCCGTGATAGTGAACAGATGCTGGATAAATCACTGTTGGTGCATCGTATCAACATTGCATTGAGTATGCGGGAGCGATTGTTTGATAAGCCCTTCTATCGATTAGTTTACGGCGACAGTGACGGCTTGCCCGGTTTGGTTGTGGATCGTTTTGGTGATTATCTGGTGGCACAGATATCCACAGCGGGTATGGAAAACCTGCGAGATGTTGTTATCGATGCGCTGAATAAGGCCCTCAAGCCAAAAGGCATTCTGTTCAAAAATAATGGCAATGGACGCAAGCTGGAAGATCTCACGCAGTACGTAGACGTTGTCTCTGGTCAAGTGCCAAATGTGGTCATGCTGGAAGAAAATGGCGTGAGTTTTCAGGCACCGGTGGTGGAAGGCCAGAAAACCGGCTGGTTTTATGATCACCGAATGAATCGTGATCGTTTACGTCCTTATGTTCAGGGTAAGCGAGTGTTGGATGTTTTCAGTTATGTGGGTGGTTGGGGTGTTCAGGCGGCAGCGTTTGGGGCAGATCAAGTCACCTGTCTGGATGCTTCTGCATTTGCTTTGGACAGCGTGCATGCCAACGCCGAGCTGAATGACGTTCAGGACAAAGTGGAAACCATTGAAGGCGATGCATTCGAAGCGCTGAAATCCCTGAAAAGTGCTGAAGAACGCTTTGATGTGATCATTGTCGATCCACCGGCGTTTATTAAAAAACGCAAAGATATCAAAGTGGGTGAACAAGCCTATCGTCGTATTAATGAGCTGGCTATGCGTTTGCTGGATAAAGATGGCTACTTGATAGCGGCATCCTGCTCCATGCATTTGCAGCGAGAAAATATGGTGGACTTGCTTCGTACAGGCAGTCGGAATATTGGTCGTAATCTGCAAATTCTGGAGCAGGGGCATCAGGGGCCGGATCACCCTGTTCATCCGGCCATTCCTGAGACCGATTATATTAAATCGATTTTTACTCGTTTGACCCCGTATTAATGAGTTATTAACGAAAGTCCATCACTGTCCAGCCCTGATCTCTGGCGATACTCTCGAGCTCCGGATCAGGATTGACAGCGATGGGATGATCTACCTGTTTCAATAGCGGCAGATCGTTTTTTGAATCGCTGTAGAAATAACTGCCTGCCATAGAATGCTCGGGGTGTTTATCGAGCCACTGTTGCAGGCGAGTCACTTTGCCATCCTGAAAGGTTGGCGTTCCCACGATATTGCCGGTGTAGCGGTTATCTTTGATTTCCAGATCGATCGCCAGCATCTCGTCAACGTTCAGCTGTCGTACTATTGGTTCGGTGATAAACCGGTTGGTGGCGGTGATGATCATAAGAAAGTCGCCTTGTTCCCGGTGCTTCTCGATTTGTGCTTTGCCTTTCGTCAGCATGATCGGGTTGATAACTTGCTCCATAAAGCGGTCATGCCATATCGCCAGTTCATCAAGGTTCATCTGCGTCAGTGGCTTCAGGCAGAAGGCCAGATATTTATGGATATCCAACTGACCCTGCTGGTATTGCTGGTAGAAGTAGTTGTTCCCTTCCCGGTAGATCTCTGAATCAACCAGCCCATTGGTGGCAATAAAATCGCCCCACAGTGCGTCGCTGTCGCCGGCGATGAGGGTGTTATCAAGGTCAAAAATCGCAAGAGCCATGGGGAATCCTTAAAAGCAGGTTCTTATTTTGCTGGTATTTTCTTTGAGAGTGCGCCGATGCGCCAGCAGTTCTTGCGTTAAAATAGAGAATCAAGGGATTACAGCTGCCAGGGAATATTCCCAAAGTTCTTGAAATGCCTGTTTGCTGAGAACTGGCAGTTTGTGAAACAATGCGTGATAAGAAATAATTTAAGTGGTTGCCGAATAGTGGTTGTGTTTATTCCTTTTCATAGGCACGTTTTATGCGACGATCCCTTGCTGGATGCTCGTAGGTTGTAATGAACTGAAATAAGTTGCACTGCATCGAGGTGACCCAAAGGTAACCAAAACGTGATTGATAATGATGGATTCAGGCCCAATGTGGGCATTATCCTCGCAAATCATCACGGTCAGGTATTGTGGGCACGGCGAATCAGACAGGATTCCTGGCAGTTTCCCCAGGGCGGTATTAACGACGGGGAATCACCGGAAGATGCAATGTACAGAGAACTATTCGAAGAGATTGGTCTCTGTCCCGGGGATGTGGAAATCCTGGGTTGCACCCGTGGCTGGTTGCGCTATCGTCTGCCTCGACGGCTGGTGCGCAGAGAACAGAAGCCTCTGTGTATCGGGCAAAAACAGAAGTGGTTTTTGCTGCAGCTGGTAAGCAATGAAGACCGTATCCGGGTTGACCATACCAGGTCACCGGAGTTTGATGGTTGGCGCTGGGTCAGCTATTGGTATCCCCTTGGTCAGGTGGTGTCGTTTAAGCGGGAAGTGTATCGCCGGGCTTTAAAGGAGCTGGTGCCAAGGATTGCAAAGCTACAGGCCAGTGACGATGGCTAAGCTTTTAAAAAACGAGTAATTCTAACTTAAAACAGGGTCTTTAACTGACATGCTGAATACCCTGCGCAATATTGTTCAGGAAGTCAGCGCCGCCTCCGATCTCCAGATGGCTCTGGAGATCATCGTGCAGCGGGTGCGTGGCGCCATGGAAACTGAAGTTTGCTCGGTTTATCTCTTCGATCCTGAAAATTCCACCTACACGCTAATGGCTTCAGAAGGTTTAAACCCTGAAGCGGTTGGTCAGGTGACCCTTGCCCATTCCGAAGGTCTTGTAGGGCAAGTGGGGCTGCGTGAAGAGCCCATGAACCTTGAAGACGCGGCATCCCACCCCAAATTTCATTACGTCCAGGCAACCGGTGAAGAACGTCTTACGTCTTTTCTTGGGGTTCCCATCATTCATAACCGTAACCCGCTAGGGGTTATGGTGGTTCAGCAGGTTGAACAGCGTCGTTTCGATGAGCACGAAGAGGCGTTTCTGGTCACCATGTCTGCCCAATTGGCCGGTGTCATTGCCCATGCACAGGCAACCGGTTCCATCACGATGGTGACCTCCACCCTCACAACGACTTCTGCGCCGGCGAAGAAAAAGAAAATCGCGCGTTTTAAAGGCAGTGCTGGTTCAACGGGTGTCGCCATTGGCCATGTGGTTGTGGTTTCTCCGCCAGCGGATTTGAGCTCAGTGCCTGATCGCACCTGGAAAGATCTTGATCAGGAGTTAACGCTTCTTGGTGATGCACTGATTGCCGTTCGTGCAGAAATGGAAGATACCGCTACGCGGTTGGCCAGTCGTTTACCTGAAGAAGAGCGTGCTCTTTTTGATGTGTATCAGCGCATGCTGGATGATCGTGCTCTTGGTCAGGAGATTCGTGATCGCATTCGTGCCGGCGCCTGGGCTCAGGGTGCTCTGCGTCAGGTAATTGAAGAGCACGTCCGTAATTTTGAGATGATGGATGATCATTATCTTCGGGAACGTGCTGCGGATGTGCGGGATCTGGGGCGGCGAGTGCTTGCTTACCTTCAGCAGGGTGAGCATGCTCGGGTTGAATATCCGGAAAATACGATTCTGATCAGTGAAGAGCTGTCACCGGTCATGCTGGGCGAAGTGCCTCAGGATTCTCTGGCGGGTCTGGTTTCTATCCGGGGTTCTGGTAATTCCCACGTTGCGATTCTTGCCCGCGCTTTGGGCGTGCCCACGGTGATGGGCGTCGTTGATCTTCCTTTTCATAAGTTGTCCGGTAAGAAGATGATTGTCGATGGCAATCTTGGGCTGGTGTATTCAACGCCAGCGCAGGAGCTTCTCGACTATTATGTTGAAGTGGTTGAAGAAGAAAATCAGTTCAGCAAAGGGCTCGAAGCCATTGCTGATTTGCCCTGTGAAACTGTGGATAAACATCGCATTTCACTCTGGGTGAACACCGGCTTGATGACGGATACTATTCGTTCATTAGATCGAGGTGCCGAGGGCGTTGGGCTATACCGGACAGAAGTGCCCTTCATGGTTCGGGATCGTTTTCCCAGTGAATCTGAACAGGAAAAAATTTACCGTTACCAGTTAGAGTCGTTTCACCCGCGCCCTGTCACGATGCGAACGCTGGATATTGGCGGTGATAAATCCCTCAGCTACTTCCCTATTAAAGAAGACAATCCATTTCTGGGTTGGCGTGGTATTCGGGTTACTTTGGATCATCCGGAGATTTTTCTGGTACAAGTGCGCGCCATGCTGAAAGCCAGTTTGGGTTTGGATAATCTGCGCATTATGCTGCCGATGATTTCCAGTGTTTTTGAAGTGGAAGAAGCCCAACATCTAATTCATCGCGCTTATGAAGAAGTTCTGGCAGAAGGCTGGTCTGTTAAAATGCCGCCGGTTGGTGTGATGATCGAAGTACCTGCCGCCGTTTATATTGTGAAAGATCTGGCGCTTCGGGTGGATTTTCTGTCTATAGGCTCCAACGATCTCACGCAATATTTGCTGGCTGTGGATCGAAACAACCCCAGAGTTTCTGACCTATATCATTCATTCCATCCCGCCGTATTAAAAGCGCTGCAATCGGTGGTCAATGATGCTCATGAGGCGGGCAAAACCGTCAGCATTTGTGGTGAAATGGCTGGCGATCCGGCGGCTGCTGTTCTGCTGGTGGCTATGGGGTTTGATATGCTTTCCATGAGTGCTGTGAACCTGCTGAAAGTGAAGTGGGTGCTGCGGAAAATCAGCATGGAGCGGGCTCAGGAAATCTTTGCCGAATTGCTCCAACAGGATAATGCAGAGTTGATTCGAAGCTCTCTGGAACTGGCTCTCTGCAAAGAAGGCGTTGGTAAAGTATTGGGTATCAAAAGCCGTCGCTTTTCGGAAAAGCCCGCCTGACGCTACTTGACGGGTATGCCCTGCAATTTCAGCACCACCGGGTTTGACGCCTGTTGCTGCATCTTGAATTTATAAGACACTTCCACTCTTTTAATTGGGCTTTGCTGAGCGTTGACCAGAGGAATCATTTGAGAGTACTCATAACCGGAACTCTCTGTGGTACTGGCTTTTAAGGTTTTCTGCAGGCCAAAGTGAAAAACATCACCATTCACCAGATACACTCTGGCTTGATGCAAAATGATGCTCCCTTGTGAAATATGAAATCGCAGCTTGGCAAAGCTTTTGTCACTGTTGGGCACGATGGTTAGAGAGCTCTCACTGAACCGTGCAGGCGCAGAGCCTAATTCAATCCATTGATGAGCCTGCGAAGGAACAATGGCGAAGACGGTAAAAGGTAATGTTATCAACAACGGCAGTAAAAGACGGATAGGACGGATAGGACGGATAGGACGGATAGATTGTGCAGCCATCATTCAACCTCAGACAACTTATCAACAGCCTCTAGCTTAGTTCATTTGTTTTCACTGTGTTGATACGAAAGTTTTGCCTTTCACCCACTACGCCTTTAGGTAGATAGTTTTGTTCCGTCCATTGAAGAATGCCTTCGTCATTCAGAACTAAAACGCTGGTATTGCGGGTTCCATAATTAGGGCTGGCAATGAAGCAACTGGATAACAGTTTCTCCAACTCTTTGCCAACACCGGTGTCTGGAAGTTGCTCGATCGATGGCTGAGTGCTGTCGTGCATCAGCTCGACTAATTGGTTACTGTCAATGGATGCCGTTTGAGAGATAGCATGGGAAAAATCGTCCTTTGCCTTGATCAATTTGGGCCAGGGCGTATCCAGCAGGTGATTGGTAAGACCATAGATACCTGCTGGAAGAGGTGCTATATCTATATCACCAGCGCGATTACTGAAATAGTAAATGCCGGTGTTATCCATCACCAGTAGATTAAACCCTGACCACTGGTTTGCTTGCTGTTTAATGCCGTGCAGATAGTCGTGAGCACTTTGAGAGCCTGTCACAAAGTTATTCACAAGCTCACCCCGTGATCGCGCTGTTGTTACAGATGGCATTTCACGATAGTTGGTCACAGCCGCAAAGCGGCTATTTTCATTGATGGCCAGCCAGCTGCCGCCGGCTTCAAGGTCGCGTCCGCCAAAGACATCGGGGTGGTCATCCCAATACTGGACGCTGTCAGTCGGGCGCTGATAAAACTCATCACGATTAGCGGCAAGAATCAGTGGCGTAGCAGTGTCGGGTTGCCAGGAAAAAACAATGAGGCACATGTCGTTCTTATTGGTAGTGAAAGGTACTCTCAAGAAAGTACCATTCAATCCACCGTCAGGCATAGGAAAATAACAATGAATCGTCTTGTATCCGCTGTGGTGCAGTTGAATTCAGGTGCGGACTTTGAGTCCAATCTGAGCATTATTGATGATGCGTTAAACGGTTATGTGCCGAATACGCTGGATATTGTCCTGCTGCCGGAGTGTTTTGCCATGCTGGGTAGCTCTCAGGTTGCGTTCTCAGCACATTCTGATGAGGTAATGACATGGATGTCGCAGACAGCCAAACGGCTTGGGTGCTGGTTGGCTGGCGGCTCGTTGCCAGTATCCGTTCATGGCAGTGACAAGAGTTATGCTTCCTGTCGTGTATACAGCCCGGAAGGAAAAGAAGTAGCAGTGTATAACAAGATGCATCTGTTCGATGTCGACGTATCGGATAATAAAGGAAGGTATCGGGAGTCTGATGATTTTGAACCGGGTAAAGAGCCTGTTTTGGTGGATATAAGGAAAGCCAGGATTGGCCTGTCTATTTGTTATGACCTGCGATTTCCAGAGTTATATCGTTATCTGGTTAATCAGGGTGCATCCATCCTCACGGTGCCTTCTGCGTTTACCAAAGTGACCGGTAAAGCCCACTGGGAAGCTCTATTAAGAGCCAGAGCCATTGAAAATCAATGTTATGTGTTGGCAGCTAACCAGGCTGGCACGCACCCGGATGGCCGGCAAACTTATGGTCGCAGTATGATTATTTCGCCTTGGGGAGAGATATTGGCAGAAGCACCGGAAGAAGGTGTCGCCGTAATAACAGCTGAGTTGGATTTAGAAAGGCTGGCTGAGATCAGGCAACAGATGCCGTGTCTCAGCCATCAGCAATTCAATATTACTCGGTAGCGGCAGGTTTGTTGGCGATGATAGCGAGCGTTTCCATTAAACGCTCCTGGGCATTCCGACGACGCTGGTTGCGTACCGGTCTGTTCTTTTCATACTCGCCATCACTTTGTAATTGCCAGCTCCGGGTGTTGTCGGTGAGATAATAATCCAGCTCTTTTTTCACCCGTGCCGCCAGTTTTGGATCTTCAACCGGGAAGCAGGTTTCAATCCGCATATCCAGATTACGGATCATGGCGTCAGCACTGGAGCAATAAACCAACGCATCGTCTTCACCATTTTCAAAGTAGTAGATGCGGGTGTGCTCAAGGAACCGCCCGACAATGGATCTGACACGAATATTATCCGACAGCCCTTCAATGCCGGGCCGTAGACAACAAATACCGCGCACGATCATATCGACCTCAACCCCCGCCTGAGAGGCTTTGTAGAGGGCTCGGATAATATTGGATTCCGTCAGCGAATTGATTTTGATGATGATACGAGCCGCTTTGCCTTCTTTCGCTCTATTGGTTTCCTGATTGATCAGATCGATCAGGTTCTTCTTCAAGGTAAATGGCGCATGGAACAGCTTGCGAACACGAACCGCACGGCCCATTCCCGTCAACTGGTGGAAGATTTTATGGACGTCGTTGGTCAGAATCTTGTCACAGGTGAGCAAGCTGTAATCGGTGTAAAGTCGAGCATTACCGGCGTGATAGTTTCCGGTGCCAAGGTGGGCGTAACGTTGTATCTGTCGTCCTTCCCGGCGAACAATCAACATCATTTTAGCGTGGGTTTTATAACCAACCACACCATACACGACAACGGCGCCTGCTTCCTGTAAACGACGGGCCAGCGCCAGGTTTTCTTCTTCGTCAAAGCGGGCACGGATTTCTACGACAACTGTCACTTCCTTACCCTGGCGGGCAGCTTCTACGAGAGCATCCACCATTTCGGAATGTGCGCCGGTACGATACAGCGTCTGGCGAATAGCCAATACATCCGGATCTTTGGCGGCTTGACGCAACATATCCACAACCGGCGTAAACGACTCAAAAGGATGGTGCAGCAGAATATCCTGCTTGCCCACCAGATCCATTACGTTGTTGCCATGTTTGCGTTTGCTGTGCAGGCCTTTTGGATAACCCGGCGTGAATGGGGGAAACGTCAACTCTGGTTTGTCGTTGGTGTCGCAGATGGAGATCATGCGGGTCAGGTTTACCGGCCCATTCACTCGATACAGTTCTTCTTCCTTCAGACCAAACTCATCCAGCAGAAAATCCACCAGAGGCTGTGGACAGTTATCCACCACTTCGAGACGTACGGCTTTACCATAACGTCGGGAAAGCAGCTCACCCTGCAGCGCTTTGGCAAGGTCTTCTACTTCATCTTCCAGATCAAGGTCACTGTTTCGGGTCAGACGAAACTGGTAGCAGCCTTTGATATCCATGCCCGGAAACAGATCTGCCGCATGACGATGAATGATGGAAGAGAGGAAAACGTATTCATTCTCGCGACCCTCACAAACGTCCGCTGGCATTTTCACAATACGAGGCAATGAGCGTGGGGCCGGGATAATTGCCATACCGGTATTACGGCCAAAGGCATCCTTTCCTTCCAGAGAAACAATAAAGCAAAGCAGCTTGTTGGTGAGTCGTGGAAATGGATGAGCAGGATCCAGCCCGATTGGGCTGATAATGGGCATGACTTCGTGATAGAAGAAGCGTTTGATCCATGCCTGCTGCTTTTCAGAAAGCTCATTCCGGCGCAGAAAGCGGATGCCTTCCTCTCTTAGACTGGGCAGAAGACTTTCATTCAGAATCTGGTATTGCAGCTCGACATATTCTTTGGCTTTCTTGCTGATTTCTTTGAGAACCTGCTGCGGCCCCATACCGTCCAGACCAACCTGTTCACGGGAGAAGTCCACCTGTTGCATCAGTCCGGCAACCCGGATTTCAAAGAACTCATCAATGTTGGAACTGAAAATCAGCAGGAAACGGAATCGCTCCAGCAATGGGTATTCGTCATTCAGTGCCTGCTGCAGAACCCGGAAATTGAAGGCCAGGTGGCTGAGTTCGCGGTTAATATAGTAATCAGGGTTCTGATAGTCAGTAACTTTTGGGGCGAGTGTTTTGGGGGCAACGGGTTCTGTCACTTCCGAAGGCTGGGCCTGGGTGTCCTGAACATCCGATTGTTGGGGATTATCCATGTGACCTCTGTGTAACGAAAAAGCCGTAAACAAGGTGGTAAAGCCGGACTTTCAATGATTAAAATCTGTTCGGCGAACAAACAATAAATCGGAGAAGAAACTTTTGAGCATAAAATCCTTAGATGACAAAACAAAGGAAACTATGCAGATCGTTATCTATTTTATTCTAACAGATTTCTATTGAGAATATTGCCGTCTTTCAATTCTCGTCCTTTAAGGCTGATGCTTAACTCGAAACCTGCCGATAGTTGAAATATGTCTGGATATTGAAATCCTGCTGAGTTAATGGAATGGTGGCATGTCAGTAGATAATACAGGGCCCAGAGCAGGTTTTTCTCAAAGCCCATCAACATCTTTTAGCCATGAGGCTGGCAAAAGTTTTGGTCGCAAGACCACACCGCATAATGTAAATAAGAGTTATATCAAAGACGCCTCCAGTAGGGTTAATAGCACCAGAAGGCCACTTAGAAATTATGCGGTGGCTGCTTTTTCAGATACGCATACCCAATCCGCTCTTTCTATGAGACCCAGGGCTGCTTCTGATCCTAGGCCAATTAAACAAAGCGTGTTCACTGGGATGCACAAGAACTGGCAATCTACCAGCAGTTTGCCGGGCGTTACGGTAGAACCACTAGACCTTAAAAATAACCTGTTTTTAAAAGCGGAAGGTAAAGAGCTCAACTCTCCCCCCTCATTTACTATTGGCAATCTGGGCGCTACCAACATTTTTAAAAGAGTTGCACTTGCGACAAGAAGCATCATCAGACTAAAAAAACAGGTACAGAGAGAGCCTGAATTAGATAAACAAGTTCTGATTGGCATGGAAAACGTGGCGAGTTATAAGAATCAGGGAATTCCACGACGTTACCTTGAGCAGTCACAACGAGTGGCAAATCAGGAAGAAACCATTATTGCGTATCGACCGGTTGAATCAATTTATCGTACATTAATTGAAGAAGGTTATGCATCCAAAGGACTGAATATAAAAGGAAAATCTTCGAATTGGGGGCCGATGGCGGGGTTCGTTCCCAAAGATCAGTTCTTTAGTAAGTTATCCGGTGATCCTGTGAAAGTAACAAAATATAATCAGCTCAATTTAGCCGCAATCAAGCAAGGGCATGCTGTCAGTGAGCAATTATGCATTTCAACAAAAAGGCTTGAGGAACTGACGAGTCTTGGGCAATTGAGTGATAGGCAGATCATTGAGCCTTTCGGTGAGTATGTTGCCGGTCTTTCCTTCACAAGCCTATCTCCCAATGGATCTACAGAACATTTTGAGGCTTTTCAGCGGCAGGACGATCAGTGGGAAATATTTTCAGGAGCGGGTTCTGAGCGGAAACCTTTAGAGGTGCTTCCGGTGATTGCGGATTTTGATCTGCTGTTCGTTCATGCCAAATATGAATCTGTGGATCTTGGTCAGCAAGATAGAGTTCAGGGTTTTGATAAAGAATTAGGGTTTATATCCAATAGAAAAAAAGACGTTATTACTGCACTTAACGACGCATTTGCTCGTGGAGAAGACCGAAATATGGTTCATCATGGTGCGGATACTCATAATCCGGTGTCTGAAATGTCAATCAATCTACCAACAACCGTTTTTATACCTGAGTCAATGCAGAGCAAGATGGGTATTTATAATGACTCACCGGTACTAATCAAAACGGAAGAGGAGTTGGGGCGGTTTTATCGCACCATGCGGGACAGCGGTATCCACATCGAAACAAACCCATTATGGGAGAGATTGCAGGCAGTCGCGAAAGAGCCTTTGGATGCAAGAATTGAACAATTTGGAGGGCGCAGGGAATCAAAATGAACCGTTACTTTTGAAGAGATAGCCGAAGTGACTATCTCTGAAGTGAAGTTTTTATGTTATCGCCGAAGAAGTTTTGCGGCATCTTTAGCAAAGTAAGTCAAAATCGCATCAGCACCTGCCCGACGGAAACACATCAGAGATTCCATCATCACAGCTTCTTCATTCAACCAGCCATTGGCGGCGGCTGCTTTGTGCATCGCATACTCACCACTGACCTGATAAGCAAACACAGGCACTTTAAACTCATCTTTCACCCGACGAACCACATCCAGATAAGGCATGCCCGGTTTTACCATCACCATATCAGCGCCTTCGGCCAAATCTGCTGCCACTTCGTGCAGGGCTTCATCACTGTTGGCAAAATCCATCTGGAAGCTGAACTTGTTACTCTTGCCCAGGTTGCTGGCGGAATCTACTGCATCACGGAAAGGACCGTAATAGCTGGATGCGTATTTGGCGGAGTAAGCGAGGATCTGAGTGTTAATAAAACCTTCTGCCTCCAGCTTTTGGCGAATAGCGCCAATACGACCGTCCATCATGTCGGAAGGGGCAACAATATCAGCACCAGCTTCCGCGTGAGACAGTGCCTGCTTAACCAGCACTTCAACGGTTTCATCATTCACCACGTAACCTTGCTCATTGGTCAGGCCATCGAGACCATGAGAGGTAAACGGGTCTAACGCCACATCAGTCATCACGCCCAGTTCAGGAAAGTTCGCTTTCAATGCGCGAACGGCACGTTGAGCGAGGCCTTCGGGATTCCAGGCTTCTTCGGCAAGATCTGATTTTTTGTCTGCCGGTGTTACCGGAAAAAGAGCAATCGCAGGAATGCCCAGTTCAACCAACTCTGCGGCTTCTTCCAACAGCAAATCGATGCTCAGGCGTTCAACACCGGGCATAGATGCGACGGCCTGACGTTGCCCAGAACCTTCGACAATGAACATGGGGTAAATCAAATTATCCACAGACAATTGATTTTCCCGCATCAGGCGGCGAGAGAAATCGTTATAGCGCATACGCCTTGGGCGGCTAGCCGGGAACGGGCGATGGATCATGATTGGTTATCCTTTTATATCGCTTAGATATAGAAGCGGTTTCTAATTCATCAATATGGGTGGCATTATAAGTGAAATAACGTATAAATTCCCTCGAATTGGAAAGCACTATGAACCAGAAAAAATGGATGCTGCTTGCAGTGCTGGTGATTGCCATTGCTGTATTTTATGGGCTGGATGGCCAGCAGTATCTAAACCGGGATTTCTTTCAGGAGTTGTATCAGGATAACCCAGCTCTGACTGCCGGAATTTTCTTTGCCCTCTATGTGGCGGTGACAGGGCTTTCTTTGCCCGGTGCAGCCATTCTTACTCTGGTTGGTGGTGCTATTTTTGGCTTGCTGCCCGGGCTGCTGCTGGTTTCGTTCGCCAGCACGCTGGGTGCCACATTGGCATTCATCTTCTCAAGAACCTTGCTAAGAGACTGGGTAGAGAACAAGTTTTCTGGCTACCTTGGCACCATTAATAAAGGTGTCGAGAAAGACGGTGCCTTTTATCTGGCAACGCTGAGATTGATTCCCGCCGTTCCCTTTTTCGTGATCAACCTCGTTATGGGACTGACCGCCATGCGAGCCTGGACGTTTGCCTGGGTCAGCCAATTAGGGATGTTGCCAGGCACCGCGGTTTTCGTGAATGCCGGCGTTCAGCTTGGTCTGGTTGAAGAGTTATCGTTCAAAGGCATTTTAACACCGGGCTTGATTGCCTCTTTTGTACTGCTGGGTATTTTCCCCTGGATAGCTAAAGCTGTGATGGAAACTCTGCGCCGTCGTCGTGTTTACAGCGCTTTCCAGAAACCCAAAACCTTTGATAATAATCTGACAGTGATTGGCGCTGGTTCCGCCGGGCTGGTCAGCAGTTACATTGCGGCTGCCGTAAAAGCCAAAGTTTCTCTGATTGAAAAACACAAAATGGGCGGCGACTGCCTCAACACCGGTTGTGTACCCAGCAAAGCGTTAATTCGGTCGGCCAAAATGGCCCATTACCTGAAGCGTGCGGACGAGTTCGGCCTCGAACAGGTTGCTGGTGATGTGAATTTTCGAAAAGTTATGGAACGGGTTCAGGATGTTATCAAACAGGTAGAGCCCCACGATTCCATCGAGCGTTATTCCGGTCTGGGCGTTGATTGTGTTACTGGCACTGCCAAGGTTATTAGCCCTTGGGAAGTGGAAGTCGATGGCCAACGAATTCGTACAAAAAACATTATTATTGCCAGTGGTGGCAGACCTTTTGTTCCTCAGTTAGATGGTCTTGAGCATATTCACTACTACACGTCGGATACCATTTGGGAACTCCGTGAAAACCCCGGCCGTATGCTGGTAGTCGGTGGTGGTCCTATTGGCTGTGAGTTGGCTCAAGCGTTCAACCGTTTAGGGGTTCAGGTAACTCAGGTTGACCACGGCAGTCGTCTGTTACACCGTGAGGATGAAGATGTTTCCAAGCTGGTGATGGAGCAGTTCATCCATGATGGTGTGGATTTACGGCTCGGTCATGAAGCGCAGGCCTTTAGAAATGACAATGGCCGGCAGTATCTGGAAGCCAGTGTTCAAGGACAAATCGTACAAATTGATTTTGATGTTGTGCTGTTTGCCACCGGGCGGCAAGCCAATACCAGCAACCTTGGGCTTGAGAATCTGGGCATAGAGTTAACTACCCGTGGCACCATCGCGGTGAACGATTATCTGCAAACACGCTTCCCCAATATATACGCCTGTGGAGACGTTGCAGGGCCTTATCAATTTACCCACACCGCCGCTCATCAAGCGTGGTTCTGCGCTGTTAATGCATTGTTTGGGCGATTTAAAAAATTCAAAGTGGATTATTCAGTGATCCCATGGTGCACCTTTACCGACCCTGAAGTGGCGAGAGTTGGCTTAAATGAACAGGAAGCGCAAGAGCAGGGCATTGCTTACGAAGTGACTAAATACGGGATTGATGATCTTGATCGTGCCATTGCTGATGAAGAAGCACGAGGGTTTGTGAAAGTCCTCACCGTGCCCGGAAAAGATAAAATTCTTGGTGTTACTATTGTTGGTTATCATGCCGGAGAGCTGATCACAGAATACATCAGCGCCATGAAACATGGTTTGGGCATGAACAAAATCCTTGGCACCATCCATATTTACCCAACACTCAGCGAAGCGAACAAGTTTGCTGCAGGTGAGTGGAAGCGGGCTCATGCCCCTGAAAAGGTACTGGAATGGGTGGGGAAATATCACCGCTGGATGCGGCACTGAAAAGTGTGAAGCAGTTGCTGGCGCTACCTGCCAGCAATGCCTAAGCTTAAGGGGTCTATATCAGCAAAGGGATGTTGAATGAACGACCCCGACCCGTCAGGCTACGGTTCGATAATCGAGCAATCTTCAGAACAAAAACCTGCCCTGAAACCTTCCGTCTATAATGATTCAAACCATGATGACGAGAAGAAAATACTCGCAGAATTAAAAGATATCCTGAAAAGCTGTCACGGTATTTTGGACAGCAGCTCTGCAACATTCAAAGAGAGCGTTCAATCAAGTAATCATACCCTTCGAACAAAGATCAGAAACCTTCTCCCTCTTTCTCTATATAAGTTTTTTAGCCGACAGAAACCGATTCATGACCAGAAAAAGCTGGGTTCCATGATTGCGCTTTTTGAGGAGAAAAATCAGGCAGCCTGGCAGAAATTAGGTGAGGCTCGTGCCGAAGGTGTTGGCGAAAAGAGCCTGCGCAGTTTGCAGCTGGAATGTGAACAGACACAGCTCTGGCTGGATCTCTTGGAAGGAAGAGGTGCTTCACAGGTAACCGCAGACCGTTCGCAGGTTGTGGAAAACCTGAAAGCCTGCGTGCTGGCAGAAACAGACAATGAATTTCAGCAGGCTGATGTCGCTTTTCATCAGGCGGTGCATGAAATGAAGATATCGACCGCTCATGAAACCGATCTTAAAGGTGAATTGCAGGCCATGAAAGCAGCCTGTGATGATGAGTTGAAAGAGTTCGAGAAAATGTTAATTGATGAGGCTTCGGCACTCGAAGCTTATCGTCGTTATGGTCAGAAAACGCATCAAAGAGAATGATATTAAATTATTCCATCGTTGTACTTTGCAGAAAAGTTCTATTCACAGTTTCATTATTGCTAACACTTCCTTATGACTCTACTGGTTAGTAGTAGCATGCACTCGCTTAGATGCTGTTAATGAGTGATTTTTATGAGCTTCTCTTTAAAATCTATATTCGGTGATTGCTTTTTGGGCAACAAGAATAATGACAAGTCGAGTGGTAGCGACCGGGGCAGTGGTGTAATAAAAGGTATCAGTAGCGGCCGATCGGCTTCTGGTGTTGACTTGAAGACAAAAACTAAAAGATCAGGAAATACTATTAGTGATTATTTAGGGACCTCAATTAGAGCTAGGACGATAGTTAAGGGTGATGGGTGTATTAGTAAATATAGTCATCTCAATAGAATATCATCGATTTATAGTCTCTCTGAGTCTTTGGATAAAAAGGCTTCGGAAGTAGTCAGAGCGGAGAAAATGAATGAATCCCCAGTTACCGAAACCAGTGGTTACCAGACGGAAGATGCTGAAGAACATGCTATTTACCAAGAGGGTAGTGAATCAGTGCTAAGACAGCGCATAGCCGATTACAGGTATCATTTTGGGTCTCTGGCGCAGGAAAGAGATCGCCTCGTAAAATGTTGTATGCAGCAGGGTTCGTATATTAGGACACTTGAGCAAAAGGTTATCAATTTAAAAAAGGAAGTAGAATATCAGGATCAGTTGATTGAGTTAGCTTATCAGTGCCTGAAATCTGATTTGTCCTCTCCAGAGTCCTGTATGAACTTTTCGAATTATAATCATTTCAAACAGGCACAATTGCCTATGATACCTGCTTGTGAAGTGCAAATGCGGGGGGCATTTGCACCTTCTATGCATCTCAAAAAGCGCAGCGAAACACCGATATGACTTATTGCTGCACACCTTGATCTTCTTAAGCGCTGGCAGCGTATACTCTATAATCCGTCAACCCTTGTTCAGCCCCACCAAACAACGTTGCAGGATCGTGATCCGCTAAAGCGTAACCATTTCGGATGCGCTCTGGCAGATCCGGGTTCGCTACATAGGGGCGCCCAAAACCGATCATATCCGCAAGACCATCAGCAACAGTTTTTTGTGCTTTTTCTGCGTCATACTTACCCGCATAAATCAGAACGCCAGAAAATGCTTTACGCACCGCGTGTTTAAACGAATTCGGAGTTTCCGGAGCATCATCCCAATCCACTTCGGCAATGTGCAAGTACACAATATTGTGCTTATTCAACAATGCAGCCGCAGCGGTATAGGTCTCTGCAGGCGTTGCATCCACAGTACCGTTCAGAGAAGTAAACGGCGCAAGACGTACGCCGACTCGATCTGCGCCAACAGCTTCAACCAGAGCGGAAACGACTTCATTCAGAAAGCGCAGACGGTTTTCAATGCTGCCGCCATATTCATCAGTACGGTTGTTAGCTTCAGAATCAATAAACTGATTGACCAGATATCCATTGGCGGCATGAAGCTCGATGCCATCAAAGCCAGCTTCAATTGCGTTCAAAGCAGCTTGACGATACTGAGCAATCACCATCTGGATATCTGCTTTGGTCATTTCACGGGGTTCGACCACATCAACAAAGCCAGGTTCCTGAGTGCAATTGTCGATAAAAACTTTCACGCCTTCAGCTTTAAGTGCTGAAGAAGAGATCGGTTGCTCACCACCAATATTGTCTGGATGAGTGACTCGACCAACGTGCCAAAGCTGGGCAAAAATCACACCGCCTTTTTCATGAACTGCCGCTGTCGTTTTTTTCCAGCCATCAATCTGCGCTTGTGTATAAATACCCGGTGTCCAGGCGTAACCCTGACCCATTGGCGAGATCTGAGTGCCTTCGGCAACAATCAATCCGGCCGATGCTCGCTGAGCATAGTAAGTTGCCATTATCTCATTCGCTTCATTACCTGGCTGTGTGGCACGGGAGCGAGTCATCGGAGGCATGACAATTCGGTTGTTCAGAGTATGGCGACCCAGCTGCAA
Source organism: Endozoicomonas ascidiicola (assembly GCF_001646945.1). Taxonomy (GTDB): domain Bacteria; phylum Pseudomonadota; class Gammaproteobacteria; order Pseudomonadales; family Endozoicomonadaceae; genus Endozoicomonas; species Endozoicomonas ascidiicola. The sequence continues at coordinate 342,818 of NZ_LUTV01000002.1, forward strand.
AGGCTGAAATAATGTATTGTTCATTGCGATATTGCCTGTTATTCAATGTGGTAGAACGCTATAAGAAAAAGCGATTCTGCAGCCAGAAAATGAGACAATAATAAAGATTTGGTGAGGTATTAAATAATTATCATTTTTTCTTATTTTGATAATTATTTGTTATGGCGACAGCTTTGGAGAATGCAGTTCAAAGATGACGCCATAATCAATATTTGCTACTGATCCTGAGGGCGATAACGACGGGATAGGTGGCTCTCAAGGTCTGCTTTTGACAGTCTTACCGGTTTTAGATCGTGGTTAGTAAAAAGTTCCATCTGATCGTCATAGTGAGCTGATGTCTGGTTCAGTGTGGCACTGCCAAAATTATGCACAGAAGATGAGCTGACTTGCCCATGCTCATCCCACTCCACAAACATGACATAACTGTCTCCAGCGCGATTTTTCAGAATGCCACTGTCTTCTTGTAAATCCCCGTAAACAGCACGAAGCACATCAGGCCCTCCGGAAATCGGCAGGCTTTTGTTGCCGTGTACATGACGGTTAACCTGCCCGTATGGAATATCAACGGTTGCGTGTGTTTCAAGCAGTAAGTCGACAGCTTTTACAAATTCGGTGGCAATATTGACAGCCTCTTTGCTCTTTTTTCCGTACTTTAGAGACTCCTGCAACGTCAGAATGGCTAGTGCTGCCTGCCGGTTGTTTTTATCAGTATCCAGATTCCATTGTTGAAGGTGGTCAAAAGCAGAGATATAAGGCTCTTGTTGTAAGTCTTCCGGTAAACCCTGTTCTAAAAACTGCTTAAACTTGACGATCACGTCAGAATGCTCGCTGTATCGAGTATCGAATTTATACAGATGAAAATCCTGAGCACTGATGCTCGGATCACCTTTAAAGAGCTCTTCTATACGACGGGCTCTGTTAGTCCATTGCATTTCCAATCCCATTGAAGCGGGGAAGTTTTTGATATCAGGCTCACCATCCCCTTCGGAGGCGTTGAAAGGTGAATTGTTGGCGTTGTACACCATGCCGGAAGGCGGGTTTTGTGTGTGAGGAATCTTACCGACTGGCCAGTAATCGCTCCAAATCAGAGTGCTGTCATCGCCAGGTAGAATACCTTGCCAGTCTGTCGTTACTTCTCGTTTTGGCATCATGGCATTGTATAAATGGCCAATATTGCCTTTAGAGTCAGCATAGACGTAGTTGATCGATGGCATGGCCATTATGTCGAAGGCTGAAATGAATTCATCCAAGTTCTCTGCCTGATTGATTCGATACAGAAAATCCAGCGTTCGCACTTCGCCCATACCCGCCCAGCGCACCGCAAATACACCGTCGTCTGTTTGCAGTGCTGGACCATGTTTGGATATCAGTATTTCTTTATTGACTGACAGCCTGAAGTGTCCAAAGACTTTCACGACAATGGGTGCAATTCGGATATCAAAATCCAGCCATTCTCCATCCAGCAGATATTTTGTTGGATTTTCCAAGTCATCAACCGCCAGCTCATAAACATCCACAAGGTCGGGTTTGTTGACGGTGTTTGACCAGCCAACGTGTTGGTTATGACCATGGATAATCAACGGTGCGCCGGGGAATGTAGAGCCGGCAATATCCAGGCCATTCTCCGATTTTAATCGAGCTTCATACCAGGCGACCGGGCCAGTCAGTGGTTGATGAGAGTTAACCAAAAGTCGTGTATGCCCGTCATCGCTGCGATGGGGGGCAACCGCAATTCCCTGACTGCCGGTAGGTAGCGAATCTTCCTGCCCCCATAGAAATGCCGTTTGACCGGAGTTACTCATTTGCTCCCTGTGCTCTTTGACTAGCTCACCAGAAAATAGCTCACCCATTACTCGATCAAAGCCATAAAACAAAGGGGTTTTGAAAGTGAAACCCGCAACAATGTCCTGCCCTTTCACTGGCAGTAGCCACGGAGAAATAACATCCGGATGTTTTGCTGCATAGAGGTTAAGCCCGTCAGCATAGGCTTCTGCAATCTGTCGAGTATCTTCAGGCAGAGAGCTGTACTTTGCGGTAATGGCCTCACTGACACCCATAAAGTTGATAAGGAAGTCGGTTTTTGCCGCATCAAACCCTTTTTCAGCAGCAATGGTGCCACGGGTTGCCAGAATCACATCCTGAATAGTTGCAAAGTCATCTTCAGCATGGGCGTAGGCAAGGCCAAATACAGTATCGGTGTCGTTTTTTCCGTAGATATGAGGAACGCCGTATTCATCCCGCAGAATCTCAACATCGTATTTCTCAGCAGCTGTTTGAAAAGGCGATAAATCAGGCAGCGATGGGTAGGTCATCCATGCGACAAAATAAGCAACGGGCAAAGTAATGATAACTGCCAAACAACAACGTTTAAGAAATCCCAAGAGTGCCACCTGTTTATGATTATTGTAGGGTCTGGAGGATGTTAAAAAGCTTAGAGAAGTGCCGCCTGATTGAAAAGTGTTATTTCAACCAGACGGTTGCAGCAGATTCTATGTCATATTGTTTGCTGTTTTTTGATTAAGGCAATTCTTAGCTTTAGAAATTTTGCTCAATAAGAGAATGGATATCGATCCTGAGACTAAAATAAACTGCCATGGCCATGCATCAAGATAGCCGGGCCAAAAGTGGTTTGATAGGAATACTGAAGCGCCCGACAAAGTGAATCTGGTGATTTCCATCCAGAATAATCCGGAGGGCTTTTCCAGTAACCAGCCAACACTGATCAGATTCAGTGTCAGTATTCCTGTCCAGAGTATATTGAAGCCATAAGGTGTTGCGTGATTGATGGCCATCAGGGCGATGGTTGCCAGCACCAGTACAGAAAACTGAGCAATAGCATAAATCTGCAGAGTAAGGCTCGCTCCAGGGTTGTAATCCTGATAAGCGTGAATATCTGGCATTGTCATTGGGCTGGCGACGTCTGATGGGCGGTAACCGGTTCTTCTAAACCAGAGCGTGAACTTATCTTTCCAGTTTTTGGTTTGCCACGCGTCTTTACCCATGTCGATATAGAGGTGCAGATTGGCCCATAAGGGATTCCAGCTGCGCAGTGGTTTCAGAGTGCCGTAGCGAATAGGTTCGTAGTTCTCGTCTTCTTCCATAAACGTGCCGAACAGGCGATCCCAGAGAATAAAAACACCGCCGTAGTTTTTATCCAGATACTTCCGGTTTTTTGCATGATGAACCCGATGATTTGAGGGCGTGACAAAGAACCATTCAAACCACCCAAGTTTTGGGACATGACGGGTATGCACCCAGTATTGGTAAAGCAGGTTGATTAAGCTGACCGTTAAGAAGATGTGGGGAGGAATGCCCAGCACCGCCATTGGTACGTAAAAGACCCAGCCGGAGAAAAAACTGGTACTGGTTTGCCGCAGGGCTGTGGTCAAATTGTATTCTTCACTTTGATGATGAACCGAATGGGCGGCCCAGAGAATATTCATCTCATGCCCTTTTCGATGATGCCAGTAATAAAAAAAGTCCTGCAGTATAAAGCCCAGTACCCATACCCAAAGAGCATCACCATTTAATGAAATAAATGCAGTGTGGTTATAGATCAGGGTATAGATACCCAGTTTGAGGATAACGCCGGTGGTTATGCTCAACATGCCGGTGCTCAAACTACTGAGAGCATCGTTAACCCGGTAATAATCTTTCTTTCTAACCACTGTGGTGATGATTTCGATAAGAATCATCAAGAAGAAAACCGGTATGGCATAAACAATGGGATTCATGAAACGGAGCCTGTTTTTTTTATTGTTATGAGGCTATTTCTAACATGCTTGTGGGGAGAAAAAAATATTTAGGTTGAACTTGTGTTGCATCCACGAGTCTAATTTAAATGTTTTTGGGTAGGAAAATGGCATGAACGTTGGAAGCGCTGCTGGATTTGCTGCAGCAGTAGCAAGAAAAAAACCTGAGCAGTTTATGCATTTAGAGGCTCAAAGTAACCGTGGTAGGGTGAATTCGGATACTAGTCGTCGTCCAAACAAGTTATCTCTATTTGAAAGGCGAAGAGTAGCAGCGGGTATTTCTTTACCAGAGTTGCATTCAGTGGGAAATAAATCGTCTTTAGCTCTGGATCATATCATTAACGCCATTAAAAAAAAGCCTTTAAATTATGGGTTTAATGAAAAGTGTACAAACACGGTTGTATCTAGACATGAAGAAATTAAATTTTATCGATTCAAGGGGCATAATGAGCAGAATATATATGTACATTCATTGCGCCCTGAGGTCAAAAGATCAAATGACGATTATGATCAGTTTGGTAAGGATTTTTGGCTTCAGATAGCTGATAGCAAAGTACAGAGAGTCGTGGCTTTCGCAGATCCACCGTTCAAGCCAAAGTACATGCCGCCTGCAAGCAACAAAGGTTGTATATTTGCTCCAGATGATCTCAATGTTGGAGACAGTCGGTCTTTTGATGAGGATGTTGAGGTAACAGTCAAGGAAATTAACTCTCTTGAAACATTGCGGGAATTGCCTTCATCAACCACAAATGCAAGGGAAGTGATTGTTGAACTAAAAGTCTCAGACATAAATAAGTCTGTAGCTGACAAGTACAAGGTATGCGTTGATCAGATTTATGGTTGGGATGATGCAGGTTCGTTGAAGCCTGAGTTTTCTAAACAAATAGTGAATAGGTTGGACTGTGGGAATGTACAGATTCACTGTGAAGAAGGAAAAAACAGAAGCCCTGCCGCTATTGTTATGTATCAGCTCTACTTGCAAAAGGAGTCACTGAGTGCTGAAAACATAATTGAAAAAATTGCTTTAGAAGTTGCTAAAGTGAGGCACTACCGCCATATGCCAGACGCTATAAACGATGCTGCTCTGGAAACGATAATTTTGTATGCGCTCGACCTTCTAAAGCTTCAGGCTGAAGATTTGTTTCCTATCACTCCAAGCCCCCTATCGGGTTCAGTACCTGCTACCCCCCTGGCAGCCTTCGATATCCAAAAGTGCTGAGCCAACTTAAAGGGCAACACGGGCTAAGGTTATATGATCGCTATCAACCATAACCCGCATTATTTGATTTAAGGGGATGCTAGATTTTGGTTACCAAACAGAGAACGGAAAAATTGTTTGATATCTTCCACCATCAGGTAAAGCGCCGGCGTCAGCATCAGAGTAATGACTGTACCAAACAGAATGCCGAACCCCAGTGATACCGCCATGGGAATGACAAACTGTGCCTGAAGGCTTTGTTCCAACGTGATGGGCACAAGGCCGAGGAACGTGGTCAATGACGTCAGTACAATGGCCCGGAAACGCTCACGGCCAGCATTCATCACCGCATCGGTTAACTGCATGCCCTGCTCTCTGGCTTTGTTGATAAAATCCACCAAAATTAAACTGTCGTTCACCAATACACCGGCGAGGGCAATCAAACCAAAGATCGACATCATGCTTAATTGCAGATCCAAAAGCATATGCCCAATCACTGCACCCACCAAACCAAAAGGAATGATACCCATGATGATGATTGGCTGCAGATAGGACTTCAGCGGAATAGCAATCAGTGCATAAATACCCAGCAAGGCCACCATTGTTAATAGTGCCAGCTGCTGCATTGAGCTTTGCTCTTCTTGAGTTGCACCACCGGTTTGAATATCCACTGTCGGATATTTTCCTTTAAGCTCTGGCATCAACTCCTTCATGACCTCTTTGACTACCGTGCTGGCTTCCAGTTTGCTGGTATCCAAATCCGCACTGACCGACAGTGAACGTTTACCATCAGTACGGCGAATGAATGGCGTACCTTCAGAAGCTTCTACGCTGGCAACCTCAAAAAACGGCACCTGACTGCCATCAGCCGTTCGGATTCGGACGCTTTCCAAATCTTTCAGATCGTTACGTTCCTCTGTAGGATAACGAAGCATAACCTTAACTTCTTCACGACCACGTTGAATGCGCTGAACCTCTTCGCCGTAGAAACCCTGCCTGACTTGGTTGCCTAGTTCTGCAAGTGTGAGGCCTAACGCTTGCCCACTGGGCAGAATGTCCAGAATCACTTCTTCAGAGGCGCTTTCCGCCGAGTTTTCTACATCGAACAGACCTTCATAACGGTTTAGATAGGCTTCCAGCTCATCCGCGGCTTGCTCCAAGTGTTCGCTGTCTTTGCCCTGCAATTTGAAGAAAACGGGCTTACTGCCACCGGCATTCTGTGCAGCAGAAAACGTCAGCTGTTGAATACCTGGAATCTCACCGGTTTTCTCCCGCCATTGCTCTTCCACTTCTTGAGGGCTGAGGCTACGGGATTCATTTTTAATCAGCTCAACAAATGCCGAGCCTTCATTATCACCCATGGACCAGATATTGATGCTTTCGTACACACCTTTACTGTCAGGATGTGTGTCGCGGTACTCCTGATCCAGTTCCAGCATCGCCTGCTCAAGACGGGTTAATGCGTTATTTCGTTGCTCGATGGTGCTGCCAGACGTCATCGATAGATTAACCCGGACGTATTCACTGGGCACTTCCGGGAAAAAGGAGAAGCGAACCAATGGGCTGTTAATAACGCCACCCAGAACGATCATCAAGCCAACAAAACCAAAAATAGTGATATAGCGGTTAATAGTGACCCATTGAATCAACGGCAGATAATAGCGTTCAATCACCCCTTCAAACCAGAGAGCGAATCGATCCTGAAGCTTGGTGATTCTGCTTTTTGGCCCCTGATTCTGATCCAGCTTTTTCATGTGAGCCAGATGAGCTGGCAGAATGATTTTTGATTCCACCAGAGAAAAGAACAGGCAGAAAATAACAACAATGGTTATGGATTCAAAAAAGGGCGCTCCCCGGCCTTCAATAAACAATAAAGGCATGAAGGCAGCCATGGTCGTTAATACGCCAAACGTGGCAGGCACAATAACTTTATTAACGCCGATGATAACGTTATCCATAGTGTGTCCGTGACGGGAAATCCGCGTGTAAACACTCTCTCCAATGATAATGGCGTCATCCACCACAATCCCCAGCACCAGTATAAAAGCAAACAGGCTGAGCATGTTGATGGAGACGGGTAACAGTCCATTAGGCATCAACCAGATGGCGCCTAAGAAACAGACCGGAATACCCACAATAACCCAGATTGCCACCCGTATACGCAAAAACAAACTGAGCAGCAGGAAAACCAGAATCGCCCCGAAGAACATGTTCTCCATCATCATATCGATGCGGCCTTCCAGGTAGTAAGAGATATCCCCCCAGATCTTTACAGAAACGCCCTGAGGCAGCTTATTCTCGTACTCTTTTAGGAATTCTTTGACGGCTGCTGATGTTTTCAGGTCATTACTTTGAGTCTCGGAAACGATTTCAATGGAAATAGTATTCTGACCATTAAACCGGAACAATCCGCTTTCTTCTTCAAAGCCATCATAAATGGACGCAATGTCCGACAGTAAAAGTCGACTGCCGTCTGGATTGGTTCGAATGACGAAATCAGAAAAGTCGATGCCTTTATACGCCTGTCCTCGGGTTTTAACCGCAATATCGCCTTCGCTGGTTTTGATGGATCCGCCGGCAACATCAACGGAACCTCTTCTCAGGGCGTTAGCCACTTCATTAAAGGTTAAACCATACTCTCGCAATGAGGCTTCAGAGATTTGAATGGAGATTTCCAGCTCATCATCGCCGATCAGATTAGTGTTCAATACTTCCGGGAGCGTTAACAGTTGATCCTGAAGGTTTTGCGCCGTTCTTTGCAGGGAGAGTTTGTCTATATCACCGTATAGGCCTACAAACAAAACCTGCTCATTGGGCTCCAGCTTGGAAACTACCGGGTCTTCTGCATCGCCGGGGAGATTGGTGATTCCATCCACTGCTGTTTTTACATCGTCGTATAGCTGGTCAATATCGTAGCCAGAGTCCAGTTCAGCCTGAACTTGACCATAGCCTTCCCAGGCCAGAGACTTTACTTCTTTAATACCCTGAATATCCCGCAAAGACTCTTCAACCTTCAGAAGAACACTTTGTTCAATATCCAGCGTGCCTGCACCAGGATAGACAACAGCAACCTGTACCGTATTGGTGGCAAAGTCGGGAAACATCCGTTTTTTAATGGTGAAGGCAGACATCAGACCCGCTGCAATGATCAGAATCATCAGCAGGTTTGCAGCCACCGGGTTATTGGCAAACCAGGCGACAATGCCCTTATTGCTTTGCGTGCTATCGGAGGACGAAGTGCTCATAAATTGCCTCCTTTAAGCCGCGTCAGGGCGGTCGATGGTTTCTGCGGTAAGAAGTTCGCCTTTGATGCGCACTTTCATGCCTTCGATGGGAAGTGAAAGTGGGGTTAAACAAATTCTGTCGCCTGATTTCAGGCCGCCATTCACGAAAACCGCCGTATTATCGCTGTAGATCAGGTTGATAGAGCGGAACTGAACAGTGCTATTTTCATCAATGATCAACACTTTGCCATCACCGTAGATCGCATTTCTGGGTAAACGGAATAAGCCATCAAGGGATTTTCCAGTGATTGCTGCCTGCGCAAAGCTACCGGATTTTAGGGGTGTTTGTGGTATTGTCGCGTTCAAACCATAAGGGTCAGTAACTTCTGCCACCACATAGTGCATCCGACTTCGGTCGTCGACGACACCTTCCGCTCTCGTCAGTTCGGCGTTCCATTTTACCTCCTGAAGACCAAAGCGCTGGGTGAGTTTCACCGGTGCAGGCATAGCAATAAAAGCCAGATCCGACGATTTAACCGGTAAACGAATTTCAGCCTTGTCCACAGAGAAAATCGAACCAGCCTGACTGCCAGCCATAACAAATTGCCCAAGGTTGAGCGTGCGTTCTTTGACCATGCCATCATAAGGGGCTTTAATCTGCGTGCGCTCGAGGTCTCTTTGAGCTTTGCGCAATTGGGCTTCTGCCGCCTTTACATTGGCGCGAGCTTCGGCAACGTACGGTGTTCTTAACAAGAGTGCTGGAGCCGCATCCAGTTTTTTACCGCTTTTCAGCCAACTTTTCTTTTCCGCTTCGGCACGGGCGCTTTCTTCCTGTAAACGTGCGGTACTGGCCGCTAATGAGGCTTCAGCCTGGCTTAGTGAAACTTGATAGTCACTGTCGTCAATACGCGCCAGCACATCGCCTTTCTTGAAGACACCACCACTGACAAAGGCGGTAGAAACCGATTTAACAACACCAGATACTTCAGAAACCATTGTCGTTTCTATGGATGGGGACACGACACCTTGACTGTTAATGGTCAACTGCAGTGATTGTGGTTCCAGTATTATGCTATCGACGAGAGGAACCGGATCAGGCTCACGCTCTTTTTCAGGTGTTTCCTTCCAGCTGGAAAGGGCAACGGCAATGAGAATGCAGATAACCAGAATGCCAACGGATAGGGTTAGCTGACGAGGTGCGAATTTTTTTGCCACGGTAACAGTCCGTATCAATATATTATTATTTTGGTCAGGTGCTTTCTGATAACACCGGGGAAATTATTATCTCGGGTATCTGTACGCTATTGCTATATGGGTGTAAAGGAGTCTTACTCAAACCTTTAATAGTGAGCTAAGGAACTGTCACAAAATAACTTCCACATTTAACCAGAACCGTTGTTCGTTTACCGTAAAATCCTTGCTGCTTGTGCTTTTACGGACAACGGAAAACGCTTCTCTGAGCAGTGAAGTTATTCAGGGACAGTTCCTAAGCATTAGAGTATGTGCTTTTTCTCAGCAAGTCTTTTGAAATTGGTGAAAAACGTTGCCTTTTTCAGGGTTTGTAACAGAAAAGTTTGGTCGTCTGGTATTTTTATAAAAAGCATCTCTGATGTCTGCTTTTTGTGATCTGTGTCACAAATTTTAGTGATCAATAGTCATACAGTGCATTTGTACATAAAACGTATTTTTGTGTTGCTTGACGCTGGAATTTGAAGATACAGAACTATGCCATCAATTTTTGCAACGGGCTCATTTACCATCTCATTGATCATTACACCGGTCATTAGCATGAATGTGAGGGTAATACCATTGAACTTCCAAAACCTGAAAGTCGTCAATATCAGGTGATTAGGGAAGTTGTGAACGACATAAATTGGAAGAATTTTAAAAACTATAAAGTCATCTGTGCCACTTAACCGTTACTACTGAGTTATTAATGAATGTATTTCAAAATTAAGCCATCCTGCAGCAATGCTTTTCTTACCAGCGTAAATCCGCCATACCAGGGGCTATCATAAAGGGATGAACAGACGACATCGGTTTCCAGGTTAGGATTCACCGATACGGTCTGGGTATGAAGGCAGTGTTTGATGACCGGATGAATAACATCGAATGCCTGACACATTTCTCCAGCCAGAACGACCTTGTCTGGTCGCAACAGATTAACACCCATAGCAATGGCTCGGCCAAGATTGCCAGCGGCTTCTTTCAAAAGGTCAGTGGCTAATTTGTCACCTTTATTGGCCGCTTTACAGATGGCAGTCATGTCCGCTCTGGCTTTAAGCGTGCTGGGAACACCAGACGCCAGTAGTTTATGACACCGCTCTTCAATGGCTGAATTGCTGACCAGCGTTTCCAGACAACCAAAATTTCCACAATAACAGCGGGCGCCCAGTGGTTCGATCTGGATATGGCCAATTTCACCGACGGCTAACGTGCTGCCTTCGTAGAGTTTGCCATCCAGAATCATGCCTGCACCAACACCATTGTGGACGCTGACCAACAGGCTGTTTTTCACATCACGGGTCACTCCAAAGTGATGTTCAGCCAATGCCATGGAGGCTATAAAGTTGTTGATATAGCAGGGAATGCCAAGGGCATTGGAAACGTGCTCAGCCAGTGGCAGGTTATGCACTGACAGGTGTGGCATAAAGGTCACGATGCCGGTGGCAGAGTTCACCAGGCCGGGTGTTGTAATACCAACACCCGCCAGGCAACGGATATGTTTTTTCTGTTTCCGGAGAAAAGTTTTCAGAGCGGATAACAACTGTTCGGTAAATTCATTTTCACTGTGGGGGTGCAGTGGTTCTGAATATTTAGCAAGCAGCTTACCGGAGATATCACAAAGACCAATATGAAGCCGTGTTCTACCGGCCCGGGCTGCAAGAATCTGCAGCTGGCCTTGAGTCGGCGCCAGAGAAGTAGCCCGACGACCGCGCTCAGAGGTTTGCTGCTCCTGCTCAACAATCAGATCTGCATCCATTAGCTGCCGGGTGATGCGGGTAACGCTGCCGGCAGCAAGACGACACTGTCTGGCAATCTGAATTCTGGATATAGAGCCATGTTCAACAATCGCCTTATAGACGGCTGAAACATTGCGCTCTTTGACAAAATCCAGATTGGCAATTACAGATGTCATGATATCCCTATCACTGTTGATTCAACTTTAATGTTCCGCCACTGACCGTTCCACGCATCTGGAAACTGTCGTTAAAGATCGCCAGATTGGCATACTGCCCAATAGCGATGCTTCCCATATTTTTCGCTTGATGGATGGCTCTTGCTGCATTGATGGTTGCCATACGAATCACTGCATTCGCATCGATTCCGGCGTCAATGCTATTGGCAACCGCTTCAATCATGGTCAGCGCTGAGCCGGCAAGCGTACCATCGGCGTTAGTGCACTTTCCATCTTTGTGGTAAATGGTCTGACCAGCGAAGAGGAACGTTTCCATTTCAGTGCCGGCAGGCGTTGTAGCATCAGTGACCAATACCAGACGATCGCCCATTATGCGATGAGCAATGCGCAGGTTTTCAAAGGCCAGATGATGGCCGTCCGCAATAATGCCGGCACCAAGACGCTGGCTATCAAAAACAGCACCGACAACGCCGGGTTCACGACTGCCCAACGGGCTCATCGCATTGTGTAGATGCGTGGCAAAGGAGGCTCCGGCCTGTTCTGCTATTTTGGCCTGAGCACAGGTCGCATTGGTATGACCAAGAGAAACGACAATGCCCGCCTTGCTGAGCTTTTCAATGGTGCCTTCCGGACAGGATTCCGGTGCCAGTGTCATCATGGCAACCACATCGGCATTGTCGCAGATGTAATCGATCATTTCGGCAGAGGGCGTGCGGATAATCTCCGGGTCGTGGATACCTTTGCGCTTTTTATTCAGGTATGGGCCTTCAAGGTGAACACCGGGAATACGATCCGGGTGCTTTGCCATGTACTCACGGGTGACCTGAATAGCACGGCGAATGTCCTCATCCGCGCTGGTGATCAGTGTGGGAAGAAACGCTGTGCAACCGGATCGAAGGTTTGCTTCGTGCATGGTATCCAGTGTGTCGGCGGATATATCGGCATTAAACAACACACCACCACAGCCGTTTAATTGGAGATCAATGAATCCCGGGCTGAGGGTTAGGCCATGAAGATCGATCTTCTCAACGTTTTCAGGGATATCCTGAACGGAGCAAGTGGCTGAAATACGACCATTATCTATAATGATAGCGTTGAAGTCAGGCTGCTCCGGTTGACCGGTCAATGGTTTGAAATTAACCAGTGCATAAGTTTGCTCCGGGCTGAAAGGCGACTCTTCAGACATGTTGAATCACTCCGTTCAGGCAAAATCTTTGATGTTGTCGTGTTCAATATCCTGGAAATAACGCAGGGTACGAACTTTCAGATCCAGCGTAGCAGGATCGTCGCAGACCATGATGGACTTTGGGTGCAGCTGCAGGGCAGAGATGGTCCACATATGGTTGACAGAACCTTCCACTGTCGCCTGTACGGCGCGTGATTTATCAGCACCAGTGGCCAGGATCATTAATTCACGGGCATCCAGAACCGTACCGACGCCGACAGTCAGGGCCAGCTTGGGTACCAGGCTGATGTCCTGATCAAAAAAACGGGCGTTTGCCTGACGGGTTTCAGTGGTCAGGGTTTTGATGCGAGTACGGGATGCCAGTGAAGAGCCCGGTTCGTTAAAAGCAATGTGACCATCATGTCCCACGCCGCCCATGAACAGTTCAATACCGCCATAGCTTTTGATGACTTCTTCGTAACGCTGACATTCTGCTTCCAGATCACTGGTGTTGCCATCCAGAAAGTTGATGTTGACTGCCGGGATGTCCACATGATCAAAGAAGTTTCGATGCATGAATACCCGGTAACACTCAGGGTGATCTGCCGGAAGTCCAGCATATTCATCCATATTGAATGTGACAACATGAGCAAAGCTAACCTCTCCCGCCTGATGTAGGCGAACCAGTTCCTGATAAGTCGGAATTGGGGTGCCGCCCGTAGGGAGGCCGAGTACAAACGGGCGTTCCGCTGTTGGGTTAAAAGCGTTGATGCGCTGAACAATGTAGCGGGCAGCCCATTGACCAACAGAAGGTTTGTCCTTGAGAGGGATGAATCGCATGTTTCAGTACTCGAATTTTGTGTCTGGTGGAAGGTGTTTCATTTATAATAGATTATATATTTTTCGATGGAAAATAAATGGCGTTAAATTTGTCTGTCAAGGCGAATAATGACTGGTTTTTGTTGATCCTTATCAAAGTTTTGAGGGTTTATATTTTTTTTCGAAAAATAAATGGGTAAGCTGTAGCGGTAATACGTACAGATGTACCTACTCACTAAAACTATATAACGGTTGATCGATCATGAACGTTTTGGGTTACTTACAGAAACTCGGCAAGGCGCTGATGCTGCCCATTGCCGTTTTGCCTGTGGCGGCGCTCTTGCTTCGCCTGGGTCAGCCAGACTTGCTTGGCATTCCATTTATGGCAGAGGCGGGTAACGCCGTATTCAGTAATCTTGCATTACTGTTTGCCATGGGTATTGCCGTTGGTCTGTCTATTGATGGCGCAGGTGCTGCTGCCATCGCTGGTGCTGTTGGCTTTTTCATTTTAAAAGCAACCACCGCTACCATTAATCCGGATATTGATATGTCGTTCTTTGGCGGCATCATCAGCGGTATTGTCGCCGGACATTCTTATAATCGTTTCCATGCGGCTTCTTTACCAGACTACCTTGCTTTCTTTGGTGGTAAACGACTGGTGCCGATCATGACCGGTCTGTTTATGCTGTTGATTGGTTGGGTCAGTGGGTATGTATGGCCTGGCATTCAAAGTGGCATTGATGCCTTTGGTCACGCTGTTGCCGATTCTGGCGCCATTGGCCAGTTCGTTTACGGTACGTTAAACCGAGGCTTGATTCCTTTCGGTTTGCATCACGTACTGAACTCCTACTTCTGGTTTGGTCTGGGTGATTTCACTAACGTTGCCGGCGATATTGTTAACGGTGACCTGCATCGCTTCTTTGCTGGCGATCCAACCGCAGGTGTCTTCATGACCGGCTTCTTCCCGGTAATGATGTTTGGTCTTCCTTCTGCTGCATTGGCTATGTATCTGACTGCTGATAAAAGTCGTCGTGCGCAGGTTGGTGGTGTGCTGTTCTCAGTAGGCCTGACGGCGTTTCTGACCGGTATTACTGAGCCTCTGGAGTTCCTGTTCATGTTTATGGCGCCAGCGCTTTATGCGGCACACGCCGTATTAACTGGTCTCTCTCTGGTAGTGACTAACGCCATGGGCACCCTGCATGGATTCGGTTTCTCCGCCGGTCTGTTTGACATGGTGCTAAACTGGGGATTGGCAACTAATCCATGGACACTGGTCGTCATTGGTCTTGTATTTGCGGTTATCTACTTCTGTGTTTTCTACTTCGCCATTAAAATCTTCAACCTGAAAACGCCGGGTCGTGAAGATGAAGATGAAACTGCTGGCGCTGCAGTATCAACAGAAGACAAGCAGGGCATGAGTGATAATGCTTACGAGGCACGCCAGTATTTAAAAGCTATTGGTGGTCTAAATAACGTCACCAGTATTGATGCCTGTATTACTCGCCTGAGATTGTCGCTGAAAGATCCAGCGGTGGCAGACGAGCGTGTAGTTAAGGCGCTGGGCGCCAGTGGCATGATCCGAGTCGGTGAGAAAAATCTGCAGATTATTCTTGGTCCAAAGGCAGAAATTATTGCCGGAGAGATGAAAAAGATTGCTGCAGATGAAGATCTGGGTAGTATACGCCTCCCTTAAAAAGGGTAATTAGTTCAAAGTCCTGACCTGCCAGGAATGATGTGCCGGCCATAATAGTGAATACTACTTAACTGGCTGGCATTCATGTTTAGTGAGATTGCCAAACTCTGTGCATGTGGAGTGAAGCACTTTCTAATTTCTCGGGCAGGTCACAGAAGGGCTGTGATAAGAGTGCCGCGTTTGCGGCATTTTTATTGGAGCATTTCTGCGAATGTATGAGTAGTAACTGGTGGTTGATGAATCATGAGTAGTTTAGGTTTCTTCCAGCGGCTGAAAAAAGCCCTGAATTTATCCGGTGATGATGCCGTTTCATCAAAACCATCAGCGCCTGTCAGCGAACCACCCGTGTCCGCCAGCACTCCTGCCACAACCGCTTCTGAAACCAGAAAAGCAGTTGAAATCAATGCTTCACTGTTTGCAAAGCAGTGTCTGAAACTGGTGGGTGGGTATGGCAATGCTACCCGAATTGACGCCTGTGTCACCCGTATACGTCTGACCCTGAAAGATAACACTGTAGTCACCGACGCCCAGCTGAAAGCCATCGGTGCGGCAGCTGTCGTGCGTGTAGGTGATAATAATCTGCAGGTAGTGGTTGGACCAATGGCTCAGGACATCGCTGAAGAAATGAAAAAGATCCCTGCTACGGAGGATCTGTCCAAAATTGAGGTTCCTGCATGACTTCTACTGTAACTCTCTCTCTGGTGGCACCTCTCTCAGGTACGTTACGTTCCATTGATGAGTCTGTTGATCCGGTTTTTGCTGGTCGACTGATTGGTGATGGTGTTGCCATTGATCCGGCAGATTCTGTAGTCCTTGCACCCTGTGAAGGCACGATCAGCCAGTTACACGACGCTAAGCATGCGGTCGCTATTAAAACCGACGCGGGCTTGGAGATACTGATTCACGTTGGTGTTGATACGGTTGTTTTGAAGGGTGAAGGTTTCGAAGCCTTTGTCAGCATAGGCGACAAAGTCACTGTTGGTCAGAAGTTGCTGTCTTTCGACGCCGAGGTCGTGGGTGCCAAAGCTGCCAGTCTTCAGACCGCTATCATGATCACCACCGGCGAAACCGGTGTCGTCATTAATCAGGGCAGCAAAGTGACCGCTGGCCAGAGCAAAGTATTTGCCATCGGTGATAACGCTGAGCAAGAAGCGGCGAGCTTGGTATCTGAAGCCGTTCCGGCAGTTCAGCAGGAATCCATCACGTTGGTGGAGCCTTTTGTACTGAAGAATCCGGTTGGCCTGCATGCCCGTCCTTCTGCCACGCTGATTCAGATCATCAAACGTTTTAACTCTGATGTCACCATACTGAACCGTGATAACAGCAAAGAGTGCAAAGCCAACAGTCTGACAGCCATGATGGGCTTGTCGACAGTGATGGGCTCTAATCTCGAAATCACAGTGACGGGGCCTGATGCTCAGGATGCCATGACTGCTGTACTTGAAGGATTCGAGAGCGGTCTGGGAGAAGATGTTTCCGGATTTGTTGCGCCAACAACAGTTGAAGCTGAACCTGAAGAAGCACCGCTGCTGGGGCCAGTAGAAGGCGAGGATGGTCGTTTACCGGGCGTTAAAGCAGCACCGGGCATGGCGATTGGTAAGCTGCGTCACCTTGAGCAGGAACTTCCAAGCTACCCGGAAGAAGGTGTTGGCATTGCAGATGAGCTTGGGCAGTTGGATTACGGTATTCAGCAAGCCCGCGAAGCATTGCAAAAGCTGGTTACCAAAATGGAAGCTGAACACGTTGGCGGTCATGCTGAAGTGTTTGTTGCCCATCAGCAGCTGCTGGACGATCCAGCCATCAGTGAGCGAGCTCACAAGCTGATTGAGACCGGCAAAAGCGCTATGTGGGCCTGGCACAAAAGCTTTCTGGCAGAAGCCGACGATATGCGCAAGCTGGATAACCCTATGCTGGCGGCTCGCGCTATCGATGTAGAAGACGTTGGTCTTCGGGTGCTGCGTGTGCTCATGGGCATTGACGATGCCAACGAACAAATGCCGGAAAATACCATTCTGTGTCTGGAAGATATTACGCCGTCTGAAGTGGTCACGCTGGACCGCAGTCGTGTGATTGGTATTGTCACACTTCACGGTGGCGCGACTTCCCACGCAGCCATTTTGGCCGGTTCTCTGGGTATTCCATACCTGGTGAACGTGCCTGCCAGCGTACGTGACTACGACAATGGCACCGACGTTATCCTGAATACCAACAAGGGTTATGTTCTGGTTAACCCGACGCAGGAAGAAATCGGTAGAACCGTTGCCCGTCAGGAACGTGCTGCTACGGAACATGAAGAAGCCCTGAAAGTCGCGGATCAGCCTGCGGTGACTCAAGACGGACATCATGTTGAGATTGCTGCCAACATCGCTAACAACGATGATGCAGAAAAAGCGGTGAAAATGGGCGCTGAAGCGGTGGGTCTGTTGCGTTCAGAATTTCTTTATATGGAGCGTGCGGTTGAGCCGTCGATGGATGAGCAGGTGAAAGCCTATGAAGCCATTTTGACGACGATGGGCAAAGATCGTCCGGTAATTATTCGTACCCTCGACGTAGGCGGTGACAAACCGCTGGCTTATTTGCCATTGCCAAGAGAAGAGAATCCGTTCCTGGGTGAGCGTGGCGTGCGTATCGGTATCAATCGTCCGACCATGTTGCGCAAACAGGTTCGTGCGATTCTTCAGGCGGCACATGCCGGCTATGCCCGCATTATGTTTCCAATGGTCAGCTCCATTGATGAATTCCGTGCGGTGAAAAAGCTGGTTCTGGAAGAGCAGGAAAATTCCGGCGTTAAAGTAGAAGTAGGCATTATGATCGAAGTGCCTTCTGCTGCATTGTTGGCGGATCACTTTGCCAAAGAAGTGGATTTTTTCTCAATCGGTACCAACGACCTGACCCAGTACACCCTGGCAGTTGACCGTGGTCATCCAAAACTGGCGGCTCGTGTGGATGGTCTGCATCCTGCGGTTCTGCGCCTGATTGATATGACCGTAAAAGCGGCCAACAAAGAAGGCAAGTGGACGGGTATCTGCGGTAGCCTGGCCAGTGATCCGGCAGCGGTTCCTGTGCTGGTAGGTCTGGGTGTTCAGGAGTTGTCGGTGAGTGTGCCGGCTATTCCGGTGGTCAAAGCCCGTGTTCGCAGCCTGAACTACGAACAGTGCCAGCAAATCGCCCGTGAAGCACTGACTCTGTCCTTGGCGGAAGAAGTACGTCAATTGTCGGCTTAATGATGATGGAACGGCCCCATTAAAAAATGGGGCTTTCTTCGGCGTCTCGTGTCTATGCTCCGAGGCTGCTGCAGAACTCAAAACACCTCGTTCCCACGCAAAGCGAGGTTGTCGCAAAACTCCAAACACCTCGTTCCCATGCTCCGCGTGGGAATGCATACCTCGTAATTTTCAAATAGATAGATGTATGGGTTCCCACGCAAAACATGGGAGTCAGGGCTTTTGCGACACCCTCAAAGCATGGGAGCCAGAGGGGTTGTGACAATCTCTTGAATTGTTTAATTACGGGGGCAGAATACCCGGAGTGAAGCGACTAAGCCGTCGTTTCAGATGACGATTTTCGTGTTTCAGTTGATCGAGCTTCCTCAACAAATCCATCGCCAGAGCAATGCCTGGCCAGTCCACATCAAGTTCGCGGTGTAAGCGCACAGCCTTATTGGTTATCAGCAGCATCGTCGGGCTGAATTGCCATTCCTCTGCTGAAGTGCCTGACGGCTCAATAATTCCCTGCTCAATAATTTCAATAACGGTTTCTTTGGTTGCGCCGGTTCGCAGGCAGACTTCGGTGAAGCTGAAGAGGGTTGTTTGTGTCTCACTCATGATGCTTCACTCCACTCGGCTCTTGGATTGAACGGCGCCAGCTCAGCTATTTTCTGCCAATGTTCTTTAATGGGCTCATTGTTCTCCGGCATGACCACTTTCAGTAATGCATAAAGATCACCATGCACTTTTTTTCCCGGAAGGCCTTTGCCTTTCACTCTCAATCGTTGACCGCTTTGACTGTTTTCCGGAATGGTTAAACTGATTTTTCCGGAGAGTGTAGGTACCGTGATTTTTGCACCCAAAGCGGCTTCCCATGGAGCGATTGGCAGTGTGATGATCAAATTATGCCCCTCTATGTCAAACAGTGGGTGAGGGACTAACCGGATACGTAAATACAAATCGCCATTTTCTCCTCCTCCGACTCCTGGTGCCCCCTGCCCTTTCAAACGGATATGCTCGCCATCAGTAACACCGGCTGGAATTTTGACCTTCAAGGTTTTGTTCTTCTCCGTTATACGACCGTTATCGTCGTATTGGGGAATGCTGTAAGAGATCGTTTTTGATTCTTGGGACATAGTATCTTCAAGAAATACAGGCATCTCTTTTTCCAGATCTTGTCCACGCTGACTAAATGATTGGCGTCCTTCAAAACCTCTGGATCGTGAACCGCCGGAGGAGCCAAAAATGGATGAGAAAAAATCTGAAAAATCGCCCTGAAAATAATCGTCATTCCCTTCTTGTGAGCCTGACGATTGCCAACCCGGTGGTGGACGAAAGCTTTGTTGAGAGCCGCCATATTGTCGAAGCTCATCGTACTCTGCCCGTCGGGCATCGTCTTTGAGCACTTCATAGGCTTCAGCAACCGCCTTGAACTGGTTTTCAGCATCATGATGATCACTGACATCCGGATGATACTTTCTGGCGAGCTTTCGATAGGCGGCTTTGATCGTTTTTTTATCCGCGTCAGGATCGACACCCAGAATCTTGTAGTAGTCTTTGAACTCCATCGTGCATCCCGTTTTGGAACATCGGTGAGCCAAATATAGACCAAAGGGGTATCAGGTCATGTTCTCGATTTGATAAGGATGGCGGTTGAGTCTTAGCAGCTGTTCACAATCTTTCTCCTCGTTTTCCCTTTCGCTATTCGCAAAAGATTATGAACAGCTTCTTAGTGCCCGATTACCATGTTCCTGTGGACGGATGCGATTTATCGCCATTCTGAAATGACGGATAAAACCGATGGTATTCGTCGCGCTGAACGACTGAATCAGTCTATCAAGTTTATCTGGAACTATGCGGGTAACTGCATTATCAACCAGCACTCCGATATCAATCGTACTCATGAAATTCTTCAGGACGAATCTCAGTGTGAAATGATTGTGGTCATTGAAAACCACATTACGTCCAGTGCCCGTTATGCGGAAATATGGGGTATGCGATTTTCTGTGACACCGCTGTTGAGCCACTGTATGAGTGTCGTTCTGTCTACGATATGTGTTCTGAAGTGGCTAAACGACTGGGCGTTGAAGAAGCCTTCACAGAAGGGCGTGATCAGGAAGCCTGATTACGACATATCTACGCGATTTTCAAGACCCTCTCCCAATTTTCTAAAAAGGCAGGCTTCGCCCTGATGGATCTTTGTTCCGGCCAGGGGGGTGCTCAGCCTGAATAATGTAACTCCTTGGAAAGTCACGTTACTCAAGGGATCAAGCACTTTATGTGCTTTATATAGGCACATATCATCAGTAGAACCAGCAGTATTTATGCCCCTTAGGCAAGCAAGACTTCGCGCACATAATTCATACATCAATCAGGCGGAGCACCCGGCCAGGGTTTTCAGGGGGATTTACTGGCAGCAGCATCAAACCCCGAAAATGCCCGGATGATGTCGGTACTGGATGCAATCAATCAACGCTTTGGAAGCCAAACAGTGCAGCCTGTTTCAGTAGGGTGTGAGTCTCAGCAGTGGCATATGAACCAGCAGGCATTGAGTCTCTGATAATCCGACTCAGTGGGGGGGATATTATCAAAGTCCAAGTTTGATCCATTTAGAGTACTGCGCCAATTTAGAGTACTGCGCCAAGTCTGACGCAATATGAAGTGAAATTTTGAGGTTACAGTTCAAGAGTCAAGTTGGATTCAAGCAAGCTCCGGCCCAATTTTCTGCGATTTTTTGAACTAAAGTAGCTAAAAATGAGTCAAAGAGGGTTCTGAATTTTATTGAAGCTCTATAAATATACTATGAATGTAATTGCTGATAACTTTAACACTTTGAATTACACACTACTTGAGCCAAGATCTGATGGGAGGGTCGCTGTTTCCAAAAAAATTTCCGATGCCATTAGTCAAAGTCCCGCCATTGCCTTGAAAATTAGGTCCATTATTCGTTTAGATAACCCAGAAATTGATCGGTATGTAAATTGTGCTGAGAGGACTCGAAACTCAGAAGTCCGTGAAAAATTAGTTCAAAGTATTTGTTATCTTTTAACTCAAAACAAATTTACACCTGACATTGAAAATAAGATTTTGACACAGATCGCTAGACCAAGACTGAAAAAAATAAACATGACTCCCGCTGATTTACAGGATAAGCAAAAATTTGAAATCAGTGATTGCCCTGACAAATCTCATCGCATAGATCGAGAATCTCATAGTGTAAAATTACGAAATACAAACCTTCAATGGAAGTCTCATCCTCAAATAGCCAGTAATGAGTCAAGATTACATACGATTAATAATGTACTTAATTGGGTTCACCAATCTTTCGATCCTGACCAAGCCATACCGCTTACTCTAATTTCAATAGGTGCAGGTAATCTTTTAATGGAGCAAATGATTCACCTCAACTTAGTCGAAATGGGTGTTCCTGAGCAATACATCCGCTGGTGTTGTATTGATACATCCTACCGAAAAGATCTTGATAAAAATAATGGAATGTTTGAATCCTATAAAAAATCGAGAAAGAACTTCTCTGAAAACAAAGATAAAGACTATGCTCGATACTTTTCAACCGTAAATGCCTATTTATCTAAATCAACAGATGCGGGCAAATTGTGTGCTCAAGCAAGAGCAAATACTCATATTTTGTTGCTAACACTTGATCCGCCAACACCTCTTCAAGGAAGCGTACCAGAAGATTGCCTTACTCTAACAGGACGACCGACTGCGCCTGATAAGGCTAATACGGTTTTTTTTGTTTTTTCAGCAGCAGAAGATAAAGAACAACTTGAACGGATTGATCAGAGTATTGGTGCTTCCAGTCCATTAGTAGTGACTCATGGTGTGAGGCTTTGTTTCGATCAAGGAAAGATCAATTTCACACTCTCGAAGGGGTTAGAAGGCACTCTATTTAGCCAAGAATTAAAGCGTTTGCTGACAACTGCGTTTGAAAAAACATCTCAGAAAGTCAGAGATGGATCAACCACTGAGCAGATTCAGTACTTACAATCTGTATACAAAACTATCGTAGAGAAGTGTGCCATGAAGTATGGCTTGGCTGGCACAGCCATTCCGCTTTCAGAATATCAGGAAAGTGTCAATCAGCTGAAAAGATTCTTTTTTGATTCGCATGAGCTTACTTTGCCATCTGCTCATTTCAATCTTGAAAATAGTAAATCAACAGCTACTTCCTACTCTTACTCTGATCTGAGGCAGTAAAAATAAAGGCCTAAACCCAATTGCATTTATAAGCCTATAAATATCTTCGATATCAATAAGTTATAGATAATTATATTGTTGCTTAAACCAAAACTCATTTGAAACATACGGTTCTAAATGAGCAGATAAATTGATCCAAAGCATGAAACGAAAAACGATTCAAGACGTATAATTACAGATCATTTTTTGCCATAACTATTCGATTCATGCTTAAAGTCCTACACGATAAATGGAATCAATCCCCAGAATGCCTCTATCAATCTGGATTATCAGAACCTCACCATAGGACGCGCGAACGCTTTATGGCCCTTTATCAAGTCTGTTGTGAGCAATCCGCTTCACAGGTGGCCTTCAGCACCAAACGCGCAACACACACCTTGTGGAAATGGATC
>NZ_LUTV01000002.1:366048-372281 GCF_001646945.1 Endozoicomonas ascidiicola
TCCAGGGCTATCCAAAGTCACGTTTTACGGGATTTATTACTACAACGAGGGCCAGGTTAGGATTTGGCCATACCCCAAAGGCAATTCACAACATACTGTGAATGTTCTGGAGCGTATTCGACAGGAGAATMTTGAACGACAAWTTACTGTTATTTGGGATGGTGCGTCCTATCATCGGTCATTTGACGTCTGCGAGGCTGCAAAAAATCTAAAAATAGAGCTAGTCTGGCTACCTCCGTACAGTCCTGATTTTATGMCAGTTGAGGCTCTTTGGCGTTGGTTGAGAGAGGAGGTAACTTATCATTATTGTCATAGCACCCAAGATGAACTGGTGAAGAATGTCAAAGMCTTCTGCGTGCAGATTAACCAAAAACCAGTCGAGTTAGCCGACAGACTCCATACCAAGACGTCTCTTGACGAGGAGGAAGAGGTGCTCAGAAAACCGGTTAAGCCAAAACCAAAATAAAACCGATGGTTTCAAGTGAGTTTTGGTTTATATCTTTTCCAATGGTATGTAATTAATCCTGAGCATGGTTGCTCATGCTCAGGTTTTTTCAGCAACCATCTATGCTTCATTTTTTACCATACTCGCATACTTGACGTTGAATCCCCTGGCTACAGATTCAGGGTCAATGCTCATTTATGGTGTAATTACGTGTTTGTTAAGGGATCATCATTAGTACAATTTGTGATCCCACCACTCTTTGTGTAATTGTCTCAAAACGCGCAAAAAATTGATTTAGATCAAGCGGTTGTTTCTTGATCACCGATTATCATCATCGCCCTTTTGTCAGTTCATTATTTGTACACTCTCCCCCGCCGTGTTGCTTGTCATGGATGCTTTGGCGACCTGGTTTACGGACTGGCTTAGTGATAACGGTAAAATAAATGAAGAAACTACTTGATAGTGCGCTGTCGTCCATCGTCAAGCGAAGAACCTTTATGAAATGGGGTACTGCCGCTGGCGGCGCTGCTGTTGTCGCAGGTAATGCGCTCCCACTGAAAGCCATTGCTGCTGAATCATCTTCTGAAAAAAAATCTGAAGAGAAGGTGACCTGGACTGCCTGTATGGTGAACTGTGGCAGCCGATGCCCACTTCAGGTTCACACCAAAGATGGTGTGATTACCCATGTTGAATCCGATAACCGTGGCGATGACGTGTATGGCGATCATCAAATCCGCGCCTGTCTTCGTGGCCGCTCTATCAAACAGCGTGTATACAACCCTGATCGTCTGAAATACCCGATGAAGCGGGTAGGTAAGCGTGGCGAAGGTCGCTTTGAGCGCATCAGCTGGGATGAAGCGCTGGATACCATTGCCAGGCAGCTGAAATACACCATCGACACCTACGGCAATGATGCGATTTATTACCAGTATGGCTCTGGTACTCAGGGCTATAAGACCGATGGACCTTTTGCTGGTAAACGCTTATTGAACCTGATCGGTGGTTATCTGCCTTACTACGGCAACTACAGTTGGGGACAAATTCAGTTTGCACTGCCATTTACTTACGGCGGCGGTCGTCCAGCGGCTTATGGCAGTTTCACCAGTGAAATTGCCAATGCAGAACTGCTGGTGATGTTTGGTTACAACCCCGCGGAAACTCGTATGAGTGGTGGTGGTGAAATTTACGAACACACCAATGCCGTGAACAGCAAAAATGTTCGCACCATCATTATTGATCCTCGTTATACCGACACCATGTTGGGCAAAGAGTCTGAGTGGATTCCTATTCGCCCGGGTACCGATGCGGCGTTGGTTGAAGCCATTGCATGGGTGCTGATTAACGAACAGATGGTGGACGAAGCATTCCTTGAGAAGTTCTGCGTTGGCTACGATGAAAAAACACTGCCAGCCAGCGCACCAAAGAATGGTCACTACAAAGCGCATATTCTGGGGCAAGGGCCTGACGGCATCGAAAAAACACCCGAGTGGGCTGCCACCATCACCGGTATTCCAGCGAAGAAAATCATCCAGCTGGCCCGTGAGATTGGCAGTGCCAAACCGGCTTACATTATTCAGGGTACGGGCATTCAGCGTCAGGCTAATGGTGAGCAGGCCAGTCGTGCGATCTGCATGTTGCCAATTCTGACTGGCAATATCGGTCTGGCGGGTACTAATACCGGTGAAATGCCGGGTAACTATGGCTTCCCGGTGAAAACCCTGCCGATTGGTAATAACCCGATCAAAACAGCGATTCCATTCTTCAAATGGACTGATGCCATTCACCGTCACCATGAGATGACGGATAAGACGGATGGTTTGCAGGGTGGAACACACCTGAAGAACCCGATTAAATTTATCTGGCAATATGCGGGTAACATCACCATTAACCAGCATTCCGATATCAACCGGACGAAAGAAATTCTCTCGGATGAAAGCAAATGCGAGTTTATTTTGGTGTTCGAAAATCACATGACACCTACCGCACGCTTTGCAGATATTCTGTTGCCGGATATCACCACCATCGAAAATTACGAGGTGGCGAGTAACGGTTATTCATCCGGAAGCCTTGGTGCTGTTATTCCCCTGGTGCCTGCTATTGAGCCAATGTATGAGTGCCGCAGTGCATACGACATCTGTTCCGGTATTGCCCAACGTTTTGGTCTGGAAGAGCAGTACACCGAAGGTAAAACCCACGAAGAATGGGTAGCAGAACTGTATGAGCTGATGCGCAAAGAGCAACCTCAGGTTCCGACTCTGGAAGATCTGCGTCGAGATGGGCCATATAAGCAATCAGCACCAGAAAGCATTCGTATCGCGTTGAAAGATTTCCGCAGCAATCCGAATAAGCATCCGCTGGGCACACCCTCTGGGAAAATTGAAATCTATTCCGAGAAGTTGGCGACGATTGCCGCTGAATGGGAATTACCAGAAGGTGATGTCGTTACCCCGATTCCTCAGTACGTCACCACGTGGGAAAGTCATCTGGATCCATTGACTGAAAAGTATCCGCTGCAGCTGATTGGTTTTCACACCAAAGGTCGTGTGCACTCCACTTATCACAACGTGGCTCTTCTCCGCGAAGCCGTCACGGATGCGGTATGGATGAATCCGGCAGATGCAGAAGCTCGCGGCGTTAAAGACGGCGATATGCTGAAAGTCTGGAATGACCGTGGAGAGACCCGTATTCCTGCAAAAGTCAGCCCACGGATTATGCCGGGTGTTGCCGCGCTCGCTGAAGGTGCCTGGTACACACCGGGTAAAGACGGAGTGGACCGTGGTGGTTCTTTCAACGTGTTGACCACACATCGCAATACGCCGCTGTCCAAAGGCAACCCAATGCACACCAACCTTGTTGAAATCGCCAAGGCATGACAGGTAGAAACAAATGACACAACTTCCTATGAAACAGCTAGGATTTTATGTAGACACCGCCAAGTGTACAGGCTGTAAAACCTGTCAATTGTCGTGCAAAGACGAAAATGACCTGAAGGTTGGTGTGAACTGGCGTCGTGTGTATGAATACGGCGGCGGTGATTGGATGCAGAACGCAGACGGTACCTACGAGCAAAACGTATTTGCTTATTACACCTCCATCAGCTGTAACCATTGTGCGCAGCCAGCCTGTACTAAAGCTTGCCCAACCGGTGCCATGCACAAACGTGAGCAGGATGGTTTGGTAGTAGTAGACGGCGATGTTTGTGTGGGTTGTCGTTACTGCGAAATGGCCTGCCCGTACGGCGCACCGCAGTTTGATGCAGAAAAGAAAGTCATGACCAAGTGTGATGGCTGTTATGACCGGGTTGAGCAAGGCAGGATGCCGATCTGTATCGAATCCTGCCCACTGCGTGCGCTGGAATTCGGACCGATCGATGAGCTGCGGGCGAAATACGGCACTGAAGCAGACATTGCTCCTCTGCCAGACTCATCTCTGACTCTGCCTTCTCTGGTGATGAAAGCCAGCCGACATGCCAAGCCTTCCGGTGACCGTACCGGACGCATTATCAACACACGGGAGGTGTAACCATGCACGAGTTGCCACTGGTTTTCTTTACGGTTCTGGCACAGGGAACCGTGGGCCTGTTTCTGGTACTGGCCTGCCTGTTAATGGTGAATAGCGACAACAGTCGTCAGCAGCTGTTGAACAAAATGCTGATGGTGGTTCTGGTGCTGCTGGGTATTTCCGGTGCTGCAGCCATGACACACCTTGGTCAGCCGCTGCGTGCAATTAATGTGGTGTTTGGTCTAGAACACTTGTCTGCACTGAGTGTGGAGATTATGAGTACCTCACTGTTTGGTGGTGCTGTCTTGACTTACGTGGCCATGACCCACTTCGGCATTCTGCCAAAATTGCAGAAGCTGGTGCTGGCTGGTGCCATGGGGCTAGGAGTACTGTTACTGCTGGCCATTGCCAATGTGTATACGTTGGCGACAGTACCCGCCTGGAATAGCGGCTGGACGGTTTTCCAGTTTGTGATGACGGCATTTGTCGTTGGTATTCCGGCAGCAGCACTGATGCTGCGTACTCAATCGGTACTTTTGGGCGCATATCAAAAGAATGCTGACCGTGCAATGGCAACCTTGGGCTTTTTGGTGATGGGTGTGGTGTTGGTGGGTTACCCACTGTACCTTTTCTGGTTGGGGCAGGTTGATTTGCCTGCCAACCCTCTGGGACTGTTTGAATACCACGGTAGTTTAATGTTGGCTCGATTGGCACTGCTGTTTGTTGGCATGGGTTTGTGGGTGATTTCTGCAACCCGTGGCAGTAATACCGTGGTTGGTCTGACAGCCTTTAGTACAATTATGGTGCTGATGGCTGAACTCTGTGGTCGTATTTTCTTTTACGATCTGCATATGTTTGCCAGCGGTATGTGAATCGCCGTTATTGCCTGAATCCATCGTCACGGAATGCCTGTAAGCAGTCCGTGACGATGCTTTTGTAATACCTGAATGACTAAAATTGGTGGGCATTTTGTTAGATACAAAGGTTCAGGGGTATTTTTTGTTGATGCAGGTGACTACCAGTCAAATGATCAATACCGCTTCGCGGTAGCATCGCCGTGGGCTGTTATTAGTGATGCGTGAAAAGCTGTAGTTAAGCCAAACAGGATGTGCTGGCGAAATAAGAATAAGCGAGAGGGAATCTCTTGAAACTGAATAAAGCGCTGTCTTTGATGATTTCAATGCCATTGGCGTCCCAGATATCCGCATCACTTTACGATGCCCAGGCCATGGGGCAAGGCGATGCCGGTGTTGCCGTTGGCGATTATACAGAATTTGTGACCAACCCTGCCCACCTCGCTAATTCCAACGATTATGACAGTACTTCTTATAGCCTCGGTGCCGGTTTTTTCATTCAGGATAATAAGAATTTGGTAGATCATGCCAATGATGCTGAAACGGCCATAGAACGTCTTGTTAAGTTTCAAGCTACCCCTGAGCTGGAGACAGAAGACCCGGATCCTGGCGAGACTACGGAAGAAGCCGCTGCCAGAGAAGCGAGAAATGATGAGATTAGAGAACAGAATGATGAGAACCGCGAGCAGGATGAAGAGCGGCTTGATCGATTACAGGGCCGAGCAAAAAGAGCCCTGAATAGATTGGCCGGAGCCAATATGGGCTTTAGAGCAGGCACCGGTGCTTATGTGGCCATCCCTGGTGAGTATACTCGACTTTAGATTTCCCATAAAACGGAAGTTTGGTCAGATTGCATAATTTCAAAATAAACAACATCGACGAACTATTTTTTCAGGCTCGCTTATATTCGGTTTTTTTGTCTGAAAGCCTTTGGTTATACGGCTTTGCCCTTATCACAAACTAACTGGTCGGTCAGCCTATCAAAATCGAACTCATATTTTTGCCAATATCGGTTCCAACCCTCGCGAATTGGGAACCGGGGAATAATTTTTGAGAGCGCAGTTCTCATCATGCCAGCGGTCGTAGTGTCCTGATCTCGCCAGGGTAAACTCGAGATACTCAGGCATGCTTGATTTTTACAGACGGTCAGCAGTTGCAATAATGCATAGGCTGCCATTTTCAAATGCATCCATCGAAGAACCGATCTCAACTTTTGCTGCCACAGGTGGCGACAGCCGAAAGCGTGTTTGAGCTGATTGAACATCGGCTCAATTGGCCATCGCTTTCTGTAGCCTCGTAAGTAGTTAACCAAATGAAATCATATATTCCTGACCGACCTGCTCAAACACTCGTATGACTTCTGCTTCAAACGCCTTAAAGTCCATGACCTCAAAGAGATTCAACCATTCATACTTCACCTTTTGCCATAGCAT
>NZ_LUTV01000002.1:379806-476323 GCF_001646945.1 Endozoicomonas ascidiicola
GTTAATAACGAACCCGAACAGCAAAGCCAAACGAAAAAGTTATCGAGCCAGTAAAGATGTCTGCAGGGAGTGCTCTTACCGCTCGAGGTGCAGTGGTTCAAAAAAGGAGGCGGGCAGAGTTATCCGTACGGATAAGTTCGAGGCCATACGCCAAGCCATGAACAAGAAAATGGAAACCACTGAAGCAAAGGCAATATACGCACATCGTAAAGTCATCGCTGAGCCACCGTTTGGTCAGATAAAAAATTCTGGTTTCAAGAGCTTTAGTCTGAGAGGTAAAGAGAAAGTAGCGGCAGAGTTTTCGCTGGTATGTTCGGCGCATAACATGAAAAAAAATGGTGAAAGTAGCATCAACGGGGTTAATCCGTCTTGATGATTTGAAAAAGGTTAAAAATGCAGCATAAATGCCTTAAAAAGGCCTGAATATGAGTAAAGTGGAAAATTAAGGTCTAAATGCTGATCATTATTTGAGCGCTTTCAGGTTGAGCTGGTTTT
The DNA here is from genome assembly GCF_001646945.1 of Endozoicomonas ascidiicola. Taxonomy (GTDB): domain Bacteria; phylum Pseudomonadota; class Gammaproteobacteria; order Pseudomonadales; family Endozoicomonadaceae; genus Endozoicomonas; species Endozoicomonas ascidiicola. Next base: position 380,302 of record NZ_LUTV01000002.1, read on the forward strand.
AGGAGAGCTAACCGGGCTATTCTCGGTCAGCCTCCTAGGGGGCGTGTCGTTTATTCTTGGCTGGCTGATGCTGGTCATTTTTAGTGTGACTCATTATTCCAATGACTAATACAAATGGCGCTTTTAAATTTTGTGCGAACAAGTTATTTTGGACAACTGGGCAATACCCATAGGGCATAAAAGCGAAGAGACGAGTCATAACCATAGTTATGGCGAGGAACTTCAACACAGATCCAGTTAGCTAAAATGGCTGCACAGCCCATAATTTAAAAGCAGAGTTGGTTATAAGGCAGCCCTTTCAGAGCTGCCTTAATTCCGGTTTAGCTGTCATACCGTGAATAGTCAGATCATGGGCGTTCCAGATCTCAAATAGTTTGCCAGAATGCTCTACTAATACGGGCATCATACTCACAGTAAGGTCTTCTGCGTAGCGACAACCCGCCTCTGAATATATGTTCACGACTGTTACATTGGGAACCGTCATCGTATCGACCTGATAACTGTCTACTGCCAGTAGTTCACTTTGCCCAGTTGCCGGATTGGTGACACTGGCCATTCCACTTTGTGGCACGGTAGTTGTTACCTGTTTGGTACCACCTTCATGCAAATAGGCGGTACATGTCTTCCCAAAGACTAACCCCCAACGGGATACATGAATAAACTGACCTGACTTTTGCCCGGCTTCATAAGAACCTCTTTGCTCACCGGAAGGGTTATCAAACCTGTAACCATATTGACGGTAAGACTCTGTTTGTTCAAAAGACTGGCCAGCCAATTGAACTGAGGTAATAAAGTACTTGGACTCTGTCAGATGAAATGGGTTGAGTGGATAAGGGTGCACATAACGCAGCACCACAGGCTGATCGAATGGCACAGATTGAAGTTGGTCGTAAACAAACTGGTCATAAGTTGAGACTTTTAACGTTTCAGAAGGATAGTGTTTACCATTAGCACTATGATTTGCTCCAACCTGAATCGTCATTTCTTTTGTGGAAAAGAGTAGCCCTCGGGTAACCACATCCCCTTTATGGCCAACTAGCACGCCGCTTCCCCAATACCCACGAGGAGTCGACGATACCGGAGCTCCGAACACTGTTTGTGTCATCAAGCCTGAGTAGATAATTGTGCTGGCAGCCACTCGAATCAATAAACCTGGATTTAAACTACTGAACATAACTTTCGTCCTATTTTATGAAATTTCGAGGATCGAAGACAGTCATTGCTCTGACAGTTTTTGATCTTGAAAATTCAAAAAAATATTGCATTTTTTGGGAGGAAAACCTTACGGGCACAGCTTTCACAACCGCTCCCACAATGAACAACAGCGACTTTTACCCGTTAAGAAATTTGCATTTTGAAGAGTGGGCAGTATCTTACGCGGTTATTTCCACAGATTCAGAACCCCAATGAACGATATCACTAAGTCAGTTGATGATGCTGAGAACCCACATGATACCAACCCCCACCAACGCCGGATAAAAAGTTTTGTCTTACGCGCAGGTCGTATGACTACAGGCCAACAGCGTGGTTGGGATGAGTGTTGGCCTAACTGGGGTCTGTCTCTGGAAAGCGGCACTGAAGGTTTCCTGAATGCTTTTCCGGAACAGGCACCACGGGTTCTGGAAATCGGTTATGGCATGGGCCACTCTCTAGTGACCATGGCTTCTCAGGAGAGCGATAAACACTTTATTGGTATTGAAGTGCATCGCCCCGGTGTTGGCAGTCTGCTGAATGAAGCGCGACTGGCAGACATTAACAACCTTCGTAGCTATTGTGATGATGCCGTTGAAGTGCTTAAGCAATGTGTGCCCGATGGCAGCCTGTCTCGAGTGCAGATTTACTTCCCGGACCCATGGCACAAAAAGCGTCATAACAAGCGTCGTCTGATTCAGCCGGAGTTTATCCAGATGATTCGTCCAAAGCTGGCGATTGGTGGCGTTGTTCATCTAGCAACAGATTGGGAAAATTACGCCGAACAAATGCTGGAAGTGATGAACGCTGCAGAAGGCTATGAAAACCAGGATAAAGAAAATGGCTATTCACCACGCCCGGATTTCCGCCCGCTGACTAAGTTTGAAAAACGTGGTCAGCGTTTAGGCCATGGTGTTTGGGATTTGCTGTTCACTCGCCTTAGCTAAACAAGTGGAGAGTTAAGTAAATAGCTCCAGAAGGTCGTTTAGAAACAACCTGCCCGTTGGGGTGGGTTGCAGGCGACCTTGCTCAAGCGGCTCTAATAAACCCTTTTGCTGAGCCAATGCTAACGACGCTGTGATACTATCCAGATTCTCACCAGTTCTTGCTCTGTACAAACCCTGCTCAACACCGTGATTCAATCGCAGCACATTCATCATGAACTCGATAGGCAACTCATCAACCGCCAATATTCGCCGCCCTGTTTCAAAGGCTTGCTGCTCATCACTTGCCGCTAAGTAATCTGCCGGCATTCGGGTTTTCCAGTTACGAATGATCTGGCCTGTGGATAAATCGGTCAGTTTGCCATGGGCTCCGGCACCAATCCCCATGTAATCCCCAAACTGCCAATAGTTCAGATTGTGCCTTGAACGTTTGTCAGCCTGACTGTATGCCGATATCTCATACTGTTCAAAACCCGCTGAAGCCAGTAGTTTCTGCCCTGCCTCCTGAATATCCCATAATGTGTCGTCTGGTGGGAGCACAGGTGTTTTTGAGTAGAAGACTGTGTTTGGTTCGATGGTCAGCTGATACCAAGAAATATGTGCAGGTTTCAGCTCAATGGCCCGCTGAAGATCATGGAGCGCGTCATCAAGAGATTGATTGGGCAAGCCATGCATCAAATCAATATTGATATTGGTGAAGCCGCTTTCAATGATGGACTTGATGGCCTGATACGCTTCTGCAGCACTGTGGATTCGGCCAAGCTTTTGCAGTTTTTCATCCTGAAAACTTTGAACACCGAGAGAGATTCGGTTCACCCCCGCATCGATATACGACTGGAAACGATCATGTTCATAGGTGCCAGGATTGGCTTCCATGGTGATTTCAATGTCATCAGTAAAGCTGACATGCTTCTGTAAGCCATCAAACAGCCTCTGGTACGCTTTTCCTGATAATAGGCTAGGCGTTCCACCTCCAATAAAAATCGAGTGTATAGCGCGCCCCTGAACCTGTGACAGCTCATTCTGGAAATCATGCAACAGTGCGCTGATATACGCGTCCTCCGGAATGTCGCCATTCAAACGGTGGGAGTTGAAATCACAATAAGGGCACTTCTTCACGCACCAGGGTACGTGAATATAAAGACTGAGAGGAGGAAGGGTTAACATAAAGTCCATCACCGAGGCGTTTGCAGCCTCAGTTGTTCAGCTCCTTCAGGCTACTGATCAGCGTTTGCAAAGCCTGAGCACGGTGGCTTAATTGGTTTTTAACTTCTGATGGTAATTCAGCGGCAGTTTTGTGTTCTGTGGGCACCATAAACAACGGATCATAACCAAAGCCGTGATCACCCAGCGCTTCTTCAATAACAAAACCTTCCCACTTGCCGTGTGCAACGATGGGCGTTGGGTCATGCTCGTGACGAAGGTAAACCAGCACACAATGGAAACGCGCTGTTCGCTCTGCCGACTTAACACCGGCAAGCTTTTGCAGCAGTTTCTGGTTGTTGTCCGCATCAGAAGCATCTAACCCTGCATAGCGCGCAGAGTAAATGCCAGGCTCGCCATTCAGGTAATCCACCTCAAGCCCGGAATCATCAGCAATCACTGACAGGCCGGAGATCTTTGCTGCATAGCGCGCTTTCAGAATGGCGTTTTCCACGAACGTCAGCCCAGTTTCTTCTGCTTCAGGCAACGTCATCCCGATGCCAAACTCACTTTGAGGCTGCATCTGGATATGAAGCGGTTCCAGAAGTCGCTGGAATTCTGCCAGCTTGCCCTTGTTACCACTGGCAAGCACGACCTGGCGAATATCCCTGACCATAGTATCTCTCTATTCTAAAAAGCTTTACTGATAAAACGTCTGTTCAAAGCGCAGTGTCTCGCTTTTCAGACTGTCTTGGGGCATAACATCAATGACGAATTTTAGCAGTTCTTTATCCGAAAATTTGAAGTCAGCCAGATAATAAACAGCGCCGCCGTCTTTCACTTCCGAAAATTCCAACCCCTTTTTCTGAGTCAGTAAATTCATTGAGTGCCCAGCAATGGTTCCGGTCACGGCTTTACCAAGTTCGCCTTCTGACACGTCACGAATGGCAATATTCACAATGCCATAACGCTCACCACGGCGGAGATTATACTGATCAGCCACATCCGGGGTAATAAACGTGCTATTAAACGCACTGAAGTACACTTCATAGTTGCCGAACCTTTCTGGCTCGTTATCCAGAGCCCGAGCGGCTGGAATGTTATCATTTGCCTTTGCAAGGCTGGTCAGTAATGCAAAGACAATAAATATCCCTGCTTGCTTCAATTGTTTGGTTAATGCCATTACGAATCCCCCTCCGCCATCGTCAAATGATAAATGGCTACTTCTCCCATCAGGTTTGGCCAGACATTGGCAAACACGCCATTTTGATATGACTGATCCACGACCATTCGGTTCAATACCCGATAATTCTTTTCCCGGCACAACGCTTCGAAGTCCCGAAAGGTACAAAAGTGTATATTAGGTGTGTCGTACCAGGTGTAAGGCATGTACTTGGATACTGGCATCCGACCGTTAGCGGCCAAATGTACACGACAGCGCCAGTGACCAAAGTTCGGAAAGGTAACAATACACTGCCGTCCAACTCTCAACATTTCTTCCAAAACAAGATGCGGAAAGTGCATTACCTGCAGCGCCTGAGTCATAATCACGGTATCGAAACTGCCCGTTTTGAAATTCCCCAGCCCGCGATCCAGGTTCTGCTCTACAACGTTTACTCCTTTATCAATGCAGGCTTCAATGTCCTGCGAATTGATTTCAAGGCCGTAACCCGTCACCTGCTTTTCTTTTTGCAGTTCATACAACAACTGACCATCACCACAAGCCAGATCAAGCACCCGACTTGTTGGTGCAACCCATTTGCGGATGATGTCCAGATCTCCACGAGTCGTCATTGGCAATCCTCCGCCACGCGATTCATATAAGCCGCTAATCCTCTGGTGTATCTTGGAATATCCATCAAGAAGGCATCGTGCCCCTGTGGTGCATCCACTTCCAGATAGGTGACGCATCTGTCCGCTTCCATCAGCGCATCGACAATTTCTCTCGAACGCTCCGGTGAAAAACGCCAGTCGGTGGAAAACGACGCCAGAAAAAATTTAGCGGATGCATTGCCAAGCGCCTTTGGAAGGCTGTCGCCAAACTCTGCGGCAGGATCAAAATAATCCAGCGCCCGAGTCATTAACAGGTAAGTATTGGCATCAAACATTTCTGAAAAACTTTCACCCTGATAACGAAGATAACTCTCTATCTGAAAATCCACGTTATAGTCATAGCTCAGGCTGTCGTTTTTCATTTCCCGCCCAAACTTGGCACCCATGGCATCGTCAGACAGATAGGTGATGTGCCCGACCATCCGAGCCAAACCAAGCCCTTTGCGGGGAATCGTGTTTTCTTCGAGGTAACGCCCATTTAAAAACTGTTCATCAGACATAATCGCCTGACGAGCCACTTCGTTAAAAGCAATATTCTGAGCTGACAACCGAGCCGCTGACGCAATGATAACGGCGTGGCGTAATCTTTCTGGATAGGTAATAGACCATTGCAGCGCCTGCATACCACCGAGGCTGCCACCGACGACAGCTGCCCACTGATCAATACCTAAATAGTCTGCCAGCATAGCCTGACTGCTCACCCAGTCACTCACCGTAACTACCGGAAAATCAGGGCCGTAGGCTTTACCCGTTTTTGGGTTCTCACTGGTGGGCCCGGTACTGCCATGACACCCACCCAGATTATTCAGAGCAACCACAAAGAATCGATTGGTATCGATGGGTTTTCCCGGGCCAATGCAGTTATCCCACCAGCCGGGTTTGCGCTCTTCCATGGAGTGATAGCCCGCGACGTGATGATGGCCGCTCAGCGCATGGCAAATCAGAATCGCATTGGAGTGGGACTCATTCAGCTGACCATAGGTTTCGATCATCAGCTGGAATCCGTCCAGCACTTCACCGCACTCGAGAGCCAGAGGTTGATCAAACCAGATTGCTTTCGGCTCGACCAACCCGACTGAGTCAGAAGGGATTACTTCAGGCATTGCTTTATCAGGCTTTTTATTAGTGACCAAAACGCCCCCTCTAGCGCCAAAAGCGGCAGAGGAAACTGAAAGAAAGCAATGGGAGTGTATCCGCTAATTGATTGATTGTCAGCTCGATTGAGCTACCTGGTTGTTGGCGCTTCTAATGCCAGCTCTGTAAGCGCCAGAACATGATTCAGAAAACACCCTTCAACTTGCCGCGAACAAAAATGCAGGTGTTGTGTATGAATATAATCATCCACACTCTGCCGATTCATCAGGGATACATAAAATGCTCTCAGTGCTTCATCTTCTACATTCAGATCAGAAATAATTCTGGCACAGGGCTGTGTATTTTCGTTCATTTAAAACTCCCGAAGCCTGATGCTTCTGGGTACTGCTTTGTTCCTTGCAGAGGGCTCGGAATACGATATCCAAAATTCTCAAAAGCAGGCTCGAAATAGATATAAGACGCTGACTAACTATTTAAAAGCCAGTCAGCGCTGAACTTCCAGACAGTGTACTTATTCATTTACGGATAAATACACAAAACAAATAGAGTATAGTCAGGCTTTTCTGAGTTATTCTTATTTAAACTACTTTCGGACAGCCACACTGATACAATCAGTGCTATCGTAACTATCCGCAATAGTGCAAACTATTCAATCATCTTTCACTGTTTTTCGGTGTCATTGTCGTTATGTCTATTGAATCTCTTGGTCAGCTGGAATCAAGGCTGCAAAACCTGATAGATAAATTGGAACTGTCCAGAATGGAAGTCGAAGACCTCCGCTCTGCCAATTCCCGTCTTGAGGAAGAAAACACGCAGCTGAAACAGGAGCTGTCCGCTTGGGGCGATCGTGTTTCTGCACTGCTTGGCAAGCTTGATGTGGTTTCTGAAGAAGAAACAAATCAGGAAGAAGAAGCAGTCGCCTGATATCAGGGGCATTCAGCCCCTGAAACTCTTTTCTTAAGAAATGATTCAACCCATTTCGGCGGATTCCAATTCTTCCAGCGCTTCCATCCAGGCTTCTTCTATCTCGACCATCTGACACTTGATATCAGCTTGTCGACCCAGTAAATCTTTTAACTGATCTTTGGCGGATTCCTCATACAACGATGAATCTGATAATGATGCTTCAACTTCCTCCAATGAAACCTGAAGACCTTCAAGCTGTTTTTCCAGCTTTTCGGCTTTTTGCCTTAGCGGACGTAAAGCCTGACGTCTTTCTGCCTCCTGTCGCTTAGCATCTTTTCTTTGCTGAGCAGAACTGGACGACACCCCCTTTTCTTCGGTTCTGGCTGCACGGGATTCGTTCTTTTCCCGAGTTCGTAGCTGAACTAGCCACTGGCTGTAATCTTCCAGATCACCTTCGTAACTTTCCATACGACCATCATGCACAAGATAGAGCTCATCCGTCGTACTGCGAATCAGGTTTCTGTCGTGAGACACCAGAATCATTGCGCCTTCGAAAGACTGCAACGCCATAGTCAGTGCCAGGCGCATGTCCAGATCAAGATGGTTAGTTGGCTCGTCCAGCAACAACAAGTTAGGTTTCTGCCAGCCAATAATAGCCAATGCAAGACGGGCTTTTTCTCCACCCGAAAACCCTTGAATCACTTCAACGGCTTTATCACCGTGAAAACCAAAACCTCCCAGGAAGTTTCGTAATTCCTGCTCCCGGGCATTGGGCGACAATCGTTGCAAATGCAGAAGAGGAGTTGCCTGAAAATCGAGGCTTTCTAACTGATGCTGCGCAAAGTAACCAACACTTAAATGTTCTCCCTGATGCACTTCACCTGCGAGCAGAGGCAACTCTCCAGCCAGAGAGCGAATCAAGGTGGATTTACCCGCGCCATTTGCCCCAAGTAACCCAATGCGGCTACCGGGCTGGATATTCATACTCAACTGCAGCAGCGTCTTTTCACCGTACCCTAGCTGAGCCTTATCCAGAACCAGCAACGGAGACGACATTTTGTCCGACTCAGGGAACGAGAAAGAAAACGGTGAATCGACATGTGCGGCAGAGATTTCTTCCAACTTTGACAGTGCTTTCAATCGGCTTTGGGCTTGTTTGGCTTTGGACGCCTTGGCACGAAAACGCTCAACAAATTTCTCCATATGAGCACGTACTTTCTGCTGTTTCTCGAAAACGGCCTGCTGCTGTTCCAGCCTTTGAGCACGCAGTGTTTCAAATGCAGAATAATTGCCTCGATATTGGTTCAGCGTCTTTTGTTCAATATGCAAGGTGTGATCTGTTGTCTCATCCAGAAAATCACGGTCGTGCGAAATAATCAGTAAAGTTCCGGAGTAACGCTTTAAAAAGCTTTCCAGCCAGACAATCGCATCGAGATCCAAGTGGTTAGTCGGTTCATCCAGCAACATAATATCGGATGGACTCATCAGGGTTTTTGCCAGATTCAGTCGCATTCGCCAGCCACCGGAAAAATCACTGACGCTTTTATTCAACACATCATGATTGAACCCAAGTCCATGCAACAGCTGCTCGGCACGTGATCGAGCTGTATAGCCATCGGCTCTCAATAATTGCTCATGCAAATCGGCCAGTTTGTCGTGGGCACCGGATGTTTCGGCATCGGCTATTTTCTGCTCGATTCGACGCAACTCTGTGTCACCATCAAGAACATAGTCCACCGAATTTCTGCCCAGGGCTTCTATTTCCTGAGCCATATGAGCCAGTCCCCGACCTTTATCAAAGTGGAGATCGCCTTTATCCGGCTGCAAATCGCCCGTCAGCAATGCGAGCAGACTGGATTTTCCACACCCATTCGCTCCAACCAGCCCAACATGCTGGCCAGAATGGATAGTAACGGAAGCATCCTCCAGCAAGAGTTTGCCGGATCTTAATAGGCTGATTGAGTTTAATGTGATCATGCCGGGCATTATATTGGGGAAGAGACAGATTACGAACTGTTTTGGCGGGGTTTATTTCAGACATTAAAAAAGGGGGATCAAAATCCCCCTTTAGCGTAGAGCATCCAACTTGATTACTTCTTCTTGGCAACACTTCTGGCCGGAGCCTTTCTCTTAGGAGCTGCTTTACGAGCTGGCGCCTTTTTCTTAGCGGTTGCCTTACGAGAAGGAGCCTTCTTAGCAGCCGCCTTACGAGCAGGTGCTTTTTTCTTGGCTGCAGGCTTTCTCTTAGCCGCTACTTTTTTCTTGGCAACTTTCTTTTTAGCTACTGGCTTTTTCTTAACTACTTTTTTCTTAGCCGTAGCCTTCTTCTTAGTAGCTACCTTCTTTTTAGCAACAGTCTTTCTTTTAGATGCTGTTTTTTTGACGGCAGCTTTTTTAGCAGTGGTTTTCTTTTTAGCAGTGGCTTTTTTCTTGGCAGCAGCTTTTTTCTTAGCTTCTGCTTTCTTTGCCGCATCTGCTTTCTTTTTAGCACTGGCTTTTGCTTTCTTCAGCGCTTCACGCGCTTTTTCCAGCTTTTTCTTCAGTGCATCAACTTCTTTTTCCCACTTCTTAACCATGTCGACTTTTCTAACAGTCTTCTTGGCTGTGGTATTTTTCTTTGCTGTTGCCTTTTTAGCAGGTGCCTTCCTGGCAGTGCTTTTTTTGGCTGCAGTCTTCCTTGTTGCAGGCATGGGTCGTCCCTCGTTCTGAATTATCCAATCTACTAGTAGTTAGTACATCGTTATAAAAACCGAGCAATTTATACCCAGCTTTAATTCCAACATAGAGTGCTTATTCGTCATCTGCAAATTTTTTTTTAGTAATTAAAGTGTTTTTTTACGCGAAATGATTAATTCAGGAAGGAGTAAGATCGCATACAAATTCATTGTTAATAGAAAAACACTTTATTTAAAGTATATTCTTAACAGCGATAGAAGAGGCAGTAGAAAAAACTCAACAAGAAAAATATTTAATGAAAAATCAAAAAAATAAACAAAGCCACAGGCATTTTTACCATGCAGCTTGTTAAAAATGCGCTTAAAGCACTTTAACCAGACAGTTTTTCTCTGTGAGGCTCATGCAATATCTCTATCATGTTATCTTCCAGGCTGAACCGCTCTTCCAATGCTTCTCCAAGTTCTGAAACGGATTCCTGAAGCCTTTGAAGGGAACTGATAGACTCGCAGCTATCATTAAAGCTCAAACACTTCGAGGTATTTTCTTCTAATCTGGGAATGATATCGAGAACAAACTCACCACTTTTATCTTTATGCTCCAGCGCTTCCTGAATCAGCTGCTCATACACTTCAAAGTGCCCCGCAGAAACATAATCCACCAGAATCTGACACAGTTCTTTTAATTTGTTTGCTACCGGTCGGTTGTCATCATCAAATTGATCCATTCCATTTATGGAACAGTAGAGCACAATCAACTCCTGTCGTTCGCTGAGCCAGCGATCAATAATTTCTGATACTCCTCCCCAGCGTTCTTTTGCCGTTTGGCAACCCTTCAGCATGATAAACAGTTCCTCTTAACAGTTAGATCTCTTCTGCGTGAACGGGACCACTTAAGTACCTTTAGTAGGTATTTAAAGTGCTAGGTTATGACACTGGATTTTTTGCGGCAAGGGTTTATTTTTCTCACCATATAAAAAAAACAATTGCAAGTTTTGCGCAATCTGCATGTTTGCTAAGGAATAGGGCTTATTAGTCTCTGGCAAATTATATTTAATTATTAAAACAGCAGGCTTTAATGATAAAACAGTATTTTAATAGACTGGAAATCCTTTTCCTGATCTACAGATAAGCCATTACCACTTACGTTCAATTCAATGAACGTTAAACTTCCGAAGCCATATATTCCTTAAGGAATTCATCAAAGCTTCTGTCATCACTACTTTCTCTGACTAATTGGTCTTCAATGGATCGCCCTGCAATCTCTTCGAAGTAGCTTGTACGTTCAGCGCTCAATTTTTCACTGTAGGTGATATCGGCGTGCTGTTTAGATAAAGAGAGCATGAACTCCAAATACCCCATATCCCCAGACTGTAATGCACTCAGCACCTTTGCAGATGGCGTTAAGGATACATCCTCAAGCTTCGTCTGTTCTCCATAGATACTGGCTGCAAACAATGAACTCTCATTGGCTTCATCCAACAATTGAGCGATAGGCAACATCTCTTCCAATAGCTGGGTTCCCCATTTTTTCATGGAGAGCATCTGACCGGCATTTTGAAGTTCCAAATCTGGACGACGACCTTCCAGCACAACGCGCTTAAAGTTACCCGTAATTTCCATGCATTCCGCTTCAAGAATCGGCTTACTAGGTTGGAGCGCACAATAAAGAAGGAAGACATCAAGAAAGTGCGCGTCTTGCTCACTCAATCCAAGAGGTTCAAACGGGTTGATATCCAGACAACGCACTTCAATATACTCAACACCTTCATTACGAAGAGCGGTAACCGGCTTTTCACCGGAACGAGTAACCCGCTTAGGGCGAATATTGCTGTAATACTCGTTTTCAATCTGCAACACATTGGTGTTCAGTTGTAGATACTTATCACCCGACTTCAAGCCAATCGTTTCATAAGGCGGATAAGGCGTGCGGATGGCTTTGGTCAGACAATCAACGTATTCATCCAGCGTGTTATAGCAAATGCTTAAGGATGACTGCGCATCATTGCTATAACCCATATCACTCATACGGAGTGAGGTTGCGTACGGAAGATACAGAGCGTCATCGTCCAGTGCTTCCAACCCGGACTTTTCAACGCCCTCAGCATCATCAGCAAAAAAGCTTCTGTGCACGACAGGTGAGGCACCAAACAGATACATTAATAGCCAAGAGTAACGGCGGAAGTTTCGAATCATGCCGAAATAACCAACGGACACACGATCCGCGTCTTCAACATCTTCGCCTATCACGTCCCAGAACGCTTCAGGCAGTGAAAAGTTATAGTGTATACCCGCGATAGTCTGCATCGGCTTACCATAGCGATGCCACAAACCTTCCCGGTACACGCTTTTCATGGTGCCAATATTGGAACTGCCATATTGGGCGATAGGAATATTCTCATCACCTTCCAACAAGGGCGGCATACTGCCAGGCCAAAGCAACTCACCATCAATATTTTGCCAGGTGAATTGATGTAATTGCTGCAAGAAAGTCAGAGTATCATCTACGCGACAATGTACAGGGGTTATAAACTCAAGCAGTGCTTCGGAGTAATCGGTGGTGATGTAAGGATGGGTCAGCGCCCTGCCAAGGGATTCATTATGAGAGGTTTTGGCAAGACGTCCATTAGACGTGACTCTGAGACATTCCCGTTCAATCCCGTGACAAATACCACGAAGCATCGAATTATTAGCATGGGACCGGAGCAGCTCCAGACGATCCTGATAATCAGTAGCCAATGTAAAAATCCAATAATTAGGTCAAGTATCAGTGCGATAATTCCGGGGAGGAGCACGACACCTGAAAGCAGTAATCAGTTTAGTCTTTGATCACGTTCTTTAAAGAAGTAATGATAACAGCGCCACCCTATAAAATCTTTTACTTCCTACGATCCAATACAAAGAACCCGCTTAGCAGAAAGCCAGACACATCATGCATCTGGCTTTCTGTTATTGGTAGCAACTGTCGTTTATATGACCTTCAAGCCATCACTTACGCAACTGCTTTGCATTTGCGAAGATATCCGCAAGAGTTCCACCGGAGTCTTGCTGTTTCTTACCACGGCCAGCAGGCTGACTTGCACCTTGCGGTTTACGCCCTGCAGATTTATCGGACTGAGCCTTACGAGGTTGCTGACGAGCTTCTGCAACTTGCTCAGCTTTATCAGACATTCTCATAGTCAGACCAATACGCTTACGCGGCACATCCACTTCCATCACTTTTACTTTGACAATGTCGCCTGCTTTCACCACCTCGGCAGGGTCTTTGACAAAGCTTTCAGACAGCGCAGAGATGTGCACCAGACCATCTTGATGCACGCCCACATCAACAAACGCACCGAAGTTGGTAACGTTGGTCACGACACCTTCAAGCTCCATGTTTAGCTTGAGGTGACGAATGTCTTCGATACCGTCTTTAAACTCAGCCGCTTTGAAGTCAGGACGTGGGTCACGGCCTGGTTTGTCCAGTTCAGCGATGATGTCGGTAACCGTTGGAACACCGAAGGTTTCATCGGTGAAGTCCGCAGCGTTCAACGTTCTCAGGAAAGCCGAGTCACCAATCAAACCACGAACGTCACGTTGTGAATTTCCGGCGATTCGTTCAACCAGCGGATACGCTTCCGGGTGAACGGAAGAACTGTCCAGTGGGTTTTCGCCATTCATCACCCGCAGGAAGCCCGCAGCCTGTTCGAAGGTTTTCTCACCGAAGCGGGTCACTTTCTTCAGATCTTTACGGCTTTTGAACGTACCGTTTGCATCACGATACGCAACAATGTTGTCAGCCAGTGTGCGGTTCAAACCGGATACTCGAGCCAGCAATGGGCTGGAGGCGGTATTCAAATCAACACCAACGGCGTTTACACAATCCTCAACCACCGCTTCCAAAGAGCGCGACAGATTCGTTTGGCTAACATCGTGCTGATACTGACCAACACCAATGGCTTTTGGTTCAATCTTCACCAGCTCCGCCAGCGGATCTTGCAGACGACGGGCGATGGATACTGCGCCACGAATAGAAACATCCAAATCCGGGAATTCACGGGAAGCCAGTTCAGAAGCGGAGTAAACCGACGCACCTGCTTCGCTGACTACAATTTTGGTGAGATTCAGTTTTGGATAGCTGCGCATCAATTCAGCCGCTAGACGATCTGTTTCACGGGAAGCAGTGCCATTACCAATACTTACTAGCTCTACCTGATGGGTCAAACACAGTGTTGCCAGTGTACCCAGCGCTTCTTTCCACTTCTTCTGTGGTGCGTGTGGATAAATTGTCGTGTATTCCACCAACTTGCCGGTGCCATCCACAACGGCGACTTTTACGCCAGTTCTCAAACCTGGGTCTAAACCAAGTGTTGGGCGCAAACCAGCCGGTGCCGCCAACATCAAGTCTTTCAGGTTTTTAGCGAAGACTTTGATGGCTTCTTCTTCAGAGTTTTCGCGAATGCGGGTCATCAGCTCGGTTTCAAGCTGAGACAGTAACTTCACTCGCCATGTCCAGCGAACCACATCTTTTAGCCAATCGTCACCCGCACGGCCTTTGTGTTCCACTTTCCAGAAATCCGCAACCAGCTTCTCACAAGGGTGAGTAGCGCGGCGATCTTCCGGCTCATCAGCCAGTTTAATGCTGGCCTGAAGCACGCCTTCGTTGCGACCACGGAAAATCGCCAGAGCGCGGTGAGAAGGTACACGCTTCAGTGCTTCGTCGTGTTCAAAGTAGTCGCGGAATTTCGCGCCTTCTTCTTCCTTGCCTTCAACACCACGGCTGCTAAGAATGCCATCGCTCCAGAGCAGGTCACGGAGCTTGCCAAGCAGCTCAGCGTTTTCACTGAAGCGTTCCATCAGAATGTAGCGAGCGCCTTCCAGTGCCGCCTTCACATCGGCAACGCCTTTCTCTGCATCAACAAATGCAGCAGCTTCTGCTTCAGGGTCTTTTTCAGGCGTATCGAACAGCATGTCTGCCAAAGGCTCCAAACCTGCCTCACGGGCAATCTGAGCCTTGGTCCGACGCTTAGGCTTGTAAGGCAGATAAAGATCTTCAAGACGGGTTTTGGTGTCAGCGGAACGAATGTCCTTTTCTAACTCAGGGGTTAGCTTTTCCTGCTCAATAATACTTTTAAGAATGGTTTCGCGACGGTCTTCAAGCTCACGAAGGTAACGAAGACGTTCTTCCAGCGTTCTCAGCTGAGTATCGTCCAGACCGCCAGTGACCTCTTTACGATAACGGGCAATAAAAGGAACCGTGGACCCATCATCCAAAAGTTGTACCGCACTGGTGACCTGTTCAGGTCTCGCACCTAACTCTTCCGCAATACGCTGAGAGATACTCTCCATTAAATCACACTCATTACCAGTGAAAACGGTCAATTATAACGAAGCCTGCACACCTTGGAAGCATAAAAAAAGGGAAGACAGTGCTTCCCTTTCATCCGGCATCACAATTGTGATGTCAGTCCAGTGACGGACCTGCGGCTACTAGCGCCTTACCTTCATCATTGTCTGTGAACTTCACGAAGTTGGTAATGAAGCGATCAGCCAGATCTCGAGCCTTGCGTTCCCACTCAGCTGGATCTTCATAGGTGTCCTGAGGGTTCAGGATACCATCGTCCACACCTTCTACTTGTTGCGGCACGTGCAAACCAAAGAATGGCAGAGCGTTGGTTTCCGCTTTATCGATAGAGCCATCGAGGATTGCATCAATAATTGCGCGAGTCGCTTTGATGGAGATGCGTTTGCCAGAACCGTTCCAGCCAGTGTTCACCAGATACGCAGTGGCACCGTTGGCTTCCATCTTCTTCACCAATTCCTGCGCGTAGCGGGTTGGGTGAAGTGACAGGAACGCCGCACCAAAGCAGGATGAAAACGTTGGTGTTGGCTCAGTAATACCACGCTCGGTTCCTGCCAGTTTGGCAGTGAAACCTGAGAGGAAGTGGTATTTGGTCTGCTCTGGCGTCAGGCAAGAAACCGGAGGCAGAACACCAAAGGCATCAGCAGTCAGGAAGATCACCTTCTGAGCATGACCGGCTTTGGAAACAGGCTTAACAATGTTTTCAATGTGATAAAGCGGGTAAGAAACCCGGGTATTCTCGGTTTTGGAGTTATCGTCAAAATCGATTTTACCATCGGCGCTCACAGAAACGTTTTCCAGCAACGCATCACGGCGGATAGCATGGAAAATCTCCGGCTCATTTTCTTCTCTAAGGTTGATGGTTTTGGCGTAGCAGCCACCTTCAAAGTTGAAGATACCATCGTCGTCCCAGCCGTGCTCATCATCACCAATCAGTGCGCGTTTTGGATCTGCGGACAGTGTCGTCTTACCGGTACCAGAAAGACCGAAGAAAATAGCAGTATCACCATCTTCACCAACGTTGGCAGAGCAATGCATAGAAGCGATGCCACGCAGTGGCAACAGGTAGTTCATAATCGAGAACATACCTTTTTTCATTTCGCCGCCGTACCAGGTTCCGCCGATGACCTGAATCCGTTCGGTCAGGTTAAAGGCGACAAAGTTCTCAGAGTTCAGCCCCTGTTTTTCCCAATTCGGATTGGTGCACTTGGCGCCGTTCATCACGATGAAGTCTGGCTCAAAGCTTTCCAGATCGGCAGCATCTGGGCGAATAAACATATTCTTCACAAAGTGCGCCTGCCAGGCCACTTCAGTGACAAAGCGAACACTCAGTCGCGTTTCCGGGTTGGCTCCGCAGAAACCATCAATGACGAATAAGCGTTTACCAGACAGTTGATTGGTGACCAAACCTTTGAGATCGGCCCAGATTTCTTCGGTAATGGGTTTGTTATCGTTTTTACCTTGATCCGACCACCAGATAGTGTCACGAGTGGTGTCGTCTTTTACGATGAACTTATCCTTAGGAGATCGACCGGTGAAGATGCCGGTGTCCACTGAGACCGCCCCCATTTCGGTGACAATGCCTTTTTCATACCCTTCCAGCTCTGGCCGGGTTTCTTCCTGAAAAAGTATTTCATAGGAGGGGTTATATACAACTTCCGGGACATCCGTAATCCCAACTGCAGCCAGGGCTTCCTTTACGTTTACATGGGTCATGCAAAGTTCTCCTAAGGCAATACTCAACTTAACGTTTTATGATGTTAAATTATGATAATTCTTGTGGCGCAGATAATAGGGCATTCGGCTAGTTATTGAAATATGAGTACCAGTGTTTCTGGAGGAAAATCGCCCTTTATTTTGCGCCGATTGTTAATCGAGCACTAATGACAGTAATCCTTTATAAGGATCGATATTTTGCTGCAGATCAATTTTTCGAAAAACGGTAGAGAGAAATCCACCCGGAATGGTGGCAAAGAGGCAGGAGCCACAGTGGCATCCTGACTCTCCCATTATAAACTGTCAGTGCAGAGGTGTTTTATGGCTGAAGATCGCATCAATATCGTCTTTACCAAAAGCATATTGCTGATTACAGAACTGGCAATCCATAGCAACCTGTCCTTCTTCTTCAACAATCGTTTCGACTTCTTTGCGGTCTAAAGTACTGATGATTTTCGCGCTGCGTTCCCAGGAACAAGTGCAGGCAAACTTAACCGGCTCGTTGTCGAATACCCGAACGGCTTCTTCATGGAACAGACGAACTAATAAAGTCTCATGATCCAAATCCAGCAACTCTTCAGCCTGAGTAGTTTCTGCCAGAGCCGTCATGCGATTCCAGGATTCAGAGCGGTCTTCTTCAGAAAGCTCAGCACTGGCGGGCAGAGCCTGCAGTAAAAAGCCTGCAGCCGTTTTGCCATCACAGGCCAGCCAAAGGCGCGTTTTTAACTGAACGGACTGGGTAAAATAATCCTCAAGACTGGCAGCCAGACTCTCTTTTTCCAGAGGCACAATGCCTTGATATCGTTGACCTTTTACCGGATCGACCGTAATCAGCAGGCTCGCCCTGCCCAGCAAATCCTGCATGGACGATTCGGTGATACCTTCTTTAAACTGAGCCACTGCACGGAAGGACTTTTGATCGGTACACTCCACCATCAAAAGGGATAACGCCCCTTCGCCACGAGCCTGAAGCGTCAAAAGCCCGTCAAATTTCAGGGTTGTACTCAACAACACTGCGGAGGCAATCAACTCTCCCAGAAGCTTACGAATCACGTCCGGATAGTCATGGGAGGTCAGCGCAGCCACATAACTTTCATTCAGAGAAACCACTTCTCCACGGATATCCGTGTTTTCAAAAAGGAAACGCTGAACTGCGTTATCACTTCTACTCATCAGTCAAATTCCAAAATCGCCACCGTCTATGCTCCAGAATTATGATGCTGTTTGACCATTCACAATGGCAGCAAAAACGATAAATATTTAATAAAAACAATTGATTATATAACAACCACAGATCTAAATCTTCCTGCTACTTATAGCTTATATATATCAAAATTCACTCAGCTATACTCAGATAATGTAAAAATAAGCGACTATAGAGAGTACAAGGATGGCAATTGATCCAAAAAGTGCAGGTGATTTTCATTCATCGCAAAGGGCTTACGAAGAGCTAATCAAGCAAGGGCCTTCGAAACAGTCAGCTCCTCACCAAAAACCTGTACCAAACTTTATACCACCAGCCGAGCATGACATAGAGGCCACAGGTCTTCATGAGCGGCTCATAGAGAATCAATCAAACTCACCAGAAGCACTGGAAAACTTGCTCCGAACGGAAAAAGATTATCTGGCGTCGCTTGAAGAAAAAAGTGATTTATTAAAGTCACTAGAAAAAATAAAACCGCTTGTTGGCGACTTAGGGAGCCTTAAAAATAATCTATCACGCTTAAACAAAGATTTTGGCTTCTCCATTTCTTATCAATACGAGGGTATCAATGGAGAAGATGTGTCTATCATTCCTCCTGATAGTAAACTGAGTGAGGAAGAGCTTTTCAGATTACTTGGCGAGCTTGGTATTCAAATCAAAAAAATGGATGATGCGTTCAAAGACGAAAAACTGACAGCGCTATCAGAAAAAATAAAGAACGATATAAACAATACAACGACCGAACTTCTCGAGCTCAAACCTGAATCTGAAGAAATCACATACAAACCTAAAAGCAAAGAAGTAATAGATATCAATCCATACTTACCTGATTACCCAACAAGATCGAATCTTGAAATGAGAGCACCCAATGCTAGCGATAATAATTCTGGCGGGCATTTCAAACTGTACAACCTGAATAAACAACAGCATAAACCTTCTGACCGAGAAGCCACACCGCCAAGTAGCCTCACAACGAGTCCAAAAACACCCAAAACGTTACCACATCCTTCACCAAGTCCTGTATTGCGAGATTCGACAGGCACTGATGACACAATACCTAAAGAAATCCCAGCATCCACAGTCCCATCTTTCGTGACGCCACCAAGGGCAACAGCTCTTTCAGATGACTTCTCTCGTGAGCAAGCCGACATTATTTTTGCAAAGAATAAAGTAGACTTTCAGGATATAAAACATGAATTACCGAACAACCCTGAAAGCATCGGCAGCATCAAATCTATCGCTTTGGTAACTCCAGACTGCGAAAATGAATCAGATTATTTTGCTGGGCAAATTCATAGCCAATTTAACGAAGGTTCATCAACTGAACTATTACAAGAATTTCATGACATATTGTTTAACAAAACAAAACTTAAGCGAGAGAAAAAAACAACTCTGGACAAGTATGATGTTTTAGAAATAGTGCACAAAGCCTTTGCAAGCAGCAGGCTATCATTAGAAAGCAACAGTAAAGAGCATTTCAACATCTATTTAATGCTTGATAACAAAAATTACTTAATCAATCGTGGTGACATTGAACTATGCTGTATCCCCAATTATTTCCCCGATGAAGTAAAAAACATCCACATTGGCAATACTGATCCAGAAATACAATCTATTCTCAGACAAAAAACCTTTTGCCAACAGCTTAAAGAACCAAATCTTTTACCTGCGATTACAGAGCTTCCAGATGACGACGACACAGAGGACAAAGATAAACGCACACACTATTACTGCTTCCAAAAGAACAGAAACTCTCAAGTCTTAAATGACACATCTCCTCTTAGTGATCATGTCATAGAGGCTAAATCTGATGATGACATCACTCAGGCTACAATCAGTGAAGGGCTTGTATCGATAATCGAAGAATTAAATAGAGAGGAGTCTGTCAGCAATAAGCCTCTGGTTTTGTTCAACTTCAGCAATATAGATCCTACTCATGATGAAGGATTCCGTACCCCTCGGTCGTCTTCATCATCAGACGATGACTTCAGCAGTGATGACGACACTGCTTACAGAACACCTGCAGCCTCTTCAGATGATAGTGAGTCTGACTTGTCTGATTATTCTGAAAGCGAAAATTCTTCGGTCAACAATAGTTTTTCTTCAGGTTCATCAGAGCTCTCTTCTGAAGCATATAGCACTTCACAATCAGGAAAAAAACGCCGTAAAACAAAGCGTCAACGGGACCAGACTTACCAAAAGCCACGCGCACTGAGTGCTGCAGAAGATTCTGATGATCAACTAGTTTCTTTGACAACACACTTAGCCCCAATAAAAGCTGCAAAGGTATCGCAAACAAAACCTGCAAGTCTGGCTGATAAGAATCACACTGAAGATGAAGACGTTGTTGAAAATGACAGTAGATACCCTGCTGATGAAGGGCTGCCAACTACCTTCCCGCCACCACTGTATAATGAGAACTCTACAAGCACTTTTGACAACTGGTTCAACGTAGAAGATGAAAATGACTGGAAAACAAGAGTCTCTAACCGCATAAGATCTCCCAGACCTAATCAGGCACCAGCATCAGATCGCAAAACATTAAAAGAACACCAAGAAGAGCTTCTCAATGCAGAGATGGAACTAAGTGAGGATGAACTACCTGAAACTGCTTTAAAACGACAACGAAACCTTGCTTTCAGAAACAAGATAAATGAAATAACAGAAGAAAACACACTACCAAACAAAGATGTTGGCCGTACTGTTGAAGATATTAAAGAGCCTGATACCACCTTGTCATCATCCACTAGCCCGGATGATTCACTATTAAGCTCTTATGATGATAAAACCTCAGATGCTAGTTATGATGCCAATAATGTTAATCAATTTGAAGATGATGATTAACTGACAACATACAAAATTTTTGTTACTCGAATTCCAAGACTATTCGCCGCCAACCTGCCAACTCTCAGGAAGCACAAACCCCATGCTATCCAGCAATGACCCCATAGAGGCCAAAATCCGATAGCGAGCCTGAGTCTCCTGATAGATAGCCGATATCAGGCTATTACTTGACTGAAAAAGTTCATTCTCACTGTCCAGCAAATCCAGCAGAGTACGCTTACCAATATTAAACTGTCCTTTGTAAGCGATAACCGTTTCCCGGCTCGCCTTTTCATGGGCTAACAAATATACCCGCTGTTCGCCGGCAAACTTGTAAGCAGCCCACGCAATACGAACGCGCTCTTCAAGATCTCGCATGACCCGGTCTTTCTGGGAATGGCGTTCTTCCACCTGATAGGCACTTTCCATTAGCCGGGCTTTATCACCACCACCACTGAATAAATTGTACCGAAACCGCAGCATCACTTGAGTATCGACGTTCGAACCTGGTTGGCCATCGGCGTCTTTTTTCCAGCTCTTATCAAGCTCTATATTCAATGAGGGTAAATAGGCGCTCTTCCGTGATTCGAACGCATGCTCAAATGAACCGATATCTGAGTCAGCTGCTTTTAAACTGGGGTTGCCTTGGCCGCTTTGTTGGATTATCGCGTCAATATCGCCAGGTATTTCTAAGTGCTCAAAACTTGGAAAAGCCAGTTCAGCGGGGCTATGTCCAACGAGCGAACGGTATTCACTTTCCGCATCCGATAAATTGTTATAGGCATTAATCAAGTTGGCATTAGCTCTTGCAAGGCGACCTTCAACCTGAATTAAATCTGAGTTTCTTGCTACGCCCTGTTTGGCGCGCTGCTCAATCTGAGCATAAATCTCGTTATGAATGTCCAGATTATCTTTCGCCAGCTCAACCAGCTCACGCCGCTCCATCACTCTCAAATACACCGAGGTAATCTTCAGCGAAATCTCTTCAAGGGTTGACACCAAACGCCACTGCTCAGCTTCCGTACTTTTTTTGGCACCGGCAACACGATTTTTGGTATTAAACCCGGCAAAAAGACTTTGCTTTATGGAAATCGCTGCTTCCTGCTTGGTAAAACGGATTTCATCAATCTGTTCATTAGTTCCATCAGGAACGTCCTTTTTCTGAGTTCCGTAGCCGGCAGATATATCCAACGATGGGAAAAAGTCAGCTCTGGCCGCACCAATGGTTTTCTCTTCAGCTCTGAGACGGTTAACGGCTACTTTAACCTGCGGGTGGGATAACAGCGCTTTGGTTAGCGCTTCCTCCAGTGCTTCCGCAGAAGCCGGCGAGTTCCAGAGTATCAAGCCTAAAGCAAGGCTATAGGCCAAAAAGGGAAAGCGATTCATAAGGTTCCCTGTATCATTCCTGACAAGATTTATTATGAAATTACATCGCCACTGAGGCGCAGGACTTTAAGTAATACTCAAAATCGACCTTTCCTGAGGGGGTAATACCAATTCTGTTTTTAAATTATGGGCTGCACAGCTATTTTGTGCCTACTGGATCTGCGTTGAAGTTCCTCGCCATAGCTACTGCTATGACTCGTCTCTTCGCCTTGCCCAGTCGCCCAAAATAATTTGCTCGCTCCAAAATTTAAAAACGCCATTGGTATGACTTCTAGTCAGCACCCGCCCACTTGTGATAAAAATACAGAACTAACGATCTGGATTGATAGTACTTCAATAACAAACTGAGAACGGATCGAGAAAATCAAAAAGCGACAGTAAAAAGTTTTGGTGCTTGTGTGGGGCATCGGGGGCAAAACATGCAAGGCAGCGAAAAAGACCTTAAGGTCATGATTATTGATGACAGCAAGACAATACGTCGTACTGCTGAAACTCTGTTAAGCAAGGCGGGCTGTGCGGTAGTGACAGCAACCGACGGTTTTGATGCTCTGGCAAAAATTGCCGAGTCTGAGCCGGATATCATTTTTGTTGATATTATGATGCCTCGTCTGGACGGTTATCAGACCTGTGCATTGATCAAGAACAACAGTGCCTACCAACGAATTCCTGTTATCATGCTCTCCAGCAAGGATGGTCTGTTTGACCGAGCTCGTGGTCGAATCTCTGGGTCTGATTATTATTTAACCAAACCTTTCAGTCGTGATGAACTGTTTGGTACGATTCGAGACCACTGCCCAGATTACGCTCTGGCGGTATAACATCGAATAAAGAGTGGGCAGCATTAGCCTGCATACGTTTTAACGATTCATTTGCCTGATGATGGCCTTCCAACAATAAAAGGCTGTTTTTACTAGGGGGACTTATGGCGAAAATTCTGATTGTCGACGACTCACCGACTGAACTGTATCAGCTGAGCGCCATGCTGGAAAAACATGGTCATACCGTTCTGACTGCTGATAACGGCGCTGATGGTGTGGCTTTGTGCCGCGAAGAACAGCCTGATGCTGTACTGATGGACATCGTCATGCCAGGCCTTAATGGTTTCCAGGCAACTCGCCAACTGTCAAAAGATGCTTCTACAGGCCACATCCCGGTCATCATCGTGACCACCAAAGATCAGGAAACTGATCGTGTTTGGGGAATGCGTCAAGGCGCCAAGAACTATCTAACCAAGCCCATTAAGGAAAATATCCTTCTGGAAACCCTCAACGAAGTGCTGAGTGACGTTGCTGCCTGATAAAGCAGAGTCTGGTTTTTTGTTGAACTTCCTATTGAAGATAACCTTTCTGTTGTGATCCAGTAGGGGTTAACCAGAAATAAAGGAATAGAATGAGCAGCTCCACTCATCCATTCGACTATCTGGAAGCACTGGAACAATGTGCTTCCCTGTATGCTGCACCCATTCCTGCTGAACAGTCTGATCTCAGTTACTGGCAGGGCATCTCGTTTTTGCTGAACAAGCAACAATACGTCGTGCAATTGGGCAGTGTTACTGAAATCCTTCTGGTTCCCCAGACAACACCATTACCGGGCGTTCATGGCTGGGTCAAAGGCATTGCTAACGTCAGAGGACGTTTGATCCCGATCATCAGTCTGACTGATTTTTTGAGCAATGATGACAGCTTGCTAAATATTGAAACGCAACGGCAGGCCAAACCAGAAGCCAGTAACCGAATCCTGGTTATCGAGAAGAAAGACATGTCCGTTGGTCTGATTGTTGATGAAGTTCAGGGAATGATGCAGTTTTCAGCCAACACCTTCTCGGATGAAATACCCTCATCGCTACCGACCAGCGTTCACCCCTACACCCGGGGTTCATACCAGAAAGATCACCACTACGTTGTATTCAGTATTGAAGGGCTCATGACCAGTGAGCGTTTTCTCAAGGCAGCCAGCGAATAAACAGGATTTTGATTTCAGATTAGAAATCGGGGAATAAACCATGAAAGGCAATCCAGCGAACAGGGGACAGGGAAGCAAGGCGAACAGAGGCACCATTGTATCGATTACAATGCTGGTTCTGTCCCTGTCGGTCATGACAGGCGCGTTTTTCTACAATGACCAGCAGTCTCAGCTGCTCCTGACCCACGCAACCAGTGCGGGCGAGCTCCGGGTACTTTCTCAGCAGATTGCAAAGAACGCTTCGGAAGCGGCTTCTGGTAAAGAAGAAGCGTTCCCCCTACTGAGAGACGCTACCAACATGTTTGGCCAGTACATCGGCGAGTTGAATAATGCAAAGCTGTCTGCCCTGCCTTTCGTAGAAACCTCTGACTCTGAAGCTGCCCGACAGATCAACGCCCTGAACAGTTCCTGGATGGAAATGCAATCTGAGGCACAGAACATTCTGACCGCACAAGACACGGTACTGTCCCTCCACGACGTAGCGAACACCTTGGGTGAAACCATTCCACAGCTACAGATTGAATACGATGAGATCGTAGAAATCCTGCTGGAAAATGGCGCTCCATCTGATCAGATCTCCATGGCGCAAAGACAGCCATGGCTGGCAGAACGTATTATTCGAAGCGTTGCCAAGGTACTGGAAGGTGGTGAAGATTCCATCATGGCGGCAGACAGCTTCGGCCGTGACGCCAAGCTTTTTGGTCGAGTACTGGACGGTATGATCGAAGGTAACGTCGCCATGCGTATCAGTCAGGTGACAGATAACGAAGCGATCGACCGCTTGCTGGAAATTGCCGACCTGTTCGAATTCGTTGACGGTAGTGTGGACGAAATTCTGGAAACCTCTCCAGAACTGTTCCAGGTACGCGCCGCATCCGACACCATCTTTACCGACTCCCTGGAATTGCTGGAGCAAACTTCCGTTCTGGCTGAAACTCTGTCCGTTTCTACTGTAGAACAAAGAACACTGGAAATGATCATCCTCTTGTCTGGTGGTCTTTCCTTGCTGTTTGTACTCTCCACTGCCATGTCCATCATTATGGATACCCGTCGTCGTCTGGAAGAAACCAAAGCCCAGAGTGACGAAACTGAAGCACAGAACAGCGCAAACCAGAAAGCGATCCTGCGACTGCTGGACGAAATGGCCGACCTGGCAGACGGTGACTTGACCGTGAAAGCCGAGGTAACCGAAGACTTTACTGGCGCCATCGCTGACTCTATTAACTTCTCCATCGAGCAGCTGCGAGCTCTGGTTAACACCATCAACCAGACTGCTGTACAGGTAGACGCCGCTGCTCAGGAAACTCAGGCAACCGCCCGTTTGCTGGCCAAGGCTTCTGACCATCAGGCCCAGGAAATCGGTTCAACCACACAATCTGTAAACGAAATGGCGGAATCCATCGACCGGGTATCCGGCGAAGCCTCCGACTCTGCAGATGTAGCAGAACGTTCGGTACAGATCGCTGCCAATGGTGGTTTGGTCGTACGTAACACCATTGATGGTATGACCACCATCCGTGAGCAAATTCAGGATACTTCGAAGCGTCTGAAGCGCCTTGGTGAATCTTCTCAGGAAATCGGTGACATCATCTCCCTAATCAACGAGATCGCGGACCAAACCAACATCCTGTCTCTAAACGCGGCCATTCAGGCTTCCATGGCTGGTGAAGCAGGACGAGGCTTCGCCGTGGTAGCGGATGAGGTACAGCGTCTTGCGGAACGGGTTTCTGCCGCGACCAAACAGGTAGAAGGGCTGGTATCCGCAATCCAGACAGATACCCACGAAGCAGTTATCTCCATGGAACACACCACTTCTGAAGTGGTACAAGGTGCACGACTGGCACAGGATGCGGGTGTTGCTCTGGAAGAAATCGAGACAGTATCCAACAGCCTTGCAGGCCTGATCCGGAACATCTCCGAAACGGCAAAAATTCAGTCTCAATCTGCTTCTCAGATTTCTACCCGCATGGTGGCAATCCGGGATATCTCGGTTCAGACATCGACTGGTACCAAGGCTGCGGCGCAATCCGTAGGTCAGCTGGCAGACATGGCGGTGACTATGCGTCAGTCCGTCGCCGGCTTCAAACTGCCTGAAACCACGGATGCCTGATCTTCAGGATCGGAGCTGTAAGATACTGAACGCATGAACTTAAGCATGATGCCCGCCATTCAGGGGTGTTTGATTACGGGGGCCTGGCATGGTCGAACAGCGTGAATATTTAGGCCTGGACTGGGTTATCAGTGAAATTGACACAACCCTCACTGAAGCCCGCCAGGATCTTGAGACCTATGCCGAAGCCACGGAGGATCAATCCTCCCTTGCCGGCTGTCGTGCAAAAATCCAGCAGGTTCACAGCACACTTAAAGTGCTGAAACAGCAAAGTGCGCGCCTGTTAACCAGTGAAATTTTATTGCTACTGGAAAACCTGCAGGAGAGCTCTGCCGAACAAAAGTCTGACGAGAACAGTCAAGACAAGATGGTCACGTTGATTCAGGCCATGTTACAACTGCCTGATTATCTGGTTCAGATTTCAAGAACCGGAAGAGACAACCCAAGGCTGTTTCAAAAGCTCTTAAGTGACATGCGACAGCTTCGAGGTGAATCTGCACTATCCGATCTGGACTTTTTTTCACCGACGATTGTCATCGCCAATGAGCCTATTGCTGATGAACAATTGGCAAAGATTCAGGCAGGCGGCTTTACCCCGCTGGTGCGTAAAATGCGCCAGAAATACCAGCTGTCGCTGGCCGGTGTTTTAAGAGGCAGCCAGCAAGAACAGCAGCTGGTGATCATTGGTAAAATTTTTGCCAAGATGCAAAACCTTTGCTGGGACTCCCCATTGTCTCCACTGTGGGATGCAGCAACCGGGCTTGCAGAAGGCCTCCGGGAAGGTGCAATTGCTGCAGATAATCATGCCATTTCCATTCTGCGGAAATTGGATAATGAGCTGAAACTCCTGACTGGTGACGACATTCGTCGTATTAATACCACTCCAGACGAAGAGCTTCTTCGTAATATCCTGTACCGTGTGAGTAAAGCAGAAAGCAACAACGCATTACTGCTCTCACTGAAGCATCGCTATGGTTTGGATAAAGCGCTGGAACAGAATCAGGCTGATGAAAAACTGACAAACTACCAGGCAACGGCACCTGTCGTCAGTGCTATTAAAGAAGAACTTGCTAACGTCAAAGACGCTTTAGACCTGTACATACTCAACCCTGAGACCAACAGAGAGCGGCTTCAAGAACAAATGCCGGTGTGCCAGCAGATTACTGACACCCTTGGTATGCTTGGCCTCGATAAACTTCAAAGTACCATGCAAAAAGAGTCAGAAAGCCTCCATCTGATTCTGACCACTGAACAGCCAAACCCTGCCGAAATTAATAACTCGCTGATTGATATTGCCGCCCGTTTACTGGAAGTAGAAACCGGGCTCAATCAGTTCATGAGTTATCGACCCACCGTTACGGGCGATGGTTCAGAATCTTCGCAGATGAGTGATATTCATCAAACGGTTATTCATGAAGCCCGCGAAACCCTTGAACAGGCAAAAGGCACGTTAGTTGATTATCTGGGCAGCAATGAAAACAAGGAATTTCTGACCAAACTGATCCCGATGCTCAAAAGTATTCAGGGCAGCCTGGCCATTATCCCATTACCCCGTGTTGCCGACTTGATGGGGCGGTGCTCCAATTACATTAAAAGTCAGTGGTTGGAAAGAACCGCGAAACCAGAGCTTGATGAACTTGAAGCATTGGCTGATGCTCTGTCCAGTGTTGAGTATTATCTGGAGCAGTTGACTACAGGTGTATCCAACTTCACTGAGAAGACTCTGGATATCACTCAGCAAAGCATCGAAAAGCTGGAAGCCAGAACACCTGCACCATCGATTCCAGAAAATAAACCAGCACCAACAACAAAGCCGGCTGGCGAAAAGGTGAACCCTTTTGCCAGCCATCTGTTCAGCGATGAAGAAAAGAAAGAACAACAAGCTGCACAGCCCACCGATACCAACGACCATGTTCTGGAGTTCAATTACGAAAAGCCTGTAACACAGGAACAGGTGCAGGTCGCTGAGAACAGCCAGAGCGACGATGGTTATAACCTATCCATCGATTTCAGCCCAACCATCTCTAGCAAAGCTATGCCTGAGCCAGAAAAGGTTGAAGCGCAGAACACAGCAGATGAAGCTAACCTTTCTATCGATTTCAAACTAGATAGTGCAAAGGCTGAGACAGCTGAACACGCCTTAGAAGAAACCAAAGAAAACGACGAAGCCCTGTTCATTGACTTCGCTTCCGACGATTTAACCTTTGAGATTGAGACATCAGAATCGGTTCAAAGTAGTCCTGAGCCCATTCTGGATGACCAAATTCTATCCCTTGACGATATGGAGTTTGATGAGTCTGAGTTCGAAGCCGATCCTATCGGACCAGAAATCGAAGCCTCACTGGCGCTGAGCGATGATGTTCTGGATTTTACTCTGGATGACGAAGAAGATCTGGGTGAAATCTTTGTAGAAGAAGCGACCGAAGTTCAGGAGCTTCTGACCGAGCAATACGCCATCTGGCGTAAAGACAGTAATGATGTACGCAGCCGGACTGAAGTTCGTCGAGCCTTCCACACCTTAAAAGGCAGTGGACGCATGATAGGCGCTGAAGTTATTGGAGAGCTCGGCTGGTCTATCGAAAGCATGCTGAATCAGTTGATCGATGGAAAAATCAATATCTCTGAAAGCATGATCCAGCTGATAGACGACGTCATTGTCATGCTGCCAGAACTGGTTCAGGACTTTGCTGCTCAAAACCAACAACTGACGCCAGAAGTTCTGGTCTGCATGGAGAAAGCAGATGCCCTTGCCAAAGGCCTGAGTTTTGTTGTCGAGCAGGAAGAACCTGAAAGTGATGCACAAGAGGAGCCTGCAGTCCTCTTTGGTGAAGTAGTACCTGCAGCTGAAGACCTCAGCATCGCCGAAGAGATTGAACTAGGTTCGAATGAAGGCTCTAGCGAAGAGTCTGACGAAGAGTATGACCAACAGCTGCTGGAGATTTTTGACAACGAAGCCAGAAGTCATCTGGCCGTTGTAAAAGATTTCATCGAGCAGTTTTATCAGTTGGGTGACAGCATCCAGATAAGCGACACCGTTCAACGCGCACTGCATACGCTGAAAGGCAGTGCTTACATGGCAGATATCACCCCTCTAGCAGATCTGATTGCTGCCATTGAGAGAACAGTGAAAGAGTTCCGGGCACACCTGGTGCCAGCAGACAGTCAGATTATCAGTATGCTGGAACAGGGCATTGATCTGATCGAAGACGCTTTAGTCCAACTCCATGGCGGTGCCAAACCGGTTGAACTGAAGGTTGATAATTACCTTAATTGGATTGCGGCTCTCCATAGCCAACTGCTCAGTAACAGCCTGCAGGATGACTCATCTCACGACGCACCTGCAACGATTGCCACTCAGCAAGGACAACAGGCATCGTTGTTCTTATCTAACGACCTTGACCTTCTATTGGACGCCAATAAGTTCCTGAAAGGCTGGGTAAACGGCATCCCGAAGGAAGAACTGGAGAGATTTAAGTTTGAGCTTCGGGTTCTCACGGCAAATGCCACTGAAGCCAGTCTTGCTACGATGGCTGAACTCTGCGACGTGCTTCTGGACGTCTGCACCTATCTTGAAACCCGGGAGTCTTCTCTTCCTGAACTGCTGCTAATACCATTTATGGATGGTTTTGAGGCACTGGTGGAGATGATGAATCAGGTGGCTTCCCAGCAGACGCCTGAATCACCTCAAGCTGTCTTTGGCGATTTACGAAAAGCTCTGGCCCTGTTGCTGAATGAACAGCAGGCATTACAATCCGTTGAAGCCTCTCCCGCTCCAGTTGAACCGGTGATACCGGATATCGTTATTGAAGAACTGGACGACAGCGCTGTTGAAGAAATTGTTATTACAGCGCCTGCCAATAATAAACCAACAGAAATCACACCTAAGCCTTCACCCGCGATGCCTGCTGCAGCCACAGCTCAACTGGATGAATATGAGCTGGAGTTGCGCCAGAACTTTATTGAAGAAGCCTTTGAGCTTCTCGAAGATTCTGTCCAGGCATTGGAAGTCTGGCTTGATGCACCGGACGATTTACACCCGGTACATGAGCTTCAGCGTAGCCTGCACACCTTGAAAGGTGGTGCACGCATGGCAGAACTCTATGAGCTTGGAGATCTCTGCCACGCACTGGAAGATATTTATGAAGTGATCACCACGGGTCGGTGCACCTCTGATCGTGCACCACTTGCACTGATTCAGAAAACACACGACACCATTGAGTCATCACTGAAAAACCTCAGCACCGGTATGGCGCTACCAAGCACTGCCAACATGCTGGAAGAGCTGCAATCATGGAAACAGCGTTTGATCTCTGGAGATACCGCTCCTGAGGTTGAGGTGCTGCCGGATTATCTCGCATCGCCTGAATCGGTTCAAAGCCTGGCCAGTGCAATCGCACCGGCGCAGATCGCTGAAGCAGCAGCAGAAAGAGCCGAGATAACGCCAGTACAAATTTCGACAGAAACGGCTAATCCTTTGGAGCCCGTTTCCACCATCAAGGTTGCCACTCAGAACATTCCTGTATCGGAAGGTGTTGCACTTCAGACTGCACCCAGCGAGATGATTCGTGTTCCATCTGATCTGCTGGAAACATTGATCAATCTGGCCGGTGAATCCAGCATCAGCCGCTCTCGAATTGAGCAGCAAACGGCTGACACTGCCCGAACACTGGATGAAATGAATCGAACCATTCTTCGTGTGCGGGAACAGTTGAAACGTCTGGATATTGAAACACAAACCCAGATTATGTCCCGTCACCAGGGAGACCTTGGTGAAAATCCAGACTTTGATCCGCTGGAAATGGATCGGTACTCAGAGCTTTCACAGCTTTCCCACGCACTGGTCGAGTCAGCGTCTGACTTGGTGGATTTGCGCGAAGCGATGCAAGAAAAAACCAAAGACATGGAGGGCCTGCTGGCACAGCAATCCAGAACTCAGATCGAGCTTCAGGAAAAACTGATGAAAGCCCGGATGGTTTCCTTCAGTCGCCTGGTACCAAGACTCCGCAAGATCGTCAGACAAGTGTCTGATGAACTGGGTAAACCTGTTGAGCTGATGGTTGGCAATGCCGAAGGTGAAATGGACAGAACCATGCTCGAGCGTGTGCTTGCACCACTCGAGCACATGCTGAGAAACGCCATCGGTCACGGTATTGAAAACGCTATCGAAGATCGTCAGCGCCTTGGCAAACCAGATATTGGACAAATTTCTATCTCCATTCGTCGTGATGGCTCCGATGTGGTCATCGAACTGTCTGACGATGGTCGTGGTATTGATATTGAAGCCGTCAAAGCAAAAGCAATTGAGCAGGGCTTGATCAGTAAAAGTGCTCAACTGTCTGATCAGGAAGCGC
Source organism: Endozoicomonas ascidiicola (assembly GCF_001646945.1). Lineage (GTDB taxonomy): Bacteria > Pseudomonadota > Gammaproteobacteria > Pseudomonadales > Endozoicomonadaceae > Endozoicomonas > Endozoicomonas ascidiicola. The sequence goes on from NZ_LUTV01000002.1 coordinate 411,982, forward strand.
TTGAATTGATTATGCGTTCTGGCTTCAGTACCGCCAGCAGCATTACCCATATTTCTGGTCGTGGTGTGGGTCTGGATGTGGTGAACAGTTCTGTTCGTCAACTGGGTGGTAGCATCCAGGTGAAATCAGAAACCGGCGAAGGTACTCACTTTTCTCTGCGTCTGCCTTTCACTCTTTCCATCAACCGGGCACTGATGGTGGAAGTCGGCGGTAGTTTATATGCACTGCCTATGCATGCCATTGATGGTATCTCTATGATGTCATCAGATATCCTGACCGACTGCTATCGCAATAATTCACCATTGGTTTATGGTAATGGTACTGAGCACAAACTGATTTATATGGGCGCTCTGCTGGGCACCAGTATCCCTAAGATCAGTGAAGGCCAATGCCCGGTGGTTCTGGTTCAACGTGGTAATGATAATGTTGCCGTACACGTCGATGCGATTATTGGTAGCCGTGAAATTATCACCAAAAGCCTGGGTCTTCAGTTTTCCGGCCTGGCGGGTGTGAACGGTGCCACCATTCTGGGTGATGGTCGAGTAGTGGTGATTCTCGACCCGGCGGCACTCTATCGCAGACATCTGCTATCGCATATTGAAGCTACGATTAAAGACGAAGCTGAAAAGAGTGAGAAAGTCGCGAAAGTACTGATCGTAGACGACTCCGTAACTGTACGAAAAGTAACCAGTCGTCTACTGACCCGCCAAGGCTATGAAGTGTCATCTGCCCGGGATGGTGTTGAAGCTCTGGCCATGCTGGCTGAGCAAAAGCCGGATATCATGTTGCTTGATATTGAAATGCCGAGAATGGATGGCTTTGAGGTCGCCAGCTCCGTACGTAATGACCCTGAGCTGAATGATCTGCCAATTATCATGATCACGTCACGAACCGGCGAGAAACACCGAACTCGAGCCATGAGTCTTGGTGTGAACGAGTATATTGGTAAACCTTTCCAGGAAGGCCCATTGCTCAAAGCTATTAAAACCCTGATTATGACTGAAACAGCTTGAGCCAAGCGACTAATACCAATGGCGCTTTTAAATTTTGGAACGAGCAAGTTATTTTGGGCGATTGGGCAAGGCGAAGAGACGAGTCATAGCCATAGCTATGGCGAGGAACTTCAACGCAGATCCAGTCGACCAAAATGGCTGCACAGCCCACAATTTAAAAGCAGAATTGGTATATGCAAGCCACTGAGTAAGAGAGTAGTGCTATGCCAGGAATTCATCACATGACATCGGTGCTGCTGCCAATCCAGCAGCGACCTTTGCTGATACCGGCAGTCTGCCTGGCGGGTAATACTGACTACACCAGGCCAGAGGACAACTATCCTGAACTGGATTGGTTGCTGGGTGACATTCGCTGGCGTGGTGAAAAAGTGCCTGTCATCTCATTTGAGCGAATGAATAAAGGCCGGTTTACGGAATTCTCAGCCACCAACCGGATTGCCATTATTAATCGTACGACAAAGGGCAGTAGTTACGGTTTCTATGGATTGGTGGTTCAGGGGATTCCACAGCCCCTTACCATCGTTAAAGAAGAGTTACGAAACTCGGCTGAAGAAGCAGGCCCCATGGAGCAACATCGAGTTATTCTCAAGGATATCCCCGCCTCTATTCCAAACCTGACACTGCTTGAACAAGCACTTGAGCAGGCTGTTTCTGCTCGACATACTACTGCAATCGTTTAAATCTGGCAGTTTCGATTAGAAGGGAGTCACGCTCCCTTTTTAATAATCTCCCCACAAATATTGCATCAAAGAGATCGCGACCACTGGTGCTGTTTCAGTTCGTAATACTCGTGGACCAAGAGCTAGCGGATTAAATTGCTTTTGCTCAGCCATGACAATCTCGTCTGCCGTCAAACCTCCTTCAGGACCAATCAACAGAGAAACTGAGTCTGGTGCTTCATAGCCACTTAACTGTTCTTTTGTCCGGTGGTGCAGCACAAAATTAAGATTCGTCTTTCTTGTGGATAACCACTCCTCAAGCTTCACCGGTGGATGAATCACTGGAATAATGTTGCGCCCGCACTGCTCACAGGCACTGATGGCAATCTGCTGCCAATGCTTAACTCTTTTATCCAAGCGTTCCGCATTCAGTTTTACTTCACACCGCTCACTCCACAAAGGTGTGATTGATGTAACACCCGCCTCTGTGGCTTTTTGGATAGCATAATCCATCCGTTCCCCACGGCTTAAGATCTGACCAAGCTCAATGGTAAGAGGAGATTGAGCATCGCCTTCAATAAGGTTATCTAAATAAACGGTCACTGACTTTTTACTAACGCTTTCCACCTTTCCCTGCCACGCACCGCCCTGTCCATTGAACAAAACCAGAGGTTCATCCACTTTCATACGAAGCACACGCCCAACATGATTGGCCGCACTTTCAGCGAGTTCAACCGAGCTGTTTGCCTGAAGAGGCTGATCAGAAAAAATCCGAGGGTTTCTCATAGTCACTATCAGTTCATAAGTAAGCTAGAGGGAATTATAAGCGGCAAAAGAGACGGAAAGGTATTAAATCACCCGAATCCAAAAGTATGGTTCAGGTGATACAGAGTTTTACTGGCGACTAAAACCAAGGTTATTACAGATTCTCTCGCAAGGCTCTGATTGATTCAGTGTATAGAAATGCAGTGCTGGTGCGCCACCGTCTAACAGCCGTTCACAAAGTTGGGTGATGACCTGCTCACCAAATTTTTTGATGCTGCTGACATCATCTCCATAGGCTTCTAGCTGCTTGCGAACCCATCTCGGCATCTCGGCCCCACAGGCATCGGAGAAGCGAGCCAACCGGCTGTAGTTGGTGATCGGCATAATGCCCGGCACAATCGGCACATCAATACCCATGGCTCTGACACGCTCAACGAAATAGAAGTAGCTATCAGGGTTGAAAAAATACTGGGTGATTGCCGAATCGGCACCAGCATTCACTTTGCGCTGAAAATTTTCGAGATCTATTTCAAAGTTAGGCGCTTGTGGATGCGACTCTGGATAGGCGGCAACTTCAATATGAAAATGATCGCCAGTTTCTTCACGAATAAACTCCACCAACTCATTGGCATATCGCAACTCACCAATGTCACGCCCCATACCTGAGGGCAAGTCACCTCTCAGGGCGACAATACGGGTAATATCTTTACTGCGGTAAAAGTTCAGAAGCTCCCTAAGCTGCTCCCGGGAATCACCAACGCAGGAAAGGTGTGGTGCGGTAGCAATATTGGTTTTGCTCTGAGTGGTGAGTACTGTATCAAGAGTACGATCTTTTGTAGAACCGCCAGCACCATAGGTGACTGAGAAGAATTCCGGCTGGCACGCCGCAAGATTCAGAGCGTGCTGCGCAAGTTTCTGAGCGCCTTCTTCCGTTTTAGTAGGAAAGAATTCAAAACTGATCGGGATTTTTTTACTTGTTGTTGCAGACATGATGAATACCGTAGGGTAAAGCGACTGATACATCTAACAGCATCAGTCGCATACTGACTTAATACTTGTAGTCGTCGCTTTTGAACGGACCCTCAACAGGCACATTAATATAGCCCGCCTGTTCATTGGTCAGTTTGGTGATCACGCCACCGAAGCCTTCGACCATATAAGCCGCCACTTCTTCATCAAGCTTTTTCGGCAAGACGGTCACTGATAGGTTAGCCGCTTTCTGATCTGCAGGCAGGTCAGCAAACTTGCTTTCAAACAGATGAATCTGTGCCAGTACCTGGTTAGCAAATGAACCATCCATAATACGCGACGGATGGCCGGTAGCATTGCCAAGGTTGACCAAACGGCCTTCGGACAAAAGAATCAGATGATCGTTAGACGACTCATCACGCAGGATTTTATGCACCTGCGGTTTGATTTCTTCCCAGCGCCAGTGATCACGCATGAACTGAGTATCGATTTCAGTATCAAAGTGGCCAATGTTGCACACCACACAGCCATTTTTGAGACTTTGAAGCATGTTGCGGTCACAGACGTGAACGTTACCGGTGGTGGTTACCAACAGGTCTGTGGTGCCAAGGAGTGCCTTATCAATAGAAGCCAGTGTTCCATCATTAACACCATCGAGGTAAGGAGACACAACTTCATAACCATCCATACAGGCCTGCATGGCACAGATAGGATCCACTTCTGTCACCTTAACGATCATGCCTTCCTGACGAAGCGAAGCGGCAGAACCTTTGCCCACATCACCATAACCAACCACCAGTGCTTTCTTACCAGAGAGCAGGTGGTCTGTGCCGCGCTTGATGGCATCATTCAGGGAATGGCGGCAACCGTATTTATTGTCGTTCTTGCTCTTAGTGACCGCATCGTTAACGTTGATTGCTGGCACTTTCAACGTACCTTTTTCCAGCATTTCCAGCAGGCGATGTACGCCGGTGGTGGTTTCTTCAGAAATACCGTGGATGGCATCCAGCATTTCAGGGTATTTGTCATGGAGCAGCAGAGTTAGATCACCACCGTCGTCCAGAATCATATTGGCATCCCATGGGCTGCCTTTACCATCAAGAATGGTTTGCTCAATGCACCACCAGAACTCTTCGTCGGTTTCACCTTTCCAGGCAAAAACAGGAATACCTGCCGCTGCAATAGCCGCCGCCGCATGGTCTTGAGTAGAGAAGATATTACAGGAAGACCAGCGAACATCGGCACCCAGTGCAATCAGGGTTTCGATCAGTACCGCTGTTTGGATAGTCATATGAATGCAACCCATGATCTTTGCATTCTTAAGGGGCTGCTGATCACGGTATTTGGCGCGAATGGCCATCAGAGCAGGCATTTCACCTTCGGCAATCTGTATTTCGCGGCGCCCCCACTCAGCCAGAGAAAGGTCTGCCACTCGGTAATCCGTTACCTCGGTAGCAGTTGAAATGGCAGCCATATCAGGGTTAGCACTCATTTTTTATATCCCGCTCTGCGTATTATCCGAATATAACGAAGTCTAGCAGCGGTTAACACCTATATCAATATATTTTGATATAGGCTTGGGAGCATTTTAATCTATCCTCGACTGTGATCGAATAATTCTACCTTTGAGGCTCATGTGATCATGCTTAGCCCTTTACCTACAAAATTTCAGCATACTCCATATGCTGTATTGGAAGATGATACTAAATCCTTACCGCCACCCACCACTCAAAATAGAGTCGGAGGTATAACTACGTTTAATCAGCATACAGTTCAACTTCCACAACAGGAGCAAAAACTCTTTCAAGCCTTTAAACATTGTAGAGAACATCTTGGGAAAAAAAATAAGGTTATAGGACTGGACCAAAGAGACACTGTAGTTATTAAACAACTCACACATTGCTTTTATGGTGATGAATCGTCTTATAAAACAAACCGGAAGCTTAAAAGTATTGCAGGTTGCTCCACACCAGGACTTATATATGCAGGAATAACAATGGGTATCGGCGTTGCCTGCGCTCCATTCACGGGTGGAATTTCTTTACCCCTGGCTGGAACTGCAGCTGCTATTGGTTTAGCTAGTGCTGTTCACGGCGCAGCCAAAGGCGCGGTTGTAGGGGGGCGCTGTTGCCATGATAGAAAATGGTTTCAAAGTCTCGTCGGGGCAGAAAACACAATGCTTTTTTTAAAAACACATCCCAAGGCTGAACAAATCGAGCAATTGAGAAAAATAGCAGACGATCTCCAAAACAAACTTTTACCTGATAATTTTAAGAAGACTTTTGCTAATATCAGGAAGGATTTGGGATTATCGAAATACAACATTAAAAATAAAATAATGTTTAAGAAAGATTCTACTCATTTAGCGGCTGAATTAAAATTGGCCTCCCGTGTTATAGATATATATTTCCAGCATGCACTATACAGACATCTAAATCCTAAACAGAATTCAGATCTGCCTATGTTACTGACAGGAGAGCACTCACGCTCTCCCTCACTGCAATCCACTACAAGCAGTAACAATCCATTCCTTAGTGATTTCATTCCTTAGTGATTTGGTTAAATAGACAAACCTAAACCTGCAGCCTTACGAAGTTGGTCAGCTTTATCCGTATTCTCCCAGGTAAACTCAGCTTCTTCACGGCCAAAGTGACCATAAGCAGCGGTTGCCTGATAAATTGGACGTTTAAGATCCAGCATCTTCACCAACCCACCAGCACGCAGATCAAAGTATTCACGAACCAGTTCTGCGATCCGGTCGTCAGAGACTTTGCCGGTTCCGAAGGTGTTGATGGAAATCGACGTAGGCTCGGAAACACCAATGGCGTAGGAAATCTGAATTTCACAACGATCAGCCAAACCTGCAGCAACAATATTCTTCGCCACATATCGACCCGCGTAAGCAGCTGAGCGATCAACCTTGGATGGATCTTTACCAGAGAAGGCACCACCACCGTGACGAGCCATACCGCCGTAGGTATCAACAATGATTTTGCGGCCAGTCAGACCACAGTCGCCTACCGGGCCGCCGATCACGAAAATACCGGTTGGGTTAATGTGATACTTGGTGTCTGCATGGAGCCAGCCTTCCGGGAAAACAGGCTTGATGATCTGTTCCAGCACTTCACGACGAATCTCTTCCAGAGACACACCAGGAGAATGCTGAGTAGACAGCACCACGGCATCAACGCTTTGTACTTTGCCGTTTTCATCATAACGCATGGTAACCTGACTTTTTGCATCAGGGCGCAACCATGGCAGCGTGCCATCCTTACGTAACTGAGCCTGACGTTTTACCAGCTCGTGAGCGTAGTAGATCGGTGCAGGCATCAGCACAGGCGTTTCGTTGGTTGCGTAACCAAACATCAAGCCTTGGTCACCGGCGCCTTGATCGTGATCGTCACGTTCATCAACACCAACAGCGATGTCTGGAGATTGCTTACCAATGGCATTCAGCACTGCAACGCAATCGCCATCAAAACCCAGATCACCGTGGTTGTAACCGATATCGGTCACTACCTTGCGAACCAGGTCTTCAATATCAACATAAGTATTGGTTCTTACTTCACCCGCAACCACGACCATGCCGGTTTTTACCATAGTTTCCACAGCGACACGGGCATCTGGGTCGTCTTTCAACATCGCATCCAGAATTGCATCAGAAATCTGATCAGCAATTTTATCCGGATGACCTTCGGATACAGATTCGGAAGTAAATAGTGAATACTCAGACATAGTCGTAGAACCCTCTTAATCAATGAAAAAATAATAAACTGTCAAAATCAGTTATTCCGGCAACTGGAAACATCTGACCTGAATTTGAAAACCATTACGTAAGCCAAGATACTGGGACTCGGAGCTTAAAAGGCCAACTTTCTCTGCCCACTGGCTTAACTCTTCTGCGCTGAACCCCAACCATAAGTCACCGCAGGATTCACGCACCCAGTCCTGATCATGATGACTGAGCTCGCTGATCATCATGCTGCCGCCGGGCTTTAACAGCTTTGCTGACCAGAAAAAAATATCGCCGGGGCTGGGAACATGATGCAGTACCATGTTCGCAACGATGCAATCAAAGCGTTTTTCGTAGTCGCTTAACGATTGAATCTCGCCATGGATAAAGTGGATATTGTCCAACTTCTGGTTACTGGCACTTTGTCGTGAATAATCGAGCATTTTCTCTGAGCTATCCACCGCATAGACATCATCAAATATGCCCGATAGCGTCTTCAGAAAAGCACCTTCCCCTGGCCCGAGTTCCAGTGCCATTTTGGAATCAGTAAACGTCGTCGCAGCAATCAGATCCGATACCGAATCGGCATAAAGCTGATGTTCAGCAATCAGCTCTTGCTGCTTGCGAAACTCATCAGAATTTCGGGTGAAGAATGCCTGAGACAACTCTGATCTCTGCTGACGAATCAACTGAAGGCGCTTTGTCAGCAGCTCAGGCATAGGAAGCTCTTCCACCGCCTGATACAACGCTCGCACCACAGGTTCCAGAAAGCTGTCGGATGGTGGCAACGCCCTGCGATAAAAAATGCTATTGCCATCCTTCCGGGTAGAGACGAGCCCTGCCTGCAGCAGAACTTTTAGATGGTGGCTCATGGCAGGTTGTCGCATATCAAAAAGGCTGCTGAGCTCAAGCACCCCTAATGACTCCGTACTCAACACTCTGAGAATCTGCAGTCTTAACAAGTCGCCGCTGGCTTTTGTCACAGCTGCCAGCTGTTCGTAACCCTCAGTCAATGTAAACCGCCTTTTCCTTTATACCCATCATGCACAGCGGGTCTCATTTACTGATGTTGATTTTAGCAACACAGACAACCTATATCAAAATATTTTTATATACATGATGAATTGCAAATTCTGCTCTATAGTTATCTCCTTCAATTGGCTCAGGCATTTCTAATGGCCTTTCTAATATGCAGTTGTCCAAATGAAAGCATATTTTCTGACTAAGTAGACAGCCACTCTGCAGCATTGCAGCTATCCACTCAGCCAGAAATATTCGATTTCATTTGCACAACTTCTGACTAACATCATTTAATTGGCACGATTGTTAGTCGTAGATGTTCAGCCGTTTTCGGCTTGGGGCGCTACTTAAGAATCACCTGTGGCCAACAGCCAGATGAAATAATACGCAAATGAATAAAGTCCTTGCCAGCGAGGTGCCAGAAAGCTCAAACACCTTGCTTTATCTGCAAATTACCATGATGGCCTGCTGCATCTTTAATTTCGACATACTCTGGAATTTAAAAGAATCCCTTCTGGTCACCCGACTGGGAGCAGAAGCTATTCCTTTTATTAAACTGTGCGCCGTCATGCCAGTTGCTTTCATTTTTTTGTTTTGTTACAGCGCACTGGCTAACCGATTGAATAAAAGAATGCTATTTGCCGTAGCGATTGGCCCGTTCCTTCTATGGATGCCCCTGTTCTCTATACTCATTTACCCAAACCTTGATGCTTTTGCCCCGGCCACTTTTACCCAATGGCTTTCACCCTATGTACCAGATCATCTTCAGTTTATTACTGGCATGATTTATTACTGGCCACTCACACTGTTTTTTGCTTTGGCTGAAATATGGGGATCCGCCGTCATTTGTATTTTGTTCTGGACCTCCGTTAATGACCTCCATAACAGTCGAAGTGCAGCCCGGCATTACCCAATTTTGACTATGGTGGGCAGCAGTGCCTCTATTATTTCCGGACCTCTTTTATACTATTGTGCTTCAAAAGGATTATCTTCAGAGAACGCTGGATGGCAGGGAAGTCTGACAACACTTTCCGTACTGTTTGTCATTTTTGGGCTGATGATTCTTGTACTGAATGAATACTGCTATCGCCTGCAGGGTGAAGATACAAAAACACAGTCAAGCCTTTCAACCACAACCCACCTACCCGTTTTTGATAGTTTTAAATACTTGGCTCGCTGCCCCTACCTCACCAGCATTGCTCTGATGATGTTGGGATATTGTATCTCTATCAATATGGTTGAGCTGGCTTGGAAGAGTCAGCTTGTGGAGAAATACCCCAGTGAAGTCGACTATTCGATGTTTATGGGCAAGGTTGCACTGGTTAATGGCATCGGTAGCCTGCTCTGCGGATTAATGACGCCGGTATTACTCAATAGAAGCTGGTTCACAGCGACGTTTGCAACACCTTTTATTATTCTTATTACAGCAGCCCCATTTTTCATTTTCACGCTGTTCCAAAACGCCAACCTTAACCTTCTTTTTTTTAGCAGCCTTGATCTATCGATGCTGAGCCTCAATGCCGGACTTTGCTGCCATGCTCTGGGAAAATCCGCAAAGTACACCCTATTCAATACAACCAAAGAGATGACTTTTGTACCTTTGGATGTAGAAAGAAAATACAAGGGCAAAGCCGCTATAGAACTGGTCGTCAGTAGGGTTGGTAAAGCTGGAAGTTCTCTGTTGCAGCAAATCTTAATTTCTCTGGGTGGCTCGATGAGTCTGATTACCTCCTGGCTGGCTGGTGCGTTTTTAATGGCAATCATTATGTGGCTTTTTGCTATCAAGAAACTTGGCAAGCACTACTGGAAACTTATGGACAATGAACCCTGATCGGGATCGGAGGAGGTGCCGGCTTGTCAAGCTACAACACCTCCAGCAATGAACATTTTACCAATGTGAGCATTTCATATGACTGAAAACTCAAATTGCTTCGCCAAATATAGCCACTGCGTGCGCTATAACCGGTAATTTAACATCGCCTCTTCACGACTTTCGCCTAAGATTCCCACTCGATAAGAAATATCAGAAGCTCTCATTGCCTCATTACCACTACCATAATCAATAGCGCGCGCGATCTCCGACGCCATCAAAAGGCATTAAGCTGGCAATCAGCGGATGATGGTCAGCAGCAAACAATGATGAATTAACCGGCAAAACAGGACGGCTTCCAAAAAGCCCTATTTTCAGTTTTCCATAGTCAGCTTTTCCCATGCTCTCTCTAATCTCTTTCGGGTCAGTCAGCTCTGATGCTTCCAGTTCAGTATTAACCACTGGTTTGTTATAAATGGTAATGCTTGATCGACCAGCATCAAAGCCGCTACTGAATGTTCGATCAAGAACACCACTTACCGGATGCGTAGCAGGCGTTACTGCTTTGCTATTTTGATCCCATATCAGCTTTTTTGCCTCAGGCAGCATTTCCCCTTTAACAGCATTTCTGATGTCAGTCTCTGCAGATCTGGCTGCGTCTTGCCCTGCTTTTGTGGGCTGATAGCCAAAATCAAATGGGTCCATCGTCATAGATGACGCTTTATCAGCAGGTATTGACTCACCCTTATGATTATTCCAGCGGTCATAATGATGAATATCCACATTGCTGACTGCTCCAGCAGTTAGAACAGAATCTATTACCGCATCCCTATCCTCTTCAAAGGTGTTCATATCACCCATAGCCACAACCCGAGCATTTGGGTCTGCCTGGCGAATTTCCGCCATGCGCTCTCCCAGTTTTTTGCCGTACGCTTTTTTATGCTCCGAATTCAACCCACTGTGCAGGTTCAAAACGTGGGTTATCACACCATCAGGACTTTTATAAGCGGTCTCCAAGATACTTTTGCAAGTTATGTCGCTAAGGTTATGTCTGAATTTTTCTTTATTAAAAGCTCCCTTTTCTTCCTCTGATCCTTCCTTCGGAAACGACTTCCCGAAAGGCTTACCATCAACTGTGACTCGTATTGGCTTGGTTTCTTCCTTAATCAGTTCCAAAGCACAATCTTTACGGCGTGCAGTCATAAGATTAAAAGACCAATCAATCGAGGGGTCTACTTTCTCAAAAACTACTTCATAACCCAATTTGTCGAGAAACGTGGAAAACTCCAGGACAAAGTTCTTTTTCGTTTCAGGATTATCCATATCCACCAAAAAGTCTCTTAGCTCTTGAAGGCAGATAATGTCAGGCTTTTGCAACTTTACAATTTCTGCCAACATGGTCCAGACGTGAATTTTTCGATTTTCCATCCGGTAGTGAGGGTGAGTTTGATGCGCCAGCCCATTACCAGCTTCCAACCGCCCCAGGCAAAGATTGACATTCCAGGACAAAACTTTGAATGCATCACCGCTCTCATTCTGTTGTTCCGCCACTTGGATGGAATCCAGGTATTCTTTAACTAATGGGTGGTCAAGAAAATGCTCTGGATTGACCAAGCTGGTCTTCTGGAAATCAGATAAAGACCGAATGATTTCACCATCTACCTGAAGGTAGTTTTTACCTTCAACCTCACATACACCAACCGACTGATTCAGGGTTGCTTTATCCTGAGCTAAATACACCTGACTAGCTGAAGTGTTATTGGGCAAAGATGCCGAAGGCACTCTAGGGTTCATACTAAGCATATCGTTTATCCTTTATTTCATACTCACGTTAACGAGATAAATTGGACACTTAGTTAATAAGCAAGTTCCTTCCAAGCCCAAAAATTAATTTATGATGTTTCATGTTTTCGTCCAAAGGCTTTAAAATAGCGCCCGAATTCAAATGAACTGGATCCCCAGGAGCAGAAATTCCATGTCCTCACGTCGTGAGCTTGCCAACGCTATTCGCGCCCTCAGTATGGACGCCGTCCAAAAAGCCAAATCCGGCCACCCGGGCGCGCCCATGGGAATGGCGGATATCGCTGAAGTACTTTGGCGAGATTACCTGAACCACAATCCGACCAACCCGAAATGGATGGACAGAGACCGCTTTGTTCTGTCCAACGGTCACGGTTCCATGTTGCTTTACTCTTTGCTCCACCTTTCAGGGTATGAGTTAAGCATTGATGATCTGAAAAACTTCCGTCAGCTGCATTCCAAAACCGCAGGTCACCCTGAATACGGTTATGCACCGGGCATCGAAACCACCACTGGCCCACTGGGTCAGGGCATGGCCAACGCTGTTGGTATGGCGGCGGCTGAGAAAGCACTGGCTGCTCAGTTCAACAAACCGGGCCATGACATCGTTGACCACCACACCTATGTATTCATGGGTGATGGTTGCATGATGGAAGGTATTTCCCACGAAGTTTGCTCCCTGGCGGGCACGCTTGGACTGGGTAAACTAGTTGCGTTTTACGACGACAACGGCATCTCCATCGATGGTGAAGTTGAAGGTTGGTTCACTGACGACACCGTTAAGCGTTTTGAAGCTTACAACTGGCACGTTATCCCTGCGGTTGATGGTCACGATGCAGATGCCATCAAAGCGGCTATTGAAACGGCTCATGCAGAAACCGAAAAGCCAACCCTGATTTGCTGCAAAACCATCATCGGCTTTGGTTCGCCAAACAAAGAAGGCAAAGAAGATTGCCACGGCGCGCCACTGGGCGACGACGAAATCAAACTGACCCGCGAACGTCTGGGTTGGACTCACCCGTCGTTTGAAATTCCATCTGACATCTACAGCCAGTGGAATGCCAAAGAAGCCGGTGCAGCTAAAGAAGCTGCGTGGGATGAGAAGTTTGCTGCTTACTCAGCGGAGTTCCCGGAACTGGCTGCAGAGTACGTTCGTCGTCAGAAAGGTGAACTGCCTGCGGACTTCTCCGAGAAAGCTAACGCTTACATCAAATCCTGTCAGGAAACTGGTGAGAAAGTTGCCAGCCGTAAAGCGTCCCAGAACACTCTGAACGCTTATGGCCCAGAGCTACCAGAACTGCTTGGTGGCTCTGCTGACCTGGCGGGTTCCAACCTGACCATCTGGAGCGGCTCCAAAGGCATCAAGCGTGAAGACGCTAACGGTAACTACCTGTTCTACGGTGTTCGTGAATTCGGCATGACTGCCATGATGAACGGCATCGCCCTGCACGGTGGTTTCATTCCTTACGGCGCGACTTTCCTGGTCTTCATGGAATACGCTTGCAACGCGGTGCGTATGGCAGCACTGATGAAGCAGCGCTCCATTCAGGTTTACACTCACGACTCCATTGGTCTTGGTGAAGACGGCCCAACCCACCAGCCGATTGAACAAATTGCCAGCCTGCGCATGACGCCAAACGTTAACGCGTGGCGCCCATGCGACACCGTTGAATCTGCGGTTGCCTGGAAGCACGCGATCGAACGCACCGATGGTCCGAGCGCACTGATCTTCTCCCGTCAGGGTCTGCCATGCATGCCAAGAACGGATGGCCAGATCGCCGCTGTTGAGCGTGGTGGTTACATCCTGAAAGATTGCGAAGGCACTCCGGAACTGATCCTGATTGCCACCGGTTCTGAAGTAGAATTGGCCATGAATGCTGAAGCGGCTTTGACTGAAAAAGGCCGTAAGGTGCGCGTTGTCTCCATGCCATCCACTGATGTATTCGATGCTCAGGACGCAGAGTACAAGCAGTCCGTTCTGCCTCTGGAAGTCTCTGCCCGTATCGCTATTGAAGCGGCTCAGGCTGATTTCTGGTACAAGTATGTAGGCTTGGATGGTCGTATTATCGGTATGACCACCTACGGCGAATCAGCGCCAGCGGAAGACCTGTTCCCATACTTTGGGTTTACCGTAGATAACATTCTTGCTGCTGCAGAAGAGCTGATCGATTAATCACTTCTAAACAGCAAAACCCTTATAAAAACGGCGGTGGACGTAAGTCTTCCGCCGTTTTTTTTGCAAACGTTTGGTAATTCACATCCGAACTAGAGTACCTATCTATTTATTGCGTATGGCTTTTATGAAAGAATCGTTATAGCCGTATGCAATATAAAGCGGATGTAGTTATCTCTTCGCCTTCACATAAACCTCATACATAATATGAGAAGGAAATAGGCGAGCTCACCACCACACCTCAACACTGAATTAGTGTTGTCTATCTAGAACTACACCGATACGGCCTACCCGCTTTTACAGCGGCATCTCACTTATACGCAGTCACTGTCGTTTTGCACAGAATGCTTTTACCTAAAGCAGCAAAATTGTGGCCGCCTGACGATTTAGGCCTGAAGAATGACAATGATCTCCGGAGAGACCACCGGAAACGGGATGACCAAAAAGGAATATCTCAGCCTTATACTGACACTAGGCACACTCACAGCCCTTGGTCCATTGGCTATAGACCTTTATTTGCCAGCAATGCCTGCTATTGCCAGCAGCATGGGCGAGCCTTTAAGTCGCATTCAGTACACATTAAGCGCTTACACCATTGGTTTTGCATTAAGTCAGCTTATTTATGGGCCACTTTCTGATCGCATTGGTCGACGCAAAGTCATGTACCCGGGCATTGTCTTTTTTGCCCTGACCAGTTTTCTGGCCGCTTACAGCACTTCCGCTACTGAACTGATCGTTGTTCGTATCCTGCAGGCCTTTTCCGCAGCGGCCATTATGGTCACCATTCCGGCCATGATTCGCGATCTTATGCCCAGAGAGCAGGTAGCCAAAACATTGTCGTCCATTCTGATGGTGATGACTGTTGCTCCTTTAGCAGCACCACTGCTGGGCGGGCAGATTCTGAAATATTTTGGCTGGGAAATGCTGTTTGTCTTTCTGGCGATTACTGCGGTTCTGGCACTTGTGCTGGCGGTTTTCCGTATTAAAGAAACGCTGAAAGAAGAAGACCGGTTGGTGGTTCCACCTGTGCAACTGGCGTTGAATTACGCCAATATCCTGCGTAATCGTGAAGCGATGGGCTGCATTCTCTGCCATTCACTTTTCTTTGGCGGCATGTTTGCCTTTATCGCCGGTTCACCTTTTATTTACATCGAACTTTACGGCGTACAGCCAGATCAATACGGTTTGCTCTTTGCCATCAACATTCTGGCCATGAGCGTCACCAATATGGTGAATATCCGCCTGGTAGAAAAGTACAAACTCTACGCCATTTTGCGCAATGGCAGTCTGCTGGCTGCGGTTGCTGCACTTGTTTTACTGTTCAATGCAGCCACCGGATTTGGTGGGATTGCCGGCTTAATGATTCCTATCGCAATCTACATATCTTGCATTGGTTTTACTGGGCCGAACTCTAACGCCCTGGCACTGTCTCATTTTCCAAAATCTGCCGGTTCCGCCAATGCGCTTGCGGGGGCTCTTCGCTTTATCGTCGCAGGCATTGCTTCAGCGTTGGTTGGTGTACTGCATAATGAAACAGCCATCCCAATGGCGGCTGTTATGGCCGGCTGCGGGCTTCTCTCAGTGGTCGCATTATTGTTAACCCGCAATGAAGGTGCTACAGAAGAAGAGGTTCCTGCCACTGCGAACTGATATTCTTTGTCGACTCACTGGCTTTAGAAGCCGTTATTTAAGATGGAATCTGAAGCTAGAATATATAAACAAAATAGCTTTCTACAGGAAAGCTATTTTGTCAGGGAAATATAGGCAGTGGTTAAAACAAGCGGCTCTCGCCAATCGCTCTTTTAAACGCGTTCAACTCTCGATTCTTATATGCTTCAACCCGTCTGGTCGCATCTTCAAACAACTTTTCACGCTTTCTATCCACATCATCAAGCAATTGCTCTTTTTCCAGAATTTCAGATTCAACTGCTAACGTATCTTCTCCTTCCGGTATACCTTCCAGCTGACTTCTTAACGATTTAAGCTGTTGTTCGAGCGAACTTTTAGCCGTAGGAACCTGACTGTCAAACTCGGCTGTCACATCGGCATGTAACTGTTCGATTCGGCTATTCAAATCCTCCTTATAAATCTTCAGCATATCGTGCCGTGTGTTTTTGAGCTCCGTCTTCACATCATCTCTTGCCGCATGAATATCTGCGACACGGTTATCCCGATCCAAATAATCCTTATAGCCTTCACTGCTATTGAATGCCTCGATAAATGTACTGATTTCTTGGTTACGGGCATTCGTATTACCCAGTGTGGGCGCCCTTATCACGACATATTCGACCTTATCAGAATCTCCCCCGGCAGGAATCGGTAGCTTAACTTCGCCCTTCTCCTTGGCAAGCAGTGCCTCCGCATTCTGCTTTGACAGCTCGATAGTCCCATCCATAAAAGCCAGACTGTCAGCAAATTTATCTTGAAACGCTTGCATATGGTCAATATGGCGCACCATTTCCTTTTTAAGGCTATTAAGTGTTTCCAGTTTCTGTCCAAACTCTGCCTTTTTGGATTCCAGGCTGGCTTTTGCTTCCGGATTTACACGGTCAAAAGCCTTATCGGATATAGGTTTAAAATTTTCTTTCAAGACGAATCGCTTCAGTTTTCCCAGGCCATTCTTAATCGTCTTCAGGGCCGCACGTCCCAGCTCTCTCGCCCCGGCTGCCTTTTCCTTGACGGAGGCAACCAAATCCGAATCAATATTTTTTACAATTCTCAACCCCAGAGGTTTGGATGGCGCTTGCGTTTGTGGCTTCCCTCCCACTTGATCATGCTGCCTGATACCTACAGTGGTAACGGGCTTCGCCTGAGTCACTGAAATTCCTTTTAAATTCCCTGACTGATTTGTAGATGCTGGCAATGGGTGAGTTAAACCCGGTGCGTTGATCGGCGAGTTGCTTCCTAAACCATTCATTCCGTGTGCCATGTGCACTCCCTCAGAGTCTATTCCTTGATGCTATTTCCAATTGTAGTTATTCGCTCAGGGATAGCCTCAAAACCCATAAACATAATGAGAGTTCAATATGTCACAGCAGGCATTCATCTGAACAACAGCAGCTTCGCCAAAAAACCATCATATTCCGGTGATGTTACTGCTTAGAGCATTACTGCCTGCCATGCCCCAACCTATCAATGATAACCGGCCAGCAAAGTAAGCCCTCATAAGACGCCTTTCTCAATGGGCGATCATATCATTTTGGTATTATAATCATCTCTCTAAAACGATTAGATTTGGATAGCTGAACCATGACATATCGGGTGGCCATTAATGGATATGGTCGAATTGGCCAGTGCGTACTGCGGGCACTTTACGAAAATGGCTACCGCCATCACCTGCAGGTGGTCGCCATTAATGAGCTGGCCAATATCGATACGCTGGCTTATCTGACTCGCTACGACACCACCCACGGTCGCTTCCCCGGAGCCGTCAGCTTTGAAGATAATCAGCTATTTATTGGTGACGATACCATTCAAATCTCTCGAGAATCAGAGCCACAAAAACTGAATTGGAAAGATTTGAATATCGATCTGCTGCTGGAATGCTCCGGCGCATTTTCTGATCGGTCAACCGCAGAACTGCACCTGGAAAGTGGCGCTGCACGCTTGCTCTTTTCCCAGCCTGCCAAACCGGATGTGGATGCCACCATTGTTTATGGCATTAATGAAGAGTCTCTCGACCCAACCCATCGCATTGTTTCCAGCGCCTCCTGCACCACCAATTGCATTGTACCTGTCCTCAAAACCCTGAATGACTCCTTGGGCATCGAATACGGCACCATGACCACCATCCATTCAGCCATGAATGATCAGCCAGTCATTGACGCATACCATCAGAATGACCTGCGCCTGACTCGAAGCGCATTGCACTCGATTATTCCTGTGGACACTGGTCTGGCAAAAGGCATCAACCGTCTATTGCCAGAGCTGAAGGGTCGTTTTAAAACCAGTGCCGTTCGTGTGCCCACCATCAATGTTTCCTGTATCGACCTTACGATTCAGGTCAGCCGTGATACGTCAACCGCCGAGGTAAACCGATTGCTGGAACAGGCAACCTATGGTCGTCTTGAAGGCATTATGGGTTTCACTAATGAACCCCACGCCTCTGTTGATTTTAATCACGACACCCGGTCATGTATTGTCGATGGTACTCAGACGCAGGTTTCTGCTCATCGTCTGGTAAGGCTGCTATGCTGGTTTGACAATGAGTGGGGTTTTGCCAATCGAATGCTGGATGTTGCGAACTATTGGTTAAATACGGCTGTGGATAATTAATCCACAGCTAACAGAGATACACAACATCCACCAAAAACCTGTGCCCCTCCGAAAACCCTTGATACGCCTGTTGATTCAGGTCATCAGAGTGTTTCAATGAATACCTGAAGCCCATTTTTTATGCTATTGTCCCTGACGTTTTTTCGCTGATTCCAAACAGCCATGAGCTGAAAATGCCATTGCTCCGAAGAGTCATAGTATTTTCTCCAGCCTGGCATTTGGCATTTTCACTACAGATAGCCCCAGCCATCTTTCGCTAATGCGAAAGTAGCAAGAGTGAATATCAGGAGAGCTCTCCATGAACGTTTTAAAAATGACTGATCTGGATCTAGCCGGCAAACGCGTTTTGATCCGTGAAGACCTTAATGTTCCGGTTAAAAACGGCAAAGTCACCAGTGATGCGCGCATCCTGGCTTCCCTGCCAACCATCAAGCTGGCAATAGAAGCCGGTGCCAAAGTGATGGTGACTTCTCACCTGGGTCGCCCAACTGAAGGTCAGTACGACGAAGAATCTTCTCTGAAGCCTGTGGCCGATTACATTGCTGATCTGCTGGGCAAAGACGTTCGTCTGGTAAAAGACTGGGTTGAAGGCGGCTTTGACGTCGCGGACGGCGAACTGGTCATTCTGGAAAACTGTCGTTTCAACGTTGGTGAAGGCAAAGACGACGAAGGTCTTTCTCGCAAAATGGCAGCTCTGTGCGACATTTATGTCATGGATGCCTTTGGTACCGCTCACCGCGCTCAAGCCTCTACTCACGGTGTTGGTAAGTTTGCTGCCATTGCCTGTGCCGGACCTCTTCTGGCTGCAGAACTGGAAGCCCTTGGCAAAGCCATGGATAAGCCTGCCCGCCCAATGACTGCCATTGTTGGTGGTTCCAAAGTGTCTACCAAACTGACGGTTTTGGAATCCCTGTCCGGCATTTGCGACCAGCTGATCGTTGGTGGCGGTATTGCCAACACCTTCCTGGCAGCTGCAGGCAAGAACGTTGGTAAATCTCTGTACGAAGCTGATTTAATTCCACAAGCCAAAGCGCTCATGGACAAGTGCAGCATTCCAATGCCTGTCGATGTAATCTGTGGCAAGAAGTTTGATGAAAACGAACCCGCTGTCGTTAAGTCCGTTGATGATGTACAAGACGACGACATGATTTTCGACGTTGGTCCTGAAACACAGAAACTGTTCGCCGACGTTCTGATCTCAGCCAAAACCATCCTGTGGAACGGCCCAGTTGGCGTGTTTGAATTCGATCAATTCGGTGAGGGCACTCGCTCCATGTCCATGGCGATTGCAAACTCCAGCGCCTTCTCCATCGCTGGCGGTGGCGACACTCTGGCGGCTATCGATAAATACGGCATTAAAGACAAAGTGTCTTACATCTCCACCGGTGGCGGAGCTTTCCTTGAGTTTGTAGAAGGTAAAGTGCTTCCTGCGGTTGCCATGTTGGAAGAAGCTGCCAAGCGTTAAGTGCGTCTTAATTCTGAAAAATTATAGTCGAGTTCAGGCATTGCCTGTTCCCGACTATAATGCCTGTTACGCCTTTATACCGCTTGCATCATCGTCAAATGAGTATTTTCTTCGTGGCATTCTCGCGCCTTGCTACGCTGTCTTGCTATTGAGTCCCCTTTTGAGTCCTGTAGAATGTTTTTACTGAAAACGTCTGGATCGTTTGTTGGTTTCAGTGAAGCTAGTTTTAAAAGGATTTGCTATGTCGTGTAGTACGGATAAGTTGAAGCAGGGATGGTATTTACTGAAAACCAAAAACCGGGAAGAAGTCCGTGCTCAGGAAAACCTGGAAGCGCTTGGCTTTGAGGCCTATTGTCCGCTGATTTTTGGCAAAGCTGTACAGGTACCTCTTTTCCCCAGCTACATCTTTATTCGCTTGGGTATTGAAGGCGAACCACCTTATCACAAAATTCGCTCAACCCGGGGCATTCTGCACATCGTTCGATTTAACCGGATGAATCACAAGTTAAATGAGTCTGGTCGTTTACCTAAGAATCAAGCAGCCTCTCTACTCCCAAGCCCAATTCCGAACGGCGATCAAATCATCGATCAGATCGAAGCCATCACCTGGTTACAGAATGGCGCTGACCCTGAAGAAAAGCCCTCTAATCTACGCTTCCAGTCGGGGGAAACGGTGCTGTATGACAACCCGCTATTCCGACATCTTGAAACCACCTTTATCAAAGGTGTGAACATCGATCGCGGTATTGTTCTCATCAAATTTATCGAGAGCATGCGCACAGATGATGGCAGTGAAGAACGCAAGGTCGTTGCCGAAAGAGAACTAAACGTTCCGTTAAAAGACCTACATAAAGTAGCCGAAGAAGCTTGATGGACAAAACAACACTGGTCGCTCAAATGCGGCCGCTATCCCTTGGGCTGGAAGCATCGTCGCTTGAGCAATCCTATTTTCAATACTATGGCATTGACCTGGAAAACAGGCTTGAGAATATCGATCACACCTTTGGTTATGTCGATACTCAAGACTTCCGAATAGCCTGCCATCTATATTCCTGCCGCGCCCCTAAAGGCTCAGTATTTCTGCTCCATGGCTACTACGATCACGTTGGCCTGTTTGAGCACATTATCCGTTTTTTCCTGGAGCAGAACCTCAACGTATTGGCCTACGATTTACCCGGGCATGGTTTATCCAGTGGTGAGTCAGCAACCATCGAGGATTTTGGAGATTACCGTCAGACCCTGGAAGATATGCTTTCTTTTTCGGAGCCTCTGCTACCAAAGCCTTGGTTTGGTTATGGACAAAGTACCGGATGCGCAATCATCACCGACTTACTGAACGACTATGTTAGCCAGAAGCAACCATTACCTTTTCAGCAGGTCATTTTGTCAGCACCTCTGGTTCGCCCTTACTTATGGTGGCTCGCACGCATCAAGTTCTACATAGCACAACCATTTATCAAACAGATTCCGAGAACGTTTAAAGAGAACTGCCGCAATAAAGCCTTTATCCAGAAGGCCCATAGTGATCCGCTAGCACCAAAAGTTCTGCCTACGCAGTGGGTAGCGTCCATGAATCGGTGGATAAGAAAAATTGAAGCCAGCTCAAGTCAAATCGATATTCCTGCATTCATTCTACAGGGTACGAATGACACGACAGTGGATGGCCATCATAACTTGAAAATACTGAACAGGCTTTACATCAACCCTTCGGTCATGTGGCTTGATGGTGCCCGCCACCATTTACCGAATGAAATAGAAGACACTAGAACACAATATATGAACTGGCTGATCAGCAAGATCAAACCATAAATCTACATCTTGTCCCAACCGAAAGCTTCTCGCTTAAGCTTTTTAGTATCGTAACAAAGGTCCTGAAATCTTAGAAAATTCTTACCATAAGGCTGCCCATTGAGCATCAACTGATAGTCTGAAAATGTTGATTTATTGATACCAAGAATCCGTTGATGTGGGATTGAAAAGTGAGCTATCGAATTAAGCCAATCATCCAGTGCGTCCAGAGCATCTTCCCGGGCATCAGTGCCATAGAGATCCAGAATCTTTTGATTATCCAATCTCACGATACAGCTTGAGCTTGTCGTTTTTATTTCAAGCCGGCCATCCATAGTGGGATGATCCAATACTCGAAACTCTCTTTTTAGTGAAGACAGGTTTGCAGCAAGCTCATTACAAGCTCTTTTTTTTGCATCCTTCCTGAGAGCATCTACCTCTTTCGCTTTTCCCGCCGCTTCTGATGTTTTTGCAAAATAAAGTTTATTATTAACCTCAACCATATAACGGACTTCATAGATAATATTGTCACTGTTATCGGAGGTCAGTTTCGCTTCTTGCTTCCATACAGTAACACCTTTCTTTATCCCGCCAGGAAGAGCGTTGACGGCCTGAAGTAAGCCTTTCGGGTAATCACTACAAGGTACTTTTTCTCTCGGACTCAGGTTGCCGTAATACGTTCTTCCTGTAAAAATACCCTCTATGTAAGTCAGGTGAGCTTCACCTTTATTACCATAGGGTTGTTCGGACCTAAAAGAACATGAAGAGTCTCTTATCGCCACAGTAATTTTTCTGGCTCCCAGAGGCACATCCTTTACCAGTTTTTCATACACTTCCGGTAAATAATTCTTCACCTGCACCAGAGCGACTTTGTAGCCACAAAACGTACCTTGAATACCGGCCCAGGTACTTTTTACCAACTTAACAATAAAGCAGCTCTTATTCTCTTTTTTCCAGGCAAACTTAAATGCGTCTATACCGCCCAAACTGACCTGATTATCAATAGACATAAAAAGCATCCCTTTTAATAAAGTGCCTGTTAAGAACATGACATCGCAGTTACGCGTGGAATATGCGACCATATCCCTCAAGAAAAGTTCACTAAGTGCGTAACCTTATGAAATATATTGGAGCACACGTCAGTGCTGCCGGAGGCGTTGAAAACGCTCCGAAGAACGCCTATGAATTAGGTGCTACTGCTTTTGCACTGTTCACTAAAAACCAACGACAATGGGTGGCCAAACCACTTACATCTAAAAGCATCGACCTATTTAAAGAACGATGTGAAAAGTATGGCTACAAGCCTGAGCAAATCCTTCCCCACGACAGTTACCTTATAAATCTCGGACACCCCGAGCAGGAAGCATTGGATAAATCCCGTGTGGCCTTTCTTGATGAAATGGAACGCTGCATGCAGCTTGGGCTTGACCGACTGAACTTTCACCCGGGCAGTCATCTACGCAAAATGGATATCTCCGAATGTCTGGCTCGTATCGCTGAATCCATCAATATCGCTCTGGATAAAACCGAAGGCGTCATTGCGGTTATCGAAAATACGGCTGGGCAAGGCAGCAACCTTGGCTGGCAATTCGAAGAGTTAGCGGAAATCATTGAGCAGGTTGATGACAAATCCCGCGTCGGTGTCTGTCTCGATACCTGTCATACTTTTGCCGCCGGTTATGATCTGCGCACCCCAGAAGCCTGTGAGAAAACCTTTGCTGACTTTGAAAACACGGTTGGCTTCAAGTATCTGCAAGGCATGCACCTGAACGACTCTAAAGGCGAGCTGGGGTCGCGGAAAGACCGGCATCACAGCTTGGGTGAAGGGGAAATCGGCTGGGAAGTGTTCCGCTATATCATGAAAGATAAGCGTTTCGATGGCATTCCGATGGTGCTGGAAACTATTGATGAGTCGATCTGGAAAGATGAGATCAATGCACTAAAAATGCTGGCTGCATAAGTGCTTTAAATCCAGCACCGCCAGAAAGCTAGCGGTGCCGGAATCTACTTTAGAACTGCTTGAGAATCTTCTCTACACTGTCGGTAGCATCACCAAACAGCATACGACTGTTGTCTTTGAAGAACAGAGGGTTCTGAACGCCCGCATAGCCAGTAGCCATTGAACGTTTGAATACAATCACTTCACCAGCTTCCCAAACACGCAGAACCGGCATGCCCGCAATGGGGCTGGTTGGGTCTTCTGCTGCGGCAGGGTTCACCGTATCGTTGGCGCCGATCACCAGAACGGTATCGGTTTCTGCGAAGTCATCGTTGATCTCATCCATCTCTTCAACAATGTCGTAAGGCACTTTGGCTTCCGCCAGCAGAACGTTCATGTGACCTGGCAAACGTCCGGCAACCGGATGAATACCAAAACGTACTTTCACGCCGCGATCACGAAGTTTGTTCACCAGATCACGCACACCGTGCTGTGCCTGAGCCACCGCCATACCGTAACCCGGAGTGATGATCACGCTGGAAGAATTCTTCAGCTTTTCAGCCACGTCTTCTGCGGAGACTTCGGTGTATTCACCCATGTCCGCATCAGAAACCACTGTGCCTTCTTCCGTACCAAAACCGCCGAGAATCACGGAGATAAAGGAACGGTTCATGGCTGAACACATCAGGTAGGAAAGAATTGCACCGGAAGAACCCACCATGGCACCGGTAATGATGAGCAGGTTATTGCCCAGCATAAAGCCGGTCATTGCAGCGGCCAGACCGGAGTAGGCATTCAACATGGACACAACGACTGGCATATCTGCACCGCCAATACCCAGCACCAGAGTGATACCAAAGATAAAGGCAAGCCCGGTCAACAGAATCAGCGCCAGAATGCTGTGTTGCTGGACATAAACGACACCCATCAGAATGGCCAGAGCCAGAATAATCAGGTTAGTCCAGTGCTTTCCAGGAAGTGATTTTGGACGACTAGAGACTTTGCCATGCAATTTCAGCGCCGCAACCACTGAACCACTAAACGTCACTGAACCAATAATGATTCCGATAAATATCTCGGAGCGATGGATCAGTTGCTCGGTGGATAACACCAAATCTGCCAATTGTGCTGCCAGTGAATCATTCACTTCCAACGCACTGGAAAACCCAATCAACACGGCAGCCAAGCCACCAAAACCATTAAGAATCGCAACCAGCTGAGGCATTTCGGTCATCTGAACTTTAATCGCCAGATAAAGACCAATACCCGCCCCCACTACCATACAGGCAGTCACCAGAGTAAAGCCGGAAATATGCGCATGGCCAAGGGTTGCCACAACGGCAATCACCATACCAATAATACCGTATATATTGCCGTTCTTCGCAGTATCCTGCTGACTGAGCCCCGCAAGGCTCATAACAAACATCAGAGCAGCTACCAAGTAAGCCGCTACCAGTAAACCTTCAGACATCGTAAGCGACTCCTGTTAATCCAGACGGAACATCTTGAGCATCCGCTGGGTAACAGCGAATCCACCCACAATGTTGATAACGGCGACGGTAATCGCAATACCCGACAAGGCCAGTACAATTGGATTATCACTGCCCATTTGCACCAAACCACCCACAACAACAATGCCGCTGATCGCATTAGTTACACTCATCAATGGCGTGTGCAGTGCAGACTTCACATTCCAGATCACGTAATAACCGACAATGGACGCCAACAAAAACACGGTGACATGCTCAAGGAAGTTGCTTGGTGCGGCGTTGGCAATATAGCCAAAAAAGACTGCACCAATCGCCATCAAAACAGGCTTCACCCATGGGCGGGGCTTTTCTTCTTTCTCTTCTTTTACAACAACAGGCTCAGGCTTGGCAGCCGGCGCAGCGCTGACTTTGACCGGGGGTGGTGGCCAGGTGATGCTGCCATCGCGGATCACGGTAAGACCACGGATCACTTCATCGTCAAAATTGATATCGATCTGCCCATCTTTATTCGGGCAAAGCAGTTTCAGCAGGTTGACCAGGTTAGTGCCAAACAGCTGTGAAGACTGAGTAGGCAAACGGCTTGGCAGGTCGGTATAACCAATAATTTTTACGCCGTTTTGTACCGCTACTTGATCTTTAACCGTAAAGGCACAGTTGCCTCCGGTCTGAGCAGCGAGGTCAACAATGACGCTGCCAGGTTTCATCGCCTTCACCATCTCTTCGGTAATGAGTTTTGGTGCCGGCTTACCGGGAATCAGGGCAGTGGTAATGATGATATCCACTTCCTTTGCCTGTTCCATAAAGAGAGCCATTTCCGCATCGATAAATGCCTTGCTCATCTCTTTGGCGTAGCCGTCGGAAGAATCTTGTTCTTCTTCGTAGTCCAGCTCCAGAAACTCTGCGCCCATACTCTCAACCTGCTCTTTTACCTCAGGTCGGGTATCAAACGCTCGCACAATCGCGCCCATGCTACCGGCAGCACCCAGCGCAGCAAGACCGGCAACACCGGCACCAATCACCAAAACTTTGGCTGGCGGAATTTTACCTGCAGCGGTGATCTGACCATTAAAGAAACGGCCAAACTCATGGGATGCTTCAACCACCGCACGGTAACCACCGATATTGGCCATTGAGCTTAGAGCATCGAGGGATTGGGAGCGGGACAGGCGGGGAACACTGTCCATGGCCAGAATGTTCACATTGCGCTGACTGAGTTTACTCATCAGCACTTCATTCTGGGCAGGCCAGATAAAGCTGGCCAACGTTGCGCCGTCTTTCAACAGCGCAATTTCTTCATCAATGGGTGCATTAACTTTTAGAATAATGTCGGAGTTCCAGACATCATCACGATCAACGACACTGGCTCCAGCTTGAGAAAACGCTTCATCCTCAAAGCTTGCCTTAACGCCTGCACCTCGTTCGACAACGACGTCAAAACCGAGTTTCTGCAGCTTGCCCACTGTATCGGGGGTCGCAGCAACACGGTTTTCGTTTGCCTGGACCTCTCCAGGGATCCCTATACGCATATGGTCACCTAGCTAGGAAGCTAATAGTTTTACATTCAGTTTTACTCATCAGCCCTTACAGCTCATGACCTGAGAGCAAACATTGCTGGAACTTTTACTGTAAAAACGTATTTTATTCCTACCTCTTTTGTACGATGCCGAATAGCCGGATCGACAAAAGGAATACACGACAACTTATCACAACAAAAGTACTGGCAAGTTTCTGTCATCAAAGAAGTATCAGTGCCTCTGACACTAAACCTTCCTTAAAAACCGGCCAACATAGTAAGTGATTTTAGAGAAAAGTGGTAATTCACAGCGTGTATAACCGAAATTTTATGCGATATGTACAACAAACCATCAATAGCCCACCGCTAAAAGACGGAAAAATCGCTCATCAGCAGCTAACCCGGATATTTCATAAAACCAAGCAGGTTCCGCCCAATCACTTGATATGATTGGGTCGACAAAAAGAAAGCTTCGGAAGAAGCAAACCGGAACCTGCCATGGCCAAACATACACAAGAAACCCTTTGTTTTCACCCTGTGAACGGTAAAACAGTGCGAGCTGATTTTAACGGTGGAGAACTGTCCTCTGATTTCGGAGCTTTGCTGTTAAGAGAGACGGCAACCCACAGTGGGCTAATTCCCAGATTAGTCAACGCAATACAGGATAAAAGACACCAATCCTATATCGATCACTCCATGCAAGATCTCTTGATGCAGAGAGTGCTGCAAATGGCTTGTGGCTATCAGGATGCCAATGACAGCAATCATTTGCGCAAAGACCCTATGTTCAAGCTGGCAGTTGGTCGTAGCCCTCTGAGTGCTGAAGCTCATCTGGCCTCTGCTCCAACCTATACACGACTTGGGAAAGACTTATCCCGCAGGGACATTCACAGCCTGGCTTACGCATTCGCAGAGCATTTTATCAACAGCTATAAAAAGCCACCAAAGCTGGCGATTATCGACCTTGATCACACGGCGTCCCTGACCCACGGCGCTCAACAGTACAGCCTGTTCAACACCAAATACGGGAACACCTGCTACTTGCCACTGATGATTTTTGAAGGTCTGAGCGGAAAGCTCATCACCGCGATACTTCGTCCGGGTAAAACACCCTCTGGTCAAGAGAATGCCGCTATTGTTAAACGACTCTTGGCGTTAATCAGGCAGTCATGGCCGAAAACACACCTTATCATCCGGGGTGACAGCCACTTTGCTCAGCCAGAGCTAATGCAGGTTGTAGAACAGGATAAAGCTGCTGATTATGTGTTGGGCAAAGGCGCAGGCCATCCAACAGCCTTACGGCCTCAATCGGATGAGAGCATGGCTGAAGCTCGTCGCTGCCTGCAGGAACGCACGGCTAACGCACGATCGAATGATTTGGCAATACCTTACCGTGTTCGTATATATGGTGAGGCAAACTATCAGGCAAAGAGTTGGAAAGGACTGAATACACGTGTCATCTATAAAGCTGAAGTCAATCAGATGGGTGACAATCCTCGTTTTGTGGTGACATCCATAACAAACGCTTCAGCACAATGCATTCATGAACAGTTCTATTGTCCGAGGGGGCAGGATGAAAACTACATCAAACATCTGAAAAATGACCTGTCGTGTGATCGAACATCGGATATGAGTTTTCGGGCGAATGCGTTACGCATGTATTACGCATGCGCTGCCTATGTTATGCATTATGAAATGAGAGCCATTGCGTTGAAGGGTACTGAGTTAGAGAAGGCACAGCCTTCAACAGTGATTGCCAAATTGTTCAAAATTGCTGTTAAGGTGGTGGAGTACAAAGATCGTGTGAAGTTACACCTGCCCAGCAGTAACCCAATGAAAGAGGTGCTGCAGCGAATTACAGAAACGTTTACTGCCCTGCCGTTCCCCAAACCGGGGTAACAGACACAACACTTTGAATAAAAGGCACGAAATTGAATCAGCAAAACAAGCTGAGGGTTCGTCATGCCAAATACTCGGAAAATCGATTATTTTATAGCGGTAAAAAGGTGCAGTTAAGCATGACCGAAAGGCAGAAGAGTTTGTTGCTATGCTCTGCAAGGATTTGTTTGTTCAAAAAAACATCACTTCTTCTGGCTTAGCAGCATTTATGGAATATCCGGCTAAACTTCTTTTAATGTCTATTTTTTGCGAGATCAGTCATGAGCAGTCGTCGTATTTCTCTATCAAACATTGGTCTTCTGATAGCACTAACCCTTATTTCAGTTTCTGCCACGGCAGAGCTCTCTGAAAGGGTCATGAAAGTTACCAGCCCAGAGATAGCCAATGGAATGTCTTTTCAAGCATCTCAGTTTTATAACCGCTCCGGGTGCAAAGGTGACAATAAGTCTCCTGCATTAAGCTGGTCTCGCTTCCCGAAAGGCACAAAAAGCTTTGCTGTCACCATGCACTCACCAGAAACACTCAGTAATAAACGATTCTGGAATTGGACCGTGATTAATATTCCGCCGGACATATCTGAGCTGGCGTTAAACGCTGGAAAGGAGAAGAGTGGCTCACTGCCTTCTGGCGCAAGCATGCTGAAGAATGACCATGGCTATAAAGGCTATAGTGGACCTTGCCCCGAACCAGGTGTTGCACCAACCAAGTATCAAATTACTGTCTTTGCTCTGGATGTTCCCAATTTAAACATTAACAGTAACTCAACACCTGCAATGGCGAGTTTCTATATTAAACAACACACACTGACCAAAGCAGTGATTACCGCTTCGGCCAGTCGTTAGCACTATTGCTACTAACGAGTTGATGAAGTTATTTCCTTGGCGAGCCTCGTTACCGTTGCCCAGTCACCAGCCTCGATCGCGTCCTTTGGCAGAATCCAGGAGCCACCAATACAGAACACATTTGGCAGAGACAGGTAATCAGCAGCGTTATTGATATTAATGCCACCGGTCGGGCAAAAGCGTACCTGACTGAATGGTCCACTCAGTGCAGACAACATCGCAGTTCCGCCACTTTGCTGAGCCGGGAAAAACTTCTGAGTGGTAAAACCATAAGCCAGTGCCTGCATCACGTGACTGGGTGATGACACTCCTGGAATAAATGGTAATCCACTGTCTTTTGCTACAGACAACAGTTCATCAGTAATACCAGGGGAAATGGCAAAATCACCGCCCGCTGCCATCACCTGCTTGAACTGCTCGCCATTAATCACAGTTCCCGCACCAACGATGCAATCTGGCAGCTCTTTCTTTAATAGAGTAATTGCATCCAGCGCAGCGGCAGTGCGCAAAGTAATTTCAAAAACGGTAATGCCACCTTCCCTTAGAGCTCTACCCATTGGTAAGGCTTGCTCAACATCATCAATCACCATAACCGGCATGATGGGAAAGGCACGCTCAACAATCAGGTCCAGCTTCGCTTCAACAGTCATTCATCTTGTCCTTCAAAAAACCGGATTGGTAAATTCGCTCGGCACTATTGCGCCTTTGTGCTGGATCACAGCTGCGGCCATTGCATGACCTTTTTCAGCAGCGGCGACGGGCGAAGCGCCTCTGACTCGGGCAGCCAGATAACCACCATTGAAAGAGTCTCCTGCTGCTGTCGTGTCGACTACATTCTCGATTCTCATGGACGGCACTAATTCCACAGCATTATGATGCTGTACGAAGCAACCATCGGCGCCATTTTTCACAACCACTTCAGGAATGGCGCTCAAACGCTGCAACGTATCTTCCGGTGTGTGGTCACCAAACAATGCCTGCTCATCGTCAAAGGTCACCAGCGCCATAGTGGCCAGAGATAGCACTTTATTAACGGTGTCCCGAGCAGTCTTTTGATCAGCCCAGAGCCTAGGACGGTAGTTATTATCAAACACAACCGCCTTGTTGTTTTTTCGCGCGGCTTCCAACAGTTTGAAAAGAACGGCAAGACCCATTTCATCCAAAATAGCCAGACTGATACCAGACAGGTACAAATAATCAAACTCTGTACCAAGGTCGTCTACCTGTTGATCGGTAAGTCCTCTGGAAAATAACTGTTTTGCCGCAGCGTCATTACGCCAGTAGGTAAAACTTCTTTCGCCGCCTTCGGCCAGCTGAATGGAGTAAAGGCCCGGAAGCTTATCTTCAATCCGACAGACAAAGTCACAATTAATGCCTTCCTGCTGCCAGCTATCCACCATCTTATCGCTCAGCGAATCGATGCCAACGGCGGTAACATAACTGACTGAATTCTCTGTGCCTTTGAGGCCACGACTCAAGTAAACCGCAGTATTTAAAGTATCGCCGGCAAACGATTGCCGATAGCAGCTATCACCGAGATCAGAGAGCTCAATCATGCACTCGCCAATGGCTGCAATACGGGTATTCATTAACGTATTCAAACTAAATTAGCTCTTTGGCTTTTTGTAATGCACTAATAAAAGAAGTGGCCCGTTGTTTAACAACTTCAGCTAAGTCCCCAGGAGCATAGAGAGATGATCCAAGGCCAAACCCACAAGCTCCTGCTTTGAGGAACACTACCATTTGATCAGGATCACTATTTATACCACCCACTGGTAAAATCGCAGTCTCTTTCGGAAGGACAGCCAACATTGCCTTAACAACTGATGGGCTCACTAAATCCGAAGGGAAAGCCTTTAAAGCCGTTGCACCTGCAGCCATTGCCATGAAAGCCTCCGTCGGTGTAGCGACGCCGGGAAAGCATGCCATACCAAGACTTTTTGCCCGACCAATTACTTCAGGGTTACAGTTTGGTGTAACAATCATTCTACCGCCGACAGCGTAAACATCTTCTACATCTTTTACCGAAAGCACTGTACCCGCACCAATCAGGGCTTTTCCCCCAAAAGATTCAGCCATGATTCGAATACTATCTAAAGGCTTAGGGCTGTTCATCGGCACTTCTATAAAGTAAAAACCACCCTCCACAAGGGCACTGGCAATGCTTACCGCCTCCTCTGGTTGAATACCCCGAAGAATAGCGATCAGTGGGTGAATATGTTTATTACATAACACTTTGAATTCAGCAGGTTTCATTTAACATTATCTCTCATTGTCTGATAAATAGCTCTCAGACCTTGTTGAACACATGTGTCTCCATCGGCAGTATCTGCTGTGAACCCTAAATATTCCAGAGCCATACGATAATGCTCTGTTAATTCTGGTGATCCAATCAACCAGATATTTTTCTGGGATGGACTTAATCCACTCAATTCACTACCAATTAACAAACCCGATAAATAACTCAGTACTTCACTGCTTTTAAGATTACCTAACAGCATCTCTGTACGGGCAGAGAAAAGAAGATTAGAAAGACTGCCTGGATTCTTGGCATACTGCACACCCTTAAAGAAAGACTCTGAAGATTCTGTTGCTTCTGACAACCCTTTTCCCAAGATTGAATGCTTACTCATGACAGAGAATATTTCTCCTGTCATAAATGTTCTGAATCCTGTCAGTTGAAAGTTCTTGATTTCAACCTGTTTGCTATGGGTACCCGGCAAAATAAGTAACCCATCTTTGAGGTTTTGCTCTTGCATAAGAAGTCCAAATATTTGAACTTCTTCTCCCCGCATAACTTCATGCCCGACAAAAGAATTAATTGCAGACACGCCTGGAACAATAAAGCTTACAGTATTATCTTGTGAAGGAATTCTAACTACTTTAGAAGCAAGGTCTTCAATTGCACAGGGTGCTGAAACATACCCAACATCCTGCCAACCATTTTTAGAACCGACCATTCCTGCCATAAGTACTGGAAGTCGACCAAATTTGTCTGTCCAAACACTGATCATGCGATCCAGTCCGGCTGCATATGTGCCATCTGATATCGCAAGCAAACCTGATGGCTCAGTAATAACATCTAAAGGAGTATGACTATCGTCGTGCATCAAAAACGCACGGAAATTTGTAGTTCCCCAGTCTACAGCAATCCAGAATGGAGCTTTTTTGCAAGCTGCAACAGTGCTCATAAATACAAGTCCGTTTTAAGAAATTTTTGGATTTGGGGTAGGCAGAATGTAAGTCTACGGAACACTCTCATCTTGTCAGTGATCGATCTGGCGAAAATATGAAAGTATGAGTTTGATGAATTTACATAGATAAAGATGCTGCCAGCTAACTGCTTCCAAAAAGCCAGCAACATCGATAAATCAAGGTTTAGCTAGCCATTTGCAGTCTTTCCTGAGTCAGAATAGCTTGAGCTTCTTCTGATGTGATAGTGCTTTCCTTAGTTGACAGACTCACAATAACACCAGCAACCAGAGCTAATAGTGTTGACGGGATTACAGGGTTACCCCAGAAAGTCAGCCATTGCGGATTCATCAGAATAGCAATGGAACCAATAGAGCCACCCGCAAGAGTTGCAACACCACCCTGCCAGGTTGCACGTTTCCAGTATTTACCCATCAAACCACATACAAATAAACCAGACATTAATGTGGAAATCATTTTGCTGATATAGCCAATGATATCGTCGGCAGCCAGGGTAAATAGAAGAGCCAGCGCGATGACACAAACGAGGGCAATTCGTGAGTAAGTTATCATCTTATCCTGCGGTGGAAGCCTGCCTCCAGTAAAAATAGAGTAGACATCGCGCAGTAAAATCGAGATACCTGCAATAGCATCAGAACTGGCAGATGACATCGTTGCACTCAAACCAGCGATAAGTACGATCATACCCACACCCATCGGTAATACTTCTACTGCCAGATAGGGGAACGCATAGTTCGCATTCTGTAACTCTGGATTCAGAGTAAAGGTTGCCATACCAATCAGTGCTGGAATCAAACTGAAGAATAGGTAAATAACGCCAGTCAAGGTAAAACTTCGCTTAAGGGTAGAAATGCTGCCTGCTGAATAAATGCGCTGACGATAAGACGGAGTTGCCAGTACACCAACCCCTACAACTGTCGCTAAAGAGATCGAAGGAATCAGGCCCAGTTTATCAATACCAAGGAAACTTAGTGCTGCTGGATCCATTGCTGCCTGAAGGCCGGAAAATCCGCCCACTTTTTCCAAAGCCATTACGACCATCAGAATAAAACCAAAAAACAGAACAACGGCCTGAATAGTATCGGTCCAAACAACTGCCATGTAGCCACCAATAACTACATAAATAGCAAAGCCCAATGCAATGATAATTTTTGCGGTATTAATATCAATTCCAGCAATCCATGATAGGTACATACCACCACCCATGATGTGTGCACCTAACCAACCTACAGAAGCAACAAAGATAATCACACCTACCAGATTTTTAATGGCTTTGTTGGCTCCATAATAATAGGAAAGTTCCTCAGACATCGTCATGAAATTAAGCTTACGGACATCAGAGAAAAGGTAAGATAAAAGAAGGATACCAATTGCACCACCGATTCCATAAAGTGCGCCAGCCCAGCCATTATTATAGCCAAAGCCAACAGCGCCCATACTAGAACCAGTACCCACCATGGTTGCAACCGTGGTGCCTAACAGAAGAAATAATGGCAGGCTCCGACCTCCCAACAAAAAGTCTTCACCGGATTTTTGATTCTTAGATACACGCCAACCCAGCCAGATCATAAAAGCAATGTAAATGAAAAAGCCTGTTAGAAAAAATGTTGAATTCACTTTTTACTCTCCGAAACCTGATGGGTTCTCCACCAGGAATAATTTCTTAAAAACTTATTTGCGGACTGTTAAAATTGCATAAGCAGAATGGCTGTTATTCACCTCTTCGAATCATTTTACCTGACCTACTTTCTTTCAATTGGCCATGCTCTATCGCGAATTCACCATTAACAATTACATGCTCAATACCGACTGCCGCTTGTTTTGGGTTTTCGAAAGTGGCCAGATCATTTATCGTATCTGCATTAAATATGACTAGGTCTGCATGAAATCCCTTACTGATATATCCACGCTTTTCCAGGCGGAAGCGCTTTGCAGATAGCCCCGTCATTTTGTGGACAGCTTCTTCCAATGAAAACAGCTTTTCCTCTCTTGAATAATGACCAAGCACCCTAGGGAATGCGCCCCATAGTCTTGGGTGTGGATTTGGATCATGCGGCAGACCGTCAGAACCGATCATAGTCAAGCGGTGAGAAAGGACTCTCGAAACATCTTCTTCACTCATGATGAAGTAGGTAGCCCCTGCTGGTTGCAACTTTTTAGCCGCATCCATCAATGAACATTCCCACTCCTGAGCAATATCCCGAAGATAGCGGTTGCTCATTTCCGGATAAGCATCTGACCAAGTAATCAGAATCTCTACATTGTCTTTCACTTGCTTAAGATCCAAAGTGCTAGATCCGGCAATGTATGGATAACAATCCATTCCAACATCAATATGCTCTGCTGCATTATCAATAGCAGCCAGCGTTTCTTGGGTTCTACCCCAGTTTTCAGGACCTGCGCATTTATGGTGAGAAATAATTAATGGAGATTCGGCACATTTGGCTGTTTCAAATGCCTCGTCCATTGCATCCAGAATACCTGCATACTCATCGCGCAGATGCGTTGTATAAATCGCCTGGTACTCCTTCAGATTTCTGGCGAGTTCAACAATCTCATCCGTTTTTGATTCAAATGCTGTAGGGTAAGCAAGGCCAGAACTCATACCTAAGGCACCGTTCTCCAGCCCTTCACGAAGTTGCTCGATCATTTTGCCAATTTCATCAGACGTCGCCTCCCGATCCAGTTTCTCCATCTGGTTTACGCGCAGCGTAGAGTGACCAATCAATGCTCCAACGTTTACGTTAGGTCTAATTCTTTCAACCTCTTCGCCATATGCTTTGAAGGTTGGAAATCGATAAGCTTCTTCATTACCCAGTAAATTTAGGGGATCCGGGGGGGTTATTGCCTTAATCATCGGTGAAAGACTAATGCCACAATTTCCGACGATTACAGTTGTTACTCCCTGAGAAACTTTTGGCTCCATTAGGGGAGTCATTAAAACAGCATTATCATCATGGGTATGAACATCTATAAACCCTGGAGCCACTGCTAATCCTAAGCAATCAATTACCTTTTTAGCTTTTGCTCCCCTGAGACTACCTGCTTCTGATATCTCAACAATAACGCCATCCTGCACTGCAATATCGGCGGTATAGCGTGAACTTCCACTGCCGTCTATAACGATGGCATTCGAAAAAATCAGATCATACATACTCAATTCAGTACTCATAAAAATCGCTCAACCTTGCTCTACAACCAAACCCATTCTGTTTCTGGTGACTACTGGTTTAGGCCTTACTTCTACGATTTTTCCTTCAGGCCAAAAAAACAGCCTTTCGGATTTGAAAAAATATTTCAGAATAGATTGCTATAAAATGAGCTGCAAATCGTTGACTTATGTCAAACTATGAAAGATCTTAGTAAAAAGTGTTTATGCTTGTTTTTTAACCAGAGTAATAGTTTTTCTAATTAATAAAATAGAAGGATTGCTTGAAATGATAATCTTACTTTAAGCTTTAAATAGAGGGGAGCAGAGATAACCAAATAACTTTGACAAAGAGGGGACCCAGCCAGACAAAATAAACTAACTTCGTCTGACCAGATATAGATCGTATTAAGAGAAGTTACACCTGCGGCTTCATTGCTCTCATTGTAATTTCAACTTTAAAATTATTAAGTAACTGTACGCCTACTGCAGTTCGTGCTGGATAAGGCTCCTTAAAGTACTCCTTATAAACTTCATTAAATCTAGGCCATTCACTCAGATCCGTCAGATAAACATTCACTTCTATTACGTTTTCCAGCGTGCAGCCTGCGTTATCCAACAGACGAATACAGTGCTCAATAGTAATACGAGTTTGTTCCTCAATCGTTTCGCCGATCGTATTACCTTCCATATCCAGTGGAGCTTGTCCAGACAGAAGAACCGTTGTTCCCGGCATAACCTCAAGCACAGGACTGTATGGGCCGGCTGTTTTGTGCTGTACCGCCCCCTGAGGAACTCTCTTAATAACCATAACTATCAACCCTTAAATTAATTGTTCAATCTCAAGAAATTTCTTGATTACCAGATCAATTTCCCCATCTCTTAATGTCATGGGGTTAACAAAAACCTGATTTGGATGTTCTGAGTTACACATAACTCGGTTGGTACCTTGCATTAGTAGCTCAAGCACCCGTTTTTCACTGATATGCTGTGGGAAGACGACACTAGCTCTGGCCATGGGCTGACCAGCCTCATTCGGATAAGTTCTTTTTACCGAGAAAACAGAACCTTCTAACCCTGAAGCAAGTGCCATAATTTGCGCTTCTGCCCATTGGTCACGTGCATCAGGATCGGTCTCAAGCGCTTCCTTAATTGCCCAGTAGGTAGCAACTATTTCTTCCCTGCCTGTTTTCAACATTCGCCCATACCCGTAGTTCGGGAAGCCTGTTTCTGTCACATGAGATAGCAAATGTTGTTTTCCAAGAACCAAGCCGCTGGCTTGGGGCCCTTTCAAGTCCTTCCCGCCTGAGATAACTACCGCATCGGCTCCTGCCTCGGTATAACGCCAAAGCGTATCAATGGGCGGGATCTGTGCAGCACAGTCTACAACTACAGGAACATCATGCGCTTTTGCAACATCCACGGTGTCTTCAAAAGATAAGCCACCTGGAGCAATCCATCCGCCATTATCACCTGCAAAAAAGAATATGGCTGCTGTGTTCTCATTGATGGCCATTTCCAAATCGCGCTTGGTTAATGGGAGTATGATATTAGGGTAACCAATTTCTCTAACTTTGGCTCCGAATTGCGAAACAGCAAAACCATAAGGGTTCCTATGCGAAGAGAAAATAATGATTTCACTCTTACAAATTATTTCTTTTTCGAGATAATAAGCTGGGCGACCATATTTCTTAGCAATGGCAGCTCCAGTACATAAATAAAGACCACAGGCAGCACCATTACAGATAAAAGCCGCTTCATTTCTTGTCATCTGGGCAATTTTTCCATGAACTACTCTTTGCAGCTCACGAATTTCCACATGATGACTAGCAGCTTGCCTTATAGCCTCCAGGGTACCAGAACTCATTCTTGAGCCACCAATCACGGTATAGGTACCCGCTGCATTTATCAGTGTGGGCACTCCCAAATGCTCATAAATATTGTCAGCCATTACTCACCCATTAGTGAAATAAGATTTCAAATAAGAAATGCGAGCATATTTGAGACAGACAGTTTATGTCTATTGAGACAGATCAATGATAACGCTTCTATTTTTATCTGATTGGTTGGTATTCTCCACCCCATAATTTTGGTGGTGCTCTTTGTTAGCCTGTAATAGTTCCCAGCAGTCGCGGCTGCCGATGAAGATATATCAATTAGGAAAACCTTGTGACAACTGAAAAATATCGGTCTGAAGCACTTGAGAAAGGTTTGGACATCTTAGAGTTTCTTGCAAAAAACAGAATAGGTCATACTCAAGCGGAAATCGCCGAGGGGTTAAGCCGTAGTGTTGGCCAGATATTCCGCATGCTTTCAACACTAAAGGCTCGTGGGTATATTGATGTTGTTAATAATCGGTATTACTTAGGCTTAAAAATAAATGAACTACTTGTCTGTGAGTCAGTAGTAACCAGACTGCTTTCAACGGCTAGATCCGAGATGGATGCATTTTCACACTCCACAGGCCAACCTTGTCATCTGTGCATTTATAGAAGCGGGCTGCTGGTAGTAATCCATCAAATTGACCCACCAACCATGATCGGCGTAACTATAAAAATAGGTGCGTCGGTGGATATTACAACAACAGGCTCAGGTCTCGCCCTGTTAGCCTTTAGTGATGAGCAAATGCGCAGCATTATTTGTGAAGAGGCCGGAATATCTGAAGATTTTTTCATACAAAATCAGAATGCTCTTGAAAGAACACGCCGATCAGGGATTGTTGCTGAGCCAAGCAAAGATCTTGTAGCAGTAACTAATATATCTGTTCCTGTGTATGATGATAATGCGAGGCTAAGTTACCGTTAATGGTTGAATCAGCTAAACTCCTATAAAATCAGCGTTGTAGGGGAGTGATATGCAATCTGAACTCTTCCAGAATTTTATTGATTCCATTTCATCATTAACCAGTGAGCAGCGAGACATTCTTAACACCTCGCTCGTTAGTGCCCAAATAGAAATTACTGAGGCAGTAGAAACCACTGATTCAGAAACACTTTGCAGTAAATCTTTATCCAATAATAATACAACACATGACGTAGAAAAAAGCATACTGTCCAAGTTTGCAGAAAACCCCAAGTGTCCCAGATGCAAAAGCCATAGCGTTGGTCGCTGGGGTATACGGAATGGCCGACAGCGCTACCACTGCAAGACTTGTGACTCCACATTTAATGCTTTTAGCGGAACACCTTTGGCAAGGCTCAGGCACMCTGAAAAATGGAGCAAGTACCTTACAGGCATGACTTACTCTATGGTCTTGCGACCCGCTGCTGCTGAGAATGRCATTGACTTGAAGACCGCGTTCCGCTGGCGTCATCGCTTTCTTGAGGTGATCAATAATGACCAGGCAGAAGAGCTTTGTGGCATTACGGAGCTCGATGAAACATTCTTCCGTGAATCCTTCAAAGGGCAGAGAGAAGGCCTACCAAGACCAGCTAGAAAGCGTGGTAATGATCCCCACAAAGCCCGAAAAGTACCGGTGATGGTGGCTCGGGACCGCAATCGAAATACYGTCGACGGTGTTCTGRAAAACGAAAGKGCTAATGAATTATGCAGGCATTTAAATGGCCGTATATCGATACAGGCCACGGTTTGTGCGGATGCCCACCTTGCA
The DNA here is from genome assembly GCF_001646945.1 of Endozoicomonas ascidiicola. Taxonomy (GTDB): domain Bacteria; phylum Pseudomonadota; class Gammaproteobacteria; order Pseudomonadales; family Endozoicomonadaceae; genus Endozoicomonas; species Endozoicomonas ascidiicola. Next base: position 451,106 of record NZ_LUTV01000002.1, read on the forward strand.
CATGAAAAACTTGCAGACAAGCTTGGATTTGACTTTAAGGAGCTGGTGACATCTGMAGGTCAACATGTTGTTGAAGGTATCTATCACATCCAGACTGTAAACTCTTATCACAGACATCTAAAACGCTGGATTGGCGGCATATTCCAAGGGGTTGCTACTCGTTACCTACCCCATTATCTGGCCTGGAGACGGGAACTTACAGCGGCAAATAAGTTAACTGCTGGCCGATTGGTTAGCAAAATTGCTGAACATTGGTGCTTCCAACCATTAACGGTAACTTAGCCATAATGCGAGGTTATCTGCTATATTGACTGCGCCGTATCTAGAATTTTATGAAAGCTCTAAACAGCGATTTTCTACAAATATTGCGGAAGTTAAACAGTCATTAAAAGACACCGCTACAAAAATTACAGAAGCTCTATAGTTCGACTAAAAAGCATGTGTAGGATAACTCTTGGTTATCCTACACTTTCCATCCTTTCCTCTATTAACTCCAACCAAAACTGTAAAAAGACCCGCACATTTTCAACACTCAATCTTTTGCAAAATGTTATGTTTTGACATAAATCAACAATCCACCTTCGTAAATACTGCATTCTTCGCACGGATTAAAAATCGATTTCATATTAGAAATTAATTTAGATTGCCCGGTGGAGAGCCATGGATAATAAAACTGTACTATTACTCTGCTTTGCAGGTTACACAATACTCATGTTTGTCATCAGCCACTTGATGGCAGGCAAGCAATCAAAAAGCAGCGGCGATGACTTCATCTTAGCAGGCCGCAGCGTCCCTTTGTTTCTCATTATAGGTTCAGCCGTAGCAACTCAAGTTGGCACGGGGTCGAGCATGGGTGCAACTGGTTTTGCCTATACCAGTGGCTGGGCAGCCACTTTGTATGGTTTGGGAATGGCAATAGGTATTTCTATTTGCGGTAAGCTCTTTGCCCATACAAGAACCTGGGAAGTAAACACTATGTCCGAAGAGATTGGCGTTTACTATGAAGCCAACAAATGGATTCGCCACACTGTAACGATCGGAATGTACCTGGCTTCCGTTGGCTGGCTTGGTGCGCACATTGTTGGTGGCGGTATGTACCTTGCCTGGCTTACTGAACTTGATGTTACAACCGCTCGTATTATTGTGGGTATTATTGTGGGCCTGTTTGTACTGAAAGATGGTTATAGCGGCGTAACATGGATTGCCTCTGCACAAGCAGTGATTCTATTTATTGGCTTTATTATTCTGGCGGTAGCTTCCTTAAATACTGTAGGCGGTTTTGAAGGCTTAAGAGCTTCAGCCCCAGAAGGCGCATACAGCTTTCTTGGGCTTGATAAGCTAAATCCTATATATGCAATTTCTATAATTTTTGCAGAAATCATGGCTATTCTGGCAGTACCCTCCTTCAGACAAAGAATCTATTCATCTGTTGATGAACAGAGCTTGAAAAAAGGGTTTTATATCACTGGTTTCATTAGCCTTTCATTTTGCTTTATTCCTCCTATTCTGGGGATGACTGCTTATGCGCATAATCCTAATTTAGAGCAGGTGAACTACGCATTTCCATACTTAGCTATGACGGTTTTACCTTTATGGCTGGGTGCAGTTGCGCTTATCTCCGGCCTTAGTGCTACCATGTCCTCAGCTTCAGGTGATGCCAGTGCTGCCATGAGCATTTTGGTAAATGATATTCATCAGATGATCACAGGCCGCTTACCCGATCAAGAAAAGGTAGTAACTTATTCCAAATATGCTGTTGCTGCTTCTATTTTCATGGCGCTAGTCGGAACTCTCGCTGCAGAAGATATTATTAGTTATATCACCTCAATGGTTGGCTTACTTATCACTGGCCAAGCTATTGCAGGCGTAATGGGGCGCCTTTGGACTCGTGCGACCTGGCAAGGCGGTATGGCGGCAATCTTCGGAGGAGCCATTGGCTCTTTATGCTTCCAAGCTGTTCCAGCTATGCAAGAAACCTTCGGTTATGCGGTATTCCCATCCATGCTATTCGCTATTTCAGCAGGAATATTGGTGAGTCTGGCTACCCCTGCCAAAAAAATCACTGAAGAACAAGCGCTGGCAATTATTAAAGAGCAACGCCACCAAATGGCGATCCATGCAGCCAAAGCCTAATCCAACAGACATTGCTTTAATTTACACACCCCTCTGAAACAAATCAGAGGGGTATTGTCATCAAGATGAGAACATTATGAATAAGTTTTGGAAAAACGATGATGAACTTTTCCATTTTATCAGAGAAGAACTTTTCACAGCCCTCCCCGGCGATATCCTGGATGGTCTAGGTTACATAAATCAATTTCTGCCGCCGGATATAAAAGTCCAAGGAGAAGACTACGTAATCATTGGCAGAGCAATGCCCGTTCTAGAAGCAGATGTGCTTGGATTACCTAGCTCATATCCAGCACAGGCTGATGTCACTGCTAAAGATTTTGGCTTAATGTTTGAGGCTCTTGATTCACTTAAAAAAAATGATGTTTATATATGCTCAGGTTCTTCTCATGACTATGCATTATGGGGTGGGTTAATGAGCACAAGAGCACAGCATCTAGGTGCAGCAGGAGCAGTAGTTAATGGATACTGCCGTGACAGTCGCGAAATCAACGCATTAAAGTTTCCAGTTGCATCTTTGGGATCATATGCTCAGGATCAGCGTGTACGTGGGAAGGTTATTGATTACGGTGTACCTATTCGATTTGGAAATGTGACCGTAAGTCCAGGCGATATTGTTTTCTCAGATATAGACGGCACAGTAATCATCCCTCGAGCTATCGAGGATGAAGTTTTTGTTGGTGCTTTTGAAAAAGCTCGAGGAGAAAAAAGGGTATTGGAGGCATTAAAAGAAGGCATGTCTACAGTAGATGCTTATAAAACTTTTGGAATTATGTAAATTGGGATAGGCCGTTGCCTCAGGGCGCTTACATTGACATATGGCGATTCTGTCGCATATACAGAATCGCAGTTTAATTATCATCATCCCTGAATTATCATAAAATCAGAAATAAATAACTCAGACCCAGTCTGAATTACTACAAATAAGTTGACATGCGATAGCTTAATCTTACTGAGCATAACCTACGCCGAGAGGCTCCCATGAATACAAGAGCCAATTTTGATTTACCTTATTGCCGTAAAGTAAAGATTAGATTTACAACACTTTTTATTATGTAACCTGATTTAGATATGAGCCTCAATATGAGGCTCAACTTACACCTACCTCATCGTCACAAACTCTTCTGCAGAAGTAGGATGAATCGCCACGGTGTTATCAAAGTCTGCTTTGGTAGCACCCATTTTCAGCGCAACGGCAAAGCCCTGAAGTATTTCATCGGAGCCATGACCGATGGCGTGAATGCCAACGATTTTTTCATTTTCACCCACAGTAACCAGTTTCATTTTGGACGGCTGTCGATGACTGGTGAGCGCGCTGTACATGGCGGTGAACTGGCTGGTGTACACTTTTACACCGTGGTCACCATATTGCTCACGGGCTTCGTTCTCTGTCAGGCCAACCGTACCGATGGGCGGGTGGCTGAACACAACGGTGGCCACATTGTCGTAGTTTAAGTGCTCTTCCGGTTTATTGTTGAAGAGGCGTTCAGATAAACGACGGCCGGCAGCAACTGCCACAGGCGTTAACTCGATTTTTCCGATGTTGTCACCGACGGCATAAACGCCATCGACGTTTGTGTTCTGGAATTTATCTACCGGGATATAACCCCGTTGATCTGTTTCAACTCCGGCGGCATTCAAGTTGATGTTACCTGTTTTCGGTTTTCTTCCCACCGCCCAGATAACGGTATCCACATTCAACGTGTTGCCATTTTCCAAGTGAACCGTCAGGCTATCATTTGATTCTTTGGCGATTTCTTTAGGGACAGAGTGAGTATGAAGTTCTGGGCCTTCGGCCTCCATTACTTCAACGAGCGTGTCGGACAACATATCATCAAAGCTCCGCAACGGCTTATGCTTGCGGATCAGCAAGTGTGTTTCACTGCCCAGAGCGTGAAGCACGCCAGCAAGCTCAACGGCGATATAACCAGCACCAAGTACCGCCACTCTTTTTGGGCGCTCTGACAGTTCAAAAAAGCCATCTGAATCAATACCGTATTCTGCGCCCGGTATTTCAGGAATCATAGGCTCACCACCGGTAGCGATGGTGATGTGATCTGCCGTGTAGTGTTCGCCATTCACTTCCACGGTGTTGGCATCGACAAATTTCCCAAAGCCATTGAGAACCGTAATTTTATTATTACCAAGAACTCGCTCGTAGGATCCGTGGATGCGACTAATGTATGCCTCACGGCTTTCTACCAGTTTTTTCCAACTAAACGACTTTAACTGTGCATCAACGTCGATATCAAAACCGTAGTCAGGACCATAACGACAAGCGTCTGCTATTTGCCCGGCAAACCACATGGCTTTTTTGGGTACGCACCCTACGTTGACACAGGTTCCACCCAGATGTTTTGCCTCAACCAACGCAACCTTCTTGCCATACATGGCAGCGCGATTGGCTGATGCGATACCACCACTTCCGCCACCAATGACCAGATAATCGAAATGGTTTGATGTTGTCATGTTGCTGTCCTGGTTTTTGCAGAATCGTCAGAGGTCTGTTGAGCATCTCTGGGCTTGGTATGTAGATGAGGACTTGATAGACAGTTTTAAAGTGCTTTTATTTATGTCTACCCAAACAAAAGGTTTAGTCCATGTGTGTTACTCACAGTGATCAGGTTACACCTGAAAGGGAAACGTAGTAACAGAAATATCGCACAATTGTCATATACAAGAACTCACAGAAATCATTTACCCCCTATTTACCAAGGGCTGTAGAGAATCTCACAAAAACTGGCACAGCAATTGATATGAACAAATTGAAAAACAAAATCGCCAAACTATAACAATAATAATCATGGCGATGCCCAGCCTAGAAAAATAATAACAACAGGCCGGGTAGCTCAAGTAGACAGGTTTGCAGGTTACTCAAGTAGCCGACAAACAGGAAAGGGTAGCTAAGAAGACTGACTGAATCTGGCAACAGGTTACTGAAGCAGCAAGAGCTATTCGTTACAGGGAAGAGATAAAGTGCTTCTGATCATCTGTAAACCTGTCTGCTTGTTTCTTTTCTCTTGGTCTTCCTGATCATTCTGCAATTTCTTCATATAATCGATAACGCTTCTTTCAGGCACTTATTTCACACGTCTACTGTCTTATTTTAACCAGTTCCCAAGTTGTATTTGCCAGTGAGAATATCTGTTACCCACGTTACGCACACCAACACACGATATTTATCTGGTAACAAATAACTGCCTTGCCAATGGCTTAAACCAAACAAGAAAAACAAAATAAATGCTTATTAATCAATGGGATAGATATTATTTATAATTATTGGCACACCGATTGTATATCTACTGTCAAAAATATGACGCCACACAATAAAAATAATATGGCGATCACTGACCTCCAATAACAATAATAGAAAGGTCGGCCCTTCAAGCAGATAAGTTTGCGGGATATCAAGGTCATCAACTGGCATGACCTCTGGAATGTAAAAAGATTGCCGCAGCCTCTTTAGAGACTGCATCAAAAGAAAGGCAACAGACGCATACCAGACAACTGTCAGTCAATAACAACAATAACGATGCCTGGTAGTTTGTAAACTTATCTGCTTAACCCTTCTCTAAGGCTGCACTGCTGCAATTCAACTGATCAAGAATCTGACAACAAGACCCGACGATACTCCGGACTCCAACGTTGTCCTCTTACTCTCGCTTCCAGCATGGTTTGTTCACACTTCGGCGCCAGTCCTTCTTCCTGAGCCTTCTTGGCCACAGCAATCGCAATTTCACAGGTCACCTGATGAATACGGTTCAGCTCTGGCAGAAGCGGTGCTTCAGGGTTGATGACTGCCGGTGAAGACATCGCCAGCGTTTCTACCGCCGCATCCAACATACCATCGGAAATGCGCTCTGCACCCGCAGCCAGCACACCCAACCCGAGACCCGGGAAAATATAGATGTTGTTACATTGCGCCACAGGGTAACGGTTGCCTTTGTACTCAACCGGATCAAACGGGCTGCCCGTAGCGATTAACGCGCGGCCATCACTCCACTCGATAATGTCTTCTGGCGTCGCTTCTACCTGACTGATGGGGTTCGAAAGAGGAAACACAATTGGACGCTCGTGATTTTCAGCCATGGTTTCAATGACTTCACGGGTGAACAATCCTGGCTGACCCGAAACACCCACAATGGCGTCTGGCTTGCCATGGGTAACAACGTCCAGCAGCCCTGGATTCTCAGAACATCCCCACTGTTTCAGAGTTTCTGTTCTTTGTACCAATCGCTGCTGGAACGGACGCAACCCTTCCATCTCATCGTTCAGAACACCGTCACGATCCACCATAAAGATTTGCTGGCGAGCCTGTTCATCACTCAAGCCTCTGCCAACCATCAAACGCACGAGCTGTTCGGCAATACCGCAACCGGCAGAGCCTGCACCCAGAAAGGCGATCTTCATGTTTTCGATGGATTTGCCGGCTGCCGTTGCTGCTGCCAGCAAAGAAGCGCCGGTAACACCCGCGGTACCCTGAATGTCGTCGTTAAATGAGCAAAGCTCGTCGCGGTATTTTTCAAGTAGTGGTGTCGCGTGGTTGATAGCGAAATCTTCAAACTGCAGCAGAACATTTGGCCAGCGACGTTTAACGCCACGAATAAAGTCTTCTACAAACGCGTAGTACTCATCGTCAGAAATTCGTTCATGACGCCAGCCCAGATAGTTGGGATCGTTCAACAGCTGCTGATTGTTGGTACCGCAATCGAGCATGATAGGCAGTGTTTTGTTTGGAGCGATACCACCCACAGCACTGTAAAGGGAAAGCTTGCCAATACAGATTCCCATACCGCCAATGCCCTGGTCACCCAGACCAAGAATACGTTCGCCATCGGTCACCACGATGACTTCAATGTTACGTTTGAAGTTCGCTAGCATGGCAGAAATATGCTCACGCTGGTGATAGGCAATATAAATGCCCCGAGGCCGACGATAGAGATCACTGAAGCGCTGGCAGGCTTGTCCGACAACCGGCGTATAAATGATAGGAAGCATCTCTTCAAGGTGACTTTGCACAAGAGCATAGAAGAGTGTTTCGTTAGTATCTTGCAGAGAACGCAGATAGATGTGCTTAAGGATCGGCGTGGGCTTAATGGAAAACGATTTGTACGCCCGACGACACTGCTCTTCCATGGACTCAATCCGTGGTGGTAGCAGACCGTGAAGGTCCAATTCGCTACGCTCCTCCATGGAAAATGCAGTTCCCTTGTTTAGCAGGGAGTTTTCCAGTAACGAACGGCCGGTGAGGCCGGTGTGGAGGCATTGGTCTTGTTCGTTCATCGTTTTCCTACGTGTTTTCCTGTTATTCAACAGAAGAGTTTAATCCCGGCTACCAGTCTCAGCAGGGCGCGCCAAGAATAATCCCTATTGGACAGGCAGAACAAACGGAATAACCGAAATGATCAAACAATTCCACCGTATTAATTCGGCAAAAGTATCCGTAATAACAGTCTGTTAGCTAAAAAGTGAACAGTGCGATGTGGCAGTTGTTACCTTGTCGGTAGCAGTGCCACGCATTACGGGTAAACCGGTAACAAGTGTCAGCTGAAATGTCCGTGACATTTTTAAGCTATAAAATAGCACTGCTTCGGAAACTACGCACGACAGGGGTTGTAGAAATTTACAGAAAGTTGGCACGCAGGTTGTATTAGTAAAGATATAAGAACAACAGCCCACAATAACAATAATAACAGGGCAAAAAAGTTCGGCTTATTTAATAAAAATAATAAAGAGCCGACTGTAACAAGCAGATGGGTTTACAAGGTGCTTTTTTGAGGAGCAGCACCAACAGGGAACCGGAAAGTGTGATAAAGATAAAGTCCGAAAGGATTTCGGATAACATCAAACTGACCGGTATGCATGGAAGATAAAAAAGCCATTATCCTCACAGCTTGCAAACCCATCTGCTTGTCTCTTCTTTCTTTCCCGCACATCTCTCCCAAATCAATACTCAAAAGCCGCTTAACCATTTCAGGTCAAACCGCGTTTCAGAATGGCTCAGCCTAACTGCCCAGCATTCTTTCTTCGTAACTGAGACAACAGCATGCCGACCATCATCAGAGTACAGCCTAAAATGCCCGCTGTGCCCAGCTGTTCGTTGAGCAGCAACCAACCACCAATAACAGCAAACACTGCCTCAAGGCTCATAATGATGGCTGCATGGGAAGAGGCGGCATCTTTCTGGGCAATCGTCTGCAAGGTAAAAGCAACACCGGTAGACAGCACCCCGGTAAACAGCAGAGGCCCCATGCTTTGGGCTATGGCATCCAGAGTAATGACCTCCGTTGCCAGTGCCACCAGCAAGCTACAAAGTGCCACCATAGAGAACTGCACCAGTGATAATCGTAAAGGGTGTACGTTTCTGGCAAGCCATCCAATCAGCAGAATCTGAATAGCGTACATTAAGGCAGAACCCATCGTGAGAAGGTCGCCTTTGTTCAGGCTAAGATCATCTTTTACCGTCAAGAAATACAAACCTGCCAGAGCAAAAGCACCACCTATCCAGGTAGCCGGGCGAGTTGTGTGTCCAAGCCCAATCCCAAGAATCGGCACCAGAATAATATAGAACCCGGTGATAAATCCTGAGTTGCCTGCTGTCGTATAGAGCAAACCAACCTGTTGAAATGAAGATGCCAGAAAAAGCACGACGCCGGTTAACGGCCCCCATTTAAATAATAAGTCATTGTCGTATTTTTTCACTTTGCTTTTTTTTTGCGCCACGTTCTCCAGGAGAAAGTAGACCGGCAGCAAGGAGATAACCCCAAAAGCAAAGCGAACCGCATTAAACGAAAAAGGTCCGAGGTGATCCATTCCTTTAATCTGGGCAACAAAAGCAAATCCCCAGATGGCCGAGACCAGCAACAACAGCAGGTCAGCACGTAGTGCTTTTGTTTTCACGAAGTACATCCTTTTTGTGCCTGTTATCAATTCAGAGAGACTGAATGAACGGCTTTTTTATTGGCGTGACACTTGTAAAACCATTGTGCCACTGGTGCTAAGTAGCGAAAAGAGAAATAGTCAATCACAAGAAAATGGACTACAACAGTTTAGGGAAATACCATTATCAAAGAATATCGTCCGGAAACGACTAACTAATGATCGATTTGCATCAGACTTGCTGCTCACTTCTCCCAGAGCTGTCTCCCGAAGACATGGAGCGACTCGCCAAAATCTTTCAACTGCTGGGAGACACAAAGAGGTTACAACTGGTAATTGCCTGCCTAGAAGAGCCGCAACCTGTATGCTGTCTGTCGGAAATCTCCGGAATGTCGCAACCATTAACCAGTCACCACCTTCGCAGCTTACGGGAAGCCCGCATTCTTAAGTCCAAGCGGAAGGGCAAACAAGTTCTGTATGAGTTGGACGACCATCATATCCGCCATGTGATTCTGGATCTGGCCAACCATGTGAAAGAAGGGACTGGAGATCAGTTAGCTGATCCCAACTCATAACAGGAGCACTTGCTCCGTTTCACGCCCAAACTATCTCCTCATCAGCGGCTACATACCCCGCAATCCTACCCTATAGTTATTCATCAACCATTTATATGGTCAGCTGGAAAGATCTGGCTTGACCACTTCATACATATAAATAAATATATATTTATATTAAATATTATTTATGAGTATTAGCCATGTCTTCCTGTTCGGCTAAATCAGGTCCAGCCCCTCAAAGTGAATCAGGCCAGAGTGCGGCTTCTTCATGCTGCAGCTCCAATACTGAAACCCTTCAAACCTCCGAATTGGAGGCAGCCGATACAATTCAGTTCAGCTGGTCCATCACGGGCATGGATTGCCCAAGCTGTGCTGCCAAAATTGAAAATGCCGTAAACGCGCTTGATGGAATACATCAGGCTCGGGTGACCTTTGCTACGGAACGATTGCTGGTAGTGGCTGAGGATAAATCCGGTAACGACAGTGCCGTTGTCAATGTGGTCGAAAGTCTTGGTTTTTCTATTCATAACAACCGCAAATCTGAGGCTGCTTCCGAAGGATTTCTGAAAAAATACTGGCGAATTCTGGCTTTGGCTGCGGTTATGCTGATTGCTGCGCTAGCACAAGTAATCAGTCCAATCGGCAGTAACGTGCTTTTCTACCTTGCCACCCTCTGGGGACTTTTTCCTATTGCCAGCAAGGCTTTCAAGCTTGGCAAAAGTGGCACGCCCTTTTCTATCGAAACATTGATGAGCATTGCCGCTATTGGCGCAATGTTTCTGGGAGAAACCATTGAAGCCGCCATGGTGCTGCTATTGTTTCTCATTGGTGAACACATGGAAGCCTTTGCCGCCGGACGGGCGCGCCAAGGCGTACAGAAGTTGATGGCTCTGACACCTGACACCGCCTTATTGATCGATAGTGACGGTAATAAAAAAGAGGTCGCCGCACATACCCTCAACCCCGGAGATATCATCGACGTATTACCCGGCAGTCGTCTTCCAGTTGATGGCGAGTTGTTAACGGCGGGTGTCAGCTTTGATGAAAGCGCACTGACCGGAGAATCCGTCCCGGTAGAGCACGACGAAGGTAATAGTGTCATGGCCGGTTCTTTATCCGTTGACCGGGTTGCCAGAATAAAAGTTATCTCCAAGCCCGGAGAAAGCGCGGTTGATCGTATTATTCGGCTCATTGAGGAAGCTGAAGAACGTAAGGCACCTGTCGAACGCTTTATCGATGCATTTAGCCACTGGTACACCCCATTGATGATGGTTTTGGCAGGGTTCGTGGCCATTGTTCCCCCACTTGCACTTGGGCAATCTTGGGAAGAGTGGATTTATAAAGCATTAACTCTGTTATTGATTGCTTGCCCATGTGCGCTGGTTATTTCCACACCTGCGGCCGTCACCTCTGCTTTAGCCCGGGCTTCCAGAAATGGTGCTTTGGTGAAAGGTGGAGCGGCTCTGGAACTCATGGGATCGGTCACTACGGTTGCCTTCGATAAAACCGGAACCCTGACTGAGGGGAAGCCCGAAGTCGCTCATGTTGAAGCATTTTCTATAGAACAGGATACGGTGCTTCAATTGGCTGCTGCTGTTGAGTCAGGTTCAACTCATCCATTGGCTAAAGCGATTGTTGCCTACGCCCAGTCACACCAGTTAGCCATTCCTGCTGCAGAGCATGTAGAAGCTAAAGCGGGATTAGGCGTTCAGGGGTTAGTGGATGGCCAGTCGGTCAGTATTGGTTCACCTCGACATCTCCAGCATGCGATTGATCAAATTGATAGTGCTCGCAAAAAACTGGAGCTTCTGGAAGATCAGGGCAATACGATAGCTGTCGTTACTGTCGAGGATGAACTTATTGGGTTTATTGCCCTCAGTGATACCCCAAGAACAGATGCCAAGGCAGCGATCATCGCTTTAAAATCCATGGGCATTAGCAGTGTTATGTTAACAGGCGACAACCGTCGTGCAGCTGCAGCCATCGCCGGACAGCTGGGTATGGAATACCGGGCAGAACTTCTGCCCGGCGATAAGTCTTCCGAAATAGAGAAACTGCGCGCCTTCGGAAAAGTCATCATGATTGGTGATGGCATCAACGATGCGCCCGCACTAAAAGCTGCAGACATTGGCATCGCCATGGGTTCCGGCGCCGATATCGCCCTGGAAACCGCCGACTGCGCATTAACTCATAACCGCATTGAAGAGTTGCCAGAATTAATTGATCTGTCCAAATCCGCCATGTCGATTATACGACAGAATATTTTTCTGGCGGTGGGCAGCAAAGCATTCTTTCTGGTAACTACGTTGCTGGGTATGACTGGCCTTTGGGTGGCTGTATTAGCCGATACCGGAGCAACAGCGCTGGTCACTGCAAACGCTCTGCGACTACTGGCCCATAAGAAAAAACGCTAAACCTTTACGATCTCTGGGCGACTCAGACTGAAATGAGTATGTCCGGAGAACTCTTCTTGTGTCACAGAATAAAAAACCTTCCTCAAGCACCCATTCAATAGAATCTGGTCGCGATACCTCAACAAATAGTGTCCTGGACACTGATGGCGTTAGAACCCCCGGGATCAATCCCAGTAAAGGAAACGTCAAAAAAGGCGTTTCAAACTATCAAGTGAAAACTCAGTCTGGGTTGGTGTCTCAACTTGAGTTTGAAAAAGAGAAAGCCGCACGTCGAAAAACGCTGCTTGGCCATATGCACCCAGGTGCCAAAGTGCCTGAGGGCGTTGATTTTAGCGATATCTCGATGGTACGGCTGGACATGGAACGGGTTCGCTTTCAAGGCAGCCTGATGAGACGGTGTAAGTTCAATGCCACCAAATTACGCGGCACCCGCTTCAAGAACTGTGACCTGCGCGGTGCTGACTTCCGTAAAGCAGACCTTCGCGACTGTATTCTGGATGGCTGTAATTTGAATGGTGCCGATCTGCGCAAAGCGAATCTGACCAACGCCCGTATCATCGATACCGACCTATCTGCCGCCAGTTTTGATCAGGCTATTCTGGATTCAGCGGTCATCGAGAATTGTGATATGGCCGCTCAGACGTTTCACCAGACCTCCTGCCAGAAGATCTGTTTATTCAATAGCCATATTATTCATGGCTTCTTTGATAATACGGACTTCTCCAAAGCCGAAATTCGTGATGTAGAGTTTCGTCACTGCACATTAACAAAAACTTTTTTTAATGATGCAGATATCAGCGGGGTTCAATTCAAAGGGTGCGAGAGCTTCGAAGACGGCCCATCCTTTGTTCATACCAGAGTGTCTGACTCCGTGTTCACAGACTGCGACCTGCAATCCGTTAACCTGACGGGCACCGAGTTCAAGCAGTGCATCTGGAAGCGAATTATCATCCGTGATGCCCAGCTGGATGACACTTCATTCCATCAAGTCCACTTCAATGAAAGTCACTTTACAGATTGTTTCTGCCTTGAGAAAGCCCCTTCATTCAGCTCTTGTCGTATGGATCATCTGTGCATTGAACACACGGATCTGACCACTGCTGTTTTCCGAGACAGTGCCTTTATTGGCGCAACCATCAGAGATTCTGATTTTAGTGAATGGGATCTGAAGAAAACGAAGATTGATGATGAGACGGTGATTGAACAGTGAGCCTGAACAGGCTCACTGTATTTCGCCATTTACCTTTCAGTCAGCGCATTCTGCTTGGCTCTTAACAGCGGCTTAAGCAGATAAGCCATCAGGGTCTTATCACCGGTAATGATGTCCACATTGGTCATCATTCCCGGGATAATTACGAGAGGCCTCTCAGCAGTGCCTACATGGCTTTCGTCGGTACGGATGCGAACCATATAAAAACTTTCACCCTTCTCGTCCATGATGGTGTCCGCACTGATGTTCTCTACATACCCTTCCAGCCCACCGTAGATGGCAAAGTCATAAGCGGTCAGTTTGACGACTGCTTTCATCCCTTCACGAAGAAACCCAATATCCTGAGGCTGAATTTTCGCTTCAATCAAAAGATTGTCTTCGATGGGTACGATTTCCAGTAGATTCATACCGGGCTGAACAACACCACCGATAGTGGTGACGTGTATCTTTTTCACAATGCCGTCCATCGGGGCACGGATAACTGTACGATCTACCTGATCTTCCAGTGCCATATTGGACTCTTTTAACTGATCCAGACGAACCTCAACATCTTTCAGCTCCTGCGCCACATCTGCCTGGAACAATTCCACCACTTCATCCCGTCTGGCAATGGCTTCGTTATAGCCGGCCTGCAATCTTGGAATGCTGCTTTCCGTCATGCGCTTTTGTGATTCCAGATCGTTTACTCGCTGCCGCAACTGTATCAGTTCTACTCTGGACACAATTCCCTGATCAACCAGAGGCACCGTCAGCTGAAGTTCATCCTCACCTAGTTCAAAACTGGATTTCAGAAATGTTAGCTGATCTCTGGCCGAGTCAAGCTCCATCTGAGCCTGCGAAGCCTGTTCCTGGGCAACTCTGAGTTCCGAGCGAAGCTTCTTGGCACGCTGGCGATAAATATCCGTTTCACGATAAATGTAATTGGGGTGCTTCTGAAGAGTGCCAGGAAAGCTCAACTCTCCGCCAGTAAACTCAGCACGGAGTCTTGCCGCCTTGGCCAGCTCACCATAGTATTCAATGGAACCTTCTTTAAAGGTCGATGCGAAACGTGTGTCGTCCAGCAGCATCAGCTCCTGACCCGCTTTAACCGTCGCCCCTTCCTTAACCATGACTTTCTCAAGAATACCGCCTTCAAGGTTCTGAACCACCTGAAGTCGAGAAGAAGGAATAACCAGCCCCATCCCCCGGGTAATTTCATCCAGCCTTACGACACTAGCCCAAATGATAAGACTGATTAATGCAAAAAAGACAACATAAATCAGCAGCCTGCCACCTGTTGGTGTTCTCATCAGCATGGCTGCACTTTTATCAGAGATATACTCCATATCTTCTGGACGGACCACTTTCTCCAAACCCTCCATGGACATCGCCGGCTCCATTGTCTGATCTCCATTGGTGGTAGTTGCCGTATTTGAATCGACTTGCTCTTCTTCACCAAACAGCTTTTTTTCAATGAAATTATCTATTTTCTTCTGAGTGCTGGAGAGCTTACTCTTCAAAAAACTCACCAGCTTTTTCATATCACTGGGAAGCTTGTTTTTCACAAAATCTACCAGCTGTTGCCACACGCTTAACCACGTTTCTTTGTCAAAGCGATAGTCTCTAAACGGCATTTTCGTTTGAGGGCGTTGTGGCTCTGATGGATTACTCACAGGCTCCCTCTCTTCATCTGGCTGCATTCCATTTCCGTCCATGATCCTGCCTACCCTAGTCTATTTTCAATTTACCCTGCTTCAGGGCAGCGTGAACCTGATCCTTCGGACCATCAGCCACAATATGGCCGTTATCAACAACGATCAGTCGATCCACCAGCTCCAGCATGGACGCTTTATGTGTGACCAGAATCAATGTTTTGTCCTGACAACGATTTTTCAGCTGCTCCTTTAATCGTAATTCTGTGGTGTTATCCATGGAGCTTGAAGGCTCGTCCATCACCAGAATGGGTGGATCCATTAATAACGCACGGGCCATTGCAATACTCTGACGCTGACCACCAGAGAGATTCTGCCCACGTTCTCCAACCACCATATCCATTCCATTAGGGTGCTTGTTGGCAAACTCAGCAACGCCGGAAATCTCAGCAGCGTTCAGCAGCTGTTCATCCTCAACATGGTTTGCACCCAGAGTAATGTTGTCTTTAATGGAACCATAGAACAGGGTTATATCCTGGGTGACACACCCTATACTGGTGCGAAGATCCGTTGGGTTTATCTGTCTCAGGTCTATACCGTCCATTCGAACGGCACCTTCATCAGGCTCATAAAGTCCGAGAATCAGTTTCTCCATTGTGGTTTTACCAGAGCCAATCCTGCCGATAATTGCCACCTTTTCACCGGCTTTTATCTGTAGATTGATATTCCGAAGCGCTTGAATTTCCTGATCTGGGTAGGAGAAGTTCACACCATCAAATTGAATGCTGCCTTTCAGCTCCGGACGGTTCACATAATCCCGGTCTTCGTTTCGTTCAGCAGGCATATCCATGATATTGGTCAGGGCTTCAAGGGCAGATTTGGCCTGATTATATCGAGTAGCCAAGCCGGCAAACTGTGCCATTGGCCCAAGGCAACGGCCGGTAAGCATCACCGAAGCAATCAGACCACCCATACTGAGATCACCTTCTGAGATGAAATAAACACCCATGATGACCAAAACAATGTTACACATTTGCTGAACATAGGCAGCGAATGAAGTAGCAGATTGGCTCAGTAGTTTGGTTTTGATACTGAAGGTTGCAATATGGCTGACCGCCTTTTCCCAGCGATACTGAACATCACTTTCGGCATGAGCCACCTTGATGGCTTCCATACCGGTAAGGCTCTCAATAAGTGTGGCATTTTTCTGTTGGCCACTTCGCAGAGTTTTCTCTACAGAGCGTTTTAGAGCACCGTGGATAAAGAAGCTATAAAGAGCAATCAACACCATGGCTCCGAACGGTACGACAGCCAGCGGGCCACCCAGCATGAAGATCACGCCAATAATGACCAGAGTAAACGGCAAATCAACCAGTGCCGTTACCGTCGTCGATGTGATGAAATCTCGGATACTCTCGAAGTCCTGAAGACTCTTGGCAAAAGACCCCACTGATGTGGGACGCGCCTTCATACTCAAACCGAGCACTTTTTCCATAATCGTGGAAGAGAGCAGGATGTCAGACTTTTTACCCGCAAGATCAATAAAGTAGCTCCTCACCATCTTTAAAACAAAATCAAAGGTGAAGACAATAAATGCACCTATAGCAAGAACAAACAACGTGTCGAACGCCTGATTAGGCACGACCCGATCATAAACGTTCATAATGAACAGCGGGCTGGCAATAACAAAAATATTAATTAAAAGAGAGGCCAGCAACACATCACGATAGATTCTCCAGGATCCGAAAATGGTACCCCAAAACCAGTGCCTTTTTTTAATATTCAGCTTTTCTGGTGCCCTTTTGTCGTACCTGTGTTTTTCACGAATGTAAATAACATAGCCAGTGTATGATTCACTCAATACACTGAGCTTTATTCTTTTGATACCTTCACCCGCTTCAGGCATCAGAATTTTGGCAATTCCCTTTTTTTCATCAACATCAAGAAGAACACAGGCTTGTTTTTTATTCAGCAGTAAAACAGCAGGGGTCACCAGGGAGGATATTTCCGTAAGCGCTTTTTTATTAAGCTTACACGCCAGTCCAGCCCGTTCTGCAGAGCGAATGAACACGTCCGTTGTAAACTTACCATTTTCCAATGGCAAGCCTGCTTTCAGGGATTCTCTAGAATAGGGGTGACCATAATGACGGGTCAGAAGGGCAAGGCATTCTAAAAGTGCATCACTGTCTGCTGTCTGTTCAGTGGGAACATTCCAGCTCTGATCTGAATTACTGGACGGGTTCATAGCTACCTGCTGTTTATTTATTTGTTTTCATCAAGAAATCAACTCAGATCAAACAACAGGATTGGCTGAGGACATTAATAAACTTAGATTAGCTCAGAATAAAAAAATGGAATTAATTACTAGAGAAAGAAACAAAAGAGGATTAAAAACAAACGCACATTCTTTAAAAATTGACACAAAAAAAACAGACACCCTTTTCATAAAAGAGCATCTGTCAGAAAAAAAACATTATTTTTTCTATCTACTCATGCTTCGGAATTATCAAAAACTTCTTCCTGCATTCGCTTAATTCCAATATGACGAACATCGGTCCCCTTCACCAGGTAAATCACATACTCCGCAATATTCCGTGCATGATCACCAATCCGCTCAAGAGAACGAAGTACCCACATAATGTTCAACACCCGGGTTATTGAGCGGGGGTCTTCCATCATATACGTCACCAACTCACGGGTAGCGCTTTTGTATTCCCGGTCCACCGTTTTGTCTTCTTTAGCAACGGCCAACGCCTTTTCTGCATCAAATCGGGCGAATGCATTCAAGGCATCCTGTGTCATCTGACGAACATGGCTACCAATGTGACGGGTTTCAATATAGCCCTTTGGTGCTTCACCCTGCTCCGATAGCTGGATAGCAAAACGGGCAATTTTGGCCGCTTCGTCACCAATTCTTTCAAGATCCGTCGCTACCTTGGTGCAAGCCAGTACCAGACGCAAATCGCTGGCCGCTGGCTGACGGCGGGCAAGTATACGGGAGCATTCCTGGTCAATGGATGTCTCCATGTAATTGATGTCCGTGTCCTTCTCGCACACGTTCACAGCCAGGTCACTGTCCGCATTGATAAGCGCGTCAATGGCATCACTCACCTGTTTCTCCACCATGCCACCCATGGCCAACAGGTTGTTGCGCAGCTCTTCCAGCTCATTGTTAAACTGCTGGGAAATGTGATGGGTCAGCAAATCGCTCTGATTTGGCATGAGTAATCCTTAGCCGTAACGGCCGGTAATATAGTCTTCAGTCTGTTTCTTTTTGGGGTTGGTGAACAGCGTATCCGTATCGCCATATTCCACCATCTGCCCCATGTACATAAATGCGGTGTAATCAGAAACTCTGGCAGCCTGTTGCATATTGTGGGTAACGATCACAATAGTAAATTTGGACTTCAGCTCGTTGATCAGCTCTTCAATCTTCAATGTGGAGATTGGGTCCAGAGCCGACGCTGGTTCATCCAACAACAGCACTTCTGGCTCAACCGCAATGGTTCTGGCAATCACCAAACGCTGCTGCTGACCACCGGAAAGCCCAAGCGCACTTTCATGGAGCCTATCTTTTACTTCATTCCATAGGGCGGCGGCTTTTAAAGCCCACTCAACGACTTCATCAAGCACCCGCTTTTTATTGATGCCCTGAATACGCAGGCCGTAGGCTACGTTCTCATAAATACTTTTGGGGAAAGGGTTCGGCTTCTGAAACACCATCCCTACCCTGCGGCGAAGATCAGCAACGTTCACTGATTTTTCGTAGATGTTCTCAGGCCCTTCGGACGTATTCAGCAGAATCTTTCCGCCAACCCGGCAGCCATCCACTAGATCATTCATCCGATTCATACTGCGCAACAGCGTGGATTTACCACAACCGGAAGGTCCGATAAACGCCGTTACCCGTTTCTGGGGAATTTTCATGGAGATATCAAATAGCGCCTGCTTCTCACCGTAAAACAGATTCAGGCCAGATACATCCATGCAGGTCTCTTCCTGCTCTAAATCCAGAGCCGGACGACCGCGACCAACCGACAACGGTTTCATAACCCGAGGCGCAACACGAGTCGCCACCGGCGTATCACTTGCTTTGTCTTTTCCTTCATCAAAGGATGCTTCAAGCTCTTCTACCAGCATGGTGATCAATCCTCCAGGCTCTTATATTTTTCCCGCAAGTGGTTACGAATAGCGACAGCGGATAAATTCAATACCGCAATCACAATCACCAGTAACAGCGCGGTGGCGTATACCAATGGCCTTGCCGCTTCCACATTGGGGCTCTGGAAGCCCACATCAAATATGTGAAAGCCAAGGTGCATAAACTTCTGATCAAGGTGCAGGTATGGATAGTTTCCATCCAACGGCAAACTGGGTGCCAGCTTCACCACGCCCACCAGCATCAGTGGTGCAACTTCACCGGCGGCACGGGCAACAGCGAGAATCAAACCCGTCATCATTGCCGGGCTAGCCATAGGGAGAACCACACGCCATAAGGTTTCAGCTTTGGTGGCGCCAAGGGCAAGGCTACCTTCACGGACAGAGCGGGGAATGCGGGACAAACCTTCTTCCGTCGCAACAATCACCACCGGCAAGGTCAGCAGCGCCAAAGTAATAGAAGCCCACAACAACCCCGGAGTACCAAACGTGGGTGACGGTAACGCTTCCGGAAACAACAGCTGATCCACCTGAGCGCCGGCAAAATAGATAAAGAAGCCCAAGCCAAACACACCGTAAACAATGGACGGAACGCCTGCCAGATTATTCACAGCCACTCGTATCGCCCGGGTCAACCATCCTTGATTGGCGTATTCACGGAGGTAGACTGCGGCCACCACACCAAATGGTGTCACCATGATGGACATCAAAATCACCATCATCACCGTGCCAAAGATAGCTGGGAAAACCCCGCCTTCGGTGTTCGCTTCCCGTGGATCATCCAGAATAAACTCAGCCACCTTGTCGAAGTAGAAACCGAATTTGTCAGACAGTGTCATTGTATTAGGCTGCCAGGCTCGTACCACCTTGCTGATGGGCTGATCAAGCACCTGTCCATCAATGGATTTGGCGGTAAAGCTGTCACGGTTAAATGATCGGTAGAGATCACCCAACTGTTGCTCCAGCTGCTGATATTGTTGATCCAGCAATTTACGCTCGGCTTCCAGCTCTGCCAGCTGTACCGGATCCACATTGCCACTCAATTCCAGACGACGTTCTGCAAGACGTAGCTGTTCCATTGAGGCGTTAACAGAGCCAATGTCGTGCTTTTCAATCTGGTAAATGGCTTCGTAGATTTCCAGAGCACGAGTCAATCGCTCCTGAAATACGGCATAGGCAGCACCGCCAGCAGCAACCGTTGTCCCTTCTTGTTGAACTGATTCCAGAAAGCCATAAAAGTTACCCCACTCACGGCGCTCAAGCACCATGATTTCTTCGGGATAACTCCGGTTGCTCAGCCACTCATCCACAATCCAGACAAAATCAGCACCGCTGAGATCCCGGTTACCTTGCTTCAACAGGTCGCGAGTAAAGAGTTCTTCGCTATCGCTGGCTTCTAGGCCCGATGTTTCTAGCCGCGCGGCAGACACTTCTTCACTGTCGACAATTTCACCGGCAACGGTTCTTACGGTTTGATTAGGAACCTGATAATCCGCCACCATCACCTGCCCGGGCCAGAAATGCCCAAGCCCGCGAACGGCGATCAATGAAATCAAACCAATCACTAGAACCAGGCTGATTGCCACTGCACCCGCGTTGAGCCAGACCCAGGGCGAGCCGCTTTTAAACCAACTGCTTACGGTGTTTCTTGAAGCGCCGCTGAGAGAAGAGCGGAGGGTTTTATTCATCATAACTACTGTCTCCTTTCTTCCCTTAAAGTGAACTGTACTTTTTACGGAGTCGGTGACGCACTATCTCCGCTGCGGTGTTCACCACGAAAGTAAACATAAACAACACCAGCGCTGCGAGGAATAGAATCCGGTAGTGGCTGCTGCCCACTTCTGACTCCGGCATTTCAACGGCGATGTTTGCCGCCAGCGTTCTCATGCCTTCGAAAATATTGGCATCCATAATGGGCGTGTTACCGGTGGCCATCAACACGATCATGGTTTCACCCACTGCCCGCCCCATGCCGATCATCACTGCGGAGAAAATACCGGGGCTTGCGGTTAATAAAACGACACGTGTCAGGGTTTGCCAGGGCGTGGCGCCAAGAGCCAGGGAACCAAACGTCAGGTGTTTAGGAACACTGAAAATCGCATCTTCGGCAATGGAGAATATGGTGGGAATGACTGCAAAGCCCATAGCTAAACCAACCACCAGCGCATTTCGCTGATCGTAGGGAATGCCCAACTCGGTAGTCATCCATGAACGCATATCGCCATTAAACAGCCACAGTTCCAGATCGGTACTCATGGACATGGCAATCGCGCCACTGATAATCACCACCGGCACCAGTAAGCCTGCCTGCAAACCATCGGGCACTCGATGTCTAATCGATGAAGGCAAGCTGTCCCAACCAAAGGCGAAGATCAAAATACCTATGGGGACAAACAGCAGCAGTGCAAAAATGCCCACCAACTGGTTTTCCACCAACGGTGCCAGCCACAAACCGGCAAGAAATCCGAGAATTACCGTTGGTAGTGCTTCCATCAACTCAATCACCGGCTTCACCTTCCGGCGCATGGAAGGCGCCATAAAGTAAGCGGTGTAAATCGCTGCGCAAATTGCCAATGGTGTTGCTAATAACATGGCGTAAAAAGCCGCTTTGAGGGTACCAAACGACAGTGGCATCAAACTCAGCTTGGGTTCAAAGTCGTTATTGGATGCAGAAGATTGCCAGACATACTCCGGCTCATTGTAAGATTCGTACCAAACCTTGCCCCACAAAGCAGACCAGGACACTTCCGGATGCTCATTATCAAGGCCGAGAAACTGGGTTTTACCCTCATTCTCAAACATCAGGTAATTCGCACGTGGCGCAATGGCCATCTGATCAATTCTGCTTTCCGCCAGCGACTCAACCAACAGTGAACGATTAGCCGTGGTATAAAACAAGCCAACCTGTCCATTCACGTCGGAGGCCAGAAAACCTTTACGACGATGTTCAGGTATAATCTTATCCACCGCTGAATCGCTCAACTCAAACGAGCGAATTTTGCGCAGCCCAAGTTCGCCGTTTTCACGAACCATAAACCATTGGGCAATGGTTCCCTCGGCGTCACCCACCAGCAAAGAAACACCACCCAGCAAAAACGTCATCTCAGTAATGGCAACACCCGTTTCTGTGAGGTTGACAACCTCATGAATGAAGGGACGATCCGGGTCGCTGATATCCAGAACATTCAGCTGATTCTCGCCACTGAGTGCGAAGAGCCAGCGCTGTTCCGGATCAAGCAACAACTTCTGTATTTGGCTGTTCGCGCCACTGATAGTGGGAAGCATTACACGCTGCTGCTCGATGGTGACCTCTTCCGTCAGGAAGTCTTCTTCTTTATTAAAAACATCCATCACCAGTTGATCATCAATACTGGCTGCCACCAGAAGCTTCTCTTCGCCATCACTAATGGCAAGCTGAGATACCGGAGCGGAAGCACCGCTGATGCTGAGCGGCGCATCACCATAGGGATAGCTCACTTCCGGCGAGATCTTGCGTTTGTCATCAGGCCAGGTGATTCGATAGCCCTGTTTAAAGACCACCACTTCACCGCTGGTCAGCCCTGCTGCCAGTAAACCAGTGCCAGCAGCGTCTTCAACCACTTGCGTCACTTTGCTGCCGGCGGAAATAGGCAGTTTCTCATTCTGTCGCCACTCACCTGTCTGGGCAGAAAAGAAGCGAAGGTTTCCGGAAGTCTCAGCTTCCATGGCCACTTCGCCCTGTTCTTCCACGGACAGAAACAGCGGCTTGCTACCATCCGCCGCCTGTGTGCTCGAGGAAGTATAGGAAGTCAGTGGCGTAATCTCAGCGCCCTTGAACAGGGGCACCACTTCATAAAGGAGGTAAATAAAAATCAGCAGAATCGCCAGAATAACCCCAAGCCCGCCGGAAGCAACTCCCCAGCGCGCGAGATGGTCTTTCAAAAAGCGCAGCGAACGATATTTTTTTAGTGCCGGTGTATTGAAATCAATACCCGGGCTGTTATCTATCGGTTTTTGGTACATAGCGCAGGCCGGATTGGATCATGGGGGTAACATATAAAATGAATATGACATTAATGTTACAGGCGACAAAAACTCATTGCCTGCGTGAATTAATCACGGTAATTTATCGTTTGCTATAGGTAGATAAAGTATTCCAAATAAGACTGGCTACCTGCTGTAAAGGCACAACCACTTGAGAAAATAACGATGTACCCCAACAGAGTGCAACCTAGAAAATTTATAGAACAACAATCAGATAAGCCCTGCTTAACCGCTGCTGTTAACACCTGCCTACATGCCCATCGACACCACCATCACCATTAATTTCCAGTTCAACCCTGTTTGTACATATATACTCAATATTGCCTGAGCTGCTGGTTTTTATAACAAAACAAGAAAACCAGCGAACGGCTCCAGAGGCAAATCTCATGCTTATTGCGATGGCTGACTCACTTGAAGCCTCGCAGCTGACGAAAAAAGATGGATGATTATGAACGCTGTCGTTCTGGCTGTTGCCATCATGCTGACACTCAGTGTTTTGCGTGTAAATGTTGTTCTGGCACTGTTTTTAGGTGCCATTGGTGGTGGACTGGTTGGTGGGCTGGATTTCCACACAACCCTTGCCGCCTTTACTAAAGGTTTGGAAGGTGGCGCTGGCATTGCCATCAGTTACGGCATGCTGGGCGCTTTTGCCATGGCCATTTCCGTTTCAGGTATTCCTCAGTGCCTGGCGGATCAGATTATTAATAAGGTCGCCAATACAAAGAATTCTGCTCGCATTCGACTGAGCATTATCGGAAGTCTGCTGCTGATGGCATTTGCTTCGCAGAATCTGGTGCCAGTGCACATTGCCTTTATCCCAATACTGATTCCACCGCTGCTGGGGGTTTTCAGTTCACTGCAGCTGGATCGGCGAATTGTTGCCAGTACCCTATCATTTGGCCTGATAGCAACCTATCTTCTGGTGCCCATTGGCTTCGGTAATATCTATTTAACCCAGATTCTGGCCGGTAACTTGAATAACAATGGCCTAAATATAGACCCGGATTTGATGCCTGTTGCCATGGCGATGCCGGTTGCTGGTATGTTTGTGGGATTATTGATTGCCATTTTCTGGAGCTACCGTAAGCCTCGCAATTATCGTATTGAAGAGACTAAAGTGGCTGGGTTTAGAGAGACAAAAGTCATTACCCCAAAAACGGTAACCGTCAGCCTTACCGCCATCGTTGCAGTATTGGCTGTGCAATTGATTACCGATTCCATGGCCATGGGTGCGGCCACTGGTTTTGTGATAATGATAATTGGCGGCGTCGTACACTGGCGTGAATCCGATGATGTTTTTGCTCAAGGTATTCAGTTGATGGCCATGTGCGGATTCATCATGATTTCCGCTTCCGGGTTTGCTGAAGTATTGAGAGAAACTGGCGACATTCCTGCGCTGGTGGAAGCGGTTGAGCAATTGGTCTTTGGCAGTCAGGCACTTGCCGCTTTGTTGATGCTGATTGTTGGTTTGCTGATTACCATGGGCATTGGTTCTTCTTTCTCAACTATTCCCATTCTCGCCACACTTTATGTACCCCTGGCGATGACGCTCGGTTTTTCACCTATGGCAATTGCCGTGCTGGTAGGTACCGCTGGCGCATTAGGCGACGCAGGTTCTCCAGCATCGGATTCCACTATCGGGCCAACGGCTGGATTGAATGTGGATGGTCAACACGATCACATACGAGATACTGTGATTCCGACGTTTATTCACTACAACATTCCAATGATTATCTTTGGCTGGGCGGCAGCCATGATTCTCTAGGAGCCTGTCGGACTTAGAACAACTTTTGAGTATAATACCCGCAAGATCGTAAAAGACAGCCAGCCAATGAACAAATGGACTTTCAGACCCATTGACCGAGACATCCCTGACTTTTTTCCTGCCACTGTTCAGGATTATCTGCCAGAGGTGCATCTTGCTCGCTTTGTTGTAGAGGTGGTTGAGCAGCTAGACCTCACACCTTTGATCAGCGCCTATAAAGGAAGGGGTTCTAAAGCCTGGCATCCATCCCTCATGCTGTCGTTATTGTTCTATGGATATGCAACAGGTGTCTTCTCCAGTCGCAAACTGCAAACTGGAGAAAGCAACTTATGACTCCATCGCCTTTCGATATATCTGCGCCAACGAGCATCCGGATCACGACAGTATCAACACCTTTCGCCAGCGCTTCCGTAAAGAAATCAGTGAACTTTTTGTTCAGATATTGTTGATT
>NZ_LUTV01000002.1:477288-516124 GCF_001646945.1 Endozoicomonas ascidiicola
GTTATTTGTCGTATTTATTTGGATATTTGGGCATAAGAGACTGACGACATAAACAGTGCTTCCAGACTGGATTCTGTGATTTTTGACTTTATTGCTGCCCATCTCCGGTTTTTACTTTCAAGTCCGACAGCCTCCTAGACGAAAAAAAAGGGCTAATCCTTTAGCCCTTTTTACTTTCCGGATCAGCTACGCTTACTTGCTGGCAATATTGGTTCCATCTAAACCCAATTGAGCCAGATACTTATCAACTACCTTCCCTGGTAGTGGAATGTAGCCATCCTTCACAACCACTTCCTGACCTTGCTTGGACAACACCAGCTTCACAAACTCGCTCTGCAGTGGAGACAGCGCTTTGTTAGGCTGCTTGTTCACATACACATACAGGAAGCGAGATAATGGGTAGCTGCCGTCTACTGCATTCAGAGGTGTTGCATCTACAAAGCTTTGGCCGTCTTTCTTAGCCAGAGCCACTGTTCTTACGCTGGAAGTCTTGTAACCGATACCGGAATAGCCGATGCCATTCAAAGATGCAGATACAGACTGTACGACAGAAGCAGAACCAGGCTGCTCATTCACACTGTTTTTAAAGTCGCCTTTGCACAGTGCTTTCTTCTTAAAGTACCCATAAGTTCCGGATACAGAGTTACGACCGTAGAGCTGAACAGAACGGTTCTTCCAGCCGCCTTCAAGACCGACGTCGCCCCAGGTATTCACTGCCGCATCAGAACCACACTTGCGTGTTGATGAGAAGATCGCATCTACCTGCGCCATGGTCAGGCCTTTGATGGGGTTATCTTTGTTGACAAAAACAGCCAGCGCATCAATCGCCACAGGAATGGCAGTTGGCTTGTAGCCGTGCTTCTTCTCGAAAGCAGCCAGCTCTTTATCTTTCATCTTCCGGCTCATTGGGCCAAAGTTGGACGTGCTTTCAGTCAGTGCAGGTGGAGCAGTTGAAGAACCGGCAGCCTGAATCTGAACATTGACGTTTGGATAGATACGCTTGAAGTCTTCAGCCCAAAGCGTCATCAGGTTTGCCAGAGTGTCGGAACCAACACTGGATAGGTTACCGGATACACCGCTGGATTTCTGATACTTTGGCAAAGAAGGGTCCAGCTGACTGGCCATGACAGAACCACTGGTAAAAGCCAATGCGGCAGTTGTTGACAAAGCTGTCACAAGTTTTTTTATTTTCATCATTTACTCTCCAGAATAAACACGCCTGATTTGATTCATGATAGGGGGTCAGAAGGCGTGAGCCTCCTTGCCTGACTTCTGGTAACATAATTTAGCGGCGGATTATGACAGTTCTATGAACGCCAGAAAATTTCTGCCAGAAAGCCTGTAAAAATGATAATAATGAGCAACCACCAACGGTTGCCGGGGAAGATTGTATGCATCCCGTCTGGAGCACAACGGCTTCTGTCGTTTCCACCATCGATACCATCACTGAACGAATAGGAAGAGTCATCAGCTGGCTGACCTTGTTTCTGGTGCTCGTTGTCTGCTGCGTTGTTGTTCTTCGATACCTGCTTAATATTGGCTCCATTGCCATGCAGGAATCCGCCATGTACCTGCACTCTGTTGTCTTCCTTGGTGCCAGTGCTTATACGCTCAAGCATGATGGGCATGTGCGTGTTGATGTCTTCTACCGGAATATGAGCAAGAAATCTCAGGCGCTGGTCAATAGCCTGGGCACTGTTTTCCTATTGATGCCTGTTTGCCTGTTTATTGGTTTTATGAGTTGGGATTACATCGGGCGTTCCTGGCAAATATTGGAAACTTCCCAAGACCCCGGCGGATTGCCGTTTATCTATTTGCTGAAAAGTCTGATTCTGGTGATGGTGGTGACACTTCTGCTTCAAGGCTTATCTGAGCTGCTGCGCTCCTTGATGATTATTGCTGATCGTCAGGAGGTGCAATCATGATGGATGCCATTCCTTTTCTGATGTTCTTCACCGTCTGCATTGTTTTGCTGGCGGGTTATCCGGTGGCCTTTTCTCTTGCAGGTACCGCGCTGTTGTTTGCTGGAGGAGGCGCTTTGGCTGGCGTGTTTGATCTCTCCATCATGAATGCATTACCCAGTCGTTTATTTGGTGTCATTACCAATCAGACATTAATTGCCGTGCCACTCTTTGTTTTTATGGGCGTCATGCTGGAAAAATCCAAAGTGGCAGAAAGCCTTCTGGAAAGTATGGCTCGGTTATTTGGCAAAACCCGGGGCGGGCTTGGATTATCAGTCACTGTCGTAGGCATGTTACTGGCTGCCAGTACCGGCATTGTTGGCGCCACCGTGGTCACCATGGGCTTATTATCATTGCCAACCATGTTACGCCGGGGTTATTCACCAGCACTGGCAACCGGCACTATTTGCGCCACCGGAAGCCTTGGGCAGATCATTCCACCTTCTATCGCGTTGGTGCTGCTCGGTGATGTGCTCTCCAGCGCGTACCAACAAGCGCAAATCAAAATGGGTATTTACTCACCAGACACAGTTTCTGTGGGAGATTTGTTTGTTGGAGCCATCATCCCCGGCCTGATACTTGTCTTTTGCTACATGGTGTACTTGATCGTTGTCGCTCGGGTAAAGCCGGAATCAGCACCGGCATTGACGGATGAAGACCTTCAGGCGATGAAAGGCGACAGTTCACTTTTGTTGAGCTTGCTGCCGCCACTGTTATTAATAGTGGCTGTCTTGGGCTCTATTCTCGCTGGTGCAGCCACTCCCACTGAAGCGGCTAGTGTTGGCGCAGTTGGCGCTCTTATTCTTGCTCTGCTGCGCAGGCAGCTAACGATAAAAACCCTTGGGGAAGTTGTTCGTTCAACGACACAAGTCACCTGTATGGTATTTCTGATCTTGATTGGTGCATCCATATTCTCGCTGGTGTTCAGAGGGTTTAACGGGGAAGAACTAATACATGGTTATTTCGAGGCCATGCCGGGTGGTGTATTCACCGCTGTGTTTATTGTCATGCTGGTGATGTTCCTGCTTGGCTTTATTCTGGACTTTATCGAAATCACCTTTGTTGTCGTTCCTATGGTGGCTCCGGTTCTACTGGCGATGGGGCTGGATCCAGTATGGTTAGGTATTATGATTGCGGTGAATTTGCAGACATCATTTCTGACACCGCCCTTTGGCTTTGCACTGTTTTATTTACGGGGAGTCGCGCCACCAGAAGTGGCGACAGCGGATATCTATAAAGGGGTGATTCCATTTATTATCATTCAACTGGTGGTGCTTATTGCTCTTGCTGTATGGCCTGAGCTAGCCACCTGGCTGCCTGATAAAATCTATGGATGATTTGATAGGGGGGAATAATTACTCCCCTTTTTCTTTCTTGAGATTTGCCACTTTGTAGAACACTTCATTAATCAAGTCTTCAGTAGTATCAGATAGCTTTGGCTCAAAATATTCGTTTGCCAACTGATCAATTGCAAAATTAATATCGATAGAAAGCTCTGGGTATTCCTCTAAAAACAATCCGAGATTATCTAGCATATCTTCCCGTTACTTGATTAGTTTAATCATCTGAATCATTTGACTTTTTACTAATATCAGGGGCCTCCCAATCAGAGAATAGGACAGACTCAACACCTTCCTTACGTGAAGCAGACATTAAGTCATCTTGAATCCTATTCCCGCCCACTATGATCTCAAGTATCTTTTCTGCGTCACGCAGTGTGGATTCTTGAAAATCATCACTCGTTTTTTCATCTAATACTTTGTTATAAACTTTTGATACCTCCTGAAAAGCATCAAAATCGAGATCAAGATAATTGAGCTGCAAATCACTGAGATCATTAAGAATCTTACCGACATCATACTCAATACCGTTAATGCTTATAATTAGAATTTCTTTTTCATCTTCTAATCCCAATTCTTTTTCAACATTAATACTTAGAGGTTCAGGATTAATTCCTGCAGAATTTGAATTCATATCATTACTGTTAATCGACGTACTATTTTTCTCAATAGTGATGTCTTCAAACTGCACGTCTTCATCATTTCTAACACTTACAAGATCATTCTCTGTCAAAGCATCCTCTTTCACTAAAACAGGATCGCTATCACTGCCATCAACAAAATCTTTCTTCACATCATCACTTATGCCTTCTTCGGCAAGAGTAGTTACAGGATCATCACTATACCGACTGCTTTCAATTAGCTTTTCAATAAATTTAACAGCCTCATCAATTTTCGGTCTTTCAGTCTGATCAAGACTGGTTAAGTCGGTAGTCAATTGTATCAGACCACTAAGTTCTTCTACCTCAGCCACTGAATAAGAATCATTTTTATCAGGATCAAAACCCCAATCAAAATTCAACGCTGCAGATAATGATAGAGCCTTCAATCTTTCCTCACGTGAAAGGCCTGAGAACTTAGCGCACCAGTTTAAATTATCCTGCTTAATCTCTTTACCTTTCAAATCTGCAAACACCTCACCGGGAGTACCCCAACACATCAGCATTGAAATAAATGCTCCAAGACTCCAGACATCAGCCGATTTTGAAATTTCCTGATTTACCAACTCAGGAGCAACATACCCAGGTGAGCCAGGCGTATTTTCTGGCCTTCTATGCAATTGTTTCTTTAAGCTTTCTATGTCCTTTTCGCGACAAGTTGTGCCAAAGTCAATAATTTTAAGTGCTCCAGATTTCTCATCATAAACAACATTCTCAAGTTTCAAATCCAGATATAACAGGCCCGCTTTGTGCATAGCTGAAATAGCCTGACTGACCTGAAAAGACATCTTCTTGATGGTATCCACATCTAAATATTTTTGCTCATCCACTAAATCATTCATATGATCGAATAGCTCTTTGCCAGATACATACTCTGACAGGACAGCGACGACCTCATGACCTGTAGATAATTTATCGATATCCGACGGTGAGGCAACAACACTAATTTCTCCCGTCTTACTATTTTTCACCAACCCCATATAAGTTTTAGCAATATTTTCATGATTAACTAAAAGCGCGTTCAGCTCTGCTTTGGCCAAATTTTGTGATGTACGACCAGGCTCCTTTAAGGCATAAACTTTATCTGTAGTTTCAGATTTAAGCTGAAAGACATTTCCAAATTCCCCAATACCTATGCTCTTACCCTTAATAAATGCATTCTTAGTTATGAATTCATTAACAGTTACGTAGGTCTCTTGAAGGTCAATTTTTGAAAAAGCTTCTTCTGTAAAAAAAGCGTCTTGACTTGTATCAATATTTTCTTGGACTTCTGAAACTGCATCTTCCCCTAGGAATTTGATTTCATACTCATCAGACTGATCTGAAATCGGCGGCGTTGACTGGTAACCCGAGTCAATTGACGATTGGTCATTAAAAGCTATTCCCTCAGATTCTATATTAGTATTTTGCTGAGGTTCCCGGTTAGAGTTATCTACCTCATTGTTTTGAATTTTACTCAATTCTAAAAATGCATCCATTGTCGTCAACCTCTGGCCAGGATCTTTTTTTGACAAACCAATTAATAAATTAATTAATCTATCGGCACATTTAAGCCCCCTGCTTTCAAAAACATCAGTTAAAACTTTTCGTTTTTTTTCATCATTCCAACTAGCAAACTTGGAATTATTTATATCATCCCTGCCATTAGCTAATTCTTCATCATAAATGTCATTCAGTGTCTTTTCACATATAAGATCCGTCAGAGTTGATGCAAGTGCCCAAGAGTCATCTTTTATACTTGGCTTATATTTCCGGTCATTCACTTCTGGAGGCCGGAATCCTTCTGTACCTGCTACGCCAAGATCTTTGGTATTTGATGCTGAAACTAGAGTTGTGGCTGTTGAAAAATCAATAAACCTCAAACTTTTTTTCTTTTCATCATACATTAAGTTATCAAGTTTTAAGTCTCGATAAATTACCCCCTGCTCATTAATCTCTGATATTCCTTTACTAATACTAACGAATATATCAAGAAACTCTTCTTCTGAAATAGGAGGGCCAAAATTTTCCCTTTTCGCTTGATATTTGCTTAAAACCTCACCATGAATATACTCCATGCCCACGGCAGTCAAATCAAAGTGTTCAGACTTGATATCAAACTCTTCTAACGAATACACAAACTCAAGGTGCTTATCTTTTTTATGACTCACCACCCCAAAAAATGCTTTTGCTACGGAAGAGTTTTCATCTTGCAGCAAAAAAGCACTCAATTCATTTTTATCAAGTGTCTGGCAGCTTTTGGCCTGTTTAAGAACAAATGCGTTTTGATTTCCTTCTACTGTAACTGGATATACCTTAGCGAACGCTCCACTTCCAATTGGACGTCTGGACTTAGTAAATCCATTACTTTTTAAAAGTTTGTCTATATTTATTTCGCCATCCGTAGCTCTAAGTGAAACCTTGCGGTTTTTAAAACTTGACGCGAAATCATGGCCAGATTCTGGAGATGCATTCCTTGATACAACTAAAGGGTCAACTGATGTTGGATTGATTTTCATACCGATCCTTCCATGGATTTGGTAATTCCTAGGGCTTAAATCTATAAGTTCATCCTTATGAAGGATAAGTATAAAGAATAGAATTCTTTACTATACTTTGATCTATAAAACACATAGATAAAAGTATAGCCTTAAATCGTAGCAACCGATTCCCTACGAACCAGCAGTGGCTCAAACCTCCGGCAAACCCCGCTATCAGGCCCCTCTATACACAACCGGGCAGCATTCATCGCCATACTCTCAATAGGACTGCGAATCGTGGTGAGTCTGGGAGTGAAGTAGCATTGGGGGAGGACATCATCAAACCCCACCACAGAAAGCCGTTCAGGGACAGAGATATCATGCTCTGAGAACACCTGAATAGCGGCAGCAGCAAAAAAATCGTTGTAAGAGACCAAGCCCGTGATTGGCAACCCTTTATTGAGCAAGTTGGTTGCCGCCAAAGCGCCTCCCAGCTCCCCGAAAGGAACCTCTTCTACCCAGTCCGGATTAACAGGTATACCTGCTTCTTCCAACGCCAGCTGATAACCCGAATATCGCTCAGCCTTATCATCAATATCCATCTCGCAACTGATGTAGCCAATCTTTTTATGCCCCTGATCCAAAAGGTGTTTTGTTGCAAGATAAGTCCCTTTTCGGTTCTCAAGCCAGACGCATTGTTCTTCTATTTCATGTACTCGCCGGTTCACCACCACCAGCCCGGGTAGCTTGCTGGCAAAATGCGTCAATCTTTCGTCGCTCATGGCCTTGCTGTGCATGACAATATTCCGGCAGCCCTTGCTCAAAAGATAACTTAGGGCTTCCTCTTCCAAATCTGGATCATACTGGCCGCTGGCGACTATCAGTTTGCGGTTGTATTTACGTGCGACTTTCTCGACGCCTTGCGTCAGTAATCCATAAAAAGGCGAGTTGAAATTACTCAGAATCAAGCCAATCGTATCACCACCTTGATTGATGGCAAGACGGCGATTGTCTCGGGTTTGATAGCCCACCTGCGTCATCGCATGTTCCACTCGCTCAACCGTTTCCGGTAAAACATTAGAAGAACGATTGATCACTCGGGATACCGTTGCCGTAGAAACACCTGCGGCTTGCGCAACATTATTAATGGTGGACATGAGCTTCTCTAAAACCTGAAACGACCATGTAAATTACATCAAAAACAATCACATTCTTTCATTGATTTACATCATTAAAACCGAAAAGGTTTGGGAATATCATGAGTTCATCTGTGAATACCTGATCACCTTGTGGTGTAAATTACATGAATACTTCCGACGTCAGCCAGACTTCAACACCTGAAACATCCTCCGCAGGGCTAGCCCTTGTTCCTATCATCTCCATGCTGCTGTTGCTGATGGTAGGCTACGGTGTGTATGGCCTGCCCATTGAAGCACTGCTATTAACCTCAGCCATCATAGCGGCGGGCGTAGCGTGGAAACAGGGCTACAGTTGGGATGAAATTCAGGAAGCCATCGTCGAAAGATTGGCAAAGACATTGCCAGCAGTCTTCATTCTAGTGCTGGTTGGCGGTCTGATCGGCAGCTGGATGATCGGCGGCACCATCCCAATGCTGGTTTACTACGGACTGAAAGTTATCAGCCCTGAATATCTATTGCTAACTTCATTCCTGGTCACCTGTCTGGTATCTCTGTGTACTGGTACTTCCTGGGGTTCTGCCGGTACTGTTGGTGTAGCCCTCATGGGTGTTGCCGGCGGTATGGATGCCAATCTGGCAGCTGTTGCCGGAGCCGTTGTTTCCGGTGCCTACTTTGGCGATAAGATCTCTCCGCTGTCTGACAGTACTAACTTCGCCCCTGTGGTGGCTGGTACCGATCTGTATTCACACATTCAACATATGCTCTGGACGACACTGCCAGCCTTTCTGGTTGCGGCCACTGTCTTCTTTTTTGCGGGCACCAGTGGCGTTTCTAATGAGACACCTGAAAAGGTGATCCACATCCTGGCCAATCTGGATCAGCTATTCACTCTGAACATCTTTCTGCTGCTGCCACCGATGATCATTCTGTTTGGTGCGATTCGTAAGCTGCCAACTATTCCTCTGATGCTGGCTGCTATTGCCGTGGGTATTTTCAATGCGGTTGTTGTGCAAGGCTTCAGCCTGATCACCGCCTTGAATTCTATGCTGGGAGGCTTCAATAGCAGCATGTTTGTCGATGCCGGCCTTGGTCAGGTGGACGTTATCAAAGATGTTATGACACTGGTGAATCGTGGCGGTATGTCCTCCATGTTGAGCATGGTACTGCTGGTATTCTGTGCCTTCTCCTTTGCGGGTACTCTGGCACTGACCGGTGGCTTGAAAGTGATGGTTAATGTGCTGGCTAAAGGCATTAAAGGCACCGCCAGCCTGATTGGTGCCACTATCGTCACTACGTTCACTGTCGTCTGCACCACGTCTGATGGCAAGCTGGCGCTGCTGATTCCTTCTGAGCTGCTGCGCGATACTTACAAGCGCATGGGGCTGGCGGCCACCAACCTGTCTCGCACCATTGAAGATGCCGGTACGGTTATCGAGCCTCTTGTGCCATGGACCAATGCTGGTGTATTTATGGCGGCAACTCTGGGTGTTTCCACGCTTGATTACCTGCCATGGGCCATTCAAAACTACGCCGGCGTGATCTTTGCCATGATTCTTGCCTCTGCCAATATCGGCATCGCCAAGCTGAAAGACGACAACGCACCACAGGCAACGCCTGCTACGGCTTAATCAATTCCGCTGAACATGAAGTATAAGAAAAGCCCTTTTTTTAAAGGGTTTTTCTATTGAGGTTTATTATGCACCCCGAACTGGATGCTGTTATCAACCGCTACGGCACGGACTGCCTGAAGTGGGATTATATGGAGAAGTGGCTTGGCGTTCCTGAAGGTGAAGCGCTACCCAGCTGGGTTTCGGACTGGGACTTTAAAGCGCCGGATTTTATTCTCAAACCGCTGCAAGAGCGTCTGGATCACGGCATTTTTGGTTACTCCGAGCGCAGTGAAGAGTACTTCAATTCGTTGATTGATTGGTGGCGTGAACGCCATCAAGTCACCTTGCAAAAGGACTGGTTTCACACGACACCGGGCAGCCTTCCGGCTATCGCCATGCTGATCGAGAGCTGGAGCCAGCAACATGATCAGGTACTGGTCATGAGTCCCGTTTACCACGCTTTTTTCCGCACCATCACCAATACACAACGCACCCTCGTTACTTCTTCGCTGGTTAACGACAATGGTTACTACACCATTGACTTTGATGATCTCGAAGAGAAATTCAAAGCCGGTGTTAAGGTGATGATTTTCTGCAACCCACACAATCCGGTGGGTCGGGTTTGGACGGAGCAGGAAGTCACCCGAGTGTGTCAACTTTGCAATCAGTATGACGTTTACCTGATCTCCGATGAAATCTGGGCAGATATCGACTTCTCCGAACATCGTTTTTTCAGCTGCCTGCGGGTGGATAATGCGCTACAGCAGAAAATGGCGGTTTGTATTGCAGGCACAAAAACCTTTGGACTGCCTTCCCTTCGCCTGACGAACACCATGATCCCTAATAATCAGGTCGCCACGCCTTTCAAAAATAAGCTACAAGCTTATGGTATTGATGTTTACAGCGCGTTTAGCTTGGTCGCTAACCAAGCCGCATATCGTGATGGTGCGGATTGGGTTGATCAAACGGTCGGGTACTTGAACGAGAACAGTCGTATTCTGGATGAGTTTATTAAGGCAGAGCTGCCACACATCATCTATCGTCGCCAAGAGTCTACTTATCTTGCCTGGTTGGATTGTCGGAGCCTTGGACTGAGCGATGACGTGTTAGAAAAAAAGGTTCATGACGCCGGTGTTATCCCCAGCATGGGATATGCTTTTGGTGAAGATGGCAAAGGATTTATCCGCCTGAACCTGGGGTGTCCAAAAAGTGTTCTGGAAGAAAAGCTGGTTCGTTTAAAAACAGCCCTCGCCTGACAACAAAGAGATTGCCCGCTCTATACGGGCAATCTGCTTTTCTTACTTACTGGCTGCAAGCGCCTGTTCAATATCGGCAATAATATCGTCGATATGCTCAATACCAATGGATAGACGAACCATGTCTTCTGATACACCCGCCGATTCCAGTTCCTGAGGATTCAACTGTCGGTGAGTCGTTGATGCAGGGTGGCAGGCTAAAGACTTCGCATCGCCAATATTCACCAAGCGCAGAATCATCTGCAACGCATCGATAAAACGTCCACCAGCTTCTTTACCACCTTTAATGCCAAAGCTGATAATGCCGGATGCCTTACCACCGGTGATCTTTTCTGCCGTTTCACGGAATGGACTTTCATCCATGGCCGCATAATTAACCCAATTCACCTGTGGATGGTTTTTCAGGTAAGCCGCTACTTTTTCAGTGTTTTCGCAGTGTCTTTCCATTCTCAAAGACAGCGTTTCCAAGCCTTGCATAAGCTGGAAAGCACTTTGTGCTGCCAGAGCGCCACCGGTATTTCTTAAAGGGACAACCCGGGCACGACCAATAAATGCGGCGGCACCCAGTGCTTCGGTATACACGACACCGTGATAAGAAGGATCCGGTTCATTAAGAATAGGGAAGCGTTTCTTATTAGCCGTCCAATCAAATTTACCACTGTCGATAATTGCGCCACCCAGTGTTGTACCATGACCGCCAATGTATTTAGTCAGAGAGTGCACAACAATATCTGCGCCGTGCTCAATTGGACGACACAGTATTGGCGTTGCCACAGTGTTATCCACAATCAGTGGCACACCGTGCCTATGCGCAATGTCTGCCAGCTTCTGAATATCAACAATATTGCCCAGCGGGTTGCCGATAGATTCACAGAATAACGCCCGGGTATTCTCATCAATCAATGCTTCCAGAGCTGTGTAATCATCGTGGGAAGCAAAACGAACATCAATGCCCTGTCGTGGAAAGGTATGGGCAAACAAGTTATAGGTGCCGCCATACAATTGACTGGTTGAGACAATATTGCTGCCAGCATCGGCGATGGTTTGAATCGCGTAGGTTATGGCGATCATGCCGGAAGCCACGGTCAGTGCCGCAATGCCACCTTCTAACGCTGCCAGTCTGGATTCCAGCACCGCATTAGTGGGGTTCATGATACGGGAGTAAATGTTGCCCGGTACTTTCAGATCAAACAGATCAGCACCGTGCTGAGTATCATCAAATGTGTAAGAGACCGTTTGGTAAATTGGCGTTGTTGCAGCGTTGGTGGAAGAATCACCTTCATAACCTGCGTGCAGGGCGATGGTTTCCGGCTTCATTAATTAGCACCTTGGTATTATTCTTGTGGTGTTAATCATACACCTTGCCAACGACCTCGTGCAGTGTTTGCAGGCCGTAATATCAGGTCTTTTTCTCATAATTTCAGCACTATTCGATATATTCTAATGGCTGCTAACATTTTCCAGTGAATCACTCTATGAAACCTTCTACGCCCGATGCCATGGCAACATTGATTGCGGATATTCGCACTGCCATTCCTTTTGGCCTCTCTGAAGCGGAGCTGTGTTCAGGAAACTGCAAAGGTTGCTCTAAAAAGTTGCTGGAATTTCTGGATCAGGAGTTGCTCGATTGGAGCCATCGACTCGGTCATGGCGAAAAACCCAATCTCGGGGATATCGGTCGGTTGGAAAAAACTGCCCGAAAAATTTACGCAGCGCTCAAGAAGAGTCAGTTAGTCTGATACACTGAAGCTTCGATCCACATTCATTAAATGACCAAAACATGCTTTTAAAAATAATTCGTAACGTGTTGGGATACAGTATTGCAGCCATGGATGTGGTGACTCGGCCCCGAGGCCTCAAACGCACTCCACAGGCGCAGGCAGAAGTGGACGCTCAGACTGCCAATATGAGTTTGTACCAATTCACAGCCTGCCCGTTTTGCATCAAAGTGCGTCGTGGTATGCATAAACTGGGTCTGAATATTCAGACCCAGGATGCCATGAATGACCCAAAAGCCCGCCAGGAATTGCAGGAGAACGGTGGTAAAGTCAAAGTTCCTTGTCTCCGTATTCAAGAAGCCGGAAAGC
Source organism: Endozoicomonas ascidiicola (assembly GCF_001646945.1). Classification (GTDB taxonomy): domain Bacteria; phylum Pseudomonadota; class Gammaproteobacteria; order Pseudomonadales; family Endozoicomonadaceae; genus Endozoicomonas; species Endozoicomonas ascidiicola. The sequence goes on from NZ_LUTV01000002.1 coordinate 489,800, forward strand.
CGGATGTGTGGATGTACGAATCCGGCGATATTCTGAATTTCCTGCAGCAGAAATTTGGCTAACCACTTTTTAGATTTCGACTTCTGAATGGCTTATCAGCTTCGCCCCTACCAAACCGATGCCGTACACAGTGTGATACGGCACTTTCGCCAATCCAACGATCCTGCATTATTGGTTTTACCCACCGGCGCCGGAAAGAGCTTGGTTATTTCAGAGCTGGCACGCATCGCTCGTGGGCGAGTACTGATTCTGGCTCATGTGAAAGAATTGGTGGAACAAAACCACAATAAGTATGAAAGCTATGGTCTGAAAGCGTCTATTTTCAGCGCCGGGCTTGGGCAAAAAGAAGCCATTGAACAGGTCGTTTTTGGCAGTGTGCAAAGCGTGGTTCGTAACCTGAGTCAATTCCACCATGAGCCCGAACAAAAAGCATTCACCTTACTGGTGATTGACGAATGCCATCGGGTTTCCATGGAGAAAAACTCCAGCTATCAGAAAGTGGTGGAACACTTTAAGCGGTTAAACCCTAACCTGAAAGTGCTTGGTTTAACTGCAACGCCTTATCGTCTTGGCATGGGCTGGCTCTATCAATATAAGAATGGATTGAACAATAAAGGCATTGTTAGAACCGAAGAGCCTCGTTTCTTTAAACACTGCCTTTTTGAACTGCCACTCTCTTATATGGTCAATAACGGCTATCTAACAAAACCCAATGTGGTGGATGCACCGATTGTTTTTTACGACTTCAGCCTTTTATACACAGACAGCTTTGGTCGTTATCCGGAACAAGAATTGAACCAGTTGCTAAAAGGCAACACCCGGGCAACCAGGCAAATCATTGACCAGGTGAAAAGCGAAGCCACTGATCGCAAAGGTGTGATGGTTTTTGCCTCCACCGTTGATCATGCCAGGGAAATTATTAGCTACCTTCCAGAGAATGAAAGTGCGCTGATTATTGGCGATACACCAGCAAAAGAGCGGGACCATTTGATCAATGATTTCAAAGATCAGCAACTGAAGTTTCTGGTTAACGTATCTGTCTTAACCACCGGCTTTGATGCGCCTCATGTGGATTTAATTGCGATCCTTCGTCCGACAGAATCAGTCAGCCTTTATCAGCAAATTGCTGGTCGTGGGCTGAGACTTGCTGAAGGAAAAGAAGAATGTTTGATCATTGATTATGCCGGTAACCGCTTCAGCCTGTTCAGCCCGGAAGTTGGTGAACCAAAGCCTGATTCAAAAGCAGTACCGGTCACCGTCCCTTGTCCTGCCTGCGGAAACGAGAACAGTTTCTGGGGAATTGTTGATGGCGATGGGGACCTGGTTGAACATTATGGACGACGCTGCCAGGGTTTTGAGGAGTTTGAAGGCGAAAAAGAACAATGCAGTTTTCGTTATCGCTTCAAAGAGTGTGACAAATGTGGTGCTGAAAATGACATTGCCGCCAGAAAGTGTCATGAGTGTCAGAACGGCCTTGTAGACCCCGATAAAAAACTGCGGGATGCCCTGAACTTAAAAAACTGCATGGTTATCCGTTGCTCCGGCATGGAGATGAATTGCAGTAAAGATAGTAAGGGAAATACACGCCTGAAAGTCACTTATCACGATGAAGATGGCGCTGAGGTGGGTGAGTATTTTCGGCTCGACACACCGGCTCAGCAAGGTGCCTTCTACCACTACTTTGGTAAACATGCCCTGATTAATCGGGGTGCGCCGTTTAAAGCATCAACTGTGGATAATGTTATCCACAACCGCAAAAAGTTCCGTAAACCGGATTTTGTGATTGCCCACAAGGAAAAGCACTACTGGAAAATCATTGATAAGATTTTTGATTATCAAGGGAGTTTCAGAAAAGCAGGCATGCTTTAGCACGAGTGAATCTATCGGGTATGATAACAACCAACCCATATAGTCAAAGTTATTATCATAATCCTATATGGGCAGAAACATACCAGCTACTTATGGTTCAGAAGGTAAGTCAGCATTAGAATCTTCACCTGTAGGCACTACAACATTAATCTTGCTGCCGTTACCATAAACGGCTCGGAAGCTAATATCTTCTAGCAACTGCTCTTCCGTATATCTGATAACTAATGAACATGTTGAATTGCTAGCCAGAATGCCTGAACAATTGTTAGAAACCAGCTCCGTACCTTCTGGCAGCTCATAATCATACCTGACATCGTTGACGGAATCAGGGGTTTGATTTGTCAACGTAATGACTACAACCTTATTATCTTTAAAGTCACCATTCACGTGTGTTCGCGAGTAATACTTTTGTTGTTCCTCTTTCTTTATATAACGATAATTTCCTTTAATCCCCAAGGTTCCAACGGCATCCAGGCTTATTGGATCAGCTGATTCATCCTCAGAATCATCCTTAATAAGATCAGGCTCTGTTGGATCTGTTGGATCTGTTGGATCTGTTGGATCTGTTGGATCTGTTGGATCTGTTGGACCTGTTGGACCTGTTGGACCTGTTGGACCTGTTGGATCTGTTGGATCTGTTGGATCTGTTGGATCTGTTGGATCTGTTGGACCTGTTGGACCTGTTGGACCTGTTGGATCTGTTGGATCTGTTGGATCTGTTGGATCTACCGGAGGCTGTACTGGTGGAATTACCGGTGGCACTACTGGATCTGTTGGATCTGTTGGATCTACCGGAGGCTGTACTGGTGGAATTACCGGTGGCACTACTGGCGGCTCTACAGGTGGATCTACCGGACCTGGCTCAGGTACTGGTGGCAATTCCTCATAGGGCACATCTAAGAAAGCAGTGTACTCAGGGTCTAAATAATCCACCACATTATCTCTAAGCTCGAGATGATCCCTGAAAATAAAAGGATACCGATATCTTTGTTTTGGTGGCGGAGTATAAGTATTAACATCCGGCCCAGTGGTCGTAATGGTTTGACTCGGATCTGCTTCATATTTACCAGGTGTGCCTGGAACTAACTCCAATGTGATCTTCGTCTTATCTGGCTCTGCCGGAGTTTGTACAACAATGTCTTTTGTAATTTCTGGTTTGTAATTTGGATTAGGTACATCAACGTCTTTGTAAGTAGCCGGCTTGTAAGGTGTCACAACATCCACTACATCTTTATACTCCGCTGGCTCAGCCTTCTGCACTACCTTCTCGACATCTTTATACTCCGCTGGCTCGGCCTTCTGAACAACTCTTTCTACATCTCTATAGACCGCATCCTTAGCATCTTCGACCTTAACACTCCGAATTTCTTTTTCTGTTTCTTTATGAGAACCCGTTTCTTTTAGTGTTAATTTTTTAAACTCATCAAATGAAATGAGATTTTTATCAGAATCCAGCTTCTTCTTAATATTGGCTAAATCTCTATCCGTCATTTTATCTTTAAGCAGACCATCAGATCTTAATGATTCAATAGCCTTAGCAAGCTTTTCACCCGTCTCTTTATCAACCGTTTTTTTACTCTTGTCAACTGGCGCCGAGTTTTGGTTGCTGGCTTGAGCGTTTTTCTTTGCTGCAGCAAGTACTTCACTATTCTGATTTTTTGCTCCCGTTGCAGACTTACCATCTATTTTTCTTGTTGATAGCTTTCCTTGTAACTTAGCGGTTGCTACTGTTGTTTTATTATTGTTTTTATCAGTGGAAGATACCGTCTTTAATTTAACATCTCCAACCTGGTTCTTAGCCAAGTTCTCCCGAAGCTCTTTCACGCTTTTACCAGCTGAACTGTTATTCAGCTTTTTGAGGGAATCTTTCCCGCCAGCAATTTTAAAGGTTCTGGCTGCCATATAAATATCATTATTGACATATAGTGCACGTTGCTCTTCTGGCAGGGTTTCAAGATATTTCTTCTTATCATCTTCAAATGCTTGATTTCCTTTCTTAGTTGCAGTCGATGATCTGTATAAAGCCTCAAGATTGTTAATTTCCTTAGCTTGGGCTTTATCCAAAACTTTATTGGACTTTAACGTTGTCACAACATCATTTAGCGCCCTTGTTTGTGCGGCTCTTAATGTAACATCACCATCATCTTTTCTGACAGCCGCGCTCTGTCCTGCTTTATTAGTCGTTGAATACGCTCCCCCACCAAGGGCTGGATCTTTTGATTCACTGCTTACATTGGGAGCCTCAAATGCGTAGTCTTTAACTTCAACTTCTTTCTCAAACTCTTGATCTTCATATTTTGCAGGTTTTGCATCTTCAACTAACTCTTTCACTGTTTCCTTTTTTTCAAGAACTTCAGCTTTCACTAATTCTTTCACTGTTTCCTTTTTCTCAGGCACTGCAGCTTTAACCAGTTCTTGCCTTGTTTTGGTGACTTCAGGCTGTTCAGGCTGGTCCTCGACTGTTTTCTTTATTGTTTTCGGGCCTGATTCAGCTTGCACCACTACGGTTTGAGTTGTAGATGTCGCAGGCTTGCCCGGAGTGGTTTGCTTAACTGCTTGTACTGTCGGCTTTTTCCCCGGTACAAATTTAACAGCATAAGGGTCTCGCTTAGAAGATGTTGCCCCTGCTGCAAGCCCCGCAGCGCCTTTCTTCTGTTTATCTCCTGTTTTTTCTACAGGGCCTGTGTAAAGACCAAAACTAGTAGACTCTTTAACATTTGTTCTACTCAAACCAACAACAGATTTTGCATTAATTTCCAATGAACCTGTGCCCGCTCCGGCAGATCTTGCAAGGCCATTTCCGCCACTGCCAACGTTAAATTCAGCCTCCTGATTGACGATAGTTTCTGCATTTAATTTCACCTTACCAGAAAAGCTAGTGGCGATGCCTTGCTGCAAATTATTTTCATCGCTATCCATTTTAAAACCAAGCTTGAAACCTGACGTAGTACCACCGGCAACTTCGAAGTTGGAAGACGTTGTCAGATCACTCGTTTGATCAACATCTTTAGCTTCCAGCATGTTGATATTGTTTTTTGCATCTAAGTTGATAAATCCTGCATCAGCTGCCTGGCTATTCGCACTTATAGCAGTGCCTTCAAGATTTATATTATTGCCAGAATTGATATTTATGTTACCACCAGCCGAATTCAGTATTGCTACATTATTTTTGACTGAGTTGCCGCTCGATCTATCCATATCATTGGATCCTCCCACAGAAGTATAATCTGCAGACCCTTGGATACTTGTTGTTGTATTTGTTGATAAAGATGAGCGGTTCGAAAAATCTTTGGCTGATTCAAAGGTAACGTCTCCCCCAGAGTCAATATTGATATCTTCACCCGCACCTATACCTGTACCAACAAACCTCGCAGAGCCCTCTGTGTTAATATTTATACTGCCGCCCGCCCCCATAAAACCTGCTGTAGCTGTAGAGCTGAAGGAGCTACTTTGAGATGTTGCAACAGAAGTTTCATTAGAAATTTCGACATCAACAATTGTGGAGCCAACACCAACACCTGCTGTTGTCGTTGTATCCACATCCAGAGAGTTAGAAGACTCTATCTGAATACTTCTAGCTTCCGCAAAGTTCAGTGAACCGGCATTTATATTAATATCACCGCCGCTATTCATCTCGGTGCCTAACAGGTTTGCATCGTCTGTTATATTAAAATTGATATCGCCTCCTGCTTGATACGATGCGGTCTTGGCGGTCATGGATAAACTACTTGAGCTTTCCTCATTACGCTTAACCTGCACCTTCCCGCCAACTGAAGCACCACCAGATGCACCTGCCATAGCCCCTGTTGTTCCTACAGTCGCTTCTGCACCACCGTAAGCTTCCAGTGAAACGCCAACCCGCACTTCAGTATTATCTTTGTTGAATGTACTGGACTCAGTGTCGTACAGTTCTAACTCTGTATAAGATTTGCCAGTGACATTGACATCTCCTCCGGCCTCAAGCTCTGTTCCCTGGACAACGATGGCATTTCCTGCTTTACGATTCACATTCCCACCTGCCTTAATCATTGAGGCAACACCAGTGGTTTTCTTGTAAGTAGATTGTTGATTTGTATTCTTAACTCTGCCACCCACACTAACACTTGTTCCAGCATCAGCACTAGCAGAAGCCCCACCACCAATGGCGCTAACCCCGCCTTCTGCCTGCGCACTACCACTGGCGTCCACGGATAAATATACGCCTACAGACTTTTTTGATGATGTGCTTGTTTCCGCATAGGTGTCTTCAGCTGCCATTTCATAGAGATCACCACCGGCATCCAGGCTCACATCATTTGATGCGATAATATTTGCAGCCTGTAATGTGATGTCATTATTCGAAGTAATATTAACGTTAGTAGCAGCTATCTGACTTCCTCTATGAGTGACTTTTGTTTTGGTGTCGGTTTGCTTCGTAACTGTTAGGAAATCTAATGTAACATCCGATTTTGCATCGGCACTTGCTGAAGCACCGCCAAATGCTGAACTAACATCTTGATTACCAGAAGCTTCTGCATTTGCATTTGCATCGTTTTTATTTTCTACCATCCAACCGAGCGTAGTAGTATCGCCCGTTGACATGGAAATATCTTCATTCCTACCGGCAAGAATATTAACTTCATCCGCTTCAATATTAATATCGCCACCGGCACCCAAGTTAGAACCAACGGTAGTAAGATCACCCTCTGCTTTTAAATTAAGGCTTCCTCCAAAATTCAGATTACTGGCTTTACTTCTAGCGGCATATTTGTACTGGTTTTCTTTCGTGTTCTGCATAGCCGCAAAACCGATTGAGCCGGTTTGAGAGGCACTTGCGCCTGCAGAAGCCTTCCCCTCGTTTCCAGTACCATTTAGATTTCCTCCACCCGTTGCCCCCGCATAGGTACTGGCTCCGCCCGTTGATGATGGACCCAAAAATTTACCAAAGGTGGTTGTTTCTGTCGTTGTATCTACTTCGTTATAATTAATGCCATCAAGAACGTAGATATTATTCGCCGCATCTAAATTCCCATCTCCACCGGCGGTAATATCTGAACCACGAATAACAATATCATTCCCGGCACTAACATTTAGATTTCCACCAAAATTCAAGTCAGAACCAACACTGGTACCTTTTTTGGTTTTGGTCGTGGTTTTTGACGTACCCCATATTCCTCCCCCTACACCAAAGCCGGAGTTCTCTGTGTAGGAATAGGATTCAACTTTATCAACGACATCAACGACGAGGAAATCATTAGCTGCATCGATATCAGCATTATTACCAACATTAACGTCGGTTCCTGCAAGAATGATGTCATTACCTGAGGACATGGATAAATCATTACCCACTTCAAGCCCTGATTTCACATTCTTGGTAACTGTCATGTTATTGTGGGCGGTACCCGTTTTTGTCACTAACTCTATGGTACTAAAGGTAATATCCCCGCCTGAGGTAAGGTCGGCATCATTTGTAGCCTTTATCTTTGCACCCACAACGGTTATATCATTTTTCGCATTTAGTGATACGTTGTTTCCTGATACAACAGCTTCGGCGCCTGTTAACTGTTTCAGTACTCCATCTTCTGTATAGGTTTCTATAACAATATCGCCACCAGTGCTTTCCAGAGATACATTTTCCGCTGTAATCACGCCACTTGTATTGATAATGTCATTTTTAGCAGTAATGCTCAGATTCTCATTGGCTTTTATTGTGCCACCTGTATTTTTAAGACTATCAAGATCCGCAACAATATTATTTGCGGAAATAGTAGCACCGGAATTAACCAGATTTTTTGTGTTGTTCGATAGGTATACCTTGGGTGCCAGAATTTTCTCACCATTAACTTCGATAGAAACTACCCATACAATATCTTCGGTTAAGTTCGCTAGCTGATCTGGCGTTGGCTCCTTACCATATTGGAATCCAAGTTGATCCGCTTCTTCAGCACCTTTCTCTATTAAATGACGGAACTGATCTCTCCGGCTGACACCCGCATAAAGTAGATTAGAACCGGTCAAATCAATAAGCTGCTGTTGGATCAGGAAGGATTCATAATTAGCATCTCCCAATCTTCTAAGCCTTGTTTCCGGGCTATATCCATATCTATCTTCAAAATATTTAGTCGAGATGCCCATAGACCCAGTTGTATACAGTGGGTTTGTTTCAACCAAGTAATCAGAAGAAAGATTCGAAGCAAATACAAAATATCCATTCGGGTTGGAGGGTAGTAGCGTGCTAAGGTTTGGAAGATTCAATTGGCTGATTTCGATACTATTAGTATAGTTAGGCTGATTAATGGAACCGGTGACAACCTTCGAAATTGAATTGGAATTTTTTGCACCTCCCTCAATAGCACTACCAACTGCTACCATATTCACTTGAGCACCATTTTGAGATCCTGACTCTGATGATGACGTTGAATATTGAGAGCCTTTATTATCCAACGTAAAGCCAGAGGCTACTAATGTACCAGCAAAGAGGCCTGATGGCGCATCGTAAACAATTCTTGTACTGTTTAGTGTTCTGTCTACGAAAGTCTCATTATATGTTTCCCAACTCTGACAAAGAGTATCAAAGACTGTACAGATCTGAGATCTGGAAACAGCATAACGATCTGTATAGGTTCGCTCCTCAAGATCACCAGAAAGATTACTAAATACAGCCCCAGAATTTCCAGTAATCGTCAGTATGTTCTCTGCTGAAATAATAGAAGAAAGATTATTTACCCGGTTAAAGTTACCTATATTGACATTCCTTGCAGTAATCGTCGGATAAAAATTCATTGGAGCCGGTGTTGGATACGACTCAGTCTCAACCACCTTATCAGAACGATACCAGGTAGTTCGATATCTGTTACCGCCCCTACCTGCATCATAACCAAGATTATCCCTGTGGCTGGAAGCCTCACTCCCTCCCGTTGTATTACTCGATGTATTGAAGGAGTTATAAACGACCGGGTTGATATTATCAATGTCTGCAGCACTAATTGAGAGATTATTGATCGCATTAATCACACTTCGGTTGATTAAGACATTACTAGTCAAAGAGATATTGCCATCTGAATGAATATCCCCGGCAGCTGCAGTAACACCATCAGAGTTATTTTCGATTAGCCCAGTGAAATTCAATGTTATATTAGCTGATGCGAAAATGAGCCCTTGGTTATATAAATCAGCACCACTTAAGCTCAGATTATTTAGCGCAGATATGGCAGAGGTATCAGTATTATTTATATTGTTTGCATTAAGAGTCAGATTATATTTTGAAAGTATTAAACCATCATTTTCAAGATTACTACTGACATCAATAACAACCTCTCCAGCCCCAGAGTTAGCTCCAATAATTCGAGAGGTGCTATTACTAAGGTTAAACCTAGATAGGGTTAAATTCATATCAGACTCTGAAGTAATCAATGCATCATTCTGCATATCTAAAGATGAGACATCGATATCAACTATATTTGCTGTCACATTTGAATCATCAAGAATATTTAATACACCACTATTACTACCACCATCACCAATTCGAACTTCACTATCAGATAGAATATCACCTGAATTATTCAATGTGTTAGCGAAAATAATATCGAGGTTATCATCGGATTGAATGATCCCTTCATTATCTAAAGAGTCAGTTATTGTTATTTCAGACTCACCATCAGAGTTAATTGTTCCAGAATTCTGAATACGATCATTTGATAACGTCAGGCTTCCCTGCGCTGTCAATTCGCCACTTGTATTAACTGTCAACATATTTGAATTCAAAATTATATTTTGACTCGACCGCAGTATATTCAGGGTTAACTGATCAGATAAATCAATATCTACATTACCGGTAGTCTCTATCCGGCCTGAGATAGTGGCATTATTACCTGATAGCGATAATGACGCAGAAAATATGTCGGATGCATTCTCAAGATCCCTAAAATCAATGGACATTAAACCTTGTGATTGAATTGTTCCCGAGTTAGTGACATCATTTGTAGCTGTTATTGCAGAATCTCCACCCGAATATATACTTCCTGAGTTCTGAACAGTGTTATTTGTTAGCGTTAGTTGACCCTGGGCTAATAATTCTCCATCTTCCGATACTGTAAGTTCATCTGAATTTATGGATATATCCTGATCTGAACGGACTTGATTTAGAGTTAAATCATCCATAAGATCAATATCGATATTTCCTGACGCTGCAATTTCTCCAGATATAGTTGCATTATTACCTGACAATGCCAGTTCTGACAAAGATGATATTTCTGAATTATTTTCAAGACCACTAAACTCAACATACATTGATCCTTCAGACTGAATGCTACCTGAGTTGCTGATCGTATTTACTGCAACTATTGTAGTATCACCTTCTGAAAATACTGCCCCTCTATTGTCAATATCATTATGGGAAAGTATTATTTGACCTTCTGCCGTTAATTCACCATCTTGAGATATTGTCAAATTATTAGATTCCAGATTAATATTCTGACTTGTTTTTAATATATTCAAAGTCAACTGATCTGTTAACTCAATATCGATATCACCGGTTGACTCTATCCTGCCATCAGAAATCAAATCATCACCTGTAAGATTCAAATTTGATATAGAGAAAATTTCTGAAGTGTTATTAAGACTATCAAAGTCAATATCCATAATGCCCATTGACTGAATAGTTCCTGAGTTAGTGATAGTATTAATCGTGGTTATTTCAGTTTGATCACCAGAGTATATTATTCCCGAATTATCAATATTGATCTGGGAAAGTGTAAGTTGCCCTTCTGCAGCTATCTCTCCATCTTCTATAACTGTCAAACTATTTGAATTTACTGCTATATTCTGAGCAGATTTTATGATGTTTAGGGTCAATGCATCTGTGAGATCGATATTTATAGATCCAGTCGCTTTAACCTCTCCATTTAGAACTGCATTCTCACCTGTTAATTCAATATCAGACAATGAGGCAATTTCTGCTTCGTTATTAAGATTATTAACCTCTAAAGTCATAACATCATTAGACTGGATATCATTTCTGTTATCAAAAGACTCTGCCGTTATATTAATCATGCCACCTTCGGCACTAATAATCCCTTCATTATCCAAAGCGTTACCAGCTTCAATACTGACATCACCACTGACGCTTTTTATAAAACTATCATCACCTTCTGTTCCTGATGATCTCGATAGATTCACATTACTGGATACACTTTGTACTGATATATCGCCATCAGCCTCAACATTGAAGTCGGTTAAATTTACGTCCCCAGAATTTGAAACAACGATTACGGAGTCAGCGACCACTTTTATATCATAAGAATCAATATCATTATTACTTTCTATATTGATTTCACCATCTGTCGCCTTCCATATAGAGCTCGACGTAGATATATCATCATTTGTCGTTATTCTGATCGAACCAGTTTCAGCGATTCGTTGAACCTCACTGGTGTTTTCATCAGTCAGGCTATTCGATTCAATTTCAATATCTGTTCCAGCATAAATAGTTGAATTATTTAATGTCAAATCACTGTTTTCAGCGTTGATTATGATTCTTTCTTCCGCTGAGATACCAGAATCAGAACTAGTAATAATGACCTGATCAGCATTTGCTCCTGCATCAATACGAACATCTTTAGCACTTCGTATTTTTGAGTTTAATTCAACTCTACCATCTGCTGTGATTACAAAATCATCTGCACTGGATGCCGCATTTCCAAGAATTTTTACACCAACACCATCTTCTGTGGCTTTAAATGTAATGGTACCTGCATGCATACCTCCAAATACGGTTGAATCTATTCCATATTCAGGTGCATCTGTATCTCCATCCTGCTCTATAATTTCATCGGTCTCATAATTCCATTCATTGGTTCCAGAGATCAGCTGAAGTTCGCCATTGGGTTCACGCTCTCCATCACCATCGCTATCATCTTTGTCCATAACAATATCGCCATCGACAACAATCCCTCTTGCGACAATATTGAATTTCTGCTGGTTGGTGAGATCTGCGCCATCTCTTCCAAAATGGATATTTCCACCATTAACTTCAAAACCATAGAGTTTCCCAGAGCCATCTATTATGGGGTTACCCGTGGTCAAGCTGACTTTATTGGTATTTATAAACCCACAACCATTACAAGTGATTCCATTAGGGTTAGCTATGATGACATCTGCATTTCTCCCTACAACCTCGGTATAGCCTCTTAACTCACTTTTATTCGTAGTGATTACTTCATTTAAAATGATATCTGCTTGTCTATTTGAATATTGATTTCCGATAATGGAACCGGCCAATTTTGAAGGGTGTATGATACCTGAAGCGGTTGTGTTATTTAACACAACGCCAGTTGGCGTGACATTATAATCAAGAAATTTATTATGTGATAAGCCATGAGAGTTCGCTGTAGATATCTCAACAACTGTTGTACCATTAATACTTTGGTAAACATTTGTTGTTGAATCTGCAGAAACAACATCATTACTATATACAAGCCCAGCTTGCTGAGAAATCATAAATGTACATAGCAGTATATACGAGATTCCCTTTCTAACCGCCAGGGACAACATGATATCTACTCCTTAAATATCAAGATTTAATCGCCACCAGAATTGACCACTTTCCTCCGGTAGAATACTTGGTTTATTTAACGGAAAATCATAGGAGAAAGTGGCTGCCAGCTTTTTCCATAAGACTGTTAAACCTAAAGATCCACCAGAAAGCCATCCATCCAGGCTATTATTTAAATCGTATCTATTCTCAACCCAACCAATATCATATCCGGCATTTATTCTTGTGTTTATATCTTGCCATTTAATTTTAAATGGATTATTCCAAGTCAATTCATTTCTAATGTAGCTTCCGTTATCTCCTGATAATGAGTTTTCAACATAGCCACGAACGCTATACCTAGATCCAATCGAAATCCTCTGAGAAGATGGAAGATTATCAAAAGCGTATTGTCCGCTAATGCTACTACTTAATGTCAAACCTCGGAGCATAAAGTCAAGATTTTGTATGTAAGATATTGTTCCTTCAATTTTACTAAACAAGTTGACCGGGAAATTAAAGGGCAGATTATGGATGGCTTCTTCTGCACCAAATAATGATAGACCTCTGGAAAAATCCAGTGAAAAAGAAATTGGGTTGTTAAACAACCTACTATTAAACGCGGTGCCGACAGTAGCCGTTGTGGTATCTTTGCTACTCACAGCCAAGTAAGAGCCGTTTAAATAATTCTTCCCTCTATTAAATTTTAGCCTAAGGTATGTGTTTATTATTGTATCCGCATTACGGTACATCACTCTATCCACCGTAACACCCGCATTTATGCTCTCACCAGAGCTCACAAGTACTGCACCCGATGGCGTCAAAAGATCACTCTCATATTTTGATTTTGAGAATGTAAATGTATGTGTAAAAAATCCAAAGGGAACCACTAGTGCCAATGAATCACTGATGGAGTCTCCAGGGTTATTAACATGGAGTTCTGAAATAGATTCACGATGGGTATATGTTAAAATATCATTGATTCCTATAAAGTTATCTGCAGTAATAGTGGTTGCGCCTTGCACTTTTCCCGTCGATCGTGAACCATGATTATCAATTGAAAAATTAAGGTGTATTGGATAACTCTTTTTGTTTTTTACCACGACAACACTATCACCAGGATTTTCACCCGATTCTATTTCCATTGTTGCTCTGTTAGATCTTTGTTTATTGGCTTGATTAATACCTTGTTCTATTTTTGTAAGCTCTAATGTTTTTCCTTTCATAAATGGAAACAAAGACGGTAAATAGATGCTTTTCTTTCCTCCATCCTCAAGAATGATATCTGATATTATGCCATCCTGAACTCGTAGCTTTAGGGTTCCAGCGGTCAAGTTTTGGGCTTCCAAATATATTCTGGTTGTCGAAAACCCTTCACTAATAAACCAGTTAACAACCAAAGACATTATGGATTCTATGTCAATCACTGTCAGGCATTTATTGAGGTATTCTGCATTGATATCTTCTTTAAAGCTTAGTGGTATTCTATCATCACCTTCATACTCTATTTCGGTAATATTTATACAATTTCCATCACCACTATCCTTTTTCATTTCTTTTTCATCAACCTTAAACTCAAGCTTATTAAATCCACCTTTATTTCCGATACCTCTTTCTATATCTTCTTTTACCTGATCCTCAAGTTGCCGCTGTGTTTCATTGATATTTTTTTGAACAGCCCTGATATCTTCAGCATCCGTCGCGAATGCAGAAGGGAAATATAAAAGACTTAATAATAAAACCTCTTTCCTAAGAAGAACCGCTATCATCCTTGATAATTCCTTACTTTAAACATTGATATCTGGCATTTAATCTAATAGCCAGATAACCATTTAATAGCCAGGAAGACAACTGAGCTTAAAACCCAGAATACAGCATCGTTCCGTTCTAAAAACTGCATCATTGAATCTATTTTCTTGGTAAATCCATATCTGCAAAATTGAGAAAAATTCCCTATCACTTATTTAATTCTAGTTTTTTTATATTCTTCGTCCACAATTTACATATAATACTTTACGTATCAGATAGATATGAATTCACTGTGTATTTTTTACAGCTTAATTAATTTTTTGATAGGCATTAAACTGTCAACCTCCTATTCATTAATTGCTGACTTCTTATTTTAGTACTATCATTCTCGATTTCGTTATTCCTAGACTCGAATATTGGCTTAAATTAGCCCCTGTCATTTGCTTGGATCAACAGCCTTCTCAGTACAGCCGCCCTTTATACTTATAGAGAATAAAAAAACTATTTTATATGCAATATACCCTACAGATTTCCTACACCATTACAGGTAAGGCTCAGAACCGCATTAATGCGTTGATGGCCAAGTACAGTCCGAAGCATACAGCCGTTATCTGGATCGCTTCTCTATCCTGCCTTTGCGTTCCACTTTTGGTTTTCAAGAACAATCTCAGTTCTATCATGCTTTCCGGCTTGTTTGGGTCTGCATTTATTACCTTCTGGATTTTGAACCTCGGGCTCCGTTACGCAGTACACAAACGCTTCAGCCTTCACTACCAACCGGAACTTGAACTTGAAACCCGTATTCTGCAGCTGGAGGATAATGGCATCCGTATCGATTCATCGCTGCTCAAACCAGCGTTTCGACCTTATCGACAGATCAAAGCCATTGTCGTTGAGGATAATATCATCATAATTTCTGGCAAAAATGGCTGGATTGAGATGATTCCAAGAGACTGTATTATCGAAGGAAATTCCGGTTTTCTTCTGGAGCAGATTAGTCAAAAGTCAGGAAAAAGTGCTAAAAACCCAAATTGACAACCATTGCTCATCTACACTTACTGCCTGACTTCCTGACCCAGAGGGCAATATGTATAGATCAATCGCTACCATTTTAGTGTGCTTGTTGCTCATTAACTGCTCTTTAACTCAAACCAGAAGAGCTTCAAGCCTCTCAGGCTCCGCGGATCATTGACACGCGCTTGAGCCTGAAAAGGAAAGAATATCTCTGGCACAGTTTGCGCTCAGAGACCAACCTGCTAATACCTTATTAAGAGTCACTAACGCCCAATTTCAAGCAATTTATGGGACTTATTATCAGGTCAACCTACAGAGCCGAACTAGTGGCTTTTGGCTGGCAGAGCTGTATCGACGTCCAAGTGGGGAATTGACATTACTTGAGCTACGGCCAGACAATCATTTCTACCAGCCCCAAGGCAACCCTTGATTCTGTTCATCAAGATAAGCTTGCAGTGGCACAAAATATTCCAGCATTGCTGATGCATCAAATACTTCCTTTTCTGTGAAGTCAGCATAGATCTCCTGCCATGGTAGGCTAGTTCCCGTTTCCAACGTATCACCAAATGATAATTATTTTCATTTGGTACTTGTACTTGCACAAACACCCACCCATATACTAGAATGATAACCATTCTCATTAATCGAATAAGTTCGGATTAACCTCAGGCTCAACTTGACTCTCCCCAAGCCTTTTTGAGCCCCCCAAGCATGCAACCCCACTTATGGAGGGACTGCCATCGAAGAAAACAGACCTGACTAACTGGCAAATGCCAGTGATTCGCAAATCCTCATCTTTACGGCCTGAATTTCAGGCCGTTTTTTTATTGTCTGACCGCCACTTTCTGTTCATTATAAAAACCCTGCTGAGATCAGAGCGAAAGCCCGCCTTTCAAAAGAACCATTAATAAAGTAATAACGAGGCCACTCCATGGATCTGAACAAGTACACAATGCCTTTGCTCAATGGCACCACCCAGCCGCTGTCAGGGTATCAGGGCAAAGTGCTTTTGATTGTCAATACAGCCAGTAAGTGTGGTTTCACTCCTCAATACAAAGGGCTGGAAGATCTTTACAACAAATATAAAGACCAGGGCCTGGTTATTCTTGGTTTTCCCTGCAATCAGTTTGGTAAACAAGAACAAGGCGACAGCGCAGAGATTGGTGCTTTCTGTGAGAAAAACTATGGCGTCACTTTCCCAATATTTGAAAAGATTGAAGTCAACGGCGATCAAGCTGCTCCGCTCTATCAAGACTTGAAAGCAGAGGCCCCCGGGTTATTGGGCACTCAGGGCATCAAATGGAATTTCACGAAGTTTCTGATCAGCAGTAAAGGCAACGTTATCGATCGTTACGCACCCACGACCAAGCCTGAAGATCTGGAAGAAGATATCTGCACAGCATTAAGAGAGCGCTGAGCACGCCGAAATATTAAGAGTCTAATCATTGAAGCTCTTACTATTGTGGATATTTATAAAGCCCTGAAAATGCTGGCTGAAAAGAATGGCTCAGAGCTGTTCCTGACAGTCGGCTACCCTCCCTGCCTTAAGGTTAATAGTCAGCTTATTCCCATGTCAAAAGCATCCCTGACAAGTCAGCAGGCACATCACAGTTTCCAGAACTTAATGGGCGAACAAGACTATCAGGCGTTTCAGTCGAGCCACGAGCACAACTATGCCATTCAAACACCTGAATCTGGTCGTTTTCGCATCAGTGCTTTTTTCCAAAAGGGCGAGCCCGGCATGGTGATTCGTAGAATTCATCATCACATTGGCTCACCAGATGAACTTGGCGTACCCAAGATATTCACAGATTTGATTCTCAAAAAGCGTGGCCTGATTCTAGTCACTGGCCCTGCAGGTGCTGGCAAGTCAACCTCAATGGCCTCTCTGGTAAAGCATCGGAACCAAGAAGGCAAAGGACACATCATCACCGTTGAGGACCCTATTGAATTTGTCCATGAACACAACAACTGCATCATCACACAGCGGGAAGTGGGTATTGATACAGACAGTTATGAAGAAGGCCTAGCCAACACCTTGCGTCAGGCACCGGACTTGATAGTGATTGGGGAAATCCGGTCTACTCAGTCAATGAAGCATACACTTGAGTTTGTTCAGACTGGCCACCTGGTCATTGCGACACTGCACGCCAATACAGCTTATCAGGCACTTGAGAGGATCATTAATTTTTTTCCCCATGACCAGCATCAGGAAATATTGCTAAACCTTTCGTTAAGTTTGCTCGGCATTCTGGGTCAGCAAATGATCAGCGCTCAGGATGGAAGCAAATCGACCATTGCCCATGAGATCCTATTAAATAGCCCTGCTCTGGCCAAATTGATCCGAAAGGGCGCCATCAATGAAATCTCAGATTTAATGGAACGTTCAAAAGAGTCTGGCATGCAAACCATTGATCAGTCCGTTTTCGGCTTATACAAAAATGGAAAGATTACCGCGCAACAAGCCATCCAACATGCTGACTCAGCAAACAACATGCGTCTTATGATTAAGTTTGATGGACATAAAGGAGATAGTGATCTTGATCATCTTAGTATTGCAGATGATTGATTCATCATTAACTCATCAAATGCGGCTTCTCTCACATACGCTTAAAAACGACTATGGACATTTAGTATTTCTGATATTCTTTACCTAACTTCGTTTATGTTTAAGGAATATCAGATGGACTTTGATTTAGCTGCGCAGTCCTCAGACTGGCTGCAGAACAACCAAGCTTTGTTAATCGATTATTGCGTCAATGTCATCTCAGCCTTGCTGACATTAGTGATTGGCATACTGATAGCCCGATTTGTCAGTAACGCTTTAAATCGCGTCATGGTGAAGAAAAACGTCGATGGCATTGTAGCTAGCTTCACCAGCAATATGACCAAGTACCTGATCATCGCTTTCGTCGTTGCTGCATCTCTCAGCCGGATTGGTATTCAGACGGCATCCTTAATCGCCATTATCGGTGCCGCAGGTCTGGCTATTGGCCTGGCACTGCAGGGCTCTCTTTCGAACTTTGCTGCTGGTGTACTGCTGATTATTTTCCGCCCTATCAAGAAGGGAGAGTTTGTGGAGATTGCCGGCGTTGGTGGATCTGTAGAATCTGTTCAGATTTTTACCACGGTTGTCATTACACCGGACAATAAGATGGTGGTCGTTCCAAATAACAACGTTCTTAGTAACAACATCGTTAACTACACCCGAACAGGGCAACGCCGAGTTGATCTGGTGATTGGTGTTAGCTATTCCGCCGATCTGAAAAAGACAAGAGAGATTCTTGAGAAAGTACTCAGCGAAGATGATCGTATATTGAAAGATCCTTCCTGGACCATCGGTGTTCTGGCGTTGGCTGACTCTTCGGTTAACTTTGCTGTGCGTCCATGGGCTAAGTCCAGTGATTACTGGGATGTCTATTTCTCACTTCATGAGAACATTAAGAATGCCCTTGATGAAGCGGGTATTGAAATTCCGTTCCCTCAAAGAGATGTTCATCTCATTCAACAATAATCAAGAAGGAAAC
Source organism: Endozoicomonas ascidiicola (assembly GCF_001646945.1). Classification (GTDB taxonomy): domain Bacteria; phylum Pseudomonadota; class Gammaproteobacteria; order Pseudomonadales; family Endozoicomonadaceae; genus Endozoicomonas; species Endozoicomonas ascidiicola. The sequence goes on from NZ_LUTV01000002.1 coordinate 508,469, forward strand.
AGGTGTCGGTAACTCCTACGCCTGCTTCTCTACAATAAGTCTGATTAGAAGAACAACCTGTCAGAATTGCTGCTGCAGTCTTATCCCACTCATTGGAATCTAATTATCTGTATGCTCAGAGAGATAGCTTTCAGGCAGAAAAGGTCAGTTGAGAATAACGAAACGCTATTTGTTAAGAGATAGGAAAACAGATACTGCCAAGGTAGCAGTATCTGAGTAGAGATATACTTAGTTCTTCTCTTTATCCACCAACTGATTAGCAGTAATCCAAGGCATCATTTCACGTAGCTTACCGCCAACCTGCTCAATTGGGTGAGCAGCGTTGTTGCGACGATATGCCGTCATGGATGGGTAGTTCAGAGCGCCTTCAGAGATAAACTTCTTGGCGTATTCACCATTCTGAATATCTTTCAGGGCTTCACGCATCGCTTTACGAGACTCATCGTTGATAACCTTTGGCCCGGTCACGTACTCGCCATACTCCGCATTGTTGGAAATGGAGTAGTTCATGTTGGCGATCCCGCCTTCGTACATCAGATCAACAATCAGCTTGAGCTCGTGCAGACATTCAAAGTAAGCCATTTCCGGAGCGTAACCTGCTTCGGTCAGGGTTTCGAAGCCGGCTTTTACCAGTTCTACTGCGCCACCACAAAGAACGGCCTGTTCACCGAACAGATCGGTTTCAGTTTCATCTTTGAAGGTAGTTTCGATGATTCCGGTACGACCACCGCCAACGCCGGAAGCATAGGAAAGCGCTACTTCTTTAGCATTGCCGGATGCATTCTGGAAAATAGCGATCAGATCCGGGATACCACCGCCTTTTACAAACTCAGAGCGTACTGTGTGACCCGGAGCTTTTGGTGCGATCATGATAACGTCGAGATCAGCACGGGGAACGACTTGGTTGTAGTGAATAGCAAAACCATGGGCAAACGCCAGAGTAGCGCCTTGCTTCAAATTTGGTTCAACTTCGTCTCTGTACAGTTGAGATTGGAATTCATCCGGGGTCAGAATCATCACAACATCTGCCTGAGCAACGGCTGCAGGTACTTCCGAAACCTTCAAGCCGGAAGATTCAGCCTTGGCCCAAGAGGAAGAGCCTTTACGCAAACCAACAGTAACATCGACACCAGAGTCTTTCAGGTTATTGGCATGGGCATGGCCCTGAGAACCGTAACCGATGATGGATACTTTTTTACCGCGGATAATGGAGATATCACAGTCTTTATCGTAATAAACGTGCATGGCTCTACTCCTTAAGACAGCTCCGGAAGGGGAAGCTGGTTTTGATCATTGAATGTTGTTTTTGGTGTTTCGTTCAACTTGGAGGGAACAATAGCCGAAAGAGATCAACACGTATAGTTGCAAATGATGATATATTTGCAAGTAAATGTCCTATTTTATGCAACGCTACTAATATTAAGTATGGCTATTGATCTTCGACCACTTAAACAGTTTCTGGCTCTGGCAGAATCATTGCACTTTCATCGTGCCAGTCTGGAGTGCCATGTCAGCCCTTCTACCTTGAGCCGTACGATAAAGCAGCTGGAGGAACAGCTTGGCGTGGCGTTGTTCGAAAGGGATAACCGAAGCGTCTTATTGACGGCTCAAGGCGTGAAATTTAAGACCTACGCGAGGGAAACCCTATCTCAATGGGACATTATTCATAATGACCTGCTGGCTGATGCCCATGAGCTTCACGGCTCATTGAACATCTATTGTTCCGTCACCGCCAGCTATAGCTTCCTGTACGACATTCTCAAACAGTTTCGCCCCAAATACCCGGGTATTGAAATTAAGCTTCACACTGGTGATCCTGAACCTGCCATCCAGCGAGTTTTAGCTGAACAGGAAGACTTGGCCATTGCCTCCAGGCCAGACGCTTTGCCAGTTGGCCTGGCTTTTCAATCTATTGCCATCTCCCCTCTCGTGTTTATCGCTCCAATTGACTTTCCATTGTTGGATCATTCACATCACCATTCAGCTTCTGAGCTTAAGGATGTCCCCATGATTGTGCAGGAGACTGGCACCGCCCGAAGCAGAATTGATGCATGGTTTCTGGACAGCAAGATTCAACCTCATATTTATGCCCAGGTGGCAGGTAATGAAGCCATTGTCAGTATGGTAAGCCTCGGGTTTGGAGTAGGTGTCGTGCCGAAAATCGTGCTTGAAAATAGCCCTTTGGCATGCAACGTACGGCAAATTCACACAACACCCGCATTAGAGCCATACCATGTAGGTCTCTGTGTTTTGAAGAAAAAGCTCAAAAACCCTTTAATTGCCGCTTTTTGGGAGGAACATATATGAAAAACTGATGTCTTAAGGCCAGTTAAACTAACTATTGTTTGACTTCACTCTATCGTAATCACACTGATTACACCTTAACTTAAGTATTCTTGATATGGTTGCTAAAACTGCTATTTCTCCGCCCTCATTTAGGAATATCTTGAATAGGTCTGATGCTGTAGATTATCAGCGGCTATCTAAACAACGAAATAAATCCTGCCAACTTGGAAATTACAAAGTCACTTTGATACACAGTGGGCTTCAAAGTTCAGCATCTATAAAAGTTAATGTGGTAAATACACAAACACCAAAAAACATTCTCAAACGACTCACAAAAGCCATATCTGATTTTTTTATCCGGCTAATGGATAAGGACTGCAGCTGTTTTATACCAAGAGCACACCAACTCCAAAAGCACATTGAAAAAAAATTAAACACAACATCAATTCGTATCAATTCACATGCACTAAAAGATATCAAAGCAACACCAGGTTCCCCAAAGATAGGGCCTGATACTCGGGTTTCTAACCCGGGTTATGATTTAGATCCAGATGAAGGCTATGAGTCTGATCAAGAGGTTTCACTTTTTGAAACCATTGGCTTCAAAAATTTTGGCAGTACCTGTTTTGCCAATAGCTGCCTGAAAGCACTAATAGGCACTTTACCGCCTGAATATTTTCAGGCGCTTAAGAACAAAAGGTTCCAAAATGACGAATCTGGCCAAAGAGTAAGAGATGCTTTTTTGAAGCTTCATGAAAAAGCAACCAAAAGCAAAGACAGAATAATAAGCTCGCAACTAGAGAAACTGTTTCAGGAATGTTTCAACTATAAGGATATGAATGGAAGCAAACCTTTTGCCTATATATTAAATAATAATGCAAATAACATCCGGCAGCATGATGTCCAAGAATTTATGTCTGAGCTTATGCTGGTGTTAAAAACAAGGGATGACCCTCAATTTAGAATTGAACGGTCTCCAAGAATGCATGTTATCGCAGGAAAACAACACCATTATTCAAAAAGCGCTGTTCAGCATAATGCTGAACATGACGTTGCGACGACATTGCAGATTCCGCTTAGCAGTAAAAAAAATCAGTCAGTACAAGGAAACCTCGATAGTGAGTTAGTAGACCTCGAAGCGATGGATGAATATACATTTAATTCTGAAGACTGGCCAAACACCACTCTTTGTATTCATAAAGGAACGCTGGCGGATTTTGAACGGATTAAAGCAACTAAAGATGGCCATAAAATCACTAATATAGATCAGGATATTAAAGTTGCCAGAAAAGATCAGTTAATCGTAGATTCTGATAAATTTCGTTTCCTTACGATTCATCTTGGTGTCTTTCGTTGGATGCAGGGTTCCAACGACCCACAAAAATATCTACCAGAGCCAATTGCTTTGAAAAAGAGCTTGGGTGATATTTTAAAACTACCGGTGACCGACAAGAATGGAAATCAACGGACACTGTCTTTCCGCCTTAAAAGTGCCTGTATGCATATGGGTGGGAAATCAGCTAGCTCAGGGCATTATGTTGCAGCCATTAATCATGCTAATGGTAAAGAGCCAGAGCAATGGAGGCTGCACAGCGACAGCCACATCCACAATATAAAACACCCCGCCCAAGCAACAGGGATCGGTGACCCTTACCTACTATTTTATGAGCGAATCGAATAACCTTTTATGGCCTCTATTGACCACCTTCCATAAAGTCATCAATATAGCGGAACACTTAAAGGCGCTCCTCTATGTACTCGATTAAGAGGTTGTCGAAAAACTCCAGAAACATGGTTCCCACGCAGAGCGAGGTTGTCGCAAAAGCTCTGGTTCCCATGCTTTGCGTGGGAACCCATACATCTATCTCTTTGAAAATTAAGAGGTATGCATTCCCACGCGGAGCATGGGAACGAGAAGTATGGGGTTTTGCGACACCCTCTTAAAGCGATAAAACCTTTTCGCCCCGAGCAATGCCGGTTACGCCACTTCGCACTACTTCCAGTACTTGAGCTTGGCCAATTGCTTCAATAAAAGCGTCCAGTTTCTCAGCTGTACCCGTGAGCTGAATCGTGTACACCGAACTGGTAACATCGACGATCTGCCCACGGAAAATGTCCGCCGTTCGCTTCACTTCGGCACGCATTGGGCCACTGGCGCGAACTTTGATCAACATCATTTCCCGCTCGATGTGGGCGCCTTCCGTCAGATCTACCAGCTTGACCACGTCCACCAGCTTGTTCAGCTGTTTGGTGATCTGTTCAATAGATTGCGGCGTGCCCACGGTTGTAAGCGTCAATCGGGAGAGTGTTATGTCTTCCGTCGGCGCAACGTTCAACGTTTCAATGTTGTAATTGCGCTGAGAGAAGAGCCCGACAATACGGGACAGAGCACCAGGTTCGTTTTCAACCAGTACAGAGATAATCCGTCTCATCACGTCCTCTCCGTTTTGCTGAGCCACAAATCGGCCATATGGCCATCCTTGATCTGCATGGGGTAAACATGTTCACGGGTATCTACCTGAATATCCATAAACACCAGTCGGTCTTTCAGAGAGAACGCTCTTTCCATCTCTTCCCGAAGTTTCGATGGGTCCGTTACCCGGATGCCAACGTGACCATACGACTCTGCCAGTTTAACGAAGTCCGGCAGCGATTCCATGTAAGAGTGGGAATAACGGCTGTCGTACTGCATATCCTGCCATTGTCGTACCATGCCCAACGCCTGATTGTTCAGGTTGATGATCTTCACGTTGAGATCGTACTGCAAACAGGTAGACAGCTCTTGGATATTCATCTGAATACTGCCTTCACCGGTCACACAGGCAACATGACTGTCTGGGAACGAGAGCTTTACGCCCATGGCAGAAGGCAGACCAAAGCCCATGGTGCCGAGACCTCCGGAGTTGATCCAGCGGTTAGGCTTATCAAATGGGAAGTATTGAGCAGCGAACATTTGGTGCTGGCCAACATCCGAGGTCACAAACGTGTCTTCACCTTTGGTGACTTCGTACAGGGTTTCGATAACCTGCTGCGGTTTTAGAATAGTGCCGTCGCCTTTATCGTAAGGGAATAAGCCACCACGACTGTTGCGCCATTCATTTATCTGCTTCCACCAGCGTTCTAATGCGGCAGGTTCGATGGCTGTTTCATTCTCATCCACCTGCCGAAGCATGGTGTCCAGAACTGCATCCACCGGACCAACAATAGGCACATCCACCGGTACATTTTTGGCAATACTGGCCGGATCGATATCGATATGAACGATTTTCGCACCCGGGCAGAACTTGGCTACATTGTTGGTGACCCGGTCATCAAAACGAACACCGACGGCCAGAATAAGGTCTGCGTTGTGCATGGTTTGGTTAGCACAGTAGCTGCCGTGCATTCCGAGCATCCCGACGAACTGACGGTCAGACCCCGGATAACAACCCAGCCCCATCAATGTATTAGTGACAGGTACATTTAGCTTCTTCGCCAGAGTGGTTAGCTTGTCAGAAGCGTTCCCCAAAATGACACCACCACCCGCATAGATAATGGGTTTTTTGGCGCTGGCCAACAGCTCAACCGCTTTGCGGATTTGACCATTATGGCCTTTCAGTGGCGGGTTGTAGGATCGCATCCGGACTTTTTCAGGATACTGATAGTCGTACTTTTTAGTGAGATCGGTGATGTCTTTCGGGATATCCACCACCACCGGGCCAGGTCGGCCAGTCTGTGCCAGATAGAATGCTTTTTTGATAATGCCCGGAATATCTTCCGCCCGCTTCACCAGAAAGCTGTGTTTTACGATAGGCCTTGAAATACCGACCATATCCACTTCCTGAAACATATCGCTACCGATAAATCCGGAAGGCACCTGACCGGAAAGCACCACCATGGGGATGGAATCCATATAGGCCGTCGCAATACCCGTAATGGTATTGGTGGCACCAGGGCCAGAAGTCACTAATGCGACGCCAGGCTTGCCCGTTGCGCGTGCGTAACCGTCTGCCATATGGGTGGCGGCTTGTTCGTGTCGTACCAGAATGTGCGTGACTGCCTTCTGCCGGAAAATGGCATCATAGACATGCAACAGTGCACCACCCGGGTACCCGTATATGTACTCGACTCCTTCGTCAGCCAGTGATCGGACTACCATGTCCGCGCCGGATAATTGCTCCACGTACTTACCCTCGGCTCTACTCATCGTATGAAATGAATTTCTTATATTGTCCTGCTGGAAAAAGCAGGGCTTTTAGTATCTGACGATATCGTGGCTCGAAGAACCACACTCACCAGTGAGTGCAGCCTGAGGCTGCCTGAGACTCACAATTCCGGCTTGCAGAATTGCTACATTCCTGTGCGGGTAGGAGCAGTACACCAACCCAGCATCTCAGCACGAGATCGAAGAGCCGGCATACTAAGGAACGCTATCATCTGGGCCGCAGATAAGCAGCATTAGATGGTCGCATAACTCCTGACTCAGCTTCTTGGGCAGCTTCAGGAGTTGCCATTTTTGACGTTCAGCCTTGCACAGTCAATATAAATACGCACTTTCTTTCGGGAAATACGACAGTTCTAGATAAATAAGGTTACATGCACCCAATGTTTGCAGAGAATGCTGACGGATATGGTGGCATCGGAGTAAATTCTGTTCCTCAATACCACAGAACATTAATAAAGCAGCTGTCATGTCGATTTAGATTACATCATCTATCAGAACGTGCTGCCTTATGCCTACATTTCATATTCCTCAACCCCTGCAACAAAAAACAGGTGGAGTCGGTGGCTCCGGTAGTGTTTCACCAAGCCACCAGCCCACAGGGCCAGAAAAACAAGGTTCTGGCAAAATGGGAGCACAGTCTGTATCAAAGGTTGATGCTGAAAAAAAGTTACCTGCGGCCGGTCAAACCGCAACAAAAGCTGAAACTGCAGCCGTAGATTTACATCAAAGGTCAGCAAAACCATTAGCGCCTGTTAAGCCTCTGCTATCAGCTGATCAACTGAAACAGGCAAAGAGCAAGGAAACAAAGTTATTGGATCTGGCTGATAAACTGTTCAAAAAGCAGCAAGACAAAAGCCTGGTTAATAATGCTCTAGGAGCCTGTCGGACTTAGAACAACTTTTGAGTATAATACCCGCAAGATCGTAAAAGACAGCCAGAGTCTCTTCCAATATGAAATGAGCCTGAACGGAGCCCTTGTTTCCAAAATGAAATGAGCCTGTGATTTCTGATCTTTCGTCCAAAATTACTGGATGAAAATCATAATGGACACACGGCTCATCAAATCGCTCCAGCAGGTRGAGGAGCTGCTTCAGGCTACACCGCAGATACAGCCTGGTTGGAAGTCAAAAGACGAGTGCTATCAATGGATTGCAGGCACTCTCAAA
>NZ_LUTV01000002.1:518589-523427 GCF_001646945.1 Endozoicomonas ascidiicola
AAGAGACTGACGACATAAACAGCACTTCCAGACTGGATTCTGTGATTTTTGACTTTATTGCGGCCCATCTCCGGTTTTTACTTTCAAGTCCGACAGCCTCCTAGAGCATCTGACATCATTAGTTGGCGCTATAGATGAAAACCAGAGTCAGGATGAACTGATTCAGCTTCTGGTCACCATTACAGAAAAAGCACCACCTTCTTTCAAAATCATCATTGACGACGATGATGGTCAAGAGTTTTCCCTGTTACCTCCTGACCCCGTTAAACTCAAAAATGAAAACATTAAAGAGCTATTGCTGTTTTCATTGGGCCTGTTAAAAGATTTTGATGAAACCGAGTTCAAAGACTACAACGCTGGGCAAATTTAACAAGACATCAAGGCCACAGAAACGTTTCTGGAAGTGAATGGTCAGCAGATTCAGGCGAGTAATGAAGAAACAGACTGGAAAGCACAATTTGATAGTTATAAAAATCGCAAATCTACTATCTCTCTACCACCACCTCCGCTGGGAACTTCTCAAAGAGCCAACTACAAAACCATAACCCCTGATGAATTTTTAGCGGAAATGGAAAACCTTGGCGCTCAGACTGACAACCCCCATAATGGTTCCCTCTCCGCTAGTCCGCCGAAAGCAGCTCAACCTGAAGTAGAAGAAAGACCCAATGATTTTAGTATTGATGATCCAGATGATGGGTATCATTCAGATTCTGAACAAGACTTAGAAGACCTGCCTAGTCCATATCCATCTCACAATAACGATGGTGGATATGGTTCAGATGATGATACCTCTTCGACACTACGATTAAAAAAACATCGCCACCAAAGGCTGATTCTAACGAAGGTTTTGCCACGGAAGCTCCAATCATTGAACCTGAGCCAAGCAATCGTGGAAGCAAAGCTGCTGCCTTGGATGAACTTGCAGATCTGCTAGCAGATGACCTTGATGGAAAACCTCCAAGCCGAACAGAAAATGAAGATGAGCTGCAGGCAAACGAAGCCCCAATTGTTACACAAAGTCGGTATAAACCTATTGCTGCCCCTACTCCTGATCTTATCCCACCGGGTGAAATTAAATGTGCTCACCAGAGCCTTTTCATCCCCAAAAAACCAAGATTTGAACAATACTGTATGAGTATTTCTCAGCGGTTAGATCAATATGTCCTCGCCTGTTTCTCTTGCTGATAGACTTGCTGCCCACCYGATACTTGAACGTAGAGTGTCTGCCCTATTAGATATCGTTGAAGCTGAGTCTGGACAGCTCGATCGTGCCAGTGATGCTGAGGAGACCGTCAYACAGAACCTCCGTAGTATGGGTAACGAGCTTCTTACTGATTGGGGTGCCTGCAAAGAAAATCAGAAGTTTTCTGAGGCCTGCCTGAAACACCCCGACAGTAAAGTTCGAAAAAAAACACTCATTGGTTCAGCACTTACGGAAAAATAGGCGTCGTTGAGCGCTGTCCAACGATCGATCAACATCGATTCAGACCCTTTAGCCATGCTGCCCAGGTTCACTGCAGAGACTATTCTCTCACTATTCAACGCAAAATTGTCGACTTTGCTGCTGACTGCTCTTTCCAGGCAGCCTCTAAGAAAATGCACGAACATTACGGTATAGATATTCCTGAGTCGTCTGTACGTGCTATTACGCTTGAACATGCCAGTTGCATGCAAGAGGAAACCTTCATTCCCGAACAGAATTCTCAGGACTTCACCGGTGAAGCTGAGCAGTTTGTGGGCGAAATGGATGGCAGTATGATTCCTGTTGTTCTATTTAATGACGTAGAAGACGGAGACAAACGAAAAACGCGTAAAACGGAATGGCAAGAAGCCAAGYTTTGTCAGGTCTATAAGCTCGGCAGCAATGATAAGCGTCATCTGGCTACTATGAAAGGCCCTAATAAGGCCGGTGATCAGTGGTTAAACTGTGCTTTAGCACAAGGCTTTAATCCGAAGTCGTCTATTCACTGCGTAAGTGATGGAGCTACCTGGATTGCCAGCCAGGCAAAAAGGGTGTTTGGAAACCAAGGGAGCTACCTTGTCGACTATTACCATCTCTCTGAGTACTTTGCTGATGCAGCAGAAGAGTGCGTGGGCTATAAAAAGGCGGCTCGTATCGAGTGGCGGCATTGCCAACAGGAACGGATGAAGTCAGGAGATGTGARTGCAGTCATAGCAGAGCTTGATCAGCATAGAAATGGAAAGAAGGGCAAGGCCGCGAATAAGTCTGAGGAATGCCATCGATACATCAGAAACCGTCCAGGTCAGTTTGAATATGCGGCAGCGAGAGCGGTAAACCTTCCCATCGGTTCTGGTGAAATAGAGAGTGCGAACAGTTCAATAGTGCAAATGCGACTCAAGATACCCGGCGCCTGGTGGAAACCCGAGAACGCTGAAGCAATGCTTGGCTTAAGAACATTACGAGCTAACGGTGAATGGGATCAGTACTGGGAGCGCTTAGGGTAACCGGTGAAAGGACACTTTTAATTTCACCCTATCCCAGGAGTATTAGACAATGCTCTTCCACCAACTGGCGAGATAATAGAGTCAGACGTTGAGGATGAATTCCCTCTTCCTCCACCAGATTTGCTCACAGATGACATAGAAGTCGCGAACGCCTTATCAGAGCAACCTTTGGGAAGTGATCAGCCACCAGCTAGCGATGAGCCTTTAGCTGCCGAACAGTTGACAGCCACGACAGACCTGATTCCACCACAACCTGACCAAAGCACCGGAGAGCAAGCCACTGTTCTTGAGGCTGCTGAACTTCCTTCTTTCGAAAGCGCTGCCCAGAACGAGCCAGTAGAAACGCCGAGTCCACTGACAACCACAGAATTAGATAGCGGAAATGTATCACCCAGAAGAAATGTCTCCGGCCGTAAATATCTACGACCAAGCGCATTCTCAGGAGAAAGCCTTAACTTCAGCCGTGTTCAGCCACAGAAGAACGTTCAAACCTTTGGTTATCAGAAGTCTATCAATCTCCCCAAGTCCGTTCCTGATTTCATTGATGGTGCTGCGAGTACTATTGGAGAAGCGGCTCAAGCGAATGCAAAAGCCGTTTTTGAAAGGCTCAAAGAGGATGGGCAAGACGAAAAAATACTCGAAGCACTTGGCATTGGCAACCCCCTGCAAAGCAAGGAGGTAACACAGGCCTTGGATTTTTTGAATTTTGAAAATGGGTATGAGCGCAGTATTACCCAAAAGGGATCTCTTATACTTTCTGATGCAAGTGAAAAAACCGGTAAGAATAAGGTAGTACTCCATCCGACAGCATTTGATAAGAAGGTGTGGTCAATCGACCAGCCTTTCTCAAACATCGGATTCGAATGCGAAAGTCACACCAACTAAACTGAGTTTTTTGATTTTCTACAATAAGTAGACAATTTTACACATAGTAACCCACCTCCCTGCTTTGCTCGGGAAAATAGAACTATAGCTTTATCCATGGCTCAAAAAATTAGAATTCTTGCCACAGGTTATCTGCTTATTCTGGCAGCACCGGGTAAAGTCTCTTCAACTTAANTCTTCTACCAGAACAATTTTATCAACATCCTTGTAGCGACCATCCACCAATGCTTTGACCTGATGCGCCCAGTCGATCGCGGTTCTACTGTCGGTTACCTCTACATGCCGCCAACCAGCCAGTGGTTCGAAAATCATAAAGAGATTACTGACACCGTTACGCTCATACTCTGTGTCGTATCGTTCTGGATTACCGGGTTCAATAGGAATGGGATTACGTACCTCAATTAACTGCTGCTTGCTGGTCTCATCCAGACATRCCAACGGTCTTTTGGGGTCATATGGAAGCTTGTAAAGCTCCAGARTATCTTCCATGGCACTCACAAAGTTGGCGCTTTCTTCCTTGGGAATACACCATTCTTTTTTCTGCYAAGGCTTAAGTTCGTTTTTTTTAAAGATTCATGGATGGTGCTTCTGGATATTTCATCAATGTACTCCAGCTCGATCATCTTGTCCCTGAGGAGGTTTAACGTCCATCGCGCGTTTCCTTTTGGMSGTGCAGAACAGGTCAGAGCGATAAGGTRAGCCTCTAACTCACCATCCATTTTCCGTTTTCCTCCATGACGACTGTGCTTGCTATTGATCGCAACCTCTAATCCTTCCTCAGCAAGGCGTTGACGAAGACGACAGATAGTGAGCGGTTTCACGTTGAAGGCTTTAGCTGCCTGCTCATGGGTAAGCGGCGAGYGATTTTCATCGATGGCGAGYAAAATTTGTGCGTGGCGTTTTTTGTGTTGCGCAATTATTGGTTTTTCTTGTTTGATTAAAGCCTCAAGCATTGAGCGTTCATCATCACTTAAACGAACATGGTATTTAACGTTCATGACGGCTCCATCTTTTGTTGCAGTGGAGCTGTCAGGATAATACAAAATTCAGTCTATCATTTGACGGTGGATGGAGTAGTAGGTAGTAGCGATAGTTACATGATTAAAGTTAAAGGCGGCATTTATGATAGTTCCGGTGGTGGCGAACGCTTTAAACTTGTTATTGAAAATCGAGGAACATCCCAAGAATACGCGATGTTCGACTTGCAGATTTTTAACTTTGCATGGAAGTAAGTCCAACTAAAACTTTAAAAGCTGTACCAAAGTGGAGTTTCACTGATTTTTAAGCAGCAGCAATCAGGCTTTCAAACTGAATCGGTGCTTTCCCTGCACTGATATTCAGATATGAACCCATATTGTGTGCCAAAAGCTTCCTGGCTATACGCGAAGTCATATGCCACCTGTCTCGACAACGGCACCTTTCGATTTCAAATTGTTCTGCCAGCTGGCCAATAACTGTTTCAATCCTCCGTCGTACCCGCATGATTA
>NZ_LUTV01000002.1:524232-547821 GCF_001646945.1 Endozoicomonas ascidiicola
TCCATGGTGATCACTTCACTATCTGAAAGCTTTGGTGGATAACCGCGGCTTCTCAGAGGTAATGGAACGAGTTCTTTGATTAAATCGTCGATCAGGCAGAAGACAGTAGTGATAAACTGTTCAACGGGCATGGCTGGTTTCCTCCTTTGTATCCACTGTTTTTAATAGCAGAAAAGTAGGTCAGTCATGCCTTTTTCAGGTCAGTTTAAAAGTCGAACATCGCGTAAGAATACAAACCAGGCTTTATTGAGGAACTTGAACAGTATGCGACAGCGCTTGCCGACGCTAAAAAAAGCACTGAGCAGCTTGAAAAAGAAGCCGAAAAAATTACATTCAATGTAAGTAAGTCTATCGATGCATCAAGATCTACTTTGGACAAACAACTTGATGAAATAAGCCAATCATTAACCAGAAAGGCTAATGAAGAAGACAGGCTATTTAAAAGTCAAAGCAAACTGAGGATAAATCAGGAATCCTGATATCAAAATGTCGTTATTGTGGGCTGGTCGTCAAAGAGAAAGCTGGCCAGATCATGAAGGACAGTGCATAGTGCTGGAGCCTAAAGCATATAACGACTGACGAAGACGAAAATTGTTTTAGCCTGCATTTTAAAAGTGCATTATTTATAAACTCAGATAACACACGCAAGCTTTACATTGGCGGGGGATATGAAACAGGTATTATTCTCAATAGCTCTACTTCTTCCGGTTCTTGCCTTTGCCGAGTCCATGTATAAGTGGACTGATGAAAACGGCGTTGTTCACTTTTCCACCACTCCTCCTGTGGAGCAAATGGAAACTGAACTGCTGAATCAACAAAGTCCACAACTTATTTCAAACGGTGTTCCACCATCCCCCGAAGAAGCTCCTGGCTCCGATACAGAACAACCAACGTCTAGTCCGACAATTAGTCTCTCGAATGAAGCTGAAAAAAACGCTTACTGTAGCTCTTTAAACGGTAATCTAGTCATGCTGAAAAGTACGCCGAGATTAAAAATCACCCGTGCAAACGGTGAATCTGAAGTGCTTGATGATTCAGGCCGCCAGAAAGAAGCGGCAAGAATCCAGGGACTTTTGGATAAGTTCTGCAGCAAATAAAATTACGGGGCATTAGCCCACGGCATCTCAGGCAGTAAGTCCAGATGCCTCTCATAGCGCTCCAAGTTGAACGCTGAACCATTATTCACAACATCATCCAGCTCAACGCACAATGCACAGGCGATATACTCAATCGCCTCTTCTCGCTCAATACCTTCCAGCATTAAGCGCATTAGCGTCTCTTTCACTCGTGGTGGATTATTTTCTGCCAACTGATTTTCAACAATCTCAGTGACCTCTTCACCCCCCATTACATCATCACTCTCAGTCATCGCAACACTCCAAAGCCTATAAAAACCGGCATTTTATAGATAAACAACAGACGTTTTCTATCTTTGTAACACTTCTAATTACTGACAGGTTTCCCTTGCGACTTCAGTAGAATGAGAGTACGAATAACATTTTTCGTTCAGGCAAACAGGAGGCCGCCTGTGTACAAAGTCTACGGAGATGCCCAATCCGGTAACTGTTACAAAATCAAGCTCCTCATGAACCACCTTGGTGTTGAGAGTGAATGGGAGCACGTTAATATACTTGGTGGTGGCACTCATACCGATGAGTTTCTGGCCATGAACCCCAATGGCAAAATCCCAGTCATTCAGTTGCCTGATGGCAGATATCTTTGGGAATCCAACGCCATTCTCAATTACCTGGCCGACTGTACTGACTATCTACCATCTGACCCTTTCCTGCGGGCAAAAGTTCTCGAATGGCAGTTCTTTGAGCAGTACAGCCATGAGCCTTACATCGCCACAGCCCGTTTCATCGTGAAGTATCTGGGCCGCCCCAAGAAGCACGAAGCTGCCTTGCAGGCGAAAAAAGCCAGTGGATACAAAGCATTACAGGTGATGGAAACCCATCTGGAGCACAATGATTGGCTGGTTGGCGACCATATAACTATTGCTGATATATGCCTCTACGGTTATACCCATGTAGCGCCAGAAGGTGGCTTCGGTCTTACCGATTTTCCATTTATTGTGGCATGGCTGAAGCGGGTCCGTGAGCATCCGAAGCACGTAAAAATGGGCTAAATCAATCAGTTAGCCGTCCCAATTGTCTTCTTGATTCCCCGTAACAGCCTGCGGTGTAGGTAAAGGCGCCGGATGCTGTTACACTTCCCGCTCAGCAAATACAGTCATTACGCTGAGGTTACAAATGGGGTTTCTTGATCAGATTCATGCTGCCATGGAGAAAAACAACTCTCTGCTGTGTGTAGGCCTCGACCCTTCTCCAGAACGCTTCCCATCAGCCATTGCTGGCGGTGAGCAGTCTATTTTTGAATTCAACAAAGCCATTATTGATGCCACTGCGGATCTGGTCTGTTCTTATAAGCCGCAAGCGGCCTATTACCATGCCTGTGGCGCGGAAGATCAGCTGGCTAAAACCATCGCTTATATCCACTCAGAGTATCCTGGCATCCCAGTGATTCTGGACTCCAAGCGGGGGGATATCGGCAGCACCGCCAGTCAGTATGCCATTGAAGCTTTTGATCGGTATCAGGCGGATGCGGTTACTGTGAACCCTTATATGGGCATCGATACCATTGAGCCCTTCACAACTTACGCTGATAAGGGCGTTGTTGTGCTCTGCCGAACCTCTAACCCGGGCGCAGCAGCCATCCAGAATCTAAAGATTCAGAAGGACGACGGCGGTTCAGCACTGCTTTACGAAGTCATCGCCAAAATGTGCCAGCAGGACTGGAACCAAAATAACAATGTCCTACTCGTTGTCGGTGCCACCAATCCTGCAGAACTTAAGCGTATACGTGAACTGACCGGTGATATGACATTCCTGGTTCCCGGTCTAGGAGCTCAGGGTGGTGATGTAGAGGCCACGGTGAAAAGCGGGGTGAACAGCGAAGGAAAAGGTATTATCGTCAACTCCTCCCGGGGCATCATTTACGCCAGCAGCGGAGACGATTTTGCAGAGGCAGCAAGACAGGCAGCCATTGAGCTTCGTGACGAAGTGAATCAGTACCGCTAACAGGTATTGAAAGGCTCGCTTGCCGAAAACCTTCAGCACGCGAGCCTAGCTTAACGGTTATCAACCAACTTCAGTTTCGAAACATAAGGCACATTCCGATACTTGTCCTGCCATGGCAGTCCATATCCGATCAGCAAATCATCATTTTCCATTTCATAAGCAAAGTGTTGCGTCACCGGAATATCAACCCGACCCAGCTTCACAAACAGCGTTGCAATCGACACAGAAGCCGCATCAAATTCATTAACCATGTATTGAACAATACGCTTCATAGTACCGCCGGACTCAATGGCGTCGTCCACCAGCACCACGTGTTTTCCAGCCACAGGAATATTCTGATGATAAACGATGGATGACGTATTATTCCGATCGCCCGGTGTGTGAGGGCAAGAAATATAATCCATCTTTATATCAAGCGTCAGATGTCTTACAAGATCTGCTGTAAACAGGATACCGCCAGGCACCACCGTGATAACAACAACGTCTTCACCTGCAAATCGTCCATTCAACTGATCAGCAACGACTCCTGCGCCTTGAGCAATCTGCGCTTCACTGAGTACCAAATCACCAAAACAATTTTTATTCATCAGGCGGACTTTCCAAAAATCTGGTTGAGCACATCATTATCCGCCTCTTCTGCAAGAATGTAGTCAATAACGTGCAATACGCCTTCGTGATTATTGCCCGGCGCTTTATATCGGGCAACGGATTGAACGTGGTGGTTCGCATTGTCCATGGCAAAACTAAAGGCGGCCTTTTCCAACATCTCCATATCATTGCCACTGTCGCCAAAAGCGGCAATCTCATGATCAGCAATGCCCCACTGTTCCTGGAGTAACTGAATACCATGGGCTTTATGGATGCCGGGCATAATCAGATCCATCCATTCATGACCACTGGTAACAGGCACCAGAACATCACCCAGTTGCTCATTGGCTTGAGCCAATACCGCATCGTGAATGTCAGCCGGCATTCGCAAGGCTATTTTAATAGCCGTGTCGTTTATATCCCCGTAGCTGTTGATGGCTTCATGGTGCTGATAATACTTGTTAGCATTCGCCAGATCTTCAGCACTGGCGGTGTTCAGAATATAAGCGCCATTGTGACCACAGATAACCGCACTCACCTGCTCCAGACGTTCCAGAAACTGATAAGCCCTTGCCAGGATGCTGTTGGGGATTTCTCCAACATACAACTCCCGTTGTCCATCGTGAACATAACCGCCATTGTCGGCGACATAGGCGATATCATTGAAGTCATCGTCAAAGTAGGATTTCAGCTTGGTGTATTGATTACCACTGGCCACAACAAAGCGTATGCCTTTTTCTTTTAACGCTTGGTATTGTTGTATAAACCGTTGGCGATTGTAGGTTTTGTTGTCACAAAGAAACGTGCCATCCATATCGACAGCAATCAGTTTAATACGGGAGCTATCTGCCATTCGTTGTTTATCTCTGCAAGCACTGAAAGGTTACCCAACAAACTACTTTACCTTATCTCCATCTGAAATAAGGATAACTACCTTCCAACACCCTCTGCTCTCTTGTACATAACTCTGCACAAGAGAGCAAAACCACGCTATTTCGATCTAAAAATAATACCGTGCCTGCAGAACAGCCCGGTCATCAACATCCGATCCATCCAGTTTTGTACTGCTTTCAAATACATAGGTTCCAGAAAGCTGTACGGGGCCAGTCGTATAAACCAACCCTATCGGGTAATACTGAACCTCGCCCTCACCGGCATCGCTGCTCTTATCTTTCAACTGGTTGTAACCCGTTTCTACTTTCACGTTATCCTGTAACTGATAGCTTACATACAGCTCGTAACCTTTCGCCTTATCAACCTGTCCCAGATAATCATGGGCATTTCGATCTTTCAATTCCGCGTACGTCAGAGCGGTGTAGAGTTTATCGGCCTCATATTTTGCACCCACTATCGCAGACTTTGCCTTTTTACCTTGATCAGAAACTGTATTTTCAGTTAAATCATCCAGCTTGGCTTCGTTGTAAGCGACACCAAAACTCAGCCCCATTGGTAAATCGTAGCTGGCAGCAAAACCATATGCGCTGTCGCGATTGGTATAATCACGATCTAAATCAGCAACATCTCTGTCACCCATCTGATATTGAGCCGAGAAACTCAGCCCACCATAACTGCCGTTGTACTGCAGCGCATCATCGGCACGGGATGTACCCAACACTTCCGCATCTTTGCCATAAAAACCAGAGGCATCACCACCCGTTGTGGCGAACATATCCGTCCAACCTGCCACCTGGCTATAAGACGACCACTGTTTACCAAAAGCCAGCGAGCCCCACTGTTCGCTTTCTACACCAATATAACCAAGACGCTGCCACATCAAATCGCCCTCATTGCCATTTACATCGCGAGTGTCACCGGAGCTACCGGTATCTATCCCCCACTCCGCCATGGCAAAAGCAGTAAGATCGTCGTTTAATATGGATTCAAACCCAAAGTTGATTCGGCTGCTATCACCCTCATGTTTTCCGTCATCCTGATCGGTATATCGAAGGTCGAGATACCCGCCAAGGGTTGCCTTATTTGTGCCATCGTCATGAAGCGTAATGGCCATGGCCTGGCTTGCAATCAAAGAGGAAATAGCGGCTGCAATCAGTTTTTTCTGCATGAGAATTACTCCTGCCTCATGTTATTGTCGGAATCAATTAATCAGATATACTTTTTAAATGCTGATTAAGTTAAACCCCTTACTATGTTGAATTGTTGCCACTTGATTCTCTGACATATAAAAAAGTAGGTCACGGTGATTGTTTCAATCTCCGTATTGACATAATCGATACCACTAAAGCAGACAAGCCAAAATACCTATTGGTCATTTCGATAAGGTCATGAACAATACCCATTAGAATTATCAATCACGTTACAGTAATCTATACATGAATCATTCATTGCTCTTGATTCAAATGTGTGTGTTATAGCCGGCATTGTTAATTCAACGATGCCGGCATTTTTATGGGAAGAATAAAGACATGGTGACCGGAAGGCTAAAAATGAGTCTGCTACCTGCCTTGCAGGCTCTACTTGATACCACCAGTGTGACGAAGGCTGCCGAGCTTATGCATGTCACGCAATCCACCATGAGCCGTACCCTCTCTCAACTCCGGGATGCACTGAATGACCCTATTTTGGTTCGGAGTGGCAATAGAATTTCCCTCTCTGAAAAAGCAAAACGTATTCAGCCAGAAGTTGATAAGATACTGAGTCAGGCAAATGATATTTTTGAAGAATCATCATTTAACCCTGAAACCTGCACAAAACAATTCAGCTTTGTCACCGGCATGAATTTCCAACAACGTTTTTTATCTACTGCACTAACCAATATACGATCCTGTGCTCCAGGTATGTCATTTATCATTAACATTTCAGATAAAGACTCAATCAAAGACTTGAAAGATGGCGTGCATGATTTGGGAATATTTCAAACCAGTGTCAGTGATGATGAATTGACTGAAACCCCAATCGCCGATGGTACTGTTTGCATTCTTGTTAAGAAAAACCACCCCTTAGCCAAGTATTCCGACCTCACAATGGCACAACTGGATGACTACCCTTTTATAGGCTCCGATGCACCCATGGTGACAGAAAAAGCCGCTAGAAAGTTAAAAGAAAACTCCGACTCCATCGCCTCCCCCTGGCTGACCATTGCGAACTTCTCGGCAATACTGGATATCTTACGCAGCACAGATGCATTCACCTTGGTCACATTGCTTATGCAGCCTGAGTTGGCAAATAGCCCTGACTTTCAGGTGATCCCGCTCCCAGTAGAGTTTCCGCCCGCCACATTAAAACTGATCTGGCCACAGCACTGGGAATGCAACTCGGCTCACCAATGGTTACGCAATCGAATAGAGCAAGAGCTCAGGCATTTTTACGCTCAGTACAACGATCTTGAAAAGCTACGCTACGCAGCGCAATGAGATCCGAAATCTACAGGCTTTCTTTAAGTTCCAATAGCCGGCCTTCGTCCACTATCTCCCACCGTCGGCTTTCCCTCTTCAGCAGCCCGGCACTCTTCAGTTGATTACAAATGCGAATGACTGTCTCCGTTTCTCCACCGCAAAACTCGCCTACTTCCCGGTAGGTCCAGGAGTAGCTTCCGTGATTTTTATGGAGGTAAATCAGCGTATCAATCACCCGATGCTTCATTTTTTCAGACGATGATCGGAATATCCTCAGCTCGGCATCTTTCAACTCAGCCGATAAGAAGGAAGCAAAAAAACGGAAGACATCAGGCACCTTCTCCTGCAGAAGATCAATGTTATTAAAGGGAAAGAACACAACCGAGCAAGACTTCAGAACAATGGCTGAGCCGTAATAACGATCCTGCCCTAGCAGGGAACGGTACCCAAAAAAGCCCTTTTGTGAATAGACCCGGAGCAGACGCTGCTTGCCATTACCAGATAACTTATGCAGGCCCACCAGCCCGGAGTTTATGTAATAGAACCCTTCTGGCTGCGCCCCTTCCTGATAAACAGTCTCTTTGGCCTTGAACTGCTTCTCACTTCCGTAGCGATGAATCAGTTGAAGCAACTGTTGAGCATGATCCTGCTCAAGGTGGGTTTTTGTATTGCTCATGAATTCAGAGGCTCAGTGGCGACGCTTTATTAGAGATTAGTGCTACAGGCTTAAACGTCAGGCGATAGGTATTATCCCACCTTTATCTATCCATCTAGCAGATAGACAATTTAGGTCGATCTTATGTATTTAACCATCCGCAGATAACGCAGGCAGTACAGGCAACTATGACAAAAGCCTTTCATCTAATGGCAAAGCCCACCAGCTATCAGTGCAATATGGCTTGTGATTACTGCTTTTACCTTGAAAAGAGCAAGCTATTTCAAAACCCAACCCTTGATAAACATAAGCCTGATCATCATAAAATTACCGCTATGAGTGATGAGGTTCTGCGGGGATACATAAAGCAGTTCATTGCTTCACAGGACCGCTCAGTGATTGATTTTGCCTGGCAAGGTGGAGAACCAACCACTGCCGGCTTGGCCTTTTTCGAGAAAGTCATTAAATATCAGCAAAAATTCAGTCAGGGAAAACAGATCAATAATTCCATTCAAACCAATGGTCTGTTACTGAACGATCAGTGGTGCAGCTTCCTCAAAGACAACAACTTTCTGGTAGGTGTCTCTGTTGACGGCCCTGAGAAAATACATGATAAATACCGTTTATCTTCAGGTGGGAAAACGACTTTTTCCAGAGTCATGAAAGGAATTGAGCATCTTAAAAAGCATGATGTAGAGTTTAATACACTGACCGTCGTCAATAATATAAACGCGAAACAACCTCTCGAGGTTTATCGATTTTTAAAAGATATTGGCTCCACCTTCCAACAATTTATTCCCATCGTTGAGCAAACCCAAATCGATACACCTGATCCTATACTGATCTTTCCATCCGACCATTCTGAAAAATCGTTAATGCCTTTTTCCGTAGATGGTGAAGAGTATGGCGATTTTATGATCACTATCTTTGATGAATGGGTTCGAAACGATGTCGGGAGATTTTACATACAATTATTTGAAAGCACCCTGGCTTCATGGTTTGGCGTCAATTCCAGTCTCTGCCTGTTTCAAAAAGAATGCGGCGACTGTCTGGTGGTTGAACGTAATGGCGATATCTACAGTTGTGATCACTACGTTTACCCTGAATATCGTTTAGGTAACCTTCTGGATACCAAACTCAATAAAATGGTCGAGAGCAAACAGCAAAAAAAGTTTGCGCTGGAAAAATCCAATGTAGGCACCACCTGCCAGCAGTGCCAGTATCTTTTCGCCTGTCATGGTGGCTGTCCAAAACATAGGATTCACCCAAATACAGATGGAACACGACAGAACCACCTCTGTTCTGGATACCTAAAATATTTCAACCATGTGGCCCCTTATATGCGCTATATGGCAGAACAGGTGCAAATTCACAGATCACCTGCCAGCGTTATGCCCATCGCTGATCAGATAAAAGCGGCAAACCAGACGGTTCATTAAACACCAATAAACGGCATCTGATTTATGATGATGATCATAAAGTGAATTGATCATCATCCTGTACATTATTCCAGCCGGCGCAACCACTCTCTGTTTGATGTATCCGCTATCTGGAAAAACGATGGACGCTCTTATTAGCTGGTTTCCACTGGAAAGCATTTCTGCGCTTAGTGTCACCGAATTAAGCTTTACTCTGCTCATTGGCAGCGTGATTGGTTTTGCTCTTGGTCTCACGGGAGTGGGCGGTGGAGTACTGATGATACCGATACTACGTGGATTATTTGGTATGAATCCTGTGCTGGCCGTAGGGACTGCCAGCCTCTGTGCATTCTTGATGAAAATCAATGCCGCCGCCATTCATATCCGTATGGGCAATATCAGTTGGAAAAAAAGTGGGCTGATGCTGGCAGGTGCCATTCCTGCAACATTTCTGACTACACGACAGATTGTTGCTCTAACACAAAACCCGGAAATGACAGGGCTGATTAATAGCACCGTTGATGCCATGGTGATTGCGGTCATTTTAGTGTCACTGGCCAGTATGGTTTATAAAGATCTGAAGTCTCGGAAGACAGAAGTCGTAGATAATGCCAACCAAGCAGACGATCAAACCTCTGTCACTCATATAGCCCCTTGGCGGCCATTCCTTGCCGGCATCGGGTCCGGTGTTGTTATTGGTGCAACCGGCGTTGGTGGCGGCGTACTTCTGCTTCCCATTCTTACCGTTATGCTGCAAGTAAATATCAAGCAGGCCATCGGTTCTTCCATTGTTATCGCGCTGTTGCTCTCCGGCCTTTCTGCCATCACTTATGGTGAAGGTGGTCAGGCAGATATGACAACCGCCGTGATTCTTATTGCCGGTTCCATGCTGGGTATGCCCATTGCCGGCAAATTAATGGGTCGAATTGCTGAGCGTACTTTGCACCGCGTCACGCTGGGTCTTATTTCGGCCAGCGCCTTAATGATGCTGTCTTCATCTATTGCCTGACTTTTAAACATAATAATGACGCGAGTCATCATCTGTTTATTGAAATCAGATAAAGTCTTTTTCTTTCGATCAGTTCGATTTTTAAAAAAATGAATAGACCAAATTTCGTTTTTATCATGACGGATACGCAAGCGACCAACATGGTAGGCTGCTATACCGGCATTAAAGAATTAAACACCAATCATATTGATGATTTGGCGGCATCCGGTGTGAAATTTAATTCCGGATATACGACGTCGCCTGTTTGCACACCCGCTCGGGCTGGATTATTTACTGGCCTTTATTCCCATAACTCCGGTCCATGGACAAACAATATAGCCCCGGGCACCAACATCAAAACCATGGGGCATTATTTTAAAGAGCAAGGCTACGACACGGTTTATGCCGGTAAATGGCACTTGGATGGCCATGATTATTTTGGCACCGGACACTGTCCAAAAGAATGGGATGAAAAGTATTGGTATGACGGCGCAAATTATTTAGCCGAACTCTCGGACGAACAAATTGCCCTGTGGCGAAATGGTCTGAACACGGCTGAGGATATGCGTAAGCACAACATCACAGCAGAGTTCACTTGGGCCAATGGCATTTCTAATCGCGGTATCGATTTCCTTGAAACCCGTGACACTGATAAGCCCTTCCTGATGGTGCTTTCATACGACGAACCACACCATCCATTCACTTGCCCTGCTGAATATATTGAACGCTTCGCTGATTTTGAATACGACCTTGGCGAAAAGGCCTTTGATAATCTGGAAGGAAAACCTGAACACCATCGTTTATGGTCAGAAGCCATGGGGAATCCGGCGGATGAAAATGGCAAGTATCGTCACCCGCTCTATTTCGGCTGTAACGATTATGTAGATGACGAGATTGGTCGTGTACTGAGCAAGCTGGATGAATCTCAGATCGAAAACACCTGGGTCATTTATACCTCCGACCACGGAGAGATGATGGGTGCTCACCGTCTCGTGAGCAAAGGTGCGGCAGCGTATGACGACATTACCCGTGTACCTTTCCTGATCCGTGCCCCTAAGGGCAACACGCTCAATCAAACTGAAGTCGATACCCCGGTTTCTCATATCGATTTACTGCCAACGATGATGGCAATTGCGGACATTGAAATCCCGGAGATTCTAGAAGGTGAAAGTCTTTTGGAAGTCATGGATAACGACAACCGGAATATTGAGCGTGGCGTTCTGGTTGAATTCAATCGTTACGAAATTGAGCATGACAGCTTCGGTGGTTTTATCCCGGTTCGCGCCTGGGTGAAAAACGACTACAAACTGGTACTCAACTTATTTGGTAAAGACGAACTCTATTGTCGGAATACCGACAAGGATGAACTGTATAACCTGATCGATCATTCTGAATATGTTGAAATCAGAAACCAGCTCCACGATGAGTTACTCAATTATATGCATGAAAAGCGTGACCCATTCCGTACTTATGAGTGGGCAATGCGCAGCTGGCGCCCCGAAAAAAAGGCTGAATGGATGGGTGCATTCCGGCCACGTCCGAAAGACGGCTTCTCCCCTGTCGTTCGTGATTACGACACCGGCATGCCCAGCAAAGGCGTTCATATAGAAGACAAGAAGCAGAAGTTCTAACCCTTTCAAGGCTGGCTTTTCGCCAGCCTTATCTTTCACATCCGATAGAATTTTTTCCATGAACCGTCTGCTTAAACACTTTAAAGTCGTCGCTCATCATAAAAAAATTGCCTCTGCTTGCAGAGAACTGAATATTTCCCAACCAGCCCTGAGTAAAAGCATCAAAACACTGGAAAACAATTTTGGCCTACCGCTGTTTGAGCGATTACCAAGAGGGATGGAACTGACTGAAGCTGGAGTGCGATTGTTAAACCGGATTCGGCGCATGGATATGGAATATCAATACGCCGTTGAAGAGATCAACCTTCTGCGCAGTGGCAAGGGTTGCAAACTGTTTATTGGTGCGGGCACCGTCTGGGAGCGTTATCTTCCGCCGGTGATCAGCCAACTTTATGATGAATACCCAAACCTGGAAGTCATCATTCGAGCGGATACTAATGAACAGCTCATGCCCGATTTGGTGGAAGGTAAACTGGATGTCGTGTTGGGCGGTGGTAACGATCAAATCGGCACCCGTGAGCAGCTCGCGTTTCTACCCTTGCTCAATGTGAACATGAAGATTGCCGCTCATAGAAGTCATCCATTAGCGTCAATGTCAGCAGTGACCGCAGAGCAATTGGCTGAATATCCCTGGGTTGCTTACCAGCGTTCAAAAGGGGCATTTCTCAATCAGCTTTTTGATCGGAAGGGAATAAAATCTGTACGGTATTCTTTACAGACTGAGCTTCTAGACGTTGCTCTCGATGTGATGGAAAAACGAAAAGCGTTACTGTGTATTGCCGAACAATTTTTCTACAAGCTGCCTGAAAACGACGTTGTACAGATTCATTTGAATGAGGCCATCTGGAATTTCCACTCCGGTATCTGGTATCAGTCGTCTGCTCGATATACGCCTGTCGTCGATCGTTTTATCGACTTATTAACTCAAGAAGTAGAACGTTTAGAGCAAACACCTGCTTATTGATGACGAAAAAAACCGGGCAATTCATGCCCGGCTTTCTATTTCAACAGAACCGCTCAGGCTTAAGTCATCGCCAGTTCTTCTTCCTCTTGATCTTCTACTGTCGCCATGTTTCTTGAACGGTATAGCAGATAACCGATCAGAAGCATGAAGCCACCACACAGCACAAACGCCATCACGCTCCGCTCGTTTGGTAACAGTGCCATGGCACACACCGCACCACCAAAGATCATGGAGAGAATACCCAGCTTCTTGCGCTGCATATTGTCAGAAGCACTGGCACCCGCAGGTGAAATCACAGGTGTGTTCACATTGCGGAAGAAAGTATCCACCTGCTCTTTGCGTTCGCCCACAGGCTCTTTGTAGAACAAGCCGGTAGCGAAGAAGAAGCCTACGGTCAGTGTCGCATGAGCCAATTGAGTAATAACAACAGCAAGGTCAGAAGTCTCACGGCTGGTGAAAGTCACACCCAGCGCATCAGCAAACCAGCCAGCATTCAGCCAGGAGTTCGCCATCAAGCTAACACCCAGACCAAAAATTACGGTCGCCCAGCCAGCCCAATCTGGCACTTTGCGCACAATAATACCCAGCATTTGTGGGATCATCAGTGGCAGGTTCACGATACCAGCGAACATGATCATGATCTGGAATAGACTGAATCCTTTCAGCTGAGTAAAGAACAAGGCAAAAGCAATAACCATTGTTCCCATCACGCCGGTCGCTATACGGCCCACCATCAGCTGATTTTCTTCAGTGGCTTCTGGTCTGAGAATAGGCTGATAGAAGTTCTTAACAAACGTACCGGAGATAAAGTTAATCCGTGAATCCAGAGTAGACATGGTTGCCGAGAACATAGCCGCAACAACCAGACCTAACATGCCCGCAGGCAACAACTGTTGTACGATAACCAAATAGGCGGCACTGCGTGAATTACTGCCCAGAGTTGGGTACATCGAAGCCAGATCCGGATATTCAATAGCGGCAAACATGGGTGGGAAGAACCAGATAATGGAGCCCAGACCAAACAGAACCGCGGCAAAATATGCAGACTTACGAGCATGAGCACTGTCTTTTACGCACAGGAAACGTACAGACTGACCCATGTTGTTCATATCCAGCACACGCTGAATAAAGATCGCGGCAACCCACAGCAGAAAGATTTCGGTAAAGTTAATACCGTTACCCATAATAAAACTTTCAGCAGGGAAGTTTTCAATAACGCTAACAAAACCACCGGAAGCATTATAGCTGTACAGGAAGGTAACAATGCTCACGCCCACGATCAGCAGACACTGAATGAAGTCACTGGCAACCACCGCCCAGGAACCGCCCATCACGGACATAAACACAACGGCTACACCAGTGATGATGATCGTCGTGCTCAGAGACCAGCCGATGACTGCAGAGATAAACACAGATACGGCAATCAGAGTGATAGATGCACCCAAAAGGCCAGTAAACGTCACTACCCAAGTATGAACCTGCTCAGTACCTTTACCAAAGCGCTGGCGCAAAGCCTGCATGGGTGTGATCACTCGCATCTGGCGGAATTTTGGAGCAAAGTACAATCCGCAAACCAGATAACCCACAACGTTGAATACAAAGATAAAGGCAACGGTAAAACCATCAGCGTAAGCTTTACCAGCAGCACCGGTAAACGTCCACGCACTGAAAGAAGTCATAAACGCACTGGCACCGGTCATCCACCAGAGCATCTTACCGCCCCCGCGGAAATACTCACTGGTATTCGACACCTGTTTGTTAAAGACCATCCCCAGGCCAACCATGAAGACAAAATAGAAAATAATGGCCATTAAGTCGTAAGTTGAAACCATCTGTACTTCCCCCTAGAAGTGATGGGAACACTCGGTGCATTTTAATTCTGGCAACGAGTGTCGTATTTTTACGGGTTACCAGAAAAACTTGGTATAGCCTGAGGCTCTCATTAACGCTTCCATATAGTAGTAATCACCATAGGGCAGCATGTTCTTGCACATTCCACGCTTAACAAAAGAGGCGCCGTCGGAGAGCAAACCTAATGCTTCCGGCGTTTCAGTCAGATCACAGTGCTGCATCAAACCAGCCAGCATATGGAAGCCCCATTGACGGAAATAGTCAGCTTCTTCGCTATCGGTGCAGTGCTGGGCAATCATCAGCATGCCTGCTGCAGTGACTGCGCCGGCTGAGCTATCGAGATACTGAATTTCATCCGCTGGCAGTCTGTAATCCCAAATCGGCACGCCATTTTCTGGCAGATGATGAATGGCAAATTCGGCCAGTTTTTTAGCAAGCTCCAGATAACGCTGATCCCTGGTGTACTCAAAAATCTGAGCATAACCGTGAATGGCCCATGCCTGACCACGTGCCCAGCAGGAATCATCCGCGTAACCCTGAAAGGTACGACCGCAAACTGGTTCTTGAGTCAGAGGATCAAAATCGAAGGTATGAAATGTACTGAAATCGTCACGAACAATGTGCTTTGCCAGCGTGTCAGCATGGGCAATAGCGGCTTCGCGATAAATTGGATTGTTTGTGGTTTCTGTTGCCCAAAACAGCAGCGCCATGTTTTCAAGAGAATCGATAATGCTTTTACCCTGGGTTTTTTCCAGCCCCAGAATGTGCGTTTCATTCCATGCAACAAAATATTTACCCACTCGACGGAAACGGGTCAGTAAACTGTCGGCAGCATCCAGTGCCATTTTTCTGGAATCTTCATCCAGGTTCAGTTTGTAATCTGCAACACAGCTCAAGCTGTATTGAAAACCCAGATCGTGATCGTGGCAATTCCTCAGAGCCAGCAACTCTTTGAAATAAGGCTTACGCAGTTGAGCACTGTTTTTAAACGTGCTTTCGCCCGTCAATTTATAAGCCAGCCAGAGTTGACCGGTCCAGAAACTGGAAACCCAGTCGGACGGGCCGCAGTATTGCCATTGAAAATCTTCCGTCCCGATCTTTGGGTTTCTGTCGCCAATAGTTGGAATACTATTCTTTATAGAAGTAATTACTTTTTTAAGGTGCTGCTCAAACACTTTTCTGGGAAAGTGAGCCTCAGGCAGTTTTCTATCTAAATTCATTAATAAAAGCCCTCAGTAAAGGCGAGGCAATAAAACTGATCCAACTGAACAGAAAAGCTACAACTTATTTAAGAATATTCTTTCCAGCTCACAACCAATTAGGAGTAATTTAAAAGCAGGTGCAGATTAATTTAGACATAACATTAAAACCTTGATCAACATCAATTTTCTAACTGCAAAATCAAAAAACAAACAAATTAAAGCCAATTCATAATCTAAATTAGCAAGACACATAACTTGTAGGGTATCTCATAAATCAAAAACAATTATCAAAATTGATCAAGATCATAAATATGCAAATCCTTTACAAATACAATGCGTGTAAATCAAATTTGGTTTTTTTGCTGTATCAATGCTTGGTGGTTATCAATTTCGGATCTTAATGTCTTCTGGGGCAAATCCATGCACAAAAAAAACATATTAAATCTGACAACAGTCAGTGTGTTGTCAGCAATACTGCCAATGGCAGCAAGTGCAAATACTGACTTTAATTTTGCTCCCCTATGGGAAGATTCAAAAACCAGTTTAAGAGCAACTTTTAAACACGAAGGAAATGACACTTGGGATGGGGCACTAAAAGATCATGATTATATCAAGCAGGATACTGGTGCATTAGTTGCGAACTTTAGCTCAGGATTTATTGGCTCAAAAAACTTCAAAGCCGGATTTGATTTTGGCGCACTAGGGGCAATTGATCTTGGCAGTAACTGGAAGAATAGTTACTACAATGGCGATAAACTTCTCGGCCAAGATCATTGTGAATCTAATGATAAAGGCGTCCTTCTGTGCGATACCAGTGGTTATTCTCGCATCTATATAGCATCAGCTAAATTCAAAGTTGGCGAGAACTATAATGACCAGGCCACTATACAGATGGGGCTAGGATCGTACAAAGGTGGTTTGATCAAAACAAATGACCCATACCGCGCAATCATTCCAAGATCATACCGTGGAATTAGCGTAGCCGGTAAGAAGTTTGGTCTTGATTATAATGCTGTCTGGATTGATCGTTTTATCCGCAACGGAATGGATGATTTCAGTAAAATCAAAGCATACAAAAGTATTTCTAATGAGGACACACCTTATGTAGAAATCCCATTTGTCTATGGCTTTGAGTTGGCTAAACGAAATCCAAATTATGCAATTTCCTTTGCTACTGGTATGAGTAAAGATTACGCCGCACGATATACGCTTTTTGGTAAGAAAACATTCCGTCTGGAAGATGGTCACAACATCGAATTTACCTCTGCATTCCAAGAGTTAAGATACGATGGCAGCGTCTGGAATGAAGCTGTTGAAAAAGGAGTTCACAAAGAAGGTGCAGATGAGTCGCGCACTATTGATATGACTGCTCGTTATTTCAACAATAACTGGAGCTTTACGCTTGGTCATGCTTTCACCAAAGGAACAACGAACTTTGTATATGGGTTTAATGGCATAGACGGCATCATCTACGACAGTGGTAAAGCCGAAGTTATGTCATACTTCAGACGAGATGGTGACAAAGCCTACTCTTTGAAAAGCCAATATAATTTTAAAGGTGATGGCGTTCCTGAAGCGCTGAATGGTCTCGGTATATTCTACCATTACTACTATTTTGATCGTCCTGAGAAAAACCTGACAGTCCAAGGTAATGGAGATGGCTCTGCAGTTGAGCATCTTGTAGGCTTTATGTACAAACCCGCATCTGGTTTCCTGGAAGGTGGTCAAATTAAGTTCTTCGGCGCCTTCTTCAGACCTGATGACACATTCTCTACTCCATCTGCCAGCGAACCTGATGACCGTTTTGATGTGAATGAATTTGTACTGGAAGTGAACATTCCAATCTTGTAATCAGAGACTCAGCTACAGATAAGTATTGGTGTTTTTCTCTATGACAGAAAAACGACCAATACTTGCTCTGATCAAAGCCGTATTTAGGTATTTGCATGAAAAAATTATTATCCATCTCTATTGCTATAGCAATAGCAGGTATTATTGGTCAACCAGGCAATGCTCTTGCTTCAGAAGAGCCTCAAGTATCACAAGCCTGGAAAAATTATCTTGAATCTAGAGCTGCAAACTCCGATCTTCTGGATAATGGGTACTCAGGAAATCGTGATTTATTGGTAACAAATTTTTCCTATGCTGGATATCATCGTAGCGAAAAACCATTGCCTGAAATTGATGTTTCAGCATACTGCGGTGGCTCCAAAATAACAGAGGATGCATCAGGACAATATCGCATCTTTGATATTGCTGAATATGGTGCTGTTGCCAACGATCTCATTAGTGATAAGGAGGCAATTCGGAAGGCAATTGCTGCCGCCGAAGCTCACGTAAAAGAAAATGATGGAAACAATGCCATTCTCTTTATACCTAAAGGACAGTTTCGGATAAATGAGAAGTCTGATCTCGCAGCAATTGATATAAAGGATCCTGAGTCTATCGCCAGCCAGGCGATCAAAATTCAAACCGGAAACATTGTTATCAAGGGTTGTGGTGCTGGAGAAAATGCATCTGAGCTATTTATGGCTGAGTCATTACTTCCATTAGACCCTAAAAAAATGTGGACAACGCCGACAATCCTGCAATTGGGCAGTAAAGAAACAACTCTCATTAGCAAAATCAATCAGCCCGTTGTGGCTGGCGCCAGTAAAGTCATCAGCGTTACTGAAGTAGGTAACTTAAAAGCTGGTGACTGGATTGAGATTGAAGCCCTGATTAAAGATCAGAGCAAAGTTCTTGAAGAAATGAAGCCTTACAAAATTGAAGCCACGATGGGTGGAATGAAAAAAGGACTAAGCCTTCGTGAAATTCATCAGGTTGAGTCAGTTAATGGCAACACCATTTCTCTGGTAACACCGATACAAGTCAATGTRGACCCTGCTGATGACTGGAGTGTGTATAAAAGTGTTCGGACGGAAAACCTAGGCGTAGAAGATATCCATTTTAAAGGAAACTGGCACACCGAGTTTGTCCACCACGGCTCTGCCGAACACGACAGTGGCTACAGTGCCATTCAAATATTGAAATCGGCTAACAGCTGGGTTCGTGATGTTACCCTGAGCGATGTCAGTGCCGCCGTTGCGCTTTCAGATACTACCAACTCTACGGTTTTAGACGTCACGCTAAAAGGAACCTTGGGGCACCTGTCATTACAGTTCCTGAACTCCTTTAATAATTTAAGTATTAATTTTCAGGATGAAGCTGACCAGTGGCATTCACCAGGATTCTCTCATTACTCATCCTCAAACGTACAACTGGACACCGTTTATAAATCCACAACTTCACCGGATCTACATGGTGCTCAACCGAGAATCAATTTATTTGACCGGATGACAGGAGGATGGATGTATGGTCGTTGGGGAGCTGCAAAGCAAAACCAGCCAAACCACCTCAAAGGTCTGGTTTTCTGGAATCCTAAAAATACCGGAACCCATGGTACAGATGCACCGTTTGAATTAATGAGAGCATCTGGTTTTGGTCGTATACCAATGCCAATGATTGTTGGGCTTCATGGCAATGACATTGAGTTCGCCAGCCAAAAAGCATTTTACGAGTATCTCTCTCCTAAAGAGAAGGCCAACTATGATGCGCCTCTGCCTGAAATCCCACAGGCGCACCTTGAATCCAATGGAAAGCCAGTGTTTCCATCGTCACTATTCCTTGCGCAGTTAGAACATCGCCTGGACAAACTCCCAGAGTGGTTACAGAAAAGATATCCGTAATAACTCCCTGTAATCGAATCCGTGATGTGTTGTTAGTGTGAAAATGCTGATGGAGCTGTTTTGTTTAACCGGCTCCATCAGCATTTATTTATTGCATCAAATGATCACCCTAAACCGAATTCCCAGCTTATCGGAACCATGCCTGAAAACAATCAAGCTTAGGATAATGCAGTGACCAATCGCAGAGACTTTCTTAAAGCCAGCGCGTTATTTACCGTTGCTGGCGCAACATCAGGTCTTTTATCTGCCTCAGATAAAGTAAGCACTGATAATGCCGCTCCAAAACAACCTCCCGCTAAACGACCCAATATTGTTTTCTTTCTCTCTGATCAGCATCGACGCCATGCCATGGGCTTTTGGCAAAACCCACAATACAGTCAATATCTCAACGGCGTTTCAGACCCAGTACATACACCATATCTCGATAAGTTTGCAGACCAGAGTGTTGTGCTATCACAGTGTATTTCAACCGCTCCCGTTTGCAGTCCCCATCGCGCTATGTTGATGAGCAGTATGTACCCTCACGCTAACGGGGTTTCACAGAATTGTCGTGCCGACCGTGAGTGGGGGTTATTGCCAGGAATAGAAACGCTTGGGGATGTTTTGAGCAAAAATAATTACTCCTGTGGCTACATTGGTAAGTGGCACTTGGATAAGCCGGAACCTAACGACCCACAAAACCCAGGTAAATATGTTGCCGAAAGCGATCCAAGATGGAAAAAGCCACTATCAAAGACAATGGACTCCTATACACCGCCAGAGCTACGACAGGGTTTTGACTACTGGTACGCATTTGGTGCTCACAGTAATCACGATGCACCGCATTATTACGACACTGACGGCAATCGCCATGAGCCCAAGAAATGGGCTACCGAACATGAAACAGACATAGCCATTAATTATCTTCAAAATAATCAGGGGCAGCGTGTTCAGGATAAGCCGTTCTGTTTATTCGTCAGTACAAATCTACCTCATAACCCTTACAACACATTAAAAGACACCGATGATGAGATGTATCATGCATACTACTCAGACGATAAAGTGAGTGATGTGAAAGACTTGCTAAATCGCCCCAACTTCCGACACGGTCCCCTGCCTATGAAAATGGGCACACAGGAACAAGGCTCTAGTGAAGGGCTCTCGACAGATACCGTTAGATACTATTTCTCCAGCGTCTCAGGAGTTGATCGAAATTTTGGTCGTCTGATGGAAGCACTGGAAGCAACAGGCCAAGCTGACAATACCATTGTTGTTTATTCGTCCGATCATGGCGATATGATGGGCAGTCATGGATTGATGGCCAAAGCGTGCATCTATGAAGAGTCTCTCGGCATTCCTATGATTGTTCGTTACCCAGAAAAGTTAAAGCCGTCTGTCAATGATGTACTAATGGGGTCTCTGGACTTTATGCCAACACTGCTTGGCCTTGCTGGGCTTAGCAGTGAAATCCCTACTTCAGCAGTTGGTAACAATCTTTCTGAAAATCTTGTCAAACAAAATGACGGACTTGATAAACCTGAGTATGTACCGTTCCTTCTCCATACTTACCAAAAAGGCCTGCGAACAGATCGTTACAGTTTATCGATAAATAAGGCGGGCCAAGGGGTATTGTTTGACAACATTAAAGACCCTTATCAGATGGACAATTTATTTGATAAAAAGTCCGATACTGTGAAAGAAATGGGAAAGGTTTTAGGTAAAATATTAAGGCAGTCAAAT
Source organism: Endozoicomonas ascidiicola (assembly GCF_001646945.1). Taxonomy (GTDB): domain Bacteria; phylum Pseudomonadota; class Gammaproteobacteria; order Pseudomonadales; family Endozoicomonadaceae; genus Endozoicomonas; species Endozoicomonas ascidiicola. Next base: position 545,410 of record NZ_LUTV01000002.1, read on the forward strand.
GATATTTGGTTTCAAGAGCGCTTGAATAAGGACATCATTTCTTATTCATAGAGCTACAAATCACCCACTAAAATACATTTAAACTCAACCTAAAAAGCCCACATTGTGGGCTTTTTAGTGTTCAGTAATTTGGCCTATCAGCGAGCCAACCAGCCACCATCAACAGCAACGGTATAACCATTCACATAATCACTGGCAGAAGAAGCGAGGAATACGACAGGACCCGCCAAATCTTCCGGTGTGCCCCAGCGGTTTGCAGGAATACGACCAAGGATGTCTGCATTGCGCTTTTCATCTGCACGTAAAGCCGTGGTGTTATCCGTAGCCATATAGCCAGGTGCAATAGCGTTAACATTGATGCCGTGCTGCGCCCATTCGCAGGCCAGAAGACGAGTCAAGCCTGCGATGCCGCTCTTACTGGAGGTATAGGAAGGCACACGAATACCGCCCTGGAATGACAACATAGAGGCGATGTTAATAATCTTGCCGCCTTGTCCTTGCTCCATAAACTGCTTGGCAACTGCCTGACTCAGGAAGAATGGGGTCTTGAGGTTGATGTCCATCACCTCATCCCAATCTTTTTCGCTGAAATTCACAGAATCTTCACGGCGAATGATGCCCGCATTGTTGACCAAAATATCCACACGACCAAAGACTTCTACTGCATCTTTAACAATACGATCAACCGGCTCAATGCTCAGCAGGTTAGCTTCAACAAAATGAAAACGACGACCAGCAGCGATAACTAGCTCACGGGTTTCTGGCGCATCGATATGGCCAACGCCACAGATATCTGCACCAGCTTGCGCCAGAGCAACGGCCATACCCTGCCCCAGTCCGGTATTCGCGCCAGTAACAATGGCAACCTTACCTTCCAGGCTGAATGAGAATGCTTGTGTCATGGTAATTCCTTAATGTACTGGAGCCCACAGCAACCTCTTTTGTACAAGGGTCACTGTGTTTTCAGAATGCATGAGAAAGGGAGTGATTACTTCAAATCACCCATAGGTACGAAATCCATATCCGAGAAGGTCTGGTTCTCACCGGCCATGCCCCAGATAAAGGTATAATTGGCGCTGCCAACGCCAGAATGAATAGACCAGCTTGGACTAATAACAGCCTGCTCGTTACGTACAACGAGGTGACGGGTTTCAGATGGTTCACCCATCATATGGAAAACAACACCGTCTTCTTTCATATCGAAGTAGAAGTACACTTCCATACGTCGTTCATGGGTGTGGCAAGGCATGGTATTCCAGATACTGCCTGGCTCAAGCACAGTCATACCCATTGCCAGCTGGCAGGTTTCAAGAACGGCGGGCACCATGTACTTGTAGATTGTACGACGATTGCAGTTTTCAGCATCACCCAGTGTTTCAGGGCTGGCCATCTCCTGGGTGATTTTTTTCGTTGGGTACGCTGCGTGTGCTGGTGCACTGTTCATGTAGAACTTGGCAGGGTTTTCAGGGCTTATGCTGGCAAAAGCAACTTCTTTAACACCCTTACCAATATACAGAGCCTCACGGCTACCAATCTCATATTCAGTGCCATCAACAATAATCAGGCCCGGCCCACCAATGTTGATAGCACCCAGCTCACGACGCGCCAGAAAGAAATCAGCACCAATCTCTTTGCCCGCTTCCAGCCTGACAGCCTCAACGCCCGGCATACAACCACCAGCGATCACACGATCAACATGGCTGTAGGTAAGATTGATAGCTTCATCAGCAAAAATGCCATCGATCAAAAATTCACGACGAAGTCCTTCTGTATCCAATTGTTTGGCATGTTCACTGTGAATCGGTTGACGGATTTCCATAGATATTCTCGTGAGATGCAAATAGAGACATCGTCCATTACCAACAATGCCGTTTTCTTTAAAATTAAATGGCGTAAATAAACGATGGCGTGATTTAATAAAAAATCAAACCCGACCAATTAAAGTATGCCACCAGTAAATGGTGCTAATTTATACGACGCATAACTCACAGCTATTGATTCACATCAAGAGAACCACCTTTCCAAAGTAAATGTTTCTTATCTATAAACATAACCACAATCATCAATAACCTGACGGTTATGAATAATTCAAAAAAACTAATTTCACTGTTCTTTTTTTTATTTGATGTTACCTGAATTCGTATCATAAATGCATAACCTCTGTAACCACAGGGTTGCTACAGAGCCACCTTTGAATTCAATCAGAACTCAGGTGTACTCTGTAAAGCTACTAAACACTACAGAGGATGCCACGGATGGCCTTTAAGCACCTGAGCTCTGAAGAGAGACATTATATCGAAATTGAACTRAAAAATGGGACTTCTCAAAACAAAATTGCACAAAAACTTGGGCGCGATCAGAGTTCCCTGTCACGGGAATTAGGGCGCAACAAGGGGTTACGCGGTTACAGAC
>NZ_LUTV01000002.1:551226-567194 GCF_001646945.1 Endozoicomonas ascidiicola
TTGCCAAAACAGTTCGACGACACAGACCACTTATCCTGAATTGGTTCAGAGCTAAAAAGGCGTATTCAAGCGGTATAGTTGAGGGTCTGAACACCAAGATAAAACTCACTACGAGAAAATCTTACGGTTTCAGAACCTACAGATGCGCAGAAATTGCGTTATACCATGCACCTATGTACGGGACAAAAACACCGCAAGCCAGATATAGCAATGCATAATAAGGTATGAGCTGGCTTCCATACTGGGTAATCTATGCGGTCTCTTACCTCCGGCCAGATTACCTTTTAGTGTATGGAAGACATCAGCTCACTAGCAAAGGAGCTTAAAGCTCATCTCCCTTGGCATCAAGCCCGGATACTGTTTCTTGCCCAATTCATTCTCGGCTTGATGAGGGGGCGCTCATGTAACTTGTATCGAGTGGCTGAAGAGTTTCAGAGTAAGGCTCAGGAAGAGTCCAGCTATTGTCGTATAAAGCGCTTCTTTGAGAAATATACATACTGCTATGAGCAGTTGGGAAAGCTCATACTTCATTGGTTAAACCTTACCAGCTACACACTTTGCATGGATAGAACCAACTGGCAATTTGGTAGCCAGCACATTAACTATCTGGTGGTTTCTATTGCCTGGCAAGGTGCGTCTATTCCCATTGTCTGGACTTGTCTCGATAAGAGTGGTGGCAACTCAAATGCAGATGAACGCATTGCCATCATGAAAAGAGTTCTGAAACTGATACCTGCAAAAAAGATAGATGGGTTGCTTGCAGACCGTGAATTCATTGGTCACGAATGGTTCGACTGGCTGGATAAACAGGGTATTGTCTGTCGGCTCCGTATCAAAGATAACACTTCCGTTATGGGGAGTGGAGGCAAGCCTATCAAGGCCGTGCAGCTATTTAGGAACATAAAGCTGTATCAGGTCGTGACCTGGCACAGCAAACGCAAGGTCTCAGGCGTTAGTCTGTATATTGGTGCAAGACGTTCAGTGGATGGGCTTCTCATTGTTGTCGCCACCAAAAAGCCAGAAACCATGGTAGAAGATTACTACAAACGCTGGTCGATAGAGACGCTGTTTGGATGCCTCAAAAGCCGTGGGTTTGACCTTGAATCTACTCATATGACCAACCTTGATCGTATGGATAAGTTGATGGGTATCCTTGCTCTGGCATTTACATGGTGCTTGCTTGTTGGCCACTGGAGTTATGGAGATGCAAAACAGCTTCCTCTAAATAAACATGGGCGACCTGCCAAAGCCCTTTTCAGACTGGGACTGGATATACTTCGCAGGGTTCTGAAAAATAGCTGTGCAAAAAGCGACCAAGTCAACTTTCAAATGCTCTTACATGTTTTGTCCCGTACATAGACCATGCACTTGGCAAGCTACCTGAACCAGAAATTGCCCACAGATTTTACTGACGAGGCAAAAATAAAAATATCACTAGAGATGTAATTCTACTGGGTATTAAGTCCAATTATAATAACAACAACGTTAGAATAGATAACAATCAACAACCAAAATCAAGATTTATATAAATCTCTAAAAAAGCATTCATCCTGTATGCCCGGAAAAAGAAATCGATCATATTTTCTCAGATAAGCGGCCACTTGTTGAAATACTGGAACACCGTATTTCTCAATCTTAATGTGATATGGATCTCCATTTTTAATAAGCCATGGAGTGCCATCACTAAGAGCACTCCAACCGGGAAATGGAACCCATTCACCATATGATTCAGAACCAGTACTGGTTCCTGTTGATTTATACATTAAAAAACAGTCATTGGTGTTTAAAGAAATTTCTGCAATGTAGTAATTTAAATAATGAACTCCTCTCCCAGTCAATTCATAACCTATGGCATTTATCCCTTTAGCAACCATTTTTTCTACGTATGGGAACCCTTCATCACGATGATTCAATTGAAAATAATATTCACTAAAATTCTGTTTTAAACCATCTAATACTTTAACTTTGGCCAATGACAGTATATTTGATAATGCACTAGGGGAAATTTCACTCACTACTTTTCTGCATCTGTTTGTCTCAAAAATATCTTTATCTTTAGAATCGTTATTTTTTTGTAATACTTGGCACTCGTTCTTACTATTTTTTCTATTTACTTTATTCTCTGACTTTAAAAAATGTATTTTTCGATCGTACAATTTATTTATCTTTTGGTAAGAATAGGTGTCACGTTTACCTGAATCCTCTAAATATTTCTTTGCCTCAATTATTTTAACAAAATACTGATTCCTCCAGCCTTTAACAAATGCCTTGCCTGAAAGATAAAGCCTTTTTAAGAGATAATCTTTATTATGCGTATTCCAAGCATGAGAAAAGCTTTCTATGGCATTTAACGACTCAGGCAGCATAAGGCCTCCTCATATCAACTTTTATTCAAGCCAGTACACTATTCAACTTATTCGGCTCACCTAAGCTACCTGAGAATTACCCCGAACAAACAAAAGCACAAGCTAGAAACGATGGTTTTTTACTCACAGAATGATCAAAAAGAAATAAAAAAGACCCGGTACCAAAGGGGGAAGTAAAGAGGTAGTACCGAGCCTCAGAAAGGGTTCAACGACCATGCTTGGTCAAATTGGGCGGTGCCTATTACTTGAATTTTCTGTAATGAGTAGTAGGTAAATGACACACCGATTATAGCGCCCACTCATAACCACAAAAGCAACATACAGCCATCTGCAGAAATCATCAGCACATCAAGAAGCCATTGATGAGTAAAAACACGATATAATGCGCACAAATACCTTTAATCAGGCTATTAGTTCAGCTACAGATAGCCATAGAGCAAGGTCCTGGATGATCATTTTTTGTTTGGAGGAATTCCCATGAATCGTCTGAAGCTGGGGGTATTTGGTTCAGCTTTTGACCCGCCCACACTTGGGCACGGGGACGTTATCGCGCAGGCGGCCCAATTCCATGACCATATTCTTCTGGTGCCAAGCGCCAGTCATGCCTTCGACAAAAAATCCTTACCTTTTGACACTCGGCTCTCCATGCTGAATGCATTTATTGTCGATATTTCTATTGACTGCTCGCTCACCGTCAGTGCAATTGAAGCAGACATGCTGGCAGCTCATCCTGACAAGCCAGTGTACACCTATGACCTCTTATCAACGTTAGAAACGCATTATCAGGGGACGGCCGATATCTCATTTATCAGGGGGCCTGATAATGCTGATACGCAAACCTGGAGCCGCTTCTTCAAGCACCGTGAAATAGAAAAACAATGGCGTATTTTTACAGCCTCTGAGCGCTTGAATGTTCGCAGCAGCCAGGTACGAAAGCTATTAAAGAGCAACACCGGGAGTCAGACAGACCAACACGCAATGAGTATGCTGACGCCTTCGGTCAAGTCTTTCATTATTGACCATCATTTATATCAATCAGGTAACCCATGAAGCTATCAGGACTTGGGATTGATGATGTACAGATTTCAAGAAAAGAAGGCACCTACGCCGGCTTTTTGCAACTGTTTAAGTACACCATTACCCACAGGCTATTCAACGGGGGGCACAGTAAACCGCTTCTGCGAGAAGCCGTTGTACGCCCTCCCTCCGTTGGCGTTTTACTGTTTGATCCCGCCAAAGATACGGTTGTCCTGGTCGAGCAGTTCCGCATGGGGCCTCTCTTAAGTGATGAAGATCCCTGGCTGCTGGAAGTGGTTGCTGGCATCAGTGAACCGGGTGAATCTCTCGAAGAAGTGGCAATCAGAGAAGTCAAAGAAGAAACGGGCTATGACATTGCCTCTCTAACCCCGGTTTCTGACTTTTACCTCAGCCCGGGCGCCAGTAATGAAAAGCTGAAATTATTCTGCGGCTTTATTGATTCCAGCAATGCCGGAGGTGTTTTTGGTGTGCCGGAAGAAGGGGAAGACATCAAAGTCCATGTTCTTCCTTTTGCAAAAGCTTATGATATGTTGGAAAACGGTCTTATCGCCAATGCGCCCGCAATGATTGCGTTGCAATGGCTTAAAATTAACCATAAGCAGCTTGTGCTCCCATGACTAGAAGATTTATTTCAACGCAGTTTCTACAACCACTGACTTCCCTATGTTTGATTGCCTTTTTGTCGGTCTTTATTACGGGCTGTCAAACCAGCTCTACTGCACTTTCCGGGTTATATAAAGAGGGGCTCCCGGGCACAGCGCAGTGGTCAGTGCTGCCCTTTGTTTCTCATACAAACGTACCTGAAGGCGCTAATATCCAACTGGAGCGCATGCTGGTTGTACAACTTCCTTCCTATGGCATCAAGAACCCGGAAATCTATACACCACCAGAGTCAGACACTTTGGCGCCTCTGGATTACGCGTCCGCTTCCCAATGGAACCGTGAAAACAACATCAGCTTCTCTATCAATGGTGAAATTCTGGAGTGGGAAACAGACCCGGAAGGTCATTTCTCCATAATGATGAATTTGAGAGTAGTGGATGTTGCCACCGGTATCACAGTCTGGGATATGAATGGGTTTGGAAAAGGCCGTAAGGGTGAAGATTACTATGATGTCAGCCGAAAGCTATTGGTAGACCTGGTTAAGGGCATTCCTGTCGAGAAACAGAGATAGCCCCCAAAACCTTCCACTTAAATTAAAGAGCAATGGATATGATCTACGTACTCAGGGATGAGAACAATGAAATCTCCGCTATCTCGGAAAAGCCTCTCTCAGAGCAATGGCACTCCATCGACACGGAAGACGAAGGGCTTAAGCAGTTTTTAAAACGTAACCCGGACGCTGGCAACCAGTTGATGGAAACCTCTGATATTGAATTCATACGGGTGCTGGAAGACGTGATTGACCTGTTGATTGATAAAGAGGTTATTCAGTTCACCGAGTTCCCGGATGCCGTACAGAGAAAGCTATTGAATCGTCGCCGCTACCGGGAAAGTCTTCGTAGCCAGTCCGATGCAACTCAGCTTCTGGAAAACGGCGATACGATTTTCTGAGCACGATTTCCTGACCAACCTGTATTATGGTGCCTTACCGTTCTGTTGAAAGCCCACCTGGCGACGCCTTTCGGGCATTTTCAGTGGGCCAGCCTTCTGGCCAGATATCCTGATGCTGAAAGGCGTCATTGGACAACAGCAGCTTTGGACTGTCGACCTGATCAGTAAACAACCTGCCATTCAGATGGTCCAACTCATGAAGCATTACCCGGGCGGCAAAACCTGAAAGATCTGCTTCAATCACCTCTCCCTGCTCATTAAAGCCTCTTATTTTTACTGCTGAGGGTCGCTCAACCCAACCGCGCATTCCGGGTACCGATAGGCAGCCTTCCCATGTCCAACAAGTGTCTTTACTGGTTTCAAGGATGGTTGGATTAATCCAAAAGGACAGTGGGATATCCACCGCGGTGGGATAGCGAGACCGAGTCTCTTCTGAAATACCAAGGCACAGCACTCTGGCTCCCCAGCCAATCTGCGGCGCAGCAATACCAATACCATTGGCTTCCAGCTGACGCTTTCTAAGAATCTTCAGGTTATGTTGAAAATCATCCGTTGGAATATCATCAACACAGACTTGCTTATGTTGTTGAAACAAAAAGGGGTCACCCATGATGACAATGTCCGGGCTTTCAGACAGCCGCATTGCAGAACGCTCCTGATGCTTTACAGTATATTTATGATATTCGAGACACATCCGTTAACGAACAAATACTTATAATCTACATGAACAGATTGCACCAACTACTTATAATGATGCATTAACTTACGTCAGTTAGTACCATGACCAGAACCTATCGTTTATTGATTTCCTGCCCGGATGCCAAGGGTATTGTAGCAACTGTCAGCGACTTTATTGCCAGAAATGACGGCTGGATTGTCGAAGCCAATCACCATTCTGATCCGATGACGGGTCGCTTTTATATGCGCAATGAGATTCGTGCTGAAAGCCTGCCGTTCTCTCTGGAAGAATTTCAAACTCAGTTTGCACCAGTAGCGCATAAATTACAGTTGGACTGGCGCATTACCGATTCCGGCATCCCGCAGCGGGTTGCACTGCTGGCCAGTAAAGAAGCACATTGCCTATCCGACTTACTGTATCGCTGGCGCAGTGGCGATCTGAACATGGAAATCCCCTGTGTGATATCCAACCACGAAGACTTGCGCAGCTATGTTGAATGGCATGGAATTCCCTATCACTATGTGCCTGTGGATAAAAATAATAAGGCCGCCGCCTTTCAAAAAACCACCGAACTGTTGGAAGAATACAAAATCGACACCGTTGTTCTTGCGCGGTATATGCAAATTCTTCCCCCTGAGGTATGCCAAGAGTTTGCTAACCGGGTCATCAATATTCATCACAGCTTCCTGCCATCCTTTGTGGGCGCAAAACCTTACCACCAAGCTTATGAGCGTGGTGTAAAACTGGTTGGGGCAACCTGCCACTATGTTACCGAGGTACTTGATGCCGGGCCAATTATTGAGCAGGATGTAATCAGGGTCGCGCATCATCATCTGCCAGAAGACATGGTTCGCCTCGGAAAAGATGTGGAAAAGAACGTGTTAGCCCGGGGTTTGCGCTATCACACCGAAGATCGAGTCATCGTTGATGGCAGTAAAACCATCATTCTCGAGTAAACAATAATCTGTGGATAACCTGTGAAAGCCTGTTAATAAACTATGAAAAAATTGTCTCAGGGAAGAGTCATCAAACTGGAAAACTGCCCATGTTGCCGAGGCAAGCCCATGTTTGCAGACTTAATGGTTAGCGAGGAGCGTATGTGGCAGGTCAGTTGTACGGAGTGTGGATTATCCAGCGAATTGGATCCGGATAAACACTATACGGCCATGCGCTGGAATCAACGCCTGGAAAAAGCCAATCTGCGAATGTGGATTACGCTGCTGGGCGCATTGCTTCCAGCAGCCGTGGTGATCTTCTTTTTGCTTGGCAGCTTAATGGGAATCAATTTAGCCAGCTGAGCTTCCTAGAAGCGATTCTGGAAGCGGTTCCTGCAGGCAGTCTGTAATCGTATCAACCATTGAGTTAATGAACCGGGCGTAACTGTCAGAGCCTGGCTCAATATCTTCTGCCAGTGGATCCAGCACACCCACTTCGATATCCAGACCTTCACTCAATCTGTCGATATAAGCGGGCTGAAATTGTGGCTCTCTGAATATGCAGGCGGAGCCGGCTTTCTGAAGTTTTTCCTGTAACTGCACCAAGTGGTTCGCCCCAGGCTGGTAATCAGGATTTGTGGTAAAAAAACCCGCCACCTGAAAACCATACTGCTCCTCTAAATAACCATACGCATTATGGAAGACAAAGAATGGCCTTGTTCCCGCTGTTTTCACTTTCACCAGATTGTCTTCATCAGCCTGGTTCAACCGCTGACCAAATACTTCCAGATTTTTTTCATATTGTTTTTTATTAGCGGGGTCTACGGAAACCAATGTCTTCACCATAGCCTTGGCCATCACTCGGGCATTGTCCGTGCTCAGCCAAATGTGTGGATCGTACTCATCGTGATCGTGAGCATGGCCATGATCGTCATGAATATGATTGTCATCCTCCTCCATGCTGCGCAGATTAATCCCGTGCGCTTCCATCATCGCCACAGACTTTGTATCTTTTAGCCCGCCCAGAATCTTGGGCAGAAACGCCTCCATGGAAGGACCAACCCAAAAGATAACATCGGCACTCTTTAACTTGCGGGCATCGGATGGTTTCAAGCTGTGACTGTGTGGCGAGCTGCCCGGCTTTAATAACACATCAACCTCAGTCACCCCTTCCGTTAGCTCTTGAGCAATCAGCTGTAAGGGTTTGATGCTAGTGAGAATTTCAGGGGGTTCAGCTCCCGCAGCAGCGCTGGCAACCAGCAGCAACACAGCCTGTAATGTTCGTTTTATGGGAGAGAACTGCATAGATGACATCACCAACAATAAAATTAAGCGTTATAATATAACACTTTATTCTAACCAGTGACTTATTTATTTGTTGAGTATCTTTCAAATCCTCTCATCAAATGCGATAAGGGTCGCCCATCTTTGATCTCTTCCAGAGTCCACTGAGCATAGGCAATATCGTGAACCCACTGTTTCCTACTTGGCATTTCAGGGGTTTCTATACGAGAGATATCTTGATCCGCTATCGGGTAAACCATTGAGCCGCTGTCTGCAGCGAAAACCGGAATACCCGCCAGCAGAGCGTCTACACCACTGGTGGAGTTAAACGTGACCGCTGCCCAGCAATCTTTAAAATCATCCAGAATGTCTTTATTGGCTGAAAGCTTACAACCTGCCGGTAAGGGAAAAGGCAGCTGGCCATCAGCCATGGCGGGTATGGAGTAAGGGTGGTAGCGAAAAACAATGGGGCGATCGGAGTGCTCCCGGATCTTGGCAACGGTTTCATGGCACCAGCGGGCGTGGTCTTTAACAGGCGAGTGCTGAACAGACGTGTCATTCGGTATCTGTGCACAGAGCAGAATATGATCTCCCCGCTTACGCCATGGTTTCATACGCACGCCTTTTTCCTGCAATTGAGACCAGCGGTCACTTGGCATATTGCGATTCTGATAATCGCCCCAGCCAATGTGTTTATTAAAACCGACTGAGTAGTAATCACCTCTTTTGATGAACCCAACTTCCATGACAATCAGAGGCTTTCCCAGCTCTTCTTTATGGATTTCGGTTATGTGCTGCCGCAGTCGGGTATCTGGATGAGTCTGTGCCATGGCTCCGAAAATAATTGCGACATCACAGGTGTGATATCTGCCATCCGTCGCATACAACCAGGAGCGGGAGACCTTTTGTACTCCCTGAAGCATGGCACCAAAACACTGCCGGATTCTCGGATCAGGGTGCCTGCAGTCAAATATGCCAAAGGTTTGAGTGTTGAGATTCATCGATAAGCCATTTCAGATTTCATCATCTGTGTATCGACGAATTTTTGCCAAGACATTAAAAAAGCCAGACAAAATGTCTGGCTTTTTAGAATCAATTCAGTGACTGGAATATCATGATGAAGTTAGTCATTCTTCCCAGTAATCATGGCCGAAAATGGCACTGAGACGTTTGTCTTCCTCGCGCTCCTCCAGCGCTCTTCGAATCTGCAGGGTACGTTTGGAACCTTTGTTCTCCAGCTCCGGGCGAACAAGATGGTCATCGAGAATGAACTCTTTTTCTGGCTTCTTCCCTTTACCCATAACTGCATCCTCTTTTTATATTTCTTATTGCATGATGTCAGGTTACGGTTACAAACATATTAAATTCATGGCATTACGGCAACCCCTCATTTCTTACAGTCGTGTAAGAGATATCTTACAAAGCCGAATCTTTAAAGACCTTCCTCCCCAGTTTCGTTAAACTCTTATGAACACTCTTCCCCGTATAAAAGGGGCACAAATTTCTTATTGAAAAGTACCTTATGGACGTAACCTCAATACTCGATTCACTGAACGATGCACAACGTAATGCCGTAGCGGCACCGGTCAGTTCAATGCTGGTTCTGGCCGGTGCAGGCAGTGGTAAAACCCGTGTTCTGGTTCACCGGATTGCCTGGCTGGTTCAGGCAGAAGGTATGTCGCCTTATTCCATCATGGCGGTGACCTTTACCAACAAGGCGGCCGCGGAAATGCGATCCCGTATTGAAGAATTATTGGGCATTGCGCCACGAGGTATGTGGGTGGGCACATTCCACGGGCTTTCTCATCGCCTGTTACGCTCTCATTGGAAAGAAACCGGACTACCGGAAAACTTCCAGATTCTCGACAGCGATGACCAGCTCCGCGTCGTCAAACGCATCATGAAAGCGATGCAATTGGACGATCAGAAATGGCCGCCTCGTCAGGCGCAGTGGTACATCAACGGTAAAAAAGACGAAGGTTTGCGCCCGGACTACATTGACCCGGGCTACGATCCTTTTGAGCGTACGATGGTAGATGTCTATCGCCGTTATCATGAATATTGTGAAACTGCCGGGGTCGTGGATTTTGGCGAGTTATTACTCCGTGCTCACGAGTTACTACTGAAGCGACCTGATATTCTCCAACACTACCAAGAGCGTTTCCGCTACATGCTTGTGGATGAGTTTCAGGATACCAACGCCGTACAATACGCCTGGCTCCGACTGTTAGCTGGTAGTCAGGATAAACTGATGGTGGTGGGCGACGACGATCAGTCTATTTACGGCTGGCGTGGTGCCAGAATTGAAAATATACGTCAGTTTTCACAAGATTTCCCCAATGCTCAAACCATCAAACTTGAGCAGAATTACCGATCAACCGGGAATATCCTGCAGGCTGCCAATGCTGTCATCGCCAATAATCCGGATCGTCTCGGCAAAGAGTTAAGAACCGATGGCCACGAAGGTGAGCCACTTCACCTTTACGCGGGCTTCAACGAGATGGATGAAGCCCGTTTTATTTCCGACCGTATTAAAGATGCAGTTTCTCAAGGCGCTGCCCGCAGTGATATGGCCGTGCTTTATCGCTCCAATGCTCAATCCCGCGTGTTGGAAGAAGCGATGTTGCGAGCCGCAATTCCTTATCGCATCTATGGCGGACAGCGATTCTTCGAGCGAGCAGAAATCAAAAACGCGTTGGCTTATCTCCGCCTGAGCAGTTCTCCCCATGACGATACTTCTCTCGAACGGGTGATTAATATTCCAACCCGGGGTATTGGCGAAAAAACTGTCGAAAAACTAAGAGAAGTGGCGCGCAGCCAAAGCATTACGTTATGGCAGGCGTTGAAAAATCTGGTGGCATCGTCAGCCGTTGGTGGCAAAGCCGGTAAATCCATGGCGGCTTTTGTGGATTTAATTGAATCCATGAGCCACGCCGGAGAATCCCTTGATCTTGGTGAGCTGGCTGATCACGTTCTTTCCATGAGTGGTCTGATCGATTTTCACGGCAAAGAGAAAGGCGAAAAAGGTCAGGCTCGAGTAGAAAACCTTGAAGAATTAGTAAACGCTTGTCGTCAATTTGATATTGATGATCTGGATCTGGATGAAGATACCGAAGCCATGACACCGCTGGATGCATTCTTGGCTCATGCTGCGCTGGAAGCCGGTGCAAACCAAGCGGATCAATTCCAGGACAGTGTGCAAATGATGACCTTGCATTCCGCCAAAGGTCTTGAGTTTAAGATGGTCTTTTTAGCGGGCATGGAAGAAGGTTTATTCCCTCATAAGATGTCGTTGGATGAAGGCAACTTAGAAGAAGAGCGTCGTCTTTGTTATGTAGGCATTACCCGAGCCATGGAAACGTTGTATCTGACCTATGCGGAAAGTCGTCGCCTATACGGCAGCGAAACCATGAATCGGCCTTCACGATTCATTCGGGAAATCCCCGGAGAGCTGTTACAGGAAGTGCGCCTTGGCGGCACGATTTCACGTCCGGTTGCCACAAGAATGGCGCCCGCTTCACCGGATCATGGTTTATCACTCGGCCAGCGTGTTCACCACGATGTGTTTGGCGAAGGCATTGTGATGAACTACGAAGGGCAGGGCGGTCAGGCTCGCGTACAAGTGAATTTTGATTCCGAAGGCTCCAAATGGCTGATGATGGCTTACGCTAACCTCTCGCCAATTTAAGCAGAGAATCTGCAAGCCTTCACATTCTGAAGGCTTGTATGCCAATGTCTATCCACTTACCATGCTTGTGTCGTGTTCCAATTCACTCTTCTTAAATAAAACCAATAACAAAAGAACAGGGTATCCGTATGAAACGTCGTAATTTAATCACCTCTCTGGGGATTGCTGCAGCTACTGCAGCCCTCGTCGGTTGTGGGCAAGGGGAGCCTACTCAGCAAGCCGCCACAACAGAAGCCGCTCCAGCGCCAGAAGTTCAGGAAACCTTCGAATGGAAGCTGGTTACCTCCTGGCCAAAAAACTTCCCGGGGCTGGGTACAGCACCTGAGCGCTTTGCCGAATCCGTAAACGCCATGAGTAATGGCCGCCTTACCGTAAAAGTATACGGCGGTGGTGAACTGGTTCCACCTCTGGAAGTGTTTGATGCTGTTTCCAGCGGAACCGCTGATATGGGCCACAGTGGTGCCTATTACTGGAAAGGCAAAGATCCTGCCACTCAATTCTTTACTGCCGTTCCTTTCGGCCTGAATGCTCAGGAAATCAGCAGCTGGATTCACTACGGCGGCGGTCAGGAACTTTGGGAAGAAGTCTACAAACCCTTCAACATCAAACCAATGGCCGGTGGTAACAGCGGTGTTCAAATGGCAGGGTGGTTCAACAAAGAGATTAACTCTCTGGAAGACCTGCAAGGTCTGAAAATGCGTATCCCGGGCATGGGTGGTGAAGTGCTGAAGCGGCTTGGTGGCGTGCCCGTAAACATTCCGGGCGGTGAACTGTTTACCGCGCTGCAAACTGGAGCCATTGACGCCACTGAGTGGGTTGGTCCGTACAATGATCTGGCCTTCGGCTTCTACAAGGCGGCGGAATACTACTACTACCCGGGCTGGCATGAGCCAGGCAGCATGATGGAATTCACCATCAATCTGGATGCCTGGAACAAGTTACCTGCGGATCTTCAAGCGATTGTTACCAGTGCAGGCCGTGCGGCTAATCAGGACATGATTGACGAATACACTGCCCGCAACAACGCGGCGCTTCAGCAGTTGGTTAACGAGCACGGCGTGAAAGTTAAGCGCTTGCCTAATGAAGTACTGGCTGGCCTGAAAGTAGTGGCTGATGAAATCACTGAAGAAGTCGCCAGTAGCAGTGATGTTGCCAATCGGGTTTACGAGTCTTTCAATAACTTCCGTGAGCAATCCAAGGCTTATCACGAAATTTCTGAAGTGGCGTTCTACGAGGCGCGTGCTCTGGATTAGAGCTCTGAATTAATAGTCCTTTAATTGGCCACGGTTACGTGGCCAATTGCTTTGTGACCGTCTGAAGCGAAGTAATTTCCTCAAAACCCATCTGATGTAAACTGGGCAACAATGCCTTCACGTGATGGCTCTCACCGGTATAAACAAACTTATCAGCTACCGTTGCCGAACTATCTGGAACACTCAGCAAACTGGAGACCCGCCGCGCAATAGCTGCACCGGAATCAATCCATTCCACATCGGGCGCAATCTTTCTGAGCTGCTCACTAAGAATAGGGAAATGCGTACAGCCTAAAACAATCGTATCCGATGCATTTTCATGGGCTAAAAAAGGAGACAAAATCTCTTTTAGTGTCTGCTCATTCACCGTTTCACCACGGAGATACTGTTCTGCCATGATGACCAATTCACTGGAACCCACCCGAATCACCTGACAATCGCCAGCAAACTCATTGATTAACTGATCCGTATAACTCCGCACAATCGTGCCCGGCGTTGCCAGTAACCCAATGCACCGATTTTTTGATCGTTCACTGGCCGTTTTAATGGCTGGAACCACACCAACCACAGGGAAATCCAACTCTTCACGAACTCTCGGCAGTGAAATCGTACTCGCTGTATTACAAGCAATAACCGCCAAAGCAGGATCATACTCTTCAGCTAAACGGTTCAAGCAAGCACTGGTTCTTTCAATGACGTCAATTTCTGCCTTGGGACCATAAGGAAAGCCCTGAAAATCAGCGCAATACACCACGGGAAGCCCGGGCAAGCACTTTTTTATCTCCTGATGGATGCTGAGGCCGCCAACACCTGAATCAAAAATGACGATGGGTTTTGCTGTTGCCATAAGAGCTGCCATAAGAACGGTTCACTGGCTCCAAAATGAACAAAGTGAAAGGGCCAGATTCTACAATGGTGTGCATCAACCTGAGCACTGCTTTTTTGCTTTGACCATCAAAATGAGAAGAGGTTTCCCTGAGATGACCATACATCAGCCAGATCGAAGGTTCATTGAAAAATGATTGTTGGCTTTTCTAACACGCCCGTAGTAAATAATCCTTCCATGTACGAGATTGGAGTTATGCCATGAACCATCAGATGTTTCTGGATCAACTGGCAACCTTTCCAGCCAATACGACTGAACTACTGCGTCAGATAATGTCACAATCCGGACGCCTTGACCCGGAACAGGTTGATCAGCTCAAAGCGCTTATGAGCCTTGAGATCGACGATCTGATGAAAGCGCTACTCCCTCTGGCCGCCGCCATGAGCACCTGCCCGATTTCACACTTCTCTGTGGGCGCGATTGTTGAAGGCTATCGCGAAAATGCCCAAGGGCCGCTATACCTTGGCGCCAATCTGGAAGTGGCCGGACACCCATTAAAAAACACCATCCACGCCGAACAATCCGCCATTTGCAATGCCTGGCATCAGGGGGAAACCCGCTTGCGCCGCTTGATGGTGAACGAAGCACCTTGTGGCCACTGTCGCCAGTTTATGAATGAGCTGAATGATATCGATAATATGGATATTGTGATCAGCCAGCTGGGCAGTGAACAAAAACATCATTATAAAATGGCCAACCTGCTACCAAACGCCTTTGGTCCGGCCGACCTGAAGCAGGAAACCCGTTTACTGGACCTTTCTACCAACCAACTACAAAGCCCTGATGTTTCTGATGAACTGGTCAATGCGGCAACTCTGGCAGCACAAAACAGTTATGCTCCCTATTCAGGTTGTGCATCCGGTGTGGCGCTGCGGTTGGATTCCGGAGCCGTAATCACTGGCAGATATGCTGAAAATGCGGCTTTCAACCCGGGAATGATTGCGATCGAAAGTGCTTTGGTAAATCTGCGATTGGAACACCTTACTAACCCAAAAAGCAAAGTGGTAGATGCGGTTTTGGTGGAAATTGGTGATTCGATTTCTCATCAATCTATGACGGAAGCGATGGTTCAAAAACTGGGGATTGAGTTGCGTTACTTCACGGCGTGAAGAAAAATGTAAGCACTCTTGTGATTATGGATATTTTGCATGACATATTAACAAGGAACTGAGCTCCGTTGATCGGTAATCCATGAGGTTACCGGCATAGACTGCGGGAACGAGTACAGCGAATTCAACTCCTTCAACAAGCTGACGGAGCAAAACAGCGTCAGCCACGAGTACAATAAAAGCGGCCACCTGATCAAAAGTGACAGGAAAAACGACAATGGCACCATTGCCATTGACCCGACAAACCAGATTCCGCTCTGGGAATTTATCTACAACAGTGAGGAACGCCTCACAGAAGTCCTCAAAGACAATACGACGGTTGCACTTTATCAGTACAATCCTCTGAGACAGCGCACCAGCAAAACCTTACCGGCGGACAACACCACCATTCATTACCTGTACAGTCAGGAAGGCATGGTGGGCGAGTACGACGACGTTGGACAGTTAATTCAGGAATACAGCTGGAAACCCAACAGCGTATGGATGACGGACCCGCTGTTTACCCGCACGGCGGATGATCAGGTGCATTATTATCTGAATGATCATCTGGGGACGCCGCAGAAAGCGTTTCGTCGGAACGGGAAGGTGACCTGGAAGGCGCAGAGCAGTGCGTTTGGGGAGACTGAGGTTTGGGATGGGAGTGAGCTGCGGAATAATTTGAGGTTTCCGGGGCAGTATTTTGATGCTGAGACTGGGTTGCATTATAACTATTTTCGGGATTATGCGGCTGGGTTGGGGCGGTATGTTCAAAGTGATCCGACTGGGTTGGGCGGTGGAATGAATATGTTTGGATATTCCTACCAGTCTCCGATGAATTACATGGATGTTTATGGGTTGTGGTGTAATCCGACTTTGGCAGCAGCAATTGCGGGTGCTGCTGGAGGTGCTGTGACGGGTTTTTTAACTTGCGGTCCGGCATGTATGTTTATGGGGGCGGCATCAGAAGGCTTAACTGACGCTCTTGGAGAAAGAGCGTCAAGCGCAGGGGCTAGGAGCCTGTCGGACTTAGAACAACTTTTGAGTATAATACCCGCAAGATCGTAAAAGACAGCCAGCCAATGAACAAATGGACTTTCAGACCCATTGACCGAGACATCCCTGACTTTTTTCCTGCCACTGTTCAGGATTATCTGCCAGAGGTGCATCTTGCTCGCTTTGTTGTAGAGGTGGTTGAGC
>NZ_LUTV01000002.1:567468-581678 GCF_001646945.1 Endozoicomonas ascidiicola
GAAGTTGAAGAGCTCCTCAGGATGGCTGAAAAAGCAGATACTGAAAAATTGCCAGACGAATTATCCATTCCTGATGAGMTGAAACGCAGGGAAGATCGCCTCAAGGTGATTGCCRATGCCAAAGCTGAAATTGAGCGACGAGCTGAAGAACGTTATCAGCAAGAGCTGGCAGAATTCCAGGACAAAGTTGCCCGTCGTGATGCGATCAGAGATACGGGAAAAAAGCCACGGGGCAAAGAACCGAAAGCCCCTACGCCGGGTCCCAGGGACAAAGATCAAGTCAACCTGACAGATCCGGAGTCTCGCATAATGCCAACGTCTGCTAACGGTTTTGTACAGGCTTATAATGCGCAGGCCGCAGTAGATAACGACAGTGGTCTTATTGTTGAAAATCATATTACTCAGGCGACCAATGACAAACAACAGGTAGCGCCTGCCCTCGAAGAACTGGCCTCTCGTGCAGAGCAGATTGGCAAGCCCAGCGCGATTCTTGCCGACACGGGCTACTTCAGTCAGGGCAATGTGTCTGCTGTGGATAAGTTTGGAGCTATCCCTTACATTGCAGAAAAGAAGGATGCCCATAACAAACCTTTACTRGAGCGCTTTAAGCCCGATGAGCCGATGCCCGCAGGCGATGATGTTACCGCACTGGAGTTGATGCGTTGGCGATTGCAAACCAGGGAAGGACGGGCGGTGTATGCATTGAGAAAAAGCACCATTGAGCCAACGTTTGGGATACAGAAGGAAGTGATGGGATACCGTCAATTTCTGGTCCGTGGTCTTGAAGCAGTGTCTGCTGAATGGGATCTTCTGTGCATGGGTTTTAACCTGAAGCGGATGTTTACGCTGATGCTGAAAGATCTTCAGGAAAGTATCATTTTTATGCAGTTTATTTCAGCTTACAGGTTATTTGTCGCATGCATTTGGATATTTGGGCAAAAGAGACTGACGACATAAACAGCACTTCCAGACTGGATTCTGTGATTTTTGACTTTATTGCGGCCCATCTCCGGTTTTTACTTTCAAGTCCGACAGCCTCCTAGCGGGCGGAAATAAGGGACACCCACAAATTTGACTTTCAATTTAGGAGTGAGTAATTTTTTTAAACGATTGGGCAATACCCACCGTTCATAAAGGCAAAGCACGAGTCATAGCCTTTATGCTCCCTGGGTAGTGGCTATGGCGAGGAACTTCAACGCAGATCTAGTAGGCCAAAATGGCTGCACTGTTCATAATTTAACAGCAGGATTGTTATTATCACTTTCTCAGGTTATTCAGCCTTTGCTCAAGCGTATTGTCGATAGTATTATCACGCATCTTGATAACCGCTTGAGTGCTGTTATCATCGCCGTTCAATGCATAGTAGATGAAGCCATCACTCAACTCAGCAACGAAGTTCGGATTTTTGGCCAACGCAGTAACAACAGTCAACATGACTTTATTAAAACGGTTTTTTTGTGCTGACGTCAGCGCCTCGGTTCGTACCTTGTTATCAAGGGCCGCCTTCAAGTCATTTATTGATTCGGCTTTGGCAATCTGGTTAACCAACGCTTTATAGGAAAGGTTTGTTTCTGGCTTGTGAGACGGGCCAGAATAAGTACGACCATTTTTGAGTAAGTGACTTCGCTCTTCCAAGTGAGCTATAGATGCTTTTTCAAAATAGTTTAATGCCGTTGAGGTTGCCAAAGAGTCACCTTTTAATGCCTGCCGTATAAAGGTCTCGTCCAATTTTATGGCTGAATCCGGATTTTTTACCAACCGGAAAATCGCTGATCTCAGACCATTGTGAAAATCGCTTTTCTGCTGCGGAGAAAGTTTTGACGATTTTGCATTTGCAATG
Organism: Endozoicomonas ascidiicola; assembly: GCF_001646945.1. GTDB lineage: Bacteria > Pseudomonadota > Gammaproteobacteria > Pseudomonadales > Endozoicomonadaceae > Endozoicomonas > Endozoicomonas ascidiicola. The sequence goes on from NZ_LUTV01000002.1 coordinate 569,309, forward strand.
GTCTGTTTAACCTCTAAAGGTGTAGATGCTTCTTTAAGCTGTTCCTGCAACACTTTTACGTGTGTTGATAGCCCCTTAACACCCTGGAGAAAAGCCCGATTATCAGAAGATATTGAGGCCATTAATTTTGCTCCGCCTTGTCTGGTCTGAGCCTTTACAATGCCTGCCCCCCCAACACTTTGTTGTCCAATCCTTTGAACGTTATTACTCTTAATATTTCGATATGCCTTAATGGTGACATCACCCAATGGACTTTTATTTATAGAAACCTTATTACCTGTGTTGTTCGACCGAGCATTGGGTCGCCTAATATTTGAATGGCGCTGCTGACGGGCTTTTTGTCTTTCGAATAATGCTTGGCGGCGACTTTTTGCATCCTGCTGATTCTGCTTAATTTGATCTTTAATATTGTTATTTAAGGTTTTAACATCCTTAACGTACTGTTTTGCCTGATTGATTCTTGCAGTACGTGACGACAGCTTCTTTCCCGGCCCGGAAGTTACTGTGCCGAGTAACTGTTTAACGCCAGCATTGGTAATAACCTTTCTACCAGCCAAAAGACCACTGCTTATCTTTCCTGATTGCTTATTCTGAAGTCCATTATTGGGCAATTGATGAAGCGGCAAGCCTCTGGAATGTCCAATATTCTGGGTCATATGACCTCCATGCCAGCAGTTCTTTATTAATAAAAGAAGAATCCTTCTATAACCTTAGCAACCGAATTAATTCAATCAGTTAAACATAGGTCTAGATCAACTGTAATTAACTGTTTTTAAAGGGAAAATAAGGGACACCTATAAATTTGACTAACCGATCAGCTCATCTACTTTTTGATCATTAAGAATTTTAATGATCAGGTACAGAAGTCATGACGACTGTCCGGAGAAACCTTATAGACCCAGCGAGCACGCCGTACTATCACTGCATGGCTCGCTGTGTACGTCGTGCATTCCTTTGCGGTCGTGATAAATTCTCTGGCAAATATCCATCGCGAACAGGCTGAAGCATGAAGGAAGTGCTGTCCCGTTAGACGCAGTTGTTCTCTGGCCCTATGCTGGTTCAGCGTTACCTGGCAGGGGTGACATTGGACAAAGGGAGTCTGTTGAAATTCGAAGAGTTTACAGAAGAATACCGGCGTCGTTTAAAACGACATTAGCTGGTTTATGCGTTGCCTGAACGAGCACCTCGCCCGTGAAGCGAATATAGAAGACGGTTGCAAAGGACGCTTTTATAAAAACCATCCTTGGTTTTTCCCCTTCGGGCCAGCTGAAGCTGTTCAAATTTATTTCGGATAAATTTGTGGGAAGGACGCTACAAAAGCCAGGCACTGCTTGATGAGGCAGCGCTACTCACCTGCATGGCTTATGTTGATTTGAACCCTGTACGAGCCAAAACGCCAGAAACTTCCGAGTATACATCTATCAAAGAAAGAGCCGGTAGCTATTGCTCCACAGGCACAACAAGGCGACAACCATCTTTCCTCAAACCTTTCAAAGCACCGGGGCAAAACCCCGACCTGGCTATCCCTTATGCGCTGAGTTGTTATCTTGAGTTGGTGGACTGGTCCGGTCGTATCTTTCGAAAAGACAAACGTGGTCGTATTCTGGAGACGGTTCCACCCATCTTGCTTCGGTTGAATATTGATCCTGAAGAGTGGTTGAAAACCATTCGCTGGAATAACCGCTTCCGCCGCGTGATGGGAACGCTTCCAGCGCTTAAAAACCATGCCGTGCAAACGGGTAAACGCTGGGTACATGGAATGTCAGTGAGCAGACGTTTGTTTTTGTCGGAGGCATCGAATCGGGTGGTAGCCATGGTTTAAAGTGTCATGATTGCCGGTGACTTGATGTGCAGAACTCTCTATCTTCCATTATCTTGTCTTCAATCATGAACACTCCAGAGCTTTCATCTATCTGCACTCCATTGTATAAATGATGTAGAGAGTACATTGAGCAGGAGGCTCACTGGAGTTTTCAGGTATGAAAATCAACCCATCATCACGACCACATTTGGATCACGATCACAGTAATGAAGATAAGCTTCAGAAAGGTGATGGTTTTGAAAAACCTCAAAAGCCTTACATAGACCGCTCAGGTTCTGAAAAAGGGCAAAATATACCTCTGGATAAGCGCAAAACCCGCCGAAAGGGCGATCGCAGAAATAAGAAAATCTCCGATCGTAAAACCCAAGAGCTGGACGAAGCCTTTGATGAAGAATGGGATGACGATATTGATGATGAGGAAGACGATCTTCCGTAATCACTACCAGAGGTTGTCGCAAAAGCCCTGGTTCCCATGCTTTTATGCCCTTTGGGTATTGCGTGGGAACCCATACTTCTACCCCTTTGACAGTTCTGGGATATGCATTCCCACGCGAAGCATGGGAACGAGATGAGCGAGATATTTAGAGTTTTGCGGCAACCTCTACCAGACAGTCCCCAACCATTCAGTATTTGACTATTTACCTTCCCGGTGAAAAGATCCCGCAGACTATACCCAAAGGATTTCAAGTTGCTACGCGGCAGCAACCGAGTGAATCCCCATGAGCTTACAAGTAGTAGGTGATTGGGGTGAGCGAGCACCCGGGGGCATAAAAGCAGCCAACAAAGTAGCAACTTGAAAGGCGACGGGTATATTCGAATTCCAACCTCATCACTAAACGGAGTGGGCTCCAGGCTCTCTATGTCCAGTATCAATAATTGTGAAGCGCACTTTGATGTCCTGATTGTCGGCGCTGGCATGGTGGGCACAGCGATCGCCTGCGGGCTCGGCAGCAAAGGCATTCGGGTTGCCCTTTTTGATCAGTCAGAACCTGCGCCTTTACCAGCGGATAGCCTACCTGAGCTAAGAGTTTCTGCACTCAGCTCAGCCTCAGAAAACATTCTAAAAAACCTTGGTGCATGGGCACATATGGAAACCATGCGGATGACGCCTTATCGTCGGATGGCCGTATGGGAAAAACTGCACACTCCCTGGGGAAAAGAAATCGCCTCAAGGGCGAACCAGGTCGTGTTTGATGCAGCAGAGATCGGGCATGAACAGCTAGGTTACATTGTTGAAAACCGAGTCACGCAGCTGGGGCTATTAGCCGCCGCAAAAGCCTGTTCAGAAATTTCACTGTTTTGCCCTGTCACCATAGACAGCATGCAGCTTTCTGATGAAAAGCCGCAAGTTGTATTGTCTGACGGCCGCCGCTTTTCTGGTGATCTGTTGATTGGTGCTGATGGCGCTAACTCCAAAGTTCGACAATCCGCCGGACTGGGCGTTGAGCAAAGGGATTATGAACAGCAATGCTTCGTTGCTACGGTCGAAATTTCGGGCGGTTGTCAGGACGTCACCTGGCAGGCTTTCACGCCAACGGGGCCTGAAGCCTTCCTGCCACTGCCCGATGTAAACTGCAAAAGTTATGCATCTATTGTCTGGTATCACCAGCCGGAAAAAGTTCAGGAATTACTGAACCTTTCGGGTGAGGCTTTTTTAAAAGTATTATCAGATACTTTTCCAGTAGAACTTCCAGAAATACGTCAAGTCTGCGAACGCAGTGCCTTTCCCATCGCCCGTCGACACGCTCATCGTTATTACCAGCATGGCGTCGTTTTGGCAGGCGACGCGGCACATACCATCAATCCGCTGGCCGGTCAGGGTGTCAACCTGGGTTTTCAAGATGCTGCCTGGCTCATTGAGATTCTGATCAATGCCCGGCAAGCCAAAGAAGATCTAGGCAGCCAGATTGTTCTTCAGCGTTATGAAAATGCCCGCAGAAAAGAGAATGCCCTCATGATGTCTGTTATGGATGGCTTTTATCACAGCTTTAGTAACCAGAGTCGTCCATTACAGTTACTCAGAAATGCGGGCTTGACCATTGCTGGAAAATTATCACCCGCGGTGAACCAAGTGATGAAATATGCCATGGGTCTATCAGGCAAACAGCCGCCTCTGGCAAGTGAGAGCAGACACATCACATACACACCTATTAGCGATATCCGAAGCCCACTGCGTTAAACCCTGATGCCGCTTTTGAGCTCCCAAGCATAAGATGAATGAATGAATGATTAATGCAGCTTGGGAGCAAACAATGAAAACGATGATCTCGACCGGCTTTCGGCTGACAGCAATGGCCTCTCTGGGTTTCTGGTGGGCATGGTTTTTTGCAGGTGCCGCTTATTATTTCACCATCGAGCAGGTTTCTCTCTGGGAATCACTGACATCCGGAGCCGGAATTGGCCTGATGATGATGGTTGCCGGTATGTTCAGCGCTGCGATTTCTGATTCCCTCCTTTAAACAACACTTGTATTCTATTCCTTCAGGGCGACGCCTTTAGCGCTTCGTCGCCTCTTTCTCTACCTCGAAAATAAAACCTGTATCTTTCATGTCTTTCCTAAATACACGACGATTATCTTTTATCTTTCTGACATTCCTCCCTGCACTGGTTTTTGCCAGTGTGCCAAGCAGCTTTTCCAGCGCAAAACGAGTCGCAGCCAAAATATACGACAAAAACTTAACCAGCTTTTACTGTGGCTGCCCCATCAAAAAACAGGGCAAGAAGCTGGTGCCCGATCTGGAAGCCTGCGGCTATTCAGTTCGCAAACAACTCACCCGAGCCAATCGAATAGAGTGGGAGCATGTGGTGCCTGCCTGGGCTTTTGGTCATCAGCGCCAATGTTGGCAAAAAGGTGGCAGAAAGAACTGCACAAAAAACGACCGTCTGTTTCGGGCAATGGAAGCCGATCTGCATAACCTTGTGCCTGCTGTAGGTGAGGTGAATGGAGACCGATCTAACTATCGTTTTGGTATGTTGAATAACCCACCCAATTACTACGGCCAGTGTGATTTCCACGTTGACTTTAAAGCTCGCATGGCTCAACCCCCGGAAAAACAACGGGGTAGCATTGCCCGCACCTACCTTTATATGTCGGATCAGTACAAATTCAAACTCAGCAACAAAGAGCGGAAGCTGTTTGAAGCCTGGAACAAAATGTACCCGGTCACGAGCTGGGAGTCCGAAAGAAATCGTCAGATCAGCGATGTTCAGGGCTGGGGAAATCCCTATGTAGAAAACAACCGAGGCGGCTGAACTTTCAGAGCTCTGCAGTTACTTGCTATCATGCACTATTTACTGGCATTTCTCGGATACAGGTTTGAGCATGACGGAGCAGATCATAATTGGCGACGATGGGGTTGAGCGTCAATCCCTGAGAGCATATACAGAGAATGCGTACCTGAATTACTCAATGTACGTCATTCTCGACCGGGCGCTCCCACATATTGGAGACGGCCTTAAGCCGGTTCAGCGTCGTATTGTTTATGCCATGAGTGAGCTTGGCCTGAAAAATACCGCCAAGTTCAAAAAGTCTGCCCGTACCGTAGGTGACGTGCTGGGTAAGTTTCACCCTCACGGTGACAGCGCCTGTTACGAAGCCATGGTGCTGATGGCTCAGCCTTTTTCTTATCGTTATCCTTTGGTGGATGGCCAAGGCAACTGGGGCTCTCCCGACGATCCAAAATCCTTCGCCGCCATGCGTTATACCGAGTCCCGCCTGACTCGTTATGCCGATACACTGCTCGGCGAACTGGGTCAGGGAACGGTAGACTGGGTTCCTAATTTCGACGGTACGCTGGATGAACCCTCCATCCTGCCAGCCCGCCTGCCAAACCTTCTGCTCAATGGTACGACGGGGATTGCGGTGGGTATGGCCACAGATATCCCACCGCACAATCTTCGGGAAGTGGCCAATGCCTGTATTCACCTTCTTGAACACCCAAAAGCCACTGTCGCTGATCTCTGTGAACATATTCAAGGCCCGGATTTTCCAACAGAAGCAGAGCTGATTACCCCCCGCGCGGACCTGATCAAAATGTATGAGAATGGCAAAGGTTCTCTGCGGATGCGCGCGGTTTACCAGAGCGAAGGTGGGGATATTGTGATTACTGCATTACCCCATCAGGCGTCCGGTGCTAAGGTGCTTGAGCAAATTGCCGCGCAAATGCAAGCCAAGAAACTGCCCATGGTGGCGGATCTCCGGGACGAATCTGACCACGAAAATCCAACCCGTCTGGTTATCGTGCCAAAATCCAACCGGGTGGATACCGAAAGCTTGATGAATCATCTGTTCGCCACCACTGATCTGGAAAAGACTTACCGGGTCAATATGAACATGATTGGCGTCGATGGTCGTCCACAGGTGAAATCTCTGGACAACATGCTGAGCGAATGGCTGAGCTGGCGTAGTGAAACGGTCCGTCGTCGTTTGCAGCATCGTCTGGATAAAGTGCTCAGTCGTCTGCACATCCTCGAAGGTCTGATGATTGCCTTCCTGAACATAGATGAAATCATTGAAATTATTCGCTCAGAAGACAAACCAAAACCTGTGCTGATGGAGCGCTTTGGGCTCTCTGATATTCAGGCTGAAGCCATTCTCGATTTGAAACTGCGTCATCTGGCCAAGCTGGAAGAAGTTAAAATTCGGGGTGAGCAGGACGAGTTGGAAAAAGAGCGTGATTCTCTTGAGCTGATCTTAAGTTCTGAAAAACGTCTTAAGACGCTTATCAAGAAAGAATTGAAAGCAGACGTTAAAGAGTTCGGAGATGATCGGCGCTCACCCATTGTTGTCCGCACTGAAGCTCAGGCTCTCTCTCAGACTGATCTATTGGTTTCTGAAGCCGTAACGGTTGTGCTCTCTAACAAAGGCTGGGTGCGTTGCGCAAAAGGGCATGATGTTGATCCATTGTCGCTCAACTACAAATCTGGCGACGGATATCGTTTATCTGCGAAGGGAAAGAGTAATCAGACCACTGTCTTTCTTGACTCGACCGGTCGAGCTTATTCGCTGCCGACCCATAATCTCCCCTCCGCCCGAGGACAGGGAGAGCCATTAACAGGGCGGATTAACCCTCCGTCTGGAGCCACCTTTGAAGGTGCGTGCATTGGTGATGCCAATGATTGTTACTTGATAGCCAGTGACGCTGGTTATGGATTTATCACCCAATTCTCTGACATGGTCAGTAAAAACAAAGCCGGTAAAGTGCTGCTGAACCTGCCTAAGAACGCCCAGGTGATTGAGCCGATACCGGTCAAAGGTAATGACCCATTATTGGCAGCCATCACTAACGAAGGGCGTATGCTGCTATTCCCACTAAAGGATCTACCAAAGCTTGGGCGCGGAAAAGGCAACAAGATTATCAGTATTCCTTCTGCAAGAGCGGCAGACCGTGTTGAACTTATGAGCCAGATCACCCTTCTCAATGAAGGTGATGCTCTGACGCTTTATGCTGGCAAACGCCATGTCACCTTGAAATCTTCAGACCTTGAGCATTACAGTGGAGAAAGAGGGCGTCGGGGCAACAAATTGCCTAGAGGCTTCCAGAAGGTGGACAAGCTTGAAGTGGTATCTGCAGGGTAACACCTGCAGTGCTTTCAAAAATCACGGCCAAGTAAGCCTTTCAAGGCTTACTCCCTTTCAAATATCCAAACCCACACCAACAAGAATAATCTGACAAACACTGTCGGTGTAAGACTCGATATCCTGCTCACTTAATGTTTCTTTTCCTAATACGAAAGCAACCTGCGCACTGTAATCAGCATAGTACTGAGTTGTCGCCCATATGGAAAATAACAGATGAACCGGATCAACAGATTTCATTTTCCCCTGAGCAATCCACCCCTGAATGACTTCTGATTTTTCCTGAATCCAATCATTGAATGGATGCATGTGCTCTTTCAGATGTTGAGCACCATGAAGTATTTCACTGCTGAATATTCTGGATGCCTTGGAGTGAGCAACCACATATTTCATTTTTGCATGTATAAATTTTCGAAAGGCGGTGCCAGGCTCATCTTCCGGATTCAGCCCGCTGAACACCGACTGCCAGAGCTCCATTATGTGACTGAGAACAGCACTATAAAGTTCAATCTTACTGTTAAAGTAATAGTGAACATTGGCCTTTGGCAGACCCGCCCGATGGGCAATATCCCGAATAGATGCCCCTTTATAACCGCTGGCAACAAATTCCTCTTCCGCCGCCTCAAGAATCACTTGAATATTCTTTTGTCTAACCCGACTATTTTTAAATCCTTCCTGATCTTTTTTTGGGGGTGCTGGTTGCATGTTAAATACCGTACCTTGTATTGATCACACTCGGGTCTGAATATAGACAAGGGACGGGCTTTTTCCATGAGAATAGCAAATGAATAAATACGACAGAATTCTACTTTGTAGTTCTGTCGTATTTTCTTAAGAAGAAAAATGGAGAATAATTGAGAATATTGTATCCCAGAAATGATTAAGCTCTTGGTGCGTATTCAAATACATCCGAGTGAAAAGCCTCGGTATCAAAGCCTTCTTCCACCAAAGCGTCATAAGTGGCATAAACCATTTGAGGAGAGCCACTGATGAACACTTCACTGCCATTCAAATGGTCTTTGTCGTCTATTACCGCTTCAAACAGCAAACCCTGGCGACCCTTCCAACTATCTTTTTCATTGGCATCGCTCACCACAGGGTGATAGTGCAAACGAGTTGAAGACCACTGCACTGGTAGGCTTGGCATATAGAAGCCTTCTGGTGAACGGGCTCCCCAATAGAAGTGAATATCTCTTTCTTGCCCAGATAACAGCACAAATTCAATCATGCTTTTCATTTGCGCAAAGCCAGTGCCTGCAGCAATAAAAACCAGAGGGCGGTTTGGTATTGTGTCCAGACAGCACTGACCTTTTGCCATTATGACCTGAACGTTGCCACTCTCCAGCGCACTGAACAGTTTTTCTGAATTGGGTTTCCCGGGAAGTTTCTGGATATGCAGCTCCAGTGTCTTCTGTTGCGGCATCGGTGCACTGGCAATCGAAAAAGCCATCGCATCGCCATCAACGATGATTTCAAGATACTGGCCGGCTTTGTAATCGGGAACAAAGCCGGCTTCTGCTGTCAGAATGACGCGATACACGTCTTCAGTCAGTAGCTGAAGCTCTGTTGTCAGGAACGTCTGTGACGTGCTTTTATTCTGACTGCCTTGATTAGTTGTCATGAATATCCCTACCTCTAAATTTGGATAACAGTCCGCTCTCGTACAATACGCGGATGCTGCTAATCAATACCCAGCTCATCCCAGATATCATCTATCCGCTGCCGAATAGAGTCACTCATGGCTATTGCCGTCCCCCATTCCCGGGATGTTTCGCCCTGCCACTTATTGGTGGCATCAAACCCCACTTTTGAACCAAGCCCCGCAACCGGTGATGCAAAATCCAGATAGTCGATGGGCGTATTCTCTATAAATACCGAGTCCCGTTTCGGGTCCATCCGAGTGGTCATGGCCCATATTACATCATTCCAGTCTCGGGCGTTGACATCATCATCGGTCACAATCACGAATTTTGTATACATAAACTGCCGTAAGAATGACCAGACGCCCAACATTACCCGCTTGGCATGACCGGGATATTCTTTGCGCATGGTGACCACTGCCATGCGATAGGAACAACCTTCCGGAGGAAGATAAAAATCGACAATTTCCGGAAACTGCTTTTTCAGAATAGGGACAAAGATTTCGTTAAACGCCAACCCGAGAATGGCAGGCTCATCCGGCGGACGACCGGTGTAGGTGCTGTGATAGATCGGATCACGGCGATGTGTAATGCACTCAACGGTAAACACCGGGAATGACTCTACTTCGTTGTAGTAGCCTGTGTGGTCACCGTACGGACCTTCATCCGCCATCTCACCGGGATAGATAAAACCTTCCAAAACAATCTCGGCACTGGCTGGCACCTGAAGATCATTAATCCGGCTTTTGATCAGTTCCGTTTTACTGCCTCGCAGAAGGCCTGCAAAGGCGTATTCTGAGAGTGTGTCTGGTATCGGTGTTACTGCACCCAGAATCGTTGCAGGGTCAGCACCAAGGGCGACAGAGACAGGAAAAGGTTCACCAGGATGCTTTTGCTGCCAATCCCGGAAATCCAACGCACCGCCTCTATGGGACAGCCAACGCATAATTAATTTATTTTTGCCCAGCAATTGCTGACGATAAATCCCCAGGTTTTGGCGGTCTTTCTCCGGTCCTTTGGTAATGACCAGAGGCCAGGTGATTAAAGGGGCTGCATCTCCGGGCCAACATGTTTGGATAGGAATCTTGGTCAGATCCACCTCATCGCCTTGCAAAATCACTTCCTGACAGGGTGCGGATTTCACAACTTTTGGCCCCATATTCAACACCTGCTTGAAGATGGGGAGCTTTTCCATGGCGTCTCTAAAGCCTTTCGGTGGCTCAGGTTCTTTCAGGTAAGCCAGTAGCTCACCGACTTCGCGCAGGGCGCTGATATCGGTTTGTCCCATGCCCATGGCTACCCGTTTCTGGGTGCCAAACAGGTTGCCCAGCACAGGCATGTCAAAGCCCTTCGGGTTTTCAAACAACAGGGCAGGGCCGCCTTTTTTCAGGGTTCGATCGCAGATTTCTGTCATTTCCAGAACCGGATCCACTTCCCGAGTGATTCGTTTGAGCTCACCCTGCTTTTCCAGCTGCTTTATGAAATCCCGGAGATCCTTATATTTCATAGTGACTTCTTCTTTATTATCAGGACGGCTTTACGAAAAATAGTGAGGGGCATTGAAAGGGAATTTGGAGGGAATTACCACTCAAGATTGCCCGAACATGGTTCGCAGCAATCTTGAGCAGTGGCAGAGATTACTTCCGCTTCATGGACTGGAAGAACTCTTCGTTGGTCTTCGTATGCTTCATGCGATCCAACAGGAATTCAATCGCTTGAATTTCATCCATTGGGTGCAGAATTTTACGAAGAATCCACATACGCTGCAGCTCTTCTTCAGACGTTAGAAGGTCTTCACGACGAGTACCGGACTTGTTAATGCCGATAGCAGGGAACACACGCTTCTCAGAAGCACGACGGTCAAGGTGCAGTTCCATGTTACCGGTACCCTTGAACTCTTCGAAGATAACTTCGTCCATTTTGGAGCCGGTATCCACCAGAGCAGTCGCCAGAATGGTCAGGCTGCCGCCTTCTTCAATGTTACGTGCGGCACCGAAGAAACGCTTTGGGCGTTCCAGAGCATGAGCATCCACACCACCGGTGAGCACCTTGCCAGAAGATGGAATAACGGTGTTGTATGCACGAGCCAGACGGGTGATGGAATCCAGCAGGATAACCACGTCTTTTTTGTGCTCAACCAATCGCTTGGCTTTCTCCAGCACCATCTCTGCCACCTGAACGTGACGTGATGGAGGCTCATCAAAGGTTGAAGCCACCACTTCGCCACGGACGGAGCGGGACATTTCTGTCACTTCCTCAGGGCGTTCATCAATCAGCAGAACGATGAGGTGGCACTCTGGGTTATTGCGGGCAATGTTAGCTGCAATGTTCTGCAGCATTAACGTTTTACCGGCTTTTGGTGGCGAAACGATGAGGCCACGCTGACCTTTACCAATAGGTGCAACAAGGTCAATGATGCGGGCAGTCAAATCTTCAGTGGCACCGTTGCCCATTTCCATCATCATTCGATCTTGTGGAAACAGAGGCGTAAGGTTTTCAAAGAGGATTTTATTACGGGCATTTTCAGGCTGGTCAAAGTTAATTTCATTAACTTTCAGCAGGGCAAAATAACGCTCACCTTCTTTTGGCGGACGAATTTTTCCTGAAATGGTATCGCCTGTTCGCAGATTGAATCGGCGAATTTGGCTGGGGGATACGTAAATATCGTCTGGGCCGGCAAGATAGGAACTATCCGCGGAGCGCAGGAAGCCAAAGCCATCTTGGAGAATCTCCAGAACGCCATCGCCATAGATATCTTCACCACTGCGAGCATGGCGTTTAAGTATCGTAAAAATTACGTCCTGCTTCCTGGAACGGGCAAGGTTTTCGAGACCCATTTCATTCGCTATAGCCAGAAGTTCAGGAACAGACTTTTTCTTCAGTTCGGTAAGATGCATAACCAGTAGTTTTGCGAATGTTAAATTGAATGGAAATTGGCCGTTGTTTGCAGGAAGGTCAGAAAGTGTATGACTTATTATGATAAGGGACAGCTAAAATTAAGACCCTGCGAGTGTTTATAACGGCTGCCCTGTCTGGGCCAGATTCCTGATTGGTCAGTTAATCCCTGACAGCCCTTTGCTCTTTAAATATAACAGTAACAGTCTATATCCTTTTCTGCAAAATAATCAAGAATTAGTCTCTTCCAATATGAAATGAGCCTGAACGGAGCCCTTGTTTCCAAAATGAAATGAGCCTGTGATTTCTGATCTTTCGTCCAAAATTACTGGATGAAAATCATAATGGACACACGGCTCATCAAATCGCTCCAGCAGGTGGAGGAGCTGCTTCAGGCTACACCGCAGATACAGCCTGGTTGGAAGTCAAAAGACG
>NZ_LUTV01000002.1:583453-599428 GCF_001646945.1 Endozoicomonas ascidiicola
CATTATTGAATGATGACGGTGATCGACTTCATACGATCTACTGCGCTGCAGCGCCTGAATATGGCAAGCAAACCTTTATGAAGCGATTTTCTGCAGAGATAGAAAAAGTTAAACGACGATTCCCTGATGCCACTTATGTTGGCGTTGCCGATGGYGCTCCCGATAACTKGACTTTCCTTAAGCCTTTTGTGTCCGTTCAGGTTCTGGATTTTTATCATGCWTCTGAGTATGTGGCAGACGCTGCGGAAGCGATCTATCCGGGAGTTAAAAACAAGCAACAACGGCATGCATGGCTGAAAGAAAAACTCCATGAGCTGAAACATGAAGTTGGTGGAGCACAGCGTCTGACCAAGGAATTAAAGAAATCATCACCGGGGAATAATCGTCTGGCAKCGATGGAGAAGCTGTACAAGGCAAGAACCTACTTTAAGAACAACTGGAAAAAGATGGTCTATCCGGAAGCCCTGAGCGCCCATTTACCAATCGGCTCTGGGGTTACTGAAGCGGCCTGTAAAATATTGGTGAAACAGAGGATGTGCAGATCAGGTATGCGCTGGAAAGAAGAAGGTGCCTCAATGCTGTTAACACTCCGAGCGATCATATGTTCAACAGGACATTGGTCATCTTTTTGGAAAAAAATGAATCAATACGGTTTTCCAATTACTCATAACCTTCAGGCAGGACATTGATCAGGCTGAGCACCCTTCAATTTGAAGCCAATTAAAAGAGGCTATGGGTTTGACCGTAGCCTCACAAATGCCAGCAATCAGAGGTTGCTGTCGAGGAATGCAGTCAGCTGAGACTTGGACAGCGCGCCCACTTTAGTGGCTTCAACATTTCCGCCTTTGAAAAGCATCAAGGTTGGAATACCACGAACACCGTATTTTGGTGGTGTCAGTTCATTCTCATCGATATTCAGTTTGCAGATGGTCAGTTTACCATCGAAGTCCTGAGCGATTTCATCCAGAACCGGTGCAATCATTTTGCAAGGTCCACACCACTCAGCCCAATAGTCAACCAGCACCGGACCTTCCGCCTTCAGAACTACTTCATCGAAGGAGTCATCTGTCACTTTGACAATTTCGCTCATGGAATGGATCTCCTAACCATTGTACTTGTAAGTACTTAATAGTGTTTAAAATATAGTCAACCAGCTATGAAGCGAAGACTGGCAAGAATGCCAGCCTGAGGCTGGGGATAGCCACCCCAAGACTGATATATTATGCCTTAATGATGGGGTTTTGTGTGTTTTTTTCAATAGCGCTACACAAAACTGCTTTGAGACCGGCAGGAAATCCTAACCCGGATATTTCATAAACCGCCCCGAATCTCGCGCTGCCATTTGTCGTACTAAGGGATTTTGCGATGGAGCGCCGTACCGGGGAGTACGGTCGACTGAGTAAAACTCCCTAAGTGCGGCAAAGGACAAGTGAGAGCGGGAGCATGTTTATGAAATATTCGGGCTAAGCCACGCAGGCTTAAGATTCCCACTTTTTTGCCTGAATTACGCCCTTACTGACATGAGTTTGAAATGTGGTCTTTAATTCCCAACTGCTGGCCGATAATATTGGCAACAATTCTCATGAAATGAAGGCGTTAGCTTTACTTAGCTACAGATAAAGATACAGCTCCCATGACGTCATCACAACCCACTCTGTACCGTTCAAAGACACCGGCTACGGAGCACTTAACCAGAGACAACCTAACCAGAGACAAGAAGTATCATGATGCAACAAGAGCATGAACAACAAGGCTCAACGCCTCTGGTAGCAGCCATCGATCTGGGTTCTAACAGCTTCCACCTTATCGTTGCCCGGGTTGATCAGGGCGAAATCCGTCCCGTTGAAAGACTCGGAGAAAAGGTACAGCTGGCAGCGGGGCTTAACGCCAATAATGAAATTTCCTCTGAGGCAATGGAGCGTGGCTTCAAGTGCCTTGAGCAGTTTGCCCAGTACCTCACGGGCTTTACCTTTCAAGCTATTCGCGTTGTTGGTACTAACGCACTAAGAAAGGCCAGCAACAGCGATATTTTTGTGCAGAAAGCCCAGGAAATTCTTGGTTACCCTGTTGAAATTATTGCCGGCAGAGAAGAAGCCCGGCTGATTTATCTGGGCGTCGCACATACTCAGGCGGATGACAACGAACGTCGTCTGGTCATGGATATTGGCGGTGGCAGCACGGAGTTCATCATCGGTGAGCGTTTTGAGCCAAAGCTGTTAGAAAGCCTGCACATGGGTTGTGTTGTCTTTACAGATCGTTTCTTCGGCTCAGGCGAGATCAACTCTCAACGTTTTCAGTCTGCATATTATGCTGCCCGACTGGAGCTCCTAAATATCGAGCAGGCGTATTCCAAAATGGGATGGGTGGACGCCATTGGCTCTTCCGGCTCTGTTCGTGCGGTGAGCAGCATTTTGCAAGCCATGGGTGAGAGCGAAGTGATTACCCGTGAAAGCCTTGAGAAGCTGAAAAAGCAGGTACTGAAATTCAGTCACCTCAAACGGGTTCGCTTTCCCGGACTGAAACCCGATCGTCAGGCAATTTTTCCAGCGGGTCTGGCTATTCTCATGGCAGGCTTCGACGCTCTTAATATCGAGCGTATGCGTTACTCAGAAGGCGCCCTGAGAGAGGGCGTATTGCACGATATGCTTGGCCGGGATCATCACGAAGATGTACGACAGCGAACCATCAAAGCGTTGATGAATCGCTATCATGTCAATACGCAGCACGCTTCCAGAGTCAAAGCGCACGCACAAACTTGCTTTGCTATGGTTGCTGATCACTGGGGATTAAACGACGACGATCTTGAGTTACTGATTTGGGCATCCAAGGTTTGTCAGATCGGTCTGGATATTTCACACACCCAATACCATCGCCACGGCGCATACCTGATTGATCACTCAGATCTAATGGGCTTTAACAAAGAAGAGCAGCGCCAACTGGCCATACTGGTGTGCGGCCATAGACGTTCTATACCCAAGTCTCTAATGTCTAACTGGCCAAAAGAAACCGCGAAAAAACTCATGCGTTTGTTGATTCTGCTGCGAATTGCCAATGTCATGAGCTTGGGAAGAGACGATACACTACCGGAGTATTTTATTCAGGCCTCGGACTCTACCGTTTCTCTCTTTTTTCCAGATGGCTGGATTGAGCAACACCCATTGACCGTTGCTAACTTTGAATCCGAACGAAACTACCTTTACAGAGCGGGTTGGAAACTCACGGTTTCATAAAGCGGTATTTTCTGGGCCGCTTCTTTCTGCTCCGGTTTTTTCTCCCCCAAAGCGGGAGTCAAAGTTCAGGTCAATTTCCCGGTATTCTTCACGATCACGAGTCAGCATGATCACTGCACCATCAATCAGGTTGGTGCAGGCGTCATGGACGTGGGCGCTGTCATTAAGCAGAGAGCTAGCCATGAAAGAATCCACCTGACTGGAGCGGATCAATTCATTCAACGTCGTATGCATTTGCTCATCCTGCTCTCTGAGTTCACACTTCAACTGCTCGGCATGCTGACGAATGTGATCATAGTTACGGCGAACCCCCAGTAAATCCACTAACTTCAATACAGACGCAAGACATAGACGTAACTGGTTGTATTGATGACGAATTTGCTCATTATCGGAATGCAGGTACTGCCCCATATTTTTATAGATATGCTTTACATGCTTAATCGCCTGAACGAAATCTCTACAGGCAACTTTTAGCGCAAATAACTCCTGAACTTGCTGCCTTGGCATATTCCCTTCGATCTCTCCGGAATAGCGGATGATGTCCGCATATATACCTTTAATGTGCCGTATATAAAGTTCTTTAATCGTCCATGGCTGCTCTTCTCTGACCCAGTTATCAACCATTTCTTCGAGGTTATCTGTTGCCCTCAATCGGTCGCCGGTCAAATAGATTCCGTAGCAGATTAGCTCAAAGGTATTGCGATAAAGATGCGCACATTCCTGGGTCATAGCCCTTAACGCTGTATCTGGGTAACTCAATGTTGCGGGTGTTAAATAACGGGCGCGGTTGATTTCAGAGCTATTTGTATTCGCCAGATTTAAATGGCCTTGACCTGCTGGATCGACAAATAAGGTCTCCAACCAACGAACCAGGATGTTAATAAAAGGCAGCTGAACGCAAATACCCACCACATTAAACAGGCTATGGAACAAGGCGAGTTTAAGGGTATAGTTATCACCACCAATCTGGACAAGCTCTGCGATGACATCGACTGCCGTCTTCAATTGTGAGAGAAAAGCTATCGCCAATACCGCAGTAATCACATTAAACACAATATGCGCTACAGCAAGCCTTTTGCCTGAGGCATTTGCACCCATAGCACCCAGAACGGCAGTAATCGTTGTACCAATATTTGAGCCTATCGCCAGAGCTAACGCATTATCGTAGGTCAACTGCCCTACGGCTAACGCTGAAAAAGTCAGCACCATCGTTGCATTAGTGGACTGCATAATCACCGTGGCTAATAACCCAAACAAGGTATAAACCATCACCCCCCGAAATCCTTCCAGGGCATAGTTACTGAAATCCATCACACCCTGAAAAGCTTCAAACCCTAACTTCATATAATGGATGCCAAAAAACAGCAACCCAATGCCAAGAGCCACAAAGCCGATACCATGGAGGTTTTTCTCTTTTTGAGATCTCAGAATTAAGCCAAATACCAGCATCGGCATGGCATAGGTCAGTAAGTTCAGTTTCAGCCCATAAACAGCAACTAGCCAAGCACCTGCAGTGCTGCCAAGGTTCGCCCCAAAAACAATGCCAACACCAGCGCCCAAGCCAATTAAACCAGCACTCAAAAAGGAAATAATAATGACTGAAACTAAAGAACTGGATTGCAGAACGGCTGTCGTCGTAATACCAAATGTCAGGCTTTTCCACAGCCGGTTGGTGGTTTTCTTCAGTAATGATTCCAGAAAACCGCCGGTAAACACCTTAAACCCACGCTCCAGATACACCATTCCCAATAAGAAAATCACAATGCCAGCAGAGATTATCTGAAACTCAGGACTAACCCAGAAACCATAAGCCAGAAGGAGAAGAACTGTTGGTAAAAATAAACGTCCAAGCATATCGTTATTCAACTATTTATTCTGAAAATGGTCTAAAAAAACGGGTAATGAAGAACGGCTAAAACATTCAAATCGCCGGCTATAACCGTTGTTATCGGCTCTCAATTCTTGCCAATTAAACAAAATGGATTATTTTTAGTGCTAACAAAACAATTTCGGGGAAACAGCGGCTTCATGCTGAGCCCTCGCTTTAACTCTTTCAAATTCTTCAATTGAGGGTTCACCGTGAAGTCATTTGATGAACTACATGACCGACTCAGTAGTAAAACCCGTATTCGCTCACTGTTTAAAGCAGCCACTGTTCAGGATCTTGAAAAGATTCTGGCTCGTTTAAATGAGTTATACACAGAAAAGCTGCAATCCCGTGAACAGGAGGATTTGGAGCGACAAAGAAAAAAGGATGACATCACTGCTATTCAGAAAAAAATGTCCGACTTGGGGCTGACGCTTTCCGATTTGGATGTTCTTTCGGATACGACGATATCCAGAAAACGTCGTCGTACATCTAAGAAGCACACCTTCCAATACGAAAACACCAAAGGAGAGACCATTCTCTGGAAAGGGTCTTCTACTGGCCGTCTGCCAAAAGAGTTTCAAGAGTACCTGGAAAAACACCAAAAGAAACGTGCAGAGTGTATTGTGGAATAGCTTATAGGGTTGTTTACAATTGCTGTATATGGATGATCAGAGAGCGCACCCAGAAAGTCAGATCATCCAGATCTTCCAAGGATAACAATAATAATGCGGAATCAAGAGGGTCAAGCTTTCCTTCGCTTTGAAAAACATCACTTTTAACCTGTGAAATCAGAACTTTCAGGACATCCAGACGACCACCTATTTCGTGGTGAATATCATCCATGGCCTGAATATGCTGTTTCTTAAAACCTGCTAAGTCCACTTGATCCTGTTTGGTTATTCTTAACCTCAGGCAGTGCATGGTTTCATAAAGATAATGGCTCAATTCATCCATTGAACCCTCCAGCGATTCGGTCAACTCAATTGGTCGATAAGTCAGCCTTTCCGCTAGACGGCAAATTAAATGAGCCAGATTATTCTGTGTTTGCAACAACGACAAGAGCAGCCCTTTGGGTTGTGCTGTCAGAGTTGGCTGATTTAATCGCGATAGAATTTCCTGCTCGTATTTTTCAAGTGCTACGGGAAAGTCTGCAATCCACTGCGGTTTCTGGTGCCATTGGCTTTGGTCAATGCTTTGCTTACGAAATCGTTGGCTCAGCAAAAATAAGGCATCCAAAACCAGCTTCCGGTGCTGGTTCATCGGTTTGGTCGCTGAGCCTGAGAATATGTTGGTAAAGGTCGCAAGATCCATAAAAGACCTTATCGACCTATTCAGCTCTGATCTTGAAACCGGTGTTTGTCAACAGAGCGCCCAAACTCAGATTGTTTTCAATTTAAGGAAGATATCTCACCAAAAGACAGTGCTCTCCTAACTGAGCACCTTCAGGTTTTGGAATTTTCACTACATGTCCGGAACCAGGCGCAACATCAACGCTTTCACCCCGTCGATTTTCGATATGCTCAAGGTTGAAAGCGATATTTCCGGCAGGTGTCATCAGCTCTACTGCATCCCCTGTCTCGAAACGGTTTTTTACGTCAATGGTCAGAGTTTGATCATCTGACTCAACCACTTCACCCACAAACTGCTGCTTGCTTCCACGAGAATTACCAGTCTCGTAGTTCTGGTATTCATCATGAACATGACGACGGTAAAAACCCTCGGTGTAACCACGGTTTGCCAACGCTTCCAGATTATCCATCATGCCCATATCAAACGGCACACCGTTAACGGCATCATCAATGGCTTTGCGATAAACCTGAGCAGTACGGGCAACATAGTAGAAAGATTTAGTGCGGCCTTCGATTTTGAGAGAGTGAATGCCCATCTCTGTTAACCGTCGTACGTGTTGCACCGCTCGCAGATCTTTCGAATTCATAATGTAAGTACCGTGCTCATCTTCAAAAGCGGGCATGTATTGATCTGGACGACCTTTTTCTTGCAACAGGTATATTTCGCTACTGGTATCACCTTCACCCAGCGTTGGCTGAACGATTTCCGGTTGAGCTACGGGAATAATATCGCCACTGTCAGTCTCTTTGGCTTCGTGCGCCTGATACTGCCAGCGACAAGCATTGGTGCAGGTTCCCTGGTTTGGATCCCGCTTGTTGATGTAACCAGACAGCAGACAGCGACCAGAATAAGCAATACACAGCGAGCCATGGACAAATACTTCGATTTCCGTCTCCGGACACTCTTCACGGATTTCCTGTATTTCATCCAGAGAAAGTTCTCGGGATAGAATAATCCGCTCAACGCCTTGCTTGGCCCAGAATTTTACCGTGGCAAAGTTCACCGCATTGGCTTGAACCGACAGATGAACCGGCATGTCCGGCCAGGTTTCTCGAACCATCATGATCAAGCCAGGGTCAGACATAATCAGTGCGTCCGGCCCCATAGCAATAACTGGTTCCATATCTCGCAGGAAGGTTTTTATCTTGGTGTTATGGGGAGCAATATTGCTGGCAAGATAGAGCTTCTTTCCATGGGCGTGCGCCTGATCTATACCGCGCTGCAGATTTTCCAGTTTGAAGTCGTTATTGCGGACTCTCAGACTATAGCGAGGCTGGCCAGCATAGACGGCGTCTGCACCATAAGCAAAAGCGAAGTGCATGTTTTTCAGGGTGCCCGCTGGCGAAAGGAGTTCCGGTTTCATTCTGACCTACAGTTGCGCTTGTGGAATGGCGCGCATTATACCAGTGCAATAAGAATGGGACAGCCGTAAGAACGCACAGTAGATAGGTGAATATAAAGAATTATTTCGCTTAAAACGTAGTCAGTTCAGGAGGGAGTGATACAGAGGTGAGCAACAATGCATAGAAACAATGCATAGAAAAGTGTCGGCCCGCATCAACGAAATGGATGCGGACCAGAGCACAGAAAACAAGATTTACTTGATCTTGTATTCTTTGTACTCAACGTGCTTACGCACAACTGGATCGTACTTCTTGAACACCAGCTTGTCAGGCGTATTACGCTTGTTCTTAGTGGTGGTGTAGTAGTGACCAGTGCCAGCACTGGAAACAAGTTTGATCTTCTCGCGAATACCTTTAGCCATGGCTTATTGCTCCTGCTAACTTAAATTTTTTGGCCGCTAGCGCGCAGCTCAGCCAGAACAGCATCGATGCCCTTCTTGTCGATAATGCGCATGCCTTTTGCAGAAACACGCATACGCACGAAGCGCTTTTCACTTTCAACCCAGAAGCGCTTGCTGTGCAGGTTAGGCACAAAGCGACGACGAGTTTTGTTTTGAGCGTGGGAAACATTATTCCCGGTAACCGGACGCTTGCCGGTAACCTGACATACCTTAGACATGTGGATGGCCTCTCAAACCGTCTCTTAATCTAAAATCACCAGCCATGAGGCCGGAAAACTTAACTGAATTCCAGTGTCTGCTTCGGGCAGTACTGCCCATGATTACAGAGTCAAGAGACCTTCTATGACTCGTCAGCAGCTACCCTTATACAAAGATCGGGCTTTATACCAGAGTTATTGAACACTTGCAAATTCAACGGGGTGTGCGGATTATGCTTAATACCTCATAACTTCAGTAGTTTCAGGGGATTAGGCTCTATTCATCAATCATCTTTTTCCTGCTGAAAAAATCCTATCGAAGCTTTTTAAGAATCTTGAAGTTTTTTCTCATGTTGCTAAGAGCTTAGATTTAGTTTCGTACGTGGAGGCTTCACAGGGGTGTTTTTTTCCCACGTAATTCTCAGGATCCAACGGTGGAATGAACTCATATCTTTCATAGTTCAATTGAAATTAGCATCTGTCATGAGATTCGTTCAGGTGTAGGACTGGAAGAGAGTATAGCTAGCGCCCGGAGAGGGGATAAAAGTTCTTTCGTAAAAAAGAAAAAAGCCAGTATCAAAAGATACTGGCTTTAAAAGGTAAATGCAGGGGATTACATATTACCTTCAACAACAACTACCAACACTAACACACAAGGAGCAACTCATAAGAGACTCACTATATATGACATAGGATTCGGCACAAAAGTTCCCGTCTTTAATAATTCTTTACAAAACTATTTTCAAAATAGGTTAAGCACACTATAAATCAGTGCGCCTCATCCCAGTTATCACCGACTCCAGCCTCTACCAGCAACGGGACACTTAACTCTGCTGCACTGGCCATTTGTGCCTTGATGCCCTCAACGACAGTGTTCAGTTGCTCTTCTGCCACCTCTAACACCAGTTCATCGTGCACCTGCATGATTACCCTGGCATCCAGCCCGGAAGAGGCCAGCCACTGATCAACACAAATCATTGCCCGTTTGATAATGTCTGCGGCAGTTCCCTGCATGGGCGCATTAATCGCCGTCCTTTCTGCACCCTGCCGGCGCATACCATTGCGCGCATTAATTTCTGACAGGTATAGACGACGACCAAAGATAGTTTCTACATAACCGTTTTCCCGAGCAAATGCTTTGGTCTCTTCCATATAGCGCAGAACACCAGGGTATCGCTCGAAATACAGATCAATGTATTCCTGAGCAGATTTTCTGGAGACGCCCAATTGTTTGGCCAAACCAAAAGAAGACATCCCATAGATCAAACCAAAGTTAATGGCTTTAGCGCTTCGTCGCTGATCCGTAGTGACATCATCCAGTGCAACACCAAACACTTCTGCGGCAGTTGCCTTATGAATATCCAGCCCTTGTGAGAAAGCATCCAGCAAGCCTTTGTCACCCGACAAATGCGCCATGATTCTCAGTTCAATTTGAGAATAGTCAGCAGCCACCAATTTATAACCTTCCGGTGCAATAAATGCCTGACGCACTCTACGACCTTCAGGAGTACGAACTGGAATGTTCTGCAAATTCGGGTCTGAAGAAGATAAACGACCAGTGGCGGTTACTGCCTGATGATAGGATGTATGAATACGACCACTGCTTGCATTAATCATTTTTGGCAGCTTGTCCGTGTAAGTGGACTTCAACTTGCTCAAGCCACGGTGTTCCAAGATCAGTTTTGGCAGTGGGTAATCCAGAGCCAGTTCCTGAAGCACCTCTTCAGCGGTCGATGGCTGGCCTTTCGGTGTTTTCTTAATAACCGGCAGCTGTAGTTTTTCGAACAGCAATTCCTGAAGCTGCTTGGGTGAAGAAAGATTAAACTCCTGACCCGCCTCATCGTGGGCTGCTTTTTCCAGCTCTTTTAAACGCTGACCAATCTCAAGACTCTGCTGGTTTAATAAAGAAGCATCCACCAGCGCACCTTGGCGCTCAATGCGGGAAAGAATATCCACCAGCGGCATTTCTATGGTCTTAAAAACCGTTTCCAGAGAAGGTTCAGTTTTCAGTTGCTCCCAAATCGCTTGATGAAGTCGCAAGGTAATATCCGCATCTTCAGCAGCGTACGGGGCTGCTTTTTCCAGCTCAATCTGATTAAACGTCAGTTGTTTAGCACCTTTACCAGCAATGTCTTCATACTTTATGGTTTTATAATCGAGATAGTAGTCAGCCAAGGCATCCATATTGTGACGAGTGCCGACGGAGTTCAGCACATAGGATTCCAGCATGGTATCAAAGGCAATACCTTTCATTTGGATACCGTAACGGGCAAGCACGCTTTCATCGTATTTGAGATTCTGACCGACTTTCTGTTTGTCTGCGCTTTCAAGCAATGGCTTCAGTTGCTCAAGCACCCAATCTCGACCCAACTGTTCAGGCACACCAAGATAATCATGAGCAACCGGAACATAAGCCGCCTTTCCAAGCTCTACTGCAAAAGAGACGCCAACCAGTTCAGCAACCATATAATCCAAACTGGTGGTTTCTGTATCAAAGGCGATCAGCTCAGCCACTTCCAGCTTTTTGAGCCACGTCTGAAACTCTGTTTTGTCGGTAATGGTGTGGTATTCGCCGGTAGGTGCTGGCTCTTTTTCAGCTGCCGGCGTCTCTGAACTGTCTTTTTCGAGATCGGCGACCAGGGTTTTGAATTCATACTCTTGGAATAAAGACAACAGTGACTCTTTATCAAAAGGCGTCATGACCAAATCATCAATAGACAGCGGTAGTTCAACGTCGGTTTTGATGGTGGCAAGTTCACGGGACAACAGCACAATATCTTTGTGTTCAATAAACTTTTCAGCAAAGTTTTTGCTACCGCGGAAGCCTAAAGCAGCCACTTCGTCCAGCCGTTCGGCGATTTCATCAATGCTGCCAATGCCATTCAACAACGCAATAGCGGTTTTCTGACCGACACCGGGCATGCCGGGGATGTTGTCGCTGCTATCTCCCATCAGCGCCAGGTAATCAATTATCAGGTGAGCAGGAATACCAAATTTACTTTCGACGCCACTTTCATCAGTAAACACATCGTTCATAGTATCAATCAGCGAGACATGCTCGGTGACCAGCTGGGCAATATCTTTATCGCCGGTGGAAATGATCGTGTCGACTTTGTTTTCAGTGGCCTGTCGAGCCAGAGTGCCAATCACATCGTCCGCCTCAACACCGTCTATCATTAGCAGCGGTAAGCCCAGACTGCGGACAATCTGGTGTATGGGTTCAATCTGCGAACGCAAGTCGTCGGGCATGGGTTTACGGGTTGCCTTATACTCGCTGTACATTTCATGGCGAAAGTTTTTACCTTTGGCATCAAAAATAACCGCAACATGACTATCCTGATACTGGCGCATCAAACTGCGCAGCATGTTGGTCATTACTCGGATAGCTCCGGTGGGTCGACCATCTTTGGTTCTCAGATTTGCCCGCTCTGAAGCATGAAAGGCGCGGTACAGGTAAGATGAGCCATCGACAAGAATGAGTGGTGGTGTGGTGGCTTTTTCTGGCATTGTCTCTGACATTTGATGGTTGACTCACTTACGATTCTGGGTAACTGGGTATAGAATGCGATCTGAGCAATGGCTCAAAGAATATGTGTAATACTGATTTTTAAAGCTTATGAGTGTAATGGTTTCCATGGCAATTAAGTACCCAGCAACCGGAATCTGTTGGGCAGTGCCGAGGTGGTAGCATAGCAAAGCTGTGTCGCCGTGGTTGTAGTGCAGTGTTTTATTCAAACATAAGTACTTTAAATGTGCTTTGTATGTTCGAGTAATTGCAGAGAGGCGAGCAATGTTCCCATTAATCAGAAGAACCCAGCTGGGTCTGATATTTTTGCCGTTATTCCTTCTTATGGGTTGCGCAGCAAAGAATCCTGACAATACGGGACTGCCTGACATATCACAAAATACGTCACCCAAATCTGGGAAAACTGTACTCGTTGATGACGCTATTCAACAGATTCCAAAACACCTGCGCCCGGCAGAGCTTGAAAAACGTGACGATACAACCGTTGTGATACGAGCAGGTGATCACAGAACATATAAAGAATACCGGGTTGGTGGCCAACTGTATGCCATCCACATTATTCCGAAGGTTGGAAAACCCTATTACCTGATTGCTGCAGATGAAGAAGGCAATCCGATCGACCCAACGAAAAGAACAATGCTGGTTCCCTCGTGGACTATTTTAGAATGGCGCTAGCTTGTTAAACCCAACAACAATGATTCGTACAGGGACTGCATGTCTGTTTATACCCATTTAACGCACACTGAGATCGAACAGATACTGTCCGGTTATGACCTTGGTCATCTCATTTCATTTAAAGGCATTGAAAGTGGTGTTGAGAACACGAACTACTTTCTCGATGTTGAGAAGAATGGTGTTCGTCAGCGCTATGTTTTAACTCTGTTCGAATATCAGCCAGCCAGTGCATTACCCTTTTTTATTGATTATACCGACGAGCTGAAAACCCACGACCTGCCTGTACCCAACCCGGTACGGGATAAAAAAGGTCATGCACTTCAATC
Source organism: Endozoicomonas ascidiicola (assembly GCF_001646945.1). GTDB lineage: Bacteria > Pseudomonadota > Gammaproteobacteria > Pseudomonadales > Endozoicomonadaceae > Endozoicomonas > Endozoicomonas ascidiicola. Next base: position 596,432 of record NZ_LUTV01000002.1, read on the forward strand.
TGTGAAAGATAAACCGACACTGATCGTGCAATGCTTTCCAGGAAAGCACCCTGACCACAAAAACCTCTCTCTGGATCAATGTGAACAAATAGGCGAAATGCTGGGAAGAGTTCACTTGGCTGGGATGGACTCAAAACTGCATCAGGAAAATCACCGTGGTGTTGCATGGCTTAACGTTCAGAAAGAACGACTGGTTCCTCTTCTGAGCCAAGATGATTCTCTGTTCATGTCACAACAATGGAATAACATCTCTACATCCTTACAGACATTCAGTGAACTCCCAACAGGCCTGATTCACGGCGACTTGTTCCATAACAACGTGCTATTTGATGGCGGGAAAATTTCTGCTGTTATCGACTTTTATCAAGCATGCTCTGACTGGTTGGTTTACGACCTTGCGGTGACTGTAAACGACTGGTGTCTTGAAGAAGGTTTAGAGCTGAGCAGCCAAAAGCAAAATGCGCTGATCGAAGCCTATACTAAGATTCGACCTCTGACTCACGAAGAAAAAACAGCCTGGCCTGTCATGCTCAGGCTGGCCGCATTTCGATTTTGGGTCTCACGATTAATTACGTTCATCCACCCTGAGAGTCAGATGGATGACGAACATAAAGAAAGTTTGATTCGAGCGTTTCTGGACCCTGACGAGTTCAAGAACATGTTGATCCTGAGAAGCAACCAGCATGCCCTCAAATAATCAAGGTGAGTCTACATTGAGATTTCCATCATTTATCAAGTTGTTGAGAATCTCAATATCACTACTCGCTCCGCCGTAACCAGAAAGATCAACATCACGCAACGTGATCGATTGCCTGACACCATCAACAGCAGATAGGTTTACATCAATAATCGTATCGCCATTCTGGAAATTCAGGGTCAGTAGCTCATCCACCGCCCCCGTTTCCTCTTGGAGAAGGTCTGCCAGGTCAAGAACGTCGCCATCTGCTCCGGTCTGAAAGCCTTCAACAACATCTTCCGCAGTATCTATTGAAGAGCCGATATCATCATACCGCCACACATAGGTGTCTCGACCACCTTCACCGACGAGAATATCGTCCCCACCACCGCCATAGATCGTATCGTTGCCGGCACCAGCACTGATACTATCAGCACCTTCAGCACCCTGAATGACCTCTGCGTTTTCAGTACCTTCCGTTTCTGAAGCGCCTGATTCCCGTAAATCTAATGAAAAACTGGCCTGTTGACTTTCAGCAGTCCCATCAGACACCGTAAACGCAAAACTGGCATCTGTATTACCATCCGTTTCATCTGCTGTGTAAACCAGCTGATCAATCAGTTCTGAACTGATTCGCTGATCGACAGTGACAGCCTCACCCTGATACGCCAACGTTCCCGTTGCTGGCAGTGATTTGATATAGACCGCGTTGAATTCTACCGAGTTATCAAAAGAGGCAAACTCAAAATCACGGTCATGAAATTCATATTGATTGGCCTCATTCAGAATCAAGCGATTATTCGTGGTTTCCGCCAGATAGGATTTCTCAGTCTCAATCTCTGTCTCTCCTACAACCAAACGGACAGAGTCGTCCAAGTCCGCTGCAGCACCAAACGTTGCTGTTATATCATCACTATCAAACTGACCATCGCCACTGTCATTTACATACACAGCCTGATCGGTTACTCGAACATACTGGTCCAGCTGAGCTTGATCAACGGAGTCTGGCAACAGAGAGCTAAGGTCAAGCGCATCGTCTTCGTTTTCTGTTGAAGCAAAGTCGTAAATCGTATCAAGGGCATTATCTTCAGAAAGAACAAATGAGTCATCACCGTCGCCACCGGAATAAAAATCACGACCAAGCCCGCCACTTAATGTGTCGGCACCTTCACCACCATCAAGGTAATCTTCTGCTTCTCCGCCAGTTATCTGGTCGTCACCAGCACGACCAGATAACTCAACTTTCTGAGCAACACCTTCCTCAAAAGATCCATCATCGAGATATCGTCCGGCTGACTCAGAAAAGCCACTTCCATCAAGCACATCATTCCCGGCTGAACTGTATGCTTTCTCAATGCCAATCTCAGCAAGATCAATATTTAATGCTTCTGCAGCACCAAAATCCATAATGAGCTCATCAACCCCTGCACCACCTTCAACTGTACCTTCAGCGAAATCCAGGTAGTCTGCATAGATACGGTCATTCCCTTCACCACCATATAAGTGGTCTGCACTGATGCTGTCTGACAGTGCATCTCCGTATATGACATCATCCCCAAGACCACCATCAAACGTCTGTGTTCCATCGCCTCCTTGCAGCCTGTCAGTACCATCTTGCCCCGTTATTTCATTACGGACCGCCGTTCTGTCCATCTGAATGACATTATCGTCACCAAGGCGAATATTAATGGTGTCATCCAAATCTACTCGTTCTCCAAAGCGTGCCAGCATAAAATCGTCATTGAAAAGGCCATTTCCTGATTCATCAATAAAAATCCCTTGGTCAGTAGCAAGAACAAAGTCGTTTATATTGCTTTCATCCGCGCTGGTTCCGCTCAGTATCGATGACAGGTCAATAACATCCCTATTTCCTTTCTGGCTAGGAGCCTGTCGGACTTAGAACAACTTTTGAGTATAATACCCGCAAGATCGTAAAAGACAGCCAGCCAATGAACAAATGGACTTTCAGACCCATTGACCGAGACATCCCTGACTTTTTTCCTGCCACTGTTCAGGATTATCTGCCAGAGGTGCATCTTGCTCGCTTTGTTGTAGAGGTGGTTGAGCAGCTAGACCTCACACCTTTGATCAGCGCCTATAAAGGAAGGGGTTCTAAAGCCTGGCATCCATCCCTCATGCTGTCGTTATTGTTCTATGGATATGCAACAGGTGTCTTCTCCAGTCGCAAACTGGAGAAAGCAACTTATGACTCCAKCGCCTTTCGATATATCTGCGCCAACGAGCATCCGGATCACGACAGTATCAACACCTTTCGCCAGCGCTTCCGTAAAGAAATCAGTGAACTTTTTGTTCAGATATTG
>NZ_LUTV01000002.1:602103-605267 GCF_001646945.1 Endozoicomonas ascidiicola
GAAAAAGGTTAAAAATGCAGCATAAATGCCTTAAAAAGGCCTGAATATGAGTAAAGTGGAAAATTAAGGTCTAAATGCTGATCATTATTTGAGCGCTTTCAGGTTGAGCTGGTTTTAGGAGAGCTAACCGGGCTATTCTCGGTCAGCCTCCTAGCAAAGGAGCTTAAAGCTCATCTCCCTTGGCATCAAGCCCGGATACTGTTTCTTGCCCAATTCATTCTCGGCTTGATGAGGGGGCGCTCATGTAACTTGTATCGAGTGGCTGAAGAGTTTCAGAGTAAGGCTCAGGAAGAGTCCAGCTATCGTCGTATAAAGCGCTTCTTTGAGAAATATACATACTGCTATGAGCAGTTGRGAAAGCTCATACTTCATTGGTTAAACCTTACCAGCTACACACTTTGCATGGATAGAACCAACTGGCAATTTGGTAGCCAGCACATTAACTATCTGGTGGTTTCTATTGCCTGGCAAGGTGCGTCTATTCCCATTGTCTGGACTTGTCTCGATAAGAGTGGTGGCAACTCAAATGCAGATGAACGCATTGCCATCATGAAAAGAGTTCTGAAACTGATACCTGCAAAAAAGATAGATGGGTTGCTTGCAGACCGTGAATTCATTGGTCACGAATGGTTCGACTGGCTGGATAAACAGGGTATTGTCTGTCGGCTCCGTATCAAAGATAACACTTCCGTTATGGGGAGTGGAGGCAAGCCTATCAAGGCCGTGCAGCTATTTAGGAACATAAAGCTGTATCAGGTCGTGACCTGGCACAGCAAACGCAAGGKYTCAGGCGTTAGTCTGTATATTGGTGCAAGACGTTCAGTGGATGGGCTTCTCATTGTTGTCGCCACCAAAAAGCCAGAAACCATGGTAGAAGATTACTACAAACGCTGGTCGATAGAGACGCTGTTTGGATGCCTCAAAAGCCGTGGGTTTGACCTTGAATCTACTCATATGACCAACCTTGATCGTATGGATAAGTTGATGGGTATCCTTGCTCTGGCATTTACATGGTGCTTGCTTGTTGGCCACTGGAGTTATGGAGATGCAAAACAGCTTCCTCTAAATAAACATGGGCGACCTGCCAAAGCCCTTTTCAGACTGGGACTGGATATACTTCGCAGGGTTCTGAAAAATAGCTGTGCAAAAAGCGACCAAGTCAACTTTCAAATGCTCTTACATGTTTTGTCCCGTACATAGCAGCGGATCTTGGCCAAAGAAGTTTCCCACCCCTAATGTATCGAGCGTGACTCCGCTTATAGAAACACTAATGTAATTCGCTATATTTGCACCGTTAGCACCAGCAGGCAGGACTTGGCTGAGATCAATAACGTCTTTCTGCTCTGGGGAAGAAACAAAATTGATAACTTTCGTATCATCTGTATCCGTAATCACATAACGATCATTGCCTGGGCCACCATTGTAAAGATCCTCGCCCCCCCCCCGGTAATGACATCATCGCCTGCTAGCCCATAAAGTGCATCGGCCGCTGCTGTTCCCTGAAGATTATCGACTCCTGAAGTACCCGTAACATTGTTATACTCCGGCTCTTCACTTGCACTTCCTCCAGAACCAGAGAACATGCTAAACCAAAACTCACTTGAAACCATCGGTTTTATTTTGGTTTTGGCTTAACCGGTTTTCTGAGCACCTCTTCCTCCTCGTCAAGAGACGTCTTGGTATGGAGTCTGTCGGCTAACTCGACTGGTTTTTGGTTAATCTGCACGCAGAAGGCTTTGACATTCTTCACCAGTTCATCTTGGGTGCTATGACAATAATGAGGCTCTTTTGAAAAATGAGTGGGTAAGTGTATATTTGCCCACCTTCTTTTTTGTTGCAGAACCTGCCATAAATCACCCATGAAAGACCTGTTTCAGACAGCCCTGGGCATCACCTCTCCCTGGTACATTGAGTMCCTGAATTTCGATGCAGATCAATCGCGTCTGGACATATTCATTAACTTTCAACGAGGAACCACATTCAAAGACCCAGAAGACCCTGCAGGCAAGGAATACAAAGCATACGACACTGTMAGAAAAGAGTGGCGGCATATGAATTTCTTCCAACACGAGTGCTATCTGCATGCCCGTGTTCCACGAGTTAAAAGAGGCGATAACAAGCCTCGCCTGATTTCTCCGCCCTGGAGTGGAAAGCTGAATGGCTTCACTCTTCTGTTCGAAGCCTTCCTACTTCAGATGTGTCGTTCAATGCCGGTGCATCATGTCAGCAAGTTGACCGGGGCCTCTGATTACCGACTGTGGTCACTGCTGGAGCTTTACGTCACTACAGCGCGGGCTGAAGAAGACTACAGCCAACTCCACACCATTGGCATGGATGAAACGTCATCTGCCCTGGGGCACGATTACATAACCTTGTTCGTCGATCTTGAAGAAAGACGTACTGTATTTGTCACCGATGGCAAAGGCAGCGAAACGGTCAAGGCATTTACGACCGATCTGGAAGAACACAATGGTAAGGCGGAGAACATCAAGCAGGTTAGCTGCGACATGTCGCCAGCCTTTATCAAAGGCGTACGGGAACAACTGCCCGAAGCCAGTGTCACCTTTGACAAGTTTCATATCGTCAAGATTATCAACGAGGCAGTAAACAGCGTGCGCAAAGAAGAGGCGAAAACCAACCCGTTACTGGTTGGCGCACGCTATGCGCTTCTGAAAAACGAAAGCAATCTGACAGCAAAACAGAAAGCGAAACGAGATGAACTCTCTATGCCCGGACTTAACCTGAAGTCGGTGCGAGCCTTACAAATAAGGGAAACCTTTCAGCAAATCTATACGGCACCAAGCAAAGAGGAGTTTGAGGCAAGACTAAACAAGTGGTACTTCTGGGCTACCCACAGCCGACTGGAGCCCATGGTAAAAGCTGCAAAGACCATCAAACGACACTGGGACGGTGTTCTGAACTGGAAAGAAAGTCAGATCAATAATGGTCTACTGGAAGGTTTGAACTCAGTGATACAGGCGGGTGCTCAGCCTGAATAATGTAGCAAGTATTTAAAAAGCATCTACTCTATTAGTAATTGACTACTGACGTTTATGTTTGCTGCCATGCCTGCCCAGATACTTTCTTCAAAAAACTCCGAAACCCAAGTTCTCATCACTATCCAGCATGGAAAGTCAATGTTGGAGTTTGAAGATCTGTTACAG
>NZ_LUTV01000002.1:606102-677327 GCF_001646945.1 Endozoicomonas ascidiicola
TAGTTATGGCAAAAAATGATCTGTAATTATACGTCTTGAATCGTTTTTCGTTTCATGCTTTGGATCAATTTATCTGCTCATTTAGAACCGTATGTTTCAAATGAGTTTTGGTTTATGAACGGAATTATCAAAGCTGAACTCTACCGCAAGGTCGTGGATAGACGTGTTAGATACTTGCACGGCAATTGTTGTGTTAATCCCACTGGAGGCAGTAAACCTGGCCACTTGATTCAATTGTGAAAATTCCCCTGAACCACTCGTGTCCACAAATGCGCCCATTGGGGTAACTTTGACATACTGGTCGACATTAGTTTCATCAACACTTGAGCCAGACAATAATGCACTGACATCAAGAACATCGTCTCCACCATTATCAGAATCAAATGATATGTTTTTTATAGTGCGTGGGTTTGTAATCTCATGAGTGATCGCTTCTGTAAGTACCTAACCATATGAAATCGAATATTTCTGGCTTAGTGGTTAGTTACTATGCAAGGCGCAGCGGAGTGAGCATAGCCGTAGCTATGTGATCGAAGCTGCAACGTAGTAGAGTAGCTGGCCACTGAGTCAGAAAGTATGATTTCATATGGTTGGGTACTTACTTCCATTTTGCTCAGAAGTCTAACCTCCGATAGTGCCATCAGAATCACAAGGAAGATCATCAGAAGCACCAAGAAAATCATCAATGTTGAAGTCAGGATTCATTTTAAAACTCCATTTAATAAAAGAATCAAATTCATATTAATTAGTTAATAATTAGCTAAAAGTATAAACAACAAAATCATCTTTGCTGTTTCAATTTAAATCTAACTTCATCTACCTTTTGTTTCAAAAATTACAAAAAAAATCAACCAGTTAATTTTTTAAATTAGATAGTGATTTTAATTTACATAATCAATGTTATTGTGTAACACTTCCTATTTTAAACATCCTCATATCTTTATGACAAAAGCACACCCCACGGATACTTCCCACGACCACAACCTTTGCATAAAAGAAGCGCTGGAAAATGCACAAAAAGTATGTACTGCTCGTGGATCCAGGCTAACAGCTCTTAGGGAAAGGGTGCTGGAGCTGGTTTGGCAGAGTCATCGCCCAATCGGTGCCTATGAGGTAATGGCCAATCTGAAGCAAGGCAATTCAAAACCAGCTCAACCGCCTACTGTCTACAGAGCCTTAAGCTTTCTGGTAGAGCAAGGGCTGGTTCACAAGCTGTCATCATCTAATGCCTATATTGGCTGTCATATACCCGATAAAGCGCATGATAGCTGCTTTTTGGTTTGCAGCAATTGCCAGACAACGATCGAGCTGGATATTCCTGATATAAAGCAATCACTTGCAGCCCATGCTGAGCAGCGCCACTTTTCTATTAATTACTCCAATATCGAGCTTTCTGGCCTTTGCGCCGAGTGTCGATAAACGGATCAAGGGCTAACGAACAAAACAATGATGCAGCCACTCATTGACCTGAAAGACATCTGGATGAAATACCAGAGTAAGGACGTACTAACTGGCGTCAGCCTCCAGGTACACCCTGGAGAAATCGTGACGCTTATAGGCCCCAATGGCGCAGGAAAAACCACGTTGGTTCGCATTGCCCTAGGCCTTCAAGAGCCATCTGCAGGCCAGAGAACTCTGCAGAAAGGGCTTCGTATTGGCTATATGCCACAAAAGCTTCACATCAATCAAATGATGCCCTTAACCGTCGATCGCTTTCTACAGCTAACCGGTTGCCGTCTCACAGCGATCAAAGATGCGCTGGCTAAAACAGGTGTAGTGCACCTTCTTAATTCACCGATGCAATCCTTATCCGGTGGTGAGATGCAGAGAGTACTTCTGGCTCGGGCTTTGCTTCATAAGCCTCATCTTCTGGTGTTAGATGAGCCGGTGCAGGGCGTTGATATCACGGGCCAGCGAGAGCTTTACAAGCTGATTAATGATATTCGTGAAGAACCTCGAGAGAAGAAACGTTGTGCGGTCTTCATGGTCTCCCATGACCTCCATCTGGTCATGGCCTCAACCGACAGAGTTGTGTGCGTAAACCAGCATGTTTGCTGTTCCGGGCACCCGCAACAAGTCAGGGAACACCCCGCCTATCAACGTTTATTTGGCATAATGCCGGATGAGCTCGCCGTCTATGAACACCATCACGATCACCAACATGACATCAACGGCCAGATAACCAGCTGCGGGCACAGTCATCCAGAAGGAAATAACAATGTCTGACATTCTGCTGTACGCCCTTCTGGCAGGCTATGGGGTGGCAATTCTTGCTGCGCCTCTGGGTTGCTTTGTCGTCTGGCGCAAGATGGCTTACTTCGGTGATACGCTATCCCACTCTGCACTGTTAGGTGTCTCCATTGGGCTAATGCTCGATGTGAACATGAATCTGGCCGTTATTATCAGCTCCCTGTTTCTGGCAATCATTCTGGCAGGTTTGCAGGAAAAACAACGGATTGCCTCAGATACTCTTTTGGGCATTCTCGCTCACAGCACCCTGTCTATCGGCCTTGTCGCCGTCAGTTTTTCAGAAAACGTGCGGGTGGATATGATGTCTTACCTGTTCGGAGATCTATTAGCCGTGAATGCTGAAGATCTGCTCTGGATTTTTGGCGGTGGCAGCCTGATATTGCTGATTTTAGGTTGGTTTTGGAAACCGCTTCTATCGCTTTCCGTTCATGCTGAGTTAGCACAGGTAGAAGGCGTTCCCGTCAAACGGCTAAAGCTGGTGTTAACCATGCTGATGGCTCTGGTGATTGCAGTAGCCATGAAGATTGTTGGTGTACTGCTGATCACGGCCTTGATGATTATTCCTGCTGCCACTGCCCAGCGCCTGGCAAAAACGCCAGAACAGATGATGTTTATGTCAGCCATCATCGGTATTGTCAGTGTTTCTGGAGGGTTATCAGCGTCTTGGTACTTAGATAGCCCGGCGGGCCCATCGGTGGTTACCAGTAGTTTTATATTATTTCTCTTATCAAACACCATTAGATCCAGATAATATTTAAGCCAGAATTATTCTGGCTTCATTAAAATCAAATCCTTGCATCTATACTTCCCATATCATCCATTCAACTTTGGTTGAATTGTGTAAATACCAAAAATCATCAATAATTAATTAATTTTCGATTAAATGGAGTTTAGTCATGCCAGGTTCTAGTGGAGCAGTAAATAAATCGATTAAAACCACAGTAAATACTGAAGTTATAAATCCGCCAAACCCACCGGTAAAACAACCTGCATCAGGAACCCGTGATGGAAAAAAAATCACTTCTTCTGACCCAGAAGCACAAATTCAAGATGTTCCGAAAGATGAAGTACTTAAAGATGCTACCAACTTGAATAAAAGGACGGTTGGAAGAAAAGAAGCAAGACAGAAAATAGCCGCTGCGTTAAAAAGCGCCTCTAAAGCTGCAAAAGAGCAAGCAAGGGAAAAGCCTCAACCAGAACAACCTTCAAATTCTTCAAACCCGCCTGCACCTCCTATTCCTGTTGGAGTTCCTATGCCGCCACCTCCGCCGCCGCTAAGCGCTGCTGGAGTTCCCATACCTCCACCACCTCCTGTAAACGGTGCTCCCACACCATCTTCTAAACCCTCTTTAAATTTGAATGACGCACTTCTTACACGTCTAAAGAATGGGTCAGGCCTGAAAAAAGGCGCCAAACAAATAATGACTTTGGAAGAATTGGAAAAGCTGGCAAATAAAAAGAAAGAAGATGCTCTCAAAAACGAACACAAAGCAACATCAATACAAAGCTCTCAGACCAATAGTCCAACAGACAGAGGAAAACCACTACAAGCTGTTACTGAATGGATGGATGTAAATGATATTAAAGATATGACAGTAGACGAATTCCTTCTGGCTACTTACTGGGGTTGTACTGAATCGTTTTTGCAGAATGAAATGAAACAACAAGCACTTTCAGGGAACTCAAAATTATCAGATGAGCTCTTTGATTTTGCTAAAACTGAATTTCAAAAATCACAAAGAAGACAGGCTAGCTGGAAAACATTCAGGAACTTTAAAGCAGAAAAAGTTTCTGGATTTAACCCTAATGATGTGGCCACCAATTTCATTAAAGAGAAGGTGAAATCCATTAACACAAACCTTCCAAAAGAAAACAACAAAAGAACATTATGCGAACATCTCATAAAAGAATTTAAACTTAAACCAGACGCTTCAGAGTTCATAATTAAAAACGACCCATTACTCCAAAGAGCATTTTCAGAATCAAAAACAAGCGACAAAGATATAATTCAAATTCATATAAGAAAACCACAGGAATATTTAAATATCATGAAAGGAGCATTAACACCAGAACACCTTTCAAAAATGAAGGATGAAGCTGCTTCCACAAGAACTATTGAGCTATTAAAAGATCATGGAGAAGGTGAACTAGCCGAAAAAGTGGCTGAAGTCATGCGTCGAATCAATAACAGCTAAGCAATTGAGAGTTTATTATAAGAAAGCAGGATTTGATTTCTGCATTCTTATAATATTTTAATTATCTTATTATCGAATTAAAGGCATTGATTAAGGATACTGAGTCAAATGGTGGCCTAATAAACCCATGGTAATAACCCTTAGGATTGACCAAAGCCAAATTCGCCCCATGATCCACTAAATAAAACTCATCTTCAGGATCAACCACCGGCGTAAACGGCACGTTCATCTGTGTGGCCAGATTATAAATCTGAGTTATTTCACCCGTAACGCCAATAAAATCGTTATTAAAGTGCGGGACATAACCTTTTAGCTTCTCAGGCGTGTCTCGTCTCGGATCCACCGTGACCATCACGTACTGCATCTTTTTCGCCAGCTCTGGCGACTGCTCTTTTAAGAGTTTATCCACCTTGTTCAACTGGCTTAACGTAGCGGGGCAGATATCCGGGCAAAACGTAAATCCGTAATACACCAGAGTCCAACGGTCTTTGAAGTGCTCAGGGGTAAATGGCTGACCGTTGTGGTCTACCAGTTCACCCATCGTAAAACTTCTCGGTGTGTCGAACACCACCACGCCCATCTGTTGCAGCTGCTCTTTGGTTAACGCTGGCTTATTTAGGAACTTGTTAAACGTCAGCCCAAGCACCACGGCGATCACTGACAACAACACAAAAACCGTTTTCCTCACCGACTGACTCCTTCCTGTATCCATTATTCTTGTACCGAAGTTATACCCAGAGATAGAACGAGTAATGATCCACCAATAGCACCACAAATAACAGCATCAGATAGGTGATTGAGAAGCGGAACGTTTTAATCGCAGCATTTGGTCGACTGTCACGCATTAAAACGATTGACCAATACAAGAACCTTGCGCCCAAAATGGATGCACCAAAGAGATAGAAAACACCGCTCATACCCGTTAAAAACGGCAACATGGTCACCAGAAACATAATGACGGTATAAAGCAGAATATGCAGTTTGGTATAAGCCTCACCGTGAGTGACCGGCAGCATGGGCACATCCGCTTTGGCGTATTCTTCCTTTCGGTGAATGGCCAGCGCCCAGAAATGCGGTGGCGTCCAGGCGAAAATAATCAGCACTAATAAAAGACCATGACCTTCTAATTGTCCGGTCACTGCCGTCCAACCGAGTAGGGGAGGTGCGGCACCCGCTAACCCACCAATAACAATGTTCTGGGGCGTGGCTCGCTTCAGAATCAGAGTGTAAATCACTGCGTAACCCATCAGAGAAGCCAGCGTCAGCCACGCTGTTAATGGGTTCACCATGACCAGCAATATCGCCATTCCAGCAGAACCAATCATTAAAGCAAACAAAACCGCCTGAAGTGGTTCAACCCGGCCTGTGGCAACCGGTCGTTTATGGGTTCGAGCCATTTTGGTATCAATCTGTCGATCAACCACATGGTTGATCACTGCTGCGGCACCGGCACAAAGGGCGATGCCTAAATTACCAAAGAACAGAATATCCAGAGATACCCAACCCGGTGTCGCCAGATACATACCAATCACCGATGTCAGAATCATCAGTGCAACCACTTTGGGCTTGGTCAGTTCCAGATAATCCCGCCAGCTGGCACTTCGTGCTTCCATTGCCTGACTTTGACTCATGCTTCAGCCCTCCATGTTGCTAACTTGCCTGATGATTGCTCACCACCAAACAGAAAGTAGTTATACGCTACCAGAGACAGCAGCAATAATGCACCGCCGAGGTTATGAGCTACCGCCACATTTAATGGCAGGCTCCAGATAATATTGCTCAACCCGAGAGAGACCTGCGCTATCAACAGCAACAGTATGCACCAGGAAAGCATGCGTAATTTGTTACCGGATGATTGAGATTCAATATCCAGCGTAGCTGCTTTTCTAAAGGAAATGAGTACCAGAGAAATCACCAACAGGGTTGTCAGTAACGCCCCAATGCGATGAGCAAAGTGAATCGCCGTTCGCGCTTCAGCATGGAGCTGGCCTCCGAGATAATTCGGCCCAATATCCTGCCCAACATCAAACCCCTCTGAAAAATTCATAGGCGGTAACCATTGTCCCTGACACATGGGAAGATCCGGACAGGCCAGAGCCGCATAATTAGAGCTGACCCAACCGCCAAGGCTCACTTGCCCAATCACCACTAGAAGACTTAAGACGCCAAGGCCTTTTAAAACCCCGACACTTTTTGCCGCTGATCTTGCCACTGAGCGCCCTTTGAGCCAACCCGACAATCGCAGTGTTAATAGAAACAACAAACTGAACGTAGCAAAACCACCCAATAAGTGAGCAGTTACCACCTGAGGCCATAATTTAAGCGTCACTGTCCACATACCAAAAGCTGCCTGGAGAGTGATCAGCAACAGAATAAAGATGGGAAGCTTGATGGGTTGACTTGGCTCACGGCGATGTCGAATTGCCTGTATCACAATAGCCAGCACCAGCAGCATAAGCGTTCCGGCAACATAGCGATGAATCATCTCTGCCCAGCCTTTGTCCACTTCCACCGGCGCTTCCGGATAGAGCGATTCTGCATGAGCAATTTCATGAGCTTCGTCTGGCACAGTAAGAAAACCGTAACAACCGGGCCAATCCGGACAACCCAGCCCTGCATGAACCAACCGGGTATAGGCACCCAACCCAACCACAATACTGGCTAACAGGGTGGCGATCAGCGCCAGATAAAATCCTTTCTTTTTCGTATCGTTCGTCATAACAGAACTACCCGTTAACAACCCTTTCTTTATCCGATAAATACCAGAATAGTAAAATCAGGTTTTGCTTTATTCATTTAATATCCATTAACCAATACTGGAAGCTCTCAACAGCTTTTTAAGGTCATTTAACAAGTCGCCTCCCGGCTGCTCTGGCTGATAACTCATGATGACATTACCCAGAGGATCGATAATAAATACCTGATTAGACGGCCACTGACTGGTACCAAGCACTGTCTCAATAGTGTTTTTATCCGCTGCTAGCCAGTAAATACCAGGATGTTCGCTTTCAAGCGCCTCTGAAGGCTTCGGCGCTTCTGGAGAGATAAAGAACCGCGCGACCCGCTCAGCTTCTTTGTTCAAAGCTATGTGCACCTGTCGTGTTTTATACAGACTTTCCTGACACTGAGACTCTGTGCATTCAGTACTACCAAACACCACAATGCGCCATAAACCGTCGGTTTCATCGGGTATAAATGCCTGACCGCCATCTCGCAGAGGTATATCCGCAAGCTGTGCTGGCGGTAGCAGCAGTTCGCCTTTATTTGTGCGTCCGTCTGGAACCCAAACCCCGGTGAAATACATAGTCCAGGCCAACGCCATGGCGGTGGTTGGAATAAGGAAAACAAGTGCCAGCTGCAGACGGTCTCGCTTCTTTGGGCGTTTTTCTGGTGATGCTTTTGGTGATGCTTCTGGTAATAATTGCGCCATAACTACCTCACTGCTTTATACGTCGTTGTTCTTATTCTTTTTTTTCCCGGCTCGAATCATTTGATACCCATAAAGGGTCAATAACACCAGCGCCATGGCAAACCATTGGAAGGCATAACCTCTGTGTTTTTCAGAGGTCATGTTCATCGTTAATGGTCTTACCTGTTTGCTACCCATTTCTCCACCTTCAAGCACCATAAAAAAGTCGGGCGTCGTTTCATTAATGGTTTGAGACATCTTTGCCAGATCAATGGACTGGATTCTTTTTGGCCAGTCATCGTTCCATACGTCTTCACCCAGAAGAAAAGCATCACCCAATGGTTTATAGACAACGCCTTTTAACGTCAGGTGCCGGCTATCTGTGTCTATATTCGGTAATGTGTTTCGATCACCGGCGGGTAGCCAGCCACGGTTGATCAACAGCCACTGCCCATTATCTGTCTGGAAAGGCATAAACAGGTCATAGCCCGCTTGCTGTTGATAAACTTGATTATCCAGCAAAAAGTACCGCTCTACGTCGTAATGACCATTGACGACAATGGGGAGGTACAAGGGATCGTCATACTGTCTTACCTGAGTTAGCATTACAGGCTTAAGACGCTGTCGGGATTCATAGGTTTGCACAAGCTGAAGTTTCTGCTCATACCGCGACAGCTGCCAGAATCCAAGGTACAAAAGTACCGGCAGGAGGGCAATCACTAATAGGGTCAACTTCAATCTGAATCCAAACATCAAGTGAACAGTCTTTCTATGCTATTGTGTGGAAAAAACTGAGCTTCTTATCCTTCATCTCACCAAAAACCCTGTATTTTCAGTGCTTTTAGAGATGTTGGTTATGCTTCAGACTCTTGTGGATAACCTGTGAGCTAAAAAGCATGTGGATAAAACTCATTGTTATTGTTCTGTTTCTTGCCGTTGTCGCCAGCCTCGGAACCGGCTTTTATTTTCTGTTGACTGAAAAGAAAAACTCTCCTCGTTTGTTAAACTCTTTGAAAGTTCGTATCAGCCTTACGGTGCTGATCATGGTGGCTATTGTGGTCGCCTGGTTCCATGGAGATATCCACAGCCAGGCGCCCTGGCTTTATCAGTAATCAGAATATATAAACAAAAATAAACAGCCCAACCCAAACCACGTCGACGAAGTGCCAGTACCAGCTGGACGCTTCGAAGGCGAAATGGTTCTCCGCTTCGAAATGCCCTTGGTAAACCCGGTACAACATCACCGCTAACATAATGGCGCCCAGAGTTACGTGCGCACCATGGAAGCCAGTAAGCAGGAAGAAGGTTGAACCGTAAATTCCAGCGCTTAGTGTCAAACCAAGCTCGTTATAAGCTTCTATGTACTCTTCTACTTGGAGAAATAAGAAAGCTGCTCCCAGAACCAGAGTAAAAATTAGCCAGAGTTTCGTTTTATAACGATCATTGGCTCTCAAGGCATGATGCGAAAATGTTAGAGTTATACTGGAAGCCACCAGCAGCAAGGTGTTTATCAATGGTAATTTAAAAGGGTCAACCACGTTTGCAGCACCCACAAACAGATCGTTATCCGGATTCACCATCAACGGCCAGTCCGCTACAAAATCGGGCCATAAAAATTGGTGTGTACTTGCCCCATCACCTTCACCAGCCAACCAGGGCACCGCAAAGGTACGCACATAAAACAGCGTGCCAAACAGTGCCGCGAAGAACATCACTTCGGAGAAAATAAACCAGAACATTCCCCACCGGAAAGTTCGATCCATTTGTGCACTGTACAGGCCAGCCCGCGATTCGCTGATGACATTGCTAAACCAGCCAAACAGCATCCAGGCCATCAGTAACCCACCTGTGTAAAAAACATAGTGAGCAGAGGAATCTTTCACGCCAGCGGACATGTCGTTCATCATCATGCCGGCGCCAGCCAACGTCAGAAACAGGCCGATGGAGGCAATAATCGGCCACTTGCTTTGGGCCGGAACGTAATAGGTACCTTCTTCGGTAGCCATAGTTATCTCCTGAAAGGGCAGGGAGTACGCCTTTTCTCCCGATTATTGCAAATGCGTCACATCAAACAGTGTGTACGACAACGTTAGTTTTTTAATGTGCTTGGGCAGTTCCTGATCCACGATAATTCGAAGCGGCATTATTTTTTCTTCGCCAGGTTGAAGTGTCTGGGTTGTAAAGCAGAAACACTCTACTTTGTGAAGAAAATTAGTGGCTTCAAAAGGTGTCACACTGGGAATAGCCTGCCCAACCATGGGTTTATCCGTCGGATTCTTCACCACAAAGTTAAGCACACCGGGCTCACCCGGATGCACGGTCACCTGTGGCGTGCTGGGAGCAAAGCTCCAGCTCATACTCGCATTTCGTGTAGCCACAAATTGCACTTTAATGTCACGACTGGTGTCTGCTTTGGCTTCAGCCGCTTTATACAGATAAGGGTCTGGATCGGTTTTCCCGTTGAGACCGGTCACCTGACAAAACACGTTATAGAGAGGCACCATGGCAAATCCGAAACCGAACATGCCAATGGCCACCAGAATGGAGCGAATCACAGTACGGCGGGCTGATTGCGCCACCGATAACGTTTTCTGATCGCTTTCGCCCTTATCTGACTGTGACATCAACGACTACTCCTGTTTATTTCACATCTGGCGGAGTAGTGAACGTGTGATAGGGCGCAGGAGAAGGAACACTCCACTCCAACCCTTCAGCACCTTCCCAAGGCTTCGCTGGCGCTTTTTCGCCACCTCTGATGCACTTGATAATAATGAACAGAAACAGGAATTGTGTGGTGCCAAACAGGAAACCACCGACACTGGAGATCTCGTTAAAGTTGGCAAATTGCAGGGCGTAATCCGGAATACGTCGCGGCATACCGGCCAACCCAACAAAGTGCATTGGGAAGAAGGTCAGATTCATCCCGATAAACGACAGCCAGAAATGAGTCTTTGCCAGTGTTTCGTCGTACATATGGCCAGTCCATTTAGGAAGCCAGTAATAGACGGCTGCAAAGATGGCAAAGATCGCTCCAGGCACCAAAACGTAATGGAAGTGCGCCACCACAAAGTAAGTATCGTGGTATTGGAAGTCTGCCGGAGCAATAGAGAGCATCAACCCGGAGAAGCCACCAATGGTAAAAAGCACCACGAACGCGATGGAAAACAACATGGGGGTTTCAAAGGTCATGGAACCACGGAACATAGTGGTGACCCAGTTAAACACCTTCACCCCGGTGGGCACCGCAATCAACATGGTGGCGTACATAAAGAACAGTTCGCCAATCAGTGGAATACCCACGGTGAACATGTGATGCGCCCAGACAATAAACGACAGGAAAGCAATACTTGCCGTTGCATAGACCATGGAGGTATAGCCAAACAGCCCTTTACGAGCAAAGGCAGGGATAATGGCCGAGACAATACCGAAGGACGGAAGAATCATGATGTACACTTCCGGATGCCCGAAGAACCAGAAGATATGCTGGAACAGTACCGGGTCACCACCACCACCAGCGTTAAAGAAGCTGGTTCCGAAGTGAATATCCAGCAACATCATGGTCACTGCGCCCGCCAGTACTGGCATAACTGCAATCAGCAAATAAGCGGTGATCAGCCAGGTCCATACGAACAACGGCATCTTCATCATGGTCATACCCGGAGCCCGAAGGTTCAGGATGGTGGCAATAATATTAATCGCCCCCATGATGGAAGAGATTCCCAGCATGTGAATGGCAAAAATGAAGAAAGTCGTCGACGGTGGTGCGTAATCTGTGGATAACGGAGCGTAGAAAGTCCAACCAAAGTTCGGGCCGCCCCCTTCCATAAACAGTGTGCTGATCAGCATCACTGCCGCGAAAGGCAGAATCCAGAAACTCCAGTTATTCATCCGCGGCATCGCCATATCCGGCGCGCCGATTTGCATGGGGATCATCCAGTTCGCCAAACCCACAAAGGCTGGCATTACCGCACCGAACACCATGATCAAACCGTGCATGGTGGTCATCTGGTTAAAGAAGGCAGGTTCAACAATGTGAAGGCCGGGCTGAAACAGTTCTGCCCGGATAATCATTGCCATAGCGCCGCCGGTCAGAAACATAATGAAACTGAACCAGAGGTACATGGAGCCAATGTCTTTATGGTTGGTGGTTAATACCCAACGCATCAAGCCTTTGGCTGGCCCGTGAGCGTGATCATCGTGACCACCATGAGTGTCTGTTGCCGAGGTCATTTCAGTGCTCCTTACAGGCTTGCCTGTTGTTTAGCGGGCATGGCCTGCTTGGCCGCTTGTTCTACATATTTACCAGTTTCTTTGTACTCCATGACTTCTTTTGGCGTCACCATTTCACCGGTATTATTGCCCCAGGCATTACGCTCATAAGTCACCACGGCGGCAATATCCACCTCGCTCAACTGGTTGGCGAACGCCTGCATAGCAGTGCCTTTCTTACCGTTTACCACGATATCAACATGGGCTGCAATCTGGCTGGCTTCGGTCGCCATTGCACTGCCTTTGAGAGCAGGGAAGAGTGGCGGCATTCCTGTACCGTTCACCTGATGGCAAACTGCGCAGACTTTGTTGTATGTCTGCTCGCCACGAGCCATAAGCTCTTCCATAGACCAAGTCTTATCATTCAGCTCACGTTCTTTCTCAGCTTCTTCTTTTTTCGCTACCAGCCATGCTTCGTAATCAGCTTCTGATTTGGCTTCTACGACAATGGGCATATAGCCGTGATCTTTGCCGCACAACTCAGCACATTGCCCGCGATAAGTTCCGGGAACGTCGATATTAGTCCAGGCTTCGTTGATAAATCCGGGAATAGCATCACGCTTAACGGCCAGTGCTGGCACCCACCAGGAGTGGATAACATCCGCAGCCGTTACCAGAAAGCGAACTTTTTTACCCACAGGAATCACCAGTGGTTCATCCACTTCCAAAAGATAGTTGGGATTCTTGGTGCGTACGTTGGTCACTTCTTCACGGGGCGTGCTCAGATTACTGAAGAAAGAAACGTCTTCGCCCACGTATTCATACTGCCACTTCCACTGATAACCCGTTATTTTTATATCAATGTCGGCTTCGTCAGTGTTGTAGATATCCACCAGCGTTTTGGTGGCTGGAATCGCCATCAACACCAGAATCAAAAATGGAATGGACGTCCACGCAATTTCCACCAACGTACTTTCGTGAAATTGCTGCGGAACCGCACCTTTTGACTTCCGGTGCTTAAAAATGGAATAGAACATAACCCCAAAAACAATCACGCCAATGACGACGCAGATCATTAATATGGTCATGTGTAGACCGTAGATGTTCCGGCTTACCGCCGTTACACCCTCGGTCATATTGACTTCCCACTCGGCAAGACTGCTGCCTGATGCAGTCGAACCCGCAAGAAGAAGAAAAAGAGATCTCGCCTGCTGCCTCATTCCCTTACATCCCCTGACTATCCGCCGATCGCAGCGGAGACTTCTTATTATTATTGTGCAGACTTATTGTGCTGCTGTACTTCAGAGGTGTGACGGTAATCAATGACTCATTTCAATGAGTAACGATTACTGACATCACGATACTGACCTGTCCAATGGCCTAATTTTAAAGACAATTCTCCCTGAAATCTGTAAATAGACTGAAACATGACTCACTTGTGAAAGTCATAACCTCATTTACAGGTTTGGAAAGTACTATCTTGATTTATCTGACTTGAAAAACCCCAATACATCTAATCAAGAGCAGATATGCAACCAGTAGAAACACGTCAAACTGCCTTAACACATAACTGCAAATCCAACACCTCAGACTGTCATTACCATAAAATAATCACAGCTTTACATCCCAAGCAGAACACTCTAAGCCTGACAATAATCGCACATAGAGTATAGTTCCCGAAAACCATTAAACAACATGGCGAAAAAAAATGAAATCTTCAATCCATAAAATATTATTCTGTCGTCTACTTCAAATGAACTAATTCATAGATAAAACCTAGAAAAACACAGGCAATTACACGACAAATTTATTATTTATAATTTTCGTTTTATGGATATGATATCAGGTGAGTAATCCGGCATGTCTTGAGATTTTTCTACTTCCCTACAGCCGTTCATCCATAATGGACAGTAAATGTCACCCTGTGATTTATATCTCATAATTACAAATTTGTAAGCTGGCACAGCTCATCTTGTGTGCCATATTTTTGACTGCACAACACATAGTAAAATCAGAAAACTCCCTATTTTTACAGCATATTCTTTTAATCTTTTTTACTTATAAAAATTTATCTATATATGCAAAAGTGATATTTTGTATATCTTGTCTTAATGCAGTGACTGTGGTGTTGTAAGCATCTATCAACAACAGCGACGTTGTCAGTTGTGATTCTATGACAGGCTAGTGGAAGGCAGGAGGCAACTATGGATGTTCAGGCAATCCGCGACTTAATCAGTCAGGCTAAGTTACTTGAGTCCCAGAATAAGCATCTTTGTAAACTGATGGATGATCAGATCGAACAACTGCATCATACGATTGAACTCCCCGATCAAAACGCCTGTGAGACGCTTCAGCTCTTCACGATTGACTACATCGATCATGTTCCTGATTTTCTAGAAGCACTCGAGTCATCATCAAAAGAAGCGGGAATCGGCCATTTCATTTGCCCTTTTCTGGATATTGCAGAAGAAAACTTCCTGGCTCCAGCCATTAAGGGGGATCCAATCAATGGTCTGGATTTACTTCTCGATAAAGCCTATTTTGCGCACCGCCTCATTGAAGAAGTGAATGATCAGTACCTGATGAAAACAGGTTCAACTCTTATCCCTATGAACATGACCTGGGCAAACCTGATTATTCACTCCATTCTCGGTGAAAACTTCGCAAATGAGCTGGACATCATTGTGGATAAAACCGTTGAACAGATGATGAAGTCTCAGGCCATTTACCACCAGGAAAAGTTTATGGCGTTTATTCACAACCGCAGTTCTGAGGAGTGGATCCGGATATGGTCGCGCTGGAACTGCCTATCAAACAATTTGGGCATTGAACTGAAATTTACCTCTGCAGCCTGAGCTGCAGGGTTCTGAAATTAATGTTTGGCGTCTGATGGTGAAGAGGCATCGACAAATCGAATAACATCCGTGTGCTCTTCCAGAGCTTTCTCTTCCCGAGTGATTCGCGCTTCTGGCAGGTCACCTTCCAAAGCAGGCGACACGTCCATCACGTCGCTGTAATCACACTCAACACATTCACGATAGTCCCGTTGAGTTTCACTTCGAAACATACGTATAGAGTCCATGGCACCACAGGAAGGACAAACTGCGCCCGCAATAAATCGTTTTGTTTTCATCATTGTACTTCCTATCTGAGGCTCCAGCTTTACGCAGACACTACTTAAATAGAGTAGTTACTGCGTAAACAGTGCTGCAGTCTATGCGATCAATCAGGCTGTCTCAATGCTGCTCTTAATGCCAGAGTGACGGAGAAGTGCATCAATCTCTGGTTCGCGACCCCGGAACTTCACGAATAGCTCCATAGGCTCTGCAGAACCACCTTTCTCGAGGACTTCATGAAGAAAGGATTCCCCCGTCTGACGGTTAAAAATACCTTCTTCTTCAAACTTTGAGAAAGCATCCGCAGACAACACTTCAGCCCACTTATAGCTGTAATAGCCCGCAGCGTAACCACCGGCGAAGATATGACTGAAGCTGTTCTGAAAACGATTAAACGCAGGCGGCATGATTACCGCTACCTGTTGACGAACAGCATCCAGAACGGTCTGAACATTCAGATCATCACCGTATTCTTTGTGCAGTTTGAAATCGAACAAAGAGAATTCCAGCTGTCGCACCATCATCATGGCAGACTGGAAGTTTTTCGCGGCTAACAGTTTTTGCAGTTTGTCTTCTGGTAATGGTTCACCGGTTTCAAAGTGACCAGAAATCAAGGCAAGGCCTTCTTTTTCCCAACACCAGTTCTCCATAAACTGACTTGGCAGTTCAACCGCATCCCACGCAACGCCACTGATGCCAGAAGCGGAAGGATAGTCCACTTTAGTCAGCATATGGTGCAGACCATGACCAAATTCGTGGAAAAGGGTAACGACTTCATCGTGGGTCAACAGTGCAGGGTTATCGCCAACCGGCGGGGTAAAGTTACAGGTCAGGTAAGCAACGGGCAATTGAACCTTGCCATCCCGCTGCCAACGGGAACGACAAACATCCATCCATGCACCGCCACGCTTGTGCTCTCTTGCATAGAGATCGAGATAGAAGCGCCCGATGGTTTCGCCATCACGGGTGATATTGAAAAAGCGAACATCTTTGTGCCAGGTATCCACACCTTCAACACTTTCGAACTCAATACCGTAGAGTCGATTTACCACGGCAAACATGCCGGAAATGGACTTTTCGGCTGGGAACCAAGGGCGAAGTTCTTCCTGAGAAATGGCATAACGTTGCTGACGCAGTTTTTCACCGTAGTAACCAATATCCCAAGCTTGCAGATCATCAGTACCGAACTCGGCTTTGGCAAAGGCTTTCAATTCAGCCAACTCTTTCTCTGCCTGAGGTTTGCTTTTCGCCGCAAGGTCTTCCAGAAATTCGATGACCTTTTCTGGAGACTCAGCCATTTTTGTGGCCAGAGAATACTCAGCGTAACCACTAAAACCTAAAAGTTTGGCCAACTCATAACGGAGCTTCAGAATTTGTTTGATATTGTCCGTATTATCAAACTGACCAGCACTGGGTCCTTGATCTGAAGCGCGCGTGGAGAAAGCCGTGTACACCTCTTTGCGCAGCTCACGGTTATCGCAGTATGTCATCACCGGGAAATAACTGGGGAAGTCCAGCGTCAGCATCCAACCTTCTTTTTCTTTTGCTTGCGCCAGTTGTTTTGCACCGGCTAAAGCAGACTCTGGCAGGCCAGCCAGCTCTGATTCATCGGTAATCAGCTTGCTCCATGCCATTGTGGCATCCAACACATTATCGGAGAATTTGCTGGTTAGTTCTGACAATTGTTTCTTAATGTCGCCAAAACGCTGTTTTTTGTCGTCATCAAGAGCGACTCCAGCCAGCCTGAAATCTCGTAGATTATCATTGATGATTTTCTGTTGCGCTTTATCTAGAGTGTTGAATTCAGCGGAATCTTTCAGCGATTGATAGGCCTCAAACAACTGACGGTTTTGTCCTAGTCGGGTGGAATACTCAGACAGTAGCGGAAGACAACTGTTGTACGCTTCCCGCAGAGCTTCACTGTTCACCACTGCATTCATATGCCCGACTGGAGACCATGCCTGACCAAGGCGGTCGTCCAGTTGGTCAATGGGCTCCTGAAGAGTTGTCCAACCTTTATTGTTTTCTGAGGCCAGAAGCATCGAAATCGCTTTTTCGTTGTCATGAATAATGCCTTCTATGGCAGGTCTAACGTGTTCTGGTTGTAACTGAGAGAATGGAGGGAGTTCGCAGTTTTCCAGCAATGGGTTTTTCATGGACAACTCTCTGTAAGATGGTAGTTTTTGTACCTGAATAATATCTATAGATGGGTTCCATACTTGAGGAATTCAAGCAAGGTTCCCTTTTACCCTGAGTGAGATCAATCAAATGAGCAATGCTGTTCGACCTTATCACCATAAAACGCCAACTATTGGCAAGCGGGTCTTTATCGACAGCAGCGCTGTTGTTATTGGTGATGTATCCATTGGGGATGATAGCTCCGTGTGGCCAACAGCCGTGATTCGCGGCGATATGCACTCAATTATCATCGGTGCCCGCACCAGTATTCAAGATGGCTCAGTGCTTCATATCACCCACTCCAGTGATTACAACCCGGAAGGCTACCCGCTGACCATTGGAGATGATGTGACAGTGGGTCATAAAGCCGTTTTGCATGGCTGCACCATTCACGATCGCTGCCTGATTGGCATTGGGTCGATAATTTTAGATGGCGCAGTGATAGAGGAAGAGGTGATTGTCGGAGCAGGTAGCCTGGTTCCGCCGGGAAAGCGCCTTGAAAGCGGTTTTGTCTATAAAGGCAACCCTGCTGCCAAATCTCGCCCTATTTCAGAAAAAGAGAAGACTTTCTTTCAGTACAGTGCAGCTAATTATGTGAAACTTAAAGACTCTTTCATTGATTGAAAATGAGACGTAAATTATTAAAATTCAATAACTTATATATAAGTACGACTTAAGTATCAATGAACTTCGTTCTATGACTGACTACGGTTTATATTATGAAACCGTTTTAGAAAGGGAGTTTTCTATGTCTGCACCAGGAGTTAGCATATCGGGTTTTAGTACGGCTATAAAACAGCAGCCTCATGGAATTGATAGTGCTGAAGAGAATCCATTAGCGCAGCAGCATGAGCACGCTGATGAAGTCAGAGATAAGAGTGAAATGGCTCTCTACGAAGACATTAATGATGTCAGGCTTGCTAAGATCGCCGCAAAATCCATACTCGAGGCCAGTTCACCTGTTAGTTTGGACTTTGAGTCTACCGGTGATTTTGGTTCATCAGAACAAAGCCCGCTGGAAAAAAGTCAGGATCCGGCACATTTTAATAAACTGGCGTCCATACTCGTTGGCAAGAACCTTATTTAACGCCAACATACAACCAGCACCCTTCTTTGGGTGCTGGTTGTATGTTATAAGCCTTTCTTATTCAACATGAACCAGCCGCTAAATCATGGATATTTATTCAACTGTTATTTTGCTTTTCCTGATCATGGATCCACTTGGAAATATGCCGGTCTTTATTTCCATTCTAAAAAGTGTGCCAGAAGAAAGGCGCTTCAAAGTACTGATCAGAGAACTCTTGATTGCTTTGCTGATCCTGCTTTTGTTCCTCTTCGCCGGTAAATATCTATTACTGTCCCTGAATCTCAAACAGGAATCCGTCAGTATCGCCGGGGCTATTATTCTATTCATCATCGCTATTCGAATGATTTTTCCGTCCAGTCGTGGTGGTGGGATTATGGGAAGCACCCCTGAAGGTGAGCCCTTTATCGTGCCTCTGGCGATTCCCCTGATCGCAGGCCCTTCCATTATGGCGGCACTGATGTTGGTTTCGAGCCAAAATCCTGGGCACCAGCTTGACCTTTCTCTGGCTGTATTTATCGCTTGGGCCATAAGTGCCGCGATTTTAATGTGTTCCGGAAAACTCATGAAGCTTCTTGGTGGCAGAGGGATTTTCGCTATTGAGCGGTTAATGGGAATGGTGCTGGTTATGCTTTCTGTTCAGATGTTTATGGATGGTATTGCGAAATACCTTACTCATTAAATAAAGAAGGCTTTAATTTGATTGCGCTTTGGTATTTAAATCCAGAGATAGCATTTAAAAGACAACAATAAAAATAAAAAAAGAACTTATCCGAAGGGTAGGGAGCAAAAAACATCTCCCTACCCATTAACAAAAATCACGCCGCCATTGAACGTTTCTTCATGTAAACCAGTAACAACGAAACGGCCGCAGGCGTCATCCCCTGAATTCGAGAAGCTCTACCTAACGTCTCTGGTCGTGTTTCACTTAACTTTTGCTTCAGTTCGTTAGAAAGCCCTTCAATTTTCGTGTAATCCATGGCTTCTGGAATGCGGGTTCCTTCGTAACGTCGCATTCTGTCTATTTCTTCCGTCTGCCGATCAATATAACCTTGATACTTGGTCTGGATCTCCACTTGCTCCGCTACTTGCTCATGGCTCTCAGCTTCACCCACAAGTCCGGAAACATCTTCATAAGTCAGCTCTGGTCGACGAAGCAGCTCCAATAGACTGTATTCACGGCTTATTGGCTTGCTGAGCTTGTTTTCCAGTTTTTGGGCAGCTTCGCTACCCGGGTGGACAAACGACGCTCTAAGACGCTCAGATTCCTTCTCAATGCGCTCTTTCTTTTCAGTGAACGCTGCCCAACGCTTATCATCAACCATCCCGAATTCACGACCTTTTTCGGTGAGACGAAGGTCAGCATTGTCTTCACGAAGGATCAGACGATATTCCGCGCGGCTGGTAAACATTCGATAGGGTTCACTGGTACCGTTGGTGATCAGATCATCCACCAGCACGCCAATGTAGGCTTCGTCACGGCGTGGGCACCAGGCTTCTTTCTCCTGAGCGCGCAGTGCTGCGTTCATTCCGGCCAGCAAACCTTGAGCTGCCGCTTCTTCGTAACCGGTGGTTCCGTTTATCTGACCAGCAAAGAACAAACCGCCAATGCTTTTCGTTTCCAGCGAGTATTTCAAACCACGAGGGTCAAAATAATCATACTCAATGGCATAACCTGGTCGTGTAATGTGCGCATTTTCCAAACCACGAATGGATTGAATTAGATTGATCTGCACATCAAATGGCAAACTGGTGGAAATACCATTTGGGTAGAGTTCGTTTGTGGATAACCCTTCTGGCTCCAGAAACACCTGATGGGAGTTCTTATCCGCAAACCGGGTAATTTTGTCTTCAATGGATGGGCAATAACGTGGTCCAACCCCTTCGATGACACCGGTAAACATTGGCGAACGATCAAGCCCGCCACGAATAATGTCATGGGTTTGCTCATTGGTATGGGTGATGTAGCAGGAAACCTGCTCAGGATGCTGTTCAACAGATCCCATGTAAGACATCACCGGCAATGGCGTATCGCCAGCCTGTTCTTCCATTACCGAAAAATCCACGCTTCGGGCATCAATTCGCGCAGGAGTTCCCGTTTTGAGACGCTGAACATCCAGCGGCAATTCTCTTAACCGGTTAGCCAGAGCAATGGAAGGTGGATCGCCGGCGCGGCCACCGCTGTGGTTTTCTAAACCAATATGGATTCGGCCACCAAGGAAAGTACCTGCTGTCAGTACCACGTTAGGCGCCAGGAAACGAACCCCCATGTTGGTCACAACACCACGAACTTCGTTGGTATTGTCATCCATCACCAGATCATCTGCAGACTGTTGGAAAATCCAGAGGTTTTCCTGATTTTCCAGAATGTTGCGTATGGCCGCTTTATACAGCGCACGATCAGCCTGAGCCCGGGTTGCACGAACCGCCGGCCCTTTCCGGGCATTGAGAATTCTGAACTGGATACCTGCGAGATCTGTGGCTATTGCCATAGCGCCGCCCAGAGCATCCACCTCTTTCACCAGATGACTTTTACCAATCCCGCCAATGGCCGGATTACAGGACATCATCCCCAGAGTTTCGATGTTATGGGTCAGTAATAGCGTTTTCACGCCCATACGCGCTGAAGCCAATGCGGCTTCAGTACCGGCATGGCCACCACCGATAACAATCACATCAAATTGATTTGGGAAATCCACTGCCAACGTCGGTCACCTGTGAGTTAAAAGGGTAAAGGCTGGCAATTATACACAGGAAAAATCACTCTGTGACCCTGTGATCACTACGGTTGATTAGAATAACGACTCGGACGGTCCCCTGATAGAACCGCCCCCTATCGGTAGTGCAAGTACTAACCTCCGTAATGATACGATCGTTTGCAAACTTTTGTTTTGTATTTACTGATCGAACAGGTAGAGATACTCGCCATATCCCTCTTTTGCCATATCCGCCTTGGGTACAAAACGCATGGCAGCGGAGTTCATACAATAGCGCAGCCCGGTTGACTCTGGGCCATCATCAAATACATGACCAAGATGAGAGTCTCCGTATTTACTGCGAACTTCCGTTCTTGGGAAAATCAGTTTGAAATCAGTCTGCTCAGTCACAAAGGTATCATTGATAGGCTGAGAGAAACTCGGCCATCCAGTACCGGATTTGTATTTATCAGTGGACGAGAACAGGGGCTCTCCCGTTACGATATCCACATAAATACCTTCAGCCTTGTTGTCCCAGTATTCATTCTGAAAGGCCTTCTCAGTGCCGTCTTCCTGGGTGACATAGTATTGCTGCTCTGTGAGTTGTTTGCGGATCACTTCGTCAGAGGGTTTGGTATAGGTCTTTTCGGTCGAAGGTGTGCTGCGAGCATCGATCATCTCCCTCAGCGTCACTGGATTTTCTTTTCGGTCAGAGCCGAAAATCCCATCCAGATATTTATCCCGGCCAGAGGCGTAGCGGTAATAGGTATAGCGAACTTTATTTCGCTTGTAATAATCCTGATGGTAGTCCTCTGCAGGCCAGAATTTATTGAAAGGGATCAACTCCGTCTTCAATGGCTTTTTAAAGACGCCCAACGCTTCAATCTCTTCCATAAAGGTTTGCGCTACCAGCTTCTGCTCCTCACTCCGAAAGAAGATGGCCGGTCGATACTGTGGCCCACGGTCAACAAAAGAGCCTTTATCATCCGTTGGGTCAATATGTCGAAAGAACTGATCCAGTACCTGCTCATAGCTCACAACGGCTGGATCATAAATGACGTTGATAACTTCAATATGTCCTGTCTTTCCTGAAGACACCTGATCATAAGACGGATTTTCCAGCTGCCCACCAGAGTAACCGGAAATCACATCAATAACGCCATTCAGTTTCTCCAGATCCGACTCCGTACACCAGAAGCAGCCACCGGCCAACGTGGCGATTTCTGTCGTAGCCGCTTTGGTTTCTGAAGCGTTATCCGCATAACTGAAGATGGATGTTGCCAACAGCAAGAGAGCTGCCAGTCTGGCCACCAGTTTTGAACCTGTTTTCATAAGCACCCCGCATTAACGCTTAAGTTATCTTTGCTATTAAACGGATTGATTGTTTAAACGTTACAAATGTTCCTACGAAAATCACATGATTTTTACACCGACCTTCCAATAAACACCTGCATCCTGAACACATCCCCCCTCTGAGTTTCGGCCTGAATTACAGTAATAACAGCGATAGCTGTTTTTTAGTGTTTTTTATATTAGATATTATTATTAGTGTTGATAAAATCTGTGCAAAACCCTAAAAAAACCTTTATAAACAATATGATACGTATTGAACAACCCTGTTCTTTTCATGGTAGGAAGCTCTACTTATCATGTAGGCAGGCTGTGGATAAAACGACACTTATCCACAACATCAACTTATCAATAACTTCTTCCATACCTTGTTAATAGTTTGTATGTGTTGATGTCCACATTTTCAGGTTCGCTGTGTCGACTGTGCTGGAGATCAATAAAATCAACCTGTTCAAAAGAAAAAGTACTTCTTTTGAGTGAAATACTATCCACAGGAATAAAAGACAGGGGTTGTTAGATAAGGAAATTTGAGTACAATCCGCAAACGATAATAATTATTGTTTGCAGGTGCATATGAAAAAGCTTCTCTCTATTGCCTCCGCCGTTGCTCTCTTTTGCTCGTCTCTGATTGCCCAGGCAGCTGAAGAGGTTAACGTTTACTCCTACCGTCAGCCTTTCCTTATCGAACCGATGCTGAAAAAGTTCGAAGAAGAGAACGACGTTAAGGTCAACGTGGTGTTTGCAAAGAAAGGTCTGGAAGAGCGAATCCAGCGAGAAGGGAAGTTCAGCCCCGCAGACGTGGTTCTGACTTCCGACATGATCAGTCTGTTTGATCTGGTAGACCGCAAGCTGGTTCAGCCTGTTGAGAGCAACGTTATTGATGAGAATATTCCCGCTAACCTGAGAGACCCGGATCACCAGTGGTACTCACTCACCAAGCGCGTACGCAACATCTACAGCTCCAAGCGCAATGAACAGCCGGTTGATATCAATTACGAAGATCTGGCCAGCGCTCAATACAAAGGGAAAATCTGTACCCGCAGCGGTAAGCATCCATACAATCTTGGCCTTGTCGCTTCCATGGTTGCTCATAAAGGCGAAGCTGAAACCAAGCAGTGGCTGGAAGGTGTAAAAGCCAACCTGGCTCGTCGCCCACAGGGCAACGATCGTGCTCAGGTAAAAGCGATCAAAGAAGGGGTTTGTGATGTGTCCCTGGGTAACAGCTATTACTTTGGCAAGATGATGCAGCGAGATGATCAGAAAGCCTGGGCAGATGCCGTCTATCTGAACTTCCCTAATCAGAAAACCGATGGTTCGCACATCAATATCAGTGGCATGGTGATGGCCAAATATGCGCCGAACAAAGCAAATGCCCAGAAGCTGATGGAATACCTGTCCAGCGAAGAAGCTCAATCCATCTACGCGAAAGACAATATGGAATACCCAGTGAACCCTAAGGTCGCCGTATCTGAAACAGTGGCGTCCTGGGGAGAATTTAAAGCGGATCCATTACCGATTGCAGACATTGCCGCCAACCGCACCACGGCTCAGCGTCTTCTGGATGAGGTGAAGTTCGATCTATAATGGCTGATTTTTGATTATATGAATCATCAGTTACCTTTCTACTGGAGGGCTGGCAGTTGGCTGCTAGCCCTTTTGTTGTTTTCGCCTGTCGTCGCTTTGGTGGTGGAAGCGCTTGCGCCATCCGGTGAGCTTTTTGAACACCTCTGGAACACGGTACTCCCCACCTACATTATTAACAGCATTCTGCTGATTCTTGGTGTCAGCATCCTTGGCGCCATTCTTGCCATTCCCGCGGCCTGGGTTATGGCGAATACCAATCTACCGGGTAAAGCACAGTTGCAGTGGCTCTTGATTTTGCCACTGGCGATGCCCTCTTATGTCATTGCTTTTATTTATACGGACTTACTGGAGTTTGCTGGCCCGGTTCAACAGTTGTTACGAACGATCACAGGTTGGGAATCCGCTGCTGACTATTATTTTCCTGAAATCCGCAGTCTTGGTGGCGCCATTATTATTCTTGCCCTGGTGCTCTATCCCTACCTTTATTTATTGGCGAGAACCGCTTTTCTGGAGCAGTCACAAAGTCAGGTGTTGGCCAGTCGGTTGCTTGGATGCTCTCCGCTAAACAGTTTCTTTCGTGTTTCACTGCCGATGGCACGTCCGGCCATTATTACCGGCCTCGCGTTGATGGGCATGGAAGCCTTAGGTGATTTCGCCACTGTCAGTTATTTCTCCGTTCCCACTCTTACAACTGCGGTATACGACACTTGGCTTGGGTATGGCAGCCTGAATGCTGCCGCTAAAATTTCTGCCATGATGTTATTGGTGGTCATGCTGCTGATCAGTACAGAAAAATACAGCCGTCGACGTTTACAGCTTTATCAGAAAAATACCGGACAAGAACAAAAAGAACACATAGCATTAACCGGCAAAACCAAATTGCTGGCTCTGGGTTGGTGCTGGATGTTGGTTATTCTCGGCTTTCTATTACCATCCCTGATTCTGGTGAACTATCTGATTCGCTATTTCGAGTCATCATGGAACGCCGAGCTTTTCCAGTACGGTCTTAATAGTCTTATGGTTTCTGGTTCTGCAGCAGCTGTCGCTTGTTTTGTTGCGTTATTTTTGTGTATTTATCAGCGCCTGAAGAACTCTACATTTGCAAAAATCCCAGGGCGTCTTGTATCCACAGGTTATGCATTACCGGGCAATGTGCTGGCTATTGGTGTACTGATTCCTCTGGCGCTGACAGATAATTGGATTAATGAATTACTGATTCAGTGGGGGCAATCACCGGTTGGGTTAATCTTCAGCGGCTCGGCGCTCACTCTTGTTTTTGCCTATGTGGTTCGCTTTTCCGCTGTTGCTGTCGGTAGCGTGGAATCCAGCCTTGGCCGAGTGTCTCCTTCTTTGGATATGGCCAGCCGAACTCTTGGCTGCCATCCACAGGGCATGGTTAAGCGCATTCATATTCCACTGATTAGAAAAGGCTTGCTGGCGGGTTTGTTGCTGGTCTTTATCGAGAGTATGAAAGAGCTGCCGGCAACCCTTTTGTTGCGTCCTTTTAATTTTGAAACACTGGCTACGTGGGTATTCCAATACGTATCAGATGAACAACTTGAGTATGCGGCACCTGCCGCATTGGTACTGGTTCTGGTAGGATTAGTGCCCCTGATAATGCTCAATCGATCACTGGAAAGGCAAGAGCAGTCATGAATTTGAACGCTTTAGAAATCACTGACCTTGCCTGCTCCTATAATAGTCAGCGCAAGAAGCCAAAAGACGCATTAAGCCGCAGCGATCTGGTATTGTCAGATTTGAACTTAGCCATTGAAGACGGTGAAATTGTTTGCTTGTTGGGCAGAAGCGGCTGCGGTAAATCCACTTTATTGAAAGCCATTGCCGGCATCATTCAACCTGTTGCGGGCACCATAAATATTCATGGTCATGAAGTCAGTTCAGCCCGAAAAGTGACGCCTCCTGAACAGCGGGGTATTGGCATGATTTTTCAGGATTATGCCCTGTTTCCTCATCTGACTGTTTTTGAAAACATTGCTTTTGGCCTCAACAAATCGGATTCGACAACGATAAAACACCGCGTTCGGGAAATGCTTGAACTGGTTAATCTGTTCAATCTTGAAAAACGATATCCTCACGAGTTGTCCGGTGGTCAGCAACAGCGTGTGGCTATTGCCCGGGCGCTGGCCAACAAACCCTCCATTCTGTTATTGGATGAACCTTTTTCTAATATCGACAGTCAGGTTCGCCAACACCTGATTCGTGAAATTCGAGACATATTAAAACAGCAGAAGGTCGCTGGCTTATTTGTTACCCACAGTCGAGAAGAGGGTTTTGCCTTTGCAGATAAAGTCGCGGTGATGGGGCAGGGCAGAATTATGCAGTATGGAACGGCATCCGACGTTTACCATCATCCGGATAACCGCTTTATTGCCGACTTTATGGGCGCGGGTAATGTACTACCTGTGTCGATAAAAGATGAGTATCACGTCGAAACACCCATTGGTCTTTTGAAATCTACACGACCACTATCAACGAATTCTCCAGCCAGCCTTGAGTTATTTGTCAGGCCGCAGATGGTTGAAATTAAACCTGTGCACAACACAGACAATAGTTATCCACAGGCAACCGTCTCCCGTCAGCAATTCATGGGGAAAACCATCCGCAGTGAAATTCAGGTGGATTGCTGTCAGGGAAAGTATCAGCTGGTGGCAGAACATTCATCACTGGGTGCTGAAGGTTCCATGGTGTTCAGTGAAGGCGCGCCAGCTCATGTGAATATTATTCCTCACGAGCTGGTGTTGTTTGATGCGGATGGTCAGGCGCTCACAACCACTACACCAGCGACGCCTGATGGGCTTCAATCAAATGATGCATGTGCGCATCCGCCCGTTGCTGAACCTGTTCCATAGCATCGTCCGCGTCAAAGGGTTCAACCACTTCGTAATAACATTTTAATTTGGGCTCGGTACCGGATGGCCTGACCACCACTCGGTTACCGGACTCAAGGTGATAAATCAGCACATCACTCACGGGTAACTGAATCACTTCTTCACGACCATCGGCGTGCTTTCTTCTGGAGGATTTGAAATCCTCAATAATCATCACCTTTTGCCCGGCAATCATTTCGGGCTGTGCAGATCGTAATGTGTCACCAATCGGTGGCGCGGCTGGATCAAGAGCAATACTGCGCTGAGCGTTCAGGTGCAGACCGTGTTTTCTGTATAGGGTTTCCAATTGATCCCAGACGGTTTTCCCCTGGCTGTTTAACTCAGCGGTTAGCTGCGCAAAAGCAACAAGGGCAGAAAGACCGTCTTTATCCCACACCTGACTGCCAATGGTGTAGCCAAGGGCTTCTTCATAGGCAAACAGAAACTGTCGTTCACTGGTTTCCATCGACATTGCCACATTCGTCAGCCATTTAAAGCCCGTCAATGTCTGGAAGCATTCAGCGCCCATGCTGCTGGCAATTTTTCCCAATAAGCTGGAAGAAACAATGGTACAACCAACCAGCTTATTTTCAGCTCCAGCCAATCGCAGCAGATAATCGCCAAACAGAGCACCTACCTGATCACCGGTTAGCATTTGATAACTGTTATCCGGTTTGCGAACGGCCACCGCAAAACGATCAGCGTCCGGATCATTGGCACAGGCCAGCACAGCGTTATGGGCTTTGGCTTCTGCCATCACCATATCCATTGCACCAGGTTCTTCCGGGTTAGGAAAATTAACGGTTGGGAATGTGCCGTCAGGCTCTCTCTGAGCCGCTACACTAAATACTTGATTAAACCCATTGTCACACAATAGATCTTCAGCCATCTCTGCACCTACGCCATGCATAGCGGTATAGGCAAGGGCAATGTCATCGGGCTTAGTGTGATTGTTCAGTAGCGGGCTTTGTCCAATAATTTTGCGATACGTTTCGTAATAATCCTTTCCAAGCCACACCAGCAGGCCTTCTTGTTCCGCTTGATTCAGATCTTTCAAGTTAAGCTCTGCTTCAGCGGCCATATCTATTTCCTTGGCTATGCCTGAATCATGAGGCGGAATAATCTGAGCACCGTTACTCCAATAAACCTTAAAACCATTGTATTGAGGTGGGTTATGACTGGCGGTGACGACAACACCGGCTGCCGTTTGCAGATGGTTAATACCAAAAGCCACCAATGGCGTTGCGGCTACTTTTTCCGTGAGATAAACCTTAATACCCAAAGCGGTGAGTACGCCAGCGGTATCATGGGCAAACTGTCGTGAATCCGGACGACCGTCATAACCGATAATCACACCTTTTGTAGATGTACTCTCTATTTGATCAAGCAAGTAACGCCCTAAGCCCGTAGCGGTCTCCTGAATAACCAAACGATTCATCCGGTTTGAGCCTGCGCCAACAACGCCTCGCAGGCCTGCTGTGCCAAACTCAAGTCGCCCGGTAAATCGACTGGTTAGCTCCTTTTCATTATTCGAATCTATCAGCGTTTGAAGCTCTTTACGGGTGGCTGGATCAGGGTCCCGTGACAACCACTTCGATACGTATTCGTTCATGAAGGAGCTCCTATGACAATCGTAGTGATGAGCAGAAAAAAGACTAAACAGTCGACACCTGTATTTTAACAGCTTTGTTGAACGTCACTTCCCAATACAGAAAGACGAGAAAATTCTGCCTAGCAAATCATCGCTGGTAAAAGTACCGGTGATTTCACCCAGCACTTTTTGTGCAAGTCGCAGATCCTCAGCCAATAATTCGCCGGCACCCATATGCTCCAGCTGCTGTCGACCATTTTCAATGTACTCGCCCGCCTGACGCAGTGCTTCCAGATGACGGCGGCGCGCGGAGAAATTACTTTCCATTGCGCCTTCAAACCCCATGCAGGCTTTCAGGTGCTCGCGCAGAGCATCAACTCCCTGATGATTATTTGCACAGATTCTCAACACAGGAACACCGTTTTCTTTTGCAAATCCGGGCTGCTCTCCGGTGAGATCAATTTTATTGCGGATAACGGTGAGTTTTTCCTGAATAGGCAGGCGATCTGCAAATTCCGGCCAGATGTCGTGAGCATCTGTTGCACTGGTTGAAGAACCATCCACCATCAGTAATACACGATCCGCTTCTTCTATGGCTTTGAATGCACGCTCCACTCCAATCTGTTCCACCAGATCATCGGTTTCACGGAGCCCGGCGGTATCAATCACATGCAGTGGCATGCCATCGATATGAATTTGCTCTTTCAAAACATCCCGGGTGGTTCCGGCAATGTCGGTAACGATTGCTGTTTCCCGACCGGCGAGCACGTTCATCAAACTGGATTTTCCGGCGTTTGGCCGACCTGCAATAACGACTGTCATTCCGTCACGCAGAATGGCGCCCTGACTCGCTTCCCGAATCACATCCTGAAGCTGCTGAGTAATGCTTTGCAACTCACCGGTGACTTTACCATCGTTGAGGAAATCAATTTCTTCTTCCGGAAAATCGATGGCTGCTTCGACATAGATTCTCAACTCTATCAACGATTCAACCAGCCCATTAACACGATTTGAAAACACACCCTGCAAAGAGCGCAACGCCGAACGGGCAGCTTGCTCAGACGTGCTCTCGATCAGATCAGCAATGGCTTCTGCCTGAGCAAGATCAAGCTTATCATTCAGGAATGCTCTTTCTGAGAATTCACCGGGATGGGCCTGTCGAATCCCCAGAGACATGATCCGCTTTTGAAGCATATCGAGAATGACCGGGCCGCCATGCCCTTGAAGTTCAAGCACATCTTCGCCGGTAAAGGAGTTCGGGTTTGGAAAGTAAAGGGCAATGCCTTCATCCAGAATCACATCATCTTCATCATGAAATGGACAATAGTGAGCAAACCGGGGTTTTGGTTCCAGTTTCAGCACTTCTCTGGCAACGCGCAAAGCATCCGGTCCGGATACCCTAATAATGCCAACACCACCGCGCCCTGGCGCAGTGGCCTGGGCAACAATTGTATCCTGGTGTAAATTGCTGAGATCAGACATATCAAGCCATCAGTTACTGCGTAGTTGATGGCATAGTCTATGAAGGATTGGCGATCTAGTACACAGAAACCGCACCGATTGGTAACTTCAATTCGGCATTGCTTCTTAGCTGATTAATGTCATTATCAACAAATGCCTCCGGATTTAAATCATAGAGATCATTCATTAATTCCGCCCAGCTCTCATACTCTGGGTAGTCCTTATGCAGTTGTATTGCTACCATGCTGATAGTGTAATCCTTGGGAACCACATAGAACACTTCTTTGACCAGATCTTTTTCGCTAACGGCTCCGCGCTCCAAGGGTTTACTGATCTTATCATATTTGGTGTGTGGCGCCGCTCGAGCATCAGTATTGATTTCCAGTTGATGCATAACCTTATCCATGTCGTGCACTTTTTCACTAGGGTCAGGAAGAAGCAGCAGTGTACCAGCTGGAATAGATCGCTGATTACGCTCTGATAGTACGCTTGGGTTCATACGAATTAATTCATCAGCCATAACTCGCAAACTGCTGATATGCGGATATTTGTCCAAAAGCTTGTAAGTGATCAAGCTTAGGTTATCGCCATCGGTAACCCGATAAGTTCCATGACGACTGGTATTTTTAGCGACGGGAGCTGAGAGTATTTTTTTAACTTCTCGGTTCGCTTCTATATTCAATGGCTCAGGTGTTTTTTTCGTATATCCGGGTAGCTCCATTACCTCAGCTTCGATTTCTATGGTCGGTAAAGCAAGTTCAGCGCCTGTCAATAATTGACTTGGATCACCATTAATAAACGCCTTCGGATTCATGGCTACTAACTGATTTACTAACGACTTCCAGTTACCAAGCTCCGGATGTTCTTTAGCCAATCTCATGGCAATGGTGCCAATACTCTCACCGTAATTAACCTGATGATGTGTATTCTGTGTTTTGATGGCGTGCGATTTAACTCGCGTTTGTACCACAGGCACGTGGGTAGGTAAACGGTTCTTTGTTATGCCCAGCTGCTCTGGTAATGACTCGGTCCTTACTTGAGCCATTCGTTTTTTATTAACTGGCAGTGTTAGCACCTTACCCGCCATAAGCCTATTGATATCTTTACCTGCGAATGCATTTGGATTTAGTTTTACTATCCCCCTCATTATTTCAACGGCAGAACCGCCATTTTTTCTGGCCAATTTAATGGCAATTGCACTTAATGAATCACCCGGACGAACTTTGTAATGATTATCTGATGATATGCCCAACACATGCTGCGACATTGCCAGAGCTTTTTGTCGCTGCTCTTTTGATGGAAGCCGAAGTTGGATGTCTGCTTTTAACCGATTGATATCATCATTAATAAACGCACCTGGATTCAGTGCCACAAGGTGTGCCATCAGATTTTTCCAATGACCATACTCTGAATATTGTGACGATAGCTTAAATGCAATCTCACTAAGAGTTTCACTTTTCGCAACCCGGTAATCCATTGAGCTGCCATCAATACGAGACTTATTAAAGACGACCGGTTTTTTAACACTTGCAGTGGATTGAACCGTTGCTCTGCCATCAGAGAACGCTCTCATTCCTTCAGGCTTAATAGGCTCATCAAGAGCATTTAATGCACTTATGGACGATACACGAGCAATGGATTGCTTATTAACTCTGGGCTTAGCCTCTGAACTTCCTCCACCTCTTACGACCAATTTTTTAGGCGTACTTCTATCGTCTTGCAC
Organism: Endozoicomonas ascidiicola; assembly: GCF_001646945.1. Taxonomy (GTDB): domain Bacteria; phylum Pseudomonadota; class Gammaproteobacteria; order Pseudomonadales; family Endozoicomonadaceae; genus Endozoicomonas; species Endozoicomonas ascidiicola. The sequence continues at coordinate 637,837 of NZ_LUTV01000002.1, forward strand.
TTCCTGCAGTACCAAAACAGCACTTTCACGCAACCGGTTTTTATCTCCATCGATGAATGCAGTTGGGTTCAGCGACACCAAGTGATTCATCAATGACTGCCAGTTTTTATGCTCTGGATAACGAGGTAACAGTTCCATGGCAATTTTGCTGATACTGGTGCCTGACAACACCGTATTATTACTGGATAGAGAACTATCTATATGTTTCGCAGTCGATTTTACCGGTCTGGGTATTGATGTAGCGATAACTGGCTTTTGCACATCATAATTACTTCTAGCAACCTTTTTAATAGATGCTGCTGAAGGTTTTTTGTAATGAGTATTCTGACTTAACTGTTTACCTGTAATCGAAAAGTTGGTCGCTTTTGAGTCACCATCACGGTATGAAAAATCCTGCTTGGATTGCATTATCGGTGCTGAGCTTGAAGCCACTCTTAACAGTGAGCTCTCAATTTGGTTTTTTGCAAACCCCTTATAGCCCGGGCGCATTTCCAGATCATAGACACCGTATATTTTTTGCCGGCCGGCATAGAGCTTTACAACCAGAGGCAGAGTACCAGACACAATAGGGCGCATCGATTTGACACGAATAATGTGTTTACCGCCCGCATCCTTGAGCACATTGAAACGAAGGCTGGACAGCTGATTACTATACCCGACATCGTGACGATAGAAGTCAGTGATTGACCCAAGCTTGGCCTTCAGCTTTTTATTTTTCAGCTCATCCGGTAGAGCATCAATCGCTATCACACCGTTGAAATGGTTGTCTTGTGCATGGTTCAAGACAATATTTCCCAGCTTTGGACTGGCCATTAAGCTTCCTGCAACACTGCTGGCAATAGCAGTTCCTATCAATTTTTTGAGCATGATTCTGGTCTTTTTCTGGTTAGCCCATCAATGGAAATTCCGAATTACTCTCTGGTTATCGGTATAGGAGAAGGTAACTGTAGAAACGCCGAAAAAGACGACAGTAGATGGATTAATTAGAAAGGGGAATATCAGAAGAGAAGAGGTGAAGAAAGCAAAGCAGCCTTGCGCTGCCTTGCTCTAAAAAAGAGGTTAACCCTCTCTTTCGATCTTCTTGGTAATGAAGTACTGCTGAATAATCGACAACGTGTTGTTCGTCACCCAGTACAGTACCAGACCTGCAGGGAAGAACAGGAAGAAGAAGGTAAAGATGACAGGCATCATCTTCATCACTTTTGCCTGAACAGGGTCTGGAGGTGTCGGGTTCAGCATCTGCTGGATGAACATGGATGCACCCATGATCAGCGGCAGGATGAAGTACGGATCCATCTGGGACAGATCGTGAATCCAACCAAGCCAAGGCGCCTGACGCAGTTCCACAGATTCCAGCAGCGTCCAGTACAGCGCAATGAATACCGGCATCTGAACAAGGATTGGCAAACAGCCCCCCATTGGGTTGACCTTCTCCTTCTTGTACAGCTCCATCATCGCCTGCGACATCTTCTGACGATCGTCACCAAACTGTTCTTTCAGTTCTGCCAGCTTGGGTCCAAGCTTTCGCATTTTCGCCATGGAACGGAAACTGGTTGCGTTCAATGGATAGAAAATGCCTTTCACCAGCACCGTCAGCAAAATGATGGACCAACCCCAGTTACCCACAATGGAATGAATCCATTTCAGAATGGCAAATAACGGCTGAGCCAGGAACCAGAGCATGCCGTAGTCGACAGTCAGTTCAAGACCATTCGCATGGGTTTTCAGGATGTCCTGATTCTTTGGACCAACATACAACGTCGCACCGGTTTCTACCGTCTCACCAGGTTGTGCTGTGAGGGCGTTATCAAAGAAACCAACAAAGTTATAACCTTCTTTGTTTTGCTTAGCGTAGTACTTATGGTCTGCATCCTGGTCTGGAATCCACGCACTGACAAAGTAGTGCTGCAGCATGGCCGCATAACCACCTTTCACGGTTTCGTTAAACGGTTTATCCGCGGAATCGTCAAATGCCAGCTTCTTGTAAGGCTCTTCACTGGAATGCACCGCAGCGCCCAGGAAGGTGTTCATTGGCGCTTTGGAGTTCAACTGACTTGGATCTTCAGAGTTATCGCGCTTTAGCTGAGCGTAAAACTGATCTTTCCACACCTTGTTGCTGTTGTTGGTGATCTTATAATCCACAGACACATCGTAGCGATCACGGTAGAAGGTGAAGCTTTTGGTGATGTTAACGCCGTCAGTATTTTTGTAGAGATCAACCGTCAGAGCATCCTGACCATTTTCCATGGTGTAGCTGGATTGCTTAACCTGATAGATTCCGCGCTGATTATCAGCGTTGGGTCCATCGGATTTTGCCAGCGCACTCTGGGCAGTGAATACACAGGTTTGCTCACCCAGACAGTCAGGGCTGTTTACCAATAACTGGAACGGTACCGATGTTTCACCATCTTCTGGTAACCAGGCTGGGTATTTAGGCAGAGTCAAACTGATAATATCGCCACCGGCCGGATCGATCAGGGCGTCAATGGTGTCGGTCTTCACACTGATCAGATCAGTAGAAGGCTTGGAAGCACCCGTAGTATCAGTAGAAGGAATTGCATTGTCACTGGACAGTGACGGCATATCGGAGCCAGCAAGCGTGCTGGAAACGGATTGGGTCACGGCGGTCGATTTCGACGTACCGGGGTAATCTGCGTTCCACTGCTGCAGTGTTAAAACACCGACGACAGCAATGGCACCAATCAGGAGTGTTCTTTGGAAATCCATGAGTTCCGGGCCACACATTCAGATGAGTGAATATGATTGTCTGAGTGATTCCGATGTTCACCAGAATCTTTCTCCGGTACCGGGTCAAATCCTCCTGGATGCCAGGGATGACACCTCAGTAGCCGGAGCAAGGTCAGCTTGCTGCCAGTCAGAAAACCATGACTATTTAGGGCTTCCAGGCCATAGGCGGAACATGAGGGGTAAAAGCGGCATCGACTGGGCAGCAGTGGGCTGATGGCATAACGATAGACTTTAATTAAGCCCACCAATAGCTCCCTTGGGATGCTTGCCAATCTGACCATACAGATGCCTTATTCGATCAATACTTTCTGAGACACTTCTTGAGAAATTTTCTAAGAAACACCCTAAGAAAGCTTGCTTTAATTCACTGCCCTGAGGCGGCTTACCCACAAACAAAGAATCACGATGAATCCGTATTGTCTGTTGATGCACGTCTTTCAGACCTGGTTGAGCCAAACAGGATGTGTTCATTAGTTAAAACATGCGTTAAAACCACGAATACCCTGTTGCGGTGCTCTGGCCTGTCGTCCAGACAGGTCGGATACCAACGGAGGTGAACGTCAGGCTTGCTGCTGCCTCTCACTCCGTTTGCGCTTTAGTCGCTGCCACTGCTTGTTGAGCAGTTGGTTTTGCTCGCTGTCCGTCAGTTCGTGAAAACCCCGGCGGACTAAAACGACAATATCCAGGTCACCTATTTCATCCTGTTTGAGACGAAAGGTTTCCCGGATATGGCGCTTGGCCCGGTTTCGGCCAACAGCGGTACGAATATTTTTCTTGGCAACCACCAACCCCAGTCTTGCCTGACCCAGCACATTGGCTTTTGCCAGTATCAATAGTTGTTGGCTGGATACCTTAATATCCGTTGTATCAAATACCTGTTTGAAATCAGCCGAGCTACATAGCCGTTTATCACGGCTAAACGATTGACTCATGCTGACGCTCTTTACAGAGCCGCAGGCGTCAATCACGCAGACAGACGCTTACGTCCTTTAGCACGACGGCGATTGATAAGTGCACGGCCGCTCTTGGTAGCCATACGCGCACGGAAGCCATGAGTACGTTTACGCTTCAGGTTGCTTGGCTGGAAAGTTCTTTTCATCGGGTTATCTCGTCTTTATGGACTTACAAAAGACGGGCATTCTAAGTAATTGAAGAGGGGGCGTCAATTTGCATTTGTCAAGAAGCACCGTAGTAACACTGTTGTTTACACTATGTCTTTTGCGTTGCCTATATAGAAGTGGAATTTATTCAGGTGAAATGTTTTCTTACTTATATATAGATAAGAGATTTATCTCTTATGTGATGTGTATTAGAAATAGATGTAATTATTAGGGTGGCACTTTTGTGTGGATAAGTGGCTTTTGCCCAGGTTTTATAAGGGATTGATCGTGTGCATGTAGTTGTCTAAAGCCTCTCTGTATTCTGTTGCTTTCATCTTAGTGTCTTGTGGATAAGAAGGCTGTTTATCCACAGAGGAAATCATGGTCATGTTACCCACAGGAAGAACATAAGGTTCAAGGGTACTCATTAACGGGGCTTTCCACAGCTTTTAGTTGATAACATATATATCTGGTAAAACCTGCTTAGGTTTATTCAAGTTATTGATATATATAATAAATTGCATTTTTCTTGTTAAGTTCAGCTTCCAATCTCTGTGTGGATAACTTTATCCAAAAAGGATACAATTTCTTTTTATCTATTTACCCTTATCCTTAACGAACCTGAAGGTCTTCAGCAGGCTGTCTGACCGGCTTCAGTGATACCCGTATCAGATCTTGATCTGTATCAGGAAAGTAGGAGATCGCCTGTGCCTCTCGAGCTATGGCAGAAATGCATTAACATGTTGCAGGATGAGCTGTCTTCCCAGCAGTTCAATACCTGGATTCGGCCTTTGAAAGTGATGGGGGACGATTACGACCTCTGCCTGCTGGCACCCAATCGTTTTGTTGCAGACTGGGTTAAAGAGAAATTTCTGCCACGAATTGAAGAAATTCTGGATGAGTTATCAGATGGCGAATCCCCTGCGGTCGCTCTGGCGGTTTCCAACCGTCGTCCGGCTTCTTTGACCAAGCGCACAACTCGCGTCAGGGAGTCGGAGCCAGCAATGATTTCAGTTTCCGATAGACCCATAGAGAACCCTTTAAAACAAGCTGCTATAGAGCAGTCTGTGGTGACTCATGAGCTGGTCTCGTCTTTACCGGTAGCGAAAGATGAAACGCCTAAACCCGATCTTGTTGCCGAGATTGAGAAAGAGCCTGCTCAGATAAAGGTTAACCCTTTAAAAGAGAGCAGTGTTGACCATGAGGAACCGGCTGCCCCACCACCAAGACAAGTGGTTGTGGAAGGCTCCATCAAACACCACAGTTCCCTGAACACAGGTTTTACCTTCGATACTTTTGTTGAAGGTAAGTCGAACCAGTTGGCGTTGGCGGCAGCAAAGCAGGTGTCTGAAAATCCGGGCTCTTCCTACAACCCACTCTTTTTATACGGTGGCGTTGGTCTTGGTAAGACTCACTTGATGCATGCGGTGGGTAACTCTCTGGTTAAACAAAATCGTAATGCCAGAGTTGTTTATCTTCACTCCGAACGGTTTGTAGCGGATATGGTCAAAGCGCTACAGCTGAACGCTATCAATGACTTTAAGAAGTACTATCGTTCTGTTGATGCATTGTTGATTGATGATATCCAATTCTTTGCGGGCAAAGAACGTTCCCAGGAAGAGTTCTTCCATACCTTTAATGCGCTGCTTGAAGGTGGTCAGCAGATGATTCTGACCTGCGATCGTTACCCGAAAGAAATTAACGGCGTTGAAGAACGGTTGAAATCCCGGTTTGGTTGGGGCTTAACCGTTGCGGTTGAACCGCCGGAATTAGAAACCCGTGTTGCTATTTTGATGAAGAAGGCAGAGCAGCATAAAGTAGAGCTTCCCCATGAGGCGGCTTTCTTTATTGCTCAGCGCATTCGGTCCAATGTTCGTGAGCTGGAAGGGGCTTTGAAACGGGTCATTGCCAGTGCTCACTTTATGGGGCGGCGCATTGATATTGACCTGATTCGCGAGTCTCTGAAAGACCTGTTGGCATTGCAGGATAAACAAGTCAGTATAGATAATATCCAGAGAACGGTGGCTGAGTATTTCAAGATCAAGGTGACGGATATTCTGTCCAAACGGCGCAGTCGTTCCGTGGCCAGACCTCGTCAGATCGCCATGGCGCTTTCGAAAGAATTAACCAGTCACAGTTTGCCTGAGATTGGTGACGCCTACGGTGGCCGTGATCATACGACAGTGCTCCATGCCTGCCGTAAAGTGAAGGAACTGGTGGAAGCAGATAATGAGATCAAAAGTGATTACAAAAATCTGCTGCGTTCCCTTACCAGTTAATTAATTGTTTTTAATAGAGTTTTAGGGCGTGATGTTGATCGCCCTTCCCAGTTAGCCAAGAGAAAGGAAAGCGATGAAATTTACCATTAATCGGGAAGCATTGCTTAAACCACTTCAGCTGGTTGCCGGTGTGGTTGAGCGCAGACAAACCTTGCCAGTGTTATCCAACGTGCTGATGGTGGTTGATGGAGATCAACTGTCGTTAACCGGTACCGACCTGGAAGTGGAACTGGTTGGTCGTGTAACACTGGATGATGTGGCAGAAGGTGGAGAGATTACCATCCCGGCACGCAAGCTGATGGATATCTGTAAATCTTTGCCAGACAACACACTGATCGAATTTAAGCAGGAAGACCAGCGGGTCAAACTGAAAGCTGGGCGCTCACGGTTCACATTGTCCACGCTGCCAGCCAATGACTTCCCAAGTATTGATGAAGAAGCCGGTTCGATCTCCTTCACTATTGGCCAGTCCCGTTTGCGTCGTCTTATTGATCGCACGGCGTTTGCCATGGCTCAGCAGGATGTTCGTTATTATCTGAACGGCATGCTGGTTGAAGTGAGTCAGAACTCACTGCGAGCTGTAGCAACTGATGGTCACCGCCTTGCCATGTGCAGTGTGGATGCAGACATCAATCAGCAGGAAAAGCATCAGGTTATTGTTCCGCGTAAAGGTATTATGGAAATGGCGCGCCTGCTTACGGAAGGTGACGAGAGTGTTCATATCACCCTGGGCGCAAATCATATTCGTGCAAAAACCGGCGAGTTTATGTTCACCTCCAAACTGGTGGACGGTAAATTCCCTGATTATGATCGAGTCATTCCGAAAGGTGGTAACAAGGTTATCATCGGGGATCGTCAGGAATTACGTCATGCATTTCAGCGTGCTTCCATACTTTCCAATGAAAAGTATCGTGGTATTCGCCTGATACTTTCCGATGGTCAGCTCAAGGTTATGGCTAATAACCCAGAGCAGGAAGAAGCGGAAGAAGAGATGAGCCTGGCTTATCACGGCGAAACTATGGAAATGGGTTTCAACGTCAGCTATTTGCTGGATGTACTGTCGGTACTTTCCGGCGACACTATTAAGATGACCTTATCCGATCCAAACAGCAGTGCGTTGCTGGAAGAATCTGAATCTGGGGATTCTACCTACGTTGTGATGCCCATGCGGCTGTAAAGTAGTTTGTGAAAAGGCTGAGCTTTCAGTCTTTTCACTTGCTCCATCCTGATCCGGCCACCTGTCCGGCCCGGATATAAACTAAATATGATTCAGCAGCTTAAAATTACTCAAATCAGAAATCTTATTTCTGCCAGCCTTCAACCATCCTCTTCTATAAATGTGCTCTATGGATTCAATGGCAGTGGTAAAACCAGTGTGCTTGAGGCTATTCATTTATTGGGCGTTGCTCGCTCGTTTCGAACATCCCGCATCAAACCTGTAATTAATCGGGAATCTGATATCTGCACAGTATTTGGCAGATTAGGTATGAGTTCAGGAACTATTCCCATCGGAGTCTCTCGAAACCTTATGGACGAATCTTTGCAGATTCGGGTTTCCGGTGAGAACCTGAAATCCACATCCGAGTTGGCAAGGTTGCTTCCGTTGCAGGTGATCAATCCGGATACGTTTCGACTGTTGGAAGGTTCACCCAAGCTAAGAAGACATTTTATCGATTGGGGAGTGTTTCACGTGAAACATCAGGATTTCTTCCCCATTTGGAAACGCATGCAGAAAGCGCTTAAACAGCGGAACAGTTTGCTCCGACATGGTAGAATAAACGGTTCCGAATTGTCTTCGTGGAATATTGAGTTCGAAAAAGCGGCTAAAGCCATCGATCAACTGCGAAGCGATTATATCCAGAAGCTGATACCGGTCTTTAAAGAAGTACTGTCGGAATTATCGGATATGGATGATCTGACTATTCAATATTATCGTGGGTGGGATAAAGATCGGGATTTAAAAGAAGTATTAGAAAGTGGGCTGACTCGAGATATTCAGTCAGGCTATACCCACGCCGGACCGCAACGGGCGGATCTGAGAGTAAGAATTGGCCGGGGTAGTGCTGTCGATGTACTTTCCCGAGGTCAGCTGAAACTGGTGGTGTGTGCTCTTAAACTGGCACAGGGATTTCTCTACAAAGAGATACAGGGAAAGCAGTGCGTTTTTCTTGTGGATGATCTGCCATCAGAGCTGGATACCATCAACCGGCAAAAGCTGTGTCGGTTGTTTCAGAAAATGAAATGCCAAACCTTCATCACTAGTGTTGAGAAGGAGGCGTTGGAAAATTGCTGGTTACCTGAAACCGAGGTGAAATTGTTTCACGTGAAACACGGACAGGTGGAATTGGATGATAACCCTGGTCAGCAAAGTATTCGCCGGGCAGAGTCTTTGGAGATAGTGCATGAGTGAACAAGTTTACGACGCGTCCAACATTAAGGTTCTTAAGGGCCTGGATGCTGTGCGCAAGCGCCCGGGAATGTACATTGGTGACACGGACGATGGCACCGGCCTGCATCACATGGTGTTTGAGGTGGTGGATAATTCCATCGACGAAGCGCTGGCAGGGCATTGCGATAAGATTTCTGTGATTATCCACCCGGATGAATCCATCACGGTAAAAGATAATGGCCGTGGTATTCCGGTAGATATCCACGAAGAAGAGGGCGTATCCGCAGCAGAAGTGATTATGACGGTCCTTCATGCCGGTGGTAAGTTCGATGACAACACTTACAAGGTGTCCGGTGGTCTGCACGGTGTAGGTGTCTCTGTTGTAAACGCGCTTTCCAGCCAGTTGAAGCTGACTATCCGTCGCCACGGCAAAGTTCATCAACAGATCTACAGTCAGGGCGTGCCGAATGAACCGCTGAAAGTCATCGGTGAAACGGATGTGACCGGTACTGAACTGCACTTTATCCCATCACCGGACACGTTCTCGAACATCCAGTTCGTCTACGAGATTCTGGCCAAGCGTCTTCGTGAACTCTCCTTTCTAAACTCCGGTGTCTATATCCAGCTGACGGATGAACGCACCGGCAAGGTTGATGACTTCAGATACGAAGGCGGCCTTCAGGCATTTGTTGAGTACCTGAACGTTAACAAATCCACCATCAATAAAGTCTTCCATTTCAATATGACCCGGGAAGATGGCATTGGTGTTGAAGTGGCGATGCAGTGGAATGACAGCTTCCAGGAAGGTGTTTTCTGCTTCACGAACAACATTCCCCAGAGGGACGGCGGAACCCATCTGGCCGGCTTCCGTGCAGCGTTGACTCGAAGCCTGAACAACTACATCGAAAGAGAAGGTTTCCAGAAGAACTCCAAAGTAGCGACTTCCGGAGACGATGCCCGTGAAGGTTTGACCGCGATCATTTCGGTTAAAGTCCCTGACCCAAAGTTCTCATCCCAGACCAAAGACAAGCTGGTTTCCTCCGAGGTGAAAACCGCCGTAGAGCAGGAAATGGGTAAGTACCTCAACGACTACCTGATGGAATACCCTCAGGAAGCCAAAGCCGTTGTCGGCAAGATGCTGGATGCAGCCAGAGCTCGTGAAGCCGCCCGTAAAGCCCGTGAAATGACCCGTCGCAAAGGCGCACTGGATATCGCAGGTTTGCCAGGGAAACTGGCTGACTGCCAGGAGAAAGACCCTGCGCTTTCTGAACTGTACATAGTGGAGGGTGACTCTGCGGGCGGTTCCGCCAAGCAGGGACGTAACCGTAAGACTCAGGCTATTCTACCTCTGAAAGGTAAGATCCTTAACGTAGAAAAAGCCCGCTTCGACAAGATGCTTTCTTCTCAAGAAGTCGGCACTCTAATCACAGCATTGGGTTGTGGCATTGGTCGCACCGAATTCAATATCGAGAAACTGCGTTACCACAACATCATCATCATGACCGATGCGGACGTGGACGGATCCCACATCCGTACACTGCTACTGACGTTTTTCTTCCGTCAGATGCCTGAGCTCATCGAACGTGGTTATATCTACATTGCACAACCGCCGTTGTACAAAGTTAAGCGGGGTAAACAGGAACAATACCTGAAAGACGAAGCAGCTCTGGATGGCTACCTGACTCAGTCTGCGCTGGAAAACGCCAGCCTGCACGTTAATGAAAATGCACCGGGTATTGCCGACCATGCACTGGAAGAACTGGTAAAAGAGTTCCGTGATGTTCACTCTCTCGCTGACCGACTAGCTCGAGTTTATCCATCGCACATTCTGAAAGAAATGATTTACATGCCGGCGCTGAATCCGGAAAGTCTTTCAGGTAAGAGCGTAATGGAAGAGTGGGTTAGCCAACTAAGCACTCGCATTGAGAATCTGAAGCTCGCAGGCAGCGTAACAGAATGCACCGTTGAAGAAGATAAAGAGCATAATGCGTGGCTGCCAAAGGTAACGATTGTTTCCCATGGTGTTGATACAGACTATCGCCTGAGTTCAGACTTCTTTGTTTCTACCAATTACGGAAAAATATCCTCTCTCGGCCAGAAGCTTCAAGGCCTGATTGAAGAAGGTGCCTATATCCAGAAAGGTGAGCGCAAGAAGGAAGTAACTTCGTTTGAAGAAGCGTTGCAGTGGTTGATGACAGAATCGACCAAACGCCACTACATTCAGCGTTATAAGGGTTTGGGTGAGATGAACCCGGATCAGCTCTGGGAAACCACAATGGATCCTGACGTTCGTCGTATGCTGAAGGTCACCATTGATGATGCCATCTCTGCAGATCAGATCTTCAACACATTGATGGGCGATCACGTTGAACCACGCCGTGAGTTTATCGAGAGTAATGCTCTGAATGTAGCGAACCTGGACATTTAATAATATTTCAGTGCCGGCGTGAGTCGGCATTTTTTTAGAATTTGCTTTAGGGTGTGTTGTTTATGTCCTCAGAATTTAAAGCAATTATCCGGCAGGAGCTGGAAGAGGCGGCGGTTGTACTTAACCGGTTTCTCGATGATGAAGCTAACCTTGATGCCATTGATAAAGCTGCACGACTGCTGTCAGATAGCTTTAAAGATGGCGGTAAGGTTATATCCTGCGGTAATGGTGGTTCCCATTGTGACGCTATGCACTTTGCAGAAGAGCTGACCGGACGCTACAGAGAAAATCGTCCTGGCTATCCTGCCATTGCGATTTCCGACCCAAGTCATATCTCCTGCGTATCTAATGACTTTGGTTATGATTACGTCTTCTCACGCTATGTTGAAGCGGTGGGTAGTGAAGGGGATGTGTTGTTCGGAATTAGCACCAGCGGAAATTCGGGAAACATTATCAAAGCCGTAGAAGCTGCCCGAGCCAAAGGTATGAAAGTGGTTCTTCTGTCTGGTAAAGATGGCGGCAAAATGGCAGGAACGGCTGACGTTGAAATCCGCGTTCCGCACTTTGGCTATGCTGACCGGATTCAGGAAGTACATATAAAAGCCATTCATATAATGATTCAACTTATTGAAAAATATATGGAATAATGAAAAGGCTGGGTAACCGGCCTTTTTTATTTAGTGGCATAAAAACGGTTTAGTGATTCAGCAATGGTGTTTCTAGCCTGATCGTTTGCTTCTGCAACACTTAATGATTCCGTCTTGATAACGTTGCCTACCTCAACCTGAATGGTGCCAGGTCTTTTCAAAAAACCACGACTAGGCCAGAAGCTACCAGAGTTGTGTGCAATGGGCAGAATGTCTGTTTCCGCTGCTTTCGCTAAGCCAGCCCCGCCTCGGGAAAACTTTCTAGGTTCACCGGGAAGTGTTCGCGTACCTTCAGGGAAAATCAAAACCCACACCCGATGTTCCAGAGCCGCTTTACCCTGTTCTCGAACCTGTTGAAGCGCAAGACGAACATCTTTTCGGTCAATGGCAATGGGTTTGATTTTACGGAAGGCCCAGCCATAAAAGGGGATGTTTAAGATTTCTTGTTTGATAACCTGCGTTTGAGGTGTCAGCAATGTTTGCAGGAAAAAAGCTTCCCAGGCACTTTGGTGGTTACTGATAACCACACAAGGTTCAGCAGGAATATTCTCTCTACCGGTCACCTTCCATGAAATACCACAGATAAACCGACAGAGATAAACGGCAACAATCGCCCACGGTTTTACAAACAACTGATGACGTTGGCGAAAAGGAAGAAAAGAAATCAGCAGGATCATCAGCACGGACCAAAAGATCGTCCATACCGCCAGACACGAATAAAAAATAGCCGTTCTAACCACCGCAAGGCAGGTTGAAAATAAAGAGTATTGATTCTGGCTGGCGGCTGCTGACATTAAATTCCCTCTGAAACCAGTGCTTCAACAAAATGCTGTAAATTATTAAATACCGGCACATCCATAGTAACCGGTAATTCTTCAGGGCTCTCAGAAAGTTTAGCCTGAGTTTTCAATCCTTTACCGGTGAGTACTAAGGCGATTTTGCATCCGCATTTTGCGCCAGCCTGAAGATCCCTCAATGAATCACCAACAACCCATACGTGTTCAGGAGTTCCGTTAAATTTCTGAAGTGCTTGTTCAATTAACCCCGTATCCGGTTTTCGGCAATGGCAGTCATCCTCCGGCCCATGAGGGCAGAAATAGATTCCATCAATATGTCCGCCCTGGGCTTTAACCAGAGTAAGCATTTTCTCATGCATGGCTTCCAGCACTTGCAATGAGAAATAGCCTCGGGCGATACCCGACTGATTAGTAGCAACGGCAATTTGGTAACCGGCGTTTGTTAGTCGGGCTATAGCCTCGATACTTCCCGGAATTGGAATCCATTCTTGTACAGACCGGACATAATGATCCGAGTCTTGGTTGATCACACCATCCCTGTCCAGAATTATCAGCTTTGTCATTCTCTTATCCCAGATACAAAAAATCCCAGAAACCGAATCTTTGTTTCTGGGATTAGTGAACCCTGATATAAAGGTGCGGCTGTTGCCGAACTGTATCAGGTTAAAATCAGCTTTTCTGTAACAAACTGATATCAGCAACATGCAGGAACAAGCTGCGCAGCTGCTTCAGCAAAGCATAACGGTTCATGCGAACCGCTTCGTCTTCAGCATTAACCAGAACGTCATCAAAGAAACGGTCAACCGGCTCTTTTAATGAAGCCAGGCTTTCCATGGCATCAGCGTAGAGACCTTTCGCAAGTGCAGGTGCAATTGCTTGTTTGCAAGATTCTACCGCTTCCGCCAGCGCTTTCTCGGCATCTTCGCTTAGAAGTGCGGTGTTAACGCTATCAGGAATAACAATGTCACCCGCTTTGGCCAGAATATTGGAGACTCGCTTATTGGCTGCAGCCAGAGCATCGGCTTCATCCATCGCGTTAAAGCGAGTGACTGCTTTGATGCGTAAATCGAAATCCAATGGGCGAGTTGGGCGCAATGCTTTAACCGCATTGATTACTTCAACAGCAACACCGTCTTCCTGATAAGCCGCATCGAAACGCTCAAGCATATAATTGACGATTGTCGTGTTTAGTTTGTCGAGGGCTGGCAGTTCTACTTTCTGTTCCTGATAACCGGCAATGGCTTTTTCTACCAGCGCTTCCAAATCAAGGTTGAGATTCTTCTCAACAATAATTCGCAACACACCAATGCTTGCCCGACGCAGTGCAAATGGGTCTTTGCTGCCTGTTGGAAGTTGTCCGATACCAAAGATGCCGGTGATGGTGTCAACTTTATCAGCAATCGCAACCGCGCAACCGGTAAGGCTGGAAGGCAGCTGATCGCCGGCAAAGCGAGGCATGTACTGCTCATCAAGGGTTTTGCTGACTTCCGGGCTTTCACCGTCATTCGCTGCATAGTACTGACCCATAATGCCCTGAAGCTCTGGGAATTCCAGAACCATCTCAGACACCAGATCCGATTTGCAAAGCTGGCCTGCTCTTTCTGCCAGTTTGGCATCGCCACCTTCGGCGTTGGAAATAAACGCAGCAAGATTGGCAATACGTTCAGTTTTGGCGAACACGGAACCCAGTTGTGCCTGGAAAACAATCGACTTTAATTTTTCACGACGATTGTCTTGTGTTTGTTTGCGATCAGTGTCGTAGAAAAACTTTGCATCAGACAATCGTGGTCGTATAACTTTTTCGTTACCTTCCACCACATGTTTTGGCTCGTTGCTTTCAATGTTTGCAACAGTAATAAAGTAGGGAAGCAGGTTTCCAGAAGCATCCACAACGTGGAAGTATTTCTGATGCCCTTTCATGGAAGAAATCAGCGCTTCGGATGGTACAGAAAGAAACTCATCATCAAAACGACCAGACAACGCCACTGGCCATTCATTCAGCGCCGTCACTTCATCCAGCAGATCGTCATCAATCACCGCCTGACCATTAATGTCAGCAGCCACTTTTTGCACCTGCTCATTGATCATGTCACGGCGGGCAGCAAAGCTGGCAACCACCTTGCCCTGTTGATGCAGCGTTTGTGCATAATCCGTAGGGTTCGTGATAGTGATTTCCTGATTTGCATGGAAGCGGTGGCCACGAGTGGTAGCGCCAGCGTTAAGACCAAGAATTTCACAATCAACAATCTTGTTACCCAATAGCATCAGCAACCAGTGAACCGGACGCACAAATTCCGTACGACGAGCACCCCAGCGCATGCGCTTTGGAATCGGCAGGTTATTCAGTGACTGGGAAATAATCTCTGGCAGCAGTTCGCTGGTCGATTGGCCTTGCTGAACCGTACGGAATACCAGACGGTCTTCCTGAATAAGATCGTCAAATGTAACGCCATTGGAACGGGCAAAACCTAAGGCCGCTTTACTTGGGTTGCCATCGGCATCAAAAGCCGCTTTAACTGCGGGACCTTTCTTTTCAATTTGTTGATCCGGTTGAGCGGTGTCCAGACCTTTAATCAGCAGTGCCAGACGACGCGGTGCCGCAAAGGATTCAACCTCACTGTAAGTGATTTGAGCTTTATCCAGACCGGAAAGAATGCCCTGGGTAAACGCATCTGAAAGGTTTTTCAGCGCTTTAGGTGGCAGCTCTTCGGTTCCCAGTTCGACCAGAAAATCTTCTTTATGAATGTCGGTGCTCATTATTTAGCCTCCTGCGCGCTGTCTTTCTTTGCTTCTTTTTCAAGAGAGGCTAGCACTTCGTTTCGAATCGCTTCATCCGCCATTGGGAAGCCAAGTTCGTGTCGTTTATCGAAATAAGCCTTGGCGACTGCTCTGGCCAGAGTTCTGACACGCAGGATAAAACGCTGACGTTCCGTTACCGAGATGGCATGACGGGCATCCAGCAGGTTGAAAGTATGCGACGCCTTCAGTACGTATTCGTAAGCCGGTAATGGCAGGTTCAGCTCAACCAGCTTTTTGGATTCGCTTTCAAAGAAATCAAAATGCTTGAACAGATCCTCAGTGTTCGCATGCTCGAAGTTGAAAGTAGACATCTCCACTTCCTGCTGATGGAACACATCTCCGTAAGTTACCGGGCCTTGTGGGCCGTGAGTCCAGATAAGATCGTAAACGTTGTCTACATTCTGGATATACATGGCCAGACGTTCGAGACCGTAAGTGATCTCGCCGGTCACCGGATAACACTCCAGACCACCCACCTGCTGGAAATAGGTGAACTGGGTGACTTCCATCCCGTTCATCCACACTTCCCAGCCAAGACCCCAGGCGCCCAGTGTTGGGGATTCCCAGTTATCTTCCACAAAGCGAATATCGTGAACCAACGGATCAATGCCGAGAGTACGCAGAGAATCCAGATACAGCTCCTGAATATTGTCAGGAGATGGCTTCATCACCACCTGAAACTGATAATAGTGCTGCAGGCGGTTCGGGTTTTCACCATAACGGCCATCGGTTGGGCGACGGCTTGGCTGAACATAAGCGGCATTCCAATTCTCCGGACCAATCGCACGCAGAAAGGTTGCTGGGTGGAACGTACCTGCTCCCACTTCCATATCCAGCGGTTGCATGATTGCGCAGCCCTGTTGGGCCCAAAATTGTTGCAGGGCAAAGATCAGCCCTTGAAATGTTTGAGTATCTGGCGTGCTCTGGGAAGTCACTTGTCTACCTCTTGGAGGCTTTCCCTGTGAGCGACGACTCCCAGGGGGCAATTGTAAAAATAGACGGGGATTATACCGGTTTGCGTCGGTAAAATTAAGCTGTGGATAAGTTGTTAATTATGTGGGTAAAAGTAATATAAGAGTACCCAGAATGAACTATTTCACTTGTTTTTTTGTCCAAATCACAAGGTTGAAATTACTTAGAAACAATAAATATATATAGGATCCAAAGGATGAAAATACCCTCTATTTCTACTCTGCAGAATACTAATTCCAGGCAGCTGGCAGAGTCTGGAAGCCCAATCTGTACTCGAGTAAATAAGGGTGGGATTGCTAGGAGAATGACAAGTAACTTTATTCCGAGACCTAAGAATAAATGGATGATTTTCTTAACAGAATATACAGCCAGAAATGCTGGAGGAATTCATAAAAGAACAGAAATATGCAAAGCAGCTTCTGTAATTTGGAACGGTATGAGTAGGCAAGAGAAGGAGGTATATGTTAACAAGGCATTGATAGAAAAGAAGAAGCATAGTGAGCAATATCCAGACTATAAATATCTCCCAAAAAAAGCTGTTAAGTCTGTTAAGTCTGTTAAGTCTGTTGAGTCTGAAAGAGAAGGTAAGCGGGTAAAAATATTTAGTCTCTTTTATTCTGAAAATGGATATTTCAAGCCGGTTGTTTTCGATGCCCTCGATTCTAAAAGTGTGAAAAAGACTAAGGCTCAAGTTTATCAGTATGCGCTCAGTGAAAAAAAAATGGAAAAAACATATCAAACAAAAAATGACGTGTGCATCATTGAAAAGTCTGGAGCATATGCAAAACACCTTGAAAATAATCAGGCCGGTCAAATTTTATGCAATGGTGAATTTGTATCTGTTGAAGATATAAATGTTCAAAATTCAGCAGAAAAATGCCTAGAGGCTCTTTTGCCGTTTGGGGTAGAGACAGAACAGGAGTTACCCGATATATGCAATGTGGAATCTAGTTTGCCTATACTTGGAAATTTTACTGATAGCTTATTTACTGCCCCTACCAATAGTACAATAAATAGACAGCTTTCAGTGTGTGATTCTCTATCATCTTCAGGTAATAATCAGATGGCTGAGTACTCTTTCAACCAAAGTGGTAAAAATAATTACTTATCATCACCTGAATGTCTCATAGATAGCCAACAGTATGACCATAATTATTATGGTTGTCCTAAAACAGACAACGAAAGTTTGAGAAAAAACTACCAAAGATTACTTAATATTGTCAGTAAACTGTGATTTCTTGAGTCCAGAGTATCTTGAAATAAACTAATAGCGCCAGAAAGTAGGTGTAAATAGTACAAGTAGTGTAAATATTTCAAGTCGTCCAAGGAGCATGGCAAAAGAGAGAACCCATTTGGCACTGTCAGGTAATGTTTGATAACTGGTAGCGGCTTCTCCTAATGCAGGGCCAAGGTTATTCAAGCAGGAAGCAATGGTTGAAAAAGCGGTGACAAAATCCAGACCAGTGCCCAGTAATACCAAAAACAGCAAAACAAAGACCAGAATATAAGTAGCAAAGAATCCCCATACCGCTTCACCGACTCTCGGGCTTATGGGTCTGCCACCCAGTTTGATGGTAAAAATAGCATTTGGATGAACCAGACGACGAAGCTCTCTAACGCCCTGTTTGGCAATCAATGCCACACGAATTACTTTCATACCGCCAGCTGTTGACCCTGCACAACCACCAATAAAACTGGTGAAAAATAACAGGAACGGTAAAAACATTGGCCATGAAGAAAAGCTGGAAGAGGATGTGTATCCCGTCGTTGTCGCAACAGAAACCACCTCAAACAATCCGTAGCGAAAGGATTTAGTCAGTGAATAGGTATCGGAGAAATACAGTGTTGCTACGGTGATCGCCCCCACAACCCCAAGAATTCCCAGAAACCATTTCACTTCCGGATCCTGAAAATAATGAGACAGTGACTTATATCGCCAGGCAGTAAAGTGCAGAGCAAAGTTAAAGCCAGCGACCACCATAAAGAAAATAGCGACAGACATGATCAGTGGTGAATTAAACGCTCCCATACTGCCGTCGTAAGTGGAGAAGCCACCAATGGCAATGGTAGAAAAGCTATGGCAGATGGCATCAAACAAATTCATTCCTGCCAGCCAGTAGGCAAGAGCACAGGCGGCGGTAAGAAACAGATAAAGAAACCATAGCGCTTTGGCGGTTTCAGTAATTCGTGGTGTCAGCTTTGAATCTTTAACCGGCCCAGGGGTTTCTGTGCGATACAGCTGCATTCCACCGATACCCAGCATCGGTAAAATAGCGACAGCCAGAACGACAATGCCCATCCCGCCAAGCCATTGCAATTGCTGGCGGTAAAAGAGAATCGAGCGGGGTAAGTCTTCGATATTAGTCAATATTGTCGCACCGGTTGTCGTCAGCCCAGACATGGACTCAAACAGTGCATCGGTAATACTGAGCGACGGGCTTTCCATAAACAGAAACGGCAGAGAACCCACAGAGCCAAGTACGATCCAGAATAGAGCTGTGACCAGAAACCCTTCCCGGTTTCTAAGCTCATCTTTAATGTTTCTGAATGGAAACCAAAGCAGAATGCCCAAAGAGAGCGTCAGTAAGAAGGTATAGATGAAAATGGAGATTTCCCGCTCCTGATAAATCAGGGCAACGAACATCGGTGGTAAGCTGGAGGTGCTGAAAAGTAACAGCAGTATTCCCAAAATAGGGGAAATAACCTGAAACTGCATGGTGTGCCTGCTTCAATCCTTTTGGCGTGTCGCCGTGTAAATTCTTATAGTGGCTATAAAAAATATTGATTATATGCAGTAGGAGGGTACTCCCAATCCATGGGAAAAAAAAGCCTATAAATACTATGGTCAGGAGCTTACAGAATAAGACATGTTGGTTCAGGTCGTTCAGGTTCTGGAAGGTTATTTGCAGCACAGTGTAAAAAATCTCGCTTGTAAGCAGGAAGGTTTTCATCTTTACTTTTTTGTAAAGCAAACTGCTTAATTGACTCATGCTGTTCACAGTTACTGCGAAATGACCAATTAGCTGAGCTTTCTACCGTAATCCTAGCTACAGAAGCAAAAAAGTTTGGTGTATTTCCAACAAATGTAAGCATTTTTTCAAGATATTGGTCATCACCCGTCGCAAAATAACTTCCCCACAATAAATCAAATCTATATGGGTCACCCCGATTATCATTATTTACAAAATCAAGAATATCGTTCGCTCCTGAAATAATTTCAGACGCTCGAAAACCCAAAGGAGATTCATCTACTTTCCAGGAATGCTTTTGGGCAATAAGCCCTATCATAAGAGCGATGAGATCTTTATTATCATTACTCGTGTAATTATTAGCCAATCTTTGAAATTCATGAAAGTCTATTTCAGTTGGAGAGAGGTAGAAGTAAGTCACCATATCATTGAATTTATCTTTTTCACTCTCAGGCTTTTTATCCGTGGGTTTGGTGAGTGGTATTTCTTCAAACACCTGCTGTGAACCATTATGTTCTGAAATTCTGTTTCGGACATTTTGGGCATGAACGGTTGTGGATGCTAGAGTTTTGCTTTGTGGATAGTTAGGGCTTGTTCCGCTTTGTGCTGTTGATTCGACGGTAGAATGAATTTTAACAGTAGAGTCTAAAAATTTTCCCTCAGGACTATCCCCCGTTACATTTGATCGATCAATAATCTGTGATGTAGAGGAGGCGGAAGTAGGAGAACTGGAATGATTTGAAACAGAAGCATTAGCCATTGGTTAAGTCCACATGATAAGTATCCAAACGTAGGACAAAAGAAAAGAATAATGGTTCATTTCTGGTATTATGAAACCACTTACTGTCCTGTAAGTGGCTTCAAAAAATAGAGTTAGAAAAAACCCAGTCCTACCTGAAACAGTTGCTCAACTTCTCTAATTTTCCGTTTATTCGTCAGAAATAAGATGACATGGTCACCAGTCTCAATCTTGGTAGAGTCATGGGCAATGAGCACTTCATCATTACGAACGATAGCCCCGATGGTTGCGCCATCTGGAAGGTTGATATCTTGAAGAGCCTTACCTACCACTTTGGAACTGTGTTCATCACCATGAGCAATAGCTTCAATCGCTTCCGCAGCACCACGGCGCAGAGAGTGAACATTCACAATATCCCCACGGCGAACGTGCTTGAGCAAACTACCAATAGTGGCAAGTTGCGGGGATATCGCAATATCAATTTCACCGCCCTGAACCAGATCAACATAGGCCGGGTTGTTAATCAGCGCCATTACTTTGCGGGCACCAAGACGTTTCGCCAGCATGGAAGCCATGACGTTGGCTTCATCATCATTGGTTAGCGCACAGAAGATATCGGTTTCTTCGATGTTTTCACTGATCAACAATTCTTTGTCAGAGGCGTTGCCGTTAAACACCATGGCTTTGGTCAGTGTTTCTGACAGGAACTGACAGCGCTCCATATCCCGTTCGATAATTTTAACTTTGTACTGACCTTCAACAGCCTGAGCCAATCGCAAACCAATATTACCGCCTCCGGCAATAATGATGCGTTTGTAATCATCATCCAGACGTTGAAGCTCGCTCATTACCGGACGAATATCTTCTCTTGCGGCAATAAAAAATACTTCGTCGTCTACTTCAATAACGGTGGTGCCTTTCGGGGAAATTGCATTTCCCCGGCGGAAGATGGCAGCAATTCGAGTGTCCACATTTGGCATGTGCTCACGAATGTAGCGAAGCTCATGCCCAACCAATGGACCACCGTAGTATGCTTTCATGGCCACCAGTTGAACTCGACCATCGGCAAAGTCGAGAACCTGAAGAGCTCCGGGCCGTTCCAGCAACCGCTTAATATAATTGGTGACGACCTGTTCAGGGCTGATCAATACATCAATAGGTAAGGCGGTATTGGCAAACAAATCCTGATTTTTGAGGTAAGCCGCCTGACGAATACGGGCAATTTTTGAAGGCGTGTGAAACAAGGTATAAGCAATTTGACAGGCGATCATATTCACTTCATCGCTGTTGGTCACAGCAACGAGCATATCGGCCTCATCAGCACCGGCCTGCTTCAGAACGCCAGGGAAAGAGGCCTTTCCCTGAATAGTGCGGATATCGATTTTATCCTGAAGCTCACGCAACCGGACGCTGTCAGTATCGACAACGGTAATGTCATTTTCTTCGCCGGCGAGATTCTCTGCCAGTGTGCCGCCAACCTGGCCAGCACCTAGAATGATAATTTTCATGAGGATTCCGTCTTCACCATCAGGCTATAGAAGAAGCCATCACCATTAGAGCTGGTCTGACCGCTGTTGCCCGGAAAAAGCTGTTTACCAAACCCAGTATCATGACCCCATTTTCCCTCAATGGGTAGAAGTTTGGCGCCGGCGGTTTCTGATAGAAAGCGCTCAACCTGCAAATGGTTTTCCTGAGGCATAATAGAGCAGGTAGCGTAGAGAAGCGTGCCGCCGGGTTTTAATAATGGCCAGATAGCCCGAAGAATCTTCTGCTGGAGTTCCGCAAGGGCTTCAATATCTTCTGCGGTTCTGAGCAGTTTAATGTCCGGATGGCGACGAATCACACCGGTGGCAGAACAGGGCGCATCTAAAAGAATATGGTCGTACAGTTTGCCCGGGAACCAGCTATCAGGATCGGTAGCATCACCACAAAGCACATTGGCCGTCAGGCCGAGCCGGTTTAGATTTTCGCCAACGCGTTCCAGACGATGACCATCCGCATCCAGAGCGTCGACAGTAATATCAGTATTTAACTCAAGAAGGTGGCAGGTTTTTCCACCGGGGGCACAGCAAGCATCCAGAATATGATCGCCGGGTTTTGGTGTAATTAACGTGGCTGCCAGCTGTGCAGATTCATCCTGAACACTGACCGCACCTTCACTAAACTTATGAAGCTTATCTACAGGCACAGGACGATTTAAAACGATGCCCTGTGGTGCAATAGGCGACAATTTACCTTCAATGCAGTCATCCAGTAGCTTTTTCATATAACGGGATGGTTGAAACTGTTGTTCATTCACCCGCAAAGTCATGGGCGGCTGCTGGTTATTGCCAGTCAGGATGCTTTCGTAATGATCTGGCCAGGCGCGCTTGATAGTATTGACCATCCATTTTGGATGAGACCAACCACACACAGGGCTTCTGTCTTCCAATTCTTTCAGCTCATCCAGACGACGCTGGGCGTTTCTGAGAATGCCGTTGACCAAACCTCTTGCCCAGGCTTTGCCCATGGTGCGTGTGGCTTGAACCGTTTCACCAATGGCCGCGTGGGCCGGAATTCGGGTATAAAACAGTTGGTAAAAGCCCACCAGGATCAGATTATGAATATCCTGCTCTTTGTCTTTTAAAGGCTTCTCGGTGAGAAACTTCAGCCAGGCATCCAGCTTGTGGTAATAACGAAGGGTACCGTAGGAGAGCTCTGCCAGCAGTGGTTGATCTTTTTTAGCCAGCTTTTCCTGCAGGGCGGGCAGCACGACGCTGAGGGATTCACCGTTAGCAACCCGGGTTACTGCCCGGGCTGCCAGTTGTCGAACAGACGATTGTTTGGCCATTTAGCTGAATAGTTTCCCGGCGCTGAACATTTCCTTTTTGCTGTTCAACAGCTCCTGAACGGTCATTGCGCGGCTTCCTGCCAGCTGCAGTTTTTTAATCCGAAGCGTGCCTTCAGAGCATGCAATATCCAGTCCATCCTTATGGGCTTTGATCAGGGTGCCCGGTGTTTGGTCTGAACTTTCACTTAAAGGCTCAGCTTCCCAGACGCGGATATTGGTGTCGTCCAGAACAGTGGTGGCCACAGGCCAGGGGTTAAACGCGCGAATCTGACGATCCAGTGTTACCGAAGCGCTCTGCCAGTTCAGCTTTGCTTCTTCTTTACTCATTTTATGAGCGTAATTGGCCAAAGCATCGTCCTGCTTTTCTGGCTGAAGCTGACCTGCGGCAATTTTATCCAGTGCTTCCACCAGTGCCGGCTGACCCACTTCAATCAAACGGTCGTGAAGGTTGGCAGACGTATCATTGGCATGAATAGGGCAGAATGCTTTTAACAACATATCGCCGGTATCCAGCCCTGCATCCATTTGCATAATGGTAACGCCGGATTCGGTATCGCCCGCTTCAATGGCTCGTTGGATCGGAGCGGCACCACGCCAGCGCGGTAGAATAGAACCGTGCACATTGATACAGCCCAACTTCGGTGTATCCAATACCACTTGAGGCAGAATCAACCCGTAAGCCACAACCACCATTAGATCCGCATTCAGCGAAGAAAGTTCCTGCTGAGCCTCTTCATTACGAAGGGATTTTGGCTGGTAAACCGGGATATTATGTTCCAATGCCAGCTTTTTCACAGGAGATGGCATCAATTTCTGACCACGACCTGCAGGGCGATCTGGCTGACTGTAAACGCCGATCACCTCGTGGTGGGTATTCAAAATGGCCTGAAGGTGAGCGCTGGCGAACTCGGGAGTGCCAGCAAAAACGATGCGAAGACTTTTCATTACCGGTTCTTTTTACCCAACTTCTTGCGAATGCGATCCTGCTTAAGGCGGGAGAGAGTGTCGATGAAAAGCTTGCCTTCCAGGTGATCCAACTCATGTTGCACACAGACGGCAGCAAGACCATCAAAATCTTTGCTGTATTCGTTGCCGTCACGATCCAGAGCGGTCAGGCGAACCTTTTCCCAGCGATCCAGCAATTCATAAAAGCCGGGAACGGAAAGACAGCCTTCCTGAAGCTCGGATTTCTCATCACCAATCGGCTCATAGGAAGGGTTGATCAAGACCTGAGGGTCGTTACCTTCTTCGGAAAGATCCATAACCACAATACGCTGATGAAAATCCACCTGAGTCGCAGCAAGCCCGACGCCCTGTGCTTCGTACATGGTTTCCAGCATATCGTCCACAAAGCGGCGAATCTCGTCAGTGACCTCAGCAACCGGCTTGGCAACAGTGCGCAACCGTGGGTCAGGGTATTCAAGGATTTCCAGTAAGGCCATCAGTACTCTCTATCTGGCGAAAAAAATCGGTATCTATTATGCAGTATATCGCTATTTGGGGTCATCAACTAAGAGACAGGAACTGCAGGAATAGGAAATGGTAAAAAATCATAAGGTACCGATGAATATCAGCTATTTTTAGGCGTTGGAAGTCTACACCTTATAAAGATTATATTAAGCCAAAAGGTTCGGGCAATTTTGAATATAACAATATATACAGAGAGTGCCTCATGCCTGCTTTATCTATTCCTGTAACGTCTGCAGTGCTTAGTGATAGGTCATTTGAAAACGATAGGTCAGATTACAACTCAAAATATAAAACACCACAGACTGTCTTCTCAAAAAAGCCCTTAATGAGTTCAACCCCAGAGGACAAGAGCATAACCGGCCGTGGGTCTAAAGTAGCGACCCCCAAAAATAATTTAGTAAAGGACGGTGTTGAAAACGCGAAAGAAAGTAGCCTGACTCGAGAGCGTCGAAGTGCTGAAACTAAACATCAGAAAATGACAACAACGGCAATTCCTGAGACTGAGGGTTCAGCATCAACAGTGAGTCAAACCACGACACCGGACAATACAGACGTTGACGAACTTCAGACGTTGCACCTGAAACTGCAGAATGAATTAAACATAAATATGGAGAGTGCGCGTGATTGGCACTTTCTTAGCATCCTGCTCACCTATAGCAGCCTGTGCCCTGAAGACAGTACGAAGCTCGATCCAATTATCGAAAAGGCCAATACAAATATTTCACGTCAAACAATGGCTCTGTTTTACAGCCAGCTGGTGGAGTATCGGGATATTATTAAATCCTTTGATACAAAGACAGGAAATGCTTATAGCAACATTATTGATGATGTTGAAACAAAAGCCACCGCCATTCTCAATGAGGCGGACTCAGAAGAGAGCTCAAAAGGCAAAGCACTTTTTGACTTAATTGATGAGGCCATTAATCGTCTCAAACCCTTGAAGTACAGCGGTAAGTTTGGTCTGTTTTTTAAAGGGTTGCGAGATCGGCAGCTTGAGACCGCAAGGCTGCAGCAGCCATTGTCAAACATTGCCCCTACTAATGAGAATGAAAGGGTTATAGCGGCTTCGTTCGAACAGGGCCTTGATCGAGCAACATTGTATGAAAATCTGTATGAAAAATTACACCAGCTTATATCTTCAGATGAATTTGAGCAGGCAGGCAGGTTGTTTTTCTTTGCAAATGCAATGATTAGGGGGAAAGAAGGAACCGCTTACAATCATAAAAAGCAGAACCCGTTCATGGATAAGCTACTTGATTTTGAATCCCCTTCCTTACCATCACAGGTTGAGCACTCATCGAATGGAATTCAGAATGATTTTGAATATGGCATGAAGGTTGCCCTTATTCTGGCGAGCCTGAAAAGTTATGGAGGTATCTGGAACGAAGATTATGAGTTTGGTGTTGCTTTCAGTTTTCTGCAGATGTTATCGGGAGATAACCCTCAGTTTCTGAATAACCTTCTTGAGCAGATGACATTGTCAGATGAAGGCTCCAGACAAGTGGTTAAAGAGCTTACACTGGCTTTTCAAGCCAGCTATGAGTACTACCTTTACACCATGGTGTACCCGAATGAGGAAAAACAGAGAGCCAGCGAAACAATCCTTCGAAAACTTGGTGTGGATACATTAAGCGAGCACTTTTCACTATTACAGGCAGCCATTGGACGAATTATTGGACCAATGAGTGCTTGGGAAAGTAGTAGAAGCACTCCAGCTGAAATCATAACATTTCTTATCAATAAATTTGATGAAGCTCATGGGAGGGATGGGAATTTTAATAACCTTCAGGTTGTTATTCATATCAATAGAATGGGAGTTCAGTCACCTAAATACAGGACAGAGTTTATTCGAGCTGGTTTGACTCAGGATAATAATGGACTATTCAGTCTTACCATTGGTGATTCTACAGAAGGGTCTATACGTTATTCGGGAATGACCAGGGAGCAACTGACTGGAACTACTTTTAATGAGTTGTTTAGCCATAAAATAAAGCATTTACTCAGCCTGCATTTTAAAATAACGGTAGGTAATGATGTCAGCATCCCTATTCAGATGGTACCAGCGTCGATTCATTACGTTGATCAGTTAATCGTGTTGCAGGGAAGCCCGCTTAGTCTACGAGATATTATATCAACCCCTGTATCACAGCTCCCTCAGCTTGAGCGTACACGCATGATGGAGCTGACTCAGCAGTTCTTCAATACAATGAAAGACAGAGCTGTTTTCACCACGCTAATAACACCTGAAACACAGCGTACAGCACCTCCAACAGACACAGCGACCGCCCTTTCAAATTTAACCGCTGAAATGCAGGAGCTTCTTGCTATTAAAAAAGCAACAGTGGATGGGGAAGAACTGATTCAAGCCGGTACAGCGCAATTGTTTAAGAATGTCTTAAAAGGATTCACTGGCATTCTCAGACTGTGTAATGACAGCTCACAATCATCTGATGGATTATCAGCAGATGCAAAACAGGCGCTCTCTGAATTTAGCAGTATGGTTTCTGATGTTTTAGACGACACAGAGTTGTCTATTCCATCAGATATCAGAGAAGCGTTGTCTGAGTTTAATACTCAATCACAAGTTTATTTAAGCCAGCATACCGAAGCGACAACCACGGCTGGTAATCATCAGGAGCCAGAAAGCCAGACAAAAGAGACATCTGTAATTCACTCACCGGGTTCAAAAGTGCTTCTGAATCCTAGGCAGTTATTAAGGTGGATAGTGGGAAAACTAAAGGGGAGTGAGACTGATGCTCAGACAATGACAGAGCAAGAATTGGTCGCATTTTTTAAAGAGTATGAAGGTGTGTTGGGAGTGTTTACTCCCGAAGAGTCAACAGGTCAGACTGAGGCTCCGTCACTGGATACTGATCAAGCTATAAGTGGCCTGTTCAAAAATAGTTTGAACGAGATTATGGAATGGCATCAAGGAAGCCATCTTGAGGTTCACCCAGATAAAAATTCATATCGAATATTAACTGGAAATCAGCCCTCCTTTAACTTGCTATCTCAGTGGCAGAAGTGTTTTGATGAATCCCCTGAATCACATTCAGAGCCTGTGTCACAAACTCTTCTACCACCAGATAATCCTACAAGATCAGATGCTGAGGACGTAACGGCTTCTGAAACAACTGATAGTAGTAGTCTAAACAAGATTACCACACAGATTCCCACAGAAGTACCTGAAACAACGCCAGCAACTACTCCAGTGTCAACGACACAGTCCACACAATTCATACTTCAGAATGTACTGATAAATGCTGTAAAAGACACATGGGTTTATAAGCTTCAATTAAGGTTGTTGAAGTATCGTGATGAGGCTCCAGATGGCAATAGCGTTCAACCGGTTATAAATGCCTTAGATAAATTGATTAAGGCAGATCAGCTGAAAGTGCTTAAGAGCTGGATCAGTGCATTTGCGAAAGCGACTCAATCATCAGATCCAGCGACTGCCAGGCGGTTTACAAGTATTCTGGATAGCATAAACAGTCACAAGACTGGCAATAGTGAAGACGAGCACTCCCGAAAAAAACGTTCGCCACTCAATCCATTTGATTTGGACCATCAGGTTTTCTCACTGCTTAATCAGTTAGCCAGTGATGAAAAGGCTGCAGCTTTCACCCGGTTTTCCCAAGGTATACAGAGCAGTATTACCAAACATTCGTTGAAGCTGAATAATCAAATATCGGATTCAACACCTACGCGTTCAGAAAGCTTAGCGGAAGAATCCAAAAGTAGAGTGATTACCCCTTCTGAAATGGATGAGGTAAAACAGCGGATCACTGATTATTTTGCTGAGGGTGATTATTACTCTGCAGGTCAGACCTCTTTTGACCTGGGTGAGATCAGTGTTAATCAGCATATTCTGGCCAGAAGTACAGGCAATAGTGAGTCGATCACGGAAACCAATGATGCTGAAACCAGCCTGTCGCAGAGTGATTTTGTTGAGATTGATGGAAATGTTGATGCCAGTTTGTTTGAAGCATCCTGCTTTATGGCAATCGTTACTAATCCACTGTTTGTTCGTGATGTATTAGCTGGATGTACAGGCTACTGCAAAGGGTTTTCCTTCATCCAGGCGATAGCTGGCATGAAGGGAGTAAGCTTGAACTACCGTCTGCTCGATATGTTGGCTGAAAATCAGCTGGATGCCGGAACACTGCCACAGGCGATTGCAGTGTTACAAATGCTACTTAATATCTCTCACTCTTCTCATCTACCCGATCTGAATCCGGAAGAAGCGGCTTTTGAAACAGAAAGACTAAAATACTTTGGCTTTAAAAAAGAAAGTTTGGTTTTTAAAAATCTGTTGAACAAAGTCGATGCAATTAATGTTGAATATCATGGACTGGAAACACAGGACACCACTCTTGATACAGCTCTGGATGTATTGGTCGACTTCTATGAAGCTCAAAAAGGAGCGGCCCAAACATCTGAGATTAAAGGTGCCGAAGTAGGCATTGTCGGTACTTTTTATATTAAAGTTCCGCATATGATCCGGCTGGCCCTGGAAGAAAACCTGGAGGGTGGTTTTTATATCATTTATGAGAACTCTCAGTCATCGTTAATCAAAGTATCGGTTAGCTCATTAAGCGAGCTGAAAACCGATAAGGTGCGACAACAGTTTGGGAAAATTATCCGAAGCGACTTACGGAATCGTTATAGTTACACCGATGAACAACTCCGTTTAGTAAAACTGACACCCTCCATCCTGTCAGAAATTGCAAGCTTACAAATCCTGCCAACGAGTTTTTCAACATTAGGTGAGTTAGTTGCAACTCCTCCCTCTGAAAGGGCTTTACTGGATCAGGGCAGGAAGCTCCAAAAGCTCACAGAGCTGTTAACGAAGCTTTCTCAGCCATCCACCAGAGATGCCATCCGGCAGGGAGCTTTTGAAGGGCTGGTTGAAGATTCGACAGTTAATCCAAATAAGGTCAGTAGCTTAAGCTCGTTTAACCAAAAGGTTCGCGAGGTGCTTGAGGCTATTGGTTTATTTGAACGTCAGGGAACTGCCCTATCCAGTGAAAGAATTGAATTAATTCAAGATATCCTTGGCACCGTGACTAATGAACTTAAGTTGATCAACTCGATACCTGCTACGGTGTTGGGGCGATGGCTTACTCAGGAAAAGTTGAATAACTTACGACAGCTGTCTCAAGCTATGGAGGCGTTGAAAGAAGCGACTGCTGGCGAAGATTTCGGTGCAGCAACCGATTTAAACGATGCTGTAACCAAGTTAAACACAGAAGTGGCAGCATTTTCTCAGAAGACACAAAGTATATCGATTTCGGAGCTTCAGTTACCGGATGCTGAAAGTCACCCTCTTCCAGAGAAAACCGTTTCCAAGCTTAAAAAAACACTGAAGGAAAAAGCGCACAAAATAGCGCTGGAGGAAACACCATCTACATCATCAGCTACCAAAGAACCAAGCAGTGAATCTATCGAAAAGGCGGAAGAGCAGGTTGCTACGCACTTTAAAGATGGAGCCGACTTTTTTATGGCTGTTGTTGGTGCGCCTTCCAGAAATGTTGGCACACCCACAGAATCAAATTCCCAGAAGTTATCCAACGCATTAAATGAGGCTGCTGATCAGGGGCTAAAAGAAACAGCAGGAGCTGGTGAGTCATGGAGTCGTATACCAGGTAAAAATGATGATGCTATTGACCGGTTGTTGAAAGATGAGTCAGTCAGAGCGTTCCTGAAGCTGAGACCCAGTGATTTTGTCAGTATTACAGAAGGTGATGTCACAGTTACAGCCAAAGTTGTGGGGGGCGTTGCCACAGGTATTGCAGAGATTGGCGGTGTAGCGTTCGCTTACCGGGCTACCGTGGGAGAATGGTCGATTCTTTATAAGCCAGTGGGTTCCAGCGGTGCTTACATGGATGCAAAGGATTTACCAGAATTAGAAGATCTGGATATAAGCGCAACAGACTTAAATAACAATGTCCAGAAAGGCATAGAAAAGCTCGACTCAGCAGAGCTGGATGCTCCAGATGTTCCTGATACCCCTCTTGAAGATGTTCCGGTTGCTAAAAAGCCCCGGGTTATTTGTAAGAGAGACTTAGGCTGTGTCACTTCAGAAACAGAAGAGGGGGCTGGAGATTCTTTCGCAGATTTGGTTATCGATACTTTGGAAGAAGGGGCTGTCAGTGACGGTTTAGCGGATACGGCCCTGCCAGCTGGAGCCTTCTTTGCAGGAAGCATGTTAACAGTAGTCGGGTTAGGAGCAGCTGGTAGCGGCAATCAGAATGAACAGCCACCGTCGCCTCCAGCCAATTCGCCTTCCGATAGTGATAGTTATTCTCCTGTCACCCGCAGCCCCAACTCTGGTAATCATAGAAATAATCAGGATGATGCAGACAGGCCTGCAACCGATCAGGCTGCTACAGATCGATCTACATTAACGACTACCACCAAGCCAGAGGTTAAGCCAGAAACTACAACCATTACACCTGAACAGACCCAAAAAAGTACCGAAAAAATTACAGAGAGTAATGTGAATGTAACAACGCGCCCAGATATAAGCCCAACGACAGAAGAAACTGAAAAGACAACCAGCACACCAACCAGTGCAGAGCAGACAACCCCAGCTCCAACATTAGAGCCTCAAACAAAAGAAGTAGATAAGACACCACCCCCTGCTTCAACAGTCAGTCAAACAACAGAAAGCGGTCAAGAAGAAACAACTCCAGTAATAACAACAGTGCAAGATGAGCCGGCTCAGAGAACAACGCCAGAGTCTACGACAACTGTTACAGGAGAAGTGGCAACCTCAAATGAAAATGCAAGTACCGTTACTTCATCAACGTCAAGAATAAGGAATGGTACGTCAGCGGTATCTAATAGTACATTGGCGTCACCGGCAACAGCTCCTTTTTCTACACCGGCACCCAGTGTAGAAATAACAACATCAGCCAATCAAAACCTGAAGAATAGTATTGATCAGTTATTACAAGGTTTCTTCAAGAACTCCTGGATAAGCGCGCTCTTTCAGCAGCAGAAGACAATTCTGCAAAGCTTGCCATCCAGTACTGCTTCACCCGCATTATCATTCAACCAGCAGAAGTTGGACATTTTTTATCGGATAGCAAAACTGATTGCTTTAAAAGAGTTCACAAGAGCATTTATTACTGGGGTGCGAACTTCAGATCCCGATCTGGCAAGTGAATACAAGACACTTGGTGATTATTTAAGTGGGCGGATCGAGCAGATAAAGCAGGAGCCCAAAACAAGAGCCAAGCGATCTCATAATGGTAGTGATGGCAGTGAAAGCACCAAACAGGAGTGGACTCAATATGATATCAACAACTTTGTTGATGAAACCCT
Source organism: Endozoicomonas ascidiicola (assembly GCF_001646945.1). Lineage (GTDB taxonomy): Bacteria > Pseudomonadota > Gammaproteobacteria > Pseudomonadales > Endozoicomonadaceae > Endozoicomonas > Endozoicomonas ascidiicola. The sequence goes on from NZ_LUTV01000002.1 coordinate 669,333, forward strand.
TGAAACGTTTATGGATCTACTAGGAGAAAGTGATCATAACCAAGCGTTTATTGAGTTTTCCCAAGGCTATAAAAAGAGGCAGGATGAATACCGCAAGTTCATTCATGATGATGTAGATGAAGATGATATGTCAGAAAGTGATGCCTTACTGGAGAGGTCAGCTACTGAGGTTATTGATGATACCCCTCTCAATCAGTTGAAGGTGGCGGCAGCACATTCAGTGGATGATCAGAATTATTTTCAGGCAGGGAAGCAGATATTTGATATCGAAATGATTGAAACGAATGTTGAACTGCTGTTGTCTGGCAAGGGAACAGTAAGCCAGCAAAGTGAAGCCGATAATCTTTCAGAATATAGCGGTATCTTTTCAAACATTGTATCCGATGCCGGAGAGGCTGTTGGCACATTTTCAAAGTTCAGTATTCTTGCATCGGCACTGTACGCTCAAGTCTTTTCCAATCCGCTCCTGCATCAGGATCTAGTACTTAAGTGTGCAGGCTACTGTATGGGCAGGACGCTTTTTGACGCCGTTTCAGAGCAGAATCCCAACAACCTCGCTTTATGGAATCTATTAGATGACTTGTTTAGCCCGAACGGTTCGCCAACCGTTACCTTAAATGCGATCGTAGCTCTACAGATGATTGCTGATCAGGCTGATGACAGCCAGAGCGAGAACCCCGAGGCTCGACACAGGGCAACACAAGCACTGAGAAAGCTACAGCATCTGGGTTATGAAACAGGCAGCCAGACATTTCAGGAACTTTCATCGCAGCTCCATAGGTTGAATGTCCGTTTTTTTTCACTTCCCCATAAGACTGTTGCAATAGAGAATGTTGTTGGTGAGTGTGTTAAATCTTTTCGTTTGCAGGAGGCAACTGCAGAGCAGCAAGGGCAGACCTTTAATAGCCAGCAGTTTTTTGTAAATCTGAGTGAGACGGCGGGTGTTACGCACGTTGTGCGTATATCTGTCACAAAAAATGCGGCAGATAAATACATGATCACCTACGAAAATACGCAGTCGGTCATGTTTAAAATTGCAGCTGATACATTGGATGAGTTAGCAAGCGATGAAAACAGCGAGCAGTTTGCAACTCATATAGCAAATGACTTACAGGGGCTTTATGAATATACAGGGAGGCAGATTACTCTAACCAAGGCAACGGCAGCCTTTATGGGAATTCTTGAGGATTTAGTTGTTTTACACGGCAGCGCTTTGACAGTGAAGGATATAGCAACAGCATCCCGAGCAGAATTACCCGTACTGGAACAGCAAAGGCAGATAGGCCTGTTCACTGACTTTTTTAATTTTCTGGCTGGCACCTCTGGTTTTCAAGCTCTCAAGCAAGCTGTGCCGGAGGGGATCAGATCTTTACCTTTCACCGTAACCACTAAATCCCCTCTTATTGACCAGGCTAAAGAATTACTGGTCAGCCTCCACCAAAAAACAGAAGCCGGTACGCCAATCCCCATACAGACCAAACTATTGGTGGGAAATGTGCTGAAGAAAATAACAGGGACGTTGAAACTGGTTAATGGAATGTCGGATGCTGAGTTTTCAGCAGGCATAACGGAAGCTAACTTGCCGTTACTTCAAAGGCTTTCACAGGCAATCGAAGCTTTCAAGACTACTAGTCTGGCTGAAGCCGATGATGCAGAAATGAGTCACCTTTTTGGGGGAGAGCTTAGCGAATTTATCGTGGAAGCAACGAAGTTCAGTGCAAAAGTGGCCACAGCAAGCACCGCCGATCGCAGTCAGCTACCCTCTTCTTCGTCACATAAGGAATCAGAACTCAGTGACAGCAAAAAGGCTCAGTTAAAAACAGCCATAAACCAGAAGGCCTTGAAAAATGCACAGTTACAGGCAGCTCAGGGAGCGTCATCTTCGCAACCAACACCAGCAGAACTTCGTCAGGCAAAGGAACAGTTGGCTGTATCGGCGCAAGATGGAGCTCATCTCTTCTTTAGTTTAACAGGCCGTTCACTCGTTAGCCCTGACTCTGAATCAATTGAATCTTCGTCTTTGTCCGAAGAGTCAATACTGCTGAATGAAAAGCTGGATGACATCGCCTTGACAAGTTTGATGGAAGAGCTGGAACGTTTTCCATCATTTGCAAAAGTGGCTCAGCATGAGAGTGACCCAATAGAGGATCTATTCAATGACCCTGTCGTTGATAAGTTTCTGGGGCAGAAAGCCAGCATGGTAACAGGGGGTGACAATGTCGCTGGAAAAGTTGTTGGAGGCATAGCCAGTGGAGTTATTACACTGGGTGGCGGATTGGCGCTGACGTATCGAGTCATTAAATCGGGTGATGGCGCTTTGCAAACAGTGTACAGACCACTGGGCCAATCAAATAGAGCGCTGACACCCGCAGAACAACAGGAAGCAGATGACCTGGTCTCTCAGGAAATGAACAGACGGCTTCCCGATGCCAATAATGATCCATTAGAGCCTGAAAATTCGGTAGAAGAGCGCATCCCTGTTGAGTGTGGGGCAAGGAAGAAAAGAAGTCTTGAACCGTGTATTCCGGAAGAGCCAGAGGCGGTTGAAGAGACGGCTCTTGAGGATGGAGCTGGAGATTCAACGTTGGCAGACGTCCTCATTGATGGTGTTGTCGATAGCGCATTTGCAGATGAAGCGGTGGATGCAGCTCCTGTACTTGGCGCTGGAGCTGGCTCATTACTTCTTATTTTTGGTTTAAGTCACTCGGGTAATAATCAACAGAGACCCTCAACGACGACGGCCACTACTACCACAACAACTACTACGAAGAGACCGGAAAGTCATACTCAAAAAACAACGACAACTGAAGTTACAAAAACGACAAAACCTGCAAATAAACCAATTACTGCAAGTATTCCAACAACGAATCAAGCGGCAACAACTCCTGAAGAAACAGCTCCTAGAGAGGCAACCCATACAAAAACAACAACCCCGGTAACTTCAGATTCAACAATACCAACTACACCAGCTACAAGGACGACACCATCAGTAACAGAAATTACATCAGGAAGTACGTCAAGTTCGGAAGAACAACCAGTCACAGAGCCAGAAACCACTGAGCCTACGACAACAACACCATCAGAAGAGTTAGGCACAACTCAAGGAGAGCAATCAACACTTGCTCCGCCTGCAACACCACCATCAGAAGAGGAAGAGACAACTCAAGCAAAAGTATCAACCCCTGTGCCATCTACAACGACATCTAAAAAATCAGGGTCAATAAGCTTCGAGCCGCCGGTTGCTAAGCCTTCGCTTAAACCGTCCAGAGATTTGGCATGCAAAGTTTTGGTGAAATTTGATTTTCCAGAATGGTTTGCGCGTGGGGTGTTTACGGATGAACAGGTTAACCACATGTATGGGAATATGATGGGTTTCCTGGAGTCATCACTGGGAACCATCAGTGAGTACTTGTCATCACTTCCTAAAGCTACAACCCTGCCTGTCAGAGAAGCCAGAGATCTGGCAAAAATGTTTTTAACAGATGATGCTGCTCTTGTCGTAAGAACACGATTACTTAGTGATATAAAATTTAAACCCTGTGTATCGAGAGAGGGGGAGGCCAGTTATGAAAATGATATGGCGCAGAAAAGAGAGATTATTGATCTTGTGCGACTTACTTGGGTCAAGGATAAATGGTTTAAAGAATTTGCTTCCCGCAGGCAAGGAAGAGTAACCAGATCTTTGGATCATAGTCGTCACTCACATCGATCCACCAGGGAGAAGAAACGACATATTTTGCGCGAGTTCGACAGAGATCTTAAAAGGCTGGAGGAAGAAAAAAGTGGTGCAGGAAATACAGAGCCTGCGATACGTGGCCGGCGGAAAAGGGCTGCCAGTCGTCATAGTGACGAGCTAAATGAGATAGCTAGAGTGCAGGGAGTGCTGAGAATGGTCACAAATCAGCTGCAATCTTTTGAGGGAGTTCAGCTGCCTGAAAAAAACGTCAGGGTCAGAAAGAACCGAAAGCTCAACTGCAGGATCCTTGGTAGATATAAACCTAGCTCGAGCTCGAAGTCTGTTGCCAGTGAAAGCTCAGATTCCAGGGTGCTTGAGGCAGCTTATAATTCTTTGCCATCCAAGCTTGTTGCTGTTCAGAGCATGTTAACAGCACTGTTGAAGCACCCCCGCGCAGGAAAAATAAATGGGCTGGTCCCATTATTGAAAATGTTGAAAAAAATGAAAGCGCTCTCTAACGAGAGAGAGAAGCTTTTACGACACGGGAAATTTTATCAGCCATGTACCGATAAAAAAGGACGTCCAATTGCTGCCACAAGCCCTGAACAAACCAGGCTATTGATTAAACAAATGCGGCAGTTCGATGTCACGGTAAAGCAGTTTGAGAAAGCTAATCAGCACCTTCTGTCAACCTACCGTATTCCGTCAGTAACACTGCATACCAGGCGATCATCACCCCTTGGCCTTAGTCGAGAGGCTGAGATCCGCGTTCTCCGTTCTATCCAAACAGAGTTGGAAAAATCCAGACGTCTGGTTAAGCAGCTAAAGGTAGCTACTGTTAAAGAGGTGATACAACCTGCAATTCGCCCTGTTGCCAGCCTTGGAACTAATACCACGGCGCCTGCTGATAATGTTGTCAGGTATCACCACCGGCGAGATACCGATGCTGCACCTAAGCCACCGGCCCATCATAATCGAAAACTCTTAAGTGTGGGTTCTGAACATTTAGAAGACCACCGTCCTTTGGACGGGCTATTTAGAGAAAATAATGACTATCAAAAGCCGATGAGTTCAAGTGCATCCCGGCTTGAGAGCCCTATTAATAAAGGTTTTCAAATACTGAGTACGTTTGCGAAAGAAATTCTTAATCCTGATATATCGGCGTTTTTCAGCCAATTCACATCTTACTTTAATGGCCCTGTTACTGAAGAAAGCTCAGAAAAACCAAACTTCGGATTTGAAGCACATGCCAGCAAAGAAAATTCAACGAAAGAGCTTCTTAAAGAAACAGATGTAAGCGAAGCGTCTACCCGGCAGTGGAGCTCGACAGTGACTGTTCTTGGGAAGTGCGAAGGTGAGTCTAATGACTGCAAAGCTCAAGTGGGTGTGATGACAACACACTCTGATGACCCTGCATTTTGCCATAGCCAAACCCAAACCCCCGAGGACGGTAAGCAATGTTCCTCGTTCAAGATCAGAGCAAATTCAGAAACCTGCGAGGAAACAGAAGCTCTGAATATGGAGAATCTATTCTCTAAACGGAGGTTTAGCGGGAACGAAAATTCCAGCTGGGATGATTCACTGTGTGATGAACAAGAAATACTAGCAACGGCAGCTGGCTCAATTAAAGAAATGATGAAGGAGCGGGCTCTATCAAAGTGGCAAAAAAGTGCAGATTACTTAAATGGTACTCATGGTTTACATATGCCATTTACACATAAGCCAACTTTTCTGCAGATATTAGATTTATTTGAATCCTCCCATGGCTCTCTTCCTGAGGGTTTCCAACGCAATGATCAAGGTGATATTTTATTAACTGTTACAGGAGAGTCAGCCTTTCAATTTGACTTAACCAATAACCAAATGAAAGGTGAGCAGCCTGAAACTGAATTGGGAGTGGTTACTCCAGAACGAATTGATTCAATCAGGAAGGCCGCCACAATGGATTCCCGAATGGCGGCTTATCTTCAGTGGCAACCAATTATTGAAACCCCTAGAAATCTGGCTGAAGTTTTAAACCTTCTGGTCTGCAAAATTAACGACCGTAGTATGATTAAAGGGCACTGGTCTGATATTCAAAAAGCACAAGAGACCGGAAGTCATGCTTCTTTGATTGGAGTGCTTCAGGATGGAACGGATATTGCTTCTGACCTCTATAAAGATGTGAAAAACTACATCAAACTTGCTGAAAACAGCCTATGTGATATGTCGTATTGGACCGATTCAGATTTGATTTGCATTTCGATATTACAAATTTATTTAAGAAAAACAAAAGAACTGAGAAGCGATGCACTGGCGAAGCGATTTATTAGTGAGCTGCTTGATTCTCCTGTTGGACCAGAATCCCAGAGTTATAGTGATCTTTTTGATGTGGAAGAGAATGGAGGTGTCAGAATCAGGGGGCGCCATGCTGAAGATAATATTAAAGGAATGTCCAGACATCGCTTTTTTAAACTGGCCACTGTTTACAGACAGGTTAGTGAAGACCATCCCGTCGAGCGTATTCAACTCTGCAGCCCTCAGAATGGTAACCGTCTTGAACTGGTTCGTTGCATGCTGAACGTCATGGCAAGAAGCTGTTTTGATAACTCTGGCTCCAAATATATTGATGTTGCCAGGCAACTGTTAAAAGAAAAACGTCGTATCAATGAAAGCAATACTGAGCAGGTGAGCCTTTATCAATGCCAGCAGTTAGTCGATGATTGGTGTAAAGAAGCTCAAAATAGTGAGCCTGATCTTAAAACCCGTTATGTGACTGATTTAATAACCTTGATCAATAAAAAACTGAAAAGTTTTGATATTAACAGTCAGGATAGAATTCCGTTATCAATTGCCATTTGGGAGCGGCTGCATCAAATAAAATCTTTGGCGCCTGACACGGCAGTGTATCATTCTTTGTTAAAGGATAAGGCTGGCCAGCTGGCTGACCTATACCATCAATCATATAGCAATGCTGTAAGCTCCATGCCTGAAACAATGTCATCGCAGGATATTGATGTGGTTAAAGAGCTCCATAGAGATATTGCTTTAATTTGCTTTCATCAATTAGTGGATGATGTTGACAGTAATGAACTGGCTCATAAAATCAGCAGCATGGTATCTAAAGAGTGGCAGGTTGTAGCAAAAGAGCATGAAGAGGTAAGCCATGAAACCGGGGCAGGTTTTGTCAGAGTGTCTAATATAACCTCACCCAGAGAAAAGGACCTTATTAAAAGTCTGAATAGACTTCCTCAGCAATCTAACTTGTACTTGCCTGCAGCCTGTATGCCAATCTCTTTGTCGGCAGCATCGACTTCTACTCTGCCAGCCACCATGAGCTGATGATTACTGGGAAATCCGTTTCGGTATCAGGACGACGTATATGGTTTCTCATGGCAACTCTGGTGCGAGGATGGTACCAGAGAGGGATGGCGTAGTAGTTCCAGAGCAACGTTCTATCCAGACTTTTTAGTATGACTTCAAGCTCCTGCTGCGATTGAGCATGGGGTATTTTTTCAAGAAGATGATCAACTACCGGGTTACTGACACCTGCAAGGTTTTGGTTGTCCGGTGCGTCTGCATTGCTGGAGTGAAAGAAGCGGAACAATTCGATACCGGGTGAAAGGCCGAATGGGTAGTTATAGCCAATCACATCAAAGTCGGCGTTTCGGACTCTCCGGATTATAGGTGCTGCTATCCAGCACCCGATATTTTAAATCAATACCAATGCCTGCCAGATTTTTCTTAAAGGGAATGATGATTTTGTCCATGGCATGGCTATTGGATATCAACTCAAAGCTCAGCTGTTTTCCATCCTTATTGACCAGTTGGTTGTTCTTTACTTGCCAGCCAGCTTTTTTTAGAAGTTGCAGTGCAGTTTGTTGATGCGCTCTGATCCGTCCGGAGCCATCAGTTGTTGGCATAACAAATGGTTTAGAGAATAGCTCTTCTGGCAGGGGTGCTCAGCCTGAATAATGTAGCAAGTATTTAAAAAGCATCTACTCTATTAGTAATTGACTACTGACGTTTATGTTTGCTGCCATGCCTGCCCAGATACTTTCTTCAAAAAACTCCGAAACCCAAGTTCTCATCACTATCCAGCATGGAAAGTCAATGTTGGAGTTTGAAGATCTGTTACAGGACGAGCTTAATGATGCTGGCCGTCTGGCATCTGCTAAACAGCTGGAGYACCTCGACACTGATGGCTCTCCTATTCAGCTTGGCTCTATCAGTATGACCTGCAAGAAAAAGAAAGAACTCAAGGTTTATGAGTCTCCATGGGGGCAGTGTCCAGTAGAGCGCTATGTTTATCAGAGCAGTAAGGGAGGTAAAACGTTCTG
>NZ_LUTV01000002.1:679222-699222 GCF_001646945.1 Endozoicomonas ascidiicola
GGCATGGCTGGTTTCCTCCTTTGTATCCACTGTTTTTAATAGCAGAAAAGTAGGTCAGTCATGCCTTTTTCAGGTCAGTTTAAAAGTCGAACATCGCGTAATTACTCATAACCTTCAGGCAGGACATTGATCAGGCTGAGCACCCTCTGGCAGTGCGTTTTTATAGGGGCTGAGAACGGCAATCTCTTCCTCAGAGGGCAGCCCTTCAGCGGCGTATGCCGAATATGGAAAGTAACTGGCAGAGCGAATATAGGCATGATCAAAAAGGGTGCGATTGCTCCATTCAAAGTCCATTAAATACGCAAGTGCCTTACGAACCTGAAGGTTGTCGAGTGGAGGGTGTCGTGTATTTAAAACGCATACCGGTGTGATGGTCATTGATTTGCTGGGTATTTCAACCTGAGCACACGGCCATTGATAACATCTGGGAAGTCGTAAGCATCGGCCCAGCGTTTGGCGACGCGCTCAAAGTGCATATCAACAGTGCCGGCCTTAAACGCTTCAAAGGCAACGGTGACATCCTGATAAAAGTAGAGCGTTATCTGATCGAAATTATATTTTCCTCGGTTGATCGGCAGGTCTTTTCCCCAGTAATCCTGAACTCTTGAGAAGGTAATAGATGTCCCCGGGACGACTTTGGTTATTTTGTATGGGCCACTGCCTAGCGGTGGATCGAGTTTAGCCTTCTTAATGGATGCGTCAGACCAGTAGTGTTCAGGCAGAACCGGTAATTCAGCTGCGCTGAATAGTTGCTCTCTATTGCCTGACGACTTGAAATAAAAGCGTACGCTGTTGTCATTGATGATTTCTACTCGATCGATCAGGCTCAGTTGCATTTGATAGCGAACGGAGCCTTTTGTCTTCAGAAAGTGATAGGAGAAAACCACGTCTGCGGCAGTAATTGGGTGACCATCGTGGAATCGGGCATCTTTTCTTAAATTGAAAGTGATCCATTGGCTGTTGTCTGGATGCTCTACCGATTCAGCAATAAGACCGTAGGCGGATTTAGGCTCATCGGCGGCAACGCTGTAATTTCCGGTGCCAGCCATTAGGGGTTCATTCAGACCAAGGAAACCCAGGAAGAAGTAATTGATAGGTCGGGCTTCGAGGATGGGGGTTCCGGTTGGAGTATAAGGGTTCAGAGTATCCAGTATACCAACGGCAGCAATTTTGAGGTGTCCACCTTTTGGAGCATCAGGGTTTACATACTCTACATGAGAAAAGTCTGCAGGGTATTTCAGATCATCAAAGCGGCTTAAGCCATGGGATTTATGTGTCTTTTGAGTCATTGCGTGGATGTCTGGTATAAAACCGAACAGCAGGATTAAGGTATAGGTAAGAAGTCGCTCAAAGTGTTTCACTGTATGCACTCAAAAAAACAGGGTCTAAGGCATGGTTATCGTACGTGTTGGGGGTTAAGTACCCAACCATATGAAATCATATTTTCTGGCTCATTGGTTAGCCACTCTGCGGCGTTACATCTACGATCACATAGCTAAGGCTATGCTCGCTCCGATGTGCCTTGCATAGTAACCAACCACTAAGCCAGAAATATTCGATTTCATATGATCGGGTACTTAAGTAACTGTGACTTTATCTTGAGAATTAACAATAAAAGCCGAGAACCTGTTAGAGCTGATTGCCCAGAACCAGAGGCGATTGATACACTGTTCGCAATGTTTGCAATAAATCATTCAAGGGATCGGATCACAATGAAACGTATTGTTCTGGCTGGCGTCCTGCTAGTCATGTCTACACTGGGTATGGCAAGTGGCCCAATAAAAGACGATTCCCCCACCAAGTACACGGTAGCATCAGGCGATACCCTGTGGGATATATCAACAACGTTCCTGGAAAGCCCATGGTTATGGCCTGAAATTTGGCATGCCAATCCGCAAATCCAGAACCCTCACCTGATATTCCCCGGGGATGTGATCAGCCTGGTTTATGTTGATGGTAAGCCTCGTTTGATGATTTCAAGCCGTGGCGATACCGGACGAACCATCAAGCTTAGTCCAAAGGTGCGAGTGTTGCCCGGTGAGTCCGCCATTCCAGCGATTCCTCTCGGTGCTATCAAGAGCTATTTGAAAGGTGGCTATGTATTTGCCAGTGAAGAAGAGTTTGAACAGTCACCTTATGTATTTTACGGCGAAGATTCTAAGACGACTGCCGCCACGGGTGACAAAGTGTACGCCAGAGGTGACTTTACTGCGGATGACGTCTCACGATTAAGTGCTGTCCGCCGTGGCGATATGATCGAAGATCCGCAAACCGGAGAGTTGCTGGGTATTGTTGGTCTTGATATTGGCACTGCCAACTTGCATCAGGTTCAAGGTGACGTAGCTTCTATCATCATTCAAAGCAGCAAGCAGGAGATGCGCAATGGTGATCGTCTGGTTAATCAGGAATCCAGTGGCCTGGTGACGACCTTCTTTCCAAAGTCCCCTGAAGTGCCAGTTGAAGCCACGGTGACTGCTAACCTGAACGGTTCAAAGAAGATCTCCAAGCATGACACGATCATCATCAACAAAGGTGGACGTGAAGAGCTGGAACAAGGTGATGTATTCGCCATTTACCGTCCGGATGAAAAAGTGTTGGATCCATTCTCTGGCGAGAAAGTATCTTTACCGCTGGAGCGCGTGGGTTATGTCATGGTTTATCGCCCTTTTGAAAAAATGAGCTATGGTATTGTGCTGATGGCAGAAGAGGATCTTGAAGTTGGCTATATCCTCAAAAGCCCACAGCCATAATCTGAAACCATAGATTCGGTTTTCGGGCAGGATGCCCCCGGGAAGTGTGGCTTTCACTAACAAATAAAAGCCACACGGACCGAAAGAGAAATCGATGATATCAGTTCAAACGCTTCCACAATCGAGCCAGAAAAACTGGCCTCAGATTCTTCCCTGGCTAAAGCTCTCCCTTATTCCCGGCCTTGGGCCAATAAAAGTCTCCAAATTAGTCGAACAATTTGGTCATCCTGAAAAGATATTCTCCGCGACGGAAGCTCATCTATGCTCCGTGATTTCCAGAAAATTGGCTCACTCCATTCTACGAGCCGACATTAAAAAACAGCTGGAAAGCACTGAAGCATGGATAAATGCCAGTGAGGCACACTCAATACTAACGCCAGAATCATCCGGTTATCCTGAGGCGCTAAAGGAACTTCCCGATCCACCGGTTGTGCTTTATGTCATCGGGAACTGCAGTTTGTTACGAGAGCCACAACTGGGGGTGGTTGGCAGTCGACGACCAACGCCAAATGGTCGCAGGGTTGCCCAGGAATTCAGTGAGCAAATAGCAAGAAGCGGATTGGTGATCACCAGTGGCATGGCAATGGGCATTGATGCCGCTGCGCATCAAGGTGCGCTCAGTTGTTACGGTGGTACTGTCGCTGTTCTGGGCACAGGCGTTGATCAGATCTACCCGGCACGGCACCGAGATATTTATCAGGCCATTGCCGTTCAAGGCGCGTTAGTGAGCGAGTACCCTTTAGGCACAAAACCTTTTGCCGGTAATTTTCCCCGGCGTAATAGAATTCTTTCCGGCCTGTCTCTGGGCGTTTTAGTGGTAGAAGCGGCGCTGGAAAGTGGTTCTTTGATCTCAGCAAGAATGGCGGCCGAACAAGGGCGGGAGGTGTTTGCTGTTCCCGGATCTGTTCTCAACCCATTGAGTAAAGGGTGTCATAAGTTGATACGGGAGGGCGCTGTGTTGGTGGAACACCCAGATGATATTTTGATGGAGCTGGCGCCTCAGCTGCGTGGGGCAATCCGTGAATTTGATCATGTTGCTTCGAACCATCATCAGGAAACCGACCCACTTCGGTTAAAAATTATAGAAGCCATGGGCTTTGACGTGGTCAGTGTGGATCAAATCTGTGCCGTTTCCGGAATCCCCTATACGGAGCTTTCTGTGCTTCTCACCGAAATGGAGCTGGATGGTGTGATTGAATCCACGCCCGGTGGTTTTATCCGACTGGGTTAGGGTCTGTTGACGTTTCGTTGTGTGCTCAGCGGATCAGGGCGCATCTATGGCTAGGCGCAGTGCCGCAGGAATGCTAATTGCCTTTCAAGGCGCTGGAACGACGACATAGGAGCGCCCTGATCCGCCCTTCGGGTGACTCAGAAAAATGCCCTCCGCTTTGTCAGGCTTGCTTGGCGTAGAATGTTACGCACTTCGCAAGCCTTTCGCGCGGGTGACATTTTTCTGAGTCACTGAGCCTCGCAACGAAACGTCAGCAGACCCTAGGAGCCTGTCGGACTTAGAACAACTTTTGAGTATAATACCCGCAAGATCGTAAAAGACAGCCAGCCAATGAACAAATGGACTTTCAGACCCATTGACCGAGACATCCCTGACTTTTTTCCTGCCACTGTTCAGGATTATCTGCCAGAGGTGCATCTTGCTCGCTTTGTTGTAGAGGTGGTTGAGCAGCTAGACCTCACACCTTTGATCAGCGCCTATAAAGGAAGGGGTTCTAAAGCCTGGCATCCATCCCTCATGCTGTCGTTATTGTTCTATGGATATGCAACAGGTGTCTTCTCCAGTCGCAAACTGGAGAAAGCAACTTATGACTCCATCGCCTTTCGATATATCTGCGCCAACGAGCATCCGGATCACGACAGTATCAACACCTTTCGCCAGCGCTTCCGTAAAGAAATCAGTGAACTTTTTGTTCAGATATTGTTGATTGCGCAACAGGCAGAATGGTTGAAGCTGGGAACCATCAGCCTCGATGGAACCAAGATGAAGGCCAATGCCAGCAAACACAAGGCGCTCAGTTACAAGCACGCATGCAGGCTCGAAAAGCAGCTCAAGGCCGAAGTTGAAGAGCTCCTCAAGATGGCTGAAAAAGCAGATACTGAAAAATTGCCAGACGAATTATCCATTCCTGATGAGCTGAAACGCAGGGAAGATCGCCTCAAGGTGATTGCCGATGCCAAGGCAGAAATTGAGAGACGAGCTGAAGAGCGCTATCAGCAAGAACTGGCAGAATATCAGGAAAAAGTTGCCCGTCGTGATGCGATCAGAGATACGGAAAAAAAGCCACGGGGCAAAGAACCGAAAGCCCCAACGCCGGGTCCCAGGGACAAAGATCAAGTCAACCTGACAGATCCGGAGTCTCGCATAATGCCAACGTCTGCTAACGGTTTTGTACAGGCTTATAATGCGCAGGCCGCAGTAGATAACGACAGTGGTCTTATTGTTGAAAATCATATTACTCAGGCGACCAATGACAAACAACAGGTAGCGCCTGCCCTCGAAGAACTGGCCTCTCGTGCAGAGCAGATTGGCAAGCCCAGCGCGATTCTTGCCGACACGAGCTACTTCAGTCAGGGCAATGTGTCTGCTGTGGATAAGTTTGGAGCTATCCCTTACATTGCAGAAAAGAAGGATGCCCATAACAAACCTTTACTGGAGCGCTTTAAGCCCGATGAGCCGATGCCCGCAGGCGATGATGTTACCGCACTGGAGTTGATGCGTTGGCGATTGCAAACCAGGGAAGGACGGGCGGTGTATGCATTGAGAAAAAGCACCATTGAGCCAACGTTTGGGATACAGAAGGAAGTGATGGGATACCGTCAATTTCTGGTCCGTGGTCTTGAAGCAGTGTCTGCTGAATGGGATCTTCTGTGCATGGGTTTTAACCTGAAGCGGATGTTTACGCTGATGCTGAAAGATCTTCAGGAAAGTATCATTTTTATGCAGTTTATTTCAGCTTACAGGTTATTTGTCGCATGCATTTGGATATTTGGGCAAAAGAGACTGACGACATAAACAGCACTTCCAGACTGGATTCTGTGATTTTTGACTTTATTGCGGCCCATCTCCGGTTTTTACTTTCAAGTCCGACAGCCTCCTAGCCTTCTCTGTTTCTCAAAAGCGTCTCTTGTTAGACTTGCAGCATTAAATAACCGGGTTCTTTGAGAGTTGTGGAAGGTTGTTGGATGATGGATGTTAATCAGGCTGCTGAAGTGGTGAAAAGCGGGGGCGTCATTGCTTATCCTACCGAAGCGGTTTGGGGGTTGGGTTGTAACCCGTGGAACCGTGAAGCGGTCTACCGAATTCTCGAACTAAAGCAGCGACCTGTTGAAAAAGGAGTGATCCTTATTGGCAGTTCTCTGGAACAGTTTACACCGTTGCTAAACCCACTCTCGCCTGAAGAAAAATCCCGACTCAATGAAACATGGCCCGGCCCTTATACTTGGTTAATACCCGACCCGGACGGATGGACGCCAGAGTGGATTCGAGGCCAGTTTGATACTGTGGCTGTTCGAGTCAGTGCCCATCCGGTCGTCAAATCTTTATGTGATGCGACCGGAATGCCCATTGTTTCCACCTCTGCCAACCTTGCTGGTAATGACCCATTACTGATACAGGCAGAAGTAGAAGCCGAGTTTGGCCATTTATTGCAAGGCATCGTAACCGGCGAAACCGGCGATCAGAAAACACCTTCGACCATACAGGATCTGCGCACCGGCAAGCTGGTGCGAGCAGGTTGAAATCAATAATGATAAGGCGTGTCCCAAGATGTCTGAACCTTCAGTAGAACTTGTAAAGCAATACCTGATGGGGCTGCAAAACCAAATATGTACGGCGCTTGAAGCGGAAGAAACTAATGGTGCCTTTCGTGAAGACGAATGGAGCTATCATGGCGGCGGTGGCGGAAAAGCCAGAGTACTGGAAGGCGGCGAAGTCTTCGAGAAAGCCGGCGTTAACTTCTCCTATGTCAAAGGTGAAAACTTACCCGCGAGTTCTACTGCTCATCGGCCACAACTGGCTGGACGCAGCTTTGAGGCTATGGGAGTTTCACTGGTAATCCATCCAACCAACCCTTTTGTGCCAACCTCTCACGCCAACGTGAGAATGCTGATCGCCCACAAAGAAGGCGAAGCACCTATCTGGTGGTTTGGCGGTGGTTACGATCTAACGCCTTATTATGGCTTTGAAGAAGATTGCCAGCATTGGCACCAAACAGCACTGAAAGCCTGCGAACCATTTGGTGAAGAGGTGTATCCCAAGTATAAAAAGTGGTGTGATGATTATTTCTTTCTGAAGCACCGCAACGAACCAAGAGGCATTGGCGGTCTATTCTTTGATGACCTGAACGAATGGCCTTTTGATGACTGTTTTGGTTTTATGCAAGCGATTGGCAGTAGTTTTGTTGATGCTTACTTACCCATTGTTCAGCGCCGTAAAGAGCTACCTTATACCGAGAAACATAAACACTTTCAGGAATACCGTCGTGGTCGCTATGTAGAATTCAATCTGGTGCATGATCGGGGCACATTGTTTGGCTTGCAGTCCGGTGGCCGAACTGAGTCTATACTGATGTCGCTGCCTCCCCATGTGCGTTGGGAATACAATTGGAGCCCAGAGTCCGGATCAGAAGAGGCACGATTGTACGAAGAATTCTTAAAACCAAAAGATTGGATAAAAGAGGAATAAATCATGGCCGGCCCAGTAGACAGTTATGCCGTTATGGGTAATCCGATTGCCCACAGTAAATCACCAGTCATTCATACACTGTTTGCTGATCAGACCAATCAGAATCTTCGTTATACCGCAATGCTTGTTGAAATAAATGGCTTTCGGGAAGCGGTGGAGGCGTTCTTTGAAAATGGTGATCTCGGCTTAAGTGTTACTGTGCCCTTTAAAGAAGAGGCCTGGCAGCTGGCAGTAAAGAAAACCTCCCGTGCGGAAAAGGCGGGCGCCGTTAATACGCTTTGGCAAGATGAAAATGGCCACATTAATGGTGACAATACCGATGGTCTGGGGCTGGTGGCAGACCTGAAAAACAATAATGGTATTGAGATTAAAAATGCCCGGGTGCTTGTGCTCGGTGCAGGTGGCGCTGTTCGAGGAATCCTTGAACCTTTGCTGTCTGAGCAACCTTCAGAAATTGTTATTGCTAACCGCACGTTAAGTAAGGCTGAAAACCTTGTTGAACTTTTTCCCGGTTCGCCATTGTCTGCTAGCAGTTTTGGAGAGATGGAAGGCTACTTTGACTTAATCATTAACGGTACTTCCGCCAGCCTGCAAGGCGACTTACCCCCAATACCTGCCCATGTCATCACACCATCCACCTGTTGCTATGACATGATGTATGGCGCTGAAGAAACCGTATTCAATCGCTGGTGTCGTGAGCAAGGTGCCGGTAAAACCATTGATGGTTTGGGGATGCTGGTTGAGCAAGCCGCAGATCAATTTGCTATCTGGCGGGGTGTTCGCCCGGCAACGAATCTTATGTTGGATTTGCTTCGAGCGGATCTGAGTTAATACTCGATAGAGTAATGGTGAGGATATGGACAAACAACAACCAACCCCCATTATTTCTGAAGATCTGTTGCCGGGGGACCTGCTGTTCCAGTTCCGTTTCGGTGGTGAGGCTGAATGGGCAATAAGCCGTATTTTTGCTGGTCGGGATGGCTATGCCATTAATCATGCTGCCCTTTATGATGGTGATGAAGCGGTAATTGAGGCAGTAATGCCTCATGTGAAAAAAACGACACTGAATGAGTTTCTTGATAACTCAGTTAAAGATAATCATGGCAGGCCTTGTGTATTGGTTTGCCGTGTTTTGCCGGAGCATTCCGAACTGATTCCATCAGTCTTGGAGTATGCAGAGCAACAGCTTGAGCTGCCTTATGATTCGCATTACCAAGTAGAGCCAGCCACTCCCGATGAATCAAAGGCTATATCTTGTGCTTTTTTACGGCACCAGTAATTTCTTATTTTGATTTATCTGACTTCTCGTTTTCTAATAAAACTGCTTTTTGTGAAGCAGAATCAGAAATGGCCGAACTTATCTTGAGAGTTTCCACAAGACGAGTTCAAAATGCCTAATCTTTTTGAGAGATATAACCACTTTCGAAATGAATATCGAGAAGTAATCTCTGGTGATGATTACTCCCTGGCAGAGAAGGCAGTTATTGGGTTTCGAATTGCGTTTGGCTATAAAGTCAATGAAGCAAGTATTGAACGTAAGGTTGAAAGCGACTCTTCACACCCTCTACAGCAGGGTGAACAGTCCATTTTGGACAAATATTCCGGGAAGATTACGCATCATCATTCAGAGTTGAGCGCAGATGAAGCGTTTAAAGAACATTCACTTTCGGCCACTAAGGTCAACCAAAGTCCTAGCAGCTATTTCTTTACTAATAATGACCTGTCGAAGCAGCAGGTTATTGACCAGCAATACCAAAAGTTACCTCCTGAGTCCGTTATTTGTATTCGATCACCAGAAGATCTTGAGACATCAGACCTGATGCAGACGGTTTGGCTGGAAAATGGCCAGCTGAAAAATGCTCAGGGTCGGATATATCAAGACAAACCGCTAACCCTAATTTTTGATCTGACTGCCATGACGCCCGGTGATATTGCCGGGTTCAATGATATTATGCAGGCTAACCCAACCTGTAATGGGTTACCTCTGGGTGACAGCATTCATCGATTATTTCTTGTCAATGATGACATGCTGAAGGGGCGACAGGCCGCCAACCCTGATTTGTGGCGGCGACTTGGTCAAATGAAAGAGGTGAGCGATACCGTCGCTGAACCGTCTTCATCCTGCTCAGATGACGATTTGCTGGATCAACTGGAACAGATGGGGCATGGTGAAAGTGGTTACTCTACAGTCATCGACTTTGCGGCAGAACCCGATTGGCAACATGCGCTGTTTGGCGGTATTACTCTGGACGCACGGGGGCAATTGTATTTCTCATCAGGTAAATTGGCTAACTTGACAGCGAGTACACATCTGACCCTGCAAAATGCACCATGGGAAGATAAGGCTTTTAAGTCAGCGATTACGGATGCTTTGCGCGCGGGAGGATTTTATGTCGATCGACAATGGGTTTCTTTACCCGAGGGTTTGACACTGAGTCGGGAAGCCGTTTCCGACGAACAGCTTGGCCAGCTTAAAAAGTCTGCCATTGAAAAAGCAGAGATGTTCTCGGTAGAAAAAACGTCAGTATGTTTGAATTCGGCGATGGTTAAATCGCTGAAACATTCTGTCAAAGTGGAAGGTACTTCAGTTGTTCAAGCGAACGCTTTATCCGACCTGATGGGTGGGGCTGGGCAGTTGGTGGTGACCTCTGTTCTCAGCAAAGAAGACTGGCTATGGCTATTCGGTCAGTTGGAAGCATTGCCTGAGTCGACTCGTCCAGCCCTTTTTAATGACATTCCACCGACTCAACTGACGACTGAGTCCAGTCATTGCCAGGTAATAGACCGCAGTGAGTTGAAAACAGATTCGAATTCAGACCAGGCATTCCATTATTCATTCACCACCAGCGATTCACTGGAATCCCTGCAACAGTTGAAATTAATCAGTAAACAGGATTTCACTTTTTCCGTAATAACCAGCCCGTTAATGGACTGCCTGCTCAAAGGAACCCCGGTAGTGCTTGACGGGCTGGAAAGAAAGCCTGAGCTTGCAGCCATGCTGGAAACACTGTTGTTGCCAGACCCCTATTTGTTCCTTCATGGCCAAAAAATCCCATTGCCCAAAGCAAGGGTGACGTTGGTTAAACCTGAAGATGGTCTTGAAACCGGCTCTCGATTGTTTAATCAGGTGTTTTTATCCAATGCGTCCGTTGCTGCAAAGTCAGGCAATCCGTTCTATCGTTTACTTCAGGAGCTTCCCAGCTCTCTGCAGCGCCGATATCCATCCCGTCCACCCTGGACACCAGCCTCGTTTCAGGAGCAACTTGATAAAAAGTCGGAGGAAGAGCGTAAGCTGGATGGCGATGCGGTGGTTAAGCCTGCCCATCAGCGAAGGGCTCTGAATAGCTTGGTGGCCAAGGCTTATCGGGGTGATGACAAAGTTTACAGCTTTATCAAAGCCAAGGCAGCACAGTACTTTCCAGATCAACCAGCGGAAATGCGAGCAGATCATGCAGCCCTGCGACAGTGGTTTGCAGCCAACCCAAAACCGACGGTTGAGACTGTAAAAGACAGCTTCTGGCAATTGGCCCGCCATTGTCCTTCCCATGTTCATGAGGCGATCAATGAATTGCACACCATTGATGATAATGCGATCAAGCAATTGGCCACTGTTTTGATTGGCGCGGCACCCATCTCACAGCAGCAAGAGCTGGCAAAGCAGTTTAAGGTCCCTTTCAGGAAGGTTGTCGGGCAGTCATTTTATGATGGCAATGTGGTTTCTAATATTCGGGATCTGTTGATTGCCAATCGTCATCAATTAGCACCGGGTACCGTCATCAACGACGCTGTTACGTTATTGGAACACCAGGTATCAGTCATTCTGAAAGCGTCAGTGCCTGAGGCTGAAAAACGACTTGAGCTGAGTAAGACGTTTGGTGCCTTTTTTTCAGATGGGAAATTACCTGACGGTTATCAGGATCTGCCTGATGCATTGATGACAGGACAGCGCCACAGTAAAGCCCGTCAGGAAAGGCGTATAGCACAGCTGGCTCGACGGATAAAGGACATCGTATTTATACAGGGCGAGGCGGGTGCCGGAAAAACCTTTATGGCAAAAGCCATTGCCAGCCGGGCCGGTTATCCAGACTGTCAGGTATTACAGTTAAGCCCAAACGTAACGTCGGATGAGATCTTTGGTGGGCAGCGAGTTATCAACCAAGTTAACGACCACAGTACAGAGTTTCAGGAAGGCCCCATTCTGAAATGGGCAATGTCGGAAAATCCACCGTTATTATTGCTGGATGAAGCTAATCTGGCTCCGGATGGACTGTTATCGCCACTGGCAGGACTCACTGGCCGACCTCCGGTGATTGACTACCAGGGGCGTCAATACCCACTGACCGAACGGCATCGTATTGTTTTGACCGGCAACCCTGATCACTACGAAGGTCGGCATCTGGATGATGTTTTGAAAACCAGGATTCCAACACTGTTCTACCACCCGCTGTCGGAGGCGGTGCTGGCCGAATCGATCATACGTCCGGGATTACCAGCGAACTGGAGTGATAAGCAGAAGCAGCAGGCCAGCGAACGACTGCTTACCCTGTTTAATCAGTTCAGGGAGCTGGTGCCGGGTGATTTGATGACACCCAGAGATATAAAAGATACGCTGGCTTCTGTTCGCCAGTTACTTCGTTACCAGCAAGGACCGGTGATACTGGATGCACAAGATATCTCTGAAGAACAAATCAATGCACTGATCCATAAAGCCTTTATGGATAGCCTCAGTGGTGCCGTGACCGGTTCACAGCGTCAGCAGCTGGAGTCGTTGAATCACTGGTATCAGGGGCAGTTCCCTGAAGATACCTCCATTCTTAATGGCGTGAACAGGGCGTTTTCAGCGTTCATGGAGATGCTTCAGAAGAACTACCCTGAGGGGGACTTTGGCACAGAACCTATACGTAAGTTGGTTTATAACTATTGGCAGAGTCTGGAAAAAGACGATTATGGTCGTGTTTCTGTCCTGGTAGAAGGCCCGGCAGGCTGGGGTAAAGATTTTATTCTGGACCGAACTATTCAGCAGTGGCAACAAGAACAGTCAGCGAACCGCCCAATGGTGCATATCAATGCCAATCTCCATCAATGGCCCAAGCTGGTTGAGAAGGTTCGTGAGGCCATGACTCGAGGCCACATTCTGGCAATCAGCGAACTTAACCTGATACCCAGTCACTATCTGGAAGGATTGTTTAATGATGTTCTGACGGGCTATGCCGCACCGGGGTTTCGATTATTCGGAACGATAAACCCCGGTTCTTTTGATGGTCGTGAATCCCTGAGCCCGGCTTTGAAGAGTCGCTGTACCCAGATTAAGCTGGAACATTTATCCAGATCAGACCTTGAAGGTTTGATCTCCAGACAAAAAGAGGTGCCAGAAGGTTTATCGGAATGGCTGACAGATCGCTTTTATCAATTGTCATTAGCCTTAAGGGAGCAGGGAAGCCCTATTCAACCGGCACTGGATGATTTATTCGGCTGTACCCGTTACCTTGCTGCTCAACCTGCCAACCAATGGCAGGATGGCTTTATTGAGCATCTTTCCCTGGCGCACCGGTCACTGGAGAGCCCCCTTAATGTTGATGAAAATTTACGTTCTACCCTGGATCAACAGCAGAAAACAGAGCAGTGGCGCCTTACCCAGGAACGCCTTGTTAATCAGGCAGAGGGCCTGAAAGAACCCATTACCGTGAAGTTTGGTAATGAGGTTGAGCTTCGTAAGAATTACATGATGGTGACCCGTGAAGTGACCGGAGAGAGTATTTACCCGCAATTTTTAGCACAATACTTTAGCAGCGATGAAAAAGAGAAGGGAGCCAGAAAGAACCCATTGAATAACAAAGCGTCATCGGTCGTCGGTGAAAAGGAGGCGAATCCTCACCGGAATGCTCAGGCCACCATTTATTTTCAAGGACAGGGTTTTAAGCCTGATCGATACCGGCTCGGACTTTCAGCGATTAGGTACAACGACGGACAGTTAATGCAATATCCCATTTCATGGGAGTATGGAGGCTTGCAAGATATTTCACCTGAGTTAAGCCAGCTGGCATGGCGAGAAGATTTGTACAATGAGGAAGTGCCCGGGCAAATCTCATTAACCCTCAGTAATCAGTGGCATCCATTGCCATCACTGTCGGCCATGGATTCCTTGCAGGCGATTCAGGTGACACCGGAGACCGATATTGACGTCAAGCGCAGTGATAAGACCGGGCAGCTGATGATTGCACTGGCTGATAGGAATGGAGCTCCGGTAAATGCAGTGGTTGATTTTATTGTCGCACCGGACGCGGACTATTTTAGTCAGCTTGATGATAATATCCCGGTTGAATTACAGAGCGGTCTAGGGTCTTCGACAATCAATCAGTTCCTGGAAAAAAACGTTGTGAATCCTATTAATGGTGAAATGGCGTTTCAGGAGTTAAACGATATTCATAATATTTCCAATATCCCGAAGCGCTTAGAAGCCCTGAGGCGTTGGCTGGAATCATTCTCTGAAACAAAAAAGAGAGTATCAGAGAATGGCGAAGACTTGTTATCACGGGTGCTTGGTACGAAACAGGGTTCTGGTTCAGATAAGCTGGCGGTTTTCCATTTGTTATGCGATTTCTGGGGTATTCCATCCCGCATTGTTGACAACGAGAGAAATGGCTTTGTTGAGGTGAGTCCTGATTTGGGGGAAAAGTGGCACTATTACCCGGTAGAAAGGTCGCACTACTTTTCAGAGGATATTCAGCCTGAGTGGCCAGAGTACCAGAAAACCAAAGGGTCCTTAACAAGTAACCCAGCCAGTAAACAGGCAGAACGCGATAAGCCAGCATTTAAAACCCTCGCTGGGCGACCTCCAAAATCATCATCTACAGGCAGTATTCATGTTCGTAAATCGCCTAGGTCAGCTAAGCGTGCGGCGTTACGCCCTCGAACGCTTTTGTTCGTTGATATAACAAAAACAATCTACTACGAGGTGGATCGCTATTTTCCAATGTATCCTTATGACGCACGACAATACAGACTTACATTATCCGAAACGCATCTGGATTCAGATGGACTATTGAAGTCGTACCCCATCACCTGGGTGGATAGTGAGGTGGAAGCATTACCTTCTGTAACAGAACTTCCCTGGCGGGCAGACCTGAAGGTAGATGAACTTCCTGGTAAAATTGCGTTGAATCTAACCGGTGACTGGCAACCACTGCCTTCGCTGACGCCAGTGGATGACCTACGAGGTATACGGACCAAGCCGGATGTAATCATTGAGCTTGGCCGAAGCGGGTCAACGGGCCAATTACTGATTCGCTCAGTAGCCAGTGAAACTATGGATACCGATGTTGACTTCATTGTTGCTCCCCAGCAGAGCTATTACGAGCAATTAGAGCGTAATGACTTTATTGATTTACAGGATGATCTTTGTTCGCCGGCGTTAAAAGCGTTGTTTGATGAACACATCTTTAGCCAGAATGATGATGTAGAGGCATTTGATCAACTACGTTGGATTAATAATGTTGACGATACTTCTGAACGATTACAGAGGCTTATGGACTGGCTTGATAGCTTTTCTGATAATGCCAATGTGTCGGGTAATGGTAGAGTATTGTTATTGAATATCCTTCGAGAAAAGCAGGGTGTTTGCAGTCATAAAGCCATGGTGTTTCAAATGCTATGTCATTACTGGGGGGTACCGGCACGAACCGTTAATAATGTCTCCCATACTTTTGTTGAGATAAGTTCTGATGGTGGTCAATCCTGGCGCCAGTATCAAGTGGGCGGAGGAGGCAGTTCGGAGTCTGTTGTCTCAGAGCCAGATTGGACGGATTACAATAGCTCTGGTTTTTCAAAGCTGGCAGCGCCAAATGAGCGCAAAAAGAGAAACTACGATCCTTTCGGTCAAGGTCTGGAAAGAGGGTCAGAAACGACGGGAACAGAAGTATCTTCAAGCAGTAACAACAAGAGAGAAGCTGATTCTGAAGTCTATGATCACCCATCTGGAAAAAATAGTGTTCAACCATCGTCAAAGTCATTCAAAGAAGACTTTGAAAAGCTTCACTCTACAATTGATTGGAGTGATTATTTTTCCATACATATTGACCGTTTTAAGAAAGAACTTGAGCAAGATACTGTTGATTCGGGGCTGTTGACAGAGCTGAAAATAAGGATGCAAGCTGAATTAAACCGAATGGATGAGGGAGATCCCAAAGCTTCCTTAGGTAGTCGCTGGTCAGTATTATTGTCATTTCCGGCTTATCGATATATTCATGGGGATAATGAGTGGGTGTCGATTATTAAACGAGCGCTGCTGCATTCACCACTAGTTTTAGAAGAATATGCTTATTCCCCAACTATCATAAGAAGAATCCAAGAACATTTTTTCAGAGCCGAAAAACAAGATAATTTAAAAAGTCATTGTCTACCAAAGCCGTTTGATCACATAAACCTTGATTTGGAGTCATCATCTTTACAAGATAACTATATCGATTGGTTTTTAGGTTTGTGCGAAGAGAATATTCAGTTGAGCCAGATATTTATCAGTGATTTTCAGAAATTGTCAGGAAGCCCCGATTTTGTAGCTTATAAAGAGCGTGTTAATCGACTGCTGGATAAAATGCCCTATCCGTCATTTGATAGAATCAAACCTCTGGATGTGATAACTGAGAAAGAAGCATTGCTGACTTCCTTTGCGTCAACGTTGCCCCGAAGTCAGTATCTAAGTGCAAAAATAGGCAGCAATCGCATTGACCGTAAATACACTCATGCCCCCGAAAGCAATTCCCGGTTGACGCCAGAGCGATTGGCCAAAGGGTTGCCAGCGTTTGTCAATGAATCGGTTCATAAATCATATAAACCCGTCATATTTAATATGTGTCATATTGATCATCTTCAAATGAGGACGTTGAATAGCGAGCTGCCTTACTATATTCATTCTGATTGGGATAACAAAGGCCGTGATGAATTATGTAAAGCCTACTGTAAAGGTTTTGTTCGGGCTGATCGCAGTGGCAGCACAGCAACCAATTACCCTGATTTTATTAATAGAAAAGTTCTTGGTGAAAAAGCATTTAACCTCGATTTGTTCATCACCTGGCTTTGTCAGACACAAAAAGATTGTAGAAATACTACTTGGCGTTGGTTGTTTAATGACTATCAAGGCTGCATCGAACAGGATAATGGTATAAAGCTGCCCTACGGCATTCTTGATGGTCAGAATGAGTATAAATATACCGTTAAATTTGTTGATGTGATGAAGTATTCTAAACAACAGATTCGGGATAATTTTCAGGAACCGTCTGCTGTAGTATTAAACAATCATGATATTCTGATGATGTATGAGGAGTTTGTTCAGGTGATGAAAGCTGCGATGGTTGAATAAGTACCCGGCCATATGGAATCGAATATTTCTGGCTTGTTGATCAGGTTCTCTGCAAGGCGCAACGGCGTGTGCATAGCGAGCTATGTGACCAGAGTTGCAACGCAGTCAGAGGGACTGATTAATGAGTCAGAAAATATGATTTCATATGGTTGGGTACTTAGCTGTTAACGGCTGATAAGTCGGTCTATAAACTGTCACCACAAAGTGTAGAAGGCCTTTATAAAATACAGCACGATTAAGGAAGTCATGCCTTAAACATTCTGGAGCTGGTGTAATAACCATCGTTAAGTACTGAAAAATGCCATAAAATAAAGTACCTGCTTTTATCACTGCATATACTGACTTCTAACCGTCTGCCCCGCAGACA
Source organism: Endozoicomonas ascidiicola (assembly GCF_001646945.1). GTDB lineage: Bacteria > Pseudomonadota > Gammaproteobacteria > Pseudomonadales > Endozoicomonadaceae > Endozoicomonas > Endozoicomonas ascidiicola. Next base: position 696,391 of record NZ_LUTV01000002.1, read on the forward strand.
GCAAACTACCCATTTGAAACCTGCATAAGGGCAACATGAGCACTGACACCTTCCCGCTTCTTGATCATCCACTTAGCGTTCAGCTACGAAACGATATCTGTCAAGGTGCAACATCCTTTGGTATCGATTTGACTGAAGCCAAAGCAGATCTACTGACTCACTATGTTTTGCTGCTGGATAAGTGGAACAAAGCCTACAACCTGACGGCCATTCGTGATCCAAAAGAGATGGTGTTCCGGCATATTCTCGATAGTCTGAGCATTGTTCCACATATTGTGGGTGATTATATTCTGGATGTTGGCTCCGGCCCCGGCTTGCCGGGAATTGTGCTTGCCATCATCTATCCAGAGAAAAAATTCACGACATTGGACAGCAACGGCAAGAAAACCCGATTCATGCAACAGGCGAAAAATGACCTGAAGCTGGATAACCTGACAGTCGCCAACAGTCGTGTAGAAAACTTTGAAGCACCACAGCCTTTTGATGCAATAACCTCGCGGGCATTCAGCTCATTAGTTAATATGGTGGACGGCACGAAACACTTATTATCGACTTCAGGTGTTTATCTGGCCATGAAAGGGCTATATCCTGAAGAAGAGTTGAAAGAACTGATGGATCGTCACGAAATTGAACTAGTCGGCTGCGAGCCCCTGAATGTACCGGGCACAGAAGGCGATCGTCATCTGGTCATCCTGACTAATCGTCATTAAATGGTATTAACGGCTGTGGCTAAAATTCTAGCGGTAACCAATCAGAAAGGTGGTGTTGGCAAAACCACATCCTGCGTTAATCTCTCGGCATCCCTTGCTGCAAATAAGCAGCGGGTGTTGCTGGTGGATATGGATCCCCAGGGTAATGCCACCATGGGCAGTGGTATTGATAAGCACGATCAGGAATGGTCGGTCTATCATGTGCTGACTGGCCGCTGTGATATCACACAGGCGATCACACCATCCGCTGATGCAGGTTACGATGTGCTGGGTGCCAACGCTGACCTGACCGCCGCAGAAGTTGAGTTGATGACCCTTGATCATAAAGAATCACGACTGAAAGATGCTCTACACCGTGTAGCGAGTCAGTACGATTTTATTATGATCGACTGTCCACCTTCTCTGAATATGTTAACCATCAACGCCATGGTCGCTGCCCGTGGGGTTATCATCCCTATGCAGTGTGAATACTATGCGTTGGAAGGCTTGACTGCCCTGATGGAAACTATTGCCGGTATCAGGGAAACCATTAATCCAGACTTGCATATCGAAGGTCTGCTACGAACCATGTATGACCCACGAATGTCGCTGACCAACGAAGTATCGAGACAACTCGTCAGCCACTTTGGTGAACAGGTCTATCGAACCGTCATTCCTCGGAATATCCGACTGGCGGAAGCACCAAGCCATGGAAAGCCAGTGTTGGCATACGACAGAAACTCCCGTGGAGCTGTCGCCTATCTGGCGCTGGCCGGTGAACTGGTTCGTAAGCACGACATTAAAAACCTTCATGCCAAGTCTGAAAGGAAAACAGGAACACATTAACAGATGGCAAAACAACGTCTCGGTACTAACTTGAATGCATTGCTCGGTAGCGCAAAGTTGCCAGCATCATTATCTAATGACTTATCTGGCCCGTCACAATCCCAGGACAAAGAGTCATTAGATGGCGTAATGAAAGAACTCCCGGTTGAATTCCTTATTCGAGGAAAGTACCAGCCCCGCCGAGACATGCACTCTGATGCTCTTGAAGAGTTGGCAGAAAGCATTAAAGAGCAGGGCATTATGCAGCCCATTGTGGTGCGCCCGGTTGGTCAAAACCGATATGAAATTATTGCCGGAGAGCGTCGCTGGAGAGCCGCACAACTGGCTGGCTTGTCAGAGGTCCCTGCTTTAATTCGTGATGTACCTGATGAAGCGGCCATAGCCATGTCGCTTATCGAAAACATTCAGCGTGAAGATCTTAATCCTATAGAGGAAGCCATCGCGCTTTCTAGGCTTCAGAAAGAGTTTGAGCTTACCCAGCAAGAAGTGGCTCAGGCGGTTGGAAAGTCCAGAGCTGCGGTAGCCAACATTCTACGTCTCATGTCGTTGAATACCGAAGTTAAGAAAATGCTGGAGTATGGTGACCTGGAAATGGGGCATGCCCGTGCTCTGTTGCCGTTAGGAGAAATGGATCAGCTGGAAATAGCCAGGATAGTTGCCGCTAAAGGATTATCTGTTCGACAGACTGAATCCCTGGTTCGCAGAATTCAGCAGGAAAAAGAGAAAGGTAGTAAAGTTGTTAAGCGACTGGATCCTAATATCAAACAGTTGGAAGACGAACTGTCTGAAAAGGTGGGTGCCCGTGTCGCTATTCAGTGCAATGCGAAAGGCAAAGGGAAGTTGGTGATCTCCTATAACACCCTCGATGAGCTTGATGGTGTTCTTGAGCATATCCAATAACGATCACTCTTCCTTTATATAGCTTTCATTAATGGTGATGGAGGCTATATTTCGTTCTCCATCGAATTAGCTGCTATTTATAAGTGCATTTACGTAATATCCCTTCTGCTTATTGATTAAAGTCAAAAAAACTCTATCATACACATCTCTTCCACGGACGATCTTCAACGAGAAGCCTAGCGACAGAAGATGATTTTTCATCTCTGGCAGGAAGAGTGATTTGAAAACGGGTGCTTGAATCAAACGATGAAAACAACCGATTGACAAATCAACGAGGTGCTGTAATATGCGCCTCCGCTGACACGGTCTGAACGACAACGTCAGCGAGTTGAAAAGCATCTGAAAACGATCGCTTGACAACGAAAGCCGCTTCGGTATGATAGCGGCCTCGCTGATC
>NZ_LUTV01000002.1:701722-705031 GCF_001646945.1 Endozoicomonas ascidiicola
TTAGCTGAATACATAGGCTTTAGAAGGCGAACCCGGGGAACTGAAACATCTAAGTACCCGGAGGAAAAGAAATCAATTGAGATTCCCCTAGTAGCGGCGAGCGAACGGGGATTAGCCCTTAAGCAATTTRKGWGTTAGYGGAASRCTCTGGAAAGTGYSGCCATAGWGGGTGAWAGCCCCGTACRCGAAARYKMMYYTATTGTGAAATCGAGTAGGTCGGGACACGAGAAATCCTGACTGAACTGTCTTCGGACGAGGGGGGACCATCCTCCAAGGCTAAATACTCCTGACTGACCGATAGTGAACTAGTACCGTGAGGGAAAGGCGAAAAGAACCCCGTTGAGGGGAGTGAAATAGAACCTGAATCCGTGTACGTACAAGCAGTGGGAGCAAGCACTCTTTATTTATAAAGCACGTCTTGTGACTGCGTACCTTTTGTATAATGGGTCAGCGACTTAATTTCAGTGGCAAGGTTAACCGTATAGGGGAGCCGTAGGGAAACCGAGTCTTAATAGGGCGTCGAGTCGCTGGGATTAGACCCGAAACCGGGCGATCTATCCATGGGCAGGTTGAAGATTGAGTAACATCAATTGGAGGACCGAACCGACTATCGTTGAAAAGCTAGCGGATGACTTGTGGATAGGAGTGAAAGGCTAATCAAGCCCGGAGATAGCTGGTTCTCCTCGAAAGCTATTTAGGTAGCGCCTCGTGTATCACCATTGGGGGTAGAGCACTGTTTGGGCTAGGGGGTCATCCCGACTTACCAACCCCATGCAAACTCCGAATACCAATGAGTGCAATCACGGGAGACACACGGCGGGTGCTAACGTCCGTCGTGGAAAGGGAAACAACCCAGACCGTCAGCTAAGGTCCCAAAGTTCTAGTTAAGTGGGAAACGATGTGAGAAGGCCCAGACAGCCAGGAGGTTGGCTTAGAAGCAGCCACCCTTTAAAGAAAGCGTAATAGCTCACTGGTCGAGTCGGCTCGCGCGGAAGATTTAACGGGGCTCAAACTAGACACCGAAGCTACGGGTTTCAGTGGTCAGTTTTCAGTTGTTAGTTAGCAGTTGTAAGTTTAAAAACTGCAAACACAGTAAAATGTTGGTTGGTTTGCACAAGAGTTTCCAATAACTCTGAGCAAAACTGACGACCAACAACTGAAAACTGACCATTGAAGCGGTAGAGGAGCGTTCTGTAAGCCGTTGAAGGTGTATCGGGAGGTATGCTGGAGGTATCAGAAGTGCGAATGCTGACATGAGTAACGACAAGGGGAGTGAGAAGCTCCCCCGCCGGAAGACCAAGGGTTCCTGCGCAACGTTAATCGGCGCAGGGTGAGTCGGCCCCTAAGGTGAGGTCGAAAGACGTAATCGATGGGAAACAGGTCAATATTCCTGTACCCCTTTTGACTGCGACGGAGTGACGGAGAAGGCTAGGTCAGCGCGGCGTTGGTTGTCCGCGTTTAAGATCGTAGGCTGGGGTTCCAGGCAAATCCGGAACCTCAAGGCCGAGAATTGATGACGAGGYTCTACGGARCTGAAGTGATTGATGCCATGCTTCCAGGAAAAACTTCTAAGCTTCAGGTCAAAAGGGACCGTACCCCAAACCGACACAGGTGGTCAGGTAGAGAATACCAAGGCGCTTGAGAGAACTCGGGTGAAGGAACTAGGCAAAATGGCACCGTAACTTCGGGAGAAGGTGCGCCGGCTTTGGTGATCGGACTTGCTCCGTAAGCTGAGGCTGGTCGAAGATACCAGGTGGCTGCGACTGTTTATTAAAAACACAGCACTGTGCAAACACGAAAGTGGACGTATACGGTGTGACGCCTGCCCGGTGCCGGAAGGTTAATTGATGGGGTTATCTCACCTCCAGATTGCTTTTGCTGCAAGGCAAAYGRYKGAGCGAGYGAAGGAGTTTACATAAAAGTAAATGACTGARYGWGCGRARWCRTTTAACGCAGACAGCGAGAGCAATGTGGTGGTGAGAGAAGCTCTTGATCGAAGCCCCGGTAAACGGCGGCCGTAACTATAACGGTCCTAAGGTAGCGAAATTCCTTGTCGGGTAAGTTCCGACCTGCACGAATGGCGTAACGATGGCCACGCTGTCTCCACCCGAGACTCAGTGAAATTGAAATCGCTGTTAAGATGCAGCGTATCCGCGGCTAGACGGAAAGACCCCGTGAACCTTTACTATAGCTTCACAGTGGATTTTGATGTTGCTTGTGTAGGATAGGTGGGAGGCTTTGAAGCGTGGACGCCAGTTCATGTGGAGCCAACCTTGAAATACCACCCTGGCAATATTGGAGTTCTAACCCAGGTCCTGAAACGGGATCGGGGACATTGTGTGGTGGGTAGTTTGACTGGGGCGGTCTCCTCCCAAAGAGTAACGGAGGAGCACGAAGGTTGGCTAAGTACGGTCGGACATCGTACGGTTAGTGTAATGGCACAAGCCAGCTTGACTGCGAGAGGTACATCTCGAGCAGGTACGAAAGTAGGTCATAGTGATCCGGTGGTTCTGAATGGAAGGGCCATCGCTCAACGGATAAAAGGTACTCCGGGGATAACAGGCTGATACCGCCCAAGAGTTCACATCGACGGCGGTGTTTGGCACCTCGATGTCGGCTCATCACATCCTGGGGCTGAAGCCGGTCCCAAGGGTATGGCTGTTCGCCATTTAAAGTGGTACGCGAGCTGGGTTTAGAACGTCGTGAGACAGTTCGGTCCCTATCTGCCGTGGACGTTGGAAGTTTGAGAAGAGCTGCTCCTAGTACGAGAGGACCGGAGTGGACGGACCACTGGTGTTCGGGTTGTGTCGCCAGACGCATTGCCCGGTAGCTATGTTCGGACGTGATAACCGCTGAAAGCATCTAAGCGGGAAGCCCCCTTCAAGATGAGACTTCCCTGGGCACTAGATGCCCCTGAAGAGCCGTTAAAGACTATGACGTTGATAGGTTGGGTGTGTAAGTGCTGTGAGGCATTGAGCTAACCAATACTAATGACTCGTGCGGCTTGACCATATAACGCCAAAGCGATTTAGAAGTGTAGAGATACACAGCCATACGCRAGCACTAGCAATTKCTCCTGCATTGCTAGCATACATGCCATCCGTGGCAATATAGAGTGTTTAGCAAGAACAAGATTCAGCTTAAATAGACAGGATTCCAGAGTAAGTGATTAATCAATCATTTRCTCAAGCAAGTTACGCCTGGCGACCATAGAAAGTTAGAACCACCTGATCCCATCCCGAACTCAGCAGTGAAATGACTTATCGCCGATGGTAGTGTGGGGCTTCCCCATGTGAGAGTAGGTCATCG
>NZ_LUTV01000002.1:708636-710369 GCF_001646945.1 Endozoicomonas ascidiicola
CTTTCCATGCTGGATAGTGATGAGAACTTGGGTTTCGGAGTTTTTTGAAGAAAGTATCTGGGCAGGCATGGCAGCAAACATAAACGTCAGTAGTCAATTACTAATAGAGTAGATGCTTTTTAAATACTTGCTACATTATTCAGGCTGAGCACCCGGTAGGATAGAAAGAAGGTGAGAGAAATGAACCAAGGCTAATAAAAAGCATTGGTTCATATAGAAAGAATTTACATCTCTCTTAATTCTTCAAGCAGTTCAAGACGAGCTTGACGCTTTTCATACATAGTAGGTTCATATTCTGACTTCATAGTGGCGCGGCCTGTATAAAAGTTCAGATCCAGCATTTTTACTGATTTTTCAAGGCCATGTCTCTCTCTGGCTTGCTCTGCAAAGTCAGTCTGACTTTCGGAAGAAAAGGTCACTGAGCTGAGCAGCATGGCAGAAGCAGTTGTTAGAGCAAGTAATACTTTTTTCATTGTTCATCTCCACGGGAGTAATTAAATTGATGTGAAAGCACTTTCAATAAAGCTTGTTTATTAGTGAAGACGTTGATTTTTTGATTAACAAGTAATTATTAATTTGAATAAAGGAAAAGTGATTTTAATTTCATTTTATTATATTGAATTGAGTTTTCAGTGTGTGTTCTTTATTAATGCTCGTGGAAATGACTGATAAATATCTATATCGTAAATGGTTGTGGGATAAAAAAACTAAATCGTCATAAATCAAACAGATTCTCCGGCTTCAGACTTCCAAAAAAACTTATGTTAAATTACAGCTCTTTTTAGTTGTTATCGATCAGAGTGTCATATGGCTCAGACTCACCATGCCCTAGTACTCCATCCACCGTCAAATGATAGACTGAATTTTGTATTATCCTGACAGCTCCACTGCAACAAAAGATGGAGCCGTCATGAACGTTAAATACCATGTTCGTTTAAGTGATGATGAACGCTCAATGCTTGAGGCTTTAATCAAACAAGAAAAACCAATAATTGCGCAACACAAAAAACGCCACGCACAAATTTTRCTCGCCATCGATGAAAATCRCTCGCCGCTTACCCATGAGCAGGCAGCTAAAGCCTTCAACGTGAAACCGCTCACTATCTGTCGTCTTCGTCAACGCCTTGCTGAGGAAGGATTAGAGGTTGCGATCAATAGCAAGCACAGTCGTCATGGAGGAAAACGGAAAATGGATGGTGAGTTAGAGGCTYACCTTATCGCTCTGACCTGTTCTGCACSGCCAAAAGGAAACGCGCGATGGACGTTAAACCTCCTCAGGGACAAGATGATCGAGCTGGAGTACATTGATGAAATATCCAGAAGCACCATCCATGAATCTTTAAAAAAAACGAACTTAAGCCTTRGCAGAAAAAAGAATGGTGTATTCCCAAGGAAGAAAGCGCCAACTTTGTGAGTGCCATGGAAGATAYTCTGGAGCTTTACAAGCTTCCATATGACCCCAAAAGACCGTTGGYATGTCTGGATGARACCAGCAAGCAGCAGTTAATTGAGGTACGTAATCCCATTCCTATTGAACCCGGTAATCCAGAACGATACGACACAGAGTATGAGCGTAACGGTGTCAGTAATCTCTTTATGATTTTCGAACCACTGGCTGGTTGGCGGCATGTAGAGGTAACCGACAGTAGAACCGCGATCGACTGGGCGCATCAGGTCAAAGCATTGGTGGATGGTCGCTACAAGGATGTTGATAAAATTGTTCTGGTAGAAGA
>NZ_LUTV01000002.1:710719-772852 GCF_001646945.1 Endozoicomonas ascidiicola
CAGAAGATGCCCGGATTAAGTTGAAGAGACTTTACCCGGTGCTGCCAGAATAAGCAGATAACCTGTGGCAAGAATTCTAATTTTTTGAGCCATGGATAAAGCTATAGTTCTATTTTCCCGAGCAAAGCAGGGAGGTGGGTTACTATGTGTAAAATTGTCTACTTATTGTAGAAAATCAAAAAACTCAGTTTAGTTGGTGTGACTTTCGCATTCGAATCCGATGTTTGAGAAAGGCTGGTCGATTGACCACATCTTCTTATCAAATGCTGTCGGATGGAGTACTAGTTAAACTCCATATTGCGGTGATTTTATTTGGCATATCGGGTCTTTTTGGTAAGTTGATACCGATAGACCCAAGCCTGATTGTATTTGGTAGGACTCTGATTGGCAGTATCGTTCTTCTTCTGGTTATGGCTGTTACTGGAAAACTAAAGTCGTTGTCGATGACTCGACAGACCTTGGTTGATATGGCTTTAGGTTCTATCCTGGCGTTTCATTGGATTACTTTCTTTCACTCCATACAAGTGTCTTCAGTTGCCATTGGTCTTTTGGCCTTTTCCTCCTCTCCTGTATTTGTAACTCTCCTTGAGCCATTCTTTTACCGTGAAAAGCTTCGCAAGCTGGATCTTGTCACTGCAATGAGTGTGGTTGCAGGCATCTCCATCATATTTCCATTTAGCTCTATAGCGAGTGAGTCAGGCATTGTACAAGGCATTATCTGGGGAGTAATTAGCGCGCTTTTACTGGCGCTGTTATCACTGGCAAATCGAAGTCGAGTTCAGAAGTCGGATCCAATGGAGCTCACGTGCCTTCAAAATATTGGAGCAATGGTAACGGCCCTTCTTATCATGCCAACATCAGAGTGGTTTTTATTGGCAGACTTCAGTGTTGAAATTATGGCTCTTGGATTGATCTGTACAACGTTACCATTGCTGCTTTTTCTTACCAGTTTGCGTCATATCAAAGCACAATTGGTGAGTTTGGTGCTCTGCCTTGAGCCGGTTTACGGTATTATTCTGGCGGCAGTTGTACTGTCTGAAATACCATCCTTAAGAACGCTGCTTGGTGGTGCCGTCATTCTTATCGCCATCACCGTTGGAACTTTGAGCAGTCGCTCGACAACCGCCCATTAATCTATTGGATTTGGATGGGGCAGCTTATATTCTGCAGCAATTTGTTGGGATGTTGGACATGATGAGCAGTGTCACTGAAGAAACTTTGGATATCATCTATCAGGATGAGTGGCTCGTTGCCATTAACAAACCCTCCGGGCTTCTGGTGCACCGTTCTATGATTGATCGCCATGAGAACCGGTTTGCCATTCAACTGCTGCGTGACCAGATAGGACAAAAGGTTTATCCGCTTCACAGGTTGGATAAACCCACTTCCGGTGTGTTGGTATTTGCGTTGTCATCGGAGGTAGCCAGTTTGGCAGGGGAACAGTTTCAGCAAGGAAGCATCAGTAAAACCTACCTTGCTGTTGTGAGAGGTTTTGCGCCAGAGTCGGGTACCATCGACCATCCCTTAAAAGAGAAGCTGGACAAGATAGCTGATAAAAAAGCGCGTAAAGACAAACCCGCTCAAGAAGCCGTGACAGAATTTGAACGATTGGCAATTACTGAAATGCCTGTTGCCATTGACCGGTACCCCTGCAGCCGCTACTCGCTGGTCGAGTTACATCCAAAAACTGGGCGTAAACACCAGATTCGACGTCACATGAAGCACATCGCACACCCTATTATTGGTGACGCCAAACACGGTAAAGGTAACCATAATCGATATTTTGCGACTCACCTTGGGGCTGACCGGCTGCTACTTCACTGCACCAATATGACCATGACTCACCCGGTGACGAATAAAACGATTAAACTCTCTGCATCACTGGATACCGTCCTGGATCAACTCTTTGATCGATTTGGCTGGACAAGCTTTAAGACCAGTGACTAAATAACGCCTTTTCCATTTTGGGATATATTAATGAAAACAGTTGTTTCCGCAGTGCTGGTCTCTTTTGCTCTTTTACTGACAGGTTGTGCAGCGACTCAGGAAAGCGCCCAGTCCAATACAGAGGTTACCCGTCAGTTCAACGGAAGCACACAGAACCCTGATATGGTTTCCAGGCAAACTCTGGAGCTCAGCAAAGCTGGTGTGCTGAAAAATGTTAGAATGACTCGCTCTATCCCTGCTCAGATTACCGCAACCGGCCCAGAAAATGTGCTCTCCTGCATATCGGTTGAGGGAAACAAATGGGTAACTGAGCATAAGGAATGTGAGTACATGGATGAGAATACCTGCACGGATTTGGGTGGTGAATTTAACGCTTGTGCTTCTGCCTGTCGCAATGACCCGGAAGCTGAAATCTGCATCATGATGTGTGTTCCAGTTTGTGGTTTTGCTAACTAACACCTCGCTTTACAACCCCGTGAAGTACTACTTTGCGGGTTCCTCTGTTAAATCTTCCTTTATCTTCACTCGTTGTAATGATGTTAGGTGTTATTACGAGTTTGATTAAAAAGTATCCAATGAATATCCTATTATGAATTAGGTTTTAAATAATTGAATTTATTTAAGCATTTTTCTACTCATATTCAGCGACCCATAAATTACCCGATAAATAACCAATTATTATTTATCGCTTTGGCCTATGAAGACACTGCAAAATTTATCCAATTACACCTTTAGCAGTTACCAGCTAGGCCTGTTCCGTCAGCTGGGAGAATTCAAAGGGCGTCAGCTGGTGACGGTACGTCAGCAGCCAGAAGTATTGGACACCCTTCGGCAGATTGCAGTGCTGGAATCCGTAGAATACAGCAGCCGCCTTGATGGCATCACGGTCAGCCGAGAGTTGGTGCGTAGGTTGGTTCATAAGGAATTCCAGCCGGTTCTGGCTATTGAAAGCCAGATTGCAGGCTATCGTGACAGCCTGGACATGGTCGTAGAGCCGGGCGAGCATATGACGTTATCAGTCAGCTTGATCCGCCAACTGCATACTATGCTTTACCATCATCTTCCCCATGAGGGCGGCCGCTGGCGAGTCACTAATAAAGAAATTGTTGAGCGAGACTCTCGTGGGCAAAAAGTCGGTATTCTCTATCGAACGATCCCTGCATCTTCTATCGCTGGCGCTATGGAAGAGCTGATTGCCCTTTACCACGAAGGATTACAGCAACAGGTAGAACCTCTGTTATTAATTCCAGCCGTGGTATTGGACTTTCTCTGCATTCATCCGTTCAGTGACGGCAACTCACGCATAGCATGGCTCATAATGTCGATGATGCTGGCATTGAGTGGTTATCGAGTGGCTGAATTGATCAGCCTTGAGAGACTGTTTGTCCGGCACGAGCAATCTTACAAAAGAGCGTTGCAGCTGAGTGTTAAAGGTTGGCATGAGGGAACACACAACCCAATGCCCTGGTGTGATTTCTTCCTGAACACCCTGATCCGTGCTTATGATGAAATGGAAGACAAAATCCATACGCTGCAATGGGAAGGTAGCCGAGCGCCAAAATCCCAATTGATCAGGGGGGCTATTGAACAAACCCGCCGTGCATTTTCCATCGCAGATATCTGTCTGCAAATACCTACGGTCAGTCGAGAATTGGTGAAAAAAGTCGTACAGCAAATGCGCTCAGAAGGGCTTTTAGCACCGGTTGGCAAAGGTCGCGGGGCTCAGTGGCAAAAGAGTCAGTCAGGCTAATTTTTAGTATTTTTGTGTCGTATTTATGCGTGTATACCCCTGAAAGCACTTTTTATAAAATCTCGAGCTTTTAACGCACTACTAATGAGGTGTTTTCTTAAGAAATGATCACCGTTTACTCCGAGCAGCAGGCGCTTCACTGCAATGTGCAGGAAGTTCTCAGTGGCGAACTGATCCCCAGCTTTGAAGTCGCTGAACGAACTGACATTATATTAAGGCATATCAATGCCCGAAATCTGGGCCCGGTGATTGCACCGCATTCGTTTACCCCGGATACCGCTGCTCGTGTTCACACCTCTGAGTATGTGGAGTTTCTTAGCACTGCCTGGCAGCAATGGCTCACCACTTACCCTGATAGCAAACAAGCCATGCCTTACTGCTTTCCGGTAAGAGGTAATCGCGCCATCTGCCCAAAACATATTGAAGGTAAACTCGGTTTTTATTCTTCTGATTTAACGGCTGCGCTTGTCGAAGGCAGCTGGCAGGCTATCTGGTCGGCAGCTGAATGTGCGCTGACAGGGCAACAACTGATTCAACAGGGTGAGCGTTCAGTATTTAGTCTTTGTCGTCCACCTGGGCATCATGCTACTCAGGATCAAATGGGCGGGTATTGTTATCTGAACAATGTCGCAATGGCCGCTCAGGCTTATCTGGATAATGGTTGCCAACGCGTAGCGATTCTGGATGTGGATTACCATCATGGTAATGGCACTCAATCCATTTTTTACGATCGATCTGACGTCTTCTTCACTTCTGTTCACGCTGACCCGGCATGGGATTATCCGCACTTTCTGGGTTATGCCGATGAAGCTGGTGAAGGCGAAGGTCAGGGTTTCAACTTGAATCTACCGCTGGCTCTGGGCAGTCATTGGTCTGACTATCAACCTGTATTGCAGAACGCAATAAATGCCATTTCAAACTACCAGCCGGATGTGCTTTTGGTTTCTCTGGGGCTGGACAGCTACGAGCAGGATCCAATCTCCTTCTTCAAATTGCAATCTGATGATTACACGACGATGGGCAAAATAATTGCGGAGTTGAAGTTACCGACTCACTTTGTCTTTGAGGGTGGGTATGCGGTTGATGCCCTTGGCAGAAATACTGTCAATGTGCTTGAAGGCTTTAAAAAGTTTGGAGCTTAAACTGGCTCTATACAGGGGAGCAGCCTCACGGCTGCAAGTGCTTAACTTTCAGCAGGAGTAATAATTGTTGAAAGCGTTGATTTCTGGTTTGTTGTCTGTAGCGGTTTCTGTGTCTGTCATGGCAGAAGAGAAACCACAGTTAAATGTCTATAACTGGTCTCACTATATTGCTGAGAATACCGTGTCTGATTTTCAGAAAGCCACCGGTATAGAAGTCACTTACAGTTTGTATGACAGCAATGAAATGCTGGAAGGTAAGCTGTTGGCTGGCCGTTCAGGATTTGATGTAGTGGTGCCTTCTGGCTACTTTGTGCCGAAGCAGATTCAGGCTGGTGTTTACGAAGAACTGGATCGTAGCAAAATTCCAAACTGGAAAAACCTCGACCCTTTCCTGATGGAAAAGCTGTCTGCTTTTGATCAGGGTAATCGCTTCACCATTCCTTACCTGTGGGGAACCACTGGTATTGGGTATAACCCGGAAAAAGTTAAAGGGGTGTTGGGTGAAGATGCGTCGCTGGATAGTTGGTCTCTCATTTTTGATCCAGAAAAGATCAGTAAACTGTCATCCTGTGGCGTTGCTATTCTGGATGAACCCACCGAAGTTCTGGCAACGATTCTTGCTTACCTTGGCAAAGATCCAAACAGCAAGAATATAACGGATTGGAAACTGGCGGGTGATCATCTAGCTAAACTGATTCCTCATGTTCAGTACATCAGTTCATCCCGTTTTGTGGATGGTCTGGCGGGCGGTGATCTTTGTGTAGCAATGGGGTATTCCGGCGGCGTATTTCAGGCAGCGGCTTCAGGGAAAGCAAACGGTGTTGATATCCAATACTTCATTCCAAAAGAAGGCGCCTCACTGTGGTACGACCTTGTGGCTATGCCAAAAGATGCCATGAATAAGGAAAGTGGCTATCAATTCCTGAACTATATTCTGGAGCCTGAAGTCACTGCAGATATCAGTAACTACGTTTCTTACGCAAACGCCAATGCAAAGGCGACACCTTTCGTTGATGAGTCTCTGCGTAAAAATCCGGGGGTTTACCCATCTCAGGAATTGATGGACACCTTGTTTGTGGTGCAACCACCGGCAACGAAGCTTTCTCGTTCGATTACACGAATTTGGAATAAAGCCAAAACAGACAGCAAAAACTGATAGTCAGAAGCCCTCACATTGAGGGCTTTTTTCTGGAACTACGTGAGATTTACATCATTCTTTTAAGTACATCGTGCTCTGGTTTATCAAAGAAGCGATGCTTTAAAGCGCCCAGTATATGAAGAGCAATGATGCCGAGCATAATGTAAGGAATCAGTACGTGGATCTCATGAAATACCCCTGCAAGCTCTTCATTTTTTTCCATCAGACTGGGCATCACCAGATTGAACAGTGGCACATCACGCCCACCGGCACTGGACATCAAGTAGCCACTCAGAGGAACAGCCAGCATCAAAAGATAAAGCAGTACATGTATTAAACTGCCCAACTTTTTCTCATGACTCGGCATGGTTGCCGGAAGTTCGGGTACTTTACTGAGGTGACGCATAACAAGACGGGCCACAAATAAAAACAGTACTAGAACCCCAAAAGACTTATGCCAGTGATAAAGGTCAAACTTGTAGCTGACGGATCGATCAAGCCCGGTCATATACCAACCGACACCGATCAATGCAAGAATCATCAAGCTAGCAACCCAGTGCATAAGGCGCATGGGTACCGTATATTTCTCTGAACTGCTCATCAGATAACCCTATTGTTTTTTATCCGTAATATCGTAATTTATTCTGTGGATTTTAGGCTATATATTTTTATATCGAGCGATTAAAAATCTGGGGTTCACAACGCGGAGAGGTGACAGTTCTGCCTCGAAATCCTATTAATGGATTGGTCCAGATCTTTTTTAGATGAAGGTACAAACATCATTAATTGACCTTCGGTATCCATCAGTTTTATGCGATCGGCCTCTCTGGTTAAAATAAATACATTGCTATGATCGTTCTGACTTTTAAGTTCCCAGTTGTTTTGTTTTTCTCGCACACTTCCGGTGACTTGATAAAGCTCGCAGTTGCTGTCAGAGACCAGTAAGGCAAATTGATTGGGTTTATCCAACTTCAGGCTACCAAAAGGCTTTTCATCATCACTATTTTCCAACAACCAATAGCCAGAGGGCTGAGCTACTTCTGCGGCAACAATACTGGACAACAGTAAGCCGAAAATTAGGAGGCAGGATGTTTGAAAAGAAAAGCGCATTAAAATACTTCCATCAATATCAATTGGTGGAAGTATAGAGCTAGAAATAAATGACTTTAGTGCTAACTATTAGGACTAAGCGGAAAGCGCTCCCAGAGCCGCCGGGTATTTGGCATCGATATCTTCATTTGAAGTGACAGTCAGCCCAAGATCACTGACCAGACCATCTTTCAAACCGTAGATCCAACTGTGCACTGCCAGTTTTTGCCCTCTATCCCAGGCATCCTGAACAATGGTGGTCTGGCAAACGTTCAATACTTGTTCAAGAACATTCAGCTCACACATCCTTTGGAACTGTTCGTCATCGGTACCGGCGTTGTTTAGTAGTTGGATATGTTTCTTTTTAACGTCCTGAACGTGTCTCAGCCAGTTATCAATCAAGCCAAGCTTGGAGTTATTCATGGCTTCACGCACACCGCCACAACCGTAATGACCGGTGACAATAATGTGCTCAACTTTCAGATAATCCACGGCGTATTGCAGAACGGAGAGGCAGTTCAGGTCTGTGTGGACAACTACATTGGCAACATTACGGTGTACAAACAATTCGCCTGGCAATAGGTCAACAATCTCGTTGGCGGGAACTCGGCTGTCGGAGCAACCTATCCAGAGGTACTTTGGTGCCTGCTGTTTTGAGAGATTTTCGAAAAAATCGGGCTGTTGCTCACGAATAGACTTGGACCATTGTTTATTCTTTTCAAGCAGGTTTTCCAGACTCGGCATAGGCTTTCCTGATCCACGTTTCCTGATTTTTACTTACAGGAGGTTATAGCAACTCCCCTGAAACAACACCAGAAGAGTAGTGTAATTGGATTGTAACCAGGTTGGCGATCTGATTTGGTGCGTCAGGTGTGTGCAGCCGTTTAGAAATGCACTCTCATCGTCTCTCTCAAAGGTTGGCGGGGTAAGGTCGGTTGGGTGGCAAGGCTCTTTTTCTCTCTTTTTATCAATAATTCAATTGGTTATCAGTTTTCTTTCAGTTTGGCACGCTAGCTGCATTAACCACTTCAAGCATTCCTTTCTTACTCATGCGCAAAATGAAAGCACGGCATGAGCTAAGAGCCAGCACTTCCAGGAGGGGATAATGAAGTGGCTTGAGCCGTTACGAGAAAAATCAAAAAGAACCGTCACCCAGTTGGGTAAAGCTGTCGCCATAACAGCGATGGTCGGCGCCGCAACCGTAACCAGCGCAGAAGAGCTGGGCTATCCGGAAAAAGAAGAGCTCACCATCGGCTTTATCAAACTCACCGATATGGCACCCATCGCCATTGCCTATGAAAAAGGCTTTTTTGAAGATGAAGGTCTCTACGTCACCATCGAAGCTCAGGCGAACTGGAAGGTGTTGCTGGACGGCGTTATCGATGGTCGGCTGGATGGCGCTCATATGCTGGCCGGTCAGCCATTAGCGGCAACCATGGGTTTTGGTACCAAGGCTAATATCATCACGCCTTTCTCTATGGATTTAAACGGCAATGGTATTACGGTTTCCAATGAAATCTGGGCGCAGATGAAGCCAAACATTCCAAAAATGGCGGATGGACGACCACAACATCCCATTAAAGCCGATGCGTTAAAACCGGTGGTTGAAAAATACCAATCCGAAGGTAAGCCATTCAACATGGGCATGGTGTTCCCGGTATCGACCCATAACTACGAACTTCGCTATTGGCTGGCTGCTGGCGGTATTCACCCGGGCTTTTATGCGCCCCATAAAGGTGATACTTCCGGGCACATAGACGCCGATGCACTGTTATCAGTAACCCCGCCACCTCAAATGCCGTCTACTATGGAGGCTGGAACCATCTATGGCTACTGTGTCGGTGAGCCTTGGAATCAGCAAGCTGTCTTCAAGAATATTGGGGTGCCGGTGGTTACTGATTATGAAATCTGGAAAAACAATCCGGAGAAAGTTTTTGGTATTACCGAGGGCTTTTATGAGAAGTACCCAAATACCACCATTCGTCTGACCCGCGCATTGATTCGTGCTGCCCAATGGTTGGATGCCAATGAAAATGGCAACCGCCCTGAAGCGGTGGAAATTCTCTCCCAGTCAAACTATGTGGGTGCGGACTATGAAGTGATTGCCAACAGTATGACGGGCACGTTTGAGTATGAGAAAGGCGACAAGCGTCCGGTAGAAGATTTCAACGTCTTTTTCCGCTACTTCGCAACCTACCCTTACTACTCCGACGCCATCTGGTACCTGACACAGATGCGCCGTTGGGGGCAAATATCTGAAGACAAAAGTGATGATTGGTATAAAGAACTGGCTGCCAAGGTCTATCGCCCGGATATCTACGCCAAAGCAGCGCTTTCCCTGATCGAAGAAGATCTGACCATGCCTGAATTCTTCCCGGACTTTGAGACCGAAGATGGCTTCCGTGAGCCGCAGACCCACTTTATCGACAATCTGGTCTATAACGGACAGAAGCCAAACGACTATATCAACCAGTTCAATATCGGGCTGAAGGAAGGTGACAGGATTTAATCCTGTCATTATTAAGGAGTCCAGACTATGTCAGAAGCCACTACAGTGGGTCAGGTTGAATCCAGTAAACAACCGTTGTTGTCTTTGTTGAACGATTTGGTTAGTAAAACAGGCATTACCCCGAAGTCCGTATTCCAAATATTGGTTTTGCCGTTGATTGGTGTGTTTGCTTTCCTGCTGATTTGGTCAGCTGGCGCTCAAAAAGTCGATACGTCTCTAGGTAAATTCCCGGGGCCTGCGGTGGTTTGGGAACAGTTTGGATCGCTTTATAATGAACATGTAACGGAGCGTGAAAAGGCAGGAGCATTCTATGAGCGGCAGGAAAAACGCAATGCGGCTCGTATGGAGAAAGACCCTGACTACATTCCTAAAATCCGTGCGTATACTGGCAAAGAAACCTTCCTTGATCAAATTGGTACCAGCCTCGTTACTGTCATGAGTGGGTTTCTCTTGGCGGCGATGGTTGCGATTCCTCTGGGTATTGCCATCGGTCTTAATAAAACGCTGAGTGCCGCAGTCAACCCGGTGATTCAGATATTTAAACCTGTGTCTCCTCTGGCCTGGTTGCCGTTGGTCACGATGGTGGTCAGTGCAGTGTATGTCAGCCCAGACCCATTGGTGGCCAAGTCGTTTTTAAACTCCATGATTACCGTCATGCTCTGCTGCTTATGGCCCATGGTGATTAATACGTCGGTCGGCGTGTCATCCCTGGATAATGATTTAGTGAACGTTAGTCGTGTATTGAAATTGTCGGCCATCAAGCATGTACAGAAAATTGTATTACCGGCTTCTGTTCCTATGATTTTCACAGGCATGCGGCTATCTCTTGGTGTGGCTTGGATGGTGTTGATCGCCGCAGAAATGTTGGCTCAGAACCCGGGGCTTGGCAAGTTCGTGTGGGATGAATTTCAGAATGGCAGTTCAAACTCTCTGGCTCGGATTATGGTGGCAGTGATTGTGATTGGTGTGATTGGTTTTGGTCTTGATCGAACCATGTTGAGCATCCAGCGTTATGCGTCCTGGGATAAATCAAAGAGCAGTCATTAATAGAAAGTCCAGCCATTAATAGAAGGAGCGGGCGATGAGTACACTACTGGATATCAGCCACATCGACATGGTGTTTGAAACACCGAAAGGGCCATTTACTGCGTTGCAGGGCGTAGATCTTAAAATCGCCGAAGGTGAGTTTGTGTCACTGATCGGCCACTCTGGTTGTGGCAAATCCACCGTATTGAATATTGTTGCCGGCTTGCTGCAGGCAACCAGTGGCGGTGTGATTCTCAACGGTAAAGAGGTTACTGAACCCGGGCCTGAACGGGCGGTCGTTTTTCAAAACCATTCTTTATTACCATGGCTGACGGCGTATCAAAATGTTGAGCTGGCGGTAAAACAAGTCTTTGGCCGTAAGAAAAGCAAATCAGAAATCAAAGAATGGATCGAACACAATCTACAGTTAGTGCATATGGATCACGCCATGCACAAGCGCCCGGATGAAATCAGCGGCGGCATGAAACAGCGGGTTGGTATTGCCAGGGCTTTGGCCATGCAACCTGAAATTCTTTTGATGGATGAGCCCTTTGGTGCATTGGATGCTCTGACAAGAGCCCATATGCAGGACTCATTGATGGAAATCCAACAGGAGTTAAACAACACCGTTATTATGATTACCCATGACGTGGATGAAGCGGTGCTATTGTCTGATCGTATTGTGATGATGAGTAATGGCCCGGCAGCAACGGTGGGTGAGATTCTGGAAATTAACCTTGAGCGCCCGAGGGGGAGGCTGGAGCTGGCTCAAGATCCAGAGTACACAAGGTTACGCTCAGAGGTTTTGAAATTTCTCTATGAAAAGCAGAGGAAAGTTGAGAGCCTTATCAAGAATAAAGGCTCAACAGTAAGTGAAAGCTCGCAACAGAACGTTGCAGCCTAGATTTCGGTTTCTGACTCAGGCGCCGGGTTAGGTTTTTTTTCGACTGTTTTCTGGAGCTCGTTTATGGCTCTGTCCAGATCGGCTAAATATTCCCCTAAGCCTAACTTGCTGAAAGTATCTGATACTTCCTGGTTGGGCTTAGCACTCAGTAATGTTGATTCATTGGGAGGGTTTCCTGTTGCTGTATTGGTCATTGATTTCAGTACCTGAGAGTTTTGATCAGATACAATACGAAAGTTTTTTGCATCATCTTCTGATAATGTGCCATCGCTAGCACGCTGAAAAAACTCGTCAAGTTCTCTTTTATCGCTTTTGGAATTGCTGTGCGGGTCTTTCATCCATGCGGGGAATTCGTTTTTATGCATTACTGAAGTGGGTATTGGCGCATCCTGACGAGGCTTGGCTTTTTCTGCAACTGCCCCATCTGCTTTAAAACCTTCTTTTAGATGACCAAAGCTTTTTGGGTGGATGCGTTTCAGGGGCTGAAACTGGGTTGCTCTGGGAGTGTATGAAGACGCCCCTTTACCATCCTCAGTGGATGAGTTTTTTTCGCAAATTTCTCGACGTTTATTGAACATAGGGTTGTTTAAAAGTTCATTATCTCCGGAAGAAGTTCGGTCAACTTTTGAAGGGACTCTATTTTCAAGCCTAACGGATTGGTTTGGATTAGAATTGACCTTGCTGGGCTCTATTTTTTTTTCAGTACCAGAGGTGCTTAGAGTGCGTCTGAACGCAGTTTTGTCACTGCTATTTTTCTTTGTTTCAGGCGCAACAGAGGAATCTGTCGTCGCAGTATTGAAGGGCTGTTGGCTTATTGCTGAATAATTAATGGACATGGCGTTTCGATTTGAACCTCGGAAGTTATGACGTCATAAACAAGACTTTTCTGACTAGGGAAAGTTCAGATTATTAAGGGGTAAGAGGTTTTACTGATGAGGTAGGTGTAAATGCAGGCAGACTGCAAGCATCGAAGTGACAATAATTCCTGCTCAAACAACAGCGAAAGATCCTGCGCAATGGCTCATCGGAATGATGAGGTAAGTTGCTTTAAGACCATGCATTATAAACCTGTCTTATACGTCATCGGATTACTATTGATGACGCTCGCCGCACTTATGTGCATACCATTTCTGACGAATGTCATTCTTGATACACCCAGTCATCGGATGGCCTTTACGGCTTCACCGCTGATCACCCTTGGTGTTGGATTAGCCTTATGGCGATCGTGCCGAACCGAGTTATTTGGCCTTCGCTCAAGGGAGATTTTTCTACTTACGAACCTGAGTTGGATCATGGTGTGTGTTTTTGGAGCACTACCTTTTATTTTTGAAACTGAAATCAGTTTTACGGATGCTTTTTTTGAAACCATGTCTGGCATAACTACGACCGGCTCAACGGTGTTGGTGGGTCTGGACAGCATGAATCCTGGCATTCTGATGTGGCGATCTGTTCTGCAATGGCTTGGCGGTATTGGTTTTATCGTAATGGCCGTTGCGGTTTTGCCCTTTCTAAAAGTCGGTGGGATGAGGTTGTTTCAGAGCGAATCTTCGGATTGGTCGGAGAAGGTGATGCCCCGCTCTGGCGTCATTGCAAAACGAATTGTGCAGGTTTATATCGGGCTGACTTTTCTCTGTGGCTGGGCTTATCACTTGGGCGGCATGACGATCTTCGAGGCGATCAATCACAGCATGACCACCTTATCAACCGGTGGTTACTCCACCTCAGATGCATCCATGGGGAATTTTGCTAATCCGGCAGTGCACTGGACGGGTACGTTATTCATGCTGTTAGGGAGCCTACCATTTGTTCTGTTGGTGCGGTTTTTCTCCGGCAGTGCAGAGCCGTTGTGGAAAGATTGTCAGGTTCGAGGTTTTTTAAAGCTGCTGGTGTTTGTCTGGTTAACCATGACAATGTGGCTGATATGGAATTCAGAATATTCTGCTTTTGAGGCCTTAACGCTGGTGGCTTTCAATACGACATCTGTCATCAGTACCACAGGTTTCGCTCTGACCGACTATTCTTTATGGGGCGGTTTTGCAGGTGCCTCTTTCTTCTTGTTGTCGTTTATTGGTGGTTGTTCTGGTTCTACCAGCGGTGGCGTAAAAATCTTCCGGTTCCAGTTGGGGCTGAAGCTTTTGGATGTTCAGCTGAAACTCATGAGCCACCCAAGAGCCTGCTTTAGTATTCAATACAATGGTCAGCCAATCACTTCCGAGATTACCCGGTCATTTGTTGGTTTCACTTTCTTCTTTCTGATGCTGACGGGCATTATGACGCTTCTGCTCAGCTTGATGGGTTTGGATTTCATTACCAGTCTAACCGGTGCCGTGACGGCCATTGCCAATGTTGGCCCGGGGCTTGGTGATATTATCGGGCCTGCTGGCAACTTTTCATCGTTACCGGATATGGCTAAGTGGGTTCTGTCTATTGGTATGCTGATGGGGCGTCTCGAAATTATTACCGTTCTGGTGATGTTCACTAAAGCGTACTGGCAGAGATAGGCTTACATTGGCGGTGGCGATGTGAAAGCACAGCCAATGCTCAAGATAATAAACGCAGTGCCAGACATCCATTTACCCAATTGTGAATGGTTAGAATGCAGGCTTATATATTGACCAACCACTGCTGCGATCAGACCAACCAGAATGTTGACGGGTAAGGCTATCGCAATAAAAAGAAGCCCAAGGTAAAAAATGTCAATGTGAGCAGACTGGCTGGTTAAGTCAATAAATTGAGGGAAAAATGCCAGAAAAAGCAGGATCACTTTTGGGTTCAGTACATCAGTCATAATTCCTTGGAGATAAACTTTCCCCAGGGAGTGCCTGAGTGTCTGTTTTGAGCAACGAATGTTGGCTTCATGACACGAGCTTACTTCAGGGTATAAGGTTTTCAGCCCAAGATATCCAAGATAAATCGCACCGGCGTATTTTATCACGGAAAAAATAATGGGAGAGGACGCAATTAATGCAGAAAAGCCCAAGCATGAAATGATGATATGGACTAAGACGCCTGTGTGAACACCGAGAGCAGAAACAACACCAGCCAGTATTCCCTGAGAAGACCCTTTAGTGATGATATAAAGAAGATCAGGCCCTGGCGCCAAAGCAAGCATCAGGCTGGCCAGGAAAAATAGAGTTTGAGACGACCCGAACATGAGTGATTGTCTCTTCACTGTATAGGAGAAAACTTCTTGAGTTTAGTCGCTGTTCGGGTGGTTCGATGAAAAATAAAAGTCAGAGTATTAACTCATTAGAAATGGATGGATGCAGCTGCGTATATTTGGCGAGAGTCAGTTACTTTCAGTTTGTGGTGGTCGTTACTATGTTTCCATTTATGATCACCACTGTTGCTTTGAAATCTCAGGCCAGCCTCCAGATCAATATTGTCAATTTGAAATAGGGCACCACCTTGGACGCCATAAGCGAAATTCCAGCTCTTTTTATAGCTGGCAGAATCCATGCTTGTTTTGCCTTTACCCTGGATTTCTGTCATGCCAAGAGTCCCACCGATAAATGGCTGGAAGTCAGAGCCTTGCATGAAAAGATAGTCTGCAGAAAGTAAAAGGTTTGTCTGTTTGATACTTTTAACTTTAAGCTCCTTGCCACCAGAACGCAGTTTTATATCATCAGGCTTGTACTGGCTGACTGTTATATAGCCTCTTACTTCATCATCCCAGAAGCTGCCAACCCTTAAACCATATGCTGATGTATCATCATCCTTCTTTGATCCAAAGGAACTGGCCTTTACTTTAGTCTGACCATATCCTGCTTCCAGACCAACAAAAATGTCATCTTCATTCCATTCTGCCATAGCAGCAGAGATAGTGATCGCAGTAATAGCTGTACATAGCGTGGTGAGCTTTTTCATGGGGAATTCCAAAAATCTTCCATATCAGGACTCGTAGGATTTATAAACAGCCATTAGGAAAACACCGATTAGTTTGCGCTACCTACTGGCTAGATATAGAGAATTCTTATAGTTCAGATGTGTTAAATTCGCCAAAATCACAGATGTTTTATAGTTATGATTTCTTGCTAGGCCTTACAAACAAAGCCGTAGCAGTATAGTTTTATTGGGAATAAAAAGACTTTTTGAAATGATAGATGACTTTATGGAAGGCAATGAGCAAATAAAAAAGCCATTAAGAAATTTAATCATTACTTAATGGCTTTTAGAAGGCATGTAAAACTACTTAATATGTTTGTCTGCTTCTTTAAAGAAAAGCGCCATGTCATTCCATGGTGTCGTCTTTCTGGTAATTCGTCTGCAGGCCAAGATGGTTTCCATATAAGGAGTACGTCTTTTAAGCTCGACCCAACCTTCGATGCCACTATTTTTCATGGTATAGCTCGTGATAACTGAAAGCATTCAGCTTCCGGGGTGATAATGGGGTGGAGTATAGGAATGCTTGCAGAACTTAAAAAATCAATAAAACTTTGCCACCCTATAAAGTATGCTTATAGCCTGATTTTCAGAATTGAATGGTACTATGGCTTTGCATGAAAGAGGGCTGTTTATCTGCAATTTATTAAAGAATTATCAATTCAAGTGTTCAAAATTGATTTATATTGTTGATTGATGTGATCGAGTTGTCATCAAATGCATATTACCTTGCGCCAGCTGGAAATATTTCGTGCCGTTGCCCAGTTTGGCCGCGTGACCGGTGCCGCTGAAAGTCTCTATATTTCACAACCCGCCGCCAGTATGGCGTTATCTGAATTGGAAAAGCATTTAGGCCCTCTATTCGATCGAAACCAGGGCGCTGGTCTCAAAATGAATGATGCTGGCAGAGCGTTATTGCCAAAAGCCTGTGAACTGATTGATCGGGCAAAAGAGCTGGAAATGCAATTTGCAGGCACAGGTTCCTATAAGTCCGGCTTGCTGGTCATGAATGCAAGCTCAACGATTGGTAATAATCTATTGCCAAAAATGTTGTCTAAATTCAGCAAAGAGAATCAGGGGGTCAGAGTCGAAATGGATATCGATAACACCCGTGTTATCGAACAGAGGATTCTGGATTTCAAAATTGATCTGGCGGTGGTTGAGGGCACCTGCGTTCATCCGGATATTGCCGTTACTACCTGGCTGGCGGATGAGTTAGTCATCATTTGCAGACCAGGCCACCCTCTGGCAAACAAAAGCAATATTCCGCTTACCGCGTTGTCCGATGAGTTCTGGGTGCTGAGAGAGCAGGGGTCAGGTACACGAGAACTGTTCGATGAAATGATAGCGCCTCAATTGAACTCACCGAAAGTAGCGATGATTTTAAATCGCTCTGAAGCGGTCAAACAGGCGGTCAGTGATGGTGTTGGTATCGCTTGTATATCCAGCCTTGCGGCAAAATCTGCACTGGATAGTGGACATATGGCGACTATCGGAGTCATCGGGTTAAACCTCAAACGTCATTTCTATCTAATCGCGCACAAAAAAAAGTACCGAAGTGCAGTTTTTGAGCAGCTCTGTGATTTTATTGTCGGTTGGAGCCCTCTGTAGGTTGCGTTGATCGCTTGTTGATTTGTAAAAAATTCAACAAGTTTAAGTTGCATAAGTTCTATCTTGCACTAAGCGGTGTGATGGTTTGAGCCCGGTTAACCGGTATTTTCAGTATTAAATTTCACAGGTACAAGTGCTGTTGCAGTTGAATGTAGGTAGTAATACCAATATAATGCAGCCCGCTGGGATGTCGGAATTCATCACACTAATAACAGATGCTGACACATTCCAATATTGTTCGTAAAAGACAGTTGTGCGATGTGTAAGCGGTAATCATTTACTCCCGGTTCTCTTGAGATACAAGAGTTCGAGCTGTAGTAACGGAAGTATGTCAGAAGCAAAAGCCTGGAAGCACCAAATGGCAATGCGTAGTGATGAGTGGGCCGGTTTTTGGAAAAACAAAACGGTTCATACTGATCGCCGCCAATACGCATGGCTTCAGTCACCACCGGTTTACCGAGTTGTTGTGGCTCAGTTTGCTGTCTGTACAGTGCTCACTCTTGCACTGCTCCCCCTGGGAACTTATTTTGCGCTGTCATCCTTGTTGGGTGGTTTGTGCTGTGCATTGCCAAATGCGTACTTTGTTGGCAAAGCATTTCGGTATCGCGGAGCTCGCTCCGCAAAACAAATTGTCAGCTCATTCTATCGTGGAGAAGCAGGCAAGTTGGTGTTGACCACCGTCGGTTTTATTCTGATTTTTACACAGGTAAAACCGATAGAGCCGCTGGCACTGTTTGGCGCGTTTGTCGCAGTTCAGTCGGTCAGTTGGTTTGCACCATTGCTGGTGGTTCGCCGGCAAAGTTGAACTAATGAAAGTGTGGATAAAAAAACAGTTTGAACTGTTGTGCTGAGTTAGCTGGAAAGTTAGGTGGAAGAGTTACTTCAAGTTATGACAGGATGCCTCTTAGAGGCGGAGTTGAGCGCTTGAATTAGCTTTGAAAGTAAGAAGTATGATGGACGGTTTACAGGAATAACCATGGCAAATACTGCTACTGAATACATACAGCACCACTTGCAGAATTTGACGTATGGTCAGCTGCCTGCTGGTTATGAGCGTATCGACAACTATGGAAATGCTCAGGGAGTTCTGACTGAGCCAACCTGGACGTTCGCCATCACGTCGGCGGAAGCCAAAGAGATGGGTTTTTGGGCGATTCATGTAGACAGCATGCTTTGGTCCGTATTTCTCGGGTTCGCCTTTGTATTGCTGTTCCGCTATGTGGCTAAGCGTGCGACTACTGGCGTTCCCGGTGGCCTGCAGAATGCTATTGAATCCATTATTGAATTCATTGATACCAGCGTTCGCGAATCGTTCCACGGCAAAAATCCGATGATAGCGCCATTGGCGTTGACCATCTTCGTCTGGATTTTCTTCATGAACTTGATGGACCTGATTCCGGTTGACTGGATTCCGGGGCTTGCCACGTTGGCAGGTGTTCCTTATATGAAGATCGTGCCATCCACTGACCCGAACATCACTATGTCGATGTCCATCAGTGTGTTCTTTATCATGATTTTCTTCTGGATCAAGGTAAAAGGCATCGGTGGTTTATTTGCCGATCTGGCTCTGCACCCGTTCTCCAGTAAGAACCCGGTAGCCAAGGTTGTCCTGATTCCAATCAACCTGCTGCTGGAAACTGTCTCTCTATTAGCGAAACCCGTTTCTCTGGGTCTTCGACTGTTCGGCAACATGTATGCCGGTGAACTGATATTTATCCTGATTGCCATGATTGGTTACGCACAGCTGCCATTGCACTTTGGCTGGGCCGTGCTGCACATTCTGGTTATTACCCTTCAGGCTTACATCTTCATGACACTGACTATTGTTTATCTGAGCAGCGTTCATGAAGATCACTGAGTGATAGAAAGGTAAGTGGGCAGAGTGTGAAAGCAGTTTGCCCACTGGATAGATTAACGACGACTAACCACTAAATCTCACAACACACGACCTGAAAAGTCGGGAGGAAATATGGAACTGGTAGTAGGACTGACTGTAATCAGTGTTGCAATTATGTTGGGTGTGGCTGCACTAGCAACTGGTATTGGCTTTGCACTTCTGGGTGGCAAGTTTCTGGAAGGGTGTGCCCGTCAGCCTGAAACTGCACCAATGCTGCAAACCAAAATGTTCATCGTAGCGGGTCTGCTTGATGCGATCCCAATGATTGCCGTTGGTATCGCCCTGTTCTTCACCTTTGCTAACCCGTTCGTTGGACTGCTGTAAGCAAAGACGTTAATGCCCGACTGGCCTGACGCGTTATGAGTAGCTCTAAATTCTTATAAAGATTTTTAGCGAAAATGACGCCAGGAAAGTACGTAGTACTTTTCGATAGGCGGGCTTACTGTGAAAGCATTAGCCCGCAGTTGTATAAAGTATTGGTACTGAAAGTCGGAAGGCAAGGCTCTGAGACGAGCCAACGACATTAACAAGAAGCAAGAGGTGGTGGCGTGAATTTAAATGCAACTCTGATCGGCCAATCCATCGCTTTTATGTTCTTTGTGTGGTTCTGCATGAAATATGTATGGCCACCGCTGACACAGATACTGAGCGACCGACAGAAAAAAATAGCCGATGGTCTGGCTGCTGCTGATAAAGCAGAAAATGACCTGGCTCAAGCCAATGAAAAAGTCGCTGAACTGCTGAAAGAAGCCAGAGTGGAAGCTCAGGGTATTCTTGAGCTGGCGAACAAACGTGCAAGTCAGATTGTAGACGAAGCAAAAGAACAGGCTCGTGCCGAAGGCGATCGCCTCAAGGCTGCGGCAGCTGCTGAAATTGAGCAGGATGCCAACCGTGCCCGTGAAGCCCTTCGTACCCAGGTGGCCACGCTGGCAGTAGCCGGTGCCGAACGTATTCTGGGCGAACGTCTGGATGAAGCGGCAAATGGTAAGCTGGTTGATGACTTGGCGTCTGAACTTTAAGAGGGCAGGAGATCATGGAATTAACCACATGTGCCCGCCCTTACGCCAAAGCGGCGTTTGAGTATGCCCGTAATGAGTCGCTACTGGCTCGCTGGTCTGAAATGCTGTCACTAAGTGCCAGCGTGACCGCGTACCAGAAAGTAGTTGATATGCTGAGCAACCCTCAACTGAGTGGCGCACAGCAGGCAGATATTATTATCGGGCTTTGCCAGGACAGTCTGGATAAGTCGTTTGAAAACTACCTGCGGGTATTGTCAGAACATCGTCGTTTGCAGCTATTGCCTGAAATCGCGGTTCTGTACGCCCAGTTGAGAGCAGAAGAAGAACGCTCCCAAAAGGTATTTGTGACTTCAGCCTATCCGTTGAGTCAGGCACAGCAAGATAAGCTGGCTGAAAAAATGGCGGCCCGTCTAGGGCGTTCTGTCCAATTGGAGACAGAAATCGACAGTAAAATTATAGGTGGCGTTATCGTCAAAGCGGGTGACATGGTCATTGATGGCAGTCTCCGCGCCCGGCTGAACAAGCTGGCCGATGCGATGATTTCCTGAGTATTGAACCTTTCATGGAGCCACGGCGCTCATGAACCGTAAAGGTACAGTTTTACTCATCATGTGCATCAGCAACAAAGTTCATGGCCATTGGCAGCAGGCGATAGCGTCGGTTTAGAGAATTTAAGCCCAAAGGATTTGGAGTTGATACGCGGCGGCAAGGGAGCGAATCCCAGGAGCTTAGATAGCTAAGTGACTGGGGTGAGTGAGAGCAGCCAACAAAGTAGCAACTTCAAAGGCGACGGGCATAAGACTGTATTTTTTGCGGTAGAGTGAGGCAGGTAAGCTATGCAGCAACTGAATCCTTCCGAGATCAGTGACATCATCAAGAGCCGAATTGAGCAACTTGATGTGTCCAGTGAAGCCCAGAATGAGGGCACGATTGTCAGCGTAACTGACGGTATTGTACGTATTCATGGTCTGGCTGATGCCATGTACGGGGAGATGATTAAATTCCCGGGCAATGTTTACGGCATGGCACTGAACCTTGAGCGCGACTCTGTTGGTACAGTAGTTCTTGGTGACTACGGTGATCTGGCAGAAGGCCAGAAAGTACAATGCACCGGCCGAATCCTTGAAGTGCCAGTAGGTAACGAACTGCTGGGTCGCGTTGTCGACGCACTGGGTACTCCGATTGATGGAAAAGGTGCACTCAACACCACGCAAACTTCTCCTATTGAAAAAGTAGCTCCAGGCGTAATCGCACGTCAGCCAGTTGATGAACCCGTTCAGACTGGTTATAAAGCGGTAGATGCCATGGTGCCAATCGGTCGCGGCCAGCGTGAGCTGATCATCGGTGACCGTCAGACCGGTAAAACCGCACTCGCTATCGATGCCATCATCAACCAGAAAGGCACTGGCGTTAAGTGTGTCTACGTTGCGATTGGTCAGAAGCAATCCACCATTGCTAACGTAGTGCGGAAGCTGGAAGAACACGGCGCGATGGACCACACCATTGTGGTTGCTGCCGGTGCTTCTGACCCTGCGGCTATGCAATTCCTGGCACCATTCGCTGGTTGCTCCATGGGTGAATACTTCCGTGACCGCGGTGAAGACGCTCTGATCGTTTATGATGATCTGACTAAACAAGCTTGGGCTTATCGTCAAATCTCCCTGCTGCTCCGTCGTCCACCAGGCCGTGAAGCATACCCGGGTGACGTCTTCTATCTTCACTCTCGTCTTCTGGAGCGTGCAGCTCGAGTTAATACAGACTACGTTGAAAAGTTCACCAACGGCGAAGTGAAAGGCAAAACCGGTTCCCTGACTGCGCTGCCAATCATTGAAACGCAAGCGGGTGACGTATCTGCTTTCGTACCGACCAACGTAATCTCTATTACCGACGGTCAGATCTTCCTGGAAACTGACCTGTTCAACGCGGGTATTCGTCCTGCGATGAACGCCGGTGTGTCCGTATCCCGGGTAGGTGGTGCTGCTCAGACCAAGATCATCAAGAAATTGGGTGGCGGTATTCGTCTGGCGTTGGCTCAGTATCGTGAACTTCAGGCATTTGCCCAGTTTGCTTCCGATCTGGACGAAGCGACCCGTAAGCAGCTGGAACACGGTCAGCGAGTTACCGAGCTGATGAAGCAGACTCAGTATGCGCCGATGTCGGTTGCAACAATGGGTCTGGTGATTTTCGCTGCAGAGAAAGGTTATCTTGCAGACGTTGCCCTGAACAAGATTGGTGCCTTTGAAGGCGCGTTGATCAGTTATGCCAATGCAGAGCACGCAGCTCTGATGGCGAAGATCAATGAATCCGGTGACTACAACGGCGAGATTGAAGCTGGCCTGAAAGAAGTCATTGAGAAGTTCAAGGCTACCCAGACTTGGTGATTGATATTGTCGGCTTTCCCTTGCTGGGAAAACCGACCTACGAAATAAATGTAGGTCGGTTCACCGTAGGTGAGCCGACAATTAGCCAGCCAACTGCTGGAGGTTAAGAACAGATTATGGCCGGTGCAAAAGAGATAAGGACGCAGATATCGTCCATTAAAAGTACGCAGAAAATCACCAGCGCCATGGAAATGGTGGCGGCGAGTAAAATGCGTAGAGCCCAGGAGCGGATGCAAACCAGCCGCCCTTATGCGGATCGCATTCGTCAGGTGGTAGGACACATTGCCAACGCCAACGCTGAATATGAACACAGCTTCATGGTCGAGCGCGAAGTGAAACGGGTTGGCTACGTTATTGTTTCTACCGACCGTGGCCTGTGCGGAGGCTTGAACATCAACCTGTTCAAGAAAACCGTAGAGGACATGAAGGCCTGGAATGATAAAAACGTTGAGATTGACCTCTGTCTGATTGGCAGCAAAGCCGTCTCCTTCTTCCGCAGTTATGGCGGAAATGTTGTAGCAGCCCTGACCCACATCGGTGATGCACCGAACATTGCCGACCTCATTGGTGGTGTAAAAGTCATGCTGGACAGCTATGAAGATGGGCGGATTGATCGCTTGTTCGTGGTGCAGAATGAATTCGTCAACACCATGACCCAGAAGCCTGACATTTTGCAGCTGCTGCCACTGGTTCCTGATGACGATGAGTCCCTGAAAAGACCATGGGATTATCTGTATGAGCCCGATGCCAAAGAGTTGTTGGATGGTCTGCTGGTGCGCTATATCGAATCTCAGGTATTTCAGGCGGTTGTTGAAAACAATGCCTGTGAACAGGCAGCGCGGATGGTTGCGATGAAGAGCGCCACCGACAACGCCGGTGACCTGATTGATGATTTGCAGCTGGTGTACAACAAGGCTCGACAGTCGGCGATTACACAAGAATTGTCAGAAATTGTAAGCGGCGCCGCTGCGGTATAAAGCGCCCGCAGCCGCATAAAAAGCGCGGTCGGAAAATAGAAGGTGAGGAAAGGCTATGAGTAGCGGTCGTATCGTACAAATTATCGGCGCCGTCATCGACGTCGAATTCCCAAGGGACAGTGTCCCAAAAGTGTATGACGCACTGAATGTAGATGGTAAAGAACTGACTCTGGAAGTTCAGCAGCAGCTGGGTGACGGTGTGGTTCGTGCCATCGCCATGGGTTCCACCGAAGGTGTTTCCCGCGGATTGAATGTTGCCAACACTGGCGCACCTATTCAGGTGCCGGTTGGAACTAAAACCCTCGGACGTATCATGGACGTTCTGGGTAACCCAATTGATGAAAAAGGCCCGATCGGCGAAGAAGAGCGTGCCTCTATTCACCGTAAAGCGCCAAGCTATGCGGATCAGGCATCCAGCAACGAACTGCTGGAAACCGGCATCAAGGTTATCGACCTGGTTTGCCCGTTTGCCAAAGGCGGTAAGGTTGGTCTGTTCGGTGGTGCCGGTGTTGGTAAAACCGTAAACATGATGGAGCTGATCCGTAACATCGCGATCGAGCACTCCGGATTCTCGGTATTTGCTGGTGTTGGTGAGCGTACCCGTGAAGGTAACGACTTCTACCACGAAATGACCGATTCCAACGTAATCGACAAAGTATCCCTTGTGTACGGCCAGATGAACGAGCCACCCGGAAACCGTCTCCGTGTTGCCCTGACTGGTCTGACCATGGCTGAAAAATTCCGTGACGAAGGTCGTGACGTACTGTTGTTCATCGACAACATCTACCGTTACACCCTGGCGGGCACCGAAGTATCTGCACTGTTGGGTCGTATGCCATCTGCGGTAGGCTACCAGCCAACACTGGCGGAAGAGATGGGTGTTCTTCAGGAGCGTATTACTTCTACGAAGACCGGCTCCATTACCTCTATCCAGGCGGTATACGTACCAGCGGATGACTTGACTGACCCGTCTCCTGCTACCACGTTCTCTCACTTGGACGCAACTGTAGTACTGAGCCGTGACATCGCTTCCAAGGGTATTTACCCAGCGATCGACCCACTGGATTCCACCTCGCGTCAGCTGGATCCTCTGGTCATTGGTCAGGAACATTACGATGTGGCTCGTGGCGTTCAGACTGTACTGCAGCGTTACAAAGAACTGAAAGACATCATCGCGATTCTGGGTATGGACGAACTGTCTGAAGAAGACAAACAGACTGTATCCCGTGCTCGTAAGATTGAGCGCTTCTTGTCTCAGCCATTCTTCGTAGCGGAAGTATTCACTGGTTCTCCAGGTAAATACGTGTCTCTGAAAGACACCATCCGTGCATTCAAAGGCATTCTGGAAGGTGAGTACGACGCACTGCCAGAGCAGGCCTTCTACATGGTTGGTTCCATTGACGAAGCGGTTGAGAAAGCCAAGTCCATGTAACCGCTACCCGTTGTCCGATGACCGTTATCCGCAAGAGCGCTGCTTTTTACGGATAACGGAATGCGGTCAACGGATGACGACCCGAAGGGGGAAAACATTATGGCTTTAACCGTAGATTGCGACATCGTAAGCGCCGAAGAAGAGATCTTCAAAGGCCAGGTAGAGATGTTAATCGCTACCGGCGTGATGGGTGATTTGGGTATTTCTCCAGGCCACGCACCATTGCTGACTGAACTGAGCCCTGGCCCAATTCGTCTGGTAACTGAAGGCGGTAATGAAGAAGTCTTCTATGTGTCTGGCGGCTTTCTGGAAGTTCAGCCAACACAAGTAAAGATTCTGGCAGATACAGCACTTCGCGCAGATGACATGAATGAAGCTGCGGCTGAAGAAGCCAAGCGTCAGGCTGAAAAAGCACTTGAGAAGCAAAGCGGTGACTTTGACTACTCCAGAGCGGCAACTCAGTTGGCGGAAGCCGCTGCTCAACTTAG
The DNA here is from genome assembly GCF_001646945.1 of Endozoicomonas ascidiicola. Lineage (GTDB taxonomy): Bacteria > Pseudomonadota > Gammaproteobacteria > Pseudomonadales > Endozoicomonadaceae > Endozoicomonas > Endozoicomonas ascidiicola. Next base: position 735,912 of record NZ_LUTV01000002.1, read on the forward strand.
AACGCTTCAGGCGATTCGTAAAAAAATGGGTAAGTGAGCTAGCTGATTTCAAAAAAACCCTGCTATTGCAGGGTTTTTTTATGCGTGATATTTATTACTGGAATAGTTGATCGCAAACTCCAGAAAACTCGTTCCCTCGTTCGGAGTCTGTAGCAAAACTCTCAACCAACTCGTTCCCATGCTCCAGAGGGTGTCGCAAAAGGTATATTGATAAGGATAAAACACTTAATCGTCATCTCCGCGCAGGCGGAGATCCACTGTTCGTGGTAGGTTCCCGCCTACGCGGGAACGACGATATTAGAATATTTAGCCCTTCTCACCCTTTCGCGACAATCTCGCTCCAGCGTGAGAATGCATACTGGCCAAACTATGTGTGAAAAAATCATTTTCGCACTTGCTTTGGGCGCTTCACGCAGGTTAGTTCATTCACGGATGCTTTGGTATGCGTTCCCACGCGGAGCATGAACGAGGTTTCTGGAGTTTTTCAACGGCCGCTTAAGGCTGTTGTCGTGTAGCTGCCACCACCACTTCCCGCACACAAACATTCTGTGGCATGTTGTATGCAAAACTCACACAATCGGCAATATCATTGGCATGGATTGCACCGCCAATACTGTCCTTCCAACCTTCATAACCTTCTTTAATTTCATCGCTGGTGGTATGACTCAATAGTTCTGTTTCAACAGCGCCTGGTGCAACAACAATTATACGAACATTATCGTTAGCAACTTCTTCGCGCAGGGTTTCGGTGATGCCATGAACTGCGTACTTGGTACCACAATAAGCCACATGATTTGGGAAGCCTTTAATACCAGCCACAGAGCTGATATTAATGATGGTCCCGGCTTTACGCTCCTGCATGGATTTCACGACACAGTGAATTCCATTCAGTAAACCTTTGACGTTTACATCCAACATAGCATCCCATTCGGCAGGGTCTTGAGTAGCTGCTGATCCTAACTGCATTAATCCAGCATTGTTTACCAGACAGTCTACTGGCCCGAAGGTTTCTTCTGCTTCAGCAATAGCGGCTTTCACCGCGTCACGATCAGTGACATCAACCTTTCGGTTAAGTGTGTTCGGTAAATTTAGAGCATCCAGCCGATCAACACGACGCGCCAACAGAAGCAATGGATGGCCTTGGCCACTCAACTGCCTGGCAATTGCTTCACCAATACCAGAGCTCGCGCCTGTAATGACTACCAGTGGCTTTGACATGTAACATACCCTTCATTTATTTCGGATATCCGGCAAGCCGGAAAGAACGGAGGTCACTCTACGGGTTATACCCCATACACAGAAATACCGTTTAGTTAGATCATCCATAATCGGTAATTATCTCTGGTTCTGTATCTGGTGCTCTTATGGATGTTCGTCTGCTCAAACAGTTTGTTGCAATTTATGAAGAGCAAAGTATTTCGAAGGCGGCTGCGCGTACTTTTGTGTCACAGCCAGCGTTATCAAACGCGATCAGACATCTTGAAGAAGAGCTGGGAAGTTTACTGTTTAACCGAAGCAAGCGAGGGGTAACTCCAACCCGGGAAGCTGAGCAACTCTATCCAATGGCTACAAGAGTTATTAATGAGCTGGAAAGGATTCCTGAGCGTTTGAAAGCACAACATAAACGGCAGACTATCTCTATTGCCGTGATGCCAGAACTTCCCCACCATTACATGGGCGAGTTCCTGAGGCAAATTCAAGATAGTCTGTCCGGTACGCAAATTATTCTCAAACATCTGGGGGCACCTGCAGAAGCACGAATCATACTGGATTCCATGAAGCGTGAAGATGAATTGTTTTTTCCACTCTGGCGGGAAGAGTATGTATTTTGTGTTCATAAAGACCACCCTCTTTCCACTAAAGAAGAGATTAGCCTGGGAGACCTGAATCAACAGGCATTTGTTATTTGCCCTCCCTGTGAAGCTCATCAGAGAACACTGGGTCTTTAAGCCAGCATGGTCTTGATGTGGATATAGTTGCCAGCGTGGATACAAAGGATCAGGTGGCAATGTTGTTGTTGGCGAACCAGGGGGTTTCTTTTTTACCACAGGGTATGGCAAAAGCGTGGCCCGAACTATGTATAAAAACGTACCTTGGGCCAACAGATTTCCGACAGGTAGGAATTGCTTGTTCCAGCAGCCGACCATTATCACCTGCACTGCAGATGGTTTTGCAGTCATTCAAACAGAAATAGGAGGTCGATTCAGCATCTCCCGCTAAACCAAATACGTTTATCTTTGGCTTAGCGGGTTTTATTCGCAGGTTGCTCAGCCTTGATTCTGTTGCTCTTCTTTCATGATGGCCAGCTGCATCTGCATATTTTCAGTCAACATGGTTTTAAACTGACCGTTAATCCAGTCTTCCAGCTTTTCACGATCCTCCTCAAGGTTCTGGCTGCCAACCGCTGACTCATGAGAGCTGTAACGAGCAGCAGCAAAGCGGAAAGCAGTGCCAATTTTCCATAGCTCCTTCTTTTCTCTCATATTCATATTGTTGGCAAGGGCGATAAACTTGTCTGCCAGCTTGAAGATCTCCTGCTGGTTTTCTTTATCTTCTTCGGACATTTCTGGTTGATTCTGGTTTTGTTGGTCTGTCATTGGTTGTCACTCAAAAAGTTATTGTGGTCGTTAATGCAGACCATATTAAAGATTATTAGTTCAATAGTTCTTGTGGAGAGAAGTGGCGAGCTGACTTCAGGCGGGTCACTACTCACTGGAGTATATCGGCGGCTTTCGATATATTTCGCATCGAAATACCTGCCCATCTCTGCGGAACACTGAAATGCCACTGACTAAACCTTTACTGCCAACCATGAGCTATGACGCCGTCATCATCGGGGCGGGCGCTTCAGGGTTAATGTGTGCATTAACGGCAGGTGAGCGTGGCCGGAAGGTACTGGTCATCGATCATGCCAATAAATTAGGTAAGAAAATTCTGATCTCTGGCGGTGGGCGCTGCAACTACACCAATATGTATGCAGAACCTGCAAATTACCTCTCGACCAACCCCCATTTCTGCAAATCAGCCCTGGCTCGCTTTACCCAATGGGACTTTCAGGCGCTGGTGGATAAACACAATATCCCCTGGCATGAGAAAACCCTCGGACAATTATTCTGTAACGAGCAATCCAGCGATATTGTCGAGATGATGGTGGAGGAATGCAAAAATGTCGGCGTAACCATTCGCCTGAAAACGGCACTGAATCATGTAAAGGTAAAAGGGGCGAATACAGGGTTTCAGCTGGATACCACCTTGGGAAACATTTCCTGTGAATCACTGGTGGTCGCTACTGGCGGTTTATCATTTCCAACCATGGGCGCCTCCGGTCTTGGATATGAATTGGCAGAGCAGTTTGGGCATCACCTTATTGAACGCACTCCCGGCTTAGTCCCGTTTACTATGGATAAACAATGGATGTCTCATTTTATAGAGCTGTCCGGCGTGAGCGCAGATGTGTTAGTCAGCTGCAACGGCCAAAGCTTCCGTGAAAACCTGCTGTTCACCCATAAAGGTTTAAGTGGGCCAGCGATTCTGCAAATTTCCTCTTACTGGAAAGCCGGTCAGAAAGTCATGGTGAACTGGCTTCCCGGCATTTCAATTGCAGACTGGCTTGCTGAACAGAAAGACGTAAGACCGAAGGCAGAATTCAGAACCATTCTGTCCGATAAGTTAACACGACGCCTGACAACGGCACTTTGTACTTTCGGTGAGTTCAAAACACTCACTGATGATGGTCGTAAAATAATAGGGCAATTGAATACCAGCCAGCTGCAAGAAATCTCCGAATACCTTGAATCTTGGGTGCTTATGCCTGCAGGCACTGAAGGTTATAAAAAAGCTGAAGTGACCCTTGGCGGCGTCGCTACCGATAATATCTCTTCCAAAACTTTCGAGAGTCAGAATCAAAAAGGCCTCTATTTTATTGGAGAAGTGTTAGACGTCACTGGGCACTTAGGTGGGTTCAACTTTCAATGGGCTTGGGCGTCAGGGTATTGCTCTGGTCAATACGTCTAATAATGTGCAGGGGGAATAAATATTGCACACTAAGCAAAGTTAATGCACACTAAATAAAGTTAATGCACACTAAAACACTATTGAGGGTTAAATACTGCACACTAATCTACCATATGGATGTTGGTAAATAGAGTAACACAAAGGGAAGGGAGTAGTTATGGCCAGAGGACGTCGGCTGAAAACACTTGATGATTATGCGCGGTCATTAAAAAATAAATATGGGCTGGGAGAAGGGGATGATTATAAACCCTGGCTTCGGGTTCAGGATGTACCCTCCATCGGATTGGCATCCAAAATTCAGGGAATGAAGGCCAATCGAGAACATCACACCTTATCAAAGCTCGAAACAGAGTTTTTCTTTCTGGCAGAATTTTCTGATGTCGTCATAGATATCAGGGAACAATTCCCACTATTGCCTTTAGATCTAACCGTCAAGATTTCCAAAACGATTAGTGTGTCGCATCCGGTAGTACCAGGTACGGATACAATGCACCTGATGACAACAGATTTCTTGTTAACATGCTTTGATAATGAAAAACAGTGGCATATTGCCGTGAGCGTCAAATCAGAAAAAGATCTCAGAGATAAGAGGGTGCTGGAAAAGCTGGAGATTGAACGATTGTGGTGGGAGCTATTGGGGGTTGAGTTTGTCTTGTTTTGTGGAACAAGTGAAACCAGCATACAGAGTAAGAATATCGCTTGGGTGACTGACCCCATCCGGCATCGACTGGAAAGTTTGAACAAGATTACAGAAGACTTGAAAGAAAATGCATTGGGACTTATTAAGTCGGGAAAGCAGTCACAGGAAGTTATTTGCCAGAATTTTTTATCCAACTTGGAGCTTGAAGGTATCGACCCATTGATGCTTCTGAAAGTGCTTATAGCTGAGAAGAGACTGATTGCCGACTTGACGTTACCAATGATCGAGACTGGGTTTATCTCGATCATTGCGATAAACGCAGCTGCAGAAATATGAATATCGAAATAAATAGTGTCTGGAGTTTTAACGGCATAGAAGGCATTCCTGACGGCTGTTACAGAGTTCTCAAGTTCTATGAAGAATTTGAGGAGCTGATAATTTTTCCAATCAAGGATGAAAGCACTATTCAACGTCCAATATCGTGCGATGTTGAAATATTTGCCATTGAATATAACGAAGGTAATATAAAAGAGTTCCACTTTGAGTTGCCATGGTATTTATTGGTTTCTGAAACAGATATTCCGGAAATTCACAGGATAACAAGGGATTTAAATTTTTCTCTTATAAAACCACTTATCGAAGATAAAGGTTTTTATCATGACCTGGTCGTGAGTCAGCGAGTCAAATCGATAAGCAAAAGAGCGAAAGAAATAAGTAAGCCTGTACAAACATTATATAGGGTGTTGAACAATTTCTGGAAATATGGGCAGGATGCTTCTGCTCTGATACCAGCATTTAAAGATCGAGGAGGTAAAGGCAAGGAAAGAGTTGCTGGTGATAAAAAGCGCGGTGCTCCTGTTAAATCAAGAACCGGCGTTATAGAGGTTGCTCCGGGTATTAATATCACTGAAGAAGATAAGAAAAAGATTGAAAAAGGGCTTAAGAAATTTTACCTAAACAGTAAAAGAATGTCTTTAGCGAAAGCGTACAAAAACACTATAAAAGCATACTATGCAAAGGAAGTGAGAGAAGCTGAGGTTAACGGAGACTTCCCTAAAATACCAAATCAAGATCAATTCAAAGAATGGAAAAACATTCTAACGAAAAAGAGTGATGAAACGAAAAAGAGGAGTACAAAGCGACACTATCAAAAAAATGAACGGGGCCTTCTTGGTAGTGCGCTAGAAGATGCAGCTATACCCGGTGAATGCTTCGAATTGGATGCAACCGTTGCTGATGTGCACATTGTATCGAAGTTGAATAGAAACTTGTGCCTGGGTAGACCTACAATCTATCTGGTAGTCGATAAAACCAGCAGGATGATCGTTGGAGTTCATGTTTCTATGGAATATGCTTCTTGGAGAGCTGGCAGACAGGCGCTCATAAACAGCTTTACGGAGAAAAAAACATTCTGTGAAAAGTATGGAATCACGATCACCGATTCACAATGGCCCTGTTATCATCTTCCACGAAGACTTTTATGTGACAGGGGAGAAATGGTATGCAAAAAGCCTGAAGAGCTTGTAGTACCGCTTATGCAGCTAGATATTGCCGCTCCATATCGGGCTGATATGAAAGGTATAGTAGAAAGAAGATTTGGACTTTTGAATGAAGAAGTGTTCCATCAGTTAGTAGGAACAACCAGAGGCACGATCAGAATTCGGGGAGAGGATGACCCGCGAGATAGAGCTCAATATACAATTGATGAATTAACAAAAGAAACAATCAAAGAAATCAGAAAACATAATAGAAAGATCTTTGATAACTTGAAAACAGCCAGCCCTTTGCTGATGGAAAACTCTCTCGCTGCTACACCAATTAACTGTTGGAAGATCCACCTCCAAAAACATAGACATTCTCTGAGAATAGCGGAGGAGGAAGAAATAAGAGCAAAACTCTTACCCAGTGTGACGGCCTCAATGACAAAGTACGGTATCCTTTACAATGGAGTGTATTACTCATGTGAAAGAGTAAAGGAAGAAAATTTGGCAGCTATTGCAAGAAATCATGGAAGATGGTCGTTGGAAGCTCGGGCCGACCTTGATAATAGCTCTTTTTTGTATGTACGGCTTAAGCATGGTGAGGGTTTTACAAAGTGCCATATTCTTCCCAGAAGCAAAATGCTTGCTGATCTTCCCGAGAGTGATATCGATTGCTTTCATGATTGGCATAGGCAGCAAGACAAGAAAAACGAATTTACCAGTGAAGATATTTCTGATTTTGAAGAGAGCAGGGACGACGCAAGATACTCTGCTCAAGAGCAAAAGAAAGCACCAAAAAATGCAAATAAAAAAGACAAAAAAACAGGAATTAAAGATCGCAGAAGAGAAGCAATAGAACAGGGCAGGAAAGAATTACAGGATGAAAAGTCCAAAGTGTTGGAAGAAGTTATCACTTCACCTGAATCAGGTAATATTGCTGATACTCAAAATAATTCTGGGAAGAACTCTATGTTTAGCCGAAGTCGAAGGAGAAAGGAATAATGAGCACAGATGCATTATATAAAGAAGTCAATTTTCCAGACTTTAAGGGTAACCCTCTGATAGAAGCATTACCCGAAAAGCTATCAAATGAAAAACAGATTCAGATATTAGAGAATTATCCTGAGCATGATGAATCGGATAGAGACTTGAGCGCTGTCGACAGGTTGGATTATTTGTCTCGGATAACCAAGCTAACTCAGCCTATGCCTATTTACATTGAGTTTTTCCGCCTGCTTGAGTCTGCGATAAATGAGGGTTACTCAACCAAAAATCCATTAACCCCGACAACTCAACACTACCTTACCTATCCAGTTGACGATGAGCCTGAAATTATTCCCACATCGGGCAGGTTTGAGCCAAAGGGAAAAGCAATTACCCTACTGGGGGATAGTGGTGTGGGTAAGAGCCGTATGATAAATCGCTGTCTTGGGTATTTCCCGCAGGTAATTAGTCACAGCTCATATAAAGGTAATGATTTAGACATAAAGCAAGTGACATGGCTTTACGTCGAATGCTCTCACGATTCGTCATTAAGAGGCGTGTGTGATGCAATATTAGGAGCTTTAGATGATGCACTTGAAACAATAACTACGCCGAAGTCTACGATTGCCGCTCTTCTGAATCAGATTGAGAGAAAACTTAAGTCTTCTTTTGTCGGGATACTGGTTATTGATGAAATTCAGGCCATAAGCGTTGCAAAGAGTGGTGGTGCAGCTAACCTGCTTGGCTTCCTTCTGAATTTGAAAAATAAATGCGGCATTCCTATCGTGCTGTCTGGAAATCTGGAAGCCAGAGGTCTTTTGGAAACAACTTTCAGGATAGCACGACGGGCAGAGAGTGGTGGCTATATAGAAATGCAGCGCCTTTCGTATAACGAGATGTGGCAGTATTTTGTTGAAGAAATTTGGTGTTTGCAATGGACGAATACCAAAACTGAGCTGACGGATTCATTGAGCAGGAAGCTTTTTGACCTATCAACAGGAGTATTTGACATTGCAGCCAGAATTTATCGAAAAGCTCAGGAAATGGTGATTGGTAGTGGCGATGAAATTATAACAGAACAGGTTTTGGAGAGTGCGTATAACGCAGCCTGCCAGCTCACAAGTAGTGACCTTACTTTATATAGAAGAAGAGTTAGACAGCGAATCTCTGATGACCGACAACAGAATAACGAAGCCAATACCAAAAATGACAGTGAAGCTAAACCAAAGAAAAACTACATCGCAGGAGATGTGACCAGGCCGCAACATCCAGAGTTCAACGAGAAACTGGTAGAGTTGAAAAGCGGTATTGATTTAATCAGTCAGATGAAAGACCCGGATCTTTTAAGAAATTCTCTTGATGAAGAAGATCAAGTGGCGTTTCTGACAAAGAAAGGTGTGCTTTGTAAGGATCCACTGTCTTTCTTGGAAGAGACGGGTTAGTAAGAGACAAAGGGAAATCAAACGCTAGACAAGATTATGGAGTACTTCGTCTATGCTGATACCAGGGAGCTTTCCTGATGAGCTATTGTTCAGCAGGCTGATCAGGCACTTTATTCAAAGTGGCATAACTTCAACAGATTATCTCGAGTGGATGTACGGCACTAGAAAAGTCAGTATTCATCCAGTGTTGACCTGTGATCTGAAAAATATATCCAGATTCGCAAAAGAAAACGCACAAACCTTATTTTACCAGCAGACACTTGCGCCATTATTTCTGACATTTATGCCAAATAAATCAGCAGCTTTAAAAAAGCTAATGGCTTCCGGAGGCAGTAGCAAGGCAATTAGAATCTGCCAGTATCATCAATTCAACCAGAGTGCAGGTTTGTCTCTGAAATACTGTTCTCGCTGCGCAAAGCACGATATTCAAACCTATGGCGTAGCATACTGGCATAGAGAGCACCAAATACCGGGAGTGGGTGTTTGTTCAACTCATGGAATACTATTAGCCGTTGAATACCTTCCAGAAAGGCAACGCCTTAGTGAATCCCTCCTGCCTGTTGTTAATGAAGATAAAAGAGCGGGATCAACAACGGATACGAGATTCTCACAGTACTCTAAAGATGTTTTGAATCACTTCAGTCAACCAGACAGAAAGCTTAACCTGACCGTTTATAAGAATGAGCTACAAAAGCAGGGCTACATAACCAACTATGGAAGAGTTCGGAGGAAGAAATTGGTTGGCGATTTCTTCGAGTTCGCAAAACAGTTCACAGCGACAGACTCAATATTCCTTCCAAAAAACGAGGAGGATTATAAGTACTTCTCATTTTTGCTATCTGGTAGCATTAATCAGCATCCCACCAAACACCTGTTACTTGAATTCTGGTTGTTTCGTGACCTGGAAAAACTGCTGTCAGCAAAAAAAGAGAAAAGGAAGAAAGCCAAAGTCAAAATAGCCAAGGTGCACAAAACCATCAAAGTCGTAAAAAAGATACAAGTCCCAGATAAACCGGTCAAAATCACCAAAGCCATCAAGCAACAAATATACACTCTGGCCCTACGAGGGTTTCATCGTTCAGCGATTGCCCGCCAGTTTGGTATTTCAGCCGGTAGCGTCGAGCAGGAAATCTCAAACCACCCCGGCATGGTAGAACACCGAAAGCGCTGTAAGTTTGAATCCAGAAGAAGGCGCTATCGTTTGCAAATCACCCGTTTCCGTCAATCCAATCCAAATGCACTGCGGAAGGATGTTCGTAAGGCTCATGACAAAGCATATATCTGGCTCTATCACTATGATCGGCCGTGGTTAGAACAGGCGCTTCCAAAAGCAACAAAACCAAAGCCTAAAGGACGAGTAGACTGGACTCAGAGGGACAATGAGCTGGCTGATCGAGTCCGAGTATTGATGGTCGCACATAAAGGCCAACTTAGTCGCTCTAAACTGGACAAGCTGTTAGGCGGCCATGGTTGGATGATCAAACAGCAGAACAAGCTTCCCAAGGCTATGCAGGTATATTGGGATTTGAGTAAATAGCTGGTTGATGCGCTCGCTCTCGGTCATCTACTGATTATACGCTGTGCGATAATTGCCAGAGTCTCTGCTTCTCCACCACAATGTAGAAGAGCACAGCTGTAACTAATGCGTCCAGCGTAATACCAATACCAAAAAGAATGGCAATAGAGTCCAGTGTTGGAACAAACTTACCCTGCAGGTATAGGAGGTAAGCACTGCCATAATAAAAGCAGCTCACAATTAGCGATTGATAGAGCAACATATCGGTTCGACCAATCCCATAAAAGTAGCTGTCAAGAATATTGTTGAAGGCAAAAACAATATAAAAGGCCAGCATCAGCCCGGCTAGATAAGCGATCTCGGAAGCTTGTGGAGCACCCATTATCCTGTGAACAAACCATTCCCAGCCCGGTAGCGTCAGAAGCCAAATAGTTGAGATAAACAGAGTAACCTGAAAATAGCCTTTGAATCTTGCACCAAGCTCACCACCATTTTTTGCAGAATCCTGCTTAATCAAATTGCCCAGAGTAATAACAGGTAACAGCAACCACCCCCAGATAAACTGGTTAGTCACCCAATAGACGCCAGCCTGTTCAACTTCATTGACCATTTTCAGAATCATTAGCATAAAGGCAAGGTTGCGAATCAGAGACTCCAAGCCCGACTTAACGCTTATACGTATCCACGCCTTAATCCATCTCCGCTGCAACCACTGCCTATCTGCCGTGAGTGTAATGCCAGAGTGGAATAACCAGCGAAGCGATATAAGGGTCAAAACTGCGTTAACAATAATATTGCTCCAAGCTACACCATTGACGCCCAGTTGAAAGGATATAGGTAGCTGGCTGACTAGAATGGTATCCAGAGCAATAATCGTCACAGTTTTGAGTACCAATAGCTGATACATCAAGCGTTCTCGATTCTGCAGAACCAGCACCACCATAACCACCGCATACACTGATGAAAGTAATAATGCGATACTCTCCAGACGGATATAGCTCACCGTAGCAACTAATCGGGACTCGGCCTGTCCCATGGCTTGTACGAGAGGCTCAGCAAAGAACAATACTGCTCCGGATAACAGAACGTACACACCAACCACAAGCTGCAGTGCGACATTGATGCGCTCGGAAAACAGTTTGGGGCTACTGATGACCTGCCCGAGAATAAAGTAGAGTGGTAACAGCAAGCCTTCAGAAATGACCTCATAAAACAGGTTCAACCATGCTGCCTGAGCTGCAATGCTATAGCCCCATGTATCTGGAATATCTCCAAGAAAATAAACTCTGGCCGTTGAATAAATCCGTCATTCAGCACCYGTATCAGGAATAAATTTCTTGATACGGTCGCCCAAGGATTGAAATGATCGTTAACTGCCTCTCCTGCAAACCAACAACATGCTTTTCATGGTCATCGACCAGCAGAATATTAATACCCTGAAAGCAGAAAAACACCCAGCGTGCTGTTGGGGTCTGACTGGGTTTCCGCTTCATGTCCGGGAAAAAACGACTCTGTTTCTTTAATTCAAGTCTGATTCGATGTTGAATGGCGGCGTAAACCATCAGACACAGTGTCATCACCATAAGCAGCGCTTCTATSCGTTCCGGCTTTTTCAAAAACAGCGCCGAGACCATAAACTCCGGACTCTTCAGAAAGCGAAAGCCTCGCTCAACCGACTGCTGTGATTTATAAGTGCTCAGTACCTCTGCAGAGCTTAGCGCATTCTTGTCCAGATCATTGGTCGCTAATACAAAGCATCCCAAGGTGGTTTCCGCAACTTCACGACAGTCAACAGCTAACCACGGATGACCACTGACATAATATTCCATGCTGTCTGGTTGACTGCCTTTCTCCGGACGCCCTGCTTTTGTATAGCATGGTTTCTCAGTAATCACAGGTTCAGCCTGACAATAGATGTTTTTGGCTTGCCATTCCTTGAACGCACGCAGGGCATCTGTCTTACATTTGAATGGCTTTTTAGCCAATGTATTCGTCAGTGCTTCTGCTTCTTTTTCTGACTTCTTCAGCATCCTTTTCAGAAGTGTCTTCTGTTCACTTTTCCGAGCCTGTTCACTGCGGATCAGAACCCATCGCTGTGGCACGTCAGCATAGTCTGAAAGCACTTCATAACTCTCATAGCCTTCAGCGCCTTTCACCGGCGTCATTGGACAGGATGCRACGCTTTCTATGAGCTCGTTTGCCGATCTGATTTTAGCCGGGACACGGGTGACAAACAGTTGCTTCTGCTGATGGAGCGTTTGCACGTTATCTGTTGTATAAAGAGCCGCATCACCGATTAGATAACGATTATTCAGTGCSTCCTTATAGCATTTTAAGTKCGTCTTGATGACTTTGTTAAAATTCTTGTTGTCGTTTACATTGCCGCTAGAGGCTGCCATGAAGATGGGGATTCCGGCCTGATTCTCCGTCATCATCAGCAGTATTGCCTGATTGAGTTCGGGCCGGTGATCTCTGCTGTATCCACGACAGAGTTTAATGCAACTCATGTCGCCTTCATCGACTTCGGACTCGCTGTTATAGCGACCATCTACATGAAAGCTAGTTGAGTCGAGGTTCAGCGCCTTACACGGCAGTTTTAATACAGTAATCGCCTTGACAGCCAATGATAAATAGACCTCACTTACACCGAGTTCATAAAGCTGATCCAGCGCTCTGCCAAGCACGCTTTGTTGATATGTTCAGGTTCGATACCCGACCGGATGAGTTTATCTAGTGGTTTATCTGCGTGAAACTCGGGAAACATATGCAATGTGCGTGCAGTGAAGCCTAAACCGTTAAGCAGCATCGAGACTACGGTTTCACCGAAGCTGATTTTTCGGGTTTCAGATTGGTTTGGAACCAATGAATCCAGAAGATTGGCAATGCCAAGTTCTTTGCACATACCGGCCACTAATCCCATGTGGTCAATACGCTGAATATGAAATTGATGAGGGTGCACAGGATATGCTCAATCTGAAAATTTTCTACAGTTTAGATGGTTTTGGGAAATTCTCAGATTAAGTGCTGAATGACGGATAAATAACCGGAATAAAGTTAGAAAGAAGCAGAACCAGAAACAACCGGAAGTCTATGTTCCGTACTGAGTTCATCATTAAAGGTAACCCTTGATATTTTTATAGCAGCTTCTATGCCACAAAGTGCACAACGATCAAACTGAACAGATTCTATTCTTTACTTCTCTTTAAAAACAGGGGGTAGAGTGCCCCCAGATTGTCTCCTGCATAAATGTATTGAAGCCCTCACTTCAAAAACAAATGTCCCCAACAGCCCCACTTTTTCCCTGTGCTTCCAAGATAGGTCATTTCTAGGAGGCTGGTCGGGACACGTGTGAACCTGAAAAGCGTTCCAGTATCAAGAAGAAAAAGGAATTATGAAGCAGCTTCTGGGAGAGAAAACTCAACGGTTTCTACCCTAATTCCAGGGCTTGATATGCCTTCTATAGCAGTTGCTTCAAGGGCTGTCTCCGTATCCGAAGCCTCAGGTAATCCCTCAGTTTCACCAGAGCCGGAACTACTACCCGTCATCATGTTGTAATGCCCAATCTGGCGGGCTCTAGAGAAAATTTCACGAAAAACGCACAAGTATGATTCATTGGTCTGATCACCATGATTGATATAAAGATCATCATGAATAGAGTGGGAACCATCATTGACCCAAGAGAACAAAGATTGACAAATAAGCTTGTCACGCCCGTCAAAAAGAGCACATATATCATTCTTACTCATTCCGCCCCACATGGTGAAGTAGTTTTCCAATATACGACGTAACGTGTTCTGCAGGTTAACACTCGATACATTCTGCGACTTCACATCTTCCCACAATAGCTCATACGCCGAACGGATTGGATTTGTCTCACAGCGCTCAACAACTGAACCATTCTGTGTCTTTTTAACCAGCCAGAAACTTTCTTCACTGAGAGAACCATTCACTTGTCTGCTTTTATTAAAACTTATTTCCTTATGGAAATAGACATTATGCGTAAGGATAAAAACCTGCTTAATCTGAGAGTTCGGATTTCTAACATCATCCATCACCCCCTTGATAAGACTACTGACAATGTAAAGAATATCACTGTCTAACGATGAGATAGGGTCATCAAATACCACTACCCGATTTTCGGTTATACCTGCAGGGAACTGTGCTCCTTTGATAAGGTGATAAAAGTAGAGAAAGGTGATAAAGGTCTTTTCTCCTTCACTCAGAGAACTGCTGGCATCATCACCGTTGGCACGTACAATCCGATAATGACGCCCCTCATCAGCACCATCAATTGAAAAAGAATAGAAGCCGAATTGCTTTAGTAAGCCATTGATGGCTGTAATAGTTGGCATACTGGATGAGGTTTGTTGTTCTAATTCGGCTACTCTATTTTTCAGATTTTGACGCCGCTCAGATGCTTGGTTCAGTCCATTCTCCATACCATTTATAACTCCTAGCAGGTGCTCCCTATCTTGCTGATACTGTTGTAAATCAGCAGCTAGTTGATTTACCACATAACGCCAAACCTGTGATATTAAGACTTGTTTCTCAGACGCAATATTTGCCACAGTTTGGTTATGCTGCTCAGTAGCCTGATTAGTAGCTGCTACCAATCGCTGTAACTGTGCGATCATCGGTTCAATCGGCTCCAGCTCTACTTTACGGCTTGGTTCATCAAGTTTGCTGGTCAATTTTGACTGATTAATTTGCAGCCTTTCAGCAAGAGCTTGAGCTTCGGCGTGGTACAGCTCATCTTGCAGAAATGGGTTATTGAGCTCAACATTTCTTCGGATGCCGGCCTCTAACTGCTCGGATGCATATTGATAGTCCCTCTTCATAGCTTCCAATGCCTGAATGTCACTATCATAGTCTTCGTTAAAGAATGCCGATAAGCTAGCAGCAAGCTCCTGATCCGTTGATTGTTGGCAAAATGGGCAGATATCCCGGTTTCCCTTATGATACTCATGACCTTTTCTCACCCAATCACTATTACCCAAATGATTGATAAGTGGTGCGATAGCAACATCTTGGCTCCCGATAATCACCTTTTGCAGTAACTCGTTTCCTTCAATAGCTTTCAGAATATCAGCTGTTAAATTCCCAAGTAGAGAAGCACGTTCGATGCTATTTGAAAAAATGGTTGTTGCTTTTACTTTCAGCTCATCCAAAGGACGTAATTCAGCCCTATTCGATGATTGTTCAGACAGTACCCTCGCTTTAAACCTATCAGCATTACTTCGTACACCGCTGAAAGCAACCTGAAAATGGTCATCATGTAGTTGTTTCTGTTTCCAACATCTCTCCCTTAACGCAGGTTCCAGGTCCGCAAGTTCTTTACGCTTACCAGATTGCCCATCTTCCCCTTCAAGTTGAATATTTAGTCTCGAAATTTTATTGTTTTCTCTTTCTATATCAGGATGTAAGCTTAATATCTCTTGTTCTGCATCAACCTGATTCTCACCCAGAGTAAATACACCTTGCAGAGGGCCATCCTGATTAAAGTTTCGTTCAACAAAGTCTCGGTTATACACCATGCATTTAAGCGGAACTCCACCCCGCCAAGTCAAACCGCAGTGACCGTGACCTGTAGCCTGTGCAATAACACGGCTGATAGTAGTTTTCCCAACGCCATTGGCACCAAACATATAATTGACGCTGCAAAGATCACTAAGTCTTGCCAGGTTCTGATAGGTGGCTACCGGTGGATTAATTTGAATTTCGTCAATCATACTCTTTCCTTAGGAATCTGGTTTCTGCTCATCGACTCGTATTGTTATCACTTCGCTTAATTTTCGAAGAGGCCGAATAGCGTCTTGTATGCGTGAATCTATCACGCATTTGTTTCCGAAAAGATCGTGGGTTTCACAGATCGCACACATTAGTGCCGCCCGAACTGGAGTTTTGAATCGCTTCAAGGAAAGGAGTAACCACTTAGGACTTAAAGCCCCAAAAGGGGCTTTGATGATAGTAGCGGCTATTACATTGAGAACATCTCTGACGCATTGAAAGCAAAATGCTCTCAAAAAATAAGTTCACCCCCGCCCCGCCTTAAAATGCTCCGCCTGCTCAAACACATCCTGATACACTTCATTAAACGACACTGGTGGATACCCATGTTTCGCCAACAACATAATCAATTCCACCCGCAGTGACGCTTTGATATCCCCGCGATTATTCCAGTCCGGAAAGCGTGCCTTATCATCCACCACGGCTTTCACTTTGCCCGCAAGATCCAGCAGTCGATCTTCGTCGTAGGCAAAGTCGTACTTATCCGCCACCTTCTTCAGAATATCGTAAAACGCTTTCTCCTCCAGAGAGATACCCAGCTCTTCAAACGAGCTCATCTCCGTTTTCAAATCTGCCATCAAATCAAACAGGCCGGTAATGGCTTCATCGTGCACGGCGGTGGTGAAGGCGTCTTCTTCCTTGCGCTCGTTGTACTTCTCAATCAACGACTGGAACCGTTTGGAGAAATCCACGCCCTTGGCTTTGTTGGTTTTCTTAAACTCCGCCAGCGCCTTGGCCAGCAGCTTTTTCAGTAACTGAATTTTGGTGTTCGGCAGTTTGATTTTATCGATGCGGTCTATGTAATCGTCATCAAAGATATCAATCTCCGAAGCCGATTCTTCGCCGAGTTTGAAGATTTCCTCAACACCATCGCTCTTAATGGCCTCTGCCAGCATCTCTTTTACCCGGGCATTCATCAGCGCGGTGTCCGGCGCATCGCCTTTGGTGAGTTTGAAGACGATGGAGCGCACCGCCATATAGAAGTGAATATGTGCCTTCTCATCTTCCGAGAGCCGATCACTGCCACAACACACGTCGTAAGCCGCCTTTAGCCGTTTCACCAGCGCCATAAACCGCTTTTCCAACTTCTCGGTTTGCAGCACAAACTCGGCGGCACGGTTCAGGCAGTTGAGTTGTTCAACCGGCTCACCAGTGAAGTAAGGCGACGCATCAAATGTGTGAAACACCTGCCGCAGCAAATCCAGATGATCTTTCACCGCCACCACGGACTGCTCAATCTCTTCAAAGTTGGTTTCATCGGCCTTGGAGAACTGCTTCAACGCCTGATTCATGCGGGATTTAATCCCGATGTAATCCACAACCAGCCCTTTATCTTTGCCCGCATATGTGCGGTTTACTCGAGAGATGGTCTGAATCAGGCTGTGCTTTTGAATTGGCTTATCAATGTAGATGGTGTCCAGACAGGGCACATCAAAACCGGTGAGCCACATATCCACCACAATGGCGATTTTGAAATTGGATTTCTCATTCTTGAACTGCTTATCCAGCTCTTTGCGGTAATCTTTGCTACCCAGCAAATCATATAACTCGCTGTCGTCGTCTTTGCCGCGGGTCATTACCATCTTCACCCGCTCCATGGGTTTGATGCTTTTCTTCTCCTGCTCCGTCAGGGTTGAGCCCGCTTCACAGGCCAGCACCTCAAACCATTCTGGTCGCAAGGCCCGCAGCTGTTGATAAAACGCCCAGGCCACCTTGCGCTCGCTGGCCACAAACATCGCCTTGCCTTTGATGGTGGAACCTTCCGCCACACGGTTTTCGTAGTGGTGCACAAAATCCTTCGTCAGCGCCTCAATCCGATCCGGATCACCCAGAATGCTGTTCATACTGGCGGTGGCTTTCTTGCTCTCTTCAATCTGGTATTCGCTGGCACCGGCCTCGGCGCACTCATCGTAATAGGCTTCGATCTCTTTCAGTTTGCTGTTGTCCAGCACCACTTTGGCTGCCCGACCTTCGTAGACAATCCGGACAGTAATCTCATCCTTCACCGATTCATTCATGGTGTAGCTGTCCACCACTTGCCCGAACACATCCAGCGTTGCGTCAATGGGGGTGCCGGTAAAGCCCACAAAAGTAGCGTTGGGTAACGACTGATGCAGATAGTAGGCAAAGCCATAAGTCTTACGAACAGTGCCGCTTTTTTCGTCGATCACCACCTTCTGATTTTTGTTCACCTGACTGCGGTGGGCTTCATCGGAAATACAAATCACATTGGTGCGTGCGGTGAGCAGCTCGGTATCTTCGGTAAATTTGTGAATAGTGGTGAGAAACACGCCGCCACTGTTGCGGCCTTTCAGCAACGCCCGCAGATGATCCCGACTCTCCACGGAGACAATGGTTTCATCCCGAATATATTCTTTGGCATTGATGATCTGGCCCGCCAACTGATCGTCCAGATCAGTCCGGTCGGTGATCATCACAATGGTGGGGCTGGCAAGCTCAAGGCTGGTCATCAACCGTCTTGCCAGAAACTGCATGGTAAAACTCTTGCCGCAGCCGGTGGCGCCAAAATAGGTGCCGCCTTTACCGTCCCCTTCTGGTTTTCTGTGAACAAGAATATTGTCGTACAGTTTGTTTACCGCATAAAACTGTGGATAACGACAGACGACTTTGACTTCCTTCTTCGAGGTATCCGGAAAGAAAATAAAATCCCGAAGCACCCGTCGCAGCCGGTCTTTATGGAACAGGCCGTTAATCATGGTGTGCAGCGAATCAATGCCCTCTTTTTCCACAGATTCATCGCCGGTCACTTTGCGCCAGGCATAGAAGAATTCATAAGGGGCAAACAGGCTGCCCATTTTGTTATTCACGCCATCGCTGATAATGCACAGGGCGTTAAACACAAACAGCTGAGGAATATCCCGACGATAGCGCACGGTAAGCTGGCGGAAGGCGTCGTGAATGGTGGCCTCATCTTCACGAATGGCGCTCTTGAATTCGAACACCACCAGAGGCAGACCGTTGATGTACAAAATGGCATCGGGAATGCGGCTGGTCTCCCGACCTTCGATCTCCAGTTGGTTGACCAGCTTGTAGATATTGCGATCGTTGTCGGAAGCAACGCTTGGGAAGTCAATCAGATGAACATGGAAGTCTTGTTTTTTAGCGCCATTCCCCGCCTTATCAGAAAACGAGTCTCTTTTCAGATCAAAGCCGTCCGACAGCCACTGGCAAAATTGTCTATTGCTGTCGTACAAATCACTGGCGGGCAAGGTTTCCAGCTGGCGGATGATGGCAGCTATCTCGCTTTCGGTAATCCCCTGTGGTGCGTAGCGATTGGCCAGATATTGGCGCAGGTCGTCTTTTATCAGCACCTGTTCCGGTTGGCGGGTGATGGTACTGCCGGGAACATACGGATAACCCTGTTCTCCCAGCAGTTGAATAATGGCTTTTTCCAGTTGTTCTTCTGTGAACTTCATCTTACGATCCATTGATGGTTCTTCGTCAAGCTGTCTCTATCTGGGCAAGATAAGTCTGTAATCCGCTTAACATATTCTGAAAACTCAGGGAGGTATTGGCTTCGAGTGAAAGATGCGGAGATATTTTTCGGGCTCCAGCCATTTTTTGATAGTTCTTTACCAGCTTTTTCAGCTCTTCCTGTGCATTGGCCAGAGCATCGGGATTCCTGAACTTTTTGCTCTGCTGCTTGCCAGGCAGCTTCGGCAGATCAAAAGCGGCTCCAACCGCAGCAAGGTCACCCAGAAACCAGCTTTCCAGCTCATGAACGACGATTCGAACGAGCGTTTCAGGGCGATGACTGTCTATACATAATTGCTTTAAACGCTGCTTCAGCTGAACGCAATCCCCCTGATCTTTGTCTCGAATCACAACAAACCAGCTGTCTGGTACATTCCAGCTCTTAAGTTTGATGGGGATGGATTTTTCCAAATCCTGCTTGCCCTCATGGGGAATACAGAGAAACGAAACATTCGGCGGCAAAACACGGGGCAAAAGATGGTCGAGTAAAATCTTTGCAGAAGGCTCTTCCAGCATAAACACCAGCTGAGTCATTAAGGGTTTACCCCCTCAAACAGACCTTGTTTCCACAGTGCACCGGGCAAATCGCCCCCTTTGATTAAGCTAACAAGCAGCGCATTATCAGAGGCGCGTTCAATGGTGGTGACACCGTCTTTTTTCTTGAGCCAGAAAATCTCATCCAGCTGAATACTGTTCAGCATATCTGGCGAGTGACTGGTTACCATCACCTGACCGCCGCGGTCAGAATATTCCCTGAACTCTTCAGCCAGCTCAGGCATCAGGCTTGGATAGAGCTGGTTCTCTGGTTCCTCAACACAGAGAAGAGGGTGGGGGGAAGGGTCGTTTAACAGCAATAGATAAGCAAACATCTTAATAGTTCCATCGGATACGTACCGGGCAATAAAAGGATCTTTGAAGCTGCCATCCTGAAACTTTAATACTATCCGTCCATCGTCGGTTTCTGCTGCCTTAACGCCCTCAACCCCCGGAACTCGCTGCTTCATTTTATCCAGCACACGCTGAAAAATATCCGGATGCTGTTCAAAGAGGTACTGCGCGACCAACGCTGTATTATCCCCACGGGATGAGAGGTGTTCAGCATAGCCGGCATCATTGGTAATACGTGCATCGCTGATATGAAAATCCGATACATGCCAGTGTTCGATCAGCTGGCGAAAAGCATTGGCGGCCTTAAAACGCTGGAACTGCCCTAAACCTTTGACGGCCAGAATATCCGGGCTATCTAACGTTTGTTCTTCCCGATCCAGTTCAGAGTCTTTTTTATTGAAATCTTCTTCGTTCAGGATGGCGTAGCCAGAGCCGTTACTGAAATCGAGAAAGTGAAAAGGGGAGCCATAGCTACCCCGTTTATAGCGTAATATTTCTCTGGCTATCACTGGCTTATTGTTGTCCAGCTTGATTTCCAGAACGTAAGTAACCAGTCTTTCCACATCGCCGATGGTAATTCGGAACTGAAGGGTAAAGACGATTGGTTGATCAATACAGCCCCGGGTAACGACTTCTTTAAAGCCGCCACGCTTCTGAAGCGCTGTACGAACATTGCCTGCCAGAGCATCTTTCAGAAAACCGAACACATCAAATAGAGTGCTTTTACCGCTGCCATTTGCCCCTACAAATACACACAGGCCAGGCATGTTTCGAATCTGAACATCCTGAAAAACCCGGTAATTTTTTATAGAGAGGGATTCAAGCTTCAAGGTGCTGCTCCCGTAAACGTGTCAGTTAATAATGATAGTTTCATAAGGTTACCATTTTTGACTTAGCTTGTTCGACTCGCATCGCTGGATGAATAAAACCAGCAACCGCTGCCATTTCCATCCCCACGCAGGACCCAAAGAGCCTAACAGCATGGGAACGAGATAATATTCTGTTCCCGTCGTAGGTCGGTAATTCTGCAAGAATTGCCGACATCATGCCGCATCTCGGGGTCCGATTGTCGGCAACCCTGCGGGTTACCGACCTACATTTATCAGGCCGCAACGATTTCCTTCAAGGCTTCTGTGCTGGTGTTTTCAGGCAGGCGCAGTTCGCCGGAGATTAGTTTGGGCAGCAAGGTGTCTCTGAGTTTGGCTAAGCTCTGAATACTTTTTGTGAGGCCAAATGATTTACTGAATAATGAGTCAACTTGCAGATCAAATGCTCTCACCAATTTTTCATCAGGAACGGTTACCATAAGCTCTTTGAGATTTTTTACGGTTACGTGTCCCAGTCCAGTCGTCTGTTTATCTCTGGCTATCTCGGCAAACACTGGCCTCAGGTAACGGAGTAAACCTAAAAGGAAAGATCGACTTATATCAGTATTTGGATCAACTCTGAAAATATGCTGATTCAGCCAAGCAGGGCCAAGAGGCCAAACAAATGTATCGATTGATGTGTCCGGATTACCCGACCAGGAAAAGAGAATATCCTCATCTTTTAAACGATACTTCTCTGGCATTTCGATAGTGGAAAAACCAGTCTGCGGAGTAATACCTGACTTTAATTCGGCAATCTTAATAATTGGTAAGCCTTGTTGATTTTTATTTGGGTTAAACGCTTTATAAGCCGCTCCATTCACAAATACAGCCAAATTGTATATTGGCTTTACCTCCCACCCCTCCGGAATCCACCCCATTTCCGCATCAAACACAAAGCAGTTGGGAAATAGTTGACGAATAGACTCCGGCAACCTGTCGTCTGAAGCATCCGTCGAAAGGAAGGCTTTGCGCTGTTCGGCACGAGCCTGCAACGGCTCGGGAATCTCATGCCCCGCCGCCAGTGCGTTATCGATCACCGGATCAAAATCCACAAACCAGCTTTTAAACAGGGCTTGCGCCATGGCTTCGAGGGTTTGGTTGGTTTGACGATTGAGTTGGATTTTGTCATCAAGAACAGAAATCAGATTATCAATGTGATCTTGAATTTCTCTCTTAGGCCATTTTGTTGGCAATAGGTGTACATGGTTGCGGTTAAGAGCAGGGTTTGCCGCCCCAACGTCCATCTTTTTCAGTGCTTCTGCCATGTTTCTGAAGAAGTAATAAACAAACCTTGGATTATTTCCCTTAAAATCCTTTACCCACAAAGTCGTATCATGCGGCCAATAGTCTTTATCAAGATAAAATGCAGTTCCAAGGCTGCCTTTTCGTCCTAGAACAACACCAGGTGCCTGAACTTTGGACTCATTATGAAAGCTTGATATGCCACCAGAAGATACAACAGGTATTTCACCTGGTTGTTGTTGCTTTTTAGTGATATCAAAACCACGTTGTAGAGTTACCTGATCGCCAATAGTTGTATCAAAAAAGTCAGCGACCATAACCCAACACCTCCAGATTCCCACGAATCACAGCATCCAGCTTTTCCGCATCCTGCATTTGTTGATAAAGGGTCTGGCTCAGTTCCTTCATTTTGGTTTCAAACAGCACACCATCGTCTTCCAATTCCGCTGCGCCCACATAGCGCCCCGGCGTCAGCACATAGTCGTTTGCTGCCATTTCTTCGAGGGTGGCGACTTTGCAGAAACCGGCCTTATCGTCGTACATGCCCGCTTTGGTTTCACCACGGAAGGCGTGATAGGTGCGGGCAATCTCGGCAATGTCGTCGGTGGTCAGTTCTTTGGTGGTGCGGCTGATCATGGTGCCCATCTGGCGGGCATCAATAAACAGGGTTTCCCCTTCACGGCCTTTCGTGCCTTGTTCGCTATTGCCTTTTTTGTTTTTGGTCAGGAACCAGAGGCATACCGGAATCTGTGTGGTGTAAAACAGCTGCCCCGGCAGAGCGATCATGCAATCCACCAAATCGTTTTCGATCATCTTGCGGCGAATGGTGCCTTCGCCACTGGTGTTGGAACTCATGGAACCGTTGGCCAGCACAAAACCGGCGGTGCCGTTGTCGGAGAGTTTGCTGATCATGTGCATGATCCAGGCATAGTTGGCGTTGCCCGTGGGCGGGGTTTCGTAACCGTCCCAGCGCGGGTCGTCGCTCAGCTCGTTTTCCTGCCGCCACTGTTTCTGGTTAAAGGGCGGGTTGGCCATGATGAAGTCGGCCTTCAGATCGGGATGCTGATCTTTGAAAAAGGTGTTGGCGGGCACATCGCCAAAGTTGGCAGAAATGCCCCGAATGGCAAGGTTCATCTTCGCCAGCTTGTAGGTGGTGCTGGTGTATTCCTGCCCGAAGATGGCGATGTCTTTGCGGTTGCCCTTATGGCTGTCCACAAATTTGATGGATTGCACAAACATACCGCCGGAACCACAACAGGGGTCGTATATTTTGCCCTTGTAAGGTTCAATCATTTCCGCAATCAGCGTTACGATGCTTTTGGGCGTGTAGAACTCACCGCCGCCTTTGCCTTCCGTTGCCGCAAACCGACCGAGGAAGTATTCATAAACCCGACCCACCACATCCTGCTCGGTCATGTCGCAGTCGTTGGCGATGGTTTCGATATTATTGATGGTGTCGATCAGCGCCGACAGTTTGGATGCATCCAACCCCAAGCGGGAGAAATAGTTATCCGGCAATGCGCCCGCCAGCGACGGGTTGTTCTTTTCAATATCGTGCAGCGCCGAATCAATTTTGATGGCGATGTCATTCTGCTTGGCGTGCTGTAAAACATACGACCAACGACTTTCTTCCGGCAGGTAGAACACGTTGTCTTGCGTGTAGAAATCCACCATATCCACAAAATCGGCGCCGTATTCGTTGGCGACTTTGGCTTTCTGAACTTCAAACTTGTCGCTGATGAATTTCAGGAAGATCAAACTTAAGACGATGTGCTTGTATTCAGAGGATTCAACACTGCCACGGAGCTTGTTCGCGGAATCCCAGAGGGTTTCTTCAAAGCCTTTTGCCGGGCTTTTTTTAGCAGGACTTTTTTTAGCGGGAGTAGCCATAGGGAGGTCGGTATGATGGGTGTGAAATGGATAACGGAGTCATCGTATCATGGATGACTTTTTGGGTGTATTACTTTGGTTTAGGGGAGTAACCGATCAAATTTAAACGCAATGGGTATGATCATGCTGTACGTTATCCCGAGGGGGAAACGGCAAATTTCTGCAACATCTACGCATCTATATGTCGTTCTGTTTGTAGTGACTTTCTTCTTTCATCAAGACATATTCAGTAGTAAAGGTGCCTGATAATGAGTGAACCGCTTCCAGGAAATAATGAGCTCTATGCTGCAGAGCAGGCTTTAAGAAAAATTGGTTCTAATGTTTGGTTTTCTGGGCTTTCTGATGAGTGGCAAGATTTTTTGATCTCAAACACCGTGGAACATTTTGATACTTACGAGCTATCAATGCACGAAGCTGCGATGATTATGATTCAGGTCTTTCAGAAGCTGATAGGAAACAACCCCGAACTCTTGCAGTTAAACCCTTGGGAAACCGTATTGAAATAATATTGAGTGACCGCTGTATGCTGATACCCAAAAAACACATAGAGTTGAATTATTGTTAATCCACCTGAACCTCAAGCTTGATCGCTATTTTTTCTACGAGCTCTGTCAGGTAGTTTAGTTGCCCGGTGTGATTATCCAGCACTCCCCGCTGTTCTTTCTGTTCACTTTGCAGGTTGTTCATTTGCCGTTGCTGGTTGTCTGCACTGTCCTGCAAGTGTCTGATCAATTCCCCGTGATGTTGTAGCTGGCGTTGAGTTTCGTGCGCCAGTTGTCGTAGGTCTCGCTGTCCGTTGATCAGGATGTCCATTTCAGTCGTTATTTGTTCGATTTTTTCTTCGGTTGCCATAGAGTTGCCCCTCTGTATTAAGGCAACTATAGGGATTGGGTTGAGTGTGGCAAGTTCTGGACTACTGTATATTGCGCTGTATAGTTCAAAGCTGTCTAATAACGTCTAGATTTAGTTCCCCGCCACCGACAGGAGCGTGGCTCTAATGGATGACGGAGCCTCGGGGTGGGGTTCTTTTCAGTGTAGCTTTTAGTACGATGACTGAAGTTGAAATACTGTGTGTCGGTCTAAAGGTTTTGCATTCTCAATGGAAGTTGTCGTATGAAATTAAACAGCTTAAGCGATATATTTGAGCGCCGTTTGCTGAGAATCCCTGATTATCAGCGTGGCTATGCTTGGAAAGAACACCAAAGTAGAGGACTTTTGGGAAGATATTTGCCAATTGGATAATGACCGTATTCATTATACTGGTGTGATTACGCTTGAGCCTGTGAAATCCAATCTATTCCAACGCTGGGAAAAAGATCTCTGGTTAATCGAAGGTGTTGGTTTTCGACCTTTTTATGTGGTTGATGGTCAGCAACGCTTAACCACTTCGATGATTCTATTGCAGGCTATTCTTGAGTCTGTCGATGAAGGGGCAGAACTGAATTACCAGTCTATCGCCTCGATTCGTAAGCATTTTATTTTTTTCGAAGCGGACAATAAGCTACAGCAAAGTTTCATCTTTGGGTATGAGAGAGATAATCCCAGTGATGAGTATATGAAAACCAAGATATTTTGTGAGCACTCCGGCTCGAACCAGTTCGTAGAAACGCTCTACACCCGAAATCTAAGCTTTGCCAAGCATTACTTTAAGCTCGTTTGGGTGAAATATCTACAAATGAGATCGCCTTAATATTTAAGAAGCTCACACAAAAACTGAAATTCAATCTATACGAAATAGATGAAGAAATTGATGTGTTTGTTACCTTTGAGACAATGAATAACCGAGGCAAACCGCTTACTAGCCTTGAACTACTCAAGAACAGGTTGATCTATCTTTCTACCTTATTCAAGGATAATGATGGACGAGATCAGCTCAGGGTTAATATCAATGATGCGTGGAAAACCATGTATGAGTATCTTGGGAAAAATCCTGAGGCTCCTTTGGATGACGATCTGTTTCTCCGTAACCACTGGACGATGTATTTCAAATATACCCGCCGCAAGGGGGATGATTACATCAAATTCTTATTGGATGAGAAATTCAATGCGAGAAATATTACTCATCCTAAAAATGCAGATGATGAAATCCAGATTGAAGAAATCTCAGAGTATGTAAAGAGCCTCCAACAGTCAGTTGTCTGCTGGTTCTATATGCACAACCCCTATCATGCACAGGAAAATCAACTGACAGATACTCAAAAACTGTGGCTTAGCCGTTTAGACCGCTTGAGCTTTAGGTCTTTCAAGCCCCTGATTTTGTCGGCATTCGTCTCAAAGCAAGATCCTGAGATGATCAGAAAGTTACTAGAGGCTGCCGAACGTTATAACTTTACTTTGTTTAACTTGAGTCAACGTCGCGCTAATACAGGTGATACTGAATTTTTCACTTTGTCGCGAGAACTTCTGACAGGGTCGAAATCCATTGAGGAAGTGGTAGCCACTATTGATGGATGGATTAATTATTACTATGACCCTGAGAGGTTTCTAGCCAACATTGAAGAAAAATATGAGCTAGGCGGAGATGGTTTTTACTACTGGGATGGCATTCGTTACTTCCTCTATGAGCATGAGCAGTGGCTTAGAGAGAAACGAAAACAGGCAACCAGTAAGCTGTCTTGGGAAGTGCTGAAAACCAACAAGAAAGACCATGTGACCTTGGAACACATTTTCCCGCAAACACCAGATAATGCCTACTGGATTGATCGCTTTGGTCATCTAAATGAGCAGGAAAAGCGTGCTCTAACTCATTCTTTGGGTAACTTGTTACCTTTATCACGCTCCAAAAATTCGTCACTGCAAAACGACAGCTTTCCACAAAAAGTGAATAATGGTGATGGGGTCGGTTATTACAACGGCTCTGTATCAGAGAACGAGGTGGCACAAAACCAGGATTGGACTCCCGTTGAAATTCTAAACCGTGGATTGGAACTTCTCGGGTTTATGGAACAGCGTTGGAATATTGAGTTAGGTGACATGGACTTTAAAGGTCGATTACTCCATTTAGATGAAATCGAGATCGAGTTCGAGATCGAGATGGCATAACAAGTTGTTACCCACCGGAAAATCGAGAGAAGGCGAGTGATTTTCCGGTGGGTAGTGCGTTAACCCTAATAGCAAGCACCCCGATAACCGGTAATTTGAGAGCATGACAATGAAACTAAAGGAAGTCCTTTCATATCTTGAACAAAATCCTGGCGGCTCATTTACTGCCATCAGCTACGATGAGACTGAACGGTTTATGAAGGTCTATCAGGCATCAAACAACGTAAGTGATCCCGAGTGGATTACGGTTTGGTATGATGGAAGTGAGTTATTTTCAGGGACTGGTGAAGAAGAAAGCTATACGCCAGATGAACTTCCAGCAGAAGTTAGTGATCTTAACTTTCAGCCATCTAAAGAGTTACCTTCTATATTAGGCTACACATCAGAACATTCAGCGCATCTTCTTTTCCCCGAGCTCCCAGACCCAGAATTTCTCGCTACGCCTCAAGAAAAAAGAGATTTTGCAAACCAGTTGGCAACTATTTTTAGAGACAGACATTAAACTGTTTTTTCAGTGGAAGTACCTGACTGCCCCCTGAATTTGACGCCCTATTCCAAATGAGCACATAGCCTTACTAACAGCGGCAGGTACTTTATTTGATAAATGGAAAGTCATAGCTTGCCTCCGCATCAAGTCCAGCGTCTTCGCACTGATGCGAGAAACTAAAGTGCAGATGCAATTCAACATCTATCAGTATCTATGATTATACGAAGCTATTAATGATGCAGGAAACCGCTGGCACAACCCAAAACCAAAGGTAGTATAAATTTAAAAACCCACGCGATGTTCGACTTTTAAACTGACCTGACAAAGGCATGACTGACCTACTTTTCTGCTATTAAAAACAGTGGATACAAAGGAGGAAACCAGCCATGCCCATTGAACAGTTTATCACTACTGTCTTCTGCCTGATCGACGATTTAATCAAAGAACTAGTTCCATCACCTCTGAGAAGCCGCGGTTATCCACCAAAGCTTTCAGATAGTGAAGTGATCACCATGGAGGTCACCGGTGAATGGCTTGGACATCATGCTGATAAGCATATCTGGAAGTATTTTGCTCAACATTGGCGACACCTGTTTCCTGATATTCCATCACGGTCCACATTCGTCAAGCAGGCCGCTAACTTATGGGCCGTTAAACAGAAACTTCAGCAGCAACTCGTTCAGTTGATGCATGCTGATAATGCAGATATTCACCTGATTGACGGCTTTCCCATCGATGTCGCGGTAAGGACAAGAGCACCCAGAAGTAAAGTCTTTAAAGGGGAGGCTGACTACGGTTACTGTGCCTCAAAGAATAAGCATTTCTACGGATTTCAGGGGCATCTACTGGTTGAAGCTCGCGGTATTCCCGTTGGATTTACGCTGACTGCCGCTAATATTGATGAGCGTGACGCTGCTTATGACATGGTGGAGGTCATTGCCGGACTCTTGTTGGGTGACAAAGGATACATACGACCAGAGTTCAAAGTAGACTGTCGGGAGTTAGGTATCGACCTACAGACACCGCTAAGAAAAAATATGAAAGATGATAGACCAAAGTCGTTTTTGAAATTAATCATGCGGGTACGACGGAGGATTGAAACAGTTATTGGCCAACTGGCAGAACAATTTGAAATCGAAAGGTGCCGTTGTCGAGACAGGTGGCATATGACTTCGCGTATAGCCAGGAAGCTTTTGGCTCACAACATGGGTTCATATCTGAATATCAGTGCAGGGAAAGCACCGATTCAGTTTGAAAACCTGATTGCTGCCGCTTAAAAATTAGTGAAACTTCGCTGTGGTACAGCTTTTGAAGTTTTAGTTGGACTTACTTTCATGCAAAGTTAATAACCTGCAAGTCGAACATCGCGTAAACCCAGAATAAATATTGACCGAATGATCAATTTTAGTTGGTGTAGGTGTTTCAGATGTCTGTACGATGGTTTTGAAATGGATAACAGAGTCATCGCATCATGGAAGACTATACCATTGAATTACTTTGGAAGAGGCGCGATGCTATGTTGAAACAGTATAACATTCACCCCTCGGAATGATGGTAAGGTTCACTAATGAGGGGCTCAATTATGCAGGAGTAATCTCTCAGGGATGATTTGCCTCCAACCAGCGGAAGACGAACATTTTGCCTCTTTTCTCTGCAGGCAATTACATATTCGGGGAGAAGTGTGGTCCGTCGTTGAGCACAAAAGATGCTTCCTCAATAACAAAGGTGGAGCTCCGCGTTTCATTCCAGGTCCTGATCATTTCTCACTCTATGCAAAGATGATGAGGAAGTCAGAAGCACAGTTCTTTGATGAACACACGCTGTTTTTACTATTGGTGATTTACCATCAGGAGAGGTCGAGCTTACCACCTGCCCCTGAAGATGTTTCGCTGCAAAGCGCCCTGCATTTTTGTGCGTCCTGTATGATCGAATCGGTACAGTCCAATGGTTGGGCATATATCAAACGGAGCTGGGTTGTTCCGGGTGTTCGGTCATGCCTCAAACATAAAAAAAAGCTGATAGACATCCGCTCTGTGTATTGCGGTTGCTATTCATTGGATGTTCCCAATTGGTTTATAGACTTTCTGCTGGGGAAGTGCTCAGAATGTCAGAGTTATTTATGGGGAGAAACACAGGAGGTGGCAGAAGAGGAGGATATGACGTTTGCCCGCATTCTGGAAAGCCTATAAACCAAAACTCACTTGAAACCATCGGTTTTATTTTGGTTTTGGCTTAACCGGTTTTCTGAGCACCTCTTCCTCCTCGTCAAGAGACGTCTTGGTATGGAGTCTGTCGGCTAACTCGACTGGTTTTTGGTTAATCTGCACGCAGAAGGCTTTGACATTCTTCACCAGTTCATCTTGGGTGCTATGACAATAATGATAAGTTACCTCCTCTCTCAACCAACGCCAAAGAGCCTCAACTGGCATAAAATCAGGACTGTACGGAGGTAGCCAGACTAGCTCTATTTTTAGATTTTTTGCAGCCTCGCAGACGTCAAATGACCGATGATAGGACGCACCATCCCAAATAACAGTAATTTGTCGTTCAAGATTCTCCTGTCGAATACGCTCCAGAACATTCACAGTATGTTGTGAATTGCCTTTGGGGTATGGCCAAATCCTAACCTGGCCCTCGTTGTAGTAATAAATCCCGTAAAACGTGACTTTGGATAGCCCTGGAGAGCAAGAAGACACAAAGAGTCTACCGCCTTTAGCTGACCACCCACTACCGATATCCGTATCCTGATGAATGTGCGCTTCGTCAATATAAACGATCAGTTTTTCTTGCCTGGTTGCCTGCTGAAGTAACGGCTCAAGCTGCTTCAGATAGTCTGCTCTTTTTTCAGGATCGGCACGATTCAGGAGCTTCTTCGCCTTTTTCCAGGAGATATTATTCCTTTTCAAAACACGGCGAATAGTTTCCCGGGAGCAAGTAAAGTTCCATTTCACCTTGCACCAGTTTACTAACCTTTTAAGAGTCCAGCGAGGGAGTGACGACTTTTCAGCATTTGCAGCGGCTTCAGCCGAACGGTGGATGGCTTGAGTGATGATTGAGGTAACGGTTAGACAAAAGGGGGGTGTCCGCCTGTACGCTTATACTGCAGAGCCTTTGGGCCGAATTCATTATAAGCTTTGATCCATTTCCACAAGGTGTGTGTTGCGCGTTTGGTGCTGAAGGCCACCTGTGAAGCGGATTGCTCACAACAGACTTGATAAAGGGCCATAAAGCGTTCGCGCGTCCTATGGTGAGGTTCTGATAATCCAGATTGATAGAGGCATTCTGGGGATTGATTCCATTTATCGTGTAGGACTTTAAGCATGAATCGAATAGTTATGGCAAAAAATGATCTGTAATTATACGTCTTGAATCGTTTTTCGTTTCATGCTTTGGATCAATTTATCTGCTCATTTAGAACCGTATGTTTCAAATGAGTTTTGGTTTAGCACCCTAAAAAACCATAATTCCGTTTGTTAATGTAACGCTTGCAAATGACTGCGATGACTCAGAGAAACATATTTTTTGAAAAATAAAAACTCTGATAGCACTATAGGAAGCATTCCCAGATGTTCGCAAAACCATAAATTATGATTTTCTGTAAGGTGTTGGCTGGTTAGGGTTAACATCTTCAAACCTGCTTTCAGTCTCTTTCAGATAAGGCTCATGAGAAGCCAGTAAAACCGCCTCAAATGCCTTAATCGCAGAATCAAACGCATTTGACTTGACTGTCGACCGAAGCGCAAACTTTTCACGCTCATTAATGGTCGTTGCTGTCGCCAGAGTGCTGTATTTCTTTGACACCTTGCTAATACCTGACTGGAGCTTCCTGCTCATCCCGGAATCGGAAAATGCAAGGTTAGAGGTATAAAAAGTAAGGTATTCACCTTTTAAAGTGGAAAAGCATTTGTCCCAAACACCATTTTCAAGCTCATCAAGAATCGTTTGAGCCTTTGTCTTGTCTTCCGCTAAACCATGTTGACTATCACGAACGGCCTGATAATGATTTTTGATAATATCCTTCATGCCGCTGAATTCATGGCCTGCATTTTCATCTTGAGATGCCATATTGACCATAATTTTGGCGAGTCTTTCTTTATTATTACTGTTCTCCAAAAACGCCTGCCACTTCTCAGCCTTCTGCCCTATTTTCCAGCCATTATAACGAGTCTGCACATAAGTGACCGTATTCGTGCCCAGCTCTTCACCTTTATAGTGGTATGCATAATGATCAGCCGCCACTTGTCCAGAAACAGAAACCATCCCAGTAATGGGCACTTTCCCACCCTGTTTCACAGCGAGTTCTTCGCCAGTGAGCAAACGCTTGTATTGCTGGTGGTAACATCCATCCTCTCCCTTGACAAAAAATAGTTCCATTTTCAGGTGTTTGGCTCCTTGCAATAAAGACTCAGCCCCGGATGTCGCATCTATCATTAAGGGAGCCTCACCATCGATAGAAGGCAACGTGCCCAGCAGCCTGGTCAGTGACTCCGTCAGGTCACCTTCAGCCAAAGAGGCTGTGCCTACAAAACTTCCTCTCAACACCACGAATAAATAGTCACCATCGGAATCAGGATTTGGTTCATTCCTATTCTTGATGCGTCTTACATCAACCAGCCCTTCGAAAGGTCCCAGAGCTAGCTTTGCGATTTTGTCATTGAATTTTATAGAACCATGAAGCTGTTTATTAAGCATTAAGTACTTTTCAATATTTTTCTGAGATACATGGATATCAGGAACAGAAAGGTCCTGCTCAATAAAATCCAGCCACTCAGAATTAACCCCCGAGCTGTTAACGTGTGGCAAAAGCTTTTCGGCCTGCTTATATATACTGCTTAATCTGGCATGGGCCACCATAAACCGCTGAAGCATTTCTGGCGGCTTTCTAGCGCCACGCCGGTGGAGAATATCGGTTACTTCTGAGTGATGCTTCTTACTGTTAAGCTGTTTTTCAGTATTTACTTGACTGCAATAAAACTTATACTCCTGATAGTTCTGCTCTATTAATTGTCTAACTTCATCCTGCATAGCAGATAACTCTTTTGATACAATGCCCGACTGAATACGCTTGCCACTTTTTAACTTCAGGTTCGTCGCACTTTTCAGTACTTCCAGTCTATTACCTAACAAGGGGATAACACTGGCACCATCATAAGATAAAATTGTACTGCCATCCGACTTTGCATTACTAAAACTATCCTCAGAGATAACGCTTAATTGATCAAAATACCCTTTTTTATCTCTGGTAATGGCCATATTGTAAAAGTATTTATCATAATCTTTAAACCACTCCGGATGCTTGCTTAGCTGAGTTAACATCGGCGTTTTTTTAGTAAATGTATTTGCCCACTTGGTATCAGTCAAATCAAGCCCAAATGACTTAGCAATTCTCACTCCCACCTGCTTCTCAGTTGTTTCTCTTTTTATCGCTAAAGGCACAGCTTTTGCTGTAGCACCATATTTCAGCTTCCCTTCTTCAACAGCACTCATTCCCAGCACTTGAAACTGCTCTTCTAGTTGAGAGACATTTTCAATAATACGTTTTTTCAACACTCTACTTTCTTTTATCTGATGTATCTTATCCCAGGATTTTTTCGAAGGCATTTTATGAGTATGCAGCGCGAATAAAACTGAATCCCCATAATAATCAATAAATTCATCAATATTATTAAATTCCTTCCCCTTAATCACTCCGGCTGCACCCGTAAGATACCCTTTAGCCAAATCAATTCCCACAGTTAGCCGAAGGCTGAATTTTTGATTATCAAAAAGTCTTATCGTGGTATCATCACAACCTAACAGTTGTGTCGATACCTCTACCCCTGCATCCAGCTTTGCTATATTCACATCAACACTAGCCTGCCCCCTCACTCTTAACAACGACTCTTCACTAGGATTTTCAAAGCGGGAAAATGCATCACGTAGCTTTTGTTTGCATTCATTTCCAAGATAATCAAAATAGAAATCCTTCACAATATCTTTAACAAGGCCAAAAGATAAAGCCAAAGCATCATACTCTGCCCTGGCCTGAGATTTATCCTGATGATGTGTTATTTCAATTTCTTTTTCTGTCTTTGCTCCCAATATTTGAGCAAAATTATCCATCTTTTCAAACAGTTCTCCTGCTTCCCCCCCCCCGTATTTTTCAAAATCTTTAATCGCCTGACTTAGATTAAGAGCTCCCAGCTGACTCCGGAGTGAATATCCAGACATAAACGTCTTTGCCCGTTGCATTAATTGGGTTGCCATTTTATGGACTGTTTCTTTTTCATTAACTCGTATCAACCTTTGAGCTTTTTCAGAACGACTGACAGGCGTTTCAGGTGTCTCACTTTCACTATTCTGCAGCACCATATCCGATGGAGCTTCCATCATAGCTACCCCCTCAGGCCCAAGCTCAGCAAGTGCTTCTGCTATTGCTTTATTTGTGACTTCAGCCCCCATTTGGTTTAACGCATCTTCATACTCCTCACCAGCATCAGAATTATCTTCGACACTTTCGCTCAATACCTGACTGTCAGAAAGCAAGGAATTAGAATTATCCTTTGAATCGATTTTTTCTACTCGATAGTTGCTTATTGATTTCCGCTCGTCTTCGGAAAAAAAATGCGAGTCATCCCGAGGTATCTGCTTTGATGCCCCCTCTTTGTCCTGACTTACCGAACTAGAGGTTTCTTTATTTATTTGCTGAGGGACATCAATAAGTTCAGGCTGTATGCCTTTTTTTCCTGAAGGGCCTTCCATAGCTTTTCCTATCTGAGCATCCAAACTCAAGCAATGTATTTATACGACACTAGGCTGTTGAAAAGTTGTACTATGCTCAGAAAAAAGCGACAACCTCCTGGTTAACGCAATAGAGCAGAAATGCCCAGCCTTTCAAAATGCCGTGCCGTATCAACGGCACGAAAACACCGACTTACGTACCTCAAGCCTAAAACCATAATAATCAACATAGATATAACATGAAAATTCACAACAACTCCACTTATTGCGTATTCTGGCGAACATGAACGCTCATTCTGGTGTATCGTGAACACCTTCACTCCCTTAAGAAGTGTAGGGTCAGGTCTTTATTTGTGCATCTGTAGTTATGGTAGACGACATTTATTATGCAAAAAGAAAGACCTGGCCCCAGCTTTCGGCCCAGCTTTCTGCTCAAGTCATTGCAGCAGGAAGACTTGAAGAAAGTCATTCATCAGGCGCTGACAGATGAGCGGGGGTTGTCTGAAAATACGGTGTCTCTGGAACCTGAAGCCGAAGAGGTGTCAATTCGCTACGCTGACGGCGATGCGCGACGAGTGCTGAATATTCTGGAAGTGGCTGCGGACCTTTGTCATGACGGAGTGATTCGGTCCGACAGCATTATGGATATATTGTCCGACACCGGTCGTCGTTTTGATAAAGGTGGTGAAGCGTTT
The DNA here is from genome assembly GCF_001646945.1 of Endozoicomonas ascidiicola. GTDB lineage: Bacteria > Pseudomonadota > Gammaproteobacteria > Pseudomonadales > Endozoicomonadaceae > Endozoicomonas > Endozoicomonas ascidiicola. Next base: position 771,104 of record NZ_LUTV01000002.1, read on the forward strand.
TACGACCAGATTTCTGCCTTTCATAAATCGGTTCGGGGGTCCAGTCCGGATGGGGCTTTGTATTGGGCGGCAAGAATGGTGGATGGTGGCGCAGATCCGTTGTATATCATTCGTCGTTTGGTGGCGATTGCCAGTGAGGATATTGGTAATGCTGATCCAAGGGCGCTGGATATTGCCATCAATGCCTGGCAGGCTTTTGAACGACTGGGTGCGCCTGAACCTAAATTCAGCAGTTGAAAATTGAACTAGCCCTGAAGGCCATGCGATATATGGGTTTGGACAGATTTACCCGCTCACCCTTTGGGTGAATACATCAATTCGGTTCAAAATCAGGTACAGCAAGGGTTTTCATGGATTATATGAGATTCAACTGATGAATTTAGGCTGAAGGTTTACTGGCACTGGCCCATGCCACGGTTTATTGCGCCTGCGCTCCGAAAAGTAATGCGGTATATCTGGCCTGGAAAGCAGCACTGGACGATGTCCGCGGCAACCCTTCCCACGAAGTGCCTTTGCATCTCAGAAATGCGCCCACCAAACTGATGGGAGAGTTGGGTTACGGCCAACAATACCGATACGCACACGATGAGCCAGATGCGTATGCGGCCGGCGAGTGTTATTTTCCTGAGACGATGGAACCAAGGCAATATTATCAGCCGAACGAACGGGGTCTGGAGATCAAAATTAAAGGGAAGCTGGAGTATTTGCGCCAGCAAGATGCTGACACGTTGTCGAATAAGTCGTAGTGCTTTGCTTACATGGGGTCACTCTGACCTTGCTTGATGGCTGGTGGAAAGTCGACTTGTAATTGCTCGACGAAGGTTTTGAGCTCCTCCAGATCCAATGATTTCAGAGGGGATTGAATCCAGATAATGGCGCAATCTGCATTTTCAGTGGTAAACACTCCGCTTTTGATGAACGTGTCACTGAAACTGTTTAACGCCAATAACTGACAATACTGTTCAGGCTCAAGGTTGTCGATGAATGCATCAATGAGTCGGAATACAACGACGGATTCTGTGTTCGGTTGAAAAGCAATATGAAGCAGACTTTCATCGTCCAATTCAAAACTGTACTCATCACGGTCTTCCGGCTTTTCAATATTCAGTTGCTGGAACAGCTCAGAAACAAGAGAGTGAAAATAATCCATTAGAATGACGCTCCTTTCAGGGTGTTCTGGCTCAGATGCCTATTGACTTGGCTCTCGAAACGGCATCAGCCAAGGACTTAATGACGACTCCGGCGACTTTTGTTCGTTGATTGTGTTTAAGCATGTATCCTACGATCTTGCCTGCCTTGGCGCATTTTTGTATGAATTCAGCATTATTTCGACATTGAGAGACCAGCTCTTTGGCTTTGCCAGCCCTAGCGCCATCAGGTATTAATGCTTTGATTCCCAAGCTGTCATATTTGGTTTTAAGGGTGTACTGGCCTACTAGTCCGCTGGTTATTGGTGATGTTTTGTTGATTCCATCCATTGCGATCACCGGAGTTCCTATATTGAAAGCGCTTACTTTGAATATAACATTGCCTGCTTAATATGCAATGGATTCAGGTAATTGTGATCTAAGATGCTTTGTTCAGTAATTTAGTCCCAAAAAGGTTGATGCCAATCAACCCCAACGGTGCTGTAAATAGAATGGCTAATACAGCTAAGGAAATATAGGACACCCTTAAATTTGACTAACCGGCCAAATCGTCTACTTTTTGATCATCAAGAATTTTAATGATCAGGAATAGAAGTCATGA
>NZ_LUTV01000002.1:775552-780847 GCF_001646945.1 Endozoicomonas ascidiicola
TTCCTCTTTCCTCTTTCCTCTTTCCTCTTTCCTCTTTCCTCTTTCCTCTTTCCTCTTTCCTCCTCTTCTATGGCTTCCTTTCCTTTTTTCCTCCTCTGTTTATGTGATCACCAGCACTAATACGACAGATGTTCATTGTTTTTCTTTTTACTGATAAGTAACATCCTCTCACGGATAATGATGTAAATCCTTTATGAATATATGGTTTTAGCGCAAGCCTGAACCAGTCCTAATAAAAGATCAGGGATATTTATCGATGTTGAAATTTCCAGTTATTGCTACTGCTCTTCTGTGTGTTGCCACCTCTGTAAGTGCTGCCAAGCCGACAGGGTCAGGACCAAACCCATTTTCTGACTGTGGTATTGGTGCAGCGCTTTTTTCTGATGGCCCTAAGTGGGCTGCCGTGACCTCAAATATTATTTGGGATGTTGGTACTACAGCTGTCACTTCGGCAACCATGAGCCCAGAAACCTGCAATGGTAAGAGTGTAAAAACGGCGCAGTTTATTATCGACAACTACGATAACCTTGCTGAAGAAACAGCTCTGGGTCAGGGAGAGCATTTGACTGCAATGTTGACGGTTCGTGGCTGTCAGGGATCTACTCACCAGACCATCGTCTCTTCCATTCGTGAAGATATGGTAGGTAATGTGATGGCTATTGATTATTCAGCACTGTCTGACGTTGAGAAGGCTGCTCAGTACTATCAGGCTATGGATGCTGGTGTTGCCAGCGCTGCAGACAGCTGTTCTGCGTAAGCTCTGTTATAAGACGTTGTCTGTCTAATCAGGCGGCGTCTCAAAACATGTTAGTCAGCCTTCAGGCATATCCCTAACTCCAGATTTGTAAGCCGTGATCAAAAAACTTCTACTATGCTGGCTATCTCTCTTCTTCCCGTTTTTTGCTTTTTCAAGTGTAATATCGACGCACTCATCTTCTATTGATTCTTCCATTATCCAAAGGCTGTCTCATAGCAACACATGGAAAAAGTTGCTGGTTTATGAGCCTGATTCATGGACGGAATCAGGTGTTGAAAGCGCCATTTTAACCGATGATTTTTTTCTGGCAGCTGATGGACGAACAGACCCAAAGTCAGAGTTGTTAGCAACAATAAATGCATTTTCTTTGCCCGTTAGTAGTGATGATAATTTACATGCTCAGTGTCGTTTTCCTGCCAGATATCAATGGTTGAAATCAGAACTGAAACTGACTGACGAAACTGTAATCCCTGTGCGTTGTCCTGAGTATTTGAAATGGACTGAAGAGGGGGCGGCAGAGTCCATTAGTGTTGTTTTTGCCTCCGGATATCTTGGGAATCCAGCGTCCTATTATGGCCACACGCTACTCAAACTGAATTCAAAAGATAAAACTCGAACACGCTTGCTGGATACCAGTATCAACTTTGGAGCCATTGTGAACGATGGCGATGATCCGGTCAGTTATATTCTCAAAGGCTTATTTGGAGGCTACAACGGTGGCTTCAGCCATGCTGAATACTATTTCCATAACCAGAACTATGGTGAGTTGGAGCTGCGGGATCTCTGGGAGTATGAGCTGGATCTGACAGCAGATCAGGTCGATTTTGTGCTTGCCCATATCTGGGAGGTGATGGGCAAAGAGTATCAATACTTTTTCTTAAATAAGAATTGTTCATTTCGACTAGGGGAGTTGCTGGAACTGATTGAAGGTGTGAAAGCGAATCCGGACAACAGTCTTTGGGTTATCCCTCAGTCTCAGATTCTTGAGTTGGATCGTACGACGCTGGATGACCGCTCCTTGGTGAAGGAGGTTTCATTTCACCCCTCCAGACAATCTCGACTTTATGAAGGTTTTGCTTCGTTGAACGCTCAACAGAAAGAATATGTGACAGAAGCGATTGAGAACCCACCTGTTCTTAATTCGGCATCATTTCATTCAGAGCCTCTAGACGACAGATATTCTGTGTTGGATACCTTGTTGGATTATTACCAGTTTGTAGGAAAAGCCGTAGAGGAAGATGATGAACTGGCTGTGAAGCAATCGTATCAGAGTGTATTGGCTCATCGTTATCGTCTTCCACCTGGGGTGAAAATGCCGGTGACGCAAGAGCTTGCTTATCCCCACGAAGGACGTAACCCAAGTTTCATTCAATTCGGGTGGGTGCACACTGAAGGGTCAGGTAGTGGCGCCAGACTGAACATTCGGCCTGCATACTACGACAGTCTTGATGCTGGTTTAGAGCATTCAGAATATGGCGAACTGGTTATGGGGCAGGTTCAGCTTTCTGCAATTAATGACAAAGTAATGTTCAACTCGGTAGATCTTGTCAGCATTAAAAGCCTATCAACGAAGGTAACAGGGCTTCCTGGGGATGAGAGAACAGCGTGGCGTATAAAAGCAGGCTTGCAGTCTGTTCGATTTGATTGCACGGAAACCTGTCTGACTCTACAACTTGAAGGTGATAAAGGGTATACGACGACTTTAGGTGATGATGTCATCGTGTCAGGCTTTATTGGTGGGGCTGTGAGAGATAACAGGCAAGGATCGGGAAACGTTGAGGGGCGTGTGACTCTGAACGTGGTGACAAGTATAACTGAAAACCTTAATACTCAGTTTGAATATCAGCACAAGAAGCAACTGGATGAATCCAGATCAAGCTTCAACAGTTATCGTCTTGAGACTCGATTTCAGCTGGCAAAAAACTGGGATTTGAGGGGTTCCTACCAATACGAGCAACAGGGGCAGTACACTTTGCTCCTCGGGCATTATTGGTAATATCCTTTACTCTCTTTTGATCTTCGTCGGTATGTCACTTTTAACTCCATGATAAGTTCGCTCTTTTTCCCATCACGGGTTTGAGCGAATTTATGGGTAACGATCTGGCAACCACAAAACGCATTGCGGTTCTGCTTGCGGATGGGTTTGAAGAAGCAGAAGCGGTTGTCTTTATTGACATCATGCGTCGTTTGAAAATCAATGTAGATGTATTAGCCTGCAAAAATGAACGACATGTGAACAGTTATTTCAAAGTGAATATAACAGCAGACTTCACTTTGAGCGAAAAGTTCGATGATGATTATGATGCGGTGATGATGCCTGGCGGCCCTGAAGGAACGGCGAACCTGACAAGCGATGAGATGGTGATTGGTTTTCTCAAACGCCACATTGCTCGTGGAAAATTAATCTGCCCGCTGTGTTCTTCTGGAGCGAAAGTGGTGGCTGCTAATGGTCTGTTTGGGCAGCACAAATATGTGTCCGGCGCTGATTTTTACAAGAGCTTCGATGACGGTGTTCATGTGGATCAGAAGGTTGTGGTCGATGGTCAGTTTATCAGCGGTAAAGGGCTGGGCGTCGTGTTCGATTTCTCTTTTATTGTTGCAGAACATCTGATTGGCAAAGGAGACGTGGAAGATAAAAGCTCTGTACGATGGCAGGCTCAGCATATCGATTATGATGGTTGGCCATACGCTGAGCAGTCATAAAACAATAGTCGTAAGTACCTAACCATATGAAATCGAATATTTCTGGCTTAGTGGTTAGTTACTATGCAAGGCGCAGCGGAGTGAGCATAGCCGTAGCTATGTGATCGAAGCTGCAACGCAGTAGAGTAGCTGGCCACTGAGTCAGAAAGTATGATTTCATATGGTTGGGTACTTATGATGTGCAGATAAGAAGTGGGTGAAATCCCACTCCTTATTGAGAGCGTCAAAGCTTATGCATTATCAACAGCAGCTTTTGCCAGAAAGGTAATCTCATCCCATTTTTCTTCTCTTGCCAATGCAGCAGGTGCAATCCAAGACGCGCCAACACAGGCAACATTTGGCAGAGAAAGAAAAGAACGATAGTTATCAGCACTGATGCCACCGGTTGGACAGAACATGACTTCAGGAAACGGTCCGTACAGGGCTTTTAACATACCTTCGCCACCCAGCTGAGTTGCAGGAAACAGTTTCATGGCGTTAATGCCGTAAGACAGTGCCAGCATAACATCTCCCGGTGAGGCGACTCCCGGAATAAAAGGCATCTCGGTTTTGCCTGCAAATTCCAGTAACCCAGCGGTTAATCCCGGTGACAAGGCAAAATCTGATCCTGCTTCAATAGCTTGTTTCAGTTGTTCCGGGTTGAGAACCGTCCCGGCACCTACCAGGCAATTGGGTAGTTCTTTTTTGATCAGGGTAATGGCATCCAGTGCACACTCACTACGTAGCGTAATTTCAAAGACATTAATCCCACCTTTATGCAGGGCGGATGCCAGAGGGGTTGCCTGATCAATATGATCAATCACCATCACTGGCATGACTGGCTTGGCTTGAAGTAGAACGTCCAGACTATTCATGGTTATCTCTAAATCAGATGGTTAGACAGAGTTCAGGCGGAATAATGGCGCCTTTATGTTGAATCACGGTTGAGGCCAGTATATGAGCATTTCTTGCAGACTCATGAGACGACAATCCGCTGATACGTGATGCCAGATAAGCGGCATTGAAAGAGTCGCCAGCAGAAGTGGTATCGACTACTTGTCTGACTTTGATGGCGGGCACATAGTCCGCCCCTTTTGAGTGGAGAATGGAGCAACCGTTGGAACCGTCTTTGACAACAATTTCTCTGACACCTCTCTTACGGATACGCTCGATGGTGATCTCCGGATGGCTATCACCATACAATTCTTCTTCATCGTCAAAGGTGACTAATGCAATATCTGTAACCTTCAGAAATTGATTGATCACGTTTCTGGCGACGGTTTCTGACTCCCATAGACGACGGCGATAATTGTTATCAAAAGCAATGGTTGAGCCGTTTGCCTTAGCTTTCGTCAGTATATCGAAGAGCTCTCTCCGGCTGTGCGGATCAAGAATGGCTAAACTGATGCCCGAGTAATAAATCAAGCCGAAGGTGCTGGATAACTCTTCTTTTTGCGATGGGGTCAAACCGGATTGCAATAGCTGTTTTGCCGCAGAGTCGTTCCTCCAGTAGCTAAAACTACGCTCTCCCTGATCATCGGTATGAATGGCGTACAACCCCAGCTGTTTATCCGGGATCTTAGCAATGAGTGACGTATCCAACCCTTCACTTTGACAAGCATCGAGAAATTCTATACTCAGAGAATCAGTTCCTATTGCGGTCACATAATCTACAGATATTGAATATTCTTTAAGGCATCGATTCATATAAACCAAAACTCACTTGAAACCATCGGTTTTATTTTGGTTTTGGCTTAACCGGTTTTCTGAGCACCTCTTCCTCCTCGTCAAGAGACGTCTTGGTATGGAGTCTGTCGGCTAACTCGACTGGTTTTTGGTTAATCTGCACGCAGAAG
>NZ_LUTV01000002.1:783877-812744 GCF_001646945.1 Endozoicomonas ascidiicola
GCCTCAATCGGATGAGAGCATGGCTGAAGCTCGTCGCTGCCTGCAGGAACGCACGGCTAACGCACGATCGAATGATTTGGCAATACCTTACCGTGTTCGTATATATGGTGAGGCAAACTATCAGGCAAAGAGTTGGAAAGGACTGAATACACGTGTCATCTATAAAGCTGAAGTCAATCAGATGGGTGACAATCCTCGTTTTGTGGTGACATCCATAACAAACGCTTCAGCACAATGCATTTATGAACAGTTCTATTGTCCGAGGGGGCAGGATGAAAACTACATCAAACATCTGAAAAATGACCTGTMGTGYGATCGAACATCGGATATGAGTTTTCGGGCGAATGCGTTACGCATGTATTACGCATGCGCTGCCTATGTTTTGCATTATGAAATGAGAGCCATTGCRTTGAAGGGTACTGAGTTAGAGAAGGCACAGCCTTCAACAGTGATTGCCAAATTGTTCAAAATTGCTGTTAAGGTGGTGGAGTACAAAGATCGTGTGAAGTTACACCTGCCCAGCAGTAACCCAATGAAAGAGGTACTGCAGCGAATTACAGAAACGTTTACTGCCCTGCCGTTCCCCAAACCGGGGTAACAGACACAACACTTTGAATAAAAGGCACGAAATTGAATCAGCAAAACAAGCTGAGGGTTCGTCATGCCAAATACTCGGAAAATCGATTATTTTATAGCGGTAAAAAGGTGCAGTTAAGCATGACCGAAAGGCAGAAGAGTTTGTTGCTATGCTCTGCAAGGATTTGTTTGTTCAAAAAAACATCACTTCTTCTGGCTTAGCAGCATTTATGAAATATCCGGGCTTAATGGTTTGATGAATATGGAACCAAGAGAAGATGCTCGTTTGCCAAGAAGCTTGGGTAACCTTTATCAAGGTGCGATTAAGGCGCTTGTGGAAGCTCATCATAATCGCCCTGAAGATAATTTGGGTAAAATGCTAACGGGCCTCACAGCAGTGAGGAATATGTGTGGCAATGATATTGATAAGTAGTTAACCATTTGCTTTCGAATAAATCACTGACCGACCAGTAAGTATCACTGACATTGTGACTGCTTGAGTTAACAGTACATCTAGGCAAACACAATTAGCCATAACCTCTCTATAACTATTGCAGCACATGTCATCAGCTGAATTAATATTCAATCGGTCAGGATTATTCGATTACATTTGATCAACTACTTAAAAATAATACAAAACATCTTAAAACCTATGCGCTTATGTTGGTTTGTGAGGCAGATCTCCGTTTATCTATCGCTAAAACAGCAGAATTTCGCCAAGGTTCCTTAACCGGTGATGCTATTAGTAATATTGAAAACGATGCAATATACCGAAGTGAAGCCGAAGTGCTTCTGTCTCAGGCAGAAGCACAACTCAAGAGATGTCTAGAAATAGGCTTAGAGAAACCTTCGACGGTTTTCAGTATTTTGGCCAAATGTTTTGAATCTAAAGCGGCTATAGAGCAATCAAGGGCAAATGATTATCAGGATGTTATATCACTATGTAAAGAACGCGAAAGTCTGTTGAAGGCTTATCAGGATGAGTGCGGTGGAGAAAGCATGGTTACATCTGATAACGGCACAAGGTATCAGGATTTGCAGCGATCATTAGACGAAAGCCGATCTTTGGCATTCAAATATTGTGCTCTAAGGATAGAGTGTCATGATGCAGCAAATGCCTTGAACCCAGAAAGATGTGCGCGTGACAAAAGTGAGGAATGGCGAAGATCCGAAGGGATATGCTGTATGGAATCCCAGAGCAGTCAGATAGAGTATCCAGATAGATTGTCAGGAGCTGACAGATCGCATCTTAGGATGAGAGCAGAATACTCTCAGGCAACTGAATTTCTACCGACACCGGCAAATGGTCTGAAATCGGTAGATTAACCACGCCGAAACGATTCACACGAAGTGATGGGCTTATCAAAATGTGGTCCAGCGATCGTTTTGGTTGCCAGCTGGGGAATGTGTTTTGCCCCCAGTGAGCGGCTTGAAGCCTGGAGTTTTGCAGTGGTGAGTCATGGAGTAATTGATCTGCGTGAGTATTCATATCCCCCATCAGCACAATATGCTCATTGTTTTGCACCACTTCCTGAATATACGACAGCTGAATGTTTCTTGCCCGGCGGCTTAGAGCCAAGTGCATCATGACAACCGTCAGTGGGCTATCGGGATTACCAAAGCGGGTGACAATGGCTCCTCTACCGGGAATCAATCCGGGTAGTTTGTGATCTTCCAGTGACAAAGGTTGATAACGGCTTAACAGTCCGTTGCTGTGTTGAGCAAACTTGCCAAGGTTGCGGTTCAATTGGTGATACCAGAAAGGAAACAGTCCTTTAAGGGCAAGGTACTCTGTTTGATTCACAAAGCCACTTCGAAGGCTTCCTCCATCGACTTCCTGCAGGGAAACCAGATCATATTCGGGCAAGATCCCGGCAATACGATCCAGCGTAGCAATCCTGTTTGGATGGGGAAGAATGTGTTGCCAACTGCGGGTCAGATAATGGCGGAAGTGTTCCGTGTTAATACCGACCTGAATATTAAAGCTGAGAAGGTTTAAGGTGTTCTTGGTGAGCGGTTGAACGGTTTGACTGTGGTTATATTGGGCGCTTTCAGTGCGAAACTGATAACGCTTGCGATTTAAGCGCCTTCGCATCGCGCCTGTCAGCGTCCGAATCGGCATCATTCACTCCCATCTTAAAGAAACCGGAACGTTTATGGGCGTTCCGGCTTTTTCCTGAGTAGTTGGGTGCAGGACTTGCCGTATCAGGAACTCTTGCGATCCTGTTTGACTTTCCGAATCAGAAAATCGGCAATCACCGGCATGTTGCTTAGAGAACCGGCCAAACCGGGTTCAACCACGTAACGCCCATCAATGATAATCGCTGGGACACCACTGAGGTTGTAGCCTTTCAGCTTAGAAAATGCCTGTTGCAGCTGATTGTTAACACCGAAGGATTTGTACGCTTCGGTAAATGCACTCTCTTCGATACCGTATTCCCGGTTCAGGAACTCGGCCATGGCATCATCATCACCTAACAGGTTACGGCTGTTCTGGATCTCACTGAAAATACCGGCGTGCACTTTGTCTTCAATCCCCATACTGCGAACAGTATAGTAAAGACGTGCATGGGTTTGCCAAAGGTTGGGGGAAAAGAACCCCGGAGTGCGGATGAACTTTACGTCACCAGGCAGAGTTGGTTTCCATCGATCCAGCTGAGGCTCAAGGGCATAGCAGTGTGGACAGCCATACCAGAAGACGGAAACCACTTCGACCTGCTCTGCCGTTGCATCCGTTTGCACAGGCACGGGCAGTTCTCGATAATCTTTTCCGGCAGAGAATAAGAGAGGTGAATAGGGTTGAGTTGTCGCTTGTGAAGTACTTGCCTGCTTTTCTTCAGCATGGTCATGTGAAGTCTGTTGATCTTGCGCCTCATTAGGTTGAGTCACAGCAACGGTGGGTTTGCTGTTATTGTCGTTTAATAAGAATGTGGCGGCAGCGATTGAAACTACCAGAAAGGCGACGATTGCCGCAACTCCCTTCGTTTTCTTGGTCATCCTGTAGTCCTGCTTTATTTGTAATTTTGCAGAAACAATACAAAAGCGGACTTTGAAAGGGAATAGATTGAGGCGTTATTTACAGAAAAGGGAGGTTTGCAGAAGTGGCTGAGTTACCACTTCTGCAAAATGAGCAGACATTAACGAAGGCCGCTAATGTAATTGGAAACCGCTTCGATTTCTTTGTTGCTCATCTTCTCAGCGATGGTTCTCATGATTTTAGTCTCGCCATCGTTGGTGCGATCGCCTTCGCGAAGATCACGCAACTGCTTGGCGGTGTAATCGGGTTTCTGCCCAGCCAGCATTGGGTAACCGGCCAGATAGTTGCCTTGCCCTGTTGGCGAGTGACAAGCGGAACAGGCTGGAATGCCTTTTTTCGCATCACCACCACGGTACAGCGCTTCACCCAAAGAAGTGTACTTTGGATCAGAAACACCCTTAGGCGCTGGTTGGCTGGCATAAAATGCGGCGAGATCTTCGATATCTTGTTCTGTCAGCCCGCCAACAAACGGCACCATCTCCGGAACGGAGCGATCGCCTTCTTTAATTTCAGTAATTTGTTTGACCAGGTAGCGTTCTCCCTGGCCTGCCAGATTTGGCCAGTTTGGCGCAGGACTAACGCCCGCAGCACCATGGCAAGCGGAACAAGTGACTGATTTTGCTTTACCTGCAGCTGCATCTCCTTTGGCAAAGGCGATGCCTGTTACCCCCAAAGAAACGACCAGAGAGAGAATAATTTTTTTCATTACCCGACCCAGTTACGGCATTTGCCTGAAATGGCTGTTATTATTCATCAGACCTGACGCGGCTTTTTATTAAAGCAAGCTTAACAATGAAACGAATCTTCGCAGAACCCTCGACTGCAATTGGCTGTTTCTGCGTCAGGTGACATGACAGCATGTGCCTTGAACGACGATAGTATAAACTACTCAACCGGCAACCGGTACAGCCAGAACCAATTGCAGCCTTATTTTTGGCTACTTTCCGGAACCTATGAAACCCATGAGCGACACGAATCCTCCTATAGAATCAATAAACTATCGCAAGGCCACCTTTTTTAAGAGTGCGGCCAAGCTTAGTCAATGCCCGGAAAACGAAGGCCGGGAAGTGGCCTTTGCGGGCCGCTCCAATGCCGGTAAATCCAGCGCACTGAACGCACTGACGGGCTCCAACAAACTGGCTCGAACCAGTAAAACGCCGGGTCGAACGCAACTTCTCAATTTCTTTGAAGTTCAGGAAGGTGTCTTTCTGGTGGACTTACCCGGCTACGGCTTCGCCAAGGTGCCAGAGGCTATGAAGAAAGAGTGGCAGCATCACATGACCGATTACCTGGAGCGCCGTGAAGCGCTGGTGGGTTTGGTTCTGTTGATGGACATTCGTCACCCAATGAAAGAGTTTGACCAGATGATGCTGAACTGGAGTGTCAGCGCCAACCTGCCGCTGCACATTTTGCTCACTAAGTCCGACAAACTGAAATCCGGTGCAGCGAAGCAGGAGCTGAACAAGCTGCGCAACGATCTGTCACGTTTTCCACAGGTAAGCATTCAGCTCTTCTCTTCTTTGAAGAAAACTGGTGTGGATCAGTTATCCATGAAACTGGATGAATGGTTTTTAGCGCCAGAAGAAGATGTGTTTGGTGATATGGAAGGCGAAGAGCCTTTTGTTGATGCAGAAGAGTGATCTTCAACGTCTGACTTCTGTTTATTAGGGTCTGTTGACGTTTCGTTGCGTGTTCAGCGGATCAGGGCGCTCCTATAACTAGGCGCAGCATCGCAGGAATGCTTATTGCCTTTCAAGATGCTGGAACGACGGGATAGGGGCGCCCTGATCCGCCCTTTGGGTGACTCAGAAAAACGCCACCCGCTTTGTCAGGCTTGCTTGGCGTAGAATGACTACGCACGGCGCAAACCTTTCTCGCGCTTGGCGTTTTTCTGAGTCACTGAGTCTCGCAACGAAACGTCAACAGACCCTACAGAAGTCAGACTAATCCATGCTCTGCCATTGAGAGAATTTCGCCCTGCCCCACGATCATGTGATCCAGAACGTCAATATCCACAAGCTGCAGTGCCTCTTTTAACGTTTGTGTAATTCGGATATCAGCCTGGCTTGGTTCAGGGTCACCGGAAGGATGGTTGTGGCACAAAATCAGAGATGAAGCGTTAAGTGATAGTGCTTTCTTCACTACTTCCCGTGGATGCACGGTTGCTGAGTTCAAGGTCCCTTGAAACAGGGTTTCCAGCGCAATGATTCGATGCCGGGTATCCAGAAACAGGCACGCCATCACCTCACGCTCCAATCCTTGAAAATGGAGTTGTAAATACTCTCGAGTTGAATTCGGGCTGGTAATAACGTCAGACTTTTTCAGTTTCTGGTTAAGCACTCGACGGCACATTTCCAGTATGGCGCTGAGTTGAGTGGCTTTGGCAGGCCCAAGCCCTTTAATAGCAACCAGCTCTTGGTGCTCTGTGGTCAGCAACCCATTCAGCCCTTTGAATTGGCTAAGCAACTGTTCAGATAGGTCTAAAACGTTCAAACCCTGACAGCCTGTTCGCAGAAGTATGGCCAGCAGCTCTGTCTCTGTGAGTGCAGAAGCGCCAAGGCTCATCATTTTCTCTCGGGGTAGCAAAGCATTTCTCCAGCTATTAGGAGTTATATCCGTTTGGCGTTCACTGTTATGATGGTGGTTTAACGATTCAAACGTGAGCCAAAAACTAATAACCATTCAGACAAAGAAATGCTCACTTAATTCCCCAAGGAAATTGGCAACTTATGCAGCAGCTAAGCAACAAACGCATTGTTCTGGGTGTTACCGGGGGCATTGCCGCTTACAAAAGTGCTGAACTGGTCAGGCATCTGGGTAAGCTGGGTGCGGATGTTCGGGTGGTGATGACCAAGGCCGCCTGTGAGTTTATTACTCCATTAACCATGCAAGCGCTCTCTCACAATCCGGTACATCTCGATCTGCTGGACACTAAAGCCGAAGCCGGCATGGGGCACATAGAACTGGCGCGTTGGGCGGATGTTATTCTGGTGGCGCCGGCCACGGCTGATTTTATGGCTCGTCTGGCCGGAGGCCATGCGGATGATTTGCTAACCACATTATGCTTGGCAACCAGCGCACCGATTTGTTTGGCGCCGGCCATGAATCAAGGCATGTGGCGGGACAGCGTGACGCAGGAGAATCGCGACGAACTGCTGGAGCGGGGCGTCAAGCTGTTTGGCCCGGATGATGGTTTTCAGGCGTGCGGTGATGTTGGCCCTGGTCGAATGCTCGACCCTGAAATCATTGTTGAGAAAACCTCTGAGCTATTCACCCACGATATTCTTTCCGGTCTGCGAGTGATGGTTACGGCTGGCGGCACTCGGGAAGATATTGACCCAGTTCGCTACATCTCCAATCACAGCTCTGGAAAAATGGGCTTTGCCATTGCCGAAGCGGCTATTGAAGCGGGTGCGACGGTGACACTGGTCAGCGGTCCGGTGCATCTTGATACGCCAGAACGGGTTAAACGCATTGATGTCGTCAGTGCCCGGGATATGCATCAGGTGGTTCACGACCATCTGAACGAGGTGGATATTTTCATCGGCTGCGCGGCGGTGAGCGATTATCGTCCGGCCGAGGTTGCTAAAGAGAAAATCAAAAAAGACGCAGAGAACAGCGGAGAAATGCTGGAGCTCCGCTTGGTGCGTAACCCTGATATTATTGCTTCTGTGACCGGTACAGAGAAACCGCCTTTTGTGGTTGGCTTTGCCGCTGAAACGCACAATGTGCTGGGTTATGCCGCAGACAAAATGCGGCGCAAGAAGTTGAATCTGGTCGTGGCCAACGATGTAAGCGACAGCGAAATCGGCTTTGGCAGCCAAAGCAATGAAGTGACCGTGATCGGTGAAGAGCTGGAAGAACCGCTACCAAGGGCGTCCAAGAAAGTGGTTTCCCGAAAATTGCTGCAAATCGTCGCCCGGCGCTTCCGGAAATGGAGAGCGCAGAATGAAACCAATGAATCCATAGGGAGCTGACTCCATGAGAACAGTAAAAACCCGCATTCTTGATCCGCGCCTGGGCACTGAATTTCCGTTGCCGGCACACGCGACGGAAGGTTCCGCAGGGATTGATCTCCGCGCTTGCGTGGATGAGCCATTAACCCTTGAGCCGGGTCAAACCCAACTGTTACCAACGGGCATGGCGATTCATATTGAAGACCCTGCTCTAGCGGCCATGATTCTGCCTCGCTCCGGCCTTGGCCATAAACATGGTATTGTGCTCGGTAATCTGGTGGGTTTGATTGACTCCGATTATCAGGGGCAATTAATGGTTTCCTGCTGGAATCGAGGCAATACCACATTCACCATCCAGCCTGGTGAACGGATTGCCCAACTGATTCTGGTGCCTGTGGTTCAGGCAACGCTGGAAATTGTTGAGAGTTTTGAAGAGAGTGATCGTGGTGCTGGTGGGTTTGGGCACTCTGGCACGCACTGAGCATATTGTTGAAGCAGGCTGTTCATTCAGCCTGTTAGATCAGCCAGACAGAAAAATAGTAAGAAACTCCCTTAGGAGGAGTCATGGATACACCTTCATTGTCGTCTCAGGAAATCGCTACGGTTTTGACAGAAGCGTTGCCATATCTGCAGCGTTATGCTGGAAAAACCGTTGTCGTGAAATACGGCGGCAACGCCATGGAAAGTGATGAACTGAAAAACAGTTTTGCCCAGGGCGTTGTGCTATTGAAGGCGGTTGGTATCAACCCAGTGGTTGTCCACGGTGGCGGCCCGCAGATTGGTGAGATGCTGAAGCGACTGAATATCGAAAGCCGGTTTGTTCAGGGCATGAGGGTGACCGACACCAATACGATGGATGTCGTGCAAATGGTGCTGGGTGGCTTGGTTAATAAAGAAATCGTTACTTTGATCAATAACAACGGTGGTCGTGCAATAGGTATTACAGGTAAAGATGGTCGTTTTATTCGCGCGAAGCGATTAGTGGTCACAGAAAAAACACCAGAAATGACCGCGCGGGAGATTATTGATATCGGTCATGTGGGCGAAGTGGCATCCATCGACACCGATATTATCGATATGCTGCAGAATTCGGATTTTATTCCCGTTGTTGCCCCTATCGGCGTCGACGACAAAGGCGCATCATACAATATCAATGCTGATTTAGTGGCAGGCCGTCTGGCAGAGGAGCTGATGGCCGAAAAGCTACTGTTGTTAACCAACACAGCGGGCCTGCTGGATAAGGATGGCGAACTGTTAACTGGGTTAAGTTCACAGCAAGTAGAAGCATTAATTAGTGACGGCACTATTTATGGCGGTATGCTTCCCAAGATACAATGCGCACTTAATGCCGTTAAGGGTGGTGTAAAAACTGCTCATATCATAGACGGTCGGGTGCCCCATGCCGTTCTCCTGGAACTATTGACGGACCGTGGCGTGGGCACCTTGATAACCGGAGATAGTGTTTAGTACTTCATAATGGATATGTCTCAGAAAATTTCTCGCAAACAGCAGATTCTCGAAGCCCTGGCGCACATGCTGGAAACGGCTCCGGGCACCCGGATTACCACATCGGCACTGGCGAAAGAGGTGGGGGTCTCTGAAGCTGCGCTTTACCGGCATTTTCCCAGCAAGGCGAAAATGTTTGAAGGGTTGATCGAGTTTATCGAAGAAGCCCTGTTTTCCAGAATTACCCTGATTCTTGCGGAAGAACAGAGTGTTTCCGTCAAGTGCGAGAAGATGCTGCGGCTGCTTCTGGGCTTTTGTGAGAAAAATGCGGGCCTTACCCGGATTCTCACCGGCGATGCTCTGGCGGGAGAAACCGATCGCTTGCGGCAGCGAGTGATTCAGTTGTTTGATCGCCTGGAAACGCAGCTTAAGCAGACGTTGCGTGAAGCAGAAATGAAAGAAGGCGTCCGAACACGTATGACAGTCAGTGTAACAGCCAACCTGATGCTGGCTGCTGCAGAAGGCCGAATCGTTCAGTATGTACGTAGTGAATTTAAACGACTGCCGACCGAGAATTGGGCTGATCAGTGGGTAATGATTTCTGAAGCATCATTTCGATGAAAAGCGCAGGGCTTTTTACACAAAAGCCCTGACGTGTTTTTAAGAAGCTGTTCATGATCTTTTGCGAATAGCGAAAACGAGGAGAAAATGTTCCTGTTTTTCAGTTTTTTGAGGCGCATAGTGGCGCTACGCAACAAAGAAAACTGAAAAACAGGGGCGTTTTATCATCGTTTGCAGCTCGCAGAAAGATTGTGAACAGCTTCTAAGACCGGTTCAAGCTGACTTCTTTTCCATCCATCAGTATCTGTAGCTCGGACTCAGTGGTATTAATAATCTGAATGCGTCGTTCCTCAGCGACCCGCCTGCTAGTCTGCCCACCCAGTGAATCCTTATTCTCTTTCTTATCAATCATCAGGATGATTTGATTATTGGTCAGCTGCCAGGTACCAAAGTTTTTTTCGGTGGCATAGCTACCCAACTCTTGGTAGAAAGAATCAAAAGAACCGCTTGGGTCGAGATTCCAGTCAATAGCCACATCCTCGCGAATTCGCCACTGTCCTTCTACCTGATCACGGCTTACAGCAGGAATGGATTCGAGGCTGATGTTGCGATTCAACTTTTTGAAGCGGGCAGCAGAGGCGGTGTGCTGCTCTTTAAGGAGGGTTTGTTCCTCCTTCAGGCCTTTTGCTCTTTTTTCATAATCCAGACTCTGGGCGTTTAGATTATCGAGCTCTTCCTGTAAATAGTCAGGTGCTTTGTCTCCGGCTTTTTCTATCTGCCGTTGTTTAACCTGAATATTATTTTCGGTGATCACCTGAAGGTTGCCAAGCTCTTTCAGTTTCAGGTCAAGCTCACCGAGTTTTCTGTTCATAACGGCCAGAATCTCATCCGCAGAACCGTACAAAACCAGTAGCTCTTTATCCATCTCGTCTTGGCGAGCTTGTT
The DNA here is from genome assembly GCF_001646945.1 of Endozoicomonas ascidiicola. Lineage (GTDB taxonomy): Bacteria > Pseudomonadota > Gammaproteobacteria > Pseudomonadales > Endozoicomonadaceae > Endozoicomonas > Endozoicomonas ascidiicola. Next base: position 794,399 of record NZ_LUTV01000002.1, read on the forward strand.
TTTCCCGCTGCTTTTCGAGGTGATCCAGCTGGACCTTCTGTGCGGAGGTCATGCTTGGGGGGACTATTTCAGCAATCCGCCCGTTTTTGTCGAGAACTGTGTACCCTTGATTTACCAAGTCACTGGGCATGACGGAAGAGATTACCGTCACGCCTTCATGATTTCTGTATTTGTAAAGGTTTTGAGCCACTGCTGGAAAAGCAGTGACCATAGAAAATGAAGCTAAGAAGATAAGCGAAGGAAGTTTAGTGCTCATACACCGTAACGGTCTCGGTATGCTTTAATGTCCGGCGCATGGCGACGGATTTCTGGATGATTCTCACTATACTCCAGCAAGTCGGTGAGAGATACAACACTCAAAACCGGAATTTGGAAATCACGTTCAACTTCTTGAATCGCTGACAAATCACCCTGCCCCTTTTCTTGACGATCCATGGCCACAATAACAGCGGCAGGTTTCGCGTCGGTATTGTTGATAATGTCCATGACTTCGCGGATAGCGGTACCTGCGGTGATTACATCGTCCACAATAGCAACACGTCCCGCCAGTGGAGCCCCAACAATATTACCACCCTCACCATGATCTTTGGCTTCTTTGCGGTTAAAGCACCAAGGGGTATTGATGCCATGGTGCTCATAAAGCGCTACAGCGGTCGCTGTTGCCAGTGGAATGCCTTTGTAAGCAGGGCCAAACAGAAGATCAAACGCTAAGCCAGCATTAACAATGGCCTCAGCATAGAAGCGGCCAAGCTTGCTGATGGCCTCTCCAGAGTTAAACAGGCCGGCATTGAAGAAATATGGAGACTGACGGCCAGACTTCAGGGTGAACTCACCAAAGCGAAGAACTTCCTGTTCAATGGCGAAATCCAGAAATTCTTTTTGGTACTGTTGCATCGGTTTATCCTGTCCTGATGTTTATTTTCGAGTAAAGGACTTCATTTTATACCAATAAACCGGCTTTGCTTAGTGCAATATTGCGGTAATTGCCAAGTCTGAGCCCGTGAGTCCGTTGATCTGGCACGATGTGAGTCGCATTTATGCGGATAAACATAGTGGCGATAAGTCGTTATTATTCGTGCGATAGAATTCTAAAAAATTCTGTGCTTAACCGTACAAGAAGATTCCTGTTCTTGCCTTATAATAGGTATGGGCTCTTACTAACTTTGTCGTACAGTTAAGCAGAGTTAATTCCGGTTAAGTAGCCGTATTCCTGAAAAATAAGACGCTAAACGTCGTTCGCCTCAGCTTATATAAGTCTTTGGTTGTGTTTTTCAGATCAGATTTAGTGCTGTAGACGATCGTCGTTTATAGTGATCTGTTTTCCCGGCTACTGATTCGCCGAGAACAAGATTAATGTCAGCGCGAGATTGCGTGCAGACAAGGTGTAGTCGATGAGAGTTATCAGTTTAAATTGTGAAGGCATTAAGAGTGCACGGGAGAACGGTCTATTTGACTGGCTCGTGGAGCAGGACGCAGATCTGATCTGCCTTCAGGACACTAGAGAAGATGAGCAGGTGATCGAGGATCAGTATTTCCTTGATGGCTATTTTGTCTATGCATTCAGTGGTTACAATCGCCAGGATAAAGGCGGTGTTGCTATTTATACCCGTCAGGCGCCCAAAGCGATCATCAGTGGTCTGGGCTTTCCGGAGATGGATGAGACCGGCCGTTACCTGCAGGCAGATTTTGACAAGATCAGTATTGTCAGCTTGTTTGTGCCTGAAGCAACAGACGACGACAGCCTTAATTTCAAATATCGATTCCTTGATGGTTACTCCCATCACTTAAGCAAACAGCGTCGTAAGCGCCGTGAGTTTATTATGAGTGGCACCTGGAACATTGCGCACCGTAAAATTGATGTGACTAACTGGCGCGACGCACAGGAAATTTCTGGCTTCAATCAGGCTGAACGTGGCTGGATGGAAGGCTTGCTTGGTGACATGGGCTTCTTTGATGCGTATCGCGAAGTGGATCGTGAAGCGGGCAAATACAGCTGGTGGAAAGATAACGCTGCCCGTGATGAAAACAACGGCATGCGCGTTGATTATCAGATTATCACCCCGGGAATGCGCCACCGTGTGCTGAATGGCGGCATCTATAAAGGTCAGGCGTTTTCATCCCACGGACCAGTCATCATCGATTATGACTGGGAATTGGGCATGTAGTCTGCTTGCTCTTTCCGGAGAAGTGTACTGATCAAATTCATGCACTTCTCAACTCTTTCTCCCAAGTCCCCACCTTCTATCCTGAGCACTGAGCTTTCTGGAATCTGCAGTTCGCTCTGGCAGTGAGCAATCCACTGATCAATTTCCTTTTGAAAGCCGCTATCTGTGCTGCGTAGCCCGTCGTTTTCAATAGGCAGTACGTCAATTGGTAGATAAATGTAGGCATCAATTTTTTTGGCAATGGCTTGGGCTAATCGCAATGTATAAGGGCTGATCGGGCTGTCGCAGACATTAAGCCAGTACTGGTGAAAGGAGAGAATAGAGGGCAGACCCGTATCAATAATGCCATGGCCGCCATCAAGATTTTCACACCATTGAAGCATGGCGCCAAGGGCGGATGCTGTCATGGCAGTAGAAGCAAACTGACGGCTGTCAGAGCTCTCAAGAATCGCTTCTCGGGGTGACTGATAGCCCAGTTTCAGTGCGGTCTGACGGTAGTAGTCATCAAAGACTGACCACTCACTGCCCAGATTTTGCTTCAGTGCTGACGATAAGGTTGTTTTTCCGGTGCTCGACGCACCAATCAGCGAAATAATCACATAGCCTGCCTTTGATAAAAAGCCCCAAGAGCGAAGGGGCTTTTTAAAGATAGATTAACTAAGTGATCAGACAGCGATTGACCGGAAAAGTGTCAGAAAAAGTGTCACTCTTCCAGCGCTTTTTTCTGCAGAGTGATGATCTCTTCGATACCAGAGCGAGCCAGAGCCATCATGGCCAGCATCTCGTTCTGGCTAAAAGGTGCAGCTTCAGCAGTTCCCTGAATTTCGATAAAACCACCGGCATCGGTCATGACCACGTTCATGTCCGTTTCAGCACTGGAATCTTCTGGGTAATCCAAATCCAGCACCGGGCTGCCTTTATAAATACCAACGGACACGGCAGCAATCATATGGAGCAATGGGTCTGCTTTGACCATGTTCTTTTTCTGCATGTGTCGAATGGCATCTACCAGGGCAACACAGGCACCGGTAATAGAGGCTGTTCTGGTGCCGCCATCTGCCTGAATAACATCGCAGTCGATATTGATGGTGTTTTCGCCCAGCTTCTTCATATCCACAGCAGCACGGAGTGCGCGGCCGATCAAACGCTGGATTTCCTGTGTTCTACCGCCCTGCTTGCCACGGGAGGCTTCTCTGCCCATGCGCTCAGTGGTGGAGCGTGGCAGCATGCCGTATTCTGCTGTGACCCAGCCTTTACCAGAGCCTTTCAGGAAACGGGGAACACCGCGCTCTACAGAAGCGGTGCAGATCACTTTAGTATCACCAAACTCAACAAGGACAGAACCTTCGGCGTGTTTGGTATAATTGCGAGTGATTTTTACATCGCGAAGTTGATCGGCCGTTCTTCCACTTGGACGCATGGTGTCTACCTTAGGCATGTTCAGGAAATGAGAATTTTGCGGAATTATAACGGTTCTAACAGTTTTCGGGAAAACACTGTTTAATTTATCCGTAAACTTCTTAATAATTACCCGTTAATTTATCGACCGAGAAAAGAGTATTTCATGATATCCAGCATGACTGCATTCGCCCGGGTCCAGGTACAGGAAGCCTGGGGCAGCCTGGCATGGGAAATTCGATCGGTTAACCACCGCTATCTCGAACCGCATTTTCGCCTTCCGGATCAGGGACGTGAAACAGAGCCCCAACTTAGGGAAATACTGCGTAAACAGCTAAAGCGTGGCAAGGTGGAATGCACTCTGAAATATCAGCTAATGGATCAGGCTCAGGTATTGGAGTTGAATCGTCCCATACTGGAAAAGCTCTCTCAGGCGATTCAAGAGGTTGAATCCCGGTTTGCTTCGGTTGCGGCAGTGAACCCTTTGGAGGTGCTGCAATGGCCTGGTGTGCAGGCGGTTGAAGAGTTGGAACTGAAGGAAATCAATGCGGCCGCAGTCAACAGTTTTAAAGAAGCCATTAAACAGTTGATACAAATGCGCCAGCGTGAGGGAAACGAACTGAAAGCCTTCATTGAAACCCGATTGGATAACATGGGGGAAGAAGTGAAGCAGCTGCGAGTGCTGTTGCCGAGCATTCTCAAGAACCAGCGGGAAAAGATTCTAGACCGGTTATCAGAAGCGAAACAGGAGCTGAATCCTGAGCGCCTGGAACAGGAAATGGTGATACTGGCGCAGAAAATGGATGTTGATGAGGAGTTGGATCGTCTGGAAGCACACTTTTCAGAAGTTCGGCGTACACTGAATACTTCAGGCCAAGGGGCTGTTGGTCGCAGATTGGATTTCCTCATGCAAGAGCTAAACCGAGAGGCCAATACCCTGTCGTCCAAATCGATTCACTCCGGGCTGACCCAGAGTGCAGTGAACCTGAAAGTTTATATCGAGCAGATGCGGGAACAGGTACAAAACATAGAATAATCACCATTAAAACAGAGTTTTAGTGGTCGATTTAGAAGAAAGGTGGGCGCTATTTTTGGACAGCGCCTCAGCCTGCTTTATTCTATAAGTTATAGATTTCACAGAGCCTGGCTCTGGAGCTTCATATATGAACATTGGTACGCTTTACATCATTGCAGCCCCTTCCGGTGCCGGTAAAACCAGCCTGGTTAAGGCCATGGTTGAATCCACGCCCCATGTGCGGGTATCGGTTTCTCACACGACTCGTGAGATACGCCCTGGTGAGCAGGATGGTGTGAATTATCACTTTATCTCTTTGGACAGTTTTAAGGAGATGATGGATAAGAGCATGTTTCTGGAACACGCTGAAGTATTTGGAAATTACTACGGCACGTCAGAGCATTGGGTGCGAGAGCAGCTGAAAAAGGGTGAAGACGTTATTCTGGAAATTGATTGGCAGGGCGCACAGCAGGTTCGTAGACTGATGCCGGATGCGGTTTCCATCTTTATCTTACCACCTTCTCTGGAAGCCCTTCGTGAACGGTTGATTGGGCGCGCTACCGACGATCTTTCCATCATTGAACGACGAATGTCTCAGGCGGTCAGTGAAATGTCTCACTATGGTGAGTTCGACTACCTGGTAATTAATGACGAGTTTGATCTTGCTTTGCGGGACCTGCAAACCATCATTCGAAGTCAGCGGCTATCGAGCAATTGGATGCAGCACTACAAAGAAGACCTTATTAAGGGACTCATAAACTAAAATAGCGTTAGGTGACTATAAGAAAGCTACCTTTAAATCAAACAAACACTACAGGGACGTGGCGTTATGGCTGGTATTAAATCACTTGGTGGCATCCTTTCACCGCTTGCTGAAAATAAGCATAAGTATTCAAAGAAGACAAAAGCTACGAAGCATAATCACCGTAAAGTCGAGCGCGCACACTGCAAAAATCAAGTAATAAAAAATAATGCTGAGCCCTCTAAGCCTAAAGAAAAAGCTTTAAAGTCAAGAAAGGCAGGGGTTTTAGATCGTCTATTCGTTACTTTTATGAAGCCTGACAGGAAGAGTAGTCAGCTTGATCTAGATAAAGTGCCAAAGTCGATTTCTAGTGTAGCTAAAAGAGGGGAGAAGGCGAAGACTGCAGAAGAGGCGAGAGGTGCTATAAAGGATTATTTCGAGCTACTGAAACAGTCATACTCTAAGGAGGCTCCCCCTTCGCCAGAAGTAAGAGAGCAGTTATATGGCGATGTTGTAAAGCTTTCTGCAAAGGTCATGAGTTTTTCGCTTGCCGTTGATCATTATGATGATAAAGAAGAAAAGCTTGGTTTAACCGCAGAGCTTCTACAACAAATGCAGACAGCCTTGGACGCTTCTTCTGCCGATTTTGTAAATAGTCAGGTCACAGCAGTTCTGTCACTCGGAATGATGACTCAAGATGATAAAGATTTTCTTTTTGCTTCCTGTTTGAATACCCAGATTATTTCTGTAGATAAATATACCGATGGTATTAAGAGTTTAGATGAAAGAGTTTATGATCTTAAGATGCGATTACGTAGCGCAAAAGAAGAAGATTCGACTCTTCAGGGCAAAATAAACAATGCAGAACAAGAGCGGGCCGATTTAGAGAGAGCGTCTGATCAGTTGGTATCCCAAGAAAAAGAGGGGATGCATGGACAAAAAGACTTTTTTAAAAGTTGTTATGAAATTATTCTGGATCAGGTTAGGTCTGAAATCAGGACTGGGTTGAAAAAGCAGTTAAAAAAGAAAAATGCTGATGCAGGAACAGAGTTAGTTAAAAATATAATGGAAAAAATTAACCTAACCCTTAATGGTAAATCTGAATCCATAGCTAAAAATACAGCTAATCTAAAAAAAGGGGTTCAAGCAGGAAAAGTTTATCAGGAAAAAAGAGAAGGAATTAAATCAATACTGGATGATGAGGTCTCAAGGCTTCTGGGAGAAGGCAAAAAAGGAACTTCTGATTTAAAGTCTATACCTGCGTATAAAAATGATTCACCAATGCCAGCTTATAAAATTGATGATAAAACAAGTGGTATTGATCTACCTTCGGTGAAGTTACATATTGATGATGATTTTCTTCCTATGAATAAACAGGCTGAAGAATGGGTTAAAACCTTATTAGAGAAACTTCCTGACTCTACGCGTATGAGCGTTGATGTGGAAGATTTGACTAGACGCCTCACTGAAAAAGCGCTTGAAATGGATATAGTGAATGGTTTGATATTGCCTGAGGGGTCAAAGTCCCCTTTTGATAGAAACAGTGTGTCACGTAAAGTGATACGCAAAAAGAAAGGCCCTGAAGCCATTAAGCCATCGACATCCGTAACAGAAGCATTAAAAGAAGCTGTTGTTAAACAGGAGCAGAAAATAAAAGCTCTTGCTGCTAATAAGCAAATATCTGCTGATATTAAGCAGAAAAATGTAGTTCAGGAACTGACCCTCTTTTTTGAGGGCATTATAGAACAACACAGAATTGATGCTAGAAAAGGGTTTGCCGGGCGTTCATCAACCAGGTTGTAATCACGCTCGCTCGTTGGCTTCTTGCTATGCCAGCGAGCGAGATAGTGCAGGTTCCTTATTTTATAGATCCTTAGTAGCCTCTTTTAGCCATTCCAAATCATGGCCTTTGAGCTCAGGTGAAAGCTCTTCTCTAACCATTTCGTGGTACCCATTCAGCCACTTAATTTCTGCATTAGTCATCAAGTCTTTCAGCAGAGGTCGAGTATCAAAGAGAGCAAGCGTCATAGGAATGAGTTTATAGAACTTGCCAAAGTCATTTTCCATATCCTCGGCGACGAGCATAATGTTCTCAAGCCTTACGCCATGTTTGTTATCACGATAAATGCCCGGTTCATTGGTAATCACCATTCCGGGCTCTAGGGCAACGTCTATAAACTTGGGGCTGACACTCATGGGGCCTTCATGCACGTTCAGGAAGAAACCAACACCATGACCAGTACCATGGTTGTAGTCCATGCCCTCTGCCCACATGGGTTGGCGGGTAATGGCATCCAGTTGCATGCCAATAGTACCGGCTTTGAATTTTGCAGATGCCATGGCGATATGGCTTTTCATCACCAGGGTGTAATCGCGCTTCTCTTCTTCAGTTAGCTCGCCACAGGCAAAAGTACGGGTAATATCGGTGGTGCCATCGGGATATTGGCCGCCGGAGTCAATCAGCAACAAGCCTTTCTCTTTAACGTTGTAGGCGCTGTCTTTATCCGCCCGGTAATGGATGATTGCCCCGTGTCCAGCGTAACCAACGATCGCTGGAAAGCTGACACCTTTGAATTCAGGCGCTTCAGCCCTGAACTGCACCAGTTGCTCATCAATGTTGACTTCATCCAGCTTGCCGGTAGGGATATTGGTTTCCAGCCAGTGCATAAAGCGCACCATGGCAACGCCGTCACGACGATGGCAATCCTTCATCCTCTCGATTTCAGTGCTGTTCTTAATGGCTTTCAGATTTGTGGTGGGTAAGCGGTCTTCGATTTTTTTAACGCTTTCCGGGATCACAGAAGCCAGCTTATAGCTTGTTGAAGCCGGATTAATCAGCAGAGTCGTGGTTTCCGGTAGTGCTGGTAGGTGTTTGAAGATATCGTCATAAGCTTCCAGAGAAATCTTGCTGTCACTCAGTGACTGCATAGCTTCTGAAGTAATACGACTGCGATCAGTGAACAGTGTTACGGCATCCTGAGAAACCATGGCATAGGCCAGAAACACAGGGTTGCACTCGATATCAGAACCACGAAGGTTAAACAGCCAGGCGATATCATCCAACGTGGTGATCAGCAGGTCAGATACCTTTTTGCTGGTCATAACTTCACGGACGTCGGTCAGTTTGTCTGAAATCGACTTTCCGGCATAAAAAAGATCGTGGTTAATAACCGGCTCTGCTGGCAATGAAGGGCGATTATTCCAGATCTGATCCAGCAGATCTTGATCACCTTTTAGGCTAATGGATTTTTCTGCGAGCTTATTTTCAAGTGTTCTCACTGTATTAAGATTCAGCACGGCACCATCAAAACCAACAACGCCTTTCTCTTTCACTTCGCAGGTCAGCCATTCTGCCATTGTCGGCACATCAGGCTGACCATCTTTCATCAGCTCAATACCCGTTCCCATTAGTTTTTCTTCTGCTTGAAGGAAATAGCGGCCATCCGTCCAAAGGGCAGCTTTGTCCTTAGTAACGACCACCGTACCCGCTGACCCCGTGAAGCCGGAAAGCCATGCACGCCCTTCCCAATGACTGGCGACGTATTCACTATTATGAGCATCTGAAGAGGGGACAATCCATGCATCGATGCCCTGTTGCGCCATCATGCTGCGGAGATCGTTGAGCCTTTTGGGCTGCTCTGAGCGGCTGGTTGTATTGGCCATGTGGTTCCGGACTCTGGAATGAAACGGTGGGTTTATCGTTTTAATGAACTTTGAATACTATAATCCGCAACAATGATGGAGCAAACACTAACCGCGCTAAAGCTTGTCTGGCTATGGGTCGTAAAGTAAACTAAACGGTCCGGCAAACCGGCATCAAATCTGTATTGATTGCCAGCACCTTATACCCAAAGATTGCAAAGATGGAGTAAACCACCGTGGCACGAGTAACTGTAGAAGATTGTCTGGATAACGTAGACAACCGTTTTGAACTGGTCATGGTCGCTTCCAAGCGTGCCCGTCAGTTGACCATCGGCGGTAAAGACCCAAAAGTTGCCTGGGAAAATGACAAGCCTACTGTGGTTGCCCTGCGTGAAATTGCTGAAGGTTTGGTAACCCCCCTGAATGTTGATGAACGCGCTATTGATGACGAAGAAGCTGCTATGTTCCTGGCAGGTGTGCAAGCAGGTTGATTCTGCTTTCTAGTGCATACATGTAGTAGAAGGTGTTGTGAAGGTGCAATGGATGAACTGCGCATAAGGAGCGGACTTTGCTGACCATCGATGAGTTTGCCGGCCGCTTGAAGTCCTATCTGAATCCCGAGCAGGTCAACCTGGTTCGTCGTGCCTACTACTATGCTGAGCAGGCACACGACGGACAAACTCGCCGCAGTGGCGACCCCTACATTATTCATCCCCTCGAAGTTGCGTCCATTCTTGCGGATATGCACATGGATCATCACAGCCTGATGGCGGCGATGCTCCATGATGTCATCGAAGATACCGGTATCGAAAAGCAAGACCTTGCCAGCCAGTTTGGTGATGTGGTTGCTGATATGGTGGACGGTGTCAGCAAGCTGACCAACATGCAGTTCGAGAACAAAACCCTGGCTCAGGCAGAAAACTTCCAGAAAATGGCGTTAGCCATGGCTCGGGATATCCGGGTAATTCTGGTGAAGCTGGCGGATCGTCTGCACAATATGCGAACCCTTGGTGTACTTCGTCCGGACAAACGACGAAGGATAGCCAAAGAAACCCTCGATATTTACGTCCCCATTGCCAATCGCCTTGGCATGCACACCTTACGAACTGAATTAGAAGATCTTGGCTTTTTTGCCATGTATCCCATGCGCTCACGGCTCATTCGTCAGGCGGTAAAAAATGCCCGGGGCAATCGTAAGGATCTGGTCGGACAAGTTCAGCAGGCCATAGCTGCACGCCTGGAAGATGAAGGGCTAAAAGGCCGGGTGGTTGGCCGTGAAAAGCATCTTTACAGCATTTATCGCAAGATGCGCAGCCAGAGCAAATCCTTCGATGAAATCATGGATATGTTTGCATTCCGTGTCATCGTCGACAGTGTGGATAGTTGCTATCGTGCGCTGGGTATTGTCCATAACTTCTACAAGCCTATTCCCGGTCGTTTTAAAGATTACATCGCTATCCCCAAAGCCAACGGTTATCAATCTCTGCACACCACGTTGTTTGGTATGCACGGTGTGCCCATAGAAATCCAGATTCGCACACAGGAAATGGAAGATATGGCCAACAATGGTATTGCTGCCCACTGGTTATATAAGTCTGGTGAAGAAGCGCTCTCCGGCAGCCATGCCAGAACCCGACAATGGCTAAAAGGCGTTCTTGAACTGCAAAAGAACGCTGGTGACTCGCTGGAATTTATCGAGAACGTCAAAATCGATCTCTTTCCGGATGAAGTTTATGTCTTCACGCCCAAAGGGCATATTTTTGAGCTGCCGAAAGGTGCGACAGCTGTCGATTATGCATACGCGGTGCATACTGATGTTGGTAATACTTGCGTCGCGTGCCGTATAAATAAACGGCTTGCGTCGCTAAGTCAGCCTTTGCAAAGTGGCCAAACTGTTGAAGTGGTCACTGCTCCAGGTGCCAGACCAAACGCAGCATGGCTGAACTTTGTTATTACCGGCAAAGCTCGCTCCAACATTCGACACTTTCTGAAACACCAGCGCAGAAATGAGTCCATTGCCCTTGGTCGCCGTTTACTGAATAAAGCACTCCTGAGCTTTGACAGTAATTTGGAAAAAATCGGCGAGGAATCTATTAAAAATCAGCTCGTTAAATCCAAGTTAAACGATTTGGATGAGCTTCTGGAAGATATTGGCCTTGGTAACCGAATGGCCTATATCGTTGCCAAAATTCTGGTTGAGCCGGGCAGTCTGCCTGAGAGCAAGAGCCAGCTGGATATTTCCAAGCGGGAAGCGCCGCTGTCCATTCGTGGCTCTGAAGGTATGGTGATCAGCTTCGGTAAGTGCTGCTATCCAATCCCGGGCGATCCTGTGGTTGGGCATGTCAGTTCTGGCCGAGGCATCGTGATTCACACGGATTCTTGCCCGAATGTTGCAGAAATTCGCCATCATCCTGAAAAGGTGCTTGAGGTTGAGTGGGATAAAGAGGTTTCCGGTGAATTTACGGTGGAACTGAGTGTCGAACTTCAGCATCACCGTGGCATGATTGCTTCTCTGGCCACCGCCATTACAGCAGTTGAAGGTAATATCGATAAAATCAGCATGGTTGAGCAGGATTCCCAGTGCAGTGTCGTGCAACTGGTACTGAACGTCCGCGATCGTCTACATCTGGCCCGGATCATTAAGCGTATACGAATTATTAAAGGTGTGAACTCCATCGTAAGAAGGCGTCGTGAGTCGTGAGACTTGCCTACCTTCTCTTACCGGAAGGCTTGAAAAATCATGACTGTCCACTAGTATCGTTGGTTTCCTGTTAGCACTTTTGGTTATTTAATTTCAGTAAGGATAAATAATGAGTAACAGGCAGACAATAAATACAGATAAAGCCCCTAAGGCGATTGGTACCTATTCTCAGGCGGTTAAAGCCGGTACTACAGTTTATATCTCGGGTCAGATTCCCTTGGTTGCCGATACCATGGAGCTTCTGGCTGGTAGCTTTAAAGATAAAACACGCCTTTGTTTTGAAAACTTGCGGGCGATCGCTGAAGCCGCAGGCGGTAATCTGGATGATGCCGCTAAAGTCACCATTTTTCTCACCGACATGGCGAACTTTGCCGAAGTGAATGAAGTAATGGCTGAGTTCTTTAAGCAACCCTACCCTGCTCGCGCAGCAGTCGGTGTGAAAGAACTGCCAAAAGGTGTGCCGGTAGAAATTGAAGCGATACTTGAATTGAAGTGATTGTACATAGGCTTCACTTTCGACATTTCATCGGAAGTGAGGCCTGTTAAAAGCACATACCCAGAAGTATGCATATACCCACTCAAGCCCCCGAGCCTTAGCTGATACTAGGCAGCTCTATCTTCCGGCATATCGCCAGTCAAAATGATCTTGTCATCCAGGCTTAATCCGCCTCTTTCCATAGCGGAAGCTATACGGAATAGAAATGGTTTGAACTGACTAATGCCACTCGTTAAAAATGCTTGCAGAAGGAAGTTTACAGTCTCACCTGCAGTTATGAAACTATTGTCACGGGCTCCAGCAAGTGCCACAAACATAAGTCTATAGATCATTTCCTTTTGTTTTTCACTTACGTTCGAGTCAGTAGATTGCGATAAGATATGATCGTACATCGCTTTTATTTTATCCACTTCGTGAGAATGAAGGTTCTTGAAAAGAGAATCTTTATGTTGGCCTGTAATGTTTATGAACTTGATTCTATCAAGATTGTCCTTCTCAATTTTCACCATTTCTTTTGAGGTTATATTTTCTTTGTCCGCTGTGAATGACTGTACCTTTTTGATGGCATCTTTTAAGAAGCCAATCTCATTACGACCTATTTTCAGGCTATTTCCCAAATCAATCAGTGTAATCTCAATTTTACCACCGGGTTTCAAGGCTACCATGATATTACCTGAATGCAGATCCCCGTGAATCCATTGGTGTTTGATCATAACCTGATTCCATTTTTTGCTGACCTGCTCAGTTATTTCCTTTCGTAATTGCTCCGATTCATCTTTCCAGGAATATTCGTTGCTGACTGGCTTACGGCCAAAGCATTTTTCAAATTCTTGTTCGAAAAGAGATGGATTCGTGTTGAGCTCAGCCAGTGTATGCCCCTCTGCTCTCTTCATAATCAAGAGATCGCTGTGGTCAGGGGCAGTAGATCCAATGGTTTCAGGAACGGTGAATGTCAGCTCCACCTTGTTAGTGGGGTGTTCGCGTGTGTCTACGTTGTAACTTCCATACTCATAACTGGTTTTTACAGATGTATCTGTTGATAGGACGGCTTTTCTATATGCATCAAGTTTTGCATGTTCAGAGTTTAAATTGCACTCATCGTTAAATGCCTCCAGAGTGGAGTTGATAACGGGTTTGTGTGTCTTAGGTGCAAAGTACGTAAATAGCCCCAGCGATTTGGTGCCAACGGCAATCTGGAACTCGGTATTTGGTGACATTATCTTAGCTACCGCTTTATTATTGTTTTTGTCGGTAATCTCATAGCATGATGCAATGGTGCCAGCCCCAAGACATTCCCCAACGGTATATTCTCCTTTATAACGCTCATTCAGTATTTTTTGGGCTTTGTCTTTCGTCATATCATTGGTTTTGGTGTCATCAAGAATGGCCTTTACTGCCTTGGTCATCTCTTTAATAAGCCGCTCTTCCGCAGGCGTAAAAGTATCTTTTTTATAGGGAAACTTTAAAAGATCTTGCTTGACAAAGCGCTCAATTTTGCGGGTGCTGGATAATTCAGGCTGCATGATTTTTGCAAATACTGGCCCAAGATTATTAATAATAGAGTTCAGTTGTTCAGGGCTATTGATAGGCTGATTTTTAACTGCATGTTTTATAAAGTAATTAGCCAAAATAAAAACTTTAATGACAGCTCTGCAGAAAATAGAAATATTGCGCGGAATGTTCTTTATCGACTGCCATAAGCTCTTTTTAGCGATTGGCTCTACAGAGACTTCCTTGCCTGAAAATGCCGCCTTACTGGCTTCCCTCTTTATCTTTTTTTCTGTAACTGAATGGTTTACTAGAAATTTTGTTGCTGGTGTTGTTGTTGAGTGTGCAGCTGGTAATGACATAATTAGCTCCATTAGACCATTTAAATTGGTTGTAATGGAACTTGAGATATTAGTTCTTATTAAAAGTTCAAAAAAACATAATAAAGCCTCATGATTATAGAAACTTAGAATAACCTGATTTAAAATCACGATAGAAGAACTGATACCCAGCGCCAAGGATGCGATCATTAGAGCATCGACGATTCCCCCGCTGCGGAGCAGGGTAGTTATCATTATCCATTTCCACTTCCAGTTTTTCACCAAGCCATTGCAGTATTTCATGCATTGTGACTGGGTGACCGTCCACACCAAGATAAAGCTCATCAACATCAAAGCCGTTATCATCTCGTTGAATTAGGTGCGCAATAATGCCCGCCGCGTCTTTCATGTGAATACGGTTACTGAAGACTTCCGGAGATTTCGGGCAGCCCTGCCCTTTTTTTGCACGGTCAATTAATCGGCTTCGGCCCGGACCATATATTCCACCAAGTCGAACGGTGGTGCTTTTTAAAGGCGACAGGTTTAGTAGGTTTTCGGCGTCCAGCATGATTTTGCCGGTGAACTTAACCGGTTCGGTTTTAGAGGCTTCATTGACCCACTCACCTTTGCTTTGATGGAAGGTGCTGGTGCTGGAAGTAAAGAAAATTCGACGAGGAGCGTAATTGTTATCTTCCAATCGTTGAATCACGTTTTGCAGGCCATCAACATACGCTGAACGATACTGCTCTTCGGTACCGCCATCTGACGATGCAGAGTAGACCAGATAATCAATGTGCTTTGGCCATGAACCTAGTGCTTCTATCTCGAATAAGTTGCCTTTAATAGGCTTTACACCCGCAGGCAGTTTGGAAATATCCCGGCGCAGTCCCCAGACATCAAAAGCATCCAGAGCGAGCAACTGCCGCGCCAGTTCACAACCTACATCACCGCAACCGGCAATCACCACATTGAGCTTTTTCATAGCACTGCTCTATCAGTTGATATAATCTCTGTAAAAATCATAATGGCCAAGCGCATAATACTGTTAATATATACTGTGTTTATTAACAGTATTATGCGCTAGGTCATTACATTCGGCACAACCGGCGCCCAGAAAGTTGATTACGCTATGACACTGACAGAACTTCGCTACATTGTCACCCTTGCTCAGGAGCAGCACTTCGGGCGTGCCGCCAGTAAGTGCTACGTCAGCCAGCCAACGTTGAGTGTTGGAGTGAAAAAGCTGGAAGACGAGTTGGGGGTCGCACTGTTCGAACGAACGCGCAATGCGGTTCGCGTGACTCCAATGGGCGAACTGATTATTGGTCAGGCGCAAAAAGTTCTGGAAGAATCAGCAACCATCAAACAGTTGGCAAAAACCGGGCAAGATCAGTTGAGCTCTCCACTTCGAGTGGGAGCCATTTACACCATCGGGCCCTATTTGTTTCCGCACCTGATTCCACAGTTGGCTCAAAGTGCGCCAAGTATGCCGCTTTATATCGAAGAAAACTTTACAGCGGTACTTCGTCGTAAGCTTCGGCTGGGTGAACTGGACGTCATTATTATTGCCTTGCCGTTTAATGAGCCGGATGTTTTGACTAAGCCACTTTATGATGAACCGTTTAAAGTGCTGCTGCCCAGTGGGCACCCATGGGAAGAGCAGGAAAGTATTGATCCTGCCGATCTGGCAGAAGCCGATTTATTAATGTTAGGGGAAGGCCACTGTTTTCGTGATCAAATTCTTGAAGCCTGCCCGGTTCTGGGCAATAAAAAAGAAGGCGACGGAAGTGGTATAGAAGCGACATCTCTGGAAACCATCAGGCACATGGTAGCTTCCGGGATGGGCATCAGTGTTCTACCACAATCAGCCATAGTTGATCATCACTATGCGCCTAACTTGCTGACAACTCGGCCTTTCCGTGCACCTTCACCGGGTAGAACCGTGGCCTTGGCATGGCGAGCCAGTTTTCCTAGGCCCAAAGCCATTGACGTTTTGTCTGACGCACTTCGGCAATGCTCAATAGCTCAGTAAATGCTCATAGCCAGTAAATGTTGGTTGGTAAACGACAGTGAATATAAACCGATCATTGAATGATATTTCTGTCACCACCTTAAAAGGTGTGGGCAGTGCTTTGGCCGATAAACTGGGCAAGATCGGCATTCATTCGATTCAGGATTTGTTGTTCCATCTTCCCATGCGTTATCAGGATCGAACCCGGGTTGTTCCAATTGGTTCACTTCAACCAAATAGCGATGTGGTTATTCAGGGTAAGGTACTTGCTTCTGAAGTGGTTATGGGCAGACGACGAAGTCTTCTTTGTAGGGTAAGCGATGGTACTGGTTCAATCAGTCTGCGGTTTTTCCACTTTACCGCTGGGCAGAAAAACAATTTAAAGCCTGGGGCTGAAGTTCGTTGTTTTGGTGAGCCTCGCCGAGGCGCTACTGGTTTTGAGATTTATCATCCGGAATACAAAGTGATTCAGCCGGATGCACCGATAGATGTAGAAGAAACCTTAACACCGGTTTATCCAGCCACTGAAGGGCTAACTCAGCAGCGTATCAGAAGCCTTTGTGAGCAAGCTTTATCGCTGCTTGCTAATGAAGATTCGTTGCAGGAATTATTGCCTGATACCATTCGTCAGAAGTATCGGTTGAGTCCTTTGGTGGCTGCCGTGAAATTACTGCATAAACCGCCACCGGATATTTCCACAGAGCTTTTGGGTGAAGGTCGGCACCCCGCTCAACAACGCCTAGCTTTTGAAGAATTACTTTCTCATAACCTGAGCCTGCAACAGCTTAGAAAACGAGTGCAGTCTATAGGTGGCTTTGCCATGCCACCTAAAAGCCAGTTGACGGATAGTATGCTGGAGCAACTGCCGTTTTCTCTGACAGGGGCTCAGCAGCGGGTGATGAATGATATCAGTCAGGATATGTCGGCTATTCAACCAATGCTGCGCCTTGTGCAGGGTGATGTGGGCTCGGGTAAAACGGTGGTAGCTGCGTTGGCCGCATTACAGGCGGTAGAAAACGGTTATCAGGCTGCCGTTATGGCGCCGACGGAGATTTTGGCAGAGCAGCATCAAATCAACTTTGCTAACTGGTTGAAACCACTTGGCATCTCTATGGTTTTTCTATCTGGAAAAACAAAGGGGAAAAAGCGGCAGGAAGTGCTTGAACAGATTGCGAACGGCGAAGCATTAGTGGTTGTTGGAACCCATGCATTGTTTCAGGATGAAGTGCATTTTCACAAACTGGGGTTGGCCATTATTGATGAACAGCATCGCTTTGGCGTTCATCAGCGCATGGCATTGCGCAAAAAAGGTGAGAAAAATGGCGGCCTGCCTGATCAGCTAATCATGACGGCGACACCGATACCAAGAACGCTGGCCATGAGTGCCTATGCTGATTTGGACGTCTCCGTGATTGATGAGCTGCCACCGGGCAGAACCCCAATAAATACCGTCGTGATTGGTGATGATCGTCGCAGCGAGGTAATGCAGCGGCTAAAAACAGCCTGTCTGGAAGGCCGTCAGGCGTATTGGGTGTGTACTCTGATTGAGGAGTCCGAAGCGTTGCAATGTCAGGCGGCTGAAGTGACTGCTGAATTGCTGAAAGAAAACCTGTCAGAATTATCCATAGGGCTTGTTCATGGGCGAATGAAATCGGCGGAAAAAGTCGAGGTGATGAAAGCGTTTAAAGAAGGTCATCTCCATCTGCTGGTGGCTACCACCGTGATTGAAGTGGGCGTTGATGTTCCCAATTCCAGTTTGATGATTATTGAAAACCCCGAACGTCTTGGCCTTGCCCAGCTACACCAGCTTCGTGGTCGGGTTGGTCGTGGTAGTGTGGCCAGCCATTGCCTGTTGATGTATCACGCTCCGTTATCCCGACAGAGCAAAGAACGTTTGCAGGTAATGAGGGATTCCAGCGATGGTTTTGTGATCGCTGAAAAAGACTTGGAATTAAGAGGTCCGGGAGAAGTTTTGGGTACAAGGCAAACCGGCCTAGCACAGTTTCGAGTGGCTGATCTTGAACGTGACGGTGATCTGATGGAGTCTGTACGCAATGCAGCCCGTGAATTGATTGAACAGTCGCCAGAGTGCGCTGAACCATTGATTAATCGCTGGCTTGGGCGGGGTGAAGATTATGCTAATGTCTAATTGTGAGTTGAGCAGAAAGCAACCAGAATCGACAGTGTTTAATCAGTCATGTATATGATTTTGAAAGGGGCTTATTCGAGCCGATTTTGCCGCAGGGTGGCGGAGGTCTATGGCTAACATACAACCGTCATTCAGCACCTGTATCAGGAATAAATTTCTTGGTACGGTCGCCCAAGGATTGAAATGATCGTTAACTGCCTCTCCTGCAAACCAACAACA
>NZ_LUTV01000002.1:814349-819043 GCF_001646945.1 Endozoicomonas ascidiicola
GAAATTGATGAGGGCGCACAGGATATGCTCAATTTGAAAATTTTATACAGTTTAGATGGTTTGGGGAAATTCTCAGATTAAGTGCTGAATGACGGATACAATATTCAAAGAGCACCATTGCTGGTAAGGAAAATGATAGTACTCGCCTATGGTATAGCCTTAAACCTGAGGCTGGTTCCCCAAGTGCAGTTTCTCACGGTAATCGAAAGGTCGCCTCCAGCTCGACAAACCAGGTGCATACTAACTCTGGCGTACAACTTGAAAGCAAGCTGTTTGATCGAGAAATATCCATAATGGATAAACTCAAAAGTAGGGTGAGTAATCTTTTCTGGTGGCTGAAGAGTTTTGCTCTTTCGACTGAGCGTTATATGAGGAGTATTTCAACGGATTACTTCAACCATTTTAGTATCGATGGAAGCGTGTTTAACGAGTTAGCAGAGCATGAAAGTGTTAGTAAATTTGTAAAGAAAAATAATCTTCCCCATAGCTTAGAAATATTTCTGAATAATTTTCAAAAGCTGGATCAAAAAGTGACGCTTCTAAATAAGGAAAGCACAAAGAGTGTGTTGCGCCTACTCCGGTCGGATAGCACGATCGAACGCAGTGGTAATACGAGTCTCAATACTCTGGCTAACGATTTGCAAAAGCACAAGATTACGTTGAAAAATAAGACTGCCGAAGAAGTGTGGCAGCTAAGTGACCAGCAGTTGGAGGCTTTTAGAAAATCGGCGCTAATCAAAAGTTATCAGCTTTATTTACTACTTCAGGGAATGTCACAAAGTATCACCCTATATAGAGGCGTTGATGGTAGTGGGGCTGATGAGTTAGAAAAGCAGGCTACATTATTATGCTCTAAGTCTTTGGGGCTATGCCATGCAATAATGAAGGCAGAAATGCCCGATAATTATACCGATGAACTATACACAGCCCTTAGCATCACCGATTTGAAAGGGCAGGTATATTTTTGTTCTGACACAGTGCAGCCCAGAGCTGGCTGGGCTGATACAGATACAGCAATACAGTGAGCAAAAACTCTCTTAAGTACTGCTGTTAGTTATTCATATTAGAAAAGTATTAATTAAGGCTCTTAATGGATTCCGGGGAGCTGACATTCATTCGGTTTTCACGACTACCGATAGCAAGTATTCCAGTGTAAAACAGTTTCACTATGAAACTATATAATCTCCTTGATAGCGCCAAATGCTACGAGCGCATTCGTGAACTCCGCTGGCCTGACGGCGTAACCTGTCCCCGCCCGCTGCAAAACAGGCGACATTACTCGTCAAGGGAAGGATGAATCACAGCCTGAACGCCAGCGTTATTTCTGCAAAAGCTGTAGGCGTAAGTTCGATGACCTAACCCTCTCTGTCTTTGCTGGGCATCACCAGCCACTGAAAATTTGAGTCAGCTGTCTACATCTAATGTCTCTGAATGTATCGAATAGCCAGATTGCCCAAGAACTTGAGTACGCTTTACTTTGCTTAGCAAACCTATAATCACCTTTGATACCAAGGTATAGACACATGATTGCAACTTCTTAAAAACTGGATAGTGGTTGGCATTACAATATTTATTACATGAAATTCGAGCAATATTATCGGTTACTGTTACTTTCTTTATAAAAAAGCTGGAACTTATTCCTTATCTCGTAGTCAAAATATTTGACAGCAAACTACCACCTACTTAAGAGATAATTTCTATCACTTGTTAAGGTGTCCAGTTCTATTAGACCAGTACAATAAATTTTCAATCAAAAAAAGGAAAAAAATATGCTCCCATCTAATAAACTTTCCGATCGAGGTTATTTCATCAGTCAACCTACGACTGATATAGATACACCCGCAGAAAGGGTTCAATCACAACCTTCAACTGCACAAGGCTATCTACAGCAACCCTCCACATCAGAAATACCTGATATAACCATAAGGCAAAGGGTACTAGCCCCCACAACATCAGAACAACATATGAATGCCACTAATCCTGACATTGACAGCCAACTACAAAACTGCCTCGAAGAGTTTAACAATCTAATGTGCAGTGTAATTAGCGGCGAAGTAGTAGTTAATCCGGATGACGTTATTGAAAAAGTGCGTAATCAATTATCACATGACCTTTCTACTCAACAAAATGCTAGAGAGCGAACAGAGGATGCAGTGGAAATAATAATAACGAAGACTAAAGAATGTGTCGAGACTATGGTTGAAGAACTCAATAATTTACAAATTGCTTACAACAGTAAATTAAAAACTTTGCTTGATAACACGGGAAAGCTCATTATCAAGGATAAGTATATCTCACAAAGCTACGACAATTCATATGCTGCTGTTTTACTGCTAAACAGACAAGAACGAGTTGACACTTTATTTACAGCACACGGAAATCATCTAAAGAAAACAAAGACAGCAATCGAAAAAGGTTCTATATTACAAAATCAGAAGAAGACCCTTGTAGATTTTATGAAAAAAGAGCTCTTGTCTGACGATAATGAAATACTTGGTTCCTTGAAAAACCGGATATTGAAAGACATGCCTATTGATCAGTCAGTCAAAACTATTATGCAAATTTGGGATGCTGGTGATGCCATGGGGGGGCATATCAGGCAGGGGGGGGGCCGCATTCCTGGGTACAGTGTAACCTTCGTGACGTCTAAAAAAGTAATAGAGGCAGTCAAGAAAGAATTAAAAAATAAAGGCATTAATATCCAACAATAAAAGTAACTATTCAGCACCCCTGAAAGGCAAAAGATAATAGAGGACATCCAGTGCGCCGAGGTAAATCGGCAGGAGATTGAAGGTGAAAGCCCTTCATCCGGTAGGGTCTAGCAAGTCGCCGGAACCCCGAATCACAGGGCTTACGCATCAATTGTATTAGTCACATCAGGTATGAACTACTACACATGAAGTGCATGTGAACACGATGGAGGGATTTTGGTCGCTACTACGCTCATGGTTACGCCCTCACCGAGGGATATCACAAGAGAAACTCCCACTGTATTTGGGGTTCTTTGAGTGTCTGCACAACATTAGGAAGCGTGGGAAAGCTGCGCTATCCGGTCTTCTGGAGGTGCTATTTTGTTAGCTCCCCGGAATCCATTAAGAGCCTTAATTAATAGCTGATATTCAGTTTTCGGAATAAAAAGCCAAGACACCACAGCGGCCCAATCAGCAGAAACTTCAAGTCATCAAGGAACGATGGCTTTTTCCCTTCAACTTTGTGACCAATAAACTGAAAAATCCATGCCACCACAAAAATCCCAATACTGGCTTCCAGCACATAAGCACCCAAAGCTTGAGACAGTGCAGCGGATGCGGCAAAGATCAGAATCATCGCCAATGACAACTTAAAAGAGAGTTTGAAATAAAACAGCATGGTCACTGCCATCATCACCCAGACGGCAATCGGGCTGAATGCCCAGATAATACCAACAATGCTGAAAAGAATGGCTGGAACACAAATCCAGTGGATGAGCTTATTGGTTTTGTTCTGGTGACTTTCGCCGTACTCACTGAACCTAAATTCAGCAGTTAACCCCTGAGCTAAACTCTAACCCTTGCCAATACCGAGGGCTTACAGATGGTTCGACCACCAAAACTCGCTCACCCAATGGGTGAGCTGTCTGAAATGGAAAAAGACCCCTTATCCGTCAAACTCGAAGTCGATTCTTTCGATGGAAAAATTCATGTCGAGTGGGAACCGGAAGCATCGGTCACCCCAATGGGGCAGCTTGCTTTTTTTATACAGTTTTTAAAAGTTGGTCACCGGTTTGAACACTGGATTAATGATTGCCCGTTAACATATAAAAGTCCAAACGCACCTCAAAAAGTGGATGTCATTGGTTCAATCATGCTTTCCATTCTTTCAGGGCATAAACGCTATGCACATATCGGAACGATTATTTGGGATAACGTAAATGCTCAACTTCTTGGAATGAAAAAAATTGTCAGTGATGATTCTGCCAGACGTGGTTTAAAGAAGATTGACGAAAATGAAGCCGTTGAGTGGATGCAAAAACACCTCCATCTCTGCTTTGATCCGTTATTAACCATTCCGTGGATTATGGATGTTGATGTGACCGTGAAAACTATTTACGGTCACCAGGAGGGAGCGGTTAATGGCTATAACCCACATAAAAAAGGCAGACCATCTCACACTTATCACTCATACATGATGGCCAATCTTAAAATAATACTTGAAGTTGAAGTCAGGCCAGGAAATGAAAGTCAAAGTAAACACTCTTTACCCGGTTTAATGGAGTTATTAAATCGACTACCAAAAAGTTGCTGGCCTGAATTTGTTCGTGGTGATTGTGATTGGGGAAGTGATCGGGTTATGAGCGAATTGGAAGACGCTGGTTGCCACTACCTTTTTAAAATAAAGAAACACGACAACGTCAAGAAAGCCATAAGGGATGCACACTGCAGCGGAGGATGGAGGATGGACGAAATACGATAACCATTGGGAGGGAAAAAAATCCGTAATTAAACTATCAGATTGGAAAAAAGAACGGCGTATAGTTATTGTTCGAAAACGGCGTCCTGAAAATGAAATACTGGCTCTGGAAAAACAAATAGAAGATCGACAGCAAACGTTAGCGTTAATCCGTCATTCAGCACCTGTATCAGGAATAAATTTCTTGGTACGGTCGCCCAAGGATTGAAATGATCGTTAACTGCCTCTCCTGCAAACCAACAACA
>NZ_LUTV01000002.1:825173-830497 GCF_001646945.1 Endozoicomonas ascidiicola
ATCTTGCAGCTGTTAGGGTTCAGGAAAGAGCGGGAATTGCTGTAGCATTACGGATATGAAAGGACAGGTATACTTTTGTTCTGATACAGTGCAGCCCAGAGGTGG
Source organism: Endozoicomonas ascidiicola (assembly GCF_001646945.1). Lineage (GTDB taxonomy): Bacteria > Pseudomonadota > Gammaproteobacteria > Pseudomonadales > Endozoicomonadaceae > Endozoicomonas > Endozoicomonas ascidiicola. Next base: position 825,279 of record NZ_LUTV01000002.1, read on the forward strand.
CTGGGCTGATACAGATACAGATACAGCAATACAGTGAGTAAAAACCCTCTTAAGCATTGCTGTTAGTTATTCATATTAGAAAAGTACTAATTAATAACTGATATTCAATTTTCGGAACAAAAAGCCAAGACACCACAGCGGGCCGATCAGCAGAAATTTCAGATCATCAAAGAATGAAGGCTTCTTCCCTTCGACCTTGTGACCAACAAACTGAAATATCCACGCCACGACAAAAATCCCAATACTGACCTCCAGCACATAAGCACCCAGCGCCTGAGACAGTGCAGCGGATGCTGCAAAGATCAGAATCATCGCCAATGACAACTTAAAAGAGAGTTTGAAATAAAACAGCATGGTCACTGCCATCATCACCCAGGCGGCAATCGGACTGAATGCCCAGATAATACCAACAATGCTGAAAAGAATGGCTGGAACACAAATCCAGTGGATGAGCTTATTGGTTTTGTTCTGGTGACTTTCGCCGTACTCACTGAACCATTGTTCGATGGTTTTCATGATGCAGTTGCCTCTTTGGTTTTCTTGTTATGGACAGACAGGATCACTTTATCAAATCAGAACTATGGTCCGCAATTGTGGGGAGTAAGTCTGAGCGAGTCTTTTTTAGATAGTTGTGAATAGATAGTTGCGGATAAAAAAAGCCCGACTGTATCGCCGGGCTATGTGGATGATCAGGCGTTAGTCGCCACAAAATATTTCGGATCTTCAATCACATTCACTTCAACCATATTGCCCGCTTTGCTGAGAAGCTTTCTGCAGTCTGGACTCAGATGTCGGATGTGTAATTTCCTGCCGCTGTTCAGGTAACGTTCTGCCAGCGTATCAATAGCTTCAAGACCGGAATGATCGCTTACTTTGGAATCCTGAAAATCGATAATGACATTCTCATTGTCGTCTCTCGGTGTGAACTGCTCTAAAAAGTGCGTGGTCGAGCCAAAGAACAATGGGCCGTGGATGTTGTAAATGGTTGAACCATCTTGGTCATCCTGCTTCTCCACCCGGATGTGCTTGGCGTGCTTCCAGGCGAAAATCAGGGCAGAGACAATGACACCCACGATAACGGCAACCGCCAGATCGGTCAGCACAGTCACCACAGAAACAAGAACCAGTACAAAGGCATCACCCTTTGGCACTTTGTTCATGATTCGGAAGCTACTCCACTCAAAAGTTCCGATGACAACGATGAACATAACGCCCACCAGAGCCGCAACCGGAATCATCTCTATTAATGAAGAGGCAAACAGAATAAAGGACAGCAGGAACAACGCAGCGGAAATACCGGATAAACGACCACGACCGCCTGAGTTTACGTTGATCATGCTCTGACCAATCATGGCACAGCCACCCATGCCACCGAAGAAACCCGTCACAACATTGGCAACACCCTGACCAACACATTCGCGGTTACTGCTGCCGTGAGTCTCGGTGATTTCATCCACCATTCGCAATGTCAGCAGCGATTCGATGATGCCAATAGCGGCAAGAATCAGAGAATAAGGGAAAATAATCGCCAGTGTCTCAAAGGTAAAAGGCACTGAAGGAATGCTGAAAGAAGGCAAGCCACCGGCAATTCCTGCAACATCACCAACACTTTTTGTATCAAGGTTTAACGTCAGTGCGACACCGGTAACAACGAGGATAGCTGCCAGTGAAGAAGGAATAGCGGTGGTCAGTTTTGGCAGGAAGTGAATAATAGCCATAGTCAACGCAACCAGACCCAGCATCAGGTACAACTCAGTACCGCCCATCCAGGCCACATCCACCACACTGTTTTCAAGGAAGGTGCCCGTCAGCCAGCCCGCTTCGCCCTGAGCACCAAACTGACTGAGTTGCGCCAGAAAGATCACAATCGCCAGACCGTTTACAAAGCCCAGCATGACCGGGTGCGGAACCATTCGAATAAATTTGCCCAGCTTGAAGGCGCCGGCAAGCATTTGCAGAATACCCATCAACACCACGGTGGCAAAAAGATACTGAACGCCGTGGATAGCAACCAGACTGACCATCACGACGGCAAGTGCACCGGTGGCGCCGGAAATCATTCCCGGGCGTCCGCCAATGGCGGCAGTAATCAGACCGACAAGAAAGGCGGCGTAAAGACCAACCAGTGGTTCGACACCGGCGACAAATGCAAATGCGACGGCCTCTGGAACCAGGGCCAATGCCACGGTCAAACCCGAAAGCAGGTCGTTCTTTATAGTGGCAACGTTTCTGACGTTGGGTTCAAACAAGTGAATTCTCCAGAAAACTTGGGTTGATATCGCCGACTCGGCGGGTGCAACACGATGAATGACTTATTGGGTATCGTTGAATTTTTGTAATTGTTAATGCCCCAAAGGGCTGAATGAAACTGCTCGGAGAAAATGATGAGATCTTCTTTGAACATGGGTCATGGTTGCTGGTCTAAAAAGCCAGCATGAATACCCAGAAATATTCGATTGCATATGGCTGGGTGCTTAGGTGCTCGGCTGAAAATAGAGCCTTTGCTGCGCGGGCATTTTAAATAAGCGGCTCTTTAAAGGCAACGAAGCATGATGGAGAAACCGGAAGCATTAATAGGAAAGGTAACGCTATTATGTGGCGTAATCGTTGTGATGACCACCGTTGTGGTACCAGATTGGTCTCTTATTAACCCGGTACTGTTGGCAGTTGGCGTCATGATGGCTCTCTGCCTGGTTAGAATTCCTGTTCCTGTCGCCATCATTATTGCAGCACTTTTGGGTGGTGTGCACAGTGGTATGACTCTGACGGATGTTATTGGCACGATGAACGACCACCTGCAGCCAGGGGCAGAAGTCGGTATTACCTATGCCATGGTCGGAGCCTATGCGATGGCCATATTTCGAACCGGATTGATTGAACACTTCAGTCAATGGTTTGAGCGGTTTATTCAGAATGGAAAAACTAACAGAGTCAGGCTGAAGATTATTCTTGTCTTTGGGGTGATTGGGGCTCTCTCTCAAACTCTTATCCCCATTCATATCGCCTTTATGCCAATCCTGATTCCACCATTACTTGGTACATTTAATAAGTTGCAGTTAGATAGAAGGCTGCTGGCGTGTCTTCTGGTGTGCGTTATCAGCATGACTTATCTGACGATACCCTTTGGTTTTGGTGGTATCTTTCTGAAGGGCATTATGGCGCCGGCGATTAATGCAACAGCCCAGCATTATGGTTTTATGGTGACGGAAGATCAGCTGGTGGGGAGTATGCTGATTCCGGCTGCCGGAATTTTGGTTGGTTTGATGATTTCTGTCTTTTGGAGCCATCGTAGACCAAGAAGCTACGAATCAATAAATATAAGCCACCAGTCGCCTTTAGAGAGAAAGACGACGATCACAGATCATGTGTATGTTCTGCTTTCTATAATCGTTGTTGTGCTGATCCAACTTTATTATGACTCGATCATGCTCGGCGCTATTCTTGGCTTTTTGATCTTGTCCCTGACTGGGCAGGTTCAATGGAAAGAACAAGATTCGCTGTTTACTGATGGTATGCGGATGATGGTTCAGATCAGTATCATCATCACCATCGCGTCAGGTTTTGCTGGTGTGCTCAAAGCGACCGGAGGCATCGACGCTTTAGTGAGCAGCTCTGTGGGGTGGATAAGCCGTCACCGGGAAATCGCAGTGCTACTTATGCTGGTGATTGGCTTCATTATCACCATAGGTTTTGGCGATTCATTTGCCAACGTGCCTATATTAGCACCCATCTATCTTCCGCTTTGCTTTGAGTCCGGTTTCTCCTTAGCCGCAACCATAATTATGCTGGGTGCTTCTGCGGCCTTGGGCGATGCCGGTTCACCGGCATCAACTTTGACGCTTGGTGTTACCAGCGGATTGAATGCTGATGGTCAGCACGATCTGGTCAAAGACACCATTCTGCCAACGATGTTTCACGCTAACATTGGGTTGATGCTATTTGCCTGGCTTGCGGTCATGTATATATAAGGCGGGAAGGTAGACGACGATTGCCTATTAGCAATACTGGGAAAAGAAAACTAAGAATAGGTATTAATCCATCTGGCTAACAGCGGTGTGGTTATATAGTATACGCAGCTCTTCCGGACAGCAGTGCTGAACGAGAAGAGGGTTTTGARAAACAAGGTTGAATGACCGGTTGACAAAATCACCCAGCGCGGTAATATGCGCCTCCGCTGACACGGTCTGAACGACAACGTCAGTGAGTTGAAAAGCTTCTTACTTCTTCGGAAAAACAAGTCGCTTGACAACGAAAGCCGCTTCGGTATGATAGCGGCCTCGCTGATCGGCACCATCGCCGGTTGGAGATTAGATAAGACGCGCTTCGGCACGCACTAATCAGGTTCTTTAACAAGATATCAGACAATTCGTGTGGGCGCTTGTGCGATTGCATCGGTTAAGAAAGCTTCTCTTTGTACTTGTATAATTTGTACCTGTATAAAGAGTCTCTTTCAAAAACTTTGAATGCTTGATCAATCAAGTGAACACTCGTTAATTCAGCTGTCTTCACAGACAGTTAAATAAAATGTGACGTTCATGAGAATGTTGAGCGGTTGACATCTCTTCTGAAGAGTTTCTTCGGAAAGGTGTTCAGCAAAACGATTTAAACTGAAGAGTTTGATCATGGCTCAGATTGAACGCTGGCGGCAGGCCTAACACATGCAAGTCGAGCGGTAACAGGGAAAGCTTGCTTTCTGCTGACGAGCGGCGGACGGGTGCGTAACACGTAGGAATCTGCCTGGTAGTGGGGGATAGCCCGGAGAAATCCGGATTAATACCGCATACGCCCTAAGGGGGAAAGGAGGGGATCGGCTTGCCGACCTTTCGCTATCAGATGAGCCTGCGTCGGATTAGYTTGTTGGTGGGGTAAAGGCCTACCAAGGCGACGATCCGTAGCTGGTCTGAGAGGATGATCAGCCACACTGGGACTGAGACACGGCCCAGACTCCTACGGGAGGCAGCAGTGGGGAATATTGCACAATGGGCGAAAGCCTGATGCAGCCATGCCGCGTGTGTGAAGAAGGCCTTAGGGTTGTAAAGCACTTTCAGCGAGGAGGAAAGGRTTAAAGTTAATACCTTTRRTCTGTGACGTTACTCGCAGAAGAAGCACCGGCTAACTCCGTGCCAGCAGCCGCGGTAATACGGAGGGTGCGAGCGTTAATCGGAATTACTGGGCGTAAAGCGTGCGTAGGCGGCTACTTAAGTTGGATGTGAAAGCCC
>NZ_LUTV01000002.1:835812-842713 GCF_001646945.1 Endozoicomonas ascidiicola
GGAAGGCATTTTTGGGCAAGAGGCTATTTTTGTGTCACATCGGGAAAGGTGACTGAAGAGATGATCAAGGAGTATCTGGATCATCATTTTGAGCCCAAAGTAGATGATAGCTTCAGGACTGAATACTAACGCGTCTTGGACGCGTATCCGGACTTTCAGTCCGTAAATCTAACCCACCGGCTTTAGCCGGTGGTTGTTGAGTCTTAACCCCCCAAAGAACAATGCCTAGTTATTGTTGCTAATCGTGATCTTATGCCTGTTCGTCAATATGATTATTGAACGAACTCAAGGGTAAGTTCGTTTAGACTCAGAAGATTGGTCAGTGAGCTGATTTTGGAAGGGGTCAGTTGATGCTAAGTTTTAGCTATCTGATAATTGCTACACCTTTAAAGTTAGTCTGTGGCGGACTCAGACCATTTCAAATCCAATGTTTGTTTAGAAAATGCATCTGGTAGCAAATAAGCCAGCACGCTTTGTTTACCAGATACAATGTAGGCGTCTACCGTCATTCCTTGCAGTAATGGTTTGTCAGCCCCAAAACCATACTCATCCGTTGCAATGGATACCTGATAATAATCCCCAGGCGGGTTCTCACTTTGAAAGGTATCTGCACTGATATCCATAACGGTCCCCAAGAGCCCACCGTAGCTGCTGTAATCGTAAGCGGAAACACGAATATTGGCTTTTTGACCTGGCCAGATACGAGCACGATCCTTGGGCAATATTCTGGCTTCAATCATTAATGGCTCATTTTCAGGAACGATTTCAGCCATGGTTGTTCCTGGTGAAACCACTTCACCTACGGTACCGGTAATTAATCTGTGCAATGTGCCGCTGACAGGAGCTCGGATTTCGCTACGGCTTTCACGTTGCCTTGAGGCGTTAACCTGAGCTTCGAGCAAGGCAATTTTTGCCATCTCTCGGTTGAATTCGTCCTGAACTTTTTCTTTGAAGTCAGTTTGCAATTGATTTTTCTGCAACTCTAGCTGTTTTAGCTCCGCGCTGATTGCCGTTAGTTTATGACTGGATTGATTAATGCGTGTTTCCATTCGCAACACATCCATACGCCGTTCCAACAGGTTTGATTTTGAGCCTGCCCGATCTGTCATCAAACTTTCCAGCATATCTCTTTGCTCTTTGGCAACGACCAACTCTTTGCCAAGATCCCGAGTGGTTTGCTCAAGCTCTTCAAACTCAGTTTGTTTCTGAATGATTTTTTGTTCGATGATGGCTCTCTGGTCTGCCAGAGCTTGTTGGCGGTTCTGATATAGTTGCCACTCGTTATATAGGTAATCTTTTAATTCTGGTGTTTCATCGACCACTGATTCCAGAGTAAAGGTATTTCCTTGCTTTTCTGCCAGTAGTCGTTTTATTCGGGCGTATTTTTCTGATAATTCTTCCTGCAAAACTTCAGTGACTTCCATTAATTTTGGATTTTCCACAATGAAAAGCAGCATTCCTTTAGTTACTTTCTGCCCTTCTGAAACGTTGAGCTCAGAAAGAATGCCTCCCTCAAGGTGTTCAATGATTTTATTATTGCTATCTGCTGTGACCTTCCCTGTCCCATGGACAAAAATATCAATAGAGGTGACAGAGGCCCAGATTAAGAAAACCAGAAATGCCAGGAATATCAGTGCTCCAAGGCTGTAGCGTGAAAACAGCTTGCGTATCAGACGACGATCATTCGCTGACCTGAATAATTGCGTAGTTGTTAATTTCCTGATTATTGCTGATACGTACGGTAATATTTTTTGCTGGAAGTCCATTTTTGATCAGCCTGTCCCGAAGGTCCATAAGACGGTTGTAGGAGACAAAAGAAGAAGTTGTGAGAGAGAGATCCTTCATGCTCAGGAAGCTGGTAATAACAATAGGGTTGGTGAGAATTTCACCTTTATGTTTTTTCACCCACTGATTGAACTGACCCTTATTCTGCTCAGAAAGTAACGTTTCAAGCTGTGTATAGATAATCTTGATGCTCGTATCTGTGAGCACCAACTCCGTAGATTGTGCGTTTTCCCGGCGCTTGGAAACCACATCAGTGCTCTGGGTTGTATTACTCTTTGATGCCTGCTCTACTGCTTGTTGACTAACTTTCAAGCTGATGCCTGCAATGACCAACAGCTGCACCAGAACAAGAAAGACAAACACAAGCAACGCCGAGGACATGATGTCCACGAATCCGGGCCAAGGATTTTCTTGATTTTCATCTGACATGGCTGAGGTGTTTAATCCGAATAGGCTCTATTGATGAAAGAGCTTATCGGCACCTCAGATAAGAGCTTTTATCCGATGATAACTAAAGGTCTGCTTGAAGGTTGCCATTATCCAGAAGATTGTTAATCACGTCTGCATCAGGTAACCCTCCACCGGTGAGATCAACGTCTTTAAAGGTTACCCGTTTGGTAACATCACCACCTGCCTCTTGGCGGATTTCCATAATCGTATCCGCACCAGTAGTGGAAAAACTGAATAACTCACTAAGGCTGTCAGCTGAGCTGGTCAGAATATCATCCACTTTCAGCACATCGCCGGCTTCTTGGTTGAAGTCTGTGATGGTAAGGTCGGAAGGATCCCCTGCCATACCGCTCACATCAAAGAAGAATACATCTCTACCTTCGCCACCGGTTACGGTTGCGCCGTCATGATCAATATGGAACGTGTTTTCATCTGCATCACCAATCAAGGTATCAAGGCTTTTAGTGGTGCTGTGGCTGAATCCGGCAAGCTGTTCACTGATGGTTTCCACCGGGATGTCATTCACGCCGAGTAGAGCGTTGCCGGTGTAGTCAAACGTCAGTTGTTGATCATCTTCGATGGCTGGACCATCAAAGGTGATGGCGACTTCACTATTGTTAATTACAGCACTGGAAACGATTCTGCTGACACCATCGATCGTGATAGTGAACTCAGCATTTTCCACTGAACCATGCAGAGTTTCAGAAAACATAAGAACCAATTCATTATCTGTAGCGTGGGATATTAACAACTCCGGTGAGTTTGATGTGGCTTCCTGTGGTGAGTCTTCATAAGCTAATTCAACATCACCAATAATGCCCTCAGAGCCATCGGCTTTGGTATAAGTGGTTTGGCCATGGATTATTGAGCCATCATCCAGTATTTTTTGTTGCTTGTCTGATACGACTGAAATCTCTGTAATTCCCGCTTCGGCAAGAGTGATAATTTCGCCCTCGTCGGCGACACCATCCTGGTTTTTATCCTGGAAAATCAGAATATCGTCGAACTTGTCATCCAGCGCATTCAGAACGCCGTCTTTGTTACTGTCGTATAGAGTAGCCAGAGCTTCCAGATCGGTGTCGTTTTCTGTGGTTTGTTCGGCAATGAATAATTCTTCTCTGGAAGATAAAATACCATCGCCGTCCAGATCGGTGATGATGAAACCGTCGTCAGCCCCAACCCAGGCGATGTTTTCTCTGTTGCCGTCACCGTCTACATCAAAGGTAGTTTCTGATTCATCCAAAGTGATAATTTCAATGCCGTCGCCATCGAGGTCAATGGTGACAGGGGGGGCCAGTGTACTGAACTCGAGGTGGTTATTATTGACCAAATAGTTGAGTACTTGATCGTCGGTACTGCCATAGGTGAACAAGTTGACGTTTTCAAAGACAACCCGTTTGATCACCCCTCCCCCGACCTCTGCGCGGATATCCATAATAGTGTTTGACCCGCTGGTTCGAAGATCAACGTAATCCGTCAGGCTGTTGGATGAGTCTACCAGAATATCGTTTAGCTCCAGGGTATCGTTTTCGCTGATATTGAAATCGGTGATGGTCAGCGTGGCGACATCAGATTCAGAACCGTTGGTGTTGAAATCAAAGGTATCTGCGCCACCACCGCCAGTGGCTGTCACATCATCGTGGTTGATGATCAGATATTCGGTGGTATCGTTGCCAGCAATCTCATCATTATCATTTAGTGAGGTGGGTTTCAGTGTGGTCGTGATGCTCAGGTCATCGATGGCCCAGTCGTCGTAACCTTCACCGGAGTTCGTTACCTGTTGGATGCGGAACTGGATATTGTCCTGTTGCAGGTTGCCACTCAGGTCTTCATTAATGGTGTGCCATTCACCATTAAAATAACTGGAATTGTTGTAATTCTGGTGGGTGGTCCAGGTGCTGCCACCATCGGTCGAGTATTGCAGTTGAATGTATTCATTACTTTCTACTGCATCACTGCCATTGCTTGCGTGACCATAACGGAAATTAAACGATAATGTTCCACTATTTGACGCATCAACGGTCGATGTTGTGACACTTCGTGGGTCAAGGCTGCTATTGGATGAAGGCTCCGAGCCTCTTGTTGTTAACGTAATATCATCGATTACAAACCAGCTATTACTTGTTTCGATGACTTCATCAAACACAACTAAATCAACCCAGGCTCCATTACCGTTTACATAATCAAAAGTACCATCAAGGTTGACATTAAGCGTATATTGCAACACGCCATCGTTATAACCTTTGATCGTTCCTGACCCTGCGCCGTTGTAACTCTTGACGTAGGCGCTATCCAGCTTAAATTCATTGCCGTCTTTGTGCTCAAGTTTTAAATAATTGAAGAGATTGTCAGTATGGAGTGACGCGCTACCAGTGTTTGGACGATTACTTGTTACACTTAATGTTGCTGGTGCTTGATCGCGTTCTGCACTCCATATGTAATCCCCGATAGTTTGATTGGCAAACGAGCCTGTTGTTGCACTCTCAAAGCCTTCGGTATGAGTCGTGAGGTGATGAGCGTCGTAAAACTGCAGAGCTGTTTCGCCAAAATCAGATCCAACGCTTCCGCCATCCACTGTTAGACCAGATGTTCCTGATGAAAAGTTCCAGGACCAACTGTTCTCCCGGGGTGCATCGCTGCCTGTTAGCGTGATTGTGACGTCTTGGCTGACGGTTGCGCCATTACCGTCATCCACCGTGATGGTATAGGTCTGATCTAATTCGTCCTCTGTCGTCAAGTCCTCAAGATATCCGTCGTCTATTTTAAAGCTCCATTCCACTTCGCCGGTGTCATTGTTCAGAGTGGATACCAGTTCGCCCCGATAGTTGTCGCCGTTGGCGCTTACGCTGACCGTGTGATTATCACTGTCATCCATGTCGGCGATGGTAAAACGGCCTGTTTCTTCATGAACGGTGATGTTTTCACCGTCTGCATCTTCAGCTATTTCTGTCACCGTGGCAGAGACGTCCGTTGCGGCACTGATGGTTGGGGCATCGTTGGTGCCCGTCAAGGTAATCACCACCTCCTGATCCACGGCTCCGCCCTGACCATCGCTGACGGTGACGGTATAGGTCTGATTCAGGGTTTGCCCTTCCGCCAGATAACCAAGATCGCCATCATCGATCTCAAAGTTCCAGTCAATTCGACCACTGCCATCACCTGCTGTGTCATCACCAACATTAACACTGAAGCTACCAAGATAGTCTGTCGCAGTGGCAGTAAATTCAACTGATTGGGTATTTCGATAATCATCTGCGGTGATGGTAAAGCTGCCATTTTCCGTTAGTGTGGATGTGCTCTCTCCAGATGCACCTTCACCTAATTCTGTTATTGCGCCTTCCACATCCGTGGCTTCAGCTACTATGGGTGCTTCGTCAACGTCACTAGTAATATTTAATGTATAAGTTTTGGTTTCACTTTCCAGTGCACCATCGCTGACGGTAAAGTCGAAAGTAACTTGAGTATCGTCATCGATTCTGGCTGATGTATACGTCAGGTTATCTATATCATCGGATGAAATTCGCTGGCCGATCTCTACCAGATCATCATTGAGCTTGAGCTCACCACCGTCGGGGAGTGATTTTATTTCTAAGCGTACAAAGTTAGCACCAGAGTCAGCGTCATTAAATTCAAAATCGCTGGTTTCAAATTGATGAATACGGTGCTCTGAAATCGTTTCTGCCCGGTCTTCTGTTTCCGGTGCATCATTAACATTGCGAACCCCAACCCGTATATAGTTAGTGGATTCACTGAACTCACCATTTTCTTCCTCCGCCCGAGCTCTTACAGTTGGGCGGAACCAGTCAACATAATTATCGGGAAGGCTGATCTGAATCTGGGTTAAATCCCARTCGGTGATTTCTGCTGARGTGTTTTCTTCTGTTACGGTGAAYGAATTGCTTCCATCAGAAACAACAGAGCCTACTGGATTACCATCAATAAATACGGAAAGCGTTTCTGAACCATCGGTATCCACCAGTTCAGAAGAAATATCCATCTGGAAACTACCACCTTCATCGATCTCCAACACATCATTGGCGATCACGTTCATTCTTATGGTACCGGTAGATGCATTCGTGCCATCACTTATTGTGTAGTTAAAAGAATCAACGCCACTGTATTCATCATTGGGCGTATAGGTGAAGGTGCCATCGCCATTGTTTTCTACAGTGCCGTTTTCGGGTTGGGTAAAGCTTTCAATGGTGAGGGTTTCGTTCTGTGGGTCTACAGCATCGGCGAGAACATTGGTGGTTACATACTCACCTTCGGTTTGATTCATTTCCAGGTCGTAGTTTTCAACGGAGGGTGCCCAGTTGCTGGGTGCCATGTCCAGTTTGAATGAGGTATCAGTTCCATTATTCATGACACCGATACGTCCATCATTCAACGGTTCACCAAAGTCGTGGGAGATTCGAACTTCTCCATCAGACACCAAGCTAACTTGACTGCCTTCTACTCTGAGTTGAATGGGAACGAATTCATCCCTTGGAAGGCTAGTGCAAGGAAGCGTGTGTGCCGAGCATGGCACTTAACTAGGAGCCTGTCGGACTTAGAACAACTTTTGAGTATAATACCCGCAAGATCGTAAAAGACAGCCAGCCAATGAACAAATGGACTTTCAGACCCATTGACCGAGACATCCCTGACTTTTTTCCTGCCACTGTTC
>NZ_LUTV01000002.1:847263-849800 GCF_001646945.1 Endozoicomonas ascidiicola
GGCATGGCTGGTTTCCTCCTTTGTATCCACTGTTTTTAATAGCAGAAAAGTAGGTCAGTCATGCCTTTTTCAGGTCAGTTTAAAAGTCGAACATCGCGTATACCAGAAAGTTGATGGATATTTCTTTTCTCACCATGGCCGGGCTTTTGCAGCGCAGCATATCCATTTTCATGATTGTTTTGATGACATTTATATCTGTCTCAACATGCCAGCGCTTCAGATACAGTGCGATAATTTCTGTTCGGGGGTATTTTTCAACGTCCAATAAGGTGGTAATAATCGTGCGTCGTTTGTTTTTGACTGCACGAATAACAAGCTCTTCGGGCATCTGCTCATAAAGTTCACTACTCATCCAGCTGGGGCGAACTGGCCGTGTCAGTTTAAATAAACCATCTTTGCTGCCCAGCTTTTTATCACACTTGCGAAAATCAATAAGGCGAGAGCCGTTTTTCTCGAACACTACGTCAGACCGAGCCTGCAACAAGAGAGCCAGAAGAAAGTAATTTTCAAAGTTCGCATCACCTAGCAGGACATCACCCTCTTGCAAATGAGAGAGCAATTTTCTGAGCAGGGCTTGCTCGCCGGTTTCTTTCCCTTCGTAAGGCGAAACAGCAAAATCCAGTAGCGCACCACTGCCAAGACATATCAGAACAAGGATTCTGAGAACGGGAAATCCAAGCCCTTTTTTTGGGAGCTTGATTGCGGATATTTTTTTTGATTCTGCTCTGTGTCAGGCATTAGCAGCGTTGAGCCATCAGTAAGTAGTACACGACGCTGATTCCATAACCATGAATCAGGCGAGGCGCTATCAAGGGTTCTCCCCGATGTACGCAGTAATGCATTAATGGATTCTTCCGTCAGACGCTGTCGTGCTTTGCAATAAGCATCAGTGTGAGTAGAAGGCACCCTGTTGCCTTTAGCGACCTGATCTCTTGCTTCATCAATCAGGGCGTGGCGGCAGGATTTTGTATCACTTGCCACCTGCCTCATGAATAAAGTTAACGTTTTAACGGGAGGAAAATCCCGAACTCTGCACTTGGTATAGCTGTTCTGGAAAGAGTTTAAGTCATCAGAAGTGATAATCGAGGAAAGCTCATCACTTTCTGTTTGCGCAAATTGGCGAAGGCAATCATCGGTCAGGGAGAGAAACTCTTGGCTACACTTGTTCATGGCTCGCTCGGAAGAAAGTTTATTGGTTTGACTTTTTATAGTCGATTTTCTTTCCGGGCGAGTCCTTAGCTGCCAATGGTTGGAAGCTTAAGTCAGTGCCATTGCTCTTAAGAATGGTTACGATTGGGTTGTAGATTGTGATCTCGAAGCGTTCTTTGATAACGTCAATCATGATCTGTTGATGTCCCGACTCAAGGCACAACAGGAAGACGTATCGCTACTGAGATTAATTAATCGTTATCTGAAAGCCGGTGTCTGTATCAATGGAATAAAACAGGCCAGTACGAAAGGTGTACCACAAGGTGGCCCTCTGTCGCCTATTCTTTCAAATATTGTGTTAAATAATCTGGACTGGGAACTGGAAAAGCGGAATCTCACATTCGCTCGCTATGCTGATGACTTTGTGGTGTTTGTGAAAAGTCAGAGAGCGGGAGAACGTGTAATGAAAAGCCTGAAACGCTTTATTGGAGAATCACTGCGACTCACAGTGAATACCCAAAAGAGTGGAGTAGGCCGACCTTGGGAGTGCAACTTCCTTGGGTTTACGTTCAGTCGACGGGGGTTGAAAGTGAAGGTCAGTGATAAAGCACTGGCGAAACTGAAAGCTACCGTTAAACAACTGAGCCGTCGAACGAGAGGCCATTCGATCACCCGGATAATCGCAGAGCTGAGAAAATCCCTGCTTGGTTGGAAAGCGTATTTCAATATTGCCGAAATACTGAGTCCTCTGCGAGATTTGGACAAATGGATTCGACGACGATTGCGGTGTTATCTTTTGAAGCAATGGGGAGGTAAAGGCTACCGAATGCTGAGGCGCTTGGGTGTGGATCGATTCCTTGCATGGAATACTGCTAAATCAGCACATGGAGTATGGCGATTGAGTGGAAGTCCAGCTTTAACCAAAGCATTGCCAAACAGATATTTCAGGAACCTTGGACTGCCTGAACTGGCAGTAAGATGAATACAGAGTGATTTGAAACGCCGTGCTACGTGATCCGTATGGCCGGTGTTGTGGGAGGAGCGAAGTTGTGAGACTTCGTCCTATCCCGATTAATACCCATACCGTTCACACTGAGCGGAGTCGAAGTGTGGTGCTTTGATCCTTCGACTCCGCTCAGGATGAACGGGGATGTATGTCTTATAACGCTTGGCTGCACTAGGAGGCTGTCGGACTTGAAAGTAAAAACCGGAGATGGGCCGCAATAAGTAGTTGATCATTTGAAATCATATAAACTGACTAACCGATCAATCAGTTAATCCATTACGAGCCGGCTCAGGAATTTTGAACTACTGTTTCCTCATAGTTTCCACCTGTACGATCATCATGAAATCGGTTTCCAACATAACTGATCCAGCTATCATCACTA
>NZ_LUTV01000011.1:0-1118 GCF_001646945.1 Endozoicomonas ascidiicola
AAATATGGGACGTTTGGAACACTTGTCAGGAAAGTAACTTGTTCGGTGTTACTCACTGGATGCTACTACCAGAACCACCGGAAGCCGTATAACCCCAAAATGTGCGGTGCCGGAGGCATCCGGTGCGAAGCACGAACACGATTTTATTGTTAAGCGCACGACGGGAAATGAATAGAAGGATTGGAATGATGAGCAGAGAAATAAAATTCAGAGCATGGCACCCAATAAAAGGGATGACCACAACCCCAATTTTACAGCGAAGCGATTACACCGGCACAGTTCGCTGTGATGGTTTCGATAAAGAAGGCAACTTGTTACAGCTTGACTTAATGCAATTCACCGGAATGAAAGATAAGAACGGTGTTGAGATTTACGAAGGCGATATTGTCTATGTTGCCGGTGCTGGTAACTGCAAAGTCAAATGGGATGAATGTCATGCTGGTTGGATATTCGATAACAAAAAAGAGGCTTACGACTATCAAGAAGTGATTGAAGGTATCGAGTCTATTGTCGGAAATATCTACGAAAACCCGCACTTGATTAAGTGTGCTTAACCCAGAGCTGAACCGCCCGAAGGGTCGGGTGAGCAAAGCGAACGAATTCGAGCGGCTTGTTAGCTGGCGATAAACACAGGACTAAGAAATGAAAAACATCAGCGGCCTAGATACTGATTATTTTAAAAAACGGATGAATAGAGTGGTTCGAGATATTGAGCTTTTCACTCCAGAAGAGTTTGCGAGAGAAACCGCGAGAATGGCTGTTATTGCTAATAGTGACGTTCTTGAAGATAAGGAATTTTCAGATTGGGTTTGTGTAAATAAACAAATGCCCGAAGATGATCAGGTGGTAGACATATTTGATCATAACGGCGTTCGAGTCACGGATGTTAGATTTTCTGCTGAAGACGATAAAAACTTTGCTCGATGGGTTGAAGAATCAAAATCATTTGACCATTTGCAAAGAGAGTTTACGACTACTCAGATCGCCTTCTGGATGCCTACACCAAGATTACCGAAAGACAGCTAACCCTTGCATGACGGGTGCCGTAGGCATCCCGACGATGCAGTTGTTATGTTGCGTTTTGCAGGAGGTTAAAATATGGACTCTATCATCTACAG
>NZ_LUTV01000011.1:4048-95305 GCF_001646945.1 Endozoicomonas ascidiicola
ATCCGATATTTATCTGCGGTTTTATCGGGTTCGCATCATACATGGTTTGGGTCTGTGCAGTTTATAAAGAAGCCCGATCAAGTGGGGCATAACCCATGTTAGACCAACCAGTTGGTCTTTCCACATTAACAACCGTCCCAACAAAAAGCCCCTTCCGGGGCTTTTTTATGTCAACGATGCAAACAATTCCCGCTGCTGCTGCCGGTTCATCTGCCTTAGCTTGCCCATCATCTCCGTCGTGAAGTCCAGCGCCGACGGGGAGAGCGTGTGAGAAAAGGTCAGATGGGTCACAAAAGCGTGACCGCATTCGTGATTGTTGCAAGTGCAATACAGCGTTTTGAATTCGGCGCTGTCTTCTACCGAATCCTGAATAGTGGCAATCTCATTACAGCGATTGCAGCGAACCCTGACACTCATATCTGCACCTGAGTTATTATCGTATACGTTACATTGTATCTTATACGGGAGGTTCTTGCGTTTCAAAGGACACCTTGCCTATTTCGGGCAACCAATCGTTAATATCAAGCAACTGCTCACGAATGGGCAGCACCTCATTCTTTTCATACACCGCATCAACCTTGGTGATGTCCCCGAAGTTAGAGTTACCACTGGGCAATATACTAGCCATGGCTGCCGGTATCCGGTGCGCGGCGATGATGTCGTCCCTTGAAATGTTTTTGATTTTTTCCAGCTCATCCTTTGTGCTGAAATCGCCCACGGGCAAAATCTGAATATCTTTCTCCCTGCCCCCTGGCAGATGTAAAAACATATTGCGGAAGTTGCCTATGCCTTTGCTGCTCTGAATGGCTTCTTTAATAGCTTCCTGATCATCTTCACCCAGGCCTGCCGAGCTGGAATAGAAGATGTAGCCCATGTGCGCACCATTCAGGTAATACTTACGCCGGAACATGGTGGCATCTTCATTGAGCAGCATGGATTGAATGGCGCCCAGATACCAAGGCGTGCCGTAGATGTTTTGCACTACATCGTAGTTTTTGATGTGCAACACTTCGCCCTTTCGGAATGGCTTTAGCGTACCTTCGCTGTCCAGCCAGCCATATTGATCAGGCTTTTCCAGCCTGCGCATATTGATAGCAGGCAGGTGGATAGTCCGAACTACATCACCGGAATAATCCCTGACCAGCTGGAAGTACCCATTCAGAAACACGTTAAAGTCTGTCGCCACTGCGTGCATTACTCTGCGGCTAACCATGGGCGACGGCACAAACCCGCGCATCACCATATTGGTTTTGAATTCAAGTATCGGACCATGAAAAGCATTAGCCCGTAACAGTCGTGCCAGTCCTGCCAGTGGCGTTGGTGGATGGTAAAAACCTTCATCGGGGTCGAGGTGAGAGCCCATGGCGTCACTGACCGCACCCTTTAAAACACTTTCAGGCTGACCGAAAAAACTAAACGTCATTGATCCTGACGGAGCATTAGACGCATCGCTTCCGGAATCGTTAATCTCATTTTTAATGTTTTTATTGGCATTAAAGGCGCTCGCCTTTTTCCCAGCCTTCCGGCGGTTTTTCCTGCTCATGGTTTCTCCTTAGCCGAAAGCGACCCGACTGCAGTTCTGCCTGCCGGTGTCTAATGGTTCGTGAATCAGTGCGTGCATGGTTGCCCAGGCAACATCGGCATGGCCGGTGCTCATGGTTCGCCCTGCGCTGTAAGTCATGCCGCCACTATTTGTGCTGGTCTGTCGTATGGTCAGGAAGGCATGGGCAAAGTCAGTCCATTCTGCAGGGTATTCCATACGGCCTTCTTCCCAGACCGACTTGGCTTTTTGCACCAGTAGGTTCTTGCTGTTCACCGAGTAGTGAATCGACTGAGCAAGAGGGAAGAAGTTTTTAACCATATCGAACACACCCAAGCCGGGGCCGGTGGTGTCAACGCCGATGTGCTGGAAGTTGAAGCGCTCTGTTAATTGCTTGATCTGTTCTGCTTGCCATGTAAAATTTTTATCTTTCCAGTGGAACTTCTGCAGGGAACGGAATTTCCCCCCGGGCGTTAATGGCGGGGCAACTATGACAAAGCTGGCATCGTCACGGTGACGGCTGGGATCGTAGCCACCCCATACCGGCATATTGCCAAAAGGCCGCTGGGCTTTCGGGTCGAAGTCCTGCCAGTTATCCGGATCAACCGCGCCTTCCTGCAGGGTATTCAGTCGGAACACGCCGAGCGTGTCGTCCACAAAGTCACACATAAACAGCTGCTTGAATCGTTCAGGGCTGTATTCCTGCTGCAACTGCTTTTTATCAATCCGGTCAAAGCCGCCTTCTACTGCATCATCAAGGGTGATGATTTTGCGCCAGAAATTATCAGGGCAAAGCACGCCGCTTTGCAGTTCTTTAAATCCGGGAAACTCTACCCGCTTACGGGTAAATCGTTTGTTGTAAACCTCTCCCGACCAGAGCGGATAGGCTTCATGGTTGACCACCGAAGGTGTAGAAAAAATAGTTCTGGTCAAATGCTTATGTGTCGCCATGGCGGTTGCCACGTTATAGAGCTCATCAAATCCCCGTATCCAGAAAGCTTCATCAATATAAACATGCCCGCTTTCAGACTGGGCAGACATGGAGTTATTGCTGAGAAAGTGCAGGCCGCACTTACCGTTAGCGGTATTCAATAAAATGGGATTGCCAGAGAGCTCAATATCAAAGTCTTCTGCCACCAGTTTCCTGATGTACTTTCTGAACACTTCCGCCTGGCGTCTTGTTGCAGAAAGGAAAATCTGATCTTCCCCTTTCAGCACTGCCCTGATTAATGCTTCTTGTGAAAAGTACCAGGTAAAACCGATCTGTCGTGATTTCAGGCAGAACCGATTGCGGTGATGCTGGTTCTCGTAAAGATCCCGCTGACCTTTGTACCAGCGCTTAAACCATTTCTGCTCAAAGTCTTTTTCCGTCAGAAATGACAAATCGTTTTTAATTTTGTTCTTACGGTTTTTACTGCGCACCACTGCCGGAGCGCCTGCCATTTTCTTTCTGACATTCTGCATCATGTCGGAATCAGACGGCTCTGCTCTTAATTTAGTGTTACTGATTTCCGTTTGGCGATAACGACCGAGGGTATTTAACTGTTTAATTAGCCGGTCCATTTCGTTAAGGTGTTTTTCAGATTTGTCGTCTTTCTCAGCCAACAACGTAATACGGCGCTTGATCGCTTCTTCAACCGATTCATGACGCAGGAACGCTTCCCAGTCTCCTGCTTCCTGCCAGTAATAGAGCGTGCGTTTGGGTACCGATAATTCTAATTCGATTTCGGGAATGGTGTATTTCCGGAGATAGAGCGAACGGGCTGCTACTTTTATTTCTTCCGGATACTGTTTTTTACCCGCACTGGGCTTGCTACTGATAGACGACATACCCGAATAATAAAACCCATTGATCTATTACTCGTTTTATTCGCTTCTAATACCCTCTAAATCCGATTTAATTGAATGGTTGTTCTGACTCGCGCTAATTAAGATTCGATTATCAATCATTGAATTTTTAATTAACCAAAGCGAACCAGGACAATGTAAATGGCAAAGCTGGTAACCGATTGGGTCAAAGTGGCAGAAAGCGGGAAAACCATCGACGGCCGAGTTATTGAAGCGGCCTGGTTGCGTGATGCTGCTGAACAGTATTCAAAAGAAAAATACACCGCAGTCATTACCCTTGAACACTACCCACCAGAATATGCTGGCAACTACGGCACCATTGAAGCGTTGAAAGCGGAAGAAGCCGATGAAGTAGTCAGCCTATACGCGAAACTCTGCCCATCCGACAACCTGCGCTACATGAATAAGCAGGGTCAAAAACTCTTCACCTCCATCAAACTTCACCCTGATTTTCAAGGCACTGGCCGCTGCTATGTGATCCAGATCGGTGTCACTGACACCCCCGCTTCCATTGGCACCCAACAACTTGAATTCAGAGCGCAACCAGGTGAGCAGATCATGCCGGGTGTTGAGCTGTCGGCATTTAACTCTGTACCGGACGAACAAAGTTTACTGGAAAAAATCAAGGCGCTGGTCTTCAGCGCTCCAACTGAAGTGGACTCTGAAGATGAGGATGAGCCTATGAAACCTGAAGAACTGAAAGCCCTGCAAGACTCCATCACCAAAGGCTTTTCCGCACTGGCCGAGCAGCTGAAGCCAGCTGAAGCACCGGCAGCCGAACCGGAAGCGCCTGCAGCTGAAGAAGCGCCAGCGCCGGAAACCGTTTCCGCTGAGCAATTCGCAGCACTGCAAACAGAACTGGCAGACATCAAAACCCAGTTTACCGCCCTGACCGAAAAGCTGTCACAGGAAGTGCCGCCCACGGAAGTGGAAAACACCGGGCCTTCCGGTAACTCAGACAAGCTCGGATTCTAAGGAGAGAGCATGAACAAGGACACACGCAAACAGTTTAACGTCTATCTGGGCGACCTGCGGGAAGTGAACGACATTGAAGATACATCTGTATCGTTCAGTGTGGTACCCACTGCCGTTCAGGGCTTGCAGGATATGATTGTGGAGCAATCCACCTTCCTGCCAAAAATCAACGTCATTGGTGTTGAGCATAAAGAAGGTCAGAACGTAAAAACCGGCATTACCGGCCCTGCGTCTGGCCGCACCAAGACAACCCGCGACATTCGTCGTCAGCCAAAGCGCTCCATGGATCTGGCGGTCTATGGCTACAAAATGGAAAAGGTTGATACCGACCTTGAAATGACTTACGACCAGCTGGACGCATGGGCGCACCTGGGCGACCTGAATAAGCGCATTCGTCAGTACGCTGCAGAACAGATTGCCAACGACCGTGAAATCATCGGTTGGTACGGTGAGTCTGTCGCTGAAAACTCTGATCCATCCGAAAACACCATGCTGGAAGATGTGAACAAAGGCTGGCTGCAGTATATGCGCGACAACAAGCCAGAAAACGTGCTGTCTGAAGTCGTCGAAAGCAGTGGCGAAATTCGCATCGGTGCCGGTGGTGATTTTGAGAATCTGGACGCCGTTGTGGTTGATCTGATGGCAGCCATTCCAAAGTTCCTGCGCAAGGATTTAACGGTACTGGTGGGTGACGATCTGTTGATGCAGCAGAAGTCTCGCATCTACTCCGACAACTCCCTGACTCCATCCGAAAAGGCGCAAGCTATTGCCGCCCTGCGTGAGTTTGGCAGCCTGACCGCTGACAGCCCAAGCAACTTCCCAGAGCGTGGTCTGGTGATCACTTCCCTGAAGAATCTGTCTATCTACCATCAGACAGGCAGCCACCGCCGCAACATCAAGGAAGAGACCGAGTACAACCGCTGGATGGATTACAACTCCCGCAACGAAGCCTATGTGGTGGAAACACCAGAAGCGTTTGTCGCGCTGGAGTTCAAGAACGTCAAGCTGAAAGACGGTGATACCTGGGTGTAATTCGCCGAGATACCTTCGCAGCCGCTTGGGGGTGGTTTACCACCCTCCTTTTTAAAGGGCTTTCTGATACGGATGTCGGAGAGTTCTTTAAAAAGACCAATTAGAGCAAGGGGTGAGACCATGCAGTCAGTCATGAAACAGTACCAGACACGAATGAAAGGGAAGGCGCAACCCGCTATCCCTGACAAACCAAAAACGCCACAAAAGCCGGTTGGCTGCGTTATTCGTGAAAATCAAAATAATGCTCTGATGCACGCTGCCATGGAAGAAGACCTGAAAGGTCTGAAAGACATTCGCAGTGTTGCCCACAAGATTCAGTTGAAGCGTGAGCAACTGGTGCCTAAATACCGCTCGTTTGTTGAAGCCACCATGAACGGCAGCAAGACCAGCCCGATTTTAAGTCAGTTTCTGGTCTGGCTGTTCGACATCGGCGAAATCAGCGAAGCCACCAAGCTGGGTGAATACTGCCTGAAGCACAATATCCCACTACCTGAACGATTCCGCAGGAACCTCTCCATTTATATTGCGGACGAAGTGCTGGCATGGTCAGAGCGCGTTTGGGAGGAAGGACACAGTCCGAACCCGTATTTCAGTAACGAATTTAAGCGAACCGTTGACGACAGAAACGAGCGCCCTGATGAGCTCACGGCGAAGTACTTCCGATTAGCTGGATTGATAGCCCAGTCAGAAGGCCGTTTTGAAGACGCCGTCACCTGTCTGGAAGCCGCGAAGGAGCGAGGCGCAAAAGTAAAAACAGCGTTGAACAAGTGCAAAAGTGCACTGAAAGGACAAACCGAGGGTTGACCAACTCCTCACCCCACCCACCCGGGCGGCTGACGGTGCGAACAGTTACGCAAGTAACCGCCAAGCCTCAGTGGGTTAGCCCGGGAACTAACACGCAGTAGCAACAACAGGAACAGGTCCATGAGCGGATGGTCGGGCAAACAGAACACAGTAGAAAGCAAGCTGATTATCAATCAGCCGTTCTGGCCTGCGCTGGATCTGGCGGAGTTTATCAACCAGTACCGCACACCTTCCGATCTGCCGGTTGAAACGGTGGAAGCTGGCCTGATGCTCTCCATGGCATCGGTCAATAGTCGTTTAAACAGTTACCGCCAGCAGCAACAAGCAGCCGGCATCGATGCGCTGGACAATGTACCGACGGAACAAATCAACAATCAGTCCATTCAGCTGATTCTCTACAAACGCGCCGTATTCTGTCAGGCCAAAGCCTCCATTCTGCGAGACTGGCCCAGCATCGATCGACGCAGCGAAGCAGAGAATCAGGCACGCTCCAGCGAAGAAACCGAAGACCGTTATCTGGAATTCACTGACGAAGCCATCGCCCGTTTTCTGGGTCGTGGGTTTATTAATGCGGAGTCGCTATGAGCACAAAGCTGCAACGCCTCACCGAGTTTTTATTAGAGCACCGGCAGTGCCGCAAAGAAGACATCGACAGCTGGGTTGATCGTTGCACCCTGCGCCCGGAGTCTAGCTTTGAAGGCAAGTATCACCAGCTGCACATTGATCACAATGTCTGCTCTGTTTTAGTGGAACGCTTCTCCGGTAATGCGAACCTACTAAAGGCCATGGTCACCAGCTGGCTGCAGGATAACGACGACGTCAATATCCGCAATCGTTACGAATTGCCAGACCCATCCTTTGATATTGAAATGCTGGATAAATCCGGCAAGCGCTGGGACGTGGATATCACCATCGAATTCTTGGAACCGTTACTGGTGCAGGAAGACCCGCAAGGCGCTATCCACTGGCAAGGCTCTCGCTGGTCGGTGATTGATGCACCGATCATCGACACCGCCACCGAAGAAGACGGCGCGCACCCAGAGGAGAATGCACCATGAGCATCTCTTGCGATCCGAACCAGCGGCAATTTCTTTCCGCCAACCAATCCATGGATCTGATGTTACTCACATCAGGCCGCCGTAAGCGGGTACTGAAAAAGACCGCCACTGAAGTACGTCGCCGCAGTCGTCAGAACCTGGGCAGACAAAAGACCGTGGACGGACAACCCATGGCCGGCAGGAAAACCGGCAAGGGTCGTATGTTCCGCAAGCTGGGTAAAACCATGCAGGCCACGGCAACCACCAAACAAGGCAAGGTGAGCTGGGCGAACGCCATCACCGCCAAAATTGCTTACCGCCATCAACACGGCGTAGCGGAAACCTTCAATAAAGAGAAGATGGACCGCCGCTACGGAGAGCCGGATTACAACGCCCCAGCCACTCGCAAACAGGGCAAGGCGCTGCTGGAGTCCGGTTATCGACTCTATGCCGGCAAGAAGAAAGGCCGCACCAAGACAAAGAAACCCAGCCAACGCTGGATTATCGAGAATATGACCATCGGCCATGCGGGTTACCTGATCCGACAGCTGCGGGATGAAAAAGCAAAACGGAGCTGGACAGTGCGGACCCCCGCCCGTCCGTTCCTCGGGGTGACTGAAAAGGACGGCACCCGAATTCTGGCGGAAAACATAACAGCCGAGTGGGAACGCCAAGCCAATTAACAACGGACGAGGGATCAACCATGAGTTTGGGATCAGTCATCGTAAACAACCAGAACCTGATGCAGGGTTCGCCAACGGAGATCGAGCGCCTATACCTGTTTGTAGGTGTATTGGCTGCCGGACTCGCAGACAGCAATCTGGGCAAAGTGCACGCCATCGCCGCCCAGACCGATCTGGATGCACTGCTGGGTGAAGACGACAGCACCCTGAAAACACAAGTCAATGCTGCCCGTGAGAACGGTGGCCAGAACTGGTTTGCCTACGCTCTGCCACTGGCAGACAGTGCCGATCAACTGGAAGCCGTGGATTCAGCGATTGCGGAAGTGTCCGTGGAAGGCGTGGTGATGTGTGATCCGGTCGATCAAAAGAGCGACTTTGAGACCATGCACGCCAAGGCCGAAAGCATGATCGGCAAGTATCAGCGCCGTGTTCACTTCCTAGCCTGTTACCCTGCCATTGATAGCACACCATCCACAGGCCAAAGCTGGAGCGAATACGCCAGTGCTGCCAATGCCGCTACTGATGGCGTTGCTGCCGATCGCGTCTGTGCTGTAGCCATGCTTTACCCTGAATTCATCGGCGCACTGGCAGGTCGACTGGCTAACAAGTCGGTCACTGTTGCAGATTCCCCAATGCGCACCGCCACCGGTTCACTGATCGGCAGTTATGCGGAGCGCCCAAAAGACAAAGACGGACAGCCACTCACCAAGGCCGTACTGACTCAGCTGCACAATGAAGGCCGCTACTGCGTGCCAACCTGGTACGAAGATTACGACGGCACCTACACCAGTGACGGCTCCATGTTGGCACCGGTCACCAGTGATTACAGTGTGATCGAGAACCTGCGCCTTGCTGATAAAGCGGCTCGCAGAATCTACTTCCTGTTGGTTGCCAAGGTGGCAGACCGCAAGCTCAACAGCACACCCAAGAGCGAAGCCCAGCACATCACCTACTTTGGCAAGCCACTGCGGGAAATGAGCCACAGCACCACCGTGGGCGGTATCACGTTCCCGGGCGAAATCAAAACACCACAGGCGGGCGACATCGTCATTAGCTGGCCAACGCGCACCAAAGTGCAGGTGTATTTCAAGCTGCGCCCCTACGAAATCGCCAAGGAACTGGAGGGCAACATTCTGTTGGATCTCTCCACCCCGGCTGACCAGGCATAAGGACGAGGGATAACGAATGAGAATCTCAGGAAAGAGTTTTGACGTCACCATCGGCAGCAGCCTGGTGCATGTGGATGCCATGAGCGCATCCATCGAAGACAACCGCAGCACCGTTAAAGACGGTGGTGTGCCTAACGGTTATGTGGATGGCGATGTGGGCTGTTCCGGTGAGCTGGAGCTGGACTGGGACAACTTCCAACTGATGCTGGAAGAAGCCCGTCGTGCCGGATCATGGCGCGGCATGGACACCTTTGACATCGTCGTCTACGCCAACACCGGCAAGACCGAAGCCAAGGTGGAACTGTTCGACTGCCTGTTGAAGATCTCGGACTTGCTGGACATCGATCCCAACGGTGGCGAGAAGAGCAAGGTCAAGCTGCCCTTTGATGTGACCGGGCGGGACTTCGTACACATCGGCGGGCTTCCCTACCTGAGACCGGAAGAAATCGAAGACCTGAACTAAGGCCGTAAGGAGTAAACCGTCATGGATGATCTGGACAGAGCACAGCAAGTTGAAGAACTGGAACGGGCTGCTGCGCTGTCCTGTCGCCAGAGCGGGTTTGATCTTCCCAGCAACAGCGAGTGCGAAGAGTGCGGGGAAGAGGTACCGGAACAACGTCGCCAGCTGGGTGGCGTCCGGTACTGCATTGAGTGCCAGCGGTATTTTGAATTATTGCGGGAACCGAGGAACCGGAAATGAAGATAGGAAATCTATTCACCCTTTATGTTCAGGCAGTGCTGAATCAATTCTTTCTGCCCTGCTCTCCTGCGGTAGTGCAATTACTGGTGATGATTGCTGCCCATGAGTCCGGCGGTTTTCGTTACGTCAAACAAATGGGTGAAGGACCGGCAAAAGGTCTGCTGCAAATGGAGCCCATTGGTCTGCAAGAAGTGAAACGGTATCACCAGCTACGGGCTGAGCGGTTTGCATCGTTACCGGATCTGGAAGTGATCACGCTGGATCATCTGATATTTGATACCGCCATCGCCCTGATCTGCGCCCGAGTGTTCTTCATGGCAAAGCCGGAACCATTACCGGCAGAGGGTGATATTGAAGGGCTGGCCAAATACGCCAAGAAGTACTGGAACACCGAATCCGGCAAAGCCTCCTGGGAAGATTACGCAGAAGCGTATCGGAGGTATTGCTGATGGGTGTTATCTCCAGCTTTTTCAGTAAGTCCGCTGCGGAGCCTGTAGAAGCCGTTGGCAATGTTTTGGACAACCTGTTCACCAGTGACGAAGAGCGGCTGGATAAACAGGCCGTCATTGAACGCCTGAGACAACAGCCACAAATGGCACAGACCGAGATCAACAAAGTGGAAGCCAGTCATCGTTCCGTGTTTGTGGCGGGATGGCGTCCTTTTATCGGCTGGGTATGCGGTATTGGGCTGGCGTTTATCTTTGTGATCAACCCCATTCTGCAATGGTGGTCGGGCAAGCCCGGTCCAGCCATGGCAACGGACATATTAATGGAACTGGTGCTGGCACTGCTTGGCCTTGGCGCATTGCGCACCGTGGAAAAGAAACTGGGTATCAGTAAATAGGAGTAAGCCATGGATCTGGCTCTGTTAGACACATTAATCCGTATCGCTGTGCCGTTTCTTGTGGGCTGGAACGTGTTTCTGTTCAACCAGAGCCAACGCAACAAGGACGCCTTGCATACTTTCCAGCTTCACGTTGCTGAAAGCTATACCAGTAAAGCGGATCTCCAGAAGATGCTGACCAGTCTGGAAGAGCGTCTGGAAAAACAACTGAGCAATTTTTTCAAAACCATTCACAGGGGTGAATAACATGAGCGAAACCAAGAAAGCCGGCAAAACCGTTGAAGTGATGATGGGTGAAACCACCCTCACCTTCCAGATCGGGCTCACTGAGTACAACGACCTGATCAACAAAATGCAACCAAAGAACAAAGTTCAGCCTGCCCACAACTTCATGGTGCGCTGCTCCGCCAACGATGAGACCCGCGCCATCGTCAAGCAGTGCTACGAAGATGCGCTGACCATGGATCTGTTCGGCGAGGTGCTGGAAGGCTACAAGCCGAACGTGGAATTCGCGGTAAAGAAATAGAGGAACGGGCAAGGGCCATTAAAGACAACGGGATTGAGCAGCTGTTCTGCTACGCGCAGAAATGGCTGCCACACCACGAACCCGACGACGACACACTGGCCAGAGCTTTGTTCCTCGAACTGGACGACAGAGAGAACCTGGTGCACGCCGTCACCAGTGGCACCGTAAGAGCATGGAAGGGCAAGTGAGGAAAGAGTATGGCAAGAGGACTGGATAAACTGATGTTCACCATTGGCCTGATCGACAAGATCAGTGGTCCGGTGAGCAAAATTCAAAACTCCCTCGGCGGTATGGCCAACAAAGCCCGATCTGCCTTTGCGGCGATTGCCATTGGTGCGGCAGGCATTGCCGGTGCAGGCATGGCATTACAGGCCGGCCTGCAACCCGCCATTGAAATGAACCGAGCCATGGGAGAAGTAGAAAGTCTCGGGGTTCAGGGTGACGCCCTGGACATACTAAAAGCCAAGGCGCTTGATTTCTCCACCCAATACGGCAGCAGCGCCACGGAGTTTGTCTCCGCTTCTTACGATATTCAATCCGCCATTGCCGGGTTAAACGGCACCGAACTGGCATCGTTTACCGAAGCCTCTGGCGTACTGGCAAAAGCCACCAAAGCCGACACCGGCACCATCACCAGCTACATGGGCACCATGTACGGCATCTTTAAAAATCAGGCTGCCGCCATGGGGAATGATAACTGGGTAAAAGTGGTGGCAGGCCAAACGGCCAGCGCCGTGCAAATGTTCAAAACCACCGGAGCCGAGATGAGCAGTGCCTTCACCAGCATCGGCGCAGCGGCAACATCGGTGGGCGCATCCATGAATGAGCAGATGGCCATTCTCGGCACACTGCAAGCCACCATGAGCGGCAGCGAAGCCGGCACCAAATACAAAGCCTTTATTGCTGGTATCGATAAAGCCCAACAATCACTGGGAATGTCGTTCACCGACGCCAGCGGCAACATCCTGCCGATGATGGACATTCTCGACAAACTGAAAAACCAATACGGCGACACCCTCTCCGTCGCCGAATCCGCAGAACTGGCCAAAGCCTTCGGAACACAAGAAGCCGTGGGCATGATTCAGCTATTAATGGCCGACACCGACGGGCTGGCCAACAGCATCGAAAAGCTGGGCGATGTCAAAGGTCTGGATAAAGCCTCAGAAATGGCAGGGAAAATGGTGGACCCATGGCAACGCATGGGCGCCGGTATTGAAGCGGTAAAAATAGGCATAGGCTCTGCCCTGCTGCCGGTGCTGGAACCACTGGTGACTATGTTGGCAAACGGTGCAACCCAGCTCACCAAATGGACGCAGGAATACCCCGAAGTCACTAAATGGGTTGGCATGGCTGCAGTCAGCGTGCTGGCCATTGGTGCGGCATTGGCTGCCCTGAATATTGTAATGGGGCTGGCGTCGCTCATTGCTACCGGCTGGGGTATCGCCATGATGATTGCTACCTCGCCAATCACTCTGATCGTGCTGGGCATTGGCTTGCTGATTGCCGGTGTGGTGATGCTGATCAAATACTGGGATGAACTCAAAGCCGCTTTTCTGGATACCGCTTTCGGTAAACATCTAATGACCGTGATCGACGCCGTCAGAAACGCCATTGGCGGCATGATGGAAATGGCCGGCGGTGTATTAAGTTTCTTCGGCATGGGCGGCGATGAAACCGCCAGTGCGCCCAAAGTGAACAGCCTGCAAAGCAGCCGACAAGGTTCGGTGCCATCCGGTGGCGTGGGTAAATCCATCACCAATGCTATTAGCAACAACAAAGCCAACACCGTGCAGATCGGTTCCATTCAAACCAATCAACCTGCCGCCAGTATCGAGCAGGAACTGATGATGGCGGGAGCATGATATGGAACAGATAGAAGACATTCTGATTGTAGATCGTGATCTGGTGCTGGATGTCGCAGGCATCCCCACCAACACCCACGAGCGCAGCGTCATCGCCCAGGACTTGAAACACGCAATTATGGACACGGGAATTCTGGTAGAGCTGATAGCCGAAAGATCCCCGTTGAAGTGGGCGCAGAACATGACAAAACTGGCAGAACTGGCGGAAGAAGATCAGCGCATTATCCCCGGCACCGTGATTGTGGAACGCGACAAGGTCAACCCGGGGAGAGTGTTTATTTTTGCCGATACGAATCTGGGTCAGATCACCCTGAGCGGCACTACGGACGATGATCTGGAGACGGTTACCCAATGAACCACAAAGAAGACTTTACCCAAATCGTAAAAGACGCCGGCATCCCCACCACCGAAGCCGAGATGCAACAACAGTGGAACCAGATCAACACCGATCAGGGCAGCCTGATTAAAAACGACAACAAATATTCGTCTTTTTGGAAGCTGGTTTCCGCACTGGTAACCACGCCGGCCTTGTGGGTCGTACAGTTTCTGATAAACAACCTGCTGCCCAACAGTTTTATTAAAACCGCTGCCGGCAAGTTTCTGGATATTCTCGCCTGGGCGCTGGGGCTGGAACGTAAAGCCGCTGTGTTTACCCAAGGCATGATCACTTTTACCCGAGATCAGGTGGGTAATGTGCTCGTTGTTCCGTCTGGAACCGTGATTCAGACTCCACAAATAAACGGTGTCGTCTATTCACTGGTGACACTGGCGGACACTCAATTCCCCGATAATGCCGTCACAGTGGATATTGAATGCCGCGCCACCGGATCGGGCATCGCCTACAACCTGGCGCCGGGTTATTTCTCCATACTGCCGGAACCCATCGGCGGCGTGGTGTCCGTTCGCAACAACGACGACTGGATCACTGTATCCGGTGCCGATGCCGAAACCGACGAAGAATTACGCCTGCGCTGTCGCAACCAGTTCACCGCCGTGGGGCAGTTTCACCACGATGCCGCTTACAAAGCCATCATTTCAGAATTTGCCGGTTTACGGATTGACTACATCTGCTTTGAACACGGCGCACCCAGAGGACCGGGCAGTGCCAACACTTATCTGATGATCGATTCCGGCGCACCGGATCAACCCTTTGTGGATGCCGTCAATACCCATATCCGCGATAACGGCTACCACGGCCACGGAGATGATATGGAATGCTTCCCCATGCCCGAGGTGATCAATAACCTGAACCCTCACGCCTACCTGAACCCGAACCTGTCGCCAGAGCAACAGGCCATGGTGATGACCGGCATTGAAAACATGATCCGCTGCGCCTTCCGGGAGAATCAGGCCTTTACCGTCACCAAGACATGGCCGTTTACCCGTTTCTCCTTCTCGAAACTGGGGGAAGAACTGCACGGACAATTTCCGGATCTGATCAGCATCGAGTTTAACCAGGAAGATATTGTGACGCAGATGGAACTGCCGGTGATTGGCCAGCTGAACATGGTGAAACACTTGGGGGTTGAGGCAACATGATAAAGATCAATCTGAAATGGTGGATAGCCGGGCCAGAGCTGACCAAGCTGAAAAACGCCGCTGAAATCTGGTTTAACCGTGTCGCAGATTGGGCGAACTGGCCACTGCAACAGCTCGACCCGGAAACCTGCGCTCTCGGCTTGCTCCACCTTATCGCATGGCAACGAGGCATTGATCAGTTTGCCGGTGAGCCTGAGCGCCAGTATCGGTTGCGCACGAAATACGCTTATGCCAATGCATCCGACGCCGGTTCTAACATCGGCTTTGAACGCATCTTTGCCCGCATGGAACTGGGGGCGGTCTCCATCAATGAGCGAATGGAAGGCCGGGACTTTGACATTATCGAGCTGGAAGTCACCGACACCACCGTGGCCAACAATGCGGATTATCTGAACTGGTTGATTCAAACCTATGGCCGCACCTGTCGGCGCTATGAATGGAAGGTGGTCACGCCCATCAGTGTAGCGGTGAGACCCGGCACGTTTAGTTGTGATTATGGCACTTATTACTGCTCATAAACGGAGGTTTGCATGGCAGAACGATTAACCAACGCCGGCAGGAGTTTGCTGGCAAGCCACCAGGGCAACGGCACGCACCTGCAGGTGGATAAATTTATTTTGGCGAATATTCCCGGGCAGTTGCCGTCTGATGTGATTGATCCCGATCGGGGGATGCCATCGGCTGGGCAGATCGTCCATGAGCAGGTGGTGACAAAGGACGGATATGCATCACCGGATATGGTGGTTTATTCGCTGACGATGGATGCAACCGTCGGACCATTCACGTTTAACACACTCTACGTAGTGGCAAGCAGTGAAAACAACGCAGTGATTATGATCATCACGGTTCCGGAAACCTCAAAGATTGCCACGAATGTTGGTAGCGGTATTCGTGGTCAGTCAATGGTTCGCAATGCTGTGTTGGTTTATGACGATGCTGCAGCGATAACAAATATCACAGTGGAAGCAGAGGCATGGCAGTTTACTTATGAGCACGCCACAACTGAGATCAAGGGGCTAGGGGAAGTTGCCACAAAAGAAGAAGCCCTTTTGGGTAAGGATAACTGGAGATGGATCACGCCTTATACCCTGAAAGAATATGTGGCGGATTGGTGGGCAAAGTTGGACTTGGATTTAAGCTGGGATTCTATTACTGGGAAGCCTGGTTTTAAATCGGCGGCGTTGTTGGATGCAGGGCAGAATCAAGGGCAGGTTGCGTTGATTGGTTCTCCGTCAACCCAAGGGAGAACTGCTGTGATTGTATCTTCTGGTTCTAATGTTCATGGCTATTACCGGATTTGGAGTGATGGATTTATAGAGCAGTACGGTTTAAGCCCGGTGGTAACTCCAAATAACGAAGTTAAGCAAATATTTCCAGTTGCGTTTAACAGTCTTAAAAATGTCCAAGTGTCAGCGGCCGTCGGATCAAGTTCAGGCGGTAGTGTAGCCAGTGTCGGTAGGAGATCAGCAACATATTCTTATTTATGTAATGGGGATAGCGACACAGCTTTTTATATATTTTGGCGAGCAATAGGAGACTGAAATGGTTGATTTTTACAATCCGAAAACCAACTCACGACCTTCCTGGAATAAGGAAAAGCAATCCTTCAATCTATCCGACTGTGTCCATAAAGATGATATGCCTGCCGATTCTAAGGAATGGTTTGATAGAATTGCACGGAGTGGTTACGAGTGGGTTTGCCTAAACGGCAAATGGCCAGAAGAAGTCCCGGTTCAACCACCAAGCCACGAAAAACTATCCGAAACTGAACGCCAGTGGCGAAACCATGAGATAGGCCTGACTGACCGTGTTTTTGTTGCTGATTACGGCCCGGTCGGATGGACGACAGAGGACAGACAAACAGCACACGACACAATCATGGAATACCGCAAAGACCTGAAACAGTGGCCTGACCACCCGGAGTTCCCCAACAAAGAACACCGCCCAGTGTGGCCTGAATCCGTCCCGAGGCCTGCCGTATGATTCTACTGAATCAACAAAAAGTGCCCGGCCACGGAGTAAAGGTGCGGGCCAGCTTTCGCCTGGAAGATAAAGACCTTTCCGGCACAAGCAGCGCCACCGATACCGCCGAAGGGGGCATTAAACCCCAGTCGCTCTCGGTCTCCCTGAGCATCAAATACACCGATGACAGTGATTTAACTCGCCTGCTCGCCATGGCCAGAGCCATTGATACCCAAACAGGTAAACGACAGGTTTATAAAATCACCAACGGCACAGCCCAGGCTGGCAATATTCGCAAGGTGAAGTTTACGGAAAACTTCAGCTACGTGGAAAACGCCACCCTAAGAATGTGGGATGTGAGTTTCACCCTGAGAGAGTGTGAATCCGTACCGGAGAAGATCGAACAACGCCAGGCACAACCCGCCGCCACCGAACAAAGCGCCGAGGGTGACACCATCACCAGTGACGAACCGGCACCGGATACCATTACCGCCGTTGCCAACGCTGGCGGTGGTTCGGTGCAGGAAATGATGAAACGCTTTGAAGCCACACTGGGCCGCTGATTATGAAATTAATAAAGCGGTTATTAGTCAACGGTGAACCGGTTGAACTGATCGAAGAAGACACCCGTCTTTCATTAAAAAGCCCGGGGCGGGCAACCTATCGGGTAAAGACCAGCAAACCAATGGCGGGCGCCGTGGAGTTTTTTACCGGCTGGCAAAGTGAAGAAGGCGATCAATCGGTGCGGTTTTTTTCGGGCTTTATTGAAAACACCTCCACCGTGAACAGCAATGAAAAGCTGCTGTTTTGCCGTGAATCTTCCGCCCTGTTAAACCGTGATTTGCCCATGGGGTTGCGCAAAGTCACCGCCGCCGATGTGCTGAAACGCATCAGCAAAGAAACGGCAGCGCAGTTCATCACCAACAACCAGGAACACTTCAGCCGGATCTCTCCGTACTTCCATCATGTGGGCGGAGGCTATCAGGCCATGGACGCCATCGGCGATGTGTTTCAGATCCCGAACTATATCTGGCAACAACAAGGTGACGGCAAAATCTATGTGGGCAGTTGGGACAACAGCCGCTGGGCAGACCCGAAACGCCACGCCACCATTCCCGATAACTGGTTTACCGATCACATGGCACACAACACCGCCGCCATGACCATGATCCCCTGGGTGCGTCCGGGGGTAAAATTCAACCGGGGCATTATCACGGCGGTGCAACTGACACAGGAAAGAATGGTAATCACATGGAAGAAGCCATCAAACGCATTCTCCTGAGATTGTTTCCGGAGTTAAAGAACGGCTACCACAAACCCATGCTGGGCAGAGTGGAACGGATCGCCAACCCGCCGAAAGACGGCGGCGTCTCCACCCACGACGAACCCTTGCACGCCGTGGACATTCAGCCACTGGATGAACACTTCCGCCCAAAAGGCGAACTGCTACGCGACTTGGTATTCCCTACGCCGGCCAGCACCGGGGATTTTATGCCCTGCCGCATCTGGTGCATATTCGCGGGGTGATTCCGTGGGGTTTGGAACTGCCGAAAGTGGATGCTGGCGAGGCCATCTGGCAACACTCACAAACCTGTTATCAAAAGTACGACAAGGCCGGCAACTGGGACAAGATCGGCAAGGTGCACAACAGTGTCGCAGCGGTTAAGCA
The DNA here is from genome assembly GCF_001646945.1 of Endozoicomonas ascidiicola. GTDB lineage: Bacteria > Pseudomonadota > Gammaproteobacteria > Pseudomonadales > Endozoicomonadaceae > Endozoicomonas > Endozoicomonas ascidiicola. Next base: position 22,239 of record NZ_LUTV01000011.1, read on the forward strand.
GCTGATGAAAGCGCCCAAGACTTGGGTAGGCTCTGATCAGGAGAATGTGCTGACGATACTTTCGGAGTTTATGGAAACAACAGCCGCCGCGCTGGAAGAACTGGCGGGGCATTCGCACCTGCCTAATTCGTTGCCGAATGTAAAACCTTCAGTTGAAGCGAAAGCGGCGAGTATTGAAAAGATTAGAGCCGGAAGGCTTGATCCTATAACTGAGTAGTAAGGATTAAATATGAGCAGTATGGAAACAATAAATGGTGCCAGTTTGCACCAGGGCGATTGCCTGCAAATCATGATGCAGATGCCCGGTGATTCAGTGGATGGCATTATCACCGACCCGCCCTATTCATCAGGTGGGATGTTTCGTTCGGACCGTGTGCAGACAACAGAAAACAAATACACCACTGGTGGTATTTTGTCGAAGTTTCCAAATTTTCCGGGAGATAACCGGGATCAGCGCAGTTTTGGTTTCTGGGTTTCGTTATGGCTTTCTGAGGCATACCGGATCTTAAAACCAGGTGCGCCCATCTGTTTATTCACCGACTGGCGGCAATACCCCATCATGAGCGATGTGTTGCAGGCTGCTGGCTTTTCATGGCGTGGTGCTTATGTGTGGGACAAGAAAAACGCTCGACCCAATAAAGGCAGATTTCGGCAGACTACTGAGTTTGTTTTATGGGGCAGCAAAGGACCAATGGCAAGCCATGACCGTGGTGTGGGTTGTTTACCAGGCATCACCAGTTGCGCAGTGAGCAAGGGTGGACGATTTCACCAAACCGGCAAGCCAGTGGAGTTAATGAAAGAGGTAATTTCTATTGTTGAACCTGGTGGCATTATTCTGGACCCATTCATGGGATCGGGCAGCACAGGGGTGGCAGCTCTGGAAACCGGCAGGCAGTTTGTGGGGATAGAGTACACCGAGCATTATTTTAATGTGGCGATTGAAAGGCTGGGGGGGGTTACCGTGGCGGCTTGAGTGGTGAACCGGGCGAGAGCCCGGGTTTTTATGTCAACGACATAAATGTCGTCAACATCACTTAACGGCTGCTTCCACTTTTGCCTGTGTTATTTCAACCGGCGCATAGTCAACACCAGGTGCCATATTCTTAGCGATGCCATTGGCGGCATACACCACACCATCCTTCACCCAGTAGCCAGCAGTTTCATTAATAACAACAGCAACCCCTTCATTCAAATCACCGCTGATGTAATTGTGCACGCTGCTTTTGCTGTCCGGAATAACAGACATAACATCAATCACTGCAGAGCCCATGCTGGGGCCATCATCACCAGAGGACGACCACAACCCAACAACAATCAGAATCGCACCCAGCACCATCATCTTTTTTGATTCTTCCGGTTTAACATTCGCCACTTCCTTTCCTTTCAGCTTTGCCAATCCAGCAAAAAGAAAGACCAGAAACCCGAGAACCAGCAATATTCCACCAAACATATTCACCCCTGATAATTTACAAAACCACAAACTCAGCATACGCCCAACAGCAACGTCAGAGAACATTCCACCCAAAAAAACCACGCCAGCCCAGAAAAACTCCCGCCTACAGAAAAAAATCACTCCTTCTCCCCACCTCACCTGCCGCGTTTTTGGCAAAAAATGCAATGGTTTTTAAGGTTTGTGCAGACAGAACAAAGGCTACAACCCAGAGAACACGAGGGGTTCAGATGTCAATTATTCATCGGGAGTTATTGCACAAACTGCAAGGTAATGAAGAAGAGTGCAAATTCATTGCACAACAACCAAACAACAGAAAACGTCTGAAGCCCTTGCAGGCTCTACAAAGAAGAAGTTTTTTTAAATATTGAAGCTGGAGGCGAGTACCGGAGTCGAACCGGTCTAAATGGAGTTGCAGTCCACTGCATAACCGCTTTGCTAACTCGCCTTAAAGAGATGGTGCCGCTGACCGGAATCGAACCGGTACGAGCTAACGCTCGACAGATTTTAAGTCTGTTGTGTCTACCAATTTCACCACAGCGGCTTTGCACAAACTTTCATAGCTTTTTATGTCGGTGTGTCACTTTGAAAGTTGACACGGATTTGACACAAATCACCCTATTTCACTGCTTTGACACACTAATGACACAGTTGAAAACTGTTGTCTTTTCCTTCTAAAACCCTTGCTATCAAAGGCTTTCGTCAGTCTTGAGCTTTTATCCACTGTCTTTTATAACAGCTATTTATGGATTTTAAGTCCCTTGTGTCTACCAATTTCACCACTCGGGCATAAGACCATATTACAAACTTATGCCATAAAAAAACAGGCTATTGCCTGCATTCTTTATGTAGAACATATAGAACGTTAAAACTGGAGGCGAGTACCGGAGTCGAACCGGTCTAAATGGAGTTGCAGTCCACTGCATAACCGCTTTGCTAACTCGCCTTCTATTAAAAACTGCAACACAGCTATTAATATTTGGAGCGGGAAACGAGGTTCGAACTCGCGACCTCAACCTTGGCAAGGTTGCGCTCTACCAACTGAGCTATTCCCGCTCTATCTCTCAAAACCTACTTAAGGAGTTACCTTCAAGAGTTGTGCTTCATACCGCAATACCAAGTTGTTTCTAACTATTTCAACTCGTTGCCACTGCCTGAGCACGAAGCGTATTTTAGGTTTTTCTCCTTTGATGTCAACCGCTTTCCGTCTTTTCAGTCAGGCTTTTGAAACGGCGACAGATCTGGCCACGCCGCTTTGAGATAAACGTACATTGACCACAGGGTTAAAACCACAGCCAGATACAGCAATACGATGCCCGCATAATCTGTCCAGGTATCCAGCGGTTTAGGAGACAATAGCAATAAAGTGATCGCCACCATTTGCGCCGTTGTTTTGGCCTTACCAATCATACTTACGGCAACACTGGTGCGCTTACCAAGTTCGGCCATCCATTCCCTTAAGGCAGAAATCACAATCTCCCTGCCGACAATGATCATGGCAGGTACTGTCATCCAAAAAGAACTGAACTCGTCAATCAGCAAACACAGCGCCGCAGCCACCATAATTTTATCCGCCACGGGATCAAAAAAAGCACCAAAGGGTGTGCTTTGATTCCATCGGCGAGCCAGATAGCCGTCAAACCAGTCGGTGACCGCCGCGAAGGCGAAAATCCCGGCACACACAAGATAGCGGGACTCGAAGGGTAAATAGAAAATGATTACCAGAAAGGGAACCAGAACAATTCTTGCAAGTGTCAGAAAATTTGGAACGTTCATGTTATGCCAAAAATTGATGCCGTTGTTATAAGCAGTAAGCAAACCGCTTAGTTTATTCAGTATTTATGCGGAGCATACGGTACACAGTACCTGACATTTTCGCTAGTCATTATGAAAATAATCATGAATCTGTTGAGCCATTTTACGACTAATCCCCTCCACCTTTGTCAGTTCATCGACAGAAGCATTATAAACGCCATCTTTACCGCCAAAGAACTTTAGTAGGGCTGAGCGGCGCTTGCTGCCAACACCTGGAATATCGTCAAGCACAGACCGATTACGAGCCTTCTGACGACGCTGACGATGTCCGGTGATGGCAAAGCGATGCGCCTCATCCCGAATCTGCTGTATGAGCAACAACGCAGCGTCATATCCTTCAGGGTTTAACTCTTTTCCATCATAAAGCAGTTTTTCAAGGCCTGCCTTTCGGGTGACACCTTTAGCAACACCCAGCATGGGAATCTGCAGCTCCAGTTCTGCAAGGGCTTCTGAGGATGCTGTCAGCTGCCCTTTACCGCCATCAATAATGATCAAATCTGGACGACCACCCTCTTCTTTCTCATCCTCCATGGAAGCCAGTCGATGATAGCGCTTTTTTAAGGCCTGGTTCATGGCGGCATAATCATCACCGGGTTCTATGCCTGAAATATTATACCGACGATACTCACTGCTCTTTGGGCCTTCAGCACCAAAAACAACACAGGAGGCCACTGTCGCCTCTCCCATGGTATGACTGATATCGAAGCATTCCATTCTGGTGATCGGCTTAGACAAGCCCAGCAATTTAGATAACTGCTGATAACGCTGAGTCAGATGACTTTTATTGGCAAGATGGCTCTCCAGGTTGTGTTGCGCATTTTTATTGGCCAACACTAACCAATCATGACGTTCTGAACGCACTCGATGTTTTATTTTCAGTTTTTTCGCTGCCAGTGATTCAACGGCTTGTTCCACCACTGAGGCGCCTTCAAACTCAAACGGCACAACAATTTCATCGGGAAAGTCTCGACTGCCAGCAAGCCGAACATAAAACTGAGCGACAAATTCTTCCAGGTAGTCAGCATTGGACGACTCAAGCTTAAACTCCGGAAAATAATACTTATGACCAAGCACATGGCCTGAGCGGATAAACAGCACATCAAAACAGGTCTTCCCTGCTATTTCGGCAAAGCCTATTACGTCCACATTACCCGATGCCTTCGTGACTGACTGCTGTTCTTGCACCGCTCTCAGATGTGAAATCTGATCACGAAGTGCTGCGGCAGCTTCAAAATCCAAAGACTCTGCCGCTGTTTCCATTCTTTTTATTAGTGAACGAATCAGTTGCTGGCTTTTTCCTTCCAGAAACTGACTGGTGTCGTGAATATCCTGAGCATATTCTTCTTCGGAAACCAGTCCTACACAGGGGGCTTTACAGCGATCGATCTGATACTGGAGACAGGGGCGAGTTCTATTTCGAAAGTAGCTGTCCGTACACGAGCGGATTTTAAACACCTTCTGCAATAGATGAAGGCTGTCTTTTACTGCAACCCCGCTGGGGTATGGACCAAAGTATTTACCCTTCTGTCGTTTACGTCCCCGACAGGATTCCATTCTGGGAAATTCATTATCATCAGAAATAAAAATATAAGGGTACGACTTATCATCCCTGAGCAGAATATTGTATTGCGGCCGTCGATCTTTAATCAGATTCTGTTCCAGCAGAAGCGCTTCGGTCTCTGTTTGGGTAACGGTTACCTCAATATCAACAATCCGGCTCACCAGCGCCATGGTTTTCGTGGTCAGGCCAGTGGCTCGAAAATAACTGGATAACCGGTTTTTAAGATTCTTGGCCTTGCCAATATACAAGGTTTTTCCATGACCATCGCGCATGTCATAAACACCTGGGCGCGTCGACACACTTTCCAGAAAGGATTTATGATCAAAAGGCTTGGAATCAGCAAGGCTTAACGGTTCACTGTCTGCCATATACATCCAGTTGGGCTACATATATCAGACCATTATATGGTATATGGGAGTCGGCTGCGCTATTGAACGGTATCAATCAATTCATGGCGAATCGCCAGATGGGTAAGCTCAACATCACTGGTGATATCCAGCTTTTCAAAAATACGGTATCGATAACTGTTCACGGTTTTCGGGCTAAGGCACAGCTTGTCGGAAATGGCCTGAACCTTTTCACAATTGACAATCATCAGAGCAATTTGAGTTTCACGATGGGAGAGTTGACCAAAGGGAGAGGCTGCATCCGGTTCCATGGATTTAAGCGCCATCTTCTGAGCAATCTCTGGGGATAGATATTTTTTCCCGGCATACACAGTTTGAATCGCTGTCACCATTTCCAGGATATTGGAACTTTTAGTGACATATCCGGAAGCACCGGCTTCAATCAATTTATTGGGAAAAGGATCATCAATACAGACGGTGACCGCAATGACTTTGGCCGAAGATTCAATCTGACAAATCTTTCGAGTCGCTTCAAGACCACCAATACCCGGCATTCTGACATCCATCAGTACTACATCAGGCTTTACTTCGCGAAAAAGGTCAATAGCCTCTTCCCCACTGGCCGCCTCAGCAACGATCTCAATATTGTCGATATCTGACAACATTCTTGAGATCCCGGTTCTCACCAGATCGTGGTCGTCCGCTAACAGAACTCGAATCACTGACTACTCCAGCACACTTATAATTATTATTCTGCATTTAAGGATTATTATGCATGGTATGGTCAGTTAAGAAAACCCTGCGGGCGTAAAAGACAGATGACTATTAGTCATCTGTCTATCTCTAATGGCTATTAGAGCTTGCCTTCCAACTCAGGCACCGCTTCAAACAAGTCTGCAACCAGACCGTAATCCGCTACCTGGAAGATAGGCGCTTCTTCATCTTTGTTGATGGCAACAATGACTTTACTGTCTTTCATACCGGCCAGATGCTGAATAGCACCGGAGATACCGACAGCGACGTACAGATTTGGCGCAACGATTTTACCGGTCTGTCCAACCTGCATATCGTTAGGCACATAACCGGCATCAACAGCCGCACGAGATGCGCCGACAGCAGCACCCAGTTTGTCCGCTACTTTGTAGAGAAGCTCAAAGTTCTCACCATTACCCATACCACGGCCACCGGATACAATAATCTCGGCAGCAGCCAATTCAGGACGGTCAGATTGAGCCAATTCTTCGCTAACAAAGCTGGAAACGCCAGCGTTGTTATCCGCAGCAATAGCTTCAATAGTCGCAGAACCACCTTCTGCAGCGGCTGGATCAAAACCCGTGCCACGAACGGTGATCACTTTAACCGCAGCGCTGGACTTAACCGTAGCAATGGCATTACCTGCATAGATTGGGCGCGCAAAGGTATCAGCACTTTCTACTTTGATAACATCCGACACCTGATCCACATCCAGCAGCGCAGCAACTCGTGGCATCATGTTACGGGCATCAGTGGAGGTAGACGACAGAACGTGGGAATAGTTTTTACCCAGCTCCGCAACCAGCAGGCTGACATTTTCTGCCAGATGGTGTTCAAAAGCAGCATTATCAGCCACTAGAACTTTCACAACACCAGCAACGTTAGCAGCTTGTTCAGCAACAGCACCGCAGTTAGCACCGGCAACCAGCAGATGGATATCTCCACCAATGTCAGCTGCGGCAGACACAGTATTCAGCGTCCCGGCACCCAGAGTTACGTTGTCATGATCAGCAACGACGAGTATGGTCATTAGATCACCTTTGCTTCATTTTTTAATTTTTCGACCAGCTCATCAACGCTGGCGACTTTAATACCAGCCTGACGTTCTGCGGGCGGCTCAACCTTCAGGGTTTCAACAGTGGACGACACGGTTACGCCCAGGTCTTCCGGCGTTTTCACGTCCAGAGGCTTACGCTTTGCCTTCATAATGTTTGGCAGGGACGCGTAACGCGGCTCATTCAAACGCAGATCCGTCGTCACCACAGCCGGGAGACTCAGGCTTAATGTCTGTAAACCGCCGTCTACTTCACGGGTCACATTCACTTTGCCATTATCAACATTCACTTCAGAGGCATAAGTACCTTGCCCCATGCCAGTCAGCGCTGCCAACATTTGACCGGTTTGGCCGTTATCGCTGTCAATCGCCTGTTTGCCCAAGAGCACCAGGTCTGGCTTTTCTTCATCCACAACAGCTTTGAGCAACTTGGCCACACTGAGAGAGCCTAAAGGCGCACCATCAGTTTGAATTTGAATGCCACGGTCTGCACCCAGTGCCAACGCAGTCCGTATCTGTTCCTGGCACTCTTTTGGGCCGATGGATACGGCAACAATTTCTGTTGCTACCCCTTTCTCTTTCAGTCTTACTGCTTCTTCTACAGCAATTTCACAGAAAGGGTTGATTGCCATTTTGACGTTGGTGAGATCGACGTCGGTATTGTCCGCCTTCACCCGAACCTTGACGTTATAGTCAATGACTCTTTTGACGGCTACTAGTATCTTCATAGGTTCGCAGCCTTCCCTTCTCGTTATTGGCTTGATTTGGAATGTTCAAACAGATAACGGAACAACCGGATGAATCATAATTGATTATTCAGTCACCTGTGTTCACACATCTGCGCAGACGCAGTCTACCAGCAGGCTTATAAGGGTTCAAACGTATGTTCCAAATAGTTCATACAAATGATTTCATTTGTATCTACGGCATTTATCATTTATAGCTCGGATTCTACGCAGCCTTTTACTATAAGGCAGTTGATGTTTACTTTTGCCTGCCAGGCTTTTTCCGTTTATAAGGTTTACGCACGTCCGGTTGCTTGAGATCAACACCAGCGCATTAAATATAGGCAACAATATTGCTCATTTCGGTAAACACTGATTATAATGCCAAGAAAATTCAAACACTTGTTTGAAAACGGCAGTAGAAAAGACCGTCTTCAGTGTTTGCCATAACCATTAGAAAATAACACTCCGACAGGGAGGAAGCTGATCATGGAACGCGAATCCATGGCATTTGATGTCGTTATCGTGGGTGCCGGCCCTTCGGGTTTATCGGCCGCCTGTCGTCTGATGCAACTGGCCCGGGAGCAAGAGAAAGAGCTTGCTGTCTGCGTTGTTGAAAAAGGTTCTGAAGTCGGCGCTCATATTTTGTCCGGTGCCGTTTTTGAACCCACCGCATTAAATGAACTGTTCCCGGACTGGAAAGACCGAGGAGCACCACTGAACACACCGGTGTCAGCGGACGATATTTTTGTACTCCGCTCCGAGACCAAGTCTATAAAAGTGCCCAACCTTTTTGTGCCGAAAACCATGCACAATGAAGGCAACTATATTATCAGCCTTGGTAACCTGACCCGCTGGCTGGCGGAACAAGCCGAAGCCATGGGCGTTGAGATATTCCCGGGCTTTGCTGCCCAGGAAGTGCTTTTTAACGACGATGGCAGTGTTAAAGGCATTGCCACCGGTGATATGGGTATTTCTGAGGCTGGCGAAGAGAAAGACAGCTATATGCCAGGCATGGAGCTCCACGCCAAGTACACGCTGTTCTCTGAAGGCTGTCGAGGCCACCTTGGCAAGCAGCTGATCAGTCATTTTGATCTGGATGCCAATAGCGATCCTCAGCATTATGGCCTTGGAATTAAAGAGCTGTGGGATATTGACCCTGACAAACATCAGCCAGGTTTGGTGGTTCACACGGCGGGATGGCCACTATCCGTTGCGGGTACAGAATCCACTGGCGGTGGCTTCCTCTATCACTTGGAAAACAATCAAGTGGTATTAGGCCTGATTACTGACCTGAGTTATTCCAACCCCCACCTGAGCCCTTTTGAAGAGTTTCAGCGTTATAAGCAAAACCCTGTGATCAAACAGTATCTGGAAGGCGGTAAGCGGGTTTCTTATGGTGCCAGAGCCTTGGCTAAAGGTGGCCCGATGTCACTGCCGGAAATGACATTCCCTGGTGGATTGTTGATTGGTTGTGACGCTGGCACCATGAATGGCGCCAAGATTAAGGGCTCTCATACCGCCATGAAATCCGGCATGATCGCAGCAGAAGAAGTGTTCAAGGCTATCGACTCTGGTGATGAGGGCGGCAAAAAGCTGGAAAGCTTTGATCAAGCCTTTAAAGATTCGTGGCTTTATAAAGAGCTGTATCAGCAGCGCAACTTTGGCCCAGCTATGCACAAGTTTGGCAACATTCTTGGTGCCGCGTTTGCCTTTACGGATCTGAACATCTTTAATGGCAAACTTCCGTTTACTCTGAGAGATAAGACGCCGGATCATGCGACCTTAAAGCCTGCGGCTGAAAGCACGCCAATCAACTATCCAAAGCCGGATGGTGTTATTTCTTTTGACCGATTGAGCTCTGTCTTCCTCTCGAACACCAATCACGAGGAAGATCAGCCATGTCATTTGAAGCTGGCCGATGACACAATTCCTCTTACTCAGAATCTGCCTATGTTTGATGAACCCGCTCAGCGTTATTGCCCGGCCGGCGTTTATGAAATCGTGCTGGATGATGTGAGTGGAGAGAAGCGATTCCAGATCAACAGTCAGAACTGCGTTCACTGCAAGACCTGCGATATTAAAGACCCCGCCCAGAATATTACCTGGGTCGCTCCGGAAGGTGCGGGTGGTCCAAACTATCCAAATATGTAACTCGATTACGCCATAAGACAGTGAGGGCGATTCATTCGCCCTCCTCTTTTAACACTCCGATCGAAAACAACTCGCCCCCGCTGGAAACCACAAGCTCAACACCCTCCTCAATCACTCGTTCTTGCGCATCGTTCACCAACTGATAGAAAACATTCCTATTCACTCGGGCATACAATCGATCACGAACCAAAACGTATAACATGTCAGCCAGAAAGCCTGCTCGCTCCCCAGAGAGTATTGGCGAACCCTTACCGACAACCACTTGATCACCGATATTTGTTGTAAGGTGATACTCTTTTCCAGCCTCACCATCCTGCACATCCGCAGCAATCACCACGAAAGGTACATCTTCCACTTGAATTCGCACCTTCTCCACCGGTGTAACCAAGTAGTAGTCATCATCATCCCGACGCATAACTGTGGCGAATAAAGAAACCATTTTCTCTCTGGCAATTGGAGAACCGTTGTAGTGCCAGCGCCCTTCACGATCGATGCGCATATCGATATCGCCACAAAACGGCGGGTTCCATGAGTGTACCGGCGGCAACCCTTTCTGCTTTTTCAGGAGCTGTAGGGATTTACCCACACCCTCAATACCGCTGACTTCATCCATTTAGGCCTCCCACAAAATACCTGTTACGGCTCATTAATCATTATTCATCGCCGCTATTTAAGAATACAGATTTAAAGTCAATTTATATGACTATTTAAAATCGATACCCACTGAAATGCTAACATAAAGTAATAAAAAACAGGCTTATGGACTCATAATGAAGCTCTTTAAGATACTCGCTGGATACCTCACTCGCTGGCTTAGCCACAATACCCAGAAAAAACACGCAGCTCTGTGTGATTTTGAGCGCATTCGTCATGAGGTAAAGCCCTGCGATGTACTACTGCTTGAGGGTCGAACCCGAGTCAGTCAGGTCATCAAGCAGATGACTCAGAGCCCCTGGTCTCACGCCATGCTGTACATTGGCCGAATCCATGATATTGAAGATGAGCAAGTCAGGCTAAGAATCAGCGAATCCTATGATGGCGCCCCGGACGAACAATTAATCATTGAAAGTGAACTGGGCGTCGGTACCGCCATTCGACCATTAAGTGTTTATGAAGGTGAACATTTAAGAATCTGTCGCCCCAAGGGGTTGAGCTACCCTGATAGCCAGAAAGCATTGCATTACGCGGTCAGCAGGCTGGGGATGGATTATAACGTTCGACAAATCCTGGATCTTGCTCGATTTTTCTTTCCTTATTCATTCCTGCCAAAACGTTTTGGCTCCTCTCTTTTTCATCATGCGCCCGGACAGGAAACCAAAACCGTTTGCTCAACGATGATCGCCGAAGCATTTAGCTTTATTCAATTTCCCATTCTGCCGTTGGTCAAACAAAGCTCCGAGTCCAGTGTTCAGTTATTTCAGCGCAACCCCAAACTATGCACGCCCAGCGATTTTGATTACTCACCTTATTTCCAGATCATAAAGTACCCATTTCTGGATTACGCACATCATTCTGACTACCGTCTACTGCCCTGGCATGGGCATGGAATACTTGAAGGTAAAGAAGCGGATATTTACATGTCATCTCTTCAAATGCAGCAGCTGCAAGAAGATGGTTTACCATCAAATCCAATCAACGAAAAAATCGAAAACACCCCTGATCAGCAAGGCCCGATCCACTGAACAAAAGCCACACAAAAAGAAACCCGCGCTTCTGGGGGAAGAAGGCACGGGCTAAGACCATTTAGGAGTAAACATCTGGCACACAATCAACGTACCACAGTCATATAGACCAAGACTGATTCAATCGTAGGGGGGAGTCGATCAAAATCAGCATGGTAATTATGGATCAAATTTCTAATACATCCACTCGAATTTAATATCTTTTCACGATATTAAGAATATCTTTACTTGTTAACTGATTATGACTGGGCGCAACAGCTGCTCAAACAGCTCATCGCAGCGTTGAGCCAACACTCTGTCTTTCTCAAAAACACCGCTCCCCTGTTTTGACTGATGAGTCCCCCAGGCAACGACAACCTTGCCCCATTCAACAACCATACGGGGATGATGCCCATTCAACTCAGCCAAACAGGCAACGGCATTGGCAAAGGCGAGCGCCGTGGAATACTTTTTAAAGGCGTAAGTGCGCTCAATATGCTCGATATCATCATATCGACAAATGTTCCAATCCTTCATGTATGCGCTCCCGCTGAAAGCTCAAATGAACTTAATGATTGATTTCACAGGATAGAAGGGATGCCAGCAACAGGAAAGGAATTTGTGCAAGGAAAAGGGAATATATCAATACTTCCGGCAACAACACAAAGCATGGGATTGAGTGGTTGCCGGTTATTGGGAATAGACGCTGCGATAGGCCTACTCCAAGACCAGAATCAGGCTTCTGCTTCAGCCTCTTCGGTTTTCTCGGATTCAGCTTTCAGCTGCTCCAGCTCCTGATTGGCGGTGTTCAGTTGCTGAGTCAATTGCTTCTGCTTGGTTTTCAGTGTTGCATTTTCGCCGGTCAGGGTGCGGTTTTGCTCCTGTAGACGCTTCACCTGCTTCTTCATGCGATCAGGATTGCTGGCGCGCAACTCCTTCAGTTCGCTCTCCATGTTTTTCAGCTGGGCTGCAGACTTTTCAGCTTTCTTTTCCGCTGTTTCCAGACGGGATTTCAGCTGACTGACTTCCTTGTTGTGCTGCTCTGTAATTTCAATAAGAGCGGCAAGACGCTGCTGTTCAATGATATCCATCTCATTGTTGGTATCAATATTTCCGCCCATGCTCAGGGTACCCATAGATGTGATTTCCTCCAGGAAATTCATTTGTCAGAAAAAGGGATAATACTTGCACCAGCGCACATAAAGTACACAGTAGTGTCGGTAGAAAAATTAAGTAGATCTGAATTATTCTTCATTAAGCGGCTGGCAGAAAGCAGAGTATCAAATAGATTAGGCGTGGCATTCTAATACATTAATTTGGACAATAAAAGCATTGCTCTGCAAAATAGTTGTATCAGGCCATGTTTTAACGGACATCAGTTTACACGGCCAGCCTGATTTAACAACCTTTTTAACGCAGTTTTTAACAAAGGCAAGCCACAAACTATGCAAGAAATTCTGACATTGCTGGCAGATTCAAACATTCTCTTCCCTGATCCTGAAAAAGCATTGGATGAACCGGACGGACTGCTGGCCGTTGGCGGGAACCTGAGCATTGATACATTACTACAGGCTTATCATAAGGGAATATTTCCATGGTTCAGCGAGGACGACCCTATTCTCTGGTGGTCTCCCGGCGAAAGAATGGTGCTGCACCCTGATCAATTCCATATTTCAAAATCCCTGCTTAAATTACTGCGTAAAAGTAAGTATCAGGTCACTATGGATCATGATTTCTCCGGCGTTATCCATCACTGCTCCACTTCGCGACAGAGACAGGAAGGCACCTGGATCACTGATGAAATGATGGCCGCCTACATTGATTTACACCGTGCCGGTTATGCCCATTCAGTCGAGGTCTGGCATGAGCAAACGTTAGTCGGCGGGTTGTACGGTGTTTCACTGGGAAGTTTATTTTTTGGGGAGTCCATGTTCAGTCTGCAAAGCAACACCTCAAAGATAGCCTTTGCCGCGCTGGCAAATCAGTTGCACCAATGGGGTTTTAAATTGATTGATTGCCAAATGCACTCGACTCATCTTGCATCACTGGGCGCCGTTACCATGCCTCGACAGGAGTTTACCGGATATCTCAACCGCTATTGCCGAACAACGCCCACAGGTGCACACTGGAAGAAAGCATGGCAATGGATTGACCATCAACAATGAGTGAACATAAAAACATTAAATTTTATGCCACACAGCCTCATCAGTGCAGTTATCTACCGGATGAAGAGGCGACCACCCTTTTTATTGACCCTAATATCACCACCGATCAGGCACTTTGCAGTAATTTATCTAATCTGGGGTTTCGCCGGAGTGGCCAACATTTATACCGGCCGCACTGCAACCAATGCAATGCCTGCATTGCATCCCGCATTCCAGCGACTGATTTCTCCATGCGCAGAACTCAGAGAAAGGTATGGTCAAGGAATAGCGATCTAAAGGTCGAAAAACGAACCCCGGAGTATTGTCATGAGCACTATGACTTGTATGAACAATACATCAATCAGTGCCATCATGATGGCGATATGTACCCGGCAACCGTTGAACAATACTCAGCATTTCTGATTGATAATCCCGGGTTTACGTCCTTTTATGAGTTTCGCCTGCAAGGGGAGCTACTGGCAGTGTCTGTGGTGGATGAATTACAGAATGCTTTTTCGGCAATCTACACCTACTACAGTCCAAAATATTCAAACCGAAGTTTAGGCAAATACTGTATCCTCTGGTTAATTCATCAGGCTAAGCAACAGCAGATAGATTACGTACACCTTGGGTACTGGATCAAAAACAGCCAGAAAATGAATTACAAAATTGAATTCCGACCCATAGAGCTATACATCAACCAGCAATGGCAGCTTTTAAAGTAAGGAAAAAAGCACAGAAATAACGCGACAAATCACTGCCATACACCAAGGGTACTTTGCTTTACAAATTATTTTCAGGCAGAATGCCCAGCAAAATCAATCACGCCGTACTAACACCTCTGAGGTAGCTATTTAATGGCAAAAGAAGAAAGTCTGGAAATGGAGGGTGTCGTTATCGATACCCTCCCTAACACAATGTTCCGTGTAGAACTGGAAAATGGGCACGTCGTCACCGCTCATATTTCAGGAAAAATGCGCAAAAACTACATTCGCATCCTGACTGGAGACAAGGTAAAGGTTGAACTGACACCTTACGATCTGACCAAAGGTCGCATCACTTACCGTTCTCGTTAAACAGGGGCCTTAAGCCCCTGTTTTTCTATCTACTGTCTAAACGTCCTACCGTCACTCTCCACTGTCCATCGCTTCGAGATCCGTTGTGCGCTGTTTCGTAGGTTCGTACTTCAAATGCAACTTTCCTTTGCGGACCGTCACCTTCACCATTCCACCACGCTCCGCCAGCTTGCCGAACAGAATCTGCTCAGCCAATGGTTTCTTGAGATGCTCCTGAATAACACGCCCCATCGGGCGTGCACCCATTTGGCGATCAAAGCCTTCTTCGGATAACCAACTACGAGCCTTATCATCCACATCCAACTGGACCATTTTCTCATCCAATTGGGCTTGAAGCTCGGTCAGGAACTTATCAACCACATGCTTGATGATGTCATCATTCAGTGCACCAAATGGAATGATAGAGTCCAGGCGATTCCTGAATTCAGGCGTAAATGTCTTCTTGATTGCCTCAGTACCATCAGTAACATGATCCTGCTCAAGGAAGCCAATGGAGCTTCGGGTCATTTTTTCTGCACCGGCATTGGTGGTCATAATCACAATAACATTACGGAAATCAGCCTTACGACCATTGTTGTCTGTTAGTGTTCCATGATCCATGACCTGCAACAAAAGGTTGAAAACATCAGAGTGCCCTTTTTCAATCTCATCCAGCAACAGCACGCAATGTGGCGTTTTATTGATGGCTTCTGTCAGCAGACCGCCCTGATCAAAACCCACATAACCCGGAGGCGCACCAATCAAACGGGACACGGTATGGGCTTCCATGTACTCAGACATATCAAAGCGCACCAGCTCAATACCTAACGCCTTGGCTAACTGACGACAGACTTCCGTTTTACCAACCCCCGTCGGACCGGAAAACAAGAAGGAACCCACCGGTTTTTCTGGTGCTTTTAATCCTGCTCTGGAAAGCTTGATTGCAGTAGACAGCGAAGTAATGGCTTCATCTTGACCAAACACAACCATCTTCAAGTTGCGCTCAAGCTTACCAAGCAATTCTTTATCAGACGAAGAAACCGATTTAGGCGGAATCCTTGCCATCTTGGCAACAATGCTTTCAACATCATCAACATCAATCACTTTCTTCCGCTGATCTTCAGGCTGAAGACGCTGATACGCACCGGCCTCGTCAATAACGTCAATGGCTTTATCCGGCATATGACGATCATTAATGTAGCGCCCTGCCAACTCAGCGGCAGCTTTTAATGCTGCATCCTGATATTCAATGCAATGATGCTCTTCAAACTTTTTCTTCAGGCCAAGTAATATCTGAAAGGTGTCTTCTACATCCGGCTCGACGATATCCACTTTTTGGAATCGTCTGGCAAGGGCTCTATCTTTTTCAAAGATCCCTCGAAATTCCTGGAAGGTCGTCGAACCCACACAACGAAGTTCACCGGATGTCAGCATCGGTTTTAGAAGGTTAGATGCATCCATAACACCGCCAGAAGCTGCACCGGCACCAATGATGGTATGAATCTCATCAATAAACAGAATCGCATGATCCAGTTTTTTCAGCTCACCCAGCAATTGTTTGAAACGCTTTTCAAAATCACCGCGATACTTGGTACCGGCGAGCAAAGAGCCCAAATCCAGAGAATACACAACACTCTCAGAGAGCACTTCTGGCACTTCACCGTCGACGATTCTACGAGCCAAACCTTCAGCAATCGCCGTCTTACCGACACCCGCTTCACCAACAAGAAGCGGATTATTCTTACGACGCCGGGTCAGAATCTGACAAACACGCTCAACTTCATCAGCACGACCCACCAATGGATCTATCCGACCTAAACGAGCCTGCTCGTTTAAATCAGAAGCGTACAGTTTTAATGGATTCTTCGATTTACCAGAGCTGCCAGGCTCTGATTCCATTTCTTCTGAAAGATCATGCCCAATTTCTTCCAGTTCCTGCCCAGGGGTTTTGGCAATACCATGGGCGATGAAATTGACCACATCAATTCGGGCAACATCCTGCTGTTTCAAAAAATAAACAGCTTGGCTTTCCTGCTCGCTAAAGATGGCCACAAGAACATTGGCGCCAGTGACTTCTTTCTTGCCTGAACTCTGTACATGAAAAACCGCACGCTGCAGCACTCGCTGAAAACCCAATGTAGGTTGAGTTTCACGCTCAGAGTCACCGTCGGGAATTAAAGGTGTTGTGGAACTGACAAACTCCATCAAATCCTGACGGAGTTTTTTGAGATCGATACCGCAGGAAATCAGCACTCTTGAGGCCGATTCATTATCGAGAAGAGCCAGCAAGAGGTGCTCAACCGTCATAAATTCATGTCGGTTTTCCCTGGCATCTTTAAATGCATTATTCAGTGTCGCTTCGAGATCTTTGTTGAGCATATGGTTCAACCTTGAAAATGCTAATCGGCCTTTTCTGTTTTACACAGCAGGGGATGGTCATTTTCTCTGGAATATTCATTTACCTGCTGTGCCTTGGTCTCTGCGATATCCTTGCTAAACACGCCACAAACTGCTTTTCCCTGCGTGTGTACCATCAGCATGGTCTGGGTCGCCTTTCCCTCTGGCATACTGAAAAATTTCTCCAGTACCTCAACAACAAAATCCATGGGTGTAAAGTCATCGTTCAGGAGTAAAACCTGATACATGGGCGGAGGCGCAAGTCTGGTTTTCTCCGGGGCTACAGCGACACCCAGATCTGCATCCAGATCACCTTCCTCTCTATCCAAGCTTAGACGAAACAGTTCGAGATTACTCATGGTTTATGGCTGTAACCTTAACATTCAAACTTACCTTCTGATTACTCATACCGCATCCGGAGCAACAAAAGCAACGATTAAGTCTTAGTACCAAGGGCCAATCATAAAATTCATTGAGCGTTAAAAAGCTGATCGGCACGCCAGGATAAGTTTTGACAAAATCTCAGGATTTGGCATCCATGCATTAAAAATTGACAATAACGATAGGTATTTTAACACTATCCATTGTCTGATGACGCAATATTAACGAGAGGCGATCAAAAAACAAGCAGCGAAAAAATAAATCAAGAAATGGAATAAACCTGATTTTACCCAATCAAAAAAGCCGGACATAAAATCCGGCTTTCGTGATCACAACATCAAACGCATATTACATATGCTTAATGATCTCATCACCAAACTCAGAGCACTTCACTAAAGTTGCTCCATCCATCAGGCGCTCGAAATCATAGGTAACGGTCTTGGCGCCAATGGCTCCATCCATACCTTTGATGATCAAATCAGCTGCTTCATTCCAACCCAGGTGACGCAGCATCATTTCTGCAGACAGAATCACTGAACCAGGATTCACTTTATCCTGACCTGCATACTTTGGTGCTGTACCGTGTGTAGCTTCGAACACAGCAGTCGGCGCACCAATGTTGGCGCCTGGAGCGATACCAATGCCACCCACCTGTGCCGCCAGGGCATCAGAGATATAATCGCCATTCAGGTTGAGAGTAGCGATTACATCGTACTCCTCTGGACGCAGAAGGATCTGCTGCAGGAACGCATCCGCAATGACATCTTTGATTACAATGTCTTTACCAGTATTCGGATTCTTGATGGTATGCCATGGGCCACCGTCCAGAGGTTCACCGCCAAAGAACTCAACAGCCGTATCGTAACCCCAGTCCTTGAAAGAACCTTCGGTGAATTTCATGATATTACCCTTGTGCACCAGGGTAACCGAGTCACGATTGTTGTCGATGGCAAACTGAATGGCTTTTTTCACCAAACGCTGAGTGCCTTCTTTGGACACTGGCTTAACACCAATACCGCAATCCTTGTCGAAGCGGATTTTTGTCACACCCATTTCATCACGCAGGAAGGCAATCAGCTTGTCAGCTTCAGCAGTGCCTGCCTTCCATTCGATACCTGCATAGATATCTTCAGAGTTTTCACGGAAGATGACCATGTCCGTTTTGCCAGGTTCTTTTACCGGGCTTGGAACGCCTTCGAACCAGCGCACCGGGCGAATACAGGCAAACAGATCCAATTCCTGACGCAGAGCAACATTCAAAGAACGAATGCCACCACCCACTGGTGTGGTTAGAGGCCCCTTGATACTTACAACATATTCTTTCAGGGCTTCCAGAGTTTCTTCTGGCATCCACGTGTTTTCATCATAAACCTGGGTGGCTTTTTCACCACAATACACTTCCATCCAGGCAATTTTGCGTTGCCCCTGATAGGCTTTCTCTACCGCTGCATCAACCACTTTCAGCATGGCTGGCGATACGTCGACACCAATGCCATCACCTTCAATAAAAGGGATAACCGGGGTGTTTGGAACATTAAGGGAGAGGTCCTCATTGACGGTAATTTTGTCACCGTTAGCAGGCACCGAAATCTTTTGGTATCCCATTATTAACTCCATTCTCTAATCATCGGGTTGGCCAGATGAATGCCGGGTTCTTTAATTTTTTGTCTTTATATAGGTGCAAGTCGCCTGACTGCGTGCCCTTCCAAGGCCAATTGTTTTGAAAATGCGATAACCGGCTGGCATTTTCTGACCCCGAAGTGAACGATAATCTATCCTCACGAACGCATTCATTACTCAAGTGGTTATACCAATTCTGCTTTTAAATTATGGGCTGCGCAGCCATTCTGATCGACTGGATCTGCGTTGAAGCTCCTCGCCATAGCTACGGCTATGACTCGTCTCTTCGCCTTGCCCAGTTGCCCAAAATAACTTACTCACTCCATAATTTTAAAGCGCCACTGGTATACTACCGTTCAAGGCGGTTTGAGACTGTGACTCGAATGCAATCAGACATCTGCAAAAACGCGTATACCATATACCATCCTTGATCAGGAATAAATTAAGTTTTGTTAAAAAACGAAACCGGCATCCGCAAAAACCTCTAACGTTAGCTCCATATAGATTCATCGGTGGCTTAACGGTAAAATGCTCTTTTTTCATAGGCAGTAGCATTTTCCCGTGAGCATGGAAACCTCTTCAGCAAACGCATCTTCAAGCGCTTCTTCAACAAAAGGTCGGGTTATCGTTGGCATGTCCGGCGGTGTCGACTCCTCGGTTTCTGCATTGTTGTTAATGCAGCAAGGGTACCAGGTTGAAGGCCTGTTCATGAAGAACTGGGAAGAAGACGATGGCACCGAATATTGTACGGCCATGACCGATCTTGCAGATGCACAGGCGGTGTGTGACAAGCTGGGTATCAAGCTGCACAAAGCCAATTTTGCCGCGGAATACTGGGACAATGTTTTCGAACACTTTCTTCATGAATATAAGAATGGAAGAACACCGAACCCTGACATTCTCTGCAACAAAGAGATTAAATTTAAGGCATTTCTCGATTACGCCATGACGCTGGGCAGCGATCTCATCGCCATGGGGCATTATTGCCAGCGAATTGATCAAGATGGCCATAGCTATCTGGTGAAAGGTACGGATAACAACAAAGATCAAACCTACTTCCTGCACGCCGTAAATGAAGCGCAGATTGCCCGTACATTATTCCCGGTTGGCCATCTTCAGAAGCCAGAGGTTCGTCGCATTGCTGAAGAACACGATCTGGTCACCCATAACAAAAAAGACAGCACCGGCATCTGTTTTATTGGTGAACGTCGATTCAAGGATTTTCTGAAGCAGTACCTGCCCGCACAACCCGGGGCCATTGAAACCACAGACGGTGACATCATTGGTGAGCACGCTGGCCTGATGTACCACACAATTGGTCAACGGCAAGGCTTGGGCATTGGTGGCCTGAAAAATGCCAGTGAAGCGCCTTGGTACGTACTTGAAAAAGACCTTGAGAGAAATGTCTTGATTGCCGGCCAAGGCACAGACCATCCAATGCTCTTCTCCAGCGGCCTGACCTGTTCCCATATTGACTGGGTGTCCGGCTCTGCTCCAGAATTGCCAGCAAAACTCACCGCCAAGGTTCGTTATCGTCAGCAAGATCAACAGTGCACATTAACAATGGATGCCAATGGTCAATATCAAGTGACGTTTGATGTGCCTCAAAGAGCCGTAACACTGGGACAATCCGTGGTTTTTTATGACAATCAAACCTGCCTTGGCGGCGGTGTTATTGAAACTCGTTACTCCTAATTTATAACCTTTACCACCTGCAGAGAACAGCATCGGTGCGACATTCAATGATGGATCAGGCGGCGGCCCTTTCTGGCGTATTCCAGGCCGCAGAGCTCGTCGACAAGCTAGCCAAGACCGGGCAGTGCGACAGTGAGGTCATGAACGCCTCAATCAACAGCATTTTTATCACCTCACCTCAAAGTGTGTCCGAGGTCTATGGCGGTTTTGAACATCTAAGCACAGGGCGTAAATCCCTTGAGTCAGTACTCAGCAGAAACAGCTCCGCTATTCAAGGAGATGTGGTCCGTTATGCTCTCGCCCTGATCCACATCGAAAAGAAGCTCAGCCGAAACTCAAAAATGCTGGGCACCATAAGCTCCCGGCTGGCACGCTCTCAGGAACAAGCCAATCACTTTGGTTCCAATCACGAGAACGTGATATCCAGTCTCGCCAGTGTGTATTTAGACACAATCAGCACCTTTAAAACACGCATTCAAGTGAACGGCGATGCTCGACACCTACAAAACACCATGAATGCCAGCCGTATTCGCGCTGTATTACTGGCCGGCATTCGTTCCGCCATGCTCTGGCGACAATGCGGTGGTAGCCGCTGGCATCTATTCATTGGCAGAAATAAGCTGCTGGGCGCCGTCAAACGTCTACCATCCTAACCCCATAAAAATAACGATGGGCTCTGACCACCCAAATGAGTCCATTGTTTAATCCTAAAAACAACCCGATTTCTTCTGCTCCCACCTACGATTACCACGCCATTTCAGGTATCATGCGCTCTTTCTTTTCCTCCGGCATAAGGCAAGAACATGGAGCTGAATGCACTGACCGCAGTGTCTCCCATCGATGGACGTTACGGTGATAAGACGCAATCTCTGAGAACCATTTTTAGCGAATACGGGCTGATTCGCTTTCGGGTGGCAGTTGAGGTTCGCTGGTTACAATCCCTGGCGGAGCATGCTGATATTCAGGAAGTCCCTGCCCTGTCGGCAGAAGCCAATCAATTACTGGATGCCTTGGTCACCGATTTTTCCATGACCGAAGCTTCTCGTATCAAGGAAATCGAGCGCACCACCAACCACGATGTTAAAGCCGTAGAGTACCTGATTAAAGAGCGTTTTCAGGGCAATGCAGAACTGTCTGCCATCAGTGAATTTGTTCACTTTGCCTGTACTTCCGAAGACATCAATAACCTCTCCCACGGTTTGATGCTGAAAACCGGCATGGAAGACGTGGTGTTGCCAGAGATGCGCAAGATTATTGCCGCCATCGAAAGTCTGGCAAAGACCCATGCTGACCAACCAATGCTGTCACGCACCCACGGTCAGACTGCTTCACCAACCACCCTTGGCAAAGAGATGGCCAATGTCGCTTATCGTCTGAAGCGTCAGATTCGCCAAATTGAAAGCGTTACCCCAATGGGTAAAATCAACGGCGCCGTTGGTAACTACAATGCACACCTGTCAGCTTATCCGGAAGTGAACTGGGCAGATCATGCCGAACAGTTTGTCACCAGTCTTGGTCTTGAGTTCAACCCTTACACGACACAGATTGAGCCTCACGATTACATCGCCGAACTGTATGACGGCATCTGTCGTTTCAATACCATTCTGATCGACTTTGATCGTGACGTGTGGGGTTACATTTCTCTCGGCTATTTCAAGCAGAGAACGGTTGCTGGTGAAGTGGGCTCCTCAACCATGCCGCACAAAGTCAATCCAATCGATTTCGAAAACTCCGAAGGCAACCTGGGTATAGCCAATGCCATCATGCAACATCTGGCAGCCAAGCTTCCGGTTTCCCGCTGGCAGCGTGATCTAACGGATTCTACCGTGTTGAGAAACATGGGCGTCGGTCTTGGTCAGAGTTTGATTGCCTACGCAGCGACGCTGAAAGGCGTTGGCAAGCTGGAGGCCTCCCCTGCCCGATTAAACGATGATCTCGACAAAGCCTGGGAAGTTCTGGCAGAACCCATTCAAACCGTAATGCGTCGCTACGGCATTGATCAGCCTTACGAAAAACTCAAGGCACTCACCCGTGGCCAAGATGGCATTACCAAAGCTACCCTCGCCACCTTCATCGAAGGACTGGAATTGCCAGGCAGCGTTAAAGCTGAATTAAAAGCAATGACACCGGCTTCCTATATCGGTAACGCGTCTGAACAGGCGCTGGCCATTGAAAGCCACTGAACATCATGAAACCTTCCGCTTAAACAGCGGAATCAGTGCTATCAATACAATATAAATTGCCACCATCACGGTGAAGCAATAAACAAACGCCAGCATGGTGGATTGCTGATGCAACATGGCAGCCATCTTTTCCAAAAACACCGTGCTGGTGACTTCCATACCTGACCATTTAGCATAATTCTGTAAAATCGGATTATCTGCGGTCAGACTTCCTCCCAAACTGTGCCACTCTTCCTGCTGAACATAGCTGAAGTAAGTATTGATGATAGCGATGCCGATGGAAGAACCAATGGTTCTGCAAAGGTTGAACATGGCAGTGCCACCAGGCACCCAATCTGCAGGCAGCGTGGCAAAAGCCAGTTTTGACAGCGGTGCAAACACCAACCCCATCCCTGCCCCTTGAATCACTGACGGTAAAATAAGCCAGAATTCATCCACTTCCAGAGGGTACTGGCTCATATGCCAAACACCGACCGCGTTCAGAGCCAAACCAAGCAGTACTAACCAGCGCGTATCCACCTTATCCATTAACGGTGCCGCCATCATCAGCACAATGGCTGACGCTATGCCTCGGGGCGCCATCATAAAACCTGCAGTCTGAACGGGGTAATTGTACAATTGCTGAAGCAGCATGGGCTGAAGCTGCAAAACACCAAATGTCCCCACAGCAAACAAGCTAACCACCAAACAGGAAATACCCAGATTGCGATTCATCAGCATCCAGGCTGGTGCAATATCTCCCCGGGTTTTGCAAGATCGAATGATAAATGCAGCAATCATCAACACGCTGGTGATGGAGGAAAAAAGAATAAAGTTCGAACTGAACCAGTTTTTCTCATTCCCCTGGGACAGCACCATCTGCAACAAACCAATACCCAGCGCCATGGTCGTAATCAACAGCCAGTCCATTGGGGCTTCTCCCTGATTGCTAATCCTGATATTTCTTAAAATCAGCAATACGCACAGCGCACCAACAGGAAGGTTGATGTAAAATACCCAGCGCCAATTGAGATGCTCCGTCAGAACACCGCCAATGGCGGGCCCCAGTACCGGCCCAACCATCACACCAATGGCAAAAATCGCCATGGCCTTGCCCTGCTCCTCTTTGGGATACACCTGTATCAAAACCGATTGACTCAAAGGAATGACAGGCGCCGCAAACAACCCCTGCAAAATCCTGAATACAATCATTTCCATTAACGAGTCGGCCTGACCGCACAGGGCGGAAAACAGAATAAAGCCCAAAATGGAATAGAGTAAAAGATGTCGCTCACCCAGCCGGCGGGTCAAAAAAGCGGCCAGAGGAATACAAATCGCTTCTGCCATGGCAAAGCTGGTAAGCACCCAGGTAATCTGTTCGGAAGTGGCTCCCAGCGCTCCCATCATATCCGGCAAAGCGACATTGGCGACGGTCATGTCGATCAGCACCATTAACGACGATGTAATAATCGTAATGGTCACCGCGGCTCTGGTGACATTATTGACCATGGTTCACCACTGCACTGCCAGCCCTTTTTTTTGCCGACGCTTCAGTAACAACAGTATCGACAGCCACCGTATCGACAACCACTGCAGCACTTGCTCCGACTCTGAGCGGTTTGTCATCATCAGCATCCAACCGAATGCTCACCGGAAAGCGCTGAGTGATTTTGACCCAGTTCCCCGTCGCATTCTCTGGTGGCAATAACGAAAACGCACTGCCACTGGCTGGAGAAATTGATTCGACGACACCTTTCATTGGACTATCCGGGTACATATCCAATGTCACACTGGCCGACATACCGGGTTTAATACGAGCAAGGTCGTCTTCTTTATAATTGGCCTGCACCCAGAAACTTCCGGCTTCCACCAAGGGAAACATGGCCTGCCCCATGCTAACCACACTGCCCGGATGCACATTGATCAACCCCACCTTGCCATCCACGGCGGCGGCAATATTGGTATAGGAAAGGTTCAAGGTGGCGGTCATTAAATCTGCCGCCGCGACTTGCACGGCCGGCGCATCTTTACCGACGGTTCCCTGCTCGGCAACCAACTGTTCCATATGTGCTTTGGCACTGGTGACCGTTTCCCGCGCCGTCGTTAATGCCGCTTTGGCATTGTCACCATCTTGCTTGGGAAGTACTCCTGAAGCTACCAGCGTCATGGTGCGTTTGAAGTTTATCTGGACTTTTCGAAGGTTGGCACCAGCAGTAACGACATCAGCACTGGCCGCATTAATCGCCTTGCTAGTCGCCAGATTCTGCTCTGCTGCCACCTCATAGGCTGCGCGGGCTTTTTTCAGTTGCGCCTCATAAGGGGCAGGATCGATTTGAACCAACAATTCCCCTTCATGTACATAATCATAATTGCCAGCATTAACTGTGCTGACCATGCCGCCCACCTGGGGAGAAACATAAATGATATTGCCGTGAACGTAAGCATTATCGGTGCCCGGATATTTTCGCTGATGTTCGAGGTAAAACCAGGCTGCAATACCCAGAGCGATAACCAGTAACAAACTGATTACCCAGTTCTTAACGGAGTGGGAAGACGTGTTTTCCATTTAACAACCAGACAGGACAATGAACGGGGAGGTTTGAAGGCAATCAACTAAACAATTGAAGGATCCAGAAAGCGTAGTTCAGGTCGTGACTGTGGTCGACTAAAAAACAGTGGTCGTCTGCTTATGATAAGAGGTTTTCGTAAAAGATCTGGTTCCCATGCTATGAGGTTGTCGCAAAACTCTCGATAAGTACGTGGAAGGAAGAGTGCTGAAAACAGCACTCTTTTACGACATGTGACAGGTTTTTACTTGGAGGTTTGCTGCGCTTTAAACTCTTTTCTGCGCTTATGGAGAACCGGCTCGGTGTAACCATTAGGCTGCTCACAACCTTGCAGCACCAATTCCAGAGCCGCCGTAAAAGCAACACTTTGATCGAAGTCTGGCGCCATCGGTTGATAGGCACTATCACCGGCATTCTGCTGATCAACCACCACAGCCATACGCTGCATAGTTTCCAACACCTGCTCTTCTGTGCACACCTTATGACGAAGCCAGTTAGCAATGTGCTGACTGGAGATACGCAGCGTTGCCCGATCTTCCATCAAACCCACGTTGTTGATGTCCGGTACCTTAGAGCAGCCAACACCCTGATCAATCCAGCGAACCACATAACCCAGAATGCCCTGGGCATTGTTATCCAACTCTTTCTGGATCAGCTCTGGCGTCAGGTGACTGGTATCCGACAGTACCGGAATCTCCAGAATATCATCAACACTGGCTTTCTTACGGCTGAACAATTCATCCTGAACCGTTTGAACATTCACACGGTGATAATGCACGGCATGCAATGTTGCACCATTAGGCGACGGAACCCAGGCGGTGTTGGCACCGGACAGAGGATGAGCAATCTTTTGCTCCATCATCTTGGCCATTTCATCGGGCATGGCCCACATGCCTTTACCAATTTGCGCTTTGCCCGGTAGCCCTGCTCTTAAACCGACATCGACGTTTTGATCTTCATACGCCTGAATCCAGGTGGATTGCTTCATCTCACCTTTTGGAATCACCGCGCCGGCTTCCATGCTGGTATGAATCTCATCGCCAGTACGATCAAGGAAGCCGGTATTGATAAAGACAATGCGATCTTTGGCAATGCGGATACATTCTTTCAGGTTAATGGAGGTTCTGCGCTCCTCATCCATAATGCCAACTTTCAAGGTGTTAGCCGGCATATCCAAAGCAATTTCGATGCGATCAAACAGCTTGCAGGTAAACGCCACTTCTTCCGGACCGTGCATCTTTGGTTTTACGATATAGACGCTGCCTTCACGGGAGTTGCGACGCCCACCGCTTTTCTGCAGATCGTGCATGGCGATCAGTGAGGTAAACATGCCATCCATAATGCCTTCAGGAATCTCATTGCCCTTAGCGTCCAGAATGGCATCGTTGGTCATCAAGTGTCCGACATTGCGAACAAACATCAGACTTCTGCCCGGTAATGTCAGTTCACCACCGTCCGCTGCCGTATAAACCCGATCTTCATTAAGCTGCCGGGTTAACGATTCACCGCCTTTGACGAACGTGTCTTGCAAGTCACCTTTCATCAAACCGAGCCAGTTGCGATAAACCAGTGTTTTATCTTCTGCGTCTATCGCAGCAACCGAATCTTCGCAGTCCATAATAGTGGTGATGGCCGCTTCAACCAGCAAATCCTGAACGTTGGCGGCATCACTCTTACCAATAACACCTTCAGCATCGACCTGAATTTCAATGTGTAAACCATTGTTTTTAAGGAGAACGGCATCAGGCTTGCTGGCTGCACCGGAAAAACCCACGAACTTTTCAGTGTCTTGCAAAGAGGTAACAGAACCGTCTTGCAAAGAAATCGCCAGGTTGTTTTCCAGCACCTGATAACGAACGGCATCAGCATGGCTACCGGAAACCAGAGGGGCCGCATCATCCAACAACTGACGACCAAATTCGATGACCTTCTGACCACGGATCGGGTTATACCCTTTTCCTTTCTCAGCACCACCATCTTCGGAGATGGCATCGGTACCGTATAAAGCGTCGTACAAACTGCCCCAGCGCGCATTAGCAGCGTTTAGAGCAAAACGGGCATTCATAACCGGCACAACCAACTGAGGGCCCGCTTGAAGAGCGATTTCACTGTCCACGTTTTCCGTCGCAATGGTGAAATCACCGCCGTCTGGCAGTAGGTAACCAATGTCTTGCAAAAAGGATTTATACGTCGCTTTGGTTTCAGCATTGAAGGTGTTTTTACGATGCCAGCCGTCGATCTGCTCTTGCAATTGATCACGACGGGCAAGCAATGCCTTGTTTTCCGGAGCCAATTCGATGACCAGCGATTCCAGGGACTGCCAGAAGCGATCTGGCTCAATGCCAGTACCTGGCGCAATATCATTGACCAGTAAATCGTGTAGGGTTTTGGCAATCTGCAGGCCACCCTTCTGGATACGTTCAGTCATCTGTGCCTCACTTCCTGATTGTCGTTATTGTTGAATTAGGAACATGAAACCCTCAGAGGATAGCCAAGCTTATAGCTAGTCCAAATGCAGGGTATATTCGGCACGATAGTATAGAAATAGGTGGATAATGCCAATCAGCAGGGGTTATGACGGGTATTTTCAATATGAATAAGAGCGCGTTAAGTAGAAGTAGCCCGCTCTTACGAAATTATGATGTCATTTGCTGATAGTACTCTGTCAATTGTCTTTTCCACTGAAGATCAACTTCCTCTGCAATATCATCTGCTTTCCCCTGCCTGTTTTGTAAGCCAAAAAAGCTGAGAACAGCAACATCGCTGGCAATCTCCTGCTCTAAATCCTGATCCAGTTCAGGATACTTCATATCATCAGGTTGCGTATCGATAACACGTTGATACACCTGTTGACATATACTCATTTGCCTCTTCATTTCATGGTTAGAAGCAACACGTCCAGAAACGCTTTCCGTTGGAAATTCCTGCATTGACTCCCATACAAACAATGCAAACATTCGCTTATCCAACGTTGAGATCTGGCAATTCTCAAGACTGCTGTTCATATCGATAATAAATCGAATGTAGTGGTTCTCTTTGAGAGCTTTGTCATTTTTTATTGTCGCTGTGGAAGTCAGTCGTGCTTTTTTTACATTTTCAGAGTAACTATTCTCATTATTTGAGGAGTACCGCCCGTGCTGACGCAGCTCACTTAATAACTCCTGATAACAATGCTTACGAACCCTTTCCGAAGTTAGAGGATCTGGTTTGAATGGCCGCAAATCCTTGATGGATTGCCACGAGCTTTTTTTCTGCTTAATCAGCAGACAACGCGAGATCATGTGCCCATCGTGCTGCTTACTAATAAATTTGAGCGCATTGACCGCCAGTACATTCAACATACTTCTTATGAAATGAATCCCCAATTCATTCTCTGGCTGCATTTCACCTTCAATCGCTGTAAAAAAATGCTGCTTATGAATTGCACCGGCAGCATGTACATCGCTTCCCTTCAGGCATACACCTGAATCGTCCGTCAGATCGAAGACATTTGCATATCTTTCATGTTCTGGTCCAATTTGAGAATGGTAAACATCCTGAAGATAGCTTTCGATAAACGGTTGAGGAAGCGTATCCAGCAAATATTTAAAATGACTTGATAAGTCGTAGTGTGTCAAAAGAATAATGTTCAGCTTATCTGCATCAGTCCAGAATTTGGATACTGTGGTATCGTCCGTATGGCTCTTCAAGAAATCGACTACATCCTGCAATAAATCAGGAATGAGCTCATAGGCACTTTGCAGAAAATCAATATTAACTTGGTGGCTCTCATTTATGATTGATTCATCACTGGATGAATCAATCATTCGCCCTGCATCTGCTTTATAGCTGGGAACCATAGTTCGATTATTTTTCCAATGCAGGAAGATGTTGGCCAGTTCCATTTGTCCATAGATAGCATTGCCAAGCGTATTAAAACTATTAGCGATGCGAGCCTTTTCATCAAAAAGCGAAGCATTCACAACACTATTGATCGTTTTACGAGTTTTTGCTGATGCCCAAGACTGACTATCCTGCTGCCCCTGATTATTTTGATAAAACCAATTGCTTAATTTTCCAGCTAGATGTTCACTCCAGGAAGTGTTTTCAAGAGGTGATGAAATAGTGCATTGCTTGCTACTATGGTTGCATACCATAGAATTGGCATCATAAGTGGAATAGTATTTTCCATCTTTTCCAAGGTTTACTCCAAAACCATCAGGCAGTTTACCATGATTTTTTTCATACAATGCCAATACCTGATTCCACGACTGAGCTTTTGTACCGGGCATGGTTAACGGATGTAAATCACCCTGTCCCATTACTGCAGTATCTTTATTCCAACGGTCCAGGGCTCTGCCGCCCAATTCGTGAACCGAGTTCAACGCTATTTTTCGTTTAAGCCCTCTTCTATTTGGTTTCTCCTGGGTCAGTTCGTGACGAGCTGGTCTGCTGATACCCTCACAGGGTGCTTTCTGATTCCCGCTGATTAATTGGCAGGCTTTTTCATCATTGCTTCGAAAGGAAACTGCGACTTGCCCTGGCTTGCAAGCCGCCATATCTTTATTACAGCTGCCAAGAACACTGGTTTCTATTGTAACTTTACTGATATCAGATCTGTTTGGCTGGCCTGCCTGATGCTGGGTACTGTCAGCATACTGATTCCACAGTTGCCCGCCCATTTTGATCAGCACAGTTCCACCCAATATCATTTTACGGGGTATTTCAGCAGCTTTAGCACATAGATACGCCATATGGTTAAAGGGGGAACCAAGCCGCATTGCAGAGTTTCTGTCAAATTCATCCCCCACACTTAATAAACGTCTACCAGGCATGGTTTGCCTTTCTGGTGTTAATGTCGTGTTTGCCACTCCACCCTCATCCACAATGGCTTGAATGGACAGTTGGCTTGTTACAAACGCTTCAAAGACAGACCGTGGAAGAGCAAGAGAATTTTTAAGCAGGTGGATCAAATCCTCCTTTTTCAATAGTTTTGAAGATTGTTCACAGAGCATGATTAATCGAACCAATTTATCCAGACCATGCTGACTTTCTTCAGCCAATCCAACTTCTCTGCAAGGCTGATATTGCCCATGGTTTAGCTGGTATTGAGTTACTAATATCTGATAATTCTCAGCATCGCCCTGGGTCAGGTCGTCTGGCCCAATGCTGCCTTCATCATCTTCACTACCAGTAACATCCAGTAACTGCCCCAGGATCACTTTCCAGTATTCACCATAACGGCTGGCGACAGAAATAGAACTATCAAGGCGCTCTTTGACAGTTTCTAGTGATACCAGGTGATTTGAAGTCAAGCATTCCTGAACATTTTCAGTTACAGCTGAGCTGATTGGTGTGATAACAAAAGTTTGCTTCGCATGCCCACGGTTTGCCTGAATAACATAACGCCCTGGCGGCAGTTGACCATGGACTCGGACACTGCCCGGTGGTTGGCTAATGTGTTCCGCAGGTATTGTGGTTATTACCCCCCCCCGATCATGCCCATCAGCAGTAAATAATCGCTTCAAGATTTTGAATACACCTTTGCTTGGATCGACCGGTTCCCGAAGGTGCAGCACTTGCTTTCGCTGGAAAAAATCATGATTCAAGCGAGCCAAATATCTGTATCCAGCACTAATTACTTCGCCGTCTTCATCCACTGGATAAAAGTAAAGCATGTAATACGTATGCGCACTAGAGCTGTACCGACTCATCTGCTTCAGATAAGCGTCTGAAAAAATGATTTTCCGCCTGTTTGGAATTATCTGTAATTCAGGTGAGTTAGATGAGTATGTTTCAGTTTCTCCTGTCTCATGATTAACGACCTTCTGCAAACTGATAGTAGTCTCCGAATTATGCCACGGAAGCATAGCATCGATGCCGACAATACAGGGGGCATCATCACAGGTATCAATGGCCTGAAACTGATGCTCAGATGAACTGAGAAAAGCGCCTTGTTTCACTATCTGGCCATCTGGCCCAATAACCGGGCGTTCTGTTGGCGTCATCGGCGTTCTGTTGCCAGAATCCATAATCGGAATGAGTCGACTCTCTCCAGTAATCTGTTGAAGTGCTAGCCGATAAACGTGTTTTCGCATCTCAGAAGAATAGTGTCGCCAGGCCCTTGGAGTATGAGGGTGATCAATGTCACCATTAAGTGATGACAGAAGTGCGCCAACAGATATCTGGCGTAGAATCAGCACATGTTCATTCGAGCCCGATACTTCATAATAAGTAAATGTCTGACTGTCGAGAAAGTCCTGATTTTCAGCCGTGCGGGTAGTTTGAATTTGCTCAAAAGTCAACGTTGGCACAACATCATCATAGGTACTGTGAAAGCTTTCTATATTTTTATCAGCTGCGTCATGACGGGCATGTCGACAAGTACCGAGAATATCTGGAACTGTTACAACGGAAGATTCAAAAGCATGTATCGACGGAGCTGAACTAGCCTCTTCATCGGTCGCTTCATAAAGGTTGACTGCCGGGGATGACTCACTGCTTTTAAACTCAACATCCGGATACAAGTGAAGAATATCGACTAATACCTTACCTGTATTTGTTGTGTAAACACGAAGATTCTGCTGCTGAGCCTGAGCTTTTTCAGTACCTTCTACTGGCAGGTTTTCACGTTCCAACCCTATATAGGCAGGCTTAACCCGTTTTCGATATTCAGGGTCAAGAAACTCGTAGATTGATGTCACCTCATCACGATACCCTTCATCGCCCTCTTTTAACATGAAACCACTGAACTGATTTCGTGCTTCCTGCCAATTCAAAGTGCCATTATGTGCTGCATACAAGGCTGTTGTTTTAAAGAATTCATGTGTTGCTGCTTCCTGACGTTTTGCCTCAAAGACAAATGAGGTGATGGGCTGCTCCAGTGCTGAATAAATAGGCTCAACCTTGGCACGGCTTTCGGCCTCCTTGGCTGCCTTCAAACCTGGAAACTCCCTGTTAAGTTTCGCTCGTTCCTGCATTCTTTTACGAAATTTCTGCTGAGGGCTTAACCCCTGCCATGGGTAGCGTTTATTGTTGATTTTCCTTAGCTCTTCCTGACGATCCAGTGTTTCGAATATATATTTCTGATTGATCGTATTGATCGCCCGGAAAGCCAGTGCCATTTTTTTATGCTTGGTGTTTAAAGTATCTAACACTGAAGAGGTAATCCCAAAATATGTCCCGGAAGCCAATACCTCTTGTGATTGCCCCTCCGCATTCTTGGTGATGACATAAAAATCCACTCGTCCCTTTGTCGTTTCACCCTGCAACAGTTGGTCAAATGCTTCCTGCTCTGAGTCGGTAGATACGGGCATATCTATTTTTTTATAAGAGGCTCGATACAGCACTGTGCCATCTGGAAAATCAAAACGTGCGTGCCCAACTCCCAGCGTCGGATCGGAAGCAATATCGTGCAACGCCTCAAACGCTTGTAACCCGGGTAGAGGAGACGCCGGCACTGCCATCCAGGGTACAAATCGATCTTTTATTTCATGGAGTCGTTCCAGGGCGAGCTCGGGAGCAATTTTTTGCCAGGCCATGGCAGCAGGAAAGAAGAGGGAAAGATAACTCATTATGTCATCCACCGTAGTCAGCCCCTGCTCATAAGTCTCTTGCTCCATCCACTTACCAATGTCCTGAGCAAACTGGAGGCCGATGGTGACGCCATAGGTAATTGGCAAAGCAGCATTCGAGCATGCCCCCAGTAACCTCACAGCTACTTTAGGAAAGAACTGGAGAGCCCTGATCAGGCTGGCAGAACTGTACCCGGGGTTTATCCAGTTTATTCTGGTGCTTGGCAACAGCCTTGCTATTGGTGATGTCGCAGGAAACACTCTCGACGTTCCGGTCCAACGGAGATTTTTCAGTATCTTCAGTTCAGACCTTGCTGCCCTGAAACCTGCAGAGGCAGCAACGGTTTCTATGCCGGGAAGGTCTTCGAAAATAACTTCTGGATCAACAAAATCAGCTTCATCAGCCGCGTTTTCTGTTTCAGTATTAGTACCTTCTTCGTCTTCAGGTCTTCTGGAACAACCTCCATCAATGCTTTTCTTACAACGAATTTTCACCTTCTGACCACCAGCTTCAGAGTCCTCAACCTCTTCTGCCTCTGTGTTTGGAATAAGTGGGTGGTTCGGTACATCTGGAAAATCAGGCATTTCAATATCTTCAGACTGCGGGTTGGCCTCAGGCTGGGAAACTGGCTCAGGATTTACAGGATCAATTCCCAATTCTTCAAGGACGGCATTCACCTCTTCATCAGTCACTTCTTCATCAACCAGAACGCCTCTGCCCGCGCCTGAATCACCCGCACTGGATATACGACTACTTACCGATTTATAGATACCTGTCACTGCAGCACCAAGAAGCCCGGCTCCTCCCAATGAACCCAGTACAATTTCTGTGGTGGATGAAGTGCTGGAGGAGGGTTTAGTAGCGAAGTAATCATTCATCCGGACCAACAGTGGTTTAATGACCGGATCATTCATGATCCCGGCAAATATCGGATTAACCTCCGGACTCAACAACAAAGATTCCGAACTCATATCCAAAACCTTTTTTATCCCGTATCTGGCGATTATTTTAGCTTCATCCGTTAAGGTAATACCTTCAGAACTACTGACGCCAGCCGGGAGATGCCCGGTCAGAGAGAAGAATAATGAACCAAAATTACGAAGCTCATTCATCAGAGCCTGTTCGGCCTGTAATTGTGTTTGATCACTGCTTGTTGCCGAAGACTGTTTTTTAAAGCCTGAAAGCCAAGAGGGTAAAGATTTTTTTTCCGCAAGAACACCTAGGAGATTCTTCTGCATCTGAAGTTGTTCATCGGCACTGAGTGCTTTCTTACTTCCTGTTGATGCCGAGTCGGAAACAGAAAGCTTTTCATGATTGGTGTCAAGTCGACTTTTGAACTTCTTTACTTGCTTTTTAAAGGTTTTTATTAAACTAGAAAAACGGGATGATCCAATCTTGTTTTCAGGCAAGTCCATCATTGACACTGAAAGTTCTGTAACACTTTCCAGAAACTGAGCATCAAACCCGTTAATGAACTGCTGGTCAGCCAGCTTTTCGATGACATTAAATACGCGTGAAAACTCATTAATAACATTCTTTACCAACATAATAACTGATTTATCAGGCAAAGCGCCCGTGGTCTCACATTCATTTATTGCAGTCAATATTTCACGAACTTGATAATCCAGAGGATCACTGGAAGAGACTTTCTCCGGATTAGGAACCTGTTTCTTTTTTGCGATATTAGTAAATGCATTATAGATTCTATTATCTTTTAGTTTACTAAATAGCTGCCTGTAATTTTCGAGTCTTCGTTTCTGCTCAAGAACAGGCACTGTATCGAAAGGCGCTCTGGCTATATCAGCTAAAGAAAGAGGGTTGGATGGGAGTATCTGTAAACGACTAATCCTTGATATTATCTCAGGAGTCAGCTGTATAATATTGAATTCCTGAGGGTGAGGATTTTCTAAATCACCTGTCTCTAATTTATCTAGTCTATCACCTACATGCACATCAAACAAATGTGCATGTGTTAGCAGAAATTCCAAACTATCTCCTGTCAGCGAAGTAATCCCTGAGTTTGAATCTTCAAAACACAAAGTTACACTACCATCGGCATTTTCTGTGACAGAGCCGATAGTTTCGTGCCCAGCATCTCCATAGTCTAAATGAATCATAAACGTTAATTGACTGATACTGCGCCCTGATTCAAGCGCTATACGTTTTGCTATTTTGTATTCCTTGAGCATGTGTCGCCCAAACCCAGAGGTGCTCATATCAGAAGTATTAATATTAACTGAAGGTAAATCTGAAATATCAGAATGTATTTCGTAGATATCTTCTTGCAATTTCTTTAAGAAATAGCTCTGAATATCAAAACCCTCTTTTACTAAAAGGTTTTGAACCCTTGATATACTATTAGATAATAAAATCCGACCTTCCGTATCAGTACTTTCAAGCATCATGTTGTGTTCCATTATTCCTAACCGAGAAATCAACTGAAGAATATTTGCAGTCGATAAAATTGGCTGCGTTTGAAAACTACCTATTTCAATAGCAGAGAATACATTTTTGTAATAATTTAGGTTTCCAGCGATTGCTTGAAGCAAAGCGGTAGCAAAACAATTCCCATCAGCATCTTTCTTTAGCTCAGAAAAATAAAATGGATTCCCCATTATAACAAGATTATATAGATTAGACGCATCGATGGAATTAATTTCCGTAACCACACTAAAGCTATCATCAAGCATGCTGGTCAATTGAAACTCACTTTCCATTGATTCCTTCTGAAATTTCTGTAGTGCTTTTATAGGGTTTGATGCCATATATGAAACCATTAACATCATGCTGGATACACAGGATTTTTGACCAGCTTGATAATAGTCATTACGTGAAAAGCACTCTTTTGTATTTGAAAGAAGGTTATTTTGAGTCTGTATATTAAATTTTTTCGCTTCTATTGCTTCACTCAGAGCCTGATCATCGACATCCCATTGATGTTCAGAATCATCATTATTACCTCGAAGCTTATTTAAAAAATGCGTTAAATAATCTTGATAGCCTCTGCAATAATCTGAAAAACCATTGGAATAAGGCTGTTGAAGCAATTTATCCATAGATGCTTCGATTGTACTTTCTAGTTGCTGCTGATCGTCTTCAATACTTCGTTTTTTTCTACCCCCTGATGTTTCCAAAGGGGCAAGACTTGATACGCTATTGTTAATATATTCAAGCAACTGCTGATACCCGGCTGAAGCATTATCCTCGTTTATACTCGCCAGACCTTTTTTGTAATTTCCTATTAATACTCTTAAAGTCGAGAGTTTAAGATAAGCTTTTATTATCGGAAGCGTATTAAGCAAATCATTAATCTCATTTTCAGAAACATTGGTAATTATATCCCTGTTGTTTTTTATATAGTTATCTACTTGAACAGCCCAGCGTTGATTCACTACGCTATTTAACAAATCATCAATAGCTTGGCGTTCTGCTACTATCATCATCACATTATGCGATGGTGTTGCTGATGTGGTTAGATTTGCGTGTAGATGAGCTTCATTAACAATCTGGGTAGTCCGATCAATATTTCGCTGCATCATAGAGACCTGATTCAAGCTTCTATCTACACTCTTCAAGTTGGGTAATAAAGCAACGATCTCCTCGCCTTCACTTGAAGGCAAATCTTCGTTAGTGACTGAAGCTACCTCAGGAGAAATTCCTAACTGCGAGCAGCCCAATTCATAAGCATTGATCAGAGCGATCATATGAGATTGCGAATCCGCAAGTGTTTCCCGTTGTCCATTGCTGGTTTTACAAGGTCTTGAATAGGACCGGCTGGAGAGCATGCGACTATGTACAGCTATTCGTTGTTCCAGAGCCTGCCCCACCTTGATAAGGTCGCTCAATATGCCTGCACTGTCTGCGTTCGCCTGAGTCAGGCTCGCTAAAAACCCTTTTCTACTATCAGTCGCTAAATCAATGGCTTTCAGATAGCTCTGCAAAGATCTAAGCTTATCAGTAACAGGGCTTGTAGAAGGTTGTGCATTCTCAATCTGAAAACGCTGAGGAATCTGAAAGTTCTTAAGATCTTTACAAAATGGACTGGTCGTTTTTTTTCCGCTGACATTCGATGTATCGGTACTGGCGTCAGGCAACTGTCGGGTTATTTTCCGCTGGGCTTGTGCGGATTGTTGCTGCAACTGGTGAACCGTTGCAAGTTCATTATTTTTTTCGGCGGTAGAACTGTTAGCCGATCTTACTGACCTTGTTCGTGTGTTCTCCGGCACAACACCATTGCAGCGCTTTAACTGCCTGCTGAGTGCAACCAGTGTGCATTTTTGGGATTTATCACTTTTGTTATACGCGCGACCTTTACGAGTCCGGCAGGGTTTATGTCGATGCCCCTCCATAAGCTTTGTTTTTCTATCAAACAGTGCTGCATCTATTTTTTTGATGGCTGCACTGCACTTTTTCAAAGCCTTGTTGTTACTTGATAAGTTACCATTATTAACGACAGTTAATGTGTTGCTGATTCTATCGGTCGCGCTATGATAGCGTTTCTCAACCTTATGAGCTGATGCACGAGTGCATTTTCGGGCTCGTAACCCATGAATTAACTGGCAGTGCTTGCTTAATTTAACGTTTCTCCGTGACGCTCCCAGTCTTTTTGCCTTACCGGACTGCTCCTGTTGAAGGCTGATCGATGATGAAAGTACAGGATTTAGTCCAGCTGCAGATGTTGTTAGCATAATGATTTCTCTCTACCTGTTACAGGCTTCTCGCTTACCTGATTCAGTCAAGTTACGCAATAGCTAAACAGTAGTAGGAATAGGAAACCAGAATAGAAGTTAGCGTTATAAAAATATTTGTTTTAGTTGAGATGGCTGTTTATCGTCAGAATCACTGTCCATAAAAAAACCACTTTTTGAGAGTGGTTTTTTTTGGTGTGTTGGTGAAGGATTGTGAGGTTTTCAGTCTTCCAGAAGCCTTTCACTTTGCTGTTCAGAAATCAGCATGTAATAGGACTCTGCCATAAATTCTTTGCACTCTTCAGCTACGTCGTAAAGTGCGTGTTCGGTATCAAGATCACTCAGCCAGTCCATGTTCTTCTCCTTCAATCCCACTGATTTTTGTATTTCTTTATTTGCTCAAAAAGCGTTGAGAGCCAGCCAGACATCTCATCAGTCACTTCTCAGTAACGTGGAGAAAGTAGAACATATGTTCACATCGATTAACAGATATATTTATCGCAAATGTTAACCGATGTGAGATCGTGTGATCACTGACAGTTATTGATGGATTTGATGATCTGACGCAGCCATTGATGGGCAGAATCATGGTGCAGTAGCGGGCTCCATGCCATGGACAAGTCGAAAGACGGAATTTCAAAGGGCGGAGGCACCACGGCAATCTTTGTATTGAACCGCTCCATCTCTGCGAGCCTGCTCGGCAGTGTGGCGATCAAATCATTCTGCGCACTTAGCAACATCGCTACCTGATAGTGCCGGGTGAAAACGCTGATTTTTCGTTTTTTCCCAGCCGCCGCCAGCGCTTCATCCACCCATCCAAGCCTTTGCACATCTTCTGGGTTAACACCAACACCAACGCCCATTCCAGTCTTACTGGCCCATATATGTTGAGACTCCAGATAAGTCTCCAGCGTAAAGTTTTTAAGTATTGGATTATCTTTACTGATTACACAGGAAAAATCGTCCTGCCAGACTCTGAGCTGATGGAACGACTGGGGTAAGCTGGCGAAACGGTTAATCGCCATGTCTACCCATCCCTGCTCAACATCGTGAAAACTGACGTCACTGGGCGTCAATATATCCAAGGTGACATTCGGCGCATTGGCACGTACTTTTTGTAACACCATGGGAATCAGCGTGGATTCGGCATAGTCCGAAGCCATGATCCTAAATACCCGCTGACTGCTTTCCGGCACAAAATCTTCTTTGGGCTGGATGGTTTTCTCCATGGCCAATAACGCTTCACGGATAAGAGGCTGTAGCTCCAGCGCTCGTTCTGTGGGTGTCATACCATCGCTGGTACGAATCAATAATGGATCACCAAAAAGCTCCCTTAGTCGTCTAAGGCCATTGCTCATGGCAGGTTGAGTTATACCTAACTGTTCAGCTGCCCGGGTCACATTGCGCTCCCTTAACAGTACATCCAGATAAACCATCAAATTCAGATCAACGCGTGCAATATTCATTATGTAAATACCCGAGATAACTCTTATAAATTACCAGAATTAAGGCTTTGTGTTTAGCATTCAATCGTGAAATCAAACGCATGTTTGAATCTGTAGGTCGTATAATTACACCTCGGTTTTGGAGGAGAAAAATAAAATGGCTCAATACAACCGCGCTGAAGAAATTGCCCGCATCGAGAAAGACTGGGCAGAAAATCCACGCTGGAAAAACGTAAAAAGAACCTACACGGCAGAAGACGTTGTTCGTCTGCGCGGCTCCGTAAAAATTGAAAACACACTGGCTCGCCAGGGCGCTGAAAAGCTGTGGGATCTGGTTTACGGTAATCAATCCAAAAAAGGTTATGTCAACTGCCTGGGCGCGCTGACCGGTGGTCAAGCTGTTCAGCAGGTTAAAGCTGGCATCGAAGCCATCTACCTGTCTGGCTGGCAGGTCGCTGCGGATAACAACTCCGCCAGCACCATGTACCCAGACCAATCTCTGTACCCGGTTGACTCTGTTCCTGCCGTTGTTAAGCGCATCAACAACAGCTTCCGTCGTGCTGACCAGGTTCAGTGGAAAACAGGCAAGCAGCCAGGTGACGAAAACTACGTTGAAATGTTCGCACCTATCGTTGCGGATGCTGAAGCCGGTTTCGGCGGCGTTCTTAACGCTTACGAACTGATGAAAAGCATGATCGAAGCAGGCGCTGCCGGCGTTCACTTTGAAGACCAGCTGGCTTCTGTGAAGAAGTGTGGTCACATGGGCGGTAAAGTACTGGTTCCTACTCAGGAAGCCGTACAAAAGCTGACCGCTGCTCGTCTGGCGGCTGACGTGGCTGACGTTCCAACCATCGTTCTGGCTCGTACCGACGCTAATGCCGCAGACCTGATCACTTCCGATTGCGACGCTTACGATGCACCATTCCTGACTGGCGAAAGAACACCAGAAGGTTTCTACCGCACCAACGCTGGTATCGATCAAGCCATCGCCCGTGGTCTGGCTTACGCACCTTACGCTGACCTGCTGTGGTGTGAAACCGCAACGCCTTGCCTGGACGAAGCGCGCAAGTTCGCTGACGCGATCAAAGCCGAATACCCAGATCAGCTGTTGGCTTACAACTGCTCTCCTTCTTTCAACTGGAAGAAGAATCTGGACGACGCCACCATCGCCAAATTCCAGCAGGAACTGAGCGACATGGGCTACAAGTACCAGTTCATCACCTTGGCTGGCATCCACAACATGTGGTACAACATGTTCGAACTGGCGCATAACTATGCTCAGGGCGAAGGCATGAAGCACTACGTAGAAATGGTTCAGGAGCCTGAGTTCGGTGCTGCTGAGAAGGGTTACACATTTGTTGCTCACCAGCAGGAAGTGGGTACCGGTTACTTCGACGACATGACGACCGTGATTCAAGGTGGCCAGTCTTCTGTAACAGCTCTGACCGGCTCTACTGAAGAAGAACAGTTCTAATCAAACAGAACTGCTGATAAAAAGCCCGCTTTAAGCGGGCTTTTTTATGGAACCCAATAAACACAGGTCATTTCTCGTTATACCTAGGTGATGTCATAGGCTCATTTCATACTGGAAGAGACTGAGAATAGCGCTTCCTTAAAAGTTGACTATCTTTCATAGAGGATTTTGCTTAACTATTTTTATGCAGTCACCATTATAAATGATCAACCTGTCAGCCCCCTCGCCCCTTCCGCAGTATGAACTGTTGCTTCAAGCCTATGAGCAAATAGAACCTTATATTCGAGAAACACCCCTCATTAAATCTGAACGTCTTAGCGAGCTAATTAATGGAGAAGTCTACATAAAAGCGGAATCGTTACAAAAGACCGGTGCTTTCAAATTTCGCGGTGCTATCTTCAGATTACTAAACCTGAGTTCTGTTGAGAAAAAACAGGGCGTTATTGCCTACTCTTCAGGGAATTTTGCCGCTGGGCTAGCCGCTGCCGGGCAGCTGTTAAAGGTCAATGTCACGCTCATCATGCCCCATGATGCCCCAACTGCAAAAGTGCAAAATGCACAATCTTACGGAGCCGAGGTCATATTGTGTCACAGTACAGAACCATCCCGGGAAGAAGCTGCAAGCCTTCTGGCCCAGAAAATGGCCATACAATATGAGAAAGTTCTTCTCCACCCTTTTGATGATCGGCAAATTATTATTGGCCAATCTTCTGTCTCGATAGAATTGTTCAGGCAATTAGCAGCGATGAAAAAACACTGTCAACATCTACTTTGCCCCACAGGTGGCGGCAGCCTGGTTGCCGGCGCAAGTCTGGTAGCGCCAGAGGCTTCAAATATTTGGGCGATAGAAGCGGATGGCTTCCAAGGTATGGGGCTTTCCCTCCAGCATAAGACCCGAACTCGGGCTAAAGGCGCCGGTAACTGCGAATGTGATGCGCTGATGGCATTGGAACCGGGCAAAGAAAATTTCAATATTACCTTACAGACAGGGGTAAAAGGTTTTTCGGTTACACACCCGTACATTCGTGAAGCCGTGAGGTTGCTGTTCAGCGAATTAAAACTGGTGGTTGAACCCAGTGGCACCGCCGGAGTTGCAGCCCTTCTTGAAGCTCCCCGGCTATTTAAGAGAAGCACCGTTGTTGCAATCGCCAGTGGTGGCAATGTCGATTCAGAAAAGTACTCTGACATTCTCTCCGTAAATTGGGGTAAATAAGTGCAGACTGGCAAACCATCTGCCCATTGTCACTCTCCACCCACTATTCCACACCAGCCCCCCATTCAAAATGGTTCTGTTAAGTGCTCAATCATTGAAATTTCACCCATTAATCATGTTCAGCAAAAGTCTCGTAATGACGTTATTCCTGATACTCAAATTATCAATAGATTTGCCCAAAAAACCAGTGACGAAATCATTAGTCACACACTCCTATCTTTTTCAGAAAAAGCCTCTGACGCTCACGTCTTAAAAGGAAAAACTAACCCCAACCAGGCCGAAATGGAGAAAATAACAGAACACGATGACTCGGAAATCATGGGTTGCAAGGAAGCTAATGCAGAAGTAACCACGATATGCATACCTGAAAAAGCAGAAAATAAAGATACAGTGACTTCAGCACAACGTGACAACGATCCACAGAGCCTATCCAGATCGGATTCTGTTGCAGACTTACTGGATGAATTAAATGCAGACGAAGAAGACCACACAGGCTCGTTAAGCTCAACAGACATTCGGAAAATTATCGGCAAACGAATGCTATGGAACTCCCTGATGGGTGTGACTTCTGCCGATGTTATAAACGACTTAGGTTACCCTAAGGCCGCAGGCTGCTGCATCTTGCTTAAGACGACAATAGGCTTTCTGGATGGAATGAACCGAATTGGGCAAAGCTGCCCTGATCAACAGACAGGCTTTTTAAAAGCCTCGAGGCGACTTCACCAGTACTTACATACTATCAGTGACTGTATCCCCGATAACTTTCGGGGTTATTTATCAAGACTGTATTATTTTTGTCCACCCACAGCCATGGGGTTTGCCATTGCTGCTGACATCATCCGTCATCTTCATGATGCCGGGATTATCACCGCATCAATGGCACAGGTGGTAGCCGGCCCTGCAATTATTATTGTTATTCCTGCGGCAGTAATGGCGATCGCCCTGCTGGTTCGCCCTGACTGTTTGAAAGATGAAACGTTATCAGAAACGCTTGGGCACATAAAAACAATCATTAAGAGAGTGTTTATCCATTCGGGAATTGGCACCATTCTTGGCGATATTCTTGGCTATACAGGACACCCAGTCGCTGCCGCTGGGTTTATCCTGTTGATGGCAATGATAGGTGTACTCTCTGGTTTGGATGAATGCGGAGAAAATTTGGAAAAAAAGGCAGGTTCAATAAAAACAGGACAGCATTTTTATAATGCCTGCTTAACGATGCATCAGCACTACCGGCCCCTGCAGTCAAAGCTACCGACAGCTTATCTGCAACAGTTTCATAAAAGCTATAAAGAAGCCGCCGTTGCCGGAACGATAGGCACCATTGCTGCAGATACTCTCTCCTATTTTGGCAAGGCCGGAAGTCCTATGATTGTTGCAAGCAGTGCTGTTGTTGTGAGCGGCTGTACGTTCACAGGTGTGTTATGGTCGTTCAAAGATCGATTCATGCAATTGTTTGAACCAATGACTGCACCCGTTTCACCGTTCGTTTATTCAAACCTTAATAACATCGACATTATCTAGAGGTTATCGTAAAACGATCGTACTCAGCGATGTCTGCTACTCAAAAAGACATTATTAATATGATTGATCAGTACGCTGACTTCGATTGGCTTTTGTAGGTAATCATCAGCCCCTGCCTCACGACAGCGGATTTCATCTTCCCTTAGCGGACTTGCGGTCAACATCACGGCAGGGATTTCACGAAAGTTATCCTGACTCTTCAGCTGGGTTAACAGTTCATAACCATCAACTTCTGGCATCATAAGATCCAATAAAATCAAATCAAGCGGTGGGCTTTGATTCAGGAAATCGATAGCCTGATGCGCATTTTCAGCCAGATGTACTTTAAGTCCTTTGCTCTCCAGCAGTCTGGAAAAGGCAAAGCTGTTCCTTAAGTCATCATCCACCAGCAGAACCTCCTGCCCACAAAAGTCAGGTGTCGTATCTACATTACCCGCTGCAACAAAGTTACTGTCAGATTGAGCACCTGCAGAACTCTGTGGAACCAGTGTGAGAGGAGGGAGTGTTAATGAGAATGTAGCCCCTTTACCGGCTTCGCTGTCCAAACTTAGCTGCCCACCGAGTAAGTGAGTCAGTTTTCTGGAGATTGATAAACCAAGCCCCGTACCACCATAACGCCGACTGGTGGAACCATCAGCCTGTTTAAACAGATTAAAGATGGTTTCGTGTTTATCTGCAGCAATGCCTACGCCATCATCACTTACATCAAAGACCAGACCTTCTGACGTATATTGGTCATCCAGTCTCCAGGTTTTTTTATGGATTCTTAGACAGACAGAGCCGTTTTCAGGGGTGAATTTGAAGGCATTGGACAAAAGGTTTTTTAAAATCTGTTTGAGTCGTTTCTTGTCCGTGTGTATTAGATCCGGCAATTTCGGTGCACAAACCACCTGGAACTCAATCTTTCTTTCTTTACTGATCGGCATAAACTGATCGTATAATCCTCGCCATATATCCCCCAGCAGCACATCGTCTTGATAGATACT
Source organism: Endozoicomonas ascidiicola (assembly GCF_001646945.1). Taxonomy (GTDB): domain Bacteria; phylum Pseudomonadota; class Gammaproteobacteria; order Pseudomonadales; family Endozoicomonadaceae; genus Endozoicomonas; species Endozoicomonas ascidiicola. The sequence continues at coordinate 66,664 of NZ_LUTV01000011.1, forward strand.
TAACTCCCCTGCCTCGGCTTTCGACATATCCAGAATGTCTTCAATTATCTCCAGTAACTCATTGGCACTGTTATAAATAATTTGCAGGGATTGAAGTTGATCATCACTCAGATTGCCTTCGTGATTGCCTGTCAACATGCTGGCCAGAATCATCAGGCTATTGAGTGGCGTTCTTAACTCATGGGAAACATTGGCCAGAAACTGTGACTTGTGCTCGCTGACTTTTTCCAGTTCCGCTGCCTTTTCCTGCAGCCGCAGATTCGCCTCTTTCAATGCGGTTTGTTTTTGCCGAAGGGTATTTCTGGAGTCTGCCAGTCGTTGATTATTCGCCTCCAGCTCCGCTGTACGCTCTTCCACCTGATGCTCGAGACTTTCAGCTAACTGGGTTAGTTCTCTATTTCGCTGGTAGATTTCCCGGGTTTTTTGTTCGGCAATCTGCTCAGCCTGCAGCCTTGCCTGCTTTTCCCGCTCGTATCGCTTTTTCCAGAGTTCACCGTCCATGATGTGATCCTTGCTCAACTCCGGGTTAAGTGGAACATGGTTTCAGTACCCGCATCCGACAGCGGCTCTACACGAATGGATAGTCTTTCATCAAAATAGCGTCCAACCCCTTGAATCAACCCCAACGCCAGTGCAGCAAAAGGACGGTGGGATTTATAATGCAGCCGCATCTGATATTCATCAATGGACGTACATCGAATCTCCGGTGGAGAAGACTCGGGATAAAGTTTACGGACTTCAACGTGAATGTAATCTTCCACCCGCTCAAGCAAATCAAAAGAGGAGCGAATATCCTTGATAAATTGAGGGTGAGAGTCCGCCAGTCGTTTGAAAAGGTATTCACCAAAAGCCGTCTGTAGCACCTCAGGGTCTACCTTTGTCACTCGAGACAGATTGCTGACCAGCGATAGAATTTCTGCATGGGCATAAGTACCCAGGGACGTATAACTACCACCGGATGGCAGTTCGCTAAGCTCGAGAATCTCTTCAACCACTTCTGGAGAAAACTGCGTCTCCACCATCTCCAAAAACTCTGTAAATATCATCCCCTTCATGGGACACACTCCCGACACATTCGATCTCTATGTTATCGGCAGAGGTTTAGGTTCTGTTGACATAAGGGAGTAGATACAGAAAAGCAGGCACTAAGGCCTGCTTTTTAAAGTACGACAATAATCAGTAATGATTAATCGATGACATGGACAGAAGCAGTGTTGGTGGTACCAGACTCAACCAGAGCACCGGACACCATCACTACCACGTCGCCAGACTTGGCAAAACCATGCTTAACCGCCAGCTCTTTACCCATCTTGTAAAACGCGTCGCTGGTTTCCTGCTGTGGAATCACGCAAGTCGTCACGCCTTTGCTCAGGCTCAGCTGGTTTGCTGTCTTTTCAGAGGAAGTCAGCGCCAGAATCTGTGCTTTCGGGAAGAACTTGCGCAGAGAGCGAGCAGACTTACCCTGTTGAGTCGCCACAATGATCAGGCTGGAATCCAGGATCTCGGCAGTATTCACCGCACCACGGCAAACCGCTTGAGTGATACTGCGGGAATTATCGATTTCAGCATCAAAGGCATCAATACGGGAAGCCATGCTGCCATCGGTGCTGTCACAAATAGTGGCCATCACATGAACGGATTCAGCTGGATACTTACCTTTGGCACTTTCGCCGGACAACATCACCGCATCGGTGCCGTCCAGAATCGCGTTCGCCACGTCACCGGCTTCTGCACGGGTCGGGCGTGGATTCTTAATCATGGAATCCAACATCTGAGTCGCAGTGATAACCGGCTTACGCGCTTTGTTACACTTGTTGATCATCATCTTCTGGGCAAAAATCACCTGATCAACCGGGATTTCAACACCCAGGTCACCACGGGCAACCATGATGGCATCGGAGATTTCCAGAATCTCATCGAAATTATCAACGCCTTCCTGGTTTTCGATTTTGGAGATGATCTGAATATCGGAACCGCCATTGGCAGCCAATAATTCGCGAATTTCCAATACGTCACTTGCCTTACGAATAAACGACGCTGCAATGAAATCAACGCCCTGCTCGCAACCAAACACCAGATCCGCTTTGTCTTTTTCAGACAGTGCTGGCAGATTGACTTTTACGCCCGGCAAGTTAACGCCTTTGTTTTCACCCAGTTCACCGTTGTTTTTAACTTCACAGACGATTTCCTGAGCTTTGACGTCTTTAACGGTCAGTTCGATCAGACCGTCGTCCAGCAGAACAGTATTACCTGGCTTCAGGTCGTCAGTCAGTCCACTGTAGGTAACCGCGACACGGGTGTTATCACCAACAACAGAGGTATCTGTGGTCAGAGTAAAATCCTGACCAGCAGTCAGCATCACATCATTGCCGCCCTGCAATTTGACCGTACGAATTTCTGGACCCTTGGTGTCCAGCAGAATGGCAACACGCTTTCCGGTATCAGCCATCACTTCACGAATGCGGGTAATGCGAGCACCATGCTCGTCGAAATTACCATGGGAGAAATTCAGTCGCATCACATTCATGCCGTTGTTGACCAGCGTGGTCAGCATTTCATGGGATTCAGACTTAGGGCCGATGGTACAGACGATCTTGGTCTTTCTCACAGGAAGTTTCTCCGTCAGAGGTGGATTACGGAAAGGTGCTGTTCAGATTGTGATCTGAGCAATGGATGGGTGCGGATATTACCGTAATAAGAAAAGAAAACCTTGGTGTTTTTGCAATTAATTCAGGGATTTAGATCAGTATTTTCCGAACACTTGATGAAATAATAACCTACGGTAATAACTAATGAAAATACGTGTCAATAGCCGGGGCGAAACTAACAAAATCAGCTAAAAACTAACAACCTACCAGTGACTCTTATGGCAAGCTCCTGTTTATGAATGGGCTCGGTTTCAGTCTTTTCTCGCCATGGTGCTAATGTTGAGTATCTGGACTCGATCCACTCTTTCTTTTTTGACTCGAGCTTAGTTTTCTGCAATGTCACCTGCTGTTTTCCACCTTGGAATGAGAGGAAAGCACTTCGATTCAAAGTCATACCACGCAGTGTAACCTGAAGATTGAACGAGATTTTTCGCTGGTAAAGATCACCCCAATCATTGGGTTGTATAGATTGAGCATTCAAAACATCATCAGTGAGTTCTCGCTCAAACGTCACACCACCCGGTAATCGACTATCGGTTAATGCCCTTTCATAAAATACCTTTTCATAAATTAAGTGGCTTGTCAGATGATCACTTGCGCCTTTCTCTTCTGACACATCAACTGGCTCAATAGCCAATTGAGCAACTTGAACCTTGCTCTCCTGAATGGGTGCTGTTTTAACTGGCTTAATAGTTACTTCTACGGTTTGATGAACAATGAGCGCTTCTTCTGCCTTTTTCATTACTGGGCTTATTTTATCGTGATGCCGGCTAGTAAACGTTGAGCTTTGTGCAATCACTTGCCTGACACTGACTTCTGCTTTGATCGTTTCTTTCTGACTGACCACCGATGATTCGACGGGGTCTGTGCCATCACGTTTGGCAACCAGCTCTTGTTGAAGATCATGTTGAATACCCAGAGTGGGCAAAAGCTTGCCGGTGGCACCCAGAATCTGGTACCTGGCTTTTGCCGCTTCATAAAACTGTGAATTCAAGCTCTGAGCGGTTCTAAATTGCGTATTCTCTACATCCAGTAAATCCAGATGGGTACGTTTACCCAAATCAAATTGATGGTAATAATCATTAACGGTCTGCTGATTATTTTCCTTCTGTCGCTGTAGCCACTTCTTTTTCTCATCAGACAACTGATAAACTGCCCATGCCCGTCGTAATTCAGCTTTTACATTGAGGATTGTCCGGTTTCGCTTTGAACGAGTTTCTTCAACCCTATAAGCCGCTTCCTTGATTCGAGCCTGATTCCTACCGCCACTGAACAGGTTGTAGCGGACATTGATCATTGCCTGCACATTTTTACCCGAGCCTTTAGTACCATTTGCATTGTGATCTTCGGTCCAGTCAACTTCCAGATCCACCGTCGGCAGGTTCTTACTTTGTGCAACTTTATACCTTGACTGAGATGATTGAATTTCGTGATCTGCCGCCCGGATAGATGGGTTGTCATTATAGGCATGGGCTAAAGCCCTGCTCAGGTCTTCAGGCATCGGGTAATTCTGGTAGGCAGGCTCCGGCAATGCTTCCGGGATTTTACCGGTCAAATTCAGATATTCATGCTCAGCATCCAATAACCGATTCTGCGTACTCAAAAACTCCACATGAATACCTGCTAAACGGCCTTCTATTTCGGTTAAATCCGACCGTCTTGCCACTCCTTGTGCCAGCTGTATCTGGATTTTCTTATGCACTTCTTTATGTTTACTCAGGTTCTGCTCCACCAGCCTCATCTGGCCACGAAGCTCGAGCACTTCTAAAACCACATCGATTATATTGAGTGCCAACTCGTCATAGGTTTTCTGAAGTCGCCACTGTTCAGCCATAAGTAGCTGTTCTGCACCGCGCACGGCGTGGGTGGATTCAAAACCGGAAAATAGGTTTTGTCGAAAAGATAGGGAGGCTTCTCTTCTGGCCAGAGTGTCACCGTCCGTTTCGGAGGTGCTGCCTTCGGGATAGTGTTTTTCCTGCCTGCCACCACCAATGGTCAGATTCAGACTCGGAAGAAAATCGGCTTTTTCAGCACGATGGCGCTGCTGTTGAGCCTGCCAGCGATGATAACTTATTTGGGCTTCCGGATGATTTTCCAGCAAATCGATGATCACTGACTCCAGAGTTTCAGCCGACACTGAAACACTCCACGTCAGTAACATCAACATTATATAAAACGGAAGCGATCTAAGCGCTCTAACTATCATCCCTGACTCCAGACACACTCCAACACAAGCGGTAAGTGCACTGTCTAAGGAGGGATTTCAACTGCCAGGAGGGTTTACTTCAGGTTTTACATTAATTGTGCTGCAAAACGGTGGGCTTGATAACAGTTGAAAAGCTCCAAGACTTTTCTCAGTATTGGTTAGCGACCGTAACCTTTCAAACCCAGCCTTATTATCGTCAACAAGCTGTCATTGCATTTCAAATAAGCAATTCAGATGAAACAAGAACGCCATTTGTATCGGCATAGAGAAATTGCCCGGGAATAAAATCGGTGCCATGAAAGCGCACGGAAACATCCACTTCACCTAATCCTTTTTTATCGGTCTTCATGGGATGAGAAGCAAGGGCCTGTACACCAATCGGCAGTTTGGCAATCACCTCAACATCCCGGATACAGCCATAGACAATGATACCCTGCCAGCCATTTCTGACTGCTTTCTCAGCCAACATATCCCCCAGCAGCGCTCTGCGCATTGAGCCACCGCCATCAATGACTAGTACTTTTCCCTGCCCATCCGTTGATACCTGCTCGCGCACCATGGAGTTGTCTTCATGGCATTTGATGGTCACGATCTTGCCACTGAAGATCTGGTTGCCACCATAACTTCGAAAACCAGGCTCCACTACCTGAATTTTTTCAGGAAAATCATCGCAGAGATCCGGTGTTGTAAAAGACATTATTATTCTCCCTGAATAAGTTGTTAGCCACATGAAATCATATTTTCTGACCGATTGGATAGTCACTCTACAGCGTTACAACTCCGGTCACATAGCTACAGCTATGCTCCCTACGTTGTGCCTTGTATAGCAACTATCCAATCAGCCAGAATTATTCGATTCCAAATGGCTAACCACTTAAAATAAACAGACCAATAATGCCGATGCAATCGGTATTATTGGCAGTCATGAATCAAGCAATGAATGATAACGATATTAGCTGGAAAGAACACTACTCCTCTCTGCGCTCTTTCCAGTATTAGACTTACTCCGCCAGATAGAGCCAGGTTTCAATGACAGAATCCGGGTTCAATGACACTGTATTAATGCCCTGCTCCATCAACCAGCGGGCAAAGTCTGGATGATCGCTGGGGCCCTGACCACAAATACCAATGTACTTGTTCTGACGTCGGCAGGCTTGAATCGCCATGGACAACAGCTGCTTGACCGAGCTGTTACGCTCATCAAACAAATGAGCAATCAAGCCAGAGTCACGATCCAGGCCAAGGGTAAGCTGAGTCATGTCGTTTGAGCCAATGGAAAAACCATCAAAGTAATCCAGGAACTCATCCGCCTGCAGTGCATTGGAAGGAAGCTCACACATCATGATGATTCGTAAGTCATTTTCCCCACGACGCAAGCCGAAGTCAGACATGATTTTCACCACCTGGCGAGCTTCATCCGGTGTTCTGACAAACGGCACCATCAGCTCTACATTGCTCAGACCATACTCTTCACGCACTCGTTTCATGGCACGGCATTCCAGCTCAAAACAATCCCGGAAAGATTCAGAGATGTACCGGAACGCTCCACGGAAGCCCAGCATCGGGTTTTCTTCTTCCGGCTCGTAAATGCTGCCGCCCACCAGGTTGGCGTATTCGTTAGATTTGAAGTCAGACAGGCGAACGATGACTTTCTCTGGCGCAAAAGCCGCTGCAATGGAAGCTACACCTTCCACCAGTTTTTCCACGTAGAAATCCACTGGGTCAGCGTACCCAGCCATGCGCTCATCCACCTGATGCCGCACTGCTTCTGGCAGCTTGTCATAATTGAGCAAAGCTTTTGGATGAACGCCAATCATTTTATTAATGATGAACTCAAGCCGAGCCAAACCAACACCAGCATTGGGGATTCGGGAGAAGCCAAAAGCACGATCAGGATTGCCGACGTTCATCATGATCTTGAAAGGCAGATCCGGCATCGCTTCCAGATCTTTCTTCTGGTGCTCAAAAGGCAGCTCACCTTCATAAATAAAACCTGTGTCGCCTTCTGCGCAGGAGACAGTGACAGACTGACCATCTTTCAGGCGTCGAGTGGCATCGCCACAACCCACTACCGCAGGAATCCCAAGTTCGCGGGCAATGATGGCTGCATGGCAAGTTCTGCCACCCCGGTTGGTGACGATGGCAGAAGCCCTTTTCATGACCGGCTCCCAATCCGGGTCGGTCATATCCGTCACCAGAACATCACCGACTTTCACTCGATCCATATCCGCCAGATCATCCACCAGACACACACGTCCCTGACCAATGCGCTGACCGATACTGCGACCTTCCACCAGCACATCGCCCTGAGCCTTTAACTGATAACGCTCCAGGGTTCTCGATTCGGTACGGCTTTGCACGGTTTCTGGCCGCGCCTGAACCACGTACAACAACTGATCATCACCATCTTTCGCCCATTCAATGTCCATAGGACGACCGTAGTGTTTTTCAATGGCAATCGCCTGACGGGCAAGCTCCAGAACATCGTCATCATTAACAGAAAACTGCTGACGTTTTTCCAGGTCAACATCCACCGTCTGCACGGATTTTCCAGTTTCCCCGGCATAGCCGTACACCATTTGGATGGCTTTACTGCCCATATTTCTGCGAAGAATGGAAGATCGCCCTGCTTCCAGAGCTGGCTTATAAACATAAAACTCATCAGGGTTGACGGCGCCCTGAACAACCGTTTCACCCAAGCCATAGGAAGACGTAATAAAGACGGCATCACGGAAACCGGATTCGGTATCCAGAGTAAACATCACACCGGCAGAACCGGTTTCACTGCGCACCATCCGCTGAATACCCGCAGACAAAGCGACATCACGATGATCAAAGCCCTGATGCACACGGTAAGAGATGGCACGATCATTAAAAAGGGAGGCAAACACTTCACGAACCGCGATCAGCACATTCTGCTCACCACGAATATTCAAAAAGGTTTCCTGCTGACCCGCAAAAGAGGCATCCGGCAAATCTTCAGCGGTTGCAGAAGAGCGGACAGCAACGGGCATTTCATCATTACCACCCGCCATTTCACGGTAGCTATTAATAATGGCGGTTTCGAATTCCGGACGGAAAGGTTCATCCATAATCCACTGACGGATTTTGGCACCTCCCTGGGTCAGCTGTTGGATATCATCCACATCCATTTTATCCAGCAGATCGTGGATACGGTCATAAAGACCAGAGCTATCCAGAAAATCACGATAAGCCTCAGCAGTGGTGGCAAAACCACCAGGAACCCGGACACCGGCCTGACCAAGATGGCTCAGCATCTCACCGAGCGAGGCATTTTTACCACCGACGCGTTCCACATCACCATTGCCCAGGACATCCAGGCCGACCACAAACTCTGGTAAAGATGAACTATTCAAGCTGCACTCCTGCTATATCTTGTTGATTTACTGAATAATTCCACCTGTAATAGATCATCTTTGATGACCCGTTTTACCGACTGCAGAGAGCCTGACAGGTTGTTTTCGACACAGTTTGTTAGAAAATGTGAGAAAATGGAAGAGCTTGGAAAGATTTTTTACATTTAATCACACCCTACATTAGTGTAGGTTTAACCCTTATCCCGGCTGAGCTATCCCGGCTGAACTATCACCAAGAACAACATTTTCAGGAGTGCATGGGTGGAAAGGTCTGTTTTTTTTGTCTCTGATGGTACCGGAATTACGGCGGAATCCTTTGGCCAAAGCCTGCTGGCTCAGTTTTCCGGGCCACAGTTTATTCATCACACCCTGCCTTATATTGATACGCCGGAAAAGGCGATCAAAGCATTAACCCTGATCAAAGAAACCCATCAACAGGAAAACGTCCAGCCCATCGTTTTTATGACCGTGCTGAACGAAGAAGTCAGCACCCTCCTTTATACCAGTGGCGCTTATATGATTGATCTCTTTGCCACTTTCCTGCCCGGTCTCGAAAATGAACTCGGCTCGCACCCGTTGTACACCGTCGGTAAAAAACGATCTACCACCACCAGCGACAGTTATCACCGGAGAATCGAAGCCGTTCAGTTTGCCCTGGATAATGATGATGGTGCCCGCTTCAGGCATTACGAAAAAGCCGATATTATTCTTGTTGGGGCTTCACGCTCGGGAAAAACACCTACTTGTATTTATCTGGGGCTCCAGTTTGGTCTCTTTGCTGCGAATTATCCGATTACTGAAGACGATTTTAATAAAGGCATCAAGCTACCTGAATCGTTAAGGCCACATAAAGACCGATTGTTTGGCCTTACCATCAACCCTGGGCGTTTAGCAGGCATTCGTAACGAGCGTCGCCCAAACAGTCAATACTCTTCACTCCGACAATGTCAGTATGATGTGCAGATGGTTGAGCAGATTTATCAACAGGAACGTATCCCATATATCGATACGACAGAGTTTTCAGTCGAAGAAATTGCTACGCGGATTATGGATCAGGCGAGCCTAATCAGGCGGTTGAAATGACAACAACCCCGCCTACCCATAGCTAGCTCAACAGTGACATTTAATGCGGCTTTGGTGCAGAGCTGCAGTTTTGCAAAGTCGACATTAGAACCATCATCACAGGTTTTGTGGTAACAACGATCATATCCGGTATACAACATGACGGAAGGTATTGATTTATCCTGAAAACTTGCGTGATCTCCTACCCGGTACATTTTTGTTTTCGTAAATGGTATGTTGCGTTCAGAAAAATAATCCATGAACAATCTACTAATATTACGGGTTCCCTCTGCAATACGAGGAAAAAATTTATAGGGTAGATATTCCCAGAATCCTGTTTGTGAATCAGGGTCACTGATCACAATACCTTCTTTACCAGCTACATTCCCCGCGATCATATCCAAATTGATGTAGCCTTTTATTGAAAATGGGCCATTATTATCCATTCCAGCAGTGCTACTTAAATTGGCCAAAGTGACTTGGCTATTATTACCATTTAAAAACGCCCCAGAACCCAATAATGTTGTCCCAGCCTCTTCTGCTCCCCAGAAAGCAAATACTATGGAGTGCCGTGGCTCAACGTTTTCTTGCTTCAATATACGAATCATCTCAAGCAAAGCGACCACACCGGACCCATTATCATTCGCTCCGACAGTATTAGTCACCGTATCTAAATGCGCCCCTACAACCACACATTCTGTGCTTTGACCAGGCACCATGGCAAATAGGTTACTGGAAGTCTGCACCTGATCTCCTGAGCATGATGATCTTAACTGCGAGCCATGATAGTTATCATGATAACTAAAATCATTTTTGGTCACAGCGACATCCAATCCGCTCAGTTTTGTCTTTAACCAGTCTGAGGCCTTTAAAAATCCATTACTATTTGCATCACAAAAACTTGACCTTGAACCTATGGCTAATAATTCGGCCAACTCTTTTTTAAGGTTTGCTTGATTCACCTGAGACTCTATGTATCCCTGAAAGTAGGGATGGGCACCAATAGAGATTGGTGCCGTGGTGGCTGACACCTCCGAAAACATTGATGAATCCATTGTTATCGGTAGCGTCACATCAGAGCCATTATCTGCTCTCTGCAAATAGGGTGGAGGCAAGGTTTGTAGTGGGGCTACCGTCCTCCCCGCCAAAGCAACAGGTAGTGCAATTACCGCACCCACAATACCGGCACTGAAGAGAACTAAGCCTCCCAGTAACAGCTTACCTTTGTTTGATTTGGCATTGCAGATAAACCAACCTCGCCAACCTGCACTATTTTCAGCTGGTTGTGATTGCTGTTCAATGTCAAAATCGGTCAGAAAGCCCTCACGCTGTGAGCTTACTACGTCCGCCGTATTCATCAACAACACCTATCTAAATTAGGATTATTACTCTGAGTAGTTAACCATTTGCTTTCGAATAAAACACTGACCGACCAGCAAGTATCACTGATATTGTGACTACTTGAGTTAACAGTCCATCGAGGTAAACACAATTAGCCATAACCTCTCTATAACTATTGCAGCACATGTCATCAGCTGAATTAATATTCAATCGGTCAGGATTATTCGATTACATTTGATCAACTACTTACATGGAAAAATGCGCATAGAAATGGTTCATTACCTCAACTCCCGCTCATTTAGCCTGACGAGTTGAGTGGGACAATTGAAATAGCACTGCTGCCAAAGCAAATGCTCTTAGGGTAGACATTAAGGATTTATTTGCTGCTTCCAGTCTCTTCCAAGGACTGGAGAGATATCAATCAGCAAGAGGCTGCCAACTTAAAGCCGAACGTGGGACGAAAGCGACGTCTTACATCCGGTGAACAAGCTGACTCCAAGACCGAGACACCTCTGAAACGCCTGCGACACAAGGAAACTTGCTTAATGTCTACCCTAAGAGCAAATGCTATTGTTTGCATAATTAAAGGCTTCAGAAACACATTAGAATGTAGAACCTGGAATATGAACCACTCCTTCCATCAATATTCTGGCACTGCGGCTCATTATCGCTTTAGTCACCACCCACTTCCCATTTTCAAGCTCGGCTTCAGCACCCACCTTTAGAGTCCCCGATGGATGACCAAATCGCACGGCATTTCGCTCACCACCACCAGCGGCAAGGTTAACCAATGTTCCGGGAATCGCAGCAGCAGTACCAATAGCCACCGCAGCCGTGCCCATCATGGCATGGTGCAGCTTACCCATAGACAACGCACGAACCAGTAAATCTATATCGTTTTCACTGACTTCTTTACCGCTGGAAGAAACATAACGCTTAGGTTTTGCGACAAAAGCCACTTTCGGCGTGTGCTGTCGTGTAACGGCTTCTTCCAGAGAGGTAATCAATCCCATTTTCAGGGCACCGTGGGCACGAATGGCTTCAAAACGATCCAACGCTTCCTGGTCGCCATTAATGGCTTCCTGAAGTTCAGTACCCTGATAACCAATGGCTTCTGCATCGATAAATATGGTGGGAATGCCAGCGTTAATCATAGTGGCTTTCAAAGTGCCAACACCGGGTACCTCAAGATCGTCCACCAGATTGTCTGTTGGAAACATCGCGCCTTCACCATCGGCAGGATTTAAAAACTCAACCTGAACTTCAGCTGCCGGAAAAGTTACGCCATCGAGAACAAAATCTCCGGTTTCCTGAACGACCCCATTGGTCATGGGGACTTTGGCGACGATGGTCTTTTTGATATTAGCCTGCCAGATCCGAATCGTTGCAACCCCGTTTGCCGGAACCCGATCGGCATCTACCAAATCGCTGGTAATGGCAAAGGCACCCACAGCTGCCGTTAGATTGCCGCAGTTGCCGCTCCAATCCACAAACGGTTTATCAATAGAAACCTGACCAAACAGGTAATCCACATCGTGATCTGGCTGGGTGCTTTTCGAGAGAATCACCGTTTTGCTGGTGCTGGAGGTGGCACCACCCATGCCATCGATCTGTTTGCCATAAGGGTCGGGGCTACCAATCACCCGCAGCAACAAGGCATCACGAGCCTCTCCAGGCACCTGTGCTGCTTCCGGTAGATCTGACAAGTTAAAGAAGACACCCTTACTGGTGCCCCCTCGCATATACGTTGCTGGGATTTTTATTTGAGGGAGATGATTCATTTTATTAGCTATCCTCGTTCCCATGCTGTGCGTGGGAATGCATATCTCAATTTTCAAAGAGATAGTCATTTGGGTTCCCACGCACAGCATGGGAACCAGGGGTTTTGCGGCAGCCTTATAGCATGAAAGCTCGCATGGTTAAGCAGCCTCAGACGACTCCAAAAAGTCTTTGGCAAAACGCTGCAATACACCGCCCGCATCGTACACAGACACTTCTTCTGCAGTATCCAGGCGACAAGTCACTGGTACTTCTATGGTTTCACCGTTCTGACGATGGATCAGCAGAACCAGCGTCGCCCCCGGGGTTCGATCACCCATCACGTCATAGGTTTCAGTGCCATCAAGCTCCAGTGTTTTACGGGTTGTGCCTGCCTTAAACTCCAGTGGCAGAACACCCATACCCACCAGATTGGTACGATGAATACGCTCAAACCCTTCCGCAACAATGGCTTCGACACCGGCCAGACGAACACCTTTGGCAGCCCAATCTCTGGAGGAACCCTGACCATAATCCGCACCAGCGACAATGATCAGCGGCTGTCGACGATCCATATAGGTTTCAATGGCTTCCCACATGCGGGTTTCTTTGCCTTCTGGCTCCACTCTTGCCAAAGATCCCTGCTTGATTTCACCTTTGTCATCCAGACACATCTCGTTCAAGAGTTTCGGGTTGGCAAACGTCGCCCGTTGTGCAGTCAGGTGATCACCACGGTGGGTAGCGTAAGAGTTGAAATCTTCTTCCGGTAAGCCCATTTTTGCCAGATATTCACCGGCAGCAGAGCTGGCAAGAATGGCATTAGAAGGCGACAGGTGATCGGTTGTAATGTTGTCACCTAGCACGGCCAGAGGGCGCATGCCTTTCAGTGTTCGTTCACCGGCTAGGGCGCCTTCCCAATAAGGTGGACGACGAATATAGGTGGTATTGGGGCGCCAGTCGTAAAGTGGGCTTTTCGCTTCTGCCACTTTGCCCAGATCAAACATGGGAATGTAAATCTGGTTAAACTGCTCCGGCTTCACATGCTCACTGACAATAGCGTCAATCTCTGCATCCGATGGCCAGATGTCTTTAAGCGTGATTGGATTGCCTTCTTTATCGGTGCCCAGCACATCTTTTTCGATATCGAAACGCACAGTACCGGCTATGGCGTAGGCAACAACCAAAGGCGGCGATGCCAGAAATGCCTGCTTGGCATAAGGATGAATCCGTCCATCAAAGTTGCGATTACCGGAAAGTACTGCGGTGGAATAAAGATCACGATCAATCACTTCCTGCTGAATTTTCGGGTCCAGCGCGCCACTCATGCCATTACAGGTCGTACAGGCGTAAGCGACAATGCCAAAGCCCAGTTTTTCCATCTCTGGCAACAAACCAGATTCTTCCAGATAGAGCTTCGCCACCTTTGAGCCGGGAGCAAAGGACGATTTCACCCAGGGCTTACGAACCAATCCAAGTTCATTGGCTCGTTTCGCCACCAGACCAGCAGCCACAACATTTCGTGGATTACTGGTATTCGTGCAACTGGTAATAGCAGCAATGATGACAGCACCATCTGGCATCAACCCTTCTTTTTCTTCCCATTCACCAGCAACACCACGATTCTGTAATTCCGACGTTGGTAAACGACGGTGTGGATTGGATGGACCAGCCATATTCCGACAAACGGTAGACAAATCAAACGTCAGCACCCGTTCATACTCAGCTTCTTTTAGATCATCAGCCCAAAGCCCGTTGGTTTTGGCGTAGTTTTCTACCAGAGCCACCTGTTCAGCATCACGGCCTGTTAGCTTGAGATAATCAATGGTTTGCTCATCGATATAGAACATACCGGCAGAGGCGCCGAACTCTGGCGTCATATTGGAAATGGTTGCACGGTCACCGATGGTCAGCTTGGAAGCGCCCTCCCCAAAGAATTCGAGATAAGAAGACACCACTCGTTCTTTTCGCAGGAACTCGGTAATGGCCAAAACAATATCCGTGGCAGTAATCCCTTCCTGTCGCTTACCAACCAATTTGACCCCAATAATATCCGGCAGGCGCATCATTGATGGGCGACCAAGCATCACGGTTTCCGCTTCAAGACCACCGACACCAATAGCAATAACACCTAAGGCATCCACGTGCGGTGTGTGACTGTCTGTGCCTACACAGGTATCAGGGTACGCTACGCCATCACGCGCCTGAATCACTGGCGACATTTTCTCCAGATTGATCTGGTGCATGATGCCGTTTCCCGCAGGAATAACATCAACGTTTTTAAACGCAGTCTTTGTCCATTCAATAAAATGGAAACGGTCTTCGTTACGGCGATCTTCAATAGCACGGTTTTTCTCGAAGGCTTCTGGATCAAACCCACCGTGTTCAACGGCCAGGGAGTGATCGACAATCAGCTGTATTGGTACGACTGGGTTTACTTTGGAAGGATCACCACCCTGCTCTGCAATGGCATCGCGGAGTCCTGCCAGATCAACCAGCGCTGTTTGACCCAGGATATCGTGGCATACGACTCTGGCTGGGTACCAGGGGAAATCCAGATCGCGTTTTCGTTCAACAATCTGTTTAAGAGAGTCCGTTAATGCTGCTGGCTCACAACGGCGAACCAGCTGTTCGGCAAGAATTTTGGAGGTATAAGGCAGCTTTGCGTAAGCACCCGGCTGGATCGCTTCCACGGCTTCGCGGGTGTCGTAGTAATCCAGCTCTGTGCCG
This sequence comes from Endozoicomonas ascidiicola, assembly GCF_001646945.1. Taxonomy (GTDB): domain Bacteria; phylum Pseudomonadota; class Gammaproteobacteria; order Pseudomonadales; family Endozoicomonadaceae; genus Endozoicomonas; species Endozoicomonas ascidiicola. Next base: position 81,783 of record NZ_LUTV01000011.1, read on the forward strand.
GGTAATTTTTTTCGAAAGTCAGTGTTCATACGTCGAACGTCCACCGGGCAGGTAATTATTGTTTTCTCGTTCTGGCTCCCGTGCTGTATATGGAAGCCCTGTATGCATTCCCACGCACGACCCAAAGGGCCTAAAAGCGTGGGACCGAGGATATAGAAGTAGGCTTGAAGGTTAAGGGCGATCCTGAATATCAACCCATTCAGCAGTTTCAGGGCCGGTGTAATCCGCAGATGGACGGATAATTCGGTTGTTAGCCCGCTGCTCCATCACATGAGCGGTCCAGCCAGAAACTCGGGAACACACAAAGATCGGGGTAAACAGTTTGGTTGGAATACCCATGAAATTGTAAGCAGACGCATGGAAGAAATCGGCATTACAGAACAATTTCTTTTCGCGCCACATGACGGCTTCAACCCGATCGGACACGGCATACAGGCATTCGTCGCCTATCTGCTCAGACAGTTTCTTAGACCACTCTTTAATAATGGCGTTACGAGGGTCAGACTCACGATAAATCGCATGACCGAAGCCCATGATCTTATCTTTGCGAGCCAGCATGCCCATGATCTTGTCTTCCGCTTCATCCGCTGAGCGCCAGTTCTCGATCATTTCCATGGCCGCTTCGTTAGCGCCACCATGCAATGGACCCCTCAAGGAACCGATAGCCCCAGTCACACAGCTATGAATATCCGACAATGTGGAGGCACATACACGACCAGTAAAGGTGGACGCATTGAACTCGTGTTCAGCATAGAGAACCAGTGACGCATGCATCACTTTAACGTGAAGCGGATCTGGCTTTTTATCGTGCAATGTCCACAGGAATTGTTCGGCAATGGAATCCGCCTCAGTATCGACATTAACTCGCACGCCATTATGGCTGAAGTTATACCAGTAGTTGATCATGCCCGGGAAGATTGCCAGCATACGATCAATATGATCCAGCTGCTCGGAGAAATCTTTTTCGGTTTCCAGATTACCCAGCATGGAGCAACCGGTGCGCATTACATCCATTGGGTGCGCATCGGCAGGAATGTTTTCCAGAACGGTTTTCAGTGCATCCGGCAGTGAACGCATACCTTTCAGGCGGGTTTTATAGGCGTCCAGTTCTGTCTGGTTGGGTAAGTTGCCATAAAGTAGCAGATAAGCCACTTCTTCAAACTGGGCGTTGTCGGCTAATTCTTTAATATCATAGCCACGGTAAGTCAGACCTGAGCCGGTTTTGCCAACCGTACACAGGGCCGTTTCACCCGCTGACTGGCCTCGCAAACCCGCACCGCTTAATTTCTTCTCTGCCATGGAACTTCTCCGTTTTTATAGTGTGTTCGCTTGCTGAGCGCAGGCGACAATCTACCAAAAGATTCACCTGCAAATTGTTGTATTTCTGAAAAAGAATCACGTACCCCAAATAGATTATGGGTTGAGAAATTCTTGGGTTTTCACTAGCTGTTCCCGCTCCTGAAACGTCATCATGCCGTCGGCAATGGCGCCGCTATTACCATCCCGCTTGATTACATTCAGCACTTCACGCATGGCCGTGACTGCCGCACGCTGCAGGTCTGAAGGAATAATGATGAGCTGATAGCCCATGGCTTTCAGATCTTCCGTTGGCACTAAGGGTGTTTTACCGCTGTAAAACATATTGATCAATTTAGGGCCAGGCGCCTGTCGTGCAATCTCTTCAATTTGCTCGATGGTTTGTGGCGCTTCCACAAACAACATATCAGCGCCAGAGTCTACATACGCACGGGCACGTTCAATAGCATCATCAAAACCAGTCACTGCAATAGCATCGGTACGAGCAATGACCATGACATCGCCAGCGTACTTTTTCGCTACAGCTACTTTTTTGCACATCTCTTCGGTAGATACCAAAGACTTACCGTCCAGGTGACCGCAACGCTTTGGAAACTCCTGATCTTCAAGATGGAAAGCACTGACGCCAGCATTAGCAAACAATTCAACGGTGCGTTTCACATTAACTTCGTTACCGAAGCCGGTATCCGCATCGGCAATCACTGGCAGCGAGGTGGCTTCCACAATCTGGCGAACACGGTCAACCACTTCAGTTAACGTCAACAGTCCAATATCCGGTACACCGGTGCTGCGGGCAATGGCGCCACCGCTGGCATACAGTGCCGAGAAACCCGCCTCACCACCCAAGCGTGCAGAAATACCGTCATAAACACCCGGTGCGGTAACGATGCCTTCTTTTTGGATGAGTTGAACCAGTGCATTAGTCTGCTTATTCAAGATGTTACCTCTCGTTCTTGTTGTTGTTTATTACTGCTCAATCGCGTTTTCAATTTCCCGCCGTGCACGGCCTATGTGCTTGCGCATCAGCAGTTCTGCTAACTCACCGTCCCGGTCTTGCAATGCCTGGAAAATCATTTTGTGTTCGATCAACGCGCGCTCCGGGCGAGCTTCACCCCTGGAGGTTTTTCGATAAATCTGGATCAGATGGTAGAGTTCATTACAAAGAAGGTTGATCAGCCGTTGATTGCCGGACGCTTTGATAATTCGATAGTGAAAATCGTAATCCCCTTCCTGATCCATGTAAGCTTCGCCATTATTTTCTTCAACATAGCGTCCATGGCGATCAATGAGTTGACCGAGATCAATCAACTCAGCATCCGTGATATTTTTCGCGGCTTCACGGGCGGCAACTCCTTCAAGGGCTTCGCGCATGGTAAAAATTTCCGCCAACTCCTGGCGCGTTAACCTGACGACTCTGGCACCCACATGGGGTTCACGCACCACAAGCCCCATGCCTTCCAAGCGAAGAATGGCCTCTCTGAGCGGGCCCCGGCCAATGCCATAGCGACGAGACAGCTCAAGTTCGGAGATCCGACTGCCTTCTTCCAACTGCCCGGACACAATGTCCTGCATCAGCAGATCAGTCACTTCTCTGGCCTGGGTCAGCGGTTTGACCGATGTTTTTTCAGCAGCATCACCCATAAGATTGTCTACAATTATTAATTTTCATGACTTTATATATAAAAATAGATCAAAAATCCACAAAGATTGTAAACAATCCCGAGCTTTTGGCATTTAGACATACGCACAACTCAGAGAAAATGGAACTTAACCATCACTGTTAAATGACAGAAAGCGCTTTCAGACGTTACACTTAGCCGCAGTTCTGTCCGGATAAATATATGAAGAGTCTGACAATTCTTGAACTGGAGTATAAAGATGACACCAGTCTCTATTTCGAGCATTTTATCGAGTTGCCCTACCCCTATTTTCTGGATAGCTCCGCCTTTAATGGTACCCACTCCATTTATAAGGATACTTTCAGTCGCTACGACATCATCACTGCAGCACCCGCCAAACACTTCACCGCTTTTCCCGGTGGAAAGCTGATTATTGAGGATTTTGTCGATCAAACCAAAAGACAGGTCACCACTAACACACCGCTAAATTATCTCTCAGAATCGCTTGAGCGCATGAGCCTGATTGAGCAAAGCGCTGAGAACAGCGACTTACCTTTTCAGGGTGGGCTGGTGGGCTTTTGGAGTTATGAGCTTTGCGAACAAATAGAACCTGAACGGATTCTACCGAGAGATAACGATACACCGCATATATCTGTCGGACTCTACCACTGGGCTTTAGTGACTGATCATAAAAAGCGATCAGCATCTCTGGTGTTTCATCCGGATATTCCTGAGAAGATTAAAGCGCAGGTGCTTCAGTCTCTCGATACCGAAAGAAAAGCAGTAAATCCATCATCATTTAAACTGCTGAAAGCCTTTGAACCGACACAGTCCAGAGCAGAATATCAGACTGCGTTTCAGGCGATACAAGATTATATTGCCGCTGGAGACTGTTACGAAGTCAACCTGACTCAACGTTTTACCACGCACCACACCGGCGATACCTGGGAAGCCTATAAAAAGCTGCGCACCACCACTTTGGCACCCTACTCTGCTTATATAAAGCGACCGGATATGGAAATTCTCAGCCATTCCCCAGAGCAGTTTATTCGGCTTAAAGACGGTAAAGTGTCCACCAACCCTATCAAAGGTACGCGACCAAGAGGCCTCACGCCAGAGAGCGATCTCGCCATTGCCAACGAGCTAAAGAGCAGTGAAAAGGATCAGTCTGAAAACTTAATGATCGTGGATCTTTTGCGAAACGACCTTGGCAAAGTGTGCAAAACCGGAAGCGTTTCGGTGCCCAGATTATTTGCCCTGGAAAGTTACGCCAATGTTCACCATCTTGTCAGCACCGTGAATGGTGAACTGGATGATCACCACAGCCCTGTGGATTTACTGGAAAGTACATTTCCCGGCGGCTCCATCACCGGTGCGCCAAAAATTCGCTCCATGGAAATTATCCGTGAGCTGGAACCCGTTGCCCGCACCATCTATTGCGGCTCCATTGGTTACATCAGTTGTGATGGCACTATGGATACTAGTATTGCCATCAGAACGATCCTCTCAAAAGATGGGGAGCTTCACTGTTGGGGAGGCGGTGCGATAATTGCGGATTCCGATTGTGATTCGGAGTATGAAGAGTCTATCACGAAAGTGCGTAACCTGATGAATGGACTAGAAGACCACTTTTTAGCCCGCTGATTGATACAGATGAATCAGAACTATTAGTCAGGAAAGCGAAAGGCGCTTTTAGAGCGCCCTTTTTATTAAACTTTACTGGCATCCAGCAATGCTTTCCTAAGCCCATCATAATGAGTGATCGCAGGGTATTGAGGAAACTCTGCAATCACATTATCCGGTGCCATAAACAGAAAACCCTCATCTGCTTCGGACAACATGGTGGTATCATTATATGAATCCCCCGCAGCAAAAACTCGATAATTCAGGTTCTTTAGCGCTTTAACAGAAGCCCTTTTTGGATCCTTCTGCCGCAATTTGTAGCCAGTAACTTTACCAGTACCGTCAACCTCAAGGCGATGGCAAAACAACGTAGGTCGACCCAACTGAACCATGAACGGATCAGCAAATTCATAGAATGTGTCGGACAGAATAATCAGCTGAAATTCGCTGCGCAGCCAGTTCACAAAATCCACAGCGCCTTCCAGAGGCTTCATACCTGAAATCACTTCCTGTATTTCATTCAAACCAAGACCGTGCTTTTCCAGAATCCCCAGACGCATGGTCATCAGTTCATCGTAATCAGGAATATCGCGGGTGGTTGCCCGTAGTTCATCAATACCGGTTTGGGTGGCAAACTCAATCCAGATTTCAGGAATCAGTACACCTTCCAAGTCAAGACAGACGACATCCATTAGCTATTTCTCACTGGCTGCTTTTTATGATTGTTGTGATATAAGAGTGCTATAAACATAGAGGACTCACCTGATCTTGCATCAGAATAATCAGACACCTCCAAGCCTCAGAAATATATCATATTAACCTAGCCATATAGGTATAAATTCTAATAAGGTACTGATCTTCGCCAGCACAATAAATGTAAAGATACTTAGGAGTACCCCCTATGAAAATCACCATGGTCAAAAAAGTGATGTTGGACGGAAATCTTTGCACCAAGTGCGAAGAAGTTCAGAAACGACTTGAAGATTCTGGCCATATCCACCGAATAGACCAATTTGTAAATGCCGTAGAAGGTGAACCCGGAAGCACTGGCGCATTGCTGGCGGATCTTTATCAGGTGGATAAAGCACCGTTTTTTATTGTGGAAGAAGAAGGAAAAGAGCCGGCGATTTACACAATCTATTTTAAGCTGGTCAAGGATGTTTTGCAGAAAGCGGCTTAGAATAAGCACCCAACCATATGAAATCATATTTTCTGACTTAATATGATCGGGTACTTAGCCGCTGTTTTTCAATGCTAATAAGCTTTAACAACTTAACGATCAGGCAGCTGTACATGGGAGAATAGTTCATCAACCTCCGCCTTGTTATGACGCAGTACTGCTTCCTGAACCACATCTTTTGTCAGGTGCGGCGCAAAGGCTTCAATAAAGTCGTACATAAACCCACGCAGGAAAGTACCACGGCGGAAACCAATCTTGGTAATGCTCGGCTCAAACAAGTGGTCAGCACGCAGCGGCACAAGATCCTGATCCAACTCTGGATCGTAGGACATTTTTGCCACGATACCCACACCCAAACCAAGACGCACGTAGGTTTTAATGACATCCGCATCCGTGGCGGTAAATACGACTCTGGGTGAAAGCCCTTCATTCATAAAGGCTTCATCCAGTTTTGAGCGCCCGGTGAAACCGAATACATAGGTCACCAGCGGGAACCGGGCAATGTCTTTCAGGGACAACTCAGAAATCTGCGCCAGAGGATGATTTCTGGGCACCAGCACACAACGATTCCAGCGATAGCAAGGCATCATCACCAGATCATTAAACAGTTCAAGTGCTTCTGTAGCGATGGCAAAGTCAACGGATCCATCCGCCGCCATTTCAGAAATTTGTACAGGCGTTCCCTGATTCATGTGCAGGGCAACATCCGGATATTGACTAATAAATTGTTGGATAATATCCGGTAATGCATAACGAGCCTGGGTATGCGTCGTGGCAATAGACAGGCTGCCTTTTCGCTCATCACTGAACTCTTGCGCCACCTGTTTGATGGATTCCACCATCCGTAAAATATCGCCCGCGGTATCAATTATTTTTTCGCCGGCCGGGGTAATTCGCGTCAGGTGCTTACCACTTCGAGAAAAGACTTCCACACCCAGCTCGTCTTCAAGAAGTCTGATTTGCTTACTGATACCCGGCTGGGAAGTGTAAAGGCTCTGCGCTGTTGCTGAGACGTTCAGGTCGTGGTGGGCAACCTCCCAGATGTAGCGCAGTTGTTGCAGCTTCATTGATGATGGCCTCCGGTCAGGCGGGTTGTTCTGACAAAAGTGGATAGGGTGAAAATCAATCCGTTAGTTCTATATAGAATAAAACAATGACATTAAATTCTTTTCCAGAATACAAGCCAGTCAATATAGTTACCAGCGAATCTCGCTAATTAGTCAACATTTTCAAACATCGTCTGGGCTACTTATAACTTTAGACCATATATTTCAGGATGCTTATGGACTTTCTAACATACATCGCAGCCGGTGCAGGCGTAGGCTTTGCCGTCGGTCTGACCGGAATTGGTGGCGGATCTCTGATGACACCGCTATTGCTGATGTTCGGCTTTCCTATGCACATTGCGATTGGTACAGACCTGATGTTTGCCGCCATTACCAAATCCACCGGTGTCATGGTTCATCACCGACAGCGCAGTATTGACTGGTCACTGGTTAAAATTCTTTGCGCCGGCAGCCTGCCTGCAGCCGCCCTGACGATTCTTTTGTTGAAGTTCTTTTTCGACAAGAGCGCTGATTATAGTCCGATCCTTACACTCTGCCTCGGGATTATGTTGACCCTTACTGCAATCTCGTTATTAGTGAAGCCTCTGCTCAAACAAAGGCAGCTTAAGGCGGAATCACGACTCACCAAAAAGCAACAACAGCTACTGACCTTCATTGCCGGCATATTCCTCGGATTTCTTGTAACACTGTCGTCTGTTGGCGCTGGCGCTCTGGGCACCGCAGTGATCGTATTGCTGTATCCATTACTCAAACCCGTCAAAGTGGTGGGCAGCGAAATCGCCCACGCCATACCACTGGCATTACTGGCGGGTCTTGGGCATATCTGGCTTGGGAATGTGGATTTCACCCTGCTTGGCTTTTTGTTGATCGGTTCCATTCCTGCCATTTCGCTGGGTGCAAAACTTGGAAATAAATTACCAGACACCCTGATGAGAACGGTATTGGCACTGATTCTCTTCACACTTGGCATAAAATATCTGTTTTAGCGGTATTTAATCCGAATGAGGCTTGCAGGGATGCGAGAGTTTGAATAAAGTGAAAATGCGTAAAATACTGCGGTATACCGGCAGAACTTTATGCAGTCTGTCCCATGACTCTTATCAAACAGAGAGAACGATCTTCAGGCTCTTTAGAACAAGCAGGTAGCACAGGCTTTAACAAAAAATTTCAGCGCATATCAAAACGGAACCGTATTAAATGGCAGTTTTACCCATTGAAGATTTAAACATCCAGTCACAGGAAGTATTGCTGACCCCTGAGCATCTGAAAGCTCAGATTCCCATGACCGATGCTGCCGCCAGAACCGTTTCCGAAAGCCGTGAGGTAATCCGGAATATTCTGGACGGGAAAGATCATCGTTTATTTATCGTGATTGGCCCCTGCTCTATCCACGATATTAAGGCGGCTCATGATTACGCCACCCGCCTGAAAAAACTCAGTGAAGAGCTAAGCGACACGTTATATCTGGTAATGCGCGTCTATTTTGAAAAGCCAAGAACCACCGTTGGCTGGAAGGGGTTAATCAACGACCCTCACCTGAATGATTCCTTCAAAATCGAAGAAGGTTTGCATATTGGCCGTCAATTGTTGATGGATGTTGCGGATATGGGCATTCCTTCAGCAACCGAGGCTCTAGACCCTATTTCACCTCAGTACCTTCAGGATCTGGTCGCCTGGTCAGCCATTGGCGCCAGAACCACCGAATCCCAAACACACCGGGAAATGGCCAGCGGGCTTTCCTCTTCGGTTGGCTTTAAGAATGGCACGGATGGCGGTCTTGAAGTTGCGATCAATGCGTTGCAATCTGTCTCCAGCCCGCATCGTTTTCTTGGCCTGAACAGCAAAGGCCAGGTTGCGATCACCCATACCAAAGGTAACCCCTATGGTCATGTCGTGCTTCGTGGCGGTAGTGGTAAGCCTAATTACGATTCGGTAAGCGTCGCTCTGTGTGAGAAAGAGCTGGAAGGTGCGAACATCAAACCAAACATCATGGTGGATTGCTCCCACGCCAACTCCAACAAAGATCCGGCTCTGCAACCTTTGGTGATGGAAAACGTGACTAACCAGATTATCGAAGGCAATAAATCCATTGTTGGCTTGATGGTGGAAAGTAATATTGGCTGGGGTAGTCAGAAAATGACCGATAAACCGGAAGATCTGAAGTACGGCGTATCTATCACCGATGCCTGTATTGACTGGGATACCACAGAGAAAACCCTGCGTTCCATGCACGACAAACTGAAAGATGTTTTGCCCGGTAGACGCAGCTGATCATCGACGTTACAAACCTCACAGAATCAGCTCGAATTGCTCGGGCTGATTCTCTTGCTTCTCCTCCTCTCCCCTCGCTACCAGCTTCTGTTTAATCTCGACGTATGACAACAATGACAGCTGAGAACTGGGGGCAACTTCCTCTTTAATTTCCAACTTCCTAATGATCACCGCCTTGCGCTCCACCGGCATATTACTGATCCGTCGGTCGAGAATAGCGGAACAGATCAAACAGACTTTTGACAGATGCTGATTTTCCAGTACCTGATACTGGCAATCACTCTGCAGCACCTCAGTGCACAGCGTATGGTCACTTCTTGACTCGATATCCAGATTCGCTTCCACCAGATGTCGCATGCCGCTACCATCTTCGGTGACAAAAAAATTGGATAAAATGGCCTGTTTATAACGCTTCACAGTTCAGTCGGACTACTGGGTGATTGATAACAAGAGGAATACAAAAAGGTCGGAAAAGATACACTATTATGACGATGAGTTATACCGGTATCTCTACCATTACGTAAAATTACCATTCCTGAGAGCACCTTGACCAGCACTCTATACAAATGACTTGTATTGGATCTTGTTTACGATCCAGAATCGATTCCCCGACGGCGTTTTTACCGCCACTTCATCATCAACAGCTTTTCCAACCAGCGCCCGGGCCATGGGCGAATCGATGGTGATATGATTCTTTTTCATGTCGATCTCATCAGCGCCCACTATACGACACTGCAGAATATCGCCTTCTTCACCCTCCAGCTCCACCCAGGCACCGAAGAAGGCTTTGCCTTCTTGCTCCGGGGAGTACTCAACCACTTTCAGCACTTCCAGCCTCTTGGTAAGAAAGCGAATACGACGATCAATCTCCCGCAGCAACCTTTTACCTTCCTTATACTCCGCATTTTCGCTCCGATCTCCAAGGGCTGCAGCCTCAGATACGGCCTGCGTTACTTCAGGGCGTTTGGTTCGCCACAGGTATTTCAACTCCTGCTCCAGGGTTTCTTTTCCGGCAAGCGTGATAAGAGGTGAGCGGCTCATATAATCAATTAAGCATCTGCATTAATAATGACGAAATAGTAACCGAGTTTATGAATGAGTTCGATGGAAAAAGCGTGAATCCGGCTGAACGATCATTCTCTGATAATCAAAACTCAATAAGGAGTCAAGACTGACAACCCGCTTTAGAAATGTTAAGGTTTTCCTACATTTATATAAAACTAACTTAACGTCCAATACCGAATGATTGCGGTAGTCGTAGGATCACCATGTTTATAAAGTCAGCACTGCATCAAAAAATCGATCATTATTCCAACATCAGCGATGATGCTAATCAGTTACAATAAGTACTGCATAATATGGAAACGGCTATTTCTGGCCAATGAGACAGTTACTATGCAAGGCGCAGCGTAGGGAGCATAGCAAGCTATGTGACCGAAGTTGCAACGCGGCAGAGTGGCTGGATCATTGAGTCAGAAATATCTGTTTTTAGATTATGCAGTACTTAAATACTGTAAAACCAAATAATGAACCATCAATGATTGAAGGCTCATTATTGCAGCTCATATTGATAGCCACTTTCTCATGAATGGACTCATAGAGACATAACGCTCTCAAGAGAAAGAAATATAAATACGATTAAAACCAATATGGAGACCCGTGCCAATCAAGCTCGGGTTTACAAAAATAATGACCATTTATTCAGAAGCCATTCAGGAAATGTCTGAATTGGCGTCAAATGAAGAAATTTGCCACCCGTCGGATGCCGTACAATTTCTGGAACGGTGCACCGAATTTGATCCAATTGCCGAAGGTGTTTATGCCACGGTCTACAACCTGCCAGATGAGCCGGACAAAGTGGTCAAAGTCTGCACCAGCCGAAAAGACGGCTACTATCTTTTTGCTCGCTGGTGCATGTCTCGAGAGAATCGAGAAAACCCACATCTCCCACTTATCCATCGGGAAGATATCGTTGAACTGCCAAACGGTTTAAAAATCCGCTTTTATGTCATTGAACGTCTGGAGGATATTACGGAAGATGGAAGCCATCCCGTTCAACCAGACCACTTTCATAACATGGACTTTGGCACACTCTGGAATGCCTTTAAAACCGTTGCATTCTCCTATGGCATGGACCACCGATCATTACCGGACGAGATAGAATCCCTGGATGCGTTTATTGCGGAGATCAAAAAAGCCAGCGAACAGTTATCTCAAAAACCCGGCAATGACTCTCTTCCTTCCTTGAAAGAGCAAACCCTTGAAGAATATGATGCTTTTTTGAGAACGTTATACGACGTTTTGATTCAGCTGTCCCCGGTGGGCGTTATGGATCTTCATGGCAATAACTTTATGCTACGGGGTGACACTATTGTTATTACCGATCCACTGTCTCATAAACATGCTGCGTAATTAAACAATTGATAAAAAATAAATGGGGGTTCCCCCCCAAAACAAAGTTATTTATAAAACGCATTATCCGTATTGGTATGATCCGTGACGTCACGAACACCTTTCAACTCAGGAATCCGCTCCATTAATGTCTTTTCGACCCCATCCTTTAGTGTAAGGTCGACCGCCGCGCAGCCTTGACAACCACCACCAAATTGTAGAATCGCCACATCATCTTCCAGCTCTACCAGAGACACCATGCCGCCGTGAGAAGCCAGACCCGGATTGACTTCCATCTGCAGGAAGTAATTAATTTTCATATCCAGCGGGCTGTCGTCATTAACCTTTGGCAGCTTGGCGTTGGGTGCCTTGATGGTCAGCTGACCGCCCAGTTTATCTTCTGCGAAATCCACCATGGCATCGTCAAGAAATGGCTCACTGACACCTTCCACATGGCAGGGAAAGTACTCCAGCTCCATCTTCAGATCCCCTTCTTTCTCCTCACCCGGCTTGCAATAGGCAAGGCAGGTTTCGGCATGGGGCGTACCGGGATTACTGACAAACAGACGCACACCAATGCCTTCAACACCCTGTTTTTCCAGCAGATTGGCGAGATACTTCTGTGCGGCTTCTGTGAATGTAATGTTCAACGCAACACTTCCTCTATCAGTTTCAGGACTATTCTATGACATTACTGAGTCGCAGAGAATCCCTACTATTCAACTTGGTTATTATTAAGTTTCTTTTAATACATTTATCAGTAAGAATAGTTCCCATTTGCACTTCATCACCAAAATGAGAGTCACCATGAAAGAGACCATCAGCATTCTGGGTTGTGGCTGGTTGGGCATGCCCCTGGGGGAAAGATTGGTAAACGACGGCTACCCTGTCAAAGGTTCCACCACCCGGGCAGAGAAAATAAGCAATATCAAAGCTGCCGGTATGGCGGCCTACAACATCAGCCTTTCCCCCGATCCCGAAGGTGACATTGCCGATTTTCTGGATACTGATATTCTCTTCATCAACATTCCACCCGGCAAAGGTGACGGCCAGCCGCATTTTTACCTGAGACAAATGCAGGCGCTTGCCAAACAGATTGACGAATCCAGAGTTAAAAAAATTATCCTTATCAGCGCCACATCCGTCTATCCGCAAAATAATGACGAAGTGACAGAAAACGACGCCATTCGTATAGAATCTCCATTCTCAGACACTGCCTGGCTGGATATTGAAGAGCTATTCACCCTGAATGAAGAACTAAAAACGACAGTGTTACGCTTCTCCGGGCTGATTGGTGGCGATTATCAACCGGGCCGCTACTTCTCCGGCAGAGAGCTGGGCGGAGCGGATGACCCGGTCAACATGATTCATCAGGAAGACTGCATTCTTATTGTTGAAGAGATTATTGCCAAGAACCTCTTTGGTGAAGTCTTCAATGCTTCGGCTGACGAACATCCAACCCGCCGCGAGCTGTACACCCGCTCCTGCGAAGTTCTGGGTATTGCGGCCCCAATATTTATTGATAAGCCCATGCCCTATCGTATTGTTAACTGCGATAAACTGAAAAAAGCACTGAACTATCAATTTACTTATCCAGATCCCATGCAAGGATTAAGTGGTTAACCACATGAAATTATATTTTCTGATCAAAATTGAATGCTCAGAAAATATGAACTATTTAAGCATTTAAAAAACTGCATGATAACGGATTCTGTTAATAGTTTTATCATGCAGTGAATTATTTTCATCCACACGTCAAGTATACAGGAGTATATCCTATGAATTCATTCCATCTAGTGTAGTGCGCCGTTCTTTTTGCTGCTTAAGCGGCAATTAGCTCGAACTACCTTCTCCAGTATGTCATTAGCCTTGGCTGTCCATATAAACGGCTTGGGCTTCTCGTTATGTTTTTCGATATATTCCTCTATTGCCTCCACAAGCTCTGGAACACTTTTGAATMCCCCTCGACGTAAACGCTGTGTGGTTAAATCTCGGAAAAACCTCTCAACCATGTTCATCCATGAAGCTGATGTCGGTGTAAAGTGAACGTGGAAT
>NZ_LUTV01000012.1:0-6610 GCF_001646945.1 Endozoicomonas ascidiicola
GATAGTCCTGTTTAACCTGTGTTTAGAACTTGCGGATATTGTTGCTCATTAGTCAGCGTGACTTCGTTCGTCCTGAATAAATGGCGGTTTGAATTACCAATTAATTTGAGCATTAATAAGCTGTCAGCGGGAATTGCTGCCACTTCCCTAACACAAAAAAAGGTCGCACAACGGCGACCTTTTTCATTAAACAGCGATAAAAATCACTCGTCGTTAATCAGAATATCCACTTTGCCACGGGCTTTCAGGCTAGACAGGTATTCTTCAAACATAACCTGACCATTGCCTGCTGCAATGAACTGCCCCAACCCTTTCAGTTGCTGCGAGTCACCAACCACCTCACCTGGATAAATGGCGGACAGCGAAATCACCGCATAATCACCATTGGCTAATTCAACAGTGTCATAGGATACGTTGTCACCTGGGTGTGGCATTTTAAACGCCGCCTGAAGCAACTGAGCAGGAACACCGGCTTGATTTCTTGTTGCCTTTTCACTGGTAGTGACTTCCAGTTCCCGCTCTGCAGCTACAACGTTCAGCATCGCACCGTCCTGTAGACCTTTCAGCACTGCTTCAGATCGAGCGGCGAGTTCCCGAGCAGCGTCTTCACGCTTCAGAGCAACAACGATGTTTTCCCGAACCGCATCCAGAGGAATCAGTTCTGGCTTACGATGCTCTTTAACCCGAAGCACCAGAGACTGCTCCGGCGTCAACTCGATCAATTCACTGTTAGCACCAAGACTCAGCACGTCTTCACTGAACGCCGCTGCAGGAACACGAGGATCCGTAGCAATACCCGCATCAGAACCCGACTTGCCAAACGCTTCACTGGTGGTGATCGACAGACCAAGCTGCTCCGCAGGTTGAGCCAGATCAGATGCTTCAAAGCTGATGTCTGCTAACTCACGAACCTGTTCAAGATAGAGCGAATCTACTTCACTTTGCTTCAGCGACGCTTCAATCTCAGAGCGCATGGAAGCAAGCGTCGGCACGTTTACGTCATCTTTCGAAGTCACCGTAAGGATCTGCAGACCGTAGTCAGTTTCAATGGGCGCTGAAACGTCTCCAACTGACAGCTCAGCCACCGCTTCATCAAACTCATCGCCCAGGAAGCCTGGCGCTACTGCACCCAGATCTCCACCTTTCTCTGCAGTCATTGGGTCATCAGAATAGGTTTTTGCCAGCGCCTCAAAACTTTCTCCCGCATTCAACTTGCCGATGACTTCTTCAGCACGGGCAGTTGCTTCATCGAAGCTTCGACTGTCGCCGGTTTGAATGAGGATAACGGACACGTGAGGGTTGTTGCCGGACTGCTGCTTCAACTGCTCAATACGGAACTCATATTCAGCGGCAATATCGTCATCGCTGACCTCAATATTGCTGGCCAGATCTTTCTTATTCAGCACCACATAATCCACAACCACCTGCTCCGGCGTCATGAACTGACTTTGATTCGTCTCGTAGTAGGACTGGATGTTTTCTTCGCTGGGCGAAATACTGTTACGAACCGCTTCAGCAGACAGAATCACCCAGGATAAATCCCGAGTCTGACCTTCGAGGCTTTGCAGGCGCATCAGCTCTTTCTGAGTGACAAATTCAGTATTCACAATACCGGAACGCACTTGCTGAAGCAGCGTTTCATAGCGCAGCACATCGCGAAACTGCAGAGGCGACATGCCATAACTGCGCACCATCATTTGATAGCGATCTTTATCAAAACGGCCATTCTGCTGGAACTGCGGCATGGACAGAATAATCTGATCAATCTGCGCATTGCCCACACCCATTTTCTGATCTTCAGCGCTGCTCAACAGCAACTGACGATCAATCAACGAATTCAGTACAGAACTTTGCAGGAGTTCATCGTCCAACATGGCAGGGTCAAACTGAGCCCCCATTTGCTGTACTAACATACGACGTTGTTGATCTACCGCCTGAGCCAGCTCTGCCCGGGTGATATCCTTACCATTCACCGACGCCACTTCAGGGTTATTCGGATTGGGCGCCAATGTTTCAAGACCAGTAATGGCCATCATGAAAGCGATAATGCCGACGACAATAAACGTCACCCAGCTTTTCGCTTTGTCCCTCATTGATTGCAGCATAAAAACCTCAGGTACCAGAACCGCATTTACCAGTAATACCAATGTCGCTTTTAAATTATGGAGTGAGCAAGTTATTTTGGCCGGCTGGGCAAGGCGAAGAGACGAGTCATAGCCGTAGCTATGGCGAGGAACTTCAACGCAGATCCAGTCGACCAAAATGGCTGCACAGCCCATAATTTAAAAGCAGAATTGGTATAGCCCAGTATACGCAGACCCTTCTCTTCATCCCCGGCGATGAAGACCGGGCTTTTTTGGTAAAAAAAAAGCGCATCAACGGATGCGCTTTCGGGTGAACTGGCAGAAAATCCCTGATGACTCATGTGGAACCCTGCCCTGTCCACCTGATGAATCTGAACCGAAGAATTCTATTAAGAATTCAGGCTCAGTTCACGGCATCCTTCAGAGCCTTACCAGCTTTGAAGCTTGGGATGCGCGCAGCAGCAATTTGAATTGGCTCGCCAGTCTGTGGGTTACGGCCAGTACGTGCAGCACGCTCTTTCACAGAGAATGTGCCAAAGCCTACCAGAACAACCTGTTCGCCATCTTTCAGAGCGCCAGTAACAGAACCGATTACTGCGTCCAGGGCACGGCCAGCGGCAGCCTTGGAGATGTCAGCAGATTCAGCAATAGCATCAATAAGCTCGGACTTGTTCACTCGACTCCCCTTCTTAATAGGATGCGATTTCAATCATTAATGAGGATAGACCCGGATTTCATGGTCGCCATGTGTTCGGCGCCGTGTGTCCACTACCTACCCAATAGTATGCGACCGATATGCTGCTGCATTTTCACAGGAAAAACAAGCGTCATAAAGGCATCTTGGTACATTAAAACCAGTTATCAACCCATATTTTCAATAGTCGGATGCTATTTGAACACCTTGAGTTAATAAAACAATCCCAGCGACTTCGATTCAACGAAGAATACCTGAAAAGCAGTATGCAACAGTATGACCTGAGGTCAAGCAACCCGTAAAGATTAGACCCGGAGGGATAACCTAGAACGAAGCCAGACTCTGGATATTTCTGATGGATGCGCACTGACAGGATAAGGGACTGTCGTTTAATACACTTACCATGTTTAAACAGCCTGCCTTAGAGGGCATAGTGGCTGATCAACATTAGAACCAGCCGCACTTTATACCAACGGCGAGTTCAGCCTGTCAACCCAATAAATACGCTGACAGGCTGATAGTCACTGGGTAGCGGCCAATTATGGCCACCACCTCACAACATTTTCACAGCGTGGTGATCAGTGAGTTTTTACTCGCTCATCACTCCCTTCAGCAGAATCACCCTTACCTTTCGCCAAATCCAGTGGTTTTTCTGGCAAGGCTTCTGGCATATGCTGCAGGGCAACTTCCAGAACTTCATCAATCCACTCGACTGGAATAATCTCAAGATCCGCCTTGATGTTGTCAGGAATTTCCTTCAAATCACGACGATTCTCTTCAGGGATCAGCACTTTGCGAATACCGCCACGATGCGCCGCCAGCAGTTTTTCTTTCAAACCACCAATCGCCAGCACCTGACCTCTCAAGGTAATTTCACCGGTCATGGCCACATCTGCACGCACCGGAATACCCGTCAGAATTGAAACCAACGCCGTGCACATACCGATACCTGCACTGGGGCCATCTTTCGGCGTCGCACCTTCCGGCACGTGAATGTGCAAATCATTCTTCTGATGAAACTCAGGATCAATCCCCAGCGCCGCAGCACGAGAACGAACCACCGTTAACGCCGCCTGAATGGATTCCTGCATGACGTCGCCAAGAGAACCCGTCTTGATAATCTGACCTTTGCCAGGTACGGCCACAGACTCGATGGTCAGCAGTTCACCGCCGACAGAGGTCCAGGCCAAACCGGTTACCTGACCAATCTGATCTTTATCTTCTGCGCGGCCATAGTTGAACTTGCGAACGCCCAGGAAGGTTTCCAGCGTTTCGGTAGAGACTGTAGAAATACGATTTTTTTCAGACAGCGCCTCCTGTTTCACTGCACGACGACAGGCTTTCGCAATCTCCCGTTCAAGGCCACGGACACCAGCTTCTCTGGTGTAGTAACGAATCATATCCAGAATCGCGGCATCATCAAAAGACAGCTCATCTTTTCTTAAGCCACTGCGTTTGATTTGCTTAGGCACCAGATAGCGCATGGCAATATTCAGTTTTTCATCTTCGGTGTAACCAGGAATCCGAATCACTTCCATACGATCCAGCAATGGACCTGGAATATCCATGGAGTTGGATGTACAAACAAACATAACATCCGACAGATCGTAATCCACTTCCAGATAATGATCGTTAAAGGAGTTATTTTGTTCCGGATCTAACACTTCTAATAATGCAGACGCCGGATCGCCCCGCATGTCGGAACCCATTTTATCGATCTCATCCAGCAGAATCAGAGGATTCTTCACCTCAACCTTTGCCATTTTCTGGATAAGCTTACCGGGCATGGAACCAATATACGTACGACGATGACCTCTTATCTCAGCTTCATCCCGAACACCACCCAGCGCCATCCGCACAAACTTACGATTGGTGGCGCGAGCCAAGGATTCACCAAGAGAGGTCTTACCGACACCCGGAGGCCCCACCAAACAGAGAACCGGCCCTTTCAGTTTGCGAACGCGCTTTTGTACCGCTAAATATTCAAGAATCCGCTCTTTGACCTCTTCGAGGCCATAGTGATCCGCTTCCAAAATATCCTGGGCACGCTTTAAATCGTGACGAACTTTGCTGCGCTTTTTCCAGGGAACACTGAGCATCCAGTCAATATACCCGCGCACCACCGTCGCTTCGGCAGACATAGGCGACATCATTTTCAGCTTGGCCAACTCTGCCAGAGTTTTCTCTTTGGCTTCCTCAGTCATGCCAGCGTCATCAATTTTCGCTTTCAGATCTTCCAGCTCATTAGGCGCATCATCCATATCGCCCAACTCTTTCTGAATGGCCTTCATCTGCTCATTCAGGTAATACTCCCGCTGGCTTTTTTCCATCTGCTTTTTAACGCGGCCGCGGATCTTTTTCTCCACCTGCAGAAAATCCATCTCGCCCTGCATAATACCAATCAGGTATTCGAGGCGATCACCCAAATCGGCAATTTCAAGCATCTTCTGCTTGTCTTCGATCTTCATGGGCATATGGGCGCTGATGGTATCCACCAGCTTGGCAGGGTCTTTAATACCAGACAGTGAACTCAGCACTTCATTAGGTACTTTCTTACTAAGTTGCACATACTGTTCAAACTGCGACATGACAGAACGCACCAGCAACTCGCCTTCACGCTCGCCGATCTGTTCAGAAACCTGTTCGCTGACGCTGGCTTTAACCAGTCCTTCTTCTTCAAAAATAGAATCGATCGATACGCGGGACTCACCTTCCACCAACACCTTTACAGTGCCATCCGGTAGCTTCAGCAGCTGAAGAATACTGGCCACGGTACCCACTGAAAAAAGGTCTTCTACTTCGGGCTCATCGGTTTGCGCACTTTTCTGGGCGACAAGCAGAATGCGCTTGTCCGCCGCCATGGCAATATCCAGCGCCTGAATGGACTTATCCCGTCCAACAAACAGCGGAATCACCATATGGGGGTAAACCACAACATCACGGAGGGGCAACAACGGCAGATCGTAGCTCTCTGATGGTTGCAGGGTATCTTTATTATCCATAGCTCAGCCCCTTAATCTTCAATACCAGTTCTGCCTGTCGTTGTACTCTAGTTGTACTTAAATAGTTGTACCTTAATAGACAACACGCTTTTCGACAGACAATCAGTACAGTTGGTGAAATGAACAGCCTTCATCAGGAAAACAACCTGAAAAACAGTGACTAACCACTATCAGACTGGTCATAAACTCTAAGATGGGGCTTTTCCTGTTAAATTACAATAGGGTCGAGTGTTCGTCCCTGAAAAACCCATAAAGTTCCGTCAACTTCTATAAACATCAATAACTTGCAAATCAGCAACTTTCATGTAACATCGATTTTACTCACTTTCGCACTGTCAAAGTGCTTAGCGAGTCAGTGTGATTGCTGATAATTACACATGCGTCGGAGCGTAGCGCAGCCTGGTAGCGCACCACAATGGGGTTGTGGGGGTCGGAGGTTCAAATCCTCTCGCTCCGACCAAATTTTATGCGACTAAAGACTTTTATATCCCTAAAGTCATAAAACGTCCGTTTGGACAATTTATGCCTAAGGAATAGTCCCTGAATAACTTCCCGATTTCAGCAGGTACAGGGCATGGCGACATAGTTCCATTTTGGCAAGAATTTATCGAACTGAATGGCCATGTTCTTTTTGAAGTCAGTGGCATATTTACGCCCGGTTTCGAACACTTTGTCGATAATTCTTTCAACCACTTTCAGCCCTTTGGTCGTTTCTGTTTTTTCTATGTAGTGCTTTGCCATCTCAACGGATTCCAGAGGAACACCTTTGCAGGCACGGGTGATATGCGGGAATACGCGATGCTCAATAGGGTTGTATTTCGAACAATACG
>NZ_LUTV01000012.1:11850-33583 GCF_001646945.1 Endozoicomonas ascidiicola
TTAACCAAAAACCAGTCGAGTTAGCCGACAGACTCCATACCAAGACGTCTCTTGACGAGGAGGAAGAGGTGCTCAGAAAACCGGTTAAGCCAAAACCAAAATAAAACCGATGGTTTCAAGTGAGTTTTGGTTTATCACACCCTTTTCTACAACTGATCTATTTCTATCGGGGATTTCATGGTTCGATTTTTTAGAACATACCGTGTCTCTTTTGAGAATCGTTTTCACTTCAGGCCGCTTTATGGGTGATGGTTCATACTTAGAGTGTTTCTTTAATATCCCCTTCGGATAGGTCTTAGAGGGCGTACAACCTTGTGACAAAGCATCAGTACGCTTTGTGTTGACTGATTCTAAAACTGGAAAATTACTCAACTCCATCCATGACGTACTATTGCGCGCCAAGTGCTCGTCATTTCTGCCGGCAGTATCAGAAGCCGACATGACCTTATCCTCCTTGCTCATCGATACACCCACATATAATTTGCGCATTAGAGAAGTCGGTGGTATAGAAGACGTGTTTTGGCATGATGATGTATAGTACGTTTTGGCAGAACACAACATTCCAGCAGCAGTAACATAGGTAGGGTTCGCGGTATTTGTCCGACTCGCTCCATAGGTCACAATCCCGCTAAGATAGCTAACCGCCGGCGCTCGCTTTAAACCACCAGATGAACTGGGAGAACGTTCACTTATATTTAGTATTTGCTTCAAATTTTGTTGTATAGCCCGACGAGGATCTATTTCAGAACACTGGTTTACCAGAGGGGGTTGGGTGTGAGGGCGCACTTGCCTTGAAGCAGGATAAAAAAACGAGAAATCTGACCTAGCATGAAACGACTGGGGAATGTGGCGACGTTGAACTCTCATTAAGTTAGGCACACTTACAGGGTGAGTAATATTTCCGCGGTAAGTTCCATGATCATTAGTATCGCCAGGGAGTCGCCGATTAATCGAACCTCTGTCATATTCATATCCCGACTGTTGAACACCATTGTAAGACTTTTTTTCGTTCTTATGGGAGTGAAAACTTCCAATCATAAATCTGTGCCTGTAATCGAGCATTCATCTATATATGAACTATGACATCAATATGGGAGAGCAGTTCCGAACATTCAAATCGAACGTATGAAAAGATATAAACGACAATGATTATCAGAGATCAGCACTAGCAAAAATAATACAGGGGAAAACTCAGGAACCATTTTCTGAACTATTGGTCAACAGTTCATGCAAACAGTAATGCCACAAGTAAAGGCCAATCGTTTAATAATGGAAGTAAACACGTCACAGCCCCTCGCATTTAAACCCAATGATAGTAATGAACTACGGCATCAGAACCGAGGCGGCCAAAAACCTTATAGACCGTTCAGAAGTTCACATTACCAGCAAGTAGAAACTCATAATCCACGTCGCTTACATACCCCTAGGCATGACGGCCGTTCACATTTTCCTCAACAGCATCAGACTCGCCATATACGAGGTGTAGTGCCTGATGATGCTCCAACAAGACACTATATTGGCGATGCATTACCCGACCTTTGGTTCAAGAGAGAAATAGATGACGCAAAGGCTCGCATTCAACATTACGAGTCGTTTGAACCGTGTCCGGTAAAACGATGTGTAAAAATGTGCGAGATCATTTCAAAACTTGACCAATACATCTGCCAAGATGGTCAGGAAGGTAACTTTGAACATTTCAATGATACATTAGCACACCAGTTCACCACCCTCTTTTCACAAGCATTAGAAAAATTATCCAGTCAAATCAACTTATGGAGCAATATCGAGAACCTAATAAAAATACTCAATCAATGCCATCTGATTCCAGAATCGGAATACACCGAGCAGCTGGACCACAATTTAAAAAAAATTTTTAACAGGTGTGTTAATGAAGAAGTTGATTACCTAAAGTTTCGAGTTCAGTTTCCTAAAGATGGAGATATCGATATAATATGCAAGCAATTACTTGATCTGATCGATAATTCATCTGCCTGTGCTCGATTCTCTTTAATCCCTAACAATGACAGAATTAAAACACTTAAGGAAACCAAAGACATTCAGCAAAACTACAACAGGGCAAAAAAAGAACAACCGAAAACCCTCAGCACTTTAGAAAAATTAATTAGTAAGGGAGACCTTGAAAAAGCTGACCAGCAAATAAACCCAAAAGCTGCTAACACCCACGCCTGTAGAATGCTCGGATTTCTTATTCATAAAAAGCTGGATAAACTACTAACACAACACCCTTTGGAAGGAGCTACCAAGTTATCACAGGATATTGAGTTTTTTAACAAACTTTTAGAAATCATTAAAAAGTACCCAAACATCACCGAACACCAACCGTTCCTGAAGAACAGTCTGAAATTATATATCTCCAGCGCTGCCTCTCGAATCATGCTTAATGAGAATTTCAAACCCACAAACGATAACACCACTTACAAATTAATTAAAAGTTCATTAAATAATAACAAATTTTTAAACCATGAAGCAGAAGATGTATGGAAAAATACGGATAGACCCACAACCAAAGAAAACCAAGACAATTTAAGCCTTAAATATCTAAGAAAAATATTAAATGATATTGCAAAACTAATATCTGGAGAGATAGACAATATCAGCGATAGTCAAATGACAAATTTAATAAGATTAACGAACACTCTGAATGAAAACAAATACAAGCTTCAAGACTCCGCTTTAGCAAAAAGCTTTAATTCTATTTTTTCCAGCGCATGCATTTTTATTTACGAGCATCATTTCAGAGAAGTATTTAATGCCATGTCTGAATGCCGAAATAAACACGGCAATAAAAACTACGAAGCACAAATCAATGATATGGCAAAATTTCAGGCGCATTTCATAAAGCGTCAACACCTGACATTTGCTCTTATCGATCATAAAACACGTTCCAACTGGCAACTTTGCGCATCAAAATCCTTTGGTAAAGCCATCTTAGCATTTTCTAAGAAAGAAGTTTATAAAGAAAAAGATATTCAAATACTATTACAGCTAAAACGAATTGCCCCTGATATGGAATGCTGTAAAACACGGCATAACGTACTGGTTGCTCTTCGCGAATTATTTTATGCCTGCAAAAACAAACCTAAATTCGTTGATGTTTCAGATCAGTCACTCATAGAATTAAAGGAGTGGCTGGATACTTTCAGTCCGAGCATTCCTGCCGACGCCCATAAAGAGCTTAAGAAATTGAGAGCTGCTGAAGAGCTTATTTCAAACTGGCAGCAACAACGTGCAAACTTGCAATTAGCACCCGCAAGGATGCCAAAAGTGAACACCGTTCATTCATCCACAGTTGACAGATCCCGTACTTCTTCCACTAACGCGACAGCAATTAGTTACCGGGATGCTTTAAGAATGCCTCAGCGCACACCCAAAACTGTTTCACTGGAAACACACCCTTCAGCTTCAGCACACGACATTAAAAGAACCGTTAGCCATAGTGAAACACTATGGCAGAAAGAAAATAACCCTCCTACTCCATCGAGCAAGAATGAACCAGTGAAGCCGCCCCTCTCTGATAAAGTGGAAAAAAACACAATATTGCCTGCAAAAACGATGATATCCAAATCTGTGACTTCCAGATCAGAACCAGGGAACCATCCATCATCAGCAGACATCAAAGGAAAACCCATAAAAAGTGAAAGAGTCGACAGACAAGATCAAAACAACGTCGCTGAAAACAAAGAACAAGCCACCCCAAAATCCCCTTTAAAAGTAGAGCACTCTCCGCAGAGCAGACAAGATAATGATGTTGCACTGACAAAAAAAATTGAGCTACTAAGAAGCAATTCACAGGACGATAATAAAAGCATTAATGCTCTTAAAGAACAAATACAGCCACTGGTTTTAAAAGATGCAGCACAACAACAAGAGCTCAAGCAGTTACAAGGAAGTTTCGCGTTTCAGAAAAATGTACTTCAAGAATCTCAGAAAAACACCGAGCAGTTAGCTGCATGGAATCAGAAGTATACTGAAGCACTGACGGCTGAAAAAAATAATAGCGAAGAGATCTCTGCCAAAAACTTACAATTACAAAATGAGAAGCTTGCCATTAGCACTAATGCGCAAAAAACAGAGTCTAAACTGAAACAGGCTATATCGACAAACATAGCTCTAAACTCAGCTCTAGTAAACAGCGAAAATCAACATGGATCTATGGTTGAAGGATTAAGGAAAAATGTTACTGAACTGACAACCCAACTGGAGCATTTAGCAGAAAGCAATAAAAATCTCATCAATAAAAACAGCAGAACTTTAGCCAATGAAAAACAGATCGGGTTAAAGTTACAAGAGCTTACCGATCAAAATGAAGAAGTAAAAAAAGAATTACACAGCACAAAAGCAGAACTAGGGAAGGAACACTTGAAAAAAGCCCTGTTTGTAGCGCAAGCTGAAACTGTACAACAATATCAAAAGGATTTCGTACGCTATAAAGATGACATTGCACGTCTCAACATTGATAAGGCTGAGTTAAGGCAGTCAGTGAGCGAACTGAAAAGAGAAAATGACCAGTACAAAAAAGATCTTGCAGAAATAAAAAGCAGTCGGGATAGCCTTTCTGAAAAACGGGAGACTATTCAAATCGCTGAATCAAAAAAGCTTGAAAACACACTAAAAACAAGAGACCAGCAGATCTTAGCATTGCAGCAACAAATAACTGCCATGGGTCAAGAGCGCATACTCGCACAACAAAGAGCTTTTACAGATGGCATTCTGTATGGAGGTATCACATCTGCAAACGAACTTGCTCTTAAGGTGGAAAATTTGATTACTCAGATAGAAAGCATACAAACGGATTCACCTCAAAAGGTAACGGAATCAATCAACCAATGTGCTGCCATCATTCATGGTATCACTGGTTCTCTCAACTGCTTTTGTGATAACGATCCTGAAACACACATACAATTGAATAATGCAGCGTTTACTTTGTATTCAGAAGAAGGTGTTTATGCTCTTAAAGATGTATTCAAAAAAATAATGGATAACCCCAAATTCTCTAATGACCAAAATGTGATATTTGGCATAACTAACTTACTCAACCGCCTGATAGCAACCGAAGAAAGAATGCGCAAAATTTACGAGCACCACAGTCTTTAACATTAGTCAGCCTTGACTGCACTTTAGTCGAGGGCGTAGAAGTAGATACCGTAAGTTAACTGACCTCTCTTCAGGCTGAGGTCAGTTAACTTACGGTCTCAGCACCATCTACAAACCTATGAGAAGATAAATCTAAAGGTGTACAGACATGATTCCCCATAGTAAGCACCTGCTAAAAAAACCAATGACGATACACCCAAAACGGAATAATAAACGACACATTCTATGTGTGATTGCAGTAAAATGACCTGTAATCAAAAGACAACCTTTTTACAGATCAATCCTAAAACAACAATAATATGAAGATGTACTATGAAACCCGATGTAGCAGTAAAACCTCGCAGATCACGCACACGTAATACCGTGGTGTCTCTCACAATAGCCTTTATCATCTTTCTAATGGTCAGTTTTCTCGGGGATCTGCGATTTGGCATTTAATACGACGAAAGACTTTTATTGCTTATCTTTCTATGCGTGCTGTCATTGTGTGGGATAACAAATGTTCAACCGGTTTTTACCCCTGAAAGTTAAAGATATACAGTATGATATATTTCGCACAACAAGATATATGATTGGATAATATGACTAATAATCCGAAACCTTAACTTTATAGACAACCTTTACCTCTAAGCCTTCGATAGTTCGAGGCACGTGAACAGTACCAATGGCTGCTGAGAATAGTGTATGCCGCTGTTGTAATGTACGTGTTCAGGAAAACTGCATCTATCATCGAAAGGTAACATCGAGCACATTAAATCATTAACATCAACGAAGTGATTTAACCAATCACGCATATGACCGTAAGAAATGACAGCTGCCAAGAAATCCGCACCGAGTTCGAATCAATAACAGATTGAGAGAGTTCTGAGCAGATTAAATAGGAGAATTGCAGCGGTTTAACTGGCGCTCCCAGGAGGATTCGAACCTCCGACCTTCCCCTTAGGAGGGGAAATTTTCCAATATTACGACATATCAGCACAGATCAGAATAAACGAAAAACATAAAATTATCTTTTATATTCATAGGGTTATAAAAGGCATTTCGATATTTGCCAATATATACCATTACGTGAGACCATAAAATAAAAATGAACAGAAACTGAACCGGAAGATTAAAACGACACTATAACAATAATAGGT
The DNA here is from genome assembly GCF_001646945.1 of Endozoicomonas ascidiicola. GTDB lineage: Bacteria > Pseudomonadota > Gammaproteobacteria > Pseudomonadales > Endozoicomonadaceae > Endozoicomonas > Endozoicomonas ascidiicola. The sequence continues at coordinate 18,105 of NZ_LUTV01000012.1, forward strand.
TTCATAAATGATTAATAAGATAAAAATCACAGACTCCGCAATTAAAAAATCAACAGATGATAAAATCAGAGATTCTGAGATAAGAGGCTTTGTCCTAATTACCCGCAAAACCGGTAAGTTTTTTTACTTGGAATACCAATCACCTGTTGATGACAAGTATAAAAAACATCCACTCGGTAAATGGGGTGAAATTCCTGCTTCTATAGCAAGAGAGTCCGCTCTCATTGCCACTGGAAAAATAGCTAAAGGAGAGGACCCGCAACAAGAAAAGCGAGAGAAAAGGGACAAGGTTAAGAAACACGAAATGTCGACGCTTCGCAACTTTCTTAAGACAGGATATAGAGAAGTTACCCCCAAAAAAACTGCTGATAAAGCAATCAAAACCATAGAGCTTCATTTTGCGAATTTACTAGATAAGCCTATGCACAAGATTTTACCTGTAGAAATAAAAAAGTGGCAGAATCAGTATCCGGGCAAAGCATCTGGAGCCAACAGAATCCTGAACGATTTACAGGGCGCCCTTACGAAAGCTGTACTGTTCCAGTTGCTTGATGCGTCCCCGGTGAAGCAAGTCAAAAAGCTCAAAGAAGACAAAAGCCAAGAAATCAAATATTTAACTAAAGAAGAAGAGCACCTGTTATTGGCAGCGGTTGATTCCAGGCAGGAAGAACATAGAGCTAAAAGACTTCGTTATATTACGCACTGCAAACAACGCAAAAATCTTGATGTACTAGAGCCTCATGGCACATTTACTGATTACCTTAAACCGATCGTAATCACCGTGCTAAACACTGGCCTCAGGCCTGGCGAGCTATTCAATCTTAGGGTCTCAGCTATCAATAAAGAAGCTCGTCTACTCACCGTCGTTGGTGACGGCAGCAAAACCGGACAAACCCGGCAGATATTTCTGAACGATCTGGTATTTAATACACTAACAACCTGGATACAGGAAACTGGTCATACCGGCCTCGTATTCCCATCATCGAAAACTGGAGGGCGTTTAGATAATATTAGTACTGCATGGAATAGCTTACGTACTCACTCAGGACTACCTGAAATAATCTTGTATAACCTGCGACATACATTTGCAACTCGGCTGGTACATAACCGAGTCGACCTAGTAACTATCAAAGAGTTGATGGGCCACGAGTCACTGGACATAACTGCAAAATATTTACACACTAGCAATAACTTAAAAATAAATGCTGTAGCGAGCTTGATCGATGAAAAATAAGCACTCAAGTGAAGACTTTAAATACACGCCCACTGGGTCATTTGCTATAGGGGCTGATGAGGCCATGGAAGCTTATGGATTTGACCAGGATTTTTTATGGAAGAGAGTTACAGATGGATCTATACGCGCCTACTTCTATGTGCATCAAAAAATGGGCATCCGATACAAAGGAGCATCCCTCTGTAGCAAATTTTACGAGTTAAGCTGGCCTGATCTCTACATCCTTGGCACAAATTTTTGTCCTGAGATGAATGACAAAGATACCATTCATCTCGATTCGCTTGATGGCGAACTGGAAGAACCTTTACCTGTCGTCAGACACGCTATTCGCTTCGATGCTGACGACATTTTCATGTTAGCAAATCCTGACCGCGATGTGCTCGACATTGACTTGAAAAATGCTCAGCAGATAAGTTTGGATGAAATCATAGAATCTTTTGATTTTGACATTGACTCAAATCTCGAGGATGTAACTGAGGAGAAAAAACCTTCAGAAGCTACTACTAAAGAGTACGCATCTACTGCTTTGATGAAAATTGTTGCCATCCTTGCATACCGCTACGCCCAAAAAGACAACTCATGTCGTATTGGCAATCGCATCAACGCCAACCAAATAGAAGAGATGTTGAAAAATGAAGCCCAAAAACTCGGTATTGATTCTTTCGGTTTAGCATCCTGCAGGAAAAAAATTTCAGAATGTTTAAAAGAATTCAATATCCCTGCTATCGAACCAAACAAAGACGACTAATATAAAAACACAACTTCTTTATCGAATGATTCTGCTCTGGTTATGTGTTGTTGCATAACTGAAGTCTGGTAGCTTCGGGATCAGGCTGAATTTTGACTTCACTTGCAAAAGCACATACCAATCCTTGCATTACTTCCGTTCGGTTAAATTATTGCCTACCTGCTTCCCTAGTCCTTTCTAACTGGACAATCAGAATGTTTGACCAAATAACCACACTGAAGCTGCCTCTAAATGAGGCAGCTTTTCTCATACAGACATCACATTGTGATAGTCCAAAGGTTATAGAAAACAATCCTTCCAGCCAGCTCACCAGTTACCAGGAAGGCAGCACACAGTATCGGCATCGCCAAGTTGCTGACTGGCTTTCTCATCATGAATGCACTTAATGCAAAACCGGCAACCAGCATTAACGACTGAAATACCCATAGACCACTTTGTGCGGCAGATAGAGTAGGCTCAGTCTGAGCAAGAAAGGCCAGATAATCCGGCTTGGCAATCAGAGTCAGCATTCCACCCAGCAGAACCGTCAGCCCACCTAGCCTTGTTGCACCAAACACTAAAGCCAGCGCACCACCGCCGACGAGTGTCGTCAACAACATTTGCCAGGTACTGTGCTGCGTATTCCAAGTAGATACTGTTTCAAGTTGATAAACAAACGGCACTGACAGAATGAACAGCAAGCCTGCCACAGCGGATGCCCAGCCCAAAACAACAGACTGCTTTTCACTGAGTTTTCTGAAGGTAAGTCCCGCTGCGGTGAGCACGCCGAGCCCGGTAAACAGACCTGCAGCAACAATTTCATTGCTCATTGGTGACTGACCAACACCGGCAAGCATATTAATCATTCTGAACGGATTACCCACGTGAGTAGCACCAGCCAGCAAACCAATACACATAAGCGCCATTGAGACGCACAAACCATTTCTAAACTGCACCTCATTAATGTGCTTAAGCTGCTTACTGATCATCAGCAGGATCAGAGCGCCAGCGGCCGTTTGACCGAACACGGTAAAGAAAACTAACGGTAATTCGTGCATGGTCACACCTCAGCATCATTCTGAATAGCCCCTTCACGGTCGCCGCTTGGACGACCATCTGGGTGCGCTTTAATAATCAGGTTAGGGTGAGTAAGGTCCGATGATGGCAATGGCGCAATTTCATTGGTATCACCATACAAGCGACGAAGTTCGTTAATGTCTCCGAACTGCAATGCTCGCTGCGGGCAAGACTCTACGCACGCAGGCTCAAGTCCTTGACCGACCCGTTCGTAACAGCCATCACACTTAGCCATCACTTTTTTGGTTGCATCATACTGTGGCGCACCATAAGGGCAGCGCATCTCACAATAACGACAGCCCACACACTTATCCTGATCAACCACCACCAGGCCATCCTGTTCACGCTTGTGCATCGCGCCCGTTGGGCAGCCACTGACACAGGTGGGCTGATCACAATGGTTACAGGCAATGGAGAGATAGTAGTCAAAGGTATTGTGAACCCATTGACCGTTGTTATTTACCCAAGAGCCACCACCGTACTCATAAACACGGCGAAGTTTTGGTCCAAGTCCAAGGTCTTTCTCATCCTTGCAGCTGATCATGCAGGTTTTGCAGCCAGTGCACTTCGAGGAGTCAACGTAAAATCCGTACTGTTTCATGTTCAGTCAATTCCCTATGCGCGCTTGATATCAACCAAGTTGGTATGTTGTGGATTACCCTTTGCCAATGGCGATGGGCGCATAGTCGTCAACGTATTGATGCAACCCCCGACATCAATCCCCTGGCGATTAGTTTGATGCCAGGCACCTTGTGGTACTGCGATAACCCCCGGCATGATTCGCGACGTTATTTTCACTCGCATATGCAGACGACCACGATCGTTAAAAATTTCCGCCTTATCACCTTGTTTCAGATTTCTGGCATCTGCATCAACGGGGTTAATCCACACTTCATCCGGTACAATTTCCCGGAGCTGCGCTATGGAATGGTAGGTCGAGTGCGTTCTGCCTTTGGTATGGAATCCGGTCATTTGCAGCGGGTAGTCTTGCAAGCGCTCCTTATCCCCAATGCTTTCAAACGCTTCATGATACTCAGGAATCGCAGTGATTTTATCGCCTTCATTAAGCTCCCACTCAGCCCCCAGCTTGGCTAGCTGCTCGGAGTAGATTTCAATTTTCCCCGAAGGGGTTTTTAACGGGTAGGCTTCAGGGTCGTGTCTGAAATCTTTCAGTGCAATATGCTGATCTGGATCGGCCAGCTTGCGATCCACAACGCCAATTCCATTAAGCTCTTCGTAAGATGGTAGTGATGGATTTTTCGCCCGCATTTGTTGATAGCCATGAGCAATCCACTGCTCATAGGTACGACCTTCGGTAAAGGCTTCCTTAACCCCCATTTTCTCAGCAATGTCTGTCAATACCTCGTAGGTTGGGCGGTTATCCCATAACGGTTTAATGGCATTGTCCAGGTGGAGGCAATAGTGATAAGCACCGGATGCATAGGAGTTATTGACCAGATCCCGGGTTTCAACCTGCGTGACATCCGGCAGCACAATATCCGCATAACGGGCTGATGCGGTCATCTGGTTATCCCACACCATAATGAATTCACACAGCGATTCATCCTTTAAGATTTCCGCCGTCTTGTTCAGGTCAGAATGCTGATTCATCGTGACGTTACTTGCGTAGTGCCACAGAAACTTAACATTCGTTTCTAGTCGTTCTTTCCCTTTTACATAAGCATTCGTTGCTGTCATCTCTGTGCCACGGGTAATGGCGTCCGTCCACAGGAAGCAAGGAATCGATGTTTTCACCGGGTTGGGAATGGCAAATCCCGGCACAGGATACGCTATATTTTTACCCCAGTTACCGGTATTGGTACCCGGCTTACCAAACTGACCGGTTAACACTGGGAGTAGCATGATTGATTGGGCTGCTTGTTCTCCATGGGAGGTTCGCTGAAGCCCCCAACCCTGAGCAATCCAAGCTGCTTTGGCAGTGATCAGCTCACGAGCCAACTGGCGGATTCGACTGGCAGGAATATTGGTAATCTTACTGGCCCACTCCGGAGTTTTCTCAATACCGTCAGGCCCTTTACCCAAAACGTACTGCTTGTACGAACTGTTTTCAGGCGCAGAAGCAGGCAGTGTGCTCTCATCCCAACCCACGGCATATTGGTTAATAAATGCGTCGTCAGCCAGAGATTCTTTGACGAGGGTATTAGCAATCGCAGCAACCAGTGCGCTGTCCGTGCCGGGTCTGATGGGCAACCATTCGGCATTGAAACCAATGGTGCTATCGGTTTTCCTTGGGTCAATGATGATGACTTTTGCCTGACTCAAGGACAGAGCTTCATAGATTTCTGCAATCTGGCCACCACCGGACATCCGTGTTTCAGCCAGATTCTGACCAAACATCACCACAAGGTCTGAATCTTTGATACTGCTGATTAAAGTCCCCTGACCACTGCCATAAACAAAAGGCTCTACACGCCCAATTTGCGCAGTTGAATACGAGTTATGCTGTTCGAGGAATCCACCACAGGTGTTCAACAAGCGTTTACAGGCATTCCGACCTTGAAAGTTTGCGCCCGTCGAGCCTGAGCCATATTGGTAATAAATCGCTTCATTACCGTAGGTATCAATAACCCGGCGTAGCTCTTTGGCAATAATAGTGGTGGCTTCATCCCAGGAAATCCTTTCGAACTTGCCTTCACCCCGCTTGCCAACCCGCTTCATCGGATATTTGATTCGATCAGGGTTATAAGTTCTCCACCGGACCGAGCGCCCACGCAGACAGGGCTTGATTTTGTGCTTGCCAAACACCTTGTCATCAATGCCATCTTCGGTGGAAATTTTGGTGATCACACCATCCGTCACATGCACTTTCAGCGGACAGCGGCTACCGCAGTTAACCAGACAGGCAGAGTAATGGATGGACTCCTTACTTTGACTTTGATCTGATTGAGAGGCTTGCACCAGAGGAATGGACATACTGCTCACTGCAGCAGCGCTGCCCACAGCGACAGACGCTTTGAGAAAATCACGGCGATGAAGCCCAGAGATTTTCTCCGAGTTACTCAGTGTCATAAGAAGAACTCAAAAATGACGACAAAAAAAGGGCTTTATGGAAAAAGCCCTCAAAAAAAGAAGCTTGCTGGAAGCTGGTTTATAGTGTCAGAAAGGTTTTTTTTCTTTGATTTTAATCAAGAGTTGTTGATCGCATATTTTTTCAAATGTTGACAGAATTTCTCATGGTTGTTCTTGTGAAAATGATAAAGCTTAGTTTCGACATTATTAAATGGAGTTCAGAACCACTGATTTTCAGTGTTCGATAAATACATGTTAAAGGCCGAGTTGTACGCTAGCTAACAATATTGTCGATGCTTTTCTACGTAATATTACTAATAAGTTGCATCTAAAAAATCCCACATTATGGGATGATCATTCCGCGATGTGAAACATTGATCGTAATCAATTTTTATCACATTAGCACAGGATATAGTCGCCTCATATTTTGAGGAGCATTGCGAAAACCATGAAAGGTAACCAGTCACTCCAAAAGGCACTGGATGTTATCGATGCTGTTGATCATGGATGTCGCCACCTGAAAGATATCTGTGATCAGTTAACTGACCTCCGGCAGAGCCGGAGGCTTATTTGATGACGCCCTCAAAGGGCTTTTATTGCGCCCATGGGCGCGAGTCCCAACCCAGCTTCAACTGGTCATGTGACTCATCATTTTTCTCTTGATCTCGGATGTAAGCTTTGACCATTTCTTCATCAAGGCCTACTGTGCTCACAAAATACCCTCTTGCCCAGAAGTGCTCACCGTTAAAGTTTCTCTGCCTCCCTTTAAAGTGCCGAGCTATCGATATTGCACATTTTCCTTTCAAATAACCCACAACGTTCGATACGGAGTATTTCGGTGGAATACTGATGCAGATATGCACATGATCTCGCATCAGATGACCTTCAACAATTTCACAGCCTTTKCGCTTCGCAAGATCGTGGAAGATTGATCCAAGAAATYTTCTCAAGCTTCCATAGATCACTTTCTGCCGCTTCTTCGGAATAAAAACAATATGATATTTACAATCCCAGCGAGTATGACTCAGACTCTTATAGTCTGGCATAGGTTTAACCTCTTGGTTCTTGGTGGAACCTTCGAGATTAGTTACCGAAGCCTCGGTAAAACCTATGTGAGTCTCCCCGGCATAGCCGGGGGTTTACCTAATGATTAATTACAGATGCCGAAATCAACGGTACACAGAATCGTTCAAGGTTTATTGGATGCACGTTACCTGCGTGAAGTGAAAGGTATAGGTCTAGTGCAGCCAAGTGTTGTAAGACATACATCCCCGTTCATCCTGAGCGGAGTCGAAGGATCAAAGCACCACACTTCGACTCCGCTCAGTGCGAACGGTATGGGTATTAACGCTTCCTTGCACTAGTGCTCGGTACGAAGTTAATCCAGCCGGGGAGCCGAGCACACCAAGAAATGCCTCTGAAAGAAATTGCCAGACCTGTTTTACAGGAGCTGGCAATAGAGACTCAGGATACAGTTCACCTGGGCATACAGGATGAAGACCACGTTTTTTACCTGGATAAGATTCCTGGGCAGCGCTCCATTGAAATGCGCTCGCGGGTTGGAGATCGATTACCAATGGCTGTCACAGGAATTGGTAAAGCGCTGATGGTGGATACGTCCCTGAAATACACGGCGTTAAACTGATGCACTGGCAATACTGGTCTGAGCATCCACCTTGAATCGGCATGGAAGCCTTACATGAACCGCTGACCCGGTAAGCTTGAAGGTACTCATGCAAAGCATGATCAATGAGAATTCATCATTGGAAAATAAAACCACCTTCTGGAAAAGCGCCTGCTCGTCCTCCAACAACCACGACAATGGCTAGATAAATATTTACCATGGGCACCACCAGAAAACCTGTTGGGCAAGGCACTGAATTACTTGCACACCCATTGGCAGAAGCTCGTTTGTGATTGCGGCCTGCGAATGGATAACAACCTGGCCGAGAATTCCATCCGCCCATTCATTGTCGTCCGGAAGACGTGGTTGTTCAGCAACAAAGTCTATTCAGAGAACTAAAGCACCAATACTTACAGCCTTGTAGACACAGTAAAAGCCTGTGGTCTGGAACCTTGTGGGTATCTGAAAACAGTATTTACCTACCTCGAGCTGAGTTGGTTGAAGATATAGAAAAACTGCTTCACTAGTATCAAAGGCGTACCTGAAAGCTAGTATGTAATAACTAAATCTTAAGTAGATCAAAATTTAAACAGAATCTCGATACTCTTCGAGACCTACATCACACATACAAAAAATTCAAGTTTTTTTTGCATCCATCCCCCGAAATAAATGGAATTCAAAAAAAATGGAAAAATTCCACAAAGCAGAAAAGGAATCTTGCATATTTACTACCATCAATCACCAAAAGGGATGAAGGTGGAACCAATGAAGGAAGAGAGTAAAACAAGCCAAATAAACCTCAGCACAACCGAAGCCTCGCATTATTTGCGCATTGCAAAAAGCGAACTGGCGGCTGCACGTTGCAGTGGCAGCCTCCGCGGTCTAGTCCCTCCCCGCTTTATACGAGTAGGAAGTGCCGTGCTTTACCCTATAACCGAACTGGATAAATGGAATCAATCCCAACCGCTATTCACCACTAATGCAGAGGCTGAGAGCACCTTGAAAGGGCCAAGGGTGTCTCCATAAAAAATGCAACCGGGGAGATATCCCCGGTTAAACATTTCAGAAGATATGAATGCACGCTATCAAATTATCATCAACGTCAGGCTTGCTATTGAGAATTGTAATATTACATATCAAAAGCCCCTCCCTCTGTAATAACCTCAAGTAAATATCTGTAAAATTTCACTCACTGTTAACCCAACAAATGAACCAAGCATAGAACCAATCAACGCTATAATTACCTCATTGGGCATCAGGTTCTTATCATAAGCTGCAGCAACAACTGCTGCAGATGGTGCACTACCAATATTGGCGATGGAAGCGATCCCACAAAGGTGCAAATTCATGAGTAACATACGAGCAAGTAACAATAAAAGGGTACCGTGAGTAGTCAGGATAATAATGCCTGATAGCAGATACATCTGAGCTTTGTTAATAGCGCTCAGATTCACTTCAGCACCAATCAGGGCAACAATGATGTTCCTAACATTAACATCAGAGACTGCATATCGGTTTTTCCAGTTTGCCCAAGCCCGGACACCTTTTCCATCACCTCATCAATACCGCTGTCTTCTGCTCGGAGAAAACCATGAAGCTTCGCTTTAAAGGGTTTCAGTGCAATAATAATAATTAACCAGAACGAATAACACAGTGCTCCCATCAGCAAGGTATACGCCATAGCAGAATCTGCGATATCAAGAGCCTGCTTCACCGCAACAAAATTCTGCGTACCACCGGTCCAGCCAGCAGACATAACGCCAAATGTCAGAGGCGTTTCACTGCCCAGAAAAGAGTTCATCAACAGATAAGTCACCACAAAGCCAATCATCATGGTGAAAGTTGAGTCGAGCATAAGAAGGATTAATCGCGCACCCAGCTTGCGGATAATATTCAAATCAAAACGAAGAGACATCAGAAATAACATGGCAGGAATAAAATTAAACTGACCACCAAACGTGCTGAGACACCACCAACAGTTTTCACGAAAGTACATATGCACCTTAACCTCTACGGAGAAGACCTATCCGTAAAAATAGTGGAACGCGCTCTGCAGCTAACTTTTGAAAACATTGTTCAGTATCCATCATGATGATTCGTTCTGACACCGAAGTAACCTGGGGTTATACCATTCACGATGCATAACAAGGTACGCTGCATCCGATATGAGGTATAGTGCATCAGCCACAGCTTCACCTTTGATGCAGCATCAGAGTTTTTTCAATCCTAAAATGATATGTTCTACCGCCAAATTAAGCGGTGCCGCCGCAAGCGGCGTCCGATGGAGGACGAAGCCCGGAACGATCTTGAATTTATTGTTAAATCAAACCGGGCTTGTGCAACAACCGGATAAGATTGCGGCTCGGTGCAATCTATCCTTATTCGTTATGTTGTGTTGTTGAGACTTACATCGCCGATTCATCTAACATGTTGATTTTAATGTTAAATTTCAATCGGGCTTGAAATTATATACGGTCTCACATTAATGTGGAAATCTTTCACTTTACGAGACCTTTTAATAGGCCTATTATATGGTCATATAGAAAAGGAGAAGACCTATGGCTTCTAACATTTTGACAGATATTGCTGCAAGCATCTCTGAACTTAAAGCCAATCCTATGAAAGTTGTAGCTAGCGGCGAAGGCTTACCGATCGCTGTGCTGAACAGGAATGAGCCTGCATTTTATTGCGTTCCCGCTAGAGCTTATGAAGCAATGATGGAACTGATTGAAGATATGGAACTTTTAGATCTCGTCAAAGAAAGAGCTGACGAAGAATCAGTAAAGGTTTCACTTGATGATTTATGAGCTTGAGTTCAAAAAGTCAGCCTTGAAAGAATGGAAAAAACTCAACCCAGCAGTGAAAGAGCAGTTTAAAAAAGCTCTTGAACGTAGACTATCCAACCCTCATGTTCCTACTGCAAAAGTTTCTGGTGCTCCAAACCTCTATAAAATAAAATTAAGGCAGCTCGGATATAGACTTGTATATTCTGTTTCAGACAAGACCATCACTATTTCCGTTATTGCTATCGGTAAGCGAAATAGAAATGAAGTCTATCAAGTTGCATTATCCCGGTTATTGAATTAGCAACATAACTATTATTATCCCCTGCTACCTGCGGACTGTTTCCACCTAACACTCAGATACTGAGTATTTACAATTTCAGCTATTCTAACTGAACTCAACCTTTATAAGAGCAACCCTCGGCTAAGTTACCGTTAATGGTTGAATCAGCTAAACTCCTATAAAATCAACGTGGTAGGGGAGTGATATGCAATCTGAACTCTTCCAGAATTTTATTGATTCCATTTCATCATTAAACAGTGAGCAGCGAGACATTCTTAACACCTCGCTCATTAGTGCCCAAATAGAAATTACTGAGGCAGTAGAAACCACTGATTCAGAAACACTTTGCAGTAAATCTTTATCCAACAATAATACAACACCTGACGTAGAAAAAAGCATACTGTCCAAGTTTGCAGAAAACCCCAAATGTCCCAGATGCAAAAGCCATAGCGTTGGTCGCTGGGGTATACGGAATGGCCGACAGCGCTACCACTGCAAGACTTGTGACTCCACATTTAATGCTTTTAGCGGAACACCTTTGGCAAGGCTCAGGCACCCTGAAAAATGGAGCAAGTACCTTACAGGCATGACTTACTCTATGGTCTTGCGACCCGCTGCTGCTGAGAATGGCATTGACTTGAAGACCGCGTTCCGCTGGCGTCATCGCTTTCTTGAGGTGATCAATAATGACCAGGCAGAAGAGCTTTGTGGCATTACGGAGCTCGATGAAACATTCTTCCGTGAATCCTTCAAAGGGCAGAGAGAAGGCCTACCAAGACCAGCTAGAAAGCGTGGTAATGATCCCCACAAAGCCCGAAAAGTACCGGTGATGGTGGCTCGGGACCGCAATCGAAATACTGTCGACGGTGTTCTGGAAAACGAAAGTGCTAATGAATTATGCAGGCATTTAAATGGCCGTATATCGATACAGGCCACGGTTTGTGCGGATGCCCACCTTGCACATGAAAAACTTGCAGACAAGCTTGGATTTGACTTTAAGGAGCTGGTGACATCTGCAGGTCAACATGTTGTTGAAGGTATCTATCACATCCAGACTGTAAACTCTTATCACAGACATCTAAAACGCTGGATTGGCGGCATATTCCAAGGGGTTGCTACTCGTTACCTACCCCATTATCTGGCCTGGAGACGGGAACTTACAGCGGCAAATAAGTTAACTGCTGGCCGATTGGTTAGCAAAATTGCTGAACATTGGTGCTTCCAACCATTAACGGTAACTTAGCCGCAACCCTCCATTTGAAAGAAAGCGGTTGGAGTTTCTGATCGTGAACATCCTGATAGTTCTCTGTTGAGAGCATCAGGTCTATACGAGGAGTCTACTGAAAAAATGAAAGGTATAACATACATGCAAGATTCAGGCTTATCTGATGTAGTGGGAGATTCAAACGAATTCAACCAAAATATCACTCAAATCAAGCAACGGATTACAATTATTAAGATTATCAGAAGCCCTACTGAACAGTTCAGTGTCTCAACACTGCTCCTGCCAAATAATTATTTCGTACTCAAAATCCAATAAGATTATTGATCGATTACTGCTAAAAAACCGTTCCTAGAATACATCATTATTAGCCTAAGAATACAGTTCAGCATTCCCCTAACTGACCGCAATAATAGAATCTCAAAAATCAAAAAACACCCCTTCCTTCATCAATACTCATGAACAACAACTTAATATTAAAAAATCATGTTCAATCATGATACATATTAAATTAAAAAAATATCAGATCATCAGAAATCAAAAACCTTGAGATGCAAGCAAGGGCAAAGTAATGACATGTGTCATGTCATTACTTTGCAATGGACACAGCTATTCAGCTGTGTGGTTGCGCTGTCGTTTCACTCCAGCGCAAAAAAAAATAAATACTTTCGTTTTCCCATTAATTTAAATGATATGATGGATACAACATTCAGAGAACGAACCATGAAAGAAATAAAACAAACACAGCTCCAAATCCGAATAACCACTTATGAAAAGTCAAAATTAAAAACAATAGCTGACAACTCTAATCTTTCAATGTCTGATTACATTAGATCTCTCATAAACAAGAAAAGAATCATTGAGACTCCTTCAGAGTTTGAACGGCAACGCATTTATTACCTATCAAAATTCACTAACGTATTAAATGAATTTATTGTTTTAGCACGATCTGACACTCTACCAGAATCAAAAGATCTCAAGCTATTCTTGCAAGGACTGCAAACATTTATTGAATTTCAGGAGAAACAAAAATGATCGCCGACGCAAAATTAAACGGAAGCATTTCTACCGGCATTGCTGTAGCAAGGTATATGATTGACCCAAATGCGAAACAAACTAATGAACAAACGAACAAACTAAAAGGCTCCGGAACTGAGCGAATATTATTGATTCAAACGGAAGCAAGCCCGGCTATATTAATGAACACACCACCCGAAATTGCCGCAAAAAAATTCATGAACACTGTGGTTAACTGGAATAACAATCATCGTCCTGGGCGCCCAAAACCAAAATCTCACTGGGAGCATCGAGTGATATCGTTTCACCCTGATGACAAACAAAAGCTTAATGCACAGGCCGCTTTCACTATTGCCAGACAAGCATTAAGGATGGTTGCATCAGGAAACCGACCCGCTCTTTTTACTGTGCATGGTGACACCGATCACCTTCATGTTCACATGTTATACGCTACAGTGAATGAAACTGGTAAAATCCATAACCCTCATGCCGACTTTCGTATTTGGGAGTCAGCAATGGAAACATTAGAAATACTTGAATTCAAGTAATAAATACATAACCCATAACTTTTCTTACATCAATCCCAGTTAACTCTTTGAAAGCCTCATAAGGTGTTTTGTAGTCAAGGCATTTTCTAGGTCTATTATTCAGCTTATCAACCGCTATGATGACTTCTTTTTCTGTAACGTTATTAAGCTCCATCGACTTGGGGAAATACTGCCTGAGTAGCCCATTAGCATTCTCATTCTGACCTCTTTCCCAAGAGTGATACGGAGCAGCAAAGTAACTGTCACACTTCAACGCTTTGGCAACCTCTTCATGCTGAACAAATTCTTTTCCATTGTCGTACGTTATGGTTTTTACAAACTTTTTCAAAGGCTTAAGCACACCGATCATCGCCTGTTTAACCGCTTTTGCTTTCTTTCCAGGCAAGGGAACAGCAAGACGAAGCTTGGTCTTTCGCTCATCCAATGTAGCGATTGCCCCTTTATGGTTTTTGCCAATTATGGTGTCAGCCTCCCAGTCGCCAACACGCTCTCTGTTGTTGACCACTGCCGGACGTTCCTCAATTCCAACCCGATTGGGTATACCGGTTCGGTTATGGGCTGAACCATACCTTTTCCTGTAGGTCTTTTTCTGGTGTCGTAAGTGCTTATAGAGGGTGCCTCCTTTACGTTTATCATCCGCTATATACTGATAAATCGTTTCGTGGTGTAGCTCAATTCCCCCTTCTTTTTTAAGTCTTCCAGCCACTTGCTCTGGACTCAAGTCTGCACGGATATCATTAGCTATGCGTCGTTTAATATCATCCGTTAGCTTAACAGCCTTGGTTTTTTCCTGATGACGCTGTTGAGCCATACGGTGGGCCTGCTGGTGTCTGTAACCGCGTAACCCCTTGTTGCGCCCTAATTCCCGTGACAGGGAACTCTGATCGCGCCCAAGTTTTTGTGCAATTTTGTTTTGAGAAGTCCCATTTTTCAGTTCAATTTCGATATAATGTCTCTCTTCAGAGCTCAGGTGCTTAAAGGCCATCCGTGGCATCCTCTGTAGTGTTTAGTAGYTTTACAGAGTACACCTGAGTTCTGATTGAATTCAAAGGTGGCTCTGTAGCAACCCTGTGGTTACAGAGGTTATGCATTTATGATACGAATTCAGGTGTTACAATTATTTCTACCTCTGATTATTAACAATACTGACATAGAGCCTTCAGGTATGAAAATCGATCACAACAATATGATTGAGAGTTGTGTAGATTCTCATTAAGCTTTCTCTGTTTGGTGTAGTGTTACCAGCGTATTCATTTTAATATGCTGATGATAAGGCTGAGTAAGTATGAGCACCCAGAAACTGTCGTTACATATACAAATAGCACTATAGGCATGCACTGTATGGGAACGTTAGAAGAAACAGCTATTTATTGCCCATATTGCGGAGAACCCATTTCCGTACTCATCAATGAAGAAGATGTAGGGCAAGAGTATATCGAAGACTGTCAGGTCTGCTGCAAGCCAATCACCTTTATCGTCTCGACGGACATAAACGGCGACCTATCAGTTTCGGTCAGGGAAGAGAATGAAACATTCTGATACAGGAAAAGAACGTCAACTCTCATCGGAACTGGACGCAAATAGAACCCTGCGTCGTTTTAATATCGCTGTTATTTCGATATTAAAAAGATTCAAGCATTAACTGATTTTTTTTGCTTATTTAGCCTATATCCATAACAGCTGTTGACTGTTTGGTTATACTGCTAAACCAAAACTCATTTGAAACATACGGTTCTAAATGAGCAGATAAATTGATCCAAAGCATGAAACGAAAAACGATTCAAGACGTATAATTACAGATCATTTTTTGCCATAACTATTCGATTCATGCTTAAAGTCCTACACGATAAATGGAATCAATCCCCAGAATGCCTCTATCAATCTGGATTATCAGAACCTCACCATAGGACGCGCGAACGCTTTATGGCCCTTTA
>NZ_LUTV01000012.1:34533-60503 GCF_001646945.1 Endozoicomonas ascidiicola
TTAGCCGACAGACTCCATACCAAGACGTCTCTTGACGAGGAGGAAGAGGTGCTCAGAAAACCGGTTAAGCCAAAACCAAAATAAAACCGATGGTTTCAAGTGAGTTTTGGTTTACATTACTTTTTATCACCTTCACATCTCATATTAATCTATCAAATTTTCATGAAAGAAATAGCAATCAGTCTTCTCAAGCAAATGACGCAAAACCAAGCTGCTGTGTTCCACCAGCATCAGTGGGAAGCGATTGATGAGTTGGTTACACGCCAGAGCCAGCTATTGGTGGTACAAAGGACAGGCTGGGGTAAAAGTGCAGTCTATTTTATCGCGACCAAACTCAGACGTATGCAGGGTTATGGGCCGACGATCATTATTTCTCCATTGTTGTCGTTAATCCGGAACCAGATTGATTCGGCTGCCAAACTGGGATTGACCGTTGTTTCCTATAACTCGTCCATGGATAACAATGAAAAAAAAGCTGCTGAGAAAATAATTGTGGCTCAGCAGGTTGATGCTGTAATTATTGCACCGGAACAGCTGGGTCAAACCTATTTTGCCGAAAGTATTCTCAGCACCATTAGCAACAATATCGGGCTTTTCGTTGTCGATGAAGCTCACTGTATTTCAGACTGGGGGCATGACTTCAGGCCGGACTATGGAAGAATAGTCCGTGTTTTGAGAAATATGCCACAGAACATGCCCGTTCTGGCCACCACCGCTACCGCCAATAATCGTGTGGTTGCAGATATACAGAGTCAGCTTGGAGAGCAATTACAAATCATCCGAGGTCCGCTAACACGGGAAGCGCTGCAGTTACAGAATATCCATTTATCCTGTAAATCCGAGCGGTTAGCCTGGTTGGCTAAACACCTTCCAAGGATTGAAGGATGCGGCATTATTTATGCCAAGACGACCAAGGATTGTGAGGTTGTTGCCGGCTTTTTACAGTCACAAGGCATTGATGCGCGTGCCTACCACAGCAATATTGATAGCACTGATGAGAAAGTGCATCTGGAGCAGGCGCTTATTAATAATCAGATTAAAGCGCTTGTTGCCACATCCGCTTTAGGTATGGGCTTTGACAAACCTGATTTGAGCTTTGTCATTCACTATCAGGCTCCGGGCAATGTTGTCGAGTATTACCAACAGGTTGGTCGTGCCGGACGAGGCATTCCCCACGCCATCGGTATTCTGATGATAGGAGATGATGACCAGCGGATTCAGCAATATTTCATTGATAATGCGTTCCCCAAAGAGAGCCAGATAAAACGGCTATTAACTGTCATCGAAGAATATGACGGCATTAAAGTTAGCCAACTTGAGCCTCACGTAAACTTCTCAAAAGGTAAGATTGAGGCCATTGTGAAGTTCTTGGCTATAGAAAACCCCTCTCCTATTCTCAAAGACGGTTCGGAATATCATAGGACTCAATTTGATTACCATTTACCACAGGAGAAAATTGAGCGCCTGAACACGATAAAGGCAGCCGAGTGGAGCAGGCTTATTGAATACCATCATTCTGATCGGTGCTTGATGCAATTTTTAGGGCTTGAACTGAACGATGAGCAGATTATTCAGTGTGGTAAATGTGCAAACTGTCGTCCAGACAAACAGTTAGCCAGTGATTTTGATCAAGATCTGGTCATTCAGGCTAATGATTTTCTGCGTCATCGCTATATCAAGATTAAAGCTCGAGCGACTTTTGCTAGCTCCGGCGATAATGCCAGACAGGCTTTTGCCAATTATAAACTTCCTTATCGTGATAATAACCTCAAATGTGAAGAAGGCTATGCTCTTTCCTCCTGGAAAGATGGTGGCTGGGGCGATCTGGTAGCCCAGGGTAAAAGTGCAGGGCAATTCAGTGATGAACTGATCGCCCCGATGGTCAAAATGATTAACAGTATGACGTATGCGGAACGTCCGACATGGATTACTTATATCCCATCACCACGGCACCCAAATCTGGTCAGAGATTTTGCCTATAAACTTGCAGCGGCTCTTGCGGTTCCGTGTAAAGATGCCATTTGTGTGAACGAGATCAGACCTCAACAGAAAACCATGGAGAACAGTTTTCATCAGAGTAAAAACCTGGATGGTGCGTTCGGAATAAATACTGGTAATATATACAGCAATCCAGTTTGGTTAATTGATGATGCTGTTGATTCAAAATGGACATTTACCATTGCGGGCGCTTTACTCCGCAGGCATGGTGTAAAGCAGGTGATTCCCGTTGCGTTAACGAGTACGGCTAACAATGGATAACGTAGATAGTTTGATCAGCGAGCATACCAAAGCAGTCCTACTGCTCACTGCATATTTCAACGCTAACGAAAGTCGTGATGTTAAGCCATTAACAGAAAATGGCTATGGATACTTTGCCCGCTGGCTAAATTTTCATGACTATAAACCTGTCGACTTACTCGACCAGGCAAGATTTGCTGAGATTTGTATTCGATGGGAGCAGTCTGAATCACACCTACCTGTTAAGAAGCAGGTTATGCTCAGATCGTTAGACAGAACTATCGCAGATATTACCGTGCCACGGCTACAGTCTCTGCTAAACCGCGGAGCAAGTATGAGCATGGCTCTCGATAAGTGGAGTGCTGCAGGCATATGGATTCTGGATCGTAGCCATGATTTATACCCAGGCACGATAAAGAAAAAACTCAAAGACAAAGCTCCTGCAATTCTCTTTGGTGTTGGCAACCCGGCACTCTTGGCTCAAAATTCTGTTGGGTTTGTTGGTTCAAGAGATTGCCAGCAAAATGATCTCGATGCGACAAATCACTATGTACAACAGATCAACGACGCTGGTTTTCAAGTTGTGTCCGGTGCCGCCAAAGGTATTGATAGCCATGCTATGCTGGCATCCATGAACAACGGAAATTCAGCTGTTGGCATTGTTGCGGATAGCCTTTTTAAGAACAGTGCAAGCAGCCAGTGGCGTAACCACCTTAAAAACGGAAAGTTAGCCCTTATCAGCCCTTTCTTCCCGGAAAGTCGCTTCAGCCCGGCCAATGCAATGCAGAGAAACAAATATATCTACCTGTTGTCTCAGGCAACGGTGGTCGTTTGTTCATCGGTCAGCGGTCAAGGTAAAAAAAGCGGAACTTGGGAAGGGGCGATAGAAAACCTGAAAAATGACTGGGTTCCCCTGCTGGTATCAGACCATAAGCACCCCAACCATGCAGGTAATCAGTCTCTCCTTAACGGAGGTATTCCGAAACTGCAAAGTGTTGCCCAACCAATCACCTTAAGCGATACCGCAGGCTCGATATCTGCTCTTATCAGCGGGGATTATTCTAACCACATTGCCAGTAGCGCCACTGCTGAAAAAACAAATGTGCAGCAGGTTAATTTGTTTGAAAACACTGGAGGTGAAGCATCCGCGCAGCAAAGCGTACTGGATATCGCTAGTCAGGATGAACCATTGTTTCAAGAGCATACGTCTGAAACAGCTGATACTAAATCAGATATTCAAATGGACTTCATTACAGATACTCATGAAGAGAGTTCTGACCACACTATTGAAGGTAATGTTCATGATCAAAACTCTCTGACCTCAGAGCAGAAAAACTTACTCGCCATGTCGCTTATTGGTAGTTTCTATAAGCAGCTTGAGTCTATTTATAAACAGCATATAGAGCAAACGGGACAGGTTTACATTGAGTTTTCCCTGATTGAGCAAAACTTCCCTGAATTCAAGTTCATTGGCAAAAGCGCTCTTGATAAATTACTGAAAGAGCTTGTTGAACATAAGCTGTTAGCTCGCCCCAGCCCCAGAAAAAAGCAGTTTTGCTTTCCTGATAACGCTGCCTTTTTAGCCAGGCAGAGCACGTCCGGAAAACAAGAGTCACAAACAGAAATTCACTCAAACAAGTAGCTTTTCCTGAAGCCGAATCTGATCTGAAGGAATCCTACATGCCGTTGGATTTCCCAGTTAGATCAGATTCAGCTCATATTATGAGCATCCAAGTCCCTAACTCATATCCGTCTTTTGAGTAACGTCTATGCACAACCATCATGAATACAAACCCTGTATTCAGCCACTTGTCGATCGCTGTATCTCCATTTCAGAAAAATTTGGCAGCACTCCTCTTGTTAGTTCCGATGATGTTACTGAAACATCGTATTCTGAAGCACTAAAACTCCCTGATAATGGCATCGCCAAAGCTCGGGGTTTACGAAATTTCAGAGTTGGTTATAGCGCGAAAAGAAAAAAAACATCCGCATCATGATTCAGGCAAGGCGGGATAGTCACCTTCACAAGATTCTGGAGCAGATACCTTTTTTTGGTCAGTCTCATGATAAACAGATCACCAAGGCATCCTATGTATTTTGGTCATGGTTTGGTGAAGACAATGCAGATACTGCGATTAGCGTTCTGGAAGATATTGCCAACCTCATTGAAATTTGAGGTTAAACCATACGCAATACTAGATTTTTCTTGCTTTTCAAAAAAATGGATTTATTCAAAGCTAAGCTTCTGAAATACTCAATACAGGAAGTTGAACTTTCGTCAGAGTCAGTGCTGAGCAACTGCGCATTGTGCTATGATTCTGACGATAACTTGAAGCCCTTAAAATATATTCCTCGTTGTCAAGGAATCCCTTACCCCCAAAAGCTCAGATACACGAGTGTTCCGATATCCTGTGGCCAACAGGATGTAGAACCTTCCAAAACCATCAATTATTGCATTGACGTTAGTATGTTTAGTAAAATTTCCATAGCAGCTGACCAAACCTCCCAAGAAAAAAAACCTCTAAGAAAGAAAAGTTTGAAGTTCAGACTGAAGATAATTTCGAGAAGCGCATTATACCTATCCAATTTAAAAAGAGAGGACTCCAATGCTTAAACAGCAGCCCAGAGAGTCAGGTGCACAATGCAAAACTAACCAACAGAGCCCCGGTGATAGCAGTCAAGCAACAAATCATTGATGATGAAACAAGGAAAGTCGCAGAAGAAGCAAGAGCCCGGGCAAAAGCCAAAAAGAAATTACGCTCAAAAAAGCGAAGCGCTGTAAGCACTGTCAAAATCACACTTATTTCAAAAAAAGGGGTGCTAGTAAAAGGCATTCTCAATTGTTTGCGCATTCCGGAGCATTCGGCCACCCATTCCATAAACATCCGGCCACCTATTCCGGGATTATCCGGCCACCGATTCCGGTAACATTCGGCCACCCCCATCGGAGCGCAGCGACGCATCGCTTTGCAGCTTAGGACGTAGGTTCGGACTTCGCCAGTTTTGCCTGTTTCTTTCGCAGTGATTCACCCTTCAGGGGRACGCGGTGAGCGTTATGAATCAGCCGGTCCAGAATCGCGTCTGCCAGTGTCGGATCTCCAATCAATTCATGCCAATGATCAACCGGCATTTGACTGGTAATCARGGTGCTCTTGAGGTTATGCCGGTCTTCAACCAACTCCAGTAGATCGCGCCTCTGGCTTTCACTCAGCGGTGCCAGTCCCCAGTCATCAAGAAGGAGCAGGTCAGTCTTGGCCATGGCAGCCATCAGCTTTAGATAGCGACCATCAGCGCGGGCAAGGCTAAGATCCTGAAGCAGTCTTGGCAGCCTCACATAATGGACGGTGTAACCATCACGACAGGCTTCCTGTGCCAGGGCGCAGGCGAGCCAGGTTTTCCCGACGCCTGTTGGGCCGGTGATGATGACGTTTTGATGATCCTTTATCCAGCCACTGCCCAGTAACTGCTGGAACGGCTCTCGTTGAAGACCTCGAGGATGGCGGAAGTCAATATCTTCCATGCAGGCATTCTGCCGTAGTCGTGCATTTTTAAGCCGGGTTTTTAGGCGACGATTGTCACGGGTAGTAATTTCCCGATCAACCATCAAACCGAGGCGCTCATCAAACGACAATTGATCTATATCTGCACTGCTTAACTGTTCATTCAATGCTTCATGCATGCCTGACAGTTTCAGTGTTTGCAGCTTTTCTAATGTTGGATTTAATAACATGGTTCTGGTTCCTTTCTCTATTATTCATGATGGTTTAGTGGAAGTAGTCAGAACCACGCAGGTTCTCATGGTGTTCAGGTAATGGGGGCTCCGGCTCAAGCTGCGGTAATGGCTGTTGATCCAGGTTGTGCTTCAGGATTGATTCGAGACTGCGGTATGAGCAAGCATCCGTAAAAAGTGCACGACGGCAGGCGTTTTCTAGTCGTACGTCACCATAGCTTTTCCCCAACCTCATGATGCCAAGGCAGCTTCGATAACCCTGTTGCGGATAACGACGGTCGGAAAGGATTCGTCGAACCACTGCTTCCGTCTCAGGTCCGGTTTTAGCAGCCCAGCTCTGGAGTCGTTCCGGTGTCCACTGGGCATGCTGTTTGTGCTTTTCTGGCATGTGATCAGATTGGGTACTGTAGCGACCTTTCTGATACAAACGCTGATGACTGGCAACCCGTTGTCCCTGGTGGAAGCATTCAACCGTATTCTGGGTGAAGCGAACGGAGAGTTGTTTTTTTGCCAGCTGATAAGGCACGGAGTAAAAATGACCATCCACTGAGACGTGG
The DNA here is from genome assembly GCF_001646945.1 of Endozoicomonas ascidiicola. GTDB lineage: Bacteria > Pseudomonadota > Gammaproteobacteria > Pseudomonadales > Endozoicomonadaceae > Endozoicomonas > Endozoicomonas ascidiicola. The sequence goes on from NZ_LUTV01000012.1 coordinate 41,059, forward strand.
TAGTCAATGTGCACACGAGCTTCTTTCCATTCAGCGTATTGGTAGCGTTCGATCGGTAAAGGCTTGAGTGCCGGTTTGTCCAGTGACTCAAATAATGAACGACGACTACCTTGTAGCTTTTGAAACGGCTTGCTGTTCAGCTTATCCAGTAAGCCCCGGATCGCCTTGTTCAGTGCTGACAGGGTGAAGAATGTCTGATGACGCAGTCCCGCCAGTATCCAGCGTTCAACCACCTGCACAGCAGACTCAACCTTGGCCTTGTCTTGAGGCTTTCTTACCCGAGCAGGAACGACAGCTACCTGATAGTGTTCAGCCAGATCCTGGTAGGTCGGGTTGATCACCGGTTCATACCGATGGGGCGTTTTTACGCCGGACTTCAGGTTGTCGGGCACCAGTGTGTTGGGAATGCCTCCCAAAAACTCAAAGGCCCGGATATGTGAGCCGATCCAGTCGGGAAGTGACTGACTCCGGGTGGCCTCGGCATAGGTGTAACTGGAGGCACCCAGTGTGGCGATAAAAATCTGTACCTGTCGCGCTTCACCGGTGAACTGATCAACGACAGTCATCGTCTGACCAGCATAATCAATAAAGAGTTTGTCCCCGGCAACATGGTTTTGTCGCATGACCACATCGACCTGGTTCCTCCATGACCGGTATTGGTCACTGAACCAGCTGTACTGATAACCATCGGGATGACAGCTTTTATACTCCTGCCAAAGTAACATCAGGGTGGTGTTAGGATGGTGAAGCTCTTGATGGATTTGACTCCAGTCAGGTGTCGCTTGTTGGCTTCGGTTATCCGATGACTTGGCGGGGAACAGCTGTTGTTCCAGAACTTTCTCATCCAGAGTATCTGGCAGTGGCCAGGACAGCTCAGAAACAGAAAACCGGGCCAGATAATCTTTAACGGTTGAGCGGGAAATATTGCAGCTCCGGGCAATCTTTCGCTCACTGAGGTTGTGCTCAAATTTGAGCCTGATTACTTCACGAATTTTGCGCATTGGCAGTCTCTTCATGATGCTATCCCTTCATCCTTGATTGGGTCTCAAGAACGAGGGTAACGGTTATTGAAATAGACTGCGCCGCTGGCTTGGAAGGGGGTGGCCGAATGTACCGGAATCAGTGGCCGGATGTTACCGGAATGGGTGGCCGAATGTTTCCGGAATCAGTGGCCGAATGCCTCCGGAATCAATGGCCGAATGCCTCCGGAATACCCAATTGTTCCAGCTGTTCCATAAAATCAGAGAATTTGAAGCAATTCAAAGAAAGCTCCAAAGGAGAGGTTCTTCTCTGTCCCAAGTGTGAGAACCGAATCAGAAAGGAGTCGTTCGGTACATCCTATGTTGATGCCATGGTTTTCAGAAGCCAAGGTTCCTATGGTTCAAAAAACTGAAATTTCAATTTATGCAATTACAACCAATAATCAGCACTAACTTCCACTCTATTTCAAAGAAATACACCAATAATGAAGGAGAAAACATCGATAAAAGCCTACAGAAACTGTTTGCCAGCTTAAATGACGAAGAAAACAGATACGAAGTATCCATCAAAGTGGCAGCTCTGAACCAAATCTACTCTACCGCTATCCGATACATTGACCCAGTCGTATCAAAAATAGTAGAGCACATCGATAATAACCATGACAATTTCAGCACTGATCAGTATGCCGAACTGGTGGACGACATAGCAAAAGTATCATGGGTGAGTAGTACTTCAGGCAAAGAACACAAACGACACAATCTCTCATTCTGCTCAAAATATGTTCACTTCCTGAGTGAATACAAAGTACCAATTTATGATAGCTATATATGGATACTGATTATTGGCTACCTGAAGCAAGCTGGCTACAAAAGTCTAAGCTTTGCATCACCAGTCAGTTACGCTGCTTTCTTTGAAACGTTTCTGACATTCAAAAAAACATTCAATCTAGAGAAACACAGCAACTATTCTATCGACAAATACCTATGGGTATATGGCAAACAACTTATTACCGATATTTCAAAATCCCAGAAAGTCGATCTGGCAAAAGCCAAATCAATTCTTCAAAACCAAATAATTTCAGCCACCAGAGATTAGAACAGTGATGAATACTAACACCTCCAATGAATCACTCAAAAAGCTTCAGAAAAATTTCCATAGCGTCATCATGGAGCGTGTTGGCGATCTTATAAACCAGAATGCCATCGAACTCCCCACCCTTGAAATGATTGCCGCGTCCGACGATACCGAAGCTTGGTTTCCGGTAAACGGTATGTATGGCGGTTTCAAATACTGGATTGAAAGAAATGATAATTGCGAGATCCAGCTAATCAGTGAAAGCTGGTGTCGGGTGATGGGCGGTTCAGGTCAGCGACACCACATTACTGTTGAGGGTTATGAACTGGTTGATGAAGGCTTTGTTTAACTTATCTAACCCAAACCATACATGATTCTCTGACAACAATTTCACTGCTACCAGAATTTTTATTCTGGTTAATATGAGCCTATTTAGGAAAAAAGAGTATGGCCCAAGCTAAATGCTTTGAATGCGACAATTGTGAACGTGAAATCACTGCCTGGTCGGACAATGACGCTTATTATCTGAATGATGAAGGCAAAAAGGTCTATGCTTACCATCCCAACATGGATGAGCTTGAAAAGTGCACAGATTATGAGTCGTATTGCCTATGCTTGGACTGCGGAAGAAAATTCAAAACCGACTCGGCTAAACCGAAAACAAAGTGCACAAAATGCAAGTCCACAAACTTTGTAGATCCCTACGATCTGGATGAAAAGCCATGCCCTTATTGCAATGAGGGCGTTTTTAGAGAAGACCAGTCATTCTTCAGAATTTCGTAACCTATATACTTCTGCTGAATACGTAACGATCTGTTCTGGCAAGCAAGCAAACTAAAAGCCTGCCTGCCAGATGAATCGAATCATGACGTATCTCATTACTATTTTTTCTAAGAGCGCCTTTTTAATTCGGATCCCCCAACAGCTCCGGCACTTCCACGCCACTTTCAGATATAGTCGGCGCACCATCAATGGTCACTCCATCGCAGGAAACGTAAACCTTACCGTTGCGGCGGATCTGAGTGCATTCTGGTGGAATGACCTCTTTCTCAACCTCTACTTCCTTGATGACTTCCTCAATCACCTCTTTCTCAACGATCACTTCTTCAACCACCTCTTTTATTAGCGGCTCTTCTACTGACCAACGCCACATGCGATGAGCAATGGCAGCAAGGATCAGCAGTAATAAAATCGCGAACAGTATCATCAGAAAAGTGTGAAAGATTCGTTTACCCTTCTGACGTCGAGCTTCTGAGACTTCCCTTCTCTTATCAACTTTCAGTTGATGTTCTCGCTCTCGGTTTTTGATCCGTTGAGATTCCTGGTCCAGTCGAACCTGCTGTGTTTCTAAATTCTGAAGTTCTATCTGATTTCGCAAGTCTTGTGTTTTGGCTTCTTCCGCCAAAATCGCTCTCTCAGATTGATATTTTGCCTGCTGCTTCTTGGTTTCTATATCAATATCCGTGCTATCACGAGCAGCCTTATTTTTACGTTGGCTATTGAGGAGCTCTGTTTCAGCGTTAAGGAGCTGCTTGTTCCTCTCGGCTTCGATGCGCCCTTGCTCGACTTCCCAGTTACTCTTGATCTCTTCACGGGCATTATGTTCTTTCAAGTGCGCTTCCAGCTCTTCCGGCGACATATCTTCAGTGCCTTCGAACGGATCCACTTCAGGGATTTCTACATTTTGCCTACGATAGTTGAACGGCTGAATATCAGCACTGGTAACAGGCTGCTTCTGCGTTACAAACTCCGCATCCTTTTCTTCTGCCTGTTGATGGCTACCTGAAAGTTCGTTAGAAGCAGTGCCATGGTCAATACCTTCAACCCGTCGTTCACCATCATTACTATCAGGCCGAACATTCTCTGCCACATTTTCAGAGTCTGCTATCTCTTCACGAATACGTTTCTGACCATAGCGCTGCATAACGGAAAGATCGATCGTACGCATTATTGAACCACAGTCATTTTAGGTTCATTTTTAGTCACCTCATTCAGTGCCGGCAGGCCTGCTAGAAGCTCTTCGAGTTCTTTTGCGCTGATTCCTTCTGGTACAGGAATGATTCGTTCATGGATAACCACTTGTGGCTCGGTGATGAAGACTGGCTCAGATACTTTCTTAACACGGTCAACATAAACCGGTACTTCTTTTTCAACCTGAACAATCCGCTCAACTTCGACTTTAACTTCCTTTTCAATAATGACTTCAACCGGCTTTTCCACCAGTTTTTCAACTTCAATTTCGATTTCAACTTCTTTAATCACTTCGATATTGCGGGTCTTCTGGCGACGGTTCGCCCACACGCGCAGATACTTTAACAACTTGCCACGGTTGGTCGTGTCGTAATTGATTTTATCCATGGCCTTCTTGTGAGCCAGAATGCGTTTTTCCTTCGCTATCGCACTGCGAATTTTACGATTTTCTTTCTGAGCCAGTTCTTTTTCAACGGCAATCTCAGCTTTAATTTCGGCTTTGCGTAACGCTCCTGCTAGACGCACCTTCTTCTTCGCTTCCCTGATTTCACGGTTAGCTGTAGAACCCAGGCTGGAATATAAGTTCAGCAATAAATAAACCGGATAGATTATAAAGCTGATGAAACCGATGAAAATTGAAAATGGATCATCCGGCTTTTGGAAACCAAAAAGCTCATACACACCAATCACAATGTCTTCATACGTCTGCTTTTTCACAGAAAATGAACTCTCTGACTGGGCATGGAGGTTAATGCTGTCACGATTCTGTTTCGAGAGTTCGCGTTTATCTTTGTTCAAATCCGTTAGTTCAGCTTCAATAGCTGACATCTGACTCTGCTTTTCTGCCACTGAACTGTAAAGCAAGTCAATTTGTCGCTGAATATTGTTAGATTGTCGTTGATAGTCCGCTACCGCTGCTGAACAGTCAGGGTTTTCATCACAAACAGCGGTTGTCATTCGACGATCAGACATTTTGCCAGAAATCGAGCTCGCTTCTGCCTGTAATTCGTTGATTCGACTGTTTTCCTGTATCCGCTCCTCCCGAGCAGCATTTAACGCTGATTGGGCTACAACTATCTGTTCATCAATTGACTTAAGTAACACGTCATTATTGGCATACTGTGTTTTCGCCGTCTGGAACTGTTCCAGATCATCATAGGCACTGTTTTTCAGGTAACTATTAATGCCCGTAAAACATAGAACCCAAAACCCTATCACTACAGGGACAACTGAAATCTTCAAGACCCGGCTCATAGAAGGCAGGTTCTTGATAACACTCGTCGTCCAGACCAGTACTGCAAACTCTGCCAGACCTATCAGAAAACCAAATGGCGTAATACCGAACAAACTATTGCTTTCATTAAACAGCTCTTTATAACCCATCACGTTGAATACCACGATGGACAGAGCCATGCCTTTCAGCAGAAAGTCCATGGCATGCACTTCGAGGTACCTTGCCACTCTTTGATAAGTGATCGGATTATTGCTGCTGTCATTTTCTGGTGTAATTAATGCTGTAGACATCAGTACTTCTCAATCTTCATGTGCTTTGTTGCGGTTTCTGTTGTCAGCACCAACATGTCATCACGTCCGTAGTTCTTCATAAAATCATCATATAAAGCCGGATCACCTTGAACGTATTTCCAGTAAGGTTGGTAATCCTGATAAACCTGTTCGATCAGTTCAGGCGTGTCTGGTTCACTTGGAATGTAGGGTCGATGAAAACCTACTTCCGCACCTGTCTGCATACGTTTTTCAACACCGGCTGCATAAATCATTGCGCAGCTGGAATAACACCTCATGTGTTGATCCAGATCTGTCGTCCATTGGTTCTCTCGCACAAACTGGCCAATCTGAATACCTTCCGCCAGCATTCCTCCCGGGCTGTGCATCATTAAGCGATCAAGTTTGATGCCCTTTTCTGCAAAGTGCGCCACGTAGCGAATGAACTTTTTGTAAGCACCATCGGTGATAGCGCCTTCCGAATATAGATAGTTACCCTTTTTATCCTGCCCAAGCATAAACACCAGATTGTCCGAAGTTTGCAGCGGGTGCTGAAACTTCTCCGGTGCCAGAAAATTGGGATTAAATTTCAATACCGGCATAGGCGGTAATTGAAACTCCTCAAACTTTACAGGTTCAGGAGGCTCGGTCTTTTCAGGCGTTAACGTATTCTGAGGTTCAGGCTCTCCCGTTGGTGCCTCTGGTTCTACTGTCTGTTTACCCGGCTGTTCTCGCTTAGGCTTATGCGGCTGCCTCGGCTCTGGCTTTTCTTTTTTTGGCTGCGGTCTTTGTTCCGGGTTTGTATTGTTATTCTCGGTCGGTTCCTTTTTAGGCAAGCCATCCTCACTCCCTTGCTCACTTTCCTCTGTTTGCAAGGTATCCTTCAACGTGTTTAACAGTTTTTCATGAGCTTCTTTGAGGCCATAGCCTGTAGAGCACCCGGATAACAAGACGGCACACGCCAAAACACAAAAGATGTTGCTTTTTTTCATTGAGTGAATAACCAAAATCTATGCTCTGAAACACTGAGAAATGCGATCAAAGAGCACCAACTTATTTAAGGTTGGAGAAACCTAAGTCAACAGGTAAGGGCAATTGATGTAATGTGCTGCTACCAATAACGCACGTAAATAGGCTGTAAATAATATCTGTAGTTAAGAATTGTAAACATGAGTATTTACACTTCTTCAATAAAGGATAGATATCCCTACTCTCCCTATGATTTTAACGGATAACAACCAAACGTCTTTTTCATTATATTCCCTGCCTTTATCTATTTGCCTGAGCTACATCAACGATAATGAGCGCATATCTTTTGACATGGAATCCGACCCTGTTCATTTTCGGGGAAGATGAGTCCTGTAATATTGGCGAAGAAATCACTTGGTCGTGTAATAGCCAACAGCCGAAAATAGATGACACGGTATATCTGATTCGTGTCGGTCAAGAGCCACGAGGCATTGTGGCCAGAGGAGTCGTCACTCAGGAGAGCTTTGACGAATCGGATTTTCGCGATCTTGCACAACAAAAACGCAAAATTCGCTTTCGTTTTACTGACGTCAGGATGGATCAATCTGAAGGGTCACTTCCTCTTTTAGTGCTACAGCATGCATTTCCCGAGCAACAATGGAGCCCTCAGTCTTCTGGGATAGCGATTAAACCGGATTATGAAACTGAACTGTCCCAGCTATGGACAGCCAACAAAGGCAAGCACAGCCTCGATATTGCTCTGCGCTGGTGCTACGACAACAAAGACAGCAATGATGCCTGGTTTCAGAAATACCGAGCTACCTGCGAAAGAGCTCAACATCTACATGCCTCCGGTGAGGTTTTGGACGACGACCTGCGCTTACTTTGGCACAGCAGAGAGAAAGAGCATCCGATTGCCAGCGTTCGCTCCAACGGGCTCTCCGGTAGTGAGGTGGAAAAAAACAGAAGCCTATTGAAAGAACTGACCCTCGACATTCTTCGCGACCCTTCTCCTGCAAAATACGACACGGTTTGCAGGCAATGGGAGAGCTGGAAAGAGCAAGGGTTGTTCGCTGCCGTTTATCGGGCACAAATAAACCGATTTTTTGCCGCTGCCAACCCAACTGATTTTATCTGTGCCGCCGATAATAAGTTTCCTGAAAAATTTGGCAAACAGCTCACACAAGCCTTTCATATCCCCTTGGACGTTAAGGGAAGCTGGGGGCAAGCCAGCAAAAATATCATTGACGAGGTTACTCCATTAATCGCTGAAGACTGGAACCCTCTGAAACGGAATATCGCCTTTTGGAATCTCTACCAGAAAACCAAAAAGATAACAGACGATGAGCTTGAAGTTGCCGCTCCGGAGAATACTATGACAACGGAAACACCTATCGGAACGAACACCATTCTTTACGGCCCACCCGGCACCGGCAAAACCTACTGCGTGATTGAAAGAGCGGTTAAAGCCGCAAAACCAGAACTTCACGATTGCACCGATCGGGAAATACTGAAAGCAGAGTATGACATTTTACTTAGCGCCAAACGCATCCGCTTTGTTACGTTTCATCAAAGCTTCAGCTATGAAGAGTTTATTGAAGGATTGCAGGCCAAATCGGATGATGGCCAGATCAGTTACGATGTGAAGCCTGGTATTTTTAAACAAATCTGCAACGATGCAGAGCGCGGCACAACGACAGCAGGCTCTCCTCTTGCTATGGCGATTGAACAATTCAAATTGCAGTTAGAGCTAGAGAATCGGATGACCCTAACCACCAAAAAAGGCAACTCTTTTGGTGTTGAATTTCATGGTAACACGACATTCCGTGCTTTCCCTGAGGGCACAACCAACGAGAACCTGGGCAAAGGCTATCCAGTATCCATCGAGCATATCTGGAATGAGTATCAGGGGATTAATCAGGAGAGGATCTACAACCCATCCTATGTCAAAGCCATATTGCACCATTTGATTGAGACTTATGATGTACCCGCCTTCGATGCCGTGACAGCCTCAGCACCCGAGCCATTTGTACTGGTCATTGATGAAATCAACCGTGGCAACATCTCTAAAATTTTCGGAGAGCTGATCACTCTGATTGAACCGTCGAAACGTGCCGGCCAAAAAGAAGCGCTCTCAGTACAGCTTCCCTATTCCGGCGAGACCTTCTCGGTGCCGTCCAATCTGCATATCATCGGCACCATGAACACGGCAGACCGTTCACTGGCTACTATGGATACAGCGTTGCGTCGTCGTTTTGATTATATTGAAATGATGCCGGATTACACACCATTGAACGGCATGGTCGTTAAAGGCATCAACATAGCCGACATACTGCGAACATTGAATGATCGTATTGAATACCTTTACGACCGCGAACACTCTCTCGGCCATGCGTTCTTTATGCCAATCGCTCACAAAGAAAGTGATAACGACAAGTTCGATGAGCTGGCATCCATCTTTAAAAAGAAAATCCTGCCTCTACTGCAGGAATACTTCTTTGAAGACTGGGAAAAAATTTGTCTGATACTGGGCGACAACCAGAAGACCGATACACAGCTTCAGTTTGTGACACAGCAAGCGTTCAATACTCAACAGCTCTTTGGCGCATCCTACGCAGCCGACCAATACGCAGATGACCGGAAGGTCTTCGTCATTAATGACCATGCTTTCTCTACACCAGAAGCGTATCTGCAAATAACCACTGGCAGCAGCCCGACATCTGATAACCAGTGAGTACCCAATGAACAACACCATTTCGATTTTTGAATATGATTTTCTCAGTACCCGAATCGAAAACGAGCGTTGTCGTAAAATCAGCAGAGCGGCCTTTGATTATCTCGAAACGCTCTGCCTGGAAGGGACCGATCAATTCGGTTCCCTTCTCCGACTCAATCGTTACCACGGTCATCGGGCGCTGCAAGTCAGAAATTATGCCGGTGTAATAGCAACACCGGATGGCCTGCATATTGAGATATTGCCAAAGACCGGTCGAAGCAATAATGCAGATGATCAGCAGTCTGCAAGAGCATCACTGCTGAACATGTTGCGCTCCATCGGCCACTTTCGTCATATCCAACTGCAGAATGCCCAGATCGCCTGTCAAAACATGCCACTTCTGGAGATATTTATTGGCCAGTTCCTGGAAAGCGTGAATCACTTGATCAAGCGTGGTCTTCGTTCCGATTATGTGCGCACAGAAGACAACCTGTACTTTATGAAAGGCAAACTGCAGGTTGCACAACAACTGAAGCATAACCTGATTAACCAGCATCGATTTTATGTGGCTTACGATGAATACCAACTTGATCGCCCAGCGAACCGGCTGATTCACTCTGCCCTGAACAAAGTATTGAAACTCAGCCGAAGTCAGCACAACCAAAAACTGTGTCGTGAGTTATTGCAACCCTTCTCTGACGTGCCCCTGAGCCAGAATATTCAACAGGATTTTTCCAGAATACAGCGCAATCGGGGTATGGATCATTATCAAAGCCCACTATCATGGAGCAAATTGATACTGGAAGGCATGTCACCTCTGTCGTCAGCAGGAAAGACCCATGCCTTCTCATTACTTTTCCCCATGGAAGCAGTATTTGAAACCTATGTTGCCCGTGTACTGAGAACACAACTACAACCGCCTCTCAAACTTAAAGAACAAGCGAGCTCCAAAGCGTTGGTGAACTTCAATGGCGCTCCTTGGTTTCGACTGAAGCCGGACTTACTGATTGAACGGAACAAAAAACCCTTTGTGGTACTGGACACCAAATGGAAAGTGATCGCCAGCAGCAAAGGCAATAGCGCGGAAAAGTTTGGCTTGTCTCAGGGGGACTTCTACCAGATGTTCGCTTATGGGCAGAAGTATCTGGGCGGTTCAGGGGATATGATTTTGATCTACCCGCAATCTGCAGAGTTTCAGGTACCGATAGAATCAGCCTTTGAGTTCAGTGAAGATCTACGGCTATGGGTTGTGCCCTTTATTATTGATGCCATAGTACAAGACGTTGAACGTTTAATGTTGCCTGAAGAAATTGCCAGTCTGATAGGCTAACTCGTTGGTAGTAATACTGATATATTGACTGATCAAGATTTGACACAACTTAACCATCCAAAGGACTCGCGCACATTTGCCAAAGAAGTAGATGACGCTTATGGAGAGCAACCCTGAATGCTGGCAACTAATTCACAGCACGCAAGCAATGCCAATAACACGCCTCAAACGATTCATTGGAATAAAGCAGAGAACAGGCTGGAAATTGATTGGACAGAGACCCTTGGCTATCCCTGCCGACTTGTCGTTTATGGCTGGGAGCAAGGTTTGGAATGGCATACTGAATTGTCAGATGACATACATCAACCAGTTCTATTTGCAGAGCCTGGTATTAATCTGATTAATCCGACAAGCAGCCCTGCAATACGACAGTGGCAGTCAACCATTCCCGAAGATCTGATTACAATCCTGCAACCATTCCGGCTCTGGAGTTTTTCGCTACTGCAGATGGCTAACCAATGGCAGGAAATGAGTGACCTGCTTCGCTCAAATCCGATTTTAATCTGGCTGGCAAGGGAGTATATGGATACCCATAAACTGTCTAATGGTCAGTTCCGTGAAATGCTCAATCTAAAGCAACACCAGATCTTAGGAGCCATGGGGTTAGCTGCCACTAAATCCTCTGTGCGAGCAGTCAAGCGTATTCAGCTGGAAAGCTACATACCATCAATGTCTGAGCTGGTAAGACAACTTTGGCGACAGCCATCCCTTGTCACTCATCTTCGTCATCAACAGAAAATTGACCGCCCATTGATGCGTTTACTTCAACGCCTGCCTTGGATAGCGGGTCGTCCATTGGCCAATACTCTTGATGCAATAGACTGTCACTGGCAATACGAAGAACTGATTCAGCTGGTAACCGATACTTGCCGAATGTCTGGTAACAATCCTGATACCCAGGAAAGACTGGCCGGTGCCAGAAGCTTTAACGCCGTTGAAAATATCCATAACCGGGTAGTTGATGAATACAACGACGGTAGACATCATGGTCCGGGACAGTTTACAGCACTGCTGGACGAGCATGGAGAACCTCTGCCCTTTCCGAAACCACCTCATCCTGGCACCTCTGAGATTAAACCAATCCTCACCCCAGCAGATCTGGCTGATGAGGGAGACCTTATGAGGCATTGCGTTGCCAGTTATACACGACGGATTCAAGAAGGCGAGTATTTCGTCTACCACATGGATCACCCACAACCGCTCACTATTGGTGTAAAGGTCAGGAATGGCGCAGTGACAGGATATGACCAAATTAAAGGTATTAGAAATCACAGTGCCGAAAAGGAAGCGAACGATATTGTGATGTCATGGATCAAAAACCTGCTTAATGCCCGTGAATTCTAGAGGTAATCACCCCGGCAGGCGGTCTTACTATATTTGATAATTCTGACCGCCAGTCAGACTATTCTGCTTAAAACTCATGCCAGCGCATAACCGCTGGCCATAGCACCAACTAATTCACCACTGTTTTCGACATCGAAAATAGATTTGATAACCTGCTCAGAAGCTTCTCAAGTCTTACCCACATATTCTGGCATTATCGAAACGCATCGCTGGTTTTCGACGTCGAAAATAGGCTCAACAATCTACTCAATAACATCTCAAGACTTCTTCCGCCTGACTGCTCTGATACATCCAATGCCAATGACTGCGCACCCAGCACCGGCATTTGTGCATGGGTTCCATACACATCATAGGGGGCGGCATGAAAATCCAGAAATTCATCTTCAAAATCGGCATACAGAATGATCATCGCTTTCACCAGACTGCCGTCGCCCGCGCTGGATGCAGCACGATCAATACCGTGAACATACTTCATCGTACACTCCGCCAGGTAATGCTTGAATGCCTGATCCCGAGTCGTGTACTTGGCATCCATAACAATTAACCCAAGGGTTTGACCATGCTGTTTGACTTCTATGGTGATATCCGGAGATCGTCGTGAAAATTCATAATCCCTGACACGGCCTAACCAGTTGTTTTTTGCCTCGTACACTGAGCGGTTTTCTGTATTAACCAGATGCCCTGCCCTGGAATTCCCGACCATCCAAAAAATCGGTTCATAAGACAACGTCAGCTCAAACCCATTAAGCCATGTACGCCATTGTGAATGCCCGACCGTCTCCAGTGTTTCTGCCTGCTCATTTTGTGAAAACCATCGTCGTACTCGAAGTAATGAGTAGTATTCAAAAAGATCTGGCATGGAGTTAATGGCGAGAAAGCACTGCTTTGCCGTGTTATCGAAACCGTTACTCTGATACCAATCGGTGATCATTCGAAAGAGTGTCAGATAATCTCGATGACCACGCACTTTTGCGGTAATACGGGGCAGCGAACGATCACCTTCCCGAACAGGCAGTTTTTGTAAAAACTGCTGTCGTATAAATATTATACGACGCTGGCATTCTCTGATGACTTCCAGTTGCTGAAGGTTGATTTGATGAATCCAGGCTTCCATACAGGCAAAAAAACTGACATAGCCTTCATGGAAGTTTCTCAGTTGACTCAGCTCTGCTGGCGCATAATCTTCCAGCAGGCTTTGAGTACAGACCAGCAAGTTGTCCAGATAACCCAGCAATACCCTGTTTTCATAGATATCCGTATGCTCCCGCACCACTGGAGACAGTACTTCCGACGCAAAATAACAACGTTCATCAACCATCAGGTGTGCCTGATTTTTATCGTCTACTTCTTCCAGAACCGACAGATTTTCCATCAACCAGGATACGCCCTGATCACTCTGAATCTCTGCCTGCGAGCCACTGCTCAGTGACATTTCCGACGACAACGCCCGCAAAGGTCGAGCAAGAATATGAGGTGAAATTTCTTCCAGTACTCTGGTATGTTCCTGTAATCGCTCCACCACCTGATTCAATTGATCTCCAGTATTGGCGGCTGCACTTTGAAAGCGGGTTGCACTGGTTGCTTCTGCTAGGTCGCTTTCCGTCTCATCAAGGATGAAGTTCACCATTGTCTCAGCCTGGTGAGCGGTTCGAGCTCTGGCCAGCACTTCGAGCGGACCGCTTTCTAAACGTTCCACTTCATCGGCACTTTGGATTTCCAGAGTAAACCTTGCCACCCCAAAGAAATTAAACAACAACGCCTCTCGAAGGCCATTCTCTCGATATGCTGGAAACAACTCAAACTCCCGGGACTCGCTGTGACGACCCTGGGTAAACGATAATGTCCGCTCACCAAGGGAGAGCGACACTGATTCACAGTCACGATCGACTCTGGCAAAAAAGGCCAGCGCCTCCGTTTCCAGAACGTAGGGCATTGATGCTGGTGCAATCACACCCTGAACGCTCAACGGCAGGGAGAAACGTAATCCCTGCCTAATGCCGTTTAGTACTTCAATCTCCAGCTCCATGGCGGCCTCTTAATAGAATGAATACGTGCCGGCATAGTTGTCGCCATTGGCCATTATGTCGTCTATCAACAGAGTGGTTCTGGTCAAACTATTCTGCATGGCATGTTCACGGAGTTTGTCCAAACGCTTCAGAAATTGTTTTCCATGCCCGTTAATCAGTGGAATCCCGTGCTGGGAAAGGGCAAAGTCGGCAGCATCTTTTCTATCCAGATACCGGCAGGCCACCTCGTAATAGGCGAGCATAGCATTACGTTTGCGCTGACTGATCAGAACAGGATTGCCCTGTGTACGATCACGAGCTTCAAGAATGTCATAGCAGCCAGACAGCACCGGCGGTGCATCTACCGCCAGCTCTTGAGGTAAGCCAAAATACTGATCCAGCTGCGGGAATGGTATTGCACCATCCAACACCAGCGAGCCAAACTCTCGAGCCGTGGGCATGTGAGGAATATCCATGGAGATTACCGGCACACGGTCGCACAATCTTGGTGATAAAGGCTCTGTCGTATGATCATTATTGATCGTGGCGATAAACCGCAGGTTGGCAGAGGCTGACAGAAATCGATCATCACCGGGCATGCCGGTATCCATCTGACGAAAACGACACTCTGTATCGCACATAGCCAGAAAATCTGACCAATAATGCTCCATCGGACTGAGGTTCGCTTCATCCAGCAGCACCAGCCGAAGTAGCTGCGCTGCCTGCTCTTCCTGCCCCTGGCGCAGGAACTGATAGAGTCCACTTTTAGCCGGCTGATAACTGCCTTTTAGGCTATTGTAAAAACCAAGAAGATCGCGCCCGGAAACCCATCCACGACTCACTGGAATATTCAGAAAGTGATCGCTGACACTGTCGCTTTCTCTTAAATGATAAGCCTGCGCCAAACGTATCGCCGTTGAGGTCTTGCCGGAACCAGGCAATCCCTTAAACACCGTCAGGAATGACTGCTGCACTGTAATCAGCAGGTTTGCCATCTCCTCAAAAGAAAACGCTCTGCCTTTATGGTCAAAAGCGTCGACCATCGACTGGACGATCTGAGCACCATTATCCGGCGACACAGACATCATTTTCACCGGGAGCGGTTTTGCCTTTTTTACTTCAACCTCGTAGGAATTCCCCTGCAACAAATCGAGAATCGTCTTAACTTCCGTCAACTCTCTGGGTAAATCTGGACTTTTTAGCTTCGCCTCCCGAGCCTTAACAATATCCTCCAACTCTCTTTCCCGGCGCTGAAGAAAGTTCACCTCGCCTTTCAGCTCTTGAATATCATCCACGACTTTCAGCTTATCCAGAGCCATTGCCGTTTGCTGGTCAATGGATTCAAGCGCCTGCTTCTTCTCTTCAATATTGCTTTCCAGGGATTGCAGTAGCCGGTTCCGCTCTTCCTGCACCTCGTGAATATTTTTGGTTCGAATTTCTTCAATCATCTGTTGTGCCTTTGCCTTTTCCCGGGCAATGGCAGTGTCTATCTCCTGCTCTTTTCTTTGCTTTCTGGACTGCAGATCTCGAATTTCAATTTCAAGCTGTTCTTTTTTTGCATTCAAATCCGGCAAATAGTTGCTGGCAATGCCCGGATTGTCAGCCAGGTAGGCGGTCAAGAAAGACTTACCTTCAGCACTTTTCAGGTACTCGTCAATAATCTCTTCACCCACACTGCTACCCACCAGGTACTTATCAAGCACCTTCTTGAGTCGAGATGTACGCTCACTGTTACCTAACAGCTTTTCTTTTTTCTGATAGTCATTGATTACGGCTTTAAAACTCTCCGACATCTTCCGGCTGATCATCGGCGAGCTCTTGCCCATCTTGCCTTTAGCAAAGAAAGTGATCAGTTGAGTATCGGAGATGTAATCCAGCTCTTTCCACTCTCCCTTGAGTTGCTGACTGAATTGACTGATGGATGAAACAAATCCATCGTAAGCCACCTGTTTCATGGCTGGATCCGGTGTCAGATAGACCTCTTTCTCCTGAGCGCCGTAGATATCCACCTTGGCAACAAAATGGTTAGAGATACTCAAACCAACATGACTGTAGGGCGTACAGATCACCTCATTGTCCACATAATCTGCAGTGAATGGACCGTAGATAGAAGCGCTATGACGTATAAAAAACGGTCCTTTTGGGAAGCTGCGATTCAGATTAAGATGCCCGGAGCTAATATCTGGCAATCCGGCATCGATCACTGGCAACATCTGGTTTACATCCATCGGGCGAACGGCAGTGGACGTAGACCAGTGATCATGGTGATCCTGAGTGTAGCCAATCTCATCTTTACTCTGGGGGCTGTAGTTATCGAGAATGAACAGCTCCCCCTCCCTGAATTTCTGATCAATCTCCTCATAGCCTTTACTGATCCATATCCCTCCAGTGGGGAACTGGTAATGGTCAGGCCTGCTGATCGTTCCATCCAACGTATTTTTGGTAAATACAATTCTAACGACGCCTTTATCCGGGCTGCCCAGGGCGGCATCTTTAATAACGAACAATTCAGGTTTATGTGTGTCGTACATGGGACTATCTCTGGCACAGGACCTTCTGCCGGACGGACATAAACTGTCTTCCGGGCTCAGGCACTCAGAACGGGGAATTTTGGTGCGCGGATTTTATTATCAACCGGAGAAATGGAGATAGTCGTTTCTTTACTTAATAGCATTACCCATGCCATGGAATGAGCTTGAGGAAGACAACGATGTACAAAATAGAAAATCGGTCGTGAGTGATCACCGACGCAGTCATAGAATATGATTTCAATCCGTAAGAAAAACTGCTAATAAGATCTTTTTTTCCAGACCACCCCAATACACAGATACCTTTATCTCAGTCAATGAATAAATCCCTTAACGCACCTACCCTGCTGGTTATTTGTTTTTCATTTTTTGTTGCCGGAGTTGTCTTGCTCCACACCTTGTACCCAAGAACATCAAAGTACTTCTTTTATAAGAGTGTCGCAGTCATTGCTCCCCTTATCTTCTCGTGCGAGGGATATACCGATAACACCTATGGCATCCACCCATTGCTGTTCAAGAAGATCGAGCAGGTAAAAGTGGAGCTGAGAGAAAAAGGAATTGATATCCGAGTGACACAAGGTCACCGGGATCTTGTTCAGCAAAATCTACTGTATGAACAAGGCAGAAGCACCAGCGGGCCGGTTGTGACCAATGCCAAACCCGGACTTTCTTATCACAATTATGGCTGGGCTGTAGACGTCGTCGTTTATAAAAATGGCAAGCCACACTGGGATAGTCGTCATTGGGCTTACATTGGAGAGRTCGGTAAATCCRAAGGTTTGATTTGGGGCGGCGACTGGAAAGGCTTTCCAGACCGACCRCACTTCCAATTAAAAGTGACAGATATTTTACCGTGGAGTGCGAGCTAAATGATGCGCCGCGCACTGATTATAATCYTAYTGCTGACGGTTRCAGTTCTGGTTTATGCGTTWTTCCTACCCCTTAAAATGGTCATCAATTCTATCATGCCCRGCGACATGCTGAGCCGTAGCATTATGGCTGATATCCGKTCAGAYCTTGCTGYACAGCCRGATTTTGTCAACAAACTGAAACTGCATAAAGGTCAGTCTAAACGCTACCTGCACCGTACAYCGCTSACTGCCTTCACTACCTTTGATCTCGGGATGTACGATGTATACGCCACCTACATAAATGAAGATCAGGAATGGGTGGTTCGTATGGGAATCTGGCCTGACAAAAATGCAGAACATTTTTTCCCGCAACAGATTGGTGGCATATCGGGTGCGGTGCTGGGGTTTGCTTTACGACAGTTGAACAATGTTATTGATGCGGGATTGCTGCAACCCATGCTTTACCATGTCACTGATAWGGAAGAGACCAGTTTTGTCAGYGATTCTTATGAGGCAGTGCCCCGGTTGATTCCAGYGGAGCAGTAACTTTAGAAGCATGTGCGAAACTTGCCTCATTTTATGAAATATTCGAGCTAGGATTTATCTTTTCTGTAGTGCTTTTCCATTCCATCAAGAATATTACGGAGCAGTTGATCTAAGCATTCTCGATAGTTTTTATGATCAGGGCGTCGAAACAGGGCACTCAACTCATGTTTACTTAAAGCGAAATCGTTCAGCTTAAGCATCGAAAGCAAGTCGTCGGCCTGTAAGTTTAGAGCGATTTTCAACTTCCTCAGCACCATGTTATTGCTCAGAATACGCTCAGGTTCAGGTATATCATCACTCTTAGAGCCTCTGTTCTTTATGATCAGGCCATTTAGAAAGCGAGCAAGTTTTTCATCTTCACACAAGATAAAACCAGGYTCTCCTTCGCGGGCCAACCAAGTCAATAACTCAGGCTTACTTCCTTCATATCCACCYTGCTTAAATATAGACAGCATTAGCGGATCGCTTAAATCAAAAATATAACGCACCCGGCGCAAAATATCGTTGTTGTTGATAACTAGTCCTCCTGAGCAGGCAGTTTTTCAACCGCTACCATGGCTTTCGCTGTAACTTCTACATAAATGGTCATTATGTTGTTTGCAACAAGCTCATCGATGCCTTTCGTTAGCAATGAAACATGCACCTCGGCTGCGGTCTCTTCAGATTGTCCAAGTTTACAATCGAAACCCCAATATTGAGTACCGGAAGGCAGGGATTTCAGGCGTTCTTTTTTGAGGAACTTTTTGATGTCATGCTTTATTGAGTCGACGATACGAGGCGCTTTGATTTTAGGGTGTTCTAATGTAAAGGTCTTTTTCATTGGGATACTACCAAGGTGGGCAATTATTTCGCCGGGGAGTCTTTAACGGCCCGCAGTATAATGTTTATACAAAGATTCTACTATGAATTTAGGGCTGAGCTACTGAATGAGGCTCTCACTATCACGAACTCAGCACTAAGAGTGCGGTATGGTTCGTTATCCCAAAGAACTCAACGCATCAAGTCGCGGGGCGCGATCGGTAATGACGGATCCGACGACCAAAAAAAATGCCGTCCGATGATTACTGCATCGTATGCTGGACGCGTTAATCACAGCGTCCTGCTTATCTGATCAAAGTGACTTCCACTGTGCGATTCAAAAAGCGGGCACGCCGGTGATTGCCGTGGGTCGTATTTTGAACCCTGTCTATTCCGCCGCCGTACCAGCGAAGACTGTGATGGTTATGTCCGTTAGCCCAAGAGTGGATAAAATAAGCAATGTAAGAGGTTGTCGTAGGTTTTAAATAGCACGTCTGTCGCTCGAAAACTGGTGTCAGACGAAAACTGGAAAACTGGTGTTTGGAAAACTGGTGTCAAAACTGGTGTCATATATGGTCCGCCCCGCGATGCAAGGAAAAGTTTCACCATGACTTTAAAGAGTAATGCTTCCATATATCCGGCCTTTGGGGTGAGGTCTCAATGCCTCTGGCCCTGATGGAATCCGCTCACTCCCGCCTCATCAGGTCTTCGGCCTCTACGGGCCCTGACCCCAGTCAGGTTCAAGGGAGTGCAGGTCTTACCTTTTATGCCATCATTTGAACTTTATCCACGCAACTCGTTGCAGGCTTCTTACACTGATTAACCGCT
>NZ_LUTV01000013.1:0-3039 GCF_001646945.1 Endozoicomonas ascidiicola
TGCGCATTCCGGAGCATTCGGCCACCCATTCCATAAACATCCGGCCACCTATTCCGGGATTATCCGGCCACCGATTCCGGTAACATTCGGCCACCCCCATCGGAGCGCAGCGACGCATCGCTTTGCAGCTTAGGACGTAGGTTCGGACTTCGCCAGTTTTGCTTGTTTCTTGCGAAGTGATTCACCCTTCAGGGGGACGCGGTGAGCGTTATGAATCAGCCGATCCAGAATCGCATCTGCCAGTGTCGGATCTCCAATCAATTCATGCCAATGATCAACCGGCATTTGACTGGTAATCAGGGTGCTCTTGAGGTTATGCCGGTCTTCAACCAACTCCAGTAGATCACGCCTCTGGCTTTCACTCAGCGGTGCCAGTCCCCAGTCATCAAGAAGGAGCAGGTCGGTCTTGGCCATTGCAGCCATCAGCTTTAGATAACGGCCATCAGCGCGGGCAAGGCTGAGATCCTGAAGCAGTCTTGGCAGCCTCACATAATGGACGGTGTAACCATCACGACAGGCCTTCTGCGCCAAGGCACAAGCGAGCCAGGTTTTTCCGACGCCTGTTGGGCCGGTGATGATGACGTTTTGATGATCCTTTATCCAGCCACTGCCCAGTAGCTGTTGGAACGGCTCTCGCTGAAGACCACGAGGATGGCGGAAGTCAATATCTTCCATACAAGCATTCTGCCGTAGTCGTGCATTTTTAAGCCGGGTTTTCAGGCGACGATTGTCACGGGCAGTGATTTCCCGATCAACCATCAAGCCGAGGCGTTCATCAAACGACAATTGATCTATATCTGCACTGCTTAACTGTTCATTCAATGCTTCATGCATGCCTGACAGTTTCAGTGTTTGCAGCTTTTCTAATGTTGGATTTAATAACATGGTTCTGTTTCCTTTATCTATTATTCGTGATGGTTTAGTGGAAGTAGTCAGAACCACGAAGGTTCTCATGGTGTTCAGGTAATGGGGGCTCCGGCTCAAGCTGCGGTAATGGCTGTTGATCCAGGTTGTGCTTCAGGATTGATTCGAGGCTGCGGTATGAGCAAGCATCCGTATAAAGTGCACGACGACAGGCGTTTTCAAGTCGTACGTCACCGTAGCTTTTTCCCAACCTCATGATGCCAAGGCAGCTACGATAGCCCTGTTGCGGATAACGACGGTCCGTGAGGATTCGTCGTATCACCGCTTCGGTCTCAGGTCCGGTTTTTCCAGCCCAACTCTGGAGTCGTTCCGGCGTCCACTGGGCATGCTGTTTATGCTTTTCTGGCATGTGGTCAGACTGGGTACTGTAGCGACCTTTCTGATACAAACGCTGATGGCTGGCAACCCGTTGCCCTTGGTGAAAGCACTCAACCGTATTCTGGGTGAAACGAACAGAGAGTTGCTTTTTTACCAGTTGGTAAGGCACGGAGTAGTATTGACCATCCACTGAAACGTGGTAGTCAATGTGCACACGAGCTTCTTTCCATTCAGCGTATTGGTAGCGTTCAATCGGTAAAGGCTTGAGTGCTGGTTTATCCAGTGACTCAAATAATGAACGACGACTACCTTGTAACTTTTGAAACGGCTTGCTGTTCAGCTTATCCAGCAAGCCCCGGATCGCCTTGTTTAGTGCTGACAGGGTGAAGAATGTCTGATGACGCAGTCCCGCCAGTATCCAGCGTTCAACCACCTGCACAGCAGACTCAACCTTGGCTTTGTCTTGAGGCTTTCTTACCCGGGCAGGAACGACAGCTACCTGATAGTGTTCAGCCAGATCCTGGTAGGTCGGGTTGATCACCGGTTCATACCGATGGGGCGTTTTTACGCCAGACTTCAGATTATCGGGCACCAGTGTGTTGGGAATGCCTCCCAAAAACTCAAAGGCCCGGATATGTGAGCCGATCCAGTCGGGAAGTGACTGACTCCAAGTGGCCTCGGCATAGGTGTAACTGGAGGCACCCAGTGTGGCGATAAAAATCTGTACCTGTCGCGCTTCACCGGTGAACTGATCAACGACAGTCATCGTCTGACCAGCATAATCAATAAAGAGTTTGTCCCCGGCAACATGGTTTTGTCGCATGACCACATCAACCTGGTTCCTCCATGACCGGTATTGGTCACTAAACCAGCTGTACTGATAACCATCGGGATGACAGCTTTTATACTCCTGCCAAAGCAGCATCAGGGTGGTGTTGGGGTGGCGAAGCTCTTGATGGATTTGACTCCAGTCCGGTGTCGCTTGCTTGCTTCGGCTATCCGATGACTTGGCGGGGAACAGCTGTTGTTCCAGAACTTTCTCATCCAAGGTATCTGGCAGTGGCCAGGACAGTTCAGAAACAGAAAACCGGGCCAGATAATCTTTAACGGTTGAGCGGGAAATATTGCAGCTCCGGGCAATCTTTCGCTCACTGAGGTTGTGCTCAAATTTGAGCCTGAGTACTTCACGAATTTTGCGCATTGGCAGTCTCTTCATGATGTTATCCCTTCATCCTTGATTGGGTCTCAAGAACGAGGGTAACGGTTATTGAAATAGACTGCGCCGCTGGCTTGGAAAGGGGTGGCCGAATGTACCGGAATCAGTGGCCGGATGTTACCGGAATGGGTGGCCGAATGTTTCCGGAATCAGTGGCCGAATGCCTCCGTAATACCCAGCGCTGAGAGGTTGCTGATCGAATTTGTACAAGGCCAGCTTCTACATTGTCGTTTGCTTTTAGTTTTCAAACCTTCTGGTTCAAACTGATTTCGGCATTTTGGTTCAGTGCAGTTTTAAAAAATGTTTCAATCTTGAACAGAAAACAAAAGGTTTTCCCTGTCGGAGAGTTTTTTACATTGTCGCTTGCTTGTAGTTTTCAAACCTTCTGGTTCAAACTGTTTCGAGGTATTTTGGTTCTGCTTGGTTTTTAGCAGCGGTCAAAATCTCTGGTGGTAAATCTTCTGGCTTTTACTTTGTCTCCAGTTGTACTTGCTTCAGGTTTTCGTCACGGTTTAACCATTTTACGGGCTTACGCAGCTAACAATAAAATCGTGTTCGTGCTGCGCACCGGACGCCTACGG
>NZ_LUTV01000013.1:7827-10581 GCF_001646945.1 Endozoicomonas ascidiicola
AACCTTCAGCTACATAACGAACTCGCCAACGGCTTACTTGTCCCCGTTCGATATTTAATGCTTCCGCAATTTCAAGATTGGTTTTTCCATCTGCATCCAAAAGAATAATTTTAGAACGACGGGCAATGCGTACAGAGCTTTTATTTGACGACGATAGACGTTTTAGTAGTTTTTGTTCCTGTTCACTCAGGCTTATCTTGGCTGCGACTCTCATAGATAGTATCCGTCCTTAGATGCTCTTACCTATAATGGCACAGCGAGATTATTTATGTTGTATTAAATGCAGCTCACTACACTAGATGAAGACCCAAGCTTTGTACTCAACTTGGAAATTGCCACTTACGATGAAGATGAATGTATAAGCCATAACCTACCAATTCCAGACTTCGATGAAACTGGTCTTATTGGCCGAGGTGAAGAAGTAGAAAAAGTTAAACAGCTTTGCCTAGGTGGCTTTCCTGTCATATCTATAGTCGGTGAAGGTGGTGTCGGAAAGTCAGCATTGGCTCTCAAAGTAGCATATGAGCTAATTGACAGTAATTCACCTTTTGATGCTGTAGTTTGGGTTACCTCTAAAACTACAAAAATAACTTTAAATGAAATTAAAAATATTAAAGGTGCCATAGATAACTCTCTTGGAGTAATTCAAGAAATTGGAAAAAAAATAGTAGGTGAAGAATTCAGTCACAACAATTTAAACGAAGTAATTGAATACTTATCAATATTTAAAATCGCACTATTTATTGACAACCTTGAAACGATTTTAGATGACAACATTAGACAATTCGTTGGAGCACTTCCCCAAGGAAGCAAAATAATAATAACATCAAGAATTGGACTAGGGGCATATGAATACCCAATTAAACTTCAAGGTATAGGTGAGTCTTATGCTTCTCAATTATTGCGGACAGTTGCAAAAATAAGGGGCGTAGATACTCTGCATAGACTTGACGAAAAAATTCTTCGTAATTATGTCAATAGGATGCACAGGAATCCCAGCTATATAAAATGGTTTGTAAGCTCAGTTCAAACAGGAATAAGTCCAGAAGGAGTGCTGCAAAATTCGGATAATTTCTTAAATTTCTGCATGTCAAATGTTTATGAATTCCTTTCAGGGGATGCACAAAAACTCACCAAATCAATGCAGTGTGCACAGGGACTGAAAGATATACCAGAGCTTTCGTACCTCAACGACTTTGATGCAATTCAGTCTCAAAAAGCCATTCAAGAACTTATGGCAACAAATATGTTAGCCCAGTCATCAATTGCTAAAGGTGCAAGTGTTAAAACTACATACCAACTTTCTGAGTTGGCTCGCTCATATCTTGGAAAACATCATAAACCATCAAAAACATTCCAAAATACAATAAGAGATAAAAGAAATAAACTGAACTCAATGTTTGAAGCTCAGATGAGTAGAAGAACAGGTAATAAATACTCTGCAAGAAATATTCAATTCAGAGATAAATCTGACAGAGTCATTGCAAGAAAACTTTATGACGCACAAAATCACATTTCGAAAGGTGAGCATGACCTAGCGTATGAGATTTTAAAAGAATCTCAACACATGGCACCTGATTATTTTGAAGTGGCTAGATTTATGGCTTATTTTCATCAGAAGAGTGGTAATTTCTCTGACGCAAGAGAGCAGTACGAACTTGCAATAGTTCTTTCACCAAACACATCTCAGCTTCATTATTGGTTTGGAAAGTTCCTACTTCACTCAGAAGAAAATGTTGATGATGCTGTTGAGCAGTTTGAAATCGCACATAAAATTGACAACCAATCGATTGATGTATCATTGTCTCTGGCTAGAGGGTATCTATTTCAGCATCAATTTGAGGGTGCGCAAATAATTCTGAGTGGCCTAGTGCCTAGAATTTATAGCGCAGACAGCCATCAATTAAAGATGTACCTTGATACAGATATTCAAGTTTCATATCGGAAGGCAGATGACTACTCCAAAAATGGAGATTATGAAAACTCCATTCTTTACATGGAAGAAATGCGCGATAAATTTGAGGCGTTAGAAGGTGCACATAAAGATAGACATATAAGAGCCAAACTAAACAAATGCTCTTATACAATTAACAAAATTGCTAAGAATAATGAATCTTCTTTGAAGGAGAGGGCCCTAGTAATACAGGACTGGATTCAAGAGGAAAGTTCAATCTAAAATGCAGCTAACAAGTGGGTCCAGGTGACGCCTACGGCGCACCTGACCTAGGCGTTAGCTGCTGTGTTTCTACCAGAGGTTGCAAACCTGAGAATTTGTTAGCGTTGCGAGCTTTTTTGTTCTTTTTCTGTCGAAAAGGTCAGAGGAAATCAGTAAGCTTCGTTGTGCAAGCTGGCGTGAGAGTTTTGTCGTTTATTCCTTCTTTTATGCCAGCGTCAAAATCGTCGTTTGCTGTTGCTTGTTTCAAAGCTGGCAAGTGCTAACGTACAAGTTTTCTTTTACAGCGCCAGCAGAAAAATCGGTTTCCTTTCCATCTTTTCTATCGGTCAGTTGGTGGGGTTTTCTCTGATTTTCTGTAGCGTGCAAAGTTTCCGGTTTGTGCTAGGTCAGAAAAAATTAGATTGTCGTAAACTTCAAGTAGTCAAACCTTTTGGTTCAAACTGGTTTGCGGTATTTTGGTTCCGCGTGGTTTGCAGCGGCGTGCAAAATCTCTGGTGGTAAATCTTCTGGTTTTTACTCTGTCGCCAGCCGTACGCGCTTCAGGTTTTCGTCACAGTTCAACCATTTTACGGGCTTAC
>NZ_LUTV01000013.1:19706-46617 GCF_001646945.1 Endozoicomonas ascidiicola
TGACCCGCCTGAGATCAACCGGGCAGTCTTTTCTACCTTTGTCAGAAGAGAGCCTGATGATTTGGTCTTCCAGAATAGAGTCTTCTGTTGTTTCACGACATTCKACGACTTCATAGACTGYTGATGTTTTCATCCTGCCCACAAATTGCGTGCCCTGACAGGTCATTTCGTGATACCAGCTGTAGTCGTCGTAAGCCCGGTCAAAAACATAGGTGACACCTGCCATGATGGGAAGGTTCTGAGCCGCTTTGCAGTCATTMTTCTTGGCGGTGGTCAGTTCGAAAAAAGTGGGAGTATCGGCCTTCGGGTCATACACCGTATGAAGCTTTATGCCGCCTTTAGTTTTTCGAAAATGCGCCCACTCAARCTGRTTCAAATTTAAGTCMATGGTCGTGGAATCAATCAGGCGCACCATTTCATTGCCCGCTCCMCGAGGCAGATGGCTTCTGACCTTTTGTAGTAGAAAGAAAAAGGTTTCTTCGAAAATACTGGCCGCCCGRGTGCYGTTGGCATCCGRCAATGAAGAACGCTTTATGCGAGAGACACCCAAATGGTAATGGTGGTTGTGGCAGGCATTAAAATTCTCAACCAGATCCCGAATGGAAACGCGGCTGGCCAGTTGAGCAAACATCATGGAAACGAGCTGAGTCCAGCATGTCAGAGTTCTGATTCGATGATCCCCATTGTGTCGATCAACTACCTTCTGAAACTGGTGACGTGGGATTGTTTTGAGTAACTGTTGGAAAACGCTGTTATGATGCTTCATGCCTGTCTCTCTTGTTCTGTAAAATAGCTGTCTCGACAACCGCTATTTTACCGTAGATCAACAGAGACAAGCACTTCAGTTCTTCCCCAGATTTTTAACCGGACAGCAGTGATTGTTCAAAGTGTTGTTGAGAACAAAGAACTCAGCTGGAAAGATAAGTTCTTAATTTCAGGTGTTTTTGATGGTAATCACATATTTTTGTTATCAGAACATGAGATCGGTTGCCGCTTGGTTCATAAGAAAAGTTTTCCGGAGTTCTTGTACCTCTAATTTGGAACAGTGTTGAATAGTCTACTCGTAAAGGCTTCGAGTTAATGAATCTTGAATTGATGAATAAAGCAGAATCTGGGCTATTTTCTGATAGACGATAATGTTTAGTATTTTACAGAGCATAGCCATAGTGAAGGCCTTCCTTTTTCTGCAGTTATTTTTCGGGAGGATTGCTAGCTAGGCTGTAGGATGCAAAGAAACTTCCAACTCAAAATAAGACAGATTTGATTGTTACAAAGATCTAAAAACTCTCAAGCTTGCAATATTGTCTAGTTCGGAGCTCTGTTAGAAACTAAGCACTACGAATGATGTTATTGCAGGTATAAAAAAAGCGGCTTTCGCCGCTTTTTTTGGTCTGGAGAAAAGTCCTCCAAACCGCTCTTCAAAAAACTCAGAGGAATCAGTTGCCGGAAAAGTTAACTGAATCTTAGTTGAGTTTTTCCTTGATCCGAGCAGCTTTACCGCTCAGGTCACGGAGGTAGTACAGCTTAGCCTGACGAACATCACCACGACGCTTCACAGTAACAGAAGCAATCAGTGGAGAGTAAGTCTGGAAAGTACGCTCAACACCTACACCGCTAGAGATCTTACGAACGGTGAAAGCAGAGTTCAGACCACGGTTACGCTTGGCGATGACAACACCTTCAAACGCCTGAAGACGCTCACGAGTGCCTTCTTTTACCTTAACCTGTACGACAACAGTGTCACCCTGGCCGAAGGCCGGGATTTCTTTGTTCATCTGCTCAGCTTCGAGCTGTGCAATGATTTTGTTTTTGCTCATTTAAAAATGCTCCCAGTTAGTCAATGTTCCGCTCGGCCTGAAACTCCGATAGTAACTTCTCTTCCTCGCTGGTCAGTATCCTGCTCTCCAGGAGTTCAGGTCGTCTCAGCCAGGTTCTGCCCAGGGATTGCTTCAGTCGCCAGCGCTCGATGTGCGCATGGTTGCCTGAGAGCAATACCGGCGGCACTTCCTGTCCTTCGAATAGCTCCGGACGAGTGTAGTGCGGACAATCAAGAAGACCATCTGCAAATGAGTCTTCTGCTGCGGAATCCTTATGACCAAGGGTGCCCGGTACAAAGCGTGAAACTGCATCAATCAGAGTCATGGCGGCTAATTCACCACCACTTAACACGAAATCACCAATAGACCATTCTTCATCAATCTCGGTCTGGATTACGCGCTCGTCAATACCTTCATATCGCCCCGCGACCAGGATCAGTTTCTTGCTTTGGGCAAGTTCCTCTACACCTTGTTGATCGAGTACAC
This sequence comes from Endozoicomonas ascidiicola, assembly GCF_001646945.1. GTDB lineage: Bacteria > Pseudomonadota > Gammaproteobacteria > Pseudomonadales > Endozoicomonadaceae > Endozoicomonas > Endozoicomonas ascidiicola. The sequence goes on from NZ_LUTV01000013.1 coordinate 22,010, forward strand.
GACCCTGGGGTGAGAGGTAGATCACTTTGGCCTCGGCTCCTGCAGTTTTGCGGGCTGCCTGGATGGCGTCACGCAGAGGTTGAATTTTCATCAACATGCCGGGACCACCGCCATAAGGTCGGTCATCCACGGTTCGGTGTCTATCGTGGGTAAAATCCCTGGGATTCCAGGTTTCTACCTCGATCAGCTTGTCCTTTACCGCGCGGCCGGTAATACCGTGCTCGGTAATGGCCCGGAACATGTCCGGGAATAAGCTGACGACACCGAACCACATTTCGGTGTCTATGGCGCTCTTGTTGTTTTCCTGATGTTCATCAAGCTCATCATGAGTCGTCATAGTCACTAAAACTCCGGGTCCCAATCTACCCGGATAAACCCTTTCTCAGGGTTTACGTCTAACACCACCGTTCCGACAAGCCAGGGCACTAAACGTTCTTTGCGGTCAATGCTGCCTTTTGAGGGGCGAATGACCAGAACGTCGTTGGCACCGGTTTCCATCAGGTGGCTGACTTTGCCCAGCAGGATGTTGTCTCCCTCAGCGTTGCGAGAGAATACATCCAGCGATTCCAGTTGATGCCAGTATATTTCGTCATCTTCCGGTTCGGGCAATTCGTCGAGATTGACGGTGATTTCGTATCCGCAGTAACTGCGGGCGATTTCACGATCATCGCAACCGACGATATGGGCGACCAGTCCTTTACCATGTTGGCGGGCCTGATCGATTTCAACGGTTTTGACATCGCCGTTGCGGTTTAAGATCCAGCGTGGGTAGCTGAGGATGTTTTCCATCGGGCTGGTGTTGGAGTGAATCTTTAGCCAGCCTTTGACACCGTAAACGGCGGAAATATGGCCTAACGTTATGCGCTTTTCAGCGCCCTCTACTGCCGTTGTCACTGATTCTTTAACCTCACGCAGCCTTGTTAGCGTCTTTCAGAAGCTGGGCTACGCGGTCAGATGCAGTAGCACCCTGGCCCAGCCAGAATGTTACACGCTCGTTGTCTACACGCAGACGCTCTTCCTGTCCACGAGCAGTAGGATTGAAGAAGCCTACACGCTCGATGAAACGACCGCCGTTAGCATTACGGCTGTCAGCTACGGTCAGGTGGTAAAATGGGCGCTTTTTGGAGCCACCACGAGCTAAACGAATGGTTACCATGGAATAGGTTTTCCTATAGTTGTTTCCGGCAACTGATTTCTGAATTTACCTCTGCCTTGTGTGCAAGACACTCGACAAAATTCAGAAGAGTCCTGACAGCCTTGGTTGAGGATTGCTCCGTTTCCAGACAGTCAACTAATCCATGATCGGATTTATGCCAATCATAAAGGGCGCAAATTATAGGGGAAAGCGGGAAGGGGAGCAATAACCTGTGCTTAGGTATATTAACGTAATTTTGCTGAATTTATTTGTTAGTGATTCTGACACATTTGTTATGCATTACCAAGCGGGGGGGGGGCTACACTTCTCTCTCAATTCAACGTATGGAGATAGCGGCTATGGGTTTGTCAACAGCAGGATGTAAGTGCGAACAAGCTTTGCAGGCTTTGTCTAATCAAGGACAATATTTGGATGAACTAAACTCTTCCAGGGAAAGTCAGATGCTGGCAAGGCACCTCAAAGACATTCACCTGAATAACAGCGTTAACTACGCTAACTTTAAAGTTTCTATATCAACTGCTGTTTCTCTGTATCTAAGTGAGTATGAGGCGCAGGATGCTGATCATTCTATCAGTGAGGGTTTAGGTAATGTTTTAAAAACTCTGAAAGCAGGATGTCATTACCTCACGTTCAGTTTTACCCATGACATGGTTGATTTCCACAACAATGAAAGTCCCTTTGGTCTTGGAGTGCAAGCTATTGATTTTATAGAACTAAAACTAAGTGAGCTTCCGTTGTCAGAATCTGCTTAACGCACATGGCCGTATGCTGAAAAATTGACTAAAGTGTCAAGTTTATTCTGATAGCGGTCAGGGTTCGTGATCAACTCCCTATACTGATAGAAGCCAGTCTGTGCAGTTTGGCGATTTCTTCAGTATCGGGTGGTTTGAAAACGCATGGACGCAAGAAAAGGACTTATTCTCTCTGGTTTTCTGTTTGCAGCACTGCTGTTTATCAGTACCTTTCTTGAAGTTGAGGTATTTACCCGCGCCGATGGTGAAGTCTCCTCTTTCCTCCCCCCAGCCCATGTGGATTTTGCTGATGACGGCATGATTCAGCACATTTATTCATCTGAAGGGGATTTCGTCAAAAAAGGGGAAATTCTTGTTGAGCTGGATAATGCGGAACAAAAGATCAATCTGGAAATTCTGACCGGCAAAGCCCGGTTGTTGGATAAGAAGATAGCGATCTTGAACGCACTTCTGGACGATCAGGCGCTGGATGGCTTTGCCGATCTTGAGCCGGGCCGTGAGTCTGAAGAAAAGCTGGCAAAGCAGATAGAACGGTTTTTACAGGTCAGTAATAACTATTATGAGAGCTTGCAGAATTTGCGGGAGCTTGTGGCCATCGATAATCAGAAGAGTCAGGCTATTTTATCGCTATTTAATCGTAAGGCGGTGAGTTCTGTACAAACCATGGACGCCACGCAAAAAGTGCTCCGATCCAGAAAAGATTTGCTGAAGGTGAAAAAAGATTTTGAAGAGCGGATTGTGTTTGAGATTGAGCGTTATGAAGAGCAACGTCGGGAAGTACTGAGCAGTATTCGCCTTTATCAATACTATTTGGAACGTTCTTACATTCGGTCGCCAGTGACTGGCGTGGTGCGCCATGTGAATTTTTCCCAGGAAGGGAAGTTTATCAGTCAGGGCGATACCTTTGCGGAAATCATCGAAGACACCCCTCAACCCTTCAAAATTACGTTGAAAGTCTCTGCCAAAGATATCGGGATGATTCAAGCGGAAAAAGAAGTGCGACTTCTGCTGGATGCTTATGACCATACCGTGTTTGGTTATCTGGACGGGGTGATCAGCCATGTCAGTGTCGATCGCCTTGAAGAATCCGGCAATGAGTTTTTTTATCGTGTGGAGGTGGTGCCGAAACAGTCCTATCTGGAATATAAAGAACAGCGTTTTCCATTGAAATATGGTATGACCCTTTTTGGCACCATCGAAAGAGGGCGCATCTCTTTGATCAGCTATCTGATGAGCCCGGTGATCAAACACTTCCACCAGATCGGCCACATCTAACCGGTGCCGCTATGAGTGATGTTAACAAGCCCAAACCTTCTTCGGGGAATGACAATGCCAGTGCCACGGTGCAGACCAGTACCGTGCTGGGGGCTTCCGATGGCTTGATCACGGAAAGTCAGGCTGCTGAAAACCCCACGAAGCGAAAAGATATCGCCGACCTTACCCCGGAAGAGCTCGAAGCGCTGCTGTTGGAGCTTGATGAAGAAGAGGCTCTGGAAGAAGCTGAAGGGGCAGAAAAGGCGAAAGCTGCTGCCGGTGTTGATGCTAAAACTCAGCTTTTTGACAGCAGCACCTCCATCATGAATGCGCCCGGTGCTGTTGTGGCGCCAGAGCTATCACAAGGGCGTTCAGCGCCGGCAGGCATTGCAACGGATGCTGCTATTTCTTCAGGCACTTCTGTAGCGAGTGACGAGAATGAGTCCGCACAGGATGGTACTGACGAAGATGAACTGACAGACAGCGAAGACCTTATAGAAGAGGCTATCGATGAAGTTGTTGAGGAGGCGTCTGACTCAGAACCGTCTGACGATGGTACGGTAACCAGTGAACCTGACTTGCTGTCCTCTTTCATCGTAGACGACGTCGCCACTCAAGATCGGTTTGAAATCTCAACTCCAGCATTACCACCAATACCTTTAGAACCTATTCCTTTAGAACCCGTTGTTGAACCTGAGCCACCCATTCAGGTAGAGGCTCAGGACTTTACTTCAGCAACCATCATTACCGAAGAAAGTGATGGTGCCGCCATTCTGGTTGGGCAGGCTGGAGAGTTGTTGTCTGATTCCGGCGATGAGGCATCAACCATTGCGTCGGTCAATGGTCAACCGTTGAACGCATTGGGAACCGTGACGTTTCAGGGATTGTACGGTGAACTGAGTGTTAATAGCGCCGGTGACTGGAGTTATAAGCCGACAGCATTATCAGAAGATACATTGCAAACACCCTCAGAGCCGTTGACCGAACACTTTGATTATACCGTCACCAACGGCAGCACCTCGGCTACGGGCTCTTTGGATATTAGTCTCTCCCATGCGCCGCAGGCTCAGGAAGGCAGCCTTCAGGTTTCAGAAGACAGTGGTTACACCATTGGTCAGCTTCAAGCGACGGATGATGATAATGATGCATTGTCTTATGAGTTGATCTCGGGGCCGGATAAAGGTTTTGTGACTGTCGATGAGGATGGTCAATACCGTTTTGTCACAGGGGCTGATTTTGAAACGTTGAACGCCGGAGAGTCGGAGCAGGTTTCTTTTTCCTATTCAGTCACAGACATAGATGGCAATAAAGATACCGCAACGGTTCAGGTAACGGTCAATGGTGCCGTGGATGCACCTTTTGGCGACAATCTGGTGGTCAATTCATCCGCTGAAAATGGCACGCTTAATGGTTGGACCATTACCGCAAACGGTGGCAATGGTTGGGCGGTCACCGGCGTTGGTCAGGAAGGAAGTCAGAGCTTTATTTCTTCTTATGGTTGGGGCAGGAAGTCTCAAGTCATTGATCTTGAGGCCCAGGGTTTCTCACTTGACGATCTGGACTCTGCTCCGAATATTAATGCCAGTGAATGGTATCAAGGCATTCAAAACACCAGTGATCAGTATTACTTTAAAGTGGAGCTCCGCGGTGCCAATGATGAGGTGATTGATAGCTTTGATACCGGAACACTGACCGCAAATGGCCAGTGGCAGGAAGTCGCTCATCAGTTTACCGACTATGGTGCAGGCGTTCGCTTTATTTACCTAGAGCACGGCGGTAAAGATGCAGAATATTGGGCGGGCCATTACGGCACTGCCATCGATAACACCCAGATTGTTATTGATCTTCCTCAGCCTGCAGGAACCGATGAGGGCAGTCTGAGCATCGACAGCAGCTTCTTTCAAATTGTTGATGGTGATTTGCTGGGGACTGAAGTGTCCGGCCAGATTGTTGAGCAGAATGGTTATACAACGTTGGATAAATGGCACCTGAATCATGAAGGTGGGGAGTTTTTGGTCACGCTGGATGCCTCTGGTGGTAATCAATGGGAGGCTGGTGTACGACTTTATCAGAGTAATAGCCGTGGTGATATCGGTCTTGAGGTTGGCGAGTTTGAAGCGTTGTTGTCGCCCTCTGGTGGTTCTTTGCAGGTCATCACCTTCAGTGACTTACCCCAAGGGCACTATCAGTTGGTGGTTGGTAATCAAGGATTTGATGAAAGTAGCGTGAAAAGCGAATTGGACTTTCCGGGTATTACCAGTGGCGAGCATGAATACAGTGTGACCCTGTCGGGCAACACGACAGTGGCGACTTTGCCCGATGACCCCGGGCAGAATGCCGCCATTACCGGTGAAACCTATGACCAGACTGAAGGAATCCTGTCACTGGCCGTAGTAAATAATGACCTTAATATGGTCGATCCTGATAATGCCCTCTATTACGAAATATTTAACGATGATGTGCGGGTAGGGCAGGGGCAGCTGGACTTTTCTGATGACAATCATCAGCAGGAAATCAGCGTTACTATCGGCAATGAATCTCTGGAAACCCTGACTCTTGACGAGCTGCAACTGGTATTCCATGAAATTAACGACGAAGGTGTATCGGTAAACAGTCAGACATTTGATTTTGAGCAGGCTGCCACCGAAGCCGGCGAGGTTATTGTGGCTCAGGGTGGCGATGGTTTACAGGGAATGGAATTGATGGCGTTGGGTTTGGATTATTTTGAACTGGGCTTTTATGAAATTATCGATGATAGCCAGACTCAAGGATTATAAGGCTTTTTGACAAGCTCTGATTGAAACGCACTGATTGAAACGCACTGATTGAAACGCACTGATTGAAAAGCGATGGACTGCACTCTATGAATGGCGACAATTGTCAGATAAATACCGCCAGTTTGATTAATGCGCTGGATCATTTGAATCGGCACTACGTGTTATACAGCCGACTTGCCTTTATTTCCAATCAGCTCCGTGAAACCGCTGAAATAAACATACATAAAACCAAAGGGTATCTGGAAGAGTTGGGTTTTCTGGTGAAGGTGTCGTCCATTAGTCACCTTGAGATGGTGGAGCTGGATGAGTACCATCTGCTGTTCTGCTTTGATCATGAGCAGGATATTATCATTCTTCGTCACGACAGTGATTTTAATCGCACTCGGGGAAAGCAGGATCTCGAGCAGCCCATACTGATCATCAGCACAGAAAAACTAACCCCAAGAGCCGAAAAATCCGGTATCCGTAAACGGAATATGCGTTGGTTTATTAAACGACTAACAGAGAAAGACGGCATTTATCTAATACTCACTGGTTTGATTACCAACCTGCTTGCCTATGTTGTGCCCATCTACAATATGAATGTGTTTGACAAGGTGTTGCCCAACGGCTTTACGGGTATCTTGTCATCGTTGGTACTGATTGCTGTCTTTCTGGTGTTGATCTGGTTTGTCAATCGCTCTGCGTTGTCTTATTTGTTAAGCGACCGGGTGTTCCGGCTGGAAGTACAGATGGCTCGAGAGTTTTCCTACCGTTTGTGTAACTTGAAACCATCGGCTATGCCGAAGTCCTCGGCGTTTATGACTCAGCTGGTAACCTATGGTCGTTCTCTTAGCCAGATGCTGGGTGCGTTTCATTTGATGGCGCTGGTGGATTCACCCTTTATGTTGCTGTCTCTTGGGTTGATTGCTTATTTTGGTGGCCCTATGGTGTTTATCCCATTGGTGGCCATTCTCTTTGTTGTGGCGCTGAACCTGTTGCTTCAGCCACGGATTCAGCGCTACATCAATGAACGTTATGAATTTGAAGGGCGTAAGCGGAAGTTTGAATACGAAATCATGCAGTCATTGCCGTTTATAAAACTGGCGGGAATGGAGCGGTATTTTACAGATGCCATTGAAAATGATCGGCCTGATCACCGGCAATACTTTTCAATCTCCGCTCATATTAATCATATTTCTATGCTGGTGCTGTTTTTGTCATTGATTGCCGTCACTGGCTATGGTGCCTGGCAGGTGTCAGAAGGGATGATGACTCTGGGGCAGCTTGTTGCCTGTTCGTTGTTGTCATCAAAAGCCATTACCAGTGCGTCGATTACGAATCTGCTGTTTAATATTAATCGGATTCGGATGCTGTTTGATAACCTGAATCAATTCTACGAAATTCCCGTGGAAGAGCGGGGCGCTTCTTTTTGTTTAACCCGCATCAAGCATCTGGAATTGAAACAGATTGAATTTACTTATGCAGAAAATCGCTATTTTCAGCTCAAAGGCATCAGCTTTGATTTGAATTTACCCGAGTCACTGTACGTATATGGACACCCCGGTTCTGGAAAAACCAGCCTGTTTAATTTACTGGCGGGTATCGAAGATCCCGCCAGGGGGAGTTTGCTGGTCAATAATCTGAACATTGAGCATTTTGATTATCGGGATATTCGCAGTCATATTCATTTTTCCCCGTCTTACTACCGATTTTTCAGTGGTTCCTTGTACGACAACCTGATTTTGGGGAACACCATGGTGACGTCGGATCAGATCGCCATGGCGTTGGATAAAGTGCAATTGACCGACAAAATTAATCAAATTGAAGATGGTCTCCACTATAAAGTCGAAAACCATGAAAGTATTCCTCTGTCGTCCGGTGAGCGTAAACGGTTTATGCTGGCCAGAGTCTTTCTGACAGAAGCGGATCTCGTGATTCTGGATGAACCTTTTGAGTTCATGAGCGACGATAATGGTTTGACCTTTGTTCAGTCGGTAAGGGCCTTCTGCGAAGAATCGGGGAAAGGGTTGATTATTCTCAGTAACCGGAAGTCTTTTGCCCAGTTCTGTAATCAGTCACTGACGTTAAGTAATGGTCAGTTGTATCCTATGAAGCTCAGTAACAGCTAAGAAGCTGTTCACAATCTTTCTGCGAGCTGCAAACGATGATAAAGCGCCCCTGTTTTTCAGTTTTCTTCGTTACGTAGCACCACTATGCGCCTCAAAAAACTGAAAACCAGGAACATTTTCTCCTCGTTTTCGCTATTCGCAAAAGATCATGAACAGCTTCTCTAAGGGGTTGCTTGAGCTGTTGGGATTTTAATGAATTTACGCTTCTCATCGATCACCTTACTGCCTTTTGAATAACCCTTTGTGTACCCCAATCCTTTTTTATAAGCCTGTCCTCGGGTTAACGTTGGGTCACCGGGGCTGAGCTTTTTGAGAAAGCCTGAACTGTCGGCTAGATAAAGCGGTACATTTAAGCTTTCTACCAAACGCTTGTCTTGTCTTGAGAAAAAAAGAAAGCCGCCTTTACCGGCACCATGGGTATGCCACACCGAGATCAATTTCAGATGATCTGGAAATTGCAGGGTTGCACTGATCTGATTTTTTCCTGGCACACCGGGGATGGCGGAAAAGTAGTAAAGGTCTTTATCTTCGTGTTTGAAAATGCCGCCAATGTATTCCCTGTCGTCTTTGATGGATGTTGGGTTGTATATACTAGTGGCAGCAATCACCGCAGCCAGTTCGGTTTCAAAAGGCGACTGGTAAAACTCCGATAAATTGATGATCGGTGGCGGAAGAAATGTCTTGATATCATTGGAAAATGAAGGCGATATTAGCGCTGCCCCTAATGCAAGAAAAGAAAGTTTCCTTCTCATGGTTCCTGTCTGAGTCTATGGCCTTATAAGCCTATCGGCAGACAGGGAGGGTTAGGTTACCTTTTCAGAGTATTCAGCCATGGTTTCAGCATGGTCTGTTGGTATTCGGGAAATAGAGCGTGTTCACAGGCACCAATATGGTTGTTTCCCTCCGGTAAATTCCCCGGAACGGGTGATGCATTTGGCGGTTGGAAACAGCGGTCGTGTATCAGGCAACTGGGTTTGATCAGCTGCCAAATGACATCTCTGAGAAACCATTGATCCACATTGGGCGTTTCCAGGTGGTTGGCTTGGTAGTTGGAGACCATCTGTTGTATATCCGGTAACACACCTGCGATGCCACCCCACATGCCCGCCAACATCAAATCGGTGTGAGTCCACCAATCCCTGATGATGTGAAACAGCTTGCCGGACTTCTGCCAGGCGAGTACTGCATTTTGCTCCCGTGGACTAATGACAGAGTCTGCATCCCGAATTAAAAAGTAGCCAACGGTTGAATCACTGGCCACTGCAAAGCGCCAGCAGGTTTTCTGCTTGATGCTTTGGTGACTGGGGCGATGAATCAGTTTTGCGCCCAGGTGCGTCATGAGTTGTTGGTAAGTTGCCGGTACCGTGTCGTCAAGATAGATCCAGACTTCCCAGTCTGGGTAGATTTCTGGTGCTAACAGCAGGTTTCTCAGGGCGCCGTGCAGGTAGCGTTCTTTGTCACCCCATAAGCTGAAAGCAATGACGTTTATTTTATTAAGTACCAGCTCTTCCGTCGTTTTTTCTGGTAAAGACCAGTGCTCAGGCACTTGCCCATGACGTTGATCTTTTAGTCTCAGTGATTCTGTTCCGGTAATTTTTGCCTGTTCCCATTGCCCCAGTTTGAAATGGCTGACGGTTAGGGTATCCCAAAGATAATAATCATCAGGTGTTTTTTTGAGCGCGAGTTGCGCAAAATGAATGGCTTCCTGATATTGGTGGTTTCTGCTGTAGCAGGAGGCAAGGTTGGTCAATAACTCAGTATCGCAAGGGTAAAGAATTAATCCATTGCCTAATAGTTTAATGCATGAGGCGTAGTCGTGAATCAGGAACAAGTAGTAGCAGGTTTGTAAAATGACCGTTCTGGGTTTCATCTCACCATGACGGTTGATCTCTTCCGCCATTTTCTCAATGGCCAGTCGATGCTCGCCAGCTAACCAAATGGCGTGGATTTCATGATTCCAATCTACACGGCTGATGTTGCTCATTATCATCGATCCCTTGATGACTGCATTACATCGTCTCAGAAAAAAACTGTCATCGCCACCGCACCTCACTTAGTATAAAAGCTGACCACAATTAATGAGGAAATGTGCTATGTCACGCATCATGGGCTGGTTTCTGGAAGGACTCGCAGTACTGGTGCCCATTGTATTTACCTTCTATTTGTTTTCTAAGGGTATGTCGCTGGTGGCGGAGTTGCTATCAGCGACCGTTGGTTCTTATCTGGGAAGAGAGCTAACCCTGCAGGGAGAATGGCAGGTGGTGTCTATCAGCTTATTGCTGGTGGTGGGGTTTACCATTTTTGTTGGTGTCGTGACGCACATGTGGTTGGGGAGTCATCTACTGCGGCTGCTGGATCAGTTGTTGAATCATATCCCCTTGGTCAAATTAGTGTATGCGGCGATTAAGGATGGGGTTAATGCCATTATTGGTGACCGTCGTGAGTTTGAACAGCCGGTGCTGGTCGCCATTGGTGATATCCAGGTGCCTGGTTTTGTGACCCGAAAGGACGTTGCCGATTTTGGTGTTGAGGGGCATGTTGCGGTGTATTTCCCCATGGCTTTCAGTATCGCGGGTAGAGTGGTGCTGGTGTCTGCGGACCGCATTAAAATGTTGGATAAAAGCAGTGCCGAGGTGATGTCTTTTCTCGTATCAGGCGGTGTGACTTCCGGGAAGAAATAACAACTGTTAACACCCTCTTACCTGATGCATGAATATGTCTGGATTTTGTATTCAGCGATAGATATTACTCACTTCCTTTTTATGAGAACGGTCTTTTGACGCTATTTTGACTTAATTAAATGGATTGATTGCTTTCCTCTATTTCTGATGCTCCTGACGCCGTTAAAAAGAGTTGAAACTACTTAACCGGAGTCAGTTTATGCAGCCCAAGCATTGGGGAGGCTTTTCAATGATTGAGTTGATGGTCGTCGTTCTTCTGGCTTCCATTATCATGAATATTGCTGTACCCAGTCTGGTAAGTATCTATAACCGTATCACCTTTGAATCTCTACAGAAAAACCTGATCTCACATTTATCGTTTGCCCGGGCAGAAGCTCTGAAACAGGGATCTGATGTTTCCCTCTGCCCATCAGCGGATGGCGCAACCTGCCTCAGCTCATCCAGTAACTGGAAAGATGGCTGGTTAATATTCCTGGATATCAATGGTAACGGTAGCTTCGATGCATCGGATGACGAGTTAATCAAGGGAACAGCCAGCCCCTCCATTGCCAATATCTTCTGGACAAATACCACCAATCCCACTTTTCAGGGAGATGGTACCGTTATGGCTGGCAGGGCAGGGAGTATGAAAATCTGCGATTTTAACGGTGACTACACCGTTATCAGAGGTGTCACTGTCAGTACATTTGGACGAATCACGGAAGACAACACAGTCACATGCCCATGATCAGGAAAAAACACAGTATTCCAGCACTCGGTTTTACGCTGATAGAAGTCATGATTGCGGTATTAATTCTGGCCGTTGGCTTATTTGGAGTCTCCAGCTTAACCAGCCGAAGCATCTCCTATAACCAGAATGCCTACTTTACCAGTGTGGCCAATGCACTGGCTTACGATATGCTCGATCGGATCAAAGCCAATACCGCTCACTCGGTGGATGGCCCCGGTTATGCGGTGAGTCTCGGGAGTATTCCCTCCAGTTATCCCACGAATTGTGAAGGCGCGTCGGCAGATTGTGACCCGCGGACGATGGCGACTTATGACATCAATCAGTGGAAGTTTATGCTTAGCGAACAGTTGCCTGATGGTGATGGAACCATTGTGGTCACCAATAGGCCTGAAGGACGTCTCTACACCATCACCATCTTTTATGATGACAGTAAACGGGTCAGGGCGAGACGACAAATTGTTGTGGAGGGGGGAGTGTGAACAAGATACGTTGGCAATCTGGCCTGACCATGATTGAATTGATTATCTCTCTGGCAGTGAGTTTGCTGGTTATTGCCGCCGTCGTTCGATTCCTGGTCAATAATACGTCCACTGAACAGTTCAATTATCAGTTTGGCATTATGCAGCAGTCTGCTCGTATTGGTTTGCATTCTATTGCCAATGATACACGTCTGGCAGGGTATACCGGTTGCAGTAATGACTTTTCCATTTCAAATGTGCTGGATAATACCAATGCGACCGATGAATGGATCGTTAACTCGGAGGCTGTTCAGGGTATTACCCGGGCAGATGTTCAAAGTATGGTGGATCCAGCCGCAACTTCTGAAGGCATTGTCATCTTTAAGCTGTCTTCTTCTGATATTTTCAGTGTCAGCAATCATAACACTGGCTCAGGTTCAATGAGTTTTACGACCGCCATCAACTCAGTGGTTTCCAATGAGACACCTGTTGGCGTGATCAGGCAGGATTGTCAGCAAACCGCCATATTTGTTCCCGGTAGTGTTTCAGGTAATCAGCTCAGCTATAGTACCAGTGGTGGCGGGAGCCGTTTCAGCAACTGTTCAGTGGCTTTTAGGGGTGGGTTCAATTGCTATGACCCGGGCTCATCGTCAGCAGGGGATGTTGAGCTGAACCCGGGCACCCTGCGTGTACTTGATTCTGTTGTGTATTTCGTGAAGCCCGATGCTGAAGGGAACACGCTGTACCGCAAGCGGGTCAGTGATACCAATGCTGTGCCCGTGGTCAGTGGTATTGAGCAACTGGCAGTTTATTACGGTGTTGATACCGATGGCAGTGGTGTGGCTAACCGGTTTATACAGGCTGGTGATCTGGCATTCAGGCATGAAGACTGGGATCAGGTCACTGTTATAAGGCTTCATCTGTTGACGCAGAGTGCCATGGAAATTACCAGATTACCGCGGGCTTATTTTTTTAATGGCGGGCGTGTTACCCCAACAGACAGTTTTCTCAGGAAAGAGTTTGTCATGACGATTGATGTCCGGAATTGAAAGGAAGCGTAATGTGATGGATAGAAAGCACTATTTCAGTCGTGGGTCAGCACTCATTTACACCATGGTGTTTATGACCATTATGATTATTATCGGGTTGGGCTCTGTTAATTTTTCAAGCCTGGAGCAGCGTACAGCCGGCAGCTTCCGGGTTCAGCAACAAGCCTTTGTGGCTGCGGAAAGTATTTTGCTCGAGGCTGAGCTGTGTGTGAAGGATGAAACCCGGTGTTCTGACCTTCCCCTGTTTGATGGTAATTGCACTAATGGACTTTGCTTCAGTGGCACCGAGAGAAACAGCACCGTACTGTGCGAATCCGGGGTAACCTCTCCCTGGGAGCAAGGTGATGTATGGCGTGACAGTAGCCGTTACATCAATGCAACGTCTGTAGGTTCCACCGTCACAGGCCGTTACATCGTCGAATTTATGTGTTATGTGCCGAAAAACCCTTTTGGTGTGACACCGGATCCGACCAAGGCGGCAGAGTGGTCCCGTCTTTACCGGATAACGGCGTTGTCGGTAATGGACTCAGATGGCGCCAGAGTTATGTTGCAATCGACCTATAAATTGTGAGTATCCCCATGAATGGAATCATCGGACATTTTCAGACAACGGGTAGTGTTTTTTTAACGGTAAAGCGATTGGCAACTGACTGTTGTGTTCGGCGTGATGCGAGTGGCGGTATAAGAGCACATCTTTGCGGTGTTTTGGCCTGCTGGTTACTGATCCTTGCAGGAAACAGTTACTCTGCCGTGTCGACTTATCAGGCCAGCCCTAATAATGGTACAACCACAGCACCACCGTTAGTGATGCTGCTCATGTCTAATGACCATGAGATGTTCAAAAAAGCCTATTCAGATTCTAGTGATGTCAATGGGGATGGCTCAATAGACAGTGGCTATATCGATACGATCGATTATTCCGGCTATTTCAATAATAGCTGGTGCTACCAATACAGCAGCGGCAAGTTCACACCAGAATCTTCTGCGACGGGCACCAATGGACATTTCTGTACCTCTTCTGGAGCCCCATGGAGTGGTAACTTTCTAAACTGGGCCGCAATGACTCGAATTGATCTGGTAAGAAGTATTTTCTATGGAGGAAAACGTTCAACGGATACCGCATCAAGTACGGTATTGGAAAGAGGTACTCTCTCTGCAGAGCTGGATGCCTTTACAAAAGTGTACAGTGCCAGTGATGTAGGAAATTACACACCCTATAGCAGTGCAATTACCTTTTGTGTTTATGGAAGTAATCAGATTCGTATTGCCAGTGGTTCCCATCCAAAGTGGGCAACCACTGAAATCTCACAGTGTCAGTGGAGGAACTCTGACCCGGACTCACCATCGACGGCTTCAAGGTTGGCTGAATTGACGGTTCGGGTTGAGGTATGTGTTAACGATAAAGATGCAAACACCTCGGCAAAGTGTCGATTGTATCCGGATGGAAACTACAAGCCTTTTGGTTTATTGCAAGAATATGGAGAGGATGGCGCAATACGTTTTGGTTTAATGAGTGGCACCGTTAACAACCGCAAAAAAGGTGGAGTTCTCAGAAGAAATATTGGCCGGATTGCCAGTAATGCCGATGCGGCAGATGATGAAGTCAACTTGAGTAATGGCGTTTTTGATAGCTCGGTAAAGGGTGTCATTTACCATATGAGCAGGTTCAGGTTGCACAGTGGCCAGAGTGGTTTTGGTAATCCCATCTCAGAAATGTATCTTGAGGCATTAAGGTATTTTTCCGGACAGACTTCTCCTGATTCGAATTACAATTCTGACGATAGCTCCCACGGATATTATAAAGAAAGCTGGCGGCCACCATTATCAGCAGCTAATAGTTGCGCGAGCTGTTCGATTATTCTGATCAGTAGTACGCTGCCCAGTTTTGACAAGAATGACCTGGCAAAAAGTTCAGACCTGCCGGGTATTTCCGGGATGTCTGATATTAATACCCAGACGAATCGTATAGGTAATCTTGAAGATAATATTTCCTTTCCGGATAACTTTTTCTATGGCGGCACTGCCAAATCCTGTACACGGAAAAGTCTTGCTAACCTATCATCTGCTATCGGTATTTGCCCTGCTGCACCCAGGCAGGAGGGCGGTTATTTGAGCGCAGGCCTATCATTTTATGCTCGCGCCAATGATATCAATAGCTCGCTCAGTGGGTTGCAGGATATAACGACCTATGTTGTTCAAATACAAAATCCTGTTCCCGCACTGTCGGTAAATGTGAATAACGATATTGTCAGTTTTACACCTGTGGCAACTGATGCGCACTTTAAATCCATGTCAGTATTGAATTTATCGTCAGACGGCAGACAGGGGGAATTCTATTTTGTCTGGGAAGGTTGTGAGGTTGGATGTGATAATGACTTTGACTCAGGTTCCAGTATTGAATTCTGTATTCTTGATGGATGTACTCCGACGTTACCCAGTGCCCAGATTAAAATTACATCCAGATTTGAAGGTAAGTATACATCGGCTAAGCCTACATTTTCCTTTAACATCAATGGTACTACGGAAGATGGCATATATGGAACCTATGCTCAGGGCCCTGGTGGTGGCTCGAAGCAGGGGCCGGGAACACCAGTGGTAAAAACGTATACCGTACGTTCATCTACACAGTCTGCGTTTTTGCCATCCCCTCTTGAGTTAATGGCCAAGTATGGTGGTTTCTCTGATCTCGATGGTGATGGAACTCCATTACATGATTCGAACCAGGACGGTACGCCAGATTCCAGTATTGAGTGGGACAACAGAAACAACCTTAATGGCGCCAGGGGGAAAGATGGTATCGCAGATAATTACTTTTTTGCCAATAACCCTGCGCTATTGGAAGATCAACTGGGCAGAGTACTGAGGAGTATTCTGACGAGGGCATCAGCTGGCTCCAATGTTGCGCTGGTTTCCAACAATGCCAGTGGTGCCGGGTCGGCAACAACCGCGCTCTTTCAGCCTTCAGCCAGATTCAATAACATAGAATTGAACTGGATCGGCCAGCTGAACAGCATGTTCATTGATGGTATGGGGCATTTTCGGGAAGATACGAATCAAAATGGCATTCTGGATGATTACAACACCGATCGGGCAGTGAGTATTTATTTCGACTCACTGCTCAATCAACCTCAGGTCCAGAAATATACCTCAACCGACAATGGCATGACACTGACGCCTGATGGTGGTGCAGTGGATCTGGATGATTTGATCCCTATCTGGGGTGGTCATGATGAACTCATGGAACTGACCAATGTCACGACCCATCGTCCCTACGATGACCCATCGGACAGAGGGCGACATATTTTTACCTGGCTGGACAATAATGATGATGGGTTGGTCGGTTCAGGGGAAGAACTACCGCTGGTGCCTTCGACTTTCAGTTCTGGCAGGGAAGGCTATCTGGATGTGGCTGCTGCGGATGTTGCTCCCCTGATTAACTATATTCGTGGAGAAGATCAGGCGGGCTTCCGTTCGAGAAGTGCGGATGTGGATAATGATGGAAATCTGGAAGTCTGGCGTCTCGGCGATATTATCCATTCCAGCCCTGTGTCTGTTTCTGAGCCCCGGGGTTTTTACTCGGATACGCGTTCCTACAATCCTAACGACACCACTTTTATTAATTTCCTGAATCAGTACAGGGAGCGCAGGCAGGTTATTTACGTAGGCAGTAATGGTGGATTACTGCATGCTTTCAACGCTGGGTTCTGGAATGAAAATGACCAACGTTTTTATCTGAGTCCGACCGGTGAAACGGCTCATCCCCTGGGCGGTGAAATATGGGCCTATGCCCCCATGAACCTGTTGCCGCATCTTCAGTGGTTGACGGAGCCGGACTATTCCCATGTTTACTATATGGATGGTGCCCCGCTAATCTTTGATGCCAATATTTTCCCGGATGATGCAGATCACCCAGGCGGATGGGGAACTGTTCTGGTTATGGGTATGGGGCAGGGTGGTGGACCTATTGATGTGAACATTGGTGGTACGACGAAAACCCGGCAATCCGCTTTTGTCGTCATGGATATTACCAATCCTGAAGAGCCTCCAAAGCTCATTGCCGAGATTTCTCATCCTGAAATGGGGTTCACAACCGTTCGACCAGAATTGATTCAGAAACGACAGCCGGACAGCAGTGGTGACTTTACGACACCTGCAGCCAATGACTGGTATCTGGCTTTTGGCTCTGGTCCAAGGGGAACCGGTGCATCAGGTATCCGAAGTGCCCTGGACAATGCAACCAGTGACCAGAACCTTAAGGTCTTTATTTATGATTTGCAGGCCAGAGATTTTGTCAGCGGTTTTGCGCCTTATGATACCGGTATTACCAATAGCTATGCCGGAGATATGTCGGTCATCGACTGGGACAATGATAAGACCGATGACTTTATCTATTTTGGTAGTGTTAACACCTCACCGCTGGGGGGCGAGTTACTGAGAATTGATATTGAAAGTGCTTCTACAGCCAGTTGGGCAATATCCACCATGGTGGATGTGGGTAGGCCAATAACCTCCAGACCCTTACCAGTCACCAACAAGGATTTTGAGAGGTGGCTCTATTTTGGTACTGGTCGAGAACTGGTTCAGAGTGACAGCCTGGATACCGCTCAGGAATACTTTGTTGGAATAAAAGAGCCCCAGAATGCATCAGGTTATACATTGGCTGAGGTGCCTTTTTCAGACTTGATTGATACGACGGATGTCGAAGTCAGGGCAGATGGGCAACTGACATCCTCTTTTACCGTGCAGCCTGGCAGGATGGTGAGCACATTCAATGCTCTAAGAGATGAAATGAGGTCTGAAGCCGGTTGGATTAACCGCTTTCAGAGAACGGGAACTGCGCCAAGTAGTAAAAGTACCAGCTCTCCAATCAGTGCATTTGCCCTGTTAATATTTACGGAATATGAACCACCTGCAGATCAGTGTCAGGCGGATGGCAACAGCTATTTGAATGTTCTCCATTATCAAACTGGCACAGCACTTCCGGCTGGCGTTCAGCAGGTTATCACTGAAGGCACAATTACGGATACGACCATCTCCACTAAACGACGGGCGTTAGGCCGTGGGCATGCTCCGGAACCAGTGCTCCATGATGGCGGAGATGGGGGGATAAGCGTTATTGTCCAGGGAGAGGCCGGTAATATTACCCAAACGGATTTTGAATACAAAATATCTAACCAGGGGCGTCAGTCATGGCGACAAATTCATAAGATACCAAGGTGGTAATATGAACAGGCAATGGCTAAAAGGATTTAGCTTGGTTGAATTAATGATGGTGGTTGCCATCATTGGCATTCTGGCTGCGATATCCATTCCTTCTTATCAGAGCTATGTCAGGGATAGCAGAAGAACGGATGCCTACACTGCATTGTCCTTTGCGGCGGCTGAGCAGGAGCGAGTGTTTGCTTTTGACAGTCGTTACAGTGGAGATATTAATGATCTGGGGGGAGCTGATTCAGCCGGAGGGTTCTATACCATGAGCGTGACCGCCACGGACACCACTTTCACGATAACAGCAACCGCTAAATCATCCGGTCTTCAATTCAGTGATACGGAGTGTCGAACACTGACTATTAATCAGCTTGGACAAAGGGGGAGTGCCAATGCTGCGGGTTCATCCACAGCGGATTGCTGGTAAGGCTTTTGTCTGGAACTCCTTGCTGTTGGGCAGACGGAGTCGGTAGATATCGTGAAAGCCGACCCCTGCCTTACGCTTCGATCAGTGTATAACCATTGTCTTATGTATGTGCCAGCTCTGATTTGAACTTCCTGCCCATCAGCTTCAGATAGACTCCTGGTAGCAGTCTGTACAATAGGCTGGCCAGCATAATGGTTTTATCGGGAAATAATCGATGTCGACCTGATAAATGCGCCTTCTGTATCTTCTCTGCCATCCACTCTGCACTGTTTATATTACCAATGGTTGAACGGGCGTGTCTGGCTGGTTTGCCATCACCTGCCAGTGCATTCTTTTCAATATCGGTGGCCAGAAAACTGGGGTAGATCATTAATATGTCTACCGGCAGATGGCTGGTTTCTGCTCTCAGGGTTTCAAAGTATTGATGAAGTGCTGATTTTGCCGCGCAATAACCGGCCCGGGCCATGACGGGAAGCCATCCCGCCATGCTGCCAATGTTAATAATGGTGGCCGGTTCTTTTTTATTTCCGGAACTCTGTAGTGTATCCAGAAGTTGCTGAGTGAGCTTTACAGGGATGAGGTAATCCAGCTCCATCACTTTGGCGACGACATCGTTATGTGTTTTCTGGGCCAGAGAGCGATGGGTGATGCCTGCATTGTTGATGAGCACATGAAGCTGGTCAAAATGCTGATTCACCTTTTTTTCAATGTTTTCAATGGCATCTGGTTGCAAAAGGTCTATGGCGCAGACAATCGCTGTCTGATCGCCACGGCCTGATACAACAAGCTCTTGCTGACGGCCCTCCAGGCCGTCTTGATCCAGATCCACCATGAAAAGATGATAACCCGCCTGCCAATATTGCTGAGAAAGGGCCCAGCCCAAGCCATTGGCTGCACCGGTAATTAAGGCGACTTTTCCTGTGCTCATGTTGTCGCCTCCTTATTTAAGTGACTGCAGAAAAGATCAAACACTTCAGCGGATGTTTTTTGTGGGGTATAACCAAACTGTTCTTTCAGAGCCTTGTTGTCCAGTACTGGACGATAGCGCAGGAATTTCAGCTGATCAGGGCCATATTTCGTCAGTTTCAGTTTTTGTCCTAAGGCGAGTGCCGTTTTAAGCAGAGCGGGTGATAATGAAAGGAGCGGTTTTTTTAATTGAGAAGCAATCTCATTAATGGCCATTGCCCCATCACCCGCCAGATTATAAGCGCCGGTTTTGTGGTGACTGACGCCTCGACAAATAATCGCAACCACATCTTCATCCCAGATAAAGACAAAGGGCGAATCGGAACCTTTCACCGATAAAATCCGCTTCTTCATAAACAGATTGGTGATCAGATTGCGGGTATGTTTGCCCAGAATCGTGCCAGGCCTCAGGATTAGCTGTTGTAAGGAAGGGTGTGAAATCCGGTATTCCGCCAGCATTTCTTCCACCAATCGTTTATGCCAGGAGTAGGCAAACTCATAATTGCCACGAATGGGAGAGCTTTCCGACAGCCATGGGTCATTATCTTCATGGTAACCGTAAGCCGCGCCACTGCTGGTGACGGTTAAATGCTGAACGCCGGATTGAATGCAGGCCTCAATGACATTTCGGGTGCCTTCCACATCCACTTTGTAATCACGGTCACGATCATCACTGTGGTCGACGATGCTGGCCAGATGGATGATATGGGTGATCTGATGTTCCTTCATGAAATCACTGAGACTACCATCGCAAATATCCATGAGTGAGATGGCGAAATCCGCATCAGCATGATGTCGAATATCGCAACCAATCACATAGTGTTCTTTTGATAAGGCGTTTCCGACTTGATGACCAAGATAGCCGGCAGCGCCAGTAATGAGAATACGACTAGTTGCTGACATAACTGGCCTCCTTAGAAGACATAGTTCTGGTATTCCAGAACAATGCCAGCCCGAGTCCGCTCACCAGATGTAAAACGCCCCAGAACGCGGTAATGACCATCATGCCGCCATATTGAGGGAAGAAGGTAAACAAAATACCGAGGCCAAGCCCGGAGTTCTGAATGCCCACTTCCAGTGTGACCGCCCGACGGTCTGCAGAGTTCAGTTTGCCAAGATAGGCTGCGGTTGCCCCAATACTGAGTGCCATCGCATTATGAGCAACCACCAGAATGGCAAAACTGCCCATATGCTCAAGGAAGACATCCACATTATTGGAAACAGCAATTATGATAAAGGCGAGAAACACCAGTAACGACAGAAAGCGAAATGGAGTATCGGATCGCTTAACAAACTTCGGAAACACTTGACCAACCATCATGCCCATCAGCAGTGGAACCGCCAGTACCATTGTCACCAGCAGGAAAATTTCCAGAGGTTGCAGCGCGATTTCTTGAATTAAAGGACTGGTGACCGGATTCAGCTGGCCGTAGAGAAAGAAGTTGAATGGCGTCATGACAATGGCAAACAGGCTGGATACCGCGGTCATTGATACAGAAACCGCCACATTGCCCCGGGCAATATGCGTCATGATGTTACTGAAAGTACCGCCGGGGCAGGAAGCCACCAGAATCATGCCGAGACCTAACTCTGGATCAATATTGAAGATCCAAACGACCATGGACGTTAGAAATGGCAGAACCAGAAACTGGGCAACTAACCCGATGGTTGGGGCGATCGGTGTTTTCAGGATTTTCCAGAAATCATCGGGCTTCAGATTGAGGGATACCCCAAACATCATGAGTGCCAGAATGGCGTTTAATAATAAAAGGCTTTGTGGTTCAAAGTGAATTTGTACATCAGTTAACATTTGCTGGCTCCGCATTTGTCATTATTGTTGGTGCAGGAGTGAGGTCGCTTTTCAGGCGCTTGATTTCACGGTGCAGGGATTTCAGATAAGTGGCTTTGTCGACGTAATAAGCCATGCGCTCCAGTTCAAGGTATTCCATGCCACCGACAATGCGTTTAGCAAACTGTTGTTCTATAGTTTGTTCCAAACGGCGGGCAGAAGGCTGATTATCCAGCTTCTGTCGTAAATAAAGTGCCACCATGTGCGCCTGATCATCTCGGCCTTGCCAGCCGAGGCCGGCAGCTTCCACCATGCCCATGACGAAGATCTGGTTGTGTGCTGGATTAAAGACGTTCAAATAAAGCTGTGGCGCAAAACCCTGCCAGTTCAGGTGTGCCTGATCAATAAAGGGATAGTCCAGCTTATAGCCGGTGGCTTCCAGAATCAGATCATAGGAGCCTGTGGAACCATCACTGAACTCTACCGTTTTATCGGACACATATTTGATAGAAGGTCGCGGTTTGATATCCCCATGACCAATATGGTGCAGGAAATGTGAGTTAATAACCGGGTGGCTTTCATACATCCGATAATCAGGATTCGGCAAGCCAAAGTCACTAGGTTTACCGATAATCATCCGAATCAGAAAACTGTCTACCCATTGCTTCAGGCGCTTAGGCAGTTTGATTTTTCCGCCCAGAGAGTCAGAGGGCTGGCCTTTGATAAACTTTGGCAAAAAGTAATAACCCCGTCGTACAGACATATCAACGCTTTTTGCCTGATGAACAGCGTCTACAGCAATGTCGCAGCCACTGTTACCACAACCCACAATGAGCACGCGCTTGTCTTTAAATAGGGCGGGGTCTTTGTATTGCGCGGCATGAATCTGCTGACCTGCAAATTCGCTCATGTTTTCGGGACGACTTGGGTGATGCAACGTACCATTGGCCAGCAGCACACCCGCCACTTCGTAACTCGTTTCCTGACCACTGGTTTCAACCTTGATCAGCCAGTGGTTATCCTTTCGGGTGATGTCGATCACTTTATGGCCAAACCGGTAACCTTTATAAAGATCAAAATGTCTGGCGTAATCCTGAAAATAGGTTTTCAAGTGGTGATGTGCAGGGTAGGTGGGTACCTCATCGTTCATGGGGAAGTCGGTAAACTCGGTCTGTTTTTTTGAACTGATCAGATGTGCCGAGTTGTACATGGTGCTGGTGGGGTTATCGATATCCCACAATCCACCTACATTGTCGTGTATTTCAAAGCCGATCCAGGGGATCTGATATTGGCTTAATCGTCTTGCGGTACACAGGCCCATGGGGCCGGCGCCAATGATGGCGTAGGGAAGCATATTATCTCCTGAGTGCTGCATTGGAGATTTTGATACTGACAGCACGGTTATTATTATTTTTCGTTGACGCGTGACTTTTATCTGACGAACAATGTATCGCGCAAACAGGGAAAATGCTTGGATTATTTGGGACAGTATTATGGTTAATTCGGGACATCACCCTACTGTTACACAGCAGTACACAAGAGCCATTGTTCGCTCATGGGAGGATTCCGGGCTGCCCGTTTCCGAAGGATTGCAGGCTATTATTGATGAAATTGCCCGGCATCAACGTGTGCCCATGCCCCTGCAGGATCGACTCTGGCTGTCCATGGCAAAAGACTACCCTGAACCTGACTTGGGTTTGCGACTTGGTCACTATGTACAACCGGGAAACTTGGACATTGTCGGGTTTCTGTTGATGAGTTGCGATACTCTGGACGACGCGCTGGAAGCACTGGTGACCTACCATCCCATTGTTGGTGAGGGCGGTGAGTTTCTTATGACGGAAGGCGAGACTAGCTGCAGTCTTATCTATTCTCCCTACCATAATATTTGCCGTGAAATACGGGTTGAAGCGGTGTTGGCAACCTTAATGCAGTTGGCAAGTTATCTGACAGATAGCACGTTTAACCCTTCGTATATTTCTTTCCAGCACAAGGCATTGATGGACTATAAACACTATGAACAGGTGTTGGGTTGTCCTGTTCAGTTTGAGCAGGTAGCGGATGCTATGGTATTTCCCAAAGCTCAGCTGGCAAAACCATTGGTGCAGTCCAATAAAATACTTTATTCACATATGCGACAGTTAGCGGATGAGGCGCTAAAGGGGTTGCAGGATCACAGTATTCGCTTTGAGGTTGAGCGAGTGATTAAGGTGAATCCAAACTGGGGTAAGGAAAAGGTAGCGGAACAGTTTGGTATCAGTGGCAGGCAATTAAACCGTAATCTCTCGAGAGAAGGCGTGACGTTCAAATTGATTGCGGATGAAGTGCGTTTATCCATGGCGCGAGAATGGTTGTCAGGCTCATTGCCTGTGAATGAGGTAGCCTATCGCCTTGGGTATCACGACGAAAGCGCTTTTAACAAAGCCTTTAAACGGTGGACTGGCCATACTCCGGGAGAGTTTACACAGATTGCCAGCTGAGTATTGAATACACCTGTTAACAATAACAAGCAGGCCTTCTGTAACAGACATCACCCCAATTATTTCGGTAGTGAATACCAATAGGATGCTGAACCGGTAAGTCGCAGAAAGGTCGAGCTGCCGTATATGGGTTGGTGTAAATATAGGTGGGTGCAGGTGTGCAAGGTCTATAGACTGGCCTATAGACATAGTGTGTTCGGTGAAATGGCCTGTAGGCCTGGCGATGATATATTGGTTCGCAGTAAGATGCTCCATCAGAAGATATCAACTCAGATATTGCCCATGAGCCAGCACTGATGGTTCCTAAGATCAAAGCAGGACCAACCAGACCGGCTACTGCGCAAGCAATCGTTGCGGCGGCAGTAATAACAGTAACGACCTCCAGTACAATACTTCAGCAATTCCCGCCGAGTTGATTAAAGTCAATAATATCAAGGGCTAGAGACTGATCTACTAGTTCAGAAATCGCAGACTATTAAGTAACATATACGACATTACATCATCATTGTCATTTTACTGTGAAACCATCTAACCGAAAGACGATTGCTGAGAAACTGATCAAAATAGTTTCAAAAGAAGCTGTTAAAGTCTCTGATTTTCGTAAAAGAAGCAGTCAAAATGCGATCCCGCTTCATGATGCCATCATGAGTGGTCTTGCCATTATGCATCTGAAGTATCCATCATTACTTCAGTTCGATCGGGACTGTGTTAAAACACCAGCCAAGTTGCATAACCTGAAATCGTTGTACGGCGTCGGTCAGGTACCTTGC
>NZ_LUTV01000013.1:47742-63551 GCF_001646945.1 Endozoicomonas ascidiicola
TCATTAGTCAGCGTGACTTCGTTCGTCCTGAATAAATGGCGGTTTGAATTACCAATTAATTTGAGCATTAATAAGCTGTCAGCGGGAATTGCTGACAATACTTACCATTCTTTTTATGGTCCACCCTTGAGTTTCGGCAGCAGGCTTGTCTGTAACCTGCTTTTGAGTACCAACTTGGTCATTGGTTTTTTGGGTTTCAGGTGTTGTCTGAGGGCGTTGTACGTTTATGGATGACGAGTTCATACGGGTGTAATTAAAAGTGTTCAACAGTCTGTAATTTTGTGAATTTTCTATTTTTGATACCGAGTATTCATGCGGGGTAACAGCTGATGAAATTTGAATTTTCACCACATCGGGAACACTTTTAATTACACCCAGTTCATACAACGCTCTCCCCAAGCAGATGACTCGTTATCAGACCTCAGAGTTACGAATTTAGTTCCTTCCTTGTTCCTGTTCGGAGGTTGGTAGGCCGATGGATATTAATGCAGCCAAAGCAATAAAACTGGCAGAAACCCAAAGGCACAAGACCAACCCTGAAAGACCAAAGAGCCAGCCAGAGAGCACCGTCCCTAATAATCGACCCATGGCATTGGCCATGTAATAAAAGCCAACATCCAGTGACACGCCATCTTCCCGGGCATAGGCAACGATGAGGTAGGAGTGCAGGGAAGAGTTGATTGCAAACAGTGCGCCAAACAGTAGCAGTCCGGCAATGATGACCAGTTGTGGCGAATGGCCAGCCTGCAAGCAATAAGCGACCATTGCCGTTAATACTGCAAGGCCAGCAGCCCAGAACATCGCTGCACGACCATCGCTGTGTTTTCTGGTGATTTTAGGCGCAAGACCTTGCACAAAACCATAGCCAATGACCCATAGGGCCAGAAAACCACCGACTTCAGAACTGCTCCAGCCAAAGGTGCTGCCCAGATAGATCGGCAGTGCAATGACGAACCAAACATCTCTCGCACCAAACAGAAACAGCCTGGCGGCGGAAAGAATATTAATGGGTCTGCTTTTTGAAAACAGCTCTGAGAATTTGGCTTTCTGTTTTGCTTTGCCCAAATCATGATCCAGCATCTTTAAGCTCAGCAGCAGCACAGCCAGTAATACTGATCCCATAATTACCATGGCATAACGAAAGCCAATCAGGTTCAATAACAGACCACCGACAAAAAAACCAAGGCCTTTTAATGCATTTTTCGAGCCGGTCAGGACTGCAATCCACTGGTACAGTTTGCCGGCGTTCTTACTTGAATCATCGCCCTTGACCAGCATTTTAATGGAGCTCTTCGCGCTCATTTTGTTCAAGTCTTTGGCAATGCCTGACATTGCTTGTGCTGCCATCACCCAGGGAACAGAAAGCAGGGTAGACGGCACAGTCAGCATACACAGTGCGACAATCTGCAAGCCCAAACCTATATTCATGGTTCGGTTTAACCCGAGCCGAGCGCCAAGCCAGCCACCGGTAAGATTAGTGATAACGCCGAACAGTTCATAAAATAAAAACAGGGCTGCGACTTCCAATGGCGAATAGCCAAGGCTATGAAAGTGCAATACCACCAACATACGCAGTGCGCCATCAGTGATGGTGAAATTCCAGTAATTAAATGTGATCAGCAGATATTGTCGTATGGAGCGATCAAGAGCTGAAAAACGCTGATAAATATCTTTCATGGATCCAGTGTTTCTGATGCTGAAGAAAGTCTGCCGTGAGTTCACGGCAGACTTTCTTGAAGGTTTACAGGCTTTGACCAACCTTTAAAGCCAGTTCTGCTGTACGGCAGGCGTATCCCATTTCATTGTCGTACCAGGCGTAGATTTTCACCATACGACGATCAACCACCATGGTTGATAACGCATCAACGATGGAAGAGCGGGTATCGCCACGGTAATCGATGGAGACCAGCGGACGGTCTTCATAACCCAGAATGCCTTTAAGCTCAGTCTCTGCGGCTTCTTTTAGTAGCGCGTTCACTTCTTCTGCGGTTGTATCTCGAGCCACATCGAAGACCATGTCGGTCAGTGATGCATTCGCCAGAGGAACCCGAATCGCATGGCCGTTTAATCGCCCGGTTAATTCAGGAAATATCTGGGTAATCGCTTTTGCAGAGCCAGTGGTGGTTGGAATCAGGCTCATGCCGCAAGCTCTGGCTCGACGCAGGTCTTTATGGGGGGCGTCGAGAATGGTCTGAGTGTTGGTAATGTCATGAACCGTGGTCATGGAGCCTCGCTCAATGCCCAGCTTTTCCAGAATAACTTTCACGACAGGTGCTAGACAGTTGGTCGTACAGGAGGCGGCAGTCACGATAGTATGTTTGTTGGCATCGTAGAGATGGTCATTAACACCAACAACGACATTAAGAACAGAGTCGTCTTTAACCGGTGCTGAAACCACCACGCGCTTGACGCCCTGAGCAAGATATTGGTCAAGATGCTCTCTGGATTTGTGAACACCGGTGCATTCGATTACCAGATCGCACTCGGACCAGTCAACGGCTGAAATGGCTTTTTCCTGACTGCAGCGAATGGTTTTGCCATCCACCTGAATGGCCTCTTGTGTTGACGAGATGGCGTGCGCCCAGCGCCCCTGAACAGAGTCAAACTCGAGCAGGTGGGCCAGTGTTGGCGCATTACCGGCAACGTCATTTATCTGAATGATGTCTAATTCTGGCCAATCAAAAGAAGCACGCATGACGAGGCGGCCAATACGTCCAAAACCGTTGATGCCGACTTTCATTTTGGTTTGCATGGTTAGATGTTCCTGAGGAGATTAATCAGAGTGATTGGGTATGGATAAAAGACGCTGGATGTCTGCTTCGTAATTATCTTGAAGGCAATTAGATTTGGCTAAGCCCTCGATGACTTTTCGTGACCAGCCGGGAATATTATCTGCAATAGCATAATAGACTGACTGCCCCTGTCGTTCATCTTTGAAAACGCCAAGGTTTCTCAGCTGTGCCAGGTGTCGGGAAATCTTGGGCTGTGATTCTTCCAGAGCTGCAGTGAGCTCACTCACCCGCAAGGGGCCATGACGGGCAATCAACAAAAGGCATCGCAATCGGGTTTCATCACTCAGTAGCTTAAAAAACTGATGTGGAAGCATAGAGTTTAGATATATGACTATATGGATATCCGCATATTAATATTATTTTCGCTGAAGTCAATATGTTGTTTATCCAGTAACCAATGCATTGAAGTGAGTACCTTTCTCCTGGTGAGACAGTTCACAGTTTGAAGGTTTCCTGTCTAGCGGTTCACATCAAACGCGTTGCCTGTTTGTCTGAATTTTCCGCAAGGGTTACTGTAAAGAGGCAGGTAGCACAGCATTGTAAAGCAACCCTCGGTTTGCTTTAGACCAAGATCAGGGACAGTAATAATGAATAATCGACGTATATATGACGCTAATAAGAAAATACAATTTTCGTCGCGGATGTATTAAAGCAGCAACAATTGTCCTGACTCTTCTTTCTTGTTCAACCGCCTCCGCAGAGCGCTCTGGGAATCTGGAACCTTTGTTACATTGGCAACTCTTGGGAAGCTTTGTTTATTCTGAAATTGTGATTGGCGACGTTGCTCTTCACCGAACTGACAAAGACGGCAGCTTTAAAATCCCTGTTGCGATGTTAACCAAAACGACTAACGATCAGGCTATGGCTTCTGATCTTTCCAGAATGCCAATGTTGGACCCCCAGTTGGAAATGGATAAAGACAGTAACGTGTTGCTGGATCTTCTTTTGGAAAAGCCATCCCAGGGGCCGCTCTACGATTTCATCTTAGGAGAAGATCAGTTAGAAGTGGCCGTGACGGTACCATTTAATTAGCCGCATTGAAAAATACTCTTCTTGAGACAGTGCTGGGTAACACCAGCCACCATTTGCAGTATGACCTATCTTACAGTTGATAAATAAGCCCCCCCCCCCTGTGTAGATCGTTTATGGTGTGGACCACTGGCCTGTGGTTAGCGCATATATCCTGACTTTGCTTTTCCATGGAGGATTGTCATACTGAGCCGCTATTTTTTAGTGGTAACTTGCATGCTTTGTGAATTTACTGGGCATGTTGATGTGTTTTTTGGTTAAGGGTATATGACGCAACCAGCTGAAATGAAAGATAAAAATGGATCTCCTCTGGATCGCCGGTTCTCTGTGGCACCCATGATGGATTGGACCGATCGACATTGCCGTTACTTTCATCGTCTTTTGTCTGAGCACGCTCTACTGTACACCGAGATGGTGACGTCCGGTGCACTTGTGCACGGCGATAAAGACCGATTTTTAAAACACAATGCTTTCGAGTACCCTCTTGCGCTTCAGTTAGGCGGCCATGATGCAAAAGATCTGGCGTGGTGCGCTGTGCTGGCTGAAAAATATGGCTACCAGGAAGTGAATTTAAACGTCGGTTGCCCCAGTGATCGTGTGCAGAACGGTCGAATAGGTGCCTGTTTGATGGCCGAGCCGCAAACCGTTGCTGATGCGGTTCGGGCAATGCAGGATAAAGTGTCTATTCCCGTCACAGTGAAACACCGCATTGGTATTGATGGCCGCGAGTCGTGGCAGGAGCTGGTGGATTTTGTTGGCACCGTCGCCGACGCTGGCTGCGATACCTTTATTGTGCATGCAAGAATTGCCATTCTGGAAGGTTTGTCACCCAAAGAAAATCGGGACATTCCACCGCTAAAACCAGATTGGGTTTATCAGCTGAAACAGCAATTCCCACACCTGAATATCTCTATCAATGGCGGTATTAAATCCTTCGAAGAGATTGCTGGTCATCTGTCCCACGTGGATGGCGTTATGCTGGGGCGTGAAGCTTACCAAAATCCGTATCTTATAGCAGAAGTGGATCAGCGGGTGTATGGCGATCAGAAACCAATCATTTCTCGCCTTGAAGTGATTGAAAGAATGGTGCCTTATATTGAAGCAGAGCTGGTATCTGGCGCTTGGTTAAGCCATATCACCCGTCATATGCTCGGGTTGTATCAAGGCATTCCGGGCGGTCGTCGTTTCCGCCGGCATATCAGTGAAAATGCCCATAAGGCAGGTGCAGGTATTGAAGTGCTGATGGATGCAGCTCAGATGGTAGAAGGTTTTAGTAAAGAGTGAGCTTGAAAGGGATACGGGCAAACTGATGGATTTCAGCAGGTGCCCGTTGCCTCGTGCTGGTGGCAGTGTTCCAGCTGCTTCACCAGATCGCTGAATGCTTTTCGATTATTCTCATTCAGGCTCATCAGTACTCGATGAGCATCCAGAACTCTTGCGCGGGTGGATTCTTCTGAGCAATCATCACAGGTGATGTCATGGTAATCGCTGGTTTGTTGGCTGCTGTCTTCCACGATGATAAAAATACGTTCGAACCCCATGCTCATTAATATGCGCGTGATGTCGTGGCGAGGGGAGAGTAAAACCGGGCGGAGCTGTACTTTCTTCCATGCCATAATGGACAGCTTGGCCAGAAGGCCCAAAGATGTGCTGTCGATGGTTTCGGTCTCAGAGAGATCGATCACAACGGAGCGAAAACCGGTGGTATTCAGCATGGCCTGAAGAAAGTTCTCCAGACTGGAGCACAAGGTCAGGCGCATCTCTCCGGTTAACTTGAGTACGTATGTGCCATCGCTTTCGGCGAACTCTATTTTTCCAAGTGTCATAATCAGCTTCGAGTCAGTACCAGCATTGAAATATCATCAGGAGCTTCCTGATCTTCACCAAGCCCAAGGCTTTCGGTGAGTGCCGCTACCGTACCACTGCCTTCTTTGATAACCGCTAATAAGTAATCTTCCTTTTCCTGCAGGCTTTTGCGGGGAATAACCTCAAGAATGCCGTCGGATAGAATAGTTAAGCTGAACCGGGTGGGCAAGTCTATTGTGATGTCTTCATACTCTGCCTCTTCAAATAGCCCCACTGGCAGGCCTTTACCTTCCAGAAAACGAACGCTGTCGTTTTCTGAAATCACCGGTAACGGAAAGTGGCCACCAAAGGAGTAGGTCAGTGTCTGGGAGCGGGTATTGATAATGCCGCCAAAGACAGTCACGTGTTTGCCAAGCCCGGTTTTCAGTAGGTTCGTGTTCAGATAACTCAGCACATGGGAAGGTTTTACCCGGGATTTACGGCCATTGGCTTCGTAGTCTTCCAAAAGGCTCATGGACATGTGTTTTAACAGCACGGTCACAAACGCTGAAGAGGCACCGTGGCCGGAAACATCGGCCAGATAAAAGGCAAAACTGTGATCATTCAGCGCAAAGTAGTCGACAAAATCACCACTCAAATAGAGCGAGGGGATAACGTTGTGGTCGATTCTGAAGTTCTCAAACACCAGTGGCTCTGAGGGCAACATATTCATTTGCACCTGTCGCCCGGCTTTTTGATCTTCCTGCAAAAGAGTGAGGCTGCTTTTTAAGGAGTTGATGGCTTCGTCCAGACTGTCTCGATAACGCTTGTTCTCCATTAACAGCTGCGCTTTTTCCAGGGCACGGTTGATGGCGTATTCCAGAACTTCCAGATCGGCAATGGGCTTGGTCAGAAAATCGCTGGCGCCCAGGTGGAGAGCTCTGACCACATCATCCATTACCCCGACGCCGGAGACCACAATGAATGGAAAACTGATGGACTCGCTGCGAACCTTGCTTAACATGGTGAGGCCGTCCATCACCGGCATACTCAAATCACAAAGAATCAGATCGGGGTTGTTTTCCCGGAAGACTTGAAGACCCTGTTCGCCATTCTCTGCTTCCAGCGTTCTAAAGCCGGTGCTTTGCAGGTAAGCAGCAATGCTTTCGCGTACGACGGTGTCATCATCGATAACCAATACACAATGGTCAGTCATCAAGCCACCCTACTGTTGGGTTGAAATTACGGGGTTGGCGGGAATAGATGGGAAGGGCGGATGGCATTATGGCTGAGCATAAAACAACATCGCACTCACCAGATCCTTGATTGGATCTGATGGGGAACCATCGACTGCTACAACCTGCCTCATTCATCGGGCAAAACCACACTGACTTCTTTAGATAAAAAAATACTCCCATCATTGCTTAGCTGCAAGGGGGAGTATTAGCAAGATTTGAGATAGACCCATATTCTTGAGTAGATGTGATTCTATCGGTTAGAAATCATCTTCTGGTTGTTCGCCGGTGATCATGAATTCACGTCGTTGCAAATAGGTGTCGCGAATAAATGTATAGCGATCGCCTACGATCAGATCTTCAGCATCCAAAAGCTTTGCACGAGTGTTTATAAGATCGGTCGCACTCAGTGCGTAACGCTCACTGTCCGGGTGATGGTAGGTGACCGGGTTGGATAATGAGTCCGGAACCAGCCCAAAGCCCGAGCGAGTGGTTTTGGGGCCAAATAGTGGCAGCATCAAATAAGGACCGGAAGGAACCCCCCAGTGGGCGAAGGTCAGCCCAAAGTCGCTGTATCGTTTATCGATGCCCATTGGCGTTGCAACGTCCAGTAGGCCGAAAATACCAATGGTGGAGTTAATGATGAGGCGGCCCGTAGATGCCAGAGTGTCGCCACCTTTCAGCTGAAGACCATTACTGGCGATATTGCGAATCTCACCCAGGTTGCTGAAAAAATTTGTCACAACAGTTTGCACGGGTTGTGGTGCAATATAGTCATAGGTTTTGGCAACGGGCTTCAGAGCGTAGGTGTCCAACGTATCGTTAAACTTGAACACCTTTCGGTTCCAGCCTTCAAATGGGTCATCGTATGAAACCGGTTGTGCGGCAAAGGCAGCACCTGACAGTAAGATCAGTGAAGTGGCAGCCAATGATCGAGCCAGGTTAATAGAAGACAGAAGCAATGTTAGAGCCCTCGTTCCTTGATCGTTTCAGAGAGTTCTTAAGGCCTAAGCTGACCTGACCCAACGGGAAGATAGAACTCATTAAAGGGGAATTAGATACAACAGATGATTCAGTAAACGGTAAACATTATAACGACTCTCCAGTAAAAATTAAGTGAAAACTTCCAACTCAATCACACTTTTGAGCGCGGTTTTGGTGCGGCTTTTGCGGGTTATAAAACCATAAATTACCTAAGGGTTTGAAAACATTGAAAACCGTCTGACTGGTACGAAAATTGATACTTAATTTGTTGCCGATATCCGGTAGACAGGCGACAGCGGTGGTGACAGTATGTCCTACTCGCTCAGCAATAAAATAATTATAAAACCTCAACGTTCAAGGAGTGGACATGGATAAAGGTCATCGTGAGTCAAGTGGGAATTTTGAAGGCTCCGAGCAGAAAATCTCTTTCGTTATCAATACCGGTGACGACCGAATCAGACAATTAAGGCAGGCCTATCTCGATGGTCGTTTAATGGTAGACAGTGAACGATTAGCCGACAAAATGATCGCGTTTGAACGCCAGCTTGAAATTGTATTTCCAGATAAAGACGAAACATAAGTCCCTAAATATCAACGATATTTCTCCCGCGCCAAGGCTTGAACATCCAGAGTTAATCGAGTACGCTTTGATGCGTCCGAACCTGATGTTACGCCTTGGTATTCGGGCAAGAGCTCCCATGGCACAGCTGGATAGCGCGTCCCCCTCCTAAGGGGAAGGTCGGAGGTTCGAATCCTCCTGGGAGCGCCAGTAAAATCAATGAGTTAGCGAGTTTCTCTCCCTCTTCTAATTAATTCGGTTCAGTTTCTGTTCAGTTTTGAATCGGTATTATCACAGCTCTTCCGATACTCTGATATATCACTACGGAATATTCACCTGCCTGAATCTCTTTTGTTTCATTTTGAACGCATAGCCTCAAATGATCAGTGCTCGATTACTACCCTGAAAATTGAGGCTAATGCTACTGCTGTACAAAACTAAGGTGTAGAGTTGCGATCCAATTACGTCAGCGAAACCCTTCTTTCATTTTTAAGTCTGAGCCACTCATGATGAGGGTGCTTCAAACGCCACTGAGGGATCTGGTTTGCTTTTGCTGGCAGCTCGAAAGTCTGGTTTGCCGACAACCGATGCTCTGCAATACGTGCAAGATAAGCATCATCGATATTATTCTGACCACCGTGTGTTTTGAGTATTTGCTCAATCTTAACGATCAGGTCATCCAGGTGTTCATCAAAGTCGTGAGTTGATACGCCAATGACTCTGGCGGACATCCGATTCCCAAGAGGAATCATGACCGGCAGCATGGGTTCTTCCGGCAGTTCGTAGAAGGCATTTGGAGGAATCAGGCCGGGAGTTAAGTCGTTGAGATAGCGATAAAATTCATTTGAAAAGCACTGATAGGAAAACAGTATATGCCATAAAAGACGCCGGGAAATTACACACTCGGCGAGTATTTCACGAGCGAACAATTGAGCAATAAGGTCGAGATTTTCTTCAAGTGTTGTAAGTTGCATAATAATTCCCTTTATTATGTTTCTGCTTTACTTAGTATTAAATAGCGTTATTAATACCGTTATTAGTAAATATAGTATCGTTTCCAATAATTTCAAATTCTAACTAGAATTATTTTGTGTTTTCTGATAATTCTTTAATAAGCAGGCACTTAGGGAGAGGAAAATGATCAGAATTCTGGTGAAGCAGATGTTGGATGATAAAAACTTTAAGGAAGGTAAGCGGACAACGCTCGCAGAGTTGTGTGAAGTGACAGGTATCAGTAAGACGACCATGAACAAAATCGTGAATGAGCCTGGCTACAATGTCGGTTTGAATTCAATAGACGAACTTTGTCGTTATTTTTCCTGTCAACCGGGTGAATTGCTCAAGTTTATAGAGGAGTAAGGTGCATAAACCCTGTGCTGGTGACCATCAAGTTCCGAGCTGAAAAATGCTGCAAGAGTATAGGCAAGTCTGAGAATTCATCTATTATTCGAATGGAGAGGACGTTAACTTGCATTTTGAAAACGAGAAAGGGAACTCTGGGGATATTCTCTTCTAATCACTATTTCACCAGAAACCAAGTGATCTTGTTCCTGCTATGTGGTCTACGGCTCAGGGCAAGACATTTGTCGGCTAACATTTAATGAATCATTGATTTATTGGTGTGGTTCGAGTTCTCAGGATCAGTATCAGTGCCTTCAATTAATACAGGTCGGACCGCTGAATAAACGTAGCTAATATATTCCATCTGAACACTCTCGTGATAGTCACTGCAGCATTTGGGGAATAGGGGGATGAAGCGCACCTTTTGGCGTCGATACTCGTCCATATACCTATCCAGAATGCGAAAGTCGTGGCTGACTCTCAGACTCCCACAAAAGTCACATGTGACCTCCAACTCGAAGGAAAGGTCAACCTCGACATGCCTGATGTTGCTGTCTTTCATTCAATGCCACCGTTTTCTCTGAGCTTAGCGGTTGGTATATTTTTTTCTGGTGCTTCACTTTTTCCTCTGGAACACCATGAACGTTTGGGAAATCGCCGATACATCGGCGTATATTTACCTTGTAGCCATGGTCTAATGCCAAGTCAAAATAGCGGCGAATATGTCGTTTTTGAATAAATGTATTGCAAACAACAACATCCTGTTGTGTTTTCATAGCCGCTTCGACGTTATTGAAACACCACTGGTGAGCCTCATTTATTTCTTCAACGTTATAATTATAAGTACCCTTATCGTCCATAAAATACTGATCGGCTTCAAAATGAAACTCCAGACCAAGCGACCTTGCATAGGTGCTTTTTCCTGATCCGGAATGCCCACGGATAATCCATAATGTGTTCATCAACGCTCACTGTTAATATCCTTTTTTTAACAATTACATGAACAGTAATGTGTTTCAACCGCATTATTATCTATAGGGCGAACAGGGCTATTGTTCCTCTAAAAAGTTCAATCCCTCATTGTCATTCGGGAAAAAGCGCAACGGCACCATGCTTAATCCAACCCCCGGTAAATCAAATACGCCATAAATTCCGGTTGAAAAATACCAGCCCATGGATCCGCCAGAATAGTCGCCCACACGCAGCAGGTAGCTGCTTTTGCATTTGCTTTTGATGTGAGGAGCCAGACGATTGCAGGTTTTGGTATTGACTGCTTTGAGGAGGTAATAGGCGGTTGATACGCTGACACCATTTTTATCGGTGATTTTTACACTGACCCCATGGTCCGATAATTCCTTCTCAAACTCTCCGGAAGCGCAGGTCTTAAGACTGTTCACCAGAGTGATCTTTCTACAATCACCGTTGTTGCACCACTCTGTAGTGATGGGCTGGAAATTACGAATTTCGCTACCGATGTAGTCACCAGGTGATGCCATAAAACGTGTAATGTCTTTTATATGGAACCGGTTAGCATACTCCTCGAAATTATCGCCGGAGATCCAGGGGTATGAGAAACAGGCTGGAGGTAATACTTAATGATTAACCGACCAGCCAGATGGTGTTGTGATCGTCTCCTTGGAGGCACTATTGATCGCTCTGATTTTCCATTCGCCGTTTCTTTTGTTGAACCATATATTGCCATTGCCAAGCAGAAAGCCGCGCCATCCCACTGGGGAACAGTTCGGCTCATTGGAGAGAATGGACTCTACCCATTGTTTAGGAAACACTTCATCAAATGGCTTGCTCAGGGCATAGCTTCGTCGGGGTCCGTTCTCAAGTTCACCGTCAACATATTGGTAAAGGCCGCGGGTATCTTTATTGGCGACCAGTAACTGCAATATCTTGCCAACGTTGTAGGCTTCTTGAGGGGAGTAATAATTATCCCAGACTTTTGCATACCTTGTGTCTTCTGCGGTGCAGCTGTCKGCGGTCGTGTATTGCGAACACATGATGGCCATGATGGARAGAAATAGCGATAAGTAGGGCTTGAAACGATTCATTGGATAAGGTTCAAATTTCGAGAGTATGTATGTGCTTTTTTAACGTTTCGGCGAGCTTATTGTCTGCTATGTGATTAGTTACCAATATATCGAAGTCATCAATCTCTGCAATGTAGGCCGTTGCAGCGTGCCCTAGTTTGCTGCTGTCGCATACAAGCACTTTCTGTTGGGCACTTTTAAGTGCCTTTCTTTTATCTGAAACTTCGCTGATGTTATGGCAGGTTACTCCATGTTCAATATCGATGCCGGCGGTTGAAATAAAGGCGAGATCAGGTCTGAAATCGTCCAGAATAGAGCTGCCAGCTGAATTGAATAGCAAGTTATCAGAGTTGAACTCTCCGCCTGTCATATAAATTTTGCAGTTTTTTTTGTGACAAAGTCTCAGGACGATGTTGAGCGCATTGCAGATAACCGTAACCGAAATATCATCAGGTATCAGGTGTGCGATTTCCTCGGTTGTACTTCCGCAGTCAAGAAAAAGAGTTTGACCATCACTAACCATAGTGACGCAATACTCTGCCAATGATTGTTTAACTTCCTTATTGTGTGTGCCGGCTTCTGTAACAAGGTAGCTTTTACCTTGATGTCGAGCCGGGTCAGCAACAATATAACCTCCGACCAGCATAGGGTCACCAGCATCACGCTGGCGCAGATCTCTTCTAACGGTCATTTCTGAGACGTTCAATAATTTTGCAGCATCTTGAACGTGGAGCTTTTCGAGCCTTGATAGCTCTAGGTCTAAGCGATCAATTCTTTTCCGGACTTTCATGGCTTACAACACGTGTTTGGAAATCAATCTATACGACAAGGTATGTTTTTAATGGATGTTACTATACTAACATTTTTTATGTTCATCCATGTTTGTTAGATAATGAATGGGGCGTTTTATCTATCCTGTTTAAAAGCTGAACAACGCCTAATGACAAGAGCTACCAAATAAAAACATTATTTTGACGTAAATCAAAATTCCCCAAAGCAAAAAGCCATAATATCGCGCCAACAAATTAACAYTGAAATGTTGTTATTATAACATTGTTGGAGATGGCTAATGATTGCTGTAATCGGTTCGAACATGGTCGATTTGATCACCTACACCGACATCATGCCCAAAGCAGGTGAGACGCTGGAAGCGGGTCGTTTTGCCATGGGCTGTGGCGGTAAGGGGGCTAATCAGGCAGTTGCCGCTGCCAAGCTGGGAGCGAAAGTCATTATGGTCAGCAAGGTTGGTGATGATGCCTTTGCTGATAATACCATTGCGAATTTTCAGTCAKTTGGTATTGATACTCAGCATGTCCGCAAAGAATCCGGTTTTTCCAGCGGTGTTGCTCCAATCTTTGTCGATTCCAACTCTCAGAACC
The DNA here is from genome assembly GCF_001646945.1 of Endozoicomonas ascidiicola. Lineage (GTDB taxonomy): Bacteria > Pseudomonadota > Gammaproteobacteria > Pseudomonadales > Endozoicomonadaceae > Endozoicomonas > Endozoicomonas ascidiicola. Next base: position 60,886 of record NZ_LUTV01000013.1, read on the forward strand.
GTATTCTGATTATTAAAGGTGCTAATAGCTGTCTGAGTCCGAAAGATATTGATGACGCTGCGGAAGATCTAAAAAAATGTGGTCTGATCGTTCTTCAGCTGGAAGTGCCGTTGGAAACGGTTTACTACGCTATCGATTTTGGTAATCAGAACAATATCCCGGTACTTCTTAATCCAGCCCCAGCAAGTAAGGAACTGGATATAGACTACGCCTGTCGCTGTGATTTCTTCGTGCCCAATGAAACAGAGCTTGAGATTCTGACCGGTCTTCCTGTGAAGACTGAGGAAGAGATCGTGCTGGCTGCAGAGAGCCTTCTGAACAAGGGCTTGAAAAACATCATTGTCACCATGGGATCCCGTGGTGTTCTCTGGATGAGTGAAAATCAAAAAGAGCTGATTGGTGCTTATACAGTGGATGCGGTAGATACATCGGGTGCTGGTGATGCATTCATTGGTTGCTTTGCCGCTCATTACGTCCAATGTGGCGATGTATCTTCTTCACTGCATGAAGCCAATGCGTACGCAGCTTGCAGTGTTACTGCTTGTGGGACACAGTCGTCGTACCCAGATGCTGCCCGTTTTACAGAAATGCGTAAGCAATTCGATCAATAACAATCTACTGACTAATACTGGTCATTTTGTMATAGAAAATGACCAGTCCTCTCTACGGTTTTAATTTATCTGAGGATATAACCGTGCGAAAAATAAACTGGATCCAACAGTCAAATGGCTATCTGGACAAAACACCTATTTTTCAGTTTATTCTGCTGTCATGCCTTTTTCCTTTATGGGGCGCTGCGGCAGCATTGAATGAGATTTTGATTACTCAATTTAAAAGTGTTTTTGAACTCACCAACTTTGCCAGTGCGTTGGTGCAAAGTGCTTTTTATGGTGGCTATTTCCTGATAGCGATTCCTGCGTCATTGGTTATCAGAAAAACCACTTATAAAACAGCCATTCTTATTGGTCTTGGTTTATACATCGCTGGTTGTATGTTGTTTTTCCCTGCATCCAGTAATGCGACTTATACCATGTTCCTGTTTGCGCTGTTTGCTATTGCAACTGGTTTAAGTTTCCTTGAAACGGCTGCTAACACGTATTCCTCGATGATCGGTCATGAGAAGCATGCAAACCTGCGATTGAATATCAGCCAGACCTTCTACCCTATTGGTGCAATTTCAGGAATTTTGCTGGGCAAGTATCTGATTTTCCAGGAAGGTGCTTCCATGGAAACGATTCTGGCCGGTATGACCGCTGATCAGGCTCATATTTTTAGACTTGAAGCACTGCAGAACACCCTTGAGCCGTATCGCTATATGATTATGGTTCTGCTGCTGGTGTTTGGTTTGTTTGCTATCACTCGCTTCCCAGCCTGTAAGATTCAGTCTGATAGTAAGGTGGCTGAGAAAGCGCCAAGCCTGATTGATACACTTCGTTATTTATCCGGTAACAGTCGTTTCAAGCGTGGCATCATCGCACAGTTCCTTTATGTGGGTATGCAAGTTGCTGTATGGTCTTTCACCATTCGTCTGGCCCTGGATCTGTCTGATATCAATGAGCGAACAGCTTCAAACTTCATGATCTACAGCTTTATCTGCTTCTTTGTTGGTAAGTTTGTTGCCAACTTCCTGATGACCCGTTTCAGTGCCGCTAAAGTTCTGATTGCATACTCTGTGATTGGTAGTTTGGTATTGGCATATGTCTGCCTGGTGCCAAACATTACTGCTGTTTACGCTGCAGTTGCTGTATCCATCCTGTTTGGACCTTGCTGGGCCACCATTTACGCTGAAACACTGGCGACAGTAGAGAACAAATACACCGAGGTGTCTGGTGCCGTACTGGTTATGTCCATTGTGGGTGCTGCAGTGATTCCTGCGATTCAGGGGCTGGTTGCCGATATGATTGGCTCCTTGCAGCTCTCCTTCTTCGTCTCCATGCTCTGCTTTGTTTATGTCGGTTACTACTTCCTGAGAGAACTGAAAACTGGCAAGCAAGATACTCCAGTGGCTTTCACTCAACAAGCGACCGCCTAATCACCTTTAAGCAGCAGGTTTTATCACCTGCTGCTGACTATGAGCAACTAAAGATGTCTGGACAAATTTTCCTAAACAAAGATCACTTCAGCACTGAAAGCAAATGCTTATTTAAGAACGATGCATTTCGTGTTGAGACTTTTCGATACAACAGCGGTGTGGAAGCCATCACGATTATCAGTCCCGAAGGAAAGGTTACAGTACTGCCTTATATGGGACAGATGATCTGGGATGCAGAGTTTCGTGGTGTGAACATGAAAATGGAAAACATGTTTAAAGAGCCGAAACAAACAGATCAGATCGTTGGTACGTATGGTTGTTTTGCTTACCACTCTGGTTTGATTCGAAACGGCTGTCCGTCACCCGCCGACGATCATCCTCTTCACGGTGAAATGCCTTGCGCCAAAATGGACAAAGCYTGGCTTACAGTATCTGACGACGAAGTAACCATACATGGCGACTATGAATATGTCATGGGCTTTGGTGATCACTATCTGGCATCTCCATCGGTTACTATGCGTAGCGGTCGTCCTGAAATGGATATCGTTATGTCAGTAACTAATCTCGCCAGCGTTGATATGCCGCTGCAATACATGTGTCATACCAACTACGCTTACGTCCCTGGGGCTGAGTT
>NZ_LUTV01000014.1:0-1264 GCF_001646945.1 Endozoicomonas ascidiicola
GCGGACGCCTGCGGCGCCGCTTAAGTTGGCGTTATAACCCAAAGGATAGTAAGTGCAAAATTTAGAAAGTCATGTGGCATTTTTAGTTAAATTCACGTCATCTGAATATGTAAGCAGTTTTGTAGACGACGGTCTTCTTTTCATGAATAGTATTGAATATTTTAGAAATATTGAGAATGAAGACTCTGTACTAAGAGGAGATGCAAACGAAGGGCTTGCTGCTAGGTATAGTGGAGAAAATATTGTTCTCAAAATAGGTGGAGAAGAGATTAATGCTTTGACAGGAAATTTAAGTATTCGATTCAATCATGATCAAGAAACAAATATCTTCTGTATGTCAGCTATAACTGCAAAGGATGTTGCTGATGCAGGTGGCGAACTTAAGCTTTCAAATGATTTTAAAAAGTTTGGTGATAAAGCTATCATGATACATGGAGTTGATATTCCTGAATTTTTGGAACGAATAATGAATCATATTAAATCAAATGATGATATTTCCTCGCATCCTGATCATAAATTTATTGCTAAAAAGGTTGACTACATTCCTTATCAATCTCATCAAGGAAAAATTGGTGTCTATAAAAAGTTCGATGAATATGCATGGCAATATGAATGGAGGCTTGCAATCAAGCAACAAGTAACTGATGGCACATACTCAGGGTTTAAAATTGGACCAATTAATGATTTATGCCAAGTTGTAGACACCGATTCGATAATAAATGAAACTATAGGTATTAAAGAGTTGATATAGTAGCAATTTGGGTTATAACAATAAATTCAAGTTCGTTCCGCTGCGCTCCACCGGACGCCTACGGTGCCGCTTAATTTGGCGTTAGCTGCTGTGATTCTACCAGAGTTGTAAAACTGAGAGTTTTTCAGCGGTGGAAGTTTTTTTGTTCTGTTTCATCGAAAAATTCATAAGATATCGGTAGTCTTCGTTTTGCAAGCTGGCGTGAGAGTTTTGTCATTTATTCCTTCTTTTATGCCAGCGTCACGATCGTCGTTTGCTGTTTGTTTTTTCCAAGCTGGCAAGCGGTAGCGAACCAATTTCCTTTTGTCACGCCAGCACAGAGATCAGTTTCCATTCCATCTTTTCTGTCGGTCAGTTGGTGGGGAAGGGTGCAGGTTTTCTGTAGCGTGCAAAGTTTCAGGTTTTATGCAGGCCAGGAAGTTACATTGTCGTAAACATCAAGTAGTCAAACCCTCTGACTCAAACTGTTTCCAGGTATTTTGGTTCTGTGTAGTTTTCAGCAACGTTCAAAAT
>NZ_LUTV01000014.1:7762-9406 GCF_001646945.1 Endozoicomonas ascidiicola
TACGGGCTTGCGCAGCTAACAAAAACTTCAAGTTCGTTCCGGGCTTCGCCCTCCACCGGACGCGCCTGCGGCGCGCCGCTTAAGTTGGCGTTAGCCGCTAGAAAGACTCCAGTCCGCACATGCCAATTTATGTAGCAGACCAGGGATGGTATGATGAGATACTGAATGACTAAAGGACTAAAAAATAAATGTTATCTGTAGCGACTACAAATGGGACTGCTGTAGATCTTTACTCAACAATATCACCAGCAAGCCCGTATGCAAAGATGCTCTTTCAAAGAGTCTTAAATGCATCTGAGTATGTTGGAACTGTGCTTTTTTATGCTTCTTATCATGTACCAAATGCAATGGCATCCTCTCGGCCATTCTTCCTTGCAAATGGTACTGTTTCTCATTACGAGCGCTACGTTATTTATAACCCAAACTTCATGAAAAGTATGGAATTCTGGAGTAGTAATGAATTTGTTCCTCTAGCAATTTTTGCACATGAACTTGGGCATCACTTTTACGCACATACCGATAACCTTAATGCTATTGCAAAACACCCATGGACAAAGGAAGTTGAAGCTGATTATTACTCTGGTTTCATTCTCGCAAGACTCGGAGCACAACCAAGTGATTTAGAGCTTTCACAGAGGCTAATGTTCACGATGTGGGCAAATGACACTCATCCTGACTCCTACAGTAGGATCAGTAATATTGCCAAAGGCTGGAAAGATGGCGGTGGTATTGGTTTGGTTGAGGATCACCTGCACATGATTTATAGCAAGATCAATAATGAACTAAACCGGTGGCACTGACAGCGGCTAACAATAAATTCCAAGGGACGCTTACGGCGCCCCTGAATTTGGCGTTAGCTGCTGTGTTTCTACCAGGGCGGTGGCACCGCATTTACTATAGTCCCACTTAGTCCAATTTTTAGAACATTAAGCCTAAACACAGACTCTTGAATTCGCAGACAAAGTAATAAAAACTCGATAAAACGAGCTAATTCTGGCTATTGCTCATGAGTATTTGTACTAAAGTACATCTGGTGCTGTTGCCCTGGTGTTTCTACCAGAGTTGCAAACCTGATAGTTTTTCAGCGTTGGAAGTTTTTTGTTCTGTTCTATCGAAAAGTTCATAAGAAATCGGTAGTCTTCGTTTTGCAAGCTGGCGTGAGAGTTTTGTCGTATATTCCTTCTTTTATGCCAGCGTGAAGATCGTCCTTTGCTGTTTGCTTTTCCCAAGCTGGCAGGCGGTAGCGTACCTGTTTCCTTATTCTGCGCCAGCGCAGAGTTCGTTTTCCTTTCCATCTTTTTTGACGGTGAGTTGGTAGGGAAGAATGCAGGTTTTTTAAATCGTGCAAAGTTTCAGGTTTTTTCCAGGCCAGTAAGTTACATTGTCGTAAACTTCAAGTAGTCAAAGCATCTGGTTCAAACTGTTTCGAGGTATTTTGGTTCAGCCTGTTTTTCAGCAGCGTTCAAAATCTCTAGTGGTAAATCTTCTGGTTTTTACTTTGCCGCCAGTTGTACTTGCTGCAGGTTTACGCCACAGTTTAACCATTTTTCGGGCTTGCGCAGCTAACAAAAACTTCAAGTTCGTTCCGGGCTTCGCCCTCCACCGGACGCGCCTGCGGCGCGCCGCTTAAGTTGGCGTTAGCTG
>NZ_LUTV01000014.1:15841-20813 GCF_001646945.1 Endozoicomonas ascidiicola
GTGCTTATATAGCTTTCCATCTGTTACAAGTCGCGTGACTACAGGTAGGGAGTCCAACACAGAGACTTTGCAAATCTGAGGAGCTAGCAGGAAATCTAGCTCAATTATGGTAAACAGTGAGTTTTCCAGGGCTTACGCATCAGTTGATGCTGCATAACATGAAAAATGTAGCGATATTTTCTGGTTAATACTCGTTTGGCAGAGAATATAATCAAAAAATCGATCTTCTGATCAGCACAGTCGTAAAATGATGGATTCTCCCATTTTCCAAATATCAAGAACTTCTCTGAACCCCTTAGATACCAAGGGGTTCAGTCAGGTTCAGATTGGTGCGTAAGCCCTGGTGAGTTTTCAGTGACAGAAACTGCTGGCTTGGTGCAATGTTGCCAGTAGTTTCGCTTCGGGTCTTCGTCACAGTTTAACCATTTTACGGGCGTGCGCAGCTAACAAAAAAATCGTGTTCGTTCCACTGCGCTCCACCGGACGCGCCTGCGGCGCGCCGCACATTTTGTGCGTTAGCTGCTCATTTTTTGCTCTGGCTGCAAAACTGCAGCTGAAGCATTTTTACCTGCAATTTTTGCCTGTTCTCTATCGCCTGTTGTTGATAGAATATCATAATAAGCCTTCTGGTAAGCCTTCTGGTAAGCCTTCTGGTAAGCCTTCTGGGAAGCCTTATATTTCTCTGATTGTTTGTAAGCCTTCTGGTAAGCCTTCTGGTAAGCCTTCTGGGAAGCCTTATATTTCTCTGATTGTCTGTAAGCCTTCTGGTAAGCCTTATATTTCTCTGATTGTTTGTAAGCCTTCTGGGAAGCCTTATATTTCTCTGATTGTTTGTAAGCCTTCTGGTAAGCCTTCTGGTAAGCCTTCTGGTAAGCCTTCTGGTAAGCCTTATATTTCTCTGATTGTTTGTAAGCCTTCTGGTAAGCCTTCCGGGAATCTTTTCGACTCTTGGGCTGTTTGGTGACATTTRAAGGGCAAGGGGATTCCCCTGCTGCTGCTTCCTCAGTTTGTTGTTTAGTGTGTTCATCTATAGGTTTTACTATCGCTACTGGTCTATATKCTGTATTGCTGATGCGTTCATCAATCGGGAGGGGGKGAGTTAACCAAAGAGATTCCACAACGTCGGAATATGTGGAATCACTCTCTGGAAAAWGTGTTGATTTCGTGTGTGACGCAGTATTTGATCCTTCTTCATTTTCGTTATAATAAAATGTTGGTTCTATATCTTCTAAAGGTACCAACTCATCGTGAGTTACAGGCAGGTCAAAATAGTCTGAATTATTTGGAGTATGACGACTTGGGAATATGGGTTCTACCGAAGAGTATTGGGTAAAGCCACACGACAAGTCATAGGTGTTTTCATCAGCGTGCGACAGGTTGAAGTAATCTGCTGATTCTGCCTCTTGTATTTGCACTGACCTTCCGAACATGCTCGGTTGTATCGTTGAATTTCCGCTCGGTATTTCGCATTCATTAATGCTGCAAACGTTGGAGCCTAGAGTAAATTGTATATTGTCYATCATGATAACCAACACTATAAACGATTTATTGACAGCTCTTTGCTTAATATGAGGTGCTTATATAGCTTTCCATCTGTTACAAGTCGCGTGMCTACAGGTAGGGAGTCCAGCACAGAGACTTTGCAAATCTCAGGAGCTAGCAGGAAATCTAGCYCAATTGATGGAAAACAGTGAGTTTTCAGTGACAGAAACTGCTGGCTTGGTGCAATGTTGSCAGTAGTTTCGCTTCAGGTCTTCATCACAGTTTAACCATTTTACGGGCGTGCGCAGCTAACAAAAAAATCGAGTTCGTTCCGCTGCGCTCCACCGGACGCCTATGGCGCCGCACATTTTGGCGTTACACGTTTTAATATACAGAGTGGTCTAGTTTGAAAGAAAAAAAATCTTATGAATATGAAGTGATTGGAGTGATAATTGGATTATTATCACTCTTTATATGGTATTTTTCTGCTCTTGCTATTGATGAAGAGATTGTCGCAAAAAATACTGAGCTGATAGTTGAAGCTGTGATTATTATAAGTGCGGCATTTTTTGGTTCTTTCTCAGCTTTTAGGTTAAATAATTATCGAGAAAATAGAAGCGTTGAATCAAAAAGAATTCTTTCTCTAAAAACAGCTGTCTTTATTCTTGCTAGACAAGCTAATACTTTGGGGAATGAAAAGTTAGTATTGAGGAAATATGAAGGGACTGAAGAAAAATATTTTGACTTACCTTCCAAAGTAGGCTCTATTTATTCAGAGTTAAAAATTAATTTAAATGAATTGTCATTTTTGCTCAATCATCCAGATCAAAATTTATTATTTGACCTAGCTATAGAACAAGATCGGTTTTCTGCAGCATTAGAAGCTATTAATCTAAGATCTGATTATCATTATAACTATGTTCAACCTGCATTGAGAGACAAGCCACATCTTGCGATGAACCCGCGTTTCATTCAACTTTCTGCTACTGTAGGCCCAGCAATAACTGAAGGGATTAAAAACACAACAGATAATGTCTATCAGCATGTTTATGAAACATTGGCTTCTATCAATGAAATGCAAGAAAGATTAGCTCATGTTGCTCATGAAATGTTTCCCAATGAACGTTTTATATTAGCCAGAACAAACGTGTAACAATAAATTCCAGCGGACGCCTACGGCGCCGCTGAATTTGGCGTTATACGGTTACACAAAGTAAATCATGAAAGAAGAATTAAACGAAAAAGCTAATGATAATAAGATTAATGTGGAAGATATTGTTGAGCTATCTTTATCTCGAAATCCAGATGTCGTTGATGTCCTAAAAGAAATTAAGGAAAAGCTGCAGTGGCCTAACGAAGCTATCGAATATAAAAATGGTAATATTGTTCCACCCCTAGGTGCCTGGGTAGATGTTGGATGTGAATATATTGCTAACGGTTGTGAAGGATTAATTAATTATTCGAAAAACATTAATAATGCAAATTTTGCTATCTCGATTCTGCAAGAAAATAAAAACAGTAAATCTGTCGAATCATTACTAAAAATTGCTGAGTTTTATTCTGATGATATGCAGAGTCATAAATACATTCTTATAAAAATCGTTACAGCATTAAATTTAATACTTTCTTTCAAAGATTCTCCTGAAGTCGAAGTAACGATCATTGAAAATGTAAGGTCACTAATTCATAAAATAATAGGGCTTTGTGAGAATAGTGCTGAATATGCTTCAACTATCTGTGCATTGAGGGGCGTAGGCAACGAAGAGAGTATTAAGCTGGTGTCAACAATTCCTAAACTAGAGGGTGCTTGGTCTGGAACTGAGAGGATCGTTACACAAGCTATCAAACAACGAATTAAAAACTCTTAGTTTCAAATTTGAAGTGTATGTTGCATATCCATCACCGTATAACAATAAATTCAAGTTCGTTCCGCTACGCTCCACCGGACGCCGCAAGCGGCACCGCTTAATTTGGCGTTATACGCTCACACACAATTGAGAGAAGTATGAATTTAGAGCTTCTGTTATCAGATTTGAACGATAATTCAAAATACAGATTTCACCTTGCAAAACAGGAACCAGGTGGTACTCGACCAATAGATGTACTTGCAAGAAGTCAAGAAGAATGGGGTTCATGGCAAGTTTATCGTGGTAACAATAAAGAAAGGTTTGTAAAAGATAAAATTGCTTCATTTGCTCAGATATCAGGATCAAAATTTTTGTTCGGTGGTATATATAGAATTGTAGGTCGAGAAAATGAATATTATGACGTTGAATTAGAAAATTCCTATTCGGAATTAATTGGACGTTTGGTTATTAACTACAAAGGAGATAATACAAGAGGAACTGTATTTACACCTGATTACATTTTTTCACACACATCAATTTCTTCGATTTATGAGCATAAATATCAGGGTGAAAAGTTCATATCATACGATAGAATAAATAATAGTTTTGAGTCTATTGATATTATCATTAGAAATGAACTGAACGACTGGAAGGTTGCATTAAGTAATGTTTACGGAGTTTACCTTATTACAGATACAAGTACTGGTAAACATTATGTAGGTTCTGCGTATGGGAATCAGGGGATATGGGGTCGATGGTCAGATTATATTTATGGTTTTCACGGAAATAATAAAGAGCTAAAAGAATTGTATTCCATCAATTCTGAAAAATATTTCAAAGATCATTTTAAATTCACGATTTTAGAGGTTCTATCTACTTCACTAGTGCCAGAAGAAGTGATTCAGCGAGAAAGCCTCTGGAAAAGAAAACTCCTTACAGTGAAGTTTGGCTACAACGTAACTTAGAACCGCGTATAACAAAAATTTCCAGGGGACGCCTGCGGCGCCCCTGAAATTGGCGTTAGCTGCTGTGTTTCTACCAGAATTGCAAAACTGAGAGTTTTTTAGCGTTGGAAGTTTTTTGGTCTGTTCTATCGAAAAGTTAATAAGAAATCGATAAGCTTCGTTTTGCAAGCTGGCGTGAGAGTTTTGTCGTTAATTCCTTCTTTTATGCCAGCGTCAAAATCGTAGTTTGCTGTTTTTTTTCCCAAGCTGGCAGGCGGTAGCGTACTAGTTTCCTTTTGCCGCGCCAGCGCAGTGATCGTTTTCCTTTCCATCTTTTTGGACGGAGAGTTGGTGGGGAAGGGAGCAGGTTTTCTGTAGCGTAAAAATTTTCAGGTCTATCGCAGGCCAGGAAGGTACATTGTCGTAAACTTCAAGTAGTCAAACCGTCTGGTTCAAACTGCTTCGAGAATTTTTTGGTCAGTGTGTTTTTCAGCAGCGTTCAAAACCTCTGGTTGTAAATCTTCTGTTTTTTACTTTGTCGCCAGTTGTACTTGCTTCAGGTTTACGTCACGCTTTAAGCATTTTACGGGCTTACGCAGCTAACAATAAAATCGTGTTTGTTCCGCTGCGCTCCACCGGACGCGCCTGAGGCGCGCCGCACATTTTGGCGTTAGCTGCTGTGTTTCTACCAGAGTTGCA
>NZ_LUTV01000014.1:25448-26986 GCF_001646945.1 Endozoicomonas ascidiicola
CAAAATCTCTGGTGGTAAATCTTCTGGTTTTTACTTTGTTGCCAGTTGTACTCGCTTCAGGTTTTCGTCACAGTTCAACCATTTTACGGGCTTACGCAGCTAACAAAAACTTCAAGCGGACGCCTSCGGCGCCGCTTAAGTTGGCGTTAGGTTCACCACATAGCAGAGAGTAAAATGTTAGAAACGATTATATGTGGAATAATTAGTGTTAACTGGCTTGAAGTAATTAAATTGTTGATACCAATTTCTACTCCAGTCATTGCTTACTTGGCTTTACAAACATGGAAGCTTCAGTTAAGAGCCAAAAATAAAATTATTTTACTTGATGAGCTTACTGTTTCTATACATGAATTTCTAATGCATCTTTCTGCTCCTATTGCTTGCCTGAAGTATGTTCAGATTTCATTTGAAAGCTATATTCCCATTAGCAGCAAAGATAAACGGCAAGGTGCAATTAACTTTATTATGCAAGATGGCGCTGCAAGTTCTGAAAAATTTATTGAATCTTTAGAAAAATGTGTACCTAGTTTTAATAATATAAGAATGCTCAGCACCAAGGGGCAAGTTTTAGGATTTGAAAACTATAATGATTGTTTTATATCATGCGCTCAAATTACTAGGCAATATGAGAGACTTCAATCTATTGCCTACTTTATTAGGCAAAGAAATCTTAACTGGGGAAATCAAAAAGTTCTGGATAATCTAGATCTTATGATTGAAATGAAATCAGAAGAAATGCAAGAAATTTTAGATACATACAACAAAATGTATTTGGTGTTTTTGGAAAAGAACTACACAGAAATATACAAGTGAACCTAACAAAAAATTCCAGGGGACGCCTACGGCGCCCCTGAATTTGGCGTTATGTGTATCTCAGAGTCAGAACCAAAATATAATAATAAAGGAAATAGTAATGCTTAATAAAACAATGTATAAAAAATGGGCTGCTCATATTTATGCGTGCATATTTATTATGGGTTCAATTTTTGGAGCCATTATCTTCTATAACACAATTCATTGATCAACATTCAAACATAATTAATTCTAGGTAGAGTTGATATCATGAATCAGAACAGCATTAATACATTTGTCCGAGCAAAGCATCAGCAAAAACTATCAAAAGTAATTACCCTATTATCCATAGTTATCATCCTATTCTATATAGGAACACTATTTCTTTCATTTCATATCGATAATATTGAAGTCTTAGTAATGGGTTTCTTTGTTTTTTCAATCTTAGCAAATTCAGATATTCCTAAATATAGTTTTCTAGTGAATAAGAACGAGCTACTGAATATTATTGAAGAAGAAATCAATAGTGATGCTGAAGCTATAGAGCTACTCTCTAAAGAGCTAAATAAATAGCTTCTATATTAAAAATACACATAACAAAAAAATCAAGTTCGTTCCGCTGCGCTCCACCGGACGCCTACGGCGCCGCTTATTTTGGCGTTAGCTGCTGTGTTTCTACCAGAGTTGTAAACCTGATAGTTTTTCAGCGTTGGAGGTTTTTTTGTTCTGTTCTATCAAAAAGTTCA
>NZ_LUTV01000014.1:30311-33892 GCF_001646945.1 Endozoicomonas ascidiicola
TTGGCGTTAGCTGCTGTGTTTCTACCAGAGTTGCAAACCTGAGAGTTTTTCAGCGTTGGAAGTTTTTTGTTCTGTTCTATCAAAAAGTTCAGAAGAAATCGGTAGGTTTTTTTTGCAAGCTGGCGTGAGAGTTTTGTCGTATATTCCTTCTTTTATGCCAGCGTCGATATCGTCGTTTGCTGTTGGTTGTTCCAAAGCTGGCAAGTGCTAACGTACAAGTTTTCTTTTACAGCGCCAGCAGAAAAATCGGTTTCCTTTCCATCTTTTCTATCGGCCAGTTGGTTCGGTTTTCTCTGGTTTTCTGTAGCGTGCAAAGTTTCCGGTTTGTGCCAGGTCAGAAAATTACATTGTCGTAAACCTCAAGTAGTCAAATCTTTTGGCTCAAACTGGTTCGCGGCATTTTGGTTCCTCATGGTTTGCAGCGGTGTGCAAAATCTCTGGTGGTAAATCTTCTGGTCTTTACGTTGTCGCCAGTCGTACTTGCTTCGGGTTTTCGTCACAGTTCAACTATTTTACGGGCTTACGCAGCTAACAAAAAAATCGTGTTCGTTCCGCTGCGCTTCACCGGACGCGCCTGAGGCGCGCCGCACATTTTGGCGTTAGCTGCTGTGTTTCTACCGGAGTTGCAAAGCTGAGAGTTTTTCAGCGTTGGAAGTTTTTTGGTCTGTTCTATCGAAAAGTTCATAAGAAATCTGTAGTCTTCGTTTTGCAAGCTGGCGATAGAGTTTGGTCGTATATTCCTTCTTTTATGCCAGCGTCAAAATCGTTGTTTGCTGTTTGATTTTCCCTAGCTGGCAGGCGGTAGCGTACCAGTTTCCTTTTGCCGCGCCAGCGCAGAGATCGTTTTCCTTTCCATCTCTTTGGACGGAGAGTTGGTGGGGTAAGGCGCAGGTTTTCTGTAGCGTGCAAAGTTTCAGGTTTATCGCAGGCCAGTAAGTTACATTGTCGTAAACTTCAAGTAGTCAAAGCATCTGGTTCAAACTGTTTCGAGGTATTTTGGTTCTGCTTGGTTTTTAGCAGCGTTCAAAATCTCTGGTGATAAATCTTCTGGTTTTTACTTTGTCGCCAGTTGTACTTGCTTCAGGTTTTCGTCATGGTTTAACCATTTTACGGGCTTACGCAGCTAACAATAAAATCGTGTTCGTTCCGCTGCGCTCCACCGGACGCGCCTGCGGCGCGCCGCACATTTTGGCGTTAGCTATTTTCATATCAAGTCTTTTCTTATCATAAACATGGAAATCTATACTACATGGATATAAGTCGATCACTAATTCATTACTCCCTTGTTCATGAAGAGTTTTCGAAGTCAAGAGATTTAATAAAAGGGCTCTTACCTATTTTTGCTCCAGCAATCGCTAAGCATAATGGAGAATTTTATAACCCTGAAACATTCACTGCTGAGCTAGAAAGTATGTATGGGTTAAAAATGCACCCATATGTTGCGGAGGATATTATACCTAAGCTTGAAGCTGAAAATTTACTGTGTAGAACTCAAGCTGGTAAGAAAGCAGCATACATTAACAAATCAGAGCAAGTGTTTAAATCGAATATAGATCAGGTAAATATATTTAAAGAATTGATTGATGCTTTTGTCCAAGCTACAGAAGTGATGCTTCATTCATCAGGATTGACAATGGAAAAGGTTTCTATTGAACAGGCATTTCATCATCGATTAGCTCGTTTAGATTTTATAAATGAGGAATTTAATGACAAGGAAAGCACTGAAGTAGAAAGACTGCTAAATTATTCTTTCTCTAGATTTATCGAGTCTATGAGTGAAAAAGATAGGAAATATCAGGATATTCTTGAACAAGCACATTCTGGTGCGATGATTGTAGAAGTTATACTTAATTTAAGAACCCCACCTGATTCTGAAAAAAAATTAGATAATGTTCAGATCCTAGTTGATGCTCCAATACTAATTGACTTATTGGGACTTGCTGACTCAGATTTGGTAAAATACAGTAATGAATTGATTAAACAGATATCCTCATCAGGTGCAAAATTAATCACGACCGATTATTATATACAAGAAGCACGTGAGTTAATTCAGAACAGCCTCAGAAATTATCATAATGAAAAGCGTAGAATTACAGACTTAGACAGGTTTCTTTTAAAGAGTAGTTTAAATTTTACAAAAACTGAATCTATAGTTAGAGATTTAAATGGATCTTTAGAAAAAAAAGGTATCGATATTAGTGCAAGTAATTATATTAATGAAGCTTCAACTTCTCAGAGGGCGCTAACACTCGAAGATGAGGTTTTCTCAGCTCTTGGGAACTATCAGAATGAAAAGGCTCAAGCGAGAGATGCAAAAAGTGTTGCTCTAGTTGTTTCAAAAAATCGATATAAAGAAATAAATAATATTAGTGAAGCAAATATTTTATTTTTAACAAAGAATTCTCGTATAACTGAGCAAATAAATTCATATCTACGTAGAAAGAAAATAATACTCGATGGAACAATCTCACCTGTAATTACCGACAGAAAACTAGCAACATTATTATGGGTTATGCATGGTGGGCAAGGTAAAAACCTAGTAAGCTCTGAACTTTTAGCAAACTGCCATAGAGCTATAGAATCAAAAATCTCTATCCTAAAAAAGGCAAAGAATACATTATTAGATATATCTAAGCTAGATGACGAAGGAAAAGAACATATCGAAAGCATTATAAATAATAAAAGAACAGCATATTGTTTGCTTGATAAAGTTGGAGGAAATATTGATTTAATTAGAGGAAAAGATCCAAAAGATCTTATAGAGGAGATCATAAAAGAGATAACACTTGAACAACAGGAGATTAGTGAAATTGAAAAAAATAAAGAGATAGAAAGAATAAGAAATGAAACGAGATCAGAGAATGAGGCTTTCAAAAAAGAATCTGAAAATAAAGTACAGGCTTTACAAACCAGGCTCTCTGTACTAGAAAATTCAAATAATCACTTAGTGAAAGAAAAATCGGAAACAGAAAAAAAGCTTGCGTTAGCGACTGAGAGTATTGGCACCTATCTTAAAACACAACAGGAAGAGAAATTCAGAAAAATTCGTCAAGCTAAAGCTATATCTTCTTTCTTTGAAATAATCACTACTTTGTTACTTATTTTTGCAATCTTTTTTGTCATAAAAGAAATTTCAATAATTAATACTAAAAACCCAATTAATATTAAGGGAATAATATTAACGGAACAATTTTTAATCTGGTTTGCTCCAATTTTAATTACATCTCTTAATATGCTTCTCACATGGAGAATTCCTGATTATTCGTTGAGAAAAATTACAAAATTTGTAGAAAAGAAAATGTTCTCTTTTCTACTCTCGTTAAGAGGCATTGACTTAGTTAAAGATGAAAGAATTATTAGGGGTGTAGTTCATTCTTCTTCAATTATAGTTAATGAAAGTGATGTTTCCGTAAATGAAAAAAGCTAACAAAAATTTCCAGGGGACGCCTACGGCGCCCCTGAAATTGGCGTTAGCTGCTGTGTTTCTACCAGAGTTGCAAACCTGTGAACTTTTCTGTGTTGGTAGTTTTTTTGTCCAGTTCTATCGTAAAATTCAGAAGAGTTCGGTAACCTTATTTTTG
>NZ_LUTV01000014.1:37607-40538 GCF_001646945.1 Endozoicomonas ascidiicola
TTAACCATTTTACGGGCTTACGCAGCTAACAATAAAATCGTGTTCGTGCTGCGCACCGGACGCCTACGGCGCCGCACATTTTGGCGTTAGCTGCTCATTTTTTGCTCTGGCTTAAAACTGCAGCTGAAGCATTTTTACCTGCAATTTTTGCCTGTTCTCTATCGCCTGTTGTTGATAGAATTTCATAATAAGCCTTCTGGTAAGCCTTCTGGTAAGCCTTCTGGTAAGCCTTCCTTTTATCTGATTGTTGGTAAGCCTTATATTTCTCTGATTGTTGGTAAGCCTTCTGGCAAGCCTTATATTTCTCTGATTGTTGGTAAGCCTTCTGGTAAGCCTTATATTTCTCTGATTGTTGGTAAGCCTTCAGGTAAGCCTTCCTTTTATCTGATTGTTGGTAAGACTTCCTTTTGTCTTGTTCTGTGATAACCGTTATCGATTTTGACGGATTTTGCTGCGTAGGTTCATCTGAATCACGATTAGTATTTAATAAAAAAACATCTTGGTATTGAAATATTATTTCATCAGATTTTTTAGTGCTATTTCCACTTCTCAAGCCAGGATCAAAGCTATAAATTTTCCGTTTTGTAAATTCAGGTAAATGATTGAATTTGCCAACTATCTCGGTTGATTTCTTTTTTAGTGAAAGATCCAAGGGATGTTCATTATCTAGAACAGATGTTTTTCTTTTAGGGTTCAGGCTATATGAACGTGATTGTTGCTGTTTTTCTATTAACTTATCAGCAATTTCATTTACCCTAWGAGATTTATAAGAATATTCTTGTGTAAGATTATATGAGTGCATRCTCGTKTACTATCTGTAAAGTTCAACGCTTTGACAACTGCTTTGCAATGGAGTTCAGATTTTGAGTGCACGCAGCTAACAATAAAATCGTGTTCGTGCTGCGCACCGGACGCCTAAGGCGCCGCACATTTTGGCGTTAGCCGCCACAGTTCTGTTTCAGGTTGAAATCATCAACATTTTTTGTGCGGATGCTTTTGGGTTTGTACAGCATGATTTGGTCAGTTCAAACTTTTCGATTCCGCAACGCCAGCGTCGAGAAAGTACAATGTTGATTTTTAAATTTCCATGGCGACGAGTAGTTTTTAAATCGAGTTTCTGAGAATTATCCCGAACCATTAAAACTTGAGATTTTTGTCTTGCGGAAGCTGGCGATCAAGTTCGGTAGAAAGTAATAATCAATCACTTTTTTATGTGAGCAATTCTCAGAGCGCCAGCGCAGATAAAGTACAATGTTATTTTTATTCGTTCATGGCGAAGAATAGTTGTAATTTGAGGTTTTTGTTCGGCGGCTGCTGGCGAGTTGGTTCCGTGTAAACTTCTTCAAAGTTATTTCGGGTTCTGTTTTGTCTTAAGAATTTTTGCTCTTTTGTTTTTCTGGTTTTGTACCTGACAAAGAGAAGTTGCTGCCAGGCCGGTGCAAAGCAGGAAATATTTTACGAGCAAGGTCGGCTAACAAAAAAATCAAGTTCGTTCCGCTGCGTTGCAGCTCCACCGGACGCGGCTGGCGCCGCGCCGCTTATTTTGGCGTTAGCTGCTGTGTTTCTACCAGAGTCGCAAACCTGATGGTTTTTCAGCGTGGGAAGTTTTTTGGTCTGTTCTATCGAAAAGCTCATAAGAAATCGGTAGTCTTCGTTTTGCATGCTGGCGTGAGAGTTTTGTCGTATATTCCTTCTTTTATGCCAGCGTCAAAATCGTAGTTTGCTGTTTGTTTTTCCCAAGCTGGCAGGCGGTAGCGTACTAATTTCCTTTTATAGCGCCAGCGCAGAGATCAGTTTCCATTCCATCTTTTCTGTCGGGCAGTTGGTGGGGAATGGGGCAGGTTTTCTGTAGCGTGCAAAGTTTCAGGTTTTATGCAGTCCAGACATTTACATTGCCGTAAACATCAAGTAGTCAAACCCTCTGGCTCAAACTGTTTCGAAGTATTTTGGTTTTTCGTGGTTATCAGCAACGTTCAAAATCTCTGGTGGTAAATCTTCTGGTTTTTACTTTGTCGCCAGTCGTATTTGCTTCAGGTTTTCGTCACAGTTCAACCATTTTACGGGCTTACGCAGCTAACAAAAAAATCGTGTTCGTTCGCTGCGCTCACCGGACGCGCCTGAGGCGCGCCGCACATTTTGGCGTTAGCTGCTGTGTTTCTACCAGAATTGCAAGACTGAGAGTTTTTGCTCGTTGCTAGTGCAAGGAAGCGTTAATACCCATACCGTTCGCACTGAGCGGAGTCGAAGTGTGGTGCTTTGATCCTTCGACTCCGCTCAGGATGAACGGGGATGTATGTCTTATAACGCTTGGCTGCACTAGTTTATTTGTCCTGTTTCTGTCTAAAATTGCTGAAGAAATCAGTAAGCTTCGTTGTGCAGCTGGCGTGAGAGTATTGTCGTTTATTCCTTCTTTTATGCCAGCGTCAAAATCGTCGTTTGCTGTTTGCTGTTTGCTGTTTGCTGTTTGCTGTTTGCTGTTTGCTGTTTGCTGTTTGCTGTTTGCTGTTTGCTGTTTGCTTATCCCAAGCTGACAGGCGGTAGCGTGCCAATTTCCTTTTGTCACGCCAGCACAGAGATCAGTTTCCATTCCATCTTTTCTGTCGGCCAGTTGGTGGGGAAGGGTGCAGGTTTTCTGTAGCGTGCAAAGTGTCAGGTTTTATGCAGGGCAGGAAGTTACATTGTCGTAAACATTAAGTAGTCAAACCTTCTGGCTCAAACTGTTTCAAGGTATTTTGGTTCTGCGTGGTTTGCAGCACCGTTCAAAATTTCTGGTTGTAAATCTTCTGGTTTTTACTTTGTCGCCAGTCGTACTTGCTTCAGGTTTTCGTTACAGTTCAACCATTTTACGGGCTTACGCAGCTAACAATAAAATCGTGTTCGTGCTGCGCACCGGACGCCTACGGCGCCGCACATTTTGGCGTTAGCTGCTGT
>NZ_LUTV01000014.1:47558-48924 GCF_001646945.1 Endozoicomonas ascidiicola
CTGGCAAGCGGTAGCGTACCAATTTCCTTTTGCTGCGCCAGCACAGAGATCAGTCTCCATTCCATCTTTTCTGTCGRTCAGTTGGTGGGGAAGGGTGCAGGTTTTCTGCAGCGTGCAAAGTTTCAGGTTTTWTGCAGGCCAGGAAGTTACATTGTCGTAAACCTCAAGTAGTCAAACCTTTTGGCTYAAACTGGTTTGYGGCATTTTGGTTCCGCATGRTTTGCAGCGTCGTGTAAAACCTCTGGTGGTAAATCTTCTGGTTTCTACGTTGTTGCCAGTCGTACTCGCTTCGGGTTTACGTCACAGTTCAACCATTTACGGGCTTACGCAGCTAACAAAAAAATCAAGTTCGTTCCGCTGCGCTCCACCGGACGCGGCTGGCGCCGCGCCGCTTATTTTGGCGTTAGCCGTGCTACCATACCTCATATCTGTTCAAGATTGTTGATGATACGTATCAATTGTGAGTGGAACTATATAATCTTATCTTTCCTGTCGGAAGCACTCTGGATTGTAGGTAAAAGTAATATTATGAGAGTTGAGGAATAAGCTCTATTATTCCTACCGTTTATATTGTTATATTATGAGCCATAAGTTTATGAACCTTAAATTCTTTCAGATTTCAAAAGTCAGAAAAGTTGCAAGCTCCTTTCTTATTTTTGTTTCTATTTTACTACTTGGTGGATGTTATTCACTGGGAAAAAAGGTTGGTGAATTAAGAGCTGCAATTTATTCACCAATATATGAAGCTGAGCTTTCATATTTTTCTGATAAAGCAGTAGATGAAGCAGTGCAATTTTGCCTTAATGAATTAGAAGAAAAACAAGAAGCTGAGCCTTCGGAAGCTTCAAAAAAATGTGTTGCCGAGCAGTATGAAATACGAATGAATTACTATATGTCTCAGTCAGTCGTAAATAGAAGTAGACAACAAAGTAACATTACTTCCCAGCCAGGAAGTGGCCAGAAGATTTATGGTACAGATGAGTGCATTGGTGCTGTTGTTAATGGTGTATGTCATGGGTCAATAGCTCCAAAAGCCGGATATAAGAAAACCTGTTATGGGCAAATGATTAATGGTCAGTGCACTGGTGCAATGTTTTAGTCATAATAGCAAAATGTAAGTAATCCGCACGGCTAACAAAAATTTCCAGGGGACGCCTGCGGCGCCCCTGAAATTGGCGTTAGCTGCTGTGTTTCTACCTGAGGTTGCAAACCTGAGAGTTTGTTAGCGTTGCGAGCTTTTTTGTTCTTTTTCTGTCGAAAGGTCAGAGGAAATCAGTAAGCTTCGTTGTGCAAGCTGGCGTGAGAGYTTTGTCGTTTATTCCTTCTTTTATGCCAGCGTCAAAATCGTCGTTTGCTGTTGGTTGTT
>NZ_LUTV01000014.1:55029-56995 GCF_001646945.1 Endozoicomonas ascidiicola
GTTTTCGTCACAGTTCAACCATTTTACGGGCTTCCGCAGCTAACAAAAACTTCAAGCGGACGCCTGCGGCGCCGCTTAAGTTGGCGTTAGCTGCTTGTTTCGTAGTGAAGGTTTATTTCTGTTAGATTGTCTCCGCTGTGAGTTTTTGCATCGGGGATTTTTAAAAGGTTTTGCTTGTCGGAGAGTTTTTTTCATCGTACTGGCTGGCCATCGAAATCTGTGTAACCAGGTTCTGTGCAAGCCAACGTCTGGTTCACGTTTTACGGTGCGCGTCCCGCTTACGTCACTATCTGTTCAAAATGTTGGCTCGAACATCTTTCATCGTCAGGTTTTGTGCAGGCCAGCTTCTACATTGTCGTTTGCCTTTTAGTTTTCAAACCTTCTGGTTCAAACTGGTTTTCGGCATTTTGGTTCAGTGCAGTTTTCAGCGATGTTCTCAATCTTCAACAGAAACCTGCGAGTTCTCATTTGCTGCAAGTCGCTTCGCTGCCGGTTTGGTGCAAAAAGCAGAGATTGTTCTGGCTTCCGCAGCTAACAATAAAATCGTGTTCGTGCTGCGCACCGGACGCCTGCGGCGCCGCACATTTTGGCGTTAGCTGCTGTGTTTCTACCAGAGTTGCAAACCTGATAGTTTTTCAGCGTTAGAAGTTTTTTGTTCTGTTCTATCAAAAAGTTCAGAAGAAGTCGGTAAGCTTTTTTTTTGCAAGCTGGCGTGAGACTTTTGTCGTTTATTCCTTCTTTTATGCCAGCGTAAAAATCGTAGTTTGCTGTTTGTTTTTACCAAGCTGGCAGGCGGTAGCGTGCCAATTTCCCTTTACAGCGCCAGCACAAACATCGGTTTCCTTTCAATTTTTTCTATCGGTCAGGTGGTGGGGTTTTCTCTGGTTTTCTGTAGCGTGCAAAGTTTCCGGTTTGTGCCAAGCCAGAAAATTTCATTGTCGTAAACCTCAAGTAGTCAAACCTTTTGGTTCAAACTGTTTCGCTGCATTTTGGTTCCGCATGGTTTGCAGCATCGTACAAATTCTCTGGTGGTACATCTTCTGGTTTCTACGTTGTTGCCAGTCGTACTCGCTTCTGGTTTTCGTCACAGTTCAACCATTTTACGGGCTTCCGCAGCTAACAATAAAATCGTGTTCGTGCTGCGCACCGGACGCCTACGGCGCCGCACATTTTGGCGTTATGTCGCTCCTGCAAATATATATCAGCTTGGCTGTACGGAACATTGATTTTTGTTATGCTAATCAGAATTTTTTGGCGGATAAAATATGATCCAACTTCGCTGTACAAAAAAGGTTCAAGATCTGCTCTCGCTTAAGAAAGAGAATCTTTCTGAACCTAGCGATTCTCAGCATATAATTGGTAACTGGTTTGTTAATGTGTTTACTCAGAATCGGAGGAATATTCTCGTTTATATGAATGAGAAAACTCTTTTGTCTTTTATTATTGTTGGAGTAACAAAATCGAAAGCAAAGTTGATTATTGAGGGATTTCCAATAGGTTTAGCACATTTACTTGATTCTGAAGGGTTTAGTGATCATCAAATATCTAAGGTAGTTGAATCGCTTCAGGAAATTTATATCGCCCCAACAGCAAGCCGTAAATTTAACGGCAATATGAATGACCTAATTTTTATGTATCAGAATCATATTGAAATGGATGGTGGTCTTGAGCATTGTGACTTGGAGGCAATTATCAAAAAGGTCAATAGAACTCCTCAAAGAAACATTGATTGGGAATACTCAATAACCAAAGCTAAAAAGTTATTAATATCCGCAACATAACAAAAATTTCCAGGGGACGCCTGCGGCGCCCCTGAAATTGGCGTTAGCTGCTGTGTTTCTGCCTGAGTTGTAAACCCGAGAGTTTTACGGCGTTGGAAGTTTTTTTGTTCTGTTCTATCAAAAAGTTCATATGGAATCGGTAGTCTTCGTTTTGCAAGCTGGCGATAGAGTTTGGTCGTTAATTC
>NZ_LUTV01000015.1:0-1041 GCF_001646945.1 Endozoicomonas ascidiicola
TGGTTCCGTGTAAACTTCTTCAAAGATATTTCTGGTTCTGTTTTGTCTGAGAAATCTTTGGTTCTTTTGTTTTTCTGGTTTTGTACCTGACAAAGAGAAGTTGCTGCCAGGCCGGTGCAAAGCAGAAGACATTTTACGGGTGAGGCGGCTAACAAAAACTTCAAGCCGACGCCTGCGGCGCTGGGTTTCAAAAGTAATGCGTATATTTCTTTCTACAGTAACAATGGTTACATTTTCAACCGCAAGTTTAGGTCTCAACAAATTTATAGGAGTTGAATTTCTTATCCTTGCTATTTCCGCATTTTTTTCTTCTGCACTAACGAGCAGAGGCTTCTTTAGTGATCTAAGAGGTATTAGCCTCTCTAGCTGGGATGTTACAACTACAGGTCGTAAGTGGTTAGTTCTATTTGTAGGGATTTTGTGTGGGCTTTGTAATTATATCTCACTTATTATTGTTAGTCGCCATTTGACTGGTTTCTGGCTAGCTCTTAGCTATGGCCTTATGTGTATAATGCCTGGATCCTTATGCGGATATTTTTTTGAGAAAACATTCATAAAACTTAAATATTCCCTAAAAAAATGAAACCTAATAAGCGTTAGCCGCCACAGTTCCGTTCCAGGTTGAAATCATCAACATTTTTTGTGCGGATGATTTTGGGTTTGTACAGTATGATTTGGTCAGTTCAAACTTTTCGATTTCGCAACGCCAGCGTCGAGAAAGTACAAAGTTGATTTTTATTGTTTCATGGCGGCGATTATTTTCTAAATTGAGTTTCTGATAATTATCTAGAACTATTAAAGTTTGGGAATTTTTGTTTTGCGGAAGCTGGCGATCTGATTCAGTGCAAAGAAATAATCAATCTCTTTTTTGTGTGAGAAATTCTCAGAACGCCAGCGCAGAGAAAGTACAATGTTATTTTTATTCGTTCATGACGGAGAATAGTTGTAATTTGAGGTTTTTGTTCGGCGGCTGCTGGCGAGTTGGTTCCGTGTAAACTTCTTCAAAGATATTTCTGGTTCTGTTTTGTCTGAGAAATCTTT
>NZ_LUTV01000015.1:3064-6011 GCF_001646945.1 Endozoicomonas ascidiicola
TGGTTCCGTGTAAACTTCTTCAAAGATATTTCTGGTTCTGTTTTGTCTGAGAAATCTTTGGTTCTTTTGTTTTTCTGGTTTTGTACCTGACAAAGTGAAGTTGCTGCCAGGCCGGTGCAAAGCAGAAAACATTTTACGGGCGAGGCGGCTAACAAAAACTTCAAGCCGACGCCTGCGGCGCGGCTTAAGTTGGCGTTAGCTGCTGTGTTTTTACCAGAGTTGCAAACCTGTGAGCTTTTCAGTGTTGGTAGTTTTTTTGTCCAGTTCTATCAAAAAGTTCAGAAGAAATCGGTAAGCTTTTTTTTGCAAGCTGGCGTGAGAGTTTTGTTGTTTATTCCTTCTTTTATGCCAGCGTCAAAATCGTCGTTTGCTGTTGGTTGTTKCAAAGCTGGCAAGTGCTAACGTACAAGTTTTCTTTTACAGCGCCAGCAGAAAAATCGGTTTCCTTTCCATCTTTTCTATTGGTCAGTTGGTGGGGTTTTCTCTGGTTTTCTGTAGCGTGCAAAGTTTCCGGTTTGTGCCAGGTCAAAAAATTACATTGTCGTAAACTTCAAGTAGTTAAACCTTTTGGTTCAGACTGGTTTGCGGCATTTTGGTTCCGTGTGGTTTGCAGCTGATTACAAAACCTTTGGTGGTAAATCTTCTGGTTTTTACTTTGTCGCCAGTTGTACTTGCTTCAGGTTTACGTCACGGTTTAACCATTTTACGGGCTTACGCAGCTAACAAAAAAATCGTGTTCGTTCGCTGCGCTCACCGGACGCGCCTGCGGCGCGCCGCACATTTTGGCGTTAGCTGCTGTGTTTCTACCAGAGTTGTAAACCTGATAGTTTTTTAGCGTTGGAAGTTTTTTTGTTCGGTTCTCTCGTAAAGTTCAATAGAAGTCGGTAAGTTTCGTTTTGCAAGCTGGCGTGAGAGTTTTGTCGTTTTTTCCTTCTTTTATGCCAGCGTCAAAATCGTCGTTTGCTGTTGGTTGTTCCCAAGCTGGTAAGTGCTAAAGTACAAATTTTCTTTTACAGCGCCAGCAGAAAAATCGGTTTCCTTTCCATCTTTTCTATCGGTGAGTTGCTGGGGGTTTCTCTGGTTTTCTGTAGCATGCAAAGTGTCAGGTTTTATGCAGGCCAGGAAGTTATATTGTCGTAAACATCAAGTAGTCAAACCCTCTGGCTCAAACTGTTTCGAAGTATTTTGGTTCAGCGTGGTTTTCAGCAACGTTCAAAATCTCTGGTGGTAAATCTTCTGGTTTTTACTTTGTTGCCAGTTGTACTCGCTTCGGGTTTCCGTCACAGTTTAACCATTTTACGGGCTTCCGCAGCTAACGAATAAGGATAGATTGCGCTTAGCCGCAATCTTATCCGGTTGTTGCACAAGCCCGGATTGATTTCTGGTGAGGGTGGTCTATAGAAGTTTTCTTTTTTGGTGGCGATCAAATCAGAGCGTTTATATTGAACTCTCTTTATTCAGAATGAGCGTTACCCGATCACTGCATTACGTAGTCTGGCGTCTGATTTCCCTGTCTGACTGGCTGAACTAACTATTTCTCCATGTTGGTGAATGGCGATACTTATTTTATGAANGAGTCAGGATAACCGGAAGTCGTTTAACGGTGGGGGGTTTGATAATTTCAACAAAGTCCCAATGTTTACCCAGAACATGCTTCCAGAAAAATTGCAGYCCGTTACGATCAGTTTTGACTGTGCTCCAGGAATGACTCTCTACCAATGCAGCAAAGTAGGTTTTTAAGTCATCGGGCGTGAGTCTATCAGGGCAACGGTCAAAGAATGCTGCTACTCGCCGTAATGGCCTGCTGTATAGATCAATGGTGGATTTTCTTTTACCTTGAAGCTTCAGGGTGGTGAGGTGTTTTTGGTATAGTTCGTCGAACCGGGTTTGYTCAGAACGTTCCATGTTGATTGCTTCCTAATAAGCCGAACCTGAGTGGTGCGGTTATTAGGAAGTATTGGATATAGTAAAATGGAGAGTATCTACGGTATTTTTTGCCGCGTTAGCGGCTTGGTTCAACAAAAACTTCAAGCGGACGCCTGCGGCGCCGCTTAAGTTGGCGTTAGCTGCTGTGTTTTTACCAGAGTTGCAAACCTGYGAGCTTTTCAGTGTTGGTAGTTTTTTTGTCCAGTTCTATCGAAAAGTTCAGAAGAAATCGGTAGGCTTATTTTTGCAAGCTGGCGTGAGAGTTTTGTCGTTAATTCCTTCTTTTATGCCAGCGTCAAAATCGTCGTTTGCTGTTTGTTTTTTCCAAGCTGGCAAGCGATAGCTTACCAATTTCTTTTTGTCACGCCAGCACAGAGATCAGTTTCCATTCCATCTTTTCTGTCGGTCAGTTGGTGGGGTTTTATCCGATTTTTTGTAATGTGCAAAATTCAGGTTTGTTCTAGGCTAGAAAGTTACATTGTCGTAAACTTCAAGTTGTCAAACCTTCTGGTTCAAACTGGTTTGCGGCATTTTGGTTCTGCATGGTTTGCAGCGGCGTGCATAATCTCTGGCGTTAAATCTTCTGTTTTTTACTTTGTTGCCAGTCGTACTCGCTTCAGGTTTTCGTCACAGTTCAACCATTTTACGGGCGTACGCAGCTAACAAAAAAATCAAGTTCGTTCCGCTGCGCTCCACCGGACGCCGCGATGCGGCGCCGCTTATTTTGGCGTTAGCTGCTGTGTTTTTACCAGAGTTGCAAACCTTTGAGCTTTTCAGTGTTGGTAGTTTTTTTGTCCAGTTCTATCAAAAAGTTCAGAAGAAATCGGTAAGCTTT
Organism: Endozoicomonas ascidiicola; assembly: GCF_001646945.1. Taxonomy (GTDB): domain Bacteria; phylum Pseudomonadota; class Gammaproteobacteria; order Pseudomonadales; family Endozoicomonadaceae; genus Endozoicomonas; species Endozoicomonas ascidiicola. The sequence continues at coordinate 5,826 of NZ_LUTV01000015.1, forward strand.
TTTTCGCTTGCTGGCGTGAGAGTTTTGTTGTTTATTCCTTCTTTGATGCCAGCGTCAAAATCGTCGTTTGCTGTTTGTTTTTCCCAAGCTGGCAGGCGGTAGCGTGCCAATTTCCTTTTACAGCGCCAGCACAAACATCGATTTTCTTTCCATCTTTTCTGCCGGTCAGTTTGTGGGGGCTTTTCT
>NZ_LUTV01000015.1:14751-18048 GCF_001646945.1 Endozoicomonas ascidiicola
AAGGTTTAACCATTTTACGGGCTTCCGCAGCTAACAATAAAATCGTGTTCGTGCTGCGCACCGGACGCCTACGGCGCCGCACATTTTGGCGTTATACGCTCACACACAATTGAGAGAAGTATGAATTTAGAGCTTCTGTTATCAGATTTGAACGATAATTCAAAATACAGATTTCACCTTGCAAAACAGGAACCAGGTGGTACTCGACCAATAGATGTACTTGCAAGAAGTCAAGAAGAATGGGGTTCATGGCAAGTTTATCGTGGTAACAATAAAGAAAGGTTTGTAAAAGATAAAATTGCTTCATTTGCTCAGATATCAGGATCAAAATTTTTGTTCGGTGGTATATATAGAATTGTAGGTCGAGAAAATGAATATTATGACGTTGAATTAGAAAATTCCTATTCGGAATTAATTGGACGTTTGGTTATTAACTACAAAGGAGATAATACAAGAGGAACTGTATTTACACCTGATTACATTTTTTCACACACATCAATTTCTTCGATTTATGAGCATAAATATCAGGGTGAAAAGTTCATATCATACGATAGAATAAATAATAGTTTTGAGTCTATTGATATTATCATTAGAAATGAACTGAACGACTGGAAGGTTGCATTAAGTAATGTTTACGGAGTTTACCTTATTACAGATACAAGTACTGGTAAACATTATGTAGGTTCTGCGTATGGGAATCAGGGGATATGGGGTCGATGGTCAGATTATATTTATGGTTTTCACGGAAATAATAAAGAGCTAAAAGAATTGTATTCCATCAATTCTGAAAAATATTTCAAAGATCATTTTAAATTCACGATTTTAGAGGTTCTATCTACTTCACTAGTGCCAGAAGAAGTGATTCAGCGAGAAAGCCTCTGGAAAAGAAAACTCCTTACAGTGAAGTTTGGCTACAACGTAACTTAGAACCGCGTATAACAAAAATTTCCAGGGGACGCCTGCGGCGCCCCTGAAATTGGCGTTATGTGTAAAAGGAAGTATTGAGTGAAACTTATAACAGACAACGTTTGGGGCTATATTTCAAAAAGCTCAAAAATTAATGCTAATAAATATGTTGCGAGTGCATATTTAGGAAAAGGAGCATCAAAATTATTACAACTTTCTGAAGATGATATTTTAGTTGTAGATGCATCCGAGAAAAATGTGAGAACTGGTGTTACAAATCCATTTGAGATTGAAAAATTTATTGAAAATGGTGTTGAAGTTTTCTCATATAATGGGTTGCATGCTAAAGTATATGTATTCGGCAATATTGCTTTAATCGGAAGTGCAAATGCATCGCTAAATTCTAAAAATAATTTAACTGAATGCATGATCGAAACCAGTGATAATAAAACCGTATCAGAATCGAGAGGTTTTATTCGTTCTTTAGCACTAGAACCAATAAGCACAGAGTATGCAAAATATTTGCAATCAATTTTCAAGCCTCCAAAATCTGATGTAATAAAAGGCGACTCCAAAAAAGAGAAATTGGGTTCAAGTATTTGGGTTCAAGAAATAAACGATTACGATTACTCAGAAGAAGAAAATGCTGCTCATGAAGTAGGAGTAGAAAAGGCATCTGAAGACGTACAAAATAAAGAGAAATACTGCCTAAATAGTGTTCGATATAAAAATACTGAAACATTCATTAAAAGTGCTACAGTCGGTGATTTATTAATAAGGGTTCATGGTGAAGATGTCTACCCTCCATCAAGAGTATTAGGATTCGAGAAAACCCCTAAAGAAGAAACAAGTATTGTGGTTTTTGAAGAACCCATAAGCCCCAAAATTCTCAATAAGAAACTTTTTTTAAATATAATGGAAAGCGCTGAGTTTAAGAAAATTTATAGAGAGTTCAATAAGCCAGATCAGAAAAGAAAAATTCTTGGCATATGGAGTTCAGTGCATATTTACACATAACAAAAATTTCCAGGGGACGCCTGCGGCGCCCCTGAAATTGGCGTTAGCTGCTGTGTTTCTACCAGAATTACAAACCTGAGAGTTTTTCAACGCGGCAGGTTTTGGCTCTAAACAATTGTGCAGGCTGGCCAGNTACGGGCTTACGCAGCTAACAAAAAAATCGTGTTCGTTCCGCTGCGCTCCACCGGACGCGCCTGCGGCGCGCCGCACATTTTGGCGTTAGCTGCTATCAGCAATTCAGACATTAATTTTGAAACAATATCTATAGCATTTTCATATTATTATTATTATTGAAAAGAGGTGAAGCTTGGGAAAATTAACTGTTGTCTGTACATTTACTTTGGCTTTATCAATCAGTGTAGCTGCATGTGAATGTGAAAGACTGAGTGACAATGAAATAGAAACAATGAAACAACATTGTGATGTTCTAGTTAAGTCAGTACACGATGAAATTTCAAAGCATCGAAAAATTCTTTCTTTACTAAAAATTGAAAATGAATCATATCTTAAAAGTAATAAGAAAGAAGTTAAATTATTTTTGATACAATTTAATACTTTCGCTGAAACTGTTTTTGAAGATTTTGCAGAGTGTAGGATTTTCTTATCCGTTTATAAGTTTACAGAATTCAAAACCCCAGAGTGGGAAAAAAACTTTTCTGCTTCGGATGTACTTCACTCTGTTCAATATATACACGGTACAATTGAAAAAGATAGTTACGATTATTTTCTACACCCTATATTGATTGAATATGACTATTCTCGGTACAAAGAAATACCAAAGTCTAAGTAAATTTTATTTATATCATTCTTTTGTTTTCATCCGCAGCTAACAATAAATTCAAGTTCGTTCCGCTGCGCTCCACCGGACGCCGCCTGTGGCGGCGCCGCTTAATTTGGCGTTAGCTGCTGTGTTTCTACCAGAGTTGCAAACCTGAGAGTTTTTCAGCGTTGGTAGTTTTTTTATTCTGTTCCATCTAAAAGTTCATAAGAAATCGGTAGTCTTCGTTTTGCAAGCTGGCGATAGATTTTGGTCGTATATTCCTTCTTTTATGCCAGCGTCAAAATCGTCGTTTGCTGTTTGATATTCCCAAGCTGACAGGCGGTAGCGTACCAGTTTCCTTTTGCTGCGCCAGCACAGAGATCAGTCTCCATTCCATCTTTTCTGTCGATCAGTTGGTGGGGAAGGGTGCAGGTTTTCTGCAGCGTGCAAAGTTTCAGGTTTTTTGCAGGCCAGGAAGTTACATTGTCGTAAACCTCAAGTAGTCAAACCTTTTGGCTCAAACTGGTTTGTGGCATTTTGGTTCCGCATGGTTTGCAGCGTCGTGTAAAACCTCTGGTGGTAAATCTTCTGGTTTCTACGTTGTTGCCAGTCGT
>NZ_LUTV01000015.1:21798-23937 GCF_001646945.1 Endozoicomonas ascidiicola
TTTTGGTCTGTTCTATCGAAAAGTTCATAAGAAATCGGTAGTCTTCGTTTTGCAAGCTGGCGTGAGAGTTTTGTCGTATATTCCTTCTTTTATGCCAGCGTCAAGATCGTCGTTTGCTGTTTGTATTTCCCAAGCTAGCAGGCGGTAGCGTGCCAGTTTCCTTATTCCGCGCCAGCGCAGAGATCGTGTTCCTTTCCATCTCTTTGGACGGTGAGCTGATGGGGAAGGGAGCAGGTTTTCTGTAGCGTACAAAGTTTCAGGCTTTTTTCAGGCCAGGAAGTAACATTGTCGTAAACTTCAAGTAGTCAAAGCATCTGGTTCAAACTGTTTCGAGGTATTTTGGTTCAGTCTGTTTTTCAGCAGTATTCAAAATCTCAAGTGGTAAATCTTCTGGTTTTTACTTTGTCGCCAGTCGTACTTGCTGCAAGTTTACGTCACAGTTTAACCATTTTACGGGCTTGCGCAGCTAACAATAAAATCGTGTTCGTTCCGCTGCGCTCCATCGGACGCGCCTGCGGCGCGCCGCACATTTTGGCGTTAGCCAGCACTATTTCAAGTTCATCAGGTCTTATGGGTTCTTCTATGCTTGGTTAAATTCCCCTTATCAGAAAATGATTTTCCGCAACCAATCTCAGGGCAAGGATAGGGCTTCTCGCCAGTATGGGTTCTTATATGATTGGTTAAATTATACCTCACAGAAAATGATTTTTTGCAATATTCGCATATATGATTTCTTTTAATTGAGACTGGTCTTTTTTCTATGGACTCTGACGGTGCTTTATACTTTTGAGCAAAGACAATAGAGACTTTCCTCTTGGCAGGAGTGCCTGGAGAGTTACAATCTGCTTTTCTTTCCATTGAAAGATCTAATGGCTCACTTTGCATGGTAACTGTTCTACCACAGGTAGTTAAACCGCTGCTTCTTACTACCTTAGTACTCCATAATTTCTTTACAATTTCATTGACGTGGCCGTTTATTTCCGGTACGGAATTACAAAGCATGGTTTATCTGCCGGTTATTAGATTTCTCTTATTCAGACAGTCAGGTGTCAATTGTGTTCATAATTCGATAGATACACTGAAATGTCGTACCTTATAGCGGTAATAATTATCGTGCTGGCTAACAATAAATTCCAGCGGACTCCGCTACGCTACGCCGCTGAATTTGGCGTTATATGCTACCAAATATTGAGAGTTCAATTCATTAATGACAAATAGTAGTGATAAAATACTTAGAACTGATGAAGATCAGCTTGCTGCAAGCAAAATTTATGATTCATATAGAGACGAAGTTCATAAGAGACAGTTATCGAATACTGAGAATTATGACAAGTCAATTTTAACTTTATCTTCGTCAGGTCTTGCAATTTCTCTAACGTTTTTAAAGCTAATTGTACCTATTGAAATTGCTGGCAACTTATGGTTAATCCAAGCATCGTGGTTTTTATTTTTAGTCTCAATCATATTATCTTTGATTGCGTATTTAGTGAGCAACTCAGCACTTAATCTTCAACTAGAGATAGCGCATAAATATTACATAGAGGCGCAAGCATCAGCCTTTTCAAAGGGTAATTACTTTTCAAAGCTTAATGAGTGGCTAAATAGAATCGTAGGATTATCCTTTGCTCTTGCGTTAGGTTTTACTGTAATATTTGTAATAACCAATTTAAATTCTGAGGAAGCTGTTCAAATGAGTGAAACTGAAAAAGCAACTAACAGTGTAACCATGCAAGTCAACGACAGTGCATCTGTACCAACAATGCAAAGAGTGCCAAGTGAGTCTCTTGCAATAAATAGCGCTCAAGTTCCAAGAATGCAAGCCGCACCAAGCTCCGAAAAACCTGCAACATCAGTACCTCAGGCTCAAAGTCAACAACAACCAGCTAAAGGCGAGTAATCGCATATAACAAAAAAATCCAGGTGACGCCTACGGCGCACCTGATTTTGGCGTTAGCTGCTGTGTTTCTACCAGAATTGCAAACCTGAGAGTATTTCAGCGTTGTTAGTTTTTTTGTCCAGTTCTATCGAAAAGTTCAGAAGAAATCGGTAAGCTTCGTTTTGCAAGCTGGCGTGAGAGTTTGGTCGTTTATTCCTTCTTTTATGCCAGCGTAAAAATCGCCGTTTACTGTTTGTTTTTCC
>NZ_LUTV01000015.1:34685-35797 GCF_001646945.1 Endozoicomonas ascidiicola
AGTTCACGCCACAGTATAACCATTTTACGGGCGTGCGCAGCTAACAAAAAATTCCAGCGGACTCCGCTACGCTGCGCCGCTGAATTTGGCGTTAGGTGCAGGAGTCAACATCAACAACATCACTTTTATGCACTTGTTTTTTATCATTTCGGCCTCATAAAAACAGTTCAACTCATCATGTATATTTAAGGATACAGCAATAATGGAAAAAACAACCGATCAACTTGTTCGAATTGCAGCAGCAGGCGGGGGTATGAGAATTGACAGCAATAGCAAAACTACTGATCAATTAGTACGCATTGCTGCAGCAGCATCCGTCAAGGCAGCAAATATATTGATAATTAATGCAGAATCGAAAACTACAGATCAACTCGTAAGAATCGCTGCAGCAGGTAGAGGCTGTGTAAGTTTCGACTTTACGGCATAACTTGAATCTTTATTGAGCAAAATCTTAATGGTAGATTTTGCTCAGAAAACAATCATGAATTATGAAAAAACAACTAGACAATCTTGCATTAGATTTTTTTAAGATATTTGCTACATACGAATTTAAACTGAAAGAAGCAGGATACTTCCAAAATAACCGTGGAAAGATCATTGTAGACTGGGATCGTTTCGTTAATGAACGTATTGGATCAGACTATATAGATAAACTTGGAAATCATTCGTCATCTGCTACATATATTTTAGATAACCCTCCAATGAAACAAGGTATTGATGAATTTAATAAAATAGTTTGGCAAGAAGTTTCAAACAACGAAAAATCAATACAAATACTATTTGGGCACATATCAAGAATTAGAAATAACTTATTTCATGGCGCAAAATTCAATGGAACTTGGTTCGATCCCGAAAGAAGCCATAGATTATTATCAGAAGCATTAGTTATCCTTCAGCATTTTAAGCCAAGTATCAACCTAAGCTAGCACCTAACAAGTCAATCAAGAGGGACGCCTTCGGCGCCCCTTATTGAGGCGTTAGCTGCTGTGTTTCTACCGGAGTTGCAAAGCTGAGAGTTTTTCAGCGTTGGAAGTTTTTTGTTCTGTTCTATCGAAAAGTTCATAAGAAATCGGTAGTCTTCGTTTTGCAAGCTGGCGTGAGAGTTTTGTCGT
>NZ_LUTV01000015.1:41526-43669 GCF_001646945.1 Endozoicomonas ascidiicola
AGTGTTGGTAGTTTTTTTATCCAGTTCTATCGAAAAGTTCAGAAGAAATCGGAAGGCTTTTTTTTGCAAGCTGGCGTGAGAGTTTTGTCGTTTATTCTTTCTTTTATGCCAGCGTCAAAATCGTCGTTTGCTATTTGTTTTTTCCAAGCTGGCAAGCGGCAGCTTGCCAATTTCCTTTTACTGCGCCAGCATAAACATCGGTTTCCTTTCCATCTTTTCTGTCGTTCAGTTGGTGGGGGTTTTCTGGTTTTCTGCAGCGTGTAAAGCTTCTGGTTTGTGCCAGGCTAGAAAATTACATTGTCGTAAACTTCAAGTAGTCAAACCTTCTGGTTCAAACTGTTTCGAAGTATTTTGGTTCTGCTTGGTTTTAGCAGCGTTCAAAGTCTCTGGCGGTAAATCTTCTGTTTTTTACTTTGTCGCCAGTCGTACTTGCTTCAGGTTTACGTCACGGTTTAACCATTTTACGGGCTTACGCAGCTAACAATAAAATCGTGTTCGTGCTGCGCACCGGACGCCTACGGCGCCGCACATTTTGGCGTTAGCTGCTGTGTTTCTACCAGAGTTGTAAAACTGAGAGTTTTTCAGCGTTGGAAGTTTTTTGGTCTGTTCTATCGAAAAGTTCATCAGAAATCGGTAATCTTCGTTTTGCAAGCTGGCGTGAGAGTTCTGTCGTTTATTCCTTCTTTTATGCCAGCGTCAAAATCGTCGTTTGCTGTTGGTTGTTCCAAAGCTGGCAAGAGCTAACGTACGAGTATTCTTTTACAACGCCAGCAGATAAATCGGTTTCATTTCCATCTTTTCTATCGGTCAGTTGGTGGGGTTTTCTCTGGTTTTCTGTAGCGTGCAAAGTTTCCGGTTTGTGCCAGGTCAGAAAATTACATTGCCGTAAACCTCAAGTAGTCAAACCTTTTGGCTCAAACTGGTTCGCGGCATTTTGGTTCCTCATTGTTTTCAGCGTCGTGCAAAATCTCTGGTGGTAAATCTTCGGGTTTCTACGTTGTTGCCAGTCGTACTTGCTGCATGTTTACGCCACAGTTTAACCATTTTACGGGCTTGCGCAGCTAACAATAAAATCGTGTTCGTTCCGCTGCGCTCCACCGGACGCGCCTGCGGCGCGCCGCACATTTTGGCGTTATGCGCAAAACATCATACATAATAATGAGAATAAAAAATGGAAATTGATACTGAACACAAGTTGGAAGTGAAAATTTCAAATGTGAAGCCATTGAAATTAACTGATCTAACATTGTCACTTCTTGCTCTTAGTGGACAGTATTTGAAATTCGTTGAGACTGAAACAACAAAAGATTATCAGATTAGTTCTGAGCTATTAATAAAGGAAGTTCGCTCGGGGTCCGTTATTTTCGAGTTGATTTCACATGCTGTTCCACTCGCGCCGCTGCTTTGGGAAGGCGGGCCGTTAAGTGAATGGGTAAAGCATATTGAAGGAATTAATAATTGGTTGCTTGGTAAACAATCAGAGAAGCCTAGGGAAATTGATAGAAAAGACTACGAACAGTTAAATTCTATTTTGGAGCCAGTAGCAGCAGATACAGGTTCAGAGATGCAGCTTGTTGTAACAGGAAATAATAATGTCATAAACCAAGTAATTATCAATTCTCAGGAAGCTGCTGCAGCGCAAAACAGAATTTCCAGGGAGATTGAATCTTTGAATGAACCTATTGATCATGTTTATAGACGTAAAGTAATGACTTGGTATCAAACAAAATTTGATACTAATTCAGCAACCGGAGATAAAGCTAAGATTGAGTTTATATCAAAGAAAGCAGTGAAGGTAGTTTTCGAAAATAATGAAGTTAAAGAGTCAATTCTTAAAGGTGATCCGCGTTTTAATAAACCATGGCAGGCATTAGCATATCTTGTTGATATTGATGTGCAAACCATAAACGGAGAACCAAAGTTATATACGATTTTAAGGTATCATCCTGAAGATACATTTAACCCAACAGATTAGCGCATAACAATAAATTCAAGTTCGTTCCGCTTCGCTCCACCGGACGCCGCCTGCGGCGGCGCCGCTTAATTTGGCGTTAGCCTTTCGATCTGACATTTATTGAAATATTTCAAATTTAGCCAATTTAAAAAATCTTTATAGCAATACAATATTCATTATTATCATAGT
>NZ_LUTV01000015.1:46789-49361 GCF_001646945.1 Endozoicomonas ascidiicola
TTGCGGTATTTTGGGTCCGCATGGTTTGCAGCGGCGTGCAAAATCTCTGGTGGTAAATCTTCTGGTTTTTACTTTGTCGCCAGTCGTACTTGCTTCAGGTTTCAGTCAAGGTTTAACCATTTTACGGGCTTCCGCAGCTAACAATAAAATCGTGTTCGTGCTGCGCACCGGACGCCTACGGCGCCGCACATTTTGGCGTTATGCGCCTGGAGCCAATTGCAGTATAATGAACAATTTTCGGATGAAGTATTAAATGGCATTTTCTCAGCAAAAACTCCATACACTAGAGGTTGCGAATTTAAAGAACTTAAAGAATCTTGAAATCAGCTTCGATGACTCTCCGGTTACCGCGATTCTTGGGCCTAATGGCAACGGAAAATCAACAATACTCCATGCCTTAGCTTGTGCTTTTGAACCCAATAATGATGGTGAAAATCACAAGTTTAGTAATTTTTTCTTACCCAGTACTGATGCACTTTGGGACGGTAGTGAGATGAAAATTACTCATAGTTATCGAGAAGGAGCAAATGTTCACTCTTGTATAGTGCGAGAATACTCAAAGAGAGCCGATCGCTGGAAGCCAAGATACTCAAATAGGCCAAAAAGAGATGTTTATTACATCGGTATTGATCAATGTGTACCAATGATCGAAGCGGAGAAAAAGCAAGCTAAAATAAATTATTCTACAGAGGAAGTAAATGAAAGCATTATTACAACTATTCTTGAGAAAGCTTCGCTTGTACTTAACAGAAGATATACTGCTTATAATATTCATACTGCTTCAAATAAGCAGTTCATTGGTGTGGAAGTAGACGGTCTAAGGTATTCAGCGCTAAGCATGAGTGCAGGAGAGCAAAAAGTTTTCTCAATTCTTGAAAAAGTATATCGTGCAAATAAATATTCTCTTATTTTAATAGATGAACTCGATCTATTACTTCATGATGAGGCACTGAAAAAGCTTGTAAAAGTAATACATGAACGTGCTACATTAGAAAATATTCAAATTGTATTTACCACACACAGAGAAAGTATTCTCGAACTCGAAGCTATTATTAACATTCGTCATATAATTTCGAAAAACAATAGATCATTATGCTTTAGCGAAACTAAACCCGATGCGATAAATCGATTAACTGGAGTTCAGCCGAGACCACTTGAAATCTTTGTAGAAGATGACCTGGCATCTGCTATTGTTAAAAAGATTGCTGGCAAGCTACGAATGGCAAAATATGTATCAATACAAAGATATGGTGCAGCCATAAATTGCTTTACTACTGTTGGTGGCTTGTTATTAAGTGGAGAAAATTGTGAGAGTAGTTTATTTGTACTTGATGGTGATGTTTTCAGAAGCGATGAAGAACAGCAAGTGCGTATGAATAAAGTAATTACAGGGCATGATCAGCATGCCCTAACTTCAAAAGCTACGGCGTTGGATAGAATTAAACAATTTATATTGCCAGAAAATGAAAAGCCTGAGAAATATATACATTCACTTATTTGTGACTTGGAACATTCTGATAATGAAGAGTTCAATGAAATCATTGATGTGGCAAATGAAATTATAGTTACTGATGATAGCCATAAATATATTGATGATATAATCGACAGATTAGGTTGGGATAAAAGCACAGGTTTATCCAAAATTATCGACATACTATCTACCTCAGACACTTGGTCTCAATATGTTGAACCTATTCATTCGTGGTTAGAGGCTAAGGCTTCAAGTATTCTAGAGCATCAAAATTAACATTAGCGTCGCATAACAAAAATTTCCAGGGGACGCCTWCGGCGCCCCTGAAATTGGCGTGTGTGCCGAGCATGGCACTTAACTAGAGAGGTGAAAGTCCTCTTACCAGGTATTCGCAGAGCCGAAGGTTAGCGAAAGGGCAAGGGCGTTGTCGCGAGGCAGGGTCTGAAGGAAGTCCAACGCGAAATCACGGGGCGACGAACAGGAACCCGATATGAGGTGTGACGTATTCGAGGCCAGTGGGCACGTGACCATTAAGCCTTCCATCTGCAATTGGAGTACGTTTTATAAATTGGGCGTCTACGTGATGAAAGTTAAGTGTCTTACCTCGGGAGGTCTGCATTGTGTTGATGGAACAACTGACAGTAGAGCAATCTGCTGTGATCGCAATGCAGAAGTCAGCAGAAGACATAGTAGGTGGCATCTCGTCACTGAAGGTCTGAACAAATCTTGGAAAGTACTCATCGGAGAAGTGATTTCGGATGGCATCTGTTAAACAACTGCTGTTGTCTCTGGAAATGTCAGAGGATGAACCGGAATCGGGAGATTCGATTGAACCAAAATCCAGCACTTGTTCATCTTTGATGACGCGGGTATTAGACAGGAATAATCTAATTCGCGCGCTAAAACAGGTTCAACGCAATAAAGGGGCTCCGGGCGTGGACGGTATGACCGTTAACGATCTTCCAGTATTCCTTAAACAACACTGGCCAAAGATACGACAGCAACTGCTAGAAGGCGTCTATTCTCCCAAGCCTGTTTTGCGGGTTGAAATCCCTAAACCGGATGGACGCAAACGAAAACTGGGCATTCCCACTGTTCTAG
>NZ_LUTV01000016.1 GCF_001646945.1 Endozoicomonas ascidiicola
GCTTTGGTGGATAACCGCGGCTTCTCAGAGGTAATGGAACGAGTTCTTTGATTAAATCGTCGATCAGGCAGAAGACAGTAGTGATAAACTGTTCAACGGGCATGGCTGGTTTCCTCCTTTGTATCCACTGTTTTTAATAGCAGAAAAGTAGGTCAGTCATGCCTTTTTCAGGTCAGTTTAAAAGTCGAACATCGCGTAATTCTACAAAAAAGTAGCCATTGGAAAAGGGGCTCAAGCAGAGTCCCTTACTATCTTCTATACATTCACCACTTACCCGATTTACTGCCCAGCGAATTTATCGCGATATTCCCATCCACCGCTTGTGCATTCTGAGGTAAAGCCAACAGCAAGTAACCATCTTCACAGGTAAACGCATCACCTGCGTCATCACACTCAGAACTGATGGAGTACCAAGCATGTTCAGTGACAAAAGGATTGTTAATACCCAGCGCGGATAGATCATTGGCATAGCGGTGATTTTCTAGAAAAAACTGCTCTTGTCGTCCAGCAATATCAAGCAGGGCGGTTTGACCTTCCGAACGTCTGCCATTTTGCAAGTATTGCTGGTAGCTAGGTAATGCAATGGACGTCAATATACCCAGAATGACCAGAGTAATTAACAGCTCGATTAATGTAAAACCAGACTCCTTTTTCATTGTTTTTTCCTTTATAGCTCTAGCCATCCACTGCGATGAATGCCGATTGGATTATCGACATCACAAAAGTTAGAGTTCAAATCACAGAGGCTTTGTCCTTCACCCATGGAGACGATCGCAGCATCACCGGGCATACCCATAACCGACAGTAAAGAAGCTCGATCATCCACTTGTCGGTCACCATCATTGTCCAGGTCTCGAATGGCTGCAGCGATATGTAAATTCACCACATAGAACCGGCTACTGCCGATGCCCGGCATACAGGCGTTGGCACCAGGTGCACTGGTTGGGGAATAAGTGCTGAATAATAGAGAACCACTGTACACATCTCCGACCGTTGTCGTTTTTTCACCAGAAACTGTTAAATTTATATACCAGCCAAAGCTTGTATCCAAAATATTCAGTGCGCTAGCACTTTGCTGACCTGTACCTTCCTGAATTAAATTACTGCTCGCGTCATAAAAGTCATCATGTTGAATCACTTCCGGTGGCGTACTGCAACCCTCACAGGTGCCAAAGCGATTATAGAAAACATTTTTATCCCGGATTACGTAGTAGCGATCCGATGGACTGGTGGTTGAACTTGAACTCCCGGACTGTGGATTTGCTCGATTACCACTGCCAAGAACCACCGCGTCGTAAGCAACACCTCGGTAAATGGTGCGTACCAATTCTGGTTGATACATAAATCGACGATCTGAGCTATTATCTGGCGCTGGGCGAACATCCAATTCATCTGCTCCCAATTCAGCCAGTTTGATCATGCTCCAGACGTTACTTTCTTCTGTAGGTTCATCCTCATCAAGGTACGCTGTGCCAATATCAATTCTGAACACATTGCCACCGGTATCCGCAAAATACACTCGGTCTGTAAGACCATCACCATTACTGTCCATTGGGGCAGGGGGGGCGACAACACTCCATTTCAAACGGCTGTCTTCATAATGAAGCGCGTTTGGTAGATCAACATTGTCCGTTGGGATAAACGATTTAATTAATTCGCCACTACCCGCATCCACAAAAAATACACCACGTCCTTTTTGCGACAGTTTTCTCACCGTATGGCTATTTCCATCGGTATCTACTTCCTGAATACCATTGCGATCGTCATCATTAACAGAATCATAACCAGCACCAAAGGCGACAACATACCGATAAAAAATTGAGGTGGTTGTGACTCCTGATTCGGTATCCGTTTCTATGCGACGGTAGCCTGGAATAATCATAGGAACAGGTGAGGACCAGCTTTGTCCTAACTCTGCAAAGCCGGGATCAGTGCTGTCTTTGCGCCATAGAAGAATCGGTGTTCCATCGGGATTAGAGACATCAATGGCGTAATAACTGTCACCACCGCGGCGCATCCCAAATAACAACACCATGCGGTCACCATCGATGTATTTGATATTGCCATCGTCATTGTAATCCAAGCGAATAATACTGATCTGGCCATCAATGCCGTAAGGATGTGCGGTGCTGTCACTGTCTAGATAAAGGGCTGGTACATTTCCTGAGGTTTCTCCTGCAAAAAATGACCAGTTTTCTTCTACGTCATTGCCTTTATCTTCTATAAAGTGCAATTGCCCAAAGTTGGTGCCAAACGCTAAACGAATATTTGGATTGTCATGGTCATATTCCGTACCATCGCCGTCTGTATCGCCATAATTCAGGGTAACTGGCTGAGAGTGCAGAATGTCACCCAGTACCCAGGAACGGGTATTACCATCGTCGTCCAAACCTTTTATCCAGTTTATTAGGTTGTCCGATGTGTAATGTTCTGAACCGGTTAGGCCAAATTTGTCGCGTTCTATGTAATCCAGTGGCCCCATAAATTCAAATTCTGTGATCTCATCGCTGAATGTCAGATTGGTATAGAAAGTACCTCTTGCTCCGGTGGCCAATAACTGAGCGCCCAATCCACCACTTTCAACTTGCCGGCCGTCGCTGCCGTTTCCCCAGTAGGTGCCAATACCTTCTGCGATTCGATTTCCGTTGGTTTCAATTGCGGCATCACAGCCTCGATCCACCACGGTGCCGGCGGTGAAATTATCATTCTCATCACAGCCCGGCGTTACGGTATTATCTTTAAATATCTTTAGTTTTTTGATATTGCCCAGCCAGCGGGTGTTGTCCGTTGGACGAAACATAGCGTAGTAGGCATTATCCAGTGACTCGGTTTTTTTAAAGCTATTCACTGCAACGGAAGGGGACACAAAAGTACTGTTTCTTTTCAGAATCTCCCCCAGTGCACCCTCAAATGCACCGGCGATATCGTCTACTGCAACACAACCCGCTTCCGGATCAGTATTCGTGCCCACTGTTGTATAACAGTTACCACCGCCTTCATCTGCGGTGTCTCTTAACAGCTGTTGATCAGTATCAAAACCAATGGTGTAAGTGAATGCCTTTTGTGGGCCGGTAAACGTATTGCCATCAAGACCGGATTCACCGGGATTACTCAGGTAGCCCGCAAGGATTGGCAGGCAATTGCCGTCATATTCTGAGCAGGATCTTCCGGTTAATGTTTCGATTTCGGTGTCACGACCTCCATCCTCACTTGGCTGACCATCAGTCATGTAAATAACGTAGATATTCTGGCAACTGTTCAATGGAGAAGTATATAAACCATCGCTTTCCTGCGAGGTATCTCTGCTGCCAGCTTCGAGACCATAATCAACAGATTGACCGGTAAAATATCGATAAACCTCATAGTATGTTTCACACAGCGGTGTCCATGTGCTGGGAGACAGGTCATCTATTGCTGATAGCAATGTCTGGGTTTCGCCGCTATTTCTTTCCCGTAGCCCTTGGAATATGTGACCACCATTTTTAAAATTAAATAGTGCAAGGCCAAACTCTAAGCTTGGATTATCTGTGATGAGCTGGGTTACCGCTTCCTTGGCAACATCCATTCTTGTTCTGTCCGGTTGAAAAAACCAGTTGAGGTAGTTGCCTGGGCATCTGACATCATCTGAACCGGATCTGGTCTGGCAGGGATGACCATCACTTAACAGGTTATTAATATCTTCATGATCGTCGTCTATCTCACCGGTTCCATTAGATGGATAGCCACCCTGATAGGTAATAGACGCGTCGTACGGATCTCTGGGTACAACTGTTCGCATGCTGCCGGAGTTATCAAAGATGATCATGACCTGAGCCGACTCTGTATTGGCAACATTCGCTGCAGTAAATACTTCAGTATCATCAGCAATAGTCAAATTTGACCAAAGACTTAACATGGATAGCGTAATCGCCACTCCGGTTTTCAATGTTGACCACATCATAGGCTTATCTTTTTCTTATCATTATTAAATTAATTCTGATTTACGGCGAAGGTGATGGTACTAAGTGCGTAGGAATACTGACCATGACATTACGCCCTGAAGAAGCCCCATTACTCTGATCCCCCAGCATCACCTTAAAGGTATTCATGGCCAGCGTCGTCGATATACCCGACTGATTACTTGCCCCTTCAATCTGATAATACTCCACCTGATATTTCCCGACTCCACTGGCATTTTCTGTTCGTGGTGCAGTCATTGATGTTGATTGATAACGAATACTTGGGCTTGGTGGCGTATTAGCCGTTCCACAAAGGTGCGCCTGTTGCTGTTCCTGAGTGAGACCTGCGGCGGGTTGTAAGGGGTTATAAGGATTTCTGGCCGCGTTACAAACACCTTTCAAAAAAGTATTCATACCCGATACGGATATTTGATTCACTGTCGCCTGAGCGTCATTAAAGGTATTGAGTTTGATTTCTGTATTGGCAACAGTCCGCGGTGAACGACTATTCTGATTGACCATGGTGACAGCAATGGTGGTCATCATCATCAAGAACAGCAGAGAAACCAGCAGAATCATTCCGCCTTGTTTTTTCTTCATCTTAATCATCCTGATTATTGATACGCATGGTTATATAGAAACACTGTCGTACTGACTAAATGGCGATGACGATTATCACCACCGCCTTTTACGGTGATATCACCCATGGTATAGGTTCGATTGTCCGTGTAATTATTCGTTTCCGGACTTCTTGCCAATAGATGAATTTTAACGCTTTGCACCTGATTCCACTGGCCGGCGCTCCAGTTACTTGTGTTTGCTGGCACACTTTGATGCCGATTGACCTGGCCATCTCCGTTTTCATTGATACCCAGCTCAATCCTCATGGCTTCAATATTGCTAGCCAGTGTCGTATCTACCAAAGCATCATTATCCAGCCGTAGTAATCTCAGCTCATTGTTGGCCAGATAAAACAGGCTGAACTGGTATTCTCTGATTTCCTGGTCCGGGGATAGATCCGGAACATTGGTTCCTCGAAAAACTCGACCTTCCTGACTGTTGGCAACCAGATAGTTGCCAGTGGCGGCCAGTGCCGTCGTCAATGAACCTGCCGTACCTTTAAATAAAAACCAATCCGACGGTTTACCATCGGCTGCCGTATAATTCCCGGCCTGACCGACAGCGCAATCCAAAATATTATTGCCCCCACGTCCGGCTAAAAACGCAGGAAAGGGCAGGGTTGCAGAAGCCAAACCAGAGCAATCATCTGTCACCGTATAGCCTGCAGAGCGGATACTCCCCGCAGCAACGCCGTTAGCAAAACCGGCAGACTTTAAATCACCACTGGCAATGGCCAGGGCTGACCTGGCGTTATTATTCAATAACACCATGTCACTGCTTTCACGCTGAGCGATAAAGGTGTTGAGATACAAGGTAGCCACGCCCGCCAATAAGAAAAGAGACAGCACCATGGCAACCATCAATTCAATGATGGTAAAACCACTCATACGATGAGAGTTCTTCAATAAACAACTATCCATGTTTGATGATCACTTTTTGTTATTAGTTAATGGTCGTGTTCATCACCATGACACGTCTGAGATCGTTATCCGCAATTGAGCGGTAACTGGCGATGCCGGTTCCACAATTGCCCGGTTCTGCGGGAACCAGTGCATCCGGTGGACGACTGTCTGGACGAGGAAAACGACCACGCCACACCAGCGTCAGCGTCACATCACTATTATTAATATTGATACAGGCTCTGGGAGAAATAAGGCCGCCCGTGCTGGTAGCGTCTTCCCGTTGAATGGCACCAGCAAACACAGAGGTTCCCCATTGCCAGAGATCAAAAGCAGCCGTTTGCTGTGCCGTACAGTTAGATCCCGCTTGATGACAGACCGTGCCAGGCTGAGCTGGAACTGCATTCAGGTTGGCGGTGTAACTGCCAAGCCCATCAACATTCGCTGCCATGCGAGCCAGAAGGTCATCAGCAAGGTTTATCGCAATGGAACGTTGCTGCACTTCGATAATATTCTTACGGGACTCCAGCACTAAGCCGGCAATGCCCAGTAGCCCAACAGACACAATCATCATCGCCACCAGCACTTCAATCATGGTAAAGCCTGAAGTATTTTTCATCACGGCGATTCCTCCTCAGTTTCTGCTGGCTCTTCTGTAGAACCTTCCTCAGAAGGGGAGTGGGGAGTAAACGACACTGTTATGCCATTGACGGTACCGATGATAGAAGAATTCGCATCACTAATAGCGATAGCCCCACCGGAGAATAAACCGCGGTTGTCAAAGCGGTAGCTGTCTTCCGGTGAGTTTATGTTGGTGTCCGTGAATGACCCAACCTGCATCAGGGTGACACCATTAGCACTGACAGTCCCATTACTGCCTACCCAGTCATTGTCAGGAGTAATTGTTACAATGGTATCCCGAGTGATGGCTTCCGATCGGGCAAAAGAAAGAATGCTCTGAATTTCCTGAGCCTGATTGCGAACACGATTATTAGCAATCGACTGAGTAAACGATGGGTAGGCTATAGAGGCGACAATTGAAAAGACCGCAAGGGTGATCAACAGTTCAACAAGTGTGAAACCACATCCTGTGTTCTGTTGTCTGTACTTCCATTTTACAGACATAAGCAAACCATAACTTGATTATTTTTGTTAATACCTTATTGAGTATGTGAACCGTATCACACTCATTGGTGATGAATGGTATTTATTGTTGGATGACCGGTCAATCACTTGTTGAGAAATGACTATAAAACGACGATGTTTATATATTTTAGCCATAAAAAAAACCGGTTCCGAAGGCCGGAACCGGTTTAGGATGCCAAATTGAGAAACCTTAATTCATGCTACATGCTCAGTTAGGAAATAGCGCACTCAATTTAGTAGCCAGCATCATGTTGCCTTCGGCACGTAATTTACCCATCATGAAGGCTTGCATGCCGTCCATCTCGCCGGACATCACGCCGACCATTGTCTCGCCATCCATGATCAGGGTAACGCTTGGATCATCATGAGTGCCTTCCACTACGGAAAAAGCATCATCTTTGACGATGAGATGATAAGCATCGCCATCGGTGATATCGAACTGGAAAATTTCATCCATGCCAGAAGCGGCGTCGGCGTCGAAACGAGTGTTCATGGAGTTGATGATGTCAGCGACAGAGCTCATATCTATTTTCCTTGTTGTTATGGTACAAATTAACGTTTAACAATCTGCAGATTATGGGGATTCAAACAAGCTGTCAATGATATTCATACGACCGTTTGAATTTTACGGTGTATTGACTTTATATATGTAGTCACTGTGGTAGGGAAATCAGGTATTCTATAGCCACTGGCTCTGTTTTCGGGTTTTGTAAGGAGATACTTTTGGACTACATCGCTGACTTTATTCTGTTTCTGGCGAAAACCATCACATTAATTGGTGGTATTGCCGTTCTGGCTGCGCTGATCGCCGCCATTGGACAGAAAGCCAAAAAAATGCACAAAGGACACCTGGAGATCAACCGTCTGAATGAGCATTACGATCATTTAAAGGATGAGCTGAAACACACATTACTGGATAAAGCACAACTGAAAAAAGAAGAGAAAGAGAAAAAAACCAAAGCCAAGGAAGAAAAGAAAGCCAATAAAGCGAAGGGCGATAAGTTTGAAGAGCCAACAAAGCCAAGAGTATTTATTCTCGACTTTAATGGTGACATTAAAGCCTCTGCAGTGAAGTCTCTGAGAGAAGAAATCACGGCTGTTCTTTCCATTGCCAGCCCGGAACAGGATGAGATTGTCGTTCGTCTTGAGAGTGGTGGCGGGATGGTGCACTCCTATGGTCTTGCATCATCACAGTTGAAACGTATTCGGGATAAGGGCATCAAACTCACAGTCACCGTTGACAAAGTAGCCGCTAGCGGTGGTTATATGATGGCTTGTGTTGCTAATCATATTGTTGCGGCACCTTTTGCAGTGTTGGGTTCCATCGGCGTCATGGCTCAGTTGCCAAACGTCAATCGTCTGCTGAAGAAACACGATATTGACATAGAATTACACACGGCCGGTGAGTACAAAAGAACGTTGACAATGCTGGGTGAGAATACTCAGAAGGGCAGAGAGAAGTTTATCCAGGACATGGAAGATACCCATGAACTTTTCAAAAACTTTGTAAAAGCCGAACGTCGTGTGGTGGATATTGATCAGGTGTCTACTGGTGAAGTCTGGTACGGACAAAAAGCCCTTGAAATGAAATTGATTGATCAGATCAGTACCAGTGATGAATATATCTATCAAAAGGTTGATGAAGCAGACCTTATTCAGGTGGAATACATTATCAAAAAGGGCGTTACTGACAAGCTGGGCATGGCCGCAGAACATGCATTGGACAATACACTGCTTAAGTGGTGGGAGCGTTTTACCACCCGAGGTTTCTTTTCCTGATTGAAATGAGGGGGAGGTATCATTCCCCCTCACTATCCCAATTCATCTCAAAAAAAGATTAATCCCTGCGCAGTCGCTCAGACAGTGCAATAGGCGATTCAAACCGAAAAACCACAATGTAAGAAGACACAATCAGTGAAAGTATCGCGGTTGCCTGAATAATATGAGCAGCCACTCCGCTGATTAAATGCTGACTGCTGGCCAACACAGCGATAAGAATCGAAAACTCACTGGTTTGCCCAAGGCGAAAACCCACTTCCCAGGCTGTTGATTGCTTTTCACTGACCCTGCGTAATAAGAAACCAAAGACAACCGGTTTAACGGTAATAATCACGGCAGTCATAATCACTGCGGGAACCACCACCATACCAATTAAATCAAGGTTAAAGCTGGCGCCGATTGAGAAGAAGAAGAGTACCAAAAAGAAATCTCGGAGTGGTTTCAGGTTGATCGCGATGTATTGAGCAATCGGGCTGGTTGCAAGGCTGATGCCGGCAATAAAAGCACCAATTTCGTAAGAAAGGTGCAAGCTGTGAGCCAGCTCAGCAAATCCGAGGCACCAACCAATAGCCAGTAAAAACAGATATTCATGAAATCGATCAAACCGTGCCATCAGTGGTAACAGAAGATATTTCACCAACAACACCGCCGCCAAAAACATCAGGGGAAGGGCAGCAAATGCCAGCGCCAAATCACTGTAGCCCGATTGGTGGGACGGTTCTAAGTTATAGAGAAGTAATAACGTAACAATGGCAAATAAATCCTGAAGCAACAGCAGGCTGACCATCATCTCGCCGGTGTGTTTATGATGAAGAACCGTGGTGGGTAATAATTTGATGCCAATAATCGTGCTTGAGAACATCATGGTCACACCAACGACAAGCGCTTCATGCTGTGGCAGATCAAATGCCAAGCCAAGACCATAGCCTGTGAGAGCAAAGATAAATGAACTTAACACACCGACTGTCGCGGTTTTTTTCAATAAATGGGCAAGGTGGCTGGGCTGCATATCAAGCCCGAGCAGAAAGAGTAGAAAGATAATACCAACATGGGAAATGTCGTTTAATAGATCGGTATCGTTGACGATTTCTAATCCGAAAGGACCAAACAATGCACCCAAAGTAATATAAGCGACCAATAAAGGCTGACGGGTGAATAGGGCGCCAGTGGCCAGAACCGCAGCTCCGGTGAATATAAGAAAGAATGAGAAGAGCAGGGAACCGCTTTCCATTTATATAAGGCTCTGTGTTGGATGTATTTATTTGAAAATACAGTATAACCAACTGAACGCGGTTCGTGCATGGATTAGTGATAAATCTCTTTTTCAAAAGAGATTTATCCATTTATTACAGGTTGTGCCTCAAGCGATAGGCCGGTATCGCCTCATCTGCAGAGGTTTGATAGAAATTCGTAAAACCATTCATTTCACGAACCGCTACCTCAACATCCTGATCTTCACGAAGTTCAAAGCTACTAAACCCACATCGACGCATATAATTCAACTGATCCACCAGAACATCGCCAATGGCTCTGATATCGCCGTTGAATCCAAGCCTTTCCCTTAAAAGAAACGCAATACTGTAGCCGCGGCCATCAACAAATTTGGGGAAATTGACAGCAACCACAGTAAATTGATTCAATAAATCGGTACTGATCTTGGGTTCATCGGAACTGTCCAGCCAAAGCCCGGATTTGCCATGGCCTTCCGCCTGAAATTGCAGTGCCAGCTCAATATGCGACACTGGAAAAAAATAGTCTCCAGGTGATAGGGCATCGGTTGCCTCTTCGGCACTCAATACTTTGTACTGAGTTTCTGTATGTGTCCCATCCTTAAGCAGCGGCATAAACACTCTCCTTAAATGGCTCGACCCCGATTCGCCGACAGGTATCGATAAACCGCTCATCCGGTCTTCTTTCTTTTACATAGGTCTGTAGCAGCTTGTTGACCACATCAGGCACTTCTTCCATTTTAAAAGAAGGTCCGAGTATTTTGCCCAACGATGTGTCGTAGCCAGAAGCACCACCCACCTGAATCTGATAATACTCTTCGCCTTTACGGTCGACGCCCAGAATACCGATATGCCCAACATGGTGATGACCACAGGCGTTCATGCAACCAGAGATATTAAGATCCAACTCGCCGATGTCATGGAGAAAATCGATGTTTTCGAAGCGCCGTTGAATGTCTTCTGCCAGAGGAATGGAGCGAGCATTGGCCAAAGCACAAAAATCACCACCTGGGCAGCAGATCATATCGGTTAAAAGACCTTGGTTAGGTGTTGCCAGGCCAAGAATTTCTAACTGTTGCCAGAGCTCATACAGCTGGTTTTGTTGGACGTCCGCAAAAATTAAATTTTGTTCGTGGCTAACCCTAAGCTCACCAAAGCTGTACTTATCAGCTAGGCCTGCAATGGCGTCCAACTGCTCTGCACTGGCATCACCGGGCGCATCCGCCGTCGCTTTTAGTGTCAGGGTTACTGCACTGTAACCAGGCTTTTTATGCACGTGGACATTACGTTTCAGCCAGAGCTGGAAAGGAACGCTTGCCGACAGAGCAAGATCATTCAAGTCAACAGACGCCAGTGATTGATAGGCTGGCTCTGTGAAGAACGAAGCAACTCTGCTGATTTCCTGTTCTGGCAGATGAGCATTGGAATCTTTAATAGCCAACCATTCTTGCTCAACCTTTTCAGCAAACACTTGCGGTGTTAACGCTTTGACCAGAATTTTGATTCTGGCTTTATATTTATTGTCTCGACGACCGTATTGGTTGTAGACGCGCAACACGGCATCCAGATAACTCAGTAAATGCTCTGGCTCTAATGATTCTTTAATGACAGAACCAATCATCGGCGTTCTGCCCAAACCGCCACCCGCCAGAATTTTAAAGCGTACTGCACCATTATCATTCAAATGAGCGTGGATGCCGATATCATGCACATTGGTAGCTGCACGATCCTCAACGCTGCCGCTGACGGCAATTTTGAACTTTCTGGGCAGAAAAGCGAATTCAGGATGTAATGTCGACCATTGTCTTATAATTTCACACCACGGACGCGGATCTACGATCTCATCATGAGCAACACCAGCAAACTGGTCTGTGGTGGTGTTTCTAATGCAATTGCCGCTGGTTTGGATGGCATGCATTTGAACCGAGGCAAGCTCCTCTAAAATATTTGGAACCTCTTCCAGACTTGGCCAGTTGAGCTGAAGGTTCTGTCGGGTGGTAAAATGCACATATCCTTTGTCGTAACGTCGGGAAATATCCGACAATTTTCTCAGCTGCTCACTATTCACCATGCCATAAGGGATAGCAATGCGAAGCATCGGTGCAAAACGCTGCACATAAAGGCCGTTTTGTAGCCGGAGGGGAAGAAACTCATCTTCTGACAGCTTGCCATCCAGGAATCGCTGAGTCTGATCATGGAACTGTCGAACTCTATCAGCGACGATTCGCTGGTCATAATCATCGTATTTATACATGGACTGTTCGTCTGTTGCTTTTCTGATGTGACCAGGCAGCTTCAGGAATACAGCACGACCTGACATGTGTCGTATTTCTGAGGCCTTGTCATGATACAGCACAGAGGATACTGGCTTTTGTTTATACGTAAAACTACTGTTTTCAAATAAAAATAGACGAAAAAAGAATATACGCGAAATTGTTGGTGAACAGGGATGACCAAAAGCAGGTCAACTTGCTACAGTTACCCCTGCGCATTAACCCTAGGAGAAAAGTGATGAAAGACAGTTCCGTTGATGCAATTGCTGCAGTCGCGTTAATTATGTTAGTTGTGGTGACTGCTGTGTATTGGGTCAGCACCCAGTAACATCGGCTTACGCTGAGCTCAGTACCATTCGTACGATCACCATTAAAATAATAACAAAAAGAAAAGTACCCACTAATCCAGCGATAATGAAGTGCGCTGGTTTACCTTTTTTGAAATCCCTTTCCAGATTCGATTGCTTCTGAACACCGAACGCTGCAGATAGGGCGCTTAAGATCACTGACCTAACTCCGGTACCTTTGCTATCGGACATTGCCTATCTCCAGAACTATTGTCTTCGAATCTTAAGATGATTACTCCCATAGAAGCAAGATTGAACAGAAATAGATATAGAATGTGCGGCAACAAGAGATGAGAGAGACGGCACTGGTATAATCTACCAGTGCCAAAAGCTTACTTTATAATCAGGAAGCTTATTTTATAGTAAGTGTTTCTGGCGGCGAAATAGCCTACCCAGCCCTCTTTATCCGCCTGACTCCATTCCATGAACTGATCCGCTGCTTTTTGTGTGTAATAGGCGGCTTGCTTCTGAATGTAGGGAAGTAATACATAGGCAAGAGCCCCCAGTACAAGACCGTTTGTGGCAGATGTGAAAATCTGCTGAACAGCCATACTGGTACCGCCAACAGCATAATAATTAATCATTGTATCCATCAATACATAAGCCGCTAAAGGGCCAAGTACCGTTGCTGCAATTGGAACCGCATACTCCCTGACATTTTCCGGTATCGGTACAAATTGATATGCCGAAGAAGCAATCGCCTCAGCTCGCTCACCAATGGATACCACCTGATGGTGGAGCTCGTCATTAATGGCTAGCAAATTTTCTGTGGCCTTGTTATCCAAGCCCATGTTTGAAATACGTCCTAATCTGTAGGCTATTTCAAGAAGACCTATACCGGATGCAAGCCCATAAGATGACGCTTCACTCCAGCCCCGTCCGTTGAAAAACTCCATGTAACCATCGTGAAGTGTATACTGGATACTGGTTTTAAGTGCTTCATTGAAGTCTTGATAAATGCCCAGATTTTGCTTCATGCCTAAGTCAACATGAATCAGTGAAATTGCTCCACCAGGTAGATTAGCAAACTGGTTAAAGCTATATCCAACCATCAGTTTAGCGACACCATCCAGAGTTTCATCATTCAGAGAACCCAGTTGAGACCAGTTGCCGAATATCCGGTGAATCTGACCTCGCTGATGAAGTGTTTTCAGGTTATCTGCAACAATGGAGGAGATGCAACTAACCAGATTATTGGTTGGTGTTGTACCCATATAGCCACGAAACGCTTCCACATTACTTCTTGTATAGTGCTGCCTCCGGATACCATCCTTCATTTCTAGCGGTGAAGTTTGGTCTTCACTGCCATATTTAGTGCCATACATCCCCAGAGAATAGGCCGTCAGTCCCTGAATAAAACCTTGTGCACATTGCGTAAACAAGGGGCTACTATCTGTAAATATCCGTTCATTAATTAATTTGGCAACTGACTCTGTAAAATCACTGCCAATCAGTAAGTGATTCCATTTCATCAATGTACTTGTGTAAGAATACGGCTGCCATGTGATAGCACTTATGGCTATAGCCGGAATAAGTTGAGGGACAAACGCCCCCGCAACAGCAACTTTTGACAAGTTGTCTTCACGCTCTAGAAATACACGCAGTTTTTTGCCCAGCATATTGGGTGATGGTTCAAAACTGAAGCGAATATAATCATCATCCGGCGTTATTACTTTAACATCATTTGGAGAGGCTATTTTTTTTAGCCAGTTCTGTCCTGTCGAATCAATACTTCCTTTGATTTTAATATTGCTGGAATTTGAGCCCAGAGATGTAACCGAATTATTATCACTTTGATTGAGTAATGTATCTTTCTTGAGTTCAAAGATAATCTGTTGATTGCTATCTATAGTGATATCATCAAAAATAATTTCTCCTTCGTACAACTCCTTTTCATCACTCATTAAATATCCACTCAGTGATAGAAACAGCGTAAGAAAAAGACTCTTAATTAGTAACCTAATATCAATCGTACTTCTTTCAAAAAAATAGAGAAAAACAAACACTACATACTTGGCACTATAGACCAAATAGGAAACCTTCATTCTTGAAAACCTCATCAGAATGACAGATCCGTTGCCATGAATTATTGTTTATTTATTAATAAAAACATTAGAGTTTATTCATCCTCGACAACAAGATCCACTCTATAGTGAATGTCTTCCGCCAGAATATATTCAGACCAACTTCCGTTATCTGCACCCACATAGTCAAGCACAGGTTTCTGGATATATCTAATTGTTTGAGAACCATGCTTCTGAAGAACAGGAGAAATTAAAAAAGTCAGGGCACCTAAGGTAATACCTTCATAAGCATTATTGAGAAGATGAAACAGACCCGATGAAACATGTCCATTTAACAAGGATACAGCAGCATAGGATACAACTGGAAGGGCAACGCCTAACGTTAAAAGTTGAAAATCATTAAACTCTGGTATTGCTATCCATCGGTTAAATGAAACGCCCATTGCCTCGGCACGCTTCGCAAATGAATGAAATTGGTGCCTTTTATCTCTTACACTATCGCTTACCCCCTGATAAATGTAGAGCCGTGTAAACATTTCAATAAGACCAACACCACCGGCCATTGCATAACCAATACGGCCATCTAAACCATAGTCCTCGGAAATACCCTGAAACAGATCTTCATACCCAGCCTGCAGGGTATATTGGATAGCCTTTGCAAGAGAGCGGTCAATATCGTCTTGAAATGTGGCGCTGCTGCCAGCGTCAGTCAGGCCGATATTTCTTTTCAGGTTCCCGAATAAATCCCCTGCCTGAAAAGCGATGGTATTAAAACCATAACCAACAACAATTTGAGAGATACCTTCAATACTTTTATTATTTAATTTTGAAAGAAATTTAAAACTATCCGATTCAGGGTTTTCTGCAAGATCAATGGCCACGTCACTAACAACCCGTGACATACAATCCATCACTTTCTTCATTGGCGCTGTTGCCATATAGTGACGAAATGTATTGATCTTACCTCTTTGCTCTCCAGTGCTGTCTCCGTAGTTAGCCATTTCAAACAAGACAAAACCTTCAACAAAGTCAGCAGTACATTTTGATAACAACTCAGTTTTATCATCAAATGCCTTGGTTGCTGCAATATTCCTCACTAAACTTGACACATCAGAACCAATGACTTTGTAGTTCCAGCGCATCAGTGTCTCATAGAAAAGGGTAGGTGCTGGCCCCCAAGTAACATCATTGGCTATAAACACAGGAATCAGCTGTGGAAAAAATGCAGCCACTGTCGCTAATCGTGATTGATTTTCTTCTTTCCTGATGATGATAGATATATCTTTACCCTTTAAATCATCATCAATATCTAAGGTAAGATAGACATAAGGACTATGAGAAACCTGATGATTGTTGATTTTATCCGTTACAGATTTATTGCCATGCCATAAAAAATAGTTAACATCATTTTCAAAGGTGATATGTTCATTGTCAGCTACAATTCTTGCGGGAATATTACCTTGAACCTCGTCTTTAAGCGGGCTGGTATTAATTGCTATTACTGCATTATCTTTCTGACTTCGTCCTATTTTAATCTTATTTTCACTAATCGCATTTAATTCATATTCAAAGTGATCAGCCTTTGCCACATTAATACCTAACAAGCTATTAAAAAGGCAAAAAATCAAGGTATATGAATATAGTTTAAATCTGTGCTGGAAAAACAAATCAACTGTGAATACCATATTGCCATCTCATACAGCAGACAATCCCTTGCTATTTAATTCAGAAAAGTATGGCCTTGTGATAACAAGGTCATACTCGATAGTACCGTCAGAAAAATCTTATACTATCAATTTATGCTAGTCGAAGTACTTTTCGATATGAGAAATGTCATTACTACTTCCTGTTAAAACAACAATATCTCCAGAAAACAATTTCATGCCTTTTTGAGGTTGTAAAATCATATTATCCCGCCGTATTTCAACAATTGAAACATCAGTTCCTTTTAAATCAAACAAATCAATGGTCTGTCCACAAACTTTACTGCTTTTATGGACAGTCACCGCATGACGGTGGGTTTGATTAGCACCTTCTAAAAGGTAATCACTCATACCCGGGTAAAACCCATTTAAAATTTCATACCCTTGCGTTCTGGCTTCATTAACGCGCTGCCTGACATGCAACGGATTTAAGCCCAACATGAGTAGAGCGTGTTTA
Source organism: Endozoicomonas ascidiicola (assembly GCF_001646945.1). GTDB lineage: Bacteria > Pseudomonadota > Gammaproteobacteria > Pseudomonadales > Endozoicomonadaceae > Endozoicomonas > Endozoicomonas ascidiicola. The sequence goes on from NZ_LUTV01000016.1 coordinate 16,417, forward strand.
ACGATGACAAGGCTGGACTCCAACACTTCTGGAATAACCACGGTTGCACCGGCGCGTTTAAGTGCATCAGACTGACTATCGTCCCGGGTTCGCACCAGAATAGGTGTGCTCTGACAACTTTCCCGAATAGCAGTGACAATCTTAATGGCGTTTTCAGGCCGGTCAATACAGATCACCACCTGATCGGCTCGTTCCAGTCCAACGGCAAGTAAAAGCTCCAGTTTTCGGCAATCACCATAAAAAACAGGTTCACCTGCCAGACCTGCCTCATGAACATGAAGTGGATCATCATCAATGGCGACATACGTCTTATCTTCTTTGGTGAGGAATCGGGCAATGGTCTGACCAACCCGTCCATAACCGCAGATCAGCGTATGATGGTGCATATGCGCAGTCTGTTTCCGAACTTCTTCTTCCTTAACCCGGTTTACTTTATCCTCAGATTTATCGAATTTCACCAGTTTAACAATTCGATCACTTTTCCGAATCAGAATCGGCGCAATAACCATGGATAAAATAGTCACTGCCAGAACAACGGAGGTCAAATTACCACCATTTTCGCCATATTGAGAGGCGAGGGCCACCAGAGCAAAACAAAACTCCCCCCCCTGAGCCAATGAAAGACTGGCTCGCAGCGATATGTTTTTAGTTTCGCCCATAGTTCGTGCCAGAGTGTAGGTCACTAAAAACTTAAAGGCGATCAGAGCGATAGTGCCTAAAAGAACCTCTTTCCAAAACTCTTGAAGTACGGCTGTATCTAATATCAGTCCGACAGACACGAAGAATAAACCCAGTAACACATCCCGGAATGGACGGATATCCGCTTCAACCTGATGTTTATAATGACTTTCCCCCATCATCATACCGGCAACAAAACCACCCAGTGCCATTGACAGCTCGAGGGCATGGGAAAGCCAGGCGGCCATCAGTGCAACGACCAGAGCCATCAATACAAACAATTCTTCGGAGCGGGCCTTGGCGACTTCATGAAACACTGCAGGCAACATCCACTTGCCAATAGACAGCATGACCACGACAAAAACGATGCCTTCAAACAAGGCAAAACCTAGCGATGAAGCAATGGCGATAGATTCCGAGCCGCCATTGATCAGGGCAGGAATCATAATCAGGAAGATGACGGCAGAAATATCCTGAAACAATAGTACTCCAATAGCCAACTGCCCCTGCCGGGAGCGTATTTCATTACTCTGAGTTAATTCTTTGGAGACGATGGCGGTTGAAGACAAAGCCAGTGCTGAGGCACAAATCAGTGATGCCAGAAAGGGAAAGTTAAAAAAGGTCAGAATACCGAAAATACCCACGCCAGTGACCAGTACCTGAAGCCCACCAAGACCGAAAACCTCTTTTTTCATGGCCATGATGGTCTTCATGGAGAATTCAAGGCCGAGGGTAAACAATAGGAAAACCACGCCGATTTCCGCCAACAGGGCAATATCAAAATCCTGCTGTATCAAACCAGAAGTGGTTGGGCCAAGAATAATGCCAACAAACAGATAACCAAGGCTTTCAGGCATCTGAAAACGCTTGAAAAAAGCGAGGGTAATAGCAGACAACGCCAGAATCAGCATCAACTGATTAAAAAATGTAAAATCCATGGGACCGCCAGCTGTGTTTATAATTGCCCGTTGCAAGTATACGCAAAAATTCCAACCTGTGGTTATATCAGGGGTTATATCTGGAATTTTTCTTTCTTGGTCTAACACTGACTATATCGCTATCATAGGCTCCATTTTTAGGTAAGACGTACCATGACTCAGCTACTTCTCTATACCACAGCCGGTTGTCACCTATGCGAAGATGCCCAAAAAATACTGGAAATCATTGACTGCAAATGGTCGCCAATAGAAATCAGTACAGATAATGACTTGATAGAACACTATGGCATACGTATTCCAGTGGTTGGTATAAAGGGGCAGGAAGAAGAGCTAGGTTGGCCATTCTCCGAGAATGAACTGAAAAACTGGCTCAATAAGATCACTTCAGGATAGGATAAAGAAGAATCTTTAGTTGATTGGCAAGGATCGCATGATTAGCTATTTTTTGACTTTATTTAAAGATAACAAAGTGAACCATACTGATACGCATCATGACATACCTTCAGGTGAGCACGTGTCTAAAGAAAATCACCGTTTACTCAAACTCGCAACCTATGCATCTGTTGCAACCGCCAGTTTATTGATTATTGCTAAACTAGCAGCCTGGTTTATGACCGGGTCATTGAGTCTACTGGCAACCCTGCTTGATTCAACCATGGATGTACTGGCTTCCCTGATCACCTTGTTTGCCATCAGAATTGCCATTCAGCCAGCCGATGAGGACCACCACTTTGGCCATGGTAAGGCAGAGCAGCTTGCAGTATTGGCTCAGGCTGCTTTTATTGCCGGGTCCGCCATTGTATTGATACTGAACAGCCTTGACCGAATGTCCGGTGATGACATTGCGCTGCAAAATGAAAATGCCGGCCTAGGCGTCATGGTGTTTTCCATGGTGGCGACCATTCTCCTGATTACTTTTCAGCGGTACGTGATCAAACGGACTAATTCCGCTGCTATTAAATCCGACTCGCTTCACTATCGTATGGATCTGCTCACTAATTTTGCAGTTATCATCGCACTGTTTGGCGCAAGTCAGGGATATGATCAGCTGGATAACTATCTGGCTTTCCTGATTGGCGGATACATGCTTTTCAGTGTTAAAAAGTTAGCCTGGGAAGCTATACAGCAGCTTATGGACCATGCTTTGCCTCCGGAAGATTTGGAAGAAATCGAAAGAAGGGCGCTGTCCGTTCATGGCGTTTTGGGCGTACACGATGTCCGTACCCGGGTATCCGGTCAAATGGCCTTTATACAGATGCACTTGGATCTTGAGGCGGAGCTGTCCTTAGAAAAAGCTCACCACCTTGGTGCAAAGGCCAAGCGGGCAGTGCTTGAGTACCTGCCCGATGCGGATGTCATTGTTCACCTGGATCCGTACCCACACGAACCTATTGATGAAGATTAAAAAATGATAGGGCCGTATCCAACGTTTCCTTGGCGATAACGGCCTCCTTTTTGCCGGTATGAGCTGCAATTTCCTTCACCACTTCCATTAAAAAGGCCGGTTCATTACGGCGATTTTTGGGTTTTCTGGTTAAGGTTCTTGGGAGCAACCAAGGAGCGTCAGTTTCAATCATCAGTCGGTCAGAGGGGATATCCTTTACCAATGGGTGAAGGTGAGTTCCTCTGCGTTCATCGCAAATCCAGCCGGTAATACCGATGTGACAATCCAAATCCAGATAGCGATAAAGTGCCGTTTTCTCTGCGGTAAAACAGTGAATAACCAAGCGGGATATCTGATCTCGACAGCCTTTAATCATTTCTGCGAAACGTTCAGACGCATCCCGCTCATGGCAAAATAGAGGCATACCCGTTTCGATGGCCAGCTCAAGATGTTGCTCAAATACCTTTTCCTGAACCTGTCGGGGAGAGAAGTCACGATTGAAATCCAACCCTGTCTCTCCAATAGCCACCACTTTATTCTCCATAAGCAAACTTTTGAGTTCTGCCATTGTGGAGTGTTGAACGTATTTAGCATGGTGTGGGTGAATGCCTACCGTTGAAAAGCAGTACTCAGAATACTGATTGGCTAAGTTCAACACCTGTTGGGATTCCTCCAGTGAGGTTCCCGTAAGAATCATTGTGGTGACGCCAGCTTCAACCGCCCGTGAGATCACTTCATCTCGATCGACATCGAAGGCCTGATCGCTCAAATTGACACCAATATCAGCTAACCGCAGGGTCATGTATTTACTCGAATCGTAATAAGATGCAGATATTCTGTAGAGAATATCAGCTTTAAACAAAGAAATTGTCGCAAAAGCTCTGGTTCCCATGCTCTGAAGGTGTCGCAAACTCCAAACATCTCGTTCCTATGCTTTGAGGTTGTCGAAAAATTCTCAACCAACTCGTTCCCATGCTCCAGCGTGGGAATGCATACCCCAAACATCAGGGTTTCCGGCTCCCACGCAAAGCATGGGAACCAGGGTTTTGCGACAACCTCGCTCTGCGTATGGCTTTTCGAAATAACCTCTATACCATTAAGATTGAAGTTGTCGGTCTTGCTTTTTGCCGGCAATCACCAGAAGGCAAGGTGTCAATACCAGCGTCAGTACCGTGGCAAAGGCAAGACCACCGGCAATGGCGGTAGATAGCTGGTTCCACCACTGGGCTGTTGGCCCACCCATTTCCACGCGATGATTCAACAGGTCAATATTCGTGGATAACACCATGGGCATCAATCCAAGAATGGTGGTGACGGTCGTCAACATCACAGGGCGTAAACGCTGAGCTCCGGTTCTGAGAATGGCTTCTTCCGCCTTCATACCTCTGCCTCGAAGCACGTTATAGGTATCAATCAAGACGATATTGTTGTTCACAACGATACCTGCAAGGGAAATGACACCAACACCACACATCACAATACCGAAAGGCTTTCCTGCCAACAGCAAGCCAAGAAAAACGCCACCAGTGGACAAAATAACCGCTGACATAATCAATGACGCTTGATAGAAACTATTGAACTGTGTCACCAGAATCATGGCCATAACGAACAGGGCAACAGTAAAAGCCTTTACCAGAAACTGACCACTTTCTTCCTGCTCTTCATTCTGGCCTTTGAACTGGAAGCGAACATCCCGGGGAAGATCAAGCTCTTCCAGTTGACTCTTCAAGACCGGTAACAGGTCATTGAGCAACAGCCCTTCAGATAGATTTGCGGTAATGCTGATGGACCGTTTGCCATTCTGATGTTTGATGCTATCAACCTTTGGAACAATCTCCCGGGTCATAAAATTATTAATCGGTACCAAACCCGCCTGAGTCATCAGTCTAAGTTGATCGATGCTTTCCAGATGGCGATCGGTTTCCGGGAAACGGATACGGATGTCGACTTCATCACTACTGTCATCCGGACGATAGCTGCCCACGGTTAATCCGGAAGTAACCATTCTGATCAAACCACCGGCACTGCTGACATCTGCGCCATAACGAGCGGCATTTGCCCGGTTAACATCAATTCGCCATTCATAACCAGGAGTAGGGCCATCGTCTTCTACATTGATAAAGCCATCAGTACCTGACAGTAGTTGCCTAACTTTTCGGACACTGTCGTGAAGCACTTCAAGGCTGCTGGCAGTTACCACCAGTTCCAGTGGTTTACCCTGAGGTGGGCCATCCTTCTGTCGTTCAATGGATATATCAAGACCGGCAAAATGCGACAGTTTCACTTTAAGATCTTCAGTGATCTCAGCAGCCTTTCTGCGGTATTTCCAGTCCACCATATTCAAACGGAGCGTGCCGACTTCCTGGTTATCTCCGGTACGGGCATACAATGTTTCCAGTTCGGGTTCTCTGAGAATGATCGCTTCCACTCGTTGCAGAATATCGTCTTTTTCATTGATAGACAGATTACTGGAGTTAACCTTGACCTTAACAATAATCCCATCCGTATCCACATCCGGGAAAAACTCGGAACCTTTACCGAACTGAATAAAAGCAACATAAATAATAAACACCGAAGCCAGCCCGGCAGCCAGAATTTTCAGAGGATGCTGAATAGCTTTAGACAGTGATCGTATATAAAAACCCGTCAATCCCGGAATATCCAACAGGTTGCCAGATTCTGCAGCAACAATGGCTTGCTGCTCTTTATCACTGATCTTTCTGGGCTTGCCAAAGACAGCACCGATGGTTGGAATAAATATCAGCGCCATCACCAGAGAAGAGGCGAGGGTGGCGATCAGAGTCAGAGGAAGATACTTCATCATCTCGCCCATAATACCTGGCCAAAACATCAGCGGGAAAAAGGCTGCCAGTGTCGTTGCCGTGGAGGCAATAATCGGCCATGACATTCTAATGGATGCATCACGATAAGCTTGCCGCCTTGGCACACCTTCCGTCATTTTCCGATCGGCAAATTCAGTAACCACCACGGCACCATCAACCAACATGCCCACGGCCATCATTAAGGAGAAAAGGACGATCATGTTGATGGTTAAACCCATCATGGCAATTATCAAAATGCCTGCAAGAAATGATCCCGGAATAGCAACTGCTGCCAGCACTGCGCTACGAAAGCCCAACGCCCCGATGATCACTGTTACCACAAAAATAATGGCAGAAAGCACGCTGTTTTGCAGATCGTTAACCATGGTCACAATATCTGTGGACTGATCGCCAACGTAATCCACTATTAACGTATCAGGAGCCAGCTTTTGACCTTCAGCAATAATGGCTTTGGCCAGGGCAACGGTTTCGATAATATTTTCACCCGGCCGTTTTTTGATTTCCAGGGCGACGCTGTTCTGCCCGTTCATCCGGGCATAACCGCCACCTTCTTTGAAGGTGCTCAATACGGTTGCAATATCTGCAAAAGTAATAACACGATCACCGTCGGCTTTTACGGGCTGGGAAAGAATGTCTGCCGGTGTCTTATACACCGCGGGTACTTTTACGGAAAATCGACCTTTGCCATTATCAACATTACCCGCTGCAACCAGCTGATTATTTTGAGCCACAAGGTTGATTACATCACTGGGAATCAGGCCGTAGCTTTCCAGCTTCAGCGGGTCAATGATAACATCGACCACTTCTTCACGATCGCCGGCGATATCCACTTCCAGTATTTGTTTTCTGGATTCCAGCACATCTTTCAACTCACGGGCCATTTTGACCAAAGCTCGTTCAGGAAGATTTCCAGATAACACAGCGGTAATGACAGGCGCCATACTGGCAAACGTAATTTGATGAATTTCTGGCTCATCCGTATCTTTGGGTAACTTACTTTTCGCCAGATTTACTTTGTCCCTGACGTCCGCCAGTACTTCATCTGTGTCCATACCGGCAATAAACTCCAGCACTACCGACGCATGGGATTGAGATGCCGTGGCGCTCATTTCCTTTAAGCCTTCAATGGCGCGAAGCTCTTTTTCCAGGGGAAGGACGAGAAGACGCTCAGCATCCTCAGGGGAAATGCCCTCAAAATGAACAGACACATAAATGACCGGAATGGTGATGTCGGGGCTGGACTCCCGGGGAATGGTCATATAGCTGGCAAACCCGGTGAGCAGAATCAGTGCCAGTAACATCATGACACTTCGGGTTCGTGATAATGAAGCCGTTATCAGATCACGCACAATGCATTACTCCCCGGCAACCAGTGATAAACCCGGATTAATCACCGAGACCTGATCACCGGCCCGGACAAATCCCTGGCCACGGGTGATGACTTTTGCATGTCGGGGAATGCCGGTAATCCATAGACGATTACTTTCTGACTTCACCAGATCGATGGGCGTGAATTGCACAAGATCCTTATCGTTTACCCATTTCACCCCTGGGTTGCCGTCTTCATCCAGTGCCAACCAGGCAGGGCTGATTTCCAGAGCAAGCACTTCATCCATAAAAAGATCGGCTTCAACACTCAAGCCGGCTGGAATATCCATGGCAGGGTTTTCAACGGTTAATTCAACTTCGAAGGTTCGGGTAGAACTGTTTGCCTGACGACTGATAAAGCGAATGTAGGCCTGTCGTGACTGACCATCGGCAAAGCGAACCGACGCGGACTCGCCGGCCTGAAATTGAGCAATAGAGGCTTGGGGTACATCCACACTGATCACCAGAGGATCCAGATCCAGAATCTCGGCCACCGGCTTACCCGTATCAATAAAATCGCCCACTTCAACATAGCGCTGGTTGAGCACTCCAGAAATCGGAGCGACCACTTTCGTGTTTTCCCAATGTATTCTCAGTTGCTCTTTATTCGAAATAGCTTCAGCCAGAGAAGCCTCCAGATCGGCCACCTGATTATCCGCGATCAGCTTTTTCTTCTGCAGAGAGATGACTGAATCATAATCCTGCTGAACTTGTTTGACCCTGGCTTTTGCGGATGCCAGCTGAGCTTTTAAACTGCCTTCATTGAGTTTAAGAATTTCCTGCCCAACCGTAATCAGTTCGCCCCGTTTTCCAGACACTTGAACCACGCGTGCTGCCAGTTCAGAGCTCACTGTGACCGTACGGTCTGTTTCCGTGCGACCATAAAGCGTCAAGGTTCGTTTAATCAGTGTTTGGTCAAAACGCGTCGCTTCAACGGTGGGTAATGCGTAATTTTGGTTTTCCAAAGCCGAAGGGGGAGGGGATCGATCACTGTCGTTAATATCAACGACATCTGCTGTCAGTAAGTACACAGCGATGACGACTGAAACACCCCCTGCGGCCAGCCATGAACCGCTCAACTTGGCAAATTTCTGCATTCCACTCACTTTATTATTCTGATGGCATCACTGCCTGAAATTAGGCTGCACCTTTACATCAGCTGTCTAAAACAAAAGCTTCAGTCCGAATAAAACTGCATATCCAGGCTAAAAATAGCTAACCATGTACATTCGTTTCAATGTGAGGCATTTTCGCAACATATTCCCATAAAATCGACCAATTTATGGCGTTGCTGGAAAATCAAAATAACGACACTGGTAAAGTATCGTTATTTCAATGAGTTGAGGGAAGGGAGGTCAGCTGTTGTTTCTTCGATTAGCGGCCTGTTTTGTCGCGGTAGTCTGCAGCGCTTCTATCAAGGAGTATTCATAGACACGAGCCGGAATATGATGATAGCCAAAGCTGGCCACGGTTAACCCTAGTTGAATACCATGCACGATGGACCACATAGTAACTGTTTCATAAACAGTATGACCTAAATGAAGAACACCAAAAACATGCTCCCCAATTCCATGGTCATGATCATGATCATGGTAATGTTTTTGACCTCCATAAATAAACTCACCAACACCATGGGTATGATCAACAATCTCAGCAACATGGAACCCAGAACCTATGAGTTCTAAAATCACTTTCTTTATCCCAGAGCTAACTGCAGGGCCATGGGAGTGACCCTCAGTTTCAAAACCCATTAATGATGAACCATAGCGGACAAATTCAACACCGTGTAAAACGAGCCCAACCAAATCCCCATAACCAATAACGGTTTTGACCAGGGAGTGCCGGAATAAACGCCAGCGATCAACTACATAAATGGAGCTTGGCAGGTTTTGATCATCAAATGTCATGATCATGGAATAGCTATCACCAATATTAAATGTAAGAAAATCTTCTGAGATCACTGAGTTAAGAAGATTCGCATCCTGAGTTGAAAGATCGTGGCTCTCAGGCTTGAATAAATGCATAGTTTGGGACAGTTTTTTTTCACCGATCACATAATCATTGAGATCCTTTTCACCGTTTATCTCTTTTAGAGCGTCTGAAATCAAAGCAGGGTGGAAGAAGGAAATCATAGCCCTGGCTTGAGGAGAGTCTTTGTCGCCAAGATTGACGGCATCAAAATCGATATGAATCGGTGCTGTAATGGATTTACTTCCTTGCTTCACAGTGATGGAGCCATAATCACCGGCAACATCCGGCTTTTGATAAAACAGGGCATTAAACTGAAGAGTCCCAACTAATGGGTTACTGTGCTCAGTCAACGTTTGAGCAGATGGTGTATAGTTTACATGGCAAGACTCTGCACCTTTAACGCAATCAGTACTCAAAGAACCTTTAGCATCAGAGTCTCCAAGATAACTAATAGTGATGATACCCTCAGGATCAGCCGAAGCACTACTCCCAATAAATACCAGTAATAAAGTAATAAAGAGGGCAAACCCCTTTGCGGCAAAATTCATATTGATAGTCCAATTCAGTTTTTATTAAACGTTTTTAGAATAGTCATAAAATCAAAACCCGCAAATGAGATTTATTCTCAATTAATCAAATTCAGCTTTATATATCTCATATTAATAAGGTTGGGATAAGAACATTATTAATTTAATTTATGATTACCAAAAATGAACTTCGTGGGTGTGTGAGTGAGTAAAAATGATTAAAATCATAGAGTTAGACCTTATATCTTGAGATCTTAATTAAATGCGCTTCATGAACACTCCAATAATCCCTTGAATTACTATAGATTTAACTATTCATACGCGATGTTCGACTTGCAGATTTTTAACTTTGCATGGAAGTAAGTCCAACTAAAACTTTAAAAGCTGTACCAAAGTGGAGTTTCACTGATTTTTAAGCAGCAGCAATCAGGCTTTCAAACTGAATCGGTGCTTTCCCTGCACTGATATTCAGATATGAACCCATATTGTGTGCCAAAAGCTTCCTGGCTATACGCGAAGTCATATGCCACCTGTCTCGACAACGGCACCTTTCGATTTCAAATTGTTCTGCCAGCTGGCCAATAACTGTTTCAATCCTCCGTCGTACCCGCATGATTA
>NZ_LUTV01000017.1:0-2593 GCF_001646945.1 Endozoicomonas ascidiicola
ACCTATAATGGCACAGCGAGATTATTTATGTTGTATTAAATGCAGCTCACTACACTAGTTGTCCAGCATCGTTAAGTGTTTTTTGCAGACTATTTTCAAGATCAAGCATATTGCCTGCTTCGATAGGGATCTCTATCTGTAGAACGATTTTTTCACGATTGCTGGACACAATTGAAGCAGGCATGGCGGAGTCTATTATGGAAAGCGGTCTCTTATAATAGTCGTACAATTGAAGTTCTTTTGTTTCAATTATTCAGAGAGAGCACCCAATGACATACTGGAGAAGGTAGTTCGAGCTAATTGCCGCTTAAGCAGCAAAAAGAACGGCGCACTACACTAGCGATTCTATCGGACACGCCGTCAGAAATGATTTAAACACTGGTAACTCTCTGGCGGTGACTGCCACGAAACTGGTTGATCGGGCACTTGAGTTCTATTCACATGACAACCTGACAGCGATGATTACCCGGCTTTAAACAGCCTTTGGGATATGCCTTATACCCAAACAACAAGGGAGGCTAAATGCCTCCCTTATCTTTTAACCTGCCAATTTATTATCAAGCACGCTTGAATTCAGCAATACCACGATAAGGCGCTTTGCCTGCCAGCTGCTCTTCAATACGGATCAACTGGTTGTACTTGGCAACACGGTCAGAGCGGCACAGAGAACCGGTCTTGATCTGGCCAGCACAAGTACCCACCGCCAGGTCAGCGATAGTTGCATCTTCCGTTTCACCGGAACGGTGAGAGATTACTGCGGTGTAACCCGCGTCTTTCGCCATCTTGATCGCTTCCAGCGTTTCGGTCAGGGAACCGATCTGGTTGAATTTGATCAGGATAGAGTTAGCGATGCCTTTATCGATACCTTCTTTCAGGATCTTGGTGTTAGTGACGAACAGGTCGTCGCCTACGATCTGGATTTTGTCACCCAGAATCTTGGTCTGGTAGGCAAAACCGTCCCAGTCAGACTCGTCCAAGCCATCTTCGATAGAGATGATTGGGAACTCTTCAGTCAGCTTGGCCAGATAATCAGAGAACTCGTTGGAGGTGAAGACTTTGCCTTCGCCTTTCAGGTTGTACTGGCCATCTTCGCAGAACTCGGAAGCCGCACAATCCATCGCCAGAGTGATGTCTTTGCCCAGAGTGTAACCCGCCGCAGCCACCGCTTCTTTTATAACAGCCAGAGCGTCAGCATTGGACGCCAGGTTTGGTGCAAAACCACCTTCGTCGCCAACTGCCGTGTTCAGGCCCTTGTCAGACAGCACTTTCTTCAGAGCGTGGAATACTTCAGCACCCATGCGCAGCGCTTCAGCGAAGTTAGGCGCGCCCACTGGCTGAATCATGAATTCCTGAATGTCGACGTTGTTGTCAGCGTGCTCACCACCGTTGATGATGTTCATCATCGGAACCGGCATGGTGAACTGACCAGCAGTGCCGTTCAGCTCAGCGATGTGAGCGTACAGAGGCATGCCTTTATCAGCAGCAGCGGCTTTGGCAGTTGCCAGAGAAACCGCCAGAATGGCGTTAGCGCCCAGCTTGGCTTTGTTGTCAGTGCCGTCCAGATCGATCATCTTCTGATCCAGACCACGCTGATCGTTCGCATCGAAGCCCAGCAGCAAATCACGGATAGGACCGTTAATGTTACCAACAGCTTTCAGAACGCCTTTGCCCAGGTAGCGGGACTTATCACCGTCACGCAGTTCGAGGGCTTCACGGGAACCAGTGGATGCACCGCTGGGAGCACAGGCAGTACCAAAGGCACCAGACTCAAGAATGACATCAGCTTCAACAGTGGGATTACCACGGGAATCGAGGACTTCACGAGCCTTGATTTCTTTGATAGCGGTCATGGGGACACTCCGGGTGAGAATTCGGAAATTTCAATTCGTAAGCGCTTCTCGTAAACACAAAGAAGCGTGAAGTGATGCATAAGACAGCGTAGCAGTATTTTCACCGGTCTATTGGTTACCGATCCATTACGCTTAACAGTCACTTCAGGTTACCCGCTTACTCGCGACAGGGCAGAATAAAAACCATCCGGCGTTTTACGGAGCCAGATAGTAAAACATCGTTTTTGCCGCACTGCAGACTGATAGAAGCCTAAGGCGCATCAGCAAGCATCGCAGTGCAGTAAAAACATCCTGCGAATTATTGAAGCATCATTGCGGGAGGCGCCACTATACCATCGGAAATCCCTGTGTCAAAGGCTACAAAAAACCCGCCAAACCGCACCACAGTTGAGTTTGAGCACTTTGTGAAACTTTTTGTTATAAGCCATTCATGCCGTGTTTTTCTGTGTGAGAAGCGCATCATAAAATGCGCATATTAGACGTCAGTAAATGATTACCTGTTCATTTAAACTCAGGGGTTCTTACCTACCTTTACAGCGACAGACGTATTTGATGCACGAAAGTTTTCATTATTTCTTTTGATAAGCTCGCCGGTTGGCACCATCCCCTCATTCACATCTTGAGCTCTTTTTTTATCATCAGAAGCATTGGGTGCTCTCTCAGTCTGATAACTGACTCATAAGTCCACTTTCTGCTTGCCAGAGAGGATGTTCGTCCAAAGCTGTTCCCATCGGCCCTTACTT
>NZ_LUTV01000017.1:10043-15568 GCF_001646945.1 Endozoicomonas ascidiicola
AGTGTTAGTTTGAAACATTTGGTTGTTGATACCACATAGTGGCACTCAAGATAGTCCTGTTTAACCTGTGTTTAGAACTTGCGGATATTGTTGCTCATTAGTCAGCGTGACTTCGTTCGTCCTGAATAAATGGCGGTTTGAATTACCAATTAATTTGAGCATTAATAAGCTGTCAGCGGGAATTGCTGGGCGTAGGTAGTCACCGGTAATGGATAACGAGAGCTTTAGGCTTTAGGCTTTATGCAAAAGAAGATTTCAATATAGAGTACATAACGCCGATTCCTATCTGAATAGATTCCAACTATTCATGGAGAAGCCGGGAATGGGGCAGTTAACACATCTTGAGCGCGAGGAAACACTGGATAAGCTGATAGGCGACATTTCCCCTCATCTGCCGGTGGAGGAAATAGATCATTTTCGAGACTTTGCTTACCGGTATTATGCTCTGGATACCCATCAGGATCTCACCTCTGGCAATTGGCAGGATACGCTCGGTTCAACCCGCTCATTCTGGAACTTTATTTCCTATCATGACCCGGCAGCACCTCGGATTGAAGTAATCAACCCTGAATACAATCACCATGGCTGGCACTCGACCCACACGGTTGTTCGCATTTTGCATCGGGATATGCCGTTTGTCGTGGACTCTGTGCGCATGAAACTGAATGAAGTCGGTACCACCATTCACCTGCTGCGCAACGGTGTGTTGTATTCACGCCGATCAGAAGATTGCATGATGGTGTTCTCCGATGAGCGGGAAGAAGGCGAGTTTGTCAGCCGGGAAGCAATGCTCTATCTGGAAATTGACCGCTGCGAAGATCAGGAGGAACTGGATGGTCTGGCAGCGCAGCTGCAGGCGGTGTTGTCTGATGTCAGTCGTGTGGTGGACGACTTTCAGGACATGACCAATAGGGTTAAACAGCTGGCAGGGCAGGTGGGGAAAATGAAGTCGCTGCCGGGTGACCTGCTGAAGGAAGAAGACGAAGTTCAGGCATTTTTGAAATGGCTGCTGGACGACAATTTTACGTTTTTAGGTTATGAAGAATTTATCGTTGTTGATAAAGATGGACAACGAAAGCTAATCCGCCCACCGGAGCATCTTCGGGGGTTGTTAAGGCCTTCTGAACAGGGTGGATTCAAGCAATTATTGCTTCAGCCGTTTATCGAGCATGATTTTTTTGAACAAACGGAAAGGCTGTCGTTTTCCAAAGCGGCCATTCGATCCAGTGTTCACCGGCCAGCGTATCCTGATTTTATTACTGTCAGACGGTTTGATGAGCAGGGTCGTATTGTTGGCGAATCTCGCATTGTTGGGCTTTATACTTCTCCTGTGTATCGCAAAACTCCTTATGAAATTCCCCATATTCGTAATAAGCTTAATGACATTCTTCAACGTTCAGGTTTGGATCCACAAAGTCATCACGGGAAAGATCTGGTGCAAATTCTGGATATCTACCCTCGGGATGAATTGTTTCAGACGACGCAGGACGAATTGTACGAAACCGCCTTATCCATTTTGCGCATTCAGGAACGCAAGCAGATAAAGGTATTTATTCGTCAGGACCCTTATGGTCCATTTTGCTCAGCACTGGTTTTTGTACCCAGAGACATTTACAGCACCAGCTTTCGCAAACGGATCGAGGGGATTCTGTGTGAACGCCTTGAAGCTGAGGACAGTGAGTTTACAACCTATTTCTCAGAATCCATCCTTGCCCGGGTTCACTTTGTCTTTAAGTTAAAAAGTCGCATTGATTACAGCCTGGATATTATCACCCGGGAAGTGATTATGGCGGCAGCTTCCTGGAATGATGACCTCAGAGACGCTTCTTTAGAAGCGTTTGGTGAAGTGCGCGGTAATCGTCTGCTGGGGCAATTTGCTAATGGTTTCAGTGCGGCCTATCAGGAAGCGTTTACGCCACAATCAGCGGTGACGGACTTGCGTCATTTTGAGCTGATGCACGGTGAAAATCCTATTTCCATGGAGTTCTATCGTTCCCTGAATGATCAGCCGGATCAGCTGCATTTAAAGCTTTATCACTATGTGGAGCCTTTGCCGCTGGCGGATCAAATTCCCATTATCGAAAACCTTGGGTTAAGAGTTATTGGTGAATACCCTTATCTGATTCGGTCCAGCACCGGCGCGAAAATATATATTCATGATTTTCTGCTGAGTTTTGATAACCGGGTGTCGTTAGATTTTCAGAAGGTAGGCCCCGTTTTTCAGGAAGCCTTTGAGAAAATCTGGTTCAGAGAAGCGGAGAACGATCGCTTTAACCGACTGGTGTTGTCTGCCGGATTAAACTGGCGACAGGTGTCCATGCTGCGTGCTTATGCCCGTTATCTTAAGCAAATCGGGGTGGGCTTCAGTCAGTCTTATATTGCCGAAACGCTGTGCAATAACATCGATATTGCTCGATTGCTGGTGGCGTTGTTTGAAGTGCGATTTAATCCCAACCTTGCGTTGTCTATTGAGCAGCGGCTGGCGCGGCAGCAGCAGATTCAGCAAAAAGTCCTGCAATCACTGGATCAAGTGTCCGTACTGAGTGAAGACAAGGTGGTTCGTTGTTATCAGCATGTGATCAAAGCTACCCAGAGAACCAATTTTTATCAGGTTGATTCGTCCGGAGATCAGAAACCCTACATTTCTTTGAAAATGGCAGCCAGGGAGATTCCGGACATGCCAAAACCTGTCCCGTTGTATGAGATTTTTGTGTATTCCCCTCTGGTAGAAGGCGTTCATCTACGGGGTGGGAAAGTTGCCCGAGGTGGACTTCGCTGGTCAGATCGGGTGGAAGATTTCAGAACCGAAATCCTTGGGTTGGTGAAAGCCCAGCAGGTGAAAAACTCTGTGATTGTGCCTGTGGGTGCCAAAGGTGGGTTTGTGCCCAAACGCTTGCCAGTGGATGGCACCAGGGAAGAAATTCTTGAAGAAGGTGTGCGTTGTTATAAAACCTTTGTCCGGGGGCTATTGGATATCACCGATAACCTGGTGGATGGTCAGGTGGCGCAGCCCGAAAAAGTTGTCATTTATGATGACGATGACACATATCTGGTGGTTGCAGCGGACAAAGGAACCGCCACCTTTTCGGACATAGCCAACGAAATCGCTAATGAGTATCAATTCTGGCTGGGGGATGCATTTGCTTCCGGTGGCAGTGTGGGTTACGACCACAAGAAAATGGGCATCACGGCAAAAGGTGCCTGGGTGTCGGTACAACGACATTTCCGGGAACAGGGTGTCAATGTACAGGAAGATGTTATCTCGGCCATTGGTATTGGGGATATGTCCGGTGATGTGTTTGGTAACGGCATGCTCTGCTCCCAGACCATTGCTATGGTTGGGGCGTTTAACCATTTGCATATTTTTGTTGACCCGAACCCCGATGTGTTTCGCAGCTATGAAGAACGTTGTCGTCTTTTTGCGCTGCCCCGTTCGAGCTGGGCGGATTACAACCGGGATTTAATTTCCAGAGGCGGAGGCATCTTTTCACGACAGGCCAAGTCCATCTCAATCTCTGAAGAAATGAAAAAACGGTTTGCTATCGGTGCCAGCCAGTTACCACCCAATGAATTGATCCGCTGCATGCTACGGGCGCCGGTGGATTTATTATGGAACGGGGGGATTGGCACTTATATTAAATCCATGGATGAAACCCATGCTGACGTGGGTGACAAAGCCAACGATCCATTAAGAGTTAACGGTTGCGAGGTTCAGGCCAAGGTCATTGGAGAAGGCGGTAATCTGGGGGTTAGTCAGTTAGGGCGAATGGAATACGCCGCGTACGGAGGTCGACTGAATACCGACTTTATTGATAATTCCGCCGGGGTGGATTGTTCGGACCATGAGGTGAATATAAAAATCCTGCTTAATGACCGCGTGGTAAGCGGCGATATGACCGTCAAACAGCGTAATGAGTTGTTGGAAAGTATGACGGAAGAAGTCTCTACTTTGGTGCTCACCAATAACTATCGTCAGACTCAGGCCATCTCGGTGGTGGAATCCGACATTGCCACGCGGATGGGCGAATACCGTCGTTTTATGGAATATTTGGAAGAACAGGGTCGTCTAGATCGCAGTATTGAGTTCTTGCCAGATAATGAAACCATCACGGAGCGCATGGGGAGTAATAAAGGGCTAACCAGGCCAGAGTTGTCGCTGCTGGTGTCTTACAGCAAGTCTGATTTGAAAGAGGCGCTGTTAAACTCTGACATTATTGATGATGAATACCTGGCGCGGGAGGCCTTTACTGCGTTCCCCAGAGTGTTGGTCAGAGAGTTTCCCGAAGCCATTAAGCATCACCGCCTGCGTCGGGAAATTGTGGCAACCCAGATTGCTAACCACTTGATTGATATGATGGGCGTGACGTTTGTGCACCGTTTACAGATTACCACCGGAGCTTCAGCGCCAGAGATAGCCCGCGCCTTCAGCGTCAGTCGTGACATGTTCGATATTGCCTATTTCTGGAATTTAATTGAGAAGCTGGATCTGGTTGTGTCCAGTGAGTTGCAATATAAAATGATTGCCTCAGTGATCAAATTGCTGCGCAGAACCACACGCTGGTTGATACGTTTGAAACGTCAGGATTTGATAGCGGCGGATTGTGTGGCTCATTATCGGCCTAAGCTCCAACATTTCCTCGGCTGTTTTATGGAGGCTATGGGCAATGAAGAACAGGAAGAACTGAAGCAAGCCGTAGCTGACATGGTTTCCCAAGGGGTTCCGGAAGATCTGGCTCTGATGGTGACTGGTCAGCGTTATCTACTCAGTGCTTTGCCAGTGATCCGTGTTGCGGATGAAACCGGTGTGTCTCTTGATCTGGCGGTGAAAACATTCTTTGCGATTGGTTCTCGCCTTGAGCTGGATTGGTATGGCAAGGCGCTTTCCCAGTTAAAGGTCACCAGCCACTGGCAATCGCTTGCCCGGGATAGTGCACGAGACGAGCTGAATTGGCAGCAACGAAAACTGTCAGTGGGATTGATTCGCATGATCAGAGACAATATGTCGATTGAGCAGACGATTGATCAATGGATTGCCGATCATCAAGTGCTGGTCACTCGCTGGCAGACAATGCTGGGTGATATTCGAAATACGGCACAGGCCGATCTTGCTATGTTTTCTGTAGCTAATCGGGAATTGATGGATTTGGCCCAGGTGAGTTTGCATGGTTCAAATTTATAAGGGTGACGAAACGTTTGTTTCATTTTTTGCCCGTTTCAGGGACTCTGCAGCGTCCTCCGGCCATTTTTATGCGGTTCTTGGGGAAAACATGATGATTGCCATGCCTGTCAGTGACACGGATACACCGACAATATCCCATATCGTTGGGGTGCTCAGCCTGAATAATGTAGCAAGTATTTAAAAAGCATCTACTCTATTAGTAATTGACTACTGACGTTTATGTTTGCTGCCATGCCTGCCCAGATACTTTCTTCAAAAAACTCCGAAACCCAAGTTCTCATCACTATCCAGCATGGAAAGTCAATGTTGGAGTTTGAAGATCTGTTACAGGACGAGCTTAATGATG
>NZ_LUTV01000018.1:0-1911 GCF_001646945.1 Endozoicomonas ascidiicola
CCCCTTCTTTTTTAAGTCTTCCAGCCACTTGCTCTGGACTCAAGTCTGCACGGATATCATTAGCTATGCGTCGTTTAATATCATCCGTTAGCTTAACAGCCTTGGTTTTTTCCTGATGACGCTGTTGAGCCATACGGTGGGCCTGCTGGCGTCTGTAACCGCGTAACCCCTTGTTGCGCCCTAATTCCCGTGACAGGGAACTCTGATCGCGCCCAAGTTTTTGTGCAATTTTGTTTTGAGAAGTCCCATTTTTCAGTTCAATTTCGATATAATGTCTCTCTTCAGAGCTCAGGTGCTTAAAGGCCATCCGTGGCATCCTCTGTAGTGTTTAGTAGCTTTACAGAGTACACCTGAGTTCTGATTGAATTCAAAGGTGGCTCTGTAGCAACCCTGTGGTTACAGAGGTTATGCATTTATGATACGAATTCAGGCTACTTCAATTTCTTGTCATCTATATTTGTGCAACTGTAATTGTAAAACGCATACATCCCCACAAAGGCGCTTAACAAGTGAATGGTGTTCGTCGCTTCGCTCCTGGGACGCCTGCGGCGCCCCACATTCAGGCGTTAGCTGCCTTGTTCACAGATTCTTTCTTTCAGTTGTTTCGCGCAAGTATTAAGACGAAAAGAAGGTTCATTGCGGCTTGAAAGAGAATGGTTTGTTGCCGCTGGCCTGTTTGATTTTTCTGTTTTCTTTTGCCTTGACAGCATTTGTATTTTTCGTGATTGAAGTTTCAATTATGCTGTCAGGTAAGTTTTTTCTGCTTTTCTTCTAGCGAGCCAGCACAGAAATTTTACCACTGTTATTTTACTGTACATTTAAATCACGCAAGGTTTTGATTTTTAGTTCGTCAGGTATTCTCGTTTGTTCCACCATTGTGGTTACCACACAATTGTTTTTCCCAAGGTTTTGTTTTTGAGTGCGTGTCGGTTTTTCGTTTGTTCCTCCATTGTGGTTTCCACACAGTTGTTTTCTACAGCGCTTAAGTTTTTGGTTCATTCTGGTTATCAGGTTTTCTGCCAGCACGGAGTTTTCTGGTTGGTTCTGGTGTCAGGTTTTTACCTTTAGTCAGTTTGTTCTTGGTTCCAGGAGCCAGCTAACAATAAAATCGTGTTCGTTCCGCTGCGCTCCACCGGACGCGCCTGAGGCGCGCCGCACATTTTGGCGTTAGCTACACTTGCATTTGTGCAATATACGGAATTATGATTAATCTTGGTTGCACTACTTTTAGTAAAATGCCTTCCGCAGAAGGACTTACTTCATAACGAGTAACTCTCAAAGACCAATAGCTGCCTATATGAAATCATGTTTTACGATTGATACAAAAGGCATGTTAAATGCTGACAGTGTTATTACTTCATATAGCTCGAACGAAAAAATACCTGAAGAGTTACAACCATTTGTTGGAAATAAAATTTCTGCTTATGGTATTGATAAGTTGCTCAATACAAATGAGTGCAACGATTCATTTCTAGCACTATCAGAATTGCTATTTGAACAAATAAGAAAGCATAGCTTCCCGTTAAAACCTTCAAGGCTGAACAGTTTATTTGGCTTCGAACACATATCTGAAGTAGAAGAATTCAAAACGTCTTTTAATAGAGTTCACTGCAGTGTGTTTCTTGTGGAAACAGTGGGTGAAGTACATAAAGGTTATTTTCCTTTAATTAATAAGAATCACTCAGTAGAGACTATCACAAAGCTTGCATACAGATATTGGCTGGGTGAAAAATCAGATATTTCTTACAAGCATCCTGAGATTCTTATTTCATTTCCAGTCAAAATACTAAACGAACTAGCAATCTAGCCAAACAAAAGTGCAGCTAACAAAAAATTCAAGTTCGTTCCGCTGCTGCGCAGCTCCACCGGACGCCGCCTGCGGCGGCGCCGCTTAATTTGGCGTTAGCTGCT
>NZ_LUTV01000018.1:8401-9505 GCF_001646945.1 Endozoicomonas ascidiicola
CGCGTCCCGCTTACGTCACTATCTGTTCAAAATGTTGGCTCTAACATCGTTCAACGTCAGGTTTAGTGAAGGCCAGCTTCTACATTGTCGTTTGCCTTTTAGTTTTCAAACCTTCTGGTTCAAACTTGTTTTTGGCATTTTGGTTCAGTGCAGTTTTCAACAATGTTCTCAATCTTGAACAGAAACCTGCGAGTTCTCATTTGCTGCAAGTCGTTTCGCTGCGGGTTTAGTGCAAAAAGCAGAAATTATTCTGGCTTCCGCAGCTAACAATAAAATCGTGTTCGTGCTGCGCACCGGACGCCTACGGCGCCGTACATTTTGGCGTTAGGTGTATAAATCAACAATCCTCCTAAACTTAACGCTATTAATATGGTCATAGTTAATGTTTCCAAGTAACATTTTGAGGAAAAATTATGATCTCTATGAATGCAAGTAATAATACAGGTATGAAATATCAACCATTAACAGCATCTGAGAAAATTCCTCAGGCTGACAAAGGTTGTAATAATAGCGTTTTCTTTTCGAACTCCATAAAAACTATTAACTCCATTGATGAGGTTGATAACAACTTTAAAGATTCAATCAAACGAACTGTTTTGTCACCATATTTATGGAAAAAGGAGTCGAAAAAAACAGCATGTGGAGATAGTTCTACTCAGAAATCTAGACCACATTCGATAAAAAAGTATAAATGTGAAATTATAGGTTGTAATAAAAGTTTTAAAGTTAAAGGCAGTTTAACCAGGCATATAAAAAATCAACATTTAAACCCAAGGCAATTTGCATGTAAGGTCTGCGACTCAAAGTTTTCCTATAAACATCACTTAATAGAACATTTACGTATTCATTCTGGAGAGAAACCTTTACATTGCAGGAACTGTTCTAAGCAATTTTCACACTCTGGAAACTTATCGCATCACCTAAGACGCTGTTTTCAAGGTTGAATCAAGTAATACACCTAACAATAAAATCGTGTTCGTTCGCTTCGCTCACCGGACGCCGCCTGCGGCGGCGCCGCACATTTTGGCGTTAGCTGCTGTGTTTCTACCAGAATTGCAAACCTGAGAGTTTTTCAGCGTTGGTAGTTTTTTTGTTCAGTTCCAT
>NZ_LUTV01000018.1:14485-16880 GCF_001646945.1 Endozoicomonas ascidiicola
TCTTCTGGTTTTTACTTTGTCGCCAGTCGTACTTGCTTCAAGTTCACGCCACAGTATAACCATTTTACGGGCGTGCGCAGCTAACAAAAAATTCCAGCGGACTCCGCTACGCTGCGCCGCTGAATTTGGCGTTAGCTCACAACAGAGACATCGAGTATGAAAAATAAAATTAAAAAATTACTTCAAATTATTCCATGGGCCGTTACTTCAATGAGCACAAACGCAAATGCAGAAGATATTTCTGAGGAGCAGTTCTGGCAGAATGTTTATGAAGCTAGAGAGTCATTTTATGAAAGTAGTTTCGGAATGTTGCCTGATGACATCTTAAAAATGGGAAATATGAATGTAGTTTGGCCTGGTGGTGGCTTGTATGTGATCCCGGCAAATAAACTTGGTGAAGATATATGGGTATATACCACGTTTGGCCTCAGCAACTCCGATATGCCTGCATCAGCTACCATGACTGATTATGAAATTACAACCGATGATCAAGGTAGGCCAAGCCGATATTCTGGAAAACTGAAAGCTAAAGAGAGAGCCATTAAAGTTAATGGTGATGCTGGATATGGATACGAAATTATGGTTCTTGCCAAAGAAAACTCTGATTGGCCTTTATGGTTCATTCAGTGGGCTGTAAATGCAGAAATCACCCATGATGCAGGAATACTCAATCGTGTAGAAACATACAATGGCCTAACGGTTCAAGAAATCCAAGTTGGTGAATCTGAGAATGTTAATGTATTAATCACAAAGTCACAAAATCCGCTACCCACAGGCACTTTATTGCCAAATGGTGAAATGGCAATTCTCATTGCATCGGTTATCACTGACGAAGAAATGCAATGGTCTATCGAAAATGGCAGAGATAAACTTCTAGAAAAGCTAATATCGTCTGGCTTCGGGCAAATAAGCGAGCGCAATCGCAAGTCCGTAGTCCAGTGAGCTAACAAAAAAATCGTGTTCGTTCCGCTTCGCTCCACCGGACGCGCCTGCGGCGCGCCGCACATTTTGGCGTTAGCTGCAGTGTTTCTACCAGAGGTTGCAAACCTTAGAGTTTGTTAGCGTTGCGAGCTTTTTTGTTCTTTTTCTGTCGAAAAGATCAGAGGAAATCAGTAAGCTTCGTTGTGCAAGCTGGCGTGAGAGTTTTGTCGTTTATTCCTTCTTTTATGCCAGCGTCAAAATCGTCGTTTGCTGTTGGTTGTTTCAAAGCTGGCAAGTGCTAACGTACAAGTTTTCTTTTACAGCGCCAGCAGAAAAATCGGTTTCCTTTCCATCTTTTCTATCGGTCAGTTGGTGGGGTTTTCTCTGGTTTTCTGCAGCATGTAAAGCTTCGGGTTTGTGCCAGGTCAGAAAATTACATTGTCGTAAACTTCAAGTAGTCAAACCTTTTGGCTCAAACTGTTTTGCGGTATTTTGGTTCCGCATGGTTTGCAGCGGCGTGTAAAATCTCTGGTGGTAAATCTTCTGGTTTTTACTTTGTTGCCAGTCGAACTCGCTTCAGGTTTTCGTCACAGTTCAACCATTTTACGGGCTTACGCAGCTAACAAAAAAATCGTGTTCGTTCGCTGCGCTCACCGGACGCGCCTGCGGCGCGCCGCACATTTTGGCGTTATGCCAATATGTGCAACATCTCAATAACTTCTCAAAAAGCGTTTATGTGCTACTAAAAATCGTGTAAAACAATGTAACATGATTATTGAATGCCAGAGGCTACAGTAACTTAGCACTGAAGTTTCCCTGTAGTTATTGAAAATCTACATTCACAGTTCATTGAAAATACTATTTATCTTGAAGGTTTACAATGAAGTTAAAAGTCAGGACGGTTGCAAAAGATGATTGGTTTAGTCATGCCCAATCAGTATTAAATATTCTATTTTTGATATGGGTAATGAATGCAAAAGAATATAATGTTGCTTTCTTTAAAATATTTATACCGTGTTTAGTTTTTTATCTAATGATTGTGCTTTTTCTACGTCAAAAAAGAAAGATCGATTTAACTGTTTTTGAGCTAAATAATAATTTGGTTTATTATAATTATGATCTTCGACGCCGCACAAGTGAAATCGATTTGAATAGGGTTTTGGATATAAAATACGGCGATAATGTAATTGTGTTTGAAGGTGAATATCCTTATACGCATGAAATATTTTTTCCAAGAAAGTACCATTCAAAGATCGATGAAATCATTAAACTTCTTAGTGCAAGAAATATGTTTAAAATATCAAAATTGGCATAACGAATAAGGATAGATTGCGCTTAGCCGCAATCTTATCCGGTTGTTGCACAAGCCCGGATTGATTTAACGAATAAGGATAGATTGCGCTTA
The DNA here is from genome assembly GCF_001646945.1 of Endozoicomonas ascidiicola. Classification (GTDB taxonomy): domain Bacteria; phylum Pseudomonadota; class Gammaproteobacteria; order Pseudomonadales; family Endozoicomonadaceae; genus Endozoicomonas; species Endozoicomonas ascidiicola. Next base: position 16,812 of record NZ_LUTV01000018.1, read on the forward strand.
GCCGCAATCTTATCCGGTTGTTGCACAAGCCCGGATTGATTTCTGGTGAGGGTGGTCTATAGAAGTTTT
>NZ_LUTV01000019.1:0-1724 GCF_001646945.1 Endozoicomonas ascidiicola
TATTTATTGATGTATCAAAGACCATGCTTACTTTAAATTCGTCTGCAATAGCTCGAAACAAATAATCCCAATAGTAAATCATCATGGCAAGAAACTCGACTTTAGATTTCCCATAAAACGGAAGTTTGGTCAGATTGCATAATTTCAAAATAAACAACATCGACGAACTATTTTTTCAGGCTCGCTTATATTCGGTTTTTTTGTCTAAAAGCCTTTGGTTATGCGGCTTTACCCTTATCGCAAATTAACTGGTCGGTCAGTTTATCGAAATCGAACTCATATTTTTGCCAATATCGGTTCCAACCCTCGCGAATTGGGAACCGGGGAATAATTTTTGAGAGCGCAATTCTCATCATGCCAGCGGTCGTAGTGTCCTGATCTCGCCAGGGYAAACTCGAGATACTCAGGCATGCTTGATTTTTACAGACGGTCAGCAGTTGCAATAATGCATAGGCTGCCATTTTCAAATGCATCCATCGAAGAACCGATCTCAACTTTTGCTGCCATAGGTGGCGACAGCCGAAGGCGTGTTTGAGTTGATTGAACATCGGCTCAATTGGCCATCGCTTTCTGTAGCCTCGTAGAACGTCCAACCCTTCGTGCTCTATGTTGGTTGAGATGAATATTCTGCTTTCGGTTAACCCTTTGTCATTTTCAAAACGGCTCCAGACGACTCGCACCTCCCGACCTTTGAGGAATTTGGCGCGGCAAATCATGGTTCGATAACGTATTGTACGATGCTTGCCGTACAACCATACGATAGCCTTGTGCTCCGATAATTTCTCCACTTCATCTGCCGTCATTTTGGTGTCGTATTTTCTGGGTCGTCCTCGTTTCTTTTTGAGGAGCTCCACCGGCCGTGCATATAGGGCACGATTCCTGGGTATTTGACCAATAACTTCTATGCCCATTGCCAGAGTGGGTTCTATCAGGGTTACATTCATAAACCAACAGTCAGCAACCAGACGTAGCACTCTACCCTTTACTTCTTCTCGCACCACTTTGAGCATGGCAACAGCAATCTTCAGTTTACTGGTGTTTCCTGAAGCCGGCGCTGGAAATGATATGATTGGAATAGCGGTAAACATTTCGTCTGCCGCTCGTTCAAAAATCACAGCAAGAGAGACCCAGCACTGCCCCCAGATATACGTCGGACGGTTACGTTTTTTACTGTGCTGATGATGGGTTCGACAAGCCGGGGCTTTATCTGAGTATCGTTCGATAACCCAATCATCAAGTGCGAGAGTGATCGGCTCATCTGTTGGGGCTTTTGAACACACCAGTCGGATCAAACGACACGCCAAGTGCTTCCATCGCCACTTACCGTGTGAGATCCAGTGATGATAGCTACTCCAGACGCATTGATAGTCGATGGACAATAGTGCCTGTGTAACAAAACCGTCCCCTGAAAGCATGCAACCAAAGAGCAGTTCGCAGAACGTTGGTACTGCAGTTGGTGATAGCGCTCTGGCTAGAAAGGTTGTATAAAAARCGAGCTCCCGGAGGATTGTTCGATGATCTGAAGTGAGCATGGCAGCCATCTCAAACTTGGTGGTTGGGGATGGTTGCTTTTTAGCTGATTATTCGATTGCTGTTGAACTATTGTGCTTTGAGAACTCTAAAGTCGAGAATCATCATGGCAAGAAACAAACATGTGATTTTTTCCACTAATTTCTGGCGTTTTTCAATTTTTCTATCATCCTCTTAAACATGTTCCTCTGATG
>NZ_LUTV01000019.1:5144-6401 GCF_001646945.1 Endozoicomonas ascidiicola
GAACTGACGTCTACTCTTTCCGACAGCGGCAGCTTTACCATCTCGGACACTGACCTCACGGACACGCAGAGCCTGTCATACACAGCTGGTGCGCCCGCTTATCTGGGCAATTTCTCGATCACATTAGCGGATGACACAGCGTCCGATGGCACCGGTCAAGTCGATTGGAACTTTGATGTGGTTGACAGGGACATCGATTATCTGGCCGCCGGTCAGACGCTAACCCAGACTTATACCGTCACAGTGGATGACGGCATCGGCGGCACCGTTGATCAAGACATCGTCATTACCCTCACCGGCACCAACGATGCACCAATAATTAGCTCAATCATCGACGTTACCGGTGCAATCACGGAAATAACCGACGGTGGCAGTGGCGAAAATGTCACAGTACATGTTGAATCCGGTAGCTTTGTGATCAGTGACCAGGATATTACTGATAGCCACTTTATCAGCGTCAGTGCTAATGGCAGTGATTATCGAGGAAATCTGAGTCCAAGTATTAACAACATTTCCGGTCAAGTCGATTGGGATTTTGAAGTGTCTGATAGTGACATTGATTATCTCGCCGCCGGTCAAATCCTCACGCAAATCTATACGGTCACCGTATCCGACGGCGAAGGTGGTAGCGCGGATCAGGACATTGTAATCACCCTAACCGGTACTAACGATGTGCCTATTATTGAAGCCATCACGGACGTCACTGGTAGCATTACTGAGCTCGGCGATGGCATTAGTGGTGAACTGACGTCTACTCTTTCTGATAGCGGCAGCTTCTCCATTTCTGACGTTGACCACTCGGATGCTCAAAGCGTGACCTTTGCAAGTGCTGGGAGCGAATATCTGGGCAGTTTCAGTGCTACTGTAGGAGACAATACAACCGGGGATGGTTCCGGTCGTATCGACTGGAATTTTGATGTCGCTGACAGTGACATCGATTACCTGGCCGCCGGTCAAACCCTTACTCAAACCTACACAGTCACTGTGTCCGACGGCGAAGGTGGTGAGGTAGATCAGGATATTATCATCACCCTGACCGGTACTAACGATGCGCCTATTATTGAAGCCACCACGAATGTCATCGGTGATATCACAGAAATGGGCGACAATAATATCGGCGAACTGACGTATACTCTCTCCGACAGCGGCAGCTTTACCATCGGCGATGTTGACCACACGGACACACAGAGCCTGTCATACACAGCTGGTGCGGCCGATTATCTGGGCAACTTCTCGATCACATTAGCGGATGACACC
>NZ_LUTV01000020.1:0-1727 GCF_001646945.1 Endozoicomonas ascidiicola
TGCGCAGCTAACAAAAAAATCGAGTTCGTTCCGCTGCGCTCCACCGGACGCGCCTGCGGCGCGCCGCACATTTTGGCGTTAGCTGCTGTGTTTTTACCAGAGTTGCACACCTGTGAACTTTTCTGTATTGGTAGTTTTTTTGTCCAGTTCTATCGTAAGGTTCAGAAGAGTTCGGTAACCTTCTTTTTGCAAGCTGGCGTGAGAGTTTTGTCGTTTATTCCTCCTTTTATGCCAGCGTCAAAATCGTCGTTTGCTGTTTGTATTTCCCAAGCTGGCAGGCGGTAGCGTGCCAGTTTCATTATTCCGCGCCAGCGCAGAGATCGTTTTCCTTTCCATCTCTTTGGACGGAGAGTTGGTGGGGTAAGGCGCAGGTTTTCTGTATCGTGCAAAGTTTCAAGTTTTTGTCAGGTCAGAAAATTACATTGCCATAAACATCAAGTAGTCAAACTTTCTGGTTCAAACTGTTTCGAGGTATTTTTGGTCAGTGTGGTTTTCAGCACCGTTCAAAATCTCTGGTTGTAAATCTTCTGGTTTTTACTTTGTTGCCAGTCGTACTCGCTTCAGGTTTTCGTCACAGTTCAACTATTTTACGGGCTTACGCAGCTAACAATAAAATCGTGTTCGTGCTGCGCACCGGACGCCTACGGCGCCGCACATTTTGGCGTTAGGCCTTAATACGGAGTAAATAAATTTGGATTGGCTAGAATTTTTTTCATCCATCATAAATAGCTTGGCATGGCCTCTAGCTATTACTGGAGTGATATTTCTACTGAGAGAACCGCTCATAAGGCTTCTTCCCTCTGTAGATAATATGCAATATGGTGATTTTTCAATTCAATTTAGGCAAAAAGTACAGGAGCTAGCTGAAGATTCAAAGGAATTACTTTCTGAAAATAAAGAAAGTGAAGATATATCACCAGTAAATTTGGAAGAATACTTATTAAATCTCGCTGTGCTTTCTCCCCGATCAGCTGTCATAGAGTCCTGGTTAAATCTAGAGGCTTGGGCTAAGAATAGACTTTCACATGAAGAAGACATTAAAGACAATTCATTGAAAAAACTTGGTGGATACGCCCTTGAAATGGAGCTATTAACAAGAAATATATTAAATAAAAATGAAATAAATGCATTCCAAAGGTTAAGAGAATTAAGGAATCAGGCCGTTCATATGGCCGAGAAAGAATTTACTGACAATGTTGAGAGCTATATACAACTATCTCTTGCTCTAGCTGTTTCAATTCGTAAATCATTTCACCCAGCACACGTGTCGCAGAAAAAGGCCTAACAAAAATTTCCAGGGGACGCCTGCGGCGCCCCTGAAATTGGCGTTAGCTGCTGTGTTCTACCAGAATTGCAAACCCGAGAGTTTTACTGCGTTGGAAGTTTTTTTGTTCTGTCTATCGAAAAGTTCATAAGAAATCGTCAGTCTTCGTTTTGCAAGCTGGCGAGAGAGCTTGGTCGTATATTCTTTCATTTATGCCAGCGTCAAAATTCTCGTTTTCTGTTTGCTATTTACCAAGCTGGCAAGCGCCATTGTACGAATATCCTTTTACTGCGCCAGCAGAAACAATTTTCCCTTTCCATCTTTTTGGACGGTGAGTTGGTGGGGAAGGGAACAGTTTTTTGTACTGTGCAAAGTTTCAAGCTTTTTGCAATCCAGGAAGTAACTTCGTCATAAACATCGAGTAGTCAAACCATCTGGTTCAAACTGTTTCGAGGTATTTGGG
>NZ_LUTV01000020.1:6652-9028 GCF_001646945.1 Endozoicomonas ascidiicola
CCATTTTACGGGCGTGCGCAGCTAACAAAAAATTCCAGCGGACTCCGCTACGCTGCGCCGCTGAATTTGGCGTTAGCTGCTGTGTTTCTACCAGAGTTGCAAACCTGTGAGTTTTTCGCGCGACAGGTTTTGGCTCTAAACTATTGTACAGGCTGGCCAGAAAGATTCGCATTTGCTGGTTCAATCTGCGCTGAGTGATTTCTGTTCAAATTTGTACAAGGCCAGCATGAGCATCATCGTTAATTCAAGTCGTCAAATCTTCTAGTTTTGTTCAGTTTTCAGTATTGCGTTTATCTTTAGTTCTGAAAATCTGTGGACCGCCGTTATCTGGTAGTTTCTTTGGTTTCTGTCAAGTCAGAAAGTTACATTGTCGGAAACATCGAGTAGTCAAACCATTTGGTTCAAACTGTTTCGAGAAATTTTTACTTAGTGTGTTTTTCAGCAGCGTTCAAAACTTCTGGTTGTACATCTTCTGGTTCTTACTTTTTCGCCAGTCGTACTTGCTTCAGGTTTACGTCACGGTTTAACCATTTTACGGGCTTACGCAGCTAACAATAAAATCGTGTTCGTTCCGCTGCGCTCCACCGGACGCGCCTGTGGCGCGCCGCACATTTTGGCGTTAGGTTTCTTAGTGAGTACACCTTTAACCTGTCAAGATTAGTACTCCATCTGTCAGTATTTGATAGATTTCATATCTCAAATCCAGTGATTAACGAAATTTACAGCTGGTTTCAAGCAATAAGTGCAATAGACCTCACTGTTTAGACTTCAAGGGGTGTTAAACCACCAAGTACATTGAGAAGTGCACTAATAATTATAAAATTAAATATTTCGCTGAAATCTGTTGCAAGTGTTAAAATTGATAGTTATCGAAGTACACTGAGGTTATCATGAAAATAGCGGAAAATATTAAAGTCGAAGTAAATAAGTGTATTAAAAAATTTAATCTAAAAAACGGGTGCTCCGCCTGATTGATGTATGAATTATGTGCGCGAAGTCTTGCTTGCCTAAGGGGCATAAATACTGCTGGTTCTACTGATGATATGTGCCTATATAAAGCACATAAAATGCTTGATCCCTTGAGTAACGTGACTTTCCAAGGAGTTACATTATTCAGGCTGAGCACCCTAAAAAACAAATGCCAATACAGAGGTAGATATAAAGGTGAGTACCTTTACCTCGAAAAAAGTGATTTTAGTGGTTTTACCAAGACTTGTAGACTGAAGTACAATGGAGCAAATGATAATTGGGACTTTGCAATATTCAAATACTCTTCTGAAAGATATGCTCCAGAGGAAATGTTCTTTCCTGGTGATGAGTGTCTTGATGGTACAGTTGAAGGTGCATTAAAAGCAGGATTACGTGCATACCCATAAAGATAAAAATCTAGTTTTTCGTTAAACGCAACCTAACAAAAACTTCAAGTTCGTTCCGGTGCTGCGCACCTCCACCGGACGCCTACGGCGCCGCTTAAGTTGGCGTTATGTGAACTTCATCAATATTGACGTATCATCCGTTCTTTAAGTGCGAAATCGAGAATTATTCGTGGAAACTTATATAACTATCATGCTTGGTATCGTCTCTGGTGTTATCACCTCAGGTGTACTTGGATTCCTAACGAGCTTCATGAAAAATACCGTTCTACCTTGGTATAAAAAGTTGGTTTATCGGGGGGCTGATGTATCGGGAAGTTGGATTGCAAAGCGACAGAACCCTCGACCTGATGGTAGTAGTAGCCTTACAACATATACGCTAACACTTAATCAAAAAGCTGAATTTCTATCGGGAAGCTTTCAAATTGATTACGGAAGCAATGATAAATCATTCATTTCCACATTTAATGTTGAAGGTGAATATTGGGAAGGTTACTTCACACTTATATTCAGATCGTCAAATAAGAAAGAATATTCTCAAGGCACCATGCTTATGAAAGCTGTTCAAGGGGGGCAAGGTATGGAAGGGCATATATGCTTCAGAGATGTTGTTCAAGATAAATCGGTAGTTATTGACTTGATTTTGGTTCGCATAAAGAGCCATGAGAAATAGTTCTTTCGCAACAGTTCACATAACAAAGTTTTCCAGCGGACGCCTGCGGCGCCGCTGAAAACGGCGTTAGCTGCTGTGTTTCTACCAGAATTGCAAGACTGAGAGTTTTTCAGCGTTGGAAGTTTTTTGGTCTGTTCTATCGAAAAGTTCATAAGACATCGGTAGTCTTCGTTTTTTAAGCTGGCGTGAGAGTTTTGTCGTTTATTCCTTCTTTTATGCCAGCGTAAAGATCGTTGTTTGCTGTTTGTTTTTTTCAAGCTGGCAAGCGATAGCTTACCAATTTCCTTTTGCTGCGCCAGCACTAACATCGGTTTACTTTCCATCTTTTCT
>NZ_LUTV01000003.1:0-58096 GCF_001646945.1 Endozoicomonas ascidiicola
GGTTATTTGTCGCATGCATTTGGATATTTGGGCAAAAGAGACTGACGACATAAACAGCACTTCCAGACTGGATTCTGTGATTTTTGACTTTATTGCGGCCCATCTCCGGTTTTTACTTTCAAGTCCGACAGCCTCCTAGCAATAAGTATTAGATGAGCGGACTAATCGATCATCACGACAGCTTCTAAAGGTCTCGCTGACTTGCCGCCGCGTAGCACCTTGAAATCCTTTGGGTATATACTGCAACACGCTGAAAGCTAACCATAAAATGGCAGAGACCCCGCTGATGACCATACTCAAGCCAAATATTACAAGGATGAGCGCCTACGCCCCGCCTTTGGAAGGCAGAAATCCCCATGAGCATCTGCTGCTGGATTTTAATGAAAGAACCCTGCCGGTTAGCCATCACATCAAACAAGCGCTGATCGATTTTATTCAGAATGACCGGATTCAAGTGTATCCAGCCTATGGCAACCTGAATGAGAAAATAGCGGATTATGCTGGTGTTAAGCCGGAGCAGGTCATGATTACCAATGGCTCTGATCAGGGCATTGATATTATTATCCGCGCTGCCTGTTCTTCGGGAAATGAAATCATTATTCCAAGCCCTACCTTTGCCATGTATCAGCAATGTGCCGGAGTAGAGAACCTTAAGGTTATCGAGCCCGAATACACGAAAGATGGTGGCTTTCCCCTTCAGGCTGTTCTGGAGGCCCTTTCTCCAGAAACAGGATTGGTCGTCATCGCCAACCCCAACAACCCCAGCGGTACGCCCACCAGCGTCGAAGATATCCTGACCATTGCCAAAGCCGCGCCGGATACCGCCATACTGGTGGATGAATGTTATTTTGAGTATTCGAAATTGACTATCGCTGATCAGGTGATGGACTTCCCAAATATTCTGATTACCCGAACATTCTCAAAGACTTGGGGTTTGCCTTCCATTCGGCTGGGTTATGTCATCAGTCACCCAGACAACATCAATGCCCTGCTGAATGTGCGTGGCCCATACGACGTCAATCAGTTTGCCGCTGTTGCCATTCATGCAGCGCTGGATCACCCGGAATACACACACGACTATGTATCGGAAGTGATGGAGCAATCGAAGCCGTTATTTGAGTCTTTTTTGCACCAGAAAGACATTTCTTTCTGGAACAGTGCAGCCAACTTTATCTGGGCATTTCCAGAGAACAGCTCAGTCATTGAACAGCACTTGCGATCAAAAGGAATTCTGGTTCGCCCAAAAGCCAGTAATGATGGAAAAATGGGGTTAAGAGTCACGCTGGGAGATCTCGCCCAAACCCAGCGTATGGTTGCCGCTTTTGAAGAGGCTCTGGCACTTTAAATACATTCTGCTTCAGGGGGCAGGGCTTCAGGAATAGTCGCCCTGTAACTCCTGAAGCAGTTTCGCTCTGAAATCGGCCAAATAGCGAGCATTTCTCTCAGCCATTTCCCTTCCCGCGTTCGTTTGCATCGTCTCAGGTAATCTCAGCAACTTCTGTTCAAAGTGATCCAAAGCAAACTGTCGATCACTCAACTCCCGGTGCGCAGCCATTGGATCTTCCGGATCAAACATCTTCTGACGTAAAACGCCTGACGTATAAAAGACTCTTGCCAGCCCAATAGCACCTAACGCTTCCATCCGATCAGCATCCTGAACGACCTTTGCTTCCAACGTTTCAGGCACGATACCTGCGGAATAACTGTGGCTTTCAATGGCATGGCAAACGTTCTCCAGCTGAGCTTCAGGGAAAGCCATATGCTGAAGTAGCTCTCTGGCTTTTGCAGCAGCCAGCGTTGATGCTTTGGATCGCTCCGGGTGATTCTTTGGCAACACGACCACATCGTGAAAATAGCAGGCTGCGAGTACAACCAGTCGATCTGCGGTCGCACCGTCCTGATCCATAATCTGACAGGCAGTTTTCCAAACCCGCTGGAAATGAAAGAAATCATGGGAAGCGTCATCTTGATCCTGCCCAAGATTTTGCAGGCAGTCGATAAAGCGTTGCTCCCATTCCTTGAGAACATTAGGGCAAGTGTCAGTCATAGAGTCTCAAATGATAAAATGCAGAACAAGAGAGGATGGTAGTGAATATTGTGTTTGAGGGAAACACAATAAAATCAATTCGGCTCTGTTAAATATCAGATGGGCGACTGGATTCTGTAACGGGCAACCGTACAGGTGCTCCAGCCTTCAAAGCGATCAAGCACCATACCCAATTGCTCCATAACACCTTGAGCGAACTCATTATTGGGCGCCGTATAGGAGATAATTTCTTCCATGCCCAGCTGGTTGAAACCAAACTGGGTAACAGCTTCAACCGCTTCCAGTACCAGCCCCTGCCCCCGGAACTCAGGCATAAACCGCCAGCTCATCTCAATGTGCTTGCCATAGGGTGTGAAACCACAATACCCAATCAATTGATTCGTTTCTTTATAAACCACAGCCCACCGAGACCAGCCTCTTTTATCCAGCTCAGCCTGATATCGCCACAACTCTGTCTCAGCAATACTGCCTGGCTCAGTAGCAGCAATGCCGGATGATGCGACCGGGTCATGCCCTAACAACGTAGAGAATGCGCTTACATCCGCCAGCTGCCATGTGCGCAGTATTAGTCGTGGTGTATCAGTAACAATCAGCACAGTTTAACAGCCTCCCAACAAGCCTGTAATGTCACTTATTGGACAGCCAGTAGGCTGGAAAAGTTCTTTCAGTCTCATTATTCAGTCAAATTCACATTAAGATCAATTTGCGTTTTCGCAGCCATTAGTGTCTGTGAGGCAGAAAAAGTTCCATCTTCACAAAATGCTTTCAATGGTTAGAACCAAAGTTAAACTTTTGTCGTATCATGCAGTTACAGGAGATTACCAATCCTGATTTCCATTCCAAGAAATAAATCCCGGAGGCAAAACCGGTGGCTATTGTTTCAATACCTGATCCTGAAAAAGAGATAACACTGGGTATCAGCTCCTGCCTGCTGGGGCAGAAAGTGCGTTACAACGGTGGCCACAAACGCTCCTCTTTCTGTGTAAATACTCTGGATCGCTTTTTCCATTTTGAGCCCGTCTGCCCGGAAATGGCCATCGGCCTTGGCACGCCCAGGGAGCCCATTAGACTGGTCGGCGAACTTGCAGAACCTCAAGAAACCAAAAACTTACAACTTATGTCGTCTTCTGACCCGCAAAAAGCATTAAAAATCAGAGTGGTCGGTACTGAAACAGCCAGTTTGGATGTGACGGATGCTCTGGAGAAATTTGGCCATGAAAAAGCGGCAACCCTGAAGGGCATCTCTGGCTATGTGCTTATGCAGAAATCCCCAAGTTGCGGCATGGAAAGGGTCAAGGTTTACCATGAAAACGGGCACCCTTTGGGAGAAAGTTCACCGGGTGCCTACGCGAAAGTATTGATGGAAGAAAAGCCTCTACTTCCCATAGAAGAGGAAGGTCGTCTGCACGATCCGGTGCTTTGTGAAAATTTCTTTACCCGGGTATATGCCTACCACCGTTGGCAGACAATGGTCTTGCAGAAATCGTCTTACAAGGCACTGGGTGACTTTCACTCCACCCATAAATACATGCTCATGGCACACTATCCTCAGGGCTATGAGGAGCTTGGTCAGATTGTAGCAAAAGGGCGACAGTTGCCTTTAGAAGAGTTACTGGATGAATACTTCACCCACTTTATGCAGGCGCTGAAACGGCGGGCAAATCGAAAATCTCATACAAATGCCATGATGCATATTCTTGGATATGTTAAAAAGACCGTGGACAGCAAAGAGAGAAATCAGTTTTTGACACTGGTTGAAGAGTATCGCCAGCAAATGGTGCCGCTCATTGCGCCAATGACCATGCTTCGCCATTTTGTCGAAAATCATGGCAGTGACTACATTAAAAGCCAAACTTATCTGAATCCTCATCCGGATCAGCTAGGCTTGAGAAACCAGATATAAGGAAAGAAAATAAGATGTCGATCTGGAAACGCCCCTACGATCCCGCAAAAGCTCAGTTCCGGGACAACATGTGTGATCATGTGGGGATTGAAATTACCGAAGTAGGCGACGACTTTCTTCGGGGCACTATGCCCGTTGATCATCGTACCATTCAGCCTATGGGGCTACTCCATGGTGGCGCCTCGGTCGTTCTGGCAGAAACACTGGGTAGCATCGCAGCCAATCTTTGCTGTGAAGATGGCTATTATTGTGTCGGGTTGGAAATTAACGCCAACCATTTACGCTCAGCCACTTCTGGCAAAGTGACCGGAACCACTCGTCCCGTTCACATTGGTAGAAGCACTCAGGTGTGGGAAATCAAAATTGAAGATGATCAAGGGCGCCCAACCTGTATCTCCCGTATTACTATGGCTGCCAAGCAGTTCAGATAATACAAAAAAGGGCGCTTTTAAGTGCCCTTTCATTCATTAAAATAAATCCGCTACCAATTGCTCCAGCTTTTCCTGATCACGGGCAAAGTTACGAATGCCTTCCGCCAATTTTTCGGTTGCCATGGCATCGTCGTTCATTGCCCAGCGGAACGCTGCTTCATTCAAAATGGTCTTTTCGTCACTGCATACAGGCGAATCACCAAACAATTTTTGTTCCAGAGGTTCGCTGGAACCGGCCAGTTGATCCAAAAGATCTGGCCCAATGGTTAGACAATCACAACCAGCCAACTCGGTAATTTCACCGGTGCTTCTGAAGCTCGCACCCATGACGACGGTTTGATAGCCATATTGTTTGTAGTAGTTATAAATCCGGCTAACCGATACAACACCGGGGTCTTCTGATGCTGAGTATTCGCGACCTTCCGCCTTTTTGTACCAATCCAGAATCCGACCCACAAACGGAGATATCAGATAGACACCTGCCTCAGCGCACGCTTGCGCCTGAGCAAAATTAAACAACAACGTCAGATTACAGCGGATGCCTTCTTTCTCCAGCACTTCCGCCGCTTTAATGCCCTCCCAGGTGGAGGCGATTTTGATGAGCACCCGATCCGGATCACCACCCTGCTGCTTATATAAATCAATCAACTGGCGGGCTTTATGAATTGTTGCTTCGGTATCAAAAGAGAGTCTTGCATCCACTTCGGTGGAAACCAGGCCAGGTACCACCTGCTGAATTTCACGACCAATACCAACCGTCAGCCAATCACAGGCAAAAGGTACGCCATAGGCTTTATCCTGAGCACAGCTACGACCGTAAGCAATGGCCTCTTTGAACAGAGTCTGATAACTGTCGAGCCCGGCAGCTTTCAGGATCAGCGACGGGTTCGTGGTTGCATCCACCGGCTGATATCGGCGTATCGCTTCAATATCACCGGTGTCTGCAACCACTTTCGTCATGCGTTTCAGTTGGTCCAGTTGACTGTCCATACTGCACTCCGTTTTCAAATCAGGCGATCAGCCTATCGACATTAAAAGGCAAAATCAAAGCTGCAGGGTAAATTGAAGATCACAATTTCTGATCATGTAATGCTGCTTTTTGAATCTCATGGTCACTTTGCAAAAACGTCTCCACTTCAAATTGGTAGGGAATGGACGACTGGGAGCCTGAACGCATTACCGACAACGCAGCACTGGCATTAGCAAAGAAAGCTGCATCAGCTAATGATGCTCCCGTTGCGAGGGAAGCAACCAAAGTACCATTAAAAGTGTCACCGGCGGCGGTAGCGTCTACTGCTTTAACCGGAAAACCGGGGATCAGTAAGCCTTGAGGATATTCTCTTTGAGCTGAAGAAATATAGGCACCCAGTTTTCCCATGGTAATGACAACTTCTTGCACTCCCTTGTTATGGAGCACACTGGCGGCAGCTGTCGCAGAATCAAGATCAGTAACTGTTACACCTGTGAGGTACTCTGCCTCTGTCTGGTTTGGGGTAATGATATCCACGTTATTCAGCAGGCTTGTGGAGATATCTCTGGCCGGAGCAGGGTTAAGTACAACGATTGTCTGATGATTGGCTGCAAGATCTACCGCGTATTCAACAGTGCCCTCAGGGATTTCCTGTTGCAATAAAAGGTAGTCTGACTGAGCAATTAACTCATGATTTTGTGCTACATAATGTTCGTCACAATAGTGATTTGCTCCGGTAGCAAGGCCAATCATGTTTTCACCATCACGGTTCACAAAAATCAGGGCAACGCCAGTTTCCATGTCGTCGATCGTTTTGATGTTCGTGGCATCCACACCTTCTTCAGATAACTGCTCACTGATGTTTGTTCCAAGCTCATCATCCCCCATCGCTGCCAGCATTCGGGTATTTCCACCCTGTCGGGCACAAGCGACAGCCTGATTTGCCCCCTTGCCCCCAGACATTATTTGATAAGACTTTCCGGTCAGGGTTTGGCCAGGAGAAGGAAAAGCATCCAGTTGTAACACATGGTCTGCGTTGATACTGCCAAGAACAAGAATTTGCTTACTCATATCATCACCGCCTTATTTTACCAATTCTGCTGTTAAATTATGGGCTCCACAGCAATTTTGACCGCCTGGATCTGCGTTGAAGTTCCTCGCCATAGCTTTAGCTATGACTCGTCTCTTCGCCTTGCCCAGTCAGCCAAAATCACTTGCTCGCTCCATAATTTAAAAGCGCCATTGGTAACATCAGTTGACGATAGCTGTCTGATATCAGTGTAATTCAACTGGTGTGTTCACATGGAAAATAATAGTAAAACGGGAAGACAGGCCTGACGGTGTCGTCAGACCTTAAGCGACTTACACAGCCTTTCTCTGCAGAGAAATCTGCTCAGAAATGTAGTGGCCATCCAATGGCTCAAGTTCTGCATGAGGACGTTCGGGCAGGTAGTCATTGGTATAACAACTAAGACTATCCATGCTGCCATCGGTAATACCCAGCTGCTGGGCATAGACACCTACCTTCTCCCAATCCCGATCCACATTAACAAGATCTCTGGAGAAATACGGAAGGCAACTGATGTATATTTTCTGGAACACCTCTGTACGCAATGATGGAATCTTGTCACACAGCATCTCCCAGGCTTTTTCCGGGTTTTCCAAAGTCCAGTGCATTCCCCGCTGAGTTGCCCGCATAAACCCTGCAACCGTGTCCGGATTTTTAGCCAGATACGATTCATGCACCAGAAATAGAATCGAGCAGAAACAGCAACAACCTAATCCGGCCAATTCATCTACCCGCAACATACCTGTCTCTTGTCCGCTTACATGCTCAAGCTCAACCTGCTGAAAACAACCGATACCCATGCCAGCATCCACTGTGCCTTTCATGATGGCATCCGTAAGATTCATGCCGACGCGAACCGTCTCATAGTCGCCTACATTGATGCCTGCACGGCGAGCCAAGTCATCAATGATGATTTTGCCGAAACTGCCAATGTAGCCAATCCGTTTACCTTTTATATCCTCAAACCCTTTTATACCGCTGGATTTTAGAAAAATAATGCCGGTGGGAGGCTCATGAAACAGAGTGCCTGTAGACACCACTTTGTACCCTTTTGCCCGGGCAGCATAGGTATGAATCATCGCTTTGAGGGCAATATCTACTTTATTCTGGCCGATTAAATCCGTCACATCCGAAGGGTCTGTGGTTTCCATAATGCCGGGGAAAATTCCTTCTTCTTCATAAAAACCCAGTTGTTGAGCTATGAAGATCGGGGTGTGGTAGGGATTGGCATACCAGTTAAGTAGCAGAGAAAGTCTTGGTGTTTCTGTTTTCTGAAAAACAATAGAGCTCATACGTCCGTCCTGATTTAGGAAAAAGGCGTGACGCACAGTGCTGGAATAATGCCCGAAGACAGCAAGAAAACAGCCGAAGATTCAGCTAAAAAATAGACGGCAGTTCCATGGCAGTCCCTTCGCCGGTACTAACCGGATCAGGTTCAACAGGTATCATCTCAGCTTGTTCATTCACTTCAGAAAAATGAACAGGCACCCTGCGCCACAAGAGCAACCAAAGTGGTGGTTGCAGTGAAAGAGTATAGATAGTCGCGTCAAGTATGTCAGCTAATCGACTAGCTCTGATTGCGTTGCTTGAGTCTGTTCAGATAGACAGTGACGCTAACAGCAATAAATATCAGCAGCCATTTCACCCAGACAAGAGTAATTATGTAAATAGACAGGCTGATAGTCAGCCAGAGAAAGCTCACCGCGCGATAAAACACAGACCGGGTGATACTTCTGTCTATTAGATACTGCTGTAACGGTGGCCCCAGTATTTTATGGTTAACCAGCCAGGTATGTATTGCGGGGGAAGAGCGAATACTGAAGAAAGCAGCCAGTAATAGAAAGGGCGTCGTGGGCAGTAGAGGGAGAAAAACACCAATCAACCCAAGCAAGATACAGACGACAGCAAGACATTGAAAAACCAATCTGACTAAACGACTACGAACTAAAACCCCATCATGGAGTGCTGTTTTTTCCGTGGGGTAATGATATCCACGTTATTCAACAGGCTTGTGGAGATATCTCTGGCCGGAGCAGGGTTAAGTACAACGATTGTCTGATGATTGGCTGCAAGATCTACCGCATATTCAACGGTGCCCTCAGGGATTTCCTGTTGCAACAAAAGGTAGTCTGACTGAGCAATTAACTCATGATTTTGTGCTACATAATGTTCATCACAATAGTGATTGGCTCCGGTAGCAAGGCCAATCATGTTTTCACCATCACAGTTCACAAAAATCAGGGCAACGCCAGTTTCCATGTCGTCGATCGTTTTGATGTTCGTGGCATCCACACCTTCTTCAGATAACTGCTGACTGATGTTTGTTCCAAGCTCATCATCCCCCATCGCTGCCAGCATTCGGGTATTTCCACCCTGTCGGGCACAAGCGACAGCCTGATTCGCACCCTTGCCCCCAGACATGATTTGATAAGACTTTCCGGCCAGAGTTTGGCCAGGAGAGGGAAAGGCATCCAGTTGTAAAACATGGTCTGCATTGATACTGCCAAGAACAATAATTTGTTTACTCATATCATCACCGCTTAATCATCATATGACGATAGCTGTCTGATATCAGTGTAATTCAACTGGTGTGTTCACATGAAAAATAATAGTAAAACGGGAAGACAGGCCTGACGGTGTCGTCAGACCTTGAACGACTTACATAGCCTTTCTCTGCAGAGAAATCTGCTCAGAAATGTAGTGTCCGTCCAATGGTTCAAGCTCTGCATGAGGACGTTCAGGCAGATAGTCATTGGTATAACAACTAAGACTATCCATGCTGCCATCGGTAATACCCAGTTGCTGGGCATAGACACCTACCTTCTCCCAATCCCGATCCACATTAACAAGATCTCTGGAGAAATACGGAAGACAACTGATGTATATTTTCTGGAACACCTCTGTACGCAAAGATGGAATCTTGTCGCACAGCATCTCCCAGGCTTTTTCCGGGTTTTCCAAAGTCCAGTGCATTCCCCGCTGAGTTGCCCGCATAAACCCTGCAACCGTGTTCGGATTTTTAGCCAAATACGATTCATGCACCAGAAATAGAATCGAGCAGAAACAGCAACAACCCAATCCGGCCAATTCATCTACCCGCAACATACCTGTCTCTTGTCCGCTTACATGCTCAAACTCAACCTGCTGAAAACAACCGATACCCATGCCAGCATCCACCGTGCCTTTCATGATGGCATCCGTAAGGTTCATGCCGACTCGAACCGTCTCATAGTCGCCTACATTGATGCCTGCACGGCGAGCCAAGTCATCAATGATGATTTTGCCGAAACTACCAATGTAGCCAATCCGTTTACCTTTTATATCCTCAAACCCTTTTATACCGCTGGATTTTAGAAAAATAATGCCGGTGGGAGGCTCATGAAACAGAGTGCCTGTAGACACCACTTTGTACCCTTTTGCCCGGGCAGCATAGGTATGAATCATCGCTTTGAGGGCAATATCTACTTTATTCTGGCCGATTAAATCCGTCACATCCGAAGGGTCTGTGGTTTCCATAATGCCGGGGAAAATTCCTTCTTCTTCATAAAAACCCAGTTGTTGAGCTATGAAGATCGGGGTGTGGTAGGGATTGGCATACCAGTTAAGTAGCAGAGAAAGTCTTGGTGTTTCTGTTTTCTGAAAAACAATAGAGCTCATACGTCCGTCCTGATTTAGGAAAAAGGCGTGACGCACAGTGCTGGAATAATGCCCGAAGACAGCAAGAAAACAGCCGAAGATTCAGCTAAAAAATAGACGGCAGTTCCATGGCAGTCCCTTCGCCGGTACTAACCGGATCAGGTTCAACAGGTATCATCTCAGCTTGTTCATTCACTTCAGAAAAATGAACAGGCACCCTGCGCCACAAGAGCAACCAAAGTGGTGGTTGCAGTGAAAGAGTATAGATAGTCGCGTCAAGTATGTCAGCTAATCGACTAGCTCTGATTGCGTTGCTTGAGTCTGTTCAGATAGACAGTGACGCTAACAGCAATAAATATCAGCAGCCATTTCACCCAGACAAGAGTAATTATGTAAATAGACAGGCTGATAGTCAGCCAGAGAAAGCTCACCGCGCGATAAAACACAGACCGGGTGATACTTCTGTCTATTAGATACTGCTGTAACGGTGGCCCCAGTATTTTATGGTTAACCAGCCAGGTATGTATTGCGGGGGAAGAGCGAATACTGAAGAAAGCAGCCAGTAATAGAAAGGGCGTCGTGGGCAGTAGAGGGAGAAAAACACCAATCAACCCAAGCAAGATACAGACGACAGCAAGACATTGAAAAACCAATCTGACTAAACGACTACGAACTAAAACCCCATCATGGAGTGCTGTTTTTTCCGGCGCCATTGGTATTATTCAAAGTGAGCTTCAACAATTCTGGTCACGTAATCCAGTGTCGCTAAATTGTGTAGTGTCGTTTTAAAGTCTGGCTGAGAAGTTTCACCAATCACTAAATACTCATATTTTTTACACTGAATTCGTCCTGGAGAATCTTTATAGATAATGGCCGTTTGATCAATAGACATCACCTGTTGTGCATATTCTACAACACCGGGGATGCAGAATTCATAACTCACCGAACGCTTGCCATCTTCCGGGCCATATAAACCATCAGTGTCCAGCTGATCCAGTTGGAATTCGATCTTTTTCTGGGGTGAGCTAACCCAAAAGCTATTCAAGTAAGAGCAGCCAGACAGTAGAAGCGTAAATAGCAAGGTCCATAGTGTTAATAGTTTCATGATTCGATTCAACACTCTCAAGATTAGCCCGCCATGGGCGACGGATTATACTAAGTAGTTGGCCATTTGGAATCGAATATTTCTGGCTTGTTGACCAGGTTCTCTGCAAGGCGCAACGGCGGGAGCATAGCGAGCTATGTGACCAGAGTTGCAACGCAGTCAGATGGCCTGATCAATGAGTCAGAAAATATGATTTCAGGTGGTTAACTACTTAAGCACCAATCGACAAATAAGCTATCTGTATGTAACAGAGCACTAGAATCGAGGACTTCTGGTGAACTGATTGCTTACTGAATACTCACTGCACTGTCCATATTCCAGGGAGACGGATAATGGTAAAACCTGTAGGACAAAACTCGGGAAGTCTCTCATCACCAGAACACAAACCCATCGATCAAAAGAACAGTGCTGGGGAACACTCGAAACTTGGGCAGGTTGCATTGGTCAACAATAAAGAAAAAGCTGCCCAACACCAATACAATGAATCAGACTCTCAGTCGAAGTCTATTCTCAGCCGCCGCATCTCAACTTCAAACACACCTACAAAAAGTGTTTCGTTCAATGATACAGAGCTTGCACAACCTGATGGAGTTGAAGCGCCTGATACCCGGGAGGCTGAAAAAGCAATTCTGGAAAGCTATATTCTAGCCCTGCTCAATGCTAGCGATGATCCGCTAAAACAGGATGAACTGCATGAGTTGCTAGTAATGCAATACATCAATGAGTATACAACCAAAAGTAATGACTCGGCACGATTGATTACTTTTGAGTCACTATCCGACCACTTAAGAGATAGCTCAGTTAACCCGAACAAGACTAGTCAACTTGACGCACTGCTCGCTAACGTAGAACAAACAGCCAATCAGCACCTCGAATCCACCATGGCCTCCATGCGTACCCCTGATGAAGTTCAAGAAAAAATCTCGAAGCTCAATCAACAAATACCTCAGGCAACTACAGAAAGCAGCCGCAAACGCTTGATGACAAAGTTGGAGATAGAGCAGCAGGCACTGGAAGAACTGGAGCAAAGTGATGGCGTTAACCAGCGTTATGACTTCACTAAAGGTAAATTGAAAGATAAAGCACCTGAATTATGGGCTCTTCGAGATATTCTGGATCAAGAATCCTTTGATCCAGTCAAAGCACAGCGGTTAATTGACTCGATAGAAGATAAAACGACTCTCGAGAGCATGAAGCTCATGCTCAGCAATGGCCATTATAAATATCCGGATCTGGATGCAGCTATTGAAGCGCAACTAAAAGCACTTCAATAGCTGCGATACAGGTTTACGCCAGAGGTCTTAGACCTACTGCATGGCGCACTTCTATCAGGAAAGGCGCAGCTTCTGCACGGGCCTTTTCAGCACCTTTCAACAACTCTTTTTCAATAAAAGCAGGATCTTCGATCAGCGCATTGTAACGCTCACGAGGTTCTTTCAAGTGATTGTTCAAGAATTCAAAGAGTTCATTTTTCAAATCACCCCAGCCGGCGCCATCAGCATACTGCTGTCGTTTAGCTTTTACTTGTTCAGCATCCGCAAACGCAGAGTAAATCTGGAAGAGTGTGCAAGTATCCGGATCTTTGGGCTCACCAGGCTCCAGAGAGTTGGTTTTGATCTTACGAACCAGCTTCAGCAGCTTTTTCTCTGGCACAAACAGAGGGATGGTGTTGTCGTAGCTCTTGCTCATCTTACGACCATCCAACCCATTCAATACCGAAGTGCTTTCACCAACCACTGCTTCTGGCAAGACAAATTTGGTTTTGTAGTGATGGTTCATACGGCCAGCAATATCACGGGCCATCTCAATATGCTGCACCTGGTCGCGGCCTACCGGAATTTTATGAGCATTGAACATCAGGATATCTGCAGCCATTAAGACCGGATAACTGAACAGACCCATAGTGACGCCTTTATCTGGATCCTGCTCACCGGCTTCAAGGTTATCTTGCACTGCCGCTTTGTAGGCATGGGCACGGTTCATCAACCCTTTGGCAGTCATCGTGCCAATGATCCAGTTTAATTCGGCAATCTCAGGAATATCGGATTGACGATAAAACGTAGCACGATCTGTATCCAGCCCTAGCGCCAACCACGTAGCCGCAATTTCCAGAGTCGACTGATGCAGGCGCTTAGGGTCACGACCTTTGATCAGCGCGTGGTAGTCCGCCAGGAAAAAATAGGAAGCCATATCATCGCGCCAGCTTTCCTCAATTGCAGGCTTGATAGCCCCCACGTAGTTACCCAGGTGTGGTGTTCCTGTTGTCGTTATACCTGTAAGTACTTTCGTTTTGCTCATGAGTCCACTCGTGCAGCGACGATATTATCTGGCCGGAACATTTGCTCCGGGAAAGGAGGGGATTATAAGAGAGTGCTACTATCGGCCACAATAGATAGGTCATATTCACTTCACAGTATTCACCATAATTTATGGGGAAGAAGTAACGATATTGACGATTTGAACTTTTCAGAGTTTGACCAGTCATATCATTATAAATAAATAAATAAAGGATGTTTGATATGACTATTGAGCAGACCATAACTCATGTTACTCAACCAGAATTTGTCACAGAACCATCCATCCCGCTGACTACAAAACCTATTTGTTGCTACATGGATGGAAAGCTCATCGCAACTATTTGTTCAGATACACCTTATCTACAAAAACAGCACGACCAATCTGACAGAAAGAATGCACCCAAGAGCCTCTTGATCTTTAAACGTGACGCTCAATTACTGAGTGGGCGTTTGCTCATGAACCTGGAAGAGACAATATCTTCCAATTCCAGCATGGTTTCTGAAGAGGCTAAAGAAATGGCCAGAGAAACGTTTCTCAAGAAATGCTCGATATCAGTAAATTCCGGTCGAGGTATGAAAATCAACTAACAACCTATAAGTACCCAATCATATGAAATCGAATATTTCTGGCTTAATGGTTAGTTACTATGCAAGGCACATCGGAGTGAGCATAGCCTTTACACCCTGTGGGTGGTAGCTATGTGATCGTAGATGTAACGCCGCAGAGTGGCTGACCACTGAGTCAGAAAATATGGTTTCGTATGGTTGGGTACTTATTACTAATATAACAGTTTGAAGCGAGCCATTTCTGGGTCACCAGTTTCTAAGCTAGAAACCCAGATGAAGCATCAGCTTATCACTGTAACTGGCATCTCGTTCGATTTGCCTAACTGAGCTTTTTTGATAATCGCACGTAAACGCAGAGCCAGTAACAACGCACCAACTGTTAAAGCGATCACCAAACCAATCCACAACCCATGAGGCCCCATTGGCTCCACAACCCAGTCCGTTAGCCCTAAAACATACCCCAACGGAAGCGCCACAATCCAACAGGCAAATAGCACAATGGCCATGGGCACACGGGTATCTTTAAAACCGCGTAAAGCGCCATTGGCTGCAATCTGAATGCCATCAGCATATTGGAACACTGCCGCATAAATTAGCAATTGCGCCGCCAATGTAGCTACCTCAGCATTCTGGGTGTAAATAGACGTCACAAGCCCTGGCATAAACAGCATCACAGAAGCACTGATAGTGGCAGTGGCCAGTGTAGTCACAATGCCCGCATAGCTGGAATAGGCTGCCTGCTCCTGTTTACCGGCTCCCAAAGCCTGACCGACACGAATAGTCAGCCCCATTGAAAGACTTAAGGGAAGCATAAAGGCCAGTGATGTGAAGTTCAGTGCAATTTGATGACCTGCAACCACAATGGCACCCAACTTACCAATCAACAATGCCACCACAGAAAAAATGCTCGCCTCAAAGAAGATAGCTAACCCGATCGGCACACCCAGCTTCATCAGATTGGCAATGACACACAGCTTTGGTAGTTCCCATTGTTCGAAGATTCCCATCTTGCGGTGTTGACGACTAAACAGCGTATAAACAGCCATCATCAGGAACATGGCCCAGAAACAGACCGCTGTCGCATAACCACAGCCAACGCCGCCTAATTCAGGGAAGCCAAATTTCCCGTAGATCAACACATAGTTAAGCGGAATATTCAGTGCCAGAGCGACAAAGCTGAATACCATTCCTGGCTTTGTCTTGCCTAAGCCTTCGCAATAACAGGCCAACGCCTGAAACAGGCAGATTGCAGGCACACCCCAAGCCAGCGCTTTCAGGTATTCAAGAGTGACGCCAGCCATTTCAGACTCAACTTCTAACCACTGCAATATCACGTCAGATTTAAAAATAAACCCTAACGACAACAAACTCATTAATAGCGCAATCCAAAGCCCCTGGCGAACCTGGCTCGCCACTTGATCTGTGCGGCCAGCGCCGTACATATGGGCGACAGTGGGCGTGAGTGCCATCAAAATACCACGTACCAGCAAATACACCGGCACCCAGATACTTGAGCCCAAAGCAATAGCCGCCAAATCCATGGCTGAATATTGCCCTGCCATACTGGTATCCACAAAGGTCATACCCGTGGTTGCCAATTGCGCCCCTAAAATAGGGCCAGAAAGATAGAGAAGTTCACGAAGCTCGCCACGGTAACGGGCAAAGGCAGAAACGCTTGTTGTCATTGTTGCTCACAGAATACACATCCAACGCCAAGCAGGAACGGGACGAAGGTTTTGATATTCTATCAGCGAATGAATATAAGTCTTTATTATTCAATTCGAAATGAAGCGCGGGATTTATGCTTATGCGATGACTCTTTTCTTGAAAATTGGGATACTTTTCTCCTTATAACGCATTAAGGTGAATCAGCATGCCGGAATTACCAGAAGTCGAAACCACCCGGCGGGGGATAGAGCCCTACATTGAAGGACACAACGTCGCCGAAGTCGTTGTACGTGACTCGCGTTTACGATGGCCTGTTCCAGAGAACATTAATCAAATACTGAAAGGAAAAACCATCCTTTCGGTAAAACGGCGGGCGAAGTATTTATTGCTGGATACCGGCTCTGGCCACTTAATCATTCATCTGGGTATGTCCGGTAGCCTCAGAGTAATGACTGAGGATGCGCCCGTTGGAAAACATGACCATATCGATATTATCTTCACTGATGGACAAAAATTACGATACACCGACCCCCGCCGATTTGGTGCTGTCCTGTGGTCAGAAGCACCGATTTATGAACACAAACTGCTGAGTCACCTTGGGCCAGAACCATTAGATGGTGAGTTCACCGCACAACGACTGTTCCTGTTATCCCGTAAGAAAAGTCAGGCAGTAAAAACCTTCATTATGGACAATAAAGTCGTTGTTGGTGTCGGTAACATTTATGCCAGTGAAGCGCTTTTTAAGGCTGGAATCAGGCCTGACACCCCGTGCGGAAAAGTGTCCAAACAACGTTATGAACGACTGACTGATGCCATTATCGAAACCCTTGCCAAGGCGATAGAACAGGGTGGCACAACATTGAAAGACTTTGTTGGCGGCGATGGCAAACCTGGCTACTTCAAACAGGAGCTGGCTGTTTATGGCCGTGCAGGACAGCCCTGCCTGAATTGTGGAAAACCCATCCAAGAGATAAAACTGGGAAATAGAAGCAGCTGCTTCTGCAGTAAGTGCCAGCGCTAAATCTCGATTTAAAGCCTGAAATCACTGCCGATATCTATTCAGGTCAGTGATCTCAGGGCAACAAATATGGCAAGCAACATGGCAAATGGAAACCAGCCATCCGGCACATTGAACAGAATCAAAGCGCTTTGCAAAAGCCCATCATGGGCCAGTTTTACCGGCCTTTTCGGTATTGATGTCTCCGCCAGTGAGCCATTGATACAAAGTGCGCCTGAAGAAACCCCAAGGCAAACGGCTGAATTACCCACTGACGAAACACTGGATATACCCGGAAAAATCAACCAGTTTAACGGTGTATATCCCGCCGATGACGCCATGAGTGCTGATCTATCGAAACAATTGCGTCAAATGTTCAACAGTTTCTCTGAAGGCGATGATGATATCGCGACCCAGTTTGATATGGATTTAGTAAAAGGTGTGAATTTCCAGATCACTTCTGCAGCCATGTCTTTCGATTCATCTGCCACAAGAGAAGAACACAAAAAGGATAAAGACCTGATTGTCATCTGCAAAGAAGCACTGAAGGTCTTTTCGATTGAGAGTTGTAACGATCTAGGCGCAGCCAAAAAGATGATGATGGTCTTGGCTAACTTCTGCACGCTGGCACCCTACAGCGCCATGGATCAATATTTAAAAAACTTTGGATATTCACTGTTTGGCAAAGGCTTCGGCATTATTGCTGTTGGAGCCAAAAGGGAATCTGAATTTGCCTGCTTGCCAGACGGTAAAGTGTCCCTTAGTTTTTCCTGCTGTTTCAATGAGTATAACTTGATCGACAACAGTGAAAGTCGTGAAAACTATCACGTTGAGCAGGCAGTGATTGTACAACTGAAAGTGATCATTAACCCTGGTAGTCCAAAAGAGTGGAAGTTTGATGATGTTTCTATTGAAGCTCAGCCCATGATCGGCTGTGAACCAAGCTAGCTAGCCAGCTAGCTGACGACTGTTGTATAACGTGCGATAATTCTAAGTTATCGCTTTGTCTTGTTTTTATTTTTGTAACAGAGCCTTCTTCTTTCTGGTTGGTTTCTGAAATACTACTCTTCTCTGTTATTACCGCTACTCATTATGCCGTCATCAACTCACGAAAATTTCGCACCTTATAATCCGCTGAAAAACACTCTGGGACGCTTTGTGTTCTGGTTAATGGGTGGGTGGAAAATTGAAGGCACACTGCCTGATCTCAATAAATATGTGATCATCGTCGCCCAACATACATCCAATTGGGATTTTGTTATTGGCGTCGCCGCCAAACTTATTCTGAGAATCCGAGTGCGCTTTTTTGGCAAACATTCTCTGTTTTCGGGTCCTCTGGGCATTCTAATGCGTGGGCTTGGTGGTATTCCCATTGAGCGCAGCAAATCCATTAACCGAGTGGATCAGGCGGCTAAAGAGATCCGGGACAGTGAAAAATTTATTCTGGTGATTGCTCCAGAAGGTACCCGTTCCAAAGTACAGCGCTGGAAAACCGGTTTCTACCATATTGCCCGGGGCGCAGATATTCCTGTGCTGCCTATCTCTTTTGACTTCAAAGCCCGAAAAGTGGTGATAGGTGAGCCGATTGATCTGACTGGCGACCTTCCTCAGGACTTCGAAAAGATGCATGAGTTCTTTTTATCTCATCCCGGCAAAAGGCCGGAGCTTGGCTGTAACGGCCCATTCGACACACCTGGCATCTACAACAGCTGATCTTCCCATTGCAGCACAGGTTCGATACAGTGTCGGAACAATAAGAACACTGTATAGGACCTACATGCCACTGATTCAGTTTGTTACCCATGACGGTAACCAATACGAAGCAGAAATTGAGACTGGCAGCACGCTAATGCAAGGTGCGGTGGATAACATGATCGATGGCATTCTTGGAGAGTGTGGCGGCTCATGTACCTGCGCCACCTGCCATTGCTACATTGATGAGCCATGGATTGACGTCACCGGTCGTGCAGAAGGCTCTGAACATGAAATGCTGGATGTGGTTCGTGAGCCCAGAGAGAACAGCCGGCTCAGCTGCCAAATCGTCGTAACCGATGCGATGGATGGAATGGTGGTTCATTTACCAGAGTCCCAATACTAAGAAGCTGTTCACAATCTTTCTGCGAGCTGTAAACGACCATGAATAGATTCTAAAACTCTGCAAAACCTGAGCAATAGGTTAGACTCTCCCAAATAAACCTGACCTTTCATAGGGTTATTGCAAATCATTCGCAATCAAGTGCGCAGCGATAACCCTGAGCTAACCAGCACTCAGGAGTATTCCATGCTCAGTCCAACAATGATCGAAAAACTCAACGAGCAAATTAATCTGGAGTTTTACTCCTCCAACCTTTATCTGCAAATGGCTTCCTGGTGTGAAAGCCAGAGCCTTGAAGGTTGCAATGGGTTTCTTCGCCGCCATGCCCGGGAAGAAATGGAGCACATGCAAAAACTGTTCGATTATGTCAACGAGACCGGTGCCATGGCCGTCCTCGGTACTATTCAGGCTCCACCTCAAGAATTTGAAACGGTCCGCAATGTGTTCCTCACAACCTATGAGCATGAATGCACAGTGACTCAAAAAATCAACGAGCTGGCGCACACGGCCTTTACCGAGAAAGATTACTCAACATTCAACTTTTTACAGTGGTATGTTGCTGAGCAACACGAAGAGGAGAAGCTGTTCAAAACCATTCTTGATAAAATCGACATGATTGGAATGGAAAACAAAGGGCTCTACTACATTGATCAGGAAATTGCCAAACTACTAAAAGAAATGCCGGCACCTGCAATTTAATTGGCAGTTAGCATGAACCGGCCTTATGCTCTAAGGCTGGTTTCTTATTTATGTTTGCCTCATGACCCGAAAGCTCATTACCTTTTCCTGCTACCTTCTACTGGCTGGCTGCAGTTTATTTAATCCAGCCCCGGCACAAAAGCATGCTCAGTTCAGCGATCTAAAAGGCTGGAGCAATGAGCAGGCGATTGCTACACGTCCTGCTCTGTTGAAAAGCTGTAACCACCTGAACCCCTCGGTGCTGACGGACAACAGTTTGTGGGGCAACTACGATACCTGGAAATCACTGTGCAAAGAGTTGGCACAAACACCAGATCGCCAACTCAAACTCTTTTTTGAGCAAAACTTCAAACCGATTTCCATCGCGCCACAAGAAAAGGGACTGTTTACGGCGTACTACTCGCCAGTGATGCCCGGCAGCCTGCAAAAAACACCTGAATACGCCATTCCTCTTTTAAAGCTACCCAAGGATTTGGTGAGAGTTCGACTTTCCGATTTTGGCATGAGCGGCCAACTGGTGGGTCGCCTTGATCGAGGCTTTTTAAAACCTTACGGTAGCCGGGCTGACATTAATCAAACCGTGCCTAAAGACAGCGATGTGTTGTTATGGCTGAAAAACCCTGTGGATAAATTCTTCCTGCAAATTCAGGGTTCCGGCAACGTTGAACTGCCGGATGGAAAAATCATGCACGTTGGTTATGCCGGCCATAATGGCCACAACTACGTAGCCATAGGCAAAGTGTTGAAGCAGGAAGGCGAGCTGGAGAATGTCTCCATGCAAACTATCCAGACATGGCTGGCAGATAATCCAGACAAGCAAGACTGGCTGCTAAACCAAAACCCACGCTATATTTTCTTCAGCTTTTCAAATGAGGGTGCCATCACTGCACAGGGCGTTCCTGCAACATCAGAAAGAACATTAGCTGTTGATCCATCCTACATTCCCCTTGGCGTTCCAGTCTGGCTCGATACAACCCTGACAGCAACTGGCGAACCGTTCCAACGAATGATGGTTGCCCAGGATACCGGCAGTGCAATTAAAGGTGCGGCTCGGGGTGATATTTATCTTGGGCTGGGTGAGGAAGTTGAGCAACTTGCGGGCAAACAACAAGCAGCAGGGAAACTATACATATTGATACCATTATAAATCCACGCAGAGATGTAAATATAAAAATCATCTCTTATCTTCTGGGATATTCTTGGTGACCTTTTCAAACGCAGCTGTTTGCATATTCACACCCAACAGCGCACCATAAAACCTACCGCCATCAAAGTCATACCCAATCACTTTTTTTGGTATTGGGGTGTCTTTGATTAGAGTGTTCAGTGTGAATAAAGTATCGTTTCCAGCTTCCTCTGAAAGAACAAGCAATAGTATTGGCTGCTTGGTACTCAATATTTCTTTGATCATTTTTGGTTCAGGGGAGCTACATAAGTAAACAATCTCGTTGTTATTTTTTTTATCCTTGTAATAATCAATAATCTGCTTAACGCTCTTTTTCCTCACCGTTTCTGATGGCCAAGGAACGGATATCTTTTTAATATCTGAAGTTAATAGTATTTTTATACCAGCATCTTTCAATACTGCACTAAGCAGTCCTACACCAGCCCCAACTTCTATTTTATTTTTAGGTAATTTCTCGAATAATGGTTTAACTGCCTGACCAAAAGACTTACTGAACATCTCGTAGATACAACGATCTGAACCAATACGTCCGGTAACTCTGTGTATCGAAAAATAATTTGCAACGACGACACTAATTCTCGAATAGCAATGCCCATCTGGCAAACTAACATTTTCTTTGTTAGCAGCTGAATAGCCCTTAAAATCTAGTAGCATAAGCTCTCTACGTGAGTGTATTCTCTCCGGAATTTCTCGATCACACACCTTTTTCATGGCATGAACTTGATCTTTCAGAGTATTTAAAGAAGGTTCATCTAGCCTGTATTTAGATGTTTCAGTCTTAAAATACCTAATCATTTCAGCCATCAACAAGAATGACACATCAACATTTCTTTCTTTATCGATATTTAACAATTCTGAAAAATCATGGTTCGAAAACATTAATTCAATTTTTTTTCGGATAGAGATGACTGAGGTTAGATCCAACTTATTGTAAACATCTTTTAAAAAATCCATTCCACTTGGTGGGTCAATGTGAGCGACTGATATTCCAGCTACTTTTCTATCTTTAGTGCTTATATCAAAAGGGTTCACTGAACCAGCCGCCCCAAATAAGTTTGCACGGCATCCTTCCACTCTTTCTTCGGTAACCTTTCTTGAAAATGCACTCACACTCACCTTATCTTTCGAAAAAAATTTGGAAATATCGTGCATTAGAGCTGCTTCGTCTGAACTACTAATTCGAGCGTCCATTAAGCCACCAGGATAACTTTGATTAATTGGTCAAATAGACAGGAATTAGAGCAAATAGTTTAATCTAATTATTATTTTTTCTTAGCCCTTGGATGCGCCTTATCGTAAACCGCTGCCAAATGTTGAAAATCCAAATGGGTATAGATCTGGGTAGTTGAGATATCGCTGTGGCCCAACAGCTCCTGAACCGCCCGTAAATCACCGCTGGACTCCAGTAAGTGACTGGCAAAGGAGTGCCGGAGCATATGGGGATGAACACTGACCGGCATTCCCGCTTCCCGGGCAAACTGCTGAATTCGATTTTGAATCTGCCGTGTACTGATCCGCTTCCCAGGCTTGGACAGAAAGACCGCCTCACCGCTATCTGCCGTCAATAAAAGAGGGCGACAGGCAAGCCAACGTTCCAGCGCTGCCCGGGCTTTGGAGCCAACAGGCACCACACGTTCTTTACTGCGTTTACCTATTACTCGAACTTGACTAAAGCCGTTGGAAAAGCTGTCCAGATTCAAAGCGGTCAACTCTGCAAGCCGCAGGCCGGAAGAATAAAAAAGCTCCAGAATCGCCAGATCCCGACATTTTAATGGATCGTTATCTGCCTGCCCTGCCAAATCATCCAACAGCTGGCCGACCTGATCTGCGTCCAACGTAATGGGTAACGGTTTGCCCATTTTCGGAGCCCGCAGTAGTTGTGCGGGATTATTCGCTACTTCACCACGGGATAGCAAAAACTGATAAAAACGACGAAGTGATGATATCAAGCGTTGCAAACTACGGCTGGAAAGCCCTTCGCCGTGCCAGAGCCCTAACCAGTTTTTCAGCTGTCGCTCCTGAATCTGTTGCCAGCTTGAAACATCATCCAGCACCATTTGCTTCATCACTCGGGTTAAATCCCGCTGATAGGCTGAAATAGTGTGTGGAGAATGTTGTTTTTCATGGCGCAGATAATTGATAAATGCATCCACCTGGGGCTGGAAGGCACTGAAATCCAAAGGCTCTTTCATAAAGGATTAATCATGAACGCATATGCCGGGCAAGTACTCTGCTGAGCACATCACCCAGGTAAGAAATAAAAACAGTTCCCATACCTGCTTTGAAGTGTTCTTTGTCACTGCTGCCCAAAGCAAGAATGCCAAGCTGTGGAGGATCAATCAGTGAGTAATTCAATGGGATGATCGCAACCGAACCTACTTTTTCCGATTGCTCCTGAAAAAGAAAATCCATCTCTGCAGGCGTCACCTGACCACTCACCGCTTTACCACTGGACAATAACGAACCCAAAGCCATATTGGCGACATCGTTATGCTCAATACGTACGGGTAAACTCATGGGTTTATCGCTGAACAGCATGAGAGAATGAAACTCAATGCCAAATTCATGGTTCAGGCTGTCACTGATGGTGTCGATCAGTTGTTCAAGGTCTTTACTTTCCAACAGTGACAACACCAGCAGACGCATCTTTTCAAACAGCTGCTCATTTTCTTTGGCATTTTCTGAGAGCCGATTCAGCTGATAACGATAGTCCAGCGCCCGTTCTCGCAGCAGGGCAACCTGCCGCTCCACCAGCGAGATAGTGTCGCCGCGTTTGTGGGGAAGAGTTAACTCCAACAGAAGGTCATCGTGATCAACAAAGAAGTCAGGATGCGCCTGCAAATAGTCAGCGACCTGCCTGGCCGTTAAGGCTTGCGTTTCCTTTGCTTCAACAATCTCTTCTGTCATCGTTTCAAGCCTTTTGGTTTCAAGCTTTTATAACCGGGTATAACCTTCGTACACTCGGGTTGCCGGACCAGTCATCATAACCGGACTGCTCTCCCCCGCCCAATAAATGGACAGCGACCCACCGGGAAGATTCACTTTCACATGAGCATCCAGAAGCCCACGTAACCGCCCCGCAACCACCGCTGCACAAGCGCCGGTACCACAAGCCATGGTTTCACCAACGCCTCGTTCAAACACTCGCAGGTTAATTTCTTCCCGGCTGACAATCTGCATAAAGCCCGCGTTGCATTTTCTCGGGAAGTCCGGATGAGCTTCAATTAATGGCCCCCATTTTTCAACCGGTGCGGTTTGGGTGTCATCAACCACATAAACACAATGGGGATTCCCCATGGAAACGGCAGACATTTCAATAATGTCATCATCAACTTCCATCAGGTAAGTCTCTTCACGTTCATCGGCAGTATAGGGAATCTGCTCCGGCTCCAGCCGTGGCAAGCCCATATCCACCGTGACGTCGCCGTTATCTTCGATAGTCAGTTCAATGTTGCCACCGGCGGTCTGAACACGAATGCGGTCCCGACCAATCAGCCTTTTATCACGCACAAACTTGGCAAAGCAGCGGGCACCATTGCCGCACTGCTCTACTTCACTGCCATCGGCATTGAAAATCCGATAGCGAAAATCCATATCCGGATTCGTTGGCGGCTCCACCAGCAACAGTTGATCAAACCCCACGCCAAAACGACGATCAGCCAGACGGCGGATTTTCTCAGGCGGCAGGCGAACATTCTGGGAGACCATATCGATCACCATAAAATCGTTGCCCAGACCGTGCATTTTTGTAAAGTGAAGGAGCATGACTGTACTTTGGTTCCGCAAATTAAATTCTGTATTTTCTCGCTCCCACACGGTGCGAGGCTGCCGCAAAAGCTCTGGTTCCCATGCTTTTATGCCCTTTGGGTATTGCGTGGGAACCCATATGCCTATCTCTCTGAAAATTAAGAGATATGCATTCCCACGCGGAGCATGGGAACGAGATGTTTGTTTTTTTTGCGACAGTCTCGGTGCATGGGAACGCACATCAATCACTATTCTATCGGCTTAAGCTTCCGGCAAAAGACGCTCTGAAGCAAACTGCTCTTCAATGGTCTCTCGCTGACGAACCACATAAGCCTGATCACCATCCACCATAATCTCGGCAGCCCGGTTCCGGGAGTTGTAATTGGAGCTCATCACAAAACCATAGGCACCGGCGGAATAGACCGCCAGCAAATCACCTTCGAGTACGGTGAGCGGGCGATCTTTACCAAGAAAATCGCCACTTTCGCAGACAGGGCCAACCACATCGTATTGATGGCTTTCTATGTCAGGTCGCTCAACCGTATTCACAATGGTGTGCCACGCGCTGTAGATAGAAGGCCGAAGCAGATCGTTCATCGCGGCATCCACAATGGCAAATTTTTTCTCAGCGGCCGGTTTAATCAGCTCAACGCGAGTTAGCATAATGCCAGCCTGGGCGGCGATGGATCGGCCCGGCTCAACCATCAGCGTTAAATCGCCATAGCCTCGTTGCACCAAGTGCTCTTTCACCGTCACCAGATAATCCGATGGGGAAGGAATGGTTTCATCCTGGTACTGAATGCCCAGCCCGCCGCCAATATCCAAGTGCTTCAGCGTAATGCCTTTGGTTTTCAGTTTGTCCATCAACATCAACAAACGATCCAGCGCATCAATAAACGGCTCGGTGGTCGTCAGCTGAGAACCGATATGGCAATCCACACCGACAATCTCAATATGGCTCAGCTCTGCCGCACGGGCATACACATCTGGCGCGCGATCAATATCAATACCAAACTTATTGTCTTTCAAGCCGGTGGAGATGTAAGGGTGCGTCTGGGCATCCACATCCGGGTTCACCCGCAGGGAGATACGAGCCACCTTATTCATACTCAGGGCTTCTTCCTGAATACGCTCCAGCTCCTGCTCCGATTCAATATTGAAACAGTGAACACCCACTTCAAGGGCACGGCGAATCTCATGGCGCTGCTTCGCGACGCCGGAAAAGACCACTTTACCCGTATCACCGCCGGCAGCAATCACTCGTTCCAGCTCACCAACAGAAACAATATCAAAACCGGCACCCTGCCTTGCCAGCACATTCAAAACCGCCAGGTTACTGTTGGCTTTGACGGCATAACAAATCAGATGCGGCCAATCCGCCATGGCCTGATGATACGCCTGAAAATTGGTTTCCAGCGCTCTGCGGGAATAGACAAACAACGGCGTGCCATACTGCTCCGCCAGCTGTTTCACCGGCAGCTTTTCAGCATACAGCTCATTATGATGCTTATTATTACTGCTTTCTGTCGATGACTGAAAAGTGAACCACTCCATAAGGTATCTATTCCCCGTGTTACTGGCTGTTTATTATAAAAGTTTATCCGGGAAGCTGAACGGCAGCTTCGCTGGTTGCCTGAGATGTTTTCGGCAGGTAGAGATCTCCTTTCTGTCCACAACCGGCCAGAAATAGAACCATAAAGGTAGCAGCAGCAAACAATCTCATCACACAGTCCTTTCCATATGAATAGCAAGCGGACAGTATAACTGCCCTGCCCATCATGCCTCTAGTTCTAAATGCTATCCGCGGCACCTGTCTCAGGTTAAAATCGACCCTGTTCTTATACATTGTTGCTATTTACTGCTGGAATCATCCGATGAACGAAAGCCAATATACCGAACTGCTGGACGGCCTGATGCTGGCCATTGAAGACGCCATCGATGATTCCGGGCTGGACATCGATTATGAAAACTCTGCAGGCATCATGACGCTAACCTGTCCGGATAACAGCAAAATCATTCTCAGTCGCCAAACACCACTATTGCAACTTTGGATGGCAGCACGCAGCGGTGGTTTCCATTTTGACTACCACGTTGAAGAACATGAAGAACAAGGTGAATGGTTGCTGGATGGCAAAGGCGAATCGTTTTTGGTGATGCTCAACCGTTGCCTGAGCGAACAATCTGGTGAGCCAGTCAACTTAACCCTTTAAATTCTTTGCTAAAAACACGGCAGACATAATTCAATCTTCTATACTCCAGTCCTGCTGCAACCATTAATGTTGCAGCGATGGGCTCTGTCAACGTGATAACAATAATACCTAACCCACGTCTGTTATCTCTCTTTCACTACTACTAATAACAACTCTTGCAGCGTCATGGGGCCACCACCGATATGAGCAACCTGCATCAAACGGACTTTTATCAATGGACCCGGGAACAGGTCGAACTGCTTCGGCGTAACCAGTTTCGCCGGCTTGATCTACAAAACCTGATCGAGGCTGTAGACGACCTTGGTCGTGGACAACTGGAGCAGTTGGAATGCCATCTCACCCGAATACTGGTGCTGTTGCTGAAATGGCAGATACGCGCCTTCCGGGAAGATTTGCGCACTATGCACCGCTGGTACCAAAGCTGGTTTATGGTGATTGAATATGGCTTGAAAAAGGAACGGGCGGCCATTAGCCAGTTACTAATGAAAAATCCCAGCCTGTTTAAATTGCTGGAAGAGTCGGTTCTGGAGTGCTATCCCATTGCCTGTCAGGATGCTTCCAAGGAGTTGGAAATTCCTGTGGAAGAGTTCCCGGATACGAATCCGTGGTCGTTGGAACAGATTATTAGTGATGATTTTCCGGGGAAGGGGGAATAAAAAACGGACAGCTTTCGCTGTCCGTTTTTAGGTATAGATGCTCTGGAGTTAGAACAGTCTATTAGAAGGTGTAGCCAGCTTTCAGGAATACGCGAGTTTCGTCTTCCTGGTCATTCTTGATTTCAACTTCTGGCATGTTGTAGGCAACGTCCACACCAACAAAGGTGTTGCTGCTCATCTGGTAGAAACCAGCTACGTTGAACTGCTTGTAAGACTCAAATTTATCGTCATGGTCAACTTCACCGTAACCAGTAGACAGCGTCAGAGTGTTGAATGTGCTGGCAGCAGATACGTAGAAGCCATCATGCTCCTCTGAAACGTTTTCTGCAGTGAATACTTCAGCTTTCCAGATGTTAGCGCCGAGCTGTACAGCACCTAAGTCGATATTACCAGTGACAGTGGAAACTGTATCTTCCTCGCCCTTAATCAGAGAAGTAGCATTTCCGTCGTCATCACGGTAAGCGGCGTCTTTCTTCTCATAACCCGCATAAACGCTGAACATATCAGCTTCAAAGCCAACATATCCGTTATAGCCACTTTGCTTGCCTTCTTTCTGATCTTTATCTTCGTCAGTTTCGAAGTAAGAAACGCCGTAAGCAAAGCCAGAAACGCCACCTTGGAACTTAACAACGTCGAATGCGTCAGAAGCGTCTGGAGCGCTCATGCCGAATTCGTAAGTCATGTCGCCAGCACCGTCAACTGCGTCCAGAGCGGTGTCGTTTTCCAGAGCGTAAGACAAAGTACCGAAACCGAAGTCGTAACCGATCCAAGCTTTGTCTAGGTCGGAGACAACGTCTTCATCCATACCACGGCCGTATTCAGCTTTGATATCAACTTCGACGTAACCAACGATGCCGCCGTTTTTGTAGCTGG
Organism: Endozoicomonas ascidiicola; assembly: GCF_001646945.1. Taxonomy (GTDB): domain Bacteria; phylum Pseudomonadota; class Gammaproteobacteria; order Pseudomonadales; family Endozoicomonadaceae; genus Endozoicomonas; species Endozoicomonas ascidiicola. The sequence continues at coordinate 28,157 of NZ_LUTV01000003.1, forward strand.
TTTCCAGCTGCAGAACAGTTGCGCCATCAGTCATATACTTTTGGTCTGCATTGTCGTTGTAATACCCACCAACAGTCGCTTCACCACCAATCGTGAACTGGTCAGCCGACAGTGGTTTGATTTCAGCCATTGCCTGGCCAGCGAATACGGAAGCGACTACCGCTGCAAGAATTGTCTTCTGCATGTCTCTACTCCTGAACATTTTGTGTGATGTGTTGTGTTTAGTGCGTCGTCTTTCTTCTTGTGCATGGATTGCGGTGAACGGCAATCACGATGCGGACAACTTGTTGGCTTCGATTATTCAAGAGTATTTGCACTGCGGTCACATCACTAAAACAGATTTGCGTATTCGTTTTTTAGATACAGAAGAGGACTAATTTCTTTTTGCTGCCGGCTACTTTTTACTCAAAACCTGAAAAAACCTTACAAAATAAGCAGAATAACGCCTTTATGGCGCCATAATGCAAAGAAATGAACTATTAGCGTAAATACGTATTTGCCGCAAGAAACAAACTCAAACAGTTTCTACCAAGAATTAATTTTTCATTCTTTTGACGCACATCAAAATTTGCACTCCCGGCCATTGAATTATTGCCGCAGCCCTTTTAGCGCAACACTAACAAGATTTGTGAATCTGTTCACATATACTGTGAAATCGTCGTATTTAAACGCCTCATTTCTGCCCTTAGGGAAGTAGCATGTAAGAAAATACCAGCACCCCGTCATTCTCGCGAAGGAGGTTGTCGCAAAAGCTCTGGCTCCCATGCTTTGCGTGGGAACCCATACATCCAACTCTTTGGAAATTAAGAGGTATGCATTCCCACGCGGAGCATGGGAACGAGAAGTATGGGGTTTTGCGACAACCTCGAAGGCGGGAATCCACAACGACAGTGGATCTCCGCCTTCGCGGAGATGACGATGGTATGATCTTCCCTTTCACTTCCCTTAACAGAGTTGAGGCATAGGCAAACAGGAAATCAGAAAGAACAATCCAACCCCATCTGCCAGAATCCGATTTCCAGCCGGGTTGCTTCACGGAAGGTTTGAGCCAGTGAATCCATACGACCAGCGTTGTATCGAGTGGTTGCCAGCTGATCCAACTTTTCGATCTGGGCTTTAGCGCCTTCTTGAAACTCTTCACCACCGTAAGTTTCTATCCACTTCCAATAAGGGTTGCCTTCGCGGAGGGTGTTTGGATCATTTTTCAGGCGGAAGCCAATTTCAGCGTAACCCACAGCACAGGGAGACAACGCCGTATAAAGGTCAAGAATATCCCCAGCCATGCCTCGTTCCAGCACATAACGGGTGTAAGCCATATTAGAGCGCGCTTCTGGAAGACTGATGACGTCTTGTTCAGATAAACCCCATTCACGGCAATAGTCCAGATGAAGTGTCATTTCACCAAGAATGCCATCGACGGATTTGGAAGCGAAACGCATCTCTTCCAGATTATCCGCCTTATAAACCGCAAGGGAATACGCTCTGGCAAAATGAATCAAGAACAGATAATCCTGCTGCAGATAGTGACGAAAACACGTTTCAGGCAACGTGCCATCCGCCAGCCCTTGAACAAACGGGTGATAGGTGTAATCGTGCCAGTCTTGCTGGCAAGTGGCTTTCATTCGGCCATAAAGCGTATCGGCTTCGGCAAAAAGAGGAGTGTTTGCGCTCATCACAGAATGTCCGGAACGGTTGGTGAGCGCATATCATACAGAGGAAGGCGTAGGTCGGTAACCCGAAGGGTTGCCGATCTAAGGGACTGTCTCTGAATAACCTCATTGCCCAGAGAAGCGCTTTCCGTTTACCGTTATCCGTTTACCGTAAAAGCACAAGCAGCAAGGCTTTTACGGATAACGGATAACGGATAACGGTTCTGGCTAAATGTAGAGGTTATTATGTGACAACCCCTAACGGTGTTATTTTACCAGCACAGAGTGGCCAGTCATTTCTGCAGGTTGTTCCAGCCCCATCAAATCCAACAGTGTTGGTGCCAGATCTGACAAAATACCATTCTTCAAATGCACTTGCTGCGGGCCAAAGTAGATTAACGGCACCAGCTCGGTAGTGTGAGCAGTATGCGCCTGACCAGTGGATGCATCCTGCATTTGCTCAGCATTACCGTGATCCGCAGTAATCAGACACTGACCGCCGACTTCATCCAGCGCTGCCACCACACGGCCAATGCTTTCGTCAACGGCCTGCACTGCTTTCACGGCCGCATCAAAATCACCGGTATGGCCAACCATGTCGCAGTTGGCGAAGTTGCAGATAATCAGATCGTGAGCACCACTGCGAATTTCTTCAACCAGACGATCAGTGACTTCCGGCGCACTCATTTCTGGCTGCATATCGTAAGTCGCTACTTTTGGAGACGCCACCAGCACACGCTTTTCACCTTTGTACGGTTCTTCACGACCACCGCTGAAGAAGAAGGTGACGTGAGCATACTTTTCAGTTTCTGCGATACGAAGCTGGGTTTTACCCAGTTTCTCCATGTACTCACCAATGGTGTTCACAAGATCGCTGGGTGGGTACGCACAAGGGGCGTCAATGTCCGCCGCGTATTGCGTCAGCATTACAAAACCCGCCAGTGCAGGAGTGCGTCCACGCGGGAAGCCATCAAAATCTTTTTGAACAAATGCTCGGGTGATTTCCCGGGCACGGTCAGCACGGAAGTTCATAAATACCAGCGCATCGCCATCGTTCAGGGTGACGGAGCCGCCAGTGGCCGTGGCTTTAACGAACTCATCGTTTTCATCACGCTCGTAAGCTGCTTTCAAACCTTCAACGGCATTCGCTGCCGTAAATTCTGCTTTGCCATCGTTAATCAAATCGTAAGCCTGCTGCACACGATCCCAACGGTTGTCACGGTCCATGGCAAAATAACGACCAATCAGGCTGGCAACACGACCAATGCCTTTTTCTTTCAGCAACTTGTCCAGCGCAGCCAATGATGATTCGGCGCTGCGTGGTGGCGTATCACGACCATCCAGAAACGCATGAACATAGACTTCTTTCGCACCACGGCGAGCGGCCAGTTCGACCATCGCGTGAATATGATCTTCATGACTGTGCACACCACCGGGAGAGAGCAGCCCCATCAGATGAACCGCTTTGCCAGCGGCTACCGCTTTATCCACAACGGACACAAGCACTTCATTATCGAAGAAGTCGCCATCTTTAATGGCTTTGGTGATGCGCGTCAGTTCCTGATAAACCACACGGCCAGCGCCAAGGTTCATGTGCCCAACTTCACTATTCCCCATCTGACCATCTGGCAGGCCTACGTCCATTCCGGAACCAGACACCAGGCTGTGCGGACGCTCATTCCATAGCTTTTCCAGCACCGGTGTTTTTGCTGCGTGAATCGCGTTGCTGTCAGTTTCTTCACGATGGCCAAAGCCATCCATAATAATCAGGGCGGTAGGGGTACGTTTTTCAGTCATGGATCTAAACCTTGGCGAATATGTACGTAGAGTAGAATGGAATGCTTCGCATTCTACCGGCTTCGTCGCCGGTTTCCAGTGAATTGGCAGTGATTGCAAACTATCACACAAGGATACGAAAACCGCTGAAACCTTGTGTTGGTATGTGCTTTTTGCTGAAATTTTGTGAGCTGCACTTTGATCTGCACATAGCTACGATCCATTCTAGCGCCAAAGTGACTTTTTAGCCTGCCAAGCCACCCTTTCCCTTACTTTCCTGCCGGCAGATCAGTATACTGCTGCGTTTTCATTATTCAGACTGACAGCTTGTCCAAATGGAACAATTCATTGAGTTTGTGATCAATCATCCACTGCACGTGGGTGCACTGGCGGCACTGGCTGGCGCTCTGGCCTTCACAGAAATGCGCAAGGGCGGGCAGAGCGTTTCGACTGCCGAGCTCACCGGCCTGGTAAATAGGGACTTGGGCGTAGTGTTGGACGCTCGCGAAAAAGCCGATTTTGCCAAGGGCCATATTGTGAACGCCATCAATATTCCGTTCACCAAAATCAAAGAACGAGCCACCGAGCTGGACAAATACCGCGAGCAAACCATCATTGTGGTGGATGCGATGGGTCAGCACAGCGGCAGTGTCGTAAAAGAACTGAAAGCGGCCGGCTTTACTCAAGTTGTGCGCTTGAGTGGTGGCATGAACTCCTGGACTTCAGACAGCCTGCCAGTGGTTAAGAAATAAGCAAAAGAAAACACTGGCTGGACAATCTGGATAGCCCGACTCACAATGCTTGAGTCGCATGTGGCCAATCATTGGATGCACAGCATTCCATGGTTGGGCGCTTATGTAGATTATCAAAATTAAGGAAATGACAATGGCTGAGAATCAGCAGCAGGCCTCGCAGCCGCAGGCGCCACAGTTTGCACTGCAGCGTATTTATGTGAAAGACATCTCTTTTGAATCGCCAAAAGCGCCAGAGATCTTTCAGAAGCAATGGCAGCCAGAAGTCAAACTGGACCTGAGCACCAGCAACCGTCCGCTGGAAGAAGGTTTGTTCGAAGTGGTTCTTTCCCTGACAGTGACTGTTGAGAATGGTCCTGAAGGCAGCAAAGAAACTGCATTCGTAACTGAAGTACAGCAAGCAGGTGTTTTCCTGGCCAAAGGTCTGTCAGAAGACGAACAGCACCGCACTCTGGGCGCTTTCTGCCCGAACATCCTGTTCCCATACGCTCGTGAAGCCATCGACAACCTGGTACTGCGCGGCAGCTTCCCTCCGCTCATGCTGGCACCAGTTAACTTCGACGCTCTTTACATGCAAGCTCGTGAACAGCAGGCGCAGCAGAAGTCAGAAGCTGAGTCCGTTAACTGATTCAGCGACTCGCTTTGTCTCCCATGCCTTGCATGGGAGTTACCCTTCCCTATTTACCATTCTTTGCTTCTTCCCTTGTTACCATCTACAGTCTTCTCAAAGGATATGCCAACAACAAGGTCAGCAATATGCCCGATCTCTACGACAGTGATTTCTACTCATGGACGCAGCAGCAGGCTCACCTGATTCGCGAAGGTCGAACAGCAGAGCTGGATCTGCAAAATATTCTTGAGGAGCTGGAAAGCATGGGCAGGAACGATTATCGGGCATTGCAGTCCCGGCTAACCGTACTCTTCATGCATCTGCTGAAATGGCAGTACCAGCCAGAAAGACGCGAACAGGGTTCGAGCTGGGAACGAACCATTAAAGAACAACGTAAACAGATCCTTCGTTTACTGGCAGACTCACCCGGCTTAAAAGGAAAACTCACCGCCATGCTGCCCACTGCATGGAATCGTGCACTGGAAGATGCCCAGGACGAAACCGGCCTGCCAATTAGCACGTTTCCACAAACCTGCCCCTGGAGCTTCCAGCAGGTTGTTGATAAAACGTTCTGGCCATCATAATTCAACGACCTCCGGCAAACCCCATCTGCCGCCAGGCTTCGTAGACAACCACGGCGACGGTATTGGACAGATTCAAGCTCCGACTCTCCGGCAACATCGGCAACCGCAGCACCTGCTCTCTCGGTAAAGACTCCAGAACATCCGCAGGTAAGCCTCGGGTCTCCGGGCCAAATATCAACGCATCACCTTCTTTGAAATCACAATCACTGTAATTACTGGTGCCTTTTGTGCTCAAGGCAAGCACTCGACCGGGATGCACACTTTCAAAAAACGCATCAAAACTGGCGTGAATTTTCAGCTCTGCAAACTCGTGATAATCCAACCCGGCGCGCTTTAATCGTTGGTCATCCAGCTCAAACCCCAACGGCTCAATCAAATGCAAACGAAAACCGGTATTCGCACAAAGGCGGATAATATTGCCGGTGTTCGGTGGGATCTCCGGCTGATAAAGCACGACATCAAGCATGAGTCATCATCGCTGCTGAAAAACGCAATCATAGAACAATCCCCAACAACGTTTAACTATTCCTGCATTTTTTTGATCACAAGGTGTTCCCATGCTTTGGGTGTCGCAAAAGATCATTAAAAGCAGATGTCGTAGGTCGGTAACCCAAAGGGTTGCCGACAATCAGCACCTACAGGCCTTCGAGATGTCGGCAATTCTTACAGAATTACCGACCTACAGGTTTCGCGACAGTCTCGTGTTACGTGGAAACGAGATGTTTGGCGTTTGGCGTTTGGCGACAACTCTTTTCTAGGAAAGGGTGACGTCCTGAAGGTTCTCAAATTCGATTTGAAACAACCACTAGACGACCGGTCTAATTTTAATTATAGTGCGCTTCATGACAGTAAAAACCGAAACCACAAAACAGCACATACTGAACACCGGCTACGAACTCATTCTCAGCAAAGGGTTCAGTGCCATGGGCCTTGCCGAACTTTTGAAAACGGCAGAAGTACCCAAAGGCTCGTTCTACCACTACTTCAATTCAAAAGAACATTTTGGTGAAGCGGTGATTGCAGATTACTTTTCCAACTACGTTGAACTGCTGGATACATTGTTTGTACAAACGCCAGGCTCCGGGCTTGAGCGACTGATGAACTACTTTGAACGCTGGCTGGAATTTGAAAATGGCCGCTGCAAAGCCCACAAATGCCTGATCGTAAAACTGGGTGCCGAAGTTTCCGACCTGTCTGACACCATGAGAGAAGAGTTACTGAAAGGCGCTGAGCTGATTACCGCTGCCATCGCCCAGTGCATCGAACTCGGCATTAAAGACGGCTCAATCGATTCGCAAAATAGCCTTAGCTCAGCAAACACGCTTTACCATTTGTGGCTTGGCGCAACCCTGATGAGCAAGCTGACCCAAAGCCTTGAGCCATTGCAATCGGCGTTAAACGCCACACGTTCTCTACTGAAAAAATAAAATCAATAGCAACAACAACACCGAACTGACTACCCTGTCATTCCGAGGAGAAACCATGTCACAAGCACAGAATCGCCGTTTCGTTTTGGCCTCACGCCCACAAGGCGCGCCTACTCCCGAAAACTTTCGCCTGGAAACTGCAGAGATTCCTCAACCTGGTGCCGGCGAAGTACTGCTGAAAACGATGTACCTGTCCCTCGATCCGTACATGCGTGGTCGTATGAATGATGCGAAATCCTATGCCGACCCTGTGGCCATTGACGAAGTGATGGTGGGCGGTACCGTCGCCAAAGTGGTTGAATCCAACCTTGAGGGTTTTGCGGCTGGTGACTGGGTATTGTCGTTTACCGGCTGGCAGGATTACGGCATTTCTGACGGTGAAGGCTTACTCAACCTTGGCCAATCACCAACCATGCCTTCTTACGCTCTGGGCATTATGGGCATGCCGGGCTTTACCGCTTACATGGGCCTGCTGGATATCGGCGCACCTAAAGCGGGCGAAACGGTGGTCGTTGCTGCAGCAACAGGCCCTGTGGGTGCAACGGTTGGGCAAATCGCCAAACTGAAAGGCTGTAAGGTGATCGGTATTGCCGGTGGCGATGAAAAATGCAGCTATGCCAAAGAAGTTCTGGGTTTTGATGCCTGCATTGATCATAAAGCAGACGACTTTGCCGCTCAGCTTAACGCCGCCTGTGACAATGGCATCGACGTGTATTTCGAAAACGTCGGCGGTAAGGTATTTGATGCCGTTATGCCACTGTTGAATACCAGCGCACGGGTTCCGGTCTGCGGCTTAATCTCACAATATAATGCAACCTCCCTGCCAGAAGGGCCGGATCGCATGTCCATGCTAATGGGTACTTTGCTAGTGAAGCGCATCAAAATGCAGGGCTTTATTATCTTTGATGACTACGCTGATCGTTACCCTGAGTTTGCTCAGGATATGACCACATGGCTAACAGAAGGCAAAATCAAATATAAAGAGCATCTGGTAGAAGGCTTTGAGAATGCACCGGAAGCATTTATTGGCCTTCTCGAAGGAAAGAACTTTGGCAAGCTGGTGATCAAAGTGAACGACGACTGATTATTGACGTCGCCATAAAAAAGCCGCCGTTTCATTTCTGAAGCGGCGGCTTTTTTGTATCCAGCGATTTAGCTTAAAGCTGTATGGGTAAACCCAAGAATCATCACCAGTGTTAAAAACAGGGTTAAATGATTACCCGCACAGCCATAGCGGATTTGCTCTTGATCGTTACGGTTTTCGTTATAGGGGGACAAATCCATTGTCTTCAGCCTCAAATCAAAAATGCCTACAAAGAGTGCTCGTTTCATCAGTCTTCTAACTACTTAAGAATAGTGACCGGAATACTCTTTCTATAACGGATGCTATGAATGGTTTCTCAGGAGGATGATCGGTTATCAACCTGTAAAAGTGCGAATGCGGCTGCACAGGTTAATGAATGACTCGCGCTCACATCAACATTGAACACATTGTTTCAACAGTCTCGCCTTCTTCACCAATAAAAAACGATGCGTCGAAATCATTGAATGTATGAGCACTTATTTTGCGAATAAACATACTCAGGCAACGTTGCGCTATAAGCATTCGCCACAGTGAAGGTATATTTCGTGACTCAAATCACAAAAAAGCTTGAGTATTATTCCGGAATGTTGAAAAATTTAAACTCGATATAAGATCTTGCCTGATCTTGACCTTCTGATTAATGAGTAACCAGAGTTCATCGTCAGGCATACTCTGAGCATTTGGGGCTGTAGCGGTCTAGCTTTACTGGTTTAACAATAACAACGGTTAACAGGCTACAGAAACCATCGTGAAGGGGAAACATACACTGTCGGGTAATGGTTACATGTGTTTTGTGTTCTGAGGGAGCAGTTTTGTGTGTCATTGCGTGAGAAGAAGCGGTTAAAGCCGCCAGATGTATCTGCTCCCAACAATTCACACGACTCAAAACCACGAACCCATGCCCACTTTTAACCACAACTTGCAGAAGATAACTGCATGGGGGCAATAAGAATGAAAATGTTTAAGACTTTGGCACTAGGGGCTGCGGTTTCTGTGGGGTTGTTGGGGGCTTCTACAGCAACTGCTTTGACTCAAGGTGATTTAGCAAATGAATCCATCGGCATTTTTGATATCACTTTAGAGATAGGGTCGGTCGTACAAATTAATAGTCTTGAGAATTTACCGCTAACTTATGTACCCGGAGACTCTCCTGATGGGGGCAAGGCAAATGGCATCGTCGAGTTCTGTGTTTACTCAAATGCGGCCTCCAACGGGTATAAAATCACTGCAACTGGAGCCTACAATGATGGCTCAAATCAAGCAGGTTTTGCCCTGGGAGACAATAGCGGAGCATCTATCTCGTATCAGGCATGGATAAAAGCACAGGCTTTAAATGCTTCTTCAAGTGATATTGCCATTCCTGCAAATGGGGGTCCGGTCTCAACAACGTTAACAGGCTCTGGCACTCTTAACTGCGGTAACACAGACAACACTTCCATTTTTGTGGAAACAGAAAACAATCTCGAAACCAAAGATATTGGTAACTACATCGGTACTTTAACCCTGACCGTTGAGCCAGCTTGACCTCATTCCCACGCTTTTATGCCCTTTGGGTACCGCGTGGGAATACATACCAAATCCTTCAGCTATAACGCTGCCGGAGAAAAGAAAAAGAACGCTCCCACGCACAACATGGGAGCCAGGTAGGTCGGTAATCCTGCAAGGATTGCCAACAATAAAACCCGCAACCTCCGCGTTGCATTTGATGTAAACGTCGGCAGCCCTCTGGGTTACCGACCTACGAAAATAGCCAACCCGAATAACCGGGGAATACCATTTAAAAGAAACACCGTGGCCTGAAAAACCACAACAATTCAGGATTCATTCGCCCATATGCGTCGTTGGAAGTGCAACAAAAAAATGCTTTTAGCATTTGCTGCGTCTGCTTTCAGCCACACAGCGAATGCCAAAGAACCGATATTTCTGGCAGCCACCAATCCCCCTGCCGGCTTCGAAGAACTGAGTGGCACCCAGCAATCCCTTGTGGATATCTATTTTGGTAACCGCTACCTCACTTCTCAGTTGGTCTCTTTCAGCCCCGGTGTTATTGAACTGGCAAACGCTGCGGAAGTGGTTCGGCTTATTGGCAACCTGAATGATCCTACCTTAATTACCGGCACTCTCTCTGGTGAATTGAACAGTAATGCTGATCAAGTGTGCCTGAGCGAATACGCCACCGGCTGCGGCATACTTACAACACCCGTCGCCGGCGTGATTTTTGATGAATCTCGCTTTCGTATCGATGTATTCATCAACCGTCGTTTCCAGCTCACCCGCGCGGCGGATGTAATGAAATATTTACCACCGTCGGATGCGGGCTTTGCGGTGATGCAAAACTTCTCTGCCGCCGTTTCCGGCTCCAGCGCCGAAGGCAGTGAAAATAGCTACACCCTCAATGGCTTAACCATGTTGGGCTTTAAAGAGAACAGCCTGTATGGCAGCTGGGATTATTCCGACAGCAACCACTTCTCTGTTAACCAGCTTTATGGTCAGCGAGATTTTCAGGGCAAGGAATACAACATTGGTTTGTTATCCACCAGCGGCTTTGGCCTAAACCTGACATCGGATCAGCCCATGGTGGGCTTCCGCATCAACAGTTCTGACAACACCCGGGAAGATTTAGACTTCTCTGGCGGCATGCCCGTAGAAGTATTCCTGCCTACCCGTGGTCGCGTCGAAATCCGCAAAGATGATCGTCTGATCAACAGCGCCTTTTACGAAGCCGGTGCCCAGCAGCTGGATACCAGCAGTTTCCCCAGCGGCGCTTACGATGTTGAAATTCGCATTCTGGACGAAGCCGGTAATGTGCTTTCCACTGAAACTCGCTTCTTTGCCAAACAGAGCCAGATTCCACCGAAAGGCGAATGGCTTTATTTTGCGGAAGCCGGTGAACTGGTCAATCGCACAAGAGAAAAACCTCTGCCAGAACTCACCAGCCAATGGCTTGCAAGAGCCGGTGTTAGCCGACGGGTGACGGATACGGTTGCCGCCACCGGTGCCGTTGCTTTTAATAATGATGAATCATTGTATGAAGTAGGCTTGTATCATTTTGGTTATCGTTATGAAATTTCTCCTTCGTTCATGTTTTCCGATATTGGTACCAAAGGCTTTACCCTGAATAGCCGCCTCTCTCTTGGAGACGTATCGCTGTCAGGAAACTATCGTCGTTTATGGCACGATGAGCCGATCGATAATGAGCTGGATGAAGACGGTAATATTAAATACAGCCTATTCGGTAATGCGTTTGAGCAGCACTCTTTTTCTGCTTCTATGCCATTATTCAATGGTAGCCTGGGGTATCGTTACAGCCTGAACCAGAGCTATAACGACAATAATGAAGAGCAAGACCCAAGCCGCACTAACAGTCTGGATTATCGTCGCACCCTGTTCCGCACCTTTGATTACGATGGCGATGTCACCATCAGCCTGAGTAAATCCGGCGACAATGAAATTGGCACCATCAGCTTTAGTTTCCGCTACCGGGATGACCACTGGAACTTCCGGGCAACACCAAGAGCCGAAGTCAGTAAGAGCGGCGATGTTTCTAACCGCAGTGAACGACTGCGACTCTCTACTTCATGGAACGATGGCGACATTCTTGAGAGTGACCTTCGCTTCGACGCTGGCGTAGAAGGCGGCACCGGTGAAGAGCGAATGGATGGCAGCGTACAGTTTGCCAATCGCTATGGTCGGGCCAGCTTCAGCGCCAGCCATACCAAAACCGAAGAAACCAACACCACCTCTTGGGGCGGCAGCATGAGCACCAGCTTTATCACCGATGGTAATGTTGTCGCTATCGGTGGTGAAGATCGGGCAGAAAGCGCCCTGGTTGTTAATCTGGATGGCCGGGCTGGCGATGTATTTGATGTCATCATAAACGGACAGCGTCGTAGTTATGCGATTGCTGGCTCACCGTCTATTATTGCTCTATCACCTTACGAGCAATATCGCGTCAGCCTGAACCCGGCGGGCGAAACACTCTATAGTTTTGATGAGCGAGAAAAAACGGTTACTCTCTATCCCGGCAACGTCGTCACCCTGGATTACGAAGCAATCCCACTGCAATTGCTGTTTGGTCGACTGCTGTTTAATGGAAAACCATTGGATGGAGCTCGTATCAACGGAGGCCTTTATCCAGGCACCACCGATGATGTCGGTATCTTCCAATTGGAAACCCGCTCCGATGTGGGTAACCTCCAGATCGAGCTGGATAATGGCTGGGTTTGCCCGCTCCCGGTTAAACCCTTAGACAGTGGTTATGTACTGCGGATGGGGAATATTGACCTGGCAAATGCTCAGTGTACGCCGCTACTTGAAGGGCAACTGGCAATCACTAAGCGAGATAAAATTGATGATTAATTGTACGCTCAAGACAGTTTTATGCTCCTTACCGATCAGCGAGATTCGCCCCATCTACTGATATTGAGGGCACTTCTTTCCTGATTGAAACCATTATTTGTAATAACTTTCGTTTAGCTGGAAATAAGCAGTAACAGAGAAGCGAGTGCCTCCCTGCTGAATAATTTACCTAAGTACCCGATCATATGAAATCGAATATTTCTGGCTAAGTGGTTAGTTACTGTGCAAGGCGCATCGGAGTGAGCATAGCCGTAGCTATGTGATCGCAGATGTAACGCCGTACGACTGCATGGATGCAGGAGATAGAGCAACGCAGGAGCAAGTTGCCGAGAGTGGCTGACCACTGAACCAGAAAATATGATTTCATATGGTTGGGTACTTAAAAGCTTAAAGCCGTATAACTTTTCTGCCTGCTTTTTTAGGGCAGCATACAGTGGAGGGCTTTCCCTGTTGGTAGATTTATATACCCAAAAGATTGCTAGTGCAGCCAAGCGTTATAAGACACACACGCTCATCCTGAGCGGAGCCGAAGGATCGAGGCACCACACTTCGACTCCGCTCAGTGTGAACGGTATGAGTATTAACACTTCCCTACACTAGCTGCTCTTCGGCACTCATCAGAAGGCCAAGACACCGGGTACACTTGCAGGTTAACTACGCAGCATCGTTCAACTTAAGTTCCAGCAGATTTGGAAAATTATGCGTGATTTAGTGTTGTTACCGCTAACCAGCCTGCTCAGTAAAAGCTACTGGAAATACCTTACCACCCTCATCTTATGTATAGCCATGGGCGTAAGCGGAGCAGCATGGGGGAAAATAGAAATGATTTCAGCCATCATGGATCCCATCGACCCCGACAACTCAACAAATGATGGCAAGGTAAACGGAAAAGTTCAGCTTACCTTCAAACTCTCAAGAGATAACCATGCATGCGGCAATCAGCCCACCCATTTTCGACTGGGCTTTTCTGATGAAGCTGCTTCAGGAGGCAGCAATGGAACCGAAGGTATTACCGTGTGGCCAAAGGGTAACAACGGGCTTGCTGATTCAATGGGCGCAAATCAAGGTGGGCAAGCATATTATGTAACCGATCTTTCCAGTAATAAGATTAGTTTTAACATTGGCCAATGGGCTGGAAACCAAACACAATGGCCAACTCAGAGCAATAACACGTCCAGTGAAGCATTATTATCGGCTGATTTTGATATCCAGATCTGGCCTGAGTTTTTGGAAAATCAAGGAACTCCTGGCATAAAGACTATTGAGTTTTATATTGTTGGCTGGTTCGGTAACCATAAGTGCAGCTACAATGATTCTATTAAAGTCGAAGGAACTATAAATAATAATGCCAAAGTGAGGGTATCCGGTCTTAAAGATGTTTCATTCACTGAACAGGATCTTATCTCACCAAATATACCGAAAGTGACACAAAATATATGCGTTTATAGCAATACCGGTGCCGCAGCCATAAATTTTGAGGGACTGAACTCTGCACCGGGTGAAGCTTTCCATTTAAGCAATCATGCCGGCCACATTGTGCATTACCAGATATGGCTGAAGCATGACACAGGCACAAGCTGGAGAGGGTCATTAATAAGAACAGAAGGAGAAAAGCCTAATATCTTATTGGATGCTCATAAAACATCGGAAGATTGCAGTGGCAGAAATAATAATCTCTTTACCGTAAGACTACGAACTGATGATATGGGTCCTCTCCCTCCCGGAATTTATAAAGACACAATGACTATCATCGTTTCCCCTAGATAAAAGTCCATATCGGCTCCACTATTTTGCATGCACACCAATAACCGGTATACACTGGTAGACGGTTGTGCAAAGGAATGGAGCTGAGCCTCCGTGCACGAGCCATTTAGTTTACTACCACGGATAAGGTAATTCATATGAACATATTCACCGCCCACCCCTTTTTGCTTTTCACTGCCACCATTGTCAACTCTGTCGATACTTAACAGGCATTCAGCTTAAAACTGAAACAGTAAAAATTCTAATTCGACCTGTAAGCATCCGACCATGAAAACCATAATACTTATGCTTGCTGTACTTGCACTGTCAGGGAATGCCTTAGGGCATAACTCTAAAAGCATTACTATTCAAAGCCCAATTACAACTCCGCCTGTGCCCATAGGAAGTGGGAATGTAGAGTATTCATTTCAATCGACCATCGATTTCAAAAGAATATACGACTATCAATTTGCATTTTCTATTGGGCCAATGACCTCCTGTAGCAGTGATGTTAATAGCCCGGTTCATCAGGCGAATCTAAGAAGTGTCATCCCAGGACAAATCGCTTTTTCAGATAACAGTGGCGACAATAGCTGCCTTAAGAAATTCGATTTTGGTACATGGAGCAATGGCTGTGAGATCACCACACTAAATTATCACAAACAACTGAAACCACGTTTTACTTTTAAAATTAACAGAACCCAGCTCAATAACCTTAACAATGCACAGCTGGGAAAATGGAACAGCTTACATCTGGTGGTAAAAGATAAAAATCAGCAGACGTGTGACTCCGAACCACTCTTTATTGGTTTTGGTGAAGAGGTAAAAGTCAAAATCAGTAAACTAAAAGATCGCATACTGACTACTAATAATAGCGATCTCAGCAGTGCCGTTGAAATGCCATTCTGTGTCTACAAATCCAATGGCGGCACTTACGCCCTTAAAGCAAATGGGCAGCACGACACTGGAAATCAATTTCATTTATCCAATGGACAGGAACTTGCCAGCTACTCCATGTTATTTGAACAATCTGGCAATGTACTGCTACCTGGACAAATGTACACTGCTGAAGGCAGCAATGATGAAAGTTGCAACCTTGGTTATAACGCTAAACTGAAAATCTTTTTAAGTTCATCCCCTGCTTCAGCTGGTGTTTATGAAGATACTGTGACTTTAACGGTTTCAACTGAACCATAAGGACGGCTTTGGAGTGGAGTGGAGTGGAGTGGAGTGGAGTGGAGTGGAGTGGAGTGGAGTGATTCGACCTTTTATAACAAAATAGCAATTAAACTACTTCTTAGTCATCAAAATATACAACGATGAAAATCGTGATTAACATCACGTTTTTTATATGTAAATATACCAGCAATAATAACTATAAGCTGGCATGAAATATTTATATGAAATTCGTCGTATATGAAAATTTTGAGTATTTACGGACATTCAAAAAACTCCTTCTCCTAGCCTCTTTTTTAAGTATCCAAAACGTACAGGCATTTTTTCAATTTGGTCAGGACAATTATCAGGCTATTACTGCTCCCTGGGTAAATGGGGATATGGTGATCACTATTCCTTTATCATTTCAGTCCTGCTATGGCTTGGCACCGAGCGGCTGGTTTGGTTGCACATGGTATGATCAGGAAGAGAATTATTTCCTTCAAGGCGATAGCTATACTCTGACGCGACAGGAGAATGATCTTCAGCCCAGTACCAACCTGATATTTGGCGAGGTATTATTTAACCAGGGCAGCAATCATAATATCCAGATAACCCGTCAGGAAACCAGTGCCCTCAATCCTGGCGACTATCGCCCTGTTGACGCTGAAATCAGGTTTACAATCTTTCAACAAGATATGGAATCCGCACTACCCGGCACTTATCGTTCAAAATTCACACTCACCGGAGCTGAGCGTGATGGCGCTCAATCCTTCACCGACAACACTACGTTCACCTTTGACGTTAATGTACCTGAGCGAATAAAAATTAGCGGGCTAGATTCCATTACGCTGACAAGCTCCAACGTTTATGCTGAAAGACTCACAAGTACACCGATGCACTTCTGTGTTTTCTCCCAAGGGGGGAGCCAGTTCCAATTAAAGGCACAGGGTGCCAATAATCCAAGTACTTATAGCCTGAAACAAGGCAGTAGCTCGATCAGCTATGAGCTCCAACTGAATCATCGAAGTAATACGAACAACATTGTCTCTCTTCCGCCGGGGAATTACACTGGCGCTTGGAATGGCTCAATAAGTCAAAGCTGTGAAAGTGAGGGTGGACGAAATATGTCGTTAACCGTTCATGTTCCTGCCGGACAAAGCACAAACGCCGGCGTTTATTCTGACTCTGTCACTCTCACAGTCATGGCCATATAAATAAAATAATATATCAAGCTGAGGTGTTGAGCTGTGACGTATCGACTGTCTCTCTTTGCAATCCTCTGGATTACCTTTAGCACAATAGCTTATGCCGATAGCGACTGTAATAAAGCGGACGCAGACTGCGATAGCAGAGGAAAATCGGCAATAAAAATCAAGCGCCTGTTCAATATCAACTTGGGAAAATGGGGCGGCACAGAAATTACCAGCGGTGAAACTGAAGCCGCTATGGATGGACGACGATTTTGTATCATTGCCTACACAGAGCGTAATCCCCGTGATCTGGATGATTATGAAATACGGTTCTCCCAAGCCTCGCCGGTGACTGCTGAAAATGACTACTTCCTGGCCAACGGCTCAGGCACTCAGCTGCCTATTACATTGACAATTTCCGCAGCTGAAGGCGATGCTCATCAAAATGAAGTTAACAACTTCGACCTTGCCAATACGCCATTACGCATCGAAACAGACAACAAGAACAATAGACTTTATAGAAACTGCAAAAACAATGAGTTCGTCATCCACGCCAGCGTTAAACGCACTGATATCTTTTCCAGTGCAACGACAGATACTTTCAACGGAAGCTTCACCCTGACAGCTCAGCGCACAACCGGCCCCCTTTTAACAGCATCGGTGACGTTTAACATTGCGCTGGAATTTATACCCGTCGTACAAATATCTGGCCTTCAGGATATGACCATTACTCATGTCAGCGGAGACAATGCTCAGGCAGAGCAAAAATTTTGTGTTTTCGGTTTTGGGACTACTAAATTCAAAATTCGGGGTGAAAGTAGTAACGGATCAGGTCAATTCTTACTATCAAACGGCAATAACGACATCCCATACGTGCTCTCTATTGGCTCAGGGAAAAGCAATGGTAATGGTAGCCTTACCTCGTTGATAGAAAGCGGTGACTACATTGCTAATGACTCATGGAAGGCATCGAACACGCTTCTTTGCGATAGCGGTAATAGCGACA
Source organism: Endozoicomonas ascidiicola (assembly GCF_001646945.1). GTDB lineage: Bacteria > Pseudomonadota > Gammaproteobacteria > Pseudomonadales > Endozoicomonadaceae > Endozoicomonas > Endozoicomonas ascidiicola. Next base: position 45,495 of record NZ_LUTV01000003.1, read on the forward strand.
ATATGCGATTAAGGGTATCTATTTCAGACTCAAACATTGAAGGCAAGCCTGCAGGCTTATACAAAGATACCGCTTATTTGATTGTTGCACCTATTTGATATCTCGACTGCCTTAGCTTTATGAGCTCAGGCAGTCACTGGTCATGAGGCGGCAACTTCTGGCTTTGTTGCCCTGTCTTTTCTCAATGTCACCATCGTGAACAGAGAAGCGGTCACAAACATCAGCAGGCTATAAACACTTGGCCCAACAGACATTGGCGCGCTTTCCAGAATAGTCACTGTGACCAACAGAGCTAATGTGCCGTTCTGCAAGCCCACTTCAAGGCAGATAGTGCGAACCTGCTGGTCATTATCCACCAGCCATTTACCCACCAGATAACCCAACACCATGGTAAGCACATTCAACGACAGTGCAGCAATACCCGCTTGAGCCAGATAATCAACAACACTCTCTCCCAGTTCAAACGCAATACTGACAATCATCAACCCCAGCAAAGCTGCTGAGAATTTGTTCACGTAAGGCTCAGCTTTATCAGCAAAATTCTCCCACTGCACACGAATGCCCATGCCAATCAAAATAGGAATCACCGAGATCGCCATCAATTTGATCCAGGTTTCCAGAACCGGTAATTCAAACTGAGAGTCTGCGCCCGCATAGTGATAAATAGCCCAGTTGCCCAACAACGGAATGGTAAAGGTGGTGACAAACCCGGCAATCACCGTCAGTGAAATTGAAAGACCAACGTCAGCTTTTGCCAGAAGACTGTAGAGGTTAGAGGTGGTTCCGCCTGGACATAACGCCAGAATAAACAAACCAATCGCCACTTCACCGGTTAGCCCGGTAAGGTCAATGATGACAATCGCCACTAAAGGTAGAAGCAACATCTGGCAGACAATCCCGACCAGAAACGCTTTTGGCTGCATGAAAACGCGGGTGAAATCTTTAGAGGTGAGGCTTAGCCCAACGCCGATCATGATGAGAATAAGAGCAACGGGTAGCCCTATCCCAACGAGTGCCTGATACATGGGTGAAATCCTTGTTTTACTTTGTTATTTTTCTTTGTTTTGTGATTCTGCAGCCTTTCAGCCAATAACACAATGGTGAATTTCTTTCGGATAAAGAAGTGAGAAATGGGTAGGTATATTTTAATCGGGAGGGATATCTGCACTTTGCCAACACCTTTGTTGGATCAAAATGCCATAAGAAAGCCCGAAGTATTCACTAACACTTCGGGCTTTCTTATGGCCTGCTTTATCCGGTTTATTCTGGTGACTGGTGGGCAACGAGCTAAGGGAAGTGGCATTTAAGAAAATACCAGCACCCCGTCATTCTCGCGAAGGCGGGAATCCACAACGACAGTGAATCTCCGCCTTCGCGGAGATGACGATGGTATGATCTTCCCTTCCACTTTCCTATGGATACCCTGATTCTTTTTTCGCAACTCTCGCCTCTATAACTCTTGACGAGAATCGTGACCCTATTCGCAATGCACTCTTGAATCTACGTCACAGCTTTTTGTCAGAGAGCAATCTAACACCGAACAACACAGCTCAGGTAAGTAGTTGGCCATTTGGAATCGAATATTTCTGTCTTGTTGACCAGGTTCTCTGCAAGGCGCAACGGTGGGAGCATAGCGAGCTATGTGACCAGAGTTGCAACGCAGTCAGAGGGCCTGATCAATGAGTCAGAAAATATGATTTCAGGTGGTTAACTACTTATATCAGGCGCCATTGAAGACCTTGTTTGGTGCGTGTTTTGATTATGGAATAAACAAGGATAATCGGAATTTTAAGTTTATTTTTCCCAAAGATCCAAGAATAGAGGGAAGTGCCATCATTCAACACGATGTTACTGAGTTCATTAATGAGCTTATGGATGTGTTGCAGATCAAAGAAAACTATACTGGCTCCATTCTCTCAACAGCGACAATGCATCATATATCCGCTGGAGATGATGTGAATGTTTCAACACCAGTAGGTTCGCCAGATATCGATCATATTTTTAAAATTTCACTTTAAAAAGGGCAGTACCTTTCCCTTCAGGAGCTCATTAATGATGAACAAAATAATCGTGCTGAGCTCGATATGGGAGATAACATACCGCCCCCTGAGCGCTGGAAAGACGCAAACTATCAAAAAGGAAATTATAAGGCTCTGGAGTCCTGGATTGCGGGGAGGGGGATTGACTCACTGAAATGCGAGACTTAAAATCAACTCTTTGTGGATACAAAAACGTTTAATACCTTGCCGATTCTGCTTAAGTCCTATGCAGCAGGTATCGGAGGCACTGAAGGTCAATCAAGAAAACTGGTTCCAGAAACAGAGGCTCTTAAAGCACAACTCGACCGGCCATTAACCATTTCTGTGATTGATAAAGAGTTGGGACAAGAAAAAAAAATCACACTGCGTTTAAAAAGTGTTTGTTTGCACATTGGTGGTGAGTCAGATGGTAGACATTATACTGCAGCTGTCAATCATGCAAAAATTGACGAAAAAGATCAGTGGTGGCTTCATGATGACAGCAGTGTAAGCACAATTGGTCAGCTGTCGACAGTGCGTGGACAACCTTATCTGTTATTCTATGAGAAGGTTAGTGAATAACATTTTTACAGTTCATAGCTGTTAGTCAGCACATTCCCCAGATGACTCTCTTCCCATCATCCCTGATAATTCAGGGATGAAAGAAACATATATTGTCCCCGATTGCCATGACCTCCTAACTGAGCTTTATCGTGACGATCATATTGTCGTGGTAAACAAGCCGTCAGGCTTACTCAGTGTGCCAGGGAAACCGCCAAATGACCGTGACAGCGCCTTGTCGCGGCTTCAGAAAATCAATCCTGAAACGCGAGTCGTTCACCGTCTGGACATGTCCACATCGGGTTTAATGGTGTTTGCTCTGAATATTGAAAGTCATCGAGCGCTCAGTATTCAATTTCAGAACCGCGAAGTAGAAAAAGAATACATCGCCGATGTATGGGGAAAGCTGGCATCTCAAGAAGGCAGTGTGGATCTTCCACTTCGTTGTGACTGGCCAAATCGGCCAAAACAGATGGTGGATTTTGAGTTGGGTAAACCATCACTAACGCACTTCCATTTTCTGGAAAGTAAAAGTGATGATATCCATCGGGTTTTGCTAAAACCGATTACCGGGAGGTCTCACCAGCTCAGAGTGCATATGGCTGAAATTGGACACCCAATCATTGGGTGCGAGTTTTATGCGCACCCTGCAGCAAGATATGCCAGTGAAAGATTGCACTTACACGCTAGCCGTCTTTTGGTTTATCACCCATCGACACGTGAGAGGATGAGCTTTGTTGCGCAGGTGTCGTTTTAGGGGAGGCTATTTTGTTTGAGCCTCCCGAGGTATGAGATGCTATGGAGGCGCTTTCCTCACTATCTTTTTCTCTTGGTTTGTGTAGGCAAGAAAATAGATTAGAGAATTCCTCAAACTTTTTCTTGGGCAGCTTTTCTGTTTCATTAATCAAAGTTTGAGAGCCACCAAAGGACGTACTCTCGTTATCTTTTATTGCCGGAGCTATAGAGTCAGAGGAGCTATGAGGCGAGTGAGTCGGCGTTGGTATATTTGCTTCATACTTTGATGTGCTAGAAGAAGGAATTTCTTTTACAAGTTCTTGTAACTCAAATTCACGTTCAGGCGGCGCTTCTTTTACCTTGTATGAGCTTTTAAATGGGTTGCAGAGGTGCAAGAAAGAGGTCTTTTTAGGTGTCTTTTCTGATGTGGAGTTTTTAGGTGTATCTAGGCGATTATCGTCACTAGCTACTGATGCCCTTGACGATAAGTGAGTTTGAGTAGAATTGCCATTTAAGCTGTGACTATCAGGCTCTCTATTGTGTTTTTTGGGATTGTTAAAGAAGTTTTCGATATCTGCAGGTTTGCAGTCTCTACGAAAAATACAATAGTAGGCGACGCCTCCAATAACGCAACCAACAACCGCACCAACAGGCACGCCAACGGCAGCCCCTGCAGCAGTTGTCAGGGCAAAGGCTGTAACTCCAGCTGGAGCTGCACTGAGTATGGCGATACCCACAGTTTTGGCAACATCTCTGCCGCTCACTCTTCCTTTACAACATTGATCTTCAGAAGATTTTGGCGCTAAGCCAGGTAGAGAGTCAGAGGAGTTGCTAGCATTAGGAACAGGGGATGGTAGTGACATTTGGGCAACCTATAAAGCAATAAACTCAATGATATAGTGAGGATATAAAGTGCTTTTCGCCCATCTCTGACAGGAAACTTGGCGAGCAAGTTCCCTGTTTTTCTCAAAAGATTTTATTCAACGCCTTGGCTACGAAGATAGTCGTCGTATGTTCCATGGAAATCCACAACACCAGAGTCGTTTATCTCGATGATGCGAGTTGCCAATGACGATACAAACTGACGATCGTGAGAAACAAACATCAGCGTGCCCGGATAGTTTTCCAATGCAAGGTTGAGAGATTCGATGGATTCCATATCCATGTGGTTAGTCGGCTCATCCATCAGCAGAATATTTGGACGCTGTTGTATAAGCTTGCCAAATAACATACGACCCTGTTCACCACCGGAAATCACCTTTACGGATTTTTTCAGATCACTTTGTGAAAACAACATCCGACCGAGTACGCCACGAATTACCTGCTCATCGTCGCCTTCGTTCATCCACTGGCTCATCCAGGCGAACAGATTCATATCCAATTCAAAGTCAGAACTGTGATTCTGCGCGTAGTAACCAATGTTGGCGTTTTCTGACCACTGGAACTCACCGGAACGTGGCGCCATTTTACCCGCCAGCGTGTGCAGCAACGTTGTTTTACCGATACCGTTCTGACCGATAATGGCAATACGTTCGCCCACTTCCACCATCAGGTTGACGTTTTTGAACAGGTCATCTTCATAACCCTGGCTCATCTTCTCGACGACCAGCGCATTCCGGAACAGTTTCTTTTCCTGCTCAAAGCGGATGAACGGGTTCTGGCGGCTGGAAGGTTTGATTTCAGCCAGCTGAATTTTGTCGATCTGCTTGGCGCGGGAAGTCGCCTGTCGTGCCTTGGAAGCGTTGGCAGAGAAACGGCTGACGAATGACTGCAGTTCGGCAATTTGCGCTTTCTTACGAGCGTTGTCAGCCTGCATGCGCTCACGCACCTGAGTCGCCGCCGTCATGTACTCATCGTAGTTACCCGGCATGATTTGCAGCTTGCCGTAGTCCAGATCCGCCATGTGCGTACACACACTGTTCAGGAAGTGACGGTCGTGGGAAATGATGATCATGGTGCAATCGCGCTGCTTGAGAATATCTTCCAGCCAGCGGATAGCGTTGATGTCCAGGTTGTTGGTCGGTTCGTCCAGCAACATAATGTCTGGATCAGCAAACAGAACCTGAGCCAGCAACACGCGCAGTTTCCAGCCCGGAGCAACCGCGCTCATCAGGCCGTAATGCTGTTCGATAGGAATATCCAGGCCCAGCAGCAGTTCACCGGCACGAGCTTCGGCGGAATAACCGTCCATTTCACCGAACTGAACTTCCAGATCCGCAACGCGCATGCCTTCTTCTTCAGTCATATCGGCTTTGGCATAAATGGCGTCGCGTTCTGCTTTCACTTTCCACAGTTCAGCGTGACCCATAATGACCGTGTCGATAACGGTGTATTCTTCGTAAGCCCACTGATCCTGACTCAGCTTCGCCATGCGCTCGTTGGAGTCTTTATTGACGTTACCGGAAGACGCTTCCAATTCGCCGCCCAGAATCTTCATAAAGGTTGATTTACCACAACCATTGGCACCAATAAGTCCGTAACGGTTGCCTTCGCCAAACTTGACGGAGATATCCTCAAAGAGGGGTTTGTCACCGAACTGCATGGTGATATTAGCTGTTGAAATCAATTTGGTGTCCTGTGCTGAGTATTTTAAAAGTAAAGCGGCGCAGACTACCTTGGCTACGGCCTCCAGCCAATAGGTAATTGGCTTTTTCTTTATGCTATTTTAGAAATGATTGTCCGGAAATCACTATCGACCAGCTTTGCAAAAATATCAATTCAGTGTGAAAGAGCTGTAGACCTGATATTGATTATCATCCGGATCGGGTTACACTGCGGATTTATTGTACAGCATCTAACCTAATGCCGATTCAGCTGTGTTGCCCTATTTGTCATGAAAGCCTCGCCACTACGCCTTCTGGTGTTTGTTGCCCTGGTAGCCATCAATTTGATCGCGCCCGTCAGGGGTATCTGAATCTCTTACCCAGTCATAAAAAGAAAAGTAAGCAGCCGGGTGATGATAACGACATGGTGGCAGCTCGCGCCCGGTTTTTAAGCAAAGGGCATTATCAGCCGGTTGTGAATAAATTGGTTGAACTCATTCACCATGTTGGTGGTCATGTTGGTGGTGAGAAAATTCGAATTCTTGATGCCGGATGTGGGGAAGGATTCTACACCGCGGAAATTCAACAGAAGGTGTCAGGCAGCGATGTGTGTGGCGTTGATATTTCCAAGCCCGCTATTTTATCGGCCTGTCGTCGCAGTAAAGATATTGAGTGGCTGGTGGCCAGTGTCAGTCAGCTACCTCTTATGGGTAATCAGTTTGATGTAATCATCTCAGTGTTCTCCCGAACCGACTGGCAAGAGTTTGCCCGGCTGCTGAAACCTGGTGGGCATGTTTTGATGGTGACGCCTGGTCAGCACCATTTGCTGGCACTCAGGCAGCTAATTTATCAGGATGTCCGACCCTACCCGGAAGATAAACGGGTGCAGGATTTACCTGAAAACCTGTCGTTGGTGAACAGTGAAGAGGTTAAAGAATGCATGGTGCTGGAAGGCGCAGAAACCATTATGGATCTGCTCACTATGACGCCCCATTACTGGCATGTAAAACCAGAGCAGAAAGAGAAGCTCGAGCAGCTGACAAGTCTCGAATGTGAGCTGGAGATGCGTGTTTCGGTTTTACAAAAGAGGTGACTGTTCGAGTCACCTTTAATCATTTTTCTAAAGAGCAATCAGTGAGACTGCTTAAGCCTTTTAGCATAAAGGATCGTGTTGTACCCGGCGGTGGCAATGCTATTGCCGGCAACAAAAAAGAAAAGAACAAGAATGACATTCAGTACAGAGAAGTCGGTTAGCAGCCCGGTTAAGCGAACAAACCCTTCAAAAAAGAACAGGTAGATACCAAAGACGTAAGGTATATGACTGAGAAGCCCTGACATCAGACGTCTTGCGCCTTTGTCCAGCCCGGTCATGATCCCAATAGAAAGCAATGAGCCCGCCAGTAAAACGATGGGAGCAACACTACTGCCATTAAGAGTCAGTTGAATAATCGCAAGTGCTAGAACAACTGCCAGTAAAACATCTGATTTAAGTGCCAGCAGCGCAAACAGATCGCGTTCACTTTTTACGGCACTGCTGATAATGGCATGAGACATGATACACCCCCTATCCAGAGCCCCTATCCAGAGTAGGCTGAGGCCATGGCTCAGTTATATCACCAGTAAAGATGCGTAAAGTTGATGTAAGGCAGTATTTTTACCTGGTGAGTCTTTCTTTACATTTCTGCCGGAGCCTCAAACTAATGCTCAGGTTCATCACATCTGAGAAGTGTCGCAAAAGCCCTGGTTCCCATGCTTTTATGCCCTTTGGGTATTGCGTGGGAATCCATATGTCTATCTCTTTGAAAATTAAGGGGGTATGCATTCCCACGCGGAGCATGGGAACGAGGTTCCCAAGGGTTTGCAACAGCCTCCTGAGAAAGATAAAAGTTGGGCTCTTATTACCAAAAAACAGTTTTTTAATAAAAAATAGTCTAAAAATCAGCAAGCTAAGGGGGTAGGCAAAGTCTGGGAGTTACTGAATAATGCGCTTATATTCAGCAGAGATAATCGCTCGCCACATTCAAGTGGAACTAAAGTAGTATGTTTGTGATCTTAACCTCCAGTTGCTGTTATTCTGAAATGGCTTCTTTATAAAGGCCTTCAGGGCTTTTCGCGTAAAAAACCAGTCTTAATTTAACCGATAAAACATCAAAAACAGGGAATAAGCACCATGTCTTTAGCTGTGCTGGTCAATATTTCGATTATGGTAGGGCTGCTCTACGTCCTCTACCACTTCCAGAAAAAATACATGCCGTTTACCCGGCGGGTTTTCATTGCTCTGGGCATGGGCGTTGCCTACGGCGCCTGCCTTCAGGTCTTTTATGGTTTCCCCTCTGAAACCCTGACGGAGTCCATCGGTTGGTTCAACATCATTGGCAATGGTTATGTTGGCCTGCTGAAAATGATTGTGGTGCCATTGGTGATGGTGTCGGTGATCTCCGCCATATTAAAACTTAAAGGTGCTGGCGCTCTTGGGCGAATCAGTGGCTGGATTCTGGCGCTGTTGATGATCACGGTTTCTATTGCCGCCGTCATCGGTATCGTTGCTGCGCTCGGCTTTGGTTTGAGTGCCGAAGCGATTACCACCGGTGCCAGAGAAGCGGCGCGAGGTGAACAGCTTCTGACAACTGTCGCCCGTGTAGAGAACCTGTCTATCCCGGGTATGCTGGTCAGCCTGATCCCTGCAAACCCATTCCTTGATATGACCGGTGCGCGCAGCACTTCGATTATTGGTGTGGTCATTTTCTCCGCGTTTATTGGTGTTGCCGTGCTTGGCCTGCATCGAAAGGAAGCAGTGATCGCTGGAAAATTTGAGAGCTTTGTTGAAGTTGCACATGCCATTGTCATGCGCATGGTGACGCTGGTTTTACGACTGACGCCGTTTGGCATCCTTGCGTTGATGACCAAAGTCGTCGCGGGCAGTAACATCTCTGACATTCTGCAACTGATCCAATTTGTTATTGCTTCATATACTGCGCTGATCGCCGTTTTCGTCGTGCATCTGATTATGGTCACCATGGTCGGTGCCAGCCCGGTGCAGTTTATTCGCAAGATTCTGCCGGCCCTGACTTTTGCATTTACCTCCCGAAGCAGTGCGGGCACGATGCCATTGACTATTCAGACACTAACCCAGCGTTTAGGTGTCTCTGAAGGTGTTTCCAACTTTGCCGCTTCATTCGGCACGACAATTGGTCAGAATGGCTGTGCCGGTATTTATCCTGCCATGTTGGCGGTGATGATTGCGCCAACGGTGGGTGTGGATCCAACCAGTTTCAGCTTTATTGGTACTTTGATTGTCACCATTGCCATTGGTTCATTCGGTGTTGCTGGTGTTGGCGGTGGTGCTACCTTTGCGGCGCTGATCGTTCTATCTGCCCTTGGCCTTCCTGTTGAACTGGCTGGCTTGCTGATTTCCATCGAACCTCTGATTGATATGGGTCGTACCGCAGTCAACGTCAGTGGTGCCATTACCACCGGTTTTGTGGGTGGTCGTGCCATGGGTGAGGTGAATATGGACACATTCAACAGTAACGATTCCCCTGAACTGGATATGGATACCGTCTCCTGATGTCTGCCCTCAATCAATCCGGCGATTCTGATAGCTCTGAAAAGACCAGAATCGTCATCATCGGTGGCGAGGCAGCGGGCATGAGTGCCGCTGCCAAAGCTCGCCGTGCGGCTAAAAATGCAACGATTGTCGTTTTTGAACAATCGGATGTTATTTCCTTCGGTGCCTGTGGTTTGCCTTACTATGTGGGCGACTTTTTTTCCGATGCTAAAGAGATGTCGGAATTCACCCCGGAGCAGTTCGCTGCCCGGGGAGTGGATGTTCGCATACGACATCAGGTTCTTAATATCGATACAGACCAGCAAGTGGTTCACGCCAGAAATCTGGAAACCGGTGAAACCGTTCAACAATCCTATGATCAATTGATGATTGCCACGGGCGCTGAACCCATTGTTCCACCGGTTACCGGGCTTGCTGAGTTGTTGAACAATAACCGAACCTTCTGCGTTAAAACCATGAATGATGGTTTGCGATTGAAGGAAGTCATTTCCAGCCCGGAAATCAAAGACGTTGTTGTTATCGGTGCTGGCTACATCGGCCTGGAAATGGCGGAAGCGTTGATTAGGCAGAAGAAAACAGTACGCCTCATCGAAAATGCACCTCTGCCTCTGGCTGCCACATTTGATAGCGAAGTGGCTGAGTTGGTAATGGGTGCGTTGACTGCTGATGGCATGCAATGTCACTGGCAAGAATTAGTTCAGGCCGTTTCAGAAACCGGTGATAAACGACTGCAGATAAGTACTGACAAAGGTGACTATTCTGCAGACTTGATTGTGCTCTGTACCGGTGTGAAACCTAACACTCGTTTCATTCAAAGTCTCGATCTGGAATTTATGCCCAATGGCGCCATTGTTACCGACAGTCAGGGCAGAACACGAATCCCCAATATCTTTGCTGCGGGTGATTGCGCTACCGTGGTTCACGGTCAGCTTAAGAAACCCGTGTGGATTCCTCTGGCAACCTACGCCAATAAAATGGGCCGCCTGATTGGTGAAGTGATGGCAGGTTCTGATAAAGCATTCCCGGGCGCTTACGGTGCAGCTTGTGTCAAAGTGCTTGGTCTCGAAGCGGGTAGAGTGGGCCTGAGTGAGAAAGAAGCGCTGGAAGCGAATCTCGATTATCAGACAGTGGTCATTAAGGATAAAGATCACACTAGCTATTATCCGGGTCAGTCAGACATTCTGGTGAAGCTGGTGTACGAGACAGGCAGTAAAAAACTGCTGGGCGGTCAGATTGCCGGTGGTCGTGGTGCTGTGCTGCGAGTGGATGCCATCGCGGCAGCCATCAAAGGTGGGTTGACCACTGATGATCTGGGCATGATGGATTTTTGCTACGCGCCACCATTTTCCCGTACTTGGGATGTACTCAACGTGGCAGGGAATGTAGCCCGATAAATTAAGTGCTTTTGAAAACCCGTAGTGGCCTGTTGCTGAAGAAGCATTGATCTGAATCAATATTCATTCATATTGAAATATCAGAAAATGTGCGTATAAACCGCAACAGGCTTACGGTGATGACTAAAAATAATACAGCATTTAAACGACACTCCCCTGGGGCGCTGTATTGGCTCTCTCTTTTTGCCGGACCATTGGTTCTACTGCTCACTATTGTGCTGCCAGCACCGGAAGGTATGGAAACCCATGCCTGGTATATGGTTGGCGTAGCGACCATGATGGCGATCTGGTGGGTCTCCGAAGTGGTGCCGATTCCGGTGACTTCTCTACTGCCCATACTGCTTATTCCATTGCTGGGTATTGCCAGCATTAAACAAGTGACTGCTCCTTACGCTCACCCAATGATCTACCTGTTCTTTGGTGGTTTTATGCTGGGTATGGCGATGGAGCGCTGGAATCTGCATAAACGAATAGCGTTGCATATTATGTTACGCACCGGTGTTCGGCCGGATCGCCAGATTGCTGGCTTTATGATTGCTACTGCATTTCTGAGCATGTGGGTATCCAACACCGCAACCAGTGTAATGATGTTGCCGATCGGTATTTCTGTCGCATCTATGGTCACAGGTAGTGATGAAAAAGAGAATACTGACTTCAGCAAAGCGCTGCTGTTAGCAATTGCATACAGTGCCAGTATTGGCGGCTTGGCGACGTTGATTGGTACGCCGCCTAACGCGCTGTTGGCGGCCTTCCTATCCGAGAACTACAACATGGAAGTGGGCTTTGCCCAATGGATGATGGTGGGTTTACCCATGAGCTTGCTCATGCTGGTGGTTGCCTGGTTCTGGTTGACGCGTTTTGGTTTTAAGCTCTCAAAAGAAGAAAACCCGGAAGCACGAAACATCATCAGTAAGCAGCTGAAAGATCTTGGTGCCATGAGCCGGGGCGAGAAAACCGTTGCCATTATTTTTACGGTGACAGCCCTTTGCTGGATTTTCCGACCATTCCTGAAAGACTACATTCCCGGCCTATCTGACACGATCATTGCCATCGCCGCGACCATCAGCTTGTTTGTGATTCCGGTGAAACATGATGAGCGCGTTTATGTTATGTCCTGGGAAAAAGCCCGGGAAATTCCCTGGGGCGTATTGATGCTTTTCGGTGGTGGTTTAACGCTGGCAGCCCAAATCAAAAGCACCGGGCTGGCAACGTGGGTGGCGGATGCCATGAGTATCGCCAATGGCATGCCGGTACTGTTGGTCGTGGCGTTTGTGGTGACGGTTATTACCTTCCTCACCGAGCTGACCAGCAATACGGCAACTGCCGCAGGCTTTCTGCCACTGATGGGTGCCCTGGGTGTTACCTTGGGTATTGATCCGGTTCTGTTGGCGGCACCGGCTGCACTGGCTTGTAGCTTTGCGTTTATGATGCCCGTGGCAACACCGCCAAACGCTGTCGTCTTTGGTTCTGGCAAATTGGCCATTACCGATATGATGAAAGCGGGCTTTGCCCTGAACATTATGGGTGTTTTGTTAGTAACCTTTGTGGGTTACTTCTTGATTGGCGCTTTTCTGCTTTAAAAAAAGCCCATCAGAAATCTGATGGGCTTTTCTTTTTTAGGTTAGGAGGGCGTCGCAAAACTCCAGAAACCTCGTTCCCATGCTCCGCGTGGGAATGCATACCTACGCGATGTTCGACTTTTAAACTGACCTGAAAAAGGCATGACTGACCTACTTTTCTGCTATTAAAAACAGTGGATACAAAGGAGGAAACCAGCCATGCC
>NZ_LUTV01000003.1:58681-80350 GCF_001646945.1 Endozoicomonas ascidiicola
GACTTTTGTTAGGTGACAAAGGGTATATACGACCAGAGTTCAAAGAAGACTGCCGGGGGTTAGGTATCGACCTACAGACRCCACTAAGAAAAAACATGAAAGATGATAGACCAAAGTCGTTTGTGAAATTAATCATGCGGGTACGACGGAGGATTGAAACAGTTATTGGCCAGCTGGCAGAACAATTTGAAATCGAAAGGTGCCGTTGTCGAGACAGGTGGCATATGACTTCGCGTATAGCCAGGAAGCTTTTGGCACACAATATGGGTTCATATCTGAATATCAGTGCAGGGAAAGCACCGATTCAGTTTGAAAGCCTGATTGCTGCTGCTTAAAAATCAGTGAAACTCCACTTTGGTACAGCTTTTAAAGTTTTAGTTGGACTTACTTCCATGCAAAGTTAAAAATCTGCAAGTCGAACATCGCGTATACCTCTTAATTTTCAGAGAGGTTGATGTATGGGTTCCCACGCAAAGCATGGGAACCAGGGCTTTTGCGACAACTTCATAGGTGGGTTGAATACTTACAGCTCAAGCATAAACGTTCTGGCATCCACTTTATCTTTTAGCTCACCTTTGCTTTGCAAAAAGTCAGCAAACGCCTGATAGCGACCCACGTCTTTAGCTGCTGGCCTCAGATCAAACCGTGAAATCGTATCAAACCACGCACGACGATTCAGTTCGTTGTTCAGTTTTTCAGGGCTGTAATCTCGAAAGATTTCCCAGGACTTATCCGGGTTATTCACGATGTATTGGGTGCCCAATTCAATTGCGCGAAGAAAGCGACGGATAGCGTCTTTATTGTGCTTCTTGCTGTTGGCGATAAAGATCAATTCATCGTAAGGAGGAATATTGTTTTCCTCGTAGTAGAACATGCGGCCTTTCTCGCCTTCGATAGCCAGCTGATTTAGCTCAAAGTTACGATAGGCGCCCATAATGGCATCCACACGACCACTCATCAAAGATGACGACAGATTCCAGCCAACGTTCACCAGTTTTACATCTTTCGATGTGAAGCCATAAGGTTCAAATAAGGTGTCCAGAATGGCGTTCTCGATGCCGCCAATGTTCAGACCAATGGTTTTGCCCTTCATGTCTTTCAGGGATTTTACCGGGCTTTCATCCAGCACCAGCAAACCATCCAGCGGCGTAGCAACCAGCGTACCTGCCCAGGCCAAAGGTAAGCCATTGGCAACACCGTGAATCAGGCTTGGCTGATAATAAACGGCTAAATCTACATCTCCCGCAGCAACCAGCTTTGGCGGCAGGTTTGGGTCTGCAGGTTCCTGGATTTTTACCTCAAGACCCTGATCTTTAAAGTAACCGTTTTGCTGGGCAATGATGATTGGGCCGTGATCCGGGTTTACGAACCATTCCAGCATCAGAGTCAGTTCTTCAGCCTTTTTTTCTGTTTGCTCATTGGCCTGCACATTCAGTGCAAACACCAGCGACAGCGCAAAAAGGAAACAGTGCTTTACGGTTTTTTTCATTATTTACTCCTGTTAAGTTTCTGGTTTCCATGGAATGAGGCGACGTAATAGTTTATCCGTCGTGTAATAAAGAGTGACTGAACAAAAGGCGAGTACGGCAAGGGCGGCAAACATCTGATCGACCCACAGTCGTGCATTAGCCTGCAGCATCAAATAACCAAGACCGGCACTGGAGCCCACCCACTCGCCAACCACGGCACCAATGGGTGCAACCACCACGGCAACGCGAAGACCAGAAGCCAGCGCCGGTAATGCCGCAGGCCAGCGAATGGTTCTGAGAATGGCAAAACGGTTACCGCCCATGGTTTGCGCCATATCCAACCAGCCTTGATGGGTGTGGCGCAGGCCGTCATAACAGCAGGTGGCAACGGGGAAGAAAATCACCAGAATGGTCATAACGACTTTTGACGTCAGACCGTAACCAAACCAGAGCATCAGAATCGGCGCCAGGGCAAAAACGGGAATAGCCTGAGTGATCAACAGTGGTGGCAGTAACCAGGGTCTGAGCACTGCGAAGTAAACCAGTATCAGAGCCAGAGCGATGCCCAACAGTACACCCAGCAAAAGACCCAGCAGCATTTCACTGAGAGTGACCAGTGAGTGTTCCCAAAGCAGGCCGGCATTCTCCACCATGCTCTTTGCTACTTCCCACGGGGCGGGCAGAATGTAGCTGGGCATATCAAATACCGCGACCAGCCCGTGCCACAATGCCAGCATGGCGATAAAGACAATAAAGGGTTTAATGCTGTTATTCATTTATACAGAGCCTCCCTCTGAAAACGACTCATGTCGTAAACGATCCAGCAATGTGCCCTGAAGTGACATCAGTTCATGGTTATCCAACGAACGGGGCGTGGTGCCGGAAGGGACAAAGGCATCGGTTAATCGGGCCGGGTGACCACGAAGGTGATAAACCGCATGACCAAGACGAAGCGCCTCCAGCGGATCATGAGTGATTAACAGCACGGTGCGATTTGCCAATAACTCGCAGGCAAGGTCTTGAAGATTCAGGCGGGTGATGGCATCCAACGCGCCGAAAGGTTCGTCCATTAACACTAACGGGCGGTTTTCCATCAGCGTTCGAGCAAGAGCCGCTCTTTGCCTTTGGCCGCCAGAAAGGTGTTGTGGCAGCACATCGGCTTTATCAGAAAGACCGACCTTCTCCAGAATGGACATGGCTTGATCGGTAGTTTCACCCGATAACAGCGGTCGACGTTTCAGGCGGTCTGCCCAGGTTCTTCTCAAGCGCTGCCCAAGGGTGATGTTTTCCAATACCGTAAACCAGGGCAGCAATAAATCTTCCTGAGCCATCCAAGCAATACGATGGTTGACGGTGAAGCCATCTTCGCAGAGGACTTCACCACTCACATCGGCGCGGCTGTTGTCATTGCCGTTTAATCCGGCGATCAGGCGTAGCAGGCTGGTTTTACCGACGCCGCTGCCGCCGAGCAGGCAGGTCCATTTTCCGCCTTGCATGGTCAGGTTGAGATTTTCAAAAACGAGATGATCGCCAAATCTCAGGCTGGCATTTTTTACGATAACGTCAAACATGGGCCTGCCGGGGTTTCCTTAACTGTTTTGCCAGGTACGATAAAAATGATGAACCGGGCCATGGCCTTCTTCTGGCTTTCCAGCAATGTGCAATTGGTCCGCATGGGCAATGGCTTCAGAAATATATTCTTTACCTTTATAAACGGCATCTGTCAGAGAAAAGCCTTTCGCCAGTAATGCGGTGATAGCAGACGACAATGTACAGCCTGTTCCGTGAGTGTTGCGGGTACCAATCCATGCAGATTCAAGGGCATGAAGCTCTTTGCCATCGTGAAACAGGTCAATGGCTTTACCTTCACTGCCAATCAAGTGTCCACCTTTCAACAATACGGCACTGGCACCCAGTTCCATTAAAGGTTCAACCATGGCTTTCATATCATTGATAGATTCAGGTCGTGGGCAGTTTAATAAAACAGCAGCTTCCGGCAGATTAGGAGTAATCAGGCTGGCTTTGGGAATCAACTGGCTTTTCAGGGTAGCGATAGCGCTTTCCTGCAGCAGCACATCGCCGCTGGTGGCTACCATAACGGGGTCAACGACAAGATGTTGAATGGAATAATCAGTGATCGCTTGGGCAACCGCATCAATCACTTCAGGTTGGCTGAGCATGCCAACTTTGACCGCCGACACGGGTAAGTCGGACAATACAGAATCTAACTGTTGTCGTACAAAAACAGGAGTGACGTCAAAGATACCCTGTACCCCCAGCGTATTCTGGGCAGTCAGTGCAGTAATTACGGAACAGCCATAGGCACCAAGGGCTGAAAAGGCTTTCAGGTCAGCCTGAATACCGGCGCCGCCGCCACTGTCAGAACCGGCGATGGTTAACGCGATGGGTGTAGAAGACATACGCCCGGAACTCCATTATGTGTCCGAGCTGGCGGGATTTCAGCGGGTTTCAGATTGCCACGTTTTCGGTTGAGCAAATATTGATGGATCTTGTACTTGTTAAACGAGCACCTAAATCCATTTGCTCTCAGGCAGTAAAAGCCCGTTGGTTTCCTACGCCAGCATTATCTGGTTCAGGTTCTATGGGTTTTTCTCAGCTTTGCGATTCAGTAAGAACGTTCGTACAAGGCACCCCAACCAGCGGCAGAGAGTCTATGGGGTTTGAGTAGCGATGTCCAGTCGCTGTAATTGCATCAATTGATTCTGAATGACTGTTTCAGTTTGGGTTTTGCTGGCGTGAGATACAATGGTAAGGGTAGATAAAGAAAATAATATTGGAACTAATATATCGGTATAGAGTCCAATCGTTATTATTATCTTTTATCTTGGGTGTAGACATTATGATGAATCAATTAGGCAGCGGCAGCGGTTACACTGGAGGCTCTTATTCATCATCTGTTGGAATGAGAAATTCAAATATACAGAACCTCCGTGTTGGTGCAGACGCAAGCCCGCCAAGAAGGGATCCACCAGGTCAGCGATCCATCCATATATATATTCCTAAAAAGTCAGACCCTTCTTTGAGATTAAACTCATTGCAACAACTTAATCAGACGTTTCTGGATATTCGTGATCGGCAGATACTTGCTGGTAATGGTTTCTATTATACGGGTTACAACGATCGCCTGAAATGCAGTGGGTGTGGGCATGAGCTTGAAAATTTGAGAGTCTCACATCAGGCCTCTGACGTAACTCAATGGCACAGTAATCAATGCGAGTTTTTAAAGTCAGCAGTGAGCCATCAGGCTCAACATGCTGCCGGTTCACCAGTTTCAGACTCTCGAACCCCAATACTTAACCAGCACTTTACAAGAGGTTTTTCAGCGAATAACCCTCTAAGCAGTAGACAGCATAATCCACATAATATACAGCGCCAGTCTGGTATCGCATCAACTGCTCAACAGGCATACACCGGTTCTCAGCAAGCCTCTCATCGGAAGAAATATCCAACAATAGAACTGGCTACAATAGTAAGCCCATACCATGAGCAGACAGTCAAAAACTCTGATCTGAGAAAAGAAAATGATAGACGCGAAACCTTTACTAAAGGTGGATGGAGTAATGAGTATACAAATTGGCAGCTGCTGGCTTGTAAAGGCTTTTTCTATCTTGGCAACCGAGATAGAGTCCAATGCTTCTCCTGTGGGACGGTTTTAAGAAACTTTCTATGGAATGATACGGAGGAGTCTATTGATGGTGTTCATCGAAGAGAAGTATCAAATTGCCCTATGCTGTGCGGTACAGATGATAGAAATATGCCACTTAATCCTGTTTTCACTAGCACTCATAGCGGCATAGCTCAACAGCCTTCATCATCCACGCAGCATGGTGTGGGTATCTCGGAAATGCAGACGCTCAGAATGCAGCTGATACAGAAGTTCGATGCTCAGGAAGTCAAAAGTGTATGGAGTGATATACGAAAGGAAGCTGCGGCTGAGTGTATTCTAGTGAGAGGCGAGCAACATCTGATAGAGCAGGATGTCTTAAACAAACTCAAAACATCTTCAGGTGAACACTTTGTAGGGGTTCTCGCGTTTGAATTATCGGGGGATTTCTGTATCAATCTTAGCAAGCACTGTAACTATCATCGTTCTGATAACACTACCCCAGCTATACCCACTAGAAGCGCCAATAGCAGTCCAACCGAAGTGTCCAGCTTATTATCTTCATTCACATTGGGCGATGATTGTAACGAAATTAGTCTACCAGAGGATTTACCAGAATCATTGGTAGAACAAGCAAGAGCTGTCAGTAGAGGGCTGAAATGTGAGCTTTGCGATAAAAAGGTAGACATCATGTTATTACCTTGTACTCATCTGTCGCTCTGCTCGTGGTGCAAGCCAGTTGTAGGTTATTGTCCTAAGCCATTAGCCAACAGGACGTGTGAAGAAGAAATAACGGGTTTCAGGTATCTTGATGGAACAGGCTGATCACTGCACCGCTTGGTATTTATTTACTTCATTCTTTTGATTAATGAGAAATACAAAGAATAGGGTAAGCATCTTATTAATCGCATTAATAAAGCAAATGGCCATGGGAAACGTATTTCAAAACAATGGGAATTGAGTTGATTGATAATGAGTTGGGCCGCTTTATCAGCTTCTATCAAAAATGGCATTGGGAATGTGTTTTTATCCGTTAGAGGCGTTTTTACAAAACCTGGATTGATCACTTTGAAATGGATGCCATGATCAGAAAGTTCTGAGTGCAGTGATTCAACCATATTGATTAACGCTGCTTTAGTTGCGCCATAACCTGCTGCTTTAGGTAGACCACGATAACCGGCTAGAGACGCGTTAATAGCGATTAGACCTTGGCCTCTCTGTATCATGTCCGGCAGCAGCGCTTCGATACAATAGCTGGTGCCCATGATGTTCAACTCAACCTGCTGTCGTACATCGTGGCTATTGAAGCTTTCAGCTGGGATCGGAATGTAGGTTCCTGCATTCAAAATGGCCTGATCAATGCGACCATGATTTTTCATCATTTTTGAGGCAGTAGCATTGACTGCAGACTGATCAGTAATATCCAGAGAGTAGGCGATAATATCACCCTCCAGATTTTTTGATTTATCCACCAGATTAGCAAGGTGCTCATGATTTCGGGCACTGGCCAGCACCGTCATTCCCTGTTTTGCCATGGCAAGCGCCAGTGCTTCTCCAATTCCCTGACTGGCGCCGGTAATCCATACGACAACCGGCTTGGTTTTATGGTCTTGTGTCATAAATAAATTCCAGCGTTCGTTATGGCTCAGTTCAGTTTAAGTGTTGGTAGTTTGGAGTATACTGATAATAGTCTTTAATAGTCGTGTAAGTGGAGTGCCAAGCCATGCAGTCCCAGCAGTTTGCAGATATTCTCCGGTCTGTCCCATTAATGTCTCCGGAACAAGTGGGTGTTTTGCACAAAACACTTCCTCCTGCCGCTCATTCAGCAAAACCTGATGCTCAGGGTGAATCCCGTCTTCTTGAGCGGCTTAAATTTTACTTCGATCAACATCCCGTATGTGTTCGTTGCCGTTCAACTCATGTCAATCGTTGGGGTACAAAGGATGGGCATCAGCGCTACTGTTGTAAAGATTGTAGCAAGACCTTTAATGCCATGAGTGGTACACCCCTGTCGCACCTCCGTGTACGGGAAAAGCTGGATCAGTATGTTGAGTGCATGGATGGCGAGACTACCCTTCGGCCTGCCGCCAGACGGTGCGGCATATCTCTGGATACTTCGTTTCACTTGCGTCACCGGTTGATGGCATTGGTAGAGAATGACTCATACGGCCAGTTATCCGGTATTGCCGAGGAAGATGAGACTTTTTTCCATGAATCTCATAAAGGCGACAGAAACTTACTGATCCCACGGAAGCGTGGCAGCAGAGGGCAGCGAAAATCACGTTATGCAAAAGCTGAAAAGAAAATATCTGTTCCGCTGATCCCTGTGATGGTGGCCTGCGACAGAAGCCGGCATGTCTTAGATGCAGTGCTGAAGAAAGTCAGTACGAAAGAATTACAGTCACAACTGGAAGGCAAGATACTGCCTGGTAGTACGTTGTGTCTTGATGCCCATCTGGCCCATGAACATCTAGCAGAGAAGCTAAGCCTGTCCTCGAAAACACTGGTGAGCACTTCTGGCGAGAGAGTAAAAGAAGGCATTTATCACATCCAGACAGTGAACGCCTATCACAGTGAGTTGAAGCGGTGGATCAATGGCTTCTTCAAGGGGGTTGCCACAAAGTATTTGCAGCGGTATCTGGGCTGGAAACGTTATCTTAAGACTCACATGTTCTCAATTGAAGGCTTTTTAGATCAGATATCGATCCACTGGACTTCATCAACACATAACCTGAACTGAGCCGTTCGTTATTGTTTTTCGAATGACACTGTCAATGTGCCAAGTTTAATTCCCCACTTGCTCATGTTGGCAATGTTGATCAGTACACCGTCGTCTTGTAGATACATCCAGTCATCTAAGGTAACTACCCATTCTCGTCCATCAATAGGCAAGCGTAATTTGTATTTAAAATTAAAGGCATTGCCAGCGCTACGGCCAATGGCTTTGCCGACAATATCTCCAGCCCGACCTTCGTAGCGGCCATCACCGAGAATATCAATTTCCCAAATGCGGTCAGAGGTCGTGCCGTCGGAGTAAATAAATTCTTCGTTCAGGGTGAGTTTATTGTTGCTGATCTCGCCATTCATCAATACTTTAAAGCGTGTTTTTACATTGCCAAAACGATCTTGAAACATGCCCCATGCAACGGTTTCACCTTCAAAGTAATCTTCAATGAGCAGTGGGGGTTCGCTTCCTGCAAAATCTTCTATGTCCACGGTGGTGCATCCTGTTAAAAGCCCAATAAAAGAAAACAACAAAAACGATTTTGTGAAATATTTGATCAGCTTCATAAACCAACCTCCTCCAGTGGACGAGTCAGTTTGTACAGGCAGACGTCGATGCTTTTGAACTGGAAGCCGGTTTCACAATACGCCAGATAAAACTCCCACATTCGTTTAAAGCGTTCATCAAATCCCAAAGGCTCAATGGATGGCCAGGCTGCCAGAAAGCGTTGTTTCCACTCATCCAGAGTACGGCCATAATCCTGACCAAACGACAATCGATCCATGACCTGCAGCCCTGCATCAGCACTTTGTTGCTCAATGATGCTGTCCGTCGGCAACATACCGCCGGGGAAAATATAACGCTGAATAAAATCCACACCACTGCGGTATTCCTCGAACCGACTGTCGTCAATCAGAATGGCCTGAATAACAGCGGTGCCGCCGGGTTTGAGGCTGTTGTAGAGTTTGTTGAAGTAGATTGGCCAATGTTCTTCGCCCACTGCCTCGATCATTTCAATGGAAACGATATGATCAAACTGACCTTCGATATCCCGGTAATCCGTCAGGCTGAAATGTTGTGAAGGGTGGCTTGAAGCTTCTTGAGCGTAGGTAAGCTGTTCTGTGGAGAGGGTAACGCCCTGATAATGGCCATGATAACCACGATGTCGTTCCCCAATAGACCGGGCAAAGCCGCCCCAGCCGCAGCCAATCTCTAACACGGATTGATCATCTTTGAGCTGCAACCAATTAATAATCTGGTTGTATTTATTATGTTGGGCGGTTTCCAGAGAGTCATCCTCAGCAAGGTATAGCGCGCTGGAATACGTCATTGAGCCATCGAGCCACTGGCGATAGAAGTCATTCCCCAGATCATAGTGCGCGGCAATATTGCGACGGCTGCCTGCTTTACTGTTGCGGCGCAGCTTGTGCAGAAATCGGTTAAATAAACGGCTGAAAAGGCTGGACGACAATAGTTGTTCAAGCGGCTGTTCATTGTGCATGGCCCAGTCTGTTAATGCTTTTAGATCCGGGGTGCTCCAGTCTCCGTTTAAGTAGGCCTCTGCCCAACCCAATAAACCATTGCTGCTTTGGCGGATTATGCTCATGGGCTGATGAATGTGAAGCGTTGGCAGGGGGATGCCAGATTTGCGTTCGCCAATCTCAAAGGATGTACGACCATCGAATTGAATCGAAATCTGTGAAATGCCCGCCTTGCTGAGTTTGTTTTCCAGCCAGGAAAAAGCAGATCGAAATGCCGGGCGTTGTGTGTTGGTGATATTAGTAGAGCTCGTCGGATTCATAGTTTCCTCTCTTCTGTTGCTCGGCTATTGGTTGCACGGCTATTGGTTGCTTTGCTGTGACTAAAAAAGTAACCCCTTGGGTTATGTTTAAAAATGGAGATGCTTTTAATCCATAAACGCAATGCTTCCCAATGAATAGCGGCGACTATCTTGATGGTCAGCATTGGTAAAAGCAGCATCTGCTTTACGATGAAGCGGTCGCTGATGCGGTGATGTAAGCCGGTAAAAACGGCAGTGAATAGCTTTCCTTCGTCGTTGTTTAGGGTAATACCCAGCGAGATTTTCTCGCCGGGTGGTTTTACCCGAAAGTGGTAATAGCAGTTCATGGGGAAAAAGGGAGAAACATGCAGTTGTTTATCGGCGCGGTTACGTACGACAAATTGCTGGTTTAGCTCATTGGACGGGTTGCTCTGTGTTTTATTATCCACAGAAGCAACGTAGGCATGACGTTCTTTAAAAGTATTGCTGACTTCATAAACAATAGCGGTCAGTTGTCCGTTACTGTAGCAAAAGTACACAGCCAATGGGTTAAAGGTATAACCCATAATACGGGGATAGCAGAGCAACCTGACCGTATCGGGTGAATCAATGCCATGCTGTTGTAATAGCCGACTGATTTGTGTTTTCAGGGGAAGGTCAGAACCATCGCCATAATCACCATCATAAAAAGAGACAGCATTAAACCGGTTTCTGGAGAAGAATCGCTGGGAGCCAGCCAATTCATCCAGTTCATCCAGGTCAATCAGCCAGGAAGCCACACGATATGAGAATCGGTGCTTTTTTGGCTTTAACCGGTTATGCATCAGCTCACCGGTATAGACAGAAGAGTGCATGATCAGAACTCCTGTTAAGCCGGTTGAGCTTCAAGGTTCTCACTTAAAAAGCTGGGAAGATGCAATCGGTCATTTTCTCCTTTTACTTGCCACGGACGACGAATGCCGCCCAGGCTTTCCGCAACGGCAAGACCGGACTGAAGACCGTCTTCGTGAAAGCCGTAACCCATCCAGGCGCCGCAATACCATGTGCGGTTTCTACCTTGAAGTTCCCATATACGACGTTGGGCTTCAAGGGCTTCCAGGTTAAATACCGGGTGGTCATAAAGGTAGCAACCATGAATTTTATCGGTATCTGGCTCTTTGGCAGGGTTGAGTGTGACGAACAGATTTTGTCCCTCCAAGTGCTGCAAATGGTTCATCCAATAGGTGATCGATGGTCCGGTATCGCCATCAGCATCCTTGGGAGAACTCAGGTAATTCCAGCTCGCCCAGGCATTTTTGGAAACCGGCATCAGTTTTTCATCGCTGTGGAGCAGAGCTTTGTTGCGTTGGAAAGAAAAGCTGCCGAGCAGGTGTTGCTCTAATTCATCCGGATCCGACAACAGTTCCAACGTGGTGTCTGCATGGGAGGCCATAACGACATGATCGAAGACCCACTCTTTACCTTTGATATCGGTAAGGCGAACTTCATTGGAATATCGTTTGATTTTGCGGATGCATCGATTAGCTATTGCATCTTCACCCAGCGCTTTAATGATGGTTTGAACGTACTCTCGGCTACCGCCCTGAACGGTTTGCCATTGAGGGCGATCACTTAGCTGTAACAGGCCGTGATTCATGCAGAAACGGAGAAAGGCCAAGGCTGGATAGTCCAGCATTTTATCCGCCGGCGTCGACCAGATGGCTGCGCCCATGGGAATCAAATGATCATGGATAAAACGCTGACTAAAGCGTTCGCGATCAAGCAGTTGCCCCAGCGTTAGATTGGCATCAATGGTATCGAGCCATTGTCCGCTGTTACGGTAAAAACGCAGAATATCCGCGATCATCAGCCAGAAGCCTGGTTTGATCAGGTTCTTTTTCTGGGCAAATAGGCCATTGAGATCAGTGCCGGCATATTCCGTAGAACCGTTGCCCAGAGAAACGCCAAAAGACATCTCGGTGGGCACATAAGGCACTTGAAGATGCTTAAAAAAAGCGGTCAGGTTCGGATAGGTTCTTTCATTGAAGACAATAAATCCGGTATCCACCGGTACGGGGTCTTCAGCTCCGACGGTGACAGTGTGACTGTGACCGCCAAAGCGATCATCTTTCTCAAACAGTGTTACCCGGTGTTGCTTTGAAAGAAGCCAGGCGCAGGAAAGACCACTGATTCCGGAGCCGACAACGGCGATGTTCATTCCTTTCTCGGACACAAAAAAGCTCCTTGTTATTGGTTGTACCCATTCTGTTTTGTGGCATTACGAAAGAAAAAACAGATTGGATCATAACTGACTGATTTATGGTTTTACTTTTCGAAACGATGAGTAATCTGAAAAGATTAGTTCTGGGCTTGGCGACCTGTTTATCAAAAGAGCCAAAAAAGATCCCTTTTCTAACCTTCTGCGTATAAGCTGTAACGTCAAAGAAAATATAAGAACTATGGTACATCTCAGGCTTGTTGATAACTCTATGGAATTAGAACCTGATCAGGTGAGTCATACTCAGGACTTCAGGCAGTTGCTTGTGGATCTGGCAAAGCATCAAGACAAATTATTATTTATGCAGTTGTACGATTACTTTTCTCCCCGGATCAAAAGCTTTCTTGTGAAGAAAGGCGCCGCTGCTGAACTGGCGGAGGAGTTGGTGCAGGAAACCATGCTCACCGTTTGGAAAAAAGCCGCCAGTTACGATCCGGAAAAGGCCACGGCATCCACCTGGTTATTTAGGATTGCCAGAAACCTTTGGATTGATCGTCTGCGTAAAGAAAAACCAGATTTGTTATCGCCATTGAGTGTGTATCCGGAAACAGGCTACACCCCAAATCTGGATGTTTGTGATTCCGGAAAAATCAAAAGTGCGCTGGATTCCCTGCCGCTGCAGCAGGCTCAGCTGGTTTACAAAGTCTATTACGAAGGAAAAACCCACAGGGAAATTGCTGACGACATGGGCATGCCCATTGGCAGCGTGAAGTCAGGTTTGCGCCTGGCATTTGATAAATTGCGGTTTCGCATGGGAGGTGAATCATGAGCTGCAACCACCACCCGGACCTGAGCACATTGCTTAATTATGGTGCCGGCAGTCTTTCCGATGCGTTAGCCATGGTCGTCGCCTGTCATCTTGAGGCATGTGAACATTGCCGCCATACGGTGACGGAGGCTGAGAATATTGGCATGGCATTGCTTAAGGAAGTGTCTGCTGATGACATGTCCAGAAATGCCAGAGATAACATGCTGGCCATGTTGGATGATCATGCCATTGAGCCACCGGCTGTCGTGATTGAAGGGCTACAGAAAGAAGGTGATATCCCTACTCAGCTTCGCCCGTTGATTGGCCAATGGTTTGCAGATTTGAAATGGAGCCGTGTGGCACCGGGTTTGAAGCAATTCATATTGCCCGCTTCCGACGGAAAGCTCAGGCTGCTCAACATTGCTCCCGGCACGTTCATGCCTGTGCATGGGCACTCGGGCTCCGAACTTACGCTGGTGCTAAAAGGTTCCTACAGCGATGAGCTGGGCCGTTTTCGAACGGGCGATGTGGCAGATGTTGATCCGGACGTCACCCATCAACCCGTGGCAGACACCCATGAAGGCTGTATTTGCCTCATTGCTACCGATGCGCCTTTGCGATTTAAAGGCTTGGTTCCTCGTCTCCTTCAGCCTTTCTTCCAGCTGTAATCTCTTCCTTGCAGGTCAATTACAGATTTTTTTGTAATTGACCTGAACTTTTTTCTCAGGGAATCTGTCTTAGATTCAGGTATAACTGTTTGGTCAACTTCTCAGAGAGATTTCTACATGACGTTTACTGCCCTTGTTGCAGTGGCTGCATCCTCATTATTGTCCTTTGCCGTGGCTTGGGTGGTCTGTCGCCAGAGCCAGCAAAGTGAACATACACACATGCATCGTGACAACGAGAGCCTGCAGGTTCAGGTATCTCAGTTGTCCGATCAGAATATTTCACTGCAGGTGACGCTGGATGAAAACCAGTCAAAGCGTCTTAGAGAAACGACAAAGTTGAATGAACAGGTTAATCAGCACCAACTGAAAGCCGGTCGCCTTGAAGCAATTCTGATCAGCGAACGCAAACGGGAAGCGGAAAAAAGCCGTGATCTTCAGGAGCGTTCGAAAGAATTGTCCCAGGAAAGGGCAGAACGTAATCAGGCAGAGCAACGAGTGCGTGAATTGGAAACTCGCCTGGAAGAACAGCAGTCGCAAAATCAGAAGGCGCTGATGCAACTGCAGGAAAACAAAGAAACCCTGAAGCAGGAATTCAAACATCTGGCTCATGAAATATTTGAGGCCAGAGGCAAGGTATTCTCCGATCAGCATCAACAACAACTCAGCGCGTTGCTGACACCGTTCAAAGAACAGTTAGGCGACTTCCGTAATAAAGTGGAAGCTGCCCATAAAGAAGACAGCGCGGGTCGTGCAGCGCTGAAACAGCAGCTGGAAACCATGCACCAGCTCAATCGCCAAATGACCGATGAAGCTCAGAACCTTGCCAAAGCCTTGAAGGGCGATAAAAAACTGCAAGGTAACTGGGGTGAAATGCAGGTTGAAACCATTCTGGAAAGCAGTGGTTTGGTGAAGGGGCAAGAGTACGAACGGGAGCCAAATTTTAAAGATGACGACGGGCAAAATAAGCGCCCAGACTTCATCGTTCGCCTGCCGGAAGGAAAGCACCTGATTATCGATTCCAAGGTGTCGCTGGTGGATTACATGGCTTATGTGAATGCGGAGAACGACAAAGACCGTGACGCAGCAATGGCACGCCACATTCAAAGCATTCGTAACCATATCAATAGCTTGAACCAGAAAGACTACCCAAGCCTGCCAGAAATCAAAACGCCCGATTTTGTCTTTATGTTCATGCCCATTGAACCGGCGTTTATCTCTGCCTTCCAGTACGATCAGCAGCTATTTAACGAAGCATTCGAAAAACGTATTGTTGTGGTGACACCCACCACATTGTTGGCGACCTTGAGAACCGTTGCCAACCTCTGGACCATTGAACGACAAAATGCCAATGCCCGTAAGCTGGCAGATAAAGGTCGTCAGGTGTACGACAAGTTGCGTATCTTCGTCGAAAAAATGGAGAAACTGGATTCCCAGCTGGGTAATGCCCGAACTACCTACGATGAAGCCATGAGTACGCTGAAGCACGGTCGTGGTAATTTGATTGCTCAGGCAGATCAATTCCTCGCCCTGGGTGTTCGAGTGAAAAAAGAGTTGCCCGCCAAAACATTGGAAACAGCGGACCTAGGTACCGGTGAAATAGACGCTTTGTTAAAGATGGAAGCAGAGGCTGAGCAACCTGCAACGTCTCCAGTTGAGGCTGCTGCACCAGATCTGCACGAAGATAAGGTTGAACCAACTCCAGGAGCTGACATGACAGAAGTTGAAGTCGTCGAAGCTGAAGCAGTAGAAAAGAGTCTCGACGAGCCGGCAGTCGAAGTAGAAAGTGAACTATCCACAGGTACGAGTGAACCAGAGCCTGTAGCGGTAGAGCAAGATCCGCAGGAAGCCTCAGAGGCTTTGCATCCGGAATCTGAGCCTGAAGAAACGACCGAAGAACTACCGGATTTTGCAGAGATCGAAACCCGCCTGGAAATGCTGAACACCGAACTGCCAGCTCTGGAAGATGAACTCGCCAGATTAGAGCAGGAATACCCTGAGGCAACCTCCACTTTTTCTGAAGAAAATTACCGATCGGAGGACGGCAACACTTAGGCGTGCGGGTGAAATAGCGTATTTTCCCCACTGTGCCGGTAGCGATGATTTCAGTATGCTTTGTTGAAACTGAAACCACCGTGCTGGCAACTACCACATGCAGTCTACCTCCAATTTATCCCTGAAAGCGGATTTTGTACTTCTCTTCGTTGGTGTACTGGCTGCGACAGGCTGGTTGTTCTCAAAATTCGCTATTGGCGGTATGCCGCCCATGGGCTACATCGCTATCCGATATATTGGTGCGGCGGCAATCATCTTTCCATTTGCGATCTCTCAGATTTTCAGGCTCTCCAGTAGTCAGTTATTAACCTGTCTCGTAGTTGGCTTACTGCAAACCTGCGCCATGTATTTCTGGATTCAGGCGGTGGATAATTCCACCCAGCTTGGGGAAGGTGCTTTTATCATGAGCCTTTCCCTGACTATGGTGCCATTTCTGATACGGCTGATGTTCGGTACTAAGATCAATCGGCTGACTTTGTACGCTCTTCCTTTTGCTGTCGGTGGCATTGCTCTGCTGGCCATAAAAAGCAGCTGGCAGTTTGAAATGGCACAACTATTGTATCTGACCGCAACCCTGTTTTTTGCCCTGCACTTTATCTACACCAGCCGCTTTTCCCGTGATATTCCAGCCATGGCCACCACGTTTATGATGTTACTGGTTCCGGGTGTGATTAGCGCTGGAATATCATATTCCGTTGAAAGTTGGCCTGTCGCCATTGCGCCTGAATTCTGGTGGTGGGTCGTGGCTGCCGTGGTGCTGTCAACGAGCCTTCGTTACTTTCTTTATACATGGGCTCTGAAGCACTCTGAACCAAGCCATGCTGTGTTGTTGATGATACTTGAACCGGTATGGACAGCGGTTATGAGTGTGATCTGGCTCGGGGAAATCCTGACTGAGCAAAAGGTGCTCGGTTGTGTGTTGATCCTGACAGCGCTGGTGATTTCCCGGTGGAATGTCATTAAAAAGCCATCAACCGTTCAAACTGCTGAATTGTTGCGGGAATAACTGACTAAGAATATAACTGTAGCGGCTAGCAGGTGCCCGGTGTCGTTTATGTGCAAGGTAGATGGTTTCGTAAACCGGTATCGATAGTGGCACGATATGGATGCCGGCCTTGTTGTGGAACGCCCTGACAATAGATTCCGGAATAACCGTGAAACCATGGCCGGCTGCCACCGGCTCCAGAATAAGATTAATCTGGTTAATCGCCCCTTTTACCTGAAACTCAGAGAGATGCTGAAACTCTGGGAAGTTGGCTTTCAGTACCGCAGGAATATGATGATGTGCATCTGGATGAATAATGACGCCCAGGTGGCAAAGCTCACCAAAAGCGACTTTCTTTATTACTGATGGCACCACAAGGCAGAGCGACTCTTGCTCCATAGCCGTGGTGATTAACTCCGGTGTATCCACCTGATGAGTAATTAAGCCGATATCGATGGTGTTATTAATCAGCTCACTGACAATTCGGTGATTAGGCGCCACTTCAAAATGGATGATCAGATCCGGATGTTCTTTCTGAATCTCGCACAACTGTGGATAAAGGCGCATCGCCAGCGCCCCAGGGCTACTCAAACGACAAATGCCTTCAAATTGACTGTCTTCTCCTAAGGTTTCTTTAAACTGCTGCTCTTGAGACAAAAAGTCGCGAGCAAACTGCAACAGTTTTTCGCCTTCCAGTGTTAGCTCAAAGTGCTTTTCAAGCCGGTTGATCAACTGCGACTGATAATAGGTTTCAAGCTTACGGATGTGTTGGCTAACGCCAGGCTGAGTCATATGCAGCAACGATGCCGTTCGGGTGAAATGCTTCTGCTCCACCAGAATAATAAAGGTTTTTAGCCAGAGAGGGTTAACCATAGCGGGGTGTTATCAACTTCATCGCAAACGATAATTTTCTGTGCTCGCCATCAGCTTCTAAACTCAGTCTATTGTTTAAGAGGTAAAAGACAATGGTTGAGCAAGTATACCCAAGAACCTTTTCTCACATTGGTATTTCTGTCCCTGATCTGGAAAAAGTCGTCAAGTTTTACACCGAAGTATTGGGCTGGTATCTCATTATGCCGGCAACAACCATTACTGAAGACGGCAGCGCAATTGGTGAAATGTGCACCGATGTATTTGGAGCCGGATGGGATCACTTCCGCATTGCTCACCTGTCTACGGGTGACAAAATTGGTGTGGAAATCTTTGAGTTCAAAAATCAGGAAAATCGTGAGAACAACTTTGAATACTGGAAAACCGGTATCTTCCATTTCTGTGTTCAGGATCCAGATGTTGAAGGGCTTGCGGAGAAGATTGTAGCCGCTGGCGGTAAAAAACGTATGGAAAAGCCACGCTTCTATTATCCGGGTGAAAAGCCTTACCGAATGATCTATATGGAAGACCCGTTTGGCAACATTCTTGAGATTTACAGCCATAGTTATGAACTAACGTATTCTGCGGGTGCTTATCGCTGATATTGCATTTAACTTTCTGACTGAAATTTTCATCGTTGTGTCGGGCGTCGTCTATACTGCATCGGCATGAACATGATTGAAAAGCATGGTTGAAATCTCAGTCAGAAAAGGGGTACCGATTATGTCTTTTGTGACATCTGAGTTTACTTTTTCTCATGAGCGATTAAAAAATATAGATTTAAACGCATTTTCTGATTCTTTTAAGGTGTTGGTGCCGGATCAATATGTCGAAGGGAATTATCGTTTAAGACGTTATTCGCAGTTTACTGGCCAGGCTGACAGTCTGAAAAAATTGCCCCATAGCCGCTTTGTTCAATCAAAATCAGTGAACTATTTAAGTGGCGATATCCAAAGGGAGTACCCGGATCTTGAGTCGGATTTAGTCGAGGCTACTCAATTTAAAGCACTCATCAAAGAAGTTAGTGATTATTTTTGCTTCAACCCGGATAAAACGGTTCTGGGCGTTCACCAGATTCGTATTCTCTGCTCCGGTTCGGATGAAGGTGTGCCCGTACCCGAAGGTATTCATCAGGATGGTTTTGATCTGATTGCTATTTGTTGTATCGCCCGCCACGATATAGAAGGTGCGGAAACACAACTCTTTCAGGATCCAGATGGAGAGCCCATCTATAAATGTATTATGCAGCCTGGTGATGTCATTTACTGTAATGACCGGAAGCTCTATCACTACACAGCCCCAATACATGCCAGCAGCTCTGCAAACGTAAACGGGTATCGAGATGTATTTGTTATTACTGTCAGCTTGAGTGATGCTCGTGTCAAATAACAACAGTCAATTTAATCTTTCTCGAATCAGGCATCAGTTTCCTGCTCTTAGGCGTTCGGATGGGGTCGTGCAAGCGGCCGTGTTTTCGGATGCACCGGGTGGCACCCAGATGCCGATGGATGTTATTGAGGCAATGTCTGGCTATCTGCATAAGGGCACTGCGAATCTGGGTGGTGTATTTTCTACCAGTCTTGAAACAGCAGAGTTAGTTAAACAGGCAAGATCCATTACCGGCCAGTTTTTGAATGCACCGCAAAATTGCATTGTATTTGGCGCCAATATGACCTCGTTGACGTTTTCATTCAGTCGAGCAATTAGCAGAACGTGGCAAGCGGGTGAGGAAATCATTGTTTCAATGCTGGATCATGACGCAAACATTACCCCTTGGGTTCTGGCTGCAGAAGAACGGGGTTGTACTGTGCATAAAATGACGGTTACAGATGAGGTGAACCTGTCTGTCAGTGAATTGCAGCGCTTGCTGAGCGAGAAAACATGTCTTGTGGCGTTTACCCTGGCTTCGAATGTGACCGGCAGTATAACGCCAGCTCGTGAACTTATTCAGGCTGCTCATGACGCAGGAGTAAAAGTATTCGTTGATGCTGTGCATTATGCTGCACATCATTTGATTGATGTATCAGAGCTTGATACTGATTTTCTGGTATGTTCACCCTATAAATTCTGTGGTCCGCATCTCGGTGTTCTATACGGTAAAAGTGAGCTTCTGGAGAGTATTGAGCCGTACAAAGTCAGGGCTTCCATCAATCACCCTCCAGGCAGTTGGGAGAATGGAACGCAGAACTTTGAAGCCATTGCCGGGCTAATTGCCTGCATTCGATACCATGGCTGGCTGACAGATTCTAAACCTGACAGGGCAGGTTTAGAGAATTCTGCCCATTGGATTAGCCAACATGAAGAGCATATCAGTGAACAATTTCTTAAAGGGTGCAGGGATATTGATGGGGTCACCCTTTACGGTTCACCAGAAACCCTGAACAGAACACCCACTTTTGCATTGACCAAGGCTGGCAGATCCTCTGCCCAGTTAGCAGAACTGCTGGCTGAGCGGGGTGTTTATGCATGGTCAGGACATTGTTATGCGCTGGACCTGATCAGGCACTTACGACTTGAGTCGTTTGATGGGGTGTTGAGAATAGGGTTTGTACACTATCACACGGAAGACGAAGTGTTCAGAGTGCTTAATGCACTTGAGGATATATAAAGCTAAGCGTCTTGATTTCTGGAGACTGCCGGTAGAGACTTTTACTTCGAGATCTACGAAGATGTCAGGGAGAAAATGTATCAAAGCCCAGAATGTATTGATAACCGGATGCTCCTCCGGCATTGGACGAACTCTGGCTCTTGAGTTTCATCACCGAGGTTACCGCGTGTGGGCAACAGCCCGTAACGTAAAGAGTGTAGAAGAACTTTCTGCCAAAGGCATGGAGATACTCACACTTGATGTCACTGATAGAGAGCAGGTGCAGCAGGCAGTAAAACATATTTACACGGTTGATGGTCACCTCGACATTCTGGTGAACAATGCCGGTTACGGCAGTATGGGGCCGCTGATCGACTTACCGGAAGACGAACTGGAAAGACAATTCTCAACCAATGTCTTTGCCCCCATGGCGCTGGTGCGCTCTGTCGCTCCAAAAATGTGCCAGCGCCGGCAGGGTACCATTGTCAATATTGGCAGTGTCTCCGGTGTGCTCTGTACGCCATTTTCTGGCAGTTATTGTGCATCTAAAGCCGCCATTAATGCGCTTTCGGATGTATTAAGAATGGAGCTGAAGCCCTTTGGTGTAGGGGTAGTGACGGTTCAACCTGGCGGTGTTCGATCCAAATTTGGTGATACTGCCAGTCAGGTGCTCAATACAGTAATGAAGCCTGATAGTATTTATGTGCCCATTGAGCGACAGGTTCAGGCCAGAGCCATGGCTTCTCAGGACAATCCGACACCAGCAGAACAGTTTTGCTCCGATTTAGTGGATAAACTGGAATCGGGCCGCAGGCTGAATATCGTGCGATTGGCGTACGGTAGTTTTGCTTTCCCGCTGCTCAAAGCTTTGGTTCCCACCGCTTTGTTGGAGAAAATTCTCCGTAAAAACTTCGGCCTTGACCGATTGGAATAAATTTTCGGTTTGTAGGTACTTTTCCCTTTGCCTTTAGGCAAAAGCTGATATAAAGTACGCCACCTGTTCAGGGCTGAAAGGCTTTGGATATACGGTGAGGTGTCCGAGTGGCTGAAGGAGCACGCCTGGAAAGTGTGTGTACGTTAATCCGTACCGAGGGTTCGAATCCCTCCCTCACCGCCATATATCCCTTCTAAGTTTTTGATTTTCCTTCTGTTTACTTTCGATCAAAAGTCCCAAATTACTGATGCTTCCAAGAAGTGTCCATTTTACTTAATGGATTTAGTCTTACCGCGTCGTTTAAATGTTCTTTGCTGAATTTGGCGTACTTCATGGTCATCTTAATGCCTGAATGAGCGAGGATGCTTTGCAGTACCCGTATGTTTCCGCCATTCATCATAAAGTGGCTGACCTGACCTCGGACGGTTCTCACTCCTGAACGCAGCAAAGCACTTCTGAAAGATTCCTGGCAGTTGGTGAACTCTCCTTTGTCCCTGATGTACTGCTTCACCTCCTGAAACAAATCTTCATCTAATGGAATGATCCGGTTCTTTTTGGATTTGATGTAAGTCAGGTAAACCTGATTATTCTTAAAGTGCTGATCTTTGCGGCTCTCGATCTCTCCCCAGCGCGCACCGGTAGAAAGACAAATCTTGGTGATGATCATCACGTGGCAGCTTTTACAGTTCTTCCTGATGTCTTCAAATAGCAATTGGGTTTCATCATTGCTCAGGAAGATAAGCTCTTTTTTATGGATGCGTTTTTTCGGCGCACTGTCAATCCAAGAAGTCACGGTGTTAGTGATGCTTGCTGGTCGGTTAGTGATTTATTCGAAAGGAAATGGTTAAGTGCTTATATAATCGATCAGTAAAGGAGCTCGAGCTTAGAGTTTACGATGCTCGATAGTGCATAATAAGACGTTAGCCTTAATCACTTGCGGTACAAGGAGCTCCAAATGTCTATCTGAGC
>NZ_LUTV01000003.1:85215-97923 GCF_001646945.1 Endozoicomonas ascidiicola
TTCTTCGCCTTTTTCCAGGAGATATTATTCCTTTTCAAAACACGGCGAATAGTTTCCCGGGAGCAAGTAAAGTTCCATTTCACCTTGCACCAGTTTACTAACCTTTTAAGAGTCCAGCGARGGAGTGACGACTTTTCAGCATTTGCAGCGGCTTCAGCCGAACGGTGGATGGCTTGAGTGATGATTGAGGTAACGGTTAGACAAAAGGGGGGTGCCCGCCTGTACGCTTATACTGGAGAGCTTTTGGGCCGAATTCATTATAAGCTTTGATCCATTTCCACAAGGTGTGTGTTGCGCGTTTGGTGCTGAAGGCCACCTGTGAAGCGGATTGCTCACAACAGACTTGATAAAGGGCCATAAAGCGTTCGCGCGTCCTATGGTGAGGTTCTGATAATCCAGATTGATAGAGGCATTCTGGGGATTGATTCCATTTATCGTGTAGGACTTTAAGCATGAATCGAATAGTTATGGCAAAAAATGATCTGTAATTATACGTCTTGAATCGTTTTTCGTTTCATGCTTTGGATCAATTTATCTGCTCATTTAGAACCGTATGTTTCAAATGAGTTTTGGTTTACTTATTTTGGGTAACTGCTTGATCGGTTAGTCAAATTTAAGGGTGTCCTTTATTTTTTCTTTATTTTTTCAAACACGGTGTTGTAGAAGACGATACAAAATATGGCTGATGTGTGCAGTATAAATAGGCTGAAATAAAAAATCTGAAACGTAAATTCAGTACATTTCTTTAAAGGTCAGCTACAATTTAACCCATGTTTTTTCGAGTTGAATTATGCGATTCTATCAATTATATGGCTCTTCAGCAGTAGCATTGCTGGGTTTCGCAACAGGAAAAATTACTCAGCATCATTCCGGCTTGCTCGTAGTCATTTAAAATGGATATATCTAGCCCCAAATCAGCAGCAATAACGCTGCATGGTGCTATGAACCGCCCTCGAAACTTATAAATAAAACACAGCAGAATATCGCCATGAACCAGCTTTGGGCCGGACAAAAAGAGTTTAGGGTATAGGGTCGATTCATCAAATTGATTGACCACGGGAAAGCCATTTTCTGTCCTGTCAAAAAGACCTGAAACCGCTCCGAGATGGGCGTCAAAGCCAGTACAATTAATCGGTTTTCCCGAACAGGTCAACTTATCGCCGGTGGTTGATAATAACTCATAGACGTTTTCTGCTACCCGGACTTCATCAACTTGAAAGCCCTGCTGAAGTTCAACCAGGTTCGTATTCGCCATGGCAGACAGTCGTTCTGCAGTATAAGGGCTTAATACACGGCTAGGGTCGTAAGTTTCCTGTTTGTCGTGGCCGGTATTCAATAAAGTAACATACTTACCTCGGGAGGCCAGATTGAACGCTGCATCGACCCCACTTTCGTAGGAGCCAATCACCACGTAGTCTTCTGCCTCGCAGTCATCCCAGGATTTAACCTGACTATTGTGAAGGCAGAGATCACTTCCCCGGAAGGTATTCAGGCGGGGGGATGAAAACTCGCCACCTGCCCAGATTAAATACCGGGTTTTTATGATTTCCCCAGATTCAATCTGCAGCAGAAAACAGTCTTTATTCTGTTGTTTCACCTCAGTGACTTTGGTGCTCTCCAGCACCGACACATCATAATGCTCTGCAACACTGCGCAGATAGTGTGCGTACTCCTTTCCGCTGGGGTGCTCTTTGCCAAGGCTGAACGCCGGTGATGTATCCGGTGTAATCGCATTTAGGTCAGTCTGATGATACCCGTTGCTGGGAAAAGAGGGCGTAATCATACGCATCTCTTTTGGCCAGGCAGTAAAGCTGCTGCCAATCTTGTTGGATTCGCAGACCACCATATCATCGGTGGCGATACCCATTTGTTTTAGTAGAACAGCACAACCCAGGCCCGCAGGGCCGGCGCCGACAATAGCCACTTTTACATCTTTCAAACTCGGATCTCGACTCAGATTACAATGGTGTTATAGTGTAACACTTTCATCATGAGTTATTCCTATCGAGATTTTTTCTGACCAGAATGACGAAAAAAAAGGAGAAAAAAAGAGGAAAAAAAAGGACAGCCACAAACAGAATACTTATTTTGGGTAACTGCTCATTTTTCACATGTGAAATATTACTTTTAGTGTTTTCCTCAACGCATTCACTGGGCTCTAGCGGATATTTTGTAAATTCTACCTGTGAATTTTGAGCAGTTACTATTTTGGCAACCATGCCTAACCTAGTTCACCTGAACCATAAATGGCTATAACGGCTTGCTAAAGAATCCAGGCTGATAGTAAATGGTGTGGTCGGAAAGAAAATTGATTTACTGCAGATCTAGAGAGGTACAGCTCAATACCCAAAGGGTATAGTGTGACACGAGAGCAGAGTCGGTCTGCTCGTAACTGCAATTGAGATGGAGGTAGGCCCTCCGGTGGCGGCTTCTGGAAGTAGCTACCAAACCACCGTAAGCTGCGCCGGTAAAGAGCCGGTGTGGTGAGCGTTACGGAAAAGGCGCAGCAAGACTGCGTCAGGTATGAAATCAGGAGATGAACGCAAGTAAACCACTGATGACGCCTCGAAATGGGTTCCGATGACATCAAAAACGAGGGGTGTGCCTGCCTCGTGATAAGTTCAGGGGCAATCCGGTTACTGCCTGAATGCTCTTTTTCGAAGAGAGCGGGGTATAGGTGGCATGAACTGATTTCAGGCTCTTTTGCGGAACGTGGGAGTCTGTCGCTTTGGTGTTAAGGGAGCCAGCCAAGCAGCTGAACTGTGGAGGCTGTGAGTATCAATACAAAGCACAGAGGAGGACCAGTACGGTGTAGTGATGAGACCTCTGTAATGGAGGTGGAGCGAAAGGACTGGCTTATCCGGTTGAAGCAACAGATCAACCGTCGTTTACAGTTTTCTTTAGAAGACGGAATGAGTCTGATGTCTGAAACAAAACCGTTCACAATTTCTAAACAGCTTGTTTATCAAGCGTGGCTGAGAGTGAAAGCGAACAAGGGGAACAAGGGGAGTGGCGGACTTGATAATCAGTCAGTATCTGACTTTGAAATCAATCTCGGTAAGAACCTGTACAAACTTGGGTAGAGAATAAAGGCAAGGCTGGCACTGCAGGCCATTTCATCAAACTGGGCTGCCAGTACTTTTGGCATGCCCATGCCGCCGTAGGCCGGGTTGCCACCCAAGCCACCTTCAGCAAAGGTTTTGTAGGCTTCCGGGCAGTCGTCATGACTTCTGTTCCTGATCGTTAAAATTATTGATGATCAAAAAGTAGACTAACTGACCGGTTAGTCAAATTTAAGGGTGTTCTTTATTTCGTTTATTTCTTCCTTTATTTCCGTTTCCTTTATTCCCGTTTCCTTTATTTCCGTTGAATCCCCGGTGTTGCCATGTTCCGTTTCTGCGCATTTATTATTGGCAGGGAGGAATAACTCTGCTCGCTCTAAATCTGTATTCATCGCCCAGTGGTCATACCAGAACGATTTCATGGCATTACGCACTGAGCTGTCCGACTGTTTATGTGCAGACCAGGTCAGCAAGCATGGGAAGCCGCAGTCGTCTTTACCATTGATGGCGCTCACTGCTCACTCAGGAGCGCCGTTACCGGTATCTTTTGATTCTGAGGTAAAGGTGTGGCGACTGAAAAGGTCGGAATGATAATCCACCAGTACATATAGTCCGTTGTGAATGGCTTCTTTCATATACGCAATGGCGTTATCCAGATAACCATAATCAATGGTTTCCGGTGCCGTATGAATACCTTCCCAGGCAACGGTATAGCGCACCATATTAACGCCAGTGTTATTGACTAGTTTGTTAAAACTGGTTTTGGCATCGGAGGTATTAGCGAAGGGCTGAAAGCCAAACTCTGCGTGTTTTACTTTGCCTGAGACGTTAAAGCCGCGCAGGCTGATTTCTCTGCCAAAGCCATCAACAAACACTTTATCTTCTTGGTTCTGATAGGTTTTCGAGCGAACAGACAATTGGGTGGTGGCTGCATTCTTTTCAAGGAGCTGGTGTGGGGTCGTGGAGGATGGGTGACTGTACGTCGTTGCTCCGTAGAGGCATAGAGCAGAAGATAGAAGAGTCCGTTTGAAGAGGTGAGCCATAGCGGTCTCCTTTCAATGATGAGGGGAATAAATTGCTGGGAGGCTTGGGAGTAGGTTTGAAAAGCAGTAACATGCACGATTCTTCTGACTCCAAGTCAGTAGAGTGTAGGGGATAAATTGGCTGTCGTGTGGAAAGTAACCAACTACTCTGCGGGGTCTGTTGAATGTTGTGCATACGCAGAAAATCATAAGCCGATACGCCAATACCCGGCCAAAACCCGGTCAATACTCTGGAATGTTGACACGGTAGAAAATAGGAGTATTATTCCTTCTCCGATTAAGCACTTAGTTGAGTGTTTTCAACGGATTACGCACTCGTAGCTCAGCTGGATAGAGTACTCGGCTACGAACCGAGCGGTCGAAGGTTCGAATCCTTCCGAGTGCGCCATATACGAAAAGCCCATCTTATGAAAGTTGGGCTTTTTTTGTGCCTGTATTTTTTTGTACGTAAAAAAGGGAGCTATCAAAGCTCCCTTAGTCCTTAGTAACAGCGTTCAGGCCACGATTGGAAGAGGGTCTTCCTCAAGGTGAGTGCCCAGCTGATCTTCCGCCTGCTGTGCCAGATACAGATTTCGGTACTGTCCATCCTGTCCAAGCAGCGCTTCGTGGGTTCCGCGCTGCACGATTTGACCCTTATCCATCACCAGAATCTGATCAGCATCCTGAATAGTTGAAAGGCGATGGGCGACAGCAATCGTCGTTCTGTTTTCCCGCAAAGTAATCAGCGCTTCTTTAATATGATGTTCAGTTTCACCATCAATGTTGGCGGTGGCTTCATCCAGTAGCAGTATTTTTGGGTTCTGTGCAATGGTTCTTGCGAACGACAGAAGCTGCCTTTCTCCAGTAGAGAGGGCTTTACCGCCAGGGCCTGGTTTGTGTTCGTAGCCATCACTCAGGTTACTGATAAATCGGTCAGCATGAACCTTTCTGGCTGCTACCAATACATCATCATGAGTGATCTGCTGATGGTTCAGGCTGATATTCTCAGCCATGGTGCCGCTGAAAATATAGGGCTCCTGAAATACCAGACCGAGCCCCTGACGCAACTCTTCTTCCGAGAGGTTGGTCAGAGGTTGGTTATCAATCAGAATCTCACCTTGCTGATGCTGATAAAAGCGCATCAGCAAATTAATCACCGAGCTTTTACCGCTGCCGCTATGGCCAACAATGGCAATAAACTGCCCGGGATCAACAGTAAAGCTGACATCATCCAGCGCCTGATTTTTTGAATCATACGACAATGATACGTTTTTGAATTCCAGCTTGCCGTTGTTGATTTTCACGGCCTCAGAAGGTTGGTGCTGGTTAGAGTCTGTCTCTTCATTCAATACCTGAAACAATCTTTCAGACGCCACCAGAGATTGTTGGAGACTGCTCATTTGCATGGTGATCTGTTTGAAAGGTTCAAAGAAGCGATTCAGGTAGTTGATAAAAGCGTACAACGTTCCGATTTCAACCACAGAGAAACCGGACTGATAACCAAACCAGCCCACCACCACGGCAAGGGCAATACCGCCCAGCAAGTTGGTGAGTGGCATCAGCAGTACGCTATCAATATTGATGTTCTTACGTTTAAGATCGCTCCACTCTTTATTGTCTTTATCAAACTGGTTTTGTAACCAGGCTTCTTGCCCCATGGCCTGCACAATACGAATGCCGCTCAGGGACTCATTGAGTCGGGTGTTGATATTCGCCAACTGACTTCTAACACCATGCACCACAGGGTGGCTAATCTTTTGATAGAGATGGATAGACAGCAGCAGCACCGGAATCAGTGATGCCGTCATCAACATCAGTCGAACATCGAGCAGGGACATGGCGATAAAAATGCCAACCACCCTGAAGAATGCCTGAAGGATAGAAGGAATAACGCCCACGAACATCTGACGCAACACTTCAGAATCATTGGTAATGCGAGACACCAATCGCCCCGTCGGCTCACTGTCAAAATAACGCATAGGGAGCTTAAGGGTGTGAGCGAATACCATTCGTCGGATGTCGTGTATTACCTTCAGCGCACTGTTTTGAAACTGCACATTCTGTATGTACTGAAGAATAGACGCACCAAGATAAGTACCCAGCAAGGCCGAGCCCATCATGGCAAGTCCCATAACATCGTCGTTCACACCCGGGGCAATATGCTCATCCAGAATGATTTTCATGATCCATGGAGAGAGCATCTCCAGGCTGGTGGCCAAGAGCAGTATCAGAAAGGCGCCCAGAAACTGCCATTGATAAGGTCGGGCGTACTGAACCAGCTGTAACAGTCCGCGGTAGCCTGATGTTTTCTTGCGATCTTGTGCTAACAACGTAGTAATCCTCAGGTAACATCAGGTTTGTGTTTAGTGGTCGACGGCTGAATATTCAGCGGTTGCAGTAGCGTTCTGGCCTGTTGTCTGAAAATCTTTGCATACCATTGCTCGCCGGCCATAGTGTCATTCATTAGCTGATCATGGTTGCCTTGTTCGATAATGCGCCCTTGATCCAACACCAGAATATGGTCGGCAGTAATCAGTTCTGGTAGACGTTGAGTAACTAGGATAATGGTTTTCTTACCTTTCCCTTCTTTCCTGATAGCCATCAGGTTTTTCAAAATGATGGATTCGGTTTTCATGTCCAATGCACTGAAGGAGTCATCAAGCAATAACACAGGTGCATCCGTCAGTAATGCCCGAGCCAGTGCCAGGCGCTGTTTTTGTCCGCCAGACAGGTTGATGCCATGCTCGCCCAGTAGTGTGTCGTAGCCGTCTTTAAAACCAATGATTTCATCATGGATAGCGGCGAGTTTGGCGGCTTTCTCTACAAGATCAAAACTGGCTTCAGGGGATGAGAAGCGGATGTTGTCAGTAATGGTTCCTGAGAACAGCATGGGCTCTTGAGGAACCCAGGCCAGTTGTTTGCGTAATGAGGCTATGGTCAGCTGTGGCAAAGGGGTGCCACCCATTTTAATGACAGAGCCTGCCGAGAGATCAAACTCACGCAGTATCAGTCTCAACAGTGAGCTTTTACCGCTGCCGGTGCGGCCAGTTATTCCGATGAATGTGCCCATCGGGATATCTAAGGCGATGTCTTGAAGTACCGCTTCTTTTTCATATCCGAAAGATTGGATATCAATAGAAAGCGTTGTATCGCCAGAGACGTCTATTGCATCGTCCGCATTTTGAATTTTTGGCTTACGGGATAAGAGTTTCTCAAGGCGACCCCAGGAAGCACTGCCTCTTTGGAAGACGCTGAACTGCCAGCCAAATTGCAACATCGGGCCAAGCATTTGGCTGAGATAAAGGGTAAAGCTGGTTAGCAAACCCACTGTTAATTGATCGTGGCTGATTAACCACGCGCCACCCATCAATGCGAGTACAAAAGAAAGGCCAAAAAAGAGGCTGACGCTGGGGCCAAAGAGAGAGTCTACCTTTGCAACGCTGGCGTTTGCTTCCACAGCTTCAGCAGAAAGCTGTTCAAAACGTTGTGTCTGTCGTGTGGTTAGCTGATGCGCTTTGACGGCGCGAATACCGGTGATGGATTCCCGAGTTTCTTCGTTCAGGTTAGAAAAGGCAGCCTGAGCTTTTCCAAAGCGTGCATAAAGCGCCACACCATAGCGTTTGGTTAGCCAGACCAGAATAGGAAATGGCAGCATAGACAGCAGTGTTAGTTTACCGCTGACCAGAAAAACCATGGCAAGCAGTACGGTAAAGCCGGCGATGAGAGAATCGATCAGCGTCATGATGCCAACGCCAACACTTTCTTCCACGGCATTCATATCATTGGTGGCATGAGCCATCAGATCGCCAGTGGTGTGTTGTTGATAAAATTCTGGAGACAGTTGTGTGAAGTGGGCAAACAGTCGGCTGCGCTGATGGCGGATCAGTTCTATGGAAGCGCCGTACAGCTTGGCACGCCAAACATAGCGAAAGCCATAAACCGCAATGCCGGACACCACAATGCCGGCAACATAGAGGGTCAGTTGATGGTTTGTAAGGCTATTGTCTTTTATGCCGTCAATGACAAGACCAATCAGCCAGGGTGGCAACAGGTTCAGGGCGGAGACAATCTGCAGACAAATAAATGCTAACAGATACTGCTGCCAATAGTCCCGCAGGATAAACCTGAGTTTCCAAAGTAGTTTCAATGGGTGCTGCCTTTTCTATTTTAAATGGTTCTTTTGTACTAGCACGCCATTGAACTGAAAATGATTCTCATGGTCAACGAAGGGATTACCGAATACACCCTTCGCTGGACGAGAGATAAATGCGTGTTCTGAGCTATCTAATAAGACTTATTGGGTAGCAAATGGTTCCACAGAGACTGGGATAGTTATTTTCTACAGAATCGGCCCATCAGAAAATCTTTCAGCATTACCCAGTCACCCAGAAAGCTGTAGAGAGGGTGTTTAAACGTCGCTGGCCGATTGTGTTCAAAAAAGAAGTGGCCAATCCATGCGAAGAGATAACCACAAATGATGGCTGGTAACATGAAAATATATTCACCAGTAAAAAGTGCGTAACCTGCAATGCAAAGACCGAGAGTGCTGCCGACATAATGCAGCCCTCGGCAGATACGGTTGCTGTGCTCTCTCAGGTAGAAGGGGTAAAACTCGGCGAAACTGTTAAAGCCTTCTGTC
This sequence comes from Endozoicomonas ascidiicola, assembly GCF_001646945.1. Classification (GTDB taxonomy): domain Bacteria; phylum Pseudomonadota; class Gammaproteobacteria; order Pseudomonadales; family Endozoicomonadaceae; genus Endozoicomonas; species Endozoicomonas ascidiicola. The sequence goes on from NZ_LUTV01000003.1 coordinate 93,939, forward strand.
TTTTTAGGGTGTTCGACTGCATTCGACATGGGACTGAACCTGATATTTTTATTATTTGAATGATCACTATAAAAGTTAACAGTCAGGTTGGCGAGCATGTTGGCTGTGAATTTAACTACAGGTGTCAGATGTCTTCACAGGTGTCCTGCGGTTAATGTTCGACGGATAGATGTTTGTGCTTACAAGTCCTTATGCGACTACTAAAAACTGACAGTTTAATCATTCCTATTAGGTGAATTCCCTCCTATAAAAAACCAACTATTCCAATAGGATATAGGCATTACAATCTGATTGATTTATGTCCAATAACACTAAGGAGTCCATCTATAAATGTGGAATAGACTGAATAAATCCATGATGTTTTGTCAGATGATGTTTGGCCTCTCCTTTTACGGCGTTATGGTCATCCTGACTCGTTTTTTCCTGGAAGATCTGCAATACAACGAAGCAGACACCATGATGATTGTTGGTGCCTTCTCGTCTATTGGTCCACTGTTTGCCATTGCTGGTGGGTTTATTGTTGATAAGTTTCTTGGCTCCAAACGTGCGTTGACGTTTTCCTATATCAGCTTCACGCTGGGCTATGCACTGTTAGTGTTTGGTGCATCCATTAAAAGTGTGCCGCTTTCTCTGGTGGGTATTGCGCTTGCCAGTTATGCCCGTGGCTTGATGTCACCTTCATATCCAAGCCTTTATAAACGAACCTTCCAGTCTCAGGAAGATTTTGAAAACTGTTATCCAATTAATTATTCCGTCAATAATATTGGCGCGCTGTTGGGTCAATACCTGTATCCAATATTTGTACTGGGTATTGGGTTTACTGGTGGTTTTGCGTTGTCTGCAGTGATGGCTGCACTGGCCGTTGTTGTGCTGTTCGTGTTCAATAAGCCGCTGGTTGAAGTTGGCGAGAATATCGATAAAGACCCAGTGCCGTTTAAACAAATGGCCATGTTCATTGTACTGACAATCGCCATGCTGGGTATGGTGTTCTTCATGTTTTCCGATATGGAGACCGGTCAGTATGTGGTTTACGCTATCGCGGCTTCTGCGGTTCTGTACTTCTTTGCCCAGATGTTCAAGGCAACCCGCTCAGAAGCGTTACGCATGGGCACTATCCTGATTATGGGTGTTCTGACCACTGCCTTCTTTGTTTACTATGGCCAGATGATGACGTCTATGACCATGGTGACTATCAATACCATGCGTGGCGAACTGTTGGGCTTTATTCCTCTGGCACCGGAAGCATCCATGGCTCTGAACCCGCTGTGGTGTATTGTGGCTGGCCCTGCGATCACGGCGATTTTCACTAGCATGGAAAAACGTGGCATCAGCTGGAGTACTGCGACAAAGACGTCTATTTCCTTCATTCTTGCTGCTGCAGCCTTCGGTGTGTTGACCATGGCAGTAAAAGGTATCGGTGAGGATGTGGTGATCAGCCCGAATGTATTTCTGGTGATTCACGGTTTCCTGGCGTTTGGTGAAGTGATTGTTGGCTCGCTGGTGGTTGCGTTTATTCTGTCTGTGGCACCAAAGCGTATGGAAGGTTTCTCGGTTTCTCTGTTTTACATTGCCATGGCACTGTCTGGTATTGTTGGCGCGGTTATCTCCGGTACCGTCGCTATGGAAAAAGGTCAGGAAGTGACCCAGCAATTTGTGCAGACTGTGTATGGTGACTATTTTGGCATGCTGACCATGGCTGCTGTGGCTATGGTGGCTGTTGCTTTGGTCGCTTCCGTGATTGTGCGAAGAATGCTGGCCGCTGCTGATGATTGTGATAAAGAAGGCGAAGCCGCTACACCTGCTATGGCTTGAACCTTGAGTTAATTTCAATATTTATGCGCTGACTCCGGTCGGCGTTTTTTTGTGCTTTTTTTACTATCAGCAATATCGATTAACATGGATTAAAAGAATCGATATGCATAATAAGTGTCGCCTGTTTATCATCTACCTACTCAAATAATTTATCGGGCAGTGTGTGTGAATAAACTACTCAATATCTTCTGGCAATTCTTTCTGCTGGGCTGGACCAGTTTCGGTGGGCCAGCAGCTCACCTTGGCTATTTTCGAACCAACTTTGTTGAAAAGAAAAAATGGCTGACGGATGTCGAATATTCCCAATTGATTGCCCTCAGTCAGTTTTTACCGGGCCCGGGTTCCAGTCAGGTGGGTTTCGCTCTTGGTTATCAACGGGCAGGCCTGCTGGGAGGGCTGGCAGCCTTTGTTGGTTTTACCTTGCCATCTTTTGCCATTCTTCTTGCGGTGGCCATGAGCAGCCAGCTTTTCTTAAGCGCTGACTGGTATCAGGGGCTGATTGCGGGCCTTAAATTATTAGCCGTAGTTGTGGTTGCCGATGCTACGTTGCAGATGTTCCGCTCTTTTTGTAAAAGTCAGTTGACCATTGGCCTCTGCGTGATCAGTGCTGCGCTGCTTTTGTTATTCCCTGGCGTTGTCGTTCAAATGGCGATACTCATTGTTGCCGCAATGATTGGCTATTACTGGTTACCCGGTGACAGTGACAGTCAACAGAAAGCACGGTTTGTTATCTGGCCCTTGGTTCTCTTTGCGGTTTTACTGGTGGGTTTGCCTTTCCTTGTCAGTTTCTCACCAATGGCGAGAGTGATCAGTGATTTCTTCCAGGCGGGCAGTATGGTGTTTGGTGGAGGCCATGTTGTACTACCACTGTTGCAAAGTACAACAGAAGGTTTGATCAGCACGGACACTTTTCTAACAGGCTATGCGGCTGCCCAGGCAGTACCTGGGCCGATGTTTACCCTGGCCACTTATCTTGGCTATTTTGTTTCGGAATCTTCACCTGTGCTGGGGGCGATTGTTGCCACATTGGCGATTTTTCTACCGGGTTTTCTGTTGGTTATTGGCGTCTTGCCTGCCTGGCAAGCGTTGGCAGGCAGAGCAAAAATAGCGGGAGCCGTTGCAGGAATTAATGCGTCAGTGGTCGGACTTCTGCTGTCGGCATTATATTCGCCAGTGTTTATTTCGGCGGTGCACTCTGGCTTGGAAATGGCATTGGTACTGATTGGCGCCTTCCTGCTACGAGGCATGAAGCTTTCTGTTTTCTGGCTGGTCTTGCTGTTCATCAGTGTAGGTATCCTACTGCTCTAACATCGGATCCATGATCATGGTATGACCAGTATCTGATGACCAGATACTGGTTTTTTGTGAATACTTAGCAACCGAACTTCGCCACAACACCCTTAATTACAACCAGAGGCTGCCGAACAATCTTGTATCTCATAAGATTGTAATGATCATGGATAGATTACCTGGCGCAGCCATCCAGCCCCAAAAATACGCAAGCAGTACAGAAATTAGCCAAAAAAGCAGCAATCCTTCAATCAAAAGCGTTCCTGGTAACGCCACAAAAGGGTTGAGAGATAACCCTGTTCCATTTCATTCCGCCCCAGCTTTAACGGCTCGATCGATTCGGGAAACCGTATCCACTAGTTTCATAAATCGTTTGTACAATACGCTGGAAAGCTCACTTGCGTATAAGGTATCCAAGGCATTCGTTTCCGATTTTTATTCAACCACTGTTGGCACTTTGGGTGAAATGTACACAAACATTGGGAAGGCACTGCCTGAGGTTATGAAATTCACTGGTGGGATGGTTGGGTTTAGCGCAGCAATGACGCAGACGGCTGTTGCTGTAACAGCTAAAGCGGCAGAAGAGGCCGGGTATAATGTATCAAACAGCTCAATTGATGGTATTACTCCGCTTTTGGCAACGGCCGGTATTAAAGTTGAGCACATGTCAAAGGATGACATAAACCAAAACTCACTTGAAACCATCGGTTTTATTTTGGTTTTGGCTTAACCGGTTTTCTGATCACCTCTTCCTCCTCGTCAAGAGACGTCTTGGTATGGAGTCTGTCGGCTAACTCGACTGGTTTTTGGTTAATCTGCACGCAGAAGGCTTTGACATTCTTCACCAGTTCATCTTGGGTGCTATGACAATAATGATAAGTTA
>NZ_LUTV01000003.1:98753-100983 GCF_001646945.1 Endozoicomonas ascidiicola
CCATTTATCGTGTAGGACTTTAAGCATGAATCGAATAGTTATGGCAAAAAATGATCTGTAATTATACGTCTTGAATCGTTTTTCGTTTCATGCTTCGGATCAATTTATCTGCTCATTTAGAACCGTATGTTTCAAATGAGTTTTGGTTTAGTGACGCTTGCCAGCTCCGTAGCCGCTCTTCAGCTGGGTATGTCAAGGGATGTGACTGTTAACAGTGGTCAATTTTCTATCGAATATCCAGACTCTTCTATTAAGGTCAGCAAGATTCATCTTGATAACCTCAGAACGTTTGATGGCTCTACTCAATCAGACAAAGATGAGTTAAACATTCAAGCCGATGCGCTAAAATTTTCACTTGAAATTGGCGGCAGAAGTGGCGAAAAGGCAGTGCTGGATATCAAAATTCCAGACCTGAAGCTGTCAGGAGAAACAAATCTGTTGTTTTTAATCGGCAATTCAGTGGCTGATTACTGCAAAAATCTGCCCGGTTTACTGTCTTCAGGTGGCGTGAACACTTGGGATGATAATGTTGACATTCATGACTCTGAAAGTAAAAAAAATACCTCTGACTGGGCTACGGTCATCAAAAATGAAAATACTTCATTCGACGTTGATGCGAAGAGCATGGTTGTTCGCATCAATAAGGCTAGCGATATGTTTTCTGGCAGCGGTTTAACCGACGGTTCCGAGATAGCTTTTACTGATTTTCATGTAACACAGACAAAAAACTTATTTAAGAGCGATGTTGAGAACCCTTCTATAAAGTTTGGTCTGGTAGAGGTTGACAATATTGGCGTTGGCCCAGCACAGATTAAAGATGGCAGCCTAAGTCTGGATGACAATCTCAATGGAAAGCTGAGTTTTACCCTTCATGCTGATTATGGTGCTATGGCAGAGTATTGTCCGGAGTGGGTGCCCAAACTGGTTAATAGAGCCATCTCCGGTAATGATAAAAAATACGCGATGGTTCGATTGGATGCTGAAATATCGAATGGCGTGATTGATTTGAACTCTCTATCTGCATTGGGGTTGGGGCTGAGCAAAAAGGGACTAAACCCTCTTCAGGCAATGATACAGGGTCGTTTGGTCGGTACTTTGAACTCGGAACATACCCGTTTGCGCCGTCGAGATGAGGGTGTCGAGATGAAAATCAATGTTCCTCTTATTGGCAAGCAATCTACAAATAACAGAGGGAATTTAAGAAACCAGAGTCGTAATGAACAAGAGACATCAGCAGCTCCGACATTGCTTGCAAAGCTGATAAAGAAATCTAAACAAGCAAAGCAGATAGTTGAGCGTAACGTGAGTCCGACCGTTTATAAACAGTACCTACAAATTTCCGATGAAAGCAGTGTACTGATTCCTGAGTCCCCCGGGAGAGGAAAAATATCACTGGTTGCATTGCTTGAGTCGTTGGATGTGACTCTTGATGGTGGGGCGCCCACTTCCAGAAGCTGATAACTGTTTACTTTAATATACGCGTATCAGAAATTCACTCTATGACATTTTATCCACTTCCTTGCAATCCAATGATAAACCATTAGCTTCTAACTCCCTGTAACGGGTGCTCAGCCTGATCAATGTCCTGCCTGAAGGTTATGAGTAATTGGAAAACCGTATTGATTCATTTTTTTCCAAAAAGATGACCAATGTCCTGTTGAACATATGATCGCTCGGAGTGTTAACAGCATTGAGGCACCTTCTTCTTTCCAGCGCATACCAGATCTGCACATCCTCTGTTTCACCAATATTTTACAGGCCGCTTCAGTAACCCCAGAGCCGATTGGTAAATGGGCGCTCAGGGCTTCCGGATAGACCATCTTTTTCCAGTTGTYCTTAAAGTAGGTTCTTGCCTTRTACAGCTTCTCCATCGMTGCCAGACGATTATTCCCCGGTGATGATTTCTTTAATTCCTTGGTCAGACGCTGTGCTCCACCAACTTCATGTTTCAGCTCATRGAGTTTTTCTTTCAGCCATGCATGCCGTTGTTGCTTGTTTTTAACTCCCGGATAGATCGCTTCCGCAGCGTCTGCCACATACTCAGAWGCATGATAAAAATCCAGAACCTGAACGGACACAAAAGGCTTAAGGAAAGTCMAGTTATCGGGAGCACCATCGGCAACGCCAACATAAGTGGCATCAGGGAATCGTCGTTTAACTTTTTCTATCTCTGCAGAAAATCGCTTCATAAAGGTTTGCTTGCCATATTCAGGCGCTGCAGCGCAGTAGA
>NZ_LUTV01000003.1:101533-114615 GCF_001646945.1 Endozoicomonas ascidiicola
ATCATTAAGCTCGTCCTGTAACAGATCTTCAAACTCCAACATTGACTTTCCATGCTGGATAGTGATGAGAACTTGGGTTTCGGAGTTTTTTGAAGAAAGTATCTGGGCAGGCATGGCAGCAAACATAAACGTCAGTAGTCAATTACTAATAGAGTAGATGCTTTTTAAATACTTGCTACATTATTCAGGCTGAGCACCCCCTGTAACTATGATAATAGTCGTGTAGTCAACTTACTGATTGTTCGCATTAAATACGGCGAAAGTCGTAAGATTTTTTAAAAAAATTCATTGGATAAAACGTCAGTAATGTTTTCTTCATCTAAACCGAACCTTTCCAGAATTGATTTAAATCTTCTAACCGCATTAGAAGCACTGTTGGATGAACGCAGTGTGACCAAGGCAGCTGGTCGTCTTTTTATTGGTCAGCCTGCCATGAGCCATCACCTGGGGCGACTCCGAGAGCTGTTTGATGACCCTTTACTGGTCAGGCAAGGCAGCACCATGAAACTGACTCGTCGGGCGAGTGAGCTTCAACCAATGCTCAGAAAAATTCTGGATCAGGTGCGTAATGATTTACTGCCTGTGCAGCACTTTGAGCCAGCCTTGTTCTCTGGGCACATCAAAATAGGTCTTACGGATTATGCGGAGTCGTTGTATGCAGAAGCGATTGTTGAAGCGCTAAGGTTTAGTGCGCCAGAGTCATCGGTTAGTTTTATTCTGGTGGGTCGTGACAGTGCGTTTGCAGGGTTTCAGAAAGGCTTGCTGGACATTGCTATCGGTAGTCTTGGTAACGGTCCGGCGGAGCTGGCCATGGAAAAACTGTATACCGAAAAGCATGTTTGCCTTTTTGATAATCGACAGTTAAAGCTCAATTTACCGCTCAGCTATGAAGACTTCCTCTCTGTGGATCATGCCCTTATAAACAACACTGGTTTTGTAAAAGGGATCGTTGATGATTTACTGGCAGAGCGCGGGGATAAACGAAAAGTTCGTGTCACCTGTGGACGGTTTACCTCGCTGTTACGACTGTTGCCAGGAGAGCCATTAATCAGTGTGGTTCCTCGGGTGCTGGCGGCTCTAGGTGATCCAGAGCAGATGTTGACGGCTTCTCCCTGCCCGGTGGCGGTGCCAGATTTTGATATTTATCTGGCCTGGCGCCGGGAAGATCATGACAACCTGCTATTAAAGTGGTTAAGAAAGCTGGTTGGGAGTGTGGTTAGAGAGAGGAGAGCATTATTATTGCCACATCATGATACAGTCAGTTAAATAAGATATTAGACGTTGGTCTTATAGTGAATTCTGGTGCAAATCTTGAGAATAGGAGTGTGTAATAAGTTTACGTTTACGTAAACTTCGTGTTAGTTTGAAAACTGAACAAAATAGACAAATTGCCAAACAATAAAAATCCAAGAATAAAAATAAAATAGGAAGGCAATGGGTATGAAACCACTTCTTGAGGTCAAGCAGATTGATCTCGCGTTTGGTGGCGTAAAGGCGCTCACTGACGTCAGTTTTACTGTGAATAAAGGCGACGTTTACTCCATCATTGGGCCTAACGGTGCTGGCAAAACGTCCATGCTGAATTGCATCTCCGGACGTTATCAGCCGCAGCAGGGTTCCATTTCATTTAAACAGCAGGAAATCACCCGGATGAAGCCGAATCAGCGCTCATCTCTGGGGCTGGGAAGGACTTTCCAGAATCTTGCGTTATTCAGTCACATGTCGGTACTGGAAAACATTCTGGTTGGACGACACCACCTGCTTAAAAATAATTTTGCGTCAGGGCCGTTGTATTGGTTTTCCGGCGCTCAGAAAGAAGAGCTTGAGCATCGTCGTACAGTAGAAGAAATTATCGATTTCCTGGAAATTGCCCATATCCGCAAAAAGCAGACAGGCACGCTTTCCTATGGTTTGAGAAAAAGGGTAGAGCTGGCGAGAGCCATTGCATTGAAGCCTGACATGATTCTGCTGGATGAACCCATGGCTGGTATGAATCAGGAAGAAAAAGAAGATATGGCGCGTTATATCCTCGACTTGAATGAAGAGTGGGGGATGACCGTGGTGATGATTGAACACGATATGAGTGTGGTCATGGGTATCTCTAAGCGGGTTATGGTTTTAGATTTTGGCAGCAAAATCGCAGAAGGGCTGCCGGAAGAAGTGATTGATAACGAGCACGTGCGCAGAGCCTACCTTGGAGAAGAGGATGACATATTGGAGGCTGCGGTATGAGTTTTCCAGATATCAATATCTACGACACTTTTCCAAAACTTCTCGCCTGGAACGCTGAGCACTATGGCGATGATGTGGCCATGCGCGAGAAAGAGTATGGCATTTGGCAGGTATTTACCTGGCAGGATTACCACAATCGGGTTAAGTGGCTAACACTCGGATTAAGGTCGCTGGGGGTGAATGCTGGAGAAGTGATCGCGTTATTAGGCGACAACCGACCAGAGTGGATTTGGGGTGAAGTGGCTGCCCATGCTCTCCACGGATATTCCCTGGGTGTTTATCAAGATTCACTCCATGAAGAGACAGAATATCTGCTGACATTTTCTGAGTCAGCAGTTGTGATCGCAGAAGATGAAGAGCAGTGCGACAAGCTTCTGGAGCTGGAAGTTCGAATTCCAACGATTCGTCATATTGTTTACTGCGACCCACGGGGAATGCGCAAATACGACGATGATCGATTGGTCGATATAGAAAAGGTGTATCAATTAGGGCGTCAACTGGACCAACAACAACCAGAGCTATACGCCAGCATGGTTGAAAGCACCCATGGTGATAACCTTTCCATCCTTTGTACTACATCAGGCACAACCTCCAGACCAAAACTGGCGAAACATCACTCCGGCCCATTTCTTGATCATTGTGCCGCTTATCTTCGAGCTGACCCTAAAAAGCCAGGCAATAATTATGTGTCCGTTTTACCACTGCCTTGGGTGATGGAGCAGGTATACGCCGTTGGTCAGGCATTGATTCAACGACAGGTTATTAATTTTGTCGAAACTCAGGAAACCATGATGTCCGATCTTCGGGAGATCGGGCCTGAGTTTGTGCTGCTGGCACCGAGGGTTTGGGAAAATCTGGCAGCAGAAATTCATGCAAGGATGATGGACGCTCAGCCTTTGAAACAAAAGCTATTCAAGTTTGGTTTAGACCGTGCATTGAAAGCCAGAGAACAGGGGCGGAAATCAAAATTAGCCGACTGGATTTTGATGGGCGCCCTGCGGGACCGACTGGGCTTTTCAAACCTGACATCAGCTGCCACCGGTGGTGCGGCTATGGGGCCGGATACCTTCAAACTGTTTCATGCTATGGGCGTACCGCTGAAGCAGCTGTATGGTCAGACTGAGCTGGCAGGCGCATATACGATTCACAACGGTGAGGATATTGATTACGAATCCGTTGGTGTTCCTTTTGATAACAGTGAATTGCGTATCGAGCAGCCGGATGAAAATGGGTTGGGTGAAATTGTCGCTCGTACCTCTGGAATGTTCACTGGCTATCATAAGAACGATCAGGCATTCCATGATGACGTTCGGGATGGCTGGATGTATACCGGCGATGCTGGCTATATAAAAGACAGTGGCCATTTGGTGGTGGTTGATCGAGTAAAAGACCTGGCTCAAACATCGACCCAGATACGTTTTTCACCTCAATATATTGAGAACCGGCTGAAGTTTTCTCCTTACATTGCAGAAGCGGTGATCCTTGGCAATGAACGGCCCTACCTGACGGCACTGCTCTGCATCCGTTACAGTATCGTGTCTAAATGGGCGGAAGCCCGTGGCATAGCATTTACCAACTATACGAATCTTTCTTCGCAGCCAGAAATACAAACTTTGCTCCAGCAGGCCATGGAACAGGTGAATGAAGGGTTACCGGAAAGCCAGCGAATCAAACGATTCCTGTTGCTCTACAAAGAGCTGGATGCCGACGATGGTGAGCTGACACGAACCCGGAAAGTTCGCCGGAGCGTGGTTGCCGAAAAGTATGCAGATATTATCAATGCACTCTACAAAGGTGATGAACGAGTCGAAGTTGATACGGTCATTACCTTCCAGGATGGCAGTAAAAGTCGGATTCAAACGACACTGGATGTAATAAATCTTGGCGATGATATACCGGTACTCACCGAGCAATATGCCGACAGAAAGCAATCCAGCAAAGATCTGGCCAACAAAGCACTGGAGGAAGCATTATGAATACGGAACTTCTACTGCAGCTCACAGTGAATGGTCTGATTGTTGGCCTGCTCTATGGCGTGATCGCCATGTGCTTTGTGTTGATTTATAAATCCACTCAGGTGGTGAACTTTGCGCAGGGTGAGTTTCTGTTGATTGGTGCCTGGGTGTGTTGGGCGACACTGGTTTGGTTGGATCTCCCTTTTTATATCGGGTTTTTGTTAACTCTCGGCTTTATGACGGTGTTCGGCATCATAATACAGGCGGTATTTCTCAGGCCAATGATTGGCGAACCCATCATCTCGGTGATCATGGTGACTATTGGGCTTTCCATGTTTTTCCAATCATTGATGAAATGGATTTTCGGAGTGTCTGCTGAAAGTTATCCACAAGTATTTGAAACCAGCACCATTAGTATTGCGGGTCTGAATATTGAGTTGGCCTATATTCTCAGCCTGATTTTCTCCGTGGTCATGATGGTGGGCTTTTATTGGTTCTTCCGTTATTCAAGGCTTGGTTTAGCGATGCGTGCTACCGCGTTTGATCAGCAAGTGGCTAGCAGCTTGGGGATTTCCGTTTCCAAAGTCTTTGCAGCCAGCTGGGCAATCTCTGCCATGGTGTCTGCCACCGCGGGCATTGTTATTGGAATGGTGAATGGTGTTTCTGATGCGTTGTCGTTTATTGGGATTAAGGTGTTTCCGGCGGTCATTCTTGGTGGGTTGGACTCCATTGTGGGTGGCGTTGTCGGTGGTGTGATTATTGGTGTGTTGGAAAACCTTGCGGAGTTTATCGACAGTCAATATCTACATATTGGCAACCTATACACCATTGCACCGTTTTATATCCTGCTGATTATTCTGACCATCAAACCTTATGGTTTGTTTGGTACTAAAAATATCGAGCGAATCTAAATTCGGGAAAAAGGACGTTAAAATAATGATTTCTCTTTCCATGCGACCCTGTGGCGATTTTCGAACCAGCTACAAAGCCGATAACCAGATCTTTGAAACCAGCACCATTCGTTGGCTGGTGGTGGCAACCGTAATAGCGCTTTGCTTTGCGCCATTGATTCTGGACGCTTACTTCCTGACACTCTTTATTCAGGTGGCTTATCTGGGCATCGCTGCTCTGGGTTTGAACATATTGGTGGGCTTTACCGGCCAGATTTCCCTTGGTCACGGTGCTTTCTTCGGATTTGGTGCCTTTGCTTCAGCTTGGCTGAATAATGAATTTGGGATTCCGGTATGGCTGGCCATTCCTCTGGCGGGTTGGTTGACCATGGTCGTTGGTATGATTTTCGGATCACCAGCAGCCCGTATTAAAGGTCTTTATCTGGCCATCGCTACTCTGGCAGCGCAGTTTATTATTGAAGATTTCTTCGCCCGTGCAGAATGGTTTTCCGGTGGCTCCTATGGCGCTGCTGCCGAGCCGGTCTCAATATTTGGTTATACCCTGGATTCAGATCAGTCCTTCTTTTACATCGCACTGTTCGCCTTGGTGTTTATGTACCTCTGGGGGACAAACCTCATGCGCAGCCGTGATGGGCGGGCATTTGTGGCGGTCCGTGATCACTACCTTTCTGCAGAAATAATGGGGATTAATCTGAATTGGTATCGATTGCTATCCTTTGGTGTTTCGTCCTTTTTTGCAGGTATTGGCGGTGCACTTTACGGCCATTATCTGGGCTATGTTTCCGCAGAAGGTTTTACGCTGATGATGTCTATTCAGTTTCTGGCAATGATCATTATCGGAGGCTTGGGTTCAGTGTTTGGCGCCTTGCTGGGCACTATTTTTATTGTGCTATTGCCAGAAGTATTGGAGTCGGTGGTTGCACTGATAGCTGGTACTGGCCTGCTACCTGCCGGCAGTGTGGCGGAGAGTATGGCCTATTTTAAAGAAATGGCGGTTGGGCTGGTGATTATTCTTTTCCTGGTATTTGAACCCCAGGGATTGGCTCATCGCTGGCGGCAGATTAAGGCGTATTGGAAGTTTTACCCCTTCGCGTATTAATGCAGTAGATGTCAAAAATAATAATAAGGAGACAACACATGCTAAAGATACTCTGTAAACAAGTCCTTCCCGGGCTGGCTATCGCCGCCTTGTCGTTCAGTGTAACGGCCAAAGAAACCGTCTTTGTTGGTCACTTGGCAGATTACTCGGGCCCAACAGCCTTTGTGGGTAAATATTATGCTGATGGTATTAAAGACACACTGTCGTGGATTAATCTGCAGGGTGGCATTAATGGCACCATGATTGAGACAGAGACAGTGGATTATGCTTACAAAGTACCTCAGGCCATCAGCAACTATAAAAAATGGAAATCCCGTAAAAATATGGTTGCCATGCAGGGTTGGGGTACGGCAGATACAGAAGCGTTGATTTCCTTCATCGTCAAAGATGAAATTCCGGTGTATTCGGCTTCTTACTCAGGCCACCTGACTGACCCGCAGAAGAAAAACCCGAAAACCAAAAAAGCAGCACCCTATAACTTCTTCTACGGCGCTTCGTATTCCGACACCTGTCGTGCATTAGTGCAATGGGCAAAAGACGATTGGCAAGGTAAAGGAGAAACCGGTAAGCCGGGCTTTGTTCACATCGGCGATAACCACCCTTACCCAAATGCACCTAAAGCTGCCTGTGCAGAATACGCTGAAGAGCTTGGCTTTGATGTGAAACCGCCGGTAGTGGTCTCTATGAAACCTGGCGACTTTAAAGCGCAATGTTTGTCGATCAAAACTACCGGTGCGCAGTATGGTTATGTAGCCAATCTCGGTGGTTCAGTGGTGTCGCTGATTAAATCCTGTAATACCGTGGGCACCGATATTCAGTTTATGTCCAATATCTGGGGCGGCGATATGCTGACCTTCAAAGCGGCTGGTGAAGGGATTGATAACTATGTCTTCCCGGCTTTGACACCGTTCTGGAATGACGATGTCGAGAACCTGAAAATGGTGAAAGATATTGCCAAGGCGGCTAACCGTGATGAGAGCTTTCAGACACACCATTACATCCGGGGCGTTTGCTCAACTCTGTATATGGCAGAAGCCATGAAATGGGCTGAGGAAAATGGTGGCATCACCGGAGCCAATATTAAGCAGGGTATGTATGCCAAACAGGATTGGATTCCTGAAGGGCTTGACGGTGTTTGTTTGCCAGCCAGTTGGGCAGCAGACGACCATCGTGGTTTGAATTCCGTGAAAATTTATCAGGCAAAATGGAATCAGGGTGATATCGCTGTGAAACAACTATCACAGGTAACGCTGCCTCGCCGTGAAGACTGGTTAGGGTATTAATACAGGCAGTCGCAATAGTTCTGGTTCCCATGCTCTGCGTGGGAACCCATATGACTATCTCTTTGAAAATAAAGGGTATGCATTCCCACACGGAGCATGGGAACGAGGTGTCTAAAAATGGTTGGCAACATATTGGCTTACCGACCTATCACGAAATTCAGCTGTTGATCCATGGGGGTCTTATGGAAGCCCTGAAAATAGAATCTGCCGAGCCACTGCTCAGCATTAATAATGTCGAAGTGATTTACGACGAAGTGATTCTGGTCTTGCGTGGCGTCAGTCTTGACGTGCCGGAAGGTCAGATCGTTACGTTGCTTGGCCCAAATGGTGCCGGAAAATCCACCACGCTGAAAGCGATCTCTGGGTTACTGAAATCAGAAGATGGTGAAGTGAGCAATGGTGAAATCCGGTTTATGGGTGAGCGGATTGATCGGAAGAATGCCGAGGATATCGTCCGTTCTGGCATCTTTCAGGTTATGGAAGGTCGTCGTATTGTTGAAGACATGACCTGTGAAGAAAACCTCAGGCTTGGGGCATACACTCGAAGTCAGAAGAATATCCGTGATGAGATTGACCGGGTTTATACCTATTTTCCACGGCTGAAAGAGCGAAGTGGCCTTGCGGGTTATTTATCCGGAGGTGAGCAGCAAATGTTGGCGATTGGTCGTGCATTGATGGCTAATCCAAAAATGATTCTGCTGGATGAGCCGTCAATGGGTTTATCGCCACTGTTGGTAAAAGAAGTTTTTGGCATCATCGAGAAAATCAACCGGGAGCAGGGCATTACCATGTTGCTGGTTGAACAGAATGCCAATTTTGCCCTGAAAAATGCCAGTTACGGTTACATTATGGAATCTGGCAAAGTGGTCTTGGACGGTACCCGGGAAGAGCTGTTAAACAACCAGGATGTGAAGGAATTTTATCTTGGGGGAAATGAAAGCAGTCGCAGCTTTAAGAATCTGAAATCCTACAAGCGTCGTAAACGCTGGCTCTAAAAAAGGAACGCCCATGAGCACTGAGAATTGCTTTTCCATAAAAGAGGTGATGAATCCAGCCGAGCGGGAACGCTATTTGTTTGGCGAGCTACGGGAAACACTGTCTCGTGCAAGAACGGACAGCGTCTACTATCAGCAGTTATTGCAGAATGTGAATCCCGCGAGTATTCAGTGTCGTGAGGATCTTGCCAGACTGCCCGTTACCCGAAAGTCTGATTTGATTCGCTTTCAGGCAGGTCACCCGCCTTTTGGTGGTTTAAATGGTGTTGACCCAGGTGCGGTTGCTCGTTTGTTTCAGTCTCCTGGGCCTATTCAGGAGCCTGAAGGTAAAGGTGATGATTGGTGGCGAATGGGGCAGGCTTTCTATGCTGCCGGGTTCCGGGCGGGGGATATTGTCCATAACACATTGTCTTATCACTTAAGCCCCGGTGGCTTTATTATGGATTCCGGTGCCCGGGCTTGTGGTTGTGCGGTGATTCCCGCAGGCACAGGGCAAACGGAATTACAGTTGCAAGTGATCGATTCTCTGAAGCCCACCGGTTACTGTGGAACCCCTTCGTTCTTAAAAACACTGTTAGAGAAAGCGGACGCAAAAGGTCAGGATCTGTCGTTTACTCACGCTATGGTGTCGGGGGAAGCGCTGCCAGAAAGCCTGAGAAGTTACTTTCAGTGTCGGGGTATTCAGTGCTTTCAGTGTTACGCAACGGCGGACCTTGGGCTCATTGCTTATGAGAGTCATAGCAGTGCGGGGATGATGGTTGCTGAAGATATTATTCTGGAAATTCTGAATCCAGACATTGGCGAAGTGGTGCCAGAAGGCGGTATCGGTGAAGTGGTAGTCACCAGTTTCAACCCGGAATACCCGATGATTCGCTTTGCAACGGGTGACCTTTCTGCCGTGGCTGAAGGTTCAAGTGCCTGCGGTCGAACCAATACCCGGATTCGTGGCTGGCTTGGGCGTTCGGATATTTCTACCAAGGTTCGAGGTTTGTTTGTGCATCCTAATCAGGTGACCACTATCGTTCAACGTCATCATGGCATTATCAAGGCGCAGTTTAGTATCAGCCATGAGGAGGGCAAAGATAGACTTACACTGTTGTATGAATCCAGCGATCAGGTGGATACCGAGGCGTTGAAAAAATCCATTAAATCGGTGACTCGTCTGAGAGGGGAAACTCAGCGGGTAGAAACGCTGGCGAAAGAAGATCAGCTGATTGTTGATGAGCGGGGTTGAAGAGCAGCCCGGTGTTTGAGCCGGGCTGATTACTGGGAACTTGTTAGTGCTTATCTCTAGCTTCCATACGCGCCTTGATGGCTTCGTAACGTTCTAAAGGCATGCCGTTTTTCGCCAGTTCCATCTCCTTAACCAGGGAGTTATCTTTAGTCACGATGGTTACTTTGTAGCCATTATCCGTGGCGGTTACTTCACCTAACTGAACATTGTCATTGCCTTGCATAATCAGGCGAGCTTCGTTCAGTGTGCGGATTTCTTCAGCGGTAAACTCGCGATCCATGTGTTCTTTGAAGTTTCCACGCTTGCCGTGTTTGCCCCGTTCACCTTTCATAAAATGGCCTTTGCGATCGCCATCAATGCAGCGACCCTTACCGCCATCATTGCCGCCATTATCGTCACCAAACCAGGCAAAGGCAGAAGAGGTGGTGAATACAGTAGCCAGTGCTGCAGCGATCAAGGTTGTCTTTTTCATGGTTTCTCTCCTTTTTGGCTTGAATGCCGCTTCGTTGAGTTCATTTAAAACCATGAATTTCGCAGAATTATCCCTGAAGCTCCGGAGTTTGTCGCAATTTGTATCAAAAAGTCTCAGGCCATATAGAACGATGACCTCTCACTCGTATAATGAGCTTATCGTTACGTTTAATGATCTGAAATATCAATTCCATCAGTTACCCGTATTCAGTGCGAGGGGTTGATCATTTGGAGGATCAATTATTGATACCGGAATATGTGTTATTAGAAATGATACCCGGTGGGTGCGGCAGTGTGCCGGGCATCATTTCTGTCTTTAAACAGGATTAAAGGAACAGTACGCTATATTACACAGGGGTGCCGCTTGATGATTGGAAATCTTTATCCCACAATTCGAACTTTTTAAAGGCATCCGCCTGATATTTTAGACGATCTATGAAAATTATGGGTTTGGAACTGACTATTCCCATGGATTTTAGAGATTGTTGTATATTCATAGAAAAGATGCTTTTAGTTTCCGACTTGGAGCTTTCAGGGTTTTTCAATAATTCTCTAAGCTCATCATCAGTAATCTGTACTTTCTTAAACTCAATCTTGCGACTAGAGCTTTTCAGGGATGCTGAAGCTATCGGTTTCGTGCCATGATTTTCATGTTTGCTATGGCTGTTTTGGAGAATTGATACCAGACTGGCGCTTACCACAGTTTCCGGATTTGGTTGGTCATGGATTTTCGCCCATACATCATTGTGTTCCCAATTCTCTTTGAAGTCTTTATAGAGATGATTCAGTACTTCTTTTACTGTTCGTGATTGTTGATACCATTGTTTAATTGGTTCTAATGCCATATTTTGTTTCTCATAGCGTTGCCAGTCAATTATATCGTGCAGAACAGCTTCGCATGTAGTTTCAGAAATTGGGGTGAATGTTAAATTCTCCACCTCTTTCAAACTTAACTTTTGAAAGTTATCTTCTTTCGCTTTTATTGCTAAAAAGGCGGATAGGGAAAGCATCATGTTGTTATTTAATGCGATAGTTACCTTTTCATCCATTGGAAACATTTCACGACAACTTCCGTTATCAATAAAGCCAATATGAATACTATTATCATCAGTCCAGAACATGCAGTTTCCAGGATGCAGGTCTATATTTGAAAAACCAATATTTTTCGAAGCGGACAGCCACATAGAGGGGATTCTTTGTTTTAGGTCCTGTAAAATTTGGTTGATCTGTTCTGTGTTCAATTCTTGATGATTATTCCATTCTGGCTTCCAGTTTTCTAATATTGAAAAGACCTGATGACTACGATCTAAAGGACAACCGGGCATTAAATCCATTACAAGTACTTTGTTATTTGAATAGTGCTGGTAAGTTTTCGGCGCTGAGAAATGAACAGGAATTTTTCGGGTTTTTTTACCGGAAGAAACCTCTATAACATTATTTTCCGGTTTGTAGTTTTCAAAAAAATCATAAATAATTTCACTGTTTGCTAGCTCAATACTCAGATTTGCTTCTTCTATTATCTGTTTTATTGCCGAGTCAAAAAATGTGCATTGTAAATTGTCTGATCCATATTTCATGTTTACAAGAGGCGATATTATATTTCTAAGAATCATCATGTCCTGAGATAGCAGGTTGAGTAATTCTGGTGAAACTGTCTTAACTGCCAGCGCTTGGCCTGATATTGTAACCCTGTCAGTTTGGCAGATCATTCCTCGACCAAGTTCTTCGTTGTATTCAATATCTAAACTTGCAGAAGGATTATTTGAATGTATGGATTCCTTTAAGTAGTTGACTACATCTTCTGGGGAAATCTTACCTGCATTATTGGAGCTTAATGTAGACTGCATTATTTTTTTCATTTTTGTAATTTTGTCGTAATCGATGGTATCAGGCATATGCAGATCTGAACTGTTAGTTACATCTCTTCCAGACTTCATAAAGGCGTAATTTTCAGGCATTTCCTTCCCATCTGATGATGGGGTGGTCTTAGCAATCTTTTCTCGGGGTGTCTCTTCAGTGCCTGCGCTGTCAGTCAATGGCCTTTTTAAACTTCCACTATCAATTGAAACAGCACCTTCTGCTTGGTTATTGAGTGTGCGCGGTTGGTCAGATGGCTCCGTTTTTGTAGTTGATTGGTGTATGCTAGTGATTGTTTCCTCTATATATCTACTGTTAGCCCCCATGAGTTGACAGGCTTTTCCAACTAATCCACCTGACCGAGCAAGATTTTCCATGGCTTTTGGACTTTGAAAACCAAACCCAATAAGTGCATTGTATGCAGTGCTAAACAATCTAGGCGTATTTAGTACAAGCGCAAAAAGGGTTTGTAAATTTGTGATTGCACTTACCCCATTTATTGCTGGCTGGTTAGCAATGAGAACCCTTCGATCAGTTATTTTCTTTTGAATGCTTTCCTGACAGGACAAGTCCAGCTGACCATGAAGTGTATTTTTGTAGTCTACTGATTGTTTTTGTTTTTTTTCATCAAGGGGTGGGTTTGCTTGGCTAGTGGTACTAATGCTTGGCGCAACGGGGCTCATGAGTATGGTTTCCATTTGTATATAAAAGTTACATCTTCAAATCTATGGACATTTAGACATGATGAAAGTTCATTGGATTCAGGTATTAGTTTTTATAGATTAGGACTTTTAAATTTTGGTTAGGGATAATTCAGTTTTTTAAAGAGACCTGAAAAACGACTGATGGATATGGCCAATCGCTGTGTCTATAAAAAGATAGGGGCTCAATCACAGCTCATAAAAAGCATCAAAGAGTAGTCACTGCTGTCCGGTTAAAAATCTGGGGAAGAACTGAAGTGCTTGTCTCTGTTGATCTACGGTAAAATAGCGGTTGTCGAGACAGCTATTTTACAGAACAAGAGAGACAGGCATGAAGCATCATA
>NZ_LUTV01000003.1:115495-123411 GCF_001646945.1 Endozoicomonas ascidiicola
CTGCGATTGGCTCAGATCACAACATCCTGCAAGTTGTCGTTACAGCAAATAGCCCGAAGAATCAGTCTTAACCTGACCCGTCGGTGCTCTTTGTTGGAATTATTCAGTGATCCGCCGGATAGAATTGAAGCCAATTTACCCCGGAATAAGGGGAGTCTGGAGCTGGTTTATGCTTAACCGGACAGTAGTGAAGAGTAGTGGGTCAAATGTGTGAGAAAGAAGAACATAGCCTCCTGAGCTTCAAAGTTTCGATAAATTTCCAACCGCTCATTTGACCCACTACCCAGCGATCAATATCGTCCTATCATGGTTTTTCCTTCTGGACGGAAAACATTACTTACTTCATTGAGTTAATTAAAATTATTAATTGCTTAGGATTATCCCCGAAGCACCGGAGTTTGTCGCAATTTGTATCAATACGTCCCGAGCTATCCAAACCGGCAGCATTTCCCTCGTATAATGAAAGCATCATTAATGCAGGTGGTGTGAAACGCCATGAAAAAACACATTCTGGTGGTGGATGATCACAATGAGATCCGCGACTTGCTGGGTCGATACTTGGATCAACATGGTTATCAGGTCTCTCTGGCAGACGGCGGTGAGGGCATGCGGGAGGTTCTGGCAGCACAAACCATTGATCTGGTGGTGTTGGATATCATGATGCCCGGTGAAGATGGTCTTTCCCTCTGCCGTTATCTGCGAGAGGTGAGTGGCCCTCCGGTGATTATGCTCACCGCCATGAGTGAAGAGGCAGACACCATTGTTGGGCTGGAAATGGGCGCGGATGATTATGTGACCAAACCGTTCAGCCCCCGGGAGCTGTTAGCCAGAATCAAAGCAGTGTTGCGCAGATTGGAGCATGTGACGGACAAGTCTGAAGCAGCCAATAAGTCCTCTGAGATGCAGTTTCCAGGCTGGAAATTGGATGTTCACCAGCATCAGCTGACTCGGGAAGATGGATTGTTAGTGCCACTGAGTGCCGCCGAGTTCCGCCTGTTGAAAGTGTTTCTGGAACATTCACGACAGGTATTGAATCGTGATCAGCTGATGGATTTAACCAAAGGCAGAGACGCGCTGCCTTTTGATCGAAGTATTGATAACCAGATCAGCCGGTTGCGGAAAAAAATTGAGAAAGACCCGAAAACGCCCGCATTAATCAAAACCGTCTGGGGTGGTGGTTATATGTTTACTGAAGAAGTGAAATGAGACGTTTAATGAAGCCCTTTAGGATGAGTAGAGGACTCTTTAAAAAGCTACGCACCAGCCTGGTAGCCCAGATGGTCGTGGTGGTTCTGGCTGCACTGATGATTGCTCAGGCGGTGAGCTTTATTATTTTGGGGAACGCCTATCGCACGGCGTTGTCTGACATTAGCCAGCGATCGCAGTTTCAGCAGATCGAATCGTTAGTCTGGTTGCTGGAAAACAATCCAATGACCGATTACCCAGCCATTCTTGCGGCTGCCAGAACCAAGACGGTCTGGTTTTCGGTGGATGAAAACAGCGAACTGTCAGGAAAGAAGATGAATGGCAGGGATCAGGCTCTGGTTCGGCGCTTGCAGGATCTTCTGGGCGCTGATTATAAAGACAGAATCTGGATCAAAGTGGATACATCAAGGGCGTTCTCAGACTCTCACAACAAGTGGAAACCAAAAGCCCCCTGTGTTGGCGATGGGTGTAATCCGTTCTGGCAGGACGACCAAAAGAAAAACCATCAAAAACGTGCCCCTCACGATGATGACAGAAAACGCCGCTACTTTCGGGATGGCTGGAAGCCCCCGATAGTGACCAGTCTTCAGATTTCGGTACAGATGAGAAATAACCTGTGGTTAAACCTGAAGGCAAAATCACCGGCGGCGCCGCCTCTGGTGGCGAAACAGACCGTGGTTTTTCTGATCATCGCCACCATTTTGGTTCTGTGTGCGCTGGCTATTATGGTGCGGCGAATTACCCGACCTCTGCGCATGCTATCGAAAGCATCAATACAGCTTGGGCTGGGAGAACAAGTCGAACCGTTACCTGAGACAGGGCCGGCGGATGTAAAAGAAACCATCCGTGCTTTTAATCAAATGAATGACCGATTGCAGCGTTTTGTTTCAGACCGTACACGCATGCTGGCGGCATTGTCCCATGATCTTCGCACGCCAATTACCACAATGCGGCTCAGAGTGGAGCTGATGTCCGAAAGCCGTGATCGGGATCAGTTATTGGCAACGTTGGAAGAAATGCAGCAGATGTCGGAAGCGACGTTGGCATTTATGCGACAGGCTTCTGATAACGAAACAACTCGAACCGTTGACCTCAATGCCATGGTGGGAAGCCTCTGCGATGATCTTGAAGAAGTGGGGTTGGCAGTGGGCTATGAAGACAGTTTGGAAACCGTGATCCGTTGTCGGCCCGTGAGCTTAAAACGGGCGCTGAGAAATCTGATTGAGAATGGTGTCAAATATGGCCGGCGGGTGGAGGTACGTCTCGAACATACAGTACGGTCAGGTCAACATTTCGCTTCTGTGGTGATTGATGATCATGGCCCAGGTATTCCTGAAGAGATGGTGGAGCAGGTGTTTGTTCCTTTCTTCCGTCTTGAGGGGTCACGTAATCGTGATACAGGTGGGGTGGGGCTAGGTCTCGCTATTGCCAGAAATATTGTGCGTAACCACGGCGGTGAAATTTATCTCGAAAACAGGGGTGAAGGTTTGAGAGTCCGAGTAGAGCTGCCATTAATGTAATTATCTGGCAGCTTTACTCTACATGAGCAGGGTTTCAGGTTTAGTTGGCTTCGGCAACTTGGTTGACAGGTTGTGGAGGCTGAGCTTGCTGTTGGTTTTCAACATCTGGCTGAGGTGGTTTTTGACCAATGTCTTCTGAACCTGCTTCCAGCCCTGAGTTATCCACTTGCCCGTTAATGGATACCCTTTTTTCCGTGTGTTGATGGTAACGCAATTCCAGCTGTGAGACCGGTGGTCCGTCAGCAGGGTTATTCTTTCTGTGTTGGTCGTTAATCATTTTCTGAATATCTTTCAATGCTTGCAGTGAAGAATTGAGTCTGTTCAGCGCTTCGTCGAGAGAGCCTAGATTTCTATTTTCTTGCTGCCACTGCTGCATACCACGTACTGCCAGTGTGTATTTTTCCAGTACTTCTTTACAGGAAAGCTTCTCAAGATTGGCCTTATCCATTGGTATCAGTGAGATGCTGGGAAGGTGTTTCGAGGTATCTACACCCTCCTGAAGGTTAACGTTTAGCTTGGTTTTTTTTGCATTGGGTGGGAGGTCAATTTTTTGCAGAGCCTCTAATAGAGCAGCAGTATTCGTATATGGTTGTTTGCAAATGGCCACATACATTTCTAAGGACTCAATTGCATCTTTGCACACGGTGAGTTGAGCGTGGGCTGTAAAGGCATCTTGTGCGTTTTGAAGTGTTTTTTCTCCATGAGCCAAAAGGTTTTGATCCACCTTATTATCTTGGCCAATGGGGGGAGTACCTTTATTAACAACAGAGCCTGATTCAGGTGTTTTTTGCTGAGCATCTCTGGTTTGGATAGATTGAGGCTGCCTCTGAGGTAGCTGGTTTTCTTTAGGCAGCTTGGGCGTTACTGCTGAGCCATCAAGCGCTTTGGCTCGTTTTCCCTGCCCGACTGAAGGCCAATTGTCAGGAGCTGAGCGCTTTTGACCCAGCGGGGTGTTTGTAGGTAGATTACCGAGCGGTGGTCGTTGGTTCGATAGTGGCTGCATGACTCTACTCCTTATGTTCCATGCAATGAATTTGGTTATATATTGGAGTAGTGAAGCGCTAAAGAGTTCCCTTCTTTAGCAACTTATTAGGAATTTTTAGGGATTTTTAGGGATTTTTAGGGATTTTTAGGGATTTGAGTCGATTTAAGCCTTAAAGGCGGCGTACTTTGAACTTCCTTCCCTTGATTTTCCCCTGTTCCAGACGGCTCAGGGCGGATTTGGCAATGTCTCTAGTCACCGCCACATAGGCCACAAAATCATAGATGTTGATTTTACCCACCTGATCTCCGGGGATGCCGCCTTCTCCAGTCAATGCGCCCAGAATATCACCAGGGCGCACTTTGTGTTTACGGCCACCATCAACGGTCAGCGTGACCATGGGTGCCGCTTTCGGTGGCTTGTTGTTACCCAGTTCTGCCGGGTTTCCGTAGGTCAAAGCGGTTTTCAGGTAATCGCTGAGCTTGTCCAGCTTATACTGCTCTTTTGCTGTGTAGATGCTCAGAGCCAAGCCCTGTCGGCCAGCACGGCCGGTTCTGCCGACACGGTGGACATGAATCTGAGAGTCACGGCTGAGATCATAGTTAATAACGGCGGGCAGATTCTCAATATCCAAGCCTCGTGCGGCCACATCAGTCGCAATCAGCAAGGTAGAGCTGTGGTTGGAAAACCTTACGAGCATTTGGTCGCGCTCTCTTTGCTCCAGATCACCGTGAAGAATGACGGGTTTGTAACCTGCCTCGTACAAATCGGAGCCGACATCTTTACAGGCCTGCTTGGTGTTGCAGAAAATCACTGCAGAGACAGGTTCGTAGTGAGATAGAAGCTTTATCAGCATGTCGGATTTGTCTTCCGCCTGATAAAAGCGCTGCTCAATACTGTCATGGCTTTCACTGGTTTCTACAGAGACTTCTACCGGCGCCTTTTGGAATTGCTGACTTAATGTCCGTATGCCTTTTGGATAGGTGGCAGAGAACAGCAGAGTCTGGCGCTGTTCTGGAATGTGCTCAATGATTTGCTCAATGGCATCAATAAAGCCCATATCCAACATTCGGTCTGCTTCATCAAGAACCAGTGTACTAACGCTGTCCAGCTCAATGGTGCCTTTGCGGAGATGGTCCTGAATACGGCCAGGTGTTCCGACCACCACATGAGCGCCATGTTCCAGCGAGCCAATTTGTGGGCCAATGGGCTGTCCGCCGCAGAGCGTTACCACTTTTATATTTTGCTGATAACGAGCCAGTCTGCGAATTTCCTGTGCAACCTGAGTTGCCAGTTCCCGGGTTGGGCACATGACCAGTGCCTGACAACCAAAATGCCGCTGGTTTATTTTCAGTATCAGGCCGATAGAAAAAGCAGCAGTTTTGCCACTGCCGGTTTTGGCTTTGGCTATCACATCCTTACCGGCAATGATTTCTGGCAGGCTTTGCTGCTGCACCGGCGTCATTGTTCGGTATTCAAGGCTGGCAAGGTTATTCAGCAGAGCGTCGGGCAGCGCTAATGCTGAGAAATGGGATGAAGAAACGTCAGTCAAAGCGGGCTCTTGCACTATGCGGTTGTATAGAAGGGGCAGCGATTATAACAGAGTCTACTCTTAATGGCGGTATATCGTGATGGAGAAAAAAATGGCTTCAGCAGCATCAGTGACGACTGAGAACTCTGAGCATCAGGTTGAAGGTTCTGATAGGCATCCGATGTTCTGGGTTTTCGGCCTGATTGCAGGTGTTGGGTTGCAGTTACTGACTTTGTTAACTGAACCACCGGCTGGTATGACGGTCATGGCGTGGCATTGCGCCGGTCTCGCGCTGATGATGGCGGTGTTCTGGGCCGTTGAAATATTACCAACAGCCATTACCGCACTGTTTCCATTAATTTTTGCACCAATGATGGGAATAAACAGCATTGACGGTGCAGCAGCACCGTATGCTCACCCGGTTATCTTTCTGTTTATGGGCGGGTTTGCCATTGGGCTTGCTATGGAGCGTTGGCATCTCCATAGCCGGGTTGCATTAAATATTATGTTGTTGGTAGGCGCCGGGGAAAAACGATTGGTTCTGGGCTTTATGACAGCCACCGCATTGATCAGTATGTGGGTATCGAACGCAGCGACCACCATCATGATGCTGCCTATTGGTCTGTCAGTGGTTGCTATGATTCGGGATCAGGGACGTATGAGTAATGGGTTTCCCATTGCATTACTTTTGGCCATTGCTTACGGCGCATCCATTGGTGGATTTGGTACTTTAATTGGCTCCCCGCCTAATGCATTGTTGGTGGCCTTTCTTCAGGATCAATACGATATTCAAATTGAGTTTGCCCGTTGGTTAATTATTGGCGTACCTGCCTCTTTATTGATGTTGATAGTGACCGGATTATGGCTTGGTTATTTAGGTTATAATCTTTGCGGCAAAGAGAATCAGGTGATTCAGCAGTCGATTCGGGCGCAGCGGAAAGATCTTGGCAAAATGAGTATGCCAGAGAAAATCGTGGCGGTTATTTTCTGTGGTACCGCCATAGCGTGGGTCACGCGCCCCTGGTTGATTGATTTATTTCCAGGGCTTTTGATTACTGATGCGGCTATCGCTTTAATTGCAACGATTCTGTTGTTTGTTTTACCGTCCAATCTAAGAAAGCTCCAGTTTCTGATGAGCTGGAATGATATGCGGCGTTTACCCTGGGATGTATTGTTATTGTTTGGCGGTGGGTTAAGCCTTGCCTCGATGATTCGCAGAACAGGACTGTCGGATTGGATTGCAGGCTCATTAAGCTTCGTAGGTGATATGCCCGAGCTGATGGTTATTGCCATGGTGGTGGCGATTATTATCTTTTTGACAGAAGTTACCAGTAATACGGCAACCACGGCTGCTTTTCTCCCACCGCTGGGCGCCCTTGCAACTTCTTTTGGCATGTCCCCCGTGGTATTAGCAATTCCTGCCGCTATCGCCGCCAGTTGTGCATTTATGCTGCCAGTGGCAACGCCGCCCAATGCGATTGTTTATGGTGCCGGTATGTTGCCGATTCGTCATATGATCCGAAGTGGTCTGGTGCTGAATCTGGTTGGAATTGCCATTATCACCCTGTTGAGCAAGTGGTTGATAGGGTGGGTTGTATAGGTTCAGGTTCTTCAGGTATCGCTTGGAGGGTTGGAGTACGTCGAGTGTCAAATGAGCTGGGCGGGATACTGTGTTTAACCTGCTGAAGAGCAAAGTATGCATCAGACCAATATTGGGTGGTGTTTTGCAAATCGATATTGTCACCGGAGAGCTGATCTCTTAATCTTACCAGCTCTTCATTTCTCGATCTTAGTGCTCCATTTTCTTGTTCTAATTTTTTGATTGTGTGAGACTGGCGCTCTATTACTTGTTTTGATTTTTCTAATATATCCTGTTCACGTTGCTTCCAAGTATCCATATCAGCCTGTCGTGATAATAGATTGGCTAATATTTCTGTTTGTTTTTTATGTTCTTCTAAATCCTGTTTATAAATAGTTAAAAAGTCAGAATTGATGTTCAAATCACGTAGTGAATTTTCAGTTGATATTTTAATGGCTTCATTTTGCGCAGCAGGGTCTGCATTGGAATCTAAGATAATAGTTGCAGGGCTATCTATGCTATTAGAAATGGTCTCTTCAGCGAGGGTTGGATTTTTGTCAACAGGTTTGTGAACTTTTTCAACTTCAATAACTCTTTTACTTAAAGGTGTGGCACTGCTTTTGCTTTCTTTTGCTCTAAATATATTTGCAATGTGATGCCTGACAACAGGCCATCTTTCTGTCCAACGATGAGAAAACCTCTTTTTATGATTGCTTTGTTCAGGTTCAGTGTTCTTTGAGTGGCCAGATGCTTGGAGTGTTCCTTGTGATGAGCTGGTTGAACATGAATTTGCAGAATTGAGCATTAGATATTTTGAACCTCATAGCTTGATGAGTGATAGTCGCCGTAATTAAAGAGTAAGCTAGCTACTTCAGGCTAGCAACAATAGTATTCTTTGCTTAGGAATAGTCCCCAATTAACTTCCCTATTTTCAAGAGATCAGGAATCGTCGATAATTGCTCCGCATGAGTGCAGGAGGTCATCTTGGGCAGTTATTCGACGACAGTAGAGGTTCAAATGGTTCGGTTTTATCAGTCACTCAACGAGAGGGATCGTCGTCGCTATGCTGCGATTGAAGCGATAAAGCTTGGGCATGGT
>NZ_LUTV01000003.1:124326-208777 GCF_001646945.1 Endozoicomonas ascidiicola
ATAAAAAAACAGAAACGACCAAAGGGCTGAAAGTGGTTGTAAGAATTATCGACAAAGTGTTCGAAACCTGGCGTAAATATGCCACTGACTTCAAAAAGAACATGGCCATTCAGTTCGATAAATTCTTGCCAAAATGGAACTATGTCGCCATGCCCTGTACCTGCTGAAATCGGGAAGTTATTCAGGGACTATTCCTTAGGACATATCAATAACTTTGGTCACCAGTTTGCTGATACCTGTACTCACTTCGCTCACTGATTGCCCCAGCATATAAGCAGGTGTCGACACCAGTTTGTTGGCTTCATCCACGACAATCTCTTCGACTGCACATACCTGATGATCAACACCCGTTTCTGCCATGGCAGAGGCTGTTGCTTCGTCATTGCCAATGGTTGCCGTTACGCCATCACCAAAAATCCGCCCCGCCATTGCAGGTGCGATGCAAATTAGCCCAGCAGGTTTGCCGGCTGTTGCGAAAGCCTTAATTGCAGACAACGTATCAGTCTGAATTCTGAAGCTGGCACCTTTAAAGGCAAAATCAGAAAGGTTTTTTGCTGCGCCGAAGCCTCCGGGAAGAATAATGGCATCGAACTCATCAGCATTAAGCTCGGATAGCGGTTTGATGTTGCCTCTGGCGATTCGGGCGGCTTCCACCAGAACATTTCGCTGTTCAGCCATTTCCTCGCCAGTGAGGTGGTTAACCACGTGGTGTTGGTTGATGTTCGGAGCAAAGCATTGGTAAGTGGCTCCAGCCATTTCGATGTGCAGCAGGGTTAACACGGCTTCATGAATTTCTGAGCCGTCGTAAACGCCACAGCCGGAAAGTACAACCGCGATGTTCTTCTGATGAGTACGCATGATTTTTCCCCAGTTTCTGTTTATCCGTTCGGACAAATGGAGTGATCATAGTGACTGATGCTATGATATAGCCCGAATCTCACTTCAACCCAGTATTTTATTATGCACAGTTTATGATGCCAGGCACCGGAATGTTCATGTATATCACAGCAGCAGCTGTCATGGTGCTTGGAGGCACACTTATTTTCTGGCTCATGAGAAACAGAAAGCAGGGTAAACCTACACACTCTCATTCTGACATTGCAGGTGGTGCAGTGACTGAAGCCAGCAAAACCATTATTCCCCGGGATCATCACCCCATTTCCCGAAAGCACATCAGCGACAATGCCCTGAAGGTGGTGAACCGGCTGAACAGCCAGGGTCATGAGGCTTATCTGGTGGGTGGCTGTGTCCGGGATTTGTATCTGGATCTTCGTCCAAAAGACTTTGATGTGGCGACCAGCGCCAGTCCGGAAGAAGTGCGCGGGTTATTCCGTAACTCCCGATTGATTGGGCGACGGTTCAAATTGGTTCACGTACTCTTTGGTCGTGAAATGATTGAAGTAGCGACGTTCCGGGCGAACCATGAAAACCATCACGGTCAGGAGAAATCCCACCACTCTGATTCTGGTCGTATTCTCCGGGATAATGTTTACGGCACCATGGAAGACGACGCCATGCGCCGTGACTTTACGGTGAATGCCCTCTATTACGACAGTCGTGACTTTACCGTGGTGGATTTCTGCCGTGGTGAGGATGATATTCGTACGGGAACGTTACGCCTGATTGGCGATCCTGTGACCCGTTATCATGAAGACCCGGTACGAATGATTCGAGCCATTCGTTTTGCTGCAAAGCTGGATTTCACCATCGCGCCGGAAACGGAACAGCCTATTTTCGAGCTGGGTCATTTGCTCCGGGATATCCCTTCGGCTCGCCTTTTCGATGAAGTGTTGAAGCTTTTGCAATCGGGCAACGGTGTTCGTACGTTTGAGCTACTACGACAATATCAGCTGTTTGCGCCGTTGTTCCCGGCAACAGAGCATTGTTTGAACGATCAGGCTTTGAATAATCAGGGTGATGACGTTCAAAGCCTGATCATTGAATCCCTGAAAAGTACCGACCGCCGTATTCGACAGAATCGCCCGGTGACGCCAGCGTTCCTGTTTGCGGCTTTACTGTGGGCACCGATGAAAGCGTTGTCCCGTGATTTGATGGAGCAGGGCTTGCCGCCAGTGCCCGCTTTGCAACAATCCGCCATGACGGTAATTGGCAATCAGTGCAATCATACGGCGATCCCCAAACGTTTTTCCATGATGGTGCGTGATATCTGGGATCTGCAGGGGCGTCTTGAGCGTCGCCAGCCAAAGCAGATTGATATCCTGTTGGAGCATCCAAAGTTTCGTGCCGCTTATGACTTTCTGGTTCTTAGGGAACAGGCTGGTGAAGATCTGTCCGGAGCTGGCAAATGGTGGACTGAGATACAGGAAGTGGATGAACACGGTCGTGTATCCATGATTCGTGGACTGACCGCGAAAGGTGCGCCAAAGTCTGGCAACAAGCGTCGGCGCCGTCGCCGGAAGCCCCGTTCTGAGCAGCAGCCTGGAGTATCTGAATGAGAACCCGAGCATACATTGCCCTTGGCAGTAATCTGGAACAACCAGAGTTGCAGCTACAAAGGGCAGTGGATGAGATAGACAGTTTTCCTGGTATTACTTTGGCTGGTTGCTCAAAACTGTATCAGAGTGATCCGGTGGGGCCTCCCGGCCAGCCGGATTATTGCAATGCTGTCATCGCCGTTGATACCACGTTGACGCCTATTGCACTGTTGGATGCCATGCAGCGTGTAGAAAACGATCATGGTCGTGTGCGGTCAGAACGTTGGGGGCCGCGAACGCTGGATCTCGATATATTGCTTTATGGAAATGAAGTTGTTGAGTCGGAACGATTAACGATTCCGCACTATCAAATGCATCTTAGAAATTTTGTGTTATTGCCCTTGATGGATATTTCGCCCGACCTGATGTTACCCGGTGGTATGCAGCTCAGGAAGTTGGCGGAAAAAATGGGGCAGGATGGTCTCAGTGTCATTGCAGAACAATACCCTTGGTTTTAACCCTGACTGACAATGATATGTTCATCTCGTATAATCCGGCGCAGTAACTAAATCAAGGTTTTTACCGATGGCTAAAGTCACCTTAAGCACTCTGTTAGAGATGAAGAAATCGGGTGAGAAGTTCACTTGTTTGACGGCCTACGATTCTACCCATGCGCATTTGGTCAGCAGCCAGGGTGTTGACGTTATTCTGGTTGGCGACTCCCTTGGTAATGTTTGTCAGGGCCAAACCAGCACGGTGCCGGTGACAGTAGACGACATGTGTTATCACACTCGCAATGTCAGTATGAAAGCGGGTGATGCAATGGTGATGTCTGATTTGCCTTTTGCCTCCTACACTAATGAACAACAGGCGCTGACTAATTCGACCCGTTTGATGCAGGCCGGTGCCGAAATGGTCAAGCTGGAAGGCGAAGCCTGGTTAGTACCGATTGTCAGTCGTCTGCGGGAACAAGGTATTCCTTCCTGTGTGCACCTTGGTTTGACACCGCAGTCCGTTCACGTACTGGGTGGTTACAAAGTACAAGGTCGAGATCAGGCGCGTGCCAATGCCATGATCGAAGCATCTATTGCTTTGGAGAAAGCAGGCGCAGCGATTCTGTTACTGGAATGTGTTCCTTCAGCCCTTGCCAGAGAAATCACCCGTGCGGTTCAAATTCCGGTCATTGGTATTGGTGCCGGTGCGGACACGGATGGTCAGGTGCTGGTCATTTACGACATGCTGGATATGACGCCGGGTCGTAAGCCAAAATTTGTGAAAAACTTTATGACAGCCGCTGGCGCTATGGCTGCAGGCCAAGGCTCTGTTCAACAGGGTGTTGCTGCATACGTAAAAGAAGTTAAAGATGGTACCTTCCCGGGTCCGGAACATGGATTTGAGTAACGTCATGCAAACCGTACATTCTATTGCCGAAGTTCAGGATATTATCAGTGTCCGCCGATCCGAAGGGCTTCGTATTGGTTTTGTGCCCACCATGGGGAATCTCCACGGTGGACATCTGACTCTGGTTGAGCAAGCCAAGCAGCATTGTGATATCGTGGTGGTCAGCATTTATGTGAACCCACTGCAGTTTGGTCCGAATGAAGATTACGATTCGTACCCGAGAACCATGGAGCAGGATCAGCAGCTGCTAATTGAACATGGTGTGGATCTTCTGTACGCAGCCAGCACCACAGAAATTTATCCGGAAGGCAGTGAAAATCATACGCATGTCAGTGTGGAAGTGTTGGATGGCATGCACTGTGGTATGAGTCGCCCGGGCTTCTTTCGTGGTATTGCCACGGTAGTGACCAAGCTGTTCAACATCGTTCGCCCGGATGTGGCTGTATTTGGGGAGAAAGATGTCCAGCAGCTCACCATTATCCGCAAAATGGTGAAGGATATGTGCATGCCGGTGGACATTCTTGGTGCACCTATTGCCCGTGAAGAAACTGGTCTGGCGATGAGCTCGCGTAATGGTTATCTGAGCCGGGAAGAGCGGGAAGATATTGCACCCACTCTGTACCAGTGTTTGTTGGCGGCAAAAGAAGCTATTCAAGCGGGTGAAAGTGATTTTGATCTCCTGCGCCGGGATGCTTTTGCCAAAATGGCGCAGGCTGGCTTTAAGCCAGACTATTTTAATATCTGCAATACTGAAACCCTGCTGCCAGCCACCCACAATGAGAAATCTCTGGTGATATTGGCCGCAGGCTTTCTGGGTAAAGCGCGCTTGATTGATAATATTTATTTTGAGCGAGACTAATTGACGTTAATGGTTCCAACCACCTGCTACCTTTCGGTAGCAGGTATTTATAGTCGGATTAAATCCACCATCTTCCCGTCATCACGGTACGAAATCTGAAAACGACCGTAGATGCCTTCTCGGGTCACGAATTTCACCATTATGTCGTAGGGAATACTCATCGTCTGGCCACACTCTGTGCGCACTTTGACAGAGGATTTTGTGCCCTTATAAAAGTCGAGTACCTGCTCAGAATTGAGTCTGACTGAAAACACGGCCTTATGCATGGTTCAAACCTTTGTATCTATTGTACTAATTCCAAATTAACTACTTTTTATTGTAGCAATCATTTTATAGACGATTTTTCATCTTTTTGTGTCGGAACAAACCCTCTCTTCTATAGAATTGTTCAGGCAGAATGGAAGTCTGATATTATTCCGGAATACAGAATCAGGAACCTTAACCATTATGACCACTTCCTCCGGAGAATCCGCAGTCTCTTTCAGTGAGCTTGCCAATCGGCTTCTTGCTCTGGGGGAGCACAGCCATCCATCTGAAATACATGGCAATTTATGCGGACTGATTTCCGCCGGTGGCCGCCCGGAATTGCCGCACTGGCTGCGTCAGCTCGAAGAGCAAATGGGGGATAAATCCCTCGATGAAGCGTCAAAGCAGCTGCTGAGCCAGTTGTATCAAAATACGATCAGCGATCTTGAATCCGGCAATCTGGCAACGGCTATTTTGCTGCCGGACGATGAGGAAGCTCTGGCTCAGAGGACCGAAGCCCTGGGTTCATGGTGTCAGTCATTTATCTCAGGTTTTGGGCAAGGTCTGGGTAAACAGCCTGTTAGCGAGATGGTGGAAGAAATCCTCAGAGACTTTGCCGAAATTTCCATGATCGAAGCGGACAAAGAAAGCGAAGAGTCGGAAGTGCTGTTTGTGGAAGTCAGCGAATTTGTACGTCTGGCCTGGTTAAATATTTTCGTCGAAGTGTGTGTTCAGCCCGCTGACCAGAACAAGAGTCAGGGCAAGAATAAAGCAAAAAACACAGTTCACTAACGCTATCTGGTGGCCGCTGTATGGATCAGTCTACCCAAAAAAATAACATAGCGAAGCATGACTTCGATGTTCTGATTATCGGTGCCGGGCTGGTGGGTGCCAGCCTTGCCTGCGCCCTTGAAAAGCTGGTGGTTGATCAGGGATTGAAAGTAGCGCTGGTGGAGCCCCACGACCTGCAACAGGCCAGAGATGTCCCCCCCAGTTTTGATGCCCGCGCCTCAGCTCTTTCCTGGGGTACTCACTGTATTTATGATCAGTTGAACCTTTGGCCATCGCTGGAATCCCATGCTCAACCCATTGAGCAAGTGCATGTGTCGGACCGAGGCAGTTTTGGTGTTACGCGCCTGCGCGCTAATGATGAAGGGCTGCCTGCTCTAGGTTATGTGGTCAAAAATCATGTTCTGGGGGATGTATTGCTTGAGCGCCTTCGGGATTATCAGAAACAGAATGTTCTCACCCTGTTCAGCCCGGATACTGTGACCGCTTTAAAACCAGTTGCTGGTGGCATGAAGATTACTCTGGAATCTTCAGAAATCACCGCAGCATTGGTGGTGCTGGCAGATGGCGGCCGTTCCGGGCTAATGGAACAACTGGGCATCAGCCAGACAGTAACGGAATATCAACAGCACGGAGTGATCGCTAACATCGCCCTGGATCTCCCCCATAGAGGGGTTGCCTGGGAGCGTTTTGCAGGGAAAGGCCCAATGGCTCTGCTGCCTCTAACCGCAGATGAGCAGTTCGAACATCGTGTTGGGTTGGTGTGGACGGTACCTGACAATGAGTTTGAAGAAATCCATGGTTTATCGAATCAGGCATTTCTCGATGTACTGCAGGCGCGGTTTGGTTACCGGGCGGGTCGTTTTATTGCCGTTGGTAAGCGAGACAGTTATCCGCTCACCATGAAAATGGCCAGTGAACAGGTCAGGCCCGGGCTGGTGGTTTTAGGTAATGCTGCTCACGCCATTCACCCTATTGCCGGTCAGGGTTATAACCTTTCTATTCGAGATACCATGGCGCTGGCGGATAATATCGCCGCTTCATTCAAGGCAGGCATGTCTGTAGGCAATCTCAACAGCTTAATGCGCTATCAGCAACAGCAGCATGGTGATCAGGCACTGACCAGTCAGTTCTGCAACGGATTGGTGCACCTGTTCTCCCGAACGGACAGAGCTTCGGTATTAGCCCGTAATCTTGGGTTGATCTCTCTGGATTATCTGCACCCCGTTAAATCCGGATTTACCCGCAAGGCCATGGGGCTTTAATAATAGAGCAGGAATAAGAGAGCAGGAAAATGCAGACATTTGACGTCATAATTGTCGGCGGAGGCATGGTTGGAGCCTCTCTTGCCTTGGCTCTGGATAACTCTGGCCTTCAGATTGCCCTGATTGATCAGCAATCTTTGCAGCCCGAACGCCTATCTCACGAGAGCCCTTGGGAGCCTCGAGTCAGTGCGCTCACTGAAACATCGATACAGTTTTTCCGACAGCTCCATGCCTGGGAAGCCATGGTGGCTCAACGGGTTTGCCCTTACAACTATATGGATGTGTGGGACGGGGAGGGAACAGGTAGTATCCAGTTTGATGCATCGTCACTTACTCAGGATAGCCTTGGGTATATTGTGGAAAACAAGGTTATCCGCAATGGTCTTCTTCAGCAGCTAAGTGATTCGGGCATTCACTGCTTTGAGCAGCAACCTCGTCTTGAATATCAATTATCAGGGCAGGGTGGTTCTGTCACGTTGGTTGATGGTCAAACTCTGCAGGCACCCTTATTGGTTGCAGCCGATGGTGCTGAATCGCACTTACGTCGTTTGTCGGGTATCCCCAGCAATCAGAAAGATTATAAACATCACGCCATCGTGACGACGGTAGAAACAGAGCTCGATCATGGTAGTACCGCCCGGCAGGTTTTTCTGGACACCGGGCCTCTGGCGTTTTTGCCATTACCGGACCGAGAGGGTAAGCACTATTGTTCCATCGTCTGGTCATTGATTCCGTCAGAAGCCGATCGAATAGAACAACTGAATGACGAAGATTTCTGCCAAGAGTTACAACGAGCTATTGAAAGCCGCCTTGGTGCAGTGCTTTGTGCTGATCAACGATTACGCTTCCCTCTGCGACAACGGCATGCCCGGCAGTATCATCGCCAGGGGGTTGTGCTGGTGGGTGATGCCGCCCACACCATCCATCCACTGGCAGGGCAAGGCGTTAATCTTGGGTTAATGGATGCCATGGTGCTGGCGGAAGAAATTACCCGTGCCGTTCACCGTGAGGATGATTGGTTTGCGGCTCATATCCTTGATCGCTACCAGCGTCGGCGTAAAGCGCCCAATACATCCATGATGGCTGCCATGAGTGGGTTCCAAAATTTGTTTGGCAGTGATGATATTGGTGTGCGCTGGCTGAGAAATACTGGGCTGAAAGTGACGAATCGGTTGCCGGTTCTGAAATCGCTGTTAATCCAGCAGGCCAATGGTTTGGGTCGTTAACCTTTCCTGAAGTGCTTTTTTGATGCTGGGCTGAACGTCCAGCTTTCTGATTTTATTATAAAAATCTTCTACTTCTGCATGGCTCAAAAATAAAACTGAACTATATTTACCCAGTTCCGTCAAAACTGAACTGGATA
Organism: Endozoicomonas ascidiicola; assembly: GCF_001646945.1. Lineage (GTDB taxonomy): Bacteria > Pseudomonadota > Gammaproteobacteria > Pseudomonadales > Endozoicomonadaceae > Endozoicomonas > Endozoicomonas ascidiicola. Next base: position 132,685 of record NZ_LUTV01000003.1, read on the forward strand.
AAAAATCATCAGTTTTTGAAATGGAGAAATTATGCAGAAGTATCTATTGGCAGGTGCCGTTCCTCTTATTGCCATCCTGGTTATGCTGCAGGGCTGTGACAAATCGTCTGATTGTCCTGATATATCTGAAGTGGTGCTAGAAGATCTGCAAAGTGTTGATAAGGGCATCGAGTCGTACAGCTGCACGAGCCCTTCCAAAGCAGGTGTTCTTGAACTGACTTGGTGTAAAGCCCAGAAGCAGTTCGAGTCTCAGCACGGCTCCGCAAACGCTGATGAGTTTGTCGTTTTCTTGAAAGGCTTCCGTGATGGTTATGCTCAGGCCAGTGATGGTGCTGACAGCCGGGTAAACCTGTTTGAGATAAGCGATCAGTCTGAGCCTCTGTATGACAGTGGCTATAAAGAAGGTTATATCAATGTTCTGGATGCCATGGGTATCTCAGAATTCAACTGCAGCACTCAAGATATGGCCAGTGAGTACCGAGATCGTTGGTGCGAAGCGTCTGTCGCGTTTCAGCAGGGGCATATTGGCATCGACAACAACCCCATAGTAAAAAGCCGCTTCATTGATGGCTACATGGCAGGTGGGCGCGTTGCTCTGACAGTGCCTACCTCTATGGAAGCATTTTTTGGTGGTGAAGCACCACAGGGTAAGCAACCGGCCATTGTTCAGCCCACCGATGACATTGAGCCTGTCGCAGCGGCATTTAACCGAGGCTTCGATGTAGGTTATAAAGCCATGATTGATAGCATTCGTGACTCAATCAATCAGGTTATGCAGCAAATGCAGATTCCTGAAAACTTTGAAATGCCTGAAGGTATGATGATGCCAGGGCAATAAGCCATTGGTTCTCTACTTCAGCTGATCATGAATAACGGTGCTGCTATTGTGAGCATCGTTATTCAGGACTCTGCGATCACCCAAATACAACCAACTTCGAACCCTATTGCGTTTATAAACAGTACTCTCATTTTTCTTATTTGAAATAATTTAAAAGAAAATCTTGTCAACCAGTAAATCGTTGTTCTGAGATTCTCCAGAGGCTATAGTAACCCTAAGAACCGAACACTCAGGGAAGCTATGAACGAGCCTGACTTCAACGTACTCGACCGAAAGATCAGCTACTTGCTTGAGCTTTGTGAGAGATTGACGTTAGAAAACAGGCAGCTTCGTCAGCAGGAGCTCTCCTGGAAATCCGAGAAAGCTAAGTTAATGGAAAACAACGACATTGCTCGTAACAAGGTAGAGTTAATGATTCAGCGCCTCCGCTCCCTGGAGCTTGAATCATGACAGATAAATCATCGATCACCTCTGTCTATATTCTGGATAAAGAATACCGTGTTGCCTGCCCCGAAGACGATCAGGATGCATTGCATATTGCTGCCCGTTATTTGAACAGTAAGATGCAGGAAATTCGTACGTCCGGGAAAGTTGTTGGTGTCGAGCGCATTGCGGTGATGGCTGCATTGAACATCAGCTATGAACTCCTGCAAAGCAAATACCAGACTGAAAATGAAAAACTGGATACCCACGAGCACATCAATCAGCTACTGGGTAAGCTAGATAAAGCGCTTGCGTCTGAAGGGCAGTAAGGTCATAACCTTAATTGTTTTTTACGACACTGCTTATCAGAAAAAGTTTAACTGAAAAACTTGCAGACAAACCCCCGTTAGTCGATATAATGCCGTTGAAACCTCCCTGGCCTGTTCGCCAGTCACCATACGTCCCGAGCCGATAATACTACCCAGGAGGCTCCTGCTAGGTGCCGGAGTGCAAGTCCGCCTCGTAGCGGAAAGCCCAAATCGCCTCAGTAGCCTCCACCGTGACCGTTACGGCCACGGGCAAACGTGACAGCGGCAGGGTGGGGAGGTTTCCTTTCATACTGTGCATACCCAACACACCCCATAAAATCCAATGAAAAAAAACAGTGGCTTATAAAGAGTTTGTCAGGCTCTATGCTGAGATTTAAGAATTAAACAAATATTCCATATTAGATATTCAGAACATGCTTTTTAATCCTGAGTGACAGTATGTCCGCAAATGGATATTGCCAAAAAACAGGGGCATTTCGTAATACGTCCAAGCGAAGAACCGAGTTAAAAGTGAAGTGTGCCCCATTTTCCAGCATTAAGCTGATAAACAACCAATCTCCGTAGAACTGGTTGCCAGTAACCATTCCTCCCGATATATCACAATATTGAATAACTAATGGTTGAATAACTAATGCGTTTTCTTCGCTCGCTGTTGCGAAGCTGTATACCGAGATCATAAGCAGAATGCACAGTACGAAACGAAGCATGATTCCAGTCTTGTAGGGTTGGTTGTAAAGCTAAGGGAAGCGTAGTTCTCACTCTTATGCCATTATTTGAACTCGGAGTACCCAGAGTATTCCACTATAATGACAGTCACTTTTTCTTTATAGACAATAAACATAACTCACTGATAATTGAGTTTTACAGCAGAAACATTTATGAGTCAGTATATGTGGATGCCTGCTACTAAGCGGGCATCAAGACCCAGAGTATCCCCCGAAACCAAAGCGAACGGCGCAGAAAATTCTCTATACGCGTTATGCGACACTTGTGAGTATATTCGCAGTCGAAGAACTTAAGCTGGTTATCCATTATGTTATTCAGGAGAGCTGAGGAACGGTTGGCTTGTTCTTGGTGACTTACTTGTACCTTTCTCAGATCAATAAGGAGGATTGTTATTATTTCTGTTTTAAAAGATCGATGCTTATATTTATTATTTCGCGGCCACTAATTTATAGTGTTTAAAATTTCGCCATTCCCTTTCTTTCATTATCTCTTTATTTACAGTATAGGTACTGTGCTCGGGAATCGGTAAGGTAATGTTTTTTCCGTCGATGTTGATAGCCACCGTCGGGCTTACAATCATCGAAATGGTAAACGCGGTACTGGCAACTAGAGCAGGAGTCATTTCCGTATCTCTGCTGTGTACAAAAATGTACAAGGTGTTAGAAAGCGTTGAGGGACGCTGTGTTTTCGTTATTCAACTACTGTATCGGAGATATGGCTGCTGGCTGTTTTTTCGCTGTCAGTAGCAAAAAAATAAATGAATAAAGCCGGTTCAAAAAAACATTAACAGATCTAATCAACCCGCACGATTATGGGTGGTTGAATAATGAACAGCAATAAGATGATTTACTTATTAAATGTCGAATCTTGAATTCAAGTAATAAATACATAACCCATAACTTTTCTTACATCAATCCCAGTTAACTCTTTGAAAGCCTCATAAGGTGTTTTGTAGTCAAGGCATTTTCTAGGTCTATTATTCAGCTTATCAACCGCTATGATGACTTCTTTTTCTGTAACGTTATTAAGCTCCATCGACTTGGGGAAATACTGCCTGAGTAGCCCATTAGCATTCTCATTCTGACCTCTTTCCCAAGAGTGATACGGAGCAGCAAAGTAACTGTCACACTTCAACGCTTTGGCAACCTCTTCATGCTGAACAAATTCTTTTCCATTGTCGTACGTTATGGTTTTTACAAACTTTTTCAAAGGCTTAAGCACACCGATCATCGCCTGTTTWACCGCTTTTGCTTTCTTTCCAGGCAAGGGAACAGCAAGACGAAGCTTGGTCTTTCGCTCATCCAATGTAGCGATTGCCCCTTTATGGTTTTTGCCAATTATGGTGTCAGCCTCCCAGTCGCCAACACGCTCTCTGTTGTTGACCACTGCCGGACGCTCCTCAATTCCAACCCGATTGGGTATACCGGTTCGGTTATGGGCTGAACATACCTTTTCCTGTAGGTCTTTTTCTGGTGTCGTAAGTGCTTATAGAGGGTGCCTCCTTTACGTTTATCATCCGCTATATACTGATAAATCGTTTCGTGGTGTAGCTCAATTACCCCTTCTTTTTTAAGTCTTCCAGCCACTTGCTCTGGACTCAAGTCTGCACGGATATCATTAGCTATGCGTCGTTTAATATCATCCGTTAGCTTAACAGCCTTGGTTTTTTCCTGATGACGCTGTTGAGCCATACGGTGGGCCTGCTGGTGTCTGTAACCGCGTAACCCCTTGTTGCGCCCTAATTCCCGTGACAGGGAACTCTGATCGCGCCCAAGTTTTTGTGCAATTTTGTTTTGAGAAGTCCCATTTTTCAGTTCAATTTCGATATAATGTCTCTCTTCAGAGCTCAGGTGCTTAAAGGCCATCCGTGGCATCCTCTGTAGTGTTTAGTAGCTTTACAGAGTACACCTGAGTTCTGATTGAATTCAAAGGTGGCTCTGTAGCAACCCTGTGGTTACAGAGGTTATGCATTTATGATACGAATTCAGGAATATCTCAATAGTTTGAAGGGGCGATTAAGGGGTGGTTAAAGATAGCGTAGACAAAATGTCGAGACATATATGGGAAAAAAACTGACCATTTCTGCTCATTTTAGAACAAAATCGTTCTCTGCCTGATGCACCCTGCAACAGGTAGGCAGTGATGCCGACTTTTTCCTCGCTCAGGGCGTTGTGCTGGAGCACTTGGTGCTGAGATTTCAGGTTCAAAGGGCTTCGGTCAGGAATGATTTGAATGCAGCGAATAATGCTCCAACCCATTAAGTCGCTGTTAGTTTTTGCAATATGATAGGCTTTTCGGACAACGAAAAACGCACTACTGCAACTCAACCGTAATAAACAAAGTCCCTATATAATTACCGGGTGGTTTATTTTCTACCGCAGAATCATGCAATACAATTTGCATTTTGGCGTTGCTGGTGGAGTCACAGTTGATGGATTTACTCCCTTGATGCTCATTTGACCATATCCCCGGTTTCAGCCGTTCAGACAGTTTATTAACTACCAGCCTTGGAATATAAGGTATCGAGTGGTCACCGTTAGTCAGCAGGAACTCTGCATGTTCAGCAAACCCGCCGCTGGCTTTCAATTTATATTTTCCAGCGTCGGTGACAAAAACACAGAAGGGCTCATCCTGCTTATAGCGATCTTTTGCCCGCTGGGTCAGTTCCATATCATCCAGACCACCGATCTTTATCTGTGATTTAGACGTGGCGGAGATAAAAAGCGGCTGTGATGTGCAGGGCTGTGCAGCATTTTGTTGACGTATCGACAAGTGCAGGTTGTTCCAATTCTGTAAATCCTGTCCCGTCAAACCGTTCAGTTTATTCACATCGATAGTAAACCAGAAGTGAGCTTTAATATGAGGGCGAATCCTCAGACATGGGTTGCTGACTGTGCCAAAATTAAACTGTTCTCTGCAGGAGTTAGGTGCATCAAAATGAATAGTTTGAGGTGTAATAACATTTTGAATAGTTTGATTAATATCGACATTGGGGTTTTTTTGGCAGTTACCTTCTAGCGAGCCAATAGAAAGTAAAAATTGATAGTTGGAAATGTCTCTCATCAGCACATCGGCATAAAATGAAATATAAACCTGCCCGGTGGGTTGCGTGATCATAAATTTTTCAAGGGGCTTCATGGTAAATTCCTGAGGATAAGCTGACTGAACGGACACCAGAGACAACATACCAATAATACCGATCAGAGCCAGAGATTCATCCGCTAACGGACGACAGTAGATTACCAATGCAATGATGCGCCTGCAGAGCAGATAAATACCGCTTTTCATCATGTTGTTTATCACCGTCGTTTTTTACGTCATCAGTTGCCAGTTGCCCGAAAAAGGGCAAATTATTTTTACGGGAGGCGGCTGGCGACATCATTTCCACAGCCGTAATCCGCCAGATCCAAACTCCCAAGCTGTAAGAGATAACCGGTATCTGGCACGGTTAATGGCAGTTGACAGTGCGCTTTTATATCAGCTGCTTTATCAAAAGCGATATTCAGGCTTTTTACGGTCGCTGGCACCTCCAGCTGAAACAGGCCCAGGTCATCGGTATCCCCGGTATTGTCACCGGCTCTGATAGCTGCATTACTCAGCGGTTTACCATTCAATAATAAACGACCATAAACCAGCAATAACGGTGTTGCCTGATAATCAAGGGTAACGACATTTCCCGGATACAGGGTGACGTTCTTTTCCCGTTCATCAAAAAGGTAAAGCGTTTTGCCCGCCGGACTCAGACTGATCTGGTATTGCTCATAAGGAGGCAGGGTAATCACTGAGGGTTTGCCGACAACGGCGTAACTGCGTCGTGCCTGATTCACTTTCACATCGAACACATCACCGTTTCGCCCTGTCACGTTCACCACCAGGGCGCTTTCTGTCAGATCCTCCCCCCCTACTGCCAGCATATTACCATTGGTCAGCAGTCGGCTGCTCAGGTTGACACTCCAGGCTGTTGAGGTGATCTCATCGTAACGGCCATGGTTGGCGCTGGCAGAAACCCTGCCCAGCCGGTTGGCAAATTCCAGGCTGCTATCCAGCCGATTGTCGCTGCCTCCCGTTTCCAGGCCTGCATCAAAGCGGATACTGGCCTCGGTAAGGCTGCGACTATTCCAGCCCGCAGACAGCCGTAATTTTTCAGTGCGTGAAACCGATCCTTCTTCTTTCTGTATCTCGGCTCTCGGGGCTGCCTGGAAGCTCCAGCGCTCAGTTCTGTAGCGCATATAAAAAGTAAGCGTGGCGGTTTTGCTGGTGGCATTTTTTCCCAGGCTCAGCACTATATCGCCATCGTAATCGAAGGAGCGGAACAGGTTTTGTCGACAGTCCATGTAGTGGCTTCGTTCCGGCGCCTGCAGCTGCCCCTGAAGGTCATAGCTCTGGCTCAGGTTGTACCGATAGCCAAGGCTGCCCTGGAATAAGGGGAAGGCGGTGGACAGCGATTGTTGGTTTACCGACCTGCCGAACCGCTCAAAAATATCCGTTTGATCATTTAATTTGAGGGCGTCTTTATTTGGTAAGCGGTCCGGTAAATGGTCATACCATAAACGACGATAGTTTCCAGATACGGTCAGCGGACCGAGTAACAGCAGACCGTTCACGGCCAGACCTTTGCTGCCATCATCGGCCAGCATCACAGAAGGAGAAAACTGGTAGTGGGTATTGAAAAAAAATGCACCGATTTCTACCAGCTGCTCATGCTTTCCCAGGGATACACTCCCTGTAGCAGCAAGAGTATCCGACAGTCGACGACTGGCAGAACCTCGCGCCTGCCAGTCGTCGGTGATGTTTGGAAAGCCGCTGTTATCCGAAGCATCAACCACACGGCCGGCCTCCGCCATAAAGAGCCACTCACCCAGAGGAGGCAGCTGACTCTGCTTGGCAAAAAAACGGGCTTCAGAAGAAATTAGATAACCGCTGTCGCTTATAATGCGAATCTCAATATCGTAGGCTCCATTGGGAAAACTGCTTGTATCGAGCCGTTGGGCACCCGCCTCGTAGGGTGCGCTGTACAGCAGCCGGTCGTTTTCACGCACCTCAACCCAACCCCGCACGGGAAGATACACCTCAACCGGAATCCCCCGTGAGAACTCCAGGTCTTTACGGGTGTTCTCGGAGCTGCCAGTGCGAACACCGAACAGAGGCTGATTAACTAGAAAATTCAAGCCGCCGTTCCCCCGGGAATTCATCAACCCGGCACTGTACTCCATGCCCTGAAAATCCCGTTGGGCGAATAAATGCCGTACGGAAAAATCGTGAACGTCGGAGTAACTCCATTCCCAGAACAGGCTGTTCTCTTTCCATGACGCCATGGTCAGGCCATTAAAGGTGTAGCTGGGAGAGCTGTTCTCGTAGTCCGGGCTATCGCTGTTGAATCCGGATGCGCTGGCTGAAATATTCTGCATCAAGGCAAAACCGGCATCGGACGGAGGCAGATATTTCAGTACTTCGGCAGCACGACCCTGCATAAAACGACGATTGACAAATACATCCACCCGAAAGGCGGATTCATCATAGGTAACACCGGCGACAGGGGGAATCAGCGTGCAGAAATCCGGTGCGGTGGGAGAACAGGTTAATTCCGGGTGACTGTTCAATGGGCCGGTTAACGCACTGATGATAAGATCAGGGTCGTTCACATCGCCGATCAACTGAACCACTTCTTCAGGATTCGATAGCTCTATCAACCCCGGAGTCAGGTAAATCAGCTGAGAGGTGAGGTAGCGATTACCATAATAGACATCGGCCAGATTCGTGCCGGACTGGGTCAGGGTTTCAAAACCCACCGGTGGAGTTAGGGCCGCAAGAAAGATAGGGGAGGCATCCTGCGTTCTACCGTTACCCGGATAAGACAGCAGGTTCAGTGAGTAAGATAGGGTGATAGAGAATGTACTCAGAATCAACACAGTGAACAGCTTTTGTTTTATAGACCATTGAGTAGACCATCGCATCGACTAAAAACGTCCCGACTCAGATTAGTTATTTCTGCATTAAGGCGTCGTCTTGAAAAACTGTTGTACCGCGCACAACTCACTGACGGCTCTTTAACTTCTGCTCAGGCTGAAAGATCGTGAGACACTGGCTCAGAATACTTTAGATAAAACAACAGAGGTAAGATAAACCGCACTGTTCCAGCTTGTCGTCATCCCTGCAACGTCAGGAATGACGAATCAGGAATGACGAATAAAGCTGGATGAATAAAGTATCAAATAGGAGAAACCACCACGGTAACCGTATCAGAGTAAACACCGGCAGGTACTTTGGCATCTCCGGTAAGCCCTACTTTGATTGAGCGCCCCTCGGTTGCAGAGCTATTACAAATGTAGGGCGCACTTCCGATTGCACTGTCTGCCAGTAGGTTGTCATTTTTAACGAATACGCCACTGGCATGTTCACCAGCGCCCCAAACGCCAACGCTGTTAAGAGTACCAGAGTTTGAGCTTTGTACGGTTACGAGGTAAGGAATAGTTGGTGCTCCGAGTAGGGAGGACGTGGTCTTAAGTTCGAAGTTGTTTGCTGAGGCCAGGGAGATTTGATAAGGGAGTGATTCTGCGGTTTCGGCAACGCAGAAAGGAGTGACATGCTCACCTTGTGCGCTGGTTACGGGTGAGTCGGCGGCATCGCTGGTTAGGGTTATATCTTTCAGGCCATAGAGTAAAATTTTCGTGCCATTGAAATAGGTGATCGTAAATGAACCTTCTGAATTACTGATGCCAGGCTCGGTAGGGTTTACCGCCGCCAGGGCGTTGAGTGCCATGCCGGTGATAAGCGATGCGACAATACCTATCAGAACTTTTGGAACAAACCGGATAGAAGAACAGCTGAAAAGCTTCATAGGAAAACTCCTTCAGTCGTGCACTGAATACAACGTCTGAGCTGTTTCCTGCCTGCTTATGGAGCTGAAGAATGATGGGTAGAGTCGATCAAGAATGTAGTGATCAAGGCAAAGCAGAGCCAAAAAGCATTTGAAAGACAGCAGAACAGCATGAGTGGTGAAGTATAGACAGTACTCAAATAGGCGTCTGATTTTGTTTATTTAACGCGATGTTCGACTTTTAAACTGACCTGAAAAAGGCATGACTGACCTACTTTTCTGCTATTAAAAACAGTGGATACAAAGGAGGAAACCAGCCATGCCMGTTGAACAGTTTATCACTACTGTCTTCTGCCTGATCGACGATTTAATCAAAGAACTCGTTCCATTACCTCTGAGAAGCCGCGGTTATCCACCAAAGCTTTCAGATAGTGAAGTGATCACCATGGAGGTCACCGGTGAATGGCTTGGACATCATGCTGATAAGCATATCTGGAAGTATTTTGCTCAACATTGGCGACACCTGTTTCCTGATATTCCATCACGGTCCACATTCGTCAAGCAGGCCGCTAACTTATGGGCCGTTAAACAGAAACTTCAGCAGCGACTCGTTCAGTTGATGCATGCTGATAATGCAGATATTCACCTGATTGACGGCTTTCCAATTGATGTCGCTGTAAGGACAAGAGCGCCCAGAAGCAAAGTCTTTAAAGGGGAGGCTGGCTACGGTTACTGTGCCTCAAAGAATAAGCATTTCTACGGAWTTCAGGGGCATCTACTGGTTGAAGCTCGCGGTATTCCCGTTGGATTTACGCTGACTGCCGCTAATATTGATGAGCGTGACGCTGCTTATGACATGATGGATATCATTGCCGGACTTTTGTTAGGTGACAAAGGGTATATACGACCAGAGTTCAAAGAAGACTGCCGGGGGTTAGGTATCGACCTACAGACACCACTAAGAAAAAACATGAAAGATGATAGACCAAAGTCGTTTGTGAAATTAATCATGCGGGTACGACGGAGGATTGAAACAGTTATTGGCCAGCTGGCAGAACAATTTGAAATCGAAAGGTGCCGTTGTCGAGACAGGTGGCATATGACTTCGCGTATAGCCAGGAAGCTTTTGGCACACAATATGGGTTCATATCTGAATATCAGTGCAGGGAAAGCACCGATTCAGTTTGAAAGCCTGATTGCTGCTGCTTAAAAATCAGTGAAACTCCACTTTGGTACAGCTTTTAAAGTTTTAGTTGGACTTACTTCCATGCAAAGTTAAAAATCTGCAAGTCGAACATCGCGTTTATTTAGTGTGATCTGGAATGACTGAGTAGATGTTCAGCCCGTCAATCTGACTGTCTGGCTTATCGGCCTGGTCCAGATGGTTACCGGTGAAACACTCGTGGGATAGTTAGGGAAATAGAGGTAAATACGGGCTCAAAGGGTGCTGGTTGTTATTTGACCATTGATGGCTAATCGAACAACACATGCGTACAAGCGAGGCCTGTAGAGAACGAATAAAGTTGTTAGGATTTCCTGTGCATCCTGCCTGCCTGTCGTACCCAGCAATAAAAAACCTTGCTAAAAGCAAGGCTATATGTGCTGATCAAACAGCAAAAAACGTTTTTTATTATTATTTGTGTGGTATTTATTCTTAGCCAGAAAGTGAGTATTTAGTGTTCTTATTACCCAGCCCCGAAACAATCGATATCGACTTCGGTAAACACTCAATGGATAAGTATATTGTACGTATTTACCGAATGCAGCGAATTGATTTAAATCAATAACTCTTGATTGGCAACAAAAATGAATGCAATGAAGCTTGAAATGAAAACGGTGGAAGCCATCGCTGCTTTTACCCTGTCAGATGCGCATCAGATATTCCTCTGGGATGCAGGAGGTAGCACCCAAGGGCATAAAAGCAACGCAGGAGCAGGTTGCCGAGAGTGGCTGATCACTGAGTCAGAAAATATGGTTTCATATGGCTAGGTACTTAAAGTGTATTCATCATAAACAGGGGCTCAAAGAAAGCCCCTGTTTTTTTTTGTTCTGCAGGAATCTTTGTGGGGGGGAATTGTTCGGTTTCAGTAAATGGCAGGTTTATACAGCAGGTTTATACAGATAGTGCCTTGGGAGTTAATGTATCTTTGTTGCTTTTATGATTGCGAACCACTAAAAACACAGCAAATGTCATCACATCCGCCAGCGGCATGGATAACCAAATACCATCATTGCCCAACAACTTGGGCAAAATAATCAGGCTGGGTAAAACAAAAACAGTGCTTCTCAGTAGCGACAGTATGTTGGCAGTTTTGGGTTTTTCCATGGACTGAAGATAAGCGATATTAACGAAGTTTGCGCCCAGAAATACGATAGCGCTGGTATAGATCATCAACCCATGACTACCAACAGCAACCAGTTCAGGATCGCTGTTAAAAATCTGAATCAACAGTTCACTTTTAAAGAAAACCAGAAGAAAAATACCAGAGGCGATCACAAAGGCAGTACGCTGGACAAGCACCAGTGTTTCCTTCATGCGGTCAAACTGTCTAGCCCCGTAACTGTAACTCACGATTGGCTGAAGCCCTTGAGCAAGACCGGTGAAAATCATGATGAAAATATAAAACACATAACAGATAGCCCCGTAAGCCGAGGTGCCAATCTGCCCCATATAGACCATAAGCACATTGTTGAAAGCGACCATAACAATCGCAAACGCAATCTCCATGACGAACGATGGAAAGCCATTATCCATAATGCGTTGTATATGAGAGCGCATAAAGCCGGTGATAGCGGGACGTATGGTGCATTTCTTTCGGAAGAAGTGTCCAGCCAGAAAAACGAAAGATGCCGTCTGTGCAATACCGGTAGCCAGAGCGGCACCTTTCATGCCCATTCCGTACTCTGCGATAAACAGCCAATCGAGGCCTATATTTACAATGGTACCTATGCCCATGGCGATCATGGCGTAGACGGGGGACTCATCATTTCTGACCACGGCATTCAGTGCGATAGACAGCATAAAGAAAATCAGAAATGAGGTCAGGGTCAGTAGATAATCTTTAACGATGGGAAACAGGTGCTCATTACTGCCCAGCCTATAAATGAGTGTTTCGTAGGTAGAAAATGTGACCGTTAAAATAATCAACCAACTGACCAGGATCATCAGGATAATCTGAGTCAGATATTTACCTGCTTCAGTCGTATGATTACCTTGCCCACGAATGACGGATATGACCGTTGAACCACCTATCCCAAACATCATGCTGGCAGAAGTGCCCAGCATAATAATGGGGTAGGCAATATTGATCGCCGCAAGCCCATCCGGGCCCACAAACTGGCCAACAAAAATCCCATCCACGATCATATAAAGAGCGCTGATCAACATGCCGGTAATGGCAGGGAAGGAGTAATTGAACAACAACTTGCCGACAGGGTCTTTATCCAGATCAATTTTCATCATAAGACAGTGCCATGCTCCAATCTCTGGAGGCTTTGTAGGTTGATAAGGCAGTTTTATAACCAAGAGCAGTGTTAAGGTTTTTTCTTCCCTGCTTTGCTTATCGCTCAAACAAAAAAACACCCCCATCAAAGGCGGTGTTTTTAAGTGACACTGAAAGTGTGCTCAATCAATAAGACGATCAGTTAATGATGTACTTATTAATGGTCGCAGCACCTTCCTCATGAGCACGGAAATAAACCCGTAGTTCATTATTATTATCCAGTTCAAAGCGAGACTCTTCCAGCAGGCCATTTGCTTCTGCAGTCATGCAGGCAGAGATCAGCTGATCTTGCTGAAACGCTTTGAAATCACCGTACTCATCTTTTAATGCTTCCATTACATCTTGAATACAAGCGTCTGGAACCGTGGTGAAATATTTCAGGACTGCGTAATTAAGCGGCTTCATAAATTGGCATCTCTTTTTTCTTGATCAGATCCATTGGGTTCATGGCAATCACCAGGATACCGAACACCATCAGCAGTGCAGCAAACCATGCGATGGGTTGCATCTCCCAGCCGTCAATACCGAAGACAGCACCAAGGATAATCCAGCAGAAGAAGGGACCCCAGAAAGAGAATGCGCCGTTGCAGGACATACCCAAAGCCGCGCCACACATACCGTTGCCTTTGTACCAGAGCATGAAGTTCAAGTAGGCAAAGAAGCCGGCAATGGCGAACCAGAACATAGCGGAGGAAGTGAAGGCCTGGTAAACCATGGAAGCGGTCATGCCATCACCGGCCATCAAGCCGAAGATAGGCACCAAAATGATCAGGTTGGAAAGACCAGACGTCACTTGTCGAATAGTGATGGCAACTTCAGAGTCGATCATAGAGGTGCCGTAACCACATACGCTGCCTTCAAAGCCCCAGCCCAGTGCTGCGATAAAACCAAAGACCAAACCCAGTGCCATGCCCTCAGGCGCATCTCCACCGAGGCTTGACTGAGCAATCATGAAACTGGCACCAAAGCAGATGGCAATACCCAACAGAATGCGTGGAGTCAGAGGTTGCTTGAAAATGAACTTCGCAAGAATGGCACCGAAGGCAGGGCAAAGAGCACTGATCGGTACGATGATTGAGCCGGCCATCTGCAGGCCAATGACGTACGCGGTACTGGCGATGGGGCCACCAAATAGCGCGCCAACGACCATAACTTTGCCTGGTTTTGTCTTGAGAGTGCGGAAGAAGTCGCCAATACGACCACGGGCAGTAGCAATCCCGACTGCCCAGACGGCACTTGACGTATCAGTAACAGCTGCGCCAAGAGCGCCAAGGAGATAGATCAAGGCGAAGGCCGATAAACCTGCAGTATTCGCACCGTACCAGTCCGCCCAAACGCCTTTGGACATGGCCAGCGTCATAAAAGCAGTGTAAATGCCATAGGTGCAGCCTGAAGTAAGGGCAATGGCTATGCCTCTGCTGCGAAAGCTGGAATCCAGCTTGGCTTTAGCAGCATAGGCTGCAGCAGACATTCCACTCATGGATAATCTTCCTTTCAATGATAGTGATGAATTTCATCTGTCAGATTTTGCCTACAACAAATCTGCGGTATTTATACGTCGAATTAAGTATAGAAAAGCATGTGCATTTAGTGGCTGTTTATTCCCTTGTTAAATAGCTAATGATCTAATCGATAAAATCAATATCAACAGTTTTAAAAGGCATAACCACACAACCAACTCAACGACGATGAGTTGATTCATTAAAATCAATCTGTATAAAAAATAACCTTGAAAACGTTTGGTTAAATAATGTTCTGCCGGATCAATAAATAAAGGCTGGCTTGATTGCTGCGCATATTTACAGATTTCTGAAATGTTTAAAGTGATCTAAATCATGTTTTTGTCTGTGTTGTTTTGTTTTTCAGGGTGATTTTTATGTGCTGATCAATTAATGATCATTTAATTTTAAAAGATTTCAGGAGATACTTGTCAAAGTAATCGGTGGTTGGTCTGCTCGGTTTCTACTGCCTCTATTGCGCAATTCCGAGGTTGAAATGTGAGTTAAATACCTGTCTTCAGCCGCCAGTTTTCGATAACTATTGATACCTTGCGAGCTGATCAAAAAAGCACAAACTTAGTTGATACATGTCAATAATGAACACAGGGCTTTGGCATAAAGTCCGTATGCCTATTATAGATTGAAATTTTTCTATTTATGATTTGGCTGCTGAGTTTCAAACCGGCGAGTAAGTAGTTATACAAACCTCTTTAAAGATTTTTATCTTTCACCTGAATTGAATGTCAGGTGCGGGCTTTCTTTGGTTTGAATAACTTACCGTTAAGGTAATCATTACATAATTTAAGTATCAGATGCACGCTGCGCTTCTTGCCTGAACTCAGCAGAGCTTAGAAAAATGAGGGTACAACATTGAATGCATTAGGGTTGATTGAAACCCGGGGGATGGTGACCTGCGTTGAAGCGGCTGATGCAATGACGAAAGCATCAGATGTAGAGCTGGTGGGTTATGAAAATATAGGTTCAGGCCTGGTGACTGTCATGGTTCGTGGCGACGTCGGCGCCGTAAAAGCCGCAGTAGAAGCGGGAACTGCAGCGGCTGAAATGGTGGGTGAAGTGTTGACGTCACTGGTGATTCCACGCCCACACCATGATGTCGATCGTATTGTTCGACTGCATTTAACGTAAAACGTAACTAAAACGTAAATAGCTCAGGGAATGCCGGATTATGAGTGAAGCTCTGGGTTTCATTGAAACTGTTGGACTTGTGACGTGTATTCAGGCTGCAGACGCTATGTGCAAAGCGGCCAATGTTGAGCTGGTAGGTTATGAAAATATTGGCTCAGGCCTTGTTACCGCCATGGTGCAGGGTGATGTCGGTGCGGTGACTGCAGCTGTCCAGGCGGGTGTTGAGTGCGGCAGCCAAGTAGGCGAAGTCCTCACGTCTCTTGTGATTCCCAGGCCCCACGAAGACGTAAAAATCATAGTTTCCCAATACCTTTTAGCCGATATGTTGGCCACCGTGGAAAATCTAGCCAGCGAGGAGGAATCCCTGTGAGCGAAGCAATTGGCTTGATTGAAACAAAAGGCCTTGTGTCGTGTATATACGCGGCAGACGCCATGGGGAAAGCTGCCAATGTCCAACTGGAAGGCTTTGATAATGTTGGGTCTGGTTATGTCTCAGTCATTATTAAAGGTGATGTTGGCGCAGTGAATGCCGCAGTCGAAGCGGGCGTCAGCGCCGCGAAAACCATTGGGGAAGTCGTGGCCTGGAAAGTGATACCTCGGCCTAACGAGAGTACTGGCAAAGTGACTCGCCATCATCAGTTATAGCGCCATTTTTAAGTCAGCCTGCCTGATACGTTGAAGCTGGCAGGTATCAATTATTGATTTCAATAAGGGTAGAACAGTGAGTCAACACCCTGAAAGTCAGAATTCTGGAAAATTCTGTATCAGCATTTTTGATGACAAGCGATTTAACCGTGATGGAAGGGAGTCATCACCCATTTCTACTTCTTCAAGCGAGTCGACCATGGTTGATAATCGATTTTCATCGGCTTCTAACATCATGACAGAAACACAGCCTCATAGTGGTTTATATGCATCGTCTGATGATCGATTTGCTCAGGTGAATCCATCCTTTGTTGATACGGTCCATCACACATCAGAAGACGACAATCGATTCAGCGCAGTAGCCGCACCTTCTGCAAATCACTCCGCTGAATTGAAGCCGCAATCAAACAGCCAAAACACGACTAAGTCTGTTGAACTCAATGAAGAGATCATCACGCGCATCGTCAAAGAAGTGCTGAACCGAATTCCTCAATAAAATTTCACATATAACGCCGGTGTCATTGTAAAACAAAGACATGCGGGCTCGTAATATCAGGATGTAACTCGATGTCAAAATACACGTTGACTCCAAGAGTTCGGGTTTTGGCTGACCGACTGCTTTCTTCGGTCAGTACCATCAGCCCGGAACGTGCCAGCATGATCAGCACGATTTCTGCTGAAATTGTTGGTGTACCCGGTCAGGTTAAAAGCGCAAAAACCTTTTATGAGCTGACCCGAAGATTACCGCTGCACATTGGGCAGGATGAACTGATTATCGGAGCGCAGGCCTCTGCTCCAAGAGCGGCCATTTTCCACAGTCAGGAAGAGCTGGCATCTGAGTCGGTCTTAAGTTTGATTCCGTCAGCAGCCGCTTCCACCATTAAAGCGCCGGATTATTACGACGTTATCAAAAGTGGTCTTCTGGGCATTCGCTCCCGGGTTGAAAGCCAGCCTGAATTACTGGGGCAGGATGCCATGAACACCTGTCGTGCAATTGCCTATGGCTGCAACGGGGTGATCGAACTGGCGCGGACTCTGGCGAGCAAGGCTGAATCCATGGCCATGGTGGAGTCCAACACGTACCGTAAAAAAGAACTGCTGGAATCCGCAGACATTCTGAAAAAAGTGCCTGCCCTGCCAGCCAGTAACTTTAAAGAAGCGTGTCAGTCATTCTATGTTTTGCAGCTAGCCCTGCATTTGGAAAATGGCAGCTTTGCTGTCAGCCCTCAAGGTTTTGACCGTGCGCTGAACGATTGCATGATGGCGGACATCAATGCGGGCCGTCTTACCCGCGAGCAGGCCTACGAACTGGTTGAATGTCTGTGGCTGAAATTGTGCGAACTGTCTGAAGTTCGTGGCCCGAAAGCCGTTGATGGCTTCCCGATGTTTGACGCACTGTTCCATGGCGCCAATCTAAACGACAGTAGCGTTATTATTAACGAACTCTCTGAAATGCTGATGGCTGCGCGACAGAATCTGTCGGCACATCATTCTGCGTTGCAGGTTCGTGTGTATGGTGGTACCCAAAATAGCGGAAACCAAAATAGCGGTAACCAAAGTACCATGCAGGCTCACAGTCGTTGTGATGGTGCCCAGTCTTTAGCGATCTCTGCTGAGGCGATGGAAGGCATGACGCCACGGGTTCAGCGCCTGAAAAGTAATTACCTGAATGCCCGGCCATCCATTTCCACTTATCGTGCAGTGGCCTTCACCAAGGTAGTTAAAGAAAACCCGGGCATGCCAACAATTATGTTGCGCGCTAAAGCCTTCCGTTATGCCTGTGAAACGGCGCCGATTTTGATTCAGGCGGACGAGCTGATTGTTGGTCACCC
This sequence comes from Endozoicomonas ascidiicola, assembly GCF_001646945.1. Classification (GTDB taxonomy): domain Bacteria; phylum Pseudomonadota; class Gammaproteobacteria; order Pseudomonadales; family Endozoicomonadaceae; genus Endozoicomonas; species Endozoicomonas ascidiicola. The sequence goes on from NZ_LUTV01000003.1 coordinate 150,443, forward strand.
TTGTGGTGCGCCAAGAGCCGGTGCGTTCTCGCCAGACATCGCCTGGCGTTGGGTGAAGGATGAGCTGGACACCATGTCCACTCGTCCACAGGACCCATTCATTGTCAGCGAAGAAGATAAACGACTGATTCGTGAAGAGTTGGCTCCGTTCTGGGAAGGCAAGTCCGTCGACGAAATCTGTGAAACCCAGTATCGCGAAGCCGGTGTTTGGGAATTCAGTGGCGAAACGTTTGTATCTGACCTTTCCTACCATCAAATCAACGGCGGTGGTGATACCTGCCCTGGTTTTGATGTGGTGCTGTTCACCAAAGGTATGAAGGGTGTTCAGGATGAGGCTCGTGCCCATCTGGCGAACCTGTCGATGGAAAATCCAGAAGACATCGATCGTATTTATTTCTACAAGGCAGCATTGGACACTACCGAAGGTGTCATGATCTACGCACGCCGCATTGCGGCACAGGCCCGTGAGATGGCAGCCCGTGAGAATGATCCGGCTCGTCGTCAGGATCTTCTGACTATTGCAGACGTCAATGAGCGTGTACCTGCCTATCCACCACAGACTTTCCAGGAAGCGCTGCAGTCTGTCTGGACCGTAGAATCCCTATTTGAAGTGGAAGAAAACCAGACCGGCCTGTCACTGGGTCGTATGGATCAGTATTGCTTGCCAATGTATCAGGCGGACATTGATTCCGGTCGATTGACCCGGGATCAGGCGGTGGAATTGATGCAGGCATTTATCATCAAATGTTCCGAATTGATGTGGGTGTCTTCTGAAGCGGGTGCAAAATACTTTGCCGGCTATCAGCCATTCATCAACCTGACGGTTGGTGGTCAGAAGCGCATGGGTGGTGATGCCACCAACGATCTGACCCTGATGATGATGGACGCAGTTCGTTTTGTGAAAATGTACCAGCCATCTCTGGCGTGTCGTATTCATAACCAGTCGCCACAGCACTACATGGAAAAAATCGTAGAAGTCGTAAAAGCGGGCATGGGTTTCCCAGCCTGTCACTTCGACGATTCTCACATCAAGATGATGTTGCGCAAAGGCTTCGATTTTGCGGATGCCCGTGATTATTGCCTGATGGGGTGTGTAGAGCCGCAGAAATCCGGTCGTATCTATCAGTGGACATCCACCGGTTATACCCAGTGGCCCATCGCCATTGAGTTTGTGTTGAACCGTGGTCGTATGGTTTTGTTTGACTCGGTACAGGGTGAAGACACCGGATCTCTGGAAGCACTGGACACTTTTGATAAGTTTGATCAGGCGGTGAAGACGCAGATTGCCAAGATCGTTCGACTCTCTGCCATCGGTACCGTGGTCAGTCAGCGTGTGCACCGAGACTATGCACCTAAGCCACTGATGTCGCTGATGGTGGAAGGGTGTATGGAGCAGGGTAAGGATCTTGCTGCTGGCGGTGCCATGGTTAACTACGGCCCGGGTCTGATCTTCTCCGGTCTTGGAACCTATGTGGATTCCATGGCGGCGATCAAGAAGCTGGTATTTGAAGATCGCAAGTACACCCTTGAACAGTTCAGAGATGCGTTGTTAGCCAACTTTGAAGGCTTCGAAACTCTCCGTCACGATGCACTGCGTGCGCCGAAGTACGGTAACGATAACCCGTATGTAGACGACTTTGCTCGTGATATCACCGAGTGGACAGAAGCGGAATGTCAGAAATACGACATGCTCTACTCAAAACTGAGCCACGGCACGCTGTCTATTTCCAACAACACACCTATCGGCGAACTGACCAACGCCACGCCGAATGGTCGACTGGCCTGGGCGCCACTATCCGATGGTATCAGCCCGACTCAGGGTGCGGATAAAGAAGGCCCGACGGCGATCATCAAATCCATTAGCCGCATGAACGTGGAAAGTATGAACATTGGTATGGTTCATAACTTCAAGTTCCTGAAAGGTCTGCTGGATACACCGGAAGGCAAGCAAGGTCTGATTACACTGCTGCGTACGTCTTCTGTTCTGGGTAATGGTCAGATGCAGTTCAGTTACATCGATAACGACATGCTGATCCAGGCTCAAAAAGAGCCTGAAAAGTTCCGTGATCTGATTGTCCGTGTGGCTGGTTACAGCGCTTACTTTGTTGAGCTCTGTAAAGAAGTACAGGATGAAATTATCAGCCGAACCGTTCTGGATAGTTTCTGATGATAAGGGCATGAAAGACGATATCGGTGAATAACCGACGTCGTCTTTCATGACCCGTTCAGAGCAATGGTTTTGGAGTAAGAGAACGGCATGATTGAGCAGACGTTTGAACAGGCGATTGAACAGAAAGGTCGGATTTTTAACGTCCAGCGATACTCGATTTACGATGGTGAAGGTATCCGGACGCTGGTCTTTTTTAAGGGATGTAATATTCGCTGCGATTGGTGTGCAAATCCGGAAGGCATCAGCAGTAAATATCAGGTGATGTTTTCCCGGGATAAATGCGTCAGTTGTGGTCGCTGTGCTGAAGTGTGCCCTGCCGGTGTGCACGTCATGAAGGTTCAGGGCAGTGAAACCATCCATCATGTTGACCGCACGGTGGACTGCATCGGTTGTAAGCGTTGTGAAGAGATTTGTACTTCAGAAGCGCTCAACATCATGGGGAAAGAAGTTACGGTTTCTGAGTTGATGGACATCATCCTTCGAGACTATGACTTTTATCTGTCGTCTGGCGGCGGTGTCACCCTGAGTGGTGGTGAGGTTAGCCTGCAGGCCGATTTTGCTGCGGCTTTGCTGGCGGAATGCAAAAAGGCCATGGTCAATACCGCTATTGAAACCAACGGCACCACGAACATTACCAATTATGAAAAGCTGGCACCTGTCACCGACTTGTTCCTGTTTGACCTGAAACAGATTGATACGGATTTGCACCGACAGCTGTTTGGCATTGGCAACGAACAGGTGAAGCGTAACCTTGAACGTTTGGTTGAGTTAAAGGCGAATGTTGTCGTGCGTATGCCTTTAATTCGTGGCTATAACGATTCCTATGAATCCATTACTGGTGCCATTGAATACGTTTCAAATCTGGCTAAAAAAGGCAGCATACAGCGTATCGATTTTCTGCCTTATCACCAGCTGGGCAAGTCAAAGTACGACATGCTGGATCTGGAATACCCGGTTCCGGGCAATCCCGGATACAGCAGCCTCGAAATGGATATGTTTGATCAGTTTCTGGAACGATTTGATTTTGATGTTCGGTTGGTTCGTCACTGAAAAGTGGCTGTTACCACAGAATGTAGGGAGGTGTCGCATAACTCCAGATATCTCGTACACCTCGTTCCCACGCGAAGCATGGGAACGAGATTTCTGGAATTTTGCGACAACCTCTGTAGACATAGAGGCCATTACCCGGTCTCGTTATTGCACAATTACTGAAACGCAGATTTTTTGTAACAGCTCCATCATCGATTAGGTGGTGGGCAAAATTGCAGACAATAATTAAGGAGTTCTTGCAATGTCTATTTCAAATGCCTTGGGCATGGTTGAAACCAAGGGTTTAATCGGCGCTATCGAAGCGGCTGATGCCATGGTGAAGTCGGCCAATGTCACTCTGCTGGGTAAAGAAATGGTGGGCAGTGGTCTGGTGACTGTTCTGGTACGTGGTGATGTTGGTGCTGTTAAAGCGGCTACCGATGCTGGCGCTGCAGCGGCTGAACGTGTAGGTGAGCTGATCTCTGTTCATGTTATTCCACGCCCACACAATGAAGTTGAAGTTATTCTGCCAATGGCCAAGGCTGAGTAATTATCAATACTGATGACGCCGGCATTACTTAATAATCCGGTGTCGTTTTATCTTCTTTAGACTTTTCCAATTTCGTTACCTCCTACCTGCAATAATAATGCTGCTGGTATCGCTGAAATTTTCTTCGATGCCATGTGATGATCATGTGATGATGGGTTCAATAATGAGTTCTCAAATGTCGGGCGCAATACCATCAAATGCTGTCCCATCAGGGCTGCCTTCTCGTTTACAACTGCTGAAAGATCAGTATTTGACAGTAAAGCCGAGCATTACTATTCACCGTGCGCTGGCTTATACGGAAATCACAAAAAACTACCCAAACCTGCCGAATAATGTACGCCGGGCCATGGGTTTTAAAAGAGCCTGTGAAACCGCACCGATGCTGATTCAAGGTGGTGAGCTTATTGTCGGTCACCCCTGCGGCAAACCAAGAGCCGGTGCTTTTTCTCCGGATACCGCCTGGCGCTGGTTGCAAGATGAACTGGATACCATTGATAGCCGCCCACAGGATCCATACTACCTATCGGACTCCGATAAGCAGATTTTGAAAGATCAAATATTCCCATTCTGGGAAGGCAAATCACTGGATGAAATCTGTGAGCAGCAGTTTCGGGAAGTACCGGGTTTGTGGGAGTTTTCAGCCGAAGCCTGTGTCAGTGATCTGACCTATCACCACACCAGTGGTGGCGGTGATACCAGCCCGGGCTATGACATCATTCTGTTTGCCAAAGGCGTCAGTGGGCTGAAAGCGGAAGCCGAAGAAAAGCTAGCTAACCTCAATAAAGAATACGACGAAGATCAGTTAAATCACTATCGGGCGGCCATTCTGATCTGTGAAGGCATTCAAATCTACACCCAACGTCTGTCAGCCCATGCATTGGAACTGGCAGGTCAAGAAAGTGACCCTGCCCGAAAGGCAGAGCTTGAGCAGATCGCAAGCGTTACCCTCAGGGTGCCTGAACATCCTCCTGAAACTTTTCAGGAAGCACTGCAGGCCATCTGGACGATTCAGTCGCTGTTTTTAATGGAAGAAAACCAGTGCAGTACATCACTGGGCCGAATTGACCAATATGTTTACCCGCTCTTTGCTGCGGATATGGCCAGTGGCAACATCACCCAAGAGCAGGCCTTTGAACTGCTTGGTTGCTTCATTCTGAAATGCTCGGAAATGATCTGGTATACCCCCAGTGGCACGGCAACTTATTTTGCCGGATATATGCCGTTTATTAATATGTGTGTTGGCGGACAAAAGCGTGAAGGTGGGGATGCTACCAACGAGCTGACTTACCTGGTTATGGAGGCGGTGAGGCGAGTAAAAGTCTATCAACCATCCTTAGCCTGTCGTGTGCATAACGGCTCACCCAGACAATATCTTCAAGCCATCAATGAAGTCATCAAAGCGGGGATTGGAATGCCCGCAATTCATTTTGATGATGCTCATATTCGAATGATGTTGCGTAAAGGGTTTGATTTTGAAGATGCCCGGGATTACTGCTTGATGGGCTGTGTTGAACCGCAAAAATCAGGTCGGATCCATCAATGGACGGTCGGTGGCTTCACGCAATGGCCTATTGCCATTGAGTTTGTATTGAATCGTGGATTTATGAAAAGCCACGGCTCTTATCAAGGAATTGATACCGGCGATTTATCGCAGTTCACCTCTTACGAACAATTTGATTCGGCTGTTAAACGACAAGTTGAGCACATCATATCGATGACAGCCACGGGCACTGTTATTAACCAGAAGCTGGTCAGAGACAGAATGCCAAACCCTTATATGTCTCTGTGGGTCGATGGGTGTATGGAGAAAGGGCAAGATGTGACCGCGGGCGGTGCTGTGTTGTACGAAGGCCCGGGCACCATCTTTGCGGGTCTTGGCACCTATGTCGATAGCATGGCGGCGATTCGCAAACTGGTGTTTGATGATAAAAAATACACGCTGGAAACCTTTAAGGCTGCGCTGGATGCAGACTGGCAGGGATATGAAGAGCTGCGTCTTGGTTGTCTGAGAGCGCCGAAATACGGTAATGATGATGACTATGCGGATTTCATTGCGAAAGATATTGTCGATTTCACTGAGCAGCGTTTGAATCAGCAAAAATCGCTTTATGCCCGAATGATCCACGGCACATTGTCGCAGTCGTTTAATACGCCGTTAGGCTCAATGGTCGGGGCAACGCCTGATGGTCGTCATTCTGGTAAACCACTGTCCGATGGTATGAGTCCAACTCAGGGTGCTGATCGCTTTGGCCCGACGGCAGTGATTAAATCGGTGAGTAAAATCAATGTGGAAGCCATGAGCCTTGGGATGTCTCATAACTTTAAATTAGTGAAAGGCAGTCTGGATACCCGGCAGGGTGAAGAAGGTATCACTCATTTGCTGCGAGCCGCATCGATGATGGGAAACGCGCAGATGCAGTTTAATTACATTGATAATGCGCAGTTAAAAGCTGCACAAAACAACCCGGAGCTGTACCGTGACCTGATTGTGCGTGTGGCGGGTTACAGTGCTTTCTTTGTTGAATTATGCAAAGAAGTTCAGGATGAAATTATCAGTCGAACCGAATTAGACGGTGATAACAGCCTGGGGGCTTTGCACTAATCAGTTATGAGTAATACCTGCTGCCATGATCAGAGTGGCTGCAGGCATTGATTCATTTATCCCAACGTCGCTTCAACCGCAATCTGCCGGTTATCCGGTATCTCATTGTAAGACAGCACGCGCAACTCTGGCGCACAAATACGGGCAAATCGAGCCAGCAATGGCCTTAGCTGTGGTGCTACCAGAAGGATTGGACGTTTGCCGGCTGTCTGCTGTTTCTCGGTTACTTCTGGCATGTACTGTTGCAGTTGTCGTGTAACGTTGGGGTCCAGCGGAATCGCATCCGGAGCAAACTGTCCGGTTTGCTGGGAAGTTTGATACGCCTGCAGTAACAGCTGTTCCAGATTTTGTGCCAGAGTAATGACAGGCACATTGGGTTCCATACCAATCAGCTCATCAATAATCGTTCTTCTCAGAGCAACACGAACATCCTGAGCCAACAACACGGGATGACTATTTCTTCCAGCACCATCCAGCAATGCACCACCAATGGTTCGTAAATCCGTCAGTGGTACTTTATCGATCAACAACTGTTGGAAAACCGTTCTCAGAGTGCTGATGGTCAGTTTGCCCGGCACCAGTTCTTCTGCCAGTTTTGGTGACAGAGTAGCCAGCTTATCCACAAGCTTCTGGGTTTCTTCAAAGCCCAGTAGTTCGTGGGTGTGCTCATCCAGAATTTTACTGAGATGAGTCGCCAGAACGGTGGCAGGGTCAACCACGGTGTAACCCAGAGCAATTGCTGTTTCTCGTTGCTCTTTGGTTATCCACACCGCATCCATCCCATAGGCAGGATCTGTCGTTTTTGTACCTTCAACCTCACCAAAAACCTGTCCCGGATTCAGTGCCAGTAGGCGATCTGGTTCCAACTCACCTTCGCTGATGGCAATACCCATCAGGCTGATTCGATAAACCGTTGCTGGCAGACGGATGTTGTCACGCACATGGACACTGGGAATTAGAAAGCCAATTTTACTGGACAGTGCTTTACGCACACCCTTGATTCTATCCAGTAGTTCACCGTTACGTTTTTTATCCACAAGGGCGATGAGTTTGTAGCCAATTTCCAGCCCAAGTAGATCAACCTGAGGTACATCATCCCAGGAAAGCTCTCGTGCTTCGGCTTGCTGAGGCGCTGTAATATTTTCAGCGATATCTTTTTTATCCCGGCTGGTGGTCTTTTCAGTCAACTGACGTGTATGCATTTTCCAGGCAATAAATGCAGCAAGAGAACCAAAGCTAAGAAACGCCAGGTGCGGCATACCCGGCACCAGGCCCATAATAATCAAGATGGCAGCAGAAACACTCAACGCTTTCGGTGACGTGAACATCTGACGAGATAGCTGCTTACCCATCTCTTCCGAATCGGAAACCCGGGTCACCATCATAGCGGCGGTTGTGGATAAAATAAGCGAGGGAATTTGTGCCACCAGACCATCACCAATAGTCAGCAGTGCATAAGTCTCAAAAGCGTCGGCAAAGCTCATTCCATGTTGCATGAGACCGATGATGACACCCCCGATAATGTTGATGGCCAGAATCATCAGGCCGGCAACCGCATCACCACGAACAAATTTACTGGCACCGTCCATTGCTCCGTAGAAGTCGGCTTCCTGTCGTACTTCTTCTCGACGGGTTCGGGCTTCTTCCTGATTAATCAGGCCGGCATTCAAATCCGCGTCGATGGCCATCTGTTTACCGGGCATGGCATCTAGGGTAAATCGAGCGGTGACTTCTGATATACGACCACCACCTTTGGTTACTACCGAAAAGTTAATTACCATCAGGATGATAAAGACGACAATACCCACCACATAATTGCCGCCAATCACCACGTTACCAAACGCTTCAATAACCTTACCGGCTGCATCACCGCCGTTATGCCCATACAGCAGAACCACTCGAGTCGAGGCAACGTTCAGCGCCAGTCGCATCAACGTAGCAATCAACAGAATGGTGGGGAATACCCGGAAGTCCAGTGGGCGCAAGGTATACACAGACACCAGCAGCACCACAAGCGACAATGCGATGTTAAAGGTAAACAGCATATCCAGCAGCAGGGGTGGAATCTGCAAAGTGACCATGGCCAGCAGCGCCAGCAACAGCAGTGGCACGCCCAGATAATTTTGCGAGGTCTGCAGGTGTTGTCGAAAGGTCGTGGGGGTCATGAGAGTTCCAACATCATAATGTCTCAGGGGCCTGGTATTTGGATTCGTAACCGTCAGGAATGTTCAGTGTCGGCATCACGGGAGGTGCCATTTCATCACCCTGTCGGTAATACTTCAGCTGTTGTACATAAGCCAGAATCTGGGCAACAGCCATGTAAAGATCCCCTGGAATTTCCTGATCGATCTTTGTCGTGTAAAAAATGGCTCGAGCAAGTAATGCCGCTTCAATCACGGCAACTTTATGTTCTGCCGCAATTTCGCGGATTTTCAGCGCGGTTTCATCGGTGCCTTTGGCAATCACAAATGGGGCACCTGCTTTCTCCGGGGCATAACGCAGGGCAATGGCGTAGTGAGTCGGGTTGGTGATGATGACATCGGCTTCAGGTACTTTTTGCATCATGCGACGATTTGCTGCTTCCCTCTGCAGCTGTCGAACCCGGGCTTTTACTTCCGGTTTACCGTCCTGATTCTTAAATTCTTCTTTGACCTCTTCTTTGGTCATCATGATTTTCTTGTTGTGTTGAAACAGCTGCCACGGGGCATCAATCAGGGCAATAATGCCAAGGGTAGCTGCGTAAGCAATCATGGCAATCGCCAGAACCTGAAGACCCTGGCTGAATGCGACCGGTAATGGCACACGAGACAGGCTGAGTAATAACGGATAATAGTCGTACAGCAACCAAAGCAGGCAACCGATGACCAGCCCGACTTTCAAGATGGACTTCAGAAGTTCCATTAACGACGCCAGGGAAAAGACTTTGCCAAACCACTGAGCGGGGTTAATTCGAGAGAATTTCGGGCTCATTAAGCTCGGGCTCATCACCCATCCACCCAAAGCAACCGAACCTATCAGAACCGTCAAAACCAGCGTGATAAAAAATGGCGACAGGCTGGTAAATGCCGTTCTCAATGAGCTGTGCAAATGTATGCCCATCTGCTTTTCAGCAAACACCGTTTCCCGACTCAGGGCCAGATTCAACCGGAGGATTCCCTCCATGGTTTCTACCATGGTGCCCGCCATCAGATAGAGCACGGCAGAGCCAGACAATAACGTCAGGCCGGTGACCAGTTCTTTAGAGCGGGGAATCTGGCCTTTTTCCCGGCTTTCCCGGCGGCGTTTCTCGCTGGGTTGTTCCGTGCGTTCCTGTGTACTGTCTGTCATCTCAGTTGACCGTCCACTGTCGTAAATACAGTAGTGATTGATCACTGAGATCCACAAACACGCTGGACATACTGTCCAGAGTAAACAGCATGGTGAACAGGCCCAGCAACAACGTCATGGGAAAACCCAAGGCAAAAATATTTAACTGTGCTGCAGCTCGATTCATAACGCCAAAGGCCATATTCACCAGCAACATGCTGATGACCGCGGGCAAGGCTACTAAAAGACCACTGCTGAATAACCAGCCACCGCGCATCACCAGCTGCATAAATTGTGTGTTGTCGGGAGTGACACCGATAGGCAAAGTGCGGAAGCTTTCAACCAGCACCTGAACGATGACCATATGGCCATCCATCACCAGAAAAACCAGCAAGGCCATGGTCTGCAGCCACTTACCAATAATGGGTGTGCCCGGGCCATTGGTTGGGTCGTTCATAACGGCCATGGCTAAACCCATCTGCATGGAAAGCACCTGACCAGTAAAAGCAAACACCGCCTGCCAGAGTAAAATAATAAATCCCATGGCAAGCCCAATGAGTGCCTGTTGGGCAATCAGCAGAATGGCTTGAATCGACATGGGTTCAACGACAGGCAAAGGTGGCAACAACGGCGCAACCAGCACCGATAAACTTATGCACAACACAAGTCGTACATGGCGCGTCAAATTGTTGCGACCAAAGATAGGCATCAACCAGAGTGCGGCAGCAATACGACAGGCAGGCCAGATAATCTGACCAATCCATGCTGTGAGTTCAGCGGTTGTGACCATATCAGCCAATCAACCCGGGAATATCCAGAAACAACTGTTCAAACAGTGCCAGCATTTGCTGCAGTAACCAGTGTCCTGCCACGCTCAGGGTTAACAGAGTGACTATCAGTTTGGGAAGAAAGCTGAGGGTCTGTTCATTGATCTGGGTCGTTGCCTGAAACAGCGCAACAATTAAACCCAGTACCAGCCCTGGGCCAATAATGACCGAAACCATAATGACAACCAGCATATGAGCCTGACGAAACAGATCGATTACAACTTCTGGAGTCATCTGATTACCCGAAACTGGCGGCAAGTGTGCCGACGGTCATGCCCCAGCCATCCGCAAGCACAAACAGCATTAACTTAAAGGGCAACGAAATCACCAGCGGCGATAACATCATCATACCCATGGCCATCAACACACTGGCGACCACCATATCGATCACAAGGAAGGGTATGAACAGCATAAAGCCAATTTGAAACGCCGTTTTCAGTTCACTCAAAATAAACGACGGAATTAATACGCTGAACGGAATCTCATCAGCACTGAGCTGAGTTGGATTTCCGGAAATTTCCAGCATACGAACAAGGTCGGATTCTCTGGTTTGTCGCAACATAAATCCGCGCACGGGAACACTGGCAACAGATGCAGCCTCTTTAAGCGTCATTTCCTCTTGCATGTAAGGTTCAACTGCCTGGACATACACCTGATCCAGCACCGGCTGCATGATAAACAGGGTCAGAAACAGCGCAAGCCCGACCAGCACAGGGTTCGGTGGTATTTGCTGAACACCCAGTGCCTGCCTCAACAGGGAAAGCACGATGATAATCCGGGTGAAGCTGGTCATTACGAGCAACACGGCTGGCAGAAAAGACAGAGACGTCAGCAGTAACAGAATCTGCAGACTAGCGCTGTACTCTTGGCCACCGGATGCCTGAGTCATCTGGAAAAGTGGGATATTACCCAGAGCCGCCGGAGCAAACAAAAGCATACCCAGAAAACTGATTGGCAGAATTTTCTTTTTAAGGAGACTGAGTTTCACTGTTCCGCCACCTTGCTACCGCTGGTTTTAATGGCAGTACAACTTTTTAACAGGTGTGCGAATGCGCTGTTGTTTTGAACCGTCTGTTCTTCTGGCTCCACCGAATGCTCACCTAAACGTGTGATGCCACCGGCGGTAACGCCAATAATCATTACCTGATCACCCACCTGCACCCGGCAAAGTTTCTCGCCACGGGCAAGAGGCAATGTTTCCAGTAATTTCATACGACTGCCGGCAACGGAATATCCACGCATGCGTTTCATTAAAAATGCCAACGCTAGAAACAGACCAAGCACAAACATCAGCATGGCACCGGTTTGTATGGCCCAACTCAAAGTATCGAGATTGCCGCTCTTCTCACTGGCATACACTGGCAGTGAGAAGGGCAGCGGTAGAGCTAACAGTAATGGTCGTATTTTCAATTTAGTTTGAACGCCGCATCGGCTGGCTGTTTGACTACGTGACTCAGTCGTATGCCGTATTGGCCATTCACTTCAACCACTTCGCCCTGGGCAATAAGTCGCCCATTCACTCGTACGTCCAGTGCTTCGCCGACTTTACGGTCAAGCTCAATCACCGAGTCCTGCTTAAGAGCCAGCAGTTCATTAATCGATAACTCGGCTTGCCCCACTTCCAGAGAAACGGTGACCGGAATATCAAGAATGATGGACAGATCGGTGGTGTTATTGGCGTCATTGTCCAAAGGCAGGGCGGCATCATGCTCACTCTGTAGAGTAGCGTCAGAGTCAGTCGTTAACTGATCCATAAGTACATCAGACATATAGAATTAACCTGGAATTTAGAGTTCGGTAGTAAAGTTAGAAGCGCGATCGTTGCAGCCCATCACTTGCAGACAAAGCTGGTCGTTCATTTTCACCACCTGAGCGTTGAATAAATGACGCCCTGCGCTGTGAATATTGGCCACTGAGCTCATTCGGATGGGAATAAAATCACCAGGCTTTAACTGTTGTATATTTCGCAGTCGGGTTGTGTATTCACAGAGCGTTGCCGTGAGTGACACGGGCACGGTATGAAGTGCAGTATTCAATTCTTCAGGGTCAACAGAGGAAACGAAATGATCCGTATCGTCTTCTTGTAGCAGAGCGAAGCTTTCCCTGGACATCACAAAATGAATGTCGACGGTATTCGTTCCAATCGATAGCGTCAGGGTATGAAAAAGCTCGATTGGTTCTTGTTCACTTTTGCTGATGGCTTCATTACCGGACAGGGCTAGAAATTCAAGCCCGCTATTCTCAGTCACTTCTTCCAATGAACGCTGAAGCTGCGCAGTGATAAATCTGACCAGTTTACCGAGAAGGTGTTTTTCACTAATGGTTAAAGATGGCCTGGCTATTGACACCTCACCGTTACCACCGCAGGCGATATCCACCAGTATGGTGGGTATTAGCCGGTGAATAAATAGTCGTGCCTGGGCATGTTCTGCCACCGTGAAATGATGAGTGATGAATTGATCATCCGCTATAACGGGTTGTTCTAGTGTTTCTTCCGAGGGTGGTCGTTGTTCGAGACAAATTGCTTCACCCCATTCTTTTTTGATAGTGCTAGCAAGTGCTTCAGTACATTTGCTTCCCATGGATTCAAACAGACCTGTCAGTGACTCTGATTGTGATGCAGCGTTGTTTCTACCTTGAATCAGATCAAAAGGTCTCATTTTTACGAACTACTCCTCATTAGCCATTCAAGACAAAATAAATATGGCAACAAACGACCATAGTCAGACAAGCATCTTGGTGGTGTTATAAATACTGAAGCTGTTGGATTCTAGAAAAGCGGTAGGCCAGTCTGAGAAATTTTGCGCATTAGAAAACGAATAGAGATTTTTGATAATAAGTGCAAGTACGCACACTGCTGCGTACAAAACCTAAACAACAAGTGTTTATCTTTACTTAAATTTGAAATAGATTTGTGACGCGTTACTCATTATTCGAATTATATTGATACCGAGTAATGAAAATAGCGAATTTAGTGCGTCCAGACGATTTCGCGAAGCAGGACAAAATTACTTCATTTGCGAATCCGTAAACATACGTCATACCAATAGTGTGGTTAGTAATCTCGATTGGTGTTTGACTCGGATTTCCGATTTCTGAAAATCTAAAGTAAGCACCAAAATGATAGCGACACTGTTATGTATATGCAGTCAGCAGCAGAATGGTCATGTAATAAAGCTATCAAAAGCCTATGCAGTCCGTTTCTTGATGCTTGTTTCAGTCTTGGCCATTTCCTCATTGGCTGATGCCGAGACTGTAGCACCATCCAAAGCAACAAGCTGGCAAGTTCAATATCCAGAAAAGCGACTGCATAGCGGGCGTTGGTCTGCGTCCAGTAAAGATACTGACTGTCGTTTAATATTGAACAGTTACACTAAGGGTGAATTGTATCTGCAAAGCAGAGATCAGAGCGAGTTGCAGCTTGTTCTTGATGCTCCTTTAACAACAGCCGCTCAAAGAAGTTCAGTCCTCCTTCTGGAGGCTGCGCCATGGCATGAATACACAGCGGCGACACGGCTTTCTAATGGCTCCTTCCAGGAAAATGGAACAGTGTTGTTCCGCCAAAATATCAGTCAATTGGCAGATAAGCTGTTTCAGGGGTATTGGGGGAGAATAAATCTAAAATCGACAGAAGGGAAAGAGCTCTCCATTGCCATGTCATCTGTAGACTTCCAGGTGCCTTACAACGATTTCTCAGCCTGCCGGAAAAAACTGCCGCCAGTTCGTTTTGAAAAAATCAAAAAAACGTCAGTGTTCTTCGATTCAGGTGGCTCAGTACTCAATGATTCCAGCCCAGAGCTCGATCTTATTCGCCGTTATCAGGAATATGATCCAAAGGCTATCACCAGCATCACTATTGATGGTTACTCAGACAGCAGTGGCCCTCAACTGAGAAATCTGGATTTATCCAGATACCGCGCGAAAGCCGTAGAAACTTACTTGATTAGTGCTGGTATCGATAAAACGTTGATAAAGGCTGTGCGTCATCACGGTGAACGCTACCCGGATGCAAGTCAGCGCAGCAACAGACGTGTTGATGTGCGGCTTAACACAGATAACGAGACGGTTAGACCTGATACCGACACCGCGGTCAAAGATGCCAAACTGGAAAAATAATTCCGCTTCAAAAGAGAGAACGTACCGGCAAATGCATCGAATCCTTGTAGTGGATAGTGATCCACTGACGACCAGTTACCTGAGTGACCTGCTTAACAGCCAGGGGTTTCAGGTCGACCATGCTTCCTGTATTGAGCAGGCGCAATGTGTCGTCTCAGAGTGTTTGTACAGTCTGGTGATTATTGATGCAGATCTTTCCACTGGCGCGGAAAAAAGACAATCGTCTGGTGATGGTTACGAGCTTCATCAAAGGCTATCTATTTTACAGCCAGGATTGCCGGTTCTGCTGATCAGTGCGCACAACGATTTAGCAAAAGCCATCAATGCTATCAAGATGGGCGCTGTTGATTTTCTCTCCAAGCCGTTGAATGAAGCGGCGTTATTGAAATCAATTGGATCTGCGGTTAGCCATTCAGAGCATCAAAGTACGATTATTGCAGCCTCTCCTTCCAGCCTGCAAACCGTGCAGCTGGCTCGTAAAGTGGCCGCCTCACCGGCAACCGTGTTGATTACCGGTGAGAGTGGCACGGGCAAAGAAGTACTGTCCCGTTTTATTCATGATAATTCCTCCCGTGCTAAAGGCCCTTTTGTTGCCGTGAATTGTGCAGCGTTACCTGAGAGCATGCTGGAGTCGATCTTGTTTGGCCATGAAAAAGGCGCGTTTACGGGGGCAACCAGTCGCAGGGAAGGTAAATTTGAACAAGCCAACGGCGGCACACTGTTTCTGGATGAAGTCGCAGAAATGCCGTTGGCTCAACAGGCAAAATTACTGCGTGTGCTGCAGGAGCGTGAAGTTGACCGCCTTGGCGGTAATGCACCGATTAAACTCAATGTTCGTGTTGTGGCAGCAACCAATCAGGATCTTCGTCAGCAGGTAGTAAACGGCACCTTTCGTGAAGATTTGTATTACCGTTTGAATGTGTTCCCCATTCATTGGGCGCCATTGAGAGAGCGTCGGGAAGATATTCTTCCACTGGCGAATGCGTTGTTGAAACGTTCGGCGCTTCAGGAAAAATTACAGCCACCGGTTTTGTCACCGGAGGCTGAACTATGCCTTCAGAATCATCAATGGCCTGGCAATGTTCGCGAGCTGGATAATGTATTGCAACGTGCAGTAGTGATGTCCAGTCATCTTGTTATACGTCCTGATGATCTGATGTTGGAATCAGTATCTGCACCGCTTGCACCTAAAGAGGTTTTAGAGGTTTTGCAGACTGAAGCGATTCCGGTCAAAAACGCTCAAACTGAAATTTCCCGGGAAATTGAGCAGTTGCCACAGCCCGGACGCAAAAAAGCAGAGCTTCAGCATATCGTTCGATGTCTTCATGAACATCAGGGGCATCGCGGAAAAACGGCAGAAGCCCTTGGTATATCGACCCGCATGCTCCGCTACAAACTGGCTCGCCTGCGCGAAATGGGCATCAATACAGAACATTTATCGTCTAATGAGAAAGCGTCAGGCAGATTTTCTGCTTATCGCTTTGATGCTGACAACCGACATTTGATTTACGCCTGAGACCGGGCAGAGATAGACAGGAATACCCATGAACATAACGCCTCTGGTCGAAATGCCAAATTCAGGTTCATTGTCCGCAGCATCGGTTGATACGGTGCAACCACAAATACTGGCAGGTGCCTCTGGTGAATTACCAGACACTGACCGGGTAGCATTTTCTGATCTGTTTGAACTGGCCGTCGAGCAGGTCAATCATCGTCAAGAGGTAGCGGACAAAGCGCGTCATGCTGTCGAAATCGGAGCCAGCGACGATGTAGCCGGCGCCATGATTCTCAGTCAGAAATCCAGTTTAAGTTTTCAAACAATGATGCAGGTTCGTAACCGGGTGGTATCCGCTTATGAAACTGTTTTCAATATGCCGGTTTAAGGGGTGAGTTGGTAACGTGACACAAGCCCAGACTCAGGAAACGCTTCAGACAACGGCATCCAGCCGCCCGCTGCTGGAAACACTCACGGCTAAAGCGCGTAACTTACGCGCTTCTTTGCCTGAATCCATCACCAATCGGTTGCCGACGGGGCAGATGCTGCTGTTTGCCGGTATTGGCTTTGCTGCCCTCGTGGCGGTTCTGGGAACACTCTGGTTTTGGCAGGGTGACGACAACTGGCGTCCATTGTTCGGTGGTCAGGAACAGTTTGATACGGCGGGTGTCGTTGGTGTTTTGGATGGTCAGGCTATTCCTTATCGCCTTGACCCCAATTCTGGCCAGATATTGGTGCCAGACCACAGTATTGCCAGTGCTCGTATGCAAATGGCCGTTGCCGGTATTACACCAAAATTGCCCGCGGGTATGGAATTGCTGGAAAGTGGCAGTGCTCTCGGGCGCAGTCAGTTTGTTGAGAAAACGCGCTATAACCAGGGCATGGAAGGTGAGCTGTCTAAAACGATCATGACACTGAATGCAGTGCGGAATGCCCGGGTTCACATCTCTATTCCAGAGCGCAGTGCGTTTATGCGGGGTCAGTCACAGGCCACTGCATCTGTCGTCTTGGATCTTAAGCCTGGCATGCAGCTGGATTCACGACAGGTGAACGCCGTTATTCATCTGGTCGCTGGTAGTCGCTCTGAACTGCAGCCAGAAAATGTAAATGTACTGGATCAGTACGGCACATTGCTCACCGGTCAGCCTGATGAACTGAACCTGTCAAATCGCCAGATCACCCATACACGACAAATGGAAAGGCAATATATTGAGCGCATTCTCAATTTGCTGGAACCGGTGGTGGGCAGTGGCAATATACGGGTTCAGGTCACAGCAGATGTTGATTACAGCGTTGTGGAAAAAACCAGTGAAGGTTTTGATCCTGAAAGCGCTGTGGTTCGTAGCGAAAGCATTTCTTCTGAGGCAGACAATAGTACAGAAAATACGACCACTGCCGGTCAACCTGCGGCTGTTGTGCCAGGGGCTGACAGTCAGCAACGGCAAAAATCCCAATCGGTTCGTAACTTTGAGCTGGGTAGAACGGTCAGCAACATTCGAGAAGCCACAGGGCAGATTCGCAAGCTGAGCGTTGCCATTGTTATTAATAGTCTTCCATCGGTCAGTAACACAGAGTTTCCACCAGAGCAGTTGGCCCTTATGAACTCCCTGGCAAGAGAAGCGGTGGGTTTTGATGAGGCGCGTGGCGATGTGATGAGTCTTCATAGCCTGCCATTCCTGCAATCCATGATTGCCCAGTCCGGCCAGAGTCAGTGGGAAAATACCCTGCAGGAATACACCGGGCAATCCGCTGCCAACGTGATGGCCATGCTGGCTATTGTTTTGGTGGCGATTTGTCTGGGTCTGCTGCTTCGAGTCTTTATACTCCGCAGAAGGCCAATCACACAAATTCAAGCACCAGTCGAGCTATCCCCCGTTGATCTTCTGACGCCGGAAGGCGTATTGGTCACGCCAAACACGCCTCAGCAGACTCTGGAACAGGCACGAATAATGGCCACCGAGCGACCAGAGTTGATTGCTCATGTTCTGAAACAGTGGATTAAGCCGGAGTAAATCATGGAACTAGCAATGCAACCCGGCAACGATCTTAACGGGATTGAAAGCCAGCGAACTCAGTTGGAAATGGCTGCCATTCTACTGCTTGGTCTGGGAGAAGAGGCGGCGGCAGAGGTTCTAAAAAAAATGGCCTCTTCTGAAGTCTATCGCCTCACCCGCGCGATGACACAGTTAAACGACATTACGCTGCAGGAGCTGGAATACGTCAGTAACAAGGCGTTGCGGGAAAGTGAACAGCTGCCGTTAATCACCGACCGTGATTACGTTCAGCGTACGCTTCGCACGGTTGTTGGTGATAAAAAAGCCGGAAGTCTGATGGAGTCCATGATGTCTGATGAGCTCAGTCCGATTCTTGAACGACTGGTCTGGCTCGAAGCGGATGTTCTGGTGGAGGCCATGCGCGATGAACCTCCTCAATTGCAGGCGGTTCTACTGACCTGTATGGAGCCGGAGCGCGGAGCTGAAGTGCTGTCACTATTACCACAGCAGCAGCAATTAGACGTTGTTAGTCGTCTTGGTTCACTGGATAAAGTTCCTCCGGCCAGTATTGATGCTATTTGTGCGCTATTGGAAAGTATCGACGATGATCGTAGCCGTCCTCATTCCATTGATGGAACCGGACAGCTGGCAGAGATTCTTAACCATGTAGAAGACAGTGCCGGCGAGCTGATGATGGAGCACCTGCGGGAAAGCAACGAAGCGGTGGCCGAGCTGGTGGCATCCCTTCGCTTTACCTTTAAACATTTGTTACAGCTTGATGAAAAACAGTTGCGTCTGGTGATCGAGAATACCCCACAAGATGTACTTGCACTGGCGCTGAAAGGTTTGTCAGAAGACGACACAAACAAGGTATTTGGCTGCATGACTCAGCGTGGTTCCAGCTATGTGCGGGATGAGATGGAAACCGCCGGGCAAGTGAAAATGAGTCGAGTCCAGCAGGCGCGTCGTGAAATGCTCAACACTACCAGGAAACTGGAATCTGATGGGCTTATCGAAATATCAATGGCCTCTGAGGAACTGGTTAACTGATGGACGACAAGAGACCATCACAGGAGCTTATGTTCCCGGTTTTAGCGAGCCGATTTGAGTCTGAGCTGTTAGTGCCTTTGGTGGATATGTCGATGGCTAAAGTCGCTGCATCGTCGATTCGGCCTTTTATTGAGCTGCCAGAAACATCAGCTGACGTTGCCGAGAGCAATGAACCTGTTGAGCTTGAGTATGACGAGCCAAAGCATGAAGATCAAAGTCTCGATGCCATTGAAGAGTCTCCCCAAGAGCCGGAAATTACAGAAGCTGCCCTATTAGCTGCCTGCGATAAAGCCTATGAAAATGGGTTTCAGGCAGGACAGGAAGCGCTTAGGAGTGAGCAGGAAGCACAGGTTGAGGAACAAAAAAAAGAACACGAACAAGGCTTTGCCCAAGGTGTTGAGGAAGGTAGAGCGCAAGCATTAAAAAATCATGAGGTTGAACTGCAACAGCAGCATGCTTTGCTGAAACAGGTTGTTTCACAGCTTCAGATCTATGGCGAAACGCAGGATCACGAACTGACGGATGCTGTGGTTCAGCTGGTGAGCAGCATTACTAAAGAAATGGTGCAGGCGGAGTTGATGCTGCAGCCAGAAGCGATACAACGTGTGGTCAACGGTGCGATTGCCCTGTTACCAAGGACATCGAAGCAGTTACGTATTCATGTGAACCCTGATGATACTGACAAACTTCAGGATCTTAATCTCGGGCAAGAGATCTCAGTAGAAGTGATTGCGGATGACGCGCAAGAAAAAGGCGGCTGCCGTGTTTTCTGTGATCAGTCCGAAGTGGATGCCAGTGTGGGTTTGCGAATGGAAGGTTATATAAACTCTGTTTCGCAGTTTCTGAAAGCGGATCGATTTCCGCTGGGCAGACAATAAATGACTAGCCTGATCCAGCGCTGCGAACTGGCTAAACAGGCGGTGACTGGTTTGAACACCATGGCGACCTATGGTCGTTTGCAACGGGTTGCCGGGCTGAAACTGGAAGCCAGTGGCTGTGACCTGAGAACAGGTCAGCGCTGTCAGATTGAAACGACTGGTAATCGTCGTATAGAAGCAGAAGTGGTGGGCTTTGATCGGGATCGCATCTACCTAATGGCTGTCGGTAAAGCCTCAGGCCTTCGCCCTGGTGATCGAATAATCCCTTTAAATGACGACAATGGTATTCCTGTTGGTCCATCCCTGCTGGGCAGGGTGATTGATGCGGTCTGTACGCCGTTGGATAACAAAGGGCCATTGCTCACCAATGAGTACATTCCCTTTGATGGAGAAACCATCAACCCATTACAACGCCACCCGGTCACAGAGCCTCTGGATGTTGGCGTTCGAGCCATAAACTCCATGTTGTCTGTGGGCAAAGGCCAGCGCCTTGGTTTGTTTGCCGGCAGTGGTGTTGGTAAGAGTGTGTTGTTGGGGATGATGACGAAATTTACCAAGGCCGATATTATTGTGGTGGGTCTGGTAGGCGAGCGTGGACGGGAAGTCCGGGAATTTATCGAGCATATTCTTGGTGAAGAAGGTCTTCGTCGTGCAGTGGTTGTGGTTTCCCCTGCTGATGATCCACCGCTGATGCGGCTTAAAGCCTCGAACCTGTGCCATCGTATCGCTGAATACTTTCGTGATCAGGGACAGGATGTCTTGTTATTGATGGACTCTCTGACGCGTTATGCCCAGGCGCAGCGGGAAGTTGCTCTGGCCATTGGTGAACCGCCGGCTACACGAGGTTATCCGCCGTCTGTTTTTGGCATGATTCCCCGTCTGGTGGAGCGTGCTGGTAATGGCAGAACCGGCGGTGGCTCGGTCACAGCATTTTATACCGTGTTATCAGAAGGGGATGATCAGCAGGACCCAATAGCTGACGCTGCTCGTGCAATTCTGGATGGTCATATTGTACTTTCCCGGGAGCTGGCAGAATTCGGGCATTATCCCGCCATTGATATTGAGGCTTCTGCCAGCCGGGTTATGCCGCAGATAGCATCTGTGGAACATATCCGTGAAGCGCAGCGTTTCCGTCGTGGTTGGTCCTTATACCGGCACAATCGAGATCTGCTCACCCTTGGTGCTTACAAGGCCGGTTCAGATCCACAGCTGGATGAAGCGATACGGCTATTGCCGGTTATGACCGGGTTGTTACAGCAGGAAATCAGCGAGAGTGCTGATTTTGAATCATCGCTGGCATCGCTCTCCTCTGTCTGGAAAAGCAAAACATGACGCAACGAAAAGATGGCTTAACCCATTGGCGAGAACTTCAGCAGTCGGCTTTTGAAGAAGAGAAGCGCGCCTCAGTGCAAGCACGACAAAAGCTGGAAGAAGAGCAGGATCGTCTACTGCGTCTGGACAGTTTTCAGCAGAATCTTTATCACCAACAAGGTCGTCAGATCACTACTCTGGAGCTGCAGGCTAATTGGCAGTTCAGTCGCCAGTTAGATCATGTTATTCGACATCAACGTCAGCAATTGGCGGTGGAGCAATCGCAATACCGTCGTCGTGAAGCGTTGTTGGTAGAACAGCAGAAGAAACTAAAAACGGCTGATAAATTACTGCAAAAAAAGAAGGAAGCGCTGATCAAGCAATACCAGCGTAGCGAGCAGAAAGTGTTGGATGAATTATCTGCCGGATTTGCCCTCAGGCAAGATGAGTTTGCGTAGTAACGACGACATACGACACTTCGTCCCCAGCTCCAAGGCTGCCGAAAAACTCCAGAAACCTCGTTCCCATGCGGAGCGAGGTTGTCGCAAAAGGTATATTGATAAGGATAAAACACTTAGTCGTCATCTCCGCGCAGGCGGAGATCCACTGTTCGTGGTAGGTTCCCGCCTACGCGGGAACGACGATATTAGAATATTTAGCCCTTTTCACCCTTTCGCGACAACTTCAGAGCATGGGAACGAGGAGCGTATAAAATATTAAGCAATAGCAAGCGACATAGAATCACTGGTCATATTCTGAGAACCATCCGCAAAATAAGAACTGCCGTTATCCACAGACGGCCCGCGTAAACGATTAAGGGCTTTGCCAGTCAGTGTCATTTGCAAGACGACTGTCTTTTGATTATCTCTGCTGAGCGCCTGACATTCTTTTGCCAGTGCGCTGATCTCCGCCAGCATATCCAGCGCTTGTTTCGAATGGTTCACAGGCCATGCATTAATTCGACTTTTGACCGCACTTTCCCATGATGTGCCTGCAGCAAGGTGAATGCGATTTTCCTGAAGGTATTGCGCTTTATGGTGATTGTTTTGTTCCGTAGCCGCTCCAATCTCATCCATCTGCTCATTGCTTTTCTGCAGAGCATCAGTGTTTCGGCTGGCGATACAGGCCTGCTGATGAAGAAACAGTGCTTTCAACTGTTTCAAAAGGCTCAGGTCTGTCGTCAGGATTTCAGGGATGGTGGCCATGCAAGTGTTTACTCAGTCTCTGCGCCAAAAATAGCGTCTTCAAACTCCAGCATTTTCTGTGCCAGTTGTTCTGCATCAATCTTCAACTCACCATTGGAAATAGCGCGGCGAATGCTTTCCACCTTTGCGGTATCAACGTCAGGTGTCGTCATCGCCTTCTCGGTGGCTTGTTCCACTAAGGATGACGATGGTTTCGCATTGGTTGAACCCACACTTGCTTGATCTTTTTTGTCAGCAAACCGACGAGGCTCTGATATCAACAGTGACAGATCATTGCCACCAATTTTGCTTGTACTCATTACATCCACCACTCAACAATTTTCTTCACACAGCATTTGCAGGCAAACCGTAATCGTCACTAATGGGAAAAAATTAAATTTACGGCTGCTTTTTCTCATTTGATGGTGATTTCTCCCCGCCCGGTCACGATACCGTAGACCATCTTTTGGCTGTTAAGGTTCCGTACCCGGATCTGGTCATTTATCCCTCCGCCCTCCATTGCTTCACCGGCGACACTGATATTCACAGTGCCGTCACCCGTCTTGATCACAACTCTATCCCCTCTGGAAATCAATTGCTCTGAAGTCAGCATATCGGGCGCTATCGGTGTGCCGGTCTTTATCCGGACACGGGTGACTCGATAAGCCAGGGCCTGTTTGCTGGATAAATACCCTTTCCTGAGTTCAGCCAGGTTCTGTCGTTTTAATGAAACCGCTGATGAGGGTATGGCTTCACCTCTTTCAAGTAATCGGTTCGCAGTCAGAACCGGTTTATACATCGCAATATTCCCCCGCAGAAAAACACTCCAGTGTTTGCCAGAAAGACATTTAACTTTAAGGCGTTGGTCTCCTATATCACTACGACTGAAGTCTTCAATCACCGGTGTTGATGAGCAGGCTGGCATGCTCAAGCGTGTCGACGGTGGTATTACCGATGTTTCGTATCCCGTGGCGGCCAGCGTTTTTTTTATGCGGGCAGCCTTGGCATGGAGAAACTGTTCTCCAGCACTGATTACCTGATGTTCAAACGTCTCGGCCTGAAGCGCTCCGGACACTGCAATGATAAGGAAGGCGGAAAATGCTTTCCTCGAGGTGCAGGCCTGTATTAGTTGCCGTATAGCGCTTGAAATTGCTGATGTCACCGCTTCCATGCGGAAAAGAATTTCCGCCTTCATTGATAAACACTCTGACTTACAAAACAGGCTTTCGAGTATTTCACGATAGGCCATTGAAATGTATGAGTGATTTGCGCTAATTCACATAATTGATAATAAGTTTATTTTTTGGCACGCCTATTGCTTTAACCGGGTTTGAAAATGTAAATCAAACGACAGCAGGCAGTAGTTAATGGGTGTCAATTTTGACAAGACTCTTGGAGTTCACGAGCAGGGGTTGCAGCTGAGAGGTCAGCGTGCAGAAGTTATCTCGGGCAATATCGCCAATATCGATACACCGGGATACAAAGCGCAGGATCTGGATTTTAAGCAAGTATTTCAACAGCAGCAAAACCAGCTGTCCCTTACGCGCACCCGAGAAAATCATTTGTCTCTGGATGACATCAGCCCGAAAGAACCTGCTGTGTATGAACGCACACCGCTGCAGCCATCTCATAACGGCAACACCGTTGAGCTGGGTCAGGAACAGGCAGCGTTTGCCCGCAACCGCATGGAATATGAAACCAGTTTCACCTTTCTCAATATGAAAGTCCGTGGCCTCGAACGAGCCATTAATGGGCAATAGTCTTTTAAGTAATTCAGGATTTTCTCTGTGTCTCTAAACCGAATTTTTGATATCGCCGGGTCGGCCATGACTGCCCAGTCCCTGCGATTGAATACCGTGGCCAGTAATCTGGCCAATGCCGAAACTCCGGCTGCTTCTGCTGAAGAAGCTTACAAAGCCCGAAAGCCACAGTTTTCTGCGGTGCTGAATCAGGTAAATGACGAACCGGCTTCCGGCTATTCAGTGTCTGTCACTGAAATTCTGGAAAGTGAGGCCCCTGCTGTTGCACGTCATCAGCCGTATCATCCCATGGCAGATGCAGATGGCAATGTGTTTTATCCCAATGTCAACGTGGTGGAAGAGATGGCAGACATGATGTCTGCCTCCCGTAACTACCAGAGCAACATTGAAGTCATGAACAGCGCCCGACAAATGCAGGAACGCCTGCTGAGTCTCGGTCAATAACAGGAATATTGAACATGTCTGTTTCAGGAATCAGTGGTGCTCAGGCAGCGCCGCCGCAGTTAAACAACCCAAATAATGGGCTGGATTCTGATGCCTTTCTGCAAATGCTCATGGTGCAGATGAATAATCAGGATCCAACCGCACCCATGGATACCAGTCAGATGGTCACCCAGCTATCCGACCTGACCATGATGACCGGCATGACGGAAATGCAAAGTGCCGTGGGTGATTTGGGCGCTCAGATTTATTCATCTCAGGCACTTTATGCGTCTGCGCTGGTGGGTAAAGAAATCATGGTGTTGGCCAATGTGGCTGATCTGTCTGAAGGGCAGACCGTTGAAGGTGAAATCCTCCTTCAGGCCAGTACCGATGAGTTGACCATCAATGTTTACGATGAAAACGACAATGTTGTTGCAACCCTGCCAATGGGTGCTCAGAAGTCTGGTCAGATTGAATTTGACCTGAGCGATCTGGATGAGCCTCTGCCTGAAGGTAAATACCGACTGGAAGCAACCGCCTCTTTTGATGGTAAAGAAACCGAAGTGGCCATTGTTCAGCGCACCTCAGTCAACAGTGTGGTAATGCCAGGCAATGGTCAGGAAATCCTGATAGAGGCAGAAGGTATCGGCCTTGTTCCACTGTCGTACATTATGGAAATTCAGGGCGCTGCTTCCGGCAGCCAGCCCGAGATGGCATCCAACCCTTACTTCAGACAGCCGGCTCTGCAGGCTTTTTCCCAGATTCAACGTTTAGCTCAGGAACAATAACACCATGTCGGCACTGAATATCGGTATCACAGGCTTACAGACCGCCTCTAAAGATCTGGGCACCATCAGTAACAATATTGCCAACTCGAACACCGTTGGTTACAAGTCACTGGACTCACAGTTTGCTGATTTGTACACCGGCGCTAGTGGTGGCGGTGTCTATGTGGCTGCGGTGAAGCAATCGTTTAGCCAGGGTTCTATCAGCTACACCACAAACAGCATGGATATGGCGATCAGTGGTGAAGGTTTCTTTGTGATGAAAGACCCTTCCGGAGAGAATGTTTATACCCGTGCCGGTTATTTTGAAACTGATAAGAATGGCCTGATTGTTAATAATATGGGGCATAAGCTTCAGGGATTTCCGGTAGATAATAACGGAAACGTGGTAACGGGTTCTCTGTCAGATTTGCAGGCGGATACCAGTGATTTGCCATCAAAAGCAACCGACAACGTCACTATCAAAGCAAACCTAGATACTCGTGAGAAGGCACCGGAAATTGACTTCGATCACTCTAATCCAGAAAGTTACAACTTCACAACATCTTCGATAGTTTATGACCAGCAGGGTAATTCTCATACTGCTACGGCTTATTACGTGAAGTCTGGTGACAATGAATGGAATGTTCATTATCAAGTTAATAATGTGGATGTGGATGTCAATGTACCCAAGGCTGATGGTTCAGGTACAGAAACAGCTAGTTTTGCGACTTTGGAGTTTGATGAAGATGGCACACTGCTGAGCGGTGGAGACATTAATCTGAAGTATGATACCGGCGCTGCAGGCGATCTGGATTTCAATATCGATTTAAGCAATTTGACGCAGTTCGGTAACGACTCATCTGTTTCTACAAACTCCCAAGACGGCTACGGCGCTGGCCAATACACCAATCTCTCAGTAGCCGACGATGGCTCAGTATTCGCCATGTACAACAATGGCGAAACACGTCTCCTCGGTGTTATTGCTCTGGCGACCTTCCCAAATAACAACGGTCTTCAGCCAAATGGCGGCACCAGTTGGGTGGCGACCAGTACTTCCGGCGAACCCATGATTGATCAGCCCGGCAGTGCTGGCACTGGCTCACTGGTTGCAGGCGCACTCGAAGCTTCCAACGTTGATATGACCCGCGAACTGGTGGATATGGTTGTCGCTCAAAGCGCCTATCAGGCCAGTGCCAAAGTGGTTCAGGCCGGCGATGAAATGAACCAGATTCTGATGCAGTCCATGTAATGGATAAGGCAATTCATACCGCCATGAGCGGTGCCGTGCGAACCATGCAGGCGCAACAGCAGCACGCCAACAATCTGGCCAACGTCAATACCGGTGGTTTCAAGGCGGACTATTCCCAGGCAGTGGCCAATGCGCTACCCGGCGAAGGTATGCCTACCCGGGTCATGGTTCAGACCGGTGACGTCTGGAGTGATTTTGCAGCAGGTGCCATGCAGCAGACTGGTAGAAGCCTTGATGTTGCTTTAGCAACGCCGGGCTTTCTGCAAGTAAACGACATTGGTGGTGAGCCTGCGTACAGCCGTGGCGGCAGTTTAACCCTTAGCGCTGAAGGCATGCTGGCAGATGCCAGTGGTCATCTGGTGATGGGGCAAAACGGTCCTGTGGAAATCCCGCCCCATGAGCAACTGCTTATTGGTGAAGATGGCACCATCAGTATTCTGCCGGAAGGGGATAACGAAATGGCAGTGATTGATCAGTTGCAGCTGGTCAACGCTGAACAGCCCCTGATAAAAGGCACCGATGGTCTGTTTCGCACAGAAAATGGCGCTCCACCGGTAGCAGACCCAACGGTACGACTGGCCTCTGGTTTTATCGAAGCCAGCAACGTGAACAGCGTCCGTGAAATGGTGTCGTTTATGTCCCTGAACCGCCAGTTTGAAATGCAATTAAAAGTCATGTCTACCTCGCGGGACATGGCGGCAGCCGGCGATGTATTGCTGCGCGGCTGATATGTATCTGATTTGAGTATTTGTAACCAATGAATTCTGCTTTATGGGTCAGCCAGACTGGCCTCACTGCGCAAGATCGCCAGATGACGGCGATCTCAAACAACCTGGCCAACATTAATACGGTTGGTTTTAAGCGTGACCGTGTCGTCTTTGAGGATCTGTTTTATCAGGTTCAGCGTCAGCCGGGTGCTAACAACACACAGGATTCTGAATACCCTACCGGCATTCAGCTGGGCACCGGTGTTCAGGTGGCGGGCACTCAGAAAGTGTTCACACAGGGCGGTTTTCAAACCACAACGGCGCCTCTGGATATTGCCATCGTAGGCGAAGGTTTTTTTCAGGTGCAAATGCCCGACGGTACTCAGGCATTCACTCGTAACGGTCAGTTTCAGTTGAGTGCGGAAGGTGAAATTGTCACCAGCAGCGGTCAGCTATTGGAGCCGGGCATCGAAGTGCCGCCAGAAGCCACCAGTATCGCCATCGGTAAAGACGGCACTGTCACAGCAACCATTCCGGGCAATGCCGGGCCAGAAGAAATTGGCCAGATCACATTGGTGAACTTTGTTAATCCAGCCGGTTTGACGGCTTTGGGTCACAACCTGTTCGCAGAAAGTGGCGCCAGTGGTCAGCCTGCAGAATCTGTGCCCGGAGAAGACGGCGCTGGTTCCATACAGCAATTCACCCTGGAATCTTCCAACGTCAATATGGTGGAAGAAATGGTCAGCATGATCACTGCCCAGCGTGGCTATGAGATGAACGCCAAAGTGATAGCGGCAGCGGATCAGATGCTGCAATTTGCTAACCAGACGCTGTAGTGAGGTGTATCCAATGATCAGGATGTTAATGATTGTCATGGTGATACTGCTCACGGGTTGCAGCTCTCTGCCACCCAAGCCAACGCCCGGAGAAACCGATTGGCAGCCACCCAAGTTGCCGCCGGAGCAGGCAGTGCAATACAACCATGGCAGTTTATACCAGGCCGGTTATGCCACCTCGCTGTTTGAGGATCGCATGGCGTATCGGGTTGGCGACATCCTGACCATTCGACTGGATGAAGAAACCCGTTCCAGCAAAAGTGCGGGTACGGACATGAGCAAAAACAGCAGTGCAGCGATCTCTGATCCAACCCTGTTTGGCCGCACTGTGGGTTCCATTTTTGGCAGTGGTTATTCCATGAATAATTCATTGGAAGGTAGTCGTTCATTTGCCGGTAGTGGTTCCAGTGCTCAGCAGAACATGCTATCTGGCAGTATTACCGTGACGGTTCTGGAAGTGCGACCCAATGGTTCGCTGGCGGTGAGTGGCGAAAAATGGATTCGGTTAAATCAGGGCGATGAATACATTCGTATCTCCGGCATTTTGCGTCCGGAAGATATCAGCCCTGAGAACATTGTCTCTTCCCAGCGTATGGCCAATGCCCGAATTACCTATTCCGGAACAGGATTCCTGGCGGATGCCAACGAACCGGGCTGGTTAACGAAATTCTTGAACAGTTCCTGGTTCCCGCTCTGAGATGGTTATGAATCGATTTTCTTATGTATTGAGTCTCTGTCTCGGTAGTTTGTTTTTGGTGACAGGTGTTGCTCAGGGCAATGAACGCACTTCACGATTGATGGATCTGGTGGATATTCAAGGTGTCCGCAGTAACCAGTTAGTTGGCTATGGTCTTGTCGTGGGTTTGGATGGCAGTGGTGATAAAACCCGCCAGACTAAATTTACCACCCAGTCTTTAACCAATATGTTGAGGCAGTTGGGTGTTCAGCTTCCGGAAGGTATTGACCCTAACCTGAAGAATGTTGCCGCGGTTTCAGTCACCGCCAGCCTTCCATCCTTTTCTCGCCCCGGCCAGAAAATTGATATCACAGTGTCGTCCATTGGTGATGCGGGCAGTTTAAAAGGCGGCACCTTGTTGATGACGCCCCTGAAAGGTGTGGATGGCAATATCTACGCTCTGGCTCAAGGCAGTGTGGTGGTTTCTGGCATCAGCGTAGATGGCAACAGTGGCAGTAGTCTGACCGTTAACGTACCTACAGTTGGTCGTATACCCGACGGCGCCATTGTTGAACGGGAAGTGCCCGGTAGCTTTGCGGATGGTGGAAATATTGTGATGACCCTTCGTAATCCGGGGTTTTCCACTGCGCGCAATATTGCCGCAGCCATTGATAAACGCTTTGGCGAAGGAACGGCTCAAGCATTGGATAACGCATCAATCACCGTTCAGGCTCCGCAAGACCCGGATCAGCGTGTGGCGTATATGGCGATGATGGAAAGCATGCCCATTGTCGTAGAAAAACCACCGGCTCGTGTGGTGATCAATAGTCGCACCGGCACCGTGGTCATGAACGAATATGTGGGCGTGCTGCCGGCAGCGGTCAGTCACGGCAATCTGGTGGTGAATATTCGGGAATCGTCCAATGTCAGTCAGCCGGAAGGAATTCTTAATCAAGGCCAGACTGCCATAACGCCAAATACGGACATCACCATGGAAGAAGGCGGAAGTCATTTGTTTGTACTTCCGGAAAGTACTTCTCTGCAGTCTGTCGTAGATTCCCTTAATCGAGTGGGTGCAACACCGTCTGATTTGATGGCTGTTTTGCAGGCTTTGAAATCCGCTGGCGCCTTAAAGGCTGAGCTGATCGTAATTTAAGTAGACGTAACAAATGAAGATTGATTCACCAGACCCACGGTTAATGGCGCCAGACATGCGAACCGGCATTTCAGCGTCAACGGTAAAGCCCAATAACGGCAAGCTGGAACAGGCGGCAACCGACTTTGAAGCCATGTTCTTCCGGCAAATGCTGAAAAGCATGCGGCAGGCCAATGATGTGCTGGCGGAAGACAATCCGTTTAATAGTAAAGAACAGTCGTTTATGCGCGACTGGCACGATTCTGAGCTGGCTATTTCCATGGCAGAAAGCGGTGGTATTGGCTTAGCTGATCAACTGATTCAACAAGTGGAAGCCCTGCAGGGCAAGTAACGAATTATTAACTGAAAGTGGCGAAGGCCACTGAAACCAAGAAGCGCACATGAACAACTCGTTATATATCGTCTGGTCTGATGATCTGAACCTGGGCATCAACATTATTGATGAACAGCACCGTGGCCTGGTGAGTCTGATCAACTCATTTTATTACCACATTCAAATGGGCGCCTCTATGGTGACCATGCAGTCCACGCTCAAAACCATTGAAGACTACGCAAAGATCCACTTTGCTACAGAAGAAGCGGTTATGGCGGGTCTTGGTTTTGAAGGATTAGACGCGCATCGGATTAGCCATGACAACCTTCTGCTGAAAACTCAGCAACTGCTGTCGTCGGTTAAAACCGATCAGGATGTTTATGGCGTGATGCCTTTTCTGAGGCGCTGGTGGATGGATCACATTGTGAAAGAAGATCGGGAGTTTGTAGACCTGATCGGTAACATGTCATCTGATGTGTTTGTTGAAAACTATAAACAACAAATGCAAGTAATGGCTCAGGCTGAGATTCAGGCTAATGAACAATCAGCATTGCATTGATGCGTGATTGGTGTCATCCGGTTGAGTATTTATAAGTGGTTAGCCGGGTTAAATCCTGTTTTTTGACTAAGTAACAGTCGCACTCCGACCATGGTCATTCATGGCTTGAACAACGTTTGACGTTAGATACCGGAGTTGGGAGTGGTATGCACGGGCAGTAAAAGTATGGATCTGTGCAGGGGTGGGGTGAATTGCCGCCATTCCTGCTCTGCCCTTAAGAGGAACTACGAGTTGTTTGCTTTTCGAGCATCTTGTTAGCATTTATTTTGGCAGAACCAATGATCGATACTTTTTATTTGAGAGAAACTGATGGTGCTTCGTTACACAGAAGATCAACCCAAATACGCTGATAAACCGTTATATATCGTCTGGACAGATAAACTGTGCATTGGTGTAAATATTATTGATGAGCAGCACCGCGGGCTTGTCTGTATTATCAACACGTTTTATCACGATTATGAAATCGGCGCCTCAATCAGTACCCTGCGAGCAACCCTGAAGATGCTTGAAGAATACGCGGCCATTCACTTTGAAACAGAAGAGCGTATTTTAGAAAGCATCAACTATCCGAACCTGGAAGAACATAAGATAAAACATGCGGAGCTGTTATTGAAAACGCAGCAAATGCAGAATGAAGTACAAGTAGAGACGGACAGCTGGAAAATCATTCCCTTTCTTAAGCGCTGGTGGATCGAACATATTTTCGAAGAAGACCGGCAATTCGAACACGTATTTAAATAGCCTTAATCGATTTAATAAATTCGATTTTCTGTCGACTTCTGAGAATCCAATATTTTTGCAGCCGCGACACGTCCGGTGATGTCATCAAAGAACACAGAGCTACTCGCCCATGAGCATGATCAACACCGGGATGTCCGGCATGTTTGCCGCCCAGACTGCACTGAATGTTGCCAGTAGCAATATTTCAGCGTCAACGATTCCGGGCTATACACGACAACAGGTTAACTTAGCCACGAATATGCACGGTGGTGTGTACGTCAGTGATGTACGTCGTATGACTGACAGTTTTCTGACCGATCAGGTGCGCGACACCAGCACCGCCTATGGCTACAGCACCGCCTATTACAGTCACGCCAATCAGCTGGAAACACTTGTCACCAGTGATGGCAGCAGCCTCTCTCCAGCATTGACTGGCATGTTCGGTGCGTTGAACAGCGCCACCAGTGATCCGGCATCCGATGCGGCTCGTCAAACGGTGTTGGCTCAGGCCAGTGATCTTGCTTCACGGTTTAACACCTTGCATGGCAGTTTGCAGAAGCAGTCTGACCTGGCGAATGATCAGTTGGGCGTCATGGTGGATGACGTAAACAGCCTGTTGTCGGATATTGCTGAAATCAACGATTCCATCATGGCTTCCCAAACCGGCAGCGGTGTTCCGAATGGTTTGCTGGATCAGCGTGATCAAGCGATGCAGAAACTCTCTGAACTGATGGACGTCACTGTTGATGCTCGTCCAGATGGCACTGTGGATATCTTCCTGCCACAGGGTGATCCGCTGGTCATGCGCGGCAAAGCGAATCAAGTGAGTTTGAATCCCGGTGATCCAGACAGCGACAGAATGACATTGTCGCTCGTTACCGACACCGCAGAAAAACCACTGAAAACCATTGGCGGCAGTATTCAGGGCGTGCTGGATTTTCAATCCGATGTGATTGATCCGGCCATGCGTGAACTGGGCCGTATGGCGGTGGTTATTTCTGATGCAATGAACACACAGCTGGGTGCTGGTGTTGATCTGAATAATAAGCCTGGTTCAGACCTGTTTAGCAATATCAATAGTATTGAAGCCATGCGTGAGCGGGTTGAGGCTTCCAGAGAAAACACCGGTAGTGGCGTGCTGGAAGTTGAAATTAGCGACAGTAGCAAACTATCAGCTGATGATTACTCCTTGGAAATCACAGCGGATGGTCAGTACATCCTCACGAGTGCTGGAAAAGTAGTATCGAAAGGTGACCAAAGACTTTTAACTACAGATAAAGGTGTAACCGTTGATGGTATCACCATCAAAGTTGGAGAGGGCGAACTAAAACCAGGCGACAGCTTTGGCATCGAACCCACTGCAGGCTTCAGCGGCTCCATGGATATGGTGATGGAGAGCCCGGACGACCTCGCGTTCTCCGGCGCTTACGACACACCGGGAGACAACAGCAACCTGCTGGAACTGGCCAAGCTGGAAAAAGCCCACCTTATCGAAGGCAATAAAACCTTAGGCGACAGTTGGAACCTATTGGTGACCGACGTAGGCAACACCACCGCCCAAGCCGAAGGCAGCTACAACGCCACCAAAGTACTCCATGAAGAAGCGTCCAGCGCACTCTCCAGTGTGGCCGGAGTCAACATGGATGAAGAGGCGGGCAACCTGCTCATTTACCAGCAGGCTTATCAAGCCAACGCCAAAGTCATCGCCACAGCACAGCAGTTGCTGGATACCGTACTTAATCTTTAAAGAATTTAGGCGTTATCCGTTGACCGTTATCCGTAAAAGCGTAGTCAGATTGCTTTTACGGATAACGGCAAACGGTCAACGGAAAACGCCCACAGGAGTAAAATAATGCGTATCAGCACGCTGCAAATGCACACCACCATGAACAGCTCCATGCAGCAGGCATCGGGGAAGATCAACGAATCCCTACTGAAAATGCTCAGCGGTAAAGAGATTCTCAAGCCATCGGATGATCCGTTGGCCGCGTTGCAGATCATGGGCATGAGCGACGATCTTACGGTACTTGAGCAGTATCAGAAAAACATCACCTCGGCACAATCCTCCCTCACCGCAGAAGAAACGGTGCTGAACGATGTGGATAGCACGCTCAATCGTCTCCGTGATTTGACCCTGTCTGCCGGTAACGATGCGCTGTCCCAGGAAGATATGAATGCCATCGCCGGTGAGGTAGATCACCTTATTGGTCAGCTGTCGGATATGGCCAACACTAAATCCGCTAATGGTGAATACCTGTTTGCTGGCATGAAAAGCGACACCATGCCAGTGATTAAAAAAGAATTCACCGATCCTGATACGGGCATTGTTACGGAGGAATGGGTATACGAAGGCGGTGACGAGAGCCGGGAAATCCCCATCAGTGATAATCGCACCATCACTCAGGGCGATACCGCAGATGATATTTTCTTCTCAGCGGATGGCGGCAGCATTTTTGCCGATCTGGATGAACTCTCCACAGCACTGAAAGCTGGTGATCGCACTGCGCTGAAAGATGTGTTGGATGGCAGCATAGAAAGCATCGACAAAACTCTGGCCGATGTTGGCTCAACGCTTACATCCGTTGGTGCAAGAATCAACACACTGGATATGACCACCACGGCCAACGAAGAATCCATCGCCATGACTACGGCGCTGAAAGGCTCTCTGGAAGATTTGGATTATGCCGAGGCGATTACTCAGCTGACTCTGGAACAAACTGCATTGCAGGCCAGCCAGAAGAGTTATGGCAAGGTAAGTCAGTTGTCGTTGTTTAATTATATTTAAGAGACCGTTATCCGTGATCCGTGATCCGTAAAAGCGCGGGTGGCTACAGCTTTTTCGGACAACGGAAAACGGAAACGGAAAACGGGCAACGGAAAACGTTAATTGAAGTCTTAGGATCAACGCCCGAGGTTTTAATAAATCCCTCAAAACTCCGCATACAAAACCACCGGTATGTGCTTTCGATAATGCGCAAAGTCTTTGTCTGTCGTTAGCACCGGCATTTGGTGTTTTATCGCCATCGTGGCAATCAGAAAGTCAGTGTGGGAACCCTGAACACCCTTGCTTCGGCAAATATTGGCCTGTGTCGCTGCATCGATATAGTCTGATTGACTGATCGGTAGCAGGTCAAAGGCGCTCAGCTTTTCCTGCAATCGGGTGAACTGCTCGTGGTGTTTAATGCCCGTTAATACTTCTTGCAGAATGGGGCCGATCATGACGGCTCTGTGCTGACGAATCAGCTTTTGCAGCATGATGGTCTCTTCCGCCAGTTCGTCGGGTTGATTGGCTGAACTGCGACGACGCAGTGCGGCAGACCAGACACAGGTATCCACAAGCACCATTATTGTCGGCGACCCGCTTTGGTATCCGTTGTCGGGTCATAGTCGATGGTGCCGAAGTCATCCAGCAGCGCCAGCTGTTTACGGTGTCGAATATATTCCGCAAGTGCTTCATTGACGGCGGCTTTTTTGGTTTTGTAGCCACCCAGCGCTTGAACCTGGGCAATCAGATTGTCATCTATGGCAAGGTTTGAAGGCATTTTCAGTCATTCCTACACATTGCTTTACACAAAGCCAGTCTAGTCTGCTTAATGAGCGCTCGCCAAGCCTTTCAGTATTTTCCAATCCCAAAATGAGCCTGAAAAGAGTATAAACCCATGATTTCAGGCCTTTCGCTTAAAGATGCCTTGAAACAGTGATTCTCTGGCAGACTGCAGTTGCTGGGCAGCCTCGTTATCACTCATTGATTCAGCCTTTGACTCCAATGCATGCGGCGGAGTTCCTTTCTTCAAATATTGCGTCCAGTCAGGCAAAGATTTCAGTTTTTCATAAGGTGTCATCATGTTTTCGTAAAGGTAACGTTTTCTCTCTTTGCCTTTTTCATCTGTTATCGTCTCCGGGAAAAAGCAAGGCCGGTGAAAATTGATGTAAGGTGTCAGGTAATTTTTGTTAAACGCATTCACTTCTGCAGCATGATGTTGCGGTATATGAGCATAGCCCAACATTTTTCTGATGATGGCTCCGTTTTTTGATTCAACAAGTGCATTGTCGTTTGTTTTTCGTGATCTGGATTTTGTGAATTTTATGTAGAG
The DNA here is from genome assembly GCF_001646945.1 of Endozoicomonas ascidiicola. GTDB lineage: Bacteria > Pseudomonadota > Gammaproteobacteria > Pseudomonadales > Endozoicomonadaceae > Endozoicomonas > Endozoicomonas ascidiicola. The sequence goes on from NZ_LUTV01000003.1 coordinate 186,215, forward strand.
GCTATCCAATAAACTTGCCACCGGATAGTTGATGTACTCAGAGCCGTTATCGGAGTGAAAACCCTGTATTTTAAAGGGAAAAGTCGCCAAAAGCTCTTCGAGTACCGGTATTAGAAAGTGCTCGTTGATCCGCTCAACGGTGCAGATCACTTGAAACTGAGTAACTTCATCCACCGCATTAATATGGTAAAGCCCTTTGACCTTATCCTTATCACCCTGATGTACTGTATCAATTCTGATATAACCGGGTTGACCATTGGGTCGCGGTTTGCGTCGAGTACCAATAGCACGATTTACAGGTCGGGTGACGTTTTTATGCAGGCGAACTGTCTGATAAGTCTTTGACTGCCGCAGGTTGTAGAGGTGCGAAACAGAGATGCCAGCCAGTCGCTTATAGCGACCATCTCCACGTTGATATGCTCGCTCACAGATCTTCTTTATTGCAGGCCCATTCAGGCCATTATGAAGTCGGTCAGTCTCGGCAAGAAGGCGAATGTCAGCCTTGGAATACTTTGTCTCAAACCCCTTCGTTGTCCGTTGTTTGCGCTTGAGAAGCCCCAGATTCAGGTATTCTTTAATTAGCCGGGTTATTTGCGCCCTGGAATAGCCTGAAGCGACGATCAGATAGCGTTTGATCAACCCTTTCTCAGGCTTGCTCAGAGTGCGGTATCGAAAGTGATTGAGAGTGTCTGCAATCCATTGATAACACTCGTCTTTTGACTTCCAACCAGGCTGTATCTGCGGTGTAGCCTGAAGCAGCTCCTCCACCTGCTGGAGCGATTTGATGAGCCGTGTGTCCATTATGATTTTCATCCAGTAATTTTGGACGAAAGATCAGAAATCACAGGCTCATTTCATTTTGGAAACAAGGGCTCCGTTCAGGCTCATTTCATATTGGAAGAGACTCTTTCTTTGTTTATACAGTTTCCGTGTACTAACATATGTGTGCACAATTAATTCAGGCGCAATTAATTCAGGGGAAAAGACATGGAAACCAGAATTCAGTTCCGGGTTGATGAAGAAACAAAACGATTAGCGCAAAAGATGGCGGAAAGTCAGGGGCGTACCATCAGCGATGCCTGCCGCGAATTCACCGAACAGCTGGCTGACCAGCAGCGCAAAGTCTTATCGCAGGATGCCTGGTTAACCGAACAGGTAAACCAGGCATTTGAGAAGCTTGAGTCCGGTAAGGCGGAGTTTGTCGATCAGAAAACAGCAAAAGATGAAATGGCAAAGCGCAAAGCGAACATTCGTCATCGAGGCAATCATTAATGATTCTTTGGGAAGTAGAATCATTAAATGATCGTGAAAAAATCTTTGAATTTCTTTTTGATTTCAACCCTGTCGCTGCTGAAGAAACCGATAACCTCATTGAAGCATCCGTTGAACTCTTATTGGATCAGCCCAATATGGGCGTTCAGCGTGATGGAATCCCCGGAAGACTATTGATCCTTCCCGAGGTGTCAATGATTGTCTCTTACTCTGTGAATGGCTCCGATATTCACGTGATGCGAGTTCTGCATCAGAAGCAGAAATTCCCGGCGGGCTGACAGTATTGGCGACTAAAAACACAGTTCCTCGTTTCCATGCTCCAGCGAGTGTCGCAAAAGGGATATTGATGAGGGTAAAGCACTTAGTCGTCATCTCCGCGCAGGCGGAGATCCACTGTTCGTGGTAGGTTCCCGCCTACGCGGGAACGACGATATTAGAGTTGTTCACCCTTTCACGACACCCTCGCTCCAGCGTGGGAACGAGGGGGGGAATGTGAATTCGTTCAAAAAATGAAAAAATAATTTAAGTAACTCCGAAACAAGACGACTTCTGTTGTGCAAGCCAGCTGTCACCAAAAACAGCGGCGACCAAATACAACGATTTCGGAGTGAACCATGCTTACCGTAAACACTAACTCGACTGCACTGATTGCACAGAACAACCTGGGCAACACCCAGAAGGCCATGGAAAACAGCATGCTCAAGCTGTCCACCGGCCTGCGCATCAACAGTGCGGCAGACGACGCTGCTGGCCTGCAGATCTCTAACCGTATGGGCACTCAGATCAGTGGTCTGGATGTTGCCATGCGTAACGCCAACGATGCGATCTCCATGGCGCAGACTGCGGAAGGTGCGATGCAGGAAAATACCAGCATCATGGGTCGTATGCGTGATCTGGCTTTGCAGTCTGCTAATGACACAAACACTGCTGAAGATCGTGCTGCAATGCAGAAAGAGATTGGTCAGCTGCAAACTGAAATTAACCGTATTGCTGAAACTACAAACTTCTCTGGTACTAAATTGCTGGATGGTTCTGCTGACAGTCTGAGCTTCCAAATTGGTTCTAATGCGAATGAAACTATTACCTTTGGTATTGGTAATATGTCTACAGCATCTTTAGAAGGAAAGGTGGGTGATAAATACACTGCTACTAAAAGTGAAGCTGCCGGTGTTGCTCTTGATGCGACTGGCACAAAAGTTGATGCTGACGGCACGTTGGCAATAGTTTCTAATAATAGTGCTGGAGATCCTGTTACTACCAATATCTCTATCCTGAAAGACGAGACCATAGCAGATATTACAGCCAAAGTAGCTGATGCAACTGGAATCGCAGCAGATAAATTGGATATTAGTAATGGTGGAGGTACTGCTGGTGATGCGACATTAGCGGAGTTACACATTGGTTTAAAAACGGATGCTGCAACTGATAAGGCTCTTGTTTCTATCGGTGGCGTGGCTGCAACTAAAGGTGAGGCGGTCAACAAAAAAGTAAGCGATATTAATCTGAATACTGCTGCAGGCGCTCAGGAAGCGATTAAGATTCTTGATGGTGCTCTGGCTCAAGTTGACTCTCAGCGCGCCAACCTCGGTGCCGTCCAAAACCGTCTGGATTCCACCATCAGCAACCTGTCCAACATCCAGGAAAACATGACTGTTTCCCAGAGCCGTATTCTGGACGTGGACTTCGCTAAAGAAACCACCAGCATGACCAAGAGCCAGATGCTGATGCAGGCCGGTTCTTCCGTACTGGCACAGGCGAAAGGCCTGCCACAGTACGCTGTTCAGCTGATGGGCTAATAGCGTCGTGATTTGTTGACTGTTTTTCGGAGATTCAAGAGCGTCATCCCCGCGCAGGCGGGGATCCACTGGCGAGGTAGATTCCCGCCTGCGCGGGAATGACGGTTGTGTGGTGTACGGCTCTGGTTTTGCGGATAACGGAATACGGATAACGGTAAGCTAAAAGATGAACGCCGGTTGCAGGGATGTGCCGGCGTTTTTTTTCACCTTGTTCCCATGCTTCAAGGCTGCTTCGAAAGGCACATTAATGAGCAATAAACTTTTGATCGTCATCTCCGCGAAGGCGGAGATCCACTGCTGGCGATGGATTCCCGCCTGCGCGGGAATGACGGAATTGGGAATTGTCGTTTTTCAGACTTTTTGTAACAACCTCACAGCGTGGGCGCGAGGCTGAATACTGATCTACGGGAAGGAGTGCGCAATGGCTGTCGATTACATTCCCGATGAAATATCACCGGTAAACACACGTCGTGTAAAGCGGGTGTTGCCGGCAAACCCGACGGTGAATATTGATCAAAACTATGATCAACATCGGCCGCTACCGCCGGGAAACAGCAGGGCGGAAAAAAAGTTCCGGAAACAATTGCAGGCGCATATTGCGGCAATAAATGCTGAGGTTTCCGAGCTGGGCTGGCAGTTTCAACTGGTTCGCTTGCCCGATGAATTTCTGGTGGCCTGTTTCGATAAACAGCAACAGATCATACGTCAGTTGGCCGTCAATGAATTTCTGGCGCTGACGCCAGGCGCTATCAAAAAAACCGGATTTATTATTCACGAACAGTGTTAGTGGCACGATGTTTGCTATCTTCGTTTTCCGTTGGCCGTCATCCGTTCTCCGCCACGGCAAACGGACAGCGGAAAACGGCAAACGAACAACGCCACCGGTTCGTTAACAACATCGACAACGTTAAGGAATGTCCGTATGGCCATCAGCATGCCTGGCATGGGTTCAGGGCTGGATATCAATATGATGACTCAGACTATGGTTCAATCCGAACTGAGCCCTCGTATCAACCAGCTGAAGAAAAGCGAAGCCACCATTAATGGTGAGCTGGCGGGGCTGGAATCGCTGGAAAGCGCTCTGGAAGCGTTTAACAAAACCCTGGAAAAACTGTCGGACCCCGATGAGTTCGGTTCCCTGAAAGTCTCTATGGACGACGATGGCGAGAAGATTCTCGGCGTTACCGTAGAAGGGGATGCCCGGCCCAACAGTTATCAGGTGACGGTTCAGCAGCTGGCGGAAAAACACAAAGTCTCCGTATTTGAAGGCGAAACTGTGGCAGCCGGTTCCTACGATATTGCCGTGGGCGACAAAACCTTCACGCTGGATGTGGGTGCTGAGGATAACGACCTTGAGTCGGTGATGAACGCCATCAACAAATCCAAAGATAACCCCGGCGTGACGGCCAGCATTATCAATGGCGATCAGCTGGTACTCACCAGTAATGAAAGCGGTGCTGAGAACGTCATCAGCATTAAAGACGACAGTGGAAATGCACTGGCGGTTACCGAATTGCAAAAAGCGCAAGATGCCCTGCTGACCGTAGATGGCATTGAAGTAAAAAGCAGCAGCAACAAAGTGGAAAACGCCATCAACGGCGTCACTCTGGATTTGGAAAAAACCACAGCGGAAGACGAAGTAATCCGCGTGGATGTGGAAACGGATCTGGACACCATGACCGATTCCGTCAACGACCTGATCGACAGCTACAACAAACTGTTTGGTGCCATTGAAGATTTAACCCGCACACCAGAAGGCGGCAGTCGTCCGGCGCTGGCCAGTGATTCCATGACATCGTCGTTGTTGTCGCAGCTGCGTTCAGCGCTCTCCAGCCCCATGGAAGGTTCAGCGTTCAGCAATCTGGCGGAGATGGGCATCATCACCACCATGAACGGCGATCTGGAAGTGGATGAAGATCAGCTGGAAAAAGCCTTTGAGAGTAACCCCATGGCCATCGCCGATGCCTTTACCGGCAGCGAAGGGGTGGTTGCCAATCTGCAGACCGTGGTCGAGCAATACATTGGCGGCACCGAAAAAGATGAAGACGGTGAAGATGGCAAAAGCTTCGATGGTTTGATTAAAACCCGGGTAGACAGTTTGAAAGACAATCTCGATGGCTTTGATGTGCAGTGGTCCGACCTGGAAAAACGGGAAACGGCGCTCACCGAGCGTTACAGCGCCCAGTTTATTGCCATGGATCTTGCGATTCAGCAGATGAACTCGACCCTGTCGTCGTTTACTTATATGTGATGGGTCGTTTGCCGTTAACCGTTTTCCGTTGTCCGTAAAAGCCCACTAAGGGAAGCGGAAGGAAAGATCATACCATCGTCATCTCCGCGAAGGCGGAGATCCACTGTCGTGGTGGATTCCCGCCTTCGCGAGAATGACGGGGTGCTGGTCTTTTCTTAAATGCCACGTTCCTAAGTCGCTTTTACGGACAACGGCAAACGGACAACGGAAAACGGCTCTAAAGAGTTTAAAAATGAGCTATTCCAACCAGGCGCTGAACGCCTATAAAAGCAATCAGACCGATAATCGGGCGGCCACGGCCAGCCCGTATCAGATGGTGAAGATGCTGTTTGAATCCCTGCAGGATAATCTTTCCCGGGCTCGTGGTGCCATGGAAAGAAATCAACCTGCGGAGCGCGGCGTGGCTGTTAGCCGGTGCATCGAAATTATAGGTTGCTTGCGTTCATCACTGGATATGGAGATTGGTGGTGAGATGGCGGTGAATCTGTCGGAGCTGTATTTGTTTTGCTCCCGCACATTGATGACCGCCAATCGCACCAATGATCTGGAAAAGTTGAACGAAGCCGGTTGGGTCGTCACAGAAATTCAATCCGCCTGGGAAGAGCTGGGAGAACAGTTGAATGTCTGATGGTTCTCTGGCTCGTTCATTAGAAGACTGTTGTCTTCAACTGGAGCAGGCGCTGGCTAATGGTGATGCGCAAACACTGATGTCGTTGGATGATCAGATTCAGCCATTGCTGAAAGCCGTCAAGGCACAAGGCGTGACCCTTGATCGACAGTTAATTGATCGATTTCAGGCGGTGTATCCCCTGATGATTGAGCTGTGCACCCGAGAACGGGATCACCTGGCAGAACAGATGAAAACCCTTCAGGCCAGTAAAACACCCATGCAAGCCTACAAAACCGTTGCGACGACTTCCGTGAGGGCAGACTGATGCCGGTGGCGATGAATGCGTTGAGTTTTCCTGTGCCGCAGCAGAGTGCTGGCGGTGATATTCAGTTATCCGCAACGGAAGGTGCGGAAGATTTTCAGGCCGTGGCTGAGATTCTCGCTTCTTTGATAGAAAGCGATGGTCAGGTATCGCCGGAACTGAATGAACAGTTGCTGGAACAGATGGCGGAAACCCTGCCAGAAGGTGTGGATGAATCGGTGATGGCGGAAGTGACTGCCTTTATCGATGAGATAATTCGGTTGCAGGAAGGTGGTTCGGAGTCGTTGCAACGTGGTGTTGGTCAGTTGGCGCTGGATGGACAGGTTCAACCGACAGTCTCTGCGGACGCTGGCGCTGCTGCCAGAATTGCGATGGATAAGCTGCCGGATGTCAGTGCGCTTTATGCTTCTTACGTCGTGACGAAAGATACTTCGGAGCAGGGCAAAGAAGGCGTTAATCAAACGCTTTTGACCGGCTTGATAGCGGATGAATTGCCGGACGCTGAGCAGCCGGAAAACGCTCTAAAAGAAAGCAGTCTGATGAAATCCGCAGCACCAGAGCGAATGGAAATCCTGCAGGCGCTACGAAGCATGGAGCGATCACTGTTTACGGCACCTGTCGGTAATACCGATAACGTGATCACCGCGTCACCGATGTCAGCAGTGCAAACGGCTGTTTCATCTCAGATGACCACTGCCCAACCACTGACCTCCACTCAGACCACGCCCAATCAGTTACCACTGCCAATGAACGCGGATGATAACGAGTGGAGCAACGCCCTCGGTCAGCGATTGATGACGCTGGTAGGCGACAAGGTAAAAGAAGCGCATATCCGTCTTGATCCACCAGAGCTTGGGCAGCTGGGCATCAAAGTCACGGTGGAAGACGATCACCTGAAGATTCGCTTCGCATCGGCACTGCCGCAGGTTCGGGAGATGTTGGAAGGCCAGTCGGAACGGCTAAGAGCCGCATTCGATGGCAGCAGTTTTGCGCGTGTGGATATTGATGTTCGTCAGCAGCAGGCTGGCAGAGAAGGTCATCAACCGTCGGACGCTTTTACTGCGGATGCGGGTTCGGATGAAAGCACTGATGAAAGCCTTGTAACTACGGATTCTACAATGCTTTCCACCGAGTTACCTTTACCTAAGCAAACGTCGCTCGACGTATTTGCCTGATTAACCGATTTTTTGAATTGAGACAGTCGCACGATGGCGAATGAAGCAAGTAAGCAGGGAAAAAAAAACGTCATTATTGCTATTTTGGCAACCGTGGTGGTTATCGGGCTATCAATAGCGACGGTTGGTTTCTTTTTCGGCTGGCCGTGGCAGGCCAATGCCTCCAGTTACGATCAGCTCCAATCCAGAATCAGTGTTAGCGAAGAGCCTTTGTATTTTTCCATGAAGGCTCTGGTGGTGAACCTGGTGGTGACAGCAGACAGTAATAGCCGTTTCCTGAAAGCGCTCCCGGTGATTATGACCACCGATAGTGATGTGATCGAAAGTCTGGAGCTTTATGAACCACGACTGCGCAGCGAGATGATCGGGTTTCTTCGGGAGCAGGACCCAAAGATAATGCTGGCGGCGGATGGGTTTGATGAGCTGAGAGGTCAGATGCTTGCGCTGGTTCGTAAGGTGGTTACCAATGATCCGGCTTCTACCAGCATCAATGATCTTTATTTTACTGATTTTGTGGTTCAGTAACGCTGTGCTGGTAAAAAAGTGCGATAGGCGTTTGACATGAGGGTGAGGTGATCATGCAGTCGAGTCTTGCCTGGTACGATCAGGCGGCACTGGGTGCCTATCGCTCGGTGCAGTCGGTTAATGGCCCTGAACAGCGAATACTGGCTCATGCCGGAATGGTGAAACGGGTCGCCCTGCATCTTCATGACCGAATTGGTGGCGAGCTGGATGATTTAATCCAGAACGGCATGATTGGTTTGCTGGAAGCGGCTCACCGTTATGATGAAACCACCGGTGTGCCCTTTGAAGCGTTTGCTTTGCCAAGGGTTCGCGGTGCCATTGTGGATCAGTTTCGCCGCGATGACTGGTGCCCTAGAACCTTGAGACAACAGGGGGGCGCGATTCGTAAAGCCCGGGAAGCCTTTGTTCAGCGTCATGGGCGTGAGCCGGTGGACAGTGAGTTGGCGGCAGAAACCGGGTTATCTACAGAAGAATTGCGTGAACATACTGTACGACTAGAGTCGTCATCTTTATGCAGTTTGGATTCATTGCAGCTAGACGGTTTTGAGCCGGAAGCAGAAGGCGATGATCTGACCCAGGCGCCGTTGATGAAGCAGCGTCGTAAGAAACGACTGGCAGAGTTGTTGAAACAACTGCCGGAGCGAGAACAACAGATTTTGTATCTCTATTATCAGGAAATGATGAACCTGAAAGAGATTGCCGCCGTTCTTGAGTTGACGGAAGCCAGAATAAGCCAGCTGCGCAAAAAGGCGCTGGATGCTTTGCGTCAGCCTATGAGTGAGTGGAATGACTAAGTAAATAGCTCTGGTTTCCATGCTTTTATGCCCTGTGGGTATTGCGTGGGAACCGGAAACCCTGATGGTTCGGGTATGCATTCCCACGCGGAGCATGGGAACGAGATGTTGGGAGTTTTGCGACATCCTCGAAGCATGGGAAAGAGTCCATTTTTTTACATGTATTTTTTATATTTTGCCTTTAGGTTGAAAAGCCCGTTATGTTGAAGTTTGTTGGTTTGGGAGTGCTGGTTTTCAGCGTTTTGGGCGGGTTTATTTTCGCCAATGGTAACCTGATGGCGCTGTGGCAGCCGCCGGAGATTTTGATTATTGCCGGCGGTGCTTTTGGTGCTTTTCTGCTCTCTAACCCAATGTCGGTGGTGCGCAGTACTGGCTGGCATTTGCGCAACAGTTTTTCCAGTGGTCATTACCAGAAGCTGCATTATCAAAAGCTGCTGACGTTGCTGTATCAACTGTTTGAACTTCGTCGCACATCTGGCGCTTCCGCCATGGAAATGCATATTGAAGACCCGGAGAGTAGTGATCTGTTTAAGGTCTCTGGTGTTCTGGATGATCCCCGGCTTACTGCGTTTATTTGTGACAACCTTCGACTGGTGATCCTCGGTAATATCTCATCCCATGAACTGGACTCATTGTTAGATTCTGAGCTTTATGCGCTGACAGAAGACATTGGCAGACCGGCGGATGCACTGCAGAAAGTAGCCGATGCACTGCCAGGGTTTGGTATCGTTGCCGCAGTATTGGGTATTGTTATTACCATGCAATCCATGGGTGGCCCGGTGGATCAGATGGGTGTGAGCATTGCGGCAGCACTGGTTGGCACCTTCCTGGGCGTACTGCTGGGTTACGGCATTGTAGGGCCTCTGGCTTATGCTATTGAGCATTCCATCAAAGATCAGATGCTGATGTTTGAGTGCGCTAAAGAATCCATGCTGTCGCACGTCAGTGGTCGTCCGTCAGCGATTGCTGTTGATGCAGGCAGACGGGTGTTGTTTGGTGAGAACCGACCTTCCTTTACACAGCTTGAAGCGTTTCTGCTGGAAGGAAAAGGTTAGTGGCCACTGAAACCATTATTATTCGAAAACGAGCACGACCCGGGCACGGTGGACATCATGGTGGTAGCTGGAAAGTAGCTCTGGCAGATTTTGCCATGGCGATGATGGCGCTGTTTCTGGTGCTGTGGCTGGTAGAAGTAAGCTCGGATGAACAAAAGCTGGCGATCTCTGATTATTTCAGCAGGCCGGGTATTTTTGAAGGGACGAATTCAAAGCATCCGGTGGATCTTGCCGGGTCTGCGCCAAAGTCTGCTCCGCTGGAGCACTTTAGAATTGAAGGTGATCAGTTGTTGAAAAAAACGCTGTTCAGTCCAACAGAAGTGACTATGCAGACGCTTATTCTTGGCACCTTGAAAAAAGATCTGGAAGGCGACGATGGGTTAGCCAGCTTTGGAGAAAATCTGAGGATGACGTCCATTAAAGAAGGCGTGTTGATTGATATCATAGAAGATGGCTCACACCCAATGTTCGTCCGTGGTGGTCAGTCATTGACGCCTTACTTTGAAGATTTATTACTGGCCCTGGCACCAAAAATCAGCGGGTTTCAGTTGCCGATTAAGATTACCGGGCATACAGATGCTACGCCATTTAGCAGTCACTCTGGTCGTAACAACTGGGATCTCTCCCATGAGCGGGCACAGATTGCAGTGAAGACACTGGTTCATGGTGGTTTACCTGAGGCCAGTATTGACCAGGTGGTTGCCATGGCAGATCGGCAGTTATTACTGCCGGATGATCCAACGAATCCAATGAATCGCAGAATTGAACTGGTGATTGTGACGGAGACAGTGGAATCATCGAAACCTGAAACACCCTCCGTGATGGAGATGAGGTCGGAGGCTCAATCTGAGGCGGCAGCAAATCAGATATAGCAGGCAGAATAGTGTGAAATGGCAATGGGCTAGGTTTCACTGGTAGGTGCATTAGCTGCATTGAGCTGGTGTATATCTTTCAGCATCTCTTCAATTTGATATTGATAGACAGCTTTCAGATGTCTTTTTGTAGCGGGCTCCTGATCTTGAAAAATACAGAGCCAGTCTTCTAGCGCAGTGTTATTGACCACCTCCCAGCTATCACCATTCAGCGTATTCCAGAAAACCTTTTCTATTATTGTTGGTAACCGTGGTATAGCATTTAACGCTGTGGAATGGATAGCCTGATTAAGCTCTGCATTGGGTTCACTTTTTAGGGTTTCCATTTCCGACGTTAACGTTGTTTCGAGCTTTGAGCTCAGCTGGTGACTGATTTGAGTGATAAGCTGTTGTTGTCTTTTATGCATCTGCCCTTTGTCATTTTTCTCCCAGGCATGTAACAAACAGTCTGGAGATATTAATTTATCCCCAAAGGTACTCCACATAATCTGCTCTATGAGATGACACCTATCTTCAGTGGCGCACTGAGTGAAGTAGTTCGGTGTACAGCTGTCAAAGAGGGTGATTTTTTTTGCGTTAGACCATATGGCGGTTACGTGCCTTACTTGGAAGGTTTTCTTCCTTTCAGTTTTTGATGCTGTGTTTGTGTTTTGAGCTTCCAGAGATAGGTAGCTGCCGGTATATCTCATTTTAGCCGTGATACCGCTACTGACTATGGTGTACATACCGGGGCATGCGGTAATGAGATTAAGGATGCGGTGAATATCGGGCGGTGTACTCTTGAACGTGTGCAAGAGTATTTGTGTGATTGGGGGCTCGATTAAAGGGTCGATTAAGGGCTCGATTAAAGAGCTGCTATCACTCGCCATATCATCCGAAGGATCACAGTTCATCGGGGGCATCAGAGAGAAACACAGTTCATACCAGTCTTTAGCTGATACCTGTTTAATGTTTGGAATGTGATCGATGCCTTGTCGGTCGACAGGTACACGATGATGAAAAAATAATAGTGCATCCAGAAAAGCTCTGGCTTCCATAAAATGGTAAGCGCGAGGGTTATCTTTTTTCAGGGTATCAATATCAGCACAACCAAGTTTGTTTTTCTTCTGTTCATTCAGTAGAAACGCTTTGTACTGGAAGAAACTCTTGTTTATCTCAATGCCCAGATTGCTGCCAGGTCCATAGCGAAAACGGTCATGCCAGGGATGACTCAGCAGGCCTAGGTTTCTTGCAAAGTGAGAGAAACCATTCTCGGGATCTGATAAGTGCGCCTGAATGAGCAACATGCACAACCCTTCGCAAAAGGTACTCTTGATAGGAATGTGGCCTTTTTCACAAAACTGCTCAATATTGTCTGCAAGTTGCTCTATAGGCGTTTGGCCTGGATTTGGGTAGTTGTTGCCATAATTGAAAGCGTAGGCAATGTCGGTTTCTATGGTTGAAAGTTGCATGCAAAGGACGGACCCATTTTCTATGGTATCAGTCTTGGATAGTTCAGCTAACGCTTTGTCTGATAGGTTTGTAAATCTGCTGAATTCCGTTGTGCTTGAGCCTGCCAGTTTGCCTGCCAGTTTGACTGCCAATGGTTCATCAATGAATGGGCATGCATGTCTTAACGCCTGACGTAAATAGGTTTGTTGGCTATCGTAAGCACAGGCATCCCCCTGCAACACTTTGTCTTTGTTGATGGTTGGTTGTGGAAGGTCGGTGGTGTCAAATTGATCGGGCTCCGGCGTTACGCACTGAAGGCATTTGAAAGAAGCGTTGCTCCAGAAAAACGAAATAGCCGGCTTTTGCGTCAGGCAGTCAGGGCATTCCACCTGTGTATTTTCACATTGCAGGCACAGCTCTGATCGCTGCATATACGGCGTGCATGATCTTGGGCACGGTGTTCTTGACTGCAGTTTACGAAGATCGATGTCAGACATTTCACGACGATCATCAAAGGTGCGGTAATCCGTAAATGCTGCATCTTGAAAATAGTCAGGTTTATCGATATCGGGGCTTGTGACAGAGTTGCTTGGCTCAAAGAATAATCTTTCATGATCTTCAGTGATGTCAGGTAATATCTGTGAGGTAAATGGCTTAGGCGCTGCTTCAAGGCATGTCGAAGGAAAAAACGTTTGGTCATTGTTTAGTGAAACGGAACGCGCATGAACAAAAGACTCTGTCGGTGAACTGGTTGGAGTGGGCGCCTTCTTGAGTATATTTGGGTCTGCAGGCATGGATTTCCATGCACGCAGGATACGGTCTCCTTGTTGTGCAACAAAGGGTGATGTCGAGTTAACGGACTTCTCAACAATCATACTCCAGACCCTATTCTTATGTACGTTAGTCTAATCAAACCAATGAGTAGTTAAAAATGTAAAGTCTTGGACTATCGTGATCAGGGAAAGTTCCTTTATTAATATGGATTAGTCATCGCTTGGTGCCGTCTGTTTGAAGCGGTCAAGCCTGCCTGTAAATGCAGCAGCGTCTCCCTGAGCCAGAGCAGGGCTGGTGAGCTTCTGCGGAAATTGCACCAGTAAAGGTAGGCACTGACGGATGGGAGCTCATAGGGTAGTGGTAATATCTGCAACCCCAAGTCAGACGATAATTGGCGCGCGTAGTTTTGAGGCAGTGTGAGCAGCAGATCTGAACTGGACACCACCTGGCAGGCCACCTGATAGTCCCTCAGCCTGAGCGTGATGGTGCGCCTTTTTTCCAGGCTGGCTAACTGTTGATCCTCATAGCCGAGCCCTTCTCTGCGAGACGACACCAATATGTGTTTTTCCTGCAAATAACCATCCATGGTCAAATTCTCTGTAATCCGTGAATGGTCTTGGCGCGTGACCACCATCATGGGGGTTTTCTGCAACAGTGTGTATTCGATCTGTTCGCCCACCGGGAGTAACACGTCCACCGCCAGATCGACAGCGCCTGATCGTAATTCTTGTTCAATCGTGTATCGATCAAGTTTCACACTCTGGATGGATACTTCGGGTGCCTGTTGTTGTAATGATTTCATCAGTGGCGGTAACACCACGGATTCCATTGCCCTGTGAATGGCCAGAGTAAACGACTGTTGACTTTTTAATGGGTTGAAGTGCTGCCCGGGCGCCAGAACACGTTCCAGATCGCCAAGCACCACGCGCAGTTGCGGCAGGATTTCCCGAGTATAAGGGGAAGGTTGCAGCCCTCGGCCTTCGCGAAGAAACAGAGGGTCTTCAAGCTGTTCCCTAAGCCGGTTGAGTGCATGACTGACCGCCGGCTGAGTGAGGTTCAGTTTTTTTGCCGCACCCGTAATAGAGCCTACTGAAGCGATGGCTTCAAGCACCCTCAGTAAATTCAGATCGAGCTTTGATATATGCATAATATTTATAGTTACTAATCAAAACTATTCATTTGATCGTGATTATCATCTGCCTCAGGATGGTGAGCAACGACTAATAAGGAACCGTCCCGAAATAAGATCCACATTTTAATTTACGTTAACCGTTGTCCGTAGTCCGTAAAGCGCGAGTAGCTCAAGCTTTTTCGGACAACGGACAACGTTAATTGAATCGTGGAAGTTATTTCAGGACCAACCCCAAGAACAACAATAACAATAAGAGAGCAACCATGGATTTTTCCAATTCCGCCAAGGGGCAGGATTACCTTAAGCGCATGACCGCGTTTATGAACGACAAAGTACTGCCGGCGGAAGATGAATACTACCGAGCGCTATCCTCATCCGCAGATCATAAAGACTGGAAACAACCTGAGATTGTTGAAGAATTAAAACGACAGGCGCGCAGTGAAGGATTGTGGAATTTATTTTTGCCCTGTGATGAGTGGGGAGCTGGGCTAACCAACGCAGAATATGCACCGCTGGCAGAAGCCACTGGCTGGAGCTTGATGGCTCCGGAAGTGTTCAACTGTAATGCGCCGGATACCGGCAACTCAGAAGTACTCTGGAAATACGGCAGTGAAGCACAAAAAGAACAGTGGTTAAAACCGTTGCTGGCGGGCGAAATTCGTTCTGCTTTTTGTATGACGGAACCAGACGTAGCATCCAGTGATGCAACGAATATGGAAGCCACGTGTATTGTTGAAGGTGATGAAATTGTCTTGAATGGTCGCAAGTGGTGGAGCAGCGGCATTGGTCATCCGAATTGTAAGTTTGTTATTTTCATGGGGATTTCGAATCCGGATGCCGATCGCCACAGTCGTCATGCCATGGTGCTGGTGCCGCTGGATACCCCGGGATTCAATATTGAGCGCATGCTCAGTGTGATGGGTGACTATGATGCGCCGTTTGGTCATGGTGAAGTGTCGTTTACTGATGTAAGGCTGCCGTTGTCTGCTTTTATTGGTGGGCCGGGAAGAGGTTTTGAAATTGCCCAGGGACGTCTTGGTCCGGGGCGTATTCATCATTGCATGCGCTTAATTGGTTCCGCTGAAAAAGCACTGAAACTGCTGTGTGAGCGGGGTCTGGAACGGACGGCGTTTGGCAAACCACTGGTTAAGTTAAATGGTAATCCGGATGTCATCGCCAACGCACGCATTGGTATTGAACAGGCACGACTGTTAACTCATAAGGCTGCCTGGTTGATGGATACCAAAGGTATCTCTGGCGCCATGAGCGAAGTCTCCCAGATTAAAGTGGTAGCACCCAATGTTGCTCAGCAGGTGGTGGATGCGGCGATTCAAATGCACGGCGGCGGTGGTCTTTCTGATGATTTCCCGCTCACTCGGATGCTGGCGATGGCGCGGGTATTGCGTCTTGCGGATGGGCCTGATGAAGTGCATCGTGGTCTTATCGCCAAGTTTGAGCTGATGAAGTATCGTCATTTGAATAATAAGAAGGGCTAAACCATGGCTTCATTGAAAACCATTGTTGTGACCGGTGGAGCCAGTGGCTTGGGAGAAGCGACTTGCAAACGTTTTGCCCAGGCGGGTTATGCGGTGTGCGTGGCGGATATTAATCAGGAACGGGGCGATCACACCGTTGAGGCATTGAAGTCTCTGGGTGTTGATGCTTATTACCAGCATTGTGACGTACGAAGTGATGCCGATGTCGATGGGATGATTACCAGTGCCGTTCAGCGCTGGGGGTATATTGATGTTCTGGTCAATAACGCGGGGGTTGCTTCTGGTGGTCGCATAGAAACTACCTCCATAGAAGATTGGCAGTGGGTGATTGATATCAATCTGCTGGGCGTTGCCCGGGGTTGTAAGTCGATCACGCCGGTGTTTAAACAGCAAAAAGCAGGGCACATCGTCAATATTGCTTCTCTTGCCGGATTAGTGAATGCGCCCATGATGTCCAGCTATAACGCGACCAAGAGTGCGGTTGTTGGCCTTTCTGAAACCCTGAGGGTTGAGCTGGAACCTTTTGGTATTAACGCCTCTGTCGTGTGTCCGGCCTTTTTTCAAACCAATCTTGGGGAGTCATTCCGCTCTGGTGATGCTCATATGAAAAAGGTGGTGGATAAGTTGTTGTCCAGCTCCAGTGTGACGGCCGACGATGTTGCAGAGGATATCTTCAAAGCAGTACAAAATAAGACATTCTACGTTCTTCCCCATAAAGAAGGTCGTTGGCTTTGGCGGCTGAAGCGTCACTTCCCTTCATTATTTAAAGGGTTGGTGAGTCGTGGTTATAAAAAGAATCTACGGAAGCAGGGGGTTGAAGTATGAGTCAGGAAAGTACAACGATGGTCGATCAACCCAAAGACATTCGACCCGGTGAAGAGCTGGATAAACAGGCCCTGAATACCTATTTGCAGACTCTATTTCCTGAGCTGCAGGGCGAGTTAGCTATACGTCAGTTTCCTGGTGGAGCTTCTAACTTGACGTACCTGGTGTCTAAGGGAGATCAGGAGTGGATTCTAAGACGGCCGCCGTTTGGTGCAAAGATTGCCTCTGCCCATGATATGAGCCGGGAATTCCGAGTGATGTCGGCACTTCAGGGGCATTACCCTGTGCCAGCCATGATTGCCTTTTGCGAAGATCAAGATGTGTTGGGGTGTGACTTCTATTTAATGGAGCGCCTTAAAGGCATTATTCCCCGTACGGACTTGCCCAAAGATTTGCAGCTCAGTGAGCAGGATGGCTTGCAGCTGTGCATGAATGTACTGCAGAAGTTCAGTGAGCTGCATAATGTGGATATTGAGAAAGCCGGGCTGACCTCGCTAGGTAAAGGTACAGGTTATGTACGCCGTCAGATTGAAGGTTGGAGTGGCCGTTTTCGTAAGGCAAAAACCGACAATGTTCCGGACTTTGAAGCCGTAATGGATTGGCTGGATGATCGGCAGCCGGAAGATATTGGAAGCTGTTTAATCCATAACGACTTTCGGTTTGATAATGTGGTGTTGAATCCGGATAACCCCATGGAAGTGATTGGCGTACTGGATTGGGAAATGTGCACTCTGGGTGATCCATTGATGGATCTTGGTAACAGCCTTGCTTACTGGATTGAGGCAGGTGATGAACAGCAGATGCAGATGTTCCGTCGGCAACCAACAGATATTCCCGGGATGCTGACCAGAAAGGCAGTGGTGGATTGGTACTGTGAACAAAATGGTATTGAACTGACGTCGTTTGATTTCTACGAAGTCTATGGCCTGTTCCGGCTGGCGGTGATTATGCAGCAGATTTACTACCGTTTTCATCACGGACAAACCAAAGACCAGCGGTTTGCTATGTTCCCGATGGCGATTACTTATCTGGAGCAGCGTTGTTTGCGGTTGATTGGTGAGTCTGAATTGTAAAGACGGAGAATTTAGAACTCGTTCCCATGCTTTGCGTGGGAATGCATATCGAACTCTCAACAAATAAAAAAACAGGCATGAAACTGACAGGGCATTGGGCACAATAAATTGTTTTTCATTTGCCCAGTTTCAGTATGCATTCCCACGCGGAGCATGGGAACGAGGTTACCTCTAATAAAAAAGACAATACTATGGCCAAAATTTATTTGATCCGACATGGGCAGGCGTCTTTTGGTCAACACGACTATGACTGTCTGTCTCCCACAGGGGAACGTCAGGCAAGGTTAACCGGTGAATGGCTGTCAGGCTCGCTGAGCAAGAATTTCTCAGTGTTGGGCTGTGGCACGTTGTTGCGTCAAAAACAGACATTGTCAGGTATTGTTGCTGGCATGAGTTTTTCTGCAGGTGACCCAGCCAGAGCTGAAAGCCTTGTTCTTCCTGATTTGAATGAACTGAGTACAGATGATCTGATTCTGACGGCAAGTTCAGAGTATTCCGACCGGGCAAGTCTGGATAAAGCGATCAGTCGTATGGAGAACCCGGCACATACTTTTTTTAATCTGTATCGCTCGGCACTGGATCGCTGGACTTCCGGTAAATACGACGATGAGTATCAGGAATCCTGGGATCACTTTAAAAGCCGCACGCTGGCAACGGTGCGGGAAACGGCCAATAAATTGGAAAACAATGATTCTGCTCTGTTGGTGAGCTCTGGTGGGGTGATCTCTGCCATTGTGCTGCAACTGTTGAATTGCCCGAACAGTGAACTATTCCGAATTAATCGACAGGTGCATAATGCATCCATCACGGTTCTGTCTGCTCGTAAAGACAAGTTGAGCCTACACAGCTTTAATAATTACTCGCACCTTGAAGCAAAAGGTGAACAGCAGCTGTTGACCCGAATTTAATCGAAAAAATAACAATAAAGAGAACGACAATGTCTGATAAAAATTCAAAAGACCTGTTTGATTTGACCGGAAAAATCGCTCTGGTTACTGGTGCCAGCCGAGGCATAGGTGAATCCATCGCCCGATTACTGGCTGATCGTGGCGCCCACGTTATTGTTTCCAGCCGTAAACTGGATGGTTGTGAAGCCGTCTGCAGTTCCATTCGTGACAGTGGCGGTTTGGCAGAAGCCATTCCTTGCCACATTGGCGAGATGGAGCAGATCACTGCGCTGTTTGATGCGATCAAGAGCAAGCATGGTCGGCTGGATATTCTGGTCAACAACGCGGCTGCTAACCCTTACTTCGGTCATATTCTGGATACGGATCTGGCGGCGTTTCAAAAGACTGTCGACGTGAATATTCGTGGTTACTTCTTTATGTCTGCTGAAGCGGGAAAAATTATGCGAGAACAGGGCGGTGGCAATATTGTTAATGTTGCTTCTGTCAATGGCGTGACTCCCGGGCATATGCAGGGTATTTATTCCGTGACCAAAGCGGCTGTGATCTCCATGACCAAAGCCTTTGCCAAAGAGTGTGCTGGCCTGAATATTCGGGTGAATGCCTTGTTACCAGGGCTTACAGAAACGAAATTTGCTTCTGCCCTGACCGGCAATCCAGCCATTATGAAGCAGGCACTGACCCATATTCCCATGAATCGCAGTGCCGATCCGGATGAGATGGCAGGCACTATTTTGTATCTGGTGTCCGATGCGTCCAGTTATACGACGGGTGCCTGTATTAATGTGGATGGTGGGTATTTGACGGTTTGATATGCAGGCTGCAACTAAGAAGAGTTGCAGCCTCTTCTGCTAAAAAAGTTCCAGACAGATTTGTCGGCTAAGCTCCATCTCTTTCAATGTGTTTTCAACGATCTGAGGATCTGTGATCTGTGCAGATAGCACCAGCCTGACCTGATCAAGAATAGAACCCCGAAGATCTCTCCGACCACAAACGTATAAACGGGCATGTTTGTTTAATAGCCAGTCAGCCAATCGTTCTCTGTTTTCAGCCAGAATATCCTGCACGTAGACTTTTTTCTCACTTTCCCGAGAGAAGGCCGTATCAAGATAGTGCAGTTGCCCGTTGGTCTGCATGGCTTCCAGTTCATCTTGATAGTAGTAGTCTGCCGTCGACTTCCGATTCCCGAACAACAACCAGTTTTCGCCAGCGTGTTGTTTGGCTATACGTTCATTAAGAAGACACATCATTGGCGCGATCCCTGCACCGGTCGCCACCATAATCATGGGAGTATCAGACTCTGGCAGGGTAAGACCGCCACCGCTTTTCCATTTGGCCTGAAGCTGGTTACCGGTTTTCAATTCTGTGGTCAGGTATTGAGAGCAGCGACCATAAACCGTTTCGCCATTCTCCTGATAAGACAACAACCCAACGCACAGTTCTACCTGATTGCCTGCAACGGATGGTGCGGAAGCGATGGAGTAAAGGCGTTCACGGCTATCATCAGGCGGCGTAATAGCCAGCAGATCTCCAACCTGATAGTTGAATGCTTCATCACCGGCGGCATTAAATACCAGACGGTAGGCCAGATTGCCATGTTCTGAATCTTTGGTCAGTGTTTGATGTTTCACCAGCTCCAGAGTCAGCTTTTTTTCGGTTTGCTGAATCTGGGATTCATCACTGTTCAGCCCTAACTGAATCTGCAACCACTGTTGCATGGGTTCGATGGGGTTGCCATCTACCAGAATCAGGCTGTCTTCTTCTGCGGCACCCATTCTCTCCAGCTCTTGTTGATAAAGATGACCCGCTTCGCAAAACTTTGCATAGGCTTTATCGCCAAGAGCCAGCAGGGAAACCGGCGTCGTTAATACTGAAAATTGCTGAAGCTGTTCATAAAACGCAATGCCATTATCGGGAATATCGCCATCATCGTAAACTGGGCTGAAGATAAGATTCATCAGGAAAAATTTTGGGTATCCGCATTTGATGATTGATTAATAGGTAAAATTAATCATACCGAATGGTATGTGCTTATGTTGATTTGCCCCTGTCAACGTCGATTTGCTGTTAACATTTACTTGTGATGTCTTGTGGCATCAGGTAATTGCCTCCCCCCATTCAACTCGATAACAAAGCCTTTGATAAGAAACTTTTCCAATATCTTGGAGTCATATATAAACAATTGAAATATAAGATCGCCTTTCATCGCATCTGTCAGGAACGTTCAAACAGATTTCTGGAAAATATCATTGGGTGGGAGGCAGATTAAGGACATATCCATGCTCTCTTTAAATACAGTCAACTCAAGGCTTTTCCAACCTTGGCAGCCTATCACAGATACTGACGCGTCACAGTTACAAACGGCTGGCCATCAACCAGAATATATAGAATTACCCGAGGTTCATCGTTACGAGGAACTGGAAGCGCATGCTGCTTTTCCTGAGATAAAGTCCAGTTTCCTGAGTGATATTCTGGAATTGAAGCAGCTGGTATCCCCGTTTGTTAATCATCAGTACGACAAATCAATAGACGTATTTCATGACAAACTGAAATCTCCTCCTGAACATCTCAAAGAAAGTCTGCTGCCCCTGTATCGTGATACACGTTTTCAGATTTGTCAGTTAGTCAAGCAACTTAAGGATCAACAAAATGATCCACACCTTGATCACAACAGCAAAGATTATATCGCCTCTGTACTTCATGACTGCCTGAACGGTATTGAGCACTGCCCTGCTGGTGTTCATAGCCGATTTCAACAGAGTTTTCTTAATTTGGAAGCTTCTCGGGCTGGGCTGGGGGGAAAACTCTTTAAGGTCAGGAGTGAGCTGTTCCATCAATTTATTCAGTCATTCCTGCTTGAACAGCAAAGGGAAGGCTTGATCGATATATCACCAGGTATGGAAATTCACTGGTTTAATAGCTTTCACAATCTTTTCTGTGAGTCCCTGATGCTTTCTCCCATCGTTGACCCAATGGCACCAACCAACCTAAGTGAGGAGCTTACCCAGCGAATTCTTTCTGCTGCTCCAATGTCAATCAATGCGAGTACCGTCCTAAGTAAGCTCTCGTCGGAGTGGTCTGATCAACTAAGCGTAATTCTCCTAAAAATGGGAGTGCAAGCATGGGAAACCGAGACAATTGCACCCTGTGAACTGACTTCGGACAAAACGGGTGTTCTTGAAAGCACACTCTTTAAACCGGTTAATCATTTACTGAAAACAACAGGAGAACAGTCGCTTGATCTTTGGGCCATTATCGAAGAAACGGGCGATAGCAACTATTACCTTGGGCGGTATCGGGAGAAGTTCCGGGCCTGGGTGGTCAGTCATTTCTGTGAGTCATCTGCCAGGGTGTTTACCACTATTCCCGGAAGCATCGATTCCGCATTATATATTGGGTCAATAGATGAACTTTTCTTCTGGGTATTTGATCATGACCAACACTTGCCCGCAGGGAAGGACTGGACTTTTGCAGCGGATAATCACACCACACTGACATTGCCTCATTTAATGTCAATTGACTTCTCGACCTGGCCTGAGACAACCGCTTATATCTTGCTTACTCAGGCGATGGAGCAGACAGAGAATGCCGAGCATATTGCCTCGTTTTTCCTGCAACACGCCACCATCGAACAGCTTGGGAAAGCACCTGCGATGGTTAAGGCGCTTTCCAACCTCATCTGCGATAAGCTCACTAAAAAAGACAATACCTTTAAAGAAACGTTGTGCCAGTGTGTTTGTGAGCATTTTGCCTCTGAACAAGCTTCCATTGCTCCGGGCATTGCTTCAGGCGCACTGGACTGGCTGATCAATACCCCCCTGCTGAAGCCGGTCTTATTGCGGCTTCAGCAACAAGGAATCAATGTTTCACCAATCACGCAACGCTTAGCCAGTTGGCAGATCTCCGATTTTTCAAACGACGACATGAAAAAGCTGCTGACATCCAACGATTGTCAGCGGTTATTCAAACAGGCATTTAAGCTGAAGCAAGCAGAAACCCTCTCCAATCTGCTGTTAACAGGTCATTGTAATCAATTGACCAGTCTGTTGAGCAATGAACAGGAAAGCCCCCTGACTTTATTTGCTCGTTCCGGTAATTTACCTGGATTAGAATACCTGTTGAAATTGGACAACCCGGCGATTAACCAAAAAAACATCTTTGGCTTTACGCCCCTGAACAGCGCTGCCAGATACGGCCACGCAGAGTGCGTCAAGGCGTTACTGACCGCCGACGGCATTGAGGTCAATGAGAAGAA
>NZ_LUTV01000003.1:210232-330511 GCF_001646945.1 Endozoicomonas ascidiicola
TACTGACCGCCGACGGCATTGAGGTCAATGAGAAGAATAACGATGGCTGGACGCCCCTGAACAGCGCTGCCAGAGAAGGCCACGCAGAGTGCGTCCGTGAGTTGCTTCAAGCACAAAACATCAAGGTAAATAAAAGGAGCCCTTATGGGCTGAAGACACCATTGATGCTAGCCATAAAATATGAGCATGAGGAATGTGCAAAACTTTTGATTCAGCATATGCGTACAGATATCAATAAAGTCGGTCTGTCTCTGGATACTGCTTTAACAAAAGCCAGGAAAAAAGAATTAACCGAAATTATCAACCTTCTGGAGAATGATTCGCGGCTAAACCCCCACCTTCATCGAATAATGACAGCGCTAAGGTTTGATCGATGAGGTGCAAAGGAATCACAAGTTCAAAATTTCCAAATTATTTCAGGACAATTCCTAAGGCGCTGAAGCTGTGAAAAGAAGTAGCATTTCAAGCCGACGAAAGACGAAATATGGATTACAAACCATCCCGTTCAAGTATTTCTGTCAGCTTTATCATATCCACACCATAATTTATCGGTTTAACAGGCAGGCCATCCTTGCTGTTATCTGACTGATGAGTATCATCGACCCACGAAATAGACGTCGATCTGCTAAATGACATAATCTTCCTGCGTTTGAACTTAGGTTTCTTTTGCTCCAGTTTGTATATGCCTTCAGAAAAAAGGATCTTGGCTCTCAACGCTTCGAATGAGTACCCACGACCAAGGCGGTTTGTAACCCTGATCAGGTTGTTAAGCGATTCTGTATAGGCATTAGTAATCTTATGGTCAAAATAATTGCAGATGTAAGACTCCCAGTTGTTCCAGGCCTTAACCAAGTCGGCATAGGCATCTGTAATCTCAGGAGTAAGGTTGCGTTGCCACTCTACAAAGAGTGCGGCAGCCTCCTCTTTCGTCTGAGCTTCATAAATTTGAAAGAAAGCTTCTTTCTGCTGATAGGCAAGCCCAAGTTCAGGATAATTTTTACACCAACCATCTAATAAGAAAGCTTGCTCATCATTAAGTTCATGATTTCTCTTGAGCAATACAAACCGGTCATGCATTAACCTGTAGTGATTTGGGGTGAATGATAAGTGAGCTATTGATAGGAGGGTGGAAGTGGTCTTCGTGTTCCGTCATTAATTCCAGGCAAAGGTGGCGAAGCTCATTCCAGAAGAGTGCAGATTCGAGCGATAGGAGATGGGATAAGTCATGATTGTCCAGCTGACTGTGCAACACAAACCGGAGCTTCCAGTTTTTGTTTTTTGCCAGTATTACAGGGACGACCATGGTTGCTCGAACACCATGATGGTAATAAAAATCCTGACTGCCTTCAGGTGCAAGATCAAAGTCGTATAAAAAGCTGCTCTGGCTGGCAAGAGAGTGGATGAAGTTCTGGTCGATGGGAGTAAAATGTTTGCGGTATCCATTACTGAAGTCGGTTATCAGTGATCGATAATCGGGTTTGACGTAAGCCATTGAACGACCATTCCCTAATGACTCACCCAAAACTTCAGGCAATAGCTGGTGTGGTCCAACATCGTTTGGAATACCCCGGACAGACACGGCAATCAGCCCAGCCTTATCTAACTGAGATAGAAAGTAATCAAACAGTGATTCAGGATTACACCCTCTCGTTAAATGAAGTGCCGTGTTTGGAAGGTCAATAGAAGCCAAGTCCGGTATTCCGAAGTAAAGGTGGGTTGGATTATAGGTGGTCGCTGGTAGGGCTATTTTGATCTGTGTCAGATGTAAATGAGCTGCAGTGTGATGGGCGGAAAATAAAAAAACCACGGTGACGTGCCGTGGTTTTTTGGAAAATCAGGTGATGTTACTCACAACGATTCATATGTTCCATGAATCCTGCAACACGCATCTTTTCAACGACTTCAGCCTTTTGTTCTGCCGTTAAAGCACGAATTGGCTGTCGAGGGTCTCCCACCTCAATACCATGCAATTCCATAGCGGCTTTGCCCGCTGCTACACCGCCGTATTGAACCAGTACGCGAATCAGGGCGATGACTTTATCCATCAGCTTGCTGACAGTGACCTGATCACCACGTTTAGCGGCATCAATAATGTCGAGGTAGAGTGGCGCTGCATAGTTGTAAGTGCTGCCTACCCCGCCAATGGCACCCACTGCTAAACCGGCTGGCAGCATTTCATCAACACCAAAAGGAATATCAAACTTGCCATCGCAGACACGAATGCAGCGTTGATATTCATAAAGATCGATATGGTTAAACTTGATGCCTGCCAGATTTGGAATGGCTTTGTCGCCTTTTTCCAGAAACTGTTCCATATCAAACATCACGCCGGACATGCCGGAGTGGTAGTAGTAAAAGGCTTTGCTGGGAGCGGCGGCGGCAACCGTTGCGCAATAGGCCACCAGATCATCGACAGAGCCAGGTTTGAAAAAGCAGGGCGCGATGACGGATGTGGCAAAAATATCCAGTGTTTCTGCATGGCGGGTTAAGTCTATAGTATCCGCAATTGACAAAGCGCCGGTATGTACAGTGATGCTTAGTCGACCATTTGCGGCTTTTACCCAGCGTTCAGCAATGGCTTTGCGTTCTGCAACGGAGCAGTTAACGCCTTCGCCGGTGGTGCCGCAAACATAGACACCTTTGACACCTTGTTTAATCAGTAGTTCTGCAATCTGATCAATCACTGGCAGGTTAACATCACCATTCTTATCAAAGGGGGTGTGGGGGGCAGCAATCAGGCCTTCGAGCTTATTCATTGTTAGGTCCGTTATCTTTATCAAATGAATTACGCCGCTAGATGCTGGGCAACTTTAGCGACAATTTTCTTAACAGGTACGTTTTTGTTTGCGGTGTGTAGTCCTACCAGATGTGGCTCACCGGGCATAAACACAACAAACCAACCGGCTTTTAAAACAAACTGCGTTTGAATATTGCCTTTGTATAGAGAGACATCGTCGTCCTGAATGTACGGTTTGCTTTCTCTCAGGCTGCTCATATCGTTGTGAGCAATGATTTCTTCACCTTCGATCATAAAGTGGACGTCAATGTAATCTTTATGCGTTTCAAAGAAGCATTCTGATTCAGGCTTGCTGGTATAGGCATTGCAATTCAGGAACAGTGTCTGCTCATCAATCACTATCTGACCGGGAATGAAACTCTCAGCGTTGGTTGGCTGCATGGCTTCAAGAGCACCGTAAAGCCAGGGCAGGTTACGGTATTTTTCTATATTACTGATGTGATCGAAGATCATATTTAATTCTCAAACTGATTATTGCGATGCCCAGAGTGCGGCGCCTGTGATGCCTGCATCGTGGCCTAATTGAGCGAGTCTGGTGTCAACCTGAAATAATGCCGGTTGCTGTGTGATGTAGTATTGAACGAGGTCAAGATAACCGTCAGCCAGACCGACGCTGCCACCCAATACGGCAACTTCAATATCCAGCAGTGCTTTTAGGTTGCTGATCAGCTGCGCGATGGCACTGGCTGAACGATGGATAATGAATCGAGCATCCTGCTCGCCCTGATGAAAACGTTCAAAGACTGCTTTGGCATCCATGGAAATGCCATAGCGCTCACTGGCTAGTGTGCCGATGGCTGTGCCTGAGGCAATGGCTTCTACACAGCCTGTACGACCGCAGCCGCATACTGGCCCTTGGATATCAATCGTCGTATGTCCGGCATGACCGGCTAAACCAGAGCTTCCGGTCTGAAGAGAGCTGTTGATCACCAGCCCAGCGCCAACTCCGGTGGAGACGGTAATAAAAGCCATATTCTGGCAAGTAGACTCTAACTGGTAGAACTCTCCCCATGCAGCTGCCTGGGCATCATTGAGAAGTTTGACGGGTAATCCGGAAATACCTTCAATCACAGATTGGAGTGGAAAATCATTGAGGCCACCAAGATTGTCTGGGTTGACGGCGGTGAGTCGACCCTGATTAATAATGCCGGTTGAAGCTACAACAACTTGTTTACCCTGTCGTAGAAAAGGCGTTATTAATTGCTCAAGAGCATGAGATAGATCACCGGAAGCGCCACTTTTTGGCGTGCTTATGCGTCGACTTTCCAGTATCTGCTGGTTGTGAACCAGAGAGGCTGCGAGTTTTGTGCCGCCAATATCAACTGCAATGATCATAGATGTCTATTCACTTACGGGCATGGCTAATGGAATCATTGAACCACTGACAAATATGTTCAATCCGGGTAATGGCCGAACCCACTGTCACGCAATAAGCGCCAGCACTGATGGCTTCACCCGCCAGTTCAGGCTGATTAAACCGGCCTTCTGCCACTACTTTGTAACCACGGCTGGCAAGATCATGAATCAGCTGGAAATCGGGTTCTTTTGGAATGGGGCCACCGGTATAGCCAGATAGCGTGGTACCGATTAATTCAACGCCCATTTCAGCGGCAAGAATGCCATCCTCCAATGTCGCGCAATCTGCCATGGCGATGCAGCCGGAGGCATGAATGGCCGCAACCAGTTCAGTGGTGGCAACCGGGCGGGGGCGTTGTGTTGCATCGTAGGCAATGATTTGTGCGCCTGCTTCAGCAAGGGCATAAACATCTTCTACAAAAGGGGTGATACGGACATCACTGTCAGACAGGTCACGTTTAACAATGCCGGTGATGGGGATGTCCAAAACGCGGGCTGTTTCGGCAACATTTTCCACGCCCTCAATCCTGACGGCGGCAGCTCCACCATCCCGGCAGGCCATTGCCATGCGGGCAATAATATCTGGCGCATCCATTGAACTGTCATCAACAGGTTGGCAGGAGGCGATCAGTTTTTGTTCCAGCAGTTTTAGGATGCGTTCTTGTTCCATTGTCTATCCAGCGTACTGACTCAGTAAATTTCAAATACCGAAATGGGTATCTACAGTCTGAAGGAATATTTCTTATAAATTTATATCATGAAGTGTTACTACAGCAAGTGGTTTTATGAGAAGATGTTTTCGAAGGGGATTTATGCATCAGATCCTCTGCAGATCAGGCATAGATCAATAAGAGGGATGATTTTATGTGATAATGCCTCACTGTCTTCAGATAAAAACATACGGTATATTTCTGAAATATTTTTTCACGACTTATCACACGACTTATCACACGACTTATCACACGACTTATCACACGACTTATCACATAGCGGGGCCAGAGCGAGCCCAGAGAGAATTACAATGACCTCAGTTGTTTCCCCTATCGCCAGTGATGAGCATGTTCTTGCTCGGCTGCGTGGTCGAAAAATGCACTTGTCGCCCGCCTTAATGAAGGTGGCGGAGTATGTGATTCACGAACCTCAAAAAGTCATTCATCAGACGTTGGTGGATGTTGCAGAAGGCTCCGGTGCCAGTGAGGCCAGTGTTGTGCGTTTTTGCAGGGACGCGGGATACAGCAGTTTTTCAGCGTTTAAAATTGATTTGTCCATCAGCTTGCTGAAAGAAGCGCCTCAGGAAAAGGGCAGTGATGATGACAGTATCAGAAGTAGTTTGCTGAAAACCGTCAGCTCTCTCAATGACACCGCAACGTTGCTGGATAGAGCTTTACTGGATAGAACAGTAGAGCTTCTGGCCAAAGCGGACACCATCTACCTGTTTGGTGTAGGGGCTTCCGCCACCATAGCGACTTACGGTGAGTATCGAATGACACGCCTTGGTATGAAGACCCGAGCGCTGAATGATATGCACAGTGCATTGATGACGGTGTCGTGTATGAGTCACAAAGACGTCATTGTCCTTATTTCCGGCAGTGGAAAAACCCAGGATATCTTACACACGGCTGCCAAAGCCCGAGATCAGGGGTGTGACATTGTTGCCATCACTGGTAATACCCAGAGTGAGCTGGCCAATACCGCAACGGTGGCACTGCAAACAGCAGTGTCGGAATCGGTGTTCAGTGCGGGTGCCTTTTATTCTAAGGCTGCGCAGATGTTTATGATTGACCTGATAGCCAATGGGATTCTGGGCAAGTACCCGAGACTGAAAGAGTCTGTTTCAAAAACGGCAGAATCGGTTGCTTTCATTCAGTAACTGTCGCTTTTCCTTTCTTCATAAGTTTTTTCTTATTCATGTTCTGGCACCCACAAGCATTCATCAAAAGCTTGTGAGTGCTTGTGTCTGTTGGTCTGAACCGTTACAGTTTTTCTTGTGTTGAATAAAACTTCATAAAAACAAAATAGTTGAAATATTTCTTCATATTGATCAGGATCAAATAATAAAAAGCGGTTCTTACTGATAATAATTCACAGAAGATACCAAAAACGAAAAGCAATACTGATGACTTGCAGGGGAAAAAACATGAAAAATCGCCTTCTCACTTTTGGCCTTGCCGCCGCAGTCAGCATGGGTGCCAGCATCGGCCAGGCTGCTGAATCTGTCACCTTGAAGTTTGGTTTACAGCAGCCGGTTGGCTCTCTGGAATACACCGCTGTTACTAAAATGTCAGAAGCGCTGAAAACGCTGTCTGGCGGCACCATGAATATGGAAGTTTTCCCCGGTGGTCAGCTGGGTGATGACCGCGCCATGCTTTCTCAGGTTTCTTTTTCTGAACTGGATATGACTTATGCACAGTTCGAGCGTTTCGGTCTTTGGGAGCCTCAGGCTCAAGTGGTCAGCCTGCCTTATGCGATCACTGACTATGATCACCTGTTGCGTGTAATCAATAGTGAGTGGGGTCAGAGTGTTCAGGCTTCTCTGAAAGATAACCACAACTGGCGCATTGTTGATACCTGGTATCTTGGTACACGACAAACCACAACTAACCGTCCTATCGAATCCATTGAAGACTTTAAAGGTCGCAAGATTCGTGTGCCAAACGCCAAGTCTAACCTTGATTTCGTGAAATACTCCGGCGG
Source organism: Endozoicomonas ascidiicola (assembly GCF_001646945.1). GTDB lineage: Bacteria > Pseudomonadota > Gammaproteobacteria > Pseudomonadales > Endozoicomonadaceae > Endozoicomonas > Endozoicomonas ascidiicola. The sequence goes on from NZ_LUTV01000003.1 coordinate 217,080, forward strand.
TTCTCCAGTCCCGATGGCGTTCTCTGAAGTGTATCTTGCGCTGCAGACCAACTCTGTTGACGGTCAGGAAAACCCACTGCCAATCATTAACCAGAATAAGTTCTACGAAGTGCAGAACTATCTTGCTCTAACTAATCACATCCTCAACGATCACTCTGTGGTGATGAGCAACGATCGTTGGAATGGTCTAAATGAAGAACAAAAAGGCTGGTTGGATGCCGCGCTGAAAGAAGGCGGAAAATACCACACTGGTCAGGCAATTGCGGCTGAAACTGAAATGCTGGAATTCTTCGAAAGCCAAGGTATGAAAATTACCAAGCCAGACATCACGCCATTCCGTACTGCCATGGTGGAAATGTACAGTGAGTTTGAAGACAAAGTGAAAAAGCCAGGCCTGGTGAAAGAATTGCAGGCTCTGTAATACGCACTTCACCTGAAACACCGTCACTCCGTCTTCATTACCAGTGAAAGGGAGTGACACCAGAAAACCTCCCTCTTCTATTTTTTTGTCGTTCTTTTCTATTTGAATGACTGGTTCCAGGGAATCAGGAAGAACCAACTATGAAAAAGCTGTTAGAGAATTTTGAAGAAGTTATCAGTGCCGGTTTGCTGATGCTTCTGTTTGTTACCCTCATCTGGCAGATTGTTTCACGGCAGATTCTGAATGATCCTGCGATCTGGACAGAAGAACTTGCCCGTCTGATTTTTATTTACATGTCCATGTTCGCCTGTGCTACGGCGGTGAAGCATCGTCATCACGTCAGTATTGCTTTCTTTGTTGAAAAGCTGCCGGAAAGAATGATGCTGGCCACGCTGATCATTATGGATGTATTGGTCTGCTTTTTACTGTGTTATCTGATTTACCTTGGTTGGAAAGTGGCCATGCGTAACCAGTTTCTTGAATTGATTACTCTGGGTATCTCCAATGCCTGGTTATACGGCGCGCTGTGTCTGGGCGCTGGCTTGATGTTATTCCGACTGGTTGAGCGAATTGTCGGTGATCTGCGCACCGGTTCTATTCCGACCCAAACCAAAATCATGAGCTGAGGATTCAAGGATGTTTGCTACATTTTTCAGTTGGTTTGCACTGATGATCACCGGGATGCCAGTGGGCTTTGCCATGATCATTGTTGCTGTCGTTTATCTGCTGATGCAGGGCGGCATGGGTATCATGTTTGGTGGGCAGATGATGATGGAAGGCTTGAACAGCTTTCCTCTGCTTGCCGTACCTTTCTTTGTTATGACCGGTCATCTGATGAACAGTGCCGGTGTTACCGAGCGGATTTTTGCATTCGCCAAAACCATGTGTGGACACATCACCGGCAGCCTTGGTCATGTGAATATCATGGCCAGTTTATTGTTCTCTGGAATGTCCGGTTCAGCACTGGCGGATGCCGGTGGCCTTGGGCAGCTGGAAATTAAATCCATGCGCGATGCCAAGTTTGACGATGATGTCTGTGGTGGTTTAACAGCGGCATCCTGCATTATTGGTCCACTGGTTCCGCCGTCTATTCCTCTGGTTATTTACGGTGTTGTTTCCAATACCTCCATTGGTAAGCTGTTTCTTGCCGGTGCCATCCCAGGCTTGCTGATGTGTGCCAGTTTGATGGCCATGATGTGGTACATTGCTCGTAAACGTGGTTATCCAACGCTGCCAAAGGCACCTGCGAAAGAGCGTTTTATTTCTTTCAAACGTGCGTTTCTATCTCTGATGACGCCGGTCATTATTATTGGCGGTATTTTCAGCGGTATGTTCACGCCAACAGAAGCGGCAGTTATTGCGGCTTCCTATGCACTGTTTCTGGGCGCTGTCGTTTATCGTTCGCTCACCATTGAATCTTTCTACAATGTACTGAAGGAAACCGCCAGCACAACAGCCGTAGTTGCCCTGATGACCATGGGTGTGACGATTATTGGTTGGATTGTTGCGCGCGCTCAGTTGCCGGTGGCCATTGCTGAAACCTTTATTGCATTGTCTGATAACCCGTTGGTGGTTCTATTCATCATTAACCTGGTGTTGCTGTTCCTGGGAACCTTTATTGAATCTCTGGCGCTGAACATGCTGGTGGTGCCTATTCTGGTACCGGTTGTCGTACAGTTAGGTGTGGATCCTGTGCACTTTGGTGTGATGGTTATTTTGAACCTGATGATTGGTATTCTGACGCCGCCAATGGGTATGGCGCTGTTTGTGGTATCACGGGTGGGTAATATTCCATTCCATGTGCTGACCAAAGGGGTTATTCCTTTCCTGATTCCGTTGTTCTTTGTACTGATTCTGGTGACTATCTTCCCTCAAATCAGTTTGTTCCTGCCTAATTTGTTGATGGGGTAAAATGCTCCACCCCACGAAAAGTGGGTTATCACAAGAACCCTGGTTCCCATGCTGTGCGTGGGAACCCATACTTCTAACCCTTTGAAAATTCGAGGGTATGCATTCCCACGCAAAGCATGGGAACGAGATGTTTGGGGTTTTGCGACAGCCTCAAAGCATGGGGACGAGATTTCTGGAGTTTTGCGACACTCTCAAAGCATGGGAATGAGGCGTGTCCTTCTCTCTTCTTCAGTCTCATACTCCTGCCTTCCGATGATTTTATAAACAGCGCTTACATGACCTGAATCAATCATCTGCCCTAAGGGCATTTTTCTACCTTTTTTAGCCTATTTATAACCTTTTTCAGGGATAGAACGACACCTATCATCGGCACAATTTTATCATTCCGGTAACCATTGGAGTTGAATGTGTCGAACATTGAGCACGACGAAGAGAGCGTAATTGCCTCGCGTCGTAATTTTCTGAAGCTGGGTGGCCTTGCGGCTGCCGGCACAACCATCGGTGCTGCCGCTGGTGCGGGTTTTGTTCTGGGCCGTGATCCCGATGCCAATGTGGGCTGGGGGCGGACTGAGGCCGGTGCTGATCAGTTCTTTAACCGTAAGCCTTTTGAGGTAGACACGCCTCCAACGCTGAAGGTGGTGGGTAAGGTTGAGCGCCCGGAGTATGAAGATTATTTATTCTCCCGCCGTCGTTTGATTCAGAAAGCGATTAAAGATGGTTGGGATGTGGATTCTGGCTACGAGAATTTCCCGGACGAACGAATCCGGAAATACTACCGTCGTTACCCTGATCGCTGGCCAGAAATGCTTCAGGCGTTTGTGGAAATGGGGCGTCGAAAGGAAAACATCGATTCCGTTGCTGAGCGCTATTCTCTGGCCTGGGCCTATGGTCGTTCTTACCTGAAAGGTATGTACGTTGCTAACTTCCCACCAGTGCCAGTTGAACATCCGGATATTGCTGATTTTGCCTGGGTTAAGGGTAAACCGGCAGAATTTAAAACCCCACAGCATGCTTCTGATCTGGTGAAGAAGATGGCTCATAAGTTTGGTGCCAGTATTGTGGGCGTAACCAAGCTGGATCCTGCTTTTGTTTTCAAAAACCGGATGCGTATGGGTGGCACCGATGATAATTGGGATGACAGCATTCCCAAGCATTGGAAGAACATCATTGTCTTCGGTGTCCCTATGAATTGGGACCCGATGTATGCCGCAGCTGGCTATTCAACCTCTTACGATGGATATTTCCGTGCCAAGACCATTTCCGGTCTGCTGGCGGCATGGCTGGGTGAGATGGGTTACGCTGCACGCCCACAGTTTCCAGGCGGTGACTATGAAACAGTACTGCCACCTATCGCTATTCAGGCTGGTATGGGCGAGTCTGCCCGTAACGGTATTCTGGTAACACCGGAAGTTGGACCAAACATACGACTGGCTGCTGTTATTACCAATCTTGATATTGAGCCGGATAAACCTGTTAACCTACACATCCGGGCTTTCTGTGAAGATTGTAAGATTTGTGCAGATACCTGCCCAAGTGGATCAATATCCAAGGCGGATAAGCCTGACGCAGTCATCCGTGGTTTTGAGCGTTTCGACTTCAACCAAGATAGCTGTTACCGGTTCTGGTGCACCGCACCAACGGACAGTGGCATGGGTTGTCGGGTCTGTATAGCTGTATGTCCATACACTCGTAAGAACAATTGGATTCACACTGTCGTAAAAGAAATGGATCCGCGGGACCCAACGGGCATTACCCGTAAAGCCCTGTTGGCCATGCAGCATAACTTCTTCTATTACCCGACAGCAGAAGCCTTCCATCCAGAATGGACTGGCGGTAATAACGCCGGTTATCACGAGCCACCGGAGTGGATGCGTCCTGAGAATTACCTGAAAGTGAATAAGACCTGGGAATACGACGGTAACTGGGAGGGTTTCTAATATGTTTCCACAATCAACCATGCTGGACCCATTGTTCTGGATGTTGCTGGGTGCACTTCAGGTATTGGTATTTATGGGTGCCAATGAATGGGCAAAACTGTATCAGTTAGGAATGAATTGGTGGAAATGGGCACTGGCCGGTGGCTGGTGGTTCACACTGACTCTGACTGTTGCCGGAGCCTTTACCCTGCTGGGTGAAAACGAAGGTAATGCCGGTTGGTACTTCCTTGGCTTCGTCGGGGCGTTTGTGATTGTTGCCGGTGCTGTTCTGATGAAAGTGCTGCTGATGACTCGGCCTGCAGCAAAACACGGCTAATATTTATCCACAGTTATCTATAAAGGGGGCAGTTCTGCCCCTTTCTTAACCAACGACTTCTGACCTATATCAACAAACCATTTTTAGGTTTTCTTTTTACCATTTTTCGGCACATTCCTACCTTTTCCCTCACAACTGTACCCATAGATACTGACCTTGTCTTTACACACATTGCTTACAGCAGCAGGCGCTACCGTGGTTGTGATGCCTGTACGGCGACACCTGAATTCTATTTCTTCCAAGAACCATAATTGCACACAGTATTTAGTGGATAACAATAGGAGCTTAATGTGACGAACCAAGTTATCGATGAAGAAGCAGCGGTTGCTTCCCGTCGAAATTTTCTCAAAATGGGAGGTCTGGCTGCGGCTGGTACGACACTTGTCGCTGGAGCAGGCGCAGGTTTTGTTCTGGGTCGTGATCCGGATGCCAACGTTGGTTGGGGGCGCACTGAGGCAGGTGCTGACCAGTTTTTCAATCGCAAACCTTTTGAGGTGGATAAAGCGCCAACGCTGATTGAAGTTGCTCCTATTGAGCGCCCGGAATGGAGCGATTTTTTGTTTAATCGCCTGCCGGTGCTGTCAAATGCCATTGCTGGTGGTTGGAACCCTGAGAGCGGTTGGGAAGCCATTGAAGATGATCGTGTACGAGATTATTACTCGCGCTATCCAGAGCGTTGGCCGGAAATGGCTCAGGCCTTTCGGGAAATGGACACCCGTCGTGAACACCGTGAGAAGTATCGTGATCGTTTTGCCCTTGCCTGGGCTCATGGTAATGCATGGGAGACTGGTAGAACCCTCTCGAACTTCCCGCCCAATCCAAAAGAAGGGCCAGAGGTTGATGACTTTAAATTTATAAAGGTTGCACCGACCAAGTTTAAATCTGCGGCTCACGCATCCAAGCTTGTGAAGAAAATGGCGTACACCTTTGGTGCCAGTATTGTGGGCATCACCAAACTCGACCATAGCTTTGTGTTTAAAAACATGATGCGTAAAGAAGGGGGAAATCGGGATTGGGGTGAAGAGGTGCCTAAACACTGGAAGAACATCATTGTTTTTGGTGTGCCCATGAATTGGGATCCAATGTACGCTGCGGCGGGCTATTCCACTTCTTATGATGGTTACTTCCGCTGCAAAAACATCTCCGGTTTGCTGTCTGTATGGTTAGGTGAATTAGGTTATGCAGCACGGCCGCAGTGGCCTGGTGGTGACTATGAGGTGATTCTACCGCCAATAGCTGTACAGGCAGGTATGGGCGAATCTTCTCGTAATGGATGCCTGGTGACACCTGAAGTGGGTCTTAATATACGTCTTGCGGCAGTTATTACCGATCTGGATCTTGAGGCAGACAAGCCAATCAATACCCACGTTCGTGAATTCTGTAACGAGTGCAAAATCTGCGCAGATACTTGCCCAAGTGGCTCGATTTCCAAATCCGATGAGCCGGATGCTGTCGTCAGGGGCTGGAGTGTTTTCGACTTTAATCAGGACAGCTGCTTCCGGTTCTGGTCAACAGTGCCCACGGATAATGGCAAAGGCTGTCGAATCTGTGTTGCCGTTTGTCCATACACCCGTAAGAACAACTGGATACACACTGTCGTTAAAGAGCTGGATCCACGAGACCCAACGGGCATTACCCGTAAAACTCTGTTGGCCATGCAGCACAACTTCTTCTATTACCCCGATGCTGAAGCATTCCATCCGGAGTGGACCGGCGGTAACTTTGCCGGCTATCACGAGCCTCCGGAATGGTTACGCACCGAAAACTATCTGGACGTAGAGAAAACCTGGGAATACGACGGCAACTGGGAGGGCTTCTGAAATGTTTCCACAATCAACGATGTTAGACCCACTGTTCTGGATGCTATTGGGCGCCGTGCAGGTACTCGTTTTTATGGGTGCTAATGAATGGGCAAAACTGTATCAGTTAGGAATGAACTGGTGGAAGTGGCTTGTCGTCGGTGGCTGGTGGTACACACTGGCACTGACCGTTGCCGGTGCGTTTACCTTGTTGGGTGAAAACGAAGGGAATGCTGGTTGGTATTTTCTTGGCTTCGTCGGGGCGTTTGTGATTGTTGCCGGTGCAATAATTTTGAAAGTGCTGTTGATGACTAAGCCTGTAAACCAGAGCGTCTGATCTTTTTAATATGTCACTTGTTCCCATATCTTGAGGGTGTCGCGAACCCTTCCAACTCTGGCTCCCATGCTTTTATGCCCTTTGGGTATTGCGTGGGAGCCGGAAATCCTGATATTTGGGGTATGCATTCCCACGCTGGAGCATGGGAACGAGTTGGTTGAGAGTTTCGCGACAGTCTCATCTTCTTATGGGAACCGTTCTCTCTCAAAATCCGCTGATTAAACGCCGGCTGACCTGTATCAATAAAACTTCCTAAGGGCATGTTTTTACCCTTTTCTGGAGGTTTCTTACCTTTTCCGTTTCGGCGCTTCCCCTAAGATAGTGCTCAATATTTTCACTGCTTATAGCGTAACCATTAATTCCATGATTGAGCAAAAATGGATGGATTTTTTCCATCACCTACAGGACAAAGCCCATTCTTTTATTGACGATGAGCAGTTGACGGAGCGTTTGACCGCCCGTTACCACTTTCTGTTCAGTCAGTTCAGTGATGATACGAAAAAGGATGACCCTCATCAGAAGGGCTGGCTGGAACACGAAGCCGTTACCTTTGTACTGGGTGATCTGCTGAGTTCAGAAACGTTCACTGCCGATGAGTATCGCGCATTGTTTCTGGCTCTGATGCAGGCGCGGTTGAGCCAGGTGGCACTGACGGCATTGAATAAAGCGCAATCCGTAATGCCGGCGGATGAGGTGGCGCTGAAACAGGGTCTGGTGTTTCAGAGCATGGGAGACCATGAACACTCAAAAGAGAGTATTGAAAAAGCCTGCCAGTTGAACCCTGAAAACCATTTGGCTTTTTTCCATTACGGCTTCCTGTTGTTATTGACCGGTGGTGTTGAGCAAGCGACGGCTGCCTTTAAGACCTGCACAGAATTGGCTCCGGATTTTGTTGGCGGGTTCCAGAATCTGGCCGGTTGTTACTATCAGCAAAGTGAGTTTCAGCTGGCAGTGGAAAACTGTGAAAAGGCGTATCAGATTCAAGCGGATATCCCTTCCTCTTACATTACGGCATTGAGCTGTAATTTAGCCATGGGTGATTTAGACAACGCAGCTATCTGGCTGGAGCGTGCCCGTGAGCAGGGTATCGATGATCTGGAAATTGATCGTCTGCATGCATTATACGCCGCTGGTCGTGAAGATCATGAAACGGCAGTAGAGCTGTTTTCCAAATATCTCGATAACACCGAACCCAGCCTGGATATCCTTCATTTTCGCGGTCGTTCTTTAGCAGCTCTCGGTCGATGGGAAGCATTATTAGAAACGCTTCCTGCGCTGTTGGGTGTGGATCCATCCGATGCATGGTGTCTTGAAAACCTGTTTCTGGCGCATTTCCATCTGCAACAGTGGACTGAAGCGGATCAGGTAATGAATTCTTTACTTCAAATGTCGGAACACTATGCCCATCGGTTCCGTGATGAGCTGCAGGAACTGAATAGAAATTTCGCAAAACCGCTCTCGTTGGTTGACTCAGAAACCTGTTAAAGACCAGAACGTCTATCGACTCTTGATGAAGGAAGAGGCAGTAATGCCTCTTTAATGCAAACCTGATGAAAGCAAACGCACGTAAGAAAATCCGTCAGCTTCCGGAGAAGCTGGCCACGATAGCCACGGTTGTGGTGCTGATAGGCGCCTGGGCACTGGGCGGTATGCGCCTGTCGGATCAGGAAATTGAACAGCTCGGTTATCTGGTGCCTGAAGGTGCCCAAGTGGAACAGGTCAGCTCTGGCTTCCACAAAATATTGACCGAAGAGGGCGATAATTATTTTCTAAGTCGGGGTACTGGCATCGGTTATGGTGGCGCGATGGAGGTTTCCGTCACCATAGACGACGAAAATCGTGTCCATCAATTGGCTATTCTGAGCTCCCGCGAAACCTCGTCTTATCTGAAGAAAGTGACAGCTGCCAAGTTGCCGCAAGCATTGGTGGGTCAATCCATCGACACCGTTCTTGAAGTGGATGCCATCAGTGGCGCCACCCTAACCTCTAACGCTATTGCACTGGGAGCAAATAAAGCGGCAGAAGCTGTCCGTCAACAGACGCTTGGGAAAACGCTGTTGGAAAGTACCAGCCCACTGTCTTACTTTGGCTGGATGGACCTTATGGCTGTGCTGGTGTTTGGCACCGCCTACTGGTTGAGTAAAACCCGTCATCCAAAACGAAAGGCTTTGCAGTGGGGTTTGATGCTGACCAGTATGGTGCTGTTCGGATTCTACACGTCGGCATTGTTCTCATCATCAAGCATGGGGATTTTGATCTCTGGAGTCTGGGTATCCGGCCTTGGCAATTACACGTCACTGATTCTTCTGGTATTGACCATTGCCGGGATTTTAGTGGCCAACAAGAATTTTTATTGCGATACCCTCTGTCCATTTGGTACGGCTCAGCAGTGTCTTGGTAAGATTACCAATCCACCCACCGTCACGCTTAAACATCAATTCTTCAACTGGTTTCCACGCTTTTTGCTGCTGGCCGTTCTTGCCCTTGGGCTTTATTACCGTAATCCAGCGGCCATTGCTTATGAGCCTTTTGGCATTATGTTCGGTATGACCGGTGCCATGCAGCTGTTTGCTCTGACCTTCCTTATTGTATTGACGTCGATGGCTATCTATCGCCCATGGTGTAAATCTCTCTGCCCGGTAAGCGCCATGAGTGACTGCCTGAAATTTGCCAAGAGTTGGGGTAAGCAAATGAGTAAAGATCGCCAGCGTGCCAGCTCTAAAAGTAATGCAAAAAGTAACGCAAAAAGTAACGCAAAAAGCACACCAAAAGCCGACACCATTCCAGCGCGGAGCATCAACTCATGAGAAAGGGTATCGCGATCTTCTTTTTCGTCGTGGCCTCGGGTCTGGTGATGGCCAATATCAGTAATCAGGTTCAGGCTGTTCACAATGCTTCCGGCAGTGCCGAACCTGTGTTTATGACCGAGATTAAAGGACAGAAACGATGACGGGTTCAGTAAATCCTCGGCTGATCACCATCGATGCCAATGAAGCAGTAGCCTCTGTCGCTTATCGTTGCAACGATGTGATTGGTATCTACCCGATTACCCCATCTTCACCGATGTCTGAAGCCTGTGAAATCTGGGAAAGTCAGGATAAAGCCAACTGCTGGGGTGTCGTGCCCCGCATTATGGAAATGCAGTCTGAAGGCGGTGCGGCGGGTGTGGTTCACGGAGCCTTGATGGCCGGAGCCATGGCAACGTCGTTTACTTCGTCCCAGGGATTACTGCTGAAAATCCCTAATATGTACAAAATTGCCGGCGAGCTGACACCGTTTGTTATGCACGTCGCTGCTCGTACATTAGCCACCCATGCGCTGTCGATTTTCTGTGATCATTCCGATGTGATGGCTGCAAGGCAGACTGGCTTTGCCATGCTTTGTTCCAGTTCTGTGCAACAGGCTCATGACTTTGCCTTGATCAGTCAGGCGGCGACGCTGGAATCCCGAATTCCCTTTATGCACTTTTTTGATGGTTTTCGAACCTCCCATGAAGTGAATAAGATTGCCTGGTTGGAAGACGATGATATCCGGTCAATGGTGGATCAGAAAGCCATTGATGCGTTTAAAAGTCGGGCACTGTCGCCGGATAATCCAACCATCCGAGGCACAGCGCAAAACCCCGATGTGTTCTTTCAGGCAAGAGAAGCCATTAACCCATTTTATATGGCCTGCCCGGATACGGTGGCGGCGAAAATGGCGCAGTTTGAAGTACTGACCGGACGAAAGTATCGCCTGTTCGATTACTACGGCCACCCAGAAGCCGACAATGTTGTTGTAATTATGGGGTCTGCGGCACACACCGTGCATCAAGCGGTTGATGAGTTGTTGCAGTTGAACAGCAAAGTCGGTGTTCTGGTGATTCATCTGTATCGCCCTTTCTCTCTGAAGCATTTTTTGGAGGTGCTTCCTGAGTCAGTGAAAAACATTGCGGTAATGGATAGAACCAAAGAACCGGGCGCGTTGGGCGAGCCGCTTTATCTGGATGTTGTCACTGCGGTGGCACAAGCTGGCCTCAAGTCTGTACCTGTTATTGCTGGTGGGCGTTACGGGCTGTCTTCCAAAGAGTTTACGCCGGAACATGCCAAGGCGGTGTTTGCTGCGATGCAAATGGGCACGCTGAAGCATAACTTCACCGTGGGCATTACCGATGATGTGACGGGGCTGTCACTGCCCGTCGCGAGTTTCTGCCACGAACCTGAAAGACAGCTGTCTGCCATTTTTTACGGCCTCGGTTCTGATGGCACCGTCGGTGCTAATAAAAACACCCTGAAGATTATCGGTGAACAAACACCGCTGAACGTGCAGGGCTATTTTGTTTACGATTCGAAAAAGTCTGGCAGTGTCACTGTTTCACACCTTCGGGTTGATCAACTCCCCATTGAAGCGCCTTACCTGATTCAGGAAGCCGGTTTTATTGCCTGCCATCAGTTTGACTTCATCTTCCGATTGGAAATGTTTGAGCAGGCTGTTCATGGGGCAACACTGCTGTTGAATTCGCCCTATTCTGCCGATGCTGTATGGCGTCAGCTGCCCCGTGAAGTTCAGACCGTCATTGTTGAACGACAGTTAAAGCTTTATGTCATTGACGCTGCTGCTATCGCCCAAAAACTGGGGTTGGGTAAACATCAGAACATTATTCTGCAAACCGCATTCTTTGCGATTAGCCAGATTCTACCGATGGATGAGGCCCGGGATCTGCTTAAAACCAGTATTGCCAAAAGCTATGCCAAAGCAGGGCCGGCCAAAGTACTGGCAAATCAGCAGGCGGTGGATGAATCCGAACAACATTTACAGCAGGTAGAGATTCCTGCTCTGGCTGACAGTACCTTGTTCCGCACCCCGGTGATCAGCGAGCACAGCCCTGAGTTTGTGGAAAAAGTGACTGCACTGATTCTTGCCAATAAAGGGGATACTCTGCCGGTCAGTGCTTTCCCAATAGACGGCAGCTGGCCAACAGCTACCAGCCAGTGGGAACGGAGAAGTATCACTGCCGAGATTCCCCAGTGGAATCCTGATCATTGTAATCAATGCGCCCAGTGCAGCCTGATGTGTCCGCACGGTGCGATTCGAAGCAAGCTGATCAGCCATGAGCAACTTGAAGGTGCGCCTGAGTCTTTTGCCACCGCGCCTTATCAGTATCGCGATTTCTCCGACAAGTTATTCACACTGCAAGTGTCGCCAGATCATTGTACCGGTTGTGGTGTTTGTACCCGCTTATGCACAGGCAATAGCAAAGGCGATACGCTGACCCTGAAGCCTAAAGCGCCCATCGTGGAAAAACAGCGTGAGCACTATGACTTTATTGTGAATTTACCAGACCTTGATCGCATAGAGTTGAAGCGCATTGATGGTCGCAACAGTCAGCTGTTAAGGCCGCTGTTTGAATACTCTGGCGCTTGCAGTGGTTGTGGTGAAACACCGTACATTAAACTGCTGACTCAGTTATTCGGCGATCGTTTAATGATTGCCAATGCCACCGGTTGTTCCTCAATCTATGGTGGTAACTTGCCAACTACACCTTATGCACAGAACGACAAAGGGCAGGGACCAGCCTGGGCGAACTCATTATTTGAAGACAATGCTGAGTTTGGTCTGGGCTTGCGTCTTGCCAGCAGCAGTCGTCGTGACTATGCCCTGCAGCAACTGAAGTCTGTTTCCGGTCTTTCCGAGGAACAAAAACAGCAGGTGATGCAGGATGCTTTTGATGGCAGCGATGCTGCGGTATCAAGGCAACGAAACGTTATCCAGCAGCTGCTGGAAAGTGACAATACGCTGCAGGGATTAAATGGTCTGGTAGAGAAGTCTCACTGGATTGTGGGTGGCGATGGCTGGGCATACGACATTGGCTTTGGTGGTCTCGATCATGTGCTGGCCAGTGGTGAAAACGTCAACGTACTGGTAATGGATAATCAGGTTTACGCCAACACCGGAGGCCAGCAATCCAAAGCAACACCGACTGGCGCCGTCGCTCGATTTGCCACTCGCGGAAAATCTGCCAAAGGCAAAGACCTTGCCATGAGTGTGATGCTCCAGGGTGGCGTGTATGTTGCCCGGGTAGCCATGGGTGCCAACATCAACCAGACATTGAAAGCACTGCAGGAAGCCGCTGCTTATCCAGGCCCCTCATTGGTCATCGCTTATGCCGCCTGTATTACTCACGGTATCGATATGAGTTGCGGTATTGAGCACCAACAGCAGATGGTCGATACCGGCATGTGGCCTCTGTATCGATTCGATCCAAAACGGTTTGATGCAGGCAAAGCAGCATTGCAAATGGACTCAAGAGCACCGAAAAAAGGGGTTCAGGAGTTACTGGCGTCCGAAGCCCGCTTTAATCAGATTCAGCGTAAAAATCCTGAACAGTTTGAACATTATGTCAACGCCCTGCAGCAGCAGGTTCAACATCAGCACCACCTGCTGAGCAAATTACAGGAATGGAAGTAACGTTTATGGCTAGCATTGCAGTTGTTTATGGAAGTGATACCGGCAATACACGACGCATCGCAGAAAATATGGCAGAGCTGTTAAAAGCAGATTGCATCGATGTAGCGGATTGTGCTGCAGACAGCCTCTCAGATTATGAGCTGCTGATCATGGGTGCACCGACCGTTAATCAGGGTGAAGTGCAGGGCGACTGGGATTACTTTCTGCCCGATCTGGAAGACGCTGAATTAAACGGCGTTAAAGTGGCTCTTTTTGGCCTTGGTGACCAGAAAGAGTACGGCGATACGTTCGCTGATGCATTGGATAATCTGGCAGAAGCCGTTGAAAATGCTGGTGCAGAGCTGGTGGGTGAATGGCCGCTGGACGGTTATCATTTTACCGAGTCCAGAGCACAGCGTGGTAACCACTTTGTTGGCCTGGTGTTGGATGAAGATAATCAGGCGGATCTTACAGAAAGTCGTGTTAATGAATGGCTTAAAACTATTGCGCTATAAGTAGTTCATCAGGGACGAGAGCTTTTCGTCACGTCCCTGTATTTTCTGAGTAAGTAGTTGGTCTACTCGATCAGAAAATATGAATTCATGCGGCTAACTTCTGACTAACATTATCTAATTTGTACGATTGTTAGTCGTAGATGTTCAGCCGTTTTCGCCTTGGGGCGCTACTTATGAGATTGGTTTAGAATTTAATAGAGCCACCCAGTACAAAAGCACTGGTTTCACCATCTTTCTGATCACGGTATTCAATGTAAGGCTGAAAGCCTTTTCTGGACCAGGCAACTTGGAACTCATGATCCGTTGATTTAACTTCCCACAGCTTTGCATGATTGTACTGAAGCTTTACAGGAAGGCTCGACAGTTTGTAGATTAAGAATGTATTTGTATAAACGTCGTCGTCTTTAGTGCCAGTTTTATCAATATGAAAACGTGTACGATGTTTGATTTCAAATTGATCGTTAAAGAAATAGCCTGCTTTGATCAGTGGTCTGGCAGAAATCAGATCACCATCCTGCATAGTGTGGTGATAACCGGCTGCTACCCAGAACTGATCGGTCAGGTAATATTCCTGTTCAACTCCCACAGTGACAACAGGGTTACTACTTTTGGTGCCCTCAGTCTGTTCACCCACTTTAATGCCATCAAAGCGGCCGAATAGTCTCATACGTCCACGATCGATGTTGTTCACCAGAAAGTGGTTGAACTCAAGCATCATGCTTGCATCGTTATTGCCACTCATTGCAGGGTCATCATGGAACTGAATATTACCGCTGATCAGGCTGAAATCAGCCAGAGATAAAGTGGATGCAGAGGCCAGTGTTGCCGCCAGAAGGATACGCTTCATTTACTTCTCCTTTTTAATTTATTGACGTTCAACACATTATTTGGGGAGAGTATTATTATTGAAATTGGAGGTTCTTCTTATGAATATGCCATAAACCGGTGGAGGTCTGATTTTTTTTATCCATTTGTTTGTTAAATAGACAAGTTGTTGAAAGAGTTGCTGCGTTGTGTGTAAAACGTACAAGACGAAAGATTTGTATTGTACTCTGTACACGGATGCCTTTAAGAAAATTATATTTAATGAATAATTATTAACCTTCGTCATAATATCAGGCTAAGTTTCCTGGCAGAATATGCCAATCTGAAATTTGTACCGTCTAATATGCAAAGTAGCAATATCGAGTCAGTCCGTCTGGCACCGTCTTCGGAAGGCAATGTTTTGTACTTGTCTTCTATGGATAAGTTTTACCAGCAAAGGCTTTCGCAGGCGATCAAGCCTCATCGGATCTATTTTAATGCGATCATCTATATTTCAGCCGGATCAGGTGAGCATTACATTGATTATAAAAAGTACAAGCTAAAACCGGGGACTGTATTTTTCCTGTCCAGATACCAGGTTCATCAGTTTTGTTATAACCCTTCAATTACTGGTTTTGTTTTATCGTTTGATGATGACTCTTTGTTCTTAAGTAACGATGACTCTCTAAAGGAACTGGTTATTGGCTCGCTATCCGCTATCAATGCGCTTCAGGATGAAGATTTATCACTGTTGGGCTTATTTCAAGTGATACAGAGTGAGTTTGTCAATATTGGTCGATTGTTCAGTCATGAAATTGTGAGAACGTTATTGCGTGCGATCATACTGAAGACAGTTGTCAGACAACACTATTCACTGCAGGAGAGTATTACAGAACAGGTCTTGGAAAATGATTACTATCGACTGAAAATACTAATTGAATCCAATTATAATATTTCCAGAAATGTTAATGAATACGCTTCTTCACTCGGCAAAAGTGTGAAGCACCTTAACACGATTGCGAAGGAAAATACGGGTCATACCGTAAAAGAGCTTTTGGATAACCGACTTCTTGTGGAGTTGAAACGACAGTTGGCATTCAGTCATGACTCCATTGCGGACATCTCTCAGAAATCAGGGTTTGATGAAGCTACTAATATGGCCAAGTTTTTTCGGCGGCATACCCAGTTGACACCAAGGCAGTTCCGGATGGTATGTCGTATGAGTGAGGTGAAAATATAACGTCAAATTATTTGCATTATATGACTAAATATTAACCTCTGTCAGTATCGTGTGATGAAAATACAGGCAGAATTCGAGTCTCAGGATTTTGTGTCTGTAAATTCACCTATGCACGCCAGCGACATTGATAGCATCAGTTTGGAACGGTTTCGGGAAGATGTCAGTCTTAACCTGTTTTCCATAGAACAATTTTATCAGCGACAAATGGAGAGGGCAGTCAAGCCTCACCGTCTGCAATTTAATGCCATCATTTATATCGCTTCTGGTAAAGGTGAGCATTATATTGACTATAAAAAGTACAAGTTAAAGCCCGGCACACTTCTGTTTCTTTCGCGCTATCAGGTTCATCAGTTTTGTTATAACCCTGACATTACTGGCTATGTTCTGTCGTTTGATGATGAGCCTCTATTCTTTGGCCATGATGATACCTTGAAAGATCTTATTTCTACGGCTCTATCTGAAGTCAATACCCTGCAGGATGCGGACTTGTCATTGCTTAGCATGTTTCAGGCACTCCAGGATGAGTTTGTCAGCCATGGTCAGCTATTCAGTGGCGAGATTTCCAGAACGATACTGCGTACCATCATTCTGAAGACGGTGGTCAGGGAATATCAGTCCATGAAGGACAAACGCACCTGCTCGGCAAGAGCCAATACTTACTATCAACTGAAGTCGTTGATCGAATCGAATTTTCATATTTCACGCAATGTGAATGACTATGCCGCGTCATTACGGAAGAGCTGCAAACAGATCAATAAGGTGGCAAAGGAAAATACTGGTCACACGGTCAAAGAATTACTGGATAATCGACTACTGGTCGAACTTAAGCGGCTACTGGCGTTTAGCCACTACACAATCACGGATATTTCCGTAAAGATGGGATTTAATGAAGCCACTAATATGACCAAGTTTTTCCGTCGTCATACGCAACTCTCGCCAAAGGCGTTTCGAGCAGTCTGTCGGCAGAATGAAATTAATACGTAAAGCAGGGGGCACAGTGTCTGAAAAAGCAAAAGTGACGGTGATTGACTTACTTCGCCATGGCGAGCCATTGAACGATGGCAGTCTGAATGGTCGGTATGATGTCGAACTGAGCCGTACCGGATGGCAGCAACTGCAGTCTGCTGTGGCTAACGCTTTTGATTATCAGGCCGTCATCAGCTCGCCACTGAAACGCTGTCGTTTGTTTGCTGAATACTACACAAATCAGCACGCACAGCCTTTGCAGGTAGTTGAAGGCTGGCAGGAAATGAACTTTGGTCTTTGGGATGGCAAGCCCTATACATGGATTCATCAGCACTATCCTGAAACGCTATCCGCCTTCTGGAAGGACCCATGGAAGCACGCCGCCGAAGGTGGTGAAAGTCTACCGGATTTTCATCAGCGAATTAATGATGCCTGGCAAACACTGTTGAGTGAACATGAAGGTGATAAGATACTGCTCGTCACCCATTCCGGCGTTATTCGACAGTTACTGTCTATTATTCTTGGCATGGATCCCAGTCAGAATCTGGCAATGTCCAGATTGCATATTCCCTACGGCAGTATTTCCCGTATCGAAGTTTATCACGATGAGCAGGGCGGTCAGTGGCCCCGCCTTATGTTTCTTAATGGTCAGTGTTCACAATGAATATGGATAAAAACAACCAGAAAACGGCGGGTGTCTGGTTATCCCATGGTAAGGCGATTGCGTTGGCTATGGGATTTTTTACCCGTTTGCCAACTTGGCACCTGAAGGACATTTATGATGAAGATATGGGGCGAGCGCTGCTGTATTTTCCTCTTGTGGGTTTGGCGGTGGGCATAACCTCCGTTTGTTTTGGTCTGATGTTACACGGTGCACTTTTATACTGGCATGGCGCTGTCTCCATGGTTCATCTTGGGCTGATTGGCGCGCTGGTGTTTGCCATGATGACGCTGATCACGGGCGGCCTTCATTTAGATGGTGTCGGTGATTGTGCGGATGCCTGGGTTGGTGGGCTGGGTAGTAAAGAGCGTACTCTGGAAATCATGAAAGACCCCACCTGCGGCCCCATGGCTGTTTTAGTATTGGTGGTTTTGTTGTTATTAAAGATGGCTGCCGTCGTTGGACTGGTTCTGTCGTCTTCCTGGTGGGTTTTGCTGTCGATACCCATACTCAGTCGATGTGCCGGTATGGCATTGTTTATGACAACCGACTATGTAAGGCCTAAAGGTTTGGGTCAGGCTTTCAGTGATTATTCCAAAAAGCCGGAATGCTCGATTTTTCTGTTTACTGGCTTGACTGCAGCGGTACTAATATCCGGTTTCTTTCTCATCTTTCCTGCATTAATAACCGCCGTTGTCTGGTGGTGGCTTCGTCGTCAGAGCATCGAGAGGCTGGGTGGCTTTACCGGTGATGTGGCCGGCGGTGTTATTGAAGTAACGGAAATGGTGCTGTTGGTCACTTCCGCTTTGTTAGTTTAACAATCTGATTGCGTTCTTAGACTTTGTTGTAAATCGTGATGAATAAACCTGCCATATACTTCAGCATGATCAATGCTGTCGCTGATCTGCCCGAGCTTCATAATTTGAGTGATGCGGGTGCCGGTTTGGGTTTGATGGGGTATACCCCAGCTAATAACACCGAAATGATTGTGACTGGCAGGGATATTACGCCACTGCCGGGTATTATCCCCCAACCCTTGCTGACCAATAATGCAATCACGCCTGCGCTATTAGTCCACAGTCTGTTACAGCTGTTGCGTCGCAATGGTTATGAAGTACATATGCGGGTCTACAATATCGACCTGCCGGTGACACCAGACTTGCCGCCATCGTTACATCAGCTGGACAGTGTTCAGCAGTGGCACTGTGATTGCGATGGGATTGAGGCTCTTATTAATGAGGTTATGCTCCCCAACCTGCAGCAGGAAGCCAATGGCAATAACATCAGTCTGATTGGTGAGTGTGGCGTGGGCAGTACGTTATTTTCATCATTGTGGTTCAGTTTACTGATGGGCGAAGAGGTGCCCGTATCTGGCAGCACTAAAGCCTCCCATAAATTGGAGTATAAACGTCAGGTTATTAATAAACTGCGCCGTGAAGTATTGGGCAGTGGCATAACGTCTTCAACAGAATCACTGCTAAGCCAGTCTGGCTGGCATGACAGCTTTCAAAAAACAGTGAGTGGGTTGCTTCAGGGTTTGATGGCGCAGGATCATGCAAACCCTGTCTGGTTAGCGGGTGGGTTGATGTTTGTTGCCCCATGGTTAATGCACTGTCATCAAAATCTGCAGCGGCTCGCAGAATATCGACAACGTTTTCAACAGGTCACTACCCGCTGGGTTTATACCGATACCGGTCAGGCCCAATCACTGCTGACGTTTATCAAAGACAATATTGAGATAAGGACACCTGTCGTTAATTTTTCAGAGTCCCGTCACCCTTGTGTCGAACTCTATGAACAGGGATTGGTGGTCGAGGGCTGTGGTCTTGGTGGCTGTCTTTATCTTGCAGAATATCTCGGTTTTTCTTCTGAACAGATTATTGCCGTCATCGATGAGTTTGTTGACGAGCATTTCTCACTTTTTAACGTTTCTGGAAATAAAGCTTTATGAGTGATTACAAATCCTCCGCTGGGCCAAGAGCCATTATGGTTCAGGGCACGACATCGGATGCCGGCAAAAGTGTGATCTGTGCAGGCCTCTGTCGTGCATTACGGAATCGTGGAATAGAAGTCGCACCATTCAAGCCGCAAAACATGGCCCTAAACAGCGCAGTCACTGTGGACAATGGCGAGATTGGTCGTGCGCAAGCCGTTCAGGCACAGGCCTGTGGTCTTGAGCCTCATTCGGATATGAACCCAGTGTTGCTTAAACCCAATACCGATATTGGTGCCCAGGTTATTGTGAACGGTAAAGCGTTGACGGATATGGATGCCAGAACCTATCACGATTACAAACCCAAAGTGATGGCAGCAGTTCAGGCATCTTACCAACGTCTGTTAAGTGCTCATGAAGCCGTCGTGGTCGAAGGTGCGGGTAGTCCGGCAGAAATAAATCTGCGGGATCGGGATATTGCTAATATGGGCTTTGCGGAAGAAGCGGATTGCCCTGTGGTCATTGTGGCGGATATTGACCGTGGTGGTGTATTTGCCCATCTCTATGGAACACTGGCGCTGTTGTCTGAGTCTGAACAGGCGCGGGTGAAAGGCTTTATCATCAACCGCTTCCGGGGGGATATTAAATTGCTGGAATCTGGCCTTGATTGGCTGGAAGAGAAAACCGGCAAGCCCGTTCTCGGCGTGATTCCTTACCTGCATGGCCTTCATCTGGAAGCAGAAGATGCGGTGGCCGTTCAGCAGCTGAATACCGAATCAGGCAATACATTATCAGGCAGTTCATTAAAAGTTGTAGTGCCCGTCTTCAGTCGCATGAGTAACCACACGGATTTTGATGCGCTGCGTTTGAACCCGGCGGTAGATATTACCTTTGTCTACAAAGGTAAACGACTTCCGCCTGCTGACTTAATCATTCTTCCCGGTAGCAAAAGCACTCGCTCCGATCTGGCATTTATGCGCGAGAATGGCTGGGATGAAGATCTGTTCAGACATATTCGTTTTGGCGGCAAAGTCATGGGTATTTGTGGTGGCTACCAGATGATGGGACAGTTTGTACATGATCCGGATGGCATTGAAGGTGAGCCAGGTTCCAGCAATGGGTTTGGTTTGCTGGATCTGGAAACGACGATTGAAAAAGAAAAACAGCTGCGACGGGTTAAAGGTGTGATGCAATTGCCCGGACAAGAAAAAGCCAACGTCACCGGTTATGAAATTCATGCGGGCACCACGGTCGGCTCTGCCCTTGAAACGCCGTTAATCCAGTTGGATTCCCACGACGATGGGGTGATGTCAGCCGATGGTCAGATATTTGGCAGTTACCTTCATGGAATTTTTGATCATTCCGAAGCTTGCCGTGCCATCCTCGAATGGGCTGGATTAAAAAACGTCGAAGTGCCGGATTATGATGCCGTTCGAGAAGAGGGCATTGAGCGGATTGCCAGTGCTCTTGAAGCGTCGTTGGATATGGATCAGATCATCTCAATCATGTTTGGACCGGAGTCCGTTGCCCAATGAGTCGTCAATCATTATCCGATAGTGCAACCTTTCCCGAAACCGGCGAAGCATTTATTACCTCCTGGAGTGGTGGTAAAGATGCTTGCTACGCTTTCTGGTTGGCACAGCGTCAAGGTAGTCATCCCGCTGCGCTTTACACCATGCTGGATGCAGACGGCACACATACCGGCTCCCATGGTTTGCATCGTGAGATTATTGAGGCACAGGCTAATGCGTTGGGTGTGCCTGTTCTGTTTCGTTCGGTACCCCGAGGGCATTACGAACAGCACATGAAAGATGTAATCGGTGAAGCCCGGGAGAAATTTGGAATTACCAGTGTCGTGTTTGGGGATATTGATCTTGACGCGCACAAAGACTGGCTGGACAGGGTCACGGATGAAGCCAATATTATTCCCCGATTTCCGCTGTGGCATTACACTCGACGACAGTTGCTGGATGATGTTCTATCCGCGGGCTTCAAAACCATGATTGTCAGTGTGAAGCACGACAAAATGGACATGAAATACCTTGGCAAGATTATGACGCCAGAATTGGCGGATGAAATTGAAGTGCTGGGTATTTGCCCGACCGCAGAAGATGGTGAATTTCACAGTTTGGTGGTGGATGGTCCCTGTTTTACTTCACCGCTAAAGGTGAAAACCGGTGCTATCCGACAGGACAGCTGGGGGCACTCAATGATTCAGATTACCCTCAGTGAGTAGACTGGCTGATAACCACAGACTTTAACAGGTACGTTGTAATCCAGAAGCCAGACGATGCCAGTCGTCCGTGTTTCTGGGAAGTCCAAATCGAATACCGCTTTCATCATCCAGAAGTCTGGTGAAGATACCTTGCTTGCAGAGTAACTCATGTAAAACACATGCCCGATCTGTGAAAACGGTAGCAAACATGGGTGTTCCATAAACCTTAGAAAAATGTTCCTGTAGTAATTTCAATAGCCGGTTACCGGATGTCTTCAAGCGGGTCATATTCTGTTGTTGCCAGATTTCATCTTTCAGGGATTGTTGTGCAATAAAACGACTTGGACCGTTTATAGTCCATGGACCAAGATGCTCCTGCAGACACGTCAACACGCTCTTTTCAGCGAGTACAAAGCCTAAACGTATGCCCGCAAGGCCAAAAAACTTTCCAATAGACCTTAATAGTATCAGCCCTGAACAAGGTACTTTATCGGTCAGGCTGTGTTCTGGTGAGCAGTCCATAAAGGCTTCATCGATAACCAGCCATGCCTGTCGTTTAGACAGCTGATTGTGCCACATCAACAGTTTTTCCGGATCAATCAAATGACCCGTTGGATTGTTAGGATTGATGATTACTACAACATCCGCCTGATGCAACTGCGCTTCCGTGGGTTCATCCTCATAAGTCAGTATTTCATAACCTTGCTGACTCCAGGCATGGAAGTGCTCGCGATAACCAATGGCTGGAATGGCAACGGTGTTGCTGTCTGGAAATAACCGACGGCGAATAACTGGCAGACTTTGTATGGCGGC
Organism: Endozoicomonas ascidiicola; assembly: GCF_001646945.1. Classification (GTDB taxonomy): domain Bacteria; phylum Pseudomonadota; class Gammaproteobacteria; order Pseudomonadales; family Endozoicomonadaceae; genus Endozoicomonas; species Endozoicomonas ascidiicola. The sequence continues at coordinate 239,374 of NZ_LUTV01000003.1, forward strand.
TTGAGATCCCGCAACAGGTAAAATCGAGTTGCAACCATAATAGACAGTGGCGGCTTCAATTAACCCATCGTCGTCTTCTGGCAAACGATTCCAGCTGACTAATGGAATCTCTGGTATCGGGTAGCAGTGTGGGTTGACCCCTGTGGATAAATCGACCCAGTCTGACAGTGGTATCTGATACCGCACCGATGCAGCCCTGAGTTTTCCTCCGTGATTCAACATAAACTATGTCCGTTAGATGTAATAGCAGGCAGTAAAGAGCAGGGTAATGAGTGCCCAGAGTATGGTGCCTTTGGTGACCAGTGCTGTGGAACGATCAATGTCGTTTAAATTGGGTTCTTGTCCACAGCCTAGCTGAACGCCGGAAATCTCCTGACCATGGTAGGTTGCCTTGCCGCCAAGGGATATTCCCAGACTGGCAGCGCCGGAAGCCATCACAGAGCCGCCATTAAAGCTTTTATAGGCAGGTGCCTGAGAAAACCAGCATCGAATGGCTTGTCGGGTATGACCAAACAGGGCGTAGGTCAGGGCGCATAATTGACCCGGAATCAGGTTGAGAAGATCATCAAATCGGGCAGCTGCGCGACCAAAGTAAAGGTATTTGGTGTTTTTATAGCCCCACATGGCATCCAGCGTGTTGGCCATGCGATACAACACGGCACCCGGTGCGCCTGCCAGAAGAAACCAGAATATTGCACCGAAGACAGCGTCGTTCCCATTCTCCAAGACGGATTCAATGGTGGCACGGATAATTTCCGCTGGTGTCAGTTGGTCGGTGTGGCGGCTCACGATCCAGCCTACTTTTATTCTTGCTTCAGTCAGGATATCACTCTTTAAGGCACTGGAAACATAGCCCGCGTGCTGAATCAAACTGAATCGACCAATGACCAGATACAGTAGAAAGACTTCCAGTATCCAGCCGAAACCCGGTATCTGAATGAGAAAATAAACTGCAATAGTCGTTGGTATCACCGTCAGAGCCAGTGCCAGTAAACCACACAAAAATGATGATAGAGAGCGCTCTGGTTGATCAGGATAAACTGCTCTTTCTATCCATCGAGCCATACGACCAAAAGCGGACAGTGGATGCCAACGGTTGGGTTCTCCCAAATAGTGGTCCATCAATAATGCCAATGTCAGCTGTACAGCGGAAGACAATGCCAGTTCTATCACGAGGTTGCTCTCAAGGGGTTAGTGGAGTTGGTTGTGAGGCAAAGAATTCATTTTCTTTGTTAGCGGCATAAAAACGTCGAACGTTGTCCAGTTTCTTGCACAGATCTTCGGTGCCTACAATCAGGCGACCAGAGGCGCGATAAAGCAGGTCTTCATCAATGGTAATAATTTGTTGGTTCTGGCTTGCCTGAAGGGAAGACCAGCCCGCCGCAGAAACATCCACAGGCTTTGCAGTTCCGTGACCACCACGAAGCATAATGGATTGTGGGTTCTGAGCAATGACCGATTCCAGAGAGACATTGGCAAAGCGGGATACCATGCTGGGGAACACATTTTTACCACCGCAAAGCTCGACCACTTCACCAATAATATGACCATTGTCGACGGTTAACAGTGGCTCGTGCCATATCTGAATAAAGATACTCACAGGCTCAAGGTGAGCGTAGGTTTCCGCCAGTGTTTGGTAATGTCGCTGTAATTGGTCGGCATGTTGATTAGCGGCCTTGCTATGACCCGTCATCAGCCCAAGATTGCGGATGTTCTGAATAATGTCAGGAATGGTCTCAGGGTTGGAGTGATAAACAGGAATACCCAAGTCTTCCAGTTGTTTCAGCTGCATGGGTGGGTTGCCACCGCTGTAGGCAACAATCAGATCGGGCTGCAGTGCAATAATTTTTTCAATATTGATGTTGTTGTAACTGCCCACATTGGTTTTGGTTTTTGCGGCTTCAGGGTAATCGCTGTATTTGACGACACCAATCACCTGATCGCCGGCACCGCTTTCATAAAGCAGTTCGGTAATGTGCGGCGCAAGGCTGATGATTTTCTGCGCAATATTGGGCAATGTGATTTCTTTGCCGCTATCATCGGTGATCTGAATAGATGCTAGGGCGCTAACGGAAAAGGCACTGATCGTCAGGCACAATAAGCTGAATCGGATCAGTTGATTTATGGATGTTTGTACGGTTTTCAGTACGGTATCTCTCAGGCCGGATTCATTGGAGCGTACCGGTAAAGCTGATACATTGGCTGTACTAATTTCCATGCATTTTTCCATCATGTCACTCCAGCTGAAAGCGATCCTATGAAAAGCGATCCTGTTAACAATGGTTCCCGGTTTTTCAGAAATACGGAATGTGAATATTTTCCGTGTCATAAAGCCCCAAAACCGGAACACTTTAATTGCCTGATGTGCTTTTGCCCGCTCTATCTAATGGACGACTGTGGAGGTAAGAATACCTTCAAGTCCGGCATTAAAATCTGCACAGATTGTACGATTCCCCATGCCCCTAAAGGCTATGACCACATCATGCAAAAACTGAAAGAGCGGAATGAGACAGTCCGGCTTCAGTTTGTTGCGGTGGAATCATAAAGCGGCCGTTTCATCTTTCAATACGTGAGGTAAACCGGCGACGGTGAGCACAACACGATCAGCCTGCTCAGCCAGATTCTGATGCAGTCGGCCGGTTTCATCGCAGAACTTACGAGTCAGTTCACCCATGGGGACAATACCCATGCCCACTTCGTTGGATACGAAAATCACCAGGCCTTTCAGCGCTTTAAGGCATGACAGAAGCTCTGCTCGTTGTTCATGAAATACATCAGGGTTCTCATGGCAGAGCAAATTAGTCATCCATAATGTCAGGCAATCCACCAATAAGCATCGGTTGTCGTTTGCCTGTTCTTTCAGGGTTTTTGCCAGCAATAGCGGTTCTTCGATAACAGCCCAATGATCAGGGCGTTGTGCCCGATGGTGCTCTACACGATCAGCCATTTCACCATCGTGTACGGTGGCTGTGGCGATATAGATAACCTCAAGACCGGATTCAGCCGCTTTCTTTTCTGCAAGCTTGCTTTTGCCGGAGCGGGCACCACCAAGAATTAGCTCTATCACGGGGGTATTCCAAAAGTTAGGGTGCACTGTGTGGTTTGGTTGCCGCACAGTGTTGGTTTTAGCAGGTAAGGGTAGAGTCAGTTAAGAATCTTCCCGCGTTATTCTTGCGCAGTAGATTGGCGCGAAACTGCAAAGACCTCGTTCCCATGCTTCGCGGTTGTCGCAAAACTCTCAGCCAACTCGTTTCCATGTCCAGCGTGGGTGTCGCAAACGCCCTGGTTCCCATGCTTAGCGTGGGAATCCATACATCTATCTCTTTGAAACTAAGAGGTCTGCATTCCCACGCGGAGCATGGGAACGAGCTTAGTCTTAGAACTCTGGAGTCCAGGTTAGGCTGATGATACCTGCGCGTGGTGGGGCATTGTAGCCTTTTGCTGTTGAATATTCTTTGTCCATTAAGTTGGTTACCTTGAACTCGGACTTAAATTCTTTGTTGAGCTGCTTGGCTAAACGCAGATCCACAGTTGCAAAGCCTGAGAGCCTGATAGGATTGTCATCTCTGTCATATTCAAATGACTCGCTTTGAGCGAAGAGTGTACTACCAACTGACCAGCTATTAATCTTGCGATCAATGCTTAGGTTGAAGCTTTGTCTTGCTCTGCGTGTAAGGAGGCTGTCGTTCTCTTGATCTTTTGGATCCATTATAGTAACAGCTGAATATACATCCCAGCCTTTAATTCTGCTTTGGATGCTTGCTTCCAGTCCACGAATACGAGCTTTATCGGTATTGAAATATGTGCCTTCTGCGTAGGCAATCATATCTTCAATATCATTCTGAAAAGCAGATATTTCCCACGAACCGAAAGATTCATTGCCTTTCAACGCAACCTCATGGTTTTTAGAACTTTCAGGGTTCAGGCTTGGCTTTCCGTATTTACCATAAAGGTTGCCAAAAGTTGGTGCTCTGAAAGCTGTACCGTATGAGCCTATCAAGCGAAGATCATTTGTTAAGTTATAGCCGTATGCAATATTGCCAGTTGTGTTGGAACCATAAGATTCATTTTTATCCTGACGTAAAGCTATTTGTAAGTTGCTATCATCTAGCTGTGTTTGATTTTGAATAAATATCGCAGCGTTATAGCGTGAGTCTTCACTATAAGTGTTGGAGCCATCAACTTGATCTATATAGTAATCCAAGCCAACAGTTAGTAGTTGGTTTTCTTGCCAAGAAACATCATTTTGCCATAGAAGAGAATGACGTTCGGTCTCCAGTTCGGTGTTGCTTACAGTGTTTCCTGCGGGGATATTGTCGCCAAGATATTGCTTATTGCTATGCATGAAGCCAAGATCCAAACGCGTGAACCAAATAGCATTTATTGATTGACTGGCGTAGCTATTGAAAATTGTATTTTCAAAGCTTGAGTAGGCATTGTATGGGTTCTTCTCGTTAGTATCTTCATCGTAGTGAAGCTTACCTTTATTATGAGAAAAGCTAACACCCGCTTCTATGCCATTATCGAATAGATGTGAAATGGAGGTGGATATGGACTTATTCCGAAAGCCGTCATCGTCTAAGTTGATACCCTTGTGAGGGCTAGATGTATTCTCATCGTTAGTGAAATCGAAGCCATCAGTTTCAATTAATGATGTTCCAAAATTAAACTTGGTATTGCCAGTTTTTCCTCCAAAGTTAAGGCCAAGTTCTCTGGTGTTTTCTGTGCCAGCGGCCGTTCGAATTGAAAGGTGAGGTTCTCCCTTACCCTTGCGAGTGAAAATTTGAACAACGCCGCCTATAGCATCTGCACCATATAAGCTACTTACGCTGCCACGTACAACCTCAATACGTTCAATCTGGCTTGGATCAAGGTATTGTAAATCAGCACCGCCACTTGTAGCGCTGTTCATTCGTTGTCCATCAATTAATACGAGTGTCTGTGCACTGCTCGCACCACGTATGAACATGGATGTTGCCGACCCGCGGCCACCATTGGAGTAAAACTGTACTCCAGGCACTGTCCGCAACAACTCCGGCACAGAAGAAGCCTGACTACGCTCAATATCTTCGCGGGTAATCACAGAAACCGGCGCCAGCGTTTCATCAACAGACTGTGCGGTTCGGGTTGCAGAAACCACCACTCGATCCATTGTGTAAGCTTTTGGTTCTGTAGCCAGAGCCGTTGTGCTGCAAATCACCAGTGCCAGAGAAGTCAGCACAGGAGAAAAAGAAAAGTATTTCATCAGTTCTCTCGAAAAAATCGAATTAGAAACTGGGTGGGTAGCTACAACGATGAGTGATCATGTTGTAAGACAAATGTCGGTGTCTTTGGAGAGGAAATCAGAAGATTCTCTCAACCGCCAGGTAACCCGCCCGGTTAAAACAACAGAGGTTGTTTCTAAGTAGTTGACCATTTGAAAACGAATATTTCTGGCTGAATGGATGGTTACTATGCAAGGCACAACGCAGGGAGCATAGCGGTAGCTATGTGACCGGAGTTGTAACGCAGCAGAGTGACTGTCCATTCAGTCAGAAAATATGATTTCATTTGGTTAACTACTTATAGGTTGCTTAACTAAGGCAGGTATCCTGGCTCTGGAGTCTTTATTGCAGATCGCCTTCCCAGAATACTATGTCAGTATTGCCAGTGGCTTTTGATCAGAACTCGTCCATCACAGTTGCGGGTACAGCAGGGTTTTAAACCCAATTCCCAAATGATCTATTCATCAACAGTCGTATTGTATTTTACGGTCTGTTTACCTTCAGTTAACAAAAGTTTTAATGAAAAAGAAGCTAATAAATAGTGTGTTTTTCCGATTCGATTTAGGTAGTTATACATTCATTTGTACAATTCCTGATTTGGTCCGGTGGCAACTCAATTCGAATACGATTTTTCATTTTTTAAAAATGGCCAATAGTTTGATCAGGGTCATAATTTTTTGTGGGTTTTCCGTCAGAATCCGCTCCACATAATTGATTTTGATCATTTCTGGTCAATCTCTGCATGAATTTGATAATCATGGTTTGGTTTTTTTGATCTGCGTCAATTTTTATTAAATGGTGCTCTCTGACACATATCAAACCGATGTCGTGCTCATTTGGTTAGTCTAGCCGCGCAAATTCATACATTTTTTCATTCGAGCGAGGCGCAGGCTCCTCATGCTTCTTAAAACGAAACTGTTCGGAAAGGTTTATACCTTCTCCAGCATTAAAGAAGTGCTCGCCAAGGCCAACGAAAAGCGTTCTGGCGACGTACTGGCGGGCATTGCCGCCGAATCAATTACAGAGATGGTTGCGGCGAAAGATGTTCTCTCCCGCATGCTGTTGTCTGATCTTCGGAATAACCCGGTCGTTCCTTACGAGGAAGATGAAGTTACCCGAATTATTCAGGACGATGTTAACGAGCGCATTTACAGCGAAATCAAGAACTGGACGGTAGGCGAGCTGCGTGAGTGGCTGTTGTCTTATGAAGCCCAGAGTTCCGAGATTCGTCGTATCAGCCGTGGCTTGACGTCTGAAATGATCGCGGCGGTTGCCAAGATCATGACCAACGGTGACCTGATCTACGCGGCCAGCAAAATTGTTGTGCTGGCGACGTGTAACACCACCATCGGTCAACCGGGTACGCTGGCAGCTCGTCTGCAGCCTAACCACACCACCGATAACGTGGATGGTATCCGCATCTCTACCCTGGAAGGTCTTTCCTACGGTATGGGTGACGCGGTCATTGGTCTGAACCCGGTAGACGACACCACAGACAGTATTTATCGCTGTCTGCATCAGTTCGAGGAGATCAAGCAGAAGTTTGAAATCCCAACCCAGAACTGCGTGCTGGCTCACGTGCTGTCTCAGATGGAAGCCGTAGAACGCGGTGCACCAGCAGATATGATTTTCCAGTCCATCGCTGGTTCCCAGAAGGGTAACGAAGCGTTTGGTTTCACCGCTGGCAATCTGGCAGAAGCCCAGGACATGATGCTCAAGCAGGGCACCTGTACTGGTCCTAACGTGATGTATTTCGAAACCGGTCAGGGTTCTGAACTGTCTTCCGATGCACACCACGGTGCCGATCAGGTGACCATGGAAGCCCGTTGCTACGGCTTTGCCCGTCGTTACAACCCGTTCCTGGTGAATACTGTTGTTGGCTTTATCGGTCCTGAATATCTGTACGACGGTAAGCAGGTAATCCGTGCCGGTCTGGAAGATCACTTCATGGGTAAGATGCACGGCCTGCCAATGGGCGTGGACGTTTGCTACACCAACCATATGAAGACCGATCAGAACGATAACGAAGCTCTGATGACACTGCTGACCGCAGCTGGCTGTACCTATTTCATGGGTATTCCTGCCGGTGACGACATCATGCTGATGTATCAGACCAGCGGTTATCACGATGTAGCCACCATGCGTGAGCTGTTTAACAAGCGCCCAATCCCGGAATTCGAAGCCTGGTGTGAGCGTATGGGCATTATGGAAAATGGTCGTCTGACTGCCAAGGCAGGCGATGCTTCTATTTTCCTGAAGTAATGAGGGCTCACCATGATTTCTGAAAATGATTTGAAAGACCTGATTGGCAAAGTCCTGAAGGAAATCGATCTGTCTGACGCCGGTAAGGCTGAACAGGTTGCTCAGGCGGTTGCTGGTAAGGTTGAAAGCGCTGCGGCGAATAGCGCTGCGGCAAATAACAGCGCTGCGCAAGTAGACGACAGCGAACTGTACGACATTACGGCTATCGAAATGTCAGACTTCTTCGCTATTGAAAATGCGGAGAACAAGGCTGAGTACATGAAGCTCAAGGCCAAGACGCCAGCGCGTCTGGGTATTGGTCGTGCCGGTCCTCGTTACAAGACTGAAACGATGCTGCGTTTCCGTGCTGACCATGCTGTTGCAATCGATTCCGTATTCAACGAAGTGGATGAAGCGCTGGTTGCTGAAGCTGGCCTGATTGCCGTGTCTTCCAAGTGTGAAGACAAAGATATGTACGTCACTCGTCCTGACCTGGGTCGTACTATCAATGAAGAAGGTGCCGCAAAAATTCAATCTGAATGCCGCAAAGGTGCGGACGTTCAGATCGTGATTGCTGATGGCCTGTCTTCCAGTGCGATTACCGCCAACCTGAAGAACATCCTGCCAGCTCTGAAACAGGGTCTGGAAGGTTATGGCCTGAGTGTAGGCGACACCGTGTTCATTAAGTTTGGTCGTGTGGGCGCTATGGATCACCTGACTGAACTGACCAGCGGCAAAGTCACTGTGATGCTGGTGGGTGAACGTCCAGGACTGGCTACTGGTGAGTCCATGGGTGCCTACATCACTTATGAAGGCAAGGTGGGTATGCCGGAAGCGGGTCGTACCGTGGTTTCTAATATCCATCGTCGCGGAACACCTGCTGCTGAAGCCGGTGCGCACATCTCCAACATCGTTAAGAAGATGTTTGAGCAGAAGTGCAGCGGTGTTGGTTTCCGTTTCTGATCTTTGGATATAAGGCAGTAATCGTTTTTAAAACGACTACTGCCGGTTGAAAGGAGTAGAGCAATGAAAGGTGATCGCCTGGGTGCCAGCGTACTGGCCGTGAAAATGATCCCCAATGTTGACGCCAAAATGGCGGAAAAGCTGGGTATGCCAAAAGGCTGGAAGAGTCTGGGTATCCTGACTGCTGATGCCGATGACGTGACTTTCTGTGCCCTGGACGAAGCGTGTAAAAACGCTGAAGTCTCTGTGGTTATGGGCAAGAGCTTCTACGGCGGCGCAGCCAATGCCAACAGCAAACTGGCTGGTGAAGTGATCGGTATGATCGCTGGCCCAAGCCCTGCGGAAGTTCGCAGCGGCTTGAACGTGGCTATCGATTACATCGAAAACGAATTCTCTTTCTACAGTGCGAACGAAGACGACAGCATTGCTTACTTCGCTCAGTGCATCTCCCGTACAGGTTCTTTCCTGTCTGGCATGGCTGAAATTGAAGAAGGCGAAGCCCTGGCGTACCTGATTGCTCCACCACTGGAAGCCATGTACGCACTGGACGCAGCAATGAAAGCAGCGGACGTGAAACTGTGTCAACTGTTTGAGCCTCCATCAGAGACCAACTTTGGCGGTGCCCTGCTGACCGGTAGCCAGTCTGCCTGTAAAGCGGCATGTGACGCTTTTGCCGATGCGGTGAAGTTTGTTGCGGACAACCCAAAGCATTTTTGATTGGTATTTAAAGATTTGCTCTTACTGAGTAAAGAATGGAGAGGCTGACAATGAGAACACAAGAGGCGGCGGGTTTTATTGAAACGTTTGGCTACCTCGCGGCGGTGGAAGCGGCAGATGTCTGTGTGAAAACCGCCAATGTCAGCCTGGTCGCTAAACAAAACGTCGGTGGCGGTCTTGTTACCGTCATCGTCCGCGGTGACGTGGGCGCTGTTAAGGCGGCTGTGGAAGCCGGCACTATGGCAGCTGATCGTGTAGGCAAGGTGATTTCTTCCCATGTTATTGCACGACCTGTTGCTGAACTGGATGTGCTGCTGGGCTGTCACGTTGAGCAAGTGGTTGAAGAAGCGGCACCGGTTGTGGAAACCCAGCCTGACGTTGCGGAAGAGACGACACTCGCCGTTAAGGATGCTGCTGACAGCGACGCTTTGTCTGTGGAAACACCAGAAGGTGTCATGACTGCAGATGAGCTGAAGGCACATAAGACAGTTGAATTGAGAAATATGGCACGACAGCTGCCGGGCTTTTCATTGAGCAAGCAGGAAATCAAGTTTGCCAACAAAGCCACGTTGATTCAGGCCATGATCGAATATCACCAGAGGGTGAAGTAAATTGGAACTTCTTGATAAAGACCTTTCTTCCATTCAGGAAGTAAGAAATTTAATCCGCCGGGCGTCTGCTGCCCAGAAAGTACTGGCTGATTACAGTCAGGCACAGGTGGATGCACTGGTAGAAGCCATGGCTCGCACCGGTGAAGCCAATGCGACTCGTCTGGCAGAAATGGCCGTAGAAGAGACGGGTTTTGGTAAGGTTCAGGACAAAATCACCAAGAACCTGATTGCCAGTAAGCATCTGGCTGAATCGATTCGTTCCATGAGAACCATCGGTTTTATTTCCGAAGATCCTGTCAAGAAAATGCAAGAAGTGGCTGTACCTTACGGCGTGGTTGCCGGTCTGGTGCCGTCTACTAACCCAACATCGACAGCAATTTATAAGTCGATAATTTCTATCAAAGCCGGTAATGCCGTCATCATCAGCCCGCATCCTTCTGCGCTGAAGTGCATTTCCGAGACGGTACGTGTTCTGCGTGAAACGCTGCAGAGCCTGGGCGCCCCGGCGGATCTGATCAATGTTATGAGTCAGCCGACTCTGGAAGGCACCAGCGAGCTGATGAAGAACAGCGGCACTGGCATCATCCTGGCCACTGGCGGTTCTGCCATGGTGAAGGCTGCTTACAGTTCTGGCAACCCTGCTCTGGGTGTTGGACCAGGCAACGTGCCAGCGTTTATTGAACGCACTGCTGATATTAAAAAGGCTGTGTCGTACGTTCTGATGAGCAAGACCTTCGACAATGGAACGGTATGTGCCTCTGAGCAGCACGTGGTGACTGAACATGTGATTGCCGATCAGGTGAAAGCAGAGATGATCGCTCAGGGTTGCTACTTCCTGAATGAAGTGGAAACCGCCAAGATCGAGCGCGTCATCATGGGGCCAAAAGGCGGCCTGAATGCCAAGATCGTTGGTAAGCCTGCGGTTGAAATCGCTCGTATGGGCGGCCTGGAAATTCCTGCAGATACCCGTGTTCTGGTTGCAGAACAGGGTCGTGAGTGCGTTGGTAAGCAGTACCCATTCTCCTGGGAAAAGCTGTCTCCACTGCTGGGCTTCTATCGTACGACAGATGCTCACGAAGCCTGTGAGCTTTGCCTTGAGCTGCTGAATTACGAAGGTGCTGGTCACTCTCTGGCGATTCACACCCAGAACGATGATCTGGTTCGTGAGTTTGCTCTGAAGAAGCCGGTTTCCCGTCTGGTGGTGAACACGCCTTCCACGCATGGTGCGGTTGGTGCGACCACTGGTCTGCCACCGGCGTTTACTCTGGGTTGTGGCAGCGTGGGTGGTTCCGCCACTTCGGACAACGTAACACCGCTGCATTTGTTCAATAAGCGCTATGTCGCTTATGGCATCCGTGAGCCTCAGGCCCCTTCTTTGGCTCAAGCTGCTGCCAACCAGTCTTCTGCGACTGAAATGGATATTGAAGCAATCACCCGCATGGTGATTGAACGACTGAAAGCGCTGTAAGTGCTTTCAGGTAACGCTTTTATTTAATGTATTAAACACGTCTCCGCGGAGACAATTTGGAGTAAGAAACAATGGCTATCTCTAACGCTCTGGGCATGGTTGAAACTAAAGGTCTGGTTGGTGCTATCGAAGCTGCTGATGCGATGGTTAAAGCTGCTAACGTGACTCTGGTTGGTAAAGAGAACATTGGTAGTGGTCTGGTAACCATCATGGTTCGTGGTGATGTTGGCGCTGTTAAAGCCGCTACCGACGCTGGCGCTGCTGCTGCTGAGCGTGTTGGCGAACTGGTTTCTGTACACGTTATCCCACGTCCACACAGTGAAGTTGAAGTTATTCTGCCACAAGCTAAGGCTGAGTAATTTCGTTCCCGCGTTATTGATTAACGCGGGGATGTATACCGCTCCTGTCGTGTGCAGGAGCGAGTTCAAACACTGGCAATCTCGCCTGTGCTGATTGTGAGACTCCGCTGTGAATACCCTCGAAACCGAACAACTCCTGAAGCACATTGTTGATCAGGTGATTGTTGAATGCACTGCCATGGCTCTGAGTAATTCAGACAGTGTTGATGCCAACAAAAACGGCAGCAACAGTGACAACAACAGTGGCAAAAAAGAAATTCCTGTTGAAACGTCCGCTCGCCATGTGCATCTGTGTCAAAAAGACGTGGAAGCCTTGTTTGGTGCTGGACATCAACTGACGCCTAAGCGCGAACTTTCTCAGCCGGGTCAATACCTGTGTGAAGAGCGCGTGACGGTGATTGGCCCGAAGGGCACGTTTGAAAATGTTGCGGTGCTTGGCCCGGCAAGACCGGACAGTCAGGTAGAAATCTCCCGTACCGATTCCCGTCAGCTGGGTGTGAATGCACCGCTGAAAGAGTCTGGCGATATTGCTGGCAGCCCGGGTGTATTCCTGTATTCGGGGCTTGGAAATAATCAGGGCATGGTGAAGCTGGAAGCCGGCGTGATTATTGCCCGCAACCACATTCACATGACCAGCGCGGACGCTCAACGACTGGGTGTTCAGGATAAGCAGGAAGTGGACGTGCGGATCGAAACTGATCGCCCTGTCACTTTCCACCGTGTACTGGTTCGGGTGAAAGACAGTTTTGCTCTGGCGATGCACATTGATTTTGATGAAGCCAATGCGGTTGGCCTGCCGGCTGATGCTAAAGGCGAAATCACTGGCTGATTAAGGTAGAAAACGACGATGTCTGAATTCAATCCTGAGTATGTCAGTCAGCTGATCCAGAAAGTTGAAACAAGCCTGACAAAAACGATCAAGGTTGCCGACTCGGATAACCTTGTCGTCGGTGTCGATCTGGGTACGGCGTATATTGTTCTGGTGGTTCTGAATCAGGATGGTGAGCCGGTGGCCACTGAGATGCAGTTTGCCCAGGTATTGAAGGACGGGCTGGTTGTTGATTACATCGGCGCACTGACCATTGTCCGACAGTTGAAGGAAAAACTGGAAGAGCGTCTTCAGGTCTCCCTGGAAAAAGCGGCGATTGCCATGCCATCCAACACGCCGGAATCCGTCTGCAAAACGCACCGCTATGTGGTGGAAGGCGCAGGCATGGAAGTGGTGAATATGCTGGATGAGCCGACTGCGGCTAACCGGGTTCTGGGTATTCAGAACGGGGCGGTTGTGGATATCGGCGGTGGCACCACTGGCCTTTCTATCTTTAAAGATGGGGAGGTGATTTACACGGCAGATGAAGCCACAGGTGGTACGCACCTGTCTCTGGTTCTGGCCGGACACTACAAAACCAGCTTTGAAGAAGCGGAAGAGCAAAAGAAGATCACTGCCAATCATCGCGATGTGGTGGCCATTGTTCGTCCGGTGATTGAAAAGATGGGCTCTATTGTTCGCCACCATATTCAGGGTTTCGACGTTCAGGATATCTATTTGGTAGGCGGTACTACCTGCTTGCCCGAGTTTGAGCAGATCGTTGAAAAGCAAACCGGAGTGACAACCTGGAAACCGGACAACCCATTTTTGGTGACGCCGCTGGGTATCGCTATCAGTGCATTAGAAGCTTTGACGTAAGGATGTCCAAAATGAACACCGATGCTCTGGTGGAATTAATTGCCAAGCGAGTGATGGAGCAGTTACTGGCGCTTCAAAGTTCTCAGGCAATCAGTAAACCAATGCCGTCTGTTCTGGTGGTTGGTGATTGTGATGATCGAGTGCAGTTAGAGCAACGGCTTGCTGGCTTCCAACTGACGTACAGCGCTGAACAGCCATCAGCAGATCCTGCTGCTTTTGACCATGTACTTCTGACCACCTTACCAAACAGTCTGTTGTCGGCATTGGCAATAGGTTTGGAAAGAGGCGATGAAGGCTGTGTGATTGTGAACAGTCTGCTGTTGGGTAAGACGGTTCATATTCTGGAAGAAGGCATTGCCTATCGTCGTTTTCGTGAAACGGCAACGCCTGCTTTTTATCAGGTCTTTCAGGATAAAGAAACCACACTTTGCTCGTTTGGCATGAAGGTGGTTAACCTTGGTCAACTGTCTTCTGTATTGGCGGGTGCGGAAACGTTTGCAAGAACGGAATCGGCTGCCGTGAATGAAGTGGTTTATCAGGTGGGCGCAGCCCGTGAAAAGAACGTAGCTGGTGTACAGTTAGTCAATAACGATATCCACATGCTTGAAAAACGGGTGATTGGAGAGAAAGATCTTCGCACCTGTTATGAACAGGGATATCGCCATATCAAACTGATGGAAAAGGCCGTGGTAACACCACTGGCAAAAGATTTTATTCGGATGAATAAAGATCTGGTTCTTGCCGTCTGATTTGATTTGAAAGCCTGAAAGGATTCAGGCTTTTATATTCTTTGATCCTATGAATCAGCTTTCCAGCCAAGCCTTCAACTCATCCATTCCTTCGCCAGTATAAGAACTGATTTCGAATATTCTTGAGACTTTCGCAGCAGTCAGCATCTTTCTTGAGAATTCCCGGTTCGCTTTTTCGCTGTCAACTTTGGTCATGATGCCAATCACTTCTTTATTGAACATGGTGGCAAAGCCCGGTGGAATCAAGTTTTGCCGCTTTGAGCAATCGTGCAGTACGGCAATGGCATCATAATCAACGGAAGAAGACATCAGGGCAGAATAAAAACGACGGTTCTCAATAAATTCACCAGGCGTATCAAGAAACTGTTTGTTATAGGTCATAGCCTGAGTTTTTTGATACCTCAGTTCCTCGCCCATCAGCGCCTGAACCAGGGTCGTCTTTCCTGCGGTCGTTGTGCCGACCAACATCATCTTTTTCATTACGAACGGGTTACTTGAGTCGGAGCAAATTGCAGGGTGTCTCTGAGCATATCAATGGCTGCATTCAGACCGGCTTCCACACTGGAAACATCTCCGGTCAGGATCAAGCAGCCGGAAAAGCGATCCAGAAATCCAATATCAACACCGGATGCTTTAGTCGCAACGTCCGCAGCGATCATGGAGCCTTCGCTTGGCGTGATGGTCATAATGCCGATAGCGCTGACTTCATCCGCATCCAGGCCGAGTTTGATGACGAGGTCTTCCTGCGGGTTAGCGATCAGGTGGGCCAGAGTGACCTGCTTCCCCGGAACGTATTCTTGAATAATACGTTCTTTCTTTTCGAGAAGGTTGCCCAAAATGCTGGCGTTCATGTTTTACGGCTCTTGTCTTTTAATCAGAGGAGTTGGTGCAGCTGTGAACGCTGCACCAAAAATAATTACTGCTGTTGCTTCTGACGGGCGATTTCTTCCCAGTTTGCTGGGTAGGCAACAAACATAAAGCGGGCAAAGTCGGGGGCGCTGAACTTGATGGTCGATCCTTTAGGGATAAACATAACGTCGCCGGCATGACCGACCACTTCACGGCCATCGATGATGATCTTCAGGGTGCCTTCAACGATGTAATCCACTTCGTCGTATTCCAGAGTCCAGTCAAAAGTGGTCTGATGGATTTCCATCATGCCGCAGCCAAGACGTGGGCTTTCATTCAGGTCCAGAATATCAGTAATAAACACTTTGTCGTTTGGATTGCCAGTGTCGAACGGTTTGCACTTCACGGTAGGTGCTTTGATAACCGCAACGCCGGAAGCATCTGCGTGTTTCTCAAACTCAGCGGCCGGTTTGTGCAGCTGCTCTGCAACCACTTTACGGATGATCTGTTCCAGTGCTTCAGGGGTGATCTGGTTCATTAGCTTACTCACAAAAATGAAAGGTGAACTATTTAACGAGATGTTTCAGAACGGCCTGCTGAACTCGTTCAATGTGTTGTGTGTTAGTCACATTGAACACATCGATCAGCAGTTGATGAATGCGCTTTTTCAGGAGGGCTGTGGATTCCAGCTGGTTGCTGCGAATCACCTGAATGCCCTGGATTTTTGCCAGATCGTCGGCACCGGGGCTCAGGAGCATGCCTTTTTCAAGAATCAGGCAGCCATCAGTGACAAATTCACTGAGGTTGTTGCGGGTGATCAGACGACTCATGGGTTGACTTCCATATTATCCACAATGCCGACAATGGCTTCATCAACAGGCCCTTTGGATGGCAGGATCGCCCGGCGTGCAGCACCTCCACGGGCAATCAGTACGACGTCGCCTATACCTGCGCCAACGGTATCAACAGCCACCAGAGATTGACCGGTTTCCTGCTCACTGGCGTTGATCAGTTCAACGACCATGAGTTTGAATCCGTTGAGACCATCCTGTTTTCGGGTGGCCCAAATGTTGCCTGTTACCTTACCAATCAGCACTTGCCATACTCCCGGAAAATCGCTTGGTCAATAAAACTGTCTAGGGTGGAACATTAATACATGGCAGTGGAAGTACAGTTGACGAAAGTCATCTTTTCCAGCATCAAAAAATTAATCTGGATCAATTTTTAGGCGCTTTTTTCAGAGGTAAAAAATACTGGCTATAAAGTGGTTAAAATCTGTTTGGTATTTAGACACTCTGAAGTAAAGTAATTGTCAGTTAACCTGTTGTTAAGCCATTACTTATCTCGTTTCTTTCATGTTTAGACACTTTCAAGGTAACCAATCCGTCCTGATGATTGGTCTCGATTTTGGTTCCACGACCAGTCGGGCTATGGTTGCCTGCGCACATCTTGAGCGCAATCCGGTCAGCGAAAGAATGGAGCTGGGCGAGCCGGAGTTACTCTACCGATCAAAAGCCATTTTGACGCCATTTGAACATGGCAAGCTGTGCCCGGAGCGTATTGATCAGTGTATTGACCGTTGGCTTCTTGAAAGTGGTATTGATACGGATCAGCTTTTCTCCGGCGGTGCTATTGTCACCGGACTTGCGGCAGAAAAAGAAAATGCACACATCATTGCCCGTTCCGTCCGCGAAAAGGTGAGTCATGCCATCGTCGCAACTGCAGATGACCCGTGCATGGAGTCATGGTTGGCATTTATGGGGAATAGTTTGAAACTTTCCCGGGCTAATGCGGAAGTGCCAGTGATTAACCTGGATATTGGCGGTGGAACCACCAACCCCGCTCTTGGCATAGACGGCAATGTATTCTCATCCGGCAGCTACTACATCGGTGCCCGTCATTTTCAGTTTGAGCCCGGGACTTATCGCCTGCTTGAGATATCTAACCATGGTCAGCAACTGCTGAAGCAATTGAACCTGGTGCTTCAGCCTGGTGAGGAATGTAGCCCGGAAAGCATTGAGCGTATTGTCAGTTACTATGTGCAGGGGCTTGAAGCCATTGTATCCGGAGATCAGGGCTGGTTTGACACAGATGTTGGTAAGCCTCTGTGTCAGGTCGCTTTTCAAGCGAACCTTCCTGAAACAGCAAGCAGAACAACAAGCGCGGCCATCACTTTTTCTGGTGGTGTTGGAGAGTTGCTTTATCAATACTCACAGACAGAATCGTTACCCGGTACCACAGCTTTTGGTGATCTGGGTGTTGATTTGTGCAAGGGGATTGCGCAATCAGAGATTCTGAGTCGCAGTGTGACCCGCTTTGTTCCGGAATATCAGGGACGCGCGACCGTGTATGGGTTGGCACTGCACAGTGCCGAGCTTTCCGGCAACACCCTCTATATGCCAAACCCCGAACAACTACCGGTAAATGATCTGCCCATCGTCGCACGATTGGCGCTTGATGCGGATAAAGAGAGCATTACGCAGTCTATTCAACTGGCTCGTAAAACCAATAGTGGTGGTTGTATTCGGATCATGCTGAAGAATGACAATTACCCGGGTTTTAAAGAGTTGAAGCTTTTTGGTGAACGCTTTGCGTCGGTTCTCGAGTCGGTGAACTTTCCCGAAGCGTTGCCATTATTGCTGCTAGTGCCTAAAGACTTTGGTAAGGCCATTGGCAGTTATGCGAGCCGTTGGGGAAAATTGCCTATCAATTTGATGGCGGTTGATGAAGTTCCCGATCGGAAGGCGGGTTTTGTCAGTCTCGGAAAAGTGAAAAACTTTGTTATTCCCGTCTACTTTTACGGTATGCATTGACCGTTGTCTAAGCAGTTAACCACATGAAATCATATTTTCTGACTAAGTGTACAGTCGCTCTCCTGCGTTACAACTCCGGTCACATAGCTACGGCTATGCTCTCTGCGTTGTGCCTTGCATAGCAACTGCCCACTCAGCCAGAAATATTCGATTCCAAATGGCCAACTACTTAAAAGCTTAACCCGTTCATATACCCAAAGGATTTCACGTTGCTACGCGGCGGCTACCGAGTGAATCCCCATGAGCCTACGAGTAGTAGGTGATTGGGGTGAGCGAATGTAGCCAACAAAGTAGCAACTTGAAAGGCGACGGGTATGACCGCGTATTTCTACGGAATGTAATTCTCGCCTATTTGTAGTCATATATACGGCTCGGTATTTTCTGACAAAAATGATCATTGATATCGCTGATAAAACCAGCAAACACCATTAAAAATCATGCCAGATCATACCGGGTGTCCTGTAAGGCGATGCTGTAAGGTGATGCTGTAAGGTGGAGTGTTAACCATGCCCAAACCAATGATGACCCCTCTGGACCAGATTCTGGTTCCTTCTGTAAAAACGGATGAAATCTACCGTACTCGGGTCATTGGGCAGGACTTCAGCTTTACTGGCTTAAAAGCACTATTGGGGGCGGCAGGCTTTCATACCAGTGGTGATCAGATTGCCAATCTCGCGGCAGAAACTGAAGTCAGTCGAGAGGCTGCACGAGCCATTTTATCCGATTTAAGTCTGCAGCATTTCTATGATCGACCATTGCCCAATGATCATGGTGAGATAGACGACATTATGCGCGTCAATTATGACATTGATCTGGCCATATTTGATGAAATGGCCATGATGACGGTGGGTGAGCTGAAAGACTGGATGCAAAAAGCATCCGGCCCTCAGATCAAGCGTGCAGGTAAAGGTTTGACTGGCGTGATGATCTCGGCGGTAACCAAGCTGATGAGTGTGCACGATATGGTGTACAACGCCCGTAAGATTGAATGCGCAACTCAGGCGCGAACCCACCTTGGTTTATCGGGCTCGTTATCGACCCGAATTCAACCCAACCATCCCACCGATGATTTGAATGCGATTACCGCCCTGACCTGGATGGGGTTGTCCATGGGCAATGGTGATTTGCTGATTGGTTTGAACCCTGCAGACGACACGGTGGATAACATCGGTGCCTGCTTGCTCCATCTGGATAAAATACGACGCCAGACAGGCGCGCCAACCCAGGTGTGTGTGCTTTCTCATATCCGAACCCAGCTGGCGTGCCTGGAAGAAGGTGCGCCACTGGAGATTCTCTTTCAGTCTCTGGCCGGTACGGATTCAACTTTGCGTGAAGCCTTTGATGTGACGGTGTCTTATCTTGATCAAGCCTGGCAGGTGATGAAAGAAAAGGGCGTTCTCAATAAACATCAGTTTATGTATTTTGAGACCGGGCAGGGCAGTGAGATCAGTTACGGCAAACACTGCGGCATTGATATGTCCACGGCGGAGGCGCTGTCGTACGGCTTATGTCGTCGTTATGACCCGTGCATGGTCAACAGCGTAACGGGTTTTATTGGCCCGGAAACTCATAAAGACAGTTTGCAGATCATCTATGCCAATCTTCAGGATCTGTTTATGGGCAAAGTGATGGGTCTGCCCATGGGCGTGTCCCCTTGTTTTACACTTCACGCAGATGCTTCCAGCGAAGGTCAGGAGATTGCGGTTGAGTTGCTCACCGTAGCGGGCGCTAACTACTTTATGGATATCTACATGGGCGTGGATCGTATGCTGGCGTATTCGGATACCAGCGGGCATGACGATCAGACCATTCGTGAAATCCATAACCTGAAACCGTCACCGGAGTTTTATCACTGGGCTTTGGAGAAAGGCATTTTCAAAGAGTCCCGCGATGGGCAAATCGCCCGTGGCCCAAACTGGGGCAATCCCGGCATTTTTGCGGAATCCAATCAAGCCTGGAAAGATCTGATCAGTCGAGTACCCATGTGCTATGGCACCACCAATGCCGGGCCAAGAATGTCCAACCATGTGAATCGGAAATTAAAGCAGAATATTGCAGTTGCCCGGGCGGCGGCAAAAAGTAAGCTTCGATTTGATGAGTTGGAAGAGATCGACTTCCGCTTGATTCGTTCTCAAGCCAATAATATTGAACGACACCATGCTGATCCAGATGCGGGCTCTCGCCTGTGTGAAAAAACAAAAAGTCACCTGCAAGCGGAAAACCGGGATATTCAGATTCTGATTACCGACGGGCTTAGTGCCGAGGCAGTGCATCAGAACATTAATGAACTGTTACCGGTACTTGAAGATGGTTTACGCAGCCATGGTTATTCTCTTGGGCAAACCATGATAGCACCCCATGGTCGTGTGAAACTTTCTGAAGATATTGCCAATACAGTCAATGCCAGAATGGTGATTGTGTTGCTGGGGGAAAGGCCTGGGGCGGATGGCAAATCTTCCCGAAGTCTCTCAGGGTATCTGGTTTATCGTTTGGATGATCCGGAAGCACGACAGCAGGCGGCTGAATTCAGCAAGATTAAAGATATCGAGTTTGAAAATACCGTAGTGCCGAATATCTATTATGGTGGGATTCCTCCTATGGAAGCAGGCTCCCTGATTGCCGAGCGGGCGATGCAGATTATGGATAATAAGGCAGCGGGGAATCGCTTGAATGCGATTCTTGGTAGTCGCATGGGGTTATCCGATGCGGTTCGTGAAAGCAAAGTAGAGTCTACAAAAACTGGCAGTACTATTCGTGTGCATGACTTCGTGGGACAAAAGTCTATTTCAGAAGCGGATGTGATGATGCTTTTACACTGGGGCGTGAAGGAAATTTTACTGAGCCAGAGAACCATCATTTCCCCTCTGGCTGGAGACCTTCTAAAGCATGAAGGTATCAAGCTTAGGTATAACGATAGTCTGGCAAAATGAGTTGAGGCGTTATTGGCCAGAGTCAGATCTTACCGGTTTGGAAACAGAACCAGGTTCTGGCAGTGGTGGATTGGAATCCAGGTCTACAACAACCCCAACGCCCAGCATGCTTTCTATCAGAGCCTGATCCCAAGTTGAGCAGGGGTATCCGTGGCTCCCTCCCTGGAAATCATTTGTCTTTAAGTGGAGATTGAAACAGATACCGTACTGGCCAGTCGTGTGAGAATTATCCAGCGTGACTACTTTCCCTTTATGAAAAGCCGTTTTCAGTGACTCTAATAACTGACGTCCCCTGAGGGAATTTGGCATGTAGTGTGTAAAGTCCTTGTCGCGGTTAACGATGGGTCGACCTCCGAAAGATGCGGGAGCCTCAAAGTTAAATTCGACAACGATAACCCCCTGACCTCTATCCTCCTGAGCAATATGTGACAGGTGCGGAGCATCTTCTATAGACCAACTCATATGCCCGCCGATGCACTCTTCGGCTGTTGGTTTGCTCAGAGCCTGAGTGGCGTGAGTATGGCAGTCCGGATGTCTGAAGGTTTCATTTGGAAGTTTGATATTTGCAGTGTCATTCCTATCGCATGAACACAGGCAGACATCGCAGTTGGTATTTGCAGGTGTGTCGTGACATGCAGAAGTACTTTTTGAGTTAGACGGCTCGCCGGCGTTTTGCAGCAAGCTAGTATGTGTGGCAGTTCTCGGTGCACTGATTCTGGATGTTGAAGTTGAAGGAGTGGGAACGGTATCGTTAGTAGCAAGAGCTGGGTAAACTTCTGTATTATCAAATAATGTATGAATTGATTCTGAAGCGGCGCATTCGCTTTGCCGAGGCGGAGCGTAGGTAATAGCAAACATCTGATTTTCATAATGACGATTGTTATCAGCATTTTCATAAAATAATGGCTTAACTCGTATGTACTGCCCTGACATGTTTTTGATGTAATACTTGGTTTCGATATTCTTATTTCTTGCAGATGCTATATCAGGATTTAATTCTTGTGAATATCGGTACACATCAGCAAAAGAGGATTGACCCTTTAAGTGATCTATTACTAGTTTATTGGATGGTTTGGTAAGTTTATGGGAGGGAATGGAAGAAACTGTTTTTTGTGTGTATTTATTTGACGTGATTTCAGTTGCCGAAAAGACAAGTGCTGCCTTGGTTGTTAACGTTTTGTCGAAGACTTTGATTTTCTCAATGAGCTCCGGTTTTTTAATTAATGCTATATTTCTGTCATCATTATTATGAAAAGTGCACCCGACAAATGGGTGGCTGATTCCATAATTCCCGACATTTTTATATAAATTGGAGGTAAGTATGCTTGGTTCGATTTGTAGGTTTTTACCATTCTGTCTGGTCGTGATTTCTACCATGAGTCCGCCATTATGTGGGATGTACTCTTCAGCAACAGAGACATCCTTCGAGGTATACAGGCCTTTGCCGTATTGAGCGCCCTCGACGTTTACATTCTCGATATTAAATGCGGGGTTGCCTAGTTTGTGGGTTTTAGCTTTGTTTTGTTCATGATAACTACCGCCCCGATACAGTAATCTAGAGGGTTTCTGAAGCAGACCATTCTTTATTAGGTTTTCAACGGTATCGATTTCAGCCTTAGAGTCATGTTTGGTAACAAACTCTATTAAACGTGGCAACTGGCTACAATCAAATTTAGGTTGAATGTAGTATTCCTGATAATAGGTATTGGTAAATTCATAAAAAATACAAGAGATACGTTCCCTTGCAAAGCACATGAACTCATCTTCTGATTGTTGGAAAATATCTTGGCTGTTGTCAGGGTTATGATTGTCTCTGTGGCAGATCGAGTAATCTGAAATAATTTTGTCCGCAATAATTTCTACAAAAAACGCTTTCGCTTCGGGTTCCGCCGGCTGCATCTCTATGAGGCTTCTGCTGACAATGTTTCGTATTTTTTCAAGTGACAGTATCGGCTTTGTGAGAAGCGCAGGGAGAGACCCAATTTTTTTGACGCCACGATCATGAAGATCTTTAAAGTATTCATAGACAGATTTTGTATCTTCATTGAGGTCGGTCATACCCTTGGGGATAAGGGCATAATTCTCAACACCCACTACTCTCCCTTTAAAAGAATAAAGCGCTTTGTCTTCATCGTTAAAGAAAAAGCCATCCTCTTCTATGGTATCAAGTTTTGAAAGGATAGTGTTAATAGCATCTAGCATGGCGAAATCAATATACTCAAACAGTTTGTCAGGATGGATAGTAAATCAAAAAAATATTAGTAAGGAGAGAATGTTTAACCTTTAGTTGGTACAGTATTCCTTTCAAATATTCAATGATTGACTTACCTGAGACCATCTACCAAGCAGTAAGTTCAAATTATTGGCTCTTTTGAAAAACCGAGAGGTCATGGTGTCCTTATTTTTATTGATTAAGGTCAATTAATTGAATGCTGGATGACTTGCGTCAGGTCATTATCCCTCTCTTCAGCTACTGATAGCCTTGCCCCAACTGATACGCTGCTCGGAAACCATGAACTTTCCCGTCTTCCGGCTGTCATTTCAGAATCATAAGTTGTTGCAGTTGCGAGGAAGTCATGAGTATTAACGACATTATTCTGTACATAATGGTGGGTTTCATGGTGCTCGGCGCCGTGGATAAAATTCTGGGTAACCGCTGGGGTTACGGTGAGAAGTTTGAAGAAGGCTTTATGGCCATGGGTGCTCTGGCACTGGCCATGATTGGTGTTGTGTCACTGGCGCCTGTATTGAACACTGTTCTCAGCCCGCTGGTTTCTCCGCTTTATGAAGCTCTGGGTGCTGATCCAGCTATGTTCGCTGGTACTCTGCTGGCTAACGACATGGGTGGTTATCCACTGGCTCAGGCAATGACGACGAATGCCGACGTTGCTAACTTTTCCGGTCTGATTTTGGGCGCCATGATGGGGCCAACCATTGTGTTCACTATCCCGGTTGCTCTGGGCATCATCAATAAAGAAGACACTCAATATCTGGCTCGTGGTGTTTTGATCGGTTTGACCACAGTGCCTGTTGGTTCTCTGGTAGGCGGTTTGATCGCTGGTTATGACGTCAGCATGATCGTTGTAAACCTGTTGCCTATCGTTGTGGTTGCCGGTGCCATTGCGGCGGGTCTGAAAATTGCACCTGCTGCCATGATTCGTGGTTTCGAAGTCTTCGGTAAGGGTGTTGTTATTCTGATCACCATTGGTCTGGCGGCTATCGTTATTGAAACGCTGACCGGCTTTGTTGTGATTCCAGGCATGGCGCCAATTTCTGACGGCGTATCCACTGTTGGTCACATCTCTATTGTTCTGGCGGGTGCGTTCCCAATGGTTCACTTCATCACTACTAAGCTGAACAAGCCGCTGATGGCGATGGGTCGTGCGATTGGTATGGGTGAGACTGCGGCTGCAGGCCTGGTTGCTACTCTGGCAAACAACATTGCCATGTTCAATATCCTGAAAGACATGGATAACCGAGGCAAGATCATCAACGTTGCGTTTGCCGTCAGTGCTTCTTTCGCACTGGGTGATCACCTGGGCTTCACTGCCGCTGTGAACAGTGACATGATCGCTGCCATGGTTGCCGGTAAGCTGGTGGGTGGTGTGACTGCTGTGATCATCGCGATTCTGGTGACGAAAGACATGGCAGAGCCAAAGGCTGCTATGAACGCCAAGCACGCTTAATTCTTTTTCCGCTCGCTCCCATGTGTTGTGGTTGTCGTAAAAGTTCTGGTTCCCATGCTATGCGTGGGAACCCATACCTCTAACTCCCTGTAAATTCAGGGATATGCATTCCCACGCATAGCATGGGAACGAGGTGTTTGGGGTTTTGCGACAGCTTTGTTCTGCGTGGGGGCGGGTCGGAAGTTTCTTACGTCTGTTTCAGTTTATCTATTCTGCCATAGTACAAAGTAGACAAACTCAAGCAGATGCCTCTACAACGGAGCAGCCATGCGCGAAGAAATTCTCAGTGCCGGCATTGATATTGGTACGTCAACCACGCAGTTGGTTTTTACCCGAATGTTTTTGGAGAACGTCTCTCCGGGAGCGATGATTCCCAAAGTTGAGATTGTTGACCGAGAAGTTATTTATAGAAGTCAGGTGTATTTCACGCCTCTGCTATCGCCCACGATGATTGACGCCGATCAAGTGCGTCAGCTCATGGAGCAGGAATTTATCAAGGCAGGCATAAACGCCAAAGATATTGATACTGGCGCCGTGATCATTACCGGTGAAACCGCCCGTAAAGAAAATGCACGACAAGTTGCTGATGCTTTAAGCCTTCTGGCTGGCGATTTCGTAGTCGCAACCGCAGGGCCGGATCTGGAAAGTATTATTTCTGGTAAAGGTGCGGGTGCAGCAAAGCAGTCATTCGATAAGAACACCATTGTCGCTAATTTGGACATTGGTGGCGGCACGACCAACATTGCAACTTACGAAGTGGGTGAAGTGATCGATACCACCTGTCTGGATATTGGTGGTCGTCTGATCAAGTTTGAAAAGGGCGGTACAGAAGTTACCTACATTTCTGAAAAATGGTCAGAGATGACCCGTCGCATGGGTATGCCGGTGACAGTGGGTGATCACCTGAACCGCAACCAGATTGATCGCATTGTTGATCGAATGGTCGCCATTCTTGAAGAAGTGATGGGGCTGAAACCGGCCAGTGCAGATCTTGAATTTCTGGTCGGTCGTGGTACCAGTAATTTGCACCGAAATTATCAGCTGGATCAGATCTGTTTTTCTGGCGGTGTTGCCGTTCATGTGTATGATCAGGAACCTTCGGCAACGGATTATCAGTATGGTGATCTGGGTGTGCTCCTTGGTCGTTCTATACGTCAGTCGCCGCTTTTTACGCAGTTGTCTGTTTTCGATGCGGTAGAGACCATTCGAGCGACGGTGATTGGTGCAGGTTCCCATGCTACGGATATCAGCGGTAGCACCATCAATTTCTCGAGGGATGTTTTCCCCATCAAAAACGTGCCTGCGCTGCGCCTGACAGCGAAAGACGAAGGGCTTCCCGCCAAGGAGCTGGCAGCCACGATTCGGGAAAAGCTGTCCTGGTTTGATTTGGAAACCGGCTCTCAACACGTGGCGTTGTCGCTTCAGGGGGCAAAGAATCCTGACTTTCAATATGTGCAGGAACTGGCGGCCATCATTATTGAGGGCATGGAGGCAATGATTCAGTTGCCACAACCTTTGATTGTGATTGTGGAAGAAGACATAGGTAAGGTGCTTGGGCAAAGCATCGAAGCGCTCTTAAAGCGTAAAAACGAATTGAACGACGCCAAAGACGTGATTTGCATCGACAGCATTACCGTCAAGGATGGTGACTACATTGATATTGGCAAACCACTGGCGGATGGCAAGGTGTTGCCTGTGATTGTGAAAACATTGGTATTTGGGTATTGAGGACTTTCTTATGTCAAAAGTGATGTCAGAACAGGAACACAACCGACTGTCCAAAATCTACACCCGAACCGGGGATAAAGGCACCACGGGTTTGGGTGACCAACGACGGGTATCCAAAGCCCATGCCCGAATTGAAGCCATCGGCGCTGTTGATGAATTGAATACCTGGATGGGTTTGCTGATCAGTGAGCTGAAAGAGGCTCAGATCATGCGTCATCGATTACAAAAGCCCTTGGAAAACATTCAACATCGGTTGTTTGATCTGGGTGGTGAATTGGCCATGCCGGGCTATCAGCTGATTCAGGAATCCTTTGTGACGGATCTTGAGCATTTGCTGGATGAATTAAACGACAATTTGCCAGCACTGGAAAATTTTATTTTACCCGGTGGCTCCCGCCTGACTTGCAACTGTCATATGGTGCGAACCATCTCCCGTAGAGCTGAACGCAGAGTGATCGCTGCTAAAGAAGCGGGTGAAGAGATTAATGCGCCGCTGATGCAGTACCTCAATCGACTGTCGGATTTAATGTTTGTTCTGGCCAGAGTGGTTGCCAGACAGTCCGGTGGTGAGGTGCTCTGGCAGCAGTCTGAAAAGCAAAGAATTTAATGAGTAACTTTTAGGGTAATGCGGTGAAAAAGCAATTGATCCGTGAGTCAAACCTGCAGTCATTTTGTCAGGGGAATACGCTTTATCTGCAACCGGGCTATATTTTATCGCCGGGTGCGCTGGATAAG
This sequence comes from Endozoicomonas ascidiicola, assembly GCF_001646945.1. Classification (GTDB taxonomy): domain Bacteria; phylum Pseudomonadota; class Gammaproteobacteria; order Pseudomonadales; family Endozoicomonadaceae; genus Endozoicomonas; species Endozoicomonas ascidiicola. Next base: position 266,174 of record NZ_LUTV01000003.1, read on the forward strand.
GCTCGTGATCTGGGCATCAAGGTTTGTCGCAATGATGAGGCTGTTGGTAATGAGCATCCTTCCGCTGTAGTAGCTGAGTTTGCATCACAAGCAATGTCTGCAGGGCATGAATTTATCATGCCTCGTCAAAGCCTTCTGGGCTTTGGTTGTTTGAATAAGGGCATTGAGCGTCTGAAATCATTGAATTGTAAAAAAGTTCTGGTGGTGACAGATGCGGTGTTGAATCAAACCGGACTGGTTGGCACCGTGACTGACCGATTCTCTGCCAGAGGTATTGTTTCGGTCGTTTATGACGGTACACAGCCAAACCCGACAACGACCAATGTCAGTGAAGGGCTTTCCATCTTAAAACGTCATCAGTGTGACGCTGTCGTTTCACTTGGCGGTGGTTCACCCCACGACTGCGCCAAAGCCATTGCATTACTGGCAACCAATGGCGGCGAAGTGGCGGACTACGAAGGTGTGGATAAATCCACACACCCTTGTCTGCCACTGGTCGCTATTAATACGACAGCCGGTACTGCATCTGAAATGACTCGTTTCTGCATCATAACCAATGAGCGGAGCCATATTAAAATGGCCATTGTTGATCAGAATGTGACGCCAGCCATTGCGATTAATGATCCGGAATTAATGCTGGGAATGCCTGCCAGTTTGACGGCGGCAACAGGGATGGATGCACTGACTCATGGGGTTGAAGCGTTTCTGTCGTCCAGTGCCAGCCCAGTTACCGATGCGGTAGCCAGTAAAGCTATTAAGCTGGTGGCGGAATACCTGCCCCGTGCCGTCAAAGACGGAGCTGACCGGGAAGCCAGAGAACAAATGGCTTATGCCCAGTACATGGCGGGGATGGCGTTTAACAGTGGTGGTTTGGGTTATGTGCATGCCATGGCTCACCAGTTAGGTGGCGTTTATGGTTTGCCTCATGGTGTCTGTAATGCGGTGCTGCTTCCTCATGTCATGATGTACAACCTTTCTACCAGTGCTGAGAAATTGTCGGACATCGCCCGTTATATGGGTTGTGACGTATATGGTATGGATGCCCATAATGCTGCTGTTCTAGGCATAAAAGCAGTCTGTAAATTGCTGCTGGAAGTTGGTGTGCCAGGTGGGCTTTCTGAGCTTGGCGTTAAGGCAGAAGATATTCCTCTGATGGCCATCAATGCTTTACGAGATGCCTGTGCAGCGACCAATCCAAGACAAGGCACTCAGGCAGAAATTGAGCAGATTTTTAAGAATGCTCTTTGAGTTATAAAGGTTTTACACTCGCTCCCGAAGCTGTTGCAAAAGCTCTGGTTCCCACGCGGAGCGAGGCTGTCGCAAAACCCCTGGTTCCCATACTTCTAACCCATTGTAATTAAAGGCTATGCATTCCCACGCAAAGCATGGGAACGAGATGTTTGGGGTTTTGCGACACCCTCGGAGCATGGGAATGAGGTGTGAGCCCGATGTTACCTCTCATTCAATTTTAAAAACTGATTCAAATCAATTAAGAAAAAACACATCTTATTGATTTGGTGCAAATATCGTCTCACTGAGCACTGATATTATGTGATCACTTTTTATTATTGATGTTGTGCGAAGTGTTTCTACGTATAAATGTTTCGCTTTTTCTTTCCCTGTTCCGGAAATACCATGGATTTAGTTGAACTTGTCCGACAGGCCGGAGTGGTCGGTGCTGGTGGCGCCGGTTTTCCTACTCATGTCAAATTAAACGCAGAAGCGGAATACCTGATCATTAACGCTGCGGAGTGTGAACCACTGCTGCAAACGGATCAGTTCCTGATGCGTGAGCGTACTGCAGAATTGATTGGTGGGATTTTGCTGGCTAAGCGTCAGATCAAAGCCACAAAAGCCGTCATTGCCGTAAAAGGTAAATACGCTCAGGAAGTGGCCTGCCTGAAAGAGACCATTACTCGCCTTGAGGCCGATATCGACATTCATGACCTGCAGAACTTTTACCCTGCCGGTGATGAACAGATGACTGTATTTGAAGTCACTGGTCGTTCAGTGCCACCGGGCGGTATTCCACTGAATGTGGGCTGCGTGGTTTCAAACGTGATGACCATGATCAACGTCTTTGAAGCCAGCCAGAATATTCCGGTGACGGATAAGTACGTTTCGGTTTTGGGTGAGGTTCGTGAGCCAAGGCTGATTAAAGTGCCTCTGGGTACACCATTTGAAGCCTGCCTTGAAGCTGCCGGTGGTACCACTATTAGTAATTTTTGCATTATCCGTGGTGGCCCAATGATGGGCGGCGTGGTGAGTCAAGAGCAGCTTGCTGGAATGACCATTGGTAAAACCGATGGCGCGCTGATTGTGATTCCGGCGGATCACTATCTGGTAACCCGCGCGACAGAAACAGAAACCCAGATTATCAATCGTGCCAGAGCCTGTATTCAGTGTGGTTTTTGTACAGAACAGTGCCCACGCTATTTGATTGGTCATCCACTGCACCCGCACAAAATGATGAAAGCGGTGAAGTACGCAGAAGAGATCAATGAAAGCCATCAGGAAGCTCTACTGTGCTGTGGCTGTGGTGTTTGTGAAATGTACTCCTGCCCGATGGGTATTTCTCCACGGAAGGTGAATTTCTACATCGCCAATAAACTGCGTGAGAAGGGCATTCGTTATCAGCATGACGGCAGTGAGATCATTGCCCGTGATGGTCGTGAATTCAGAAAGGTACCCCCAACCCGCCTGATTTCTCGTCTGGATTTGAACGACTACGATCATCAGACACTGCGCGAATACCGTGAAGTCGCAATGGATGAAGTGTTTGTATCACTGCGTCAGCACATCGGTGCTCCAAGTCAGGCGGTGGTGAGTGTTGGTGATCAGGTAGCTAAAGGGCAGTTGATTGGTGCAACTCCTGAAGGCCAATTGGGCTCAATGATTCATGCCAGCCTTGCTGGTCGGGTTGTGAGTGTTGATGAGCGTCAGGTTGTGATTGCCCGAGGATAATCAGAATGAGTAAAGCATTAGGTCTGCTGGAATTCACCAGCATTGCAAAAGGTATGGAAGCTGCCGACGCCATGACGAAAGCGGCGGATGTGCGACTGGATGAAGCCAAAACGATCTGTCCGGGCAAATACCTGATCATCGTTTCCGGCGATGTGGCAGCGGTAAAAGCATCTGTTGAAGTGGGTGAAGAAGTGGGTCGTCAGACCATCGTCGATCGTTTGATCATCGCCAATATTCATGAAGAACTGTTGGCTGGCCTCAGCGGCTCTAACGACATTAAAGAAGTTAACTCTATTGGTGTTATTGAGTTCTTCAGTGTGGCATCTGCAGTGATTGCGGCGGATGCTGCAGCGAAAGCGGCGGACGTGAAGATGATTGAAGTTCGTCTGGCCATGGCTATTGGTGGTAAGTCGTTTATTGTGATGACCGGTGAACTGTCTGCGGTGAACGCTGCTGTGGATTCTGGCGTAATGGCGTCGAGAGACGCGGGAATGCTGATTGGTAAAACGGTGATTCCTTCGCCGACTAAAGAGTTTTTCCATAAGTTGCTTTAGATGTTATGGCAAAACTCCAAATATCTCGTTCCCATGCTTTGCGTAGGAATGCATATCCCTGAATTTTCAACGGGTTAGAAGCATGGGTTCCCACGCTGAGCATGGGAACCAGGGTTTTTGCGACAACCTCTTTAGTTCCTACAGGGTCTTGAAAATCTAAACCGTATTGCCTGCTATGAGGTGGCAGATATGGTTCTAGCTTAGAACTAGTGTCCGGTAAAATAGGTCGAATAACCTGACACCAGTTTTTTTGATATCGACTTTAGTTTCTCAGAGCTCTAAGGACATTAGCTTTATAAAAATCAGCACAGAGCCGGGTTATTTCATTTATTTCTCGGTTGGTCAGATTCTTCGAGAGAAAAGGTTTTATTGCTGAAGCAATCCTTGCCTTGTAAAAATCGCCTGTTTCCGAAACCGCCGTTTTTAAGAAAGTAAATGAGACCTTGGAGTTTCTATCTACCGCAGCATTGAATGCACCTTCTTTATAAAAGTCAGATATATTCCTTAAGACATCTAAAAGCCGTTCATCATCAAACTCTGCACCGGTTGAGTTGGCAGAGCCTGCTGCTGATAAACCGAAGCCTCCTTTCGATTAGGGTATTGATTCAGCATAACTTGGAAGGAGGTTTGTTGGTACTTGTTGACCTCCTTCCGATGAGGATATTGATTCAGCATAACTTGGAAGGAGGTTTGTTGGTACTTGTTGACCTCCTTCCGATGAGGATATTGATTCAGCATAACTTGGAGGGAGGTCTGTTGGTACTTGTTGAAAGGAGCTTATGGCGTGAGTTTGCCTAATCGGTAGGCTGTTGAGTATAGCACTCCGATAGGATCGGCTACAATCTTGAACGATATTATTGATTAATTGTGGTGAAGGTTCGGCTGATAAATAAGGTTTAATGGCTTTAATAATGTCTGCCTTGAAGCGATTGCTTGCGCCAGAGACAATAGCATACAAGGCGTCAGGTGTTACTAATTGCATGCTATTTTTCAATAAGCTGCTAATTACTGCCACTTTGCAACTATTACTGCATGAGTTGACAATCTGAACAGCCATTAGGTTTGAGGGTGTCTCTACAAGATAAGTTTTCAAGGCGGTTATAAGCTCTTCTTTATAACGATTACTTATATTGTTTATGATTGATGAAAAGGTCTCGATACCCAGTTTATCGGTCTTCGGGTCAAGCAGTGACTGAATAATTGTTGCTTTATCTGAATTAGAAACCATTGGCATAATTGCCATTATCAACCGATCTTTTGATGAACCGGTAAGTTCCTCGCCAGTAAACCGGGGTTTTAAAGTTTGTAATATTTTAACAATATCACTGCCATTGGATTCTCTGATAAAAGATTGCAGTTGCTCAAAATTGATAGTAAATGAGTGGGTGTCTGAATATTTTTGAATGATTATGGCTTTATGGTTGTCTGGGACCTGAGTAAGAAGGTCAGTAAAAAACGTTAGATCGTCTGGAGATGTAGGAGTATTCAGATCAGCATCACACAAGGCTGCTAATCCTGATGGTAATAGATTAAGACTCTCTAGATTGCTAAAAGGATTGTCATTCTCTGATGGGTCAGAAACCCATATGCCCTGATGATAACAGCCGCTGTAGTTAATGCCATCCACCATGCACCTTATTGAGCCTGAATGGCAAAAAATATTGGGCGGCGGCTGGTTGTTTCTGGTTTCAGGCAGAAGATCAACAGGCGGTGCACTAGGGAAATTCGCACTAACTGACGGTTGTTGTTGATATTCTGATTGCTGAAGTACCTTTGCTAACTCTTCGTCACTCGTTGTATCGGGCACGGATTCTGAGATTTCCGTGCTGCGAACCACTCTTTCAGCAACTTCAAGCTGCCTGTCTTCGCTCATCTTTTCTTCTTCGCCCAGAGAGTTAAAGCAAGAGTGCATGCTGTCAGGAGTAGGAGTTGCACTGCGATTGTGCAAATGCTGGTCGCTGGGCATAGTCTCCCTGTTTTCTATTGGTTCTCTAACTGAGCATGCAGATGCCGACGCTACTGCATGGTTATGGAAATTGCGCGGCCGTGGGGTTGCTCGAGAGTCTGGTGAGTTTCTCGAGCGTGGGGCAGGGGTTGGTCGATAGCTTGAATCAGTCACGTTATTTGGATTCATCACAGTTCTCTCGTTGAGTTGTTAAGTTTATTAAGACCGCGAATAAGGTAATAAGTTCGATATTTTTATAGCTAAATCGAGAAATAAGGTGGTGACTGCGCGCCAGAAATAAGTTTCAACTTTTTTCCAGCGGCGAAGTTCTCAGCTTCCGCATTGAAACTACTGGAGGTAGCAAAGACTCCAAAAGGCACATCATCAGCCGCCATAACTCCAAACAAATTTGGGCTCAATGATTCATGCCAGCCTTGCTGGTCGGGTTGTGAGTGTTGATGAGCGTCAGGTTGTGATTGCCCGAGGATAATCAGAATGAGTAAAGCATTAGGTTTGCTGGAATTCACCAGCATTGCAAAAGGTATGGAAGCTGCCGACGCCATGACGAAAGCGGCGGATGTGAAGATGATTGAAGTTCGACTGGCTATGGCTATTGGTGGTAAGTCGTTTATTGTAATGACCGGTGAGCTGTCTGCGGTGAACGCTGCTGTGGATTCTGGCGTAATGGCGTCGAGAGACGCGGGAATGCTGATTGGTAAAACGGTAATTCCATCTCCGGCTAAAGAGTTTTTCCAGAAGTTGCTGTAAACATTAAAGGCCATCAGCAAGTAGTAGCAATTACACCTTGCTGATTCGATCATTTTAGCCAAAGGGTATGGTAAATAGGCAGCATCGCTGCACCTTTGGCCGAAATGGCTTCACCAAATTCTGAAACCACAATTTCAGGTGCTCTTGAGGTGGGGTACGCTTCAAATTCACGAGCATAGTCTTCTTTAAAACTATCTACGACTTTTCCAAGAATGTCCTTTGGCATCTTTCCGCCAAAGACAATCACTTCCGGATCAATCCAGTTAATGCACGACAGGGTGGCGAGTGAAACGGTGTCCCGAATATTCGTTAGCCATTGGTTCACCGCAGGGTGATCTGCATTGATGGGATCAATTGTTAAGCCCTGCTTATGTAGCTCATTATTGAGACTGGTGAAAGAAGGCCTGATTCCAGTGGGTGAAAATCCACCAATTTCGCCGGCATTGCGTGAAAAGCCGGGCATGAGTTTGCTATCGATGATGACACCGCCCCCGAACCCGTGGCCCATTTCAATAAAAGCCATGGAGGATGCTTTGTTCCATTGTCCAGAATAAAACTCACCCAGAGCCGCTGCGTTCACATTGTTTTCAACCCAGGTAGGCGCGTCGACGTTTTTTTGAAATTCTGTTTCCAGATTCAACGTGCGCCAGTGTTTTAGCGGCTCTACACAGTGCCGATGTATGCCATCCATCATAAAACCACTGACGGAGTAACCTACGCCAATCATGCGGGCATGGTTAAGAAAGTTGCTCTTCAATGTCAGCTCGATAAGCTGCTGGACTTGTTCCAGTGTTTTTGAAAAAGGCTGGGCTTCGTCGTGAGGTTGGCGAGTGGTGACAATGCTTTCCCCTTTCAGGTTCAGCACGGTCAAATCAATAAAGCCCATACTGAACGAAATTCCGACAGCAATTGCACCTTTCTCATTGATCAGCAGGGGGAGAGAAGGCTGGCCGCGATGACCTTTGTTCTTTTCTCCCTCACGAATCAAACCAAGATACGAAAGCTCTTTGCAGTTTTGAGTGATGGCGCCAGCCGTCAGGCCTGATAACTTACTGATCTCTGATCGTGTAATCTGATCATTACGACGAATCAGATCCAGTATCATCTTCTGGTTAGTGGATAGCGTCAGTGGTTCAACTCTCATTTACTGCTCTCGAATCTCATTTTGCTATGTGATGTTTCCTGTGTTTATACAGGTTCCAGTCCGGCTTGTTTAATAAAGTCTTTCAGGTATTCAACATCATCGTGGCAGAGAATATCGATTAACCCTTCCTTTAGCCAACTGGATATTTCTTCTTTGGAATTCTGCCCCCATGTTTTGTCATAGAGCTCCGTTGACGTCATACCTTCCGGTGCTGTGTGCAAAAACATGCGAGAGGTCAGACCGGCTTTTTTATAAGCCCTGCCATCTTCCGGAGAGTAGTAATGGTATTCGGTGCAGACTGAGTAAGCGTTGGAGCGGGTCACGGCATCCAGCTGATCTGCGTATCGAGCCAGTGTCACGACTTCGAGTTTTAACTCGGGCAGTCGTTCCTTCACTTTATTGATATTTACATGGTTAAACGACAGAAGAAGAGCGTGTTCGGTTGAGCCTGGTACCGCTTTAAAGGCGTTAACGATGGCATTGATGTTATGTTCAGAGGGTTCACGGTCTTTCATCTCGACAATCAGACCAACCCCGCTATCAACAGCCCATACCAAAACGTCCTTCAATAATGGTATTTTTGTGCCGGTAAACGCTTCTGAGTAATAAGAACCAAAGTCGTATTCCAGTAACTCAGCATAAGTTAAATCACGGACAAAACCGGTGCCGGTGGATGTTCTGTTAATGCTGGGATCATGGATAACAACGACCTCACCGTCTTTGGTGACATTCACGTCTAGTTCGATACAGCTGGTGCCCGCCTCAACTGCTCCGATAAATGCCGGCATCGTGTTTTCTGGGTATTTGGCGCAGTATCCCCGATGGCTTGCAGCCAGAACCTTACCAGATCCCGAAACATGAAAGTTAAACGACATCTTAAACCTGCTTTTCTGTGTTGACTAAATGATGGGTGGCTACCGAATTTTGTTCGCATGGTATGGCTGATTAAGTGAGCAGTACCCGTGGAATATCGGCATTTACATTTTCATAATAAATTTAACAGGTATATTTAAACTTCCCAATAGTTATTCATGCTGGTGCGAGTTCATAACACTTTGTTTATTGATTTGGATCATATCTAACCCATTATTGACAAAATCTAACTAGAGGTCGGGTTGTTTCAAACATAGAATAACTTCGTTAGATAAATTTAATAGAGTTCGGAAAGCTGTTTGATAGATGCTGTATTGCCCATCTGCCCAGCAGAGAATGATATGAACTCGGGTAATTTTCCTGGATCAGGTAGTAAGTATGTCCAAGTTAACGATTCAAAACTTAACAAAGACATTTGATGGTAATTTTTACGCATCCAAAAATATTTCATTTACTGCTGAGCAGGGTGAATTTGTCACATTGTTAGGGCCAAGCGGTTGCGGTAAAACAACCCTCCTGAAAATGATTGCCGGGTTTCATACTCCGGACTCTGGTGAGATCAGGATTGCGGATCAGGTGATAAATGATATTCCGCCTGAAAAACGCAACACGTCCATGTGCTTCCAGTCTTATGCGTTATTTCCTCATTTAAGTGTCTCCCATAACATTGCTTTTGGTCTTAAACAGAAAAAAATCCCTCTTGCTGAACAGAAGCAGCGTGTGCAGGAAGCGCTGGATCAAGTGGGGCTTAATGAGCATGCCCATAAAATGCCGGCTCAGTTATCCGGTGGTCAGCAGCAGCGAGTGGCATTAGCCCGAGCGATGGTGAACAGGCCGGATGTTATTCTGTTCGATGAACCGCTTTCCAATCTGGATGCCAAGTTAAGGGAATCTGTCCGATTCGAAATCAAGGAGCTGCAGCACCGTTATAACCTCACGGCGATTTATGTGACTCACGACCAGGCTGAAGCGCTGGCGATGTCGGATAAAATCGTGGTGTTGAATAAAGGTTGTGTGGAGCAAATTGGCACGCCCGAAGAAATTTATTACAGCCCGGCGAACTCGTTTGTTGCGGACTTTATCGGCGCTGCCAATATCACTGAAGCAACAGTTCTACCTGCGGAAGATGATGGTTTTTACGACGTCAGTTGTTCACTGGGCGACTTCCGGATCAAGTCCGACAAAGCCCCTGCAGCGGATCGAATCAATGTGTTCTGGCGCCCAGAAGATGCTGAGATTGCACGTCCTGGTGATACTAATACGTTTACCCTGAAGATTGATAAGTTCGCTTTCCTTGGGAACATGACGGACCTGTTTGCCCGTCTCGAAACCAGTAATGAATTGATTCGGGTTCAGTTGCCGAAAAAACCGGCGTTTGATGAGAATAATACGGTGACCTTCAAGATGCCTGAAAACGGTATCCGTTTTCTTGAGAAGGTGAATCCATGAGCAACGCGTCTATCAAAGAGGATTTAAAAGCCTGGGCGCTGATGGCTACAGGATTGGGGATGATCCTGATGCTCATGGGCTCCACCCTGTATATGGCGGTTGCCCAGAGCTTCGGATTCTACAATCTGACCGGTGAAAGTGGCTTTTCCCTTGAATACTGGCAGGCAGCGCTGAGTGATGACATTGTTTTCAGCTCATTGTTGTATTCCATGAAGGTGTCGTTTATTGGCGCTATGGGCTCCATCGCGCTGTCTTATCCATTGGCTATCTGGCTGCGAAAGCCAATGGCAGGAAAAGAAATCATTATTGGTGTCTTGCGTGCTCCCATGTTTGTCACCGGGTTGGTGGCGGCGTTTCTCTTCGTTAATATCATTTCCTATCACGGCATACTGAACCAGTTGATGATGTGGTTGGGTTTGATTGATAAGCCCATCCGCATGCAAAACGATTCGTTTGGCTGGGGTGTTATCTTCTTACAGATTTGGAAAAACCTGCCTTTTGCCTTGATTCTTGTCAGTGGTGCGGTGAACTCTATTCGTTCCGATGTGCTGGATGCCGCCAGCGATCTTGGCGCCGGTCAATTCCGAAAGTTGGTGGATGTCATCATCCCATTATCCATTCCTGCCGTTCAGGCGGCTTTCATCTTGATCTTTATTGGTGCTCTGGGTGACTTCTCATTCTTTGTGATTGCCGGACCCAGAAACACCTATTCACTGTCCATGCTGATGCAACTCTATGCCAATGAATATATGGAATGGAACACGGCTGCGGTAATAGGAATGATCATAATTCTGATGTCTGGCGTTATGGCTGTATTAACAACACTGCTGACCAATCCGCTGGCCTTTAAAAAAGGACGGTTAAAGTGATGAGCGAAACAAAAAACGGCAAATTGATTGCTCGAATTTCTCTGATTTTCTTTTTGGTGGTTAATTTTTTCTGGCTTTTTCTTCCTTTGGCGATGGCGGTGCTCTGGTCCCTTGTTGATCCGGATCATGCCTGGAGTTATCCGGATGTGCTGCCGCCTGTGCTTTCTCTGGGGCGCTGGGTGGATGTGTGGCAGAACACATCATTGAGTGAAGCGCTGGTTAACAGTTACACCATCGCGCCTGTGGTTGGCGTTGTTACGATCTTGCTGGCCATGCCTACAGCATACGCTTTTGGTCGTATGGAATTCAGAGGACAAAAAATTGCTGAGCTGATTACTCTGATTCCTCTGGTGATGCCGGGCATGATGGTGGGTATCTTCTTCAGTGCCACGTTGATCAACCTTGAGATTGATAGCCCGTTTATAGGGATCGTTCTTGGACATGTGGTTCTGTCATTACCCTATGCCATCCGGATTATGAGCGCGGGCTTTAAGTCCGTACCTCAGGATTTGATAGAAGCCAGTCGTGACATGGGTGCCAGCCATTGGCAAACGTTTAAGCACGCGTTTCTGCCAATGCTCAAGCCGAGCTTTCTCGCCTCCATCATTTTCTGTCTGGTGAAGAGTATTGAGGAATTCAATATCTCATTTGTGCTGGGTGCGCCGGATTTTGTAACGGTACCGACCATTCTTTTCTCGTTCCTGGGATATAACTTTGTACGCCCGGATGCCGCGGTGGTCTCTTTGATTCTGCTGGTGCCTAACGTGCTGTTGATGATTGTTATAGAAAGACTGTTGAAAGGTAATTATTTATCTCAGTCTACCGGTAAAGCTTGACCCATGTTTGTTTGAGCAACATTTGACGTAGTTAGTAGTACGGAGAGTATATGAAAGCGAAACTGTTATCTCTGGTATTGGGTTCGATTGTGGGTGTGGCATCCAGTGTCGCCAGTGCGTACGACATTGGTTCGATGTCTATTGATGAGATCGAGGTTCAGGCAAAAAAAGAAGGTGAAATGACATTTTCTGTCTGGTATCTACAGGATCAGTGGCGAATTTTCGTACGAGAATTTGAACAAGAGTATGGCATTAAGGTTCGTATTCCTGAAGGTACCCTTGAAGGGAATATGAAAAAGATCATTGCCGAGAAGGATCGTGATACTGGGCGTATGGATGCCGTTGCTATCAGTCTGGATCGTGCTGATATGTTCCGCAGGATGGGTATGCTGCTGGACATGAGTGTGATTCAGGATGGTTATCGTAAAACAACTCTTTCCGGTGAGCCACGGGATAACAAGGCCTTTGCCTTCTGGGGAAATCAGATTGGTTTGGCATACGACCCGGATCGTGTTGATGAATCTACTTTGCCGCAGACCTTTGAAGAAATGAGTGACTGGATTAATGAGCATCCAGAACAATTTGGCTTTAATGATCCTAACGGTGGTGGTGCTGGTCAGGCGTTTATTCAATCAGCGATTCGTAATTTGGCACCAGTTGCAAATTATACTCAGGATAAAGTCGATGCAAATGTGACCAAAACCTGGGAGCCAGTCTGGAGTTGGTTTGAATCTACTGAAGGTAAGTACGTTCTTACCGCATCCAATGCGGATAGTCTGTCTCGTCTGAATGATGGTGAGATCGCTATAACACCGGCGTGGGAAGATCATATGGACGGTTTGCAGCAAAAAGGGGCTGTGGCTGAGCGGATGAAGATTTATATTCCTGAGTTCGGTATGGGCGGCAGTGGCAACATGGTGGTTGTGCCGGTTAATGCAAAACACAAAGCGGCGTCTGTTTTGTTTGTGCAGTGGCTGACGTCTAAAGAAACCCAGAGTCGTATGAATGAGATGTTTGGTTCTGCGCCGCAACATCCTGAGTCCGATGATTCTAAGTCTTTAATTAGCAAAGGGCAGAGACAAAATTCCACTGATTTCTTTTCCAATAACTACAAGAATGCGTCTATTCGAGCGTTCCTTGAAGAAATCATTATGTGACCTATGATGTGCTGACGGTTAGACCTCTCAATCTAACCGTTGGTTGCTTCTTTATCTGTCTTGCGAGCCGAAATTTATGATGATGTTAATGGCCCTGGCAGCGCTTCTTCTTATTGTTACTGCTTTTCTAACGCTACTTGAATCAATTCTTATTTATGTTGATGATGTCAGGCTTGCAGGTATTTTGAGTGCCCGACCGCCTCGGCAACAGCTTTTGAAAGAAATTGTACAAAATAAACAATCTTACCTTTCATCAATGGTGTTATTGATCAATCTGATCAGTATTGGCGGAAGTGCAATCATCGGTGGGGTGGCAGCAAAGTATTTAACCGATTCCTATCTGGTTATGTTCTCAATGCTACTGACTTATGTCATGTTAGTGTTCGCAAAAATGTTACCCAAATTACTTGGGCCGCAACTAGCGAGTAAGACCCTTCCCAAAGCGTCGCTATTTCTTCGAATCATTTATATCGGTGTTGCGCCCTTAAGATGGGTGACCATGATTTGGGCTCGTTTGTTCAAGGTGAAAGATCCGCAGGGGCTGTCTATTCATGAGCTGAAATACATATTGCGTCAATTAAACCATGATGGTGTGATGAGGAAGGATACAAGGCGGGCGCTTGAATATGTGCTGGCATCTGAGAGCAGAGCCATTGGTGAGCTGTCTAAGGTAGCGGATAAAAACTGTCTGGATTGCAGGGCAACGGTCACTTCGGTGAGTGAACTGGTAGCAACACTGAATCGGAAATGGTATCTGCTCATGGATTCAGGCAGTGCTATTGCTGTTGTGTCCCATCGCGCCATATTACGAACAATGAACATGGGTGGTGGAGATGTGATGCTGGAAGAGATTGGTAATGACGTCAGCTTCCTCGATGCTAATACTTCACTTCTTGAAGCATTAAAGGTGATGAAGAAAAACAAAGTGAATTTGTGTGTTGTGACGGGGATGGGGCAACCAAGAACAATTAGCCTGAAAGCTATCTATAAAGCAGTTTTGAAAAAAGGGAAAAAGTAGTTCGGAGGGCGACGACATCTCGTATGGATGTCGTCGTATACGCATCAAGTTAATGCAAACAACACTTCTTAAACTTCTTGCCACTGCCACATGGGCAAGGATCATTTCTGCCAACACCAGCTGCTGAGGTATTCATATCAAAAGCGGGTTGTTGCTGATCGGGATGCTTCGGTGTGGTTTGCTGAAGTACCATGTTTTCCATATTTTTCAGCAAATCATTTTCTTCGCCTGAATAGCAGCTCAGTTGTCTGAGCGCATTGGTCGCATCATTTAGATAGCAGTAAAAATCACCTTCATCTTTCATGACGTACTTTTTGATTTTTTCGGGGTCAACACCACAGCGTAAAGTCAGTTCATCCAGAGTAATGTAGTAAGTGTCTGCCCACTCTTTTTCGTAGAGATCCTTCAGGGCGGTCATAAACGACTCTGGTTGTGTGTTGTAGCATGCCTGTACCCAGGCATTCCATACCTGATTCTTTTCATGCTCCAGCGCGTATTCATAGAGCTGGTGGAGGTAGGTGGTCAGTGTTTGCAGTTCAAGGTCGCCCTGCTGGTAACGAACCACCAGTGCCCCCAGTGCTGCATCACGAACGTACTCATCGATACTGCTGTTTTCAATGATGGATTGCAGGGGGCGGATGTCACCAGGGCACAATGTCGCAAAGATCTGGCTCAGGCGGTCGCACACCACTTCGTCAAAATCATCGCCAATGGGGATGTTCACTTCGGCGCTCATAGAACTGAACAGGTCGATAACCACTGGCCATGCTTTGGTTTCGCGGAACTGGGTCAGCAGGTAGAGAGCGTGAAGTGCAAACCGGCTTTGCGCTGGGGAACTGCTGCGGTTGTCTTGTATTTTTACAGAGTTAAGCGCATCAAATAGCAGTGGGGTGATTAATTCTCCCAGACTGGCTGCTTCTCTAAGAGCGGCAACGGGCAGTTGGCTGGATACTTGGGAGAGGCTTTTTTTTAATCTCGAAGCTTCTTCGTTAGAAAGGGGCATGGCCTGCTTATCCAAAATTCGATCAATATAATGGGCGTTAGGATAGACGTTCGTTGCAGGAATAAATAGTCTACTCTGGCTAATGCCGGTAACTTTGGTGGACTGTTAACCCAATGCGGCAGAAATCACATTTTCAACTAATGACAGAATTCCCGGTTCGTTTTGTCTGCGAGCTGAACTATTCTGTGCAGCCTTCTGGTGGTCCGAACGTTCAATGGAAGAATTACTGAATTTGCTGGCGGATGGTCGCTTTCATTCCGGTGAGGCGCTAGGGGAGTCCCTTCGCGTAAGCCGGGCTGCCGTGTGGAAGAAAATAAAATCCCTGGAGACGCTGGGTTTAACCCTTGATTCCGTAAAAGGTCGTGGCTACCGGTTGCATCCGGGTGTTGAGTTACTGAGTCAGGAAAAGATTGTCGATTATCTGGATGTTGACACGGCAGCATCGGTAAAAGTGCAGGCTCTGCTGGAGACAACCTCTACCAATGATCAGGTGCGGGATATTATTGTGGATCGCCCTGACTTAAAGGCCGTGTGTCTGGCGGAATATCAAAGTGGTGGGCGTGGTCGTCGTGGCCGAGTCTGGAATAATCCCTTTGGCTCGAACATATGCCTTTCTTTGCGCTGGTTTATTAATGAAGGGATGGCGTCTCTGGAAGGGCTTAGTCTGGCGGTTGGGGTGTCGGTGGTAAAGGCGCTGGAATCCTGCGGCGCCAGTCATTTAAAGCTGAAATGGCCGAACGATGTGCTCTGGCAGTCCGAAAATGGTTATCAGAAACTCAGTGGTATTTTACTGGAGGTTCATGGTGACCCTACCGGTGAGTGTGAAGTCATTATTGGTATTGGTGTTAATGTGGCGCTGACCAATGAGCAAATAGACAGCATTGGTCAGCCTGCGGTGGATATGACGCGGATCTGCGGCAAGGCGGTGAGCCGCAACAGGATTGCCGGAGCCGTTATAAATGAGCTGAGTCACATGCTGGATGGTTTTGGCAAAAGCGGATTTGCTGCGTTTCGTGAACAGTGGCTGGCTTATGATGCATTTGCTGGTAGAAAAGTCATGCTTGATGCATCGGGCAAAAAAGTCGCGGGCATTGCCGGCGGTGTTAATCAGCATGGCGCGCTGCTGCTGGAGAATGCTGATGGGGTGTTGGCTTATAGCGGCGGTGAAGTGTCTCTGCGGGAACAGGTTTAGAAGGTAGTATGAGAATACTTGAACTGGACTCTGGTAATACCCGATTGAAGTGGCGGCTGCGTGACGCTGGCGACATTACGTCTCGCGGAGTGATTGATAATGATAGTGATGTTCAGGGTGAGGTTTCGGATGTGCTGAAACAGCTTGCGCCTGTGCGTCAGGCGAGATTGGCTATTGTCTCTGGTCAAGAACGGCTTGAGATGTTGTGTCAGGTTATTGAGGTTCAGTCAGGCATTCCATTATCCGTTGTTAAGGTCAGTGATGGCCAACTTGGCTTATCATTGGCTTACACGACGATAGGTGTCGATCGCTGGCTGGCGATGCTGGCGGCTCATCATTCATCTGCTGAAAAATATAAGGAGAAAACCAAGCTGGTGGTTAGTTGTGGTACTGCTATGACGGTTGATGTTGTTAGTGGTGAGGGTGTTCATCAGGGTGGCTTTATTGTGCCAGGTCTTCAATTGATGAAAAAAGCGCTAAGCACATCGACGGCGCAGCTTGAGCTAATAGAGGCGACAGCTTCTGAGATTACACCGGGGTGGAACTCCGCCGATTGTATCAATAATGGTGTTCTGGCTATGGTATCCGCAATGATTAATGCTCAGGTTGATCGTTATCCGGAGGCGATTGTCTGTCTTACCGGTGGCGATGGTGAGTTGCTGAGCCGCTTTGTTGGTGGCGAATGGGAATATCGGCCGGAACTGGTTATGGATGGAATAGCGTTAGCGTTTGATTAAATGAGAGAGAAATGCGCTGGATTGTATTGCTGTTGGTTTTTCTGAACGTTGGATATTTTGCTTGGGGCTCCTATAAAGAATCCAGAGCAGGTTATCGCTTGTCGGAAACAGATTTTAATTATGAAGAGCGCGCCGGTGGACGGCTGGTATTGCTGTCTGAAATGATGGAGCAAGAGAAGCCTGGACAGGAAGCGCCCTATCATCTGGATATTTCTGGTGGATCAGACGGCCAATGTCTTTTTGTCGGCCCGTTTGATAGCCCGTTAGATGTGGATGCAATAAAGCAGCAATTGTTTTCCATAGGGGTGGATAGCCAGGAGCGATCGGATGCAACGAGTGAAATGAAGGACTACTGGGTGCACATTCCACCCTTGCCCAGCAGAGTGGCTGCCGCTCGAATGTTGAGAGAGTTGCACGCGCAGAAAATAGACAGCTTTGTTATCACTTATGGTGAATTGGATAACGGTATTTCTTTAGGGCTGTTTTCTAAAAAGGAATATGCGGAATCAGTACAGCGTCGTTTATCTGATACAGGCTACACTGTTAAAATTAAAGAACTGTCTCATTCCCCGGAACAATGGTGGCTGGAGATGGATTCTGCGGTTGATGAAAAGGTCGGTGCAGGCTTCTGGGAACAAATGTCCAGCCGCTATCCGGATGCGAAAAAACGAAAAAAGAACTGCAAAAGCATTGCAACGGAAGAATAGTTTCAATAGTATACGCCTCGCGCTGAGGGAGACAGTCACCGGGTCGAAAGAGACGGATTAAACGCTTTTGAGAGAAAGCTTAATCAACAAAAACGACAGGGTTGACAAGAAAAACTTCCTGAATACAATAGCGCAGCATCGGGTGGGGTTCCCGAGTGGCCAAAGGGATCAGACTGTAAATCTGACGCGAAAGCTTCGCTGGTTCGAATCCAGCCCCCACCACCAGATTCTTTAAAATAGAATGTAAAATCAAATCTTGAATTAAGATTCAAAATCTGTTTTTCTTCTGTTTGCTGCTTAAGAAAAAGTTTGGAAAAATTTGATGCGGGTATAGTTCAACGGTAGAACCTCAGCCTTCCAAGCTGATGATGCGGGTTCGATTCCCGCTACCCGCTCCAATCTTTTTAAAGTCTTTGTGAAAGATTCTTGTTGGAAATTCTTAAAAAGGATTTCTTGTTAAGAGATTGTGCTCTTATAGCTCAGTTGGTAGAGCGCATCCTTGGTAAGGATGAGGTCACCGGTTCAACTCCGGTTAAGAGCTCCATTTTAATAATGGATTTGATAGAGACGCCAGTCTCTATTTTTGTAAGTGTTACGCATTATTACACTTACATGAGCCGGCGGGCTTTTCACGGTGACGGAACATGATTATAATCCGACACCTGTGAAAGTTTGGGTTGGTAGATTTTTAGGCCAGTAGTTCAATTGGTAGAGCACCGGTCTCCAAAACCGGGGGTTGGGGGTTCGATTCCCTCCTGGCCTGCCACTTCCGATGATCAAGCTCTTACTCTGAGCGAATCTTAATAGAGAAAATCAATCTGATGAGTGGAAATTCTGAAATTGCGGCTACGGGTCGTCTAGATGGTCTCAAGTGGGGCCTTGCGGCGGTTCTGGTCGCTATTGGCGTTTACGGTAACTATTATTTCTCCTCTGAGTCACTCTTTCTGAGAGTTGCAGGTCTGCTGGTTCTTGCAGTTATTGCTGGGTTTGTTGCTCTGCAAACTGTCAAAGGTGATGCATTCTGGACGCTGCTCAAGGATGCCAAAACCGAGATTCGCAAGGTTGTCTGGCCCTCACGTCAGGAGACTGTGCAAACCACTCTGGTAGTGGTTGCTGTCGTTCTGGTTATGGGTCTTATTTTGTGGGGGCTCGATTCTCTGCTAGGCTGGATGGTCAGCAGCCTGATTTAATAGGGACAAGACATGGCGAAACGTTGGTATGTAGTTCATGCCTACTCCGGTTACGAGAAGCAGGTGTTACGTTCATTGAATGAGCGCATCAAGCTTCATGGCATGGAAGATTTATTTGGTGAAGTTCTGGTTCCTACAGAAGAAGTTGTAGAGATCAAGAACGGACAAAAGCGTAAAAGTGAGCGCAAATTCTTCCCTGGCTACGTTCTCGTCCAGGTTGAGATGAATGATGACTCCTGGCACCTTATTAAGGAAACGCCGCGAGTTCTGGGCTTTATTGGTGGAACGCCAGAAAAGCCGGCTGCAATCACTGAGAAAGAAGCGGATGCCATTCTTCGTAGAATGGAAGAAGGTGTTGAGGCGCCAAGACCTAAGACGTTGTTTGAGCCAGGTGAAATGGTTCGGGTGGTTGATGGTCCGTTTGCTGATTTCGATGCGCGTATTGAAGCGGTTAATTATGACAAGAACAGTTTGCAGGTTCTGGTTATGATTTTTGGGCGTGAGACTCCGGTTGAGTTGACGTTCGGAAGTGTAGAAAAAGTTTAAGTCGCTTTTTCTCGACAGCCTCGTTGATCCTGTTTATGGGTTGCGGGGCTTTGTTTTATGGTGAATGTTCATCTTAAGTATTTTTGCGCTGGCGGTTTCGGGAAGTTTTCTGTAAACTGCTGCGCTTTGTAATCGGGTAGCCGTGGATTTGATGGGTTCTTTCTGGCCTAAGGAAGAGTTTGTTAATGAGGCAGTGACCCAAGTTGAGGTTAAAATGGCCAAGAAAGTACAAGCTTATATTAAGCTTCAAGTGCCTGCTGGACAGGCAAATCCTTCTCCACCTGTTGGTCCTGCTCTGGGTCAGCACGGTGTGAACATCATGGAATTCTGTAAGGCATTCAACGCCAGCACCCAGAAAATGGATGCCGGTATGCCAATTCCTGTTGTTATTACTGTTTACAGTGATCGCAGTTTCACCTTCGAAACCAAAACTCCGCCTGCTTCTGTTCTTCTGATGAAGACTCTGAAGCTGAAGAAAGGTTCTGGTCGTCCAAACACTGAGAAGGTTGGTACTGTGACTCGCGAGCAACTGCTTGAAGTTGCCAAGATCAAAGAACCTGATCTGACTGCTGCTGACGAAGATGCAGCTATCCGTACTATCGCTGGCTCCGCTCGTTCCATGGGTCTGAATGTGGAAGGAGTTGAGTAATGGCTAAAATGTCCAAGCGTGCAAAACTGATTGCAGAAAAAATCGAATCTACCAAGGCTTATAGCTTTGAAGATGCTGCAAGCCTGCTGAAAGAGCTTTCTGGCGTTAAGTTCAAAGAAACTATCGAAGTTTCTGTGAACCTGGGCGTTGATCCTCGTAAATCTGATCAGGTTGTTCGTGGCTCTACTGTTCTGCCAAACGGAACTGGTAAAGACGTTCGCGTAGCTGTGTTCACCCAGGGTGCTAACGCTGAAGCCGCTAAAGAAGCGGGTGCTGAAATCGTTGGTATGGATGATCTGGCTGAGCAAGTTAAAGCTGGTCAGATGGACTTCGACGTAGTTATCGCTTCTCCGGATGCGATGCGTGTTGTTGGTCAGCTGGGTCAGATTCTTGGTCCACGCGGCCTGATGCCTAACCCTAAAGTTGGTACTGTAACGCCTAACGTTGCTGAAGCGGTTAAGAACGCTAAAGCAGGTCAGGTTCGTTTCCGTACTGATAAGAACGGTATCATCCACGCTGGCGTTGGTAAGATCGACTTCGAAGCGGCTGCTCTGAAGCAGAACGTTGAAGCTCTGGTCGCTGACCTGAAGAAGCTGAAGCCAGCTTCCAGCAAAGGTATTTACGTGAAGAAAGTTACCCTGTCCTCTACTATGGGTCCAGGTCTGACTATCGACATGTCTTCCCTGACTGCGTAAGCAGTAAAAAGAATTACTGAGATTTGGTTTTCCGGGTCTCTGATCAGTCGTTGACTGATTGCGAAAGACTTTGGGGTCTCCGTTTATGACGGGGGCTGTCAAAGATCGTAGGTGTTGGACGCTGTGCCTGTTAAGTCAGGAGTCTTTTTTCGAAAAGGCTTAAAAGCGGAAAGCTTAATTTCCTGCGTAGACGGTGAACATGCTTAGTGCATATACCCTCACCGTATTGTAAGTGCTTAATGGTTCATTTTTTTAAATGTTTCGTTAAGTGTAACTTCATACTATTGGAGTAAAGCCCATGGCGTTAGGACTCGAAGACAAGAAGGCGATTGTCGCCGAAGTCAGCGAGGCTGCACAAAGCGCTCTGTCGGCTGTAATCGCGGACTACCGCGGTCTGACCGTAGGTCAGATGACTTCCTTGCGTAAGCAAGCTCGTGATGGTGGCGTCTACCTGAAGGTAGTTCGTAACACACTGGCTAAGCGCGCAGTTGAAGGTACTGAACTTCAGTGTCTGCAGGAAGTGCTGGTAGGCCCTACTGTGCTTGCTTTCTCTATGGAAGATCCAGGCTCCGCCGCGCGCGTGATGCAGGAATTTGCCAAAGAGAATAAAGAGTTGGAAATCAAAGCGCTGTCCGTTTCTGGTCAGCTGCTGGGTGCGGATCAGATCGATGTTCTGGCCAAGCTCCCAACTCTGGATCAAGCTCGCGCAATGCTGATGAGTGTAATGATCGCACCGGTAACCAAGCTGGCAAGAACTCTGAACGAGATTCCTACCAAGGTTACCCGTGTCGTGGCAGCTGTTGCCGACGAGAAAAAGAAAGCCGCTTAATTCTTTTTGAATTGGTTTTCTATTTTTTGCTTAAACAAATTTACTGGGCAGCTCTATTGAAGGGTGCTCATTAGAAAATATTTGGAGATATAGAGATGGCTCTGTCCAAAGAAGATATCCTGAACGCGATCGCTGACATGTCTGTAATGGACGTTGTTGAACTGGTTTCCGCTATGGAAGAGAAGTTCGGCGTTTCTGCTGCTGCTGCTGTTGCCGCTGCTCCAGTTGCTGCTGCCGCTGCTGCTGTTGAAGAACAGACTGAATTCGACGTAATTCTGACTGAAGCTGGCGACAAGAAAGTAAACGTAATCAAGGTAGTACGTGCTGCTACTGGCCTGGGTCTGAAAGAAGCTAAGGCTGTTGTAGACGGCGCTCCTGCTCCTCTGAAGGAAGGCGCTTCTAAAGAAGAAGCTGAAGACCTGAAGAAGCAGCTGGAAGAAGCTGGCGCTAAAGTAGAAATCAAGTAATTTCTATAGATGCCCATAGCGTCTAAAAAAGCGTTGCATAATCTCGAGTCTGTTGCATAATGGGCTCGTGTGGCTGGTGCCTGTAAAGGCGCCGGCCTTTTTTCCGTTGTATGAGCTATATCGTCTGAGTAACAATATTTGCGCACAACGTCTGAGCCATGCTGTGAATCCTTTATCTCCGAAAAGCCGGTTTGGCTTAATGGGGAGTTTTGTGCTTTCAGTATGCTGGGTTTTTGCGTCGAAGGTAGTTGCAAAGAGGGTGTTGTTCAGGGCGGTTTGATGCGACATGAAATCAAATCAGCAGGTCATGCTGAGGATTTGCAGTCCCAGATAGTAGGCGTTGCCAGAACTTTCAATACCACTTCTCTTAAAGCTGTGAGATGATGGTAGGTTACGGTGAATAGTCCGGATTGTGATGATTTATTCTCGTATTAAAGAGTCGCCTGACAAAGATTTGCTGATTGATATCGCATCAATCAGACCAGTGATACCGCTTTCGTTGCTTTACGCGATGTTGGCGGTTTTGCTGTGAAAGCAGGAATGAAAAACAGAACGGTAGTTCTTTTTTCAGGGCTTTATTGAAAGTGTGTTTGAGTTTGAAGGTGCTGGTTAAGCATTCTCAAAGCAGGCGCTAAAGCTCATGCAACGGTTTAAAGGTGGTCGTGGGGGAACCCAGACACCTGCAAGCCTGCTGAACTTGTCTTCCGGATCAGTATGGATGCAGTACCTGTATTGAACGTTGAGAAAGTGATGGAGGCTTCGAAGGTAGCGCGGCTACTGATGAAGTGAATGTTGGAATTGATTGGTTTAGACAGAGAGCCACCCGCTCTCGAAAAACCTACATGGTCAGGCGATGCCGCCTGCTTCCAGAAAACAGGTAACCAAGCTGGGGAACGCTGATGGCATACTCGTATACTGAGAAAAAACGCATCCGCAAGGACTTCGGCAAATTGCCGAGTGTCATGAATGTGCCGTATCTGCTGGCGATTCAGCTTGATTCATATCACAAGCTGTTGCAGTCAGGTAAAGAGCCGGCAGCAAGAGAAGATATTGGCCTTCATGCAGCCTTTAAATCGGTTTTTCCGATTGTTAGTTACTCAGGCAATGCTGCCCTTGAGTACGTTAGCTATAGACTGGGCACTCCTTCGTTTGATGTCAAGGAATGTCAGTTAAGAGGCGTAACCTACGCAGTACCACTGCGTGTGAAAGTACGTCTGATTATCTATGATAAAGAGTCTTCTAACAAGGCAATCAAAGACATAAAAGAACAGGAAGTGTACATGGGCGAAATTCCGCTCATGACCGATAACGGTACCTTCGTTATTAACGGCACTGAGCGTGTAATCGTGTCTCAGCTGCACCGTTCTCCTGGTGTGTTCTTTGATAACGACCGGGGTAAAACACACTCCTCCGGTAAGCTGCTTTATTCTGCTCGCGTCATTCCTTACCGTGGTTCATGGTTGGACTTCGAGTTTGATCCTAAAGATCTGCTCTTCGTTCGTATCGACCGTCGTCGTAAGTTGCCAGCAACGATTCTGATGCGTGCGATTGGTCTTGAAAATGAAGAAATTCTTTCAAGATTCTTTGACTTCGTAGAATTCAAAATCAGTTCTGATAACGTTAAAACAGAACTGGTTGCAGATCGCCTCCGAGGTGAAGCTGCTAGTTTCGATATCTACGATAACGATGGCAACCTGATTGTAGAACAAGGTCGTCGTGTGACTGCACGTCACATTCGTGATATCCAGAAATCTGCGATCAAAAATCTGGAAGCACCTGTTGAATACATCTTTGGTCGTGTACTGGCCAAGACAGTTGTTCACAAGTCTACCGGTGAAATCATTGCTGAATGCAACGCTGAAATCACTCCGGAAGTTTATGAACAGCTTCTCTCTGCAGGTATCAAGACTATTGAGACCCTGTACATTAATGAACTGGAATGTGGTCCGTTCATTTCAGATACTCTGAGAGCTGACAACACCACAAATCGTCTGGAAGCACTGGTAGAAATCTACCGCATGATGCGTCCTGGTGAGCCGCCAACACAGGATGCTGCTGAAGCTCTGTTCCAGAACTTGTTCTTCTCTACGGAACGCTACGATTTGTCTGCGGTTGGTCGTATGAAGTTCAACCGTCGTCTGGGTCGCGCTGAAGACACTGGCTCCGGTGTTCTGGATAATGAAGACATCATTGATGTTCTGAAGATTCTGGTAGATATCCGTAACGGTCACGGTGTTTGTGATGACATCGATCACCTGGGTAACCGTCGTGTACGTTCCGTTGGTGAAATGGCTGAAAACCAGTTCCGTGTTGGTCTCGTTCGTGTTGAGCGTGCCGTCAAAGAGCGTCTGAGCCTGGCAGAATCTGAAGGCTTGATGCCTCAGGATCTGATCAATGCCAAGCCTGTGGCTGCTGCTATTAAGGAATTCTTCGGTTCCAGCCAGCTGTCCCAGTTTATGGACCAGAACAACCCGCTGTCTGAGATTACTCACAAGCGTCGTGTATCCGCGTTGGGCCCAGGTGGTCTGACCCGTGAACGTGCCGGCTTTGAGGTTCGTGACGTACACTCCACTCACTATGGTCGTGTATGCCCAATCGAGACACCTGAAGGTCCGAACATCGGTCTGATCAACTCTCTGGCTACCTATGCCCGTACTAACGACTATGGCTTCCTTGAAGCGCCATACCGTCGTGTTGTTGATGGTCTGGTTACTGACGACGTAGATTACCTTTCTGCTATTGAAGAAGGTGAATACGTTATCGCACAGGCATCCGCTTCTGTTGATGAAAACAAGAAGCTGGCAGAAGACCTGGTAGCGGTTCGTTACCGTGGTGAAGCGACTCTGATGGGTCCTGAGAAAGTCCAGTACATGGACGTCTCCACCAAGCAGATGGTGTCCGTTGCAGCCTCTTTGATTCCATTCCTGGAACACGATGACGCCAACCGTGCATTGATGGGATCGAACATGCAACGTCAGGCGGTTCCAACCCTGAAAGCTGAGAAGCCTCTGGTTGGTACTGGTATGGAACGTAACGTAGCGTCCGACTCCGGTGTCTGCGTTGTTGCCAAACGTGGCGGTCTTATTGATACCGTTGATGCGGCCCGTATCGTGGTTCGTGTCAACAGTGAAGAGCTGCAGCCAGGTGAAGCCGGTGTTGACATCTACAACCTGACTAAATACACACGTTCTAACCAGAACACCTGTATTAACCAGCGTGCCCTGGTGAAGTCTGGTGACAAGATTGCCCGTGGCGACATAATGGCCGACGGCCCATCTGTTGATATGGGTGAGCTGGCGCTGGGTCAGAACATGCGTGTGGCATTCATGCCATGGAATGGTTACAACTTTGAGGATTCCATCCTCATCTCTGAGCGTGTCGTTCAGGAAGACCGTTTCACCACGATTCACATTCAGGAACTGACCTGTGTGGCTCGTGACACCAAGCTGGGTTCTGAAGAAATTACTTCCGATATTCCAAACGTTGGTGAGTCCGCGCTGAACAAGCTGGATGAAGCCGGTATCGTTTATGTCGGTGCTGAAGTGGGCGCTGGTGATATTCTGGTCGGTAAGGTGACACCAAAAGGTGAAACTCAGCTGACTCCGGAAGAAAAACTGCTGCGTGCCATCTTCGGTGAAAAAGCGTCTGACGTTAAAGACACCTCTCTGCGTGTACCGACCAGTGTTAAAGGTACCGTTATTGACGTGCAGGTCTTCACCCGTGACGGCGTGGAAAAAGACACCCGTGCACTGGCGATCGAGAAGACCCAGCTGGATGAGTATCGCAAAGACCTGAACGAAGAGTTCCGTGTGGTTGAGCACGATACTTTCGAACGTCTGCGTGCTGCCCTGGTTAACCAGCCTGTTGTTCGTGCACCGGGTCTGGGTAAAGGTGATCTGATCACCGATATGTTCCTGAACGGTATGGATCACGAACAGTGGTTCAAGATGTCCATGGCGGACGAAGCTCTGAACGAAATGCTGGATCTCTCCAGAGAACAGCTGAAAGAGCGTCGTGCACAACTGGACGAGCGTTTTGAAGACAAGAAGAAAAAGCTGCAGACCGGCGACGACATGGCACCGGGTGTCCTGAAAATCGTTAAGGTTTACCTGGCGATCAAACGTCGTATCCAGCCTGGTGACAAGATGGCGGGTCGTCACGGTAACAAGGGTGTTATCTCCATCATCATGCCGGTTGAAGATATGCCGCACGATGAAGAAGGTAATCCGGTTGATATCGTACTTAACCCTTTGGGTGTACCGTCCCGTATGAACGTTGGACAGGTACTGGAAACCCACTTGGGTGCGGCGGCTAAAGGTCTGGGCGTTAAGATCAATCGCATGATTGAATCCCAGAAGAGTATGTCTGAACTGCGAAAGTTCCTGGATGAAGTGTACAACGGCATCCCAGGTCACAGTCCGGTTGAAATTGACAAGTTCAGCGATGCTGAAGTCATGGAACTGGCCGGTAACTTGAAAGGCGGTGTACCGATGGCAACAGCGGTATTCGACGGTGCGAAAGAGACAGAAGTTAAGCGTCTGCTCCGTCTGGCTGACATGAACGACAGCGGTCAGGTTAAGCTGATCGACGGTCGTAGCGGTGACTCTTTTGAGCGTCCGGTGACTGTTGGCTACATGTACATGCTGAAGCTGAACCACTTGGTAGACGACAAGATGCACGCTCGTTCTACTGGTTCTTACTCTCTGGTAACTCAGCAGCCTCTGGGTGGTAAGGCACAATTCGGTGGACAGCGCTTCGGGGAGATGGAGGTCTGGGCTCTGGAAGCTTATGGCGCTGCATACACTCTGCAGGAAATGCTGACCGTGAAGTCCGATGACGTCGCTGGCCGTACCAAGATGTACAAAAGCATCGTGGATGGCGACCACAGAATGGAACCTGGAATGCCGGAATCCTTCAACGTACTGTTGAAAGAAATCCGCTCGCTGGGTATCGATATCGAACTGGAAACCGAATAACGAACGTGTGGCTAAGACACCTGTAACGCATCTTATTTGTAAGAGTGGAACAGGTGTCTTGCACCGAGAGGAGATACGATCTTGAAAGACTTGCTGAATCTGCTCAAGTCACAGGGCCAGACGGACGAATTCGACGCTATTCGGATCGGCCTGGCATCACCGGATATGGTCCGGTCCTGGTCTTACGGCGAAGTTAAAAAGCCGGAAACAATTAACTACCGTACGTTCAAACCTGAGCGTGACGGCCTTTTCTGCGCCAAAATCTTTGGCCCGGTAAAGGATTACGAGTGCCTGTGCGGAAAGTACAAGCGTCTCAAGCACCGTGGTGTTATCTGTGAGAAGTGTGGCGTTGAAGTTGCACTGGCTAAAGTGCGTCGTGAGCGCATGGGTCATATCGAACTGGCCAGCCCGGTTGCCCACATCTGGTTCCTGAAATCCCTGCCATCCCGTATCGGTCTGTTGTTGGACATGACCCTGCGTGATATCGAGCGGGTTCTGTATTTCGAATCTTACGTTGTTGTTGATCCGGGCATGACCACGCTGGAAAAGAACCAGCTGCTGTCTGACGAACAATACTACGAAGCCCTGGAAGAGTTTGGTGACGACTTTGACGCCCGCATGGGTGCTGAAGCGATCAAAGCGCTGCTGGGTGATATTGATCTGGAAGACGAAGTGAATACCCTGCGTGAAGAAATTCCGCAGACCAATTCCGAAACCAAACTGAAGAAGCTGAGCAAGCGTCTGAAATTGGTTGAAGCCTTCCACAACTCAGGCAACAACCCTGAGTGGATGATCCTGACCGTTCTGCCGGTTCTGCCGCCAGATCTGCGTCCTCTGGTACCTCTGGATGGTGGTCGTTTCGCAACGTCCGACCTGAACGATCTGTACCGTCGAGTGATCAACCGTAACAACCGTCTGAAGCGTCTGCTGGATCTGAACGCGCCAGACATCATTGTCCGCAACGAAAAGCGTATGCTGCAGGAATCTGTCGATGCGCTGCTGGACAACGGTCGTCGTGGTCGTGCCATCACTGGCTCTAACAAACGTCCTCTGAAATCCCTGGCCGACATGATCAAGGGTAAGCAGGGTCGTTTCCGTCAGAACCTGTTGGGTAAGCGAGTAGACTACTCTGGTCGTTCGGTAATCACCGTAGGTCCTACCCTGCGTTTGCATCAGTGCGGTCTGCCAAAGAAAATGGCACTGGAACTGTTCAAGCCATTCATCTTCGGTAAATTGGAAGCCCGTGGTCTTGCTACCACGATTAAAGCTGCCAAGAAGATGGTAGAGCGTGAAACTCCAGAAGTGTGGGACGTTCTGGCTGAAGTCATCCGCGAACACCCGGTTATGCTGAACCGTGCACCAACCCTGCACCGTCTTGGTATTCAGGCGTTCGAACCGGTTCTGATCGAAGGTAAAGCTATTCAACTGCACCCACTGGTGTGTGCGGCATACAACGCCGACTTCGACGGTGACCAGATGGCGGTACACGTACCTCTGACTCTGGAAGCCCAGCTTGAAGCCCGTGCCCTGATGATGTCTACCAACAACATCCTCGCACCAGCAAACGGCGAACCTATCATCGTACCTTCTCAGGACGTTGTACTGGGTCTGTACTACATCACCCGTGACCGTATTAACGCCAAGGGTGAAGGCATGGTCTTCGTTGATATCGACGAAGTTATGCGCGCGTACCGTACAGGTGCTGCTGAACTGCACGCCAAAATTAAAGTACGTGTACACGAAAAATATCGCGACAACGATGGCGTTGAGCACGATAACAAGTTCCTGGCGGACACCACCGTTGGCCGTATGATTCTGTGGGATATCGTGCCTATGGGTCTGCCATTCTCCCTGGTTAACCAGGCGATGAAGAAGAAAGCGATCTCCGGCCTGCTGAACGCCTGTTATCGTAACGTTGGTCTGAAAGAAACCGTTATCTTCGCTGACCAGATGATGTACATGGGCTTCCAGTACGCCACCATCTCTGGTACATCCATTGGTGTTAACGACTTCGTTATTCCTCCGGAAAAAGCGCGCATCATCGATGACGCCAACGACGAAGTACGTGAAATTGAAAACCAGTTTGCTTCCGGTCTGGTAACAGCAGGCGAGAAGTACAACAAGGTTATCGATATCTGGTCCCGTGCCAACGAAATGCTGGCCAAGCGGATGATGGACAACCTGAAAGTCGACAAAGTCATCGACCGTGACGGTAAGGAAGTCGATCAGGAATCCTTCAACAGCGTATACATGATGGCCGACTCCGGCGCACGGGGTAGTGCGGCGCAGATTCGTCAGCTGGCTGGTATGCGTGGTCTGATGGCTAAGCCAGATGGCTCTATCATCGAAACGCCAATCACCGCGAACTTCCGTGAAGGTCTGAACGTACAGCAGTACTTCAACTCCACTCACGGTGCTCGTAAAGGTCTGGCGGATACCGCACTGA
Organism: Endozoicomonas ascidiicola; assembly: GCF_001646945.1. Classification (GTDB taxonomy): domain Bacteria; phylum Pseudomonadota; class Gammaproteobacteria; order Pseudomonadales; family Endozoicomonadaceae; genus Endozoicomonas; species Endozoicomonas ascidiicola. The sequence continues at coordinate 295,188 of NZ_LUTV01000003.1, forward strand.
AAACGGCGAACTCCGGTTACCTGACCCGTCGTCTGGTAGACGTTGCTCAGGATCTGGTCGTCACAGAAGACGACTGTGGTACGACAGCTGGTCTGTGGATGGCTCCGCACATTGAAGGCGGCGACATCGTAGAACCACTGGGTGATCGTATCCTTGGTCGTGTGGTTGCAGAAGACGTGCTCAAGCCGGGCAGCGACAGCGAAATCGCCGTTCCAGCCGGTACGCTGATTGACGAAGCCTGGGTGAAACGCCTTGAGCTGCTGAACGTTGACGAAATGCTCGTACGTTCACCAATCACTTGTGAAACCCGTCACGGCATCTGTTCAAGCTGTTACGGTCGTGACCTGGGTCGCGGACACATCGTAAACAAAGGTGAAGCGGTCGGTGTTATCGCAGCCCAGTCCATCGGTGAGCCGGGTACTCAGTTGACGATGCGTACGTTCCACATCGGTGGTGCAGCGTCTCGTAACGCAGCGGCTGACAGTGTAACGGTGAAGAATAAAGGTACAGTGCGACTGCTGAACCTGAAGTCTGTTGAACGTAAAGACGGCACACTGGTTGCAGTAAGCCGTTCCGGACAACTGGCTGTTGCGGATGAATATGGTCGTGAGCGTGAGCGTTACAAGCTGCCTTACGGTGCAATGATTTCCGTTAAAGACGGTGAAGTGATCGAAGCTGGCCAGACTGTGGCTAAGTGGGATCCGCACACGCACCCGATCATCACTGAAACTGCTGGTATTGTTGAATTCCAGGGCATGGATGAAAATATCACCGTTAAGACTCAGACTGATGAGTTGACCGGTTTGTCCAACATGGAAGTTATGGATCCGAAGGATCGTCCATCCGCTGGTAAGGACATCCGTCCTGCAGTTCAGCTGAAGGATGCCAACGGTAACGAACTGAAGCTGCCAGGCACTGATGTACCTGCTCAGTACTTCCTGCCAGCCAACTCTCTGGTTAACCTGGTAGACGGCTCTACGGTAGAAGTGGGTGCGGTACTTGCCCGTATTCCACAGCAGTCCAGTGGTAACAAGGACATCACCGGTGGTCTGCCACGGGTTGCTGACTTGTTCGAAGCGCGTAAGCCAAAAGAGCACTCTATCCTGGCAGAAATCTCCGGAACCATCGGTTTCGGTAAAGAAACCAAGGGTAAGAAACGTCTGGTTATCACGCCGACTGATGGCAGTGATCCATACGAAGAGCTGATTCCTAAATGGCGTCACCTCAACGTGTTCGAAGGTGAACAGGTGACCCAGGGTGAAGTTATCTCCGACGGTCCGACCAACCCACACGACGTTCTGCGTCTATTGGGTGTCAGTGAACTGGCTCGCTACATCGTTAACGAAATCCAGGACGTATACCGTCTCCAGGGTGTAAAAATTAACGATAAGCACATTGAGACCATTCTGCGTCAGATGCTGCGTAAGGTTGAAATCTCCGATACCGGTGATACTCACTTTATCCGTGGTGATCAGGTTGAGTTTACTCGTCTGCTCGAAGAGAACGACAAGGTTAGCCGTGAAAACAGTTTCCCTGCCAAGTTCGAACGCGTACTGCTGGGTATCACCAAGGCATCTCTGGCAACAGAATCCTTCATCTCTGCTGCGTCCTTCCAGGAGACTACACGAGTCCTGACGGAAGCTGCGGTACATGGTAAGCGCGATTATCTGCGTGGCCTGAAGGAGAACGTAGTTGTCGGTCGTCTGATTCCTGCAGGTACCGGTCTGACTTACCACGCTGAGCGTCGTAAGAGCCGTGAAGAAGTTGAGTTCGATGCACCTGCTCGTATCTCTACTTCCGATGCAGAGCAGGCACTGTCTGATGCGTTGAACTTCGGGGAAGTGTAACTCTTATTATAAGAGGCTCTGACATAAGAGGAGGAGTTTGCTCCTCTTCTATCTCTTATAAAACCGTCGCTGGTAAGCGGCGGTTTTTTTTATTCTAAAAACGTAAAAGCAAAAAGCATAAGATGGTTTGAGAGGGTGTCGCAAAAGCCCTGGTTCCCATGCTTTGCGTGGGAACCCATACTTCTAACGCTTTGAAAATTCAAGGGTATGCATTCCCACGCAAAGCATGGGAACGAGATGTTTGGAGTTTTGCGACAACCTCTTGAATGGCAAAATTTTCAGATGAAGGAACTTAGAGTCTATATCTGCATCCAATGAACAAACTTATAAAGGATGAAGATATGTCGAATGTTCAAACTGCGATGCCATCAGTCTACGCACGAATAGCTTCTGTTTTAGCTGAGAAGGGTAAAGAAATAGGGGGAATTGCATATTCGAGCCTTGAAGCCGGCTGTACGAAGCTTAAAGAGACAACAGCTTATGGAAGGGTTGTTGAAAGCCTAAATGAAGTGACCAATCAACTGACCGAAACTCATGTATACAAAGCAGTATCACCCTCGGCTAAAGGGTTCTATGAGAGTCACAAGCGTTCAGTTCAGGACGTTGCTGTAGTAACTGCGACTTATGGAATGCTGGGGGTATCTATTCCAGCTGTTGTTATAGCAGGTGTAGGCCTGTTGTATGTAGAGAGTAGTGACAATTCGACTAGAAATCAGCTGATGGATATGGAAAGAGTGAATGCAAAGGCAAATACATTAGTAGAGATTGGAGGGGCAGTGTTTAAGGATTCGATAAAAGCCTTCGATAAGCGGTTGGATTCATTGGTTTTAAAACTGCCTGCCGACCAGAGAGTATCGTTGCAAAACTCTCTAATAGATAAACATACGGAAATTGCAAAAGAAATCATGAGCAAAAAAACATATGGTTCGGAAGGGGAGATAACAGATGAAGCTGAAATAGTAGAAACCTTGAAAGATCAGAGAAACAAGATCTTGGATCTTGAGGGAATTGCTGGAGAAGGGAAGAAAGCGATATAGACTGACGTTAAGCTGATTTGCAGTTTGATAAATTGATCTTCCGAAAAAGAAAACGACGAAATATGCATAGTGGTAATCAGTTGACGGTATAATTCAGTTTTTTCGGTTACGTCTGGCTATTAAGATGCAAAGACTTGATATGCTCTTGGTTGAGCGGGGAAAGGCTATCTCCCGAACAAAAGCTCAACAGCTGATAAGCGAAGGTCGTGTAATGGTACATCAGTCTGGCGGCTGGGTGGCAGTGGTTAAACCTGGCCAGAAGTACCCTGATTCTATTGAGTTGGATGTTGTGTGGGATGAGTCAGATTGTTTTGTATCCCGTGGTGGATTAAAGCTAGCTGGTGCTATTGAGAAATCCGGTGCAGACTTCGCCAATGCGGTTGTTATCGATGTTGGTCAGTCAACCGGTGGCTTTACTGATTGTGCGCTCCAGTCCGGGGCTGCAAAAGTCATTGGTATTGAGGTTGGTCATGGGCAATTGGTTCCGTCGTTACGGGATGATCCGAGGGTTGTCTGCCTGGAAGGAATGAATGCGCGGGATTTATCGCGGGGTTTACTAAATTACACAACCGATGTGAAGGGGTTTGATTTCGCTGTAATGGATGTGTCGTTTATCTCCCAAACCAAAATTCTTCCTTCTCTGGCTCCCCTGTTGAAACCAGGTGGGCAGTTGTTAAGTCTGGTAAAGCCGCAGTTTGAGGTAGGTTCTGCAGGTATTGGTAAGGGCGGTATTGTCAGAGATGCAAATCTTTATCCGCAGGTAGAGCAGTCCATAAAAAGCTTCTGTGAGAAGTTGGGTATGACGGTAAAAGGTTATTTCGATAGCTCGATTACCGGTGGCGATGGTAATCGAGAGTTCTTCATCTGGGCTGAGAAGGGCGCGAGTTAAGGGCCGAGTCGCCAAACTTGAATTGGCAGTTGATAGTGATCAATCACTTTCCGCATGCGCTCCCAATGAGTAAAATCTACCCCCTTGTTCAAAATTAAAACAATCCCGGCATGTTTGCCAGTCAGCATGCTGTAATCAAGAGCCTGTCCAATGGCTTCAGGCCATTTTCGGGCAAACTCAATCTCAATGGCATGACTGTTCGTGAGGCAGTCAATGCGTCGGCCACTGTCCAATCGATACTCCAATTGACCACCCATGCCATTACACCAGACTTTTTGATACCAGGCCTCTATAGGTGCTGCGACAGTTATGGATGAGGGTAAAAGAAGTAAAAGCACGATACTGAAATACCCTATATTTCGGTTGGTCATTTACTCACCTCGTTGCCCCTTGATGTTGCTGTAGAGTGATGGGGCATTATTAGCCTGTATCGACTAAGTAGCGGCTACAGCCAGTGAGAAAATAGTGGGGTAAAAAATAGCGTTTGAGGCTTATGCCAACACAATCTGGCTCGGGTAATTTCTTGAGTGTTTTTTTATTTGGAGCTATGTGTACATAAATGAGCAACGGTTATATACCCAAAGGATTTCAAGTTGCTACGCGGCGGCAAGTGAGTGAAGCCTTGTGAGCCTACAAATAGTAGGTGATCGAGGTGAGTGAACGCAGCCAACAAAGTAGCAACTTGAAAGGCGACGGGTATAATCGCTGGCAAATTACCAGATGACTAGTGGCTATGTTTTGGGAAACGCTTTTATTCACGGCCAGTGTGACGCTGCCTGTCTGTGCGATGCTGTTGGCAGGGATTGCTCTTAAGCGCTTTCAGTTTATTGATGATCATTTTGTAACCACGGCATCAAGGCTCGTTTTCAACTTTTGTATGCCGGCACTGTTGTTTACATCCATTATTAACTTGGACATGGCATCAGTTCTTGATTTCAGGATGGTTATTTATGCTGTTATAGCATCAATTGTGACATTTCTGACAGCGAGAATACTGGCTGCGCAAGCTTGTACGTCGTCAGCCGACTACGGTGCATTTATTCAAGGCGCTGCCAGGGCAAATCTTGCTATTGTGGGTATGGCCTTGGCGGGAAATATCTATGGCAGTCATGGTATTGCATTGATGTCTCTCGCTCTGGCCTTTCTGGTACCTCTGTATAATGTGCTCTCTGTATTTGTACTGGCGTATTATGCATCCGATAAAAATGATGTTCCTTTCAGTTGGAAAAAACTGATTATTGATCTGACCAAAAACCCTCTCATTGCCTCCATTGTTGTGGGCTTTTGTTTTGTTTCGTTGGGATTGCAACTGCCCGCGGTTGCAGAAAAGGTCAGCCTGTACTTTGCTCAGATCACTTTACCATTGGCATTAATCAGTATTGGCGGAAGCCTGAGCATGGATGTGCTCAGAAAAACCAGTAAGAGTGCAGTATGGGCAACTCTGCACAAAGTATGTCTGATGCCTGTGATGACAGTGTTGGTGGCATGGTTGCTGGGGTTGAGAGGAATTGATCTTGGTATTATCTTTTTGATCTTTGCCTGCCCAACGGCGGCTGCCAGTTTTGTGATGACTAAGGCGATGGGGGGGGGGGGACGACAAACTTGCTGCTAATATTGTAGTCTTGACGACCTTAGGTAGCCTACCTGCAACGGCTATTGGTATTTTCACTCTACGCTATTGTAATTTAATTTGAGCAACAATGTTCGGATAGAGTTGACGTGCTTATGCCTGTAAATCATAGATCATCCATAATAAAAATATGAACGCCTGATGCTTTTTAGAACGCAAGGTTCAACTTTCTTAGCTACAGATAGATGAAAATAATCAGTGGGGTGCGCTTGTGTTTGAGATAGATGGTTTAGGTAGTGAAGCCAGACAAGCTTCACCGGATAATATATGAGGACATCGGTTGAGCAGAGGTTATGTAATACCACGAGCTTTTAGCAAGGCCGCTTTAAAATCCACTTCAACATCTTTAGCGATACCCGGAATCATGGCATCCGGCGTTTCACCTTTCATTTTGAGGTGATAGATCAGGATATCATCGGTTACTTCGTTTAGAGGGCCTTTATGCCCTGCTTCCAATGCAAGAGATTCAATGATTTGTACCAGGTTAAGGTGGCTTTGCTTTTGCCATTCGGGCATTAATAGTTCAGCCAGTTCATTGATTCTGTGACAGCTCATATAGCTTTACTCAATATTTGTATTGAAGAGTCAGGAGTACTGCGGTGGCGCAGTACTCTATATAAAGGAAGGGCTGCGTTAAAGGATGATGTTTTTGATGTCATCATCCTTACGATCCAGGTAATGACTGGATTGGATGCGGCGTATGGTACGTGATTTGCCACGAACCACCAGAGTTTCGGTGGTCGCTAGGTTACCATTGCGGGTAATACCCTGAAGCAGGTCGCCTTTGGTAATGCCAGTAGCGGAAAAAACCACATTATCGGAACTGGCCATATCGTCCAGACGTAACAGCTTGCCGGGCTCAACCCCCATCTCTTTGCAGCGTTCAGCTTCCAGCTTACCGGCTTCGATGTTTTCCGGCGTTTCCCCTTTAGCCTGATCTCTGGTTAATAGTCGACCATTCATATCTCCGCCAAGAGCGCGGATAACGGCAGCAGAAACAACACCTTCCGGCGCACCGCCAACACAGTACATTAAGTCAACTTCGCTGTCTGGCATGCAGGTCAGAATAGACGCAGCAACATCGCCGTCAGGAATGGCAAATACTTTCACGCCCATATTCTGCATCATGGCAATGGCGCTGTCATGGCGAGGTTTAGCGAGGGTAATAACAACCAGGCTTTCAATAGGTTTGTGGAGCGCGCGGGCGACATTATGAATGTTTTCTTTCAGCCCAATGTTCAGGTCGATGATGCCTTTGGCTCCAGGACCGCAAACCAGCTTTTCCATATACATATCAGGCGCTTTCAGGAAAGAGCCTTTCTCTCCAGCGGCCAGAACGGCAATGGCATTATTCTGGCCCATAGCGGTCATGCGGGTGCCTTCAATGGGGTCGACTGCGATATCAACGCTTTCCCCTTCGCCAGTACCCACTTTTTCGCCAATGAAGAGCATGGGAGCTTCGTCTATTTCCCCTTCTCCAATGACGATTTCGCCATTCATGGAGACTTTGTTCAGCATGGTGCGCATCGCTTCTACAGCAGCGCCGTCAGCAGCATTTTTGTCGCCACGACCAAGCCACTTGTAGCCTGCCAGGGCGGCGGCTTCCGTGACTCTTGAAAATTCGATTGCCAGTTCGCGTTTCATAAAGGTTAACTTCGAAAAATAAAGTGTTGGACTTTAGCATAATTACATGTAGGGAGCAGACCAATTTATACTTGATAAGTAGTGTAAGGTTTGCTTTTGAAGAAGGCTCCTCGTTAGTTCCGGCCTACGGAGATGAAAATATCCGTTTTCAATCTATAACCCACTTACATCTGTAAGTAGTTGATAATCCTTGTTCAGACCGAGGTGGAAGTAATATTCTGATTTTAAACTAATACTTATCGCTAATTTAGCGCTTTTCAAAGAGCGGGTAGGCTATTCAAAACCGATCAAAGTTAATCAAGAATTATGAATTCTCAATACTTTTTAATTTAAAGTATTTCAAGGAGGATGAAATGGGAATCCGGCGATCTTTAAATTTTCCAAGTGCTTCTAGTGTGAAAAACAATAAAAAGAACCCAGTGTGTAAAGAAGGGTTGGCGTTTTCTGTAAAAAGGAAGGTTGCTTCTGGATTTTCTGAGGCTTTCCTTTTGATAGCTAGGTCTATTAGGCCATTAAGGAAAAAAAGTGTCCTTTTGAATAGAAGAGTTAGACTTTTTAGGGGTGAATTGTTAAGCAATGTGAGGATGCTTAAGAAAAATAGATGGGAGAAAAATATTTCCCAGAAGAATGTTAGGTTGATGCTAATAGAGTTCCGGGCGTATAAGAAAAAAATCAATAATGAAGGTGCCTGTGTATTCAAAGATTTTTTGGAGTCGAAAGGTTATAAATCAGTATTTAGTAATATCAATTTCCAACAGAAAGGATTGCTTGGTAATAAAATGTCGGGCCCTGGTAAGACCCCGTTTGTTGGAGGTGAGTTACTGTCTGGTGTGGATTTTTCAGGATGTACTTTTTCAAATTGTGACTTGCGTCAAATAAGGCTTGATGAATCCAAGTTCAATGGTGCTCTTTTTTCAGGTTGTGATTTAAGGGGTGTAGTGTTTTCTAAATCAAGTTTTAATAATTCCATGTTCGTGAAAAACCAAATGACTGGTGCACAGTTTAACGAAGCTTTGTTTGAAAAAGTTCTATTTAATGATTGTGAAATTGATGAAAATAATTTTGAGCGAGCCGAGTTGAAAGATGTTAAATTTTTAAACAATGATCTTTCAAGATCTTCATTTTGGCAGGTGAAGGTTGGTCAAAATGTAGTGGTTGAGAATGCAGGGCTAAATAAGCTTGCCTCTGTAAATGATACGTTGTTCTTTGATGCAGTTGGTAAAATCATTTTTTCAGGGATAGTGCCCAAGCCGCCATCTAAACCGGTGGTTGGTTTGATGTGGGACCCGCTTCGTCCGGGGATGACAGCAACTAAAGTTTTTGAGAAACTCAAATCAAAAGGGCTTATACCAATGCGTATTGGTTATACGCCTTATTGGATTGATACATCAAATCTTTCTGATGAAATATCTGATCTGCTCAAATCAGGGATTACCGATAAAGAAGACAGTCTAGGAAAAGGTGTTATTCGACTTTCGGAGGAAGACAAGCAAAAAGAGGTCTCAAAGCTGAAAAGAGAGTCGGTGCTATTATCTAAGCAATTGGATGGTGTTGTCTTTCCGGGGGGGGCCAATGTTGAAGAGGGGTTCTATGATCGCAGTCCTGACTCTCGTGATGCAATGGTTGGTAAAGATTTGAGGAGAACAGTTTTTGAGTTTGCTTTGCTTGAGCAGGCAAGGAATCAAGGAGTTCCCGTTTTGGGGATGTGTAGAGCATTGCAGATGGTCAATGTATATGATGGCGGTACATTAAAAGATGTTAATGGAGAATTTGCTAAAGTTCAGCGCTACGGCGTATCAGGTCTTGTCAAAAAGCAGGGGGCTGAGCCAGAGATTGCGACGCTAAATGCTTTATCTGTAACTAACAAATCTATATATGTTGACCTGAATTATGACTATGTCTTGCAATTTGATCATGAGCTAAGTGATGAAGAATGCTGTGCATTTGAAGATGAGTTGGCGAAAGAGGGGTATGATGTTGAGTTTTCGTATTATGGCGCACGGTTATTGTGTATTTCCGGTGGATCATTCTATAAGAAGTCTGGTTGTAATTTTTCTAATGAACAGATAAAGGTTAAGTTTGAAGCATTGATTTCAAAGTATGGAGGTATGAATCGTTTTCCTGTCAAGAAAAGTAAAGTTGAAGAGTCCGGAGACGGTATTATTAAAGGGGTTATAGGAAATGAAATATCAACTATCTCAGCTCACAAACAAATGGTTGATGAAAAAGCAGAAGGTGAGCTGGATTTTGTGATTGTTGACAACTTTAACGGTAAAAGCGTTCCGAAAGCTGCAGAATCTAAGTTCGGTGTGCCTCATATATTTACTCAGTTTCATCCAGAGTTTCAGGGTGATAAAACATCGACTGCTGCTAAAATTGTATCTGGTTTGATGACGAAGAATAATGATTCGATATTTGATGCTTTTGTAAGCACAATGGCCTCAAACCAAGCAAAACAAAAGGTGCTTTTACAGTTCAAAAATCGTTGAGAATAAGCCAGCTGGAATCCAGCACTTTACGGGGTCCAGACTCTAACGAAAAGATACAGGTAATGAATAGTATCTGAGTTTTCATTACCTGCTTCGCTAAACCTTCCTTGCCAATTATAACGTTAAGGTATGGGTAATCACTGGTTTTAATGAGTGACTCAGTACTTGACGTTAGTATCATCGCCCCGTAAAATCTGTGCGCTTTATTCTATCCGTGCTCCATGCGCTTGACACGTTACAAGTCAGTGGAGCTCAGGTGCTGCATAAGCCGGTTGACGCCGGCTTTTGCTGTTTAAAGCCGATTCTGGATTGCCAATCCTCTGACGATTCAGATTCATTCTCTTGCGAGAAACCTTAGAAACGATCCTCATTAATGAGATTTGGAGTTTGCTGAATGGCAACAATTAACCAGTTGGTGCGCAAGCCACGCAAGCGTAAGGTCAGAAAGACCGACGTGCCTGCGCTGCAGGCGTGTCCACAACGTCGTGGTGTTTGTACCCGTGTTTACACCACTACTCCTAAGAAGCCTAACTCTGCGCTGCGTAAAGTATGTCGTGTGCGTCTGACTAACGGCTTTGAAGTGACTTCCTACATCGGTGGTGAAGGTCACAATCTGCAAGAGCACAGTGTTGTTCTGATCCGTGGCGGTCGTGTAAAAGACTTGCCAGGTGTTCGTTATCACACCGTTCGCGGTAGCCTGGATACCCAGGGTGTTAACGACCGTAAGAAGGGCCGTTCTAAGTACGGTACCAAGAGACCTAAGTCCTAATCGCCTGATTAGCTTAAGTTTTGGTCTGGCTGCCTAAAGCTAATAAAAAGCTTGAGGGCTGCAGACAAACTGCTCGAAAGAGTAAGAATTTAACATCAGGTTGATGAGAGTAAGGCCGGGCTGAGGCAGTTAACTGCTGAATGTTCCTGGATTACCTGAAGACCGACGTAGAGGGCTTATCAATGCCAAGAAGACGCGTAGTCGCTAAGCGCGACGTATTACCAGATCCTAAGTTTGGTAATAAAACACTCACTAAATTCATCAACCACGTGATGGTCAGCGGTAAGAAATCTGTCGCTGAAAAGATCGTTTATGGTGCTCTGGACGTTGTTCTGGAACGCACCAGCAAGGAGCCTCTGGAGATTTTTGAAAAAGCTCTGGAAACTATCGCTCCTATGGTAGAGGTTAAGTCCCGCCGTGTCGGTGGTGCTACTTACCAGGTGCCTGTTGAAGTTCGTCCTGCTCGTCGTAGTGCTCTGGCCATGCGTTGGCTGGTAGACGCTGCGCGTAAGCGTGGTGAAAAATCCATGAAGCTCCGCCTGGCTGGAGAACTGATGGACGCTGCCGAAAGCAAGGGCGCTGCAGTTAAGAAGCGTGAAGACGTGCACCGTATGGCTGAAGCCAACAAGGCATTCTCCCACTACCGTTTCTAAGTATCAGAGGATTGTATCGTGGCGCGTAAAACCCCGATCAACCGCTATCGCAACATCGGTATTTGTGCCCATGTTGACGCGGGTAAGACAACGACTACAGAACGCGTACTGTTTTACACCGGCCTGAGCCATAAAATTGGTGAAGTTCATGATGGCGCAGCCACCATGGACTGGATGGAACAGGAGCAGGAGCGTGGTATTACTATCACGTCCGCTGCGACTACCTGTTTCTGGCGCGGAATGGACGCTCAGTTTGATGAGCACCGCGTTAACATCATCGATACCCCAGGACACGTTGACTTCACTATCGAAGTAGAACGTTCCTTGCGTGTACTCGACGGCGCAGTTGTTGTGCTGTGTGGCTCCTCCGGTGTTCAGCCTCAGACTGAAACCGTATGGCGTCAGGCGGATAAGTACGCAGTTCCTCGTATGGTCTTCGTGAACAAGATGGACCGTACCGGTGCCGATTTCGAAATGGTAATCAGCCAGCTGCGTGAGCGTTTGAACGCTAACGCGGTGCCTATGCAGATGACCATCGGCGCTGAAGATGACTTCAAAGGCGTGGTTGATCTCGTGAAGATGAAATGCATCATCTGGAACGAAGAAGACCAGGGAATGACCTTCAAATACGAAGACATTCCTGCAGATATGGCTGACCTGTGTGCAGAAATGCGCGAATACATGGTTGAAGCTGCTGCCGAAGCCACTGATGAAATGATGGAAAAGTACCTCGAAGAAGGCGATCTGTCCGAAGAAGAGATTAAGGCCGGTATCCGTGCCCGTACTCTGGCGAACGAGATCATTCCTGTCTTTGGTGGTTCTGCCTTCAAGAACAAAGGTGTGCAGGCTGTTCTGGATGCTGTGATCGAACTGATGCCTTCTCCAAAAGAAGTTAAGGCGATCGAAGGTATTCTGGACGATAAAGACGGAACGGTTGCGGTTCGCGAAGCGGACGACAGTGCACCTTTCGCAGCGCTGGCATTTAAAATTGCCACTGACCCATTCGTGGGTACGCTGACCTTTATCCGTAACTACTCCGGTGTTCTGAACTCCGGTGATACAGTTTACAACCCGGTTAAGCACAAGAAAGAGCGTGTTGGTCGAATGGTGCAAATGCACGCGAACAACCGTGAAGAGCTTAAAGAGTGTGTGGCTGGTGACATCGTTGCCCTGATCGGCATGAAAGATGTAACCACTGGTGACACTCTGTGTTCAATGGACAGCATTATTACTCTGGAGCGTATGGAATTCCCAGAGCCAGTAATTTCTGTTGCTGTTGAGCCAAAGACTAAGGCTGACCAGGAAAAAATGGGTATCGCTCTGGGCAAACTTGCTCAGGAAGATCCGTCTTTCCGCGTTCACACTGACGAAGAAAGTGGCCAGACCATTATCTCCGGCATGGGTGAGTTGCACCTGGATATCCTTGTTGACCGTATGCGTCGCGAATTCAATGTTGAAGCCAACATTGGTAAGCCTCAGGTTGCTTACCGTGAGAAGCTCAAAGGTTCTGTTGACGCTAACCACAAGTTTGCCAAGCAGTCTGGTGGTCGTGGTCAGTATGGTCACGTTGTTGTTGAATTCTCTCCTGCCGCTGCTGGCGAAGAAGGTTTGGAATTCATCAATGAAATCGTGGGTGGTACTATTCCTAAGGAATACATCCCGGCGATCCAGAAAGGCATTGAAGAACAGATGAAGAACGGCGTTATCGCCGGCTACCCATTACTGGGTCTGAAAGCTCGTCTGTACGATGGTTCTTTCCACGATGTTGACTCCAACGAAATGGCGTTTAAAATCGCTGCTTCACAAGCGCTGAAGAAATACGCACCACAGGCTCAGCCTGTGCTGATGGAACCGATGATGAAGGTTGAGGTGGTAACACCTGAAGACTACATGGGTGACGTTATGGGTGACCTGAGTCGCCGTCGCGGTATTGTTCAGGGCATGAAAGATACGTCTTCTGGCAAGACTATTGACGCTCAGGTGCCGCTGGGTGAAATGTTCGGCTACGCTACCGACCTGCGATCAGCAACTCAGGGGCGTGCAACATACACCATGGAATTCCATGAGTATGCCGAAGCGCCCGCCAGCATTGCTGAAGCGGTTATCAAGAACCAGGGTTGATCTCTGATTCGGTAGTTTGATGGCGAAGTCTACGGACGCTTTTACGAAAGCAGTGGAATTTCTCAGTTTTTTACACTGAGAAATTTCTTTCCATAAGCAATCGCTGTTAGAATGCCGGCCTGAAATCATACCTGATATCAAACTTATCTATAGCTTAAGGTTAAGAGAAATGGCTAAGGAAAAATTTGAACGTAAAAAGCCGCACGTAAACGTCGGCACCATCGGTCACGTTGACCACGGTAAAACCACTCTGACTGCTGCGCTGACTCGCGTATGTGCAGAGATCTGGGGCGGCACCATGCGTGCATTCGACCAGATCGATAACGCTCCTGAAGAGCGTGAGCGTGGTATCACCATCTCTACTGCACACGTAGAGTATGATTCCCCAGCTCGTCACTACGCGCACGTAGACTGCCCAGGCCACGCTGACTATGTTAAAAACATGATCACTGGTGCTGCTCAGATGGACGGCGCTATCCTGGTATGTTCCGCTGCTGATGGCCCCATGCCACAGACTCGTGAGCACATCCTGCTGTCTCGTCAGGTAGGTGTACCATACATCGTGGTATTCCTGAACAAAGCTGACATGGTAGACGACGAAGAGCTGCTGGAACTGGTGGAGATGGAAGTTCGCGAACTTCTGGACATGTACGACTTCCCAGGCGACGACACTCCAATCATCATCGGTTCTGCCCTGATGGCTCTGAACGGTGAAGACGCTAACGAAATGGGTACTACCGCTGTTAAGAAGCTGGTAGAAACTCTGGATTCTTACATCCCAGAGCCAGAACGTGCTATCGATCAGCCGTTCCTGATGCCTATCGAAGACGTATTCTCCATCGCTGGCCGTGGTACTGTTGTAACTGGTCGTGTTGAGCGTGGTATCGTTAACGTTGGTAACGAAGTAGAAATTATTGGTATCAAAGACACTACCAAGACTACTGTTACTGGTGTTGAAATGTTCCGTAAGCTGCTTGACGAAGGTCGTGCAGGTGAGAACATCGGTGCTCTGCTGCGTGGTACCAAGCGTGAAGACGTTGAGCGTGGTCAGTGTCTGGTTAAGCCAGGTACCGTTACTCCGCACACCAAGTTCGAAGCTGAAGTGTACATCCTGTCCAAAGAAGAAGGCGGTCGTCACACTCCATTCTTCAAGGGCTACCGTCCACAGTTCTACTTCCGTACTACTGACGTGACTGGTGCTGTTGAGCTGAACGAAGGCGTTGAAATGGTAATGCCTGGTGACAACATCAACTTCGTAGCTACTCTGATCAACCCAGTAGCTATGGAAGAAGGTCTGCGTTTCGCGATTCGTGAAGGCGGCCGTACAGTTGGTGCTGGTGTTGTTGCTAAAATCTTCGAATAATCGACGATTTTAAAAGACATAAAGTCACCTCGAAAAACCCGGCATTAGCCGGGTTTTTTTTGACTTTAAAATAGAGGACTGTTTCTCAATCCTTTATAACTGCATGCAGGATTATTATGTTGGTCGGCAGGTTTGGATCGTTACGGTATTTGGGTTAGCGCTTAACGATTAACGATAATCCGTCAGAAATAGGCAGTATCATCATATCGACACGGTCGTCTTGATGGATCTTTATATTAAGCGCTTTGAGCGCGATAGTATCCTCGTCAATTGCTGTTGCTTCGGCAACATGTCCGCTCCAAAGCACGTTATCAATAAGGATGAGTCCGCCGGGGCGAATCAGCTTTAAGCATTGCTCGTAATAGGTGTCGTAACCGGTTTTATCTGCATCAATAAAAGCCATGTCGAATGAGTTTTCCCGCCCTTCGGTAATGAGTCGTGAAAGGGTTTCAAGTGCGGGGGCTATATTAAGGTCGATGATTTGATCTACGCCAGCTTGTTTCCAGTAGGGTTTTGCAAGATCTGTGTACTCAGAGCTGATGTCGCAGGCGATGAGTTTTCCATCCTTGGGGAGATTTAGTGCAACAGACAGTGCGCTGTACCCGGTAAACGTACCGATCTCTATGCAATGTTTAGCGTTGATTAGTTTGGCGAGCATGCCCATGAATTGACCTTGCTCTGGAGAAATTTGCATGACGCTTCTGGCGTGTTTGCTGGTGAGTATTCTAAGTTGGGCCTGTATTGGGTGTTCTCGTAAGCCAAATTTGTGCAGGTAGTCTATCAGGGGTTCTGTTAGTTGAAGTGTCTGTGTGCTCATTTTTCTATGCCTTTATTTTGATTCTGCATTGGTAGCAAGTTGGTTGGTGGTACTAAGGGGGGGAGGCAGCTGGGTAATGTTTGAGGGTTGTCGATAGAGGCACCCCATAATCTCTGGGTAGTGGGGTGCGTCGTAATTCAGGTCGGTATGTTTGTGGTGTTTTTTGTTTCCTTGGTGGTCTCGGGGTGGATGTTTGCGTCAAAGGTATGATCTCCATTTTTACTTATTCCATATTCGCGTAGATGTTCTTTATAAAATAACAGGTTATCCTGGGCGGTCAAAAATAAGCAAACGCCTCTCAGGGCTTCAGCTAATCCTTATACATTTCTATGGCTTTAAAAGAGTATGATTTCCAGTAGATGATTCGACCGTTTTACAGAGAGCAAATCCACTGCCTTCAGGGTTGAGATTAATTTGTCTGAATACTTGTGTTGACAGATGCTTTTGTGATTAGTAAAATTTTGCGTCCTTTTGTCTTGGTGACATTGATCGCCAGACTTCGTTCTTTATATACCATGGTTAGAACAAGATGAGCCAACAATCAAAACAAAGCGGTCAGGCGCAGCAAATTCGCATTCGTCTGAAAGCTTTTGATCATCGCCTGATCGACCAGTCTACGCAGGAAATCGTTGATACTGCGAAGAGAACTGGTGCGCAGGTGCGTGGTCCGATCCCTCTGCCAACCCGAAAAGAACGTTTTACAGTTCTGATTTCTCCACACGTCAACAAAGACGCTCGTGATCAGTATGAAATCCGTACTCATAAACGTCTTCTCGACATCATCGAGCCCACCGAAAAAACTGTAGACGCACTGATGAAGCTGGACTTGGCAGCCGGCGTTGAAGTGCAAATCAGTCTCGGTTAATAAGGCCAATGGGCTCTCCATCAAAGTGTGCACACTTTTGTGTAACAGCTCTGAAGTGAGCGGCCATAGTGGGTGTTAGCCCCGTACACGAGAGAGGTTGAAATGACTATTGGATTAGTCGGCAAGAAACGCGGTATGACCCGTGTTTTCACCGAAGACGGTGCTTCAATACCAGTAACCGTAATCGAAGTTGATCCAAACCGCGTTACCCAGGTGAAAACCCAGGCAACCGACGGATATACTGCGATTCAGGTAACTTCTGGTAGCAAAAAAAGCAGCCGTTTAAGCAAGCCAAAGGCTGGCCACTTCGCCAAAGCAGGCGTTGAAGCTGGTGATGGGCTTTGGGAATTCCGTATCGACGCTGACGCTGAATATAAAGCTGGCGACGTTATCGGTGTAGACCTGTTTGAACAAGGTCAGAAAGTAGACGTTACTGGTCAGTCTAAGGGTAAGGGGTTCCAGGGCGTTATCAAACGCTACAACTTCCGTATGCAAGACGCGACTCACGGTAACTCTCTGTCTCACCGTGCACCTGGCTCTATCGGCCAGTGTCAGACTCCAGGTCGAGTCTTCAAAGGCAAGAAAATGGCTGGACATATGGGTGCTGAGAAAGTAACCGTACAGTCCTTGGAAATCGTTCGTGTAGATGGCGAGCGTAACCTGCTGCTGGTAAAAGGCGCAGTACCTGGTGCTACCGGTGCTGACGTTGTTGTTAAACCAGCAGTGAAAGCTGGCGCCTGAGGGGATTAGATTATGGAACTGAAGGTAAACGGTGCAGATGCCGTTCAGGTCTCAGACGTAACTTTTGCCACTGAATTCAACGAAACTCTGGTTCACCAGGCGGTTGTTGCTTTCATGGCGGGTTCTCGTCAAGGTACCAAGGCTCAAAAGACACGCAGCGAAGTTAGCGGCGGTGGTCGTAAGCCATGGCGTCAAAAAGGTTCCGGTCGTGCGCGCGCCGGTACCATCCGTAGCCCATTGTGGCGCGGGGGCGGCAGAACATTTGCTGCTAAACCACAGAATCACACTCAAAAGCTGAACAAAAAGATGTACCGCGCAGCACTGCGCTCCATCTTGTCTGAGCTGGTTCGTCAAGATCGTCTGGTGGTGGTTGAGCAGTTCGCTGTTGAATCTCCTAAGACAAAACTGGTTGTTGCCAAGCTGAATGAGCTGAACGCTAACGGCGCGTTGATCGTGTCCGAAGAAGTGGATCAGAACATTTATCTGGCTGCTCGCAACATTCCTTATGTGGATGTTCGTGACGTACAGGGTATTGATCCGGTTAGCCTGGTTGCTCACGACAAAGTCGTGATGACTGTTGCTGCCATCAAGAAGTTCGAGGAGATGCTGGGATGAACCAGGAACGTATTTTTAAAGTACTGTTTGGTCCTCACATTTCCGAGAAGGCCACTGTTGTTGCTGAAGAGCATAACCAGTACGTCTTTAAGGTAGCTAAGGACGCAACCAAGCTCGAAATCAAAAAAGCTGTTGAGCAGCTGTTTGAAGTCAGCGTTAAAGCTGTCAGGACTGTCGTTGTTAAGGGCAAGACTAAGCGTACACGTTTCGGTATGGGCCATCGCTCAGACTGGAAAAAGGCTTACGTCAGCCTGGAGCAAGGTCAGGAAATTGACTTCGCGGACGCGGAATAAGGAGCTAGAGAATGGCAGTTATCAAATGCAAGCCGACTTCTCCAGGTCGCCGCTTCGTAGTCAAGGTTGTAAACCCTGACCTCCACAAAGGCCGTCCATACGCGCCTCTGCTGGAAAAGAAGTCTAAAACTGGTGGTCGCAACAATGCTGGCCGTATCACTACCCGTCATCGTGGTGGTGGTCATAAGCAGCACTATCGTATCGTAGATTTTCGTCGTAACAAGGACGGCATTCCAGCTGTTGTTGAGCGTCTGGAATACGATCCAAACCGTACCGCGCATATCGCTCTGTTGAAATACATTGACGGTGAGCGTCGTTACATTATCGCACCTAAAGGTGTGAAAGCCGGTGATCAACTTTTCTCCGGTGTTGATGCCCCAATTAAAGCGGGAAATACATTGCCACTGCGCAATATCCCACAGGGTTCCATCGTACACTGTATTGAAATGAAGCCTGGTAAAGGCGCTCAGATGATCCGCAGTGCTGGTGCTTCTGCCCAGCTGGTCGCTCGTGACGGTGCTTACGTTACTCTGCGTCTGCGTTCCGGTGAAATGCGTAAAGTATTGGCTGACTGTCGTGCCACTCTGGGCGAAGTCTCTAACAGTGAGCACAGTTTGCGCTCCCTGGGTAAAGCGGGTGCTAAGCGCTGGCGTGGTGTGCGTCCAACCGTTCGTGGTGTTGCCATGAACCCGGTTGATCACCCACATGGTGGTGGTGAAGGTCGTACTTCCGGTGGTCGTCATCCTGTGACGCCATGGGGTGTTCCGACTAAGGGTCGTAAGACTCGTTCCAACAAGCGTACGGACAAAATGATCGTACGTCGTCGCAGCGCGAAGTAAGCCCAGAGAGAGGATACGATAGTGCCACGTTCACTGAAAAAAGGCCCATTTATCGACCTTCACTTGTTGAAGAAGGTTGAAGAAGCGGCTGACAGCGGCAACAAGCGTCCGATCAAGACCTGGTCCCGCCGCTCAATGATTATCCCAACTATGGTTGGTCTGACTTTGGCTGTTCATAACGGTCGTCAGCACGTACCCGTTTTCGTAAGTGAAGACATGGTCGGCCATAAGCTGGGCGAGTTTGCTGCTACCCGTACATATCGCGGCCACGCAGCAGACAAAAAGGCCAAGAAGCGCTAAGGGGTTATGAAATGAAAGAAGTTGCTGCTATGCATAAAGGCGCTCGCATTTCTGCCCAGAAAGCGCGTCTGGTCGCTGACCAGATTCGTGGCAAGGCAGTAGGCGAAGCCCTGAATTTGTTGAGCTACAGCCCTAAGAAAGCTGCGGTTCTGGTTAAGAAAGTGCTTGAGTCTGCTATTGCAAACGCTGAGCACAATGACGGCATGGATATTGATGAGCTGAAAGTGTCTACTTGCTTCGTTGACGAAGCAATGACCATGAAGCGCATTCGTCCACGTGCCAAGGGTCGTGCTGATCGCATTCTGAAGCGGTCTTGCCATATTACGGTTAAGGTTGCAGAGGTCTAAGGAGCGGTCACATGGGTCAAAAAGTACATCCTAATGGAATTCGCCTTGGCATCGTCAAGCCTCATCGTTCAGTCTGGTTCGCAGACGGTAGCGATTACGCTGACAAGCTGAATGCCGATCTAGCAGTGCGTAGTTTCATTGAAAAGAAGCTGAAAAATGCTTCTGTCAGTCATGTTGATATCCAGCGTCCAGCTCAAAGCGCTCGTATTACTATTCACACTGCCCGTCCAGGTATCGTGATTGGTAAGAAAGGCGAAGACGTTGAGAAGCTGCGTCAGGCCATTACCAAAATGATGGGCGTGCCTGTGCACATCAACATTGAAGAAATTCGTAAGCCTGAACTGAATGCCATGCTGGTAGCTCAGAGCATCGCTGGTCAGCTGGAGCGTCGTGTGATGTTCCGTCGTGCCATGAAGCGCTCTGTACAAAATGCTATGCGTATGGGTGCCAAGGGCATCAAGATTCAGTTGAGTGGTCGTCTGGGTGGCGCTGAAATCGCACGTACCGAATGGTACCGCGAAGGTCGTGTGCCGCTTCACACTCTGCGTGCTGATATTGATTACGCACAGTACGAAGCCCTGACTACTTACGGTATCCTGGGCGTGAAGGTCTGGATCTTTAAAGGCGAAGTAATTGGTGGCGTTCCACCGGTTATTGAAACTCCAAAAGATCAGCAGCCACGTCGCCCTAATAAAAAGCGTCAAGCTAAGAATTAAGGAGCGCGGAAATGTTACAACCTAAACGTACTAAGTTCCGTAAGCAGATGAAAGGCCGCAACCGCGGTCTGGCTCTGCGCGGCTCCAAGGTTAGCTTCGGCGAATACGCATTGAAAGCTGTTGGTCGTGGACGTATAACTGCGCGTCAGATTGAAGCGGCTCGTCGTGCCATGACCCGTCACGTTAAGCGTGGTGGTAAAATCTGGATCCGCGTCTTCCCAGACAAGCCGATCACCGGCAAGCCTCTTGAGGTTCGTCAGGGTAAAGGTAAGGGTAACGTGGAATACTGGGTGTGCCAGATTCAACCAGGCCGCGTTCTCTATGAGATGGAAGGTGTGTCCGAAGAGCTGGCTCGTGAAGCCTTTGCTCTGGCTGCTGCGAAGCTGCCACTGGAAACTACCTTCGTTAAGCGGAGCGTAATGTGATGAATGCTGCTGAACTGCGTGAAAAGTCTGTAGAGGAGCTCAATACTGAGCTTCTCTCTCTGCTGCGGGATCAGTTTAATTTCCGTATGCAGAAAGCTACTGGCCAAATGGCACAGAGTCATCTGCTGAAGCAGGTTAAGCGCGACATCGCTCGCGTGAAAACCATCCTGAACCAAAAGGCAGGAGCGTAAAAAGATGACTGAAGCCAAAATGGTCCGTACTCTTACCGGCAAGGTTGTGAGCGACAAGATGGATAAAACCGTCACTGTTCTCATCGAACGCCGGGTAAAGCATCCGCTTCTGGGTAAAATCGTGAAGCGGTCCACCAAGTTGCACGCTCATGATGAGAACAACGAATGCCGTATGGGCGACGTTGTAACCATTAAAGAGACGCGTCCTCTGTCAAAGAGCAAGACATTTGCACTTGTATCCATTGACGAGCGTGCCACTCAGATCTAAGGCTTTGGTGCTTTGGGCTTGAGTTGATGATAGCCGGTCTGGCAGATGGTTTTTTATTGTCTGTCGGATCGGCTGTTTGTATGATAGCCGGCGAGTACCCGCCTGCAGTTTGGGCTTGGAGATAAAGTAATGATCCAAACAGAAAGTGAACTCGAAGTCGCTGATAACAGCGGCGCACGTCGAGTACAATGTATCAAGGTGTTGGGAGGCTCCCATCGCCGTTACGCACACATTGGTGACATCATCAAAGTATCCGTTAAGGAAGCAATTCCACGCGGTAAGGTCAAAAAAGGCCAGGTGATGAACGCCGTTGTTGTTCGTACACGTAAAGGTGTTCGTCGTCCAGACGGCTCCCTGATCAAGTTCGATGGCAATGCGGCTGTTCTGCTTAACGCAAACAACCAGCCTATCGGTACACGTATCTTTGGACCAGTGACTCGTGAACTGCGCGGTGAGCAGTTTATGAAGATCATTTCACTGGCCCCAGAAGTACTGTAACGGGAGCAGAACATGAAAAAGATCCGTCGTGATGACGAAGTCATCGTAATTGCCGGCAAGGACAAAGGTAAGCGCGGTAAAGTGCAAACCGTTCGTGCTGACGGCAAACTGATTGTTTCTGGTATCAACATGATGAAGAAACATCAGAAGCCTAACCCAATGTTGGGCACTCCTGGTGGAATCGTAGAGAAAGAAGCGGCTATTCAAGCTTCTAACGTTGCGCTTCTGAACCCTGAAACCAACAAGGCTGATCGTGTTGGCTTTACCACTTCTGAAGATGGTAAAAAGCAGCGCGTATTCAAGTCTAACGGCAAGCCTGTTGGCGCGTAAGGGGAGAGTGATGGCAAATTTCAAAACTAAATATCGTGAAGAGATTCTTCCAAAGCTCAAAGAAGAGCTTGGTGTGAAGAACGTTCATGAAGTGCCACGCATTACCAAAATCACCCTGAACATGGGTGTGGGTGAAGCGATTGGTGACAAGAAAGTCATCGAGCACGCACTGGCCGACATGGAAAAAATCGCCGGTCAGAAGCCTGTGGTAACCAAGGCTCGCAACTCTGTTGCTGGCTTCAAGGTTCGTGAAGGTTGGCCAATCGGTGTGAAGGTAACTCTGCGTAGCGATCGCATGTATGAGTTCCTGGAGCGTCTGGTTGACATCGCTCTGCCACGTGTACGTGACTTCCGTGGTGTGAGTGCCAAGTCCTTCGACGGACGTGGTAACTACAGCATGGGTGTTAAAGAGCAGATCATCTTCCCTGAAGTTGATTATGACAAAATCGACACTCTTCGCGGTCTGGACATTACTCTGACCACAACTGCCAAGAATGACGATGAAGGCCGTGCTCTGCTGAAGGCTTTCAACTTCCCATTCCGTAACTGATACAGGTACGAGTTTTATGGCAAAAGTATCCATGAAGCAACGGGAACTGAAGCGTCAGCAAACCGTTGCCAAATTCGCTGAAAAGCGCGCACAGCTGAAAGCTGTGATTAACAATCCTAACAGCACTGAAGATGAGCGTTGGGATGCACAGGTAGCTCTTCAAAAGCAACCACGTGATGCGAGCAAAGCTCGTCTGCGTAACCGTTGTCGAGTTACTGGACGTCCACACGGCGTTCTGCGCAAATTCGGCCTGAGCCGTATCAAGCTGCGTGAAGCAGCGATGCGTGGTGATGTTCCAGGTCTGGTTAAGGCCAGCTGGTAAGCCATTTCATCTTCGGGAGATATAGATAATGAGTATGCAGGACCCGTTAGCAGATATGCTAACTCGTATCCGTAATGCCCAGATGGCAGAGCACGCCTCTGTCACCATGCCATCCTCAAAAATCAAAGTGGCTGTAGCCAAGGTTTTAAAGGATGAAGGTTTTGTTGCTGACTACAGCGTAGCTGGCGACGTTAAAACTGAACTGACCATCGAACTGAAATACTTCGAAGGCAAGCCAGTTATTGAAAGCCTTAAGCGCAGCAGTCGTCCAGGTTTGCGTTCATACGCAGGCAAGGAAGCTCTGCCTAAAGTAAACAGCGGTCTGGGTATCGCTATCGTGTCAACCAACAAAGGTGTAATGACCGAACGTGCTGCTCGTGCAGCCGGTGTTGGTGGCGAAATTCTCTGCACAGTATTCTAAGGGAGGGGTATTATGTCTCGAGTAGCCAAAAGCCCTGTTGCTATCCCTGCTGGTGTAGAGATCAAGCACGATGGCCAAGGTCTGATTATCAAAGGACCTAAAGGTCAACTGGAACTTGTTGTTCACAACAATGTCGAAGTTGCACAGGAAGAAAACGTTCTGACGTTTGCTCCACGTGATGGTGCCAAGTACTCACGTGCTCTGGCAGGAACCACCCGTGCTCTGGTTAACAACATGGTAACTGGCGTCACCACTGGCTTTGCTAAAAAGCTTCAGCTGGTTGGTGTTGGTTATCGTGCACAGGCCAAGGGTAATACCTTGACTTTGAACCTGGGCTTCTCCCATCCGGTTGAATACAGCCTGCCAAAAGGCGTGACTGCAGAAACCCCAACCCAGACTGAAATTCTGGTACAGGGTATCGACAAGCAGTTGGTCGGACAGGTTGCTGCGGAAATTCGTGAATTCCGTCGTCCTGAGCCTTATAAAGGTAAGGGTGTTCGCTATGCTGACGAACGTGTTCGTCGCAAAGAAGCCAAGAAAAAGTAAGGTAGGGTGAGATCATGATGGACAAAAAATCTTCTCGCCTGCGTCGTGCCCTTCGTGCAAGGGTTAAGATGCGTGAGCTGGGTGCCATACGTCTGAGCATTCATCGTACGCCTCGCCACATTTATGCGCAGGTTATCGCCGCTAACGGCGACAAAGTGTTGGCTACTGCCTCCACTGTTGAAAAAGAACTGCGTGGCGAAGCTACCGGTAACGTAGATGCTGCCAAGAAAGTTGGTGCTCTGGTTGCTGAACGTGCCAAGGCGGCGGGTGTGACCAAGGTGGCGTTTGACCGCTCTGGTTTCAAATATCACGGTCGTGTCAAGGCGTTAGCCGATGCAGCCCGTGAAGGCGGACTGGAATTCTAAGGGTAGAACGTCATGGCAAGAGATAGAGATGATCGTAAGCCTAACAACGACGAAGGCTTGATTGAGAAGTTGGTACAGGTCAACCGAGTAGCCAAAGTGGTGAAAGGTGGTCGTATCTTCGGCTTTACAGCACTGACCGTTGTTGGTGATGGTAAGGGTAAGGTTGGTTTCGGTCGCGGTAAAGCCCGTGAAGTGCCAATCGCTATCCAGAAAGCTATGGAAGCTGCCCGTCGCAACATGATTAATGTTGACCTGAACGGTGATACTCTGCAGTACGCAGTGAAAGCCCGTCACGGTGCTTCCAAGGTTTACATGCAGCCTGCTTCTGCGGGTACTGGTGTTATCGCCGGTGGTGCAATGCGTGCCGTTCTTGAAGTAGCTGGCGTGCATAACGTACTGGCTAAATGCTACGGTTCCACCAATCCTGTGAACGTCGTTCGTGCAACTTTCAACGGTCTGCGTGACATGCGTTCTCCTGAAGGCATTGCTGCCAAGCGTGGCAAGGCTGTTGAGGACATCCTGGGGTAAGTCATGGCTAAGAAGATGATCAAAGTGACGCTCTTGAAGAGCACCAGCGGTCGCCTCGAAAGCCATAAGGCTTGCGTACGGGGTTTGGGCCTGCGTCGTATCAGACACACTGTTGAAGTAGAAGATACTCCAGCGGTTCGTGGCATGATCAACAAGGTTTCCTACCTTGTCCGGGTAGAAGGAGAATAATATGCGTTTGAATACTCTGAGCCCGGCTGAAGGTAGCCGCAAAGAGGGTAAGCGCGTAGGTCGTGGCATAGGCTCCGGCCTGGGCAAGACCGGCGGTCGTGGCCATAAAGGTCAGAAGGCTCGTTCTGGTGGTTCTGTTAAGCCTGGTTTCGAAGGTGGTCAGCAACCATTACAGCGTCGTCTACCTAAATTCGGTTTCACTTCTCGCAAGGCGCGCTTTACTGCTGAAATTCGTCTGCACGAATTGAACAACGTTGAAGCTGACGTGATCGATCTGGCGGCTCTGGAAGCTGCAGATCTGATCGGCGGTAGCATCAAACGTGCGAAAGTGGTACTGTCTGGCGAATTGGCTAAAGCAGTCACCATTAAAGGTCTGGCTGTTACCAAAGGCGCCCGTGCTGCGATTGAAGCTGCCGGTGGTAAGATCGAGGACTAAATGGCTAAGACACTACCTGTTGGGAATCAAAGCGGCTTAAACGAGCTATGGTCTCGTGTTAAGTTCGTGTTTCTGGCGATCCTGGTTTACAGGATCGGTGCGCACATCCCTGTGCCGGGCATCAACCCTGATGCACTGGCTCGGATGTTTCAACAAAATGAAGGCACTATATTAGGCCTGTTCAACATGTTCTCTGGCGGTGCGCTGGAGAGAATGTCTGTACTGGCTCTGGGTATCATGCCTTATATTTCGGCGTCCATTATTGTTCAGTTGATGAGCGTAGTGAGCCCGCAGTTGGAGCAACTTAAAAAGGAAGGTGAGTCCGGACGTCGCAAGATAAGCCAGTACACCCGCTACCTGACCGTTGCCCTTGCTCTGATTCAGGGCACTGGCATGACTGTCGGTCTGGCCAATCAGGGTGTTGCCTTCAGCACTGACATGAGCTTCTACATAGTGGCTGTTGTTACATTCGTTACCGGTGCCGTCTTTATGATGTGGCTGGGCGAACAGGTGACTGAAAGAGGTATTGGCAACGGCATCTCGATTCTCATCTTTGCAGGTATTGTCGCAGGTCTTCCAAGTGCGATTGTGCGGTCTTTCGAGTCCGCACGTCAGGGTGACGTTAATATTCTGATGTTGCTGGCTGTCGCTATACTGGCAGTCGCGATTATCGCATTTGTGGTCTTTATTGAGCGTGGACAGCGTCGGATCACCGTAAACTATGCCAAGCGTCAACAAGGACGTAAGGTGTTTGCGGCTCAGAGCAGTCATCTGCCTTTGAAAGTTAATATGGCGGGTGTTATACCAGCTATCTTTGCTTCAAGCTTGCTGCTGTTCCCTGCGTCAATTGCGCAGTGGTTCGGTCAGGGTGAGAGCATGGGTTGGCTGCAAGATATTGCTCTGGCGCTGGGTCCGGGTCAGCCACTGAACATCCTGTTGTTCTCGGCAGGCATCATCTTTTTCTGTTTCTTCTATACGGCGCTTGTCTTTAATCCAAAAGATGTTGCTGATAACTTGAAGAAGTCAGGCGCATTCATCCCGGGTATTCGTCCTGGTGAACAGTCTGCGCGTTATATTGATGGTGTATTGACTCGCCTGACTATGTTCGGTGCTCTTTACATGACAGCAGTGTGTCTGATTCCTCAGTTTCTGGTAGTGTCGGCTAACGTGCCTTTCTACCTCGGGGGAACCAGCTTGTTGATCGTGGTTGTCGTGGTGATGGACACCATGGCTCAGGTGCAGTCGCATCTCATGTCGCATCAGTATGAGTCGCTGCTGAAGAAATCCAATCTTAAGGGCTATGGTAACGGCGGCTTGGTTCGCTAGTTACCACTCGTTAAGAGACTCTTTTAAAGAGTAGTTCTGCAACGGTTGTGGAGTAAGTTATGAAAGTACGTGCGTCGGTTAAAAAAATCTGCCGCAACTGTAAGATCATTAAGCGTAAGGGTAATGTGCGCGTGATCTGTCAGGAGCCACGTCACAAACAGCGTCAGGGCTAACATTTATCGGGAATCTACGGATTCCTGAATGAGACCTGATCTGGTTTAATGTGACTAAGAATTACACAGCCGTTCATGATTTTGTCATGAGCGGTTGTGTTTTATCGAAAGACGGATTAGAATTTCCGCCTTTCGACCTGTTGTTGTTAGAGGGCTGTGTTTTACACCAGCCTGAACAGTACAACAGGATGAAGGCAGCCATTCTCACGAGACTGATGAAAGTCAGAGAAATGAAATGGTGACGTACTTCAGTCTTATTTAAGTTCGTAAGAATTGCAAATAGCTGATGTACGGTTAAATGTAATAACGGAGACGATTGAATGGCCCGTATTGCTGGCGTCAACATTCCAGATAACAAACATGCCGTTATCTCGTTGACCTACATTTTTGGTGTTGGTAAAACTTCAGCTCAGCAGCTTTGTGCTACTACTGGTGTTAACCCTTCTGCCAAAGTATCTGATCTGAGCGAAGATCAGCTGGAATCCCTGCGTACTGAAGTTGCAAAACTGAACGTTGAGGGTGACCTGCGTCGCGAAATCAGCATGAACATCAAACGCCTCATGGATCTGGGTTGCTATCGTGGTCTTCGCCACCGTCGCAGTCTTCCGGTTCGTGGTCAGCGTTCGAAGACTAATGCCCGTACTCGTAAGGGTCCGCGCAAACCGATTCGCAAGTAAGATCGTTGACTCTCTTTAATGAGACAGCAACGACTTTTTTAATACAGGATTTGTTCTGATATGGCAAAGCCAGGTACTCGTACACGTAAGAAGGTTAAAAAGTCGGTAGTGGATGGCGTAGCCCATATCCACGCTTCTTTTAACAACACTATCGTGACAATTACCGACCGCCAGGGTAATGCATTGTCCTGGGCAACTGCAGGTGGCTCCGGCTTCCGTGGTTCCCGTAAAAGTACTCCGTTCGCTGCACAGGTTGCTGCTGAACGTGCTGGACGTGCAGCCGCTGAGTTTGGTCTGAAGAATCTCGACGTGAATGTTAAAGGGCCTGGTCCAGGCCGTGAATCCGCTGTACGCGCGCTCAACGCTTGTGGTTTCAAGATCAATAACATTACTGATGTTACTCCGATCCCACACAATGGTTGTCGTCCGCCCAAGAAGCGTCGTGTATAAGCAGGAGAACGGTAAATGGCTAGATATATAGGCCCTAAGTGCAAATTGTCTCGTCGTGAAGGCACCGATCTCTTTCTGAAGAGTGGTGTTCGTGCGCTCGAGTCAAAGTGCAAGGCAGAAAATGCACCTGGTCAGCATGGCCAGCGTCGTGGTCGTCTTTCCGACTACGGTGTGCAGCTTCGTGAGAAGCAGAAAGTTCGTCGTATCTACGGCGTTCTGGAAAAGCAGTTCCGTAATTACTACAAGGAAGCTGACCGTTTGAAGGGTGCTACAGGCTCTAACCTGTTGCAACTTCTTGAGTCACGCCTTGATAACGTGATTTACCGCATGGGGTTCGGTTCTACCCGTGCAGAAGCGCGTCAGCTGGTCAGCCACAAAGCTGTCATGGTTAATGGCAAGACTGTAAACATCCCGTCTTACCAGGTTAAAGCTGGTGACGTGGTTGCTATCCGTGAAAAGGCAAAGAACCAGCTGCGTATCAGTGCAGCGCTTGAACTTGCAGCTCAACGCGGTTTTTCCGTGTGGGTTGAAGTCGATGCTACTAAAAAAGAAGGCATCTTCAAGACGCTGCCCGAGCGGAGTGATCTGGCGGCCGACATCAACGAAAACTTGATCGTCGAGCTGTACTCCAAGTAAGGGATAGACAGTTAGGTGGGGTGTGACATCCATGCAGAATTCGGTTACTGAATTTTTAACTCCTCGACATATTGATGTCGAAGAAATCAGTCTGACACGGGCAAAGGTTACCCTGGAACCGCTTGAGCGTGGTTTTGGGCATACTCTTGGTAATGCCCTGCGTCGTATCCTTCTCTCTTCTATGCCCGGCTGTGCCGTGACAGAAGTAGAGATTGATGGCGTACAGCACGAATACAGCGCCATTGAAGGTGTTCAGGAAGACGTTATCGAAATCCTGCT
The DNA here is from genome assembly GCF_001646945.1 of Endozoicomonas ascidiicola. Taxonomy (GTDB): domain Bacteria; phylum Pseudomonadota; class Gammaproteobacteria; order Pseudomonadales; family Endozoicomonadaceae; genus Endozoicomonas; species Endozoicomonas ascidiicola. The sequence goes on from NZ_LUTV01000003.1 coordinate 323,773, forward strand.
CAACCTGAAAGGTCTGGCTATTCGTATGACTGGCCGTGACAGCGTTACTCTGACTCTGAGCAAAAAAGGTGCCGGTGTCGTCACCGCTGCTGACATCCAGCTGGATCACGATGTTGAAATCGTTAATCCTGATCATGTTATTGCCCACATGAATGACAAGGGCAATCTGAACATGAAACTGCGGGTTGCTCGTGGTCGTGGGTATGAATCAGCCGACAGCCGTCGTCAAGACGAAGAGGAAACTCGTGCTATCGGTCGTCTGCAGCTGGATGCCACCTACAGCCCTGTATACCGTGTTTCCTATGTCGTAGAAAGTGCTCGTGTTGAACAGCGTACTGACCTCGACAAGCTGGTTATTGACCTGGAAACCAATGGTACTCTGGATCCGGATGAAGCCATCCGTCGTGCTGCGACTATTCTGCAGCAGCAGTTGGCTGTATTTGTTGATCTGGAAGGTGAGTCTGAGCCAGAGCCAGTGAAGGAAGAAGATGAAGTTGATCCGATTCTTCTCCGTCCTGTTGATGATCTTGAACTTACTGTACGTAGTGCTAACTGCCTCAAAGCAGAGAATATCTACTACATTGGTGACCTGATCCAGCGAACCGAAGTTGAATTGCTCAAGACTCCGAATCTTGGCAAGAAGTCCCTGACTGAAATCAAGGATGTACTTGCTTCTCGTGGTCTGAGCCTGGGTATGCGTCTCGACAACTGGCCACCGGCCAGTCTGAAGGGCGACGACAAGGTTTCTGCTTAATTGCGGCTGAGCGCTACCACCGTTGTTGAAACAGAGGTAGCGTCCAGTAAAAAGAGGAAGTTTGTGCCATGCGTCATCGTAAAAGTGGCCGCAAGCTCAACCGGAACAGTTCACATCGCAAAGCGATGTTCAAGAACATGACTGCTTCCCTGGTTGAGCATGAAGTAATCAAAACAACACTGCCGAAGGCTAAAGAGCTTCGTCGTGTTGCTGAACCGCTGATCACTCTGTCTAAAGAAGACAGTGTTGCTAACCGTCGTCTTGCGTTCGATCGTCTTCGTGACAAGGCTGCTGTTGGTAAACTGTTTACTGACTTGGGTCCGCGTTTTAAAGAGCGTCCAGGCGGTTACATCCGCATCATCAAGTGCGGTTTCCGCCATGGTGATAACGCTCCTATGGCTTATGTTGAGTTACTGGATCGTCCTGCTGTTGAAGCAGTCGAAGCAGCTGACGAAGAATAAGTTAGATAAAAGCCGGGTTCGCCCGGCTTTTTTTAATTTTCAGTCCTAATGTACATCTTTTAGCCCTCGCTTTATCAAACCTTCGAACTTATTGCCTTTTTTTTTGTCTTAAAAGAATAATAATTTTTTAGGCACTCACAATGAACATTTCCCGACCATGTATTTCACTTCCGTATGATTCCGTACTCTGCTGCCATCAAAAAACTATTGAGAATAAAATTGATGTATTAACTAGTGATGACGCTAGTAGGGTGGACAAAGTATATTCGGAAATTACTAACTCTAGGTTAGAGGGTGATATTATTTCTGTTGATTCAAGCGAGTACCGTAATACTATTGTTGGATTTAATTGTTCGGATATAGGAGCGAAAGTAATAATAATCAATGATTACTCACCTAAGGAATGCTTAGGCAAAGGAGCCTTTGGTGAAGTATATAGCAGCTGTTTAGTTGGACGGGATAGCAGTGGTCACTGGTGTATTATTCACGATGATGAATATAACCGAGTAATGAAGATCCAGGAAGAGGATCAACATGGTTTAGCGAAAAGTGAGTATGACCTGCATTTATCACAAAAAAGTACACTGGGAAGCGGAATTAAAGACGAATATGATCAAAAGGCTGACAGGACTAAAACTATTAGATACTTGGACTTACTTAAAGCACCTGGTATTTCAGCAAGGGACTACCTATCAGCAAAACTTACAATACTTGATAAATTTGATTTCGTCATAGCGCTGTTAGAAGAGATTAAGAATATCGATGCAATGGGATTTGCTCACCCGGATCCTAATCTGGGAAATATTTTCATTGATCCAGCTACAAAGAAAATACAATTTATAGATATGGCTGGTGTGGTTCAAAAGGATCGACCTAGGCCCGAGCTGGGTGGTATTTTTTTCGAGGCGTATGCTGCTCCTGAACAGACAAAGGGTAAGCTAGCTACATTGGAAACAATGTTATTCAGTGCTGGAGTATTGGGGGCGAATGTCTTTTCTAAAAATCCCGCTGGTTTTGAGGTTTGTTATGGCAACTATCAAACAGGTGATTCTCTTGTAACTAATTATGAAAATTTTGATGGTGTTGAGCTGTTTCCTGATAAGGAGATTCGTAATAAAACATTGGATGTGTTTATTGAACTTTCGGCTGAAAATGCCTGTAATCGACTAAGTATAGATGATTCGATAAGTTCCCTTTCTGCTTATAGATCGGCTACAGCGCATGTTGAAAAAATGAAGGTAGAAAACAAAAAAAACCAGGAGGAATTCGTTTGTCTAACATCGCGCTATGAAAAATGTAAAGATGAGTTAGATATGAAGGGTAGAGAAATAACTGGCTTAAAAGCCGAGCTTCAAGTAATACAGAAAGAGTGTCAGTGTTCCAAAGATAATGAGAGGCATTCTCTTGAGGGCTTACATAAGAGGAAGCAATCTTTAGAGGATAGGTTGGAAATACAAACGAAAAATCTTAAGTCTATTAAAGAAAAGAAGATGTTTGCTGAAAGTCGGCTTGAATCATTACGAGGTATTATGGCAGAGCATGAAAAGAAAAATCGTTTACTCGAGAGTGATTTAAAGAAAGAAAAAGAAAATAATTTAAACCTTTCAGGGAAAGTGTCAAGCTTAGTGTGTAAGTATAATGACACTTTATCTAAATTCAAAAAAGCTATGGAAGTCAGGGATAAAGAGGTTGAGAGGCTTTCTGTCAAGGTTGAAGATTATATGAGCCATCCATTAGAGTCTCTTAAATCTATAGCCCATAATGAAAAAACAAATGTTGAGAGTGTTGGTTTTTATGAACTTCTTGTTGCTCAGCTCTATCGTATACCATTAAATCAAAAGCTATTTCTTTTAGAGTCTATCTATAAATACATCTTGATAAATAAAGCTGAAAATGGAGTTCCACCCTATCAGCATCATTCAATTCTTCATGGTGTGATGGAAGTTAGACCCTTTAATTTGACAAAAACTCAACATGAACACTTGAAGTTCGTATTGAAAGAAGTAGACAGGGTTTTAGATGGGAGTGACTTTTCAAAGCTTCCTGAATCAGAAAAAACTACTTTAGTTACTTGGATTGATAAAAGCATTATATTTAAATTTCCAATACGTTACAGTAATTTAGAGAGTGATGATTACTCGCATCTGGTTAAAGCTCAATCTTTCCTTGCCCACGCAGTGGGTGTTGATTTTTTAAATTCCCCGTGTGGTGGTTGCAACTGCTGGCTTTCGTCTCATTTGAATGATGGTCGTAATGGTGATGCACGAGCGTTACTTAAAGAATCTGAGTTGATTTTAGAATTGATAAATCAAAGTGATGACGTTGTCATGAATAGGGTGTTTAGTGAAGAATTTACTGGTCTTTTAATTAATCGAATCGCTGTTTTGAATTCTTTGTTCACCCAAGTTTTATATAGTAAATCATCATATACGCGTAGTGTAAATCAACCAATTTATTCTCGACTATATACATCCGTTAGGAGTTTAACGGTTGGTGAGCCTGAGCCAAGAGAGGATATTTATGGGGCTACTGCTACCCAGATGAAGCATGTTGAGCTTTTGCAAAGAATAGGGTTGGCTCTTGTTAATAAGTCCTCCAAAGAAAATAATATTGATAAAGATGCTGTTATAGCAATTATTAATAGCCCGTTGTTCACTTTTAACCCTAAACAATACAAACAAGAATTAACACCTTTGGCAACGTTGCCGCCAATTGCAGGTGAGATTTTTGGTATTCTAAAATCAGAAGAAAATTTCGGAGTGCTTCGGCAGTGTGTTGCTGAATACCCTAGTTCAATTAAATAATTGTTCGTGAAATTATGTGATTGATATAATTGCCTTATCGAGTGAGTTACATATTTCGGTAAGGTAAGAATCGTCCTTTTTTTCTCTTAAACGGTTTGATAGTGAGTTGATGAACTGTTTTTTTATTTCAGATGAGGCATCTGCACATATACAGATTGGTATAAGGGTTTTAGCTATGCCAAGATATAGCATATGTTGGTCTTTTGTGGATGCGTTGAATATCTGTTTCAACCATTTTGATGCTCTGTTTTCTTCATAAATTGGTAAGCTTTCAATGAATTCTTTTGATATTTCCTTTTGGTTTACTGATGGTTTTTTTGAATTATTGTGTGCTGAAGGTTTGGTCATAATGCTTTTTAATCGTAGCCATTCCGGTAGAAATCTTCCTAGTACCTCTGGAGCCAGCTCCTTAGTTAAAAGTGCATTGATAAGATTTCTTTCACGGTTGTGAAATGAGTTACCGCCATTTTTTAAATCATTAGCTATAGCATCCAAATCAGTTATTAAGTTTTTGATATGTAAATTTGGGCTTTTTTGGTTGGTTTCTCCTAGTGTATATAATAATGCTTCAATGCATATTGTTACTTCTGAAGACTTGTCATTACTTTCTAAAATGGGTGGTTGTTGAAGTTTAGTTGGTGTTCCAATGAAATCTCTAGCCTCTAGATAATCTTTGAAGCGCGCTAAAAGCGTTTCAGTCATTTTTTTGTAGTTAACATCAGGTTCGGAGAGCCTGAAGTTTATTGCTGCGTTTTGTAAATTATTATGTAAATCACTAGTGATGTATTCGTATGCTCTCACCCCTGCATTGAAAATATTCACATATTTTTCGTTTTGCTGTTCTTTCGCTTTTTTCGCAAAAATTGCTATTTCTGAAAAGTTTCGAGTTTCAAAATTGGTAATTAGTGCCTGCAGCTCTTGAGGTTTATTTGCAATTGAAAGCCCTTTCTTGCATTGTGAAGCTGATGTAAAAGTGTCACCAAATACTTTAGTAAACTGATCGTCAATGGCTTTCTCTGATGCATTTTCGGTCAATAAATTAAGGTACCTCTCTACTTCGCAGAAGTGTTTTATCTCTGACTTCTGAGTCATTGTTGCAGGCCCATCCATCAGTAATTTTCGGCATTGTAGGTTAAGTAGATGGTGCCTATGATCTGCCACACTTGGCTTCAGTTCTGTGAGTAGTTGCCACACTTCTCCGGGTAATTTTTTATCGAATCTTTCCAGTGTTTGAATGGCTTTGTCCACTTCTAATAGTTCATTCATGGTGAATGAGCTGCCTGACCTGAAACTATCAAGCTTGCTCAGTGCACTCTCACAGGCAACGCAGACTTTATCCGCTCTCATTCCAAGCAAGTTACATTTTTGTCTCGCAACTGATAGAAATGATTGCAAGGCTGAGTATTTTTGATATTCCTGTTCAATTAACCTTTGAATTTTCTCATTTTGACCTGTGTCAGAAGGAAGTAAGTTGTCTACAAGTACTTTCAGCTGCTTTGACTTTATGCTCTCAGGTTCTTTGGGGGCTGCTTCCTGTCGTGCCTTCAGGTTTAGATTTTCTGTTGAAAGAAGCGTGTTCTTCGAAACAGGCACTTCTGCCTTTTGCTGGAATGGTGCTGGATTCACCTGCTTGATGGCGTTTTGCAAACTGATGGCGTGCTGATCAAGCGGTTTATCCTGTGTTTTTTTGGCGATTTTGACGGGCTTAGGTGCGCGAGTGTATTTGATGATTCGTGATTTCACATCCTTGCAGATAGCTTCTACTTTCTGCATTTCTTTTACGGCAGTAGATGTTTGCTGATCAATGGTCTCTTCTTTTGCTTTCTTTCGGGTAGAGGTAAGCGATTTTTCTATGGATTTCACTTCCTCTAGAGGCGGCATTAACCCACGAATGAGCAGTGATGATATTTCATTGGTATGGCGGTGTAGAAATCGATCATCCAACAACAGATTCTGAACACGCTGATTATATATCGTCATCAGGCTATTGGATTGCTTATAAAGCTCTGCAAGGTATTTTTTAAATTCCAGCTTGTCATCAATCTCTGTTTTTTTGATATCTTCAATCGCCATCAGCAGTTTTCTTTCTTGTTGAGCTGATTCAATTTTCCAGGTCTCATCTGATGACATGCCGCTATCTGCAGTGCTTTCCCCTTGTTGGGTTGTTATTTGAGGCTCTAGGGGTGAGTGATGAAGTGATGAATTACTTTCTTGAGGCGTCCTGAACTCTGCCCCTACCATTGCATTTTCGAGATTCAGGCGATGTTGCATTTGCTCTGAGTCCATGACCAGCCAGCCCCTTTCTATAAGTCTTGTTAAAATTTCTAAGGTCTCACTGGGTGTGAAGAACCGGGTTAACACAAGTAAATCTCGGCCATAGGGGCGGTTGCTGGACAACGGCTCGTCGGAAAGCAATGGGTGTCAAAAACAAGTTATAAAAGCGGAATAATAATCTAACGGGTATCAATCAAGTCAGAGAAGCTGCTGGTCAGCTCTAAATAATATGAGCCCATCATATGTATAAACCAAAACTCACTTGAAACCATCGGTTTTATTTTGGTTTTGGCTTAACCGGTTTTCTGAGCACCTCTTCCTCCTCGTCAAGAGACGTCTTGGTATGGAGTCTGTCGGCTAACTCGACTGGTTTTTGGTTAATCTGCACGCAGAAGGCTTTGACATTCTTCACCAGTTCATCTTGGGTGCTATGACAATAATGATAA
>NZ_LUTV01000003.1:340971-342732 GCF_001646945.1 Endozoicomonas ascidiicola
CTGAAACATGAAGTTGGTGGAGCACAGCGTCTGACCAAGGAATTAAAGAAATCATCACCGGGGAATAATCGTCTGGCATCGATGGAGAAGCTGTATAAGGCAAGAACCTACTTTAAGAACAACTGGAAAAAGATGGTCTATCCGGAAGCCCTGAGCGCCCATTTACCAATCGGCTCTGGGGTTACTGAAGCGGCCTGTAAAATATTGGTGAAACAGAGGATGTGAAGATCAGGTATGCGCTGGAAAGAAGAAGGTGCCTCAATGCTGTTAACACTCCGAGCGATCATATGTTCAACAGGACATTGGTCATCTTTTTGGAAAAAAATGAATCAATACGGTTTTCCAATTACTCATAACCTTCAGGCAGGACATTGATCAGGCTGAGCACCCGATCAGGTTTTGTGTTTCAGGTGATGTGATGCAGACTATATAGCCTTTGTAGAAACTCTTAATGGCGGCTATAAACGTGTTAAATATTCTGATTGGCAAGATTTTATTGGAGCATTCGTGCCAGCTATGAGAAATTGCAGAAAGTGTACTCAGTGGTGCGTCCATAATCAAAGGTACTCGGCATATTTTGGTACCTTTGATTATGTTTCTTATAGAAAGTTCACATAAGATCAACGATTGTTGGCACTAGAGATAAGAGCCGCTTTTTCCTGCTCTGACAGAAACGCAATGGTCAAACCATTTTCTTGAGCCTGTCTGATATCTGCCTGCGTTAACCCAGCCGCTGGAGCCGCTACTTCATATTCATAAGGCAGCTCGATACCCTCTACTGCCGGGTCATCCGTATTGATAGTTGCGAGCACACCGTGATCGAGAAACTGCTTCAGAGGATGGCTTTCAATATTAGCGAATGTGTTGGTTTGAATGTTGGAAGTCAGGCAGGATTCTATGCCAATCTTGTGCTCTGCCAGATAATCCATCAATGCGGGGTCGTAAATGGCTTTAACGCCGTGGCCAATTCGGGTGGCACTCAGTTCTTTGATGGCTTGCCACATGCTTTCCGGGCCTGCAGCCTCACCGGCATGAACCGTAATATTCAGGCCTGCATCGTGCACCTGACGGAAATGATCAACAAAAAGTTCGCCAGGCTTACCCAGTTCATCGCCAGCTAAATCAATTGCTACCAATTCATCTCTAAATGCCAGGCAGGCATCCAGTTCTTTCTGGCAGGCTTCCTGACCAAAAGTACGGCTTAGAATGCCAATCAGATTGACTTTAACGCCGAATTTTTCAGAGCCTGCTTTAACGCCATCAATCACTGCTTCAACCACACCTTTTGGATCGAGGTTGTGCGTCATTGCCATATAGCCGGGGCTGAAGCGTAATTCGGCATAATCAATGCGGGCATTCAGGGCATCTTCTACGTTCTCGTAGGCGATCTGGCGGCAGGCATCGTAGTCCGCCAGTACTTTTACTCCCCAGTCCAGCTTACTAAGAAAGCTGACCAGATCAGGTTCCTGGCTGATAACCCGGACGTGTGGGATCAGTGCTTCCAGATTGTTTGCAGGCAGTTCCAGGTTATATTTTCTACCCAGTTCCAGAATGGTTTCCGGACGAATATTGCCGTCCAGGTGGCGATGGATATCAGTGAGTGGCATTGATGGAGTAATCATGAATACGTCTGCTTATTGATTTATTAACGGAGTCATCTTACATGAAATCACTGCTGTCCGGTTAAAAATCTGGGGAAGAACTGAAGTGCTTGTCTCTGTTGATCTACGGTAAAATAGCGGTTGTCGAGACAGCTATTTT
>NZ_LUTV01000003.1:347422-408600 GCF_001646945.1 Endozoicomonas ascidiicola
CCTGACTGGACGCAATATTTGAAGAAAGGAACTCCGCCGCATGCATTGGAGTCAAAGGCTGAATCAATGAGTGATAACGAGGCTGCCCAGCAACTGCAGTCTGCCAGAGAATCACTGTTTCAAGGCATCTTTAAGCGAAAGGCCTGAAATCATGGGTTTATACTCTTTTCAGGCTCATTTTGGGATTGGAAAATACTTAGTCAAAAGGTCGTAGTTTTAAGATGAAATCAGAGTTTATCTACAGGATATTTCAACGCAAGACCACCCCATAGTTCACAGGGCGGCCTTTTATAGATTAGGAATTGAACTGCTTGAACCGCTTGATCAACCCGTTAGTTGAGGAATCCTGATCGGTTGTTTCATCTTTAGAACGAATCTTCTCAATCAGACGATCACCCAGCACTTTACCCAGCTCAACTCCCCACTGATCAAATGAGTTCAGTTGCCAGATCACGCCCTGAACAAATACTTTGTGCTCATACATGGCAATAAGAGCGCCAGTGGTTTCTGGCGTGATTTTCTCAGGCACGATCATACTGTTTGGTCGATTACCAGGGATGACCTTGTGAGGTGCGAGTCGTTCGATCTCATCTGCACTCATGCCGGTAGCACTGAGTTCTTCACGAACTTCTTCCAGTGTTTTCCCCTGCATCATAGCCTGGCTCTGTGCCAGGGCATTGGTGAACAACCATGGGTGCTGCTCGCCAATCGGGTTATGAGTGGTGGCTGGTGCGATGAAATCCACAGGAATCAGGCGAGTTCCCTGATGCAGCAGCTGATGATAAGCGTGCTGATCATTGGTGCCGGTTCCGCCCCAGATAACTGCGCCAGTCTGATAGTTAACAGTGCTGCCATCTTCACGGGTGCGTTTGCCATTACTTTCCATATCCACCTGTTGCAGGTGGCCGGGAAGATCCCGCAGGAAATAATCGTAAGAGATAAAGGCCTGAGACTCGGCACCCATAAAGTTCTGATACCACACACCCAGCATGGCGGTGATGACTGGCATATTCTCAGCCAACGGTGCATTGCAGAAGTGTTGATCCATGGCTTCAGCGCCTTTGAGCATACGCTCAAAGTTGTCGTAACCCACGACCATAGACGTCAGTAAACCAATGCTGGACCACAGGGAATAGCGACCACCTACCCAATCCCAAAGAGGCAGCGTGTTTTCCTGAGCGATGCCGAACTGATCGATGGCATTCAAGTTGGTGGAGATGGCCACAAAATGTTTGCGGATGTCTTGCTCTGCGCAGCCTTTTTCAATCATCCAGGCACGGGCTGCCTGAGCATTTTGCAGGGTTTCCAAAGTACTAAAGGACTTAGATGCAACAATAAACAAAGTGGTTTCCGGATCCACCTTGCGTAGAACTTCGGACAGTTCATTCGGGTCGATGTTCGCAACGAAGTGGTGCTCAAAACCAGCAACGTGGTAAGGCGTCATGGCGTTGATGGCGGTTTTCAAACCGAGGTAGGAGCCACCGATACCGATATTCACAATGTGCTTCACCGGTTTGCCGGTATGCCCAAGCCAATCTCCGGAATGAACTTGCTCGGTCATGGCTTTCATACGCGCACGGGTATCGCGAATCATCGGCATGATGTCTTCGCCGTCTACCATGATTGGAGCATCACCAAAGTTTCTCAGAGCGGTATGTAAAACCGCACGTTTTTCGGTGTAATTGATTTTCTCGCCGCTGAACATGGCAGTGCGTTTTTCTGGTAATCCGGCTTCTTCAGCCAGTTTAATCAGTGACGCCATTACTTCGTCGTTTATTAAATGCTTTGAATAATCCAGAAACAGGCCAGCAGCTTCCAAAGTGTAGCGATCAAACCGGGAAGGGTCGTTGGCAAAGAGATCACGAAGATGAGTGTTAGACAGTTCTTTTTGCAGAGCTGTCAGATTTCCGGATACAGGAAAATGATCCAGAGCAGAAGGGCTAGTCACTGTGTTGCCTCACTTGATAGGAATGATAAGGCTTGGATGAATTAAGCAATATACCTTAGATAACGGGTTAGTAAAATGATAAGCGTACTCAATAATATAAAGCTGATTTTTTTTATTCATTATTGTTTTTATCTGTGATTTGATTCTCTCAATTGATTCATTTAATTCAATTCCACTTTTAAAAAGGAACGTTTAAGTTCTGGTTTTGCGGAATAATGTCAGAGTGTATGCAAGGTTTCTGGCAGAACGAATAAGATTATTTTCGCCATTTTCCAGCGCTTCGGTTAGGGGAACGGCTCCGTGTACGATGGGGAACAGCGCATCAATACCACAGTCGTATACGGCTTCTGCGTCGGCGCCAACAGAACCACAGAGAGCAATGACTGGCAGATTAAATTCTTTAGCCATCCGGGCAACACCAACCGGCGTTTTTCCTTGGGCTGTTTGACCATCAATTCTGCCTTCACCGGTAATGACTAAATCCGCATCTTCCATTTTTGCCGCGAGATCTACCGCTTCCATAACGATATCAATGCCCGGTTTTAATTCAGCATTAAGAAAGGCCAATAAAGCGGCACCCATCCCCCCAGCAGCACCAGCACCGGCAGTATGTTCAACATCAGCGCCAATGTCTTGCTTAATTCGGTTAGCGTAGTGGTGGAGTGCCTGATCCAGCAGCTGAATCATTTCCGGCGTGGCGCCTTTCTGTGGACCAAATACAGCAGGTGCGCCATTTTCGCCTGTCAGTGGGTTATCCACATCGCAGGCGGCAATGAATTTAATGGACTTCAGTCGTTCATCTATCGCGCTAATATCAATGGTGGCTAATTGTGACAACGCTGCACCGCCACAGGGCAGCTCAACGCCTTGGTCGTCTAACAGCTTAACGCCCAGTGCCTGTATCATGCCTGCACCACCGTCGTTGGTAGCGCTGCCGCCAATGCCGACGATTATCTTATCAATACTATGATTCAGAGCCTGAAGTATCAATTCTCCAGTACCGCGGGTGGTAGACATCATTGGGTTTCGATGTTCCGGAGGTACTAGCTCAATGCCAGATGCCCGAGCCATTTCAATAACCGCGGTTTTTCCATCACCAAGAATACCGAAGGCCGCTGTGACGGGTTCACCCATCGGGCCAGTGACTAACGCATCAATCAGCTGCCCGCCAGTGGCATCCACTAACGATTGCAGCGTGCCTTCGCCGCCATCAGCCACAGGCACTTTGACGCAATGGGCATCGGGTATAGCTTGTCGTATACCTGTCTCAATCGCATTGGCTACCTGAGCGGCGATGAGGCACTCTTTAAAAGAGTCGGGTGCAATGATTATTTTCATTGTGGATAAACTCTCTCGTTCATAACGGCACGATGCTGTAAGCCGAGGTGACTTTGATACCACTTATGCTATCAAATAACAGGCCAGAAATTTTATCGGTATTCGTTGTGGAGGGAGTCGAGAGAGAAAAAGATAGATAATGACTCCCACACCTGCCGCAAAGGCAGAAAGATGTGGGAGCCGGGTTATTGAATCAGGCTACGATATCCAGCAGCTCAACTTCAAAAACCAGAGTCGTGTATGGACCAATGGCACCACCGGCACCACGTTCACCGTAGGCCAGGTTATAAGGTACAAACAGCTTCCACTTGGAGCCTGTGTTCATCATCTGCAGCGCTTCGGTCCAACCAGCGATAACGCCGCCAACCGGGAATTCTGCTGGCTCGCCACGTTGAACAGAACTGTCAAATACAGAGCCGTCAATCAGTGTGCCGTGGTAGTGAGTACGCACTGTGCTTTCACGGCTTGGTTTTTCGCCACTGCCTTCAGTGATGATTTCAAACTGCAGGCCAGATTCAGTAACCTGAACGCCTTCACGCTTGGCATTTTCTGCCAGGAACGCTTCGCCTTCTGCGGCCAGAACCTTCGCTCTTTCTGCTTCTTCAGCTTGCAGGCGTTGTTGCATTTCAGAGAAAGCAACGTGCAGATCTTCATGGGAAACCGCACTTTCAACACCATTCAGGGAATCCGCCAGGCCGGCCAGTACCGCATCAATGGAAATACCAGGAACCGGGTTAGAGGCCAGCTGGTCGCCCATTTGGCGGCCAATGCCGTAGCTCACACGTTCTTCCATGGTTTTGTAGGTATCAGACATCGAATATCAACTTCTTTATGAGTTAGGCGGGGGATTATATACCCAAAGGATTTCAAGTTGCTACGCGGCGGCAAATGAGTGAATCCTTTAGACCCTCGGGTCCCATGAGCCTACTACTAGTAGGTGATTGGGGGGAACGAGGGCAGCCAACAAAGTAGCAACTTGAAAGGCAACGGGAATCATGATTTTTCTGCGATCAGTTGACCATTACGGGTCACTGACCATTCGCTCAAATCCTGAGCAAGACCAAGGCTGCCGGTATAAAAACGCTCGGCTTCTTCTTTTATTGCATTGATGCTATTAGCGCCAGCATTAGGGGAGCGTTGGTAGCGTCCGCTGAAATGGGTCAGGATCAGATTAGGTACACCGGCGCGTTCGGCAGTTTCTGCCACTCTTTGGGCAGAACTGTGCATCCAGACGGGGCCGGCTTTCTGCAGGGCTGCTTCGGTGAGCGTGGCTTCGTGCACCAGAATATGGCAACCCTTTAGCGCGTCTTCCAACAGTTCTGGTTTGTCATTATCTCCGGAGATGATGGCAATGCGGTTTGCTGGTGGCGGTTGTAAGACATCTTCTGGCTGGATTCTACGGCCATCTTCCAGCGTAACGGACTGACCTTTTTGTAATAATCCCCATAACTCACTTCTGGGAACACCAAGCGTATTCAATCGATCAATATTCAGCTGTGTGCTGCGGGTCTTTTCCACAAAACGATAGGCAAAGCTGGGAACACGATGGGACAGTTCATGGGCCGTTACACTGACTTGTCCATCTTCATAGAAAAAGTCCGGCTGATCGCTGGCAATAAATTCAATGTTGAAGGGCAGGTTGGTCACATCGGCGTATTTTAATGCCGCTTCTACAAACTGCTGAACCCCATCGGGAGCGCAGATCAGCAATGGCGCTTTTCGCCCCTGCATGGATGCCGAGGTAATCAACCCCGGCAAACCATACATATGATCACCGTGAATATGAGTGATGAAGATGGCTTTGAGATTGTTCAGGGTGTAGCGACAGCGAAGCAGTTGGTGCTGGGTGCTTTCACCACAATCAACCAGATACCATTGTTTGGCATCATCCATTGCCAGTGCCAGAGCAGAGACATTTCTCTCCGTAGTGGGCATGCCGGCGGAGGTTCCCAGAAAAGTCAGTTTCATAAATCCAGTATGCATTGCTTCCGTTAATAAAAGGGTAACAGATAAGAAGCGACAGTTGTCAGAGAGTTCATCCGTTCTGAGTTCAATTTTTTCTAAATTGCAGGCATACTGTTGGCAATATTGCTTAAGCTACAAGATCCCTCCATGAAGAGCTTTACACGCCTTTTTACAACGAGCGCCGAGAAGATATCCGCAGTCCTTCTGTTATCCTTACTGATGAGTTTTTCATTGTTGGCCATCTCTAATGAAACCAATGAAAAAGCGGTCACTGAAGCGGAACTGCAAGCCATTGAAAGCGATATTCAACAAGCGAAGAAGCTTCTGGAGTCTCTGAATGCCGAGCGCAGTTCCGCAGAGAATCAGGTTCGTAAGAATGACCGTGCTGTGAATGAGTTGAATAAGGATGTGAACAGCTTGCAGAACCGCCTGCGGGAGGGGCAGTCTGAAATAAAAAAGCTGCAAAGCCGTCAACAGGCGTTGATGGCAAAGAGTGAGCAACAGAAACAACAAGTCACTCAGAGTTTGCAGTCCCTCTATAAAAGTCTTGGGGACAGCCGCCTTAAATTACTGCTAAATCAGGAAGACCCGGAGCAGGTATCCAGACAGCTGGTGTATCTGGATTATTTTCAGAAGGCGCAGCTTCAGTCTATTCAGAAATATGAAAAAATTATTACAGAACTGCAATCGAATGAAGCCCGTCAACAGACGTTGGTCGCCCAATTAAATAAAGAAAAAACTCAGTTGGATCAGAAAAAAGCGACACTGGTCAAACAGCAGGCTCAACGAAAGAAGTTATTGGGTGAGTTGGCCGGTCGTTACCAAAAAGGCGGCAGTGAACTGAAAAGGCTGGAAAAACAAAGAGCGCAGCTGGATGAAATTCTTGCGACCATTGTCAGTCGTCAAACGGGAAGCGGTGCTTCCTTTACCGCTCGAAAAGGTAAGTTAATCTGGCCGGTAGATGGCAAAGTACTTTACCGCTTCAATGATCAAAACCCGAACACACGTATGCGTTGGCAGGGCACATTTATTGCCGCCAAAACAGGCACTGAAGTGAATGCGGTGCACGATGGCCGGGTCATTTTTTCTGACTGGCTAAGCAGTTATGGGTTGCTGGTAATTCTTGATCATGGGGATAACTTCTTAACTCTCTACGCCCACAATGATTCCATTCTTAGACAGGAAGGTGATACCGTGCTGGCGGGCGAACCCATCGCCATCAGCGGGCAAAGTGGCGGTCAGCCTGACGAAGGTGTTTATTTTGAAGTCCGCCAGAATGGCAAGCCACAAAATCCAAGAAACTGGCTGGGTAAGCAATGAGTTTTCAACAGTGGAGTTTCATCAGGGGATACCGATAAGTAGGTAATGCCCGCCTGATCCTCCGGCTTACCTTCCAGCCTTTGACAGGCTCCTATACTTCACTGGTTTTTGAGCATTCGGGAGCATCCATGAACCTGACCTATAAAGTTAATCAATACTTCAGACTATCGACCCTGGTGCTTGTCGCCGGTTTTTCGATGTCTGGATGGGCTGATGATGTCAGCCAGAAAACAGAATCGTTAAAAGCAGCCCCTGCTGCTGCAGAAAGTGAAGTCGTGACAGAGGTAGAGGCTGAGCAGTCTGAACTGTCAGTGATAACACCCAAAGGGCGCCTACCTCTGGACGACCTGCGCGCTTTTACCGAAGTGATGGAACGCATTAAGAAAGCGTATGTCGAAGAGGTTGATGACAAAACTCTGCTGGAAAATGCCATTCAGGGCATGCTCAGTGGTCTTGACCCACACTCTGCTTATTTATCCCCGGATGATTTTCAGGAACTGGAAGAAAACACGTCTGGCGAATTTGGTGGCCTTGGTATTGAAGTAGGTGTTGAAGATGGCTTTATCAAAGTCGTCAGCCCGATTGATGATACCCCGGCATCCAAAGCTGGAGTGATGGCAGGTGATCTGATTATTAAACTGGATGAAACGTCGGTTAAAGGTCTTTCTCTTAGAGACTCTGTTGAGAAAATGCGTGGTAAAGCCGGTACAGAAATTAAACTGACGATTGTTCGTGAAGGAGAAGATAAGCCACTGGAAATCACTCTGGAACGTGCAGTGATTAAAGTGCAAAGCGTCAGGGCGAAAAACCTGGAGCCAGGATACGGTTATATCCGCATCAGCCAATTTCAGGCAGACACTGGTAAAGAGCTGGTGGAAACGCTGGAAGAGCTGATAAAAAAAGAAGAAAACGAACACTTGAATGGCTTGGTTCTGGATCTTCGTAACAACCCGGGCGGCGTGCTTCAGGCGGCAGTTGGCGTGACGGATGCATTTATCAGTGACGGATTAATTGTGTATACCGAAGGGCGAATTGCAAATTCGGAGTTGAGATTCAATGCGACCGCTGAAGACCCATCAAAAGGTGTGCCATTGGTTGTGTTGATTAACGGAGGTTCTGCTTCTGCATCAGAAATAGTAGCGGGAGCATTGCAGGATCATAATCGTGCCGTATTGATGGGTACGGAATCCTTTGGCAAGGGGTCGGTGCAAACTGTGTTGCCACTGAGTGTGGATGCACAAAGAGGCCTTAAGTTGACCACTGCCTTGTATTACACACCGAATGGCCGTTCGATTCAGGCAGAAGGGATTAAGCCGGACATCGTCGTTGAGCGCGCTAAAGTGACTCTGCTAAATGATGGTGGTGAGCAATACAAAGAAGCAGATCTTCAACGGCACTTAGGCAATGGCAATAAGGAAGAAACTTCCAAAGAAAACAACCGCACAGCTAAGGAAGAAAAAGAGCTCGCCGAGTTGTTGTCTAAGGATTACCAGCTTAACCAGGCGTTGAATGTTCTGAAGGGCATGCACATTAATGCAATCACCATCGGTAAGCCCGTTCATGAAGAAGTGGCGATGGAAACGACGAAGTAATCAGAAACGATACGATACGCCGAAGTTCACTACGGGTTGCCAACGAGTGGCTTCGGTTTCATCAACGTTGTTGCTGGATATTGATTTAAAACTGTTGGTACTGGGGGCTGCAATATTGCGGCCCTCGTTTTTTTTATACACGGCACCAATATCAATACGCACTCCAAGCCTTGCCTGATCCACCATCTTCTTCCAGCCAACACCCAGCCAGGTTTTATTATTGTAACGTTGGGCGATAACATCACGGGATGTGCTTTGGTAACTGCCAGCAGACATACTGAAGTTGTTATCAAATGGCTGGTAATCAATGCGCAGACCTTTACTGTCATCTGCTGGAGTAAATGGCGCACTGCTTAATGCTATGGAAGATGGGTTCGGAGGTACTTCTGAGAAAGTTTGTTTTTCAACTGTGTTAACTAGGTCTACATGGTCGTTTGCCTGAACCGTGGAGATCAGCGATGTTCCAAAAACAAAAAACAGCATACGACTATTCATGACTCCATTCTCCTATAATCTTAACCTCAGTCCGTGAGGCGATAGGGTAAATGACAGCTAATTTGAACAGCACATTTCTTAAGTGAGTAACTTTATATTCTCCCCATTTATGTCAATTAGCAACTATTCTTTACAGGGTTTTAGAATGAATTCCGACTCATTTCACAACACCGACTACGTACTTGGCGCAAAACCTTCTGAACTAACCACTCTGATAAGCAACACCGCACACTGATAGACTTGGCGCCATTTTTTACTGGCGATGGATTAATCGGATGCAGATTGAAAATATGCCCAACTATGGTGCAGTACCTCCAGCCGAAATGGCAAAACTGGCAGAACAGGTTGTTCTTGGTAAAGCTAAAAAACACCCTGAAATCACACTGATTCTGGCCGTCATGGCAGGTATCTTTGTTGCTATCGGTGCTATGTTCTACACCATCACCATGGCGGGTGCTCAAGGAACGCCTTATGGTCTGACCAAACTGGTGGGCGGTATTGTTTTCAGTGTTGGCCTTATGCTGGTTGTGCTTTGTGGTGGTGAATTATTTACCAGCAGCACGCTGTTGTTAATGGGTAAAGCGACTGGCAAGTTAAAGCTGGGTAACATCGCTAAAAACTGGAGTCTGGTTTATCTGGGTAACTTCATTGGCTCCATTATTTTTGCAACACTGATTGTCTATGGCGGTATTTGGGAAGGCGGCCATGGTCAGGTAGGTTTATCTTCTCTGTATATTGCCAAGGCGAAGCTGGGCCATCCATTTGTTCAGGATATTGTTCTGGGCCTGCTTTGTAACTTGCTGGTTTGTCTTTGCTACTGGATGACGTTAAGTGCCCGTACCGCTGCTGGCAAAATGATGGCTTGCGTTCTTCCAGTTGCTGCATTTGTTGTCGCTGGTTTTGAGCACTCCGTGGCGAACATGTATCTGTTACCTGTCGCTTATTTGACCAAAGCTGTTGCGGGTCCTGAGTTTTGGCAGGCCATTGGTTACAGTGCCGCCGATTTTGATATGATCACTCTGCAAAATATTGTGATGAACCTGATTCCGGTCACCATCGGTAACATCTTGGGTGGTGGTGTGATGGTTGGATTGAGCAAGTGGTTTGTTTATTTGCGCGTGAAAGGCTGATTTAACAAAAAGTGAAAGAAAAAAAGCGGCCAGTGAGCCGCTTTTTTATTGCGTTCTCTATGAGCTATCGACGAATTCGAATTAATAAAATAATAAAGTAGGCTCCTCCAAGCGCCGCTGCCAGAGTACCAGCTGCGATTTGCCCCGGGTATACCAGGTTCCGTCCAAGCCAGTCCGCGGTTAATAGAAGACTTGAGCCGATTAATGAGGCGACCAGTAATTGTGTAACGGCTGTTTGCGCGCCTATCAATCGGGCAAGGTGCGGCGCTAACAATCCGATAAAGGCAATGGGCCCCAGAAGTGCGGTGACTACAGAGCAGGCTAATGCTACCAGCCCCAATAGATACCAGTAACTTTTTTGAACATTGAGCCCTCTTCCCTGGGCCATCGAGTGGCTAATGCTTAACAGTGTTAACCAGCGATGACTGCTGAGTGCGAGCAGTAAAATAACACTTGACAAGGCAACAAGTAGCGATGCTTCAAAAGCCTGAATTCGGTAGGTAGAGCCCGCCAGCCAGCCAAGAATTTGATAGACGTCTTCCTTACCATTGGCCAGGGCAAATTGAATCAATGCTTCAACCAGAGCGGTTAGTGAAACCCCAAGAAGAATAATGGCAGCAGGGGAAAACTGCTGTCGTCGTGCAAGTGTCAGAAGAAGGATTAACATACAACCGCTACCCGCAAGTGCAACCAATGGGCTGGCGGATGTAATGGGTTCACCAAACACCAGGCTGTAAATAACCAAAGCACCACTGGCACCAGCAGACACTCCCAGCAGGTCGGGGCTTGCTAATGGGTTGTAAATCAACCTCTGCAAGAGTGTACCTGCCACTGCCATAGCGATACCGGCTGCCAGTGCAGCAATAATTCGTGGCATTCTGAGGTGAAAGGCAAATTCACTGGGCAACTGCCATTGCCACCCAAAGGGACCTTGATTTAAAAACAAGGCGGCGCTGATGCAGGCTCCACAGGAAAAGAAGAGAAACCACCAGTGCCTTTGCATCATCCGCTTGTGATGAATCGGTCTTGTGGTCATGCGGTCTTCTGCTTTTAGTTTTCTTAGTGCCATAAGAATAAGCACCGGTGCACCGCACAATGCCGCTGCGGTACCGGTTGGAATCAGGTCAATAGTGAAGACGCTTAATGCTCTTGCCAGGAAATCGGCAGTTAGCAGCAGTAATGATCCCAAAAGGGTTGAAAACCAAAGCTGATCCCGAGCGGTTCTTGCACCTAAATAGCGGGCAAGGTTGGGTGCAATCAAACCGATAAAACTGATCACACCCACCGCGGTAATGGATGCAGACACCATCCATAATGTGATCAAGAGCATTAATGCCAAAACAGGACCTGTAGCCAATCCACGGCCTTGTGCTGCCTGCTGACCAATTCGAAGCAACTGCAGGACTCTGGGCGCTAATAGAAGTATAGGGATGGCTATCAGCAGTTTTGGTGCCAGCCATTCCATCCAGATCCAGTCATGTTGTGCCAGATCACCTGCGCCCCAGATAAACAATTGCTTGGCGTACTGATCTTTCAAAAGAATAACGGCGGTTGTTTACGCCCCCAAAAATATATTAAACGCCATACCTGCCAGAACAATGGGCATGCCAGACAGTTGACGAATACCGGCAATAGCCAGCACAAGCCCCACGGATAATAACGCCCCCGCCATTACCACCAGAGAGGTGATATCGGGATCAACCCCGGGGGCAAGCACTGTGATCAGTATTAACGCCAGCCAGGCACCTAAAGAGGTACCCAGCGTTAAAGGCGATAACAAGGGGTTACGGGTCAACTGTTGTAACACGCTACCTGCTAAACCCAGAACCGCCCCGACCATTAATGCCATCGCTAATCTGGGTAGGGTGGCAAACAGAAAAACAAATTCAGGAAATGGGGCAGGGATAGCAGAATTAATCAACGACCACTGACGAGTAAGTGGCAGGTTGTTGTCGTACTGCACATAGAAAAAACCCAGAAGCAGGAGTATGACCAATGATAATTGATAGCGGATGTAGGGCTTTTCCAGAACCCTGATCACAGGATTACCGCCAGATGCAGCTTCGGTGTCGGCGATTTCAGTCATATTACTTTGAGCCAGCATTAATCTGCCCTCCTGTTTTCGGGGGCGATGGCCAGCAAGCTCGCTGTCATTGCTTCGGCCAGATAGTTGAGTGACATGGCTCCTCCGTAGGTCCAGGTAGAGGCAATGGCGTTTGTATTTCCTTTTCTGACGAAAGGCATGGCTTGCCAGAGGCGTGATTGATTGAGCCTGGACGACTGTGGAAAAGGTTCAAAGTAAAGAACTGCACCGTCATGTATTTTGCTTAACAGAAGTGTCCGTTTTTGCACCAACCCCCATTTGGATGTGGGCTGCGGCAATGCATTCGTGATGCCCAGTTGCTCAAGTGCATACTGGCTCATTGAGTTATCACCGTATATATAGACTGACGATGGATTGGCAAAACGAACAGTGGTCACTTGCGGTAGTTCATCCTGATAAGCCACTAGCAACTGCTCTTTCAAGTGATGAAAGTTCTGTTGCATACTGGCCAACTTTACTTCAGCAACCGACTGTTGTTGAAAAAGCACCGATAAACGGCGGAATATTTCTATCGATCGTTCGGCATTATTATGACTTTTGCTGAAGGTTTTAAAGGTGACGACCGGCGCGATGGCTTCCAACCGTTGAATAATGGGTTCATCCACGTTACTGACCAGAAGGAGGTCTGGTTTCAGGTTGGCCATTTTTTCAAGGTTAGGTTCTGCCCTGGTGCCTAAATCTTCTACAGAATCAGGAAGAGCGGGTTGACCCACCCAATCGGTATAACCGGTTTTATCGCTCATGGCGATGGGAGTTACTCCCAGCTCCAGCAATTGTTCGGTCATATCCCATCAGGGTGATAACCCGGGTGGGTACGTCTGGAAATGTGTGCACGCCCCGATCATCTTTAATAGTGACCTCTGCTGTCGACAGTGAGACCCAAAGAAGGGCAGTCATTGACACTGAGTAGTGTAAAAATTTCTTTAACATACGACAGCGACCTTTTTCTCATGGTGTTCAATCACCTCAATAGTGCGATTGAACAGACTGGAAAGCCGCACTGAACTTGAAAAGTCATCCACCGAATCGTGATAAACAACCTGGCCGTGCTTTAACGCTATGATCTGTTCTGCGAATTGAAGTGCAAGGTTAAGATCATGTAGCACTACAACCACGCCACGATTTTGTTCGTCGTGAAGTTTTTTTAACAGCGTCATCAATTCGTATTGGTGTGAAATATCCAAAGCTGAAACGGGTTCATCAAGCATTAGGATCGGGGAATCCTGGGCTAATAGCATGGCAATCCATGCTCTCTGACGTTCACCGCCGGAGAGTTGGTCCACCAGCTGATGTTCCATGTTACGAATATCGGTTTGGTCGATGGCTCGATCAATGGCCTCATTATCAGCAGGGGTGAACCTTCCTAGTGCACCCCGCCATGGAAAACGACCGAGACGCACAAGTTCTCTTACTGTCAGCCCCGGAGCCTCAGGAATATGCTGGGGTAAATAGGCTAGCTCTCTTGCCAATGCCTTTTCACGGTATTTGGCGAGTGCTTTGTTATTAAGAGATACAGAACCGGTATCTGGCTTTTGCTGTCGGGACAGAATGTTCAGCAGTGTGGATTTACCAGAACCGTTGTGACCAAGAATCAACGTAAACTGACGACTATCAATGGCAAGATCGTGAATATCCAGAACCGGCCGGTTCTGGTGAGAGACGGAAATATCATTCAGTGCAAACATGTTCGGCCTTTTTTTGTTGTAACTTTTGCAGACGCGCTTTTTTAGGGTAGTTGCTGCACACATCGGCATCCTGTCTCAGATAGTGCAGGCAACAACCTGTGCGTTTTAATTCAAAACTGTCTGTTAACTGGAGTGGCCTGCTGGTTAATCCTGTTGATTGCAGCCACAAAGGTGCATGGCTTTCTAGAATCGGCAACGTAATGCCTTTGCCGTATAAAAAGGGAATACGGATAAGAGAGGCCAAAAGTTGGTCTGACAACAGGCGCTGCGCAAGTACTGGTTTGAAGGAACACACTTGTTGAAG
Source organism: Endozoicomonas ascidiicola (assembly GCF_001646945.1). Classification (GTDB taxonomy): domain Bacteria; phylum Pseudomonadota; class Gammaproteobacteria; order Pseudomonadales; family Endozoicomonadaceae; genus Endozoicomonas; species Endozoicomonas ascidiicola. The sequence goes on from NZ_LUTV01000003.1 coordinate 361,304, forward strand.
CTGTGAAAGCAGTAATGCCGAGAGATCAGCCAGTTCGTGACCAGCTTTTTGGATGAGTAGTTCGGTTTCCCCTGTAAAACAGGTGCCTTCCGGTAATGTATAACCGGCTACCATGCCGTTATGGCTGCTTTGCCCGAGTAGCCTGAGTGGTGGAATCGCTTCCATGCTGTATACAGCGATGATGCTGAGCATGACGGGTTGCCAGATTAACAAATCCCAGCTGCGAACTGCCCAATAACCACGACCCGCCTCAGGAAAACTGTTTTTTAATCTGTCGTAGAGTCCTTTAACGGTTTGAACATCTTTAGTCGTATAACTAATTTGCTCATCCGCAGGGTTACCCTTACTGCCATAGAGCAGAGGGCTAAGGGCACTTCCCGCGGCAAAGAGTCGCGAATAAACCTCAGAGGTGCGACATGCGCCCTCTGAGGTTTCCTGTAACTGGTCAGAACTGAATTGCTCAGAACTCATAGTTGACCGAGGTTTTTACCGTTCTTTCTGCGCCTATAAAACAGGTGCGCTGGTCGTAACAGCTGTAATAACGCTTGTTAAACAGGTTGGTCACACTGAGGTTAAGTGATGTGCCTTCCAGCCCGGGGGAATACTCACCCAAATCGGAATTGATCGACATATCAACCAGGCTGTAAGACGGGACTTTATCTGCAGTGGCAACATCTAAAACGGCTTCACCAATGTAACGGACACCACCACCGATTTCAGTGCCGCGCAGCAAACCAGAGTCACCAAAGTAGCTCAACCAAAGTGTGGCTTTTTTCTCGGGCACCCAGGATGGCGTCTTGCCAGTCAGGCCTGCATTGTCTTTGGTGAATTCCACATCTTGAAATGTCACGCTGGCATCGAGCAATAACTGATGGTTGACCTGGCTTGTCGCTTCGATCTCGAAGCCTTTGGATTGTATCTGACCTGCTTGAATCTGGTCGTAGGTTCCGCCCGAAGGATCTTTGGTCAACACATTATCTTTGGTGATTCTAAAGGTTGACAATGTCAGTACTGTGTCGCTTGTTTCAGGGGCATATTTAATGCCTGCTTCCCATTGCTTGCTGGTAGAAGGCTCGTACGCTTTGCCTCTGCGATCACTGCCCGGTACCGCTTCAAAGCCTTCCGCGTAACTGGCGAACGGTGAGAGACCGTTGGACATGGTATAAAGGACGCCTAATCGACCGGACAGATTGTTTTGACGCACTTTGTTCGACAGTGGTTTAACAACCTCGGTTATCCCGGTTTGATCACTGCGAATGTTGTCGTATCTCAAGCCTGCGAGCATCACCCACTGATCAACCAAAATTTGATCCTGCAGGTAGATGCCGTTTTGGTACAGCGTTAAGTCGTATTTTTGATAAGGGTTGTAAATCAGCGGTGTGTTTGGATCGACTTGATCATTATCTGGATTCAACAAATCGATAGAGCTAACGAGGCCAATAGAGTTATACACATATGTTTTCAAACGTTGATAATCAAACCCGGCCAATACATTGTGAGTCAATGACCCTGTGTTTATCATCCCGGACAATTGATTATCAATAGTGAACGACTGTAGTTTTTCGTCGTTCAGCTGTGCAACCCGGTAGATGGTTCTACCATCTGGATTGATAGGCGCCTGTGGGTTTTCATAAATCAGTTTCTGAAGAGCCTTGGCATCCATGAAACGGGTATTTTGAAGAAAAGACCAGTTGTCGTTAAACGTATGGCTGAGTTTATAACCCAGAAGCGTGACGTCACGGTCATAATCGTTCCAGTTCTTATCACCCATAAACGTATCACGGTCAAAAGATCCATGTGCGCTTGGCAGTACAGAACCTGTTGCGGGTACCCCAGTAAATACGCCAGCTTCTGGGTCTTTTTGATGATACAGGTTCATGTTAAGCAGGGTGCGATCACTGATTTGCCAATCTACACCGCCTGCCACCATATAGCGCTCATCTTTTATGGAATCGATCTGGCTGTCTTTTTCACGAGCCAAAGAGGTGAAGGTATAAGACAGCTCATCATTACCAGCAATAGCACCGGTGGATTGGAAGGTTGCTTCCTTACGGTTATGACTGCCTGTGGCCAGTTCAATGCTGTCGTAGTTGTTGGACGACGGTTGTCTTGCGATTATGTTCACCATACCACCCGGTGGCATGCCGCCATAAAGTACCGAAGTAGGTCCTTTGAAAACTTCTATTTGTGCTATGGCTGCAGGATCAATCTGCGGCTGGATGAATGAGTTGTTGTAATGAATTTGCAGGCCATCATAAAAATTCTGGAAATTGGTGAATCCACGAATAGTGTATTGATCCATCCGGGTGGCACCACCGCCACGCAGCTCGGTATTAACGCCTGGTGTATAGCGAAGAGCCTGGCTGACACTGGCGGCTCCTTTGTTTTTAAATTGTTCCTCGGTCACCGTTGAGATGCCCTGAGGTGTTTTTTCTGGAGGGAGTGCAGTTTTGGATGCGGTATTGCGATAGGTAGACGCCGTCACCACCACTTTTTCTAACTGTGTAATGCCGTCTGGTGTCGTCTCGGTGTCTGCCATCGGCAGCCCGCTATGCATCGCTGCCATCGCAAGAGCAATAACGCGGTACTGGGCAGGGAAAGGATATTTCATGAATTGCGCCTAAATGATAATGATTATTATTTGCTGGCGCGATTGTAAGGAGTCTGTCGGTTTAAAACTTAATCATTTGGTGCATCTGAGTAAACGACGGGCATCCAGTATTCAAGTTGTAGGTTTGTGTCGTTTTGCCTGAGTCCTTGTCCATAATGTTCCAGCTCATAATGTTCAACCCCTTGATAGTTGGACTCGGGCAACCAGGAGCAGAGGAACCAGGTCAGTATCTTATCAAAGGAAGCTAAGTTATTTGAGCAGGGAAGCACCGCGTATGTATGCTCGGGGAGCTCAATGCTATCCAGCGTTGGATGGATGATGTGATCTTCCCTACTAAGACAGGCCCAGTAAGGAATGTTGTCTGTTGTCCATCGCTCACTGAAGTCGATCACTCCAATGTGCTCACTGGCAAAAAAATCAGCAACGGATACCGATTTCATTAATGTTGCCCATATGGCAGGAATGGCCTCCATATGATTGGGGTGCTTGGAGAAGATGCCATCAAAGTGTCCTTTAATGCCCTGAAGACGCCTTGCTGGAAGAGTTTCGATACGAACCTGAAATAAAGACGGCGGCAGTGACGTTTCCTGAACGGTTTTGTCGCTCAATGACACGATGGGTTGGTGAAGGTTACGAAAAATTCCGGCTTTTCGGTACTGCCCGGGACTGCAATCATACGCTTTACGAAAGCTGCTGCTAAGGCTGATTTCTGATTCAAATCCACAGGCAAGGGCAATATCCATCTGTCGTCGTTTAGTGGTCAAGAGCAGCTGTCCAGCTCTGCTCAGCCTCAGGCTTCTAATATATTGAGCCACGCCCATACCGATTTCACGCTGAAACACCCGTTGAAACTGCCACCGGGACCAGCAGCTTTTTTCCGCCAGCGATTCAACCGTCAAAGGCTCATCCAGATGCGTCTCGATGTAAAGCAAAATATCGTTTATGCGGCTTAGCCCTCGATTTATTCTTTGGGCTGCTACGTATTCAGTCATGCTACCTTGCTACCTTGCTACCTTGCTACTTTGGAGAAGATCGACAATTCGCTTTGTCGTTAGAGCTAGCCATTCTGAGGTATCATACAGGCTCTGCTCTGGGCTGTTAAATCAGAGAGCAGCAGGAATGTGATCAATCACTTTGTATAAAAAACGATGGAATTAACCATGAAATCAGTAGCCATCTTCTGTGGTTCACAGGCAGGACGTCAGGAAACATACCGTCAAGCGGCTGAAGATCTGGTGGATGCTTTGATGGAACGAGGTGTTTCTATTGTTTACGGTGGTGGCAATGTTGGGTTGATGGGCATTGTTGCGGACAGAGCAATGGCAAAAGGCGGTCATGTTATTGGTGTTATTCCCAATGCACTGGTAGAGATGGAAAGAGCTCATAATGGCATTAGCGAGCTGATCCATGTGGACAATATGAGTGATCGCAAACAGAAGATGTGTGAATTGGCGGACAGTTTTATCACCCTGTCCGGTGGTACCGGCAGTATGGATGAGTTATTTCAGGAGCTGACTCATAGACAGGTGGGTTACCACAGTAAAACCTGTGCAATATTGAATACCGGGGGCTATTACAATCATTTGCTGGCCTGGCTTCAAAACGCTGTGGACGAAGGGTTTATTGATAAAGCGCGCTATGATCAGCTTATCGTTGAAGCGTCGCCGGAAGATCTGATCAGCCGGATGATGGAGAGCAAACAATGAAGCCATTATTGGTTTATCTTCATGGCTTGAACAGTTCATCACAATCCCTTAAAGCGATTCAAACGACAGAGTACGTTAAAAAGTCAGCGCTTGATCTGGAATTGTGGATACCCGATCTCCCCATCTTTCCATCCGATATTGTCCAGTGTTTGCAGAATTGTGTGTCGCCATCGATTAATCAGCGTGATATCTACATTATTGGCAGCTCGCTTGGTGGCTTTCTGGGTACTTGGTTACAGAGTTGGTTAATTGAACAAGGGCATGAGCAGAAGCTCAGGCTCGTTTTGGTAAATCCGGCAGTCGTGCCTCATGAGCGCTTCGACGACTATTTGGGGCCGCAGAAAAACTTTCATACCGGTGAGGAATGGGTGATGACTGAAGGCTATGTTGAGCAACTGGTGCAGTTGGAAGTAAATAAACTGCCAGCTCCACACGACATGCTGCTTCTGGCTCAGACTGGAGATGAAACTCTGGATTACCGGCAGGCCGTTCATAAATACCAGCTATGTCGAGCTATAGTTCAGGAAGGCGGAAGTCATGGGTTTGATGATTTTGAAAAAATGTTGCCAGAGATCTTTGAATTTCTGACATCCGTTTGAACAAATCCCCCGGCTTTCGTTACACTCTCTATTTCCATCCTGTTTCCATCTTTCAAATATGACCCTGTCAGCAAGGACTCATGGTTAAAAACGATTACAATGCCGAGGCGATTGAAGTCCTCAGTGGCCTCGACCCGGTGCGTAAACGCCCCGGTATGTACACCGATACCACTCGGCCGAATCATCTCGCCCAGGAAATCATCGACAACAGTGTGGATGAAGCTCTGGCAGGGTTTGCCTCTCAGGTAAAGGTCACTCTTCACAAAGATCAGTCCCTCGAAGTGGTGGACGATGGTCGGGGTATGCCGACGGATATTCATCCTGAACACGGCATCTCGGGCATTGAATTGATTCTGACCCGTCTTCACGCCGGTGGTAAGTTTTCCAACAAAAACTACCAGTTCTCCGGTGGTCTCCACGGTGTGGGTGTTTCCGTAGTGAACGCATTATCCACCCGACTGGAAGTGACGGTGCGTCGTGGTGGTGTTATCTCCGCCATGAGTTTCAAAGATGGCTACAAAGATGAAGAGCTGCGTGAAACCGGCACCTGCGGTCGTCGCAACACCGGTACCACCGTTCGCTTCTGGCCCGATGCCAGCTACTTTGATTCTCCTCGATTCTCCGTTCCCCGATTAATGCATATCCTTCGTGCCAAAGCAGTACTTTGCCCTGGCCTTAAGGTGGAGTTTGATGACCAGATTTCCGGCGATGTGACTGAGTGGTACTACGAAGATGGTCTGAACGATTATCTTAAAAGTTCTACCCATGGTTACAGTGTGCTGCCTTCCGAACCGTTTACCGGCACTCTGAAAGGGGAAAGCGAGGCGGTAGACTGGGCGGTGCAATGGTTGCCAGAAGGGGGTGAACTGCTCACCGAAAGCTACGTAAACCTTATCCCAACCCCCATGGGCGGAACGCACGTCAATGGCTTAAGAACCGGTTTGTTGGAAGCCATTCGGGAATTCTGTGAATTCCGTAACCTGCTGCCACGTGGTGTCAAGCTTGGCCCGGATGATCTCTGGGAAAACTGCGCCTACGTGCTCTCGGCCAAGCTGGCTGACCCACAATTCTCGGGTCAGACGAAAGAGCGGCTGTCTTCCAGAGAGTGTGCCGGTTTTGTATCCGGTGTGGCGAAAGATGCGTTTAGCCTCTGGTTGAACCAGCACACAGCGCAAGGTGAGCTGCTGGCTGAGTTGTGCATTAACAATGCTCAGAAACGCATGCGTAAAGCCAAAAAAGTGGCTCGTAAAAAGGTAACCCAAGGTCCGGCGCTTCCCGGTAAACTGGCAGACTGCTCGAGTCAGGATCTGGCCAGAACTGAACTGTTTCTGGTGGAAGGTGACTCCGCTGGTGGCTCGGCAAAACAGGCGCGCGATCGTGAGCATCAGGCCATCATGCCTTTGCGCGGTAAAATCCTGAACAGCTGGGAAGTGGATTCTTCTGAAGTTCTGGCTTCCCAGGAAATACACGACATTTCTGTTGCATTGGGCGTAGACCCTGCTTCTGATGATTTGAATGGCTTACGTTACGGCAAAATCTGTATTCTGGCCGATGCGGACTCTGATGGCTTGCACATTGCCACACTGCTTTGTGCCCTTTTTGTCCAACACTTCCGCCCGCTGGTGGAAAAAGGACATATCTACGTGGCTATGCCACCGCTTTATCGAATTGATATAGCGAAGGAAGTTTTCTACGCGCTCGACGAAGCTGAGAAAGAGGGTATTCTCGAGCGGCTGCGGGCAGAAAAGAAGAGAGGCAAGGTCAACGTACAGCGCTTTAAGGGGCTGGGTGAAATGAACCCGCTTCAGTTACGTGAAACCACTATGTCTGCAGACACTCGTCGTTTGGTTCAGTTGACGCTGGATGATGAAGTGGAAACCACCCAGCGAATGGATATGTTGCTGGCGAAGAAGCGTAGTGGTGATCGTAAGACGTGGCTTGAAGCCCGTGGCAATCTGGTTGAGATTATTTAACGTTGGTTTTTTAAGTAAAGATTGTCATTTTTAAATTATAGTATGACATAAAATTCAAGGAAAGATTGGCACAATAGATGTTTAGCTTCTATAAATAGATACAGATGTTTTGAATCTGTTTATAGGAGCTCAAATTAATGACACCACTTCTTAGTCAGTATGTAGGATCAAGGAAGCTGACTCCGGGAAGGCATCGCTATAAATATCCAAGCAGGAAAATGGAAGCACATGTAATCACTGAATCTCCAAATGAATGTAATTTTTGCGAGTTTCTTGAGTTTGACAGCCGTGTTAAGGGATATATTTCTCAACCAAAAACTATTATATATGACTTATATCAATGTGGTCATGATTATACTGCCGATTTTTTTGTTGACTTATATTTATCGAAACCTGCCTTCTATGAAATAAAACCTAAGGATTATGAAAAAAGTGAGGAGGAAGAAGATAAATTCTATGAGGTTGAGAAGGTGTTTTATGATATGGGCTTTAATTTTTATTTGGTAACAGGTGATTATATTGAGAAAGGAAATCGTTTAATTAATTTTAAGAAACTTCGAAGGTTTGTCGGTAGCTTACCAGAAAGAAAAATACGAGAGTTTATTGAGAGGTTGGTCTTTGAAAGTAATGAAGGCATATCTTTCGGCGATCTGATTGCTAAATTAAGAAATCAATTGGATGTTGAGGAAAGGGACGCTTTTCAAAATATCTATCAATGTATAGCAAATAAAATCATTGGGTTTGATATTGATAGATATAAATTAAATCAGTCTGTAATGGTAGGTGTCTGGAATGAGAGCTTCGATAGAGCCTGGAATGGAGTACCGATTCAGGAATAGGGTTTATAGTATTGTCTCCGTGGGTGATTCCGAGATGATCGTGATGGATCGGTATGATGAGGAAGAAATTCATATATCTAAAGATGAATTCAATAAGTGCTGGATTAAAAATGAAATAAAGCTTGTCTCAGGACGAATGGCTAATTCAGTAAAAAACAAATTAAAAACGCCAGTATCAACGCTCAGTGAAGAGCAAAAAAAGGTAGCGGTGCGAAAGGAAGAGTATATAAAAAAATTTCTTGACAAGAAAGATGCGCTAAGAAAATCCGAGACTGATTTAGATTATTCGAAAATAATTGTTGAAATTGCGGCTGAGCTGAAAGATCCATATCCTCCATCATTAAGAACTCTAATGAGATGGAAAAGCGACTACAATGCAGCAAATGGATCTATACGATCATTAATTAATGGGTTTTCTAATTCTGGCAGAAAGTCAAATTTAAATAAATGCCAAAAAGAGCTGATTGAAAAGGCAATAGATAATGTATACCTTCAGCCGGAAAAAGGAACAGTGGCTCAAACGCATAGTGAACTCGGAGTTCTTGTGGAGATACATAATCGGGAGAACAAAGATAATGAAAGTATGATAATTAAATGTCCAAGCCGATTTCAAGTACAGAAAGCAATAGAAAATCTTGATTATTTAACCAAATTAGAGAAAAGAGAAGGAAAGCGAGAAGCGGCTAGAGATGTGCGTACATCTAAGCATAATTATCGACCCGAAAGGATATTGGAGATAGGTGAAACTGATCATACATTACTCGACTACTATGTGATAGATGATGATTTACTCATGCCTCTTGGGCGACCATGGATGACTAATATAATGGAATTGTATTCTCGAATACCTTTAGGCTCTGAGATAACCTATGAAAATGGTAGCTTTATTACAATCGCTAATGCCCTAAAAATGTCAATACTACCAAAGAGCAATTTCTACGAAATGTATCCTGATATTAAAAATACAACCAATTATTCAGGCATTCTTGAAAGTCTTAGAACGGATAATGGAGCAGACTTTATATCGAATGATCTAGATGATGCAGCACTGGAAATCGGTATGATTCTACATCATGTTCAGGTTACAAAATCTTGGCAGAAAGGAGCCATAGAAGGTTTTTTTAGGAAGCAGAACGTAATGCTACTTGATAAGATTAAAGGGAAAACCTTCAGCAATATACTAGAGCGTGCAAAGTATGACCCTAAAAAGCAATCGTTGATAAGACTGTCTGATTTCAAAAATATTTTATACAAGTGGCTATACGATGTTTATCCATATAATGAAGTAAGAGTAGAGCATGGTAAAAAAATAATTCCCCATAAACTCTGGGAAAAAAACATAAAGGATCATCCTCAGGATTTTATTGAAAAATCTAACTTGGATATTATTTTTGGAAAAACAGGCAGTAGAAAAGCACGAGACAAAGGAATAGAGATAAATAACCTGAAGTATGATGGTATTGATTTAACTAAATTTAGAGCATCTCATGGTAATAATGAGACCGTCAAGGTTAAGTTCGATCCATCTGATCTAGGATTTATACATTTTTTTGATAAGTTTGAGAAGCGCTTTATTAGGCTTAATGCTGTTGATAGTGAATATGCAAATAAACTTACTTTATATCAACATGGAATTATTAAAAAGTATGTAAAAGAGGATATGAGACGAAGTGAGGAGGATATAAAGGTTCTGATGGATGGGAAGATTCAATTAAGAGATATGATCAATGACTTGTTAGAAAATAAGCCGAGTAAATTAGCTTCAAAAAGAGGTGCGCAATTGCGACAGGGAATGACTAACTCTATTGCGGATGCAGGTGAAAATCAAAGAGATTCGATACCAAGATTAGAAGAAAATCAAATCAGTTCGGTGTCAGATGTTAGTGTTGAAAGTACTGCATGTGATTCAATTATCTCTGACTCCAAGGGTACAGAAGAAAGTAAAAAAAACACCAGTTACGAAAAGTGGACTGATGATGACATAGAGTGGTAGTAATATGATGAATATAGAAAAAGAAATTTATTACAATTGCTTCATACCCACTTCAAGAATTGTTGATGTTATTAATGATATGATCAAATGTAAAAAAAGTTTTGATACAAAGATGGAGCCAATTTCAATGATGATTATGGCGGGAAGTGGATATGGAAAGACATTATTGATTAACTATTTCTCCTCAAAATACCCGCCGGTTACTGAGAAAAATGATAAGGGGGAACAGGATAAGAAAGAAGTCTTAGTCGTAACGTTAAGATCAAATTCAACTAAAAAAGATGCTGCAACCGAAATGTTAAAGGCTCTTGGTGATCCAAATCCGGATAAAGGAAGTTTATTGCAGCAGACGGACCGCATTTTGACATTATTGTGTCTATGTGGTGTAAAGGTTATCATTATTGATGAGTTTAGCCATATTGTTCAGAGCAACAGTAGTCGGGTTTTAGGTAAAACAGCAGATTGGATTAAAGATATAATTAAGCCACCCAAAGACAATCCGAAGGAATGCCCAAAAATACCGTTAATTGCAGTCGGAATGTACAGTAGCATAAAAATCCTTCAGTCAAATCCTCAGTTGGATACACTGGTTACCAAAAAGTCATATCTTTTTCCTTATGGCATATCTCAAAAAGATGAACTTGATTTTTACAAGATTTTTTTAAGCAATGTTGGTAATAAAATAAAGAATCTTGGCTTGGAAATAGATCTCGAAGATCCAGAGATCTACTTAAGACTTTTTGCTGCATCTAACGGTATTCCGCGATTACTAATGAAGATAATCTCATGTGCTTGTGGTATCGGTTGTTCAAGGGGTGATAATAAAATTGTGGACGTCTCCTGTTTTGAAAATGGCTTTGAGGATGTCTTTGGAAAGCAAAAGAAAAATCCATTTAAAGCGACGTCGCTGAAAGATATTCCCTTTACTGAGAGTACAACTTATACGACGTGGGTGGAATCAAAATGTAGTCATGCGGTTCTTGAAGGAAAAAACAATGGTTTATTAGATGTGGTTTTTAAAACTGGAAAATCAAAAGGTTTTATTTAGTTCTTGGAGTTTTGATCGTGCTATTATCAAGACCTTATATACAGGATGATGAATCAATTGAAAGCTATATTATCCGTCTTTCAGGAGCCAACGGTTATACGGTTAGACAGTTTGTAAATATTTATTTTACAGGCTTTCAATCTTATAAGGATTTTGATAAATATACACCACCTCTTAAACTTGTTAATCTCAATCATGGTTGTTTTAAGAATAAAGATAGGATATCTTTTTTTGAGTTAATCAGTTCTTCTACGAGGCAGGATAAAGCAAGATTATTCAACAATTTAGTAGAATCTGTACCTTCTGAAAATCTTGAATTGTCAAAATATATTTATAAAGGGGTCGAGGTTCCTGCTTGCCTATTCAGGAGTGAGTCAGTACCTATATGCCCATTATGTTTAGTTGATTCTCCTTATATTAGACAGTATTGGCATATAGCTTTAGTTCAATGTTGTTCAAAGCATAAAATAGATTTATTGAAGTCTTGCCCTCGTTGTCAGACTACTATTTCATATTTGAATCATGAGTTGATATTGTGCTGTCCTTGTGGTTATAGTTTTATCCAGGAGCCATCTTCCTATCTTAACAAAAATCATGATGAGGTACTTCTATCGCTGGTAGACCTAATTTATAGCAGCATGACTGAGAATAGTATTCGAGCAGAATTAAGTTCATTACCTTCAGATAACATTTATACAATTTTTGGAATGGCCGTTTTTTATTTTCAATATTTGGGTAAGCTTACACACTTGTCAAAAAAATTTTATGCATTTTTAGATTTCATTAGAAGGTGGCCTCGTAGCTATATAGCGTTGCTATCTGAGAATGCTGACAAGGGTCTTCGTTATCTTATTAAACCATCTAATGAATCAGAGTTTAAGTCCATTTTTGGTAGCTTATTAAATAATATTAAGCGTCTACCTAATAATTTAGATAAGGATGATTTGATTAAGAAGGAGACATATGCTTTCTTCCGTCAGAGGTTGTTGTTGGATAAAAAAAATGAAAATAAAAACTCTGTCTCAAATCTGCTGTTGACTAAAGATGAAGTGGCATTATTGTTAGGTGTATCAACGGATCGAGTAGCCAAGCTGACTTCTAAAGGAAAGTTGTGTGCAAAACGAAAGACCTTAAAAGCTTATGTGGGCAGTTATCCATTGGGCGAGGTATTTGATCTTTTGAGCGAAACAGATTCTGCTATATTTTAGCATTAATGATTCATAGAATTAGATATTGGATACAATATCGAGTCGAGGTCAACTTTGGAATTTTCTACCTCTATGCTCTCTGTTCCTTCAGATATTACAGGAAAGGTAAACAGTTTCTTTGCCCAAATTATAAATCAGTCCAATAAATCTAAGTCAAGTCTTTCAGGAACGCCATTACAGACAGCTAGATCATTACTTAAAAGCAAGCTGTTCATTATTGATGCTTGTCAATCCTTAAAAGGTTTTCTGACTCATAATCCTAAAATTTATGATGCTAAAGTCCGAGGAAGGGTTTTTTCATTGTCAGTAAACTCTGGAACTGATTCCTCTTATATTTATGGTGACTCAGTTAGCTACCATCATCAATACGATTGGGCAGGTAACGCCGGATACATATCAAAGCGATATTTCCTTTGCACTGAGTTTATATATAAAGGAGATAATACAACGCTGTATCATGAATTCCTCAAAGAGTCATCGGAGCTTGTGGAGATGCTTACAGGGCTAGGGCTAACAAGTAAGCATCGAGAACTTATCAAAACCTCTTGCCTAGCTCATCAAGATAGTGCTTTTCCAAACTCTGTGCCCCCCTATCAGGTTCAAGTGCTTATTCCATATACTGATGTAAACAAGAATACAGAATATATTTCGGTTTCGCCAATATCTGCCTCAAAGGTTCAAGCGGCTATACACACCTTTTGTCATAGCGAAAATGCTCACACAGTGGGTCGGTCTTTTCATTATCCGACCAGGCCGGAAAATATTGGTGCTTTAGCGATATCTACAGGTGGAAGTATTGGAGTGCTGGCACCGGATATAATCTTGGAATCAGAGATTGTACCCACTTCTTCAGACATACTGAAAGAGCTTAGAGTTAACGTCAACAAGGATCTTTTTGATACTTCTAATCTGGACTTTAGTTATTTTCTTAAGCTACGAAAGAAAGCTGACTTTGCGATAGGTCGGTACATCCCCACTCCAAAGTCGTCCCAAAAAGCCGCGTTTCTCGATATCATCAAGAACAATGTGGAGAAAATGTTCTCTAAACTAGATAAACTCCGGCTTGCTGTTCAGCTTGGAGTTCTGCATGAAGATAAGGTCGACGGGCTAAACTTAGTTCAAAGAAGTTATGTAATCGAGCAGAAGCTTTCTGAGGCGATAATGAATCAGGTATGGACTCAGGCTAATAATTCTATTCAGAAATTTATCTCAGGGACTCACTACAAACAAATTGCTTATCACCCTACGCTTACCCGTTATATTAGCGAAAGTGTTCGGCGTCATCTACAACCTGTATTCAGAGGTAATATTGAGTCCTCAAAGCCGGAAATTGTCACTGATGGTCATGAAGGGGAGAAAGAAGATACTAATGAGCCAATTAAAACAGCTGCCAATGCCATTGTTTTCATAGTCATCCCCAGGCTGACGGTTATAGATGCTCATGCAGATAGTTCGGCATACACAACAGGCCTCCCCGGAATCACTGCTCTTGTTGGTTATGTTGATAAGTTATGCAGAAATATTCAAATTCAAACTAAGGTCGAAATTGATAACATCGAAGTAGCCTGGCTTCTTCGTGATTTTCAGCGTATTGAGGGTATGAAAAAACACGAGCCAGCTCGTTGGGACAGTAAAAAGAAAACAACTTTGAGTGATGTTGTCAGTCGTAAATTCTGTAACCTATCGTTTGACTTGATTTTAAAATGTTCTGCGGACTATGAGCAACTCAACTGCTTAAAGGAGGAGTTGCCAGATTGCCTGCCCGCTAAATTTGCTTCAGGCATGGTCAGTACTGCGGAAGAGATTTCCACAAAAAATTACATGTCAGAATCTTTCTTGATTTTTCAGTCAGAGCAAGATTTGCTTAATGAGCTCCAATCCGAAGATTCTCTTCGCTGGGCTGTGCTTGATTACTCAGAAAAGTTTGTACGTAAGTCAGATTCTATACTAGAGGATCTGGCAGATGCTTTCCTTGAGTACAAGGAACAGAACCCTCGCTGGAACCAACTCACGGTTTCAAATGTTGGTTTCAAATTATTGGAAGAGCCTGTCACGCGACCGAATAGCAGGCTTACACATCATGCGTATGCAGAACCTGTGATCGGTGTACAAGAGTTGTGGTTGATAAAAAATCTGTCTCCAGAAGTGTTTGGCACATTACCGATTTTTTGGGCATATCGATCGGCAGGAAAAAGAATCCTGTGCCAAGCTTAAGCCCTCTTATTATTGAGGGTGGCTATGATACTTCCAACGATCCTTACCTATGAAAAGTCTCTGGCGCCTTCTGTTGCCCTGATGTTTGCAAAAACGTACGACAATAAAAAGGTTCCGATTGAGGTTTATGATGCAAAAGGGCGGGGAGCGCAAACAACCTTTACTGCCTGTCATGGAACTAAAGATACAGACTTAGGTGAGTGGTTGCCTGTAAGGCAAGATATTTGTCATTTACCACATGATGCCAGTGAGTTAATAATTGAGTTCCCCCTTAAATACTCTCCTAATTCCATGAAGCCAGGGTCTTGTAATGTTGCCGATTGGACTACCCTGCTAAAGGAGATGGCTCTCCTCTATGGGGAAAAAGGGGGCTATTTATATCAGGCATACTGTCAGATGGATGCTCTTTTTCAAGCTGTTCCCTTTTGGAGGAATAAAGATGCTGAAAGCATGACATTACGGGTTATGAATATCAGTGATAGCATCCTGCCACCTTATGTTTTCACAAATCTTCCATGTTCTATTGATGAACTGATTGGTAGTGACAAGCAGCAGCTTGATTCACTTATCAAAAATATCGAAAGCGCATTGACGGGTAAACGAAATTTTTTACGTCTTCGAGTTATCGCAGAATTAAAGAAAGATATTCTTGAAGAAGTGCACCCAAGCCAGCAATTTATTGAAAAGTTACCTGAAGCTAAAAAAGAATACCTCCATCGACAGGGAAGGTATCAGAAGTCCAGGCAATATGTCTCTTACAACCTAGGTAATTTTCGTCAGGCCATGTTACGCCCAACAAAAATAGGAGCCGGTTTACGGCCTGATCGATGGAATGATGTCGCTAAAGAGGTTCCAGTGAGTGTTTATGGGCTCGACCCGGAAAGCCATGCAGCGATAAGAGGGCGTGGCACTAAGAACGATTTCTATACTCTGATCAGTAACATCAAAAAGCATATTGAGACACTCAGAGCTTTTGACGGTGATATGTTTAATGATGAGTCGATACTAACTCTTGGCAATATTCACTTCATTATGGCCAACTTGATTAAAGGCGGTGTGTATAACCGAGAGAGCTCCAAGACAAAAAATAAAGGTGAGCCAGATGAATGCCCAATCGATTTAAGTAATCCATGAGAAATTTTATGAATTATCTGTCATTTAAAATTATTCCTGACGATGCAGATCCAAGGTTTTTATTAGGCTATATACTTCAAGAGGCTCATCCTATAATTGCTCGTTATGGCAATAATAAAATTGGTACGTTGTTTCCTGAATGGAATGTCGATGAACCTGGTCGTTCAATTGCTTTTTGTGGAGCATTGGATGTTCTAAATAGAATCATGAAACACGAATATTTCAGGGTTATGATTGATGCTGGGGTGTTAAAATACAATTTACTAGACATTGATCCTATCAATCATCAGAAAGTGATTTTTTTAAAGAATCAGAAAATCACCAGCAATACGCCTAAACGCCAGCAAGGAAAGATCAAACGGATAATAAAAAGGCAGATAGAGAGAGGTGAAATTCAAAGTGCCAGAGAGTATCGACCCAGAACAGATCAACAACAGACTGACATGCCAGACGTCTTCTACCATCTTTTTTTTCTTGATAGTAAGAGCACTGAGCAGATTATGCCACTCTGCATTCAAATGATACCAGTCGCTGAGAGTGAAGGAATAGTCGGTACTCAGACCTTTGATCACTATGGATTCAGCACACTTGAGCAACATCGTGCGGTAGTGCCTCTGATTTCACCAATATTTTAACAGGCTTGTCTTGAGTTGTTTTTGTTATTTAATTTCAATGGGTTACTGCGTAGCCTTGCTTGGTTCATAAATGATGGTTTTTCACCAGGTAGGAGGATAAGTATCCATGTTTCAATAAGTTATATTACAGTTGTTCTACCTCACTGGCGCATACGCAGCTGAAAATAACACCCCTTATCCAACCGCACTTCCCGCAATCCTCACTGCCGCATACGCAGCTGAAAATTTGACCTGGAACCGGAGAATCCGTCACCAGAACCTCACTGCCGCATACGCAGCTGAAAATTCAAGGGGTGCTAGACGGGGAGTGCGTTATGTCCTCACTGCCGCATACGCAGCCCCTCAACTCTGTAGTTCTATTCTTAAGGTCATGGAAAGATAAAAAGGTCAGCATGGATGCTGCTACTCTCAAGACCAACACCCAACAAGCTTGAAAGCCTGAGAGGCTATATCCTCCGTTTATCGCAAGCAAATAGCTACCATACAACCCAGTATGTTTTAGAGCTGGCAGACCTTTGGACTGGTAGAAACTATGATACTGCCAGCAAGTACGTTTTTGGTGATAGCAACTTGAGTAAGTTGGCAAAGATCACCAACACTTCCAAGGGAGAGTTGGAAGCTTTACGGTACGGGCTTGATGACCAAAAACAGTCGAGTATTCATGGCCATCTAATTAGTAATGAGCATTTGAGGCTGGATTACCCACGAGTCTGTCCTGAGTGTCTTGAGTCCAACAATATAGCTCTCGCTGTATGGGATATTCCGGCACTGACTGTTTGCCCTGTGCATCACATGAGTCTTTTTGATTATTGTCCTGAATGCAATACCCGTCTTCGTTGGAATCGACCGGCTGTACATCAGTGTCATAAGTGCAATTGCGACTTTCGCTCTTATACGAGTGATAAATTGTCTGAAAAACAATACCGCTTATCCAGACTTATCCATCAGCTCTGTATGATAGATAAAATAAACCACCGAATGATTCCAAACGTATTGAAAAATCATAGCCTGGCGGAGGTTCTCAGCCTGGTCAGCTCTATTGCATTTTTTGATTATCATCTATTGGGTGACCAGAGCAAAGATGGGAAATTTCTTTCTTTGAAAACCGCTCCAAACTATCGGCTACATGAACATTACACTAATGCTATGAAGCATCTGGATAACTGGCCCCATAACTTTTATCAGTTTATGGCTGAGAGCCGGCAGAATCGTAGGAGTCAGGGAATGAAAGAAGGTATAAGCAAAGAAGTGGGGGGGATCTTTTATTTTCTTCGCGCCAATAATGAAAAGGCCATATATAGGCCTTTATGGGAGGCCTATTGCAACTTCAGAGAGGTAGCTGCGCGAAAAACCCTCGATGAGCTACGCCTTGCTCGAATTCATGCAAAAAATATTCCCGTCAGCACCGCAGCTAAAGAGTTGAAGATACGTCCTGAGCAGCTTCGAAAGTTCTGTGAAAGGCTTAATATACCGTTAGAAACCGCCTATAAGGACGTCAAACTGATTTCCCGAGAGCAAGTGGCTGATCTAAAGGATTTTATCAGTAAGTTACTGACCATCAGACAGTCCGCAGACATTATGGGTATCTCGGTGTATCAACTCCGAGCCATGGTTCGTAAAGATGTTATTACTCCATTGCGTGGTCCAACCATTGATCAATCAAGAGACTGGTACTTTGAGCCAGAATCTATAGAAGCCTTTCATCAGCAGATAGCCAAGTATTGTTTATACAAAGGTGCAAAGCGTACTCATGATATGGATCTAAAACAGGCTTTAGAACAACTTTCATACTACCAAATGGGGTTGGCTGAGATCGTTCAGGCCATTTCTGCAGGTAAATTACGACCTGCCAGCGAGAGTAAAGCGATCACGTTAAATGCACTCCAGTTTTCAGCTGAGGAAATCAAAGCTCTTCGGCCAGAGCTGAAATCAAATAATGACTATTGGCAGCCACCGGAGATAGAAAAATACCTTGGCTGTAAAAAAGATCTTGTTTACGGGTTGTTGAAAAGTGGCCATTTACCCATGGAAAAGGTCAGTCTCCCCGGTAGAACCCGCCCTGTTGTCGCGTGTAAAAAATCTGAGGTGAAAGCATTTAATGAAAACTTTTACTTGCTTCGAACTCTCAGCCGAAAAACGGGAGTTGTCAGTGAAAAATTAAGAAAACTGCTGGAAGCCAAAAAAATCCAACCCGTTTCTGGTCCTACTGTTGATGGCGGTTACTGTCACTTTTACAAAAAGAATAAAAACATTGATAAACTCCTGAAGGAGTTGGGTGCTAAGTGATACAGGGTATTACCTTTCTGTTCACCGGGAGGGTACTGTCAACTAGGCTTCCAAACCAACGGTTGATTTAGAAAATCTTATTCAATTTTTAAAAGAGTTGTGCAGAAATAGTAAAGTGGGATTTATAAAGTGTGGTATCCCCGCTAATCCAATCCTCAGTTGATCAGTGGCAAGTATTTTTCATACAAGTTTAAAATATGCCCTACTTCTCTTTCCAGTCAAATGCTGACCGGAAAGAGAATATTATTGAACTTAATGGGAAGTAACTGTTCACTGGCGTTCCTTAAATCATAGTTTCGCGCATTGAGTATTTTCCTCTGACTTATGTTTCCAACTATAGAAACTTAATTGAAGGTCAAAGACGGATGCATATCCGAAGAAATAAATAGTGAATGAGCAAAAAAAGGGGGGCAATTTAAATAACCAGCCTCCCCTTTGGGGATAGTATATAATCCCCTAGCTACGCTGAAGAAGATCAGTTAAATATTGCCATAACAATGACTACAGGCAGAAGGATTGCATACACAGGCAACAGCGAAGCATGATATACAAGCTTGTCCTTGGCAGGTACTTTAACTTCAGCTGCATTTTCACTCTCAGTCGCAACATCACACTGTTTGATCTTTCGATTCAGTTCTGCATTACACTGCTGGTAACGGCGATTATTGGCCTGGAAGGTTTGTAGCTCCCTGCGGTATTTGACCCAGTCGGCACTGTTATTATTCACCATATCATCTTTGAACTTACCGCATTTCTGGACGGCAGCATTCTTCCAGTCCTTTTTGAAGGTCTGCTTACGGCTATTTACGTTGTTGTAATCCGGAACCCCAAGCGCTTCAATCTCAAGGTCTTTGTCAAGCTCAGCTCGCCACTTACTCTCTACTTGCCAGTGGCAGGCATTAATCTTTTTATCCTGTAGCTTTTGTGGTGATTTTGGTTTGTGGGCTCGGCTAACAGGTTTCGCACCACACTGCTTGTGTTCTTCCACCAGAGCACAAGCTTCACGCTTTTCAGTCCCTGCTGTATTGTAATCCTGCATTGCCTTCGAAGCGCAACCAGAGAGGGTCAGCATAAAAAATGCTACGGATAATAATCTGAACATTAACATCTATGTATTGCCATGATCGGGTGGCTGATGAGTCAGCCACCGGTTGTGAAATTAATTGCTGTTTAAACGAATGGTAAGATCGTTAAATTGCTGTTCCAGAGCGCTGTTATCAAAAATAATCGGTTCTGGTGTCGTCAGCGCCAGAACATTGTCGAACATGGCTGTGGATGTCTGAATCAGGCTGCTGATAGCGAGGCTATTGCTTACGGTAGCAAGAGTATTGTCCGCAGCCATCTTTTGATTTAAAACCATCTTCTTGGCTTTTTGGAATTTTTCTCGATCCTTTTTAAGAACCTTGCTGTACAGGTCTATGGCTTGTAAGTTGATAGCCTGTGCTTTCAGGTTTGCCTCATAGATGTGCTTCGTCCCTGTATCAGCACTTGAAATCAGTTGTCGAGTTTCAAGAATGAGCCGTTCTGATTTGAAACGATTTTGCTGCAGTTTCGGAATGTAATCGTAGGTCAGACGATCTTCGAACTGATCGTAGATGAAGAGCTGCAAAGAAATCAGTTCGGAAAATAATCCGTAATAGCGTTTGGCCACATCCAGATTGCCTTTGGCGCTCTGTGAAGCTTGTGCTAACTGACGAACCATTTCCTTCATGACAGGGAACACCGTCATTGATGCAATCAGGTCATCACTGTTGGCTTGTCCTAATGCAGATTCGAGCTGTTCATTACTCAAATACACACTGTGTAAGGCTAGCTGATTGGCAATTTTCTGGAACATGCTCGCGCGCTTTTGTTCCACTGAAAAAAGTCGAGCTTCTTTTTTCTTAACTTTTGCTTTGATGGCATTGATTTCATCTTCAGAAAAGACAAACGACAGCCCTGCATGAAGCTCTGAAATATCGGCTTCATACTGTTGTATTTCAGCATCGTACTGCTGTAAGTCATGACGGTATTCATTGATATCTTCGTCAAGCAAATTCTGAAAAAGCTGTTGATATAGAAGATCAATTTCATCAAGCGCTTCTTGTTTTGTTTGGCCAAAAAATGCATCTTCCGGCAAAGTCTCAGCTTCTGCTCTCTCTTCCTGGATTTCAGTCAGGCCTTCCGCGGTAGGATTCCAGTGATCTGTTAACTGCTGCTGTATGAATTTAGCCGCCTGCTCTTTCTGCTCAGGCGTAATCATATCGGATACGCCAGTGACAACGCTTACAGCGTTCACTACAGCGATGACGTTGGCTTGAATGTTAGTGGTGATTAATATCGCTGCCAGAGAGAGGAGTGATAACGATTTTTTCATTTAGGGCTCATCAAAATAAAACGTGGTCTTTGCCATATAGCCACAATGTAACATTTGGATAATTCATAGCCGCTAGCGATTTCTGACTGGAGGCTTTTTACTTCATAGCAATGGGCAAAAATAGCGGTGAAACATAGAGTAGATACAAAGCATTTGCCATTGATCTATGTCATGAATGATACGGGTTATACAACGCTGAAAATTTTTACTTCACCTTAGCGTGGACGAGTCCAAAGATGATTTAGGTCGTATGATAAGTGAGATATTGGTTGTGCTTAATGCGTAATTATCCGCTTTGCATTCATCTTTCCTGTTTTGTAGGGAGTCCTTACTGATACGGTAGGTAGATTGTTATGTCCTTGTACGACATCTCCTTACCGGTATAAACGACAGATTGATTGCACAAGAACATGGGAGTATAAGGCACGCTGTAATTAATATTTCGAGGTTCTCATGGGACTTTTAGGCAATTTTGCAATACTTGCCTTTGTATCAGTGGTTATCAAATATGCGTGCGATACCTTTGAACAAAGTGCTGTTTATTTAGGTCGCAACATGAGTGAGGGCGTTAAGGGCGGTCTCATCAATGCTGTTGGTTCTTCTTTACCAGAAATGTTGACCACTTTCTCATTACTTTTCTTCCTCCATGATGAAGCAGGTTTTGCAGCGGGTATTTCGGTAACCGTTGGTAGCGCGGTTTTCAACGCTATCGTAATACCATTGGCGTGCATTCTTGCCGTTAGGTTCTATGGCGTTAGAGGCAAATCTGTCACATCTTTCACCATCAGTAAAACTGCATTGAAAAGAGATGGCTTCTGGCTGTTGTTTGGTGAAGGGGTTTTAATCTTCATGTTGATCAAGTTTGAGCTTTTCCATTGGTGGATGGGTCTTGCATTGATCGTTGTTTATCTTGGCTACCTTGTCCACATGCTGAAAAGCGGAAGTCATGATGGTGAGGATGATTATGAGTTTGAGTCCCTCGAAAGTAGCAATATTCTGACTGCTTTGATCACGTTTGACTTTAACAAGGTTCTCTTCAGTGATAAGCCTCTGAGTAAATTCTCCGCATGGGTTAACCTGTTCTGCGCTACCGTTATCATTGCAATTTCGTGCCACTTCCTTAGTATTTCTGTGGTGGGGATTGCTGACGGTCTAAATATTCCTGTGTATTTATCAGCCTTGGTGTTTGCAGCAGCGGCCACATCTGTGCCAGATACTTTCCTGAGCATCAAAGATGCGGTGAAAGGTCAGTATGATGATGCAGTTTCTAACGCCTTCGGTAGTAACACCTTTGACATCACTGTTGCACTTGGATTACCGCTGTTGGTCTATGGTCTAATCTACGGCACTGTGCCTATGCCTGAGGGAACCGATATTGCAGCTCTTCGTGTGTTATTGGTTGTGATCACCCTTGCAGTATTACTAATGTTTTACATTCCTAAAAAAGTCACTGGCTATACAGCTTCTGGCTTGGCTGTACTTTTTGCTATCTGGGTTGGTTTTCTAATCTGGGCTAGCCAAATGGGTGGATTTACTTTGTAGTATGCCGTGCTCTACCGGGTTTTCGTGTATATCTGAACCCGGTAGTGTCTGAAAAATTCGAAGAAGAGGAAGTGTCCAGTGCTCAAAGGTTTGTTTGATCAGGCAAAGGCTAAAGTATCAGAGCTCAAAACTGATGTTCTAAAGTACAAGTCTAAGGATTTTCTCCATGCCGCTCTTGGTGGCAGTGCTTTAGTTATCATGGCGGATGGTGATATCGACGCCAGTGAAAAATCAAAGATGATGCGCTTTATTCAGAGTAATGAAGCTTTATCGGTATACGACACTTCCGAAGTTGTGAAAGTCTGGAAAGACTATCTCGAAACTTTAGAACTTGACGCAGACATAGGTGAAGCAAAAGCCCTTGATGCGATTGGCAAGATCAAAGGGAAAGAAGATCAGGCTCGGCTCGTGATGAGAATGGTCATCGCAATAGGTGCAGCCGATGGCGATTTTGATGCTGATGAAAAACGTGTTGCCTCGGTAGTTGCCCGTGAACTGGGACTTGATCCTGCAGAATTTGACCTTAACTAGGTTATGTACTTATATGAGTAAAACGTTGGTTCTCTTTGACTTTGATGAAACCATCATCAAAGAGAACTCAATCCAAAAACTGCTCTACGCGGCTTCTGGGCGACGTTTCTTATGGCCTTTAGCCTTAGGGGTGTTAGCTCATCCATCTGGCTGGGGGCAGCTGAGGCAAGCGGTCAAGAATCAGGTATACAACAGATGTTTGTTTTCGATAACTGATTCTCGTCAATACAATTTCGGCCAGGCTTTTGGTATAACTTTCACGCTGAATTCTGAAGTATGCAGAAGGATGTGGCGTCACCATGAACAGGGTCACAGGATTTGGGTGGTCACAGCCTCTCCACAGTCTTACATAGAGGGAGTGATAAAATCCCTGGGTCTTCCCTGTGAACTTGTTATAGGTACCCGGCTTTCTTCTCCCTGTACTTCGTTCAATCTTTGTGAAATCGAATGCTCCGGAGAGAAGAAGGTTTATGAAGTTCGCAAATTGTTATCAACGCGATCACTTCATTTTGATACCGTAGTGGCATACGGCAACCTTCCCTTTGACAGAGAAATGCTGTCTATGGCTGATGTGGGCTATGTGATCACTGACGGTAAAACCAGTAAGTACGTAAGAGATTAGTATGGCTATCAATCTGCAAAAAGGTGGGCGTATCAACCTGGAAAAAGAAGCTCCAGGTTTATCCAATATCCACCTCGGACTTGGTTGGGATCTTCGGAAAACAGATGGAAGCGACTTCGATCTGGATGCTTCAATCTTGATGCTTAATCAAGATGATAAAGCTATTGGCGAAGGTGGCTTCATTTTCTATAACACCGATACTAGTAGCTGTGGTTCAGTTAAACATTTAGGTGATAACAGAACCGGAGCAGGCGAAGGCGATGATGAAGTTCTTACTGTAGACCTGCAAAAAGTACCTGACAATGTTAGCAAGATGCTGGTCGCAGTGACCATCCACGAAGGCGATGAGCGAAATCAAAATTTTGGTTTGGTTGACAATGCTTTTGTACGGGTTGTCAATCAAGATACTGGGGAAGAAATTGCCCGTTATGACCTGACAGAAGATTACAGCGCCGAAACATCTCTAATTTTTGGCGAGCTATACAAAAAGGATGACTCCTGGCGTTTTGCTGCCAAGGGCGATGGCTTCGCCGGTGGCCTATCTGCATTTCTTGGAACTTATGGTTTAGGCTCCTGAATCTCTTTTTAGGTTAGTTATTAAGACTCTCGCTGTTAAGTAGGGTCGCCTCTTGTTAATCAACCTCTGCACTGTTTGTAGCGCAGAAATGCTAATGAAGGATGTATTATCATGGCAGTATCTCTTTCCAAAGGTGGAAATATCTCTCTCAGCAAGGAAGCTCCAGGCATTAAAAATGTCTTGATTGGCTTAGGCTGGGATGAACGCTCAACAGACGGTAAAGAGTTTGACCTGGATGCAAGTATCTTCCTGGTGAAAGCTGACGGCAAGGTTCGTGGCGACCACGACTTCATTTTTTACAACCAGCTGAAATCACAGTGTGGTTCTGTTGAGCACACAGGAGATAACAGAACTGGTGCCGGTGAAGGCGATGATGAGTCTGTAAAAGTGGACTTGTCGCTGGTTCCAGCAGAAATTGACAGAATCGCTGTGACGGTCACCATTCATGACGCTGAGGCTAACAGTCTTAACTTTGGTCAAGTTTCCAATGCGTTTATTCGTGTTGTGAATGAAGCAAATAACCAAGAAGTGTGCCGTTATGACCTTTCTGAAGACTACAGCATCGAAACAGCCATGATTTTTGGTGAGCTGTATCGCCACAATACTGAGTGGAAATTCCGCGCTGTAGGTCAGGGTTATGAGGGTGGCCTGAGCGCAATGGCGAAAAATTATGGCGTTAATATTGGTTAATGTTCTTATTCATGTGAATGATAAGAACCCCTAATCATGTAATATCTCGCATTCAGGCATTGGGTACTGAAAAAGTGGTACCCTCTGCCTGAACATTAAGAGATTAGTCTTATTGGCTTTGTTCAAAATTTCCATCACACTCCTTTTTCGCGTGTAGTGAAAGAAGAATCATGTAACTAGTGATGAGGAATTGATATCTTCATGATGTTAGGACGAAGGATTGCTCACTCAAATATTAATAAATGCGTAATGCATTTGGATATCACTAGCGATCTACGCATTTACCACTAACGATCAGCAGAAGACTCATTTTTTGGAAATGAACCTTAAATAAATTTTCCTGAATTTGAGACATCAAAGAAAATTAATCGTGGCGTCCCATCAATAAAATACATGAGATAGGTTCGTGTAACGTCGGTTTTTATAAAAAACTTTCTTATATTTTCTCAGTCGGGCCTTGGGGCTCCTGCTAACCCTGTTTCGCATTTTTGGTTTTGGTATTCTTATGGAAGTAAATATTTCTGCAGGCACGTTAACCCTGCAGATTTACAAGGGTGAAGATCGCCTGCACGAGCTGCTCGGTTTTGCTAGCAGAGAGAACCAGAAAAGAGGTTACCTTTTTGTTAGCAAGGTTCTTGGCAAGCACATCCCAGTGAAACCTTCCACCATGAGATGCTTATACCAAGAGTTATCTAAACTTTGTGGTTCTGGGCAAGACACCTTCGTTGTCGGTATGGCCGAAACTGCGACAGGCCTTGGCGCTGGAGTTGCTGACAGCCTTTCTCTTCTGAAAAATCAGGGTTCAGTCATTTATCAGCACACTACCCGGCATGAACTGGACAGTGATATCTGGTTGACCATTGACGAGTCACACAGTCATGCCGTTGACCATATCCTCTATCAGCCCCTTGATGAACTCCACGATAATATTCTTTCCGCGAAAAGACTCATACTTGTTGATGATGAAATATCAACCGGTCGAACATTGTTTCTTCTCGCTGAAAAACTATTGGCTGAACTGAAAAACGTAGAAGAGCTGATCATTGTTTCCATTGTCAGCTGGCTTGATGCCGATAAAAAACAGCTGTTTGAAACATTGCCTGTGTGTACACGATTTGTGAATTTGATAGAAGGTGAATTTACGTACACGCCGGATGACGCATTCTCGCCAACACTGCCTGACAATATTGATAAAGGTATCTGTAAAGACCCATCTCGTGATGACTTAGGTAGACGAGGTATAAAGCTGCCTTATCAAGACGCTCTGGTAACCCCGGAACAGCACAAAAGTGGCAAGTGGACTGTTGTTGGCACTGGTGAGCACCTGTTTTTGCCCTTTCTGATCGCTGAACAAATGGAGGCATCCGGGGCTGATGTTCTCTTTCAATCCACAACACGATCACCAATTCTGCCGGGCGATGCCATACAGCATAAGGTTACGTTCAGCGATACCGGAAAGGACGTTGTTAACTTCATCTACAACCTGCCTGCTGATCGCAAAGTTCACTTAATCTGCGAAGATGAAGGGGCTTATGATTCTAACGGTTTTGCAAGGTACCTTAAGCAAGGGAAGAATAATGTCTGACTCCAAGATTTATGTGTTTTCAGACTTAGATGACACTCTGATTTCCACCAAGGGAAAATTACCAGAGGGGGTTTCTTACGAAACCGGTGCATACGATCGTGATGGTGCACCCTTGTCATTCTTTTCAAACCACCAGAAAACATTGGTATCTCTTCTGGAAAGAGCAAACGCAATCATCATACCTATTACCGGGCGCACCAGTGGTGCACTTGGCAGGGTGAATTATTCATTTCAAAGTTATTCAGCTGTGTCTCATGGTGCTGTGGTATTAACACCTGACGGAGTGGTCTGTGATCACTGGCAGAAGTCGGTTTATGATCAGCCTGAAGATTGGTTCATGATTCTGGAAAAGATGAATGAACAAGTGCAGAAATATATCGACGTTAACAACCTGGATGCGAGAACCCGGGTCATTGTTGATCAGAACATAGCAGCGTATGTATCTGTCAAAGGCTCCAGTGCTGCTTTGGAGGCGCTTGAGCCGATGGCCAGAGACTCATTACTTGGCCTTCACCGGAATGGACGGAATTTAGCTTGTCTCCCCCCCTACGCCTGTAAAAAACAAGCTGTTGAGCATATCAAGCAGTTTCTCAGTATTGATACTGATGATCTGGTCTTGGGTATGGGTGATAGTATCACTGATCTGCCGTTTATCAGATCCTGCCACTTTGGCGTAATCCCAGTCGATAGTCAGATAGATCGAGAGCTTGTTTGTGAATAACTTCAAACCGGAGGCCGGAAACTACCTCAAGCCGTTATGTGGCAGCTATAGCCCGGAAGATTGCCTCTTTCTTCTCAAGCCTGTCTCTGCGAACTACAAAAGCGTCGAAGATAAAGAGCGACTGATTCAACAGGGAACACTTCATTACTCCCAGATGATTCATCGTGAAAGTGAACCGTCAGATATTTATACCGAGCTATTTTATTCAATGCTGTCGACCTATAAGAGTCGACTGGCAGAGCAAGTTATGCGCCTGGCGTTAGAAATCACTCAACGGCGGACTGGGCCAGTTACTCTTGTTTCCCTTGCAAGAGCCGGTACGCCTTTTGGTGTTTTGTTGTACCGAGCTCTGACCCGGCACTTTGATCGGGAGTCGACCCACTATAGCATCTCCATTATAAGGGATCGGGGGATTGATGCTGTTGCTTTGGATTATTTATTATCCAAAGGGCATCTACCTGAAAGCTTTGTGTTCATTGACGGATGGACAGCCAAAGGCGTCATTACCGAGGAATTAAAAAAGTCCGTAGTCGCCTATAATGTTGCTAATAGTGTCAACATCTCATCTGAGTTATTTGTTATATCCGATATAGGCGGTACTGCCGATGTTGCAGCAACCTACGATGACTATGCCATTCCCAGTGCTCTGATGAACTCAACAGTATCCGGGCTGGTATCTCGATCCATTTTGAATGAGCAAATAGGCAGAAACGACTTTCACGGCTGTGTTGTATATGACCATCTGCGTGAACACGATCTCTCAGGCTGGTTTGTTGATCAGGTCTCTGCTGAATTAAGTCTGGACAGAATTGCTCCTCTCTTGTCTGTCCCCAGGCAAGAGCGGCGCGAGATTACGACAAATTTCCTGAACACAATCATGAGTGAAATGAGGGTGTCTGATCTCAATCGTGTGAAACCTGGTATTGCAGAAGCTACCCGGGTGATGTTGAGACGAGTACCCGACCTCTTGATCGTGCAGCAGTCTGGGCATCCGGATATTGCTCATCTTGAAAGGCTGGCTGTTGAAAAATCTATCCAGGTTATCGAAAGAGCGGATATGCCGTTTGGAGCCTGCGCCTTAATACGCGATGTTTTAGAGACGGGAAGTAATAATGAATAGTCGTCGGCTGAATTATTTTGAGCTTGGGGCATCCCTATACACCCCTTGTAATCACCCAAATCTTCAGGGAATCATACAGGATGGTCTCTCAGGCGCTCGCTCCATGATTTTTTGTCTGGAAGATGCCGTCAATGAGGATGAAGTTGGCATTGCTCTGGAAAACCTGAAAACAGCGTTACAGCATTTACAGCCTAACAATCATTTCCGTCGTTTTATACGTCCGCGGAACCCTATGATACTGGCTGAGTTATTGAATATCAGAGATATCGAAAAGATTGATGGTTTTGTGTTGCCAAAAGTTGATCTAACCACATTCCCTCTTTTTAAAGCGGCGCTGGATAATCATGCATCCAGATCATTTTCTTTAATGCCAACACTGGAAACCGAACAGGTTTTTGATAGCCAAACACTGACCCAGATCCGTACAAAATTATTAGAATGGCGTGAAAATACCTGCTGCCTGAGGATCGGGGGTAACGATCTGATGAATGTGTTAGGGCTCAAACGTATGCCGGGTAAAACAGTTTATGAAACACCTCTTAGAAGTGTCATCGATCAACTGTTGATTACCTTCAGGCCTTATGGCTTTGAGTTGTCTTCCCCGGTTTTCGATATGGTAAATGACCCATTAACGCTTATTCGCGAGCTGGAAAACGACATTAGTTACGGCTTCTTTGCCAAAACAGCGATCCACCCCGATCAAGTGAAAATCATCGAGCATCAGTATGCTGCGTTTGTTGAGGCAAACCAGCTTCAGGCAGGTTCCGTTATTGATGAGAGCGCTCCTGCAGTGTTCCTGGAAAGTGGCCAAATGATGGAGCGAACCTGCCATCAGAGATGGGCATTACGTACATTAGCTCTTGCAAATAGTCAGCATGGCGCAAGAGCCGTTTTATCCAATTGAAAATTCATTGATGTTTGTGCCTTCGTCCGAACCGTATCTTATGTTCCGGAAATGGCACTCGCCTGAGGAGTAAAAAATGGCTATCAGCTTACAGAAAGGTCAGCGTATTTCTTTGAAGAAAGAAAGTGGTTCTTCACTTCAAAGTATGTGCATTGGCGTTAACTGGGGTGCAATTATCAAAAAAGGTTTCTTTGGTGGGCAGAAAGTAGAAGCCGTAGACCTTGATGCATCTGTAGGTATCTTTGACGAAAATAGCCAGCTAATTGATACGGTGTCTTTTCGTCAACTGAAGTCCCGGTGCGGTGGCATTGTCCATTCAGGGGATGATCTGACTGGAGACGTTGATGGTGATGACGGTCTCGACAATGAAGTGATCAAAATTGATTTGAATAAGCTCAACCCAAAGGCTACTCAGTTAGCTTTTGTCCTGAACAGTTTCAGAGGGCATGACTTCAAAGATATTCCTTTTGCCCGCATTCGGATTTATGAAGGTACACCTGAGCGGGTTGATCAGGAATTTGCACGATTTGACATTGCTAACGATGCTTCATTCAGCGGCGCCGTCTCTATGATCATGGGTAAATTGTATAAGCATAATGGTGAGTGGAAGTTTAACTCTATTGGCCAGGCAACCCGTGATACAAAGCTTGAGCAAACCTTGGCAAGCTTCTCCCGTGAGTATGCATAATCGAGAGATTTGAAAATGGCTATCCAGCTAACTCCGGGTGCTAATGCACCACTGCCTACCGCAACTATCTCAGTTTCTGTAAAAACAGGAAAGAGTGCTGATATCTCATCATTCCGTCTTTATGGGGATGGTAAGACGAAGAGTGATCCTGACTTTGTCTTTTACGGTCAAAAGAACAATGACGACAACACTGTAAGCCTGACCAGTGAAGGCTTGAACACTGTTTTCAATGTTGATTTAACGCGCTTAAAGCCAGACGTACAACGCATTGCTTTTACCGCAACGGTCGATGCCGGCACTATTGCAAGCTTGGGGACTGCCGGTATTAGTGTTACTCAAGGTTCCACTTTGCTTGTTAATGCGGACGTTCCGATGACAGGACGTTCTGAGGCTGCATTGATTCTTGGTGAGTTATATCGCCGGAACAATGAGTGGAAGTTTCGTTTCGTTTGCCAGGGTTTTAATGGTGGACTAGCACCACTTGCAGAGCACTTTGGTGTTGATATCGCAGCGAATAGCCAACCTTCACCTACTCCTCAGGCCGCTCCGGAACCAGCCAGTAAGCCGATCAACCTGAGCAAAATCACACTGACCAAGTCAAGCCCTTCGATCAGCCTTGAGAAACGGAATAATTCTTACGGCATGATGAAGGTCAACTTGAACTGGAATCAGAAAGGCTCTGCTTCAGGCGGCTTTTTTGGTTTTGGCAAGAGCAAGGGGATTGACCTTGATCTTGGTGCCTTTGTCAGACTAAAAAATGGTCAGAAAGGCGTGGTTCAAGCCTTGGGCAACAGCTTTGGCAGTTACGGACATGCCCCTTTTGTTGAACTCCAGGGGGATGATCGAACAGGTGCGGTATCAGATGGTGAATGGCTGCATATAAATGGTGGAAAGTGGGATGAAATAGATGAGGTGTTAATTTACACCTTCATCTATGAAGGCGTTCCTAACTGGGCAGAAACAGATGGAATTGTCACCTTACATATGCCAAACCAGCCGCCAATAGAAACTCATCTGACTGAAGGACAGAATAAAGGAGGGATGTGCGCAATTGCTCGTTTGCTGAACGTGAACGGCCAATTGAAAGTTGAGCGCATAAACCAATTCTATACTGACCATAAACCAATGGACGAAGCCTTTGGGTGGGGGTTCCGTTGGAGTCGCGGTAGTAAATAAAACAGAAAGGGCTGGTACCTCCAGCCCTATTTTATGAGCTGCTCCTTGTGGATACTGTAGGTAAAACCAAAAAGAGCAAGTCTGCCCCAGGAAAATCATGGTCCAGATAATGGTAATCATGGACTGAAATCCTAGGTAGTAAGCTAGAGTATTTTTAGGCTGATTTATGGGTTTGCGTTTTCGAAAAAGTATTACTATCGCTCCGGGTATTCGAGTGAATCTAGGGCTTAACGGTGCGTCACTTTCTCTCGGCCCAAGAGGGGCTTCTGTCAGTGTTTCTTCCAGAGGTGTTTATGGAAACGTGGGATTGCCTGGTACCGGCTTTTCTTATCGTACTCGTTTAGACAAAAAATCAACAGCTACAAAACGACAGAGCAGTACTGCTCAGCCATCGACCATTGCACCAACTGAGATCCATTTAGAGGTTACAGAAACGGGCGTTATCGAAGCCTTTAATGAGAATGGTGTTCGCTTGCCTCCTCGATATGTGAAAGACGTGGAGCAAAATGATCCCGACGATTTCCGGGCGTTTCTGGTTCAGCAGCGAGATCAAATCAATGAGCTGACCAGAGCTTTGAACGATCTTGTATTGATGATTCCTGAGCCAAAGTACAGGCCAACGGCAATCTATAGACCGTTTTCCAAGCAGGCACCGGAAAAGCAAGCGAACCCTATTATTGTGCCTGAGCTACCTGCCGAACCTGAGCGTGCTGAGTTTTCCTGGATAGATAACACAATTTCGTTTTTCCATACTCGTAAAACGCAGCAGCAGGAACGTGACCAGACAGCTTACGAACAGGCATTTGAAGACTATCGTCGCTTACAAGAACAATATCGTAGTGAGCAGGCAAGGATTGACCAATCCTACCAAGAGGCAATGACTCGGTATCAGACAGAACAAAGGGCTCATGAGGGTGAAACTCAAAGCCTGCAACAACGACGTGAGCAGCTACTGCGAGAAGATACCAATGTGATGTATGAAGTGTTTGAAGATGCCGTTCAAGAAATTAACTGGCCAAGAGAAACATTAATTGCATTTAACTTCAGTGATTGTGGCAAGCAGCTTTATATCGATGTTGATCTGCCTGAAATTGAGGATTTTCCCGCAAGAGAAGCCAGTATTGATAGTAGTCGGTTGCGGATTAAAAAATTGTCGGCAACTCAACAGCGCAGTCTGTATGCTCACCACATTGGCAGCATCGGACTTCTGTTGTGTGGCGTAGGTTTTAACCGTCTTCCGAGTGTTCGGCAGATCGTTATCAGTGGATTTTCTCAAAGGAAAGACAGTCGTACCGGCCATACAAATGAAGATTATTTGTACAGTGGCAAGATGACTCGGCGAGTGTTTAGTCAGATTAATTTCGCTCAACTTGGAGAGTTGGATCCGATGAAGGCGCTTGGTTTGGGGGAGCTTCGATGTACTCTATCCAAGACCAACTTGTTTAAGTCTATTGAACCATTTTGATAATACGAGTTTTCTTGGAACCACGACGTTCTGGTGAATCACATGTAAGTACTATGCGTTATTTTCGACAAAACTGTTAATCATCAATATTAATTAGTAATCAGCAGTTTTTGAAACTGACGCAAGCACAATTGTTTATGATTGAGTGAGACGTCAATTATCGTTTACTTACTAGATATTTTATTAAACACACTTAGTATAAGGAGAGGTTAATGGTTACATATGTATATTGGATTACTCTGGGAATCCTGTGTGTTTTTCTATTATGGGTATTGATTCGTGCAAACCAAACCAAAATGGGAATTATTGTAGCAATAATAGTGTTTATAACAGGTGTTTCCAGCTACTTCTTTCACTTTCAACAAGTTTTTGTAAAGCATTATGGCGGCGTGATGACATTAAAAGTGCCTCAGGGGCAACATCATCTAGGGTCAACGTGGAAAGATGATCACCTGTGGATTGAGAATTATGATCCGATAAAAAATATTTGTTATTTCAATGAATACTCAAGGGGTAACTTACTCCAAGGGCAAGTTGTTATAGAAGACTGCAATCCATTGATTGACAAAAACTAGATTGAGTATTTTCTCAAAAAAGTGCTGAAATGCCATAGTAAAAATCGCTAGCCACCCTGGGTATACTCCAGTCAATCACTATGGCTTTATTCGATCACAGCCGATTGTCAGCAGTTATTGAGAAGTTAAGTAGGGCTGGGCTCCACCTAAAAATCAACACCACACCCCAGTGAAGTATTTGTACGTATAAAATAAAGAATGACTTGGTTCTATACCCAAAGAAAGCGATAATGTGATTGAGAAAGAAGGAGATTTGCAAGACTATTTTTCGAAAAAACTACTACTAGAGAGGTGGTTTGACCGTAGCAACTGGATCAGCTGTTTTCTACTTGGTAATGGAGGAACTGGTTCCGTCTCTGCACTTGAATTATCGAAAACAAAACCATCTATTGCAATAGCAATATCAGCGGGAGGTGTGAGCATCTTAAATACATTCAAAAAATACCAAACAAATAAACAAACAAACTAATGATCGTAATGATCTTAAGAAAAATCGAAATTAGCGTGGATAATTAATGTTATATATAATCGGAATTATTGTTGTTCTACTTTTATTGTTTTTTGTAGCAATTCCACTCTTGAAACATTTATTTGGCTTACTAGTAGCATTTCTTGGTAACTTGCTTGGTATGATCATTGGTATAGGATTAATCATCCTTACCATAGCCTTATGTATTGCTTTCCCACCGTTGATTGTCGTTTTTGGTGGAATCATCCTCTTCTATAAATATAGTAAATAACCACCCACAACCTAATCGAACGCTGTAAATACTAACTAGTGACCGTGGTTCCTTGCTATGTTCGTGGTACGCTACCGGAGCCCCACACTTCGGCGTTAACTGATGAAAACCCACCCCAACAAATCAATGCATAAGGGGAGAATTATTTTGGCATATAGATATGATCGTGATTTAGAGTTCTTGGGAGAACTCTCTTCAGAAGACCTTAATGATCTTGTTTATTGTTTAACACATGATAAAGACGGAGATGAGCGATTAACTGAAGAGCTCAGTAATCATGATCTCTACAAAAGACACTATCCAAAACACTCTGAATATTGGAAGGAAATCGCTGCTGAAATTCAGTGTTTTGGTGCAAATACTTTCGCCACAATGTTCCGCGGAGGAAAAGGTGTAGAGTACAAAGAGGTGCTTGTTGATGTTTGTAGAAAAGTGAAGGTTAATTTTAATAAAGATTCAAGCGTAGAGAAAATCGAACAAAACCTTTTAATGAAGATCCTCGAAGATGCTATTGAAAATATGACACCAGAGGAGTTAAAAGAACTAGCTCAAGCAACAGGTATAAAAAACAAATCAGGTGTTACTAAAGAAGCAATGGTTGGCGTCTTCCAAGCTATTTTTCAAGCAGGCGGCTTCAAATCCTATCAATTAACACTAATCATTGTCAACGCAGTTCTTAAAGCATTGATTGGTAGAGGCCTATCTTTTGCTGGTAATGCCGCATTAACCAGGACTATGGCTATTCTTACTGGCCCAATTGGTTGGGTTATTACCGGATTATGGACTGCTGTTGATATAGCTGGTGCAGCATATCGAGTAACAATCCCATCCGTAATTCAAGTTTCAGTATTAAGACAAAAGCACATTTATGAAAAGCAGGCTCAAGAAGTTGAGTTTGAATAAGCATCTAATCGGGTAGCCGGGAGTTTTTAATTCCCAGCCGCCACGGTAACTGCTCGGCTCTGTTCACAATAGATGTTGGTGAGGCCCTCAAGGCCAGTATCTGTGTGGAGATCCAGACTTTAGTAAAACCTTTGAAAAGTGAAGTTTTCAGAAACATTTTACACGCGACCATGCATCTAATTTGAACAGAAGCGAAAATATTAAGTTGAGCTCATGAAAGAAAAAATCTTCGCTGAAAGCATAAGCATTTTAGGAAATGCTCCACGTTAGCTCTGGCCTGAAGAGATGAAAATATCCGTTTTCAATATATAACCTACTTAGTATGTCTCAGAATTGTAGAATAGATTTTGTACACCATTACACTTGTTTTTCTTCCATGTTCTCATTTTTATAGAGTCGATAGCCAATGCCTATCGGAGCAATGAATAAAGCACCACCATAGCAACAAAGGGTAGCAATAATCTCATTGAACCAGCTATCTTCCCATGGAAGCATGTGAGAAATGCTTGAATAAACATATCTTGAGAAAGGGTAGAAAATAACATTAATGATACTTAACAGCGTTCCCACTAACGGAAAACCATTTTCAGACATCAAACCTAAAGCAATCAATAAAGCAATTATGAAGTGCTTTAGGTAGTAATACTCTGGCAACAGTTTTGATAGCCTTGATATAAAACTGAACAGCTTTTGCATGAGTAACCTTTAATATGTCATCACATTAGACAAGTAGAGCGTATTTTTGTACGAATTTAAAGAACCACCTCTTAGCACCATTAATTCTGGCGCTTTAGGGCGAAGCAAAACAAACTTTCCTATGTATTATCCATACCATGCGATTATGTATTAATTTATAAAGGATGTCGATATCCAAAATAAGAGTTCACTTTGGCAAGGCTCAAGCTTCCTGAAAGTGGAACAGTACCTTACCTGTATGACTTACTCTGTCGTCTTTCAGCAAGCCACTACTGAGAATGGCATTGAGTTGAAGATCGCATTCCGTTGGCGTCACCGCTTTTTTGAAATGATTCATAATAAGCCAGACAGGAGTAGTTAAACAGTCGTCATGATTCCAATCAACAGCTAAATCGTTCTGCTTCTGTATAAGCAAAGTATCAGAGATAGTAACTGTAAGAAATAATAGTTTGTTGGTCGATCAGATTATGTAACTATTTATCGAAATGCATACCTACTTATGAAACACATTAACTGTGATTTTGCTATTCGCATATAAGATATATTTTGATTGGGGAGCACTTATATCAGATGATTTTCTAACAGTATATAGTCGCCAATACTCTGCAATAGGTAAAGTTTCAGTAATGAAAGAAGTCAAAGTTTTACTAGGTGTTCTCCTATTTGCTGGAGCATCAATATTTTTTTTAAGTCCACGCTGTTATGAGTCCACCGAAGAAGCGTGGGAAGCATGTGATCGAAAATACAATGGGAAATGCAAATTTTTAGGTGACGCATATCAAGTATGCGAAACAAAAAAGGCTTCTATATTTGATGAGCTGTTTTCAAATTCGTATAAGGCTTGTTTGAAAATCGTGGAACGAGAAGGTTTGCAAGAATGGTATTGTGAGACAGAGTCAGGAAGAGAACAAATATTTAATGAATAAGTGACACTCTAATCTCATACTCACCCTTTATCTGAAGATGGTTACTTATTCATCTGTAGGTGATTC
This sequence comes from Endozoicomonas ascidiicola, assembly GCF_001646945.1. Lineage (GTDB taxonomy): Bacteria > Pseudomonadota > Gammaproteobacteria > Pseudomonadales > Endozoicomonadaceae > Endozoicomonas > Endozoicomonas ascidiicola. Next base: position 397,433 of record NZ_LUTV01000003.1, read on the forward strand.
AGATTCAATCTGGCAGTTACCGTTTTCAAGAAGGTGGCTGTCAGATTAAACCTGAATTACAACAGGTGGTTACGGCTAATTATTATTCGGAGCTATTTCAGCTGTAGAGAATTGATCTAATTCCAGACTAGCTCTTTCAGTCAGCTCAACGGGCAGTTCAGTTTTAACAGCAACCCCAAGATCCTTAAACTCAGAAGCCTGCTTAATAAGATTGCCTTTACCGCTATGCAACTGCCCCAGAGCTTTATCGTAGGTAACTTTTGCCTGATCCAGCTTTTTGCCAACCTCCTGCATACTCGTTAAAAAGAGTCTGAGCTTGTCATAGAACTTCTCTGCCCTGTTTGCCAGTTCGGCTGTATGCTTGTTCTGATCTTCAAAACGCCACAGTTGCCGAACAATATTGAGGCTGGTTAACAAGGTCGTGGGTGTTGCTACCAGTACATTTCGCTCAATAGCTCGCTGGTAAAGCGTTTCATCGGATTTAAGCGCCTCTACATAGGCTGATTCGATCGGAATAAACATAACCACTATTTCTGGCGAATTCAGTCCGGGCAATTTGTAGTAATTCCGATCAGATAGCTCATTGATTCTGTCGCTTACTGCCTGCGTATGCTCTTTCAGTGCCTTTTTACGCTCAAACTCATCTTCTGAATTGACATAGCGCGTGTATGCAGCCAGTGAGGTTTTGGCGTCGATGACCATGTGTTTGTTCTGAGGCAGGTAGACGATGGCATCAGGACGCTTTCTGCCCTCATCTTCGGTATTAAAACTGACTTCCCGCTTATAGTCCGTTCCCAGGCGAAGGCCGGAACCATCGAGAACATTTTCCAGCATTAGTTCACCCCAGTTGCCCTGAACTTTTTTCTGTCCTTGCAGTGCAGTTGTCAGCTTTTCTGCCTTGTCGGTGATGTCCTGATTCAGTTTTTGAAGGTTTTCCAGTTCTGCTTTGAGCTGTATACGTTGCTCCACATCGCGCTCATGGATTTTTTCCACTTTATCCTTAAAGCCTTTCATTTCGCTCTGAATCGGGGTGAGCAGATTACTGATGGTCTCACTGTTTAGTTGCTTAAATTTCTGCCCTTTTTCTTCAAGGAACTGGCTTGCCAGACGTTCAAACTCTTTGGTCAGAACTTCTTTGTTATTTTCAAGCTGCTGAAATTGCTCTGCAAAGTTTCTTTCTCTCTGCTCAAGGGTAGTTTTCAGTTCGGTATAGTTAGCAAAAATGTCACGGTATTCATCTTGCAGACTTGATAATTTACCTTCTGTTTTTTCCCAGAGCTCTTTGTATTCTGCTGTTTTTTTAGTTGTGTTTTCCAACAACGCCTCTGATTTTTTATGAGCCTGTCTGCTTTCAGAAAGCATGCTTGATAGTGCTTCTTTTTGTTCGACCAGATTTTTAGCGTCAGCCAGAACCTCCTGAATTCGTTCATCCCTTTCCTGAAGTCTTTCCTGATAGGCGGCAGCATCTTTTGAGCGCTGATGAGTAAGACTTTCCGCGGTCTCTTTTGATTTGGCGGCAACTTCAGAAGCAGTTTTTTCACTGCTTTGCAGCTGTTCTATTTTACTCTGTAACAGGCTGATCGTGTCTTTGTTCTCAGACTCTTTCTGCTTCAGGTTTGACATCGTCTCCTCTGTTTTGACCAGGCTTTCCCTGACAGTGCGCTCTGACTCTCTGAGTTCTAGAATTCGCTGAGAATAGTCGGCGATCCGCTGATCCTTTTGCGAAATCTGTGAAAGCAAATTCTTTCGTTCTGCATCTAAACGCTCATGACTGAGACGAATCGTCTGCAGCTCTGTTGAGTTTTCCTTTTCATCATTTCTTGCTTGCTCCAAGGCTTCAGACAACCGGGTGCTTTCAGCTTTGTATTGCCTGAGTTCTGCATCCTTATCTGACTGACCCTGGCGACTTTTCTGAGCTGACAGTATGTAACCCAGAACAAATGCCATTACAGCAAATGCACAGGAGACAAGTATTGATGTTAATTCCATAAGTTACCCTATTAAGCAATTGATGTTTTGAAGGCAAAGTTTAAAAGGCATCAATTCTCGAAAAGAGAAGAGACTTTGCACTTTTCTGGGTTTTAACGTTTTTGATCTAAGTTATCTAAGAATAAATCAGGCACACTACCGTCCGTCGAAATTCGTAGACCACTTACTCTTTGAATGAGCTGCCATACATACATCGAATTATCGATAGGGGTAAATACGCCCTCAATGTGATCTGAGTATCTTTGAAAAAAATCAGCTAGCGATCGGCCTCAAAGTGATTTTCCAAACCGGAGAATCTTAGCATGGTAAAAATGCTCTTTGTATTGACGCAAATCGTAATTCAGTTCGTGTGATTACTGCTGACAGGCAGTCATATCATTGAGAGAATTTCACTTCTAATGATTTATGCCATATCTCTTGACTGAGGTCTTCCAATTACCGTGAAGATGGCTTCCTTTAGAGGTATTATGCGACTGTCGTTTTCTTGCATTTATGCAGGTTATGCTGATGAGTCACTGATTCTATAATTCTTCATCAGTAATTATTTGGCACGGGTATGTATTTTTTCGGAGTTCATAAAGTATGAGACGTCTCCCTGTATACCTAGTCATTGATGTTTCTACATCAATGACTGGAGAACCAATAGAAGCTGTACGCAATGGTATGGACACGTTGTTGAGTAGTCTTCGACAAGACCCTCATGCCCTGGAAACTGCAGCGTTATCTGTTATTGAGTTTGGCTCAGATGCAAAGCAGAGCGTACCACTGACTGAGTTGATTAATTTTCAAGTCCCAACTATCGAAGCTAATGGCTGGACAGCCATGGGGGCTGCGCTGTCACTTCTGAACGCAAGAGTGACAGAGGAAGTAAAAAAGACAACGGCGGATTCTCGAGGTGACTGGAAGCCATTGGTTTTCCTCTTTACCGATGGAATACCAACGGATGACCTTCAAAAAGGTTTGGCTGATCTGGATAAATCGAAGCTCGGGATGATCGTTGCCTGTGCTGCAGGACCTCATGCTGACGTTGATGAGCTGAAAAAAATAACCGATTGCGTAGTTCGGCTGGATACTCTGGACAGCGCGGGTGTTGCCGCTTTCTTTAAGTGGGTTTCCGCTTCTGTCAGTACTAGTTCGGTTAAAATTGATTTGACCAAGAAAGAAGTATCCACTTTGGATGAACTACCTCCTCCCCCTGAAGAAGTCAAAATCGTTTTTTAGTCTCCATCTCCACATTTTTCGTTTGACCTTTTTTGATTTTTTATCGGGTGATTTTTATGGCGCGACGTTTACCTGTTTATCTTTTGATAGACTCCTCAGGCAGTATGGCTGGAGAGCCTATTCATGCTGTTAATGTTGGATTGAGTTCTTTGGTTGCTGGATTACGTCAGGACCCTTATGCGCTTGAATCCGTTGCTTTATCTATTATTACTTTCAGTAACACAATAGAGGAATTGTTTCCTCTTACTCCGCTGGAGAGTGTTCAAGTTCCCGAAATCACCTTGCCGAGAAGTGGTGCCACCCATCTTGGTGAAGCTCTCGAAACTCTCTGCCAGAAAGTGGAAAAAGACGTCCACAAGTCTACTCCTACCAGTAAAGGCGATTTTCGACCAATGCTGTTTGTGCTGACAGATGGTAAGCCCAGTGATCTGCAGTTATTTGAACAGATGTCAGTCAAGATTAAGCAGGCGAATTTTGCCGCTATTGTTGGTTGTGCTGCGGGGCCTAAAGCTAGCTCTGAATTTTTGCAGAAGATGACCAATACCGTTGTTACTCTGGATACTATGGATTCATCAGCCTTCAGCGCATTTTTTAAATGGGTCTCTGACTCCATTGCTGCTGGTAGTCAATCGGCAGGAGTATCACTAAGCACAAGCGGCGGAACATTACCCCCTCCACCTGAAGAAATTCAATTGGTTCTGTAATTAGGGAATTTAATGATGCGCAGATTACCTGTCTATTTTCTGTTAGACGTATCTGAGTCAATGCTTGGTCTGCCATTGCGACAGCTGGAAACTGGCATGGAGCAGATTATTCGTTCTTTACGAACAGATCCTCAGGCTCTTGAAAGCGTTTATTTATCCGTTGTTGCTTTTGCGGGCAAGGCTGATGTTATTGTCCCTTTGATTGATGTGGTCAGTTTTTATCCTCCCCGTTTACCGGTAGGTAGTGGAACTGCATTGGGAGCAGCTCTTAATTGCCTGATGGACAATATTGAAAAAGATGTTGTGAAAACAACAACTGAGCGCCGGGGTGACTGGAAGCCGGTGATTTTTTTAATGACTGATGGACGTCCCACAGATAATACCGATGAGGCTGTCAGGCGATGGAATACGGAGTTTGCTCATCGGGCTCAACTAGTTGCTATTACTTTGGGTGATCAGGCTGACACGTCTGTTCTTTCAAAAATGACTGATGACGTGTTATGCCTTGAGGGAAATGATGGCAAGACGTTCAAGCAGTTTATTGACTGGATCAGCGCATCAGTCACTGCAACCAGCTACCTCGTTGAGAGCAATGCTGGTGCAGGAGTTTCTCTTGCCAAGAAGCCAACCGGACTGACGTTGGTAAAGGACTTTCCCGTACATACTGCAAGCGCTGTTGATGAATCTGTCGTAGTGCTGACAGGTCGTTGCCAGAAGAGTGAGCGACCCTATCTCATAAAGTATAACCGTAGTGACGATGCTGGTTTTGGTGAACAAGAGTTTGAGCTTGAGGGCGCATTCCCAATCGAAGAAAGTTTCTTCGCATGGTCTGCAATCGATAAAGAGGGCGCTCAGGTCAATACCGACCAATTAATAGGTGTGCCGGCCTGTCCACATTGCGGTAACGGCACTGCTTTTGCCATGTGTTCGTGTGGGGGACTGCTGTGTACTGATGGCGCTGGCCCTTATTCATGTCCTTGGTGCAAAACTGAAGGTATGTTTTCAGAAGGCAGTGACGGAGATTTCGATGTAACCCGAGGTATGGGCTAATGGGTCAAACGTCGCGTATACCCTCCGCTGAAGTGCGGACACTGGTGTCTATTTTTCAACATGAACCAGATGAGAGATTGATTCAGCAGCTGCTCGAAGATAGTGCTTTCTGTTCGTTTTATTCAGGTATCAAAAGCATGGTTCTGCAGCATATTGAGCAGATACCGCCCGTACTGGATGCCGTTCAGTCCGGCGAAGGCACTGATACCCTTACTGCTATTGCAGATACATCAGATCAGCAAGATAGCAATGAAAGTATGGAACCAAAAGAATCTATTGAGCAAATGCTTGATAATGAGAGTACATCTGAGAGCCCTCAGAGTGAGTTCTTAAATCTTTGCAGTGACAGTAACTCCAGCCAGAGTTCCAGTAGCCCTCAGGAGCAGGGTGATGTTGCAAGTGATGCTTCAAACCTTTCAACTACAGACGCGAATAGTGATATCCCTGATGAGCAGGAGTCAGCAGAGCTTTCAATAGTTGCTCCCATACATGAAGCTGATGAAGCTTTGCTATCTGTAAACGTGGATAGTGCTGATGAGAATCCATCCGCTGATGACAGTGTGAAGGTAGACAGCTCTGACCATTCAAGCATAAGCCTTGTTAAAGAATCGGAAGTAGGTGAGTCCAACGCTATGAAACATAACCCACCGGATCTTCAGCTGGTTCAAGAGAGGGAAACGGTTCATGTCAATATGCCAAACGGTATGTGTGGGCGAGAATATAGCCAGATAATTCAGCTGGCCAACCTTCATGTAGAGGACAGTCGAATACCAGATGAGCTGGGTCTGCAATTTGATAAAGGATCAAATTGTATTAGTGGTATCCCAAAGCAGGCTGGGGACTTTGAAATTCGATTTCAGGGCTACTTATCCGAGGAAAATTCTTCGAGTGAGCAGACCCGGAAGGATGTATTTGTAATTTCCCGTTTTACGATTAACCCTGATCCTCGTTCGTTGTGGAAAGATGTTGAGTCCGATTCACAGGCAAAATTTCATAAACCGGATTTTGATAGCAGTAGTTTAGATGTCGAAGAGTATCGTATGATCGCTGCGAGCCAAAGAGGTCGCAGTCACGCTCATAAGGGAACACACCGTGATGATGAGGCTGGCATTAAATACCTTCCCGAAAGCGGCTGGCATATTCTTGTAGTGGCTGATGGTGCAGGCAGTTGTCAATATTCAAGGCGCGGCTCACAGCTCGCTATTACGTTTGTTCTACAACACCTGACTGATGAACTGAATGGCGAGGTTGGAAAACAGCTTGAGGCTGTCTGTTTGGAGCGGGAGCAGCTGGAAAGTGGATTTGATCAGTCTGTAACTCAGGCTTTACATCAAACATTGGTCATGGCCGCATGGAAAGCTGCAAAGGGGATTGAAAGTGAAGCTAAACATCATGACCTTAGCGTTAAAGATTTTTCCACAACCTTGCTGATACTGATTTACAAAAAAACAGAAAAAGGTCATCTCATTCTATCGTTTTCTGTTGGAGATGGAGCGATTGCTGCCTATAGCAAAGAAGGTGGCGTAGACCTCCTTTGTACACCTGATAGTGGCGAGTTTGCAGGTCAGACTCGTTTTCTGGATGGAGGTGTTTTTAAACAACCGGATGTTTACCAAAGAATCAAGGCGTGTTTGCTGCCAGACTTCACCGCATTGATGGCGATGACAGATGGAATCACCGACGCACGATTCGAAACTGAATCCATGTTGAGCGAGAGCGCCCCTTGGCAAGCCCTGTGGATGGAGTTAGAGCCGTTATTGAAAGGCTCAAAAGAAGACGCAGAAAAGGCGGTGTTGGATTGGCTGAATTTCTGGTCGCCTGGAAATCATGATGACCGCTCCATTGCATTTCTGGCTGGGATTGACCGAAATGACTGATATTGTTCGAGTGCCATTATCTGATGGCAATTATATTGAGTACATAGATGACTTGATTGGCTCAGGAGCCATGAAGGATGTCTATTTTACACCGTGTAAAACCAAGGTTGTTGCATTCTATCGCGAGCCTCAGGATGCAGCCGCCCGTGAACGACTTGAGATGATTACCGGTATTTACCGTGAGCGTATTTTTGATGTGCCGGGCGGTGAATATTGGAAAGAATTATTTTGTTGGCCTGATCAGATCATAGAGTTCCAGGGGAAATTAGGGCTTGTGATGCCGGTTTATCCCGGGCATTTCTTTTTTGAACACGGCAGCGTTAATGACGACATGCTTGGTATTAAAGGGAAAGAAAAGCAGGGGAAATGGTATGCATCAGCCAATAACCAAAATCGATTTCTGGACCCACGGGAACGTGGTAGTTGGTTAAACTATCTTCAGATCAGTTTGAAGATTGCTCGTACAGTTCGACGTATGCATGCTGCTGGCTTGGCGCATTCTGACCTGAGCTATAAGAATGTTTTGGTCGCCCCGACCAGAGCTCAAACTTGTGTGATCGACGTTGATGGACTCGTGGTTCCGGGGAAGTATCCGCCTGATGTTGTTGGGACTCCTGATTTTATAGCTCCAGAATGTGTAGCAACAGCTCATCTTGATAAAAATGACAGCGCCAGAAAACTGCCCAGTATTCAAACTGATCGACATGCGCTGGCCGTGCTGATTTACCATTATCTTCTGTTGCGGCACCCTTTACGCGGGGACAAAGTGCATGCTCTTGAACCCCATGAAGATGAAACTCTGGGTATGGGAGAAAAAGCACTGTTTATAGAGCATCCAGTGGATACAGGTAACCGTATTAAGCTGGAAAATGTTCGGGAGAGCGAACTCCCATGGAAAGATACCAATAAACTGCCATATACCATAACCGGTCCTTATCTGAGCCAGCTTTTTGAAAGAGCGTTTATTGATGGTTTACATCATCCGGGCTTAAGACCCACGGCCGATGAATGGGAAACCGCCCTGATCAAGACTCTGGATCTTGTTCAACCATGCAATAACTCAGGTTGTGCACAAAAGTGGTATGTGTTTGATAACAAGACCAATCCTGTCTGCCCATTTTGCGATACAAAGTATGAGGGGTTGCTCCCTGTTCTCAACCTCTACTCATCTAGGGATGGGCAGAGTTTCAAGCCTGATAACCATCGTCTGATGGTCTACCGTGACCAATCTCTGTTTCCCTATCATATCAATAGGAATATTGTTCCGAATGAACGGTTGGCTGATCAGGATAAGAGCAGGGTCGGTTACTTTATCAACCATCATGGTCGATGGTTGCTGGTCAATGAAAAAATGCAGGATTTAACAGATGTGGCCAATAAGCGACCTGTGTCGCCAGGAGAGCATATTGAATTAACGGATGGTTTACAGCTTTTGTGCAGCAAAGAGCCGGGAGGGCGATTATTTGTAGTTCAGATGGTAAACAAGCATTGAGAAACTCGTGAGTCAGACAGATGTCTGGCTCACTGTTAAAGCAACCTTGAACTGGTATTCAAGTGACGGATGCAGTGACGGATGCAGTGACGGCAGTATTTGAAGAAGTTTTTTTGAATTCTACTTTTCTCTGTATTTCTGGATATATTTTGTTCAGAAAGAGACTTTGGTTTTGGAACGACATCATATTGAAATGTAAATAAGTGAGATCATGGGACGTACTGATCTTAACGAACCTCTTAGTAATGATTACATTGGTTACATCTTCCAGAAATATTTCCTTGGTTTTCTTCTCCGCCGAATCATAAACTCTGATCAGGATACCGTCATAATCCAGAAAGAACTTACCGCTCATCTTGTAAAGCCTTAAAGACTCTGAGAGTAAAAAATAAACGGCATACGCAATAGCAGCAATATTGATTAAGTCATAGCCACTTTCATAGCTAAGGTACATTGGTGACAATGTTACAATAGTCGCAGCACATAATATGCGGCAGGCGATATCGAAAGAGAAATTTTTGATCTTGATATGCATCATAGCAATACGGCACTGGAGGATATGCTTGGTTGGTAGACCTTTTCTATAGGCATAGTACATACCCGCTGATACTGAAATGTTTCAGACTTAAAAAGGCACTGATAAGACATTAGCCTTTCATGCTCACTTCCAAGCATTCTTTTGAAGGGCAACATCAATGTTAACCTGATGATATGCTCGCTCATCAGCTTTTCTGATCATATCTTTCAAGTTTGTAAAAAGCGATTAGGGGAAAGTACTTACATTTTATACTGCTGTGAGGGAGTGTTGCATAATTATTGTGCATTGAAGTTTATAGCGTGTAGGCATGTGTTGAACTTGTTTTTTTTCCTGAAGAAATGATGCGGAGTTTGTGAAACTCTTTTGGGGTAAACATAAAAAACTAATGGTTGGAGAGCCTTGCGATGATAGGGTGAATTGAATCGCTGGGGGGGGGAGGTAGAAATTTTTCACTGCGTGCTGCGCTACTCAGCATTAACTTGATCCCCCAGAGATTACACTCCGGGGTAGTTGGTATGTAAACAGCAATAGACTGTCTTCTGCTCAGCTGAAATAAACCTGAGTTCACTCTTGTATGTTGATCGAAATGACCTCTTTTATGAAACATTCTTGAAACTCTTTCAAGGTAACAGTCTTTTCTAAATTGGTTTGACAGGGGGCGATGTTCTTCTTCTGCAGCTTGGCAAGCCCTCGCTCGACCATCCCCTTTTTCACCATTCCAGAAGGAGGAGCAATACAAACATCAAATTTACAATGGTCAATTAAAAAATTGCTTTCGTTTAAAATTGAGCTTTCACCACTATCCCTGACGATAGTTGTGGGTAGCAGGTGATTCGAAAAGTCTGTATGACATTCATCAGAGAGTATACGTTCCTGACCTTCATCAAGTGTGTTTTTGGAAGATTGGTAAAAACCTACGACCATCTGAGAATGTGTATCTATTGCTGTACTTACGACAAAATCACTACTATCAGCACCCATTTAATCACCTATACAGTTCATTAATTCTGATTCGGACTAAGTATGCATTCCAGAATATTTCGCTACCCTTTAAGGCTAGGAGATATACCGATTACATCGTAGGAGTGTTTTTTGATTGCCGCCAGATTTTTTGTTACCCAAAAGCGGGAAAGAAAACTAAATATCTGTCGTGTATCTACCGACTACTGACTTGTATATCACTGGAACAGCTCTTCCTTTGTTTAAGGCCTCTGCGGTGAAGAACTGATAGCGGTTAGTGTATGTGCCGGAAATTTCTGAATTCACCCCGGCTAGAGGCTTATCTGAAAAGTGGGTATTTCTCTGATTATCAGTCCAATGATAAACGCCAGTTCGATTAACTTTTTTGATTGATTATGCTTGGGAAGGTACGAATAAGTCTCTTTCCAAGAGATAATAATATTCCAATCATCTCCCTTTGAACGCCTGCACGACTTAACTCAGTTTTTCAGATGGCGAGTTTACCCAAAAGCATAGAACAACTCGCAAAGAACGCTTTCTGACTAAAATGGAAGAGCTTGTGCCATGATCCAGACTTATTAGTTTCATAGCCCCCCTATTACTCTAAGCGGTGTAATGGTCACCCTCCTTATCCATTGGATGTAATGGCACGGATCCATTGTCTTCAACAATGGTACAGTCTCAGCGATGAAGAAATGGAGGACGCCTTGTTTGAAATTGCATCCATGCGACTTTTTCCAGACACTGGATAAGCCGATCCCTGATCGTACGGCGATCATAAACTTTAGACACTTGCTTGAAAAGCATCATCTTGTTGGAAAGGTGGTTAACTTTATCGAGATAAACGACTGGCTGACAGACTCTGGGACCATCCTGAAAGAAGGCGGATTGGTTGATGAAACCATTATCGAGGCGCCGACCTTGACTAAAAATAACGGAAAACAGTGCGATCTAGACATGCACCAGACCGAAAAAAGTGATTTTTTGATGGAGCTCTTAATAATCAAACTACCCGACTATCGTTATCGGCAAAGGCATCGGGCATCCACTTTCCATAAACTTTGATAATCATTGACCCGTCTTTATGCCCCGATTTTCTGGTTTTATCTTCAGAGTGATGCCCCTACATCAGCTCATACCTTACTCATCTAACCTTTCTGTTTTTTTACTTGAAAATACATCACGAAAATCATCTTTTGTCTTATCGTATCCCTTATCATTGAATTTTTTAGGTTGGATTTTCAGTATTTTCCAATCCCAAAATGAGCCTGAAAAGAGTATAAACCCATGATTTCAGGCCTTTCGCTTAAAGATGCCTTGAAACAGTGATTCTCTGG
>NZ_LUTV01000003.1:409465-452751 GCF_001646945.1 Endozoicomonas ascidiicola
CTCAGAGTGCGGTATCGAAAGTGTTTGAGAGTGCCTGCAATCCATTGATAGCACTCGTCTTTTGACTTCCAACCAGGCTGTATCTGCGGTGTAGCCTGAAGCAGCTCCTCCACCTGCTGGAGCGATTTGATGAGCCGTGTGTCCATTATGATTTTCATCCAGTAATTTTGGACGAAAGATCAGAAATCACAGGCTCATTTCATATTGGAAACAAGGGCTCCGTTCAGGCTCATTTCATATTGGAAGAGACTTTTTCTTATTTTTTTCAGATTTTCTTGCTACCGTTATCTCGTCATATGGGAGTGTCCATTCTTCATGAGGGAACAACTCACGAACCTTTTTCTGGAAAAAAACATCACTTAGCATCTCATAGGTAATAGCTTTATAAGTACACTTCAATTCTATACTACCTATCATGTCGTGAATGCTTGGTATTTGCTTGTTTATTAATCTTCTTAAGTAATCTTTTACTGTGGATAACGATAATTTATTAGTGCCATTTTCCGCTTTTAGCGATAGCGGTGGTGATTTTCGAACTCTTTCAGCAAAAATACTGATAAGAGATTCTATAGATGTATCCTTTTCGTGTTGTAGAAAGGCTTTTAACTCATTTTTACGAATTTCAATTTCCTTTCTTATAGCGCATAGTTCGTTTTCAAACATTTTTTTGTCTGATGTTTTGATCAATCGGCCTAGATTACCAATTGGTTTCAAGAAAACCTCTCTCACTTCGAAAACCTTATCCGAAACATTATTTGAAGCTAGCTTCCGGTTATTATCAAAAATCTTGAAATGGGCTGAAAAACGACCTTCGTCATCTTTGTTCTCAATGAGTATGGGTTTTAGCTCTTTAGGGATATTGAAACGCATTTTTTTAATATCCATGCCATGAAGCTTAAGTTCAACAAATTCCAACCGGCTGTTGAAAGCAATTATCTTTCGGCTCAAGTCAAAATGTTGGGGCGGGTCATCACGCAAGCTCAGAGTTATTTTGTTGAGTTTTTTCAAGGTAAGTAATGATGCGTTATGTCTGTTTCTATCAAATAAGGGGGTCACGCGATTATCCGTATTGCCCTCTAGCGATGTGCCTTTTACAAGATTTTGAGCATCGTTAGCCAAAGACTCCACTTCGTCACCAAGCACCTTGATACAGTTGATCCCCCGCTTACACTCTCTTATTTCAATCAGTTCTGGCACTTGAGCGAATACCCAGGCCGCATCATCAACAACACAAAAAGCAAGGCGCACATCCCATAGCTCATAAATATTTACGCCATAATGATATAGCTCTAAAATAGCCTGATGATCTCCATAACCAAGTCGTCTGCTAGCCGGTGAAGTATCTGTTAAAATAATAATATCTTCTGCTTGAATAGAATCGGATGCTGACTTTATAGCCTCCGCAATATCCAGGGAGATCCCAGCGCCTAAAAATACTACTCTTTTCTTTGCCGCGCGTATATTTGCTGCCATTGAGCGACTGGTAAGTTTCTCAAGCATGTAACTGCCCCTTTTTCATTGTTGCATCTATTTGCCATATAAAAGAATTAATCGAGTTTTCTATACGTCAATATAGGCAGGATACACTTCAATAGCCACGATTCGCCTTAAGCAGTAATTGGGCGCTGTCGTGCATGATTAGGTTTAGTTAATATCTATTTGATAGGCGTCGTATAGCTAATGTGTATCACGTTATTAGAAACATGACCATCAAGCTCCAGCTCCAGCTCAAGGGAGTGAGCCATTATATGTTCTTGTGTCAGAGACCAGTCTTGATTGTAACTGCTCATTTTTTACTGGCAAATCTTTATTTTCAGACTCTTCCACAACAGTTTTATTGGGCTGTAGAGCAGCTTGCGGCAAATCTGCCAGTAAATTTTGAGCAGTTACTCTTGATTCAGCAATGCTTTTGAAAGTGCCAGTATGAGTCCTGGCGAGAGCTTTCATCTTGTGCTGGTCTATAGCATCACGACAAAGTCGCGGGATCAAAATATGTGTTACACCAGAGTTAACTCCAAGGCAGAGACCTGCTGGTTCAAAGTCAAAATATTTATTCCAGCATGAAGCTGAAGTGCACAGTGAGCTACTGAATACGACAAAAGAAACTTTCTACACTATTATAAAAGCGTGAATTTACACAGCTGAAGGTGGATAGATAACGGGTCTTGCTGATGAGATCAATCTCATACTAATCGACGAGTTTCAACATGAGGGTGCTCCCCCACCCGGAAAACAGCTTTGTATATTAATTTTGAAAGCTATGCATGAAATGTTGAGTTCACAGGGACCCTTTGCTGAAGCAGGAATCCCGCTCTTAAAAATTAAGAAAACTGCTGGAAGCCCAAAAAATCCAACCCGTTTCTGGTCCTACTGTTGATGGCGGTTACTGTCACTTTTACAAAAAGAGCAAAACCATTGATAAACTTCTGAAGGAACTGGGTGCTAGGTGACACAGGGTATTACCTTTCTGTTCACCGAGAGGGTAGAGATTATGAACGTATTGGTACTTTTGACTTAGGTATTCTGTTTATCGATGAGATTACTGTCGACTTGGCTTCCAAGCCGACGGTTGATTTAGAAATTTTTTCCAATCTTTAAAAGAGTTGTGTAGAAATAGTAAAGTGGAATTTATAAAGTGCGCTATCCCCGCTGATCCAATCCTCAGTAGTTCAGTGGCAAGTATTGTTCATACAAGCTTAAAGTACGCCCTACTTCTCTTTCCAGTCAAATACTGACCGGAAAGAGAGTGCAACAGTATCAATGGGTTAACTAAACCGTTCTGGCAATAAATACCTCGTGATTGATCCCAAGATGCTTATCCTGTTCTAACTGGTGAGCCATAATGCTTTGGTAATTATTATTCAGATACTGCAGCGTTCTAATAGCAGCTATCAGGAATATTGGTGTGATCAGAACGATGATCAGTACCGGGAATGACTTGAGAATATTCAAGTCAGCATTAATCAGCAAAAAGACAATCGGTAGGGCCGTTAACAACAAGCACCAGAACAAGCGGAACATTGGGGATACATTTGCTTCTGCATCTAGCTTTTTCGTAGCAATACCTGCCAGAGAATATGAGGTGCCATCCAGTGTAGTAACAGTGAATAGGATCATAGTTACCAGGTAAATGGCAGTTAATATCATCGACATCGGACTTTGATCAAAGATCTCCTTAACCAGTGCTGTTGGTTGGCCGGATTCAATCATTGCAACACCATCAATTGCACCGGTATCGATCAGGCTCATGGAATAGGTTCCACAAACACCAAAGATAACCGCGCTACCCAGAGTACCACCGATCACAAGAATCAGGATGACATCCCTCAGCTTCTGCCCTTGGATAATCTTGGTGATAAAGACCCCGACACCCGGAGAATATGAGATCCAGTTAGCTAAGAAAAACACTGTCCAGTACTGAGGAAATAAAGTGGATCCAAAAGGGTCAGTGTTAGTGCTCATACGCAAATATTCGGTCAGCATAACGCCTATGCCGTTAGTCATGTTATTCATGATTAGCGCAGAAGGGCCAATGATAAAAATCAGACCGACAAAAAAGGCACAGATATAGATAGTAGCACTGGACAATCTTGCCATGCCTTTCTCAATCCCGATATAGGAGCTCAGGGAGAAGATAACCGACAGACCGAGAATAACCCCAATACCTAGCATCAAGTTATCTGGAATGCCCGTCAGGCTTGCGATGTTGGAAGAAATCATCGGGATGCCTAATCCCAAGGTAAGAGCAGTAGCAGCCAGAGTCGTAATAATAAATAGCAGATCAACCAGCTTTTGTGCCCACACAGGCAGACGATCATTAAACAAGCTATTCAGAACACCACTTAGGCTCATTCGCTGGCTCTTTTTGATATAGAAAACCACCGCAAACGGAATCGCAACAATTAGATATATGAACCAACCGGCCGCACCCCAATGGAACATGTTATAGGCAGTCGCATACTCCATGGCCATATGCCGGTCGACAATACCAAACTGTGGATCCATAAAGTAATAGACGCTTTCAATAAATCCCCAGTACATAGTGCTGGCACCCATACCTGCTGACAGTGCCATGGCAAACAGCTGGAACTTGCTGAACTTTGGTTTGCTGTCTCCCATCCGGATATCACCGAAGCGAGAGAATGCCAGGTAAAGCAAGGTAACTGTGGCAAATAGTGTGTACCAGAGGAAACCGGCACCGAAGTTGATTACTGTAAAATCCAGCATCACACCCATTGTGTTCTTAACCGATTCAGGGTATAGCACGGCGAGAATGCCTAATAATAGTACGGCACCAAAACTGGTAAACGTCAGCTTTAGGTCAATGTCAGAGGTATGGAATTTCATGGCTATTGACTGCCTTTATTCAAATGAATAGGAGAGAATGGATGCTTCTTTCACCGCATCCCAGTCCATTTCAACACCGAGCCCAGCTCCCTGAGGTGCATGCACAAAACCATCCTTATTGGTACGGATAACGTTTTTGGCGCCATACTCAAAGTTTTCGTACGGGTAGGCCTGCTCAAAGAAGGTACAGTTATGGTGAGCAAGTGCGACATGGAGGTTGGCAGCCTGAGTAATGGTGTAACCCCAGCTTTGAATTTCCAGCGGCTTGCCATGAGCTTCAGCCAGGGCAAAGCATTTGTTCAGTGGTGTAATACCACCACAGACAGTGGCATCCTGACGAACATCAGACCACATGTCGTTAGCCAGTGCGTGAGCCACTTCCGGCAGGGTCAGCAGGCAGTTACCATGGCTTGATATTTGTACTCCCGTTTCGCGAACAAGGCGCTGGTACGACTTGTAGTCGTAATCTGACACGGGTGCCTCAAACCAGGCCCACTCATATTCCTCCAGCAGTTTGGCCATTTTCAGGGCTTCTTTCTGGGTGTAGTACATGGCGGTATCCAGCATGAAGTCGATGCCGGAATTTTTGTATCGCTCCTGCACCGCTTTCACCAGCTTCAAATCTTTTTCATACACGCAGTAACAGTGCAGCTTGATGGCTTTAAAGCCATGCTCAATACAACCATCAATAAATGGGAAGTACTCATCAACGGTGTCAAACATTGGTGTTGAAGAATACGACAGCATCTTGTTACGTGCCCCACCCAACATCTGGAACAAAGGCATTCCTGCCTTTTTACCCTTAATGTCCCAAGCCGCAATATCAAAGGGAGACTTGGCAACCAGCCCACCCCAGCTACAGCGGTTCATCAGCCAACGGTTTAATTCTTCAGTCATTAGAGCGTTCTTGCCAATGATACCGGGAGCGATGGTTCGCATGGCTTCAACAATACATTTGTCAAAATCATTTTCGGTATAGCTGATGGTCGCTCCTACCCCTTCCAAACCATCTTCAGTAATCATCCGAACGATGTTATTGGTATATAGCAGCGGTTCCTGATCATCAGCCCATGGCAGTTCATCAGCATTACGGTCCGCTACTGCGTATAACTCAACGCGGGCAATTTTACTTTCCAGCATGTTTTTACTCTCTAGAGGTCTTAAGTTGTTGTATCAGGCATTTTTTGCATTCTTGCCTGATTTTTGTTTAGCGAATCTTTTAGAAGCGGCTGCCGGCCTGAATCATTTGCTCTCTAACATCTTCACCTCGGATGTCACGAAAACCTCTCTCTTCCTGAATTGAGATGACAGTGGCATGAGCTGCCGCATGCCCATATTCAAAGGTCTGTGCCGTAACCCGTGCTGAAGCCAGTGCTTCGTGCTCTGCAGACAAACAACGACCAGCAACAATAATATTTTCCCCTTTCACAGGGATCAGAGCGCCATAAGGAACTTCATACCAGTCGTCCAGCAACCAGTGCAGTTTCGGTTTGGTGCCTGAGTGCAGTTCAATCGGCCATGGGGTACGAACAATACCGTCGGGGCGTTTACGACAACTGACCACATCTTCATTGGTCAGCTTAACAACCCCTTCAATGGAGCGGGTCTGACGGATACCAACCTCAACACCGGTATCCACCACGTAGCTGTTTTCACAGCCAGGTACATGGGCTTTCAGGAATCGGGCGTACTCACGCACCTGCTTCCGACCAAAGACTTCAGCTTCAGTAAAATCAACCGGATCAATAACATTAAGTACACGTCCATCCTGTCCAGCCAATCGGGTGGCATTGACCATCAACTCATTGGGACGAGTAGTTGGGAAAATCCAGATTTTGTGACGGGGCATCTGGTATTCACCGCTGGCATTCAATTCCAGAATCTTCTCAGTTACTTTCGCAGGACAGATGGTATCTTCACCAAAGAAGTCCAGATAGTTCTCCATCTCGACATTGCCAAGGCGGAAGAACATGGTTGGGTTCTGGATAACACCGTTATCACCAAAGAAGTACTCTCCTCCGGCTCGTGAAACCACGGCAGCGTCACCACTGGCATCGATAATGCGTTTGGCCAGAATCACCGATTGACCGGCATTTGATTGAACGACAACACCTTTGTATTTATCACCATCCATAATGACGCCAGTGACTGCTGTATGGAAAAAGACTTCAACGCCGGCTTCTTCCAGACACTCATCCGCCACTTCACGCCAGACCAGTGGGTCATGGGTAACCGTATAGGTTTTTCCGTAAATCTGTGGCTCAGTTACGCCACCACGTTTTTCCAGTCGATCGCGGAATTCTTCGGTAAAACCAAAGACCACTTGCTCAGGCTGGCGGTCCGCATTATCAGAAGCCTTAAACATGCCACAAATGGTCCCAGATAGACCGGCCACTGCAGCACCACCACAGAACCCGTATTTTTCTACCAGCGCTGTAGTCAGGCCATTCCGACCACAAACTGTTGCAGCAGCTACACCGGCAGAGCCGCCGCCAACCACCAAAACATCAACCTCTCTCAAGACAGGAAGATTAGGCGGACTGTCAAAACGGCTTTCAAGCTTCCACTGTTTCATGACACACTCACAATCGCTATAATCTGATATATCAGAGATATGCGAATAGTATCTTTGTGAGTTTTCAGGTTGCTGACCTACGTCAATAAAGCGTAATAAGCCTACCGGTAAATTTGTTCTGCCTTATTTTTTTGTTCCTGTTGAATAGTGATGTTTTGATGGATAATGATCTTTCTCTGAGTGACAAGGCTTATGAACAGCTTGAGTGCATGATTCTGTTTGAGGAACTTAAAGGTGGTGCCATGTACTCAGAGAAACAGTTGGCGGAGAGTCTGCAGATGGGGCGTACTCCCATCCGGGAAGCTTTGCAAAAACTGGCTTGGGAGCAAATGGTCATTATTCACCCTCGCCGAGGTATTCAAATTCCGGAAGTGTCTGTTGAGAGTCAACTGAAGCTACTGGAAGTAAGAAGACCTCTTGAGGCTGAATGTGTTCGGTTGGCTACACAGCGAGCGACAACCGAACAAAAGAAAGCAATGGAGAAACTGGCGGATGGAATTATTGAATGTTCAGAAAGTAACAATGATAGCGCTTTTCTGAACTACCTTCGGGAAATCCACCAGTTGTTAGTAAAAAGTGCCCGTAATGAGTATTTCATAAAAGCCATGTTGCCGCTGCAGGGACTTTCCCGCCGATTTTGGTTTCTGAATAAAGGGTCGGATACAGGTCATCCTGCCAGCCTGCATGCCGAGATTATGAGAAGAGTGGCTGCAGACGATGCTACTGGAGCCATAAAGGCTTCCAATAGCTTGATTGACTATCTCGTTCAGCAGGCAAAAAGCAAGTTGGATCGGTGAGCACTTGCTTAGCCAAGCTTTTGCAGAATCAACGCTTCTAACGCTTGTTGGTCTTTGGCAAAATTGCGAATACCTTCTGCAAGCTTTTCTGTTGCCATGGGGTCTTCATTCATGGCCCAACGG
Source organism: Endozoicomonas ascidiicola (assembly GCF_001646945.1). Taxonomy (GTDB): domain Bacteria; phylum Pseudomonadota; class Gammaproteobacteria; order Pseudomonadales; family Endozoicomonadaceae; genus Endozoicomonas; species Endozoicomonas ascidiicola. The sequence goes on from NZ_LUTV01000003.1 coordinate 417,308, forward strand.
AATGCAGACTCATCCAGAACATTGTTTTGGGTATCCAGCCCTTGCTGATTTTCAAAGAGCTTCTGCTCCACTGGTGAATCAGCCTGCTCCAACATACTCAACAGGTCAGGTCCGATGGTCAGTGCATCACAGCCGGCCAGTTCCATTATTTCTCCGGTGTTACGGAAGCTCGCACCCATAACAATGGTTTTATGGCCGTGTTGCCTGAAATAATTGTAAATCCGGGTTACGGACTGTACTCCCGGGTCTTCGGCAGCTGCAAATTCCTTTTCTTCTGCTTTTTTATACCAATCCAGTATCCTGCCTACAAAAGGAGAGATCAGGTAGACACCTGCTTCAGCACAAGCCTGAGCCTGGGCAAAATTAAACAATAATGTCAGATTACAACGAACACCTTCCTGCTCAAGTATTTCAGCCGCTTTGATGCCTTCCCAAGTGGAAGCGATTTTAATCAATACACGCTTGGGATCTGCTCCCTGTTGCTCATACAGTTTCAACAATTCCCTGGCTTTGTTTACCGTTGCTTCGGTATTGAATGACAACCGGGCATCCACCTCTGTAGAAACCAGCCCTGGCACTTGCTGCTGGATAATCTTACCAATACCCACGGTTAACCAGTCGGCAGCATGAGTAACTTGTTCTGAAACATCATCGCTTTGCAATTTCCCATAACTGGTAGCCTCTTCCAGAAGTAACTGATAAGAAGGCAGCAGTGATGCCTTCAGAATCAGAGATGGGTTGGTGGTGGCATCCTCAGGCTGATAACGTTGTATCGCCTCAATATCTCCGGTATCGGCCACTACTTTTGTCATTTTTTTCAATTGTGCAAGTTGGTTTTGCATAGAATTTCTTTAACCTTCGGTAGTCATTTAGAATTCGTTTTTCAGAGCGTCATATAAACGTTTAAATTTGGTATAACGATCAGCATGCGCTGCCATCTGATCTGGCTCTGGAGTTGTGATTGCATTGATTTCAGGCGGCGGGCAAATACGTTGAAGCGCCTCATCACTCAGTTCAGGTTCCAGAGAAAGCATGGCCAGACGTGCTGCCCCTAGAGCAGGACCTACATCGCTGCTCTCGCTGTATTTCAGAGGCAACCCCAGAATATTGGCCAATAGTTGCCGCCACAGGTTGCTTCTGGCACCGCCACCTATAAGAGTCAGATGTTGAGTCTGAATACCCGTCTGCAGCAGTGCGTTCAAACCATCTTTCATGCCATAACCAATGCCTTCGAGAACAGCTCTGGTTAAGTGAGGACGTTGTGTATTGGCATTCATGCCAAAAAAGACACCGGAAGCTTTCGGGTTATTATGGGGAGTTCGCTCGCCAGAAAGGTAAGGAAGAAAGTACAGGTTGCTCTGAGATTCAATGGTTTCTGCTTCAGAGATAAGGCTGGCAACGTCTTTTGCACCTGTCAAATGGCATAACCAGTCCAGGCATGAAGCGGCGCTAAGCATAACGGACATTAGATGCCATTTGTCGGGTAATGCGTGGCAGAAACTGTGAACACCCTGCTCAGGATTACTTCTATATTCGTTATCCACAATAAAAATGACGCCGGATGTACCCAGAGATAAAATACCGTCACCAGCATTTATTGCGCCCACGCCAATGGCACCGGCGGCATTATCGCCTGCTCCAGCAGCCACCGGAACTTCAGACATTCCCCAGTGTTGAGCGTGTTCTGGAAGTAAACGACCTGCGACCTGTGTGCCTTCATAGACATCAGGCATGGCGGATGGTTGTAGGTTGCAGTTATTGATGGCCGTATTGGACCAGCTACGTTTTTTGACATCGAACCATAACGTACCGCTGCTGTCGGAACAGTCTGAACAAAAAGTTCCCGTCAGTTTAAAGCGCAGATAGTCTTTCGGTAAAAGGACGTGGCGGACTTTCTTAAAGATCTCAGGTTCGTGTTTATAAACCCACAACAACTTAGGTGCAGTAAACCCGGGCATGGCAATATTGCCGGTTATCTGGCGAAGTTCAGGTTGTGCTCGTTCAAGCTCATCGCACTCTGCAAAGCTACGACCGTCATTCCATAAAATAGCGGGTCTTAATATGTTGGTCTGCTCATCCAGCAACACAGCACCATGCATTTGACCCGAAAGACCAATGGCTTTTACCCCGTTAAGGTCATATTGTTTTTTCAGTTGTTCGATGGTGTCGCAAGCGGCTTGCCACCAAGACTCCGGATTCTGTTCACTCCAGAGTGGTTCAGGTCTGGAAACAGTCAGTGCTGAATGAGCTTTGGCTAGAATATCACCCTGCTCAGAAAGCAGAATGGTTTTGACGCCAGAAGTTCCGAGGTCAATACCTAGATACATGGGGCACCTGGTTAGAATAAGGATTGAAAGTAAAATCGGGCTCAAGTTGAGCCCGGTTATGATCAGTAGGAATTGAGTTTAGATCCGTGGACTTTGGTTTTCCGGGTACATGACCACTTCTACCGGAATGCTGCTCTGCTCTGGCTTCTGGCCATTTTTCAGGAAGTTATCCACAATACCAATGGCTTTAGCACCGATGAATTGAAAGTCCTGCACGACAGTGATTTTCAAGCTGTCTTCGTCCACAAGGCGTTTACCTTCAGCAGAACCATCAAAGCCAATAAGGTAAAAGTTGTTCAGGTCAAAACGATTATCATTTTTGATGGCGCCCAGAGAGCCAACAGCCATGACGTCATTCTCGTTGTAGATAACGTATTTGCCATTTTGATCAAGTGCGCTCAGTCTGGACTCAAGCACACTTTGAGCAACGTCCTGAGCAAAATCGCCAGTGAGTCTTACATAACGGCTTTCGTCATTCGCCAGTGCATTCCACTCAGCACCAGCCTGTTCAGAAATCAGGTGATCGTAGAATCCCTTAGCTCTGGTAAGGTGTGCGGAGTGACCATCCAAACCCTGCATATGAATGATACCAGCCAGTTCAGTTGGGTTGATGCCGGATTTGGTCACCAGCCATTCAGCCGCAAATTTACCACCATCTTCGTTGTCGGTAGCTACTTCCGCCAGAAAATCTACGCCATCAACCGTAGTGTCAACGGAAACCACAGAGATACCTCTGGCAACTGCATCATTCAATACACTGGTTGTAGCATCTTTGTTCAGGGGGTTGATAACAATGGCATCAACACCTTTGGTAATAGCATCTTCAACCTGACTGGGTTGACGGGTTGCATCGTTACCACCGTCGTATACTTCAATTTTATAACCCATTGCTTCGGAGGTTTTAACAGCGGAATCTGCCAGTACACCAAAGAATTCGTTGGAACGGTTAGAGATTAACAGGGCAATCACTTTTTCATCTTTTACCGCTTCAGTACTGGCAGTTTCTGTATCAGAGCAACCAGTCAGTCCGAACATGGCAGCAGCCAGAGTGGAGATAGCAAGCAGCTTTTTCATGGTAACAATCTCATATTGATAAATGTATTAATGAAAATTGGTTAGTCAGTTATTTCTTTTTAATGTCGATGACGACAGCCACAAGAATGACCAGACCTTTAATGACTTCCTGGTAGAAAGACGACACACCCAGCAGGTTTAATCCGTTATTGAGCATTCCGATAATCAGTACGCCCAGTAATGTACCGGTAATCCTGCCTTTACCACCGGTCATACTGGTGCCACCGATAACGACTGCTGCAATGGCATCCAGCTCAATGCCAATACCGGCGTTGGGGTAAATAGAGTTGTAGCGGGAGATATACAGAACTGCGGCCATGGAGGAGAGAAGCCCACAGAGAACGTATCCCCATATTTTTACTTTTTCAGTAGGGACTGTGGAAAGCCTTGCAGCTTCTTCATTACCACCGGTAGCAAAGAGGTGTCGACCAAATACGGTTTTGTTCAGCAGTACCCAGATAGCAGCAAAGATGGCCAGTAAAATCAGCATGGAAACAGGAATAATACTCAAGCTTCCACGGTTGATGAACTCTGCAGTAGAAGAGAACTGGCTGATGTTTCGTACTGGTAAACCGTTGGAGAGAATCAGTGTAATCCCCCGGTAGACGGTCATGGTAATCAACGTAGCAATAAAAGGCTGGAGTTTTACCTTGGCAACCAGAGCGCCGTTAATGAAACCAAGCAGTACGCCCAGAGCCAGACCAACAGGAATGGCGATAGCGGATGAAACTTGAAATTCAACAATGAGTGTGCCGGTAATCAGACCCACCAACGCCAGAATGGAGCCGACAGAAAGATCAATACAGCCCAGTAGAATAACAAAGGTCATGCCAAAGGCGATCAGACCGTTGATAGACGACTGTTTAAAAATGTTCTGAATATTATACAGCGTTAAAAAGTTTGGGTTCAGGGCGGTAAAGGTGGCACCCAGAAGCAGTAAAATAACGAATAGGCCGTATTTTTCGTACAGCTTGAAAAAGCTCATTTTGCCTGGCGTTGGCAGTGAAGCCTGAGAAGAGATACTCATTAATGAGCTCCTGTGAAAGCTAGCTTTAAGACTTGGTCTTGAGTCATTTGTTTAGTCGGAGAAATATTAACGATAGAGCCTTGATGCATCACCGCTAGACGGTCTGAAATTCCCATGACTTCAGACAATTCACTGGATACAACGATGATGGCAACACCCTTGCTTTTCAGTTCGTTGATGATTTCATAAATTTCTTTTTTAGCGCCGACGTCAACGCCGCGGGTAGGTTCATCAAGAATTAGAATTTGAGGCGCAGTTTCCAACCACTTGGCGAGAACCACCTTCTGTTGATTACCGCCGCTCAGATTTTTCAGTTTTTGTTTACTGCTGCTGGTTTTAATCCGAATGTCACGAATATATTGATCAGTCAGTGACGTCAGTTTTTTATCATCCACGAAACCATTCTTTGTATGGTTGTGGAGCGAAGGCAAAGAGGTATTTTCGATCAAATCAAAATCCAGAATCAGACCTTCTTCTTTACGATCTTCCGTTACGAATGCAAGGCCCAGTTGTTTGGCAATAATCGGGCTGGAGATGGACACTGGCTGTCCATTAATGCGAATTTCACCACTGTCAACGGGCTTACTGCCGAAAATGGCATGCATCACTTCTGAGCGACCAGAGCCCATTAGCCCTGCAAAACCCAGAACCTCACCTTCTTTTAAGTCAAAAGATACGTTTTTGAAGTATTTTTCCTGTGTCAGGCCGTTAACTTCAAGAATGGTCTTTCCTGGTTTGCAGGGAACATCTGGAAAGAGGTTGTCGATGCTTTTCCCCGTCATCATTTCAACCAGATCATCTTCAGTAACCTGAGCGGTTTCTCGAGTGCCTACATAGCAACCATCTCGAAGCACTGTGATTTGGTCAGACAGTTCAAAAATTTCATTCATTCGATGAGATACGTAAAGGAAACTCACGCCTTCACTTTTTAGTTTTCTAATAATTTTAAAGAGAGATTCAATTTCTTTATTGGTCAGAGCTGCAGTGGGCTCATCAAGAATGATTAAACGAGCATTAATTAACAGCGCCTTGGCAATTTCAATCATTTGCTGGCTGCCAACACTGATATCACCCATGAGCGTGTCTGGTGATAAATGTGAGAAATTCAATTCTTTTAGAACGCCCTCACAAACCTCATTCATTCTGGTTCTATCAATAAACCCATAGCGGTTTTTAATCTCTTTACCCAGAAACATATTGTCGGCAATGGATAATTCATTAACGACATTGAGCTCCTGATGAACATAGGCAATTCCAAGTTCCTGGCTGGAGGTAATATCATTTGAATCAACAGTTACACCATCAACGGTGGCTAAGTTACCGTTAATGGTTGGAAGCACCAATGTTCAGCAATTTTGCTAACCAATCGGCCAGCAGTTAACTTATTTGCCGCTGTAAGTTCCCGTCTCCAGGCCAGATAATGGGGTAGGTAACGAGTAGCAACCCCTTGGAATATGCCGCCAATCCAGCGTTTTAGATGTCTGTGATAAGAGTTTACAGTCTGGATGTGATAGATACCTTCAACAACATGTTGACCTGCCGATGTCACCAGCTCCTTAAAGTCAAATCCAAGCTTGTCTGCAAGTTTTTCATGTGCAAGGTGGGCATCCGCACAAACCGTGGCCTGTATCGATATACGGCCATTTAAATGCCTGCATAATTCATTAGCACTTTCGTTTTCCAGAACACCGTCGACGGTATTTCGATTGCGGTCCCGAGCCACCATCACCGGTACTTTTCGGGCTTTGTGGGGATCATTACCACGCTTTCTAGCTGGTCTTGGTAGGCCTTCTCTCTGCCCTTTGAAGGATTCACGGAAGAATGTTTCATCGAGCTCCGTAATGCCACAAAGCTCTTCTGCCTGGTCATTATTGATCACCTCAAGAAAGCGATGACGCCAGCGGAACGCGGTCTTCAAGTCAATGCCATTCTCAGCAGCAGCGGGTCGCAAGACCATAGAGTAAGTCATGCCTGTAAGGTACTTGCTCCATTTTTCAGGGTGCCTGAGCCTTGCCAAAGGTGTTCCGCTAAAAGCATTAAATGTGGAGTCACAAGTCTTGCAGTGGTAGCGCTGTCGGCCATTCCGTATACCCCAGCGACCAACGCTATGGCTTTTGCATCTGGGACATTTGGGGTTTTCTGCAAACTTGGACAGTATGCTTTTTTCTACGTCAGGTGTTGTATTATTGTTGGATAAAGATTTACTGCAAAGTGTTTCTGAATCAGTGGTTTCTACTGCCTCAGTAATTTCTATTTGGGCACTAATGAGCGAGGTGTTAAGAATGTCTCGCTGCTCACTGTTTAATGATGAAATGGAATCAATAAAATTCTGGAAGAGTTCAGATTGCATATCACTCCCCTACCACGTTGATTTTATAGGAGTTTAGCTGATTCAACCATTAACGGTAACTTAGCCATCAACGGTGATGTCACCGGCATCTTTACTGTAAACCCCGGACAGGATTTTTATCAGTGTTGATTTGCCCGCTCCATTCTCTCCCATCAGGGCATGAACTTCTGAATCAGCAATAGTAAGCTGTACATCTTTAAGGACATTGACTGATCCAAAGGATTTCAATATTCCATGCATTCTGACATTCAAGGAATCGCCCTCACGAGTTTATCTGTAACGTGGTTATTCAACAGTAGGTGTAGGTTGAATGGGTATCTGTAAAATGACGTTAACTGTCGTCAGTATTATGGAAAATACCAGACTCTGAAAACCATTCTGAATATGGCCACTGGTTGGCATTTAATCACACCTTTACGCCTCGAAAGAATGACAGAGGTCAACAAATAAGCAGCAATTTGTGACATGTTTTTTCATTTTTTGACCACCTCTTCTGCTTTAAAAAAGAATCCTTATCAGTGGACTTTTTTTACCGATTTTCTAACTACTAGAGTGGACTTAAATGTCTTTATTTCAGATATAGTTTTTTCATTTTCCAGACGATGGATCAGTGTCTTCGCTGCCAGTGCTCCCATTTCCCACTTAGGCTGATCTATCGTCGTCAGTGGTGGCGACGTGTAAGCTGCAAGCTCAATATTGTCGTAGCCAACGATGGAGATATCTTCAGGTACTCTCAGGCCCTTGTTTTGTAATGCACTTATAGCCCCAATAGCCATCAGGTCATTACCTGCAAAAAGCGCCGTAGGAAGAGAGTCTTGTTGTATTAATTGTTCGATGACCTGGTATCCACTTTTAGCCGTCAACGATCCTTCAATAGTCCAGTGCGGGTTTGCTGGAATGCTTGCTTCATGTAATGCACGATGAAAACCCGCTAAACGATCGCAACTGGGAGATAGTGTTTGAGGGCCACTGATGCAGCCAATTTTTCTATGGCCCTGCTCTATGAGATATCGTGTTGCTTCATAACCACCCAGCTCTGGATAATCCATAATAATGTCTGCATTTTTTACAGGCGCATGGCAATCAAGAATGACCAAGGGAACAGTGAGTTCCTCAAGTGTCCTGAAGAACTGGTCGGAGCTATGGGCGGACATTATAAGAAGGCCATCCACCCGTTTTTCTGCCAGTGTAGTCAGATAGGATGCTTGCTTCTTAATATCGGGCTGATCATCCTGACCGAAATTACATAGCACCAGATGGTAACCAAGTTCGTAACAGGTGGCTTCAACTCCATGAATAACTTCAGCAAAAAATGGATTAGCATTAGATGACGTTAGCATACCAAGGGTTTTTGTTTTGCTGGTTTTCAAACTGCGAGCCAGTGCGCTGGGTTTGTATTCCAGTTCATCTATAGCTCTTTTAACTTTCATCGCCACTTCCTCACTGACAAAACGAGTGCTGTTCAGTACGTGAGAAACGGTTGAAATGGATACGCCCGCCAGCTTTGCTACGTCCTTGATAGTTGTCATACTCAGATATGCCTTTGATGACTTTCTGTCTGCACGGACATAAACGTTTCTACCTCTACACGCGATGGAATTGAAGTCTGAGCGCCGTGACGCATAACAGACAAAGCTCCGCAGGCATTGGCGAAACGTACTGCACTGGTCATATTACTGCCTTCGCATAAAGAGACCAGTAAGCCACCATTGAACGTATCACCAGCAGCTGTTGTATCAACAGGTTCAACCCGGTAGGGAGCAATCATCTCTTGAGATAGTTGACCCTCGACTATCATGGAGGTGAAGGCACCTTGGCTTCCCATGGTAATGATGACGATACTGATTCCTTTATCATGCAGTACCTGTGCTGCCTGACTGGCGGAACTCTGACCCTGAACGACCACACCGGTGAGCATTTCTGCTTCTGTTTGATTTGGAGTGATCATATCGATGTTGGATAACAGGTCATCAGAGAGAGGTTTGGCCGGTGCCGGGTTGAGTACGACAAAGGTTTGGTTTTCTCTGGCAATCTTTGCTGCGGTAATAATACCGTCTTCCGGGGTTTCCAGTTGCGTCAAAAGATAGTCTGCATCTTTGATAGCTTTCTGGTGATCAATCACGAATTCCCGGTTCAAACGGTTGTTGGCTTCTGCGGCAATACCGATGAAGTTTTCTGCGCGCTGATCCACAAAAATCAAAGCAACGCCGGTATTAACACCTGCGATAGGCTCAACGGTTTCGGTATTGATGCCATCTTCAACAAACTGTCGGATCACCTGATGACCAAACCCATCGTCGCCTACACAGGCCATAAATTGAGTTGATCCTCCCAGTCTTGCGCAGGCAACTGCCTGATTGGCACCTTTGCCACCGGAGATAATGTTGTAACTATGTCCGGTAATGGTTTCACCGGGTCGGGGGAATTGGCTTACCCTGAGAACGTGGTCAGCATTAACACTGCCCAGAACAAGAATCTGTTTTTTCATAGTGTGAAATGACCTGACAAGGGGCATTTAAAAAACGACGCCAGAGCGTAGGATGATATTGGCGTAAGGTGTACATTCACCGGTTCTAACCACGGCCAGGGACTGGTCTGACAGAGTCTTGAATGACTCATGAGAAACCATAACTAAATTGACTTCGCGACCTTGTTTGTCTTCCAATTGGGCTATTCTTGTCGTTAACTTTTCAAACAAAGCTGGGCTGATTACGGCCAGCTCTTCGGCAACGACAACTTCTTCCACCTGTTGCTCTGACAGTACAACATCAAGGGTTTCCATAAAGCCGGGAACACCATGAGTCAGTGCCAGATCAATCCGCTGAACTTCGCTGCCAATAGGAAGGCCGCAGTCACAGATGGTTAGAGCCTGTCCATGACCTAAGCTTGCAACAGCCAGTGAGAGTTGAGTATTGATGAGCTTGCTTTTTTTCATGATGCAACCACTGTTGAAATCCGTTAAAACGTTTGCGCAAACGTTTTTATGGGTGCGACTGTATATCTGATGCGGACTGCATGAATTGATTCAGATCAAGAACAAAGCCGATCATCTGTTAACAGTAATCGCACAATGCCTTGTTATGGTTTGCAATAGCTTGTCATTGACAGATAAGTTTTCTCATATCCATAGTTAATTCCTGAAGCTGTTCTAGGCGGTATCAATTTCGCATATATGTATAGGATGTGAAGTCTTGGACTAGAGTGGTTGAATTCATCTATCCCTATGATTATGATGCTCGCAAGTCTTTATCACAGGCAACACTGTCTGATAGCTGCATTAATGCCCAAGACTTCAAACGAAGCTCAGGCAAGGCTGGCCGCCTTTGCAGTTAGTTACAAGGGATACCCTGTAAGGTGATAATAAATTTTGGAATGGTTCCCAGAAGGGACTATTCTGCTCGAAAACGGTGGGCCATAACCTCTTTCGGGCATTGAATTTATTAGTGTCCTTATGCCTGTTAAAAATATTGTCCGCACTGCCCCTGCCCAACGTCACTATAAAGAAATCTCCTACGAATCACAGGCTGCCAGCTGGCTTGTGTCTGATGGCTGGGAAGTTTTTCTACCAATGATTGATCACGATATGAAAACCGATTTACTGGTTGCGGATAAGCACAATTTTTACCGCATTCAGGTTAAGTCCCTGGATACCAACCAGGAAGATACAGTGGTTGAGAATAAGTGGGGAGATGCCGACTTGGATTACATCATATATTTCTCTCGACGCTCTCACTGGGGTTATCTGGCTCGGCCATTCCGCCAAAAAAGAAAACGGCTGAACTCTAAAGATCATATCCGGTTCCATCAGGATCGTAAGCCGTTCCTGAAAGCATTTGAGAAGATTTGACTTGGTGCTCTCATACCGGGGCGAAGAGCCTCGGTTAAGAAAATTTATTTTTTTTCATCACCTGCGCCGCAGCCATACAACCATTGATCTCTTAACCTCCACATTGTCTCTTGCGAGACGAGAAACGCCTCCCATGGTGGGAAGCGTAATAACAGGTGAGGTTCTCTCTCATGGCTAAGTCCAAATCAAGCACACCGATAACTCCAGAAGCCGCATCACGCATTCAGAGCAGTGAAGCTAAGGCTAATGGAGGGCAGGTATCCAGTGATGGTTTTGCTTCTCGTGCCCAGTCTGCAGCAGCGAAAAACTCCGGTTCAAAAAATAAATAAATAGAATAAGCAGGTGTTGTTGTGCAACACCTGCTTCACGGGATGGTTGAAGATGCGTAAATTCAGCAGTTGTAAAGAGATCGGCGCACTGGTCTCAAGAAAAGTTAATCAAGGGTGGTCATTTCAAAAAGGGAAATGTCATGGGAAACTAACGTCACCTTATGGTTCAATGATCACTGTGCCATGCTCTCCTAGCGACAGACGGGCTTTTCAGAATTTTAAACGCGACATGAAAGCCATCGAGAAGGAGTATAAAAGTGTCTGTTAAAATACCTGAACGCCCTTACCTGATGATTGGTGAAATATATCGTGGCCTTGCTGTAGCTTTAGGAACGAAAAATAAAAATTCTGATGTTGATAGAATGGCCCGTGATGGCGATTATGATCACCGCCTGAGAGAGAGGTTACTCAAAGATCTCTTTTATCAACCTCTTGCTTCACAGACAGATGAGCATTTTGCATCCTTAATATGCGAATTTATTGATTTTCTCATCGATGAATATATTTCTCTGGTGAATAAAATTGCCCTTGATGCTATGACAAGAAAAGAGTCTCTCCCCTTATTGGTAGAGCACTTCTTTTGTCGACACACAGAATCTCTTTTATCCTCAATTCACCGGTACTATGGCGGCCCAAACCCTGTCGATTATTGCAAAGCAAGTGATAATAATTTGATGGGTGTCGCTTGCTTATGGCTGGAAGGTAATGTCGGTTCTTTTTCATCATTTCTGACTCATGTCAGTACCAAGCAGGGCAAAGCGAAGAAAGATCAGTATCTTCGATGGAAGAAAGGAATAGAGATACCAAAGGCAGAGTCGATTACGGACATTTTAAATGACTTCCCAGATTCGCCGGATAAAACAAGTATAAGAATCCACCTGACTGTTGCCAGAACTCTTCAGTTTTTTTTGCAAAAGTACCGTCAGTATAATTTACAAGCCCATGTCGCTGTAGGCCAGAATAAGACAGAACCTTTTGATCTCGGAATGTTTCTCTCTAAAGCCAATATTCAGGCGGCTAAGAAATATTCAGACCTTCTGTCTTTATTTGTTCCGGTATCTCAAGCCCTTCGGCGTACAGTACCCAAAATGAACAACTCCAAAGCAGAAAGCTGGGCGTTATTAGAAGCTTTTGAAAGAAAAACATCGGAAGTTGACCCATCCGGTATTACAAGGCATTTCCTAGAGTGGCAAAAAGCACGCTGGTATGTTTATGCAGGTCAGTATAAAGAAGCATTGAAGCAGTACAAGATAGCGGCAGACTATACCTTTTACAGAGCCCACAACCTATCTCAGGCCCATGGAGTAGACCTAAACCTCCATGAAATTATAAGAGAGACTATGGCATTAGCAGCAAAAGAGAAATCACGTCCGCTAATGACAAGCCTGAAAAGCCAAGCCATAACTTTCGGATTATATGAGCAACCTAAAGGAGTTGATCCTCTTTCAAGGGCAAACAAGAAATCTAATAATCACATAATTGAAGACTGGGAAATTGAACAGTGGGATACAGGTTTCGCTCACATTTTTAAACCAGCGAATTGCTTTCCGGGATGTATTGATGAAGAAAAACATAAAATTCAGCTTCCGTTTCTACACCATGTAGAAGAAAAATATTTCAAGCGAGCCCCAGACCTGACCAATCCAGATCGTAGAATCGATGTGGGTATTTCAATTGGAGGCGAGAAACGCCGCTACCCACAGTTGATATGGCATACAGACTGTAATCATCCACATCACGTTAGGTCCCTCCTGAAAGCTGGAGCAAGGGTAGATCAGCTTTCAGATACATCAGATTCAGCACTTCTCATGGCAACCATTGAAGTTGTAAACACAGGCGATCGGCGTTGCTTTGATCTGATAAAACAATACCCTCATAAACATGAAACTATGAATATGAGGACGGATAAGAAGAAGTTGACAGTTCTTCTGGCTGCTATTGAGACGGGTCAACCTGAAATCGTAGAAACCATTCTGGACCTGGGTGCTGAAGTAGACAGGCGTGGTCATACAGACCATTCGACAGCGTTAAACCAGTGCATTAAGTATATTGGGAATGTCAAAAGTCCCCAGCAGGCACTGGCCAATATGTTGCAGTTAAACCCTGATGACCCCGTACTAATTGATGCAATTCGAAGAAACTCACATGGGATGATGGGCTTGACGGACGCGGAAGTCAGGAAAAGCCTTATTCGCTCTGTAAATGATAAAACGTCGAGAGCTTTCCAGGAGACTATTGCTGAGTACTTTCATGAGGAACAACAAAGCAGGTTTGAATATCAAAAGCTATTTCAAATAACCAAGCTTCTACTGGAGAGAGGAGCCGATCCTGATGCTACACATAAGAGCCCTATTCCAGGTTACACACCCTTGATGCTGGCATGTGAGCTGGATGAGTCAGAACTGGTGCAGCTTATGATAGAAAAAGGTGGCGACCCATATAAAACCTATCAGCATGAACTCTATCCAATCGACTGTTGGGATATAGCCCACTATTTTGGATCAAAGTCAGTATTAGCGGTTTTCGGACACAAGAAGCAGTGACTATTCACGGAGAGTAAGCCTGCGGAACTACCCCGCAAGCTTACTCTCCTTCACCGTGCTCCTGCTAGCCACCTCACTGAGTCGAACTGGTAACCATAAACAGGTCGTAATATTCCAAGTCGGCAACAAAATGCTGGTTCTAAGATTCAGGCAAAAGACAGCTATGCCCTTCTTTATTTGCACGCAGGCCGAATCCAGGAGCAATTGCTAAAGAAGGAACGTCTGATAACTCGTGCCGGTTAGCCAGATAAAGTTGGTGCTCATTGGGTGGAAGGTCGGCGTCATGTGAGGTATCAACGTGCAGCGCATTTAATAAGTACCCTACAAGTGCTTTACGAGTGGTAATGTTGCAAACTGGCTTATCAGTAAGTCCCAGGTCCAGCTTTAGTGCTTCCGGGTTGGGGTGCTTCGGATGCGGCATTAGGGTCACAACAACCTGTTCTTCCCACTCAGTATCGATAGGAACTTTACTTGGGGTAGTCGCGAGTTGTTTAGCTGACAGTACCCTGCTGAAACGGAAAGTGCGAAAACCAACTGCATCAAAATCATATACCCTGAAATACCACGCTCCTGCAGATTCGAATACCGCTAATGGCTGGATGAGGCGCTCATTCCGATTTGAGCTGGCTGAATAATAGTCGAGACTTATTGCTCTGGAGAGGGTCAATGCGGTGGTAATCTTGCGAACATTTTCTACAGATAAAGTGGTTGATAGTGTTGGCAGTCGATTCAGATCTGCTTCGTGTACTTTACTGACGATTCGCTCTACCTGCCGATAAGCCAGATACCTAAGAGCGTCTTCGGGCCCATGCGAAAATACAGGTATGAAATCCTCTGTCGCAAGGTAAGCCTTCTGGTTGGCATTGTAGTTAAAGTGACTAGGGAACCGGCCTCGATACTCCGACAACGCACGGGAAGCAGTAGCAACACTGATCTCTCCATGAGCCATCAGATCTGTACGCTTAAGGCGACCATAAAAAGACAGGTGAAAATCTATAATTTGAAGGAGCTTGTCTGTTCCGCTACTCACCTTAGCCTCTTTTGAAATGTCGTTCTGAATTTATCGTATTTAACACCATGGGCTGACCTAAATCCATATCTAATGATTTATATAAATATATATTCTCTGCATCAAATGATACATGTATCATGATATCAACAGAATCAATTATTATTCCTTGCCGAATACTGGCAAAGGACAGCTTGGTAGCAAGTAGGTGCAACGCAAGGTATGTCTGAACTAATAGAAATGCTGTCGGTTGATGGCTATGCTGCCGGAAAAATTGTCTCGGTCAGGTTGGACGGTAACACGAACGTCAATGGAATTAACGCTTCAGGTAAGACAACTCTTATCAAGATGACCCCTGCTTTCTATGCAGTGGCACCGTCAACGCTTCAGAGGCAGGATGCTAACCGACGGAGCTTTGCAGAATACTACCTGCCAAATGCAACTAGCTATCTCGCCTTTGTCTACGAGCGAGACGGTAAATTCATCACGGTTGTGATCACGCGTAAGTCTGGATCGAGCTCTCTTGTCTACCGTTTTGTTCAGGGACGGTGTCTGGAAAGCTGCTTCCTGCAAACGACTTTCGGAAAGCCGAACTTCGTCCTTAGTAGTAACTGGCGCACCCACATGTCCCTTGCAGGCTATGAAGTCTCTCGTAGTGTTGGTTATGATGACTACCGTCTCATCATTCAGTCCAGTTTGCGCTACACGAGCTCTGATCGGAAAAAGGCCGAGCTGATAAACAATTACCGTCGTTTGTACTCCTATCCAACCAATGGTCGGGACATGAGCAACATCCACCTATTGGCTAGCGCTGTGCTTCAGCGTAAACCAAGTATGGCTGCAATTAAGTCGATTCTTGAGAGTGTACTGATCAATCAGGGCTTCATCGACAACGGCGAGTTTGGTTTGAACCTCCCAACCAAAAAGGTGGACGATTGGATCGAGAACCGAAATGCATACTTGTTAGTGGATGAACAGCGGAGCAATATCATTGATCTTGTGGATAAACATGATTCCTATGAGGGTATTTGCGCTCGATTATCTGAGATCAAAAATCTTGCTCACCGGCGAAAAGAAAAGCTGCAAGAGGAACAAGAGTCGCTAACGGGAAAATTGCAAAAATGCAGTTCAGATATCACCAATTATAGCGAGCAAGAGCAAGCAGTCCGCACAGATGCCGGAGCGGAGATCCAACGGATTACCAAAAAAAGGACTGAGCAACAGGAGATAGCACAAGTTCTCGAACAGAAAAAAATGATGTTTGAGAGCCAGAATATACCAGAAAAGCAGGCCTTGGCTAAGCGGGTAGGGGAACTGCGAGATTTGCACCAACAAGCCGAGCAGCATTTTTATAAGCTCGAAAGAGGGGTGTCCGATCTCACCCAGTTCTACGAAAAAGCCCTTGCCAACGCTGAGTCAGAAGCTCGTAGTAAACAATCTCAACTGACTGAGCAGCGTAAGGGCTATGAGTTAGCGCATGAGCAGAGCTTGCGAGAAGAAGAGCAGAAGTTATCACAAATCCGTGCTGATATTGGACGTCAGCTGAATAAAAGCCAAAGTGAGGTGCATCAACAGATTCAAAAACTCTCCAGCAATATAGGCAAGATTACAGGCCAGTTGGAGAATGTCGCACCATCGTCAGAGATCACCGAGCAGCTTGAGTCCTTACGCAAAGAGCGAAAGCTAGCTGAATTCAATGTGGAGAACACACGGCAAGACCTTGATGCTGCCCGAGAGGAACTCAAACGGGCGGAAATTGTGTGTGAAAAATGCATTGCTGAGCAGCGTCGCCTTCAGGATGCGATGAATCAGACTGAAGAAGCACTTAACCAGGCTCGGGAACACTTTGCACCGAAAGATGGTTCACTGCTCTCTTTCTTGCGAGGCAACGTGCCAGGCTGGTCGGAAAATATTGCCAAAGTAATTGATCCTGATCTTCTGCTACGTAGTGATCTTCATCCGCGACTGATTGACGGTGCACATGCACTTTACGGAGTAGGTCTGGATGTGTCTGGCATTGAGGTTCCTGAGTTTGCTTGTGATCAAGCGCTACAGGTTGAGATCCAGCGACTTGATGAGAAACTAGCCCAACTCCATACGGACTGTGAGACACACAAAAAAATCGCTGGCTTGCGTCAGAAAGAGCATAGTCAGGCCACGAAGAACGTTGAGCGTGAAAAGTACAATCTGAAATCTTGCCAGAGTCAGCTCGCCGAAGCTAATAAAGACATCGATGAACTCAACATCCAAGCTGAACAATATATTGTCAAGCGCCGTGAAGCTTTTGAGAAGGAGAAGGCGCATCTGGATGAGCAGATGCGTGCGCAGCAGGCTCGCAACAACCATCTCCACAAGGAGGCTGAAAAAGCACTGGCTGACCTGGGTAAACGTCACAACGAATGTGTTGCCACTGCCAAAGAACAGCTCACCGAGCAGCTCAAACTGACTGATGCCGAGATCAATGCCGCTGTAGAAGCGCTTGAAATCCGTAAGTCTGAACTCCGTGAAGAAGAGGCTGCCCAAATGCGCGAACGAGGTATCGATGAAGTCGCGCTGGGCCGTGCACGTCAGAAAGCTCAGGATGCCAGCAGCGAATACATGGACGCTAAGTCGGCTATCACCTTCATCAATCGTTATGATGAGTTTATGAAGGAACAGTGGCCTGAGTATGAAAGGCTATCTATACAGCTCACTGAGCTGAACGCAGAAATCCAGGAGCTTAAGAACAAGCGTGATCAGACGTTAGGCGAGATACAGGTTGTGATTCACACGCTGACCTCAGAAAAGGAAGAGGTTGATGATCAGCTTTCAAAGGTCAATGACGATCTCATTATGCTAGACAACAACCTAGCCAGGATGGGGAGTATCGAGCTGCCAGACTCGGCACCACAGCTAACGACTATGCACTCCGTTATGTACTTGATGCAGCGCTGGCAGGATCAGTACCGCGAGGTCAAAGAGTTAAGGGCTACAGGTCGTGAACTGTTCGAGAAAGTCCGTAGAGCCTTTACCCGCAATGAGCGCTCGAGACCTTTTGAATTCTATCAACGACTGAGTAGCGAGATGCGCGATACGAATAAGCGATGGGAAACTGAAGATCTCTGGGCTGTAGCAGCGCCTCACTTGCTTGAATATCTTAATAATGCGCACAAGAATAATGCTGACCTGCTGCGTGACAGCGCCAAGATGCTCGGTCAAAACCTAAGCGATTTCTCTGCCCAGTTGGAGCGTGTACACAAGCAAGTGAAGACTTTGGGCAACCAAGTGACCGGCCAGACGGAAACTATCTGTAGCGACTTCGAGGCTTTGGACAAGCTCAGCGTGAAGGTGTTCAGTAACATGGATAAGCTCGACTACTACACCTCGCTCAGGTCATTCGCACAGATCCACAACGACTGGATCGCCACAAATCTCGACTCGTTGCCGAACGATGAGTATTTGCACCGGCTGGATGGCATCAAGAACATGATTGAGAAGTCTGGTCTGACGGTAAAAGTTCAGGATAGCTTCGGTATCGAGGTGCGTATCATTGACCAAGGGATAGAAAAGATCGCTCGTCGTGACAAGGATATGGACGGGATATCGTCTAACGGTGTTAGCTATCTGATCATCATCTTAATTTACAATGCACTGGTGAACCTGTTGCGAGGTGGTGCTGAAGACATACTGGTGTGGCCAATCGATGAGCTCAAGGACTTTGATCTCAATAATACCAGAGCCCTGATCGGGCAGCTGAACGGTGACAACATCCGTATTTTCTCGGCATTCCCCGATCCTGACCCTGCAGTACTGCGCTACTTTCAGCACCTGTATCAGGCCAAGGGGCGGAAAGGTTCCAATAAGCGGAAGTTGGTGCGTTTTGCAGAGGTCGACGTGCCTAGCGCCACCGATGATCTTAAGTCAATAATGACCACGCCCAAACCCAACAACTAAAAGCCTCTGGCAACGTAAGGAGGCTCTATGCTTCGAAGAATTTTAGAACTGTTCCGCAGCGGCGAGATGATCTGCCCGGTCAGCTATCCCTCTGAGTTTCAGGAGCTGGAGGATGGTCTAGCTTCGCAGGTCGAGTCTGCATTGGCACCATATGGCCGCAAGCTTGTGCAAAAAGACGACCTGTACTACTGCAGCTATGCCAATGGTGACCAAAGGACAGACCGTGCTGCAATGCGTGAACAGTTTCGGGTGATCCGTGACTCAGTTGCACCTATTATCGATTTCATTACTCTCGTAATCCGGGCCGAAGGACGTGGAGAGACCCTTCGTCCAACTGATACCATCAAGCTGCCTGACCTGTTGAAGAAAATCAGTGACGAGGCTGCTTACCAGAAAGAGCTTGATCGTCTCAGTGCTCACAAGGGCTTCAACTCCCACAAGGCATCGCCAAACATGATGGATAGGCTTAACAAGATTTTTGAGGGCCTTCAGGGTATGGGCTACCTATCACTCAGCAATGGCGAAGCCCAGATTTATACTGTGACTGGGCGTATTGAGCACTTTTACGAGGTGCTGGCTTTCATAGCTGAGCATGAAGAGATCCCTCTGGATGGTGAAGAAGATCAGCCTCGTCAAGGAGGGCTGGAAGTGTGAGTACTACTGCAGAGCAGTGGCGTCAGCTTGGTAAAGCATTTATCGACAACGCTGATGAGCTGGTTTCTCTTGAGTCTAACGATGGTGAAGGCGTTACCTTCGAGGATCTGAAAAAAACATTTCGCTTCCTCGAACATTATGGATTTGTCGAAGGTCATAATACTATTGGGCTGTCACCGACCCCGCTGTTATTAGATATTGCATCAGCTCTATCGAGAGAAGAGACACGTCGGCGTGTAGTTCCTGATGTTGATGACTGGTTGGCACAGCTCCGTCTTGACACTGGCCACTATCATGCGGCACTGAGCCTTGGTGACGACAAAGACATGCGCCGCTATCTGCAGAATATTCGCAACTCAGTGCTTCGCATGCGATTCGCCCTGAGGCAGGAGATTCATTCAATCCAGCACTTTTTGCAGACCCAGTTTGGGCATGTGGCGACGATAAACCAGAAAATCGCTGAAAATCGCTACCTGATCGAGCGAACGAGTCAGCTGACCGCTCGTCTCTTATTCATCAACGACAAAGGGCTTGGTAGTCTGGCCAATGACAACAGTGTGCTTCTGCGCGTATTAGTGCTTCGCTTTCTACCTGACATCCAGCAGTTTCGTGAAGAAATTCTGGCAATAATTCCCCAGCTGGAAAAAATGCTTTGGTCCTTTCGTAAACAGGATGAAAAAACGCGCTGTTTGTGGGCGGTCAGTCGGCATCTCAGTCAAGGAGAGAGTCTGCTCGACAGGGATCTGGACTCTTTGGAGCTACTCAACTCACCATTTAATATACTGCAGTCCGAACCAGACGTAGCTGGGATTAATGTCGATGACCCTGAGTTGCAGGAAGTGCTGATCGATTTGGTAAAACGCCTACCGGAACGCGCTGGACTATCCGAGGAAGGAGCAAAGAGGGAGGAAGTTGGGCTTTATGATCCCGAAGATGACGATGATGATGAGGAGGAACACATAGAGCCGTGTTTCCTGCTTCCGCATCGACGCGCGTTCATAGCATCTGCGATACAGCACCAGTGGAGTGCCAAGCGATACTGGGATAAGGAAGGGGAAGCAGGAGTTCCTTATCCTGTGTGGCTGCAATGGATCTACAGTGAGCTTGATGGGGAGCCGGGCTTCAATATGGAACTGACCACTATTGAGGGTGGCGAGTTTGTTGGCAACGTTCTGATTAGCGACCTGACGATCGCACCCGAGAAGGAGGCTACCCTGTGATCACGCGAGCACTTTACAAATCCATCGAGGATGTTCTTTTAGTTGCCAAGGCACAGGTTAAGCTATCCGCCAACTGGCGCACCTTGCATGATGAATACGGTATTGGACTCATCTCACCCTGTAAAGGGGTTTTGAAACTGTCTTCTACTGACAGAATGGCACTGGTCAACTGGGTGATAAGGCAAACGGGTGTCGATCCAAGACAGGTCAGCTATGAGCAGATGATTAGCCGTTCCCGCACTCAGGCTGCAGGTGTCACTAATGAAGAGAAAGCATTGTCAGCGGATCCCCGAGCGGATCATGTTGAGGTGCGCAGTCTTAACGGAATTGTTGGCAAGTGTTGCCATCCTGCCGATGGCTATCTCGGCCTGCGGGTAGCAGAAACGCTCACTATTCCTTTCACCTATCTGATAACAGTAGAGAACTTCGATACTTTCATAAGCCTTCATGCAGAGTACCTGCCCATGTTCCCAAAGGACAATACACTACTGGTGTTTCGTGGTGATAACAAAGCGCACCCAGGTGCGGTCAAGAAGCTGTTGGAGCAAACGTCAGCTCATCGCGTGCATTATGGCGACTATGATAGTGCTGGTCTGAGAATTGGGCTCAACATGGGGAGCGGAACCACTCTGGTGCTACCTGATCTAGAACATATTACTGGAAAAGAATTGGCCAAGCTGAGCAAGCTTAGTGCCTTTGCCAAACAAGAGGAAATTCTGCGACAGCTTGAGTGTCACCCAGAAAGCTTACCTGCTAAGATCGCGATACATTTGCAGATCATTCGTGATCACAATATTGCGGTAACACAGGAATCACTTATGGCAAATCGAGTACCTCTAACGCTATTGCCTACTTGATGATGGTACAACAAGATATTTGGTGTGACATGTGGGAAGTACTTTCCAGAATCAAAAGAGGTGCAGACTCCAATGTTGTTCACACAAGCCCATTTTCTGACAAAGTCGTTCACCATTTGTTTTTCAGGCTACTGCCAGCCCAAATGTAGGCTGGAAGCAGTAAAATATATGTTTTCATATAGTCAACAGCTTATACGTCGTTGATACAGGCTGTAGAAAATGATGACGGTGAGATAGTTCTGTAGTGACATCAGGAAAAAAAACAGCCTGCTTCTTCCCATCCTCAGATTATCGAAGTTGTGAACCTGCTTAATTATTCTTTTTACAAGAACGGCTCTGGTAGATCTGGCTTAGTGCTATCCATATAGGTCAGATAATCGAACTATCACAGCGATTTTATCCAGAAAACCGTTCCATACTGCCTGTGACTGACTCTTAATGCTTATAATGCTTACCTCTGTTTCAGCGATGCGATCATTATAGCCCGGTCTACGCTCCAACTCATTCTGCTGGGCATGCCAGAAATCACGATCTTGTTTTAATGCTCCATCCAGTAAAAGAACTGAATTCTGTTCCGTACTTGACTGAGTGTGTAAATTTACGACTCAAAATATTAGTACATTAGTATTGCCTTGTAGGTTTTGAAGAAAATGCCAATCATTACTTAAAAAATGTGACAATCATTTTTTAAATATTTTTCAGCCGAATTTTCATAACTTATTGATTTATGAGGTTATTGTTTGTGACATTCTATGCCAAACTTTTATTAAACCACCAAACGTTGTCGTTTAATTTATCAGCTGATAAGTATCCGATCATATGAAATATGGTTTCATATGGTTGGGTACTTATAGCCATATATTTTTTCATCAGGTCTTGCCAGAGAGCAAAACCTGATGGAGGAGTCACTCTACAGTCTTAGCTTAACGCCTTGAAGATACGTAAAGTACGACCGATAACGCATCTAGGAGGCTGACCGAGAATAGGTTGCCCTATGCGGCAACTGCTCCTGCGTTGCTCTAGCTCCTGCATCCATGCAGTTGTGCGGTGGTAGTGAATTGGTCTAAAAATTTTCTACCATCCTCGCTACGGGCGCTATTCTCGGTCAGCCTCCTGAAATAATAACTCATTCAGGGATGATTAATGCCGCGTAAATCGACTGACTATGTCATTGGTATTTTTTTCTGGCTGGCTTTCAGTGTATTACCTGTTAATGCAGCTACACAGCCAACAACAGCTATTGATGAACCCCTCTACAAACCGTTTATAGAGCGCTATATTCTTGATGAGCTGAAACTGCTTCGACAGGATCAGCAGTTTATGCGCACCGAGATGACCACAAAGGTGGCGGAAGCCCGCTTGGATGCGTCCGATCGGGCAGTGCGCTATACCACGGACACCGTCAATAATATCTTCTTTATTATTACGGCAGCGGCGTCCATCTTGGTGTTACTGGGCTGGCGCTCTTTGCGGGAAGTTCGTGAAACCATCAAGGCTCAGGTAGAAAGTCAGGTTTCACAATTGACGTTGGAATATGAGCGTCGATTGAACGAGTTGGAAAATAAGCTGGTGCTTCGTTCTGAGCAGATTATTTCGGCTCAGGAAAAGATTTCCCAGACGAATCAGGTGCACTCGCTCTGGATGCGCTCCGGCCTGGAAACGAATCTCCATGAACAAATTAATATTTATGACCAGATTCTGGAGATTTATCCCAATGATGTGGAAGCCCTCACTTACAAGGCGGACTCACTGCTGGATCTGGGTGAAGCGCGCTGGGCATTGTCACTGAGTAATCAAGCCATTGAGCATGATCAGGAGTATGCGCTGGCCTATTGGCAAAGAGCCTGTGCAGAGGCATCGTTGGGGCAGCTTGATGAAGCGGTGAGTAACTTGGAAACAGCTATTCTGAAGTCGCCAGCTTTGAAGGATGAAGTGGCCACTGAAAAGGCATTTGAAGTGCTTAAGGATAATCTTTCTTTTCAGAAACTGGTTGACGCAGAGGGTGAGGAGTAAGAGAAAAGGAGGAGTTTATTGGCTCCCACGCGGAGCGAGGTTGTCGCAAAAGCCCTGGTTCCCATGCTTTGCGTGGGAACCCATACTTTTAACCCATTGAAAATTCAGCCTATGCATTCCCACGCGGAGCATGGGAACGAGGTTTCTGGAGTTTTGCGACACCCTCGGAGCATGGGAGCCAGAGGGTACACCCACTAGTATCAGGCAGCAGTGATAATCTCGTACTTCTCCATCAATTCTTCCTGAGTTTCTTCGCAATCCGGATTCTTTGGAATGCAATCCACAGGGCAGACCTGCTGGCACTGAGGCTCATCGTAGTGACCTACGCACTCAGTGCAGAGTAAAGGGTCGATTTCGTAAATCTCTTCCCCAGGTGAAATGGCACTATTAGGACATTCCGGTTCGCAGACATCGCAATTAATGCAGTCTTCAGTAATCATTAAAGCCATAAGTGACCTTTATTGGCTATTTAAAATTAAAAGAGCCGCAGTATCTCAGTTTCCGCTGAATTTTTCAGTCAGTGCTTTCTGAACACAGGGATGAACAAATTTCGATATATCCCCACCCAGAGAAGCAATTTCCCGCACCAGTGTAGAAGAAATATAAGAGTATTGCTCTGCGGGTGTCAGAAACAGGCTTTCAACTTTCGGGGCAAGAACACGATTCATATTTGCCATCTGAAATTCATACTCGAAGTCTGAAACTGCGCGCAAACCGCGAAGAATGACCTGAGCATTCTGTTCTGCAACGAAATTAGCCAGTAGTGAACTGAAGCCAGTAACCTCAACATTAGGAAGGTGGGCAGTGGACGCTTCAGCCAGCGCAACCCGGGTTTTCAGGTCGAATAATGGCTGTTTTTTAGGGCTTTCGGCGACAGCAATAACAATGGTGTCAAACAGCTTGGCCGCTCTTTCAACCAGGTCCATGTGACCCTTAGTGATGGGGTCGAACGTTCCAGGGTAGATTACCTTAATCATTAAAAATGACTCTCCGGCCATATATCAGCGACAGGCTGTGCAATAACAGCTGTGAGATAGTGTGAGATAACAACAGTCTGTCCAAACCAGAAACACTGTCTTCTATTCTGGCAGGCTTGATGACAAAGCGCATGTTATCGGAATAGTCAAATGGGTTCAAATTGGGGAGACAGAAGAGGTATGCTTTTTGTGGGGCGGGTAGCAAATACTACCCGAAAGCTCTGTCCTGTTATTACATGTTTGCAAGTTGTTTGAGGCGGTTCTGAATTTGGCGTTGATGGTCAGCTGGCATTGCTTTTGACACTCCTCCTCCAATTGCAAATGGCTTGGCAGTATTGATCTTAGTATCCTGATTTTGCCAGCCTAGTATGTGCCAGCCATTACGGGTCAACGTCTCCATGTTTTTTATGCTGGTTTTGAATTCTTCATCACTGGCAGGTGAACCATCGCGCTTCATTGTTGTGATCGGAGCTATGCGCATTTTTCCCAGGAGATGCTTAAACTGGGCTGTGCCCAGTAATTTCTCCATTTCACACATCACAGCCGCTTGGTTGGATCCATTCGTGCCGGTAAACCCATTTCCTTTATTGTAGGTGTCAATAATTTTCAGGGTTTGCTCATGGTTAGCGGAGTACGTGACAGCAACACCTGGCAGGTCAGGGTTATTCTTCAATAACGTTTGAGCTTGAAGAAGGATCTTTTGAGCTTGAGTTTTGTTGTTGTCTTTTTTGAAATCCAGAACAATGGGTGTCACAGGGGGCAACGTATTAGCGTTGAGCCCTTTTTGAGAAGGCGCAATCTGCTGAGGCTGACTGACGGCTTGATTGGGTAAAACAATGCCTGTCCATATTTTACATTCTGGATGATTATTCTGCTTTCTTATTGGATTCATAGTTTCTTCAATAGAACAGGCGAGTTGCCGGTGACCCGTGGCCATTAAAAAGTTCAGAAAGCGGGAAACTTGTTTTTCGCTCTCTGAATTAGGTTGGCATCCATTCCATTTATTGTGTTTCTCTTGATGGGTAGGGTTCAGCGTTGCGCACTGAGGATTTTGCCGTTGCAAGCCCATAAAATTCAAGACTCTGTTGATCGTCCTATCAATATTTTTTCGGATCTGGCTATCTGCCTCAGCCCCTATAACCGCTTTGGCTATTGAGTCATTCATGAGCGGAGCCGTTGGGCTGTACTTTGATGGCGTGTCTATAGGCATTAAAAGCTGGAGTGCACCGTTTGTTGTTGCTAGCTGCTGATCATCTAACTGCAATATTTTGTTTAGACTCCATTGGGTGTCCGGGTAATTCTGACGTGGTGATTGATAGAAGTTTAACCACTGTTGTGTTTGTGTTTTGGGATCGGCTTGTTTAGGAGTAATTTGGGCAGCAGCGGTACGAGTACTGTTATGACCGTGAACAATAGGCGGGTTGCGATTTGGGCGCTGGTGTTGGGCTTGAGCAGGTTTTTGAACATCAGGCTTATTGCTCAAAGCTGCTTTCAGGTAGCAAAAAGGCGCCTTAACTATAGATACAGCAAAGGTAGCGATGGATTTAAGCGCGGTCCAGGTATGTTTAGCTAAGTAGCAAATGGGGTCAGTGACCAAAGATACTCCCCAGCGAAGCCAGCCTACGTTCTGCTTATCGTTCTTTGCAGGATTTTGAGCTATAGGGTCGATGCCGCTGTTGGCTTGAGCTGGTTGAGTTTGCATAGTGAGCCTCTGATTTCTGGTTATTGATTGTTAAAGGATATGAGAACCCCCCAAAAGTACTGGCCGCAGATTGTTTCCTTTCTCGATTAAATAGTCATCAGGCATATTTACTCGAAAAATGTTAACCCTTGATTTGATCAATAATTTGTGAATGTCAGAATGATAGACACTTTTGTTCTACATTAGTTTCCGATTAATCATGCCTATAAAAAAGGCTCCAAGTTCGGGTCTTGGAGCCTTTCAGTACTGTATTTCAAAATTTTTCAGATTATTGGCTATTTACCACCGGACAGGAATGCCAGCAGCTTAGATTGTAACCACCCACCATAGGGCGGGAAGATCATCTTCGCACCGTTAATTCTGCCTTTAGACAAAACGGCCTTGGCTTTCGAGAACGTCAGGAACCCTTCGTAGCCATGATAGTGCCCCATTCCGGAAGGCCCGATACCGCCAAATGGCAGATCTTCAACGGCAACGTGGAGCATGCACTCGTTAATACAGGCACCACCGGAGTGGGTTCGATCCAATACTTTTTGCTGGTTTTTGGAATCAGAGCCAAAGTAGTAAAGCGCCAATGGTCGTGGTCTCTGTTGTACAAAGCTAATGGCTTCGTCCAGGTTATCCACACCAATGACTGGCAATAATGGGCCGAAAATTTCTTCCTGCATCACAGCCATGTTATCAGACGTGTTTTCCAGAAGATGGATCGGAATTCGACGGCTACCGTCGTTAATCTCTTCATCAGTGGCAGAGTGCACTTTGGCGCCCTGGGCTTTTGCGTCTTCAAGCAGGTTTAACAAACGCTGGTGATGGCGAGGATTAATAATAGACGTGTAATCACCGTTGCCATTCACCGTTGGGAACATACTTCGGAAGGCTTTTAAATACTGCTCAATGAACTCAGCCTTTTGCTCGTTTTTTATCAGGATATAGTCTGGTGCGACGCAGGTTTGCCCGGCATTCAATGATTTCGAGTAACAGATTCTTTCTGCCGCTTCTGCGAGGGGGAAATCGTTATCCACAATCACCGGTGATTTACCACCCAGCTCCAGAGTGACTGGTGTCAGATGCTGAGACGCCGCCTTCATCACATGGTGACCCACGTTGGTCGAGCCGGTGAAGATCAGGTGATCGAAGGGAAGTGAGCTGAATTCTGTGGCGACGTCAGCATCGCCGCAAATGACGGTCACTAAATCCGATGGGAATGTCTGCTCAATCAATTTGGCGAACAGTTCTGATGTCTTGGGGGTAAATTCCGACATCTTGATCATTGCCCGGTTGCCAGCGGCCAGCACCGTCAGCAGCGGACCAAGAGCCAGAAACAGTGGGTAGTTAAACGGCACAACAATACCCACGACACCTAAAGGCTGGTAGATAACTTTGGCAGACGCAGGCTGAAGTTGCAGGCTCAGGGAGCGGCGGCTGGGTTTCATCCACTTTTTCAATCGCTTGCGAGTGTAGTGAATGCCACCAAGGCTTGGCATAAACTCCGTCAGTAAGGACTCATTAGCGGAACGGCCTGCAAAGTCTTCATTCAGTGCGGCCAGCAGAGCATCTTTATTGTCCAGAAGTGCGCTTTCCAATGCTTTTAATCGAGCAATGCGTTCTTGGTGATCAGGATTCGGATCTTTTAAAAAAGCAGTCTTCTGGGCGTTTAAAACATCTTGTAGGGATGTGGTGATTTGCTGAGTCACGATTCGGTGCTCTGTGGTTAGGGGTTCAACGGCGCTCATACGCTCTCCTTGTTTTTCATTATCATTTATCAACGTTTATTCTAAAAGGTGTCTGTGCTATTTTTAGAGTAATTACTCTAAATCGTCAATAACTTTATTTCGGCACTTCTGAAAATGGCTGGTAAAACGCGAGATAATATTCTGAAAACGGCGCTTCGCCTCTTTAATGAGGAAGGCGAAAGGCATGTGACCACGAACCACATCGCCAGCAGTGCCGGCATTTCTCCCGGAAATCTCTATTATCACTTCCGCAATAAGGACGCGATTATTCTGATCCTGTTTGAGCAGTTTCAGCAGGAATTGATGACAAATATTGTATTTCCACAAAACCGAGCCATCACGTTTGATGATAAGCGCGAGTATCTGGAGCTGTTATTGGCATCGATGTGGCAGTACCGTTTTATCTTCCGGGATTTACACGGTGCATTAGCTCGAAGTGAAACGTTACAAACCCTCTATCGGGATTTTGCACGACTGTGTATTGGTATGGTGCAGCAGGTGTTCCGTGGGCTGATTGCCGCCGGGTTAATGGAAGCAACCGATGCCGAACAGGAAGCACTGGCACTCAACACATTTATGGTGCTTACCAGTTGGCACGAGCTGGTGTATAGCGTGTTGAAAGGCGACGAGAATGAACCGCCCAGAGCATTGCTGGATCGGGTGATTTATCAGGTGTTGATTTTAGACCGGGGCTTTATCACCTCGCAGGCACTGGATTCTTTCAAAGCGATGGAGGTCGGTTATTTCTTTCCATTGTCGTCTAATAAATATGAAGGTAAAACTAAGGCTGAATAGTTCAGCCAAGATTCTCTAAACCGTTAGCTCTAATCATGTCGCATAAGGAGGTTCTGAATTGTATCTTTATGGCTCTGCGGCATAACTGTCGATACTCCCCCGCCAATAGCAAATGGGTGCCTTTGGGAGCGAACCGAGTCTTGATTCTGCCATCCTAAAATCTGCCAGCCATCCTTAAGCAGATCTTCAACGTTGTCTATACACATTGTGAATTGTTGATCCGTTACTTCCTCGGCTCCTCCAGCTTGTTGGCAGGTTGAGATCGGCACAATTCGGAGTCTTCCTCTCAGTGGCTGGTAATTAGCTTCTGAGGCCTGAAGACTTTCCATGGTCGCCATCACATCAGCCTGGTGTGCACCACTTGTGCGGGTTTGCCAGTCACCCTTTTTATACGTTCTTAAAATGGTTTCTGTCTGCTCATGATTAGCAGAGTATGTAATACCAATACCGGTTATGTTCTTATCCTCCAGCCGACGGAGGGCTTCATCCAGTATGCACCGTGCTTGCCGTTCGGCATCTGTAGCGCTTCTTCCTTTGTAATCCAGACGAAACGGAATAACGCAACCTTTCCAGTTGGTTTGATCATCCGGTATTAAAGGAGGCGTTATATTTTCAGGCGCATCTATGGCGGCGGTTTGAAGGCTGGGAGCAGTGACTGGTTCAGGCAAGCGTTTTGGGTCTGGAGTTGGCTTCTCTGTTTGTGGTGCATTATTTTTAGCAGCTCTTTCAAACATATGCTTAAGCCCGCTGTCGATATGTTGAGCCTTGCCGGGCACTACTCCTAATTCATGAGTCAGTTGTCGGATAGTTTTCCCTGATGGGTCTTTGTTTAACAAGAGATTGAAGATGTTTTCACACTGTTTGCTTCGCTGTTCTATTTGCTCGGTTTGCTCCAAAATAGATTCCTTCAACTCAGCCCGGCGATTTTGAACAACCTCCCTCCGCTGCATGTGATTAAAATAAGCTTCAGTTTTAGGTGTAAATGCCTTTTTTAGGTTTTCTGACAGCTCAGTTGTTGCTCTTCGCAAGTGATCATCATTAATGGCTTTGTTAGAAAGCAGGGTTCCCAATCCAGATATCAATATAAGACGCTCTTTAATGACGTCCCTTTCCACTTCATCGTCTAGATTAATATCGTCTACAGCTAACTCTTTGTTCAGCACTTTTTGAATTTTGTTGTGAGCGGCTCTCTTCTCTTCAAGGGTACCGAGCGGTTTAGCGTCTTTGCCTTTTACAGGAGGGACATAATGTGGTGGTACAAAAGATGCGACAGGTATTGGAGAAGGGCGGGTATTATTAATATCTTCTCCCCATTGTTGAATGGGTGGGTAACCAAAGCTTGCCCGCCCCTCTTGCATGGTATTAACGATATCCTGAGCCAGTTTTTGACGACCTATTTTGACCAGCGATTGAAGGAATCTGGATATTTGATCGGTTGCTGCGTTTTTATCGCCACAAATCCATCGGCCAGCACAGGCTTTTGGGCGTTCAACCAACACGACTTTTCCGCTGCTCAGCAACTCGTGTTCTTTTCGCCACTCTGAGATCTCTGTTTTTTCTTCCTCAGTCAGCGCTACTGTAACAGTATCATTACTATTTAACTGAATCCCCCAAAGCGATAGCATTCGTTGGATAGAGTGATTAATGTTGTTTTGTATCCGGGGTGAATCGTTGATGGCATTGAACATCTCGCCGGAGATTATTGGCGCTTCGTGGCTTGCAGTACTGGGAAACATAAACGGTAAGATTATGCGTTCACGTCCTTCCAGCTCCTCGTTACTCATTGCCCATATTTCGTTCAGAGTCCACTGTAGTCCTGATATTTTAGTGTTGGTGGTTTCGTAAAACTTAAGCCATTCGCGGGTTTCTGGGTCACTGACCTGCTGAAAGTCTTCGTGCATATTACCCAGAGGGAGCTGTGGATCCAGCATTGTAACTATGGCTGAAAGATTGTCTCTAGAGCCGGCTTCGAAGGCTCTTGCTACCAGTTTTGCTGCTGCGACCGTTGATGTGTTTCCGGCTTTTAAATCTTGTATAACTGCATTGCCAATTTCATGGGAGCTGGCGACATCAGGAATACCATCACAAGTTT
The DNA here is from genome assembly GCF_001646945.1 of Endozoicomonas ascidiicola. Classification (GTDB taxonomy): domain Bacteria; phylum Pseudomonadota; class Gammaproteobacteria; order Pseudomonadales; family Endozoicomonadaceae; genus Endozoicomonas; species Endozoicomonas ascidiicola. Next base: position 447,790 of record NZ_LUTV01000003.1, read on the forward strand.
GGATTAGAACTTTCCCTTTTAACTCATTGGCTGGAATTTTTGTGACTTTAGGACGTGCACTGATGGACCCAGAGCCTGCTTCTGGGTCATCAGCCAGTATCGGTTGTCCGGTGTATGGATTGAGCGGAGCCATATTCGTAGTGTTATCACCGAGTGAACGAGCGACAGCCAGAATGCCGTTTACTCTGGGGATACCACGCCAGCTCGGTGGAACCACGCCGCCTCTTTTTTTGATGGTTGCATGGTATCGCTCATCGTTGGGCTTTGCATCTTCACTGATCTGTTCAGTATTGCCGTTGGCGTCCACCAATATTGATCGCGAGTCACCAAGGTTTGCGACCCATAGGTCTCCCCCAATGTTGAGTGCTACGTTGGCGGTAGTTCCTGAACCTTCTGGGTAGTCATCAAGCATTTCCCGATCCAAGTCCACAAAGGCAATTTTCAGAGCATTCCATATGCCGGTGTCGTTAAGGCCGTACTCATTAAACTGGTGTAGGCGGCGTTGTAAATGGTTAACAATATGCTTTTGAGCATACTGAGCCCACTCATCTCCGCCATGGCCATCAAAAACTGCGGTAATATTGATGGGGATTTCCTGACCTTGAATGGTGATGGAAAACTGCCTGGCCATGTGAGCGTCTTCCATAGTCCCTCGCAGGCCCTGAGCCGAAGCGATGCCAGATCCTGATGAGTTTGCTGCTGTCTCGTAGTGAATCTGGGTAGTCTTTTTCCAGAATTCGACGACACCGTTGTCCACATTGATAACACCTTTGCTCGCTTCTACATCTTCAAAATGAGCCTGAAATTCATTTTGAGTCAAGAAGTCTTTATCTTCTTGAGAGCCTTGCTGTCCTTGTAACTTGGCGATGGCTCTCTCTTGTTTCAGCTTGGTTTGGATGCTGTCTGGTTTCAGAATTACTCGGTACTCGAGCTCTTCAATTTCTTCATTAGTGACCGATTTTAAGCCAATTTCTATCGCTTCTTCTGGGTTTTCACCTGTGAAATTAAAGACTTTTCTGTTTTGGGGTCTGTGTTCTGGAGGCAATACCAACCGGAGATTATCTTTACCCTGTTGGTAAGGAATTTGTGTGAAAATGGGGGGCGGTGGTTCTGGCCATTCATTCTCGGGATCATGCGTTTGTGAAGCTGGAATGGTTTGCTTGAACAGGAACTTCCCTGCTTCTGGTTTGCTCTTAGGCGATTTGGGGGCATTGGATGCGGCTGGTTGGTAGTTGCTGAATGATTGAACTTTTGGAATTTCCAGAGGTACGTTCTCAATGATAAAAGCAGTGGGGGACTTATAGGGAGTAAATGACTTTCCTATATTTTGAAGGCGAGCCTCGGTGTTCATGAGCTCTGTATCCAAAAGCTGCATTTGCTGATCTATTTCTTCTGTCTTTTTATCAAAATTGGTGGCGACAAAAGGGGCAATGGCTTTCTGAAGTTTGCTACGAACATCGTCAGAGGTTTTCTTCATGTACTGCTGCATTAACTCAGTGGGTGGGAATATCTGGTGCTCAACACCCAGGTTATCGGTATAGGTGAGAACAAAGTCGCCCTCTTCACAAGGTTTACCCTGAGAGAGGTCATTGAGAGTATTGAGTGATTGTGCCAGCAGGTTTTGCTGTTCAAGTGTGTTTTTTGTGGTTGTCAGGTAATCGTGATAGACCGTGGGTGATGGTGAAACGGTGCGCGAACTTAAAGATGTCTGCTGAGGGCGAGATGCCATTGGCGCAGCTGGAATTCGCTTCTGAACTTCGGCGCTGTTCTTATCTCCTGAATTGCCAGCTTTCGGGGTCGTGAAAGCTTCTGGACTCGGAGCTGGTGGACGTTGTGGGCCTTGGGGGGTAGGCATGCCTGGGTAACCTCTAATGATTAAAGTGTTGCTTATTACTGTAAATCGCCAGAGGAATCGGAAGCTGCAGGGAATTGTTGTTTTATTGGCAGAAGCCTGTCTGAAAGCTCTTTTTTGAAAGGAAACTAAACCGGTTCTGATGAATGTGCTGATTAGCAAGAGCGGAGCTTTAGGGGAAGCTGGTTACCTTGGGTAACCAGCCTTTTAGGCAGGGTGTATCAGCAGATACGATCAGCCTTATAGTAAGCTTCACCGGTATCGATGCCAGCGTCAAACTCAGTCTGACCTGAGTTCAATGTATCTGGATTGGTCAGTTAAGTATTTTCAGAATTTATAAATCCAGCTCCAGTGCCACTATGTCTTTTAACAAGGACGCCCCATCAGTATGCTGCTTTAGGGAAAGTTGTATATCGGGCTCGGGCTGTACGGGGAAGGAGAATACATTTTCTGTAAAAGAGTCGAGAAGGGCATGTTTAGAGATCACAGGGTTCTCAGCAAGATTGTCTGATCCTTTTTCTGGAGCTTGGTTATAAGCTTGCCTCTTAGGGTAGACATTAAGCACCACCCAATGAACACAGTCCTAGCCTTGTACGCCCTGTACAACCATCCCGTGCAGGGTGTTCACGTTTTGCATTCTGCTCCCAGAAGGAGAGCAGTTTTTTAATACACGACACCAGTGATTTTCCATGATTCATCAGAGCTGAGACCACGTTACCAAAGAGGTGTGTGCCACTTTTCATTACCTTGTGCGTCGAGATTTCTTCAATGCCTCCCGTTTCATAAAGGTTCGCTTGGGCAGCATGAGCGAGGTATCTTTTCAAGGTTACAACCACAAAGGACATCAGAATGAGGCTAAACACCAGCGTTGCAGATTTGGTGTTAAAACGGTGCCAGCCTGAGTAAGACTTTATCTCTTTAAAGATAAGCTCTATTTGCCACCGGAGGCGGTAGGCCTGAAGCACTTCACTCAGTGTGAATTCCACTCGATCCAGGTTAGTTATGATGAAAACCCACTTTTGTTTCTGGTCATTCCAGCGGACAACCAAACGGAATGTCCAGCCTTTGAAATCCGGCCATTCCACGTCAAGATCAATACACTGATCTTTGGGGAAACCAGACCGAACATCTTTCAACTTCTTCCCCTTGTAACGATTCAGATTCTTTCCATCCTCTCTCACGGCGCTGAGTATTACTGGATTTATTCCTTGCGGTGCTTTGCAGATAAATGAACCCTCACGATCATCAATCGCGGCAAAGAGCTCCATCTCAAAGTAACCGGCATCCATGAGCATCAGCATGTAGGCCATTGATGTCGGCAACGGTGGCAGGCAGGCTCTTTCTGAGCGGGTATCTTCCGTGAGCTGCACTCGTACCAGATTATCGTTGAGAAGATCCATGGTCGTATGAAGCTCGACTGCTGCAGGACTCACCTTTGAGAACCGTCCGGGAAATGCATCCTTCAGTGCATCATAAACCGCCTGAGAGGAACCATCCTGAATAAGGATGTGCTCGAATTCTGCAAATGGGCTGCTGTCGTCAAATGCCATGACTTTGCGGGAAAATATTTCCAGACACTGCACCCATAGCCACAGAATCAGGGCAGGTAAGGCATCCTTTTTAGCCTGATTCGCCCAGGAACGATAGGATACTTTCAGGCCTGTTAATTCGTTGAATTTACGGTGCAAGTCAGCCTGGGTATCTGAGTTACCATCACCACCAAGGACGGCAATGAGAGACAAGATAAAGTCCAGCGGGTGAATGTTCCGCTGTCGTATAGTGAAGCCAAGTTGCTCAGCCATGTCGACAGCTTCAGACTGATTGAAACAGGTCAGCAGTTTTTTTCAACTAATCTACTATTTGCAGTACTCATCTTGTTCAGCCTTGATGATGGTTTCGATACTTTATTGTGGCTGTTCAAGATGAGTTCTGCCCTGAGAATGTGCTGCCTCAAGCTTAATGTCTACCCTAAGAAGCTTGCCTTATTACTGAAAGTCCAATCTTCAAGTTATCTGCACGGTCTTCTGTTAGTTGATTGATAGCTTCCAGCAACTCTTCTTCGAGGGTGTTTTCGTGTTTTGAAGTTAACGACTCGCTAAAGGCAGCAAATGGAAGTGGAGGCTCTTGTTTCAAGATCTCTTTAAAAAGGTGCGCACAGGAAAGTGGGTCAGCAAGCAATTTAACTGGCAAGGGCTTTTTACTGAAGTTTTTCACTGCAAGTTTGATCTGATCCATTAATCCATTGATTCGAAATAAACCTGATACCTCGTCAGAAATTGCCTGCTGAAGCCGTTCAGACAATACTCGACGATTCAGGGCGGCTTGGGCAAATGAAGGGAATTTTTTCTCCTGTGATAAAGCCTCTATTACGTCAGGCTCTGCTTCATCGAGAAGCTTTATTGCAACTGTCAGGCTTTTGCTATGTTTGACATCGTTAATAAGTTTATTCACTTCAGTTTTCAGGACGGCCTTCGAGCGTGGGATTGGCACGTTTACATCATGGGTTTCACTCAACTTGTCTCTTCTTTGTGCAACGCGCCTTTTTTTTACATCTGTGGTTCGAGGAGAGTCTTCTAAACTATCTGGTGTCGGCAGTATATTGGCAGTTTCAATGTGTTGTATAACGTGCTTATTGTTTTTGCCTGACCTTTCTTTTGGTACTGGCTTATTGCTAGTGTAGTGAGCTGCATTTAATACAACATAAATAATCTCGCTGTGCCATTATAGGTAAGAGCATCTAAGGACGGATACTATCTATGAGAGTCGCAGCCAAGATAAGCCTGAGTGAACAGGAACAAAAACTACTAAAACGTCTATCGTCGTCAAATAAAAGCTCTGTACGCATTGCCCGTCGTTCTAAAATTATTCTTTTGGCTGCAGATGGAAAAACCAATCTTGAAATTGCGGAAGCATTAAATATCGAACGGGGACAAGTAAGCCGTTGGCGAGTTCGTTATGTAGCTGAAGGTTTTCGGRGAATAGAGAAAGACCTTCCTCGTGGTGGTCGTAACAAACAGATTAATGCTACGGAAATCGTTCGTTTGACCACTCAAACAAAGCCGGATAATGCTACTCACTGGAGCACTCGCTCTATGGCTGAAGCCGCTGGC
>NZ_LUTV01000003.1:453846-458846 GCF_001646945.1 Endozoicomonas ascidiicola
CGAGATTTAACCACACAGCGTTTACGTCGAGGGGTATTCAAAAGTGTTCCAGAGCTTGTGGAGGCAATAGAGGAATATATCGAAAAACATAACGAGAAGCCCAAGCCGTTTATATGGACAGCCAAGGCTAATGACATACTGGAGAAGGTAGTTCGAGCTAATTGCCGCTTAAGCAGCAAAAAGAACGGCGCACTACACTAGGTTCAGTGCTTTGTGGCTTATAGAATCCGTTTTTGCCTTCGATTGTTGGCATCACCATCTCCTTGGCTACTTGAGTCGTATTTCAAGTATAGCTATTTGGCCGTAGTGGTATTGTGTTGGAAAGGTGATGAAAATGGGGTTGTGAGGTCGTAGAGAGGCTCTTAACAATAGAGGGCTTGGTAGCCAGCTGGCCACCAAGCTAACAGGAGGGAATCAGCAGATACGATCAGCCTTATAGTAAGCTTCACCAGTATCGATGCCCACGTCAAACTCAGTCTGACCCGTACGGCTGGAGGTATTTAGCTCTTCACGGGACGCAGCGGTTTCCTTTGGCAGCAAATGGTCAACAGCGGCTTTCTCTTCCAGCAGCTCTTGTTCGGTTTTCTTCATCATTGCCTGACCATATTCATTAATATGCAGGTTCTGAATGATCTGGTAGCTGCCGAACTCGCACACTACCGGGAAGGAGTAGTAGATACCTTTGGCAACGCCGTAGCTGCCATCGGAAATAATACCCATGGAAACAATGCGGCTATCGCTGCCCAGAGCCCAGTCATGCATATGGTCGAGAGCAGCCTGTGCAGCAGAAGCAGCACTGGAGAGGCCACGCCATTCGATGATTTCAGCACCGCGCTTTTGAATGCGTGGCGTGTATTCTTCCTTGTACCACTTCTCATCGATCATATCGATGGCTGCTTCATCGCCCAGCACCTGAGCGTGGTGCAGATCAGGATACATGGTTGGTGAGTGGTTACCCCACACGCAAACGCCTTCGATATCGGAAGGGTTAACGCCCAGTTTGTTACCCAGGATGCCTTGAGCACGGTTGTGATCCAGACGGGTCATGGCGCAGAACTGGGAAGGTGCCAGGTTTGGTGCGTTGCGAGAAAGAATCAGGCAGTTAGTGTTGGCAGGGTTACCCACAACCAGCGCTTTAACGTCGCGGTTAGCTACTTCGTTCAGTGCCTTGCCCTGTTCAGCAAAGATAACGGCGTTGGCTTCCAGCAGGTCAGCACGTTCCATACCTTTGGAACGAGGACGTGCACCAACCAGCATGGCGTAATGAATACCACGGAAGCCATCGAATGGGTTGTCGTGCAGGCTGATGCCGTGAACCAGTGGGAAGGCGCAGTCTTCCAGTTCCATGGCAACGCCGCGGAGTTTGTCCATGGCCTGCGGAATTTCAACCAGCTGCAGAATAACCGGTTGATCAGCCCCCAGCATTTCACCGGCAGCAATTTTGAACAGCAGAGAATAGCTGATGTTGCCAGCGGCGCCGGTAATGGCAATACGTACGGGTTGTTTCATGGGGAACTGCTCCTTTTGATCAGGTTCGTTCTTAGTTCAGGTATGCGTCCAAACTGCCATGAGCCGTTCTTTCTTGTGTGAAGGGGCGACCCACAGCATTTTGGAAAAAGATAGCTTTGTGGATCTTACAGGGTTCAGACGCACCATTTATTTGATAAAGATCAGCCGCGCCAAGATTACTGATAACGTTTCGGTAAGTCCATATGTGAGCCTGTGTTTATTGTTGTTTTTTAATCGGCTGTCATCCTTGACCAGAGGCTGAAGGTCAATTGTCCTGCGGTTTTCACCTTTTCCTGCTGCCAGTTGTCAGGAACGGGCATTGGGGTCAGCTCCTTTTCGACTTCTATATAGAGGCAGCTATTCTCGTGAAGGTAACCATTGCGCTCCAGTAGTTCGCAGGCAGGCTGGAGCAAGTCCATACGAAACGGCGGGTCAAGAAAGATCAGGTCATAAGGTTGATCCGCAGGGCGAGTTAGCCAAATGAGACTGTCGGTTTCGATCACCTGCGCCTTGCTGGTTTTTAAGGTCGCCAGATTACGCTTCAGCATGTTGGCGGCCACCGGGCTTTTTTCCAGAATGGTTGCTGACGCTGCGCCACGGGATAACGCTTCAAACGACAATGCACCGGTACCGCTGAACACATCCAGCACTTTGGCTCCGGGAGTAATCATGCTCAACCAGTTAAAAACCGTTTCCCGCACACGATCTGATGTCGGGCGTAACCCGGGAGCATCTGCCACTGGCAGCTTACGGCTACGCCATTCTCCCGCAATAACCCGCAGCTGACCTGTACCAGTGTGTGATTGAGAGCCAGATGGTCTAGCTTTTATGATCTTGCGAGGCATTAACGGGCTCCAGCGAGCGTGTGAAGTTGGTCGGGGATTGTACCTCTGAGGCATCTGCTGAAACCAGATAGGCCAGAAATATAATGGCAATGCCCCCGATGGTCAGGAGTAACAGTCGTCGGGAGTGAATAGGTTCGTTGTTGTCCATGTTCTAACTACTAGTTGTCCATGTTCTAACTACTAAATAGAGAAGTTCATTTCGTGAAAAACTGAATTAAGATAGGATAAACAATTTTCAGCCCTGCATGGCAGAATGTCAGCAAAGTTAACCTATTTGTTATCCATACTGTCCTCAGGCAACTCCCACCAAGGTTATTGAAGTAGTCTATGTTCGGTTCGCGCAAAGACGATGAAAAGAAGGCCAAGCGCAGCTTTTGGCCATGGGGCAAACGTGCCCAGGAAGACACCGCTGAAGAACAGGTTGAGCAACAAGCTGAACCGGTTGAAGATGCGTCAGTAGTTGAAGCGGCTGTTGTTGAAACACCGGTTTCAGAAACGGCTACCCATTCAGAGTCGTCAGTGGTGGCTCCAGTTCAGGAAACCGTGAGTGTTGAACCTGACACTGTTAAGCCAGAGCCAGAAGCTCAACCTGTTCAGCAGGTCGCAGACGTTCCGACGCCAGCGCCGAAACCAGAAACCAAAACAGAAAGTACCAGCTTCTTTTCCCGCATGCGTCAGGGTTTGAATAAAACCCGAAGTGTTCTGGTAGAAGGCGTTGCTGAACTCTTTATTGGTAAAAAAGAGATCGATGACGATCTGCTGGATGAACTGGAAACCCAGTTGCTGGTGGCAGATGTCGGTGTCGAAGCCACCACCGAGATCATCGAAAAACTCACCCAAAAGGTGAAGTATAAAGAGCTGGACGATGCCGAAGCGTTAATGAACGCATTGCAGGTAGAGTTGGCTGAAGTGCTCACACCCGCAGATGAACCGCTGGTGATTCCAAAGCAGGATGCTCCTTTCGTGATTCTGGTGGTGGGTGTGAATGGTGTGGGTAAAACCACCACCATTGGTAAACTTGCTCGCAAATTCCAGTCCGAAGGCCGCAAGGTGATGCTGGCAGCCGGTGATACTTTTCGTGCGGCGGCGGTTGAGCAGTTGCAGGTTTGGGGTGAGCGCAATCAAATTCCGGTGGTTGCCCAGCACACGGGTGCAGACAGCGCCTCGGTTATCTACGATGCGTTTGCCGCAGCGAAAGCCCGTAATGTTGATGTGCTGATTGCAGACACCGCCGGTCGTCTCCACAACAAAGATCACCTGATGGAAGAACTTAAAAAAGTGAAACGGGTGATGGGTAAGTTGGACCCAACCGCGCCTCACGAGATTCTTCTTGTTCTGGATGCAGGCACTGGCCAAAACGCCCTGAGTCAGGCGAAGGTTTTCCATGAAGCGGTTGGCTTGACCGGCATGGCGCTGACCAAGTTGGATGGCACCGCAAAAGGTGGTGTGATCTTCGCATTATCTAAACAGATGAAGCTGCCTATTCGTTTTCTGGGTGTGGGTGAGCAGATTGATGATTTGCGTCCATTCTCTGCCCCGGAATTTGTTAAAGCGCTCTTTACCCGAGAGAGCTGAGTTTACCCAAGAAAGCTAAATGGTCGACAGGCGATGATCAAGACAGGGAACGCTGAATGATTCGTTTTGATGGTGTTAGTAAACGTTATCCCGGAGGGCATGCAGGCCTCGAAAACGTCAGCTTTCATTTAAAGCGGGGCGAAATAGCGTTTCTGACCGGCCATTCCGGTGCGGGTAAAAGTACCTTGATGAAACTGGTCATGCTGCTTGAGCGATCCAGCGCAGGACAGGTCTGGGTGGGAGGCCATAATCTTCGGACATTGAAGAACAGTCGTATTCCGTATCTTCGTCGTAACATCGGGGTGGTTTTTCAGGATCACCAGCTCCTGTTTGATCGTACGGTGTTTGATAATGTCGCGTTGCCGCTGCTGATTGCCGGATACTCACCGGAAGATTGTGCCGGGCGAGTTCGAGCCTCTCTTGATATGGTTGGCCTGTTAAATAAAGAGAAACTTTATCCAGTGGCTCTCTCCGGTGGCGAGCAACAACGGGTGGGTTTGGCTCGGGCAGTGGTGAATCGTCCTTCATTAATTCTTGCGGACGAGCCTACCGGTAATTTAGATCCGCAGTTATCCACAGAAATCATGAAGCTCTTTGAAAGCTTCAATCAGGTTGGCGTCACCGTGTTGATTGCCAGTCACGATCTGGCACTGGTAGCGCGGATGCGTCATCGAATACTCACCCTTGAGCAGGGTTGTCTGGTGTCAGACCAGGAGGTTCAGTGAGTTTGTTTAAAAAAGCTGAACAGAAAAGAGTGAATAGCCGGGAGCCCAGAAAGACAGAAGCGCCGGTTACTCAGGATACTCAACGCCGGGGCGCTAAACGCCAGCAAGTCGCTACCTTAACCATGAGCACTTTGGTCAGCCTGCATAAACAGGTGGGTAAAGAAGCGTTCTTGCGATTGATGAAAACACCAGTGTCCAGCTTACTGAACTGTTTGCTCATTGCCGTCGCGTTTGCCTTGCCGGCATTACTTTATGTGTTGGTCGCTAATATTCAGCAGCTGGGCTCCGCTTGGGACGGTCAGCCGAGAATTTCCGTTTACCTCAATCAAAATTCCAGCCAGAAAAC
>NZ_LUTV01000003.1:463846-468506 GCF_001646945.1 Endozoicomonas ascidiicola
CCGTATAGGGGAGCCGTAGGGAAACCGAGTCTTAATAGGGCGTCGAGTCGCTGGGATTAGACCCGAAACCGGGCGATCTATCCATGGGCAGGTTGAAGATTGAGTAACATCAATTGGAGGACCGAACCGACTATCGTTGAAAAGCTAGCGGATGACTTGTGGATAGGAGTGAAAGGCTAATCAAGCCCGGAGATAGCTGGTTCTCCTCGAAAGCTATTTAGGTAGCGCCTCGTGTATCACCATTGGGGGTAGAGCACTGTTTGGGCTAGGGGGTCATCCCGACTTACCAACCCCATGCAAACTCCGAATACYAATGAGTGCAATCACGGGAGACACACGGCGGGTGCTAACGTCCGTCGTGGAAAGGGAAACAACCCAGACCGTCAGCTAAGGTCCCAAAGTTCTAGTTAAGTGGGAAACGATGTGAGAAGGCCCAGACAGCCAGGAGGTTGGCTTAGAAGCAGCCACCCTTTAAAGAAAGCGTAATAGCTCACTGGTCGAGTCGGCTCGCGCGGAAGATTTAACGGGGCTCAAACTAGACACCGAAGCTACGGGTTTCAGTGGTCAGTTTTCAGTTGTTAGTTAGCAGTTGTAAGTTTAAAAACTGCAAACACAGTAAAATGTTGGTTGGTTTGCACAAGAGTTTCCAATAACTCTGAGCAAAACTGACAACCAACAACTGAAAACTGACCACTGAAGCGGTAGAGGAGCGTTCTGTAAGCCGTTGAAGGTGTATCGGGAGGTATGCTGGAGGTATCAGAAGTGCGAATGCTGACATGAGTAACGACAAGGGGAGTGAGAAGCTCCCCCGCCGGAAGACCAAGGGTTCCTGCGCAACGTTAATCGGCGCAGGGTGAGTCGGCCCCTAAGGTGAGGTCGAAAGACGTAATCGATGGGAAACAGGTCAATATTCCTGTACCCCTTTTGACTGCGACGGAGTGACGGAGAAGGCTAGGTCAGCGCGGCGTTGGTTGTCCGCGTTTAAGATCGTAGGCTGGGGACCCAGGCAAATCCGGGTCCTCAAGGCCGAGAATTGATGACGAGGTTCTACGGAACTGAAGTGATTGATGCCATGCTTCCAGGAAAAACTTCTAAGCTTCAGGTCAAAAGGGACCGTACCCCAAACCGACACAGGTGGTCAGGTAGAGAATACCAAGGCGCTTGAGAGAACTCGGGTGAAGGAACTAGGCAAAATGGCACCGTAACTTCGGGAGAAGGTGCGCCGGCTTTGGTGATCGGACTTGCTCCGTAAGCTGAGGCTGGTCGAAGATACCAGGTGGCTGCGACTGTTTATTAAAAACACAGCACTGTGCAAACACGAAAGTGGACGTATACGGTGTGACGCCTGCCCGGTGCTCGAAGGTTAATTGATGGGGTTATCCCTCTTTTAGGAGAGTGGAGAAGCTCTTGATCGAAGCCCGAGTAAACGGCGGCCGTAACTATAACGGTCCTAAGGTAGCGAAATTCCTTGTCGGGTAAGTTCCGACCTGCACGAATGGCGTAACGATGGCCACGCTGTCTCCACCCGAGACTCAGTGAAATTGAAATCGCTGTTAAGATGCAGCGTATCCGCGGCTAGACGGAAAGACCCCGTGAACCTTTACTATAGCTTCACAGTGGATTTTGATGTTGCTTGTGTAGGATAGGTGGGAGGCTTTGAAGCGWKGACGCTAGTTMKYGTGGAGCCAATCTTGAAATACCACCCTGGCAATATTGRRGTTCTAACCCAGGTCCTGAAACGGGATCGGGGACATTGTGTGGTGGGTAGTTTGACTGGGGCGGTCTCCTCCCAAAGAGTAACGGAGGAGCACGAAGGTTGGCTAAGTACGGTCGGACATCGTACGGTTAGTGTAATGGCACAAGCCAGCTTGACTGCGAGAGGTACATCTCGAGCAGGTACGAAAGTAGGTCATAGTGATCCGGTGGTTCTGAATGGAAGGGCCATCGCTCAACGGATAAAAGGTACTCCGGGGATAACAGGCTGATACCGCCCAAGAGTTCACATCGACGGCGGTGTTTGGCACCTCGATGTCGGCTCATCACATCCTGGGGCTGAAGCCGGTCCCAAGGGTATGGCTGTTCGCCATTTAAAGTGGTACGCGAGCTGGGTTTAGAACGTCGTGAGACAGTTCGGTCCCTATCTGCCGTGGACGTTGGAAGTTTGAGAAGAGCTGCTCCTAGTACGAGAGGACCGGAGTGGACGGACCACTGGTGTTCGGGTTGTGTCGCCAGACGCATTGCCCGGTAGCTATGTTCGGACGGGATAACCGCTGAAAGCATCTAAGCGGGAAGCCCCCTTCAAGATGAGACTTCCCTGGGCACTAGATGCCCCTGAAGAGCCGTTAAAGACTATGACGTTGATAGGTTGGGTGTGTAAGTGCTGTGAGGCATTGAGCTAACCAATACTAATGACTCGTGCGGCTTGACCATATAACGCCAAAGCGATTTAGAAGTGTAGAGATACACAGCCATACGCGAGCACTAGCAATTTCTCCTGCATTGCTAGCATACATGCCATCCGTGGCAATATAGAGTGTTTAGCAAGAACAAGATTCAGCTTAAATAGACAGGATTCCAGAGTAAGTGATTAATCAATCATTTRCTCAAGCAAGTTACGCCTGGCGACCATAGAAAGTTAGAACCACCTGATCCCATCCCGAACTCAGCAGTGAAATGACTTATCGCCGATGGTAGTGTGGGGCTTCCCCATGTGAGAGTAGGTCATCGCCAGGCACTAAATTACCCTTGAGTTCGCTCAAGGCTGTTTTGATCTCAGAGCCAATTGCTCTAAGACACGATTTAGTCTGAGAAACATAGAGCATTAGAACCACCTGATCCCATCCCGAACTCAGCAGTGAAATGATGCATCGCCGATGGTAGTGTGGGGCTTCCCCATGTGAGAGTAGGTCATTTTCAGACATAAAATATAAAGCCCTGATAGGTATCTATCAGGGCTTTTTTCGTTGTAGTTCGTAAATAGTGATTTCCAACAGTCATTGAGTTTTCCATGGCTTATGCCCTATCATGCAGCCACAATCACCAGATAAAAATAATTAGAAAAAGGAATGCTTGATGTATAAGCGATCATTACTTGTAGCCGTTATTTCCGGTTTGTCTCTTTTGTCTCTTTTGTCTCTTTTGTCTTCAGTGCAAGCCACTACACACTCACCCATGGTTGAAAACCTTTCGCAGGCTATCCGTTATCAAACCGTCAGCCATCAAAACCTTGATGCTATTGATTATGATGTATTTCTAGATTTTCATCGGTTCCTTGAGAATACATACCCATTGGTGCATCAACATCTTAAGAAAACCGTAATAGCAGACTACAGTCTTGTATATATTTGGGAGGGCAAAGATTCCTCAATCCCTCCTGTTCTGTTTGACGCCCACTATGATGTTGTCCCTATTGAACCCGGAACAGAAGAAGACTGGCAGCATGACCCGTTTGCAGGTGTTGTCGCTGAAGGCTATCTATGGGGACGTGGTGCACTGGACGACAAGGCCTCTGTAATTTCAACTTTTGAAGCGGTTGAGTCGCTTTTAGTTGATGATTATGAGCCTGAACGGACATTGGTCTTCTCCTTTGGTCATGATGAGGAAATAGGTGGAAATGATGGTGCTGCCAATATTGCTTCGTATCTCAAAAAACAGGGGTATGACTTTGAATACGTTGTTGGTGAAGGTGGTCTAGTCGTAAATGGTCATCCACTTTTACCTGGCAACCCTGTGGCTATGATTGGTTTGGCTGAGAAAAACTATGTAACCCTTACATTAAAAGCCTCTGGTGATGGTGGTCACTCTTCCATGCCGGTAAAAAACAACGCCATTGTTAACCTGAGTAAGGCGTTAACAACGCTGCATGAAAAACCGTTCAAAGCTCGTTTGGTGAAACCGGTTGCAGATATGTTGAAAGAAATGGGTGAACATATAGGGGGTATCAATGGTTTTATGATGCGCAACCAATGGCTCAGTAAGCCGATTCTCCTTTCTGTTATGGGAGATGAGAAAACCAGTCAGTCCATGGTGCGTACTACAACAGCGGTGACGATGGTGAATGCAGGTATCAAAGAGAATGTTATTTCTCAGACGGCGGAAGCAAAAGTCAATTTCCGTTTATTGCCAGGAACCTCCGTTGAGCAATTGATCAGTGATGTAAAAGCATTGATCGATGATGAGACTATTGAAATTGTTGCCAAGGGCTGGAAGAAAGGACCGCCGATTGCTGATATGACAGCACCGGGTTATGGTCATCTTAAGACAGCCATCAATAAGGTATTGCCAGAGACTGTGGTGGTGCCCGGTATGCTCACTGCAACCACTGATAGTCCGCACTATGCGCCTGTGTCTGACAATATATACCGGTTTCACCCCTTTACCCTTCATATGAAACTGGTTGGCTCCATTCATGGCACTAATGAGAGGATATCCGTTGACAGCATCAACACAGCATTGGAGTTGTCGAAGTCGCTGATTCGATCTTCAGGGAATCCTGGTAAGTAGTTGATCATTTGAAATCATATAAACTGACTAACCGATCAATCAGTTAATCCATTACGAGCCGGCTCAGGAATTTTGAACTACTGTTTCCTCATAGTTTCCACCTGTACGATCATCATGAAATCGGTTTCCAACATAACTGATCCAGCTATCATCACTA
>NZ_LUTV01000003.1:471426-492194 GCF_001646945.1 Endozoicomonas ascidiicola
TCCTCAATTCCAACCCGATTGGGTATACCGGTTCGGTTATGGGCTGAACCATACCTTTTCCTGTAGGTCTTTTTCTGGTGTCGTAAGTGCTTATAGAGGGTGCCTCCTTTACGTTTATCATCCGCTATATACTGATAAATCGTTTCGTGGTGTAGCTCAATTACCCCTTCTTTTTTAAGTCTTCCAGCCACTTGCTCTGGACTCAAGTCTGCACGGATATCATTAGCTATGCGTCGTTTAATATCATCCGTTAGCTTAACAGCCTTGGTTTTTTCCTGATGACGCTGTTGAGCCATACGGTGGGCCTGCTGGTGTCTGTAACCGCGTAACCCCTTGTTGCGCCCTAATTCCCGTGACAGGGAACTCTGATCGCGCCCAAGTTTTTGTGCAATTTTGTTTTGAGAAGTCCCATTTTTCAGTTCAATTTTGATATAATGTCTCTCTTCAGAGCTCAGGTGCTTAAAGGCCATCCGTGGCATCCTCTGTAGTGTTTAGTAGCTTTACAGAGTACACCTGAGTTCTGATTGAATTCAAAGGTGGCTCTGTAGCAACCCTGTGGTTACAGAGGTTATGCATTTATGATACGAATTCAGGACTAATCATCAGGTGATTCTTAAAAATAACATTTAATTCCAAAATGGATAAAAATATTTCAAGGAGTCGGTATAAAACGAAATCAAATCGGGAAAAGAATAATAAACATGACGTGGCTCAGTGTATAACTCATAAACATTAGGCAAGATTAGCTCGCATAAAGATGTACCCACACGAACGATAATAAGTCACTTTTAGCGAAATAACTCAATCGTCGTATCTTGGGCCGGACACCAAAGCCGCTTAATAAAGGCTTGTAGGTGAACGGTATTATGCGTGTAGGCGTACATCACCCATTTATTTTGTTATGTACGGTACGTGTTAATGAACCCGCTTAAGAAGATTGTCCCCATAGCTTTGATTTTTATGGGGCTATTCTGTTTTCCTGAATTGGTCTTTCCTGAGGGTGTCTTTTCTGTCCTTCAGCAGCGGGTCATGGCTATATTTATTCTTGCCACTTTACTGTGGGTGAGTGATGCGGTTCCAGCGTTTGCCACTTCGTTGTTGATTATCATGTTGCTCGTGTTGACTACATCAAATAGCGCGCCTTTCCCACTCCGAGAAGGAATGGGTGAAGACATGCTGCAATACACAGCAATATTCAACAGCCTTGCTTCTCCGGTCATTGTTCTGTTTCTCGGTGGATTCTTCATTGCTCTCGCTTGTGCAAAGTACAAGGTCGATATAAATCTTGCCCGAGTTTTACTTAAGCCATTTGGCCAGAAGTATGAGGTTGTCATGCTCGGTGTCATGATCATCACTGCCGTGTTCTCTATGTTTATGAGTAACACAGCAACCAGCGTCATGATGCTGACCATCATGACGCCACTGGTTGCCAGAATGGACAGTAAAGACCCCGGCTGTCGTGCAATGGTATTAAGTATTCCTATTGCAGCTAACCTCGGGGGCATGGGCACCCCTATTGGAACACCGCCAAACGCCATTGCATTCCGCTATTTTGTCGGTGAACATTCCCTGTCTTTCGGTGGTTGGATGCTGTTTGCAGTGCCTATAACTGTCGTCATGATTGGATTTAGTTGGTGGCTGCTACAGAAAATGTACCCGTCCAATGGTGGTGATCTGGACGTTAAGATCGAAGGTCGTTTTGAAAAAGGGCTTAAGCCGTATATCGTTTATGCCACCATGGCGCTGACCATTCTGCTATGGATGTTCTCCAGTGTTCACGGCATCAACGCTTACGCGGTTGCCATTATTCCCGTAGCGGTATTCAGCCTTTGCGGTATTGTCGATAAGCAGGATTTGAAACAAATCAGCTGGGATGTGCTCTGGTTACTTGCCGGTGGTATTGCCATTGGTACGGCTCTGGCTACTTCGGGACTGGCAGGATTGATCGTCAGTATGGTGCCTTTCGAACAGTTTGGTGCGGTGACCATTGTTCTCGGTATCAGTATTTTGTGTATGGTGATGGCGACGTTTATGTCCCACACTGCCACTGCGAACTTGTTAATGCCTATCGCCATTTCGATGTCTACCTCTGTCGCCAGTATTCAGGATATGGGTGGGCTAGTATTGATCGGTACCGCAGTTGCGCTGGCCTCTTCATTGGGTATGGGTCTGCCCATCAGTACACCGCCTAATGCGCTGGCACATGCTACAGGCCTTGTGGATACAAAAGATTTTATCAGAACCGCGAAAGTGCTCAGTCCATTGGGAGTGCTGTTAATTTTTGTGGTGCTGATGCTGATGACTTGGTTAGGGTTATTCTGATTTTTCTAAGGCTTTACGTGTTTAATTGTAGATCGGTAACCCATAGGGTTGCCGACGACTAGCTCCTGAGTGTCGGCAATTCTTTCAGAATTACCGACCTGCGATTTTGGCATTGATTGACTTTAGAAGTAACCTAACGCGCCAAGCATAACAATAATCGCGAAAATCAATACCACGCCAATCGTACTGATGAATTTGCCCGTTTTTATAAAGTCACGACTGGCAACCATACCAGTGGCATGAGCAAGCGCATTAGGCGGAGTGCTGATGGGCAGAGACATGCCCATTGATGCAGAAAGCGCCACGCAAATCACCATAATGCTAATGCCACCATAGCTTTCGAGGCCGCTGAGAACGGTTGCGATAGACACCGCGATAGGCATCAGCAGATTAGCCGTAGCGGTGTTAGACATAAACGTCGCCATTACCATAGCAACCACCGCCATAAGGAATAGCACCGCCAGTGTGTCCATACTGTCGAATGGAATCGTATGCACTACAGCGCTGGCTAGCCCACTCTTTTCCAGGGCGTAGCCAAGGGCGATACCGCCGGCAATCAGCCATAGAACATCCCAGTTAATTTTTCGGATATCGCTGGTATCAATAATGCCGGATAACGAAAAAACAATGACGGGTAATAAGGCGACAGTGTATGAATTTACGCCATGAAAACTGGATGTGATCCAGAGTGTTACGGTTGCAGCGATCGTTCCGTAGACAAGGTATGCTTTTGGGGAACGCTCAAAACTGCTTTCAATGTTAACCGACAGTTCTTTGATATTTCCCGGATAAAGCTTTCTCAGCAACATCCAGGCAATCATTATCAGAACCAGTGCGAGGGGCATGGCAAATAACATCCATTCGCCAAAAGTAATGGCGTGCTCTCCAGTCAGGTATCTGAATGCAATGGCGTTGGGTGGCGTACCAATTGGAGTACCGATGCCGCCGATATTGGCAGCAACAGGTACCGCTAAAATCATCGCTTTTGCGCCGTTATCTTTGGTGTCGACGTCAGCCAGCAAGGGAGTTAATAATGTGAGCATCATGGCGGTGGTGGCCGTGTTACTCATAAACATTGAGAAGAATGCGGTAATCGCCATCAAGCCCAGCATGACTTTCTTATAGTCGCGGCCAATAGGTTTCAGTAAAACCCGGGCAAGGTTGATGTCCAGCTTATATTTGGTTGCCGCAATGGCAATAAAGAACCCTCCAAGAAACAACACGACAACCGGTGCAGCAAGGCTACTGAGAATCTCTTTGTAACTGAGCATGCTCTCAGGGTCTAACGCTGCTCTGAGAAAATAGGGGCTGGTATTGGAGACAGTGATGGAAAGCATACCCAGTATTAGCAGAGACGTTGCATAGGCTGGTACAGCCTCAGAAACCCAAAGCAGGGTAGCCACAACAAAAATGGCAAGAACCCGTTGTTGCTCAATGGAGATACCAGCGATAGGAATAAACTCAGGTGGGAGAAAGAAAAGACCAAAAAACGTAGCCGTAATCAGTAACAGCTTAATTACAGGAGGCATAGACGTCACTTTTCCCTTGGGTTTTAAAATGGTTAGTGACGTCTATAGTGCATGGAGCCAAGGGCTTGTGTAATGAATCAGGTCAATAAAATCGCGTTTATAATGCGGGTTTGTGAGGAGTGATGGGTTGTTTGCTTAACCACTGTTTTTCCCAACCCAACAATGCATCAGCCGGCATCGGCCTGGCAATAAAATAGCCCTGAGCAATATCGCAGTTTAAATCGTGTAGCATTTGCCAATCTTCCTGAGTTTCTACACCTTCTCCAACGGTCTGCATATTCAACCGGTGAGCAAGATGGATATTAGATTCCACAATGGCTTTATGAGTATCATCGTTACAGGCATTAGAGACGAAAGACTGATCGATTTTCAGTTCACTAAAAGGAATCCGGTTAAGCTGCTGCATACTGGCATACCCCGTACCAAAGTCGTCTATGGACAATGCAAAGCCATGAAGTTTAAAGCGGGCGAGGGTTTCAAGTGCCAGTGCTACATCACTGATTGAACTGCTTTCAGTGATTTCCAGATTAAGGAGAGCAGGCGGAATATTCATACCTCTGGTCTTTTTCATCAGCATATCTGGCAGGCTGGTGTTGCTTAACATCGTGGCTGAGATATTAATGCTGATGGGGATTTTTCTTCCCTGTTTTTGCCAGGCCTTAATTTGAATCAGTGCCAAATCAATCATATTGATGGTCAAAGGTTCGATCATGCCGGAGCTTTCCATCATCGGAATAAAATGCACTGGATGTATAAGCCCAAGATCCGGGTGTTGCCAGCGAACCAACGCTTCCACGGCAATCAGTTGACCATCGTTCAATAATACTTTTGGCTGGTAATGGAGAATAAACTGATGTTGTTCAACGGCTTCCTCCAGCTCCTTTTCATTCAGTAACTGTTCGCTGGGCAGCAGGGGTTTGAAGCTGTCAAATGTTTCACCGTTGACATAAATTTCCAACATTTCCCGCAAATGGTTTCTATGAATGGGCTTGGGTAAGTGGCCGAGGGATTTTAGCCCCAAAGCCTGAGACATATCTTCCACCGTACGAATGATCGAAGCATCCATTGCACTGAGCACAATAACACCGTCCGCCAGTTTTTGATTCGCAAGGTGTCGGATGAACTCAATACCATCCATGCCAGGGAGGTCAAGGTCGCACAACACTAAGTCTACCGGGCCTTTTTCCTGAAGTTGCTTTAACGCATCCTCGCTGGTTTCTGCGGTCAGTAATAATTGAATATTTAAGCCAGCCACGACTTGCTCAGCCACGAGCCGTTGAAATAGCTGGTCTTCGAGAATCAAGATGCGAAGTGAGGAGAGTTTGCTGTCCATAGCCCAACCTTAGAAAAGAATCCTTCATTCAGTATGGAGTAATTCGGTTGGAAAGTAAGTTGATTGAGGAAAGTCATAAGAAGAGAGCAGCTACCTGCATGAAGCAGGCAGCTTAAAGCGATCAGGAGCCAGACTTGATCCGAGCCCATTCGCGGGTGATGTAACGTTTTAGCTTGGATGGCAGCTCTTTGAAAACAAAAAGATTTTCTTTGGTTTCTTCGGTTGGGAAGACGCCAGGATCTTTCGCAATCGAAGGTTCAACATACTGAACGGAAGCCGGATTCGGGTTGCTGTAAGTCACGTAGTTGGTCACATCAGCAATCACCTTTGGCTCCATCAGATAGTTCAGCATCTTATGGGCGGCGTCTTTATGAGGCGCATCATTAGGAATCGCCAGCATATCAAACCACATGGTAGCACCTTCTTTTGGTACCACGTAGCGGATATCGAGCCCATTACCGGCCTCTTTGGCACGATCTCGGGCAATCATGGCATCGCCTGACCACATCAGCGCAACACAAATATCGCCATTGGCCAGATCCGATAAAGAACGAGAAGAATGGTAGTAAGCAACGTAAGGAGCAATCTCCTTCATTTGTGCAGCCGCGGCCTTATAGTCTTTCATCTGCAGACTGTCGCCGGGAATACCAAGATAGGCCATCACAGAAGGCAGAACTTCGCTGGGCGCATCCAGAAAAGCGACACCGCACTGTTGCAGCTTCTTCATGTTTTCTGGCTCAAGAATCAGCGACCAGCTATCGACCGGCGCGTCTTTTCCCAGCACTTTTTCCACAGCGGCTTTGTTGTAGCCAATGCCAGTGGTGCCCCAAAGATAAGGAATACCGTAAGTGTTGTCTTTATCAAAGTTATCCGAGATGCGCTTCATAATCTTCGGATCAAGATTCTTCAGATTTGGCAGCTTGGATTTATCCAGTGGCATATAAACGCCGGCACGAATCTGTGTCTTATAAAAATCATGGGAAGGGGAAACCAGATCGAACCCGCTGCGACCGGAAAGCAATTTACCTTCCAGTACTTCGTTGCTGTCGTATACATCATAAACAACGTCGATGCCCGTTTTTTCGGAAAAATTATCGACGGTATCTTCAGCGATGTAGTCAGTCCAGTTATAGAAATAAAGCTTTTCAGCCTTGTCGTCTGAGGCGTGAACCTGTGCAGCACAGAGTAGTGCGGCGACGATGAATATCTTTTTCATAAACGTGTCGCATACCTTAACAAGGAAACAGTTGGGAGCCGGATTATATAGAACCTAATGGTTTCTACAAGGTACGTACCAGTCAACCGTACTGACAGTGAGAAATTCACTGCAGAACAACCAAACTCTGCGATACTGAATGTGGTTGTTACGGACAGAGAATAAGTTCATGCATGCCTTCCGCTCCATCCTCCTAGCCATCACCCGCCAGCACACCAGTGAAATGGAGCTGCGGCAAACCTTTCAATTAGCCAGAGACAACCGCGCCACTCTGTTGATTGCTATTTTCGATCATAGCCTTGAAACCTTTCACCACCTGCAGTTCATCCCCTTGGAGCAAAAGCTGGAAGATCACCTGAGGCAGCAGCTGGAAGAAGAGTTGGAGCGCTTAAAGGCGCAGGCCTGGGAGCATGGCATAGAAGCACAAACCACCATTGTGTACGGTCGCCCGCGACAAACTATCCACGAAGTGATCCGAGAGCACAGTATTGATCTGGTGATCAAACTGGCGGATGCCAGCGGTGCCTTGTCCCGAAAACAGCTGACCGGTAACGATCTGGCATTACTGAGAAAATGCCCGGTGCCCATTCTGATGATGGCAGATAGAGAACAGCTCCCCGAGTTCAGTGGCAAAATTATGGTTGCTATGGATGTGGGCAATGCTGATTCTGAAGTGCATACCCTGAACCGGACACTATTAAAATACGGCATTTATCTGGCCGCCCAGGAACAGTCGGAATTGCACTTGGTAAGCGTCTGGAGTATTCCCTTGCGCAAAGGTGCATTAAACACACTGTCGGATGAAGAGTTGTACGAACTTCACGAAATCACCCAGCGCCGTTATCACAACAAGCTGAAGGAGCTGATGGAGGAAGAAGGTTTAAATAAAGAAGAGCAGCTAAACGTGTCGATTCATGAGCTTCATGGAAAACCTGCACCGGAAATTCAGCAGTTGTCTAATAAGTTGAATGTGGACGTAATCGTGATGGGAACAATGTCTCGGCCAAGAAAAGGCATACTGGTAGGGAATACAGCAGAAAACATTATGAACAGCATTTACTGCTCAATATTGGCGGTAAAACCAGAAGGATTCATCAGTCCTTTAGAAAGGACTGATGAATAAAGGCGGCTTAGGGTTTAAGGCCGCTCATAAACTCGATGGCTACACCAATCTCTTCATCAGAGCAGTCCATACAGGTTCCCCTGGGTGGCATGCTCTTGATGCCGTTAATCGCATTTGAAAGCAAGGAGCTGAATCCACCGGCTTTCTGTTCAGCGGCCTGCCATGCGGCTGCATCATTGGTCTTGGGAGCACCTAGCAAACCCGTACTATGGCAAGCGATACAATACTGACCATAAATCGCATCACCACTTCTTGGGCCAGTGCTGGTACTGGCTACTACACCGGCAGCACTGGCACACTCTTCACCAGTCAGACACACAGAGCCCACCGGGGCAATACGTTCACTTATTTCACTACGGGTGGTTGAGTCCAGATCCGCAGCAGGCTTAGCAAAAACCAACGACGCGAATAGTCCCCCGACTAACAGAATCAAAGCACGCATATGAGTTCCCCGTGACACTCGCTTGTCCTCTTCTAAGGCGATCAGTGGTTACTTCTTATTGGCTAACTACTTCTGCCTTTTGTAACCGAATTATTTTAAGCAGAGGGATTATAGATCAATTGCCACACCTAAAACAGGGGTTTATACCGCGGGCGCTTCGGTTAACCGCTCTGGGGTTGTTGGTTGGTAAAAGCGTTCTGTTTTAATGTCTACCGAGGCGGGTAAAAAATCATAGACAGCCTACAGGCGTATCAGTATTATTGTCCCCCGCTGGAGCTGCTCTCGTAAGCTCCACGTGCACCCGTAGCTCAGCTGGATAGAGCGCTGCCCTCCGGAGGCAGAGGTCAGAGGTTCGAATCCTCTCGGGTGCGCCATAAAAATCAATGACTTACCTATAAAATCCTCTTCATCTCCATACCGTTTAAAAATCCTGTGTCCCGAATGTGTCCCTTCAGAAGCAATCGATTTTGGGTCAATTTGGTTGGCTACATCTCAATATTGGCGAATGCATTTTCTGTGCCTCAGATGACCTACATTCAGTACGAATTTGCCTGTACACTTCCCTCTAACCATTTTCCGCCAGCCGGACAAAACCCAGCCGTAACGTCGTCCTGTTTATGACCCACCGCTGCCGCCGGCCTTATTCCATTCCGCATTCAAGTACTGACCATGCCCAACACCCAAACGTCCAACAACCTTGCTGCTTTTATCTGGTCTGTCGCTGACCTTCTGCGGGGGGATTTCAAACAATCTCAGTACGGCCGCATCATATTGCCGTTTACCCTGCTGCGTCGTCTGGAGTGTGTGCTGGAAGCCAGCAAAGACGATGTGCTGACCCAGTACGAAAAAGTCAAAGCTATGAACCTGCCGGAAGACGGTATGGAGAAAATGCTGCTGCGTTCAACCGGTGGGTTATCGTTCTACAACACATCACCCATGAACCTGTCGAAGCTGGGGCAGGGAGATATCAAATCCAACCTGGAAACCTACATCCAGTGTTTCTCAAAAGATGCCCGTGAAATCTTTGAACACTTCCGGTTTGATGAATTCATCGGCAGCCTGAACGAAGCCAACCTGTTATACAAAGTGGTGGGCAAGTTTGCCAACACCGATCTCAGTCCGACAAAAGTCTCCAACCACGATATGGGGCTGGTGTTTGAAGAACTGATCCGCCGGTTTGCGGAAGGTTCCAATGAAACTGCCGGTGAACACTTTACCCCACGGGATATCGTTCGCCTCACCACCTCCCTTGTGTTTATGGAAGACGACGATGCCCTGACAAAAGACGGCATCATCCGCACCATTTATGACCCAACCGCAGGCACCGGTGGCTTTCTGTCGTCGGGAATGGAATACGTTTACGATCTGAACCCGAAAGCCGTGATGCGTGCCTTTGGTCAGGAACTGAACCCGGAATCCTACGCCATCTGTAAAGCGGATATGCTGATCAAAGGTCAGGATGTCAGCCGCATTAAACTGGGCAACACGCTTTCTAACGATCAACTGGTGGCGGATCAGTTTGACTATATGCTTTCTAACCCGCCCTTCGGTGTGGATTGGAAGAAGATCGAAGGGGACATCAAAGACGAACACACCGTCAAAGGTTTCGATGGTCGTTTTGGCCCCGGTCTGCCAAGAGTGTCTGACGGTTCGTTGCTGTTCCTGATGCACCTGATCAGCAAGCTACGTGATGGAACAGGCTCTTCACAACAGCCGGGCGGTCGTATCGGCATCATCCTCAACGGTTCACCACTCTTTACCGGCGGCGCTGGCAGCGGTGAAAGTGAAATACGCCGTTATATTCTCGAAGCCGATCTGCTGGAAGCCATTGTCGCTTTGCCCACAGATATGTTCTACAACACCGGCATTGCCACTTACGTCTGGGTGCTGACCAACAAAAAAGCCAGCGCCCGTAAAGGTAAGGTGCAACTGATTAACGGCGTCAACTTGTGCGGTAAAATGCGCAAGTCCCTGGGTTCCAAACGGAACATCATGAGCGACGATGACATTAAAACCATCACCCGCTGTTTTGGTGCCTTTGAAGCGTTAGAGCCGCAGGTGCTGAACAAACCGGCGGAACAGAAAAGCAACCGTGGTCGTCAGAGTGCGAACACTAAGGCAGAAGCACCGAAAACCTTCGCCAGCAAAATCTTTGATCACCACGAATTCGGCTACCGTCGCATAACCATCGAACGTCCGCTGCGACTCACCGCCCAAATCACCAACGACGCCGTTGCCGGATTACGGTTCGCTCCCAAACCCTTCAACAGTGTTATGCGTTGGATTCACGAAGAGTTCGGTGATGATTGTCACCAGCATCTTGCAGCCAACGAAGCCGTCATTCGCGCCAAAATCAAAGCCGATTTCAAAGAGCTGAAAGAAAAACAGATCAAAGAAGTGCTGGATAGCAAACTCTGGCTATTCCAGCTTGGGCTGATGAAAAAAGCAGAAACCCTGCAAGCTAACATTGGCAGCGAAGAGCATAACGATTTCAACCAGTTTGAAATCACCCTGAAAGCCGCCCTGAAACAAACCAGCACTGCGCTCGACACTAAAGAGAAAAAACAGTTTCTGGATGCCATCACCCGCAAGAATCCAGAGGCTGAACCCGTTGTTAAGAAGGTTCTTAAAGAGGAAGCACAGCCTCTATACGGCGCCTTCGAATACAAAGGCAACGTCGTCGAATTCCAGCAGGACGGCGACTTGCGGGACAACGAAAACGTGCCCCTCGATCCATCCGTCAGCACCACCACACTGATCGAAACCTACTTCAACCGGGAAGTGGCGCCCCATGTGCCCGATGCCTGGATCAATGCCGACAAATGCGACGAACAAGACGGCGAGATCGGTATCGTCGGTTACGAAATCCCCTTCAACCGACACTTCTATCAGTATCAGCCACCACGGGCGCTGGAAGCCATTGATGCGGATCTGGATGCCGTCAGTAAACGGATTATGACGCTGCTGGCAGAGGTGCATTCATGAGCAAATCAAAGAACACTCAATTGAACCTCGATAGTGAATACAAAGCATGGCTTAAAGACCTTAAACAAAAGGTATTAACCACCCAGCTCAAGGCCGCGGTTCAGGTCAATTCTACCCTGCTGGCCTTTTACTGGGAGCTGGGGGAAGACATTGTTCAGCGTCAGGCTCAGGCCAACTGGGGCGATGGTTTCCTGAAACAACTCAGTCAGGATTTGATGGCGGAGTTTCCTGAAATAAAAGGGTTTTCCCGTCGAAACCTTGAACTGATCAGGCAATGGTATCAATTCTGGTCTGATAACGAAGCAATTGCGAAACAGGCTGTTTCGCAATTAGTCCAGGTTCCATGGGGGCATAATTTACAGATCATTCCCAAACACACAGCCGTCATTCCCGAACACTTTTCCGTCATTCCCGCGAAGGCGGGAATCCACAGGGTCTCCAACAGTGTCTAAACAGCCCTGCGTCTACATATTGGTAAGCAAAAAAAATGGCACTCTCTATGTCGGAGTAACCAGCAATCTTGTTCAGCGAGTCTGTCAGCATAAAAACAATCAGGTTCTTGGCTTTACCCAACAGTATCAAGTTCATACGTTGGTTTATTTTGAACTTCATGAATCGATGGAATCAGCGATTACCCGAGAAAAACAGCTTAAAAAATGGAATCGTGAGTGGAAGATAAACTTGATTCAAAAAGATAATCCGCATTGGAATGATTTGTGGGAAAGTATTCGATGACACTATCTATGTATATCTTTTCAGGGCTTCATCATGCCTGTGCTTGCCCCCATCGTTATTGTGAAGCGCTCCGTAATTCCTACGAGTTTCTTCGTTATTCCGGCGAGCTTCTTCGTCATTCCCGCAAATTTATTCGTCATCCCCGCAAATTTATTCGTCATTCCCGCGAATTTATTCGTCATTCCCGCGAAGGCGGGAATCCACAAAAACTATCCGCAACAAACCAACCCGGAGTAAGCCAATGAGTTCGGTGCAAATGGATTCCCGCCTGCGCGGGAATGACGGCGGGGAGAGTGGTGTCGTTATGGGTAGATATACTGCGTATCCGGAGTATAAGGATTCTGGGGTGGAGTGGTTGGGTGAGGTTCCAGCAGCGTGGAGCATATTTTCAGGAAAGCGCATTTTTAAAAATGCCAGAAGACAAGCGCTACCATCTGACCCTCAGCTTGCCGCTAGTCAGAAATACGGAGTGATTCCTCAAAATTTAATGATGGAACTAAATGACTCTAAAGTAATGCTTGCCCTCAAAGGCACGGAGTCGTTTAGGCACATAGAGAAGAATAACTTTGTAATCAGCCTGCGTAGTTTCGAAGGCGGTATAGAACACAGTGCTTATGTAGGTTGTGTTTCACCGGCGTATACTGTTTTGTCTGCATCAAAAGTAGTGTTTTATCGGTACTATAAATATCTACTCAAATCTGCACCTTATATTTCGGCTCTACAAGCATCGACAGACAGTTTAAGAGATGGAAAATCTATTACATATGAGCAGTTTGGTGAGATTTTGCTACCTCTGCCTGATCACACAGATCAAGCCAGCATCGCCAACTTCCTCGACCACGAAACCGCCAAAATCGACACCCTGATCGAAGAGCAGCAATCCCTGATCCGGCTGCTGAAAGAAAAACGACAGGCGGTGATCAGTCATGCCGTCACCAAAGGTTTGAACCCGCAAGCACCGATGAAGGATTCCGGTGTGGAGTGGCTGGGGGAAGTGCCGGAGCATTGGCGGAACACAGAAATTCGTTACATCACTAGCCAAATGGGTGGCGGGACGCCAAGTAAAGAAAGGTTAGATTTTTGGAATGGTAACATTCCTTGGGTCTCACCAAAGGACATGAAGGTTGATTACATCGAGGATGCTCAAGACAAAATTACGCATCAGGCGGTGTTGGAATCATCTACCAAGCTTATTCCTGAAGGGAGCGTATTGATCGTCGTAAGAGGAATGATCTTAGTTCATTCTGTACCAGTCGCTCTCACTCAAAAGTCAGTAACGATTAACCAAGACATGAAAGCTTTGATTCCTGCTAAAGGAATCGATGGTGAGTTCTTACTGTTTTTTATGAAAGGTCTCAGACATTTTGTACTGGATTTGGTCGAAGAGTCAGCTCATGGAACAAAATGCCTAAGAAGTGAAGTGTTCGAGCGAATGAAAATAGCCATTCCAGAATATGAAGAGCAAGTTGAAATTGTTGCACTACTGAAAGAAAGACTAAACATAATTGATTCCCTGATTGATGATGCACAAGAAGGGACTGTGTTACTTCAAGAACGCCGCACAGCCCTAATCTCCGCCGCCGTCACCGGCAAAATCGACGTCCGCCACTGGGTAGCACCAGCAGAAATTTAACCATGCCCAATTGTCTCTGCACTGCGGAGACAATTGGGCAGACACTGTCTGCATAATTCAGGAAGTCCCAATTTGATACTGTTCAGTCCTTAAGTGAGACCTTGAAAAGTCCCATATTGAGACCTATAGTACCCATAATGAGACTCTACAAGGATGAACATCATTTGACTGCCATCGCCTCAGTTCTGTTTACCAAAACCCAGCAACGCCTTCTGGCGGTGCTTTACGGCAAGCCGGACACCTCTTTTTACCTGAATGAGATCGTTCGGCTCGCGGGTATGGGCAAAGGTACTGTGGTACGTGAAATAAAAAAAATGACCGGAGCCGGTTTACTGACCACCCATCAACAGGGGAATCAGCAACACTATCAAGCCAACCCTGCCAATCCCATTTTTGAAGAGCTCAAAGCCATTACCCGTAAAACCTTTGGCGCTCAGGGTGTGATTAAAGAGGCTTTGGCTTCTGTTCTCGTTCACTGCGAACTGGCGTTTATTTATGGCTCGGTGGCAAAGGGGGAAGAGCATGCTGGCAGTGATATTGATGTGCTTCTGGTGGGGCAGAATTTAAGCTACGCCGACATCATGGAGCGTCTGGAATCCGCAGAGAAGCAGCTTGGCAGGGTTATCAACCCGACTATATTTTCTCCCGACGAGTTTCACCAAAGAAAGAAAAACCAACAAAGCTTTGTTACACGACTAATGGAACAGCCCAAATTGTGGTTGAGCTCTCCACCACTAGCCGAACCACACCTAACGACAAGTGATAAATAATGAAAGAATTGGATAATCTGGTCAAAATACACAAACTGAAACCAGAACCACCCGATGCACAAGAGTTTGCAGGCATGGTTCGGGCGGCTGAAACTAAATTAAAAGACGCTGCTATTATAGGTTTGTCGGTGGACAGTCAGTTTTCTCTGGCTTACAGTGCGGCTCATGCATTATCCCTTGCAGCGTTACGTCGGCATGGTTACCGTTCAGAAAGCCGCTATCTGGTTTTCCAGTGTTTGCAGCATACGTTGGGATTAAGTCGGGCAAAATGGCGGGTGCTTGATCAATGCCATAATCAGCGTAACCTTGCGGAATATGAAGGTCATCTGGATATTAGCCCCCAGTTGTTAAAAGAGTTAGTTCAACTTTCCCATGAGCTATTAAATTTGGTTAAATCACTTCCAGACATCCCCTGACATTTTCATCGACCTTTTTCGGTAAGCCGTCACTATGGACAGTACCAACGAATCCCACTTCCAGAACGACATCATCGCCCAGATGCAGGCCAATGGCTGGCAGTTAGGCAGCGGTGATCAATACCATCGGGAAACTGCCCTCTACACCAGCGATGTGCTGGGCTTTGTACAGGAAACCCAGCCGAAAGAGTGGGCGAAGTTTTGTAAGGTGTTCCCCACGGATTCGGAACAGCATTTTATCAATCACCTTGTAGCGCAACTGAAAAAGGCTGATCCCAACGCCATTGATAAAGACCTGCGCAGTTACGGCACCCTTGGGGTTTTGCGCCACGGGCTGAAGATTCGCAATGCCCGTTTTTCTCTGTGCCAGTTTATGCCGGAACATACACTGAATCCGGAGACACTGGTTCGCTATCAACAGAACCGTTGTCGTATTGTGCCGGAGTTGGTTTACAGTCCCTATGTCAGCTCCCGCCATTCCCAAAACCCTCCCCGTCATTCCCGCGAAGGCGGGAATCCATCTCTAGAAGTGGATCCCCGCCTGCGCGGGGATGACGATAAGGGATGCGGGGATGACGATAAGGGATGCGGGGATGACGGAGGAGCTAAGGCAAAGGCGTGGCGGATTGATCTGGTGCTGTTTGTGAATGGTCTGCCGGTGTCGACTCTGGAGTTGAAATCGGAGTTTAAACAATCCGTCGATAATGCCATTCGCCAGTACAAAACCACCCGTTTGCCGAAAGACCCGGAAACCAAAAAGCCGGAACCTCTGCTTACCTTTAAGCGGGGCGCACTGGTGCATTTTGCCGTGAGTCAGTACGAAGTGTATATGGCCACCAAACTGGCAGGCGGCAATACCTACTTTCTGCCGTTTAATAAAGGCACGGCAGAAGGCGGTGCCGGTAACGATGCGCCGGAAAATGAACAAGACTACGCCACCGGTTACCTGTGGAATGAGGTGCTGACGCCGGATAATCTGCTGAACATTATTGGCCGGTTTGTTCATCTGGAAATCAAAGAGGTGGAAGACGCCATTGGCCGGAAGTCGAAAAAGGAAACCCTGATTTTTCCCCGTTATCACCAGTGGGATGTGGTGCGCAGCCTGATCGGTGCCGCCAAACAGGAAGGCACCGGCAATAAGTATCTGGTGCAGCACAGCGCCGGTTCTGGCAAATCCAACTCCATTGCCTGGACTGCACACCAGCTCTCCACCCTGTACGATCCGGCTGGCGAAAAGATGTTCCACTCCATCATCGTGGTGACCGACCGCACGGTGTTAGACGACCAGTTGCAGGACACCATTTATCAGTTTGAACACGCCGATGGCGTGGTGGGGCGCATTAACCGGAAAGAAGGTGACGGTTCCAAATCCGAAAAGCTGGCAGCGGCGCTGGAAAATGCCCAGCCGATTATTATTGTCACCATTCAAACCTTCCCCCATGTGCTGGATGCCATTGAAAACAGCGCCAGTTTGAAGAAACGCCGTTACGGGGTGATTGCCGACGAAGCCCATTCATCCCAAACCGGTGCCACGGCACGAAAACTGAAAGAAGTGCTGATGCTGGAGGCGACGGAAGGGGACGATGATCAGCCGATGTCGTCTGAAGATATTCTGGACGCCACGATTATTGCCCGCAAAGGCAGCGCTAATCTGAACTATTACGCGTTCACGGCAACCCCGAAAGCCAAAACATTGGAACTGTTTGGTCGTCTGCCTGACCCGGCACAACCGGCTTCTGAAAGCTCTTCACAAAAGAATGTGCCCGAAGCCTTTCATGTGTATTCCATGCGACAGGCCATTGAGGAAGGCTTTATTCTCGATGTGCTGAAGAACTACACCAATTATCAGGTGGCTTACCAACTGGCCCAGAAAGTGACCGCTGCGGATACTGAGGTGGACAGCAAAAAGGCCAAGGTGAAACTGGGCCAATGGGTGCGCCTCCATGAGTACAACATTGCCCAGAAAGTGAAGGTGATTGTCGAACACTTTAAAGACAATGTGATGGGGCTGCTGGGTGGTCAGGCCAAGGCGATGGTGGTGACCAGTTCCCGCAAAGAGGCGGTGCGTTATAAACTGGCGTTTGATAAATACCTGACTGAACAGCAAAGCAGTATCGCTGTGATGATTGCCTTTTCTGGCGAAGTGGAATTCCAAAAGAACGACCCGGACAGTCTTACGCTGTTAGACCAGAAGTTCACCGAAAAGAATATGAACCCGGCGCTGAAAGGTCGGGATATGCGCAAAGCCTTCGACACCGATGATTACCAGCTTATGCTAGTGGCCAATAAATTCCAGACTGGATTTGACCAGCCCAAACTCTGCGCCATGTATGTGGACAAACCGTTGGGCGGCGTGGAGTGTGTGCAGACCCTTTCCCGCCTGAACCGAACCTATCCCGGTAAAGAAGTGACGGGCACCTTTGTGCTGGATTTTGTGAATAAACCGGAAGAAATTCTGGCGGCGTTTCAACCGTATTATCAAACGGCAGAACTGGCGGACGTTTCTGACCCGGAGAAGATTTTTGAGCTGTACGAAAAACTCCGCGCCAGTGGCATTTTCACCTGGAACGAAGTGGAACGGTTCTGCGATGCCTTCCTGACCAAAAACAAAAGCAACGCAGCGGTGGGCAATATTTGTAAGCCAGCCGTGGAGCGCTGGCAGAAGCGATACAGTTCAGCCATTGACGCTTATCTTCTGGCAAAGGAGATGTTTGAACGCACCAAAAAGACCAAAGATGCGGTGCTGATTGCCAATGCGGAAAACAGTTTTAAAGACTGTAAAAAAGAGAAAGACGCCCTGGAGATTTTCAAAAAAGATCTGGGCAGCTTCACCCGCTTCTATGAGTTTATGTCACAAATAGTGGACTACGACGATAAAGAACTGGAAAAACTCAGCCTGTACGCCCGTTACCTGCGTCCGCTCCTGCGGGAAAAGGCGGTTCAGGAAGATGAGATTGATCTGGATAACGTGGTGATGAGCCATTATCGTTTATCGAAAATACGACAGCAGGACATAGCTCTTCATGAAAAGCGGCTGCAGGAAGATCAGGAAGACTATAAGTTAGAGCCAGGCAGCGATGTGGGCACAGCCAAGGCGAAGGATAAGAAAGAAGAGTTCATGTCACAGATTGTGGCGCGGCTGAATGAGTTGTTTATAACGGATAATCTGACCGATGCTGACCTGATCAACTATGCCTACACCGTTCGTGACAAGCTGGTGGAAAACACCACAGTCATGAGTCAGATTGAAAACAACACCGCCGAACAGGCATTACTGGGTGACTTCCCGAAAGCCATTGATGATGCCGTGATGGACAGCAATGAAGCCCAGCAGGAAATGATGATGCAGTATCTGTCTAACCCGGAACTGGCTCGTGGGTTTGCACGGGTGGTGTTTGATATGTTGAAGGGGTGATGTACCCCTCCAGCCTTTTTAATGAGTAACGGGCAATACCCGTGTATAGATATAAAGCAATGGTCGTGAAGGTGTCCCGTTTTTGCGAGTCACTTCACCGGTGAGCTTGTGGCCAGCCTGTAAGTGTCGGTGGAACAGATCAAGTCGTCCACGGTCGACATAACCCAACTTCTGACCATTCAGCTCAATACGAATGGCTTTTGTATCAAAGTGATTGTCGGGTTCTGGAACAAAACTGACACCAGCCTCCATGGCGATATCTTCAATTGCCACTTCGGATTCATGGCGAAATCCAGCGACTTCGGCAATAAATTCAAAGGGGCCGTTAGCATTATCAAACGTGTGAATCAGTTCAAAACCGTCGTCAGGTAGCTTGGCGCCAGAGTATCCCAGCAAAGCAAAATCGCTGATTTCAGCCTCAGGATTTAACCCCCGAAGTTCCAGATAACGGGAAAAGTCACTGCGACTTCTGGGTGGCAGGCGACGGATAAAAGCATCAAGTACCTGACTATCGTACTGCATCACCCCCTGCTGAATTTGAAAAGCTGGGTAACCCGTGAAGCCATCTGCGATGGCTTGCTGAAAGTCTTCGCTATCAGGGAAATACCGTAGAGTCACTTTGTCACCTTTACGCACCAGTTCACCCACCACAAAGCGCGAACGATTTTTGCTTGCCAACGCCTGCCATGAAAGAAGTATTCGATCCGGTTCGACCAGGTGTTCAATGTGCCTCATTACTAATAATCTCCAGTTCTTCCAACAGCAACTGCTTTCTATAACAGGTCAGCCTGTGAATAAATGCTGCCCTTTCTGCTGTCAGCGGGGATTGTATATTAAAGGTGGTCAGTTCAGTAAGTATCTTATTTAAAGCATCGTCTTCCCATTGGAGCGTGTCAATCAATAGCGGCGTAATCTCCGGGTACTTTCGGCAGTATCTACTGACGCCTTCCATCAACAGTAATCTTTTCTCATCATCCTTATGCCACTTCATTTGATGTCGGCCCCGTTTGGTATAAGCAGACAGCATATTTTCATCACGTATGCATTGATTGAACTTGTTTGGGAACAGCTCATGCCCAAGGCTGGTGCCATTGTCGAAGAAAGGTGAGAGGCGTGCGGTACCCTCGTCACCATTCCAGATGACTTTCCAGTTTTCCTGATGGCGGTCGGTATTGCCGATCAGAGCATCAAAGCAGAGGCAGAGTCCCCAGTATTCTTTCCAGTTATGGGTAAGCTTTTTGCTCATGGCCAATGCTCTGGAGAAAGCAATGATCGATGTTAAGTTGTGCTGCCTGCCTTTATCCCGGTCATAGCCTTTAATTATCTGCTGCATATATTCACCACCCGGGGTGGATCGTTCTTCTATCTCAGGAGAGTAACCAATAAACCATTCGCACAAACTACCGGGTTCTTTTGTCAGGGAGTTCATCGCTACGAAAACAGGAGGCACCGGAAGTTTCATCAGTCGACCAATTCGGAAGGCAATAACTTCACACCAGTACTGATCCGGGTGTCGTGGTTGGCTTGGGTCTTTTGCGCTTTTGATGGCTTCCTTAAACAGATAACGGTGACCGGGGATACAGAAGTCATACGGAGTATCTTCAGGGCATACCCGCAGTGTTTTGACCCGTGCGCCTTCAGGGTAGACTTCATACTCTTCATGGACTGGCCAGTGGGCAATATCGATTATCTGATCATTGGTCTGGTCAATATTATCTCGGTCAATCACTTCTGATTCCGGTTTTTGGGAAAGGGCTAATCCAGTTTACTGTTTGCAAGGCAAAAAATCTTGATTGTTGTGGTGTGATCGTATGAAGCGGGAATATGCCTATGTCCAAGTAAGTACACTTTATGGACACGCTACAAAGGGTGGGTAAGTCATTGACCTGCCGTGTCCAGTAAAGTTGTTTTTGCCCAACTGGACAGAATGTTAAACTGAGTCTAGTTTTTCTTTTACTCAAATAATGAAGTATGAGGAAAGAATTAGATGAAGGGACAGAGCGTCGGCTACATCCGGGTCAGCAGTATTGACCAGAACACCGCCCGCCAACTTGATGGTGTTGAGCTGGATGCCAGCTTTGAAGATCACTGCAGTGGTAAAGATACCAACCGCCCCCAGTTGAAAGCCTGCCTTAAACATTTGAGGGCAGGGGATCGACTTCATGTTCATTCCATTGATCGCCTTGCCCGGAGCCTGAAGGATCTGCAGGTACTGGTGGAGGAGCTGACTGAACAGGGCATCAGTATTCAGTTCCATAAAGAAAATCTGACTTTCACTGGTGACAGCAACCCAATGCACACACTGATGTTTCAGATGATGGGTGCCTTTGCAGAGTTTGAGCGAAGTATGATTCGTGAACGACAGCGGGAAGGTATTGCGGCTGCCAGGAAACAGGGTAAACAGATTGGGGCAAAGCCGAAGCTTTCGGCTGAACAGGTGGAAGAGCTTAAAGGGCGGGTGGCTGCCGGGGAGCATAAAAAGGTGCTGGCCAGAGCGTTTGGGGTTAGCAGGCAGACTTTATATAACGTTTTGAATCATACTGCGCTTACAGATTAATTGTCTTCCTAGGAGCCTGTCGGACTTAGAACAACTTTTGAGTATAATACCCGCAAGATCGTAAAAGACAGCCAGCCAATGAACAAATGGACTTTCAGACCCATTGACCGAGACATCCCTGACTTTTTTCCTGCCACTGTTCAGGATTATCTGCCAGAGGTGCATCTTGCTCGCTTTGTTGTAGAGGTGGTTGAGCAGCTAGGAGGCTGTCGGACTTGAAAGTAAAAACCGGAGATGGGCCGCAATAAAGTCAAAAATCACAGAATCCAGTCTGGAAGTGCTGTTTATGTCG
>NZ_LUTV01000003.1:501604-506652 GCF_001646945.1 Endozoicomonas ascidiicola
CCGGATTTTTTACACAGCATTCGGGGCAGTGGATTTTGCCGGAGCAAAAATGACCGGTTCCATCAATCGGCGCAAGATACCCTTCCTCAAAATACTCAAATTGCCGGAGTCGCCCTGAGCGTTGCACAAAGGCAAACAGTTGGGTGAAAAATTTTCGTAAATAGCGGGGATCAATAGGGTCAAGCATTTCCCGGAGGTGCGTATTGCAAGGTACCTGACCGACGCCGTACAACGATTTCAGGTTATGCAACTTGGCTGGTGTTTTAACACAGTCCCGATCGAACTGAAGTAATGATGGATACTTCAATGCATAATGGCAAGACCACTCATGATGGCATCATGAAG
Organism: Endozoicomonas ascidiicola; assembly: GCF_001646945.1. Classification (GTDB taxonomy): domain Bacteria; phylum Pseudomonadota; class Gammaproteobacteria; order Pseudomonadales; family Endozoicomonadaceae; genus Endozoicomonas; species Endozoicomonas ascidiicola. The sequence continues at coordinate 501,950 of NZ_LUTV01000003.1, forward strand.
CGGGATCGCATTTTGACTGCTTCTTTTACGAAAATCAGGGACTTTAGCAGCTTCTTTTGAAACTATTTTGATCAGTTTCTCAGCAATCGTCTTTCGGTTAGATGGTTTCACAGTAAAATGACAATGATGATGTAATGTCGTATATGTTACTTAATAGTCTGCGATTTCTGAACTAGTAGATCAGTCTCTAGCCCTTGATATTATTGACTTTAATCAACTCGGCGGGAATTGCTGATCTATGGTAGCCTGTTGTAAAAAACTCAGATAAGAATAGTCTGGTCCGGCAGATTGAGCAGGGTTGATAAATATGTTAATGGATAAGGTTATCGGGCACCGGGGTGTGGCTGCTGAGGCGCCTGAAAACACGTTAGCTGGCTGTCGTATGGCGGCTGAAAAGGGATTTCGGTGGATAGAGGTTGATGTCACTCTATTGGGTGACCAGACAGCGGTACTGTTTCATGATCGTCGTTTAAATCGTACTACCAATAAAAAGGGAAGCCTGCGTGCTGCGTGCAAGGCTTTGCTTGCTGACATTGATGCGGGTAGCTGGTTATCAAGTCAATTTGCCGGGGAGCCGATTCCGACACTTCATGAAGCACTGGTTGCAATCAAGCAGCTTAATGTAGGTCTTAATATTGAGATTAAGGTCAATGGCTGCTCAAAACGACAACTGGTGACTACCCTGCTAAAAGAAATTGGAAATACGGGGTTTCCAAAAGATAGACTGGTGGTTTCCAGCTTTAATTACAGCGCTCTGAAAATGTTTGCGGATGAATCCGATATCGCAACGGCCTGCCTTTTTGAGCGCTTGCCTTTAAGCTGGAAAAGGAAGGCAAGAAAGGTAAATGCGAGATCGATCAACCTTGGTCAAGCAAAGGTGTCGAGAATAAAAATAGAGAAAGTGAAGGCTGCCGGTTTTGAGGTCTACTGTTACACCGTGAATTCTAAAGAACGGTTTGAGAAGTTACTGGCGTGGGGTGTTGATGGCGTTTTTACAGACACGTCATCGTTGTTGGATAAATAGTTGGATAAATAGATTGGTAAAAAAAAGCAGACAGGAAATGTCTGCTTTATGTCGTGTATACCAATGGCGTTTTTAAATTATGGAGTGAGCAAGTTATTTTGGGTGACTGGGCAAGGCGAAGAGAGGAGTCATAGCCATAGCTATGGCGAGGAACTTCAACGTAGATCCAGTCATTCAAAACCACTGCGCAGCCCACAATTTAAAAGCAGAATTGGTATTATAGCTCGTCCACTTCCCGCAGATATTTGAACAGTTTTTTAGCTGCTACGGGTGGCTTATTCTGAGACGCTTCTTTCTGAGCATTGCGAACCAGCTGGCGGATGTGTTGGTGCTCCGCATTTGGGTACTGCTCCAAATAGTCGGTCAGTGCCTTATTGCCGTCTGCATCTCCAATTAAGCGGTCGCGCCATCTTTCCAGCTGGTGGAAGCGACGATTGTGCTCTTCACTGGAAGAGTTCAGCTGATTTAACAGTTCGGTGATTGGCTCCATCTCCTGATCGACCAGCAATTTACTGATAAATCCAAGATGGCGCTTACGGGCGTTGTGGCTGTTAATCCGCTTACTTTCGTCCAGTGCGGCGCGCAGGCGGTCATTCAGCGGCAGTTTATCCAGCAGCGAAGGTTTGAGCTCCATGAGACGGGTGCCAATCTCTTTAAGCGCATCCATATCTCGCTTCAGCTCAGCGCGGCTGACGTAGATGATTTCTTCTTGCTCTTCATCGTCCCAGGCTTCCTGAATACGACGGCTTTTTTTACTCATAAGGCTTTCTCTAAGGGGGAGGGTGCCATTGCGGGAATTAATACATGCTATTTTACTTCAGAATCTGATGGAATTGGGATGTTTTGTATAAGTAGTTGTAGGCAGATGATCAAATAGTCAGAAAATTTGATTTCGCATGGACAACTACTTATCAGGTGCATTCTTTTTCTTCCGGCGGCAAAATACAAAAAAGCATAAACAAAACAGACAGGGTGGAATCATGGGCGAATCTTCCAATGCGGTACTGGATCCACGTGCTGAAGAAGCCAGGCTGAAAGGGCTGGCCGGCGATATTCTGGATGAAGCGTCGCGACAGGGAGCGGATGCGGCAGAAGTAGGTATTAGCCTGGACTCCGGGTTATCTGCCAGTGTCCGTATGGGCGATGTGGAAACCGTCGAGTTCAATCGCGATCAGGGTCTTGGCATTACCGTGTATCTGGGCAAGAAAAAAGGCTCGGCCAGTACTTCCGATAGCAGCCCTCAAGCCATTAAGGACACCGTTCGTGCGGCATTGGATATTGCCCGTTATGCCTCAGAAGATCCATTCTCCGGCTTGGCTGAAAAAGCATTAATGGCAGATGCTGCCGCACTTCCCGATCTGGACCTTTATCACCCTTGGGGTATCGAAGCGCCGGAAGCCATTGAGCTGGCACTTCAATGTGAAGATGCCGGCCGGAACTACAGTAAGAAAATTATTAACTCGGATGGCGCCAGTGTTTCCAGCCATCAAGGCGCACGGGTTTATGGCAATAGCCATGGTTTTATTGGCAGTTATGTTTCCAGCCGGCACAGTTTAAGTGCAGTGTTGATTGGCATGCAGGAAGAGGAGATGCAGCGGGATTACTGGTACACAGTGAATCGTAATGCCAGTTTGCTGGAAAATGCCGTGGAGGTCGGAAAGACAGCTGCAGAAAGAACCATCAGCCGTCTTGGGGCTCGTAAAGTAGATACTGCCGAGGTGCCGGTGCTGTTCTCAGCGGATATGGCCGCCGGTTTGATTTCTCATTTTCTGGGAGCGATCAGTGGTGGCACTTTGTACCGTCAGGCGTCTTTTTTGTTGGATCATCTTGGTCAGCAGATATTCCCTGAATGGATGCGAATTCATGAACAACCGTTATTACAAGGCATGCTGGGCTCGGCCAGTTTTGATAATGATGGATTGGCAACCTATACCAAAGACTTTATTAAAGACGGCGCTTTGGAACACTACATACTGAGTACTTACTCCGCGCGAAAGCTGGGTATGAAAAGTACTGCTAACGCGGGCGGTGTGAATAATCTCTTCGTTGAAAGTAATGCGGGTAGTCAGGCTGAGCTGTTGAAGCAAATGGGCACCGGGCTTTTGGTAACGGAGCTTATGGGGCAAGGCGTCAATACGGTAACCGGTGATTATTCTCGTGGCGCTGGGGGTTTCTGGGTGGAAAATGGCGTGATTCAGTTCCCTGTGTCTGAAGTGACCATTGCTGGCAATTTGAAAGATATGTATCGGGATATTGTGGCTATTGGTAATGATGTTGACCCAAGAAGCACCATTCAAACCGGCTCTATTTTATTGAATAAAATGAAACTGGCTGGCGCTTAACGGTTTATGGGGCTTTGGTGAAACCCGAAGGTCGGTAATTCTGTAAGAATTGCCGACACCTCGCAGACCTGCAGGAGTTGATTGTCGGCAACCCTTCAGGTTACCAACCTACGATATCTGCTTTTGCCCAACCAGCAACCCCACCCGTTGTCTTTTGATACCTAGCAAACACTTTTTCCACAGAGACAGGTTGCCAAAATTGTAACAATGGCTGGTATGTACAACCTCAAATCCCACATCCTGCAGTTGTTGTTGCCAATGATACGCAGAGTTGAAGCAAACACCTACGCCAGCAGTATTTGCGCCCAGCCTGCGGGTCAGCTTTTTCAGCCACTTTGAAGCGGTTAAATGGAAAATATGTTTTCCGGGGGTGTTTGAGTCGTTCTTGCCTTCATAAAAATTCTCAAAAATAATAATCAGCCCACCGGGAGCCAGCATATCGTAGGCATCCAGCAAACCCTGTCGTTGTAACTGATGAGTCGATGAGTAGCCGGATGTCACAAAGTGGTGCAGTACCCAGTTGAACTGAATAAGATCAAAGGTTTCACTGTTATTAAATTTCTGGAAAATACCGTGACGTAAATGCTTGTTTGGATGAACATTGTTTTTACCCAGCATGGCTTCATCGGGCTCAACGATGGTTACCTGACTACCGGCATAATGTTCAAGAAATCGGTCTGCGTAAGAACCATTACCACCACCCACATCGAGCAAGTGCAGATTTTCGGGGCTCTTTATAAATTCATTGACGGCTTTGTTGAAGTGTTGAAACAGTGAATCGTCAATGTATTCAACATCGAAGGCAGCGACTTGCTCTGCATTAAGTAATTTGACGGGTTCGGGCATGATGGGTTCCTGACGGGGGATGTATCAATAGGTATCTGATCATTGGGCGGGATATTTAGCCTCCTGAGCAGAATGGCAAGAGGTCATGAGTTAAATGGGAATATTCAGGAAGTAGACATTAGTCTATGTAGAAATAAAGTGAGGGTTAAGAAAATGACCTCGTGAAGCCGCATTGAAAAACATGCTGCCGTTCGTACTGAACTTATCGAAGTGCTTTGTGACATCCTTCGTCTGTAAGCGTGCAAATCAAATAAATGTGCCTGCCTAAGTATTACGCTTCAGCATAGAGACAGGGCGGAGGCATCGGATGCACTATAGTTTAATTTCTAATCCTACTCATGACATCCAAGCTTTTAGATAGAGTCTTATCAGGTTATTTAATCTGTATTTCTCCCGAGATTGCCAAAATGAAACCAATATATGGAATTTTCACACACAAGCTGACTGCCTTATACAAAGCTTGGATCTTACAACGCTCCTACAGGTCAGTT
>NZ_LUTV01000003.1:507667-513324 GCF_001646945.1 Endozoicomonas ascidiicola
GATTGGTTGTATTTAGCGAACCATTCCATGCTTTTCCATTTAGTATGGCCACTCAGGATACTGATGTAAGCGATAAATATGATTTCTGGAAGAGGGTAAGTAATGTGAATCTCGCTACGAGGTTCAATGAGTGACTGGATCCTAACGACCATTGGTGTGTAGTTTGCCATTATCATACTTCTGGTTACACCGGAGGTATATTAATAGTACATTTGTCCTTCTCATGCCGCCGTCCTGCAACTATAGGGCTTTTCGCCAGTATGGATTCGGACGTGATCTTTTAAATGACATGATTGAGAAAATGATTTTTCGCATAATATGCACTTATGTTTTTTCTTACTCGAGACTGGCTTCGATGTTTGCTGGTTTAAAATCACACCAACATTGCGATCCTCTAGTTCCCTAGTAATAGATTCCTGTTGTTTGAAATATGCTCTTGTATGGGTAATAATTGGCTTTCGTGACATTATATTGTCTAATTTCTCACTTTGTATTGCCACTGTTCCTCTGTCAAAAGTTGAACTAATTTCTTTTTGTTCTATTTTTTCTTTTAATTTACTTACAATCCCTTCGAGAGACTTATTTATTTTGGGTGCATTTTGTATAGTAATATTTTGCATGACTGGTTTTCGTTCGTTGGTCTACAATGTTAGACGGATATTCGTTTATTTAGTTCAATTGCATGGTGAAATCTCACCGAGCCTTGGTATCGGTAATACTTTATCGTGCTGCCTAACAATAAAATCGTGTTCGTGCTGCGCACCAAAAATACGGGTCAGTTCTTTCATCGTGCATTGTAGAAAATTATAAACCTGAATACCATCCATTTGTAATGCACGATGAAAGACCTGACACCAGTTTTTGACACCAGTTTTCCTTAACTTTGAAGGAATAATGCTTCAGTTTTCAATTGGTTGTGTTTTTGGACGGGAACTAGATAGTTCCTGTCCAGAAACTCTAGCCCTTGAGGCGCGTAGGCCACAGAGACTCAAGGAGTTTCAAATTCACGGAAAAATTGCATCACATCCTCTACAGTCCCCGGAAACCGTGCGGGGCAGATTTCAAAACAAAATTTATTTTTTTGACCCGATCGCCTGCCCTGCATGGCCTGCAGCGTTTTTGGACGGGAACTAGATATGTGTTAAAGTGGTGCTGAACAGTTACAATTTTTGTTAATCAAAGTAGGTTTTATATGAATGATTTTATGTGTGTTACTAATGTATATGTACCAAATGGTGAATCTCTTAATTATCAAAGTCAGGAGGGGAATGTTGCATCTGTTTCATCTCAGAGCTTAAACCGGAGAGTAGCTATTCCTGAGCAAGAACACGTAGTTTCCGTGTTCAATGTAAGAACAAAACAAGGTCCGCTTGTTCAGAAGATAAAAATATCGGCATACTGCCCATTAGCAGACATTAATATCATACGAAATGGTATTGAATGGGAAAATGATAAGCTAAAATTACAAGTATTGGAGTTGTTAGAAAAATATTCATCAGTACTTCAAGTACTGAGAGAAGACTGTATAGGATTTAAGACTATTCAGACTTTATTAACATATCCGACAATAGATCCTTTAAGTTTTTATTTAAAGAATTTAAGTAAATTTTCTGACTCTGATATCAAGCAAGAAATAATAAAAACCAATAAAATCATTAAGAATCTGTCAACAGAAATGTTTGAATACTTGTGTCGATATGCAGAGGAAATTGAGATATTCATGGATTTTTTTCCTGATATTTCAAAATGTAATGCGATAGAACGATTTTTTACAATCTTTGGAAAAGAGGAGTTTGCAAAAGTGAAACACAATGTCTTTGTTGAAAAAATAAGATATTGTCAAAGTAAAGCTATCACAATAGATAAAAATATGTTTCCTTCGTCAGATATAATGTATGATTGTTTTATGGAATTTTATATTGATGGATTTTTTGAAAAGTATCAACACCTTTTTAAACATGATATACTACCGCCATTAGAAAAGATGAATAGTGTTCTTCACGATTTAAAAACGAAGAAGATAACTTATAAAATATTATATTTTCTTTTTTTAGAAGAGAGCTATAGAATAGATGAAAATAAAAGTCCGCCAGAAACATTGGGCTTCTTACAAGTTTCTAATACAGAACACAGAGAATTAAAATTAGAAACAATCTTATCCATTTTTTCAAAATATCCAGCTTTCAAAAACTTATGCTGTGAAGATGGATGCAGACTCACATACTATCAAATAATCGATTTGTTGTTACATAAAGATGCAGTAGCTTTATTGTGTTTGTCTATAAGAGATAACACGCATCTAGAACTTATAGAATTTGGGGAAGTGGCTTATCAATTTTTTTTGAAACATGCAAAATTCATTTTTTATTATAAAGTGCATACCTCAATATTATATCCTCGCAATTATTTAAGGAATTTTATTGAAGGTCATAATGATCATCAGTTGAAGCAATTATCTAAGAGGATAGATGATTGGGGAATGTATAGTTACTATATTCAAATGTCGAGTGATCCAGACACCTTACGCAACACTATTATTAAAAAGATTTACTTTGATATATATAAGGCTGGATTAAATCAATAAGTGCAACAGAACTTCCTGTGTAGACTTCAAGTGGTGTTAAAACACCAAGTTTGAGATGGCTGCCATGCTCACTTCAGATCATTGAACAATCCTCCGGGAGCTCGCTTTTTATACAACTTTTCTTGCCAGAGCGCTATCATCAACTGCAGTACCAACGTTCTGCGAAATGCTCTTTGGTTGTATGCTTTCAGGGGACGGTTTTGTTACGCAGGCACTATTGTCCATTGACTATCAATGCGTCTGGAGTAACTATCATCACTGGATATCACACGGTAGTGGCGATGGAAGCACTTGGTGTGTCGTTTGATCCGACTGGTGTGTCCAAAAGCCCCAACAGATAAGCCGATCACTCTCGCACTTGATGATTGGGTTATCGAACGATACTCAGATAAATCCCCTGCTTGTCGAACCCATCATCAGCACAGTAAAAAGCGTAACCGTCCGACGTATATCTGGGGGCAGTGCTGGGTCTCTCTTACTGTGATTTTGAACGAGCGGCAGACGAAATATTTACCGCTATTCCAATCATCTCATTTCCAGCGCCGGCTTCAGGAAACACCAGTAAATTAAAAATTGCTGTCGCCATGCTCAAGGTGGTACGAGAAGAACTAAAGGATCGAATGTTACCAGCAATTCCCGCAAAAAATAGAAAAATGGATATTTTACCTTAAAAATCTCATTAGTTTTTTATACACGAACAAAATCCTCAGAAACAATCTGATCAATCGACCAATTTAAATACACTGAAGAAAATGGTTTTTTATTGGTAACTATGCCGTATCAGGGAATAAACTCCGGATGCTGATCATTTTTCGTTTTGCTGTTCACCGGGTTTAACTCGCTTGCCTTTTGCTTTTGGTTCAGGTGCTCCCTGCAAGATCAGCCCCTTCATGAATAATGCCCAAGAACTAACCACGAAAATCTCAAAGAAATTCCTTTGCTTCTCCCAAATCGTCTTTTTCCGTTTGTTAGCCTTCAGTGCTTCATTAAATAAGGAGCAGGAAAGCTCAACAATTTGATCAATCAGAAAGGCAAGGAGCATCAGGGAAGCAAGATTGCTTGACAGATTATCTTCACCATGACCAAAGTTGTGTTCCAGACTGTAACCCAAATTCTTCAGTGTATTGAACGTTTCATTTTCAATTAACCACCTAGCGCGTCCTCCCCGCATGATTTTCATGCAACACATATGGTTGTGAATTGGCAGACTGGTTACCCAGCTATTGAAGTATTTTACTTTCCCGTCAGGATCCGTTTCCACATAGTTCACGTAATTGACCATAAAGTCAGGGTGTGATTTATTGAGTGGAACGCCATTTACGTAGTGAAACGAGTGCCGATGCCCCCGCTTGTCGGTATAAGTGAATCGCTGAACTTTGCCTTCCCGGTCCAGATCCTCAACGCTTTCCAACAATGCCTTATGATCCGAGTCCTTGGCAACAGCGATAAAATGGTGGCCATAAGAGCGAACGAGTTTAAGGGTTGGTCCCTTGGAGCAAAATAAGGGTCAGATCTTTCATCGTGCATTTTAGAAAATTATAAACCTGAATACCATCCATTTGTAATGCACGATGAAAGACCTGACACCAGTTTTACTGGCTTAAAGACATTAAAATCAGAATTGCCTTCAAAGCCTTCAAGCAAGAAAATATTTGACAGAAAAGTCATGGACAGCTCAAGTTTTCAAGATCTAAAAGCCATAAATCAAAATATACTCAAAAGTGATATGAGAAATTTGAATTCAAGACAAACTGAATGGGTTGCAGCTGATACAAGAAAAACCTCAAGCTTTGACAAAATAGATGAATTAATTTCAGATAATAAAAAGCCTGCAATTGTTATGATTGATATAAAAGGCTGTAAAAACAAAAATGGCAGTGATGAATTAGGTAGCATGTCTAGAATCTTAGGACTTTTAGAGTTTGCTAAAAGCAGAAACTTACATATTTTCCATATTGAGATAAAGAATGTTGAAGAGGTCATCCCCCCGAGTATGAAAAAGTATGATAAATATCATAAGTTTAATAAGGTAATTGATAATAAAGGGATACAATTTTCTGCCTACCCAACAATCAAGAGTGATCTCAAAAATCACAATATAGACACTCTATTCATTACAGGTTATGAACGGCTTCAATGTGCTGGATCCACGGCTTTTGGCGAAAAAGTGAAGCTGAAACCTGAAATTAAAGAAGGTTCTGGTGGGGTGCTCAGCCTGATCAATGTCCTGCCTGAAGGTTATGAGTAATTGGAAAACCGTATTGATTCATTTTTTTCCAAAAAGATGACCAATGTCCTGTTGAACATATGATCGCTCGGAGTGTTAACAGCATTGAGGCACCTTCTTCTTTCCAGCGCATACCTGATCTTCACATCCTCTGTTTCACCAATATTTTACAGGCCGCTTCAGTAACCCCAGAGCCGATTGGTAAATGGGCGCTCAGGGCTTCCGGATAGACCATCTTTTTCCAGTTGTTCTTAAAGTAGGTTCTTGCCTTATACAGCTTCTCCATCGATGCCAGACGATTATTCCCCGGTGATGATTTCTTTAATTCCTTGGTCAGACGCTGTGCTCCACCAACTTCATGTTTCAGCTCATAGAGTTTTTCTTTCAGCCATGCATGCCGTTGTTGCTTGTTTTTAACTCCCGGATAGATCGCTTCCGCAGCGTCTGCCACATACTCAGAAGCATGATAAAAATCCAGAACCTGAACGGACACAAAAGGCTTAAGGAAAGTCAAGTTATCGGGAGCACCATCGGCAACGCCAACATAAGTGGCATCAGGGAATCGTCGTTTAACTTTTTCTATCTCTGCAGAAAATCGCTTCATAAAGGTTTGCTTGCCATATTCAGGCGCTGCAGCGCAGKAGAKCGTATGAAGTCGATCACCGTCATCATTCAATAATGCAATGGTTCCACACATAGCAATGCGGTAGTTGCCATCACGATAGAGCAGAGTTGTTCCATCCAGACCAATAGATACGGTAGCTACTGGCTCTGGTAGTTGAGGAATGTCGTAAGTCCAACTTTCTTCTTTTGCCTGGGCAATACTGGCCACGACATCAGAAATAT
>NZ_LUTV01000003.1:517674-608975 GCF_001646945.1 Endozoicomonas ascidiicola
CTAAGCGCAATCTATCCTTATTCGATAAGTTGATGGGTATCCTTGCTCTGGCATTTACATGGTGCTTGCTTGTTGGCCACTGGAGTTATGGAGATGAAAAACAGCTTCCTCTAAATAAACATGGGCGACATGCCAAAGCCCTTTTCAGACTGGGACTGGATATACTTCGCAGGGTTCTGAAAAATAGCTGTGCAAAAAGCGACCAAGTCAACTTTCAAATGCTCTTACATGTTTTGTCCCGTACATAGCCTGGCGAGATCAGGACACTACGACCGCTGGCATGATGAGAATTGCGCTCTCAAAAATTATTCCAAGGTTCTCGATTCGCGAGGGCTGGAACAGATATGGGCAAAAATATGAGTTCGATTTCGATAAACTGATCGACCAGTTAATTTGCGATAAGGGTAAAGCCGCATAACCAAAGGCTTTTAGACAAAAAAACCGAATATAAGCGAGCCTGAAAAAATAGTTCGTCGATGTTGGTTTTTTTGAAATTATGCAATCTGACCAAACTTCCGTTTTATGGGAAATCTAAAGTCGAGAGCAGAAAGATAACCACCTGAAATTTGGAACATATAATGTCGATGGTGCGGTTGGAAGGCTGCACTTTGCTCAGTTAAAGAAAGGTGATGTAACGGACATTTTGTTACCGCACCTGTTACTGACAGAGCGGAAGGCTGAGTTAGTTAAAGCGTTGGAGGCATCGATTGATCAGGGAGTTGATGTTTACAGTATTCAGGAGAGCAGGCTGTATAAAGATAGCAATGGGCAGACGCATAATTTGACCAGTGAGCTGGTGGAGGGTGTAATTAAAAGTGTTCAACAGTCTGTAATTTTGTGAATTTTCTATTTTTGATACCGAGTATTCATGCGGGGTAACAGCTGATGAAATTTGAATTTTCACCACATCGGGAACACTTTTAATTACACCCGCTGGTGGAGGTGTTTAAGAATAAAGGTTATGAAATTGTTCTTAAACCATACAATGAAACGGGTTATAACCCCAAAACACAAAAAGAAGATATGCGGATGTTTTACATCACGGCTTACAAATCAGAATCTCTGAACAAGTTTGATGAGCAAATGGTGTATTTCACTCAGTCGCCTTATAAGGACGCTTTTGATAATTATAAAAAAGAAGATGGCTCTGAAATGACCGTCGATGAAAAGAAAATATTTAATTATGGTGATGCATTTAGCCGAGGCTGTCTTCGAACCGGGTTTAGCACTCAAAATGGCAGTCTCTTATTTGTCTATAATCTTCACTCTCCGGTATTTGGTAAATCGAAAGAGGAATCAAGCAAAATTGTCACAAAAGATATTCAAAGGTTAAAAAAGGAGTGCCCGGACGCTCAGTTTATTATCAATGGTGACTTAAATAGCTTTGCTGAAAAAGGTGGTGATAAGCACATGGAGCCATTCAAAAAACTGATGACTTTCAGGGATGTCAGCTCACACCTTATCAGTACGGCAACAGGTAAGCCGGTTGCAGCGACATTCACTACAGCCAGCAACGATTTTGGCAGGTTCTCTGGTTACCCCGCTATTAAAGTGCTTGAGGGTAAAGTGTGTAAGGAATCTAACCCTGAGAAGAGATCCAAGCTGATTGGACAAATGATCAAATGTGCATATTTTCTTGCATTAATGGAGCATACAAGGGCTGAATCCCGTCAACGAACAACGGCTGAAAAAAAGGATATGAATGACGCTGCAGTGGCCATGGCGAAGTCACTAAGTTCGGTGAAAGATTTGATTAAAAACCGTCTGAAGCTATCCCCTGAAAAGGCGAACAAACTATTAGCTGAAAGTGGTTACAGTGTGTCAGGCCGAGCGATGGACCATGGTATTCTTATTGGCGATCGTTTGGAACAGGATGGTAAAGCTATTTCAAATCCTCATTTCACAGATGATGAGTATTGGAAGGAAAAAGACCTGACACCGCTTGAGTGGTTGGATTATGCCTTGGAAATGAATAAGGCTAGGAGCCTGTCGGACTTAGAACAACTTTTGAGTATAATACCCGCAAGATCGTAAAAGACAGCCAGCCAATGAACAAATGGACTTTCAGACCCATTGACCGAGACATCCCTGACTTTTTTCCTGCCACTGTTCAGGATTATCTGCCAGAGGTGCATCTTGCTCGCTTTGTTGTAGAGGTGGTTGAGCAGCTAGACCTCACACCTTTGATCAGCGCCTATAAAGGAAGGGGTTCTAAAGCCTGGCATCCATCCCTCATGCTGTCGTTATTGTTCTATGGATATGCAACAGGTGTCTTCTCCAGTCGCAAACTGGAGAAAGCAACTTATGACTCCATCGCCTTTCGATATATCTGCGCCAACGAGCATCCGGATCACGACAGTATCAAAACCTTTCGCCAGCGCTTCCGTAAAGAAATCAGTGAACTTTTTGTTCAGATATTGTTGATTGCGCAACAGGCAGAATGGTTGAAGCTGGGAACCATCAGCCTCGATGGAACCAAGATGAAGGCCAATGCCAGCAAACACAAGGCGCTCAGTTACAAGCACGCATGCAAGCTCGAAAAGCAGCTCAAGGCAGAAGTTGAAGAGCTCCTCAGGATGGCTGAAAAAGCAGATACTGAAAAATTGCCAGACGAATTATCCATTCCTGATGAGCTGAAACGCAGGGAAGATCGCCTCAAGGTGATTGCCGATGCCAAAGCTGAAATTGAGCGACGAGCTGAAGAACGTTATCAGCAAGAGCTGGCAGAATTCCAGGACAAAGTTGCCCGTCGTGATGCGATCAGAGATACGGGAAAAAAGCCACGGGGCAAAGAACCGAAAGCCCCAACGCCGGGTCCCAGGGACAAAGATCAAGTCAACCTGACAGATCCGGAGTCTCGCATAATGCCAACGTCTGCTAACGGTTTTGTTCAGGCATATAATACGCAGGCTGCAGTAGATAACGACAGTGGTCTTATTATTGAAAATCATATTACTCAGGCGACCAATAACAAACAACAGGTAGCGCCTGCCCTCGAAGAACTGGCCTCTCGTGCAGAGCAGATTGGCAAGCCCAGCGCGATTCTTGCCGACACGGGCTACTTCAGTCAGGGCAATGTGTCTGCTGTGGATAAGTTTGGAGCTATCCCTTACATTGCAGAAAAGAAGGATGCCCATAACAAACCTTTACTGGAGCGCTTTAAGCCCGATGAGCCGATGCCCGCAGGCGATGATGTTACCGCACTGGAGTTGATGCGTTGGCGATTGCAAACCAGGGAAGGACGGGCGGTGTATGCATTGAGAAAAAGCACCATTGAGCCAACGTTTGGGATACAGAAGGAAGTGATGGGATACCGTCAATTTCTGGTCCGTGGTCTTGAAGCAGTGTCTGCTGAATGGGATCTTCTGTGCATGGGTTTTAACCTGAAGCGGATGTTTACGCTGATGCTGAAAGATCTTCAGGAAAGTATCATTTTTATGCAGTTTATTGCAGCTTACAGGTTATTTGTCGCATGCATTTGGATATTTGGGCAAAAGAGACTGACGACATAAACAGCACTTCCAGACTGGATTCTGTGATTTTTGACTTTATTGCGGCCCATCTCCGGTTTTTACTTTCAAGTCCGACAGCCTCCTAGAAAACCCAATGGTGCCAGTGATCATCAATGAACTTATCTTTGGCGTGAAGATAAAAGGCCAGAAACTAAGTGAGCGAAGTGCCAGGGCGCAATAACGGCCTTAGAAGCTGTTCACAATCTTTCTCCTCGTTTTCGCTATTCGCAAAAGATCATGAACAGCTTCTTATGCAGGGCTCTTAATGAGCCCATTTTTTATCCATAGAACAACGTCGCCAATCCAAGAAAAGAAAAGAAGCCAACCACATCCGAAATAGTGGTGAGGATGATGGTTCCCGCTAAAGCCGGGTCAATATTCAAAGACTTGAGCAGGACGGGCAGAGTGGCGCCAGTAATCACCGCCACACTCAGATTGATGACCATGGCGCAGGCAATCACCAGAGAAATGATCGGATCATCAAACCAGAACCAGGCGATGGTTGCGACCAGCGTTGCCCATAACAGGCCATTCAGAAAGCCTGCTACTAACTCCCTGCTCAATAACCATTTCAAGTTAGTGGTGCTGATTTGTCCAAGCGCCATGCCCCTGATCACCAGCGTTAGTGCCTGACTTCCAGCATTGCCACCCATACCGGCAACAATCGGCATAAGAACAGCAAGAGCAACCACCTTGTCGATGGTTTCCTGAAACAGGCCAATAACGGAAGCGGCAATAAATGCCGTAATCAGGTTAACCCCCAGCCAAACGGCGCGGCGGCGTGCTGTTTTCAGTGCGGGAGCAAAGGTGTCTTCGTCATCATCCAGACCGGCCATGCTCATCATGGAATGTTCTGCTTCTTCCCGGATAACATCCACCACATCATCGATGGTGATACGCCCCAGCAGCTTGCCATTTTCATTAACCACGGGAGCAGAGATCAAATCCTGTCGCTCAAATAACTGGGCAACCTGAGTGTCGTCCATATCGGCGGGAATGGGCTCGAGATCGGTTAACATCACTTCCCGAACCGTAGCGCCCGGGTCGGTGGTCAGTAGCACCGTAAGCGGCAGGCGACCAATGTATTCACCACGGCGGTTGACCACTAACAGGTTGTCTGTGGTTTCAGGAATGCCTTCATGGCGGCGCAAGTAACGAAGAACAACATCCACCGTATTACTGGGCCGTACCGTAATGGTATCGGTATTCATCAAGCCACCGGCGGTGTCTTCCGGATAGGCCAGAACCACTTCAACCCGTTGGCGATCCATGGTGTTCATGGAGTCCAGCACTTGCCGGGTAATGGTGTCGGGCAGTTGTTGCAGAAGGTCGGCAATGTCATCTACGTCCTGACCTTCGGTGATGGCTTTCAGCTCCGCAATGTTCATGCGGTCCAAAAAGAACTGACGAACTTCTTCGCTCAACTCTTGCAGTACATCGCCTTCCTGCTCCCGGTCAATCAGGCGCCAGAGCAGGCTGCGCAACTTGGGAGGCGAGGATTCCAGCAGGTGAGCAGTATCGGCAGGCGGCAACATATTGAGCATATGGCGCAATTCGGAAGACACACCATGCTCAAGGGCATCATTGAGTTTGATCAGCTCGGCTTCACCGATGCTCAATTGCAGCTGTTGTGCCATGGACGTCTGCCCGGATAAAAAATGGTTGAATTTACAAGATATAGGAAGTGTATGTGAGTGAGCAAACTTGGCTCATTCATCTTCTCCGAAACGTTCATCGATCAGGTTGGACAATGCTTCAACCGCGGCTTCTTCATCATGACCATCACAATGGAGCTCCAGCTCTGAACCCTGACCGGCAGCCAGCATCATGATAGCCATAATGCTTTTGCCATCCACCTTCCGGCCATTAAAAACAACATCCACCTGGCAGGCAAAGGCCGCTGAAGTCGTGACGAATTTAGAGGCAGCCCTTGCATGTAATCCCAGTTTATTGATGATCTTTTTTCGATAGGTAATCATTATTTATGAAGTTCTCTGTGTCTGACCTGAATCCGCTCTAGTCTTCCGGTGAAATGCTCACCCAGCGTTTTACAAATATAGACCGAGCGGTGCTGTCCTCCAGTGCAACCAATCGCAATGGTCATATAACTGCGTTGGGCGGACTCAAAGCGAGGGAGCCACTTATCCACAAAGGTGGCAATATCGTCAACCATCTCGATGACCATCGGATCATCTTTCAGAAAATTGCCGACCGGCTCATCCAGCCCATTAAATTCACGTAGCGTTTCATCCCAGAATGGGTTAGGGAGACAGCGAACATCGAAAATATAATCCGCATCAGAAGGAATGCCGTTTTTGAAACCAAAGGATTGGAACAGTACTGTCATGGCGTTTTTACTGTCCGTACAGAACGTCTGTTTAATCAAATCGCGAATTTGATGAACAGAGAGTGGTGTGGTATCAATTTTCAGATCGGCGCTGACCAGCACCGGTTTCAGCAGCGATTGCTCCTGCTCGATCGCTTCCCTTAATGAAGTCTGATCATTGCTCAGAGGATGCTTTCTCCGAGTGGAACTGTAGCGGCTGACCAGCTTTTCGCTGTCGGTGTCCAGGTAGAGAACCTGGCAGTCAATTCCTTGATTTTTAAGTGTTTTAATGAGTTCTGGGAACGTGTTTAGCGCCCCTGGCAGATTGCGAATATCAATGCTGACCGCCATTTTGGGTGGTTCTTGGCTGTGGCTCTTCAAAGTGCCTGGCAGCTGGCTAAGCAGGCTGACGGGCAGATTATCAACACAGTAAAATCCCTCATCTTCAAGGGTGTTCAGCACAGAGCTTTTTCCGGAGCCTGATCGCCCGCTGATGATGATCAGTTTCATGATTTGTCCTTTATAGGATTTGGCAAATACCTAATATTCTACGTTTAATACTGGGATAGAGAAGTTATTTTTTTAAAAACGACGCTTCGGAAACTGAATGTAATAACCTCTTTAATCTTTTCTTCGTACTTTGTTAGGAATACTAACCGTTTGGTTAGGTATTTATTTAAGACCTTCGTATATCTTTCACTTCAACACATCATACAAGAACCGTATTTAAGGTGTTTTATTAATTGTTTGTCTCATAACCCATAGTTGAAGGAATATAAAATGACTCCAGTAAAATCCCCAGTAGTGCCAACAAATTTAGATTCGCTCCCACTTAACGATAAAAGCCTTGAAAGTCAGGAGACTTATGTAAAGGTTGCTAAACATAATAGTCGCGAAGTTAGATTGACTGCGAATAGCGCTCGCAATGAGGAGGTTAAGCGTAAATTAACATCAAAGCTGCCAGAAGTTGTTGTGGCCAAAGATCGCGTAATTGAGAGTGAAGAAAAATATATTAAAAGAAAGGCAGAAGCTGCTAAAAAAGCATTGGAAACAAAGACTTTTTTCCAAACAGTGAAAGAGGTAGCTAAGAAACTTACTGACAGGCTAGTTGCCGTTCTTAAGGTTGTTTACAAAAAAATAGGTTTAGAGTTTTGTGTTAACAAAGTTAGGGATTTAGTCGCTCCGAAGGTAGATTTATATCTTGCGCGTAGAGCTGCTGCTAACTCTGAGAGAGAAGCGAAGCTTCTTGAACCATTGAAAGCTAAGCTGGAAGCGCGAGGCTTAGCCGCGCCTATTATGGCAAAACTTTCAAGTTATCCTTGTGCTGGTAAAAATGCTTATGATGTCTCTGAAGCCAACATCAAATTGCTTGAAAAGGCTGAAAAGAGAGATCCTAAAGCGCTGGCAGCAATTGCTGACATTGAAGAAAAACGTGCCAAGATTGAAGAAGATAAGAGAAAGGTCTTCTATGAGCACAACTCTGATAATGCGCTTATTGCAAAAATAAAAAGTGAGCTTGGTGAAACAGAAGATGCAAAAAGTGCCATTGCTTATATTGAAAAAGGTATTGCTCTGGAAGAAAAACACGCCCGGGATAATGTGTACGCAGCCATAGATATTGCTAAGGCTGCTGCAGTGAAGCATCAAGCGGGTGGATTAGCCTATGAAATAATTGAAAATCCAGCTTCAGCTAAAATGCTCGCAGCTAGAGCAGCTCTTGATGAAATAAGGGCAGCTAGACACGCGGCTGATGATGAAAGAAGGGCAGCTAGACACGCGGCTGAGAATCTTAAATACTTTGTAAACTTGCCCGGGGCGCCCGGGGCGGACTGTGTCGATGAGATAAAGAAAGATGTTGAAACTGAAAAGCTAATGAATAGAGTTCTAAGCGAAATTGTAAAGCGTGGAGAAACTTCAAATCAATCAGCACCTTCTGTTTCAGTAGCTCAGCCAGTTGTACAGGAAGATAAACAGCTAGTTGAACTGCAGCAGCTAATAGTTGAACTGCAGCAGCTTGCAGAGGAAGTTGAACAGCTAGTTGGTGAATCCAGGTCGGTTGCATCAGATGCATCATCGATCAATTTGATTGATTTATCATAACGTCCAACAGCAGAAATATTCTTTTCTGATATAGGAGGGCGTCGCAAAAGCCCTGGTTCCCATGCTTTGCGTGGGAATCCATACTTCTAACCCATTGAAAATTAAAGCGTATGCATTCCCACGCGGAGCATGGGAACGAGGTTTCTGGAGTTTTGCGACAGCCTCATAGAAAGGGAATTAAAAGCTGGGGATTCTTTCCTATTTTCGATGTTATATGAACCATAGTGCATCTGATGCGACAGCCCTGTAGTTGAACCGCAGCAGCCAGTTGTACAGGAAGATGAACAGCTAGTGCAGCCAAGCGTTATAAGACATACATCCCCGTTTATCATGAGCGGAGCAAAGCACCACACTTCGACTCCGCTCAGTGCGAACGGTATGGGTATTAACGCTTCCCTGCACTAGTTGCACCGCAGCAGCCAGTTGTACAGGAAGATGAACAGCTAGTTGCACCGCAGCAGCCAGTTGTTGCTCCGGCTCCAGCCACAGGCTTACTGAAAAAGGATGAAGGTGTGATTCAAAGCATTCCGCTGATTGGAACTGCCTACAGATTTTTGACTGGAAGAGGCTAGTTAATCGTAGGTATAAAAAAAGCCACTCTTTGTAGTGGCTTTTTTTGTCTGAACAAAACCCAAAGACTTCCGTGTTAACCCTAATGATGAGTAATACAGTCGTACAGACTTTGAGCGTTTTCTGCTTGCCGCACGGATGCCATTAACCGATCGGAGTGAAATTGTTCTGCCAGTGCTTTCAGGATTTCCAAGTGCTCCTGATTTTCACCTTCTGGCACAATCAAGGCAAACACCAAGTCCACAGGTTTCTGGTCGACGGAATCGAAATCCACAGGTTCTGCCAGACGAATAAACAGGCCAACGGGCTCCGGGCATGCTTTACAACGACAATGCGGAATGGCAATGCCATTGCCCAGGCCTGTGGTGCCAAGACGCTCTCTGGAAATCAGAGCTTCAAATAAATCCTTGCCATTAATCTCGGACACCTCACTGCTGATGTGCTCGGCGATAAATTCCAGAATCTTCTTTTTACTGACCCCATGCACGCCATCAAAGGTTCGCGCGGGTGTGAGGATGCGATGAATAATCATGCTGCTATTTTATAGGTAAATCCGATAACCGGTAAACGGAGTCGTCAAAAATGTGGATGGTGCCAGTACGGGCTGTATACAACATATCTGACACCATTCTGACTGGACTGAATTGACTGACGCCGGGCTATCGACCTAAGGATTTTTCTTTGTGTTTAACCAGCTGTCGATCCAGCTTGTCCGAGAGTAGGTCAATGGCTGCGTACATGTCTTCGTGGTCTGCGGTGGCATTGACTTCAGCACCCGGGACATGGAGGGTAGCTTCTGCCTTCTGTACCAGCTTTTCGACGCTGAGAGTCACCTGTACATTGGTGATCTGATCAAAATGCGACGCAAGGCGTTCCAGTTTTTTGATCACGTAATCGTGCAGAGCTTCTGTTACCTCGACATGATGTCCACTGATGTTGACTTGCATGTGACGCTCTCCTGATCCCTAAATTATAACAATTCGGAAGTGTATAGCACTCTTGGAAATCCCATACAAAATAACTACTTGCAACTATACCAAAAGTCATCTATTGTGTATTTGGAATTGATTTGTGGCGTATACAGTTTGATTTTAGAGGAATTGGGATGCGTTGTATACCTAATCTCACGGGACTGCTGCGCCTGTAGCTATACCAAAAGTCATTCTATGGCGTAAAGAATAATAACGAGCGAGGGATACGGAAGCATGGCTATTACTGAGCAACTGGTAGAGGCGATTGAGAACTCTGAGGATTGGCAGGAGAGGTATCAGCGGCAGGTTCAGCTTGAGGAGAAGATGAGGACTGACGGGGTGGATCGGTTCTGGATGATCCATGAGAAGAACAGGACGTTTCAGCAGGAGTCGGGGACTCGTTCGGTGAAGCGACTGTTGAATGCTCATTTGCTTCCGATGGTGGAGGCGATTGATGCTTTTATGGCGGAGGCTCGTAGCGGGAAGGCCGGTAAGAAACATACGGCTGTCCGGTTTATGGAGAAGCTGGATGCTGAGGCTCTGGCATTGCTGACGGTTCGGACGGTGTTGGATGGGTTGAGTAGCCAGAAGAAACTGGTGGCGGTTGCCCGTGAGATTGCCCTGTTGATTCAGGATGAGATTTCCTATCGGACGTTTGCTGAGGTTGACCAGGTGAACCACAGTCATTTGGTGAAGCGGATCAAGGGAGATACCAAGCATAAGCAACGCTCCATTATGAAGCACAACATGAAGGGGCGGCAGATTGAGATTGAGCATTGGTCGGTGGGCGATGAACTGAAGGTGGGTTCCAAGCTGATTGATCTGTTGATTCAAAGCAGCGGGACTATTCGATTAGGAACGGTGCAGTACGGGGAGAAGAAACGGGAGAAGGTGTTACTGCCCACCGCGGAAGTGATGGAGTGGCTGAAGCAGGAGGATGCCCGTTGTTCGTTAATGTCTCCTACCTTTTTGCCTTGTGTGATCCCACCGAAACCCTGGACGACTCCTTATGATGGAGGTTACTGGACTGCAAGGGTACGCCGGTTGAAGTTGATGAAAGGTTTCTCGGTGACTAAAGAGTACCTGGAGGAACTGGCGGAGCATGATATTGATCCGATCTATGACGCCCTGAATGCAATGCAGAGCACACCGTGGGCAATCAATGGTCGGGTGTTGAACGTAGCGAGAGAGTTATGGCAATCCGGCAGTACCCTCAGTGGGATTCCTGAAGCGGATGATCGACCAGCACCGACCAAGCCTTCCTTTCTGGATCAGGATGATTATCCGAAAGAACTCTGGACGGACGCAGAGATGAAGGAGTTTAAGGAATGGAAGCGGGATGCTTCGGATATGCACTCCATGAATCTGAAGAACAAGTCGTTGCGGTTGCAGTTTGTGAAGGTACTCCACACAGCAGAACTGTTTGAGCAGGAGTCGGAGATTTTCTTCCCGCACCAGATGGATTTCCGTGGTCGGGTGTATGCAGTGCCGTTGTTTCTGAATCCACAGGGTTCTGATTTCTCCAAAGGGTTACTGACCTTTGCGGATAAAGTTGCCATTAAGGATGAGGAGGATGCTGACTGGCTGCGTATCCATGGAGCCAATGTGTATGGTGAGGATAAGTGTTCACTGGCGGAGCGTGTGCAGTGGGTGAAGGGTAACGAGATGACAATCCTTGCGGTGGCTGAAGATCCATTTAACCATCGCTTCTGGTGTGATGCGGACAAGCCATGGCAGTTTCTGGCTTTCTGTTTTGATTACGCTGCCTTTATGTTTCAAGGATTCGGTTATGAATCTTCTTTGCCTGTGCAGATGGACGGTTCCTGTAATGGCTTGCAGCACTTCTCAGCAATGCTCAGGGATGAGATTGGTGGACAGGCAGTGAACCTGTTACCTGGCGAGAAACCTTCTGATGTGTACGGCATTGTCGCTGAGAAGGTATTGGAACGGGTACGGCAGGACGCACTGTCTGATGACCAGGAGATTGCCGGTTATGCAAAGGGCTGGTTACAGCATGGGATTACCCGCAAGGTTGCCAAGCGTCCGGTAATGACACTCTCTTATGGAGCCACGGAGTTTGGCTTTAAGCAACAGATCTTTGATGACACGGTGAAACCTTATAAGGCCAAGGTGAAGCGGGAAGATTTTCCGTGGGACGGTTCTGGCTGGAAGGCTTCAGCGTATATGGGTGCCTTGATATGGGAGTGCACAGGTAAGGTGGTGATTGCTGCCCGTGGTGCGATGGAGTGGCTTCAGGGGGCTGCCCGTTCTGCATCGAAAGAGGAACTGCCGGTACGGTGGGAGACTCCTGACGGTTTACCCGTGGTGCAGAGTTACCCACAGATGGACACCAAACGATTCAACCTGACCTTTGGTGGTCGGCGTGTGGTGTTGTCGGCGGGTAAGCCTAAGAGTTCGCACTTGAATAAATCCAAACAGGCTTCAGGGATTGCACCGAACTGGGTTCACTCCATGGATGCATCTCATATGCGGCTGACGGTACTGGCCTGTTGGCAGCATGGGCTACGCTCGTTCTCTCTGGTACACGACAGTTATGGTACTCATGCGGGGAATGCCTGGATCATGGCGGAGTCGCTGCGGGAGGAGTTTATTAAGATCTATGACGTTGATGTGCTGGATAAGTTCAAGCGGGAGATTGAGTGGCAGTTGCCAGAAGGGAAAGAGCTACCGGCAGTCCCCGCTAAAGGGAATCTGGAACTGACTCAGGTTAGGGAGAGTGAGTATTTTTTTGCCTGATTCTATACCAAAAGGCATTGAATGACGTTTAAGGGGGAGTCCATTGTGGCTCCCTTTCTACTATCAGCCAGTGCATTGATACGCTTCAATAAACGCCTGTAAAGCTAGATATGTTTTATACCTGTGAAGGTCTTTCGGATTGTCTTTCAGATACTTGGTAACAACCCGTACATTCTGACCAAGTGTAATACCGTCAGGCCAACAGAGCTTAAACATGGAGTCTTTAATCTCACCTCCCATTTCTTGAGCGGCGACCACTAATTCTAAAGAAGACTGTACTCCCTGGATAAAACCTAAACACATGAATACCTGCTCAGGACTCCTGAAATCTCTGGTTTCTATTGCGTATTGAGCCTCAGTACACATCTTCAGTAACTCGTTTCCATCGTTATTACCGTTAGCACGTGTGAGCGTCGGAATACATAGGGTAAAAAGAACCAGTATCAACCCACGGACACACTTATTGTTATTCATCCCGCTTTCCCTGATTTAGTTATTGACTCCATTGAAAGAGATTACAACACATTATTGGTACAGGTACACGTCAGTTTAATTACGACACACTATTGGAAGAACTCTAAGACAATCCAAAAGACAAACTATAAGAGTTTCTATAAGTCTTTCTATAAGAGTTTCTTTAAGTTTTATCTCTATCTTTATTATCTATTAATAATCATTAATAAAGAAATAACTATAGGTAACTCTTTAAGAGATCTTGTGGATGATCTTGTGGATAGTCTTCTAGTTTCTCTCCTGATGTGTCGGTGAATAAAACGATTACAACACACTATTGGAATAACCATTCCTTTCTCCCTTCCCATTAATCGCAATTCAGAAAAAGAAAAACACACATGGATACTCACGACAGGACTATTCAGGAAGATCCTTATGATCTTGAACTGGCGATTGTCTATTGGCAGAACGATCAACCGTTGCCAGTGGATATTGCTTCCCGACTTTTAGCTCATGGATATGACGTAGAGAAGCTGGAAGAAAAATACAGGCCGTAACTGGCGGCTTGTTTTTATTTGAATGAAACGCCAATCACGGAGAGAACTCTTACATGGCACAGAAGAAAAAGCGTAACCCACGTTATGTCAGTGATATTGGTATTGCTGTCTACCCATATCTGCTTGAACCAGATGAATACAAAGGCAAGCTGGACTACAAGACCAAACTGAAGCTGGACACTGATGCTCAGGTCAAGAATGCCAAAGGTGAGTCATTAGGTTCAATGGCAGAGTTTCTGGATAAGGCGGCGGATGCTTCTTACGAGAAATTCAAAGAAAAGTTTAAGGGAAAGCTCAACTCGAAAGGGAAACCGATTAAAGTTGAACGGGCTGATCCTTATTACTTCGATGACACAGGAGCAATGATTTGTTCCTTCAAACTGGCAGCACACGTTGAGCCGGAAAATGGTAAACCTTTCACTCAGTCTCCTGCAATTTTTGATTCAAAGGGTAAGCCGTTTGATGGAGACAAGCTGTGGGGTGGTTCCAAACTCCGTATCTCTTTTGAAGTAATCCCTTACCACATTATGTCGTCCGGCGATGCCTCTGTCAGTCTCCGTATGAAGGCTGTTCAGGTACTTGAACTGAATCAGGGCGGTAATCAACAGGCGGACTCGTTCGGTTTCGGTGAAGAAGAAGGTTATGAATCTTCAGGTGCTTCGGCAGAGGAAGAAGGTTTTGGTTCTGAGGAAGGTGAAAGCTCAGACGAGCCTTTTGAAACCACTGATGAGAACGGCGACTTCTAACCAGTAATGCCTAAGTTTAATCCAGGGTTGCTTCATGGCTACCGTTCAGGACTTGAAGAACAGGTAGCGAAGCAACTCAAGGATGCGGGTATTGATGCAGGATATGAAACGGAGAAGGTGGGTTATTTAAAACCTGCCCGACTCTCAAAGTATACGCCGGACTTCATGCTTCCCAATGGCATTGTGATTGAAACCAAAGGCCGCTTTCTAACGGCTGACCGGCAAAAGCATATCCTTATCAAACAGCAGCACCCTGACCTCGACATTCGGTTTGTCTTTAGTAATTCCAGAGGACGAATCTCAAAGAACTCCAAGACGACTTACGCCTTATGGTGTGAGAAACATGGATTCCAATACAGCGACAAATGGATTCCTGAAGCATGGCTCAAGGAGGCACCACAACCAACTCGCTTTGATGCGTTGAAAGCAGCGAGTCCTGATAACAAGAACAAATAACCATGAGAAACATTGACCATATTATTGTCCACTGTTCGGCAACTCCGGCGACGATGGACGTAGATTCAGTGACCATTGATCGCTGGCATCGTGAACGCAAGTGGCTTGGTAACGGCTACCACTATGTTATCAAACGCAACGGACAGGTGGAGTCTGAAGCCACGGGGCAGAAGTGCCGACCACTGGACAGGCCTGGCGCACATGTGGGGGATTGCGGCAGAGGCTGGAATAAACGATCCATCGGGATCTGTCTGGTGGGCGGTACGGATGCAGAAGGCAAGACCGAGAGAAACTTCACGCCGGAACAAATGGAAAGCCTGAAGTCTCTGTTGGAGCATCTTAACGATTGCTTCCCGAACTGTTTGATTATGGGGCATCGGGATCTGATTGAATTAACGGATGCAGCTAATAAGAAAGATTGTCCTGCCTTTGATGTGAAAGAGTGGCTGGAAGAAGTGGGTCTGTAATTAATTACAACACACTATTGGAGTAATCCAATCAGCAGTGACAGGCGAGTAATTACTTTTGATCTGGCAAATCAATTAACGCAGCAGTTAGCCATTCCACGCACACAACTCTAACCCGTCTTTTCGTTTTGAATGGATGGGTTTCTTTTTAATAGAACTCGATAGCGGAGATAAAGAGTTATGAAACCATACATGAAAAACCTGACACCACAATGTTACGTCATTCTGAATCACCTAAAGAAAGGCCGGACATTAACCCAACGCTCGGCACTGATGGACTTCGGTGTGATGGCATTGCCACGTCGTATCTCGGATCTGAAAGAAGCGGGTTATACCGTTCATTCCGTGATGGAGAAGAACACTCTGACCGGACAGCGTTACGCACGTTATTCATTGACCAAGTAACAGGGAGTCCCATGGCTAAACACACAACAGTCGTCGTGGTTCATAAGACCAAGACCAATAAGAAAGGCCAGACGTTTCTCACCACGGCCAAGCCGGAAGTTCGTCGGGTGGTAGCAACCTATGACGATGGACGGGTGAAGGATCATACCGGTGAGGTGTGGTCAGTGAAAAACAATACGGAAGGACGGGCTACCTATATCACGGTGGCCTGATCTTTTAGTTAATCAAACAACCACAGCGAGAATAAACCATGTTTAACAAAAGCCTGAAGCAAATCCTTTCCAGCTTTGAGAAAACCATTACGGAGCTGGATACCTTGATTACCCGCAACTCAGAAAAAGTGGATGTGAACTCTGCGGTTATCCGTGATCGTCAGTCTGAGAACAGCCGGTTAATTGTGCAATCACACCAAGCCAGAAGTGTCTCCGACAAACTTCGTGATCTGATCGGGGAAGCCTGATGAGCGAGTGGGTTGAAACCCATGTTGCTTGTCCTATGTGCGGTTCTTCGGATGCCGCTTCGATCAACGACAGGGGATGGTTGAAGTGTTTCTCCTGTGGTAAGAGCCAACCGGCGGAGGGCTATGAGCAGCCTGAAGGGAGTCAGCAGAAGATGACAGACAGTAAAGCAAAAGGGCTGGTTCCTTTCGGTGAATACTCAGGACTGACCAAGCGGAAACTCTCAGAAGAAACCTGCCGTAAGTTCGGGTACTTCGTTGGGCGTTTCAAGAACCAGATGGTTCAGGTGGCTCCCTATCGGAATCACGATGGACAGGTATGCGCTCAGAAGATCCGTTCTGCCAATAAGAAGTTCTGCACTGCCGGTGAGTTCAAGCAGCTTCAGTTATTCGGGCAGCACTTGTGGAAAGACTCAGGGAAGATGCTGGTGATTACTGAAGGTGAGATTGATGCCATGTCAGTGTCACAGATTCAGGGTAACAAGTGGCCTGTGGTGTCTATCCCCAGTGGAGCTCCAGGTGCGAGCCAGTCTATCAAACAGAACCTTGAGTGGGTCTTAGGGTTTGAAGAAGTGATCCTGATGTTTGACATGGACGATCCTGGTATTGAAGCGGCACAGAAAGTTGCTGAGTTATTCCCTCCTGGTAAATGCAAGATCGCTTCCCTGCCTCTGAAAGATGCGAATGAAATGCTGGCAGCAGGGCGGGGTAAGGAAGTGATCTCGGCGATATGGGATGCCAAGTCGTACCGACCTGATGGAATCGTTGAGATTGATGAGATTCTTGATGAGATCGAAAAGCCAATTGAGTGGGGGCTGAAGTGGTTCCTGCCGACTCTCCATAACCTGACTTACGGTAGACGCTACGGTGAACTCTATGCCTTCGGTGCAGGGACGGGCTGTGGTAAGACGGACATTATCACTCAGCAAATTGCCTATGACGTAAAGACATTAGGTGAGCAGGTGGGGGTGATCTTCCTTGAGTCCAAACCTGTTGAAGTCGGGAAGCGTATCGCCGGTAAAGTGGATGGTAAACGCTACCACGTGCCAGACGCACAATGGGATAAGACGCAGCTTAAAGCTACCTTGCAAAGCCTGAAGGGTAAGGTGGTGTTCTACGACAACTGGGGTGATACCGAGTGGGACGTAGTGAAAAAGAAGATCCGCTTTATGGCGGTATCCAGAGGGATCAAGTTGATCTACCTCGATCACTTAACCGCAATGGCAGATACCTCCAACGAAAAAGAATCCATTGAACAGATGATGAAGGAAATGGCGGGGCTGGCTAATGAGCTAGGCATCATCATTCATTTTGTCAGTCACTTATCCACGCCCGAAGGCAAGAGCCATGAGGAAGGTGGGCGGGTAATGATTAAGCACTTCAAGGGTTCAAGAAGTATTGGCTTCTGGTCTTACTATATGTTCGGCATTGAGCGTAACACTCAGGCGGAAGATACCAGTGACCGACACACCACGACCTTCAGGGTTCTCAAGGATCGTTATACCGGACAGGCGACGGGTAACACGATCAGTCTCCATTATGACGAAGCGACAGGTTTGATCTCTGAAGATCAGCCGGAGGACTTTGGGTTTGCTAACGGTGGGACTGAAGAAGAAACCAATACGGATTTTTAGCACGTCTTTAACTATCCACTTCGGCATAGCTAACCGTTAGGGAAAACACCAACAACAATAATGAAAGTACTCGTAGCCTGTGAGTACAGCGGGAGAGTACGTGATGCCTTTACCAAAAGAGGCCATGACGCTCTTAGCTGTGACTTACTGGACACGGACTCACCTGGGAAACATTACACAGGTGACGTATTTGATCTACTGAACGAACCCTGGGATCTGATTATTGCCCACCCTCCCTGCACTGCTTTAACCGTTGCCGGTAATCGTACCTACGGAGAGGGTAAGGCGAAGTACCCGCAACGGCTGGAAGCTTGTGAATGGACAGAGCAATTCTGGAATAAGTGCAAAGAAGTATCACCGAGAGTCTGCTTTGAGAATCCGGTGGGTGTACTTCCAAGACTAACCTCCATGCCTAAACCTTCCTACGTTCAGCCTTATCAGTTTGGTCATCCTGAACAGAAAAAGACCGGACTGTTTCTCCATAACCTACCTCCCCTTGAACCCACGGATAACGTCTATGAATACATGATGACATTGCCCAAGAGAGAGAGAGAGAGGATCCACTACCTGCCACCTTCACCGGATCGCTGGAAGATCCGCAGTATCACCTTTCAGGGCATCGCTGACGCTATGGCGGATCAGTGGGGTTCCCTCGGCTGAAGTAAACCACTGCATCGTTATTCGTTAGGGAAAACAAAAATGCAATACCTTGTCTTTGATATAGAAACCAACGGTCTGTTGGATCAGTTGGATACCGTTCACAGTCTGGTGATGAAGAACCATGAAGGTGATGTGTTCAGTTGTCACCGTGAAGCGTACCGCACCATTGATGATGGTGTGCAAATACTGGACGGTTCAAAGGAAAAACAGATTGTTCTGATTGGGCATAACATTATCAACTTTGATGTACCGGCTATTCAGAAAGTCTACCCGCAGTTCTCCATTAACCCTGACTATATCATTGACACATTAGTTGTCTCCCGACTGATGTACCCAAACCTTGCGGATCGGGATTCCGGTTTAATCAAGGCTGGAAAACTCCCACCCAAACTTCGGGGATCTCATGGGTTGGAGGCGTGGGGTTATCGCCTCAATCTCCATAAGGGTGACTACAAGAAAGAGATGGAAGCTCAGGGGATTGATCCGTGGGCGCAGTGGAACCCTCAGATGCAGTCTTACTGTGAGAATGATGTGGAGGTGAATGACCTTCTCTGGAAGAAGTTTCAAAGCCTGAAGATTCCACCAAGAGCCTTGGAGTTGGAAACCTGGTTCGCCTATATCATTACCCGACAGGAACGCTTCGGATATGCCTTCCATCGAAAGAAGGCGGTGGCCTTGTATCAGACGCTCTACCTTCGTCGGGAAGAAATCGACAAGGAACTGGTGAAGGTGTTCAAGCCTCGCTATGTGAATGGCGGGTTGTTCACGCCCAAGAAGGACAGCAGTCGTTACGGTTATACAGAGGGAGTTTCCTTCTGCAAGGTGAAGCTGCAAGAGTTCAATCCAAGCAGTCGCCAACAGATCGGGGACAGGTTGATTAAGGAGTTCGGCTGGAAACCCAAGGTGATGACCAATGGTGGTCAGCCACAGATTGATGAAACCATTCTCAGCAGACTCCCTTACCCGAACTGTAAGTTACTGGCGGAACGGTTTCTGGTGGAGAAGCGTATCGGACAACTGGCGGAAGGTCAGAATGCGTGGCTGAAGCTGGAAAAGAATGGTCGTATTCATGGGCGGGTGAATACCCTGGGGGCTGTGACCGGACGGTGTACGCACAGTAAGCCGAATGTGGCTCAGGTGCCTGGTGTTTATTCACCTTATGGAAAAGAAAGCCGTGAGTTATTCCATGTACCGGACGGATTCAAACAAGTCGGGGCTGATGCTTCGGGTCTGGAACTCCGTTGTCTTGCACATTATATGGCGAGGTATGACGGAGGGGCTTACGCCAGGATCATTCTTGAGGGTGATATTCATACCGTCAACATGGAAGCGGCGG
Organism: Endozoicomonas ascidiicola; assembly: GCF_001646945.1. Classification (GTDB taxonomy): domain Bacteria; phylum Pseudomonadota; class Gammaproteobacteria; order Pseudomonadales; family Endozoicomonadaceae; genus Endozoicomonas; species Endozoicomonas ascidiicola. The sequence continues at coordinate 537,082 of NZ_LUTV01000003.1, forward strand.
GACTCGCTGAAAGGAATCAGGCCAAGACGTTTATCTATGCATTTCTCTACGGGGCGGGTGATGAAAAGATTGGTTCCATTGTTGGGAAAGGTGCAGCCACCGGTAAGAAACTGAAAGCCTCCTTTCTGAATAAGACTCCTGCCCTTAAACGACTTCGTGAAGACGTATTGGCTGCGGTGAAACAGAAGAAATCCCTAAGAGGTATCGACGGGAGAACCCTCCATGTTCGTTCTGAACACTCTGCTTTGAATGTCTTGCTGCAATCTGCCGGTGCGCTGCTGGTGAAACAGGCGACCGTTAATCTCTATCAGGAACTGACTCGACGTGGGTTTGAGTGGGGTACTGACTGGGGAATGATGGTTCATTGTCACGATGAATGGGGTCTGCAAGTTCGGGAAGGTCTGGAACAGGAAGTTGCTGAAGTATCTGTATGGGCTTTTCAGGAAGCAGGTAGACAGTTCGAGTGGCGTTGTCCGTTGGATGGTGAGGCAAAGATTGGAATGAATTGGAGTGAAACACATTAAAGGACTCATAAGGAATGCCAAGAAAAGCTCTGAGGTTTGAAACCACAGAGGAAGGGTGTTTTGTTTGTACCTCCCATAAAACTAATCCAGATGGTTACTTCAGAAAGAACTTCAACGGTGTTTCAAAAATGTTTCATAGAGTTATGTGGAAACATCATCACGGCGAAATACCAGAAGGGATGGAAATAGATCATCTTTGTAAAAACAGGGCTTGTTGTAATGTTAAGCATTTAAGAGTTCTTGAAAGATCCTATCACAAAGTAATTACCAATCAGACTCGTTACCTTGAGAGATTTCAGAAGGCTAAACAATATTGGCAGGATAATAAACCGACTGGTGTTGAATTAGGTCGCTTATTTGGAGTCACTCATAGTTGTGGTTCTTATTGGATCAGGCAATGGAAATCTGAATTGAATTAATTACAACACACTATTGGATAATCAAAAGGACAATACCAATGGGAAATCACCAGAAGAAAAGAATCGCTGCACAGTTTCATAATGCTCAATATGAAAAGCGTAAGCGATGGAAACAGTCTGGATTAAAGCGTTTACTGGATTGGCTGCAATTACGGGTGATGCACAACTTCACCGATTCCACGCTGTATATTCGCAATGCTGTCTAAACAGACGGTGATTGTCCTGCAACGCTGTTATTTAAAACCGTTCACATTGCAATCGCAATATGCCAGAGACAATAGTCGGGAAGTTGCCGAGTTATCCAGCCGTGGATTAATTACCACACAGGTTTCCACTGAGGAATATGGAAAGGTGTGGCGGGTTAATGCGGCTGGTAAAGCGTTATTGGAATTGAGTGTTTAATTAAAATGAAAACTACAGCACTGATCGACGGTGATATTTTCGCCTATGAAATAGCAGCCTCCGCAGAAGAACCGATCCATTGGGGTGATGGACTCTGGACACTTCACTCTTTTGAAGAACCTGCCATTGCCAAACTGGATGCACGTATGGCGGAACTTCAATCACTCACTAACGCTGATGAGTTAATCGTTACCCTCACCGGTACGGATAACTGGCGGTATGACGTATTGCCTACCTATAAGTCTAATCGTGTGGGGCAACGTAAACCGATGCTCCTGCGTACTCTGAAAGAACACCTTGCGAAACACTACAAGACCTTCGTGAAGAAGAATCTTGAAGCTGACGATGTGTTGGGGATTCTGTCTACCTGGGATGGACTCAAAGGTGAGAAGGTGATTGTCACCAAAGACAAGGATCTCAAGACCATTCCTGGGAAGATCTTCCTGAGTCATAAGCCGGAACTGGGCGTGATGGAAGTTAGCGAAGCAGAAGCGGATCTCTTTCATTTAACTCAGGCATTGGCGGGAGATATTACCGATGGTTACGCCGGTTGTCCTGGGATTGGGATGGATACTGCCAGTGATCTGTTGGGTTCTCTGACGGGGTTTGAGTGTTATGAACATACTTTTAAGTCCGGCAAGCGGAAAGGTGAGACAGAGACAAGGTGGCGCAAGATTCCAATGGAGAGTCATTGGGAAGTGATTGTGTCTTGCTATAAGAAGCAGGGACTTGGTGAAGAAGAAGCCAAGGCTCAGGCGAATGTGGCTCGGATACTTCGGGCAGATGAGTATGACTTTAAGACAGGGGAAGTGAAGTTATGGATGAACTGATCGAAGTTGAATGCTTTATCTGTGACAAACAGCGAGAGTGTCAGGAAGCCATTATAGCGGTATCGAGTGATTCTATGGTGATTCGTATTAAACGTCCTGTCTGTTCGGCTTGTATTGAAAAACACTCAGAGTCGTCTGATGAGCCAACGTGAAAGATTCCTTAAAGAGAAACTTCAGTCTGCTTTGTTTTCTTTAGAACAGGCGAGTGTTTCTCTGAAGGATGCCGGTTATTCAAAACTGGCGGAGGATCTGGAAGTTACTTCCCATAAAATCAAAACACAGCTTAATCATTTACACCATATCGAAACAGGGAAAGAGTGATGAGTAAGAAATCAGCAAAAGAAATTCTGACTGAGACTGTTAATAATCTGGAAGGAATTCAGGAACAATTAAAAGTCATTAAGGAAATGTCAGTGGGGGAAGTGATGAAGCAAGAGGGAGATGAAACGGCTTACGCTCTTGTTGAAATCAAAATGGCGAAGAAGTTTCTTGATACCATTATCTCTGATTGGAACGGTGACTAATGGATAACGTCACTCACCCTAATCATTACGCCGGACAAGCAGACCCACTATTAATCAAAGTCCGTGGAATATTCGTTACCGACTGCGACTCAGTGAATATCGAATGTATTCAGGCCATGGTGAATCAAATGGATTCAGTTGATGAAATTCGTGGGTATCTCCGTGGAAATGCTTTTAAATATCAGTGGCGGTATCGCAATAAGAATGGGCTGGAAGATCTGAAGAAAGCCAAGGTGTATTTGAATTGGCAGATTGATTTGGAAAAGGCTGTGAGTGATTACTGTCAGCTATCTTCGGTTATTGGAACTTAATCTCCATATTTATTGGAACTATATCTCTGTTTATGGGTCTACCATTTATGAGGTGAAAAGGAGTTTCCAATAATGATTGGCCTGTTTTTAGTGATATGTCTCTTGGTGAGTCCTGTATCTTTGTATAAGGTTGCAAGGGGCTTTAAGAAAGAAAGTTTCACTAATCAGCTATTGAGCCTTTGGTTCTTATCCTATCCTGTGGTTTTTTTAGCCACACTACTTAACAGACCAGTATCCACTCCTGTAGAGATTTATATCTCGATAGGTTTACCTTGCTGGCTGTTATGTAGTTTGGTTTTATCCTCGGCAAAGGGTGTCTAATAATCTACGCTAGCGTCAAAGGGATCATGCCTGTCTACGTATGCTTGAGTATTATCCAAATGGGCTTGATCTTTAATAGGAGTACATGCCTTACCTCCCCATAACTGTTTTGAGTGAAGGTTTTTCAACTCAGGAAATTCTTTTCTCAACAACCTTGAGGTGGTTCCGAATATCTTTTGACCTATGTCAGATGGAGAGTGGTCTGACTGTATGAGTAAGTGTATATGATTAACAGCAGCGGTCACTGCTAGTACAGTAGCACCAATTTCTTTTGATTTTTCCGTCAGAATTTCCTCTGCTCTTTCCCGTATATCCTTCTCAAATACTGATTTTCGATATTTAGTTGCAGCAGTGAAGTGATAACAGTTGTTGAATGGGGCGTAATCAAATCTCGTAAACATTATTTCCTCATAATATTCAGGCTTATGTTTGTTATAGCGTCAGTTCCAGTATAGAGATTGAAGACTGATTCCAGGATTATCCTGAATAACAGGGGTGTATACAAGATTGAGGCATACCCACTGGTTTTTCAATTACGACACATTATTGGAAACTGAAAGAGAACTTTAAGTCTATCTACCGGTTATTTATGAAAGGACATACCGATGCCTGAACACCTCCCGCCCATTCCCAAAGCGTTACTGACTGCTTTACGTACACGGTTCCCTTTGCGAAATCCACAGGTGACTGTCTCTGAACGGGAGTTGTGGATGGAAGTGGGCAAGCAGGATCTACTTGAGTTCCTTGAGTTTCACCTCCAAAAGCAACAGGACAATGTAATGAAGGATAGCCATGTGCTTCGCTAGTTCCCCCAAGATGCCAGAGACAAAGCCTCCGGCTCCGCCTCCGCCGCCTCCTGAAGAATCCGCAGCGAATGAACAGGGTGCAGCTTTGAATGAGGCCACCAAGCCTCGGAAGAAGTCAGCCAAGAGTAAATTACGGATTGATCTGAAAGATTCTGTTACTTCCAACCGTAGTAAGTTTTCCATTTATTCCAACAAGGCTCGCTGATGAGTCGGTTTATCCGGTTCGATGAATCGGAGTTGACCTATGTGACAGGCGAGCAGATGGAGCCTTATATCCTTAAGGGGATGGAGGAATATGAGCGACGACTGAAGTCTGAATACGGGGATGCCCTGTTGAGTCCTGAAGAAGCCACGGAGGTTACCCTTCGGGATCATCATATTGTGTTGATTAATGGTCAGTACCTGTTGGGTTATTCCATTGGCAGTGAGTTCTTCTCGAAAGCCCATGTGATTCAGGAGGAGTTTCTGATTCGGGTAGCACCAGGGGATGCCTCGCTGTGTGATGTACTGTGGATCTTCTCGTTACTGAAGCATCTTCACAAGGTTGACCACTGTTATGTAGGGACACGGGCAGCGCACAATCAAGCAGCTATCAGGCGGCTTTACAGTCGTTATGGTGGTAAAGAATTACTGACCATTATGAGGTTTTAATCGTGGGTGGAATTGTAAAAAGCGTTAAGAAAGCGTTTAAGAAAATCGGTAAAGCCGTAAAGAAAACCGTGGTGGGTTCGGTGTTTGGTATCGGGAAGAAAGACGAAGTGAAAATTCCTGAACCCACACCCACTGCACCAGAAGCTCCAACGCCAGAAGAACAAGTACAGGGCGGGGTGCAGAATGAAGACATTAGTCGTAAGAAAAAACGTGGACGTGGTGGCTTGCGTATTGATTTGAATACAGGTGGTTCGGGCAGTACCGGCCTGAATGTACCCAACGGCTAACTGATTGGAACTGAATACCAATCAAGGGACTGCCGCTAAAATTTATGCAAGGGCAGCGACGGAGAGAAAACCTTTTCTGGATCGGGCAAGGAAAGCCGCAGAGCTAACCATCCCAAGCCTGTTACCACCAGAAGCACACAGTGGTTCCTCCAACCTGCCAGTCCCTAATCAGAGCATCGGTGCCAGAGGTTTAAATAACCTTGCCGCCAAACTCAGCCTTGCCTTGATGCCGCCTAATAGTCCGTTCTTTCAATTTCAGGTGGATGATTACACCCTGAAGGAAATGACGCAGCAGGAGGGTATGAGAGCCGAAGTTGAAGAAGCGTTGGGCAGTATTGAACGGGCGGTGTACGGTGAAATCACGGCACACGCCATGGACGTAACGGTAGGAGAAGGACTGAAGCAACTGATTGTTGCCGGTAATGTTCTGCTCTACTTGCCACCAGAAGGGGGCATTAAGTCTTACCGGCTGGATCGTTATGTTGTCCGACGTGATCCGATGGGCAATGTGCTGGAAATCATTGTCCATGAATCTATCTCCCCGTTGTTACTGCCAGAATCTATCCGTGAGAAACATACTCAGTCACAGGCTGAGAAACCGGATCACCTTAAATCCAAGTCCGTTGACGTGTATACCCATGTGAAAAGGGGAGCCGATGGACAGTGGACGGTGTATCAGGAAGTGAAAGGGGAAAGGGTTCCTGGCAGTGAAGGGACATACCCGAAAGGGAAATCCCCGTGGATTGCCCTGCGCTTTACCAAGATTGATGGTGAAGATTATGGGCGGGGTTACATTGAAGAATACTACGGGGATCTTCATTCCGTTGATTGTCTGCAAAAAGCCATTGTGCAGGGTTCCCTGGCAGCGGCTCGGTTGCTGGTGTTTGTCAGTCCGAATGGACACACACAGGCTGAGGATGTAGCCAAGGCGGAGAACGGTGCAGTGGTAACGGGGAATGCCAGTGATGTGTCCTTACTGCAACTGGATAAATACGCCGATTTCCGTACTGCGAAAGAAACCTGGCAGGAAATTACCACACGATTGTCTTATGCCTTCCTGTTGAACTCGGTGGTGCAGCGTGGAGGTGAACGGGTAACGGCAGAAGAAATTCGTACCGTTGCCAGTGAGCTTGAAGATGGGCTTGGTGGTATCTATTCCATTCTCTCCAAAGAACTTCAGTTGCCTCTGGTGAACCGTGTGATGCATCAGTTGACTCGTACCAATCGGGTTCCGGCATTACCGGAAGGCGTGACTCCGACCATTACCACAGGGCTTGAAGCGTTAGGTCGTGGACACGATCTGCAACGGCTTGATGTGTTCCTTAGTGGGATGCTGCAAACCCTTGGGGCTGAAGCAGTAGCTTCCCGTTTGAATATCGGGGATTACATGAAGCGCAGAGGGACAGCACTGGGTATTGATATGACGGGACTGATTAAGTCTGAGGAGCAGATTGCTCAGGAGCAGCAACAGGCGCAGCAGGATCAGATGCAACAAATGATGCAACAGGTATCCGCACAGGGCGGTATGGATATGACCAAGGAAATTGTGAAAGCAGGAGCAAATAGCGATGAGTGAACCTACTCAGGAAGGGACTGTAGAGAAAACTGTGGCTCCCACCGCCACACCAAAAACCAAACCAAAAGCCAAGCCAAAGGCGAAACCAAAAGCCAAGACAGAAGCTACACCAAAAGCTGAACTGATTGTTCATCATCATTAATAAGAGAGCGTTATGGAAACACTGAATACAGGTAGTCAAACCACGGATACCACTCCGGCTCCTGAAGGCCACGATCAGGCCATGATGGATGCAGTGGATAAGAAGGAGCAGGAACTGGCTCAGATTGGTCAGGAGCAATCCGCTCCGGCAGAGACTCAAGAGCAGGAAAAGATTCTCGGTAAGTTTGAGTCTCAGGCGGATCTTGAGAAAGCCTATCAGGAACTTGAGAAGAAACTGGGTTCCCGTCAGGAGTCAGACGACGATGGTAAAACTGACGATAAAGCAGATGGTGAGATGGATGAAGACAAGGCTTCCGACCTTATCATCAAAGCTAACGTGGACGTTGATGCAATTGCTGACCATTTCTACGCTAATGGTGGTCTTGCTGATAGTCACTATGAAGAACTGGAAAAAGCCGGTATCCCCAAAGCCTATGTAGATCAGTATATTTCTGGTGTCCAGGCAGAAGGGGAGCAGATGCGGGAAGCGTTGTTTGAGGAAATTGGCGGTGAAGAATCCTTTACGGCTATGAGTTCCTGGGCAACAGTGAATCTCTCTGAGTCGGAACTGGCAGCGTATAATCAGACCATGGAAACTGGTGATCTGGACGCTGTTCGTTCGGCGGTTATGTCGCTGGCTTTTCGGTTTGAACGAGCCAATGGCAAAGATCCGCAGTTGATTGGTGGACAGGGTAAGAGTGCTGAAGGTCAGGGCTTTGAGTCTGTGGCGCAGTTGACCGAAGCCATGAAAGATCCACGGTATCAGAGTGATTCTGCGTATCGTGCCAATGTGGAAGCGAAGTTGGCTCGCTCCTCCATTCTGTAACCATGTGGGCGGCTCTGATTACCGGAGCCACTTCTTTATTCAGTAAGTGGTTTGATAACAAAGCACGTTTAAACGAAGCCAAGGTAAACAGAGATATTAAAAGTCTGGATGCCTCTACGGATTACGACACCACGGCACAGCAGAACATGAGACATACTCTGAAAGATGAGTATCTGATTGTCTTCCATACCTTTCCGATTTGGGGGTACGCCTTTCCGTCACTGGAAACGCCTCTGGATAAAGTATGGGAGAAGTTAGCGAGTGCGCCGGACTGGTGGTGGGTAATTTATATTGGCATGGTGATTGCCACTTTTGGCCTTCGTTTTATGGCTAACCGCTTGTTGTCTATTAAGAAGTTGGCTCAATAAACTTCGCAGTTTTTAATTACAACACATTATTGGAAAGAAGACTCTTTAAGAGACTCTTTAAGAATCTCTACAAGAAAAACGATAAGACCTTCTTTTCAATCTCTCCCTGTGTGTTTTCCATAACACGCCCTTCCTCCTTTCCGATGGTTTTCTCCCTCTTTTCATCGGGAAGGCTGGAAGGTTTTTTCTCGGATAATTGTCAGTACCCACCGACGTTTAAATCGTGGGTGCTTCCTAGCTTGGGAAGGGTAAATATTCAAGCCTGTCAAAAGACCCTCCACGCCTCTGACTTCGGTTAAGCGCACCCTGGAGGGTCACTCTTTAAACCGGCCTTTCAATCATTCCTTTGAACACGTCACAAGTCGCACAGGCAGCAACGCCGGTGACTCTGCAACAAAAGTCATAACGTCTGAACAACGGCCTTTCCGGTGTTACCTGCGGGTAAATCTGAAGGACAACCAGAGGGAAGCGTGAAGGCTGTCAGTTGCACAACGCTCAAGGCTATCGCCTAGGGCATCTCTGACATTCGTTCACAAGGAAATAATAACAACAATGGCTAACGCTATCGTTTCGCACCCAGGACAAGCTAATGCTTCGGGTGCTTTAGACAACCTGTTTCTCAAAGTGTATGCCGGTGAAGTACTGACTTCGTTTGAGAAGAAGCAGGTCACTATGGATAAACACCTTGTCCGTACTATTACCCACGGCAAGAGTGCTTCCTTCCCTGTAATGGGTCGTGCCAGTGCGTATTACCATACGCCAGGTGAAGAAATTCTTGGCGGTAAGATCAAGCATAACGAACGTATTCTGACCATTGATGATCTGCTGATCTCTCCTACGTTCATCGCTAACATCGAAGAAGCCAAGAACCATTACGATTACCGTTCTACTTACACCAGTGAACAGGGGAATGAACTGGCGAACTCGGCTGACCAGCATGTGCTTCAGACCGGTGTTCTGGCTGCTCGCTCTGCCAAGCTGATTGATGACGCTGACCAGTTCGGCGGAACCACTATCTATAACGTCGATCCGACGGATGGTGATTCTCTGGCGGAAGCGATGTTTAAGGCAGCACAGGTCATGGATGAGAAAGACGTACCTGAAGATCAGCGTACTCTGTTCGTTCGTCCTGAGCAGTTCTACGCTATGGCTCGTTCCACCAAAGTGCTGAATCGTGACTGGGGTGGTGAAGGTTCTTACGCTGGCGGTAATGTGATCCGTGTAGCGGGTATCACTATCGTGAAGACCAACAACCTGCCTAAAGGTGCGGTTGGTGCAGGAACCAAAGAAGCAGGAACCGGTGACAAGTATGCCGGTGACTTCAGTAATACCTGTGGTCTTATCATGCACCCTTCGGCTGTGGGTACGGTGAAGCTGTTGGATCTGGCTCTGGAAGATGAGTATCAGGTGTCCCGGCAGGGTACCCTGATGGTTGCCAAGTACGCTATGGGTCACGGGATTCTCCGTGGTGAAGCGGCGGTAGAACTTTCTACAGCTTCGGCTCCTTAATCCAGCGGTGATACAACACTCCAATCAGGGGGCTTAGAGATTATCTCTAGGCTCCCTTTTTTATCTCCCTTTTTTATCTCCCTTTTTATCTAAAGGAAAAACCATGCTGACAGTGACTACAGAACTGGATGCGATCAATACCATGTTATCCAACATTGGTGAGTCTCCTGTGAATACCGTGGAAGATAACGGTGTGGTAGACGCTGTGTTGGCAAGGCAGATTTTAACCTCCACCAGTATTGCAGTGCAGACACGGGGTTGGCATTTCAATACCGAATTGGGCTACCCATTAACACCTACGTTTCCTGAGAAAGAGATTCAACTACCGCCTAATTTACTGCGGGTGGATTCGGTAGGTGAACATCGCAGTATTGATGTGGTGCAACGGGGCAACCGCCTTTATGACCGGCGGAACCATACCTATCAATTTGACCATGGCTTTAAGGCGACGCTGGTTATTCTGTTGCCCTTTGATGATATGCCGGAGTCTGCCAGAGGGTATATCACCATTAAAGCTGCACGAACTTTTCAGGAACGGATTGTCGGGGCAGAAGAACAATCGTCGTTTAATGCCAAGGATGAAATGCGAGCCTTGCTGACTCTGCAAAACAGTGATCTGAAGAACGCCGATTACAACATTCTTTCTGATAATTTCACCACGGCAAATGCCCTTGACCGGAGGATCTGATGGGACTGATTTCAACCACGATCCCTAATATGGTGAACGGTGTCAGCCAGCAGCCTTACGCTTTACGCCTGGCTTCCCAATGTGAAGAACTGGTGAATGCTTACCCTTCGGTGGTGGAAGGACTACGGAAACGACAGGGTAGCCGTTACCTTGGGACACTCCCTGACTTAGCCAGTGATCCGTTTCTCCATGTGATTAACCGTGACTCCACGGAGAAGTATGTGGTTGCCATTGTGAACGGTGATCTCAAGGTATTCGATCTGGAAGGGAACGAGAAAACCGTGACCTTCCCTGACGGTAAGGCTTACCTGAACGCTGCATCGCCCATGAGTGATCTGCAATGTATGACGGTGGCTGACTATACCTTTGTGTTGAATAAGACCGTGATCGTAAGAGAGTCTGCCAGTCAGTCTCCGGTGCGGCCTTATGAAGCGTTGGTGTGGGTGAAGCAGGGTTCTTATGGAGCCAAGTATATTCTCAGGGTGGACGGTAAGAGTACCACCTACGTTGTGCCTAATGGTTCTGATGCGGCTCATGCGGATGATGTGACCACGGATTTTATTGCGGAGAAACTTCGTGCCGGTATTAAAGGTCAGTTAGGCGGTAGCTGGTACGTTTCAAGGCAAGGCTCAACCCTGCATATCAAACGGAACAGCGGGGCTTCGTTCAGCATCTCTACGGATGATTCCGTTGGGGATAACGGGCTTGATGTGCTGGTGCAGAAGACTCAGCGTTTCTCGGACTTACCGGCACGATCAGTCAATGGCTTTACCCTGGAGATCTCCGGCGATCAATCCTCCTCGTTTGATAATTATTATGTGACTTATAACACCGAGGGAACGGCGGACGGTGCAGGAGTCTGGAAGGAGTCTCTGAAAGGTGGCGAAGTGGTAGGGCTTGATGCCACCACTATGCCTCATGTGTTGATCCGAAATGCAGATGGAACTTTTACCTTTAAGGTAGCTGAGTGGGCTGACCGTAAAGTAGGGGATCTGGACTCGAACCCTTTACCTTCTTTTGTTGACCGGAAGATTAACGATGTGTTTTTCCACAGGAACCGATTGGGTTTTATCTCTGATGAAAATGTGGTGTTCAGTAAAGCGAGTGAGTTTTTTAATTTCTTTATCTCAACTGCTACTGCCTTGCTCGATGATGATCCTATTGATGTGGGGGTGAGCCATACCAAGGTATCTATTCTCCGCCATGCCATTCCGTTTAATGAAACCCTGTTGCTGTTCTCGGATAAGACACAGTTCCAACTGGGGGTGACGGATATTCTCACGCCGGAAACCATTAGTATTAACCAGACTACGGAGTATGAATGCTCCCTGAAAGCCAAGCCGGTAGGTGCAGGGCGGTTTGTGTATTTTGCTGTGAACCGTGGGGCTTATACCGGTATCCGTGAGTATTACGTGGATGGTGATACGGAGTCTACCGATGCTCAGGAGATTACTGGGCATGTGCCACGGTATATTCCTGGGGGTGCGCATAAGATCGCTGCCAGTAGTAATGAAGATGCCATTGTAGTGTTGACGGAACGGGAACCCAATGCCGTGTATCTCTACAAGTATTACTACAGTGGTGCGGAGAAGTTACAGTCGGCGTGGTCTAAGTGGGTATTTCCTGCCTGTGACCGGATTCTGGACTGTGAGTTTATTGAGTCGCAACTGGTGTTACTTACTGCCCGTGAAGGTCAGGTGCATATTGAGAAGATCAATCTGGAACCTGGGGCGATTGAAGAAGACTGGTCACTTCATGTTCACTTGGATGGTGTGGTCAGTGAAGCTCAGGTGACGACTCAGTTCAATGAAGGTGATCCGACACTGGAAGGGGATAACACCACCACCATTACCCTGCCTTATAAACACGACACAAGTAGCCAACCGTTGCAGTTAATCACGGCTCCTGGCGGGGACAGGACAGAAGGTGTGATTGAAGACACCTTTAATAGCACTGCCCGTATTGTCGGTGATACCACGGAGATTACCCTGAGTGGTGATTGGCGTAACCAGCCACTTTACCTTGGGATTCCCTATGAGTTCCGCTATCGGTTTTCCACACTGGTGATTAAAGAAGAAGCCGTGGGTGGTGGTGAAATGACCGTGGGTAAAGGGCGGATTCAACTGCGGAATATCTCTCTGCTTTATAACCGTACAGGTTACTTTCGGATTGAGGTAACTCCCTTCGGGCGGGATACCTACACCTATACCTACAGTGGTCGGGTGGTGGGTTCCGGTCATAATCAGGTGGGACGGGTTCCCATTGAAGAAGGGGACTTTACCTTTCCGGTGGCTTCCAAGAACGACACGGTGACGATGGAGATTGTCAACGATACCTACTTGCCCTGCTTCTTTCTGAGTGCGGAGTGGGAAGCCTTTTATTCCATTCGATCTCAGAGAATCTAGTGATTAAGGAGAAGCGTGTGCTGACCGTAAGAGAAGCAACAGAAGATGATGCGGTCAGCCTTGCGCCACGGTTACGGTACGCTGATCTGACGGAGATTTATGCGGTGAGAGGCCGTGACGCCTGTACCGTGGAAGCTCTGCTGGTGGGGGTGAACTCCCCTGGTGGGTGTTATGTGGCGGTGGATGAAGACGATGTGCCACAGATTATCCTGGGGACTTACCCTTCCGGTGATCCGATGGTGGGTTATATCTGGATGATGGGGTCGGAGGCTCTGGTGAAGTACCGGACTCAGCTTTTTAAAGAGACTCATGGGCTGCTCCACAAGATCGGCTCAAAGTATCCGGTGCTGACCAATATGGTTCACAGCGATAACAAGGTGCATATCCGGTGGATTCAGTGGGCGGGGTTTGTGATTCTCAGGGAGGTTTATTTTAACGGGCATCGGTTCTATGAATTTGCACGACTGATGACTCATGCACAGATTAAAAGGAATCAAGAATGTGTGATCCGGTAAGTATTGCCGTGGCTTCTATGGCAATGGCAGGGGGATCGGCGATTGCCAGTCACCAGGCGCAGAGCAATCAGGCCAAGGTGCAGGATGCTTTGTATGAACAGAACAAGGTGAACAGTTATGCCTCTATGCGTAATCAGTACCTTGGGATTCAGAACCGGCAATCTCAGGAAATGGAAGCGGCATCTCAGCAGGTGCAACAGCGTACCCTGCAAGCCATGGAAGATCAGGCCACTGCCAATGTAGCGGCAGGAGAAGCGGGGGTTTCCGGTTTCTCGGTGGAGCGAGTGCTGCAAGATATGGGAGCCAGTGCCAGCCGTGATATTTCCACCATTGAACAGAATCGTGACTGGACGATGAGCCAGCTTACGGAAGAAGCCAAAGGCATTGCCACACAAACCCAAAGCCGGATTAACGGTGTATCGCAAGGTGTGAAACCAAGCCCGTGGGCGACAGCGTTTCAGCTCGGCGGTGCAGCGGTGAACAGTTACGGCCTGAAGAATCAACTGGAGAGTTAAACGAGCATGGACAACGTGACGGGGCTGCGGCCTGTGGGTTCTCCTGATAATACGCTGACCCGAAAGCGAGGTCGGAAAGTGGTACAGAACCGTGGAAGTAATGAACGGCTGCGGCCTTCTGCTTCGCCGGTGGATACTTTTATTGCATCGGGTAAGGCTCCTGATGTGTCGTCTAACCTGTTGCAACTTTCGGAAGCCCTGAAATCGGTGAATCCGATGTTGGGCAAGTACGCACTGGCGCAGAAAGCAGAACAGCAGGACGCTCAGGCAAGTCTTGAAAAAGAGCAGATGCAGAAGCTGAGGTACTACACCGAACTCTTTATGAAAGATAAGGAGTCGGGTGCGGTGAATCAGGCACAGGTGAAAGAGCTTCTGCCTGAGTTAGTACCGGCGGTGGCTGCGAGGGTGGCTCAGGCTACTGGTGAGAAAGAATCGAAGACGTGGCTCAGTGGTCGTATTCAAGCCATTCTGGAAAACGACGAGTTACGTTTAGATTCTCAGGCAAGGGACTCAGAGATTCAGGCAATCCGTTCTGAAGCTCTGGAACAGATTGGTGAGAATGAGTTTTACGGTGCAGGGTTTCTGAACCAGATGGATCGTTCCCTGAATGAGTTTTCGTCTACCTGGATGCGGGAGACTGCGGCGTATCAGGAAGATTTGCAGAAAGAATCATTAGCCAGTCATGTACTGGACACTCTAAGGAACGATGGTGATTTAGTACAGAAGGATCAGGAATGGCAGGACTCATCATCCCTGAACCACGCTGAACGTAACGAAGTTATTATCAATGCAGTCGTAGGTGAAGCGATCAGTACGCTGGATCATACCTTACTGGATAAAATTCCTGACCGCTTTTTGAATGCCACCAGTAAAACAGAAATCGCCAAGGCTAAGATGGATATTAACAATGGCCTTTATACCCAGTATGTGCAGCAGGAACGACTCAAGACGGACAGCTACAAGGCTTCTGTGCGTGAAGGTAAAGTGTCTGTGCTGGATCTGGCGGCTCAGGGTCAGCCTGTTAATCCTCTGGATTTCCGTGGGCAACCGGAGGTGTATCAGTTCGCTACGCAACTGGCGAATCAACCCACGGTGAATCCGGTAGCGAGCCAGGGGAAGGCTCGGCGGTTACGTTCCGGTTTGATGATGGGAGCGACTAACGGGGATTTTGCCGGTGCCATGGGTGGTGAGTTTGCCCTTCAGCTTTTTAACGATGAAATGTCGGAAGGCACATTGATTGAACTGGTGAGTTCGGCAGAAGGGATTAATCCGGCGGATAAGGTGCAGTTGATTAAAGAGATCCCTGTGTTGATGGAAGGGGTGAACTTTGTTCGTGATCCTGATTTCAATACCTACTTTGAAGACAATGTGGGTGGTGATGCCAAGGTGTATGCAGGATCGGCGATGGGTGGCTTACTGAGTCAGGCCGGTTATAACGTGATGGGTGAAACCCGCAAGGCGTATAACACGTCTATCCGTCAATCGGTGATGCAGTACATTGAAGATAAGGGTGAGATCCCACGGAACCGTCTTGAGATTATGGATAAAGCTCTGGATGCGGCGAAGCAACGGCTGACCACGATTCAGAAGACAGCGGTGGAACTGGCTAAGGATGAGTTCGGGAAGATTACGCCTAATCAATCTCAAGCCAATCAACCACAACCCAAGCAACCTCAAACACCTTTTGATGCCAGTGGGAATTTGATTCTGCCCAATGGTCAGACGATTAAGGTAATGGAGAAATAAAACAACGATGCCCGTTTATCAGGTAGGGGAGAGAGAATACGAACTCCCCGATGGGCTGAGTCAGGAAGATACCGGATACGCTTTACAGCAGTTGTATCTGAGAGATAACACTGACGATCAGCCTCAGACTACTCAAACAGCAACTCAAACAGTAACTCCACAAAACCCTCAAACATTCCCCTCCCCGAAAGCGAGCATTGATCCTGACACCCTTGCCCTTGATACCGACTGGCTGATGGCTACCCGTACTGTTCATAAGATGAATGAAGGACAGGACTGGCAAGGTTCGGATGCGGAGCTGGCGGAGTACGGTCTGGATTATATGGGGTGGTTTAATTACAACCTACCCAAAATGGCTTATGAAGCGAATCAGCTACGGGCTGCACCACAGGAACAGAAGGAAGCCTTTCTCTATTTGATGGATTCCTACGACAACCTTGATATGTCGTGGGGTGGTGTTGGACGATTCTTTAAAGGCGTTGCCAGTGATCCAACAACTTATGTGGGACTGGCTTCGTTAGGGATTGGCACAGCAGCGGCGCAGGGAACCAAGACTGCGACCAAGCAAGGACTGAAGGCTCTGTTAAAGCAGGGCATGAGAACCGGAATTATTGCCGGTGTGGAAGGTTCGATTTATGCCGGTACGGATAATCTGATCCGCCAGAACATTGAAGTGGACGCTGGTCGTAAAGACGAAGTGGATAACCTTGAACTGGCAGCAGTGACAACCGTAGGTGGGCTTGCAGGTTTTGCCGGTGGAACGGTATTGGATGCAGCTTCTAATAAAGTGCAGAGCCTGTTCCGTGGTAAGAGCAACGCTGCCAGTGAAGCGGTAGATGAAGCCGGTGGCGAAACCCTGACTGCCATTGCGGAACGGATGAAAGAGTCACAGCCAGAAACCGGCAGTGATGTAGCTGCTCGCACCAGTGCTGCTCAGGCGGATGAAGCTGGCAGTGAAGTAAGCGGCGAAGTGTTAAGCAATGTCTCGCTGGATGATTTGAATGTGCCGGAGTTACAGACTCCCATTCCGTTTGAATCGGTATCGCTGGAAGATCAAACCGCTATTGCCCGTAACATTGCTGATGAACTGAAAGAGTTGGATACGGTGCAGGTGGAATCGGTAATGGATGACCTGATTAACCATAAGTTTACCGTGAAGGAAGCCAACCGGTTCAAGACTGCAACATTACAGGCAAGGGATGAAGTGGCAAGGGAAGCCTATGAACTGGCGGAACGGATTAAAGCTGCACCGAACCGTGACCAACAGGCAGAACTGTTTGGCGAGTTTGAAACTGTGTATGCCCGTATGGGTAGCCTGATGAAGATGGACGAAGCGTTATCGTCAGACTCTGGTCAGGTATTAGGTAGACGGAAAGGTCGGCTGGATTTGAAATCGGTGGACTTGGATGACCCTGAGAGTTTTATCCGCTTGATGGAGCAGACGGAACAGAAGGTGGAAGTGGATGCCGTTCGGCGGGAGTACGCTGAGAAGATTCAAACCGCAGAAGATGACGGTGACTGGGCAGAAGCGGCACGACTGAAAGTGATGCGGGGGTTGGAGACTGAAGATGAACTGACCAAGATTCTCACTGACCCGAACAAGGGATTGCCGGAGAGCAAGATCAAACGGGGCTTGATGAAGTTCAATGAAATGGCCATCTCCAATGTGTTCTCGGCGACTACCGTATTAATCAACCTGGTGCCTTCGGGGATTAAGACGGTGGTGCGTCCTGCTATGGATGCGTTTTTGTCTGACCCGTTAGAGGAAGCCACAAGACGACAGATGGTGGCAACCTATTCTGCCATGGGATCTTCTGTTCGCAGTGCAGCTAAAGCGGCGGTGGCGGCGTTTAAGTATGAACAGTCGGTGTTGACCCGTGAATCAGGCCGTTTGATGGAAGGTGAATTGGCTATTGGGGGCAACAAAGTGTCTGGCAAGATTGCCGGTTCGATTCGCTTTCTGCCTCGTATCCTGAATGCTTCGGATGAGTTTTTGGGGCAGATCAGTTATCAGGGTTTTATTGCCAGTGAAAGTGCGGCCTATGCCTTTAAGGAAGGGACACGGAAGGGCCTGACAGGTAGACGACTGGACAGTTTTATTCGCCAGCATATTGAGGCGGAACTGAAGAATGCCTACGGCGGACTGGACAGTGAAGAAGCTCTGCGAACGGTGATTAATAAAGGCCGGAACCTTGGCTATAAAGGGGAACGACTGGCGCAGTACGTGAAGACGGAAGTGGGTAAAAGCGGTGAAGCTCTGCGACACGGTAAGGATGAAGTAGCGTTAAACCATGTGCGGGACTTGCTGTATAAGCGAGCCTTCAGTGGTAAGGGGGCTGCATCTTCTATGGCGAAACGCTATGAGCAGTTCGTGGCGGAACAGCCGTGGATGCGTGTGGTCGGACAGTTGTTCTTCAGGACTCCGGTGCGGGTGTTTGAAGAAGGTATCCGCTTGACCCCTGGTGTACAGATTCTGGCTCCTAACTTTATGGCGGATCTTGCGGGTAAGAATGGTAAACGGGCGCAGGTGAAAGCCAGAGGTGAAGCACTGACTTCGTTTGCCATTAGTGGAATGATTATGCAGGAGTACGCCAAGGGAAATATTACCGGCGATGGTGCTTATGACCACTGGAAGCAACAGCGAGCCAGAACCGATAGTGACCTGCCGGAACCCTATACCCTGAAGGATGAGGACGGGAATACCTGGAGTTACCGAAACTTTGACCCCTTTGCGACTCCGGCAAAGATTATCGTCAATGCCCTTGAACGGTTTGATGATTTAGCGACCCGTGAGAAGCAGGGTGAGTTTATTGCCAAGAAAGAAAAGGATAAGGCTCTGGCGGCTGTGACCGTAGGGACTATGGCGATTGCTACCTCTATTCGGGATGCGAACTTAATGGCGGGTGTGGCGGAAGGGTTGAAGCTGATGGAGTACGTGGCGAACCCTGAAGATAACGAACGGGGTGGCCTGAAGTTTGTTGCCAGTAAGTTACGGATGCTGGTGCCTAATACCCTCCATAAGATTGCCAAGACCAATGACCCGACGCTGGATGACCCTGCTACTTTCTGGCAGATGGTGGAGAGCCAGGTGTTGTTTGGTGGCAGCGGTGGGACTGTTCAGAAGCAAGGCTCCAAGTCTTACGATGTGTTGGGCAATGTACGGCAGTTGAATGATACCGGTGCGTTGTGGAATATCTTCTCGGACTCCACACCCGAAGAACGGGGGAAGGGACGCTCTGAAGCACAACTGAGGGTTCTCCGTGGGCTGGATCGGTTATCGAAACAGACGGGGATGACCTTTGCCATGCCGAATAAACATCGGCTGTTGCCTGGTGCTGACTTACGGGAACGGATGACCGGTGATGGGGATGAGACTCTTTATGATCGGTGGGTGCGGTATTACCGTGAGTTCCCTGTGACGGAACAGTTGGATGCGGTGATTGGTGCAGGGATGCCGGTGGGAACCAAAAGTATTAATGCTTCGACGGTGACGTTGGTGAATCAGATTCTCAGTAAATCCAGAGATGCAGCGTTTAGCCGGTTACTGGCGGAAGAAGCTCAGGTGATGCAAGGCTTTATTGACGGGAAGATTCGGGAAGCTGAAGTTAAATCAGGCTTTTGGGATCAGTGATGTTCAGGGAATCTGTTCGGGTTCCCTCCCTTCTTTTTCATTTCTCTTTTTAAAACAATTCTAATAAAGGTGATTTGCTATGGCTCTGTCCAGAGTCCAATACGAACAGCTTGTGACAGGGAATAAAAACTTTTCTGTGACCATGCCTTACATTTCTAAAGACGATATTAAGGTTTCCGTTGCTGGTGAACCGGTGACGTACAGTTGGTTGAACCCTCAGACGGTACAGCTAACGGCGGCTCCTGATGTGGGGCAGATTATTGACGTGCAGCGGGAAACGGAACGGACAAAACTGCTGGTGGACTTTCAGGATGCTTCGACCATTACCGAGACTCAGTTGGATTTGGCTACCCGTCAGGCGGTGTATCTGGCGCAGGAAGCGTTTGACCTGACCAACTCCACTATGGCGGTGGCGAATGATGGTTCTTATTCGGCTTCTAATCGGCGGATCTCGGTGTTGGGTGAACCGGATTCGGACGATGATGCGGCGACTGCGGGGTGGGTGAAAGGACAGTTTAACTCTGGCTATGATGCCCATGAAGAACGGGTGTTGGCTGAACAGGCTGCGGGTAGTGCAGGACTGTCTGAAAGTAGTGCTGCGGATTCTGAGAGTAATGCGGCGACTTCGGAGAGTAGGGCTAAGACTTCGGAAACGAATGCGGCGGTTTCTGAGAGTAATGCGAAAACTTCTGAGATTAATGCGGGGCAGTTGGCGGACACTGCTGCGAATCACGAAGCCAATGCTCAGGCTTATGCTGCCAGTATTAACTTACCGTTGGCTCCTGGGAATGATGGGAAGGTGTTAATTACTGACGGGACTAACTGGATATTCAGTAGTATGACGCTGGCTTCTCTGGTTCAGCGATTGACTGACCTTGAAAGTAAGACTGCCAATATATCGATATCGGGTTCAACTACGTTGTTCTCTGGTGAAATTCAGGCGGCGGATTTGAGTATCGGGAATTGATATGGCTTTACAAGAGAATGGACGTTTAGCGTTTTCGGATATTGTGGGGGAGTTTGGCGGGGAGGCTCCTCATAAACTGTCTGAGTATTACGGGAAAGGTGGTGTGGCAGAGAGTGGTGTTTTGAGGATTAGTGATTTTTATGGGAAGAGTGCCTTCTCTCCAACACATACATTCTTATTCACCAGAGGGACAGGTCAATATTTTAAAAATAATGTGGGGCATGACAGATTAGGTAATATCATAAATGGTTCACAAATGAACCCGAGTTATTTAAATGGGATATTGGTGGACGTTATTACAACAAATTTGGATAACACTTCTGGTGCTATTAGCTTCTATACAGCAAGAAATAGTCCAAGCGTTAATAATAAAAGACTATTAATTAAAGAAAACGGTAAAGAACCTTTCTATACAGATAGGATTCAATTTGGTTATGAATCTATCCTCCATAACATTAATAATGTGAAATCAGTTCAACTAGCAAACATTATTAAAGCGAACGTAAATACAACGATCAATTTGGAAATGTTTTTAGTGGACTAGAAAAATACCATGCAAGAAAAACTCTCACCTTTAGAAGCACTGGTGGGAATGACCACAACCGGTTTATTAATCGGTCTCGGTCAAATCTTAGGCTCCAACGAGAAGATCACTCCCCGCTTGATTATTGGACGGGCAATGTCCTCTACCGGTTTATCGCTGGTGGCTGGATTGATGCTGATTCAATTACCGAACCTTGGGTTAATCCCCTTGATCGGCTTATCGGCTTTGATTGCCTCGTTGGGAACCAGTGCGCTTGAACGCTTATTACAACATTACCTTGGAATTAAAAAATAATAAAGAACCATGAGTAAAACCATAGATATTCTTGAGCAGCTACACGGCGAAGTGGCGAAGCAGTTGCTTAAACGTATCCAGTCTGGCGGTGCCAAGGCTGCGGATTTTGGTCAGGCCATTAACTTTCTGAAGAATAACGGGATTGACGCTGAGGCTACTGACGGTTCTGCTTTAGGAGAACTTAGTGGCCAGCTGGCGGAAGTGCTTCCGTTTACTGGAACTGACTGCGACGAATCGTGAAGGCATTACCACAGGAGTCCCCGTTGCGGGACTTCAGGAATGTCCTTTATATCATTTGGGACTACCTCTGGAAATCAGGAGCGATCTCGGCTCCCAAGCCTGACCCTACTGAGATTCAATACGACATTGCCCATTACCTGCAACACGGCGACAGACGTAAGGTTATTGAAGCCTTTCGGGGGATTGGTAAGTCGTGGATTACTGCCGCCTATGTGTGCTGGCGGCTGCTGCTTAACCCGAACCTGAACTTTCTGGTGGTGTCTGCCTCGAAGGATCGTTCTGACCAGTTCACTATTTTTACCAAACGACTGATCCATGATATTCCGTTGTTCCAGCATTTGAGGCCAAAGGAAGGGCAGCGGAACTCGAACATTGCTTTTGATGTGGCTCCGGCGGGGATCTCTCATTCGCCTTCGGTGAAGTCGGTGGGAATTACCGGACAACTTACCGGAAGCAGGGCGGATGAGATTATTGCGGATGATGTGGAGTCTCTGAATAACTCTCTGACTCAAACCATGCGGGATCAACTGGCGGAACGGATCAAGGAGTTTGATGCGATCATTAAGCCTGGGGGTAAGATTACTTTTCTTGGGACTCCGCAAACAGAAATGTCCATCTATAACCAGATGCCCGACCGTGGGTATGAGGTGAGGATCTGGCCTTCCCGTATTCCGAAAGACGTTGATCGTTATAAAGGAATGCTTGCTCCGTTTATTGTGAACCTGATGGAGAAGGGTACAGCGGTTCGGACGGTGACAGACCCTCAGCGTTTCACCGATGAAGACTTACTGGAACGGGAAGCCTCTTACGGACGCTCAGGGTTTGCCCTTCAGTTCATGCTGGATACGTCTTTGAGTGATGCGGAGAAGTATCCGTTGAAACTTGAGGATCTGATGGTGATGCCATTGGATACCCGTATGGCTCCCGTTAAGTTGGTGTGGTCTTCTGGCTTTGAGCATGTGGTGAATGATGTGCCGTGTGTGGGGATGAATACCGACAAGTTCTATAAGCCCATGTGGGTTGCTTCGGATATGGCGGAGTATACCGGTTCGGTGATGTTTATTGACCCTGCCGGTCGGGGTAAGGATGAGACAGCCTTTGCTGTGGTGAAGATGCTTAACGGGTTTCTGTTTTTAGTGGACGTTGGTGGCTTACACGGCGGGTATAACGATACCAATCTGAAAGCATTGGCTTCTATTGCGGCGACCCATAAGGTGAATGACTGCATCGTTGAGAGTAACTTCGGTGACGGTATGTTTACTGAGTTACTGAAGCCTGTGATGTTTAGGATTCACCCTTGCCGGATTGAAGAAGTGCGGGTGAATATTCAGAAGGAACGACGGATTATTGATACCCTGGAACCTGTGATGAATCAACATCGGTTGGTGGTGGATAAGCAGTTGATCCGTAAAGATCATGAGTCTGCCAGTGATCCTAAGTATTCTCTGTTTTATCAACTGACTCGTATCACTAAGGATAAAGGTGCGTTGACTCACGATGATAGGCTGGATGCTCTTGCGGGAGCCGTGGCTTATTGGGTGGAGCAGATGGGCAGGGATACGGAGAAGGCTGCCAGTGACCATCGGGAGAAGTTGATGAAGATGGAGTTGGATAAGTTTGTTAAGGCGGCTGGTGGGAGTGTTAGAAGGAGTAGGGGGTGGTGTAATTGGTAATGATGCTGAGACTTCCGTAGAATCGTTCTGAAGGGTTTTCTATTCGATATGGCGTAGTATGTCATTGGGGATGGTTAGACTCTCAGGGATGATCTATGGAGGTCTGAGAGTATGTGGCTGTTGAAGGTTATGGGAGAGGCAGCTTATGTGTTGATCGCTCTCCTTCTGACGGTGCTGACGTTTGTGGATAAGGACAGTCAGCGGTGGCGGTTTAAACCTTCACGTGATAAAGAAGCCTATCTGATTCCTGTAGCACTATGGTCGGTGTATTGGATGCCGGTACTTCTGGATGCTCTTTAAGCCTTGCTATCAGTGGCTCTGCAATTACGACACATTATTGGAAAGAGAAACACTTTCTGAAGCCTCCTAAAAGTGATCTGCTCAGGTAAAACTATCTGAACGCTTTTATCGTCAGGCTGCTTAACTTTATGCTTCAGGCCGGTAGGTAGGGATTATCCCTGCTGAGGAACCTGACAGTGATCGGTGGAGAGGTGATGGCACTCTATCGGATCAGGCGACAGGGGATTCTCCTGGTGTTAAGCGGAATGGCGAAGCCAACCTAAAGTGAAACTACTAGGTAAACCTGTATTGGTTTATCTCTATAAGAGTTTCTTTTGGTTTTATCTTCTGTTGATGATTATTAATAATTATCCTTAAAAGAATAAAAACTTATAGATAAACTTTAAGAGTAACTACCAGTCAAACTTGTGGATGAATCTTTAGGTTTATCTGGTAGCTAGTCTTAAAGTATTACCGACAGTGTTTCTAACTTGGTTGATAATAATCATGGGCAGTGAATCTTGTGGTTATGTTTTGGATAGTCTCGAAGATGGTCTTAAGGTTTGTCTTGAAGATTTGAGTCGGAAATAAAATTACAGAAAATTGTGAGAGGTCTACTAGCGTAGTGCCTTCCGCTTTTCCCCCAGGTGGGTCGGTCTATCTGCTGGTGAATTTCGATGGTGCCGTGGGTATGGTTTGGCTATTCACCACAAGATACGCCACAAGTTATCTCTAAGTGATTGATTTGTAATGGTGTGAATGGCTTGTGGTATCCGTTTGCATTGATTGGGTTATGGTTTGGCTGGTGGTTGTGCTTATAGATGGGCTTAAAGTTTCCTGTCTTGGTTCTTGTTGTAGTGTTTAAATTTTTTATTCATTTCGATAAACATGGAAATAAACCTGAAGATCCACCACAACCTAAACCGCTAGATTCTCCCAAAGATTAAACACCGCTATTTTTTTTCTTCTAATGTTTGACTTATGGTATTCGGTAAGTAATAGTATGACTTATGGTATAGTTAAGAATAACAAGACAGGGACGCAGACACATGAAGAACAAACCGAGCAGAAGTCTAAACATTAAAGGCAACAAAGAATGGGAAGAGTTTCTTTCTTGTCTCGATTTATCTATAGAAGATCTCCAGCAATTAGATGGAATTGATCCCGTTGATATCGAGCTAGGCTCCTTTATGAAACGTAATGGTAAGGTTTATTTGTTGGCTAATGTTTCAGAAATAGCTTATCTAAATAAACCATGGTTATCAGACTATGATTTTTATGTTCCTGCCTCTGCACTATCTGGTGTACTGATAAAAATGTCCGCCTGTAAAGATTACTATCAGATATTTTCCTATAACACTGAAGATAACCAAGACGTTTAAACTAAACAGGGAGCTAAACCTAATGAACGCTAATAAAAAACTTGTTCTGATTTTTTGCAAGTCTCACGACTGGGGAAACTATAGCTACTTCGACGGGGAGACACTGGTAGTTATTACCGTGGATAAAGTCGAAAGGTTTTCTACTGTTAATGATCTTTTACAATGGGCTGGCTATTAGTTCATATTAAAGTTTGACTTTAACTATACGATAAGTCATAGTATTACAAAGTGAATAATAACTAAGAGGAACACAAAATGGACTTATATACATTACCCAACTTTAGAGCAATCAAGATTAAATTTGTATCTTGCACTAATCATAGAGGCGCCAGAGTAAAACTCACCGATGACTATGTGACAGAAAAAAAGCAATCGGTTTATCTCTCCTATGACTACGCAGTAGGTGACGTTTTCCAGCAAGCTATCAATTACCTTATAGAACGTGGTTTCAAGGTAGCAGGGAGAGCCACCACGGAAAAGGAATATATTGCACTGGTGGACCACTGGGGAGATGACTATAAAACCCTGAAGTAATCTTTTAGATCTTCAGCTATGCCAAAAGGCAATCTATACCGATGTTGTTTTATCAGGAGTCATTACTAACCGTAGTGGCTCCGAGTAAACCAGCAAGATAAACCAAAAGAGAGGATATAAGAAAATGAGAAAGCCAAACCCTTTAACACCTGATGACCTGGACACGGTTATCACTGAATTAGAAATAGGCGATGAATTTATTTCTCTTTCAGGCACTCGCTACAAGTACGTAGGTTTAAAAACTGAAACCACTAAACACCTTACTTCAACTCATCCTAGCGGGTGGAGTTTTAAAACTGAATCAGTAGAGATTTTTTGCACTGATGCAAGGGTAAAGAAAGTTTAACCATTAACTAAACAGGGAGAGCAATAAATGGAAATCATCGGCACTTACACAGTAGAAGCGACTTATGGAAGCGGCAAAACACCTTGCGAGGTTTTTGTAGCTGAAGATGATTCTGGGAATTACTGGTACTGCGTAGATGGTGGGCGGGTAGTTAATTGTACGACCACCGAATTAACTGAAGGTGTGGACATTGAAGAATTACAGGATATTGATTGCTTCACCTGGAGCAGTCCAATAGCTACCGAGAGAGAACTAGCAGAAGCCTGTGAAGAATAAATAAAGGTTTATCAGTAGGTATTCCTTTGAGTGCCTACGAGTAAACCAACAGGAAGAAAACCAAAAGAGAGGATGCACTATGCACGCTACAACTCCATTTAAAAAGACTGAAGCATTTGAAGTAATTAAATCAATGCGAATCGGTGAGACTCCTACCGAGTTAGAACTGGATCGGCTTTATCTGTTTTTCGCTCCAACTGCGACTAGAACTAATATGACTGGTGAACAGTGGGTAGCTAAAGCAGTCGCTAAAAATGATGTTCGATTTTATCTGAATTATGTCCATGTGAAAGAAGGCGCTATGTATGCTTCAGACGGTCATAGACTGCGCTGGATCAAAACAGATAAAGAAAATGGCTTTTACTGTCCAAAGACATTAGAACCAGTGGATCTCGATGCGAAATTTCCAGAGGTTGAACGGATTATCAACAATAACTGGGGATCTGAAGGTGTTGAGCATGAAGAAATTAATGTTCAACCAACTGAAGACACTGGCAGTAAAAAATCAATATGGCGGTATGACTTCTTAACTAACGGTACTGGCTCCTGTCTCCAAAAGAATTACATGGACTCGGCACTATCTCGAAAGACTCCTTTTACATTCACTGTGAAAAACGACGGTACTGGTGTTTACGGTGAATATAGCGACGGTGCGAAGTTCATCGTTATGGGTATGAGAGTTTGAAGTTATTTCACCAATGGGCATTCGTTTGAGTGTCCATGAGTGAAGTAACCAAAAGCCAACCAACGGAAGGAACCAGAAGATGAACCATTACTCACTACTCACAGAACTGACTGACAGTGGTCTGTATGAACTGGCAAGTGAGCTACAGGAAGTCATTATCAACGAAGATCCAGAGGACTATGACAATGCTTAACGAAGCCTTGAGAAACAATCTCTCACCAGAAGAAACTGCTAAGTATTGTCTGGAAGGAAAACCACAAGATGCTCTCTACCAGGCACTTCAGAAAATTGAAGAAGTCTCAAAGGGTAATCAGGAAGCTACTGAATCATTATTGGATAAGATAGACGACCTGAGTAGTCGATTGCAGCAACTTCTGGTGATAGCTGAAGACGACACTGAGAGAGAACTGACAGAAATGAACCAGGATCTGACTGAAATTCGCTCAGATTTGGTGCAATTAAGGTTGCGCTAAAAAAAAACATTTTTATTTTTGATCGTCACTCATTTACTTGAAAATCTCGCATAGCGAACAATACGAATAACAGGAGGTAAGCGACTACCAACAATAGGTATTACCCACAATTTATCCACAGTATCTCCCCAGCTTTGTCTGCTGGCTCCGTGGGTAAGTACTGTAGTAGGCTTTAAGGAAAGCAGCGTGGGAAGTAAAGTAAAAACCTTTATCCACACGAACTGTTTAAAAAATGAACAGGCTGAGAGCCGAGAGGGGAGCCGGAAAAATGGAAGCCATTGCGGTAGCTATACCCTCAAGAAAGTACTGTTTATTTATACAGTAAATGAGCTTACACTATGTAAGGACAACGGAATGACATATATGCAAGGGAGCATTGCAAAACTAACCCATAAGGAGGTTGACCTTGTAGATCCAAGAAATTTAGCTTATGATTTTAACTATCCGATAAGTCATAAGCACTCAATTAGGCATACAAAGCCTTGGCGATTAACAACAATAAAGAGTGAGACTTACATGGATACAGAACTCTGCCATATTGATAACTTTTGCGGCTACCAGGTTTCCGTAGTTAAGCGTAATGATGTGCTGCCTGAAGAAAAGTTCTTTGAAGCATATCGAGACAGCGATATAACGTCGCATGTGCGTATTGGCTCAATTCAGATGTACGTTAGCAATGAAAAACTAGCGAAACGAAAACGGGACGCAATAAGGGAGAAACATAGAGATGAACTTTTCCAAGAAGAATAAATACATCGAAGTAATAGATTTATTCTGGACGGTTTACGATGGGATTCCTTCCCAGGCAATGATGATTTATTTCCTTGTTGCTGAAAACGAAGGGATCTCCATGACCGAATTAGAGAAGTTGTCAGGGATAAGTCAGGCTGCGATCAGTAGAAATGTTGGGAAACTGGGAGAAATAGACCGGAACCATGAAGCAGGTTTAGGTTTATTGAAAACTGAAAGAGATCCTATGGAGCGTAGACGGTTGTTAGTCTACCTCTCCGCTAAAGGTAAGCGATTCTTTGAGAAAACAAAAAAGATACTCGACGAATAATCAGTCAGTAACGATAGGAGGAAACCTATATGTTCGATCCTTACAGTATATTCATTTTGTGCTTAATCATTTTGTTTGTAGGAGTTGCGCTAAGTTAAATCTAAATAACAAAACACAGGGAGAAGTTTATGCCAATCGCTAAGAGAGGGAACAGTTACTTAATGACCGTCAACGATAAGCGACTACCAGACAGACGACTGAGAGTCAGCTTTAAGACGGAAGCAGAAGCAAAAGCATACGAACTTAAAGTGAGAGCAGCACTGGAAAACAATGAAACCATTCCAAGTGCAAAGCCAGGAGCAGGGAAGCAAGGGACTCCATACACTTTAGAACAACTCTACAATCTCACCTATGACCGCTACTGGAAAAACAGTGGTGGTGAAAAAGAACTGAAATCTCATGCTCGCATTGTCCTTAGAACTATTGGCGAAACCGTAGCACCTAAAGACGTAGATGAGACAACCATAGATGCAATGATCCAGGTCTTTGAAGATCAAGGGTTATCAGACAACACAATCAATCGACGTTTAAGTGTGATCTCCAAGATGCTTGGCTTTGCCCTTGATCGTGGATTCATTCACCGAAAACCCAAGATCGAACGTAAGCCAGAAGGTGAACATCGGGTCAGATACTTCAGTCAAGATGAGGAAGAAGAACTAATTGCTTACTTCCGGTTCATTGGTTGTCACGATCTGGCGGATATGGTCACGGTTGCAGTTGATACAGGTCTGAGAAAAGGTGAACTGAAAAAGATCACTGATAAGGACTGCAACTTTGAGGAAAACCTGATCCAGCTACCAGGTAATATCACTAAGACTCGAAAGCCAAGGGACGTTCCCATGACCAAGCGAGTCACTGAGATCCTGAAACGATACACGCAGGAAAAAGGTGTGGTGTTCAAGGGGTGGCCTGACAGTACCATTCAGAAGTATTGGAACAAAGGACGTAAGCACATGGGCATGATGGATGATCCACAATTTGTATTCCATGCCTTGAGACACACCTTCTGTTCACGACTGGTACAACGTGGGATACAACTTCAGGTTGTCGCTAAGTTAGCAGGACACAGAGACTTAAAGACGACACTAAGATATGCACACCTGGCACCAAGCAACTTGAGGTCTGCGATTGATGTATTGGATAGTTGAAATGACACTTGCGCCACATGACACAGGCTTGTGGTGAATTGTGTTTTTACGCCTCAATCTATGACTTTCGGCATATCAATTGACTTATAAAACAAGGGGTTAGGATGAAGGAGTAGCCGTGTGACGCTCTCCTGATCCCTGTTATAAAAAAGCTAACATGTTAACCATGTTGACCAGTGCGCGGGATGCTTCGTACTGGCTAACTTCGATTCTACCACTGTCATCCCACCTTGGAATGCTTCAGAGCAAAAAAATGTTTGTTGACTTATACCAACTGTTTGCGCTCATTGGATGGTGGGAAATTCATGGATTCCCTGTATTTGGCGATTGTGCGCCGGGCTACCTTAATGCCTTGTGCTCCCAGAATGGCTGCAATCTTATTATCGCTAAGGGGTTTTCTGGGGTTCTCTTCGGCGATCAGCTTTCGAATATGAGCGCGAATTGCCGTTGAAGAACACTCGCCGCCTTCAGCTGTGCTGACATGGCTGGAAAAGAAATACTTCAGCTCATAGACACCCCGGGGCGTATGCATGTATTTCTGAGTGGTCACCCGGGAGATGGTGGATTCGTGCATGCCGACTGCTTCTGCGACGTCGGCCAGTACCAATGGTTTCATGGCTTCATCACCCTGCTCCAGAAACGCCTGCTGATAAGCGACAATCTGGCTGGCGACTTTCATTAAAGTCTCATTACGGCTCTGCAGGTTTTTCAGAAACCAGCGAGCCTCCTGCAGGTGACTTTTCATAAAAACATTGTCGCGACTGTTGTTGGCTCGTTGCACCATGGACGCATAACTGTTGTTGATGCGTATTCTGGGTAGTGCATCGGAATTCAACTCAATCGTCCAACGATCTTTAATCTTGCGGACAGAGATATCCGGCACAACGTATTCCGCTTCCGATTGGTCAATACTGCTACCGGGCTTTGGGTTGAAACTTTGTATCAGTGCCAGGGCGTTGCGCAGTTGATCTTCTTTCATTTTGGATCGACGCATAATTTTTGCGTAGTCCCGCGTACCAAGCGCATCAAGATGATCGGACAATAATTTACGAGCGTTATCAAAGTGTGGCGTTGAGGGCGGCAGTTGTAGCAGTTGTACTAGCAGGCATTCCTGTAGATCGAGGCTGCCACAACCTACCGGATCAAACTGTTGAATTCGGTGCTGAAGAACTTTGATCTCTTCAATCTCTAATTCTTCCAGTTGGCTTTGCAGGGAAAGATAGATTTCATCCAGTGAACAGGTCAAATAACCGTCGGGGTTGATGCCTTCAATAATGGCCAGGCCGATTAAACGGTCTCTGTCGCCCATGGGCGTCAGATCAAGCTGCCATTCGAGATGATCCTGAAGGGATTCGGTGGAGCTGGATTTTGCCAGCGGATCATAATCATCATCTCGGTTACTGGCTGGTAGGCTGGAGTAAACATCATCCCAGGCTGAATCAACGGGAAGGTCATTGGGAATGCTGTCTGACCATTCAGTCATTTCCTGAGGCTCTGCCTCGGCGTTGTCTTCGCTTAGGTCTACCAGATTTTCTTTGCCATCATTTTCGCCGTCATTGCTGGTAGCAGGCTCATCGGACTGAGCTTCATCGGGCTCCAGCATTGGGTTTGACTCAAGGGCTTCCTGAATTTCCTGTTGAAGGTCAAGTGTAGAAAGCTGAAGCAGACGTATCGCCTGTTGCAGCTGTGGCGTCATGGCCAGCTGCTGCCCCATCTTGAGCTGTAAAGAAGGCTTCATCGGTAACCGTATACCTTTACTTCGTTGTCCGTGCCGGTGAGTTTACCTGTCTACGGCCATGAAGTTTCAGACAGGGGCTCGTCATTTCAAAATAGGTATTTGCACGGATGCTATTGCGAGCACTCTCCATGTGAGCCTGATTATAACCATAGAGTAGCTATTGAAAAAAGCATGGGGTCGAAAGATTGTCTGACAGCAGTCATAACAAACGGCATTAACCTTATGTTTGATTATTTGCACTGATTAAAAAATGAACTGAGGTTTGTTTGACATTGGTCAATTACAAATCGCTGTACAAAAAATATCCTACGCGGCTGTAAAAAGCATTGGGTTATTTTGTGGATTTTCTAATTGTTATCCCAGTCGTTGCGCTGGTTATTTATGGCATTGTTAAAAATTACAGTGCTTCAGCATCACTGGCCATTGCCGGCCTGGTATTGCTGAGTGCTGCTGCGTTGATGGGGGAGCAGAGCATTCTGCCCGAAGCCAAGGCCACCGGCTTTATGCCGTTTGATCTGTTTGAACTGATGAATGCGGTGTTTAAAAACCGTATGGCGGGTCTGGGTTTAACCATTATGGCTTGTGGTGGCTTTGCCAGTTATATGTCGCATATTGGCGCTTCTGAATCACTGGTTCGTCTTGCTGTAAAACCCATCAGTAAATTCAAGTCACCGTATACCGTTCTGGCACTTTGTTATCTGCTCAGTGTCGTACTTCAGATGTTTGTTACTTCCGCTACAGGCCTTGGTCTTCTATTGATGGTGACGCTCTATCCGGTGTTAAGAAACATTGGTTTGAGCCCTGCATCTGCGGTTGCTGTTATCGCATCTCCAGCAGCATTTGAGATTGGTGTGACTCAGGTTAACGCAAACTTTGCGGCCAGCCAGTCTGGCATTGAGATTACTGAGTATTTTCTGAACTATCAGGCTTGGGTTACCGTCCCTATGGCGTTGGTAGCGGCAGGGCTGCATTTTGTATGGCAACGTCGCTGCGATCTGAAAGACGGTTATGTTGCAGCAGAGCATGTTGGTGAAGGCATCGAAAAATCCGATGACGACAAGCCAAAAGCGCCTGCTTTTTATGCATTGCTGCCAATGATTCCATTTTTCCTGTTGCTTACGTTCTCCAAGATGATGGTGACATCCATTAAAATGAACTTGGTGGTGGCCATGTTGATCAGTGTGTTTGCCGGCATGCTGTGTGAGCTGATTCGTTCCCGCAAGATCAAAGAATCTTTGGATGGTTTTGATAGCTTCCTGAACGGAATGGGTGCAGTGTTTGGTCCTGTTGTCGGATTGATTATCGGTGCTGAAGTGTTTGCCACTGGCTTAAAGCACATTGGCGCTATTGATTCCCTGTTGGGCTCTGCTCAGGGTCTTGGCATTGGTGCTGGTGGTATGACCGTCTTTATGGCAATGCTGATTGCAGTTGCCGCCATTATGATGGGCTCTGGTAATGCCGCATTTCTGTCGTTTGCCACGCTGGCTCCAGATGTGGCGAAGACCTTTGGGGTTCCAGCGGTTGCCATGTTGCTGCCAATGAACTTTGCTGCATCCATGGGGCGTTCAATGTCGCCGATTGCTGCTGTCGTGATTGCCTGTGCGGGTATTGCGAAGATCTCACCCTTTGAAGTGGTGAAAAGAACAGCGGTGCCGATGGTTGGTGCATTTGTGGTTGGTATGGTTCTGCACTTGATTTTGTTTGTGTGACATTAATAGAAAGGCTGGTTTAACCAGCCTTTCTATTAAGCCGTTACAAGCTGAATTGATGCCCAAGATAGACGTCACGAACCTTTTGATTGGCCAGTACGGTATGACTATCACCCTCAGCAATGATGTGACCTTCGCTGACGATATAAGCCTTTTCGCAGATATCCAGAGTTTCCCGGACGTTGTGATCAGTGATCAGCACGCCGATTCCCCGGTTCTGCAAGTGACGAATAATCGATTTGATATCACCGACAGAAATGGGGTCAACACCGGCAAAGGGTTCATCCAGCAGGATGAATGTAGGGTCGGTTGCCAGTGCCCGGGCAATCTCTGCTCGTCTTCTCTCGCCACCAGACAGAGCCATACCAGCACTGTCTTTTATATGACCGATATTGAACTCTTCCAGCAGGGATTCCATTTTGGCAATGCGCTGCTTTTTGTTGAGATCTTTCCGGGTTTCCAGTATCGCAAGAATATTATCTTTGACGCTTAAACGCCGAAATATTGAGGCTTCCTGAGGCAGGTAACCAATGCCTGCGCGGGCGCGATGATGCATGGCCTGAAAGGTCAGGTCTTGAGTATCGATGCTTACGATACCGCCGTCAGCTTTGACCAGACCAACAATCATATAGAAGCAGGTGGTTTTTCCGGCACCATTAGGGCCTAGCAGACCAACAATTTGCCCGTTATTCACTTCCAGAGAAACGTCTTTGACAACGCTTCTGCCCTTGTAGCTCTTACTGAGATGTTCTGCCTTTAGGGTTGCCATCCGCTCATCTGCAAATCAAGTAATTAAATTAGGGTGCAACAACTATTGGAGGTTGTCGCAAAAAAAAACAAGCATCTCGTTCCCATGCTTTGCGTGGGAATGCATCCCCCTAAATTTTCAACGGTATAGAAGTATGGGTTCCCACGCAAAGCATGGGAACCAGGGGGTTACAGCAACCATTATTTAGTTGTTGTCGCTTGTTTCGGCTGAATAACCATCTGTACCCGGCCACCATCACTCTGTGACTGGGAACCTTTGGCGTTTACCGTTTGTTTTGCCAAGTCGTAGTTGATCTTATCACCCTTAAAGGTGTCACCTTGCTGGGTCAGCTGTGCATCGCGTATCAGTTCAATTTCATCTTTTTTGATGCTGTAATGAATCGTGTAGCCCCAGGCTTGCACCGTTCCCTGAGCGTTGGCTTGAAGCTCTTCGTAGTAGGCACGTTTCTTTTTACCCTGAGCCGTCACTTTAGTGACTTCCTGCCCGCTGGTTAATACAGTAACTGTGTCGCCTACAATGCGGGTGGTACCCTGAGTGACAATCACATCACCCCGGTAAATGGAGATGCCTTTTTTGTTATCAATATCCGCAGTATCCGAACGAATATTGATGGGTTGTTGACGATCTTCAGGTAAAGCAAGTGCCAGTGCGGGAATAAACAGCAATCCAGCGATCAGGCTTTTATTCAGGCTCATAAGTCCCCCGCACTCTCGATTTCAAGTGAATTTGTCCCTGCTGAAAATAAGCGGTCATGCCGGTTGCCCGGGTTTCACCATTATCGGTAATGATCAGCACCGGGCGATGGGTATCTGCCACTTCTTCTTTCAGAGAAATGGTAACGAAATCTGTATCCATACGAACTCTGCCGGTGCTCTGGTTGTTTTCACTGGCAATTCCGGTGGCGAATCGACCGGCGGTATTGTCCTGAATAACGACCACATTATCCCAGAGCTCAATATCATCGCCACCGGGCAATAGTTTGCCATTATCCGCGCGGGAAGTCGTGATCTGACCGTTGTTGCCCTGATTTTTCAGCACTGGCATCTGCAGCAGCGTGTGATCATTATAGGGATAATGGGTAATGCTGTCTGATTTCAGTTGGTACTTCAATGAGCCAGTAATGTCATGTTCTTTGATCAGGGCATCCGTCAGGAAGTAGTCGGCGTCCTGATCAATGACTTCTGTCGGGCTATTTGTGACGATAGAGGCGGGACTATCGGCGAGCCAATAGACCAGCGCCAGAATCGCCAGCAGGATAGCACTGAGAATCAGGGTGGTACGATAGGTCATTCAGATTCCGTAAATAGCTATTTAAACGACACCGGCTTTCAGCATGTCGTGCATGTTGATGGCGCCAACCGGCTGACGATTCTCGTTAACACAGATCAGAGCATTGATTTTTCGGTCATCCATGATTTTCAACGCTTCGGCTGCCAGGATGTCTGGAGTAATGGTGGTGCATTGCACCGTCATCACATCATCAATCAGAGTCTTGTGAGGATCAACGCCCTGATCAAATGCACGACGAAGGTCACCATCGGTAAAAATGCCCACCAGTTGACGATTGTCGTCCACAACCGTGGTCATGCCAAGGCCTTTTCTCGTCATTTCCAGTAGCGCCTCGCCAAGGGCAGTGCCTTTGTTAACCGCAGGAATCCGGTCTCCGGAGTGCATGATGTCCTGAACTTTCAGTAGCAGCCTGCGACCCAACGCACCACCGGGATGGGAAAAAGCAAAGTCTTCCGCGGTAAAACCGCGGGCTTCCAGCAAAGCGATGGCCAGAGCGTCACCCATTACCAGTTGGGCGGTGGTGCTTGACGTCGGAGCAAGATCCAGAGGGCAGGCTTCTTTATCAACACCTGTATTGAGGTTGATCTCAGCGGCTTGCGCCAGAGTGGATGTTGGTTTTCCCGTCATGCTAATGACTGGGGCGCCCATGCGTTTAAACAACGGTAGCAGTGTAACGACTTCAGAGGTTTCGCCGGAGTTGGAGATGGCCAATACAACATCTTTTGCGGTGATCATGCCCATATCACCATGGCTGGCTTCACCAGGATGCACAAAAAATGCCGGTGTGCCGGTACTGGCCAGAGTCGCACAGATTTTGTTGCCGATGTGGCCGGATTTACCCATGCCAACCACGACCACACGACCACTGCATTCCAGCATGATTCTGCAGGCACGGCTGAAGTCTTCACCAATTCTTGGCAGGATAGCTTCAATGGCGTCTTTTTCTATTTCGATGGTGCGACGGCCACTGTTGATGAAAGTGATAAAAGTTTGGTCAGAGCTCATTACTTACTAGTCTCAATTAGTTTGCAGGTAAAGCCAGATTGCATAGGCCAAATAGCCAGTAATCAGGGCGACACCGGTAAAGCGTCCAAGGGTTTTTGGTTGTTTGCCAATCATGGCTAACGCTGCCAGAACCAGAGTAAAGGCCAGCATGACTGGATAATCCCTGTCCATTACTGATGGGTTCAATGCACCGGGTCTTACAATCCCCGGCATGGACAGTACTGCCAGCAGGTTGAATATGTTTGATCCTACAACATTACCAATGGCGATGTCGTGATGCCCGCGAATCGCACTGGCTACCGACGCGGCAAGTTCTGGCAGGCTTGTACCGATGGCAACAATGGTCAGGCCAATCACCAATTCACTGATGCCCAGAATCGTCGCAATTTCTTTTGCGCCCCAAACCAGTATTTGAGCGCTAATCAAAAGCATGACGAGCCCGCCAATCAGTTCAAGGTAGGCGCGACCTTTTGGCATCTCTTCCAGTTCTTCCGTTTCAACCAGAGGTTCTTCCGGGTGTGACTTTTGCCAGTACACCATCAGGTATAGGGTCACAAAAAGCCCCGAAAGCAGTACCAGGCTTTCCAGTAAGCCCAGGTAGCTGTTCCACAGGCAGGCGCCGGCAATCAGGGTCACGAACACCAGCCATGGGATCTCCCGTCTGGCCAGTGCTGTTTTTACTGGAAGTGGCGCTATCAGTGCCGTTAACCCTAGTACCAGACCGATATTGGCAATGTTTGAGCCAATGGCATTACCCACAGCAATATCCACAAGCCCCTGCTGGGCGGCCATTAGGGATACCAGAATTTCGGGAGCCGATGTGCCGATGGAGACCACGGTAAGGCCAATCAGCATTGGGGAAATACCCCAGTTTTTTGCCGTAGCAGCGGCACCGCCTACAAAGCGGTCAGCGCTCAGAGTAAGCAGTATGAAGCCAATAATGATGGCTATAATGGCGAGGATCGCAGGATTCATTCCGGGGAGTTTCTCAAGGTGTCGACAGTAAAGAGAGGAGTTTATGGAAAACAGGGGCTTTAATGCAACTTTAACTGTCGATGTACTATCTTCGTTTTTTGTTGCACAAATCGCCAGTGAGGGTGCAATAAAATTGTGAAACAGGTCATAATATACGGCTTGGATGATTTTGTACTTATCTTATGCAGGGATCTGCTTACCCGATGAACACCATCTCAACTAATCAATCAACTGATAACAGTAGCGATGCGCTGACCACGGATAATTTTATTGAAGTCCGCGGGCTGAGTTTTTACCGTGGCTCAAGAGTGATATTTAATAATATCGATCTGGATATTCCCCGTGGGAAAGTGGTCGGTATTATGGGGCCGTCGGGTACAGGTAAAACCACGTTGCTGAGGTTGATTGGCCGACAGCTGGTGCCTGATCAAGGCTCGATCATGGTGGATGGCCATGATATTGCCAGTTTGTCTCGAGAACGATTATTCGTCCTTCGTCGTAAGATGGGTATGTTGTTCCAGAGCGGTGCGCTGTTTACTGATCTCACTGTTTTCGAAAACGTGGCATTCCCTTTACGTATCCATACTGAGCTGT
This sequence comes from Endozoicomonas ascidiicola, assembly GCF_001646945.1. GTDB lineage: Bacteria > Pseudomonadota > Gammaproteobacteria > Pseudomonadales > Endozoicomonadaceae > Endozoicomonas > Endozoicomonas ascidiicola. The sequence goes on from NZ_LUTV01000003.1 coordinate 574,058, forward strand.
CTGAAAGTATGATTCGCGATATTGTATTCATGAAGCTTCAGGCGGTTGGCTTACGTGGTGCCTGGTCGCTGATGCCCAGTGAACTGTCCGGTGGCATGAATCGTCGTGTCGCACTGGCGCGGGCTATTGCGCTTGACCCTGAAATGGTGATGTATGATGAGCCCTTTGTAGGGCAGGATCCTATCGCCATGGGTGTGCTGGTTGGCCTGATTCGTAAATTGAATCAGGCGCTGGGTATAACCAGTATCATTGTGTCTCACGATCTTCATGAAACGGCCAGCATCGCTGACCTTTTATATTTGATTGCCGATGGTGAAGTCATTGGTCGCGGAACCCCGGAAGAGATGCTTAACTCCACTGATCCAAGAGTAAGCCAATTTATGCAGGGAATGCCGGATGGGCCGGTGCCTTTCCATTACCCGGCCAATGATTACCAAAAGGAATTGTTAACACCGGAGGTGTTTGATGAAGTTTGACGTACTGGACCGGCTGGCGCAGCTGGGTCAGTTTGGGCTGGGCCATATTCAGTCCATTGGGCGATCCGGTATTTTTCTGTTTCTTGCTATTTTCTCCAGAGCGAGTTTCAAAAACAAAGGTGAGCTGCTGATTCGTCAGCTCTACAATGTCGGGGTTCTGTCGTTAATTATCGTGACAGTATCCGGGCTTTTTATTGGTATGGTTCTGGCACTTCAGGGATATAGCATTCTGGTCAGTTACGGATCAGAAGGTGCGGTGGGGCAGCTGGTAGCCCTGAGCCTTGTACGAGAGCTCGGCCCTGTAGTGACGGCGCTGTTGTTTGCCGGCCGTGCCGGTTCAGCGTTGACCGCTGAAATTGGTTTGATGAAAGCCACTGAGCAGTTATCCAGCATGGAGATGATCGGAGTTGATCCGCTGAAGCGGGTGATCGCACCGAGATTTTGGGCTGGTGTTATTTCCATGCCATTGCTGGCTGCCATTTTTAATCTGGTGGGTATTCTTGGTGGCTCCATGGTGGGTGTTGATTGGCTGGGTATATATGAAGGTTCTTTTTGGACCGGCATGCAACAGTCCGTTGACTTTATAGATGATGTTGGCAACGGCATGGTGAAAAGTCTGGTGTTTGGTATTGTTGTGACCTGGATCGCTGTATTTCAGGGTTATGATGCAACACCCACTTCAGAAGGTATCAGTCGTGCAACAACAAGGACGGTAGTTTATTCCTCCCTTGCGGTGCTGGGTTTGGATTTTATTCTCACCGCAGTGATGTTCGGAGAGCTTTAAGGAGAGCTGGAAATGCGGATGCGCACAGTAGAAATCAGTGTAGGCGCTTTTATGTTGGCAGGGATGTTGGCGTTAGTGGCTATGGCTGTAAAAGTCAGTGGTCTGACGACAAGTGGCTCAGGTGAAACTTATGAGCTCACTGCTTATTTTGATAACACCGGCTCTCTGAAGCCCCGGGCTAAAATCTCCATGGCTGGTGTCACCATTGGTAAGATCAAGCGAGTAGAGCTGGATAAGGACTCTTATATGGCTAAAGTCGTAATGGGGATTGACAGTAAAGTTGATAATATACCAATCGACAGTACTGCAGCCATTGTGACCGCAGGCTTGCTGGGAGAGCAGTTTATCAGCATCAGCATCGGCGGTGATGATATTTATCTGCAGAATGGTGAGCGTTTTGAAGATACTCAGTCAGCGCTGATTCTGGAAGAGTTGATAGGCAAGTTTCTATTAGGCTCAGTAGGTAAGGATAACTAAGTGGAGTTCCCTGGTATGAAATGGATGAAGGTGAACATGAAGCCTTTTATGGCGCTCTTTATGGCAATGAATGCCGCGTTAGTGCTGTGGTCATCCAGCGCTGTAGCATCATTGGAATCTCCTCAGCAGGAAGTGGAGCGGATTACCACAGATTTGCTGGCAACCTTTGAGAAAAATATCGGCAATTACAAAAAGCAGGGTGATGTTGGTGTAGATCTGTTTATTGCGGAAGTTGATCGTCAGCTCTCTCCTGTGGTTGCTTTTAACTCCATTGCCAAAGGGGTTATGGGGAAGTATTCACGACGAGTGTCTGCTGAGCAGCTTGACCAATTCACCAGAGTTTTTAAATCCAGCCTGATTAATTTCTATGGCAAAGCGCTGTTAAAACTCGATGATACGCAGTTAACCATCGAAAGTGTAAAAGCGGTTCCGGAGTCAGTGCTTAAAGATTATGAAGCCGGCAAGGCACGTCTGATTCCGGTGGATATGTCGGTAAGAACGTCGACTACCTCTGTTGCTCTTTCCTACTCCATGGTTTACATGGATGACCGTTGGAAGCTGAGAAACATCATTGTCGATGGCATCAATATTGGTATTCAGTTCCGTAACCAGTTTGCTGACGCTATGAACAAACATGGTGATGTTCAGTATGTGATTGATAACTGGACTAAAATCATGGAAGGCAACGCGGCTTCGGAAAAGAAATCATGACGCTGACCCGAGTTGAACCGGGCAAATTCCAACTGTCAGGTTCAATCACCTTTGATAATTCACCCAACATCGCTCTGGCCGGTGAGAAGGTTTTATTAAAAGACGATCTGAATCGGTGGGAAATTGATCTGGCCGGTGTCGTGAAAGCTGACAGCTCCGCGCTGTCAGTCATGCTGGCCTGGGCTCGGCTGGCCAAAAAACATAAGAAAGACCTTTGTTTTGCTAATATTCCCGACAAGCTCGATGCACTTTCTATAGTGTGTGGTCTCCACGATGTGATTAATAGCGTGACATGCGCTGCAAAATAGGCGCTCAGTCTATTCATGACGCTCTCAGTCAAGTATCATTCTACGGTTTGATTAAGTACCCAATCATACGAAATCATATTTTCTGACTCATTGGTTAGCCACTCTGCCGCGTTACATCTTCGATCACATAGCTAAGGCTATGCTCACTGCGATGTGCCTTGCATAGTAACTACCCACTAAGCCAGAAATCTTCGATTTCATATGATCGGATACTTAAACCACTTTATATCTAAGTTACTATGCAAATGAATATGACATTTGCATAGTAACTTTTTTACCTGAATGAAATTCCCTGAGAGGTTGGACGATGCAAGCCGAAGAGGTCAAGGCGCTGCTGGAAAAAGAGATTGCGGGTGCAGAAGTATTGGTTGAGGGCGAAGGCTGTGATTTTCGTCTGACCGTAATCAGCGACCAGTTTGAAGCCATGAGACCAGTAAAGCGGCAGCAGCTGATCTACTCTCATCTGAATCCTTTCATTACCAGTGGTGCCATTCATGCAGTGTCAATGGTAGCTCTAACCACTGCAGAGCGTGCCAGACAACTGGATAGCCAGCACTAAGTGAGAAACCATGGATAAACTGATCATCACCGGAGGCGAGCGTCTTGATGGCGAAATTCGCGTGTCCGGTGCTAAAAACTCTGCACTCCCTATTCTTGCAGCAACATTGTTGGCTGATGAGCCGGTAACGGTTTGTAACCTGCCTCACCTCCATGACATCACCACCATGTGTGAGCTGTTTGGCACCATGGGTGTTGAACTGCTGGTCAACGAGAAAATGAACGTTGAGGTGCATGCCAGCACCATTAAACAACTGAAAGCACCCTATGAGCTGGTGAAAACCATGCGTGCGTCTATTCTGGTGCTTGGACCGCTGCTGGCTAAATTTGGTGCGGCGGAAGTTTCTCTGCCAGGCGGTTGTGCCATTGGCAGTCGTCCGGTTGATCTGCACATTCGTGGTCTGGAAGCCATGGGTGCGGACATTATTGTCGAAGATGGTTATATCAAGGCAAAAGTTAAAAATCGTCTGAAAGGTGCTCACATCTTTATGGATACTGTCACTGTGACAGGGACAGAAAACATCCTGATGGCAGCAACCCTGGCAGATGGTGAAACCATCATCGAAAATGCTGCCCGTGAGCCTGAAGTGGTGGATTTGGCAGAATGCCTGATCACCATGGGTGCCAAGATCGAAGGTCATGGTACGGATGTTATCCGTGTACAGGGCGTTGAGCGACTGAATGGCTGTACTTACTCTGTGGTACCAGATCGTATCGAAGCAGGTACTTATCTGATTGCTGCTGCTGCTACTGGCGGTCGTGTTCGTTTGAGAGATGCTCAGCCGGATATTCTGGATGCTATTTTGCTGAAGCTCCGCGAAGCTGGTGCTTCCGTTGAGTGGGGTGATGATTGGATTGAGCTGGATATGAAAGGAAAGCGCCCCAAAGCGGTTAACCTGACAACAGCACCTTATCCTGCTATGCCGACGGATATTCAGGCTCAGTTTACCGCGCTGAACATCATCGCTGAAGGTACTGGCCGAATTACCGAAACCGTATTCGAAAATCGCTTTATGCACGTACAGGAACTAACGCGTATGGGCGCGGATGTGGACGTGGAAGGTAACACAGTGATCGTAAAAGGTGTTGAGAAGCTCAATGCTGCACCGGTCATGGCTACGGATCTTCGTGCCTCTGCAAGCCTCGTGATTGCTGGCCTCGTTGCTGAGGGCGATACGGTGATAGAGCGAATCTATCATATTGACCGTGGTTATGAGTGCATCGAAGAAAAGCTGCAACAGCTGGGTGCCAAAATCCGTCGCGTTCCTGCCTGATTATCCTGCATTACCGCCCCTGTCTGTTCTTTTGGTCAGATAGGGGAACTTTTCTGATGAATACCATTCTAATAAAACGGCAGTCTCGTTTTGGGGTGAATACCTCTCTCAGGTTCAATGGATGAAGCGGAGTTAATTATTGCTTGGAAGTTAGCCATTCTAACCTGCTGGTTACTGAGTTCATAGGCACTTTCCTTTTAAAAATCGGATGTTTGCAGAGGTGAGTAAGTGCCATTCAATACTATAAAATCTTGGTGGAATGGGCGTTCAAGTAACCAGCCAGATAACTCTGTACCTGCAGGAAATAACACTTCTCAGATTAGTGGCACATCATCAAGCGCTGATCATCTATCACGCAATGTTCAAGTTGTCTCTCCTGCACTAGATACTCAGGTTGCCCTGGTCAGTCAACCTCAGCCCTCCGAACAGCAAACTTCGAATCAAAGCCAGAGCCTTCAAGAAAGGGCTATAAACTGGCTAAAAACACCTCTTAAATATTTACCTTCAGCAGAAAAGGTGGTTGCAAAATCATTTGATTACTTAGCTCCTGCTGAAACAAAACGCTTATTAGGATCAGTCGCTGAAAAAATTGTAGGGCAAATCCTTGAAGAGTTTACGAATCTTCGGAAGTTAACCGAGGTTACTGTAAATGACCCGAAAAATCAGAATGGCGATGACTATGAATTAAATTTATTACGCAAAAAAACTCGAGATGTTTTCAATGATATTCTAATCGAGTCATTGCAAAAGCCAGTTCGTTATATTGTCGACCGACTGAATAGTCGTCATGATTTGACGGAAGATCAAAGGCAAATTGTTGTTGATACCGCTATTGCCATCGCATATCAGGAATTAACTCCCGTTATTCTGGATGCTGCAGAGTCGGGCCTGAAGAATGTTGAAAATAAAGAGACCCTTAAGGAGGTTATTGAATCCAGTCTTGCGGAATTTCTGGGTATTGCATGGCAGAAAAAAGAAGGCTCATCTGTCGATCCATTAGAATATGCTGCAAGTGAACTAATACAGAAAAAAACAGCAGGGATTAGTGATACCGTTAGCGAAAAGATATCAGACCTTGGGCAGTTGCTTTATCACAGTTTACCTTTGTATCTGGATAAGCCAGTTTTCAGCACTGCGATTATGGATATTCTGGAAAAAACAGTTAAAGATGCAGTGACTGGTATTACAAATGACCAAAACACAGGCATCCAAGCTGGTATTGATAGTGCGAAATTTATACCTGTAGATAAACTGGTTATTGATTCTCTGGTCAGTTTATTTCGACAAGAACTCCAAGCGTCGGTTCTAAAAAAATATCAAAATCGTCATGCTCTTTTTAGTTTTGAATTGGCTGGTGGGAGAATGGAGGCAGCGGTTAGAAATTATATTGATTTATTGTTAGAAAATGTCAGAAGTGATTATAGAAGTGAAGAACGTGACTCTCGCTCTCAAAGGGGTGTTTCGGGTCTTGTTGATTATTTTTCTTCCTTTAGCCTCATCAAGCAGAAACTTGCATCCGCTATTATTTCATTACCTGAGAAAGAGGAATGGGTGCAAGAGAATGTTTCTAAAGGTCTTGATGCATTAGTGGCAGTAGCAAAACGTGCCATTACCACGGGTGCTCAGGAAATACAAAATGCGCATCTACGGCGCGAAGCTGAAGCTCCTTCAAATGAAGCTCATTCAAATGAAATGCCTGCAACCAGTGCATTGCCCACTGTTAGAGAACAGTTAGCAGATTTTCAAGCCTCTTCATCCTCAGCTAGTTCAGATACGGCAAATAGCGCTTCAGCAACAAATTCACCAGCGATTTTGCCAGAAGAAGTACCTCAATTAAGTAAAGCCCTGCAAGAGTTAGTTGGTTTGTTATTTACAGGTGTGGAACAAAATCAGCAGAAGATTCTTAGCGGCATTGACCAGCCAGCTGATGCTGTTATTCAAGAGCTGGTTGATAACACGCTTGAAACGGTTTTTCTTGAGCATACAAATGTTGAGCGTGATGAGGCGGGTGGATTTGTTGATAAAAATCAACAAATACTCGTTGCTACAAAAGGCGCACTGGGAGCCGAATCCCGAACCCGCATATCAGCACTGCTTTCTAAATGGTTGCTGAGCTCTGTTAAATCCATAAAAGGCTGGATTGATGACCACGAGGATGGAGCCCGGCAGGCTATAAGCAAGAAGCTTCTTGAACCCCCTAACCAGGGTATTTCTGATCTCTCAGAGCCCTTGGTTGAATTTATAGAAGAGGCGACAGGGAAAGCCGTATTGTCAGCGATGGCAAGTGCTGGTTCTGAAATGTCTTCCGTCACGGGAAGAAAAAAAGTACCCACGGTTCCTGAAGAGCTGAGGCGTGTTAAAGCATGTTCTAAATCAACGAGTGACGATATTGATCTCCATAAAAGAAGTGCGCCAGAGCTTAAGCATGGAGACAAGGGTGAGACACTTGACTCTTCAATAAGCAGGCTTGTACCAAAACGTTCAGAGCAACACTCTTCTATGGGAGCCATCAGGATCTCAGATAAGAATGGCGCTCAACTTCATCAAGACAGCTTTAAAGATGAGCTCATCGATGGACTGGCACTAAATCAGTTTGAGCAGATGACAGGTAAGCTGAGTGATCAGAGTGAGCTGATCGTTGAGGAAGTCCTTCACCCTGTTCTTGAGACGTTGGTAGAAGAGATGAGCCATGCCCATAAAGGTGTATTGGGCTTGATCAGGCAATGGTTTTCTCATGAGCAGAACCTGTCTGACTTTTCAAAAAAGCTCAGTGATGCACTGACGCCTGTTTTGACACGAACGATTTGTGAAAACGAGATATTGCCTGCAGCTGTTCGGGCAGAAGGCCAGCAAAAAACTGCAGTTGAGTTATATGTCAGAGGGCTCCTCACTGAAAAAATGCCTCTATTGACCGGGTATTTGACGAAGTCCTTATTGGATAGGTTGACTGCGCACGAAAATGAACTGGGTTTATATGTTGATAAGGAAATAATTAGTCCAACGATTGAAAAAGCACAACCAAAAGTTATAGAGATAGCAAAAAGAAAGCTTGACGCCATCAGTGATAATATCGAACGGCACCGTAATCACCAGCATGGCCTTTCAAGACTCTCTGCAGCCTTGACTGTCAGTGCGGATATTCATAAGCACCAAAAACCATCGCAAATCAAAAAAGAGAATTTCAAACGGGATGCAGAGCGATTTTCCAGACAACCTGGCAAACATGAGCATTCAAATGCACTAACTGCTGAAATGAAGAGTACTGTCGCTGATGGTATTACTTCAGCAGCTTTCCCCGTTTTTCAATCGATGCATAAGAATAAAAAGCAAGTTGAGCAAACCGTAGCATCGAATGTCGAGACAGTTATTGATGAATCGATTAAGACTGGTATTCAATATGTTGATCAAACAGGAAAATTATCAAAAAGTAATCAATTAAGTAAAGAAGCCAAACAGTTCTCTGGAGTTATGGCACCTATTTGGAAGAAGGTATTGCTGCATAAAGTTCACGAGGCAATAGAGTCTGGTTTTCAGTGGCTGGATAAAGGATTTAAAACCGGTGAGCTGAAAGAGAAAATAAGATCGGCCTTAACAGGAGAAGCTGGTAAGGATGACAACGAGAGAATACTAAGCCCTGATGACAGTCAGAAAGGACTTGGTGTTTCAACAGTGCCCGCTGATTATCTCAAACCGGCTGCTTACGCAAAGCTTAAAGAGATAACGACTGATTCCGCAAAAGATGCTGCTGATCGTTTGAGTAGTGCTCTTCAAGCGAGTGACCTGTTGTCGAACAAAACCATCACCAATGGTATTGATCAGATTATTCAGGGAATGGTGAGCCCATCGCTATCGAAGGCTGAAGATCAGCTTGACCGAATCAAGAAAGAGAAAGTCATCAACCCGCTTGCTGATGTCATTAAAGCAGAGTTGTGGAGTGTCTATCAGAAGGGAGCAAATAGTTTTACTCAGTGGGCACAGCAAGAAAATAATGCACGTCAGCTGATCAGCAACCTGAGGCAGGCTTTCCGGCCTCTGGCAAAAGCACAGATTAGTTCGATGCTGACTGAGTATATAGATGGGTACAACCCTGGGGATGCTGAGTGGTCCAAGGTTGATGACTATCTGGAGGGTGTTCTGGATAGTGGCATGGACTCACTGCTGCAAATGGGGCTCAATAGTGCGATCCAATGGATGGGAGACTTCCCTCGTGATCAAGATGAGACTGATGTCGAGGAAAAGAAAGCTTATAACACCGAGCGCTTGATAAAAGGAGAACTTGGAAAGTTAGTTGATCATTCAAAACAGCCGTTGTTGGAAGCCGTTGAGCAACGTCTGGAAATATTAAAAGCCACTGCCGCAGACTGTGAACAAAATGGGCAAGGGTTTAATCGCTTTGCAGGCAGGTTGCAATCACAAACAGCTAAGTCAGAAGACAAATTACAGATAAAAAATGCGACAGCAGAAATTGCTGAAAATAGTCAGCAAGCTGAGCAAGCGGTACAAGAGACAGCCGCTACAGAAGCTACAGCAACTCATGATGAGTCTTACCAATACAGACAAGCAGAACTTGTTGCTTTAGGCAAAAGTGCTGCTGCGTCGGTAAATGATGTACTGGATGCTTTTAAAGCCAGCAGAGCAACAATTCAGAACGTACTGGAATCATCCTTGAAAGTGGTTACGTCAGAAGCGATGACCACGGTTGCTCAATGGGTTGATAGTCAGGTGGAGAGCAAGAATGGTAAGGATGTAAAGTGTATTGAAAAAAGTTTTGAGCGTCATCTTTCACCTCTACTGGTACATCAATTTGCAGGCAGCCTTCTGGATCAAACTGCTGGGTTTGTAGAAGAGCAACTGAGTCCTGAAGGTCTTGTCAGAAAAACCATAGAGGGGCTGGGTGATAAAAAGGATGCAATAGAGGAAGATCAGCAGCCACCCTTGACACTGGAGGCATATCTTCAAAAGCAATTAAAGCCGGTGCTTAATGAGAACGTCGATATAGGCTTAGCGGGCTTTGCTGCAGATAAAGCCAATGAATTAAGTAAGCTCAAACTCGATAATCAATTTTTATCTCACCCTCTGGTAGCCAATGCTATTGAAACGGTCATTTTGGATGTCTTGAGTAAAGAGTGTGAGAAGGGGACAAGATTATTAAATCGAATAGCCCCCGATATTGATGATAAATGGTTTAAAGACTTCCAGGTTCCTGTGCGTAAAGCTGTGGTTCAGGAATTGATGGTACTTCACAAAAAGGCACTAAAAGAATCGGTGAAATGGCTTAATCAGCAGGAGAACAGAGCTCGTTTGGTTGCCAGAATGGAACCTGCTCTGCGACCAATGGTGACTGATTTTATTGCCCATAAACTGTTGTCGGATGCGACCGGTCAAACCCCTCGAGCCGTAGATATTGCAAGAATTTCTCCATTCATCAGTGATAATGTTCATAAGGTGTTTGGTGAGGCTGTAGACATTCAATTGAATAGCCTGGTTCAGTGGGCAGATGATGTTGATTCCAGAAGTAGTGAGGCACAGGAATACATTGAAAGGTTGGTCGTAGCATCTGAGCATGAGTTATTGACTGTGACCAGAGATCGCCTGAAGACATTGCAATCGTCTGCGGAGCTGCAGAAAAGGCATGTTCACAAGCAGGAAGAATTAAGACAGCTTCAAAGTGTGGCTGACCTGCACAAGAAAAATTATCTGGAAGCAAAACAAAAGCCTCGCCCTATTTGCAGCGTTGCTGGTGACCGGCATGATGTTGAGGCAAGCAAAAGGTTACAGGAGCTCAAACAGCTTGCTGATTTATCAGAGCAATTGTATTTAAACGGAAAGAGAGAATTTAAAGCCTTTCAGAAAGATTCGGGAATAGCCCCTCAAGAGAAGGCGGGTGTTCAGGGATTAGCAGATCGTCTGGTAGCTGATGCCAGAAAGAACCACTCGGAAGCATTTGCAAAAGCAGAATCCGAGAAGGCGAAACAGGCTTCAGAAAAAGCGCCAGCAGCTCAGAACGTAAATAATGAGATCTTCAGCAAGTATAAGAATGAGCTGATTCAGCAATTTGCCAACGGTGTGACAAAGCTGACTCGTAAGGTCGCCAGACTTATTGCGAAAAATAAGCCTGCAGTCGTTCCTGCTGTTAAACGGCATGCGCAGACTATTGCGAACAGGTTGGTGAATGTTGCTGTATTCAAAGGTGTTGAGAAAACAGCAGGCCCTGAGGATGCTAACCGTAAAAAAGTAACGGAAGCCATTAGATTACATGTTGAAAATAATGTGTCCCAGCATCTGGATACGTTAATAAATGAGAATACGGATAGTCTGGTTGCCTACCTATCGAGCAAAGAAGCTCTGTCAGAAATTCGAGGAGCCATCGTCAATGGCCTCACCCCCGATGAAAATGAAGATGGCAAAAAAGATAAAGGCTTCAATGTTAAAAAATCAGGAAGAAAGCTATCAGCGGCGATTGATAATGCGATAAAGAAAAGCTTCGCCAGCGTGGACAGTAAGGTTGGTGAGCTTGCTGGAGACAGCCCGAGTTTGCCTATCCCTCTGTTGCAGCAGTTTGCAAAAAATGCCATGGCTCATGTGTGTGCCAAGGGCGGAAGTTGGATTGGTAAACATCAGGATGAAATCTGGGAAGAAGTGGTTCCCGGCATTAAAGAGCAAATGAAAAATACGCTGAGGCAGGCTCAGACAGAAGCTCTCGATATTGCACTGGATTGGCAAAAGAACGATGAAAATGTGAAGCAGCTGATCAACCCTCTGGTGAGCAGCCTTGAGAAAACGGTGACTAAGTTGGTGACCAGTGCGGCTGCTGCAGAGATTGCTGAAAAGATTGGTGGCGATGTTGAGTCTGTTCGTCTTGGTATTAAACTGATGATTAAGCCTCTGGTTAAACCGTTGATGAAGGAAGTCAGCCATCAGGTTGTCCAATCGCTCTCTGACTGGAGTAAACAGAATCGTGAAGCAATGGTAGCCGAGCTATCTTCTCATGCGGATCAAATGATTGATGCTGCAGCACCGGTCATTCATGAGGAAATCAGAAAAGTGGCACTGTCGAATGCTGCTCGAAAAGTCGATCAGATGGATGTAAGCAAGCTTGCGGAAAAGGTTGCTCAAGCCATTCCTGAGACGTTTGATTTTGAAAAGATGACAGAAGGTGTCGTCTCTATTGGTAAAAAGACCTGTATCCCGAAAGAGCTGCCAAAAGTTCTGTGTTTTTTAATTCAGAAAGTCGAACTGTATAAGGCACTGGGTGGAAAGGTTGAAGAAGGCATGTATGTTGATCGCCTGATAATTGATGGAGACTGCTTTAAAGACATCAAAGCAAAGCTGAAGGTTATGGCTGATGGCTCTATCCGGGTGGATAAGCTGAGCTTTGAAATGCCAAACCAGCCTACTCCGGATGATAGTCTGGAGATCAGTGCCAGTGATGTATCACTGGATTACCAATTACCGGAAAACAGTAAACTCAGAAAGGCCGCTATACTGGCTGCTGCTGGTTCTTTAACCACAGAAAACCTGGCTTCTACGTTGTTTAAAGAGTTCTTTCCAAACAAGGTTCATATGACAGCTGGAAAGATTAAAGGAGGCTTTAAGGATTATTGGGCTTACGATCAATCAACAGCTGCCATTAATTTTGACATTTCTGATATTGAAGCAGATTTTAATGTTCAAAAGCATTACCCAACCGGGTATATGGATATGAATATCCACGCTCCCAGGGAAGTAAATCTGGACGTATCCAGTGATGGTATTGTCAAGTTGATTCAGGGGACGCTTAAGCTGGATAATGAAAGAAATGGTCATGCAGACATCTGCTTTATTTTTGACCCGACCAGGCAAAGTAAATTAATCCACTGGCTGGTGGGTGATGTCCGGGTAGAAGCAGGTTTTACCGTGAAGAATGGTGTGGGATATCTCGATAATACGGGTGCTCTGAAGATTGACTGTGACCGGCCATTCTTCCAGCCGCTTTGCCACGCTATGATAAAAAATACGATTAAGGCCTGTATCCCCGGAGTTTTCAAACTAAGAGAAGGGCATGTTCTTAAGCTGAAGGCAAAATTGTTTAATGAAAAGCGCGGCAACAAAGTGCTAAATTTTTTTGCGAAAGCAGCAAACTTCTTCTTCTCGTTTTTCATTCCTACCATCAAAATCAAAATACCGTTTACGGGTTTCTCAAGATTGGAGCCTGGGGAAGAGGGACTGCTGGGTAAATTCAACTTCCTGACATTCGTTGACAGTATTTTCCCATGGCCGGTATCGATTCATAAACAAAGTAACGAGGGCGCGTTACAGGGAATCAGTAAGACTGATGATAAACAGGATGTCAGTGAAGCTGAGAGACTGAAGCGTATTGAGAGCTGGAAGCAAACCGTGTTTATGGATATGAGGCATGGGCATGTACCATCGGCTAACCGGTCACTACGCCTTGTCTCTGAGCAAGTCATTTATACCATGCTGCAAAATGCCCGTATTGAAGGAATATCCTCTCAAAGAGTGAGTGCCCTGAAAATATTGGCCTTATTAGCGACTGCTGAACCTGAAAAAGCGGTGTCAGTGCTTCAGAAGATTGGTCGTGATACCGGGGATTTTAATGGCATTATTGACTTTATAAAGGCAAGAATCGCGGAGCCTGAGAAGGATGAGCCTTATAAACAGGCTATGATTCTGCCTTTATCGGAAGAGCAGGAGAAGTTAGAGAGGTTATTGCAGTACTATGAAAATAGCCAGAACAGTCCTGATGGTTGTATTTATAAAGGCATTGAGCAGGTTGCTATCAAGAAGAAGTTCGTCAGTCAGGTCGGCAATATTGCAGCTAAACAGCTTCAGGAACATGGTGGTTTAATTAATGAAGTTCTTCCTCCGGATCTGATTGCTCTAATGGACCCCGCGTTTGAATTTAAGGATAAGTTTTTATCTTCTGTTGCTGTTCCTGTAAGGCAGCTTTCAGCTGATGATGGCTATGCTTCTGGAGAGGGATCGATTGCAAGCGATGTTTCAGATGTTGGCAATCTCTCTGATCTCGGAGGAGATTCCGATGATGATAGTGAAGGAGGTTACTCATCAGAGTCTGGCGTATCAGATGAAGAAGGTGATTTAAAGGCTATGCCTGTCAATCATGGAGTTACTCCAGAGCCTGAAGTCGCTGACCATACAGCTCCAAAATAGGTTTATGCACCGGAAGCTGTGTTTCCAACACAGGCCTTTTCGAATATGCCTGACGACATTGGCGTGAAAGGTGTAACGAGACAAAACCTTTATCACATGACGTCTGCTGGTCATATAGAAAGTCGGTGTCGTTTACTGGCCCCAGAGAATAATACAGGCGTCATGTTTACAAAAATGAATGAGCGAGATGTTAGTGTACCGCCTCAGGCATTGAACGAAGTTTATAAAGATCATGAAGGGGCTGAAAGTCCATCCAGTGACTTCTTTTCTGCTGATGGTGCATCGTCCTTATTCTCGGCAGATAATGTACTGAAAATGGGTTACCCCAACAGGCTCAACTGAGAGCCTGATTTCAGAAGGAACTGGTATTATAAGTGCGGCGCAATAAAGTCTGGTTGTATCCCGGTTTCAGTAATTAACTGCTCGATATTTTGACCTGAGTACACTCCACATTGAAGCAGTAAAGTCTTAAAGCCCATTGCATTTCCACCCAAAATGTCTGTGTACAGCGTATCGCCAACCATCAATACTCTTGATGGGGCAGAGATACCATGGCTTTTGAATACATCTGAGAAAATAGCCTGATCAGGTTTTCCAAAGAGTACTGGCTTGGCAACTTGATGGGTCCGCTCAACAAAATCCATTAAAAAGTAGCCCGGCGTGGCCAGAACTTTGTCTCCGTAGGGAGCGCCAATATCGGGGTTGCCCACCAGTAATTCGAACTGACGACCTTTTGCAGAGTTCACCAGACCTTCCTGCATCTCACTGGTCCAGCCGGTACCCGTTATAAACAGCAATGTATCAACATTGTCTGGGATATGACCCATCAGATGGTTTAAGCGAGCGCTGTCTTTTAGTAGTGCATTAGATGGGTGCTCCATCGGCGCTATAACGCCCACGTTACTGGAGACAGGGTTCTTTTGCAGAAACGCTTCAGTAATATCCAGACTGGTCAGCACCTCATGGCTGGTAAAGTCAAAGCCACGACTTTTGTATTTTTCTGCAGCAGTGCTTTTATTGGTCATGGTGTCGTTTGAAACAACACAGAACGGGATATTACGTGCACGCAGTAATTGAATGGCTTCAGGTGCGTCTTCAATCGGTGTATTTCCACGGCAAAGTACGCCGTAAGAGTCTAAAAGAACCAGGTCGAACAAGTTTGTGATATCTGCCAGACCGGCAATGAATTTTGCTGGTGTTGCAGGTTTTTTGATCGCTGGATACCAGTCAAGATGCCTGGAGTAATAAGAATTCAGTAGGTCTGGCTCAAGAACGATCATTGTATTTGCCTGAAGCTAAGTCATTTGAATATATACCCATCGCCTTTCAAGTTGCTACGTTGTTGTCAGCGTTCGCTCACCCCGATCACATACTATCTGTAAGCTCACGGGACCCGAGGGCCTAAAGGCTTCGCTCTCTTGCCGGCTAGTAGCATCTTGAAATCCAATGGGTATAGGTCTTCGCTGGCGCGGATTATATCAAACCCTGTATTGGTTACGATAAGAACTGGTAAAAAGAGAAATGAGATCTTAGAGGCGAGAAGGCAGTATTAAGAGAGATGAGTCTAAGTGAAATCCTCCACCATCGGTGGAGGATAGATATTATTAGTTAGTCAGCGCAGTCTTGGTGCCATCTGCATGCCACTCATAAACCACAAAACTGAAGTCTTTCAGGTCGCCTTTGCCATCAAAGCCAAGTTCACCAGTAGGTGTCTTGAAGTTGTTGGCGCGCAGGGTAGCGGCTACTTTTTCCGGGTCTTCGCTGGAAGCCAGAGTCATGCCATCAGCCATAACCTGTACTGCAGAATAAGCCGGGAATACGAAAGGACCGGTTGGGTCTTCTTCTTTGGCTTTGAATGCTTCAACCAAACGAGCGTTGGCAGGATCCTGATCGAAACTCTTTGGCAGAGTGACCAGCAGGCCTTCGGAGGCTTTTCCGGCGATGGCGGAAATGTCTTTGTTGCCCACACCTTCTGGTCCCATAAATTTCACATCAAGACCTTTTTCAGCACTTTGACGCAGAATCAGGCCGAGCTCTGGGTGATAACCCCCGTAGTAAACAAAGTCCACACCTTCTTTTTTCAGCTTGGCAATCAGGGCAGAGAAGTCTTTATCGCCAGCGGTTACGCCTTCGTACAGAGCTACGTCGATACCGGCAGCGGTCACGCCGTCACGAACACTGGAAGCCAGACCTTCACCATACTGTTGCTTGTCATGGATGATGGCCATCTTGGTGGGTTTGATGGCGTTGGTGATATAGCCAGCAGCGGTTGGTCCCTGCATGCTGTCCAGACCGATGGTTCTGAATATCAGTTGATAACCGCGGGTGGTGATATCCGGGCTGGTAGAGGCGGCAGTGATCATCAGAACGCCTTCATCTTCGTAGATGTCGGACGCTGGCTGAGTGGAAGATGAGCACAGGTGGCCTACCACAAAACGGATATCGTCATTGACGATTTTGTTGGCCACGGCAACGGCCTGCTTTGGGTCACAAGCGTCATCATAGACAACCGCTTCAAGGCTCTTGCCATTGATACCACCGGCCTTGTTGATTTGCTCAATAGCCATTTTAGCGCCGACGAATTGCATATCGCCATACTGAGCTACCGGACCGGTAACCGGGCCTGCCAGGGCAATTTTGATGGTGTCAGCAGCGGATGCCATTGACGCACTGCTCAGGGCAATAGCAGCAGTCAAGACCGCCACGCTCTTATTAAAGGTCTTATTGAATGGTTTCAGCATGTCAGTCACTCGTTATTGTTGTTATTCGGGTCTGTTGATGTGCCGTTGAGAGTCTTGGTCACTCAGCAAAACATCAACAAATCCAAGCCCTAGTCATATTAAAGATTTTTTACAGGCATTCCAGTGATATGAAATGTTTTTTGAAGAAAAATAGAGAAAACATAAGGTTATTGATGTTGACTGGTTGTTCAGTGTTCAGTTGAGCAAGCTCGAGCAAAGGCCAAGTAACAAAAGCAGGATGAAAAGTTATATTAAAATCAATAGGTTGTTTGGAATGCGTGAAATAAGTGCTAAAGAGTTGGGTTTAAGTGTCTTCGGTTCTCTATAGTTATTAGTACGTTTAACAAAATTAGGGGAATGGATATGCCGACGGATAAGAAAAATTCACCATTTCAAAAAGCCGCTTGTCTCGCGTTAGCCATCACTCTTGATGTGGTCGCTCTGAGCTTTATATTCAGTGGTTCCTGAGTCAGAGCAAACCATGTTCTAACTCAGGTGACCTCATCTTGTCATTTTGTTCTGATCGTTTTAACTCCCTCAGAAGTACCAATCAGCAGCACATCAGCAGGTCTGCCAGCAAAAAGACCATTCGTGACGACACCGACAATGCTATTCAACTGACGTTCCAGCTCTACCGGGTTAAGAATCTTCATATTCCACACATCCAGAATCACGTTGCCATTATCGGTGATAACACCTTCACGATAGGCCGGATCGCCACCCAGTTTAACGATTTCACGACCAACGTGACTACGAGCCATCGGAATCACCTCCACAGGCAGCGGAAATTCACCCAGTACACCTACCGCCTTGCTTTCATCCGCGATACAAATGAACTCCTGGGCAACAGCGGCGATAATCTTCTCTCGAGTCAGAGCCGCGCCACCGCCTTTGATCAGGTGAAGATGCTCATTGGCTTCGTCGGCACCATCGATATAAAAACGCAGGTCGGCGATGGAGTTGAGGTCGTAAACCGGAATACCGTGGGATTTCAGCTGTTCAGTGGAAGCTTCGGAGCTGGATACGCAACCATCAAACTCATCTTTATATTCAGCAAGGGCATCGATAAAAAAGCGGGCGGTTGAGCCGGTACCAATGCCGATCACCATGTCCTTCTCAAGATGGGGCAGAATATATTGGAGCGCAGCGTCAGCGGTGGCTTTTTTCAACTGATCCTGATTCATGATGATTCCTGTTGACTGGGGCTGTTGGTCAGGCGGTAAAAATACCGCGTTATATTACATCATTTCAGAGCGTATGGGATGTGCCATCCTCAGCCGCTTTCCTGTAAACTACTGTGACTGCCTGAAACCAATAAAGCTAACCGACATCATCAGCAGGACAGCATGCCAAACAGTTATATTCGTAAAATACTGGAAGCCAGGGTGTACGATGTTGCCATCGAGACACCGGTCCATGAGGCTCGCTTCCTGAGTCAGCGCTTGAATAATAAGGTTCTTCTTAAGCGGGAAGACCTCCAGCCTGTATTCTCTTTTAAAATACGTGGAGCCTATAACAAGCTGGCTCAACTGACGGATGCTGAAAAACAAAAAGGCATCATTGCCGCGTCTGCAGGCAATCATGCCCAGGGCGTTGCACTGGCCGCCAGAGAGATGGGTATTAAATCCACCATCGTGATGCCCGTAACAACACCGGAAATTAAAGTAAAATCCGTTCGCGCTTACGGTGCGGATGTTATTTTGTTTGGCGATGCCTTCGATCAGGCGTTAAAGCACTCCTTTGAGCTGGTGGATCAGTTCGGCTACACCTTTATTCACCCCTATGATGATATCGATACCATCGCCGGTCAGGGCACGATCGGGATGGAAATTCTGCGTCAGCACACCGGTCCTCTGGATGCTATTTTTATCCCCGTGGGCGGCGGCGGTTTGGCGGCAGGTGTCAGTGCTTATATCAAATACCTGCGTCCTGACATCAAAATCATTGGTGTCGAGTTTGAAGAGTCCGCCTGCTTAAAGGCCGCTATGGAAGCAGGAGAACGTGTCATTCTGGAACACGTGGGCATCTTTGCTGATGGTGTTGCCGTTGCACAGATCGGCGAAGAAACATTTCGTATTTGTCAGAGCTGTGTTGATGAAGTGATCACGGTGAATGCGGACGAAATCTGTGCGGCCATCAAGGATATTTTTGATGATACCCGTTCTGTCTGCGAACCGGCTGGTGCGCTAGGCATTGCCGGCATGAAAAAGTACGTTGCCCGGGAAAAAGCAGAAGACCAGACACTGTTGGCGATCGCCAGCGGTGCTAACATCAATTTCGACCGATTGCGCTATGTATCCGAACGAACAGAGCTGGGTGAAAAGCGGGAAGCGATTATTGCGGTGACCATTCCTGAGGAACCGGGCAGCTTTCGGAAATTCTGCGAACTATTAGGCCGTCGCAGCATCACCGAGTTCAATTATCGTTACCACGATCATACCAACGCCAAAATTTTTGTGGGCGTTCAGGTGGATCCGGATCAAATGCCGGCCAACCAGTTGATCGAAGAGCTGAGACAGCATGGCTACCCGGTGACCGATTTAACCGATAATGAAATGGCCAAGCTTCATGTGCGTCATATGGTGGGTGGTCACAGTAAAGTCGTTGAAAATGAGCAGCTCTACCGCTTTGAGTTTCCGGAGCGCCCGGGTGCATTGATGAACTTCCTGAGCAAACTTGGCAAACGCTGGAATATCACCCTGTTTCATTACCGAAATCATGGCGCAGCCTATGGCCGGGTGGCTGTTGGTCTTGATGTGCCTGAGGACGAACGTCATCAGATTCCGGAATACCTTGATGCCATTGGCTACCAGTATTGGTGCGAAAACGATAACGAGGCTTACAAGGCATTTTTGGGCGACTGAATTTTCTCCCGATCTTGTTCCCATGTTGTAAGAGTGTCGCAAAACTCTAAACATCTGGTTCCCACGCAGAGCATGGGAACCAGAACACAGGGTTTAGCGACAGTCTCAATTCGTGAGAGCGAGATGAGGCACAGAACCGTATTTTTCAATTAAAACGTAAAAGAATCCGAGAGAAGTATGTCTAACCAGATCACCATCGCGCTCTCCAAGGGGCGCATCTTGAAAGAAACGTTGCCTCTGTTGCAGGCGGCTGGCATTGAGCCTGCGGAAGATCCAAATAAAAGCCGCAAGCTGATCATAGGCACAACCCATCCGGATGTGAGCCTGCTGATTGTCCGTGCCAGTGATGTGCCTACCTATGTGGAATATGGCGCCGCTGATATGGGTGTAGCCGGTAAAGATGTGCTGATGGAACACGGCTCTTCTGAACTCTACGAACCTCTCGATCTGAAAATTGCCCAGTGCAAACTGATGACCGCAGGAAAGGTGGGGGTTCCCGAGTCTACTGGCCGTTTAAAAGTTGCCACCAAGTTTGTCAACGTTGCCAAACAATATTACGCCTCCCAGGGAACTCAGGCGGATATCATCAAGCTCTACGGTTCCATGGAGTTGGCGCCGCTGGTGGGGCTGGCGGATATTATTATCGACGTTGTGGACACTGGTAATACGCTCCGTGCCAACGGTCTTGAGCCTCGGGATCTGATTGCTGATATAAGTTCCCGGCTGGTGGTGAACCGTGCTTCCATGAAAGTGAAGCACAAGCTAATCGGGAAAATTCTGGAACAACTGACCAAGGCTGTGGAGGAAAGGCAGGAATGACATCTGATGTAGCAAACCCTGTTCGATTGAACTTCAATAGCCCGGGTTTCTCGTCTCAGCTTGATCAGCTGCTGGCATGGGAATCGGTATCAAACGACGATGTTCAGGTTCGCGTAAAAGCCATTATCGAGCAGGTTCGACAAACCGGCGATCAGGCGGTTATTGACTACACCTGTCGTTTTGACCGGCGTCATGTCGGTGCTATGGATGAACTCATTCTGAACGCTGATCGCCTGAAAAAAGCCCTTGATGCGATTTCGGCTGAAGAACGGTCTGCTCTTGAAACTGCTGCAGCTCGAATCAGAGATTACCACGAGCACCAGCAACAAAAATCCTGGAACTATCAGGAAGCGGACGGCACATTGCTGGGTCAGCAAGTGACGCCGATGGATCGTGTTGGACTCTATGTGCCTGGCGGGCGGGCGGCGTATCCTTCATCGGTTCTAATGAATGCCATTCCGGCCGCGGTGGCGGGAGTGCCAGAAGTGGTCATGGTCGTGCCTGCTCCAGAAGGTGAGTTGAACGAACTGGTTCTTGCTGCGGCTGCCGTAGCCGGAGTGGATAAAGTCTTTACCATTGGTGGCGCGCAAGCAATTGCAGCGCTGGCTTATGGTACAGACACCATTCCCCGTGTGGATAAAATCGTTGGGCCGGGCAATATCTACGTGGCCACCGCCAAGCGAGAAGTGTTTGGCCAAGTGGGTATCGATATGATTGCGGGTCCATCAGAAATTCTGGTGGTGTGCGACGGTAAAACCAATCCCGACTGGATTGCCATGGATTTATTTTCTCAGGCCGAACACGATGAAGATGCCCAGGCCATTTTGATTTCACCAGACACAGCGTTTCTCGACGCCGTTCAGGAAAGTATCAATCGATTACTGCCCACCATGGAGCGCAAAGACATCATCGCCACCTCGTTGAGAGAACGTGGAGCTTTGATTTCAGTGCCAGACATGGAAGCTGCCTGTGAATTAGTGAACCGGGTTGCACCAGAGCATCTGGAACTTTCTGTAGATAACCCTGAAAACTACCTGCCAAAGATTCGCCACGCCGGCGCCATCTTTATGGGGCGTTATACCGCTGAAGTTCTCGGGGATTACTGTGCAGGCCCTAACCACGTTTTGCCCACATCAGGTACAGCAAGATTTTCTTCACCGTTGGGTGTGTATGATTTTCAGAAACGTTCATCAGTGATTCAGTTTTCTGCTGATGGTGCATCCAAGATGGGTAAGGTGGCTTCTGTTCTGGCAAGAGGTGAGTCACTGACGGCTCATGCGCGGTCAGCAGAGTACCGTATTAAGGGTAACTGAGAGCGGCAGAGCATATGATATAGTAAGGAAAACTCATTTGAATGACTCTCCTTACTATATTCATAATTGGCTGTTGCGGTTATTCTTCGGATCCGGGTTGTGGAGTTTCACCCGGTTTTTTATTCTGCCCATCCTTTACCAATTGTTTCAGTGCTTCTACGTCACTCTCTACGTTAGTTGCGAAAGGGTCTCTATCCTGAGAGGTCACATAATAAGTCGGATACGCCTGAACATCACCAGAGACCGGCTGATGGTGGTATTTCTTATCTGTCTCTATTACTGTTGGTGAGTCTTTATTATCTTTCTGAGTTACGGGGCCGGTAACAACCACAGTATCCTGAAATTCTTGAGTAATATCCTCACTGTTCTTGCTGAGTATTTGCTGCTTTACCTCATAGTTATTTTGAGGCGGAGACAGGTAAGACTGAGAGACAAAATTAACGCCTCCCAATGAGTAACCTACTAAGCATGGTTTTACTTTGGGAGTTTCTTTGGACTCTCTGTTTTCAAATCCATCCTGTTCCAGGCAGTTATCAATAACTCTTTTAATTGTATTCTCAATGTCATCGGATGGTTTACTGATGCCATGCTCTTTCATATGTTCAGTAACATCAACGAACGCAGTATGGGTAAAGAATTTTTTATCATCCAGGTCGTCTAGAGTTTCATAACGCTTACCATTTTGAACAGCGCGCCGAAATTGCAATGCACCAAGGTTAGTCTCTTTTTCCGCGGTGTCGATTAATACTTGCAATCCCTTTTGAGACGTTCTGCTCACAATCATGGCGTCAACTTTTGTATCCTGCTCTTGTTTCATGTAGTCCATAAAGCCGAGTTGCATATTAGCCGTTATTTGGTGGGCATCCCTGGCATCACCTACAAGAAATTCGCTTTTTTGGGCAAAGGAGTTTGGGAAACCACAAACTTCATTCTGATAACTTTTCAGAATTTCCATTAACTTTTTATTGGTTTCGCTGGCCTCACCGCTGTCTGTAAATAAAGGCGCTTGTGCCAGCTCATTAAAAGAGGGACCTGTTATTTTCTTATCACTATTAAAAAATGCCCGATTCCGCTCATTATATTGCAGTGGAGTATCGCCACTTCCAGCTCTTTCAAGCAATAGCTCTCTTGCGGCATCTCTCTTCTCTTTGTTGATTGCATGACCAAAGTCAGCGTAATTTCCGTCTCCAGATGCTGTCAGCAGAGTGATTTGTTTAGACTCTTGATTTAAAGTACCAGGGGCTGACATTTCAAATGTTTGAACCGTCATTGGGTAAAATGTTGCCGGAGTCAAATTATCCCCATATTTAATACAGCGACCTGGATTGTTGTTAATCAGGAGTTCAGTTTTATTGTCTTTCAGATTGAAGACACCTTCTGCCCCTACAGATTTGATTAACCGTACTTGAATACCTGTTTTATCATCGCTTTTGTCACCATATATTGAAGGAATATCTGTTTTAGTGTGACTTGGCAGCGGTATAAGCTCTGAATCCAACGCTTCTCTAACGGTAACGCCAAAATAAGCTTGCCCTTCAAGTGGCGTTTTTTGTGCATATTGATGCAAAGCTGTAATAGGTGTAGTTGGATTCGAAATTGCTGAGGCGGGCATAGCCATAATTACATTTCCTCGCTTACATTTTTAAATTTATTGAAAAATATATGGAGTATGAGTTTCAGAACTTCGACTTTCCTGTCTCTGTTGTACCGGCTCTTACAATATCCTGAGTTAGTCAGTGTTTTTCCTTGGCTAAAAAAATCAAGCTGCTGAGAGTGTGTACGTATAGTTCCGTGCTCCGAGATAACAATGTAGTACACACTCAAAATATTGCAGTCATAACTTAAACTAAAACGGTTCGGACGTCGGAAGGATTGCCCTGCCAGTGAGACAGGGGGATTAGAGAAAGTGAGAAAGATACTTGTTTTACAGTGCAGGGTATTGCACTTACAGTACGCTTTTGGCCATTAGCAGTGCACCGTGCATTGCATCGCCTTTTGGCAGGGTAGCGATGGATACAACGTCTTTTGGCAGCGAGGGCAGGATAAATTCACTCAGGCCGCCAACCAGTGCACATTGGCTGGCTCCACGCTGATGTAATACTCGAATCATCATGGCTGCATCGTTGGCAACTTCCCGAATAAGCTGCGCTGCCAGCTTATCGCCTTTGCTCAAGTGCTCTATCACCGTTGGCCCATAGGAGCCATAGTCTCTTGGCAATGCACTATCCTGCCAGGCAACGGCATTTTCAGGGTTGTTATCGAAGGTTGCCATAATGGCTTTGCTTAAAGGTGTGGTGTCTTTCATACCTTCATGGGCTAGCAGAGAGTAGCGAATGGCTGCCAAGCCAAGACTTGCACCACTGCCATGATCGGAAATTGGAAAGCCCCAGCCACCCAGAGTTTTCATTTCGCCCTTGAGAAAGCTGGCACCACATGAGCCGGTGCCCAGAATTAATATGGAACCATCTTCGCCGTTAAAGGCGCCCATGCAGGCGGCATAAGCATCGGTTTCCAGAAAAATGCCCGCAAAAGGAAATGGCCAGCACATGACCATATCGTGTTCTTTCTTTTGGTTAACACCCGCCAGCCCAAGCCCTGCATACATACGGCTAAAGTCGCTTTCTTTCAGGCCGGCTTTATCCATGGCTTCGCGGGTCGCCTGCATGATGGCGTTGCAGGCGGAATCTAATCCTGTTCTTGGGTTGGCACTCCCGGCAAAACCCTCACCGAGAACAGTGCCGTGAACATCGGCAATACGTGCCCGACAGGATGTTCCACCGCCGTCTATACCCAATAGCAGGGCTTCATTATTGTTTGTGTTGTCCATAGTTGTCATGATGTCTCAGTCCTTCAGACAGCTGTAATCCGAGAGGGTTACACCGATACTTTCCAGCGCTTGCGGCAGCTCTGAACTGGTTAGAATGGCCAACTCACGGGTTCTTGCGGTTGCGTAGCGGCTGGCTTCCAATAATGGTTCATCAATCAGCGCAGGGTGTGCCATCAGTTCCAAAACCTGCACTCTGCCCAGGTGGTGTTTAACGATATCGAGAAGGTGTTCACTGCTCAGGTTCTCGCCATAAAACTTGTCAGAAAAGCCAAGGCTCTTACCTTTATATTGAGTCATTTCATTATCCGGGCGCAGTGGCACCTGGTATTCATCCGACAGTTTACGGGTAATCGGCGCAACCAGAGGGTGGCGGTGACAATGATGATGTCCATCCATATGGCTTAACTCAATGCCAAGGCTCAGGAAGTGCTCGATTTGTGCGCGGAGTTCTTTCTCAATCTCTTCTGGGTTCATGGATTGGTTATCCCAGAATAAGCTCTGGTTTTGCAACTGACCAGAGACGTCTAGAAGGGAGTCAACATTGTTCGCCATTGCAGAACCGGCGGTCAGGCGTAAGTGAATACCGACTTTAAGATTTGGGTTTTGGCGAGACAGTTCGGCTGCGTGTTGTTCAGCAGGCATACCGGCCATCAAGGTTGTGGAGCGAACGATCCCTTGCTGGAAGGCTTCGATAATACCCAGGTTAACACCGCGGGTGAGGCCGAAATCATCGGCATTGACGATTAGCTTCATGGTTTGGACTTCCTGCCTTGCTCCCGAATAATTCGGGAGCAAGGCGAGTGGATAGGCAATGAAAAATGCTTACTGATTGGCAAATTGTGGCAGGTAATCCCGATTCTCCGCGATAATATCGTCAAGAATCTTCTTACCGGTTGCCAGATCCGGCACCAGTGGATTAAGAGCCATGGCCATCATAGCCTTGTCATAATCCCCGTAAACAGCAGCGTCAATCGCCAGTGTTTCGTAAGCTTTCACTTGCTGCAGAAGACCGTTCAGGTGTGTGGGCATGGTGCCAAAAGAGATGGCATGGGCGCCATCAGCACCAACCATGGCATTGATCTCAACGACAGCGTCATCGGGCAAACCATTAATGGCGCCATTATTTCTGGTATTAACGACATTAATCGTTTTTTTGTCATTCCAGATGGCATCGACCAGATCCAATGACACTTCGGAGTAATAAGCGCCACCACGTTTTTCCAACTGTGTCGGTTTGTGATCCAGATTCGGATCTGCATACAGCGCAAACAGCTCCTCTTCGGTTTTCATTACCTGCTCAGCACGGGTGCCGCCGGATTTTGCCGCTTCCAGTTCATCTGCCAGCATGGCTTCTTTCAGATAGAAGTAGCGGTGGTAAGGGCAGGGCACCACACCGAGGGCTTTCAGGAACGCTTTGTCCCACGGTTCCTCTTTGATGTTGTTCATATTCAGACTCGCACCGTCGCCTAATAGGCGCAGTACTTCCTGAGTTTTGTCTTCACCGGCTACAGACACTTTATGAACCCAGACCATGTGATTCAGGCCGGCAAAGTCCATAGACACTTCTTCTGGTGTGACGCCCAGCATACGGGCGGTGGAATAGTGCATATTGATGGGCACGTTGCACAGCCCCATCACTTTGACATTGGTGTGTTTAATGACCGCTTCAGTCACCATACCCGCTGGATTGGTGAAGTTAATCAACCAGGCATCGGGCGCCACTTCTTCAATATCACGACAGATGTCGAGAATCACCGGAATAGTACGCAGGGCTTTGGCGAAACCGCCGGGGCCGGTGGTTTCCTGGCCAATCACGTTATATTTCAGAGGAATGCGTTCATCCCGGGCACGGGCCGCTAAACCACCAACACGGAATTGAGACATAACAAACTGGGCGCCTTGAATGCCTTCACGGCGGTTCAGCGTTGACCAGACTTTAATATTGACTCCGGCCTTGTCCAGCATCCGTTTGGTAAAGTCTTCAATGATGCTCACTTTATGAGCACCGTCTTCTACATCCACAAGACAGATTTCTGTCACAGGCAGCTCACGGATTCGGCGGATAATGCCATCAACCAGCTCGGGTGTGTAGCTACTGCCACCGCCAATAATCGTCAGCTTTAGATCTTTCATGTTGTATTCCCGAGAGTTCATTTCCCCTGGTTAAGGCGGCGAACGGACTCTCTTGTTCTTAATTCAGGTTTGAAAGTGGGCAGTACAGGTAATGGCTGGCCTTTCATCAGACCGGATAAAGCGGCGGATGCCTGCTCGGCCATCTCCTTGATCGGGAAATGCACTGTTGTCACTGAAGGGGTCAAAATGGTACAGACGCTAACACTGTCAAAACTCACCAGAGAGATATCACCGGGCACTGTCATATTTCGTTCACGAAACAGATCAAAGGCGCCCACTGCCATCTCTTCACTACAGGAATAGACGGCAGTGATATCCGGATGTTTTTCCAGAATATCCGCCATCGCCCGATAGCCACCTTCGCGGTCGTAGTCTGCTTCGGCGACCAGAGTTTCATCCACTTCAATGTGATGTTCCCGCAGCGCCTGCTCATAGCCTTTGAAACGCAGGCGGGCGGTTAAACGTTCTCTGGGGCCCGCAAGGCAGGCGATTTTCCGGTGGCCGTGCTCGATCAGGTGATTGACGGCCAGCTGTCCTGCGGCTTCATGTTGAAAGTCGATGCAGCGATCCTCAAGCCCTTCAACCGTACGGTCCAGGATGACAAAAGGGGTTTCCTGTTGCGCCAGCTCTATTAACTCTTCGTCGTATAAGTTGCGGGCATGAAGAATAAGACCGTCGCAGCGCATATCGGTGAGCCGTTGAATGGCGTGCACTTCGCTTTCCCGGGAGCGCTTGCCCCGGCTGATCAGAAGAAATTTGCCCTGTTGATCCATCTCTTCCTGAACAACCGCCATCAGCTCGGAGAAAAAAGAGCCGCGATAGGAAGTGACAACCAGACCAACCGTGTTGGATGACGAGGTGGCTAAAGAACGCGCCAGCGGATTAGGCCGGTAATTCAGTTTCTTCATCGCATTGTGGACGCGTTCACGTGTTGCTGCTTTGATCTGGCCGGTCTCATTGAGAACACGGGATACCGTGGCTCTTGAGACCCCTGCCAGTTCTGCTACGTCCTTTATGCTCGCCATTATTTTCTCCTGATCATTTTCTTGTGCTGCGTATTACTGCGCTGCTGAAAATGACCGTGTTCAGTCGTCTGATTAATTGTTTTGATCCAGTCGTTGATAGAGACGAACCATCTCTTCAACCATATCCTGTGCCAGCATTGAGGTCATCAGATGGTCCTGTGCATGAACCAGCAATAGAGAAACCGGTACTTTGCCTTCATTGCCATCCGCTGCAATCAGTGCTGTTTGCATTTTATGAGCCAGTCTGCCAGCTTCGCGAGAATCAGCAAGGGATTTTTCCGCTTTGTCGAATTCGCTGCAACGCGCCTGTGACAAGGCTTCCATCGCCAGACTTCTGGCTTCGCCGGATTTAACAATCAGTTCCATGATGACGTTATCTACGTTCATGGTCGTCTCCATAATCAAGTGGTGGTTTCCCGCTTACATAAGATAAGCGGGAAAGAAAAGGTCAGATATTATGCGGTAACCGGTTGGCCAGTTTTTTCAGCTTGGGTTGTGCCCGACAGACTGGTGTTTTCCTGAGCCAGAAGCTGTTTTTCGTAAGCCTTGAAGAATGGCAGGTAAACCAGAACGTCCAGAACCAGCAGGAAGGCTGTCAGGATAGAGGCTTTAAATGCCCAGCCAGCACCCCATGCGGCACCAATCAGTGCGGGCGCAGTCCATGGTGTTACGGCAATGGCCTTATCAACGATCCCGGTGTTTACTGCGAAGTAAGCAATGATGGCGTTCATGACCGGAGCCAGTACAAAAGGTACGAACAGGGTTGGGTTCATGACAACAGGAGCACCAAACATAACCGGTTCGTTGATCTGGAATACGCCTGGCAGGAAGCTCATGCGGCCAACACTGCGCAGATGAGTGGCTTTACTGAAACTCATCAGGAATACCAGAGCCAGTGTCGCACCGGCACCACCGATAAAGATGTAGAAATCCCAGAAAGGCTGAGTGAACAGGTTAGGCACGGTTTCACCGGCAGCGTAAGCAGCCGCGTTTGCGCCAATGTTCGCCAGGAAGATAGGCGACAAAATACCAACAACAATGTTGGCACCGTGAATACCGGCAAACCACAGCAGCTGGCTCAACAGAATCGCACCCAGAATCGCAGGCAGGCTGTTAGAAGCAGACACCAGTGGTTTAAACACGGCCATCACTGCTTCAGGAATTTGCATGCCAAAGTTGGTCTGAACGAAGAGACTCAGCGGATACAGCGTCAGGAAGATCATCAGAACTGGAACCAGCAGGGCAAAAGATGCAGCGATAGCTGGTGGTACTTGCTCAGGCATACGAATCGTAATGTTGTACTTTTTCAGAATACGAGTTAGTTCAACGGAAAAGTATGCCGCCAAAATTGCAGTGAAAATACCGGTGCCGGCAAAGTGGTTCAGTGGCAGCGCCCAGCCTTTTTCAGGCGCAGCGATCAGCAGAAACGACATTGCAGACAGCGCCGCAGCACCAATGCCATCCATCTTGTAGGATTTAGCCAGGGAGTAAGCGACACCCATGGTGATGAACAGGGACATAATGCCCATACTCATGGTCCACGGCATCACGATGGTTGGGCGGTGAGCGGCAACAAAGTCCAGCCATGCACGACCAAAGGCGTTTGTTGTGTCCGCCGCAAAAGGAGGGTTGGCAAAAATCAGAATGAAACTGCCCACAATAATGAAGGGCATCGCCACCAGAAAGCCATCGCGCAGCGCGGTAATGTGTCGTTGAGCACCGAGCTTACCGGCGATCGGCCCCAGCTTCTGCTCTACAAATTTTATGAGTTGGTCGTACAGTTTCATTACGTATCCCCAGCTAAAAAGAGTTTTTTGTTATTAAGCGATTACTGCTTTGCTTTTTATGCTTCCAGCAGGCTGAGGGCCTGATCCAGAACTTTTTCCCCATTCATCATGCCGTAGGACATCGGATCAATGGCTTCAACCTTTTTGTTCAACTCTGCAGCCTGAGCCTGGAAGTCAGCCAGCTTGAACTTCACCTGTGGGCCTAAAAGGCATACGTCGTAAGCTTCAATGGCTTCGTCAAAGCCGGACATTGCTATTGCTGCGATTTCTACTTCCAGACCACGATCAGCGGCTGCCTGTTCCATTTTCTTAACCAGCATGCTGGTGGACATTCCGGCGCTACAGCATAGGAAAATCTTTTTCATGATTCCGACTCCGACGTTCGGTTTCCAGGGCTTCTGTGCTGGCGGTCCCTCAATGGGGGGGTGAGCAGGAGTGCCGGGGAAAACGGTGATTGAATAATGGTTTACGATGAATATGAAATCACAGAAGGAAGTTCTGTGCAATCGGTTTCTGTAACCGGTTTCATAATGGTTTCTACATTCCCATTTCGGTATTTGGCTGGGTGTTAACTTATTGAAAATACACTCTTTTTTATCGAGCCTTCTCCCTAGTCACATAAAATGTTTTTATTTTAAAAGTAGACTGGTTGCTGTTATCAAAAGCTGTTCTTGTATTTCTTTGATGTGGGTCAATGAGCAGCTATGCGGATTGTTGTTTGTTTTTGAAAAATTGACTTAAAACAAAGTTACAAACAAAAACTTGAAACCGGTTGCAGAAACCGGTTACATTTTTCTGACGTAAAGATAAACTGACAATCGTTTGATACGGCGACTGCTTCTTACAGTAAGAATGAAATCAAGAGGCGAGTTGGAATCTGGACGGTTTTAAGGTTCCTACAGTCAGCATAAACAGAAAGTTCTGTCTTTCTATAAAAAACAGAAACACACCAGAAGTTAATGGGGATTAATTAGAATGTTTAAAAAATCACTGATTGCCAGCGCAATTGCCACTGTGGCAGTTCTCTCTTCCGGTACTGTTGTTGCCGATGGTGGAGAAGGTTTTATTGATGGCTCCTCCATGGATTTGGGGGTTATGTACTATGGTCGTGAACGAGATCATGAAAACGCAGGCAATCAAATTCGAGTGCACGCTCTGGGTTTGAATGCCAACCTGAAGTCAGGCTATTACAACGGTTGGCTGGGTGCTGACTTTTCTGCAGCAAGCAATATTGACTTGATGGGTGGCAGCGGCCATGGTCAGTCTGAAGTGCTTTATTACGATAATAAAAATCCAGGTGATGAGCGAAGCTCTGAACGCGTAACAAAAGCGCGTATCAAGATGAAATTTGGTGATGAGGCACTGGGCGCTGATATCAAAGCGGGTTATACCGATATCAATGCTGGTGTTATTGGAACCTCTGCAGGGATTAACGCCCATTCATATCGTGGTATTGATGCCAAACTCAATATGGATAACCTGCAGCTTGCTTATGGACGGGCGGATCAGTTCCAGAATGATTGGGATGATAGGTTCCGTGACCTGACTAACTCATGGCATCAAAACAAAAATAACACCGGTGGTGAGCAGATTGATTTTATTCATTCAATCGGTGCCCGTTATGACCTGAATGGAAATGGTTGGGTTGATGCGGCTTATGGTGAAGGCAAGGACTACCGTAAAAATTATCACTTAGCGGGTTCTTACAGTTTCGATCTGGAAGAGCTTGGGACGTTGACTTTAACGTCTTACTACCAGTCTGGTAAGTATGAAGAAGGCGGTGCATATACTTATGATGCTGATCCTTCAGACAGTGGCGTAGATATGCAGTCTGTTGAAAAAACAGAGCGTGAGTACACTTGGAGTAGCAGTGCGGCTCTTTCTCGCGGTAACTGGAACTTCCTCACTGGATATGGTCAGACATCTGCAAAAGATAGCGGTGAGTATCAACTGCGTCTGACGGCCTGGGCAAACAGCGATCATCGTAATTTCTTGCAGACGTGGGCGCAGTTGGATGACTTCCTTTGGGATGGTCAAAAAGTCGTTAAGTTTGCAACTTCCTATAACTTTGATGGTGACCTGAAAGGTTTCAGTACGGGTGTCAGCTACAACTACGGTTGGGATAACTACAACAATCGTGGAACGGCAACTGAAAACCGTGATGGTGAAATGCACGCACTGGACTTCCAATTCAGCTATGCCGTTCAATCTGGCCCAATGGAAGGATTGTGGCTGGGTGTATTCCCGGGCTTCCTTCGTACCACCGATACCGATGTGAAGGATGATCGTAACGACATTAAAGTGATGGCTACTTACAATATCAGTGTCTTTTAATTGTTTAATAAAGTTCCCATGAACGACATGGGAACCTATTTTCTCCACTTCCTGTAACAATTGCTCTGTGCGTTATTTCCGGGCTATTAAGCCCGGTTTCTTTTTTGCCTAAAATTTATGAACTGTGACGGTATAAAGAAATCAGTTTGTTGCTTTGCGACAAGTTATTCCGAACGGCTGCTTTGAACACCGATAATGCTATTTCTATCAAACATTGAAATGAGGGAGCTCATGAAAAGCATCATAACCGCTTTTGAAGTTTATATTCCCCGCAGCCTACCCGACCCGACCCGACCCGACCGGTTCATTGAGGCGTTACCTGATTTCAGTTAAGTCTCGAATGATCAGTTTATCGCCTACTGTTATCATCAGGGCGGCGGCATGAGAAGGACAAATGTACTATTAATATACCTCCGGTGTAACCAGAAGTATGATAATGGCAAACTACACACCAATGGTCGTTAGGATCCAGTCACTCATTGAACCTCGTAGCGAGATTCACATTACTTACCCTCTTCCAGAAATCATATTTATCGCTTACATCAGTATCCTGAGTGGCCATACTAAATGGAAAAGCATGGAATGGTTCGCTAAATACAACCAATCCTGGTTTCGTCAGTTTTTCCCTTATACATACGGTTTTCCTTCCCATGATACGATTGCAACAGTCTTCAAACTGATTGATCCAGAAGCTTTTTCACAGTTGTTTGTTGAATGGGTAAGAGACACGGTAGCTGAGATGAATGCTCTCAAAATGGGGCCTCATCCTGAAAAAAACGACAACGTCATAGCGATAGACGGTAAGGCCCTGCGTGGCTCTCGCCCTTCCAAAGGCAAAAAGCTGGTTCATATCGTTAGCGCCTACAGTTCAGAGCTTAAGTTGATATTAGGCTTTACTCCCGTTGATATGAAATCCAACGAGATCACTGCCATACCCGATGTTATCGATACCCTCTTTGTGGAAGGCGCTTTGATCACCAGTGACGCTATGGGCTGCCAGAAGACTATCTGCAAAAAAAATCATTGAAAAAAAGGCCGATTATTTACTTTGTGCGAAGGAAAATCAGCCCACACTGAGTAGCAATATCGAAGCCTGTTTCACTCAATATCTGGAAAATCATCAGAAGGATCCAAAGCCTGAAGATAATAATCCCGCCTTTGCAGAAACTATTGAAAAAAACAAGGGGCGGCAAGAACACCGCCGTTGCTGGGTGTTTAATAATGTAGCGGATATTGACCCAAAGCAAGAGTGGCCTGGGCTTCAGCAATTCTCGGTTATCCAGAGAGACCGATTGATCGGCAAAAAGCAAACAACAGAGTTGCACTTTTATATTGAAAGCAGGGAGATGACGGCAGCCAGTGTTCTGAGTGCAGCACGGAACCACTGGAGCACTGAAAATGGGCAACATTTGTCGTTGGATGTCAGCTTTAGGGAAGACGCTTCTAAAATCCATGAGAGAACAGCGGCAAAAAACATAGCGACGGTTAGGCGCTGGTGTTTCAATGCTCACAAGAAAAGCTGTCGCTTTGAGAAAGAAAGTATGGCAAGCCGGATTGAGCTGGCAGGATTAGATGCGGACTATCGAACTGAGCTGGTACTGGAGACGTTGCGTCCTGACTAATCGTTTGATTTAAACTGACCTGTAGGAGCGTTGTAAGATCCAAGCTTTGTATAAGGCCGTCAGCTTGTGTGTGAAAATTCCATATATTGGTTTCATTTTGGCAACCTCGGGAGAAATACAGATTAAATAACCTGATAAGACTCTATCTAAAAGCTTGGATGTC
The DNA here is from genome assembly GCF_001646945.1 of Endozoicomonas ascidiicola. GTDB lineage: Bacteria > Pseudomonadota > Gammaproteobacteria > Pseudomonadales > Endozoicomonadaceae > Endozoicomonas > Endozoicomonas ascidiicola. The sequence continues at coordinate 607,445 of NZ_LUTV01000003.1, forward strand.
ATGAGTAGGATTAGAAATTAAACTATAGTGCATCCGATGCCTCCGCCCTGCTGTTATCATGAGCTGAGTACCGTCAGGGCTGAAGCGTGCCTCTTCAGGTTGGGTCTCATATTCAATACGTTCCACTTCTTGCCACCGTTCATTATTGATCAGTTTATGAAGCATAACTGTATTCCTGCTTAGCGCTAGAAAGAGGCAGCCGGCAGGATGAAATGAAGCGGTTTCGAGACGGTCGAAGTTTGTTTGCGCAGGAATAGAGCCAGCTTTTCTGGTGATATTTCCATTGGCTATTTCCCATATCTGTGCGATTTCTCCAGTTCTTCCGTTATATTGATAGGACAGATATAAGTAGGAACTATCCGGGCTAAACCCTATATGCGTTACCAGGCCCCGGTGCTCAAGTGCGAAAAAGGTGGTTTCTTGCAGGTGATCACCTGTCAGACGGTTAATTCTCAAAGAGGCATCATAAGGTGCTAATACATAGCGGCCATGCTCATCAGGATTTTCGCCATAGGATGTTGTAACAATATATTGGCTGTCGGGGTTGTAGACGATATGGAATATTTTTCCTTCGTGTTGGACGGTTCCTTTCTTCTTCCAGGAGTCTCCTGACGGTTCCCATATATCGACAGCATTTGGCTTGTCGGTATCCGGGTCAGTGGTGAAATAGCGACCATTGGGGCTGAATCTGGCGGGAGAGTCTGCGTGTGTAGAAGCGCCTCGAAACCAGTTTTTGTGAGGCAACGATGTCTGCCATGAGTGTTGAGATGGGCATGAGTGCTGTTATCCGACGAGTATTCTTGTCGCCAGTGACCATCAGTAACCCCAAAGATGGCCGAACCTGATTCTCCAGACTGAGGTGATATAACGAGCCGGGTTGATTCTGAGTTAAAACCGCAATGGCTCGATGGAACGACTTTAATAGTAAACTCGGCTTGATGAGTCCACCTGTTATTTACTTGCTGGAGTATCTTCAATGCCCTCCCTCCGGCACTAAAAAAGTATTCACCATTGGGGCTAAAACCAAATTCGACATTTGAGCAGCCATGGGTATGATTAATTTCAAGCTGCAGCGACTGTGATCTAACTATTTGTACTTGATTATTCCGCAGTTTAACTGCATAAAAATCACCATCAGGGCTGACGCAGAATTCTTCTATGTTGTCAGAAAATACTAAAGTTTGATTAACTCTCGAACATAGCTTTTCAGAGTTTCTTGAATTCAAGTAATAAATACATAACCCATAACTTTTCTTACATCAATCCCAGTTAACTCTTTGAAAGCCTCATAAGGTGTTTTGTAGTCAAGGCATTTTCTAGGTCTATTATTCAGCTTATCAACCGCTATGATGACTTCTTTTTCTGTAACGTTATTAAGCTCCATCGACTTGGGGAAATACTGCCTGAGTAGCCCATTAGCATTCTCATTCTGACCTCTTTCCCAAGAGTGATACGGAGCAGCAAAGTAACTGTCACACTTCAACGCTTTGTCAACCTCTTCATGCTGAACAAATTCTTTTCCATTGTCGTA
>NZ_LUTV01000003.1:610135-620227 GCF_001646945.1 Endozoicomonas ascidiicola
AAGTCCCATTTTTCAGTTCAATTTCGATATAATGTCTCTCTTCAGAGCTCAGGTGCTTAAAGGCCATCCGTGGCATCCTCTGTAGTGTTTAGTAGCTTTACAGAGTACACCTGAGTTCTGATTGAATTCAAAGGTGGCTCTGTAGCAACCCTGTGGTTACAGAGGTTATGCATTTATGATACGAATTCAGGTTTGATAACGCTTGTGCAATGTTGTAAAACACACGGGCAGCAAATGCAGGGTGGAACTTGTATGCATCCAAATGTGAAATGGCTTCTTCCGCACGACTACCAAAATGGTTCAGCCATGGCTGTATTTTTGTTTCATAGTGACGTTCTGAATAAGGGGTTGCCTGACATGGTTTTTCTGCAGGATTGAAATGCTTGTAATAAGCAGGCATTGCTATGCTCGGATCATTTGCAATGCGCCGAAACGCGAGGCAGGTGTTTTTGCATGACGACAATTCGTTATGAGAAAGGTATGAGAAAACCTTCAGAATCATTTCTTCTGGTAAATTCGTGAGCTCTCTCTGGCCAAAGTATGTTGCCGGTAATGGCTGATCCCCGTGATCTGCTGGATGTGAGGGCTTCATACATGGAAAGATAGAATGTAGATCTGTTTTCATTATTCAAATACCCGACAATACGAGTTAGCCTGGAATAATATCAGCAAGCAACGAGGGGAGGGCCTGACAGGCATGTCAGCATGCTAACAAAATTGATAGTTATTCGTTTCAGGTTTGCCTATAGAGCAACTGAAGCCCGGTTGATGTGACGTTTATTAGGATAGGGTAGATTCGCAATCAATTCACAATTTTTGGTCTTGTGGTTGCCTGAGCGATCAGCTCAATGGCCTTCCCATCTCTCAGCACCTGCATGGTCATGGACTGCCCCGGTGGAATCTGCGCTACCATATTCATCACCTTGCGACCGTCCCGGGTACTTTGCCCGTTAATACCGATCAGGATGTCTCCCCTGCGAATGCCCGCCAGATCCGCTGGCCCACCTTCATACACGCCAGTGATCAGAATACCAACTCTTGTACTGACACCATAGGCCTTTGCCAGTGATGCACTCAGAGATTGTGATTCGATACCCAGCCATCCACGTATAACCCGTCCATACTTAATGATGGACTCCATAACAAAGCGCGCCATGTTCGATGGAATAACAAAACCAACGCCTTCACTGCCACCGCCCCGGGAAAACAACAGGGTACTGATACCGACCAGATCGCCATAGGCGTTCACCAGCGCACCACCGGAATTGCCGATGTTAATGGCCGCATCGGTTTGAATGAAGTCTTCATAAATGTTCAGCTGTAGATCGTTTCGCCCAGTGGCACTGATGATGCCCATGGTCACGGTCTGACCAAGACCAAAAGGATTACCAATTGCCAGAACCACATCACCTATTTCAGCTTCACTGGAATCGGCGAGATGTAAATAAGGCAGATTCTTTAAACCGATTTTTAAGACGGCCAGATCGCTTTCCGGATCCGTGCCCACAAGCGTCGCCTGCACTTCACGGCCATCGATCAGGGTGATTAATAGTCGAGACGCATTTTGAATAACATGGTGATTGGTAAGAATATAGCCATCGGGACTGACGATAACCCCGGAACCTTCCGGTGCATCTCGTGAGGCACTTCTCTGGGGGAGAGGCAGGTTGCTGTCACCTCGTTCTGAAACACTGGTGGTGGATATGCTGACGACAGCAGGTGCTGCTCGTTTCACTGCATCGCCGTATGAAACCTGCCCGCTGAGGTTAAACAGGCGGGTAAACTGCTCTACGGTCTGATTTCTGGATCGTTCAGAAATGCCGGCAAGGTCAGGCACAACTAACAACACGATCAGCCCGGAAAAAAGCCCGATGGCGATGGGCAGGCCAACGGATTTAAGCAGTTTTTTCATTCATAGCCCCGTGGCTGGTTATACTGTCGTAAATAATCAATATACATCTATGAAGGGATGGAGAGAACCGATGGCCCTGACATTAAAAGATATGGTCGCCTTGCTGGATCAGGAATTGCAACCGGGGCAGTTCAAAGACTACTGCCCGAATGGCATTCAGGTTGATGCATCGGTATCGCCTGATGCACCCATTAAAAAAATTGTGACCGGTGTAACGGCCTGTCAGGCGTTGATTGATAAAGCCATTGAATTAAAAGCGGATGCCCTGTTGGTTCATCACGGTTATTTCTGGCGAGGTGAAGAGTCGGTGATTACCGGTATTAAACGGCGTCGTATTGAATCACTGCTGGCCAATAATATTAGCCTTGTCGCTTATCATCTGCCATTGGATGCTCACCCGGTCATGGGGAATAATGCAGAACTTGCTCGTTTAATGGATTGGACGTCAGCTGGAGGGATGGAGCCTGGAGCAAAGCTGCCCGTGGGAAATTGGGGCACCACCCGCAGCGAACTATCACTGGCCAGCCTCGGTCAGGAGATAACAGATAAACTGGACCGCAAGCCGCTGCTGATTTCAGGTGGTAATCACGCCATAAAAACCATCGCCTGGTGCACCGGTGCTGCTCAAAACATGATCGATAAGGCCTTAGCTCTGGGCGTAGATGCATTTGTCAGTGGTGAGATTTCTGAATCCACCGTTCACTTTGCCCGGGAAAATGGTATCCACTATATCAGTGCTGGCCATCACGCTACTGAGCGTTACGGAGTTCAGGCGTTAGCGAGATGGTTGCACGATGAAACCAGTATTGAACATACATTCGTGGATATTGATTCTCCGGTATAACATGTGAAAAAACGCTCATATTTGTTCTGATTGCGTGGGTAAAACTACCTATTTTGTTGGTTTCTGAGCAGTGAATAAAACATTGTCGTAAATCAATTTGAGCAAAAAATAACTGGCATACACTCCCCTCGTCTTTTTGATTCCTTTTGTTTCTGTGAAGAAAAACAGCAGAGGCAGAAGGGTTTTTACTTGCGTGGGCAGTTCTGAAGAACTGTGGGGAGAAGTAATATGATCTGGCTGCAATTAGCCATCGTTATTCTGTGCATACTGGTGGGTGCACGCATTGGTGGTATTGGTCTTGGTTTGATGGGAGGCGTCGGTCTTGCCATTCTGTCCTTTCTGTTTGGTATCCAACCAACCGCGCCGCCGATTGACGTTATGTTGATGATTCTGTCGGTAGTGACTGCAGCAGCCTGTATGCAGGCGGCGGGTGGTATGGACTATCTGGTTCAGATCGCTGAGAAAATCCTTCGTAAAAATCCAAAGCGGATTACCTTTATTGCGCCAGCGGTTACCTATTTCTTCACCATGTTTGCCGGTACTGGCCACGTTGCCTACTCTGTGCTGCCAGTGATTGCAGAAGTTTCCCGTCGTACCGGTGTTCGTCCTGAACGCCCAATGTCCATGGCGGTTATTGCTTCTCAGGTGGCGATTGTGGCTAGCCCGATTGCTGCGGCGACTGTTGCCATGCTGACTATTTTGTCCACCAAGTACGATGTAACTCTTGGGCAAATTCTGGGAACCACGATTCCTGCGACCATGGTCGGCTTATTTATTGCCGCTCTGGTAACCAACAAGCTGGGTAAAGAGCTGAAGGATGATCCAGAATACCAGCGTCGTCTACAAGATCCTGAATTCCGTCGTAAGATGGAAGAAACCACCACGGTATCGGTTTCTGAGTTGAAGCCCGGTGCAAAAATCTCCGTTCTTCTGTTCCTGCTGGGTGCGGTAATGGTGGTGATCATGGGTGCAATTCCTGCCCTGCGTCCTCACTTCAACGGTTCTGCCATGGGCATGGCGCATACCATTGAAATCATCATGCTGACGGTTGCTGCATTGATGGTATTTGTCGGCAAGGCAGATGTGGGGGAAGCCAGCCGTGGTGATGTGTTCACTGCCGGTATGCGTGCCATTATTGCGATCTTTGGTATTGCCTGGCTGGGTGACAGTTTCTTCGGTGCCCACGATGCACTGTTGAAAGGCAGCATTACTGATTTAGTTCACTCCGCTCCATGGGCGTTTGCTATTGCACTGTTTGTACTGTCCGTCATGGTGAACAGTCAGGGTGCAACAACGTCTACTCTGATGCCATTGGGTGTTGCCCTGGGGCTGCCAGCTGCTTCTCTGGTTGCTATGTTCCCGGCAGTAAACGGCTACTTCTTTGTACCGAACTACGGCCCGATTATCGCTTCTCTGGATTTTGACAGCACAGGAACCACCAAAATCGGTAAGTATGTGTTCAACCACAGCTTTATGATTCCGGGGCTGATTGCCATTATTGCTTCTGTTGCGGCGGGCTTTGTATTCGGTAGCATCATGCTCTGACCACAGAATCGCTGTTTAAAAAAAGCTTATCACCGAGGGTGGTAAGCTTTTTTTGTATCAACAGACGCTGAGGATGATAAGTTATACCAATGTCGCTTTTAAATTATGGAGCGAGCAAGTTATTTTGGGTGACTGGGCAAGGCGAAGAGACGAGTCATAGCCGTAGCTATGGCGAGGAACTTCAACGCAGATCCAGTCGGTCAAAATGGCTGCGCAGCCCATAATTTAAAAGCAGAATTGGTATTACACTGATTGCCAAGCAGATTGATCAGATGATCAAGAACTCCCTTTTATAGAGCTGACCAGCTCCACTTTGTTAGAGCGCTTTAGTTCTGCTTCAGCCAATAATTCTTCCGTTGCCTTTAGGCTGCCTTCACTATCATTTTCATCAGGTTTATTATCATTTCCTTGTCGTATAGGTTGCATCTGTTCGTTAGTGAATTCCTGAATGGCTTTAGTACTGGTCAATAGATCTGTGGTCAACTGTTTCAACTGTTCTGTGAATTTTGTATCGGATTCCAGTGTCGTTCTGTTGAGGTCGTCCAGGTGGTAATTGACATCGGTATGCAGAGACTCCACTCGACGTGTTTGCACTTTGTGATAATTGCACAACTGCTCGATCATCAGTGATTCAAAATCGGTGATGAGCTTGTTCAGCGTGCTGAACTTGCCAGAGTTGAGCTCTTGCCAGGACTCTCCCTGCTCATGTTGATTTTTCGCAAGGGAATCCAGCTGTTCAATCAGAGTTTTACGGGTGCCAGAGAGTGCTTCTGTAATGGTTTGAAGGTTGCTATTCAGTAACGTTTGCAGTTGTTCTGCTTGTGTCTCCTGATTGCTCATGAGCCGCTCTAGTGGTTTGGTCACCAGGAAGGTAATGCCACTGATGGTTTCTTCAGCAGATTGGAATTGCTCTGTGATTTGTGACTGTAACGCAGAGGCTCTCTCAGATTGTTCGTGGCCGCTCGTCGTTAATTGCTCCAGCAGCTTCTCTTCAGTGTGCAATGTCGTTTGTTTGATGTCATTCAATTGACCATCAAGTTGTCCTTGAATCGTCTCGAATTTGTGTGTGCTCTCATCATTGTGAGTGGCTAGCAGGCTCTCAATATCCGATAGCTGTTTATCCGCCCTTGCCGACAGTTTCTGATCGATGCTTTCAAGTTGCTCTCTTTGTTGAGAGGCTGATTCAAGAGCCGTTGTGCTGATTTTGCCAATACCTACAGATAAGGTTTCCTGAATGGTGTCTGCAGCAGCAGTTTGCTCTTTGCCAACGTAGCGGATGTGGTCAACAACGGTTACTTCTGACTTGATTAATTTTTCCTGAAGGCTATCAAGCTGAGCTTTGGCGGACTTGTCAAAAGCATAAAGTGCATCAAAGGTCGACCCACTGTCGTTTTCCAGCTTATCAAGTTTTTCCAGAACCGTTTTTTCGAGTTGAGTTGTCGATTGGGTGATGCCATCTGCAAGATGATCCAGCTTATTGAGGATGTACTGAGAGCGTTTTTCCTGAGAGAGCTGTTGTTCAGCAATGGCTTTGGTCAGCAGAGCTACGATGTCATCCTTGGCTCTATTGATCTTCTGGGTGTTGTCTTCGCTGATACTGTCCAGCTGCCCCTGAATGGCCTGCGCCCGGGTTTGATCGGCACTTTTTAACATCATCATTGAGCTGGCGAACGATTTCTTGTGCTCGGAAATCAGATGCTCAAAATAGGATTTTGTGTCGTTGAACTGCTCATGTGTATCATCACTTCTGAATGAGAACTGAGCACTGATCGCTTCTGCCTGGCTGAGTTGCAGATCTTTTTGATGACGGCTTTGACGAATCAGATAGGCCGAAACAATCAGGTTGAGGACACATAGGGCCAGTGTCGCAAGTGTGATCTGGAAAAATGTGTGTTCCATTGTGTGCGCTTTTTAGTCAGACGTTGGCGGAATATAAGGACGGCGGAGCCATTCTCTGCTGCCATTAATCATGCCATGATGAGAGGGTTTTATTTACTTATATGAGCGACATTTATCGTTTATTGGGATGCAGGTAACAGTTTAGGCAGGTTAGGTGACGCAGCGGTTATTAGCTTTTTATTGTTGCGGCGTCTAATGAAAAAAGGGCGCATTGGCTTTATTAGTCTTTCGTAAGGTTAAAACCACCGGCTTTAGCCGGTCAGCTTTAGCTATGATATTTTGTCGCAGTTATCTGGATGTAGAGGTTCTGCGATGGACTACAGGTATGGCAGTCACACAGTATTTAATATTCAGTACCACTTTGTGTTTGTCACGAAGTACCGGTATCAGGTGCTCAAGGGAGATGTTGGCTTAAGAGCCAGGGAGCTGATAAGAGAAACGTGCCAGGCATTTGAGATRGAGATTCTTAAGGGAGTGATTAGTAAGGATCATGTACATCTGTTTGTGTCAGCGCCTCCGAATATGGCTCCGAGTGAAATAATGAGGAGGGTCAAAGRAAGGTCGTCTACAAGATTGTTTGAAAGTTTCCCTGATTTGAAGAAGCGATACTGGGGAAGGCATTTTTGGGCAAGAGGCTATTTTTGTGTCACATCGGGAAAGGTGACTGAAGAGATGATCAAGGAGTATCTGGATCATCATTTTGAGCCCAAAGTAGATGATAGCTTCAGGACTGAATACTAACCCGGATATTTCATAAAACCAAGCAGGTTCCGGCCAATCACTTGATATGATTGGGTCGACAAAAAGAAAGCTTCGGAAGAAGCAAACCGGAACCTGCCATGGCCAAACATACACAAGAAACCCTTTGTTKTCACCCTGTGAACGGTAAAACAGTGCGAGCTGATTTTAACGGTGGAGAACTGTCCTCTGATTTCGGAGCTTTGCTGTTAAGAGAGACGGCAACCCACAGTGGGCTAATTCCCAGATTAGTCAACGCAATACAGGATAAAAGACACCAATCCTATATCGATCACTCCATGCAAGATCTCTTGATGCAGAGAGTGCTGCAAATGGCTTGTGGCTATCAAGATGCCAATGACAGCAATCATTTGCGCAAAGACCCTATGTTCAAGCTGGCAGTCGGTCGTAGCCCTCTGAGTGCTGAAGCTCATCTGGCCTCTGCTCCAACCTATACACGACTTGGGAAAGACTTATCCCGCAGGGACATTCACAGCCTGGCTTACGCATTCGCAGAGCATTTTATCAACAGCTATAAAAAGCCACCAAAGCTGGCGATTATCGACCTTGATCACACGGCGTCCCTGACCCACGGCGCTGGGTGAAATTAAATGTGCTCACCAGAGCCTTTTCATCCCCAAAAAACCAAGATTTGAACAATACTGTATGAGTATTTCTCAGCGGTTAGATCAATATGTCCTCGCCTGTTTCTCTTGCTGATAGACTTGCTGCCCACCCGATACTTGAACGTAGAGTGTCTGCCCTATTAGATATCGTTGAAGCTGAGTCTGGACAGCTCGATCGTGCCAGTGATGCTGAGGAGACCGTCATACAGAACCTCCGTAGTATGGGTAACGAGCTTCTTACTGATTGGGGTGCCTGCAAAGAAAATCAGAAGTTTTCTGAGGCCTGCCTGAAACACCCCGACAGTAAAGTTCGAAAAAAAACACTCATTGGTTCAGCACTTACGGAAAAATAGGCGTCGTTGAGCGCTGTCCAACGATCGATCAACATCGATTCAGACCCTTTAGCCATGCTGCCCAGGTTCACTGCAGAGACTATTCTCTCACTATTCAACGCAAAATTGTCGACTTTGCTGCTGACTGCTCTTTCCAGGCAGCCTCTAAGAAAATGCACGAACATTACGGTATAGATATTCCTGAGTCGTCTGTACGTGCTATTACGCTTGAACATGCCAGTTGCATGCAAGAGGAAACCTTCATTCCCGAACAGAATTCTCAGGACTTCACCGGTGAAGCTGAGCAGTTTGTGGGCGAAATGGATGGCAGTATGATTCCTGTTGTTCTATTTAATGACGTAGAAGACGGAGACAAACGAAAAACGCGTAAAACGGAATGGCAAGAAGCCAAGCTTTGTCAGGTCTATAAGCTCGGCAGCAATGATAAGCGTCATCTGGCTACTATGAAAGGCCCTAATAAGGCCGGTGATCAGTGGTTAAACTGTGCTTTAGCACAAGGCTTTAATCCGAAGTCGTCTATTCACTGCGTAAGTGATGGAGCTACCTGGATTGCCAGCCAGGCAAAAAGGGTGTTTGGAAACCAAGGGAGCTACCTTGTCGACTATTACCATCTCTCTGAGTACTTTGCTGATGCAGCAGAAGAGTGCGTGGGCTATAAAAAGGCGGCTCGTATCGAGTGGCGGCATTGCCAACAGGAACGGATGAAGTCAGGAGATGTGAGTGCAGTCATAGCAGAGCTTGATCAGCATAGAAATGGAAAGAAGGGCAAGGCCGCGAATAAGTCTGAGGAATGCCATCGATACATCAGAAACCGTCCAGGTCAGTTTGAATATGCGGCAGCGAGAGCGGTAAACCTTCCCATCGGTTCTGGTGAAATAGAGAGTGCGAACAGTTCAATAGTGCAAATGCGACTCAAGATACCCGGCGCCTGGTGGAAACCCGAGAACGCTGAAGCAATGCTTGGCTTAAGAACATTACGAGCTAACGGTGAATGGGATCAGTACTGGGAGCGCTTAGGGTAACCGGTGAAAGGACACTTTTAATTTCACCCCACGGCGCTCAACAGTACAGCCTGTTCAACACCAAATACGGGAACACCTGCTACTTGCCACTGATGATTTTTGAAGGTCTGAGCGGAAAGCTCATCACCGCGATACTTCATCCGGGTAAAACACCCTCTGGTCAAGAGAATGCCGCTATTGTTAAACGACTCTTGGCGTTAATCAGGCAGTCATGGCCGAAAACACACCTTATCATCCGGGGTGACAGCCACTTTGCTCAGCCAGAGCTAATGCAGGTTGTAGAACAGGATAAAGCTGCTGATTATGTGTTGGGCAAAGGCGCAGGCCATCCAACAGCCTTACGGCCTCAATCGGATGAGAGCATGGCTGAAGCTCGTCGCTGCCTGCAGGAACGCACGGCTAACGCACGATCGAATGATTTGGCAATACCTTACCGTGTTCGTATATATGGTGAGGCAAACTATCAGGCAAAGAGTTGGAAAGGACTGAATACACGTGTCATCTATAAAGCTGAAGTCAATCAGATGGGTGACAATCCTCGTTTTGTGGTGACATCCATAACAAACGCTTCAGCACAATGCATTTATGAACAGTTCTATTGTCCGAGGGGGCAGGATGAAAACTACATCAAACATCTGAAAAATGACCTGTCGTGTGATCGAACATCGGATATGAGTTTTCGGGCGAATGCGTTACGCATGTATTACGCATGCGCTGCCTATGTTTTGCATTATGAAATGAGAGCCATTGCGTTGAAGGGTACTGAGTTAGAGAAGGCACAGCCTTCAACAGTGATTGCCAAATTGTTCAAAATTGCTGTTAAGGTGGTGGAGTACAAAGATCGTGTGAAGTTACACCTGCCCAGCAGTAACCCAATGAAAGAGGTGCTGCAGCGAATTACAGAAACGTTTACTGCCCTGCCGTTCCCCAAACCGGGGTAACAGACACAACACTTTGAATAAAAGGCACGAAATTGAATCAGCAAAACAAGCTGAGGGTTCGTCATGCCAAATACTCGGAAAATCGATTATTTTATAGCGGTAAAAAGGTGCAGTTAAGCATGACCGAAAGGCAGAAGAGTTTGTTGCTATGCTCTGCAAGGATTTGTTTGTTCAAAAAAAACATCACTTCTTCTGGCTTAGCAGCATTTATG
>NZ_LUTV01000003.1:624997-643056 GCF_001646945.1 Endozoicomonas ascidiicola
GCCTGTAAAATATTGGTGAAACAGAGGATGTGCAGATCAGGTATGCGCTGGAAAGAAGAAGGTGCCTCAATGCTGTTAACACTCCGAGCGATCATATGTTCAACAGGACATTGGTCATCTTTTTGGAAAAAAATGAATCAATACGGTTTTCCAATTACTCATAACCTTCAGGCAGGACATTGATCAGGCTGAGCACCCGATTGATGTAAGAAAAGTTATGGGTTATGTATTTATTACTTGAATTCAAGTATTAACATTTTTAGTGTAAACACAGAAAAGAATGAACCTTGCACTAAAACCCAAAAATTAATATTAACCAGACTTAGTTATCCAAGCCTGGTTTACAATAGAGCAGCTTTCTATCAAACCACTACGGCTTTTTTATCTTCCCAATAGGGATCTCTTAACCGGCGTTTATAGAGCTTTCCATTCGGGTCTCTAGGTAGCTGTTCTGTAAAATCAATAGACTTTGGCCATTTCATCTTTGCCAGTCGGCCAGAGATGAACTCAAGAATTTCTCTATTCAAACGTTCGTCATCGGATAAACCATCGACGGGTTGTACAACCGCCTTAATTTCTTCGCCCCAGTCATCATTAGGAATGCCAAACACACAGCAATCCGCCACTTCAGGATGCATTATCAGCACGTTTTCAATTTCAGCAGGATAGATATTGGCACCACCGCTGATGATCATGTCGATCTTCCGGTCACATAGGAACAGGAATCCTTTGTCGTTCAGATAACCAACGTCACCTGCCGTAAAGTAATCACCAAAGCGGTTATCTTCTGTCTTCTTTTTGTCACCTTTGTATTCAAAGCGACTGACATCGGTCATCCGCATATAAATAGTCCCCTGCTGACCGATGGACACTTCCTTTCCTTCATCATCAAGGATACGTATATCCGCACCATGCCACGCCTTACCGACTGTGCCGGGATTCTCCAACCATTCCTGAGAGTTACAAATCGCACCACCGCCTTCTGTTGACGCGTAATACTCGTAAACACAAGGACCAAACCAATCGATAATGGCTCGTTTTACATCCGGTGGGCAGGGAGCAGCAGTATGCAGCATATGTTTCATAGAGCTGACATCGTACTGTTTGCGAATGTCTTCCGGCAGCTTCAGTAAACGAACCATTTTAGTAGGGACGACGTGGGTCGTCGTTACTTTGTACTTCTCAAACGCTTTCAAAACTTCTTCACTGTCCCACTTTTGATGAATCACCACACCATGTCCAAGATGCAGGGAGTTAGAAACCCAGGTCATCACTGCTGTGTGATAAAGGGGAGAACCACAGAAGTGCACATTACTCTGCTCTGATTGAATACCAAACAACATGGGAAACATCGCCATCATACTGGCCATGCTATCGGGGTCAGCCTGAACCACTGGTCGACGAACGCCTTTTGGCCGACCTGTTGTTCCGGAGGTATAAAACATCACCATACCCGTCATGCGATCTTCTGGTATTTCAACGGACTGCGAGGCCAGAAACGTCTGATAAGAGCGGAATCCTTCATGATCTTCGCCAATAACAAAAGCGGCTTCCGGATTGAAGCCAGACTCTTGAATCGCTGCCCGACTGGCCTCTGCAGTTGAACCGTGACAGAAGAACGCTTTGGCTCCGCTGTCTTCCAGAATGTAAGCCACCTCCGGCCCGGTCAGATGCCAGTTCATTGGGACAAGGTAATACCCGGCCTGTGCTGCTGCCAGATAAAGTGCAACGTATTCAGCGCTGTTGGGTAATACCGCAGCGACGGCATCTCCCGCTTCAAGCCCAAGCTCCCGTAATCCATGCACGAGCTTATTACATTCTTCAAGTAACTCGCCGCGACTCCAGCTTCGTCCGTCGGGTGCTACCAAAGCCAATTGTTCTGGTGTGTTCTGAGCAAAATTCCAGAAACTCATCGTATTCATACTGGTCATGACACTCTTTATTATTATTTTGAAATGTAGATATCAGTCTCTTTGCGTGTATTCACAATACCTTATGGCTTTCTAAATCAATACAAATCAGCATCGTCATTCATAGGCTGTATTCGGCAATATAAGCTTTCGTTATCAGTCTGTTAATTTTACATTTCTTGGTTTATTTTCAGGCCTATATCGTGAGCCAATAATTCTTAGTAATTCGTTTTTAGTGTCACATTGTCGTATTTATTAATATGCTCCCATAATCGCATTTCATAAACTGTATCAGTGTCATGCAAAACAAGAATAATAAGAAAACCAACTGCCTAATATTCAAACACTGGCTGGCTATATTCATAACTTTAATTGCCATACCTTCAGCCTTTGCTTTTCCAGAAAAAGAACTGACTGGCACCACAGGTTTTGTTGGTAGTGATGCCTGTATGAACTGTCATCAAAGTGAATACCAAGCATGGCTTGGCTCCGATCACCAGAAAGCCATGCAGCATGCCAACAAACTAACCGTACAGGGCAACTTTGCTAACAAGAGGTTTCAATACAACGAATTTCAATATCAGTTTCAAACCGAAGGTGACCTTTTTGTTATTGTAGCGGATGATCAGAACGGTAAGGCCGCTCGTTACGAGGTTTTATATACCTTTGGCGTTGACCCCCTGCAACAATATCTGGTGGAAACTGGCAACGGCAGACTTCAGGCATTGCCTGTTGCATGGGATACCCGACCATCAGAGCAAGGTGGACAACGGTGGTTTCATATCTACCCTGATGAAAATCTAGACTATACCGACTCACTTCACTGGACAGGATTAAACCAGAACTGGAATTACATGTGCGCCGACTGTCATTCAACTAACCTGCAAAAAAACTACGATACGGAAAGCGAACAATTTAAAACCACGTGGTCAGAAATCAGTGTGGGTTGCGAAGCGTGTCATGGCCCTGGAGCCGAGCATATCCAGTGGTCAAACAACCCACAGACACTGCAGACTGACGACAGTAAAGGCTTATCGATTCAATTCTTGCCCTCAAGTTTATGGGCAAAGACACTAACCAATCTCACTACTGAACAACTAGATAGCCGGCAGTTATCACAGAAATCACAGGAACTGGAAGTCTGTGCACGCTGCCACTCAAGAAGAACTCCAGTAAGCGAAACTGACTATTCAAACTTTGATTTCGGAAACCATTTTAATCTGAGCCTACTGACACCAGAGCTGTATCACGTAGACGGTCAGATAAAAGACGAAGTCTTTGAACATGGCTCGTTTTTGCAAAGTAAAATGTACGATCGCGGTGTAACGTGCAGCAATTGTCATGACCCACACAGTCAAAAACTTAAACTGCCAAAAGCTCAAGTATGTTCCCAGTGTCATGACTCAAGAGTATACGACACACAGAAACATACCTTACATCCTTCCCCCACGACAGGAAGTCATGTAATAACAACGATCATATCCAAGCAGCCGGATTGCCTGGATTGTCATATGCCCGCCCGTAACTTTATGGTGATTGACGGCCGACGTGATCACAGTTTTCGCATACCTCGCCCTGATTTAACAGTGGCCATTGATACACCGAATGCCTGCCAGAATTGTCACAGTGAACAATCACCACAATGGGCTGCGGATGTCATAAAACAATCTACAGGAAAGTCACCACACAGCTTTCAAACCTTCCCTGAAGTCTTTTCCCGTGCAGACAAAGGTGCACCTGATGCAGCCAAGGCTCTGATCAAACTGATCAGAGATGTTCAACAGCCGGATATTGTCAGAGCAACCGCACTACAGCGGCTAAGGCCGTACTTACATCAGCAGTCGTCTGACATTGTCATAGAATCACTGAATAGCCCTTCTGATCTGGTCAGGCATTCTGCTGTCCAGTTGGCAAGCATGCTTCCTCCCAATGATCGTCAGACCTATTTATTACCATTACTGAAAGACCCTCTACTGCCTATTAGAATTGAAGCCGCAAGAACCCTTGGCACTATTCCGATTCATCAGCTTGATAGCCACGCTGCAACATTGCTGGGCAACGCATTGAGAGAATTTGAAAACAGTCAGGCATTTAACGGCGACCGTCCAGAGTCGCATTTAAATCTCGGCAACCTTGCCCGAGAGCAACAGTTGCTTGATAAGGCGGTTAAACACTATCAACAGGCCCTCAACCTTGATCAGCGTTTCAGTCCTGCCAGAGTCAATCTAATAGAAACCATTCGTCGTCTGGATGGCGAACAACAATCTCTTCGCACGTTGAATAAGGCATTGTTACTAACACCTGAAGATCCCGCACTGCACATGGCTCGTGGCTTTGCCATGGTGCGACAGAAACAGCCTGCATCCGCACTGAAAAACTTTGCCAAAGCCGTATCGATGGCACCGGAAAATACCCGCTATCTCTATATTTATGGCGTAGCTCTACAAACCGCGGGAGAAAAGGCGCTGGCGATAAAGCAGTTCATAAAGGCTTATCACTTATTCAACGCTAATCCTGATATATTAAGGGTGTTGACTAATAATGCGCTACAAAATCAGAACTGGTCTGAAGCGCTAAAATACGCCATTGAGCTAGATACCGTTCAGCCGGGAAACCCTCAGATACAACAGTTAATTCGCCAATTAGAGTCTCAATAAATAGCAGAGGATTTAGGATGGGTAAGTCAGGCCATAAGACCTGACCATCTTTCTTTAAAAAGCAACAGAACGAACCATGGCATCCATTCCACCATCCACAAAGAACACGCTGCCATGGATAAAGCTGGCTTTATCCGACTGCATAAATGCAATCACTTGCGCTATTTCTTCCGGGCTTCCTGCACGACCAAGAGGTGCAACAAAGTTGCGGGTCGCTTCACCAAAGCGTGGATCTTCCAGCGTGGCATTCAATAGTGGTGTTTCTACCGCACCGGGTGCTACCACATTGATACGGATGCCCTTCTTGCCATACTCAACTGCTTTTTTACGGGCAAAAACGGTCACTGCATACTTGGAAGCTGAATAGGCAATGTGTGGCATACCACTGTCGTTTGCCTGCTTAACAGCACTGGCTTCATCGTTATCCAGCAGGAATGGCACCATGGCATCCTGATTTGCCAACTGCTGATTAGCCGCGACGGAACCAATTATCAGTATCGCGGGCTTTTCACCTTTTTCCAGTGCTGTTTGTAACCCTTCTACCAGAGAAGTAGCACCAAAATAGTTAACACTTACTACAAGACCACTGTCTGGTGCTGTTACACCCAAGCCAGCGCAACAGATCAGACCATCGAGTTTGCCATCACACTGGGTGAGCACTTCATTGATCGCAGCATCTCTACCAGCTGGTGTCGAGAGATCTGCATTCACCTCGGCATTGGCTCGATCGATACCAATAACCTGATGTCCAGCGTCTGACAGTACTTTACAAACCGCGGCTCCGATACCAGAGGCAGAGCCAGTCACTGCAGTAACAGGCATAATCAATCTCCTTTTATTCGTTGTTATTGTCATTGCTGTTTGACCAAAGATCCGGCAAACCAGGATCTGTTTTCGAAATAACCCGCTTCAATAACAGTTTTAGCGCCATAATATCGCCCGCCCCCAGCTGATCTCCGAGAGATTCTTCAATGGCTCGAGCCTGAGCAATATTATGAACTGAAACTTCTCGCCCTTCGCCAGTCAATTGATAAATCTCACCCTGCTTATCCAGTGCGACCAACTCCTTCTGAATCAATGTCTCCATTTCATCCGCTGTCACGGATTGACCGGTGTAATCAATAAAACTGTTTAGCTGTTCAAGGCTCTGTTTGTCTTGAATACAAAGAACGGATAGAATGAAAAACTGCAGTTCATCCAGTTCATGCTCCTGCAACCGGGCACGCATACTATGAATCATCTGGAAGTGAGCTCGTCCCAGCAAGTAACCCAGTAAATCTTCGGTATAGCCGGATTTCACGGCATCCGAAGAAGACGACAGATTCACCCCTTCATAGGGCTTCTTTGCAGTCAGCGCGTAATGTCCATCCTGATAAACCAGGGGAGGCAGGTCACTTTTATCAAAGTTCAACACCTCACCCACCAGGATAATGTGATCACCGCCATCGTAAGTAAACGCTGTACGACATTGGAAACGAGCAGTGCAGTTATTCAGCAGCGGCACATTGTTAATACCTTCTTCATAATCCAGTCCGGCAAACTTGTCTTCGCCTTTAGTGGCAAAACGGGTGGACAAGGCTTCCTGTTCCACCGACAGCACATGCACATTCCAGTTTTTGGATTCCGTGAAAAAGGGCACTGCAGCTGAGGATTTCGCCAGGCTCCAGAGAATGAGTGGCGGCTCTAAAGAAACCGAATTAAAACTATTAGCCGTAAGACCAATCAGATCACCGTCTTCAGATACGGTCGTAATAATGGTCACCCCCGTCGTAAAGGTGCCTAATGCTGAACGAAAAGTTCTTGTATCAAATGGCGTTTGTTTCATAACCAATCCTTTTATAATTATATTTATTATTTTTTTAAAACTGATTCGCCAGCTCCGCCTTGACCACCTTGTTCGAGGCATTCATTGGCAGTGTTTCCACAAAGCGGATATGTCTGGGCACTTTATAGTTCGCCATGTTGTTGCGAGACCATTGAATCACGTCATCACTTTCTAATTGGTGGTTAGGTTTCAACACGATGAAAGCACAACCCACTTCCCCCATACGTTCGTCAGGCACACCTATCACCGCTGTTTGTGCGATGGCAGGATGCGTTACCAACGTGGCTTCAATTTCTGCGGGATAGCAGTTAAATCCACCGTTGATAAACATGTCTTTTAGACGATCAGTGATTCTCAAATACCCACGGTCATCCAGCGTGCCGACGTCACCGGTATGTAGCCACCCGTTGTCGTCAATGGTTTCCTTGGTCGCTTGAGGATTATCCAAATAGCCTTCCATAATGTGGAAACCTCTCAGACAAATTTCTCCAGCTACACCCGCCGGTAATGGCTTGCCTTCTGGATCAAGAATCGCCACTTCTGTATTGGCAATGGCTTTACCACTGGTCGTCGCAATGGTTTCAGCGTCATCATCCGGCAAACAAATCGTGGTGAGCCCGCCACATTCGGTCAGTCCATAGGCGGTCGTTACGGTTTTAAAGCCTAACTCATTGCGCATTCGTTCAATCAATACCGGCGGAATGGTTGAAGCCCCGGTAACAGCCACTCGTAAAGATGACAAGTCCGCTTCCGCCAATCGTGGATGTGCCAGTAATGACAAATACAGCGTAGGCGGCCCAGGAAGAACATTGATCTGCTCTTCTTCAATACGCCGAAAAACATCGTCTGCATCGAACACGGTTTGCGGAATAATCGTAACGCCAGCTAACAGTGCGGAAAGCCATCCAGCCTTGTAGCCAAACGCATGAAAAAATGGATTCACGATCAGGTAACGATCACCGGGTTGCAGGCCTATAATGTCGACGTACTGGGAAAATGCCTGGATACAGGCACCATGACGACTCATGACCCCTTTCGGTTTGCCGGTCGTGCCAGACGTAAACATCACATCTGAAATATCACTGCCTGAGACAGCTTGTGCACGACGATGTGCTTGCTCTTTGTTGTCCTGATTACTGTCGTTTATAAAATCTTCCCAGGACAGTGTTTCGGAAGGTTCTGTACTGGCTCTTGAACTGATTTGAACCATTAACCGGACACTCTTTGGGCAAGACGTTTCAATGAGTTTCGGGTAATCCACATTCAGGAAATCACCTACAATAAACAATGCTTTTGCACCGCTGCGTTCAAGAACATCTGCTGCTTCCCGGGCTTTCATCCGGGTATTGATGGGTACCAGAACCGCGCCTGCCATCTGCAACCCAATGGCCGCCAACACCCAGCGCGCGGAATTAGGAGCCCAGATAGCTACACGATCGCCAGCATCTATTCCGTGGTGAATCAGACTGGCCGCTACTGCCAATGCCTGTTCTGGTAGTTCGGCATAATCAATTTTTGTACTGCCATCTTCAATGGCGGGGATACCGGCAAACTGTCCGGCAGCCTTAAATACTGCATCAGGAATTGAACAAGCCTGATGATACTTCTTCTTTATCATTATTCGTTCCCTGCCGTTTATCCAACAGCGGCCTCGATCTGAGGTTTACTAACGCTACTCTTTTTCTTTTCCAGGCCAGCCATGGACTGCCCCGCCCGGCGACCAGAGAACACACAGTCTGCAAGCGATAATCCACTGATATAAAGATTGGACGGAATGCCAATGGCTGCACGTCCAGCGGCGTATAAACCATTAATGCCATTACCATGATCATCCAGAACCTGACCGGTCTCTTCGTTCACTTTCATGCCGCCCAGGGTGAGTGATCCCAGAGGAAACACCGGACTTTTCACGGAGATATCCAGCGCATAAAACGGCCCTTGTTTTACTGGAAGACTGTAGTCTTTTGATTTACCAAAAGGATCCACTTCACCATGGGCGATTGCCTGGTTATAAGCATCAATATCACGTTTAAACGCTTCTGCATCCATGCCACACCTTGCTGCTAACGCCTCAAGGGTTTTGCCTTTTCTTGCACCCAGAATCATCAACACCAGAGCGGGAACCGACTGAAACCACCAGTAGCCACCAAACAGGCACTGCTTGATCGAAGCCCAACGCAGATTTTTATCAAGGACCAGCCAGGCTTTGCCTTCCTGGTGCTCGCACATTTCATAACCCAGCGTTGCGCCATACACTTCTTCATTACAGAAGCGCTTACCTTGTGAGTTCACCACTATGCCTTTAGGCCAGTAGCCGGGAGGATTTATAAAACGCCAGGCCGACACTCTGTCCATACGGTCTGATGAGGCATCGACACTGGCACCTAGGCGCACACCACTACCATCACAACCTGTAGCGCCAATTTTGAAGTTTCGTGTGTATTTCGGCGCCTGCTGTTTCAACAGCTCTCGGTTAAAAATAAAGCCACCGGTGGTTAAGGCAACACCTTTGAGCGCACGTACAAGCATCGGCTTGGCATGCTGCTGCTCAATATCAGCCACTCGTCGTCTTAAACGGTCGCAATAGGCGGGGGACAGGTTCTGCAATTTCTCTGCACGGGCAGAAAGCTTATGGTGCAAACGGGCTTCTGGTGTGTCTGCAGGAATACACATCATCTCGGCACCAATGACTTGGCCAGAATCATCAATCACCAGTCGTCTAGCTGCAGATTGAGTCATGGTTTTGATGCCTTCTTTCAGACAGGCTTCTTTTAAATGATGATACAGCACCATACCGCCATGCCCTTTCCCAACCGTGCGATGGCCTCTGGGCGCATGTGGATAACTGGATTGATACGCGGGAACCTGCTCATTCCCGGAATAATAAAGATAGTAACCAACCGGTGGATACGAGGTCTTTCCACCCGGCGGAACTTCATGGCTGTAGGGTGTGCCTTTTGACTCCAACCAGGTCAGATTGTCACGGCTCTGGTTACAAAAACGTTTCAACGTTTCGTCAGAAATAACGCCTTGGGTCTCATGTTTAAGGTATTCAAACATGGCTTCAGGAGAATCTTCATAACCAGCGTTCTGCTGCTGCGTTGTTCCACCGCCGGCATAAACGACACCTCCGCTTTTAGCCGATGCGCCACCACCATCAAAGCGATCAGCAATAATGACGTCAGCGCCATTGGCTTTAGCCTCTAATGCAGTACAAGCCCCGGCGGCTCCCCAACCAATCACAAGTACATCACAGACCTTACCCCATTGAGCAGACTCCGGCCTTTCGATGTGAATTGGTGGAAGTATTTCTGTCGTATAACTCATGCAACAGCTTCCTCTTCAACCCTAGGCTCACGAATGCCTTTCGGTTTAACTGCTGCAATATGATGAGCAGCAATGTAGCCAAAGGTCATGGCCGGACCAATGGTTGAGCCTGCTCCCGGATAACTGGCTCCCATCACAGAGGCTGCGGTGTTGCCAATGGCGTAAAGGCCACCGATAACAGAACCATCTTCTCGTACTACCTGACCATATTCGTTAGTTACCAGTCCGCCTTTAGTGCCGATATCACCGGGCTCAACACGCATGGCATAAAATGGCCCTTTACGCAGTGGCGCCAGACAAGGGTTGGGTTTTACATTGCGGTCACCGTAATAGCGGTCAAATACATTGGCACCTCGCTGGAAATCCTTATCTTCTCCATCTTCAGCAAACTGATTAAAACGATCCACCGTCGCATTCAGGCCTTTTGGATTCACGCCAATCGCTTCCGCCAGTTGATCCAGACTGTCCGCTTTCCAATACAGAGACTGATGCCATGCCTTGGGAAGACGACTATCGGACATTATCTGCGCTGGCATTAAAGGGCCCATGGCATAATTGAAGCGGAAGTGACCATCAAAAATGACCCAGGCTGGTAATGATTGACCTTCGGTCTTCTGGTTATCGCGATAAATGGCATCACCGCATTCAAGATAAGGCTCGGACTCATTCACAAAACGCTGGCCTTCACCATTCACCATAATGGCACCAGGAAATGCTCGCTCAACAAACAGAGGTCGAGCTTTTTTCTCTCTCGGTACCTGCATGGTAGGTGTCCACCAGGCCCAGTCCAAAAGATCCGTTGCAGCGCCAAGCTTTTGCCCGGCAATTAATCCGGCACCGGTATTCTGGCCTTCTGGTGTTGCACTCCACTCAACTTTGGTTGGCTTAGGCAGGTATTGCTCCCGGAGCTGTTGATTCTGCTCAAAACCACCAGCGCCCATAATCACACCCTTGCGAGCACTGATTCGCAAGGGCTTGCCTTCATGTTTCACCATGACGCCAGATACACGACCATATTCAACAATAAAGTCTTCAAAGTCGGTGTTGAGCCAAAGGGGAATATCGCGATCCAGCATAGAGTGGCGAAGTGATGCTATCAGCGCACTGCCCAGCGCTGCACGACGATCACGTTTCGTCTCGTGCTTTTTGCGCCAGCGGAAGTCCAACTGATATCGCAACATTTTCCACAGAATCATCAAACGCCAGCCGGACTCTTTGGACACAGCCTTATGGGCATCCCGGGCAGTCCAGGCGATCTTACCCATTAACAATGTGGTCGGTGAGGCTTCACGCAGATTACTAAGTTCATCACCCAGCGCGCTGGTGTCGTACAACTCAGGATCCAGTGTTCTGCCACCTGGAAGTGCGCCAGGAAGCTCGGGGTAATAATCGGGGTATTTTTCCGCAACGGCATAACGTACCCGGCTATTTTGCTCCAGATAACGCACCATTTTGGGTGCGGATTCCAGATAGGCACGCAGCTTTGATTCTTCCACCTTGCCGCGAGTCGACGCGTTCAGATAGACCATCGCTTTTTCAAAGCTGTCATTCCCACCTTTCTTTTTGAACTGGTCGTTATTGGGAATCCAGATACCACCGCCAGAAATGGCCGATGTGCCGCCGTACTTATCACTCTTCTCAATGACTAGAACGGATACCCCCTGATCCGCAGCAAAAATAGCGGACGACAATGCACCGGCACCAGAACCAACAATGACAACATCAGCAACTGCATCGCCATCCTGAGACACTTCCACTTGAGATTTCATCCGAATCTCCCCCTTTATTTTTATTCTTTATTTGCAGGCTCTTAGCATGAAGAGAGAGCAGGCATGATGTCAGGGTCTGTTGACGTTTCGTTGCGGGCTCAGCGGGTGACTCAGAAAAATGCCCCCCGCTTTGTCAGACTTGCTCGGCGTAGAATGACTACGCACTTCACAAGCCTTTCGCGCGGTTGACATTTTTCTGAGTCACTGAGCCTCGCAACGAAACGTCAACAGACCCTTGGCATCATGCGCTGTCTGGTGAAATTCACTCATCGTCAAAGTGGACTATTACGCTTGTTGAAACGCTTTTTTGAGGTCAGCTTTCAGGATTTTACCAGTTGGATTTCGGGGAAGCGCATCCGTCTGCAAATTGATAATGGCGGGCACTTTATAGGCCGCAATATGACTGGCGACAAACGTCTTAAGATCCTCTGGAGACAGCACCTCAGTATTTTCAACATGAACGGTTGCGATTACCGCTTCACCGGTTGCCTCATCAGGCACACCAAAAACGGCAGCCTCCAGCACTTCGTCATGCTGCATCAGGCAGGATTCTACTTCGGCTGCAGCAATGTTTTCACCGGCCCGGTTAATAACATCTTTTAAGCGGTCAACAATGTAGAGATACCCGTGTGCATCGCAATAACCAAGATCACCCGTTTTCAACCAACCATCGCGGGTAAAAGCACTGCTGGTCCCATCCGGGTTACTGAAATAACCATCCATAACCGCAGCGCCCTTCATCTGAATTTCACCGGTTTCCCCTTCGGGAAGCACTTCACCTTCTGGTGAACAGGTGCGTATTTGCATGATCGGAGATACGACACCTGCCGCTCCAGGAGTATGACGGAAGATATCACCAGAACCTGCAGAGGCAACGCCATTGGTTTCGGTCATACCATAACCAATGCCCACCATCTGATCTTTTAAATTGTCCAACACAAATTCAATAGTACTGCTGGGGATACCCGCACCACCAAAACCAAGGCCGGACAGATTTTGTCCAACCTCTTTAAACTCAGGCTGTCTCAATAACTGCAATACCATGGATGGCGCGCCATTAAACTGAGTCACCTTCTCCGTTTTAATCAATTCAATCACCGTTTCAGAATCCCACCGGTGCATGAAGATAACTCGTCTGCCAGACCTCATGGCGGTGAGCAACTGGGCATGCAAACCACTGACATGGAAAAGGGGAACGGCGGTCAACAAAACTTGAGGAGCTGCTTTTGCCATGATTTTGCCCACCAACTCCGGTGAACTCATACCCGACAATGCCGCAATATAATCGATATTAAACAACGCCTGACAAACCGCACGCTGGGAAGAGACCACCACTTTTGCGCGACTGGTGGCACCCGATGTAAAGAGAATCAGGGCTGGATCATCCCCGGTCAGGTTCAATTCAGGCAGTTCTCTCTGACACCCGCTAACTACATCAGCAAAGACATATGTAGAAATGCCTTCAACCTCATCACCGACCAGCAGGACCTCACAGGACGGCACAACACTTTCTGCTTTCAACCGGTTTAAACGCTCGTGGTCGCATATAAACAGAGCCGGCTGAAGGTCACTCAAGGCGGTAACCAGCTCTTCCCCAAGACCAAAACTGTTCAGCGGGGCAGGCACAGCACCAATCATCGCCGTAGCCATAAATGCAACCGCCCACTCCGGACGATTCCGCATTGCAATAGCGACACGCTGCCCTGGCTGAATACCTTGCTGATGAAGCCAGCCAGCCACTGAATCCACCGCATTAAAGAACCGCTCGTAAGACCAATGGTCGTGCATATAAGAGAGAAACAGCGCACTTCCCTCTTTCTGAACATCGCCATATCGCGCTGCTCGAATAACATCAATCAATGTCTGGGGTGCGTTTTTGTATATCTGACAAACACCACGCTCCGTGGTTATGCCACTCAGTTCAAAAGGTGCACCCGGCGAAACGAGGGTAGCCCGCGCCTGAGATAACCGGTCAATAAACTGCATGACTTGCTCCTTTGTTATTATTTTTGTGCTTCTTTTTTAATTCTTATTTTTATTATGAAAATGCAGTCACGATAGGATCGAAAGCCATTTTCTTTTTTTAGCGTGAGCCTTCCTTTTTTGCTCACCGCTCTTTGATATTTCTAAATTTTTGAGTATTGATTTACACCATTTTCATCAGTCTTAAGCGTAAGTTCTTTGTTTTCGATCAACCAGTTTATATGAGCCAATGTTTCACCCACCGCAAGAATTTGATCCATCGGAGACAATTGGCGACGGAATAACCAACCCATTACCTGATAAGTCGTTGCACTGGTGACTCGCAGCATTTTCTTTCGAATAATGTCCAATTGCCTTACGTGATGATTTCTCAACTGCGCTGTCCGCTCATGAATATTGCGAAATACAAGACCGTGGGCTGGTAATGCCAGTGTTTCCCGGTGAAGCCCATCAAGACGATCCAATGAATCCATCCAACAAGCCAACGGATTGCCAAATGGCTCAATATCCGTGACCAGCACGTTGGAACTGATCGTTGGCAGCAACTGATCACCGGCAATCAGCAGTTTATCTTGCTCACTATAAAGACAAGCGTGCTCTGGAGAGTGCCCATTACCAATGACTATCTGCCACGCCCTATCACCAATATTGAGTGTTTGCCCTTCACTCAAACGAATAAAAGACGATGGACCGTCAATGATAAAAGGGTCCTCAGAACAAACTCTGAAAATATCCTTAATCAATGAATCTTCAAGCCCAGCTTTTTGGTAATACCGATACTGATCCGGACCACCCAATTCCTGATGCCTGGAAAAAAAGACACGCATCGTGAAATACTCACCATGGGTCATGTACACCGGCACTTTAAAATGCTCACTAAGCCACCGCGCCTGACCGGCATGGTCATAATGAAAATGGGTACAGATGACCGCCTTCAATGGTTTTTCAGAAAAAACGGACTCTGCGATTTTCAACCACAGGTTACTGATCTCCTGAGAACAGAGACCGGTGTCCACTATCCACCAACCATCATGATCTTCGAGAAGATAGACGTTGATATGGGATAGCGATCCCGACATTGGCATACGAGCCCACAACAATCCATCCGCCAACTGCACAACTGAGCCATCTGCTTCCGGTGCCGTATGGGGATATTCCAGTGCTTCCCGTTCCCTTACTTTACGGGACTTTTCCGTCTTCACATCTGTTGTGCTCAATGGCAACCTCGGACAGTCCGTTTCCAGAAGACTCTGCTTTATAATTGATCGATTTTTCTTCGAACAGAGCCCCAAAGTAACTACTTTTGACCTGGATCAAATAAATGAAATTACAGCGTTCTTAACTACGTCCATAAGGACGATGTTCATAGCAGAGCATATAGTGAATCCTTGTCGT
This sequence comes from Endozoicomonas ascidiicola, assembly GCF_001646945.1. Lineage (GTDB taxonomy): Bacteria > Pseudomonadota > Gammaproteobacteria > Pseudomonadales > Endozoicomonadaceae > Endozoicomonas > Endozoicomonas ascidiicola. Next base: position 639,864 of record NZ_LUTV01000003.1, read on the forward strand.
GCACAGTAAAAAACAGAGTTGAATTACATTCTGTAAAAGAAAAATAACAATAGGTGCCCAATGCAAAATACCGCTGTTGAAGCAGCACCGGAAGTGTCCAGCAATGATCGTCCTGCATGGCGAACTCATCTCACACTTGTGCTGCTTGCATTGATTTATGTCTTTTCATTTATTGATCGCAATGTCATTGCCATCGTTCTTGAGCCGATCAAACAGGAGTTTGGTGCATCAGACACCATGATGGGGCTGATCAGTGGACTGGCCTTTGCCATTTTATACGGCGGCCTTAGTTTACCTCTGGGGCGACTGGCTGATCAGGGTGCTGATCGCCGTAATATGATCGCCATCTGCTGTTCATTATGGAGCTTGGCTACCATGGCCTGTGGCATGGTTGGTCAATTCTGGCAGTTGTTTATCGCCCGTATGTCCGTTGCAGTGGGTGAAGCCGGCGGCATGGCACCTTCTGTTTCCATGGTTTCTGATCTTTATCCAAAAGAGCGACGCTCTCTGGCCATCAGTGTTCTGATGATGGGACCTCACATTGGCGTACTCGCTGCCATGGTGCTGGGTGGCTGGATTGCGCAGGAGTTCGGCTGGCGTTACGTCTTTATCATTTTTGGTGCACCAGGCATCGTCCTTGCGTTGGCACTTCGCCTTATCGCCCGCGACCCAGGTCGTGGTGGCGTGAATAATCCTCAGTCACAAGCTGCGGCGCTTAACAATGAAGAGAATGCACACAAAACGCCTTTTATTGAACAATTGAAAATCATTTGTCGTATTCCAGGCTTTCTTCCGATCAGCCTGGGAGCCGCTGCGGCCGGCATGGCCGGTTACTCCTTCGGTATCTGGACGCCGACGTTCATGGTGCGAAACTGGGATATGTCCCTCGCTCAGGCAGGGCTGATCTTTGGTTTATCCAGTGGAGTACTGGCGGTGATTGGTTCCACATTCAGTGGCTGGTATTGTGATCGTTTGACCAAGAAGGATGTGCGTTGGCAGGTTCGCTTGCCACTGATTGGGCTACTAATCAGCCTGCCATTTGCCCTCGCCTTCCTGCTATGGCCAGCAGAAAAATCATTCAGTCTCGGCGGCTATTTATTGCCACAAGCCATTATCTTCGCAGCACTGTTCAGTTTCTTTAACAGTTGGTGGCCCACGCTAACCTACGCTGCTATCAGCCATGTGACGACAGATAGACAACGGGCAACGGGCGCAGCTGTGCTTAACTTGCTCATCACTCTGTTTGGTGCAGGCCTTGGCCCATTAACCACCGGCATTCTCAGCGATCAATTGTCCGGCACCTTCGGAGATGATGGGCTGAAGTATGCACTAGCCTGCACAACCCTTGTTTTATTTACGTTATCTGTCGTGTTCTACAAATTGGCATTAAAACCTTATAAGCAGCGCATGGCTGATTTACAAAGTTAGTAATACTTTATTCATAAAAAGCGAAACAAAAATTAGAAAGAAGGAGCGACTCACTATGGCAACAACGGCTGATTACAAAATCGGGGAGTATACCTTCCCCCGCGGCTGGTTCATGATTGCAACCTCCGAAGACATCAATACCCACAAGCCTTTGGCCATTCGTTTTTTTGGTCAGGAACTTGCCCTGTACCGTGGTCGTGCAACGGGTAAGCCTGTGTTGATGGATGCTTATTGTCCTCATATGAAAACCCATCTTGCTGCACCAAACGACACTTCCTATGTGATTATCGACGGTGGGGGCACCAACATTGAAGGCGATAGCATTCGCTGCCCATATCATGCCTGGCGCTTCAACGATAAAGGTGAGTGCGATGATATTCCATACCACTCAGGCCCCATTCCAAAAAAAGCCTGCGTTCGTACCTGGACAGTCAAAGAAAGCCTGGGCGCTATCTGGGTATGGCACGATCCAGAAAATGGCAAGCCCGACTGGGATCATCCAAGCCTGCCAGAATGGGATGATAAAGCCTGGGTACAGTGGAAATACGATGATCTGGGAGAGCTGGAACAGCACCCTCAGGAAGTGATTGACAACATATGCGACTATGGACACTTAAGCCCGATCCACGGCTCTACCGTTCAGCGTTATGAAAATGAGTTTTCTGGTATTTATGCGACTCAGCGCCAGTGCGGCCCCCACAGAACACTGGTTGGTGAAGACGGCGCCAGCCCGGTGCTTCATACCAATACGGTATATCACGGACCTGGCGTATTGATTTCACATCTTACCGGGTTCTACGAGTCTATCCTGATGATCAATCACACCCCGGTTGAAGATGGAAAAATTCGCGTCTGGCATGCTTTGCTGGTGAAATCACCTAATGGCAATGAAGAAGTCACAGTAGAAGATGGCATTGCTGCCGCTCAATTTCAGCACGCCAGTAAACTGGCCTTTATGCAGGACTTTGAAGTGTGGACGAACAAAGCGCCTTGCCTAAACGGCATGTTTATACCAAGTGATGGGCCTTTTATGAAAGCCCGTATCTGGTATAAGCAGTTTTATAATCCACGGAGCATGACTCAGGAATTTCTTGAGCGCTGTGAAGGGGTTTATGTGCCTAGTGGTGCTGAGCCTTATACCTTATAAACTGAACACCGATTGAATCCTTTAATAATCCCTCCGGACAAAGGCTGGAGGGATTATTGATCCCCTCATTTCGCTAGGATTCTCTCTGCTTCAATACCCGCACCAACATTCCTCTTCGCAAAATATGAAGCGATATAGGTTACCCACTCTCTCAATTTCTGGAGATCTTTTAGATTCTTCGCTTCCATTCCCTCCTCGTAAATCTTCAAAAAAGAGTCAAAGAAACTATTTGCCTCATAGTCTCCCTTGCTTAAAAACAACCTGCACAACATGTTCTTAGCTCGCTCCCCTGAACCATTAACCAAAGTCTCAAACCAACTAGATATCAGGGCTTACGCATCAAATAAGCACTATAGAACTCAATAGTTCCTCAAGCTTGTCATTGTCCCAACCCGCAGCTAACCGTTTCAGTTTTATACTGTCGTTGGTTTCCGTGTCCTGAGTGTGGATATTCAGTRCTATTCGGTTAAGGATCGAGACGTTCTCAATGGCGCAATTATTGGTAGTCTGATTTTTATCTTCGCCAAAAGCAACGTCAAGCCTCCAGTGAAGTTTGTTCTCCACCTCCCAGTGCTTACGGGCAATGTCCAGTACCTCTGCAGCACTGAGCTGTTTGCT
>NZ_LUTV01000003.1:646176-682447 GCF_001646945.1 Endozoicomonas ascidiicola
ACAGATCTTCTTTATTGCAGGCCCATTCAGGCCATTATGAAGTCGGTCAGTCTCGGCAAGAAGGCGAATGTCAGCCTTGGAATACTTTGTCTCAARCCCCTTCGTTGTCCGTTGTTTGCGCTTGAGAAGCCCCAGATTCAGGTATTCTTTAATTAGCCGGGTTATTTGCGCCCTGGAATAGCCTGAAGCGACGATCAGATAGCGTTTGATCAGCCCTTTCTCAGGCTTGCTCAGAGTGCGGTATCGAAAGTGTTTGAGAGTGCCTGCAATCCATTGATAGCACTCGTCTTTTGACTTCCAACCAGGCTGTATCTGCGGTGTAGCCTGAAGCAGCTCCTCCACCTGCTGGAGCGATTTGATGAGCCGTGTGTCCATTATGATTTTCATCCAGTAATTTTGGACGAAAGATCAGAAATCACAGGCTCATTTCATTTTGGAAACAAGGGCTCCGTTCAGGCTCATTTCATATTGGAAGAGACTGGTTGTTGAGTTTTATTAAATGACAATCTATTTTCAATGATTGTCATTCTTTTCTGAAAATATCATTATTGCTTCTAACCATCCTTTTTCATTCGACAGCCTCCGGCTAATTCAATGCTTAAATCACTCTCTGGTTTGCAGCAGCAAGTGAGAATTTTACCTTCCGGGATAAAGGCAATAGGTTCGGTGGTGTATGACACCTCCCCGTCAATCAGGGTGGCCTGACAGCTACCACAAAATCCTTCACGACACTGGAAGTCTATTTCCACCTGCTGATGTTCCAGCGCTTCCAGAACCGTTTGTTCTTTGCGGGGAATAAAGCTGAAGCCTTCCAGAATTTTAATGATGTGCGCCATGACGTTACCTGTTGTGTTCAGGGTACTGTTCTCAACAGGGCACCCTGAACGTCATGAATGGCTTACAGCGAGAAATTACTGAAGTCTTCGGACTGCACTTCGTTGTCGATCTGCCCCACAAGGTAGGAACTGACTTCTACTTCCTGTGGTGCTACCTGAACATTGTCGCTGTTCAGCCAGCTGTTCATCCAGGGCAGCGGGTTCTGTTTTGTGGCAAAGGCGGGTTCAAACCCGGCGGATACCATACGCTGGTTGGTAATGTACTCGACATATTGACCGAGAATATCCCGGTTCAAACCAATCATGGAGCCGTCACGGAACAAGTAGTCGGCCCAGTCTTTTTCTTGCTCAGCGGCATCGATAAAGATTTGACGAGCCTGGTCTTTTAACTCTCTGGCCACCTCTGCCATTTCCGGGTCGTCTTTACCGTCCGCCATCAGGTGCAGCATATGCTGGGTGCCGTTCAGGTGCAGGGCTTCATCCCGGGCGATCAGTTTGATGATTTTGGCATTGCCTTCCATGGTGGAACGTTCGGCAAAAGCAAAGCTGCAGGCAAAGCTGACATAGAAGCGGATGGCTTCCAGTACGTTCACCGATACGATGGTCAGGTACAGTTTCCGCTTCAGATCACGCAGGCTTACGTTAACGGTTTCACCATTAATCGTGTGCTGCCCTTCGCCTAGGCGATGATAAAGGCTAACCCCCTCGATCAGCGCATCGTAGTATCGGGTAATATCACGAGCACGTTTGGTGATGGCTTCATTGGTGACAATATCATCAAAGATGACGGAGGGTTCGTTGACAATATTGCGAATGATATGGGTGTACGAGCGTGAGTGAATGGTTTCACTGAACGCCCAGGTTTCGATCCAGGTTTCCAGTTCTGGCAAGGAGACGATAGGTAGCAGTGCCACGTTGGGCGAGCGACCCTGCACGGAATCCAGCAGCGTCTGATATTTCAGGTTACTGAGGAAAATGTGCTTTTCGTGATCAGGTAATGCCGCGAAGTCTCGGCGATCGGTGGATAAATCCACTTCTTCGGGGCGCCAGAAAAACGACAGTTGTTTTTCAATCAGTTTTTCAAATACCGCGTATTTCTGGACATCGTAACGGGATACATTGACATGGTGACCAAAGAACATGGGCTCCTTAGTGGCGTTAAACTGTTCCTGGTTAAAGGTGGTGTATGTCATTGTCTGATTAGCCCTGAATCATGTTTTCCGTGGACGAAGCCGGTAAGGATGCAGCGTACGACGTTTGTTATCTATAAGCATTTGCGCTACCGGCTTTGATAGTGCTCCCTCTTTCCCGGGGCTGCCGTGAGCGGGAGCGCTGCACGACAGTTTTCTTTCTTATTTACATCTTGCTGGCACTTAGATTTTACAGGCGCCACCAGCACAATCGTCATCCATGTCTTCCTGAGTATCGGAAGCGCCGTCCCGGGTGTTGTGGTAGTACAGTGTTTTAACGCCCAGTTTATACGCGGTCAGCAAATCCTTCAGCAGTAATTTCATGGGCACTTTACCACCTTCAAACAGGTTCGGATCGTAGTTCGTGTTGGCGGAAATGGTCTGGTCCACAAACTTCTGCATAATGGCTACCAACTGCAAGTAACCGTCGTTGCTCGGCATGCTCCAAAGCAGTTCGTACTGACCTTGTAGCTCGGCGAAATCCGGTACGACTTGTTTCAGGATGCCATCTTTACTGGCTTTCACGCTGACAAAGCCCCGAGGCGGTTCAATACCATTAGTGGCGTTGCTGATCTGCGAAGACGTTTCTGATGGCATGAGCGCCGTCAGTGTCGAGTTGCGCAGACCGTGAGCCTTGATGTTTTCCCGCAGGGATTCCCAATCCAGCTGCAGCGACTGATCGCAAACGGCATCCAAATCTTTTTTATAGGTATCGATCGGGAGAACGCCTTTAGCGTAGGTAGTCTCATGGAACTTGGTGCACGTACCTTGTTCTCTGGCCAGCTTGTTGGAGGCTTTCAGCAGGTAATACTGAACGGCTTCAAAGGTGCGGTGAGTCAGGCCATTGGCAGAACCATCGGAATAGCGCACCCCGTTTTTGGCCAAGTAGTTGGCAAAGTTAATCACACCCACACCCAATGGACGACGGCCCATGGTGGAGTTATAGGCGGCAGCAACCGGGTAGTCCTGATAATCCAGTAAGCTGTCCAGAGCACGAACGATGAGTTCGGACAGCTCTTCCAGTTCGTTGAGATCTTTCAGTGCGCCAAGGTTAAATGCTGCCAGCGTACAGAGGGCGATTTCACCTTCTTCGTCGTGAATATGAGTCAGTGGTTTGGTCGGCAGGGCGATTTCCAGACAGAGATTGCTCTGGCGTACCGGTGCCACAGCCGGATCAAATGGGCTGTGGGTATTGCAGTGATCCACGTTTTGCAGATAGATGCGTCCGGTGCTGGCGCGCTCGGAAGCAAATAGCGAGAACAGTTCAATGGCTTTCAGTGTGGTTTTACGCACTGATGGGTCTTGTTCGTATTGAACATAGAGCTTTTCAAACTTCTCTTGATCCGCGAAGAAAGCATCGTAAAGGCCGGGTACATCGCTTGGAGAAAAGAGTGTGATGTTGCCACCTTCGATCAAACGCTGATACATCAGTTTGTTAAACTGCACACCGTAATCTAAGTGACGCACCCGGTTGTCATCAACGCCCCGGTTGTTTTTCAGTACCAGCAGGTTTTCCACTTCCAGATGCCAGATTGGGTAAAACAGCGTGGCTGCACCACCACGAACCCCACCTTGTGAACAGGATTTTACGGCGGTCTGGAAATGTTTATAAAAAGGAATACAGCCGGTGTGGAAGGCTTCACCGCCCCGGATCGGGCTGCCCAGTGCACGGATATTACCGGCATTAATGCCGATGCCTGCACGCTGACTGACGTATTTCACAATAGCGCTGGATGTCGCGTTAATGGAGTCCAGAGAGTCGCCACATTCAATCAATACACAGGAGCTGAACTGACGGGTTGGTGTGCGCACGCCGGCCATGATCGGAGTTGGCAGCGATAACCGGAAAGTGGACACGGCATTATAGAAGCGCTCGATAAAGTCCAGACGGGTATCTTTCGGATAGCCAGCAAACAGGCAAGCACCGATCAGCATATAAAGAATCTGAGGGCTTTCGTAATATTCGCCAGTCACCCGGTTTTGTACCAGATACTTACCTTCCAGCTGCTTGACGGCGGCGTAGCTGAAGTTCATGTCACGACCGTGATCGATGAAGCTTTCCATCTGATCGAACTCTGCTTCGGTGTAGTCGGTCAGCAGGTGTTGGTCGTACTTCTTCATTTCTACCAGTTTGACCACATGGTTGAACAACCGGGGCGGTTCAAACTGGCCGAAGGCTTTTTTGCGCAGGTGGAAAATGGCCAGACGAGCAGCGAGATATTGGTAATCCGGTGCCTGGGCTGAAATCAGGTCGGCAGCGGATTTGATCAGTGTTTCATGGATATCGGTGGTTTTGATGCCATCGTAAAACTGAATATGGGACTTTAGCTCGACTTCGGACACCGATACATTGTCCAGACCTTCTGCAGCCCAGGTGATGACTTTGTGGATCTTTTCCAGATCCAGCGGTTCCTTGTCGCTGCGGCGTTTAGTGACCAGAAGGTTTTTGTTCATTCAGTGATTACCTGTAAAATCTATTCAAAACAATAGGTTAGCTGCTCTGAGTCGCCCGCTGCTGTTTGCGGCAGAGGGCTTAAGCCCTGGCCTGAGTGGAGCGTGTATCCGGGGGTAATGCCGGGGGATCTGTTGAGCCAGATCGCCACAGTTCCATAAATACGTGACGTCAGAGTGCTGGCAACGATGCCAGCGCCTCCCGAACACTGAAGAAACCCATTGTGAGCACACGTCCCTGTTAACAATGTCTACTCCCTGTTCATGCTATTCACTGCGCTGATCCCGGAAAATCAGTTCGTTCCGTTGAACTGATTGATTCCTAATGACTTGTATCGGCAGAAAACGAAAAACACAATATGTTGTGTAGTCATTGTTTTCATACACAAGATAATGCGCCCTATAAAGAATTTCAAGCAGACAAAGCTGGGGAGATGCTGTGGATAAATTGTGGGTAATACCTATGGTTGGTATTTGCTAACTGCCGAGTGGCTTAGACAGACAAAGTAAAGAATTTGCAAGCAAAAGAATCCAGGTGAGAAAAAATAAAAATGTTTTTCTGAGGGATTTTAGCGCTTTCAAAAAGAGCTGAAAGACGTGCCGCATGAGTGTACGGTTTGTTACAAGCTCAGGGTAGGACGTAAGAGCGCCGGTAGTGTAACATCAGCATTCGGAAAACCAATCATTTGAACAAAGTGGGCAATGGCTGCCCACGGTAAAACGTATTTTGAGGTTGTAGCAAAAGCCCTGGTTCCCACGCTTTTATGCCCTTTGGGTATTGCGTGGGAACCTATACATATATCTCTTTGAAAATTAAGAGGTATGCATTCCCACGCGGAGCATGGGAACGAGAAGTATGGGCTTTTGCGGTACCCTCATTTTGTGTTGGGGTGTATAACATGGCTTTGGATAATGCTGAAACGGGTCGCATCCTGATTGTTGAGGACGATGAGCGTCTGGCAACACTGACCCGTGAATATCTTGAAAATAATGGCCTTCAGGTAACGGTAGAAGGTGATGGCGGCAAGGCCGTGGAACGGATTCTCAGCGAGCGTCCGGATCTGGTGGTGCTGGATTTGATGCTGCCGGGTGAAGACGGTGTGTCTATCTGCCGTCGGGTGCGCAGCCAATACCATGGCCAGATTCTGATGCTGACTGCCAGAACCGACGATCTGGACGAAGTGCTGGGGCTGGAGATGGGCGCTGACGATTACGTGGCCAAGCCCGTGCGCCCAAGAGTATTACTGGCGCGGATTCGTGCCTTGTTGAGACGCAGCGCAGCGCCATTAGAAGAAGAGACGGAAGCCCCGAAAAGCATCCGGTTCGGTAATCTAGTGGTGGATAATGCACAACGGGAAGCCTGGTTGAACGATGAAAGCATTGATCTGACCAGTGCCGAGTTTGATTTGCTCTGGCTGCTTTGCTCCAACGCCGGCCGGGTGCTGAGTCGTGAAGAAATCTTTGCTCAGCTCCGCGGTATTGAATACGACGGTCAGGATCGCTCCATCGACGTTCGAGTGTCCCGAATTCGACCTAAGATCGGGGATGACCCGATGCATCCACGGTTAATCAAAACCGTGCGCAGTAAAGGGTATCTGTTTGTCAAAAGTGAATAACGCCTACCTATTATGATCAGCGACCATGACCAGCGAATATGAGTAGTATTTTTCTCCGCATTTATGGCGGCCTGTTATTTTCTCTGGTTCTGGTGTCGGTGTTGTCCGGCATTGTGGTGACGATTGTGAACAGTGTGCGGCTGGTGGAATATCGCGAAGATATGGCCAGTGGCACCTTTCGGCTGGTGTCAGACGTGTTGTCATCTTTACCCGGTGATGAACGCCAGAAATGGCTGCGGGATTGGGGGCATAAGTTGTCGATTCCGTTCTCCATGGTGCCCATGGATCAGGCCGGTTTCGACGAAGACACCACCAAACAACTCATCCGTGGTGATGTGGATGTCAGGATGTTGAATGAAACATCGGCCATCATTACTTCCCAGATTGATGATAAATGGTTGCTACAGGGCATCGTGCCAGAAATCTCTGAACAGATGGCCAGCGGCACGATGATCTTCCTTCGTCACCTGTTACAGGAATACTCTCCACAGCAGCGATCCGCCATACTGGCGCAACAATCGCCCGAATCATTGGGTATTCCGGTGATTTTGGCGGAATCTCCTGCCAGTCTGCAATTGACACCACTGCAACAGAATCAGCTCCAGCAAGGCGGCGTCGTGACCGTATTGAGCATCCGGGATGAAACGCTGCAGTTATATGCACAAATGAGCGACAGTGATCAGGTATTGAAGCTGGGACCGATTCGCTTGCTGAATTTGTATCCGTTCAAATTAATTCTGACGATCGGGCTTTTTGTTTTGCTCTCAATCAGTCTGGCCATTTATATATTGGTGCGGGGGATGGAGACGCGTCTGAGAAAACTGGAGCGCGCCGCCACTCGCTTCAGCCGAGGTGACTTTGATGTTCGGGTCAATATGGAAGGAGCCGATTCCATTGGTCGTTTGTCTATGGCGTTTAATGCCATGGCGGATCATATTCAGCGGCTGTTGGATTTACAGAAAGAGATGATTCGCGGTGTTTCCCATGAGTTGAGAACACCTGTTGCCCGTTTGCGCTTTGGTCTCGACTTGATTGCAGATGCAGAAACGCAACAACAGCGGGAAACCCAGCTGGAAGGAATGGATCAGGATATTGAAGAACTGGATCATCTGGTAGACGAATTTCTGACCTACGCCAATTTGGAGCAAAGCGCACCGACTTTGAGCTTGAAACGGCATGATGTGGATAAAGTCGTGGCTCAGGTGGTGGGAGAACATCTTCGTCTTCAGAATCGGATCGAGTTGGATCATATTCCCTGTAACGTATTAAACCCTCGTCGTTTTGTTGAGATTGATCGTCGTTATATCCACAGAGCCGTTCAGAATCTGGTGGGTAATGCCTGTCGTTATGCCGACAGTAAAGTTCAGGTACGTTTCTCCTCAACACAAGATACCTGTCGTATTGATGTGGATGATGATGGGCCGGGGATTCCAGAAGAACAGTGGGAAAGGGTATTTTCTGCTTTTTCACGTCTGGACGACAGCCGCACTCGTAAGTCCGGTGGTTATGGTTTGGGGCTCTCCATTGTTCGCAGAATCATGTACTGGCATGGAGGCAGAGCGTTGATCAGTCACAGCGCACTGGGTGGTGCCCGGTTTAGCTTGGTTTGGCCCAGAAAGCAGCGTCACTGATGCTTGCTCCACATTATTCAGGGTGACGATTCATACCCTGAATCATACCCTGAATAATGTTGAGAAAGTCACTGTCAATGCCTTCCTCTCTGAGAATATCCAAAGCAACGTTTTGTGTTGAAGCGCCTGGCCATAGTCGATAGTCATAGCTTAACGATCCATCTGGGTTCACTACCGCATTGAAGTGGAAGTTCTGATGTTTCCCCGGAGATTGGCTTTCCAGTGTTGCTATTCGGGGATAATGTGTCGATGTAATACTCAGATTGCTCGGGTTCATGGCCATTGCTTCGATTAGCCCCAGTGCAGCAGTCTCGCCTTCTTCCGGGTTGGTATTCGAAAATAATTCATCAAAAAAAACGACACTGTATTGATTTGCTGGCAGCGATTTCAGTGTATTCAACAATTCAATAATTTTTTTTGATTCTGCACTGAAGCTGGATACCCCGGTAATGACTTCGGGTTCATTAACCAGGTGGGTGTGGATCAAGCTGAAAGGAGTGAAATCCATATGCTCTGCTGCAGCCACGGCCAGTGTTTGGGCGAGCACGATGTTTAAGCCAATGCCTTTGACCATGGTGGATTTCCCGGCGGCATTAGGGCCCGTAATAACAGTGCTTATGGGGTTATTGTTGCCACTGGCGAAGTGGTTGGCCACGGCTGAAAATGAAGGCAGTAATGGGTTCCAGAGTTTTTCCATACTGACTTGTGGCTGGCTTGGCGGAGAAAGGTAGTGTGGAAAAATTAATCGATTTGGTCGCCAGTCCAATGACAAACGGAGGTGATTGGCTGCTGTAATCCATGCGCCCAGTTCACCCACCGACTCCATGACCCGGCTTAATGATAAATGGTTGCGTTTTAATAACGTCAAACCGCGCTTATAGCGCCCCATATTGGAGCTCACATAATCCAGAAATGTGGGGATGCTTTCTGGGGCATCTTTCAATAATGACATGATTTCCACCATGGAAGTGGAGTTGTGAAGTTTGAGGAAGCCTTTTCCGGTGCCCAATGCCATTTGCACTGGTGGGTGTTTCTCCAGCAACTGTTCCATTTCAACCGCACTTTCTAATGCTCTTCCAGCCCGCCGGGAACGTTCGACAATAAAACGATAGGCTCGCATGTGTTCGCGAAAACGGTAATAAGACTTGTAGAGAGCAACCGCCTGAAGTACGACAAAACTGCCAGCACTGAAAATTTTAATAGGGCTGGAAAGGTCGCTGAATTTCAGTTGAATATCGGACAGTACCTTCATCATATGGGAAGGCAGATGAACAGTGGAGTTCAATAGGCCGTTGATAATGCCATTTTTGATGGTAAAGGTACCCACCAGAGTTGAACCCAACAGCCCCAGGGGCGCGTTCAGTGCGGTACCGATATGAAAGGCGTCATTCAAGCGCCGGGCAATCTCTTCCTGGGTACCGCTGCCGCTAAGGCCGGGCAGATGAGTTCTGCGGTCAATCTCACCAAAGGTTGGGCTATTGACGGCATCGTAGGGATCGAACAGTGCAATCAACCCATCTTCATCAATGGCGTAACGTATGAGCAGTTCTTCAAATCGGCGAAACACATTGGGGTGGTTAATCAGATATTTAATGGCCTGCTGTCGCTGATCGAGAACGCGAATATCCGCAATTGGCGAGATCAATAACTTAGCCAGCATAATTTCACCGGAGATTGTCAGGGTGGTGCCAATTTTACTGAGGAGGCTTTCTGCAGGATGTTGCCGGGTGCCACTTAGAATATGAAGGTCTTTTACGGTCTGTGCAGAGAGGACGGGCGTGGCACTGTCGGAAAATTTAGCAAACGCTTGCAGTAAGATGCTGCGTTTTTCGCCGGGCGCTAACAGAATATCCGGTAACTCCTGCTTTTGGTGCCGGGAATTGATAGCATTTTGATAATTATCAACGGAGTGCAACTGAGATAACTCATCGTGAATTAACTGATAGATGTTGTCAGATTGGCCGGCAAAGGCGAGATGACTCTGAAACAATATGATTGAAAAAAAACTGACAATCATAAACAATCTGTCTTTTTTCAAAAAATGGAAAAATAGAGGTGTAATAAAAAACATTGAGTACGATACAGATTGTTGTTAAATAACTCAGGTACTTTGAGTTTTTGAAAATAACCTATAGTTGAATAATTGAAATATTTCATTCTTTCTATTAAAAATAACCTATGTATATGTTTAGTGCTCTTGTAGTAAAGTTTTTAATAAAGGTGTTTTTCTGTTTACGAAGAAAGGATTCTTCATGATGAATAAATGCATTATTACAGCATCGCTATATCTGGTTTCACAGTTTGTAAACGCTGATTTCTATGTAGGCATGGAATATGCCGAGCTCGATGTTGATTATCAAAGTGAGTCTCGAGATATTGGTACTATAAGTGTCATTGGTGGTACTCCTATTAAGGATTACCTCGTGATAGAAGCTCGAGCTGGAATTGGCACTGATAGTGACTCAAATAAAGACATAGATCTATTATATGGGGTTTATGGAAAGCTAGGGCGTGTTATTGGACGGTTTTACCCTTATGCTCTTTTTGGTTATACCCAAGTAAAAGGTACTGATGATGATGAACAGATCAGTGAATCTGATACATCTTATGGTGCAGGGGTGTCTTACCAGGTTTCTGATAAAACATCGGTAAGCTTGAATTATATGAAACATATAGACGACAATGAATTGTCTATTGATGGTGCCTCATTACAGTTTGTCCATCATTACTAATTAAACCGGCTCAAGCCGGTTTAATGCCATTCAGTGTCGTAAAACAGGTTTCTCGCGCAGAGTTAATAAAACTGTCCATATAAGGTTGTTCTTTCTGCTCCGTTCTCACGGCAGCATACAGTGTTGACCAAACTCCTTTCTCACCAAGCGGCAGCGCATGCACCTGTCCTTTATCGAGATACTCCGCCAGCGCCCAGCAAGGTAAGGCGGAAACACCCCGCTGGCTGGCAACCAGTTGCAGCATCATTAATGTGAGTTCTGCTGTTCGTATGGAAGCGGGTTCCACTTGGGCAGGGTCCAGAAAATCATAGAAAACAGCCAGACGCTCCTGTTCTACCGGATAAGTAATCAGAACTTCATTATTCAGATCTTCAGGGTTGGCAAACGCCTGACCGGCTAAAGGATGATTTCGGGCGAGAGCCAATAACATTTCGTAGCGAAACAAGGGCAGATAATCGATGCCATCAATGGGTGTTGGATCTGAAGTAACTACCAGGTCCAGCTCCCCGCGTGACAACGCAGGCAATGGCGCAAAATTAAACGCAGTGGAAAAATCCATCTCCACTTCTGGCCAGTGCTTACGGTACTCATCAATCGTGGGCATTAACCACTGATAACAACTGTGACACTCAATGGCAATGTGCAACCGACCAGACTTCCCACCCGCCAGCTTGAGCAGATTCTGTTCCACCGCTTTGAACATGGGCAGCACTTCATCCGCCAGCTCCAGCAATTTTAGCCCGGCAGTGGTGAAGCGGGGAGGACGGGTTTTTCGGACAAACACTTCCATGCCAATCCGGTGTTCCAGATCTTTCAGCTGATGAGACAGTGCTGACTGCGTTAGGTGCAGACGACTGGAGGCTTCTACCAAGCTGCCGGTTTGTTGAATGGCTTTCAGGGTTTTCAGGTGCCGAAGTTCAAGCCCAAGGTTTTGAATACTCATATCGAAACGTACAGCGCATTTTATTATTAAATTTATTCAACTATATCATTAATATTATGAGATTGATTCATTTTTGATCATTCCCCAGACTTGTTGTCACTCTCAACCCAAACAATAACCTCTGTCGGGAGACACAACATGACCACCACCCATAATCTGGGTTTTCCCAGAATCGGCGCCCACCGCGAATTGAAAAAAGTTCAGGAGAGCTATTGGCGTGGTGATATGTCTCAGGAACAGTTACTGGCCGAAGGTGCTCGTCTGCGTTCATTGCACTGGCAGGTGCAGAAAGACGCCGGGCTCGATTTTGTCCCTACCGGTGATTTTGCCTGGTATGACCAGGTGCTCAATCACTCATTAATGCTTGGGGCGATTCCCGAGCGTTTTACCCCTGCAGCACCATCGGATATCGACACACTGTTCCGCATGGCGCGAGGCCGGGCTCCCAGTGGCGAACCGGCCGCTGCCTGTGAAATGACCAAGTGGTTTGATACCAACTACCACTATATTGTGCCGGAACTCACCAAAGGTCAGCAGTTCCATCTGGCGAATCGTGCATTGCTGGATGAAACCCGTGAAGCTCTGGAGCAGGGTTTTAATCCCAAGCCAGTACTGGTGGGTCCACTGACGTGGCTATGGCTATCAAAGGTCAAAGGGGAACCGTTTGATCGTTTGGAATTATTGGACAGTGTGCTGGCAGTTTATGGTCAGGTGCTTAATGAGTTAGCTGAGCTGAATGTGGAATGGGTGCAGATTGATGAGCCTATTCTGGTGCTGGATTTGCCTCAGGAATGGCATCAGGCTTTTGAATCTGCCTATAACCAGCTACAGAGCAATAATGTGAAAGTGTTATTGGCTACTTATTTTGGTGGCTTAAATGGTTCAACGACAACCGTTGTGAATTTGCCGGTGGCAGGGCTGCATGTTGATTTGGTCAGAAACCCGGAACAACTGCCTGCGCTGTTGGATCGCCTGCCAGCTTACAAAATACTGTCTGCTGGTGTCGTGAATGGTCGAAACGTCTGGCGCGCCGATCTGCAGAAAATACAACAGCAGTTGTCTGCTGCTTCTGAACGACTCGGTGATCGTCTATGGGTAGCACCCAGCTGCTCTTTGCTCCATACGCCAGTAGACTTGGAAAGTGAAACATTGAAGCATGGCAAAGGCCTCGATCAAGAGCTGAAACCCTGGTTAGCGTTTGCCAGGCAAAAGTGTCAAGAAGTGGCGGTGCTCGGTAAAGCCCTCAGTGGTGGCGATGCTGCCAAAGATGCGTTGGTGCTGAGCGCGTTTACCGAATCCAGGGCAGCGGTGCAATCCAAAGCGGCTTCTGCCCGTGTTCATAATAAACAGGTTCAGCAGCGTGTAGCAGCGATCAAAAACGATAGTCAGGTTGATCAGCGTGAGTCCGCTTTTGCGGTGCGTGCGAAACAGCAACAGGAAAAACTGGGGTTACCGTTGTTTCCAACCACGACTATTGGTTCGTTTCCACAAACCAAAGAAATTCGTCAGCAGCGATTGAAATACCGCAAAGGCGAGTTGGATGAACCAACCTACATCGCTGCCATGCAGAGTGAAATTAAAGTCACGCTGGAAAAACAGGAACAGTTGGGGCTGGATGTTCTGGTGCATGGTGAAGCAGAACGTAATGACATGGTTGAATATTTTGGTGAACAGCTGGACGGCTTTGCGTTCACCGCCAATGGCTGGGTGCAGAGTTACGGCAGTCGTTGTGTAAAACCCCCCATTATTATTGGTGACATCAGTCGTCCTGAGGCGATGACGGTGTCTTGGAGTCGTTTTGCGCAAGATCAGACAGCACTGCCTGTGAAAGGCATGCTTACGGGGCCGGTTACCATTCTGTGCTGGTCATTTCCACGGGATGACGTTGAGCGCGAGCAGTCTTGTCAGCAATTAGCGCTGGCGTTGAGAGATGAAGTGGTCGATCTTGAAAAAGCAGGCATTCATATCATTCAGATTGATGAGCCTGCCATCCGGGAAGGTTTGCCTCTAAAGAAAGAAGATTGGCCTGCGTATCTCGACTGGGCAGTGAAATGCTTCCGAATCACCGCCAGTGGTGTGAAGGATGAAACACAGATTCACACCCACATGTGCTACAGCGAGTTCAATGACATCATCGAATACATTGCGGCCATGGATGCCGATGTTATCACCATTGAAACCTCACGCTCGGATATGGAATTACTGGATGCGTTTGAGGCATTCGAGTATCCAAATGAGATAGGCCCGGGTGTTTACGACATTCACTCGCCCAATGTGCCGGAGATTGCCTGGATCGAAAAGTTAATGAGCAGGGCGTCAGAAAAGATTCCCAGAGAGCGCCTTTGGGTGAATCCAGATTGTGGTTTGAAAACCAGAGATTGGCCTGAGGTAGAAGCGGCACTGAAAAATATGGTGGAGGCGGCGAAGTCTCTTCGTAGTTAATAGCGACAGCAGGTCTTCGGGAAAAAATTCTGAAGACCTGCTTTTTGCCGCGGTAACACTAATTGAGTAATGGTTAGTGCCCAGCCCGGAAAGTCACTTCTTTTACATTGGAATCCAAGTGTTCAATATTGTCTGCCGATTTAACGTTTTTATTGATTTCACTGCTGGAGCGGTATTCTATGGTGCCATTTACCTGAGCACCTTTTGCTACTTCAATCACGTTATAGAACACCTTGCCATTAATCACCGCGCCAGAGATAAGTTCAAGATATTCTTCGGCATAGACATTACCATTTACCGTGCCATAAATGGTCATATTCTGGGCATGGATATCCCCTTCAATATTGGCCGTCTTAATAATGGTTAATTGTCCATTATCTGAGGTGATATTACCCTGCACATTACCTTCAATATGCACCGATCCAGAAAAGCTGATATCTCCATTAATGGTGGTTTCAGCAGAAATCAGAGTGGTTGCACCGTTGCTGCTGTTTTTATCTGTGTCTTTGTTATGACTGAACATAAGCAGTCGTCTCCATTGATGAGAAAGGTAAAGAAATAAGCCTATAGGTAAGAAAAGCCATCATCGTGTCTGTACTAGCTTGTAAATTCAGTCACTACAGAAAGTATAGAGAACGATTGTTCAACGGTAGGAAGCACCGTGATTATTAAGGCTGTTGTCACCAAATAATGACGAAGAGTCTTTAGGGGGCGATGAAACTTATCGGTGCCCGAGATATCTCTGCGGGAAATTGGCAGTTCGTTTAGAAAAGACCAATAGACCGATCATACTGTCAAGATGAAGTAATGGTACAGCTCCCGTGTAGAGCAAGGCAGAAACTGGAAGGTGAGCAGGAGTGAGCGCAGCTTTATATGACTGGTTTTGACATGATAAAGCTGCATGTCAGGTAGCTTTCAACGCATCGGTCTTGGCATCCCAAGCCCGAACTGAGCGATCAGTTCACGTTGTATCTCATTAGTGCCGCCGCCAAAGGTCAGAGTCACCGAAGCACGAACTTCATACTCCAATTCACCCATCAAGAGGCTGGCTGCAGAACCCTGGCGCACCATGGCATTGGCGCCAACAATATCAATCAGCCGGCGTAGAATCTCAATGGCTGACTCAGAACCATAAACCTTGGTCGATGATGCCAGAGCGATATCCATACGCCCTTGCTCCAGATCCGCAGCAATACGGAAGTTAATCATCCGCATGGCTTCTAGCCGTGCGTAGCATTCAGCCAGTGCGGAACGAACCCAGGCTTTATCAGTGGCACGCTTACCGAACTCATCTTCAGACCGAGCCCATAGATAAACTTTCCGGAATAGTCCAGCGACTTTATCAGACCAGGAACCGAGGCCAAGACGTTCATGATTTAACTGAGAGGTGATCAGCCTCCAACCGCCATTTAATTCACCAACCAACATCTCCTTTGGTATACGAGCATTGTCGTAATAGGTTGCTGCCGTTGGATTAGACGTCGTTGGAATTACGGTTTGTGAGAAGCCTTCTTCTTTGGTATCCAGAATCAGTATGGAAACACCCTTGTGCCGTGGAAGGTCGGGGTCAGTTCTGGCGGCGAGCCAGATGTAATCCGCGGCTTCAGCACCTGAGGTCCATAACTTACTGCCATTGACATAAAAGTGATCGCCATCCAGAGTAGCGGTAGTTTTCAACGTCGCCAGATCAGAGCCTGCGCCTTGTTCGGAATAACCGATGGAAAATATCAGCTCACCGTTGGCAATGCCAGGCAGGAATTTCTCCTTCTGAAGCTCAGTACCAAACTGCATCAACGCCGGGCCCACGGTGCTGATGGTAACAAAAGGCAGTGGTGCGCCGGCAATGTTGGCTTCTTCAAAAAAGATCAGTTGCTCAGTGGCTTGATAACCCTGACCGCCATGTTCTTTTGGCCAACCAACCGCCAGCCAGCCATCTTTACCCATTTGACGAATGACACTCCGATACTCATCACCGCCTTCTTTACCGCGCAGTGATGCCTTCAACTCCGGCGTCATCAGCTCTGTAAAATAGTCTCGTATCTCCCGGCGCAGCTGATGCTGTTCCGGTGTCAGATCAACAAACATCCGAACCTCCTCAGGCTGCGCTTAAAATCAGGCCACTGGTCGGCACACCGGTGCCGGCAGTAACTAATACATTTTCTACGTCGTCTACCTGGTTGATGGCAGAGCCACGCACCTGACGAACCGCTTCCGCAACACCGTTCATCCCGTGAATATAAGCTTCACCCAACTGACCACCATGCGTGTTAATAGGCAGCGTGCCACCTCGGGCATGATGACCATCCATTACATAGTTGCGAGCTTCGCCTCGTGGTGCAAAACCAAACTCTTCCAGCTGGGTCAATACGAATGGCGTAAAGTGGTCGTATATCACAGCTGTCTGGAATGCATCTGGGCCAAGGCCGGATTGTGCATACAGTTCTTTGGCAACCACGCCCATTTCTGGCAGGCCGGTAATGTCGTCACGATAGAATGAGGTCATGATCTGCTGTCCCTGTGCAATGCCCTGAGAACCCGCTTTTATAACCACCGGCTTTTGCTTCAGATCTTTCGCTCTTTCAGCGCTGGTGATCACCATGGCCACAGCACCATCGGACTCCTGACAGCAATCCAACAGATGCAGTGGTTCACAAACCCAGCGTGAATTCTGATGATCTTCCAAAGTAATTGGCTTCTCATAGAAGAAGGCTTCAGGGTTAGTTGCTGCAAAGTCACGGGCAGCGACGGCTATACGACCAAAGTCTTCTGAAGTGGCGCCATAGGTATGCATATAACGCTGGGCAAACATGCCTACCCAGGCTGCTGGCGTATGAAAACCGTGGGGCATGTACCAGCCATAGTTCACATTTTCAAAGGTCGGTGTGTTGGCAAAACCGTAATCGCCAGAACCAAAGCGATACCAGGAACGTTCATTCATCGCTCGATAAACGACAACCGTTTTTGCAACGCCAGTGGCAACCGCCATGGCAGCATGAAGAATGGGGGCACAGGCAGCACCGCCGCCGTGAGGAATCTGGGAGAAAAACTTCACATTATTGCAGCCCAGCAGTCGCGCGATTTCGTATTCCGGCACCTTATCAACGGAATAACTGCTGAAGCCATCCACTTCTGATGGATCAATACCTGCATCCTGCAATGCCGCCAGAGTGGCTTCCATGGCCAGTCGAAGCTCCGTGCGACCGGAATTTTTTGAAAACTCTGTGGCGCCGAGTCCGGCAATGGCAGCCCGGCCGCTGAGTGATTTATCCATTATTTTTATTCTCTTAATCTCTCAATCGTTTTTGGGCAGCACGACAGAAACAGTGCCCGTGACGTGATTTCCCATGGAGTTTTTGCCTTTCAGGGTCACTTCCACCGCATTCTTTTCAGGGCTTACATCCGATATCTCACCGTTGAGCACCATGGTGTCTCCGGGATAATTTGGCGCTCCCAGTTTGATCTTGAGGTCATTGAAGCGGGCAGTTGGGCCAGCCCAGTCTTCCACAAAACGCTGAACCAGTGCGCTGGTGGTGAGAATGTTCATAAAGACATGAGGGGAACCCAACTCCTGAGCTGCGTCCTTGTCCAGATGACCCGGAAAATAATCACGGGTGGCAATAGCGCCAGCAGTGATCAGGGTGGAGGTAATCGGGACTTCCATTTTTGGTAGCCTGTCACCAAGGCTGACGTCATTAAACTGTCGTGTTTTCATCGAGGTCATACTTCCATCCCAGTTTATCGTTGATTGCCAGCCAGTCCCCCAGCTTCTCCAGAACAGCCCGGCTGCCGCCCAGGCCAAGACTCAATGCACGGCTCCAATAAAGAAAGCGGTGAATCGGATAGGTAATATCCACGCCAAAACCACCGTGAACGTGTTGAGCTTTATGCCCGATACTGTGGCCGGCTTCGCAGGCTTGCCAGGCAACGGCCAATGCTTCTGACTGTGCGGGCAGGCCTGCATCCAGTCGGTAACACAGGTGCCATAGGCTGGAGCGAAGTGCCTCAAGCGCAATATGGCAGTCGGCCATGGTCATCTGTACTGCCTGAAACTGAGCAATAGGGCGACCAAACTGAACTCGCTCGTTGATGTACTCAACAGTACGTTTAATTTGTTGACTACTGACGCCTAACTGAATGGAGGCTTGTGCAGCAATACTGTGAACTTCCAGCCATTCCACTGCTTCTACGGATAAAGCATGGGTGCGTGGGATAATCACGTTATCCAGAGCCAGGTCTGCAATGCCTTCACCTTGAGTGAAAACACCTTCGACTTTCTGAATGCCTTTAGCAGAAAGGTCTAAAATCGCTGGGAGAATGCCCTCAACCGTTTCAATAGAAATAATGGCAATATTGGCGCTATTGCCCTCGGGTAAGCCCTCGACACGACCATTCAGCAAATATCCATCGGGTGTCGTGTCTGCTTTCACGGTAACGTCACGTGCGCGGGTTTGATCCGCTTGAGATAGCGTAAACAAAAGCTCAGCAGAGGCAGCGCTGTGCACCAGAGGGTAAAGCGCTTCATTGCCAAATTTGGCAATGGCTGCGGCGGCAATCTGATGGCGCCACAGGGGAACCTGACCTAACGCCGCGCCTTGAGCTTCCAGAACAAGCATCAGTTCCGTCATACCCAGTTCACTACCACCAAATTGTTCGGGTAGATAAAGGGCGTGGAGTCCGGTTTCGATGCAGGATTGCCAAAGGTCATCCATGGTCGTTTTTCCAGATTCATCAAAGGCAATCAGTGCCTCATCAGAACCGCTGTCGCTAAACAGCGAAGTGGCCATATCGGCAATGGCTCGCTGGTCATCATTCAGTGAGAAATCCATGGATTAACCCCGTGCCTGCGCATTGCTATCGATGATCCGGAACATGGGCAGAGTCAGCTCTTCATCAAAGGTCTGGAACTCTACCTGCACCCGTTGTCCGATTTTAAGGTCATTCTTGTTATCAACGCCGACCAGACCGGCAGGTACACGAACACCTTCGTCCAGCTGAATCAGGCCAATGGGATTGGGGTAATCAAATGGTGGTACTTCCGGGTAGTGCATCACAACAAAGGAGTAGAGCTCTCCACTGCCGGAAACAACTTGATAGTCCAACTCAAAAGATTGGCAGTGCATGCACACTGGCGCAGGTGGATGCTGCAGCTCATCACAAGTTTTGCAGTGCTGAATCCGTAACTCTTTAGCTTCGCAGCCCTCCCAGAAGAAACGGGTGTCATCGCTGATACCCGGTTTTGGTCGTTTGATTACCGGCACTTCAGCAGGTGCGCTGTTTTTTTCTGGCTGCTGGTGTGGTTTGAATTTGAATACCCGGAACAGTAATTCTCCAATCTTTTCATCATCACTGGCGGCTGAGGTGTTTTCGGAAAAGAACGTCATCACCAGCGTGACAAAAAAGCCGGTTCCGAGCGCTGTGGTTTTTTCATCGCCCACTTCCGTCAGCTTTGTGACGTAGTACAGTTTTTCCCCCATAGTGATATAGCGGTCAAAACTCAGTTCCGAGTTAACGGCGACAACCGCGGGATAACCCTGCTTTTCAATCAGTTTCAGCGCACCATAAGGATTCTCATCAGTCGATCCCTCTGGATAGTTGTTCTGATGCAAACCTTCCAGACACCAGGCTTGCAGCATCGCCGGTGGTGCAACAATGCCGTCAAATTCGGTCTGTTTGGCGTACTCTTCATCGGTGTAGAGTGGGTTATCAATCCCCATCACCTCACACCATTGGCGAACCATGGGCGCGTTGACTTTATCCCATGCATAAACACGGCCATATTCCCGTCCGACCATGGCCTTCAATTCGGATAACCATTCGCTAGCCAAGTTATCTCTCCTGTTCTTATTTTTTTTCATTGGAAAGCAGTCTAATGATCAGGCCAACCTCATAGCTTCGTCTAAATGGACGATGTTGCTCGAAGGCTCTATTACGAGTATTTACATAAGTCTTAAAAGGTGTGGAGTGCGAGCATGTCGCAGACAGAAGAGAACGTATTATTGCTGGATTATCCGGAAGAAGGTGTTGCCCGACTGACGCTTAACCGTCCAGATGCGACTAATGCGCTGAGTTTGGAATTGCAAAAGCAACTGTCTGAACAATTCACCGCACTGGCTGTGGATAACACGGTTCGTTGTATTATTTTGACCGGTGGAGATGAGGTATTTGCCGCCGGTGGCGATATCACCACCATGATGGATGCAGATCCTATTGAAATCTATCAGCGCCATACTGAACGACTGTGGGCTCCCATTCAGCATTGCCCAAAACCTGTGATCGCTGCGATTTGTGGTTACGCTTTTGGTGGCGGCTGTGAACTGGCAATGCATGCAGATATTCTTGTGGCCGGGGAAGGCGCCAGTTTCTGTCAGCCTGAGGTTCGTATTGGCATCATGCCGGGAATAGGCGGCACTCAACGTTTATTAAGAGCTGTCGGCAAAGCCAAAGCCATGCAAATGGCATTGACCGGAAAACCTATTTCAGCAAAAGAAGCCTGGGTTTCTGGTTTGGTCAGTGAATTAGTGCCGGATAAGGATGTTCAGGAGAAAGCTCTGAGTATCGCCAGAAATATTGCCCGTATGCCGCCTCTGGCGGTTGAACAAATTAAGGAAGTGATCTTGTTGGGCATGGATGCCTCATTGGAAAGTGCGCTGGCAATGGAGCGTAAAGCCAATGCCATGCTGTTTGCTTCCAGAGATCAGCAAGAAGGGATGACCGCTTTTCTGGAAAAACGTCATCCGAAGTTTAATGGTCAATAACAAAAAGGAGCGATTAGCTCCCTTTCTTATCGTCTCAGGAAACCAATTCTGGTTCACTGCTTCCGGAATCATCCTGAGCCTTTGTTAAGGCTGAAGGCAGAATCGTCGTAAAGATAAAAATCGCGCATGCTGTAGATAGTGCCGCAAACATTAACAGAGGCACAAAACTGGTTTCAATCAGCATACCTGCAACAGCAGGCCCGACCATTGAGCTTAATGCAAAGGCCGCAGGTATCAGCATGATGGCTCGGCCTTGAGAGTCCAGTTGAGCGATCATGGCCGTCATATACACACAACCCCAAGTAAAGCCCACTTCCCAGATCCACGCGCCCATGGCAAAAGGCAGAAAACCATTGGCGTACCAGAGTAATGCAAGGCCGCCATTAAGAACGGCAAATACGATCAGGTAGGGTAACCATCGACCGAGGCGATTACCGACAATGGCCACAGAAAACGCAGCGGCGCCTCCCAACAATTTCAACACAGCAAAGACAATGCCCTGCTCATTTGGGGCAAGATTAAGGCTATTGCCCATTCTTTCCAGAAATGCCCAGAGACCAATATTGCCAGCACCAAAAATAAAGAAAGTGAACACGGCCAACCAAACGACGGGGGGCATTTTTAGTTGTTTGCGAAAGCTGAATGGTTCGACAGATGCGCTGACTTTTTCCGGAAGTACAAATGCACTGATACCAAGCAGTAATACGATGGCCAGTAGCGTCAGAGCAGTTCCCTGATAGCCATAGGTGGCAGTGACATAAGCGGGTAGCAGAAATAGAACCAGTGCCGTTACCCCCAGTTCGACGCCTTGCCTTAAACCAAGAGCCCGCTCTTTGTTGGCCATTTCCCCCATAATGTGAAGGCCAAGACAGGTCATCAATCCAGCAAAGAAACCTAAAACAGACCAAAGCAGCATCTGAAACTGCCAACCGGCAATAGAAGACAGAAACAGTAAAGTGGCAATGATGACGGCTGAAACAATGGTCAGTTTTTTCAACGATGTGTGTTTTATCAGGAAAAACGCAGCAAAAGTACCGGTCAGGTAGCCAGTAAAACAGGCGGAGCCAAGGAAGCCGGCCTGACTGGGTGTGAGTTGAAAGGTATCTGCCAGTGAGCCAAGCAGGATTGGCAATGCGTTAAAGGGTAAGCCACCAATGGTGGAGGCAAAACTAGCGGCTAACATCAATGCCAGCAGTGGTCGTCCCGTCATTGTCATTATTATTCTCCAGACGAAAGAAATCGATTTAACTGGAAAACAATCAGCGATAGTGAAGGAAGGAGCATCCCATAAATGGACTATGGGATGCGATATAGACGTCAGGTAAGTTGCTTGAAGTTAACTGTTTTGTTGATCAGAGATACCAGCTCCTCCAGACCTGCTTGATCTTCAAGGTCAAAGCGGGAAGCATTTGGGCTGTCAATATCGAGAACGGCAACTGCAACACCATCAATCATGACAGGAATCACCAGTTCGCTGCGGCTGTCGGCATCACAAGCAATATGTCCCGGAAAGGCCAATACATCATCAACTAATTGCGTTGTATTCTCTGCAGCAGCGGTTCCACAGACACCTCGGCCAACAGGAATTCTCGTGCAGGCCGGCTTACCCTGAAACGGTCCAAGGACCAGGGTTTCGCCCCGAACAATATAGAATCCGACCCAGTTTACATCCCGCATCGATAGATAGAGCAGGCTGGAAATATTGGCGAGGTTGGCAATGGCATCCTCTTCACCAGAGATCAATGCCGTGGCCTGTTGGTTGAGAAGACGGTAAAAAGCGGCTTTCTCATTTGGGTAGTCAGTCACTTCAAACATACTGTATTTTTGAACTCTTAAGCTTCTGCTTCTTCAGGTAGCTCTTCGTGGGCTGTTTGTCCCAGAGCGGCAACACTGTTGAGGAATATACGAACAAGGTCGGATTGTCGCTTGATTCCGGTTTTGGAGAAAATGGAGCGTAAATGAGCGCGAGCCGTATTACGACGAATGCCCAACGCTTCAGCAGACTCTTCCAGCGAATTACCGTTGGCCAGCTGTAAGGATAGTGCTGTTTCTGCAGGTGTCAGGCCAAACAGCTTCTTGGCAATATCACTGCTGGCCTGAGAGGTGCCGGCGGAGTCCCGAATATAAACAATAGCGGATGAGTTATTGTCGTGGTCTGACATATCAAACCGGGGGATCATTTCTATTACCAAGCCCAGATTCACTTCGCCCGATGGCCGTGCGACCGACATTGCCAGAGGAAGTCCAGGGGATTTTGGCTCTTCGGCTCGGTCAAAAGCCTCTTTGACTAGCTTCTTTAGCGCTTTGTTGTCACTTGGGTAATACGCTTCCAGTCGTCCGGCGATGACTTTAAAGCCATCACCAGATTCCAGAATATGACGCGCAAACAGATTCTGCTCAAGGATGTTGCCCTGTCGATCAATAATCAGCGTGGCAATGGAGAGTTTGCCGATCGCTTGCGAATACAGGTTTCGCAGAGACTGGTTATGAACCAAACGATTATTGACGTTTAGTGCGCGGCGTAAATGAGGAACGATAAGCTCGCAGAATTCACGATCTTCTTTTGAAAAATCGTCACTGCTTTCCGGGCGGGTGATTCGGAAGCGGAGCCTTTCACCATTGTTCACAGTGATATCAACGGACATAACATGATAGACGTCTTTCTGCGCACACCAGTGAATACGGTAATCACTGTTGCGCCATTCCCCTTCGGTCATTAAGTCAGCAACAGTGAACACTGTGTCCGGTTCACGACCGGCAAATGGCGTGAGTTGATGAATATATGGGCGATACTGCACAGCCACTTCATTATCAAAAGTGCCGCCAACCACAATCATCAGGCCAAGTTCTTCTTCGTTCTGATGCTTGGGAGTTTTGAGAATCAGGGTGACGTAATTGGCTTGGAATATGGATTTCAACACCCGAAGCGGTGTTTCCCAGCCGGTCTCCCCTTGAGCTGCGTCGTATATAAGACCAATCAGAGAGTCGTACTGATCAAAATCTTGAGTGATGTGCGTCAAAGCGGACCTCATATTATTATCAGGCTACAGACCACTGACGTTTAGTTAGGTGCAGTGATGCCAGGTTTTTATTATGGGGCTTGACGAGTCTCCCCGTCTGTCAGGGAGATAGCCATTCTGTGCCCATACTGTATGAATAATACTGGCAGGTAGCAAGTGAATTACCTTTCACTGACGGGAAACAGTCTTCCTTGAAAAATAGTTCCCCAAATGGGGATGTCCTGTAATAACGTTGGATCTACTGTGTAGGGATCCTGGTCAAGGATAACAAAGTCTGCCAATTTACCTTCTTCGATGCTACCAACCTCATTCTCCATTTGTATGGCGTAAGCAGCATCTATGGTGATCGCTTGTAATGCTTCGTGGACAGAAAGTCTCTGATCTTTCGCCATTTGCAGGCCGCCAGCTCCTTTTCTATTCACTGCTACCGAAGCCAGCCGAAGCGGTTGAGCGGGAGCCATGCAAAAATCAGAGTGAAGTGATAACTTGATACCCGCATCCAGCAAATCCCTACCGCGAAAAATGGTATGGGCGCGTTCTTCACCGAGCCCCTGTTCAGCATAGACTTCACCAAGTGTATAAAGGTAATAGGGGTTAGCAGATACCGTAATACCGTTGTCGGCTATTTTTTCTGCCTGATCTGGCCCAATGTAGCCCAAGTGATGAAGTGTTGTTCGATGGTCTTCTCTAGGGTATTTCTGCTGCAGTTTTTCTATCATATTGATCACGACTTCTGCACCCAGATCACCATTGGTGTGAATATGAAGTTGATAATCGGCTTGCCAGAATCGAGAAGCGACTTTTTCCAATTGGTCTGGTGGTGTTATCCATTGGCCGGAATGACCGTCATGATAGCCTGGTGCACGCATTTGCATGAGTTGCGAATAGAAGGCGCCGTCCGCCAGTAACTTAACTTGTTTAACATACTGTAGTTGATCGTTTCCCTTTTCCAACAGTAGCTGGCTGTGTTGAATGGCTTCTTCTGAATCGGCCTCTTCAGCAAGGCGTTCGACCAATGGAATCAGGCGTGTACGAAATGGCGTGTCACTGTCGTCAAAGAACCAGCGAAATAGCCACCATTCAACCGTCATATCGAACATCCCAGCAGCCATGTCGGCGATGGTGGTAATGCCACCTCTATGGACAATGTCGGTCACTTGGTTAAGCCCGTCCATCATCCGTCCGGGTTTGATGACGTGACGACCAAACCGGGTCAATGCAACTTCAAGGCCGGTTTCGAAAAAATGGCCTGTTTCAAAATCCGCATGATGATGACTGGCCAGATCTTCTTCGGTAATAGCTGCCAGTTCCAGAGCTTTAGAGTTGGCCCATATTTCGTGAAAGGAGCGGTGCCAGACAATAACAGGTTTATCTGGAAACAGTTGATCAAGAAGTGCGCGAGACATTTCACCATGGAACAGATGATGATAACCCCAGGTAATGAACCAGTCGTCGTCACTGGTTTGCTGAGCGCGCCAATCAGTAAATGATGCTTTCAAGGCCGCACGATAATTAATCTCACCTTGAGTTGAAGTCACCTGTTTGCCCGGCAGTGACCACTCAAAAGGGGTGATCCATTCAAAAGGTAGCAATAGTGCAGCCATGGCAGGATGAAGATGATTCTCAATAAATCCGGGTGCTAATGTTTTTTCAGGGAAGTGGAGATGTTCAGCGTCTGCCCACTGTTGTTTAAGTGAAATCAGGTCGCCTGTGGCAAGGATTTTACCAGACTGTATGACGGCAGCCTCAACCCTTGGTTGCTCTGGATTCATGGTGATAATGCTGTCCGCACTGATAATTTTATAGTTCGATGATGGTTCTAATAAGAAATAGACCGTCGTTGCTACCACGATAAAAAGGGAAAGTATCAGGCGTTTAGAGAGTATCGTTTTCATTATTATTTTTATGACAGCTTAATGATTGAGGCGTGATGGAATTATTAAGTGGTTAACGTTAACACGGTAGAAAGAATGTTGGTAAAAGTGGACACAACCAGCGTCATAACAAGTATTCATCGGGATAAGAAAAATAATCTTGCTAATCAGTCTGGCTGCACCACAACGGGTGAAGCCGGTCAGGGCTTAAACTGCTTTTTCGTAATCGTTATAACCTTTCTCTCCCGGCGTATAGAGTGTTTTCCGGTCGAATCGAGTTAACGGGATACGCTCTTTGATTCGGTAAACCAAATCAGGGTTAGCAATAAAGTGTCGTGCGAAAGACACCGCATCACCTTGACCTGCGCTGATCGCCTGATTGGCGGCGTCCGAATCGAAGTTGTCGTTGAGAATAATTGAACCGCTGAAGTGAGTTTTGGCTAACTTAAAGGCATCAATATGTTCAACGGGAGCACGCATAATATGAAGGTAAGCCAGATTGAGGGGGGCAATCTGGCGGAGCAATTCAATGTGGCTGCCTGCCGAATCGTCGTCTTGAGTATCATTAAAGGCATTGCCGGGATTCATTCTCAAGCCTACACGACCACTGCCAAACACTGAGGCCATGGCTTTAAGACAGTCAGCAGCAAACCGTGCCCGGTTTTCAACGCTACCGCCAAACTCATCGGTCCGATGGTTGGTTCCGGAACAGAGAAACTGCATGGGCAGGTAGCCACTGGTGCAGTGAAGCTCTACGCCGTCAAAGCCCGCAAGTTTGGCGTTTTCTGCTGCCACTCGATGTTCTTCGATCACCAATTGTACGTCACTAGTCGACAGTTCCCGTGGCATATCAAATGGCTGCATGCCAGCCTGATCTGTATAAAGTTCACCATGAGCTTGAATGCTTGAAGGAGCTACTGTTTCTACACCTGCAGGTTTGATCTTGTTGCTACCAATACGGCCAGCGTGCATCACCTGAAGCACAATCTTGCCACCATTGGCATGCACGGCATCGGTCACCTTTTTCCAGGCAAGCACCTGTTCTTCGCTTTGGATACCCGGTTGACGGCAATACGCCTGACCGGTCACCACCGGCCATGTTCCTTCCGCAACAATCAATCCTGCCTGAGCACGGTCGGCGTAATATTGAACCATCAGTTCGTTAGGCATGCCGTCAGCCGATGCCCGGTTACGTGTCATGGGTGCCATGACCACACGGTTTTTCAGTTCAATATCGCCAATGGTGACTGGTGATAATAATGAGAGTGAATTATGCAAAGTAGTCACCTCAATCCAGCGCCGTAATCAATACGGCAGAGCGCCCGCCATCAACAGGCAGTTCCGTGCCGGTAATGTATGAAGCATCATCGCTGGCCAGAAACGTAATGGCGCTGGCCAGTTCTTCTGGCTGCCCAACCCGGCCCATAGGAATCAGCTTTTCTGTGTTCTGACGGCTGTTGTCGTCAGAAAGCATGCCCGCAGTGGCTGGTGTTTCTACAATGGCAGGGGTAATCACATTGACCCGGATACCGTCTCTGGCACCTTCTGCTGCAGCAGCACGGGAGAAGTTAACAACGGCGGCCTTGGATGCGGAATAGCCAGCCATATAAGCCGTGCCCAAAGCACCACAAATGGATGAAAGGTTAATAATGGCACCACCACCGGATTGGCGCATTAGCTTCATGGCGGTTCGTGTGCCCCAAAAGGTGCCGTCAACGGAGGTAGTGAAGTTTTCATGCCACTGTTCTGTGGTCATGTCTTCAATGCCACCCCAAGTGAAAGCCATGGCGTTATTCACCAGAATATCCAAACGACCGTAGTCATTAGAAACTTTCTCAAGGGCTTGAATAAACTGTGTTTCGTTGCTGACATCCGCGACCACAGAGTTCACAGAACCCCCTTGTTGTTTGATCCGCTTCTCAACGGCCAGTAGTGGGTCCAGTCGCCTGCCGCAGATGATGACAGTAGCGCCTTCCCTGGCGAAACGTTCGGCTGTGGCAGCACCAATGCCGCTGCCACCCCCAGTAATAAAGGCAATTTTGTTTTGCAGTGAACCTGCCATAGCTACTTCCTTTTCTTATTATTCTTATCTAAGAAGCTGTTCACAATCTTTCTGCGAGCTGCAAACGATGATAAAACGCCCCTGTTTTGCAGTTTTCTTCGTTACGTAGCGCCACTATGCGCCTCAAAAAACTGAAAAACAGGAACATTTTCTCCTCGTTTTCGCTATTCGCAAAAGATCATGAACAGCTTCTTAAAACTTAACCCGCGTCTTTCAGGTAAGTGTCCATAAACGACAGCATGCGTTGTTTCGCGGCTGCATCTGCTTTTTTGTCGCTACCAATGACATAGCCTTTGCCGATGCACTCAGGAGCATCCACCATCACCATAGCGCGAGCGAAGGCTCTTTCGTTTCGGCCAGCGTCTTGCGGAGCGGTGGCAGCAGGCTGACCATTAATCAAAGCAGTGCCTGTTTTTTCATCGAAAGAAAAAGAGCAATTAGTGATGTAAGGGAAGTCGTAAAGATCCCGTGGGCGGTCAGACTCCCATGCGTGCCCAGCACCGGGAATCAGCAGTGTTTCGACCGGGCCATTTTTGGCAATGTCGCCATGGACCTGTTCGCACACATTGATATCAACGCTGTTATCGTCGTCCCCGAAAATAGCAAGATAGGCGCCGCCAGTCGTTTCTGTGGTTCCCAGCGTTTGATGGCAGGGTCCGTACACATCGATATGGGCGGCAAAGGGTGGGACTTCAGGCGCAATAACCGCTTTGACTCTGGGATCCAGAGCGTAGCGGGTGACCATGCCACCGTATGAGTATCCAGTGACGGCAATTCGACTGGCATCAATAGCGGGGTGAGTTCCCAGTACTTTGAGCGCAGAATAGGTATCCACCAGAATGTCTGTTTCTGAGGCCGATAGCGTCTTCATCAGATAGGTGGAGTCTTTGGTGGCTCCACGAACTGAGTAGTAATCGATAATCAGTGATGCAATGCCATTCTCAGCAAACAGCTGTGCATAAACGGGTTCCCGGTTGGGGTCTATACCACCACTGCCGTGCAGAATGATGATCGCCGGTACAGGATTTTCAGCCGATGCACCCTTAGGCAGAACCAGTTCGCCTTTACCAGTGTGTTGCAGCGTGTTATCAAAATTCGTCAGCAGTTCTGAGAAATCGTAAGGGCTGCGTGTTGAAAAGTAGATATCGCCGGACTGATCTTCAGTCAGTGTCGTTTCAGGCGATGGCAGTTCCGGTAAATCCGGCAGGTCAATGGACGACGTCCAGGGCAGGCCTATACCGGCATACTCGGTCTCAATGTGATAGATAAAACCTGCACCGATAGTGGTGATAACCAGGCCGGAAAAAAGCAGAGCCTTTTTTAACCGTGTCATGGTGCGCTTCCAATGTTCTTATCATTTATAACGCTGGCTCGACACAAAGTGAGAGCCAGCCGTGTAAACCTCGTTCCCATGCTCCGCGTGGGAATGCATACCTCTTAATTTTCAAAGAGATAGATGTATGGGTTCCCACGCAATACCCAAAGGGCATAAAAGCATGGGAGCCAGGGCTTTTGCGACGCCTTCACAAAGTGAGAGCCAGCCGTGTTGGATTTTCTAAGATCGTTTATACAAAAGGATCCATATTGGGCAAGCCAAGCATAACGGCGCCGTGGGCACGTGCATAGGCATCTGCGTTGTTAGCAATATGAGCACGAGCCTGCTTCAGGTCGCGATTAATGCGCTCAATGGGGTTTGATTTTCTCAATCCGGCACCAGCGCTGGCACGAAGCAGTTCATCCGCGAGTTCGGCACAGATTTTTGGCACCCGTGCAGATTGCGCGCGTTGTAACAGCCGCTCTTCCACTTCCATGGTGGTGCCGTTCATGGCGTTATCCACAATGCGTTGATAGTTTCTGGTCAGTACCAGCTTAAGCTGATCGGACGCAATCATGGCTTCAGTCACCGCCATTTGTGCATTTACGTCTTCCGCCGTCTTTGCACCGTGCTTACCAATATGAGCGGCGGCACGGGTGCGGAACTCATTTACGGCGCCATCCAGGGCACCCATGCAGGCGGAAGATACTGCACGCTGGAATACCTGAATGAACGGGATTTTGTAAAGCCAGCTTGAATTGGTCTCGCGGCCCGGACAGCCGGCATCGCTGTAATTATTAGTGCGTTGAGTACGGTGCTCAGGCACAAAAACATCTTCAACGACTATGTCATGGCTGCCGGTGCCGCGCAGGCCGTGGACATCCCAGTTTTGCTCAATCTTGAAATCCGAAGCAGGCAACAGGAAGGTGGTGTGTTCCAGACCTTCTTCACCGTTGGGTTTTGGCAGCAGGCCGCCGAGGAAAATCCATGAGCAATGTTCGACACCGCTGGAGAATTCCCATTTACCAGAAAAACGATAACCGCCTTCTACCTTGGTGGCTTGGCCTGTAGGCATGTAGGTGGAGGCAATCAGCGTTGCCGGGTTATCAGCAAGCACTTCCTGTTGTGCTTTTTCCGGAAATAGAGAGAGCTGCCAGTAGTGAACACCGATGACGCCAAAGATCCAGGCAGTGGACATACACCCTTCTGCCAGCGCCATTTGAGCTTTATAAAACACGCGCGGATCCATTTCAGAACCGCCCCAACGTTTAGGCTGGAGAATTCGGAATAGACCTGCTTCGATAATTTCTTTCACCGACTCAACCGGTACCGAACCGGTTTCGTCTGTCATTTTTGCTCGATCTTTGAGGCGGGGAGCAATTTCTCTGGCGGCCTTGACCAGCGCGACGGCTTCCGGGGTCATGTAAGAGTCGTCCCCGTCCAGCATGTCGAAAAGATTGGTTTGTTCACTCATCGTTAAAGCCCTCTTTATTATTTTGACTTTTTTGGCCGAAAGATTGCGGCTTATTCTGGCCGACTTGATTGGATACTGACTACAGGTTTCCACATGGTACAGACAAGGCTCATCGTTAATATGGACTATCGCCAGCTCATGGAAAGTGATGTGAATGATGGAGTTACTACATTTGGACGATGCTGGTTTTACCGTGGGGGCAATAATGCGTGAGAATCAAAAATAAGAATAAAAGAGGAATTAATTATGCGAGCAGCCATTGGCATTGGTATTTCGATTGTTGTTGCCGCAGCCGGGATTTTCGCATTTTCCCCACGCATTCCTGAGCCTCTGGCTGGGCGTAATATTCCTATTGATAATATGAACATTACCAGCCTGAGTGGCAGTGCTGCTGGCCTCGTTGCCGCTGGCGAGCTAGGACATATTCTGGTTTCTAAAGACGATGGGCAGAGTTGGCATTTTGCAGAGATCGATAAGCAGCGCCACGCCCTGATCACCCGCTTACACTTTCAGAATGACACTCTGGGTTTTGCCACCGGTCATGAAGGTTGGATTCTGAGAACCGAAGATGGCGGTGAGAGTTGGTCTGAAGTGTCGTTTGATAAAGAAAGAAATGAACCAATTCTGGATATAAAACAGCTGCCTTCTGGTCGTTGGGTCGGCATTGGTGGTTTTGGCAAACTCGTGAGCTCAGATGATCAGGGAAAGCGTTGGAATATCGAGCCTCCGCCCAATGGTACCGATTGGCATCTTAATGCCTTGTTGTCTTCAGAAGATGCTCAATCCTGGTTGATTGCCGGTGAAGCGGGCACGGTGTTCCGTTCACTGGATCAAGGTGAAAACTGGGAGCCGCTCCCTGAGTTTTATCATGGTTCTTTTTACGGCGGTTTGCATTTGGGCGGTGAGAACTGGCTGCTATATGGCATGCGAGGCAATTTGTTCCGCACCAGTGATAATGGCGACAGCTGGCAGAAGCTCGATTTTACTATTCCTATTTCAATTTTTGCCCATGAATTTTTAAACGACGGAAGTATTCTCCTTGCTGGCCAAGGGGGAATGATACTTCGTAGTAGCGACAATGGTCAGTCATTCCAAATGGTTTACCGGGGTGGGCGAATGTCGGTAACCGATCTACAGCCTCTTGAAAATGGCGACTTAATAATGAGTAGCGATAGCGGTGTGCAGTCTGTTGCTCTGTCTAATCTGCTTAATTGATAACAATAATAATTTTCAGGATCTTTCTTATGGCTAACCAATCCAACAACTCGCCCGGATCCTTTGTGGATCGATTTGTCGATGGCATTGCCAGGCTACTCATATCAAAACGACGCTTCTTTGGTGTGTTATTTATTTTAATGACCATTGGTTTTTCGTATTCAGCGATGCAGACCCGCTTCGATGCCGGTTTTAATAAATTGATTCCGATGAATCATGATTACATGAAGGCCTTTCTTGATCATGGCCCTAAGTTTTCAGGTGCCAACCGAATCATGGTGAACCTGCAGTGGAAAGGTGAAGGAGATATCTATAACCCTGTGTTTATGGCGCAGTTAAAGAAAGCGACAGATGAAGTTTTCTTTACGCCGGGCGTTAACCGAACCACTGTCAGATCACTCTATACGCCAGAAGTCCGCTATGTAGAAGTCACAGAATTTGGTTTTATGGGCAGTGAAGTGATTCCATCCCGCTTCACCGCAGACGAGGCAGGATTATCAACCGTACGCTCGAATGTGAATAAATCCGGGCAAGTCGGAAACCTGGTATCTACGGATTTGACATCTGCCATGGTGCAGGC
Source organism: Endozoicomonas ascidiicola (assembly GCF_001646945.1). Taxonomy (GTDB): domain Bacteria; phylum Pseudomonadota; class Gammaproteobacteria; order Pseudomonadales; family Endozoicomonadaceae; genus Endozoicomonas; species Endozoicomonas ascidiicola. The sequence goes on from NZ_LUTV01000003.1 coordinate 678,313, forward strand.
AGAGCTGTTGGAGTTTGATCAGGCTACTGGAGATAAAACAGATTATCGGGCAGTAGCCGCACATTTAGAAAGCATTCGTACGGCGCTGGCGAATGACAATATTGAAGTAAACATCATCGGTTTTGCCAAGGTGATGGGCGATGTCATGGACGGCTTGGTCAATGTATTAATCTTTTTTATAGTAGCTTTTGGCATCACCATGTCGCTGCTGTGGGCTTATTCCCGCTCACTTAAACTGACTCTGCTGGCTATTGCTGTGGCTCTGTTGCCGGTCATCTGGCTGATGGGGACGTTGCCATTGATTGGTTACGGCATTGATCCTATGTCCGTACTGGTTCCCTTTTTGATTTTCTCCATTGGTGTTTCCCATGCTGTGCAGATGACCAACACTTGGAAGCAGGATGTGCTGATGGGCATGACGCCAATCGACGCTGCTGAGAGTGCATTTCGTAAGCTGGCTATTCCGGGCACTGTTGCATTGTTAGCCAATGCGCTTGGTTTTATGGTGATTATGGTGATCGATATTCCCATGGTTCATGAGCTGGGTGTGACGGCTTGCCTGGGTGTTGCCATGATGATCGTCACCAACAAAATGTTTATGCCGATTATTCTTTCCCACTTGAAGCTTGAGAATATGGCATTCAGTGGGCCTGATCGTCCTGATGTAAAGCACCCAATCTGGTGGAAACTTTCTGCATTGGCAACACCAAAAGCCGCCATGATCAGCTTGGCATGCATGTTGGTATTGCTGGTGGGTGGAACGTGGCAGTCCCGTTCACTGCTGACAGGCGATATAGGCTCAGGTGTGCCCGAGTTACGTGCAGAGTCCCGGTACAATAAAGATAATGATGAGATCGCCCAGAACTACCAGATTGGTATGGATGTGTTGTCGGTGTATCTGGAAACCAGTGGCCGTGAAGAAGCCTGTCTGGACTGGGAAGTCATGAACGCTGTTGACCGCTTTGATATGCATATGCGGGGTGTCGATGGGGTTCAGTCGGTACGTACGGTCGCCGGGCTCAGCAAACTATATGTCTCTGGAAATAATGAAGGGAACCCACGCTGGAGAACCTTGCAGAGAGATCACAATGCCTTGGTTGCCGGTGCTCGTGCGGCGCATCCGCAACAGGGTTTGAACGACAATGGTTGTCAAATAATCAATATGACGGTGTACCTGGACGATCATCAGGATGCCACACTGAAGCATGTATCCGGTGAAATTCAGAAATACCTTGCTGAGCAATCCGTATCCGATGCCACGTTCCGTATGGCGGGTGGTAATGCCGGAGTTGCCGTAGCGACCAATCAGGCGGTTGAGACGGCAGAAGCTCAAATGCTGACCGCCATCTTTAGTGCAATCACCTTACTTTGCTGGATCACCTTCCGCTCATGGCGTGGGGTATTGTGTGTGGTTGTTCCGCTGATTCTGGTGACCATACTTTGCAATGCGTTGATGTCACTGTTGGGTATTGGACTTAAAGTGGCTACATTGCCTGTTATTGCTTTGGGTGTGGGGGTTGGTGTGGATTACGGTATCTATATCTATGAAAGTTTGCAGCACAGCCTCAAACAAGGGCTTAGCCTTCGGGAATCTTTCTACGAAGCTATGTATCGACGTGGGACAGCTGCCGTCTTTACGGCCGTAACCATGTCTATCGGGGTTGGCACCTGGGCGTTTTCTGCCCTAAAGTTTCAGGCGGATATGGGTATTCTGCTGGCGTTTATGTTCCTGGTGAATGTGCTGGGTGCGATCTTTCTGTTGCCGGCTCTGGCCTGTTGGTTGGATGTGAAACCTGAACGTAAGGTAAACAAAACCATCAAGGTGGAGACATCTAAAGATACTGGTGGCGTGTTTGAGGCATCAGAGATGCCCGTTAAATAAGTGCATGTCATAGTAGTGATGAAGCCCTCAAAATGAGGGCTCTTTACTTTATAGCCGGCTTAAGAAGCTGTTCACAATCTTTCTGCGAGCTGCAAACGATGATAAAACGCCCCTGTTTACCAGTTTTCTTCGTTACGTAGCGCCACTATGCGCCTCAAAAAACTGAAAAACAGGAACATTTTCTCCTCGTTTTCGCTATTCGCAAAAGATCATGAACAGCTTCTAAGAGGCAGTGCTGTCGTGTACTTTATTTGTTCCATCGCAAAATTGCTTGAAACGTTACAAATCCCAGGCACTGCCTGAATCAGGTTCTTATAAAAGTGGTCGTAGGCATGAATGTCCTTTACGGCTACTCGCATCATGTAATCCCACTCGCCCGCCATTCGATACAACTCCATAACTTCAGCAAAGGCTGAGGCGGTTTCAGCAAAATGATTGAGCCAGTCAATGGAATGGTTATTGGTTTTAATCTGCACAAATACCGACAAAGGCACGCCGGCCTTATCAGGGTCGAGAAGCGCTACCCGTTTACGAATAAAGCCGCTGTCTTCCAGTTTTTTTAGCCGTCGCCAGCAGGGAGCCACTGACAGACAGACCTTGTCCGCCAGATCATTTATGGATAAATCAGCGTTCTCCTGCAGCGCTGAAAGTATGGCGACATCCTTCTGATCGATCATTTTTTTTCTCGAATAGCAGTTAGGGTGAAATAATTTTGCTCAATATACTGAAATCCGAAATCAGAACGAACAGATTTTTTCCCATCACTTTTTTTACACTAGATATCAAATTTAAAGACTCTTGGGGGAGAGAATTATGTGGCGTACTGAGTGGGATTCTTATGTTCGTTTAATTAATGACCGTGTCGCGCCAGCAACTGGCTGTACTGAGCCTGTGTCTACAGCCCTGGCCGCTGCAGAAGCTACGCGAATTTTGGGCAAGGCTCCGGAACAAATTGAAGTATTAGTCAGTGGCAATCTACTGAAAAATGGCATGGGTGTGGGTATTCCCGGCACGGGTGAAATTGGTTTGCATATCGCAGCGGCTCTGGGAGCGGTTTGTGGTAATCCTGACAGAGGTCTTGAAGTGCTCGGCAATGTTGCACCAAATGATGTGGAACAGGCCCGAACCATGGTGAAGAGCGATCAGGTATCTGTGCGAATGGTGGATACAGACTCCAAGCTTTATGCAGAAGTGATCTGCCATGGGGCTGGTTCAACGTCATCTGTCGTTATTAAAGATGGCCATACGAACATGGTTCGCAAAACATTGAATGGCGATGTTCTGTTCAGCGGCTTGGATAGTGATGCAGCTAGCGCCGGTAAAGAAGAACCCGAATTAAGTGTTTCTGCTATTTTTGAGTTTGCTACTCAGGGTGATCTTGCGAAGCTTGAGTTTATTATGAAGGCAGCGGAGTTGAATTCTGCCCTGACCACCGAAGGCTTAGCTCAGGATTATGGTCTCCGAATCGGTAAAACTCTGTTGAAAACCACCAGAGACGGCCTTCAAACCACGGATTTGATGTCACAGGCGATGATCCGTTCTGCCGCTGCATCCGATGCTCGTATGGGGGGAGTCCTGTTGCCCGCTATGAGCAATTCCGGCAGTGGTAATCAGGGGATTTCAGCGACCATGCCCGTTGTCGCTGTTGCTGAAACGATTGGCGCCTCTCGTGAGCAATTAACCCGTGCGTTGATTATGAGTCACCTGACGGCTATTCATATCAAATCCCATATGAGTGTGCTTTCTGCGCTCTGTGCTGCCACCACGGCTGCTGCAGGTGCGTCTGCAGCCATTACCTGGTTACTCGGCGGAACTCAAGAGCACCTTGAGTCAGCGTTGTTTAACATGACTGGCGATGTGACGGGTATTCTTTGCGATGGGGCTGGCTCGGGTTGTTCTTTGAAAGTGTCTACCTCTGCTCAATCGGCTGTAAAAGCCGCATTTCTGGCAGTTGAGGGGATCCGCCTGACGTCTCATGAAGGCATTATCGAAGACAGTGTGGAAGGGACGATTGATAATATTGGTTTGATTGCTAATCAAGGACTGGAAGAGACGGATAATCTAATTATAAGGATGATGGCGCGATAAATATGGGGTAGCCATATTTTTTGCACATTGCAAGTGTACGCACCCCGTGGATCTATGAGTCATGGGGTATTTTTTTATTAGTCTTTCGTAAGGTTAAAACCACCGGCTTTAGCCGGTCAGCTTTAGCTATGATATTTTGTCGCAGTTATCTGGATGTAGAGGTTC
>NZ_LUTV01000003.1:684212-686476 GCF_001646945.1 Endozoicomonas ascidiicola
CGTTTATATGGACAGCCAAGGCTAATGACATACTGGAGAAGGTAGTTCGAGCTAATTGCCGCTTAAGCAGCAAAAAGAACGGCGCACTACACTAGCTAATGTCAGAGCATGGAAACGGCTCTGACATTGCCTTGATCCTGCCAATCCGTCAGGACATGTAAGTTCGAACCCTTTGCTGAATATTGTTTCTGCAAATCGGGCATGTACTAAGACGTGGAGCACATTCCTCACACGTGGCCAAATGTCCGCAAGGAACAAATGTCATATTTAAGGGTTTATTCAAACAAATCTTACATTTATGCTTATCAGTAGATTGTCCTGCCATGCCCCCGGAAGATGCAGCTCCTGCATTCTGGTTTTCAGCCGGTGCGGGTAGAACAATATTCGCTCTCAATGTCTGCATACTGATAGCCATGCCTGCCATTCGTGTCAGTAGCTGATCAACACGTTCTTCCGAAAATGACTCAGAAATCAGAAAAACCTTCATGAGATCAAGCTCTTCCTGACTCCTGACTTTCACCTCTGATTCCAGTGCACCCAGAAATGGATCTGCCACGGGTTGGCCATTTGCCTCCGTCATTGTTTCTGAGCCCTGATTCACACCCAGCATCAACAAACGGTCTGCAATGTTAAGCTCTATTACTGCAGCAGGCGAGCCACTCGCCACTGACTCACTCGTGAAATCTATCAACGGCTGTTCAACTGCAACAACTGGCGTAACGGGCGAAGCACCCGATGGCTCGGTCAATGAAACCTGCGAACTTACTGTTGCAGTAGATGTACTTGGACTGTTTGTCTGCTCAAAACTGCGGCGCATATCACGAATGGTGCTCTCAAGCATCTCCAGATCAACAGGTACTGAGCTTTGTAAACGCCTCCATTGATTAATAGCATCACCCGCTTCCTGTAGGGTATAACCTTGATTGATCAGAGCTTGTTCTAAGAGTGCAAAGTCAGCATCGTTTCTTATTCTTGGTGTGTAGAGGTCATTGCGACCAACCGGAGCAGGAGCCCGATGTTCAGTAACTGTTGAAGGTGTACCAATACTGTGCTGAACATAATTACCATGATGGATATTATAAACCTCCCGCTCTGGTTCGTATCCCGGCTCAGATTCTGATCCAAACACAACCCCGGATTCAGAAAACTGCTGGAGAAACGTCTGCCGAGTTGCTGGGTCAAAATGAGCGTCTCCACCAATATAGATGGATATACTTGGGGCTTGCAAACACATATTTCGCCCCTGTGGCTGAAGTGTTGAACGACTCGAAACCACAGTATCTCGGTTCTCAAAAACAGTGACATTGGAAGGCGATCTATATTGCTGCTGCGTCCCCCCATACCCGGACTGATCCACCCTTTGCCCACTATCGTGAACCAGTACCAATGGGCAAAGTGGTGCCAATTTTCGATGTTCATCCCATGGAACATCATTATCATCCCAACGTTTCACACCTTCACCATCCATATAGCACTGAACCGAATCCGCATCCTTGCCTGGTTGATTACCAACATAGAAATAGCCTGCAGCAGCCAAATGTCTGTAATCAATGTTTTTACGTTGAAAAATAAGCTTTGCGTGCTCGGTATAAGATTCCAGTCTGCTTTCCAGAGTTTCCATATAACCGAATGCTGGAGAAGCATCCATATAATGAGCACCAGGGCAATTCGGAAAATGCCTTTGGTGATCAATGAACAAGTTATCATCGCTCTCGAACCCTCCTAAAGGATAGTGACCACCGAAAACACATTTCACTCCATCTCTAAGGCCGTTTTGCGGGTGACGGGGAATAAAGTTCGCTCTTGCCATTGGCCAGTCATTACATAGTCTTGGCCAAGGGTTTCGTCGGCGCAGATCACAGTCTTCTGCAGCAAAATCATCATGCCTGTTAACAACGGATAGTCGGTCTTGGATTACCGTCTGATGATTCACTAGTGTAGTGCGCCGTTCTTTTTGCTGCTTAAGCGGCAATTAGCTCGAACTACCTTCTCCAGTATGTCATTAGCCTTGGCTGTCCATATAAACGGCTTGGGCTTCTCGTTATGTTTTTCGATATATTCCTCTATTGCCTCCACAAGCTCTGGAACACTTTTGAATMCCCCTCGACGTAAACGCTGTGTGGTTAAATCTCGGAAAAACCTCTCAACCATGTTCATCCATGAAGCTGATGTCGGTGTAAAGTGAACGTGGAATCGCGGGTGCTTTTCCAGCCACTCTTTTACCTTCGGATGTTTATGAGTTGCGTAGTTATCACAGGTAAGAT
>NZ_LUTV01000003.1:695796-698136 GCF_001646945.1 Endozoicomonas ascidiicola
CGAGATTTAACCACACAGCGTTTACGTCGAGGGGTATTCAAAAGTGTTCCAGAGCTTGTGGAGGCAATAGAGGAATATATCGAAAAACATAACGAGAAGCCCAAGCCGTTTATATGGACAGCCAAGGCTAATGACATACTGGAGAAGGTAGTTCGAGCTAATTGCCGCTTAAGCAGCAAAAAGAACGGCGCACTACACTAGTTTTATAAATTTTATTATTGCCCGCCATAGGCGTTAATGCAGAATGTAATCAAGCAGGTGAAAAAGAGTCTCAGTCAATGTCGTTTGGCTCTTGGTTGTGTCAATGTATTTTAAATGTTGGTTGTTGTCTGTTTTCCGATTCCAGTGGTGAATATCCAACGCAGGATATGTTGTCTCAGAGAAGTGTCACGATGAACAATAAGCCTGAATGTCGAATATCAGCTGTCAGTGGTCAGACCAGCGAACACGAAAGAGTAGCAGCGAATAACAAGTCAAATTATTATTTCAATGACGGCTTTGGCGAGTGTTATGAGAATATTTGAATGTTCATTTAATCAGCTATTTAGCCTTACTGCTTGTTCGATCAAACTGCCTGTACTGAACGGCTTCTGATAAATGAGCAGTTTGAACCGTGTTACTGCCCTCCAAATCGGCAATCGTTCTGGATACTCGCAAAACACGATGCAGCCCGCGCATGGAAATATGAAATTTTTCCGATACGGCGGAAATAAATTTTTTCTCTTTGTCACCGAGAGCGCAGGCATCGAATAACGCCTTTGCTGACAGCTGACTATTGATTTTTCCCTGGCGTATCAGCTGTTGGTTGCGTAGATCAACCACGCGGCTTCGAAAACCATCTGAACATTGGGGCGATTTATCAGTCATGGAAGACGAGTGTTCCATTACACTCTGAATACTTTGAGAGGGCACTTCTACCTGAAGATCAATCCGGTCCAGCAACGGGCCAGACAGTTTGTTTCGATAACGCCGAACTTGATCCGGTGAACAATGACAACGCCTTTGAGAATCACCCAGATAACCACAGGGGCAGGGATTCATAGCGGCCATGAGCTGAAACCGGGAAGGGAAGCGTTCCTGCCCTTTTGATCGAGTAATGACCACTTCGCCGTTTTCTAGTGGCTCTCTGAGAATCTCCAGAGCTTGCCGAGAAAACTCCGGCATTTCATCCAGAAACAATACGCCGTGATGAGCATAGGAGATTTCTCCTGGTTTCGGAATACTGCCGCCTCCAACTAAAGAGACCGATGATGATGAATGGTGTGGCGTTCTGAACGGCCGTTGACCAAGGTTTTCCGGTGAACAGGTGGTTAAGGAATGAATCGTTGCCACTTCCAGAGACTCTTCTTCGGTCAGCGGCGGTAATAAACCGGGTAGCCGGCTGGCCAACATACTTTTACCACTGCCTGGCGGACCAAAAAGCAGCAGGTGGTGTCCGCCGGTCGCGGCAATCAACAATGCTCTTTTTGCCTGCTCCTGACCTTGGACATCAGAAATATCCGGATATCGATGATGTTGAAAATCAGCAGTAGGGTTTGTGGGTTCAATATTGATTTTTTGCTGCAGGTAAGCACACACTTCGTTTAAATGGCTTGCGGCAATCACTGTGGTTTCACTGACCATGGCGGCAACTTCTGCATTATCTTTGGGAAGTAATAATGCGCTCCGGGATTCTTGGCAGGCCAGTGATGCGGGTAAAGCAGCACGAACCGGTCGTAACTCGCCAGACAGCGCCAGCTCCCCAAGAAACTCTCGATCTTTCGTAACGTCAGCAGGCAATTGACCTGAAGCGATTAAAATGCCCAAAGCAATGGGCAGATCGAAGCGGCCACCTTCTTTGGGTAAATCGGCAGGGGCGAGGTTGACGGTGATTCTGCCATCAGGGAAATCATAGCCACTGTTTATCAGTGCACTTCGCACCCGGTCTTTGCTTTCTCGCACCCCCGCTTCCGGCAGCCCGACAATATTCAGCCCAGGTAAACCTTGAGAGAGGTGAACTTCGACGATAACCAAAGGCGCACGAACTCCTTGGTTAGCACGAGTGTGCACTTGAGCCAATTGAGAAGACATTTTTTATTCTTGACCGATTGAACAACACAAACGATCAAAGATAGCAGGTATGGGAAAAGTTGCTTGTGTAAGTCTCTTCCAATATGAAATGAGCCTGAACGGAGCCCTTGTTTCCAAAATGAAATGAGCCTGTGATTTCTGATCTTTCGTCCAAAATTACTGGATGAAAATCATAATGGACACACGGCTCATCAAATCGCTCCAGCAGGTGGAGGAGCTGCTTCAGGCTACACCGCAGATACAGCCTGGTTGGAAGTCAAAAGACGAGTG
>NZ_LUTV01000003.1:699111-729707 GCF_001646945.1 Endozoicomonas ascidiicola
GCTTTTTCCCGGAGACGATAACAGATGAAAAAGGCAAAGAGAGAAAACGTTACCTTTACGAAAACATGATGACACCTTATGAAAAACTGAAATCTTTGCCTGACTGGACGCAATATTTGAAGAAAGGAACTCCGCCGCATGCATTGGAGTCAAAGGCTGAATCAATGAGTGATAACGAGGCTGCCCAGCAACTGCAGTCTGSCAGAGAATCACTGTTTCAAGGCATCTTTAAGCGAAAGGCCTGAAATCATGGGTTTATACTCTTTTCAGGCTCATTTTGGGATTGGAAAATACTGTGTAAGAGTCAGGTAAGCTCCTGGGCTCAGACGCTCAATAAAAGGAAGGCTGTTATTCGCTATCCGGTTTTTCCAGCTTCTGACTATGGGATATCAGGCTTTCCACTTCTTTTTCCAGTGCTTCAAGGCGCTCACGAGTGTGCCTTAACACGGCAACTTGCGTATCAAACTCATCACGGGTCACCAGCTCAAGTTTCGAGAGAGCGCTGCCCACCAACGCTTTAATATTTTTCTCAAAATCTTCCCGGGTCTGGCTTTTGTCGCTATTGAATAGCTGGCTGGCTTTGCCGGCAATCTGGTTGATCAGGGTGTCTTTATCGATCATGGAATGGCTGAATCTAAGAATTATTAAGATGGCGAGAGCTTACCATATTCTCTATGTCATAAAAGAAAAAGCCGGGCGTAAACCCGGCTCTATTCGGCATGGCGTGATAATTACTCCGCCAGTGCCAAGCTGATTCGACCAATATCCGTGTGGTGAATCATTTTGCCGAATGGCGCCGTTGCCGCTGCAGGGCCAAAGGCAATCACAGGAACCGGTGTGCTTGTGTGAGTACCGGTGCCCCAGACCACGTTTTGATCTTCCGCAACAGCACGACCCAGCAAATCGTGACGAATCTCTTCACCGTAAACATAGAAAGCACCGAAGTCTTTTACTTTCGGGAAGATTTCGCTGCTCAGGTATTTGTGACCAGCTACTTGATAACGATTCTGTTCATTGGCCAGAATCTCCCGAGCCTGGACGACGGTGATATCAAACTCGCTGTTGGCATTCACAATGGCCGCCAAATCTTCCGGTGTTTTGTCGGTTTCAGAGAATGCCGAAAACATGGATGGGAAGCTCATCTTTTGGCTGTAAAGCTTGTCCAGAATATCGAAAGTACCGAAGTTAAAGTTTGGCTTGTAGCTCCAATCTTCAAAGGCCTCACCCGTCAGCGCGGATGGTACAGGAATGTCCGCACGGCTGTAGGAGAAACCAAAACCACCGGTTTCATGGTCAGCGGTAATGACGACCAGTGTATCGTTACGATCTTTCACCCAGTCATACACATAACCGATGGCTTCATCAAACTTTAGCAGTTCGTGGAGCATGGTGCCGGCGTCGTTATCGTGACCAGCCCAGTCTATACGACCACCTTCAACCATCAGGAAGAAACCGTCTGGATCTTGAGACAGAATATCCAGTGCTTTTGCGGTCATCTCTTTCAGAGTCGGTTCTGTACGGGATGCGTCGTCTTTATGGTTGGTGTGTTTGATACCGTCGGCCATGCCGGAGTAGGCAAACAGGCCGAGCACTTTGTCACCCTTGGCGGCATCCAGTTCTGCTTTGGTCAGTGCTACTTGGTAGCCTGCGTTCTCAGCAGTCACCAGCAGGTTTTTGTTATCTTTACGCTTGGATTTAATTCTGACGCTGCCATCGGTGCGTTGGTTGAGTTGCTGATAGAGCGCATCTTTATCGTTGACACTTTTTGGAATCCAGTGACGAAGGCCGCCGGAAAACATCACGTCTACATTGTTTGCCAGCATTTCTTCGGCAATTTTGTTTTCCAAAGAGCGGTGTGGCTGGTGAGCAGCAAAAGCGGCGGGTGTCGCATGAGTCGCGCGGGTGTCGGATACCAGGCCAGTGGCTTTTCCGGCTTTCTGAGCACGCTCAAGTACTGTTTCAGTAGGGCTGCCCAAAGCATTTAGACCCAGAGATTCCGATGGTGACGGTTCACCAGTTGCCAGCTGAGAAGCGGAGCTGGCTGAATCTACAACGATATTGTAAGCAGGGTTGTGTTGAGATAACCCAACGACGCCGACATCCATAAACTGTGCAATACCGGTTGGTTGCCCCTGATAAATAGACGACGGTGCATTAGTGGCGTATTCCTGCAGCAGGCCTAACTGCTGTGGCCCCATGCCATCGCCAATCATCATAATGATGTTCTTGACCTCTGGCGTATCAGAATCAGCCACCTGACGATCCATTGACTGACACCCTGTCAGTAAAGCGGCAGCACACAACGTGCTGGCAATCGCCTTTTTGTTGAAACTTATGTCCATAGGTCAACTCTTTGTTGTTGTATGAATAGAAAGGTACGATCCTATGGCTAAATTATGACCGTTTTGTTTCATTTTTACGACAGAGTTATGATAATTCACGACACATTTGCGACAAATGCTGAATTATGTCGCTATTTTGCGAGCAATCATCAAATTGTTTAGGGGAATGTCGGTAACCCAAAGGGTTGCCGACAATCAGCACCTGCAGGCCTGCGAGATGTCGGCAATTCCAACTCGTTCCGAGGCTGTCGCAAAAGCCCAAACATCTCGTTCCCATGCTGTGCGTGGGAATGCATACCCTCGAATTTTCAAAGGGTTAGAAGTATGGGTTCCCACGCACAGCATGGGAACCAGAGCTTTTGCGACAACCTCGGAGCATGGGAACGAGATGTTTGGGCTTTTTCGACAGCCTCGAGCATGTGAACGCGGAGGCTATCGATCAGACTTGTTAAGGCCCTCTTGTTGATAAGGCGTTAGCTAAAGGGCATCTGTCTGCTGATAGTTGGTGCAGGTTGATAGGCGCTTTCCTCACTCAATTCAATCGTCGATTACTCCCCAACGGATAAGTACTGAAAAAGCAGAGGTAAGCCCATAATAGGGCAGAGATGTATCTCTGCACCAATTTGGTGCGCCGATATTTTCCGCGTTGTCTTTTGGTGCGCTGAATGCTGTTAATACCTTGGTAAAGGCATTCATAGTGCACATTTCATTTGAATTTCAGCACTTTTAAAAACTGGCACACCACCTGCTTACAATTCAGGTAACCAAGTCTTTTATACAGAGATTTTGTTACCGAACTGGAAAGGGGTAGACTTTGTGCCACAGGCCTACCGATTTACCCCTCCCGGATGGCTTTCAAATCAGAAGACTCGCTTGGAACTGAAGCAGGAGAATAATAGATGAAGTTAGTATCAGCCATTATCAAGCCATTCAAGCTTGATGACGTGCGGGAAGCACTGTCCGACATCGGTGTTCAGGGCATCACCGTGACTGAAGTAAAAGGCTTTGGTCGTCAGAAAGGTCATACAGAACTGTATCGTGGTGCCGAGTATGTGGTGGACTTCCTGCCTAAAGTCAAAATCGAAGTTGCCATTTCAGATGATCTGCTGGATCAGGTTATTGAAGCGGTCTCTAACGCTGCTAACACGGGCAAGATTGGTGATGGAAAGATCTTCGTCACAGCTCTGGAGCAGGCCATCCGTATCCGGACTGGCGAGACTGGCACCGACGCTATCTAACAGATATTGAACATCGCTCAGCAGTAATAGCGATATAAAACAGATAAAAAAATTGTGAATTTACTGGGAGGGGTCCCGTGGAAGATATAGCTCAGTTGTCGTATGCGCTCGACACATTTTATTTCCTGGTTTGCGGTGCGTTAGTCATGTGGATGGCTGCCGGCTTCGCCATGCTGGAAGCCGGTCTAGTTCGCTCCAAGAACACCGTAGAAATTCTTACTAAGAACATTGCCTTGTTCGCCATTGCCTGCACCATGTACCTGCTCTGTGGTTATCAGATCATGTATCCTGGCGCGAACGAAGGCGGCATCATGCCACTGTTCGGTACTTTGATTGGTGCTGACAATACTGTTGATGATGTCACTTCCGGTGATGCTTATTACTCTGTACTCTCAGACTTCTTCTTCCAGGTTGTCTTTGTTGCCACGGCCATGTCCATCGTATCCGGTGCGGTTGCTGAGCGTATGAAGCTGTGGGCCTTCCTGGTATTCGCTGTCTTCATGACTGGCTTCATCTATCCAGTACAAGGGTTCTGGAAATGGGGAAGTGGTTTCCTGAACGCTGCAGGTTTCCAGGACTTCGCCGGCTCCGGTGTGGTACACATGGCGGGTGCCTCTGCTGCTCTGGCCGGTGTTCTGCTGCTGGGTGCTCGTAAAGGTAAATACGGTTCCAACGGTGAAATCAACGCGATGCCAGGTGCTAACCTGCCAATGGCGACACTGGGTACCTTTATCCTGTGGCTTGGCTGGTTCGGCTTCAACGGTGGTTCTCAGCTGCAGATCACCGGTGTTGAAAACGCTAACGCTGTTGCACAAATCTTCGTAAACACTAATGCCGCTGCTGCCGGTGGTGTCATCGCTGCCCTGGTTGTTGCACGACTGCTGTTTGGTAAAGCGGATCTGACCATGGCTCTGAACGGCGCTCTGGCTGGTCTGGTTGCCATCACTGCTGAACCTCTGACGCCTTCTGCACTGGGCTCAACGCTGATCGGTGCTGTTGGTGGCTCCATCGTCGTCTTCTCTATCCTGGCGTTGGATAAACTGAAGATTGATGATCCGGTAGGTGCCATCTCGGTACACGGTGTTGTGGGTATCTGGGGTCTGCTGGCCGTACCACTGACTAACAGCGATGCAACCTTCGGTGCTCAGCTGCTGGGTGCTGGTGTGATCTTCGCTTGGGTATTCGGTGCTTCTCTGATCGTATGGGGCGTGATCAAAGCGATCATGGGTCTGCGTATCTCTGAAGAAGAAGAGTATGAAGGTGCTGACCTGACTGAGTGTGGCATGGAAGCTTATCCTGAGTTTACCAGCAAGCCATAATCTTAAGCGGTTTCATTGAAGTATTAGCCCTCCTATTTTGGAGGGCTTTTTTGTGTCCTGCTTCCCCTGCACTGAGGTTGTCACGAAACCTGTAGGTCGGTAATTCTGTAAGAATTGCCGACATCTCGCAGGCTTGTAGGTGCTGATTGTCGGCAACCCGTTGGGTTACCGACCTACGCCGTCAGATACAAATACTTCTGAAACCCCTTAAACGTTTGCCCAATCGCAGCCGGTGAGCCAAGCACTTGCGCCGCATCGCTGATGGTGTTGTATTTCAACTCAACCATGCCGCGCAACTTGGCTTTAGACAGTTCATCCACATCGTCCTGCACATATTTATCCAGCACAAAATCGATAAACTCCTGCTGCTTCTCATCGGTGAACGCGCCGTAGATCAGCGGCTTGGCTTTTTCGACCCGTTCTTTACGAGTACAGGGATCGGTGGCATAGGCGACATAGGCCAGAAGGTCATACACATCGCTGTCTTGCGCATCAATCAGTGCTTTCATGCTGTCGAGTTTTTCATCGTCGTAACCGGCTTCGGCAAGATCGGCGCGCAGTTTTTCCCGGGTATCCGGATCGCCCCAGATGTTACGCAACTGATCTTCATCCGTAAAAAAGCGGGGCAGGTCATCAAACATTTTCTCAAGAAATGCTTTGGCAGTAATGGGTTTGCCATCTGGCCCCCAATACATCACCGACGAAATATGCTGTATTTGCCGGGCTTTACCGTCATGGAGTTTGATGGTGATCTTTTCTGGCGGTGGTTCCGAATCACAAAGGCAGGGAGCATTGCCGCAAACCGCACAAGGTTCAGGAAGGCAAACACAGGGCTGCTGATCACATTGCGGGCACGCAGGCTTCGGGCAGGTGCAGGGTGAGAAACCGCATTCGGCACAGGGTTCTGTTTCACAAATGCAGGGGCTTTCTTCACATTTCTTGCAAGGTTCTGGCGGTAACGGTTCGCCATCCCATGCCGGGTCAGAAAAGTTATGGTGGGCTTTGACAAAATCATAAATAGTGAAAAACTCTTTGCCTTCGTACACCCGTGTGCCGCGCCCGATAATCTGCTTAAACTCGATCATATTATTGCAGGGACGCATCAACACAATGTTGCGCACGTTGCGGGCATCGACGCCGGTGGAGAGTTTTCGCGATGTGGTGAGAATCGTGGGAATGGTTTTCTCATTATCAGAAAACGTATTCAGATCATTTTCACCGGCGGTGCCGTCATTGGCCGTCACCCGCACGCAATAGCTGGTGTTGGTGGTCCAACCCTTTTTTACGGCGTACTGATTAATAAAATCACGCACCATGCCCGCATGCTTTTGTGTGGCACAGAAGACGATAGTCTTGTGTTTCGGATTGATCCGATCCATCCAGTAATGCACCCGTTTTTCTTCACGGGCGGGAATGGTGATGGTTCGGTTAAAATCCCCTTCTTTATACACTTTCCCGGCTTCCGGCTTGCCCTGAATCACCACGCCGTCGCCGTGGGTGTACACATATTCATCCATGGTGCCGACAATGGGATACACTTTGAAAGGTGTTAAAAAGCCGTCGTTGATGCCTTCTTTCAAGGTGTAAACGTACACCGGTTCGCCGAAATAACCGTAAGTGTCGGCATTCTCGGTGCGTTTCGGTGTGGCGGTTAAACCCAACTGCACGGCGGGGCTGAAGTAGTTGAGAATCTCCCGCCAGCTGCTTTCATCATTAGCACCGCCCCGGTGACATTCATCAATCACAATCAGATCGAAAAAGTCCGCCGGATAGTCGCCAAAATACGGAGTGTCATTGCCCTCTTCATCCTTGCCACTCATGAAGGTCTGGAAGATGGTGAAGAACACGCTGCCATTTTTGGGCACGCGTCCGTTCTTTTTAATGGCGTCCGGCGCGATGCGGACAATGGCATCGTCGCCAAAGGCGGAGAAATCGTTAAACGCCTGGTTCGCCAGCACATTTCGATCTGCCAGAAACAGAATGCGCGGGCGACGTTGTGACGCATCCGGTGCTTTTTGTGTGCTCAGGCTCCAGCGGCTTTGAAACAGTTTCCATGCGGTTTGAAAGGCGATGCAGGTTTTGCCGGTGCCGGTGGCCAGGGTTAACAGAATGCGAGATTCACCGGCGGCAATGGCGTCCAGTGCATTATTAATGGCGTTTTCTTGATAGTACCTTGGCTGCCAATCGCCTTTGGTTTCAAAGGGAATGGCGCTGAACCGATCTCGCCAGACGGTTTGATAATCCGGCGCTGCTTTGTCTTTGTCTGCAAAGGTGAGCGCCCAGAGTTCATCGGGGGAAAGGTAGCGATCAACCTGTTTCTCTTCTCCCGTTGCCATATCCATCTGGTAAATCTCATGGCCGTTGGTGGCATAAGCCAGTCGACACTGGAGCCGTTTGGCGTAATCCTTCGCCTGTCGTACGCCTTCGGTGTAACTCAGGCTTTCTTTTTTCGCTTCCACCGCCGCCAGTTTACGACCACGGAAGACCAACACATAATCACTATCGACCTTAGTGCCACGCTTGCCGCCGGTTAAAATCATGCCAGGACAAATCACCTCACGCCGAATAAAACTCTGTTCCACCACACTCCAGCCAGCGGCTTTCAATTGCGGGTCGATCAGTTCGGCACGGGTATCTGCTTCATTGCGCGTCCTGGCATGGTTCATCAGGCGACTTCCTTGCTGGTTAACTGGCCGGTGAAGGCTTTTTGTAGGATGGATTTTTTTAGTTCGTCTAAACTTTTGAGCTTCTTGGAGTAAATCCTGTCTAAGTGGAAATACTGTTGCTTTAAAGTGTTAAGAGTGCTAACTATTTCAGTTTGTTGCTCTGTTGGAGCTAGCGGCACTTGGAAAGCTCTCATTGTTTTCAAAGAAACATTCTTTATTGTTGCCCCAGTGGCTTCTCGTAAGGCATATTTTTGAAATAGCGGGCTTTCAATTACAAATTTGACATATTCCTTGTTTACACCCTCTTGTAAATTGAAGTAACAAGCACTTTTCCCAAGGATGATTTTTTCATCGTTATAAAAAGCTACATTTCCAAGAGTTCCGTTGATAGAGACGAAAACCGTTCGCTCATTAAGAGGTTTTTTGTGCTTATTGTATTCCTCCTCAGAAACTCTCTTGGTTTTTTCTTTGATCGTTATTTGTCCGTCATCCAAGTTGTTACCATTTATAAAATAATATTCACCCTCTGGGTCGTACTTTGGTGTTCCGTGCAACCCATCCCCAAGCTTTGTAGTTATATCTAGGATTGATGCATAAACCCACCCCTCACCACGCTGGCTAAACACCTGCTGTAGGTAGCTTTCAAACAGCTCACGGGCGTTGTTGAGGTTTTTCTCGGCAAGGGCACGGGCTTGCTCAATCTCGGCAAAAGCTTTATCCAGAAGGGTGACGATGTGTTTTTGTATGGTCTCTTCAGGCATTGGTACAGTAATTTCTTTAAGAATTTTAACTGATGCCATGTTTTGGATGGCCGCACCTTGAGACAATGACTCAATCTGCTCCTGAAAGTTATGGCTTTCCATCCAGTACTTTAAGAAATCAGGCGATAAATTGCTCGCTGGAGTTAGCTTAAGTAGAGCCTGATTGATAATACCTTTTTCAATTCCATCAGGAACTATGGCAACTTTCCCCATAGTTCCGGAGCAGCTCATAATTAAATCACCAGAGAGCAATTCAAATCGAGACATCTCTGCAAACTTTTCCGCATCTACGAAATATCTAACACTTGCAAACTGATTGTAGATTGCATGTTGTTGTTCATATACTGCGTAGCCTTCCTCTTTGAATATGTTCTTTTTCAGACTTCCACCGAATGGACCTCTAACAAAATTACAAACATCCCCAAAGCGCTTTCTTGACCACCCCATCACAGCAACTCCCGAATACTAGCCAGAATCGCTTCACTCTCGTTATCCAGCGCAATGATTTCTTCAATAATCTCAGCCGGCGTACGCAGCACCACTTCATCATCCACATTAGGATTTTTCACTGACAAATCCCATGTCTTTGTATCCAGCGTATCCACAGACAATGACCATGATTTATCCGAGCTTTCAAAGGTCTTTTGCAGGGAGACAAACGCTTGCATATCCTTGTCATTCAACGGATTGGTTTTGCCCAAACTGCGCCCCGGATCAAGCTGATAAAACCAGATGTTTTGCGTGGCTTCCCCTTTGGTAAAAAACAATACGACGGTTTTCACACCCGCGCCCAAAAAGGTTTTGGCGGGGCAGTCCAACACCGTATGCAGATTGCAGCTTTCCAGCAGTTCTTTACGCAGGGCAATGGCGGCGTTATCGGTGTTTGATAGAAAGGTGTTTTTAATCACCACTGCCGCCCGCCCGCCGGGTTTCAGGATTTTGATAAAGTGCTGCAAAAACAGAAACGCGGTTTCGCCGGTTTTAATGGGAAAGTTCTGCTGCACCTCTTTGCGCTCTTTGCCGCCAAAGGGTGGGTTGGCTAAAATCACATCGTGCTGGTGGCTGGGCTGAATGTCTTTCAGATTTTCGCCAAGGGTGTTGGTGTGCAGCACGTTGGGCGCTTCAATGCCGTGAAGAATCATATTCATGATCGCAATCACATAGGCGAGGGATTTTTTCTCTTTGGCGTAGAAGGTGTGCTTTTGCAGGGTGTTCAGATCATTAACGGACAGCGCTTTTTTAGCAGCGCCGCCGTTACGTAAATAGTCGTAAGCTTCACACAAAAAGCCCGCTGAACCGGCGGCACCGTCGTAAATGGTGTCGCCTATTTTGGGTTGCACCACATCAATCATGGCGCGAATCAGTGGGCGCGGCGTGTAATATTCGCCACCGTTGCGCCCGGCATTGCCCATGTTTTTGATTTTGGTTTCGTACAGGTGAGAGAGTTCGTGCTTTTCTTCTTGCGAGCGGAAGCGCAGTTCATCCACCTTTTCTAAACAATCCCGCAGTGAATAGCCGCTCTGGATTTTGTTTTTGATCTCACTGAAGATTTCACCAATTTTGTATTCGATGGTGTTGGGGCTGGCGGCGCGGGCTTTAAACCCTTTTAAATACGGGAACAACTCGCCATCGACGTAGTCCATCAAATCGTCGCCGGTCATGGCTTCGTTATGATCAAAGTGACCTTTGTCGTCTTTAGGCGCTGCCCACTCGCTCCAGCGATGTTGTCTGTTGATGATGTAACGGTATTCTTCGCCCAGCATCTCCGCTTCTTGCGCGCGCTGGTATTCGAAATCGTCCAGATATTTCAGGAACAGCATCCATGAGGTTTGTTCGGTGTAATCCAGCTCACTGGAACAACCGGCATCTTTATGAAGAATGTCGTCTATGTTTTTGAACGTTGTTTCAAACATGCAGGGCAACCGTGTTGGTGGCGTGCGCGGATGATGAGGGCACGCAATACTGAATGCGGATAGTTTGCCTGATTGCGGAAAGTTTGTCTCAGTATCAGGCATCGATTATTGTTCCAAAAACAATGAGGCTGGCTTGATATCGTCAGGCCTCTTAGGAATAGTCCCTTAATAATTCCCACATTTATGAATCTCCAAACTCCGTTCATCCTGAGCCTGTCGAAGGATGTAACCTCTGGCCATGAGGGGGCGAGGAAAGCACCCTTCGACTCCGCTCAGGGTGAACGGAGAATGAGTTCTAAATATCGAAATTATTTCAGGACAGATCCTTAGAAGCTGCTCACAATCTTTCTGCGAGCTGCAAACGATGATAAAACGCCCCTGTTTTTCAGTTTTCTTCGTTACGTAGCGCCACTATGCGCCGCAAAAAACTGAAAAACAGGAACATTTTCTCCTCGTTTTCGCTATTCGCAAAAGATCATGAACAGCTTCTTAGGAATGTTTCACTTTCAGGGTAGAGGCCGTTATACCCGTCGCCTTTCAAGTTGCTATTTTGTTGGCTGCTCTCGCTCACCCCGATCACTTACTAGCTGTAAGCTCATGGGGGTTCACTCGTTTGCCGCCGCGTAGCAACTTGAAATGCTTTGGGTATAGAACAATACCGGACAATTCGTTCATCCAAGCAATAAGCAGTTGTGCAAATGGAATCGAATATTTCTGGGCATATGCTCAGGAACTTTTTTCCTATAGCTATGTCAGAAGTAATTGTTATTTTTAAAGGCAATAAGGGAATGATTGGGCAATCTATTGAAGGGGTTGCTGCCTGTGTTGGGCAGAATGCACAGCGCGATCGCATTTCAAGTATTCAGGCGAGCAGAACTGGTTCAGGCAGAACCGTAAAAGTTATGGATAGTCATGCCAAGCATACCGCCTGTCTGGCAAGTGGCTACAGTGCTTGCAAAACACTAGAAGCAGTCGCTTCTTCAGCACAGATAATAATGCTGCTTGGCTTTTTCTCAATGAGTGAAGGAGCGGACTCCAGACACACCTATATACCTGATTGCAAAAAATGCGGTTCCACAGAAAATAGTCAGGCTAATGAAAGTGTCTCAAATCAGTCTGAAGATGGCAGTGCCTCAATTGTGGATCTATCGTCAAGAAATCACTGCGATCTTTATGCGACCTGCAGCCACTGTTTTCGGGATGGGGATATGTCGGTTGTTGAAGAGCCGCCACCGCCACCGCCACCAAACCCTGCTGCCATGCAGAATTTGATTGTGGCGGTGAAGGCCTGAGTTTCTGTCAGGATTTCCCGCTTTTATCCATCAAAAAGCAGAATATCGCAGCTGTGACCAGAAACCCTCCGATGAAAATAGCGGGCATGGCGGTATAACCCAGAAAACTCCATATAAATGATTCTAAAGCGCTCATAGTTTCTCCTCCAGATTACCAGCCTTCAATGCCGTGCATGCTCGGCAGTTCGTGGGCAATGCCTTTATGACAATCGATACAGGTTTCGCCAGTCGCTGGTAGTTTATCGGTGCCGAGGAAGGCTTTGCTGTGGCTTTCCATGGCTCGGGTGGATTGCTCTGAGAAATCCATAAAATCGAAGTTGTGGCAGTTACGGCACTCTTGAGAATCGTTAGCTTTCATTCTTGCCCATTCCCGTTCGGCCATTTCACGACGATGGGAGACAAATTTCTCACGAGTGTCGATCTTGCCAGTCATTTTCCCCCAGAGCTCTTTGCTGGCCTGAATCTTTCTGACCAGTTTAGGCGTCCACTCTTTAGGCACATGGCAGTCAGAGCAAACAGCTCGGACGCCGGATCGGTTGTTGTAATGAATGGTCGACTTATACTCTTCGTAAACATTGTCTTTCATTTCGTGGCAACCGATGCAGAATTCTTCGGTGTTTGCCGCTTCCATTCCGGTATTAAAACCACCCCAGAAAATAATACCGGCAGCAAAGCCAAAGGCCAGCACGATACCCATGGAAATTTTGCCGGCAGGTGTCGTCAGCATTTTCCAGTAACGTTTTAAGAAAAACTCGTTGTTCATTGTAAAATTCCTGTGAGCCGTCTTACTTCAAAGAATCAACGGGTTCAAAGTTGTTCTTTTTCAGTGGCTCTGAGTCCGCTTGTGGGACGTGACACTGAAGGCAGAAATAGCGATTCGGCGAAACGTCCGCCCGCTGTATACCATCACGGTCGTAGAAATGAGTGACACTGATACGGGTAGCGCCCCACTTGCTGGCGTTCTTCCAGCTGTGACACTGAAGGCAGGTATTCACATTTTTGTTGACGGTATAACCGCGGATGTCGTGGGGGATCAGCGGTGGCTGTTGCACAAAATCACGGTGAAAAGGCTCATCGTTATCAATCCGTTTTTTCAGGACTTCCGCCGGTGCTTCGGTACTGAGATCAATGGATCGCAGTGAATCCATACCCCCGGTTTCGGCAATGGCCGCGCTAGTAAACACCATAGAAAGCACTGCAGCAGCAACACTTTTGAAGGTCATAGATCTTGTGTTCATAAATGTCATTAGGTGGCTCATGGCAGTCGCTCCGCCTTCCTGGTTAATCATTGTTCATGTGGCCGGCGGGCTGCCGGGTAGTAGTAATCAGTTGTGCATCGTGGTTTTTGTCACGAGTGGGGTGAATGGGATAAAGAGATGCACGAAATTCAAAAACCTGTTTGTCGCAGACATCAATGCACCGGCCACAACGGGTACAGTTGCTTTGGTTCAAAACCGGACTGTTGCCTTTTTTGGCTTTCAAGGCTGGTGGCAGAATCTGTGGTTCTGGGCAAACGGCGTAGCAATCCATGCAATCATCGCACTGGTGTCGTTTAGTCGCGTTGATATGCAGTGGGCTGATACGACCCAATAGGCTATAAAAAGCGCCCAGTGGGCAGAGGTGTCCACACCATCCCCGGTTACTGACCAACAGATCGAATAGAAAAATCCCTGCGATCAGATACCAGCCAGTGCCCATACCAAAGATCAATCCACGGGTAAGCTGGCTAATGGGATTAAACAGCTCCCAAACCATCATGCCGGTGACCAATGGCAGCACCAGCACCATACCCAGAATCCAGTAACGGGCTTGCCTTGGCAGTTTATGGCTGTTGCGAATAGCCAGTTTTCTGCGCAGCCAAGCCGCCAGATCGGTGATCATGTTGACCGGACAGACCCAGCTGCAAAAACTGCGTCCACCGAGAAGGCCATAAAGCAACACCACAATGGCGGCACCCAGCAGACCTTTCCAGAGAACCGGATGACCGGCCATCAGACTTTGCAGCACCGCCAGTGGATCACTCATGGGCACAACACCCAGAATCTGACTGGACGACAGATTTCCTTTAAGGGGTTCTACACCACCAGTCCAGCCAATGATCAATGTTGACGTCATGAACAGGGCCAGTACAGTCATCTGAGATAAACGACGAAGTATCAAATACCGCCATTGCAGACAGTGACTTCTTACGGTCTCGATGCTCATGACTCATCTCCGAGAGGCCGGTGTGCTGGCAGTTTCAGGTTTCGTGGTACCAAACGGTTGCCAGTGCGCTCTTCTTCTTGCCAGCCCAAACGATAATGACTGCCCAGTTCACCACGGGCCAACTCTCTTGGAACTACCTTGATAGCCGCTTCATCTAGAACACAGGCATGTTCACACTTACCGCAGCCGGTGCAGGCATCGGCATGGACGACAGGTTCAAACATGGCATGTACATTGGTGCGAGTATTTCGGCTGATTTGTAGCGTGATGGCTTCATCAATCAG
Organism: Endozoicomonas ascidiicola; assembly: GCF_001646945.1. Classification (GTDB taxonomy): domain Bacteria; phylum Pseudomonadota; class Gammaproteobacteria; order Pseudomonadales; family Endozoicomonadaceae; genus Endozoicomonas; species Endozoicomonas ascidiicola. The sequence continues at coordinate 713,132 of NZ_LUTV01000003.1, forward strand.
CGGGCACACTCGATAGCAGACATCGCAGCGAAGCCCTTGAAGGTTCAGACAGTTTTCCCGGTCAATCAGAACTGCCAGACCCATCTGGGCATCGTTAATGTCTTTCAACTCAGGCGACAGTGATCCACTAGGGCAATGGGTGATGCAGGGAATGTCTTCACACATCAGACATGGGTTTTCCCTGGCATTAAACCAGGGCGTTCCCGATGCCACAGGTTCTTCCGGTGTGGCCAGCGTTAATACATCGTAAGGGCAATCCTTAACGCAGATTCCGCAGCGCAGGCAGGAGGCCAGAAACTCATCTTCCGGTAACGCACCGGGTGGTCGCAGCACTTGTGCAGCGTGGGCGGCAGATTTCTCCGCCGTCCAGCTCAGGCCTAATCCCAGCAGGCTGACAGCACAGGCCGCCTGTGCCGTATCCGTTATAAAACGACGACGGCTCAGTTGACGACTGTCTGGTTTTCCCGATTTGATATCGCTCATGGCCATACCCTGCTATTAGTCTTAAACCCGTTCGATTCGAATGGCGGTCTTTTTATAGTCCGTCTCTTTTGACAGCGGATCTGTGGCATCAACCAGCAGTTTGTTGACCAGCTGATTGGCATCAAAGAACGGCATAAACACCAACCCTATTGGCGGTGTATTACGACCACGGGTTTCGACCCGGGTGCGTACTTCGCCATAGCGAGAAACCAGTTTGGCTTCCATTCCCCGACGCAGATTGCGGCTCTTGGCATCATCCGGATGCATGTAAACGACAGCGTCAGGGAATGAGCGATACAGCTCAGGAACCCGTCGGGTCATTGAGCCGGAGTGCCAGTGTTCCAGAACACGGCCGGTGGATAACCAGAGATCGTATTCCTCGTCCGGACTTTCGTGAGGTGGCTCATAAGGGAGTGCGAACAGCCAGGCTTTACCATCAGGCTTGCCATAGAAGCTGACTTCTTCGCCGGCTTTTACATAAGGGTCATAACCTTCACGGTAGCGCCACAGCGTTTCTTTGCCGTCCACTACCGGCCAGCGCAGACCACGAGACTGGTGATACATATCGAACGGTGCCAGATCGTGTGCTTTACCGCGACCAAAGGCGGCGTACTCTTCGAACAACCCCTTTTGCACATAGAATCCGAAATCACGGCTTTCGTCGTTCAGTTGATTTGCGGGAATTTCATCAGTGCTGAATTTGTCGGCCTGACCATTGGCGTACAGCACGTCAAACAGTGTTTTACCCTTCATTTCTGGCGCTTTAGCCAAAAGCTCATCAGACCAGACTTCTTCAACCTTGAAGCGCTTGGAAAATTCCATCATCTGCCAAAGGTCGGATTTGGCGTCACCCTGAGGAGCAACCTGCTGATACCAGAATTGGGTACGACGTTCGGCGTTACCGTATGCACCTTCTTTTTCAACCCACATGGCAGTGGGCAGAATCAGGTCAGCAGCCTGAGCAGTCACCGTTGGGTATGGGTCCGATACCACAATAAAGTTAGCAGGGTTGCGATAGCCGGGAAGGCTTTCGTTGTTCATATTGGGCGATGTTTGCATATTGTTGTTGCACAGAACCCAATAAGCATTCAGCTTGCCGTCTTTCAGCATGCGGTTTTGCAGTACGGCGTGGTAACCCACTTTCCCTGGAATGGTACCTTCTGGCAATTTCCAGATTTTCTCTGCCATATCGCGGTGTTTTTTATTGGCAACTACCATGTCCGCTGGAAGACGATGGGAGAATGTGCCTACTTCACGAGCCGTACCGCAGGCAGATGGCTGACCCGTAAGAGAGAAAGGGCCGCAGCCAGGCTTGGATATTTTTCCAGTTAGCAAATGCAGGTTATAGATGATGTTATTCATCCAGACGCCACGGGTGTGTTGGTTAACGCCCATGGTCCAGAGTGACATCACTTTCATATCCGGATCGGCATACAGTTTTGCCAGTGCTTCCAGTTGATCAACGGGTACGCCAGAGATTTCAGATGCCTTTTCAGCGTCGTATTCTTTGACAAATGCTGCAAATTGATCGAAGTCGATCTCTTCTGAACCACCGTTACCCGGGTTTTTAGCCTGCTGTTCAAGTGGGTGCTCAGGGCGGAGGCCGTAGCCGATATCCGTCACGCCTTTTCTGAAACGGGTGTGTTTTTTAACAAACGCTTTGTCTACCGCATCGTTTTGAATGAGGTAGTTGGCGATATAATTACCAATGGCCAGATCCGATTGCGGTGTGAAGATAATGCCAAGGTCTGCCAGCTCAAAGGAGCGATGCTTAAAAGTAGAGAGAACAGAGACTTTCACATGGTTGCTGGAAAGACGACGATCGGTTATGCGTGACCAGAGAATTGGATGCATTTCTGCCATGTTGGCGCCCCAGAGGACGAAGGCGTCTGCTTTCTCGAAGTCGTCATAGCAGCCCATGGGTTCATCCATGCCGAAGGTACGCATAAAGCCAACAACGGCGGAAGCCATACAGTGACGGGCATTAGGATCAATATGGTTGGTACGGAAACCGGCCTTCATCAATTTGGAGGCAGCATAGCCTTCCCAAACGGTCCATTGGCCAGAACCAAACATGCCTACTGCTGGCATCTCTTCACTGTTGCGGGTTTTGGCGATGGCTGCTTTCCATTTGTCCGCCATCACGTCAAATGCCTGGTCCCAGGTGATGGGCGTGAACTCTCCCTCTTTATGGTATTCACCATTCTTCATTCTCAGTAACGGTGTTTGTAAACGGTCATTGCCGTACATAATCTTGGACAGGAAGTAGCCTTTGATACAGTTCAGACCACGATTAACCGGCGCTTCCGGGTCGCCTTGCGTGGCAACGACACGGCCATCTTTACTGCCTACCAATACGGAACAGCCAGTGCCACAGAAGCGGCAAGGGGCTTTATCCCATTTGATTTCTGTCTCTTTGGTGCTGGTGATCAGGTTGGTCGCTGCCGCTGGTGCACTGATGCCCGCTGCTGCCGCAGTAGCCGCAATTGCACTGCTCTTGATGAAATTCCTTCGGTTCAGTTGAGCGCTTTCTTGTTCTGATGACGCTGGTCGTGTGTCTGTTTTCGTAAACATGGTTTACTCCTGGTGTGCATAAATCAGCGCAGCAGAGAGAACCCCTTCTACCGCATTTATTTCAGTTAGCCGGTCAACCATCAGTTTTTCACCGGGCAATTCCTCTACGGTGACCACTAGTTTTCCGTGAGGATCGCAAAAGTGGACTTCGACGCCGGGCAGGCTATTTAATGCCGTGGTAACCGCAGGACAGTTGTTTGGATGTGCATGGACGACTACGCCGGAGATGGCACAGATTTCAATGGTTTTGGTCATAGGGTCTGTTCCATAAGTGTGTTTTTCCGGGGGATATAAGACGTCATTGTTATGGTGTTTATCGGGCAGGGAGCTATACATTCACCACAGCCGGTACAGCGTTCAGTGTCTAAAGTTGGCAATGCGATACCACCGGGTTGTAATTTGAAATGAATCGCCTGAGGTTCGCAGCTTTCCTGACAGGTTCGACAATGAACACCGTTTTTAGCCAGACATTGGTCACTAATGGCAGCCTTTAAATGCCATGCCGGAAGATCTGATTTTTGGATAACGTTGTGGGTGCAGGCATCATTGCAAGCATCACAGAACAAACAACCAGACTGTGAAAAATCGGCCTCTGGATAACCGCCACTGCCTTTTTTCAGCAATCCGGTTTCACAGGCGGTAACGCAATCATTGCATCGACGACACTGGTCTAGGAACTCTGTTTCAGAAGGCGTCCAGGGTGGACGAACAACAGGTTCGATCTGACGGTTGCCCATCAGAAAGCGACGTCGTGAATGCAGTTGGCTGGCTCCCATAGTGACTGTTCTTCCGCTATGCGTTTTAATGTAAAGAAGTTGTCTGTGAACAAATAATAAAACTCTCCCAGAACCAGTAAATACGGGAAAAATGGTCGATTCAGGCGGAGGTAGTTGCAAAGTACCTCTTTAGAGGTATGTTCTGATGGTGTCTTTATGAGCAATATCAGATGCAGCCACCATAAGTACCTTTAAAATAGGGTTTTTCTTATTTTGAAGAGGGCGTGCAGGCATTAAACAGTACGCTAAGGATATTTAGGGGTACGGGTGATTAATCTCAGGAGAATTGATCTGGGTCAAAATAGGAAAGCAGGTGATTTGCCAGAGAGACATCGAATAGCCATTACCTTGCGCCAGAAGGCTCTGATGGTGATAACCGGCATCTGTCTTTTAGCATTGATCAGTGTTGGCAGCTCACTGTGGTTTGCCACTGTGACGGATAGCGATGCTTCTGCCATAAATATTGCTGGCTCACTGCGCATGCAATCATGGCGACTGGCTGAGCATGTACTAATACCTGAGCTAACCAGCACGGAAACATTGGGTCGTCTGGTGGCTATTTATGACTCGAGCCTTCAGAGTGAACCACTTATCAAGTGGTTAGATAGCACTTCGGAGATGGGCGATGCATATCGTCAGGTGTTGAGCCAATGGCGGGGTCAGATGAAACCGCTTTTGCAAGATGCAGCTGGTTATGAAGCTTTTATCGATCAGGTACCGGCTTTTGTCGATCTTATTGATGACATGGTGAACTCTCTACAGCGCCATACTGAGAAAAAACTTCAGCAGTTGTTTATCACGGCATTGGTGGTGCTGATTGGCATACTGGCCATGGGTGTTCTTGTGCTGCGCTTTATTAATCGTCATCTACTTAAACCCATGGAGGATTTGGGCAGGGCTGCGGCCCGTATTCAGAATGGCAGCTTTGATGATGTAAACCTGATTTATGAAGCCAGAAATGAAATGGGAAATCTGACTCGCACTTTCCAGGATATGGCGAGTGACCTTGGGCGTTTATATGGTCAGCTGGAAAGCAAGGTCAATGAAAAAACGCAGGCGCTTTCCCAGTCAAACCATGCATTAGAATTGCTTTATGAAGCTTCACAAAATCTGGCAACCAACCCTTATGATGAGGTGCAGGTGGTTGCTCTGTTGCAGAAGTGGAAAGTGGTATTGGGTTTGAAGGAGTGTTTTCTCTGCATTTCTGATACTGCCAATAGCCAGTTGCTGCAAAAAGTGGCAGATGATGGACTGGCTCGTAATTGCAGTACCGTTGACTGTTCTGGATGTAAGTTAGTTATTGATGTAAGAGGTGACGACAGAATCCAATCAGAAAAGAATTGGCAGTTTCCTTTGGTCGCTAAAAATAACGACTATGGTTTTTTAAAAGTTTCTGTGGATAGAGAGCAAATAATTACTGAAGAAAGCCGTCAATGGTTACAGACATTCGCAGACATTGTTGCGACTTCTTTGTATCAGAGCAGTATGAGAACCAGAGTTCAGCGAATGTTATTGATAGAAGAGCGAGCGGTAATTGCCCGGGAGCTCCATGATTCACTGGCGCAGGCAATGTCTTATCAGAAAATTCAGGTTGCCAGGCTGCGTCGTCAATTACAGCACTTCCACTATGATCCCTCCGTAATGTCGATTCTTGATGAGCTTGGTGAGGGTATTGGTAATGCCTATGTCCAGCTGAGGGAATTATTAAAAACCTTCAGATTGTCATTACCAGAGGATGATCTGAGACAAACACTGCAGAAAACGGTGGAAGAGTTCAGGGAGCGTTCGCAGGAGGTTCAATTTAGTCTCAATTACCAGTTAAGGTATTGCCCCATTGACGCCCATGATCAGATACATATTGTGCAGATTGTTCGGGAAGCCTTGGTGAATGTCATCAAACATGCCCGTGCTGCCCATGCGGAGGTGCATTGTTATCAGACAGTGGACCGACAAATTCGGGTGGCTATCGAGGATGATGGTTGTGGTATTCAGGGGAAATCATCTGCTTCAGGCCACTATGGCACAACCATCATGCGTGAGCGTGCGGCAACCATGAAAGGAACCCTGACGATTGCCAACATAGCCAAAGGTGGCACCAGTGTGATTCTTGAGTTTCAGCTAGCGGAAGAAATAGAGCATGGATAAACCCAATCTTGAAATTTTACTGATTGATGATCATCCCTTGTTGCGAAAAGGTCTTGCTCAGCTGATCAATGAAGAAGAAGGCTTGTTCGTTACTGGTGAAGCCGGGAGTGGGCAAGACGGTGTTCAGTTGGCATTGACGCTTGAGCCGGACTTGATTCTGCTGGATTTGAACATGAAAGGCATGGATGGTCTGGAAACTCTGAAAATACTCCGGGCAGAAGGTGTTGATAGTCGTGTAGTTGTACTGACGGTATCGGAGCACCGGGAAGACGTGGCGAGGATGTTCCGGGCGGGGGCGGATGGTTATCTGTTAAAAGACATGGAGCCAGAAGAGCTGTTGATTCGAATTAAGGAGTCGGCCAGTGGCAGGTTGGTTGTTGACGACCGGCTGGCAGAAGTGCTTGCTTCCATACTACGGCCTGTACAGGAGGAGAAAGACCCACTGGAGGTTCTGACCTCCAAAGAGCACGAAGTATTAAATCTGGTTGCAGAGGGACTGGCTAACAAGATGATTGCACGACAGCTTGCTATTAGTGAGGGAACGGTAAAAGTTCATGTAAAAAGGTTGTTGAAAAAATTGGGCGTAAGATCGAGGGTTGAGGCAGCGATATTGGTAGTAAAGCAGCATTCTGAAGAAAGCTGATTGTTATATTGCTGTTGTATCGTCAGTGTAGAAAATGCAGATAAGAGGTTAAGCGACCAGAGTAGCCCCTGAGATTTTATTGAATACTGCTCAACGCTTTATCAACGGCGCTTTCTTTTTTCAGAAAACGATGCAGCCACAGACCTGAATGCTTCATAGCGTAGCCAATCAACGCACCGATCAATAAAGATATAGCCACTATCTTCCAGTCACCATTTGCAGCAAACGTGCTGCAGGCGCCAATAAAAGTTCCGGGAATGTAGGCGAGCCATTTTTTATGAGCCTGAATGCACATTAGGAAAGATACGACAGCAATGACTACATAATTAATTATGCTGCTTTCAATGATGGTGGAAGCGTAAATCATCACCATTGCCCAGACGATGCCGGAAATATTAGTGGCAATGCTACCCGCTAACGACCGCAAGTCACCCTGAGTAGCAAAGAAACTGGTGCAGCCAAGAAAGCCTGCCCAGGTCAATAGGTGAAAGCTGTCTGCTATCCAGGCCCATAGGCCAGATAAAAGGCCGGTGGTCAAAGCGATACAAAAAAGTTGTGGCATGGATGGTGATCCCCATTGCTGAGCATCCAGTATGACGGGTTAATGTGATGATCCAATGGGGGTTATTACGGGGAGGTCTGTTAGAATAAACGATTGTTGTCAGTGGTTACACCTATGCTCCGTATAGAATTTGATAGCTAATGGTAGGCTGAGGCGGAAGGCCTCATCTTCAAAACTTCTGATCATATAGTGCTTTTCAAATTCTGCGCGTTTGATTTTATCGTTCAACAGTTGACGTACATGAACCAGTTCGTGAGCCATAGTAATGCGTATCTCGCTGGGCTCCAGCCCATCGGCAAGGGCTATCAGGAAATCACCATTATTCAATGGACGTGTAAAGCCACGTATATAGGGATTTTTCATACGCTGACGTTTATATTTCAGTTTTACGCCTTCAATACCAAGCTCTTGAAGATAGAAGTTTTGCAGATCATCGAATGTACAGCCGGAAGGGTTCATTGGTCCATCAAAGACGGCACTGGTTGAAGCAGAAAAGCAGCTTAGCAAGGCGAGCAGAAGTGACGCTTTGACGATTTGTTGGTTCCATAAAGTGTCAAGTTTCATCAGATGCGTTATAACTTTCCCATAAATGTGTCAGAAAAATGATGGTTTAATTCGTGCTGAATTGAATGGGCTGACCAATACCAATCGGCTGTATTTATGAAGGGCTTAAACATGTGGTTACAGAAACATTTTCTCCTCGTTTATTCATTCAGCATACATCCGCATCGTTAACCATAAATGAGAATGCAGACCCGGATGTACGGCATGATATGGAAGCCTTCTGTCATCGATATATGCCTGAAAATGAAGCCTATTATCTGCATACATTAGAGGGCAGTGATGATATGCCAGCGCATATTAAATCCAGTCTTTTCGGTGCCGATGTAATGATTCCCATTGTGGATGGTCGGTTTGCATTGGGAACCTGACAAGGCGTATGGCTTGGAGAGCATAGAGATAATGGAGGATGTCGTAACGTACTCGTCACTTTACAAGGCGCTCCTTATACGTAATGATAATTTCAGATGTAAACGACGAAAGGAGGGGAGAAAACTGGCATATGGATGATGCTAGTCTATAACTATAAAAATCGGACAAGAAGTCAACATTGCAACGTCAGAAGAGTTATTCAAAAAAACAGGGTGTAGATTGTTTTTTGGAATAATAATTCTGATTACCAGTACCTAGAGGATATAGCTATGGCAAGGAAAAAGCCTACAAAAGCTGCTGCTGGTTTTAATGGCGCTGATATTGGTTTTCTGGGAAGTCGGGATGAACCGGCTGACGAACGAACCGTCGAGTCTCGAAAAGTGCTTCGGGAAAGCTTGGACTCACAAATTGAAGAGTTCTTGAAAAAAGGCGGAGAAATCGAATCTGTTCCATCGAATATCACGGCAGATCCACCCCAAAAACCCTCCGGAGATTATGGCAACAGGCCTATTTGATCCAACAATTGAAGCCCGGTTTATCCGGGCTTTTTTATGTCCAGGGATGGACGGTATCCTGAAAATGCCGGGAGCAATTTTCAGGGTATGCCAGGGATGGACGGTATCCTGAAAAAGTCTTACAGCCTTGGCTTAATCAATCAAACGACTTCTACCCATGAGCCATCGTCGTGCGCTGAGAGTTCACCAATCGCTTCCAGAGATAGGCCATAGCGTTCAGTAATGTTGTGAAATGCCTCTTCAATGGATGGATCGACAGCAACCAGAAGACCACCGCTGGTCTGTGGATCACACAGAATTTGTTTCTGAGCTTCTGATATTTCAGCGGCCTTATTACCATAGCTGGCAAAGTTTCTCTCAGTGCCACCTGGAATGCACCCTTGTAAACGATATTCCTCTGCGTGTGGCAGTAATGGGAGTTTGTCGCTAAAGATCGTTGCCTTAACTTTACTTCCTTCACACACCTCAAGAAGGTGCCCGAGCAAACCAAAGCCGGTCACATCGGTGATCGCACTCACGCCATTCAGCAGTGCCAGGTCTGCACCAATTTTATTCAGCGTGCACATGGCTTCCGTTGCTATGTGTTGATGTTCTTCTTTCAGTATTTTCTTCTTTTGCGCTGTGGTGAGAATACCGACGCCCAGAGGTTTGGTAAGAAAGAGCTTATGGCCTGCTACAGCGTGATCATTTCTTTTCAGGTGCTCAAGAAGTACACGACCAGTCACAGCTAAACCAAACATGGGTTCCGGGGCGTCAATACTGTGGCCGCCTGCCAGAGGAATGCCAGCATCGGCGCAAGCCTGACGGCCGCCATCGACGACTTTTGCCGCCACTTCTGCAGACAAGGTATTGATAGGCCAGCCGAGAATAGCAATCGCCATAATGGGGTTGCCGCCCATGGCGTAAATATCACTAATGGCATTGGTTGCAGCGATACGGCCAAAGTCGAAAGGGTCATCAACAATGGGCATAAAGAAATCGGTTGTGCTGATAATGCCTTCACCGTTGCCAATATCCATAACGGCAGCATCATCTTTACTTGAATTGCCGACAACCAGGGCTGGAAATTCTGGAAGTGTCAGGTTGGTTTTAAGGATGCTGTCCAGTACCTGTGGAGAAATTTTACACCCACAGCCAGCGCCATGGCTGTACTCAGTAAGTTTTACATCGTTCATCTGCAATACCCATAATGAGTTGGTGGAGCCACTCTACCATCGGAGAAAAAATATTCACCCATAAAAATAGACAACAAAGGTTTCTAATGTGATAACGCTGTGATAAAAGATAGGTCAACAGGAAGTTGATTTTGACAACAACATAATAATAAAAAGAATTGATGAGTTAGGAGAGTTAGATGGGAGCGCTTACTTTACCTTGTTCTTCTGTCGTTGATGTACTTCATAATCAGTCGGCAGTACTTCAGCAGTGGTTTTCTCATGAGCCACAACAGGTTAACGGTCTACTTATTCGAAAATCGGAGTGTTGGTTAGAGCCGGTTGAGTTTGTCTCAGCTAACCATGACCAAGCATTCAATAGCGCACGTTTCCATCTGATGGTGCTGAGTAAACGTGATATCTGGCGCATTCAACTTGATCTGATTTTCTATTGTGATTCTTATACAAAGGAAGATGGCTCTAACGCGGGTCCAGGCTTGCAGTTTGCTGTTCTGGACGACAATGGTGACAGAGTTGTGATTGATCATTTTGCTACCAGTCAACTTCAGCCGGATCAGGCAATGCCTGCGGAGCAGTTCTGCCTCTATTGGTTTTCGCGATTATTTAAAAGCCCATGCATCAACCGAATTTTTGCTTACAAAGAGTACGAAGCAGAAATAGACTAGAAGAGCTATGGTCATAAGCTGGGCTTTTGTTTTTCCAGTAACACCTGCGAGAAGGTTTGCAGGACTGGCAATACAATGGCCCAGATAACAGCTAGCACTAACAAAGTCTGCCAAGCCGGTTGGGCAAGTGAAACATCAGTGAGTTTTGAACCTGCCAGATAACTGAGTGGCCCTCCAACAAAGCCCAGTAATGCACCTATCCATCGATGAGTACGTGACCAATCAAGGCTGTGCCTAAGGGTTGTGCTAAAGAGTAACCAGAGGCAGGCAAGCCAGAGCGGAAGTATACGGCTTGTGTCATTTGATGGATTTTGAAATTGCAGAATATTCAGGTTGCCTAAAAAACTATCCACGGCACAACCGAGCAGGAAAGTGACTGCCAGTAATTGTTTTTCATTTTGCCAATTGCCTACCCATCGAAAGTGGATAATCAGAATGATGATGGTGGCTATCCATGCAATCTGGTTGCCACCGAGCACACAGGAAAACCATCCGAACTGGAACAGCAGGAAGTTGATCAGTAATTTAACGTTATCATTCTGCATTTTGAGATAATTATTCGACAATTTTCATTGAGTACGTAATAACTTTGGTTTTGGATTAGGGACAGCCGGTGATGGAGTACCATTCACTGATGCTATCCACCTCATCCTCCGAGAGCATTTTAGCTATGTTTGCCATAGGTAGGTGGCTGGTGCGGGAACCATTCCGATAGTCATTCAGTTGTTTGACCATGTACACCTTTTTCTGGCATGCCAGATTTGGATTAAACGGAGCTGTGCCTATACCTTGTGGACCATGGCAGCCAGCACAGAGTTGAATGGCTTTTGCTTTTGCTGCGGTCAGGTGGGATGGTGTTGCCATGGTCGATGTTTGATCGGAACATGCTGAGATGAGTAAGGATAGCAATACGGCCAGCCCTACCCGAGGGTATAAGAACGTCATGATGTGTTGCCTGCTTATGTTTATTCGTGGCAGATGCTGTATGGACTTCCCATACAGCATATAGCATCAATCAGTTTAATGCTTTTCCGTCATCGGTAAGCCTTAACCAGGCGTGGGAATACCAGTAATACACTTTGCCGCTGTTAGAGGGAGCAGTGCAGTTGTAGCGGGAACGCCCAGCGGGCAGTGGTGATTTCGCCTGTGTTTTAAATTGGGTTTTCTCGTCGTCAAGCCAAATGACTTCCAGCTCACCCTGCCCAGTGGCATAACACTTCACCTGTTTTTTCTGATAATCACCAGCAGCAAGTGTGAGCTTGAGTTCAGGCTTAAGATTCTCCTTTGTAATGATGGAGGACTCTGGCGTTTGAACGGTCACGGGTAGCGCCTTACTTTTAACCTTGATCCCGAAATCATTCACGCCATAAATGCCAGCCATGGGAAAACGTGGCAAGCGAGTGAAATCGGAATAAATACTGGCAGCACCAGATTGTTGGCCAAAACCAACATAACCAAGGTCGTCTAACAAACCCCGCAGTTCAGGCGTGGTTTCTCCGAACGTCCACGCAAACATCTTAACGCTCTGACCGGTTTTTTCTTTGATTCGAGTTTCGGTGGCTTCCAAATCTTTCTGGAACCTTGTCAGCCATTGTTGCTTGGTTTCACCGGGCAGTTTCTCAACACTGTGGCCATGCTCCAGAGTGTGGTTGGCAATGGTGGCGCCAGCATTGGCCATCTCGTTGATCTGACCCCAGCTCAGAAATTTTTTATAGCGTTTATCCACTGGCACGGTGGCGGTAAACAGCGTGAAGGGATAGTTGTACTTCTTCAGGATGGGGAAGGCATTCTCATAGATATTCAGGTAAGCATCATCAAATGTGATGGTCACCGTTTTTTCCGGAATGTCCTGTTTGTTACGCAAAGCAGTTACGGCTTCCGACAGCGAGATCACATTGAAACCATTGTCGTGCAGGTAGCCCATGTGCTTTCTGAATGTCTCAGGAGTAACACTGGTGACTTTTGGTGTTTTATCACTGACGTGATGGTATTGCAGAATCACAATAGATTCTGATGCCATGGCACTTGATGCAGCCATGATCAAAAAGCTGGTAAGAGATAAAAGAAACTGGCGGCACGGACGGAGTGCCTGATGTGATAGCGAACTCAAATTCACAGGATATCCTTAGGATCGGTTGTCTGGATTTTATCGTTATCTAGAGATTATCTTCTATCGTGCCAACTACGTGTGAAATTGGCAAAAAAAAGCCGCCATTTTGAAGGACGAATGTCGAATGGCGGCGGTTAAATTTCAATAGCGAACATATTCAATTATAAAAGGCGATTGCTGATTCGCCTTTAGACAATAGTTTAAGGCGGGTAAAAACCCTTTTTTTATCAATGTCTTGGCCAGTTTTGGTACATTAAAAGGTTTGTTTCTCCGAGTTCTTCAGTTCCCGAATCAGCCCTTCTTGAGTGGTGGATGCCACCAGTTCTCCGGCTTGATTAAAAATCTGTCCTCTCACCAGTGCTCTGGCGCCATGAGCCGTGGTGCTCTCGACACAATGCAACAACCACTCATCCATGCGGAAGGGGCGGTGGAACCACATGGCATGATCCAAGCTGGCGATTTGAATCGGCTTTTGGAATCCTGCGCCGCCGTGTGGATAAAGGCTGGCAGAGAGAAACTGAAAATCGGAAGCGTAGGCCAGAAGGTATTTGTGGAGACCGGAGTTATCCGGCAGCTGTCCGTTAGCACGAATCCAGATTTTATGGTTGGGTGCACGACCATTATCCGCCATTGGATCTAACGGATCGGCAAATCTTATCTCGATAGGCTTGGCAGTGCTCAGATGCTTTTTCATGCCTGCCGGAATCAGATCGATGTATTTTTCGCCAAGCTCGGTTTCGCTCATCGCTTCTTCGGGAGCGATAACGTCCGGCATTTTGTCCTGATGCTCGTAGCCAGGTTCGTCAATATGGAAAGAGGCGGAGAGGTTGAAAATGGGCTTGCCATTTTGCACCGCAACAACCCGGCGGGTGGTGAAACTTCTGCCGTCCCGAATGCAGTCGACGGTATAAACAATGGGCTTACTGCTGTCGCCTTCCCGCAGGAAGTAACTGTGAAAGGAGTGAACATGACGAGCCGGATCAACGGTTTGACGTGCTGCAGACAGTGCCTGACCAATAACCTGCCCACCAAACACCCGTCCCCAGCCTGGATCCTGACTTTGCCCGCGGAAAATATTGTTTTCGATGGGCTCAAGTGATAACTGGTTGATCAGTTCTTCCAGTACTTCGTTCATCCTGTTTCTCTCAAACGGTAAGGGTTTTTACGTGTGTGAATGGCGAATCTGACTGTACCACAGAGAAGGTTCAATTAACTGTCCTTTGTCGTCAATTTCAGGATAGTTGAGACCTCGTTCATCGCAATACCGGGTCAGCTCCGGATAGCCCCAGCGGAACAGTGTCTTACGGCAGGTGTCATCATCCAATCTTCGAGTGTTATACAGCCCTTTCTCCATTCGTTGCCGCTGGGCTTCTACAAGAATAATGGCAGCAGCGACAGACACATTAAAGGAGGACACATGACCCACCATAGGAATAATCATGTGTTGATCGGCCAGTGCTGCTGCCTCAGGGCTTACGCCGTCTTTTTCTGCACCAAGAACAATGGCGCAGGGTTGAGTAAAATCAATGTGGTAATAAGGTATGCTGTAAGGGGAAAAATGCGCGGTGAAGAGTTTGAAACCTCGATTTTTTAATGCGGTAGCACTCTCTTCAAAAGAGCGATGATCCTGCAGGTTTACCCATCGATGGCTGCCCATGGATTTTCTTCGATACAAACGATTGCTGCGTTTGGGCTGTGTCGTGTGAATCTCGTGAATGCCCACAGCATCGCAGGTGCGGATAATGGCTGAGATGTTATGAGGCTTGTGAACCTGATCCATCAATACGGTCAGGTCGGGCTGTCGTTTATCCAGTACTTCGCAAAATTTACGATAACGTTCCGGTGTCATGTTTTTTTCAGGTAGGCTATGGCGCTTGATTTCAAAAATGGGCGCTGTGTTTTTATTAGAATTTTCTGAGAATATTCAGAATAACAGCTCTCCGGAGGAAGTAATACATTGGATCACAGCTATCTGGACACCCTGCACCTCTGGTTGCAGAGCAATATCATTTGGGTTGGACCTGTCATCGCGCTGGTGGCTTGCCTGGAATCTTTGGCAGTTGTTGGCATTGTTCTGCCGGGTGTTGCCATGTTGTTTGCTCTTGGCGCTATTGCAGGCGCAGCTGAACTGAGCATTTTTCCCATTCTCGCATGGGCATTTGCCGGGGCTGTGATAGGTGATGGGTTGAGCTTTCTCCTGGGTTATCACTATCACGAAAACTTACGTCGTGTATGGCCTTTCAAAAGCCATCCTCAATGGATAGCGCGTGGGGACGGCTTTTTTGAACAATATGGTGTATTAAGTGTGGTGATTGGACGTTTTGTTGGCCCGATTCGGCCGATTATTCCTGCAGTAGCGGGAATGATGAATATGCGACCAGTGTATTTCTTTCCGGTTAACTTTCTTTCTGCTGTTGGTTGGGCTCCGGTCTATCTTTTGCCCGGATATTTCACCGGTGCAGCGCTGCAAGTGCATGATCAAATACCAGACCAGTTGATTAAGATTTTTGTCACAGTGATTGCCGTATCGGTACTGCTACCAGTCATTGCTCATTATCTGGGTAAGTTATTACGGCTATCGTTATCTTTTTATCTGATACTCAGTCTTGTGCTGTGTATTTTTATCATTTCGTCCAATGTTGCAGGTTATTTTGATCTATTAAACAGACTGTTCTTTGTATGGCTTGCTCCGCTCTATCAGCCTTGGGTTGTTAAGGCGATGGAATGGTTGACATTGATGGGGAGTATCCCATTTCTGGCCATTTTGATTATTGGTGCCTGGTTGTGGCAGTACCGATTCGAAAAGACGTTACAGATAATGCCTGTTATTGCAGGCAGTGTTTTCATGGCAGTTTCTGTCTGGGGCATTAAATATCTGGTAGATAGCTCTCGGCCTGTTATGGCAATGAGCCTGGATCCATACTCTTTCCCATCAGGACACACTACGGCCACGACTTTTGTGGTTACCTGGATAGTGGGGACTTTAGCGATACATAAACCTTTAAAGTGGCAATGGATAATATCGTCTTTAGGGCTGTTCACTATGTTCATGGAAGGCCTATCGAGACTGTTTCTACATGTCCATTGGATTGGCGATGTTATTGCCGGGATTTCAATAGGGCTGTTCTGGGCTTTAACAACCATTCTGTGGCAAAAAATGAAAGAAAACGCCTAACCCGGATATTTCATAAATGCTGCTAAGCCAGAAGAAGTGATGTTTTTTTGAACAAACAAATCCTTGCAGAGCATAGCAACAAACTCTTCTGCCTTTCGGTCATGCTTAACTGCACCTTTTTACCGCTATAAAATAATCGATTTTCCGAGTATTTGGCATGACGAACCCTCAGCTTGTTTTGCTGATTCAATTTCGTGCCTTTTATTCAAAGTGTTGTGTCTGTTACCCCGGTTTGGGGAACGGCAGGGCAGTAAACGTTTCTGTAATTCGCTGCAGTACCTCTTTCATTGGGTTACTGCTGGGCAGGTGTAACTTCACACGATCTTTGTACTCCACCACCTTAACAGCAATTTTGAACAATTTGGCAATCACTGTTGAAGGCTGTGCCTTCTCTAACTCAGTACCCTTCAATGCAATGGCTCTCATTTCATAATGCAAAACATAGGCAGCGCATGCGTAATACATGCGTAACGCATTCGCCCGAAAACTCATATCCGATGTTCGATCGCACGACAGGTCATTTTTCAGATGTTTGATGTAGTTTTCATCCTGTCCCCTCGGACAATAAAACTGTTCATAAATGCACTGTGCTGAAGCGTTTGTTATGGATGTCACCACGAAACGAGGGTTGTCACCCATCTGATTGACTTCAGCTTTATAGATGACACGTGTATTCAGTCCTTTCCAACTCTTTGCCTGATAGTTTGCCTCACCATATATACGAACACGGTAAGGTATTGCCAAATCATTCGATCGTGCGTTAGCCGTGCGTTCCTGCAGGCAGCGACGAGCTTCAGCCATGCTCTCATCCGATTGAGGC
>NZ_LUTV01000003.1:730487-760944 GCF_001646945.1 Endozoicomonas ascidiicola
AACAAAGGGTTTCTTGTGTATGTTTGGCCATGGCAGGTTCCGGTTTGCTTCTTCCGAAGCTTTCTTTTTGTCGACCCAATCATATCAAGTGATTGGGCGGAACCTGCTTGGTTTTATGAAATATCCGGGCTAGCGCTGTGGCTACACAACTTGAGCCAACAAAACCAGATGCCCGACCTGTGTGAGACAAATGCTAAGAAGCAACACCCCACTGGGGCATCAACGTCTGCTCAATCCCAAGCTGATCCATAATTCGGGCAACAATAAAATCAATCAGATCGTTTACAGACTGAGGTTGATTATAAAAACCAGGGGATGCCGGAAGAATCACACTACCCATTCGGGTTAACTTCAGCATATTTTCCAGATGTATTTCTGAATAAGGGGATTCTCTGGGAACCACGATCAACTTGCCCCGCTCTTTCAACACAACGGAGGCAGCTCGTTGCGCCAGATTGTTGCTCAAGCCACAGGCTACCGCAGAGAGTGTTCCCATGCTGCAGGGGCAAAGCACCATCTGCTTTGGTGCACCGCTGCCGGATGCCACCGGTGACATCCAGTCGTCTTCGCCAAAGACTCGTATTTGCCCCGGTTTTGCACGATAACGATCGGTTAGAAATTGTTCAGTTTCTGCTTCAGTATTGCCAATATGAAGATTCATCTCTTCAGCCAGCACCACTTTTACTGCCTTTGAAGCCAGAAAGTAAACCTCGCGGTTAGCGGCTAACAGGCATTCCAGCAGCCTTAAACCGTACTGGGCGCCAGAAGCGCCCGTCATGGCCAGAGTTATTTTTTCGGAAGGTGTTTCAACAGGTAATGGTGTCATTATTAATATCTGAGCTGCTACGGTCTTTTAAGCGTTGCGCTATTCTGCCATGGATTCCTTCAAAACCACCATTACTCATTATCAGCAGATGATCACCTGTTTCTACGGACTCCGTTACATAACGGACAATGGCTTCTGTGGTATCCAGTACTTTGGCTGACACCGGACTTTTCGCTGCCAGTGCGTCCAGCGGCCAATCCAGACCTTCCGGCTTAAACCAGATCACTTCCGAAGCTTGCGCGGTTGAATCAATTAATAACTGTTGGTGAATCCCCATTTTCATGGTGTTGGAGCGGGGCTCAATAATCACCCGGATATTGGCATCTTCTCCCAGTAATGCTCTCTGACCCGCAAGAGTTGTCGCAATAGCGGTGGGATGATGGGCAAAATCATCATAAATTCGAATGCCATCAATTTCATCAATCAACTCCATCCGCCGCTTCACCCCCTGAAAGACAGAAAGAGCCTCACAGGCGATCTCCGGAATCACACCCACATGATGAGCCGCAGCAATGGCAGCCAATCCGTTCTCTAAATTGTGCTGTCCTTCCTGCTGCCAACTCACCTTGCCAGCAAAGGCACCTTTGTAAAACACATCAAATTGATTACCGGAAGCACTGGCATTGCGCACCTGCCAAAGGCTGTTTTCGCCACCAAGACTTTCCTGCTCAGACCAGCACCCCCTATCCATCACTTCATCAATGGCTGTGACGTTGGCAGGGAAAAGAATACGACCAGAGCCCGGAATGGTTCTTACTAAATGGTGAAACTGCCGCTGAATCGATGAGAGATCGTCAAAGATATCCGCATGATCAAATTCAAGGTTATTAATGATCAACGTGCGCGGGTGGTAATGAACAAACTTGGAACGTTTATCAAAAAACGCCGTATCGTATTCATCCGCTTCAATCACAAAAAATGGCGTGTCACCAAGCCTTGCAGAAATACCAAAATCCGCAGGAATGCCACCAATCAAAAAGCCCGGCGACATACCTGCATGTTCCAGAATCCAGGCCAGCATACTGCTGGTTGAGGTTTTCCCGTGGGTACCGGATGCTGCCAACACCCAGCGTTCCGGTGCAATGTAGCGGGAAAAAAACTCAGGGCCGGAGACATAAGGCAAACCTTTCTCCAGAACATACTCCACGGCTGGAATGCCACGTTTCATGGCATTACCAATCACCACCAAATCGGGAGCCGGATTCAGATGATCCGCACTGTATCCCTGAAACAGGCTGATGCCCTGCTCCTCCAGCTGAGTACTCATGGGCGGGTAAACGTTCTGGTCTGAACCGGATACCTGAAAACCCAGCTCTCTGGCCAAAATGGCCAGACTTCCCATGAACGTTCCACAAATACCAAGAATGTGTATGTGCATCCGCATTAGCTCCAATCCGGCGGGCGTGCTCTGAGTCACTAAGAGCACTATAATCCTCTGATTTTGACATTGTTTCAGGCTAATGCGCAAAAGAAGCCAGAAAAGTACTTACTCAGTCGCTGCCATTCCCTTCGAGATCAGGTATCATCTGCAACCAGTCAGAATCACAAAATAACACAGAGTACCGTTCGGAAATTAACCGATGTCCCAAAAGCATGCTTTTTACGCTCAATCCGGTGGTGTTACCGCTGTCATCAATGCCAGCGCCTGTGCCGTTATCGAAACCGCCCGCCGCTATCCGGATAAAATTGGCAAAGTTTATGCGGGCCATAACGGGATTCTTGGCGCCCTGCGTGAAGAGTTGATTGACACCTCTTTTGAATCCGACGAAACCATTGGCGCTCTGCTTAGAACACCGGGCGGTGCTTTTGGTTCCTGCCGTTACAAACTGAAATCCTTCGAAGAAAGCGAAGCGGAATACTGTCGTTTGATTGATGTGTTCAAAGCCCACAATATTGGTTATTTCTTTTACAACGGCGGTAACGATTCCATGGATACCGCCTGGAAAGTCTCCCAACTCAGTGAAAAAATGGGCTACCCCATTACCTGTATCGGTGTCCCCAAAACCATCGATAATGATCTGGCAGCCACCGATAACTGCCCCGGCTTCGGCTCTGCTGCAAAGTATCTGGCGGTGTCTACCAAAGAAGCCAGCCACGATATTGCCTCCATGTGCGACACCTCAACAAAAGTGTTTGTGATGGAAGTGATGGGTCGGCACGCTGGCTGGCTGGCCGCAGCAACCGGTTTGGCTGCTCGCCAATCTGGCGATGCGCCTCATGTGATCGTTTTCCCTGAACTGCCTTTGGACAGAAAGAAGTTTCTCGCAAAGGTTCAGGAAACCGTTAACAACGAAGGGTATTGCGTCATCGTCGCCTCTGAAGGCGCTAAATACGACGATGGCAACTTCATCTCTGCCTCAACCACCGTAGTGGATTCCTTTGGTCACCAACAGCTCGGTGGCGTTGCGCCGGCTCTGTGTAACCTGATCAAACAGGAACTCGGTTATAAGTATCATTATGCCGTGGCTGACTATCTTCAGCGTTCTGCACGACACATTGCTTCCAGAGTGGATGTTGAGCAGGCCTATGCGGTGGGCAAAGCGGCAGTTGAACTGGCTGTCACAGGCCATAATGCGGTGATGCCTGCTATTGTTCGCGAATCAGACATGCCTTATCGCTGGGCGATTAAAGAGGTGCCTTTAGAGCAGGTGGCTAATTTCGAACGAAAGATGCCATTGGAATTTATCAGCCCGGATGGTTTTAACATCACCCGAACCTGTCGAGAGTATCTTGAACCTTTGATTGAAGGTGAAGAGTACCCAGCTTATCTAAATGGTTTGCCACGGTTTGCACGACTGCGAAAGGTGTTTGTGGATAAAAAAATCGACACACCATTTACATCTGATCAGATGTAATGTGAGATCTACTTCTGCTTTCAGATCGAAAGCAGAAGTGATTATTTTAGATCCGAATAAAATCGAAAATCATTTCTACCCTGTCGTTTAGCCTCGTACATGGCTTCATCCGCCGCTTTGATAAGGCTATCAGCGTCGCCACTGTTATCGGGATACAGTGCAATACCAATGCTTGTGCCCACTTTTTTCTCAGTGCCTTCCAACTGATGAGGTTCCTCCATCACATGAAGAATCTTATCCGCAACGACTCTGGCATCATCTTCAGTGTGCACATCATCCAAAACGACTGCGAACTCATCACCTCCTAAACGAGCAATCAAATCAACCTGTCGTATACAACCTTCCAGCCTCTGCGCAACATTGCTTAATAGCTTATCGCCCGCTTCGTGACCCAGCTCATCATTCACCGGCTTGAAATGATCAAGGTCGAGAAACATCACCGCCGTATGCGCTTGATGACGATCACTTCTGGCAATAGACGATTGCAGAAATTCTTTGAACAAAGCCCGGTTTGCTAACCCTGTCAGATTGTCGTATTTAGCCATTTGCGTCAGCTGATCTTCCATGGCTTTTCTTTCGGTAATATCCTGGAAGACCAAAACTGCTCCCTGAACTTTTTTCTGTCCGTTGACAATCGCTGCCGCATTGAACTCTGCAGGAAAATGACCTTTGCTCGAGTGAACCAGGTCACTGCTTTGCTTAATTTGTCCGCCTTCTTGAAAACAGGATTTATAGATTTCAGAACTTTCCCATTGTTTCAGAATTTCAGCATCATCACCTTCGAAAAACAGATGGCTGACATGCCTGTCCTGTAACGTTTGTTCATTTTCTCCAAGCAATTCACAGGCGGTAGGATTAATAAACGTCACTCTTCCCTGATCATCCAGACCAACAATGCCTTCGGCCGCACAATCCAGCAACAGTTTGTTTTTCCGGCTAATCCAACGCAGCTCTTTCGTTACCTGCTCAAGCTCCATCCTTTGCTCTTCAAGCTGCAGAAACACTTTTACTTTGCCAAGCAGAATTTCAGGCACGATGGGTTTTGGCAGGTAATCCACAGCCCCGGCCTCATAACCTTTGGCGACATAATTGTGATCTTTGTTGATCGCAGTGACGAAAATAATGGGAATATTGGCTGTTTGCTTATTGCTATGAAGTAATGTGGCTGTTTCAAACCCGTCCATACCCGGCATTTGTACGTCCAGCAGAATCACAGCAAACTGATGGGCTAGCACTTCTGACAGGGCTTTTTCGCCGGAATCCACTTTGTGAACTTCAGCGCCCAGAGGTTTGAGAAGTTTATCCATCGCCAAGAGGTTTTCCGGTCGATCATCCACCACCAGTATTTTGACTTTGTCTTTTTCTTCCATAACCAACAATCCTTGTTAGTAACCGTAAAAACCTACAACTGATCGAGAAAAGCCGGTATCTCTTCCAATGGCAACTGATAATCCACACAACCCGTTCCCAGAGATGCCTGCGGCATCGTGCTAATCATTGAACTATCAGGACACTGAACCACCGTCGTACCACCAAAATCTTTTACCGCTCGAATACCATCTGCTCCGTCGCTGTTAGCTCCGGTCAGAACAATGGCAACCAAAGCATGTTCATAGACTCTGGCAGCCGATTGAAACAACACATCGATGGATGGCCGGACAAACGCAACCGGTGGTTCCATATTCAGGCTGATCACACCACTCTCCTCAACCTGCATGTGGTATCCCGCCGGTGCGAGATAAATACTGCCTGCCATTACCGCTTCCTTATCTCTGGCTAACCGCACCGGAAGAGAGCTCTGCCTTACTAAAACCCTTAAAGCACCGCCGTCGTCTTTAGCACCAACATGTTTGGTCACCAGTAGAGGAAAAGGAAAGTCTTCCTCAAGTTCACTAAAGAGGAAACCCAGTGCATTGATTCTTCCGGCAGAGGCACCAATCACAATGGCTTTATACTCATTAGCTGAATACTTTCCTTTCACGCCCCCTTCTTCCTATAAATTCTCAGCTTGTTATTTACATCCTCCAGTGACTTTCTAATTTCACTGAAGGTCAAATTTTCCCTCCGCCCAATACAGAGGAAGCCACGGGGGCAGAGGCTTTCATTAATTAAATTCAGAGCTCTGTCCTGCAGTTGTTCATTAAAGTAAATCAATACGTTGCGACACATCACCAGATTCATTTCACCAAAGGCACCGTCAGTCACCAGATTATGGCTGGCAAAGGTAATTCGTTCGGCAAAGCGGCTATTGATTTTGATGGCGTTATACTGGCTTACCCAATTATCACTTAGCGTCTTACGTCCACCAGAGTCCCTATAATTCTTCTCGTAAAGTTCCACGTCATCGGATGGATAAATTCCTTTCTTGGCCATCCTCAGTGCTTCGTCGTTAAAATCGGTGGCATAGATCTGACAGCGATCCAACAGCCCCTCTTCTTCAAGCATAATGGCTATGGAGTAAACCTCCTGACCGGAAGCACAGCCCGCATGCCAGATTTTAATAAATGGGTAGGTTTTCAAAACCGGAATCACTTCTTCTCGAAGTACTTTAAACACATCCGGGTCACGAAACATTTCCGTCACCACCACTGACATGCTTTCAACAAATGTCTGAAAAGCCTGACCGTCGTGGAGAAAAAGCGGTATCAGTGCACTAATGCGATTAATGTTCACTGACTCCATGTATTTCTTAATCCGGCGAACCATAGAGGCGCGGGCATAATCACTGAAGTCGTAACCGTAATGCTGGCTAATTGCCTCCAGCAATAGTTTCAGCTCCAGATGCTCCAGTTGAGCAAGAGAGTCTGTTTTCGTCATCTTGATAGCCAGACCTTAAGCATTTCCGTCAACTTGGCCATATCCACAGGCTTGGTCATGTAGTCATTCGCTCCAGCCTCAAGACACTTTGCCCGATCATCGGCCATCGCCTTGGCTGTGAGGGCAATGACCGGCAAATCCTTAAAGTAAGGCATCTGACGTATAGCTCGGGTTGCTTCATAACCATCCATCACTGGCATCATGATATCCATCAGCACTAACTCAACCCCTTCCTCTTCTTCGAGTTTCGTTAGCGCATTCTTGCCGTTATCTGCCAGAACCACTTCCATTCCCAAGCCTTGTAATGCCTTGGAAAGGGCAAATGTATTACGGAGATCATCATCCACCAGCATAATTTTTCGCCCATCAAGGCTCTTTTCTCCGCCTGCTGGCATCGGCTTCTCTTCCGTAACTGAGTTGTCTTTATTCACCGTGTGTAAAAACAAACTGACTTCATCTGTCACTCTTTCCATGGCCCGGTCACCCTTCATGACCATCGCACTTGTGTATTCCTGCAGCTGAGCATGTTCCGATGCACTGGGTGGCTGGGCAGTATGAATCACCACCGAGGGCATTTTCTCCCCCAGTTGTTCTTTAACGGTCTGGAGAAAATCGAGCCCCGATGTTTCACCCAGATTTAAATCCATAATCATGCATTGCCAATGACTGTCTGACAGCATCTTTTGTGCCTCGTCAGCGGTGGCCGCGTAACCTACATGGAGCTGTTTCTTTTCCAGTATCGCCCCGATTTTTTTTCGCTCACTATCGTCTAAGTCCAGAATCAAAACATCACTGATATCCTGATGAATCGCGTCTTCCAGTGTAGAAAAGACATTATCAATATCTGAAATACTCACCGGCTTCATCAAATAACCAGCCACTGATGCGTCTTTAAACAAATGCGGATCCCGGCCAGAAATGATGTGAACGGGAATGTTTCGTGTGGCATTACCGTTCTTCAATTTCTCAAGCACTTCCTGACCATCCATATCCGGTAACCCAAGATCCAGAATAATGGCGGACGGTCGTGTGTTCTCAGCAAGCTCCAAACCCTGCCTGCCAGTCTCTGCATGTTGACAATTGAATTGATATTTCCCGGCAAGCTGGTTCAACGTATTAAAGAAATTGGGGTCATCTTCAATAACCAGAAGGCTATTACCTTCTGTAGAAGTTGGTGTTTCAGTGACACTACTTTTAGTGGAGGTAATGGGAATCTCTTCAGTAGTAGTAGCTTCTTGTTTTGAAACACCTGGTTTTGAAACATCCGGTTTAGCAAGCGTAGCGGAGACAGGCACCGGGGAATTATTGTAGTTATCCGCCGTCACGTTCTCTGAGCCAATAGCGCAGACTGGATTATCGGGCAAAAACAAAGTGAATGTTGTGCCCTTGCCTTCTTCGCTGGCCAACTCGATAAAACCACCCAGCAGCGTCGCCATTTCTCTGGATATAGCCAGACCAAGGCCGGTGCCGCCGTATTTTCTGCTGGTTGAACCATCGGCCTGTTGAAATGATTCAAAAATGGTGGCCTGTTTGTCTTTCGGAATACCAATTCCACTGTCTTTTACTCCAAATGCCAGCCAGTTTTCTTCGGCATGGCGTCCCTTACGAGTTTCGTTAAATACCTCAACCGTCACACTGCCCTGCTCAGTAAACTTGAAGGCATTGGAAAGAAAGTTTTTAATAATCTGCAACAGTCTTTGGCTATCCGTAAACAGAGAGTCATTCACACCAGATGCCATGTTGACCGCGAACTCCAAGCCTTTATTATCCGCCAGTGGCTTAAACATGGTTTCAATACTGCTTTTAACATCCTGAACAGAAACCGTATCCAGATTCACCGACATTTTCCCGGCTTCCACCTTGGATAAATCCAGAATATCGTTGATTAACTCCAGCAACTCCTTACCACCGTTGTAGATAACCGTTGCCGATTCCACTTGATCTTCCGTTAAATTGCCTTCGTCGTTATCTGCCAGCATTTGAGAAAGCAATAACAACGAATTAAGTGGCGTACGCAGTTCATGGGACATGTTCGCCAGAAATTCTGATTTGTATTTACTGGCTCTTGCCAGCTCTTCTGCTTTCTCCGTGATGTCTTTGCTGGTTTTCTCTATCTCTCTATTCTTACGTTCAATGTCATCTTTTTGTGCTGTTAGCTTTTCACTAAGTTCTTCCAGCTCCGCATTGGATTTTTGTAACTCATCGCTTTGTGCTTTCAGCTCTTCTTCCGACTCTTCAAGGATTCTTGCTTTCTTTTCCAGCTCATCATTATTGGAGCGCAATTCTTCCTGCTGCTCTTTCATGGTTTCCGCTTGCTGGGTGGTAGTTTCTAACAGTTGGCTCACCCGGGTTCTGTACTGGGCAGAGTTAATAGCGATAGCAATATTTTCGACGCTATGATCGAGGAACTGTTTTTGCTCTTCCGTCATTGGCCCTAAGCGAGAGAACTCAAAAACACCCTTGAGGTTATTTTCATAAGACAGGGGAATAATAAGAACATGAACTGGGCTGGATACCCCAAGCCCGGACTCGATAGCCAGATAACCATCGGGGACATTAGTCAGTTCAATAAGCTGCTTTTCCAATGCGGCCTGCCCGATCAATCCTTCACCTAAATCAAAACGAGTAGAGTGTTGGTTACGTTTGCTCCAGGCGTATGTCCCCAACAGCTCCAGCTGACTGGTGTCGTTCAAAACGTACATGGCGCCAGAATGCATATCGAGATAATGAGCAATATAGGCAACAATGTTATGACACAAATCTGCCATGGACTGCTCACCACGAATACTGTCGTTTAATCCGGCCATGCCATCCTGAAGCCAGTTTCTGCGCTGGTTTTCACTACTGATCGTTCTCAGTTTTCTGGTCATTTCTCCGAAGCTGTGGCTCAGTTCGCTGATTTCATTACTGCCTTTCAACTCCACCACTTCGATATAGTCACCGGAAGCAACCCGGTTTACCCATTTAATAATCTGCCTAAGCGGTTTCACCAGCTTGCGGGTAACAAAGAAGGCAACAATAACCACAAGAACAAAGACAATAGAAATTAATAGAATTAAGCGATTCTGAAATTTTTGAACAGATGCAAAAGCCTCGCGATGAGTCACTTCAGACAGCATGATCATTGACGAACCAGCAATATTGACGGGAAGATACGTTCCAAGCACTTCTTCACCATGTTCATAGCTACGGATATGTCGATCACTGGCTTTGACCGCCTGAGCAAGCGCTTCTTCATCCTGAATAACGTCAGACAGATCACCCATCGCGTTCATATCGAACTCATGGGCATGATCACTGTGCTCTTCCAACTCCCCAATATGATCATCGTCTTCTACATACAGACCATCTTCATTGACAGGTTCAAGCCAAAGGTCGATCAACGGATTGTCATCACTAAATATCAGGTCTTTTCTATTGGCCACAATACTGCCAAAACGAATCTTACGGTCTGCGCCCACCAGAAATGAAGAAAGCCCTGCGATACCAGAGTCACCACTATCAAACATGATCTGGATGTTATTGGGATGAATCTGAACGGCTATAAAGCCTGTGGATGATTGCTCATCATCCGTCAGTGGCAAGATAAAGAAGACCACTTGCTCATTTCCCAAAGGAGGATAGCTTCCAAGATCGGCATATTGAGGCTGCTGTTCTTGAAGACTGGCTTGAACGGCACGGGAAAAATTGGTGTAGGCGAGGCTTCCAGAAAATAGGTTCTGGCCAAGATCGTCATAGCGGTTGACGGTGTAGAGAATATTCCCCTGTGCATCACCGATAATGATGTCGGAGTAATCATAGAACTTTAGAAAGTCTTGATAAGTTGCTGAGTGTTGCGCCTGTATTTTGTGGTAATCCGTTGAAGTAACATAACTGTTCCATAGTCCACGATCCGGGTCATAACCTTCTTTCAGGTTGTCAATGAACGTACTGGAAGGTGAGGATAGAATATAAAGATTGGTCAGTACCGTATCGAAATAATGGTTCAGACGCTGCGTAAGCTGGTAATTAATCGTGGTCAGTTGATCATAACGATCTTGGACAATATCATCTTTCCCCATCTCATATTCATTAAAACCAACAAATATGACCGGCCCGATGGACAGGCAGACAAACCAGAGGAACAGCGTAAGCGACAGGCTGCGAGACCTCTTGTGTATATGCTTTGAGGGCTGTTCCTGACTCATACTCTAACCTCGGTCACAGACAATGATGGGAAGAAAGCGGTGGCTATCTTCTAAGTAGTTGACCATTTGGGATCGAATATTTCTGGCTGAGCGGGCAGTTGCTAGGCAAGGCACAACCCAGGGAGCATAGCCGTAGCTATGTGACCGGAGTTGTAACGCCGGAGAGTGGCTGTCCACTTAGTCAGAAAATATGATTTCACGTGGTTAACTACTTATGAGTCGTAACCGGGTCTGAAAGGTTTAGGCGCTTGATAAAAGCAGATAATGAAGTGACGTTTTGGGAGAAATCAGGTGAGAAAATAAGTGATGCGTCAGAAACTGTTTGAGCTTCTGACGCTGCTTTCTAAGATGATCTTTACTACTAGCCGAGCCCTACATTATTCTTCTGCAGAACCTGCTCAGCACGGTAGCTTGAGCGAACCAGCGCACCGGAAACCACCTCAAGAAAGCCTTTATCCAGCCCCCATTGACGATAGGTCTCGAACTGTTCCGGAGTGACATAGCGATCAATTGGTAGATGATTCACCGTTGGCTGCAGATATTGACCGAAAGTGACAATATCGACGTTGATCGCACGAAGATCGTCCAGAGTTTCCAGAATTTCTTCGTCGGTCTCGCCTAACCCCAACATGACACTGGTTTTGGTTAACACATCAGGACGGTACTTCTTGGCGTGCTCCAGAACAGCAAGAGTCTGCTCATAGCTGGATCGTGGATCCCGCACCGGATGTGTCAGCCGCTTAACGGTTTCCACATTCTGGGCAAACACTGCAATGCCACTATCTACCACGGTTTCAACGTGCTCGAAGACGCCCTGAAAATCCGGCGTTAATACTTCCACGTTGGTATCAGGATTCATTTCTATTACTTTGCGAACCACGTTGGCGTAGTGCTCAGCACCACCGTCCGGCAGGTCATCACGGTTCACAGACGTCAGCACCAGATACTTCAGGTTCATCAGCTTAACGGAGTTTGCAGTATGCTCTGGCTCTTCCAGATCCAACCAGCCTTTTGGGTTGCCCGTGTTCACTGCACAGAATCGACAGGCTCGGGTACAGGTATCGCCCATCAACATGATGGTTGCGGTACCAGAGCTCCAGCACTCATTAATGTTCGGGCACATGGCCTCTTCACACACGGTGCTGAGCTTGTGTTCGTGAACCGTGCCTTTCACTTCTTTGTAGCGAGTGCCGTGAGTAGCCTTGATTCGCAACCAGGAAGGTTTGCGTTTTACTTCAATCTGAGGGTCTCTGGCGGACGCCTTAATGCCATTTTTTATGGCCGTGATGCCTTTGTCGTTAACGAACTTGGTACCACTGGTTACCTTTACCGCTTCATCGACCTGAACGGTTGGAATGATCTGGTCTGAACTCATGAAATGATTGTCCCCCGGTAATTCAGAGCCTTCTGGAGGCTGGTAAGCAAACGCTGACTGACGTCATTCATATCCACCGTGCCCAGCAGTGATGCCATATCCACAACATCAAGACCGGCATAACCACAAGGGTTAATTCGGCTGAAAGGTTCCAGATCCATATCCACATTCAAGCTTAAGCCGTGATAGGAACACATTTTACGGAACCGCAATCCCAGGGCAGAAATCTTGGCGCCATTGACATAAACGCCGGGGGCTTCAGGATCATTCTGCGCTTCAATGCCGTAGCTGGCCAACACCTCAATAACGGCATTTTCCAGTGCAGAAACCACGGCTCTTGGGCCAGTGTGCTTGCGTTTTACATCTAATAGAAAATAGCAAACCAGCTGACCTGGGCCGTGATAGGTCACCTGACCACCACGATCCACCGGAATCACTGGAATATCGCCAGGCATCAACACATGCTCCGGCTTACCAGCCTGCCCTTGGGTGAATACCGGATTGTGTTCGACAAACCAAAACTCATCCGGCGTTTGTTCATCCCGCTGGTTGGTAAATGCTTTCATGGCCTGCCAGACGGGTTCATACTCCCGCCTGCCCAGCCAACGAACCACTATTTTTTCTTCGACCTTCACTGGCGCTTTCTCTTTACAAACAGCCGGCTCTAAACAAACAGCCAGTAGCTTTTAATCCAATGATTACAACACCATTTGAATCCGACCACTGGCCTTTAGCTCTTCAAACAATGCCTGTAGCTGGGGTTCTCCGGTGGCGGTAATGACGACCGTGGCAGAAAGGTACTTACCGTTCTTACTGGTTTTCATTTTGGCATCCCCCTTAAAAGAAGGATCATGGTTCGCTACAACACGAAGGACAAAGTCTTTATAGTCCGGCGCAGCATGTCCTACGATTCGGATTGGGTAATCACAGGGGAACTCAATTTTAGGCGCTTTAGGTTCTTTCATAACCGTTTC
The DNA here is from genome assembly GCF_001646945.1 of Endozoicomonas ascidiicola. GTDB lineage: Bacteria > Pseudomonadota > Gammaproteobacteria > Pseudomonadales > Endozoicomonadaceae > Endozoicomonas > Endozoicomonas ascidiicola. The sequence continues at coordinate 743,522 of NZ_LUTV01000003.1, forward strand.
TACATCAAACAAAATTAGGCCAGAAGACCAGTAAAGAACAGCACAATGCTGTCCCAGAGGCGCTTGAAGAAGCCACCTTTTTCCACAGCCTGCTGAGCAATCAGTGGCACTTCTGTTACCAGTTCATCATCCAGCATCACTTTTACGGAGCCAATGGCCTGCCCCTGCTCAATCGGCGCTTCTAACGTTGGATTGATGGTGAGGGTGGCTGTCAGATCTTTGCTACTTCCTCTTGGTACAGTAACAATCAGATCTTCAGCAATACCAACGCTGATTTCACTGATGTCACCTTTCCAGACTTCAACCGTCTGTAAAGGCTGACCACCTTTTTTCACGTCCACGTTTTCGAAGAAGCGGAAGCCATAAGTCAGCAGTTTCTGAGCATCATCCGCACGCTGCTTCTCACTTTTGGCACCCAATAGAACGGCAATCAAACGGCGTCCATCACGAGCCGACGTTACGGCAAGATGGTAGCCAGTGGCTTCAATATGTCCTGTCTTTAAACCATCAACGTAAGGGTTGGTCCACAGCAGACGGTTGCGGTTGGCTTGGCGACGCAACGGTTTGCCCGTCTTTTTATCAACACCGTACTGGTAATACTTTTCAGAGTGGATCGCATAATATTCTGGGAAATCCTGAACAATGTGCTTACTCAACGTCGCCAGATCACGGGCGGTGGAGTAATGATCTTCTGCCGGCCAGCCAGAGGCATTCTGGAAATTACTGCTGTTCATGCCAATCTGCTGGGCAGTGCTGTTCATTAACTGAGCAAAAGCACCTTCACTGCCGGCAATGTGTTCCGCCAGAGCCACACTGGCATCGTTACCGGAAACAATAATCACGCCTTTCAGCAGTTCACCCACCGGCACACGTTCACCCACTTCGATGAACATCGTTGATCCACCGAGGCTCCAGGCCTTTTCGCTGATCAGTACCTTATCATCACGGCTGATATTACCAGCGTGTAACTCGGCTTCCGTCAGGTAAGTGGTCATCATTTTGGTCAGGCTGGCAGGGTGCAGAGTTTCATCCGGATTCTTTTCCGCCAGCACTTCACCACTGGTGGCATCGATCAGAATGTAACTGGTCAGACCCAACTCCGGCGGAGATGGGATCTGACGAAACACCTGCGCCTGGGCAGTCGTCGCCATGATGGGCATGATCGTGGCCATGGCCAAAACACCCAGCCAGCGACGGGTAGAAAATAATCGTTTGCTCATGCAGATCTTTGCTCTGAGAATATGAATGTTCAACATTATAATGTTCAAATCTTTTGAGGTTAACTGTGACTTACAACAATCACTGTTTTTCGACCTCTGTTCTTTATCAAAAATCATTGATCAAAAATCATTGCTCAGAAATTATTGATCAAAAGTCATTCAGTGAGATAGTAACATAGCTGCCCTGTAATACCGGTCAGTAATTTGTAAGTTTAAAAACCATCAAAAACCATGATAACTATCTGTTTTCCTTGATAATTAACCACTTCCACAATATTCCACCCCATCTTTTCATAGTAACGCTGATGGTCTGGAGTATAAAGATATAAAGGTAACAGCTTTTTTGACCGGGCAAAGTCCATGGCTGCCTCAATCAACCATTTGCCATAACCATGGCCACGATGGCTGCCTTCAACATACACATCAGCCAGCCAGGGAGAGTAATGCTCATAACCTTCCAGATCACATTCCAGAAGACTCACAGAACCCAGCAATCGATTTCGGTCGGAAAGCACCCATGTCTGCGGCACTAAATCAGACAAAAGTGCCAACTCCATATCGTTCATGAAATCCTGCAAAGTCCAATTTGGGTATAACGTCTGCCACTGCTCTTGATGCCAACGAGCGACAGTCTCAATGCACTGGGGGCAATCTTTCAAATTAATCACTTTCATACTGATTCATAACAAAGAAATCTATGGTCTGAAACGGTTGAAAATACTGAGTATTCAGAAACCCCGTCGATTTGACATTTCTCTGCACCATGCCCCGCAAAGCCTCGAAGATTTATCCATTAAACTTGGCGGTTCGTCCAATCCAACTCTATCTTTAACGTACAATATACGACGATGGCACCAAAAATAATTAGTTTGTTGGTGAATTGGGGAGTTTGTGTATCGGGGAGTTTGTAATGACCATTCCGGAGTAACACCATGCTGAACGAAGACCTCTATGAATGTCTGGTTGAACTGGGCATCAATGAGCATAAGGCGCGAAAGGCGGCGAAGGAAAATGCTGAGCTGCTGGAAATGAGTGCGGACATTGTCACGGTAAGACAAACCCTATTTGAGCTTACCCGGCAAAGCTGCGGTATGAATGAGCGGCTGATCAACGTAGAAGCACTGATCAAAGCGTTGGTGCAAAGAATCAATGCCATGGAGCAATGGCAAACCCAGACCAGTCAGCACCTTTCTGGCTTGGATCAAACCTTGGGTGGTGTTGAGGGCAAGCTATCCACGGCAATGGGTAAGTTGTCCTCCGTAGAAGAACGACTTACCCATGTAGAGATTGAACTGACCGACATTAAAAGCATGCTGACATTATTGGTTGAAAAACAATGACAGCATGCTTTTTTAATCAGGGCGCCTGAACCATGGATTCGACACTTTCTTCCTCACTTTCTTCCAGTGCTTCTTCTATGGTTGGTTTTTCGGAAACCGGTAAGTCATAAGCAGCTTTTTCAAAAACAGGTTTTTCGTAGACAAGATAGGGCGTCTCAAACTCTGCCACATTGATACTTTCCAGCATTGATTCCAAGTGTTCAGGGCTTTCTACCGGGCCAATCCTGACTCGATACAACGGCTCAACTTCTTCGCCCTTAACCACTTTTGCCTTCAGTCCTACTTTACTGAAAATATTTCGACGCAACATTTGCGCACTGTGATGGTTTTTCAACGCCGCCAGCTGTAGATAAAGCAGTTGACCATTTTCAGGGTGCACCGGAGATTTAGCAAACGTCTCTGGATCAATGCCTTCAATGGCGACACCAGCAAGACCTGAGTTTGAAAAACCCAGCTTTTTTGCAGCAACATAGGACAAATCAATCAATCGGTTACCGTGAAATGGACCACGATCATTAACCCTGACCACCACGGACTTGCCATTCTCCACATTGGTCACTTTGACATAGGACGGCAATGGCAACGTTTTATGAGCGGCTGTCATTTTGAACATGTCATAAATTTCACCGTTCGCTGTCTGCTTACCGTGAAATTTAGTGCCATACCAAGAGGCCTCACCACTTTCAGAATAACCATTTGCCGATCCCATCGGGGTATAGGTAACTCCAGCCAGCGTATAAGGGGTATTCTTCAAAGGCACCTGAATGGGTGTTGGCACAGCATCCGGAATCGTACTGACATCTACGGTTTCAGAAGGCGGTCCATCCTGTACTTGTGTAGAACTACAGCCTGCCAGAGTCAGCAATATCACAACCAGAGACTGGATTTTCAATATAGATCGCAAGGAAAAACCTTCATTTCCATTAGTAAAAGCGCTTTGCAATTTGCCTCCAAGCGACTTTGAGAACCTGTGAATGCATTCGATCCACAGGCTCGATATTCATTTTACAATTTGCCTTCAGGGGCTTTGCTCTTCAGAGCAACAGAACTGTTATAGCCTGCCCGCACTTCCTTCGCCAGCTGATAGACCGCCAGTGCATACATCTGACTGCGGTTGTATCGAGTAATCACATAAAAGTTGTGCATGCCCAACCAGTATTCAGCACCCGCACTGCCTTCGTGCTTCATAGGCAGAACCTTTAAGGCATCGGAGCCAGTACTGGTAACCTGCCAGCCGGAATCCTGAACCTCTGCCAGTGTTTGATCCGGCTTTAACCCGTCGGATAACACATCATCAACTCCTACACCTGAAACTCGGGTTTGAACTGCAACGCCCTTACCATATTTCCAGCCATGCTTTTTCAGATAGTTCGCGACACTGCCAATCGCGTCCTCTTCACTAAACCAAATGTTCGCCTGCTCATCACCGGTATAATCCACCGCATAAGCACGATAGCTGGATGGCATAAACTGTGGGATACCCATTGCACCGGCATAAGACCCGGTCAACTCTTCCACATCCAGCTTCTGGTCGCGAGCAAGGATCAGGAAATTCTCCAGTTCTTTACGGAAAAAGGTTTGCCTGGGCGGATAATCAAAGCCCAGCGTCGTCAATGTATCCAGCACTCTGAAGCCGCCGGTCTGGCGTCCATAGTAGGTCTCGACACCAATAATCGCCACAATGATATGGGCTGGTACACCCCATTTTTTCTCAGCAGCAGCTAGCGACTCAGAATTCTCTTCCCAGAACCGGACACCTTTGGTGATGCGTTCAGGTGTCAGGAAAATCTTCCGATAATCCTTCCATTCCATTGTCCCTTCAGCCGGACGGCTGATCAGTTCAATCGCACGCTGTGATCGTTCAGCTTTACCAATGACCGCTTCCAACTTGGATCGGTCGAAATGGTGCTCGGTCACCATATCATCAATAAACTTATTAACATCCTGCCTGCCAAGGTAGCTTCCTGCAGAAGAAGCCAACGCCACAGATGAAAAAACAGCGGTTGTTACCAGCAGACCATCACGAACTATACGACGGAATATCCCTGGAATAGTTTTCATGCTTCCGTACCTTTTATGCAAAAACAAGATCAGGGCTCCCCAACACTGCAACGTGCTGAAATAAAAGTGCTGAAATCACAACATCAGGAAACCCTACATTAATCGACAGTTAAGTTAATTTCTATCGTCATTGAGTAAAAATCCCGCACTATGTGCGGGATTTTATAAAAGACAGGTATCGGATATTAAAGATAAAGAAAGTTATTTGAAATCAAATATCTACCGTTCACCCGCCATGAAGGACTTATGGGTATGAATAGACATCAAAAAACCAAAACCAGCCAGCAGTGTTAACAGCGAAGTTCCTCCGCGACTGACCATGGGCAAAGGCACACCCACCACTGGTAAAATGCCACTGACCATACCGATATTAACGAAAATATAAACGAAGAAAGTCAGGGTAATACTACCTGCCAGAAGTCGTCCAAACAGTGTCTGAGCATTGAAGGTAATAAACAATCCTCGCCCGATAATCAGTGCGTAGAGTGCAAACAATACCAGACAGCCCATTAAGCCAAACTCTTCCGCAAGGACGGCAATAATAAAGTCCGTATGACTTTCCGGTAGGAAATCCAAGTGTGACTGAGTCCCCTGCAACCAGCCTTTGCCGTACAAACCACCAGAGCCAATAGCAATGGTGGACTGAATGATATTCCAGCCGGATCCCCAAGGATCACTTTCCGGATTCAAAAACGTCAACACCCGCTGTTTTTGGTAGTCGTACATGAAAAAGTGCCAGAGCACATAAATGGAAGGTACCGCCAGGCAAACCGCTGAAGCAATAATCCGCTTGCGCAGCCCAGCCAGGAAGATAACGAAGGCACCGGAGGCGCCTATCAGAATTGAAGTTCCCAAATCCGGTTGTTTGGCAATCAGCACCACGGGAACGGCTATCAACACCAGGGCAATGACAATATCTTTGAAAGAAGGCGGCAGTCGTCGTTTGGCAAAAAAAGCAGCCATGGTGATCGGCATGATCAACTTGATGACTTCAGAAGGCTGAAAGCGAAAACCGGGCAGCTGTATCCACCGCTGAGCGCCTTTAGAGCTAACGCCCATAAACAAGACAGCGACCAACAGAAGAACGCCAGCCAAATAAAACCATTTAGCCCACTGCATAAAAAAACGTGGTGGTATCTGGGCTATGATCAACATACCCGTGAAACTGACGCCAAGATACATCGCCTGACGGGTCACGACGTCCAGATCCCGCCCGGTAGCGCTATAGAGAAGAAACAATCCCGCGCCACAAAGCAGTAACAAAAAAAACAGCAGTACAAAATCCACATGCCAGCGCATGGAAAGCGCTGGACCACGACCAAAACCGTGCAGGTCAATCTGACGAACAAAATCCTGGTTAGCCATTACTTTTCCTTCTGATTCTTTGCTGCTGCCAATCGTGGCAGTAGATAAGCATCCATCACCTTTCTGGCAACATTGGACGCACCATTGCTGTTCTCCAGAATCACAGAAACAGCAATCTGAGGATCATCCGCAGGGGCAAAGCCAATAAACAAACTGTGGTCACGCTCGAACTCTTTCAACTTTTCAGCGTCATACTCTTCGCCCTGAGCAATACTAACCACCTGAGCGGTACCGGTTTTTCCGGCCATCCGGTACTTCAAGCCACGGCCTATTCGCCAATTCGCGGTGCCTCGTGGAGAATGTATCACCTCTTCCATAGCACCGATAATCAGCTCCCAGTTGAAAGCATCTGCTTCATCGGTCAGGCCGGTGGAAATATCATCTCCCCAGAACTCACCCTGAACTTCCGGAATGTTCTCCCGCACCAGTCGTGGTTGAACATAATGCCCTCGGTTAGCGATCAGAGAGGTGGATTCCGCCAGCTGCAAAGGGGTTGCCAGCATATAACCCTGCCCGATAATGGCAATTACTGTTTCACCAGGATACCAGGGCTGCTCATAGGCTCCCCGCTTCCACTCTCTCGATGGCAACAATCCAGGACGTTCTTCTCGAATATCAATACCGGTGCGATGACCAAAGCCAAACTGACTGGCAAAATCGTGTAAGTTATCAATGCCCAGCTTACCGGCCTGGTTATAAAAATAGGTATCGTTAGAAACAGTAATCGCCTGATTTAAATCCACCCACCCATGGCCCGAGCGCTTCCAGTTCCGGAATCGGTGCTCACTGCCAGGTAACTGAAACCAGCCCTTATCAAACACACGGTCTTCCGGTTTCACAACACCATTAGCCAATAACGCCAACCCCATTACCGGCTTCACAGTAGAGGCCGGTGGATATTCACCAAGGGATGCCCGGTTATACAAAGGTCGTTCAATATTCGTATTCAGGCCATTAAACGTCTTCGTATCAATGCCGGTAACAAACAGGTTGGGATCAAACGACGGCGTACTAGCCATCGTTAATACACCACCGGTTTTCGGATCCATCGCGACAACCGCACCGCGGCGACCATTGATAGCCTCAATAGCAATTTTCTGCAGTTTACTGTCAAGATAGAGATTGATATCACGCCCCGGCACTGGCGGCTCTTTCTTCAGAACCCTGAGCACACGACCACGGGCGTTAGTTTCGACTTCCTGAAACCCCGGCTTGCCCAGCAAAATGGACTCATAAGAACGCTCCACACCGATCTTACCGGTGGTGTGAGTCCCTGAATAAAGTGCTGGATCCAGCGTTTGTAAATCACGATCATTAATTCGCCCCACATAACCAATACTGTGGGCGAAAGCTTCTTTCTCGGGATAATAGCGAACCAGCTCGGCATTGATATCAACGCCGGGGAGACGGAATTGGTTGACGGTAATTCGGGCAATTTCTTCCGAGGTCAGATCAAACTTCAGCGGTACAGCTTCAAATGGACGGCGGCGGCGAATTCGCTGATCAAAGCGCTTCAACTCGCCTTCCGTAAGGTTGACCAGCTTAGCGATATCCGCCAACAACACATCCATATCTTTGGCTTGTTCACGGACAATGGACAAGATATGGCTGGGCTTATTCATCGCCAGCAACACACCATTTTTGTCGTATATTAATCCGCGAGTAGGAGGAATAGGCTGAACCAGTACCCGGTTCTCATCAGACTGAGTAGAAAGCTCAACATGGCGAACCACCTGAAGATAGAAAAGCCGAGAGATTAACCCCAGACAGAGGAGAATCATGAAGCCAACGGCGACCCAAAGCCGGATATTTACCAGTTTTTTTTCTGCCCCATGGTCCTTTAAGGTGTCCTGCGGCATGTTATATCTCGATCATCGGTCGCTTGGCCAAAAAACAAAAAATCAATTAGAAACGATTTTACTTAAGTAGTTGTGCAAATGAAATCGGATTTTCCTGGCTGAGTGGATAGTTGCTATGCAATACCCACAGGGCATAAAGGCTTAGCGCAGGGAGCATAGCCTTAGCTATGTGACCGAAGCTACAACGCAGCACGACTGCATGGATGCAGAAGGTAGCACCCAAGGGCATAAAAGCAACGCAGGAGCAAGCTGCCGAGAGCGACTGTCTACTTAGTCAGAAAATATGGTTCTCATTTGGTCAACTACTTATGATACGGGTGATTATGGAGAATACTCCAGCCCCGATAAACCTGCTCTGCAACCACTACCCTGACCAGCGGATGCGGCAGTGTCAATGGCGATAGAGACCAGCGAAGATCGGATCGGGCAAGGCAGGACACATGAAGCCCTTCAGGCCCGCCCACCAACAGGCTGACATTGCGCCCACTGTGCAGCCAGCCATCCATATTCTCTGCCAGCTTTTCCGTGCTCCAGGGTTTACCCAGCACTTCCAGAGTGACCACATGATCACCGGAGCCAATGGCTGCCAGCATCTGCCCGGCTTCTTTTTCCTGAAGCCGACTGATGTCAGAGCCTTTACTCCGTTTACCCAGAGGAATTTCAACCAGTTCAAGACGAACATCACCGCCCAGACGGCGGCTGTATTCCCGATAGCCTTCTTCCACCCAACCGGGCATTTTCGAGCCAACTGTGATCAGCCGTACCCGCATTAAGGCTGCTCGGCAGAAGTCAGGTCTTCAGCGACCAGATCAGCGCTATCCCAGAGACGTTCAAGATCATAGAACTGGCGAGTTGCCGGCAGCATCAGGTGAACAACCACGTCACCCAGATCAACCAGAACCCATTCAGACTTGTCTTGACCTTCCATACCTAACGGTCGGATACCCTTTTTCTTGCACTCGTCAATGACATTGTCTGCCAGAGACTTCACATGACGGTTAGACGTACCGCAGGCGATAACCATGTAATCAGTGACACTGGTCTGAGTCGAAACGTCCAGACAGGTGATTTCGTTACCCTTCACATTTTCAATAGCTTCAATAACAAGCTGTTTCAGTTCATCAGAATGCATAGACTGCAAAATTAACCTCTGTAAGTACCTACCCAAATAAACTCAAATTTTCTGGTTCATTGCGCAGGCACTCTGCTGCGTTACAACTCTGGTCACATAGCCCGAGCTATGCTCCCGCCGTTGTGCCTTGCATAGTACCCACGCACTAAACCAGAATTCTTTGATTTCATTTGCGCAGATACTTACCTTACCTGAACAATTATCGAGCTCAGGCCATTAGAACCGGTCAGGCTCGCAGGATTCCCCGCTGATGTCAACGCTCAAACGGAAATCACTTAGAGCCTCGTTCACTGCCGAATATGACCATCACCAAATACAACGTATTTCTGTGATGTCAGCCCTTCCAGCCCCACCGGCCCACGGGCATGAATCTTATCCGTGGAAATCCCAATTTCCGCACCCAGGCCATATTCAAAGCCGTCCGCAAAGCGGGTGGACGCATTGATCATCACTGAACTGGAATCCACTTCCCTAAGGAAGCGACGAGCCCGGGAAAAATCTTCCGTCACGATGGCATCGGTGTGATGAGAACCGAAATGGTTGATATGGGCAATGGCTTCATCCATATCTTTCACGACCTTTACTGACAACACTGGCGCCAGATATTCAGTAGACCAATCTTCTTCCGTTGCCGCAGTAATACCAGACAAAATCTTGCGCGTTTCAGGGCAACCACGCAGCTCAACATCCTTTGCTGCATAAATATCCGCTAGCGGTTTTAGCATGATTTCAGCGACCGCTTCGTGAACCAGCAATGTTTCCATGGCATTGCAAACCCCGTAACGGTGGGTTTTGGCGTTATCTGCAATGCGGATGGCCTTATCAACATCAGCCTTGTCATCCAGATACACGTGGCAAATACCATCAAGATGCTTGATCACTGGCACACGGGCATCTTTACTGATGCGCTCAATTAGCCCTTTGCCACCTCGGGGCACGATCACATCCACATAGTCCGGCATGGCGATCAATACACCAACAGCGGCACGATCGGTGGTTTCCACCACTTGAACTGCATCCACCGGCAAACCAGTTGCCTTCAAACCCGCCTGAATGCAACGGGCAATCGCTTGATTTGAGTGAATAGATTCACTGCCACCTCGGAGAATCACGGCATTACCCGACTTTAAACACAAGCTGGCGGCTTCAACGGTCACATTGGGGCGAGACTCATAAATAATCCCGATCACCCCAAGTGGCACTCTCATTCTTCCCAACTGAATACCGCTGGGAATGTATTTCATATCATCAATTGTGCCTACCGGGTCCGGCAGGGCTGCCACCTGTCGCAAGCCCTCAATCATGGCATCAATGCGCGCATCCGTAAGCTCAAGGCGATCCAGCATAGCTGCATCCAAGCCCCGTGCACGACCGGCTTCAAGATCCTGAGCATTCAGTTGCTTGAGTTGCGGGCGATCATTTTCCAGCGCCTCGGCAATCGCCAACAGTGCGCTGTTCTTCTCGGCGGTTTCTGCAGCCGCCATGGCGGTACTTGCCTGACGGGCTTTCTGCCCCAGACCGTGCATGTATTCCGTCACTTGATCAGTCAATGTTCTCTCCGCGTTCTTTTTCCAGTCTTATTAATCCGCAACCGGCATGGTGAATTCAAAAATAGTGCCACCATCAGGGTTTCTCTGGAAGGATAACCTTCCCCCGTGGGACTGAATAATGGAATGACACACCGTCAGACCAATGCCCATACCGTCCGCTTTTGTTGTATAAAAAGGTGTAAACAGTTTTTCTTCTGCATCATCCGCCAGACCATAGCCCCGGTCAATCACCGAGACTTTGACGAAGTTCTCATCTGCCCGCTCTGTGCGCACATACACACCGACTGAACGAGTATCCATATCCCGCATGGATTCCATGCCGTTACGAATCAGGTTCAATGCCACCTGTTGGATCTGCACTGGATCAACCTTCACATTGGGCAGGTTATCTTCCTGATCCAGATGGATTTCCATATGGTTATTGCGGGCATCCACCTCTGCCAGTTTGTAAGTATCCTGAATCAGCCGGTTCGGGTCTACACTGCCCAGAATATGATCCGGTTTTTTTACAAAGGAACGAATTCTGGCGATGATATCGCCGGCACGATTGGCCTGAACGTGAATTTTCTCCAGCGCTTCTGATAACCCAAGATCGTCTTCCGGTTCCAGACGCGCCAACATTCTTCTGCCCACCTGGGCATAATTTGAGATAGCGGTGAGCGGCTGATTCACTTCGTGGGCAAATCCTGCCGCCATTTCCCCCATAATACTTAGACGGGAAACATGGGTCAGTTGTTCTTTCTGGCTTTCCAGCTCATCCAGTGCTTTTTGTAACGCTTCTTGCTGCTTCTTTTTCTCGGTAATATCTCGAAAAACAACCACGGCACCATTGGGCTTGCCACTTTCCATTATGCCAGTAAATGAATAATTCACCGGAAACGGCGTGCCATCGCTGCGAAAGAACACGCCATTTTCAATGTGCCGGCTAACACCTTTCGCCAAAGCGGCTTCAATTGCACTCAACGACCGGCTATCCGCGGCCACTGCTTCTGCATCACCAATATTCCCTGAGCCACTGCCCTGCATTAACTGCACCAGATTGCAGCCTTTCAATTGGGTAATAGACCAACCCGTCATATTCATCACTGCTGGGTTTACAAAGGTTATACGACCATTTGCGTCCAACCCAAAAATCCCTTCGTTCATATTTTCCAGAATGCGGGCTTTATCCGCTTCCAGCTGGCGATTTCTCGCGGAGAGCGCTTGCTCTAATCGATGAATTTTCAGTTGTGTTTGAACCCGGGCAATCACCTCTTCTGCCTGAAATGGCTTTGAGATGAAATCCACCGCACCCATTTCCAAGCCCCGCACTTTATCTTTGGTGTCGTCCAATGCCGACAGGAAGATCACAGTGATATCCTGAGTTTCCGGGTTTTCTTTTAGATGCCGGCACACTTCATAACCATCCATTCCCGGCATCATAATATCCAGCAAAACCAGAGCTGGCTTGGCCTTACTGGCAATCCGCAGGGCACTGTCGCCATTATTGGCAATCAACAGCTTGTAGCTTCGACCACTCAAAGTTTGCAGCAGAACCTGCAGGTTGGTCGGGTTGTCGTCGACCAACAGGATACGTTCTTCTTGCTGCTGTTCATTATTCAGCTCAGCGGTGGCTTCAGCCTGATACATCGTTGGAAGATCCAGAAACTCAGTCAGAGTAAAAATAGACGGTAATAAGCAGATTATCTTACTATAACCCGTACTGTTATCAGAGCACTGCTTAACCAGCTCCCCATTTATGAAAATAACGCTATGAAAATACTGCTGATTGGCGGCACCGGACTTATCGGTCAGGAAGTACACACTTTACTGCAAGAGAAAAGCATCACCTGCTTCGCTCCCACCAGAGAAGAGTTGGATCTTGAATCCCCTGAAACCATTGATGCCTGCTTGCAAAAGTATGAGCCCGACCTGGTCATCAGCAGTGCCGGCTACCATAATCCGGCCAGCGCAGAGAATGAACCTTCCCGTTGCTTTCGTATTAACCGCGATGCCATGGCTCACCTGGCTCAAAGCTGCAGTGATCGAAACATCATCATGTTTTACATCTCAACCTACCGGGTGTTTGATGGCGAGAAAAAAGACCCTTACACCGAAAAGGACATTCCAAACCCCACCGGCGTATTAGCCACCAGCCGCTGGCAGGCGGAGCAGCAAATCAGTGAACGCTGCCCAAGACATATCATTCTTCGCTTCTCCTGGATCATCAGCCAGCGCCGAACCAACCTCCTCAAATACCTGCTCGATCAAATCAGTGAAGAACGCGATGTGGCCGTTGTGTCTGATCAACAAGGTTGCCCAACACCGGCAGATGATGCAGCCAGAGTGATCGTTGCTATTGTGCAGCAATTGGATTGCGGTGCCGAAACCTGGGGAACCTATCATTACGCCGGTGCAGAGCCGGTATCGGAAAATCGATTTGCCGAAGTGGTGATTGCCGAAGCCTCTCAGTACCATCCGTTAAAAATCCGCAAACTGCATATGAATAAACTCAACGACCGAAACGGCATACAAGCCCCTGCGAATGCCACGCTGGCTTGCCGGAAGATTCTCAGCACCTTCGGTGTGCACAATAAATCCTGGCGAAGCCCATTGGCCCGGATGATCAAAAGCTATTATGAGAAGTAATGTTCCTACTGTTGGTGCGGAGTTACTTTTATGATCATCAGCCAATACCCTGCCCGCCTTTCCAGTAAAATCATGTTGAGCACGAATACCGTTCAACTTGGCTTTACCCTGGAAGGTGAGGAGAAGTTTGAGTTTACTGCCGGACAATTCATTCAGCTGATTTTTGAGAAAGACGGTGAAACCTTCAAGCGCAGTTACAGCATTGCCAATGCGCCTGCAGACTTTGCTCAAACCGGTGAGCTGGAAATAGCACTGAGCTTTGTGGATAACGGGGTTGCATCGGAGTTGTTTAAATCCGAAGACGTGGGTTTCAAACTCAAAATTGCCGGCCCTTTTGGTGCACTCACCTTACCGAAAGATATTCCAGGGCAATTGATTCTGGCTGGCACCGGAACCGGGCTTGCACCTTATCGCAGTATGATTCCGGAGTTGAAGAAGCTTGTGGGAGATGGGACCCGTGTAACCGTTTTGATGGGGTTCAGACAGCGGGATGAAGGTATTTATATCGATGACTTTAAACAGTTAGCAAATGTTGATTATCGAATCTGCCTTACTCAGGAAGAGTCTGTCAAAGACCATGAAAACGAGTTTGAAGGCCGGGTACAAATGCAATTTGATGACCTCAACCTTAATTCTGACTCCGATATCATCTACCTCTGCGGCAACCCTGGCATGATTGATGATTCCGTCTCTTTATTGAGAAACGAAGGGTTTTCACCTAGGCAAATCAAACGAGAGAAGTACAACTTCTCCGGTCACTAATATTCACAGCCATCATCATTGCTAAGCACGTCACCGCTTTGGAACTGCAGCATTGTTGTGGTGGCCGTATTTTTTGGCCCATTTGATTTTACCGAACGTTCCACGGCCAGAAAAATGTACAAAAGAATCTTCCCCTTTCGTATTCACCTCCACATCATGCAAAATCGCATCAGAACTCTTTTTATCGACGAAACGCTTCTGATACAACTCTTTACTCATAATATCATGAACAGAAAGCTGTGAAACCTGCCCTGGTTTTGATAAAAGAATTTTCCTGTGAACATTTGTTCAGTTCGGATCATAAAAATAAAGAATTACTCCACCATTTTTCTTTTTAATTCTTAAACTCGACTTTAGATTTCCCATAAAACGGAAGTTTGGTCTGATTGCATAATTTCAAACTCAAGAACCACCGGCTAAGTAGTTAACCAAATGAAATCATATATTCCTGACCGACCTGCTCAAACACTCGTATGACTTCTGCTTCAAACGCCAGAATACGCACCATGACCTCAAAGAGATTCAACCATTCATACTTCACCTTTTTCCATAGCATTTCTATCAAGTTAAGTTCTGGAGAGTAGGTTGGCAGATAGCAGACAAGTATCTTCTTTTCGATCGCCCAGTCGGCCAGCTCCTCTCGGAATAACCGACTCGTGTGGATACTTGCGTTATCAACCATTACCACCGTGTAACGGTCACCAGAACTGTACTTGGGAGCGGCCATTTGCTCGGCGAATTCATAGAATACGTTAATCACTGTCTGGCTATTAACCATTCCAATAACGGGATAATAGAATAGGTCGTTGCTCCGGTTCATAAACCCAAGTACGTTGATACGTTTACTCTTGACGGAAGGAATTCGAAGTTGCTCTCCCCTCGGCTGCCAGGCGTAAGGCACTGAAGGTTCTTGTGAAAATCCAGATTCATCGAAGTAAAAAAGATTAATAAGGCCGTTGTCTTCTGCCTCTTTTGCTTCACTAAGAGCCTTGTGGCAACGATCAAAGTGCTCTTGATCTCGCTTGTGACTGCATGAACGTCGAACTCGTTTGTAAACCATGCCAAGGCTGTTAGCCATACGTCTCAACGTGTGCAGCGAAGTTTTTTTTTTGGTTTCTTCTTCAAGTACTGCTTTGGCGTGCCTTATACGACGCGGTTCATCTTTTACCAGCTCCTTGAAGCGAGCGACTTCTTCAGGGTTGAAGGTTAGAGGGACACCACCGCCATGGCTTTTATACAAGCCACGAATGCCAAAATCTTCCCACTGGTCTAYCCAGTTAGAGATGGTCTGATATTGAGTGCTGAATACATCAGCTATTTGCTCAAGAGTATACCCACGGTGGCTTAGCAATACAGCATGAGCTCGTTCTCTCAAATACGGAGTAGGACCAAGGCGCGAAGCCTGTTGCAGTGTAGTGATGATAGCTGGATCAGTTATGTTGGAAACCGATTTCATGATGATCGTACAGGTGGAAACTATGAGGAAACAGTAGTTCAAAATTCCTGAGCCGGCTCGTAATGGATTAACTGATTGATTGATCGGTTAGTCAGTTTATATGATTTCAAATGATCAACTACTTATAAACCATCCACCGTGTTAGCTGAAGAGGATGTAGGTGAATTCCTATCATTTATCCAGGCATCTGGTTCGAAAATAGAAAAGCCGTTTTTAGTGATCTGCATCAAGACAATTATTGAAAAAAATTGTGTGAATGAAGTTCTATTATCTCAGCTTGATAATGAAAAGTTCTGTAAGCTTTCTGAGTGGGTCAAAGTATTCGTGGATAAGGGGGTAGCTTCCGAGCACTGTGTTAAACTTTTAAAAGCCCGAAGTGTAGCCATCAGAATAGAAGGGGTTATAAAAAATCGAAGTGAGTTTAATTCCTCCAATGCTATATCATTTATATTGCCAGAAGAGTCCCCTCCGCCAAGAGCTCCGAGCCTGCCATATCCCGACTTAATATTTGACGAAAGGTTTCGGGCGGGTGAACCGCAATTTACGCAGCTAGAAACGATTGATCATTTTGAAACTGTGGGGGAGAGCGCATTGCAGTTCGGAGACGTGACAGCAGAGCTATTTACTAATGACGTAAACAAGATTTGTGATAGTCCTGATTCAGGATTTGACCCGTCTTTTGCTTTTGCATCTAAAATATCACAAGTAAACTCTGTTATCAGTATTGCTTCAGGAGTCGATTTAGGACACAATGAAGAGCCTGTTAACAGTTTTAGTGGGTTCTCGGGAGTGAGTCTTACACTTTATGGAATGAATGCTTCCATGGCAAGAACTGGCCAGGAGATTATGGCAGACGCTTTGTTGAAACTAGAAGAGTTAAAACGAAATAGCCTTGATGATGTAAGCGCGCAAGAAGCCGGTATTCAAATGCTTGCAGGAAAATATCATTGTGGAGTTGATTTTATATCTAGTTCAGGGCTTGCGCATCAACTAGGTACTAAAGTTCCTTATTATTTTCAGTAACCAATTTGAATAATACTGTATCTGTCGCTTAGATAGTGTATCGGTTCAGAGATGTTCGCTATGCAAACTCTACAACAGAATACACTGGTTACCTATATCGATACTGTACCGGATCCCCGCTGTGAAGGAATGTGCATACATAACTTTATAGATATCCTCATTATCGCCATATGTGCTGTCCTCTGTGGCGTTGAGACTTGGGAGGGTATGACAAAGTTTGGCCGYAAGAAAAAAGGCTGGTTGTCTACTTTTCTGGAACTACCCAACGGTATTCCATCTCATGACACTTTCTACCGAACTTTTTGCCTTCTCGACCCAACTGCCTTTCAAGAATGCTTTACACGATGGATTTCCATTTCCGATACTTTCAGAAACTTTTCCGGCGATGGACTGGATGTTATCCCCATTGATGGAAAGTGTCTTCGAGGTTCAAGGAGTAAATCCAAAAAGGCCATTCATATGGTAAGCGCCTGGAGCACCCGCGCAGGAATGGTTCTCTGTCAACGAAAGGTTGATGAAAAATCCAATGAAATCACTGCCGTTCCTGAACTCTTGAGGTCTATGTATCTAAAGGGTTGCGTTATCACTGCAGACGCACTCAACTGCCAGAGAGAGATTGTTAAAGTCTGCATCGAGCAGGGCGGCGATTATCTGCTTCCAGTTAAGGGCAACCAGGAGAACCTTCACAAGCAGATTGAAAAAGTAGCTGAGCAACAATGTGAATGGCACCCGGAGCAGACCCTTGGTTTCAATTATTCAGAAACGCAGGAAAAAGGACATGGCCGGACTGAGCGGCGTATGGTCTGGGTTATGGAAGACCTCTCTGAAATTACGGAAGCCAAAAAGTGGGAAGGATTACAGCAAGTAGCCATGATACAGCGTGATCGAAAATTGATAATAAAGTCACTACGGAGGTACATTATTACATCATGAGCAAACAGCTCAGTGCTGCAGAGGTACTGGACATTGCCCGTAAGCACTGGGAGGTGGAGAACAAACTTCACTGGAGGCTTGACGTTGCTTTTGG
>NZ_LUTV01000003.1:762699-767748 GCF_001646945.1 Endozoicomonas ascidiicola
TTGGTGTCTTTTATCCTGTATTGCGTTGACTAATCTGGGAATTAGCCCACTGTGGGTTGCCGTCTCTCTTAACAGCAAAGCTCCGAAATCAGAGGACAGTTCTCCACCGTTAAAATCAGCTCGCACTGTTTTACCGTTCACAGGGTGAMAACAAAGGGTTTCTTGTGTATGTTTGGCCATGGCAGGTTCCGGTTTGCTTCTTCCGAAGCTTTCTTTTTGTCGACCCAATCATATCAAGTGATTGGGCGGAACCTGCTTGGTTTTATGAAATATCCGGGCTAGGAGACTAATCACTTCTAAGCGCTTTGGTGGGTGAAATAGGTGTGGGTAACCTGAAAACCACTAGATAAGTAGAGATAATAAAGGTCAGTATGGCTGCTCCTTCGATCACCAGGGCGGCATCCTGGTGAATCTGCCCCACATTTAATGCCCCATAGGCCAGAAGCAGTGAAAACTCACTGCTCTGCCCAAGTCGCCAGCCCATTTCCCGGGCATTGCCTGAGCTCTCGCTAGACAAGTGTTTCAACAAATATTTGAACAACAGTGGCTTTGTGATCAAGACAATCAATCCACAACAGCCAATGGCCCAGAGTAGTCGGCTTGGTAATACAGGGTCAAACGCCGCACCCACAGAAAAAAAGAACAGTATCAGAAAAAACTCACGCAACGGTTTCAGCCCTTCGGCAATGACCAAAGAAATAGGCGAAGTGGCGATGCTAACACCAGCGATAAATGCACCAATCTCATGGGATAAACCGACCATATGTGCCAGTTGTGCCGCCGTCAGACACCAGCCAAGAGACACCAGAAAAATATACTCGGAGATAATGTCGAAACAAGACATCAGAGAGATAAGAACATATCGAACAAAGCACCAGGCGACTAACGCAAACAGTAGCGTTTTCAGAGGAAGCAGAAGCACCTGAATATGTGCGGCTTCGCCATTACTGTATAAAATTAGAATGGTAATGATGGCCAGAATATCCTCAAACAGTAGGATGCTGACAATCACTTCCCCCACCCGTTGATGGTGCAGGGTTGTGGTTGGGATGAGTTTCAGGCTCAGCACGGTGCTGGAGAAGGAGAGTGCAACGCCGGCAATGATCGCATCCATGGTTGAGAACTGGAATAACCAGACCATGGATACCCATATCAGGCAGCTGGTTATACTGAGGCACAACAACGTGACCAGTGCCGTTTGTTTCAGCTGTTTCAGGAGGTTTTTAGGATGAAGATGCAATCCCAGAAGAAACATCAATAAAATAATGCCCATGGTTGAGATGGCGTCAATATGACCGTTATTGCTGATCCATTGGAACCCGTAGGGGCCGGCAATAATTCCCAAGCATATGTAAGCAAGGATAATAGGCTGCTTCAGCCAGACAAACAGTGTGCCCAGTATTGAGGCGCCACCAAAGATGATCGCCATCTCCAGAACCAGATTGTCAAAGGATCCATGCACTGTCGATAAACCGTTTAATAAACGTCATTGGTCTCTCAGAATAGACGGTGATTGCCCGATAATTGAGTTAAATGTCACAATGTCTGAAATGAAAGAATGAACCTGATGATGAACATGCGCAGCATACTGAGAAGTTCACTTTCTATCACGCCACTGGTTTGCGGGTTATTGGTAATGGGATTGCTTTTTAAATCATGGATTGCCTGGCTGGCTCTGATTATTGTGTACCTCACGTCTACACAGCCCGTTTCATCGTTTTTGATCCGAAGCCTTGAGCGTTATCCTGTATTTGAACCTGCCGCACATACGACATCGGATGCTCAGGCGATCGTTATTCTCGGTGGTGGGTTACCCAGGCCAAGCCCGGAGACGCAGGGATTTCGTCCCTCAACGTTCACTCTTGAACGTTTGCGATACGGTGCCTGGTTGCAAAAGCAGACCGATTTACCGGTCTTGGTCAGTGGCGGTGGTTTTCGACCGGAAGCGGAGATCATGGCTCACAGCCTGAATGAGGAATTTGGCATTCCTGTCACTTGGCAGGAAGATCAGAGTATCAACACCTGGGAAAATGCTTTTTACTCTCGGGAAGTGCTGCCAGAAACAATCACCCGTGTGATAGTAGTGACCCATGGCTGGCATATGCCAAGGGCGGTTTACAGTTATGAGCGGGCAGGGTTTGACGTGATTCCCGCGCCGGGCATGCTGACCGAAAAAGCCGACAGCGGCTTCAAACTTCGCCGGTGGATCCCCAGTGCGAGGCATCTAATGGACAGTGAGAAAGCGGTGCGGGAATATATTGGGTATTGTTGGTATCGGCTGGCTTACTGAGAAGCCAGCCCGGAAACCAGGCCGAATACCAGTCATAGGTAGGATCAGTTTGGCTTGATCTTGTCGTAGGTTTTATAGAGCACAGCTTCTTCTTTGGCGATACGCTTACTCAGGGCTGTAAGAATGTTTTTGCAATCGGACTGGAAGTTAGCAGCAGTGTTTTCACCCGACTCGTAAAGACTGAAAAAGGCCATCACATCGGCAGAGATTTTATCCATATCCAGCGCGTAATCGGTCAGGGTTGACCTTAGGCTGTCATCCTTTTCCGCCGCTTCCCGCAGAACAGGGTATAAATGTTGGTCTTCTTTATTTAGATGCGCCAGAAGCAGTTTTTTTGCGGAAAATAGAAGGTCTTTTGCCTGCGGGTTTTCTACCCCGATCGCACTGGCTTGAACCAGTAAGTCACTGATTTGTAAATGCTCATTCTTGAATTCTTGAATTAATTGAGACATGGCGGTCCACTCCTTGAACGTGTTTAATCAATACCAAGCTTAGCTGGAAAAATCTTGGCGCTTCATTTGTTTCTATCGGCGATGAGGTGGTAAATTCAGCACTTTCCATAGAAAGTACTTTCCTCCGATGTCCACTCACTGCCTGATTCTTCCCGCCAGCCATCTGGATATACAGAAAACACTGGAGTCACTGGCACAGCAGTTGTGTATTGATTTTCATCCCGATAACGCCCCTATACCTGACGGTGTGATTGTGGTTTCTGAACATTCTGGTGCCCTGTCTGTTGCTCGTTCAGGCAATAAAGACAAGCCCATACTGGTGGATTTTGTCGGCGGTAAGGCGGGTCATCGGCGCAAGTTTGGTGGTGGCAAAGGCCAGGATATCGCCAAAGCCGTCGGACTGAATAAGGGGGCTACCCCTTCTGTTCTGGACGCTACGGGCGGGCTGGGACGGGATGGGTTTGTGTTAGCAACGTTGGGTTGCAACGTCACCCTATTGGAGCGCTCTCCCATTGTGGCGGCGCTGCTTGAAGATGGTTTACGTCGAGGGCTGGCAGATAATGAGATCAGTGATATTGCGAAAAGAATGTCACTGATGAAACACAATGCCATTGACTGGATGACGTCAACGGATCAGCGATACGATGTTGTCTATCTGGATCCAATGTTTCCCCATCGGGAAAAATCCGCACTGGTCAAAAAAGAGATGCGCTTATTTCAGGATCTTCTTGGCGAGGATCTGGACGCGGATCAATTGTTGCAGCCCGCACTGGTAATTGCTCGCTATCGTGTTGTGGTGAAAAGACCAAAGTTGGCTCCGGATTTGAATGGCCAAGTACCGACTTATCGCCTCGAAGGTAAATCCTGTCGCTATGATATTTATGCCTTGAAAGCCTTCGGATCTGAATAACAGTTGATAAGTAAAAAAGCCCTTTACTTAAACTTAACTTTAAGTATTAGACTGAGTTTATTGCTTTATAACAAGGATAAATAAACTCAGGAGGCTACAAATGATTCATTTAGAACACGTTAACCTAGTGGTCAGTCATCTGGAAAAATCTCTGGAATTTTATCAGGCCGCTTTCCCCCATTGGCGAATACGGGGTGGTGGAGAAGGTGAATGGTATGGCAGGCCAAGAAAGTGGGTTCATCTGGGCGATGACTACCAATATATTGCGATAAGCGACCATGGTCAGGTAAAATCCCGAGACCTCAAGGGAAGCCAGCCAGGTCTGGCCCATTTTGCCTATGTGACGGACAATATTGATCGTTTAGTGAAGAGAATGCTGGATGCCGGTTTTGAAGAGACTGACAGTGGTGGCGATGAGGAACATCGAAAAAACCGCTACTTTTTGGATCCGGATGGTATTGAAGTGGAGTTTGTTGAGTACCTGACTGACGATACCAATCAGCGCAATGTCTATTCTTGATATGATGAATAACATGGTTTTGAATAACAAAGGACGCCAATGCGTCCTTTGTTAATTTTTTTACTTCTTAATGTTTCTGTAGGGAACATCAATAATCGCAGGCTTTCCTGTAATTGGGTTTTCACCACTCCAGAATTCGATGCTGTTAAAAATAACAACATCGGATAAACCTGCAATAGGGTATACAACCAACCACGCTGGAACATAAATGGCAGCACGGCCATATTTGTTATCAGTTAGCTTAAGGTTTAAGTCAGTGACCTTTTGGGAAACGCCCATGGAACCCATGCAGCCGGATAATTGAGCTGCAATAATCACTGCAGATACAGCTTTAATTACATTCTTGATCATGCAATAGACAACGCTGATATATTAAAAAGTCAGAGGATTATAGGTTTAAGAAATCCTGACACAATATCGTAATTACTGTGCTTGGTATTTGTAATTACACGTCTATTTGTTTGTATTTAATCGTATCAAATCAGTGTTTATTCTCTAGTACTCCATCCACCGTCAAATGATAGACTGAATTTTGTATTATCCTGACAGCTCCACTGCAACAAAAGATGGAGCCGTCATGAACGTTAAATACCATGTTCGTTTAAGTGATGATGAACGCTCAATGCTTGAGGCTTTAATCAAACAAGAAAAACCAATAATTGCGCAACACAAAAAACGCCACGCACAAATTTTGCTCGCYATCGATGAAAATCRCTCGCCGCTTACCCATGAGCAGGCAGCTAAAGCCTTCAACGTGAAACCGCTCACTATCTGTCGTCTTCGTCAACGCCTTGCTGAGGAAGGATTAGAGGTTGCGATCAATAGCAAGCACAGTCGTCATGGAGGAAAACGGAAAATGGATGGTGAGTTAGAGGCT
>NZ_LUTV01000003.1:769923-773951 GCF_001646945.1 Endozoicomonas ascidiicola
TTAGCCGACAGACTCCATACCAAGACGTCTCTTGACGAGGAGGAAGAGGTGCTCAGAAAACCGGTTAAGCCAAAACCAAAATAAAACCGATGGTTTCAAGTGAGTTTTGGTTTATCACTCACATTATCGCCATGCCTCGTAAGTTCTTCGGTCTTTGCACCTTGGGCACTCTTAACCTGATGTCCTTTGAACTCTTTCTGAAAATCCTGTGGTTCAGTTTTTCTGTTTGTGTCCGTGGAGTTGACGCCCCCGCCCTGATCAATGCGCATCGTCGATCATCCCTGATAGCTGAGTTTCTCTAACTTTGTTTATCGCCCTATCAAATACAGCTCTTGAATGGTGTACCGTTCAGCAGGAAAACATATATACCCAAAGGATTTCAAGTTGCTACGCGGCGGCAAATGAGCGAAGCCTTTAGGTCCCTCGGGTTCCAGGAGCCCACAAGAAATAGGTGATTGGGGTGAGCGAGCACCCGAGGGCATAAACGCAGCCAACAAAGTAGCAACTTGAAAGGCGACGGGTATAATCACCAGACACGCCTTTCCAACCTCAACCAAGCCTATTTTTAATGGAACTAACCCCCAACCAGCAAGCTGTCGCCCAACATGATCAGAATCACGCGCTCTGCATTGCGGTGGCTGGCTCAGGTAAAACCTCCACGCTGGCGCAACTGATCATTAACCTTCTGAATAAAGGGGAAGACCCAAGGCGGGTCATGGTGATGATGTTTAACAAGGCCGCGCAGCTGGACTTCACCCGAAAGCTCCGCCGTCTTGCACAACAACAGACTGATATACCGGTGATGCCTGAAATCCGAACGTATCATTCAACCGGCTTAAAACTACTGCGAACACTGGAAGGCTGGGGACTCCGAGAGTCTTACAATAAACAACCACTGTCGGAAAAAGTGGTTGAGTTGCAAGTCAGAGCACTGATACTGAAACTGGCACCGGACGCAATTAAAGACCGCATTCGTTCCGATGCTGCCCGCATTATTGAAGCCGCTATCAGTTTTATCGAATCCGTAAAGGCTCACCTGCTGACACCAGAGCAATGGTTTGAGAAAAGCGGTTATACCGACGATTACCGTTTTTTCATCAAGCTGTTCAAACAGTTTGAGCTGTGGCGACACCACGAAAAAAGCATTACGTTTACCGACATGCTTTACGATCCGGTTTCATTAATTCTGGCAAATCCTGAGGTCATTCCCGGCATTGAAAACCGCATGAACTTCATCATTGTCGATGAGTATCAGGACACCTCAACGCTTCAACACCGGTTAACCCGGTTAATTGCTGGTTCCAGGGCACGAATGGTCGCCGTGGGTGATCCGGATCAAACCATCTACGAATTTGCCGGCGCCAACATTGATAATATCCTGCACAATTTTCAGGAAGATTACGGCGATACCGGTGAAGTCCATGAGTTAACGCTCCCTCACACCTTTCGCTATGGACATAGCATTGCCCTGGCTGCCAGCCACTTGATTAGCCATAACCGGGCTCGAAAAAATGTCATCTGCATTGCCCACACCGAGAACAAGCCGTCCCTGATTCGTATCAACCAATCCGATTCAGACGACAGTCGGCTTGTGGTCGACACGCTGCAAGAGTATCTGTCGTCCGGCACACCGGGTGAAGACATTGCCATTCTGGTTCGAGCCTGGGCACAGGCGGTGCCTATTGAGCTGAACCTGTTGGAAAGAGGCATTCCTTACACATCCGACGGCCCTTCTCTTTTCCAGCGCCCGGAGATAGAAACCCTGATTGATGCTATGACGCTGGCCAGCGGTGGCTTTGCCAATCTGGATGCGGACATACGCTACCGAAAACTGTTCAAACTTCTGACCCTGCCCCATATTGGGTTGAAACATCATCACATTGACATGATCTGCCAACGACTGAAGGATCACACCGAGCAGTTCGGCAATGCCATGGGTAAAATGCTGCCTTTGATCAAAGACATCAGTGATTTTCAGGCAGGCAAGTTAATGAACAGAGCCGAACTGTTCAGCTGGCTGGAAAGAACAGGGCAACAACAAAAAGCCCATAGCCTGATCGCTGCCTACCTTCAAAAATCGGATATCTTCGACAGCTTGAAATCCATGAGTCTCAACGAGCAGCGAACCGAAGAGCAGATTCTGGCCATCAAAGGGTTTCATCGTTTTCTTCGTCAGCTTGATGAAAACACGACAGTATGCTGCCTGCACATTGAAGCATTGATTGAAAAACGGCAGCAGCAGAAAAAGCAGCGCCAATCTTCCGCTCATGGCGTGACACTGAGTTCCTGTCATCGCTCTAAAGGGCTGGAATGGCCAGTGGTCTTGCTCCCGGGGTTGATCCGCCAATACTGGCCTTTTTTAAGAGAAGATGATCTGGCCATTGGTGCGGGGAACGCAATTGAATCCGAACGTCGTTTACTTTATGTCGCCATGACCCGGGCAAAAGAACAACTGCATCTATTCACCACCACCGGTGATCTCACACCAACCTTCACAGGCCGTTTAAGTGTTGCTGATAGTGCATCAAAACAAAAAGAAAGCATCAGTCCTTTTGTTCAAGAAATGAATCTGCCCCATGTTTTATCACTGGGCAACTTGCTCCATGACGAATCGGATGATGAACTCTCGGAAGCTATTCAGAAAATCGGGCTAACGCCTATATCAAAGCGTTATGTCTCTGCAGCAAGACCTCCTTTGCACGCGCGCATTAAAGAGGTTGCAACCATCGCACCCAAAAAACAGAGCAGCAAAGTGCCTCAAGGAAGAACACCGGGTCAATCACCCAATGGCCCCTGGCAGCTGAGAGCGATCATTCATCACGCTATTTTTGGCCGGGGTGAAGTGATTGAGGTAAACGACAGTAACTTCTCAGTCCGTTTTGATAGCCGTCAGCATGGGGTTCGAAAATTCGCACGAATTGAAGAAATACGACACTTGTTTCAGCAGGCTCAATAAGAAATCATCCACTACACTCTATGGCTGTCGTTTGCTGAATCACTGTCAGGAGTGTAGAAGATGTCCCACACCTTCCCGGAACTGCCCTACGATTACGATGCCCTTGAGCCCTATATTGACGCCAAGACCATGGATGTCCACTACAACAAACATCATCGCACTTACTACGATAAATTCATGGCCGCCATAAAGGGTACCCAGCTCGAAGACCAACCCATTGAAGAGATTTTCGCCAGTATTTCAACCCAACCACCCGCCGTTCGTAACCATGGCGGTGGATATTACAATCACATTGTCTACTGGAACTGCATGTCTCCGGAAAAAGGAAAGCAACCCACGGGTGACTTTGCCAATCTGTTAAATGCCAAATTTGGTGATCTGGAGACGTTTAAACAACAGTTTGCCGACGCTGCTATCAACACTTTCGGCTCTGGCTTTGCCTGGCTGGTTGTTAAAGACGATGGAGAACTGGCGATTACGTCCACCGGTAATCAGGACAACCCACTGATGGATATTGCACCGGTAAAAGGTGAGCCCATTCTGGCTCTGGATGTGTGGGAGCATGCCTACTACCTGACCTATCAAAATCGTCGCCCTGACTATATTGACGCCTGGTGGCATGTAGTGGATTGGGATGCAGTTGCCTCAAGCCATCAGAAGGCATTAGCCGCCTGATATCGTTCACGCAAGATGAACCCGGCTTTCGGCTTGATCTTAGATCTTTCCTGCATAGGAGGTTGTCGCAAAAGCCCTGGTTCCCATGCTCCGCGTGGGAACCCATACTTCTAACCCATTGAAAATTCAGCCTATGCATTCCCACGCGGAGCATGGGAACGAGGTTTCTGGAGTTTTGCGACACCCTCATAGGGCTAGGAGGCTGTCGGACTTGAAAGTAAAAACCGGAGATGGGCCGCAATAAAGTCAAAAATCACAGAATCCAGTCTGGAAGTGCTGTTTATGTCGTCAGTCTCTTTTGCCCAAATATCGCAAATGCATGCGACAAATAACCTGTAAGCTGAAATAAACTGCATAAAAATGATACTTTCCTGAAGATCTTTCAGCATCAGCGTAA
>NZ_LUTV01000003.1:776701-785709 GCF_001646945.1 Endozoicomonas ascidiicola
GATGTCTCGGTCAATGGGTCTGAAAGTCCATTTGTTCATTGGCTGGCTGTCTTTTACGATCTTGCGGGTATTATACTCAAAAGTTGTTCTAAGTCCGACAGGCTCCTAGAGGAAAGAATCCTGATTATCAGGCACCTATAACCATTGTATAAATGCCTGGCATGAAGGGTTAAATCGTTGTCGAATAAGGCTCGAACCAGGGTTCACCAGACGATTAACGTCTGGTGGTTTTCTTTCGGTTACCTTGGCGGCGATTTTTTGTGTCCGCAGCGCGATTATCCCACTGTCCACCCCGAGCTTGCTGGAAATTATTTTGGGCTCGATTTCCAGAACGTCGCTGACCTTTTTCTTCTTCAGGGATCAAGTGTTGTGAACCGTTACCAATCAAATCAGAACGGTTCATATCCCTAAGCGCCTGACGCAGGAAAGGCCAGTTCTTCTCATCGTGATAGCGAAGGAAGGCTTTCTGCAAACGACGCTGATCCAATGTTCTTGGCGTATAAAGCCTTGGACTTTTATAACTCACCCGCTTCAACGGATTCTTCTCACCGTGATACATGGCCGTTGCCAGCGACATGGGCGATGGATAGAAAGTTTGCACCTGATCCACCCGGAACTTATTTTTCTTCAACCACAGGGACAGGTTGAGCATATCCTCATCTTCACAACCCGGATGAGCGGCGATGAAGTAAGGAATCAGATATTGTTTCTTACCGGCTTTTTTCGAGAAGTGTTCAAACATCGTCTTGAACGCATCGTAAGTGCCCATGCCCGGTTTCATCATCAGATCCAGCGTACCCTTCTCTGTGTGTTCCGGCGCAATTTTCAGATAACCGCCCACATGGTGCGTCACCAGTTCTTCTACATATTCCGGATCTTCCACTGCCAGGTCATAACGCAAACCGGATGCGATAGAGATTTTCTTGATACCCGGCAGCGCACGGGCTTTGCGATAAAGTTCGGTGGTTTGCTTATGGGAGGTTTTCAGGTTTTTACAAATACCCGGAAAAACACAAGACAATCGACGACAACTGGCCTGAATTTCATCACTCTTACAATTCAAGTCATACATATTGGCGGTAGGCCCGCCCAAATCGGAAATCTGGCCGGTAAAGCCCGGAACCTTATCGCGAATCTCTTCCAGCTCTGCCAAAACCGACTCATGGGAGCGGCTCTGAATAACCCGACCTTCATGTTCGGTAATGGAGCAGAAACTACATCCCCCGAAGCAACCTCTCATAATATTGACGGAGGTTTTAATCATTTCATAGGCAGGAATATTTGCATTGCCATAGCTTGGATGCGGACGACGCTGATAGTGCAATCCAAACACACCATCAATTTCGGGAGTGTCCAATGGAATCGGCGGCGGATTTATCCACAACTCACGGTTACCATGTTTCTGAACCAACACCCGGGCATTGTGCGGATTGGCTTCCTGATGAAGAATGCGGGAGGCATGAGCATACAACGATGGATCGTTGCGTACTTTTTCAAACGACGGCAAGCGAATGCAGGTAATTTCCGGATTCAACTGTTCACTGCGATGCAGTGGCATAGGAATAATTCTCACCGGCTGAGCGTCATCAGAAGTCTCTTCTTTCTTCTGCTCACATTCGCTCTCATTCACTTCCATGTAGGGGCTGACGCCATAGGCTTCTTCCAGAGAAAGCACATCCCGCGGCCAATCAATACGTGAAGAATCAATTTCAGTCCAACCCGCCGGAACCGATGGCTTGATCACGGCAGTACCGCGAACATCGGTAATTTCTCGAATAGGCACGCCTTTCGCCAAGCGATCAGCCACTTCGGCCAGCGCTCTTTCCGCGTTACCGTAAAGCAAAATATCAGCAGTAGCATCCATCAATATTGAACGACGAACTTCATCAGTCCAATAATCATACTGAGCTATACGACGAAGACTGGCTTCAATGCCTCCCAGAACAATAGGCACATCGCTGTAGGCTTCTTTACAACGTTGACTATAAACAATGGTGGAACGATCCGGACGTTTACCCGGTTCTGCATTGGGCGTGTAAGCATCGTCGTTGCGAACTTTTAGATCCGCCGTATAACGGTTGATCATGGAATCCATGTTGCCGCCGGTCACACCGAAGAACAGATTAGGTTTACCCAGTCGTTTAAAATCTTCCGGATTGCTCCAGTTTGGCTGAGCAATAATGCCAACACGGAATCCCTGAGACTCCAGAAAACGACCAATAACGGCCATGCCAAAGCTGGGGTGATCGACATAGGCGTCTCCGGTCACGATAATAATGTCGCAGGAATCCCACCCCAGCTGATCCATTTCTTCACGGGACATTGGTAGCCAGGGCGCCGTGCCATAGCATTCAGCCCAGTATTTTGGGTAAGAAAAAAGATCGGGAGCAGATATCGGTGCAGGCATGAATTCTTCGACGCAGTTAAAATCAAAACAGCGTATTCTCCCAGAAAAGCGCCCGCAGTCCTACCCCGACTTTTAAACGACTGGGTGATACATATCGAAAACTCTTCTCATAGAACCGATATATTTTTTAATATTTTTGGAGAAAAGCGAATCAAACCAACCCACTTTCATCCCATCGCTAGAAAGAAGGGAATTAGAATAGGCCCTGCCACGCTGAGCACAAACCCACTGACAATGGCTATGGGCACAGTCTGTGGGCCACCGCTTCTCTGGATCACCGGCAGGGTGAAATCCAACGCCGTTGCGCCACCATAACCGATGGCGGATGCAGGTGTTCTCTGCATCAATATGGGTATTAAAATAATGGCGATCAGTTCGCGACTAAGATCGGCAAGAAACGCAACCGACCCCATTGCCGGACCAAGCTCTGCGCTGATCAATGCACCGGAAAGCGAATACCAGCCAGTCCCTGCGGCCAGCGCCAATCCTTGATGAGTTGGTAATTCCCAAATCCACGCTGTCGCCGCACCAGCCAACAGGCTCGTCGCAAGAACAACCGCAGCGATCATGATGCCATGGGGGTTGAGCAATATTTGCCGTAACGTCATACCCGCCGATCGTAACTGCATACCAATGAGCAATAACAAAAGCATCAATACGGCATTCACCAATGTATCAACGTGAACACCCACCGCTGGAAAGACAACACCAACAATAACGCCGGCCAATACCACACCCGCCAACTGGAGAGATTCCAAAAACAAGGTAAAAGTAGGAATTTTCGCCTTAGCATTCTCTAAAAACAGCGGTCTTAGCTTATCAACCAGGGGCAGCGCCACCATATTGGCTACCAGCGTTAAGCCGATCAACGTAGCGGTAAGAGAAAGAATGTCACCAATTTCAGCCAGCAGGTTATCCATAGCCCCCAGGCCAATACCCATCAGCCCCAGAATTAAATAAACAATCCACGACAATGATCGATCAATCAGCTTCAGCGTTGGTCGGTGATGAAGTCGAATCAGATAGCCCAGAACCAGGGGCAAAAGGATAACCAGTGTGTCCATGACAGCATCCATGAAAGTGACAACGAAGCCTACCAATTTGCCATACTGGTCACAAGATCAAAAAAACGACATAGTTCGATCAAGATCCATACCTATAAAGCATCAGGCATCAATGCCCACAGGCTTGTGTAACTCTACTCAATTCGTCCTTTTACCCACTCTCTAAGCCTCCTCTTGACCACTTTTCCCGTAGCATTGATCGGAAACTCTTTGAACATTTGAACCTGTCTTGGGTATTTATAATCACTAACTCGCTCTCGCACCCAGCTGATCACATCTTCAGAAGAAAGACCACTTCCTTGCCTAAGCACCAGACACGCCATAACCTCCTCAATATAATGTTCATCCGGTACACCAATTACAGCAGCCTGAAGAATATCCGGATGCTCTATCAGCACTTCTTCAACTTCCCGAGGATACACATTAAAGCCTCCCCGGATGATGATGTCCTTTTTTCGATCAACAATATAGTAGTTCCCTGCAGCATCACGACGGGCAATATCTCCAGAGTAAAACCAGCCGTTTTTCATCACAGAAGCCGTCTGCTCAGGCTTATTAAAATATCCTTTCATCACATTATGACCATGGATAATCAGTTCGCCACTTTGCCCATCTAAAACCTCAACACCATGATCATCAACAATCCTCATAATAACACCAGGCAATGGTCGTCCAATCGAACCCGGCACCCTTTCCTGATCTAATGTATTAAAACAGGCTGCAGGTGACGTTTCTGAAAGCCCATAGCCTTCCAGCATAGTGACCTGAAAGTTATCCTCAAAAGCTTTCAGCACTTCCACTGGCATAGGACCACCACCACTGATACAAAGACGAAGTTTTTCTTTAACTAACCGACGTTCCTGGTCAGACAGCCTGTTAGCCTCGCCATTTAATGCTATATAGATGGTTGGCACGGCAGCAAAAATGGTAACACGCTCCTGCACCAACAGCCTTAAAGTCTGTCCCACATCAAAACGAACCATAAAAACCATCGTCGATGCTGAAGTTACGGACTGAAGCAGGTGAACCGTCTGAGCGAAGGAATGAAACAAGGGTAATACCACCAGATGAACATCCTTAACATCCGTAGCCATCACCAAAGAACAACTCAAAGCATTCATAGCTAGATTATGATGGGTAAGCTCTGCGCCTTTTGCTTTGCCTGTTGTTCCGGATGTGTAAAGAATGACAGCAATATCATCAGCATTACAACTACAGGCAGCAGGAAGAGGTTCTGATTTGACCAAAGAGGATAGCGTGACTTGTCCACACCAATCTTCAACTGTGATATCTCCGGTGATAACGACAAACGTCTTGCAATTTCCAACCTGCTCAAAAGCAGAAAGACCTAAATACCCAAGAGACAGCTCCTCCGTTCCTTCAAAACAAAGAAATGCTGACGAGTCACTGTCTGCAAGGTGGTAAGCAATTTCATCTGGCTTTAGTAAAATATTCAGTGGCACAACCACTGCTCCAGCACTCAATATGCCGTAGTAAATCATGGGAAACTGAGGAATATTCGGGCAGGCCAGCGACACCCGATCCCCTGCTTTTATACCAAGCTGAAGTAATCCGGCAGCAATTCGCGCCGCATAATCCGCTAACTGGTGGTAGGAAATTTTCTGCCCATCAAAACGCACTGCTGTTTTATTGGGATAGACTTCCGCGCTACGATATAGAAAATCAGCAAGATTCGACATGACTACCACCAGTTATCAGCAGAATAGGAATACTTAGGAATAGTCACGAAATAACTTCCACATTGGAGGTCTTCAACACTCCGTTCGGACTGAGCTTGTCGAAGTCCATTGCCACTACCCTTCGACAGGCTCAGGGTGAACGGAAATGGGGAAGTTATTTCCGGACAAATCCTTAGAAGCTGCTCACAATCTCTCTGCAGCTGCAAACGATTATGAGCAGCTTCTCACATCAAAAAATAGTCATCATGAAAATAAAGTTCAACGTCAAAACAGGCTAGACTGTGACGACACCATCTGATCAAAATCCAGATTAATAAAAGGCAAAATGCCATCAGCGATGGGTTTCAGCTGTTTGGTGATGTAGTGTTCGTAATCAATGGCACTGTTCAGATACTCTATGGGCTCAGGGCCATTGATCGTCATCACATAATACACAGCCCCTTTATTTTGATATTGCAGTGGTTTACCCGCCTGACGGTTCTGTTCATCTGCCAGACGAGCCGCCCGCACCTGAGGAGGCACATTTTTCACATAGTCACTTAAACGACGACGTAATCGTTTTCGATACACTAACTGCTCACTGTTAATACCTTGTTTAACAGTACTCACGGTTTCCTTGACGTAAGCTGTCGGGTCATTACCGGCAAATACTCGATTGAGTAGCGCTGACTGAAAATCCCGAGCCAGGGGCGTCCAGTCAGAGCGAACGGTTTCCAACCCTTTACAGATTAACGCTTCACCTTCCGCGGTTACTTTCAGCCCTGCATAGCGTTTTTTACTGCCAGTTTCTGAACCTCGAATGGTGGGCATCAAAAAGCGTCGATAATGGGTTTCATACTCCATCTCAAGATACGACGTCAGCCCAAAGTTTTCCTGCAATCGCTGTTGCCAGCGCTGAGTAATGGTTCCCGCTAACTGCAAGCCGATGTGATCTGCATCATCGTGAGAGATATTTTCATCCAACAACACAAAGATGGAATCTGTATCACCATAAATCACCTGATGCCCAAACTCCTCAACCCACAGAGCCGTATGCTGCATAATTTCATGGCCACGCATGGTAATGGAGCTGGCAAGGCGAGTGTCGTAAAAACGACAGCCTCCGGAACCCAGCACACCATAAAAGGAGTTCATCAAAATCTTTATGGCTTGAGAGCGAGCACTGTCTTTTTCTGCTTTGGCTTGATCACGCTGCTGCCAGAGCCCGGTAATGATTTCTGGCAGAAAATGATTATCTCGGGAAAAGAATGCGCCTTTAAAACCGGGAATGGATTTCTCCGGTGCTTTCAATCCCTCAATCAGCCCCAGGGGGTCAACCTTGAACGTACGAATAATGGATGGATATAGACTTTTAAAATCCAGCACCAGTACATTGTTGTATAGACCAGGAATGGAGTCCATTACATAGCCTCCCGGAGAAGCAAGCCCACCCCCTTCAGGCAAGTTAGGCGACACATAGCCTGCTCGATGGAGCTTTGGCAGATACAGGTTAGTGAAGGCCTGAACCGAGCCACCCATACGATCCAGTTCCAGTCCGGTCATTTCACTGCGCAGCCTCAAATAATCCAACAGCCGGGTTTTCTCAAAAATCTCACTGACTAAACGACAATCCTGCAGATTGTATTTGGCCAGTTTTTGCTTGTTATGATGAAAATCATGGGTAATGGCTTCCAGCCGGTTATCAACATCATCAACCGCTTTGCCTTTACCCAGAAGCGCTCTTGAAACCGATTCAAGGCTGAAACTATCAAAGTGCCAGGTCGCGGACTTCAAGGCATCAATACCATCAATAACGACTCGACCCGGGGTAGTCACAAAACCCAGCCCTGGCTCATTAACACGTTCCCGCCAACTGCATGATTGACTACCACGCCCCAATGACAATGGCATTTTGTGGAGACTTGCCCGTTTTACCAGAAGACGGAAGTCAAAGTTGATTACATTCCAGCCAATGAAAATATCCGGATCATAATCCGCCACCTGCTGGATAAGTGACTCAAGCAATGTCTGTTCATCATCCACCCAGATAATATTGATGTCTTCGCTGATCACCTGCTCTTGCTGACCCACCATAATGACAGTATTCAGCTCATCACCATGAAGGCCAACAGAGTACAATTCACCTTTGGCCGAGCATTCAACATCCAACGACATCACCTTAAATTTAGGCTTGAAAACGTCGGGTCTTAGCCGGGCATTACGGTACTCCATATACCCCTGTTTCTGAATCGGCTCACCAGTGAATGTCAAAGATCCATAGGTAAAGCGTTCCATCAGATAACGGTCGTGCAACCGTATATCTGCTTCGTAAATGGGTAATGCTTCAGAACTGAGAATTTTCTGGGCACGGACACTGCTATCAATGGATTTGAAATAAATCGCAGTGACTCGCTTATGGTTGAATGCAGTCAGTGCGACAGAACGTGAAGTAAAAGAGATCTGAGCAGAATTAAGATATTTTTCAGCCTGAAATAAAGCGGCTGTTTCAATAAAAAATACCGGGGATTGATCTTCTACATAAAGGCATACTGGCTGATCATCCGTTACCAGCCACAGCTGAACCTCAGGCCGATTTCGTCGATCGCCACTTTGCCTGCTTAACAGGAAACCTTTTTGCACTTCTGCCATGCACGATGGTCATCATTTGGGTAAGTAGCAAAATTATACCCTTTTACGGTGATGAAGATAACGAGTCAGACTCTTCAATGGCCTGTTTAGGTGTTTGAGACCTGGCGTTATCGCTAAGAAAACCTGAATAATCAGCCTTGCCTGATTCCTCAGCACAATTAGATGGTTCCGAAATACTTGAGCATCTTGAATGATCAACAGGGCTAGACACTGTTTTTTGGCCTCTTATCAATCGAAAGTTTCGCCCCATGAAAACCAGCTTCAAAGTCACTGCTCTGACTATTTGATGATTGATTTACCCTAGGAGGCTGACCGAGAATAGCCCGGTTAGCTCTCCTAAAACCAGCTCAACCTGAAGGCGCTCAAATAATGATCAGCATTTAGACCTTAATTTTCCACTTTACTCATATTCAGGCCTTTTTAAGGCATTTATGCTGCATTTTTAACCTTTTTCAAATCATCAAGACGGATTAACCCCGTTGATGCTACTTTACCATTTTTTTCATGTTATGCGCCGAACATACCAGCGAAAACTCTGCCGCTACTTTCTCTTTACCTCTCAGACTAAAGCTCTTGAAACCAGAATTTTTTATCTGACCAAACGGTGGCTCAGCGATGACTTTACGATGTGCGTATATTGCCTTTGCTTCAGTGGTTTCCATTTTCTTGTTCATGGCTTGGCGTATGGCCTCGAACTTATCCGTACGGATAACTCTGCCCGCCTCCTTTTTTGAACCACTGCACCTCGAGCGGTAAGAGCACTCCCTGCAGACATCTTTAGGAATAGTCCCCAATTAACTTCCCTATTTTCAAGAGATCAGGAATCGTCGATAATTGCTCCGCATGAGTGCAGGAGGTCATCTTGGGCAGTTATTCGACGACAGTAGAGGTTCAAATGGTTCGGTTTTATCAGTCACTCAACGAGAGGGATCGTCGTCGCTATGCTGCGATTGAAGCGATAAAGCTTGGGCATGGTGGCATCGAATTCATTTCTCAGTTACTGGCTTGTGACCCGAAAACGATTCGTCGAGGTATCGCTGAGCTGGAATCAGAACATCTGAACGCTGATCATCAGCGAAAAAAAAGGGGCGGACGCACACCGCTGATTGAGAAAAGTCCCCAGCTGACTGAAAACTTTCTCACCATACTCCGTAACCATACTGCTGGGGACCCGATGCGGCACGACGTAAAATGGACGAACCTGTCTCG
>NZ_LUTV01000021.1 GCF_001646945.1 Endozoicomonas ascidiicola
GCAACACTTTCCCGGTTCAGAATCCCATCATAAAACACCCCTGCGACGAGTTGTGTCGCATGCAAACCATTTTTGCAAAATTTTTTTCTTGTTTCTCACCTCGCAAATACACGACTACCTCAATCACCTCACAAGCGTACAATTATTGGTTTCTCAAAATCCCACTCTGAGCTATTTGGTCCCATGTCCGCGCCGCCAATAAAAGATAATGGCAACCTCCTCAGTTCTTCTCTTTTCTACACATGACCAAAAGCCCCTGCCCAACGGCGTCATAATGAAGATTAGGCTTAGTTAAAAACAGATGATGCTATAGGCACACAGCCAGTACTTTAGCAGTAGTTGTCCAATCTTAACTGTGATTTAAAACAGTATAATGAGCGGATTTTGCTTGCTAGGATATCGAACCTTTTATGCACCTCAGCTTCCTGTTCCATTTTGGCAACAAGAGCCACACTCGCTGTTTCGATATATGCGTACATCACACCTTTTCATATAGGTGGAAGACGGAATTCGACTGGCGGTAGCGTACTTTTTATTTGCACGATAAAAATTAYGATTTCATCATTCCGTGAAAAACATATATCCCCAGTTTCCAGTTTTTGTAGTTCAAAATAACTGAACTGCAAAATTAGTCTTAAAAGTTCCGATGCATAAACCCATCAACAAGTTCGAAACCATACTCTCATATAGATAGCAGGCTCCATATTGTCAGTTAAATCATCAATGAAACCAATTAGCTACAATTGGCTTGGATATGTTTTAAAGCAGAAAAAAATTGCGATAGAACTAAGCCCTGCAGGTATTATCATCAACCCTGACAGTATTAAAACGGAGGGTGGTGAAATCAGGTATTCTTGGGGGCAGCTAGATAAACCTCCGGTATTTACCAGTCGCTTGTCTGGTTCTGTACTATGTTTCACCGCTAATAAAAGAAGCTATAGAATTCCCTTCCTTCGTTATTCAGCTAAGTCATACTTTGAAAATGAACTTAATTTTTTTTGGGCTGAGAATCATCGGAACAGATTAAGTGAGCTGGAAGAGGCAGTTGAGTCTGCTGCGATACAAGCAGACTCCCCGATATCATTCCAGCATGTTATGGCTTCCAGAATAAGTGATGAATATCATCGTTGGTTTCCATGGTGTAAAGACACAAAACTAAGCACAGAAGTAATGGGTCTAATAGATCGACTGTACAGCCTTCACTGTGTTAACGATGCGCTACCACAATTGTGGGCAACACATCACCAGGATCGCTTACATAAACTAAAAATGACAGTTGAATCTGCTGCAAGAAAAGCAGACTCCCCCATAGTACTCCGCCAACTTATGATTGGCAGTATAAGTGAAGAATATCGTCGTTGGTTTCCCTTGTGTGCGAAAGTAAACATAAATCCTGAAGCTCAAGCTTCACTGAACCAACTATATAACCTTTACAAAGTAAAAAATGAACTTAACCTACTGTGGGCCACACATCATTTTCAGCCGTTAAATAATCTTGTAGAAAAAGTTGAAGCTGGAATGAAACGGGTATATTTACGTCAATCATATCTTGAACTGATTCCTGCAAGAGTTCGCAGTATGTATAACTGCTGGTTTCCCTGGAGTGAAAGAGAGAATCTGGAGCAAAGCATCCGGGCTTCATTGGATAAACTACACAATATGTACAATATGGATCAGCCTTATGTAAGCCACATCCGTGAGGGCTATATCCAGTCGGAATTGACCCGATATCGTAATTTCTTTGAACATGTAGAGTCTAATCCACTAACCGATAAGCAACGTCGGGCTTGTGTAATAGATGATGACAACAACCTTTTGCTGGCAGGCGCCGGCACTGGTAAAACCAGCGTAATGGTTGGACGGGCTGGTTACCTTGTTAAAAGTAAGCAAGCAGTTTCAGCTGATATATTACTACTGGCTTACGGGAAAATTGCCGCTCAGGAAATGGATGAGCGCATTAAGCTTAAACTGGGCACTGATGAGATTAAAGCAAGCACTTTCCATGGCCTTGGCTTGAAAATCATTGCTGACGTTGAAGGAGCAAAACCCAGTTTATCACCATGGGTTAATGACGATTTAGCCAAGGACAAATGGGTAAGTAATACTCTTGAAGCCTTAATGCTTAACGAAAACTATCGAAGCCAGATATTAACTTTTTTTGGTCAGCATTATTACGTTGAAAAAAATCCGTTTGATTTTGAAACGGAGGGAGATTACTTCGAATACCTGAATGACAATAATATTCGAACACTTAAGGGGGAGCGTGTAAAGAGCTTTGGTGAACTCACTATTGCTAACTGGCTATTCCGCAATGGGATTGAATACCAGTATGAAACCAGATATGAGCACACGGTCAATAGCATTGATCATCGTCAATACGAACCCGATTTTTACTTGCCTGAACATAAAATCTATATTGAATATTATGGCACTGACGAAGCAGGAAATACGGCGCCACATATTGACAGGAACGCCTATAGCAAGTCGATGGTATGGAAGCGAAATACTCACAAGAAGTATGAAACTGATTGCGTAGAGTTATTTTACTATCAGCATAAAAAGGGTCGCTTGGCCACAGAGCTTGAACAATCGCTGAAAATATTTGATATTAAGTATTCGCCACTGCCTGATGAGGAATTACTCAACACTTTAAAAGAAATAGGGCACATATCCAATCTGGCTAAATTATTTAGTCAGTTATTAAGCCTGTACAAATCTGCTTGTTTCGATGTGGGCGATGGTAACAAAGGACCACAGCAAATTATCTCTAACTCGGCCAACCCGAAACAAACGGCCAAGGCTCTTGAACTACTTGAACCCATATTGGATGCCTATAAGCAGCACCTGAAGGCTCGTGGCGAAATCGATTTTGAGGATATGATTGCAAAAGCACTGACCTACCTTAAGCAGGGGCGATTTATCTCACCATGGCGTTATATTATGGTCGATGAATTTCAGGATATTTCTGAACCAAGAGCCAGGCTGGTGCTGGCATTACGGGATTCAAATAAAAACTCATCCGTATTTTGTGTGGGCGATGACTGGCAGGCGATTTATCGATTCAGTGGTGCTGACGTAAGTTTAACTACTCATTTTAGGGATTACTTTGGCCCAACAGCAAAAACAAATCTGGACTTGACCTTCCGATTTAACAATCGCATTGGTGAGGTAGCAACCCGCTTTGTCATGCAAAATCCGGTTCAACTGGAAAAAGATATTCGTTCATTTACACAAGTAGATGAACCTGCCATATCTTTACTGATGCGAAGCAGCAATGGAGCTACAGAGAATGAAGACACCAACAGTGCACTGGAACAGTCATTAAATGCCATTGTTTCACGAGTGAAAAAACCTTCTAAAGTATATCTTCTAGCTCGGTTTTGGAAACAGTTACCAGACCAGCTTGAAGTTAATCTATTAAATAAAAAATACCCAGATATCACGATTGAATGTCAGACTTTCCATGCATCCAAAGGTAAGGAAGCGGATTACGTAGTGATTATGGGAATGACAACAGGAATTCATGGATTTCCTTCAAAAAAAGTAACACCCCCCCTTCTTGAAGCTTTACTGCCCAAGGCTGAATCATTCGAATTTGCTGAAGAACGTCGTTTATTCTACGTGGCACTGACACGAGCCAAGCATCGTGTGTATATATTGGCAGATATGACCGACGTCAGTCCATTTGTTACTGAACTCATTGCAGATAACTATGATATTGAACGAAATGAATTTAAAACTTCCTTTGTGCAGAAGCTATTTGAAGAGATCAATTGTGCGCGTTGCACTACGGGAGTTCTGAAACCCAAAAAGGGTAAATTCAAATCATCTTTTGCGTGTTCTCATTTCCCGCTGTGCAACCATCAGGAAACGGGTTGTGACCTGTGTGGCAGCCCTATGACGCGGAACCGGTTTGCTGGTTTTCAGGCATGTCTTAACGATGATTGCTCACATACACGGCCATTGTGCAGTGTTTGCGGAGCAGAAATGATTCACCGTAAAGGGAAGTATGGCAATTTTTGGGGATGCAAAAACCATCGTAGAAACGACCCGAAAAGCTGTATCCATACGGTTAATGATGCTGCTGTGGCGAGTGCTAAAAAAACAGAAGTTGCAGTGGATGTCGATATTTGATGGAAGCTGTGATTTAAAATTGAAAGCTGGGGAAAAAGCCGAAAAAATCGGAGGGTCTTGATTCTTAAGCAAGAAGAAAGACCTGACCCTCAAATTTTGACCCTCAAATTTTTACCTATTTGCCTGAGCTACATCAACGATAATGAGCGCATATCTTTTGACATGGAATCCGACCCTGTTCATTTTTGGGGAAGATGAGTCCTGTAATATTGGCGATGAAATCACCTGGTCGTGTAATAGCCAACAACCGAAAATAGATGACACGGTATATCTGATTCGTGTCGGTCAAGAGCCTCGTGGCATTGTGGCCAAGGGAATCATCACTCAGGAGAGCTTTGACGAATCGGATTTTCGCGATCCGGCACAACATGATTTTGATCTACCCCCAATCTGCAGAGTTGCAGGTACCGATAGAATCAGCATTTGAGTTCAGTGAAAATCTTCGGCTATGGGTTGCGCCCTTTGTTATTGATGCCAGAGTAAAAGACTCTGAACGCTTGATATTGCCAGCAGGAATTACCAGCCTGATAAGCTCTCAGCACTATTGATTGCCATTGGACTAACAATGCGAAGAACTGATTCAGCTGGTAACCAACTCTTGTAGAATGCCTGACAATACCCCTGCCATTATGGGTCACAGAAGTATTGAATGGTGAGAGTTTGAAGTTATAGCTGTTTTCTAAGTCTGGCAGTCATCAACTAATTCATCATGAGCTGCCAGAACTGATTTTGTTTAATAGGTGGTTGTATCAGATTTAGCATCTGAATCAGTGATAGTTGCCACAAGGCTATCCAACAACCCACTGGCACCAAAGCGATAGTGGTCTGAGCCTATCCACTCTGCACCCATCATATTCTCTGCCAATTGTAGATGTGTCATAGCCTCTTCAGCAGTCCGGATGCCACCCGCCGCTTTGAAGCCAACATGGTTCAGTTGGCTTTCTTTAATAACCGCTAACATAACCTCAGCAGCTTCAATGGTGGCATTGACACTGACTTTGCCCGTCGAAGTTTTTATAAAGTCGGCACCAGCTCGGATTGAAATCTCACTGGCCGCTTTAATGAGTGAAGGATCATCAAGAACGCCTGACTCAATAATCACTTTGAGTATGACTTTCTCACCACAAACTGACTTGCAGGCCTTTACTAACTCATATCCTATCTCTTTATCCCCTTCCATCAATGAGCGATACGGGAATACTACGTCGACTTCATCAGCACCAGCCTCTACCGCTGAACGGGTTTCCTCAACCGCTACCGTTATATTCGGGTTACCATGAGGAAAATTGGTCACCGTTGCTACTTTAACTGAAGACAAATTCAGCTCATTGAGTGTTCGACGAGCCAGTTTTACAAAACGAGGATAGACACAAACTGCAGCTGTCGCCCCTACTTCTGTCTTTGCTTTTCGACAAAGAGCAATGATCACCTCATCAGTATCATCTTCATTCAGAGAAGTCAGATCAATCAGGCTCAATGCCTTCTGGCTGTAATGCTTAATTTCGTTCATTTATTGTCTACAGATTACTAGTTAAGTGTTTTATCAAATCGGCTTTAATTACAAAAGCCCAGTGGTAATACGGAATGATTTTGTTGCACCAGAAGCAAGACTGATCAACGTACCCGAATTCTTAGC
Source organism: Endozoicomonas ascidiicola (assembly GCF_001646945.1). GTDB lineage: Bacteria > Pseudomonadota > Gammaproteobacteria > Pseudomonadales > Endozoicomonadaceae > Endozoicomonas > Endozoicomonas ascidiicola. The sequence continues at coordinate 5,771 of NZ_LUTV01000021.1, forward strand.
GGCAATATGACCTTCCGGACGACAAGTGGCAGGTAAAACAAAAGCAGCTACTTTTTGATCACCATTGTGCAAAATCCAGCGGGTTGCATAAGGAAGTTCGTGGGTATTAAAACGAGAGAAAAAAGTAGTGCCATCAGGTGCTACCATTTCAAACTGCGCTTCATCTGCGTATTTTGGCAACTCATCCATGAAGAAAACAATTTCCGGATCGTACATTTCTGGTTGATTCAGAGTATTCAATGCGGTCGGATTCGTTTTCAATTGTTCATTGTAAGCAAGCCACTGCTCTGTAGGCTTCACATGTGCAGGTATCGTTTCCCTCAACTTAATAGCTTCTTCTGCAATATTCTGTTT
>NZ_LUTV01000022.1 GCF_001646945.1 Endozoicomonas ascidiicola
GATTTCATCATTCCGTGAAAAACATATATCCCCAGTTTCCAGTTTTTGTAGTTCAAAATAACTGAACTGCAAAATTAGTCTTAAAAGTTCCGATGCATAAACCCATCAACAAGTTCGAAACCATACTCTCATATAGATAGCAGGCTCCATATTGTCAGTTAAATCATCAATGAAACCAATTAGCTACAATTGGCTTGGATATGTTTTAAAGCAGAAAAAAATTGCGATAGAACTAAGCCCTGCAGGTATTATCATCAACCCTGACAGTATTAAAACGGAGGGTGGTGAAATCAGGTATTCTTGGGGGCAGCTAGATAAACCTCCGGTATTTACCAGTCGCTTGTCTGGTTCTGTACTATGTTTCACCGCTAATAAAAGAAGCTATAGAATTCCCTTCCTTCGTTATTCAGCTAAGTCATACTTTGAAAATGAACTTAATTTTTTTTGGGCTGAGAATCATCGGAACAGATTAAGTGAGCTGGAAGAGGCAGTTGAGTCTGCTGCGATACAAGCAGACTCCCCGATATCATTCCAGCATGTTATGGCTTCCAGAATAAGTGATGAATATCATCGTTGGTTTCCATGGTGTAAAGACACAAAACTAAGCACAGAAGTAATGGGTCTAATAGATCGACTGTACAGCCTTCACTGTGTTAACGATGCGCTACCACAATTGTGGGCAACACATCACCAGGATCGCTTACATAAACTAAAAATGACAGTTGAATCTGCTGCAAGAAAAGCAGACTCCCCCATAGTACTCCGCCAACTTATGATTGGCAGTATAAGTGAAGAATATCGTCGTTGGTTTCCCTTGTGTGCGAAAGTAAACATAAATCCTGAAGCTCAAGCTTCACTGAACCAACTATATAACCTTTACAAAGTAAAAAATGAACTTAACCTACTGTGGGCCACACATCATTTTCAGCCGTTAAATAATCTTGTAGAAAAAGTTGAAGCTGGAATGAAACGGGTATATTTACGTCAATCATATCTTGAACTGATTCCTGCAAGAGTTCGCAGTATGTATAACTGCTGGTTTCCCTGGAGTGAAAGAGAGAATCTGGAGCAAAGCATCCGGGCTTCATTGGATAAACTACACAATATGTACAATATGGATCAGCCTTATGTAAGCCACATCCGTGAGGGCTATATCCAGTCGGAATTGACCCGATATCGTAATTTCTTTGAACATGTAGAGTCTAATCCACTAACCGATAAGCAACGTCGGGCTTGTGTAATAGATGATGACAACAACCTTTTGCTGGCAGGCGCCGGCACTGGTAAAACCAGCGTAATGGTTGGACGGGCTGGTTACCTTGTTAAAAGTAAGCAAGCAGTTTCAGCTGATATATTACTACTGGCTTACGGGAAAATTGCCGCTCAGGAAATGGATGAGCGCATTAAGCTTAAACTGGGCACTGATGAGATTAAAGCAAGCACTTTCCATGGCCTTGGCTTGAAAATCATTGCTGACGTTGAAGGAGCAAAACCCAGTTTATCACCATGGGTTAATGACGATTTAGCCAAGGACAAATGGGTAAGTAATACTCTTGAAGCCTTAATGCTTAACGAAAACTATCGAAGCCAGATATTAACTTTTTTTGGTCAGCATTATTACGTTGAAAAAAATCCGTTTGATTTTGAAACGGAGGGAGATTACTTCGAATACCTGAATGACAATAATATTCGAACACTTAAGGGGGAGCGTGTAAAGAGCTTTGGTGAACTCACTATTGCTAACTGGCTATTCCGCAATGGGATTGAATACCAGTATGAAACCAGATATGAGCACACGGTCAATAGCATTGATCATCGTCAATACGAACCCGATTTTTACTTGCCTGAACATAAAATCTATATTGAATATTATGGCACTGACGAAGCAGGAAATACGGCGCCACATATTGACAGGAACGCCTATAGCAAGTCGATGGTATGGAAGCGAAATACTCACAAGAAGTATGAAACTGATTGCGTAGAGTTATTTTACTATCAGCATAAAAAGGGTCGCTTGGCCACAGAGCTTGAACAATCGCTGAAAATATTTGATATTAAGTATTCGCCACTGCCTGATGAGGAATTACTCAACACTTTAAAAGAAATAGGGCACATATCCAATCTGGCTAAATTATTTAGTCAGTTATTAAGCCTGTACAAATCTGCTTGTTTCGATGTGGGCGATGGTAACAAAGGACCACAGCAAATTATCTCTAACTCGGCCAACCCGAAACAAACGGCCAAGGCTCTTGAACTACTTGAACCCATATTGGATGCCTATAAGCAGCACCTGAAGGCTCGTGGCGAAATCGATTTTGAGGATATGATTGCAAAAGCACTGACCTACCTTAAGCAGGGGCGATTTATCTCACCATGGCGTTATATTATGGTCGATGAATTTCAGGATATTTCTGAACCAAGAGCCAGGCTGGTGCTGGCATTACGGGATTCAAATAAAAACTCATCCGTATTTTGTGTGGGCGATGACTGGCAGGCGATTTATCGATTCAGTGGTGCTGACGTAAGTTTAACTACTCATTTTAGGGATTACTTTGGCCCAACAGCAAAAACAAATCTGGACTTGACCTTCCGATTTAACAATCGCATTGGTGAGGTAGCAACCCGCTTTGTCATGCAAAATCCGGTTCAACTGGAAAAAGATATTCGTTCATTTACACAAGTAGATGAACCTGCCATATCTTTACTGATGCGAAGCAGCAATGGAGCTACAGAGAATGAAGACACCAACAGTGCACTGGAACAGTCATTAAATGCCATTGTTTCACGAGTGAAAAAACCTTCTAAAGTATATCTTCTAGCTCGGTTTTGGAAACAGTTACCAGACCAGCTTGAAGTTAATCTATTAAATAAAAAATACCCAGATATCACGATTGAATGTCAGACTTTCCATGCATCCAAAGGTAAGGAAGCGGATTACGTAGTGATTATGGGAATGACAACAGGAATTCATGGATTTCCTTCAAAAAAAGTAACACCCCCCCTTCTTGAAGCTTTACTGCCCAAGGCTGAATCATTCGAATTTGCTGAAGAACGTCGTTTATTCTACGTGGCACTGACACGAGCCAAGCATCGTGTGTATATATTGGCAGATATGACCGACGTCAGTCCATTTGTTACTGAACTCATTGCAGATAACTATGATATTGAACGAAATGAATTTAAAACTTCCTTTGTGCAGAAGCTATTTGAAGAGATCAATTGTGCGCGTTGCACTACGGGAGTTCTGAAACCCAAAAAGGGTAAATTCAAATCATCTTTTGCGTGTTCTCATTTCCCGCTGTGCAACCATCAGGAAACGGGTTGTGACCTGTGTGGCAGCCCTATGACGCGGAACCGGTTTGCTGGTTTTCAGGCATGTCTTAACGATGATTGCTCACATACACGGCCATTGTGCAGTGTTTGCGGAGCAGAAATGATTCACCGTAAAGGGAAGTATGGCAATTTTTGGGGATGCAAAAACCATCGTAGAAACGACCCGAAAAGCTGTATCCATACGGTTAATGATGCTGCTGTGGCGAGTGCTAAAAAAACAGAAGTTGCAGTGGATGTCGATATTTGATGGAAGCTGTGATTTAAAATTGAAAGCTGGGGAAAAAGCCGAAAAAATCGGAGGGTCTTGATTCTTAAGCAAGAAGAAAGACCTGACCCTCAAATTTTGACCCTCAAATTTTTACCTATTTGCCTGAGCTACATCAACGATAATGAGCGCATATCTTTTGACATGGAATCCGACCCTGTTCATTTTTGGGGAAGATGAGTCCTGTAATATTGGCGATGAAATCACCTGGTCGTGTAATAGCCAACAACCGAAAATAGATGACACGGTATATCTGATTCGTGTCGGTCAAGAGCCTCGTGGCATTGTGGCCAAGGGAATCATCACTCAGGAGAGCTTTGACGAATCGGATTTTCGCGATCCGGCACAACATGATTTTGATCTACCCCCAATCTGCAGAGTTGCAGGTACCGATAGAATCAGCATTTGAGTTCAGTGAAAATCTTCGGCTATGGGTTGCGCCCTTTGTTATTGATGCCAGAGTAAAAGACTCTGAACGCTTGATATTGCCAGCAGGAATTACCAGCCTGATAAGCTCTCAGCACTATTGATTGCCATTGGACTAACAATGCGAAGAACTGATTCAGCTGGTAACCAACTCTTGTAGAATGCCTGACAATACCCCTGCCATTATGGGTCACAGAAGTATTGAATGGTGAGAGTTTGAAGTTATAGCTGTTTTCTAAGTCTGGCAGTCATCAACTAATTCATCATGAGCTGCCAGAACTGATTTTGTTTAATAGGTGGTTGTATCAGATTTAGCATCTGAATCAGTGATAGTTGCCACAAGGCTATCCAACAACCCACTGGCACCAAAGCGATAGTGGTCTGAGCCTATCCACTCTGCACCCATCATATTCTCTGCCAATTGTAGATGTGTCATAGCCTCTTCAGCAGTCCGGATGCCACCCGCCGCTTTGAAGCCAACATGGTTCAGTTGGCTTTCTTTAATAACCGCTAACATAACCTCAGCAGCTTCAATGGTGGCATTGACACTGACTTTGCCCGTCGAAGTTTTTATAAAGTCGGCACCAGCTCGGATTGAAATCTCACTGGCCGCTTTAATGAGTGAAGGATCATCAAGAACGCCTGACTCAATAATCACTTTGAGTATGACTTTCTCACCACAAACTGACTTGCAGGCCTTTACTAACTCATATCCTATCTCTTTATCCCCTTCCATCAATGAGCGATACGGGAATACTACGTCGACTTCATCAGCACCAGCCTCTACCGCTGAACGGGTTTCCTCAACCGCTACCGTTATATTCGGGTTACCATGAGGAAAATTGGTCACCGTTGCTACTTTAACTGAAGACAAATTCAGCTCATTGAGTGTTCGACGAGCCAGTTTTACAAAACGAGGATAGACACAAACTGCAGCTGTCGCCCCTACTTCTGTCTTTGCTTTTCGACAAAGAGCAATGATCACCTCATCAGTATCATCTTCATTCAGAGAAGTCAGATCAATCAGGCTCAATGCCTTCTGGCTGTAATGCTTAATTTCGTTCATTTATTGTCTACAGATTACTAGTTAAGTGTTTTATCAAATCGGCTTTAATTACAAAAGCCCAGTGGTAATACGGAATGATTTTGTTGCACCAGAAGCAAGACTGATCAACGTACCCGAATTCTTAGCGGCAATATGACCTTCCGGACGACAAGTGGCAGGTAAAACAAAAGCAGCTACTTTTTGATCACCATTGTGCAAAATCCAGCGGGTTGCATAAGGAAGTTCGTGGGTATTAAAACGAGAGAAAAAAGTAGTGCCATCAGGTGCTACCATTTCAAACTGCGCTTCATCTGCGTATTTTGGCAACTCATCCATGAAGAAAACAATTTCCGGATCGTACATTTCTGGTTGATTCAGAGTATTCAATGCGGTCGGATTCGTTTTCAATTGTTCATTGTAAGCAAGCCACTGCTCTGTAGGCTTCACATGTGCAGGTATCGTTTCCCTCAACTTAATAGCTTCTTCTGCAATATTCTGTTTAAACTCAGCCCCAGGGACGTAAGCGTAGTTGGTATGACACATGTATTGCAGCGGCATATCAACGCTGGCGAGATTAGTTACTGACATAACGATATCCATTTCAGGACGACCGCTACGCATAGTAACCGATGGAGATGCCAGATAGTGATCACCAAAGCCCATGACATATTCATAGTCGCCATGTATGGTTACTTCGTCGTCAGATACTGTAAGCCA
>NZ_LUTV01000023.1 GCF_001646945.1 Endozoicomonas ascidiicola
GCAACCGCCATTGTGATGTTTGGTATTGTCCTGTCCATTATTCAAGCGGGAACAGGGCTGACAGGCGATGCTGTTTTCGCATCCATTATTGAGTTCATACGGGTGTTCTTTGGTGGGATTGCCATAGGCGCGATCTTGGGTGGTCTTATGTTGATTCCCCTGAGGCTCTCCAGAGGCATGCCTTTTGTGCATTTTGCTCTGACGACCATTCTGGCGTTTTCCAGTTTTATCATTGCCGATCATGTGTTTGGCACTTCGGGCGTCATGTCAGTCATCGCGGCGGGGATTATCACCCGCAGTTACGGGCGGCGCGCAATGGCAGATTTTATGACGCTTCGCCACCTAATGCCTTTTTGGGAATTTATGGCGTTTTCAGCCAATAGTTTTATTTTCCTGTTGCTAGGGCTTAGTGAAGACTTTTTGTTGAGAAATATCGAACACATCAGCAGCTATTACTCAACATTGGTTATCGCCATTGTTGCTGTGCTGATGGCGCGTTTGGCTGTCGTATATCTCCTGCTGCCGCTGTGTAACCAATTACCACTCAAGGAAAAGATCGACAGCGGTTCCATGAAGGTTATGTTTTGGGGAGGATTAAGAGGGGTTGTGCCTGTGGCGTTAATGCTTTCTATTCCGGACTCGATTCCCGAAAAAAAGATGATTATTGAAATGACCCTGGGTGTTATTTTGTTCTCCTTGCTGATTCAGGGAACCACCATTGGCTGGGTTATGGCGAAGTTGGGTATCAGCAGAGAAGGCTGAAGGTTTAGAGGTTGTCGCAAAAGCCCTGGTTTCCATACTTCTAACCCTTTGAAAATTCGAGGGTATGTATTCCCACGCAAAGCATGGGAACGAGATGTATGGGGTTTTGCGACAGCCTCGGAGCATGGGAACGAGGTTTCGGGAGTTTTGCGACAGCCTCAGAGCATGGGAGCGAGATGTTTGGAGTTTTGACACCCTTTTTAACGTGATGAGGGTGCTCATTCTGCGTACGAAGGCGCAGTTGTTCATGATTAGCTCTCATCGTCAAATATGATCTTCGGGTGTCGTCAGTAATAGATTATAATGTCCGTTTTTATTTTCCGCCCTGTGCATGACGTTATAAATATCGGGGCGATCAAGAGATATGACTCATGACTGTTCGCACTCGGATTGCGCCCTCTCCAACAGGTGATCCTCACGTTGGTACTGCTTACATCGCTTTGTTTAACTACGCATTTGCGAAAAGTCAGGGTGGTCAGTTTCTTCTCCGTATAGAAGATACGGATCAGACGCGCAGTACGCCAGAGTCTGAAAAACAGATTCTGGATTCCCTTCGTTGGCTGGGGCTGGATTGGGATGAAGGGCCTGATGTCGGCGGTCCACACGGCCCTTATCGCCAAAGTGAGCGCGGAGAAGTCTATGCAGAACATGCTCATGTTCTGTTGAATAAAGGTCACGCTTTCCGTTGTTTCTGCACATCAGAACGTCTTGATGCATTGCGTGCTGAGCAGATGGCAAACAAGCAGACACCGGGTTATGACGGTCACTGCCTGCACCTGTCTGAAGAAGAGGTGCAACGTCGCGTTAATGCCGGTGAGCCTCATGTTGTGCGTATGAAGATTCCTGAAAACGGTGTCTGCAAAGTGGATGACCTGCTTCGCGGCACCATTGAAATCGACTGGTCTCAAGTTGATATGCAAGTTCTGGTGAAAGCGGACGGTATGCCAACCTATCATCTGGCGAATGTTGTTGACGATCACTTGATGGAAATCACCCACGTTATCCGTGGTGAGGAGTGGATCAACTCAGCGCCTAAACATCAGTTGTTGTATGAATACTTTGGCTGGGAAATGCCAGTGCTATGCCATATGCCACTGTTGAGAAACCCGGACAAGAGCAAGCTCTCCAAACGCAAAAACCCAACCTGCATCACTTACTACCGTGATATGGGGTATTTGCCTGAAGCATTATTAAACTATCTTGGTCGTATGGGTTGGTCCATGCCTGACGAGAGAGAGAAGTTCAGTTTGGAAGAAATGCTGGCGGATTTTGACATCAAACGTGTGTCTCTGGGTGGCCCAATCTTCGATCAGGAAAAACTGTCCTGGCTAAATGCCAGTTGGATTCGTGAAAACCTGACCACCGAACAGTTTGCTGATCGTCTCCGTCACTGGCTACTGAACAGTGAGTACATGATGAAGTTTTTGCCCATGGCGAAAGAGCGTGTTGAGCGTCTCAGCGATTTTGCGCCAATGGCATCATTTATGTTCTCTGGTATGTTGAATCTGACAGCAGAAGATTTTTCCCATAAAAAACTGGAAGCTGGCGACGTTAAGAAAGTGCTGCAGTTTACTCTGTGGAAACTGGAGCAGTTGCGCCACTGGCAGCGGGATCAGATTTTTGCGGAAATTAAAGGTCTGTCTCAGGCGATGGGCGTTAAGTTGGGTGATTTTAACCATCCAATCTTCGTTGCCATTGCTGGAACGCCAAACTCCTGGTCGGTTATGGAATCCATGGAAATTCTCGGCCCGGATATGACTCGTGCTCGTTTGCGACACGCAGTGGAAGTACTGGGTGGTGTTTCCAAGAAAGAAGGGAAGCGTTTGGAGAAAGAGTTCGCTGCACTCTAATGCCATTGGCTTTAAAAATCAGAAGCCGGTTTTATCGCCGGCTTTTTTGTGCATGGGATTTGGCAACCTGACACGCTTTCCATGTTTTATTTCCATTTTCCTTTCTGTTCCTTAGCTTATTGATAGTGGACTTGAACCGAGCCCGTATTAATCTTTGGCTATTCTGGATTGCCCAAAAAGCGTTTTGATGGAAAATCCGGTAACCAGTGCAGTACCAATGAGTACTAACATGCCGCCAGCAATGGTGTGCCAGCCAATGGACTCACCTAACAGATAATGCCCCCAGAGAATGCCAAAGACGGGAACTAGAAATGTCACTGTGAGAGCGGAAGGTGCACCCAGAGCATCAATTAATCGGAAGTACAGTAAATAAGCGACACCGGTACACAGTATACCCAGCAGAATAACCGCTGAAATGATCTGGGTAGTAACACCGGTATTTGCTGGAGAAAAAGGAATGATGGGTAAAATCAGCAAGCTGGCAGCCCACATGCTGCCATGTGCATTATCAAAGGATGACACTGTCGTTTTTGCGCTGTGGGCATAATTGCTGGCAATGCCGTAGCTCATTGCAGCACCCAGCGCTGTTAAAATGGCGAGAGGGGCGGCTTTCAGTGTGAGTACATTATCCATTCCCACCAAGACAGTGACACCGGTAATGCCAATGGCTAAACCTAATACTGAGCGAACAGTCATCGTGGACTGACGGCACAGAAGACCAATCAACATGCCCCAGATCGGAGAGGTAGCGTTGAGCACTGATAGCATGGAGGCTGTTAGCGTTTTGGCTGACCAGGCGAGTAATAAAAATGGCAGAGCCGAATTAAATAGCCCGAGAATAAGAAAGTGTTTCCAGTGCTGTCGTAAGTGAAGTTGCTTTTTAAGTAGCTGGGCTACAAGCAGTAGAAAGAGTGCCGCCAGCAACACTCTGCTTTCTATCATCGCGGCGGGGCTAAGAGAAACAGCGCTGACGCGCATCAACAGGAATGACCCGCCCCAGATGGCAGCCAGTAAGATTAGCTGCAATAAGTTTGAAAAATGCATGACGGTATTCACAATTGTCGGTGTTGTGATTCAGTATGACGTTGTCGGCTTTCAAATCCACCTGATTCTTGCTCAAAAAGAAGATAAATGTCGTTTCGTTGTGGTTTTGGGATGCTGAAAGAGTGCCAGTTAGAGAAGGAGTTGCCTTTTATATGGGCGAGAGAATGTCAGTTGAGAGAGTGTATTTCTTTATAACTACGGGATTTGTAGGAATATTTTTTATAAGTGAAGCTTGACAGGATAGAGGGGCATCCATATTATTCGCCCTGCATTTCGGGGGCAGCAAAGCACGAACCGAAGTGAGATAAACAGCTTTTGGGGCTATAGCTCAGCTGGGAGAGCGCAACACTGGCAGTGTTGAGGTCAGCGGTTCGATCCCGCTTAGCTCCACCAAATTTACTAGCTTCAAATGCCGGTTCGGTGTTTGAAGAAGAAGGTTTTGCGTCCCCTTCGTCTAGTGGTCTAGGACACCGCCCTTTCACGGCGGTAACAGGGGTTCGAGTCCCCTAGGGGACGCCACTTATAGACAAGGTTAGAAGAACCTTTATAATCCATCTTCATTGCGGGAATAGCTCAGTTGGTAGAGCGCAACCTTGCCAAGGTTGAGGTCGCGAGTTCGAACCTCGTTTCCCGCTCCAAATTAGACTTGAAGTAGTCTTTAAATGCTTCATTACGGGAATAGCTCAGTTGGTAGAGCGCAACCTTGCCAAGGTTGAGGTCGCACTTTCTTGTGACAAGAGCGAACCTCGTTTCCCGCTCCAAATCTAGAGTCTACTTAGTTGTT
>NZ_LUTV01000024.1 GCF_001646945.1 Endozoicomonas ascidiicola
GCCGCACCAGCTGTGTATGACAGGCTCTGTGTGTCCGTGTGGTCAACATCGCTGATGGTAAAGCTGCCGCTGTCGGAAAGAGTAGACGTCAGTTCACCGACATCATTGTCGCCCATTTCTGTGATATCACCGATGACATTCGTGGTGGCTTCAATAATAGGCACATCGTTAGTACCGGTCAGGGTGATGACAATATCCTGATCTACCTCACTACCTTCGCCGTCGGACACAGTGACTGTGTAGGTTTGGGTAAGGGTTTGACCGGCGGCCAGGTAGTCGATATCACTATCAGAAACCTCGAAATCCCAATCGATACGACCGGAGCCATCCCCAGTGGTATTGTCTCCTACAGTGACACTGAAACTGCCCAGATATTCGCTACTGGCACTGGCAAAGGTCACGCTTTGAGTATCCGAGAGCTCAACGTCGGCGATGGTGAAGCTGCCATTATCCGATAGAGTGGAAGTCAGTTCCCCAGCTATGTCATCAAATAGCTCTTCAAGAGTGCTGTACACTTTGGTTTCTGCTTCAACGATTGGCGCATCATTGGTACCGGTGATATTCAATGTGACTGCTGCCTCGGATTGCAGTCCGCCGTTGTCACTCATCTGGTAGTAGATTTCGATGGAGGTTATTTCGCCAGTGGTCAGATAATCAAAATCACTACCAGGGTCGAAAGCTAGTTGGTTGTTTTGGATAGAGACGGAGCCAAAGCCAGTGATAGGAGAGCCACTGTGATCGGTGATATAAGCTTCATCCAGACTGAAGTTGTCGGGGGTGTCGGTAAAATCTACATCTTGATCATTAGCTAAGACATTAATAGTTAACAGTTCGTTTTCAGTGATGTCTTCACTATCATTGACGGCCACAGGGATTTCATTGATTTCATTGACAGAGATGGCGATGCTTGCCGTTTCCTTTAGTGTGCCTGAATCCTCAACTTCAATAACCAAGTTGTAATCTGGTCGATCTTCGTAGTTCAGGTCACCGACCAGGCTGAGGGCGCCAGTTGCCGGATCAATTTCAAACTTTTCATCTTCGTTGCCGGATATAATCCGGTAGATGATAGAAGCTCCCTCGGGGTCTTTGGCGAATACCGTGCCCACAATCAAGGAGCCGTCAGCTAGGCTGTTCTCGTTAATGGCGAACGACTGGTCCAGAATCTTTATTGTCTGGTTCAGTGCGATAGTCGCTTCCGGTGCTTCAGTGATTTCGGGGATATGGTTTTCAGGGCCGGTAGCAATTGCTGATTGACTGGAATTTCCAGGTTGGCTTTCGTGATTTAGCCCATCGTAATTGATAACGACTTCTTTAATATACGTGTCTTCAGCAGGCTTATTATTATCGGGGCTGGTTGATTCTTTTCGAGCTTGTGGCTCGCTGTTTTCCCTATTCGAAACATCCGGTACAGGCTTACTTTGATCTGATGCAGTTTCAATCTCAGAGGTGGGTAGCTCGGATGAATGATCAGTTAATAGAGAGGGGCCTAAAACAACTCGCTGATTGTTGACCAAATAGAACATCTGATTATTAATCAGTTCAATCGTTACGTTTGCTTCGGATTGATTAATAATGGTTTCATTCAGGTACAACGGATCGCCAACATAGGCGTTACGAATTTCCCCTTCTTCATTGGTAACCAGCACCATTCCTTCGGCTTCGCTGATATACCCAATAATATCGCCGGCGTTTTTATCCATAATATCCACTCACAAAACACGCATGTTAACCGGTAGACTGCTTGATAAACGGTACAGATGGTTGGTTTAAAAATAGAAAAGGTGAACAATGCTCACTTTTTATCTAGGAGACTGACCGAGATAGGTTGTCCTCCTAATGCTTCCAATGCTTCCCGCATAATTAATGATAGCAGTTTAAGTAGCTTCTCAATAACTGCTGGGCAACGTTAGTACCAAATTACTGTAGCCCTTGGTAATCAATAATCATGTACTATTGTTTTACACGATTTTTGGCAGCGCCCAGCACTTTTTGAGAAGTTACCAGTTTAAAGATTGGCAGGATTTGTCTTATGTCGCTTTTGAGGCAAAAAGTGGATTGGTTAGTTGTGTGTCAAATTTCCGTTTTCCGTTGATCGTAAAAGCCAACGCCGCTTGTGCTTTTGCGGAAAACGGAAATGATCTCAGCCTGTGACTAATACCAATGACGTTTTTAAATTGTGGAACGAGTAAGTTATTTTGGGCGACTGGGCAATACCCACAGAGCATAAAGGCAAAGAGACGAGTCATAGCCTTTATGCCCTGTGGGTATTTATGCCCTGTGGGTATTTATGCCCTATGGGTAGTAGCTATGCCGAGGAACTTCAACGCAGATCCAGTCGGTCAAAATAGCTGCGCAACCTATAACCTAAATCCTGCAATCCATCCGTAAAAAACCCTTGCAATATCCTATGAATAAAGGGATTAAGTGACCTTTCCATTTTTAGAAGGCATCACTTTTTCCATGAGCACAAAAAAGAAGTCKAAAGCACGGTTAAACCATCGGAAAGTTCACTTCACTCAGGCTAAAAAAGCGATCACCAGTCAGGCAGGCCTGATCCCTGCGTTCAGCTTTCTTAACCGTTTCGGTTTGTCTGGCGTACTGGACAAGCGGATCAACATTGAACGAGGTGCCAATGCAACGTTTCAGCTGTCGGATGTCATTATACTGATCACCACCGGTATTTTGGC
>NZ_LUTV01000025.1 GCF_001646945.1 Endozoicomonas ascidiicola
AAGTCCCAATGTTTACCCAGAACATGCTTCCAGAAAAATTGCAGTCCGTTACGATCAGTTTTGACTGTGCTCCAGGAATGACTCTCTACCAATGCAGCAAAGTAGGTTTTTAAGTCATCGGGCGGTAAGCGCTTATTTAAAGACGTCTTCAAAACTCTCCACCTGACTGCCACGCTATTCCCTGTTGCAAAAACAGGAGCAAACCGTGAATCAAGATCCTCACCAGTCAGGTCGTCGAACTACCAGTCAATGGCAGGAGCTTATTGACCAGCAACGTGACAGTGGCATTACGCAGAAAGCATTTTGTGAGTTGCACAACATCTGTTTGTCGACGTTTACATTATGGAAACGAAAACTCAAACCAATAGCCGGGAGACCGGAGCAGCCACTATTACCTGAATCTGACTGGATCGAAGTTCAAACGAACGGTCATAGCCATGCACCCGAACAGGTTCCCTGGGAAATCGAGCTCGATCTGCCCGGTGGTGTCATTCTGCGTATGCGACGCTAATCATGTTTTTTCCGGAATCACAGGTGCGGGTCTGGTTGTATAACCACCCCACGGACATGCGCAAGTCATACAACGGCCTCGTCGCTCTGGCAAAAAACACGCTTGAAGAAGATCCATTGAGTGGGCAATTGTTTGTCTTTTTCAATCGTCGCAGGAACCAGTGCAAAGTATTGTATTTTGAGCGCGGTGGTTATTGCATCTGGAGCAAGCGCCTTGAACAGGGACAGTTTCATGCCCGTGCTTCTCAGGCGGTTAAACAACTGCTTGCACTGACAGACCTTAAGCTGATCATAGAAGGCATTGATACCCGGTCCATCCGTTACCACAAACGTTACGAAAAACCGGATGTCTCGACCAGCAAAGTGCCTGATTAGGGTCTACAGTCAAAACCTATGAATTTACCGATTCCTGCCAATCAAATCTCGCACCTGCAGCTGCTACAGCAGTCGCAGGTGCTTTTGCAGGAGCAAAAATCCACTACTAAGTTGTTAAAACAAGAAATTGAATCCCTCAAACACCAACTGGCCTGGTTTAAACAACAGGTGTTTGGTGAAAAATCTGAAAAACGCTTGATCGAAAACCCCGATCAACTGGCGCTGGGTGAAATCCTCAAAAATATTGAATCTCCGGAGCAGTCTGAAACAGAAACGATCACCTATAAGCGCAGGAAAAAGCAGCGCAATGATGACTGTGTGACGGATCAGGGGTTGCGCTTTACCGATGAAGTCCCCGTTGAACTGATTCACATTCCGGCGCCCGAACTGCAAGGTGAGAACGCCGACCAGTATGAAGTCATTGATTATAAATACACCCATCGCCTTGCGCAGCGCCCGGGCAGTTATGTTGTTCTGAAATACCAGCGAGATGTCGTTCGTCACAAACAGGACCAGACCCTGAGCACCACGCCGGCACCGTCCGGATTATTTGACCGCAGCTTTGCGGATGTGAGCTTTATCGCGGGTATGTTGGTTGAGAAGTATCGCTATCATCTGCCACTTTACCGCCAGCACCAGAGACTAGAAGCCAGCGGTATTACTGTCAGTCGAGGCACACTGACACAGTTGGAACAGCGCGCTGCCCAGCTATTAGAGCCGATTGCCAAAGAGTCACTCAATAGCTGCCTGGAAAGTCACACTCTGGCACTGGACGAAACACCTGCAAAAGCCGGGCTGAAATCCAAAGGCAAAATGAAAAAGGGTTACTTCTGGTGCTTTTATGGTGATCAGGATGAAATGGCCTTTATCTACTCGGCCAGCCGTTCCTGCGATGTCGTTGAGCCTTATCTGCAAGACTTTGAAGGCGTATTGCTGACAGATGGTTATCCCGGATACGACAGTCTTTGTAAGAAATATCCCAAAATCATCCATGCCGAGTGCTGGACCCACAGTCGACGTTACTTTGTTAAGTCAGAAAAGGCAGAGCCCGAGGCTACCAAAGAAGCACTGAAACAAATCGGTGAGCTGTATAAAGTAGAAGACGACATTCGTCGACTTGAGCTTGAAGGTAATGCATTGCGTGATTACCGCCAGCAACAAGCCAAACCCCTGGTTGATCAATTCTTTGAGTGGAATCGTGAACAACTACGCCGACTGGATCTGGTGCCCAGCAATCCGCTGAGCAAAGCCCTTGGTTATGTGTATAACCGGGAAAAAGAACTGCAGGTCTATCTGCACGATCCAACCGTTGCCATTGATACGAACCATCTCGAGCGAGGCCTTCGTTGCATCCCCATGGGAAGAAAGAACTGGATGTTCTGCTGGACAGAAGAAGGAGCGGATAATGTTGCTGTATTCCAGACCCTGATCACTAGTTGCCTGCTGGCGGGTATCGACCCTTATAAATATCTCGTAGACGTACTGCAGCGTATCAGCCTTCATCCTGCCCGCGATATCAGGGAGCTGATACCACGACTCTGGAAAGAGAGATTCGGGGCAAATCCATTAAAAGCCGATCTCGAAAAATAGGGGGAGTCTGCCCCCTGTTTGAACGCTTACATCGGGCGTGAGTCTATCAGGGCAACGGTCAAAGAATGCTGCTACTCGCCGTAATGGCCTGCTGTATAGATCAATGGTGGATTTTCTTTTACCTTGAAGCTTCAGGG
>NZ_LUTV01000026.1 GCF_001646945.1 Endozoicomonas ascidiicola
TTGCTACTCGTTACCTACCCCATTATCTGGCCTGGAGACGGGAACTTACAGCGGCAAATAAGTTAACTGCTGGCCGATTGGTTAGCAA
The DNA here is from genome assembly GCF_001646945.1 of Endozoicomonas ascidiicola. GTDB lineage: Bacteria > Pseudomonadota > Gammaproteobacteria > Pseudomonadales > Endozoicomonadaceae > Endozoicomonas > Endozoicomonas ascidiicola. The sequence continues at coordinate 89 of NZ_LUTV01000026.1, forward strand.
AATTGCTGAACATTGGTGCTTCCAACCATTAACGGTAACTTAGCCACAGAGACTGCTCACTCAAAAAAATTCAGAGATTATGAAAGGATCAAAAAATGATCTGGAAAGAATTGATGCGATTATGAATACGGCTATTGGCATCGGTATCAAACTTCCAAGAAATTTAATCCTTTTTAATCGCGGCAAAAGCTTTCTGGAAAAACAAATACTGGATACTAACCGCAAGCTGGATCAACTAGATCCAGAAAAGAAAAAGAACAGGGCGGATTTATTGTCCATCTATACTGGCGTCATGGTTTCCCACCCTGGTCAGTTAATTTCCAATTTTATAACACCTAATAGGCAATAATCATTACTGTAAAACACAATGAAATCTTAGAAATCAGCAGTCTTTTCAAACCTTAAGTTGTGCAAATGAAATCGAATATTTCTGGCTGAATGGATAGTTGCTATGCAAGGCGTAGCATAGGGAGCATAGCCTTTACGCCCTGTGGGTGGTAGCTATGTGAACGCAGCTGCAACGCTGCAGAGTGACTGTCTACTTAGTCAGATAATATGGTTTCATTGGGTCAACTACTTACAACCATCCACCGGACTCAATAGCCTTCAGCTCATACTGAAGGCTATTGAAGATCATTTATGTTACGACTCTATACCAACAATCAACCACGGAGCACCCTGACGGGTCAAATCACGCTCCAGATGCCATACATCGGTAATATCTTCTTCCACATCTTCTACGATGTCGCGATATTTACCGGTGAAGCGCAAGCTGATTTGGGCAACCTGACTGTCATAATCAGCCCGCACCATCTCAGCATCAACAAACATGACTTCTGTATGCTGCTCTCCCTGAAGCTGTTTGCGAACAGGTTTCATCTGTTCAAACAACTCAGGTGACAAATATTCAGCCATGGTCGTAAAGTCGCTCTTATTCCAAGCTTCCTGAAGACCACGGTAGTGGTCACGGGCGCCATTAAGAAACCCATTCAGATTGAAATCCGCCGGTACGTTCATGGGTACATCAGAAGCGCCAAAGCCAGTTTGCGCGGCTGGCGCACTGTCAAACTGAGCATCACCGAAACCAGACTGAGAGGGCTGAACAGGTGTTTCCTTGCGGAACATATCCTGAAGCGAATCATGGGGACTACGCTGTTCACCGTAGGATGCGCTGGAATGATTCCCAGCCATGGCTTTTGCCCGGTTCATACTGCGGAACACCTTAAACAGCACGAAAGCCAACAAAGCGATAATCAAAATATCCATCATCTGGATACCACCAAATCCACCAAAACCCCCACCTAACAGAGAAGCGATCAAGCCGCCCGCCAAAAGGCCGCCAAGCACACCACCAAGCATGCCTTTACGGCTGGAATTCTGATTCGGTGCAGCCTGCTGCTTGTTGCTCTGATTCTGCTGGTGAGCCGGTGCTTTTTTGGGTGCTGGTGCCGTTTTAAATGAGCGACCAATGCTTTTCCCGCCACCAAAGCGCTTGGCTTCAGCGTCAATGGGCGTAAAAGCAAAGCTGAATGCCATGAGAATGGCCATCAGCGAAGCGAGTTTTTTCATCTATCGTTCTACCTTTGTATAGTAGGCTTATCCTATGGGTTTTCTCGATGATTTCAACCACCCATACCACTTTCATTGATATGAATATCTCATTACCTCATATACGCGATGTTCGACTTGCAGATTTTTAACTTTGCATGGAAGTAAGTCCAACTAAAACTTTAAAAGCTGTACCAAAGTGGAGTTTCACTGATTTTTAAGCAGCAGCAATCAGGCTTTCAAACTGAATCGGTGCTTTCCCTGCACTGATATTCAGATATGAACCCATATTGTGTGCCAAAAGCTTCCTGGCTATACGCGAAGTCATATGCCACCTGTCTCGACAACGGCACCTTTCGATTTCAAATTGTTCTGCCAGCTGGCCAATAACTGTTTCAATCCTCCGTCGTACCCGCATGATTACTTTCACAAACGACTTTGGTCTATCATCTTTCATGTTTTTTCTTAGTGGTGTCTGTAGGTCGATACCTAACCCCCGGCAGTCTTCTTTGAACTCTGGTCGTATATACCCTTTGTCACCTAACAAAAGTCCGGCAATGATATCCATCATGTCATAAGCAGCGTCACGCTCATCAATATTAGCGGCAGTCAGCGTAAATCCAACGGGAATACCGCGAGCTTCAACCAGTAGATGTCCCTGAAATCCGTAGAAATGCTTATTCTTTGAGGCACAGTAACCGTAGCCAGCCTCCCCTTTAAAGACTTTGCTTCTGGGCGCTCTTGTCCTTACAGCGACATCAATTGGAAAGCCGTCAATCAG
>NZ_LUTV01000027.1 GCF_001646945.1 Endozoicomonas ascidiicola
GTAGACGTCAGTTCACCGACATCATTGTCGCCCATTTCTGTGATATCACCGATGACATTCGTGGTGGCTTCAATAATAGGCACATCGTTAGTACCGGTCAGGGTGATGACAATATCCTGATCTACCTCACTACCTTCGCCGTCGGACACAGTGACTGTGTAGGTTTGGGTAAGGGTTTGACCGGCGGCCAGGTAGTCGATATCACTATCAGAAACCTCGAAATCCCAATCGATACGACCGGAGCCATCCCCAGTGGTATTGTCTCCTACAGTGACACTGAAACTGCCCAGATATTCGCTACTGGCACTGGCAAAGGTCACGCTTTGAGTATCCGAGAGCTCAACGTCGGCGATGGTGAAGCTGCCATTATCCGATAGAGTGGAAGTCAGTTCCCCAGCTATGTCATCAAATAGCTCTTCAAGAGTGCTGTACACTTTGGTTTCTGCTTCAACGATTGGCGCATCATTGGTACCGGTGATATTCAATGTGACTGCTGCCTCGGATTGCAGTCCGCCGTTGTCACTCATCTGGTAGTAGATTTCGATGGAGGTTATTTCGCCAGTGGTCAGATAATCAAAATCACTACCAGGGTCGAAAGCTAGTTGGTTGTTTTGGATAGAGACGGAGCCAAAGCCAGTGATAGGAGAGCCACTGTGATCGGTGATATAAGCTTCATCCAGACTGAAGTTGTCGGGGGTGTCGGTAAAATCTACATCTTGATCATTAGCTAAGACATTAATAGTTAACAGTTCGTTTTCAGTGATGTCTTCACTATCATTGACGGCCACAGGGATTTCATTGATTTCATTGACAGAGATGGCGATGCTTGCCGTTTCCTTTAGTGTGCCTGAATCCTCAACTTCAATAACCAAGTTGTAATCTGGTCGATCTTCGTAGTTCAGGTCACCGACCAGGCTGAGGGCGCCAGTTGCCGGATCAATTTCAAACTTTTCATCTTCGTTGCCGGATATAATCCGGTAGATGATAGAAGCTCCCTCGGGGTCTTTGGCGAATACCGTGCCCACAATCAAGGAGCCGTCAGCTAGGCTGTTCTCGTTAATGGCGAACGACTGGTCCAGAATCTTTATTGTCTGGTTCAGTGCGATAGTCGCTTCCGGTGCTTCAGTGATTTCGGGGATATGGTTTTCAGGGCCGGTAGCAATTGCTGATTGACTGGAATTTCCAGGTTGGCTTTCGTGATTTAGCCCATCGTAATTGATAACGACTTCTTTAATATACGTGTCTTCAGCAGGCTTATTATTATCGGGGCTGGTTGATTCTTTTCGAGCTTGTGGCTCGCTGTTTTCCCTATTCGAAACATCCGGTACAGGCTTACTTTGATCTGATGCAGTTTCAATCTCAGAGGTGGGTAGCTCGGATGAATGATCAGTTAATAGAGAGGGGCCTAAAACAACTCGCTGATTGTTGACCAAATAGAACATCTGATTATTAATCAGTTCAATCGTTACGTTTGCTTCGGATTGATTAATAATGGTTTCATTCAGGTACAACGGATCGCCAACATAGGCGTTACGAATTTCCCCTTCTTCATTGGTAACCAGCACCATTCCTTCGGCTTCGCTGATATACCCAATAATATCGCCGGCGTTTTTATCCATAATATCCACTCACAAAACACGCATGTTAACCGGTAGACTGCTTGATAAACGGTACAGATGGTTGGTTTAAAAATAGAAAAGGTGAACAATGCTCACTTTTTATCTAGGAGACTGACCGAGATAGGTTGTCCTCCTAATGCTTCCAATGCTTCCCGCATAATTAATGATAGCAGTTTAAGTAGCTTCTCAATAACTGCTGGGCAACGTTAGTACCAAATTACTGTAGCCCTTGGTAATCAATAATCATGTACTATTGTTTTACACGATTTTTGGCAGCGCCCAGCACTTTTTGAGAAGTTACCAGTTTAAAGATTGGCAGGATTTGTCTTATGTCGCTTTTGAGGCAAAAAGTGGATTGGTTAGTTGTGTGTCAAATTTCCGTTTTCCGTTGATCGTAAAAGCCAACGCCGCTTGTGCTTTTGCGGAAAACGGAAATGATCTCAGCCTGTGACTAATACCAATGACGTTTTTAAATTGTGGAACGAGTAAGTTATTTTGGGCGACTGGGCAATACCCACAGAGCATAAAGGCAAAGAGACGAGTCATAGCCTTTATGCCCTGTGGGTATTTATGCCCTGTGGGTATTTATGCCCTATGGGTAGTAGCTATGCCGAGGAACTTCAACGCAGATCCAGTCGGTCAAAATAGCTGCGCAACCTATAACCTAAATCCTGCAATCCATCCGTAAAAAACCCTTGCAATATCCTATGAATAAAGGGATTAAGTGACCTTTCCATTTTTAGAAGGCATCACTTTT
>NZ_LUTV01000028.1 GCF_001646945.1 Endozoicomonas ascidiicola
ACGACAAAACTCTCACGCCAGCTTGCACAACGAAGCTTACTGATTTCCTCTGACCTTTTCGACAGAAAAAGAACAAAAAAGCTCGCAACGCTAACAAATTCTCAGGTTTGCAACCTCTGGTAGAAACACAGCAGCTAACGCCAAAATGTGCGGCGCCGTAGGCGTCCGGTGCGCAGCACGAACACGATTTTTTTGTTATGCGGAATTTACCACAGCCTTAAAACTGTATCTTGTTTTACTTTCAATTTTCCAATCTGGGATTACTGATAGTTTTAATGATAAAATCATTTTAAATGTGTCTGATGGGGTATATGCTGTGTCAAATGATAGTGAATTATTTATTACAGTGGTAATCGTATGTATTTGATAGAGGAAATTTTTAATATTTCCGTCAGGGATTGTTATTCCGTTTTCACCTATATTTATTCTGCTACCACCTCCGCTGCCATAAGATGTAACTTGATAAAATTCACTATAGTTTGAAAGAACCCTTTGAAGATCTGCTAACGTTTGATTTCTTTCCTCCACTTCACCTTCTTTTAATTTGTCACTGATATCAATAAACTCTTCTATGAATTTATCAGCTTGTTCAGTGAAATTTTTTGAAGCTATGAATATTCCATTCTTTGAAAGCGGAAAAGCTAAGTCATGATATTTTCTTGGTGACTTTAACCTGGCAGATTTAACATTAAAAATGTGTGTGCAATATTTTTCAAACTCTTCAAGATGCTTGAAGTAATTTGAAAAATCATTCTGTTGAGATGCAAGCCGCATTTGTTCTTTTGTTTGTTCTGAGCGATGGTTTGCAGCTAATAGAGCAATAATCGGAATGGTTAAAGCTAGAATACTGAGTGGTACTTTAAATATTAATAAGAAATTATTAAATCCAGAGTGAGAAAAATCTAGCTTACTTTCTAGATTCAATATTATTGCCAAAGAAATTAGTAAAGCAATACTGAAGTGGATACTGATAACGATCCACAATATTTTTAAACTCAAGAAACTTTTATGAGGATCAAAAAACTTATTACTCAATTGTTATTCTCCATGGCCACTATTCCGCATAACGCCAAAATGTGCGGCGCCGTTGGCGTCCGGTGCGTAGCACGAACACGATTTTATTGTTAGCTGCGGAAGCCAGAACAATCTCTGCTTTTTGCACCAAACCCGCAGCGAAACGACTTGCAGCAAATGAGAACTCGCAGGTTTCTGCTCAAGGTTGAGAACATTGCTGAAAACTGCACTGAACAAAAATGCCGAAACCCAGTTTGAACCAGAAGGTTTAAAAACTACAAGCAAACGACAATGTAAAAAACTCTCCGACAGGGAAAACCTTTTTGTTTTCTGTTCAAGATTGAGAACATTGTTTAAAACCGCACTGAACCAAAATGCCGCAAACCAGTTTGAACCAGAAGGTTTGAAAACTAAAAGCAAACGACAATGTAGAAGCTGGCCTTGTACAAACTCGATCATCAACCTCTCAGCACAGATTGAACCAGCAAATACGAATCTTTATGGCCAGCCTGTACAATAGTTTAGAGCCAAAACCTGTCGCGTTGAAAAACTCTCAGGTTTGTAATTCTGGTAGAAACACAGCAGCTAACGCCAAAATGTGCGGCGCGCCTCAGGCGCGTCCGGTGGAGCGCAGCGGAACAAACACGATTTTATTGTTAGCTGCGTAAGCCCGTAAAATGCTTAAAGCGTGACGTAAACCTGAAGCAAGTACAACTGGCGACAAAGTAAAAAACAGAAGATTTACAACCAGAGGTTTTGAACGCTGCTGAAAAACACACTGACCAAAAAATTCTCGAAGCAGTTTGAACCAGACGGTTTGACTACTTGAAGTTTACGACAATGTACCTTCCTGGCCTGCGATAGACCTGAAAATTTTTACGCTACAGAAAACCTGCTCCCTTCCCCACCAACTCTCCGTCCAAAAAGATGGAAAGGAAAACGATCACTGCGCTGGCGCGGCAAAAGGAAACTAGTACGCTACCGCCTGCCAGCTTGGGAAAAAAAACAGCAAACTACGATTTTGACGCTGGCATAAAAGAAGGAATTAACGACAAAACTCTCACGCCAGCTTGCAAAACGAAGCTTATCGATTTCTTATTAACTTTTCGATAGAACAGACCAAAAAACTTCCAACGCTAAAAAACTCTCAGTTTTGCAATTCTGGTAGAAACACAGCAGCTAACGCC
>NZ_LUTV01000029.1 GCF_001646945.1 Endozoicomonas ascidiicola
AAACCTGAAGCAAGTACGACTGGCGACAAAGTAAAAACCAGAAGATTTACAACCAGAAATTTTGAACGGTGCTGAAAACCACGCAGAACCAAAATACCTCGAAACAGTTTGAGCCAGAAGGTTTGACATACTTAATGTTTACGACAATGTAACTTCCTGGCCTGCATWAAACCTGACACTTTGCACGCTACAGAAAACCTGCACCCTTCCCCACCAACTGACCGACAGAAAAAATGGAATGGAAACTGATCTCTGTGCTGGCGTGACAAAAGGAAATTGGTACGCTACCGCCTGCCAGCTTGGGAAAAACAAACAGCAAACGGCGATTTTTACGCTGGCATAAAAGAAGGAATAAACGACCAAACTCTCACGCCAGCTTGCACAACGTAGCTTACTGATTTCTTCTGAACTTTTCGACAGAAACAGGACAAAAAAACTACCAACGCTAAAAAACTCTCAGTTTTGTAATTCTGGTAGAAACACAGCAGATAACGCCAAAATGTGCGGCGCCGCCGCAGGCGGCGTCCGGTGAGCGAAGCGAACGCACACGATTTTTTTGTTAGCTGCTGTGGAAGCTATGATGCTCTTTGCTATTGTCACGAATCCCACAGCAAGTCCACTCGTTGTGAAATTTAGCTTGTAAATAAAGATCATTTGGAATAAGGYACTCTCACAAACCGACTGGTTGGTCTGCACAGGTGGATCTGATGGACAAAAAGCAGCAAATTATTCAAGCAGCCATAGAACTCTTTACAACACAGGGCTATGAGAAAACCTCTATTGCAGCTATTTGCGAACTTGCAAAAGCATCTAAAGGCGCGGTCTTTCACCATTTTAAAAATAAGGATGAATTACTCAGAGAGGTATTCATCCGCATGGCTGAAATCATTAATGACGTTGGCGATAGTGCTAATGCCATTAATGATGGGCTGCCTGCTAAAGAAAGAATGGTTAATTATCTGGAGCAGATCTTTTTGTCGATGACCTCTCCAGAACAGAAGCTGTATTATCAATTCGACTTTCAGGTTCTGAGTCAGCCTTCTATGCGGGAGGTTGTGAAGGATTTAATTGAGGAGAGATACCAGTTGATGATGGTGGGCTTCCAGTCAATCTTATCAGAAATACCCTCGGCTGACTGTATTGTTGATAGCCATATGCTAATCGCTGAGATAGACGGTATCGCTTTGAATTATTTGTTCGCTAAAGATGATTATCCACTGAAAGAAATCAAAAACCGATTCATCAAAAAATATTTGTCACTTCTTGGTTTTTAAGAAAAACCCTCATATGAATACTGTAAATAAAGAGCTTATTGAAATGAAAACACCATACCAAATCCAATACGAAACTTTCGCTGCCGCTGGAGGTCTTTATGATGAACGACACGCAAAGCTTTACGCTGATTTAGCCGATGACATGATTGCAGACGGGAGCTACTCTATCGTGTATGAGGGTGTGGCACACGCATGCTACACGCCTATAACCGTGGACGCAGCACCTCACCTCAAGTGCTATGTATTAGCTCCACTGGCAGTACTCCCCGAGTATCAAAGAAAGGGCTACGCCACTCGGCTTATGGATGCAGCTGAGAARGAGCTGGACGCTGACGTTATTTTTATAATGGGAGAGATACACCACTATGCCAAACGGTACAATACGCCTCATCAGGTTCTGCCTCCTGTAAAAACCCTGGCCCCTCTGGAAAATTGGTTTGCTCGTGAACTCACGCCTAAAGCCCTCGATGGCGTAGGAAAATCAACTTCAAGCATAACTGGCCCCTATTCCACCCCTCTGATATGGGCACACCCGAACGACCAAGTGTAAAATCCGGAGGTGCTTTTGCGCCTCCTTAACTAAATCTCTCTGTAATAATGAACTCTCAAATTTACTACGTGAACTTGATTTAAGCAGCTAACGCCAAATTCAGCGGCGCAGCGTAGCGGAGTCCGCTGGAATTTTTTGTTAGCTGCGCACGCCCGTAAAATGGTTATACTGTGGCGT
>NZ_LUTV01000030.1 GCF_001646945.1 Endozoicomonas ascidiicola
ATTTCCTGCTAGCTCCTCAGATTTGCAAAGTCTCTGTGTTGGACTCCCTACCTGTAGTCACGCGACTTGTAACAGATGGAAAGCTATATAAGCACTTCATATTAAGCAAAGAGCTGTCAATAAATCATTTATAGTGTTGGTTATCATGATGGACAACATACACTTTACTCTAGGCTCCAACGGTTGCAGCATTAAAGAATGTGAAATGCCGAGCGGAAATTCAACTATACAACCGAGTATGTTCGGAAGGTCAGTGCAAATACAAGAGGCAGAATCAGCAGATTACTTCAACCTGTCGCACGCCAATGAAAACACCCATGACTTGTCGTGTGGCTTGACCCAATATTCTTCAGTCGAATCCATATTCCCTAGCTGTCAGACTCCAAATAATCCAGACTATTTTGACCTCCCTGTAACTCACGATGAGTTTGTACCTTTAGAAGATATAGAACCAACATTTTATTATAACGAAAATGAAGCAGAATCAAACACTGCTTCACACACGAAATCTACGCTTTTCCCAGAAAGTTATTCCGTATATTCAGACGTTGTAGAATATCCTCGGTYAACTCCCCCCCTCCCGATTGATGTACGCATCAGCAATACTGCATATAGACCAGTAGCGATAGTAAAGCCTACACATGAGCACGCTAAACAACAAACTAAGGAAGAAGCTGCAGGGGAATCCCCTTGCCCTTTAAATGTCACCAAGCAGTCCAAGAGTCGAAAAGACTCTTGGACTGCTTACCGACAGAARTATAAGGCTTACCAGAAGGCTTACCAGAAGGCTTCCCAGAAGGCTTCCCAGAAGGCTTACCAACAATCAGTGAAATATAAGGCGTACCAGAAGGCTTACCGACAATCAGAGAAATGTAAGGCTTACCGACAATCAGAGAAATATAAGACTAACCAGAAGGCTTACCAGAAGGCTTATCATGATGTTCTATCAAGAACAGGCGATAGAGAACAGGCAAAAATTGCAGCTAAAAATGCTTCAGCTGCAGTTTTGAATCAGAGCAAAAAATGAGCAGCTAACGCCAAAATGTGCGGCGCGTCCGGTGGAGCGCAGCGGAACGAACTCGATTTTTTTGTTAGCTGCGCACGCCCGTAAAATGGTTAAACTGTGATGAAGACCTGAAGCGAAACTACTGGCAACATTGCACCAAGCCAACAGTTTCTGTCACTGAAAACTCACTGTTTTCCATAATTGAACTAGATTTCCTGCTAGCTCCTGAGATTTGCAAAGTCTCTGTGTTGGACTCCCTACCTGTAGTCACGCGACTTGTAACAGATGGAAAGCTATATAAGCACATCATATTAAGCAAAGAGCTGCCAATAAATCATTTATAGTGTGGGTTATCATGATGGACAACATACACTTTACTCTAGGCTCCAACGGTTGCAGCATTAAGGAATGCGAAATACCGAGCCGAAATTCAACTATACAACCGAGCATGTTTGGAAGGTCAGTGCAAATACAAGAGGCAGAATCAGCAGATTACTTCAACCTGTCGCACGCTGATGAAAACACCTATGACTTGTCGTATGGCTTTACCCAATGCTCTTCGGTAGAATCCATATTCCCAAGCCGTCATACTCCAAATAATTCAGACTATTTTGACCTGCCTGTAACTCACGATGAGTTGGTACCTTTAGAAGATATAGAACCAACATTTTATTATAA
>NZ_LUTV01000004.1:0-1466 GCF_001646945.1 Endozoicomonas ascidiicola
TTGTTCCTGTTCACTCAGGCTTATCTTGGCTGCGACTCTCATAGATAGTATCCGTCCTTAGATGCTCTTACCTATAATGGCACAGCGAGATTATTTATGTTGTATTAAATGCAGCTCACTACACTAGAGTACGCAACTAAAGATCAAGGCCACGTCAATATTCTTATTGCCGGGCGATCTGGCGTCGGCAAAAGTACACTTATCAATTCCGTATTCCAGTCTGATTTTGCTGAAACCGGTCAGGGAAAGCCCGTCACACGCAACACAGTGGAAATAGTTAAAGAAGGCTTTCCATTGTCCATCTTTGATACCCGAGGGCTGGAAATGACCGAATTTTCCGACACCCTCGGTGATCTTGAGCGCATTGTTTCACATCGATGCAGTGACAAAGACGAAAGACGACACATTCATTTAGCCTGGATTTGTATTCAAGAAGATGGCAGACGCATTGAAGACGCCGAAATCAATCTCCATGATATGTTATCCAAATATATGCCGGTGATTACCGTCATCACAAAAGCCCGTTCAGACAATGGCTTCAAAGCAACCGTCGAGAGCCTGATGACGAAAAGCCGAAGGTTCGCCAGAGTTCGCGCTTTGGAAGAGAGCCTGGATGACGGCTACCAGCTTCCGCCAATGGGGCTCGAAGCACTGATCAGTTTGTCTTCAGAAGTGATACCTGAAGGGAAACATAGAGCCCTTGCTGCAGCCCAAAAGGCAAACCTGCACTACAAAAAATCTGTAAAAATCGTTCTTGCGGCAGCTAAAGCAACCGTAGCGGCGGTCGGCAAAAAGCCCATCCCACTCTCAGATGCTGGCGTTCTTGCTCCAATCCAGATAGGCATGATTGCCGGCATCCGCTCCATCTTTGGCATGAAGCTGGCTAAAACCGATATATCCTCACTGGTGTCGTCCGCCATTCAAGGAGAAACACCGATATTCCGTGAAAAGGATATTCTTACCAATGTGCTGAAACTGATCCATCGAGAAGGCACTGCCAGCGGCGGCATCATCTCAGCTGCCACAGCAAGTGCCATTACCGTTGCACTGGGTGAAGCCTATATCTCGGTACTGAGCACATTCCAAACCAGTCAGCCGGACACGGTTCCAGATAGCTACTATATTTCGAGCAAATTACGAGAAAGTTTGGAAGGATAACGCGATGTTCGACTTTTAAACTGACCTGAAAAAGGCATGACTGACCTACTTTTCTGCTATTAAAAACAGTGGATACAAAGGAGGAAACCAGCCATGCCCGTTGAACAGTTTATCACTACTGTCTTCTGCCTGATCGACGATTTAATCAAAGAACTCGTTCCATTACCTCTGAGAAGCCGCGGTTATCCACCAAAGCTTTCAGATAGTGAAGTGATCACCATGGAGGTCACCGGTGAATGGCTTGGACATCATGCTGATAAGCATATCTGGAAGTATTTTGCTCAACATTGGCGACACCTGTTTCCTGA
>NZ_LUTV01000004.1:6311-7331 GCF_001646945.1 Endozoicomonas ascidiicola
TAGTGATGATAGCTGGATCAGTTATGTTGGAAACCGATTTCATGATGATCGTACAGGTGGAAACTATGAGGAAACAGTAGTTCAAAATTCCTGAGTCGGCTCGTAATGGATTAACTGATTGATCGGTTAGTCAGTTTATATGATTTCAAATGATCAACTACTTATATCGTTGATAGTAAGTGTATTATTTTTATTCAAAAGATGACTCGCTATGGAACCGAACCCAGAGGCTACGTCCAGAATCTTTACGCCTTCCTCAGCAAACAAGCTTTTATAAAATTCATGCTCTCTCGCTTCATCAGTTAAATGAATGCAGTACCCATTGTCGTTAAAGCTCAGCTTAACATGATCCACTCCAGAGGGGCTTATCGGCCGTTTTATGGTACAATCTTTATCCGACAGGCAATTATGAGACCCCTTTTCCTGTGTATAGCACTTAACGACCTCCTGGATTTCCGTCATATGTTGCTTAATAAATTCTGACACCTCAGGCGATCGGCTATCCAGATCCTGACCATCCGAGCAGCGAGTTAAAAGCCCTTCAAACTCTTTCTTTATGTTTTGCCGAGTGGCCACAGATAATTGAAAAGCCTGACCGGGTTCGGCATTTACAAAAGTTGGCTGATTGGGTTCCCCACCCATTACAGCGATATTATTTACTGATGATGTTATATTCATTGCTGCCCTAAATCCTACTTATACCAATGGCATTTTTAAATTTTGGAACGAGCAAGTTATTTTGGGCGACTGGGCAAGGCGAAGAGACGAGTCATAGCCGTAGCTATGGCGAGGAACTTCAACACAAACCCAGTCGGTCAAAATAACTGCGCAGCCCATAATTTAAAAACAGAATTGGTATTATTCGCTAGTAAAAGCCCTTTGACCCCTTGTACAGATCAAAGTTCCTTTGAAAAAAGAGCGTATATTTGGTTTAAACCAAAACTCACTTGAAACCATCGGTTTTATTTTGGTTTTGGCTTAACCGGTTTTCTGAGCACCTCTTCCTCCTCGTCAAGAGAC
>NZ_LUTV01000004.1:8001-55466 GCF_001646945.1 Endozoicomonas ascidiicola
TTATCATTATTGTCATAGCACCCAAGATGAACTGGTGAAGAATGTCAAAGCCTTCTGCGTGCAGATTAACCAAAAACCAGTCGAGTTAGCCGACAGACTCCATACCAAGACGTCTCTTGACGAGGAGGAAGAGGTGCTCAGAAAACCGGTTAAGCCAAAACCAAAATAAAACCGATGGTTTCAAGTGAGTTTTGGTTTAGCCTTAAATATTCAGGAACTGACGTCTACAGTTTAAACGTAAGCACTAGGTAAAACCCCGAAAACAGGGAGTCCTAACCAATGCTCGTTCTAGCGTGCTGTGACGTAAATTTCACTGGTCTGTTGCCAAGCTAATCATTAGGTGTTGGCGAGCGGGTAATCGCAAATCAAAATTCCCTAAGCTTAAATACAAGTTAATAATCATCTATTGTTAATAGATTATTATTGTTTATATAGTGGATCGCTACAGGCCACTAAAATCAAGACATGCAGAGCATTCATTACGAAAGACCATCCTCCTCCGCGAAACATCATCCCTGACTTGTGGATAACTTGTTTATATGCTGTGCATTAGCTGTTAGCAGCTTGTGAAAACTAATTCCTTATTTATTTTACAGATAGTTATTTTAATCACCTTTATTGAATGGAGTGCTAAGGTGGGTATTTGACTGCAACCAGTGGTGTGGCGGCCCTACTGCATCGGTTTGGCTTTACTCCTTTCGCAGTTACAAACACGCATGCCGTCCGACTAAACAGCAACTGCACCTTCTCAAAAACTACCGGGGAATGAAGGTACTAATTCTCTGCAGCACTTGGCACACGCTAAACATGCACCAGGGCTTTGTATGAGTTTAAGCTGCTCCCAGCAGCACTTATTGAGAAGTTACTAGCAACTGTTTGCTTTCTTGCTAGATCAAGGCAGCGAGATCATCGATGGGAGCAGAAACAAGAGTTATGCTGGCAGAGTGATATCCTATCAAAAATGAAACGGGGACTAGTGCGGGGACTAAAACTGTAGATAGCAAAAAGCCCGTAGTGCTTACTAACGCTACGGGCTTTGCTGTATATGGTGCCGGCACCAAGAGTCGAACTCGGGACCCACTGATTACAAGTCAGTTGCTCTACCAACTGAGCTATACCGGCAAGGAACGAGGTGAATAATATTTACACCGGACGCTTTTGTCAACTTCAATTATTAAGGTAATTCATACAACGTCTTGAGAACCTCTAATCCGCTTGCCAGAACCCACTGATTAGAAGTCAGTTGCTCGTTCTTTATCAAAGTTTCTGGAATTCAGTCCATAGAACAGCGCATTGCCTGCCACGCTGCTAGTAAAAACGTTCAGCAGAATAACTAGCACATTCACATAGCTTTCTGATCGCTCAGGATTAGGCAAAAGCTCTTGCACCACGGCACTGTCCATCTCAATCAGCGCCTGGATAATACTCTCTCTGGAAAGCACTATATCCAATGAGGCAATCGCACCAAAAATAATCAGCGTTGCACCAATCGTGATGTAATGCCACTTCTCCCGCGCTTTTGACAGTGCTGTCAGCAGCAGCAGTAACAACACTGGATAACCAATAAATCCAATAGCGGGAAAGCGCTGATAAATTTCAAAACTCAATGACAACGAGCCAAGAAGAATGAACAGCATAACAGCCGCCAGCCACCAGCACAGATAACGTTTATTTGATTCCGAAAGCATAAGCCACCCCAGATTCCAAGTAGCCAGTGTATCGGCTGAAAAAGTCCGGGACTAAATAAGGGGGGGGGGAATGGTTAAAATAGCAGGAAAGCGAAATCAGGCTTCCTGCCTGATCATTGCCTTTCTTCCTGAAAGAGATTTGGACATCCTGTCCTGTGGCTTCCTGCCTGGTGTCATCCTTGATAATACGTCAGCTGTCTGCCTCCGTGGCCTTTGAGACTTCCTGTCTCAGCTGACGGTTACCATTATGCAATGTGATCCCTGTCACGGATAGTCAGGAAAACCCCACAATATTTGTGAGATATTCGCCATATATGACAGTCGTCTTTTACTTAAGGTTTTCAAACAGCGAGAATTAAAGAAGGATTGTGTGATGGTGTTATTTACGACGATTGCCGTTAATTTTTTAGATACAAAAAAGCCAGACGTTTCCGTCTGGCTTTTTTGTCGAATTGGTGCCCAGGAGAAGACTCGAACTTCCACGCCCTTTCGGACACTAGCACCTGAAGCTAGCGCGTCTACCAATTCCGCCACCTGGGCAAAGCGTTATGTTTTGGACAATGTGCAAGGTAATCATTGATTTGATTTGGTGCCCAGGAGAAGACTCGAACTTCCACGCCCTTTCGGACACTAGCACCTGAAGCTAGCGCGTCTACCAATTCCGCCACCTGGGCCTTGCCACCGCCGTCCAACATCTCAGCGATGCGGCGCATAATAGAGATCAGCCCTCAGGCTGTCAACCAATAAAACACGATGATTTCATAACCAGATGGCAGACCGGCAATCTCTTTACCCAACAATAGGTTATTAGGGTCTGTTAACGTTTCATTGCCGCGGTCATGGATTGAAACCACATAATCTTACTGAGGTCTCCTGAAGCAATAATGTCTTTTTCCTGCACACCTTTCATAAAGGCAACCTGAGATTTCTTTGCAGTCAGAATCTCAAAGCCTTTTTTGGCAGAGGAAAAGGACAGTTCAAAGGTTGGTTCTGAGG
Source organism: Endozoicomonas ascidiicola (assembly GCF_001646945.1). Classification (GTDB taxonomy): domain Bacteria; phylum Pseudomonadota; class Gammaproteobacteria; order Pseudomonadales; family Endozoicomonadaceae; genus Endozoicomonas; species Endozoicomonas ascidiicola. The sequence goes on from NZ_LUTV01000004.1 coordinate 10,686, forward strand.
TCGTGCCGGATTTCGGATAGACCTTTTCATCTTTAACAACAAAGTGTCGGGCAACACCGTCTTTACTGCTCAATTGAAAAGTCAGGTTCTGATCTTTCAGGGTTTTCTGAAAAGCGGCGCTTTTTTTGCTGGCACGCTTCATCATCTGACCAAGAATCCATAACAACATTCGGAACTTCACAGGATTCTCCTGTCACCTATTTGCTTGAGGAAATAAGCAGGAAAACACTCCCTGCCATTCTGCTCTTTTCAGAGCAAAACAGTGGGAAAATGTTTTCTGAAGAGAATTTTCGAGGAATAACACCGCGATTCAAGGCTCTACTGCTTTGCCGCTGAACAATCAGCCATTCACAGCATCTTTCAAAGCCTTGCCTGGTTTGAAGGCAACGGTTTTGCTGGCTTTAATCTGGATAGTTTCACCGGTTTGTGGGTTTTTACCGGTACGGGCTGCACGGCTGCGCTGCTCAAAGGTACCAAAGCCAACAAGGCTTACAGCATCGCCATTTTTAGCAGCGCCAGTAATGGCATCAAGAACGGCATTCAGTGCGAGGGAGGCCTTGTCTTTGCTGATATCCGCTTCGTCAGCAATCACGTTGACCAGGTCAGGTTTACGCATGGTAATTACACTCCATTTTTGTTTTTCTTGTTTCTTCCCTTAAGGCAAGGGAGTTCCCCTTTTCTGAGCAAGGACTACCTGGCTCTTCCTGCAGACTATTGGCTTACAGACAGAAACAGACTAAAACACCGATGCTCGTAGGGCAATAGCTCAAGCCCACAGTTTCCGGGTTTTTCATGAAAAAGCCGTGTATTTTTCATTCAGTCGGTTATTTCAATCATTTCGAAATCGCTTTTACCAACACCACAGTCCGGACACAGCCAGTCTTCAGGCACTGCTTCCCATGGTGTGCCGGCAGGAATCCCATCCTCCGGCCAACCGCTGGATTCATCGTAGATAAATCCACAAACCAAGCATCGCCATTTTTTCATTCTGAACTCCATTGTCACAAAATAGTAAACATAGCGATCTTCTGGCAAAATGCTGAATTCCGCCTGACTATCTTTCAGGCTGATACAGTGATGAATGGATTCGTCAGCAATAATAATTACAAACATCATCAGAGATCACGATGCCTGCAAGCCACGCAGTCGCTCCCGGAGCCTCACAGCCTACGGAGACACAACGCCGTTCTTCTGAAAATACGATTAAAAGCAATACAGTGTCACCTGATTCTTTTCGTATTCGTTGCCAGAACATTACCAAGGCGTACCCCGGTGTTGTCGCCAATGATCAGATAAGCCTTGCCATTCGCCCGGGAGAAATACACGCCCTGCTGGGTGAAAACGGCGCCGGCAAAAGCACCCTGATGAAAATACTCTATGGCGTAACGGCTCCGGATGAAGGCAATATTTGGTTCGATGATCAACCTATCGCCTTAAAATCCCCAGCCCAAGCCAGACGACTGGGGATCGGTATGGTCTTCCAGCATTTCTCGCTGTTCGAAACCCTGACCGTCGTTGAAAACATTGCACTCTCTCTGGATAAAAAGCAGGCAGGTAATCTCAAGGATCTTGCCAAGCGCATAGAAACCATTTCATCTCATTACGGCATGCCCGTAGATCCTCATCGTCACGTTCATAGCCTATCCACCGGCGAACGACAGCGGATTGAGATTATTCGTTGTCTGGTTCAGGACATTAGCCTGCTGATTCTTGATGAGCCTACCTCAGTTCTGACCCCACAAGAGGTCAGCAACCTGTTCAAAACACTCAAAAAGCTTGCGACAGAAGGCTGCAGCCTTTTATTTATCAGCCATAAGCTTCAGGAAGTGAAAGCGCTCTGCGATCAGGCGACCGTGTTACGCCAAGGTAAGATTGCCGGCACCTGCGATCCCAGAACCACCAGCACTGAAGACATGGCCAGTATGATGGTTGGCAATCAAACGACGCTTGGCAAACGTTACAGCTTTTCCAAAGGCTCTGAGGAGCGCAGTTGCCTCGAGATTCTCGGGCTGGCAGAAGCATCTTCCGGTGAATTCGGCACGCATTTAAAGAACATCAATCTGTCTATAAAGCCCGGTGAAATTCTTGGCATTGCCGGTGTCGCCGGTAACGGGCAAAAAGAGTTGCTGCGTTTCCTCAGTGGCGAGGATCTCACCTCTTCCGCCGAAAGCATCAAACTCAAAGGTAAGAGCATTGGTCAACTGACGCCGGGTAAACGACGAAAACTGGGCGTTGCTGTTGTTCCGGAAGAGCGCCTTGGTCGTGGTGCTGTGCCGGATATGTCGTTATCTGAGAACGGATTACTGACAGGGTTTCTGCAAAACCTGATAGCTCGCGGTTTTCTACAACGAGGGCGAATTCACGGGTATGCGAACCGTATTATTGATCAGTTCCGCGTCAAAGCCAACGGCAACGGAGCCGATGCAAAAAGCCTTTCCGGTGGTAATCTTCAAAAGTTCATTATTGGTCGGGAAATTATTCAGAACCCTGAGCTATTGATCTGCGCCAGCCCCACCTGGGGTGTGGATGTTGGAGCAGCCAATATTATTCATGAAGCGTTGATTGATCTTCGGGATAAAGGCGCTGCCATTATTGTCATCTCCGAAGATCTTGATGAGCTCTTTCAGATTTCTGATCGCATTGGTGCGTTGTGCCACGGCAACCTGTCTCCGATCAAACCACTGAAACACACCTCTATCAACGAGGTAGGTCAATGGATGGCCGGTGTTTTTGACACTGAATTTCAGGATGAACAACTTCATTCAGAAACCCCGGTTAAGGAGTACGAACTCTCATGAAAATAGCCATTGAGCGTCGTCCTTACGATTCCAACCTGATGAAATATCTGTCACCAGTGCTGGCCATTATTCTGACCTTAATCAGCGGTGGACTGATTTTTATGATTCAGGGGCAAGATCCCTGGACGGGTTTATATACGTTTTTTATTCTGCCAGTGTCGGACAGTTATGGCTGGTCTGAGCTTGGGGTAAAGGCGGCACCCGTCTTGTTATGCGCTATGGGGCTGTCGGTTTGTTATCGAGCCAACATCTGGAATATTGGCGCTGAGGGTCAGCTTTTGATGGGCGCATTAATCGGCAGCTGGGCCGCACTCAGCTGGATGGATTCATCCAGTTCATGGGTGCTTCCCGCCGTTTTGGCTTGCGGTGCCATTGGTGGTTTGCTGTGGGCGCTGATACCTGCCGTATTGAAAAATCATTTCAATACCAATGAAATCCTCACCAGCATTATGCTGAATTACATTGCCCTGAACCTTTTACTGTTTGCGGTTCACGGGCCTTTGAAAGATCCCCACGGTTTTAATTTTCCGGAATCGGCACTGTTTACTGATGCCGTCACACTGCCCATTATTATGGAAGGCACCCGGCTGCACCTTGGCCTGATACTAGGGCTGTTTGCGGTAGCAACGCTCTGGGTGGTCATGGCCAAAACATTTCTTGGCTTTCAACTTAAGGTCATTGGACTAGACGCAAGCGCTGGCCATTTTGCCGGTTACCAACAACGGCGTCTGGCTTACTTCAGCCTTCTATTGTGCGGTGCTCTGGCAGGTCTGGCAGGTATTTCAGAAGTGACGGGGCCGATTGGACAACTGGTGCCGTCTGTTTCACCGGGATACGGTTATGCCGCCATTATTGTTGCCTTTCTTGGCCGGCTTCACCCTGTCGGTATTTTGCTGGCCAGCCTCTTGATGGCACTGGTCTATATGGGCGGAGAAATGGGGCAAATTGACCTCGGCCTGCCACTGGCTCTTGGCAGCCTGTTTCAGGGGATGCTGCTGTTTTATTTACTGGCCTGTGATTTCCTGATCAGTTATCGCCTGCGCATACAGCCTTCCGTTAAACCAATGGCCTTCCCAGACACCAGCACAGGAGTCAGCCAGTAATGGATATTGAACTGTTGACCAATATTCTCTTTGCCATGGTGCGCACCGGAACCCCTCTTTTATTGGTTGCCCTTGGGGAGCTGGTCTGCGAGAAAAGTGGCGTTCTGAATCTCGGGCAAGAAGGCATGATGCTCATGGGTGCCGTGGTTGGTTTTATTGCTGCATTGACCACAGGCAATTTGATGCTGGGTGTGATGATGGGGATTATGGCTGGTATGGCCATGGCATTTCTTTTTGGTGTACTGGCTATTCAGCTCCGTGCTAATCAAGTCGCCACCGGGCTGGCACTGACCATTTTTGGAGCAGGATTGAGCGCCTATATTGGTACCGATTATGTTGGCCAGGGGCTGAGTGGATTTCAGCCTTTTATTATTCCGCTACTGTCGGATATTCCTGTTTTAGGGAAAGTCCTGTTTAGTCAGGATGCGCTGGTCTACCTGTCGTTTATTATTTGCATAGCGCTTTGGTTGTTCTTCAAATTCAGCCGACCTGGCCTAATGATTAAAGCTATTGGCGAAAGCCCTTATTCAGCCACTGCCGTTGGTTTACCCGTCATTCCTGCTCGATGGATAGCCCTGTTATTTGGCGGCGCCATGGCGGGCATGGGCGGTGCTTATCTTTCTCTGGCCTACACACCTTTATGGGCAGAAGGCATGACTGCTGGCCGTGGCTGGATTGGTTTGGCTTTGGTGGTGTTTGCCAGCTGGAAGGTTGAGCGAGTATTGCTGGGTGCCTGGCTGTTCGGACTGGCAAGCATTATGCATCTGGTTTTGCAGGGAATGGGCGCCTCCATCTCTTCAAATCTGTTGGCCACACTGCCTTATCTGGCCACCATTGTTGTACTGGTGTTGTTGTCCAGTAACCAGTCGCGGAGTCGTATGTTGGCTCCGATGTCGCTGGGAAAGCCGTATCATCCTGCGGGATAAAAAAGAATAAACACAATAAATAAAAAGGAGCTGAACTGATGAAATCCTTTATCAAAAAAGCCATCGTCTCGGTGGCAACTGCTGGATTGGTGGCTTTATCCACCTTGTCTGCCGCTGTGGAAAAGCCACTGAAAATTGGCTTCGTTTACGTCGGCCCAGTAAGCGACGCTGGCTGGACTTTTGGCCACGACGAAGGTCGTCTGGAGATGTTAGAGAAGCTAGGCGACAACGTTGAAACCACTTTTGTAGAAAGTGTTTCCGAAGGCGCCGATGCTGAGCGTGTTATCCGCAAACTGGCGCAACAGGGTCACGATCTTATCTTCACCACCTCTTTCGGTTACATGAACCCAACCCTGAAAGTAGCCAAGCAGTTTCCTAACATTAAGTTCCAACACGCGACGGGTTACAAGCGTGGCGAAAACGTGGGTACTTACTCTGCTCGTTTTTATGAAGGTCGTTACCTGACGGGTGTGATCGCTGGCCATATGACGGAATCCAATGTCATTGGTTATGTCGGTTCTTTCCCGATTCCTGAAGTAGTTCAGGGTATCAATGCCTTTACCCTTGGCCTGCGCAGTGTTAATCCTGATGCGACCGTTAAGGTTGTCTGGATCAACAGCTGGTACGACCCCGCCAAAGAACGCGAAGCTGCTGAATCTCTGATCGCTCAGGGTGCTGACATCATCAACCAGCACACCGACTCTCCGGCACCAGTTCAGGCTGCACAGGATAAGGGCATTTATGCTTTCGGTTATGACACTGATATGTCCAGCTTCGGCCCTGATGCGCACCTGACTGGCAGCATGGTTCACTGGGGTGGTTTCTACTCCGATACGGCCAAAGCGGTTCTGGAAAAGCAGTGGAAGGCGGAAGATGTTTGGGGTGGTTTTGCTGCCGGCATGGTAGAGATGGCACCTTACAACAAAGCCATTCCTGAAGATGTGGTCGCCCAGGTTGAAGCGCTTAAGCAGCAAATCGCCGATGGAACCTTTGCCATTTTTGAAGGTCCGATCAAAGCACAGGATGCGTCTATCAAAGTCTCTGAGGGTACAAAACTCAATGATGGTGATATTCTGTCTATGAACTGGTATGTGGAGGGTGTTGAGGGAACATTGCCTAATTAATCTCCCCTCCTGAGATTTGACAGAACCTGGAGCTCACATTTGAGCTTCAGGCAGGATGTACTGCTGATGCCCCTGAGACACATACAAGAATGGCAACCTGCCCTCCAGGCTGAAGGAATTCCCGAAACTCTGCGGGAAATGATTCTGGATAACCACTCCCTTACCCAGCGGCTGAAGCAGTTACATCATCAGGAATTTTTTGTTCGGGTGCTCTGTCATGAATGGCAGGAACCGATCTCTGAAGAAAAAGCTTTTTTGCACTGCGATGACCAGCGCGCCAGCATTCGAGAAGTGCTGCTGTTTGGTTCTGGCAAACCTGTGGTATTTGCTCGAAGTGTATTACCGGAATCTAGCCTGATGGGGGACAATGCCGAGCTGCTCAACCTTGGTGATAAGCCTCTCGGCGAGTACATTTTCAGCCAACCTGATCTGCGCCGGGGTCCCATCGAAGTGGCGCCCTTACCTGCCCGCCAGTTCAATCAACGTATAAATGTCACATTTGATAAAGAAACCGCCTGGGCCAGACGGTCTCTGTTTTATTTAAGAGAAAAACCCATTCTGGTGTGCGAAGTGTTTTTGCCTGTTAAGTAGCTTCTTCTTGAATTTCAGCGGTCAGGACACTCAGCTCTTTCTCCAATCCGTCCCAGAATTTGATGCGCGATTGAATCGCCTGCTTTGCTTTGGATAATGCGGCCTGCTCCGCTTGAGCGTCACCATTAATACACTGTTTTAGCAGGCTTTCAGCAGCAGGACCATGCTCATCACCATCCAGGGCAATATGTCGCTTCAGATAATAGGTCATGGCTGGCACAGCCTTTTCGTCCACATCCCATTGATCCAGTAACGCCGTAAACATTTCAGGAATGGCGTCTTCTCGGCCAAACAGAAAATAGCTGGCCACTTCCGGTAGCGATCCATGTTGTGCCACGTTCATGGTATCCGTTACAAAGGCCTGCACGTACTCCGGCACATTCGCCGCCCGCATTGCCAATTTGCACGAAGTACCTACCTTTACGGCATAGAGCACACTCTCAATTTTGCTGGTGTCTGCAGAGACTTCCCGCATGGCGGCAAGGTACATTTCCAGGTGACTCATGGGGATTCCGTTCTGGTCTTTATCCGTTTCTTCATACAGAATGATCTCGTTGATAAATCGAGCTGAACGGGCGTCCGCTTGTGGCGTCCAGGGCAACTGCATTGCGGTGAATTCCAGCTGCAATCTTTTTGCCAACGACATAAAATCCCACACAGCAAACACATGAGCTTCCATAAACTTTGCCAGCGTTTCCATATTGTGGATTTTCTGGTAAACAGCATGATTGAACAGTTGATGACGAAGCGGGCGTAACGGTTGATCAAACATGGTAGCCTCCTGCTTTGGCTTAACTGACGCTGAGCTTATTCGAGATCGCTCAGAATTTAAGCTACCAACTCGAAAGCAAGGCAGCCATAAATACTAATCATCGGCTGAAAGATTGAGCCTATTATCAGAGCTGGATCACGTTCTAACTCTAAGAATACAGATAAACACAGATGAAAATATTACAGCTCATAACAGGCTCCAATAAGAAAGTTACCGAACTGCTTGATCAACACCTGCCACGCTGGAAAGACTTTGTTCAGCTGGCGCGCATTGATCGGCCCATTGGTATTTTCCTGTTGCTGTGGCCAACTCTCTGGGCACTGTGGTTGGCTGCGGATGGGATTCCTAGCGTCCACAAGTTACTGGTCTTCGTAGCCGGGGTTATTCTTACCCGCAGCGCAGGTTGTGTGATCAACGATTATGCTGACCGTAATGTCGATGGACACGTTAAAAGAACTCGTGAACGCCCCTTAGTCACCGGCAGGATTCAACCAAAAGAAGCGCTGATTTATGCTGCAGTATTATTTCTGCTCGCATTCCTTTTAGTGCTCACAACTAATTCACTGACTATTTCATTGTCGTTTGTCGCCTTACTTTTTGCTGCCGCATATCCATTCGCCAAACGTTACACTTATCTGCCCCAGGTTGTTCTGGGCATAGCTTTTGGCTGTTCAATTCCCATGGCATTTACTGCAGAAGCTGGAGAGCTTACGACGCAAGTCTGGTTGTTATTTACCGCGAACCTGATGTGGACTGTCGCTTATGACACACAGTACGCCATGGTAGATAGAGACGACGATATAAAAGTAGGCATTAAATCCACAGCAATCCTGTTTGGTGAAATGGATAATGTGATCATTGGTTTTTTCCAAGTCACGGCTCTGATTGCGCTGATCATGGTTGGGAAACAACTGGAATTGAGCTGGCCTTTTTATCTCAGCTTGGCTGCCGCTGCCGCCGGTTTCTTCTGGCAGCAACGACAGACACGAAACCGCGAGCGAATGCGTTGTTTCAAAGCTTTTCTTTCTAATCATTGGATTGGGGCTATTATTTTTCTGGGAATAGCCACATCTCTTTAAGGGTAGGAGCAGTTAGAAAAATACCAAGTAATCCGTTCATCCTGAAGCCTGTCGAAGGATGGTTGCACCGCACTTCGACAAGCTCAGTGCGAACGGTGGTATGTTTTCCAATGCCACTTCCCTAACTTCACATCTCTTTAAATTCAGATCAGGGTCATCACCCGATGACCTTGCCGTATTTCCGCTACCGTCATCTTTCTGTAACATTCACCCGTTGTAATACCTGAAAAGTGGTATGGAATAACAGATTCAACCTCGGGGTATTTTCATGTCCGGTAAAACAATTTTAATCGTCGATGATGAAGCACCCATCCGTGAAATGGTGGCTATGGCTCTGGAAATGGCAGGCTATCATTGCATTGAAGCGGCTGATGCGAAACAGGCACACTCACTGGTGGTCGATCACAAGCCAGACCTTATCCTGCTTGACTGGATGCTGCCGGACATCTCTGGCATTGAGCTTGCCCGACGCCTGAAACGAGATCAAATGACGGCAGAAATTCCGATCATCATGCTGACCGCGAAAGGCGAAGAGGACCATAAAATTCAGGGTCTTGAAACTGGAGCGGATGATTACATCACCAAACCGTTTTCTCCCCGTGAGCTGGCAGCCCGGCTAAAAGCCGTACTTCGTAGAACTCAGGGCATGGATGAACAAACGCCTATCGTCGTAAAAGGTCTTGAACTGGATCCAGTCAGTCACCGTGTCAGTATTGATGGAGACCCTGCAGAAATGGGCCCTACTGAGTACCGATTACTGCAATTCTTTCTCACCCATCAAGAGCGAGCATACTCCCGAGGACAGTTGCTTGATCAAGTCTGGGGTGGCAATGTGTATGTTGAAGAAAGAACCGTGGATGTTCATATCCGCCGTCTACGAAAAGCGCTGGGCAGTGACTATGAAAACTTCATTCAGACAGTCCGGGGAACGGGTTACCGATTCTCTATCAAAGCGGCATGATGCTAATATTTCTGCCTGTTAACGGAATTACCTGTGAAAACATCGATTCGCTCCTGGTTTACCGGCCGTATGATTACGGTTCTAACGGTAGGATTGATTGCCGGATGGCTGGCCGACCGGGTTTTTCTCGGGCTTTTTCTTGCCGTTCTTTTTTACCTGGCCTGGAGTCATTATCAACTCAGCAGGTTACTTAACTGGCTGAACGAAGCTTCACATAAAGAACTGGACCCTCCAGAAAGTTCGGGTATCTGGGGTGATATTTTTGACGGCATTTATCGTATACAACGAAAACACAGTCGCTCCAAACAACGCCTGACCAATGTTATTGAACGTATTCAGGAGTCTACCGCAGCCTTGAATGACGGCATTATTATGGCCGATAAAAATGGTGGGCTGGAATGGTGGAACCGTGCCGCTGGAGAGCACCTTGGATTGCAGATGCCTGACGATCAGGGGCAACCCTTGACCAACCTGGTCAGAAATCCAAAATTTGCCGCTTATATGGAAAACAGCCGCGGTAAAGAGCCGATCAAAATTGATTCTCCTGCCCACACCAATCGTCAGCTGCAAATCGCCATTACCGTTTATGGTCAGGGCAATCGCCTGCTCTTGGTAAGAGATGTCACCCGCCTGCATCAGCTCGAAATTATGCGCACCGATTTTGTGGCCAATGTTTCCCATGAGCTAAGAACGCCGTTAACCGTCATATCCGGTTATCTGGAAACAATGATGGACAGTGCCGATCAAAACACCAACATTCCTCCTGTATTTAATCGAGCTCTTGGGCAAATGCAGGAACAAGCTACCCGAATGCAACGACTGATTGAAGATTTACTGCTGCTGTCCCGACTTGAAGCAACCGAACCTGAAAGACTAAACCGGTCGGTATCACTGAAACCTTTATTAAAAGGGATAGTCGACGATGCACGTGCATTAAGTGGTGATAATCAACATCAGGTCAAACTGAAGTGTGAGGATGACGCGTTTTTATCTGGCGATACCATGGAGCTTCGAAGTGCGTTCTCCAACCTGATATACAACGCTATACGCTATACTCCAGCCGGAGGAAAAGTGACCGTAAAGTGGCATCAGAATGAAGAGGGTGGTCATTTGATAGTAGAAGACAATGGTATTGGTATTGACCCACTGTACATCCCAAGGCTGACAGAACGATTCTACCGGGTCGATAAAAGCCGCAGTAATGTAACGGGTGGCACCGGGTTGGGGCTTGCTATTGTAAAGCATGTTTTATTAAGGCATGACGGGCGAATCACCATCAGCAGCCACCCAGGCAAAGGCAGTCGGTTTACCTGTCACTTCCCACTGGCAAGAGTCATTCAACCGGAAGTTACCACAGAGTAAACACGTTTTTCATACAACAAAAAAGGGGCTAACAGCCCCTTTTTTAAATGGTAAAATCGAAACTTATCCTTCGATTTCAACCAGTGCGCAGTCCAGACGCTTCTTACCAGTACGTTCCAGATATGCCTGGAAGTCGCTTGGCAGGCGGCCTGTAGTCGCACCATCCCACTTCACGCTTTCACCAGCTTCAGTTTGATATTCGAAGGTGTACTTCTGAATGTTTCTTTTACGACGCTTTGGCGCATCATCGCTCAGATCCAGGTCACCCAGACCCAGGTCGTTCATGGAAACACCACGGTCAGCCATGATCTGCTTGATCGCTTCAACGCTTTCCTGTTTCTTCTGACGCTTTTCTTCTTCTTTAATGCGAACTTCCTGCTTTTCAGTCAGGACATCATTCAGTCTGGAAATAACACGTTCCAGGTCTTCCGCGTGCACATCTTTGAATAGAGCACGCATACGAGTTTTACTGCTCAGGCGATGTAGAACTTCATCAAAAATATTCATTGAATATACGACTCCTTGGTCTTGATAGGACTTCCCGAAAAGGAAAATACCCATCGATTTTCAAGTTGATACTTTGTTGGCTGCGTTTATGCCCTCGGGTGCTTGTTCACCCCGATCACCTATTACTCATAGACGTGTGGGATTTACTCGATTGCCGCCGCATATCGGCTTGAATTTCTTTGGGCAAAATACAATTAACTCGACGTCTTTATACAGCAAGATTTTTTTAGATGGAAGTCCCATTATATGGATATAAAAAATAAAGTGAATAATAGACAGTAGGAAATTTGAAATGAAACATGAAAGGCAATGTAAAAAATGACGATAAATCGTCATTTTTTTAAAGACACCGATGATTATTCAACATGGTATTATGACAAGAGCTACTCGCCTGTTTAGTTAAAAGAAAACGACTATCCGTTGATAGCAACACTCATTACTTTTTTTTCCGCTTTTGATTTTCACTGCACTCCCAGCTTTGGGTGACCACACCACCTTCACAGGATTCAATTTCTACATCAAACTGCCAGATCCGATGAATATGTTTTAATAGCTCATCCGTTTCTTTACCAAGCGGCCTTCCCTGATGTTGATAATGTCGTAGTGTCAGTTTCCTATCTCCCCGGATATCCACGTTATACACTTGAATATTAGGCTCGCGGTTACCTAAATTGTATTGCGACGCCAAAGACTCCCGAATCGCCTTATACCCCAAGTCATCATGAATACTATCAACTTCAAGGTAGGATTTTGACTCATCATCAAGCACCGTAAAGAGCCTTAAATCTCTCATCACTTTGGGCGATAGGAACTGCAGAATAAAGCTTTCATCCTTAAAGTTTTTCATAGCGAAATGAACAGTCTGCAACCAATCACTGCCTGCGATGTCGGGAAACCACTCACGATCTTCGCTGGTCGGATTATCACATATACGACGAATGTCCATAAAAATACTGAAACCCAGAGTATATGGGTTAATGCCACTGTAATAAGGGCTGTCAAATTCTGGCTGCAGAATCACACTGGAATGGGCGTGAAGAAATTCCAGCATAAACCCATCAGAGACTTTGCCTTCATTGTACAACTCATGGATCAGGTGGTAGTGCCAGAAGCATGCCCAGCCTTCATTCATTACCTGAGTCTGCCGTTGTGGATAGTAATATTGAGCTATCTTTCTTGAGATTCTCATCAACTCACGCTGCCATGTCTCCAGTAGCGGCGCATTTTTTTCAAAGAAATACAGCAGGTTTTCTTCAGGATCTGGCGGAAAGCGAGTTTCTTTTTCTTCCTCCTCTTTTTCAGTTTTAGGAATGGTTGTCCAGATGTCGTTTAACGTCCGCTGAATATATTCCGCACGCTCATCCTGTCGTGCTTTTTCCTGCTCCGCAGAAAGCGGCCGTGGTCGTTTGTATCGATTAACACCCTGATTCATCAATGCATGACAGGCATCGATAATGCCTTCTACCGCTTCTACTCCGTATTTTTCTTCGCACTGTGCAATGTAATTTTTGGCAAACAGTAAGTAATCAATAATCGACTCTGCATCCGTCCAGGTTCGGAACAGGTAATTGCCTTTAAAGAACGAGTTATGTCCGTAGCTGGCGTGCGCTAATACTAACGCCTGCATGGTAATCGTATTTTCTTCCATCAAATAGGCGATACACGGATTGGAATTAATCACGATCTCATAGGCCAGCCCCATCCGACCACGCTGGTAGTTTTGCTGAGTATGCAAAAAATGTTTACCGAAGCTCCAATGGTTATACATCAATGGCATACCCGTTGATGCGTAGGCATCCATCATTTGTTCAGAGCTGATAATTTCAATTTGATTCGGGTAGGTATCCAGTTGAAAGCGATCTGCCAGCCGAGCCAGTTCACGGTCATATTCCTGAATCAGCTCAAAGGTCCACTCAGGTCCCGTTGAAATTAATTGATCGCTCATGCATTTTCCTTTTTCTCAAACAGCTTCCTGAATACCGGGTAGATATCACTGGGGGCTTTTATTTGCTGCATGGCAAAGTGATCCGGAAACTTACCCGCTATCCCTTCATATTCGCGCCATAAATTCTGATGAGCCCGGTCGGTAATTTCGACATAACAGTAATATTGCACCTTCTGCATAATCTCTTCTGACAGAATTTTTGTGCAAACGCTGGAGTCGCCTTCCCAGTTATCACCATCGGATGCCTGGGCAACATAAATATTCCAATCGGCCGGATTGAATCGCTTATTGATAACATCTCGAGTCATTTCCAGAGCACTGGATACAATGGTTCCGCCGGTTTCTCTGGAATAAAAGAAGTCATCTTCGTCCACTTCTTTCGCAGCCGTGTGATGGCGAATAAACACCACTTCGATCTCTTTATAATTTCTCTGGAGAAACAGGTAGAGAAGAATAAAGAACCGTTTAGCCATGTCTTTTATGTCTTGGGTCATGGAACCAGAGACGTCCATCACACAAAAAATCACGGCTTTATTGCTGGGCGAAGGGACTTTGACCATGTTGTTATACTTCAGGTCAAAATCATCAATGAAGGGCAGTTTTTTCAGTTTTTCATTCAGTTCTCGAATCCGCTCCTTTAACGCCAGCACCTTTTCCTGATCTGTTATTTCAGGGCTGACTTCCATTTCGCGCAGCTCTTTTTTCAGCGCCCGGATTTCACGACGATTGCCGCCGGAAAGTGCAATTCTTCGAGCATGAGCAGACTTCAATGAGCGAATGATATTTAACCGATCAGGAGAACCAGCCGTGGTATAACCCGCCTGACGGATTTTGAAATCCATCATATCTTCTAACTGTTTTCTCTCGAGATTTGGCAGCTCAAGATTATCGAACATGTGCTCCAAAAACTCATCGTGGTTGATCTGGAAACTGAATTCATCCATACCATCGCCACTGTTTCCGGCCTGTCCTTTACCAGAACCGGAACCACCTCCACCGCCTGAAGGTCGTTTAATACGATCCCCTGCCGTAAATTCTTTATTGCCTGGATGAACCTGTTTGTAATGACCACCCTGCCCGTGACGGAAGGTCGGCTCAGACAGGTCTTTATTCGGGATAGTGACTTCACTGCCGGACACAACATCGGTGATTGATCGCTTATTGACCGCATCCGATACTGCCTTTTTAATGTGCTTTTTGTAGCGCTCCAAAAACCGCTGACGATTGACGGTACTTTTATTTTTACCGTTCAACCGTCGATCGATAATCATGCTCATGTACACATTCCTTGTGTATGCTGGCTGTCGGCAACCCCGTCAGGATTACCGACCTACGACAACCTCTTACTATTTTTACTGTGATTTACGAACGCGGATATACCATTCTGCCAGCAGCCGCACCTGCTTCTCGGTATAACCTCTTTCCACCATTCGCTTCACAAATTCATTGTGCTTACGCTGATCTTCATTGCTGCCTTTGGCATTGAACGAAATGACTGGCAGTAAGTCTTCGGTATTCGAGAACATTTTCTTTTCAATCACCGAGCGCATTTTTTCATAGCTGAGCCAGCTTGGATTTCTACCTTCGTGGTTCGCTCTGGCTCTCAATACAAAGTTCACCACTTCATTACGGAAATCCTTGGGGTTAGCAATGCTGGCGGCTTTCTCGATTTTCTCCAACTCATCGTTGATGGCGGAACGATCGAGGATATCGCCCGTTTCAGGATCGCGATATTCCTGATCCTGAATCCAGAAATCTGCGTAGGTGATGTATCGGTCAAAAATATTTTGCCCGTACTCAGAGTAAGACTCCAGATAGGCCGTTTGAATTTCTTTACCAAGAGACTCAATGTATTTTGGTGCCAGGAACTCTTTCACAAACCTGAGATAACGCTCGTGCACCTCTTTGGGGAACTGCTGCTGTTCAATCTGTTGCTCTAGCACATATAGCATGTGTACCGGGTTAGCGGCAATTTCGGTTGGGTCGAAATTAAATACTTTGGAGAGAATCTTAAACGCAAAACGAGTGGATAAACCCTCCATGCCTTCATCAACACCGGCCGCATCTCTGTATTCCTGAAGCGGCTTGGCATTTGGGTCGGTGTCCTTCAGGTTCTCACCATCGTAGACCCGCATTTTGGAATAGACATTGGAGTTTTCCGGCTCTTTCACTCTGGAGAGAACCGTGAATTTAGCCAACATTTTTAAGGTATCTGGGGCACATGGTGCGGACTTTAATGAGCTGTTCGATAACAGTTTTTCGTATATCAGAATTTCTTCTGTCACCCGAGTGCAATACGGTACTTTGACAATATTCACCCGGTCAATAAAGGCTTCATTGGTCTTATTGTTTTTAAAGGTCTGCCATTCTGATTCGTTCGAGTGCGCAAGAATAACACCGTTGAAAGGAATAGCGCCCATGCCCTCAGTACTGTTGTAATTGCCTTCTTGAGTGGCTGTCAAAAGAGGGTGAAGTACCTTAACAGGTGCTTTAAACATCTCCACGAATTCCATCATGCCCTGATTGGCACGACAAAGCGCACCGGAGAAGCTGTAAGCATCGGGGTCGTCTTGAGAATATTCTTCCAGCTGACGTATATCTACTTTACCCACCAGGCTGGAAATATCCTGATTGTTTTCATCGCCGGGTTCCGTTTTAGCGATGGCTACCTGATTCAGAATACTGGGATGCAGCTTCACTACCTTGAACTTGCTGATGTCACCACCAAACTCATTCAGTCGCTTGACTGCCCAGGGTGACATGATACCGCCAAGGTAACGATTAGGAATGCCATACTCTTTTTCGAGGATATCGCTGTCTTCAGATGGGTCAAACAGATTCAGTGGTGATTCATAAACAGGGGAACCCTTGATCGCATAAAAAGGCACTTTTTCCATTAATGCCTTCAGGCGTTCCGCCAATGATGACTTACCACCACCGACCGGCCCTAAGAGATAGAGAATCTGTTTTTTCTCCTCAAGACCTTGAGCAGAATGCATGAAGTAGGAAACAATCTGTTCTATGGCCTCTTCCATGCCATAGAACTCTTTAAACGCAGGGTATCGTTTAATAAGTTTGTTGGAAAATATACGACTGAGTCTCGTATCTCTGGAAGTGTCCACCATCTCTGGTTCGCCAATCGCCATCAACATCCGTTCTGCTGCAGTCGCGTAGGCAGAAGAGTCCTCTTTACACAGCGAAAGATACTCTTCGATTGTTAACTCTTCCTGCTGTGTTCCCTGATACCGTTGCTGATAGTTATTAAAGATATCCATGCCGTCACCAATCCCTGTCATTAGCTGAGTCTATTCACCAGTAGCCGAACTGAAAGTCACCCCTTTCATAAATGGCTATCGGCAAAGTCAGAACTTTGACCACATTTTTTTATAATTTCTGGCTCTGAGAGGTTGATGACAGAAATTCTGATTACAACTTCATTTGAAAATCGGTCATCACTCGCTGGCGCTAAACAAAAACAGAGACAAAAAGCGATAGAAAAACATGATGTGAAGAGACAGCACCGAGACCATCGGGAAATTCCTTTTCCCGATAACACGATTCTTCAGTTCATTATTTTATAATGTGGATTTTTGGCTACCTCTGCAACTGCTTAATCATACAATGGAGAAAGCGGGTTGCTTCACCGCCGGTGGCTGCACGATGATCAAACGACAGTGACAGAGGAAGCATTCGATGACTTTCCGGCTTACCATTCACACTGACAATTTCTTCCCTTAAACGACCAACACCAACAATACTGACCATGGGAGGCACCACAATCGGTGTTGCATACTTGCCAGCAAACACACCAAAGTTACTCAAAGTAATGGTTGCGCCCTGCAGCTCTGAATTCGGTAGGCTTCTTTCTTCCACACCCTTTCTTAATTCTTTGATGACTGAACGAATCTGGGTCTTTTTTATATTCCCAGCATCACGAATAACCGGAACAAACAATCCTTCCTTACTGTCCACAGCCAACCCAAGATCAACCTGATCATGCAACTGACGGCTCATGGTTGCACCATCAAACCAGGCATTCAATGCAGGCTCTTCTTTGCAGGCATGCGCTAACGCCTGAATAAGACGCACCGTAATATCTTCACCGGATTTCCAGTGATCAATATCCACATCATCAAACAACGTAACCGGCACAACAGAGGCATGGGATTCCTCCATTGAGCGCGCCATGTGTTTACGGACACCTTTTAATGGTTCAGGGTTTTGCAATGGATAAGACTTTTCAACAGGCGCATTTTTACGTTGTCTGGCAACAGAACCAAGATCAACATGAAATTGCTTTGCCAATGAATCCAGGCTTTTTATATTCTGCGATGAGAGCGACGATGACGCTGAATCAGCTTCAGGTTCAGGGGCACCGATAATAAACGACTCTTCATTAGAGGTTTCTGCCTCATTAGCCACCAACTTACCAACAACGGTACCGCTGTCTTCCTGATCAGAAACAAACTCCACCAGCGGGGCGCCGGTCAATACCGTATCACCAGGTTGACCACACAGACGGGCAATAACTCCGGTACAAGGCGCAGGAACATCCACAACAGCCTTTGCAGTTTCCACAGACACCATCAAATCGTCTTCGCGGATACTGTCACCTTCTTTGATATGCCATTCGACAATATCCGCTTCGGGAATCCCTTCACCAAGGTCGGGTAAATTAAAAAAACGCATGACTTTACCTTTGTTCTCGTTATTAGTTAGCCAGTGTTTTAATGGAGGCTCTGACAATATCTTCGGTATGGGGTAAATAGTGATCCTCCATCCGATAGTAAGGCATTGTCGTATCAAACCCGGTGACTCGCTCCACCGGTGATTTCAGGTCATCAAAAGCACGTTCCATCAACCCTGCAGAGATTTCTGCCCCCACACCAAAGCTGCGACAAGCTTCATGAACAATTACACATCGTCCTGTCTTTCTTACTGAAGCCAGAATTGTCTCCATATCGAGAGGCTTAATGGTGGCAACATCAATCACCTCGGCAGAAATGCCATGTCCTTCCAATAAGCTGGCAGCCTCCATAGTTTCATTGATAGAAGCTCCCCAACTCACCAACGTAACGTCCTGCCCGACTTTCAACGTAAAGCAGGTGTCTAAAGGCAATGGTTCACTATTTTCATCGATGGCTTTCTTGCTCGCCCGGTATATGCGCTTGGGCTCAAGAAAAATAACGGGATCTGGCTCGTTAATCGCCGCGCGCAACAAGCCATAGGCTCTGACAGGGGATGAAGGAATCACCACTCTTAAGCCGGGTATATGAGCAAACAATGCTTCAGTACTTTCTGAATGGTGTTCCGGTGCATGAATACCGCCTCCGAATGGTGCGCGTAGCACCAAAGGACAGGATAAACGTCCACGGGTTCGGTTTCTCATCCGGGCTGCATGACAGATCAACTGCTCCATAGCAGGAAAGATAAAACCCATAAACTGTATTTCAGCAACTGGTTTTAACCCTTGAGCGGCCATGCCAACACTGATACCCGCAATCAGGGTTTCCGCCAGCGGTGTATCCATAACACGCTTCAAGCCGTATTTATCTCTAAGCCCCTGAGTTGCCCGAAATACACCACCATTAACGCCTATGTCTTCCCCTAGAAGAACTACGTTCGGATCAGCAGCCATCGCATGATCCAGCGCCAGATTCACTGCCTCAACCATTGTCAGATCCTTACTCATGGGCAGCACCTCCCTGACGCATCTGATGTCTTAACAATGCCTCTTCTTTCTGCTGAACTAACTGCGCTGGCATATTGGCGTAGTGATAATCAAAAAGATCTTCTATCTTGGGCAACGGTGTATTGAGATAATTTTTTACGGATGCCTCAATCACACGATCAGCCTCTGCTTTCAAAGCCTGCTCTTTCTGCTCATCCCACAAGCCTCGATGATGAAGAAACTGTCGCAGTCGTTTAACTGGCTCCTTCTGCCATGCCTCTTCCAATTCAGAACTGTTGCGATAGCGACTGGCATCGTCAGCAGTTGTGTGATCACACAGGCGGTAGGTAATTGCTTCGATGACGGTTGCACCTTTACCCTGACGGGCTCTCTCGATGGCTTCGCTGATCACTTCGTGCAGGGCAATGACGTCATTACCATCCACCTGAAACGATGGCAGCCCGGCTGCGTTACCTTTCTGACAAAGCGTAGGTGCACCAGATTGAATCTTGCGTGGAACCGAAATAGCCCACTGGTTATTGTTGATAATGTAAACGACGGGGAGCTGCCATGTTCCTGCTAAGTTCAACGCTTCGCCAAAATCACCTTTTGACGTAGCGCCATCGCCAAGGGCGCACAGCGCAACCTGCATAGGCTCACCCGCTTCATGGCGAATCTTTATTGCGGTTGCGATACCAGCCGCATGACCCGCCTGTGTCGCTATGGGTACACAATTTGGCAGGTCCTTTCCCCAGGCATCACTAGCACTGCCCCGTTCATCGCCGCCCCAGTAAAGAAGAACATCGCTAAGGGGAATCCCTCTTTTCATCAAACCAGGAAGATCCCGATAGTAAGGAATCAGTACATCGTCCTCTTTCAAAAGTGCGGCGCATACGGTACTGATGGCTTCCTGACCAAGGCAGGAAGGATAAGTCCCCATTTTACCGGTTCGTTGTAAGGCAACTGCCTTTTGATCGCCACAGCGGGCAACCACCATAGATTGGTAGTAGTCGATTAGCGTTTCAGTATTAAAAGTCCAGGATGGCAGGTTTTTCATGACTTCACCTTCCGCATCCAGATATTGTTCCATCGCTGGCTGGTTCTGTTCCGATCGAGTCATCATTCTTTCCCTATGCAAAAGACTTAAGCTGATAGCTTTGTCTGTTCGTGTCCGTAGACCATGGCTTCTGCCATTTGATCCGCAATCACACTGGCAGGAAGGCCGGTTTGATTCTGCCTGCTGAAAATCTGCAGCAACGTGTCGCTTATGTTTTTCAGTTTTCTCTGCATCTCACTGTCTGAGTGGCGCAGATAATTCATGGCAACAAAAATCAAACCACCGGAATTAATCAGGTAATCCGGCGCATAGAGAATGTTTCGATTGAAAAGGGAGTAACCGTCCTGCTCAGTCAATAATTGATTATTGGCTGAACCGGCAATAGCAGCACAGTTGAGCTGATCGATGGTTTCACTGTTCAGGATGCCGCCCAGTCCACAGGGGCTGAATACGTCACAGGGTGCGCTGTAGATGTCCTCTGGTGCGACAACTCTGGCACCAAACTCTTTCCGACATTGTTCAACCCGTTGATGATCAATATCCGTGACCGTTAACAGTGCGCCATCGTTGTGTAATCGCCGGCAAAGCGCATAACCTACATTTCCCAAACCCTGCACTGCCACGCGCACACCTTTCAGCGATTCAGGTAAATCAGGATGCGCCTTCAGGCTGGCAAGAATGCCGTAATACACGCCTTCGGCAGTATAAGGTGCCGGACTGCCACAACTGGATGTGCAGGTAACGTGAGCAGATTGCGTGGCGATGGTGTCCATATCCATCACCGTTGTGCCGCTGTCCATGGCCGTGGCATAACGACCACCTAACTCATTCAGAAATCGACCGAATGCCTGAAACAGCGCTTTGCGATCATAATCACCTTCCGGTTCCATAATCACGGCTTTGCCACCACCAAGATCTAACCCCGCAAGGGCTGCCTTGTAGCTCATGCCACGGGCTAACCGTATTGCATCAGTGATGGCTTCTTCTGAAGAGGCGTAGGGAATAATTCGACACCCTCCCAAGGCAGGGCCCCGGCGGGTACTGTGAATGGCAATGACGGATTGGAGGCCGGATGCTTCATCGTATCGACAATGAAGATCATCAAGGTGTGCCTCGGTAATCTGTCTGAACATGACGGGATCCTCCGTATGTTGCAGAGCAGCAGGCTCTGGTTCAAAGCTTGTTTATCGGCGGATTTCCTGTGAGAAAAAGTCGATAACAAGGCCATTTATTATTGTTTTAGCGCTGTGCTTTGCTCACGATCAGAGAGCAATACGCAGTTGAACATCAGGCGTTTTGTTATATTGCCTTTTACGATTACAGAAGAAATCTGAATCGGTTGTCAATACCAGAGAAATTAAGTGCCTCTTCCCTAAAACCCATAACATATTGTTTTTTCTGACAATGATGAGTAACACACCCCTATTGTAAAGAATGGTAGTTCCATGAATGTCGATCAACAGATGCATTTTAAAAACAAAAAATGCTAACTTAGGGCTTCCTGCCAGTTTTGTAAGGAGGCTAAATGTCGGAATTTATACAAGAAAAACGCCAATATCCGAGGAAATCACTGGAAAAAACCGCTGAGGTTCTGGATAACGACACCGGGCTCTCCATCGGTATTCTCGAAGATGTATCCAAGGGCGGTTTCAGTATTCTCACGGATCAAGGCATGCGCCCATCTGAAACCAGAAATGTCACGCTGGTGCTACCAGGCCCTCAGGGCAGTCCACACAAAGTCGCTCTGACGGCTGAATGCATATGGTGCCAAACCATTACTGAGCGTGCAGACTTTGCCGCCGGTTTTGCGCTGAGAAGCATTGAAGATCAAGATGAGGTGGCACTGAACTATTACATCCGAGACTATCAAGTCGCAGGCCAGAAGGCAGGTGAGCTGGAGGAAAGCTAGCTCACCCTGATACTACCCTTCAGTCTGAAATGGGCAGGTTAAGTGTTTCCTTGAGCTCTTCCATTACGATGTAACTCTTGGATTCCCGAACACCTGGCAGCTTCAGCAGAATATCCCCAAGCAGCTCACGGTAGGAGGCCATTTCAGAAATACGGGCCTTAACCAGATAATCAAAATGGCCAGATACCAGATGGCATTCCAAAACGTTGGGCAGCTTAATCACTGCTTTACGGAAGTCATCAAAAATATCTGCGGACTTGCTATATAGGCTGATTTCCACAAAAACCAGAAGCCCAGCTTGAAGATATTTGGGGTTCAACCGGGCGGCATAACCCTGAATAATCCCTTCTCGCTCAAGACGTTTAACACGCTCCATGCAGGGCGTTGTGCTCAAACCAACTTTGTCTGCCAGCTCAACATATGAAATTCGCCCCTGTTCTTGCAGAGTGCGAAGAATGTTACGATCAATACGATCTAACTGACGGATGACTTCTTTTCGGCTTCTCATGATCTCAGTCGTTTGCTGAAAGTACGCATTTAGGGAGATATCCTTCGGCCATTATCTCTGATCCTTGTATACCCTTCGCCTTTCAAGTTGCTACTTTGTTGGCTGCATTTATGCCCTCGGGCACTCACTCACCCCGATCACCTACTCTTTGTAGGCTCACGGGTTTCGCTTATTTGCCGCCGCGTAGCAACTCGAAATCCTTTGGGTATAGGAATCAATAGGCAAATACCCTTCGGGTCACGCAGATTAGGGTAGGAATTGAAAATCTGCAAGTGAGCATTACTATTACCCTTTATCAGGGTTTATCGCAAAATCATTTTCAAGCACCCCTTTTTTATGGACAATGCCCTCCGCTTTTTACTTCCCTGAAGGTATGAAGGCTCTTTTCATAAGCAACCTGCACTATTCCAAAACACGGAGATACAGGCAGTTATCCGTTTCTGACGATAAACTTATGACACCTGAGCCTAGGAGACTGTCGGACTTACCATTGACCGACTGCCTCCTAATGAAGCTGAAGCTTAAGCTACCGAAGTTTGTCTTCGGACCATTTTATGCAGGTTCAAACCTGTTTTTTCATCCCGGGCTGGAGAAATTATTAGATGAATACTGCATCTGTCTCCCCGAAAAACACCGCATCAGCGCACTCTTCTATACAGCAGAAAAGCCGTGCCAGCGATGAAGTTCTGGTCAGAATTGATCAGATCACCAAGAAGTTTGATGACACGATTGCTGTTGATAATGTCAGCCTGAATATTCAAAAGGGTGAGATTTTTGCGCTGCTGGGTGGATCAGGATCAGGTAAATCCACTCTATTGAGAATGCTGGCGGGTTTTGAGACACCATCAGAAGGCAATATTTATCTTGATGGCCAGAACATCACCCATCTGCCGCCTTATCTGCGCCCGATTAATATGATGTTTCAGTCGTATGCACTGTTCCCACATATGACCGTGGAGCAGAACGTTGCCTTCGGTTTGAAACAAGATCGCCTGCCCAAAGACATTATTGCCCAGCGGGTGCAAGAAATGCTGAAACTGGTGCATATGGAAAAATATGCCCGTCGAAAACCACATCAATTGTCCGGTGGTCAGCGTCAGCGTGTTGCTCTGGCTCGCAGCCTTGCCAAGCGGCCAAAACTGCTACTGCTGGATGAGCCCATGGGCGCCCTGGACAAAAAACTCCGCAGTCGTATGCAGTTGGAAGTGGTGGATATCATCGAAGAAGTAGGCGTCACCTGCATTATGGTGACCCACGATCAGGAAGAAGCCATGACCATGGCGGAACGCATCGGCATTATGGATGCGGGTTGGATTGTTCAGGTAGGCACGCCTATCGATATTTATGAAAATCCCAACAGCCGTATGACCGCTGAGTTCATTGGCTCCGTGAATATGTTTGAAGGTGAGATTATTGAGGAAGAGGCGGGTTACGTCATCATTAACTCCCCCCAGATTGATCAGCCCATCTACATTGGTCACGGCATTATGGCGCCGCTGGAAGATCGTAAAGTCTGGATCGCCGTTCGCCCGGAAAAAACCATGGTGACCCGTGAAGAGCCAGAAGGTAACTACAACTGGAGCCGCGGCCTGGTACACGATATTGCGTACCTTGGCGGACACTCGGTTTATCATATACGACTACCATCCGGCATGATGGTGCAGTCCAACATGGCCAACGTTATCCGTACTGCCGACAACCCAACCTGGGGCGATGAAGTATTCATCAGCTGGGACGATGACAGCGGCGTAGTACTGAACAGCTGACCAATAGAAGCTACTCTAAATACTATTTATCGTTCGGATTACAGCTCGGAAATAACCCCCTGCTGAAGATCATTTATTTTTTGTTGTACGTCTGCGGCTGAATACCTTTCCACTTCTGCCGCTGATATCGATATTGTGGAAACTGCCATGTCCAATGCTCAAGCAAAAGGTTCAGCCACGTTGAAGTGGGGACCAGAGAGGCTACACGCCTTAAAGGAAATGTGGGGACGCCGCCTGGTACTGGGCATCCCCTATCTCTGGCTGTTGCTGTTTTTTCTTGTTCCGTTTCTGATTGTGGTCAAGATCAGTTTCTCGTCTGCAGAAATTGCTATACCACCGTACTCGCCCGTTATTGAATATCTGGACGAGGTGTTAACCATTAACCTCAACCTCGGCAATTACTTTTTCCTTGCCGATGATGAGATGTATCTGCAAGCCTATTTGACCTCGATCAAACTGGCTGCCATTGCTACTTTCTTCTGCCTGATGCTGGGTTACCCGATGGCCTACGCCATGGCCAAAGCACCCGGAAGAAAACAAAGCTTCCTGCTCATGCTGGTGTTACTGCCATCGTGGACATCCTTCCTGATCCGAATCTACGCCTGGATGGGAATACTGAAAAATAACGGTCTGCTGAACAATCTGCTGATGTGGTTCGGGTTGATTGATCAACCGATGCAAATATTAAACACGAATATTGCCGTGTATATCGGTATCGTTTATGCCTACCTGCCGTTTATGGTGTTGCCAATCTATGCCAACCTGACACAACTGGATAAATCGTTGCACGAAGCAGCAAATGATTTGGGCTGTCGCCCCTGGGAAACCTTTTTCCGTGTGACACTGCCACTGTCCAAAAGCGGCATTATCGCCGGCTGCATGCTGGTATTCATCCCATCTGTGGGCGAATACGTTATTCCTGAATTACTGGGAGGACCAGAAAGCCTGATGATTGGTAAGGTGCTCTGGCAGGAGTTCTTTAATAACCGTGACTGGCCGCTGGCAGGCTCTCTGGCCATGATCATGCTGCTGATTCTTTGCCTGCCCATCGCCTTCTTTAACCGCCAGCAGGCAAAACAGATGGAGGCTGGTCATTGATGAGTGCTGCCAAAAGTGCTGAACAGACGTCGTCCATCAGGCGATTCAAAAAGCCTGGATTTTCCACCGTCATGCTGATTATTGGGCTGATATTTCTGTATTTGCCCATGTTTATTCTGGTGTTCTATTCGTTCAACGCATCACGACTCGTGACCGTCTGGGCGGGATTTTCTACCAAGTGGTATGTGGAATTGTTCCGGGATGAACAATTGATGGGGGCCGTGTGGACGAGCCTGAGAATTGCTTTCTACAACGCCACCATGGCAGTCATACTCGGTACGGTTTCTGCCTTTGTGCTGGACCGTTTTGGAAAATTCCGTGGCAGAACCATGTTTAACAGCATGCTGACCGCGCCGCTGGTGATGCCAGACGTCATTACCGGTCTATCCCTGCTGCTGCTGTTTGTCACCATGGCGGATCTGATTGGCTGGCCCATGGAACGAGGGATGCTAACCATCTGGATTGCCCACGTGACCTTCTCAACAGCTTATGTGGCGGTGGTTATTGGTGCACGGTTAAGGGAAGTGGATCGCTCTATCGAAGAAGCCGCTTTAGATTTGGGCGCTACACCACTAAGAACCTTCTTCCTGATTACCATTCCAACCATCGCGCCTGCACTTGCGGCTGGTTGGTTGCTGGCGTTCACTCTATCGCTTGATGATCTGGTCATTGCCAGTTTTGTTTCCGGGCCGGGCTCCACTACTCTACCGATGGTCGTGTTTTCATCCGTTCGACTGGGTATTTCACCCAAGATCAACGCCATGGCGACACTGATCATTGTGGTGGTATCACTGGCGGCACTGCTGGGGTGGTGGTTTATGCGCCGAACCGAGCGGGAAAGAAGGACTAGTCTGGAACGATTTGATTTCCAATAAACATATCAGCCCCGAAAACCGGGGCTTCGCTATTCAATCCCTAGTGCTGCCAGCTTCTCTTTCAAGTCGGGCAAATATTGTTTATCAGGATAACAATCCGCCCTTTCGACATTGGGTGTCGTACTGGTTTTCAACGTGATACCACCAGCAATCTTTACAATATCATTCCCAGTAATAGCAGATGGGCTAATCTCAAAAAGAATTCTTTTAGTAAATGCTTTATTTAAAAGATCTAAGACGTTTTTACCCTCCTCATTGTTTGGAAAAAATCCAAAAACATTAGTCCCTTTATATGGTTTTCCTTCATGAACCCCATCTTCAAAGCCAATGCTCAGGCAGATTGCTGATTTTCCAGAAAATCCTGGTATGTGGAGAAAAGGATAAGTTACAAAAAAACCACCGTCTTCTGGCTGAGTAATCTTAGTCGATTCCACCCTACTGGAGCCTGTAGCATGCGTTTGCGGATGTCGACCAGGATAGCTTGTTACCAAACGATGTACGTCAAGGGCAGTTACGTTTCGATTAACCAGTAATGTACTATCGAAACTCAACGACTTGAGAAAATCTTGAAAAGATGCCTTCTCTTCTGAAGTACAGAATCTATTTATCAATCGTCCGTCAGCAGATATACCACTCAAACCAACTTTTTTAGAAGGTTCAAAAGTAGCAAAAGCAGCCAGATCGTTGACTACCTGAGGATACTTCTCTATGGGATTCACAAAAATACAGCCTGCAAAATTTAATAAATATAAAGATAGAGTTTCACGCTTCTCAACAGTTCCAATGTATCGCTAATTTTTTATATTTTTTTGAGCACAACAAGCACACTACACTGCCAAACTATCACTATTAGAGAGTGCGCGCTCCAGCTCTTCATTGTAGTGAACAGGCACACGATTTAAGTTACACAGCAGTTGATAAGGAATCGTATTAGCGCCTTCTGCCACTTCATTGATAGATAATCCCTTTCCCCATAGAACCGAACGATCGCCAATCTTCACATCTGTGACACCGGTTAAGTCAACCGTCAACATATCCATTGAAACACGCCCCACCAGCGGTACTTTATGACCATTGATAAGAACCGGTGTGCCGTTCGCTGCATGCCGTGGGTAACCGTCCGCATAACCCATAGCAACCACACCCAAGCGCGTGGGACGGCTGGCTATCCACTGACTGCCGTAGCCTACGGAGCTGCCTGCTGGAACCTCTTTGATACTGATAATTGCGGAGCTGAGCTCCATCACCGGCTTTAGCTCTGGTAATACGTTGCAGCTTTCTGGAAACGGAGAAACACCGTAAAGCAGCAGACCTGGTCGATTCCATTGCCCTCGGGCTTCCGACAAAGCGACCAGTGCCGCAGAGTTACACAAACTACGATCGCCAGGTAACCCCATGGTGTGTTCATTGAAGGTTTCAAGCTGGTGACGGGCGTGGGCATTTTCTACTTCATCCGCACAGGCAAAGTGCGTCATCAGCACAATATCTCGAACACTCTGATGACTATTCACCTGCTCCCAGACACTTCGATAGACTTCCGGGGCAAAGCCTACGCGCCCCATGCCGGAATCCATCTTCAACCAGACTCGAATCGGGTTCTTGAAGGTATACGACAGAAGAGCGTCTACCTGATATTGGTGATGAATCACAATATCCAACTGATACTCATCAATATTGTTCAGCTCTACTGCATCATAAAAACCTTCCAGCAGCAGTACCGGCTGACGAATACCAGCGGCTCGCAACTCAAGAGCCTCTTCAATACAGGCGACAGCAAAACCACTGGCGATATCTGCAAGCGCAGTTGCACAGGCGATCGCTCCGTGACCATAGGCATCCGCCTTGACCACAGCAATCGCCTGACCATTACCAGACAGCTGTTGAGCAACTCGATAGTTATGACGAAGTGCGTCAAGATCTATCGTTGCATTTGCTGGTCGTCCCATGTTGTTTGAGATTCCCCCCCGGGAACAATTTTTACAGCTGACATCCTATCAATTAATAACCATCAGCTCTTTATGTGTTTATCGAAATTATATAGATGCATAAATAATACCCTTTAGTCGTATTTATCCATAGATCTCATAGCATCTTATTCTTATATAACTACAAATTGTCTTACGAGGGATTCAGCAATGGAGGAAGCACCAGTGCCTACACACTGGTTTTTTTGAAGCGGGATTCTAATGAGGAGAGAATACTTTTCGCCAGACGACGAATACCGGGTTTCTGTTCTTCCTTGAACGGCAATGGACGACACAATGCCAACGCTCTAAGACCAATTCTGGCAGTATAGATGCCAACACCAAGGCCACTGGCCACCTGACCACTGACCAGCCCCAGCAATCGGTTAGAGGTAAAATCAGCCAGCTGATCCGACAACAAATCCGTTGCACCGGCCAGTGCCATTTGCCGGAGCACCATTCTGATCAGATGAAGCCTCGCAGGCAGAGATGGGCGGATTCCGTAAATCTGGCATATCTCATCCAGCATTCTGATACTGCGCCATAAAGCCAACAGCATATCCAGCGCAGCAAAGGGGCTGAGTGCCACCATCAAAGCCACCTGCTGACTATGATTTGAAATCAGATTAAGCGCTTGTTGATCCAATTTCTGAAAAAAATGATTATCCAGGTGTGCCAGCATCTCACGATCATCATTGTAATCAGGCATTGTCGCCAGCGCTTGCTCCAGAACAACTTGCTGAGGCTTATTCTGGTAAAGCTTTTGAAGCTCTGCTGACCATGCCGTTTTTAACCGTTGTGAACGTTGGGTTCGCACCTGTTCCGATACATCCTGCAGCTTTGCTATATTTTTGAAATCCCGCTGGTACAGGAAAAACTCGATCACCGCCTTGCCGGTAACAACACTCAGGGTGAATAACAACGCTAAAGCAAGCACCGCTGGAAACCAGTGAAACGAATAGAGAAACTGAACCAGCTCAATACTCTGCCAAGTGACCAACACAACAACCAGAGCAAGCACACCCATAACCGCTCTTTTCAAAAGACGAAGTGAGCGGGTAGCCAGTTCTGGGAATACTTCTATTGGCTCAGGTAGCGTAGCACTGATCGAATCTGGTGTTTCAATAGGGGATTCCGTTGATATCGGAATAAACCAGGGGTCTTTCTCTTCGCTCATTAAAAACGATCTCCCAACAAGTCATTGAGAATGCTATCCAGACGAATATGAGGTAGTCGGCCACCCGCCGTTAACTGCATTCCCTGAGGCGGTAATAAACGACGAAGTTTCCAGCTTTTCATTGCTTCCCAATCATCAGGCTCGGGCAGTTTTTCCGGAATTGCAGGATGCAGTAACATCCCCGGACCATCATTCGTAACTCCCTGCAACGCTTGCCGCCCTTGATACTCGACACAGGTGGATGATCGAACAGCAGCAACGGCCTCACAGCGCATATCAATGGCGTTAGAAGTCGCTCGCCGTTTTGCATCTTGAACCAGATTGGCCGTCAGGCTGCGAATCGCTTCATGTTGATCCGACAGAACCTGGTCAATTTTGGTGGCAGCAAACACAACCCGATCGATTTTTGGGCTGATGAGCCTGGTCAAAAAACCATTATGCCCATAGTCAAAGCTCTGCAATGCCTGCGCCAGAGCGTACCTCAAATCATCAAAGACTGGCTGCCCTGAACTCAAAGTGCGTACAGCGTCAATCAGCACCAGCTGACGATCCACCTTCTGGAAAGTCTGTCGGTAAAAAGGCTTTATATAATTCTTTTGATAGTTTTGGTAATGCCTTTCGCAGACTTTTACCAAGGCATTATCCGGTGCCGATGCTATCTGATCAGCACTCAATGAATGAAGTGCTGGAAGTGGAATAAACGGCAGTGTTTGTTCTGTTTCTTCCGGGGTCAGGTGCAACCAGCGCCCCGGCTGAATCATGGAAAAACCAGCCTGCTGGCATTGCTGCAGATACGTCACATAGGTTTGCCATATACACTGTAGTGTTGCTGAAGCGATTGGCTGTAGAGGATCGATCTCATGGAGTTTGGCAATCAACTCCGACGCCAGTGATTTACGAACACCATCATCAAACAAGCTGAAACATTGACGACTCCAGGTTTGGTAATCCATCTCCAGCATGGGTAAATCCAACAGCCATTCACCGGGATAATCTCTCAATTCCAGCAATAATCGCCCAATATCGGGTTTTCGTCGTTTGATTAAGCCGGGGCGAGAAAGGTATTTGATTTCCAGCAAACAACCCGACTCCTGTCGCGTTGCTTCAGGCCAGCCACCTTTGGTTAGCGCTTCAATACCCTGTTGATAAGGAAATAACGGCAAACCATTCAACGAAGACATTTGAACACCTAACAGGCGTTCCTGAATAGCAGGAGGAAAGGCAGCCAGTTGTGCCTCAGGAAAGTGTTGCAGCTGATGGATAAGACTGGTGATCAGCGTCGTTTTTCCACTGCCGCTAAAACCGGTGACCCCCAGAGTAATGCGCTTATTGAGCAGACGCTCTAAATTACCCTCTACTGATTCTGTCGTCGATCTGGCAAGATCACGAGCCTTACCCTGACTTTGTTTCAGAGTTGTCTTGATCTTGCCTTTTATCGAACTCATCTCAGTTGCCACTTCTCCGACGATGCCAGATAACCATTGGCGTATACCGTAATATCTATTTCCAGTGTACGCCCTTTCAGAGAAATATGGCGAACCACTTCATTGAGCACACCGCCCGGGCTGTATTCAACTTCGGGCTCCGAGTCATCTTCCCGATCACTCTTTTCACGTTTTTTTCGCTTTTCTTCTTCCACTGGCAGAGTGGTTACTTCATCTACTGGTTGAATAGAAGGCAATAAGTTTTCAATCATGTCTGGAAAGATTGGCAGAATAGTTGGCTTATCTTCCGGCTTTTCAGGCTCTGGTGGTTTTGGTTTGCGCACAAAGTAACGCTGCAAAAACACCAGCTCATTGGCCGTGATATTCATCACTTCGATATTGCCATCGGGTCCACGACTGTCCATCCGGAGGAAGTTATCTGATTGATATAGCCTGAAGCCTTCGTTGTAACTAGCTCTTCTCTGCGGATCGTACACTTCAGCTCTGAACGTCATTTCACGACGATGGTCGCTTTCGATCTCCAACGCCAGCTCGGTGTTTCTGATGGCCTGCCTTGCATTGGTTTCACTGCCCACGCAGACGATTCGAGACGCTGAGCCTTGCCAGTCTCGATCAATTTTTTTGAGAAAAGCTTGAAGATGTTTACGCTCGCTGCCAGAAAGAGGTTGCGCAGCCTGATAATCGAAAACATTGCCACCGGCGATCACGGTCGGAGATTCGCTGTAGCATTCAACGGCGACGCTATGACTGGAAAAGAATGCCGCAAACAGCACTGAAAGGGCAGGCAATACGAATTGCCTGCAAGATACTAAAAACGACTTCCTCACAACTGCCCCCCAGGCAATCGAAAACTGACTTCCTGCAGGCAGGAAACGACTTTGGAAGTCTACTTTGCGGGGCAGATTCGATCAAACCAAAACATCTGATATCTGACTGTAATTGTGACGTTGATTACTCCTAAGTATCATTGTCCAGTCACGCTCTGTTAACTGCTCCAGTGCACATCGTACTGCATTATTTTCAGGTAGCTGCATTGCATATTTAACTTTTGAAAAATAATAACTCCCAAACTCCCCACGCAGATACTGACCAAGTTCAACACCATCCACATCTACTGGCTTTAGAAACTGTACTATATCAGCAATGTATGATTCATTGCCAAAAACAAGATGCATAACCAATTTCTCTTGCATTGAAGGAGAATCTTGAACATTGGCAAAAATCTCTGATAAATCAATATGGTCTGCATCAACCCTCTTTAACTGCTTAGACAGTTTGGGTATCAATGACGACAATTGAACGCACAAATCATTAAGTGAATTTTGTACATCTTCATGAGAATATGGAATGGAATCTTTAACCATTAGATGATTAGTCTCTACTAGCGGGTGACACCTCCGTCGTAGAGACAGCTCAGGAAAACAACGACGAACCAAAGACAAGTCGATACCTGTCGTTCGATAAGCAATGAGTTTTTCCAGTTTGACGTTATCACGCAACAGCATTTTGCCTTTGGATATTAGCTGCTTTTTTTGATCAGCTGGGACAATACCCTTTTTAAGACTCTGATAATTATTTTTAAGCAGTATCAGCCAATCTTTCTGCAAAGCAGTTAGAGGTTGAGAGCTGTAACTTATGGCGATATTCGCTGCCTCAAAAAAGTCCTGCTCATAAAAAAAACCCTGACCAATCATTGTCGATATTTTTTCTACAAGTTCTAATTTCGCGCTGGCAGAAAGAACAGAGGTAAGCTTCATAAACAATCCGAAGCTTTGTAGATAGGTGCTGTTTAATGAGCCGCCCTTCGTTAAACTCAATCCAAGTTGCTCTATTCTCCCTCTTTCCTGGTATGCCAGCGGATCATGGTGTACGGGAAGATGCGTGTCTCCATCTGGCATTAAAGGAATATAAGGTTTTCCATTAAAACCCATGAAGCTGGCTGTATTTGCACCCTCCTGGACAAGAGGCCGATCCGCACTATAACAAACCCACTCAAAGAATGATTGAGGAACACTGCCAGAGTAGACAACATCCACTATCACTCCTGAATTCGGATGCCAGCTTTCATCGTGCAAATTGCAAAAGCGCCCACCTTTAACATTTGATACTACTTCCTGAATATCATCCAGATTATCCAGAGAGCTCATAATAAGCATTATTGTTTTTTCTGAAGTCTTCAAGTGACTTTGTTTAATACCCTGTATCAGACGACTAATTACTACTTCGTGGAAAGGTTCAATGTTGTGGTGGTGAAGACCATACACTGGCAAAAGGTGACAATCGGATCGACGACTCTCTTCGATAACCCTGAATAAACTATCAACTCTTGAATCATTGCAGATCGACTTCCGGGCTGCTGCCTCATTACACTGATACTTGGTTTGATAGTTTGCCAGAGCTGACCTACGAATTACATGAACCTCATTATCAGGACGTTCAAGCCTAGCTTGAGTTTGATGCCAGCTAAAAGGCGGAATAACAAGGGCAAAGCTACTCTTAAGAACGGATCTATCGCTATTCATAGGCCACATACCAAGAGGCTGCAGCAAGGGTCGATTAAAAACATCACTGTACAGATGCAGTAAGTGATGTGGTACACATATACATTCAACACCTGAGTACGTAATAAACTGTACTGGTTTGCCATTAGCATCATAGCTCGGCAACAGTTGCTGTAACTTATTCCTGAACTCTTCCCACTCACCTGCTTCAGCTTTTAACACCAATTCAACGGAGCCGGCAAACCCTAACTGCTTAAGACTGCGAATAATGCTCAAGGACGCAGATTGATCACCTAAACCCGGTGCCTCTGTTAAACCAATCCTGATCACTGAAAGCTGTCTAATTCTTGTCCAAGGCTGAAAAACACACTCACTTATCAACCGAGCATTCAAGCGAACAGGGCTCTTTGCTTCTCTTGGAGGGTATGGACTGTAGCGCACCGCAGGAAGGAAGCGGAGCATCGAGGGGCCAGTATTTAGTGCAACCACTGGGGGATAATGAAAGAAAGAATCGCCTATAGTAAACAACATTATCCCCTAACGCTTTAGTATGAATCTGGGAATATAGTGAATTCTAAGAGCCAGAGGCCTAACAAGATGGTTAGTTTTACCAACCATCTTGTGGAAAGTAGACTTTATTTATCAATCCTACTGATTTTTGAGCCTTCCAGCGTCAGGTTATACATCAAACCTTTGCTGTCCAGAATAAAACCAATAATCGGTGCTTTTGCCGTTTCCGTGGTGATGGAGCCACCAGCACCAAACTCGGCAATGGCAACACTGCCATCAACACCCGCTTCCCACCCCTGACTGTTCAGGAATTTGTTCAACGCAGAAGATGTCATAAACATGATGACCTGGGAACGAGCCTGAGCCCCCAGTTGGAAGCCTATAGATGCAGAGATAGTTCGGTAGTAGGCATCGATACGATGACCAATCAACATGGCACCTTCACCGTACTCACCACCAATACCAATGCCGCCTTTCACCACATTCGGAAATACCAGAATGCCTCGTGCCTTTTTGCCCAGTTCTCTGGCGGCAGGCCTTTCTTTGTAGAGTTTGCTCAGTGTTGCCTTAACATTGGCATCTAACTCCTGTTTGGATGCGGCCTCTGCATGCAACACCGGTAACATCATTGTGACGGCAAAAAATAATGCCAATAGTGCTCGGGCTTGAATCTGCATGTTCGACTTACCTGCTGAATTTTCCCATTAAAGGATAGCATTATCAGCAGGCAAGAAACCTGAAGACAACCATTGGTTATTATAATGACGGGCGTTAAACCACGTTTATCAAATCCCCAATCGTCAACAAACCAACCAGCTTCTGATCATGATCTTTAACCAGAAGTGTGTGCAAGCCATGCTCTTTCATCAGCAGGCGAGCCTCATCAGCGCTGACTTTTTCCTGCACACAAATTGGTGCACCGTTCATAATGGTTCGGGCGCTAATGCCTTGCAAACTCTCAACACCGGCAAGGTTTCTGCGTAAATCGCCATCGGTGATAATGCCGCACAATAATTCGCCATCCATAACCAGACACAAATTGGTGCGGTGAGAGGTCATCGTTTGCATAACTTCACGCAGGCTGGCATCTAGAGATACCGTCGCCAGTTCACTCCGTTGCATCACATCACGCACCCAGACCATCTTCTGATCACTCTGCTGCGCTTCAGGTGAACTAAACATACGACGACGAATCAACGTTTCCGCCAATAAGTCACCAATCGCCAAAAGAACCGTGGTGTACGTGGTTGGCGCCTGCTCCCGATCTTCACGACTTTCCACCACACTGGCATCCAGCACGATATCAGCCTGTTTTGCCACAGAGCCAGCAGGATCACCGGTGATGGCGATCACTTTATTCCCCATTGCACGAATGGCAGGATAGAGGCGAAGCAACTCTTCTGTTTTGCCGCTGTAAGAGAGCATGATGATCACATCACCAGGCCCGATCATGCTGAGATTTTCTTCCCAGGTTTCTGCAGCGTTTAGAATGTGGGTGGACACGCCTGTCGCATAAAGTGTGTCTGCCATTTTCTGGCCCACCAGCCCGGACTGCTTCATACCAAACATGATGGCGCGCCCACGACACTCGGCAAGTACTTCAAGCGCGGCGTTAAAGCTGCCGTTAATCCGGCTTTCCAGTGCTTTCAGAGCTTCGATCTGACCGGCAACACTGTTGCGCATGACGTCGGCAATCAATTGATTCTGGTCCAGGTTCATGGTCCGTCTCTTTTTAATCATTTCTACCAGTCTTACATATTGTGCCTGATAGATTATTGATCAAGAGCATGGATAGGGTTTATGAGCTTCAAGGAAGATAAACAACCCCATCCCGCACTTCGCACTGAACACTGGTGAGCTGATCGCCCGGACAGGGACCTGCGATGCACTCCCCCGTTTCAATCAGAAACTGTGCGCCGTGGGTTGCACATTGAATCAGCCTTTTTTCGGAATCCAGAAACTGATCCGGCTGCCATTCAAGATTGATTCCAAAATGGGGGCAACTGTTTTCATAGACAAAGACTTGCTGCCCTTGTCGTACAGCGAAAAGATGCCCCCGTTCATTATGGAAGCCTTTACTGCCAGGATCGTCCAGATCACTCACTGCACACAAACGAATCATTTATTCACCCTTTTTTGGTATCTTCTGGCAGGCGAACCTCAAAGGGCATACCCCGCTGCAATACAATCTGGCTAAAGTAGAGATTGATTGCCTGAGATGTGGTCAGCCCAAGCTTGCGCAGAATATCTTCTGCCTGCTCTTTTAACTCTTCATCTATTCTTGCTCTGACGGTAGTTTCTTTCGCCATGAATCACATCTCCCGCGTACGATTTTTATATCAACCACTATTGGTAAAACTTTTTATGATGTAAAGGTATAAGAATTCATAATTTTTTCTCACTTGGCCAAGCGCCCGTCCCTCAATGGCTCAAGCGCATTTATGTCCACTCAGGGTTCATCGGTCTGTGAATCTGCCGATTGACTGATAATGCCCTGCCAAATATAAGATAGGTAGTTAAGCAGGAAGCTAACTCAATTTTGAAATGGATTTTCGGAGTTCGAAGCCTGATATTATGCTGAATTTTCTATTCAGAGGACTGGTTAGCTTTTGGCTAATCACCTCGATTTTTGTCGTACCGACAAGTGTTGCTAACGAGCTGGACAAACAGCGCTCCCTGTTTACTGCCGTCGAAAGGGCTTTGAAGAAAGGAGACACCCGTCCCTACTGGAAGCATAAGACAGAGCTCAGCAGTTACCCTCTGGCGCCTTACCTTGAGTACCTTAATCTTTCTGGCAATTTAAGAAACCTGAGTCAGAGAGAGCTGGATCGATTTTCCAATAAACACCCAAACCTGCCACAAACCGATCAACTGCATAGACAATGGCTGCGTCACCTGGCAACTACAAAACAGTGGAAGTCCTATCTTGAGGCTTACCACCACGACGATGGTGGTCGTTATCAGTGCTACAAAGGCATTGCTCTGAAAGAACTAGGCCTCCGTGAAAAGGCATGGCGGGAAGCAAAATCTCTATGGCTAACGGGAAAGTCCCAACATAAAAGTTGTGACCCTCTGTTTAAAAGCTGGAAATCCGCCGGTGAGCTGACACAAAGCCTGATCACCGCCCGGTTCTGGATGGCTGTAGAGCAGAATAATTTATCCCTTGCCCGCTACCTGGATAACAAAATCACAGACGCTGTGTTCAAACCATCCACAGGGTTATTCTGGAAAATCGATAAAAACCCAAGAGTGCTCGCATCTCATTTCTTTATTGGTGAACTGGAACATCAGCGCATCATCATGCTTCACGGGATGAAAAAACTGATCTCAAGGGACTACAACCTCGCCATCAAAACGTGGCTCACCCTTC
Source organism: Endozoicomonas ascidiicola (assembly GCF_001646945.1). Taxonomy (GTDB): domain Bacteria; phylum Pseudomonadota; class Gammaproteobacteria; order Pseudomonadales; family Endozoicomonadaceae; genus Endozoicomonas; species Endozoicomonas ascidiicola. Next base: position 47,705 of record NZ_LUTV01000004.1, read on the forward strand.
GCGAAAAACATCCATTTACTCTGGAAGAAGCTGCCCGGGTAGATCAGCGCATTGCCCTGAAGGCCACGAAGAATTTCCGTGCAGATGCCGAAGCCATCAGTGCGAAAATTGATCCAGATTTTCAATACCATGAAGTGACCGAATGGCGCATCCGCAATGCCCTGGCTAATCAGGATTGGACGGAAGTCATTAAGCTGATTGAAAAATTGCCCCCTGCCATAAAAAATGAAAGCCGCTGGCGCTACTGGATAGAAGTGGCTCAATTGCAATTTTTGGAAGATATCAGAAAAGGTAAAAGTGCTATCTCAACCGTCAGTAGCACTGATAAATTGAAGACACCCGCCTTAAATGCATTGAGTTCAGAGCGCAGCTTTTATGCATTTTTGGTGGCAGATTTAAAAGGAGTCCCCTTCCAACTTAATCACCAATCCAATGAAATACGCCCTCAGGACATACAAAAGCTAAAACAATTCTATCCGGGTCTCAAGCGCATCAGAGAGTGGACTTACCACAAACGGTTTTACTCTGCACAATCGGAGTTAAACCGAATCACCCCGGGGTTAACAGACAGTCAGAAAGCCATGATTCCTTATCTGGCACAACAGTGGCAATGGCATTTTCAGGCAATTATGTCCGCAGCCAGAGCAAAACTCTGGGACGATTTGGATCTTCGTTTCCCTGCGCCAGAATCCAACCTGTTCAACCATCATGCCAGTAAAAATGATCTGGATTACCCATGGGTGGTGGCCATTGCCCGCCAGGAAAGCGCTTTTCATCCCCGGGCTCGTTCCCATGCTGGTGCCATGGGGCTGATGCAGCTCATGCCAGCCACTGCGAAACAGGCGGCAAAGCAAGCAGGCATTACTTACAGAAAAAACTCTGAGCTCTATAAACCTGAAATGAACATTGCCTTGGGAACTACTCACCTTGGTTGGCTGTCAAAGCGGTTTGATAACAGTCGGATACTCGCTACTGCGGCGTATAATGCAGGGAGTACCGCGGTTAACCGCTGGCTTAGACAGAGAGGGCATTTGCCACTGGATATCTGGATTGAAACCATTCCTTACGATGAAACCCGTAAGTATGTGCAGAATGTCATGGCTTTTCGGGTGATATACAGTCAGATGGGCAATCAGCCTGTACGAATGTTCTCATCAACAGAGGTTTCTTCCTTGAGTCTAAACCTTAATGCATCGCCCTTTATTGCTCAGCGTGATCAGCAGAAACCGTGATAAGTCTGCACCTTTATAAACTATGGGTATAAAATGGTTCGGTTAATATGGCAGGACAACAGAAACCATTCTGATACACTGCGAAGCCCTTTACCCATGCTGTTTTGGCTATTCATTTAATAACGGGAGAACAAGGTTTATGGACAGACGTCGTAAGACCCACGCTGTTCAGGTTGGTCATATCACCATCGGCGGTGACGCGCCCGTTGTTGTTCAATCCATGACTGACACTGACACAGCGGATGTCCAAAAAACTATTGATCAGATCAAGCTTCTGGCTGATGCCGGCTCTGAGATGGTGCGTATCACGGTCAACAGTGAAGAGGCCGCTGCGGCTATTCCCGCTATTTATGAAGGGTTGGCCAAACTCAACTGTAACGTACCGATTGTTGGGGACTTCCACTACAACGGCCATCTTCTCCTGACCAAGTACGATGAAGCTGCCCGACTGCTGCACAAATATCGCATTAACCCCGGCAATGTTGGTTTTGGCAACAAAAAAGACGATCGCTTTAACGCCATGATTGATGTGGCTATCAAATACAACAAACCGGTTCGAATCGGCGTTAACTGGGGCAGCCTTGATAAAGAGCTCTCCACCAAGATGATGGATGATAACGCCAAGTCAGCCAACCCAAAACCTTCGGAAGAAATCCTTCAAGAAGCACTGGTCGTTTCTGCGCTCCAGAGTGCGGATGCCGCCGTGGCTCGTGGTTTAGGCGCTGACAAGATTGTTATTTCCTGCAAAGTTTCAAGGGTTCAGGGGTTGATCCGCGTTTATCAGATGCTGGCAGATCGTTGCGAATACGCACTGCACCTTGGCCTGACTGAAGCCGGCATGGGCAGTAAAGGCATTGTGGCTTCCAGTGTTGCCATGGGCATTCTGCTTCAGCAGGGTATCGGTAACACGATTCGTACCTCCTTAACGCCTGAGCCAAATGCCAGCCGTGATAAAGAAGTCATCGTTTCTCAGCAAATCCTTCAGGCACTGGATGTACGCAGCTTCTCCCCAGAAGTCACGGCTTGTCCTGGCTGTGGTCGAACAACCAGCACCTTCTTCCGGGTGCTCACCGATGAAGTAGACACCTTTCTGCGCAGCAAAATGGTGAGCTGGCGCTCTCAATATGTAGGCGTTGAGAACATGAAGGTTGCGGTTATGGGTTGTATCGTCAACGGCCCTGGTGAAAGCAAACATGCCAATATTGGTATCAGCTTGCCTGGCACTGGCGAAGCGCCTTCTGCGCCGGTTTTTGTTGACGGTGAAAAGTTCACTACCCTCAAAGGCGAACATATTGCTGATGAGTATAAGCAGCTGATCGAAGACTATGTTCAGAAAACCTATGCCTCACGAAAAGAGCTGATTGCCAGCCATTGATCTCACTACCATAGAGCTATTTTCATAACTCTATGGTTCAGTTTTCACGCCCCCCATTTGACAAAAAGCACTTCGATACTAAGTTCAAAACTGTCTTTGTGGTCATTGTTTGATATGACAACTCATCAATAAGAACAGGCATATCTATGAACTTAGCCCTTCGTCTCAGACTGGTAACGACTCTCAGCGCAACCTTGGAATTTTACGATTTCACCCTGCTCATTTTTCTAGCCAGCGCTATATCAAACAATTTTTTCCCTTCGGCTTCCAGCATGGGCAACATCATGCCGGTGCTGATTGTCTTTTTTGCCGGCTATATCGCTCGTTTTGTTGGCGGTTTTATTTACAGCCACTTCGGCGATCGTTATGGGCGAAAGCCTTATTACATGAATTCCATGGTACTCATGTCTTTGAGTACTTTGGGCATAGCTCTACTACCTGGGTTTGATACGCTGGGCGATTTGGCACCGATCCTCTTATTCTGTCTTCGGGTGCTTCAAGGAGCCTCACTTGGCGGCGAGATACCGGGCTCTGTTGTTTACGCATCAGAGTTTTCTCAGAATAATCGCCGGGGGCTGGTCACGGGTTTGATCATCTTTGGCGTCACGTTCGGCAACATCCTTGCCAGCGGTGTGGTTTGGTTGATCCATCAGCAATTTGGTGAGGCTGCAGTCAATGACTGGGCATGGAGATTACCTTTTGCTGCGGGCTCAATGATCGGCTTACTCAGCCTATGGCTAAGATACAAACTGACAGAAACGCCCGTCTTTGAGTCACTGCAACAAAAAAATCAAACGGTCGTCCCTATCATTGCGCTCATCAAACATTATCGACTGCAACTGGTTCAAGGTGTGAGCCTGGCTGCGGTTCCCGCTGTTACCGTATCTGTACTCTTCTTTATGCCAAGGTACCTCAAGGAATATGCCCCACAACCATTCTCATGGGCATCCATCAGTTTCTTCCTGTTTTCAGCGCTGGCTATCTGTTGCTTTATCTTCGCGGTGATCTCTGACTGGACTGGTCGCATTCCAATGATACGACTTGGTGCTGTACTCATGACACTGGTGGCACCCATATCCATATATTTCTTTTCGCAAGGCAGTATTCCAACGGCCTTGGCGTTCATACCGCTGGTGATTTCGCTGGCTATGGTGAATGGCGTATACGAAGCCTCTATGGTGGAGCTTTTTCCAATCGAAGCTCGCTTCAGTGGCGTGGCTTTCAGTCACAATCTGGCTTTTTGTCTGTTTGGAGGAGCCACTCCTCTCGCACTTGAATGGCTCTGTTCTCATGGTTGGTTGTTAGCGCCGGGCATTTTGCCAGCAGTCGCCAGTTTTATTCTACTAACACTGTCCTTTAATTGGCGAGACCGTTATCAAGACCAGCTTGCTGAAGTTTAAGGCTTCAGCATTAACGTATGGCTCACCTTTCCAGGTAAGAATGGGCTCTGCTTGCCATCAACCCAGTCCATATAACCAGTCCGGAAGAAAGGCGATAATGGATGCCCACTTTGGCCTCCCGGCATATGAAAAATAGCGTCACTCTCACGTCCGGGAGCCACCACCATTCTTTCAGAAGCTCCTTGACTGGCACGCTGCGCTCTTGGCATCCAGACATCGCCGTTTAATGGAACTGCAGGCATATTTAACAGCTTGCCGAATACAGGAATAGCGTTACTTAGTGGATGACGGATATCAGCGGTATTTCTCTCACCCCAGGTTGACGTTGCCAACTTTTCAATACCGCCTAAATCTGCGATGACCTCGTCCACCGTTTCTACCAATAACTCATCCCAATTTTCATATTCAGGGCTCAACCAGTTCATAGGCCTTTCATCAAGAAGGCGCCAAACCATTTCTGTTTCATGGTTCAGCTTTTGCATATAGCCGTCATCCACATTGCTTTTTGCTTCTGATGATAATGCTAAAAAGTAGCGGCCCAACGCAGACACTATCTTCAGCTTCAAAGCATCATTGAATTCCCGCACCAACCGGTAACCCACATCATCAACCGATGCTTTGCCTGACCAGTTATCCACATAATCATAAAACCGCTGGCGAGCCAGATTCCCTTCTTTAACAGCGGGTGTCAGAGTTTCCAAAATTAAACGACGCCAGTTATCCATGTAAACCGCCCTGTAATCCAGAGCGATATCGAGCATGGCTTGCTCATCAGCACTATCTAGCGCCAGCAGCGCATCGCGGATCTGCATTTGCCGTGGGCCAAGAGCGTAACCACCATTGCCCATTTTGTTATAATCCTCACCGCTGACGATGCGGGCATTGGCCGTCCAAACCTGATGACTTCCGGGATTGTATACCTTTGGATATTCCTCAGGAGCCAACCAGCCAAGCCAATTTTCATCTGCCTTCTGCCAGGGCAGTGGATATGTAGAGTCAATGCCTGAGCGATTAGGTATCTGCCCTGCCACTGTCCAGCCAATGTTGCCATGGCGATCACCAGCGGTGAAATTCTGAGGAGGTATACCGCTGCTATTGGCAACAGCCATGCCTTCTTCAACATTCTCTACCAATTCCAGATTGACCAGATTTACATTGGTCGCCTCAGGCGAATGCGCAGTCCAGCGCAGAGCGTATTGAGTATTATCATAGGCAGAGTCAATCACTGGCCCCCAATGAGTACCGGTATAGTTAACCTTGACTGGATCCTGACCTTTGACGTTTATTGTCTCCGTCCAATTCTCTAGTGGTTTACTCCCCTCATTGGTCATGTATTGATTATTAAGGATTTCCAGCTCCACAAGATCAACCCAGTCACCGGCCGTATTGGTAAAGCCCCAGGCAACATGGCTATTACTACCAACCACCACTAAGGGGGTTCCGGGCAGCGTAACACCAGTGACGTTTATTTTTTCCTGAGGATTCTTCGGGTGTGGGTAGTTGAGTGAAGCTCGATACCAGATAGTAGGCACCCGGTGACTTAAATGCATGTCATCCTGCACAATCGCACCGCCGTGGGCGGTCAATGCTCCGGACACCGCCCAGTTATTACTACCAATCATTTGATCTTCAGTGAGTGTACCACTGAGCTTGCTGTACAAGCTGGTGTCATTATTTCGAAGATTAACCAGTTCTGGCCCGGGGGTTGGAACATCCGGCAGAACGCCCGGTTGCATAGGTGAATCCCATCGAGTTTTCAGTGGTGAGAGAAAATCAATAACCACTGGTGAGGTTACACGACTGAGATAGCCTTTAAGGTTATCCAGCTTCACCTCATTGTCGTTTAGGTCCATGTACATACTGAATACAGTCAGGAAGGTATCTTCTGGCTTCCATAACTCAGGCTCTACACCAAGCAGCATGTATTCAAACGGTTTTTGTCCGAGGTCATTGATGCCTTGATTAACTCCACGGGCATAAGCATTCAATAGTGCCTTTTGCTCCGCCGTTGCCTGCTCGACCGACTTACGGGCAACTTGGCGAAATCGATGCTTCCGCTGTCGTTTATCATGTTCCAGAGCCATTCCGCCGACCAGTTCAGACAACTCACCTGCCGAATTTCTTCGATTCAAATCCATCTGAAAGAAGCGATCCTGAGCGTGTAGATAACCGATAGCAAAGGCCACATCTCTTCGGTTACTGCCTGAAATCAGTGGCGTGCCCTGATCATCACGATCAATAAATACGGCAGCGGCTAAGCCTGGAACTTTCACTTCACCATCAAGCAGAGGCAAACTCTGATACAAAAGAACAAACACGGTTAGAATACTAATGAAAGCGAGGGCTATCAGAAAAAAAAAATCCCCTCCGGAACCAAACTAACATTGAACCACTCCATTATCGTTATTGTACTGACGGCTAAATATCATCCACTCAGTCTCCATCGAAAGCATGCTTCAGGCAACATTCAATTTTAACCGATGCCCTGTGAGTATTTTTCATTTTGCCCTGATGACCAACAATCAGTAGAATGTTGCGCTGTTTTAAGGCGTCCAGGATGCCCGAGTTCCCTCACCTCTATCAAAAAGGATTTGTAATGCTAACCAGCACTCGCAATCTGAACATTTTATTTTTACTGTCGTTATTCCACGTTATTACGATTACCGCCAGTAACTATCTCGTACAAATTCCATTTCAGTTCCTTGGAATGCACACCACTTGGGGCGCGTTTACCTTCCCGTTTATCTTCCTGGCGACAGATTTGACGGTTCGCATTTATGGTTCTGAGCAAGCTCGGCGAATTATTTTCCTCTCTATGTTCCCCGGACTGCTGATCTCTTATGTGGTTTCCGTTCTGTTTGTTGAAGGCAGTTTTATGGGGCTGGGAAGTCTTGCAGAGTTTAATGTGTTTGTTGCCCGCATAGCAGTGGCCAGTTTTGCCGCTTACCTGATTGGGCAGGTGATGGACATCACGGTTTTTAACCGCCTGCGTCAAAATGCCGTTTGGTGGGTGGCGCCCGCCTGCTCTACCGTTGCCGGTAACTTTATCGATACTTTGAGCTTCTTCAGCTTGGCTTTTGCAGGTTCGGCTGATCCGTTTATGGCTGAGCATTGGATGGAAATTGCGTTGGTTGACTATGGCTATAAGCTAGCAATCAGTATGCTGTTCTTCCTGCCAATGTACGGTATTTTGCTGAACTTTTTGGTCAATAAACTGAAAATGCCCATTAATATGTCAGCCCAACAAACTGCTTAATTTAAAAAGCCCCTGAAAAGGGGCTTTTTAATACTGAATCCCTGCTAACTTTTATCACCATTAGCTGTTTGACAACTTTACGTTAATTCTGGCGCTCTCTTCAACGCAAAATCTTATGTCTATCTCAACCTTACTTTCTCAAGGCTATTAAATAGTATGGCCTTATCTTTATCCGTAATGTGTTCAATATTGATAGCTTTGAAGAACTCATGCTGAAGATGACCATCAATTGTTTGCCCTGAATCCAGATATGCTTTCAGCTTCATCAATATTTCTTTATCTATCTTCAGTAATTCCAGGGCTTACGCATCAACTAGGTACTAAAGTTCCTTATTATTTTCAGTAACCAATTTGAATAATACTGTATCTGTCGCTTAGATAGTGTATCGGTTCAGAGATGTTCGCTATGCAAACTCTACAACAGAATACACTGGTTACCTATATCGATACTGTACCGGATCCCCGCTGTGAAGGAATGTGCATACATAACTTTATAGAT
>NZ_LUTV01000004.1:61586-69796 GCF_001646945.1 Endozoicomonas ascidiicola
GCGAGCAAAATTTGTGCGTGGCGTTTTTTGTGTTGCGCAATTATTGGTTTTTCTTGTTTGATTAAAGCCTCAAGCATTGAGCGTTCATCATCACTTAAACGAACATGGTATTTAACGTTCATGACGGCTCCATCTTTTGTTGCAGTGGAGCTGTCAGGATAATACAAAATTCAGTCTATCATTTGACGGTGGATGGAGTACTAGCCACTGGGTCTGCTCTCGTCCATGTTGCTGCAAGAAGAACCAGAATGATCGGTAGAAAATATGTCATAGCCCTCTTCAACCAAGCGCTCTGGTGCTTCATAGGTTTGATATTTTCTTTATCTGCCGAACTGAACATTAGTTAATATATATGCAATGCTTGGATTTTTTGATGCATAGCAAAAACCCCGAACACGAAGTGCTCGGGGTTTTCACAACCTTGAGCGAACTCAAGGGTAATTTAGTGCCTGGCGATGACCTACTCTCACATGGGGAAGCCCCACACTACCATCGGCGATAAGTCATTTCACTACTGAGTTCGGGATGGGATCAGGTGGTTCTAACTTTCTATGGTCGCCAGGCGTAACTGGTGACTGCTCGCTTTCGCGCTCAGTCTTGGAATCCGTTTATTTAAGCTGTCTTTCTTGCTAAACACTCTMATGCTATATGCATGGCTTCTGCTTCTGCAGATCGCTTTGGCGTTATATGGTCAAGCCGCACGAGTCATTAGTATTGGTTAGCTCAATGCCTCACAGCACTTACACACCCAACCTATCAACGTCATAGTCTTTAACGGCTCTTCAGGGGCATCTAGTGCCCAGGGAAGTCTCATCTTGAAGGGGGCTTCCCGCTTAGATGCTTTCAGCGGTTATCMCGTCCGAACATAGCTACCGGGCAATGCGTCTGGCGACACAACCCGAACACCAGTGGTCCGTCCACTCCGGTCCTCTCGTACTAGGAGCAGCTCTTCTCAAACTTCCAACGTCCACGGCAGATAGGGACCGAACTGTCTCACGACGTTCTAAACCCAGCTCGCGTACCACTTTAAATGGCGAACAGCCATACCCTTGGGACCGGCTTCAGCCCCAGGATGTGATGAGCCGACATCGAGGTGCCAAACACCGCCGTCGATGTGAACTCTTGGGCGGTATCAGCCTGTTATCCCCGGAGTACCTTTTATCCGTTGAGCGATGGCCCTTCCATTCAGAACCACCGGATCACTATGACCTACTTTCGTACCTGCTCGAGATGTACCTCTCGCAGTCAAGCTGGCTTGTGCCATTACACTAACCGTACGATGTCCGACCGTACTTAGCCAACCTTCGTGCTCCTCCGTTACTCTTTGGGAGGAGACCGCCCCAGTCAAACTACCCACCACACAATGTCCCCGATCCCGTTTCAGGACCTGGGTTAGAACYYCAATATTGCCAGGGTGGTATTTCAAGRTTGRCTCCACRHKAACTRGCGTCMWCGCTTCAAAGCCTCCCACCTATCCTACACAAGCAACATCAAAATCCACTGTGAAGCTATAGTAAAGGTTCACGGGGTCTTTCCGTCTAGCCGCGGATACGCTGCATCTTAACAGCGATTTCAATTTCACTGAGTCTCGGGTGGAGACAGCGTGGCCATCGTTACGCCATTCGTGCAGGTCGGAACTTACCCGACAAGGAATTTCGCTACCTTAGGACCGTTATAGTTACGGCCGCCGTTTACTCGGGCTTCGATCAAGAGCTTCTCCACTCTCCTAAAAGAGGGATAACCCCATCAATTAACCTTCGAGCACCGGGCAGGCGTCACACCGTATACGTCCACTTTCGTGTTTGCACAGTGCTGTGTTTTTAATAAACAGTCGCAGCCACCTGGTATCTTCGACCAGCCTCAGCTTACGGAGCAAGTCCGATCACCAAAGCCGGCGCACCTTCTCCCGAAGTTACGGTGCCATTTTGCCTAGTTCCTTCACCCGAGTTCTCTCAAGCGCCTTGGTATTCTCTACCTGACCACCTGTGTCGGTTTGGGGTACGGTCCCTTTTGACCTGAAGCTTAGAAGTTTTTCCTGGAAGCATGGCATCAATCACTTCRGYTCCGTAGARCCTCGTCATCAATTCTCGGCCTTGAGGWYCCGGATTTGCCTGGRWCCCCAGCCTACGATCTTAAACGCGGACAACCAACGCCGCGCTGACCTAGCCTTCTCCGTCACTCCGTCGCAGTCAAAAGGGGTACAGGAATATTGACCTGTTTCCCATCGATTACGTCTTTCGACCTCACCTTAGGGGCCGACTCACCCTGCGCCGATTAACGTTGCGCAGGAACCCTTGGTCTTCCGGCGGGGGAGCTTCTCACTCCCCTTGTCGTTACTCATGTCAGCATTCGCACTTCTGATACCTCCAGCATACCTCCCGATACACCTTCAACGGCTTACAGAACGCTCCTCTACCGCTTCARTGGTCAGTTTTCAGTTGTTGGTYGTCAGTTTTGCTCAGAGTTATTGGAAACTCTTGTGCAAACCAACCAACATTTTACTGTGTTTGCAGTTTTTAAACTTACAACTGCTAACTAACAACTGAAAACTGACCACTGAAACCCGTAGCTTCGGTGTCTAGTTTGAGCCCCGTTAAATCTTCCGCGCGAGCCGACTCGACCAGTGAGCTATTACGCTTTCTTTAAAGGGTGGCTGCTTCTAAGCCAACCTCCTGGCTGTCTGGGCCTTCTCACATCGTTTCCCACTTAACTAGAACTTTGGGACCTTAGCTGACGGTCTGGGTTGTTTCCCTTTCCACGACGGACGTTAGCACCCGCCGTGTGTCTCCCGTGATTGCACTCATTRGTATTCGGAGTTTGCATGGGGTTGGTAAGTCGGGATGACCCCCTAGCCCAAACAGTGCTCTACCCCCAATGGTGATACACGAGGCRCTACCTAAATAGCTTTCGAGGAGAACCAGCTATCTCCGGGCTTGATTAGCCTTTCACTCCTATCCACAAGTCATCCGCTAGCTTTTCAACGATAGTCGGTTCGGTCCTCCAATTGATGTTACTCAATCTTCAACCTGCCCATGGATAGATCGCCCGGTTTCGGGTCTAATCCCAGCGACTCCTAGTCTCGTTAAAGACTTCACGCCCTATTAAGACTCGGTTTCCCTACGGCTCCCCTATACGGTTAACCTTGCCACTGAAATTAAGTCGCTGACCCATTATACAAAAGGTACGCAGTCACAAGACGTGCTTTATAAATAAAGAGTGCTTGCTCCCACTGCTTGTACGTACACGGATTCAGGTTCTATTTCACTCCCCTCAACGGGGTTCTTTTCGCCTTTCCCTCACGGTACTRGTTCACTATCGGTCAGTCAGGAGTATTTAGCCTTGGAGGATGGTCCCCCCTCGTCCGAAGACASTTCAGTCAGGATTTCTCGTGTCCCGACCTACTCGATTTCACAATARRKKMRYTTTCGYGTACGGGGCTWTCACCCWCTATGGCSRCACTTTCCAGAGYSTTCCRCTAACWCMYAAATTGCTTAAGGGCTAATCCCCGTTCGCTCGCCGCTACTAGGGGAATCTCAATTGATTTCTTTTCCTCCGGGTACTTAGATGTTTCAGTTCCCCGGGTTCGCCTTCTAAAGCCTATGTATTCAGCTAAAGAATAACCGCTTATGCGGTTGGGTTTCCCCATTCGGAAATCTCTGGATCAAGGCCTGTTTATCGGCTCCCCAAAGCTTATCGCAGATTACCACGTCCTTCATCGCCTCTGACTGCCAAGGCATCCACCGTGTACGCTTAGTCACTTGACCATATAACCCAAAACGATCTTTTTGGCYTTGATATTTTCCTTCATGCGGCGYTGCAATCTTCACTCTGTCAGTCACATACGATTCGTATGCTCCTTCCGTCGTTCAGTTTGCGCCTTGCCTGAAGCAAAATCTCTTCGCCAAAACCTGACTGTTAAGAAAGGTTCGATCAAAGTTATAGGCAATAACTACCTTAACGATCAAATGAATTCAAAAGCACCTTTCAGTGTTTTCAAATCCATCGCCATACACATTAGCAATGATCTTTCGATCATATACTTGAGAGTGTCTCAGCAAGAATTTCATTAACGACCAATTAATAATAAATTATCAATCAGCTGAGTAATGCAATTCAGCTTAAATTTGGATTCCACATTGTTAAAGAACGATCTTTCGTAAAGAAAGAAAGCAAAATATGCTTAATGAATCAGTCAATTTCGACATGAGAAAATGGTGGAGCTATGCGGGATCGAACCGCAGACCCCCTGCGTGCAAGGCAGGTGCTCTCCCAGCTGAGCTATAGCCCCATGTCTCTTTCTGTCATCTTTATGGAAGCGGATCATCCAGAATTTTATTCTGATCGAGGCGAAAGTGAGCGAAGCATACTCATAGTATGTGTGCTTTCTTTCAACGAAGAGCAGAATAAAATTTGGTGGGTCTGGGCAGATTCGAACTGCCGACCTCACCCTTATCAGGGGTGCGCTCTAACCAACTGAGCTACAGACCCAAATGCTATCCACAAGATAACGGATTCATTAAATACACTTTTAAAGAACTTTTACAGTCTCAGGACAAGACTGCTTTAACAGAATAATCAAACAATTCGTGTGAACGCTTATGGACRTCGGTTTTCGTTTAAGGAGGTGATCCAGCCCCAGGTTCCCCTAGGGCTACCTTGTTACGACTTCACCCCAGTCATGAATCACTCCGTGGTGATCGCCCTCCCGAAGGTTAGGCTAACCACTTCTGGAGCAACCCACTCCCATGGTGTGACGGGCGGTGTGTACAAGGCCCGGGAACGTATTCACCGTGACATTCTGATTCACGATTACTAGCGATTCCGACTTCATGGARTCGAGTTGCAGACTCCAATCCGGACTACGATGCACTTTCTCAGATTAGCTCCACCTCGCGGCTTGGCAACCGTCTGTATGCACCATTGTAGCACGTGTGTAGCCCTGGCCGTAAGGGCCATGATGACTTGACGTCGTCCCCACCTTCCTCCGGTTTGTCACCGGCAGTCTCCCTAGAGTGCCCACCATAACGTGCTGGTAACTAAGGACAAGGGTTGCGCTCGTTGCGGGACTTAACCCAACATCTCACGACACGAGCTGACGACAGCCATGCAGCACCTGTCTCTGCGTTCCCGAAGGCACCAATCTATCTCTAGAAAGTTCGCAGGATGTCAAGGCCAGGTAAGGTTCTTCGCGTTGCTTCGAATTAAACCACATGCTCCACCGCTTGTGCGGGCCCCCGTCAATTCATTTGAGTTTTAACCTTGCGGCCGTACTCCCCAGGCGGTCTACTTATCGCGTTAGCTKCGTTACCCATCGTACAAGACAACGGACAACTAGTAGACATCGTTTACGGCGTGGACTACCAGGGTATCTAATCCTGTTTGCTCCCCACGCTTTCGTACCTCAGCGTCAGTGTCAAGCCAGAGTRTCGCCTTCGCCACTGGTGTTCCTTCCTATATCTACGCATTTCACCGCTACACAGGAAATTCCACACTCCTCTCTCGCACTCTAGCCACYCAGTTTTGGATGCAGTTCCCAGGTTRAGCCCGGGGCTTTCACATCCAACTTAAGTAGCCGCCTACGCACGCTTTACGCCCAGTAATTCCGATTAACGCTCGCACCCTCCGTATTACCGCGGCTGCTGGCACGGAGTTAGCCGGTGCTTCTTCTGCGAGTAACGTCACAGAYTAAAGGTATTAACTTTAAYCCTTTCCTCCTCGCTGAAAGTGCTTTACAACCCTAAGGCCTTCTTCACACACGCGGCATGGCTGCATCAGGCTTTCGCCCATTGTGCAATATTCCCCACTGCTGCCTCCCGTAGGAGTCTGGGCCGTGTCTCAGTCCCAGTGTGGCTGATCATCCTCTCAGACCAGCTACGGATCGTCGCCTTGGTAGGCCTTTACCCCACCAACAAGCTAATCCGACGCAGGCTCATCTGATAGCGAAAGGCTCACTCCTAATAAAAGAAATGGGTCCCCTCCTTTCCCCCTTAGGGCGTATGCGGTATTAATCCGGATTTCTCCGGGCTATCCCCCACTACCAGGCAGATTCCTACGTGTTACGCACCCGTCCGCCGCTCGTCAGCAGAAAGCAAGCTTTCCCTGTTACCGCTCGACTTGCATGTGTTAGGCCTGCCGCCAGCGTTCAATCTGAGCCATGATCAAACTCTTCAGTTTAAATCGTTTTGTTGAAAACCTTTCCGAAGATACTCTTCAGAAGAGAAGTCAACTGCTCAACATTCTCATGAACGTCACATTTTATTTAACTGCCTGTGAAGACAGCTGAATTAACGAGTGTTCACTTGATTGATCAAGCATTCAAAGTTTTTGAAAGAGACTCTTTATACAAGTACAAAGAGAAGCTTTCTTAACCGATGCAATCGCACAAGCGCCCACACGAATTGTCTGATATCTTGTTAAAGAACCTGATCAGTGCGTGCCGAAGCGCGTCTTATCTAATCTCCAACCGGCGATGGTGCCGATCAGCGAGGTCGCTATCATACCGAAGCGACTTTCGTTGTCAAGCGATCGTTTTCAGATGCTTTTCAACTCGCTGACGTTGTCGTTCAGACCGTGTCAGCGGAGGCGCATATTACCGCATCTCGTTGATTTGTCAATCGGTTGTTTTCATCGTTTGATTCAAGCAATCGTTTTCAAATCACTCTTCCTGTTAGTGATGAATCCTCATCAGTTAACGTTGGCTTTCTCGTTGGAGATCGTCCGTGGAAGAGGGGCGCATTCTACGCACATTGTCGTTTTTGGCAAGAGGTGTTTTGAAATTAATTTATGCCCGCTGAAAATCAAAAGCCAGAACATCAGCGATGTTATTGGCGCCTAATAAAAGCATCAGTAGACGATCAATACCAAGAGCCACTCCAGCACAGTCTGGCATTCCATGTTTTAGAGCATCCACCATATGCTGATCATAAGGATAAAGGTCATATCCTCTTTGCTGCCTTTTAATACGCTCGTCTTCAAAACGCTTTTCCTGCTCATCACCATCAGTCAACTCGTGATAGCCATTCGCCAATTCGACTCCGTTAATAAAGAGCTCAAACCTCGAGGAAACAGGCTGCCCTTTTTTATTCAAGCTTTCTCTTGCCAGAGCGGACATCGTCACGGGGTAGTCATAGACAAAGCAACCCTCCAACCCATCTTCACTTATGCCGCCCAGCTCAGGCTCAATAAATTTGGAGAACAATAGATCCAGGCAGTCATTTCGTTCCAACCCCTGAAGTTTTGCATCAATGCGTTCACCCACCATGCTGCCCAGCTCTTCATCAGAAGCCAGATAAGGGTTAATGCCCAGGGCATTCTCAAACAGCTCCCCGTAACTGACTCGTCTTACCTCTTTATAGTTGCAGATGCTGGATAGCAATGATGACATATCATCCATCAGGGTCTGATCTGTCATCCCCACTCGATACCACTCCAGCATGGTGAACTCCGGATTATGACGGCCACCAGCTTCACCGTTACGAAATACACGCCCTAGCGAATAAATATCACCACTGCCAGAGGCCAGCAGCCGCTTCATGGCAAACTCAGGCGAGGTGCGCAAATAACAGAGCTGGTTCTGATCATGACCAATGGGTGTGAATTCGGAGGCAAAGCTATCTATATAGACATCCACCGTGGCACTGCTGGACAGAATAGGCGTTTCGACTTCCATAACACCTTGCCCATCAAAATATGCTCTTATCTTTCGCAAAAGATGCGCTCTTTCACGCAGAGCCATCATCGATGCCGATGGGCGCCAGAGTTGTTCTGTCACAGCGTTTCTCCAATAGTGCGACTAGTCATAATTTTGATACAGGTCGTAGGGTAGCACTCAATCAGCGTTGTTTCAGGTGCGTTTTTTTAATAGAAGAAGCACCGCCTTTTGCGACGACTGCTTCGGCAAAATTATCAGGTAGCTCGCGCCAAGGCACAAAAGTAATAGCTGGGATATTGCTTATATTGACGTTCTTTCAGCAATTCCCGCTGACAGCTTATTAATGCTCAAATTAATTGGTAATTCAAACCGCCATTTATTCAGGACGAACGAAGTCACGCTGACTAATGAGCAACAATATCCGCAAGTTCTAAACACAGGTTAAACAGGACTAAACCAAAACTCACTTGAAACCATCGGTTTTATTTTGGTTTTGGCTTAACCGGTTTTCTGAGCACCTCTTCCTCCTCGTCAAGAGACGTCTTGGTATGGAGTCTGT
>NZ_LUTV01000004.1:72856-93327 GCF_001646945.1 Endozoicomonas ascidiicola
GCGATCGAAAAGAAGATACTTGTCTGCTATCTGCCAACCTACTCCCCAGAACTGAACTTGATAGAAATGCTATGGCAAAAGGTGAAGTATGAATGGTTGAATCTCTTTGAGGTCATGGACTTTAAGGCGTTTGAAGCAGAAGTCATACGAGTGTTTGAGCAGGTCGGTCAGGAATATATGATTTCATTTGGTTAACTACTTAGCCATGCCAGAGTTTAACGACGCTGGTTTCATTATTGGCGATGATGGAGGCTTACTTTTTTATAATGCCTGCGGCCTTTTGGTTTCTGCGATTGTTTTAGCCGCCATGGAATTCTTCAAGACAGATAACAGGATTAAATCTCTGCTTTGTCGTTTGTGTCGTAAACGTTAATGCGCTTTAAAAGCAGGGTTCAGTCGTTTGAATCCTGCTCTTCCCCTCTCCTATTTGACTACTCAGCAACCAGAACCTGATATCTGTATCGTGATTTCTTATCTTTGGATAACATTTCAGATACCGCTGGCATTGTTGCATTGAATTCGTCAGCCAGTGTCCACGGTGGATTAACAACAATCATGCCTGACGCTGTCATTCCTGGTTGTTCGCTGTCTTCTATGCCCATTTCCATAAGGTGCACATTACGCATACTGCTTTTAGCGAAGGCTTTTTCCATTTGCTGAATCTGGCCAGCATCAACGACAGGGTACCAAAGCAACATGGTTGCCTGTGGCATCTTCTGCCAGGCTTTTTTCATCACGGTAACAACGGTCTGATAATCGGATTTGATCTCGTAGGAAGGATCAATCAGCACCAGTGCTCTGCGGCTGGCAACGGGCAGTAAGCTCAGCAAACCTTGAAAACCATCTTCCTGTCTTACATGACACAGCCTGCGGTGCTCACAATGGTTTTTCAGTTCTCTGAGTGTTTTCGGATGCATCTCAAAGAGCCATGCTTTATCGCCAGGCCTGAGCAAGCGTTTCACCAGCAAAGGCGAGCCAGGGTAGCTGCGAGCCTTAATGTCGGCAGCTATTTGACCATGATAGTCTTTTAAGCCGGGCTGTTTCTTCCAATTAATTTTAAGTACGCCCTCATCGGCTTCATTGGTTTTTTTGGCCATGGCTGAATCCAGCCGATAAAAGCCTGCGCCGGCATGGGTATCAATGTAATCAAAGGGTTTATCCTTTTTCTGCATATGACGCACACAGGCCAGAAGCGTCCAATGCTTTAATACATCTGCATGATTGCCTGCATGATAATGGTGCTGGTAACTCAACATGTCTATGAAGCTCTGATGGGAAGGAAGAGTGAGCCGGTGAAAGGGCGATGAAGGATCAGTGAAATCTAGCAGGTTTGTGGCCCAAGGGGCATACGGCGATCTATCCATATCAGTGACATTTAACGCAGGCTGACCACTCATTCATCAATGTGTCATGGACTATTAACGAGCCTGTCATTTTTGACCCTTATTTTAGTTGTGAACGGGCGATACGTTAGACATTATAGATAGAAAGGTGTGTACCCGGCAGAAGTACAGTTCAGGTACTGCAACAACTCAAGGATAGAGGGCAAGATGCTGAATTCACCTTTTCGACTGCCAAGATACACTCGCTCTGGCATTGTAGAGTCGGTTCTGGAGAAATTGACCGGGCTAACAGTGCTGGAACAACTTTACGAAGAAGAGCGCGGTTGCAATTACTCCGGTAAGCAATTCCTAAAACGGGCTCTGCAAATATTTGAAGTGGATTATGAGGTTGTTAAAGGTCAGATCGATTCTGTACCTGATCAAGGGCCATCCATTGTTGTCGCTAATCACCCCTTTGGAGGCATTGAGGGAGTGGCACTGGCTGACTTGTTGTTAGAGCAGCGTGATGATGTCAAAGTACTTACCAATGAGCTCCTCTGTCGTATACCTGAATTTAAAGACGTCTTTATTGGCGTTGATGTACTCAGCACCAATGCCCGGGAAAAAAACAAAGCGGCCATAGAAGAAGCAATACAGTGGGTTGCAGATGGTCATCAATTGTTGATCTTTCCTGCGGGTGAGGTGTCAAGCTATAACAGTGATCTGGGCAGCGTATGTGATCCTCAGTGGCGAAATACAACGGCAACACTGGCTCTGGCTACAAAGGCACAAGTTTCTCCGGTGTTTATTGATGGTTCCAATAGTAAATTATTTCATTGGTTTGGTCGTATTCATCCCCGCCTGCGAACACTAAGGCTGGTGAAAGAGCTCATTAATAAACAGGGGAGTACGCTCAGCTTTCGAATTGGTCGAACCATTGAGAATAAAGAGTTAACCACTTTTTCCACCAACGGTGCGTTGACGCAATACTTGCGGTTATGCACTTATCTTCTTTCTCCTTACCAAAATGATGCCGAAAGGCCTCAGATGAACAAACCCCTGAGAACGGAAGAGCCGATTGCTGACAGTGTGTCCACCATCGCCATGCAAACTGAGATTGATCAGTTGTCTAAGCAGTCGCTGGTGCTTGAAAAAGGCGAAATGGCCGTTTATTGCGTAGAGTCCAGAGAGATTCCTTTTATTCTCAAAGAAATTGGCCGCCTGAGAGAAATCACCTTCCGAGAAGTGGGAGAAGGCAGTGGTCGTTCATTGGATCTGGATCATTACGATCAGTACTACCTGCATCTGTTCCTGTGGAATCAGGAAAAATCCGAAGTTGTTGGCGCTTATCGAATAGGCCGAGTGGATCAGATTCTCAGGGAACAAGGCATTCATGGCCTCTATTCTCGCAGCCTGTTCAGCTACCACGCTGGTTTTATTCATAAACTGGGAAGCAGCCTGGAGATGGGGCGCTCTTTCGTTCGCGCAGAATATCAAAAAAGCCTGAGTGCGTTACTCATGTTGTGGAAAGGTATTGGTGCCTACGTTGCAGCGAACCCACAATACAAAGTGTTGTTCGGTCCAGTCAGCATTAGCAGTGATTACAGCGAAGTGTCTCGTGAGTTGATGGCAGGCTGCCTCGGCGTGAATAACTCAGATCAGGCTTTGTCATCACTGGTAAAACCTACCACGCCGATTAAAAATACTCAGCAGATTTGGCTGACGGATGATTTGAAAGGTATCGATAAAATTGAGCACCTGTCGTCTCTCATTCAACAGATCGAAAAGGATCAAAAAGGCATACCCGTTCTGTTGAGACAATACCTGAAATTGAGAGGAGAGCTGGCTGCTTTTAATGTTGACCCGGACTTTAACAATGCACTGGATGGGCTGATTATTGTTGATTTGCTAAAGGTTGATGAAAAGACACTGGCCAAATACATGGGCAGCGAGCGCAGTCGTTTGTTTTTACAGCACCATACGAGAGCAGCCTAGCTAGAGACCAGTTTACTATTACGATATATCTGGGTGGATGTAGCCACACCTAATTCATTATTCAAGGTCTGGCCTGCCTGTTGTAACAGCAGATTTATAATCGCCATATGATGAGTTGTGTGGCTGTGCAGGAAGAGCAATTCCCGTTCTGGAGAGGACTCTATTGCCACCGATGTGCCTTGGGTGTCTGTCACCGAGGTTAGCATCAACTTTTGATGCTTCAGCTCTGACGTGCTCAGTTCTGCTAACTGGTCAATAATTTGCTTTAGAGCACCAATTCCAACAGACGATATACGTTCAAGGCGCTGCTCTCTTGTGCGGTTGTCATAATTAATATGGCGACTGTTCAGGCCTGAAAAAAAACATTGATAGAATTCAATGATATGTCGAGTATGCATGCCGATAGTCTGCCGGGCATCACCCGTAATGGCTGCAGGATATAGCTCATCGGACGATGAGTTGATGGCGGCAATTAACTCAGACAGTAATTGCTCATTACAATAACAAACATTCTGTAGTGACATTCGATCCTGAACCTTTGCCTTCTTCCTGAAGAGCGAACCCATATGGGATTTGAGTGATCCACTTAAGTCTTGCACTATGTGAATTTTTAATCAAACTCGATAGAATGCTTTAGTCGGCTAATCAGAATGCATATTGAAGAGTGATATTGACTCATCTCATTGCTAACAGTGAGGGAGGCAATAATAATGAAAAGCATCTTTGGACAAAGAGCAACTCAACAGAGGATACATAAATGAGTAATATACCGACTGATTTACGATACCTGACGTCTCACGAGTGGGTTCGGGTTGAAGGCGGTGGTGTTGTCACTATCGGTATTACCGAACATGCTCAGGAAGCGCTGGGTGACGTGGTCTTTGTTGAGCTGCCAGAGGTTGGCACTGTTCTGGCTGCTGGTGAGGAAGCGGGTGCGGTTGAATCAGTAAAAGCGGCTTCAGAAATATATGCGCCTCTGACCGGTGAAATTCTGGAAGCCAACCCTGCTCTGGAAGAAGCGCCAGAAACCGTCAACACTGACCCTTATGTCGAAGGCTGGTTCTTCAAAATGAAGCTGAAGGATGAAGGTGAGTTGGGCGAGCTGATGGACGCAGAAGCTTACGCCGAGTTTGTAGAATCTGAATCCTGATTCCACGCTGCAATTACCGTTATTAGCAAAACAGGCACATCAAGTTATCCACAACGGGTGTGCCTTTGTTGTACCCTCTCCCACCACTATTCCGAACCCTTGCAGGATTTTATCATCCATGAATGATGAGCAGTTGCTGCGTTACAGCCGTCAGATCATGCTTCAACCAATGGATATTGCTGGCCAGGAAAAACTACTGGCATCCCGAGTGCTTATTCTGGGAGTCGGAGGGTTGGGTTGCCCGGCTGCTCAGTATTTGGCAACAGCAGGTGTTGGTCATATCGTGCTGGTAGATCCTGACACCGTTGACGCTACTAATCTTCAACGACAACTGCTCTACTCCACAGAAGATTGCGGCACGCCCAAAGTGATCGCAGCACAACGGCGTTTATCCGCGATTAACAACGATGTTGAATTTGATTCAATACACGGTTGCTTGAGTGAACGTGAGCTTGATGAACAGGTCAGCAAGGCAAATGTGGTATTGGATTGTACAGATAACTTCAGCAGCCGTTTTGCCATCAACGCTGCCTGTGTAAAACACAAGACACCATTAGTCAGTGGTGCTGCGATAGGCTTTTCCGGCCAGCTTACCGTGTACGACCGTCGTCAGAGCAACTCACCTTGTTATCGATGCCTATACGATGAACAGAGCAATGAAAACCTGACGTGTTCGCAGTCCGGAGTGCTTGGGCCTGTTGTTGGTACTATCGGTGTTATGCAGGCACTGGAAGCCATCAAAATTATTGCGGGTATTGGTAAAACATTAAATGGTCGGTTGATGATTTTTGATGCGATGACAATGGATTGGCAGACAATGGGACTGGAGGCTGACCCGGACTGCCCAGTCTGTGGGCATCAGTCACCAATCACATAGAAACAATGGATTCTACAAAGTTGGTGACTTAGAAGCTGTTCATCATCGTTTGCAGCTCGCAGAAAGATTGTGAACAGCTTCTAAGGGTGTCAATTAAGAAACAGGGTTATAAAACGCACTCTTTAACCGCCTGAAGAAGGCGAGCTTTGTGATCGGAGTCCAGATCATTCCAGTGACTGCCAATCAGTGCTCCCTCAAGCGCATAAAGCAGAACCTTTGAAACTTTAAACCCGCGACTGCGGACTTTGCAGTAAGCAGCGACAGAGCCAACGTCGTGGAGTTGCTCAAGGGTTCTGATGCCGACGGCGTTTAACCATTGCACGGATGTCTTGCCCAAGTTTTTTAATTCAATCAAATCTGTTGCCATTTACGGGATCCCTAACTCAACTCTGACGTCCGTGTCAGAGACAGCATTTTTTAAAGGTCAGTAGGTTGTTGATGCTTTGTTGCGCGCAAGCCTTCGTGAGCATAACTTTTCTGAGTCATTCTGAGTCACTGAGTTTTGCAACGAAGCGTCGACAGCCTTAGTAATTTTCCTTAAGAATAGACGAGTCTTTTGAGCTCATCACATAGCGTTATCGGTTATTACCAAAATGATTGTGTTTTGACACTTTAGTCAACGAGTATCAAACGAGGCATTATTTGATCGATTATTTTTATTATGAAAACGCAACACCATAAGATGTAAGAGCATTTTGGCGCTTTTGAAAAATGAAAGGGTAAGCCAAATTTTCTGCTCGGTCTTTTTGAGAAAAGACCTACTCCGCCACTCTGACGTATAATCGCACCCATGGCCAAGAAAACGACGACCAAAAAAACCGGATCACCCAGGAAAAAACGTCAGGGAACACGTACGCCATCACGTACATCATGGCGCTCCATTCTGTTCAAGGCAGGCTTTACGCTGACGGCCATTGTGATTGCCTATGCAGCTTATCTTGATGCGGTGGTGACCCGACAATTTGAAGGGAAAAAGTGGGCAATTCCTGCCAAGGTGTTTGCTCGACCTCTGGAATTGTATTCGGGTAAACGAATCACGCCTGCGGATTTGCAATCGCAGCTTAAGCGACAAGGTTATCAGGCTGTCCAGCAGGTCAGTCGTCCCGGCACCTTCGCCCGTGCTGGTAATCGGTTTGTTATCTATAGCCGAGGGTTTCATTTCCCGGATGGTGCAGAACCTTCACGATACGCATCCGTTCAGCTGCAGAACAATGAAATTGTGCAGCTGAGAAGCAATGGCGGCACAACGCTGCCACTGCTGCGGTTAGATCCGCAACCCATTGGTGGTATTTACCCGGCCAGTTATGAAGATCGTTTGCTGATTCGTTCTACACAAACGCCCCGGTACCTTATTCCTTCGTTACTAGCTATCGAAGACCGCGACTATTATGATCATTTTGGTTTATCACCGACGTCTATTGCTCGAGCCATGGTGGCAAACGTGCGGGCTGGTGGAGTGGTTCAGGGCGGCAGCACCATCACCCAGCAGCTGGTAAAGAACTTCTTTCTGACCAACGATCGGACGCTGGTGCGTAAAGCCAAAGAAGCGATTATGGCTTTGTTATTGGAATTGCATTACAGCAAAGAAGAGATTCTTGAAACCTATCTGAACGAAGTGTATCTCGGCCAGCATGGTCGCAGAGCAATCCACGGTTTTGGTTTGGCCAGCCAGTTTTACTTTGCCCAACCCATTCAGGAACTGAACCTCGCACGCACTGCTTTGCTGGTGGCGATTGTGAAAGGTCCATCGTATTTTGATCCTCGCCGTTATTCAGAGCGTGCATTGGAGCGTCGAAACTTAGTGCTGGATGTCATGGCAGAACGAGGCATCGTGCCACAGGCCGAAGTGGATCGTTCTAAAAGATTACCATTAGGCGTCGTAAGTCGTGAGTTGGTGAGTACCAATGACTTTCCAGCCTATATTGATCTGGTCAAAGAACAGCTGCGAAAAGATTACGATGAAAAAGATCTGACTAGTGAAGGGCTGCGAATTTTTACCAACCTTGATCCGATTATTCAGCGGGAAGCCCAGAAGAGTGTCAGCACCACGGTAAACAGCCTGGGCAAAGGTAATCAGTTGCAAGGCGCTATGGTGATTAGCTCTGCTCAAACGGGTGATTTGCTCGCAGTGGTTGGCGACAAAAATGCCGGTTACGCAGGTTTTAACCGTGCTGTAGAAGCGCGCCGTCCGGTTGGATCGTTATTGAAGCCAGCTATTTACCTCACTGCCCTTGAACGACCAGAGCAGTTCACATTAACGACCATGGTTAATGATACCTCGGTAAAAATTAACGACGGCAAAGGTGGTTACTGGGAGCCAAAAAACTACAGTCGTGAATCTCACGGACAAGTCCCCTTATACCTTGCGCTGGCAAAATCCTATAATCAGGCGGCAGCGAATACCGGCATGGCGGTTGGTTTGTCATCGGTACAGGACACATTGAAACGCTTGGGTGTTGAACAACGTGTGCCGCCTTATCCGTCGGTGCTGCTGGGTGCTCTATCCATGACGCCCATAGAAGTTGCCACCATGTACCAAACCATTGCCAGCGGTGGTTTCCGTATGCCTATTCGCGCTATTGATGCGGTGGTGGACAGCCAGGGGCAGCCTCTTTCCCGGTACAGCATTTCGGTAGAGCGAGCATTTAATCCCGGACCTATGGAGTTGTTACGGACTGCATTGGGTGTTGTGATGTCAGAGGGCACGGGGCGCAGGATTTACCAATATATCGAGCCAGATATTCCTCTGGGCGGCAAAACCGGTACCACCAATGATTTGAGAGACAGCTGGTTTGCTGGCTACTCTGGTGATTTGGTTGCTGTCAGTTGGATTGGCCATGATGATAACAGCCCAACAAAGCTGACGGGCAGCAGCGGCGCCCTGAAAATCTGGGGCAACTTCTTAGCCAATGTGCCAGTGCAACCTGTGGCACCACTGCAGGCGAATAATTTGACCAGTCTCTGGGTGAACCCTGCGGCCAATGGTCGAAGTCATCAATATTGTGAAGGGGCTATGGAATTACCTTATATTACCGGCTCTGAACCTAAGGCTTATGCTGGTTGCGGAAAAGACAGTGACGACTCTCTCTTTGATAGAATTAAAGCGTGGTTTTAATACATGGCACTGATGCCCGTTGTTGAAAAAGTAATGCCAAAAGCTGGTCTGACAATTATCCTGCTGACCGTCTTACTGGTGGGTTGTTCTACCTCTATGAAAATGCCCGAGAATGCATCCGTTCAAACGTCGCCTTATGTGGAAAGAGACGATGCCGTGGGTTCATTGCTGAATCTGGCGTGGAACGCCCGAAAACAAGGCCAGTTGGATGCGGCCGAAAGTTATTTGAACCGTGCCGTACGAATTAGTCCAACGACGCCCGATGTTTATTATCAGCTGGCATTGCTGCGTCAGGATCAGGGTAAGCCCGAACAATCAAAGCAATTGGCTGAAAGAGCATTAAGCCTTCAGCCAGGCCCGGCATTGGTACGGAAGATTAATCAATTGTTTCAAGAATTGAAGAGTTAATATGTCTCAGGAAATTATCAATCTGCTGGAAGCTATTGAAGATGAACTTCGAAACCAGAATGTGTGGGCTCAGATGCCGCCTTCTATCGAAGCACTCTCCAGCACCACGCCATTTTGTATGGACACCATGCATTTCAGCCAGTGGCTGCAGTGGATTTTTATACCAAGGATTCGAGCCATTCTGGACGCAGGCGGCTCCCTGCCAACCGGGTCGGATATGAAACCTTATGCAGAAGAAGCGCTGCCAATGGAACGCCTCTCTTCGCAGGAATTGCTTAATCTTATTGAAAAATTTGATCAGCTAATGAACTGATCAAAGTAATGCAGCTCATTAAAGTATAAATATCGTGCTATAGTTCTGTTCTTGTTTCTTGAGTCACTTTTTCAGCTTTTCGGCTACCGATAGAGCAGAGAAGTGAAGTGAAACAGCCTTTTTTTGGTTTTTCTTCGTGAGCTGCGGCTTCTGACCTGCTGGGTACATTTTCTTCGTTGGCTTTTATAACCGGAGTTTGCCCTGGTTGGAGGTTGTCATTGCTTGTTGGATCAGCTGACGTGTCATTTATGTCAGGGGATTCTTCAAGCTTTACTTCTGAATAATTGCCGGTAGTTACTACGGTCGTTTCCGCATTGACATTTGAACTCATTGGTTTTGCTTCTGCATAATTGTCCGATGACCCTGGTATCTTTTCTTCGGAGGGATGTTGAGTTCTGGTATCAGCTAATTTTTCAGGAGCTCTGTCATTATTATGAGGTACTGGAGTCTCTAATGTATTTGTGCCTTCAGCAGGAAGAGAGCCTTGGGAAGGATGCCTTGATAAACTATGAGCGGCCTTGTTGTCTTCAGAGGCTTTGGGCTCTTGTATAGTTGAGGGAGATATTTCTGAAACAATACTATTGGCTCCTCCTTGTGGAGTGCTTTGTTCTTGCACACTATCAGTCCCTTTATCTAATGTTGGTATAGGATCCTCGGCTGTAGGAATCGATATTTTCATATCGGTCAGTGCAGGTAGTGAGCTCTCTCTCTGGGTATCACAAGTATCAACTCCGTCAGCAGAGTGTTGAACCGACGGCAAGTCTGCAATTTTTATTGGCTCTTGATTGACTGCTTTACTTGCTGAATCCCCATTTACTCGATCTACAACAGGACTACCATTTAAACCGCTTTGTGATCCGATATTCACTTGATTACCTCAATTAAGTCGATTTGAGTTCACGTGTAGACAATAAGATTAAAAAGAAAGTTTCTCTGCGGATAACAAATCCAAAGAGCTCTTTGAAATAGATTGTTTTTAAAATAGAGAACTGGTTATAACAATACTGAGTTCTTCTTAATAGACGGTTAGTTCTGAAACAATAAATACGACATGTGTAGATTTTAATGATTGAATATATGAATATTCTCATTCAACCCTGAGTCAAACATCAATATATCTTGATCGATAAGTGTTCTCCCTCATTATTTAAGTAGAAATCAAGGTTGGGTTATGTAAAAATGTGACGGCTGTCGCATTATTGTGGCTGGGTTCGCAGACTATTTTATAGGCATCAGGCGTTGTAAGTTGAGCCTTGGCATGTATAGAAGAACACAAACGTGACCCCTAAGGATGAAAAACCCACCCAGAACACAAACAACATATCTGGGTATAATTGGTTCTGGCAAGCGCTATCACCCTACTGGCGAGTTTACCGCGATGTATTGCTAGCGAGTTTGCTGGTTAATATTTTCGCGCTTGTCTCCCCCTTGTTCGTTATGAATGTGTACGACAGGGTTGTGCCAAATCAGGCATTCGAAACGCTCTGGATGCTAGCAACTGGTGTCGTTTTAGCATTCTTTTTCGAAATGGCGATCCGACTGATTCGTTCCCGCTCTATCGATTTGGCTGGGCGACAGATTGATCTGACTCTTTCTTCCAGGCTATTGGACCGCTTGCTTGGTTTGAAACTATCCAGCCGGCCGGCAAGTGCGGGCAGTTTTCTCAATCAATTGTCAGAGTTTGACAGTGTCCGTTCCTTTATTACATCGACAACGATTCTGGCGTTTGTTGACCTTCCTTTTGTCATCCTATTTCTGGGGTTGGTGATTTGGTTGGGTGGATGGTTAGTCCTGATTCCTCTTTTCTGTATAGGTACTGCCCTGTTAGTTGCCTGGATTTTAAACAAGCCCTTACAACAGATTATTCACACACAGCAGAACGCTTCCTCTAAACGCCAAAATTTTATGATGGAGCTGTTACTGGGGTTGGTTTCGATCAAGTCTTCCAATGTAGAAGGGCAGAATGAACGACACTGGAGCAGCCTCAATCGGGAAGTTGCTGATGCATCTTTGAAAGCGCGTCAACTGCAGACGATAACCAGCCAGACCACCACTCTGATGCTTCAGCTAAATACCGTTGTTTTGGTCATTGCCGGTGTTTATCTGATCAGTGCTGGTGAGCTTTCAATGGGCGGTTTAATTGCCATTATGATGATTTCTGGCCGCTGTGCTGCGCCGGTTTCACAAATCATCGGGTTGATGAATCAATACGAAAAAACCATTCATGCGTTGGATCATGCAGGGCAAATCATGAATTTGCCTCAGGAATACCCGTCCGAAAGAAAGTTGTTAAAACCCGAAACGTTTCATGGCCACTTTTATATCAGCCATATGTCGTTTGCTTATCCGGAATCACCGGATCAGCTTCAGGATATCAACTTGACTATACCGGCAGGCACCAAGTTGGCCATTCTAGGGCGCATGGGTTCTGGAAAAAGCACATTACTGCAATTACTGGCGGGCCTTATTGAGCCTGGAAAAGGACTGGTGGGCGTTGATGGCATGAATCTCAGGCAGATCGATCCAAGCTGGTATCGCAGCCATATCGGTTATGTTGGGCAGAAACCGGAGCTGTTCAACACCTCTCTGCGTGACAACATCACCATGCAGCGTACTGGCATTAGCGACAGCGACATTCTGCGCGCGCTTGAACAGGCAGGTTTGCAGGATATCGTTCGGGCTGGCAGTGCCGGTCTCGACTATATGATTGGTGAAGGCGGTCGTAACTTGTCCGGTGGTCAGGCTCAGGCGTTGACTTTGGCTCGAGCATTGGTCACATCGCCAAAAGTACTGATTCTTGATGAGCCTTCCAGTGCGATGGATTCTCAAGCTGAAGCGCAATTTTTGCAGTTACTCAAAGCACTTAAAGATACAACCATTATCCTGGTGACCCATAAGTTGAACCTGCTGAATGCGATGGACCAGATTGTGGTGCTGGATCAAGGCAAAATCAGCGTTAATGGCAGCGCCAGTCAAATTCTTGAAGCGCAGAGAAGTCCTTCAGTCAGTAAGCATCAGGAGGCCGTCGCCTGATGGATAAGCAACAGTTGACAGATAATAACTGGCATGGGGCTACGGAAGAGGAAATCAGTAGTATATCAAAGGGCAGTCGTCCGCTATTGCTGACAGTGGCGCTGACCATTATCACTTTTATCCTCTGGGCAGGTTGGTGTGAGCTGGATGAAATCACCCGAGGCGAAGGTAAGGTTATTCCCTCCAGCCAAGTGCAGAATGTTCAGAACATGGAAGGTGGCATTGTTGAGGGCATTATGGTCTCTGAGGGTGATTTGGTGGATCGGGGGCAAGTGTTGATGGTCATGGACGACACCCGATTTACGTCAACCCGGAAAGGTCAATTGGCTAATCGCAATGCCTTATTAGCCCGAAAATCACGGCTGCTGGCCGAGGTTGAAGGTGGTGAGCCGTTGATGCCTGATTCTCTGGTGTCAGAGGTACCCGAACTGGCAGCCAGAGAAACGGAGCTGTTTAAGAATCGGCAACTTGAATTGGGCAGCAGCATCGGTGTCTATCAGCAGCAATTAACCCAGCAGCAAAAACAAATGCTGGAAACAAAAGCTCAGCGAGACATGCTGGCCCGACGTTTTTCACTGCTGGATGAAGAGTTTCAGTTAGCCCGTGATTTGGCAGCAGAAGGTGCGGTTTCCCGCGTCGAAGTGCTGAGGCTGGAAAGGCAGGTTAGCGATACCCGTGGTGAAAAACTGATCGCAGAGAAGAACCTTGAGCGCATTACAGCCCAGCAGGATGAAATCAAGCAACGGATTAATGAAACCCGGCTTAATTTTACCAATAAGGCCAGAGTGGAGCTGAACGAGACTCTGGCACTCCTTCATGAGTTGTCTGCGAAAGCAACGGCTACCAGTGATCAAGTGGAGCGAACCAAAGTGCGGGCACCGATGAAAGGTGTCGTTAAACAGATTTTGGTGAACACCGAAGGTGGTGTCGTTCAGCCAGGTATGGTGATGATGGAGCTGATCCCGGTAGACGACACGCTTGAGGTAGAAGCCCGTATTCGTCCACAGGATATTGCATACCTACACCCAGGTCAGAAAGCGACAGTTCGTTTTACCGCTTACGATTTCACCATTCATGGTGGCCTTGAAGGTGCGGTAACCCATATCAGTGCTGACACAATTTTGGATGAACAGGGCGAAAGCTTTTATCTGGCAAGAATCAAAACCAACAAAAGCCACCTTGGTTATGAGGGGGACAGCAGTCGCCCGGTGATTGCCGGCATGGTGGCGACTGTGGATATTTTAACCGGCAAAAAAACGTTACTTAAATACCTTTTGAAGCCGGTGCTGAGAGCGAAACAGTTGGCGTTCAGCGAACGCTGATTATTGTGGATTACACATTAAAAATTAGCGAAGGGCCGGAGTCGCCCAGATGAGAAAATAACGGAGCTATAAATGAACGTTACCCCTGAAACCGTTGCAAATAAGTCTGCTGGATCCATCCATTTCGTTGTAGGAAACGTTGAGGCGATTGATTCAGAAGGCAATCGTCGCACGCTTCAGATTGGCGATGTCGTATACCCGCAGGAAGCGGTTGTTACTGGTGTCGATGGTGCGATTCATATAGACCTGCCTGATGGCCAGATTATCGAGCTCAGCAGTAACTCAGAATTTAGTTTTCCTTTATTTGGGCAGACTGCTTTGACGGCTGAGCCTGAAGTCGAGATAGAAGCGGAACAGCTTGAAATCGAACCACCGAATGACCAAACATTATCTACAGACAATACAGAACAGACGAATAGCGGGTTTGGTGATCAGACGATTTTAAATCTGAGTGCCATTCAGGTGGAACCTGAAGCCGGTTTTGATACTTCAGGGCGACAAGCTGGCACTGAAGATAGTACAGATTTTGTCGCTGCTGATGTATTGGCGATTGATGAAAATGATGCGCCTGTTGCGATCGATGATCTTAGTGTGCTCGGTGAGGGGGAATCATTATCGGTTGGCCGGGTAAATGGTCTGATTGACCCGAATGATTTCGACTCTGATGGCGATATCTTGATCGTCACCGGTATTCGTTTCGGTAGTGAATCAGGTGCTATCGGACAGCCATTGATTGGCAGTTTTGGTACCTTGATTGTCAATGCGGATGGTAGCTACAGCTATACCGCTAATCAGTCTGCGACAGATGTCTTGAATGCCGGGGATGTCGTAAACGATACGTTCACATACACCATCAGTGATGGCAGGGGCGGCGAAGCCACTGCAAAGTTAGAGTTCGAGATTTCAGGCAGTAATGATAATGCGTTTATAGGTGTAGACAATCAGGTTAATCAGGACTATCTGGTTCAGGAAGCTGGTGGAAAAAACAACAAGAGCTTTAAAAAGAGAAATACTGCCAGTGGGAAATTAAAGGTAACGGACGCTGACGATGGTGAGTCATCTTTCGCCACGCCGACGGATACCCAGCTACAGGGTGATTACGGTGTTTTCACTTTTGACCCGAACACCGGAGTTTGGGACTACAAGTTAGATCAAGGCTTAGCAGACAAACTCAACAAAAATGACAAAGCTCAGGATACCCTTGAAGTTAAATCTGCGGATGGCACCGCGAGCACAACCATTACGGTAGATATAACCGGCAGTAATGATAAAGCGGTTATCAAGGCGGACTCTGAATTCACTCAAGACTACAGAGTTCGCGAAGCAGGCGGGAATGATAATAACAAGTTCAAAAATCAGAATACTGCCGGCGGAAAGCTGAAAGTGACTGATGCGGATGAAGGTGAGGCATACTTCCAAACACCGACCGATGCAGCTCTGGAAGGTGAATACGGCAGTTTTACGTTTGATCCTACGAACGGTGAGTGGACCTACACTCTGAAAGATCAAATGAAAGCTGACAGCCTTGAAGGTGGCGAAAAGTTTCGAGAAACACTCAAGGTTACCTCTGCGGATGGCACCGCCAGCAAAGTGATCAAAGTGGTTATTACCGGGACTAACGATAACCCTACGTTGGAGGCTGTGCCGGAACTCAGTGCGACTGAAGATGATCTGGAGTCTGGCTTCAGTGTGACCAAAGAAAACAGTACGTTGCTGAATGGCGCTGCAGATGTGGATGACGACCATGAAGCGCTAAGCATTCACAAAATTAAAGGCAGCAGCGGCGGTGCAGTCAATGCCGGTAAAACAGTCACTGTAGAGCTTGTGAGAGAAGACACCGGTGAGATTCTAAATGTTCGGCTCACCATTAACGCTGATGGTAGTTATAGTGTATTGCCTGCTGATTTAGATGTATTACCGGAAGGCGTGGCCGCAACGGGTGAATTCAGTTACTCAGTGAAAGACGACGGCAACGGTAAGTCAGCACTGAAAACAACAACGCTGACGGTCACGGGCAGCGATGATAAGAGTGAAATTAAACTAAGTGCTGCTGGTAGTGATAAAGGTGAAGTCACCGAGGGTCAGGATACTGACCCCAATACGCCTGAGATTGACCTAAAACAATCAGGAAAACTGACGGTCACTGATGTTGATGGCAATACCGGATTCGCCATCAACAAAACCGTGTTTGATTCAGGGAAATCGACTAACCAGTTGGCGGTGGGTCAATTGCAAATTGATGCTGATGGTGAGTGGCATTATGAAGTAGACAACGATCTTATAAAGTATCTTGGTGAAGGTGACACCATTACTGAAGTCTACACCGTAGAAACCACAGATGGCACCAAGCATGACATCACCATCACAATTAATGGTGCAGACATTTATGGCCCTGGTCATCAGGTGGATGCTTTGGATGATCCGGGGCAAGCAAAAACAGTTCGGTATGGAAGTAATGACGACATAGCTGCTGGTGTAACCCACGTAAGCTGGGATAAAACCAGTGTGGAGGCATACTCCGGTAAACCTGGAGTGAGTGCAACCGCGGTGGATCAGTCAGGAGCCACGGTTAATAATCAGAACACAACAGCAAATAAGGTGGGCGTTGCTTCTGGCGGGTCGCCGGATGACAGTATTGAAATCCAATATAAGGATAATGGCACGCCCGAGACCAGTGACGACACCTATGAAAGCCTGAGCATCGGCTTTAAAAACCTGGCATCTTCCGCCACGGTGGCGGTGAGCGGTGTTGCGGCAGGGGATTCTATCAAGTGGGTTTGTTACCTCAACGGACAGTTGGTAACCGAGGGCTCATTTGATATTACTGCCGATGGAAGTACCGAATTTGCTATTGATACCAATGAACTTTTCTTTGATGAAATTGAATTTATCCCCGCAAATGAAAATAACTCAGGCTTCTTTGTAGACTGGGTTGAAACGATCGAGCCTGACAGTGCTTTCCAGACTTATGATTTTAAAACGCTACGTATCCCTAAGGAGGCGTTGCTCGACAACGATTCCGATTCTGATAATCATGGGTTGAGTATTGTAGGGATCGGTGGCGTTAATTCGCCGGTTGATTTTGACAGCGCTTCGTTAATCTGGAATGAGGCTGACGGAGAAGTGGTGTTTTATCCAGGTAATGATTTTGATTATCTCGCACCCGGAGAAACGACGGAAGTCACCTTTGAATATACCATCACGGATGATGATGCCAGTGATACGGCGACCGTAACGGTGACGGTTGTCGGGCAATATCTCGCTGCGCCGGCAAATCCACCGACGGTGGACAGGCTGGAAACCACAGATCATACGCCAATCCTTACAGGTACCGCGGAGCTGCCTGATCAGTACATTCTTACCGTCACCGTGAATGGCGTCACCTATTCATACGACCCCGAAGGCGATGGCAGTGAGCCATTGCAGTATGACTCTGATAATAAAACCTGGAGTCTTGAGATTCCTGACGAAGATCAGCTGTCAGATGACGTTTATGACGTCACTGCCAATGTGTCTGTCCCTGGTGCTCGATTGTCTGACGAAACGGATGCTGAACTGGTCGTTTATTCAGAGCCAGAGGCTGGTGCTCCAGCCGCTCCGATTATTTATGCCACTCCCAGAGGAACCAGTCTTTTTACTGATTTTGAGGCGACCAGGTTTCCGGTATGGGGCACAGTCAGGGCTGAAGAACAGGGGTATCAGACGGAAAATGAAGCGGGCAGGATAGAGATAGGCAGGGAGTCGAACTACTTGAACAGTAGTAACCCTGGTGATAATCAAATTCTGGAGTTAAAAGCATACGACGGGGACTACAATATTTTTGCAGATATTGATTCTGTAAAAGGTGAGGTGTTTCAATTCACTTTCGACCATGCTGGCCGTAAGAACAACATAACTAACAATGATTCTGCCGTAGAAGTCTGGGTTTATGATCTGGATGAGAATGGCAAAATCATTAACTCCACAATGCTTGCCTTTATTGATCCATCTGATGCGGCGGCTTTGCGCACTCAAACGTTTTATTTTGCGGCATCGGGTGCTAACACGCGCTTTGAATTATTGGCTGCAGAGCGAGGTGACAGTACCGGAGCGATTATCGACGATATTCGGGTAGAGACGGTGGGCTATCAAAGCACATCCAGCATACCACTGAATGTCGTGGCCTTTACCGTTAATGACAACGAAACATTGGCAGTCACGGTATCCAATATCCCCGTCGGTGTGACGATTACAGATGGCACTTCTGGCAACGCTTTCACCGCAACAGAAGGCAATACAGAGATAGACATCAGTGGCTGGGATTTATCCAGTATGGTTCTGGAGCCCGATGCTGATTTTATTGGCAATGTTTCTCTGGAATTTACCGCGACAGCCACTGCTTCTGGCACCAGCAGTTCTGAGAGTGTCGTTAATCTGAATTACACGGTTTACCCGGATGTACTGGAAGAGCACCGCGAGACTGGCAGTAATGACCCTAATGTTTTCGAAACCATTGATGGCAGTGCAGAGAATGATGCCATTAATGGACTGGCGGGTAATGACATCATCAATGGCCTTGATGGGAATGACATTCTCAGTGGTGATCAGGGCGATGACACTATTAACGGTGGTGCAGGCAAAGATTTCATTGATGGTGGAACAGGTAACGATACCCTCAGTGGTGGGGAAGGAGGCGATCTTTTCATTTTCAAAATAGCCGACCTGCTGACAGGCAGCACCGTTCAGACCGATACGATCACAGACTTCACACTGGGTAACGCTCTCAGTACCGGCAGCAATGCCGACATTCTGGATATTTCCGGGCTTATTGACTTTGGCTCCAGTGGCAGCATCGATCCAGCCTCTCTTCAGGAGAAAGGCATTACAGCGTCATTTGATGAACTGACATCAACGGCAACCCTCTCCTTTACCACGATGCCCGGAGACGATGATCCAGAATTAAAAATCGTCCTCAGCAATTCTTCTAACCCTAACGGTTGGAATGACTTTAAGGACGGCACCGTCAGTGGCGATGATGTGCTTCAGCAGCTGATTAACAATGGGCAGCTGATTGTTTAACACCGGGATTTCAGACAAATAACTACGAATAGACCAAGAGGGAGTGAAAAAAGGATGTTTCAGAAGTATCTAAAAATATCGGTAATGTCGGCTGCCGTTATGGCCGCAAATCTACAGGCAAATACGCTGCTGGAGTCAATTAATCAGACGCTGGCAACGAACCCGGAAATTCTCATCCGAACCATTGAAGCCGATGCTCGAATGGATGAAATCAGGCAGGCAAAATCCGGCTATTTACCCAGTCTCGATCTGACGGCAGGTATTGGTTACGAGAATAGCCGTAACAGCACCACGATCGGCGCTTATAATGCGGGTAACGCAGAGCACAAAGATCAGCACAGAACCCGCCGCGATGCCTCCTTAATTGCACGTCAAATGTTGTTTGATGGTTTTGCAGTCTCCAGTGAAGTCGATCGTCAGAAGGCTCGTCAGGCATCGGCAGCTCAGGATATTTGTTATGCGGCCAGCAACACGGCACTGCAGGTGACTCAGGCGTATGTGAATATTATACGTCAGCAGTCTGTTGTTGAGCTGATGAAGGCGAATGCTGAAGAACATGAACGACTGGTCAAACTCATCGAAACGCAGGGTAGAAAAGGCCGAAGCAATGATGCGGATGTTGCTCAGGCCCAGAGTCGTCTGGTGTTGGCAAAAGCCAATGAGATCAGTGCTGAGTCCGTCCTTCGGGATGTGAAAACGCAATATCAACGCCTTGCGGGTAATCTTCCAGAAGCCTATTCAGTGCCAGCGATACCTGAGCAAGCTCCGGCATCATTGGAAGCAGCGTTAACCCTGGGTGTAGAAGCACATCCAGTCATGAAGCTGGCTACTGCGGATGTACAGGCGGCAGAAGCTCAGTACGAAGCCAGTAAGAGTGCGTTTATGCCACGCTTCGAAATGGAAGTCGGCGCAAATTGGGATACCGATGCTAACGGAGGCAAAGACGATACGTATAACCATGTCGCTAAAGTCAACATGACCTACAACCTGTATAACGGTGGTGGCGATAAAGCCCGCCGCAGCCAGACCAGTAAGCTGATCAATGAGGCTATGGAGGTTCGGAATCGTGCTCGTCGTCAGGTTGAAGAGGAAATTCGTCTTGCCTGGGTCGCGATCGACTATGGAGCACAAAGGCTTCGTCCGCTTGAAGAGCACGTAAAGCAATCTGACCGTTCCCGTGGGCTGTATAACAAACAGTTTCTGATGGGTAGCAGAACATTGATGGATCTGTTGGACAGCCAGAATGAGTTTACCTCTGCTCGACAAAGCGAAATCAATGCCCGCTATGATCTGTTATTCAACCGATTTCGTCTGCTCAACAGCACAGGTACACTACTTCAAACAATGGATGCCAGTTTGCCCGTTGAAAATGACTGTGGTTTGAAGGTGGCTTTGACGATTTAAATCGTCCCATTAATGAACTTTTTTATCTCAGCCAGTCTATAAAGTGTTATAGATTGTTATAGATTGGCTGAGGTTTTTAATGCTAACAAGTTACTACACAAACTATCGGGTGCTCTCTCAGTCTGATAACTGACTCATAAGTCCACTTTCTGCTTGCCAGAGAGGATGTTCGTCCAAAGCTGTTCCCATCGGCCCTTAC
This sequence comes from Endozoicomonas ascidiicola, assembly GCF_001646945.1. Taxonomy (GTDB): domain Bacteria; phylum Pseudomonadota; class Gammaproteobacteria; order Pseudomonadales; family Endozoicomonadaceae; genus Endozoicomonas; species Endozoicomonas ascidiicola. Next base: position 93,053 of record NZ_LUTV01000004.1, read on the forward strand.
TTTGAATCAGTGATCTTGTATTCAGAAGCACTTCTGCTCCGGTTGCTTTCCATCGCATGCCTGAGGAACAAAGCCTTTGTTTGACCAATGTCTTGCAAGCCGCTTCCGTCACCCCTGAACCTATTGKCCAGTGTCGTTTAATAGCTTGATGATAATTCATCAGCTGATGGYTGTTGGTGAAGTAGGTTACCGCTTTATAACGCTTCTCTATTAGGGCAGTGGTTTTCTTAGGCAGCTCTGCTGACTCAATCTCATGCAGGATCTTTTTAGCACCC
>NZ_LUTV01000004.1:94155-102112 GCF_001646945.1 Endozoicomonas ascidiicola
GTGTTTTTTGCAGACTATTTTCAAGATCAAGCATATTGCCTGCTTCGATAGGGATCTCTATCTGTAGAACGATTTTTTCACGATTGCTGGACACAATTGAAGCAGGCATGGCGGAGTCTATTATGGAAAGCGGTCTCTTATAATAGTCGTACAATTGAAGTTCTTTTGTTTCAATTATTCAGAGAGAGCACCCAAACTATCAAGCCCACTTTCTAGATTACTGTCAGTCTCAGGAGCAGTATATTGATGATAACGATAAGAGTTTTAAAGCAAGAACTTGTAAAGTAAATACCTTGGTTGAGGATGCCAAAAACTTTTTAAGTTATGTTGAAAGTGATAACAGAGGGAAAGAGGCTTCAAAGTCTGTCAGTCTTCGTACGATGCGTTCTACGAGGCAAGATTTAAAGAGATTGTTTAATCAAAACAAGGGTAACAAGGTTTTTGAAATATTATATTCATCTATCTCTATGGCTTTATCAGGATTTAAAGAGTCTGATAATGATGATGTTGCCAGAACAAGGATTATAAATGTTAGAGCACTGACAGGCTATGATGATAAAACGATTGGTGATCATAGAGATTTATGCCTTGGTTTGTCCATAGTATTCATATTATCTGGCTTAAGTGTCAATAAGGGTGAAGGTCGTTATGATCACAGCCTTTTTGTAAAGTTATTAGGCCTCATTAGTAGTTCATCCTGGTTGTGTGGTGGAGAACGTTTTGTTGATATTAATCAGGCAATACATAAAGCGTCAGAGGTTTATAAAGAATTTTGCGATAGGAAAAAAAACACATTAAATTCTACTGATAGGAGCCTTTATTATCATTACTTTCATAACGAGAAGTCGGATGCTTTTTTATTACTCGAGCTTAGGGCTTTTACGGAGGTTGTGGTTGCTAATCACTTTGCGAGTAAAATTGAAGTATTCTTGAAAGGGGACAATAATTTTAATTTCAAGCCGAGGTTAGCACCTTATGACTTTATCCAGAAAAGCGCACTGTTTACACCTATGTATATGGAATCCAAGATTGAGAAGGAATCTTCTCTTTCAGAGTCATCTTGGAAACCATCACTTACAGGAACACAGCTAAAAATCTATCATGTCGACGAGAAAGGCTTCAAATCTCTTTTTAGAGGGATTGTTGAAAATATCGGTTATTATCTTTTACAAAGTGATAAACACACAATCTCGCTCAAAGTGGAGAATTGTGACCTGATAGTCTTTGACTCTTCATCTCCAGAATCATTTCATGTTTTTAGGAAAGATGACCTTGCAGGTTTATACAGCTGTATACGGACGTCACTCTCAAGTTTAGATGTCGATAAAATACTTTTTGGAATCATTTATGTTGATATTAATCATGATGCCGGCAGGAAACGTTGTGTAAAAATGGAGCGTTATTTCGCTTCTAAAGAAAAAAATATAATGACCAAATCTTCATCAGATCAATGTCGCACAATGTTAACAGATATTCTGCTTGCTTTTTCTTTCCCTATTCGTGCGGATAAACTGGCAGCTGAAGGGCTTATTGATAGTAAAACACGCAATGGTTATCATGCTCTGTTTGAAGCAGTTCGAGGTAATGATTCATCTGCGGTTAAGAATCTTATCACTGAAGGTGCGGATGTTAATTTAAAAACAGACTATTCGGAAATGACTGCTTTGCTATGTTCTATAGATTATGGTTTTTTTGATATTACAAAAATTTTACTTGATTGTGGCGCTGACCCTGATAACGATGGCTCTATTATGCGCTTACTGAATTTAATCGAGTGGAAAGATTATGAAAATCATCCTGTCACAGATGAATATAATCAATGTGTTTGTCAGTTGTTGGAACTCTTATTAAGTTATGAACCATTGATGACTACATCTGTCAAAGAGAGTATTTCCATTATTAAAAATGACAAGAGTCGGGAAGAGGTAGTAAAGTTATTAAATTTACACACTGAGCTTCATCATGAGTTCTTAAGTGCTATTGAAAAAGCCATTAGAAGTGGAGATTGCTCGTTAGTCAAAACATTGCTTGAAGAAAAATATTCTAGGAGCTTTAGTGCCGGTTTTTTGGATAAAAAAGAGTTTAGATGTTTTCCTGAAAAAGCAAGCTTGAACTCAACTCAGCCCAGAGATCTTAGAATTATTAGAAATAGGGCAATGGCTAAATTAGCCGATGGAAGCTCACTGTTGTGTATTGCCCAGAGACATGAAAATGTCGATATACAGAAGCTCTTACAAAAGGCAATAAGTAGTGCAAGGTTTGCTTTTAAGGAAGGCTCCACGCTAGCTCTGGCCTACGGAGATGAAAATATCCGTTTTCAATCTATAACCTACTTAGAGCCAAAGAGCGTACATACCAAAAGGTCGTTTGATGTATCTGCCCGCGCAAAAGGCAGCACGGATACGGATATGGATGAGCTTGACTGAAACAAATATCATCAGTGCTTTTTTACAGGGATGCTGTTTGGTAAGAATAAAGGCTTCGCTCACCTGAGCATTTGTTTGTGGATATGGAGAGGGTGTGATCGACATTGTGCAATCAATACGTAATACCAATGTCGTTTTTAAATTATGGAGTGAGCAAGTTATTTTGGGTGACTGGACAAGGCGAAGAGACGAGTCATAGCGTAGCTATGGCGAGGAGCTTCAACGCTGACCCAGTCGGCCAAAATGGCTGCGCAGCCCATAATTTAAAAACAGAATTGGTATAAGTAGTTGGGATACGTGGTGTTCAATGAGTGTTACTTACGCCCTTTGAGTTTCAGGCTCAGGATTTCATAAATTTCTTTTTGATCCCTGCTGTGTGCGAAACGGATGGCTTCTCTCAGTGTCGGGATCGCTTCCGTGATAATGGAGTTATCCAGCAGTGTTTCCAACTTATCCATTATTTTCAGATCACGCTGTGACCGTTTAATCTCAATCCCGGTGATATCCCTATTAGCGGTGACCAGTTCAGCCAGGCTGATCTGACGCAGAGCCCCTTTGATGCCCAGCAAAGCAAAGGCAAGGTGCTGACGAGCATGAGGAAAGGGCGTGTTGATGCCATAACAGATCATCCGGCAGTACATTTCTATCTGAACGATCGCTTTATCATGCACGCCGAGTGGATTGACCGGGCTGTCCATATTGCCCAGAGCTGCCATATCCTGAGTCAGGCCTTTTACGGTCAATTCCTGATAATCAAAGGCCGGTGCGATGTACTCCATACCCTGCTCCCCTCATCTGAATGATTATTTATTGCTTTTATACCACTGATTCCATGGGGAATGGTCTAACAAGGCTGCCAGTATTGCTGACTACATGACCAGATGGTGTTTAACGCTATTAAGTACCCAACCATATGATTCCCTATGGCCGGGTACTTAGTGCGTTTTTTGTTAGTGCTCTAATTTGTTTTCTGAATATATTATGTATTTCTACCATGATTATCCGGTTTTACTGATCGTGCCGGTTTGCTGGAATGGTGAAAATTGGTTAGACTTCAAACCAAATAATCACTGACAGACTTTTATGCCTATTTCTGGGAACTCTCCCTTATTCAGCTCAAAGCATAAGACGAAAGTCTTTGTGATAAGCCTGAGAACCTCTCTTTCTGGTTACTTAACGCACCGTCCTGCCGACCACCCGGCCCATCCAAATTAATGAACATGGCATATTGAATGCCGGGCATGACCATGGTTGGTTGTGCTGTGAGTTGTGAAAGGACCTCTGAGCAAGCACTTAGAACAACATGAAAAGCAGTATGGAGAACTTTGATGCGACTTAGAAACTTTGTTGATGGTGATTACCTCAGCAATCAAAGCGGTGAAACCTTTGAGGTTATCAACCCCGCAACAGGCAAAGTGGCCTATGAAGTGGAAGTGGCGGACGAACTGATCCGCCAGCAAGCCATCACCAGTGCCCGCAAAGGGTTTGAACAATGGTCTTCCATGACGGGCATGGAGCGCAGCCGCATTCTGAACAAAGCCGTTGCACTGTTGCGGGAGCGGAATGATGAACTGGCAGCCATAGAGGTAGAAGATACTGGCAAACCCTGGCAGGAAGCATCCGTAGTAGATGTGCTCTCTGGTGCAGACTCCATTGAATTCTTTGCCGGCCTTGCTCCCTCCATTGAAGGCAATCATCAAAGCGTTGGTCAGGATTTCTATTACACCCGCCGCGAACCTCTGGGTATTTGTGCCGGTATTGGCGCCTGGAATTATCCGTTGCAGATTGCCTGCTGGAAATCCGCTCCCGCACTGGCCTGTGGCAATAGCATGATTTTCAAACCCTCCGAAGAAACGCCCCACGGCGCCTTGAAGCTGGCAGAAATCTTTATGGAAGCCGGTGTGCCAGCAGGTGTTTTCAACGTCGTGCAAGGCGATGCCGATGTCGGTCAATGGCTGACTGGTAATCCGAATATTGCCAAAGTCTCCTTTACCGGCGAAGTGAATACTGGCCGTAAAGTGATGGCGGCTTCTGCTTCTTCTTTGAAAGCAGTCACTATGGAGCTGGGCGGCAAATCGCCTTTGATCATCTTTGATGACGCAGACATTGATGAAGCCGTCTCTGCAGCCATGTTGGGGAATTTCTACACCCAGGGCGAGATTTGCACCAACGGCACCCGAGTGTTTTTACAGCGCGATATTTATGAGTCTTTTGTCGAAAAATTACTGACTCGCACCCGCAATAACATTATTGCCGGTGACCCAATGGATCCGGAAACCAACTTCGGTGCTCTGATTTCTGCAAAACATCACAAGCTGGTTCTGGATTTTATTCAATCCGGTCTTGATGACGGCGCAACACTGCTTCATGGCGGTAATCCATTGTCACCTGATTCCGCACCCGACGGCTTCTTTGTTGAACCCACCATTTTTACCGACTGCCGGGATGATATGAACATCGTCCAAAATGAGATTTTTGGCCCAGTGATGTCGATTCTGGTGTTTGACGATGAGCAGGAAGTGATCGAACGAGCCAATGATACCGAGTACGGACTGGCCGCCGGTGTTTATACCCGTGACATACGCCGAGCACATCGTGTTATTGAACGACTGCAGGCAGGTATTTGCTGGATCAACAGTTACGGGCTCTCTCCTGTAGAAATGCCGGTAGGTGGTTACAAACAATCCGGAATTGGCCGGGAAAATGGCATGGAAACCTTGCAGCACTACACTCAATTGAAGTCTGTCTATGTGGGCATGACACCGCTGGAAAGCCCTTTTTAATAGATAAGATCGAGTTTTTATGTCGACAGCTATATCAAAAAATAACCGCCAATACGATTACATCATTGTTGGCGCCGGTTCAGCCGGTTGTGTATTAGCCAACCGCTTAACCGAAGATGCCGACGTCAATGTGCTTTTGTTGGAAAACGGCGGCAGCGACCGCAGTATTTTTATCCAAATGCCGACGGCGCTTTCCATTCCAATGAACACAGAAAAGTTCGCTTGGCAGTTTGAAACCGAGCCAGAGCCTTTTCTCGACAACCGTCGTATGCACTGCCCAAGAGGTAAAGTGCTGGGCGGCTCTTCATCCATAAATGGCATGGTTTACGTTCGTGGTCATGCCCGTGATTTTGATGAATGGCAACAACACGGTGCTGAAGGATGGGATTATGCCCATTGCCTGCCTTACTTTAAAAAAGCCGAAACCTGGGCGTTTGGTGGCGATGAATATCGTGGCGACTCAGGTCCGCTGGGTGTGAATAACGGCAATGAGATGAAAAACCCGCTTTATCAGGCATTTGTTGATGCCGGTGTAGAGGCGGGTTATTTCGAAACCAAAGATTACAATGGTGAGCAGCAGGAAGGCTTTGGCCCAATGCACATGACCGTGAAAAACGGACGCCGTTGGTCAACTGCCAATGCCTATCTTCGCCCGGCTATGAAGAGGCCTAACCTCACAGTTATCACACATGCCCTGGTGCATAAACTAATTCTGGAAGATAAAACCGCTGTTGGCGTTCGTTATGAACGAAATGGCAAGATTCAGGAAGTTCGCGCCAATAAAGAAGTGATTCTTTCAGCAGGCTCCGTCGGTTCACCACATATATTGCAACTGTCGGGTATTGGACCAAAACCGGTGTTGGAAAATGCCGGAATCGATGTGGTTCACGATCTACCCGGTGTTGGCGAAAATCTTCAGGATCATCTGGAGTTCTACTTCCAGTTCAAATGCAAAGAACCCATCACCCTGAATGGCAAGCTGGACTGGCTGAACAAAGGCTTGATCGGTGCTCGGTGGATTCTGGATCGCAAAGGCCTTGGTGCGACCAATCATTTTGAATCTTGTGGTTTTATCCGTTCCAAAGCCGGTGTGGAATGGCCCGACTTGCAATACCACTTCCTGCCAGCCGCCATGCGATACGACGGTCGCAGTGCATTCGATGGCCATGGTTTTCAGGTGCATATCGGACATAACAAACCAAAAAGTCGCGGCTGGGTTCGTGCTGTTAGTGCGAATCCTAAAGACCATCCTCAAATCCAGTTCAACTATATGGAGCATGAAGAGGATCGGGAAGGATTCAGAGCCTGCGTGCGATTGACCCGTGAGGTGATCAATCAACCGGCGTTTGATGACTATCGGGGTGATGAGATTCAACCCGGTAATGCGGTTCAAACTGATGAAGAAATCGACGCATTTGTTCGTGGCGCCGTGGAGAGTGCATACCACCCATCGTGCACTTGCCCCATGGGAACGGATGAAAAAGCCGTTGTTGATCCACAGGCTCGTGTCCGGGGTATTGCCGGCCTTCGAGTGGTGGACTCTTCCATCTTCCCAACCATCCCCAATGGCAACTTGAACTCACCGACGATCATGGTGGCGGAAAAAGCAGCGGATGTGATTCGTGGCAAGGCGCCATTGGCACCTTCAGCTGTGAAGGTTGGGATGGATGAGCTTTGGAGAGAGCGACAGCGGTCAGGAGAACCTGAACGTGTAACGATGTAACGATCATGTGGCCAGTAATGGATTTACTGACCATTCTAGTGGGTTGCCTGATAACGATTCACAACATTGGCAACTTGCATCTTTCGAATAATTACAAATAACTACTCAAACTGGAGAAGCGTATGACAGCCTGGCTATCAGCTGGCCTTATTTTTACATTTATCGCAGTGGCATTTATTTTGATCCGCTGGGGTAATGTTAAATGTGTTGGCACAACACCTGTAAGAACATTGACGTTTATTGCAATCCTGTTCACCTCCGGATTGGATGTGGGTTTGATTATGTTCCCGCTGACAGAGTTTGCCGGTTACGCTGACCTTGCAACCAGCCCTGAATACGGCTTTGCCAACCCACTAGCCATTGAATTTGGCTTCTGGGGATTCTTGATCTGGGCCTTTTACTTTCTGACCTGCTTTTACTTTTGTGTCATTGAACCAAAAGTGAAGTTCTTCGAGATACCGCTGGTTAAACTCATTAATAATATCGTTATTATTGGTACCTGTGCATTTACCGCATATCTGTTGCTCTCAAACCTGCCGTGGTATCTGCCGGAAGTAGGTGACGGTGAAACGGTAGTAGCTTCTTTCTATCTGATTGTTCTGTTGTCAATTGCTGTCGCTGCTTACTCAAGCAGTAGCCTGAAATACGTTCGCTTTATCAGCCTTGCTACCAGTGCATTATTCCTGGGGCTGATTGCTGTGATGTGGGTCGGTGCAGCCATGTCCACCGATGATGGCGCTGTAGGTATCATCAAAAATGTAGCTCTGCTTGGAGATTACTTCGGCAATATCCATCAGTTTGTGTTGCCGATGGGTGCTCTCTCTGAATAATTGAAACAAAAGAACTTCAATTGTACGACTATTATAAGAGACCGCTTTCCATAATAGACTCCGCCATGCCTGCTTCAATTGTGTCCAGCAATCGTGAAAAAATCGTTCTACAGATAGAGATCCCTATCGAAGCAGGCAATATGCTTGATCTTGAAAATAGTCTGCAAAAAACACTTAACGATGCTGGACAACTAG
>NZ_LUTV01000004.1:102972-106952 GCF_001646945.1 Endozoicomonas ascidiicola
GGGTGCTAAAAAGATCCTGCATGAGATTGAGTCAGCAGAGCTGCCTAAGAAAACCACTGCCCTAATAGAGAAGCGTTATAAAGCGGTAACCTACTTCACCAACAACCATCAGCTGATGAATTATCATCAAGCTATTAAACGACACTGGACAATAGGTTCAGGGGTGACGGAAGCGGCTTGCAAGACATTGGTCAAACAAAGGCTTTGTTCCTCAGGCATGCGATGGAAAGCAACCGGAGCAGAAGTGCTTCTGAATACAAGATCACTGATTCAAAGTAAGGGCCGATGGGAACAGCTTTGGACGAACATCCTCTCTGGCAAGCAGAAAGTGGACTTATGAGTCAGTTATCAGACTGAGAGAGCACCCTTGCCGATGAATGATTACCACGAGTTCTATCTTTTCTGGTGGTTCTCCTGGAGCATCATGATTGGTCAGTTTACTTCCCGTTTCGTCGGTGGTTTGACTACGTGGCAGCTGCTGGCAGCTATGCTGATCGTGCCGTCTATTCCACTGGGTATCTGGTTCTCCGTGCTGTACTACTACCATGCTAATGGTCTGGAAACCGCTGGTTTCTACAATCTGGCCATGGTGTTTGTGGGTGTCACCTTTGTGATCAACTCACTGGATTCTCTGATCCGTCTGTACACCGATAACATGAACCTGACCGTTGCTCGCCTTGGTAAGTGGAAATACATTCTCGGCAATATCGTTGCCATGAGTGTATTGACTCTGCTGTTTAAATTGAACTTCCTGCAGATTCAGTGGGTCGGTGCTCTGGTGATTGGTCTGTTCTTCAGCTGCTTTGGGTACATCCTGTTGACCAGGCTCAAGCCTGTTATGGCAATTAAAGCGGAAGATAAAGAAGTGGATTTTGGTAAGTTCGAACTGTCTAACTGATCCTCTTATCGCTAAATACAGAACACTTAAAAGAGTAGGAGAAGCGTAAACGCTTCTTCTACCTGTTCTTTCGTTACCAGTAAGGAGAGCTGTGAAGCTCATTACCGAGAATGAACCGGATTTCAGAAAGCTGAGGTTTAGTAAAAAACTCAGACTTGATAAGAATATTCATGGCTTGACGCGATGTCTTGTTAGTCAGTGAAGACAAGGTCTTTTCTGGAAGTGTATCTTTTATAAACCTGAAAACAGTGTTTTGCTGACACAGTAGTTGGAATGCTGCTGGATGACGATATTTAAAGCTTGTCCTTAACTCTTTGAGTTCTAAGACTTCAGTAGAACTCACCTCGCCACTAAACAAGTTTACTCCTCGGATTGTAGTGTGTTTATCGTCGAACTTAACATGCTTTGTGACAGCCTTTCTTGCATGTAAATTTCTTTTGTAATATTCCGGGGCATTAAGTTCTTTTGATTTCTTAGGCTTGAGGGATACCAATTTCTGGTTTGCCTTTGAAGTTTTCTTGCCACTAAAGAGTTTGGGTTTATAGTTTTTCTGAGTCGTATCTGGCTCGGCCTGAGCACAGGAAAGCTTACCCATTGTCTGTGCTTGAGAAGCAGAACGCGTCATAATGGTCATAGCTTTCATACTGTTAATTCCCGCGCTTACTTTATTGTATTACTTGGCCCTTATGGCTTACGGCTCAATAGGCTGGAGCGTATAGAGTAATGTAACAAGAAAGAGTTCCGCTTAGGTTCGTCAATGATCGCTATATCGGTAATGATATAGGTCGGTCATCCCGCAGGGATTACCGACAATCCAACTGCCCTATTTGTTTAGAAACTCTCTGACTTTCTCTGCAGAAGGCACTGAGCCGCTGTGTACCAGCACACTAAAGTAATCCTGTTTGTTACAAACACGATCCAGAATACGAAAAGATGCACTGTATTTTCAGGTGATTTTTATGGTCAAAAAGTGAATGCCGGAGAATGTTCTGAGTAGGTGTTATTACTGATCTAAATCAATATGACAAAAAAATTGCTCGTTTAAACTCGCCGAGCGGGTTTTCTTTTTAAAGATTTCTTTATAAGTAAAGCATGCAGATACATCGCAATTCTTGAAAAACTACTCATGCCTTGTATGCCTCCTAGTACTCCATCCGACAGCATTTGATAAGAAGGTGTGGTCAATCGACCAGCCTTTCTCAAACATCGGATTCGAATGCGAAAGTCACACCAACTAAACTGAGTTTTTTGATTTTCTACAATAAGTAGTGCCTGTCAGAAAACCCATCAAATTTAGTGGTGAGTTTTACCACACAGCTACCATCAGTTAGATTTTGTACAGCGCCCGAAACCAGAGCCTGGATTTTTACACATTTGTTTATTAAATAGTCTATTTTCGGTTCCAACACACATGCAGAATCCTCATGACTGACTCGCATGATCGTAAAAAACTGTCCTTATTGCTTTCAGGTCTAGATTATTGCCTATCCCGTTCAAGCAGCAGCGTTCCAAGGCGCTTCAGATTACCGGCAACAACCGCAAGGGCAACATATCGCTTAAAAGCATCCAGCCCTTTATCCGGACACTTGTCGAGACCATTCGATTCCAGCGCATTAATGTCTGATTCAACGGCCGAGTGCTTTCTCTTTGCTCTGATAAACTCCGGAGCGCATTCACGTTCTTTATCCTTGGCAGAGAGCTTCCCTTTTTTGGGCAGAACAGGCAGTTCCAAAATGTCGTCTAGCTGCTCAAGGTTGGTCGGGCTCCAGAATCCTTTGTCATAACTGACTTGATTCAGTGCAGGAAAACGTTTCTTTGCGCCTTCTGCTATCGGTACAGTCACCTGGTCGTCTGTTTGCTTTTCCATGACAAGGTGGTGGAGGGTAAAACCGAACTGATCCTGCAGAACACAAACCCGTAGCCCCAGTTCAACCGGAACACCGGCTTTTCCTTTACTGACCCATTCGGTGTGGGGTTCAAAGATTGAAAACACTTTTTCACAATGGGGAATCACTTCCTGTTGAATAACCCTGCGGTAAATCAGTTGAACCTGATGCTTTCCGTGCGCAATATAATAGTTGAGATCCTCCAGCTTGGGTTCAGCCGCATGCAGATTGGTCACTTCAAGCAGGGTGTCTTCCGCTTTATGGATGATCCTGAGACTGTATTTTATGTACTCGAGATGAGCCATCTCAATATCATGCTGGCGCTGGCTCTTCCTGATCTCACAGTTAGTGGTTGAATGCTTCAGGTTACGGGCGGTGTTATAGTGCTTTCGGTTCTGTTTTTTCAGGTATTCGTGTTGTTGCCATCCAGCAAGTTGATATTGCTGAGCGAGAGCGTTTGCAAACTCCACTACTTTACGGCATGCGTCGCTCAATAAACTGATATCTGTTGGAAAGTGGATATCGGTTTTTACGACGAACGAATCGGCACGGCCACATAGCGATTCTTCTTTTTTTTTACGAGCTCATGACCTGCCGCGACAACCAGGAGATTTACCTGATCCAGTATCTCTGGCGTGAACAAGCTAATGTTATCCTGAAGTGTCTGGATGTGATAGGTATGCGTGCAGTAAGGTCCGTGACCAAGCATTTTCCGTAAAGAGCCATGCTCGTTTGCCAGCTCCTGAAGCCGGTCATAATCACAGTTTGTCACCAGCCTTAGCACACCAAAGACGAGGATGTTCCATAAACTCATCCCCGGACGGCCGTTGTTCCGGGACGAGGGAATCATGGTTTCAAGCACATCAAACACCTGTTGCCGGAGTTCCGGGTTAACATAAATGTGCTGTAAACCCCGTAACAGACGTGGAATGTCGTCTCTGGACTTTGGGTTGAAAGTGACCGCCGAGATATCGACTTCGCCCAGCTGCATTTGTGGATTGATGGATTGACGCATAAATTTGAAAACTGCCTGATTTTGAGAAATCTTTTGAAGGTATATTTGGCTTCAGGCTTTGGTTTTCAAGGGGTTAGAGTTTTCGGACAGGCACTAAGTAGACAATTTTACACATAGTAACCCACCTCCCTGCTTTGCTCGGGAAAATAGAACTATAGCTTTATCCATGGCTCAAAAAATT
>NZ_LUTV01000004.1:111902-130959 GCF_001646945.1 Endozoicomonas ascidiicola
CGAGATTTAACCACACAGCGTTTACGTCGAGAGGTATTCAAAAGTGTTCCAGAGCTTGTGGAGGCAATAGAGGAATATATCGAAAAACATAACGAGAAGCCCAAGCCGTTTATATGGACAGCCAAGGCTAATGACATACTGGAGAAGGTAGTTCGAGCTAATTGCCGCTTAAGCAGCAAAAAGAACGGCGCACTACACTAGTGACGGATAAGCTATGCATCGGGTATCAGTGGTTCCATATCATAAATTACAAATATTGATGGGCTTAGTGATGATGAAAGCTGTAAAGGTTGCCATGGCTGTAGGCATGGCAGTAGTCCTTTCCGCTTGTGGGGGAGCGGAAGAAGCGGTCAAGGTAAAAGACACGCTGGTGATTGGTCAGGGTGCGGATGCCAAGACCCTTGACCCTCACACAACCAATGATCAGCCATCCTCCCGTGTTGCTGTGCAGATCTACAGCCAGTTGGTTGAAACTGACAAGGATATGAACATCGTTCCGGGTCTGGCGGAGTCCTGGAAAAGTCTGGACGACAAAACCACTCAATTCGTGCTGAGAAAAGGCGTTAAGTTTCACAATGGTGAGGAGCTTAAAGCTGCTGACGTTAAGTTCACCCTTGAAGCAATGATTGCAGCGCCAACGGTTGCGCACATCGTTAGTGCCATTGACTCTGTCGATATCGTTGACGACTATACCGTGAATGTCATCACCAAAGAGCCATTTGGTCCTCTGCTTTACCACCTGACTCACACCGCCGCTTCCATTCTCAATGAAAAAGCCGTAAAGGCTGCTGGTGACGCCTATGGTCAACAGCCAGTGGGGACTGGTCCTTACCAATTCGTTGATTGGGCTGCTGGTGACCGTATCACCCTGAAAGCGTTTGACGACTATTACGGTGGCAAGCAGGCGATTCCTAATGTCGTTTTCCGCAATATTCCAGAAGGTACCAACCGTGCGATCGCCCTGGAAACCGGCGAAATTGATATCGGTTATGATCTTGAGCCTATCGACAAAGATACCGTGCGTAATAAGGAAAATCTTGCGCTGGTGGAAGAAGAGTCATTCTCTGTCGCTTATCTTGGCTTCAACACAAAGAAAGCACCGTTTGATAATGTGAAAGTCCGTCAGGCAATTTCTTATGCCATCAATGCAGACGACATTGTTGAAGCAGTTCTGATGGGTGCCGGAGCGCCTTCCAGATCTCCGATTGGTCCAAAAGTGTTTGGTTACAACCCGGATATCGATAGATATCAGCAGAACTTTGACAAAGCCCGTGAGCTGCTGGCTGAAGCGGGTTTGCCAGATGGTTTCAAAACCACTATCTGGACCAATGACAACCCAACCCGGGTACAGATCGCTCAGGTGCTTCAGGCGCAACTGCGTCAGATTGGCGTTGATATGTCCATTGAAGTGGTTGAATGGGGCGCTTTCCTGGACGGAACTTCCCGTGGTAACCACGACATGTTCATCCTTGGCTGGGTAGCTGTGACTGGTGATGCGGACTATGGCCTCTATGCACTGTTCAATTCCGCTACTCACGGCGGTGCTGGTAACCGTTCTTTCTACAGCAATGCTGAAGTAGATCAGTTGTTGAATCAGGCGCGTACCTCTATCGATGCGGCTGAGCGTAAAGAACTGTACGGCAAAGTTCAGGTAATTCTGCAAAATGAAGTACCTACATTCTCTATTTATGACCAATACCAGAACATTGGCATTCAGAAGAATGTACTGGGCTTCAGCATGGCACCGGCTGGCCACCACAAACTCAGAGGTGTGAGCTTCGCAGGCTGACTTTTCATTTGACTTAGCGACGGCTCTACTCTCACATCGTTCCTACGCTGCGAGGGTGTCGCAAAAGCCCTGGCTCCCATGCTTTTATGCCCTTTGGGTATTGCGTGGGAACCCATACTTCTAGCCCTTTGAAAATTCGAGGGTATGCATTCCCACGCAAAGCATGGGAACGAGATGTCTGGAGTTTTGCGACAGCCTCGCTGAGACCAGTACTCGCATCTGTAATCTGGGAGTCAGAGGTGAGATCAGCTGTCGTATGCTTTCTGCTTATCGGAGCTTAGGTGTGCTCCGATGGATTCATCCCCTTATCAGGTGAACCATGTATAGATTTATTCTCAAAAGGCTATTGCTGCTGATACCCGTATTGCTGGGTGTCTCACTGCTGGTATTTGCCATCATGTCCTTCACCCCCGGAGATCCGGCTCAGTTGATTCTCGGGGAAAATGCCCCCGCTGAAGCCGTCGCCGAACTGCGTGAAGAAATGGGGCTTAATGATCCGTTTGTGCTTCGTTATGCCCGCTTTGTGGGTAATGCCGTCACTGGTGACCTGGGCCAGTCCTACACCAGTGGGCGTGATGTGTTCGATGAAATTTTTTCCCGCTTCCCCAATACGCTGATTCTAGCAGCGCTGGGTGTTCTTATTGCAGTGGTTATTGGTATTCCCATTGGCATCATTTCAGCTACACGACAATATTCAATGATCGACAGTGGCTCGATGATCTTTGCGCTGCTGGGTGTTTCCATGCCGAACTTCTGGCTTGGTTTGATGATGATCCTGTTGTTCGCCGTTAACCTCGGCTGGGTACCCTCTGGTGGTTATTCAAGCTGGAGCTCTCTGATCATGCCGGCCATCACCTTAGGCACTGGCTCCGCCGCTATTATCACCCGGATGACCCGTTCTTCCATGCTGGAAGTGATTCGTCAGGATTACATTCGTACCGCACGAGCCAAAGGTGTGGCCGAAAATCTGGTCATTAACCGTCATGCCCTGAAGAACGCCCTGATTCCTGTGATCACAGTGATTGGCTTGCAGTTCGGTATGCTCTTGGGTGGAGCGGTATTAACGGAAACCGTGTTCTCCTGGCCCGGTGTTGGCCGGATGATGGTGGATGCGATTCGCCAGAAAGATACGCCCACTGTCTTAGGTGCAGTGGTGTTTCTTGCCACCACATTCAGTCTGGTGAACCTGTTCGTAGATTTGCTCTACGGTTTTGTTGATCCACGTATCAAATCCCAGTACGCCTAAGGAGCAAGAATCATGTCTCAGGAAATGACGCTGGATCCGATACAGGGTCAGCTGGAAAAGGAGCCGGTAAAAGGCGCTCCAAAAAAGCGCAGTCAGTGGTTAGAAGTTTGGAGTCGTTTAAAGCGCGACAAGATGGCCATGCTGGGCCTGGTCATTATTACTATCGTGGTGTTGGCTGCCATTTTTGCGGATTTCATTGCTGATTATGAAACCGTCGTGATTGCTCAAAATCTTTCTGACCGTCTTCAGGGCCCCAGTGCCCAGTACTGGTTGGGAACCGATGAGTTTGGCCGTGATATTTTTGCTCGAATCATCCACGGCACCCGGGTTTCCCTGATGGTGGGTGTGTTGTCCGTAGCCATTGCCATTGTGTTGGGCGGCGGCCTTGGTGCTGTCGCGGGTTATTATGGCGGAAAGCTAGATAACGTCATCATGCGGGTCATGGATATCTTTCTTGCTGTGCCCAGTATTCTGCTGGCGATTGCCATTGTTTCCGCATTGGGGGCAAACCTGATGAACCTGATGTTCGCCATTGCCATTTCCAGTGTGCCGACTTATGCCCGTGTCGTACGTGCATCGGTACTGACGATTCGCGATCAGGAGTTCATTGAAGCGGCGCGTGCTATTGGTGCCAGTGATTTTCGGATCATCTTCCGCCATATCATTCCCAATTGCCTGTCGCCTGTCATTGTTCAGGGTGCGTTAGGGGTTGCTGGTGCGATTTTGTCCACTGCGGGTTTGAGCTTTATCGGTCTGGGCATTCAGCCGCCAGAGCCTGAATGGGGCGCAATGCTTGCCGGTGGTCGTCAATATTTGCGCCATGCATGGCACGTCACTACGTTCCCGGGTTTGACCATTATGATCACCATTCTTGCCCTGAACCTGCTGGGCGATGGTTTGCGTGATGCCCTTGATCCACGATTGAAACATTAACAGATACCTGATTATTCGAGAGCGGTTATGACAGAACAAGTGAATACACAGGATCTGTTGTCTATAGAAGACCTCAGCATCGTGTACGAAGTGGATGGTGAAACCACCTACGCGGTGAATAACCTGAATATCAGCCTCAAACGTGGCGAAACCCTTGGGCTGATTGGTGAAACCGGTGCCGGTAAAACCACGACCGCGTTGGGGATTATGGGGCTGGTGCCTAATCCGCCAGGGCGTATTGTGAACGGCAAAGTGATCTTTGATGGTGAAGATTTACTGCAATTGCCTAAAGAGAAAATGCGCAGTGTTCGGGGCAACCGTATCTCCATGATCTTTCAGGATCCAATGACCTCGTTGAATCCGGTGATGACTGTGGGTGAACAAATTGCTGAGGTAATCCAGATTCACGAAGGTGTGAGCAAGCAGTCGTCTTTCCAGAAAGCAAAAGACATGCTGGAAATGGTTGGCATTCCGGCGGCACGCTCTGGCGATTACCCGCATCAGTTTTCCGGTGGTATGAAACAGCGGGTTGTCATTGCCATTGCCCTCGCCTGCAACCCGGATCTTCTTATTGCGGATGAACCCACCACGGCGCTGGATGTTACCATTCAGGCGCAGGTGTTGGATCTGATGAAAGACCTGAAAACTCGCTATAACACTGCCATGCTGCTGATCACTCACGATCTTGGTGTGGTTGCCCAGGTATGCGACAAAGTCGCCATAATGTACGCCGGTGAAGTGGTAGAAAGCGGTGATATTCGCGACGTGTATGAAAACACCAAACACCCATACACTAAAGGGTTGTTTGGCTCGATTCCGGATCTTGATCACACGGTTGGACGACTGAAGCCTATTAAAGGCATGATGCCGGACCCGACAGACCCACCGTCAGGTTGTAAATTCCACCCACGTTGTCCGGATGCCACTGCAATGTGTTCCCTTTCTGAGCCAGAACCCGTGTTGACGGAATCCGGTCATACAGCCCGCTGTTTTATGTTGCAGGCAATGGCAGAGCCATTAGCTGTACAAAAGCCTTTAGCTGCACAGAAGCCTTTAACAGAACTCAATCGGGTGCAGGGATAAAGTTATGTCAGACACTATTCTGGAAGTCAGAAACCTCAAGAAGTACTTTGATACGCCAAAAGGTCTGCTGCATGCGGTGGACGGTGTGAACTTTGTCATTGAGAAAGGCAAAACGCTGGGAATCGTGGGTGAGTCCGGCTGTGGTAAATCCACCACCGGTCGGGTCATTCTACGCCTATTGGATGCCACTGATGGTGAAATTCTGTTTGAAGGGAAGAACATCCGTGAGTTCAGTAAGGAGCAGATGATACGACTCCGGGAAGATATGCAGATTATCTTTCAGGATCCCTTTGCTTCACTGAATCCACGGATGACTGCCAGTGAAATCATTGGTGAACCTCTGATTATTCACAACAAGGTGAAGAGCAAGCAGGAACTCAGTGAGCGTGTTGCCGAGCTGATGGCGCTGGTAGGTCTTAGTCCTCGCCTGGTGAACACTTATCCTCATGAGCTGGACGGTGGCAGACGACAACGTATCGGTATTGCCAGGGCGCTGGCCCTAAACCCTAAGTTCATTATTTGTGATGAACCGGTTTCTGCGCTCGATGTATCCATTCAGGCGCAGATTCTGAACCTGATGCAGGATCTTCAGGAGCAACTCGGGCTAACCTATATTTTCATTACCCATGATTTGTCGGTGGTAAAACATTTCTCCGATGAAATTGCAGTCATGTACTTGGGGCAGCTCATCGAGAAAGCGCCAGCAAAAGAGCTGTTTAAGAACCCTTCACACCCGTATACCAAGGCATTGTTATCAGCGATTCCATCCATCTATCTGGATCATAAAATGGAACGTGAGGCATTAAAGGGAGAAATTACGTCTCCGGTCAATCCTGCACCGGGCTGTCGTTTTGCCCCACGCTGTCAATACGCAGCGGCGGAATGTACGGCCAGAGAGATTGACCTTAAAGAAATTAATGAAGGACACTTCGTTGCCTGTGCCATGGTGGAGAAAGGTTAAAGATTACTAATCTACCGGCGTGGCGTGAAATCACTCACGCCGGTTTCATCAAACTGAATTTTGCAGGCATTGACCATTTTTTCCCGAAGTTTTTGTCGCGCGCGTTGTAATCTGGCCTTGGTGGCAGGTAGCGATAAACTGGCTTTGTGGGTATAGACGTCTTGGGGCATCTTTTGAATGTCACAGTGCTCGATGATATCCCGGTCAGTGTCTTTCAACTCTGTCAGCACTCTTAACATGCAATGTTCCAGCTTCATAAGAACCGGCTCATCCATCTCCGGGTCTTCCAGATCGATATCAGGAACTATTGCTGAGCGGTCGATTCTGGATGATTTTCTTGAGGCATCAATCAGCGTGTTGCGGGTAATGGTGAACAGCCAGCTTTTCGCGTGCTCCAGCGTACAAAATCGTTCTCGATGTTCGAGAGATTTCAGAAAAACATCCTGAAGCAAGTCCTTACTTAAATCGGGGTCACCCGTTTGTTTCAGCAGCCAGCCATGGAGGCTTTTTTCATTGTCGGTCCATGCGTTCATCAAGCAATTCATTGTGCTGATACCGTCTGCAACGATCAAGAGGCTGTCGCAAGAGGAAGCGAGCGCAGCCCTTTTGTGTCAGTCTCTCAATCAGGGAACGTGGTAACCCATTGGCTTCTGGTCATCGTACTGCAACCAGATTTTATTCAGCCACTCTTCGGAGCCCAGCCATTCCAGAATCCACTTTAGTCCCTGCCCCATATTTTCCTGATTCCAGGCTAAAAGGCATCCGTCGTTAAATTGCAGGTCAGGCACATCTTTCTTCACCAGCATGCCTTCCTGAATATAAGGTTTGGCAAAATGGCTGGGTAGAATGGTTGCTCCGAGTCCTCTCAGTAGGCACTCAATCGCCACACGGAAACTGGGAACCAGAAGAACCTGCTGATTTTCCAACAGAAGATTGTAGCCCTGTCGGAAAAAGCGGGAAGTGTCCTGAATGCAGATAGATCGGTGAGACTGCAGATCTTCCATCGACATGGGTTCTTTGTGCTTGGCTAACGGGTGATCCGGCGACACCACAAAGTCCCAGCTCATCTTACCCATTGAGCGCCAGCCAAAACGGTCTTGATTGAGAATAGCGTCCGGAATGGTTTGAGGGGCGCCAATTGCTAGCTGACAGCGGCCGTGGAACAAAGAATCCCATGAACCATTGTACACTTCAGAGTTAATGACCAGCTCGGTTACCGGGCGAACAGCCTGAAAATCCTGAACCAGATCATAAATTTTTCCCTGGTTAACCACATTGTCCACAGCAATGCGCAACTCCTGCTCCCATCCGGTCGCCAGTTGTCGTGTGGTATTTTCAAGGTCTTCCAGAGCGGCCAGTAATTTATCGGTATTTTCGATAAAGTGCTCACCAGCGGGGGTGAGTTCTACCCGTTTACTGTCTCTGAGAAATAACTGAACACCGAGTCGGTCTTCCAGCTTCCGAACGGTATAACTGATTGCCGAAGGAACCTTGTGCAGGTGCTTTGCCGCTGCGGTAAAGTTTCGAAAGTGGGCCACGGCCCGGACAATCTGTAGCGTTTCCGTTGGAATCATAAGATAGTGGTGTTCAGCTATTTCTGAAAAGGGCAGCCATCATACATGATCACTGCCGTTGTTTTGCGTGTATTTTTTGATCTGGGGCAAGGTTTGTTTGATCAGTTGTGATTGTAACCGGCTGAATCTTCTTCTGTACCTGCTTGTTGAACAGGATGCTTTTCAAAGTAATCAAGGCACCGCTTAAGGTCATCAATCAGCAAGTCAGCCAGATCTCTGGTAAAGCCATGACGAACCAGAATTCGCATAATCACCAGATCTTCCCGGTTGGCAGGCATAGAGTAAGCGGCGATTTGCCAGCCTCGGCTACGGATTCGATCCGACAGGTCATACAGATTAAAACCAGGCTTTAATCCTTTCTTTAATGACCAGCTCATGGCTGGGATACCGCCTTTGCCATCATAGATAATATCAAACACGCCTAAGCTTTCGATCTGCTTGCTGAGGTATTGGGCCGTGTCATAACAGGCTTGCTGTATACGTCGATAGCCTTCTTTTCCGAGTCTTAGAAAAATGTAGTATTGAGCGGCAATCTGCCCGCCGGGGCGGGAGAAGTTCAGGGCAAAAGTGGGCATGTTGCCGCCCAGATAGTTAACGTTGAAGATCAGATTTTCTGGGAGATCTTCTTTATCACGCCAAACCACCCAGCCTGCTCCTAACGGTGCCAAACCAAACTTGTGGCCTGATGCGTTGATGGATTTAACCCTTGAGAGCCGGAAATCCCACTTCAGCTCTGGTTCACAGAACGGTGCGAGAAAGCCGCCACTGGCTGCATCCACATGAACGGGAATATCAAGCCCGGTATCTTTCTGGAGTTTATCAAGCGCTTTGCAGACCGCTTCGACCGGCTCGTACTGACAGGTAAATGTGACGCCCAGTGTTGGCACGACACCGATCGTATTTTCATCACAGCGCTTAATCACTTCTTCTGGGCTCATGATAAGGCGGTCACCTTCCATGGGAATTTCCCGAAGTTCCACATCCCAGTAACGGGCAAATTTGTGCCAGCAGATTTGCACCGGGCCGCAGATCAGATTGGGTTTATCGGTGGGTTTACCCTGTTGTTTCATACGTTCACGCCAGCGCCACTTCAACGCCATACCGCCGAGCATCGCAGCTTCGCTGGAACCGGTGGTCGAACAGCCCAGCGTATTCACTGCATCGGGGGAGTTCCAGAGATCTGCCAGCATATGCACGCATCGGCTTTCCAACTCGGCAGTTTGTGGGTATTCATCTTTGTCGATCATGTTTTTGTCGACGCATTCATCCATGATTTTGTGGACTTCGTCTTCTACCCAGGTCTGGCAGAATGTGGCTAGATTTTGGCGAGAATTGCCATCCAGCATTAACTCATCATGGACGATCTGATAGGCATGCCTGGGATCTTGCGAATCCTCTGGCATTTTGTATTTAGGCATACTGATGGATAAATCCGATGACGCATAAACGTCATCAGTCTTTTGAGTGTCAGTCGATTTTTTTTTGTGCAGAAAGTGGAGAGGCATGATAGAAATTCCAGCTGCATAAACAGGGGCATGAAATTGAGCGACAGTGGACAACGCCCAAGACTGGCAAAATTATAGACTCTGTTGATCATTCCTTGTTCAAAAAATCAGAATGATCATCCGGATATTCTTAATTTACGATGCGGATAATTGATCTATATGATGCTTTCTTCGTTCCATTTGCATTACTGCCGGGAACCAGTAGCGCTAACTGAGAAAGGCTTAGACTATGACCATTGCCTGTTCCAATAGATTAAGCCTCAGCAATGGACGAATGGGTTTGCAGATCGCTCTGCAGGCTCAGGTGGATGATCAGCGAAAGAACCCTGTACTCTGACGGGGTTTTTTTGTACTCGGCAAAAATGCGTTGTCGTAAAATCTCCCTTATATTATTGGAACAGTAACTTATTTCATGCCAGACACGTGGGTCTGATGCACTTGTCTGGTGCTTAAGAGGAGATCGCTTTAACCAGCGATAGCTCCTTAATCAATCCAGTGAGACCTTCCCATGACCGACCTGAATGCCCGTAGCCGTCAGGCACTGCAATTAATGGATCTGACCTCCCTGAACGACGATGATACTCCTGAAAAAATCATCGAGCTCTGCCATCAGGCTCATACCGAAGTTGGAAACACGGCAGCTGTCTGTATTTACCCACGTTTTATTCCAATTGCCAGAAAAACGCTGGACTCACTCGGTTTGTATAACGTGACAATTGCTACTGTCACTAACTTTCCTGCAGGCGGTGATGATATCGATATCGCAGTCGCAGAAACCAATGCAGCTATCGCCTATGGTGCTGATGAAGTTGATGTGGTGTTCCCATATCACGCATTTATGGCCGGTAATGAAGAGGTCGGTGCTGAACTGGTTCGCCGTTGCAAAGAAGTCTGTGCACAAAAAGGTATTTTGCTAAAGGTGATCATTGAAACCGGTGAGTTGAATGACCCTTCTCTGATCCGCAAAGCCAGTGAAATCTCCATTGAAGCCGGTGCTGATTTTATCAAAACCTCTACCGGTAAAGTGGCCGTGAATGCAACGCCTGAGTCGGCTCGCATTATGCTGGAAGCCATTCGTGACAGCGGTAATACCAAGGTCGGTTTCAAACCTGCTGGTGGCATTAAAACCGCGGAGGATGCAGCGCAGCATCTGGATATGGCTGCTGAAATTCTGGGTGAAGACTGGATCAACCGTAACCACTATCGCTTTGGCGCCAGTAGCCTACTTGGCAATCTGATGATTGCACTGGGTATTAAGAAAGGTAACGCCGGTGATACTGTAAACGAAGGATACTGAGTTATGTTTCTGCCACAGGAAGTCATTCGTCGTAAACGCCAGGGTGAAGTGCTCAACGATCAGGATATCCGTGACTTTATCGCCGGTGTAACAAACGACACTGTATCGGAAGGCCAGATCGGTGCCTTCGCCATGGCCGTTTACTTTCAGGGCATGGATATCAATGAGCGCATCGCTCTGACTTGCGCCATGCGGGATTCTGGAGACGTGATGGATTGGTCTGGAGATAACCTCTCTGGTCCTATTCTGGATAAACACTCGACCGGCGGTGTGGGTGATGTGGTCAGCCTGATGCTTGGCCCGATGATTGCTGCCTGTGGTGGGTTTGTGCCAATGATTTCTGGTCGAGGCCTTGGTCATACCGGTGGCACGCTGGATAAACTGGACAGCATTCCCGGTTATACGACCAGCGCCTCTGAAGCGTTGTTCCGTAAGGTGGTAAAAGACGCGGGTGTTGCCATTGTTGGTCAGACTGGTGAATTGGCCCCGGCGGATAAGCGTATTTATGGCATCCGTGATGTCACTGCGACGGTGGAATCCATCGGTATGATCACTGCCTCTATTCTCTCCAAGAAGTTGGCAGAAGGTCTGGATGCTTTGGTGATGGATGTCAAAGTTGGCAGCGGTGCATTTATGCCGACGTTTGAACAGTCTGTCGAACTGGCAGAAAGTATTGTACAGGTGGCTAATGGTGCTGGTGTAAAAACCACGGCACTATTGACGGACATGAATCAGTGCCTGGCATCCTCTGCGGGCAATGCGGTCGAAGTGCGTGAAGCGGTGCGATTCCTTACCGGTGAATACCGTAATGAACGCCTGATGGAAATTACCATGGCGCAATCGGCTGAACTGCTGGTGTCTGGTGGGCTTGCACAATCTCTCGAGCAGGCTCGCGAAAAGCTACTGACGGTGTTGGATAATGGCAAGGCTGCAGAAGTCTTTGGTCGTATGGTTCATGGTTTGGGTGGCCCTGCAGATTTTGTTGAGCGGTATGATGATTATCTTAAAGGCGCCTCAATTGTAAAGCCAATTTATCTGGAAGCGGATGGTTTTGTCGCAGCCATGAATACCCGTGAAGTAGGACTTTCAGTTGTACAGCTGGGTGGTGGTCGGAAAGTGTCTGCAGATTCCATCGACTATGCGGTGGGTATAACAGAGATTTGCAGGCTGGGAGATCGTATTGATCCATCCCGTCCAATTGCCATACTGCATGCGAGCTCAGAAGATTCCTGGGATCAGGCTGCAGCGATGTTGAGAAATGCTATCACGGTTGCTGATCAGTCTCCGGAAATAAACCCGATGGTTTATTCATTACCGTAAAGACGGAGCATCACCTGAAGCTCAAGCAAACCGAGGGCTCCAGGTTGTTGCTAGTTCTGTAGCTTGCTAAGCTCCGGCTCAAAGACGTAACGACCAAGAACTTAATAGAAGGAAGCGCCAGTTGTTCTCGGGTACTTATTTTTACATTGATGAGCGTTACCGCTCTCGTCTGGAGCAGCTAGACATCACTTCTTTTGAACAGGCAATGTCTGTGTCTATTGGGGAGGTGATGGAGAAAGAGCTATCACGAGAAAGTCGTCGTATTAAACAAGACGGTCATGTTGCTTATTTAAAGCGACAGTTCGCGGTTTCCAAAAGGCTGTGTCTTGAAAGCAATTTGATGTTGCAAAAAGCACACACACCCGCAGTTAATGAAGACATTTATATCAAACAGCTGAAGTCTCGTGACTTTCTGGTGATGGACGTTATGGCTGTCGGTGAGCGCCGAGAGAACGGCTTTCCGATAAAGGGCTTTATTTTAGTAGATGAGGTTCCTGGGTTTCAGCTGGATCGTTTTCTGACGGACACCGATGATGAATCAGTGACTCAAGATCTCTTGACGGCTTATGGTCAATTGATTGCCAAGCTTCATCAGCAGGGTTTTTTTGCCCCGTTGCGCGTTAAAGATGTGATTATTCGCAACGTTGAAAGGTGCGAGTTGGTGATGATTGATCGAGAGATTAGAAATCCATACCCAAGAATACGTTCAAAAAAACGGGCTCAGCGCTCCCTCAGGGATGGTTTCCGTCGTACACGACGAGAGTTCAAGAAATTCAATGATGCTATGGAAGCCATTGTCATGAGCGCCTATCAAGAGCAGATGAACAGTTAATACCATTTTCATAGGATGCAGGAGTAGCGAATGAAGCGTGCAATTATCCTAGTAATGGACTCATTTGGCATTGGAGCCACCGCAGACGCTGATAAATTTGGCGATGTAGGTTCTAACACCATTGGTCACATTGCTCAGACCTGTGCTGAAGGAAAAGCCGACATTGGTCGTGAAGGACCTTTGAAACTTCCGGAGTTGGGCAGTCTGGGCTTGATTCATGCTGCTAAAGAGTCCAGCGGTGAATTCCCAATGGGCATGCAACACGATATGCCGATTGTGGGTGCTTATGGTTATGCTAAAGAACTCTCCAGCGGTAAAGATACGCCCAGCGGTCATTGGGAAATGGCCGGTGTACCTGTTCTCTTTGAATGGGGTTATTTCCGCGATGAACAGAACAGCTTTCCGCAAGAGCTGTTGGATGAGCTGATCGATAAAGCCAGACTGCCTGGTGTACTCGGTAACTGCCACGCTTCAGGAACCAGTATCCTTGAAGATCTTGGTGAAGAGCACATGAAAACCGGCAAGCCGATTGTTTATACCTCGGCAGACAGTGTTTTCCAGATTGCTTGCCACGAAGAAACTTTTGGCTTGGATCGATTGATGGACGTTTGCAAAATCGCCCGTGAAATTCTTGAGCCATACAACATTGGACGTGTGATTGCCCGACCATTTACCGGCGATGATGCGGGTGATTTCCAACGTACAGGCAATCGTCGTGATTTCTCCGTGTTACCACCGGCGCCAACGGTATTGGATAAACTGGTAGCCAGCGGTGGTGAAGTCGTCAGCGTTGGTAAAATTGCGGATATTTTTGCCCATCAGGGAATTACCAAAAAAGTAAAAGCAACGGGTATCCCGGCGCTGTTTGAAGCCACCCGTGAAGCCCTTCTGGAAGCTGGCGACAGAAGCATTGTATTCACCAATTTTGTGGATTTTGACTCTTCTTTTGGTCATCGCCGAGATACTGCTGGCTACGCTTTAGCGCTGGAACAGCTGGATGCCATGTTGCCAGATCTGTTCTATTACATGAAAGACGATGATCTTCTGATCATCACTGCGGACCATGGTTGTGACCCTACCTGGCCGGGCACCGATCATACCCGTGAGCACATTCCTGTGTTGGCGTTCAGCAAAAAGCTGAAACCCGGTTCACTGGGGCAGCGCGAAACTTTTGCGGATATTGGTCAGACATTGGCGAATTATTTTGATCTTGAGCCAATGGAATACGGCACGTCTTTTTTGCCGCAAATTTTGAACGATTGATTGAATGATTGATCTGTGGCCTTGTGAACTATCCTGAATACGACAAAGATAGTTCGTAATGACTTAACTTGTGAGGACGGAATTGTGACTCCCCATATTAATGCTAAAGCTGGAGCCTTCGCTGAAACCTGTTTAATGCCCGGAGATCCACTGCGCGCTAAACATATTGCCGACACCTTTCTGGAAGGTGCTGAGCAAGTGACCGATGTTCGCAACATGCTGGGCTTCACCGGTACATACAAAGGCGAACGTGTATCGGTGATGGGTTCAGGAATGGGTATCCCTTCTGCATCCATTTACTACAAGGAACTGATCACCGAGTACGGTGTTAAGAACCTGATCCGTGTCGGTTCCGCTGGTGCGATCTCTAAAGACGTTGAAGTACGCGACATCGTGATTGGTATGGGTGCCTGCACCGATTCCAAAGTGAACCGTATCCGTTTTAAAGATCAGGACTTTGCAGCGATTGCTGACTATGTGATGTTGGAAAATGCAGTCAATGCGGCTCGTAAAATGAACCTGCCGGTTAAGGTCGGTAACCTGTTCTCGGCAGACCTATTCTACAACCCGGACCCAACCATGTTTGATGTCATGGAAAAATACGGCATTCTGGGTGTGGAGATGGAAGCCGCGGGCCTTTACGGTGTTTGTGCTGAATTTGGTGCAAAAGGTCTTGCGATCTGTACCGTCAGTGATCATATCCGTACAGGCGTTGCCCTGCCTCCGGAAGATCGTCAGAGCACCTTTAACGAAATGGTTGAAGTGGCGCTGAACTCTCTGTTGTAACCCTTTACAGCTATCCGGCTATGACCTCGTTCCTACGCAGAGTGAGGGTGTCGCAAAAGCCCTGGTTCCCATGCTTTGCGTGGGAACCCATAGATCTATCTCTTTGAAAATTAAGAGGTATGCATTCCCACGCGGAGCATGGGAACGAGGTTTCTGGAGTTTTGTGACAACCTCAAAGCATGGGAACGAGATGTTTGGAGTTTTTCGACACCCTCAGTGCATGGGAACCAGATATATTTTTCTATTCGTTACCAACCCACTCTGTTTCCACAATCAGATCCAAAATCCAGCGCTTGCTGGAAGCATCCGCTGGTGGGTTGGGCACATCAAACTCCTTGATTCGCAGGCGGTAAGCGTTACCTTCCTGAAAATCAAAGCCTTCAATGTTACCGAAGTGCAGTGCCCAGGGTTCTTCTTCTGACTCTCGAATTTGCAGGCACTCCATCGGTGCCACGCCCATGCATTCCGCTTTTTCTGGTGCAACGTAGATAAAACGGGTCAAGCCTTTACTCATATCAGGCATTTTTTCAAAGACGTAACTGACTTCACCGCTGCTAAGCACCAAATGCGTATCTGACAATTGAACCTGTGGTTCACTGGACAAAAGCTGCTTGAGTTGCTCTTCTCTGTCTGCGCCCTCACCAAAGCATGCCATCATAGTGCTGGCTAATTGCCCCACCACTAAATGCTCTCCGGACATTTTTGCAGAGCCAAACATCCGGTTACAACCAGCATAGGCTGATATACGATCTTTCTGGATATCCAGCGTCATAGGCGGATTATGCATGGGAGCAGATTCCTGCCAGCTACCTTCTGGTAAGGTGGTACAGCCAATAAGAAAAGCCGACATGGCGATAACCCCGGATTGGAGGCACTTCATTGAAAAACTCCTTTATCAAACACTGAAGATATAGGCCAAATCAGCAAGGTATTTTTTGGAATAATATTGATCTGGAGCAATGTAATCAGCGTATGCAGATTATTCGGTGAAAATTATTAATATACTCGTAAATGAAATAATAACCCGATTATTTCATTTGCTGTAGTTGATTCTCATTTGAAGTATAAAAAGAATGATTCTGTTTGTATTGGGGAATATAAACGGTCATTCACTTCATTAACGGTTGATTCAGCTTCAGACGAATAAAAACGGGATAAGATGAGGTTTCTTCATGTCTGATAAACGCGGATCCACCCGGCGACGCTTTTTGCAAATGGCTGCAGCGACAGCGCTGATTCCACTGCTCAATATACCGAGCCGACCGGCCAGAGCTGACGCTTTGCCGGCACTGGAAACTACCGATCCAACGGCCATTGCCCTGTTCTATCGAAAAACGCAGGAAGATGCCAAATCGGTTGATGGTTTTCAGGAAGGTAGAAAGTGTTCGAACTGTGCACTTTATGTTGCCAGTAACAGTGGCTGCGCACTCTTCCCGGGTAAGGCGGTTGAAGCGGAAGGTTGGTGTAAGGCCTGGGTGCCGAAGCCTGCTTGAAAAAATGATGGCAGAGGAAGAGCTCTGCCATCTTTATTACTGGTACTTAAATTTCAAATGAATAGCTCAGCCACGCTCTGAGATATTTGGCATTACCCTGCTCTGTGGCCATGCGAAACTCTTTATCATTATGGTTGTAAGCGTATTGAGCTTTTAGATTCAGATCTTTTAAGCCTAAGCTTTCGAAGTTGTACTTCACGGTTACGTCATGCTCGTATTCAGAGACGTCTTTGGATTTCCCGCCCACTTTTTCCGCTTTCATGCCGGAACCGTAAATGAAGTTATAACCGACTGAAAGACCTATCATGCCACTGTCGCTGAAATCATACTCACCGCCGATAAGCCACGCTTTTTCTTTATCATAATTGAAGTTAGAGTAGATGCTTGCCGTTGGCATATCGAAAGCACCTTGGGTGTTTTCGCCGAAGTAGTAATCATAGTAACCGATTTTATAATATTCGTTTCCTTCTGCTTTTGCTCCAGATGCTGTTTTTGCTTTTGAATAAGTAAAGGCTGCTGTGAGTGATAAAGAACCTGCATCAAATGTTGCATTCAAACCACTGGACTCGCCTTTTTTCTCAAAGGCTGATGTTTGTAGATCCCAACGTTTGCCATCTTCTTTGGCGTGATAATACATTGCACCTAATGTTAATTCAGAACCATCGTATAGTGGCATCTTGAAAGAGATATTACCGTTATGAGACTGAACATATTTATCTGCTAAACCATTGCGGTACTGGATTTCAAGGCTGCTTTGATTTCCTAGGTCAAAGGTATAGCTGAGCTCCATACCAATGACATTATCAATCTTATCTCCTTTATCATTTTGAATATCATGGAAGCCTGATTGGTTTCTTTTCGATACTTTATCAACCCAGGCGATTTTGCCGGTTAAACCATCCAAATCTACGGCCGCATCCACACCCTGCCAGGCGCTGGGTACGGAACGTGAACCCGAGATGGTTATCAATCCGGTTTCAACCAGCTGACGACCGGCTTTAAGATTTGCGGAAACGCCATCGTTGGTTTCTGGAAGTTTGAAATCGACCCAGAGCTGACCGAGGTTGCCGAAGGGCTCGTAGCTATCGTTAAGCAAACCATCAGTACCGTTGCCATCATGTATTGCTTCGTTGCGATCTTTCATATCAATTTTGACAACTTGATAGAAAGAAGCACCAAAGCCAACAACATCTGCAAAATGGGCTGTTTCTGCATTCAGCCAAAGTGCTCCCGTAGATGCACCTTTGTGTCTGTTTGCTTCGATACTCTTGTCGTTAAATCCCTTGTTTTCTTCGTCAAAGTGAACAACTTGCACCTTACCATCAATTTTCCCAATATCGTCCATTGAGTCATTATTATTATGATTCGCCATAGCCGGAATACTTAAAACTGCCACGGCATATGACAAAATTGAAGGTTTAAATATGGACAAAACATGCACCTGCTACATCAATGAAAGTGAATGAGATGAGCAAGTATAGATGCAGATTTAAAAAGTGAAGGGATTTACGCAACGGAAGAAAATATGTTTCATCGCTATTGCAATATAATTTGAGAAAAGAATTTAATAATGATTTTAGGGTAGCGGTAATGAATAGATGATCACTCATCCGTCATTCTCGGCTTCGAAACTGTAGCGAAACCCTCGTTCCCATGCTTCGCGTGGGAATCGGTGTTTGTCAACATAGTTGTCGCCTCAACTCAGGCAGCGTTACTTAGTTGCCCGGCAATACATTTATCAGGATTAAGCCAGACTTCATCCGGTAGATCCCAGTTTCTGGTTGCCCGGCTTCCCCAGCGCTCGGGATGACGTTTTTTCGCCAGCGCATAAACCACTTTCCTGTTATCCATGAGAGTCTCTGTCTCCCCTCGGTGCCTCTGCCCCGGTGTCAGGAACTTGATCCCGCTGTGCCTGTGCTCTTCGTTGTACCATTGGGTAAACCCAAGCACCCAAGTACGAGCCGCTTTGAGATCAGTAAACGGCTTGGAAGGGTAACCAGGCCGGTACTTCAGTGTTCTGAATATCGCTTCAGCGTAAGGGTTATCATCACTGACTCTCGGCCGACTGAAGGAGCTCACTACACCAAGGCTCTGCAAGGTAGACAGCATGGTGCCRCCTTTCATGGYACTGCCATTGTCTGAATGTAAGACCAAYGGCCTCTCCAGGGCTGAWATACCATGGCGCAGACACGCTTTGGTRATCATTTTYGAGGCGTGTTCTGCCGATTCATTTTCATGAACCTCCCAGGTCACAATCATACGACTGTATATATCTATAACCAGATACAGGTAAAAGAATTGGCCACGCACCGGCGAGCGTAGAAAAGTGATATCCCAAGACCAGACCTGATTCGGACCCGTTGCACAGTAAGASGTCGGCYTACGTYGMGCTGGTTTGGCTGCACGCCCGCGGTGCTGCTGTTGCCCGYGTTTATGCATGACYCGATAGAAAGTGCTTTCAGAGCCCAGATAGACACCTTCATCRACSAGAACAGGCACAATCTGGCTTGGCGGCAGACTCTTAAAACGCTCACTATTACAAACGTCAATGAYCGTCTGTTCCTCGGCTTCAGAAAGCTTGYTAGCGGGCGCTGGTCGAACAGCATTTTTACGATTATCAGGCAGCACCTCATCACCGTTCACCCAGCGTTGAATCGTTCTTTCTGATAGGCCAATAGCTTCGCAGGCTTTCGACTGCCGAGCCCCGTCTTTCACCGCCTGTTTGATCAGGCTAACTGTATGCTGTCGATCCGGGAGAGAGACTAATCGTCCTCTGCTGTTCCCCAGATCTCTTGGGCCTTTTTGTGAGCACCAGCAAGGCAGCAGTTTCTGCTAACGCCTTGTCCTTGCGGTTAAGTTCACGCTCAAGTTTTTTGATGRTTTTCTTATCTTTCCTGTGCTCGTCAGACAGTGCCTTGCCCTGCTTTGACGGACTGGCAGGCTGGTCAGAAGCACTGTTAATAAAGGCTGATTTC
>NZ_LUTV01000004.1:131074-165621 GCF_001646945.1 Endozoicomonas ascidiicola
AAGTGTATAGCGTCACATCAGAGATGCCAGTATCTCTTACCAGCTGGGAAACCGGCACATTGTTAGGCGGCATCATCTTCTGAATGATTGACTCTTTAAACTCTTCTGAATAGCGGGCCATTGATTACTCACTGACCGCCCCCCTGTTTAAGTTTTAAATTCAGCAGAGGCGACACCTATGCTGACACAGGGGGGAATGCATACTGGGCTGACCAGTGAGAAATAAATCATTTCTTCCATGTTTTGGAAGGGTTCTGCAACTTTTTTATGTACGAAGGTTCGATATGCATTCCCACGGAGGACCGTGGGAACGAGTAATGCCCAACTAAATGTGATTCCTATCCGAGTTTAAAACTTATAACTCACAGCAAAGTAATGGCTTGCACCACTGGATTTAGTATTTTTAGTGCCAAACAAGTCGCCATTATCTTTTATCAGATAAGTGTTTGAGTAGAGTTTAAGTCCATAGCCAAGTGCAAATTTATCGAAGTGCCAATAAAGACCATTGAACATTTGTCCGCCATTGCTTTTGAAGTTTTTATCATAATGTACGGAGTCTTTATTTGAACTGGTTTTGCCACCGAACTGATAGTCAAGATAACCTTGATAGGCGATGAATGAGCCATTGTCAAAGTGAACAAACGGAGTAAACCAGTTGGTCGTTACCTGATAGCCGTTCCAATCTTTGTAATTGAAATCGTACATGGCGTAGAGATTGAAACCCATCAGGCCAAACCAGGGAACCTGCATGTCTGTACCAATGCCCCAGAATGAGGTGTTGGTATCTTCAGAGGCTAGCGCAATATCGTTACCTGCTATGTCCTTTCCAAAATTAGTGGCTCCTCCACCGCCCCAATTAAACAAGGTTGCAAAGTAGATATCTTTCACCGGCCCCCATGGCAGGCTGTCAAAAAGACCGGCAACCGAAAACCTGGGGTTAAGCTTCATAAACATTTTCGACTTACCGTATTTATCACTGCTTTCCTGGTTGGCAAGATTAAATACATCAACATAACCGTACAATTGCAAAAAGCCTGAGCGCCCACCAAATTCCAGCTCAAAATAGTCATGCCCATCATGTTTCTCATGATCTTGGCGAGGCAGCTCTTTATAGGCATACATCAAGTTAAGGTTCATCCACATAAAATCATTGTTGGGCGGACTGCCATCATTGAAATCCGTTGCTCTGGCAACACCTGAACCAAGCGCGAGGCTAAGTACGAGTATCGTCGTATAAAAAGAAGGGTAGGCGGTGGCTCTCATGATCAGCCTCCAAATTGAAGGGAAGGATCATAAGTATAGAAAAGATAGGAACAAACGCAGGGGAATTACAGCGTTCCCCACAACGTTTCAAAAATAATCTGCTGAGCTGCTGCAATCTCAGGTGATTCCAAAACGACAGCAACAGGGTAGTCTCTGGATCCGAGAGAGATCATCGCTACCTTAGGCGGATAGATTGCAATATAGCTGGCATCCATACGACCTTTTGCATCTATCCACTTGCGTTCAGAAAGTTGCGCATCTTCACCGCCATCACCAATAGCAATTACCCGAACATTGATGTTCTTGCGAATGCGCTGCTGAGTGTAGTTAGGAAAAGGGCGATAGAGATGTTGCCGGATCAACTTTGAAGAAAATACACAATAGGTTTTTTCTGGCTGTTGGGCGACGGTATTGAGAATATCCTTTAGAACAAACTCAATGCCACTGTCGCCTTCATAAAAGCGAACATTACCGGCATTAAAATCCGGCTTCAGGTGGTTTAACTGGGGAATCAGCCGGTGCTTCATCTCTTCAATGGTGGCGTCCAGTGCCTGACGTTTATCTTCTGCCAGATCCAGTAGCTTCTCCGGGGGCTCTGCCGAAAAGATACGACGTTTTCCCTTCGGAAAATAACTGACGACGCCTTTATCCGCCAGACCTTTCAATGTGTCATAGGTGGTGCCGCGATTAATGTTCGCCTGACTGGCGATATCACGAATAGAAGCCGAACCTAGCTTCAAAAGCGCCAGATAAATGCTGATTTCCCGCTGATCGAGCCCCAGGTTTTCCAGAACATCAAGATTCATAAGCACATTGCCATTATTTATAAAGCCCATTAAATCAGCAGGCTAATCCTATAAAATTGGCTTTTTTTAATTGTTTGTCAATTATTTTATGACAAATAGGGTTGTCTTTTAGTGTGCTGAAGATACCCTTATAAAGATACTCCGGTCATTGCTTACCCCTGTGAGCAATACACAACAGGCTCAGTGTACTGACAACTAACACCAGCCACGTGATGCTTTAATTATGCCGGATAACCAATACTGGTTTTGGTAACTCCCATCGGATACTCATTCCTCGGCAACTGACTGATCAGAATGGCTATTCATTGAGTTACCAGAAGCGCAACATACCGAAGAAAGTGCTCAATCTGGCACTTTATAAAGAGGCTACGATGAGAGCTGATATCGTCATTCTGGCGGCTGGGCAAGGCAGCCGCATGAAGTCAAATCTGCCTAAAGTGCTGCATACCATTGCCGGTAAACCCATGCTGGAACATGTCATTCTGGCGGCTCAGAACACCCAGAGCATGGTTGGTGAAGGTAAAATTCATGTGGTGGTTGGTCACGGTGCGGATCAGGTAAAAGCAGCGCTAGGTCATTACGACCTGAACTGGGTTCATCAGGATCAACAGTTGGGGACAGGTCATGCGGTTCAGCAGGCACTGCCCGGCTGTGAAGGTGCCGATGTGGTGTTGGTGCTTTATGGTGATGTGCCTTTGATCGAGCCTGCTTCCCTGATTTCTCTGCTTAACACCAGCAATATAGGCAGCCTGGGGTTACTGACTATTAATCTGGCTAATCCATCAGGCTATGGTCGTATTATTCGCGATGAGTCCAACCATATTCTGGCCATCGTTGAAGAAAAAGATGCAACGCCTGAGCAGCAGGCAGTCAGTGAAATTAACACCGGCATTATGGCTATTCCTGGCAACAAGGTTAGCAATTGGATAAGCAGCCTGAAGAATAACAATGCTCAGGGTGAGTTTTACCTGACGGATGTTGTGGCAATGGCTGTTGAGCAGAATGTTTCTGTTATTAATACTCAACCACAGAGTCGGATTGAAGTTGAAGGCGTCAATAGTCGTATACAACAAATGGAATTAGAACGCGCTCTTCAGGAAAAACTGGCGACGGATCTGATGATTAATGGCGTCACTGTCGTAGATCCAAAGCGTCTGGACATCCGTGGTGAAGTAAAAGCGGGTCACGATATTACTCTGGATATTAACGTTGTGCTGGAAGGCAATGTTGTACTGGGTGATAACGTCATTATCGAACCGGGCTGCATCATCCGCAACTCAGTGGTAGGTGCTGGCGCCATTATCAAAGCGAACTCTATTCTAGAAGATGCGGTGGTTGCAGCACAGTGTGAAGTGGGACCATTTGCTCGCCTTCGCCCGGGTGCAGAGCTGCAGGAAAAGGCCCGTGTGGGTAACTTTGTTGAAATCAAAAAATCCATTATTGGCAAAGGCAGCAAGGTAAACCACCTGAGCTATGTTGGTGATGCTGAATTAGGCGACAACGTTAATGTAGGTGCGGGTACCATCACCTGTAACTACGATGGCGTGAATAAATTCAAAACAGTGATCGGTGATGGCGCCTTTATTGGCAGTAACAGTGCCTTGGTCGCGCCGGTCACCATTGGCCGCGGTGCCACCAGTGGTGCAGGTTCTACCATCACCCGTGATATTCCAGATGAGCAGCTTGGCGTTGCTCGCGGGCGACAGCGCAATCTCGATGGCTGGCAGCGTCCGGTTAAAAAGCATTAATTGATTATTGAATTAGTAAAAGGTTAACACTATGTGTGGGATTGTCGGTGCCGTAGCGCAAAGGGATGTGGCTGAAATATTATTAGAAGGCCTTCGTCGTCTTGAGTATCGAGGTTATGACTCTGCCGGCCTTGCGGTCGTTAATAACAGTGATGAGCTGCATCGTGTACGCCGTATTGGCAAGGTTGCAGAATTGACGGATGCCGTTTCCCAGAGCCCTGTTCATGGCGGCACTGGCATTGCTCATACCCGCTGGGCGACTCACGGTGAACCCAGTGAACGCAATGCACACCCACACGTTTCGGGTGATCGTTTCGTTGTGGTGCACAATGGCATCATCGAAAATCACGAAACCCTGAGAGCTTTATTGCAGAACGAAGGCTTTGAGTTCACTTCGGGTACGGATACAGAAGTCATTGTTCACTTAGTAAACCACGAACAACAGAAAGGCGGCACACTGTTGGAAGCTGTTCAGCGCACAGTAACACAGCTAGAAGGCGCTTATGGCATGGTGGTGATGGATCGAACGGATTCAGACCGACTGATTGTTGCCCGCTCTGGCAGCCCGCTGGTGATTGGTCTGGGTCTTGGTGAAAACTTCATAGCCTCTGATCAACTGGCACTGTTCCCGGTCACCCGTCGTTTTATGTATCTGGAAGAAGGTGATGTTGCAGAAGTGACTCGTACCGACGTTACGGTTCTTGATAACAACGGTCATCCGGTAGAGCGTGAGGCGAGAGACAGTGAGATTGAGCACGATGCCGGTGATAAAGGTCAATATCGCCACTACATGCTCAAAGAGATTCATGAGCAGCCAGAAGCGCTCACAAATACGCTGGAAGGTCGTCTGGGTGAACATCAGGTGAATCTGAGTGTTCTGGGTAAAGAAGGGCAGGAACTGCTGAATCGTACCCGTGCCGTTCAAATTGTTGCCTGTGGCACCAGCTATAACTCAGCAATGGTCGCACGGTACTGGTTTGAAGAGTTGGCAGGCATCCCGTGTCGTGTAGAAATCGCCTCTGAATTCCGTTATCGGAAATTCTTTGTG
The DNA here is from genome assembly GCF_001646945.1 of Endozoicomonas ascidiicola. Taxonomy (GTDB): domain Bacteria; phylum Pseudomonadota; class Gammaproteobacteria; order Pseudomonadales; family Endozoicomonadaceae; genus Endozoicomonas; species Endozoicomonas ascidiicola. Next base: position 135,940 of record NZ_LUTV01000004.1, read on the forward strand.
CCAGAAGACTGCTTGTTCATCACGCTTTCTCAATCCGGTGAAACTGCCGATACCCTGGCGGCGCTTAAACTGGCTAAAGAGCTGGGCTACATGGCTACCCTGGCGATTTGTAACGTACCCGGTTCATCCATGGTGCGTGAATCTGATATGGCTTTAATGACCCATGCCGGCGCAGAGATTGGTGTGGCTTCCACCAAAGCATTTACCACTCAGCTGGCAAATCTGCTGCTGCTGGTGACTGCCGTAGGTCGCCATACGGGCATGACGGCAGAACAAGAGGCATCTGTCGTATCAGCACTAAAGGCACTGCCACAGATTCTGAAAAGCACGCTATCCATGAGCGATGATATTGAGAAGATGGCAGAAGCGTTTGCGGACAAACATCACAGTCTGTTCCTTGGCCGTGGCTCTCAGTACCCTATTGCCATGGAAGGTGCGCTAAAGCTCAAGGAAATCTCTTACATTCACGCAGAAGCCTATGCCGCCGGTGAACTCAAGCATGGCCCGTTGGCGCTGATCGACAATGACATGCCTGTCATCGTGGTTGCCCCCAACAATGATCTGCTGGAAAAACTGAAATCCAATATGGAAGAAGTTCGTGCGAGAGGTGGTCAGCTGTTTGTGTTTGCCGATCGAAATGCCAGCTTGAAAAATGGCGAAGGTGTTCAGGTTCTCCCGGTAGAAGCATCACCAGAAATTATTGCGCCGATTGTTTACACGGTTCCTCTACAACTTCTGTCGTATTATGTGGCAGTGATTAAAGGGACGGATGTGGATCAGCCGCGAAATCTGGCGAAATCGGTGACTGTCGAATAATTTCGAAGGCTGCGAGCTGAAAAAACGGGTAAAGTTTGGTAAAGGTTCAGAAGAGTTGATAATGTTTTCGGTAGATAAACTCTCCGATCACTTTGTCGTGAACTTCTTCTGATCTTGAGCAGATAGACCGGCTACAAACCTTAAAGAGCAACGCGACATGCTCCTCCCCAAACTCATCTCCGGCCAAATCCAGCTGTAAAGGACGACACCATGAAAGCCACGGAAACACGACTTTTCAAGTTTTTGCAGAAGTCTGCCCAGTTTATTATTCCCATCTACCAGCGCCAATACAGCTGGACGGCTGCCCAGTGTGAACAGCTATGGAACGATATCTATCGAGCGGGTGCTACCAACCTTGAAGGGCACTTTATCGGTTCGGTCGTGTATGTAGAGCGCAGCCTCTATAGTCATAGCGATGTACCACAGCTGCTGGTGATTGATGGTCAGCAGCGTCTGACTTCTACCAGCCTGCTGATTGCTGCGCTCTCCCACGAGATCGACCGTCGCAACAAGAGTGCCGAACAGAAGGTGATCATTGAAGGCACTAATCCGAAGAAGCTGAAAAACTATTATCTCTGCAATGCAGAGGAAGATGGAGAGCTCTATTACAAACTGGTTCTCACCAAGAGTGATAATGAGGCTCTTCACCAGATTGTCGATGGCAAAACAGCGTTCAAAGAGGAAACTTCTCACCGAGTGGAGAGAAACTATCTTAACTTTGCCGATAAGCTGGCCAGACTGAGCGAGGAAGAGCTTGGGCTTATCTACAAAGGGCTTCAGAAGCTGATTATTGTTGATATCGCTCTGGATAAGGACAAAGACGATCCTCAGCTAATTTTCGAGAGCCTGAACTCAACCGGTCTGGCGCTCAGTCAGGCAGATCTCATTCGTAACTATGTGTTGATGAAACAGGATATCAAGGAGCAGAAACGCCTCTACGAAGACTACTGGTTCCCCATGGAGAAAAACTTTGGGCATGGGGAACACAGCTGGCGGTTTAATGCTTTTATGCGTGACTTTCTCACCATAAAAACAGGCAGTACACCCCGGCAGGATGCCGTGTATGAGGGCTTTAAGGCCTACGTGTTGCACAGTACTGAGAGCATTCAGGATATTGTGGCCGATGTTTACCGCTATTCCTCCTACTATGTGGCTTTTGTTCTGGGTACGGAAGAAGAACCCTCACTGAAGCGGGCGTTCAAAGATTTAAACGCCTACAAAATAGATGTAGCTTACCCACTGGTTCTTGAGATGTATAACGACTACGACCACAAGGTACTCAAGCTGGAGGAGTTTGTGGAATGTGTTCGTTATATTGAAAGCTATGCCTTCCGCCGCCTGGTGTGCTGGATTCCAACCAATTCCATGAATAAAACCTTTGCCCGTTTCAGCAAAGATTTAAAGAAAGACCGCTATGTAGAGAGTTTCAAGGCCGCGTTCCTGTTGTTGACAGGCAATCGTCGTATGCCATTGGATGACGAGTTCAAACGCTCCCTGGAAACCAAGGATATGTACAATATTCGGAGCAAGTCCTACTGGTTGCGGCGGTTGGAAAACTATAAGCGCAAAGAGCCGGTTCAGGTGACCGATTACACCATTGAACATGTGATGCCGCAAAACCCGGAGCTATCCCAAAAATGGCGGGATGAGCTCGGCGAGAACTGGCAGGACGTTCACGACACCTATCTGCACACTCTGGGCAACCTGACCCTGACAGGCTACAACTCAGAGCTGAGTGATAAACCATTCCATGAGAAACAAACGATAGAAGGCGGTTTTGCTGACAGCCCGTTGCGGCTGAACAAGTATCTGGCAAAGTGCCCTACCTGGAATGAGGCTGCAATTCTGGAGCGAGCGAAAGAACTTAGCGATACCATGGTGAAAGTCTGGCCCTGCCCTGAGTTGGATGAAGAAACTCTTGTGTCCTATCGACAGCCAGAAGTGAAATCTGCTTACAGCCTTGAAGACCACCCTTACCTCAACAAAGAGCCAATGAAGTCCCTTTACCAGAAATTCAAAACTCAGGTAATGGAACTGGATGAAGAGGTAACGGAGGAGTTTCTGAAGAAGTACGTCGCGTTCAAGCTGGACACCAATTTTGTTGATGTTGTACCCCAGGCATCCGGCCTGCGCCTGTCTTTGAATATGAAGTTTGACCAGCTGGTTGACCCGCAGAACCGCTGTAAAGATATTAGCAATCTCGGGCGCTGGGGGAATGGTGAAGTTGAGGTCAAACTGTCAGATGTTTCTGAGCTGGATTATGTGATGGAGCTGGTTCAGCAGGCTTTGGATTTGCAGGTTGGGGAAGGCTAAAATAGTCTGATTTCATTTGGGCGCATTGGTAAATTTCTTATGCGGCCAAACTGTGAGAGCATGTCGTAATAGCTCTTGCCAAAGATATTTAGGAGACAGAAATGTCAGCCAGTCAGGACGAGGAAAACACCATTTTACTGGAAGAAGAACAGTTTGAATCTGAGGGTGAGGATAACGATTCCAACCCCGATAATCAGATGCAACCATTCAATCCCAGCGAGATTGATATAGCTGTCTCTCCCGTTTCTATGGATAGCTTAATTGAGCGTATAGAGCATGAAGAGATAGATCTGAATACTGATTTTCAGCGCCGTGCTGACCTTTGGTCTCCTAACAAGATGAGTCGTTTGATTGAATCAATATTGATCAGATTGCCTCTACCCGCTTTTTATTTTGATGCCAGTGATGAAGATAAGTGGCTGGTTGTTGATGGATTGCAGCGACTTTCTGCTATACGAAGATTTGTAATAGATAAAGAGAAGCCACTGAGATTGCATGGGCTGGAATTTCTGTCTAAGGAACTCAAAGGTAAGACCTATGATGAATTACCTCGCGTTTACAAGCGACGTCTGAAGGAGTGTCAGGTCACGACTTATCAAATTAGACCAACTACACCAACAGAAGTTAAATACAGTATTTTCCAGCGCATCAACACGGGTGGGCTGACTCTGAACAACCAGGAAATACGGCATGCAATGGCTAAGCCAAGAGAGCGGGATTTTCTGAAAAAATGTGCAGAAAACCAACATCTCATTATGACAATGGGCGACCAGTCCCGCCGCATGAGTGACCAGGAGCATGTGCTAAGATTCTTTGCTTTTTTTCAACACGACTTCCAAACCAGTAAAAAGAACATTACAGCATTTCTTGATGACATGCTGGAAGAGATCAAACAGAAAACCGATGCAGAATTGGCAAGCATGAAGTGCCTGTTTGACACTGCAATTGAGCGCTGCAACCGTTTGCTGGGAGATGATGCTTTCTTGAAAATACTTGATGGATCTCAAAAACAGAAGCGAAAAAGCAGCACTCTGTTTGAGGTTTGGTCTGTTTGCCTTGGACGATATGAGCCTGAGGAGTTTGCCATACTGGAGTCCAGCAGGGATGTAGTTAAAGCCCGTAATCGCGAATTACTTAAAGATGATACAGAGTTCTTCAATGCTATTACTTACAGCACCCAGAAAGTTGAGAATGTGAGGATACGGCATGAGCGAGTAAAAAACTTACTTGATCAGATTTTGAGGGAGAACAGTGATGCTTGAATATTTGCATGTCAAAAACTTTAAAACACTGTTGACCGGTGGGTTTCCATTATCTCATCTGAACATCTGTTCTGGTCTAAACGGCATGGGAAAATCCTCTCTCATACAAACACTGCTGCTATTGCGGCAGTCCTATGAGAGGAATGTTCTCTTTTCAAAAGGACTATTGCTTAAAGGCGATTATGCGTCTCTCGGAACAGGGCGAGATGTTCTCTCCCAAGAGAGCGAAGAAGAAGCCATATACTTTACGGTTAAGTGGTCTGAGCGGGAAGATGCTGCAGCTTTTGTGTTTGATTATGCTGCGAAGTCTGACTTGCTACCCGTACAAAGTGAAATATCGGTAGATAAGCCTGATGAGCTGAGCCTTTTTAATCAAAATTTTCAATACCTCAGTGCTGACAGGGTCGCCCCCAAAAGTCACCATGAACTCTCTGAGTTTCACATTAATGAGCTGAATTCTCTAGGCAACCAAGGGGAATATACTGTTCATTACATCGCTGACCATGCTGACCAGCCTCTTGAAAATAAAGCCCTTATTCACCCCTCTGCCGGTTCTAATGATTTGCTGGCCAACATTGATGCCTGGATGTCTGGAATCGCACCTGGGCTCAAGGTCAAAACTGAAGCTTTGCCACAATACAACTCCGCGACCCTGAGCTTTGCCTTTGTACAGGGAAATGAGACAACTAATGAGTTTAAACCTCAGAACGTAGGCTTTGGTTTGAGCTATGTACTTCCGGTGGTTACCAGTATTTTACGAGCCAGACTGGGTGACTTGCTAATTATTGAGAACCCTGAGTCCCATTTGCATCCTGCAGGCCAGGCAGTCATGGGACGGTTATGTACGTTGGCTGCACAATCAGGTATTCAGCTAATAGTAGAGTCCCATTCTGATCACTTCCTGAATGGCGTCCGTGTTGCCATCAAAGAAGGTCTTGCCCCAAAAGAAGCTGTGAGCTTGTTTTTCCTTGAGCGAGAACATGAGGGGAGTGAGCACGCATCGCACATTCGAAAACCAAAGATTGATGATCTGGGCCGTATTGATGAGTGGCCAAATGGTTTCTTTGATGAGTGGGATAAACAGTTGGATAGGCTTCTATAAATAAGGTGTTGTATGAGCCAGGTATTGGTTTTTAACCACCATTCTCTCCCGTTTGACAGTCAATCCAGTGCCAGGGCAGCAATACCAGAGTTTATCCGGGTGACGCTACACTGCAGGGGTTATGGCTATAACCTGATGCTACTTGATGAGAGCATGGACCCAAACTGGTTTCAGGTGCAGTTGGCTCCAAGTTATGCTTGGAGAAACTGGTATGACGAAGCTGTTTCCGACAGTAATTTGAGAGAGGTTGTACAAGCTTTCCGCAGTCTGCAAACCAGACAACCTTTATTAACGGAGGTTGATCTCAAAAAGATTGGCTACTGCAGAGAGGTTGGGTTGAAAGGCGAGTCAGCTGGTCTATCAGCGCTTCTTGCGAGCCATTTTTATAACTCTTTTTTAATCAGTCTCCCAAGTTCTGAAAAATGGATGAATAGTGAGCTTCAAGCCTGGGTGCTGAATATAGACGAGAACGAGGATGATTTTTCTGAGACTGAGGTGAGTCTTGGCAATATTTTTTCATATGAGTCTTTGGTATTCCACAAGGGGGCACTGGAAAATCGTAGGACAGAACAGCTGGCAACGGGCAAAGAACTTTGGAGTAAGCGCAGAGAATTCTTTGATAGCTTAGAGTTCATCGATGACTTCGGGGCTCAGCTGAGGACCTGGGGACATAGAGCAGACATTCTCAGTAAAGTCAGAGAAACCCTCTTGTGTATGAATGACTTTGCCCGCAGATGGAAAGCAGGAGAATTTACTGACTATCAGCATGAGCATCTTGCCACCTGTGGCCTTTCCGCAAAAGTGAGTGGTGAGTCACCATCAGTAAACAACGATCCCAGAAAAAGAAAGGAACGCGAGTTCTGGTTACCTAAAGGCGTGAAAGTGAATTGCCAGAACCATGTGACACTGCCCGATGGTTATAGGCTTCATTTTTACCCGGAGTCATCTGAAAAGACTATCTATGTAGCTTATTTGGGGGCACACCTTCCGCTTTAGGCATTCCTTTAGAATGGATAAATAGTTGTAAAAAATATTACTCAGGTCTCGAAAATATGCATCCCCGGCAAGGATAGAATGAGGATGTCGTATTAATCTCCTGGAACCCAAGGATGACCTACACCGAAGACCTTCTTGTAGAGCAATCAGCCATCAACCTCTTTGAATCCATGAATTGGGAGACAGCTGTCTGCTGGGATGAGGTTTTTGGTGATGAAGGTACATTTGGTCGAGACAATCGTACTGATGTCATCCTGTTCAGCAGGCTCCAGAAAGCCCTGAAAAAGGTAATTCTTCATCACTAATGTTGGTAAAAGTGAGACGTGATTGATCACACAGATTTGTGATTGTTTTCACCACCATAGGTCACTGGGTGATACATTGATGAGTACACCACGTTCACTAGGCTCTACGGAATGGAGCCATAAGAGAGATAATTATGGATGATTTAGCCTACTTGGGGTATATCGCGGCCTTCTGCACAACCTATTCATTTGTGCCTCAGGTGTTGCATATTCTGAAAACAAAAGACACCCGGTCAATTTCTTTGGGGATGTATTCCATTTTTGTTACAGGTGTTTTTTTCTGGCTGATTTACGGGATTACACTGGACGAAGCCCCGATTATCATTGCTAATCTGATTACTCTGATTCTGTCGAGTATGATTCTGATTTTGAAGGTCAGAGATATTATGCGGGCAAGGCAAGTCGATAATGTGTAAATAAAATGACCAGCTCCTTCTCGGAGCTGGTTAAAAAAACTTTTAGCCAAATGACAAAGCCGTTTGAAATGCCTGTCGCTCAGAAATTCTCTGTATATACGCCTGAATCGCAGGGTAGTTTTCCAACATGCTAAGGTTTTTGGCAAAGAGCAGAGTATTCACCATCATGATATCCGCCGCAGTGAAATCTTCGCCAGCAAGGTAAGAGGAAGATTGCAGGGTGCTGTTGATGTATCCAAAGTCCAGTTCAAACTCTTTCTGTGCATAACCAAAAACAGGCGCAGACTGATCCTCCATCTCCCCCAGAAACAGTTTTAACAACACCGGCAACATAGCGGACCCTTCTACAAAGTGCATCCACTGTTGGTATACATAATATTCTGGTGAGCCTTTCGCTGGACGAAGTTGATCGGGTGCGTACTGATCCAGCAAGTATTCAAGTATTGCGGCAGATTCCACCAGTAGTAATCCGTTGTCTTCTACAATCGGTGCCTTACCCAGAGGATGAACTTCTCTCATGGAATGTGGCGCCAGTCGAGTTTGTGGGTCTCGCTGATAATCTATTCGCTGATACTCGACACCGATCTCTTCTAAAAGCCACAGAACACGAGTAGATCGGGATTGTTCCAGATGGTGAACTTTAATCATAAGAGTACCTTCGACAGCTGAACTTGGTTTTGTTTATAAAAGTGAGCTTTTAAAATGGTAACACGACACAATGATTCAGTTTCGCCAAACTGTCGTTTGATTTTGCAGGGCTTGCTCAATTAACCAGAGCCTATCCTGACCCCACGTCACCAGATCACGATATTGGAAACAAGGCACGCCCCAGAGACCCAGTTCTGACAGTGCTTGCTGGTTTTGCTCTGCCCAATGGTGCCAGTGTGTGGTTTCCAGTAATGGCTGTGCTTTTTCCCAGTCCAGCCCGCAGCGTTCGACAATTTTCCGTATTCCGTGGCTGCTGCTGGCATCCATTCCCTGACTGTTTACTGCTCGACCAAACGACAGCAGAAAATCGATCTCTTTGTTCTGTTCGCATGCGTAGTCAAATAAGGCATAACAATTCTCAACGGCTTTACCCAGTGGATCGGCGACATAGCCGTAAGGAATATCAGCAAGTTCAGCTTCACGTCGTGTGTCGTTAAAAATATACATTTTCTTTGCATGGGGCACTTGAAGCCCGCGCATTAACATGGGTAAAACCGGTTTAATCTCAAGACGACACTGATGCTGTCTGCAAAGCTTTACTGCCTTTTCCAGCCCAAGATATGAGTATGGGCTTCGGGCAGAATAGTACATGGTGATTGTTTGACCAAGAGAGTTAGCGTGAGGTGCTCTCTGCAGAAAGCCATTATTCTGGCGATTGAATAAGTTGGCACTGGCTTGATGGACAGCCAGCCTATGTTCAAGATGAATGAGTCGATCCAGTCCCCAGTACCACTCGCCTTCAAAGTAAATCATGGCGCTGGAATAGTGCCCCTGCTTTTGTTGCCGTTTCTGGTTGTCTAGTAGCGTTGCATGCTGTGTTGCATCGAGAGCAATACGATGACTAATTGGTTCATTGTGCCAATATTGGTCGAAAAGAGTTTGGCAGCGGTCGATGTTATTAGCGGCTTTTAGCAGTTGAACGGTGTAATGGTTGATGACATCAATGTCTAACGCAGCTGGTGGGTTTATGGGGTAAGTCAGTTGATACAGTTTAGCCAGATGCCGGGCATCATTAGTGGCGTTTGTTTGCCACTGATTTTCCTTTGGAAACATCTCCGGCTGCTTATCACGAACAATGATGATTTTCGCTTTCACATGAAGCCGTTCGATGAGTGTTGGCAGAACCTGAATCAGTAAATAGCTATAAGGGTCTGAAATTGAAAGATATACGTCTAATGTCTTTTCTTTATTCTGCAGATGTCTTTTTGCCGCAAAGAATGCGCGTTTGGTTTTCAGAAAACCATTACTCGAAAGCAGTCTTGCGACCCAGGGCATTAACAATCTCTTCACTGTGAAAACCATTATTATTTTTTTATCTCACGCTAACAGAAAACAAGGAGCACAGACATGGTGCATCGAAGGAAAAATAAGATAAGATGTGCCCACATAACAATAACAACCACCGCACGGCGATCCGCTGGCAGGAGTATCCAGTGTCACCCTCCCTTCCTATTTTCTGGCGTATGAAACGACTTTATGTGCGTTTTATGTTGGCCTTCCTTGGTCATGGGCTTGCAAAAGCCAGTAGCAGTGATAAGACCATCAGCAAAGAAACCGCAGCATTGAGAGACGGATTTACCTTTTCCATGGGTGTTGCCCCTAATGGTCCGGTATTGCATATGCGCAAAGACAACGGGCGGCTGGTAAAGGTTGCAGCCCTTGCCAATAGGCCGGATGTGGATATCCAGTTTAAGCATCTTGGTCACGCTTTTGGCACTCTCTCTTTTCAAGAAGGTACCACTGAAGCGTTTGCCCGGGAACGTATGGTTGTTGATGGTGATATTCCTGCGTCTATGAAACTGGTGCGTTGCTTTGAACGCTTGGAAGTACTGACGCTGCCCAAACTGATTGCTCGACGAATTATGCGACATTATCCATCGGTATCGCTGATGGAAAAGCTGGTGGGTGCTACGAAGATTTATCTGGGCGTGACGGCCGGATTTGTAATGGGGAATAAAAAATGAGCCGCAGTTACTACGAATTCCACAGTTCAGTGAAAATTGTTGCGGGTACCGAAGCGCTTGAACATATGCCTTACGAACTGGCGAGCCTTGGTGTTAAAAAGCCTCTGATCATTACCGATGCCGGTGTTGTCAGTGTTGGGCTGGTGGAACCAGTGAAACGTTCTCTGGTAGTCAGCGAAGTGCCGATTGCCGGTGTTTACAGTGATGTTCCTCCGGATTCTTCAACGACAGTCGTCACTAATATCGCGAAAATGTACCGGGAGAGTAGTGCTGACGGTATTATTGCTATTGGTGGTGGTTCCGTTATTGATACTTCCAAAGCCGTGAATATTCTGGTTTCTGAAGGTGGTGATGATCTGTTGGCCTACAGTGGTGCGGGTGCGCTGACTCGACGCCTGAATCCTTTATTTATTTTACCCACGACTGCCGGCACAGGTTCGGAAGTGACGCGGGTAGCGGTGATTCGTGATGACGTCAGTGGTCGTAAAGTACCTTTTGCTTCCGCATTTCTGATGCCGGATGTGGCAGTGCTTGATCCAAGAATGACCTTGACGCTACCACCACACATTACGGCCGCCACCGTGATGGATGCGCTGACTCATGCGGTGGAATCGTTTCTTGGAACGGCGAAAAACCCGATCAGTGACGCCTATTCCGTTGCGGCGATCAAAAGTATTCAAGAAAACCTGCCGGTTACGCTTGCGGAACCCAATAATGCTCACGCCCGCCTGAAGTTGGCAGAAGCTGCCTGCATGGCAGGGGTCGCCTTTTCAAACTCAATGGTGGGTTTGGTGCACGCCATTGGTCATTCTATTGGCGCAATCACTCATTCGCCTCACGGCGTTTGCATGAGCATCATGCTGCCCTACGTGCTTGAGTACAATGTTAAGGAGTGCAATGACAACATTGCAGAGCTGCTTTTACCATTGGCGGGCAGTGAAGTGTATAGCCAGACAGCGGCAGACCAACGAGCAAGCAAAGCAATTGAAGTGATCAAAACTTTGCGGGATGAACTCTTTGAGAAAACTGGCCTGGCAAGAACCCTGTCGGAAACCGGTAAGGTAGATGAGACTCAGTTAGAAGACATTGCTCGTATGAGCATTGATGATGGTGCGCTTCTTTATAACCGGGTTGATGCCAGTTATGAGCAGGTGTTGGGATTGCTAAAAGCTGCCTGGTAGCATTATTCAGCCTTAATAATCCACGTTTTCGATGCGTGGATTATTTTCTGTTCAATCGTTCAATTTAAGTGACATCGCGACGTTCGGCAAAGTGATCCCAATTAAACTTCAAGCCGCTTTCCGAGCTTCCTAATGCTTGAGGACTCTGAACAGTATTCATAAGTGGCAATGGATGATCACCAGTAGTCCTTGCCTCAATGCTTTTCCGGTTGCTAGCTTGAAGATACATAGCTTCCACATCAGGGGAGCCTGCCGTTAGCTGGTGTTTAATGACAGGCAGCTCCAATGCTTGTCTCTTTTGTGCACACAATCCCTGAAGATGCTTATGTTTTAACTGTGCTCGGTTTGAATACGTTGATTGATGGTAACCGGTCTTTGCATCGTAGGTGGCTGCTTTACTGCCTGATTCAATGGCCAATGGTATAGCTTTTATCGGACCAAAGATCAGCTGCATCGCATTCATCGGCGAGGGGATAAAAGGTTTTCCATCTGGATTCATAATTGCTGTGGGAATTGATTTTATAGTTCCATTCGGTTGATGAATTACAAGGTTAAGTTGCCCTCTGTCTTCATATTCCATAGTGATATCGCTTATCCCATTGCCCTCAGCACTCAGTGCCTGCAAGTAAGAAAACAGGTCGCTTTGCTGGAAATCCTTATGCTGTTTTGGGTTTTCATCAATAAGCTCCTGGCAAGTACCAAAAAGATGATTCAGCATGGCCTGACAGTGAGAAGGAATGCGGCTTAACGTTTCGATCACCTGACGGTATGGGTTGCCATAGGCAATATGTCCCCCTCTAAAAGCAGAAACCAGATGAAAGACTTCGAATTCAGGTTGCACAGAGAGATTGGTATTCCCCAGATTTTCTTTGATCATCCAGCCATCCAGATATTGTTTGAATTCGATCAGATTTTGAGAGTTATTAATTGCACTGTTAATCCGTTTTTTGAAGCTCTCACCGCAATTACATTCCCAGTGTGTGGTGCTACGCAGTTCTATCAAGCCTTGTTTTAGTATTGTTGAGTCACAGCATTTTCCTGTCAGATAACGCACCAGGGAAGGTGCTTTTTGTATGGTTGCTGTCGGTTTTCCCCGTAGTTTCATAAAGGCCAGTACCAGCATTCTGGACAGTTCTTCATTGGTCTTGGGGGTTTTGCTGAAATTGACGGAGGTTGTATCTTTAAAGTTAATGATCTGTTCGATTTTCTGGAGCGTTTCGTCCGGAGATGCGATCATTGCAGGCGAAAGGCCGTATCGACCAGAGCGACATGATTCAACGATAATTCGCTCAGCCAGCATCTGAAATCGATTGTATTGAGGAAGCGTATAATCTTTTGCAGGTTGAAAACGATTTAACAGACGGACGGCGCGCTCCAGCTCCGGATCATCAATTTTTTGATAAGACTCCTGTCTTTTATTTAGATTGACGTAATCTTTGAGCTTGGTTAGTTCCACAGACAGCGTATTGGCTCTTGGTCGATTCTGTAGTGAGTAGTCAGTCAAATAAGATGATAACCGGGGAGACAGACATTTCATCATCTGATCAATTTGATAGCCAAAGCTTTTAAATGATGGCTCGTAGCTGCGGTAATTAGCACGCGCGGCGCTCTCAATCTGCAGATCCAGTTCAATTTTGAGCAGTAATGCTTCCAACGTTTTACTGAATAGCCTGTGAAAAGCTTGAGCTGTCTGATTTGAAAAATCGGTTTCAGGAAATTGATCTAGGGGGTATTCAATCTCGATGATATGCATTATCCCAACAATACTGTTGAATTGTTTCTGTAAATCATCTTGGATTGGTTTGAGTTGCTCGCTGCAACTTTTTAATCCCACTCCATCCATACCCGCCATGGTTCTGATGCTGGACAGTTGAGCATAGAGCTTCTCTGCTGCGTTAAAACACTCTGATAAGCATTCACTATCCGGTATCGTCTTCTGGTAGAGCCTAACGGCACTTTCGACAACAGGGCCGGTAGAGTTGTCGGGTAAGGTTTGGCTGTTTTCCTTTATGGATACACTGTTTAGTCTGGCTATAGTCCTTTGATTAATAGGCGTTTGATGTGTTGATGAATAATCTCCAGGAATATGACGTAATGATTGTGGTGGGGTATTCGGTGTACTTTGCTGGCTTTGGGAAGAGGTAGCCGGAAGCGAATTAAAATCTCCAACATTGAGAGTCATTGTATAGCCTTTCCAAATTGTTTTTGTTCATTTGCTTAGTAGACTATTTAGGCGAGCCAAAGTTCCGATTAAGTTGATCTGTAGTGCCAATAAAGTTGTTGCGGTGTATGACGTTCTTGCCAGTCAACGACTTAACTGTGCCTGAAATTCCTGTAAAGTCATTCCGGATTGGCTGTATCTGGTCAGCGTAGCGATATTATTGAACTGTTCCTGATCAATAGCTGCCGATAATCCGTGAATTGGGTTTCGCAGGGGCTGCTCTTCCTTTTTTACCGCCTTGGTGTATGGGTGCCCCTGGCCCGCTTTGAGTGCTTCGATCATGGGTAGATAGAGATTGCTGAGTTTGCAGGTTGGAACTCGCTTGGCAATACTCTGAAATATATCGATGCCAGCGTGATCAAGATCGCCCCAGAAATAAATATCAGAGTGACTCAACAGCGCCTGAAGGTTTTGATTTGGGTTGCCAGCTCGAATAAGCCCTGTGACTGACTTCGGATTTTCAAGCACCTGACTCCACTGAAGCCCGTAACCGTAGGTGCAGATCAATGTCTGTTGTTCATGTAGACCTGCACGAATGCAGGCTTCAAAACTCTGCGGGTTTTCGATCAATAAAACGTGTTCGGGTTTTTCAGGGCCAGCAATCACGGCGTAGGTGATGGAGGTTTGGAATTGATCCAGGTCGATACCAAATAGCATCAGGCTCTTTTTATCGAGGCTGTCTAGCAGTTTGGATGAGCCAAGAAGGTAGCGGGCAGAGGCTTCATATTTAGAGAGTTGATATGCTTCTGGACGTGCTGCTTTTAAATCCAGCAGACAAATAAGAAGCCTTTCCATATCATCGATACACCAATCTTCCAGATCTTCATGGCACGGGAGCAAAACACTGGATTCAGGGACTTTTTGCAGCACCTGAATCCAACGCTGTTGGGATTCAGGGACGGGGGCTGGAATTTCTGAGGTAATCGTTCCCCTGTTATGTAAGCCTGAACTGCTTGTTATCAATCCATCCTTAATCAGATCTTTTAAAATGCTGTTACAGTGCAGAAGCGATAGGTTCGTTCGCTTTGCCAGTGCCTTTTTCAGACGATGATCAAGACCTTGAGCTCGAAGGTTTCCTTTACCTGCAAACCATTCCTCAACACATTGCCGTTGAATATCTGTATAGAATGACATCAGGAGGTTGCCTCATTCTCCACATGAATATGGAAAAGACTGGCTTCACCTTTGCCCCGGCCAACAGACGTCGGGCTGACTTTAACGCCTTCTTTCACCATCACGTGACCACCCTGACCCTGCAGGCCACCAATCACATTACCCACCAGATAGGTTGGGAAGATGCTGGCATCATTTTCATAGTTAGGGTTGTGAATCAGACCAATCATCTGGAATCGCCCACGAGTGTTGCGCAGAGATTCCAGAGAATCCTCAATCAAACGACGATGTGAGAGTTTACTGAACAAACCATCCAGAATAATGACCGATTCGCCAGATTTCCGCTCTTTACGGCGATACTGACTCGGCACAGTGCGTATCTCCCGCTCAATGGCGAATTCAGAAAGCTTCACCAGCCACATCAGCGACAAGGCTTCCCGCTGACCTTCACTCATATCTTCATTCATGCTGAACAGATTGCCATGAGGGCGAATGGCTTCGTGCTTTAGACGAATGCGGATATTGGTGAACAACTGTCGATAAATCTGACTGCGCAGGTTTTTCTGCAACTCTTTGCTTTGCTTTTCTTCACTGCCCACGGGCAGATTTTGAGCTTTACGACGGCGGATTTGTTTCTGATGCTCTTCAATTTCAGCAAGCAGTGAGCGAACCAGATTTCGGACGCCATCTTCACTGACGATATCCGCATCAATCACAAAGTAGGCGTTATCCCCAGAGGATTGTTTCGCTACCTTTTTCAGAATGCGCAGGTTATCCACAGAGTAAAGAATAATGCTGGAAAGGCGTTCCTGTAGGTTCTGCTCATTGCCTTCCATAGAAGCTTCCAGCAGGTTCTGGCGTTCACGGCTTTTATCAAGCTGCTCACCAATAGTCGCAATCATGCTTTCCAAATCGGTTAAAGCCTGGCTATCGGCTTTATCCAGACTGTTCAATCGAGTCAGCTCTGTCCCATTAAACAGGTGACGTTCACTTTCTCGGATTCGGGTGAGCGCAGACCGAAACAGCTCCTGCTTTTCATCATGGGCTTTCTCACGACGTTTCAGTTCACGATGCAATTCCTGCGTGTTCTCCTGCTCAAGCTGCTCAGCAAGGACTTCGGCACTGGCCAGTATGGTTTCCATCTCACCGTTGTGAATTGAAATATAATGCTCTGCTTTTTCAAAAAGCGGCATGGCTTCCAGTTTTTCAGGGTCTTGGTCGCCCAGCTCCTCCAGCATTTCTGGCTTGAACCAGGCCAGTTGGTTCAGCCAGCGGTGAGCCGTTTCATCCACCTGACGAATGGCGTTGAGCTGTTGCGGAAGTGCTTTGTTAATGCCTTCAACTTCTTCTTGTTTGCCTTCCTGATCCGCCTCAATATCTTTTAACTGTTGTTTAAATGCGGCAATTTGTTTTTTCAGATCGGCAGTGCCTTGAAGATTGTCTCTTGCGCTAAGGTAGGCGCGAATACGGTCAAACTTCAGGCTGGCTCGCTGGTCTGCTCGATGTTTCTGATTGCCAAGGTCAGCCTTACGCGCTGGTGCATTGGCCATAAATTCTGGCCCGCCTTTTTCCAGATAATCGCTCAGGGTTTCCAGTAGGTCTTTTTCGTTAGGCTGAAATACGTCACTGATTTGGTTCAGGCATAACTGAAGTTGCTGCCGACATTGTTCCAGCTCTGCACGACACCCTTCATAGTGTTCAGAAAATTGTTCCTGCTGAATGGACAGCTGTTGAAGCTCTTCTGTTACTTGATTCAGCCGAGCGTCACCGCCTTGCTGTAAAAAGTCTTCTGCCCAGTTCAGCGTTCGTCTGGCATCGGCACTCAATTGCTCATCGAGTTTGGACAGTTCTGTGGACAGTTTGTCTAACTGCTCCCGATACTGTTCCAGTAATAACTCACATTCGACAATGGCGGCTTCACCACCTTTTTGCTCAAACTGTTCCGCGCTACGAATCAGCTTACGATTCTCTGGCGACAGTTGTTCTTTTATGGTGTGCAGAGCCAGCTGTTGTTCCGCCAATTTCACCTGCTGAATAGGTAATTCAGTCTCAGCAGATCGACTGATGGCCTGAGCAGCGCTTCTGGCAATCACTGTTTCATCGGAGTCAGGTGCGTAAAGTGCAATCGCTTCCTGCAGTGCTAACAAGGTTTGTTGGTGCTGGCTCAACTCCACTTGTAGTTGAGCTTTCAATTCCGTTATAAACGACGGGTCCAGTAGAGATTTAACCGCAAGACTTTCATGGCCTGTGGCTGCACCAAGCAAAGATGCCTGTGGGTTATCCACCGCCTGCTGTAATGCCTCACGAGTAAATACCGGAACTGGCAAACGCTGGCGGGCAAACTCCCGAGCAGCGTGTTGAGCATCGTGCTCCGTGGCGAGCACTGGAGCAAACAGCAGATTGTGTGTCTGCGATAACCATTGAAGCTTACGGCTATCGTCCTCTGGCATCAGCTCAGAGATCACCTGATGAAGCGCTTGTGGTTCAAGCCCCGATGACTTCAGCAGTTCAACACATTGCATTTCCACAGCGCCAGGACTGACAGGATCGGTTTCCAAATCAGACAGCTGGCGTTCGATATCGGCAATGGCGGTTTTGGTTTTTTCCCGTTCAGTCAAACTCTGTGGATAACGTTCAGCGGCCATCACCAGCCACTTGCCCGGGTCGATATCCGGAAACTCCTGACGGAATTGTGTCAGGTCTGAAAGCAGTAGTTCCAGTTCACTGACCAGCTTTTCTTGCTGCAGCAGTGTGCTGACAAGTGAGGATTCCTGTTCCCGAAGGTTGTCTTCCAGCCCTTCCGGTGGCTGATCTGGAAACACCCGACGAAACGCCTGATAATCGGCCAATAAGGTTTGCAAGCTACCAAGTAATAGTTGCTGATCACGTTTCTGGCTGGAGATCGACTGAGTTTGATTCCGTAGTTCGCTTTGGCGATTTTCCAGCCGTTGAGCCAGGCCCTCAATCGCTTCTTCAGGATAGAGGCGAGTAATTTGGTCGTAGCTGGTTTTCAGGCTGGATAGATGATCACTGTCTTTTTGCAACAACGGCAACTGTCGTTCAACTGCCTGAAGCTGTTGGCTGACCTGCGTTTCCTTTGATTGCAGCTTTTCTTCTTGCTCTTTATACAGTGCTTGCTGGCTGGAAAGTTCGTCTATCCGCAGCTCTTTTTCCTGCAAAATATCCACAGGTGCCGTATCAACACCGTAATTGCGCTGAAACTGTGTCCACTTATCCACAAGCGCGCTGAACCGGCCTTCGTCCTGCAGGAACTTATCGTATTCCTGAGCAATGGCATTTTTCAGCTGAATGACGGATTTTTCCGTATCATCCGGTTGGTCTAACTCTTGTTCGGTGAACAGGCCTTCTTTTAACGCATCGGTGTAGACGGTTTCGTTATCAGTAAATTCGTTATCACGATTCTGCAGAATTTCCAGATCCCGCTGCAGTTGCAGTTTATGATCTTTCAGCGCTTTTAATTCATTCTGCAGCGTTTCTTTGAAGGATTGATCCGCCAGATAGTTTTCCCGGAATGGATTACTGTCGAGATCAAAGAAACGATCTGCGGCATCGTCCAGCAGTTCCAGTGTGTTTACACGATGACTGTCGTCACGGAACAGATCCTGACTTTCTGACAGCAGTGCACTGGCTTTACTGGCCGGATAAAACCGCATGGTTTTACCACTGTTCCAGTTGGCCTGTGGATAATAGACGATGGGTGTTTTGTCGTGACGGAAACCAGCAAGCTGTCGGCTTTCAAAATAGATTTCTATTTTCCGGGCGCTGGCGCCGGTAATATCTGCCAGTGCTGACAGGGGCACCAAAGGTGCAGTTTCACCAACCCGGATAGCCATTTCCTGAGCCAGTGCGCTTTCTTTTTCTTCATCTTCCGCTGCCGTTGGAACGCCAGGAATGCCCTTTCTGGATAGCACAGCCATACAGCCTGCCTGATCGCTGAGCTGTTCACGACACTGGTCACGTTCCTGTTGCGCCGTTCCCAGTGAAACTGCAGATTTGTTCAGATCTTCTAGACGAGACTTCTTGGACTCGTTGCGGTCTAAATCTTTGCTGTTTTCCTGAATCTGGTGGCGAAGTTCGGAGACTTTGCGGCCAGAGTTAATCACCAGTTCTTCAATGAACTCTTCCGATTCGTCGGTTTCACCATGACTGGCACCGGCAAGAATCTGGGGCGCCAATACTTCATAGAAAAATGCCTGATCGGCTTTTTCACCCGGACGAGGCTTGATGGCATTAAAAATCTGGCTTTTATCCGCGCCGCCTTCTTTTTGGAAAGAAGCCAACTGTTCCAGCTCTTTTCGGCTGATGTGCAAGCTCATGGCATCGAGCCAGGTTTCCTTATCTTTTGGGCGCTCCGGTTTCAACTGGCGCAGTTGCTGTTGAATATGTTCGTTACTGAACAGCTGCAGTTTGCCGTCCGCAGTGGTGGAGTGTACCGGCAGCTCTTCCAGCCGGCCGGGGAAGAAGTAATATCCTCCATCGGTATCGCTGTGGCCATACATGCCGAACACCCACTGTTCACCGCCCACATTATCTCCCGCCATGCTGAGCATATCGGATTGGGAATCGGTGCCGGAGGTGTAACTGAATTCAACCCGAATATGTGACCATGGATGACCATCCTTAGAAGGCGACATTTTTCGTTTGGTTTTCTGGATCAGAGTGCGGTCACGGGAAAGCATGCCGATCAGTGCATCGGAAAGGGTGGTTTTACCAAACCCGTTCTCCATATTCATGGCGGTGGACTGACCTCGAAGGTTCAGCACCAGATGGCGCATTTTTGCTTCCCACGGAGAGCTGACATCGCCGTGTTTGTTCAGCAGGCTGGCAAGTTCGATACGATTAATGACGGACATCAGCAGCCTCCGGTGCCTTTAGTTCTTCAGTGGTTTCTTCGTGATCAATCACTGGTTCTGGCAAGTTAACAATGCGTTTGCCAATATCCCCCGGAATCAAATGCTGCAAATGACTGAAGCCGGTTTGTTCCACTTCTAAAGCGCCTAACAGGGTTTGCTGGAATATCTTTTCCCCTTTGGCTTGAAGGTGATTGGCATCCACCAATACATCAGTAAAGTTCTTCACCCGACGGTTAATGTCTTCGCCTTTTTCTGTGAGGAGAATGGCCAATTGGCGAGGTGCATCATTGGATTCTGTTTTGTCTTCGCCAGTGCGACGAATGGTTTCCAGATGGCTTCGCAGGGTTTCTGCCAACTCTTCCTGGTTAAAAACCGCGTTCTGATAAAGGCTGACATCGGACAATGACCGGTTAGTTCGGGTATAAAGCAGCCCCAGCATCAACAGCCATAAATGAATAAACCAGACGGCGGTCGCCTCTTTGGTTTCATTGCGAACCTTGAGTTTTTGCAACACTTGTTGCTGGCTAAACATGGCAGGGAGTTCTGCTTCCGGATTGCGCAGAAGCATATAAATCTGCCCGCCCGGTGGAATGCCGGGGTAATCGGCACTGTCATAAATACCCAACTGCAAACCCTGACCGGACAAAAAAGACCGGAAATTCTGCATTTGTTCTTCGTCGGCTTCTTTCAGAATAACCGCGGCATCACGTTCAGACAGCAAGCCTGTCTGAGATGCACGACGTCGGACACCCTGTGCGCGGGTTTCGGCAATTCGGTGGCGAAGCAGGTACGCGTAAACCTCACCCATTTCGGTCATGTTCATGGTTGGGGTTCCTCAATCTTTATAGCTGGCTGCTCTGTCGTCATTAGAATCGGATTGTCGCCTGTTAGCCTGCGGCCATCGGGCAATTGTATGTCCAGTTTGTTCGGGTCAATGCCTACCGCTAAATTGGGTGACAGCTGTTCGGTATCCACAAACATATTGACCAGTTGTGGCAGAAAATCTTCGAGGGATTGCTGTTCATCTTCGAACTGGTGCCAGCCGTTACAGAGGGCTTCACTCAGGGGGAGCGGACCTTGTTGTAATCGCTGTCGTATAGATTCGCCGTAATGGTTCAGGAACCGCTTCAGCTTCAGAGATTCTGCTGTGTCGTCCGCATCGTTGTTATAAACAAGACTGGTCTTGCTGGTGTCTGCACGCTGGTTATCCAGCAGCGCCTGATAATCCACAGGCGATGGCAGGCTCACGGCAATGTCTACCGGTGCGAGCTGGTGGAAAACCGATTCCAGCATTTCCAGAGCCGGTGGTTGCCACGCCATATTCAGGGCGGCTTTGTTAAAGTCCACTATGCCCATGCTCTGAATTCGGCCTTCAGCAATGTCCCGCAGCAAGTCAGTTAAACGACGGTTGAGGTTTTCAAGAGCGCTGAGTATGCGAATCAACGGGCGATCCAGCATTTGCAGTTCCCACTCATCGTTTTGTTGCTTTGCCCAGTCATCAAAACGCTCTCGGATTTCCTGACGTAGAAATTGTTTCTGGCAGTCCATCACTGTCGCCTGAATATTACGAACGGCGTTTTGATAATACTTTCGGTTGTTGCGGAAGGTGTCGAGTTTGCCTTCCAGTGCGGGGTTTTCCCGGATGCGACGGATTTCCTGAGTCAGCCCGCGAATAGAGAGCAAAATAGAATCGCAAATGGACGGAATCCGGTTGAAATCACTGCGGGCAATGGCAGAGATAATCTTGGCGGCATCGTGTTCGCTGTAGAGAATGTCGTCTACCTGGCGGGACAGGGTAACGCTTTGTCGCCCAGCCTGAGACAAACGAACATGGCCAATCTTGCTTTGTTTTTCCAGCAATGCAGTTTGTTTGGTGCTGGCGGTCCGCCGTCCTTCCTGTTCAGTGCGACGAGTGAAAAAAAGTTCACTGGGTGTGCTGAGCATATTGATGACATAGCTCAGATCATTCGGTGTCAGCTCAGGAATCTGTTCTCGAATAACGTTAAGACAACGATTCTGGGGAATAAACTGACCGTTGGTTTGATAATCCTCTTCCAGCAGAAATTCCAGCAGTTGAAACGCAATATCCAGCCAGTAGCCGTCTCGGAGGCCGGTGCGGTTTTCCAGCGATACCCGAGTGTGCTCGGAGTGCCGTTCATGATTGCTGTCATGAAGGTCCACCAGACGCAGGGTGGTGGACAATAGGACTATCCATGAATTCATTGAAGATGATTACGGTCGAATAACAAAACATCATATTATAACGTTTTGTCAGGCTGTGTTGATGTTTTGTTGATTCACTTCAAGGGTACGTATGTGCTGGGCTGAGACACTTGGAGCTGTGAGAGGATTGTCGGGCTGGTTCCCGTGCAAAGTTAGGGTGTCACAAAACTCCAGAAACCTCGTTCCCACACAAAGCGAGGCTGTCGCAAAACCCCAAACATCTCGTTCCCATGCTCCGCGTGGGAATGCATACCCTTGAGTTTTCAATGAGTTGGAAGTATGGGTTCCCACGCAAAGCATGGGAACCAGGGCATTTTTTATTGGCAGATCATTACAGGCTGGACTTCAACATCCACAACTCTTTTTCGATGAAACCAATCTGCTCATCAGAATACGCACGGGTAATGTCGTCGGTGTGCTCATTAGCCGAGATTGCCTTGAAGTGCATCTGCATTTCCTGAAAATCGCTGATGATGGACTTCAGGATATATTCAACACTGAATTCCGTTTTCACTTCTTCTTCAATTGTGGCAGTGCCCAGAATGGTTTTCAGAGTGACCAGTGGCATGCCGTCCAGTTGCAAAATACGTTCTGCGACATCGTCGTACATAGTGGCGAACAGAGTGTAATACTCTTCTGTTTTTGCGTGCAGCTGGAAGAAGGCTGGGCCTTTTACGTTCCAGTGATAGTTATGGAGTTTGGTGAATAGGACGTTGGCATTAGCCATCACGACGTTAAGTCTTTCAATAGTGCTGGACATGGTAATCCTTAAGGAAATGTTGCGTTTTTTACTTATCTATTTTCGGAGAGTGCGTGGCTGGGTGTCATTGATAAAGGTCAATGTTTGTTGTGAATCCAACGGTAATATTGCAACCTGCCCATAATCCATTTATGTTTTCACGATTGTCGAAACATTTTACCGGTAGTGGTAACCCTATGGATCTTGAAGATTACGCCAAAGCCTTGAAAGAACTCGGGCACCCTTCCCGGCTGCGGATCTATAAGCGGTTGGTGAAAGCCGGGCATGATGGTTTGCCGGTGGGAGATTTACAGCAGGAGTTTGGGATTCCAGGCTCTACCCTTTCTCACCATATCTCTGGGCTTGTGTCTGTTGGGTTAGTAAAGCAGAAACGTGAAGGGCGTATATTGCACTGTATTCCGCAATTTCATGTATTTGATGATTTGTTGGCTTTCTTGTGTGATGAATGTTGTGTAGATGAAAAGAATTGCTGAGCGGCTTTTGCAGAGAGTTACTCTTCATCATATTCATCACTGGTAGCGGGTTTATCGTTGGGGAGCATTGGTGCTGCCAGTCTGAACCACTTGGCCACTTTTTCAGGATCATTCGATTTGGCCGCGTTATCTTTGCCTATAGTAAAGGCAATCATATTTGGTGCTGCTCCCATATCTATTAACTCTTCAGCTTTATTAGGATCATTGCTTTCGGCAGCCTGAAGTAGTGCTTGGTAGAGGGTGGCAGCTACTTTATCGGAAATTTTTCTACTACGGGTTGGTGTTGAGGCTGTTGATGAGCCAATACTACTCTGAACGTTCTTAGGCTTCTGTTCTTCGCAGCTATGCTCAAGAAGCCATCTGTCATGCTTATCTATAAGCTCTTGCCAGCGATCTGGGGCTGTGACGTTATCTTCCGTTAACAAGAGAGATTGCTGTTTCGCAAATACCAGAGTGAGGTTCAAGCCTGATTGCTGATGATTTATATACCTGGCTGCGACTTCGGGTTTGTTTTCGTCTATAGCACACCGCAACATATTGGCGACAGAGGTTGGGTTATATTCAATATTGTTTTTTACATTCTCGTGCTCATCAGCTTTTGAGGATGTTGCCCTTTGTTCAGAGCAGCCAGGCTTTAAAGTAATTTCTTCAGGCTCTTGATAATCGGTAAGACTCATTTGCAGAGCGAGCTTAAGCGATCTCTCGTTCTCGGCTTCAATACTCAATTCATCAGTTGTGAGCTCTCTTCCAGTTTCATTACCCGGACGTATCCAGTTTTCATCATATGAAGTGGAAGGCTTTGGTTCAGAAGGTACGCGAGTATCTGACTCTACTTTATTCTTATCAGGGTATTTAACGTTGAGATGTAGTTTTTGGTCAGCCTGCATCAGTTGGGTAATTAAATTTTCGGGAAGGGGTAAGGGCTTTAGAGTATGACTTTTTAAAATTAAATTCAGATTGTTGTCGATTTTTGAAAGCTGCATTAATTGCTTACAAAAGGCTTCGCTGGGTTTTATATCTAATTTTAGCCATTCAAGCATTTCACGAATATCTTTTCGTTTAGCGACTTTGTCTAACTCTCTGTGAAAATCGGCAATGTAGCTATGCTCTGGTACCTCAGACTCTACGCATGTTCTGGCAATAATAAGTCGTTCAGCATCTGAGTCTTTTTTTCTGAATAAAGATTGTGACGGATGCTTCAACGAGGTTGTATGGACTGCTATTTGACAGCGTCGATTTGGGCATTGCAGATATTTGCCTGGTTGCAGGTTTGCGAACGACTCAGCACAGGGAGCGTGCCAAACCATTTTGCAGTTAGGCTCGGATACACAGGCCACACGTCGCTTTTTTCCATCAATAATAATATCCACAGGCAGGTTACAGGATAAACATATCTTGAGATCGGACGCATTTGCCCTCGGTTGATGAAAAGATCTGCTTTGTATATTTGATGGGGTCATTTGTACCAAAACTTCAATTTGCTACTTGTACTCGTTAGAGACTTCAGAGAACCCAAAAAGTTCCAAAAGGTATGTACTAACGTCTACTCAACAAGAATATATGCTATGCCATTCAAGTTTTTTCTCTATGTACAGAGTACAAGTGACAGTTTAGGATTCCATAAAGATTCATTTTGAATGAATCTATTTAATGGCTATGTATTACCTGATAGAAGTATCCAGTTGCTGAATAGTCAGCAATAACCAGAGAGCAAGACGTATGGCACATCCCAAGCCCATCAGCTTTTCCGAAGCAGAACGCTTAAGCACGATTTTTGATTCCGAAAACCGCGAAGAGTGGCAAAGAACATCCCTGATTCTGGAAACTTTGGATTTGAAGCCAGATATGATCATCGCTGACGTTGGTGCCGGTACGGGCTACTTTGCCAGCCAGTTTGCGGATCTTCTGCCCAATGGGCTGGTTTATGCTCTGGATACTGAGCCAAATATGGTCAGTTACATGGGAAACCGTTTTCAGACAGAAGGACGAAGTAATATCCGACCCGGTCTCAGCACGCATATTGACCCCTGTCTGCCTGAAAATCTGGATGTTGTGTTTCTAGCCAATGTGTATCGCTTTATTCAGAAGCGTGATGAGTTTCTCGCGAACCTGCACAATCAGGTAAAGCCTGAAACGCTGGTTATGTTTGTGGATTTTCGTGGTGGTCATGCCAGAGTTTCACCACAACAGGCTATGGATGAAGTCGTAAAAGCGGGTTTTGTGATTGAAGATATGAATATGGATGGGTGTCCTGACCATTACATTTTACGGTTCAGGAAACCACGACTGGCCTAACCCGGCTAAGAAATGGCTTCCAGTAAAAACTAAGCTGATTCACTGATGTTTAATAATTGAATCAGCTCGTCACGATTTTCTAACAAATCAGCCAGCGTGTACTTATCCAGAACGCCAAGGAATGCGTTCATGGCTTCACCCAGAACACCTTGAAGACGACAGGCTGGTTGTAATCGACAAAAAGGTGTGCTGCAGTCAATAACCTGCAAATTACTCTCCATGTGTCGTACAACTTGCCCGATGTTGATTTTTTCCGGCGCCATTCCCAGCTCAATACCACCGCCTTTACCGCGAATATTCAGCAGATAGCCCAGTTGCCCAAGGCGCTGTACGATTTTCATCACATGGCTGCGGGAAATGTCATAGGTCGCGGTGATTTCAGCCACAGACAGACGCTGACCTTCTGGCATCAGGGCTGCCTGAATCAGGGTACGCAGAGCGTAGTCGGTATAACGTGTAAGTCTCATGGCTGTCACAATTGATTCAAATCAACTGCATGTTAATTATCTGGTTAAAGGAATGCCAGCATGTGTTTTTACGTATTCGCTTAATCTTTACTCAATGACACAATAGATTCAATTAAAATGAATCTTATGATGAGGATGTATCTCATGTTTTGTGTCCAATGCGAACAGACTATACGTACACCGGCTGGTAATGGTTGTTCCTATGCTCAGGGTATGTGCGGAAAAACCGCGGCCACTTCTGATTTGCAGGACGTGCTGATTTACGTACTGCAGGGCATCTCCTGGTATGCCGCCCGTGCCCGTGAGTCTGGCATTGTTCATAACGATATCGATGCATTTGTGCCCCGAGCTTTTTTCGCCACGTTGACCAACGTGAACTTTGATAATGATCGCATTGTCGCCTTTATTCATGAGGCGAATGTGGCTCGTTCTGTGTTGCAGAAAGCATGCGCAGAACGTGGTCTGGATTTGTCCGATGCGTCTCCTGCCGCACAATTTGAATTGGCAGAAGACATGGCGGGTATGTTGCTTCAGGCACCTGCAACATTACCTAACCGTGGCAAAGAAGACGTAGGGGAAGACGTCATTGGTCTGAGATTACTGTGCCTTTATGGTCTCAAAGGTGCGGCGGCGTATATGGAGCATGCCCGTATTCTTCATCAGCAGGATGAAGAAGTGTATGCCGAGTTCCATAAGCACATGGCCTGGCTGGCAACCGACTCTGCAGACATTGGTGAACTGTTGGCCTGTTCAATGGCCATTGGCCAGATGAACTATAAGATCATGGCCATGCTGGATAAGGGCGAGACTGATGCATTTGGTCACCCAGAACCTACTCAGGTGAACGTCAAATCAGTAAAAGGCAAGTGTATAGTAGTTTCCGGCCACGATCTGATTGACCTTGAAGAGCTGCTAAAGCAAACCGAAGGCAAAGGCATCAATATCTACACAAATGGTGAGATGCTGCCTGCTCACGGTTATCCAGAGCTGAAAAAATACAAGCATTTGGTAGGCAACTACGGCAGCGCCTGGCAGAACCAGCAACATGAGTTTGCTCAGTTTCCGGGTCCGGTTCTGATGACCTCTAACTGCATCATCGACCCGAACGTAGGCAATTACGCTGATCGTATTTACACCCGTAACATTGTTGGCTGGCCCGGTGTTCAGCACATTGAAGGTGATGATTTCTCCGCGATCATTGAAAAAGCACTGGAAATGCCCGGCTTTGAATACGACGAAGTGCCGCATAGGATTCTGACCGGATTTGCCCGTAATGCTCTGATGAATGCAGCACCTGCAGTGATTGATGCGGTGAAGGCTGGCGACATCAAACACTTCTTCCTGATTGGTGGTTGTGATGGCGATAAGGCTGAGCGTTCTTACTACACAGAATTTGCTGAATCGGTTCCTCAGGACAGCGTGATTCTGACTCTGGCCTGCGGCAAGTTCAAATTCAACAAGCTGGCCTTTGGCGATATTAACGGCATTCCTCGTTTATTAGATGTTGGTCAGTGCAACGATGCCTACTCTGCGATTCAGTTAGCGCTGGCGCTGGCAGATGCCTTTGAATGTGGTGTGAATGATCTACCACTGACGTTGATTCTTTCCTGGTTTGAGCAGAAGGCCATCGTGATTTTGCTGACGCTGTTGTCTCTGGGCATCAAGAACATCCACGTTGGGCCAACGGCTCCAGCATTCCTGACGGATAATTTGCTGAATGTGCTGGTGGAACAGTTTGATCTAAAACTGACGACCACGGTCGAGCAGGATATGGGCGCTATTCTTAACGCTGCGTAATGTTCCGGGAGAGTCTATATACCCAAAGGATTTCAAGTTGCTACGCGGCGGCAACCGAGTGAATCCCCATGAGCCTACGAGTAGTAGGTGATTGGGGTGAGCGAGAGCAGCCAACAAAGTAGCAACATGAAAGGCGACGGGTATAGGCTCTCCTTCTTCCTCTTTCTACTAATCGTATTGTCTATGTCCCACTCTATTTCCCATGAAGCCCTTGAATGGGCACAGGCTCCACGGCTGGAAAAAGGAACCTTTGAGCTGATCTGCCAGCAGGTGATTCCGGAAACACCTGATATATCCACCTTTGTTTTTCAAACGTCGGAAAAGATCCATTTCACTTTTAAACCCGGTCAGTTTATTACGCTGATGCAGGAACTGGACGGTGAGATGGTTTACCGTTCTTACACCATCAGTTCGTCACCTTCACGCCCTTATACGTTGAATTTAACGATTCAGAGAGTGGAAGGCGGTCGGATGAGTGAGTGGTTGTTTGGCTACCTGAAACCTGGTGCGGTTATCAAAGCCACGGGGCCGGATGGCGTGTTCAATCTGATGGATAAACCAGCCCGCAATGTTCTGTTTCTTTCTGCCAGTTGTGGTATCACGCCGGTGATGTCCATGACTCGATGGATGTTAGACACGTGCATGGATGCGGATATCCGTTTTATCCACAGCGCAGCTAGTGAAGAGCATATCGTCTTCCGCAAAGAGCTGGAGATGCTGGATCAACAGCATGACTGTTTCAACCACAGCTGCGTGCTGGATGACCGGGATGGCTGGTTAAATCAGGAAATGCTGCAACACCTGGTGCCGGATCTTCATGCACGAACCCTTTATATCTGTGGTTCTCCCGCTTATATAGACGCAGTTAGATCAATGGTTGAGCAAGCAGGCTTTGATATGGATAACTTCCACCATGAAGTGTTCAACGAAGCCATCATTACAGAAATTTCCAGTCGCAATCATTCTGAAGAGAGTGATACAAAACATCAGGTGTCGTTGGAAAAAACAGCCGTGGTTTTTGAAATGAGTCCGGATGAGTTTCTTGTGGATGGTCTGCTGGCTCAAAAAGCACCGATTGTTGCCGCCTGTCGTGCAGGTGTTTGTGGTGCTTGTAAGGTGCAGATTCTAGAAGGTGAGGTAGAAAGTACAGGCAATGCTGTACTCACGGCAGCAGAAATTGAACAGGGTTTTGTTTTATCTTGCTGCTCCCGACCTAAATCCGATTTGCGGATTGATATTTAGAAGTCATATTGAAAGAACCTCCGGCTAAGCCGGAGGTTCTTTCAATTAACCGTTATTCATAAGTAGTTAACCACATGAAATCATATTTTCTGACTAAGTGGGCAATCACTCTCGGCAAACTGCTCTTGCGTTGCTCTACCTCCTGCATCCATGCAGTCGTGCGGCGTTACAACTCCGGTCAAATAGCTACGGCTATGCTCCCTGCGTTGTGCCTTGCATAGCAACTGCCCACTCAGCCAGAAATATTCGATTCCAAATGGTCAACTACTTATAGTGATTACCAGTTTTGTTTCCAACCGATCTGGATCAAGCGAAAATCCTGCTCATTGTCGGAGCCAAAACGGGTTGCATTATTTTCGCCTTCCCAAGTAGTTCTTTGGAAAGCAAAGCCCGCCCATAGCGCAATGGCACTGACTTAAGCTTCCAACCCTTGGCAGCTAAGGACTCGCCCGGAAAGAAAATCGACTATAAAAAGTCAAACCAATAAACTTTCTTCCGAGCGAGCCATGAACAAGTGTAGCCAAGAGTTTCTCTCCCTGACCGATGATTGCCTTCGCCAATTTGCGCAAACAGAAAGTGATGAGCTTTCCTCGATTATCACTTCTGATGACTTAAACTCTTTCCAGAACAGCTATACCAAGTGCAGAGTTCGGGATTTTCCTCCCGTTAAAACGTTAACTTTATTCATGAGGCAGGTGGCAAGTGATACAAAATCCTGCCGCCACGCCCTGATTGATGAAGCAAGAGATCAGGTCGCTAAAGGCAACAGGGTGCCTTCTACTCACACTGATGCTTATTGCAAAGCACGACAGCGTCTGACGGAAGAATCCATTAATGCATTACTGCGTACATCGGGGAGAACCCTTGATAGCGCCTCGCCTGATTCATGGTTATGGAATCAGCGTCGTGTACTACTTACTGATGGCTCAACGCTGCTAATGCCTGACACAGAGCAGAATCAAAAAAAATATCCGCAATCAAGCTCCCAAAAAAAGGGCTTGGATTTCCCGTTCTCAGAATCCTTGTTCTGATATGTCTTGGCAGTGGTGCGCTACTGGATTTTGCTGTTTCGCCTTACGAAGGGAAAGAAACCGGCGAGCAAGCCCTGCTCAGAAAATTGCTCTCTCATTTGCAAGAGGGTGATGTCCTGCTAG
>NZ_LUTV01000004.1:167746-184771 GCF_001646945.1 Endozoicomonas ascidiicola
CTAGGTGATGCGAACTTTGAAAATTACTTTCTTCTGGCTCTCTTGTTGCAGGCTCGGTCTGACGTAGTGTTCGAGAAAAACGGCTCTCGCCTTATTGATTTTCGCAAGTGTGATAAAAAGCTGGGCAGCAAAGATGGTTTATTTAAACTGACACGGCCAGTTCGCCCCAGCTGGATGAGTAGTGAACTTTATGAGCAGATGCCCGAAGAGCTTGTTATTCGTGCAGTCAAAAACAAACGACGCACGATTATTACCACCTTATTGGACGTTGAAAAATACCCCCGAACAGAAATTATCGCACTGTATCTGAAGCGCTGGCATGTTGAGACAGATATAAATGTCATCAAAACAATCATGAAAATGGATATGCTGCGCTGCAAAAGCCCGGCCATGGTGAGAAAAGAAATATCCATCAACTTTCTGGTATACAACCTGATACGATCCTTGATGGGGCGCACAGCGAAGCATGTTGATAAAGATCCACGAGAGATCAGCTTCAAAGCAGCACAGGACACGCTGGTGTCATTCCTTCAGATGCTATTGGGGACAATGGGCGAGAGTCTGGAAACGAAAGTAATCAATATGCTGGAAATCATAGGCCAGCATATTGTTGGCAATCGATCAGGGAGGTCGGAGCCGAGAGCGGTTAAGAAACGTCCGAAACCGCACAAAAAGCTACAACACCCCAGATCACAGGCACGCAGACTCAAGAGATACCAAGGGAAGTGAGCTTAAGTCAGTGCTATTGGCCCATAGCGTAGTATCTGCATCCAGCTTGTAATCAACATTGGTACCAACACGAAGACCTGAGTCATTCTTGTCAGTCAGCTCACCTGCATCGTCATAGCTGCGCTCAGAGAGGTAGTAGCGGAAATAAGGCATGATACTCCAAGTGTCATCCAGTTTGACTGGGAAGTAACCACGAATCTGGTTTTGTTGGAATGCCTTGTTTTTGTCATTACTCCAAGTCCAGTCATTATAAAGGAACACACGAGCAGAGAAGGAATCATTTACTGTGTAAACCAAGCCATGTTCCGCTTCCCATTCGTAGTCGTTACTACCATCGAAACGATCATAATAATAGAACGCATCCCAGTATGAGAAAGATAGCTTGTCGGTCAGTTTTACGGAGCCGCTAGGCATTATCCAGTAGAGGTTATAACCGCCTTTATCGCCATCCCAGGATTCTTTACGGTAGGTCGCGTTGAGATTAAAAGAAACATCATCAGATTTGATAATCTTTTTGGTAGCGCCAAACTGTGTACGATTTCTTTGCTTGGCATCACCAACAGCCGTAAAGCCATCGTCAACATTAATTTTAGACACCTTGTGTTCGATCGAATAACTCCAATCAGAGTTTGGGTTACTGATACCCAGACGAACGATCGGCAGCAATTCCCGCTATTTCCTGAACCCTAACAGCTGCAAGATGTACAGAGGAGGTAGAAAAACACAGCCCGCACAATTCTTCGACTAAAATCACTGATTAATCAATCTTTGTCGTCGGTATGGTTATGGGTACGGCCATTCAGAAAAATATCAGACATTTCAGTGCGTCTTACTTGATAAAAACAGTGTCCGATTGCTTTGAAAATATTCCAGACCACCGCCCTAATAAAAGCAGTATTCCCTTTGGTAATTTCCCAAAATCAGCTTTTGCAGTGATGCATCAAAAATTTGATTCGCTCCTGGGATTTGACGAAGAGCGGCTTGAGCCAACCTGCTGTTATAACCTGGAAAAACTCTATCATGTTAAAGAGGGCAAAGTACCTTCTGATACGCGCATGAGAGAAGTCCTTGACCCGATAGATCCCGTGGAATTCAAGAAACCATTTAAAGAACTATTCTCGATCATTCAGCGTAACGGAGCCCTTCAGGGATACACCTTTAATTGTGGAAAGTTAAAAGACCATTACTTACTGCCCATTGACGGCACCGGTCTTTTTTATTCAGACACCAGCCGTTGCGCTGATTGCTGCGTCAAGAATGAAGGGAAGAAAAATGAAACCTATTACCACAATATAATGGGTGGCTGCCTTGCTCATCCCAACAGAAAAACCGTTATTCCCTTGGCGCCTGAAGCTATTTGCCGCCAGGATGGTTCCACAAAAAATGATTGCGAGAAAGCCGCAATCAGACGGTTTTTGGCTCAGGTAAAAAAAGACCATCCTCGTCTACATCTGGTCATTCTTCTGGATGGCTTATACGCCGACAACCCTACGGTAGCAATGGTCAAGGAGTTTGGATGGCACTACATTATCGTCGCAAAGGATGGAAATCATGTGGCACTTATCGAGGCCATGAATGCGCTTTATGATCAGGGCGAGGTCCATCATCATACCGTTGTTGATGCACCAAATAAGACGACACATAAATTCCGTTACGCTAATAAMGTGCCACTCAATCTTCAAGATGATACTGAACACGTTAATGTGCTTGATTACATTGAAATCGACAAAAAAGKCATTCAGCACTTCTGGTGCTGGGTCAGCGATATTGAATTAACCAATAACACCGTTGAATCGGTGATGCGAGGTGGACGCTGCAGATGGCGCATTGAAAATGAAACGTTTAATACCCTGAAAAACCAAGGCTATCAACTTGAACATAGCTATGGGCATGGCGAAAAACACYTGGCTACGAATTTCGCCTACCTTACTTTCCTGGCGTTTCTGGTCGATCAGATCCAGGAACTGGCTTGTCCACAGTTTCAACAAGCGTTGAATAAACCAAAAAAACCGACACGTAAGCGACTTTGGCGAAAAATCACATCGTTCTTCCTGACGTTGAGAATTGACAGTTGGGATAGCTTGTTTAGAGCAATTTCTCATGGGTCAAAAGCACAAGATATAGCTTTAGATTCATCGTGATTTACGAAACAGCCAGGTTTGATCGGGGTGACAATCATTTCCATACTGCAGAAATGTCTGTAGGTGTCTCATTGTTCTATCAAATAGTGCTTACGACAATTTTCTGATAATGGATTGTGTCGTATATCCATCGGGAGTGGCTGAGTATTGACTGCTCAGGTACCAGTGCATTGAAATTGGCTGTTTACCACTTGCAACCCAAGATTGTTGATCTGTTAATAAAACATGGTGCGAAAACGGCTTGTCTTGCAGATGGCGCTATAAAGTACATAGACATGATCCTTAATTCTGCCAGATTACGCGATATAGACTCAGAAAGTCTTGAACTTCCTGTTTCAAGCCAAACAATAGAAATGGCTAAAAAATGGCTGGATTCACAGAAGACTCGGCCAAAAAATGACTGGGAGTATCCAGATGCTAATAAAGTAAGATTGGCAAAAGCAGTTGAAATGGCAGCAATCTTTTTCAGAGTTTTTAATGAAAAAGGCGCTGCGATTCAATCCAAATAATATATATAGACTATTTCCTTTTCATTTTAGCTCTGCCCTGTACTGCTTTAAATTTTGGGTTTGATTTACAGATAACATATACACGACCACGGCGCTTTACTACCTGGCAATCACTGCTACGATTTTTTGCACTTTTCAAAGAACATAAAACCTGCATTATTTACCTCTCTTGAGACTGGATCTACCAAAACGTTTATTAAATTGGGCAACCCGTCCATCAGAGGTGCTGGTTTTCTGTTTGCCAGTATAAAACGGGTGAGAGTATGAAGAGACATCCAGCGTCATGTAGGGATAAGTCGTCCCATCAATTTCCATGGTGCGATCAGTCTCTGCCGTTGATCGAACCAAAATCAGTTTGTCTGCCCCCAGATCGTGAAAAGCAACGGTACGATAATTGGGATGTATATTTTTCTTCATGATGTAAAACACTGTAATCGATAAATGTTACGTTATAACATAGCATTAGCGTTGGTGATGTCAAACAGATCAAGAACATGTACTAGTCTTTATGTAAGTTTCAACGGCAGTTTTATGTGATTTGCTGGTGATTTCTAAGAAGTTATACCAATGTCGTTTTTAAATTATGGAGTGAGCAAGTTGTTTTGGGCGACTGGGCAAGGCGAAGCGACGAGTCATAGCCGTAGCTATGGCGAGGAACTTCAACGCAGATCCAGTCGGTCAAAATGGCTGCGCAGCCCATAATTTAAAAACAGAATTGGTATGATACGCAGAAGAGGTGATAAGGATGTCAGATTCAATAGGCTCAGCAGGAAGCTCTCCCGCTTCGTTTACGAACCAAACTCAAGGCTCTCGTGCACAGATGCCAGAGCTGGACGATCAGGGCAATGTAACCGATCCAACCACGGGGGTGGCCTTGAGCAAGGAGGAGTTTAACGACCTGTTAAAAGAACTAAGGATGCAGGCTGTGGAAGATTCACAGTTGGCTAAGGCGCTCAGGGAGTTGGAGGATAAGCTTGCACAGGTCTCCTCATCAGCCAATGCTGCAGATCCTAACAACACAGATGAAACCTCCAAACCATTAGGCTCTGTTGTGACGAATGTTTTCAATGGTGGAGTCTAGCCCGGATATTTCCTGAAAAAGACTCCATAATCACCATGGCAATCAGCTGACAGCAAACTGGCTGTCCAGCCTGCTGTGGCCAAGCCCAGCTTCCTTTCTTACTTCAATTCGAGTCGGAATCCGCTCCTTCAGAGATTCAATATGAGAGATAACCCCCACCATCTTGCCACTGGCATTCAGACTATCCAGAGCGTTCAGCGCTGTTTCTAATGTTTCCTGGTCCAGTGTGCCGAAGCCCTCATCCAGAAACAAAGAGTCAATCCGGGTTTTGTGGCTGACCAGATCAGAAAGCCCAAGTGCCAGAGCGAGGCTCACCAGAAAGCTTTCTCCGCCGGATAAGGTTTTGATGTCTCTTGCCGTTTCACCCTGCCAGGTATCCAGCACTTCAATACTCAGTTCATCACTGCTCTTGCGGTTTAGCAGATAGCGGGCATGAAGTTGTTCCAGCTGCCGGTTAGCCAACAGAATAAGATGATCCAGTGTTAGCCCTTGGGCAAATTTACGGAACTTGTCGCCTTTGCTCGACCCAATCAGACCGCTGAGTTGAGCCCACACCTGAAACGCTTCTTCCTGAGTAATAATGGTTTTGAACAGTTCACTCTGGTTGAGCCGTTTGGCTTCATTATCTTTTAACGCCTGAGAAATTTCGCCTTGCCGCTGGTTGATCAGCCGAATGTTATTTTCCTGTTCCGTCAGCTGTTTAGAAACATCCTCCATTGGCGTGTCGGTACTCGCGGCATCCTGATGTGCTTTTAGACTTGCTTCAGAGGCGGATAAACGACCATTGGCTTCATGCAATTGCTGCTCCAACCGTTGTTTTAGGTTTTGCAGCGTTTGACGTTCTTCACGCTCAATGAGTGCCTGTAAAAACTGTTGGCTATCTGTGAAAGGGCTGGCTTCCAGCTTGCTTTTCCAGTTGGCAGTTGCTGTGGCGAGGCTGTTATCTAGCTCAGACAACGCCAGGCTTTGTTGATGAATACTGCCGGATAACTGGCTCAGGCTCTGTTGAAGTTCATCCAGTTGTTGTTGAGAGCGTTGGTTGGCAAGCTCGGTATTCGCAATCAGATCTTTGAGTCGCTGTCGTTCATCAGTTACGCTCTTTTCACCAAACAGCGCCTGACGCTGTTGCTGTTTATGCTGTATCTGGAGTCGTGTCTGTTCAGTTGACTGTTGTTGTACCTGAATTAACTGTGTGATTTTCAGTGCATCCTGATTGCTCAGTGTCAGTGCTTGATTCAGCGTTTGAAATTGCTCATTCAGCGTCTTCTGTTCGACTGAAATAGACTGCCATTGTTGCTTGTTATGATCCTGTTGGGACAACCACGCCCATTGATCAACCGCTGTTGGCAGTTGTTCGTCCAGTTCACTGTTCAGCGTGGATGTGATTTTTGCTTCCAGCGCTTTTAGCCCTGCAGATTGCTGCTCAAACCTTTGTTGCCAGTCTATTAATTTATCCTGCCATTGCTGATGTTGTTGCGTTGCGACATCACGCTGATGATTCAGATTGTTGATTTCCTGGCTTATTTTATCGAGCGTCTGCTGCTGTTGCTGTATTTTTTGATTATGCAGTGTGAGTTGTTCGAGCCGTTGTTTTCGAGCTTCTCCTGCCGTTAAAAATTCTGAATACAGAGCCTGATAGGCGACAGTATCTTCTAATGGT
Organism: Endozoicomonas ascidiicola; assembly: GCF_001646945.1. Classification (GTDB taxonomy): domain Bacteria; phylum Pseudomonadota; class Gammaproteobacteria; order Pseudomonadales; family Endozoicomonadaceae; genus Endozoicomonas; species Endozoicomonas ascidiicola. Next base: position 173,867 of record NZ_LUTV01000004.1, read on the forward strand.
GCTGAGATCCCGGTGGATAAACAGCCTTTTTGCCACTCTGTGTGCAGGTGCGCGGTGTTTTCCTGAAGCTTCTGAATTGATTGCTCATAGTTTTCCAACTGCGTCTGCAGCCGGGTTGCCTCTTTACTCGCGGTTTCACCACGATTTTTCAGTGATTCCAACTCAGTCAGTTTAATTTGTAAGCGCTGCTCAGTTTCAGAAATATTGAGTTGCTGATAACGCTGAATAGCCGGGTGCTCTTTGGCACCACATAAAGGACAGGCGTCGCCGGGCTGAAGGTTGTCCCGATAGTCAGACAGTTTGGTTATCTGCTTTTCTTGCTCTAGTAGCGTCTTCAAGTCATTGCAGTGTTGATTGGTGTCGCGATATTGATTCCGTAACGTTTCTACCTGTGCATTTTTTTCTGTGAATGCAACGTTCAGCTTGGCGTGTTGTTCCTGAGAGTGTGCTTGTTCGCTGGAGAGTTTCGCGAACTGCTGACTCAGCGTATTCAGGTTCAGGTAGTGTGGGTAGTGATCATTCCAGACCTTGTGCTCAGCCTGTAATTGTTCTTCATTCTGATCACCGAGCAATAACTGTTTTTCATTCAGTAATGATTGGCAGTTTGAGCTTTGCTGCTGTTGGGTTTCGGTCAGCGCTTGCAGTTTGTCGTTTAATTGTCCATGACTGTCGGCAAGGTTTTTTGCGTCGTTTTCAATGGAAAGGATATTCTGCTGACTGGCCTGCGACTCTTTGCTGATGTCTTCTCGTTGTTCAAACCAGGTTCTAAGCACCGGTATGAGTTCACTCAGCTTTTCATGATGGCTATTCTGCTGCAGATACGCGGTGATTTGGTTTAATCGATCGGTTATTTTTTCCCGACTGTTTTCTTGTTGGGTGATCGCCTGTTGAATTGATGTTTGCTCATTCTTATTAGTGGCGAGCTTTGCCTCAAGGTTTTGCAACTCTTCGGTCAGCCGCCGAATATCGGAATCCAGCGGATTAATCTGTTCACTGATTAAAGTTTCTGTATCAAATTGCGTTTTTCGATGGTTTTCCAGTGTCGTAAATTGCTGCTGACGCTGTTCGCGCAATACGGCGACTTCTTCCTGTTTTTTGGCAAGCTCACTCTGGTTTTGACTCAGTGCATCACTGAGTTGCTTTTGTTTTTCCTGCAAGCTGGTCAGACGTTCCCAATCCGGTTGCAGTTCGATGGCAGGCATCGCCTGAGCCAGGCGATCGAGCTGCTTTTGTTGTTCTGTTTGATGTTTCAGCGCCTGACTAACGGCATCTCTTGCACTTTCTAATTCTTTCTCTTTTCGAGTTAATTGCTCGAGCCACTGCTTTTGTTCTGCGAGTTTATGGCGGTTTTCTCCAGCCTGCTGCAATTGCTCTGAGAGTTGATCATTTTCTTCTTTGAGTTCATTCAGGCGGTCATCGTTTAATAATGAGACGCCATCCGCCTTTGCCTTCAGCAGACTGAGTTGTTGCTCTTCTGACTTCATGCGGTCATAAACCCGACGGGATATTTCGCCGTAGATTTCGGTGCCGGTGAGTTCTTCCAGTAGTTCAGCTCGATCATTGGCATTGGCTTCGAGAAATGCTGCAAAGCCACCCTGAGCCAACATCATGGATTTGGTGAATCGGCCAAAATCAAGACCAGTAAGCTCGCTGATTATTTTTAGTTTGTCGTTTATTCGAGTGGTGATGATGGTGCCATCACCTTTAGCCAGCTCAACCTGAGGCGCTTGCAGTTTGCCATCGGCTTTGCCACGGGCACGACGTTGCGACCAAAATGCCCGGTAAGCTTGACCTTTTACTTCAAACTCCACTTCTGCCAGAGACTCTGACGTATGTCGGGTCATTAGCTCATTATCGGAAGCTGAGATGGTGTTCAGACGAGGCGTCTGGTGATAGAGGGCAAGGCAGATGGTATCCAGCAGTGTGGTTTTTCCGGCACCGGTAGGGCCGGTGATGGCAAACAAACCGTTATCTGTAAAAGGAGACTTTTGGAAATCGATTTTCCATTCACCTTTCAGGGAGTTGAGGTTTTTCAAGCGCAGACTGAGAATTTTCATCAGACTTTCTCCTTCTGCTGTTCGTCGTGCAGAGTATCAATAACGGAATAGAAGGCTGAGGTCAGTTTTTTTATCTGATCTTCCGCTATTTCTTCATGCTCCAGTCGCTGTTGAAAAACCTCTTCAACTTTTAGTTCAGCCAGTGTTTCCTGCTCGATGGTGGTGAGCGCCGCGGGTGCTTTTTCCCGTTTCTTGCGAACTCTTAATAGCTCGCAGGTGCTCAGCGATTCTTTATCCATGACCAGTTGTTCCACTCGACTTTGCAGGTCGTGGAAATACACGTCGGTGGTCACTTCAATTTCCAGCCAGGGATTTAAAGCATTTTGATCAATGGTGAGTTCATTCAGCTGATGATCAATATCGTCCAGAGAGCCTTTGATACTGATGAGCTTGCGGAATTCTGGAATGACGACAGATTCAATACTGCTCAACTTACCATCTTTAAAATCCACAAGCGTCACTTGTTTATCAGCACCGGCTTCATCAAAGCTTAAAGGAATCGGGGAACCGGAATAGCGAATGTGTTCTTGACCGGCAACGACTTGAGGGCGGTGCAGGTGCCCGAGGGCGATGTAATCGGCTGAGGGAAAGGCGGAAGCGGGAAAGGCGGAAAGCGTACCAATGTAAATCTCACGAACAGACTCTGTAAGTTGCCCGCCCACTGTCGTTAAATGGCCGGTGGCTATGATAGGTAATGATTGTCCGGCCAGTTTTTCAGCTTCGCGGTAGATGGTTTGGTAATGATCAGCAATGGCTTGTTGCAGCGCCTGTTGTTTACCCTCACTGGATTCTCCAGCCTGGCTTTCCAGCACATCCCGTGGTCGTACAAATGGAATGGCGCAGATAACGGTGCCGGGTTCGTCGTCACTGTTGTTCAGAACTCTGACCTGATCTTCCGGGCTCGCGGTGACACCGCCCACAACAAAGGTATTCAGACAGGCCAGAAGCTCTTTCGATTCATTCAGTGTGGCAACGGAATCGTGGTTGCCACCAATCACAACCAGCTGCCGGCAGCAGGTGTTCTGCAGATTCACAATAAAGCGGCTGTATAAACCTCTGGCATAGCTGGGCGGAGTGCCGGTATCAAAGATATCGCCGGCAATGATCAGCGCATCCACCTGCTTTTCGTTTGCCTGCGTGATCAGCCAATCCAGAAAAGCCTGATGTTCTGCCTCCCGGCTTTTACCCATAAAGTGTTGGCCAAGGTGCCAGTCAGAGGTGTGTAAGATGCGCATGGTCAGCTTTTATAAAATAATCAGGAACTGCAAAGCTACACCAGATTCTGACGATGTCCAATAATTCAGAGCAGAAGAGAAGAGGCCTGAAGCTCAGGCTCCTGGTTCAACTTTTGGGAAATTTATTGAGAAAGTGAATCCCCAGCCGCTGCCACAAAAGCCATTTCAACCAGATAATCCGGATCAGCCAGCTCTGCTTTAACGCAGGCTCTGCTTGGTGCTGTTCCTTCCGGAAACCACTCATCCCAAACGGCATTCAGTGCCGGCAGATTAGCAAAATCGGTAACATAAATGGTGACGGATAATACTTTGGTACGATCGCTACCTATTTTGTGCAATGCCTCTTCCGCCTGGGCCAGAATCTGATGGGTTTGCCCGGTGATATCTGCACTGGTATCCGAGTCCGCCACTTCAACGAAATGGGCAATGCCATTAAAAATCGTAATATCTGACCAACGTTTGTAAGGGTTAATGCGATGAATTTTCATTAGAGTGACCTTGTAAGAGCGACCTTGTTTGTGGGAATTTGATTCTATCTATCTGAAAAATAAAAGCTAATTTTGGCTTCCGACTGAAGTCTAATAAGTGGAGGCTATAGTTCGAACTATATTTATAGAAGTAGTTAATGATTACTCTCGAGTGAGCTTTAGGAGAACGATATGGTTACCGCTGTACATGGAAGTCAAGGAGCAAAGCTTGCGGCTCTGAATGATCCATCAAAAAATGATAGGGTCGATCAGTCTACGGGATACTCAGGTCTTAGAACGGTTAAGAAAAATAAGGGAATAATTCATTTGTTGCTGAAGCTTCTGGCGGCACTAGGAAGATATTCGTCAGGCTCAGAGCCAGATCAAAAGCCAATTAGTAAACGAGATGCAAAAGTGGCGAAGGCCAAAGCGTATGTTAAAACGGCAAGAGATGTAAACGACGCCTTGAAAAATCATAATGACGGCGTGAAAATCAGAAGAGAAGAGTTACTTGAAAGGCAAAAGGCAAGAAAGTTGAGACATCAGCGGATTCAGACGCAAAGCCTTTCACCGGCAAACCTGAAAAAGAGTTGATCAAGATGCCCCCTAACCTGGTTTCAGGTTGGGGGATTTTTACTGAATTAATACAGAACCCGACAGCGAATAGTCCCCTCAATCTGTCGTATTTCCTGCATGGCCAACTCACTGTGATCTGCATCCACATCAATGACTACATAACCAACCGCATCATTAGTTTGCAGATACTGAGCGCTGATATTGATGTTGTTGTCCGATAAAATCTGGTTAATTTTACCCAGCACACCGGGAATATTTCGGTGAATGTGCAGCAAACGGTGTTTACCCGGGTGAGCCGGTAACGCAACTTCCGGGAAATTCACTGAAGATAATGTGGTACCAATATCGCTGTACATGATAAATTTCTCAGCCACTTCCCGGCCAATGTTTTCCTGGGCTTCCTGGGTACTTCCGCCAATATGAGGCGTCAGGATGACATTGTTCAAACCACGAAGAGGGCTCAGGAACTCATCATCATTGCCTCTTGGTTCTTCCGGGAATACATCAATGGCAGCACCCAGCAATTTACCGTTTTTCACGTATTCTGCCAGCGCATCAATCACCACCACCGTGCCCCGGGAAGCATTGATCAGGATGCTATTATCCTTCATGGCTTCAAATTGCTCTTCGCCAAACATCCATTGAGTGGCCTGAGTTTCAGGTACATGTAGGCTCACAATGTCGCACATTCCCAGCAGCGTATTCAAATCACTTATCTGAGTGGCATTACCCATGGAAAGTTTGGTGACGACATCGTAGAAGTAGACTTCCATACCCAAAGCTTCAGCCATAATGCTGAGCTGGCTACCGATGTTGCCGTAACCGATGATGCCCAGCTTTTTGCCGCGCACTTCGTGGGAATTGGTTGCCGTTTTCTTCCAACCACCCTGATGAGCCAGAGTGCTTTTTTCTGGAATACCCCGGAACAGCATGATCGCTTCTGCCAGCACCAGCTCTGCCACAGAACGGGTATTGGAATAAGGGGCATTAAAGACCGGAATACCCCGACGAGTAGCCGCAGGCAGTTCAACCTGATTCGTGCCGATGCAGAAGCAACCGACCGCACAAAGCTTTTTCGCGGCGTCAAAAATTTCATCGGTGAGTTGTGTACGGGAACGGACACCTACAAAACGGGCATCAGCAATACGCTCTTTCAACTCTTCCGGTGGGAGAGAGGTGGTTACGTAGTCGATATTGGAATAGCCCGACGCTTTGAGAAGATCGACAGCGGACGGATGGACTCCCTCAAGAAGGAGAAAACGAATCTTGCTCTTATCCAGTGATATTTCGGGCATATCAGTCTCTGTATTGCAGTGAAGCCAGTTTTACTTTTTATGTATGCCAGGCTGAGTCAGGAAGAACCGCTATTATCGACCAAGTCTCCAACCTATGCCGATAAGTGCTGTTTGGCGCTTACCGGCGGCACATCATAGCATAGGCAGTGTGGGTTGGAATGGCTCGGATGGGGGAATCTGAAGGCTTCCAATAAAAGGAAGCCAGATTAGAGACTGGAAACTAAATACCCATGCTGGATAAAGTAACCATGACTTGCCGGATGGCCTGAGTTAAGGAGGGATGGTCTTCGCTGAACCGGATGGCTTCCTGCTCCAGCTGATCATTAAAGCTCTGCACCGGAATTTTACCCTCGGCCTGAGCAACAGCAATATGAATGTCTTCAGTAATTTGTTTCAGGGTGCCGGCAGTACACTCATCTACCGGGGCGTCTGCCAGCGCATCGTGCAGGCTCTGGATATTGATACGCAGTTCATCTGACATAAGATGCTCCTTCACCTGAGCAGTGGCTGCGAGGAATAAAAAATTCTGCATCAGGCATACATATATTACTACAGTGTACTGGGCTGTGTTGGCAAGGGTTGGTCGCCAAAACCTGTCCTTACGTTTATGCAGATAACACTGCCATGGTTATATATGCATGTAGAGAAACTATCTGACGCTTTAATTACTTTTTGATGCATGGGAAAATCTTTTTCAGAACAGGGATTCAGTGCGCTTTTGTTTAAGCTAACAGAGGCTAAAATAACGCCTCCGTTTGATAATAAAGTAAATACAGCAAGGCAAATAATGATCGTCCAAGTGATTATATCAAGCGTTAAGTACCCGATCATATGAAATCGAATAGTTCTGGCTTAGTGGTTAGTTACTGTGCAAGGCACATCGGAGTCAGCATAGCCGTAGCTATGTGATCGTAGATGTAACGCCGCACGACTGCATGGATGCAGGAGATAGAGCAACGCAGGAGCAAGTTGCCGAGAGTGGCTGACCACTGAGTCAGAAAATATGGTTTCGTATGGTTGGGTGCTTATAAACGTTTAAGTGCTCATTATTGGACCTAACAAAGGATTTACTATGAAGTACAGGCATCGCTGGATCAGTGGTGATCGTATTGATCTTCCATCAGGCAAGGTGGTTTGTGTAGGTCGTAATTATGCGGCGCATATTCAGGAATTAAATAATCCTCTTCCAGATGATCCGGTGCTTTTTATTAAACCCGGGACGTCTATGATCAATATGGATCAGCCACTTCTTCTGCCTAAAAATCGTGGCGAGGTTCACCATGAATTAGAAATCAGCTTGCTGATCAAAGAAACACTGAAAGATGCCAGTGAGAAAGAAGCAACAGACGCCATCATGGCAATTGGTCTGGCTTTGGATTTAACACTTCGTGATCTTCAAAATCAGCAAAAATCCAAAGGGCTGCCTTGGGAAGTCGCTAAAGCGTTTGATAACAGCTGCCCATTATCAGGGTTCGTTGCTGTTGAACATGTGAAAGATCCAGCCAATCTTGAGTTCTCCCTGAAAGTGAATGATGAGCTTCGCCAGAAGGGCACGACTGAGCATATGCTGACTTCCATTCCTGGGTTGTTGAGTTACATCAGTCGACATTTTACCTTGATGCCAGGAGACATTATCTTGACGGGCACACCGGCGGGTGTTGGGCCATTAGTTGCGGGTGATGAACTTGAGTTGAGCTTACACGGTACATTCACTGCACAGGCTCGCTGTATCTAACGTGCGTCACGCTCAAGTCCTGAGAAATAATTCAGATATCAATAAGGTACGAAATTTTCTCAGGATTCGATAACGTGGCAACACCAGACACAAATTTAGGGCTCACTATTCTGTTGGCGGAAGATAATCCGGTGAATCAGATGGTCACCGGTAAGTTATTGGAAAAATTGGGCTGTCATCATGTGGTGGCAAATAACGGTCTTGAATGTCTGAAGCGGTTAAAAGATGATCAGTTTGATCTGATTCTCATGGATTGTGTGATGCCAGAGATGGATGGTCTGGAAGCCACCCGCCGTATTCGGGCTTCCAGCAGTCATTGTGCCAATATTCCCATTATTGCCCTGACCGCCAGTGCCATGGAATCTGATCGTCAAACCTGCATGAATGCAGGCATGGATGATTATGCGGATAAACCGATCGATATGGGCAGAATGAAAACACTGTTAACTGAGTGGGCTCAAAGAATTAACCCCGAATCCTGATCGTCCGGCCTCCGCGATCAATTGCCACAAACACCATAGTGGCTTCAGTCAGTTTTTCCCAGCCTTCGTGATTTTCGATCCAGCCTTCGACCACTACCTTAATGGATGTTTTACCAATCTCGGTAACCCGGGTGAAAAAGCCCACTAAATCCCCAGCCTGAACCGGGCGCATAAAACTCATACTGCCGATACTGACCGTGACCACCCGGGAACCATTGGAGGCCTTTCTGGCACAGACCTCTCCGGCCTGATCCAGCTGCATGGCAACCCAGCCTGCAAATACATCGCCACTGCTGTTCAGTGAACGATGATCCGCCAGTAATTTCAGTGTCATTTCGCCCTGAGGAGTGGGCGCATTGTCCAGATGATTGCTGCCTGCGCTCATTAGGTACTCCAGCGTTATTATTTTTCTATAAACGACAGCGAGATTTTAACGGTATCAGCGGCAAATTTCAGCTGATCTTCGATTAAAAAATATAAACGACGTTTTCAAATTTTAGATAGAAACAGGAAAGGCAATGATCATTGAACTATCTTTGGACAGATATCGTACTTCATCAGACGTATATAGAGGTGAATTCTCATGTCATTTTCCTGGGTACTGGTGGCTGATAACAGTCAAGCCAGCGTCTATCGTTTTGATCGTCACAAGCATGAACTCACATTGGTGGATCATATCGACCACGAAGAAGGCCGTTGGAAGAACAGCGAGTTTGTTACCGCAAGCCCCGGTATGTCCGTAGGCTCTTCTGTGGGTGGCAATGTTCGCCAAGTGGGTACCGATCACTCACCCAAAGAACATGAATCTATTAACTTTGCCCACTTGCTGGCTAAATCGGTCAACCATGCTCACGATTTGCATCAGTTTGAGACATTGAGGGTCTGTGCACCACCAGGCTTGCTTGGTGAGTTATTACCCCTGATCAGCAGCCACGTCCCGTTAGGAGAGCACATTAATAAAGATCTGATTCATGAGAGCCCTGATGAGCTACTCAAGCGATTAACTGAATTACATTAAGAGGTGCTGTCATGAATCGTTACAGAGAACTTGAAGAGCTGGATATCGAGTTTCAGGAGGCCGAGAGTGCCTGGCTGGAAGCTAAAGATGATGATGAATTGTCGGAACAGGATAGACAGTCATTTTTGAGTAAATTACATAGTTGTCTTGAAAAGAGAAAGGCGCATCTTACAAAGCATTGGCATGATCCGGCATATTACGACAATGGGCGTTTGATAGTCGACTGATCAGGAGTTAAGCCATGAAGTACCTTCACACTGTCGCTATCGCTGCCTTGATCCTGTTTGTCAGTGGATGCGCTGTTAAGCCGGATGTCAGTTGGGATTACAACCATCAGGTTGATTGGGCTGTGCTGAATAGCTGGGCATGGTTTAGCGCTTCTGGAGACGAAAAGAACAATCGAATTCTGAGTCTGATGGCGCAGAGAGTTCACGATCAGGTGTCGCAGGATCTTGCAGGAAAAGGGTTAAAGCAGGTGCCAGCAGACAAAGCTCAGTTATGGCTTGGCTGGGGCTTCACCGAAAAATCGAAACTTCAGAGCCAATCCTATGGCGGAGGGTTTTACTATGCGCCTTACCCTTGGTACATGAGCAACTGGCCATCGGAAGTGGTGGTGAACAGTTACGAAGTAGGCAGGCTGACTTTAAACGTCATTGATCCCACAAATCGAAGGGTGATATGGCAGGGGATTGCCAGTCAGAGGCTGACGTCAGATATGTCGCCAGAAGAGCAGAAAGAATACATCAGTAAGTCAGTGGATAGTTTGCTGGCTAAATTCCCGCCACCAGAAAACTACATACCTTCCAAACAATAATCGTATCTTGGAAGTGTTTTATCAAAAGCACTTCCAAGACTACCGAATCGATACTTAACGATAATTGCTGAAAATCCTCTCAACAGTACCATCGCTGTTCATGCTATTCAGGGCAGCTTGCAGACGATTAACGACGTCATCGGGAACAGAGGGATTCAGTGCCAGATAATCGTTGGTAGAGCCCACTTCAAATACAGGCTTGATGGTGGGAATGCCTTCCTTCTGAGCGTAGTAATAGCCGCTGAACTCGCCAGTCACCCAAAGATCTGCCTGACCACGGCTCAGTTTATGAGCATTAGCATCTTCTTTCAGGTTTTTTTCAAACTGAATATTGCTTTTCTTCAGCAGGTTAGTGACAGCGTGGCCTTTAACACTGACGACTTTGTACTTGTTCAGATCCTTCAACGTCTTGAGATTCACTTTCTTATCGGACATGGCAAATACTTTGTATTTGTTGACGATCAGTGGACCAACCCATTTGAATTTGCTTTCACGCTCTGGCAAGCGGGCGGTTGAGAATACGGCAAAATCTTTGCTGTTCACTGCCAGGTCGTACACTTTGCTCCATGGGAAGCGCAGCGTCATGGTGTAGTCAATCTTTGCTCGGCTCATCATTTCCCGCACGATGTCGGTGGAGATACCATCAATCTGGTTATCACGCGCAAAGTTCTTGTCCGCCACACTCATGTTAAATGGTGGATAGTTCTCGGTGAGAATGGTCAGCTTGAAATTATCGAGCGAGGTCGCAGATGCAGCCATAGCGGTTGAAGAAAAGCTGGCCATAAAAGCCAGAGCAGAAAGGCATAGAGGCCGGGCAAGGCCGGTGAGTCGCTTAAACATACTACTGAAGCTCCGTGGGGCTTTATTGTTATGGCGAGTGAGGTGATCGTCATTGTCAGCAACGATATATACTTAAATAAAAACTGTCGTGCAATACGAATAAACAGTTTATTCAGTTTATTGGGTAATAATTCAACATTTCTTTGATGTTTGTAGCGTTGAACGGATTAACGGCTCAAGGGTCTAACTGTGGTAGTCAAAATTACTATGTGCAGAAAATAGTCTCTTCCAATATGAAATGAGCCTGAACGGAGCCCTTGTTTCCAAAATGAAATGAGCCTGTGATTTCTGATCTTTCGTCCAAAATTACTGGATGAAAATCATAATGGACACACGGCTCATCAAATCGCTCCAGCAGGTGGAGGAGCTGCTTCAGGCTACACCGC
>NZ_LUTV01000004.1:185826-188996 GCF_001646945.1 Endozoicomonas ascidiicola
GCCAGAGAATCACTGTTTCAAGGCATCTTTAAGCGAAAGGCCTGAAATCATGGGTTTATACTCTTTTCAGGCTCATTTTGGGATTGGAAAATACTCAAATACGATGGAAGCAAGTAAGGTTTTAAGTGGAAGTGTGCCTGAACTACCCACAGATTCAAGCCGGACAACCGATGGTTGTTGTTGGGGGATTAGGAATCTTTTTCAGTGTTGTCAGCCCAAAGTTATACCTGAGAGAAGTACGCTTGGAAGTGATGCTGATCATTTTCGTATCATCGAAAAAAGGGGTGAAGTCCAAAATGTTGTGGTTCAGGAACCGCTTATACCAAAGGCGGCAGAGACTGATCAGAGTGCTGAAATTTTCGGAGAGGATGCAGTTTGGAGGGAGGCTGAGACTTTCGAAGGCACCGATCAGGCCTTAACTGGGTTGCTATCGCTGCATCAAGGGCGGCGTCTCGATGAAGGGGGCTTTGGTAAGGTTTACCGTTATTTCAATAACAGTGGGCCGGAATATGCAGTTAAGCTTGCAGCTCTTGATAGTCATAACTCCCAAACGCAGGAGCGTTGCGACGAAGGCGAGGTGACGGGGTTAGGGGTTAAGCCAAACCCATATATTGGGAAGACATATGCGCTGATTATGGAAAACAAAAGCGAGTACGTGGCTTTAAAAGAAGAAAGTGTCTGTACTCTCTTATTGAAAGCAAGTTGGAGTGTTAGTGCTGTTATAACGGAATTGATTAATGGCGAGGCGTTAGTTGATGTAGTTCGGGGGGTAGTCGAACCTAGAGCCAAACATGGTTTTAATAATGACGTGGAAGGCGTTGGTATAGATCGGAGATTGATACAACTCTCACATTTGACGCTTTACGACCTTATCCCAGCGTTAGAATTTTTGCATGGACAAAAGGTGGTTCATCGAGATATTAAACCTGATAACTTGATGCATTTTCATGACGGTAAGAAAGAGAGGCTTAAACTTATTGACTTCGGGCTGGCTAAAAAAATAGAGAATGGAAAAAGACCAACCACAATCTGTGGTACGGAATATAACTCTTCACCTGAGCAGCTCGGTGAGAATGGGGTGCTAAAGTCCGGTTATGATGGTGTTCAGGCTGATTTGTACAACGTTGGCTCCTGCTTAGCCTGTGTTGTAACTGGCGCCGATTTGGCTAGTTTATTGAAACTCTACGAGAACGTATTCCTGACAGATATAAATACGGAAACGTCACCAACCAGTCGATTGGCCTCTATCGACGCACAATCGAAACGATGCCTGCTTCAAGAGGCTAACCCGCATTTAAATATCTATGGTGGGTTAAGTGATGTGATTGTTAGTCTCATGGAAAACGATCCACAATCCAGGCTATCTCTGGCATCGGTAAAAAGAATCACGGTTAATATGGATATAGATTTCAAAGAGTCTGATGAATAGACGCTGTCTGTAAGCTCAGAGCGCACGATGACTATAAAAGAAAATAACCTGCCTGCTCAGCCCGAAACGCCTGATTCCATTGCATTACTACTTATAGTTAGTCACCTGTCTTATAACGCATTCATGAGCCCTATTGGTGGGTGAAAGTGTGCGGAAGCCTTTTTGATCATCTTAGCTACAAAATTTACTAATACTGAGAATGAAAGTCTGAGGTTAAGGGCAAGACCGGCTAATCAGAACGCTGATGTGGTTATAGAGCACGTCGGGCAGTATATAAAAGACATTGGAGTAAGCATCCCAGGGCTTTGAAGGGTAACGGTACTGATCACATCAAAAATGCCCGATTTATTGACCAATGTGTGCTAGATCATTGAGCCTGTTACTTGGGTCGACAGTCGGTTTATCCACGCCGTGTTGAAAAAAATAATATAGGGCTTGACTCATCAAAGGGAAATCCGTTTAATACGCCTCGCACAACAAGTTGTGCATTGCCTGGGTAGCTCAGTTGGTAGAGCAGCGGATTGAAAATCCGCGTGTCGGTGGTTCGATTCCGCCCCTAGGCACCAATAAAATCAAAGGGTTACGAGAAATCGTAACCCTTTTTTTTGCTCTGGGGTCAGTTTTATTTTTGGGACAACGATTTTTTTCAGTGGAGCGGGTAACAAATAATTTTATTTTTCAGGGTGCATTTGTGTCAATTTGCTCGAATTTATAAGACTTACGTGCAAAATAATTATCGAAACAACCTCCCTCCAGAATCTCACCATCAAAAAAGCAGCAAACATAAGAAATCACAATCAGTGTGAAAATCGGTCTTGGTTGGAAAGTGTTTAGTGTCGTTTACTTAGCTATTTTTCAGCCACGTAGGTCGTTAATCCCAACGGGATTGGCGACGGTGATGATCAGCCGTGGATGGGCCACTCTTCGAGAGCAAAATTTCTTGCAGTGGGGTTGCTGACGCAAAATTATGAACGGCTTTTTGAAAACTTAATATGCATCAGCAGCAAAACCAGTTGTGGCATTGACCGGAAAAGTGAGAGCGAGAATCAGTACCCGGGTGATACAGAAGTACCCTAGCACTGATTATATGAGGACTGCGGTCTGTTCTTTTTTCCCTCTACCCATGAAACTGGCTACCCAGGCCTTCAATGATGGGAAGTGCTCTTTTAGCTGGCCAGCCCTCCATTTTACATGAATAGCGCTTCCGTTTAGGGATAATGCCCTTCCTTTCGTAACGCCGAAGAGTCGATTCAGAAATGCCGGCCAGAGTCGCAAACTCCTTGATCTTGATGTAGCCAACGCCCAGTAAAGCTTGATTCATTATTTCCTCCCTGGGCATATCTTCCTTCTTATTGCATATCTGCAAAGGGGAGCTGTATAGAAACTTGGAAGGAGGCCTCACTGCATGAACTGTGTCGTATGTCTTTACGGCTTCTGTTGGCAGGTTGTTTTTTACCGGCTTGTCGTTCTTGTTCTTCATACTCATGTCCTTGAGCTTGTTGGATGGATGTAGCTTGTCTTTAGCATTCGGATGGTTAATCATCGTAGTATTAAAGTACATCTCAAGCCATATGGAGTCTCTTCCAATATGAAATGAGCCTGAACGGAGCCCTTGTTTCCAAAATGAAATGAGCCTGTGATTTCTAATCTTTCGTCCAAAATTACTGGATGAAAATCATAATGGACACACGGCTCATCAAATCGCTCCAGCAGGTGGAGGAGCTGCTTCAGGCTACACCGC
>NZ_LUTV01000004.1:194096-197015 GCF_001646945.1 Endozoicomonas ascidiicola
AAAAGAAAACTTCTATAGACCACCCTCACCAGAAATCAATCCGGGCTTGTGCAACAACCGGATAAGATTGCGGCTAAGCGCAATCTATCCTTATTCGATGGAGGGTGTTGCAAGGCGTCTTGAGCTTCACCGGAGCATGAGTGGCGACCTAACGCAGTTTGAAGAGCGGTGGCGTGTGTATAAACAGATATACGACTATTGTACTCGAAAAGGTGTCGCACCTAATGAGATTAATGATGCCACTATCTCGAGCTTGCTTGAGGTCTTGCTCTGACTATAAAGCGGCTAAGCAGTCACTTTTCCTGAGCAGGCGGTTTAGCATCAACCTCCGGCTCCTTCTTAGTCGCTGACTTGCTATTTCGGAAGGCATTGAAGTGATTTGTTTGAGTATTGAGGAAACGCTGCGAAATTTCATTAATCGTCATGCTAAGACCCTGATGCAGCCTTTGTTGGTCGGCTATTTCCGCGTTTACCGACTGAGCCAGAGCGGTTAAATACTTTTTCAGCCACTCTGGATATTCAACAGGAAATTCTGGGGATGCCATAGGCGCTGCAGAAGTGAATTCTGATAAGTGCACCTTAGATGCAGGCTTAGCCAGCTGCTCCACAAACTGGGTGCCTTTGGATGCAGTCCATTCGTTGACTCTGAAATCAGCAATTTTTAACAGGCTCCGGTGCAGTTTGGTATCGTGACTATACCCGGTTTTTGCTGCCAGCTGAGCCCAGGAATATTGGCGGCCCAAAGCGGACGCTTTAATCCCTCCTTTTGTAAAAATCCCATAATGGAACCGTAAGCCAAGAACGCGACCGCCGGACTGAATGTTGGCGCTGAAGCCAATGTTCTTCTTTCTCAAAGAGGTAAGAAACTGTGAGAATTTCTCGCCATTTGGAGAAGACTGACACTCAGCGATTGCTTCATCAATGAGTTTCCTTAGTCGCTCTTTACACGACGGTTCTCCTGTACGGCCACACATACGAGACTCAGGTTTTGTCGGGTTGGTGCCGTCAGGTAATCGGTCAGGGTTACTGTCTGCACAGGCTTTTCTCTTTTCTACCCTGACTAAATCATACTTTAGCTCCAATGCCTCCATTGCGTGTTCCCAGGCTCTAAAGTCCTGATGTAGATTAAAAATTCGGCCTTGCTCATTCACGGTTGCGTATAAAAGGTGCACATGCAGGTGCTCTTTATCGCCATGGACTACAAACAATGTTGGCCTGTCACCGGTGGCAACACTTCTGAGTGCTTCTCTCGCAATTTTGCATGCTTTGTGCGCATTGACCTTCTGTTTATCCCGTGGGTGAAAACTCACGACACGGTGCTCCCAATTAGATTGCGGAGGCGCTTGACCCGGGCGGTTCCTGCGGTTCCACGCTTTTACTTGGTTAAGAAAATGTTTTGCAGCCGATTTTGGCGTGTCGCTAAAGCGAACCGGCAAAGCGTGATCCGTCTCGATGTGCAAAATGCGCTCGTGATCAGACGACTTTTTCAGTTTTTTCACGTCAATGTCAGTCACTGTCGCATCAGGGTCTAGCATGTAACGGGCTACAGCCATGCCTTTTGAAAGGTTTCCGGTTAGCTTCGCATCACTGATCACGATTTATAACGTACCGTATAAATTCGTCTACTGCTTCTATGACGATTTGCAAATATACGTCATCAGGTCTGGAGTTATTATTTACCTTTTTCACGAGTATATTGAGCCGATTGCCAATTTCCGAAATAAGTCTCAACTGCTCCCGCTCAAAATCAGACATGGGGCGGGGCAGTTCTGTATGATCCACCTTCGCTAAAATAAACTCCGACATCGATGAATTGAGTGCTTCTGCTGTTGCCTTTATTTCAGCTTTCTTTTCTATACTGACTCTTATTTTAATTTGAGTCTGTTTGATGCTTTCCATCTCAATATTCCGGTTAATAAAAACAGGGTACAGGAATAGAAAGGGGAAAAACGTTAAAAGAATTTTTTTCTGGAATTCGTCTAACGGCAATATGATTTTTGAGTAATGCAGAATGCCCTATAGCACAGAGAATTCGTCGAATGGGTCAGTGGCGTTGTACTTTGCGACAAGTACCTCGCTCTATACGACGAGCCATAGTGGTGATCTACTTTTAACTGTAAGTAAGCACTTATGGAAATTTCTTTGGATAATGGTTGTGATAAAGGAAGAATAAAAGCCGCATTTACCTGCGGCGGAGTGAAACGACGCCGCTCTCCCAGAGTGCGAGTGCACTCTCAGTTAGCCGCAAAGTAATGTCATGACATTACTTTGCCCTTGCTTGCACCCCCGATTTTAAATATGTCAGCAGAATCAAGTTCAATTAATCGTCGATGTGCTGCAACAATTCGCCGGGATCGCAGCCAAAATACTTACAGAGAGCGTCAACCACATTTAACGAAAAATTTGCGCCTGGCGAATTTGCCAAGCGATTCACTGTTGCCCGGCCAATACCGGTTTCCTTGGCAACAAGATCAAGATTAATTTTTCTTTTCTCTTTAAAAGACTTGTCATCCAGAAACTGACGAAATCGTATTCTGATCATGAGTCATCGTTATCCTTAACCGTTTGTCATTATTCATCATAAAGAGATGTGAGTTGATTTGACAACTGTGAATGGAGCACTAAATTGAAAATATATGATCAATATTTATAAACCAATTATTTAATTAACTTGAATTCAAGTAATACAATTTAATGGGTTTCGACGTTAAAAGCATCATACAAGGGGGTGCTCAGCCTGATCAATGTCCTGCCTGAAGGTTATGAGTAATTGGAAAACCGTATTGATTCATTTTTTTCCAAAAAGATGACCAATGTCCTGTTGAACATATGATCGCTCGGAGTGTTAACAGCATTGAGGCACCTTCTTCTTTCCAGCGCATACCTGATCTGCACATCCTCTGTTTCACCAATATTTTA
>NZ_LUTV01000004.1:198105-203617 GCF_001646945.1 Endozoicomonas ascidiicola
ATCATTAAGCTCGTCCTGTAACAGATCTTCAAACTCCAACATTGACTTTCCATGCTGGATAGTGATGAGAACTTGGGTTTCGGAGTTTTTTGAAGAAAGTATCTGGGCAGGCATGGCAGCAAACATAAACGTCAGTAGTCAATTACTAATAGAGTAGATGCTTTTTAAATACTTGCTACATTATTCAGGCTGAGCACCTATACAAGGAATGTAATATGGCCCAGGAAAGAAGTACTCATAAGCGCGTTATAAAAGCCCCTGCATCGCTTGAGCATGCTCGCTCAGTCATCAAATCCGACCCTATTCTCTCAAAAGAATATTGCGCTAAGTTAAACGGGCAGCTTGATGATCTCAGGGTAAAAATGAAAGACAAAATTTACTGGAAGTGCCCTATTCCTCAACATCAGCCATTTCCTGCCCCGACGAAAGACCGAAGATCAAAAGGCGATTGCGCCGGTTCGCGCTGCCCATTGTGCGCCGCCATTTCGTATTCTCCTATTCAGGCTTCCATCACAGAATGCTTGAGATATTTGCTGAGAGTGCATCGATATGAAGTGCTTTCTCGAGAAAAAGTCATGGGCCACGAGGCTGATATCTATATACCTGATTTACGCTGCATCATCGAAGTGGACGGCTACCCATTTCATGATCGAGCCGACAAAATTGAAAAAGACTTAACAAAAAGTAAAGCCTGGTATGATCAGTATCGCGTCATCAGGCTCCGGGATGACAGGTTGCAGTCTGACGCATCGCCCCACGACATCGTTTGTGTCGATCGGGTGGAAATCAACAACCTCGAATCATGTTGCCTGAATGTCATAAGAGCTATGCAAAAAGGGCTGGAGATAAACGACAAGCGACTTAACGAGCTCTTAGAAAACATCATCACGAAGGGCTTTGCTGAAGGTGAACTGGCTCAGTTTTATTACACTCAGCCTTCTCCGCCAGCAGGAAATAGCCTTGCTGACAAACACCCAAACCTTGCACGGTACTGGTCACCTTCCAATTCATTAGGGTCAGAGCATTTTTACCCCGCGAGCAATATGATGGCAAACTGGTTGTGCCCGCTGTGCGGTGCTGACTATCCTCAGCAAATCGCCCAGAGAGTAAAGGTTGATAATCGAACTGGGCTACCACGGTTAACACATCGCGAATGCTGCCAAAAAATCCGATACGCAGCCAATGCCGATGAAATCAGGGCGTGGATTCTCAAGCCCAGAGGTGGTGCTACGTTACCGAAGGCATTGAGAAAGAGGATGAAATGATTGCAGACTGTAGATGTAAACTAACTGGTTGCATGTTTAACTGTGGGCAATCCCTAAGGTAAAGTTCGCATCGCCAACCAGAAAAGAGAAAGCAAACTAATATCTTCTCATATATTCTAAAGGGTAAAAGCAAACGCAGGATAACCCTATGTCTCAGGCTGAGCAGCTGCATTTTTTATCATCGGAAGAATACCTTCTATTCGAAGAGCGGGCAGGCAATCGTCACGAGTATGTTAATGGTCTTACTATTGCCATGGCCGGAGCCAGCCGAAAGCACAACCTTCTTACACTGGCGTTCGCCTCCATGCTGCGCACCCATTTAAAAGGTGGCTCGTGCCGAGCATATGCCAGCGATATGAAAGTGAATGCCAGCCATAAAGGCAATGAAGTATTCTATTATCCAGATGTCATGGTCTCCTGCGATAACACCCAGAAGAACCAATATGTAGAAACCAAACCCAGCATCATTGCCGAAGTGCTTTCTCCATCCACAGAAGCCAGAGATCGTATGGAAAAACTGGCAGCTTACACCGCCATTGATGGATTAAAAGAGTATGTATTGATCCATCAGGATAAAGTGGCCGTTGATCTCTATCAGAGCAATGCCGGTGGATGGGAAGTGATTCGACTGAACAATGAAACCGATACACTCACTTTGAAGTCTATCGATTTCTCAGTGACGCTTCGGGAGCTTTATGACGATGTGATGGATGCGCTGGAATGAGTTGCAGTTACAGTAATAATTGACGATTTGATCGTTGTTATCTGGCATATCGATGATTTAAGGGGGGGGCTGAGTTACTGGGAGCTTAAACCATTCAGCGAATTATCAAACAACCCATCGAACTACAGGCTGGAAAGAGGTAACCGAAAATCGCTGCAAGCCCATTGACGATTTATGGAAAGGGCTTGGTACGCGTAATTATTTTTTATGATCAAGATACTTAACCCACAAAACAATTGCACAGACGGTTGTGAAGAGAATAGCCAKAGTCCAGGCGAATGCGTTCATCTCAATCATGGTCAGATTCCAGAAGTCATGTCAGATAAACCAAGGCCAGATACGTGCCCGGTCCAAAGAAGACAATAGCAGCAAAGCCTTCTGATCTCCTGAACGATCAGGTAGAACAGATCTCCATCCAAAGTAAACCTCACCAGATCGCAGCTAAGAGTAGCTATACCCATCGCCTTTCAAGGTGCTACGTTGTTGTCAGCGTTCGCTCACCCCGATCACCTAATCCTTGTAGGCTCACGGGGCCTCGCTCACTTGTCGCCTAGTAGCGCCTTGAAATCCAATAGGTATATGCCTTCACGTTGTTTTTTATTCATTGGTACATACGTATCGTTATGTGTTTATACACATTGCTCAGAGATGATTTTGACCAAATGTAGCCTAAAGGCTACAATGGCTTTATGGGCTACGAAATAGTAACAACAGAAACGTTCAAAAAGTGGCTTGCCAAAGTAAAAGATCGCCAAGCCAGAAAGGCAATAGCAATGCGTTTGGTTCGTGCTGAGGCAGGAAATCTTGGAGACATAAAATCTGTTGGTGGAGCAGTCAGTGAAATGAGGATCTTTGTCGGTCAAGGCTACAGGATCTACTTCACTATTCGTAATGGTCAGCTTGTGATCTTACTCACTGGAGGTGACAAATCCAGTCAAGCAAGAGATATTGAGCAGGCAAAAGAAATACTAAAAAATTTGGAGGAATAGGTTATGGGTGAGAAATTAACCCCATTCAATCCCGTTGAACTTCTCCAGGGAGAAGATGAAATTGCTGAGTTTTTATCTGAAGCATATCTAGATGAAGACCCAAATGTATTCATCATCGCTCTTGGTCATGTTGCAAAATACAAGGGCATTAGTAACCTTGCAAAAGAAACCGGGTTAAATAGAGAAAGTCTCTATAAAACTTTCAGCGGCACAGTCCAGCCCAAATGGGATACTATCCATCGCTTATTGCGAGCACTTAAAGTCAGGTTGGCTGTTGCAAGTTGAGTTCAAATCATTGAGCACACGCATACCAAAAATTTCCAGGGGGTTGCGCCTGAAATTGGGGTTAGTACCACTTTTAAGTAGTTGGCCATTTGGAATCAAATATGTCTGGCTTGTTGGCCAGGTTCTCTGCAAGGCGCAACGGCGGGAGCATAGCGAGTTGAAATGCACCGTTGACCGTATTCCGTTGTCCGCAAAGGCTCAAACATAAACACTTTATGGAAAACGTTGCCCATTAATCCGGCCAAAACTGATCATTCATAATTTGATCGTAGCTCCATAGGCAACGGTCAGGGAAAGTCTCTTTTGATAATCCCGTTTCTTTGTAGGCGGCAATTTTGGCCACTTTGTAAGCTTCTTCCATGGCTTCTGGAATCCTTGATTTTAAACCGGGATTATCTTTTATCACCCTTGAGAGTCTAAAACGCTGTTCTTCAATAGAACCTTTCCAGCTGGAACTTCTGTGCCCAGGTTGGTAGCACCATTTAAGAAGGTACATAAGCAGAATATCCAGGCGATGACTTAGCTGCCGGTATTCACTTCTGCCCATGCTTTCGATTTCCTCAAGAATGTTATCCAAATCGATTTCTCCCAATCTGCCCTGACGAAGTAAATCTGCCTGTTGTTGTATCCAACTGTAAAAATCAGTGTTGTATAATGGTTCAGCCATTTATTTTCTCCTGCTCCGCAGAGCCTACTTAAGCATATTTAGAAAGAAATCACCCAAATGCAATTTATTGATTTAAAGCTAAGGGAAGTAGCATTTAAGAAAATACCAGCACCCCGTCATTCTCGCGAAGGAGGGTGTCGCAAACTCCAGAAACCTCGTTCCCATGCTTCGCGTGGGAATGCATATCCTTGAATTTCAATGAGTTAGTAGCATGGGAACCAGGGCTTTTGCAACAGCCTCGAAGGCGGGAATCCACAACAGCAGTGGATCTCCGCCTTCGCGGAGATGACGATGGCCTGATCTACCCTTTCTCTTCCCTAACAGCGACATGCAGACAGCCTCCGATTTTCTGATACCATAAAGCAGCGAATACAAAGAACATTGACAGGCAAGCAGGCATGACAATAGACACCAGCTTTTTCAAGCGCTGTATCGAGACATTGGCTAAAGCCTCTTCCATGGTTACTCAGGTTGAAGAGAACAGTATTGAGTATGAAATGTACCGTTCTGCCTGCGTCAAAGAGTTTGAAATCATACTGGAACAGGCCGGCAAACTATTGCGCAAATGCCTGAAAGACTTTGCGCACAGTCCTAAAGCCGTTGACCGCATGGTATTTAAAGAAGCATTCCGCCAGGCCGCACAACACGATCTATTAACTCTGGAGCAGGCAGAACGCTGGCTTCAGTATCGCGACAATCGCAACAACACCGCTCACGACTACGGCAAAAATTTTGCTGAATACACCTTGCAGTTAATACCCGACTTTATAAAGGACGCAACCGCTTTAGAGCAGTCAATCAGCCAACATACCCGGAGGTTGGCAGATGATTGATCTGAGAGAAAAAGACCGTGAAGCCATTTGTGAGATTGCAGAAAAGGTATTTACAGAAGGTGCCGAAATTTGGGCATACGGCAGCCGGGTGAAAGGAACCAATCACGACACCAGTGATCTGGATTTGGTGGTGCACTTCCCACCGGAACAGGATAAAGGCGATGATTACGAGCAATTGTCTTTGTTTATAGAAACACTGCGGGATTCCAATATTCCAATCATTGTTCAGGCTCTGGCCTGGCACAGTATACCGGAGCAGTTTCGCACGACGATTTTGTCGAATTATCAGGTGCTTTGGAAATACCGTGGTTGACCGTAATCCGTTGACCGTGAAAGCCCAAACATAAACGCTTTACGGATAACGGATAACGGATAACGGATAACGGATAACGGATAACGGATAACGGATAACGACTCCCTTACACTAGCAAATGCCACTACAAAAAGTATTTGCCGCAATAATATGAAAAGCTTACACAAGTGACTACTTTTCTCGACTTTAGATTTCCCATAAAACGGAAGTTTGGTCAGATTGCATAATTTCAAAATAAACAACATCGACGAACTATTTTTTCAGGCTCGCTTATATTCGGTTTTTTTGTCTGAAAGCCTTTCGTTATACGGCTTTGCCCTTACCACAAACTAACTGGTCGGTCAGCCTATCAAAATCGAACTCATATTTTTGCCAATATCGGTTCCAACCCTCGCGAATTGGGAACCGGGGAATAATTTTTGAGAGCGCAGTTCTC
>NZ_LUTV01000004.1:212437-224314 GCF_001646945.1 Endozoicomonas ascidiicola
CCAGACTGTAAACTCTTATCACAGACATCTAAAACGCTGGATTGGCGGCATATTCCAAGGGGTTGCTACTCGTTACCTACCCCATTATCTGGCCTGGAGACGGGAACTTACAGCGGCAAATAAGTTAACTGCTGGCCGATTGGTTAGCAAAATTGCTGAACATTGGTGCTTCCAACCATTAACGGTAACTTAGCCCACTTCCTCTCTTACACAAAGATCGTGATTTTGATGCTATTGAAAAATACTCTTAACTGATTTGTGTCAATGCTAACCAACATTGAGCTCGAAAAAACGGTGTCAGGTTTTTCATTTTGTATAACCTCTGTCGTAAGGGGAGTGGCATTGGAAAACATACCATCCTTCGACAGGCTTCAGGATGAACGGATTACTTGGTATTTTTCTAACTGCCCCTACCCTCAGTAGTTGGCCATTTGGAATCGAATAATTCATTCCTGGGGACAAGATTCAACGTTTCAATTATGCTCATTTGCTATTTTAAGTATTTGATCCAATAGAGGTGATGAATAACGGTAACCGTGTCGGCTCAACTTCTCTAATAACGGCCTCAGGGCAGATACTCTGCCGTTCTGCTTTAGCTTTAATATAACACCAAGACTGCCAGTAATGGGAATGCCCATTCTTTTTGCGCATCGTCTGCCCGCTTTATCATCTATAAGCAGCAAACCCTGTTGCAGTTGGGCTACCGCGATTGCCTGTGCTTCTCCTGGATCTATCAGTGCTGAAATAGTGCCAAGTTCTGGTGATTGCTGTAAATCTATATCCTGGGTTACTGTCAATAGCTGGGTGCTGATAGCCTGTTTGATCCTCTGTGCGCCGGGAAGGGACAGATTTTGTGTGCACACTCTCTCTACGGTCATTGGTAAGAGTATTTTACTGGCCAGACTGTTCAGCTCAGGCAATAGATTGAGCAGCGCCAAGGCAATGAGTTGGCTGCTGTCAGCAATAATAAGCGGCTTGCTGTGGCTAACCAAGGTTGCTTAATTCCTCGTCTAATTCCTCTGTATCGTAATCGATCAACGTTATGCCGAGATGGCCGAGTTTTTGGATACATTCCTCAAGACTGCATTTTGCCAGTCGAGCAGCTTTTGCCGGTGACAGAATACCCTGTTCATAAAGGTGGGTCGCAAGGTTAGTGTGGACACCTTCTTTCAATAAGTTTTCACTGAAGGGGATACCCACCATAAATGGTCTGTCTCTTTTCGTAAATACACATAAATGACCGGATTCTGCTGCTTTAGTCAGCTCACCGCTACGCTCCCGCAAGTCTCTAATTCCAAACATATGCATAATTGAGCCTGCTTTCTTACTTGAATATATTGTGTACACATAAGGTGGCACATTATTGTTATCGGGCAAGCGATAAGTGGAAAAAAACGGGGTCGTATATCTTGATTCTTGACGTTCAGCCTTCAGCCGAGGCACAAAGGAAAAGCTTTTACTCTTCTCCGTGACGTTATGCTGCCGTAGTCATTTTCTTTCAAGCAAAAGAAAGGATAAGCAAGTTTTTGATATGAGGTTTTAATAGTGGAACCGATAGACCGCAATGGTCAGTTGCTTATCCGTTGCCTGATAAATCAGTCTGTGTTTTTCACTGATACGCTTCGACCAGTACCCTTGCCAGTTTCCTTTTAAGGGTTTGGGCTTTCCGGTTCTGCTGAAAGGCTCTCGAAGCGTTTCAGTAATTAATTTATTAATACGCTTCAGGTATTTTTTATCCTGTTGCTGCCAGTACAGATAATCGCCCCATGCCTTTTGTGACCAACAGAGCAACCTTTGCGAATCACTCATCGAGCAGACCGTTATCTACGGTTTGACCGGCTTTGATCTGTTCAATGGATTTATTCAGGTGCTTTATATTATTCGGGGACGACATCAGGTACAGGTTTTCCATCAGGTTGTTGTAGCTGTCCAAGGACATTACTACAGCGTCCTCCCCTTCGCGACGATGGATAATGGTGTGAGCAGCATCATCGACGACTTGATCCAGCAACCGCTTCAGGTTGTTCCGAGCGTCTGAGTAAGAAATAACGTTCATGGGTTCACCTTTGTTGTACAGTTAAATGTTCAATTAACGGCACAGTTATAGATAGGAACAACGCTGTGTCAAAATGCCCTACTAAAACCGGGATCTTCATGATTATGATCCAGCTACAGACCTTGATAGCCCGGAAGCCATTGAACTGTTTATGGCAGATGCTTTTGAAACGGGGGGTGCCTCTTATATTGCTAAAGCATTAGGTGTGGTTGCCAAAGCTAAAGGTATGGGCGGCATAGCCAAACAAACAGGCCTCACCCGTGAGTAGCTGTACCGTTCATTTAGTGGAGATGGAAATCCGACACTGAAAACTATTTTAACAGTGATGCAGGCACTGGGGCTTGGTATTACTGCGAAGCTTAATTCTTAGGTGTGGGGGATGGGGGATGAGTTGTTTGGGAATAGGGAACAGTTTTGTTCACTTTTAACTCACAACCTACCCCCGCTTTCCCTGATCAAGCCTTTCGGCCAGCCAGGTTTTGACCACCGCCTGCCGGGCAATACCCAGTCTGGATGCCTCGCGATCAAGAGCGGCAATCATCCATTCCGGGAAGTCGATATTAATTCGGCGGGTTTCCAGGCCAGGGCGCTGGGCGCTGGACCAGTCAATATGTTCATCAATGCTGTCGAGGCCTTCATCAAAGGCCTGGTCAAACTCTTTAGCTTTCATAGGCGGCAATCTCTTTGGGTCTTGAGCGGCGCACCGAAATAATTCGGATTTTATCGTTACGGGGCGTAAATACGGCAGTCCAGTGCTTCCCGGTGTATTTGGCAATGAGCAGAAAACGAGGCTCCTCAGAAGTCATGGCCTTGATGACCACTCTGTTTTCATCCTCCCAGAGGCTCTGAGCCTGAGTGAAGTCAATGCCATGCTTTTCCTGGTTGCTGAGACTCTTTGTAAGATCATACTCAAACATTTTTGTTTAGGTGTCTTATATGTATCTACAGGGTATCTTTAATGTAGGTCAATATATACCATATTGCTATTATAGGTATTTTTGATGAGTGCTTATTCATGGTCATCTGCCTGATGAATTGAATAAAGATATTGTGCAGGGCGGCTTCTTGCGTCTTGAATTCAAGGATTTTCACGGCAAACTTTGTGGCTAAGAAAGCGTGAACATTGCTCCTCACTGTTCGATCTTCAAGCCCTTTGGGCATGAAAGTTACTCCCCGAGCTACCCTCTAAAGGTTGCAGCTATATGATGTACGCCCTATATTTATATACGTACATATTTATAGGGTTTTGTTTTATGAGTATGGAGCAGGAACCAGAGCAGAGTGGTCAAGGGGTCACCCTTACCCAGCTTCGCAAGAACATCTATCAACTGGTTGATGAAGTGATCGCCAGTGGTAAGCCATTAACCATTGAGCGAGGTGGAACTCTTTTGAAACTGGGTGTTGTGACCGCGGCGGCATCAAAGCTTGGAAATCTTAAAGTTCGCAATACACTGCTGGCTGATGATTCGGGCACGGTGGATAGCCTTGAGGATGCGATCACCCATCAGTGGGAGCCCGATAATGGTTTTGATTGATACGCATATTGCGGTCTTTCTCCATAGTGGGGATTTGAGCAAGATTTCCCCGCTGGCTCAGGAACAGCTTGAGCAGCATGATATTGTTTTGCCTGAGCTGGCAAGGCTGGAGCTTCAATATTTATATGAGATTGGTCGGATTGCCTACACACCTGCGGAGATAGTGGCTGATTTGTATGGTGATGTGGGGATGATTTGCTCAAAAACGCCAACAGCCGGCCTGGTTCAATCCGCTATCGGTATTCACTGGACGCGGGACGCTTTTGACCGGTTGATTGCAGCAGACGCCATTTTTTGCGATAGCCCGTTGATTACCCGTGACCAACGTATCATTGAGCATTTGCATCTGGCGTTCAGTGCCCGGTGAAAAGAAAACCGGAGTCGTATGTGGTACGCCCCACGATGTAAGGAAGCGTGTTCGACAATGAAAAAACTCAACCCCCCCGTTAATCACCAGTACTGATTTTCTTGTAAATATAACGTAAAAAACCAACATCAAACCTGAAGCAAAAAAGGTGTGAATAACCGTATTTAACATCTTTTTCTGTCGCCTGCCTGATCCTCCAATCCTCTATTTCTCCTGCTGTCATTCTGTGGATAACTCTGTTTTCTGCTGTCTTTTCCAATCAATTACCCATATAAGACCACGGTAAAATACCTGTCCACCCAAGATAATTATGCGAACCTTGTTCGTAAATCATTACAATACAATGGGTTAGGCTTTTAAGCAGTCAGCCGCCTAAAGGGTTGCAATGCCTGTGAATAAGTTTTAGTATGCATAAATAAGTCGTGTATATCCTGTTGATAAGTTGTTTGGGTCTTCAGGTTATGATCGATTTAAAAAATCACAACGAAAAATGAGCAGGAAGCTCAGGCAAGAACAAAAAAAAGAATTGTAATGTACGTAGCGTTTTACAAATCCTACAGCAAGGAGGCATATGAAAGTAACAAGAGATACGGTGTTTACCGCGGCCGAGGCGATACTGGTGCGGGGTGAGAAACCCACTAATGAAAAGGTGCGAAATGAGTTGGGCTCGGGCAGCTTTTCGGATATCGGCCCACACTTTAGGGAGTGGAGGGACAGGCAGTCTAGCCATTCATTAGCCATCATCGATATACCGGAAGACGTGAAGCAAACGAGTACGCGTTCTGGTGAGCTTATGTGGGCAGAAGCCAGCAAAGTCGCCGCTCAACGCGTGGCTTTGGCAGAGGAGCGTGTGGTGCAGATTGAGGCTGATCGTCGGGAAGTGGAAGAGCTTCTGGAAAAAGAAATCAAACGTCTTGAACAACTGCTTGCTAAGCGGGATGCGCAAGTTGTTGATTTGCAGGCTAACGTTTCTGCGAAGGAGGATGCCATCCGGCTTTTGGAGCTGGAGTTATCAAAGCTGAAAGGGCGATCTGAAGCAGCATTAGAGCTACAGTCTCAATTTAAATGGCTGAACGATCATATTGCCAAAGCTGACTCCGGTGAAGATAAAAATGCAGGGCGTTCGTCACCTGATTGAGTTTTGATGAACACTGAGAGCGTAATAGATCGACCTTTTTACAATCGATTTTTGAACCTACCTTGCCTGCTTGTTGTCCGATACATAGGATTGTATTAATGTGGGCAGCTTATCATTTGCCCTGTCCACCAATCTCTGAGCCTATCACCGGCAGCGACCACTTCATGTCCGATTTGAAAGTTAACCTGAGTCAGATTTTTTCTCACACCACCCTGCAGCGTGGGCGGGAGTATTTTCGCAAGAATAAGGTCGACTCTGTCGTGCTGGATAGCGATTCCGACGTTTTATACGGCGAAGTTCGTGGCAGCGGGCGAAAGATCTATGAAGTGGACGTCTTCCTTAATTACTTGTCCAGTGATGAGCCGATCATCGGCGAGTGCAGTTGCCCGGTTGGCCATAACTGCAAACATGCCCTGGCGCTGCTGCTGGCGGGGGAGAAACGGTACGGTGCCAATCGCATCAATAAAATGATGGAAGAGGATGCTAGCCCTGTGGATGCAGGGCCTTCAGAAGTCAGCATTTCACAACTCGATGAACTGAAAAAAATGCTGAAGCAGCAATACGGTAATAAGCTGCCGGTGGATATTGATGCCATCATTGGCGAGGTGCTGGATGTGCCGGCGCCGAAAACACCTCAGGTTCCCTCTGAACATCAGTTAGCCATTCGCTCCCGTGAGCTGGAGCAACAGCGCAACCGCTGGTTAAGCAGTTTAAAAAATGCAGCCAGTCAGCTGGAAGGCAGAGAAAAGAGCGAGTCCGCAAAAAGCAATAATACCAATATCGTGCTCTATGTGCTGGAGGAAAACAGTTATCATGGCGGCATGGTCGTACAAATTTGCCTGTCCCGTTATTTGAAAAACGGGGGCTACGGCAAACCCTCGACATACGGTGGTGCTTATAACTGTTTGCACAACGGTAACTGGCCGGCCAGCATGGCGGAAAACGATCGTCGTATATTGCGCCTGGCCTACATTAATAAGAAGTTGGATGTCTATCAGGGCAAGATCACCCTGAACGGTGAAGATGGTCACGAGCTGCTGGAAAAGGTCATGGCCACTGGCCGTTGCGTGGTGGACCGTGAATTGAAACTCCCCCTGGAGCATCAGCCTGCGATAAAAGGTGAAATTCGCTGGCAGCTGGATGAACAGGGTTTGCAGTTTCCGCAGTTGGTCGCGGCAGACAGCGGGCATCCCCTGATGCTGATTCCATCGGAGCCGCTTTATTATCTGCAGCGTCATCCTGAGTCGTTCCATTGCGGCGATCTGACCGGCTTGCCCGATATTGAATTATTGTCTGTTCTGTTGAAAGCGCCGCCACTGGATGAAGCTGGAGTTGAAGAAACCTCCAAAGCATTGACGACGATCTTCAAAAGCGTGAAAAGCAGTGGTAAAGGTGGTAAGCAATCGAAAAAGCAGACCGTTGCTCTCCCAGAAAAAGTCGCTGTACTCAATGTAATGCCCAAACCCTTGCTTCGCCTCGATAGCATTCCCATGGGCAAAAAAGCCGATGAAGTGCTAGCCCGTGGTCGTGTAAGTTTTGACTACGATGGTCAGATAGTGCCCTTTGGCAGCCATGAACAGACTCTGAAACCGCTCAGTGATACTAACAGCCATCAGGTGATTCCCCGGCAAGCCGGTGCAGAACGCGCAGATCTTGAAATGCTGCCAGAAAGCATCGAGCCGGCCCATGTCAGCCATATGGAGAGGGTGCATCAGATTGCGGATCTGGATGTGTACGATATCGTGATGGGGATGCCCGGTTCCGGTAGCGAGTACCGTAATCGCTGGCTGCGTTTTATGACTAACAGCCTGCCAGAGTTGGAAGAGCATGGCTGGACGGTCACTATAGACGACAATTTCCCATTTCAGTTCGAACCCATAAGCGATACCGATTGGTACGCAGAGCTGGATGAGTCCGACGAATCGGGCAAGAACAATTGGTTTAACCTGCGTCTGGGCATCACCATAGATGGGCAGCATATTGACTTGCTGCCGTTGCTGGCGCGGCAAATCCATCAGTTGCCACCGGTGGATGAACTGAAAGCCATGGATGAAAACAGGTTGGTGCCTGTGACGCTACCCGGCGGGAAGTTTATGCAATTACCTGCCGGCCGTTTAGGGCTTATTGCGGGTACGTTGCTGGAGTTGTTCGGCGATCGTCCACTTAATGAATATCAGCTCCAAAACTACCACGCAGAAATCTGGCAGGAGCTTTACGATAAGTTGGGGTTGCCCTGGTCCGGTGGCGAAAAGCTATTAGCCATTGGCAAAAAGCTGAAACAGTTTAAACGACTTAAGTCCGTTAAACCGGCGAAAACCCTGCAGGCGGATATGCGGGATTACCAGATGCACGGTCTTTCCTGGCTGCAGTTCCTGCGGGAATACGGATTGAACGGTATTCTGGCAGACGACATGGGTCTGGGTAAAACCCTGCAGGCTCTGGCTCATATCCAGCTGGAAAAACAACGGCTTAAAGGCCTCAAAGAAAAAGCTGCGCCGACGATGGTGGTTTGCCCTACCAGTTTGTTGCACAACTGGAGCAATGAGGCGGCACGTTTTACGCCGGATTTAAAAGTGCATACTCACCACGGTAGCAGTCGTGATGCGGAAGAAATCGCCAACTCTGATCTGGTGCTCACCAGCTATGGCGTTATTCAGCGGGATTTTGAACAGCTGTCGAAAATCAATTTTCACCTGTTGATTCTGGATGAGGCCCAAGCCGTGAAAAACCCGAAAGCCAAATCGGCAAAAGCGGTTCGTTGCCTGCAGGCGGAACACAAACTCTGTTTGACCGGCACGCCCATGGAAAACCATCTTGGGGAACTGTGGTCACTGTTTGATTTTCTGATGCCGGGCTTTTTAGGTGCCCACGACCAATTTACCCGTTTTTATCGCACGCCCATTGAACGACAGGGGAATACAGATCAGGCGAAGAAACTGCAAAAACGAGTAGCGCCGTTTATGTTGCGCCGAACGAAAGATCTGGTGGCCAAAGAATTGCCGGCAAAAACCGAAATTATTCGTACTACCGAACTTCACGGTCAACAGCGCGATCTATACGAAACTATTCGCGCCAGCATGGAAGCCAAAGTGAAAAGCGAGATCGAGAAAAAAGGCTTGGCTCGTTCTCAGATTGTGATTCTCGATGCGCTGCTGAAAATGCGTCAGGCCTGTTGCGATCCTTCCTTAGTCAAACTGGAGCAGGCGGCTTCCGTGAAGGACTCTGCCAAGCTGACCCTATTGATGGAGTTGGTAGAACCCATGGTGGAAGAAGGTCGTAAGATTCTGATCTTTTCCCAGTTCACCACTATGTTGTTGCTGATCGAAGAGAAGTTAAAAGCGGCGGGCATCCCCTGGGTGAAACTCACCGGTCAGACACGCAATCGGAAACAGCCTGTGGAGGACTTCCAGAACGGCGATGTGCCCGTCTTCCTGATTAGCCTGAAAGCCGGCGGCACTGGTTTGAACCTTACCGCCGCCGACACCGTGATTCACTACGATCCGTGGTGGAACCCGGCGGCAGAAGATCAGGCCAGCGACCGTGCCCACCGTATTGGTCAGGATAAACCGGTGTTTGTTTATAAGCTGGTAACCGAGGGTACGGTGGAAGAAAAAATCCAGCAGTTGAAGGAGAAGAAAAAAGCCATCGCCGATTCCCTTTATGGCGACAATGCAGGTAAGAAAAAACCGTCTATTACTGCGGACGATTTGAACGTGTTGTTTGAGCCGGTGAAGGCTGGGTAAGTTGAGAATAACAGCCTCCCGTCGGTAATCCCAACGGGATTGCTGATGCTCCACTCGGGTTTTTCTATCGCCAACCCCTGCGGGGTTAACGACGGAGCTTCCATCAGGCATCAGAACAGCCTTCGAGATGGGTACTGTCCGCGAATAGCCTGATTATAATACCCTCCGGCGGAGGCTGCGCTGATCAGGTTGTTGTAAACGGTCTCTGGCACATCGTAATAACGATACACGCTCCCGCTGCGGGTAAACTCAATTTCCAGCATACCAATGACATGGTCGTAGCCGGCAGAGGCCAATGCTGAAGAATCGAGTGTTGTTCGATTTAGAGGCAGGCTTTCAAGATTAAACGCGACTGATCGTATAAAGTTTGTCAAAACCTGTTGACTGGGGTTGCCGCTGGCATAGGTATCCACAAAGCTGTGATTTTTCCAGTCACTGCTTTCGTTGCTGTTTGCAAGGTTGCCTGGCAGTGGGTCGATAATGGCACTGCGAATCACATTGATAACAAGATCATCATTCAGAGTCAGATAACGGGTTATTTTTTGCTGATCTCCTTCGTAATCGAGCGGTGCTCCTACAAAGCTGGCAGGGGTTGCGACCGATACCATTCCCATGACTTTTAATTGGTTAAGGGGCAGGCTGTTGATAGAGTTTTTATAAACCCGTTGCCATGCTTCATTGCCGTAGAAGTTACCTTGAGAGTGAGCAACCAAAAGCACTTTACGGCACCGTTCAATATCTTGTATGTATTGGCTGACGTGTGTTTGCAAGTCTCTGTCAAGTATATAGCTGAAGGACTGATATAAGATGGCTACTTCTGAAAGGGCTTCTCTGAACCAATCTGGAGCCGCTTCGATACCGGCCAGCCAGAGCAGGATAACGCCATAATCTTGCAGTGCTTTTTGCCGGGACACTTCGAGCAGCTGGTCGAAAGGGTTTTCATTATGGTTGATTGCAACTTTATAAGACAAGCGGTATTCAGGCAACTGTCGTTCAGTTAAATACTTTATCATGAGCCTTGATGAATTGGAGTCATCAAGGTTGTTGAACATACCATTTCCAAAATAAATTGAAAGATTAGGAGCGTTGCCAGAACACTCTGCCGCGTAAAGAGAATGAGAGAAACATAAGCAAAGAACAATAATTAATTGTTTCATCATCTATCCTCAAATTGTGGAGTATTGACAGGTTCTTGATTACAGTATTTTTCATAGTCTCCCGGGTCTTCGACGATCATTCCTCCGTAGTAGCTATTGATTTTGTTTCTGGCTTTAAGCCTGTCATAAGTGTTGTATAGCTTTGCCTCTACCCGCTTATACAGCACACGATATCTTGAAAAATCATCTTGAGTATGATGAAAAAAGCAATATTGTGATGCCAGCGCTTGAGGAAGAAGAGCCAGTACTTTTTCTTTGTCATAGGCATGAATCAGTTGTTCCTGTCTGACCATAACCATTTTACTGACAGGCATCATTTTCTCAGTTGGCTCATCCTGAAAAGTTGAAGCAATAAACCGCTGAACATCATCCCGCACCCCATCCTGATCCGAATCAATACCTGCAAGCCCAATCTTTCCCTCCTCGCCAGGTGATGGTGGCATGGCATAATACCAATGACTTTTTTCGCGCAAATCGGGAGACTGGAGACAGTCTTCCAATAAAGCGTGCTCGAAGTGAAAGCGATTTTTGGGAATCAGGCACCGGGTCTGGCCATCCCGGCCTTTATAAACCAGACGTCCCTGCAGCCATTGAATGGGAAACGTTTTAATCAGTGTTCGACCTTTTTTGATCACAGGTATGACGTGTTGTTTGAAGGGCAAGGCCGCCAGCTCGCCTTCCATGCCAATCAATGATCCATCATCGTTTATCCATTCTTGCTGACGATGTTGATCGCAATCGGTCAAAGTGACGATGTAACCTCTCCTGGCCCGATGCCATTGCAATAGCCATTTTGGCAGCGTATCGGCTTGTTTCTTCGGCTTGAAAGCACCGGCCTGCAAGCATTGGCCAGGCATGGTTACGGGTTCAAGGGGGCCTTGTGCCGCCGCGGATGATAGATAGATGCTTGAGAAAAACAGAAGTAAACCGAGGGTGTGTCGCATATCCATTGCGCAGTTCCTGATTTGTCACCTGATTTTAGAAAATCATTGGTGTTTTTAATTGTCAAATACATCTGTTCTGTATAGTGAATTGCGTCGCAAAATCGTTGAGCTCAGTATTTCCCGGATCTATTCCGAACTTTGAGCCATTAATCATGGGGTGAGGGGGAGCGAATCATCAAGTTGTAGTATCATCGTATAATCTACAGCTGCCGTATAATGACGATGACTCAGTTCGACTGGAAACAGGTTCCTTCCCTTGATTCAGGGTTCGTAGACTACTGCCGTATACCTTCTATGAAAGTTCGCCTGATTATTGCGGAAGCCGAAATGAAAAAGCTGCAGGAAGAACTTCGAGCTCGCAAGCAATGGACGATGACTGATGCTAATCAGCGTAAGATTGCAGCAATAGAAACGCATCTGAAGTTTATTGAAAGGGATTATACGGTGAATGAACCGGCATGATGTCTTTGAGAAGACGGAACAGGTAGCTATCGTGTGGGATAGCCCATAACAGTCATTGCTTAGAGCTGATTCTATAACTACCCTGATTGCATTCGTATAAACGAGAAAATACTCGGCAGGTTGTAGCATGTCTCACCAAATCAGCCTTGATGCTTACCTGATTCATGAAAGAGCATCATTAGGCTCTCGAAATGAGTACATAGAAGGCTATTTGATCCCAGTGGATGTTGGGACTACCCAGCACGGTAAAATGATCACCAATATAGCTCGCCTTCTAGGAGGCTGTCGGACTTGAAAGTAAAAACCGGAGATGGGCCGCAATAAAGTCAAAAATCACAGAATCCAGTCTGGAAGTGCTGTTTATGTCGTCAGTCTCTTTTGCCCAAATATCCAAATGCATGCGACAAATAACCTGTAAGCTGAAATAAACTGCATAAAAATGATACTTTCCTGAAGATCTTTCAGCATCAGCGTA
>NZ_LUTV01000004.1:225589-227047 GCF_001646945.1 Endozoicomonas ascidiicola
GTCTCGGTCAATGGGTCTGAAAGTCCATTTGTTCATTGGCTGGCTGTCTTTTACGATCTTGCGGGTATTATACTCAAAAGTTGTTCTAAGTCCGACAGGCTCCTAGGGAATCATTTAGTGGGAAAGCCCTGTGATGTCTTTGCATCTGATGTCAGACTCAAGGTGGAGTCGGCATTTGTGAAGTCATTTCGTTACCCGGATGTGATGGTTTCCTGTGAGGAAAATCGGCGATATAAGGATATGTGTGAGTCCGCAACTGTGTTGGTCGAGGTGCTCTCTGAAAGCACAGAATTGACCGATCGGTTATATAAGTCGGCGGAATATAGACACATTCTAAAATCCACTGACGGAGAATATTTGGTGGTTGACCCTGATCGTCCGATTATAGAAAAACGGATGTGGCATAACGGCCGTTTTGAAGTGGTAGCAACTTATGGTTCCGGTGATCAGGTTGTGCTCGATAGCATCAAGCTGAAACTGTCTATGGATGATATTTATATATAAGCCTTCAGTCGTTTTATCAACAGAATAAGATTAGCAATATCTTTATGAGGATTGGAGTCAAACCATGAATACAATGATTTATAAAGGTTACGCTGCAAGTATTGAATACAGCAATAACGATGAGCGTTTTATTGGTCATATTGCAGGCATTAAGGATAGAGTTGGCTTTCATGGTGAGTCAGTAGCCGAACTTAAGGATGCTTTTCATGAAGCAGTCGAGGATTATCTTGAAACTTGCACAGCCATTGGTAAAGAGCCACAGAAACCATATTCAGGCAAGCTCATGTTACGTATACCGCCAGAATTGCATGCAACTATTGCAACAGCAGCTCAGGTGAGCGGACAAAGTATTAATCAATGGATTTCTCGCACATTATTTGATGCTTCTCGCATCAAATAATCACACGCATCAAAAAATTCTGGGTACTTACCTACGGCGACCCCGAAATGGGCAGTAGGGAGGTCATAAGGCAGAATAATAGGGCTTTTTAGCCTCCTGAAATCATCGTTTGAACTGTTGAGCTGTTGAGCTCTTGAGCTAAGGAATAGTCCCTGAATAACTTCCCGATTTCAGCAGGTACAGGGCATGGCGACATAGTTCCATTTTGGCAAGAATTTATCGAACTGAATGGCCATGTTCTTTTTGAAGTCAGTGGCATATTTACGCCCGGTTTCGAACACTTTGTCGATAATTCTTACAACCACTTTCAGCCCTTTGGTCGTTTCTGTTTTTTCTATGTAGTGCTKTGCCATMTCAACGGATTCCAGAGGAACACCTTTGCAGGCACGGGTGATATGCGGGAATACGCGATGCTCAATAGGGTTGTATTTCGAACAATACGACGGGTAATGAGCGATACGAATTCTCAAGTTCAGCCTGTTTGAAAGTGCCTGCAAATCCTCTTTGAAAAGATACGACGAAGCACTGTTACTGCCACCTCCATCACACAACAT
>NZ_LUTV01000004.1:227342-243574 GCF_001646945.1 Endozoicomonas ascidiicola
CAGCAGTTCTTTCTTTTTCGTGTCGATGCTTATCACTGGACATCCGGCATCCAAGTATTCTTGTTTCAGTCTGGCAATATTTTCAAACTGGGCGTTGCGATCGGCGTGCTGCCCCATTGTTCGCTTTTTTTGCGGCTTGCGTCGTCGGTAACCATGATCATGAAGCAGTCGAGAAACGATATTCTTATTGGCTGGAGTTCCCAAATCGGAGAGCTTGCGAGCAATCTGCCGACGAGACAGGTTCGTCCATTTTACGTCGTGCCGCATCGGGTCCCCAGCAGTATGGTTACGGAGTATGGTGAGAAAGTTTTCAGTCAGCTGGGGACTTTTCTCAATCAGCGGTGTGCGTCCGCCCCTTTTTTTCGCTGATGATCAGCGTTCAGATGTTCTGATTCCAGCTCAGCGATACCTCGACGAATCGTTTTCGGGTCACAAGCCAGTAACTGAGAAATGAATTCGATGCCACCATGCCCAAGCTTTATCGCTTCAATCGCAGCATAGCGACGACGATCCCTCTCGTTGAGTGACTGATAAAACCGAACCATTTGAACCTCTACTGTCGTCGAATAACTGCCCAAGATGACCTCCTGCACTCATGCGGAGCAATTATCGACGATTCCTGATCTCTTGAAAATAGGGAAGTTAATTGGGGACTATTCCTAAGGGAAGTGGCATTGGAAAACATACCACCGTTCGCACTGAGCTTGTCGAAGTGCGGTGCAACCATCCTTCGACAGGCTCAGGATGAACGGATTACTTGGTATTTTTCTAACTGCCCCTACCCTAATGTTCAGATTGATAACGCCTCCATAAGCCAGCCAAAACCAATCCGCTCCTGTTCCAGCCTGAGATTTTTACCGTGTAGATTGCTTTTCAATTCAGCAAACAGCTGTTGTTCATCACTGGTCAGGTGAGCAAGTTCGCCCAGAAAACGTTTGTCTTCCGGCTCCTCGACGCAAAGATGCTGATGTTGGAGCAGGGTACTTTGATCCATTAAAAGGGCGCGGGTTTCAGGAAAATGCTGACGCAACCGGGAGAGAATTGCAAAGCCGTGGGTATCGATATCACCCCAGTAGATCATGTTTTTCTGTTTTAGCCAGTGGATGGAAGACAGTGACCGGATACCGTAGCCCAGACCGAAAATTACCATAGCGTCAGCTACCGGAGGAAAAGCCAGGCCGTTCACCTTGTTTTCGGTAATAAAAACCGTGCTGACGCCGGTGTCTATAAATTGAGACAGAGGGACGGTGATATCCGTCACGGGTTCGGTGCTGTCCAGAAGTCGATAACGGATCAGCGGTTCATCATATTTCAGGCCGAAGCGCCGTTCGAAACCATTTTCAGCGAGACCGGTAATAGTACCGTCAAAGTCCTCCGGCTCCAGAATCTGACTCAATAATTCCGACAGAATACCCTTGTTGTTCTCGATAAATTTACTGTCCACGCCCTGAATATCCAGTTGTCGTATATATCGATCCGGTGTTGGGTTCAGGCGAAAATAGTGGCAAACCTTGAGTAGCCGAGACCAGTTTTCCAGTTGCTCCAGGGCTTTAAGAGGCTTCTTTTGTAGCCAGGGTAGCAGTTCCGGCAATTGTCGACGTAGAGTGCCGATCAGTTCATCAAACCGGCGGAAGTCTTTCTGCTTGCCAATAAAACTCAGCCAGTCATCACGAGTATCAAAGAAGATTTTTTCTGGAATGCGCTGGCTACCCAGCATCTTGTGATTGATGGTGCGAACTTCCAGACGGTAGCCGCTACCAGTGGCGGCCTTACTGTGACTGTTCAACTGAGTGATCCAGTCCCGAACTTTGAGGTAATCCTGACTCAACACTTTACCGGCAGGCTTACGGAAGGTAACTTCCAGAGGGAACAGGTGGTCACCGGTCAGAACACTTTTCAGAAAAGCCCCGGAAGTCCAGGGGCGCAGTGCTTTTTTCTTCAGTTCACTCTGGGTGATCATGTTGGTACGGTGCCCATTAGCTTAGGATCTGATGATAGGTCGTTCTATCGATTATGACAGGTTTCGTGTCGTAATCTGAATTCAGCAACTGGATGAGAGTTTGCTTGAATGCCTCAATGCTTTCAGCAGGTAAAGAGAACCGATGAAGCGCAGCGGAAGAACGAGATTTTATTTATTAAGCGCCGACACCGACTTGACTTGCGAATAATATGTACCAATATTAGGTATATATTGGTACTCAATGATAATTAGGGAGGTATCTACAATGGCTAAAAACACCAGTGTAACCTTGGGTGAACACTTTGATTCGTTTATTTTCAACCAAGTTGAAAGCGGCCGTTATGGCTCTGCCAGTGAAGTTATTCGTGCAGCTCTGCGTTTACTGGAAAGTAAAGAAACGAAACTAAATACCCTCAGAAATTTGCTTATCGAAGGCGAAAATAGCGGCCTTGCTGAGTATGACTACGATACCTTTATTAACGAACTCGATAGTGACCATAAACAATGAAGTCTTTTGCCTTAACCCAAAAAGCCAAGGCAGACTTGAAAGAAATTGCAATGTTCACAATGAAACGTTGGGGACGAGAGCAAAGGAATATTTATCTAAAGCAATTTAACGACACATTTATTTTATTGTCTGGACGACCCAGTCTTGGTAAATCCTGTAACGAAATCAGAGAAGGTTATCTAAAATTCCCTCAAGGTAGTCACATGGTTTATTTTAGGCAATCTGGTAAGAATCAAATACAGATTGTGAGAATTCTCCACAAAAGCATGGATGTAGAAATTCACTTCATAGCGCATAACCGATAACAATATCATTGTGTGTCAGGCAGGCGTCGGGCTTAGGGTAGAGGCATTGAAAAACATACCGACGTTCGCACTGAGTTTGTCGAAGTGCGTTGCTACCACCCTTCGACAAGCCCACGGTGAACAAATCGTTTGGTATTTTTCTAACGGCCTCTCCCCTTAGACCGAAGTTTTTTCTACTTCATTGATGATGGATACAACTTGCTGCTGACGCTCAAGCTCCTGCTGCTTTTCCTCCCGATATTGTTCAATGGTCAGATTACGCAGCATAGAATGGTTGCCGCCCTGGTTATGAACAAAGTGTACAGAGTTGACATAATCTTCGATCACATGAATTTTCTGCAACGGCGTCACGATCAACAGTTGCAGGTTCAGCTTACGGAACAGCTCCAGCCCGTAACGTGCTGATTCGTCAGAACCCCGCCCGAAGGCTTCGTCAATCATCACAAATCGGAAGGATCGGGAACGGTTTTCGCCCCACTCAAGCCCAAGCTGATAAGCCAACGCTGCGGCCAGAATGGTGTAAGCCAGCTTCTCTTTTTGGCCGCCAGATTTTCCTCCTGCATCGGAATAAAACTCTTTCTCGGAGTCGTCTTCCCGGTAGCGTTCGGAAGCATTGAACAGGAACCAGTTGCGCACATCGGTGACTTTGCGGGTCCACCTTTTATCCAGTTCACTCTGTCCTTCCCGACCATTAAACCGCTCCACAATGGTTTTTACTTGCAGGAATTTGTTTTCGGCGTAGGCATCATCAGTGCTATCTGCCGACAGTGTTTCTCCAAGGCAGTTACGCAGGTCGATTTTAAACTGGTTGATTTCCGGGGCACGGTGGTTATCTGCTACCAGTCGTATATAGGTGCCTTCGCTGTAGTCGATGGCGGCCAGAGAGCGGTTGATGGTGGCGATTTTATCCCGAATGGTTTGCTGTTGATGGTCCAGCCAATTTTGGAACATGGCCATATTGTGAATGGTGCCTTCATTGAGCATCTGCTTGAAGCGCTGTTCATGGCGGGGCAGATCTTCCCCTTGCAGGGTATCGAGCATGGCAGAGAATTCAGAGACCGATCCCATCGCCGCATCGACTTCCCGGGTTTCCTGTGGATAAGCGTTTTTGTAATCTGCCATTTGGCCGGTGATGCGCGAAGACAGTTCCCGGGATTTGCGCTCCTGGCCATCCAGCCGGTCTTGCAGCCATTTGCGCATAGTTACCTGACCACTGTCGCAGCTTTCAATGGTGATCTTTTTATCACCCAGCGCATCCTGCTCCATTTCTTCCAGAATGGGAAAGCTCAACTCCCGTTGGTTTTCCGGTAATTCCTCAAGCTGCTTTTCCGATTGTGTCAGCAGCTTTCGATCCTGCTTCAACTTTTCTTCCGCGGTGCCAGACTCCCGTGAGAGTTTTCGTTCCTGTCCTTCTTTTTCCAGTGTCAGGGCTTCGCTTCGTTCCAGCCTTTCCCGCAAGGTTCGAAGAATATCGGAGCCGGTTTCCAGCTGCTGTTTTTCTTGTTCAAGTGCTTCCATCTGGACGGCTAGCGGTTGCCAGTGGATGTCGGCGAAGTTGGCGAATTTCAGTAGCAGTTCGAACTGCAGCTGTCGTTGGTTCAGCTGTTTCACCTGTTGACTGAATCGGGCTTGAGCGGAGGCGGATTCCTGAATCTGGCTTTCCAGCTGTTTTCGGGTGGCTTCCAGGGTGAAGATTTTTTCCCGGTTACTCCAGCCCAATACAAAGCGAGAACGATCATCAATACGGAAACGGTCGTCTTTTTCGTGACGGCTGCCACCGCTTTTCAGTTGCCCTGAAGCAGTGATGGCACGAGTCTCACGACGGAATTCGTCCATCTTCTCGCAGCAGGTATAATCAAAACGTTGCGCCAGTTCCTGCTCCAGCCAACTGTAAAACTGGCTGTCGGTTTTGATGGAGATTTTCCGACAAAGCGAGCGAGGGTCAACGCTGTCGATGATCGTGCGGGCAGGCTGACGAATCCGATAATAGACCAGCCGACCTTTGAGATGAGTCTGATCCACATAGTCAGCCACTGCCTGATAATGATCATCGGGCACCAGCAAGCTCAAAGCAAAGTTATGCAACACTCGCTCAACCGCACCTTCCCAGAGTTTATCTTCTTCACGAACTTGCAATAGCTCACCGGCAAAAGGCAGTGCGGTTTCCGGTAATTGCAGGTGTTCGCTTAAAGCCTGACGGATGCTCAAATTTCGGCTGGGGATATTGGACTGCCGACTTTTGAGAGAAGTAATCTCTTCTTCTAACTCGGTATGCTGGCTACGTAACGCCTGCAATTGAACCGCATGTTCTACCTGCCGGTTTTGCAGATCGGCCTGATCTTTTTCCAGAGATTCCAGACCCTGTTTTGCCTGCTGCCGATTGTGGAAAAAACCATCATCGTCCACCGGCTCCGGTAGCTCCAGATGACGGCAAATGCCGAGGTAGTCATCACAGGCTTTGGCGATGCGACTGCGTTCCCGACTGAGCCGTTCCAGTTCGGTTTTTAACTCTGACAGCCGCTGGCCGCCGTTCTGATCGATAGCCCGTTCCAATTCCCGGCTGGTGGTTCTCAGAACCTCAATGGCCAGTCGCAGCTCTTGCAGGCGGGCTTCCAGCTTTTGCTGTTCCTGATCCCGACGCTCAATTCGCTGGGTTAACAGCGTGATTTTCTTATGGGCAAAAAAACCGTACAGCGCTTCACGACAGTGGCGCAGGTTAGTGATAGCGGATTCGATGGTGTCATACTGATCGCAGTTGGCAATCAATGGCGCCAGCAGATCAATTTGCTGGCGAGCTTTTAGTACCGCTTCGTGGGCTCGGTTCAGGTTATCAAACTGACGACTTAACTCGTTTACTTTCTCCTGAGCATCGGTGCTTTCCAGCATGTGGTTGCGGACAAATTCTGTCAGGTTGCCCACAGATTTCATGGAAACGGTTTGATAAAGCAACTCCAGAGCCTGATCGTTTTCGATGCCCATCTGTCGGCGGAATTCCGCCTGATACTGACTAAAACTGTCGAACAGTTTGACCTGATCCAGTCGTTTCAGTTTCTTTTTCAGGTCGCTAATATCGCTGCCAAAGCCACTGAATTGTTTAGCAATAGACAACGGTTTTCGGGCAACAATATAAAACCGTTCTGGTGTATTGCTGTTATCTCGACTCCAGAATACCTGGGCAAGAGTGATGGTCTGATCAAACCCTTCATTAACAAAGCGAGCCAGCAACACGCTGTAGCTGTTGTGGTCTCGCAGGGCGACTGCTTTGGCGCTTAGGGTGTCGTCGTCTTTCGCACTTTTATAGTAACCGCGCACATAGGAAGTGAGGTTGCGCTCTTTGGTTTCGGCACCGGCGGCTTTGTTGTAGGTGATTTTCTGACTGGGCACCAGCAGTGTAGTGAGGCCATCCACCAGGGTTGATTTACCGGAGCCGATATCGCCGGTGAGCAGGCTGTTATCGCCACCGGGATTGGCTACCCAGATTTTTTTATGGAAGGTGCCCCAGTTAAGCACTTCCAGTGCAGACAAACGAAATCCTGCGCGAGCTGGTTCTTCAGCGTTAGCCTCAGAAAAATCAAACGAGTGTTTCTGCATGGTCCCGGTATACCTTCAATTTGTCGTTAAAATCCGCCAGCCAATCGGCATCCACCAATGCTTTAATGATTCGTCGTACTTCCCAGGCCGGTGGATTACCGGCCAGTTTTTTCAGGAAGCCAAACTCTGACACCTTATTGATATGGGTATCGATCTGATCAAACAGACGGGCTTCGTTGGCGCGATCGGGCAAAAAGACCCGCATCATCTCGACGATCTGTTCCCGGGTGAGAATCAGGCGGGCATCGCCGCCGGAGGCATCCTGCTCCACCATTTTTTTACGCAGCAACACACAGAGTAGGCTGACCGGAAAACTTAAAGGACGACGGGCAACCAGTCGGGGCATTTTGGTTTGTTCGGGAGCATCTTCGGCATCATCATCCAATTGGCGAAGAAAAGCATAACCCTCCGCTTCGTCCAGAATCAGATCCAGCCCCATGACCCGCACATAATCCAGCACCGGCCCATGGAGTTCTTCCAGCTGTTGCCACACGGCCGGATTTTGATCCCGGTAAACAACGCCTTTCATTAAGTGAACCGCCACTACGCCGAGACTGGCGTTGTCGGGTGCGGAACTTGGGTTTTCATTTTTCATTATGGGTGGTCGCTGTTATAGGGTTCTGCATTATCGGACAGTGGTGTTCACAAGCTGTCTACTGCGATCAAGTAAAGTGTATTGGCAATAATATCAGGGTTTTGAGCGGGTGCAGGTGATCTGTCCATATGAATCTTTAATTATTCACCTTTCGCCCAAAATTTTTGGATTGAAGTGTTAAGTACTCGGCCATATGGAATCGAATATTTCTGGCTTGTTGATCAGGTTCTCTGCAAGGCGCGACGGCGGGAGCATAGCGAGCTATGTGACCAGAGTTGCAACGCAGTCAGAGGGGCTGATCAATGAGTCAGAAAATATGATTTCATATGGCTGGGTACTTATACACCCAAGAAAACACTCCATTGATAAAGGTGTTACTTTATATGCTAAGAAGTCAGCTCTATGCGAGACCTTTTACAGAGATATCATTAGGTCTTTTGAATAAGGAGGAACGTGAAGGTTGTCGGCAGAGGAAAAGGTTTGTCCATTGCGGTGTTGAGCCGGAATTTGATCCATATTGGTCTTTGTTGAAATCCATATTGGTCTTTGTTGAAATCCATATTGGTTTTTGGTGTAATCCATATTAGTCTTTGGCGTAATCCATATTAGTTTTTGTTATAATCCATATTGGTCTTTGCTATAATCCATATTGGTCTTTGCTATAATCTATATTGGTCAGGCTTTGAATCTATTTTGGTCGGAATGGTTTATGGAATATATTGCAAGAAAAATAGAGAAAAATCTGCAGGTGTGTCTAAAGGACACGCCTGTGATTATTATTACTGGCCCCCGGCAGTCTGGTAAAACAACTCTGGCTCAGCATTTTCTGGCACAGATGACGGATAGTGCTGAAAATAGTGCAGAAAAAGGCAGTTATCTGACTCTGGATGATGAGAATATTCTTGCTGTCGCTC
This sequence comes from Endozoicomonas ascidiicola, assembly GCF_001646945.1. Lineage (GTDB taxonomy): Bacteria > Pseudomonadota > Gammaproteobacteria > Pseudomonadales > Endozoicomonadaceae > Endozoicomonas > Endozoicomonas ascidiicola. The sequence goes on from NZ_LUTV01000004.1 coordinate 235,216, forward strand.
AACGTGATCCTATTGGACTCTTGAGACAGCAACGCCGGCCTATGGTGATTGATGAAATTCAGCGAGCGCCAGAACTGATCCGTACTATAAAAATGCTCGTTGATGAAGATCGAAAACCCGGATCGTTTATTCTGACGGGATCAGCGGATTTGATGACCCTGCCCACATTGGCAGACTCCCTGGCTGGCCGGGCTGAGTTTGTGACACTCTACCCCTTTAGCCAGCCTGAGCTGCAGCAGGATTCAACAAAGCAGGCAGGCAAAAACAAAGCTCCAGATCCTTGCTCGGCGCAAGAATCAGACATTATTCAACAACTGCTGTCGGCCGATTTTGTGCCTGAGCATAGGCGTCACTTTGAGTATGATGAGGTGATTGCAGCCATTGTCTGTGGAGGCTATCCGGAAGTATTGCAGCGTTCCGCCAGCCGCCGGAATCGCTGGTACCGTGCTTATACCGATGCCATCATCCGCAAGGATATCAAGGATGTCTTTCAGCTTCAAAAACTGGACGAAATGGGGCAGCTGTTAAAATTGCTGGCATCCATTTCTTCTGAAGCGCTGAATTACGCCAGCCTCGGTAAAGCCGTGCAAATGGACACTAAATCAGTACAGAAGTATGTTTCTGCGCTTGAAAACCTTTATTTGGTTAAACGTATTCCCGCCTGGCACCGGAATGAATTGAAGCGTGCTATTAAACAACCAAAAATTCATTTTGTAGATACAGGATTATTGTGTGCTACCCGAGGTATTAATGAAACTGCAATCAAGGCTGATCGAAACCTGACAGGCGCACTGATGGAAACCTGGATTTGTTCGGAATTATTGAAAGCCATTGCTGTCAGTGAAGAAGATTGCCAGCTGTTTCACTATCGAGATAAAAGCCAGAGGGAAGTCGATTTTATTTTGGCTAACAATAATGGTCTTGCTACTGGAATTGAAGTGAAGGCTGGAATGACCATAAAGAAAGACATGTTTGCGGCTCTGGAGATGCTGATAGAAGCAGGCTCCATTCAGAAGGGGGTCATCGTTTATAACGGAGATAAGATGTTGCCCTTTTCGGATAAATTAGTCGCAGTACCGGTTGGCTGTCTGTTTTGAGCTTTGTTATGAGAGGGTGGCTTGCAAGCTCGATGCAGAGTTTTGCATCAGGCATCTCTGGGACATACCCTTTTGATAGCCATAGTAAATTTATGCACAAGTGATGAAGTCACCCCACAATAGGATTGCATGCCTGCTTATCACACTAACTCTTACCGGGAATCTGTATTGTGAATTACCTTACTGAAGAAGATTACGTTCTTGATCTGATCGAGCGCCTCACTCCATATCTGCCAATGGTTGCTCATCCGGGCAAAGGGTTGATCGCCAGTTACCGTCAAAGTTCAGCGGATCAGCCAAAGATCAAATTCAGGAAAGATCATAAGCTGATAGTGACTGCGGCTCACTACCTGGGAGATGAAGGTGGGTTATCTCTGGCCTATGCGTCACCGGTAAGTGGGGATGGCTATGTTATGGTGACCTCAATCACTCACTTGAAACTTGACCCGAAACATCCACTTTATAAAGAGCTACGCACATATCAATTAGCAAGAGTGTCAAGGCTCCAGAAACAGGGTGGTAAACGTCTGCCATCTAATATCTTTTATGACTCTCTCACATGAAATGTCATCGTCCCCTGCAGCTTATGGCAGGGACTCAATAATGATGAAGTGGTTTTATTCGACTGTTGAGTTGAGTCTGCCTAACCATATGATTGGGGAACTTATCAGCGGGTAAATATCACCGAGGGCATCCAGGCTGATTTTTCGCCGCCGTGATTATCCTGCCAGCCAATGGCTTGGTTCTGGTCAGTATTGATCACTGCCCGATCGGATTCTGAAGCAATGTGCAGGTAAGCCACCACTTCACTTAGCCCTTTTTTCACCGGATAGAGGTTCACCAGTTCCGCAAGGGTGATTTGCGTACGGGTCTGCAGGGCAAAACGTATCTGGCTTCTTAGTTGCTGTTCATCCACATAATGCTGATTGTACAGCGCACTGGTATCCACATTGGCTTCGCCTTCTTCCGGCACTTCATTAATTACTGGGCGTAGAGCGGGCCTGAAAAGGCCACGAGCCATGGGCAGTTCGATTTCCGGTTTGAGCGGAGCCAGAGTTGTGAAGACTTTTTCTGCCGGCGGTGATTGTCGTACGACAATGGCGCTTTGTTCAATCTCTCGAACAATTTCCATAATCCTCCGGTTTTCCAGCCAGGCCTGATCGTCCAGATAGCGCCGCAGTTGTTCAACCAGTAAGGCGCAAGTGCTGTTCACTTTCTCGCCGGCCTCTAACAGGCGAAAGCGAATACCTTCCAGCAGCGTATCCTGTTCATGGCTAGTGGTGTGATTTTGAGGACTATCAACACTTTGCAGTGATTCGATTTCGGGAAGTTGCAGAACTTTTTGTAGGGTTTCCTGCAGTTCATCCTGGCTGGCGGGTGACATCAGCCAGCTCCAGAAGGCTTTGAAAGATCGTCCCTGGTCCGATTCTGTGATGGCGTCTTGTTCTGAGAAAATGGTGTCCAGCATTTGTCCTTTACCGCTGTTGCTGGTGGTGATGCGTTCTCTTACGCCGCGATCCAGAGAGCGAAAGTTTTCCTCCACCTGGCGGAAATCAGACAACAATTGTCTGGCGGTTTCTTCTGCTTGCAGGAATTTTTCTTTCACACGAGTGCTGTCGTGAGGTGTGATATGACCGGCCTGCAATTGAGCGATTTTCCGTTCGATGGCTTGCTTCTCTTGCTCCAGCTGTTGAATACGCAGTGATGGATCGGTTTCTGTTTCGTCGGCGATTTCCCGCAGCAGGCGGAAGATGGTCAGTAGTCTGGATTCCGTGCCCACAAACTGCTTCTGCTCAAAACTGGTTATCCATTCAATTACTTTCTCGGTGGCTGGCGTCAGATCAAACAGCGGCTCATCACCAACACTGGCGGCAGGATAATATTTGCGCAGAAAACCCTGCTCGCCCTTTGCCCAGTTGTTGAGATAGTCTTTGCCTTTTTTTGGGAAACGTTTCTCGCCGAACGATTCCCGGAGATGGTGCAGGTAGTCATCCAAACGGGTAGCCAGCTCTTCGGCAGCAATAGAGCGCTGGTTGGTGGCGATAAAAGCACGATGCAGAAAGCTGATAATCAGCGGCGCACTGTCAGCCTGTAACAAACGCCAGGCAGGATGAGTACGCAGGCCGGAGATGCGATTGAAGTCCATGTTTTGAGTCGGGGCAGTTTGGCTTAAATGATTGGTGATAGTAGCTGGTTGTTAGCTATGCATCCATTCTGAGTCTCTTTCAATATGAAATAAGCCTGAGTTCTCCTTGGTTCATTATTGAGTCGGAGCTCATGCTGTATTTTTATATTTGAAAATCCGGGTGTAATCTTTTCCAGTGCTCAATTAGCCTTGTTTTATGCCCTTCATTCATAGGGAGGTTTTTGATAGCTGGCAGCCACGTTGTCTTTGCCTTATCCATCACATCATCGAGGTGTGGTTTTATGACTCGCCATGGTATGCCAGATTTTTCGGACCATGACCGGAAATGTGAGTAGGATACTTCATACCAATCTTTGGTTTTCCCTAAATTTAGAGCGAAGTTGCGTTCTCCATCGATGTAAACACTGGTTGTTACTATGTCGTAGGCCGGTGACAAACGTGGCGTCACCTTATCCTCGTACAATAGACTCCAGTTTTTTAAATGAGCATCGCCATTCGCTAACAAGATATTGACCAGCAAGCGCCTTGCGAACTGCTGAACATCCGCTAATGCATCGCCTGAAAACTCGTACAGAATACGGCCAATCTGCTCATAACTAGCAAAGCTGTATTTTTCATGGGGATATTTCACCAGAACTTGTGCAAAATCCTCCATATGAATTCGCGCCACCTGATCAGAAGATGAAGAAGCATTTCTGTCAAAGCGTTTGATGGCGAATGCCTGAATCTCGTCGGGTAAGTTAATTTTTGGTAGGTGTTCTAACGCACTCAAATCAACTAGCTTGATTTCCGGTATATCGATGCCCACCAATGATGCGAGCGTCATTGCAGTGTATTCATTGACGGGTACATCCTTATGGTGAGTAGATGGCGTTTTGATAATCCAATCACCTAAAGCATCCGCTTTTGAAAGGTTATAACGCCCATCTTTTTCCTTCATTGAGAATTTCATTTGGACGCCAGCCAGGGAGAATTTATTTTCCTGTGCTTGCTTGTCGTAAAAAGATTGTTCGAAGTTGACAACTTTTGTATTTCGCTTCGTTCCTCGGGAGATGGTCGATAGAACCGTGTCAGGCACTTCTTCAGGCTTTAGTGGTATAGCAACAATCGCACCGGGCAAATCTTCTCCCAGATATGACAGGATATGGAATTCATTGTCGATATGCACCTTTAGCCCCTGAGCTACCAGCTCTCGCAGTGATCCCTCTGGTAATAGGTTTGAAAGAGTGGGGTGCAAGCGCTGATTTTTTGCCCAAGGCTCTGCCATCAATGTCGTGGAATTGGGAAATACTGGGTGCGTAATCAGGCTAAAGGTAGAGCGGTGTTCATTATTTCTAAACTCATCAGAAAAACCGAGTACATTTCTACCATTCTGGAATCCAGCAAGATAGCCAACAACTTCTCCGTGGAGTGTTAGCTTGAGGACATTGACGACGTCATTCACGAACTATCTCCAAGCAGGCCTTGCCATGGATCATCCGACAGGCTTTTCTTTTTCTTAGGCTGCGATTCGGTATTATCAAGGCATTGAGAATCAGGGTTTTGTTCATCAATTGCGCACTCTTCTAACGCCGCCAAAACAGCACTCCGCTTTTCTTTCGGGATCAGCATGATTTCACTGTTAAGGCCATTAGCAATTAACTCGAGCGTTGCTAACCTTGGATTGCCTTTTGACTCTAGACGCTGATACTGCTGACGTGAAACACCGATACGTAATAGCATGTCATTTTGCTTCAAACCTAATTCCATGCGTCTTTTCTTGAGTTGATGTAATAGGTTTATCATATTATTCAGGTCAACTTATAAGTTGCTTATAACAATAAAGAAACATAATAGTTGCTTTTTGAAATCAAGGCAATTAATAAGTTTCTTTTTTCGGGCTTGAGATGCTTGATGGCGGCATCTGCGATGTAGACGAGGTGATCTTTGCTTAACACTCGTAACATTCTTAGCCCTGACTGACTCCACCGGATGACGGGTTATGGCTGGTACCAGTTATAATTGACATGATTTTGGAGGTATTGAGATATAGCAATGACAACGGCAAAAGATACAGTTTGGGGAATGAGTCCTAATCATACCATGGCCAGACAGCTTGCCGTTCGAGATATTCCTGCACTGGTTTATGATGCTGTTAATCTGGAAGGCGTAGCGATGACGATGCCAGAAGTTCAAACGCTGTTGGACGGAATTACTGTTGGCGGACATAAAATCAGCGATCAAAATATGGTGTTAAATCAGGCTGATGCCTGGAAGTACCTGTTTTCGATCGTGTCAGAAAATACATTTTCATTCTCTAAACGTATTGCACTTGATATACAGGCTATTGCCGATAAAGAAGAAGCCTTGGGCCGGGGTATTTTTCGCTCTGGCAACGTCACCATAAGTGGCTCTGCCTATGAGCCTCCTAATGCTAAAAAACTCGATGAAATCTGGCCTGAAATCGAATTAGAAGTGAGTCAACATATTGATATCTATGATCAAGCGATTACCGCATTTCTAAGAATGGCAAGAGCTCAATTTTTTTGGGATGTTAATAAACGCATGGGCAGATTCATGATGAATGGGATTCTACTTGCTAATGGCTATCCCATTATCAATGTGCCCGCAGCCCGCCAGAAGGAGTTTAATCAACTCATGCTTGAGTTTTATGCAACTGGCGACATTCACGAAATGAATGCTTTTCTGAGGTCATGTTTACATCTAAAAATTGTCGAGAACTTCCAATTAAATGTTTAGGTGTAGAGTCTGTTGACGCTATTCACCTGCTTCCTCCTAGCAGGCCTTGTACCGAAACTTCAACGGGTTCTGGCTCACACCCACAGCCCGAGTTGTTTCAAATACTGCTCCCACTCAGTTAACAGTGCTGTCTTTTCCTCCCAGTACTCATTTTTGTCATAGTGCTTGCTTTGCACACCGCTAAAAACGTGATGCTGGATTCGCTTCACATCATCAGGATCGTAATTTTTGATGACTTTTTTGAAATGCTTTTTCATCAGAGTGGTGCAGGTGCTGCGAAGACCGTCATACTTGACCGATGTCTTTGCCCACGTACTGTATAGCCTGAACTGTTTTGGGATATAGCTTTCTGAGAATGGATAGATTTTGCCTACGCCACCGCTCAGTTCTCGAAGCCGTTTGAGGCACTCAATGGCGGTATCTGACAGGTAGACAAGGTATTCTCTCGGCTTACCGCTGTTACCTTTATAGTCGATGATTTCTATGGAACGCTCTTCAAAATCGACCCTGCCCCAGTCCACATCAATCAGTTGTCGTTTACGGTGCCCACCGAGCAGTATGTTCAGCGTGATCAGGTAAAACGTGCTGGTTTCCATGCAAAATCGTGTCGAGTCATCTTTATCAAGGGTGACGGATTGATAGAATTGAGTCAGTTTCTTTTCCGTGAGGTGATTATTTTTTGATTGTTCAAAAGAGGGGTCTGTTGCGACATCCTGCGCCGGGTTATAGCGAATTCGGGAAAAATCGACATCAGGAAACCCTTTCTCTCTGAGCGCTCCAAGCGTTGCCTGCCGTTTTTTGGCAAAGTTATACGCCGTTGTCAGGTACGTTTTTACCCGGTTGGAGGATCGACCAATGTCTCGCTTTACCATATGGCTGACAATTTTCTCGATACAATCCTCTGTCACTTCGTGAGCCAGAGTATCAAGAATAGGCTCAAACTTTTTGACGCCAAGCACATTTTTGGTTAGCTCACGCTTTACGTTGTCTCTATCCTTTTTGCCGGACTGTGTCTGGTAATAAATATAGAAATGGACAACATCTTTAAAAGTTGCCAGCCTCTTTTCCGGTGTGTGTGACAGATTAACCGCAAGTGGGTCTATGCCTTGTTTGATCTGCTTCCGATAAAGTGCTGTATCTTCGGTTGCTTTTGAGAACGGATAAGTTTCAGGGTCAAATTTCCCCAGGCTGATCTTGCGGACTTTTTTGTGCTCGTTGGTATACCGATAGATAAAGGTGCCGACGACGGTATCATTGCTGTTAATCTTCATCCGAAAAACAATGGAGCCCTCGCCCTGGGGGAAAGAGTGAATCGCGAGAGAAGTGTCGTTTTCTCCACCATTTTTATGCTGCTTCAAAAAGTCTTTGCACAGCTTTGTCAGTGTATTTGTGTTAACCTTTTTTGGTTTCTGCATGGTGCGTTTAACTGCCTGTCCTGTTGCTGTTTTAATGACTAGCTTTTATGACAATCAAGCACTCTGAATTCCATATCCGAGCAATACCGTCTGATCATACGACAACAATTTGTTGATCGTTCGGTTAATTAATAATCTAGTTGGATTTCCTGGAATGAGCAACAATTCTGGGGTCATTTCTGGGGTCATTTCTGGGGTCATTTCTGGGGTCAGTTTTGCTTTTTTGGGGACAGTTTTGGGACAGTTTCCCATTGCGATGTAAAAATAGAGCATGAAAGCTGTTGACAGATCATGAAAATATTAAATATAATTAATTCAATAACTTGCTGACGATTTCTGGCTGTATTTGAAAGCAAAAGCAAGGATATGACAGATTATGCCTGGGTAGCTCAGTTGGTAGAGCAGCGGATTGAAAATCCGCGTGTCGGTGGTTCGATTCCGCCCCTAGGCACCATATGATGAAGGCCTCGAAGCGTTAAGTTTCGAGGCCTTTTTTGTTATTGGTACTTTGTCGTATGAGTAATATGGCAGATACTAGCAGCAGCCATACTGAAAGCCTTTTCCTCGCCTTCCCAGTCGTGGTGATGTACTGCCACCACAACCTACATTTTCCGTAATGGAGTCTTCTCCACAGCATTTAGTATGATGTTGCGATTTTTGTTTACATTGATGCACTTGATCTGAAGATGATAGATGCTTTTTGGGTGCATTGTTGCTCAGCACATCTTCTACAAGGGTAAGGTGAGGAACTTGAAAGACCTGTATGTCGATGTCTAGGAGGCTGTCGGACTTGAAAGTAAAAACCGGAGATGGGCCGCAATAAAGTCAAAAATCACAGAATCCAGTCTGGAAGTGCTGTTTATGTCGTCAGTCTCTTTTGCCCAAATATCCAAATGCATGCGACAAATAACCTGTAAGCTGAAATAAACTGCATAAAAATGATACTTTCCTGAAGATCTTTC
>NZ_LUTV01000004.1:244724-250337 GCF_001646945.1 Endozoicomonas ascidiicola
GATGGAGTCATAAGTTGCTTTCTCCAGTTTGCGACTGGAGAAGACACCTGTTGCATATCCATAGAACAATAACGACAGCATGAGGGATGGATGCCAGGCTTTAGAACCCCTTCCTTTATAGGCGCTGATCAAAGGTGTGAGGTCTAGCTGCTCAACCACCTCTACAACAAAGCGAGCAAGATGCACCTCTGGCAGATAATCCWGAACAGTGGCAGGAAAAAAGTCAGGGATGTCTCGGTCAATGGGTCTGAAAGTCCATTTGTTCATTGGCTGGCTGTCTTTTACGATCTTGCGGGTATTATACTCAAAAGTTGTTCTAAGTCCGACAGGCTCCTAGAAACCGCTGTAATGAGCGCCGACCTATTTTTCCTAACACAACGCTGTCAACGTTGAGCTCAGTCAGTTGTGCTTGAAGTGCCTTTTGAAGATGGCAACCTCGAGGTTTAAGGGCTGTGACTGCAAGCTCAGTTATTAAATGCCCATCATCGTTATAGACCATGAAGCCTGTAGACTGTTTAAAATGACCTGAAATTTGGTGGTTTGGTGTTACTGCGATTGCCAATGCCATGACAAATACCTCTTATTGAGTAGTGTGATCAACGTTTTGGTTGTCAGAACTTAATTCCAGGGCAAACCCGTTAATCAGTGCACTCGCTACCTTTTGCCTTCCCGCTGCAACAATATTTCCCAACGTTTGTCGGGATACGCCAAGTTCATTGGCAGCATCCTGATGACTAAGCCCATCCATATCCACCAGTTTTAATGCCTCCAGCTCATCGTCTGCCAGTGATATGACGGATAGTTCCCCCATCGCAACACCGTTAGGCTTGAAGCAGCTGAATGCAGGGCGGCAAGAAATTCGCCGCTCTTTTCTTGGTCTGGCCATAATGAAAATAAAGATAATGAAAATAAAGATAATGAGTGTGGGGAATATATTATTGGCATATGCCAGTAATGGTGTTGATCTATGACAAGGCTTTTAGAAGTATAGTGCTCTGCACTTTAGTTATTTCAGGCTTGGTACAGAGGATGGTTTTTATCAATTCAATGACTAATAAAGGTCATTGGGTGTGTAATTCGGTGTGAAACATATAGATTAGAACTGATCCTGGCAAATACCAGGATCAGCAGTTGTGATACTACGCTTCAGGAATAACCTTCAAAGTTGCTACCAGAAGATCCCAGAAACGGGCGACGCTTTGGATATGCACTTTCTCATCCGGAGAATGAGGGAAGCGGATGGTTGGGCCGAAGGAGATCATATCCCACTCGGGGTATTTGCTGCCCAGCAGGCCGCATTCCAAACCGGCATGAACCACTTGAACTCCGGCTTCTTTATCAAACAGGTCCAGATATACCTGCTTCATGGTTGCCAGAATCGGTGAATTGGCATTTGGCTTCCAGCCCAGGTAACTATCAGAAAAGACCACTTCAGCACCCAATAGCTTGAACAGGCCAGCTACTGAATCATTAATGGCGTCATTGCAGCTTCCTACCAGGCTTCTTGGCAGAATATGAACAAAGATTTGTCCTTCACGGATATTCAGCACGCCGATGTTCAGCGAAGTTTCCACAACGCCCTCAATGGAATCACTCATTCGTTGAGCGCCATTAGGGCAGGCATTGATTGCGGCAATCCAGTTGTTTTGAGCGGGGAGCGACATCAGTTCACTGGTTGGCTCAGCATCAGCCATGATGATGGACAGGTTAGACTCAACTTCTGCAAGCTCTGCAGTGATGTCGCTGTTGATCAGATCAACAATCTTTTCACAGGCAGCCAAAGAGGTTGCGGGAATTCCAATAACCGCTGAAGCTTCTCTCGGAATGGCGTTGGCAAGGGAGCCGCCAGTCAGGCTGGCAATACGAATACCTTCGGCTTCCAGGCGCTGAATAATACGCGCCAACAGCTTAATCGCGTTACCGCGACCAAGGTGAATATCGCAGCCGGAGTGACCGCCTTTTAATCCGGAAATGGTAAGAGTCTTAAATACTGATCCATTATCAACTTCTTCTGTCGTGTATTTGCCCTTCACTTCGACACGGGTTCCGCCGGCGCAGCCGATGTAAAGCTCGCCTTCATCCTCTGTGTCGAGGTTCAGCAGGATTTTCCCTTGCAGCGTATTAGGTTCAAGACCCTGCGCTCCGATCATGCCGGTTTCTTCCGTTGCCGTGAACAGCGCTTCAATCGGGCCGTGTTGAAGGTCTTTGGATTCCAGAACGGCCAGAGCGGCGGCCATGCCCATGCCGTTGTCTGCGCCGAGTGTGGTGCCTTCTGCGGTTACCCAGTCGCCATCGATATAGGCTTTGATTGGGTCTGTGGTGAAGTCATGAACTGTATCGCTATTTTTCTGAGGCACCATGTCCATGTGACCCTGAAGTACGACACCGACACGGTTTTCCATTCCGGCAGTGGCTGGCTTGCGAATGATGACGTTCCCTGCAGAGTCGGTCTGACATTCCAAGTTGTGCGCTTTAGCAAAACCGATCAGGTGCTCGCGGATTTCATCTTCGTGAAAAGAAGGGTGTGGGATGTCGCAAATCGCTGCAAAGTGCTGCCATAGAGCATGGGGCTGCAGTTCATGGATAGCGCTCATTAAAGACTCCAGTGCTAGTTATGTTGACTGCTATATTGGTTGTTTTTTGATAGCTGAGAGGAGCAATAGTGGGGATATTGGCACAAAACATCAATGCCGTTTTTGGCTCGTATTGCTCTGGGTCATGAATTTATCAGAAAGGTGAAAATCAGTTTGAGCTTCATGAATACACTCATGAAGCCCAAACGAGAGTCGTTTGATGAACTACTTACTTCTCCAGATCAAACCCCGAGGATGCCGCTAAACTCCAGAAACCTCGTTCCCATGCTTTGCGTGGGAACCCATACTTCTAACCCATTGTAATTAAAGGCTATGCATTCCCACGCAAAGCATGGGAACGAGATGTTTGGGGTTTTGCGACACCCTTTCTCCGCATGGGAACCAGGGCTTTCGCGGCAACCTCACCCGGCGAGTTATGCTTGCGGAGGTGTGCCTTCGGCATTTGAGATCACCGCGTCGATCTGAACTAGTGCGCTCATAGGGATATCGGAAACACCGAAAACCGTCCTTGCCGGAAGATCACCATTGAAGAAGGTTTTATACACTTCACTTACTACGTCAACATCATCAATATTTTTCAGCTGGATGTTGATTTTCACCATATCATCCATCACATGACCAATGCTTTCTACAATCACCTTGAGGTTTTGCAGACACTGTTCAGCCTGTGCTTTTACATCGCCTTTGACGATCTCGCTGGTTGTCGGATCAACAGGCAGCTGTGCAGAAATATGGTTGTAGTGAGAGAAGGCGACGGTTTGTGTGTATAACGCCGAGGTTGGAGCATCATTGGTGTTACGTGCCTTGATGATTATACCATGACGATCTTCAACGGCCTGTGGCGGTGTACCGTCGCCGTGGGAAACGACGGCATCGATTTGAACCAGAGCATCCATCGGTAAGCCAGAAGTAACCACAACAGAGCGTGCAGGAACATAACCTACGGCTCTGGCGATGGCAGAATCCGGGAAGAAGGTTTTGAAAACGTCATTGACGGCGTCAACATCTGCAGCGTTACGAACGAAAATGCCCAACTTCACGATATCGTCGAAAGGCACGTCAATGCTTTCCAAAATGGCCTTGATGTTTTTCAGGCACTGCTTGGTCTGTTGCTTAATGCCCCCCATGACTTTATTGCCGGTGGTGGGGTCGATCGGTAATTGCGCACCAATGTTGTTGTAATGGGAAAAAGCGACGGTTTGCGTAGAGAAAGGGCTTTGAGGCGCATTCGGCGTATTACCAGCAACTTTGACAAGATCGCAAGGCGCTTGTGGGTGAGTGCCTTCACCGTTGGAAATCAGTGCATCCATTTGTACGCGAGCACCTTGCATTGGCAGAGCGGCAACGGCTAATGAAGTTCTTACCGGAGGATAGCCCTGAAAGAAGGTGGCATACACTTCATCGATTGCGGCAAGTTCAGTAATGTTAATTGCATAAATATTGATTTTGACCACGTCGGACATAATATGACCAACGCTTTCAACAATCGCTTTAATATTATCCAGACATTGTTTCGCCTGTTCTTTAATATCAGCAGAAATGATTTCGCCGGTGACAGGGTTTACAGGTAACTGAGCTGAAATGTTGTTGTAATGGGAAAATGCCACAGACTGGGTAGAAAAGGCATTTAATGGTGCTTTTTCTGTGTTTCTGGAATGCTTGATGATTTTGCCGCTCATACCGATATTCTCCTGTTTTAGATAATTCTGGTCGGTGAAATCTCATCGCAGGTGAAAAGTCTCTGGTTCTAATTAAGGTCGATACGATGAGAACTTATGTTCTAATCCTGAGATGAATATGAGTCAAGAATACAGCGGTGGTTCTTATTTTTATCAAAAACAATATTGATGTTTGTCATCGAGTATCAACAATTTGTTGAAATCCACCATTGTTAAATGGGTTTTTTTATTGTGGGGGATGAAAAGTTGTCTATTTAAAAGCTGTCATCTCGAAATGTAAGTGGTGCATGCTTTCTTCTTTTTGAATTTTTATTCAATAAACGATTGAATTTACCAATGGGCGGTAAAAAACCAGACAGTTTTGACCAGCTGATTAATAAATTCATTGTATCTTTTCTACGGGTGCTGAATTCTAGGAGGCTGACCGAGAATAGCCCGGTTAGCTCTCCTAAAACCAGCTCAACCTGAAAGCGCTCAAATAATGATCAGCATTTAGACCTTAATTTTCCACTTTACTCATATTCAGGCCTTTTTAAGGCATTTATGCTGCATTTTTAACCTTTTTCAAATCATCAAGACGGATTAACCCCGTTGATGCTACTTTCACCATTTTTTTTCATGTTATGCGCCGAACATACCAGCGAAAACTCTGCCGCTACTTTCTCTTTACCTCTCAGACTAAAGCTCTTGAAACCAGAATTTTTTATCTGACCAAACGGTGGCTCAGCGATGACTTTACGATGTGCGTATATTGCCTTTGCTTCAGTGGTTTCCATTTTCTTGTTCATGGCTTGGCGTATGGCCTCGAACTTATCCGTACGGATAACTCTGCCCGCCTCCTTTTTTGAACCACTGCACCTCGAGCGGTAAGAGCACTCCCTGCAGACATCTTTACTGGCTCGATAACTTTTTCGTTTGGCTTTGCTGTTCGGGTTCGTTATTAACTGTTGATTGGCTGGACAGAGAAATTCATCCGCTTCAGCGTCATAGATAAAATCCGCTTTGACAAACTTTCGATCAGACGCCTCAAGCCCTTCASTAGCTGACTTTTCTGCTCTATCCGTCGCTATATAACCATCAATATTGCGCTGCTCCACGGCATGTAGATTCGGGCCAGAAAAATAGCCATTATCCATACTCATTTTATCCACAGCAGCGCCGTCAGTCGCGTCGGCCAGAGCATCTAATGCGGGTTCCACTTCCTGAATGTCATTGGCTTGCTGGCTGACATGMTGGCCAACAATAATCTGGTTATCAGCATCGACACTGATTTGAGGGTTGTAGCTGTATTCACAGTAGCCTTTCTTGCTCATCATCCGGGCATCATGATCAGCAAAGCT
>NZ_LUTV01000004.1:252267-263194 GCF_001646945.1 Endozoicomonas ascidiicola
GTTTTAACCTGAAGCGGATGTTTACGCTGATGCTGAAAGATCTTCAGGAAAGTATCATTTTTATGCAGTTTATTTCAGCTTACAGGTTATTTGTCGCATGCATTTGCGATATTTGGGCAAAAGAGACTGACGACATAAACAGCACTTCCAGACTGGATTCTGTGAATTTTGACTTTATTGCGGCCCATCTCCGGTTTTTACTTTCAAGTCCGACAGCCTCCTAGCCGGCCAGATTGTTTGAGCTCGGTTTGTTGAGCAGCAAAGATTCTTTGTTTTTCAGAAGGCAATCGGAATTGCCCGGTAGCGTATCCCGTCACCAATTTTGCCTGACAATGGTATGTTGCATTAACAACCGAGGCCATAGGCATACCAAAGACCATCAGTTCAGGATAGACAGGGTGAAATGTATTGAGGTAAAGAGGCGTGATGCAAATCTGGTTGCCACTGAGAACAGCGCCAGGAAACAATGACAGTAATGTGTTGCTGACGCGAAAACCGGTGCACAACAGTAAAGTATCGATATCTGTAAGACGTTCACCACAGGCCAATACAATGTCTCGCCCTTGGCAAGCATGAATCTCCCGGTGGCGGGAGATGTTGCGGCGTTCTCCGTAAATCCCTTCTTCCTGGGGAAAAAAAGCCCGGCTATTTTGGTGTGCGCAGACAAACACTCTTTGCGCTGTGGAGCTGATCTCCCTGCTTAATTCTTCCCCTGATGAGCCAGACCCTAAAACAGCAACCCGTTGTCCGAGATAGGTTGAAGGGTGTCTGTAACTGATGCTGTGTTCCAGCTTGCCGGCAAAATTCATTAAGCTCTCGATATTATCCGGGATCAGAGGCTCCTGATAACGCCCGGTGCGCATTCCGGAGCATTCGGCCACCTATTCCGGTAACATTCGGCCACCCCCATCGGAGCGCAGCGACGCATCGCTTTGCAGCTTAGGACGTAGGTTCGGACTTCGCCAGTTTTGCCTGTTTCTTTCGCAGTGATTCACCCTTCAGGGGGACGCGGTGAGCGTTATGAATCAGCCGGTCCAGAATCGCGTCTGCCAGTGTCGGATCTCCAATCAATTCATGCCAATGATCAACCGGCATTTGACTGGTAATCAGGGTGCTCTTGAGGTTATGCCGGTCTTCAACCAACTCCAGTAGATCGCGCCTCTGGCTTTCACTCAGCGGTGCCAGTCCCCAGTCATCAAGAAGGAGCAGGTCAGTCTTGGCCATTGCAGCCATCAGCTTTAGATARCGRCCATCAGCGCGGGCAAGGCTRAGATCCTGAAGCAGTCTTGGCAGCCTCACATARTGGACGGTGTAACCATCACGACAGGCYTTCTGYGCCARGGCRCARGCGAGCCAGGTTTTYCCGACGCCTGTTGGGCCGGTGATGATGACGTTTTGATGATCCTTTATCCAGCCACTGCCCAGTAGCTGTTGGAACGGCTCTCGCTGAAGACCACGAGGATGGCGGAAGTCAATATCTTCCATGCAGGCATTCTGCCGTAGTCGTGCATTTTTAAGCCGGGTTTTTAGGCGACGATTGTCACGGGTAGTAATTTCCCGATCAACCATCAAACCGAGGCGCTCATCAAACGACAATTGATCTATATCTGCACTGCTTAACTGTTCATTCAATGCTTCATGCATGCCTGACAGTTTCAGTGTTTGCAGCTTTTCTAATGTTGGATTTAATAACATGGTTCTGTTTCCTTTATCTATTATTCGTGATGATTTAGTGGAAGTAGTCAGAACCACGAAGGTTCTCATGGTGTTCAGGTAATGGAGGCTCCGGCTCAAGCTGCGGTAATGGCTGTTGATCCAGGTTGTGTTTCAGGATTGATTCGAGGCTGCGGTATGAGCAAGCGTCCATATAAAGTGCACGACGACAGGCGTTTTCAAGTCGTACGTCACCGTAGCTTTTTCCCAACCTCATGATGCCAAGGCAGCTGCGATAGCCCTGTTGCGGATAACGACGGTCCGAGAGGATTCGTCGTATCACCGCTTCGGTCTCAGGTCCGGTTTTGGCAGCCCAGCTCTGGAGTCGTTCCGGCGTCCACTGGGCATGCTGTTTATGCTTTTCTGGCATGTGGTCAGACTGGGTACTGTAGCGACCTTTCTGAGACAAACGCTGATGGCTGGCAACCCGTTGTCCCTGGTGAAAGCACTCAACCGTATTCTGGGTGAAACGAACAGAGAGTTGCTTTTTTACCAGTTGGTAAGGCACGGAGTAATATTGACCATCCACTGAGACGTGGTAGTCAATGTGCACACGAGCTTCTTTCCATTCAGCGTATTGGTAGCGTTCAATCGGTAAAGGCTTGAGCGCCGGTTTATCCAGTGACTCAAATAATGAACGACGACTACCTCGTAATTTTTGAAACGGCTTGCTGTTCAGCTTATCCAGTAAGCCCCGGATCGCCTTGTTCAGTGCTGACAGGGTGAAGAATGTCTGATGACGCAGTCCCGCCAGTATCCAGCGTTCAACCACCTGCACAGCAAACTCAACCTTGGCTTTGTCTTGAGGCTTTCTTACCCGCGCAGGAACGACAGCTACCTGATAGTGTTCAGCCAGATCCTGGTAGGTCGGGTTGATCACCGGTTCATACCGATGGGGCGTTTTTACGCCAGACTTCAGGTTATCGGGCACCAGTGTGTTGGGAATGCCTCCCAAAAACTCAAAGGCCCGGATATGTGAGCCGATCCAGTCGGGAAGTGACTGACTCCAAGTGGCCTCGGCATAGGTGTAACTGGAGGCACCCAGTGTGGCGATAAAAATCTGTACCTGTCGCGCTTCACCGGTGAACTGATCAACGACAGTCATCGTCTGACCAGCATAATCAATAAAGAGTTTGTCCCCGGCAACATGGTTTTGTCGCATGACCACATCAACCTGGTTCCTCCATGACCGGTATTGGTCACTAAACCAGCTGTACTGATAACCATCGGGATGACAGCTTTTATACTCCTGCCAAAGCAGCATCAGGGTGGTGTTGGGGTGGCGAAGCTCTTGATGGATTTGACTCCAGTCCGGTGTCGCTTGCTTGCTTCGGCTATCCGATGACTTGGCGGGGAACAGCTGTTGTTCCAGAACTTTCTCATCCAAGGTATCTGGCAGTGGCCAGGACAGTTCAGAAACAGAAAACCGGGCCAGATAATCTTTAACGGTTGAGCGGGAAATATTGCAGCTCCGGGCAATCTTTCGCTCACTGAGGTTGTGCTCAAATTTGAGCCTGAGTACTTCACGAATTTTGCGCATTGGCAGTCTCTTCATGATGTTATCCCTTCATCCTTGATTGGGTCTCAAGAACGAGGGTAACGGTTATTGAAATAGACTGCGCCGCTGGCTTGGAAAGGGGTGGCCGAATGTACCGGAATCAGTGGCCGGATGTTACCGGAATGGGTGGCCGAATGCCTCCGGAATACCCAGCGGATGATAGTGTGCTTGACTTTCAGCGAGAGCATGATGCAAAGGTCTTCCTGAGTGAACTTGGTAAAAGACTGGGGCTGTTTGGTCTGTCCTTGCATGAGGATAAAACCCGACTGATACGCTTTGGTCGCTTTGCCAGAGTTGACTCAAAGAAAAGGGAGAAGGGAAAGCCGGAGACGTTTACATTCCTTGGATTCACTCATATATGTGGTATGAGTCGAAGCAGTGGAAACTTCAACATTGCCAGGCGTACCAGTAAAGAGCGAATGCGAGTGACATTGCGTAAGGGTAGAGGCACTGGGAAACTTACCATCAGCAATCCCAGAGCCAACGCTTGGTGCGGCATCTTCTGGTGCAGCTGGTAAATTCTGCACTGCCTCTCACCTAAGATTAAAAGCTATCTCATGAAACACAGGCATGACCCCGTTCCGGAACAGTTGAAATGGTTGAAACGTGTACTGCAAGGTCACATGAACTATTTCTCGGTGCCCGGTAATGGGTTAAGGATAAATGCCTTCAGAACAGCGGTGCAAAAGATTTGGTACAAAGCCTTGAAGCGGTGCAGTCAGAGAAGCCGACTGAACTGGAAGAAGTTCGGTGCTTTCGTCAACACTGTTTTGCCTAAAGTAAAAGTCCTTCATCCATGGCCGGAGCAACGGTTTGACGTTAAATACTCGAGGTAGGAGCCGTATGCGCTAGCAGTGCATGTACGGATCTGCGCAGGGGGTGGCGGGTGACCGCCATTCCTACTGTGACCTTTGATATTACACTATAATTGCCGGTATTTATTAAGCAGTCTCAGATTCAGAACTAATTCTAAAATTCACAACATCTTTAACACTTGAAGTACCTACTCTCGGCAAATGGAACGTATGCTTCAACAGTTCTGTACCATCAACAATAGCTACTTCCTCATGAATAGCATTACCGTCGTTATCAACTCGATACTGATATGTACCTTTGAAACCAATCGTTTCATCATTAAAAAACGTATTGAAAAAATCCGAAAATTCTTTCGGTGTTGAGAATTCAACTATACCTAAATTTGGGTCATAGAAACCGTACCGTCCATTTCCATTTCCATTTCCATTTATAGACCATGCACACATTGCATGCGTTTTAGTATTGACTTCTAATAACAAAGCTGGATCGGTATCTAATCTATTGGTAATCATATCAATAACTTTGTCCGAGGATATAGCATCATTCATAATTTCTCGAAATCTCTCAACAATTATCGCAGGAATACCATCAGGATTGCTGCCTCTGTGCATTTTTTTGAGCATACCTATAAACCGATCTTTATTACTAATCTCTATACTAGCGTACCTCGATGGGTCCTCCGACACTGCAGCGGCCTTAAACATAGTTCCTATTAGTTCGCTTGCTTTCCAACTTTCGCCGTTATGTTCAAGCTGCTTTGCAGCAAGAACTAACTGAGCCAATGGCTGGCAGCGGCCTCCAAAGCCATCATTTAAAAGATTTAGAAGAAAACCTTGTGGAGCTGTTATTTTATCTCTGTAGTCAGAGCTACCGGTATTTACTTTATTATAAAGATCTGTAAATTTGATCGATTCGCTTTTTAATGCTCTTTTGAAAGCTCTATGTTCTATTGCCCATGTTATTGCGCCTACTTTAGCTAGGTCAGGAGTGTTCGATGCATATTTCTTTAAAAGGACAAGTAGTCTAGGTATTGTTGCTTTTTTAATTTTTATGCCCATACTTGAGAGTGTAATTTCTGCAGACGTCCGACTATAATTATCGAGAAAAATAGATTCTTTACGTACATCATCTCCCATATCTGCAATGATTTGCTTAAAACGCATCATGTTATGGACATAATCGGTCAGTACCGCTATATCTTTCGTCTTAATTTCGTTGTTTATACGTAGTGCTGCTGGCGTATAAATCATCTCTCCTGTTTCAGCATTCGCAACTTTATATAAACCATCCTCATTACGCACAACTGTATACCATTGACTACCAGACTCATCAGACATATTGATGAGATGGATATCCTTTCCATTAGCTGTTTTGTAGTTCGGTAATGACATATCCACAGAAGATGGATGTATACTGATAAACTGATCACCTACCTGAACTTGCACTGGCATACCTGTTGAATCTAATGTTATATATTGTCCAAATAAAAGATCCATTTTACCAGATTGTTGATGATGGAGTAATGTAATTGAAGACGTTAAGGGATTAAAAGAATAAATGTCATTATCTAAACGTCGACCGGATATATCCATCTTGTATAAAATTAAAGGAGTCAAGATTTCCGGGCTTTGCTTTCGGGCGACGCCATAAAGCGTATTATCTGAAGGATTATAGATCGAACTGATACGATGTTGGTCATCTAGCTCGGCATTTTTAGTTATAAATTTGCATGCTTCAAAAGCAGCTGATGCGTCGAGGAGTCTTAGTTCATTTGAAACCGGGCTGAACTTGCTTGAATCTGGGTCATTAATATAAAATTTATTGGATACATAACTGTCTCCGTCAACATGAGAAACTTTCCATAGAGCAGGGCTATCATCAGATCCGTCTCGTACTCTTGTATATATATACCCTTGAGCATCTTTATAATTTCCATCCCTTATATCTAATTTTATTTTTATTTTTTTAACATTTCGAACTATTGCTGGTACTGCTCCTGCAGTAATCACTCTCGACCCAAAAAATTGGCTCATACCCTGGGCAAAAGATTTCATGTCGTTTCTGACTAATGCATCAATTGACATAGAACTTACGACACCAAGATCAAGAGCAATTTCAAAGCGTTCAATACCAGTCATTAATTTATAGGCAAAACCTTTTGGTATTTTCATTGATTGTGTAAATCCCACTCCTATACCTTTTAAACTCATCATCCCCGGTCCGGCAAAGCTCAATACTGAACTAAATATACTCGCTATACCAAACACAAGTGACTTTGTATTCTTGGTTTTTATGTAATCCTGAATAAGTGGAACACCTTCTGTTGAGATTTCAAGTGTTGCAGCGCCTGCGGTTAATATTGCGGCAAAACCTTGCCCTCCAGGAACACAAAGAAGAATCATAGCTAGCATTTGCATTCCTGCAGCAGCACCTGATGATTGCGTTTTGATATTAATATCATTTAAACCAGCATTTGCTTCAGCAATATTAACAAATAACTGACCTATTGGTCCAATAAGAGGAATAAAGCTGAAAATATTTCTGAGATTATCATAATACTGCTTCAATTCAGAAGGAGTGTTAACGAGTTCATCACGTTCCATATACATTAAAAGAAGATATTTAAAATGATCTGCGGACTGCCTTATAGAACCTAAATCATTTCTTGTGTGAATGTCATTCAAATAATAGTCTGGATCGGTAAGAGCCTTAGAGCTCTCGTTAAACATGGGTGGTAGTTTAGAGATTCTATCTAAATCTCCAGATACAAGAACTCTATAACGAGCTTCTAGTGAAACATAATTATTATACGCTGTGGATATATATTCTTGGTATTCCCTCTTAAAATCCATCGCAATATTTATAATATCATTCGGTATTTTTTTAGTATTGAGGATATACCCAGCACTACCTTCATAACCGGAAAGTAATAAATTAATATTCCGTCTAAAAGTAATTCGCTGACCTGAACTAAAGCAAGAATTATACCCCAGCGCATCTCTCAACAACTTAATCAGTTTACGTTTTAGATCCTTGTCTTCAGCATTTTTTTTCCGGTATTTTATATCCACAACAAGACGATACAACTTGTTAATTGCGCGACTCCAACCAGGTCGATACTTTGCCTTTTCAGGTATGTCAAGCCATTTAATTAAGCGTGTAATTGCAAAATTAACAGGGTGAGGGCGAGAGCGTAGTAAGAGTGACTGACCTGCTTTTAACTTTTGTGCTCCATTGGCATAATAAGCTTTCAATATTTCACTTATTCCATTTTCAACCGCACTCTGATATTTTCTTGTATTAACAACCTCCTCTAATTCATTTTGAGCGAACGACGCACCTTCCCACCAAATAGGTGATATCGAAGGTTCATGGTTTGCGTTGTTATTTAGACGAGATATATAGAGTGCACCATTTACACCGAACGCAAGCTGCCCCTTTAAATAACGAGTAGTTGTATTCCAATTGAATTTTCCCGTAGAATCTAATTTATCGAACGCTCCTTCACCATTTTCAAGATCATAAAGTTTTCTTGACATGTCGATCAATACTGGAGAACCATAAATATCTTTTGAATTAATGACAAGGTACTGTAATTCATCTGTAATTTTTAGGAATGCGTTTTCCATTATATTACGGCCATCTATTGTGGCAGGATTAACCGCATCATCAAAATCATTTGTCGCACCTATAGCCTTTAATATATTAGGAGTTACAATATGGAAAGCACTGGTAAGCTTAATGTTTACCTGCTTGGCCCAAACGATTTTCCTATTTTTTTTCAGGAACCTACTAGATAATGAATTAAAATATTCATTAACACACTTACTGAAGTAATCATATAAACTATCTACATCCTTAATTGGATTTATCTGGTCAACAGCTCCTTTGTTAGCTGTAGCTCTATCATCACTATCATAATAAATACTACCAAACAAAATACCTCCGTCGAGCTGAATATATTGCAGTATCAAATCTTGAACATTAGAAGGCAATGATTGATAAGGGGACATTAACAGATCTTTCAAATAACTTCTAATAAACCAAGTTTGGGTCTCAAACTCAACACGGCTGTCTCGTGTCCATATATCCTCTTTAACAATAGCTACTGGTAGCTCAGCCGTTTGAGTTGATAAATCAGGGTATAACTCAACAGGTTTGAACGTGCTGAACTTATTACGATAACTAAGATAATTTTTATTAGGACTAAGAGCCAGAGTCACCGACACGCCAGATGAAAAAGGGGCATCACGATACCATAAATCAGCATTTGTTGGGCATAGGTTATTATCAAGTGTTATTATTCCATCTAAACTAGGTATTGAAATATGTTGAGCTATATGTATTTTGATCTCTTTTTCTTCTTCGCACTGCATGAGAGGGAATGTAATTTCATTATTTACACTTCCATCAAGATCATTTTCTTCACCATCTATAACCTTATATTGCACATCTTTACAGATTGTAGTAACAGACATTGAGGAGTGAGCCTGTGCAGAATCATTCAAAGTCATACGACCCGGCCAAAGAGTAATGGTTGGGGTTGTATTAATGCGTGGCCAAATTCGGGCCGGCACCTTAAATTGAACACCTCCAAACCAAGACAAATATATTCTATTTTTTACATCGTACATGGCTGGATATGGGCTATCATGAGCGGTGGTACTATCCTGTATCGTAAACACCTTGTCGTTTAGTATTACATTGTCAAGTACCAAAAATCGATTTCTGCTTTCTGAACCTATCTGTCTAATGGTTATACTTTCGATATCACCTAAGGGAGGAGAGAATGACTCTGGGGGTAGATTTATTTTTTTTGGTTGATATATGCCTCTTGGCCCACAGGTTTCATCTTTATCGTTATCATCAACGGGACCTATCCATACCACTATATTATTTACCATTACTTCTATCTGTATCGGGGTTGCAAAACGATGACCAGTCAGTTCCACAATTCGAAAAGACAAGGTGTTTTTGCGAGTTGGATTAATCGATAGTCCCCTTGGCTGTACCGGAGCGAGTTTAGAAAAACGAATTTTCGGAAGCTCAGCTACATATCTGACATAATTCATCCTACCGTCAACTATAAAATGCTTCCTTTCGAATCTTGGTTTTAACATATCAGAAAGATAACTTTCTAAACTTGGCCTGCGCGTGAAAAATTCGTGTTGGCTCATTTTACCACTTTTAGGAGTTTCATGAAGACGGTGTTTATTCATTTCCTGATCAAACACTTCATCTTCGTGTTTTTTACACATTTCATCTAAATCTTCATAATACTTGAGATTGACGGACTGTTCCTTATGTTCAATAAAAGTTACTTTAGTGTCATTATTGCACTTGCTACTTGCATGAGATTGTTGACGACCAAATGGACACTGTATATAAGGAGGGGTAGGTGGTGCTGCTATCCATCGTTGCATATCAAAAGCTTGGCAGCATGCTGCTTGAATCAGACCACACTCTCTATGATAGGGGAATTTAGGGTTAAAAGTTGTTCGTTGATAACCGTCAGAATCTATAGTATTTCCTGAGATCTCGAGGTGTGGGTAGTGGGTCAGATATGTGGGTGGATCGTTTTCAGAGTCTGAGGGTGAGACCATAACTTCATTTAGTCCAGTGTATGGTAATGATGGGGATTTGATGGCCACTCTTACCCCCTTTTCGAATGAATCTGTATTATTTCCTGAAATCGGGGGAGGCGCATTCGTAATAGGGAGTGCACTTACTGATGAGGCCATAACTTGACTTAACCCAGTGTATGCTAATAATGGGTGTTTGATGGTCAATCTTATCCCCAGCATTATTTTTTCAAATACTAGATTTAAAGTAGGGGTATTGTTTCTTTGGTAATAACTTTTTCCCTTTTTCTTTTTTGGTATAATAACATTTAAACTGTAATTTTCATTATGCTTTTTTTTCGTTAATATAATATGATTAAAACAAACTAGCGCATGTAATATATCATCTTTTCTTTCCTTGATATCAATATCATTTTCTTCAATTTTCATTTCATCAGATTCAGTCCAAACAACCTTTTGTATATCACGATAATTCAGCCTATCAAAACATCGAGACTTTACTTTTAAACTGATATCACAAGGTGTATCAACGTGCGCTGGCTTTGTGCATTTAAATGTCAGCGATTTATTCTTTTTATTATAAAATCCGGATATTTTATAGTTTTCAGACAGTGTGTCAGAAACTTTTATTGATTCCTTATCTGCATTAATGCAAAAACAAGCCTCTTGCTGTGATTGTTTAATGTCAGAGGTATCTTCTCCTAATATAAAAAAATTAAGACATTCGTTTTTATTATCTGTGTTTGCAATAAATCTGACAGGATTCATAGAAATGTTGATTTTTTTATTTTCAACTGATACTGAAGGAATGCATTCAGATGTTGGGAGTATACGTTCAGACGTCAAAGGTCCAGCATTAACTTTATACTCTTTCCATTGAAAATTATCATTATAACACGCCAAATACTCACAATGTGTCGTACATCTATCAATGGTAGGTCCATTGGATTTGTAATTAATAGGTTTCACTATATCTAGACTGTGCATGAACGTTTCCCATTACTTAAATTTCAAATGTATGCTCTCAAAATGTCGGTAAATAGACAGCCACTCCCGATGAATATACGACACAATCCATTATCAGAAAATTGTCGTAAGCACTATTTGATAGAACAATGAGACACCTACAGACATTTCTGCAGTATGGAAATGATTGTCACCCTGATCAAACCTGGCTGTTTCGTAAATCACGATGAATCTAAAGCTATATCTTGTGCTTTTGACCCATGAGAAATTGCTCTAAACAAGCTATCCCAAC
>NZ_LUTV01000004.1:272944-285444 GCF_001646945.1 Endozoicomonas ascidiicola
ATGGTGAGGTTCTGATAATCCAGATTGATAGAGGCATTCTGGGGATTGATTCCATTTATCGTGTAGGACTTTAAGCATGAATCGAATAGTTATGGCAAAAAATGATCTGTAATTATACGTCTTGAATCGTTTTTCGTTTCATGCTTCGGATCAATTTATCTGCTCATTTAGAACCGTATGTTTCAAATGAGTTTTGGTTTATAAACGCCAGCAGGAAATCATCAATAGAATAGAGGCCACCAGCTCCACAGAGCCAACACCATAAGCACCGTACTCAGCGAACCACTGAAATCCGGACCAATCACCCAAAACACCGAAGATGTGTTGAGTTTCATAGGCACCAGTGAATTTGAAAAACAGTGATTGAACAAACACGATGGCGATATAAAGGCTTAACGCCCAGCTAAATCCTTTGTAAACCATCTTTGCCTCCTTGCAAATGCGATGATCCGTATTTAGTTCATTAAAGACCAGTTTTTATCCCCGGCTTTAATAAAACTTGGAATATCTTTCAGCCATTTGTTCTGAACGCTTCTGTCGTAGTTTAGATACAATTTATTATCGACTATTTTCCAATACTTAGGATCGCCAGGTGCTCGATATTTTTTCGCAGCCACCGCCCAGGCGCAAAAACCACCGTATTGAGGCATATATTTCTCTGGGTTTTGCTTAAAGAGATTCAAATGCTTTTCAGAAGCGAAATACCATTCCACATCAAGATAAGAGTACTTAAATTTTGGATTGCCTTTTACTGGCTGTCCTTCTGTAAAAAAGGCCACGGTATCGTAACCACTGACCGCTTTTTTACTCAGCCAGCCGGTGTAAATCTGATCATTTGCCGCCAGATTGGTTGCAACGGCAAAGATCCATAGAGATATAATTTTCAACCACTTGTTCATGAGATCCTTCTCCTTATTAGCTATTCTGTGCTCGGATACCGCTTTACCAATGCCTTTTCACGCCACCAGGATTGAACCAGCTGCCGAAGTGACTGGGCAGAGAAGCCGCGCTTACGATTAATAGCACCCAGCTTGAACAAGGTCCGATACTGGAAAAACAGCGTTCTAAATGCTTCTGTTAAAGAGCCCCGACAATCCCAAATATGTGCTGCTTCACTGCTCGCTCCATTTACTTCCAGTATAAAGTAGTCTTTGCCTTTCATCAGAGACTCTATATCTTTGAATCGTATATCAAACCGCCCGTAGTAAAATTCCGTCAGACCATCGCAGACGCTGTCAAACGATTGGGTCATTTCTGAAGAAATAAACTGTCGCCCATCTCTGAAGATACAGCCTCTGCTGTGACTACCGGTAAAAGCCAAACGAAATGGCTGCCCTGCAGGCAATACATCCTGCAACCGGTCAGCATGCCTTGGCAGATAAAGATGCTTGAGCTGCCCTGCTCTGGGATCATTTTCGATGAGCCCTTCCAGAGTCTGTTTACCGTCACCGATGACATACGGTGAATATTTCAGCGTGATTGAGATAATCGTGCCTTTTTTCTCGCCAGGATAGCGAATATAGAAGACACCGGCTTCTGCCTCGTAAGGCACCAGTTGTTGAAAGACAATGCGACCATCTTTCGGAAAGGATGAAACATAAGCGCGCAGTTCATCCTGACTTCGGATCAACTGAACACCAGCGCCTCTGCAACCAATGTCCGGCTTTGCCACTAATGGATAGTCGAGACCGTTTTCTAATATTAAATCGCTGGCTCGCTTTGCACCGTCTTTTGAGCTTTGCCAGTTTTCCAGTAGCACCCAGTTGGCTATCTTTTCTTTTGCCTCACCAGTGGCTTGCGAGAAAATATCTGCTTTCGATTCTCCCACCATTCCACTTAAGGGAATGGTGGGATTCGCGATCAATGGCAAGCCAACCCCTCGGTATCGAATAGCCAACCAAAGCCATTGAATAGCAACTGGAATATAAAACAGATAACCTGGCCAGAATTCAAAAAATGAGATCGGTTTTTTAACAAGCTCCAGCTTTGGCATACCCGGGTGAACTGGTTTTCCCTGTGCAGTTCTTTCTATGAACAGCGCCTGATCTGAGGGCTGATGACGGTGAAATGACGTATCCATATCAAATTCCAGTGATTATTCCATTGTCATCAAGCTACCGCATTCAGAAGAAAAAATCTTTATCGAGATACCTGAATCCGTTTATGAAGGAAAACAATACCCAAAACAAACAAAGGCAATAAAAACCATTTGTAAGCAGATAGTTCAGACCAAAACATGGAGCCAAACCAGTAAAGTGCAAAGAATAAAATCCCGGTCCACACCAATGATGCCATCAACACTAAACCGGCAAACAACTGAAATGAATAGTTGAAATACCCACAAGCTAAATAGGAAGGTAGCCTTAATCCGGGAATGACCCTCACCGTCAGCACGGTATAAACCATACGCTGACGCAGCCATTCATTCGCATTACTTATTTTCTCTTCTGAAAACCAGCGGTTCAGTTGACGACTTAACAGAGGCCATTTTGCCAGCATACGACCAAGACCATATAAACCAAGATCCCCAGAAAAAATACCAATAAACAGCGCCAGAAATGCTAACAGTGGCCCGATAAAGCCATCAATACTCAATAGCGCTGCCGAAATAATGGCAGCATCTTCCAGCACCCATGTCGCAACAACAATTAATACGGCTATAAGTAACGGGTGACTGGTGGTATTTAGAATCTGATCAATCATTTTCTGTCCATTTTTTGAAGCACTTCCTGAATTCAACCATACTTTTTAAATATCAATTCGCCAAATAAGTCGCTCATTACAAAATATGAAATTATTGACATGAATATTCTTGGCTCACCCTGTTTTTCTATTTTTCTCCTGATAAGCCTGCTGCTTATGGATATCTCTATTGCTCAGGCCGATAGTGGCAGCTTTCGCTTAAATATCAAAAAAACCGATCGAATCATTATTCATTTTAAAGAAAATCCTACCAGAGCCAATGCTATCGCTTTTATCAAACAGGGCACCACTGAAGGTGGGTTTGGTGTTGCTTCGGGCAAGCGACGGGAAATTTTTGATATCGGTGCCAACCTTGATATTGAAGACGTGCAAATTCTGGCTGACTCTCTTGAAAAAGATCCTCAGGTGGCCTTTGCTGAACCAGACTTGTTGATGCACTCCATGATGGTTCCAGACGACCCACTTTTTAATGAGCAGTGGCATTTTTTTGAGCAGCAAGCAGGCATCAATCTCCTGGCAGCCTGGGATATATCCACAGGCAACAAAGACATTACCATTGGCGTACCGGATACAGGGTTCACCGAGCACGATGATATTAATGACCAGTTACTGCCAGGCTATGACTTTATTTCAGACCCATGGATGGCCAATGACGGTGACGGCTGGGATAACTCTCCACTAGACACCGGCGACTCTCTTCAGCCCGGTGCCTGCGGCACTAACAACGGTAATCCAGTCCCCACTAATACTCGCAAAAGCAGCTGGCATGGAACCCATGTGATGGGCACGATTGGTGCTTCTGGAAACAACAGCGATGGTGTTGCCGGCGTACTCTGGCAATCCTCCATTCTGCCGTTGAGGGTACTCGGGCGCTGTGGTGGTTATTCTTCAGATATCACTGCGGCCATGCGGTGGGCAGCTGGGCTGCCGGTATTTGGCATGCCAATCAATAAACACCCTGTGAGCGTTTTAAACCTTAGCCTTGGCAGCTCATCCTTAACCTGCCCACAAACTTATCAGAATGCTATTAATG
Organism: Endozoicomonas ascidiicola; assembly: GCF_001646945.1. Lineage (GTDB taxonomy): Bacteria > Pseudomonadota > Gammaproteobacteria > Pseudomonadales > Endozoicomonadaceae > Endozoicomonas > Endozoicomonas ascidiicola. The sequence goes on from NZ_LUTV01000004.1 coordinate 276,681, forward strand.
AGATTGTGGCAACCGGTGTCACCATTGTTGTGGCGGCAGGCAACAGTCAACGTAACGCTGCATTAACGACACCCGCCAACTGCGATAATGTCATTGTCGTTGGTGCCATAAATCGTTTGGCTCAGCGAGCCTGGTACTCAAACTACGGCAATAACGTGGATATTATGGCACCCGGTGGTGAAACCAAGATTCAAGGCAATGGTGTTCTATCGCTGTTCAATTCCGGCTTAAATAGCACGGAAGAATCTTCTTACAAAGAATTGCAGGGCACCAGCATGGCAACACCACAAGTCGCTGGTCTTATTGGTTTAAGCGTCGGTATCAACCCGGATCTAACGCCTGCAGAACGAGAAACGTTACTCAAAGCGTCAGCACGTGCTTTTCCTGTCGATAGCAACTGCACAGTATCCCGTTGTGGCGCAGGCATCGTCGATGCTGCCGCTTTTTTGCAGCTTGTGCAGGAAAGTCTGCAAAAAGTTCCACTGCGACGTTGATTATCAGCTAGTTTTTAAAAAGAACCTTAATAGAAAGAACGATTCAGCAGTACGTATCCTTTCAGGAATTCCAATGGAGTGGAGCCTTGAAAAGAACCTATCTTCCTTTACTGCTGAGCGGCGCTATTTCCGTAGCGCCTTTTGCCATCTCTGCTGAAACACCATCTGATGACTCATTATTAGACCTCAGCCTTCAAGAGCTGATTTCTTTGGATGTGCCCGATGTCACTTCGGTATCCAAAAGAAAGCAACGTCTGACAGACTCGCCTGCTGCCGTTTATGTCATCTCCGATGAAGACATAAGAAGAACCGGAGTCACCTCCATTCCAGAAGCTTTGCGAATGGTTCCCGGAATGCAGGTAGCTCGATTGAATAACAACACCTGGTCGATCAGTACCCGTGGCTTCAACTATATCTTTGCTAATAAGCTGTTGGTATTGATTGATGGCAGAACGGTGTATTCACCCCTTTTCTCCGGCGTGAACTGGGATGTTCAAGACACCATGCTGGAAGACATTGCCCGCATCGAAGTAATCCGAGGACCGGGTGCCGCGCTATGGGGCGCCAATGCCGTAAATGGTGTGATCAACATCATCACCAAGCACGCTGCCGATACTCAGGGTGGGTTGTTATCCACAGGGTTTGGTTCAGACGAAAGATTTTTTGGCGCATACCGTTACGGCGGGCAATTTGGTAACGATGGTTACTACAGAGCCTATTACAAGCAGTTTGAGCGGAATAGCATGCTCAACGCTGACGGTAGCGATGCTGACGATGACTGGCACATGCGCCGCTCTGGTTTCAAAGCCAGCTGGCAGCCAACCGGGAGTTCAGAGTGGACGGTTCAGGGAGATATTTATGAAGGTTCAACACAACCATCGCTGAAAATTTTTGATGCCAATGAAGCAGCAGAAGGTGAACAGTTACTAACGGATAAAAGCCGAGATCAAAAAGGCGGCAACCTGATGGTTCATTGGAAAAACAACCATCACTCCGTGCGAGCGGTCTACGATAACTATCAGAATTTTGATTACCGTATCACTGAAAAACGTGATGATTTTGCTCTCGACTACCAAAACAGCTTTGTTCCCGCCAAAGATCTTTTTTTAATCTGGGGACTTGGCTATCGCTCAACCTGGTATAGCGTCGAAGGCACTGATTACATGTACCTGTTGGACGGCAGTGACCGAAAAGTGAACGAGCTCTATAGTGCCTTCATTCAACACGATGTAACCATGGCAAATAATACCGTATTCACATTTGGTTCTCGTTTCGAGCATAACAACTTTACCGGTTTCGAGTATCAGCCAAATATGCGGTTGACATGGACACCGACTGAAAATAGAACCTTTTGGTCTGCAGTTTCCAGAGCTGTAAAAACACCTTCTCTTAGTGAAACTGAGTTACAAACTGTAGGCGTTACATTTAACCTTGAGCCAACAGACGGTATAAACTACATCATTCCTATTGCAGGCAACCCTGAACTGGACTCTGAGAAGTTGCTTGCTCTCGAGTTTGGTTATCGTGAAACATTCACGGATCAGTTTAGAGTCGACTCTACGCTATTTATTAACCACTACGATGATATTCTGGCCTATGTGAGTGCGCCAAACTGTCTCGATGGAGCTACGAATTATGGCGCTGGCTGCACAATCCGTGATCTAACACCAGATACTTCAAATTATCCGCAACGACTCGTTTATCCACTGTCAGAAGGACGACTAATCACTCAGGTTCCAACCATACTTTCTAATGGCATTGATGCAACATCTTATGGTCTTGAAGTAACTGCTGACTGGCAGGCAACCCCATGGTGGAAACTGCAACTTAATTACAGCTTCATTCAGACTGATGCTCATCACCATAAGGAAGATAGCTTTCTGGATCGGAATGAGCAAATCATAGAAGACCTGCCCGCCCAACATAGCGCCAATATTCGCTCCAGCATGAATTTGCCAAATCACTGGCAATTAGATACCTGGATTCGGTACATGGACAACATGACCAACGCAAAAGTCGGTGCCTACACGGCCTTAGATGTAAAGGCGACCAGAACCTTTGAGGACAACCTTGAATTCTCAATCGTAGGACAGAACCTATTCGAAACTCAGCGCAAAGAGTTCGATGAAATTTTCAGTGGTCTTGGAACAACGGAGGTCGAAGCATCATGGTACCTTCAGTTGCGCTGGAAACACTAAACAGGATTGGGAGATAAACGACATGTTGATATTTAAACGCCCTCTCCTGCTTCGCCCACTATTGGCATTGGCATTCGCCTCTGTTTTTTGGGCACCTATATCTGCAGCGAATGAGGCAACGAAAGAAGACAGGGTAAAAGCTGCCATTGTTTTCAAACTGACTAAATTCATTACCTGGCCTGCTAAGAAGCAGACACTTGCCTTATGCGTTATTGGGAGTGGCGGCATTAACAGCGAACTTGCCAAAATTAATCATAAGTTCAGTATGGGCAGGCGCATCTCAGTGACTCATAAAGCGCCGGCAGCTCCTTTGGATAAGCTTTGCGATATGGTTTATGTCCACAACATAAAGAATATCGATGTTGCTACCGTACTGAAAAAACTTCAGAAAAAGCCGGTACTGACCATCAGTGACAATGATGACTTCGCCTTTCAGGGTGGCGTCATTGAATTGTTCAGAACTGGCAGCAAAATCCGTTTTGCCATCAGTAAAGGCTCGACTCGTAATGCAGGGCTATCCATTAGCCCGCAACTGATGAAACTGGCAAAAATTGTTGATTAACCACTATGGTGACTTTCAAGAACCTGCCCATCAAAAAGAAACTTCGTTATGCGATGCTGATGACGACGTATTCTGTCTTGCTGGTCACCTTAAGTGTACAGAGCGTCAGCGAGTACCTGCACTCACGCACGATTATGATCAACAAAATGGAGACATTGATCAACGTCGTTGGCGCCAATGCTCAGGCGGCTTTAATGTTCGAGGACAGCGCCTCAGCTGAAGAACTATTAAATGGTTTTTCCACAACAGAGGAAATTGAAGCCGCTTACCTGTTAAGTGAAAACGGCCAGCAAATTGGTGCCTACTACAAAGATAAAAAGCAGCCATGGGCGTTTACTCTTGAAGATCTCACCCAGCCAGTGACACTGTTTGATCAAGGCAAATTACACGTCTACCGACCTATTTCATTAGATGGCCAGTTTCTTGGAGCCATCTATATCCAGTCAAACCTGAGTGAGCTCTACCTCCACTTAACCCAGATTCTATTTCTGATTCTTATTGCCGCGCTGATTTCATTGGTTCTTGCTGCCTTTCTCAGTGGTCGTTTACAAAAACTTCTGGCCAACCCAATCACTGACTTGGCAGATACTATCAACGAGATCACTGAATACCAACAATATGATCGCCATGTTCAAAAGCTGGATAACGATGAAATCGGGCAGCTTTATGATTGCTTCAATGACATGCTGATGCAGATAAAAGAGCGGGATGACCGGCTGCAACAACATCGGGAAACCCTCGAAGCCACGGTTTCTGATCGAACCCATGAGCTGAAAAAAGCAAATAGAGAGCTGAAGGATAATATCTCTGAGCTTAACAACACCAAAGAATCAGCCCTTGATGCAGCCAAAGCCAAAAGCGCCTTTCTTGCCAACATGAGCCATGAAATCCGCACCCCGATGAATGGCGTTCTCGGCATGTTGGATCTGATGAAAGACACTTCTCTGGATAAATCGCAAAGGGATTTTTTGAATACCGCCTACTCATCAGCAAACTCACTGCTTTCCATCATTAATGACATTCTCGACTTTTCCAAAATTGAAGCAGGAAAGTTGGTTGTTGAGCATATTGATGTGAGCGTCAGTGAAGTGGTTGAAGATGTTTGCGCACTATTAGCAGGAACAGCAAGAGAGAAAGGGCTTGAACTCAGCTGTTATATCGACGTGGATATCCCGCCCATATTAAAAGGTGATCCGGTTCGATTACGGCAGATTTTAACCAATCTTATCGGGAATGCCGTTAAGTTCACAACAGAAGGTGAAATCAGTGTCAGAGTGAACCTGGTAGAGCGCTCTCGATCTATAGCACAGGTGGACTTCACAGTAGAAGACACTGGTATTGGTATAGCCGAGGACAAAATTTCGACACTGTTTAATGAATTCACACAGGCGGATGGAAGCACAACCCGGAAGTTTGGAGGTACCGGACTGGGACTGACTATTTCAAAACAGTTAGTTGAATTAATGAGTGGAGAGATGAATGTAACCAGCACGCAGGGTGAAGGCTCCGCATTCAGTTTTTCATTGGATATGGATATATCCAAAACCCGCAAGGTTCAGAAGTCACAGGTGTATCACGTGCTCGATGGCATGAAGGCTCTGGTTGTTGATGACAACAAGACCAACCGTGAAATCCTTAAGCACTATCTTACTTCCTGGGGGCTTGATCACAGTGAAGCCAACAGCGCTACCTCAGCACTGGAACAATTAAAAGAAGCGGCAACCAATGAGCAACCATTTGAGCTGCTCTTTCTCGACATGGATATGCCGGAAATGGATGGTCTGACATTGTCCAAGCTGATTGAAGATGACAGCCAGTTAAAATCAGTTCGTCGTATTATGTTGAGTTCTACAGGTTTGCTTTCTCAGGCAGAGCTTCAAGATGTTGGTATTTCTGCCTGCCTGAGTAAACCCTTTCGTCAGGCACGACTATTAGATACCACCATGCAGGTGATGCACTATCATCAATCACCGGAGGACAGAAGCATTAAGCCTGTAGAAGAACGACCCATCTTTTCTGATGATATTAAGGTATTACTGGTCGAAGATAACGTGGTGAATCAAAAAGTCGCTATCAGCATGTTAAAGAAGCTGGGGCTGAATAATATTGCTCTGGCCGAGGACGGAAAAATCGCCGTTAACATGAGTGGTAGTTATGCATACGACATTATTCTTATGGACTGCCAAATGCCTGAGATGAGTGGTTATGAAGCCACCGGCGTCATCAGGCAACGTGAAAGAGATCAGCAACTCCCCCGTACACCCATTGTTGCGATGACGGCTAATGCAATGACCGAAGACCGGGAAAAGTGCATTGCTGCAGGCATGGATGATTACATAAGCAAGCCGGTTAAGATTGGACTTTTAAAATCCCAGCTCGAAAAGTGGTTAGTTCAAACTGCATCGGAAACTACAAATAATATGGAGTCATCCACTGACTCACTGGCAACCCGAAGTGCCTCTGAACTGATCGGTGATGATGAGCAAGAGCCTGTCATTGATCAGGCGGTACTGACATCACTGAAAGAACTGATGGAAGATGACTTCTCAATGTTAGTTGACAGTTATAAGGAGGATGCCCCCAAGCTAGCATCGGATATTTTATCTTCATCAAAAGACGCTGATCTCGATGTCTTGGTAAGAGCCGCTCACACATTAAAGTCGAGCAGTAGTAATCTTGGAGCAACGCGGTTGGCCACCATCGCAGCTGACATTGAAAAGGAAGGAAAAGCCAGTAATCTTGATAAAGCTGCTTCTCTTATACTTCCGTTACAATCCGCTCTTGATGAAACAATATCTGCGTTAAATCATTCAAAGTAGGTTTTCAGGCATATCATGTATCGCTAGCTAAACTTTATCATGCTTTCAGCTGATAGAGTTTTCTGATGGACATCCTTTTATTCATTATCCTCCAGTTATTCATTCTGGGTATTTCCGGTTTCATTATCTTTTTTTCTTCCAGAATGCTATCGGGAGTAGAGATTAGTAGCTATCAGGTTGCAATCTTGGTTGCTATGGTCGTGACTTGCCTGAATCTGATTGTAAAGCCTGTACTTCTTATCTTAACGTTACCCATTAACGTGTTAACACTGGGTTTGTTTACGTGGGTAATCAATGCTCTGATTCTGATTATGGCGAGCAAGCTTATTGATGGATTCGAAATTAAGAACTTTGGCTGGGCGATGTTACTGAGCTTGGCTATTGGGGTCTTCAGGCTATTTGCGGGCTTGGCTTTTCCAGTTTGAAACTGGTTTAAATTTAATAGGTCACATAGCAAAAACCCCGAACACGAAGTGCTCGGGGTTTTCACAACCTTGAGCGAACTCAAGGGTAATTTAGTGCCTGACGATGACCTACTCTCACATGGGGAAGCCCCACACTACCATCGGCGATAAGTCATTTCACTGCTGAGTTCGGGATGGGATCAGGTGGTTCTAACTTTCTATGGTCGCCAGGCGTAACCTTTCGTTAACCGTAATCCGCTTTCCGTAGTCCGAAAATGCAGCTCACCGTTAACCTGGAATCCTGTCTTAAGCTGAATCTTGTTCTTGCTAAACACTCTTATTGCCACGGATGGCATGTATGCTAGCAATGCATGCCTACAAGGATGTAGGTAATTAGGGTAACGCATGGAGCAGTTACCGAGGAGCAATTGCTAGTGCTGCGTATGGCTTTGCGGACTACGGTCAACGGACCGCGGTCTACGTCTCAAATCGCTTTGGCGTTATATGGTCAAGCCGCACGAGTCATTAGTATTGGTTAGCTCAATGCCTCACAGCACTTACACACCCAACCTATCAACGTCATAGTCTTTAACGGCTCTTCAGGGGCATCTAGTGCCCAGGGAAGTCTCATCTTGAAGGGGGCTTCCCGCTTAGATGCTTTCAGCGGTTATCCCGTCCGAACATAGCTACCGGGCAATGCGTCTGGCGACACAACCCGAACACCAGTGGTCCGTCCACTCCGGTCCTCTCGTACTAGGAGCAGCTCTTCTCAAACTTCCAACGTCCACGGCAGATAGGGACCGAACTGTCTCACGACGTTCTAAACCCAGCTCGCGTACCACTTTAAATGGCGAACAGCCATACCCTTGGGACCGGCTTCAGCCCCAGGATGTGATGAGCCGACATCGAGGTGCCAAACACCGCCGTCGATGTGAACTCTTGGGCGGTATCAGCCTGTTATCCCCGGAGTACCTTTTATCCGTTGAGCGATGGCCCTTCCATTCAGAACCACCGGATCACTATGACCTACTTTCGTACCTGCTCGAGATGTACCTCTCGCAGTCAAGCTGGCTTGTGCCATTACACTAACCGTACGATGTCCGACCGTACTTAGCCAACCTTCGTGCTCCTCCGTTACTCTTTGGGAGGAGACCGCCCCAGTCAAACTACCCACCACACAATGTCCCCGATCCCGTTTCAGGACCTGGGTTAGAACTCCAATATTGCCAGGGTGGTATTTCAAGRTTGRCTCCACRHKAACTRGCGTCMWCGCTTCAAAGCCTCCCACCTATCCTACACAAGCAACATCAAAATCCACTGTGAAGCTATAGTAAAGGTTCACGGGGTCTTTCCGTCTAGCCGCGGATACGCTGCATCTTAACAGCGATTTCAATTTCACTGAGTCTCGGGTGGAGACAGCGTGGCCATCGTTACGCCATTCGTGCAGGTCGGAACTTACCCGACAAGGAATTTCGCTACCTTAGGACCGTTATAGTTACGGCCGCCGTTTACCGGGGCTTCGATCAAGAGCTTCTCTCACCACCACATTGCTCTCGCTGTCTGCGTTAAAYGWYTYCGCWCRYTCAGTCATTTACTTTTATGTAAACTCCTTCGCTCGCTCCATCATTTGCCTTGCAGCAAAAGCAATCTGGAGGTGAGATAACCCCATCAATTAACCTTCCGGCACCGGGCAGGCGTCACACCGTATACGTCCACTTTCGTGTTTGCACAGTGCTGTGTTTTTAATAAACAGTCGCAGCCACCTGGTATCTTCGACCAGCCTCAGCTTACGGAGCAAGTCCGATCACCAAAGCCGGCGCACCTTCTCCCGAAGTTACGGTGCCATTTTGCCTAGTTCCTTCACCCGAGTTCTCTCAAGCGCCTTGGTATTCTCTACCTGACCACCTGTGTCGGTTTGGGGTACGGTCCCTTTTGACCTGAAGCTTAGAAGTTTTTCCTGGAAGCATGGCATCAATCACTTCAGTTCCGTAGAACCTCGTCATCAATTCTCGGCCTTGAGGACCCGGATTTGCCTGGGTCCCCAGCCTACGATCTTAAACGCGGACAACCAACGCCGCGCTGACCTAGCCTTCTCCGTCACTCCGTCGCAGTCAAAAGGGGTACAGGAATATTGACCTGTTTCCCATCGATTACGTCTTTCGACCTCACCTTAGGGGCCGACTCACCCTGCGCCGATTAACGTTGCGCAGGAACCCTTGGTCTTCCGGCGGGGGAGCTTCTCACTCCCCTTGTCGTTACTCATGTCAGCATTCGCACTTCTGATACC
>NZ_LUTV01000004.1:291519-323422 GCF_001646945.1 Endozoicomonas ascidiicola
GAGGTCTAGCTGCTCAACCACCTCTACAACAAAGCGAGCAAGATGCACCTCTGGCAGATAATCCTGAACAGTGGCAGGAAAAAAGTCAGGGATGTCTCGGTCAATGGGTCTGAAAGTCCATTTGTTCATTGGCTGGCTGTCTTTTACGATCTTGCGGGTATTATACTCAAAAGTTGTTCTAAGTCCGACAGGCTCCTAGCCTTTTCATCATGCCTTTTGTCGAAGTCAGCCCTAATACAATTAATATTGATAGCGCAAATGCACCAACAATGATGTAAGACCGCTTATACAGATCTTCAAGGAGCGTCTCCCATTGCCAAGCTAACATGAACGCTAGATAGGCGATTAGATGTAGAGATGCATAAAATAAAGCAAACAGGCCAAGCATTCGCCTGAATCGTATTACCTTATTTATGCCTGTCAGCTGTCGTACAGGCGTCACTGCCAGTGAAAGCAATAAAAAGATCAGAGCCCATTCACCCAGGCCATGGGTCAGTGCGGTTGCTGGATCAGGCCCGAGCTTGTTGTTTATCGCTTTGAAGATCAAATCCACCAGCGGGTACAAGCTTAACGGAAAAACCAGCAGTTTGACTTTGGCAATAATCGTCATTGGTAATTCCTTCAATAGTATTTGCTGAGATCCATACCTTTATATAGATGCGCGACTTCCTCCTCATAACCATTGAACATGTGTGTCTCTATTCGATTGGGCGACAATAAAGTGCCGGGCAAGCGTCGTTCATTTTTCTGGCTCCAGCGAGGATGGTCTACCTCGGGGTTAACATTGGCATAAAAGCCATACTCTTGAGGTGCCGATGATTCCCACGTGGTTGCGGGCTTTTGTTCTGTCAGCCGGATTTTGACGATGGATTTGATACTTTTGAAGCCGTATTTCCATGGCACCACCAAACGGAATGGCGCACCGTTTTGATTAGGCAGCACTTCTCCATATAAGCCTGTTGCCATTAAGGTTAATGGGTTCATCGCTTCATCTATTCTCAGAGCTTCAACATAAGGCCAGTCAAGAGCACCAAACCGCGCCCTTTGTCCCGACATTTGCTCCGGATCATAAAGCGTCGTGAATTCTACATAGCGAGCTCTGGACGTAGGTTCAAACTGTTTCAGGATGTCGGCAAGCGGTATTCCTATCCAGGGAATAACCATGGACCACGCTTCAACACAGCGCAGACGGTAGATGCGCTCTTCCATCGTATGAGGCTTAAGAATGTCTTCCAGATTGTAGCGGCCAGGTTTAGCCACCTCACCTTCTATCACAACACTCCAAGGATCGGTTATTAAGGTATGCGCATTTCTCGCAGGATCGCCCTTGCCTGTGCCAAACTCATAAAAGTTGTTATAGGTGGTTACATCTTCATAAGGTGTTAATGACTCAGCTGCCCCATATTTGCCCTTCTTAGCTTGTAATTGCTCTTTTACCCCTTGCTTAGGTCGATCGGTTTTTTTATCAATGGGCTCACTAACGGCACACCCCTCCTGAGAGCATCCAGATAACACAAGCCCTGCGCCAGCAGCCGCTAACCAGGCTGATTGCTTGATAAAACGCCTACGCTCTTGGTAAACCTTTTTCGGAGTTATCTCACTGCCAAGAGCCGAAGATTTTTTCTTATTTATCAGCAGCATAAACATCCTTTATGCGCCACAAGCTGTTGAATGCGGCGTTTTTTATATTTCTTATTTCATACTGCCAAGCCCATTCTCTGGTCACAAGCTTCTGTACACGTTTTTACACAATGCCTTCAATACAGAATGTTATGCATTCTAACGCTCTTGTTAGTGCTCCCCCCCCGCCATGCATGGAAGAATCATGGCATCAAAAATGAATTTTGATGCCATTACATGATTTCAAGGAGAATTTCATAATGACAGCCACCGCCCAACTAGGTCAGTCCATTCAAAATGCTGCAAAATCTGTAGCGCAACAAATCAGTAAGCTACCAGAGAATGCCGGTTATTATGCCGGTAGAGCTGTAGGTGCTGTCGTAGCCACTCCATTAACCCTACTAGCCGATGCTTCTGATGCCTTGCTTTATACCAAGTTCAAGGCAAAATCTATCGATAGCTATTCAATTAAAGCTGCCAAGCTTGGCAAGAGTATTGGGCTTGGATTAAAAAGGCTCTCTCAAGGGATCGCCTATTTCACCAAGCTTCCCGGTAAAGTAGTTGGTTTTGCCTTAGGACGAGCCGTTGGTGCCGCAGCAGGTGCTGTAATTGTTGGTGCGAAAAAATGCTATGGCAAGCTGACACATAAGGAAGTTCAGCACAAATCTATCAACGATTACTCCATCAAAGCCGCAAAAGTAGCCGCGAAAATTGGAGGATACGCCTCTAATGCAGGATTCATGGCTCTTAGCCCAACCATTCTTGGACCTGTTATTGGAGCCGGCCTGCTCTTTAACTTCACCGACTCCTTCAGTAAGCCAGTGAGGCAGCGCAAGGCTGCAGAAAACTATGGCACGGAAATGAAAGATCTTACGAAGAAACCAGCGGTTGTGCCAACTGCATCTCCGCTGGAAGAAGATGACTTCCCTGCTCCAGCTAAACTTGATCTTTCATTATCTGATTTAAAAACCGAGATAGATAACCACCCTCTTCCTGATGAAGGAGGAGATGATGAGCTCATCTCATCTTTTGATCCTTCATTGTCAGATTTAGAAAAGATAATGAAAAACTATCGTACGCCTAAATCAGGAAATGACGACGACTCAACTGCTGTTCCAGAAGATACCAGTCGTGAGACCACAAGTGCATCGCCTCGACAATCGCTAACGTCAGAGGCCAGTGATTTTGAACTGGTTTCTATACCGGGTTCGACCAGGTCTTCTATATCGGGCTATGATCTACCTCCAGAATCATTCAGCAGGCGTGCCAGTACTGCTAGTGATGGCTCTTCGTTTGTAGTGGTTACTAAAGGTGGAAATGAAGATAACGTCTTCGACTAAGTAAAAAACTGGCTACATTGCCAAAGCCACCCGTTGAAACCAACCGGTGGCTTTTTTACAACTACTTGCCAGGCTCTCCACCCAAACGGAAAATCGCAGTAACAGGTCCTGAACAGGCATAGGCGAGGAAGATCATCAATAGTGTTCTTGGCGGATCCATAAAGACCACAGCAAACGCCAGAACAATGGCCAGCAGGAAGATAAAGTGCACCCGCCCCCGGAGATCAATCTTCTTGAAGCTCTGGTAACGAATATTACTCACCATCAAAATACCCGCACCGCCGGTAATTAATGCTGCCAATAACGCCACACTGGTGGATTCGCCATTAAAGCCCAAATCGCTCAATGCCCACACCAGACCAATCACCAGTGCTGCTGCAGCCGGACTGGCCAACCCAGTAAAGTAGTTGCTGTCGGTGGTTTCAATCTGTGCATTAAAGCGGGCAAGACGAAGCGCAGCACAAGCTGTATAGATAAAGGCAACCATCCAGCCAAACTTGCCAAGATCGTGGAGCGCCCAGCTAAATGCCACCAAGGCCGGCGCAACACCGAAGGTGACCATATCGGCCAGGCTATCGTACTGTTCGCCAAATTTGCTCATGGTGTTGGTCATTCTGGCGACTCGCCCATCGAGGCCATCCAGAATCATTGCAACAAATACGGCCACACAGGCCATACCAAAGTTGCCCGCCTGGGCCGCGATGATGGCGTAAAAACCACCAAACAGGTTGCCGGTAGTAAAGAGGTTGGGCAGCAGGTAGATTCCCTTGCGCCGAATAGGCTGTCCCTCTTCAATTACTTCTTCTTCGTGCTCGTCGATAGGAAAAAAACCGTCGCCGGCCTCTTCTTTACTCTCCGGCTTTTCCATTTTCTCAGTCATTGGTACATCTGCTCATCAATTACAGAATCAGCGAGAAACTCTATCACGAATGTCAACATTGCGGGATAGTCTCACATCAATCGTTCATCCGGTGTTAACACCCAACCTTGCTGACACTTTTTCCGAAGTGCTGACCAGAATTGCTCTGCGCCCGCGTGCAGCCTGATGTCGTTGCGGTACAGTTTGATCTCGACCTCGCCCCAATAAATATCACGCTTTTCTGGGCTGACCACATCCACCAGCTGCCCACTTCTTAACTCATCAACAATGGCGTAGCCCGGTAACCAGGCAATACCACTGCCATTGAGTGCCATGACTTTTAATAAGTTCGTCAATGAAGATTCCATCACCGGCTGGAATGTTGGAGAGTCTTCCAACGCTCGCAGTATTCCATTCACCTGCCGCCCCATAAAGGCATCCGGGCTGTACCCCAATATTGGAATCGGGGCTGACTGCGTGAGCTGAAACCGCGGCTGGCCACCAGCATCGGGAGCACAAACAGGTCTTAACTCAGTTTTCCCCAAAGACAGGCTCAGAAATGGCGGCTGCATCAAAGCTTCTATATTAAAGGCAAGAAGAAAGTCACAGCGCCCTTCCTGCAATGCCTCTACTGCCAAATCCACATCAATACTTTCTACCCGACTTCTCAGCATTTGCCCTTCATGACTCATGGCTTGAATCAACTCGGGTAGAAGCGTGACGGATAGAGAATGTGCCGCGGCAAAATCCAACGGCTGCGGACCAAAGCCACTCTGGCCTTTAAGCTGATGAAGGCCATCTTCCATTTGCCGGAGCAGGTTTCTGGCCGTTGTGCGAAACAGTCGGCCTTCTGGCGTTAGGGTAAGAGGTGTCGTTGCACGGTCAATCAGCTCAACACCCAGCGATTGTTCCAGGCTTCGTATTCGGCGGCTGAAGGCCGGTTGAGTAACGTTGCGAAACTGCGCAGCTCGAGAGAAGTTACGCAATTCCGCGAGGGCTAGAAAGTCTTCCAGCCATTTGGTTTCCAGATTCATTCAGGCCATTTAGTCCAGGCATAACGCTATTCAAACGTGCCCTGAACCAATATTTCTCCTTCTGACATCAACACCTGCCCTCGGGAAATCACATGACTTAATTCCACATCATGCCGGCTCAGTGCGGAGTGGGAAAATGCCGTAAAATCCGCATCACAACCCACCGCTATTCTGCCCTTTGCAAGGCCGACTGAGTCTGCCACATTCGTGGAAAGGAGGGAAAAGATATTGGTCATGTTCAGATCAGCATCCAACAGGTTTGGAATGCTTTTCAGGTTTGAATCCACATTGGCGGCGGTTACGCCGACCATTTCTCCTTTCTCATTAAACTTTGGCATGCTGCCATTGCCATCGGAACTGATGGTCATTTGGCTTAGGGGAACACCGTTGGACAGCGCGTGACGGATTCTGGGTGCAATATTTTCCAGCCATGAACCACCCGATGTCAGATCAATATGACCGCCCCGTTTAGCAAAATCGATGGCCTCTTCAAAAATGGCTTCGTTGCGATTGATGTGCGTTGGTGAGAAGTGATGAATTGGCAGCCCCATGGCCGTCAGCTGATTGATCTGTGCCATTGGGTTGGGCAAATCGCCCATGTGGATGTGAAGAATGCCTTTTTTACCAGACACCATGCCACCGATGCGAATATCCGAAACCATTTGTGCCAGTACTTCAGTCGATGGAAATGAACAACGGTGGTCTGCCAATGCAACCTTCACACCCAGCACTTTATCCACATACACCATGTCGTCGCGAATTGAGCCGGTGATGGTTCGGGTTGGCACTTCGTATGAACCTGTATGCATAAAAGCGTTGAGGCCTTCAATCTCCAGAGCTTTTACTTTCGCGTATAAATCTTTGGGAGAACGGGTAATACCGTCGGTACCAAGAATACCAACAACCGAGGTTAACCCTGCTTTCACCAGATCTGAAAACATCAACTGAGGGACACGTGTTGCATAACCACCTTCGCCGCCACCTCCAATCAGATGAACGTGCTGATCTATAAGGCCAGGGCCGACTATTGAACCATCCAGATTTAAAACACGACATTCAACGTTTGCAAGTCGATCAATCTGATCTTCGATGGCAACAATTTTGCCACTGCAGATCAACAGGTCTTTTTTACCGAGATACTCAGGCGTATACAGCTCGGCATTTTTTATCAGCAAAAACATCTTTCCCCCCAAAAGGTTCATTCGAACCCTGAATTCAGCCATATCGATCAGGCAGCGTGTTGTTCGAAGTCGCCCTGGAAGTGGTTGTCGTGATCGGTGTAGTACCAATCCACACAGGCTTTCGCCAGTAGCTCAGTGGCGTCGATGCAAAGCTCGGGGTTCTCTCGGGCAATCTTGGCAAGGCCAATAGGGATTTCAGTGCATCCGAGAATAACGGCCTCTGCACCGGCTCCCACCAGATGGTTGAAAACCTCTTCCATCCCTTGCGAACCTTGATTCAATCGGCCTGCTTTGACGTCATAAATTGAGGTCATAAGCTGTTGCTGGATAAGCGCTTCAGGATTAATGCAACGCCCGCCCATGCTGCGAATGCGTTTCTTATAAAGGCCGGCAGCCACGGTGGCGTTAGTCGCCATCAGCCCGGTTTGAATAATGCCTCGCTGCAGAATTTCACGACAAACGACGTCAATAATGCTGATCATCTTCACAGAGGTTTCTGCCTGCAAAGCATCAAACCAGTAATGGGCGGTATTACAGGGGATAACAATACAGGTTGCACCTGCCTGCTCCAGACGCTTTAATCCTTTCAGCAGTGCTGGAAAAGGATCTTCTCCGCCGTGCAAAATGCAGGCACTGCGATCTGGAATCTGCGGCACGTTATGCACCAGAATCGGCATGTGATTCTGATCCGTTGCCGCCTGACTCAGCGCCACCACTTTTTGCATGAAATCCACGGTGGCCAACGGCCCCATTCCCCCAAGAATCCCCAACATCTCTATGCTCCGGATTGAAATTTGTTCTTGGGAGAATCATCTTCCCGGGGCAGTCCGGTGTGAAATGCTTAAAATGGTCGAGTCATGCAAAAACAGCATGAAGAAGAACGAGCAGTAAAATAACATCACTGCTTTTATGCCGTTATTTAAATAATGATAAAACGTGTTTCTTTAGCGGTGCTCGACTTTAGAGTTCTCAAAGCACAATAGTTCAACAGCAATCGAATAATCAGCTAAAAAGCAACCATCCCCAACCACCAAGTTTGAGATGGCTGCCATGCTCACTTCAGATCATCGAACAATCCTCCGGGAGCTCGCTTTTTATACAACCTTTCTAGCCAGAGCGCTATCACCAACTGCAGTACCAACGTTCTGCGAACTGCTCTTTGGTTGCATGCTTTCAGGGGAMGGTTTTGTTACACAGGCACTATTGTCCATCGACTATCAATGCGTCTGGAGTAGCTATCATCACTGGATCTCACACGGTAAGTGGCGATGGAAACAYTTGGCGTGTCGTTTGATCCGACTKGTRTGYTCAAAAGCCCCAACAGATGAGCCGATCACTCTCGCACTTGATGATTGGGTTATCGAACGATACTCAGATAAAGCCCCGGCTTGTCGAACCCATCATCAGCACAGTAAAAAACGTAACCGTCCGACGTASATCTGGGGGCAGTGCTGGGTCTCTCTTGCCGTGATTTTTGAACGAKCGGCAGACGAAATATTTACCGCTATTCCAATCATCTCATTTCCAGCGCCGGCTTCAGGAAACACCAGTAAACTGAAAATTGCTGTTGCCATGCTCAAGGTGGTGCGAGAAGAAGTAAGGGGTAGAGTGCTACGTCTGGTTGCTGACTGTTGGTTTATGAATGCAACCTTGATAGAACCCACTATAGAACCCACTCTWGCAATGGGTATAGAGGTTATTGGTCAAATACCCAGGAATCGTGCCCTATATGCACAGCCGGTGGAGCTCCTCAAAAAGAAACGAGGACGACCCAGAAAATACGGCACCAAAATGACGGCAGATGAAGTGGAGAAATTATCGGAGCACAAGGCTATCGTATGGTTGTACGGCAAGCATCGTACAATACGTTATCGAACCATGATTTGTCGTGCCAAATTCCTCAAAGGCCGGGAGGTGCGAGTCGTTTGGAGCCGTTTTGAAAATGACAAAGGGTTAACCGAAAGCAGGATATTCATCTCAACCAATATAGAGCATGAAGGATTAGACGTTCTACGAGGCTACAGAAAGCGATGGCCAATTGAGCCGATGTTCAATCAGCTCAAACACGCTTTCGGCTGTCGCCACCTGTGGCAGCAAAAGTTGAGATCGGTTCTTCGATGGATGCATTTGAAAATGGCAGCCTATGCATTATTGCAACTGCTGACCGTCTGTAAAAATCAAGCATGCCTGAGTATCTCGAGTTTACCCTGGCGAGATCAGGACACTACGACCGCTGGCATGATGAGAACTGCGCTCTCAAAAATTATTCCCCGGTTCCCAATTCGCGAGGGTTGGAACCGATATTGGCAAAAATATGAGTTCGATTTTGATAGGCTGACCGACCAGTTAGTTTGTGATAAGGGCAAAGCCGTATAACCAAAGGCTTTCAGACAAAAAAACCGAATATAAGCGAGCCTGAAAAAATAGTTCGTCGATGTTGTTTATTTTGAAATTATGCAATCTGACCAAACTTCCGTTTTATGGGAAATCTAAAGTCGAGTTTGAATTGTATGAGCAGAAAAATACACAGATAAAATTTAAGTTCTGCTTTTAGCGTCCAGTAAATACCATCAATATCATCAAACCCTAAGGAATTCTGAAGCAACGTTAAGTTCGACATTACATGGCTGAATGAGTAGCTATTATCTGCGAACATACATGTAACAAAAACAGTGAAAACCACACCAACCCAGAGCGTTGGATACAGACGCATAAACCTTGATAAAGCGAACGCCATCGCGCTCCGATTCATGGCCGAGAAAACAATAACGAAGCCACTGATCATAAAAAAGAGAGGCACACCTAAATAACCGTATTGGGTTACTTCAGATAATAACGGATAGGCGTCAGATTCTGGCCTTGAGACAAGATGATAAAGAACGACCGATAGGGCGGCAAAAAACCGTACGATATCCAAAGCGACGATTCTCATTTTCTCGCAGCACCCACTTATTTTTGTGTCTGACTATCAACCTATCGACAATAATGGCCGTTGCTTGTGAGTATTCATCAGCGCTAAGCCTCTGGCATTGTTCGTTACGGTCATTGATCACACAAAGCATTTAGCATAACGTTTACAGCACGAATACTGGTTCGACCTACCTCACATCACAGGTAATCTTTATGCGCTATTTTTTGGCCATCATCTTACCGCCTTTAGCGGTTTTATTGTGCGGCAAACCTTTTCAAGTCATCTTGAATATTATTCTGTGGATTCTGGGTATTTTGCCAGGCATTGTTCATGCACTATTTGTGGTGCACACCCATCTGGCGGATAAGCGTAACGAAGAGCTCATTAAGGCCATAGAGAATAAAGACCGCCTATGAACATCACATTTTCAGCCTTTAACTGGAAGCTGGCATGTATTCTGGCTTTGTCTCTGCTGACCGCTGGCTGCCAGAGCACTTATTACAGCGCCATGGAAAAGGTCGGTATCCACAAACGGGATATCATGGTGGATCGCATTGAGGACACACAAACCGCCCAGGAAGACGCTCAGGAACAATTCAAAAGTGCCCTTGAACAGTTCCAAAGCGTTATTAACTTCGATGGCGGCGATCTCGAGACGGCTTACAATCAACTGAACTCCGAATATGAAGACAGCCTGTCAGCCGCAGAGAACGTTGGCAGCCGGATTTCCAGTGTTAAAGATGTATCCGACGCTCTGTTCGATGAATGGCAGGAAGAATTAGATCTCTACACCAGCGCCAGCCTGCGTAGAGCCAGTGCTCAAAAGCTGCAAGATACCAAACGCCAGTATCAGCGCATGATAGTCAGCCTCGATAAGTCCGAAAAGCGGATGCAGCCTGTGTTAAATGCCTTTCAAGATCAGGTGCTCTATCTCAAACACAACCTGAATGCCCGGGCCATCAGTGCGCTTAAAGGCGAATTCAACACCATCAAGTCAGATATTGATCGTTTGATCAAAGACATGCAGACCTCTATCAACCACTCCCGTCAGTTTATTGAAGCCTTAAAGCAGCCCTGATCACCGCTGGAGGAACATTCCTCCAGCTTACTGCCGCTCATACCCGTTATCCATGCGCTAATCTGAATACCGTGTGGTGCTCATTTCGTGGATGCCTATACTTTTTCAATAAGTTATTACCTGTATTTCGAACTTTTGTAATGGGTTCAGAAGCCGTTCAGGAAAAGCATCATCTTACTGTTACGACAGAAGTTCAGGAGTTGTCATGGACGATCGCTCTAGTTCAACAGCGAACGAGACCCCTTATTCATCAACGCGGAATACCTCTGCGCAATCCTCCGGTGATTCATCTTCGGTCACCATGGCCGCTCCGAGCGGTGAATACCTGATTGAAGGCTCACCAGCTGATGTAAAGCTTGAGGTGCGCGGGCCAGACTTCATCATCACACTCCCCGACGGATCGGAACAAACCCTGTTGATGGCGGGTATGGTGACCGCTTCCGGGCAACCCTTAGAGATCAAATTTGCCAATGGTGAAGTCATCACCGGCGATCAGTTCATTGCCCAGGCTAATTATCAGGAATCCGCAGAAGTCGAACATTTGATGCCCGATAAAGACCGGGCCATCACAATGGATTCTGAGTCTCAGGAGCAATCGACTTACCGTTCACAGAGTTCAGAGCAGCAGCCTGATAACCCTGATGAAAATGCCAAGCAAAACGCCCAGGAAAAGGCGGAAAGTGCACCGGCGCAATCAGATGCCGAACAAAATACAGAGAGTGAACCAACGTTCAGTGATGAGTTCTCTGAAGCTATGGCTGAGCTTAAGGAAGAGATGGACTCTCAGAAGCAATCAAAAGTGTCTTCCAAGCTGAAGAAGGAGCTGGAGGAGGCTGCAGAGAGCGCTAAAGAAGATGAAAAAAACGACAACACAGATAATCAGGAGGGCAACGTTACCAGCGAACAAGTAGATATTGAAAATGCCGTTAAACCAACAGTACAACCACCTGAAGACCCGTTTGAGGGATTACCAGAAGATACTGAAACACCAGCTCCTACTTTTGGTAACTTTTCTATCAAACTCCTGAATATTGGAAAATCTGTCAACGGTGACAACTATAGTGGTGGTGGCGGCTCTTCAGCATCAATAAGTGACGACTCTCTTGCAACTCAACTAGCTGATGAGCAGATAACACACACAGGGGCTGATCCTGCAACTATTGTTGCAGACAACCCTCGCTTTTTTTCTGAAAATTCAATCACTCGCAGAATCGATGTGGATTTTAATGGCGTAGCTAGTAACACCTCAGCAGCAGACACGTCTATTAAGCTTTATGGACTTCCTGATGGCTGGGAAGTATGGCTAATAACAGAAGGTGATGTCGGCACTGTAGACGTTGAAACGTCTGCTGCTGATGAAGTTACTGATGACACCGATGACAGTGTCAACCTCCCATACTGGGATATACCCAGCAACAGTTTTTATATCACCCATCCAACCGGCGGTGGTTCTTTCCCCTTCCCGGATTTTGGCTTGGTTTTTGATATAACTTTCACCGCAGGCGGGGAAGAAAACAATTTTGTGTATCGCGCACCTGCTTATGCTGCTCCTATTGACCCCAATGACACGATTCAGGAGCAAAACGATGAAGGTAAAGACATTCTTATTTTTAACCTTCAGCACAACAAAGATAACATCACTGGTGGCAATGGCAACGACACTATAGATGCCGGTGTTGGAAATGACACTGTTAATGCCGGTGCTGGTGATGATGTCATCAAAGGCGGGTCAGGGATTGATGACATCAATGGTGAGTCAGGAACTGATACTGTTGATTACTCCGGAAGTGAAAATGGTAATGTCACTTCCGGCGTGACTGTAAACCTAGCCACTGGAACTGCAACTGATGGATATGGCGACTCAGACACTCTAACGAATATCGAAAATGTTACTGGCACTGAATTCGACGATGACATTACGGGAGATAATCAAGACAATGTTTTGAGAGGCGGTGATGGCGACGATAAGCTTTATGGCGGCGAAGGAAACGACACTCTCCACGGTGGAGCAGGTGCAGACATTCTTGATGGTCAGGGTGGCACAGGTGACACTGTTGATTACAGTGGCGAAAATGAGCAGCTGGTAGCTACATTGGACGGTTCAGTCACCATTGGAGGCCGGGCTGACGATACACTACTCAATATCGAAAACCTCACCGGAACCAACCTTGACGACACTATTACTGGTAACGGCTCAGCTAATACTCTTACCGGTTTAGATGGTGACGATCGCATCTCAGGGGCTGCGGGAGATGATATTCTTAACGGTGGCGCAGGTAATGACACTTTAATCGGGGGTAGTGGCACTGACACACTTAACGGTGGCGAAGGCCACGATGCTGCGGACTACTCTGGCCAGACCAACGGCATCGAAGTTCGATACAGTGGCACAAATCTCTCTGTAGTAGATGACTCCAGTAATACCGATACACTCATTTCTATCGAGAATTTTATTGGCTCCAATAATGATGATACCTTCCGTGTCACCTCCAGCAGTAATGAGTTTGAAGGAAATGGTGGTGACGACACTATTATTTTCGACAACACCAATATTGTAGATAGCGACTCTTCTACTGATGGAGATCAAGGCGTTACCGCCAGTCTGACCACTGGCCAGGCTTCATACCGATATGATAATGCGGGCACTGAAGCAACGGTTACCGACACCTTCACTGAAATTGAAAACCTAACCGGTAGTAGCCTGAATGACACCTTAACGGGCAGCAGTGGTAACAACGTTCTTGAAGGTGCTGATGGTGATGACCGACTGATAGGCACCAATGGTACCGATGAGCTTGATGGCGGTGACGGCAATGATACGGCTGATTACAGCGATCTGAATGTCAGCGTTACTGCAGAACTAGCTGATAGCACTAATGGTGGTCTCAGCACAGGCGGAACCGCAAGCCATACCGGAAGTTCCGACACATTAATAGATATTGAAAACCTGACTGGTTCAAGAGTAGCTGACAACCTGACAGGTAATAACCTCAATAACATCCTGAGCGGCCAAGCCGGTAATGACATAATTAATGGTATGGCAGGAAATGACACCTTACTCGGTGATACCGGGGAAGACACTCTTTCTGGTGGCGCTGGCGACGATACCATCAATGGCGGCAGTGAAAATGATACCCTTATCGGTGGTGCCGGTGCTGACAGCATGGATGGCGGAACTGGTATTGATACCGCTGATTACTCTGCCTTAGAAGTAGGCGATACAGGTGTTGTGATACAACTCAATGATGCGACAACCGAAGTATTGAATGATGGAACAGGAAGCCGTGATGAGTTAACCAATATCGAACAAATCATTGGCTCTCGACACGACGACACTTTCAGTGGCAACAGTCAGAATAATGATTTTGATGGGGGTGATGGAACAGACACCGTCAGCTTTAATCGCACTGAAATTACTACTGGCGTAACTGCAAATCTAAACTTTGGTACTTCTTCGTACACATTTGACGGCAATGCCTCAAGTGATACTTTCTCAAATATTGAAAACCTTACCGGTAGTGATTACGACGACTCGTTAACCGGTAACGATGAAGACAATGTCCTCTCAGGTGCCGGTGGAGCAGATACGCTAAATGGCGGCGATGGAACCGATAGAGTTTATGGCGATGGAGGTGACGATACATTCATAGCTAGCGCGGGCAGTAATACTTACTATGGCGGAGATGCCTCCATCGATGATAGTACTGGTGACGTAGTTGATTACAGTGAATATGGAACAACCATTGTTGCTGATCTAAGCGCCAATACTGTTTTTGATGATAACGATAATAACCGCACTGGTGATTCAGGAGAGGAAAAAGATACGCTGTACGGAATAGAAAATATTATTGGTACAGCCAATAATGACACTATTATCGGTAGCGCTATTGCAAATGATCTCCAGGGTAATGCCGGTGATGACATTCTTCGAGGCGGTGACGGTGATGATACACTGGGTGGCGGTGATGGTGACGACACTCTTCAGGCTGGCGCAGGTACAGACACTCTAAATGGCGGCGAAGGTGCGGATGTAGCGGACTACTCCTATCTGGATAATGGCTACACCTTCAAGATGGACAGTACTTCCAGCATCACGATAACCGATCACAACGACTCTGACGCAGCAATAGCCACCGGCGACACATGGATTAGTATTGAAGGGGTTATCGGCACGACAGGGGACGATATTCTTATCGGTGGCGCATTCAATAATATCCTCGATGGTGGTGCGCACGATATTGATGGTGATGGAGATACCGTTGATTTCAGCCAAATGACCACAGTACCCGATGGGGTTGAAGTAAGACTAAGCGATGAAACCGATAGCTCTAGTGAGCTTATAGCCACCTACACCATTGATTCAGACCAATACACTGACACCCTTCGCAATATAGAGAATCTGACTGGAACTGATGGCGACGACACACTGACTGGTAACAGTAGTGCAAATATACTCTATGGTGGCGTAGGGAATGACACGTTCAGCGGACAGGGCGGTAGTGATGAAATCAATGGCTGGACTGGCCTGGATACTGTGACTTTTGAGTGGTTTACTCCGGGTTCAGGCTCTGAAGGTGTCACAGTTACCAGGCCAGGAATTTCATGGAATGTGGCTCATGGTAGCGATAATTCAACTTTAACCAGTATTGAGACCATTCATGGAAGTAATTACAACGATACGATGACGGGTGATGATAGTAATGGCAACACCTTTTACGGCCTTGATGGTGACGATTCTCTGACTGGCGGTGATGGCCATGATCGTCTTTACGGAGGGGATGGTGATGACACCCTATATGGCGGTTATAACGATGGCTCCACTGATACGGACAGCCAGGATGGTTATGACCGCCTTGAAGGTGGAGCAGGTAATGATACGTTCTTTGGTGGCACTGGCGTAGACACTTTTATTGGTGGTGATGAGCTGGATAGAAACGCTGCCATTGGTGAAGGCGGTTTCGATACCGTTGATTACAGTGATTTGGTGTCAGGTACGGATTATTTAACAGGTAACGATTATTCTGTAGGTGGTATTGAAGTAGATTGGACTTATATTGGCGCGAACAAAATTCGAAATAATGGTCAGGGTGACAGGGAAGGAATGTATTCAGTAGAGAAAGTAATTGGCTCTGATTATGACGATACTTTCACGACCAGTAATGTTGATTCAACTTACACAACAGTTGATGGCGGATCTGCCAGCATCAATGTACTTCAGGATCTTATTGATGTCGGTGCATCAGGCCATATAGATGGTGGGGCTGGTAATGACACCGTTAATATCGACACCAGCGGTTCTTTCAATTTTGATGGCGTGGGTGATTTGGATGGTTTTGCTGATTTAATTGACAATATCGAAACTCTTGATTTCCGAAATAATGGAAACACCTCAGATGACATTACAATATCTACGGCCAACAAAGAGGCAATGACTGATGACTCTAATGACCTGACAATCAACTTAGATAGTACTGACACCATAACTATCGATGGCACTATGTATAACTTATCGACTGTGACGACTCTTAATAATGATACAGATACAGGCAACGATGTAGATCTAACCAATGTTGACGGTTCTGGTATAGGTATCTATTTCGTCTAATCACACCTCGCTCCCATGCTTTGCATGGGAGGGCATATTCGAAGCTTCCGGTTTCAATTCGATACGCACCACCTATTAACTGACATGCACATAAGCACTTTAAACACTTGTGTTCTCATTCAACACCATTCAAATAGATTTCCAGCTTGGAATATTACCGCAAAAAACATGCTTTAATTATAAAAGGCGCTTTTAAAAAGGAGTACTAAAGCAACCCGCCACAAGTCAACGGATGACTTATGCAACCAGACACCCAAACAGAACCCACCCCCGGCAATCTTGAATTGGCTGTCATGGTGCTTTTTCGGCTACAGGGTGTCGACCTTCCTCACGACTACGCTCGCACAGCAGCGGACCAACCTCTTGATGTTAAACACCTTTCTGACCTCGCAAAAAATCGTGGCTGGCAGCACAAACGCTATACCCTACCGTTTGGCGTGATGAATGACCGACATTTTCCCTGTCTGATTC
Source organism: Endozoicomonas ascidiicola (assembly GCF_001646945.1). GTDB lineage: Bacteria > Pseudomonadota > Gammaproteobacteria > Pseudomonadales > Endozoicomonadaceae > Endozoicomonas > Endozoicomonas ascidiicola. The sequence goes on from NZ_LUTV01000004.1 coordinate 307,619, forward strand.
AATTAAAAGGGAAGCTGTTTCATGTGGTGATGGAGCGTAAAGGGGAAGAGTTTCTGGTGATGACTCCGGAAGGGGAGCAACGCTGGATCCACGAAGAAAAGTTACAGGCAGACTATTCCGGCGTTATCCACCAGCTGGAAAGAGATCCTATAGAGAGAAACAAACCCAAGTTTAAACAATGGCTGCGAAATCAGGCGGTTCGCCTCTGGCCTCAGTATTCTCAGGTGCTGCTGGCGACCTTGATGATCAACCTGCTCACCCTTGGGTTACCGATTTTCACCCACTTTGTATTTGATAAAGTATTGCCCGGTCAGGCGATGGATACATTGCTGTCCGTAAGCATTGGCATGGTGATTGTGCTGATTCTGGATTTTCTGTTGCGCTGGCTGCGGAGCTATTTTCTGGACGATGCCTGTCGCGCCATTGCCCAGCAATCGGAAGCCAGCCTATTAAAAGAAATTCTTCATCAAGAGAGCCATGAATTAACGGCGCCTCCCGCCAAAATTGCTCAGGTGATTCAGGACTTCGCTCGGGTGAAAGAGAGCATTTCCAGCAGCGTGCTCTTAGCCGTGCTGGATATTCCTTTCTTCTTTTTATTTTGCGTTGCGATTTCAATTATCGGCGGCCCTCTGGTCTGGGTGCCTTTGATCATTGCGATACTGCTGATTCCCATGTCGCTATTCAGCTTTAAGCTGTCTCAGGAAAAATCAGCGATCAGTAGCCAAAGCAATCAGGATAAAAATGTATTTCTCCATGAAACCATTCGCGGCATAGATACCATCCGGTCGATGGATTCGAGAAGTCAGGTGCTCGCCCGCTGGCGAGTGCTGGTCACTGCGGCCACCAGCCGGGAGTTCAACAGTAAATCCGCCAGTGCATTGCTCACATCCCTGGTCGCCAGTTCTACTCAGGCTGTGGTGTTTGGCATGCTGGTGACCGGCGTACTGTTGATTCATGAAGGCAGTTTGCCGCCGGGCAGCTTATTTGCCTGTATTATTCTGGGTAGCCGAGCCATTGCACCCATGGCGAATCTGTCTATGGCATTAAATCGTATTAGTCATGCTCGCCAGTCATTGCAGCAAATCCGGGCACTGTTCAGCCACCGGCTGGATGAGGAGATGGTTGATGAAGAGCATGCCAAAGAGCTCCACCCAGTGAAAAGTTTACGCAGTGGCCTGAAAATCGAAAATCTGTCGTTTCAATATCCTGGTGCCCAGAACTTAGCACTCAGTAATCTTAACTTTCAGATTAAGCCTGGCGAGCGCATTGCGTTACTAGGCGCATCGGGCTGTGGCAAAAGTACTCTGATTGACCTGCTTCAAGCCAATCTTCTGCCCAGTGCAGGGGATATAAAAATCAGTAAACACTCGCTAATGCATGTCGATCTGAAAGACTACCGAAAACACCTTGGCGTTGCCCGCCAGCAGCCTACGGTGTTTGCCGGCACTGTCCGAAGCAATCTATTGATGGGCAAGGTCTCTGCATCCAATAAGCAAATTGAGAAGGTTTGTGATCTGGTGGGTTTGAGTGCCTTTATTGAAACCTGCCCACTTGGGTTCGATCACCCTGTCAGTGAGCGGGGGCTCAATTTGTCCGCCGGGCAACAACAGGCTTTATCGCTGGCGAGAGCACTGCTTCATGACGGAGAATTAATTATTCTCGATGAACCCACCAGCAGTTTCGACAATGTAAATGAATCTTTGTTGTGCAAAAAATTCCCCAAATTCCTGAAAAAGAAACATATCTTTTTGTTGATTACCCACCGTGCCAGCCTGCTGCGACTGGTAGATAGAATCATACTGATGGATGGTGGAAGGATTATTGCGGATGGGCCAAGAGATGAGATTCTGGCCAGAATGTCTGGCCAAAAATCCGGTGACTGATTATTTTTGCTTTCTCACTAATAACCGATGAATACGATGAAGAGCTCGGAACACTTTCACCGTTAATGCATTGTTTCGGTTGTAAGATTCTTCTAACTGAACTTCCATCTCCTGTTTGATTTGAGTTTCATTGTCCTGAAGTCGTTTTTCCAGCTTATCCATTTTCCTGGACTGATCTTTTTGAACCAGCCGGCTGACATGGCGGACATAACGTTTGATAAAGCGCGTGATGCGTTTTAGCAGTGATAACTCCAACTCTTCCGCTACCGCTTTCATCTGTTCTTTGACATCAGAGCCCATCATTTCAGGCATACCTTCTACCTGTTTCAAAATAGACTGCAGTGTTTGGTTACCTTCTGCTGATTGCGACTGGAGTAACGCCTGTAAACGTAAATCGTCGCTTTTCTGTGAGGTTGATAACGTGCGGTGAGCTTCACACTTCTCATGTTCCTGCTGGCTTTCAACCAGCTGCTGCCCAAGCAGTGTTGATTGCTCATCAAGGCTATTTGCAGCTTTTTCAGATGTCGCAGACATGCGCTCCAACTGAGATTGCAGAGCCATCAAATAGCTTTCTACCTTTTGCTGGCGAAGTGTGTCCTGTATTGCTTCTAACTGATTCGACTGACTGTTCGCAATCGCTTCGGTTCTGGCGAGCTGAGAACCTGCCACATCCAACAACTGTTGCAGAATGTGCTTTACGTTCTGCTCGCTAAGGTTCTCGTTGATCGCATCCAACTGCTCTCCCTGGGTCGTTGCAATGGCGTCCATTCTGGTGAGCTGGGTGCCCGAAATATCCACCAGCTGCTGCATAATGTGTTTTGAGTTCTGCTGCCGAAGTGTTTCATGCATCGCATCAAACTGGTCCGCAAGGGAGGTAGCAATGGCTTCCGTTCTGGAGAGCTGATTACCAGAAATATCCACCAGCTGGCGCAGCGCATGTTTCAGGCTGTCCAAATCCACATTCACAACCGCGCCATTGTTGCCGTTGCCTGAAGAATAACCACCGCCAAGAGGGTCGCCATTGGCCTGGCGTTCTTTCAATTCCTCACTAGCAGAGATGGCGAATTCAAACAGCCAGTTCGAATAATTGTTGCCAAACACCGTTCCCGCTTTGTTCACATTCATGGCCAGCGCACCAAGAATAACCGAAGAACACAAACCGGCCAGAGAGGTACCGAAAGCCACGCCCATGCCATCCAGTGGTTCTTCCAGGCTTTGAATCAGTATGACCAGCATTTTGGTTAAATCTTCATCACCCGATAGGCCGGATGCAAGATAACCAATCAAACTGTTGATCGAGCTGACCGTTGAAAACAAGCCTATAAATGTCCCTAAAAGACCAAGGTACAGTAATAAATTACTGAAATAGCTCATGATCGAGCGACGTTCAGACAAACCATTATTCACAATGTTGAATAAGCTTCTGGCAACAGAGGGGAGAATGCGATTGACCGCTTCGCCAGAAGATTCATATTTATTCAGGTTTTTCTGTAGGCTGTAGAGTAACTCTGAGGTGAGATAGGTTTTCTCCTGGTAAGCACGAAGGCCTTCCATATCGAGACTTTCAAACAGGAAGTGATCAATATCGCGCAAGGCTTTAAAGTCTGCCCTGAGCCGGTATATGTTCCGAAAGCAAAGATAAGTGCCAAGGCTAAAAGCCCCACCTATGGCCAGGTTGAGCAATATATTCGTCTGAAACACATCGAACAGAATGCTGTAATTAATCATTAACAACAAAATGACGGCTACCAATATCACGATCATTCTGCGCAGATAATTACCGATAATGCCGGGCGGTTTAACCCGAATATACTCTGTCAGTCCTGTCACTTGTTTCCCCATTTTTTATAGTTGTTGAATCTTTTTAATGACAGCGTTTTGATAGAGCAACAGGCTCAATACGCTGTTGTAGTAATCATAAGAAATTCGTACATCATCCATCTTTGCCCGATGGTGATCTCTCTGAGCGGTTGAAATATCCAAAAGACTTTTCTGCCCCAATTCAAACTCTTTTCGATAAAGACCAACGACTTCTTTACTGACTTTTAAATACTCAGCATTCGATTCTCGTTCTGCTCCAAACCGTTTCATATTGCTCCACTCAGCCCGGATGTCTTTTTTAAGATTTTTAATATACTCATCGCGCTGATATTCTGATCGGTTCAATAACAGTGAACTTTCTGCTTTTTTGCTTCGAGCTTTGCTTCCATCCCAAAGGTCATAGGTCAATACAAACTTTACCTGAGCCTCTTCAACCCAAACTTTATTTTCAATAGCTTCTTTATCTCTGGTTTGCAGTGATTCCTGACGAGTCCAACTTCCTTCAAGCGTTAATGTTGGATATAAATCCCGGCGACTCGAATTCAGCGTTGCTCTGGCTGCGTCTACTTCTTCATTCTTAACCAAAAGCCCGTAGTAAATACTTTGGGCTCTTTCTAAAAGAGCGTCTTCCTCTACATTGACCACCAACTTTGTGAAACCGGACGCGTTAAGATCTTCAGGGGGCTGCCCCACCGCCAACGTAAATGCTTCAACCGCAAACTCCCGGTCAGCGACATAACTAATTCGATCTTTCTTGGTTGCTTCCAATAATGCCGCCACCTGCTTAACTTCCGAATAGGAAGACGCGCCAGCGGCTTCCCGCTGCTTCATGGTATCCAGTAACTTTTTATACACCGTTGTATTCTCATCCAGCAGTGTCAACATTTCGTCGAGGCGTAAAATTTCCAGATACGCTCTGGCTACCAGCAATGCCAGTCTCTGCTCTCCTTCTTGATAACTGAACTCTCTGGCGCGAACAGTGGCGGCAGCTGAATCTATGCGATAGCCCGTCTGGTGAAAGTCATAAACCAACTGGCGAAGCTCCAGCTTGCTTTTATGATTACCAGTCCAGCCTTGATCATTATTACCATCATCATTGCTGGTTTCATAAGTGCCTTTCTCAAAGCTGATTCCAATCTGTGGGTGAAGGTCTCCTCGCACCTGTTGCAATCGAGCCTCACCAATACGGGCATCTACCTCCAGCGTTTTGGTAATCGGATTGCTGGCAATTGCCAGATTAACGGCCTCCTGCAAACTCATACCCCATGCAGTTGGGCTGCAGACTAGCAAGGGAAGTAAATATTTTCTGAAGTTAGGAATCATTTAAGTCAATTACCCGTCAGACTGTTGAGCCAGCTATTCATTTGAATACGCTATAAATTGTCATCTGACTGTTAATCGACTGATTATCAGGAGCGTTTATCCTTTCAATACCAAATCATCATAAATCCACTAATTCGATAAATGGATTAATCTTGCGATGAATATAAAGATTTAACCTAATAAACAGTTCACTGACATTTTCGGTGTGATTATCATCATGATTTCATAGAGTTACTTCATCTTCTCAATCCAGATCCACGGTCTGCGTATCATTTGACATCCCATGCAGCCCGTGCATTCCCCAGTCATCACCAATAAGCCTCTACTACCCTTATCATTATCTATATCTGCTTAATTTACGCCCATGATCACCGGGAGCCCAAAGGGAGACATAACCAATGAATGGACGCAATAGCGTAAATGGCACCAGTGCCAACGATAATCTCGACGGCACTTCCGGCGCGGATTACATTGCCGGACAGGAAGGCGATGATGTTCTTAACGGTCAGGATGGCAATGATGTCCTAAAAGGTGGCGCCGGTGCAGATACCTACGACGGTGGTGCCGGCAATGATCGCTATATCCTCGGCAATGATGGCAATATTGATACCCTCTATTTTGTCTCCAACGATGAGCAGCAGGACATTCTTGATGTAACTGATGTGCTGCCAGACCGGGCATCCAGCAGCAACCTTCAGGATTTTCTCAAAGTCACCAGCACAGGTGTCTATATCGATTCCACCGGTCGGGGTAATTTCACGGCGGACTCTCAGGTCGCCCGCTTTTCTGCTGCCAATTCTAATTTCGGTAATATCATCTCGGTACATGTGGCCGGTGTCGGTACGATTCAGTTTGATCGCACTGTGAATAGTGATGATCCGCTCATGACCACCAGTCCGGTGACCGGAACAGACGGTGATAATGCATTGAACGGCTCCGATGCCAGTGATCGCATCACCGGTGGTGCGGGTAGTGATACGTTGTCCGGCGGAGCGGGCGTTGATTACTACCTCGGAGGGGCGGGCAATGACATTTATGTCATGGATGATCTGTCCAGTGTCGATGTGTTGCGGTTTACCAATAACGATACCGAACAGGATGTTCTGGACATCAGTGAGATTGTGTCCGGCGTTACTGAGGAGAATATTGCCAGCTTTGTGAAGATCTCTGAGCGAGGTGTTTATATTGATACCACGGGCAATGGTCGGTTCACGTCAAACACACAAATTGCGGCTTTTGATAAGCAGTCAGAACTGGGCGAAGTGGTGCGTATTACCGTGGATGACAGCACCACTCTGGATTTTAACTGGGCAGACGCTTCTGCTACGCCGCTCTCTGATGAAATCATGAATGAGCGCATGTTCACCAATTCCACCCGGGGGTTTCTGAACAGTAAAGATGGCGAAGTGTTTCAGCTGCGGCTGGATACCCAGAACCTGCGCCAGGCCTTTGGTGGTCAGGGCGATGAAGAGCTGGATGCATCCAGTGTGGCCAGTGACAGCAGTGACCGGGTAAGCCTTTATGGGCGTGCCGGTAACGATACGCTCAGAGCGAATGACGATAACGCGTTCCTGGACGGTGGTGATGGTGATGACCGTCTGTTCGGTGGTGATGGCCGCAACGTTATGTACGGCGGGGAAGGCTCTGATGAATTCATCATGACGTTGGAAGCCTCCACCAATGAGGATTTGAAATACGACATCCTCGCTGACTTTACCAGCATTGAATCCCATCGAGACATTCTGAATCTTGAGCAGATCCTGCCCGAGAGTGCGACCGAGTCCAATCTCCGCGATTACCTGATGATCACCGACAACGGCGTCTTCGTGGATGTGAATGGCACCCGGGAGTTCAATCTTGAAAACCAGCTGGCTCATTTTGGTGCTAGCAGTGAGCTGGACAGCCAGGTTCGCCTGATAATGCCGAGTGGCTCCGAGCTGTTATTCAACCGGGATGAAAATTTGGTCATTGAAGGGGATGACGAGGACGAAGTTCTGAAAGGCGGTGATGGCAGTTATGAGATCCGGGGTGGGGGTGGTGATGACATTCTGGACGGTGATGCCCTGGGCACGACGAGCAGCGCTGACCAACTGTACGGTGGCACCGGTAACGATGAGCTGTACGTGGATTTTGCAGATATCAGTGAAGGCGTGATTGATGGTGGTGAGGGTTATGACCGGGTCAGAATGGAGACAGAAGCAGGTCAGGACACCACCTTCAACATGCAGGAAAACAGTGTCGAGTTTGTTTTTGGCGGTGAAAGTAACGACACGATTGATGCTTCCGGCTATCAGGAAGGCCAGGGCACCTGGGGGCACCATCTGATTGATGCGGGTGAGCGAGACGCATCAGGCACCCAGAGAGCGGTACTGATTGGCGATGCAGGTGAAGACACCTTGATCGGGGGCGAAGGCCGGGACTACTTGGATGGTGGTACTGACGATGACCGGATTGAAGGCGGCGTTGGTCGTGACTTTATGATCGGTGGTGCTGGCGATGACACCTTTGTACTGTCAGATGACGGTGCTGTGGATATTATCTGGGACTTCACCTCCACCGAGGATGAGCAGGATCGATTCGATATCAGTGCTCTGATCCCCGAAGGCGTCACTGAAGAAGAGATGCCCAACTACCTGTTGATTACGGAGGATGCGGTTTATGTTGACAGTACGGGTGGGGGTGATTTTTCAGACAGCAATCTGGTGGCTCGCATGGGGGGCGCCAGCACCATAGACAACCCGGTCAGTGTGACGGCCAATGGCACGGAGATGGCGGCTGCTCAAAACACGGCACCGGTGGCAGGCGATCCGATTACCGCGAACGTCGCCGAGGACAACAGCATCACCCTGACTCAGGAACAACTACTGGCGAATGCTTCAGACCCTGAAAATGATTCACTGACAGCCACCAACCTCAGCACTTCCGACGAATCCGCCACCATCACTGAAAACGACGATGGCTCTTTTACCATTACTCCCAGTACCAATTTCAATGGCGAACTGGAACTGGGTTTTGATATCACCGATGCCAGCCTCAGCACGTCGAGTCAGGTAAACCTGACGGTAACCGCTGTCAATGATGGCCCGGAAGCCAGTAACTTCAGCGATACGATTCAGGAAGATCAGAGCCGAATCATTACGTCGGAAGAACTTCTGGAAAATGCCACCGATCTAGACGGCGATGACCTCACAGTAACATCACTGCAGGTGACCAATAATACCGGTGACATCATTGAAAACGACGATGGCACCTGGACGTTCCGACCCAATTATAATGAGAGCGGCACCGATGCGGTTATTGAGTACACTGTCTCAGATGGCACCGAAACAGCCACAGCCAACATGACGCTGGCCATTACTGCCGTAGCTGATGGTCCAAGGGTGCTCCTTAAAGCTTTTGACACCAGTGACCCTATCGTACCGCAGGAAACCGCAGACTTCTCGGATGCGCCCAGTGGTGTCATTTTCGATATCACCAGCCAAAATCTGCAAACCATCGGCGGTGAAGTAGACACCAATGCCTGGGACGTGACCGAAGTCACCGGCTCAGCTTACAACGATGTATTCACCTTTAATGAGCTGCAGGCTGGAGAGAGTTACACCGTAAACGGTGGTGCCGGTAACAACACTATTGACCTGAGCAGCTATCGGGGAGATCAGGTCACGATCAACCATGGCACAAATACTATTACCATTGATGTGGATGGCGAAGGAAATACGGCAACCATTAATTACACCGATGTAGATGATTTTGACTTCCGGACGGATGTATTTGATGGCACACCCCATGGGGTTGAGCCTGATGATTATGGCTGGGAGATAACTGGTAAAGAATTACATATTGACTCCATTGGCAGTTCTGCAAATAAACCTATTGCTCTGGTTGATTTTAAAGGCAGTCTGGATGAAAACTTCGAACTTAATGCAGAGGTCAACCCACACGATCGAGAAGGCCATTATAGCTTTAATGGTGGTATCGTTTTTGATTATCAGGACGAGAATAATTACAAAGTCGTTTATGCCCGTGTAAACAATGCGATATGGGCTATTGAAGAAGTTGTTAATGGCGCAAGTATTGGACGGGCATCAACACCTGGCAGCATCCCAAAAGACACTTTTGTTCCAATAACATTGTCGGTTGAAGGTAGCATTGCCCGTTTGATTTCTGATGGCGAAGTTCGAGTTTCCTATGACTTCAATGAACCTCTGAATGACGGTCGCATTGGTGTAATGAACCAGAACTCTGAAACGACCTTCAGGCTTGACATGGCACCCAGCAACTGGGCACCCGCAGTAGAAAACTACGATCTGGAAATGAATCAAACCGAAGGTGAGTATGTAACCACCAATGTTCTCGCCGATGCTGTAGACCCACAGAACGAAACCCTCACCATTGAAAGCTTTACCCAACCCGAAAACGGCACTGTAGAAAACAATGGCGATGGCACCTTCACCTACACGCCCAATGAGGATTACAGTGGTGTTGATTCTTTTACCTACACAATAAGCGACGGCACCAATACAACGACCGGTACCGTTAGAATGAACGTCATCGCCAATGAGGTACTGCAAATCGATGAAGGCGGCACCTTCCAAATGGACATTTCTTCTGAACTGGTGGATACCGATGGTTCAGAAACGCTTTCCGTATTTATTGATGGTAATCCAGTAGGCTCTGTTGTTTCTGATGGAAGCAATTCRTTCACCGTAACAGAAGAAAACACYTCAGCAGAAATCACCGAYTGGGATTTAACCCAGATTCAGATCAGCCTTCCCGATAATTATGTTGACTGGTTCCGCCCAACTGTAAGAGCTCGGGCGGAGGAAGAAAATGGTGAGTTCAGTGAATCCACTAACTATATACGGGTTGGGGTTCGCAATGTTAACGATGCTCCAGAAACAGAGGCGCGTACAGAAGATATTGTTGAAACTCGAATTCATCGGTTTTCAAGCAGTGATTTTGCCTTTAATGATGTTGATTCAGGTGCCAACTTTGCAGCTATTGTCATCAAATCATTACCGGGCAGTGGTGAGTTAAAAGTCAATGACCGGTTAGCCAGAGTCGGTGAACGTATTGACCCGGATAATATTGATATACTGACGTATATTCCACCACGTATCGATGAAGACGCTCAGGACACTTTTGACTTCTCTGTCAGTGACGGCTCTCTTGAAAGTGAAACCAAAACCTTCACACTGAATATCACCGAAGCCTCAGGGCCTGATGATGCAACGATTGTGGATGAAACCACTGATGTCGATGGAGCCATTACAGAGCTTAGCGATAACGTCTCCGAAGAGGGAACTTCAAGCCTGACTGACAATGGCAGCTTTACCATCACGACGGATGACCATAGAAACACTCAGTCTGTTGAATTTGCGGCGGCAGAAACTGACTACCTAGGCAGCTTCAGTGTCGATATTGGCGATGACACCTTTGGTAATGGCAGCGGCAGAATTGACTGGAACTTTGAGGTAAATGATGGCGACCTTGATTATCTGGCGGAAGGGCAGACACTGAACCAGACTTATACCGTGACGGTTTCAGATGGCGTGGGTGGTACTGTTGATCAGGATATTGTTATCACCCTCACCGGCACCAACGATGCACCAATAATTAGCTCAATCATCGACGTTACCGGTGCAATCACGGAAATAACCGACGGTGGCAGTGGCGAAAATGTCACAGTACATGTTGAATCCGGTAGCTTTGTGATCACTGATCAGGATATTACTGATAGCCACTTTATCAGCGTCAGTGCTAATGGCAGTGATTATCGAGGAAACCTGAGTCCAAGTATTAATAACATTACCGGTCAAGTCGATTGGGATTTTGAGGTGTCTGATGGTGACATTGATTATCTCGCCGCCGGTCAAACCCTCACGCAAACCTACACGGTCACTGTATCCGACGGCGCAGGTGGTAGCGTGGATCAGGACATTGTCATCACCCTGACCGGTACTAACGATGCACCCACAGCAATAGACAATACTAAAACTATTAATGAAGATACCAGTTACACATTCCAGGCAGCAGACTTTGGTTTTAGTGATGTAGATAGTGATGACACACTTCAGTCCATTACCATTGCTCAAATTCCCACCGCTGGCACACTGACTCTGAATGGTGCTGCAGTCACCGCCGGTAAGGTTATCGCATTTTCAGATATCGGCAATCTTTCATTTTTACCGGCCAGCAATGCCAACGGGAATAACTATGCGGACCTGCAGTTCAGCGTCAGTGATGGAGCATTGAGCAGTGAGTTGCAAACCATGACATTCAATGTCATTCCGGTAAATGATGCTCCGACATCAATAAGCACCACTAAAACTATTAATGAAGATTCCAGTTATACATTCAATGCCGCAGACTTTAATTTTAGTGATGTTGATACGGGGGATACCCTGCAATCGATTACTATTACTCAATTACCGACTGGTACCTTGAGGCTCTCTGGCGCATTAGTCAGTCTCAACCAAACCATCGCACACAGTCAACTTGGCAACCTTACGTATCAACCGAATACTAATGCTCATGGCACCTCCTATGCTAATTTACAGTTTACGGTCAATGACGGTATTGTAGATAGTGCAGCCCAATCTATCGTGTTCAATGTGTCGTCAGTGAATGATGCGCCCACTATAACTTCCATCATCGATGTCAACGGGGCAATTACAGAACTTACTGATGGGCATTCTAATGAACATGATTTCAACCATACAGAGACAGGAAGTTTCAATTTTGGTGATGTCGATCTCAGTAATCAGACTATAACATCTTGGCCTTCAGCTAGTGATTATAAAGGCACTTTCACCCCGACCATATCTAACAATAGTGGAGGAGATGGTAGTGGTCGCGTCACATGGAACTTTGAAGTAAGCGATAATGCCCTCGACGATTTAGCTGCAGGTCAAGTACGCACACAAGTCTACACCGTTCAGCTTAGTGACGGTAACGGAGGATTTGTTCAACAAAACGTGTCGATTACCCTTTACGGTCGTAGTGATGCAGTAAATTCAACAATAATCAGCAGTACAGACTTGCCCGACACTTATGGGTCAAAATCTTTAGGTACTCCCCTTACCCTTGATACTTGGTCATATGGTGATCTTCAGAGTATAGGGAGTACCAATTTAGAGATTGAGCACATTAGTAACATTAACTTCACTCATAGCGGCGGCGGAACGATATATGGATTTTCTCAGAATCCTAACGATCCTACCCAGTATATGCTGGCTAGTGGGACAAGCTTTTCAGGTTCGCAAGGACCATATGATCTTTATTACCACGTATTTATAAAATATATTACCTTTTCCAAATCTGGTAGCGAAACTTACATCACCATAGATGATGCGTTTATGCTATGTCCCAATGGAGGAGAGGTAGTTGATAGTGGAGGAGGGTCATATACATCTGCACAGAAAAATTTAGCTCACACACAGCTTGAATCTGTTCAAGATGGAGAGTGGCTAGATATGCCTGCTGATGATGGTGGTATGTATAACCATATGGACTCGGACGATATGAGTMCAAGTAATCTGAGTCATAGAATATCATTAATAGAATCACACAACACGAATGATAGCAATAACCTTGAAATAGAAGGAACCAGCGGAGCTAACACCCTCATCGGTGATGACGGTGGTGACGATATTATCTTTGGTGCAGGTGGCAACGATACAATGACTGGCGGAGATGGCAGCGATACTTTTGTATGGAAAATCGCTGACGGAGGAACCGCAGGAGCCCCCGCCGTTGATACAATCACCGATTTCACTACCGGTAGTGGTGGTGATGTATTAGATATCAGCGACCTTCTAGTAAGTGAAAGTTCAGCTACCCTTGGTCAATACCTTAACTTCCAGTTTTCTGGTGGCAACATGGATATCGACATAAGCTCTACAGCCGGAGGTAGTGTGACTCAGACAATAAGGTTGGAGGGAGTTGATGTTAGTGATGTAGGCGGATACTCAATTGAGAATAATATAATTAATAATCTGTTAAGCAATGGAAACTTAGATATAGACTAGTATTCATACATTATTCCAAATGTTAACTGGAGAGTTTTCTATTATCCTGACAACTCTATCACAGTAATCGATGGAGTTGTCATAAACGTCAATACCAAAGCAGGGCGTCCGGAGAAAGACAGTCAACCAGACAGTATGGAGTATTATGTCAGTGGACATCCGTGGTTAGCTGTTAACTGTCGTGAAGTTGCGGAAACCACCTTGGGATGCTTTGTATTAGCGACCAATGATCTGGACAAGAATGCGCTAAGCTCTGTAGAGGTACTGAGGGGAGAGGCACCGGAAAACTTACCATCAACAACCCCAGAGCCAACGCATGGTGCGGCATCTTCTGGCGCAGCTGGTAAATTCTGTATTGCCTCTACCCTGAGTACTGATAAATCACAGCAGTCGGTTGAGCGAGGCTTTCGTTTTCTGAAGAGTCCGGAGTTTATGGTCTCGGCGCTGTTTTTGAAAAAACCGGAACGTATAGAAGCGCTGCTTATGGTGATGACACTGAGCCTGATGGTTTACGCAGCCATTCAACATCGAATCAGACTTGAATTGAAGAAACAGAGTCGTTTTTTCCCGGACATGAAGCGAATACCCTGTCAGACTCCAACGGCACGGTGGGTGTTTTTTTGCTTTCAGGGCATCAATGTTCTGCTGATCGATGATCAGGAAAAACATGTTGTTGGTTTGCAGGAGAGGCAGTTAACAATCATTTCAATTCTTGGGCGACCGTATCAAGAAATTTATTTCTGATACAGGTGCTGAATGACGAATGACAATCACTCACCGCTTACCCATGAGCGGCAGCTAAAGCCTTCAACCTAAAAACGATCACTATCTGTCGCCTTCATCAGCGCCTTGTTGTTGAGGAAAGGTTAGAGGTAGCAGTCAGTAGCAAGCACTGTTGACACAGTCTATTTGGCAAACCTACGTACGGTGTGCTGATGAGCAACGAAGTAAAGCCGCTTAAGTTGAGGCGACAACTATGTTAACAAACACCGGCTCAGAATGAATGGAGAACGAGTTCTAAATCAGGAAGCTATTAAAGGACTGTTCCTTAGGGGAGTGGCATAGAAAAGATTACCGGAGTATTGTGAAGTGGTTATAGTTTTCCGGACACACAGACGCGGGTAATATCAAAGCCCCTAAAGGTGTGTCCAGATGACAGAAAAGAAAGTAAAAACTTATACAGCAGAGTTCAAGGAATCTGCCGTGAAGCTGGCTGTAGAATCCGACCAACCAGTGACTGAAACGGCCAGAGATCTTGGTGTCAACGCTAACACTCTGCACACTTGGATTGCCAAATATCATCGACCTAAGGCATCTGGCAAGTCAGAGAAAAGTGATGAGCATATATACGACGAACTGAAACGTTTACGTAAAGAAGTGGCAAGACTCAAAGAGGAGCACTCTATTTTAAAAAAGGCGGCAGCCTTCTTTGCCAGAGAAAGTCTCTGAGATTCAAATTCATCAGAGATTACCAGGAGAGCTTCAGTGTTGCAGCTATGTGCAGAGTTATGTCCGTATCCAGCACTGGCTACTATGAGTGGCTCTCCCGGCCTGAATCGAAGCGATCTCAGGAAGATCGGGCATTGAAGGCAGAAATCATAGCGATACACGAGAAAAGCCGTAGAACATATGGTGAGCGTCGTATTAAAGATGACTTGGCAGATAAGGACAAAAATGTCAGTCGCCAGAGGATTAACCGATTGATGAAAGAGGCAAAGCTGGTTTGTAAAACAAAACGTAAATTCAAAGCAACAACTGACGCACGGCATAATAAGCCAGTGGCAGATAATTTACTGGAGCGCGACTTCCATCGGGATCAACCTAACCAGGCATACGTCGGAGATATTACGTATATCCAAACTCGCGAGGRGTGGCTGTACCTGTCGGTATTTATTGACCTGTGCTCGCGAGCAGTCGTTGGTTGGTCCATGAGCAATAGAATGACAGCAACGCTGGTAACCGACTCGTTGGAAATGGCAATGTGGAAGCGCAGGCCCAAAGCTGRCTTGCTGGTGCATAGCGAYCGTGGAAGCCAGTATGTCTCGGAACGCTATCAGTCATTACTAAAMGACAATGACTTYSTCTGCAGCATGAGTCGCAAGGGGAATTGCTGGGATAATGCGGTGGCCGAGAGCTTCTTTCATACGCTGAAAACAGAACTGGTTCATCATGAGGATTTTCAGACTAGGGAAGAGGATCAGCAGGCAATATTTGAGTATATTGAAGTGTTTTATCCGTCATTCAGCACTTAATCTGAGAATTTCCCCAAACCATCTAAACTGTATAAAATTTTCAGATTGAGCATATCCTGTGCGCCCTCATCAATTTCATATTCAGCGTATTGACCACATGGGATTAGTGGCCGGTATGTGCAAAGAACTTGGCATTGCCAATCTTCTGGATTCATTGGTTCCAAACCAATCTGAAACTCGTAAAATCAGCTTTATGAACTCGGTGTAAGTGAGGTCTATTTATCATTCGCTGTCAAGGCGATTACTGTATTAAAACTGCCGTGTAAGGCGCTGAACCTCGACTCAACCAGCTTTCATGTAGATGGTCGCTATAACAGCGAGTCCGAAGTCGATGAAGACGACATGAGTTGCATTAAGCTCTGTCGTGGATACAGCAGAGATCACCGACCCGAACTCAATCAGGCAATACTGCTGATGATGACGGAGAATCAGGCCGGAATCCCCATCTTCATGGCAGCCTCTAGCGGCAATGTAAACGACAACAAGAATTTTAAC
>NZ_LUTV01000004.1:325880-327095 GCF_001646945.1 Endozoicomonas ascidiicola
TGGTTAAATTACCGTTCTGAGAAAATGATTTTCCGCAACCAATTTCAGTGCAATGATAGGGCTTCTCGCCGGTATGGGTTCGGACGTGTGATTTTAAATTAGATTTATCAGAAAATGATTTTTCGCAAAATATGCACTTATGTTTTCTCTTAATTGAGACTGGCTTCGATGTTTGCTGGTTGAAAATCACACCAACATTGCGATCCTCTAATTYACTTGTAATAGATTCCTGCTGTTTGAAATATGCTCCTGTATCGGTAATAACTGTTTTTCGTGATATTGAAAGGTCTAATGGCTCACTCTGAATAGACACTAMTCTGCTGTCAAAAGTTGAACTAATTTCTTTTTGTTCTACTTTGTTCTTTWGTTCACTTACAATCCATTCGAGAGACTTCTGTATTTTAGRTGTATTCTGTGTAGAAATATTTTGCATGATTAGCTTTCGCTCGTTGGCCGAAAATTTTAGACGGACATTCGTTTATTGGTTCAATTATACGGTGACACTCATAGTCGCATCTTAGTATCGGTAATACTTTATCGTGCTGCCTAACAATAAAATCGGGTTCGTGCTGCGCACCGGACTCCGCTTCGCTGCGCCGCACATTTTTGGGTTATGTTGCTAAATCCAGTTTTGCCCTGTCTGCTACATCAATAACCCGTTTTATCATTTCCAATTCCGGCAAAGAATAACAAGTTAATAACTCCACACCATCCATTGCTTTAACCAAGTAAAGAAACGCTACTGAGTACAATTGATCTTCTGTTGCTTTCTTGTACTGTTCACGCATGTCACTTCGGCTTTGACCGAACCCACGAAGCTCATCACGAAAATACGTTGAAGGCATTCGTGACGGGATAAATCTGGGTATGCTTTCGCACAAAGCCAACACACTATTTTTTATATACATATGGTTAGTTCCTCATCCCCCAGCAACATAACAAGCCGCTCTAATTCGTTCACTTCGTTCACCAGACCTCCGCTACGCTGCGGCTGTTAAGCTCTGGGTTAGCTGCTGTGTTTCTACCAGAATTGCAAACCTGAGAGTATTTCAGCGTTGGTAGTTTTTTTGTCCAGTTCTATCGAAAAGTTCAGAAGAAATCGGTAAGCTTCGTTTTGCAAGCTGGCGTGAGAGTTTGGTCGTTTATTCCTTCTTTTATGCCAGCGTAAAAATCGCCGTTTACTGTTTGTTTTTCCCAAGCTGGCAGGCGGTAGCG
>NZ_LUTV01000004.1:330503-335569 GCF_001646945.1 Endozoicomonas ascidiicola
GTTTCAGAACCTACAGATGCGCGGAAATTGCGTTATACCATGCACTTGGCAAGCTACCTGAACCAGAAATTGCCCACAGATTTTACTGACGAGGCGTTTATTTCAATGCGTTGTCATATGTCTGGTTAAACTAATCTTATGACTAAATGCTTTGTCGCAAGTTTCGCACTTATGGGGCTTTTCACCGGTATGGGTTAGGGCGTGTGTTTTTAAATTACCTAATTGACTAAATGCTTTGTCGCAATTTTTGCACTTATAGGGCTTCTTGCCGGTATGGGTTAGGGCGTGTGTTTTTAAATTACACTTTTGAGAAAATGATTTATCGCAAGTTTCGCACTTATGGGGCTTTTCACCGGTATGGGTTAGGGCGTGTGTTTTTAAAGTTCTATTCTGAGTAAATGATTTTTTGCAAACTTTACAACTATAGGGCTTCTCGCCGGTATGGATTCGGACGTGTTCTTTTAAATAATCTAATCGATTAAATACTTTGTCGCAAGTTTGGCACTTATGTTTTTTCTTACTCGAGACTGGCTTCGATGTTTGCTGGTTGAAAATCACACCAACATTGCGATCCTCTAGTTCCTTAGTAACAGATTCCTGTTGTTTGAAATCGGTTTTTGTATGGGCAGCAACTGTATTTCGTGGTATTGAAAGGTCTAAAGGCTCACTTTGTATTGCCACTGTTCTTCTGTCAAAAGTTGAACCAATTTCTTTTGGTTCTACTTTTTCTTTTAATTTATTTACAATCCCTTCGAGAGACTTAATTTTGGGTGTATTCTGTATAGCAATATTTTGCATGATTGAATTTCGTTCGTTGGTCAAAAATGTTAGACAGACATTCGTTTGTTTAGTTCAATTGCATGGTGAACCTCACCTCAACTTGGTATCGGTAATGCTTTATCGTGCTGCCTAACAATAAAATCGTGTTCGTGCTGCGCACCGGATGCCTCCGGCACCGCACATTTTGGGGTTAAACTGCTTTAATCCGTCTATACCCAAGCAGTTCACCAAGTGAGTTTTTAGTTCTTTCAACGTATCCAGCGTTAACCAGTTCGCCCATTACGCCTTCATGATTTTTGGTTATGTAATAGGTCTGATTAACTTTCATTTCGTTAAGTGCTTCTTGCGCCTCAGAAGATAACTCTATTCGGGTTTCATGCTTAGTGCTTTTGGCTTTCCTCTCATGCTCAGTGCAACGCACAATAATGTCCTCCAACTCAATGGCGATAATCGGCATAGAATCAAAATCAAGACTTGAGCAATCTTCATTGATCTTTTTACAGGTCATGCACATTCCGCCTTTTGGTGTAACCTCTTTAACCCTGTACTCTAAATCCATATTTCACCTTTGGTCTTTCTTGACTCCCACGGTTACCCGTGGGGATGGTCTTTAAAATGGAATTTGTCCCATGAATTTATTGCCGTGCCATGGATGTTCAAAAGGTTTATGGGAACCTTTTCTATTTTTAAACACGTATCCTTTCCTTGGCGTGCCAGGCTCCCGCGAAATTAAGCACCGCTGATGAAAGCGACTGATAAAAATCACACGCCCGGTGGTGTCTTGACGGTTACGCCAGAGAAAAGGATTTCGTGGCTTCCACAGTTCTCGCTCGACACATCGCCTTGTCATCATGCCGCCTCCTGCAATTCATACCGCTGCCCGTTTTTCACCAGCACCCCTTCATCCTGCAACAGTTCAAAAGCCTGTTTCACCACCGGGTGCCGCACGCCTTCTTCACTGATGATCTGGCGCACAATGGGTTGCAGGCCGTAAGAACCACTGCGGACCCGCTCGGCGATGCGCTTTACCTCCGGATCGGCTTCGGTTACTGTGGCCAGCCTGTTTTCCTGTAGGTTCTTTTCCTCTGGGGATTCAGGTTCCAGTGCCGGTTCAGGTTTCGCGGCCTCGGCACTGGGTTTCCTTTCTTCTTTCTTCACGTCCGATTTCTCCGTTGCCAAGCATCGAATGGCGCAGTAATCCAGCAGTAATGCCAGGGCAATAAATACCCCGATACGGAAACCCCAATGGGCAGAACCCAGCGCGGCTTCCATACTGCCCGATGGTGTTGTGGCGCCTGTGGTCAGATTGGCCAGCTGGTTTAGCAGGGTTTCCCGCTGCTCGGTTAAACGGGGAATGTCGTCATTCAGCTGCGTCATACCTCGGGTACGGTAGCTGCCTTCGGTGTCGCGCTGGGAGACTTGCAACCGAATGCTGATCTGCTGACTAATATCGTCAATCTGCCGTTGCAGCTGTTGCGCCCTGTAACTACTGGCGCTTTGTTGCTGCTGTTGCATTGCCGTTTCAGCCTGCTGTTGCTGCCATGCGTACTCCATAAAGGCAACGGTTGCCGCCACTGAAACCGCCAGCAGTAACGCCGAGATCCACCGATCTGCTTTGTTCCGGGCGAACAAATAGAGGCAGGCCTGCAGGGAGATACCCGCAGCTATGGCCATAATCTGTTCTTTACCTGGTTGCACCAAGCCTGCCAGCGCCAGCACCAAAGCAGCGGTGGAAACTAATGCCAGGATGGAACCGGCGAGAAGTCTCATGTAGTAATCAAATATGGTCATCATAATTACTCACTATTAGTTTGTATGGGTTACAAACACCTTCTTTGGTTTCAACCAGGCTCATCGCAAAAACATAAGACACGGGGATAATGTCAGCCTTTAATAGGACGCCAAGATCACGAGTAAGAACAAGAACCCCCTTTGAAGGAACCCTGCGTCTAGGCCATGAAAAATCATCAAGAACTACACTTAAACCAAATCTTCTGGCCATCGCTTCAGCATTCGTTGATTTTCCGCAGCCAGGATCACCGTATACCCCGACTGTGAATTGGGAATCATCGGTAACGGTTTTCAGTAATTTTTGATACGACATTCTTCCGTTCAGCATCACTATTTTGTTTTCAGTGGTCATATTTTATTTTCCTGTTTCACCCAATACCCACCCCGAAGGGTGGGGTTATTAGTTGTTATTCTTCAAACGCCACCTGACGTTTACGCTCTAAATACGCCTTCCGCCATGCGCGGGCCTGCGCCCAGATTCGCTCGATGGTTTCATCGTAAAACCACCACCCGGTGGTGTAGTCCCAAGTGCCGTGCACCTCCTGCCCGTTGAACACTTGGGGGATTGGTGTGGTGGCGTATACAAGAAAGCCGAACACCTGATCACGGGTGATCACATCCAGAAAATTCTTCTGCCCTTGCTCTGGCGTTTCTTCTTCCTCATCCAGCAACCAGAGCGGTAAGTACTCTTCCAGCTCTTTGCGGTTTTCGCCGATAATGGATTGCAGCTCCAGCAGCAGTGTTACTGGCAGGGTCTGCTCACAATGCGCCAGCTCCGGCAGGATGGTCTCCAGTTTCAGAAAATCCCCCCGCGCCTGTTGCACAAACAAACTGTGAAACCCTTCGATGCCCAGCGCTTTTTCATCCAGACGCACGTCGTTTAACACGGCGCGAACCTGCAACGGATGCAAACGCACTTCGGCGTAATGGGTAGCTTCTTCCCGACTGGGCTTTGGCTCCCCGACAATATGACCACGGATGGCTGGGGCGTAGACTTTCATCATGCCGTTGGCGTCCAGTAGTTCGATGGCTCCTGCTTCGCCATGAGCCAGAAAGCTGTCCCGCTCCTTCGCTGTGGCAGATTTAAACCAGTTAATTTGCTTTTTGCTTAGTCTTTGCACGCTTCAGTTTCTCCTTGATGGCCAAAACAACCCAGCTGTTGATGCTCCTTTCTTCGAGCTCGGCAAACTGCGCAATGTCGTTTTTTATTGAGGCCGGTAAACGAATATGGACTTTTTGATGTTGTTCTTTTCTCACTCCCCGCTCCTTATTGAAAACTCCGATATACCAATGTGGTACTACAGCAAGTATATAATACTGCTATACCATTGTGCTACCACTTTGGTATACGGATCATCAATTAATGAGTCGGTCGCACCCGCAGTTTCACCTGCGCATCCCCCCCGATCTTGACGAAGCCATTCGCAAGTCGGCAAATGAACGACAGATATCGGTGACTGCCGAATTAATCCGACGGGTCAGGCAGTCTCTTGAGTCGGAACTACTGCTGGAGAAGATCCCCAAAAGTTTGAACGGTATTAATGACAAGCTTGATCGGTTGCTGGCCATGTCGGAACCTCCGGTTGATGGCGAAGATTAAACCAGCCCGTTACAATGAACAGGCCGGGCGTTCAGGTGATGGTGTTTTTCTAAGCACTCTGGCGACGGTTGTCCTGCACGACAACTGTCCCCGGCTTCCTTTTTCTTAACAGCTTTCGGGCTTCTTCCGGTTCCTGCTTTAACCAGTCCATTCCTTCCAGCACATCCCAGGGCGAATCAAACAGATAGACCACTTTCTTTTGTCGCAACTCCCAGCTGGTCTGATGGCTATGGTGTAGCTGAAACCCTGCGTATGCTGCTACGTTTTGTAACATTTTTGTATTGACAGTTATCACGATGGATCACCTCCTATACTGAACCCATTTGTGGGTGTTCGTTTTTTTCTTTCTTACTGATAGCGTGCGCCGTTGCAGTCCGGGCAGGTCTTCATGGTGTCGTCGTTGTCATCATCCAGATTGGCGAACACTTCGCCGGATCCGTAACACTCCCGACATTCAGTTTTATATCGATTATCAATTCTGTAGCGCTGCCATTTACTACCAAGCCGATTGAATAGACGGTCGCCATTATCGATCAAGGTGTGAGGCTCGATACCGAAACGGGCGCGGGCACTAATGACTAGCAAGGATCGGTCAAGTAAACCGGGATCAAGAAGAGAAAGATCAGTGATTGCAAGCTGCCAATTTTGACCGTTATATGCGCTCAAAAGAACTTGGGCGGCTGCAAATCCGCCAGATGTGTCGCATAATGCGACAGTTGCCAGGCGCTGAACCGCTTCTGCGCACCGGCTCCGATAACTCCCTTCTTCTGTTTCTGTAAAAAGCGCTGTTAAACCAAAACTCATTTGAAACATACGGTTCTAAATGAGCAGATAAATTGATCCAAAGCATGAAACGAAAAACGATTCAAGACGTATAATTACAGATCATTTTTTG
>NZ_LUTV01000004.1:336344-344991 GCF_001646945.1 Endozoicomonas ascidiicola
TACTGTGAATGTTCTGGAGCGTATTCGACAGGAGAATCTTGAACGACAAATTACTGTTATTTGGGATGGTGCGTCCTATCATCGGTCATTTGACGTCTGCGATGCTGCAAAAAATCTAAAAATAGAGCTAGTCTGGCTACCTCCGTACAGTCCTGATTTTATGCCAGTTGAGGCTCTTTGGCGTTGGTTGAGAGAGGAGGTAACTTATYATTATTGTCATAGCACCCAAGATGAACTGGTGAAGAATGTCAAAGCCTTCTGCGTGCAGATTAACCAAAAACCAGTCGAGTTAGCCGACAGACTCCATACCAAGACGTCTCTTGACGAGGAGGAAGAGGTGCTCAGAAAACCGGTTAAGCCAAAACCAAAATAAAACCGATGGTTTCAAGTGAGTTTTGGTTTACCAGTGTGTCTAATGCTTTATCACTCATGACGGTTTTCTCCTTTCTGGTTTTGGTTTGGGTTTCCACGGTTTTCTCCTTCTTCTTCTTTGGGGTTTTGGGTGTCACCAGTACCGGAATATCTTCCAGTGGGCTGACTGGCTTTTGTTTTTGTTCTGTCGGAAAGACGCCTTTGTTTTTGGACGGTGCTTCAAAGGTCTGCTCGTAAAAGAACGTCGAAGGTTCACGGGCAGAGTTTTCAAACTTCCGGCTGTTGGCGTAGTTGTGGTACGCCTGACAGGACAGTTCTTTGCTCTGGCAAAGTTGCAGATGTGGGCAGCCTGCTTCACAGGGTGAACTGTCCACTGGTGGCAGCGCCTCGTGTGATTTGATCGGGTTGTCCTGCCAGCAGGGTTCCAATTCCAGTGCGATCATTTCGCGTTCCTCATGGCGTCGTTGGTATTGCGCAGCCGACAGGCCAAGTCCTTCTGGCAACTTTCCATGCCGGGGCACCTTTCGCCGAGAGCAGGAAAGCAACGGGCAAAGGTTTGCTGATCGGGCATCACTCGGGCGGCGTGCCAGCTGCACTCGGGTTTGAACAGGCCATTCTGTTTCATGGCTGCACCTCTTTGGCTTTGATGTATCCACGAACACAAAGCAGGGTGATTACCTCGATGGTGGTATTTACCTCCAGTAATTCGCGAACGTGGGATATTCGTTTATCAATACTCTGATGAGATACGCATTCAATGATGGCGGTCTCTCGCTGAGTCTTGCCTTCTGCAAGCCATAAACAGGTCTTGGCCTGCTTTTCGGTTAACCCTGTGCCTTCGTAAACGTAGCGGGCGGAGCTGCACTGGATTTTCATCAGGTCTATACCTCTCATGGGTTTTGTTCCTGTTCTTTTCTATCAATGATCATTTTCAGAGCGGTCTGACCGTGGGCGTCGAGGGGAGCGCACTTCATGCAATGTTTCAGCTCCCGCAACGTCCACCGATCGGTGAGCCAATGCCAGGTGACTTGATCCGCCTTCACCAGTTCGGCGCGGCAATACTTCAGCCGGGCACGTTGTTGATTGAAACGCTGGCGCATGTCTTCCCGATATTCGGCGGCGGTCAGCTTCTCCAGCCACTGCTTGATCTCTTCGCGGCTCTTGTTGTCCAGGTAATAACGGGCTAAACAATCCCGTTTGTGAGCCTCGGTGGCTGGTATTTGAAACGTCGTGTTGCTCATTTGTTGTGTTCTCCGTGAGTCCGTTTCGCTTTCGTGTTTGTGGGAACGCTGTCGGAAAATGGTAATTTTGGTAACCGGCTTTCTTAAACAGTGTTGAATCCCTTGTGTTCTCTGGCTTCCAGCCAACCCGCAAAAAGGTAATTTCGAGGTAAGCCATTGGTAATCGTTTGGTTAGGTGCTTGTTTTTAAACGGTTTTTTAAAACGGTAAAAAGTAATCACTTGGTAATCTCTATTGGTAATTGGATTACCTTATAATTACCTTAAAATTACCTTTTCCTATTTCACCTACACCCCCCGTATTTACTGACCTACAAGCTATTTCCGAAAGACTGATTACCCTAATTACCATTTTCCGACACCCCCTCTAACGTTTTAAAGTTTGCTGCTGTGCCTGCGCCCGCACGCATAGATATGTTGGTAATTCCGTTATTACTTGAATAACTTCCTGCGCTTCTTAAACACCCAGCATTTCACTGTTTTATTCAGTATCCGGCTGTCCACTGCCACATTCTTGCGGCTGTATTAATAGCGGGCGGAGTTCTCGATCAGCTTCTTAACGGCCTGCAGATCCAGACGATCCTGACGATGAAGTTCCGACAGCTTTTTGAAGTGCTCAAAGCTGATGGCGATTTCATGATCGCTCTTGCTGTGATTCATAAAGTCGCTGCGAATTTCAAACTCGGCGATGCCTGGTGCGGGCACTTCGTTCATGTAGTCGTACTGGTCCCAGAATGCCTGCACCAGTGGGTGATCATCTGCCAGTCTTTCTTCACGAACATGGGCACGCTGGAATAAATACGCTTCCAGCATTTCGCTGTGTTGCTCGGTGAGAGAAGGAAACAGAACCGGCAGGGCATAACCGGCGGCAGCTATCTGGGCGTAACACTTCACCACACGTTCTACTTTCAGAGAGCCGTTATCCGTAAACCGCTGGCGACACTCGGCGAACTTTTTGAAGTACACGTCCAGAATCTTGTTTTCATTCTTCAGGGCATCATCCAGAAAACCGGACAGTTCTTTTACGTCCATGGCTGCCAGTCGTTCCGCCACTTCCTTTGTGCCTTTGCCGTGGTGCTTCTTATCTGCGTGACAATGGACGATCCGTTGCAGCAGTGCTTCCGATCCATCCACCTGGGCATTCTGGGAAATAATCAGGGAACCCTGAAACAGATGTTCTTCCACTTCGTTGTTACGACGGGCAACACCCAAGGTGCCGGTGCCTCGTCCGTTGTAGAGTTTTTTCAACTGGTCGAAATTGACGCCGCCTTTTTTCGCGGTGTCTTTATAGTCCGGTGCGTTGCGGTCGGATTCGATCAGCACCACTGGCATATTGGAGACAGAGTTAAAGGTACGGCGCAGGCCTGCCGGTGTGGCGTCGTTTAAATCGAAACCTTCATAGTCTTCACGGCCCAGTAATGCCCAACAGAATTCCAACGCGGTGGATTTACCGGCGCCGGGTTCTCCGGTGAATTCCAGAAACGGCCAGCTCTTTTGCTGCTTGCGGATTTGCTGCACAAACAAGGTGCCCAGAAAAAACGCCAGCAGGCTCATGCCTTGCCAGTGGAACGCGGTCAGGTAATCCATTATCCAGTCCGGCTTATGCTCGCCACCGGTATGAATGCGGATGGATTTAAGACTGGTTTTGATGCCGTTTTTTGGCAGATCAAAGTAGCCTTGCTTGTTTAGGTCTATACGCTGGCCACCGTGAAACGCATGATCCTGAAAGATCCAGGCGTTAACCTCTTTGTCGAAACCGATAAAGGGCAGGGAGCTCACTCGTTTGATTTTCCGGTTTAGCCAGCCGTCCCGCAGGTTCTTCAGCTGTCGTGCATTACCGTCAAAAGTACCGCCGTGGGTATTGTTCAATAGTGCTTTATTGAAGGAGCTGGGGCTTTCCAAGTTGCTGCCGTCGAACTCCACCAGTTCTGCCGGTGCGCCGTTGTAGTAGTCCAGATGAAATACGTATTTCCGCTCGCCGAGAATGTCGTCTACCTGCTGATAGAGAAACTCGGGGGGTGCAGTTGCTGATGCGATCGATCTCCACATACTTGATGAACAGCTCTTTGCCTTCGTTGGATTTGATGTCCACCGCTTCGCCGTCGCCTTCTTTCTTATCACCGGCCAGAGCGTCGTCTACTTCTGCGCCTTTTTTAAAGGAGTAGATGGCGTTGCCATAATCCAGAACGAATTGGCGGCGCTGGTTGTGCAGGTAATAGAAATAGGCTTTCTCTTCTGGAGATTCGGCCATGAATAACTGGGCGCGGTAAAAGCAAAGTTCAAAAAACTTGTCGTTTAATTTGCCCGCACGGTACAGATCATCCCAATCACCTGAATCTTTTTCCGGTGGAGCCAATGCAACGGCGCAGGCCTCATTTATGGCCTTCAGTTTTTGAATGTGCTTTTTACTGTATTTGCGCCCGGCTGGTTCATTGTCCAGAGCGATCACCCAGGTCACGTCTTTTTTCTTGTGCTGGTTGATCAGGTTTTCGGGGAAGTTATTGCAACTGAACGCCGCCACGGCTTTTTTGCCCGCGTGCATCAGAGCGATGGCGTGGAAGATGCCTTCGACAATCCAGATCTGATCACCCTTGGCGATCTTCATACCGGCAGGCATCCATACATCACCGCGATAAACAGAGCCGTCTTCTTTACGCTGACCACCAAAGTTTGCCCGCTGGCCGTTGCCTTTGGACTTGTCGATCAGTCGTTCCCAGTAGCGGCTCTTTTTGTCGTCAAGGTAGAACCGGATGGTGTCGCAGTATTCTCCGGTGTCGGTGTCTCGCCACGCTTCCTGCTGGTAGCTGCCTTTGATTTTTCCCAGATCAAAGTGCCGGTTGTGGGCGAGGTAAGCGTCAGCCGTGGCGTGTGGGTTTTCCTTAGTTTTTGGAAATCGCTCGCTGTAATTGGTGAACAGCTCTGGTAACAGGTTTCTGGTGGTTTCTTCATACTGGCAGTTTCCTTCTCTGGAGCACTTCACCTGCCATGGCTGGCGCTTGCGAACAAACAATTCCTTTTTGTTGCAGGATGGGCAGATACCTTTGCGCAGGTATTCGCCTTTGTCTTTGAAATCAAACCGGCGGTCATTGAGCAGCGCGTCAACAATTTCGGCTTCTTGTATTTCTTGTGAATACATGGCGGCCTCTTAAACGGTTTGTTCTTTGTGGGCTTGACGGGCGGCCAGTGCTTTATCCAGCCCGGCAGGTTCGATCGGTTTTACCTGGTTCAACAGGGCAGGATTTTGTTCGATGATCCATCGGTTGATCATGGAACTTGGCCACATATCCTGCCCCATGATTTTGATAGGGGAGGGCAGCAAACCTTCCTTTCGCTTCTTCAGGAGCGTGCTGCGTTTGATGTTCAGAAGCTCGCAGAGCGCCTTCTGGTTAAACAGTTTGTCTTTTGCGGTATCAATCATTGAAACGTACCTTTGCGTGCTCTATCCTTACGTATATGAAATATATGTGCTTATATATGCTCATATCCGCTCATTTGTTCCGTATCCGTAATATTAGACCCGTATACGGAACATGACAAGGGTAAATACAAAGGAATTTAAGATGGCCGTTTTCGTAGGTGATAATCAGGACATTGCGCAACGAATCCACTTTTCAGTGGAGGTTGCCAAAAACAATAAAAAGCAGGTGTCTGATCTTCTCATTGCTACAGGGATAAGCCGGGCGCAGTTGAGTAGATATAACAATGGAACCAATGAGCCTACGGTTAGCAAAATGGTGTCGTTGGCTGAGTTCTGCGAAGTGGATCTGAATTGGTTGATCACTGGCGAGGGCGAACCCTTCCAGACAAAACCTTATGTTGATATTGCTTTTCATGATCACAGCGAAGAATCCGGACCCGTAAAGTTTGAAAGAGACTATCTTGAAAAGGTGCTTCGCCTGAAAGAAGACGATTGTCTGATGTATACCAACACCAGTGACGCCATGATTAACCGTGGGATCTACAACGGCAGCTTAGTGCTTGTGGATCTCAATCATAAGAGAGGAGACGATGTTTACCTGATCACCATTAACCAGGACACCATGGTAAGACGGTTGCAGTTTATGCCTGGTGGTAAGGTGAAAGTGATTTCTGATAATGAATCCTATGAAGACTACACACTGGCAGAAGATGAAGTGACTGTGATTGGTCGTGTTGCCTGGGTGGGCGGTGGTCGCTAGTTATGGCCCGCGCTCTTTATTTTTATGATCCTAAATCGCAGAACTATATTGGAGAGTTTCCCCACGACCCCGAAGTCGGTTTTGTAGCCAGTCGCCGAGGCATCCGCAGAAAACTTTGTAACGCTGCGGATGTCGAACATCTTTCCAATGATCAAACCAAAAACTATGTCTGGGAAATCTATCTCCAAGTGGAGCGGGAACTGCGAAATAAGCAGCTCCGTAAGCAGCGGGAGAAAGAGGAGAAGCAGCGGGCAAAGAAGAAACTGTCTGTCTCCACTGCACTGGAATTGTGGGAAGCAGAGCTGAAAGCCTTTGGTAAATCTGCTGATACCGTTTCCAATTATACCCGCTCGGTAAAACTCTATCTTGAAGCGGTAGAAGATCACCCGCTCCGGGAATTTGACCGGGATTGCAACGTCCAGTTTTATAAGTTTCTTGCTTCACGTCCGAAAGATAAACATTCCTCTGAACCGTTATCGCCCGCAACACAGAATAAACACATGCGCCATTTGTCGGCGTTTTTGGCATGGGCGAAGAAATCAGAATTCATTGATAAGAAGCACTTGCTGGAAAAGGCGAGGGTACCTGATAAGGATATGGACACCTATGAAGTCGCCGATCTGACCCGCGCTCGCCAGTTATTAGAAAAGCGACTGGCAGAATACACCCGGCCAAAAGATATTATTGCCGCTCGTAATATGTTGCGAGCGTTTATGGTGGCCACTCAAACCATTCTGCGCTTGGGCGCCATATGGTCTTTGCCATTATCGGCCATTGATATGAAGCGCCGGGTCATCCGTATTCAGGAAGTGAAAGCGCTGGGATGGGTACCCAAGAAAATGAAGTTCCCGAACAAACCGATCAATGACACGTTATTCAAATTCCTGCAGCAGGATCTCGCCAGTCGATCTCCCAGGGAGAAATGGTTTCTTGATAAAGGCGATGGCAGCCAATGGCACTTGGACAAAAGCAATATTTCTCATTATGCCGCTGCTCTTTTCAAAGAGCTGGGCCTGCCCAGAATCAAACCTTTCCATCATGCCTTCCGTGCAACGATGATCGGGTGCTCTCTCAGTCTGATAACTGACTCATAAGTCCACTTTCTGCTTGCCAGAGAGGATGTTCGTCCAAAGCTGTTCCCATCGGCCCTTACTTTGAATCAGTGATCTTGTATTCAGAAGCACTTCTGCTCCGGTTGCTTTCCATCGCATGCCTGAGGAACAAAGCCTTTGTTTGACCAATGTCTTGCAAGCCGCTTCCGTCACCCCTGAACCTATTGTCCAGTGTCGTTTAATAGCTTGATGATAATTCATCAGCTGATGGTTGTTGGTGAAGTAGGTTACCGCTTTATAACGCTTCTCTATTAGGGCAGTGGTTTTCTTAGGCAGCTCTGCTGACTCAATCTCATGCAGGATCTTTTTAGCACCCCCGCGCTTGTGTTTTAAGCAGTGGAGCCTGTCTTCAAGCCACAGTTTTCGCTTGGCTTTGCTAGTTGGGAAGAGTGCTTCCGCCACACCTCCTAGATATTCCGAGGCGTGGTAAAAGTCGAGTATCTGTCCTGAAGTATGCTGTTTTAAAAAGCGCCAGTTTTCTTTCGCGCCATCAGCAACGCCGATATAAGTTACCTGAGGGTATTTCTGCTTTAACGCTGTTATTTCGTCGTTTAATTTTGTGAGGAAGCTTTCTTTTCCATACTCCGGGGCACTTCCGATATAGATCGTGTGCAACCTGTCACCATCAGCTGAATAAAGACTTAATGTTCCGCACATGGCTTCACGCCAGCCTTCTTCACAAAGCAACATACAGGTGCCATCCAGCCCAATGGCTACCGTTGATACGGGCTTATCAAGTTGAGGAAGGTCATAGTCATGGTCAGCATCGGAATGCTCTTCAATGAGGGCACCAACCCGGTCAGATAGATGCTTGATGTAGGAGTTTGAGAGTGTTCTCTGATGATTAGCCTCGAAATCCTCTTTTACTGCCGGGGCAGGCATTTGGCTATACTTCCATGCGAGAGATTTTGCAAATTTAGGAGTGGCTGATCCGACAATGCCTGCATCTATATCTAAAGGCGACAGTGTGACACCACCTCTGACTCCCTGATAGACGGAACGTTTGAAAGGTATTTTCCCATACATGGACTCATAGTGTTTCAGAACTTTACCCTTATAACTCCACTTTTGTTTATTGACGACAATGGGTTCTTTATTGGCTGGTTCAAAGAGGCCAAGCAGCTCTTGAGCCCCTAGTTGTCCAGCATCGTTAAGTGTTTTTTGCAGACTATTTTCAAGATCAAGCATATTGCCTGCTTCGATAGGGATCTCTATCTGTAGAACGATTTTTTCACGATTGCTGGACACAATTGAAGCAGGCATGGCGGAGTCTATTATGGAAAGCGGTCTCTTATAATAGTCGTACAATTGAAGTTCTTTTGTTTCAATTATTCAGAGAGAGCACCCCGATGATCACCCATCTGTTGAACCACGGCACCAAACCAACCGACGTTCAGCAACTGGCTGATCATTCCTCCCTTGCCACCACCATGAAGTATTTCAACACCCGCAAAGCATCACAGGATGCAGCCACTTCTAATCTCCCAGAGCTATAAAAAAATCTTTGTTTTGGTGCAGGGTAGGGGGTTGGCTTGTGTCAAATCCGTGTCAAGCTAGGGGTAGGGTGGTTGTAACTTATTGATATTTATCCGTCATTCAGCACTTAATCTGAGAATTTCCCCAAACCATCTAAACTGTATAAAATTTTCAAATTGAGCATATCCTGTGCGCCCTCATCAATTTCATATTCAGCGTATTGACCACATGGGATTAGTGGCCGGTATGTGCAAAGAACTTGGCATTGCC
>NZ_LUTV01000004.1:349486-382448 GCF_001646945.1 Endozoicomonas ascidiicola
GAGGTCTAGCTGCTCAACCACCTCTACAACAAAGCGAGCAAGATGCACCTCTGGCAGATAATCCTGAACAGTGGCAGGAAAAAAGTCAGGGATGTCTCGGTCAATGGGTCTGAAAGTCCATTTGTTCATTGGCTGGCTGTCTTTTACGATCTTGCGGGTATTATACTCAAAAGTTGTTCTAAGTCCGACAGGCTCCTAGCTGTTTCCTCATTGATTCCAGTTCTGGAATCTGAAGTGCAAAGTGCGTGATTCCCAATTTGTTTATATTCGGAAAATAGTTGGTCGTAGAGCTTATTTTGCAGGGTGTTGCGAACTGGAATAGCTCGATTTTTGCTGAGCCGGCTAGCGCCATAAGAAGAATAGTAACGTTGTCATCTTTGTATTGCGTCTGAGTGTGAAATCCAAAAAGGCTGTAGAATTTTTCGCATTCTGCGATATTGCCACAGGTTATGGATATATGATGAACGACGATAGTCATAGGTTTGCACGGATGTGTGGAGTGATTAAATCAGTTTAGCTTCAGTAGAAAAACGCAGCCCACCGAGTAGGGAATTTTTTCTTTTCTTTAATGTACGACAGTAGCTTTGAGAGCGGCATAAGACGTAAAGCCTCTCTTGCTTCACGAAAACCATCGCCATAAATGGGGTCTGGTGTTAATGCGATTTGTTTGCGCCGGAACTCTGCATCTTTTGTGTCCAGATTTTTGAGCCAGATGTACTCCATGAGCACGCACATGCCTTCTTCGACTTTTAGAGGAAGATCCAGAAAATAATTATAAAAAAACCAGGCATGGGTTAATTCATGAATCATCACGGTTCGGAAATGTTCTTCTGGCAGGTTGATCTGAATCAGGATGCAGTCAAAATTTCTCGCCAGAATCTCCCCGCGACTATGAGTGGTATTGGTGCGAGTCACGCCAAGAATGGGGTGGTTGTCATGGAAATTATGATGACTGGCGCCATTCAGCTCATCTCGGCCACATAGAAATACTGGGGTCTGGGTGGAGTTTAACTTTAAACCGACGGAGGCCAGTGCGAAGCGCATTTCTTCCGCAATCTGATCCGCTTGTGCCTGCGTGGAGACGCCGTTCAAGCTGCACTGATTGCAAATCACGACACCGTCGGGATACTGCATGGCACCATCGGTGAGGTTGTCGCAAACCAGTCGGCCGCAGCTGGAGCATTCCGGATGATTTTGATGTTGATCGCAATAGGGGTTACCCCAAAAATCAACAAAATACCGGCGAGTTAGTGGTTTTCTGCATACTGAGCATTTTTTGTTACCCCTGGTTGGTATGCAGGCAGGGTGCCAGGGCATTTTGTTGTGTTCAACGTATTCTGCTGAAATCGGTTTTTTGCAGCCCGGGCAGCGAACACACTGAGAGTGATACAGTTTTTTTCTAAATACTACAAATGAGCCACCTTGCAGCGGTTGCCGGCAGCTTTTACAAAGCAGGCAATGTGGATGCCAATGCTTGCCCATGGCATTCACGACATTACCTGATATTGGTTTTCTGCATCCCTTACAAATTTTCACAAATAGTATTGATAATATTGAGTGCTGTGCTGTTAGTTCAAAGATAGTGATCGGCAGACATTCTCTTTAAACGACTGGCTTCTGCATGATAGTACTGGCTTGTCGTCTGAATGGAGTCATGTCCTGCAAAAATCGCGAGATCTTCAATATCCATCTTACGCGCCAGATGGGTTAATGCTGTGTGCCTCAAAGCGTGGAATGGCATTGTGCTGAGTCGGGCTTTCAGTTCCGGTTCAGCATTGACTGCACATCGGTTCATAAAGGTTCGCCACCATTGTCTTAACCCTCTTGGGGATAGGGCGCATAGGGTGTTATTTAGCATCCTGTGCCTGGGTGCCAGTGGAAATGTGTCACCATAAAGATTATCAATGCCGTATAGCTGCTTGAGGTCCATGATTGTGTCTCGAAGCTGGTTGTTGAGCGGGATATGCCGGCGCTTTTTCCCTTTGCCCAGTACACTTAAGTAAAAACCATTGTCGTTATCTGGATGTATATCGTTACAGTTGTGATGGGTGAGTTCAGATTCTCGAAGTGCCAGTCCATATCCTAAAGCGATGATGTATCGGGTTCGAGCTGCCTCCATCTTTTGACCTGATGTATTAGAGGGTAGGTGGTCAATACACTTCTTGATGAATTCCCAGTCTGAGTCATGAAAGTAACGTACGACGGTATTGCCTCGGGCCAGTTTTTCGCCAGATCGGATCAGTGCTGCAGTTGGATTCCCTGTAATGTATCTGTTTTTCTCCAGAAACGAGAAAAAGGACGACAACACATCGATCACCTGATCGGTGCTCTTTCCGGGCTTTATGGAAGACTTAAACAGCACCCTTTCTGGTTGGCCGGGTAGAATGCCTTGGGTTGTCCAGTGATATGGCAGTGTTTGAATGAAGGTCAGGTAGTTTTGTAAATGCTTGAGTCGTACGCTTTGATAGCTGACTTTTAGCTCAAAGTATAAATAGGCAGTGAATCGGGTGATTTCACGATCGTAGCGCCTTAGGGTTTCTTCAGAGCGTGCGCCGGCTTTCTGAAGATAGAATTGCAGGGCTTCTGCATCATTTTTGGCGCCAAGCATATTGTCTTGATGCAGCGGTGATGCCTGGGGCGGGGCAGGTGGTAGCTCCATTACAGCGGAGCCAAATATAGTCATGATACTACTCATTATTTTTTACCAGACACTGCCTTCTCGAAGGCTTCAGCGGCACCTTTGAGGTGTTCTACTTCTAATTCGAGCTGGTTAAATCTGGCCAGTTTTGATTCGTTTTTTTTCAAAATTGATTCCAGCTGTGCTTTTGATTGCGAAATATCATCCAGTTGCCGCTGAAGGTGGATCTGTTCTTTTTTGTCGCTTAGTAGTTCTCTAACCGTCGCGATGATCTCGGTGTTGCCACAATCCAGAAGAAGACTGATCATCTCAGCTATGTCTGAGGAGGTCTTAAGGTCTTTGGTTGTTGCTGCAAGATCATTTTTTTCTTCGCACGCCTTCAGATAAGCGCGGGATTTGTTTTCCAGACGGTTCTCTAACTCCATGAGAGTTTTGCTCATAGAGTGGATTTTGTCATTCTGGTAAGTGATGCTTTTTTCGAGACTCTTTTTGGCTCTTCTCTCATCATCCACGACACCTAACCAATGATTGATTTGCTCCTGGTGTCGTTGGTCTAGCTGTTTTTCAAGCGCTTTCACTGATTCCTGATGGTCTTGCTTTTGCTCATTCAATGCGTCAATGGTCTGAATGCTGCACTCTTGCTCCTGCTCAAGTTTTGATTGCAGGGAGTGTATTTGTAGAGCCTGCTGCTTCTCTGTCTCTTGGCATTGTCCCAGCTCAAGAGTTATTTGCTCGTTCGTCGTCTTATATTCTCTATTTTCTTTAGAGAGCGTTTCATTTTTTTCAATCAGCTGTTGAATGGTTTGCTTGAGCTCATCGATTTCCTGATTAGACGCTTCTTCCTGTGAGCGTTGCTGCTCAGTCAGGGAGTGCTTCCACTTGCCAATCTCTCGCTTCAGGCTTTTTACCAGATCCTGAGGAAGTTCAATGTCTTCATCTTTACTCAGGTCGCTGAGAAACCGCCATTCGTTGTAATAAGGAAGAATGGTTTGCTTACCCATCTTACCCAGTCGTGCGATTTTGTCCGCGTTTATCCGCTCTCCTTTCTCCTGCAGTTCATCAAGAATATGAAAGATTCGGGTTCGCTTCATGTCGCTTTCTGTAGATTCCTGCATTTTCGTTGCTCTCGTAGAACTGATAATACCAGTATTATAATACTGGTATTATCAGTTCTATCAACAATTACTTTAATGCCGGTAACTATTCTTACCGGTACTAAAATGTAGTTTTGGCGAGATATATTAAAAAGATGACTAAATTAAGGTCTCGATGAACACTGAAAGCATTACCAGGTTGTCAGGTACGAGGGCGTTAGATTTGGAGGCGCAAAAGAACAATTTTTGCGATCAACACAACGTGCTCAGTAAGTGGGGGAGTAGGGGGCATACTGAGAGAGGGAATGTGACTGGAGATAAATAGGAGGAGGGCTCAGGTATTAAGAGTAACTGCATAGATACTCTTATTGCATAGGGTGAGCCCTGAAAACCCCTCCCTTACTTAAAATTACGAGACTTTTGCTTTATTTTTTCTACCAACTTCTTACCTTTGGCGCTTAGAGTCAGCTTGAAATAACGGCCATCGTCTTCATGTTGAACCTTCTTGATCAGTCCAAGTCCTGGACGATCATGACGGCCTTCGCCAAGACGCTTAACACTGACAGCAATATCGCTAGGTGTCCCGCAGGTCAATTTTTCAGAGTTCACAAGATCGGTGATGGTCTCACCAGGGTTCTCAGCCACTACAAGAAGTATTTGCCACTGGATTACGGTCAGCGGTTGTTCTTGCATAAGTTGAGTCAGTTTAACCAAGCCTTTTAAAGTCATCGGCAGTTACCTTTTTTAGAGTTAATTTTCAGGGCTGTTGTGAACTAAGAATGTCGTTTATTTTCATTCCTTGTTGGCTAAATCCCTTTGTTCACAACACTTGTGGTGACTGCTATACCAAAATAAATATTAGACAGTTTTCTACTGTCTTAGCAAGTTTATGGACGCAGTCGTTAAATATTTCGGCAATAAGTAACAAAACTGTTACGTTAGGGAACAGGTTGTCAGGAAAAGTTCAACGCTTCCCAGAGTGAATGTCTCCCATTAAAAGTCTCTATTGTTCGCCTATGGCTTTGACAACAGTTTTCAGAAAAAATTCTATAACTCCAAACGTTCTACGAAGGTATCGCCTAAATAATGCCAAGTATTCGCATAATATATATTATGTTAAAACAATGAATAACCATTCATAAAGCATAGTTACCCATCATTAATTTTACTCCCTTCCTGCGAAATCGTCATAAATGCCTATGATAATAAGGGTTTAACGCTGGTAGCATGGTCTGGCTTGGACGCGCTTATTTGAATAGATATACATTTGATCTGAATTGCTATTCATTCTGAAAACCGGTTTTTATTCTTCTTAATAACTATAAGCAGTATTTATTATGCCTACTAAGTCTAAAAAGCCGTGCTTACACCTGCAAAAAACCACCCGTTTTGAGCGCCTGGAATGGCATTTGGAGCCTGAAAACGCCGCGATACTCTGCCACCGTTGCCCAAATACCGTTCGACGATGGATTAATGGCGCACCCATTGACCGGGTGCTCAGCCTGAATAATGTAGCAAGTATTTAAAAAGCATCTACTCTATTAGTAATAGACTACTGACGTTTATGTTTGCTGCCATGCCTGCCCAGATACTTTCTTCAAAAAACTCCGAAACCCAAGTTCTCATCACTATCCAGCATGGAAAGTCAATGCTGGAGTTTGAAGAGCAGTTACAGGACGAGCTTAATGATGCTGGCCGTCTGGCATCTGCCAAACAGCTGGAATACCTCGACACTGATGGCTCTCCTATCCAGCTTGGCTCCATCAGTATGACCTGCAAGAAAAAGAAGGAACTCAAGGTTTATGAGTCTCCATGGGGGCAATGTCCAGTAGAGCGCTATGTTTATCAGAGCAGTAAGGGAGGTAAAACGTTCTGYCCTCTTGATCAGAATGCRCGCATTGTCGTYAACTCGACGCCAGCATTTGCTCGYATGGTCAGCTGGAAGTATGCCAACATGRCTGCTCCTCAGGTTGAAGCAGATTTGCTTCAGAATCACAGGMGATCAAGCAGCCGGGCYACGCTTAAAGATATTTCTGATGTCGTGGCCAGTATTGCCCAGGCAAAAGAAGAAAGCTGGACTTACGACATTCCTCAACTACCAGAGCCAGTAGCTACCGTATCTCTTGGCCTGGATGGAACAACTCTGCTCTATCGTGATGGCAACTACCGCATTGCTATGTGTGGAACCATTTCATTATTGAATGATGACGGTGATCGACTTCATACGATCTACTGCGCTGCAGCGCCTGAATATGGCAAGCAAACCTTTATGAAGCGATTTTCTGCAGAGATWGAAAAAGTTAAACGACGATTCCCTGATGCCACTTATGTTGGYGTCGCSGATGGTGCYCCCGATAACTGGACTTTCCTTAAGCCTTTTGTGTCCGTTCAGGTTCTGGATTTTTATCATGCTTCTGAGTATGTGGCAGACGCCGCGGAAGCGATCTATCCGGGAGTTAAAAACAAGCAACAACGACATGCATGGCTGAAAGAAAAACTCCATGAGCTGAAACATGAAGTTGGTGGGGCGCAGCGCCTGACCAAGGAGTTAAAGAACTCATCACCGGGGAATAATCGTCTGGCCTCGATGGAGAAGCTGTACAAGGCAAGAACCTACTTTAAGAACAACTGGAAAAAGATGGAATATCCGGAAGCACTAAACGCCCATTTACCCATCGGCTCTGGGGTTACTGAAGCTGCCTGTAAAATATTAGTGAAACAGAGGATGTGCAGATCAGGTATGCGCTGGAAAGAAGAAGGTGCCTCAATGCTGTTAACACTCCGAGCGATCATATGTTCAACAGGACATTGGTCATCTTTTTGGAAAAAAATGAATCAATACGGTTTTCCAATTACTCATAACCTTCAGACAGGACATTGATCAGGCTGAGCACCCTCTGAAATATATGCAATTTTCTCTGGTGTACCTATTAAGGAGAGTGGACATAGTGTTCGTTCTGGAAAGTACATTATTACTGTTAAAACCCATACATACATCCGCCCTACCCTTGCTTCCTGATATTGGGCAGCAGTGGCATGTGATCGGTCCATTTACAGTTAATCAGGCAGCTGATTCTTCACTGCTTCAGGCATATTTCTTCCAGGAACCACCTCTTCCATCAACCATTGTTTTAATACGACAGAGAGTAGATTCCTGTATTTCCTTGCCTCATCCGATCCCGATGTTATTTTCTTTG
This sequence comes from Endozoicomonas ascidiicola, assembly GCF_001646945.1. GTDB lineage: Bacteria > Pseudomonadota > Gammaproteobacteria > Pseudomonadales > Endozoicomonadaceae > Endozoicomonas > Endozoicomonas ascidiicola. The sequence continues at coordinate 356,416 of NZ_LUTV01000004.1, forward strand.
AGACCTCTAGCGCCAACTTGATTGAATCTTGGCTGAAATAATTGTCTGCAATCAATTTGTTATTTTTTCTACGCGACATAAGTGAAAACACAGATGGCTCACCAAGAATCCTGATAAACTGATTATGCTCTCCTGACACCACATTTCTGGCCATATGCTCAGCAAGCACCGTCACCGGCTCTCTTTGCTCGCTATCTAACCATCGCTGAACCGCTTCTCCCCCACGGCAAATCCGACCACACAGATGATAAAAATAATCATATACCTGTACGCTGCTTAATTTCTGGAAGCCCACAAATGTATGCAGTGAGTAGTGCTGCATCGCCAACATATCTCGATCCATTCTGGGCAAATAAACCGTTCTCACACCATCAAAATATTTAATCAGCTTTGACCATTCTTTGCTTCGATCTTCAATCGCATGAAACAGCGTTAATAGACCTTTTTCAAAAGAGTCAGCATATTCTCCACAAAGAAACGGTTTATCCATACTCAGGGAATGACGATTTCCAACCTTTATATAATTATTTATGACCAGCTCATGCTCCATCAGATCAGCCTGCCGGATCTCACCGTTGTCAAGCTTGAAAGAGCAATGACGGTATCGGGCATTGTGAAACTGCTCTAACACACACATTAACTGAGTCTTACCCAGCGCATAATTGCCAATCCCACGGGCGCTCCCACTTAATGGCCGGTCAATTTCAGCAAGAACGGCGTTCAATACTTCAGCACTGAAAGCCGTTTTGGCATCCACAATATAAGGCACACCTTCACTGGTGATGACATTACGATGATGCAGATCACCCAAACCAAGAAGCAACGATAAACCAGAGATCACGCCCAACTGTCGATAATATTTTTGAGCCTGAGTTTTATTGAGAACATTACCAACACCAGCCTGAACAAATTCGCAATAGCCATAATGAAAAGCATCGTGACAGGGCAACATTTTTAAAGTAGCAATCGCTGCATCACCCAGTAGAGGGTTCAGAAGAGCAGCGACATTATTATCCTGCTTTACCTTTCCCACAATCATCTGATCCATCGAAATATCTCGATTCTTATAGACCAGCTTTAATCCACAACTAAAGTGAAGAAATGCGATCAGTTCGGCGCCATCACGCTCAGGAATCACAATACGTTCTATGCGACCCATCTCACCGCCATCAGAAACAAAATATTTTTTAATGGCAGGTACATCCTTTCCCAGCCGTTCAAAGAGTGTTTTCACCTCTCTTAAATAATGAATAATCTTAAGGCGATTTAATCGATACCATAGAGGAAACTCAGAACTGAGATAGCGAATGCCTCCACGTTCATCGATGTGATCCAGCATTTCCGCATATTGATAATTACCTTGAGCCTCCGCTGCCCAGCCAATCGCCTGCAGTAGCTGTTTATCAAGATGGTGAAAAATGGGCTCCAGCAGTTCAGCTCGAAGCTTCCCATTCTCAGTCTCCCCATGATAGGCCGTCATTATGCCATCCAGCCAACAAAGCAATGGTTCAAGAAGGTGAAACCTATGGAGTTCAGCAACCTCTATGTGACCAGCAACCCCAGAAGACAACTTGGACTCTTCCGGCCACCATCGATGCTGATTTAATGAAGTTGTTACTGCCCTTTTATCCACCACCTCCAAAAGCTGGTATTTCAACATCCACGACAACACTAACAAAGCACCTTTCTCGCCATTTGACTGATGTTGTAATTCAGCCAGTGTTTGTCCTTCAAGACACGTTTGAGCGGCCCATTTAACCCTATCTATATTTAGATAGGCGCTTATTTCTTCATAGAAAAATAGCGATTCAGCACCCAGTAATACTCTGATGCCCCGTTCTGTGGTTTTGAGCAGACTGTCATTAGAAAGCAGCTGGTTTGGATAATGCTCAAAGACCCCGTGATAGGAAAAACCCACATTTCGGCGAGAAAGGTTTGAAACCGAAACAGCCTGTTTACCCAGGAGCTCAACCTGTACATGATATTGTTGAACAATGGACTCCCATGCGAATAATGCATTCACCCGTTGTCGTCCAGCCTCACCAATGTCGGACAGAATGCCTAGGTGTTCTATCAATTGATGAATAATGCTGGCGCACTGAACAGTATCAACGGCTGTGCTTTGTGCCTGAATCAAATGCGCCTGATCCATCGAAAAAACACCTGCTGGTCGTGAGATATGATCCAGATTGGCCGACCGAGCATCCACCAGATAACCACTTACCCCATCTTCCACTAACTCGCTGTAACCGTTCCAGTTTGACAGTACAGTTACACGTCCATATGCCATAGCTTCCAGCGGAGCCAGACCAAAACTCTCTTGAACATTGTCTGATAGAGAAAGAAATACGTCAGAAGCCAAAAGCAGCTTTTGCTTTCTCTGGTCATCGATAGAGAGTTCGAATTGTATACAATCCTCGATATTTAATTCATAGGCTTTACTGAGAATGCTTTGAATGGCGACACTGGCGGCATCCCCTGAACCCGCAACCACCCAACGAACATTCCTATGACCATAGGATTCAACCAGTTCGCTAATCACCAATAACATGGGGTGTAAATCCATCTTATCCGATGGCGATATTCTTCCCAAACTCAGGATAACAAACTGATCTTCCTGATAACCCAGCTCTTCTCTGACACCATCTCGCCCCTCCAAACTGCAGCCATTGATTTCAACACCTAACGGCAGATCCAACAATGTGCCTTTATAAGGCAATGCCACACCAAGACTGTCCGAAATTCTCGAACTTGCTGAAGACAGCAATCGTCGCATCACCGTTTTCTGTGACTTGCTGCTGCAGAGAATTGCATCGGATGGCTTAAGAGGTGACAGTATTAAATCCCTGCTTTTCGACAGATCTGAATCCGTACTTAGCGTGTGGGCACGACCTGTAATAGGAAAAGGCTCAATACAATAGGCATCACGCAAAGCACAAAGCTGACCTATCCAGGGATCCCCATGGTGGAACACCTGATACTGAACCTTGGAGAAGTAATTATGAAGATCATGAACTGGAAGAAAACGAATCGTTTTGTCACTGCCATAACGGCTCAGGTAATCAGCCCAACTGGACTTAACCGTTTGCACTTGCTGCAAATGGGTGAATAGATGGATTTCCGTAAAGCGACTGTAGCGAATGATCGCTTTCAGAAATTCATCATTCGCTCGGCACAGTCCGTTAAAATATGCGTTTCCTGCACTACCAACAATACTGCCGAAAATGGCAGAGCGAGCTGGCGTTTTTTTTGAAGGCATATCACTGGGACCTGCAAGGATAGATATACCTTCTTTATCGCACTCAAGGGGAGTTCTATTAGGGCATAAGCATCATTGCTGTGGAAGGTGGGGGTTGACGGTTACCACCGATAACGTTTTTGTATAGCTCATAGTTATTTGTAAACTCTGAGAATTGATCCTCGAGCAAACCAAGACTCAATCCATTGACAGGTGACGAGCTATATAGAGCCAGGACATTTATTTCATCGTCAATACAAAGAGAAACACGCTCAGACGCCATCAGCATTAAGTTGCGTTCCAACAACTTTTTAATAAGTTCTTCACGCTTTTGAATATCCAGAGGAAGCTCCTGCAGGGCGCCATAAAGATAAACCCGACCATTCGCCTGAAAACAAGAAACTTCCATATTCTTGTCAATGGTCATCGTGTAACGATTATTCTGCGGTTCCAACTCTTCTAGCTGCTGCCGGGCAGCGAAGTCTTTCATTAATTGATCAAAACCCATAGCGTCCCTGCTCCTGTGGTTTGATGATCCGGAAGGCTGGATTGCCTGCTGTCCGGATCATCTTTAGCATTTGAATTCCATCCTTAAATAAGAATAGTTGACCAATATCACTCCACCAGCGGCCCTGGCTGCGCTTTCACCTCACAGGATTTCAGCGCCATGCGCTTAAAAACAGCAACAAGTACCAGAAAGGCAACCAAAGCCGCAACAAAACCAACGGTGAAAGACTCAGCTATCCCCATGCCCAGATAGCCAATCATGGACACCACGGCGATGCTCAGCGCGTACGGTAACTGGGTATTCACATGATCCATATGGTGACATGAGGCACCAGTGGATGACAGAATCGTGGTATCCGAAATCGGCGAACAATGGTCACCAAAGACTGCGCCAGCAAGAACAGAAGCCAGCATTGGCAACATCATGGCGATATCTGCAGCAGCAGCCATATCTCCGGCAATGGGCAGCATAATGCCAAAGGTTCCCCAGCTTGTGCCTGTTGCAAACGCCATAATCCCAGACACAATGAACAAAATCACTGGCAGATAACTGGGTGAAATATTGCCACTGACGAGGCTGGCCAAATACTTTCCGGTTTCCAGCTGCCCGATAATCCCGGTCAACACCCAGGCAAAGATCAGAATATAAATGGCAGGCAACATCGACTTACTGCCTTCCACGATGGCTTTCTGCCAGATAGCACCATCAATTTTCCTGTTCAGCAACCGTATTACAGCGTAAACGAGGCCAATCAAACCACCGGAAATCAAAGACAGAGTCACATCGGTGTTTTCAAAAGCACCTAACACAGAGAAAGCCAGCTTGTTTTCAGTAAGCGCAGATGCTCCCGTCCAGATCATAGCTGTCAGTGTTGAAATAACCAGTACAACGATAGGAGAAACCAGATCCGAAACCCGGCCATGCTCATCTTCCTCAAGCTGGGGCGCACCAGGCGGGTTTCCTTTACTGGTATCGAAAAGCTTACCAGCCAGAGCCGCGTTCTCATGCTTAGCCATTGGCCCTACATTCAAGTCCATCGCCGCTGTGCACATAACCATGGCCAGGGCGAAAACCGCATACAGGTTCATTGGCACCATACTGAGGAAGGAAAACACCGGACTACCATCAGAAAGCCCATGCGTGGCCATAATGGTACCAATCAAAGCAATGATATAGGCTCCCCAGCTGGAGATCGGCATAATCACACAGATGGGTGCCGCCGTAGAATCAATGAGATATGCCAGCTTGGCTCTGGACACGCGATGACGATCCGTCAGAGGCTTACTAATGCTACCTACCGCCAGACTGTTAAAATAATCATCAATAAAGATAATAATGCCCAGAAAGACGGTCAGCACCTGGGAGCCTTGGCGGGTTTTCACACGTTTTCTAGCCCACTCACCAAACGCTTTCGCTCCACCGGAAATACTGATCAAACTGGTAATGATGCCCAGCACCACCAGAAACAACAGAATATAAATATTGCTTAGATTAAGGCCTCCATCCCAGAACACATCCACGAAGCCATCAAAGATACGCTGAAGGGTGATGAGAGGATTCAATCCGGTCAATAGCAATGCACCGGTGACAATACCCGCTCCCAGCGACCAGAGCACTTTTCGGGTAATAACCGCAAGAATAATCGCAACAGCAGGCGCTAATAACGATATCGACGTATCACTAAAACTGGTCAATTCCATACAACTGATCTCGTATTTCTGATCCCACCAGCCAGTGTATTCCATAATTGGAAAGTTTGACGGGAGAATTATCATTTGATCAGGAGGCAAGTGTACTTCAAGGGGGTGCAGACTAACGCTGCACGCTTCGACAGTACCCGTTAGCTCTCCACAGTAAAAACTGTGACAGTAATACACTTATTCAATGCACTACCAGCAAGCCGACTCGACAGTCCGACTCACTTCGGCACTGTTTCCTTTCTACTGGGCTACGGTTGTCGTCCTGACCCAATGTACTGATAAACAGCGCGCCTCTAAACAGGAAGAAGAGGATCACAGGTTAAAGCGCAATCTTAAATACTGACCGCGCCAACCCTGAAGGGTGCATTATGCACCAGAGGAAAGGATTCACAAACCAAAATCCTGACTGACTGCTCAAAGCCGGCCATGATTTTTAGTGATACCGTTATCTCTTTAAATCAAGAATCACTCCCACTCAATAGTGGCCGGTGGCTTGCTGGACACATCGTAGGTCACTCGGGAGACCCGGTCGATCTCATTAATGATTCGGTTGGATACTTTCTCCAACAATTCATAAGGCAGATGAGCCCAGCGAGCAGTCATAAAATCAATGGTTTCAACAGCACGCAGTGCAATCACATACTCGTAACGACGACCATCGCCCACAACACCAACCGACTTCACTGGCAGGAATACCGCAAACGCCTGACTGGTTTTGTGGTACCAACCCGCTTCACGAAGCTCATGAATGAAAATGGCATCCGCACGACGCAGGATTTCCGCGTATTCCTTCTTCACTTCGCCAAGAATACGCACACCAAGACCCGGCCCCGGGAATGGGTGGCGATAGACCATATCGTAAGGCAGACCAAGCTCAAGACCGATCTTCCGAACTTCGTCCTTAAACAGTTCGCGAAGCGGCTCCACCAGCTCCATCTTCATATCTTCTGGCAAACCACCCACATTGTGGTGAGATTTGATCACATGGGCCTTACCCGTCTTCGAGCCAGCAGACTCAATAACATCCGGATAAATCGTTCCCTGGGCCAGAAACGCAATGTTATCCAGCTGACTGGAATGCTCATCAAATACTTCGATAAATGAGTTACCAATAACCTTGCGCTTTTCTTCCGGATCCTGAACACCTTTCAGGCGACCAAGAAACAGTTCTTCGGAATCCGCACGAATCACGCGCACACCCATGTTTTCTGCAAACATGGACATAACCTGATCGCCTTCATTCAGACGCAGCAGGCCGTTATCGACAAACACGCAGACCAGCTGATCACCAATAGCCTTATGCAGCAGTGCTGCCACTACGCTGGAATCAACACCACCAGAAAGACCAAGCAGCACTTTCTGATCGCCCACTTGTTCACGAACTCGTGCGATGGCGTCATCAATAATCTGACCCGGGGTCCACAGCTTTTGACAGCCCGCAATGTCCACCACAAAACGCTCGAGGATTCGTAAACCCTGGGCAGTGTGAGTCACTTCCGGGTGGAACTGAACACCGTAAAACTGCTTCTCTTCGCAAGCCATCGCAGCAATAGGGCATGAAGGCGTCGAGGCCGCTACCACGAACCCTTCAGGAATCGCACTGACTTTATCGCCATGGCTCATCCAAACATCCAGGCTTAGTTTTCCGCCTTCACCGACATGGTCTTCAATGCCATTAAACAGGCAGGTTTTGCCTTCCAGATCCACCCGGGCATAACCAAATTCGCGCAAATCAGAAGTGCTGACCTTTCCACCCAGCTGCTCAGCCATGGTTTGCATGCCGTAACAGATGCCCAGCACCGGAATCCCAAGATTCAATACCAGTTCGGAGGCTCTCGGAGAATCCTCGCCAGTCACAGATTCCGGGCCACCGGAGAGAATCACCGCCTTTGGTGCAAAAGCCTGAATATCCTCATCGGACATATCCCAAGGGTGCAATTCACAGTAAACCCCGATTTCACGAACCCGACGGGCAATCAACTGAGTGTATTGGGAACCAAAATCAAGAATAAGAATACGGTCGGAATGGATGTCCTGGGACATGATAAATCTTCATCCTTTGTTCAGAGGCTCACATGAGCATTCTGAATATGAGCTTTTTAGATACAAACAACCGGGTCAACTGCCCGGCTGAAAGTATCAACAATAATTACGGTGCGACTCAGCGAACGCGATAGTTCGGTGCTTCTTTAGTAATTGTCACATCGTGCACATGGGATTCCGCCATGCCCGCATTGGTCACGCGGACAAACTCAGGCTTGGTTCGCATGGCATCCATATCCGCAGAACCGGTGTAACCCATAGCAGCACGCAGACCACCCACCATCTGATGGATAATGGCGTGCAGAGGCCCTTTGTAAGGCACACGTCCTTCAATACCCTCAGGAACCAGCTTCTCAGTGCCCTCTTCCGCGCTCTGGAAATAACGATCACTGGAACCAGACGCCTGAGACATGGCGCCTAAAGAACCCATACCGCGATAAGCCTTGTAACTACGACCCTGATAAAGCTCCACTTCACCCGGCGCTTCTTCAGTACCGGCCAGCATACTGCCCAACATCACTGTGCTGGCACCGGCCACAATGGCTTTCGCCAAATCACCGGAGAAACGAATGCCACCGTCCGCAATGACAGGAACGCCTGTTCCCTTCAGCGCTTCAACCACATTGGCCACCGCACTGATTTGCGGCACACCAATGCCGGTAACGATGCGGGTAGTACAAATCGAACCCGGACCGATGCCCACTTTAACCCCGTCAGCACCGGCTTCCACCAGCGCTTTACCAGCAGCACCAGTGGCAATATTGCCGCCAATAACCTGAACCTGCGGATAGGTTTCCTTCACCCACTTAACCCGCTCAATCACACCGCGGGAATGACCATGAGCCGTATCCACAATAATCACATCAACGCCCGCAGCCACCAGTGCTGAAACACGCTCCGGTGTTTCAGGGCCGGTACCAACCGCTGCACCGACAAGAAGCTGCCCCTGAGCATCTTTTGCTGCATTAGGATACTTCTGGGCTTTTTTGATGTCTTTAACCGTCATCATGCCCGTCAGGCTGAACTGATCATCCACCACCAGCACCTTTTCAATACGGTGCTTGTGCAACAGCTTTCTCACTTCTTCCGCATCAGTGCCTTCTTTCACTGTCACCAGACGATCTTTCTGGGTCATGATGTCAGAAACGGGCTTATCCAGATTTAAAACAAACCGAACATCCCGGCTCGTTACGATACCGACCAGATCAGTACCTGAAAGCACCGGAACACCGGAAATATTATGATGGGTCGTCAGCTCTAGCAGTTCGCGAACCGTCGCACTGGCATCAATGGTGATTGGGTCTTTCACCACACCACTTTCATGCTTTTTAACTTTACGGACTTCCACGGCCTGCTGTTCAGCCGTCATGTTTTTATGGATAATACCAATACCGCCTTCCTGCGCCATGGCAATTGCCAGTGACGCCTCGGTTACCGTATCCATCGCCGCAGAGATCAGCGGAATATTCAGCTCAATATCTCGAGTCAGTTTGGTTTTCAGCTGGACATCTTTCGGGAGGACTTCGGAGTAGCCGGGCAGAAGGAGGACATCGTCGAAGGTGAGTGCATCTTGTGCAATTCTCAGCATTGCCTGTTTCCAAGAGTTGATGGTAAAAGCGGGTAAAAAATTCGGACAAGTATATCTCACAACATCCCTTCAGCTAAACCACTATTTCAGGCAAAATGGTAAAAATCTGATTCCCTTGCCGAGCATTCTTAATGCATCACTTTACCGACGCCCCATCCTCTCACGCTGAAACGCCTGCCAAACCGTTATCCGTTTCGGAGTTGAACGGTAAAGCCCGGCGACTGCTGGAAATGAGTTTCAATAATGTGCGGGTAGAAGGGGAAATATCGGGCTTGGCTCGCCCAAGCTCCGGCCACTGGTATTTCACCTTAAAAGACAAACAGTCCCAAATTCGCTGCGCCATGTTCAAAAACCGGAATCAGGCTCTGAAATTCACCCCCACCGAAGGCATGCTGCTTCTGATCAGAGGTCGGGTCAGCCTGTACGAAGGCCGTGGTGATTATCAGTTGCTGGTCGAACACATGGATCACGCCGGCACCGGTGATCTGCAAAAAGACTTTGAAGTGATGAAGGCCAAACTGGCCGCTGAAGGCTTATTTGATATTGATCGTAAAAAACCACTGCCTGAACACCCAAAGCATATTGGCGTCATTACCTCTCCGACGGGCGCCGCCATTCGGGATATTCTCACCGTTCTGAAACGACGCTTTCCATCCATTCCGGTCACCGTGATCCCAAGCTCAGTACAGGGGGATTACGCGAAACAGGAACTGGTGAATGCCATCAAACTGGCCGAAGCTGCCAATCAATTTGATGTCCTGATCGTAGGTCGTGGCGGCGGCTCATTGGAAGATTTATGGCCATTTAACGAAGAAATCGTCGCCCGCACCATCGCTGAATGCAGTATTCCAATCGTCAGCGCCGTGGGGCATGAAATCGACTTTACCATTGCCGATTTTGTTGCCGACCTCCGGGCAGCCACACCTTCCGCGGCTGCTGAAATCCTGAGCCCTGATCGACAGGCCATACTGAACCAGCTGTTTCTATTTCAGCGCAAGCTAAACACGATGGTTCGGCACAAATTGATTCTGAGCAGCAAAGAGCTTGATAGCATTAAAGGTCGGCTTCGCCACCCTGGCGAACGTTTAAGAGACAGCGCCCAGCGACTGGACGATTTGGAAATACGGCTCAAGCAAGCAATGACACTTCAGCTGGAAAGATCGAATTCACGATTAAGCCGCATTCAGGAACGCACGGAACGATGCAACCCAATTTTTCAGCTGGAATCTCTGAAAGGTAAAAATGAACGACTGGAACAGAAACTGATTCAGTTGACATTGAACCAGCTTGAAAAACGCAGCTTCAAACTGGAAAAAGCATCCGGTGAATTAAATGCAGTGAGCCCTCTGGCCACTCTTTCCCGAGGTTACTCAATCACGTTACGGGACAGTACTATTATTAGAGACAGCCAACAGTTGAAGGAGGGAGACCTCATCACTACGCGTTTTCATAAAGGAGAAGCTCTTTGTAAAATCGAAAAACTCGTTAGTTGATTCGAACACTAAATTCCGCAGACTGAAGTTTAAAATGAATCGCGTGCCAAATACTGTCAGCATCTGGCTCAGTCGAGAACACCTGAAGCTTTAGATCTACAGGAAAGAAGAAATGGTCGCCAAGCCTGATCATACCTCCCCTCCTTCGGAGGGGCATGACCGATAAGCAAGCAACCCGATTGCAACAACTCCAGACTTCTGAAGTATTTTAATCAGCACTTCCAGCTCACCAGGCAATACATCCGATATGTCATCCAACAACTGCCTTTAAGAAACAGCTCAACCTTAACGCTTGGTTTTTCTCTTCTCCTTGGCAAACTGCGCTGTTTTTTCAACGCGACGCTTGCGATGGGCTTGTCGCTGATCCGCTTCTTTTACTTCAGCATACGGGTTATCGCCGGAACGGAATTCAATCCGGATCGGAGTTCCCATAATCTTCAGTACTTTGCGGAAGGTGTTTTCAAGGTATCGACGATAAGCGGAAGGCACTTTCTCCGTCTGATTACCGTGAATAATAATGGTCGGCGGGTTCATCGCACCGGCATGGCAGTAACGAAGTTTGATACGACGATTGTTCACCATTGGCGGCTGATGCTCTTTTACCGCATCTTCCAGAATACGGGTCAGACGGTTAGTAGACAGCTTGCTAGTCGCCGCTTCATAAGCTTCTTCAATGGAATCATAAAGATTGCCCACACCGGTGCCATGCATCGCAGAAATGGTATGAATACGGGCATAATTAATAAAACCAAGGCGACGGTTCAGCTCTTTTTTAACATCTGCTCTTTGCTGTTCCTGCATTCCGTCCCATTTGTTCAGCGCGATGACGACAGCTCGACCGGCATCCAAAACAAAGCCAAGCAGATGGAGGTCTTGCTCAACAATCCCTTCCCGGGCATCCAGCACCAGAACCACTACATTGGCGTCTTCAATGGCCTGCAGGGTTTTGATCACAGAGAATTTTTCAATGGATTCAGACACCTTGCCACGACGGCGCACACCCGCCGTATCAATCAGTGTGTAATCCTGACCAAAGCGCTCGTAAGGGATATAAACACTGTCACGGGTGGTTCCCGCTTCGTCGTAAACAACGACTCGGTCTTCGCCCAGCAGACGATTCACCAATGTTGATTTACCCACATTAGGGCGACCAACAATACCAATCTTGATGCCTCTGGCCTTAGCGGGCTCATTCTCATCGGCTACATATTCTTCCACACCCGTGCAGTCAAACAGCACATCCTCAATCATATTGCTGACGCCGCGACCATGAACCGCCGCAATATGAAAAGCAGAACCAATACCCAGAGAAGCGAAATCGGTTTCTGCCTGTTCGGCATCCACACGATCCACCTTGTTGAGAACCAGGTGATATTTTTTACCCTGCTTTCGAAGATGCAGCGCGATCATTTCATCAGCAGCAGTCAGTCCTGCCTTGGCATCCACCAGAAACAAAACGACATCAGCCTCAGTGATTGCCGTCAGGGACTGCTCTGCCATCGCGGAGTCAATACCTTCCTCATCACCGGAAATACCACCTGTATCAATGACGATATAGGGATGAGAGCCAACTTTGCCCTCACCATACTTCCGATCCCGGGTCAGCCCAGCCACGTTGGCAACAAGAGCATCCCTGGATCGGGTGAGACGGTTAAACAGGGTGGATTTGCCAACGTTAGGGCGACCCACCAGGGCAATTACAGGAACCATATTTATTTACCACAACAATGTAAAACGGGCTGAACCCGGTAAAGGTTCAGCCCGACAGCGCATTTTTCCAGCTAGAAGACCGAATCAGTCTAAAGACTTTTCCTTCAGAGCCATCAGCTCACCTTCTGCAGTCAAAACAAACATCAGATCATTATCCACCAGCGGCTGAGCCTTGATAGCGGATGAACCTATTTTAAAACGTCCAGCCTGACTACCGTCCAGCTGAGACATCAGGTGCAGATAACCTTCGCTGTCACCAACCACCACATAACTACCGAAAGCCGCCGGGGCAGATAAACGACGATATTCAAAATCTTCCTGGCGCCAGTTTACAGCACCACTTTTTTGATCAATGGAACTAAGATAGCTTTCTTCACTGGTCAGGTACACGGCACCATAACCATCAGCCATACCTTTATAGCTGGACAGCTCTTTAGACCAGCGCACACGGCCACTGTAAAGATCCATCGCCGCTACATTACCCTGATAGCTATCAAAGAAAATCACATTATCCAGAATCAGAGGTGCGCCTTTAATATCTACCATGCGCTCCAGTTCGGTACTGCCTCTTGGAACAGAAACCCGAGAACTCCACAATGGCGCACCGTTTTCCAGACGGAAGGCCTTCGCCTCACCACTGGCAAATCCGGCAAACACCGCTTCACGGAACATCACCGGCTCAGAAGAACCTCTCAGAGTTAAAGCAGGCTGCAACGCTTCCTGACGCCACAGATATTTACCGGTATCCGCATCCAGAACGGTTAAGCGATCATCAATACTCTGAACAGCCACATAAATACCATCGGTGACAGGTGCACTGAGAATTTCACTGCTTACCCGTGAACGCCAGAGTTCAGCACCATTTTCCTGATCCAGAGCAATGACTTCACCATCCAGCGTTCCCAACAATACCTTGCCGTAATAAGCACTGACACCACCGCCGACGTGAATATCGTCAAGCTCGGTTTTCCAAAGCTGCTTACCGGTATCACGCTCAAAGGCATAAACGGAACCTTTGGAACCCGCAGCAAATACCTTGTCACCATCAACGGCAGGCTTCAGATTTTCAAAACGATTTCCAACCCCTTTACCGGCTCCTCGGGACCAGACTTCCGTGAGCTCGACCCTTTCATCACTGATCGACTGGAGAGGTTTAGGAGCTCTGACCTCCTCTTCATCCGATGAAAAGATACTGCATGCAGAGAGACTCAGCACAACCAGAAGTGCAACACTGCCCCTAAACAACTTCTCCATTACATTATCCCTCTTGTTCTGAAGACTTCTGTTCATTTGACGAGATCGGCGCCATTGCTGCCAGATCGTCCAGTTTCAGCTGCAGCAGCGGTCGGTTCTGACCATTTTCGCGAGCTGCATCCACCGCGGTCTGATAAGCCTGTCCCGCCTTGACCCGGTCGCCCAGCGCCAACCAGGCATCACCTTTGACAGATTCAACCGTTGCCTGATAGGTTTTTTCAGATGTTAGACCGGTTAACAAATCCAGTGCTTTCTGGCCATTTTCACCGGACTCTGCCAACAGAACCCGTGCAAGACGAAGTGTCGCCATGGTGTTAACTTCCGGAGCCGGCTTCTGGGCAAGCACCCATTCCAGAGACGCTCTTGCTGCCTCGAGCTGACCATCCTGAACCTGCTGCTGTGCAAGGAACAGCGTGGCAAATGCTGCATACTGACTGTCTTCGAAGTCACTCTGCAGAGTCGTCACCAAGTGGTTAACGGTGGCTTTCTGCTCCTCAGTCAATGACTGAAGAGACAATGCCGCCAATTGGTTTTGCTGATCAACCTGAACCGTATCCAGCAGGTTCTGATAAAGCGATGACGCTTCAGCAATCTGCTGGCTCTGGGTTTTCTGCCAGTATTTGTAACCAGACACAGAGGCCAGCGTAATAGCTACACCCAGAATCACGGGCTGGCCATAATCCTTCCATAGGTTTTTAAGCAGTTGTACCTGCTCGTCATCAGATTGGTAACTCACCCTTTACTCCTGATCTTTTTCTCAAAACAGCCAAGGTACTCAGAGCACCTTACTGCAAAATGCTTTTTAGAAATCCTGCAACTTCAGACAGTGGCAGTTGCTGCTGAGCTTCATCCGCTCTCAAGGACTTAATCGTTGCAGTGCCGGCCTGCAACTCATCTTCCCCTATAATCAGCGCATACTTTGCACCACTGCGATCAGCGCGCTTCATTTGAGCCTTGAATCCACCGCCGCCACAATTCATAAGGATTTTAAACTGTGGAAGCGCATCACGTAAACGCTCGACGACAGGTAGCGCTTTATTACCGATACCATCTCCAACAGCAACAACGGTGACATCCACCTGATTATTCACTGTTTCTGGCAGCAGCTGGAGCGTTTCCAGCATCAGGATAAGCCGTTCCATACCCATGGCAAAACCAACACCTGCGGTCGGCTTACCACCCAGCATTTCAACCAATGCATCGTACCGGCCACCGGCACACACCGTACCCTGTGAACCAAGACTTTCTGTTATCCACTCAAAAACCGTGCACCCATAATAGTCCAACCCACGAACCAACTTGGTATTGACCCGATAGGAAACCCCAGCTTCATCCAGAACTTTCTTTAAATCTTCAAAATGGTTCCGGGATTCTTCATCAAGATAGTCAAACAATTCAGGGGCATCAGCCACAATTTTCTGTGTACCGGCATCTTTACTATCAAGGATTCTTAATGGGTTGATGGTTAAACGACGACGACTGTCTTCGTCCAAATCCGCTTCATACTGAGACAAATAGGCAACCAGCGCCTCACGGTAACGCAGACGGGATTCCTGGGTACCCAGCGTATTTAGTTCCAGAGTAACGTGCTCGGTTAATCCCAACTGTTGCCAAAGGCGAGCGGTCATCAGAATCAACTCAGCATCAATATCCGGACCAACCATTCCGTAGGCTTCAACACTGATCTGATGAAATTGGCGGTAGCGCCCTTTTTGTGGACGCTCATAACGGAACATTGGACCAGACGTCCAGAGACGTTGAATCTGATTATAGAGAAGACCATTCTGGATGCCCGCACGAACGATGGATGCAGTTGCTTCAGGGCGAAGAGAAAGCTTTTCACCGTTACGGTCTTCAAAGGTGTACATTTCTTTTTCGACGATATCGGTGCCCGTACCAATACCGCGGCTGAACAATGCAGAACTTTCAGCGATAGGAACCCGGATTTCCTGGTAACCGTAGGTTCCAAGCACGGATCTCACCTGTTGCTCAAGATATTGCCAGGCTGGTGTCTGTTCGGGAAGAATGTCATTCATTCCCCGGATGGCTTGAAGCTGTTTGCCCAAACTGAAGATCCTTTAACTGAAACAGTCAGGGTAGCCATTCATGGTATCGAGGTGATATCAAGGTCAACGGTAGGGCTACCCAGACTGACAAATCGCAAAAATTGAGCAACTATACCCGCTGACACCTTATAATGACAATCCCGAAAGGAGTAAGCTCCGGCAATCTTCTAATAAAAGAGCTTCAGACACTCAGCCCTGCTCATTAACCTTAAGTTGAATACTGGCCACTCGGGAACGGGATTGAGGATTTGATACTGTGTCACCAGCAAAAACAATTTGATCAACCGCTGGCGAGTTACCAAAACGCACATTCACCGGGGGAAGAACCTGAAGATCAATAGCAGTGCCTGATTGCTGAACACTGGAAACGATAATTTTGCCTGTTGCATCTGTCACCTCGACCCAGCACTCTCCTTTGAAACTGATCATCAGACTTTTCATCAGCCCATCAGGTTCAGCTGCTTTCGACGCTTCTGTAGCTGGCGTTATATGATCCGTTTCAGGGAGAATATTTGTCGTTTCTTCAGAAGGCTCAACCAACTCAGGCTTTTCAGTCACTATCGTTTCCGAAGGTAAGGCCTGCGCGTTTACAGGCTCAGAGATGGCTAAAGAAGCATCCTCTGCATTTATACTTTGTTCTGAAACAACTGCACTGGAAACTTCAGGCTTTAACCAGTTATTCCAGAGAAAATAACTCAAGCCTCCAAGCGATATCACAAGAACCAAGATCAAGGCATTCGCTGGCGAAGGTGTTGAATGGGCCCTGAGGGGCTTGATGGTTTTTTCAACCTCCAACTTCAACACTTCTTCGCCTTGACCAGAGATGTAATGATCATAAGCTGCAGCCAGTCCATCACCACTCAAACCCAAAATCTTGGCATAATTACGAAGATAACCACGAACAAAAGTAGACTGAGGAAGCTCGGTATAATCGTCACTCTCCAAAGCCCGCACATAGGTTTCTGTAATTTTCAACGCCAGAGCAGCATCAGCAATACTCATCCCCTGACTTTCTCGAGCTTGTAGCAGTTGAGCACCGGGCAGCAATGCCCGGTTCAATTCTTCTTGCAGAGAATCCTGATCACTCATATCCCAATTGACTCCGATATTGCTGTAGCTCCTTCGAGCCGGGATACAATCGTTCTAAACGTAACGCATAGCTGGCCGCCTTGCCGTGAACTCCATTCACTGTCGCCAGCTGAATGCCCAGCAATAACGCCCTGGCATTTTGCCCTGCTGACTCATCAAAGGCCTGATAATATCGCCAGGCCTTATAATTATCCCCTTCTTCCTTGTAGATTTCGGCCAATTCAAGATTTGCCCGGGACGAACCATTATTCAGCCTGAGCGCTCGTATAAAGTGCTTCTTAGCCAATGAGGTTTTACCTAGCTGCAAGGCTACCACACCCGCGCTCTCGAAAATCCGGCTTCTCTCAGAATAACCTACATCTCTTGACGCCAATTCAAACTGTTCATAAGCGTCTTCCAAACGGTTTTTCGAAAAAAGAAATACACCGTAATTGTTGCGTATATCTGATGCACTCGAATCAATTGCCAATGCCCTTTTAAAGGACTCTTCAGCCAGTTGGTCTTCACCCTGTCGCTGGTATGTCACACCGAGCACACCATAAACACTGGCCGAATTCGGCTCTATTTCCAACGCTCTTTCTAAAGGTTTCACTGCTTTTTCAGTGAAACCTTCCTGAAGATAACCTTTGGCAAGATTCATATAATCCACCACAGCCCGATCCCCATCAAGAGGGCGGGCACTGGTCGACACGCAGCCTGTCAATATCTGTGATGAAGCGCACAACAATACAACAAGCTTTAAACGGAGTCTTAATCGGCTCCCCATTCTCTTCCCCAAAAAAATCGGATTTTTATAGCTGTCTGGCAGCAATGTGTCGTTCACTTCGGCGGGTCTTATCCATGACATTCCCCACCAGCTGACCGCAGGCGGCATCAATATCATCGCCACGGGTTTTTCTCACTGTCACGTTGTACCCGGCCAACTGAACACGCTCCTGAAAACGTCTGATGGCATTATTACTTGGTCTTTCATACCCGGAATGTGGAAATGGGTTGAAAGGAATCAAGTTTATCTTACAAGGAACGTCTTTTAATAATACAACCAACTGATCGGCATGTTCAGGCTGATCATTCACACCGGCAAGCAGCGTATATTCGATCGTAACCACACGCTTGCTGTCCGTCAAACTGTTCATGTAATGATGAATAGCATCCAGCAACTGATCTAGGGGATATTTGCGGTTAATCGGCACCAATGAGTTACGAAGTTCATTATTAGGCGCGTGCAGGGAAACCGCCAAAGACACGTTGGAAACTTCAGACAGCTTTCTCAGTGCGGGAACAACACCAGAGGTACTCAACGTCACACGTCGCTTGGATAAGCCATAACCCAGATCGTCCATCATCAGGTCCATGGAATCCACGACGTTATCAAAATTCATCAATGGTTCACCCATGCCCATCATCACCACATTGGTAATAGAGCGATCCATTTTTGCGGGTACATTGTTAAAGTGGCGAGCAGCGATCCAGACCTGACCGATAATCTCAGCCACCGTCAAATCAGAGTTAAAGCCCTGCTTACCGGTAGAGCAAAAGCTGCAGTCCAGAGAACAACCGGCCTGAGAGGAAACACACAGGGTGCCACGACCATTTTCAGGGATAAAAACAGTTTCAACACAACTTCCACTGGCAACTCGAACCACCCATTTACAGGTGCCGTCTTCAGAAAAATGGCTGCTGACCACTTCCGGGCCACGGATTTCAGCCGTTTCGTTCAAACGCTCACGAAGGGATTTGCTGATATTGCTCATATCATCGAAGTTATCTACCCGATGATGATGAACCCACTTCAACACCTGCTCTGCGCGAAATTTTTTCTCGCCAATGCTTAGAAAGAAGGCTTCCATTTTTGCTCTGGAAAGCCCCAACAAATTCACTTTTTCTGCATTCGCAGTAGATTCAGCCAGTTCAACGGCTTGATCGATAGAAGACTCGATCAATTCAGACATTTTAATACCTCAAAGCCACCAGTAAGTCTCCCCACTGATGGCTAATGTTTAACACCCGGTTTTAAAACCCGTAAACTGACTGCTCAGTTCGATTAACGGGTTCTTGGGCAAATTTCATCACTTTCAAAAAAGTAAGCAACTTCACGCTCTGCCGACGCAACGGAGTCAGAGCCGTGAACCGCATTCTCATCAATCGTTTCAGCGAAGTCTGCGCGAATAGTACCTACCGCCGCTTCTTTAGGGTTGGTTGCCCCCATCAGGTCACGATTCAGGACAACTGCATTATCGCCTTCCAGCACAGACACTACCACAGGGCCCGACGTCATAAACGCCACCAGATCTTTATAAAATGTGCGCTCTTTGTGCTCAGCGTAAAAACCACCAGCCTGTTCATCAGAAAGATGAACCATTTTGGTAGCAACAATGTTCAGGCCTGCATCTTCAAAACGTGCAAGGATTTTACCGACGACACTCTTGGCTACTGCATCAGGTTTTATAATGGATAACGTGCGTTCTACCGCCATTATGATCTCCAGATTGTCATTTTGTGCCCTTTCGGGATTATTATTACTTATGAAAAATGTACGATTCTCTCAGCGTCCCTTGCTGGAGTTGAGCAGTATTCTATACAATCGTGCCGCAAGTGTCAGTTTTTTCTGCCATTTGTTACCAGTAAACACCATTTAACAACAAGCAGAAAACGACGTTTACCCTTCCGCCTCTTCCATCCAGGCCATTTGAATAGCCTCCAGGATTTTTTCTCCGCAACGATCCGGATCATCCTCAAAACCATCAAGAGAAATAACCCAGCTCCTCAAGTCCACAAAATTCACAAACTTTGGATCAACCTCAGGATGCGCTTCGTATAACTCGATGGCTATATCATAAACATCTGTCCACGTTAGAGACATAACACCTGCTCCTGGCTTCTACCTAATAGTGCGCTGCCCGAATACCCTATTCAGACAGCGCACAAAAATCAATGGCGTTCAGAAACTTGGTTAATGGTGTAGCGCGGAATTTCAACCACAAGATCTTCATCCGCGACCACCGCCTGACAACTCAGACGGGATTCATGCTCCAACCCCCAAGCCTTGTCGAGCATATCATCTTCCAGCTCATCGGCCTCCTCCATGCTCTCATACCCCTCACGAACGATCACGTGACAGGTCGTGCAGGCACAGGATTTTTCACAGGCATGCTCAATTTCGATGCCATTCTGCAGAGCGGCATCGCAAACAGTGATACCCGGTTCAACTTCAACCACCGCACCTTCCGGGCACAGCTCTTCATGGGGAAGGAACACAATACGAGTCATAATCAGAACTCCTCCAAATCATCTAACTTTTGTCCGGAAAGAGCCTTGCGAATTCCTTCATTCATTCGACGGGCAGCAAATTCTTCACTGGACTTACCAATACGTTCAATTTCACGGGTGATGGATTTCGCATCACCGATTTCACGCTGCTCTCTAAGAGCAACAAGATCCGCCTGCAACGCTTCAAACTCAGAAGCACTCAACAGCAGTTTACCGTCTTTTGCCAACGCGACATCCAAGGCACCAATGACACGATCCGCTTCTACCTGCTGCTCGCGAAGCGCCCGGGCATCACGATCATCGCCTGCATATTCGAAAGAATCCTTCAACATACGGGAAATATCACCATCACTGAGACCGTAAGATGGCTTCACTTGAATACTGCTTTGCACCCCAGTGGAAAGCTCTTCTGCACTAACATTGAGCAAACCATCCGCATCCACCTGAAAGGTCACACGAATCTTTGCACCGCCAGCAGGCATGGGTGGAATGCCTCGCAATTCAAACTGAGCCAGGGAGCGATTATCACGAATTAATTCCCGCTCACCCTGAAAAACATGAACCGCCATGGCCGTTTGACCATCTTTGTAGGTGGTAAATTCCTGGGCTCTACTGACGGGAATGGTCGTATTGCGATGAATGACTTTTTCCATCAAGCCACCCATGGTTTCCAAACCAAGGGACAATGGAATCACATCCAGCAGCAACATATCATCTGCCGATTTGTTACCTGCCAACACATTCGCTTGCAGGGCTGCACCCACCGCAACCACCCGATCAGGATCAATAGAGGTTAATGGCGGGCGACCGGTATATTCGTCCACCTTCTCACGAACCAGTGGCACTCGGGTAGAACCACCCACCATCACCACTTCTTCAATATCTTTTGCTTTCAGACCAGCATCCCGCAATGCACGTTTGAAAGCTCGCAACGTTTGTTCGACCAGGGGGGTAATCAAATCATCAAACTGCTGGCGAGATAATGCACCCACCCAATCACCAAAGCGAACGCCAACTTCGGACTGCCCGCTCAACGCCTCTTTAACTCGGCAGGCTTCAACAATAGACTCGCGCATCTGGCGAGCCGTCATCGATGCTTCATCAACACCTGCCTGCTCAAGAATCCAACGAACTACAGCACGATCGAAGTCATCTCCGCCCAATGCAGTATCACCACCAGTTGCCATCACTTCAAACACCCCTTTCTCCAAACGGAGAATCGAGATATCAAAAGTACCGCCACCCAGATCATAGACAGCAATGACACCTTCACCACCCTGATCAAGACCATAGGCGACAGCTGCCGCAGTGGGTTCATTCAATAGACGATAGACGTTTAACCCGGCAATTTTAGCCGCATCTTTTGTAGCCTGACGCTGAGCATCATCAAAGTAGGCAGGAACAGTGATGACGGCTCCATCCAGAGAGCCGCCAAGGGTTTCTTCTGCCCGGCCGCTCAGAGTGCGAAGAATTTCAGCAGACACCTCAACCGGACTGATATCACCACGGCGGGTCTGAATAAAGGGCATACCCTTATTATCGTTATCAGCGAACTGATAAGGCGAACCAAGGGAATCCAGATCGTCAAGACCCCGACCCATCATACGCTTAATAGAAATAATGGTATTTTCCGGATCTTCCGATGCCATTGCACGAGCATCGTAACCCACCTGGACGACAGAGTCTGCATACCTGACGACCGATGGCAACAGGTGCCGATTTTCAATATCAGCCAGCGTTTCAGCGGAACCTGAGCGGACCGTGGCCACCAGGGAGTTAGTGGTACCCAAGTCAATACCCACGGCACGTTTTTGCTGATGAGGTTCAGGAGCCTGTCCCGGCTCGGAAATCTGCAGTAACGCCATATCTGCCTCTTATATTCCTAGTTCGCTGCTTAATCCAGTAAGTCAGATTCAAGCGCTTCCAATTCAGCCGCCAGCTTTACCATGAACTGCATCTTTTTGACAACCGCTTCTGCCCGATCAAGATCTTCTTTTCCAGCAGATTGCCAGCACTGCTCAAAATGCAGTAGATAGTTATCAATATCGCCATCCACTCGAGCCATCAGTGACTCAAGTGCTTTTTCCGGATAGGCATCGGAACGAACCTCATCAACAGACTCACGAAGTTCCATCTGCTCCATAAGAAAGGCCGTATCCATGACCGTATTTCGTTCCATATCCACATCGCGACCAGCGAGCTTGAGAAGATAGATGGCTCGATTTAACGGCTGTTTCAAAGTATTAAACGCATCATTAACATGAGATGCATACTGAACAGCAAGCAACTGCTGTCGCTCATCATTGGCAAAACGATCCGGGTGCACTGCCCGTTGCAACACACGATATTGACTTGATAACGCTTTCAGATCCACCTGACAGGATACCGGCAGCCCAAAGAGTTCAAAATAATTCTTGGTCAAATCAAACACAGCAACACCACCAGACCTGTTAAAAATATGGCTCAACCTGCGTCAGCGGGATGAGCCATCATTCGAACCATCAATTTTCACATTTACCAAGACCAATGCGTCACGCATCAGCCAGCATCAACATTAAAACTTTCACCACAACCACATTCACTAGCTGCATTAGGATTGTTGAATTGCAATCCTTCATTCAAGCCTTCTTTTACGAAATCCAGCTCTGTGCCATTCAGATAAACCAGACTTTTCGGGTCAATAAATACTTTGACCTCATGATCTTCAAATACAAGATCACCGTCGTCAACTACATCGACAAACTCGAGAACATAAGCCATGCCAGAGCATCCAGATGTACGCACACCCAGACGAATACCGAGCCCTTTACCACGACGGGTAAGCTGACCTTGAATGTGACGGGCAGCCGTTTCAGTTACGGTAATTGCCATCAAATACTCCACTACTAACTGGAATACCCCCTATCCTATGACCGAGGGCATCCTGTTATTCCTCTTCTTACGACGTTTCCTGACCATCATGCTTAGCGCGATAATCATCAATCGCTGCCTTAATAGCATCTTCAGCCAGAACGGAACAATGAATTTTTACCGGTGGCAGTGCCAGCTCTTCGGCAATATCGGTGTTCCTAATTGTGGCCGCTTCATCGAGTGTTTTGCCTTTCATCCACTCTGTCGCCAGAGAGCTGGAAGCAATAGCCGAACCGCAGCCGTAAGTTTTGAAGCGGGCATCTTCAATGACACCATCGTCGTTCACCTGAATCTGCAGACGCATTACGTCACCACAGGCAGGCGCACCCACCATCCCGGTGCCGACATTTCCGGCTTCTTGATCCAGCTTGCCCACATTACGGGGGTTTTCGTAGTGATCAATGACCTTTTCGCTGTATGCCATTTTTCTCTCCTCCGAAGCCCTGCTATGCACAGCGCTTCATAATTCCTCAGTGTGCAACCCACTCAACCTTGCTCAGGTCGACGCCATCTTTGAACATATCCCACAGTGGCGACAACTCACGCAGCTTTTCTACCGCCACATGAATCTCTTTCACCGCATGATCTACTTCTTCTTCGGTAGTAAAGCGACCAAGACTGATTCTGAGAGAACTGTGTGCCAACTCATCACTTAATCCAAGAGCTCGCAGTACATAGGAAGGCTCAAGGCTTGCCGACGTACAGGCAGAACCGGAAGAAATAGCCAGATCCTTCAAGGACATCATCAGCGACTCGCCTTCAACAAAAGCAAAGCTGATATTCAGAATCCCTGGCACCCGCTGCTCAGCAGAACCATTAAGGTGAACTTCTTCCAAATCGGAAAACTGAGATAAAACACGTTTTTTCAACGCTGTCAGACGAACCGTTTCCGCATCCATCTCTTCTGCAGCAAGACGACAGGCTTCGCCCATGCCCACAATCTGGTGAGTTGCCAGCGTGCCCGAACGCATACCACGTTCATGACCACCGCCGTGCATTTGAGCCTCAAGGCGAATACGCGGCTTACGACGTACAAACAAGGCGCCAATGCCTTTAGGGCCATAAAGTTTGTGGGCAGAAATGGAAAGCAGATCAACCTTCATGGTTTCCATATTCAATGGAATTTTGCCGACACTTTGTGCCGCGTCCACATGAAAGATAATTTTACGAGCACGGGTAAGCTCGCCAATCGCTTCAATATCATTAATCACGCCAATCTCATTATTGACGTGCATCAAGCTGACCAGAATGGTGTCGTCGCGAAGCGCGTTTTCCACCATGTCCGGTGTAATCAAGCCATCACTGCCCGGCTCAAGATAGGTAATTTCAAAACCTTCTCTTTCAAGCTGACGACACGTGTCCAAAACCGCCTTATGCTCAATTTTGGAAGTAATAATATGCTTACCCTTTTTGCTATAAAAGCGGGCAACACCTTTGATAGCCAGGTTATCGGATTCTGTCGCGCCAGAAGTCCAGACAATTTCTCTCGGGTCTGCATGAATCAGGTCAGCCACCTGACGACGAGCGTTTTCAACAGCTTCCTCAGCACGCCAACCAAATAAATGGGAGCGGGATGCCGGATTGCCAAAATTACCTTCAAGCGAAAGGCACTGAATCATTTTATCAGCCACACGCGGGTCTACCGGCGTTGTTGCAGAATAATCGAGATAAATCGGTAATTTCATCTGGTACATCTCCAGGCGGTCAGTACGCTCAAAACCCTTGATTCGCATAGGGTGAAAATCATCATGCCGCCACACTGTTTCTCTTTGACTTTGCTTTTAGCGCGCCACAAGAGGTCTTATAAAATCGTGTCTACAGCAATTTTGTTATCTTGTTGCCCATCCTGACGATCAGCAACATTTTGCACTTCCCTGCGAGCAACCAGATCAGCGAGGCTAATCCCGTCAAGGAAGGTATGAATCTGTTCGCTCAAATCCTGCCAGAGATGATGAGTAAGACAGGTGACCCCCTGCTGACACCCACCAGCGCCCTTGCACTTGGTCGCATCTACCGATTCATTGACAGCATCAATCACTTGGGCGACATAGATGTCTTGCCCTTCGCGACTAAGCCGGTATCCGCCACCGGGGCCGCGCACACTGCATACCAGATCAGCCCTGCGAAGCTTCGCAAACAACTGCTCAAGATAAGACAATGATATTCCCTGACGCTCTGAGATATCCGCCAGTGAAACCGGACCCTGATCAATATGCAGAGCAAGATCCAACATGGCAGTGACTGCGTAACGCCCTTTGGTCGTTAATCTCATACAGCATCTCACTTGCTATTCAGACAGCGCTTCCACGTGTCGTAAACCCCCCAAACACTTTGAGCAGAGTATTGAGCCGCGACTCTCCAAGCAGCAAATTCAATATCTTAAAGCTCAAACTATAGGATGAAGTATGCAATACCTGAGTGTTTTAGTCAACTATTAAGCAGATGGGATTATTGCGGAAGAAAGTGCAGTTAGGACGGAATATCTTTGTTAGTTTAAATTCACAAACAGTCTAAACTATTGCCGGCATTCTATAGAATGCCAGCAATAGTTTCAAAGCCGATAACAAGATATTGATGTAGAAAGAATAAAATACAGTCGACTACCAGCAATCAGTTGAAATATTACCGTTGGCATCAGTACTGGTTTTGACATTTCTATGAGTCATAGTCAACGTCCTGCAGCTTTTGTCTGAGAACTGGGAGCTATTCGACGGCGCTGTCGCAGTTATGACAAAAGTATTATCTGTAGCTGTCATTGTAATTCTGTAGAACTTATTTTCGGAAACGCTGCCACCCAACTCACTTAAGTCGTTGGTGTATTTATTGTCATAGGTATAGATACGCTCCTGCTCTGCAGCGATACCAGCCAAGGTGATCTGAGCATCTGAGCGTCGGCTTTCCATAAGGTATTGTTGATCACTACTGTCCGGTTAAGCATAAACCAGCTCCAGACTCCCCTGATTCCGGGGTAAATTGGCTTCAATTCTATCCGGCGGATCACTGAATAATTCCAACAAAGAGCACCGACGGGTCAGGTTAAGACTGATTCTTCGGGCTATTTGCTGTAACGACAACGTGCAGGGTGTTGTGGTCTGGGCCAGGCGCAGCAGGAGGTAGGCAATCATTGCTATGAGCACCTGTATTTTTACTGCATTTTCACTGCG
>NZ_LUTV01000004.1:389873-394983 GCF_001646945.1 Endozoicomonas ascidiicola
CATCTACTGGTTGAAGCTCGCGGTATTCCCGTTGGATTTACGCTGACTGCCGCTAATATTGATGAGCGTGACGCTGCTTATGACATGATGGATATCATTGCCGGACTTTTGTTAGGTGACAAAGGGTATATACGACCAGAGTTCAAAGAAGACTGCCGGGGGTTAGGTATCGACCTACAGACACCACTAAGAAAAAACATGAAAGATGATAGACCAAAGTCGTTTGTGAAAGTAATCATGCGGGTACGACGGAGGATTGAAACAGTTATTGGCCAGCTGGCAGAACAATTTGAAATCGAAAGGTGCCGTTGTCGAGACAGGTGGCATATGACTTCGCGTATAGCCAGGAAGCTTTTGGCACACAATATGGGTTCATATCTGAATATCAGTGCAGGGAAAGCACCGATTCAGTTTGAAAGCCTGATTGCTGCTGCTTAAAAATCAGTGAAACTCCACTTTGGTACAGCTTTTAAAGTTTTAGTTGGACTTACTTCCATGCAAAGTTAAAAATCTGCAAGTCGAACATCGCGTTGGTTTTTCTTGTTTGATTAAAGCCTCAAGCATTGAGCGTTCATCATCACTTAAACGAACATGGTATTTAACGTTCATGACGGCTCCATCTTTTGTTGCAGTGGAGCTGTCAGGATAATACAAAATTCAGTCTATCATTTGACGGTGGATGGAGTACTAGTCAATGGATTCTTTAGAAAAGAATCAAGGTGTGTAGCAATGTTTAATGGTGGCCAGCCCTGCCACCATGAGTTCAGCTTCAAGCAACACTGCCATGGCCGTCTGAAAAGAAGGGCCTGAAGATGGCACGCCATCGCAGAGCAACCCAGTCAAATAACTCACCACTGGCATATGACTTGCCAATAGGACAACGCCAGAGTCCGGTAACCGCTCCACAATATCACGGGGATTACCCTCTGGCACAAGGGCGTCCAACGTTTCAACATCACAGCCAAACTGATTTGCAGCAATGCCTGCAGTTTCTCTGGCACGATCATAAGGACTGGAAATAATCCGGGTAACCGGAATATCCACCATGGCAGTCACCGTACTCAGCACTTCATTTCTGCCAACCTCGGTCAGTACCCGTGCCCGATCACTCGTCGAAGACCAGGAAGCCTCACCATGGCGCATGATGATTAACTGCATGGCGTGCACATCCTCTTATTCATCTACATCAGTGGAAGAACCCTGCGGCCAATCTGAAAATGGGTAGGGCTTTACATCACTGTTAAAGGTGAGAAAACTGGCAATCTGAAAGATGTATTGATTCACGCTATCACTGAAGCTCAGCAATCGCTGGTTGGGCTCACCAACAACAAAACCATGCACCGCCTGAATCAACGCAATCAACATAACTAGGAAACCGGCAAGGTAGGCCGCTATGCCAAACAGCACCATAAATACCAGGCGAAACCACCGT
Organism: Endozoicomonas ascidiicola; assembly: GCF_001646945.1. Taxonomy (GTDB): domain Bacteria; phylum Pseudomonadota; class Gammaproteobacteria; order Pseudomonadales; family Endozoicomonadaceae; genus Endozoicomonas; species Endozoicomonas ascidiicola. The sequence goes on from NZ_LUTV01000004.1 coordinate 391,306, forward strand.
GACTCTGATTTCAAGTTATCCACTATATTCTCATCCATTGACTGTCTCCTATCACATTATTAAGCCCTGCAAAGATATTAAATACTTTGCCTGGACATAAATTCAACATCCGTTTTCTGTTCCCGCAGCATCATACCCTTCACCAGGTTTTCGATGGCATTACCTTCAAAAATAATACTATAAAGACCATCCACCAGTGGCATATAGATACCCAGTTCATCGGCCTTCTGCTTCACCTGTTGAAGCGTGTTAACACCTTCCGCCACCTGCCCCAGTTTCTGTTCCGCTTCCTGAAGACTGCAGCCTTCTCCCAGCGCACGCCCCACCTGAAAGTTACGACTTAATTCTGATGTACACGTCGCCACCAGATCACCAACACCGGCAAGGCCAAGAAACGTCATTGGGTTGGCCCCCAGAGTGACGGCAAAGCGGCTCATCTCTGCCAGGCTGCGGGTAATGAGCATGCTGTGAGTATTCTCCCCCATTCCAAGGGCAGCACCCATACCACAGACAATGGCGTAGATGTTTTTCAGTGCGCCGGCCAACTCCACACCATAGACGTCACTATTAGAATATACCCGGAAATAGTCACAATGCAGAACCGATTGAATCGTCTGACAAAGGGCATCATCTTCACTGGCAATAACGGTTGCTGTCAGCGCCTTGGCAACAACCTCTCTGGCGAGATTCGGACCACTGAGAACCCCCAGTCGTATATTGTCCAACTCTTCACGCAGTATTTCGCTCATTAAGTCAAAGGTGACCGGTTCAATACCTTTGGTGGTGCTGATCACGATCTTGCCATTGAGCTTATCACCGGCTTTACGGATCACATCCCTGAAGGATTTACTGGGAATGGCAATAAACACAATATCTGCATTCGAGATCACCGCATCCAGATCACTGTCAGCGCTCACCCGGGGATTAATTTGAAAACCGGGCAAATATCGCTGATTCTCATGATGTTCATTGATGCTTTGAACCTGAGTTTCATCCCGCATCCAAAGCTTAACCCGGTGGCCATTTGTCGCCGAAATATCTGCCAGAGCCGTACCAAAGCTTCCGCCGCCAAGAATCGCAATGGATAATATCTCGGACGATTGAACATTCCCTGCGCTTTCTGGCTTAGCGTTTTCTGGCTTAACTGTCATCGCTTTCAATCCTGATTACTGCTATCGAACCGCTTTATAAAATGGCATGTAATTCCTGAGCTTATTAAACCACACAAGCGCTGAATAACATAAGTCGAAGGTTATTTGCTGAGATCGCACACGCACGCTCATTGCTTTACCCTTTGCCGCTCTTATTCACATCATGAAAAAACACAAGAAATATCAAGACTCTTACCTTTCCGCCTTCTATAGTAAGGCCAGCGTGCTCTTGATTGGGTGAAATATGATGAATTTGAGGGTGATCAACCCTGCTCATTATGGTACGACTGCACTGACACACCGACAGACAACCGCATCTTTTGTATGAGTATTGTTACAAATTGCTCAGCAGGACTATGATAGACGGTTTGCAATGGTATAGTTCACCGTCGAAACGATAGTGAACGTTTTGCACAACTGTCAGGATATAAAGGAGTCTTCAGTACTCAAGGCGCTATCACTCAACAAATTGCTATCACCGCATCCCCAGGGGTTTGAGTGAAATAGCGGGTGATATACCAAAGTACTGAGTCCGCCAGGAATCAATAAACCTATGAATCAACCATTAAAAAAAGGGTCCTTCAGCAAGGAAGAACTCTTAGAGTGTTCTGAAGGCAAGCTGTTTGGTACTGGAAACGCGCAGCTCCCTGCCCCGAATATGCTGATGCTGGATCGCATTGTGCGCATATCTGAAGAAGGCGGCGCCTACGGTAAAGGTGAAATCGTCGCCGAGCTGGATATCAATCCTGACCTCTGGTTCTTTTCCTGCCACTTCCCCGGTGACCCAGTAATGCCAGGCTGCCTCGGCCTTGATGCCATGTGGCAGCTGGTCGGTTTTTATCTGGGCTGGATGGGTAACCCCGGTAAGGGAAGAGCACTGGGCAGCGGTGAAGTGAAATTCACTGGCCAGATTCTGCCCACCAGCAAGCTTGTGACGTATCGTATCGATCTTAAACGCGTGATTGCCCGTAAGCTGGTTCTGGGCATCGCCGATGGCAGTGTCAGTGTCGATGGCCGCGAAATTTATACGGCAAAAGACCTCCGCGTAGGCCTTTTCCAGAACACAGACTCTTTCTGATTTTTTCCAGGACTACTCAGGTAACATCAATGAAACGCGTTGTAATTACAGGGATTGGCATCACATCTTGTCTGGGAATCACCCAGGACGAAGTTGCTGAAAGCCTGAAACTCGGACGTTCCGGCATACGCTTCAATGAAAGCTACCGCGATCATGGTTTTCGCAGCCAGGTATCCGGTACCGTAGATATCAGCTTCGAAGAGCATATCGATCGTAAAACCCTGCGTTTTATGGGTAATGCGGCAGCTTATGCCTACATTTCCATGAAACAGGCCATTGAAGATGCAGGCCTTACTGAAGATCAGGTCTCCAACCCGAGAACCGGTCTCATTGCCGCATCCGGTGGTGCCTCTTCTGAAAACATTGTTGATTCCGCAGATATCATGCGGGAAAAAGGGGTGAAGCGTGTTGGCCCTTATCGGGTAACCCGGACTATGGGGAGTACCGTTTCTGCTTGCTTGGCAACCCCCTTCAAAATTAAGGGTGTGAACTACTCCATCACGTCCGCCTGTGCCACCAGCGCTCACTGTATTGGCAATGCAGTAGAACAGATTCAGCTGGGTAAACAGGACATCGTATTTGCCGGTGGTGGCGAAGAAGAACATTGGACTCAAACCGGTTTGTTTGATGCCATGGGCGCCCTTTCTACCAAATACAACGAGACACCGGAGCAAGCCTCCCGTGCTTACGACGCTGACCGTGATGGCTTTGTTATCGCTGGCGGTGGCGGCATGGTGGTTGTGGAAGAGCTGGAACACGCTCTCGCCCGTGGCGCGAAGATTTATGCCGAAATTACCGGCTACGCCGCCACTTCCGATGGTTACGACATGGTCGCCCCATCCGGTGAAGGTGCTGCTCGCTGCATGCGCATGGCGATGGAAGCGCTCGATGGCCCAATCGATTACATCAACACCCATGGTACCAGTACACCGGTTGGTGATGTTGCAGAACTGAAAGCATTGATTGAGGTGTTCGGTAATCAGATGCCAGTGATCAGCTCGACAAAATCCCTGTCTGGCCACTCCCTCGGTGCCGCCGGTGTTCAGGAAGCGATTTATACATTGCTGATGATGAAGTACGGCTTTATCACTGCCTCTGCCAACGTCAACAATCTGGATGAGGCGGCCGCTAATCTGCCAATTCTGGTTGGTGAAGCTCGTGAACAGACACTGAACCGCATCATGTCCAACAGCTTTGGTTTTGGTGGCACCAATGCCTGCCTGGTGTTCGATCGCTTTGAGCAATAAATCGCGAACCGATTAACTTAGGAGCCTGCCAGACTTACCACTGACCTACTGCGAAAAAGTCCAACAGGCTCCTGGCAGCAAAATAAACCGGCTTTAGCCGGTTTATTTTTGTCTACTTACCCCCCAAAGTCTCCCATAGCGCATTGGTTTATCTATAACTCAACAACCACCGGCTAAAGCCGGTGGTTTTAACCTTACGAAA
>NZ_LUTV01000004.1:398269-432955 GCF_001646945.1 Endozoicomonas ascidiicola
GAAAACGTTACCTTTACGAAAACATGATGACACCTTATGAAAAACTGAAATCTTTGCCTGACTGGACGCAATATTTGAAGAAAGGAACTCCGCCGCATGCATTGGAGTCAAAGGCTGAATCAATGAGTGATAACGAGGCTGCCCAGCAACTGCAGTCTGCCAGAGAATCACTGTTTCAAGGCATCTTTAAGCGAAAGGCCTGAAATCATGGGTTTATACTCTTTTCAGGCTCATTTTGGGATTGGAAAATACTCCCCTTAAATACGGACACCAACTGTTCATCCAACTTGATCCAGATCAAAAAACCAACAGCGTAAATTCTGTACAGTTCGCGCCATCTGATTATCTACTGACCGGGTGACTCCGATGTCGCAAACAATTGCTCAACCAATGGCCGCTGGCAACGTAACTTCCAGCAACTGGACCAAACGTGATACTGAATGGATGTTGACACTGTTCGGCACCGCCATCGGTGCCGGCGTATTGTTCCTACCGATCAATGCAGGTCTTGGTGGTATCTGGCCACTGATCCTGATGACCATCATCATTGGACCAATGACTTTTCTGGCTCACCGTGGTCTGAATCGTCTGTGCCTGTCTTCCAAAAACCCGGACTCCAACATCACTGAAACCGTCACTGAGCATTTTGGCCAGAAAGCCGGTTCTTTGATCACTCTGGGTTACTTTGCCTCCATCTATCCAATTCTGCTGATCTACGGCATCGGTATCACCAATACCGTCAGCTCTCTAATGGTGAATCAGCTGGGCATGGAAACACCAAACCGTGCGATTCTCAGCTTTGTGCTGGTAGCCGCCATGGTCAGCGTCATGATTGCTGGTCAGAAAACCGTTTTGAAAGTGACCAACGCCATCGTTTACCCACTGATTGCGGTCCTGTTCGGTACTTCTCTGTACCTGATTCCAGAGTGGAATACCGCACAGTTTGATGCGCCAGTGACTGCGGCAGGCTTCCTGAAAACCGTATTCCTGACCATTCCTGTTTTGGTCTTTGCTTTCAACCATTCTCCTGCGGTTTCCTCTTTCTCTTCTGCTTATCGTAAAGAGCTGGGTGACGGCGCTGAAGCACAAACCAGTAAAACTCTGAAGCGCACCACCATGATGCTGGTTGGCTTCACTATGTTCTTTGTCTACAGCTGTGTACTGACATTGTCGCCTGCTGAACTGCTGCACGCTAAAGCCGCTAACCTGCCAATTCTGTCTATCTTTGCCGAGCGCACAGATAACCAGATCTTTGCCTGGCTGGCTCAGGTGGTTGCCATTGTAGCGATCTCCTCTTCCTTCTTCGGTCACTACATGGGTACCCGTGAAGGTCTGCAAGGTATGCTGGTTAACCGTGCCAAGGCTCAGGGTAAGAAAGTGAATGAGAAGGCCATCGACAAAGGCATTATTATTTTCATCACGCTTTCTGTCTGGGCGGTTGCCTATGCAAACGTCAGCGTTATGGGCATGATCGAATCTCTGGTCGCTCCAATTCTGGCAATGATCCTGTTTATTCTGCCGGTTTATGCGACCCATAAAGTGCCTTCCATGGCGCAGTATCGCTCCAAGGTAAACATCTTTACCGTAGTAATGGGTTTGATTGCAATCACCGGCTTTATCACTTCCCAGTTAATCTGATTTCCCACCAAAACCTTCGGTAATCCGTGAGCGCCATGAGTGCTCACGGTATTTCAGTTACCGGCAAAGCACGGCAAAATACGCAAAGAATTTTCACTAGCCTTTGTTCTCAATGCACGGGCTAGACTCCCAATCATTTGTAGAATCGTAACGGGCCATTGCTCGTTCATCCTTTCAAGGGCAAGAAGTACTATGCTCAGCATCTTCGATATTTTCAAAACCGGGATTGGTCCCTCCAGTTCGCACACTGTTGGCCCTATGTGGGCAGGTCACCGTTTTCTGAATGAACTTGAAGAGAAAGGCATTCTTTCGAGCATTGCCTCTATACGAGTTGGCCTTTATGGCTCGCTGGCTCTGACCGGTGTTGGTCACGGTACTGATAAAGCCACTCTGCTTGGATTGGCAGGCTACCGTCCAGACACCATCGAGCCAGACGACGCCGACCGTATTTTTGAAACTATTCGCGCTGAGAAAAAACTGAAGCTGGCCGGTAAGTTCGATATTGACTTCGATTACGACTCACACCTGGTATTCCATAACGGAGAAACCCTGCCTGAACACCCAAACGGCATGCGCATCTTTGCTTCGGACAAAAACGGCGTTGTTGTTTATTACAAATCTTACCTGTCTGTGGGCGGTGGCTTTGTGGTCAGTGCCGATGAATTTAATCAGCCAGAAGCCGCCAATGGTTCAGATGAAATATCACCGGTTCCCTACCCTTTCCGTTCCGCCGAAGAGTTGTTAAACCTTTGTCACGATCATGGCTTAACCATCGCTCAACTGGTTGTTGAAAATGAAATTGCTCGTCACGACGGCAACGCCGAACTGGTGAATGAAAAAATCGATAATATCTGGGAAGTGATGCATGCGTGCATCGAACGTGGGCTTCGCATGGAAGGCACACTGCCGGTCAGTGGTCTTAAACGACGCTCTGCAGATATGCATAAAAAGCTCACCGTTAACCCGGAGGCCATGCTAATGGATCATTTCGCCATCATGGATTGGGTGACGTTGTTTGCCATGGCGGTGAATGAAGAAAATGCCTGCGGTGGTCGCGTGGTTACGGCACCAACCAATGGTGCAGCCGGTGTAATTCCTGCGACACTGGCTTACTACACTCGCTTTATTTCCCGCAATAACCAACAAGGGGTCCGTGACTTTATTGCCACGGCTGCCGCTATTGGCGCACTGATCAAAATGAACGCTTCTATTTCGGGTGCTGAAGCCGGTTGTCAGGCTGAAGTGGGTTCTGCATGTTCTATGGCGGCGGCTGCCTTGGCTGCCGTTCAAGGCGCCACCATGGAGCAGGTAGAAAATGCTGCCGAGATTGGCATGGAACACCATTTGGGCATGACCTGTGATCCGATTGCCGGGCTGGTTCAAATTCCGTGTATTGAGCGAAATGGTATGGCGGCTATCAAAGCCATAACCGCATCACGCCTGGCTATGCGTGGCGATGGCGAACACGCAGTATCTCTGGATAGCTGTATTGAAACCATGTATCGAACGGGTTTGGATCTGCAGGCTAAATACCGTGAGACATCTCTGGGTGGACTGGCGATTTATGCCAAGGCCCAACCGATTAAAATGATGGTTTCCTAAATCAATACGCTTCTGGATAGGGTGTTAACGCCCCCTTATCCAGAAGCCGCTTCCATGCAAGCTAAGTTACTGAAAATAAACACCTTTAGAGCTTCAGTCTTCTTTTATTAGAAAGTTGACACTCGCTTGGATAAGCATTCGAATTATCCAACACACTCTGTCTATGCCAGTTGATTTTGACAATTATCAACAACGTCAGCGCAGCACCCTTACAGGCTGAGAAATAGCCAAATGCAATAACTAAACCAAAACTCATTTGAAACATACAGTTCTAAATGAGCAGATAAATTGATCCAAAGCATGAAACGAAAAACGATTCAAGACGTATAATTACAGATCATTTTTTGCCATAACTATTCGATTCATGCTTAAAGTCCTACACGATAAATGGAATCAATCCCCAGAATGCCTCTATCAATCTGGATTATCAGAACCTCACCATAGGACGCGCGAACGCTTTATGGCCCTTTATCAAGTCTGTTGTGAGCAATCCGCTTCACAGGTGGCCTTCAGCACCAAACGCGCAACACACACCTTGTGGAAATGGATCAAAGCTTATAATGAATTCGGCCCAAAAGCTCTCCAGTATAAGCGTACAGGCGGGCACCCCCCTTTTGTCTAACCGTTACCTCAATCATCACTCAAGCCATCCACCGTTCGGCTGAAGCCGCTGCAAATGCTGAAAAGTCGTCACTCCTTCGCTGGACTCTTAAAAGGTTAGTAAACTGGTGCAAGGTGAAATGGAGCTTTACTTGCTCCCGGGAAACTATTCGCCGTGTTTTGAAAAGGAATAATATCTCCTGGAAAAAGGCGAAGAAGCTCCTGAATCGTGCCGATCCTGAAAAAAGAGCAGACTATCTGAAGCAGCTTGAGCCGTTACTTCAGCAGGCAACCAGGCAAGAAAAACTGATCGTTTATATTGACGAAGCGCACATTCATCAGGATACGGATATCGGTAGTGGGTGGTCAGCTAAAGGCGGTAGACTCTTTGTGTCTTCTTGCTCTCCAGGGCTATCCAAAGTCACGTTTTACGGGATTTATTACTACAACGAGGGCCAGGTTAGGATTTGGCCATACCCCAAAGGCAATTCACAACATACTGTGAATGTTCTGGAGCGTATTCGACAGGAGAATCTTGAACGACAAATTACTGTTATTTGGGATGGTGCGTCCTATCATCGGTCATTTGACGTCTGCAAGGCTGCAAAAAATCTAAAAATAGAGCTAGTCTGGCTACCTCCGTACAGTCCTGATTTTATGCCAGTTGAGGCTCTTTGGCGTTGGTTGAGAGAGGAGGTAACTTATCATTATTGTCATAGCACCCAAGATGAACTGGTGAAGAATGTCAAAGCCTTCTGCGTGCAGATTAACCAAAAACCAGTCGAGTTAGCCGACAGACTCCATACCAAGACGTCTCTTGACGAGGAGGAAGAGGTGCTCAGAAAACCGGTTAAGCCAAAACCAAAATAAAACCGATGGTTTCAAGTGAGTTTTGGTTTAGCGAGGCAAGGCTAATGGATAACCTTTTAATTCTCCCCTGCGATGCCAGCCAGGTATCTGATGGATACCATACGTTTGAAGAGCTCTATGAACACCGTCATTTACTTTTTATAAACCTGCTTGCCGCCTACCCATACTCCGCTTTTAAAACTCGCCGAAACCAAGAAAATACAGAATTAATAGGCTGGTTTATTGCAGGTCTTGATCTTTCCTTTGGTCAGCTCACCTACCACCTCCCCGAAAAATACTGGTCAGATTTAGATATCAGAGAAAAAAACAACAATGAAGATTATGATGGCCATAGTTCAGACGATGTATTGAAACGATTAAACAATCTCTATCAAACAGCTACCCATAAAGTTTAAGTAATTATTTAATGACTTCATCCAAGCAACCATTCACCAATGGTGATCAGGTAACAACCGATTTTTTCCCAAAGGAAAAAGACACCCTGAGAAAAGTCGTTCGCTGTTACCGATCCATCGCCACCGAGTCAGGCTGGCTGGTCGATACTGAAGACACAAAAGGAAAAATCTTAAAGTCTCTGGATGCCAACTGGTTCAAATCCACTCCAACCGCTTGAATACCCACCTCCAAAATACATTTCAAACCCACTGAAGCCTTTTAATACAAAGGGCTTCAGACGTTTAACTTGGGACACAATACGGGACATAAAGAAATCTAAAACAGAAATACCCCCACTAATCCCCCATAAAATTTATGGCAGATGAAGATATAACGAGATTTTTTTGCATGAAATTTTTCAGGCGAGATTTTTTTTGCTTGATCTGAAAAAAAAGGAAGAAAAAAGAGTTTTGATGAGAATATGTCATCAACGCAGAAAGGGACACAACAACCCATTATAAGTAGTCATGTCCCCTACATGTCCCAAGCACCCCTTGGGTTAATAACCGCTATCGCCGCGACTACCATAGAATCTGGTAGTCGGTACTGGACTCGAACCAGCGACCCCCACCATGTCAAGATGCCGTTTTAGCCCATGTAACTCTATGATTTAATTGGAAAAACAACCTCAAAAACCTGTATCAAAAGCATCATAAACATCATATATAAATCAATAACTTAGATACTGTATTTTTACACTGTATAAACGACAGGGTTTACTTACATTAAATAAACGTCCATCGACGTTTAAATGGTTGAAATAATCTGTCTAATCTGGTCGGTCACACTTCATCTTTATTCGTAAATGCGGTTTCGGTATATTGCCAGAACGCTCTTGTGTGGCATAATGACGCCGTCACCTGACCACGCTTCAAAACGTGACTAATGGGGACGCCATCCTTTCAGGACGACAGGCATTCTGTGCCGGGTGTCCTTGTGCCATACAAGAGCGTTTTTATTAACGTGAAAGTGCAAGGGGGCTGCTTAGTGGCTTTTTGAAGCGCCTGGCTCCTTATCCCTTTTTATCGAGATACCTTCGTCTTCGTTCTATGTCATAAATGTCCGCTTCCAGAGCGCGGCGCTTAACAGTTAACTGTTGCCGTGTCTGGTGATCCGGTGTGTGTTGTTCGGTGATCATAAGAACCTCCCGAAGTGCGGTTAAATTCCGATAAAGTGCATCCAGAAACTGGTCTTCTGTCTGCGTTTCAATATCGTCCATCGAATGAGTCTCGTATGGGCGAACACACAGGATAGAATAAAAAGGGGTAATCTTGTTGCGTCAGTCAAGAACTGGCACTATGGAATCTTTAACCAGGGGTCTGCATGATGACAAAATCACAGAAGTGGGGTATCGGTATTGCCGTTCTTTTGGTGCTGTCGTTTATCGGCAGCATGCTACCAGAAGACAAAGAGAAGAAAGCAGCAGAGCAACAGGCATCAGTTGCAGAGCAACAGGTGATTGATACACTGACCGAATTGGTGCAGCTGCCAGAGAATGCAAAAGAGAATGGGTTTTCCAGAGAGGCGCAGATTTCAACTCGTTCCATTTATATAACGGATACAGCACCAAAGAACATGGATATTGATCTGGAGTTCTCGCAATACTACGCTCAAGGAACAATCAAAGCCGTCATTGAATCACTGGTTCAAGAAGGCATAAACCCAAAGGATGAAGAGATAAACATCAGCGTCCGTTTAGTAACTAAAGATAAAAGTGTCACAGGTAATGAACAAACCAGGTCATTTGGCCGTGTTCGATACAGATTCATGGCTGATGACCTGGAATGGATCAACGGCGCTGATTAATCCCCAGGCTTCACCGCTTCCAGCGAATAGTTAAAGCCGCCAGTGGTCATGGAGAGTTGTGCCCGATCCACCCGCCACTGGCCATTCACTTCCTTCCGCATTCCGCTGACTTCCAGATTGGTTTCTGTCAGCATCAATGTACCAAACGGCACTGGGCCGGTAAGGCTCAAGGTGGCATCACTGCGTTTGCTGGATTTCAGTTTTGATAATGCCGCGTCTTTTGCCTGTGCCTGATTGGCGTGCATCTTTTCGATGTTCAATACCGGCTCACCGTCGCCCACTGTTTCCGTGAAGTATTTCGAGGTGGTGACGTCGTACCACTTAGCCGCTACCGATCCATACTTGGTGCGGGTGGGTTGGTTCATTCGCCAGGTGCTGACGTTGCCCGGATAACCAAGATACACCGTCGCAATCTTTTTACCGTCGGTGTTCTTGCCACTGTTGCGCGGATTGAATACCAGCACATTGCCCACGATTTTACCGAGAGCGTCGTGATCTTTTGCCAGTCGGGTGATGAAGTTGATATCGGATTCGCCGGTCTGATCCAGCTGATCAAACAGCACTTTTTTAAACTGCTCCGGCACTTTTACCGTCAGCTTGTGTTCACTGCCGATGGTTTCCAGAATGCCGGGCAGATCAATATCCTGCCACGCTCGTGTTTTTTTCTCTTTCAGTGCGCCAGTAAAGTCGGTGCCATTGGCGGTGATGGTGATGATATCGCCACCCACGCCGCCAGACGGTTCCGCTTCATCCACCACCCAACGGCCGGCGGGTAATACGGTGGTTTTTTCGGCGACTCGATAACCCAACGCCACCTGCAGAATCACACCTTTTTTCGGGAGCTCGATACGCTGGCCGGTGATCGGGTCCGGTGTGTCTTCCAGCACCAGTGTCAGCTGGTCGGATTCATAACCGGCGGCGTCGGTGATGTTCAGGCTTTTGAACCGCTTTCTTATTTCGTCGGTGATGCGGTTATCATCAGCGGTAATTTCAAATACAGGAATCATTGATCACCAGAGGGTTACGGTTTCCGGTTCGGGGGCTGGCAGGTTGGGCAGTTTAATAATCAGCCCTGCGGGTAAGATGGCGGGCTGTTCCCGAAGCCAGTAGTTATGGCGGATCACGGCCTGCAATGTCACCGAATCCGTGCGGTGGTAATAGTTCAGACAGATCAAGTCTAAACAGTCACCCTCTCGCGTTAGATATTGCGCTGTTGCCATAGCGGTCACCGTAAAAACTAAGGGATAAACTGAAGCTGATGGTGCGGGCTTTGTTTTGATAATCCAGATTGCCGCTGGTTTCCTGACAACTGTTGATGCACCAGTAACCCAATACCTGCCCCACGTCTTTTACATTGGTGACCAATAGCAGCGGGTTGCCGGTGCCAGCTTCTTTGGCGAGTTCTTCCACAAAGTAGGCTTCACCGATTTCACCGGGGAAGATCATGCCGGATATACTCAGCGTCTGATCACCCAGCCCGGTGAACTGTTTGGCAGGGTTTAACCCCAGCCGCTCCTGACTCGCCCAACGGAAAGACCAGTTTCGGCTTAGGGAATCCACGCTGCCGGTGTCCAGCCCGAAAGCAAAGCGCCCAAGCTGGGCAGTTGGTATTTGCATGGGATTTCCTTAAATGGTCGCTGGCGTCATATCAAACATGGAACCCCGGAACTGCCGCGCCTGTTGTCGGTCACGCTCTTCTATTTTCTGCATCACGATTGAACCAATCTGTTCCGGATCTTGTCCGGGTTGAGTCTGGATCACCATGGAGTTCTGGGATGAGTAGGTGGTGTTATTACCGCCCACCGGTTTGCGCTGTGGCATACCACCAGCAGCTTCAGTGTCGTCACCACCAAAAAGACCACCAATAACAGGAATATTGCCAAAAAAACCATCCCGAAACTCGACAACTTTTTCACTAGCAGTTACCAGCATTTCAATCATGCTGCCCAGTGTTTCAACAATTGGGGAGATGATCGCCCACAGCAATTTAAAACCGGGCGCCATTGTTTTATAAATCAGACCACCTATGCGGAACAGCACACTGAACAACTTCCCTGCTCCACTGGAAAATGCTTCGATTCCATCTTGGTTAGATTTCATCCATGCCCGCAGTTCTTCCATGCGTTCAGTAAGCCATGGAAGAGCTGGCCCCATCACCATCGCAAATACCGCACCGAAGGTTTTCTTTATATCCAGCAATGCATCACCGAATGACTCAGAGTTTCGAATAACTTCATCGGGAATGATATCCGCTTCCCCCATCAACCCTTTCAACGCTTCCGATCCCCCTTTGATAGTGTTCACCATCTTGGCAGCGGAACCGCCCCAGAGTTTAATTGCCAGCTGTTGTTTATCGTTCTGGTTTTTTACGCTCTCCATGGCGTCGGCAATTTTCATAATCTGCTGATCGGGGCTTAACTGGTTGAGCTCGGCGGCGTTCAGGTTCAGTGCTGCCAGCACGTCCACCGCTTCACCACTGCCCAGCATTGCCGCTTCAGATATCTTTTCCGCCTGATCCTGCAGGGCGTCGATCATCTCTTCACCGCCCATGCCGGTTCGATCAGCAGCGTATTGCAATTCCTGCAAGGCTTTGGTGGTGACGCCCAGCTGATCCGCCCGTTTGCCGATCACGTCCAGAGTCTCCGCCATGCGCACCGTGGCAGCAAAGCCAGCCGTAGCCGCAGCACCGGCAGCCAGGCCAACCGCACCAATACCCGTGGCGGCCAATCCCATACCACCGGCAAGGCCAGCACTGCCACCCATGGCCGAAACACCGCGGCCAACCATGGTGCCCTGCCCGTAACCCATGGCACTGCGACCCACACCGCGCAGTTTTTCCATGCGGGCGGTTTTCGCCATGGAGCGGTTAAGGGCTTCCTGATGTTTCTCGGTTTGCTTCGCCTGCCAGCCCAGTCGCTCTTCTTCCCGGGCCAGGTTGCGAATATCCACACCGGCATTTTTTGCAGCCCGTTGGGATTGCTTCAGCTGTTTTTCAAGTTTCTCTTTCACCCGGGCCATGGCCAGCGTATCGCCGTTACCCTGGGCAATGCGCTGATTCAATTTCTTCAGCTGGCTTTCGTACTTCTTTACCTCCCGGGTGCGAGCCAGCTGCTTGTTGATCTTCTCGTAATTTCTGCCGAGATCGGTGCTTTCTTTCTGGGCCTGTTCAAAGCTCTTGCCCAGGGAGCTGTTTACCGTGGCACCGATGCCGATATTCAGGGCGAGTTTCTGAGCCATGAGTCCTTCTCTTGCTTTTTGGGCAATCCGTTCAACCACCAGTTCAGGCGGGAAAGGGGCATGGTGAGGAGTTCCGATTCTGACCAGTGCGTCCAGCTGTTGAGGATCAGCAGTTGTTTGCACAGCACATCGGGATCGGGCAGGTATTTCAGGGTAAAGCCGAAATAGGCGTAACTGCGTCCGGCTTTGATTCGGTAGTATCGCCTTCCGATGTCGCCGGGTCTGAATCCGAAGGCGCGGTTTCCCCCATTACGTATTCCGCCCGAAGCTTGGCGCGGTTGTTGGGGTCAGCTCGGAGGATCAGCAGGCCAATCTGCAGGCGTTCATAATCACAGGCGGCCAGTCGATCGATGTCGGTGGGCGTCAGGCCAGTGAGTTCCACCAGCAGGGTTTGCTCTTTGACGATGTCCCGAAGTTCCATATCGGCCTGATATTTCTGGGAAGCCATCAACGCCTTGCGAATATCCGCCGTGGTGGGTTCGCGCATGTCTACTTCGTGCAAGCGTCCTGCTTCCAGATTGTATTCTCTGGTAAATCGGATGGTTTCCGTGGTGTCGAGCATAAAGGTACCTCGCTCCCTGGGGTGGGGAGCGTAGATCGAATTAAGGTAGGCATTCCCACGCAATACCCAAAGGGCATAAACGCATGGGAACGAGGAGGTTTATCGGGAATGGCTTACAGGCCGAGGGACTATCTCATGCCTTCCCAGATATCCGCTTCACCGTCGGGTTTGAAGATCACCGCTTTGATATCAATCTCCCGTACCAGTTCGTTATTCACAAACTTGCTGTAGGCCGTCACGTGCATCCGCTCAGTGATGGTGCTTTCACCATCGGGGGATTTGGCGGACTCTTCACAGCGGGTGATGCGACCCCACAATTCATAACGAATCGGGACTTCATTACCCTCTTCATCCACTGCCGAGGCGCGGTACTTAATGCCCACGTTGTTGCGGTGAGTGCCTTTGTAGGCATCGGCGTCCGCTGTTTTCAGGGTCCAGGTGGCTTCCATGTTGGAGACTCGACCCATTGGTATTTCCAGCGTACCACCCACGCCGCCGGCGTTATGCTCCTGCATTACTTCTTCAATGGCGGGCGGGGTGAATTCCGTGGCTTTTCCGGCGAAGCCATAACCGTCTTTTGAGAACGTACCCTGACGTTCAAACACTCCGCTAGCCATTGCTGATCACCTCCGTGAGATAGTCAAAGTTCTGAGGGTGCGCCACAAAGTTCAGCGACTCCGCTGGCGGTGGCACCATGTAATCGAAGTTCCAGAAGAACTGCCCCATGGCGATGGAATCATTAGAGTTCAATTCCGCATCCGCCCAGCACAGACCGTTAAGGATGTACTGCCCTGCCCGCAGGCGGTTCAGGAAGTTCTGCACGCCAGATTGCACATCGTCAACATAGGTGGCGGTAATGTTGCGATCCATCGCCCATTGGTGCGCATTGACCAGAGAATCATAAATAACGCCCTTGGCACGACCCCAGTTTTCAAACAGCTTTTTCGGATCTTCCGTCAGGCTGCGGCAACCCCAGAACACATAACCGGCGCCGGTATTCACGACGGTGGAAATGTGGTTTTCGTTGAGGCGGTTGGCGGTTGTGTTGGGATCGTTCAGTTTGAAATCGATATCCAGCACCGGACCCAGTCCACCTAATACCGCCTGATTGGACATCGCGGTGTGCCAGCCGTTGCGGTTGTCGCAACTGGCGCGCAAGCCCAAGGCATAAGCCGAGAAAGGACGATGCACTTCACCACCGGATGCTGTGCGTTCCCGCCACCAGGTGTGCAGCATCATGCCGAACTCAGCACCAAACTTGCGGCGATAGCTAACGGCGTTATCGTAGGTGACGTTGTTCACCGGATCGATATAGCAATACCCGAGCAGCCGTTCGGTGACGCTGATCATTTCATTGGCAGCAGCCTGATTTTGCGAGAAGCCGGGAATACCAATAATGCGCGGTGAGTAGCCGGTTTTGTTCTGGGCTTTCAGCAGCGCCCACAATCCACGACCAGTGGTGCTGGAGCCGATCACATTGGTGAGGGTTTCCTGTTCGTCGCTGCCTTCTGGCTCACGAACGATGGTGCACAAGTGCCCGCCGAAACGACCAATGATTTCCATCACCCAGGGCAACGTACCTTCAGTGCCCAGCTTCTTGATTTTGCCCACTTCACTGGCCGAGATCGCCACCGGAACGCCGATGGGGAAGGGTTCGTCCTGACCACCGGCCAGATAAACACTGGTGACCGGCGGCTTCCAAGTACCGGAATCAGCATCGGTAAGCGTGACTTTGACCAGTGCATTGGCGGAGGCGTTGCCTTCAATGGCGGTTTTCAGCTCGGCGGCGGTGGTGATAATGGCGCTGTCGCTGCCGGTTTCCAGTGATACACGGATCGCCGTTCCGGATACCTTCACGCTCAACGCTTCATCATCGGCGCCGGGGTCTTCGGTGACAATGCGGATATTGTTGCTGGCATTGCCCACCAGCACCGAGGTGAACAACAGCGAATTGAGGCCAGTGGTTAATGTTGCAGTGGCTGCCAGTGCGCCTTCGGCATCCGGCGCTGTGCCGACAATGCCGATGACACTGGAAGCTACCGTGCGGATAGGCCGGGCGCCAGAATCATCTTCAATGATTCGACAGCCGTGCAGGTAGCGGTCGGTCATGGTGTTTTCCTTTTGGGTTGGTTGGGGTTCTGCCGGGGTACAAAATGGCGGCACAAAAAAACCGGCAGAGGCCGGTGGTTTTTTTCGTTGGCCGTTTGCCGTTGTCCGTTGGCCGTGGTGACTGAGGGCTTTTACGGAATACGGTTAACGGATCACGGATTACGACTACAGTTTTACAACGCTGTACGCCTGTTCAATATTCATGGCTTCCATGGCGGCGCGTTTTTCATCGTCGGTTAAGGTGTCGTCGTTGACGATGTCTTCCAGCTGTTTTTCCAGATTGTGGCGGATGCCGGTGATCTGGCCTGTGTGGGCATAGGCATCGGCCTTGGCAATAATGCGGCGGATCAGCTCCGGTTTGTCCACATCGTTGCGGGTGATCAGGATGTTATCGATGTAACTGGTGGGTGGCTCCGGGGTGGTTTGGTCGCTGTCGTTCCAATCCTGCCAGCGCCTTGCTTCGATTTCCTGTTTGTCCCAGCTTAGGATCTCGGTGTTGGGGTATTGGGTGGTTATTGGTTGTAACAGGGCGTCGGCTTGGGTGTTGATGGTTTGGAGTTTTTGGGTTGCAACAGATTCGACCGTAGGTTTATCTATCTCAACTAATACAGGCAACATTCCTGCAATTTGCTGTATCTCTTTACCTTTTGGAATCCCCGTATCAGCTAACAACCAATGATCACCAGGTATTTCTAGAGCACCTTCGGGAACAGGATATCTCCCACCTTCTTGGTAAATAGTATTGTTTGCATAGAAGTATTTCATCGCACCCAAGCCTTCCAATATATAAGCCCCATTACACCATTAGAACTCAATGGAAGCTGATTGTTATTAATCCCCACGTTTCCACCATTTACACAGACAACGTTGACCTTGGTCGGTGGGGATGCATCATTTGCAACTGCAAATTCAAGATAAGTCGCTGGCTTTGGTAAAGTTATATAGCCGTTATTTGCGTTGAAATTTACTTGTCCCCAGCACTCAATACGCCCGTCTTCCCACTCTTTCCAGTATCCAAAAGCATTACTACCTATTACATAGTGTGAATGGTTTGCTGGCGGGAATTTATCTGGCTTTCCTGTAATTGCTGACCAGCTCAAATCAAGATCAAGTGCCGTCCACCATTCAGCAATATATTTATGCAAGGTAAACGGTGTAATCCACCGATGTTTATCATCTCCAATAGACGTTTCCGCTTCAGTGGCGATTTCCCCAACACCTATTTTTTCTGTAGTCGCCAGCGGATTACTAAAATTCGCATCCCCCACCGTCACTGACCCAGGCGGCACATTATCCAGCAACAGATCAAACACAAACGCCGAGTCACCGGAAGCGATCTTGCCCGGCCCATCCATATCCGGCTGCAACCCTTTCGACCAGACTGCAAACAACACAGCACCGGTATAAATAGCCACTTCCTGGGCTTGATAGGTATCGGAGCTCTGATCCGTCACCGCAATATGCACATACAACGGTGCGGGGTTATCGCCACCACCGGCGGGCAGTCGTTTCAGTTCGCTTTGCAATGCCGTGGCGGTGCGGTCTGGCGACCAGTTGCCGGTGCCGTAACCCACCTCCGTTACGGTCAGTTGTACGCCGGTGGCATCGGCATTGATCGCCGCCTGTCGTCCGGCATCGGTGATTATAAAATTCAGTGTGCTCATAGGTTCTCGTTTTCCGTTATCCGTTTCCCGTTATCCGTAAAAGCCCGAGCCCGCAACCACGGCAAACGGCCAACGGATCACGGACAACGGCTTTCAAGCGGCCGGACAGCGAAACCGCTGCAAAGTAATACACCGCCCAAAGCCCAGAATATTCAACGCCGCGCCACCCGCCGTACCGTTCACCAGGGTGAAGGAATCCGACGCCCGAACCGATTTAAACACCGCTTTCTCCATGGCGGACTGGATCGAGGCCGTGCCACCGGTGGCGGTGATGGTGTAGGTGCAGGGGGCCATGGTGGCGGGGTTGTCCCGATACTCACGCACCGTGGTGGTGACGCCAAAACTGCCCGCCGCTTTTTTGATGCTGTAAATAGTGCCTTTGGTGCTTTGCACCTCAATGGCGGTGGCGACGCCATCGCGCTTGATGTGTTCCGGCCAGTCGTTGCTCCAGTCGTCCATGCCCACCGCCGAGGCGAGATAGGGCAATAGATGCACCGGACACGTCCAGGGGTTCCACAGGGTGCGGCAGTCGAAATCGATATTGAGTAACAGGTCTGCCGTGATCTGCTCCATGGCCAACTCAAGCTCGGTGGCATTGGGCGGCAGCAGACTTTTATACGCGGTGTCAGGCACTGGCTTCCCTCACGACGATGTTCGTGCAGTACGCGGCCTGCCGATTGCTGATCATCACATCCGCTGATGGGCTGATGATGTTGGAATTTTCCACACCGGCAATGGCGGCGGCGTTGTCGATTTTGGCGCGGCGCACACTGTTGCCGATGGCGTGCATCTGGTCGGCGTAGGCTTGCAAACGCTTTTGGGCTTCGGCAATAACCACGGCTTTATCGGGGCCGTCGTACATGGTCAGCTCCACTTCCATGGTGTATTCGATAATCTCGGCGCTGCGGGTGCGTGGGCGATCGTTACCGGGGCGGATCTTCTCGGCGTTGAGGTAGGTGGCCACGGTATCCAGCAGGGTTTGATCCGCTGCGCCGTTGCCTTCTCGGCTCATTACCGTGATCGCCACATCACCAAACTGGGGATTGGTCAGGCCGGCGTCGTAATCCAGCACAATGTTGGCACCGTTGCGGGTGAACTCCGGGCGATCAACTGCCGCATCTTTTACCAAAGCATCGGCGGACAGCGCGTGGAAAATGTACGACCCGCGACTGCCAGCGGTGGTGATCGCTTCCGGTGCCAGTTGAATCCGACGGCGGAAGGATTGGTTGTCTTCATAAGTGGGGGCAACCGGTGGGGTTGCGTCCGGATCGCCCGGATCAAGTATGTGCCGTTTGACATTGAACAACGCCCCCAACCCGTCAAGGTCGGCATCCTGTGCGTATTGCAGAAATACCGCCAAGCTGCGCAGCTGGAACTTCTGCTGCTGGGTCATGGCGATATAGGCGGCGGTGTTCGCCCAGCGGGTGAACGGGTGTGATTCACGATCCAGATAGAGCAAGGCGCCCAGATCGTTGGCGGGCACTTTGAAATACTGTTCGCCGTTGTCGCCGGTCACCAGCTCCGCATCCATAAACACCGGTTGTTTGTAGGCATCGAACAACAGTGGCTGACGACCAGAGAGCCGATCAATAATCTGTTTGCGGATTTGCTCAAAGTCCAGCTGCTCCACCACCGTGGGTGGCGGCAGTTCTTCCAGCAGGATGGCGGCAAAATCGTTCCCGGTGATGGTGGCTTTATAACTCATAGGGTGATGTTTTCCAGCGTAAGACGGGTGCCTGATAAGGTATCCACCCCATGAATATGAACGGCAACGTTGCCCGGTGTGCTCATCACCGGTTCAAAGCCGGTGACTTGAAAATCCGGTTCCCAGCGGCTGATGGCTTCGGCGGCTTCGGCATAGAGTGACGTAAGCCAGGTGGCGGTGACGTTTTTATCAATCAGCTTGAAGATGTTGCTGCCAAACTCCCGACGCATGGGTTCACTGGTGACCGGTGTCGTTAAAATGGTGGTCACCGACTGGCGCAGCCTGCCCGCCCGATCCAGCGGTTGGCCGGTTTGGATATCGATAAATTCAATCATTGGTTCTGTTTAGGCGGGCTGGTATTGCCCCCTGAATCGCCTGTATGAGTATGACCGTTGAAGATGGCGCGATCCGCCTGCATGGAGCGTTTGCCGTCGGAAACATCACCGGTGGCAGTGATGTTGCCCGTGACCGACAAATCACCATCAAAGGACAAACCACCGGTGGCCACAATCGCCACCGTTGCCCCGGCGGGCAGAATGGCAGAGAGCGTGTGTGATTGTTTGTTGTAGCTGATGCGGGCACCGTCGGTAAACGACATCACCGGTTCATTCGGATCGTTACCCGGTGCCGGATGATCCGCCGACCACAACGACGGCCCGATCACCGCCTGTTCGGTAATGCCACCGGGGGAAAACATCAATACCTGTTCCCCCATGGACGGCAGCCAGCTGGTTTGATCATCCCCGGCACGCTCGGTGCCAATGGGCAGCGGTTTGGTTTTCAGCCCATCGGCGGTGATGCAAACCGCCCGCTTGCCTTCCGGGAAATCCACCAGCGAATCCACCCGGGCAAACTGAATCAGATTATTAAGAAGCCGGTATAACTCGCTGATATCAAATCGACTCATCGGGGAATCCGGTCAGTTGTTGGTAGTCGGGTTTTGCGGGGGTGCCGATGTCTGGGGCTTTGCTGGCGTAGATTCGTTCGGGCAGCGGCATGGGTTCCACCGTTGGCCCGCCAATATAAAAGGTTTGTGACCAGGTAACCGCCCAGCTTTCAAAGCCGCTTTTCTCCGGGCTGTAGAGCGCGGGCTGGCTGTTCACATTACCCGGCTTGGTGCAGGCATTGCCCAGCCCCCAATGGGATAATCCTTTCTGCTCCACCAGTCGCACCAGCTCGGCGGCAAACTGTCGGATCTGTACCTGCACTCGGTCGGTTTTGATACTGAGTACACAGGTCAGGTTGCAATCCAGAATGATGCCGGTTCTGCCGGTTTGGTCGCTGGCATCAAGCGCCATGTTTTCAATGGAGAACAACACGCCGGGGGAGTTAACCGGATTCTTTTCAAAGGGGTCGTATTCCGCCACGGTGTCCAGCTGGTTGGGCTGGTCTTTCCAGTGATCGGTCACCGCCCTGAGAATGGCGTCATGGATCGCATCCATGGTGGTGTGTTTTGGTTCACTCATGGTTGATGGCGTAGGTCAGTTCCTGTTCCAGTAGTTCCATAAACCGGTTTTGTGCCGGCATTTCCATCCGCTGGATGGCTTGAACGACGGGATCATTAAAAGCGTAAACCGCTCGGGCGATGGGAAACCGATCACGGCCTACCCGATAAAATACTTTGTTGTTGATAATGAACGCCTGATAAAACTCACCAAAGCGCCCTATCTTCACACCCAGATCGGTTTTCACCGGTCTGCCCAGTTCGTCGGCGTAAATGGGATTCAGGCCGACCCAGATATTGGTTACCAGTCCATCCGGTGTCCGCTCCTTTCGGGAGAAAACACGGCGATTATCTTTTAATACCTTTTGCGGGATATCCGACGCACGACTGACAACCATTCTGATCTGACGTTCTGCCCAGGCTGAAAACTTCCGATCCGCTCTGTTAACGGCGCGGCGAATGGCCTGCTCTTTTCCTTCCAAACCTTCAGTCAGTTCGCTGACTGCCTGTTGAACATCCAGCTCAATCTCAGGACTCACCGCCAGTTTCCTTTGCCTGAATCCGGTTGATCTTCCGTCAGCTGAACCACGGTCACACCATCACCACTGGGCAGGGTGTCGGATACGGTATACACCGCTTCACGAATGGTGAGCGCGTCGCCTTTCTTCAACCCGTTGGCATCGGGTGTGGTGAGGGTCACCACCGGTGAACGGTAGTCCATGGCAACATTCCCCAGCGAACCATCGTTGGTGGGGAACTCAAACACACCATTGACGTCGTGACCACCCGGCAGCGTGACCGGTTCGCCAAGGGTATCGACCAACGTCTGATCAATACCGTGCCAGGCTGACATAAAGCTCATTACTTCTTTTTGCCTTTACTGGTGGCGGTGTTGTCACTGGTCATTTCACGGTCGGTGAGCTCTTCCGCTTTAACTTCAGTGTCCGCGAGTTCTTCGGGTTGCACGTCACGATCCACGTATTGTGCTTTGCCGATGTTGGTGAGGGTGTGGGCGTCGCGCTGGCTGACTTCGATCTCTTTGCCAGCCTGGACAAACTCACCACCAGCCATGGTGTCTTTCAGAATTTTTACTTTGCGGGTTGCCATGATGGACTCCGGTGTGGGAATTGTGAAGAAACAGGGAAAGGCTTGCACCCTTCCCTTTTACCGATGCATTACCGATAAACTGCCGTTAAGCAGTGACCACCTTGGCGAAGGATTGCGCACGCTTCACTTCAGCGTCCACGTCCTGGAATACACGCATAACCAAACCACCAGAAGCGGCTTTGGTGGATTTGTCGGCGACGATATCCAGCACGCCCCACATACCAATCACCACATCCGCGAAGTTACCGAACAGTAGATCACCGGCGGCCAATCCGTTTTTACGGTAAGCGTTGTATCCGTTGATCTGGCTGCCTTCCATGAGCATCAAACCAGAACCGGCATCACGGGGTGTGCTCTTACAGTGACCGATCACGTTGGAGTGTCCGACGTAGGCCATGTTGTCAACCAGTGCATCATCAGCAGCGCACTTAGTTTCCAGATCCACCAGTTCCGCCCAGGTTGGTTTACCTGCTGTGGCAATAGTGGTGGTGTTAACGCCAGTGGTTTTCAGAATACCGGTTGGACCTTTGGCAACACCGGCAAACACGGCGTTATCGATACCGATGGAAGCACCCAGCTGCATTTGACGCATGAGCATGGCTTCAACGGATGGGTCAGACTGCTTCAGCAAACGACGGGTAACCGCTACCGCACCAGCAATGGTTTTAGGCGACAGGGCAACCGTACGGGTTGGAATGTTGCTTTCGGTACCGTCTTCACCTTCATCAATCCAGTAGTAGGTGCCATCGCCGTCGGCGGCTGGAATATCCACATTACCCACCAGACCGGTTAGCACATCGGCACCCAGCATCATGGCGAGGTTAGTACCACGAAGGGCATCGATGAACGATCCACCAAGATGATCGGTACCCACCAGCTCAGAGCCAGCATTGGCGGCACCGGTGGTCATATCACGCATCTGGACATCGTAAGGTACATAGAAGCCGCGAGCATCTTTACCCAGGGCATCCGCTACGGCAAAGGAGGCTTCACGCTCCAGAGTCGCGCCAGACCAGTCGCCAGTCTCACAGGCTCGCAAGGCTTTCAGCAGGCTGTAACGCTGCACGTCCTTTTTGCCCATGTCGATATGAGTGACCGGGTTCGTGTCGGTGCGGGTGTCGCTGTTGAGTTTGTCCAGCACAATGCCGCGGAAGTCTTCCAGGGTTATGCCGTCGTTAACGGCTTTTTCCGCTTCACCAGTCAGCTGGTATTTACGGGCCAGCTCGTTGATCTTGTTGATACGGGAACGTTCAGCGGTGAGCAGCTCATCAGAGTTGGTTTGTACCGCCGGGGCTTGGTTTTCTGGAGGCATGGTTCTTTCTTCCTGAATGGTGGTTGTTTCTTCGGGTTCTGGCTTATCCGGTTCGTTGACGGTAATGGTGTTTTCTTCCACGTCACTGGATGAACGACCAACGCCCACGGTGGCATCTGCCGGCACCGATACAAATGAGATTTCATAGGGCTCCCAGTCCGTCGCGCGGTATTCGTCACCATCGTCACCGGTTTTGTTCAGGGTGAGTTCATGGATTCGATAACCGACACTGATGTGTCTGAGTATCCCGTCTTTCACGTCGTTGAATTTCTCAACAGCCAGCGCACCATTTCCAAAGCGCACTGTGGCCCGCCCCCGGCGGTCACTGTCGATGGTTGCGGACTCGACCACGCCAACGTGATCATCATGGTCGTGCCCAACCAGAACCGCGCCCCCATCCTGTAGCCTGCCGAGGCGTACAGAGTTGGGAGCGTGGTCAAGGATTTCTTTACCGAACCAGCGTTCAACAGGCTCTTCCGAAGAGAACGCAACCTCAATGGTTCGGGCTTCTTCGTTGATGGCTTCACGCTGGAATGTATAAGACCGCTCCAGCGGCCCTGCCTTAATCTTGCGGACTGGCATTATCAGGCTCCTGTGGTTCGTCGTCGTTGGGTTCGGCTTCCTCTGTTGAGGGTGGTTCTGTGGGTGCCCGTTCGGGGATGGCTTGTAAACCGAGGGCTTTCAATTTGGCTTCCTCTTCTGCCAGCTCCTGGAACACCTGATCGGGGTCGCCCCCTTGTTCGGAGATGATCTGAGAGCGGGTGGTGATTCGCAGAGCAACGGCTTTTTCGTGGGCGGTGAGCTCTTTGGCAGGGTCTACCCACTTCCAGCGTCTGCCCTGGAACTTGGCAGGGCAGTAATAATCAATGCCGCGATTTAACGGCATGGGTGGTTTATTTCCTTTGCGGGGAATGGCGATGGTGCCGAGGTCGTATTGCAGTTCCAGCCACTCTTCAAAGATGGGCTGTATCAGGTTTCTGATGAGCCAGCTTTGCAGGCCTATCCAGATTTCACGGGTTTCCAACATACCGACCCGGGCTGATGAATAGTTCACATCCGACAGGTCATTGGCAAAGGTGTTGTAATCCACACACAGGCCGGCGCTGATGCCCCGCAAACAGGACTTCATAAAGTTGCCAAACTCACCGGTGGGGTACTTGGGATCAAACTGTTGAAATTCCAGATCACCGATATTGCGGAACATGCCCGGCTCGGCTTCCATTTCAAAACCGTCATTGCTTTCGCTGTCGCCTTCGTACTGGTCACCGGCGGCGGATTTAAAAAAGCCCATCTGGCTTGCGCCGATCCGAGCGGCTACCAGTGCCGCATCTTCATAGGCGCCCAACATTTTGAGCCGTTGTAATCCGGTACTGATCCACGGCAGGCCGCGCTTCTGGTCTACAAACTCGCTGAGAAAAAGGTGGATGATTTCTTCTGCCGGTACCCGCAGGTAGTTCTTCTGGTTGTAATAGTTCAGATAGGTCTGGCTGGATTTGTTGATCTGCTGCAGGTGGTAGGCAATGGGCTTGCCGGTGTTGTCCAGTTCGATGCCGTGAATGATGCGGTTGCCGTTGTGTTCGCCAACGTAGGTGACGTCTAACAGTTCCGGATCAATCAATTCAAGGCGGAAGGCAAAGGGGCCGCCTCTGTGCTTTCGTACCAGTATTTCACCGTCACCGGCGACACTGGAGACCATGAGGTTCTGCATATCAATCCAATGCAGTCGCCCTTTAAAGTCGCACTGTTGCTGCCAGCGTTTCCACGTTTGTTCGATGGCGGTACGCACCAACAGATCGGGCTGTTGATTCTGGTCAATCACCTTGGATTGCAGCACCACACCTTCAGCGCCCACCACATTGGTTTTCACCATGCTGATGAATTTCTTGGCGTAGTCGTTGTTGTAGCGTTGCTCTCTTGCCCGGGCTCGCAGGGTTTTCAGGTTGTGAAAGATCAGGTTGTCTGGCGTCTGGCTGACGCTGGTCCAGTCACCGTTTAATCGATCTTCTAAGCTGGCGTTGAAGTTGCGGCCCAGTAGTTTGCCGCTGTCGTTTTGTGACCGTGGCAGACGTTGACGCATCACCGGCTCAGATCGTTTAGCGGGTGCCGCTTTCTTTCTGAAGGGGTTCCACATTAGAAACGAACCCTCACTGCTGAATATTTTGGTTTACCCGCTGCTTGCTGTTCCAACCGGTTCAGCTCGTTGCTGTAGGTTTTGTGCAGAGTGTTCAGCTCTTCCAGACTGTACCGCTGAAGACTTCGGCCATTCATGCTGACACTGCTGCCACCGCTTTCGATGTCTCCGGACAGTCTTGCCTCGATGGCGTCCAGCATCGTTTCCAGCCATTGTTGCCGGCGGGTCTGTCGGTCGGTTAACGCCATGAGTTTGCAAAGCCTTTGGTTTTGCGCCGTGGCCTTGTGGCTTTCTGGCGCTCTTCATTAATCTTTTGTGAGACAGTTGGCTCTGGGACGTGATCCGGTTCGTCCGGCTGCAGTCGTTTGGCCAGTGCCTGAAAATTGGGGTTGAGAATATAAAGGGCAGCGGTGTTATAAACCGCGAGGTCAAAGGCTTCGTTTCTTGCCCTTGTCTTTTTCCACTTGCGAACCGGACGACCATTGACAAATGACGTGAGACACTGCTCAGCCGTGAGCTGCATGAAGTACTCTTCGTCAAAATGGTTGTTCACTGGGAAGTGCACATAACCGGCACCGGGCTCATTCACCTTTAACCGTGCCAGCACAATTTCTTTGGCGGTGTCCACACCCACACTGAACAGTTGCACCTTGCCAAGGTTGGAACGGCTCGGCCTGCCAACGATGGGCATACCGGCACCGGCTTTACCTTTGATGGCATAGACTCGCCTTCCCTCACGGGGTCGGACGAATTTATAAACCTCCTGGGTAAAGTGGCCACCGGAGTCGATGGCGGTGCAGCTGATGTTCAGCATGGCGCCGCTTTCGTGTTCGTATTTGGTTTCGAGAAAATCAGACAGCTGCTTCCAGATCTCCGGCCTTGATGGATCGCCCCGGAATATCTTCAGATCAATTCGCCAGTTTTCTTCTGAATCGCCCCAGCCTTGCACCTCGATTTCAAAACGATCGTCCTGAACGTCAACGGCACAGGTGAGCACCACGGCACCCATGGGTACATCGTGGCTGTAATGCTCTCGGCGTTGGTAAAGAACGTGGTGTTCTACTCCGTCGCCTTCTTCTTCCCACGTTTCACCCAGTGACGTATTCACCCAGACTTTTAAAGTGTCCGGGGTTTTCTTCGCTTCCTTAAAGTCGGCGATGATCTGCGACCACTGCCGCCAGGGTGACACCAGTTCGTTCAGGTGAAAGCCCCGAACCGTTGGGTGATCCTGTTGGGAGATCCATAAACCGGTACCTGATAACCAGCTGTGTTGATCGCTCAACACGCCGCATTGGTTGCAGGCATGGTGACAGGTTTCAAAGTCGATCTGTGCCCAGGTGAGTGGCTGGTAATGTCCACACTCTGGGCAGGGTAACTGGTATTGCTCTTGTGAGCTGTCAGCGTAGAGCTGTTCTATTCGGCTGGCGCCCTTGACTGTCGGAGTCGAGACAGCAAGGATTTTCTTGTTCCAAAATGTGGTGGTTCGTTTCTTCGCAAGGTTGAACGGGTCACCTTCTGTCCCTGCAGATGCTGGGAATCTATCCACCTCGTCAGCCAGAAGTATGCGGATAGGACGTGACGCCAGCGAGGCAGGTGAGTTAGCACCAGCCATAGTGATATGGCCACCAGGGAAAGATTTGTGAAGTATGGTATTGCCACTGTCTCGCGCCTTACTGTCTGCAATTTTTCCTTTCAGTGCCGGTGTATCTCTGACCATGGGGGCCAGTCGGTCTTTACTGAAAGCCTGTGCCATTTCCAGCGTGGGCTGAAGTAGCAGAATGGGTGCTGGATCGTAGTCTGCAAAATAGCCGATGGTGTTTAACAGCAGCTCTGTCTTACCCACTTGCGCGGAGGACATCACCACCACCATCTCACAAGAGGCGTCGTTTACTGCATCGAGTATTTCACGCTGATAAGGGGCTCGGCTGGTTTTCCATCGCCCCGGTTCGGCGCTGGCTTCGCTGGATAATCTCCGGTTTTCATCGGCCCACTGGCTAACGGTAAGATCAGGCGGCGGTGCTGCCAGCTGTGCTGCTCTGCGTAACAGCTTGTATACCGTAGTGCTCGGGTTCATATTCCGACAACTCTGACAGGGCTTCGTTCAGATGCTCTTTCAAACAATCCTGTATCTGGTTCAGGTCTGACAAGGTGATGAAGTGGTGAGCCGCTTTCGTGGGAATACTCAAGGTCTTCGCTCTGAATGCTGCTACAAAATCGACCCATGCTGATTCAACGATGTCTGATGGAATCAGCTTGCCTTCTTTTACCTGTTCATCCAGTGAGGCAATGTTGGCTTGGTGGTGGGTGAGTCGGGCGCGTTCTTTCTCGTAGTCGTACCACTGATCTTCATCGCCACCGTGGTCAGCAATGCGCCGCTGAATCTCACGGGCAATCATCCACTGGATAATCTCTTCGGTGTCGTACAGGTTTTCAGTTCCCCGGGTTCCATCCATGGCAATGGGCATGCCGTTCTTCTGCCAGGTGGTGAGAGTGCGCTGGCTGACCCCGATGATCTCAGAGAGCTCGGTTTTGTTGACCGTCTTGCCCATGGTTATAACTTTTCCGACTTAGGAAGGAAGTCCCTAGAACGCCCTGTGACTAAATAAATCCCGCGAGTCCGCCTACCCGCAGGGTGAGGGGCTGGGAAGGACCCGCGCCCCTAGCTGGCCAGTACTCCACGGTGCTTACGCTTGATCTCTTGATCAGTAGGCTGTGGCTTGCTGTGCAGCTGCTTCAACTGATTAACCTTGATCAACAGCTGGCGGTTACGTTCCCGCAGTCGGTTGATGATCTGGTAATCATCCAGCGGCTGCTGGTTATCAGAGCGCACTTCACCGAGGCCATTGCACCCGATGCAGATTTGATAATCGAAGGTGCTTCGATGCTCTCCCGATCCATTGCAATCTTCACAGGGAATCAGGTGCAGGCCTTTCGGTCCTCTCAATGGGGCACCTCGGAAGGCTTAGGTACAAACTGACCAGGCTTGATGCCATACAATGCAATCAATGCAGCGTCCCGCTTATCGGCATTGCTGCTGCCAGTCCAACCAGTCAGACGGTTGAAGTAGTCCTTATCCTTCTTGGCCTGCTTGAATCGTCCCTTCAGTGGCGTGACCATCACAAACGGCGCATCGAGGCGCGTGAGAAACTGCTCAATCAATCGAGCAACGGCTTTCACCTGCCCAACGTTCTGACCAATCCGCTCACGTACCCGCTGATTCTTGCCATTGTGATGGGCATACAATGATTTGTTCTGCTCAACATTCTCCACCGCAAACACCGCTTCATCCTTGTAATGGGTAATGAAGTCCTGCAGATCAAAGAAGTTGAGCGTTTCCATATCCACCAGCTGACCATTTTTAACCAGGGCAACGCCACTGGCTTCCAAGTCCGGATCAATCCCGATGATCAGCATATAAGTCAAAGTACGCTTTTGATTGTTTAAGGAAGGTGTCTATATCCATACATCTGGTGCAGGGTTTCGCCCACCCTGCCGGGCTAGTTGTTTAATGGGCTTATTGAATGCGTTAATGGCTCGCCAGGCCAACCTGATGATTCCCTTGGGATAGATGCTCATGCGGCGCTGTCACATCCCCAGCTGTGATTGATAAAGCCGCTTGGGTTCGCTTCTATTTTTTGCCTTCAGGCATCTGACTCAGAATCTTCAATACATTGTGATTCACATCCTGAACTTCTCCGCGCATCTCTTTCAGGTCTTCACGCACCTGATCTTTATACCGAAGAAAAGATTGCTCAAAATCGTGATTCTCATCTTTCAATGATTGAATATCTTTACTGTTGCTGTTGATCTGAACCTGAGTAGCGGTGTAACTGGTGGCGACAGCGGCAACCAGAATAATGGTCTGAATAATATGACCAAGGTTGACCGTCGGATCATACCGCGCCACTGAATGCTTATTGTCCATTACGTCCTTATGCCTTAGAGCCAGTTAACTTTTCCTGCAGTTTCCGAATAAGCGGTTTTTTGTCGCGCTCAGAATCAATCGTTAAATAAGGATCAGGCTTCATATCCCTTACCTCAGCAGCACCATAAAAGAACTGCAAAATAGTCGCGATGATAGTACCGAGCAAAAAGCCCAACACCACATCAGCAAACCGTAGATTGGGTTCAGGAATATCCAGAAACGTAATACAGCCCACATAAGCACTGGTAGCAATTGACCAATACCACGCAAACCAATAAATGAACTGTTTGGCCACCGGATCTGCCTGCTTCAACGCCACCGTCTGCATGGCTCGGGCATCCGCCCGATCTGCCAACGCCAGCGCATAAAGATCCTTCTCATTATCCAGCAGCGCCTTCTTTACCTGAAACGCCCACTCGCTTTGCTGTTCAACATCCTTGACCACCGTCGTTAAATCCGAAGCACTGGTGACGCCTTGGGCAATGGTTATCACCTTTTCAGCAACGGCTTCACCAGAATCACCGCCAAGCAACTTTCCCAGCTTCTTATCAAGACCCGTGGCTTTAAGAATCGACAACGCGCCGGAGATAACCGTCAGTGGTTCCATAATCAGCAATCCATTAATTCAAAATGCGGCATATCCAAAAACGTCTCGTCAGCGGTCTTGGTATCTCTGTCCCAGTCACCACCCCAACGCACATTCACACCCAATTCAATCGCCCGCCCCAGCACAAAACCGGCAAACATCGCGAACCGTTCCCGGTCTTGCCAATCCACTGGATACGGCACAACATCCACCGCCATCGATGGCACATGGTTATGTTTACTCTCACCGAAACGGGCTTTACTCTTGCCCGCCTTAAAAACGGCCTCTTGCTCTGCCTTCCCCCGATGACCACAAATCACTGAACAATCGAAATGACGAACCACATCATTAAACAGGCGTTGCAGGTCAGGATGACACTGATCCAGATTATCTCTGGAGCGTTGGTTAAAGGCAGGCATGGAATCTCTAAAAAAAAATGCCCCCAGGGGAGAGGGCAATGTCAGAACGACAAACACTTGGGAAGGTTTAGACAGACACAAAAAAACCCGCCTCGGATAAAAGCGGGTTTTTTGGATCATGGGAATATAGTACGTTTTTTTTAAAAACGATTCAAACGGGCAATACTGTTAGAGCCACCAGCCTTTTAACCATTTCGCAACGACCAGAACTTCTCTGCATAACTTCGATAAACCCGCGTTCTGATTTCCGCCAGTGGATACACCAGCCGAATCATATAATCATCATTAAAACGTCTGGGTGGTCGTATAATCTCTGCATACAACGCATCACCCAACACATTCACCTGCTGACCTTTCAAGAACTTGGGAATCATGATCACCTCACTGTCGTAAGCGCCTGGCAAAGCTCGGCCTCTTTCGCGTCGTACAACTTGCGCTGCAGATGAGAAAGAACCGTCTTCTCAAAACCGTGCATCATCGGCACAAACCGATCAAACAACGGTTGCCAGTGCATCACGTAGATATGGTTAGTGACATTCAAGCGGCGTGCCTGTTCGCTCACTCCGGAGAGCCGACGACCCGTACCACCGCAACCCTTACACATCCGACCCTGATAGATACCAGTGCCGCCACAGGTCTTATGTCTATTCTCATGCACCACTTCATCCACCAGCAGCCGTGCCAGCTGAAGAACGGTTTGACAAAATGCCCGGTCATCGTCGCTTAATGGAAACCGGTCTGCATCCTTCTTTAAAAAACGAGCCATAGCCGAATACTGAACATCATTAAACCGCTGCTCGGCGTGTCCGATCTGCCCCACATGGGCAAACACATGCCGCTCAAGCTCAGGTAATACCGAATAATCCCCCGAGTATTTATAAAGCCCCAGGTAATAGGCCACCGCCTTACAACCCGCCAAACCCGCAGCAATGTCTTCAGGTGTTAAATCAGGAATGCCACCAACGCCCGTATCGTGTCGCACGGTTTTCACCTTCAACTTCGCCAGTGCCATTTCTGCCTGCATGGTGATCAGTCCTTTTGTGTCTTCTGATTATTGAAATTCGTCACATCAAACCGTCGGATCATTCCGAAACTAGGGATTTGTCGTCCCGTATTTTCCAGATACTCTTCTGTGAGTTGATCAATCTCTTTGCGCAACCGTTCTTTCTCAGTGCAGTTCACAGACGCCAGAGAGGGTGAGAATAAAATACTCATGCGCTGGCCTCCACGGTGACTGGCTTGTCATGCTGCCAATCAACGTTTACTGGGCGTTTCCAGTTGCTGGCTAAAAACTGATTTACCGGCTGCTTCAACAGCTCCGGAATAGACAGCTTCGGCACTTCGGGATTCTTTGCCTTACCCCATACGTCTTTGATGGTGTATTGACTCACACCGGTAATGCGGGAAACCTCCGAATGAGTTGCACCACCCCGCTTTAGATTCACAATCCGTTGGCGCACCTCATCGGGTACCGACCGATCTCTGGACAAATTCAACAACGCCCGTCGCCGATCAATAGAACTGATATCCATGCCCAGCCGATTCGCCTGCTCTTTGCGCGGAATGCTCTGCCGGTGCATCTCAATCAACTGTTGATCAATTGCCTGTGATTCTTGTCTGGTTGTCATAAGCCCACCCTATAACCCGGCTTTCATTCGCTTTAACGCCTCGGCGCCACTCATGCGCTGAGGTATCCCCTGCTTATCCATTTCCTGCTGAACCAGAAACTGACCGTATCGAATCGCCTTCTCTTCTTCCGACTGGCGGCGCATATCCTGCAAAGCGGCAATGGCTTCACCGCGCAGATCGGCACCTCGAACGGTGTCGTCCACCAGATGCTGATAAGCGGCAGCAAACAGTTTTCTCAAACGCTGCACCTGAATATCACCACCCGCTGACCGAATGGCATGCCAACCCACACGACGACCGGCCAGATACACCGCCTCATGGCTCCATCGATGCTGAATCACTTCGTGGGAATGGTTGCAGGCTTCCTGCCATGCCTGCTCGGTATCCGGTAACCCCAGTTCGCTCAGGTCTGGCTGGCAGCACTGAATCAAACGACCAACAGAGGGTAAAAACTCACCCTTGCACGCTGTCGTTAAACCGCTCTTGATCTGTCGTGCAGTCAAACGACGAAAATCGTCATCGTTGAACAGGCGCTTCCGCTCGTGATCTTCCCAGCCTGGTATCTCGCGCACATACTTCAGAAACTGACCGGGGAAACTGTTTTTCAGCTCGGAGAACACTCCGTTGATGATCCGTGCCTGATCTTCCTTGCTCAGCTCACTGAATACCGACACCTGACGGCTTTCCCGGGCCTTGTCCATATCCGCCACATTGCCCGCAGCCGTGCCTTCAGTCGTCGAGCCAGGAGATGTCATCGATGTATTCCTGTTGGCTACGATGTTGCTGACCAGCTGAGTTGTGGTTTTCATGGTTTGATGCTCCGAAGTGGTTGGCTTTGCGAGATTCTCCGTACAGGCGGATAAACTGCTTTCTGAGTTTTTCAGGTGATTGGATATTGGACTGCCAGAAGTGATCCTGAATTGCCCACTGGAATACCTGGGCAATGTCTTCCGGATTACGGTCGTCAATCTCGCGGATCATGCGGATCTGATTTGCCCAGCTGTCCAGATTGCGGCGTTTGTCCGTCAGGCCGTTCACCGCATCGATGCGCTGAGCCATGTATTCAGCAAACTGACGATCCTCTGGTGAGAACTTCAGAGATCGGGTTTTCTTCTTCGGTTGATCAGGTTGGGCAGTCTCGACGACAGTCGGGACGTTATCTTTTAAAGTATTATTATTATATTTATCTATTGTATTGGTTGAATTCGACTCACTTATGGTTGAATTCGACTCACTTATGGTTGAATTCGACTCACTTATGGTTGAATTCGACCATATCCCATTTTTTGCCTGTTTTTTCTTGGCAGCTGCCTGTTTTGAAGGGCTCTCAAGTAACCAGTCATTGACGTTAATATTGATCGACAACTTTTGATCATTACCGTTGACTGAACGGTTTAGTATCTTGCGATCCACCAGCGACAGAATCACCTTACGGCAATTACTCTTCTCAATACCGGTCATCAATTCAAACTGGCTCAATGCAATCCAGTCTTCTGATTTCATGTAGCCATAGGTTTTACGCAGGACCACCATCAACACAGCGTACTCACGACCAGAGAGTTTGTATTTTTTCACCTGCATCAACTCTTCCAGCAGGCCATGAGCTATACGGGTATGGCCATCGTCCATGGTGATCCTCTTAACCGGTGCCTCAGCACTGGCAGAAGCGTCACTGGTGGCCGGTTTAAATTCCACAACCGTTCCCATCAGCAAGCACCTCCCCACTGGACACCCTTCGTGTTAACCGTCATAATCAATCCATTCCTGTTCCAATACCTATGCAGACCAGGAAGCCCCAAAAGCCCGCTGCCCACCAGCGGGTTTTTCTTTGCCTGCACTTTCTGCAACTTGTCCGCAATTGCTGACATGATTTCCCTGATCAGTTGTTCAATACTGTTCATACACGCCCCCTGTTAAAGCCTTCATCACCGAACTGGTGACGCTTGGCAAAGTCTCTAATCTCTTCAGCGGTCACTGCACCGCCTGAAAGCTTTTCTATAATTCCCGCTCTGGACGGTGGAATAATCCGAATATTGGTACCGGGAACCAGTGGCCAGCAGAAAATGGTTTTTCGATTGATGCCCATCTTTCTTGCTAAAGCCGTCGCGGTCGGCTTCTTTCCTGAAGGCACACCGCGCCGATTATCCGGAAGACCTCCGATTAGCTCGATGCAGAGCTTTTCGTAAGGTGAAATAGTCATTTGGTAATCCTTAAATATTACATTTGGAATATTAAAGGGCGATCGCAAGAATCTCAATAGAAATATGACTATTACCGCCAGACTGCCTAATAACTGATAAAATAACGGTCTGCATTAGGGTATTGACAGAAATGGACACAATAGGCGAAAGGCTTCGTTACGCTCGAAAAACTGCGCATGAACGCATTGGAGCAAAATACGAAGTGACCCAGACAGCTCTGGGCGAGGTAATGGGCTTACGACAGCCGACTATTACAAAAATAGAGTCGAACAAAAACAAACGGTCAGAAGTGGACGTCATCAGGTTGATGGATGCTGCCAAGTTTCTCAGAGCGTCCTTTTTCTGGCTGGCCACCGGTAATGGCGACATCGACCAAGACGACAGCCGCCTTCTGGAAGACATCGAAACCAGTAAAGGCTTCCCGGTTTACTGGCCCCAGGACATCAGCACACCCACCAGAGAACCACAATTCCACATGAACGTGGCACCACTGCTTTATGATCGCCTATCGAAACAGGCGTTTTATACACTGGTGACCGATGAAGGCATGAACCCGATTATCAATATGGGAGATTTATTACTGGTTGATCCGGGCGGATCGCTACGGGTTGGCGGCTATGTATTGGCAAAGATAGAAGGACAGAAAAACCCGGTACTTCGGCGCATTATAGAAAGCAGTGATGATGATGGTTACGTACTCACCCCCCTGAACGGCGACTTCAAACCCCGCACACTTGAGAAACTGTCTGACATCATTGGCGTCGCGGTAGAGTCAAGAGCCTTTCTCCTTCCCGAAATCAGCTACAAAAACGAACTGAAGGGCGGCAAGCCTCTCAACATCATCGAATTCAAAAAGGGCTGAATCAGCCCTTCCTGCCCTTCATTGTTTCCATCAGCTCCTTGTGCTGTTTGTTTTGCTCTCGCCTCCTAAAGCTGGATGACTGAACCCAGCACAGAATCAGACCAATAACAAAACCCACCGGACCAAAGGCAACAGTTAATCCTGCAGTAATACCCAGCACCACCAGCCAGACAACTGCCTTCCAAATCGTACCCATGCAGCACCTCCTTTTATTCTCCTCATTGTACCCAGAGCCGGTAAAACATGCACACAAGCCGCTAATACAGCCACTTTAAAATATTATCTTTTAAATATTTGAATATTCTCTTTACGTTTTAATATTACGTATGTAATATTTTAGACGAAGCCAACAGGGACTCACTCAAATGAACACCCGAACCGTCACCACCATAGATTTTCAGGCAACACCGAACGACATCCTCACCCGTCGCGATACTCAGGCGCTGGTGGAAATGGCGAAAGGCAGCACTGCAAAAGAAATGGCACTGGCACTGGGTGTGAGTTACGAGACAGCACGAACTTACATGGGGCGTGTAAACGAAAAGCTGGGAGTGAGCGATAAAGCAGCAGCGGTTTGTCAGGCGTTTTGCCTGGGCATTCTAAAACCCCTCTGCATTCTGCTGGTGGCTTCGCAAGTGATGATCACCATGGGATCAGCGAATCAGCCTACCCGTCCGGCCAGGAACACGCCAAGGGTAGTTCGCGTGGTTCGCTCTGGCCGCTCCGTGCTTGATTTATCAGTGATTCGATCTGCATAGGGGAAAAGATAGATGAAACATTGTGTGATTACTCATCGTCATTTTAAAGCCGTGATGGCTGAAATCATGACACTGGCCAAAGCCGGTTATCAAAGTCGCTGGCGTTGTAAGAAGGTGGGCAACCAATGGGAAGCCACCAGCACCACACCCATTGCTTATTCAGTGGAACAACTTCAGAGGGCAGTGGCATGAATGCGTTTGAACGGAAGATGGTAGAACAGTTATCCCTGATCAGCACTTTGGCGTTTGCTATCAACCAACTTTCCAGCGAGTTTTATGTTGAATTCCATTACCACGGGCAAACCAAACGTCTGGTTGTCTGGTTCAATGAATCACCGCGCAGAACCTACCCAAAAATAGTGGGTAAACATCGGGTGTACTACGCCATGCGCCTTGAAAGCTATCTGGAAGCGCAACATCAGGAAGAACCCTTTCCTGACTGCTGCACCAATGAACAGATCATCCACGTACTCCACCAGATACGCCAAGCCGAGATACAGGGCCGCACCGATGAAAACCAAGACGCTGCAGGAAACCATACTGCAACTGCTACCACAACAGGACTGGATCAGCGGAGCGGAACTGATGGTGAACTTCCCACTGAAGGAGCGGAAGTTTGTTATGGGTCGCCTATCCGAACTGGTAGAGAGCCAGAAGGTTCAGTTTCGGCGATGGCATGAGCAAGGCGTCTCGGTACCGATGTTTAAACGACCGGTGCCGGATCATGGGCAGATCAGTATTTTTTGAAGGCGGGCTTCATTGTGGCAACCATTACCAACAACAACCTTGATCTGTTTGGCGACCTACCAACGCCACCAGCCGGAAAAAAGAAGGTTGACCCCAAGGCCTGTCCCGTCAGCTACCTGAAAAACGACGAAGTAATGTTCAGCAGACCGGATAGAAACCTGAACCAAGACGAGTGGGACGCGATACACGACTTGACCCGTGTAGGCATATCCGCCGTCTGGGCAGCACACTTTGTACTGTTCGAAGGCGTCAGAACGGTAGCGCAGTTTCTGGCATTTGAACCGGACGAACAATGGGGTACTGACTCCGTGTTCCGACTGAACAAACGTAAAGCAATGGTGAGAGAAACATGGACACCTTAACCGCCAAACAAATTGCCAACCGTGCTTACTACGCCCGGAACGCTGAAACGATCAAAGCCAGAAAACGGGAGCAATCCACCAGCAAAGCAATAAAACCCGCAAAGGTGAGAAAAGCCAAGCCGGAACCCATCACCATCAAACCGGACTGGCAAACAACCAAGACCAAGAAAAGCAAGGTCAACACCGAATACACAGCACAACTGGAAGCCAGACGACGCATTGAAGATATTCAAATGGCCAGAGAGCTGGGCATAACCGTAGCGGAACTGTAAACCGATGATCAGCCAGGACAAAAAAGAAAAGCAGCGGGCAGCCGCCAGAGAGCGCAAACGCAAAGAGCGAGCCCGCAAGGCAGAACACAAAAAGTCTTGTGGTGCTCACACCATCAACTTTGAACTCTTCCGTGGC
The DNA here is from genome assembly GCF_001646945.1 of Endozoicomonas ascidiicola. Classification (GTDB taxonomy): domain Bacteria; phylum Pseudomonadota; class Gammaproteobacteria; order Pseudomonadales; family Endozoicomonadaceae; genus Endozoicomonas; species Endozoicomonas ascidiicola. Next base: position 432,389 of record NZ_LUTV01000004.1, read on the forward strand.
ACCCGTAAGTGTCTCGATGAATTAATGGCAGCCGGCGGATTTACCGAACAAAGTGAGCTGTTTACCTTACTGCTTCACGGTGCGCATCGTGAGCTATTGCGTGACAAGTCACGTTTTGATGAATTAATAAAGGTGTGACTATCGATGAGTAACAGAGAGCGAAAACTTAATAGATTGATTGAGGAAGCCTCGTTCAGCATAGCTGAAGCTGTTGAACTGCTTGAGTTAGCGCAACTCGATACGCTTAGAAATGATGCCGAAAACTTACTTGGTCGCGTATTGAGCGTCAAAAAGAATCCTGACAGCCCTGACCAAATTAAAAAGAGTGACTTTAGAATGATTATCGCAAGTCATCTACGGGCATACATAGCAGGCCCGAACAAAATTCGTGTTGAGAACTCCGTGAACGGTGATTACACGGAAATCTCAACAACCCCAGCAGGGCAGATAACTTATCACACTACTGGGTCAACCGTATAACCCTTGCATGACGGGTGCCGTAGGCATCCCGACGATGCAGTTGTTATGTTGCGTTTTGCAGGAGGTTAAAATATGGACTCTATCATC
>NZ_LUTV01000004.1:434853-436011 GCF_001646945.1 Endozoicomonas ascidiicola
AGTTTATAAAGAAGCCCGATCAAGTGGGGCATAACCCCAAAATGTGCGGCGTAGCGTAGCGGAGTCCGGTGCGAAGCACGAACACGATTTTATTGTTAGGCAGCACGATAAAGCATTACCAATACCAAGGCGCGGTGAGGTTCACCATGCAATTGAACTAAATAAACGAATGTCCGTCTAACTTTTTTGACCAACGAACGAAATTCAATCATGCAAAATACTTCTTCGGAAACATTACCTAAAGTACCTGCGTATCTCAAACAGGTTATTAGTRAATTTAAACAGGAGCTAAAACCAGAAACAAACAGCCCTACTTTTGACAGAAGAACAGTGGCAATACAAAGTGAGCCTTTAGACCTTTCAATACCACGATATACAGTTGCTGCCCATACAAAAACCGATTTCAAACAACAGGAATCTATTACTAAGGAACTAGAGGATCGCAATGTTGGTGTGATTTTCAACCAGCAAACATCGAAGCCAGTCTCGAGTAAGAAAAAACATAAGTGCACATTTTGCGAAAAATCATTTGCTTATAGTAGTAACTTAATCAGACACGCCCGAATCCATACCGGCGAGAAGCCCTATAAGTGCAAAACTTGCGACAAAGCATTTAGCCAAAAGAGTAGTTTAAAAATACACGCCCGAATCCATACCGGCGAGAAGCCCTATAAGTGCGAAACTTGCGCAAAATCATTTGCTTATAGTAGTAACTTAATCAGACACGCCCGAATCCATACCGGCGAGAAGCCCTATAAGTGCAAAACTTGCGAAAAATCATTTACTCAGCATAGTGCTTTAAAAGAACACGTCCGAAACCATACCGGCGAGAAGCCCTATAAGTGCGAAACTTGCGCAAAATCATTTAGTATATTAAGTAATTTAAAAGAACACGTCCGAACCCATACCGGCGAGAAGCCCTATAAGTGCGAAACTTGCGAAAAATCATTTGCTCAGAGTAGTAATTTAAAAATACACGCCCGAATCCATACCGGCGAGAAGCCCTATAAGTGCGAAACTTGCGACAAAGCATTTGCTCAGCATAGTACTTTAACCAGACATATGACAACGCATAGAAATAAATTTTCTTGAATTAGTGCTGGCTAACCCCGTTTTCAGGTGCGCCGTAGGCGTCACATGGAAAACTTTGTTATGCGT
>NZ_LUTV01000004.1:439997-441515 GCF_001646945.1 Endozoicomonas ascidiicola
CATTCGATGGCTTGCTTATTAACGACCAGCGTGAAGAAGTCATGACGGCAATCAAGCTGGGTAGAGAATTGAAAGAGATTCTAACTGCATAACCCAGCATTAACCGGCTTGTCCGGTTGAATGTTTTGTTATGTTGCTTTTGCGTAGAGGTGAGGTCATGCAAACAATAGTATATCAAAGACAGCCTACAAGATTTGATATCTCAGGTCAGACTGTAGGGACTGACTTAAAAAAGACAGAGAAAGCCATAGCTGACGTACCGGCTGAAGCACTATTGAAATGGGCAACAGAAGCACTTGAATCAAGGGGTTTTGACGGCGTAGTCAATACATGGGGTATTGAAATCTACACATTGGATGCTGAATACGAAGACCCAGACGAACGCTCATACTGTGTTCGTTGGATCAACAAAGAGAACGGATACATAGAGGTTATCGGAATTCTTATCCATGATGGAATTCCAAACTTAGATCACGGGTTAGCTATAGGATAGATTCAGCAACATAACCCTGTGCATAAACGGCGVAGTCCGTTTGATGCGCTTGTTATACGGATGATTAATGAGGAATAGCATCAATGGAAATAACTGACAGAAAGCAAATTTCTTTCGACGATGGATACACTGGTGAGGATTTTACGTGGTGGAGTCGAGCATTGGTTGAAATTGCAAATCACTTCGGAGAGTACATAAACCCTCAGCTTGGGTGGAGTGAGATTCACGATCAGGGGAAGACTCCCATAGAAGCATTTTTGGAGGAATACCCAGAACACACTGAAGCCGTATAACCCAGAGTTTTGCAGCGCCGTAGGCGTCTGCAAGAACGGCTTGTTATGTGTTTCTGGAGGGAAGCAATGAAGAATTTATTATTAGCTGTACCGGTTATTTTTGTTATCGCTGTAATAGTTCTGGCAATTAGAGCTAGTTGTTTTGATCAGTATGTAGAGTCTGAAAGCATTCAACTTCTGCTATTGCTCTGTCTTGGTGTTTCTGTAGCGAGCTTTATGTTTTGGCTGGCCTCGGTTGTTGAGATAAAGGCAACTTCGACAACAGTGAAGACTTACCGAGACTCAGACGTGTAAATATTCATTATGCATTGTTTTGTTAGGGGTTTTAATTATGTTTGATAGCGAGATTATAGAGATGGAAAACAGGATGATTGACGAACAGATGGAATACGATCAAGCCATGAAAAAACATGAAAGCGCAGTTATGCGGGATTTCGAGAAGTGCTGCGATATTGATAGGCTCGTTGGAATGTTAGAGGATGCTAACGAAGTAATATTGGGTTTAGAAAAGTTAATAAAGGACGCAAAAGAGGTTGCGTTTGCTTCGCCAGAATTAAACATGAGTAACTACACGCATGACGAAGTAGGGAATCTAAATACTGCCATGTGTGAAGTTTATACAATGTTGGATAAAAACACATAACCCTGCTATTCACCGGCGAAGTCCGGTGGAATGGCTTGTTATACGGCTGATTGGCAGGAGCTTTTGATGAGACCAACATGGATAAGCAT
>NZ_LUTV01000004.1:445847-565320 GCF_001646945.1 Endozoicomonas ascidiicola
CATAACCCCAAAATGTGCGGTGCCGGAGGCATCCGGTGAGGCACGAACGAACACGATTTTATTGTTATGCGTTGATAAACGCGGAACCTGAAACAAGGAAAACAAAATGAGTATGCACTGGGATATTGAAGAATTAGCTTACCGAGCAATGGGCAAGACCGAGAAGGAAGCGGAGAAAGCCATTAACGCAGGTGATATTGATGAAGCATTGTATGAAAAGTATGAAATCAGCTTTGATCAATACAGCCAGATCGTAAAAGACCTGCTCCCCTTCACCCCTCAGATCAAAGGGGGGCTAACTGGAAATCTATTTCATGCTTTTGTTGACGTTAAGCAGGAACGAGCGATTGTGAAGGTTTACGCTAAAGCTGACGAAAACGCATAACGCCAAATTCAGCGGCGCAGCGTAGCGGAGTCCGCTGGAATTTTTTGTTAGCTGCGCACGCCCGTAAAATGGTTATACTGTGGCGTAAACTTGAAGCAAGTACGACTGACGACAAAGTAAAAACCAGAAGTTTTATAACCAGAGATTTTGAACGCTGCTGAAAACCAGACAGAACCCAAATACCTCGAAACAGTTTGAAGCAGATGGTTTGACTACTCGATGTTTATGACGAAGTTACTTCCTGGATTGCAAAAAGCTTGAAACTTTGCACAGTACAAAAAAACTGTTCTCTTCCCCACCAACTCAACGTCCAAAGAGATGGAAAGGAAAACGATCTATGCGCTGGCGCGGCAAAAGAAAACTGGCACGCTACCGCCTGCCAGCTTCGTAAAAACAAACAGCAAACGACGAGTTTGACGCTGGCATAAAAGAAGGAATAAACGACAAAACTCTCACGCCAGCTTGCAAAACGAAGCCTACCGACTTCTTCTGAACTTTTCGATAGAACAGAACAGAAAACTTCCAACGCTGATAAACTATCAGTTTTGCAACTCTGGTAGAAACACAGCAGCTAACGCCAAAATGTGCGGCGCCGCAGGCGTCCGGTGCGCAGCACGAACACGATTTTTTTGTTAGCTGCGTAAGCCCGTAAAATGGTTGAACTGTGACGAAAACCTGAAGCGCGTACGGCTGGCGACAGAGTAAAAACCAGAAGATTTACCACCAGAGATTTTGCACGCCGCTGCAAACCACGCGGAACCAAAATACCGCAAACCAGTTTGAACCAAAAGGTTTGACTACTTGAAGTTTACGACAATCTAATTTTTTCTGACCTAGCACAAACCGGAAACTTTGCACGCTACAGAAAATCAGAGAAAACCCCACCAACTGACCGATAGAAAAGATGGAAAGGAAACCGATTTTTCTGCTGGCGCTGTAAAAGAAAACTTGTACGTTAGTGCTTGTMAGCTTTGGAACAACCAACAGCAAACAACGATTTCAACGCTGGCATAAAAGAAGGAATATACGACCAAACTCTCACGCCAGCTTGCAAAAAAAGCCTACCGACTTCTTCTGAACTTTTTGATAGAACAGAACAAAAAACTTCCAACGCTGAAAAACTATCAGGTTTGCAACTCTGGTAGAAACACAGCAGCTAACCCTTATTAGACCAACCAGATTGAAATAACTGGAAAACGCGGGATAACAGCAACAAGTACGAATAACGCTCAACTATCCCGCCATTTTGAGCAAAAAACCAACCAATCCACCTTTTCACATTAACAACCGTCCAAATAGTAAAAAAAGATCCACCAGCAAGCACAGGAAAAACCATGGCAAAAACAACCACTTCCACCAGAACCGTCACCGAAGTCACTGTCCGAGTGCCCAAGATGCTGGAAGTCAGTGAATTTAAACAGCTAAGATATCCAGGAAGGCGCCCCTGCATAAACACTCTAAAGAAGTGGATCACCAGAGGCGACATACAGGGAGAGGTTCGCGGCGGTATCTACTTTGTCAACATAGCCGAAGAGCTAATGAACACCGGTGACGCCCTGCTCAACAAAATATTAGAAGTCTGAATCGGATATGTTTATGGGGCGCAAACGCAGTAAAAAGAATCAGGGGCTTGAACCGAATCTTTATCGGGATCAACACAGCTTTATCTATCGAAACCCAGTGACCGGCAAATCAACCCGCGTCAACCGATCACTGGCAGAAGCCAACATACTGGCAAGAAAAGCCAACAGTCGTTTAATGAAAACCGACGAACTCTCACTGCTCGCAAGAATGACCAACTCACAAACCGCGTTATTCTGCGACATCTGTGACCGCTTTTTTTCAGAAGTGGTCGAAACCAGCAACAACAAGCCAGGAACGCGAGACAACAAACGCTACATCATCAACCGATTCAAAGCGGATCTGGGCAAACAACCCATCGACACCTTCACCGTAAAACAGTTATCAGAATATCTCGAAAATGGTTTCAGCAACGATGCCTACGTAAAACACCGCACCCTATTGATTGATATTTTCAAATACGCAAAAGCCCGCGGCCTCTACGAAAGCGAAAACCCAGCAGCAGCCACGTTGGAAAAAACCACTGGTAAGAAAGTACGGAAAAGACACAGCTGGAAAGGCATACAAACCATCATCGAAGGTGCCGAACCATGGCTGCAACGTGCCATAAAAGTTGCACTCTACACACTGCAGCGCCGAGAGGATCTGGTGGAAATCAGAAAAGACCAGGTTCAGGGAGACTTCATATTCTTGAAACAAAACAAGACAGAGGGCGAACAGTTTGAGAAAACGGTTTATCTCAAAATCAGAATGGGCGAAGAGTTAAAGCAGGTGGTGAAAGAATGTCTGGCTTCCCCTATTCCGTCACCGTACCTGATTCACTACAAACCGAAACGGATACACAGAGAAAACATCAAACACAAAAACCACTGGACCAGCGTCACGCCAGACTACCTGACGAAACAATTTGCCAAGGTGCGCAACCAAGTGAAGGCCTATCCAGACCTAACCGCACCAGAGCAACCAACATTCCACGAGCTTCGTGCTTTTGGCTCATGGGTTTACGAACACAGAGCCGGATTCGATCACAACTATGTCCAGATGCTCATGGGCCACGCATCCGGAAAAATGACCACCGGTTACCAGGAAGGCCACGAAATAAAATACCAGCTGGTGGAAGCCGGACTCCAGCTTCAAGGGCTGCAGATATAATTTTATTTCTACAAAATTTCTACAATTTTTATACAAAGGGTTTTAAATAACCGCTGACAAACGGTTGAAACCCCTGATAAATCATAGACTTATATGGTAGTCGGTACTGGACTCGAACCAGCGACCCCCACCATGTCAAGGTGGTGCTCTACCAACTGAGCTAACCGACTGAAGTGCTGCGTATATTATCAATGCCGCTAAAAAAAGCAACACTGCGAGCCGGTTAATTCTAATGGGGAAACTACTTATTCATGCATGATTAATGCTTTAACACCTGCTCACGTAATGCAGCAATTTCATCACGAACCGCAGCAGCCTGCTCAAACTCCAGATTACGGGAATGCTCCATCATCTTTGTTTCCAGAACTTTGATGGCTTTGGTCATCGCTTCCGGCGTCATGGGCACCTGATATTCGGCCAACGGTTCAGCGACAGAACGCTTACCTTTCGCGCCTTTCTTGCGCCCGATAATCACAGCACCTTCGAGAATATCCGCAACGGATTTAAAGACGCCTTTCGGTATGATGCCATGCTCTTTATTGAAGTCGAGCTGCTTCTGTCGACGGCGAGCGGTTTCACTGATGGCTCGCTCCATGGAACCCGTGATTCGATCGCCATAAAGAATCGCCCGACCATTAATGTTTCGCGCAGCACGGCCAATGGTCTGAATCAAAGATCGCTCTGAACGCAGAAACCCTTCCTTATCGGCATCAAGAATGGTGACCAATGATACCTCGGGCATATCCAGCCCTTCCCGCAGCAGGTTGATACCCACAAGCACATCAAAGGTTCCGATGCGCAAATCACGAATGATTTCCACTCGTTCAACCGTATCAATATCTGAATGCAGATAACGAACCCTAATCCCTTGCTCATGGAGAAACTCTGTTAAGTCTTCCGCCATTCGCTTGGTCATCACGGTCACCAGCACCCGCTCTTCTTTCGCCACCGTTTTATTAATTTCCATCACCAGGTCATCCACCTGGGTGGTGGCAGAGCGCACTTCAATTTCCGGATCCACCAACCCGGTTGGACGAACCACTTGCTCCGCCACCTGATCCTGATGTTCTTCTTCGTATTTGCCCGGCGTGGCAGAGACAAAAATCGTCTGCGGTCGTCTTGCTTCCCATTCTTCAAACTTCATAGGCCGGTTATCCAGCGCCGATGGAAGACGAAAGCCGTATTCCACCAAGGTTTCTTTCCGGGAGCGGTCACCTTTGTACATGGCGCCAATTTGCGGCACCGTGACATGGGATTCATCAATGACCAGAAGCGCATTATCAGGAATATAATCAAACAAAGTCGGCGGCGCTTCTCCGGGTTTATTGCCGGACAAATAGCGCGAATAGTTTTCGATACCGTTGCAGTAACCCAGCTCAATCATCATTTCCAGATCATATTGCGTCCGCTGCTCTAAACGTTGCGCTTCAACCAGCTTGTTATTATCTCGCAATTGCTGCAGGCGATCTTTCAACTCCATCTTGATGGACTCTGTTGCATCAATAATCGTTTGCCGAGGCGTTACATAATGCGTCTTCGGATAAATGGTGGCCCTTGGGAGCTTTCGAAACACTTCACCGGTTAGCGGATCAAACTCGCTGATAGACTCCAGCTCATCATCAAACAACTCCAGTCGTATGGCTTCTTTTTCCGATTCTGCCGGGAAAACATCAATTACATCACCACGCACCCGGTAAGTGGCGCGGCGAAAATCCGCATCATTACGTGTGTATTGAAGCTCTGCCAGCCGGCGCAAAATTGTTCGCTGATCAACACGATCACCACGGTCCAGATGCATCATCATTTTCAAATAGGATTGCGGATCACCCAGACCGTAAATAGCAGACACTGTCGCAACAATAATGGCATCCTCGCGCTCCATCAGCGCCTTAGTCGCAGAAAGCCGCATCTGCTCAATATGCTCGTTTATTGATGCATCTTTCTCAATGAATGTATCGGATGTAGGGACGTAGGCCTCCGGCTGGTAGTAATCGTAGTAAGAGACAAAATACTCCACCGAGTTATTGGGAAAGAACTCTTTGAACTCACCATATAATTGAGCGGCCAGCGTCTTATTGTGCGCCATAATGATGGTCGGGCGCTGGATGCTTTCAATCACATTGGCAATGGTAAACGTCTTACCGGAACCCGTTACCCCCAGCAGCGTCTGACAAGCCAGACCAGACTCAATGCCAGAAACCAACTGTTTAATGGCAACAGGCTGATCTCCAGCAGGACTGAAACGGGATGACACTTTGAATAATCGACTCATACGACTTTTTCCAGTAAGACCAGTGCTATTCACAATTCTATTTACTAACTGTAACGGATAAACGGATAGGAACAGAACAGCGGATTGTGTATGATGCCAACTGTGCTCTGATAACGGTTATTAACTAACTGACACCGTCATTCTACAGTGAACAGTAGATAATTTCCCAAGCACTTTGATGCCTGTATTGATAATTACAAATCACGGGCATCCACAAACTTCCCACGGCTATCATAATCAGGTAATAACGAGGCAATCGTGACTAGTCCATCTCATCGTGTGCAAATGGTAAAACCATCCCCCACTCTGGCCGTGACTACCAAAGCAGCAGAATTGAGAGCTGCCGGACATGACATTATTGGCCTGGGCGCCGGTGAACCCGATTTCGACACACCAGAACACATCAAAGCGGCAGCGGTGAAAGCCATTGCCGACGGCAAAACCAAATACACCGCAGTGGATGGCACTGCCGAGCTGAAAAAAGCCATTATCGATAAATTCCAACGCGATAATAACCTGACTTACTCGCCTACGCAGATTCTGGTATCCAGTGGCGGCAAACAGAGCTTTTTCAATCTGGCACTGGCGCTACTGAATAAAGGCGACGAAGTTATTATTCCTGCACCTTATTGGGTGTCTTACCCCGATATGGTGTTGATTGCCGAAGGGGTTCCCGTCATTGTTGAAGCCGGCCTTGAAAACCGTTTCAAAATCACCCCGGAACAACTGGCAGCCGCCATTACCGAGAAAACCAAACTGGTGGTACTGAACAGCCCATCGAATCCAACCGGAACAGCTTACAGCCGCAAGGAACTGGAAGCTCTGGCAGAGGTTTTGAAGAAGCATCCGGATATTCTGATCGCCACTGACGATATGTATGAGCACATCCTCTGGACCGAAGAATCGTTCTGCAACATTCTCATGGCCTGCCCTGAACTCTACAATCGCACCATTGTTCTGAATGGCGTTTCCAAAGCGTACTCCATGACAGGATGGCGTATTGGCTATGCTGGCGGTCCCGAGTGGCTGATTAAGAACATGAAAAAAATCCAGTCTCAGAGCACTTCAAACCCTTGCTCCATTGCACAGGCCGCTGCCGTTGAAGCACTGAATGGCTCGCAAGACTGCATCAAAGAAATGCTGACCGTATTTAAAAAGCGCCATGACTATGTGGTGAGTCACTTAAATCAATTACCTGGTGTCAGCGCTATTGAAGGGGACGGCACTTTTTATGCGTTTGCCGACTTCAGCGGCGCTATGAAAACACTAGGATTTGAAAAGGACACCGACCTTGCTGCACTGCTTCTCGAAAAAGGCGTCGCTCTGGTTCCGGGTTCAGCTTTTGGCTCCAATGGCTGCATGAGACTCTCCTTTGCAACCAGTGATGAAGCCCTGGAGAAAGCACTGGACCGCATTCAAAACGCGCTTTCCTGAGGTAGAAAATGATCATGGGCTGAGCGTCTGATTCCAGCGCTCAGTCCCTTGACAGCCAACACAAGGAAGGTATTATTGATTCAGCCACCTAGATCCCCGATAGCTCAGTTGGTAGAGCAAATGACTGTTAATCATTGGGTCGCTGGTTCGAGTCCAGCTCGGGGAGCCAAACACCAACCCTCAGTCGAATAATTATCATTTAAGGCATCTACAAAACCTCGTTCCCATGCTCCGCGTGGGAATGCATACCTCTTAATTTTCAAAGAGATAGACATATGGATTCCCACGCAAAGCATGGGAACCAGAGCTTTTGCGACAACATCTTCAGACATTCATTCGCCTTCAAACCCTTGAATAGGCTGAACGGTTCCCCACTGGTGGCAACGCGGGCACTGCCAGTGCAATTGCTTACCCGAGAAACCACAAGATGAACAGGAATACACTGGCTTAAGATCCACCAAACGGCTGGTGAGGTTTTTTATGAGCATCAAAAGCTTTTCTGAAAACACTGCTTGATCAGAATTGCGAAACGAGATCAACTCATTCAACCCGCGAAGCGTAGGGTGACGATTAAGCTGATCAGAAAGAAAACGAATGGCAGCCTCTTCTCCAGACTCACTCTTCAATTGGTGCGTCATTGCTATTATGACCGCCGTTGCCGGCCGCTCATTCAGACATCGTCCAAGAAAAGCAGTGTAGCTGCGCGAGCCACCGGAGTATTCAAACGCCTTTTGCATGACGGGCAAAGCAAGTGGCAGAAATCGAATATTCTGTGAGGATATTCGCTGCAGCACCTTAATCGATTCTTTATAGCTACCTTCATCGAACTCCAGCTGCCCTAACATCAAGCTGGCTCTTACGCTATTTTTATCACGGCTAAAGGCCTGCCGAATTAAACGACGAGCGGTCACACGGTCGTTTCCCTGAAGCGCAAGCTCAGATTGCTCACAATAGTAATGGGCTAGCAATACGGCGTATTGCTCGCCATGGCCTCGCCGTAATCGCTCAGCAACATCAGCCGCTTTCGACCAATCATTCTGCTGCTCATAAATCCGCAGCAGCTGTTTTAAAGCCTGACTCTGGAGAGCGTGCTCCTGCGATCCAAGATCCACAAGAATCGCCTCCGCCCTATCCAGCAAACCGGCATAAGCGTAATTGGCAGAAAGCGCCAACTGAACCTGTAAGGACTGAGTCGAGGTAAGACTGGGACGAGCCAGAAGATCCTGATGGATTCGAATAGATTTTTCTACTTCACCACGCTTACTGAAAAGACTCCCAAGCGCCAGGTAGGTTTCCACGGTATCACTGTTGAGATCAATGGCCTTGATAAAAACATCAATCGCTTCTTCCGTCTGCTCATTGATCAAATAGTTGAGACCAGTGAAGTACTCTTGAGAAAGGCGACCACTGCCCTTGGCGGCACGCTTCTTCTGATCTCGCCAACCAAGAAAATAACCAATGACTATTGCCGCCAGAACGAGAGCCAGTAAAGCTACATCAGGCATCCGTAATCCCTTTCAGGGCACTGCTACGAAGTTTATGAAGCTCGGTATCACGACGCTCCAGTTTTCTTTTCAAGCTGGCATTAGCAAGCCGGAGTCGTGTAACCAGAATCAGAGAAATAACCAGCCCGGCAAGACCACCAATCACAAATGGCACCAGAACCAGCGTCGAGGTACTGAAGGAAGGCAAGCTCATCCCGCCCAGTTCAAGAACTACCTGCTCGGTATTTGAAAGGGTAAAGTTAACAAAAAATACCAGTAGAACAACAAACAGCGCCAGCGTTAAGAGGCGCTTGATCCATACAAGGATGGTCGTAAAAATAGCCAACTTCACGTCCGCCATACAGTCCAGTTTTTACGATAAACAGGCAGCACCGAGATTCTGTGCAACCACATTCATGTTAGTGGGTAGAGCAATATACCGGCTTAAGGCCGAATAGAACACCTTACGTTCTATCCAGCTCTCTCTGAAGACCAAGGTTCACCCGGTCTCTCAATTCCTTACCTGGCTTAAAGTGAGGAACGTGCTTACTTTCCAGATTCACTGCCTCACCGGTTTTTGGGTTTCTTCCCACACGCGGTGCACGGTAATGAAGGGAAAAGCTACCAAAACCTCTGATTTCAACCCGTTCACCCGTCGCCAGCGAATGCGACATCTGTTCAATAATAGCTTTTACTGCCAACTCAATGTCTTTAATAGAGAGTTGCGGTTGTAATACGGCAATCCGTTCAATCAATTCAGACCGGGTCATCTTCGTTTTTCCTTTCCCTGCCATTCCCGGAATGTCCCAGAGCCTCTGCCCTGCCAGACACCATACTCACCTACATCTACTTATAGACAAGTATTTCTACACTAGCTAACCCACAATAAGAAATCAAGCAACCCTTTGATTCATCATCAAAAAAGCCAAATCAAAAAAAACCGCAGGCATAATACCTGCGGTTTTATTCATCGAGGAACTGAGTCAGCCCCCAATATCAGAACAAGAGCGTCAGCAAAAAGAAGTAATAGAATTACTTGCTTTCCATCTGAGCTTTGATCAGATCACCGATAGTGGTCGGACCAGAAGTCTCTTCTTCAGTCTTAGAACGCAGCTCTTTCATCGCTACTTTCTCTTCAGCCTGGTCTTTCGCTTTGATAGACAGACTGATGTTGCGGTTCTTACGATCAACACTGATGATGCGAGCTTCTACTTCTTCGCCTTCTTTCAGGACGTTAGTAGCGTCTTCTACGCGATCAACACTGATTTCAGAAGCCTTCAGGGTCGCCAGAACGTCTTCAGCCAGCTCTACAACCGCAGCTTTGGCAGTGACTTCCTTAACGATACCTTTAACGATGGTGCCTTTTTCATTCAGGGCAGCATAGGTATTGAAAGGATCTTCAGACATCTGCTTGATACCCAGGGAGATACGCTCACGCTCAGCGTCGATCGCCAGGATAATCGCTTCAACTTCATCGCCCTTCTTGTAAGAACGAACAGCGTCTTCGCCAGTTTCGTTCCAGGAGATGTCAGACAGATGTACCAGACCATCAATACCACCGTCCAGACCGATAAAGATACCGAAGTCAGTGATGGACTTGATCTTACCAGCCAGCTTGTCGCCCTTGTTGAAGGAACCGGAGAAGTCTTCCCATGGGTTAACCTTGCACTGTTTGATACCCAGAGAAATACGACGACGCTCTTCATCGATGTCCAGAACCTGAACTTCAACCTCATCACCCAGGTTAACAACCTTGGATGGGTGGATGTTCTTGTTGGTCCAATCCATTTCAGACACGTGCACCAGACCTTCAACGCCTTCTTCCAGCTCAACGAAACAGCCGTAGTCAGTCAGGTTGGTTACGCGGCCAGAGGCACGAGCACCTTCTGGGAAGCGCTTGGTGATTGCTACCCATGGATCTTCGCCCAGCTGCTTCAGACCCAGAGACACACGATTGCGCTCACGGTCGAACTTCAGGACTTTAACGTTGATTTCGTCACCAACGTTGACGATTTCGCCAGGATGCTTGATGCGCTTCCAAGCCATATCAGTGATGTGCAGCAGGCCGTCAACACCACCCAGATCAACGAATGCGCCGTAGTCAGTCAGGTTCTTAACGATACCCTTAACTTCGATGCCTTCCTGCAGGGTGCCCAGCAGCTGCTCGCGCTCAGCACTGTTTTCAGCTTCCAGAACGCTACGACGGGATACAACCACGTTGTTGCGCTTCTGATCCAGCTTGATAACTTTGAATTCGAGTTCTTTGCCTTCCAGGTGCGCAGTATCGCGAACAGGACGAACATCAACCAGAGAGCCTGGCAGGAACGCACGAATAGTTGCAACGTCAACGGTGAAACCACCTTTAACCTTGCCACTGATAACACCTTTAACCACGTCTTCTGCTTCGAAGGCTTTTTCAAGCTCTTTCCAGGCTTCCATACGCTTGGCTTTTTCACGGGACAGACGGGTTTCACCGAAACCATCTTCAACCGCTTCAAGAGCAACCTGAACTTCATCATCGATGGCGATAGTCAGTTCGCCATTGTCATCCAGAAACTGAGACTTAGGGATAACGCCTTCAGACTTCAGCCCAGCGTGAACAGTAACCCAATCGCTGTCGATATCCACCACGATACCAGTAACGATGGCACCCGGCTTCATTTCAACTTCTTTTTGGCTCTCTTCAAAGAGATCTGCAAAACTCTCGATCATGTGTTTTCCTGTAGCATGGTACGCAGCAGCAAGGTAAAGGCCTTATCAGCCGGCTATAAAAAACCGGGTTTGCGACGATGCTTGTTTGTCATCCATACCGCCAGCCAGTATGGGTTACTTAAATAAGGTTCGCATCAGCAGTGCTGACTTGTCGACCGACACGAACCTGCAAAAAAAATGGCGCATAATGCACCGTTTACAGCACCACTTAAACAGAAACATCTATAAAAGCAGTGTTTTATCAAAGCATTAATATACGAGCAAAGGTGCTTATAAAAGCCCTTTCAAACGCATTTGCTTCAGCACCTCGTTGAACACTTCATGAATGCTCATGCGGGTACTGTCAAGGACGATGGCATCATCGGCCGGTTTTAGTGGCGCTACAGTTCGTTGACTGTCTCGCTCATCCCGAGCCGTAATATCATCCAAAAGGCGATCAAAACTAGCATCAATCCCTTTTTGTTGCAACTGTTCCAACCGTCTTTTGGCACGTTCTTCTGCACTGGCGGTGAGGAACACTTTTAAAACCGCATCAGGGAATACGACAGTGCCCATGTCTCGACCGTCCGCTACCAAACCCGGAGCTTCAGCAAAATCACGCTGCCGTTGCAACAGGGCACGACGAACACCAGGCAACGCTGCTACTTTAGAAGCCATTGCACCGACATCTTCTGTTCGCATACTTGCACCGACCTGCTCACCTTCCAGAACAATGACCAAGCCATCACGCTCTGACGGTAAAAACTGAACATCCAAATGACCCGCCAACACTTCCAGTGACGACTCATCAGAAAAATCCACACCGTGATTCAAAGCCGCCAGCGCGGTCAAACGATACAACGCACCGCTGTCCAGAAGCCCCCAACCAAGCTCTCTTGCCAGTAAAGCCGCAATGGTTCCTTTACCAGAACCACTGGGGCCATCAATAGTGACCACCGCCACTGAAGTCTGAGACTCGCTCATAGGTACCTATATTCCATGGAATTAAGCGCTCTACTGCAGAACATGAAGCCCTGCATTATAAAAGACAGCTACAATCCTTGCTCAAGCATCCGCCGGCAAGGCATCATCATTAACGCCATCAATTACATTAATTCGCATCCCGACACGCTTGGCCAGGCCTGCAAAATCGGGAAATGATGTAGCAACATTAGCGCAGTCACGAATTTGAATATCGCCACCGGATCGCAACGCCGCCACGGAAAATGACATGGCAATTCGATGATCACCATGGCTGTCTATGATACCACTTCCGAAAACCGATTGGGTATTAGTGCCAGCACCTTTGATCACCATACCGTCCGGCAATGGCTGAGCATCGACACCCAGCGCTATCAGACCATCAGCCATCGCCTGAATTCGATCACTCTCTTTCACTCTGAGCTCTTTTGCGCCAGTTAATGTGGTTTGGCCATCCGCGCAGGCCGCGGCAACAAAGAGCACAGGAAATTCATCGATCGCAATAGGTACCAATCGTTTGGGAATTTCAATACCTTGCAAGGGCGCATACCGCACAACAATATCGGCCACCGGCTCACCACCCACGATGGATTCATTTTCAAGGGTAATATTCGCACCCATTAGCTGTAATATCTCAACCACACCAGAGCGCGTCGGATTCATACCCACATGGGAAATACGAATATCAGAACCTTTGGCAATGGATGCCGCCACCATAAAAAACGCAGCGGAAGATACATCGCCTGGTACATCAATACGAGTTCCAGTCAGTTTGCCACCACCCGAAATCGTTACCTGACTGCCATTATCTCCAGCTACATCAACAGGGTAACCAAAACCACTCAGCATACGATTGGTATGATCACGAACAATCCCCGGTGCAACCGTCACCGTATCGCCACCCGCATACATGCCCGCAAGCAATAGACAGGATTGTACCTGAGCGGATGCCATTGGCAGATGATATTCAATACCCTTCAATGACAATCCGCCACGGATTTTCAGTGGCGGGCGCCCACCTTCGGAAGTTTCAATCTCTGCACCCATTTCCGTGAGAGGATCAACGACTCGATTCATAGGACGACCAGACAGTGACTCATCCCCGGTCAATACGGAATAAAAAGACTGCGCAGACATCAAGCCCGCCATCAAACGCATAGCCGTTCCGGCGTTGCCAAGATATAGAGGACCTTTTGGTGCCTTCAATCCGTGCATGCCAACACCCTGAATCGTCACACGTCCCTGGTGAGGACCATCAATTTGAACGCCCATATCGCGAAACGCTTTCAAGGTTGCCAATGCATCCTCGCCTTCAAGAAACCCTTCAATAACCGTTTCACCCTCACCTAATGCACCCAACATAATCGAGCGGTGAGAAATGGACTTATCACCGGGTACGCGAAACTCGCCAGATAATGTGCCACCGGCATGAGCAATAAATGTTTGCATGCTTTCTTCTGGAGTATTAGTGCTCATACCATCTACCACCTTATTCGCTGTTGCCAGCCTGTTCGCTGTTGCCAGCCTGTCATTATCAATTTTTTGTATAATACGGGCAGAAAAATCCGCTCCCGCTTTTTTCACGCGTCGTTGCCGGGATTCCAACAACGTTCCAAAGTGTCGCCTTGCCAAACGAGCCCTGCCAAATATATTCAGCAAGGCTTGGCTATCCTTTTCTACAATTGCATTTCGAAGCGCATCCAACCCCTCGGCAAACTCATCCAGCGCTTCCAGCACCGCATGGGAATTCCCTAATGCCACATCGTGCCACATCACCGGATCACTGCCGGCAATTCGCGTAAAGTCTCGAAAGCCACCGGCCGCGAAACGGAATATCTCATAGTTGTCCGGATTCCCTGCCATGGTATCTACCAGAGAAAACGCCAGAAAATGAGGCAAGTGACTGGTCTTGGCCAACACTTCGTCGTGATGATCAATATCCATTTGAGACACCACCGCCCCTGCCGCTTCCCACAGAGTGCTGACAATGTTCAACGCTTCGGGATCGGTATTCTGCAACGGCAAAAGAATCACATCATGAGCAACAAACAACTCGGAACGAGCTGCACCTACGCCACTTTGTTCAGAACCGGCAATAGGATGACCCGGCACCAGGTTAGCAGGCACTTCACCAAACACAGCGTTGGCCGCCTCAATCAATGCTCGCTTACTGGAACCCACATCAGTGAGTACTTTTTTACTTAAATCAAACACCGACAGCGCTTGAAAAATCGGCTTCATTGCCAACATAGGCACCGATAAAACAATCACATCCGCTTTATGCACCGCATCAGCAAGGGACTGACAACCTTCATCTATAATGTCGAGCTGTAACGCTTGGCTAAGTGCATCAGCGTTCTGATCGTACCCATAAATACGATAACCGACGTTTGCCGACTTCAGCGCCGCGGCAAATGAACCACCAATCAGACCCAGCCCGATGACCAGAATATTCTGCTGAAAAGCGTCTTCAGAATTAGCCTTTTGCACCATTAACGACCCTACTTCTGACCAAGAATTTGCGACAGTGCCGCCAGGCAGCGACGATTTTCTTCTGGCAAACCAATGCTTACACGAAGATGTTGAGGCAAACCATAATTGCCCACAGGCCTGACAATCACACCATGAGATAATAAGGCCTGATAGATTGGCATCGCCTCTTGAGCCAGATTTACTGTTATAAAGTTACCCGAGGAAGGAATCCAATCCAGCCCAAGCTCAGCAAACCCTTTTTCCAACTGCACCATACCCTGCTGATTCAGGGTAATCGATTCAGTAAGATAGTCATCATCATTCAGTGCTGCCAGAGCACCAAATTGTGCGGGAAGATTCAGGTTAAAAGGTTGACGCAGGCGGTTCAAAATATCCGCAATCTCAGGATTGGATACCGCGTAACCCACCCGGGCACCAGCAAGGCCATAGGCTTTGGAGAAAGTACGAGTAACCACCAGATTGGGGTAACGATCCAGAAGCTCTACACCATCCGGAAGCTCCCCCCCGGCGGCATATTCGAAATACGCTTCATCAAGAACCACAACCACATTTTCAGACACTTTATCCAGAAAACCTTTCAGGTCTTGCTGACTAAAAGCAGTACCCGTTGGGTTATTGGGGTTGGCTAGAAAGACAAGACGCGTATTGTCTTTAATGGCAGATGCCATTGCATCAAGGTCATGACCATAATTCACCGAAGGAACAACAATGGCCTCAGCACCAGTAGCTTTTACAGCAAGGGGATAAACGACAAAGGCGTATTCAGAGAAAACCGCTGACGCTTCCGGATTAAGAAACGCTTCAGCAAGCAACACCAACACATCATTGGAACCGTTGCCTAGCGTCAGCTGTTCAGGATTTACACCCAATTTTTTGGATAGCGCATCTTTCAGCAAAAACCCACCGCCATCCGGATATCTCGCCAGCTCGGACAACGACTCAACCATGGCCTTCACAGCGACAGGCGAAGGCCCTAATGGATTTTCATTACTGGCCAACTTAACAATATCTTCTGCCTTAAGCCCCTGCTCTCTGGCCAACTCATCGATAGGCTTACCAGGTTGATAGGGACTCATGCCTCTGACCCCGGCAACTGCCAGATGCAAAAAATTACAAGCCATAATCCACTCCAATGCAACAAGCGCTGCCCGCACTGAAAACCATTCGAGGTTGTCGCAAAACTCTAAACATCTCGTTCCCATGCTTTGCGTGGGAATGCATACCCTTGAATTTTCAATGGGTTAGAAGTATGGGTTCCCACGCAAAGCATGGAAACCAGAGCTTTGCGACAGCCTCTTTCACAGTACAGACAGGCAAAAATATTATCGTTATTGTCAAAAGTGCTTTAGAAACTGTTAACAATCTTTCTGCGAGCTGCCAACGATGATGAACAGCTTCTTAGAGAACGCCTTTTGGATAAGAGCCAAGCACTCTTAAATCATTCGCCCGCTCTGCCAAACGTTCTAACACCTTTTTTACCACGGGATCATCTTTATGGCCTTCAAAATCCACAAAGAACACATAATTCCAAACCCCGGAACGGGATGGACGGGTCTCAACCCGAGTCAGATCAAGGCTGTGAACATGGAACGGCTCAAGAATCGCGTGCAGCGCACCGGGCTGGTTACGCATACTGATCACCATGGACGTTTTATCATCGCCACTGGCTGGCACACCCTCATTACCGATAATAAGGAAGCGCGTTGAGTTATCTGGCTGATCTTCAATCTTGTCCGCGATTTTTTCCAGACCGTACATATCCGCTGCCATATCACCAGCAATGGCTGCAGAATTCCACTCTCCTTTAATGCGTTTAGCCGCTTCAGCATTTGAGCTAACAGCAACACGCTCAGCCATTGGCCAATGAGAATCCAGCCACTTACGACACTGTGCCAGAGACTGGGCATGGGAATAAATTCGGGTAATCTGGTCACGGCGAGTATTTTCAGACACCAGCATATGCTGGTGAATACGCAGAACCACTTCCCCACAAATTTTCAGGGAAGAATCCATAAAGCTGTCCAGAGTATGACTGACAACACCTTCGGTGGAGTTTTCAACAGGCACTACACCATAATTAACGGCACCAGCAGCCACTTCCCGGAAAACATCATCAATGGACGCCATGGGTACCGAAACCGCAGAATGACCAAAATGCTTCAGAGCCGCCTGCTGAGTAAAGGTACCTTCCGGTCCGAGAAATGCCACCTTAATAGGCTCTTCCAATGCCAGACAGGCCGACATAATTTCACGAAACAGCCGTGCCATTTCTTCATCGTTCAGAGGCCCGACATTTTTCTCCATGATTTTACGGAGAACCTTGGCTTCCCGCTCAGGACGATAAAAAACAGCATCAGGGTCTGCCGCCGTTTTCACTCTGGCCACTTCTTGAGCACAACGAGCCCGATCACTGATCAGGTCGAGAATTTTCTGATCCAGCTGGTCGATCTGAACCCTTAGATGGCCTAGATCGTCTTTTTTATCATTCGCCATTATCCATACCGCCGTTCAAATTCTTTCATAAATTCTATAAGAGCATCCACATGTTGCTCCGGCACTGCATTATAGATACTGGCGCGCATTCCGCCCACTGCCTTATGGCCTTTCAGGTAACGAAAGCCTTCTTGTTCTGATTCAGCAATAAAGGTTGCATCCAGTTCAGGCTTCACCAGGGTGAACGGCACATTCATTCTGGAACGCCACTTAGGGTCTACCGGGTTCTGGTAAAATCCAGATCCATCAATCTGACCATAGAGTTTCTCAGCCTTGCGCCGGTTAGTCTCTTCCATAACCTCAAGCCCACCCGATGACTTCAGCCATTTAAACACCAGGCCCGCCAAATACCAGGCAAATGTCGGGGGTGTGTTGTACATGGACTCTTTGGATGCTTGAAGCCGGTAATCAAAAATAGCTGGGCATTGTGGTGACACCCGATCCATCAAATCTTCCCGGACAATCACCAGAGTCAAACCAGCGGGGCCGATGTTTTTCTGGGCGCCGGCATAGATCAAACCAAATTTACTGACATCCAGAGGTCTCGAAAGAATATTGGAAGACATATCCGCTACCAGCGGCACATCACCTGCATCCGGAATAAACGGAAACTCAAGGCCACCAATGGTTTCGTTGGTGGTGTAGTGCAAATAGGCCGCATCCTCATTGGATTGCCACTGAGATTGCTGAGGCATGGACGCAAACCCAGTCGCACTGCCATCCGCCACCACATTAACATTGAGATATTTACCGCCCTCCTGAATAGCAGAATCTGCCCAGTGACCACTGTTCACGTAATCCGCAGAGGTATGACTGCCTTTCAAGTTCATGGGAATCGCAGAAAATTGACCACGAGCCCCACCCTGAAGAAACAAAACCTTATAATTATTCGGAATTTTCATCAGGTCGCGAAGGTCTTGCTCAGCTTCGTAAGCAACCCTCACAAATTCTTTGCCGCGATGACTGACTTCCATGACCGACGCACCGAGATCCTGCCAGTTCATCAGTTCATCCCGCGCCTGCTGCAATACCTCAAAAGGAATGGCCGCAGGACCGGCTGAAAAATTAAACACCCTATTTTCTAATTGGGCCAGCACATCATTCGCACTTGGTTTCACCGACACTCCCTCCCACTAAAGGCAGCTTTTTCAACTATGACTTTCGACTTCAACTATAAGCCTTCGATTCCAGATCTCTGCACATAAAAACGCCAGCAAATGCTGGCGTTAAGACAATCGATCAGGACTCGCTCGCCCCTTCATCTTCACTGGCAATGGGCCCCTGATCATCAGCACTGGCATCGACTTCAGTCACATCTTCAGCCGGTTCAACACCCTCACCCAGCCCGGCCACCGTTTCCGGCTCATCAACCCGGGCAACACCGACCAGTTTCTCTCCCTCGGAGACGCGAATCAGTGTAACGCCCTGAGTATTCCGGCTGAGAGTAGAAACCTCACTCACTCGAGTTCTCACCAGAGTACCCTGATCTGAAATCAGCATAATTTCTTCAGCGGGCAGTACCTGAACGGCACCAACAATTTCGCCGTTACGTTCAGTGCACTGCATGGAGATAACGCCCTGACCGCCACGATTGGTCAGACGGAACTCATCAACATTAGTACGCTTACCATAACCTTTGGCGCTGGCAGTCAGAATCTGCGTGTCATCTTCCGGAATAATCAGGGAGATAATGCGCTGACCTTCTGGCAGCTTCATGCCACGAACACCCCGAGCGGTTCGGCCCATGGCTCGAACATCGGTCTCTTCAAAGCGAACTGCTTTACCGCCATTGGACAACAGCATCACCTGTTTGTCACCGGAGGTAATTTCAGCGCCAACCAGTGTATCGCCTTCATCAAGCCCCAGGGCAATCAAACCAGAAGACCGTGGGCGTTTGAACAGTTCCAGCGGCGTCTTCTTCACGGTACCGTTCATGGTGGCCATGAATACGAAGTAACCTTCGGTAAACTCTTCCACCGGCAGCATCGCCGTGATCTTCTCGCCCTCTTCCAGAGGAAGAATATTCACCACCGGACGACCACGGGAGGTTCTGCCCGCCTGGGGAATCTGATAAACCTTCAACCAATACACTTTACCCTTGCTGGAGAAGCAAAGGATCTGGGTATGGGTGTTGGCCACCAGCATGTGCTCAACGTAATCTTCTTCTTTGACCGACGCGGCAGACTTACCACGACCACCACGGCGCTGAGCCTGATAGGTATCCAGTGTCGTTGTCTTGGCATAACCACCGTGGGAAACGGTGACCACCATGTCTTCTACATCGATCAGGTCTTCAACCGTCAGATCTCGACGGGAGCTGGTAATTTCGGTTCTGCGCTCATCACCAAACTCTTCACGTACTTTCTCAAGCTCTTCCTGAATCACTTCTTTCAACCGTTGTGGATTACAAAGAATCAACATCAGTTCAGCGATTTTTTCCAGCAGTTCACGATATTCAGACAGCAGCTTTTCATGCTCAAGCCCGGTCAATCTATGCAGGCGCATTTCAAGAATCGCCTGAGCCTGAACCGGAGACAAATAGTACAGACCATCCCTCAGACCAAATTCTTCTGGCAACTCGTCCGGACGACAGGCGTCAGCACCGGCACGCTCCGCCATTTGCATCATATGCCCTGGATTCCAGCCCTGAGCAATCAGCTTTTCTTTCGCTTCTGCTGGCGTTGGAGAATCTTTGATCAGCTGAATAACCGGGTCAATGCTGGACAACGCAACCGCCAGACCTTCCAGAATATGACCACGTTCACGAGCTTTACGCAGTTCGAACACCGTACGACGGGTGACGACTTCACGGCGATGACGAATAAAGGCCGCCAGAATGTCTTTCAGGTTCATCAATTTTGGCTGGCCGTCTTGCAGCGCCACCATATTGATACCGAACACAGTTTCCATCTGGGTCTGAGCGTACAGGTTATTCAGAACCACTTCGGCGTTTTCGCCGCGCTTCAGTTCAATAACAACCCGCAGACCGTCTTTATCGGATTCGTCGCGAAGCTCGGAGATACCTTCGATCTTGCGATCTTTCACCAACTCGGCGATCTTTTCGATCAGGCGAGCTTTGTTCACCTGATAAGGAATCTCGTTAACAATGATGGTGCTTTTATTCTTCTTTTCATCATGTTCTATATCCGCTTTTGAGCGAATATAGATACGACCACGACCGGTACGATAAGCCTGCAAAATACCCGCACGGCCATTGATCATGGCTGCCGTTGGAAAGTCTGGCCCTGGAATGTACTCCATCAGGTCATCAACGGTCAGAGAGTCATCCGCCAGCAATGCCAGGCAGCCAGACACCACTTCCGTCAGGTTGTGTGGCGGAATATTGGTGGCCATACCCACGGCAATACCGGCGGAACCGTTCACCAACAGGTTTGGAACCCGGGTAGGCATTACCGCAGGAATTTGTTCGGTGCCATCGTAGTTCGGCACATAATCCACGGTTTCTTTTTCAAGATCGGCCAACAACTGGTGAGCCATCTTGTCCATGCGGATTTCGGTATAACGCATGGCCGCGGCGGAGTCACCGTCAATGGAACCAAAGTTCCCCTGACCATCCACCAGCATATAACGAAGCGAGAAGGGCTGCGCCATTCGAACGATAGTGTCGTAAACAGCGGAGTCACCATGAGGGTGATATTTACCAATTACGTCACCAACCACACGAGCCGATTTTTTGTAAGGCTTGTTCCAGTCGTTACCCAGTTCGCTCATGGCAAACAGCACACGTCGGTGCACTGGTTTGAGCCCGTCGCGTACGTCCGGCAGGGCACGACCCACGATGACGCTCATGGCATAGTCCAGATAGGACTGCTTGAGCTCATCTTCAATATTTACCGGGAGAATCTCTTTAGCAATGTCAGTCATGGAAACCCAGTCATCCTTTTGCTTTAGGCCAACAGATTGCAATCAGCATCCATTCCGGTTCTGTAGACCCGGATACCGATAAGGAACGGTCTCTTAATTCATCAGGTAGAACACCAGAGGAAGAAGAGGGCTCTCAGTAAGGCATCACCATTCAGGGGGGCACCCTTGTAGCAAAGCATTGCGGCTAAGCATATTGTGGTACCCCATCATCAAAAGAGTAAGAATACCACAGTCTATCCCCTGATCGCGAGTGATCTGGAGGATAAATGCACGTCTCGAAGGCCGTCGTTTTTTTTGCCCGCAAAATCAGCCCACGCTTGCGGTGATACACAGTTTTACAGGTATAATCCCCGAATATATAGCCTCTCTTCTCCTCGATGGAACGGATCAAAATGCCCGATATGCGCTCCGCACAAAATGTAGACCCCGGAGAAATTGCCAAGTTCGAAGAACTGGCCAGCCGCTGGTGGGATCCTGACAGCGAGTTCAAACCACTGCACGCCATCAACCCACTGCGTCTTAACTATATTGACGAGCGGGTTGGTCTTGCGGGTAAAAAAGTGGTTGATATTGGTTGTGGTGGCGGCATCTTGAGTGAGTCCATGGCTCGTCGTGGCGCCGACGTAACCGGCGTCGATATGGGTGAAGCGCCATTATCCGTTGCCCGACTTCACGCTCTGGAAAGTGGTGTTGATGTAAATTATCGCCAGATTACAGCCGAAGAACTCGCCGAAGAAATGCCGGGCGAATTTGATGTGGTTACCTGTCTGGAAATGCTGGAACACGTTCCAGACCCGGCTTCGGTGATTAAAGCCTGCTGCAAACTCCTGAAGCCCGGTGGACAGGTCTTTTTCGCGACACTCAATCGGAATCCAAAATCCTTTTTGTTCGCCATTGTCGGAGCAGAATACATTTTAAAAATGCTACCGAAAGGCACTCACGAACACAGCAAGTTCATCAAGCCCAGCGAACTGTGCAGCGATATGCGCAAAGTTGACCTTAATGTCCATGACATGACCGGCATGACGTACAACCCTTTGACCGGTGTTTACCGGCTTAACCCTAAGGATGTCTCAGTCAACTATCTGATTCATGGTTCAAAAAGCACAGAGCAATCACAGAAGCAATCACAGAATCAGTCACAGAATAAAAACGAGCCCTGACTATGAGCGCCATTGAAGGCATTTTTTTCGATCTGGATGGCACCTTTCTGGACACCGCTGATGATTTTATCATCATCGTGAACCGCCTGCTGGATGAACATAACTATCCACCCATGGATGAGCAACTGATTCGTCAGCATGTGTCTGCAGGCTCGCGGGCATTGATGAAGCTGGCCTTTAAATTACCCCATGGGGACGAACTGGAAGCCAAGCGGGAACACTTTCTGCGTTACTACGATCAGCACATTCAAAACGACAGCCGCCCCACATCCGCAAGCCCTTACCCTGGTATCGTGCCATTAGTAAACGCCATAGAAGACAGAAATCTGGCCTGGGGTATCGTCACCAATAAACCGAAGGCCTATGCACATTCCCTGATGGCGCAGGCAGGCTTAAGGGATCGATGCCATGCCTTTGTTTGCCCTGAAGATGTCAGCACCCCCAAACCAGACCCAGAGTCATTGTTACTGGCTTGCCAACAAGCGGGTTGCTCACCGGAAAGAAGTGTCTACATTGGCGACCATGACAGAGACATCATCGCCGGAAAGAAAGCAGGGATGATTACGACTGCGGCGCATTATGGTTACATTCTACCGGACGAAAACCCATTCGACTGGCAAGCCGACGTCAACATTGCCAATGCTGGAGAGCTGGAACTCTGGCTTGACCGAATAAACTGGGAAGTCCCCGCCTGAGGAATAGAATATGTTTAAGTACGACGCACCCAATGCACTCCTCAACGATGAAGTGATATTAATCACCGGCGCAGGTAGCGGTATCGGCAAAGCAGCGGCCCTGACCTTCGCCCGTCACGGCGCCACCGTTATTTTGCTGGGCAGAGATATCAAGAAACTCGAATCGGTGTATGACGAGATTGAAAGCAACCAATGGCCGATGCCAGCCATCTTTCCATTAAATCTTGAAACAGCAACGGATCACGATTACGCCAATCTGGCTGAAACCATTGAGAATGAATTTGGTCATCTTGACGGCGTACTACACAACGCCAGTCTTCTGGGGGAATTAAAACCCATTGGCCAGTATCCGACAGAAACCTGGAATCGCATTCTTCAGGTCAACCTCACCGCTGGCTTTATGCTAACCCGTGAAATGCTACCCTTACTGCGCCAATCCAAGACGGCATCGGTTATTTTTACCTCTTCCGGTGTTGGCCATAAAGGTCGTGCCAACTGGGGCGCCTACAGTGTTTCCAAGTTCGCTACTGAGGGTTTAATGCAAGTACTGGCCGATGAAGAAGACGGCGTCAGCAGCATTCGGTTTAATAGTATTAATCCTGGCGGCACCCGTACCGCCATGAGAGCATCGGCCTTTCCAGGCGAGAACCCTGAAAACCTGCCAACGGCAGAAGAGATCATGCCTGTTTATCTCTATTTAATGGGAGATGAGAGCCAATCTACCAGTGGTAGAGCCTTTCATGCCCAGCAAGGATAATGCTAAATTCTGCAAATCTGCGCATTAACTGACCCTAAGCAATCTCACCCGGTAGAATAATCAACCGGGTCGAGTTCCAATTCTGTGTAAATCTCCTAATCACCCATATTTATTTGTCTATGCTCATGCTTCACACAGACTAAAATGACGAGCCGTGTACTTCATGCCAAATAGACTTTCTTTCTTGCTGATATTAACGACATATGTAGCTTTGTTTTCAGCGCAAGTACAAAGTTATGATCAAAAAGATTTAAATAATGAAATAGTGATCGCAGCCAACTGGCAACAGCACTCAGCAGAATATGAAGCCTATTTTTATCAAGTATATAACATTGCCAGCGACCGCCTTAGTAACGCCATCAGCAAAACGCCGGCCGGAAAAAAACCGGCCATCATCACGGATATCGACGACACACTGCTATCGAATACCCGCTATTTCAGCAGTCTTGTGGGCACTGAAGATCGGAGAAATACAGAACGCTCATTAAGCTACTGGCAACAGGAAGATCCCAAGGCGCTTCCCGGTGCCGTAAACTTCTTGCAAAAAGCCAACGACATGGGCATCGACATTTTTTACATCAGCGGGCGTTATCATTCTGTTAAAGGCATTACGATTAGCCATTTACGTAATCTTGGCTTCCCGGTGAAAAGTGAAGAACACGTCCTGCTACAGGAACCAAACAACAAAACCCTGAGCAAGAATGACAACCGTCGTTTAGTGATAGAAATGGGATATTTCCCCATTATGCTATTAGGTGATCAACTTAGTGATTTTGAAGACACCAGCCATCTAGCGCTACCTGACCGTAATCACTGGGTTCTGAACCATCAGACTTTTTTTGGCGACTCGTGGTTCATCTTTCCTAATGTCGTCTATGGGCAATGGGAAGAAAAAATTTCCGAAAAATACCCTCGTCATGCACCACTTGAAATCCACCGGGCTAGAAAATATCTTTCCCAGATTACTCAGAATACAAGGCTGAGAATGCCTGACTCGTATTACCAGCACATTGCCCTTGCTGACCTATGGATACAGCACTCAGCTGATTTCACCGTAAATGCTTTGCAAACCTATTCAGCCGCCACTGATGCTTTGTCTGCTCCAGAAAATCTATCCAGGCAAAATAAAGCAATTGTCGTTGATATAGATGGAACCATTATTCATTACCCTACGATCCACTTATCTCCACCTTTATGTCAACAGTTTGATAGCCCTAAAGATAAGTTCAATAATTACATCAGCCAGTTTGACTCACCTCCGGTTCCGGGAGCCAAAGAATTTCTAGATAGTGCATATCGGCTCGGTTACGAGATTTTCTATGTAACATCGAGAGCACATTCGTCAGGGCTACAAGGCTATGAAGGAGATATCGCCTCTTTGACATTAGCCCAGTTAAATAAAAACAATTTCCCTAACGCTCAACCAAAAAACCTGCTGAATAGTTCAAGATTCTGTCCTGAAAATATGTCCTCATGCGGTAAACACTTTCAGCGAAAAGCAATACAAAATGGTAAAATCAATAATAAAAAATACGAAATCGCTCTCTATATTGGTGACCTTTTAAATGACATCAGCCTTGCGGAACAAGGTTTATCACCAATAGAAAAGTCATCACTGGAAAAAACAAAACACCTTTATGGTCGAGAATATTTCCTGATCCCCAACCCCGTCAATAAAACTTGGATGCGGCAGTTTTACTCCAAGATCGCAGGAACAGATATTTGCCTGCTCAGTGAGCAGGAGCGTGCCGAACTTCGTGTCAATCTCCTTTTAGACTGGGAAGGTAAGCACGACTATTTAAAACCAAATCATGAAACCATTAACGAATGACATTAGACTTCAACCACTTTAGGCCCGCCAAAAGCAGTCACTTTTGGCATAGCCCCTTTCCACTTCTCAATTTCAACAATACAGGTAAAAGCGGAGCATGACTGGGCTAACTCCGATGTGCCGATATCAAGCGTTACCGTGTTTGGATCACCATAGGTATCAACGGAGCCGATTTCTGCATTGACAGGTGCATACCATGCACCTTCTTGAATTCTGGCGACACCGGGAGCATATCGTTCAGTAATGACAGCACCCGCAATCAATTCTCCACGATCATTAAAGACTCGAACAAGATCACCATCCTTAATCCCTCTTTTCTTTGCATCCTGTTTATTCATATAAACAGGCTCTCTGCCCTGAACCGAATAAGTTTCCCGAAAGTCAGTGGAGTCACAAAGCTGAGAGTGCAGCCGTTTATCAGGGTGACAGGATTGCAGCGCTATGGGAAAACGATCAGATCCCGGACCTCCGTGACTTCGCTCGGCTTTTTCCATCCATGAAGGATGCCCTTTACAGTTGTCATAATTGTATCTGGCAATTTTTCGACTATAGATTTCAATCAGTCCAGAGGGCGTTCCTAATGGGTGTATTTCTGGGTCATCACGGAATTCTGCATGCCTTACCCAAGGGATTCCAGCGCCAAAATCGTAATACCCTTCCTGCCAGAAGGTTTTAAAATCCGGCATATCGAATTTGCCTTTATTTTTACTGCGACAGCCATCGTATAAGAAATTCAACCAGGTAAACTCATCCCGCCCCATGGTGTACTCCTGGTGTCGTCCAATTCGGCTACTGAATTCACGCCAGATGTTCCAGTCTGAGCGGGATTCAAATAATGGTTCCACCAGTTTTTGCATAGCCAGCACACCCCGCTGTGCGTATGAACCGTATAAATCCAAATCATGCCGCTCAAACTGAGTACAGGCGGGAAATACAATATCCGAAAAACGACAGGTGGCGTTCCAGGCATAATCCACAGTGACCACACACTCCAGTTTCCTGAAAGCGGACTTCATCCGGTTTTTATCTTGATGGTGATGCCAGGGGTTATTGCCAGAAATCACAATCATTTTAATATCCGGTAGCGTCACCTCGCTGCCGTTATATTGGATCACTTTACCCGGCTCGTGGATCGCATCAATCCAGCGTGCCACGGGTATCACTCTGGAGTAGCCGTTATAGTCATCATTATCAAAAATGGGCGGTACGTCTTCAGGAGGATTCAGCGGAAAGGAGTTAGGCCCAGAGCCACCAGACGACGGTGTACCAATGGATGAATAATGGTGACCATAACTGATACCGCCACCG
Organism: Endozoicomonas ascidiicola; assembly: GCF_001646945.1. GTDB lineage: Bacteria > Pseudomonadota > Gammaproteobacteria > Pseudomonadales > Endozoicomonadaceae > Endozoicomonas > Endozoicomonas ascidiicola. The sequence continues at coordinate 472,453 of NZ_LUTV01000004.1, forward strand.
GGCAAGCCAATCTGCCCAATCATTGACGCCAGTACTGCCGCCATCCAATAAGGCTGCTCCCCGTGTTGTTGTCGCTGGATACACCAGCCCATCAAAATCTGAACTCGCCCTGCGGTCATTATACCCGCCAGCTCTTTTATTTTGCTGACGCTGACACCACAAATGGGTTCCGCCCACGCAGGGGATTTCGGCGTACCGTCCGTTTCACCTTTGACATAGGCTTTGAACTCTTTAAAGCCTAATGTGTAGCCACGAATAAACTCTGCATCGTATCGTTTATTGATAATCATCTCATGGGCAATAGCCAGCATCAGCGGCACATCGGTCTGCGGGTTGACATAGACCGTTTCAATGCCCAAAAAGTCAGCAGTTTTCGATACCGTCGGATCAATACTGATCACTCGGATTTTCTTGTCCTTAATCCGCTCTTTCAGCTGTTTGAGATACCCGATGCCGCTGTGGGTTTCGCAGTTCCACCCAACCTGCAAATTTTTCAGAAGGTCATTGGCCCAAATGACGATAAGATCCGAATTATCCAGTATCAACGGCCATGAGGTACCCTGAGAATAGACTTCCGTTGACCCAAGCACATAAGGCAAGATAACTTGCGCGGCACCTGTCGAGTAATCTCCAATTTTTCGGATGAAATTCCCATGCAAGGCGATCGCTCTTTGCATATGGTTTGTTGAAGAGTGGAACTGACCGGTTGCTCTCCAGCCCGTTTGTCCGGCATACAGTGCCCACGGACCGTAGTCGGTTTGGATACGATTCAACTCTCGAATTAATAAGTTATAAGCCTGCTGCCAGGTCACCCGCACATATCGATTATCACCCAGAGTTTTTCGTTCTGCCTTATGCCCATATTTTAAAAAAGCCTCCCTGACCATGGGGTAACGAATGCGTGAAGGACTATAAATCGACCCGGCAATACCGTTAAGCATGTCTGTGGGATTTTGATCCATTTCAAAAGGTCTGATATCCGTAACAATCCCGTTTTTACGATAAGCTCGAAATGCACCAAAATGCGAACCGGTTACCCGCCAGCCGTCGTCCAGCAAACTGTCTGCCGGATCTTGATTTTTCTGTTCCTTTGCCAGTGCAGAAAAAGGCAGCAGGCCTGATGTTGACGCGGCCAGTGCGCCTTGTAAAAAACGACGACGCTTAAGGGTCATAATCAATCACCAATTCCTATTTAACGGTTTGCTACTGGCTGGACAGACTCAGATGGCAACATGGATCGTGCGGCTGAATCTGCTGACTCTTTTTGTTCTGCTTTTTGTTCTGATCGACTGGCATGATGAGGGTCAGCATAGGTAGATGAATGAAGCTGCAAGTACTTCAACACAAGATGCTGTGTGTCATCATCCATATTCACAAAGGCAATCATGCCGTTAAACATGCCAGGCCAGGTATTTGCGTCAAAATGAGCCACCTCGGGCTGGCTGTGACACTGGCTGCAGGATTCTCGATAAGTGGTACTGGCAAAATCCCACATACCGGCCACGTTATCCGTCAATTCACCGCTGCCAGTCCAAATATCAACAATGACTTTCTGCCAGGTCAAGCCCGTCACATCATCCACTTTCTCTTCCAGCACTTGCACGACACTGTCCGATTGAGCAGCCTCTTTGATTAACTCAGCCTCTCGAATATTTATACCGAAATCTTCGTTAATGATCCGGCCAGTACCTATGCGTTTACGCCAACCTTCCAACCGAAATTTAACCCGATCTTTCTCTTTATCCGTAACGGTGATTTCAGTAGCCACATTTAATACACCGGCTTCCTCTTTACTGGTGGCATCCATAAACAAGGGTTTTTGAAGCACTGCGTAATAGTTTTTGCCAACCTCTGGAATAGTGATACTGACTGCAGACAATAAAAGGTGAGATCGTCCGTCAGTGACTGGCAGGTGATGAGCTATTCCTTTGTGGCAATCGATGCAACTCTGATCCCGTTCAGCTGCCGCTTTCATTTGTTTCTGCGCCAGTGGCGACATATCTTCCCACTTCATACTCGCGTAACTGTGGCAATTTTTACACTCCAGAGATTTATTGGCCGATAGACGAGCCCACTCGTGTGATGCCAGTTCAATCCTTTTCGCTTCAAATTTTTCTGGTGTATCAATAGTGCCGAATATGGCGCCCCACACTTCTTTTGACGCCTGCATCTTCCGGGCAATCTTATGAGTCCAGTTATGAGGTACATGACAATCAGGACAGGTCGCCCGAACACCCGAGTGATTACTCCAGTGCACGGTTTCCTGCAATTCCGGGTAGACCGTATCGCGCATACTGTGACAGGAAATACAAAATGCTTCGGTATTCGTTAGCTCCAATACCGTATTGAAACCACCCCAGAAAATAATACCCATCAAAAACGACGCTATCGCGATGGTGCCCAAACTCAGATATTTTGCCGGCTTGGATAATGTTTTCCATATATCCAACAACCAGCAGATAGCCTTACGTATCAGCTGCATAACCATTTAGTCCGCGGGAAGAAGGTAAAGAAATCAACCGTGTCCTGGAGGACCAAAGATCATCTGCGAAAACCAGACGAGAAAACCGTACCCGCTGATCAAGGAAATTGTCACTATGGGGAAAAGTAGAACGACAACGATAAAGAGCGCTTTATACTCTTTACGTCGTTCAGTAGTGGGGCTGTCCACAACCGCATCCTCAACATCAGAAACCATATTTTCATACTGTATTTTCATACATTGCTGAGGAAAGCAGTATAGGACAGGAATGCGGACTATGACGCCTGGATTGTCAGAAAATGGTTTCTAGCTACAACATTCAACTCACAACATTCTATTTACAACAGGGACCAGTCAATTTCACCGCAATGAATTCTCTGAGCCGACATATAATAAACAACCTGCCCCGCCGTGACCTCTGCACCACTGGAAGGGTTTAATCGTAGATCATTCCCCGTCGCCGAATCCGCAACGCCCAGGGCAATGGCCTCATGATTCAGTTTTAGGAATTCCAGCAAACGGCCAAAGGTAGTTCCATTAAAGTCGTCAGGAACTCTTACGCTGTACTGGGTAGGCCCCACCAAGGTAGACAACAACTGTTGCTGGATACGTGATGACCCGGGATCCTGAGCAGAACGAACCAATAACTCCATGGAAATATTGCTATGGCACTCGATTTCAGGACAGTGGGATTTTAGTAACGTTATCATTTCATCGTTTTCAAACCAGGCAACGATGTGCGCATTGGTTTTTAATGCGGCTAACGTTAGGCACGTTGCCAACGTCTGATCATCCGTATTTCGAAACACAACCACACGAGCTGCGTTATCCACGCCCGTACGCTGTATCAATGACTGTTCATTCAAGCTTTCGCCACGGATGAACAACACTTTCTCCGGGTAGGGGTTATCCATTTCCTCCGTCGCGCACAACAACACTTTCCGGTCTTCTCGCTTATTGTCACCGTAGATCAATTCAATCATTCGTTTGGTGTGGCGGGAATGCCAGCCAAAAATAACAATATGGTTCTCGAGGTTTGAATAATCTCCCCTGCCCTGCATTTTTTTTCTCCAGACAGCAATAAAATAAGACGACAACTTCCCAAGAATGGCAGCAGCAATCACAACCCCACCGGGCAGCAGAAAAAAGGCTGCCAATACACGACCAAGTGAGGTTTGTGGGCTCAGATCACCGTAGCCCACGGTTGTGGTTGTGGTCACATAGAAATAAAACCATTGATCAATGGACAGTAACGTCGCTTCGTCCGCCAGCCACATCAACCACCAGGAAATAAGGAAATGCAGAAAAAAAGCCAGCAAAAGCGCAATCCAGCTGACTTTCAGGAACTGACTTTGAAAGAAACGCAGTGTTGTTTTCAAATAATTCAATCTTCTCTCTCCATGAACGACCTTGTCATGAAAATATCGGGATCATGCTATCACACAGTTTTATGACTATTGCGATGTTTATATATCATTACTCATAAAAACGAAATAGAGCTATGTAAGATTGGCATAAACACGGATTGTTCAGATCGCACCTATACTCCATCCTGCGCCATTAATTGATCTGCCACTGGAAAGCCATGCGACACCTGACTCCTGAAAAACATCCGACCTTTGTCCTGATTTTGCTGACGCTGTTCGCGATCGTCGGGCCTGTGTCCATTGATATTTTTACGCCCTCACTGCCAGCCATCACAGAACATTTTGGCACCACTTCCACCATCGCTCAGTGGAGTGTTGGCCTATTCATGCTGGGCTTTTCAGTGTCTATGCTGATCGTTGGCCCACTGGCAGACCGTTTTGGCAGAAAGAACACCCTGTTATTTGGTTACTCCCTGTATCTTGTCGCCACCGCAGTGACCCTTTGGACCGACAGTATTTACCTGTTCATCGCCGCACGTTTTGCCCAGGCGGTTTTTGGCTGCTTCGGAACCGCAGTGGCGCGAATGATGGCCAGAGATTATTACCATGATCAAATGGAAGTGAAGATGCTTGCCTATATTGGTGCCTGTCTAACCATTGCCCCAATGGCCGCACCGATTGCCGGTGGTTATCTCCAAGAATTTGCAGGCTGGCAATACAGCTTTTATGCCATGGCAGGTATGGCTATCATCGCCATTGCCGCATTAACACTGTTACCTGAACAGTTCAAAGTCGCAACAAACCATGACCAACCAAAGCAATCTGTACTGACAGCCTATAAAGCAGTCCTGACCGATGTTCGCTACATGCGCTTTACCATCGCCGCTGGCGCTGCATTTGCCGGCGCATTTGTGTTTGTTGCCGGTGGCTCATTCGTCATCATCGGTCAGCTGGGCGTATCACCTGCGACTTACGGCTATTTGTTTGCCATTGCGATTGCCAGTTATTTGATCAGTGCTTCTTTTGGCCCAAAAATAACCGCCAAAATGAGTCGCAGCCAAAGTACATTATTTGCCGGCAGCCTTCTGATTGTGGGAGCAATGGTGTCTTTGGCCAGTGGTCTATTAACAGACGGTCAATCCGTTTCTGGATACGTCGCCGGGATTGCCATTTATGAGTTAGGTCTTGGGCTATTTATGCCGTTGTGCCAGGCACGTTCTACTGAACACATGACTGAAAATATGGGCACCGCTGCGGGCATGATTTTCTTTATCGAAATGTTACTGGCTACGTTAATCAGCGCCTTGATTGGTTTTCTACCAGAAGCAGGCACACTATCACTCTCTGCCATCACATTAATTGCGGTTGCCGTTTCTGGCCTATGCCTTATGAGAACCGGAGCGACGACCGCTACTCCACAAGCCGCCTGATTCTGTTACCATCAAAAGTGGGCACGCTTATGAATATAATGTGCCCGCTTTTTTTTATACTTGCATTCGGGTAGCAAAATCAATGAGCGATAGCGTGTACATGGAAATGGCCCACTCTCTGGCCAAACTGTCGAAATGTGTTCGCCTGCAGGTGGGTTGTCTGCTGGTGAAGGGTGGCCGTGTTCTCTCCACCGGAGTGAATGGTACGCCTTCCGGATACGTCAACTGTAATGATGCAGAGTATGAAGAACACCACACCTGGTCTTTGCGCCATGAAATTCATGCTGAATTAAACGCAGTTATTTGGGCTGCCAGGCTGGGAACCCCCATTGAAGGGGCAACGGCTTATGTGACCCATAGCCCCTGCGACCAGTGTACTAAAAACCTTCTGGCCGCGGGCATAAAGCGCATTGTTTACGATATTCAATATGACCGAAATCCTCAGGAAGAGCTTTCTCAATTCTGCAGGGAGAATGGTGTGGCCATAGAGCAGGTGTCAATAGTTGCTAAAAACCCGGATGATTCCTTATAACATTTTCATTACTCAATATTTTTAATTAATTGGTTAATATTCTTTTTCATTATTCCAGAGTCTATTAACTTTAATGAACATACTTAGGGTAGACATTAAGGAAGTTTCCTTGTGTCGCATGCATTTCAGAGGTTTCCCGATATCGGAATCAGTTGGCTCACCAGATATAAGACGTAGCTTTCGCCCCACATTTGTCTTTAAGTTGGCAGCCTCTTGCAGATTGAAATATCTGTAGCCCTTGGAAATAGTGGGTAAATCCTTCCTTAATGTCTACCCTAAGAATGAACATAACCAACAGACTCTGGATTAGCATTAATGAATCTACAAAATAACATAACAATCCAACATCAATCTTATAGCAACACGTCACCCACTACACCTCAATCCCTCAAAAAAGAGACTGCTACAAATCGTAGTGTTTCAACCAGCTCTGACAACAAAGTAGATAGCAACAGCAGTAGCCCTTTGCTTGATAATACTAACAAAATTAACATATCAGACTGCGGACACGAGCTAAAAAAACTATTGCCTTATAACTCTGCCAATAATCTAGAGGATATTCAACTACCAACTCAACATGATATAAGTGTACTTCGCGATTTACTTAATTCCATCGATGGCAGCAAGAAAGACAAACAAGAAGCCTTGCAGAATTTAGCCAAAGTCGCGCTTAATGAAATTGCAGCCTTTGATAAAGCCGAAAATACCTGCCCGGGCACCTCTTTAGGAACAGGAAAACTTGCTTTAGAAATCATTTTATTTTCAAGCATGGCCGTGCTTGCAACCATCAATTTACTTGGAATCACGAAAGACGCTGATTTTAGTGATCCAGGTCTGGCACTGAGCAAACTCGCAGCACTTCCGGCAGCAATCGCACCTGGGGCCATGTATACTGGTAGTGCAATTGAAATTTATAAAAGATTCGAAAACTGGCTTGCTGAAAAAAAGGACAGTAATAATAAAAACTGCCTGGAAACATTAAGAGAAGGAGTTAAGAATTTTCGTAATATGCCTCTCAAAACCTTTCTTAAGAAATGCGTCATATTTCCTTCAATGGCATTTGCAGCTCTAACCACAGTACTTGATGCGAAAAATGCAAAATCTGGTATAGAGGGTATTTTAAAAAACACCAATTTATCGCCTGAAGCTCTTGATAAATTTGGCACGGCTGTCGGTGTCGGCAATGGTCTCGTGGAAGGCATGATGCCGTTAATTGTTATGCCAGAGCTCTTTAGAAGCCTTACCGCTCCAACACTGACCCTTTTGCATGGACGTAATCACAGCGATAAACAGCTTCAGAATATAAGCTGGCAAATCTCTGAAACTTTGAACAGATCCATCACCCCTGAACAACTTGAGGATATTCTCACTGAAAGTATTGAAAGCATGCCACGATCAGAAAGACATAAGCTTAAATCGACCTTTCGAGCTATTGCAGGTAATTCAAATAATCTAGCCAGTGATCTGGTAAAACTCATTAGTGGTGACACCGTTGACAACACTAGAACAAACACATTAAAGGTAAGAAGTATTGCATTGGCCAAAGTGTCCGTACAACTTACAGGCACATTTCTATGTATGTGGGTATTCGGCAGTGTATTTTCGGCCAGCCAAAAAATGAATTTCTATGAAGAACAATTATCACAACTCAATATTTCTTCCGTCAATGGCACTATGAATGCCAATAATTTTACACTTACTCCCTACCCTGCATTGGATAATTTTGTTGATATCGGCTCCTATACGGCTCAAGGTGTTGCTCTTTCGTTATATATGTATGAATTTGGTGAATCAATACTGAATCTGATTATTAACTGCCTGCACGATCCTAAATCTCTTATACCCGAAAAAGATCGAACAAAGACGGCAGTCAGTATTTTGTTGGCCGCCGTTGGTGTTGGCTGCTACGGTTACATTGCAAGCGGAACAACCGGTACTCTGATGGAAGTGCGCGAACTCGAAGCAGAGCACGGGATTGATACGCAATTTCTTCCCTCCGACTTTCAGACATCCGATATCCTTGTTATCCTCATGCTAGTTTCAGTACTGTTCAGAGGGGCTATTCGCGGAATAGGGACAATTGCAGATCGAATTCCCACCTCCAGTTGCTGTCTGTCTGAAGCCAATATAAGACCAATTGAGGATGGTGAAGTAGTCAGTAGTATCAAACAAACAACTGACTGACACAAAAAATTCAATCTCTGAGGAAGAAGAGGCGACTACAAGGTTATAGCCAGCCTAGTTTTGAACCTTTGAAATAGATTAATTCCCCGGGGCTTTTGTCCATAACCACCAGTAACCATGGGTACTGAATTAGTGCTCTTTCACCCCTTCTGATACCATAGCGTACCAACAATAACTATTGGTTCGCTATCGATGCTTCAAGCAACCCCAACACAGAAAACAGCTTTATCGAACTTAAAACAGCAGCTGGAAAACCGCATTCTGATTCTTGATGGCGCCATGGGAACCATGATCCAAGGCTACAAGCTCAGCGAAGAAGACTACCGGGGCAAACGTTTTACCAATCACCCCTGCGATGTCAAAGGTAATAACGACCTGCTGGTATTAACGCAGCCTGACATTATTCAGCAGATTCACCGGGAATACTTAGAAGCCGGCGCAGATATTCTTGAAACCAACACGTTTAACTCCACCACCATTGCCATGGCGGATTACCAGATGGAATCTCTGGTGCCGGAAATCAACCGTGAAGCCGCACGACTTGCCCGGGAAGTGGCGGATGAATTTACTCGCAATAATCCAGATCACCCCCGCTTTGTTGCCGGTGTTCTTGGCCCAACCAACAGAACAGCCTCTATTTCACCGGACGTGAACAATCCGGGATACCGCAACACCAACTTCAATGAACTGGTTACAGCCTATCAGGAAGCAACTATCGCACTGATTGAAGGCGGTATAGACATTCTGTTGATTGAAACCATTTTTGATACCTTAAACGCCAAAGCCGCTATCTTTGCGGTGCGAGATCTTTTTGATCGGCTGGGTTTTAGCTTACCGATTATGATTTCCGGCACCATTACAGACGCCTCTGGTCGTACATTATCAGGTCAAACAACGGAAGCCTTCTGGAACTCCATAGAACATGCACAGCCAATTTCCGTCGGCTTAAACTGTGCGCTCGGGGCTTCCGAACTGCGTCCACATCTGGAAGACCTCTCAAACTGCGCAAATACCTTTGTCAGCGCCCACCCCAATGCCGGCCTGCCCAATGCCTTTGGTGAATACGATCAGACGCCGGACGAAATGGCAGAGATTGTCGGTGAGTTTGCGGAATCCGGACTGGTTAATATTATTGGTGGCTGCTGTGGTACGTCCCCTGCACATATCAAAGCCATTGCAGACAAAATGGCGACCATTGCTGGTCGTAAAGTTCCTGAAATCCCTGTTGCCTGTCGTTTAAGTGGCCTCGAGCCCTTTAACATTGATCAAAACTCATTGTTCGTCAACGTAGGTGAGCGTTGTAATGTCACCGGCTCCGCCCGCTTCAAACGACTGGTCATCGAAGAAGATTACGACACGGCTCTGGAAGTCGCCCTGAATCAGGTGGAAAACGGCGCTCAGGTCATCGACATCAATATGGATGAAGGGATGCTCGATGCCAAAAAGGCCATGGTCACCTTTTTGAATCTGATTGCTTCTGAACCGGATATTTCCAGAGTCCCCATCATGGTGGATTCCTCCAAGTGGGATGTGATTGAAGCAGGTCTGCAATGCATTCAAGGCAAAGGCATTGTTAATTCCATCAGCATGAAAGAAGGCGAAGACGCCTTTCGTCAGCACGCCCGCCTTTGCCGGAATTACGGTGCGGCGGTGGTGGTTATGGCCTTTGATGAAACCGGTCAGGCGGATACCGAAGCTCGAAAAATTGAAATTTGCCAGCGCTCCTATGACATTCTGGTTAACGACATTGGTTTTCCACCTCAGGATATTATTTTTGATCCAAACATCTTTGCCGTTGCCACTGGTATTGATGAACATAATAACTACGCCGTGGATTTTATTAATGCCTCGACGTATATCCGGGATAACCTGCCCCACGCTTTAAGTTCCGGTGGCGTCAGTAACGTTTCCTTTTCCTTTAGAGGCAATAACCCCGTTCGTGAAGCCATTCATGCGGTTTTCCTTTATCACGCTATTAAAGCCGGCCTGACCATGGGCATCGTGAATGCCGGCCAGCTGGAGATTTACGAAGAGATTCCCCGTGAGCTTCGTGACAAGGTAGAGGACGTCATTCTAAACCGTTCTGACGAAGGCACCGAAGCACTGCTAGCTATTGCAGATCAATATCGTGAAGGCGGTTCTTCCGTTAAAAAAGAAGAAGATCTTGCATGGCGTGAATGGCCTGTCAGCAAACGACTGGAACATTCTCTGGTTAAAGGTATTACCTCCTATATTCTTGACGATACTGAAGCTGCTCGATTGGAAGCCAACCGCCCAATCGAAGTGATTGAAGGGCCGTTAATGGACGGCATGAACGTAGTAGGCGATCTATTTGGCGCCGGTAAAATGTTCCTGCCTCAGGTGGTTAAAAGCGCCCGCGTCATGAAGCAGGCAGTGGCGCACCTGATTCCATTTATTGAAGAGGAAAAAGGCGGCATCAGTCGTTCAAATGGCAAGATTTTAATGGCCACCGTAAAAGGCGATGTACACGACATTGGTAAAAATATTGTCGGTGTCGTGCTGGCCTGTAACAACTTTGAGGTGGTGGACCTTGGGGTTATGGTGTCCTGTGACACTATTTTAAAAACCGCCATAGAAGAGAACGTTGATATCATCGGGTTGAGCGGATTGATCACTCCATCCCTTGATGAAATGGTTCATGTGGCCAGCGAAATGCAGCGCTTGAATATCGAAATTCCATTAATGATTGGCGGTGCAACTACGTCACGAGCTCATACCGCTGTAAAAATTGAGCCTCAGTTTCAGAATGACCTTGCCATTTACGTAACCGATGCTTCCCGCAGTGTTGGCATTTCGACCCGATTGATGAGCGACACTCTCAAGACAGAGCTAGTCACTGAAACCCGCAGTGAATACGAAAAAATTCGCATCCGCTACGCAAAGCGGAACAATAAAAGAGCACTGCTCAGTTATGAAGAGGCACTGGATAATGCCTTTACGCCTAACTGGAAAAACTATGTACCACCAGTGCCTGCTTTTACCGGTGTAAAAACCTTCGAGGACTTCCCTCTATCCGAACTGGTGGACTACATTGACTGGACGCCCTTCTTTATGACGTGGGATCTTGCGGGCAAATATCCAAAAATCCTCCAGGATGAAGTGGTGGGTGAAGCGGCCACCAGTCTTTACCACGATGCCCGGGAGATGCTTGATAAACTGGTTAATGACAAGCTGATTGGTGCTCGAGCGGTGATTGGTTTCTGGCCAGCAAACCAGGTCAACCGTGATGACCTTGCCGTCTATCAAGATGAGAGCCGTGAAGACGTCGTGTGTCATCTACATCATTTGCGTCAGCAGGCTCCAAAGCCTGAAGATAAACCCAACTACAGCCTTGCAGATTTTGTTGCACCGGAATCCACCGGATTGAAGGATTATGTGGGCGGGTTTATCGTCACTGCCGGTATTGGTGCGGATGAACTGGCTAAGCAGTACGAAGATGCCGGTGACGATTACAACAGCATTATGGTGAAAGCACTGGCGGATCGTTTTGCCGAAGCCTTTGCTGAATACATGCACGAAAAAGTCCGGAAAGACTATTGGGGCTACGCATCCGATGAAACACTGAGTAATGAAGAACTGATCAAAGAGAAGTATGCAGGTATTCGCCCGGCCCCGGGTTACCCTGCCTGCCCGGATCATACGGAGAAAGAAACGCTCTTTACGTTGTTGAAAGGGGAAGAAAACAGCGGCGTTTCCCTCACTGAGCATTTTGCCATGCTGCCTGCAGCCAGTGTCAGCGGTTGGTACTTTTCTCACCCGGAAGCCAAGTACTTTGGTCTGGGAAAGATTGATCAAACACAGCTGGAGCCCTACGCAGAGCGTAAAAGCTGGTCTGTTGACAAGGCAGTTCGCTGGTTACGGCCCAATCTGGCAGACTAATGTCCTCAGGGGCAAGCACTCTGCCCCGCTTATTTTCAGAGAATGACGACCAAACTGAAACCAATCCTCCATTTTCTTATCTAAACCTCTTCACCAACGCTTATCAGCTATTAGCAGTTCGGAGTCAGTTTGAAACACAGGCTAACCACCATCATCAAATTGGGATTGCCCATCATGCTGGCCATGCTCTCTCAAAGCATGACCAATCTGGCAGATACGGCGTTAGTGGGTCCCCTTGGTGAAGCCTCCCTGGCTGCCGTGGGTGCCGGCAGTTATGCCAATTTTGTTGCATTATCCTTACTGGCTGGCCTTTCTGCCGGGATTCAAGCTCAGGTAGCTCGAAGAGATGGCGCCGGGCGAACAGCAGAATGCATTGTCCCGATCAATCATGGATTATTACTTTCAGTGTTATTTGCACTGCCATTGAGTCTGCTATTAGCCTTAGCTGCCCCCTGGTTACTGAATCTGATCTATCACTCCGACACCGCTTCCTTCACCAACGATGCCATTGCTTACTTTCAGATACGTGTATTGTCACTGCCTGCGGCGGCGATGATCTTGTCATTTCGGGGGTTCTGGAATGGCGCGGGTCAACCCAGATCATTTCTTTATCTTTTGGTGATCACTCATATCAGCAATGTCGTGATCAGCTATTTGCTGATCTACGGAAAGTTTGGCTTACCGGCATTAGGCGTTAAAGGGGCCGCATTAGGAACTCTAATTTCGATGTACCTTTGCGCCCTCCTTAACTTCATCAAGGTAAAGCAACAAACAAAAGCCAGTGGCTTATTATCGCAATGGGGCAACCTGTCATCCTTTAAACGACTGATGCAACTGATCATCCCCGACTCACTGCAGCAAACCTTATTCGCTTTGGGAATGATGCTGCTGTTCGCTATGGTTGCCAAAATGGGGACATCCGCCATGGCGGTGGCCCATGTATTGATGAATATTTCGTTGGTATTGATCCTGCCCGGACTCGGACTGGGGATGGCTGCTAATACACTGGTCAGCAAAAGTCTTGGCGCTCAAGAACCTGAACGAGCATGGCAATGGGGACAGGAAACCATGTATACCGCTTCTGCCAGCCTGCTTCTGCTCAGCCTGCCATTACTGCTGATGCCTGAGACAGTGCTTGCTCTCTTTCTGCATAATCCGGCATTAGTTCAACTTGGTAAAATTCCGCTGCAACTGACCGGCATCGGATTAATACTGGACGCGCCCTCTCTGGTTTTTATTCAGGCATTACTGGGCGCTGGTGCTAATCGGGTGGTTTTATACATTCGTTTCTTATTGCAATGGTTACTACTACTGCCCGTCTGTTGGCTGATTGGGCCAGAGCTGGGGCTGGGACTGACCGCCTTTTGGGCAGTCACCACTATTCAACGGTTAATCAGTTCCATCAGTTTTATGGCTGTATGGAATGCCCGAAAGTGGAGCCGGATTTCGATCTGATTCAAGACTTATAAATATCGAGAATGATATTACAGGAATCGGTATTCAGTGATTTATCACAGGTAATGACCACCGCTGATTCGCAGGTTTGAACCACACCTGAGTACATAATTGCGCGAACATCATCGGTCATTGCGGAACTGTCTTGAAAACCAGCATTGCGTACCAACTCTTCATGGGTATTATTAACGCAACGCTCATAGGCTTTCTGTACCACAAGATTATCGGAAAGTAGCGGAATTTCATCGATAACAACGCTGGACTCAACCTGCCCACAACCGCTCATGACGAGAGCCAGAAAACCTGGGAGTACAAAACGAAGCAACGAGGAATCAATAAATCGAAAGTGACACAGACTAAAAGCAACGGTGATTCTTTTTATCATTATTATATGTCTCACGGTTTACCAAGCGGTTTCTTTTGCCCATTAAGTACCCGGCCATATGGAATCGAAATTTCTGGCTTGCTGATCAGGTTCTCTGCAAGGCGCAACGCCGGGAGCATAGCGAGCTATGTGACCAGAGTTGCAACGCAGTCAGAGAGCCTGATCAATGAGTCAGAAAATATGATTTCATATGGTTGGGTACTTATCCTTGGGCTAATATCCTTACTTAGCAGAACGCTGAAACCGTCACGAATACTAACAGTTTAAATAACAATCAACATCAAAGTCGGTCACAAATCTTACAGACAGTTACATCTCGCCATTCTCATCGTGAAATAAAAAAATAAATAAACGAGTTAAAACATCTACTTTTTATTATTGAAACCATGAAATGCCCCGTGACCAAGTAGATGCAACCAAAGAATAATCAATGATCACCATCATAATTTTTGCCATCCCCATACTGTTTATCCTTATCAGCGTTAAACAAATAAAAACTGTGCAAAGTTTCAAAAGCTTTGCCCTTAGCCAGAATTCATTTGGCACCTTTGGTATGTATTGCACCATGCTTGCCAGTGGTGTGGGCGCCGGTGTCATTCTCGGCAATGCAGAAAAATCCTATGTTGGCGCCTGGGAATACCCTTTGGGATGTCTGGGGTTTGCCGTTCAGCTGCTGGTTGTTGCTTGTCTCGCGCCGAGGATCTACCAATGGCGACATTGTCTCTCCACGGGGGAAATATTAGGTAAAACGTATTCAGGCAGTGACGTACGATTGATCAGTGGTTTTATCTGGATATTGTTTTGTACCGGTATCGTCACCGCTCAAGTGCTCGCTGTGGAGCGGGTGGTTGCCATGATCATTCCAACCTGGCAGTTCGAAGCTGCGCTGGTTCTGACCGCCAGCGTGATTATTTATAGTTGTTTGGGTGGCGTATATTCGGTGGTGTATACCGATGTTATCCAATCGTTAGTTTTATTAATGGCATTAACCGCTCTGGGTGCCTGGGGCGTTTACCACCTCAATACAACCAATCCAGACTGGTTTATTTCAGCACCAAACACCGTCATCCAAAGAACTCGTTCAGAGGCCTTCAGTTCAATTCCTCTCATTTTTCTGGGGTTTATTTTTGGTGATGCTCTGATTCCAATTACCATTCAACGGGTCACTATGTCTCGAAGTTATCAGCAATCTCAAAGAGCATTAGTCCTGACCGCCTTCGTCGTTGTTCTCGTTGTCGCCCTGTCAGCACTTCTCGGGTTCACTGCTTTCACTATGGAGCCAGATCAGATCGGAAACAAAACCTTCAGCATCCTTATAGAGGCGATGCCTTTCTGGTTAAAACTGCTGGCAATAGCCGGTTTACTGGCTGCGGTTATGTCTTCCTGCGACAGTTATCTGAACACCGCTGCCATCGCGTTTGCTAATGATATTATGCCCGCATTCAAACAAAATTTAACGGAGAAACGTCAGTTATTCCTTGGCCGAGCAGCAACACTGGTCATCGGCAGTATGGCGTTCATGATAGCAATCAATACTAATGATATTCTGGATGTGCTGTTAGGGACGTTCGAAATCTGGGCGCCCACCATTCTCCCCCCTCTTTTTGTAGCCCTATTCATTCATCAACTGCCAAAGCGTCACTTTTATCTTCCCTGCTTGGCCGGCCTGATCAGTCTTATCTTATGGAAACAATGGGCGCCTGAGCATATCAATACCGCCGGTGGGTTAATTGCTGGCCTTGCCGGAAACTTATTTTGTACAATGGCGCTGCTCAAATTCACCAATAATAAAACCAATTCCACTCACTGATGTCTAATCTCTCGTATTTATTGGATTCCATCATTCCTAAAGGTAATAACCAGCCATGAATCAGGCTGAATACGTTCAATATTCCTGCGGCAATGACAAGGTAAAAGCCTTTATAAAAGGGGCTATCGCCATACTACCGCTTATTGTTGCCGTTATCCCCTGGGGGATTTTAACCGGTTCTTTGGCCATTGAATCAGGCCTTGATCCACTGCAAAGTCAGGGTTTTTCTGCCATCGTTTTTGCCGGTGCGGTGCAATTGGCGATCATGGGCATGATTCAAGCCGGAGCGGGGATCGCCAGTATTCTTATTTCGGTGCTGTTTATTACTTCACGGCACTTTCTTTACTCTATGGTAATGCGAAGCCAGATCAGTTCGCTCCCCCTTCGCTGGCGACTTTCTCTGGGCTTTCTATTGACCGATGAGTTGTTTGCCATCGCCAACCCCGGACAGCATCCTAAGTTTGATCGCTGGTATGCCTTGGGAGGTGGTTTGTTTTTCTATTTGGGCTGGAACATCGCCACTCTGGTCGGCATTATCGCCGGCGAACAGATAGACGACCTTGATAGCCTTGGGCTTGATTTCGCCATCGCCGCCACATTCATTGCATTAGTAATACCCATGATAAAAAAGGGTTCTGTACTGCTTTGCGTGCTCACGGCCACGGTGGTATCAATTATCAGCGAATACCTTCACTTTCAACCCAGCCTTTTGATTGCAGTGCCCGTGGCCATGTTGGTTGGTTTTCTGTATGCGCGTTCTTTTGAGGGGAGTAACGAATGAACACATGGTCCATTCTGTTATGCGTTGCGGTATTAGTATACGGAAGTCGGTTTCTATTGATGGAGCCATGGTTACCGCTGCGCTTATCTCAAAACGTACAACAACTCTTGACCTTTTCTGCACCTGCCGTACTCACCGCCATTGCAACACCCATTGTCTTCTTTCCTGAAAAGCAACTGAGCATCAGTATTGATAACCATTATTTGGTAGCGAGCGTCATCGTCGTGTTGTTGGCAAAACTGACGAAAAACACACTCATTACTGTCGTACTGGGAATGCTGTGTTTTGCGTTGTTGCACCAATAGAAAGCTGACAAAAGGGGAACTAAGTTCCCCTCTTTTTATGATTACTTTTTACCAGAACCAGTGATGGATCCCATCAATTTGGCAACGGATTTTTTAAAATCATCAATGGCAGATACGCCCAGCTTTTTCACATCCATCAGATGCGGCTCTGCCTGATCGAAATACTCATCAAGATGATCGATTTCTTCATGCTGCATATCCAGACGTTCCGATTCCAGCTCCTTCTCCAGCCGTTTTAGTGTCGCCTTTACTTCTTTAATCTGAGCTTTCAACTCTTTGCGATGTGCCTTGTATTCCTTGAGTGTTGGCATGATTGTCTCCTCAAGCAGTAAACGCGATCAAAATAGCGGGCAGAATAAAGAATACGCCGATAACATAGGCCAAAACCATCCACTTATTCCGGCTGGCTTTCTGGGCAAATCGTCGTGCGATTGTCGGTGGTATTTTTCTCAGGAACGGAATACCGTAAATAAGCACGACAGCAGACACATTAAATAATAAGTGCACCAAGGCAATCTGCAGAGCAAAGAAGCCCATTGCCCCCTGAACGGCGGTTGCGGCTAACAACGCCGTAATGGTCGTACCGATATTCGAACCCAGAGTAAATGGATAAATCTCTTTGAGTTTGAATATGCCATTACCCGCCAACGGCACAATAAGACTCGTGCAAGTAGAAGACGATTGTACGGCAATGGTCATCATCATACCGGAGAAAATACCCGTTCCCGGACCACGGCCAATGGCTTTGTGCAAAATCTGCTTGGCTTTGCCAACCATCAAGTGCTTAAGCAACTTACCCAGAAAAATAATGGAGATAAAGATACAAACAAGCCCGGTCAGCGCAAGACTGACGCCACCCCAGAGATCAGGCAACGACCCGAACAGACCTTTAAATAGATCAACCACTGGTGAGGTGAGTACTTTGACGAAATCCAGCCCTTTCATGCTGTAGGTGCCGCCGCCCATAAGGAGTGACGCCAGGAAATCAGACGCTTTGGCGAGAAAGCCAGTCATTATTTCCAGTGGCAGGAAAATCATCACTGCCATTAAATTAAAAAAGTCGTGAACCGTTGCCGCTGAAAACGCACGACGGAACTCTTTTTTCTTGCCAACATGGCCCATACTCACCAGAGTATTGGTCACGGTTGTACCAATGTTTGCCCCCATAATCATGGGAATGGCCATTTCGACGGGCAAACCACCGGCCACAAGACCCACAATAACGGACGTTACTGTACTGGATGATTGCACGACGGCAGTCGCAAGGGCACCGGTCACCAACCCCATGATTGGATTGGTCGCAAAAGCAAACAGTTGACGTGCGCCGTCTGCTCCACCAGACGCCCACTTGAATCCCGATCCGATCATACCTACCGCGGCGAGCAGCAGGTAGATCATCAAAACAACAAATAGCCACTGGACGACATGACTTTTAGAGTCAGCCGGCATGGCTGCAGAACTGGGTTGCATTTAAACATCCTGCGAAATGATCAATCGGACTTCCCGACAGCCATGATCAACACTGCCGGAGAGAAGGTTGGCTGTATATCAAACAAACAGCCTTTGAAGAGCGCATAGGATAAAGAAACACGGGTTCAGTCTCAACCCTGCTCGATCACTAAAAGTACCATCCCCTGACAGCCAGTCACGATCACATTGTGGCCCCGTGCAACTGATCGATCCGATTGAACCTTCCAGAACGTATCGCCGATCTGGAGTTTAGTGATACCTGCCGGAAGGTCGTGATCCAGCAAAACCGTTCTGCCAACCAGCTGCAGCGCACGGTTATTCAGTTCAGGGCTATCACTCTTATTGTTTACTTTGCGGAAAAATTTCCAATAAGCCACCGTAAAAAGCAGACTGCCAATACCAAACCACATCAGCTGAGCAGGCCAACTCACATCGGGGGAAATCCAGAGAATCAGCGCGACTAATGCCGAAGCGACAGCGCTGCCTAATAAAAAGCCACCAGCGCCCAAAGCTTCTGCTCCCAGAAAAACAAAGAACAGAATAAGCCAGTGCCAGGGTTCAAAAGACATTGCTATATCCATCAGCCATCCTTCCGTTGTGAAACGTCTCCAACCAGCTCCTTGATACCGGCAATAGAACCGATCAAACTGCCGGCCTCTAAAGGCATCATGACAATTTTGCTGTTGTCTGCAGAAGCCACATCTTTAAGCGCCTCAACGTATTTCTGAGCAACAAAGTAATTAATGGCCCGGTGATCACCTTCTGCAATGGCCTTGGATACACGACTGGTGGCCACTGCTTCGGCTTCTGCCAGACGTTCCCTGGCTTCCGCTTCACGTTTGGCCGCTTCTAATGCACCTTCTGCCTTAAGAATCTGCGCCTGCTTTGCACCTTCGGCCACTTTGATGGCCGCTTCCCGTGAGCCTTCTGCTTCGAGAATCTGTGCGCGCTTTTCCCGCTCCGCCTTCATCTGGCGTCCCATGGATTCAACCAGATCGGCCGGTGGTGCGATGTCACGCAACTCTATACGCGTCACTTTCACACCCCACGGGTCAGTGGCTTCATCAACCTTGGTCAGTAGTCGCTCATTAATCCGGTCTCGGTTGGAGAGCATTTCATCCAGCTCCATAGAACCGAGTACCGCACGAATATTAGTCATCACCAAATTCTTCATGGCGCGATCCAAATCATTGACCTCGTAAGAGGCCCTTACTGGATCCTGAACCAGATAAAAACACACGGCATCGGTAGTGACCTGGGCGTTGTCGGAACTGATCACTTCCTGGGGCGGAATATCCAGCACCTGCTCCATCATGTTTATTTTCTTACCGATAGCATCAACCACCGGCACAATGACATGCAGCCCGGGGGTAAGAGTGCGCGTATACTTTCCAAAGCGTTCGACAGTGTAATTGTATCCCTGAGATACGATTCTGACACCGGTAGTGATCAGCACGCCAATCAGTACGACGAAGACAATGGCGGTTATTTCCATACCCATGATGAGAGCTCCCGCTATAGAGTGAGGCGGGAGAGTAAAACCTCCCACATTATTATTCGGTTTAAACGTTCAGTCAGTGTACGACAGCAATCACTTCATACGAAAGCACTTCAGAATAAAAGCGTAATTGAACGCCTCTTCATCAATCCACTCATAACGTTTGCTGGCGCCGGCATGACCAGCATGCATATTAATATTGAGTAGCAACAGGTTGTCGTCTGTTTTTCGATCACGAAGTCGGGCAACCATTTTTGCGGGTTCCCAATAGGTTACCTGCTCATCAGAAATACCCGAGTTAAACAACATGGGCGGATACGCTTTTGCCTCAACATTGTCGTAAGGCGAGTACTGCATAATATAGTCAAAGTCACCGGAGTTCTCGACAGGGTTGCCCCACTCTTCCCACTCCGGTGGCGTTAATGGCAGAGAAGCATCACTGATGGTGTTAATCACATCAACAAACGGCACATCAGCAACCACAGCACCAAACAAATCTGGCCGGAGATTGGTCACAGCCCCCATCAACAAACCACCGGCACTGCCGCCATTAATGGCAACCTGCCCTTTTTGACCATAACCCTGATCAATCAAGTGTTCCGTCACATCAATAAAATCGTAAAAGGTATTCAGTTTATGTCGCATTTTTCCATCAAGGTACCAGCTATACCCTTTCTCATCTCCGCCCCGAATATGTGCAGTAGCGTAAACAAAACCACGATTCACCAGACTGAACAGTTTGGATGAGAAACCCGCCGTCATACCAAAACCATAGGAACCATAGCCGTATACCATTAACGGATTGGCACCATCGAGAGTCAGACCTTTCTGATGAATGATCGTCACAGGAACCTGCTCGCCATCTCGCGCCTTCACATATTCACGACGAACTTCATAGTTTTCCGGATCAAAATTTGGGGTTTCCCGGGTGTATAAATGCGTTGTGGAGGCCGTTGTTAAATCGAGTTCAAGCACCGTTGCCGGGCGAATAGGAGAAGAGTAATCCAGCCTGACTTTGGTGGCGTTATGATCCCAATCGCCGGAAAAATCCAGTTCATAAGCTTCATCTGGCATGGAAACCAAGTGTTCTTTACCCGATTCCATATCCACTACGATCAGCTCATTCAACCCCCGTTCATTGTTTTTCTGTTCGATGATCAGGTAATGACTGTAAAAATGGATTTCATCAAGACTGGTGGTTTCACTCTCCTTTCGGATTAGCTGCCACGCTGTCTGACCCCACTGCTGCACACTGGTTTTGAACAGCTGAAAATTATGGGCTTCATGAAGATTCGTGAGAATATAGAAATCCCCCCGATAGTGATCAATATCAAAGACTACATCATCCTTACCATGGGCAAACAGTTGGAAATCTAACGCCTTTCGAGGAGAGACATATACGACTTGGCTGGAGCCGCTGTTCAGGTAAACCATCAGATAGTCTCGATCTGTCGTTTCTCCCAGGGATAAAAACATACTGTCGAATTCATCGGGCTTTGAGTAAACCAACTCTTTCGCGTCTGGTCCTTTATGAATATTGACCCGATAGATATCGCGTCCTCTGGCCTGTTCATCGCGCTCAACAATTAATAGGTGTTCATCGTCTGCCCAGAGAATAGAACCGGTGCTGTTTGGGAAGAACCAGTTCAGATCTTCGCCGGTTTCAAGGTTGCGCACTTTAATCGTGCGATCCATAGAGCCCGTCAAGTTAAAGCCATAAGCCAGAAAGCTATTAATCCGATTAGTGACCGACGGACCAAACATAAATAGCTCTTTGCCTTCGGCTTCCTGGTTAACGTCCATATACACCGTTTCGGGAGCTTCCATGGATGTGTGCCGACGGCAGAGAATAGGATAGTTCTTACCTTTTTCTTCACGATAGTAGTAAAAATAATCACCTTTCTTCACTGGCCAGGATTGGTAGTCTTCTTTAATTCGGGAAAGAATTTCATCGTACAGTGACTCACGGACCGGCTGGTAATCTGCCATCTGCTCATCTTTATAGGTGGCTTCTGCTTCAAGATATTTCAGAATATCCGTATTTTTAAAATCCAGATCCCCTGCCACGATTTTTTGCCAGTTTTCATCACGGAGCCATTGGTATTCATCGATACGTGTCTGTCCGTGTTGTTCGATGGTGACCGGTATTTTTGCAGCAACAGGGGCGTTCAAAGGCGATTCCTCAACACTGATTAACTTTGCAGGTGGTTGTTGCAGAATAAAAACAACCACCAATATGATTGGATAATATAAACTAAAACCAAGAAATTACTTTATCATGCTCCAAGCTTTGCTCCACAAACTGCTCATAGTTTATGGCGAGACAATCGTCAGGGGCATGAATACCTCGGGCTTTAAGATCCTGATTCATGGCTATTAGCTTGCAGGTGGAACGTATAGTTTCTAATTGTCGTTTGCCAACCAGCAGCCCATATACTCCGTCTTCAATCAGTAAGATGGTATCGCCCTCAGCGACACTTCGCAGGCAGTTCTCAAAAGGCTGGCCCGTTTTATTGATGGTGTGCAGTGTTTTCATCAGAAATTCACAACCCTGCAATGCTGCTGAATAAATAGTGGCAATTCATCGGCAGAAAGTACCGTAACGCTTTCTTGAAGATCATCAAGGCTCAGGCCACGTTCATCCAACGACGTTTGATCAACATGGATTTCATCAACACCGTAAAGTGGTAATGCCTGCAACATGGAAGACAGGTTTTTACGGTCAATGCTGTTGCTATCCTGCCCTTTGACTAACTGATAAACACCGTCGCCCATCATCAGCAAATGGGTTTCCAGATCATAAGAGGCTGAAACCAGCGCAACATCCAGAGCTTCACGGGCAAACTGACCGTGATAGGGAGCGCGGGTTGAGATCACACAGATGGAATGACTCATATCAGCCTCCAAAGGTCACAAAACGATCGGAAGAAACAACACCATCCAAGAGTTGCCCAAGACCCGATAACTCATAACCTTCACGCAGATTATGAGCCGGCAGGCTGTATCGCTCAGCCTCACGACCATCAATCACTCCTCTTCTCAGAGCGGCTGCAATGCAGACTACAGCATCCAGTTTGTTTTTTTGCACAAACGTTTGCCACTCATCAGGAAGATTCATTTCATCCTGAGGCGGCTGAGCCAAACCAGTGGCCACATTCACACCATCTTGATAGAAAAACAGCCGAACAATCTCATGCCCCTGAGACACCACTGCCCGGGCAAATTGCAACGCACTGTAGGGTGCCTGACTGTTGGCCGGAGCTCCGTAGATGGCCAGTGCAAACTTCATGGAATGAACCTTTATAATGACTATCGAATGATCTTAACAGAAAACAAAAAAGCCCCACCAAACGGTGAGGCTTTTTCTTTAAACAGATAGCAATCAGTCGTCACTGGCACCCAGCAAGTGAAGCAGTGCAGTAAACAGATTGTAGATATCCAGATACAGAGAAACGGTAGCGCGGATGTAGTTGGTCTCACCACCGTGAATGATACGGCTGGTATCAAACAGGATAAAGCCGGACATCAGCAGCACAATCAGTGCAGACAGTGCCATGCTGGCAGCGGGCACATTGAAGAACATCAAAGCGATACTGGCAACCACGGCAACAATCAGACCCACCATCAGGAAGCCACCCATGAAAGAGAAATCTTTACGGGTAGTCAGCACATAAGCAGACAGAGAGAAAAACACAATAGCGGTTCCGCCCAGAGCCTGCATGATTAGAGATGGGCCGTTAGCCATTCCCAGATAGTGGTTCAGCATTGGTCCGAGGGCAGCACCCAGAACACCGGTAAAGGCAAATACAGCGACGATGCCTTTGGCAGAATCCGCCGTTTTGTTCACGACAAACAGCAGACCAAAGCCTACCAGAGAAAGAACCAGAGCCGTCATCTGGCTGATTTGCAGAGCCATGGCAACGCCAGCAGTGAAAGCACTGAACAGCAGAGTCATGCCCAGCAGCATATAGGTGTTGCGGAGAACTTTGTTGATCTCGATACCAGCACCGATGCTGGCCGAAGCTGTCATTGCAGGTTTGCGATCCATCTTGGTTATTCCTCTATCTGGATGTCTATTTTGATTATATCAGACCGTTCTGCTAGGGCTATAGTTTTAACAATTCCTGACAAACCATTACCTTAGCGTGATCCTACGTGGCACACAGCGTAACATCAATTCCATAAAATGCCTTCCAGAACCAAGTCCTGATTATTACCCTTTATCGACGCCCCACCACAACCTTTGCAGAGTGAAGTGTGAATTCTGTACCGTTCTTTCGATAAATCCTGTTGATTAAGGGTGTTTTCCAGCTCTGCAGCCCACTCGTTCATTCCGCTGATTCTTTGATCATACTTGGAGATTCCGTCGGGCAGCTCCCCACGAATGATAAAGAGCGCCTGAGAACCTTCATCGTTTTTCAATTGGCTGGTGAATTGGCTGAGCCGCTTTTCCAACGCCACCTTATTAGAAAGAATCATTGCAAAGCCAGAATCAGAACTGGCCTGAATACCACCTTCCGGCTCAAAAATATCTACCAGTGTGTAAACTCGGCCATTACCCCGTTTGACGGAATACACAAAATAGACAGCGCCAGCCTGTTCACCAACAAAGTAAGACTGGGCTTTGTCCTGACCGTACAATCTGGGAATTTTAAAGATGTCGTTGGCCCAAAAGTTACTGGCACCACAGGAAAAGCTCTGACATTCAAAAAGCGGCTTCACGCCCAGCTCTTTCAATCTGGTAACAAAGAAGTCATAACCCTGCTCACTGCCATGCCCTGATGGCAGCTGATACAACGTTCGATGCAGCATGCCACTTTGCCAGCGGGCATTGTCTGAAGTAACCACGCCATTGACCCGTTTCATCCGGCTGGTGATCACCGGATGATTTTGTCGGGCTTCCTTGATGGATATTTCGACCTTGCCGTTAGGGTAAGAAGGCAAAGGCTCACGGGCGCTGTAACCAATAGACGGAAGTAGCCCGATAAGCAGGCAGGCAATAAAACGCCTCACCCCAAGGGAACGAAAACCTGCGCTCTGTCTAACTGGTGCTGGTTGCAAAACGATATTCACCATGCCATCCCCTTGGTCACTTATCACATCATACCCCAGAGCTGAACACAGAGTTAACTACTGCAGCAACCGATTCTACCTGATCGTCCATATGCAGATGGTGATGACCTTCCATGGCATGAAACACAAAATGTGGCAGTTGATGGGCAAATTCATTCACTATTTGCCCTGATATCCCTTTACTGGCATACACAACATGTGCCGGACAAATCACGTCATTCGGGAAAGCCAGGGTTTGTTCCAGAGTGAATCGTGTGGGCGACCCCAGCTTCAGCCTTGCATCGTGAGTCCACACCCAACCGTCATCCACTTCCCGCATGGATCTATCCACCAAAAGCTCAGCAGATGCGGAAGACACTTTGAACTCACTCAGGGTTCTGGCTCGAATGGCCTGTTGTTTTGAACGGTAGACGGTTTTCGGTAATTGCTCCGTCGGTGTCTGACGCTGCAAAATATATCGGGTTAATGCACCAGGAGACTCTTCAGGCTTGCGAGGTCGGGGGAAAAGACCATCAATGGCCACCAGCCCGGTCAAACGATCTTTTAAAACCGAGCCTGCCGCCATGGTACATACGACAGCGCCCAGAGAATGACCAACCAATCCGAATTTATCCAGCTTCAAGGCTTCTGCGATATACAACAGATCTTCAACATAGTGCCAGACATCGTAGCTGAAACCAGCAGGCCGATGTTGAGAATGACCGTGACCCGCCTGATCCACAGCAATCAGCCGAATTCCCTGAAGGTGAGGTGCCATAGGTGTAAAACTGGCGAGGTTATCCAACCAGCCATGCAGTGCAATCACCGGATGCCCCTCAGGATCACCCCACTGTACCGCTGAAAAGGTTAAATGCGGTGTACTGATGGTGATCGCCTCAGGCTGCATCAAGAATTCCTTATGATCGAAAACAATAAAAACAAAGAAAAGAAGATAATAAGAGTAAGGCTGGAAAGATACAATAAAGAGGATTATCCACGAAGAGGCTATCTACGCAGGGGCTATCCAAGAAGAGGCGCCTCCGACCGCAAGCGTTATTTATCAGACTCAAACAGTGGCTCAAGCATAGGCATCGACATGGCCTGATGAACCAACGCCATTAAATCCAATTCACAAAGGCGTGTCATTTCCTTTAAGTCCTCCAGTACATAGTAAACGGGCTGCAGGATATCAATGCGATAAGGGGTTCTCAGAGCCGTTAAAATATCAAAAGGCGCACGAACCGGTATCGAGCTCTCCAACGCATAAGCAGTTTCACCAAAGCTCGAAAGTATACCACCGCCGTATATTCGCAGGCCTTTTGATGTATTGAGAAGACCAAACTCAACGGTCATCCAATACAGCCTGGCTAAATACGCTCTTTCCTCTTTAGTTGCAGAAAGCGCCAAACGGCCATAGGTTTCGGTAAAATCCGCAAACGCCTGGTTGGTTAATAATGGGCAATGGCCAAATATTTCATGAAAAATATCCGGCTCTTGAAGGTAATCCAGTTCCTCCCGAACCCGGATAAACGTAGCGACCGGAAATTCTCGATTAGCCAGCAACTTAAAAAACCGATCAAAAGAAATCAGAGCCGGCACTCGAGCGACACCCCACCCGGTTCGTTTTTTCAATACGCCATTAATTTCATCAAGCTGGGGAATTCGATCCGGTGCCATGGACAACACCTCAATGCCTTCGAAATACTGATCGCAGGCACGTGCTTCCAGCTGCTCTATCTGGCGCTGATAGAGCAAGCTCCAAGTTTCATTTTCTTCATCGGAATAATGAATAAAACCCGAATTATCCGGCATTCGAGCTTTATATTGTGTTCCTTCCATGGCAGACCACCTCTTTCAGGCATTATAAAACGCCGCGCTCTATTTGATCTCGCTCAATACTTTCAAACAGCGCCTTAAAGTTCCCTTCACCAAAACCCTCATCACCTTTTCGTTGGATAATCTCAAAAAAGATTGGACCGATGACCGTTTTAGTAAAAATCTGCAATAGCAGACCACCGTCTTCCGTAGGCGCACCATCTAACAGGATATTATTGGATTTCAGTGTATCTACATTTTCATGATGCCAGGGCAGGCGTTCAGCCAGCATGTCATAGTAAGTCTCTGGCGGACCCGGCATAAAATCTGTGCCACTGTGTCGCATATCCGGCACTGTTTTGTAGATATCATTGGAATAGAGAGCAATGTGCTGAATACCTTCCCCATGATATTGCTTCAGGTATTCTTCAATCTGGCTTTTATCATCGGATGACTCATTGATTGGAATCCGCAGCTTGCCGCAAGGGCTGGTCATGGCTCTGGATTTCAGGCCCGTTAGCTTTCCCTCAATATCGAAATATCGAATTTCTTTAAAATTAAATAGGTCTTCGTAAAACGAAGCCCATTTGTTCATATTACCCTGATGGGCATTATGGGTCAGATGATCGATATAACTAAGCCCAAGGCCTTCTGGTTCAGGATCAACACCCTCATTAAATTCAAAATCATTGTCGTAAATAGAGCCTTTGTCCCCATAGCGGTCCACAAAATAAATTAGACTGCCACCTATCCCCAAAATAGAAGGAATAGTCAGTTCACCAGCACCAATCTGGTGAGCCGGGCCTGGTTTGCACCCCAACCTTAATGCTCGCTGATAGGCATACTCAGCATCTTCCACCCGAATACTGAAAGCACAGGCACAAGGTCCGTGCAACTGAGCAAACTGCTCTGCAAAAGAACCCGATTCACGGTTCACAATAAAATTCACATCACCCTGCCGGTAAAGAGTGACTTTTTTGGAACGATGTTCTGCAACACGGACAAAACCTAACTGTTGAAACAGCTCATCCAGCACCGTTGAATCCGGTGCCGAATACTCCACAAATTCAAAGCCATCGGTGCCCATTGGGTTTATATCGCTGATTATTCTTCGCTTATTCATGGCCATCCCTCACCTTCTTATATAAAAAGTATACGACTGACCCAATGCAAAAGCCTTGCGTCCTGCAGGCCACTTTTGCATGATGATACAAAGGTTTTGTATCAGGAAGATGGCCAATGACTTTAATGTGCGCTAACCCGGATATTATAGAAACAGCCTCCTGATTCTCTCCTTAATGATCGGCCATTCAATACTTAAAATAACAACTCCACCCTGTTGTGGTTTAAAACATAAGCGGCGGATAAGGAGTGCAACATGAACAAAAACCCTTTGGATGCCTTCGACCTGAAGCTATTATCTGAACTTCAACAGGATCACTCGTTATCGCTCCATCTGCTGGCAGAGCGCATCAATTTATCATCCTCTCAGTGCTCAAGACGGATCGCCCGATTGAAAGAAAATGGTTACATCCAAAAACAGGTGACGGTGTTGAATCCGGTCGCCGTCGGACTCAATGTAGAGGCATTTATTACCGTTCGCCTGAATAATCATTCATCCGATAAGTATTTTCCAATCCCAAAATGAGCCTGAAAAGAGTATAAACCCATGATTTCAGGCCTTTCGCTTAAAGATGCCTTGAAACAGTGATTCTCTGGCAGACTGCAGTTGCTGGGCAGCCTCGTTATCACTCATTGATTCAGCCTTTGACTCCAATGCATGCGGCGGAGTTCCTTTCTTCAAATATTGCGTCCAGTCAGGCAAAGATTTCAGTTTTTCATAAGGTGTCATCATGTTTTCGTAAAGGTAACGTTTTCTCTCTTTGCCTTTTTCATCTGTTATCGTCTCCGGGAAAAAGCAAGGCCGGTGAAAATTGATGTAAGGTGTCAGGTAATTTTTGTTAAACGCATTCACTTCTGCAGCATGATGTTGCGGTATATGAGCATAGCCCAACATTTTTCTGATGATGGCTCCGTTTTTTGATTCAACAAGTGCATTGTCGTTTGTTTTTCGTGATCTGGATTTTGTGAATTTTATGTAGCGGCTATCCAATAAACTTGCCACCGGATAGTTGATGTACTCAGAGCCGTTATCGGAGTGAAAACCCTGTATTTTAAAGGGAAAAGTCGCCAAAAGCTCTTCGAGTACCGGTATTAGAAAGTGCTCGTTGATCCGCTCAACGGTGCAGATCACTTGAAACTGAGTAACTTCATCCACCGCATTAATATGGTAAAGCCCTTTGACCTTATCCTTATCACCCTGATGTACTGTATCAATTCTGATATAACCGGGTTGACCATTGGGTCGCGGTTTGCGTCGAGTACCAATAGCACGATTTACAGGTCGGGTGACGTTTTTATGCAGGCGAACTGTCTGATAAGTCTTTGACTGCCGCAGGTTGTAGAGGTGCGAAACAGAGATGCCAGCCAGTCGCTTATAGCGACCATCTCCACGTTGATATGCTCGCTCACAGATCTTCTTTATTGCAGGCCCATTCAGGCCATTATGAAGTCGGTCAGTCTCGGCAAGAAGGCGAATGTCAGCCTTGGAATACTTTGTCTCAAACCCCTTCGTTGTCCGTTGTTTGCGCTTGAGAAGCCCCAGATTCAGGTATTCTTTAATTAGCCGGGTTATTTGCGCCCTGGAATAGCCTGAAGCGACGATCAGATAGCGTTTGATCAACCCTTTCTCAGGCTTGCTCAGAGTGCGGTATCGAAAGTGATTGAGAGTGTCTGCAATCCATTGATAACACTCGTCTTTTGACTTCCAACCAGGCTGTATCTGCGGTGTAGCCTGAAGCAGCTCCTCCACCTGCTGGAGCGATTTGATGAGCCGTGTGTCCATTATGATTTTCATCCAGTAATTTTGGACGAAAGATCAGAAATCACAGGCTCATTTCATTTTGGAAACAAGGGCTCCGTTCAGGCTCATTTCATATTGGAAGAGACTCGATACTGCAAATTATTTTAAACAGGCTATTATCAATTTCGCGCCGGTATTGGAGTGTCATGCCATCACCGGCAGTGACGGCGATTACCTGCTCAAAGTCGTGGCAAAAAATCAGCAGGCTCTATCGCACTTCCTGATGGAAGAGCTGATGAAAATACCCGGTGTTAGCCAGCTTAAAACCGCAATGACGCTTTCAGTGATAAAATCAACAACAGAGTTGCCACTGGGAATCTAGATAGATTATGGAGTTTCCAATGAAGTTCACCCTGCTCGGCACAGGCAGCGTTAAAGGGTGTCCCGTGTATGGTTGTGACTGCCCTGCCTGTATCAATACGCTGATGAATCCTTTTCTGACCCGGCGACCGGCCTCTGCGACCCTTGAGTCCGAAGGCGAGTTGATTCTCATTGACGCCGGTCTGACCGATCTTGAAGACCGCTTTCCCGCGGGTACTTTACGACAGATTCTGCTCACTCACTATCATATGGATCATATTGCCGGGTTGTTCAGCCTGAGATGGGGCAGTGCCCTTAACATTCCGGTCTATGGACCAGACTGTGATGATGCCCCTGTTGAGTTAATCAAACACACCGGCATTCTGGATTTCACACAGTCAATAACACCTTTTTCCCGCTTTCTGTCCGCTGGCATTGAGATCACACCGTTGCCTCTGAAACATTCCCGTCCAACCTATGGATACCAATTTCGACGAAATAGAAAAAACGTCATCTACCTAACAGACACCCTTGGGTTGCCTGATGATACATTGACTTATTTAGCCCGCGACTCTATCGATGTGATGATCATTGATTGCAGTTATCCGCCTAATCTGGAAAATTACCCCGGTGCCCATAACAATCTCACCGATGTCATTCATCTCCACGAAGCTATTCATCCAACAAAAACCATTCTGACCCACATAGGCCATGAGATGGATCACTGGATGAACACCAACACACTCCCGGAAAATATTGAGCCCGGCCATGACGGTATGGTGATTATGGTTTAAAAAACCCGCTTCAGAGCAAACCATCCAATCTCCGACTATGATGATTCCTTAATCCTATTGTTAATCATTGAGAGTAATCGTTAGATGTCCGAATACACAGAACTCATGGGTGAACTTCTGGAGCTGGGTGCCAGCGCCAATCCGGCGCTGCCTTTTACCGCTTGCATATTGGATGCCTCCGGCCAAATTCTGGTCACCGCTTGTAACGCCAGCCACATCAGTCCGCTTTATAGTGCAGAAGGGCTTGCCCTTCACTCTCTGGCCAGTGAGTTTGATTGTCGAGACCAACAACCTCTGACCTTGCTGACGACAGCAGAGCCAGATGTTTTAAGTTTGATGGCCATATATCGTGCCAGACGTCAGGGCATCAACATTAATCAAATCGTCTACGCCGTGCCTCGTGCAAAACTGAAAACGCTGTGGCCAGATGACCCTAGCCAGAGTCTTGAGGAAGGTTTGAAACGGTTTCCTGAAAGCTTTAGAAGCTCAATGTCTATTGAAGGCGGCGAGCTGGCTGATGAGTGTTTCGATGCGTTCGAAGAAGGAAAAATGCTAACCGATAAAGGTGAGGCACCACTAAAAAGTCTGGATATTGACCAGTACTGGATGACCGGAGACTGGTTATTGGATGATTGGGAAGATTTTGAAGAGTAATGTTTGAATCTATCATCAACCAACCTTAAAGGCAGAAGACAGTGACGCTTCTGCCACTCACTTTCTGATAACAACACCGCCCGAGAAGCACGCCATAAAACTGTGATCACCCACGCTGGGCAATCACTTTTAAAGAGAAACGTCAATGCCCAACCCCACGTAAAGGCCTGTTTTAAGAGCGCTTAACCACTCATCCTTGATACAAACCATCAATCAAACCAAAGAAAACAGGCACAAAATAACAATTTGTCTCTACGCCAATAGATTCAATATCTACAGGGAAGTGCCCCATAACTCGCCCACTTTGACGCCATGACTATATTTTCAATACAGATTCAGATTTGCTCTCTGTTGGAGAGAAAGCACTTTTGAACCACCTTGCGAATTTCTCATGTGCATTTGCACATTTATGGAAGAAACTGGAGAGCACCTATGAAAGCTATTAAACAACTCTTTTCCGCTATTGCCATTGCCAGCGTTTCACTGTCTGCCATTGCAGATCTGGAACTGCGTGTTGACCGCCCTGATCATGACCTGACAGCCAGAGTTTATATGGATAATAAACCGGTTAAAGGCGCGACCGTTGTTGTTCACAGAGACAATGGTTTTAATCAGGAAATGACCACAGATGATATGGGACGCGCAAACTTCACCAGCCTGGTTGGTTATGGCCCGGTAACTATCAAAGCTTCAAAAGATGGTCAGGACAGCAATGCCCGTTTTGTCTTTCTTAATATGAAATAAATATATGAAATAAATATATGAAATAAATGGTTGAATGCCGGTCGACTCATGGCGACCGGTTTCCCAAACTACCGGCCTCTATACCTTCAACTGTCACTCATCAAATAACGAGAATGAAACGCAAGATGATCGGCAATAAAGGTGCTAATAAAGTAATACGAGTGGTCATACCCTTCTTGCATCCTTAGCTCCAAAGGATAACCCGTTGTCTTAGCGGCAGACTGCAGTGCCTCCGGACGTAACTGCTCAGCAAGAAACTGATCGGCACTTCCCTGATCGACGAGTGCCGGCACTTTTGCATCAGACGACAACATTAACTCCGTTGCATCGTATTGCCGCCAAAGCTGTTCATCATCACCCAGATAGTTTGCAAACGCTTTTTGCCCCCATGGGCAATTGATGGGATTGCTGATAGGGCTGAATGCTGACACCGATGCGTAACGTTCCGGGTTTTTCAGGGCAATAGTCAGAGCGCCATGGCCACCCATCGAGTGGCCTGAAATACTTCTTTTTTCAGATACCGGGAAATTAGCTTCGATTAACCCAGGCAGCTCAGAAACAACATAGTCGTACATCCGATAATGTTTATCCCATGGCGAACGCACAGCATTCAAATAAAATCCTGCTCCCAACCCAAGATCATAAGCACCGTCAGGATCGTCTGCCACATCTTCACCACGTGGGCTGGTGTCCGGTGCAACCAGGGCAACCCCTAACTCAGCCGCTATCCGTTGAGCACCGGCTTTCTGCATAAAATTCTCATCCGTGCATGTCAGCCCAGACAACCAATAAACGACAGAAACCGGATTTCTTTCTGCTTGAGGCGGCAAATAGATCGCAAACCGCATATTGCAGTTCAATACATCAGAGTGATGTTGATACTGCTCATGACGCCCACCAAAGGCTTTATTAGCACTGACTGTTTCAAGAGCCATTGACGCATCCTTTTTAGAAGCCCTGCTGAGTGGCAAGGCTAATCACCAATACAATAATTACTGATAATGAATCACTGTACGAATACTTTCACCTTTATGCATCAAGTCAAAGGCGGTATTAATGTCCTCTAATCCCATGGTATGAGTGATAAAATCATCCAGTTTGAAGTCACCATTCATGTATTGATTCACAATACCCGGCAGCTCAGAACGACCTTTCACACCACCAAAGGCAGAACCGCGCCATACACGACCAGTGACCAGCTGGAATGGCCGCGTGGATATTTCCTGCCCGGCACCGGCAACACCAATAATCACTGATTCGCCCCAACCTTTGTGACAACACTCAAGGGCAGAGCGCATGATGTTAACATTACCAATACACTCAAAAGAGAAATCCACACCGCCGTCGGTCATTTCGACGATCACTTCCTGAATCGGCTTGTCATGCAATTTAGGGTTAATGCAGTCCGTTGCGCCCAGCTTCGTAGCCAGCTCGAATTTGGACTCATTAATATCAACACCAATAATATGACCAGCACCGGCCATCTTGGCACCAATGATCGCAGAAAGACCAATGCCTCCCAGGCCAAACACAGCAACGGTATCACCAGGCTGAACTTTTGCAGTTTTCAATACAGCACCCATGCCAGTTGTAACACCACAACCCAGCAGACAAACTTCCTCAAGCGGCGCTTCCGGATTTACTTTCGCCAATGAGATTTCTGGTAATACGGTGTATTCAGAAAACGTTGAACAGCCCATGTAATGGAAGATAGGCTGGCCGTCTTTATAAAAACGAGTCGTACCGTCTGGCATCAAGCCCTTGCCCTGGGTTTCACGAATTTTCTGACACAGATTCGTTTTGCCGGACAAACAGAACTTACATTCACCGCACTCCGGCGTATAAAGCGGAATAACATGGTCGCCTACAGCAACACTGGTTACACCCTCACCGATCATTTCAACAATACCACCACCTTCATGACCGAGAATCGCAGGGAAAACGCCTTCCGGATCATCACCTGACAATGTAAACGCATCCGTATGACAAACACCGGTCGCAACGATACGCACCAGAACTTCACCGGCTCTTGGTAGCATGACATCCACTTCTTCAATGGATAAAGGTTTGCCTGCTTCCCATGCAATGGCTGCTTTGGATTTGATAAATTGATCGGACATTTTAATACCTGAAAATGATCGTTTAATGAGTCACAACACTCGTCACATAAATCATAGTTTATTTATTCACGGACAGATGATAATACCCTAAAATTGAGGCTCTTCAGGGGTATCTGTGGGTAAAAATGAGCTAATTTGAAGAAAAAAGCACCAGCGATCGATTTCTGATAGATTTTTTTGTTTGCAGACAAAAAACAATAAGAAACGTCGCTGATGCTGATAAAAACTATCCTCAATAAAGTTCATAAACTCAAGTCATTTGTTTATCAGGATGTAAAACTCGGCTTCCATCAAGGCTCTGAAGTCTTCGATGTGACAGTCGTTCCCCGCAAGAATGGTCACGCTATCTGTTCAGGCTGCCACAACCCAGCACCGGGTTACGATCGCCTTGCTGAACGACGCTTCGAGTTTGTTCCTCTCTGGGGAATCAGAGTTTTCCTGATTTACAGAATGCGCCGCGTTCAATGTAAGACATGTGGCGTAAAGGTTGAGCAGGTTCCATGGGCAGAAGGTAAAAAAGAACTGACCAAAGTGTACATGCAGTTTCTCGCAGGCTGGGCTCGAAAACTCTCCTGGAAGGAAGTTGCCAAGACGTTTAATACTTCATGGGAGAAGGTATTTCATTCAGTCGAGTACATTGTTGAATGGGGCAAAGCCCATCGGGTGCTCGATAATATTGAGGCCATAGGTGTTGACGAAGTGGCGTATCAGCTGGGGCATAAATACCTGACAGTGGTTTATCAGATTGATCGGGAGTGTACACGACTACTGTGGATTGGCGAGGAACGCACAGAAGCCACTATCCGCCAGTTTTTCACGTTTTTGGGTGCAGAGCGTTGCCAGCGATTAAAGTATGTTTGCTCTGATATGTGGAAGCCTTATGTGAAGGCTATTGCGGAATTTGCGGGGCAAGCTCTGCATATTCTTGATCGTTTTCACATCGTGGCGATGTTAAATAAAGCCATCGATGAAGTCAGGGCTTCGGAGCACAAACAGCTTCAGGCTGACGGTTATGAGCCTGTTTTGAAAAAGTCTCGCTGGTGCCTTCTGAAGCGGAAAGAGAACCTGACTGAGAAAGAAGAAGTCAAGTTAAGCACAGTGCTGCAATACAACCTCAAAAGTGTCAGAGCGTACCTGCTTAAGGAAGAGTTTCAGGTGTTCTGGGATTACGTGTCGTCACATTGGGCTGGAAAATATCTGGATCGTTGGTGTAAAAGAGTGATGCGATCAAAGTTAGAACCGATGAAGAAGGTTGCCAAAACAGTTCGACGACACAGACCACTTATCCTGAATTGGTTCAGAGCTAAAAAGGCGTATTCAAGCGGTATAGTTGAGGGTCTGAACACCAAGATAAAACTCACTACGAGAAAATCTTACGGTTTCAGAACCTACAGATGCGCGGAAATTGCGTTATACCATGCACTTGGCAAGCTACCTGAACCAGAAATTGCCCACAGATTTTACTGACGAGGCATAATTACTAAAGATCAATCAGCTGACGGGATATAGTGAATTCCGGCGGGAGTTCCGGCAAGTGATCCTTATGAAACCACCCTGCAAAACAAAGCTCTTCATTATCTATCTCAAGTTCCCCGGATTCATACTCTGCATGAAACCCCATCATTAATGAGTGTGGAAAAGGCCAGCTCTGGCTGAAACAGTACTGAATATTGCGAACTTTAATCCCTGTCTCTTCCATCAGCTCACGACTAACAGCCATTTCCGCACCTTCACCTGGTTCAACAAAGCCTGCCACTACCGTGTGCATCGTTGATGTTTTTCCATGACGGTTATGTTGAACCAAAAGATACTCGTCGCCTTTTTTGACGACCACAATGACACAAGGAGAAATTCTGGGGTAAGCATGATGACCACAATCAGGGCAGACCATTGCCCATTCACCCGCTTCAGCCATGTTCTCTGTGCCGCAGTATCCACAGAAACGATGCTCTTTTCTTGAAGTCAGAATCTGTAAGCCATGGCTCAATAACCCAAAAGTTGTTTCACTGGTCATCGTCAGCAACTGTCTCGGACTGATGACCTCGTACCCTTCTGGTAGATAACGCAGCTCGGCAAACCCGATAACGGTACTATCAAGATGACCAACAACTATTGCCTGAGAGGTTTCATAACCAGTGAACTCTTCCCTGCCCCAAAGCCATGAGTTTGTGCTGCTTAGTACTATCTGACCTTCAAAGAGAACAAGAAACTGCTCAGCCTTGAGCTCGGGGCCATAACCCATGAGGGGGAAATAGGAAACAGACTCGGGTAAATCCGCAATCACGGTAACTCCTTGTAAACTGCAAGCTGTAAACTAAACGCTGAAGACTCAGTTGGCAGGCTTGTCCGCAAGCCAAAGACAATTACCCGATTGTTTCTGAATATAATCCAGCTTTCTTTTATGGTGAGCCAGTTCATCTTCGCCAGCAGATATCACCTTCAATGCCGGACGATCATTGGGAAGCCTGCGAATCTGACTTCCACCGTCATCATCACCATCACTGTCATCATCGCCGCCAGCAAGCAGTAGAGCTCTCTGACCACCGGTCATCGTCAGGTAGACTTCAGCGAGAATTTCGGAGTCCAGCAGCGCTCCGTGAAGCGTACGGGATGAGTTATCTATGAAGTAACGCTTACACAACGCATCCAGATTATTCTTCTGCCCCGGATGTTTCTTTCGAGCAAGCGCCAGCGTATCGATAACGCCACAAACGGTTTCTACTTTTGGAAAGCCCTGACGCAGCAAAGCAAATTCATGGTTGATAAAGCCAATATCAAACGCTGCGTTATGGATCACCAGTTCAGCGCCCTGGATAAACTCCAGAAACTCCTGAGCAATGGTTTTAAATACGGGTTTATCAGCCAAGTATTCATTGGTGATGCCGTGTACGTCGATGGCTTCCTGTTCCACCACCCGTTCCGGGTTGATGTATACGTGGTAATGATTGCCCGTGAGCTTACGGTCAATCATTTCAACACAACCAATCTCGATGATTCGATGCCCCTGTTTGGGGTCGATACCGGTGGTTTCTGTATCCAGAATAATTTGACGCATGGATTAACGATTCCTGCTCAGTATTTTAAGATCGCTTGTGTTCTTCAGCCCCTTTACAGGCAAGCTGGTCGGCAATTTCATTCTCTCGATGGCCGGTGTGGCCTCGTACCCAGCGCCATTCAACCTCATGCTTCTGGTTCTGTTCATCCAGCATTTTCCAGAGATCCTGATTTTTTACCGGTTGGCCAGCCGCGTTTTTCCAGTTCTTACGCTTCCAGCCCTTCATCCATTCCAGAATGCCTTTGCGGACATACTGAGAGTCTGTGGTCAGGGTCACAGAACAGGGCCTTTTCAGTGCTTTCAATCCTTCAATAGCCGCCATCAATTCCATTCGATTGTTCGTGGTTTCCGGCTCACCGCCATAGAGTTCTTTTTCGAGATCTCCGTATCGAAGCAAAACGCCCCAGCCACCAGGCCCCGGATTCCCCTTACAGGCTCCATCCGTAAAAATTTCAACGTTGAGGCTCAAGCGCCCTCCTCTTTTTTTATGGCAATATCATGACAAGAGAGTGATAAACGACTGGCACTGGGCCTTGCTAATGGCTGACCAACAAAACGACGGCGGACGTCAGACCAAACTTTACGAATGGGTGTCAGCCCTGGCGTTTCCCGGGTTGCCACCATCAGATAAAACCCACCGATGGGCAGTTGTGTCTGCTCTAGACGGTCTTCAATCAGATCACCCTTTAAACCCGAAAACCAGGGTTTGATCGGATGAAGATAGCCACTGTAAATGATTTTCTCGATGGAAAAGTTCAACAGTACAAGCCAGTCTTTCAAACGAGATGGCGAGATAAAATGCACACCTCGCATCATTTTTCGATAGCGTGGAACCGTGTGCCGGGCAACACTGCCAAAGCTGTAGGGATTAAAACCAATGATAATAAGTTTGCCATCTGGAATGATCGTATTCGCCGCTTCACTGAGCAGCCTGTGAGGGCTGTCTGCGACTTCCAGAGTATGTTGTAACAACACCAGATCCATCGATCCGGGCGTCACTGGCCAATAAAGAGGGTCAGCGCAGATTTGTGCTCTTGGCGGATTATCAAGGTGATGATGACCCAGAATAAATTGACGCCGAACCTGACTTGACGACAGCAGATCCAGTTTCCATGAGATGGAACATTGCCCGGCATGGAAACCAAAGATCGTACTCAGCTCATGTTCCAGGAGGCTGCGTTCGCTCTCAACCAGAATTTTCCCAGAGTCTGTGTCCAGCCAATGCTCAAGCCCTTTGACTCGATCATCCAGACTGGTTTCCGCACTTTTTCCAAAAGGCCGAATCATGCAGTCAAACACACCCGAAACAGATTGTGAAATATTGAAAGTTAACAGCCATATTACCTTTCCCGATAACAGTTTACACTGAAAACACAAACATAGACTCTACATTGTAACCCCATTCATTTACCATGGCTGTTTCTACATAGATATGCCGTCAGGGCTTTTCATCTTCATGCTGACCATTACACCAATTCCGGCTTTTAATGATAATTATATTTGGATGTTTCATCAGTCCGGGAGCTCGGATGTTTTTGTCGTTGACCCTGGCGATGCGCAACCCGTAGAACAGGCATTGAAACAACAGCAATGCCATCTTGCCGGTATTCTGATTACTCATCATCATTATGATCATACCGGTGGTATTACAGCCTTAACGGCTGACGGGGATATTCCGGTTTATGGCCCGGATAACACCAATATCTCCGGCATTACTCACCCTCTCAAAGATGGCAGTGAAGTTATGATTGCCGGCGCTCAATTCACTGTTTTTGCCACGCCAGGGCACACTCTGGATCATATCGCCTATTTCACGGCTAGTGGCGAACAGGACAGTCCTGCATTGTTTTGTGGCGATACGTTGTTTTCAGCAGGCTGTGGCCGTTTGTTTGAAGGCACTGCAGAACAAATGTACAGCAGCCTTTCAACACTGGCGGCACTGCCTGCAAACACTTTGATCTACCCAGCCCATGAATACACTCAAGCCAATTTAGAGTTTGCATTGGCTGTGGAACCTAATAACCAAAACATTATCAAAAGGAAGTTCGAGGTCGAGATGCTTCGCCAACGATTGGAACCATCGTTACCTTCTTCGTTAGCGACGGAACTGGCTACTAACCCGTTTCTCAGATCCGGCCAGGCCTCAGTCATCGATGCGGCACTGCAAAAAGGTGCGCAACCGGGCGCTTCTGCTTCTCACGTTCTACGGGTAATCCGTGAATGGAAGGATCAATTTTGATGATGGTAGAATAACCGACTAATAAACCCAGAATCTATTTTATGATCAAAGCTCCCCAACCCAAGGACGGCCATCCCCGCAGCCGTTTTCCTGCCAATGCCAGGCTTTTGCTGTCTGGTATTGTCATGTCGTCGCTGTTGTCTGGCTGTCAGGTACTTAACCAGTCTGAAACGTCGACTGAAGCTTCTCAGGCCGGTGGCCCAACTCTAGTGGCCAAAAGCACTAGCGGTACTGACGTTGAAAAAGTGGTTCAACCTGTCGTCATTGATGACCTCTGGGTACGTATTCAGTCCGGTCTGGCAATGGATCTTGACCAGAACAACAGCCGCATTCAGGCTGAGCTGAACTGGTACACCCGCCACAAAAATTACTTCAATACCATGTCCAGCCGCGCTGCACCTTACCTCTACTTCATTGTAAAGGAAGCCGAAGCTCGTAAAGTGCCTCTGGAACTGGCGTTGATGCCCATTGTTGAAAGCAGTTTTGATCCTTTTGCCTATTCCCATGCAGGCGCTTCCGGGCTCTGGCAGTTTATGCCGGAGACCGGCGAGCACTACAACCTTGATCAGAACTGGTGGTACGACGGCCGTCGTGATGTTGTCGCCTCCACCCGTGCCGCTCTGGATTATATGGTGTATATGCACGGCATGTTTGACGACTGGGAGCTGGCACTGGCCGCCTTTAACTCCGGTCCTGGTCGTGTGCTTCGTGCGGTTAAAAAGAATCAGCGTTTAGGGAAGTCCACTCGCTTTTGGGCTCTGGATTTACCTAAAGAAACAACCGCTTATGTCCCCAAGTTAATCGCACTTGCTAAAATCGTCAGAGACCCAAAAAAGTATGGGATGACCTTCGACACCATTGCCAACAAACCCTATTTCGCCAAGGTAAACACCAATGGTCAGCTTGATTTGGCCAAGGCATCAGAACTCTCCGGTGTCGATTTAAAACAGCTATACCAACTCAACCCCGGGCTGAACCGCTGGTCCACACCACCAGAAGGGCCTCACTATCTGGTGGTTCCACTGAACCATGCAGAGCAGTTCCGAACTCAGCTGGCCGCTTTACCGGCAGAGCAACGGCTGTCCTGGCAGCGTTATGTGGTTAAAGCTGGAGACAATCTGGGTAAGATTGCTAATGACTTCAACACCAGCATTGATGTCATTTCTGAAGCCAATAAACTGAACAGTACCATCATCCGCATTGGGCAGGGACTACTGATTCCTGTAGCCACTGGCAAATCAGAAGCGTACACCCTCAGTGCCAGCCAACGTTTAGCTGCCAAACAGAATCGCGGTGTATCCGGTCGATCAAAAGTGGAATACCGGGTAAAAAGCGGCGACAGCTTCTGGAGTATCGCCCGGAAGTATGAAGTTGGCGTAAGTGAGTTGACCCGTTGGAACAATTTGTCACCGCGGGATACTTTGCGGATTGATCAGGCGCTGGCTATTTGGACCGAACAGGAAAGCGATGGCAGCATTCTCCGTAAGGTCAACTATACCGTTCGTTCCGGTGACTCCCTCGCTAAGATTGCTTCCCGATTCAATGTCGAAGTCAATGAAATTCAGGATTGGAACAACGATCTTAATGGCAAATACATCCATCCGGGTCAGCGTGTTATTGTCTTTGTGGACGTAACGGATACCTGATCTTTCATCCAGGCAATAAGTACTGGAGCTCTCTAATACTTATTGCCTGCTATCCTGTTAGCTTTCCTGAACCATTATCCACTGTCGCAATAAAAATAGTTATTCGCCGAAGACAGTCGATAATCTTCTGAACATGTTCAACAGGTGCCACTGAATGCGGTCTACGCTGCACGTTTCGATTCGTTTTTTATTAGCTTGGTTATTCAGTTTATCGTTACTGGTGTACGCTGACTCAACTCTGCAAAATCCGCCTCTTCGCCATGCTATCAGTCTTTATGGGGAGCCTAAGTACCCAGCAGACTTTACACATTTTAATTATGCGAACCCGGACGCGCCAAAAGGTGGAAGGATAAAACAAGGTGTTATCGGTCATTTTGATAGCCTGACACCCTATATTGACCGAGGTACAGCGGCGGCGGGAAGCTACCTGATGTACGATTCACTCCTCGCACGGTCCTGGGATGAGCCTTTGTCAAAATACGGGTTGATTGCTGAAAAAATGCAGTTAGATCCTGATAATCGCTGGGCCAGGTTTTATATTAATCCGCTGGCAACATTTCATGACGATAAGGCTGTCACTGCAGAAGATGTAAAGTTCAGTTTTGATGTACTCCGGGAAAAAGGCTCAACCTTCTACAAACAGTTTTATCAGGATATTGAGCATGTCGACATCAATGACGTGCGGACGGTAACGTTTCATTTTAAAAACAGTGAAAACCGTGAGCTGCCTTTAATTCTTGGACAAATGCCCATATTCCCGAAGCACTATTGGCAACACCGGGATTTTTCATCACCAGGCCTTGACGTTCCGGTAACCAGTGGTCCCTATAAAGCCGTTACAGTTGAACCAGGTCGATCCATTACCTTTCAACGGGTTAAAAATTACTGGGGAAAGGATCTTGCGGTGAATCGCGGACGGCATAACTTTGATGTGATCCAATATGAATATTACCGGAACAATGCCGTACTTCTGGAAGCCCTGCAAAAGGGAGAATACGATTTCAGAATCGTGGTAGACCCAAGGGAATGGCATGACAAGCTAAATGACCAACGAATGGTTAAAAGCAACCTGACCCGTTCATCACTGACCAGCCATAACCCCCAAACCCTGACGTTGACTTACAACAGCCGTAAGCCCATTTTATCAGATGCCCGTGTTCGCCAGGCTTTAGGCTATACCGTCGATTTTAACTG
This sequence comes from Endozoicomonas ascidiicola, assembly GCF_001646945.1. Lineage (GTDB taxonomy): Bacteria > Pseudomonadota > Gammaproteobacteria > Pseudomonadales > Endozoicomonadaceae > Endozoicomonas > Endozoicomonas ascidiicola. The sequence goes on from NZ_LUTV01000004.1 coordinate 514,588, forward strand.
GATTAACAAGCAGCTCTTTCATGGTATGTACCAAAGGGCGCACAGCATCTTTGATGGCTCAGATCTTGGTGCAGATGCGGCACCGTCCACAGACGAAATCAACTTATTAAAACCCTGGCCCAAAGAAGTCCCAGCAGAAGCGTTAACATCCGTCTGGCGTTCACCAGGCAGTGAAGCTGATCTGAGCCGACGGGAAAGAAAACGCAAAGTGCTCGCTCTACTGAACCAAGCGGGCTGGACTGTTCAAAATCACAGAATGACCAACGCGAAAGGACAACATCTTGAACTGGAAGTGTTAGTCTCTTCACCAGACAATGAACGTATACTGCTGCCGGTACAAAAGTTAATGCAGGATATGGGGATCACATTAAAAATTCGTACGGTAGACATCGCACAGTATATCGAGCGACTGCGAAATCAGGATTACGACCTTGTGCTTCACACCTTTCCTCATACCGCTTCTCCGGGGACGGAACAAATCAGCCATTGGGGTTCATCCACTGTAGATCACCACGGCAGCCGAAACCTTGCGGGCGTAGACCTTAAATCTGTTGATGCATTAACTGAAAAAATCCCCATGGCAAAATCCAGAGAAGAACTACTGACGCTTGTCAGGACACTGGATCGTACGATATTGTGGAATCATTACGTGCTTCCGTTGTGGTATTTGCCGGACTGGCTTGTTATTCATAAGAAAAGCCTGCGCTATCCGACCAACCCGGCACCTTATACCCTTGATCTCAGTACCTGGTGGTATGAACGTTAAGTCGTCTAATGCTTCTTACTATCAATATTGCTGTGATCGTTAAGCACTGCAGACTCATACTGAAGATGACTTCTAATGATGATAAAAAATTCAGGTACAACCCACAGAATTTCATCCTGCATCATGGGCCTCGGATTGATGTTGGCGGTGCCATCCATCAGTTATGCAGAACTAGAAATTAAAACTGGACTACAAACGACCCTAACCCATCACGGCACTGCCAAATATGGTCAGCCCGGAAAACCCTTTCTTCATTTTGATTATGCCAACCCGAATGCCCCCAAAGGCGGTAAACTTCGAATGGCAGCCAGTGGTACCTTCGACAGTCTTAACTCTTATTCCAGCAAGGGCACTGCTGTCACTGGCCTGAACCTGATCTATGACACGCTGATGACTCAGAGTAACGATGAAGCGTTTTCCATGTATCCTCTGGTAGCGGAATCCGCAGAAATTGCACCGGATAAGATGAGCATTCAGTTTAATCTCAACCCGGAAGCACGATTTCATGATGGAAAGTCCATAACAGCAGAGGATGTCAGCTACACCTTCAAGCTGCTAATTGAAAAGGGGCATCCCTTTTTTGGCAGTTATTATTCCGATATTGAATCGGTTAAGGCGTTGAACAAAGGTCAGGTACTTTTCTCATTCAAGTCTGATCAAAACCCTGAACTGCCCTTCATCATGTCTCAACTGCCAATTCTCCCCAAACATTATTGGGAAAAGCCGGAGAATGATTTTTCTTCCGCATCACTAACACCACCCCTTGGCAGCGGCCCCTACAAAATCAGTCAGGTGGATGGTGGTCGCAGTATCAGTTATCAAAGAGTGGCTGACTACTGGGGCAAAGACCTGCCAGTAAACAAAGGCCGATACAACTTTGATGAAGTTATCTACGATTATTACCGCGATGAGCATGTGGCTTTGCAAGGACTGAAGGCCGGTGCTTATGACCTCCGCTATGAAACCGTGGCGAAAAACTGGGCAACCGCCTATGACGTTCCCGCCGTACACAATGGCGACTTAGTGCTTTCAACACTGCCAACCATCAGCCCTGCACCTATTCAGGGGTTTGCCTATAACCTGAGAAGAGATCAGTTTCAGGATCGAAAAGTGCGCAAGGCGATCAGTTACGCCATGGATTTTGAGTGGCTAAACCGGAACCTGTTCTATAACAGCTATATTCGATCCAGCAGCTATTTCAATAATTCAGGCATGGAAGCCAAAGGCATGCCCAATGAAGACGAACTGGCATTGCTTGCACCATGGAAAAAACAGTTACCTGAAGACCTGTTCACGAAACCTTATGAATTGCCCGTTTCCGATGGCTCTGGAAATATTCGTTCGAACCTCAAGACTGCTCTATCTTTATTAAAAGACGCTGGCTGGACATTAGATAATGGACAGTTGACCAACAGCAAAGGCGAACGTTTTTCCATAGAGCTATTAATCGCTCAGCCATCCATGGAACGGGTCGCCCTACCCTTTAAGAAAAATCTGGAGCAGATTGGCATCTCCCTGAATATCCGTACGGTGGATACTTCTCAGTATATTCAACGGCTTCGTGATTTCGATTACGACATGATTGTTGTTGGCTACGGTCAATCAGCTTCACCCGGTAATGAGCAATCCGAATTCTGGGGCAGTACCGCAGCAGATACCAAGGGCAGTAGAAATTACATGGGCATTAAAGATCCGGTCGTTGATGCCATGATTGGCCATGTCATTAATGCCCATAGCCGGCAAGAGTTAACCACTGCCGTTAAAGCGTTGGATCGGGTATTACTCTGGGGCGAATACCTGATTCCGCAATGGTACTATCCTTATGATCGAATCGCTCACAGTAGCAAGGTGGTACGTCCCGATGCTGAACCGCTTTACAATACTGACCTGTACACCTGGTGGATAGAGGAAGCGAATGCATCAGAACCGTCCAGAAAAGCTTCAACGCCAGTTCAATCACCGGTGGATGATGAGCAATCCAACAAATGGCTCTATTCTGGTTTGGTTTTGCTGGGGTTGATTCCTTTATGGATGCACCGTCGTAGAAAACGTACGTCACCGATCGATTAAACCGGCAGGATCGCTCCATGAGCAGCTACATACTGAGACGATTGGCACTGATGATACCGACGCTGCTTGGTATCATGCTGGTTAACTTCCTGATCATACAGGCCGCTCCCGGCGGCCCGGTTGAGCAGATGATTGCCAAGCTGGAAGGTTTTGAGAGCAACGCCCTCAGCCGTATTGGTGGTTCTGGTAATGCTGAAGTACAACAGGTCAGTTCCGATAACTCCGGTGAGTATCGAGGGCGCCGTGGGCTGGATCCTGAATTGATCAAAGATATCGAAAAGCTCTACGGCTTTGATAAGCCTGCCCATGAGCGCTTTTTCACCATGCTAAAAAACTATCTGGTGTTTGATTTTGGTGATTCTTTTTTTCGGGATGCCAAAGTCATTGACCTGATCAAAGAAAAGCTGCCCGTCTCCATTTCGCTTGGTTTATGGAGCACCCTGATCATCTACTTGATATCCATCCCCCTGGGAATACGAAAAGCCCTGAAACACGGCAGTCGGTTTGATATCTGGTCCAGCGCCGTCATCACCACCGGTTATGCGATCCCCAGTTTTTTGCTGGCTATTTTATTGATTGTTGTTTTTGCCGGCGGCAGTTACTGGAATCTGTTTCCTCTGAGAGGTTTGTTCTCAGAAAATTTTGACGAGTTAAGTCTTTTCGGAAAAATCGTAGATTACGCCTGGCATATGACGTTACCCCTGATCTGTATGGTGATCAGTGGCTTTGCCACGCTGACCATGCTGACAAAAAACTCATTTCTTGATGAAATCCATAAACAATACGTTCAAACGGCCCGAGCAAAAGGGCTTGATGAGAAACGGGTTCTTTATGGTCATATTTTCAGAAATGCCATGCTTTTGGTTATTTCCGGATTTCCTGCCGCTTTGATCGGTATATTGTTTACCAGCTCCTTGTTGATCGAGATTATCTTCTCTCTCGATGGGCTGGGCTTGCTGGGGTATGAAGCGGCCATTAATCGTGATTATCCCGTGGTGTTTGGTTCACTCTATATTTTCACATTGCTGGGTATGGTGATTAAACTGGTTGGTGATCTGACCTATGTCATGGTTGACCCGAGAATTGATTTTGAGGCCAGAGACTGACCATGAGCAGGTTTACTTTGAATCCATTGAACCAACGACGCTGGCAGAATTTCAAACAGAATCGGCGTGGTTATATTTCTCTCTGGATTTTTTCCATACTGTTTGTTGTCACCCTTCTGGCAGAAGGCGTGTCCAACGACAAACCACTGCTGGTCTGGTTTGATGGTGAACCGTACTTTCCAACCTTTGTTACCTATCCGGAAACCACCTTTGGCGGTGAGTTTGAACTGGCCATGGATTATCGCCAGGACTATGCGAAAGAATTAATTGAACCCAAAGGCTGGATGATTTGGCCACCGATTCAATACAGTTACGACACCATCAATTATGCCCGCATTGCCCCTGCGGCTCCCTCCCTTGAAAACTGGCTGGGAACCGACGACCAGGGTCGTGATGTGCTGGCCCGGGTTATTTATGGGTTTCGGATTTCTGTGTTGTTCGGATTGGCATTGACGCTGTTCAGCACCATCATTGGCGTCGCCGTCGGCGCATTGCAGGGTTTTTATGGCGGCAAAGTCGACTTATTTGGTCAACGTTTTATTGAAATCTGGTCCGGAATGCCCAACCTTTATCTGCTGATTATTCTCTCCAGCTTTGTCGAACCCGGCTTCTGGTGGTTACTGGGCATTATGTTGTTATTTCAATGGATGACACTGGTTGACGTAGTACGGGCAGAATTTCTTCGCGGGCGAAATTTGGAATACGTTCGCGCAGCAAGAGCCCTCGGTATGAGCGACGCTCGCCTGATGTTCAATCACATTTTACCGAACGCCATGATTGCCACCGTGACGTTTATGCCCTTTATTCTCACCGGCGCCATCACCACCCTCACCTCTTTGGACTTTCTTGGTTTCGGGCTGCCCGCGGGCTCACCATCTCTCGGCGAGTTAATCGCCCAGGGGAAAAATAATCTACAAGCCCCATGGCTGGGAATCGCCGCATTTATGGTGATGTCCATCATGCTCACTTTACTGGTCTTCATTGGTGAAGCTTGCAGGGATGCCCTTGACCCAAGAAAATACTACGCCGGATAGAAGACAATGACGGATACCGCGTTACTGACCATTAGTGATCTCAATATCCACTTTCAACAGGGTAGTGAAAGTACAGAAGTTGTTAAGAATGTATCTCTGCAGGTCAACGCCGGAGAAACCATTGGTCTGGTGGGTGAATCTGGCTCTGGGAAATCCATTACCGCCTTAAGCGTGTTGCATTTGTTAGCTGGCAATGCCAAGTGTACTGGCCGTATTGAATTTAACGGCGAATCATTGCTGGGATTGTCACCGGACAAAATTCGCAAGATTCGTGGTCACAAAATCAGTATGATTTTTCAGGAGCCTATGACAGCGTTGAATCCTCTTCACAGCATTGAGAAACAAATTTGTGAAGTACTGGGTATTCATCTGGGTCTTACGGGCAGTGAAGCAAAAGCCAAAGCGCTGGAACTGCTCAAACTGGTGGGTATTAAAAACGCCCGTAGTCGTCTTTCAGCCTTTCCCCATGAATTATCCGGTGGTCAACGACAACGGGCAATGATTGCCATGGCACTGGCCTGTGAGCCAGAACTGCTTATTGCCGATGAACCGACCACCGCTTTGGATGTTACCGTACAGCGGCAAATTCTCAGCCTGCTTCAAGATCTCCAGAAGAAACTCAATATGGCTGTGCTGTTTATCAGTCACGATCTGAATTTGATCCGTCATATTTCGGATCGAATTTACGTGATGAAAGAAGGTCAGGTGGTTGAAGAAGGCATCACATCGAAAGTATTTAAAAACCCTGAGCACCCCTACACCATCGATTTACTGAACGCAGAGCCCGAAGGCAGTCCTCAACCTTTAGATAGTAATTGTTCCGAATTAGTGTCCGCTCAGGATATAAAAGTCTGGTTTCCCATCAAGAAAGGGTTTTTCAAGAAAACGGTTGATCATATTAAAGCGGTTTCTAATATCTCACTATCAATCCAGCAAGGTGAAACCCTTGGCATTGTTGGTGAATCAGGTTCCGGAAAAACCACCCTTGGCCTGGCGCTGCTAAAATTACAACACTGTGAAGGAGTGATCCAGTTTCAGGAACAATCCATCGGAGATATGAATCAAAAGCAATTCCGCCCGCTACGTCGTGAAATGCAAATTGTGTTTCAAGATCCATTTGGCAGCCTCAGCCCAAGAATGACCGTTGCAGATATCATTGGCGAAGGGCTTGATATCCACCAGCTGGCAAAAGGCAATGAACGGGAGCAGCAGATTATTTCGGCTCTTGAAGATGTTGGCCTTGATTCAAGTTGCCGCAACCGCTACCCCCACGAATTCTCCGGCGGCCAGCGACAGCGGATATCCATTGCCCGGGCACTGATACTCAAGCCAAAACTCATGATTTTAGACGAACCCACATCGGCCCTGGACAGAACCGTACAATCCCAGATTATTAACCTGCTGCGTGATCTGCAGAAAAAATACAACCTAAGTTATATCTTTATCAGCCATGATCTGGCGGTGGTCAAAGCCATGAGCCACCGCATACTAGTGATGAAAGAGGGTGAAATCGTAGAACAGGGAGATACCCGACAGATTTTTTCTAACCCATCACAACAATACACCAGAGAATTGATCAGCGCCGCTTTCAGTGCTTATTGATTAAATGATCTTGGTTTACGTTCAGAAGGTTGTTTTTGCTTTGCATCATTCACTTTGATGGGGCGACCAGCAACCTCTTTACCGTCCATTGCTCTAGCCGCTTCTGCTTCTGAGTCTTTTTCGAAAGTAATAAAGGCAAAACCTCGGGAGCGATCTGTTTCGCGATCTCTCATCAGTTTAATATCTTCTATATCACCAAAAGATTCGAAAGCCTGTTCGAGGTCAACCTCCACTGCGGTGTAAGCGAGATTTCCTATGTATAAAGTCCTTTTTTCCATGAGCCAGCTCAATTATCCAAATTAATCTATGGGCTTCTGATGCGGGGTATCTGGACCAGGTAATGGTGCCAACCCTTAAAGATTCTCACATCATTAACTGACTGTCTACATTACTCAGAATTGACAACTGTTCCCATTGAGAAAGACTTCCCCAGAATTGATTCTGGGGAAGTTAAGAACTTCTGTGGTCAAAAAGCGTAACTCACATACACTATTATTGAACAGTTTCGTTATCTGAAAAGACACCTTCAAATAGCGCGGTAGAAAGATAACGTTCACCAGAATCCGGTAAGACAACCACAATGTTCTTACCTTCATTCTCAGGCTTCGCCGCTACTTTCAATGCACCATACAACGCAGCACCACAAGAAATACCCGCAAGAATGCCTTCTTCTTTCATAAGACGCTGGGCAGTTTCAATCGCATCTTCATTAGAAACTTGCTCAACCTGATCCACCAGCGACAAGTCCAAATTACCGGGAATAAAACCAGCACCAATGCCCTGGATTTTATGGGGAGCCGGTTTTACGTCGTCACCAGCAATAGTCTGGCTGATCACTGGCGATGCGCTTGGCTCTACAGCAACGGAGGTAATCTGCTTACCCTTGGTTTCTTTGATGTAGCGTGAAATGCCGGTAATGGTTCCGCCGGTACCAACACCTGCAACAAGAACATCTATCTCACCATCCAGCGCATTCCAGATCTCTGGTCCCGTGGTTTCTTCATGGATACGTGGATTCGCCGGGTTTTCAAACTGCTGAAGAAGAAGGAATTTCTCGGGATTCTCTGCCGCTATTTCTTTTGCCCTGGCAATCGCACCGGGCATGCCTTTTGCGGGTTCCGTAAGAATAATGGTTGCCCCAAGGGACTTCATGACTTTTCTTCGCTCAATACTCATGGAAGCAGGCATGGTTAACGTTAAAGGAATTCCCCGCGATGCAGCAACAAACGCCAGAGCAATCCCCGTGTTACCACTGGTAGGCTCAATAAGCTCCATACCCGGCTTTAGCTTGCCCGTATTTTCCGCATCCCACACCATGCTGGCGCCAATACGACACTTGACACTCATGGCCGGGTTTCTGGATTCGAGCTTGGCGTAAATATTGTAACCTTTGCCTAAGCGGTTTAGCTTTACGAGCGGTGTGTTACCAATCGTCTGGGAATTATCCTGATAAACCTGTGTCATTGTTACCTTTCCTATTATCGTTTCATATCAAGTCAAGCCACTGTCACTATCGAGCCGGAACATGTCTTATGATGTGAGGCTATACCTACTCCCCATTATCAGTAAAGTAAAGTAATTTAATTTTATAGAGTTAGACGATTTATCTATAACATGATCGCAACACTCGCAAAGGTAAATACCTACCCAGCCCTTTCATTTTTGGGTAATCTTACGACCATCAAAAGCCAATAAAAACAAAGACTGATTTATGAGCTTCAACAGTACCGACCAGTATATCGCCACTGAAGACCTGAAAATGGCGGTAAATGCCGCTGTTACCCTTCAACGCCCCCTGCTAATTAAAGGTGAACCTGGCACCGGCAAAACCATGCTGGCAGAGCAAGTCGCCAGCTCACTGGGTAAAGAACTGCTTCAATGGCACATCAAATCCACCACCAAAGCTCAACAGGGTTTATATGAGTACGATGCCGTTTCTCGGCTGCGTGATTCCCAATTGGGGGATGAACGGGTACACGACATCAGCAACTACATCGTCAAAGGGAAACTGTGGGAAACCTTTGAATCGAAAGAGCAGTCTGTCTTGCTAATCGACGAAATTGATAAAGCGGATATCGAGTTCCCGAATGACTTGCTTCAGGAGCTGGATAAAATGGAGTTTCATGTTTACGAAACCCAGCAAGTAGTCAAAGCTGTAAAACGCCCCATTGTGATCATTACCAGTAACAATGAAAAAGAACTGCCGGATGCATTTCTCCGCCGCTGTTTTTTCCACTACATCAGTTTTCCTGATGCCAACACTATGCGACAGATCGTGGATGTGCATTTCCCAAACCTACAGAAAAAACTGGTGGACGAAGCACTGGAAGTCTTTTTTGAACTCCGTAACATTCCCGGCCTGAAGAAAAAACCGTCAACCTCTGAACTAATAGATTGGCTCAAGCTATTGAATTCTGATGATATTCCTGCAGACATCCTCCAAAATCGGGATACGCGCACAGCCATTCCACCCTTACATGGCGCTCTGGTGAAAAACGAACAGGATGTGTATCTCTTGGAACGTCTGGCCTTTATGAATCGTCGGGGTTAATCCGCCATGCTGACGAATTTCTTTGACACCGTCAGAGCCTTTGGCGTGCCAGCAACGACCAGAGAATACCTTGATCTGCTGGCAGCTTTGCAATCCCATTTGGCATTTGCCGATCAGGACGAATTTTATCAATTATCCCGCACCATTCTGGTTAAGGATGAGCGTCATTACGACAAGTTTGATAAAGCCTGCCAGGCCTTTTTCAGTGGGCTTGAGTCAATGGACGATCTTCTGGAGGCGCTGATTCCGGAAGAGTGGCTTCGTGAGGATTTTATCCGTCAACTGTCCGAAGACGACAAAGCCAAGATTAAGACCATGAAGGACCTTCAAGAATTATTGGACACCTTCCGGCAACGTCTTGATGAACAGAAAGAGCGGCATCAGGGCGGGAACAAGTGGATTGGTACGGGGGGCACTTCTCCTTACGGCGCTTACGGCTATAACCCTTCAGGCATTCGCATCGGTCAGCACGAATCTCGCCACCGAAAAGCCACGAAAGTATGGGATAAGCGGGAATTTAAAAATCTGGATGACAATGAACAGCTCGGCAGCCGCAATATGAAAATGGCACTGCGCCGGCTTCGTCGGTTTGCCAGACAAGGGGCTGCTGACCAACTGGATCTGGACGATACCATCCGTTCTACTGCCAACAAAGGCATGCTGGATATCAAACTGGTGCCGGAACGGCACAACTCCGTAAAAGTTTTGCTGTTTATGGATATTGGTGGTTCCATGGACGACCATGTCCGGCTTTGCGAGGAACTGTTCGCCTGCTGTCGCACAGAGTTCAAGCATCTGGAATTTTATTACTTTCATAATTACCTGTATGAAAGTGTTTGGCAGGACAATCGTCGACGTTATCAAGAAAGAATCAACCTTTGGGATGTCATCCATCGCTATGGCAAAGATTATCGAGTGATATTTGTCGGCGATGCCGCGATGTCACCTTTTGAAATCACGTCACCGGGCGGCAGTGTGGAACATTTTAATGAAGAAGCCGGTTATGTGTGGATGTCACGGGTTCTGAATCATTTTGACCGTGTCGCCTGGTTGAACCCTTCTCCTCACGGAGCATGGCAGTACACCTCCTCTACTCAAATTGTGCAAAAGCAGGTAGAAGGCAAAATGTATCCATTAACCATTAACGGTTTGGAAGAAGCGATGGGCTGGCTGGCAGGGTAACACCTGCCCCCTTCTCAAAGTAGCGACTTGAAAAATGAATCAACCACTTCCGTTGCCGGCCCATAAATCTGTTCATGGAACAAAGAACCGTGATTCCCTGGCTCCAGATTCAGTTCCACAGTTTTAGCGCCAGATGCGGCTGCCTCCTGAAAGAAACCCGCTGCCGGATAGACATTGCCTGATGTACCGATCGAGACAAAAAGATCGCATGTCGACAGCGCCTGATAAATCTCATCCATCTGTAACGGCATCTCACCAAACCAAACGATGTGAGGACGAAGGTTCCCCGGAACACCACAGCAATCACATGGAGTTTCTACCGTAAGATCTTGACCCCATGGAAAAACGTTATCTGTATCCTGGCACCGTACTTTCTTCAGCTCGCCGTGCATATGAATCAAATTTTGACTCCCAGCCCGCTCATGGAGATCATCCACATTCTGGGTAACCAACAGAAAATCACCGGCAAACTGTTCTTCAAACTTAGCCAGAGCAATGTGGGCTTGATTAGGGTTTATCGTGAACAACTGCCGGCGACGATCATTATAGAATTTCTGAACCAGTTTGGGATTTCGGGCATAACCTTCCGGTGTAGCCACCTCTTCAATAGGGTGATTCTCCCAAAGGCCGTCACTGGCTCTAAACGTCTGAACACCGGATTCGGCAGAAACTCCGGCACCCGTCAATACGACAATTGATGAATAGTTCAAAAATGCTCCTGCTCAAAAAAGAGCCTAACTACGGAAAGTGGCAATATATGACGCTATCTTGTGGCCGCCAGCGGGTACTTCCAGTTTAAGCTGGTTGTGTTTATCAAGAACGGCGCCTTTGACATCAGACAGCTTCAGCAAATTGGCATCCCGTTCCCGTAGCAGTAATGTCACGGATTGCTTTTGATCATTGAACACTTTCACATCCCACTTAACCTGTAATTCTTTATCTCCTTTCTGCTGCACTTCAACCCGAGAACGTTCAACCCGAACAGCAAGTGCTTCCGAGATGGGTAACCAAACGTCTTCACCGGCAGTGGCTTTAGGCATCCAGGACTGGCCACCAATCACTTCAACACCTGAGCTGTCTTTATCGTACATACGTAAAGGGGCAGGCGGTAAATCCACCGGTGCTTTAAACCGCCAGTACTGTGTTGGCCGCTCAGCCATAAGTGTGCCCCTGCCACCGTTGCGGCCGTAGGTGTCCAGAATATAATATTTTTCCAGTGTCAGGGTTTCTGCCAGCAGATTTATCAACTCTCTGCTGTTGGCCGGAAGTGCTGTCTGTTTTGGTAATGGTGTTACCAGCACTTCTCCGACTCGCTCTGATGGATTAGTGAAGTCTGCGGCCATGCTGGCTTCCATCATTTGCGCCTTTCTGTACATTCCAGGGGCAGTGGAAGCATCCCCGGAGACCAGTCGAATATTTGCATTACTGAAGTCGACGCTGGAGCTGTTTGAAAGCAATGCTTTCATTAATAGCAGCCCTGTTTGTGTCGTATTGCCTGTAGAGTTAACACTTAACCGGTAATGGCTTTCATAACTTAGCAAAGGCGTAATATAAGACAGGTGCAGTTTTCCCGCGGTTTTTTGCTGTCCAAAATTGGCCGTATGGTATTTTAGATATTTCCCTTGGGTCTCCGACGGTTCACGGGATAAAACCCTGAGCCCCTGCGGGTCTTGATAGTCAACGAAATACTGCCTGCCATTATTCCCCTCAACCAGACCGACACCGTTCTGAAAGGTAGTTAACTTGCCCTGAACCGAAACATTAAGACCACTGCCAAACACTTCAACCGTCTTACCGACTAGCTTGCGATAGTAGTTATCACGATCCAGCCCTCCCAGATACCAGGTGATCGTGTCAGGTCGAATGACATGGCTACCATCGCGATACTCAAGGCAGAGACTGCCATTCTGGCGGTTCATTGGTAATCCGGCTAACTCAAGCACACCTTGTTGATTCGGAAGCTTATTAAATGATTGTGCAATAAATGCTTTATCACGATACAGGGTAACTGTGCTGGCTTTCGCCTCCGAAACGCTCAGCCTCCCCTCCACTTCTGAGCCAATCGTAACCCCTGAAAAAAAGAACAAGCAGCTCAAGATGCACAGCGAAGGTCGAAACATGATTTTTCTATCCTCGTTCATCAGGAAATATAAATTTATTCCAGTACTTTATAGTCTATTTATTAATATGTCTTTAATAAGAAATCACTTAGCCATCCATAGACTGACGATAAAAGAAAAGGTTCTTCTGCGATTAAACATGAAGAACCTTATTGAAAAATAACGTTGGCAGGAAAGATTGAATTTAAAAAGACCAGTAAGGGTTCTCAAGCTTCAGATTTACCGCCTTACCAAACCCTGGCACTTCAATTTTATCATCGGAAAAACTCAACGATGTGCCATCCAGAACACCCTCACCGAACTGGTAAATAGGGTTAACGGAGCGATCAAGACAGCCTCTCTCGTATTCTTCCTGCTGCGCGCCGACAGATTCATTGCGTTTTTGCCATGAACTCATCGCCTGATCGCCATGCCGTGATAGCAGCATCTTTCTGGTTAATGTGGGGCTCAACAACAATGCCGTCGCATTATTACCACCAAAGCCCTTGGCATTGATCAATGCCAGGTCCATTTCAGACGGCGCCATCTCTCGGTGCTGCTGAAGAATGTTCAGATACTCCGAGCAAACGTCATCCGCCAGCCCGGTAATCGTTTGAATGCCGGGAATTACGCCATACTTCCACGCTCCCAGGGTTGCCATGATCTGGTCACCACCAGCTGCGCCAATAGAATGCCCCAGATAACTTTTCACGGCGGCCACAGGCCAGTTCTTGATACCAAACACCTTGGCTGTGTCGTTTAGAATCTGTGACTCTGTGACTCGATTCTGCGGAGTTCCCGTGCCATGAGCCTGGACAAAACTACGATGGCGCAATGCATCTTCACCGGCAATGGCTCTACCCATCGCGGCAGCTCTCGCTACGGTGAGATGGTTACCGGCACCTGGAGCGGAAATGGATTTTTTGAAGCCATCAGCATTGATGAAAACGTCTGCAACGGCACCCAGAATATCGGCGCCGATGTCCAGAGCCAGCTCATCATCCATTAACACCAGAAACTGAGACGATTCAGCAATAGTGAACCCGGCATTATTGCCAAAAGGTCGGCAAGAGCGACCCCAGTCCGGATTTTCACTGTCGGATAAACCATCCAGTTGTCTCATAGCGGCATCAGTCGTCAGAGCTCCCATGGTGGAATAGCCTTCCAAAATTTCCGGTAAGATGGGTGCCTCACTGTTACCGACAATCACTAAACGGCGACGACCACTGCGAATTTCCTGCAAACCCTGTTCAAGGTTGTAAAGCATGGTGGCACAGGCGCCCATACTGGTACCGGTATTCCCCAGAGAACCAAGAATATAGGCATTGATAAAGTCCGCCGACATTTCCGCAAACCCAAGTGGACACTGCTTGGAGGTTACCCGCTTGCCCATCAAACGTGCCTGCAGCATGCCGCCGTAACCGTTGTAATCCATCTGCCCCATGGCACTGCCGGAATATACGGCAATGTCATCCGGGCTGAGCTTTTGTTTCAGCCCTTGCCAGTCTATGCCGGAAGAACCGATGGCATCGGATGCACCATAAACCGTCATGGCCAGCGAACGAGGGTGATTGCGGGATTGGTAAAGTTTTTCTGGCGAAAAACCACTGGGTAACTGCCCTGCCGCATTCACCGACGATTTGCGGGTACAAGGCACCAGCATCGGTTGTGCGTTTGAAATACGAACCTTTATACGACCACCGTTAAGCGGTTCCACCTGCCAACCTTCTGGTAGAGGGTCTGGTAGACGTCGGGCGCTGAGGACAATCTCGGTTCCCTCTTCCGCTTTTATGGCCTGATGAATATCAATGGCATCACTATTGAACAGGTTCTTTTCCAGCCTGCGCACCAATGTGCCCGACAGAATAGCTTCACGACTCGTGTCTTCTGGCAGATTTCTCAGAACCCGCAATGCCTCAATGGTTTCTTTCTGAGCATTGCCCTCCAGGCTTTCCAGCACAAGTCGGCGATAGCCATGAAAACCGGACGTTCTGCCGGCGGGGCTAATGCCACCCTGGGCAACAATAACGGGTAATCTGGACAAACCATACTCCTGTAAAATAACTTGCTCTGCATTCCATGGGAAAAGAGCATGACGGTAATCAGGGAAATTACTTAAAGCGGAAAGTGACTATCAGTGTAATGGGTTTGTGTTAAACTTATCCGGACAGAAAAGACATTAACCCAGATAAAAAACCACTAAAACCTATATTGTTAACAACATATTGCTGAACTTATGCTTAAACAGCCCATTTCATTATCCATCCGTCGAGTTTTCATTCTGACCATTGAGCATATGATCAGTACCAGTATTACTTTGCCTTTGGAAATGCTCGAGGCAGCCCGCACTTATCAGGACATCCACAAACCACCCGATAAAACTGACATTCTATTTTGCTCAAATCAGGAAAATGCAGTGACTACCACCGGGGGTTTGAGAATCACTCCAGATTCCCCATTATCAGCAACCGGGCACGGTGACTTGATATTAATCCCTGCACTGTGGCGAAATCCCGTGCCACTGGTTCGTAAAAACCCGGCGATCGTTAACTGGATCAAAGAGCAGCACAAAGCAGGTGCTGTTTTTGTGGTTGCCGGAACCGGCGTTACATTTATGGCTGCAGCCGGTCTTTTGAATCGTCAACCCGCCACTACGCACTGGTTCTATATGAACACGTTACAGCGGGCTTTTCCTGCCGTAGATTTTATGCCAAATCATTTAATTACCCGGGCTGGGCGGATTTATTGCGCCGGGAGTGTCAATTCCGTTGCCGACCTAATGGTGCATCTTATTGAGGGTGCTTTCAGCACGACCATTGCCCGCAAAGTTGAGCAGCAGTTCTCCCATGAGATTCGAAAATCCTTCAAAGAAACCCACTTTGCTGAAGATCATAAAACCGCGCATCAGGATGAAGTGATTGTGGCGTTGCAAGATTTCATTCACCAGCACTTCGCCAATGACATCTCCATTGAAGACCTTTGTCGGTTATCCGACTTAAACAGTCGCACTCTTAACCGCCGATTCCGCGAAGCTGCACGAATCACACCCATGGCCTACGTTCGCCAAATCCGACTTGATCAGGCGAGAGATCTATTAAAGAATACGAATCTGGGCATTGCAGAAATTGCGGTTCAGGCAGGGTTTAGTGATCCTGATTACTTTGCCCGTCTTTTCAAGCGTGACTACCAGCTCACGCCCACAGAGTTCAGGCGAAGTGTTCGGGGTAAATTATTCTATCTCAACGATTAATACCAATTCTGTTTTTAAATTATGGGCTGCGCAGCCATTTTGACCGACTGGATCTGCGTTGAAGTTCCTCGCCATAGCTACGCCTATGACTCGTCTCTTCGCCTTGCCCAGTCGCCCAAAATAACTTGCTCGTTCCAAAATTTAAAAACGCCATTGGTATAATTCACGGTTATGCCCTTACGAAAAGTAAACAGATTCGGTATGCTTTTGGACTCATAATAATAATCAGCCACATCGGCACTACGGAGATCTTTTGACAATGTCACAGATGACGTCTTTCAAAATGGGAAAACTGGCAGCAGGCTTTTTGCTGACCACCCTTTCAACCCTCACTTTCGCTGCTTCACCACTGGGAACCTGGAAAACCATTGATGATGAAACTGGCGACGCCACCAGCTATGTCACTATTTTTGAAGACAACGGAACGCTCTCTGGCAAAATCACCAAGCTGCTCGATCCTGAGTCAAAAGATGACATCTGCAACCTGTGCGAAGGTGACTTGAAAGACCAGAAAATTGAAGGAATGACTATTCTCTGGGGCATGGAAAAACAGGGCAGTAAGTACGACGATGGTGAAATTATTGATCCAGCGTCAGGTAAAGTATACAGCGCTAACATGAAAGTCACTGACGGTGGTGAGAAACTGGAAGTTCGTGGTTACATCGGCTTTGCTCTGCTTGGCCGTTCCCAGACCTGGCTGCGTGTTGAAGAATAAGTGATAACTCGTTGAACTTATTAGCTATTATTGTTTTTCTGATAGCCAGCCTTGTTGCTGGCTCTCTTTTATTCTGGGCATTGCGATTAGGCATTGGCCCTGTACCCACCTCTCCTTCTGTACAAAAAACAATACTGGAAATCCTTCCTGATAACCTATCGGGTAATGCTGTTGAGTTAGGATGCGGCTGGGGACAGCTCCTCAATCTACTGCAGGTCAAATACCCTACCCAGACTATTTACGGCTATGAGCGTTCACCAATACCCGCAATGTTCAGTCAACTTACAACGGGTGCGTGCATTAAGAAGCAGGATTTTTTCAACGGGGACTTTCAGCAGACGGGATTGATTCTTTGTTATCTTTACCCGGGCGCCATGGAGAAAATTGAGCAAAAGCTAATTCCCAAACTGCCCTCAGGGTGCTGGATTGTCACCCATACCTTCAGCTTGCGAAAACGACATCCGGTAAACGTTATGAAATCCAATGACCTCTACCAGACGCCGGTGTATCTCTATCGGCTATAAGCCGTTCATGAAACGGACGTTAAAGGAATTCCCAAAGCCTCTCTTCCTTTCCAGCGATAGATTTCCAGTTCCGCAGGGTCACAGGAAACACAGCCTTTTTTACAGGCCGTGAAGCACTGCGGTGACTCACAGATTACCTGCCCCTTTCGCAACCAGTGAGACAACATGCCCCGCATCGCCTCAGGTGTCGTCTTGAACTTCACACTGAGGTCTGCAAGGGAGCAGACCTTCTGTTCTTTCAGGTAGTCACGAATAGCAATCAGCACAGCGTAATCCGGATAATCATTTCAGTGACTTCATTGCGTTGAGGACTCCATGCGCCCTAACAGAACAGCACCACCCAGTTTTCGCATCAATGCAATGGCAATAAACATCACAAGAGCAATACTCACAACCCAGAGTGCCGTTTCTTCAGGTTGAACATGAGCCAGCGACAATTGGTAATACAACGTTGCCGTCGCATAACCAAGCAGGAAGGTCCAGAACGCAATAAACAGTGTCCAGCCGGCGGTAGTTTCCCGGTAAATCGCACCCAATGCCGCAACGCAAGGTGTATACAGCAGTATCATCAACAGATAGGCAATCACCGCGGCATCGCTTGGGAAGAGTTTTGCCATCACTGCAAAGGTGCTGACATCGACGTCCTGATCACTGGCCACTGATTCAATGTCGCTGAGATCACCCACCTGAATCCCCAACGGATCAGCAAACGAACCGGCAAGATCACCAAGGTTGGCAGGGATGGTAGCAAATGCTTCTTGAATGCCCGCCATCAAATCAAAAGATTCATCCTCTGCAGCGCTCTTGTTTTCTGAAGCCGCAATGGCGCTGTACATAGAATCGAGGGTACCGACAACAGCTTCTTTCGCCAGAATGCCGGTAAAGAGACCCACCGCTGCTGGCCAATTATCTTCCGTCATGCCCATTGGTGCGAAGATAGGGGTGATGCTCTGGCCAATCTTGCTCAGCACGGAGCTTTGGGTATCCTGATGGCCAAAAGAACCATCAGTGCCAATCGCATTCAATGTGTTCAAGATCACCACCACCATCACAATGGCTTTACCGGCGCGAAGAATAAAAGACTTCAATCGATCCCAGGTACGAAGCAACACCTGAGTGACCGAAGGCAAATGGTAGTTTGGAAGTTCCATAATGAACGGTGAGCTATCCCCACGCAGCACACTTTTCTTCAGAATAAGCCCGGTAAAAATCGCCGCCAGAATACCCACCAGATAGAGCGTAAAGACGACATTCTGCCCCGACTCTGGAAAGAATGCTGCTGCAAACAAGGCATAGACGGGCAACCGGGCACCACAGGACATAAATGGCGCCATGGAGATGGTTAACAACCGGTCTTTTTCATTATCCAGCGTTCTGGCCGCCATGATAGCGGGCACGTTACAGCCAAAACCCACCAGCATCGGCACGAATGCTTTACCGGGCAATCCTAGAAACCGCATTAACCGGTCAACAACAAATGCGGCTCTGGCCATATAACCAGAATCTTCAAGAATCGACAGGAAGAGAAAGAGAAACGCGATTACCGGAATAAATGTGGAAACGGTTTGCACACCACCACCCACCCCGTTGGCGAGCAGAGTAACGATCCAATCCGGAGTACCAAGATTGGTTAGCCAATAGCCTAGGCCATCAACCAGTAATGCACCGGTAAAAAGATCAAAGAAATCAATGAATGCACTACCGAAATTAATAGTGAACATGAACATCAAATACATGACACCCAGAAACACCGGAAAGCCCAGGAAACGATTCAGAACAATACGATCAATGGATTCAGTCAACTTATGGCTGACCATGCCACGCTCTTTAATGGCACTGGTCATCACACGGCCAATGGCATCGTACCGACGGCTGGCGAGAATAATGTCCATATCCTCATCCATCGCAGACTCAAGGAGATGTCTTTGCTGTGTTGCCGTGTTGACTGATTGCCAAGACGTTTCAGGCACATCAGCACTCTCGGTAGCTGGGTCGCCTTCCAGTAACTTCAGGGATTGCCAGCGTAAAGCCCCGTGATCCTCTAATTCCACTTTCAACACTGACTCAATTTCAGC
Organism: Endozoicomonas ascidiicola; assembly: GCF_001646945.1. Taxonomy (GTDB): domain Bacteria; phylum Pseudomonadota; class Gammaproteobacteria; order Pseudomonadales; family Endozoicomonadaceae; genus Endozoicomonas; species Endozoicomonas ascidiicola. The sequence continues at coordinate 533,562 of NZ_LUTV01000004.1, forward strand.
CAATGCGGCTTCCAGTTGTTCACCAATATTAAGTGGTGGCGCAATGGCGACGCCATTTTCAAGAAAGGTATTAATGGATTTCTGAAATACACTGATGTTTTTACTTTTACTGGCAATCAGTGGCAACACCGGACAGCCCAGTTCTTTTGATAAGGCATCCAGATGAATATCCATCCCCTTCTCTTTCGCCACATCCATCATGTTTAAAACAATGATGACCGGGACGCCCATATCCAGAAGCTGGGAGGTGAGATAGAGGTTTCGCTCAATGTTAGAAGCATCAACGATATTGATAATCAGATCTGCTTCCCGCTGAAGAATATAATCCCGGGCAATCTGTTCATCCATGGAGACATCACTGTCGATGACATCCAGACAATAGGTGCCGGGCAGATCAACCACCTCGATGGATGAACCTTCAATTTTGTAGATGCCGCTGCGCTTTTCTACCGTCACGCCGGGCCAGTTGCCGACGCGCTGGCGAGACCCCGTCAAGGCGTTAAAGAGTGTGGTTTTGCCGCAGTTTGGGTTACCTACAATGGCAACAACGTGTTCATTGGTCGGATTCTTTGTGGGAATCATAGTCGGGACACCTCAACCGTTGCTGCTTCATCACGACGAACAGACAGTTTAAACCCTCTTACTTCCAATTGAATGGGGTCACCCAGTGGGGCAACACGGCTGACAGTGAATTGGGTTCCCGGGGTCAGTCCCATGGCCAGCAGTTTACGCCGATAAGCATTGCCCGACTGGTTGAAAGCCGTGACCTTTCCCTTCTCACCGGTTTTTAATTCACCCAATGTCACCATTATTGACCGCTCTCCACTGATTTTGAAAAAGGATGCGGCTGAAAATATCAATGATATAAAGAAGTTCAGTTCAAAAATCAGGCTAACGTTCTCAAAAAGACACCTTGAAAACATTATTATTGTTGTGGAATTAGCGCTGCGATGATGACTTCAGGTCATTTTCAGCTACCCGAAATATATACACAAATGAGAATGGTTACAATTTAATGTCTGGCAATTTATAACGCGCATTGATTCAAATCAATTGTATTATGCCAATTCAACTGATTGATAAGTCGACAGTTAAAGGTAGAGAGAATTATTTTAATAAGAACACCCAGCGATTTCATGGTTAATCGCTGGGTAGGGTATTGGACTGTATTAAGTGTGGCTTATGGAATAGATGGGTACATCACGCCACACATGTACTGCAGAATACGATTCACCTGACAGCTGTAGCCAAATTCATTGTCGTACCAGACGTAGAGAACACAACGCTTACCATCAACAATCGTGGCCTGCCCATCCACCACACCGGCTCGTCGGCTGCCAACAAAGTCACTGGAAACTGCTTCAACGGACGTCACATAATCCACCTGCTTTTGCAGGCTGGAGTGCAGAGAGGTTTCCCGCAGGAAGTCGTTCAGTGCATCAACGTCCGTCTCTTTTGCCAGAGATAAGTTCAGAATTGCCAGAGAAACGTTAGGCGTTGGCACCCGGATCGCATTACCGGTGAGTTTACCTTCCAGCTCTGGCAGTGCTTTGGCCACAGCCTTGGCAGCACCGGTTTCGGTGATGACCATGTTCAGTGCCGCACTGCGACCACGACGCTCGCCCTTGTGATAGTTATCAATCAGGTTCTGGTCATTGGTGTACGAGTGAACGGTTTCAACATGCCCATGTTCAACACCAAACTGATCATTGATGGCTTTCAATACCGGGGTAATGGCGTTGGTGGTACAGGAAGCGGCGGAAAGAATCTGATCTTCCGGAAGAATGTCGTTATGGTTCACACCATAAACCACGTTCTTGATATCGCCTTTACCTGGCGCCGTCAGTAATACGCGGGACACACCACTCGCTTCAAGGTGCAGGCCAAGCCCTTCCTTATCACGCCATTTGCCGGTGTTATCTACCACGATGGCATTGTTGATGCCGTATTCGGTGTAATCTATGGAATCCGGTGCATTGGAATAGATCACCTGAATACCAACGCCGTTGGCGTAAATAATGCTATTTTCTTCATCAACAGAGATGGTGCCTTGAAAGGAACCATGGACTGAATCACGGCGCAAAAGGCTGGCGCGTTTCTGTAGATCGTTATCCGCACCACCCGGGCGAACCACAACCGCACGCAAATTCAAGCCAGAACCACCGCCGGCACGTTCAACCAATAAACGCGCCATCAAACGGCCAATACGACCGAAACCGTATAACACTACATCCTGACCTTCACTCAATGGCTGTTTATTGCCATTGGTAATACCTGCAACCTTTTCAGTAACATAGTCTTCAAGACTTAAACCATTTCCTTCGCGGCGATAGTCCACTGCCAACTTACCAATGTCAATCCGGGATGGGCCTAGATCTAACTTCGAAAGAATGTCGAGCACGGGATAGGTTTCGCGAACAGATAGTTCGCTATCTTCAATCTGCCGAACAAACTTATGCGCTTTAAGAAGGTTAATGACGGAACGGTTGATCACCGGGCGTCCGTAAACCGAGGTGACAACATGATGATTCCGGTACAACTGACCAATCAGAGGGATCATGGACTCTGCAAGAGCCTCGCGCTCTTTCCAGTCTTGAAAACGGTCTGCTACCACGATAATTTCCCGTCGTTTTTATCTATTTGTAATGAAATCCCGTCATGGGACTTTTGTTTCGCGGCTATTATCCTTTCTAATAAAACGCAAAGCAACAGATAACAATAAAGACCAACAGATAACACAATCGATCACATACCCGTACTACTTATTCCTTTTTAAGGCACTGGGAGAAACCGCTAACAAACGCTACAATTCCCGATCGGTAAATGAAGTGCGGCAATAGGTTCAGCTATTCAGAAAGCTATTAAAAAAGCTACTCAGTAAACTGATCAATACCAAAAGCACCAAGAGGACGTCCGGACAATTCATGCTTCAACACAACTTCCCCCTGCCCGCTCACCCCGGGGACAAGCTTCAGTGGGGTAATCTCTCCAAAGCTGGATACGCTTACGCCATTGCTACCGCAGCAACGGCGGATAATCGCCCGCTGATGATCATCACGCCGGACAGTGCATCGGCTAGCCGGCTAGTTGAAGAACTCGAATTCTTCCTGCCCGATAGCTCAAATGTAAAAGTCACCCAGATGCCGGACTGGGAAATTCTGCCCTATGATACGTTTTCTCCCCATCAGGACATTATCTCCCAACGACTTTCGACGCTTTACCATTTACCCACGGCCGGTCATTCAGAGCAAAAGACTGTTCTGGTGATTCCGGTCAGCACTCTGATGCACCGCCTCTGCCCAAAATCCTTTTTACTGGGCAGCGGTCTCTCATTAAAGCCCGGTGATATCTTCAACACCAATGAACGGCGGGCGCAGCTTGAACAGGCTGGCTATCATTGTGTGGATTCGGTACTGGAGCACGGTGAGTTTGCCATTCGTGGCTCCATCGTTGATATCTACCCTATGGGGTCTGAGATTCCTTACCGGGTTGATCTGTTCGATGATGAAATTGAATCCTTGAGAACCTTCGATCCGGAAACCCAGCGTTCCGTTGATAAAGTGGCCGCTATAAATCTTCTGCCCGGCCATGAATTCCCGATGGATAAAGCAGGGCGTGAGCGGTTCCGCAGCAACTTTCGGGAACAATTTGATGTCAGCCATCGGGATTGCCCGATCTATCAGGACATTGGCGAAGGCATTGCCAGCCCAGGTATCGAATATTACCTGCCGTTGTTCTTTACAGAAACAGCCACTTTGTTTGATTACCTGCCAGAATCGACCCGAGTGCTTTCCTATGAATCCGTGGGCAATCGACTGGATCAATATTATCAGGATGTGCATGCCCGCTACGAAAATCGCCGGGTAGACCCCCAGCGCCCGATTCTGCCACCCGCCAGTGTGTTAATGCTGCCGGATGAACTCCACAGCAGACTCAACAAGCTTCCCAGAGTGACTCTGTATGAGCAAGCGGTACCCGCAAAAGCCGGACGCTTTAATCTGGATCGGGAATCGTTACCAGAACTCACTTTGAATGCCCGTACCGATGAACCGCTCAGTCAGCTAAAAGCCCTTATTGATGACGTTGACCATGTATTACTTGTGGCAGAAAGTGCTGGTCGCCGCGAAGTACTACTGGAGTTACTGGCACAGAGCCAGATTGTTCCGAACGCCTGTGAAAGCTTTACCGAATTTCAACAATCGCTCCCCAAACTTGCGATCAGCATTGGTCTGCTGGAACACGGGATTTATTTAAGCAATGCTAAAACCGCCATCATCCCCGAAGCGTTACTTCTTGGGCAGCGAGTAGTTCAAGCCCGCCGGCGCAAAAGCGGTGAAGATCAAGACCCTGATCAGGTTATTCGAAACCTGACTGAACTGCGAATGGGTGCTCCTGTTGTTCATATCGATCACGGTGTTGGTCGTTATCGCGGTTTGGAAACGCTCGACGTGGATGGTCAAACCACCGAGTTCCTGACGCTGGAATACGCCAACGAAGCCAAGCTTTATGTTCCGGTTGCGTCACTCCATCTTATTTCCCGATACACTGGTGCTGATGATGAAATGGCGCCACTGCATCGCCTTGGCAGTGAACAGTGGACCAAAGCCCGGCGTAAAGCGGCTGAGAAAGCCCGGGATGCGGCTGCAGAATTACTGGACATTTATGCCCGCCGTGAAGCCAGAACCGGGTTTGCATTTGACTCTCCTGAACAAAACTATCTTGCCTTTGCTGCAGGCTTCCCTTTTGAAGAAACGCCCGATCAGCAACAAGCCATTGCCGCCGTTGTAAAAGACATGTGTGCCCCCAAACCCATGGATCGTCTGGTGTGCGGCGATGTAGGCTTTGGTAAAACCGAAGTGGCCATGCGCGCAGCGTTTCTAGCGGCGCAAAGTGGCAAACAAGTCGCGATTTTGGTGCCAACCACCCTGCTGGCTCAGCAACATTACGAAAGCTTCCGAGATCGTTTTGCTGACTGGCCGGTGGAAATTGATGTTATTTCCCGCTTTAAATCTCAGAAACAAGTGGATCAACTGAAGGAACGTTTAGCGGAAGGCAAAGTGGATATTGTCATCGGCACTCACAAAATCCTTCAGGGTGATCTCACCTTTAAACAGCTTGGTTTGTTAATCATTGATGAAGAGCATCGCTTTGGTGTTCGTCATAAAGAGAAGCTGAAATCTCTACGCTCTGAAGTCGATATTCTCACGCTGACGGCAACGCCGATTCCAAGAACACTGAATATGGCAATGTCTGGCATTCGGGATCTTTCCATTATTGCCACGCCACCGGCAAAAAGACTGTCCGTAAAAACCTTTGTGCGCCAGTACGATCAGCCATTGGTGAAAGAAGCCATTCTCCGTGAACTGCTTCGGGGTGGGCAGGTTTACTACCTCCACAATGAAGTAGAAAGCATAGAAAAAATAGCCGGCGAACTGCAGGAACTGATACCAGAAGCTCGCGTTATCACCGGACACGGCCAGATGCGCGAACGGCAGTTGGAACAGGTGATGTCCGACTTTTATCACAAACGTTATAACGTGCTGGTCTGCACCACAATTATTGAAACCGGTATTGATATCCCTAACGCCAACACCATTGTTATCAACCGGGCGGATAAGTTTGGTCTGGCGCAGCTGCATCAATTGCGCGGCCGAGTTGGACGTTCTCATCATCAGGCTTATGCTTACCTGCTGACACCTTCGCCAAAAGCCATGACAAAGGATGCCCAGAAGCGACTGGAAGCCATTTCAGAAGCACAAACTCTGGGTGCAGGATTTATGCTGGCGTCTAACGATTTGGAGATTCGTGGAGCGGGCGAGCTGCTGGGCGAAGGTCAAAGTGGTCAGATTCTTGGTGTCGGTTTTACCCTCTATACAGAGATGCTGGAACGGGCCGTTGCAGCAATCCGCGATGGTAAAACACCGGATCCAGACAAACCGCTGAACCACGGAACCGAAGTCAACCTGCGTTTGCCAGCCCTGCTGCCAGAAGATTATATTCACGATGTCCATACCCGATTAATTCTTTATAAGCGCATTGCTGCCGCTAAAAATGATGAAGGACTAAAAAACCTTCAAGTGGAGCTGATTGATCGGTTTGGACTGCTTCCCGACCCGGCCAAACACCTGTTTCGCCAGATGTCTCTGAAGCTGAAAGCCCAGAAGCTGGGTATCCAGAAACTCGATGCCGGTACTAAAGACGCTCGTATCGAATTTGAAGAACAGCCATCGGTTGATCCAATGACCATCATTAAACTGATACAATCCAGAGCACAGCAGTTCCGGCTGGAAGGCAGTAGCATCTTAAAGTACAGTGAAACCATGGACACATCAGAGCAGCGCTTCAAGGCCATAGAATCCCTTCTGCAATTGCTCGGCGAGCCAGCACAATGAGAGAAAACTTTTTGAGACCACTTGAGACCATTTATGAGTAGAAACCACTTTATTGCGCTGTCTGCTGCATTGTTATTTAGCTTGCCTCTGGTCAACCTTCAGGCTCAGGCTGCTGAGCCTGAAGAAAAATGGTATCAGGCAGACATCATCGTCTTTCGCTATTTGAGCGATAGCAGTGGTGAAGCATGGCCAGACGTAACCGCCACCAGTAAACCTGAAGGCACCATCACCCTTAAAGGTGAAATCCCTTTCTATACGCCCTCTTTCGACATCGGCAGCAGCTCTCTGACGACACTCCCGGATAATGCGTTTATTTCACTGCCGGCCAATGAAATGAAACTGACGAGAGAAGCCAATAAACTGGCAAAGAGTGGGCGTTATGAAGTGATCACACAAAAGGCCTGGCGCGGCTCGCTGATGTCTGGCCAACAAATGCCACCAGTAGAAATCTCAACAATGATTGATGGTATCGATCCCATGTTGCTGGATGGCACGATCACTGTCAGCGAAGAACGGTTTCTTCATGTGGATGCGGACTTCTGGTTAAAAAAGCTGGAACCTGTGGACACGTTTATCACCAGCTCTCTAGGGAGAATTGGTGACCAAAACCCGAATAGCCAGGAACAAGCGACTGGTGAGCAGGTTATTTTCCAAAATGCCAACCTGCCGCCAATGCGCGTCATTGCCAACTACCCTCTGGAGCAGAGACGCAGGATTCGTAGTACGCGGGAAATTCAATATATGGATAGCCCAGTGATTGGTGTTATTTTCAAACTGACGCCCTGGCAGCCGGAAGAAACAGACGATGAAGAAAGCAGTATTACAATAGTGAATTGATGTTTGAAAGATGGAGTAAGCAAATCACTCCCGGATTTGCTTACTCATGATAAAACTATTTTTATCCCCTTCGGACTGATAATCAATCTGATCCATCAGATTTTGAACAATACTCAGCCCTCGACCACTGCATAGCCAGCTCGCTGGATTATCACCATCAACATCCAACTCTTCTTTTTCATCTAACTTGGATTCGTCGAGGCTTTTCCCCCAGTCACTGACGGTGAACTGCAGCTTCGACTGCAGCAGATCCACGCCCACTTCTACTTTATGCCCTTTTTCACTGTCATAAGCATGTTCGATGGCATTGTTGACTATTTCTACAATACACAGTTCGACCCGGTTCACTTCTACCGGTGAAAGTGTTGTCATGGTGCAAAGACCACGAACCGCCATGGCGACCAATGCCGTGTTTGAAAGTTCGCTGTCAATTTGCAGCTTTAGCGAATGCCCGGTTTCATCTGGCATGACTACTTCTCCTCTATCGCCTCAGTCACTGTCGGTAAAATGGAAAACAGTTTATCCATAGAGGTAAGGTGAAACAGATCCAATACCGCGGGTTGAGCTCCAGCCAGTTTAATTTTGCTTTTACCGTCCATTTTTTTCAAAGCTGATACGAGCACACCCAGACCACTGCTATCCATAAACCGAACTACGGATAAATCGATCACCATATCCGATGCATCCTGATCAATATGATTGAATAAATAGTCTTTAAAGTTCTCTGCGATAGAAGCATCCAGACGCGCCTCATCCACGGACACCACCAGGTGATTGGATTCGCTCTTGGTATCAAACGGCATTGTGCACTCCTTGCATTGTCAGCCAGTTAGTTAGTTATCGTTTACGGATTCCATTCCAATAATAAAAAAGTCACGTCATCCTCAAATACCTCTGAGCCCGACCAGTTCCTGATGCTATCTTCAAAATGTTTCACTACTAAATCCACGTCGTTCGTGATCGACTCTTTGAGCATACTTTTTAACCGATCTTCGCCAAACATCTCTCCTTCCCGGTTCTCACATTCTGTTAAGCCATCGGAGTAGAGGAACAGCCGATCACCCGGCGCTAACTGCAGCGATTCAGTTGAGTAGCACATTCCCGGCATCATACCAATTGGCACACCTGCGATCGGAAGTACTTCTATCGAAGCGCTTGTTTTACGAACCCACAAGGGAGGCGGATGCCCCGCTAACGCAATGGAAACAGCGCCGGTCTCATTATTGATCAGCCCATAAGCCATGCTGAAATACAGCATTGATTCTGCTTTGGCTTGAAATTGCTCGTTTAGCCTGGACAGCACTTGATCCGGCGCTCTGGCTCTAACATACGGGGGTGTATCCAGTACTTCTTTCACCACGTTGCCGTGTTGATCATCACAGAGAATATGATTTAAAGAGAATGACAACAGCGCAGAAGGTATGCCATGCCCGGCAACATCTAGTTGATAAAAACAAATTTGCCCATCGCCCAGTTCGTGATAGCCAAACATATCGCCACCCAGAAAACGACTGGGTTTAAAATACCAATTGAAAGCTACATTCCCTAATTGAGCTGGATCACATAATAATTGTGCCTGAGTGTCTGCAGCGGATTTTAAGTCCGTTTCAATGGCGTCAATTTTCGCTTCCAACGCAGCTTTCAATTCAATGATTCGATTGCCGGCATTTAACCTGGCTTGAAGCTCATTAAAATCAACCGGTTTTTTCAGAAAGTCATCTGCCCCGCCATTGATTCCCTCAACCACGGCTTCTTCATCGGAGTTACCAGTTAACAGAACAAAATAGATATAGCGGTGAAAATCAGTGGCGCGGATAGCCTTGCACAGTTCTATGCCATCCATCCCGGGCATCATCCAATCACTAACGACAAAACGAATACCCCGATGATCATGAATCATCACCAACGCCTCACGGCCATCAGCCGCTTCATAAACCTGAAAGCCTTGTTTTTTCAGCAACCTCGTCAGCATCATTCGCTGATCGCGGGCATCTTCTACTACTAAGATTTCCATATCTTTCTCGGAGCCTGGTTATTCGTTGATAATCCTTCGGGTGGGGTAGGCAAACGCCGCCCCTTCTTCCGCCACAATGTCAGATACAATCAGCAGTATTTTTTCCTGCACCTGTAAATAGCCCACTCGATCAACTCGAGTAATGTGCGCACGTATCTGACATAACAGACCAGAGTCGTCGTAGCGCATGAAAACAGCATAGTGAGGTTCGGTAGCGTCCACATCCGATAACAAAGAAACCGTTTCATCGATCCGTTTGAGGATACGAGGCATTTTTTCGAGATTTTCATAACACAGGGAGAAATCTTCTACCATTCGACGGTTACGCATTCGACTCGGGTTTTCAACAACAATGCCACTGAAAATTGAATTAGGAACATAAATCGGACGACGATCAAATGTACGGATTTTGGTTAATCGCCAGCCTACCTTTTCAACGTGGCCTTCTATGGAACGATCTGGCGATCGAATCCAGTCGCCTTCTGAAAATGGACGATCGAGCATTAGCATTAATCCACCAAAGAAATTGGACAACCAGTCCTTAGCAGCAAGACCCAGAATAATGCCGCCCACTCCACCAAAAGCGAGCAAAGTAGACAGACTATAACCAAACACATGAACGAGATTTAGAAAAATACCAATAGTCGCCAGCAACTGAATGGTGCGGCTAACCACTGAATGGGAAACCTGCTCGGCCAGTCTACCGCTGGAAGCCTGCAGCATTGCACCGACATTAAGACTGACTTCCCAACTGAACCAGCCCACATAGAGAATCCAGAAAACCCGGCGAACCAAATCCAGAACATTCAAATACTCATCACTTTTATCACCAGGCCAGGCGTACGCTGTGTAAAACAAAAAGAGAAACCAAGGCAATAACAGCAAAGGCAACTTAACTGTTTTTATAACAATCGTTCTAAAATTTTCGTGCGAGTCATTTTGAAGTGATATGGATACCCGCCGAAAGCCATAGAAGAAAATGGCAGACAGCAAGAAAGCAAAAATAATGTGGTAGTAAAAAGACAAAAAACCGTCACTCATTGCAGCAGCCAAGCATAATTATCGTTCAATACAGTGTAGCTTGCTGAGTAACCAGTACTTTCAAATTGTTCGATACTGAACTTTAGTACTCATTTCCAAGCCTAATCAGCTAACATCGAATTTGACCACCATTTATGGACACGCTCCCCTTACCTGCTTGGTAATCAAACCTGTACTGGTTACGTTGACAACCCTTTCTTCGATGGCTCTTGAAGTGGAGGTGCACATTGAAAATTCACCACTGGCGACGGGGACACCTGCCGAGGTAAATGATAACCGGGTTCCACCGCCCCAACGTATTTCAATGATTGAATCGATAGCGTTGTAAACACGAATCACTTCTTCAGTTGGGTCAATCAAATCATCATTATTCATTCGGATTTTCAAAAATAACCCAACCACCTGCCCAGTTTGCATCACCATCGCAACTGGTTCCAGAATTAGACTGGCAGGCAGGCACTGACCAACTGTAATCGTTTAATCGCCTCACTCTTTACCAGCATCGCGCTGGAATATACCCTCTGGTTAAAATAATCCAGGCGAAAGCGCTCTGCAATTGTAACTGCTCATAATTCCTATGCAAGTCAACACACGTAGAGCAATGAAATATCCTGAAACTTCGATATAATCACCGCCATGAATCTGCCAGCCTCTCTTTCCCCAGAAGTATCCGTCAGCGAACTTTTGCTCCAGATACAAACCCTTCTCGAAAAAGTCGAGAGGCAAGCTGTCCAGATCGAGAAACTAACTGCTGAAAACACCAAATTGCATGCAGAAATACGGCATCTGAAGAAGCTTAAGGGCAAGCCCAATATTCGTCCTCAGAAAAAAGATTCTGACTCAGAGGATGAGGACAAGACTGCATCAGGTTCGGGTAACAGCCCACCGCCAAAAGGCAAACGCACCAGACAACAAAAGCCGGGAGAAACTTCTAAGCCAGTCCCTTCCACAGTTAAAGAGGCATTTTGTCGTGTTGATGATGTGCAAGACGACTGGATAAATGGTGGTTATCAGGATTTCACACACATTGATGTCGACCTGCAATTTGTCACAGCGGTTTACCGGCGTGAGTACTGGAAAACCCCAGAGGGCAAAACCATCCTTGCCCCTTTGCCTGATCACGTTAAGAACCGCTTTGGTCATAATCTTAAAGCACTGATACTTGAAATGTACCACTCTTGCAGTGTAACCCAACCGCTGCTTCTGGACTGGTTACACGACTACGGTTGCCCTATTTCTGAAGGCTCTCTCAATAATCTTCTGACGGAGAATAACGAGCTCTTCCATCAGGAGAAAGATGAGTTACTTGAGACGGGTATTGCCTGCTCCCGCACTTTACAAGTGGACGACACCGGAGCCCGTCACGGAGGCAAAAATGGTGTTTGTACGGTGATTGAAAATAATCTGTTTACTTTCTTTGCCAGCACATCGAGTAAAAGCCGCATTAATTTCCTGACTCTGCTGCAGGGGCAACGTAGATGCCATGTTCTGAATCCTGTCGCCATTGCCTACATGAAACAAGTGAAGATGGCTGCAAAGTGGGTTGACGTGTTGTCATCATTTGGGGAAGTACATTTTCTTAATGAAGCTAGCTGGGAAGCCTTTCTGGATGATCAGAAACTGCTTTCTAAAAATCAACGACGTATGGCGACAGAGGGTGTTCTCAAGGCCGGATTGCTGCAACATGGATTTCCGGAGTCTATGGTGATCCATAGCGACGGAGCCCGACAATTTGATACTGTTTTTGCCCATTCCTCCTGCTGGTTTCATGCAGGCAGACCCTTAGCGAAACTCATTCCCGAAAACGATCTGGAACGAGCAGATCGTGACAAGGTACTGGATCAGTACTGGCGGATTTATGATGATATTGAGGTATACTGCCAGAGCCCTACAGACCATAAAAAGCATCAGATTGAACAAGACTTCAATCACTGGATATCAACGCATACGTGTTATGACGACTTACGCAGTGTTCTCGGGAAGCTACGGGTCATTAGGGACGATCTATTATTGATTCTGGAACATCCCTGGTTACCTTTGCACAACAACTGGAGTGAACGACAAATCCGGGAGTATGTTAAACGACGAAAGATCAGCGGAGGTACACGAAGCGAGCAAGGTCAACGCTGTCGGGATACATTCGCAAGCCTGAAAAAAACGTGCCGTCAGTATGGGCTGTCGTTTGCGAGGTACCTAAAGGACAGGCTTTCGGGTACTGGAGATATTTCGCGTTTGTCAGATCTGATTAGAGAAAAATCAGAGCTACTGCTATGTGGTTCTGCATAGGAAATATGAGCAGTTACCTGCAATTTGACCAATGGGCGTGACGAGAGAAATTGAGATAGCAATAATAATGACTGTAATCAGCAGCTCGATCAGCGTAAAGCCATGTTCCCTTCGTTTTAAAACCAGCATTCGCCATGCCATCCTATTTGTTAATCAGCGTAGAAAAACCATGTATTGCTTAAAATGATTTTAAATATCACTTAATTAATCGGCATATACCTTAATCCAATAACCACTAGTGTAGTGAGCTGCATTTAATACAACATAAATAATCTCGCTGTGCCATTATAGGTAAGAGCATCTAAGGACGGATACTATCTATGAGAGTCGCAGCCAAGATAAGCCTGAGTGAACAGGAACAAAAACTACTAAAACGWCTATCGTCGTCAAATAAAAGCTCTGTACGCATTGCCCGTCGTTCTAAAATTATTCTTTTGGCTGCAGATGGAAAAACCAATCTTGAAATTGCGGAAGCATTAAATATCGAACGGGGACAAGTAAGCCGTTGGCGAGTTCGTTATGTAGCTGAAGGTTTTCGGGGAATAGAGAAAGACCTTCCTCGTGGTGGTCGTAACAAACAGATTAATGCTACGGAAATCGTTCGTTTGACCACTCAAACAAAGCCGGATAATGCTACTCACTGGAGCACTCGCTCTATGGCTGAAGCCGCTGGCATCAGTGCGACAAGCGTGCGTCGCATATGGAAAGCCCATGGCCTTAAGCCTCACCTGGAAAAGACATTCAAAGTTTCTCGTGATCCAAAGTTTGTGGAAAAGCTTGAGGATATCGTTGGACTCTATCTGACTCCTCCAGAACATGCCCTAGTGTTGTGCTGTGATGAAAAAAGTCAGGTTCAGGCACTTGATCGCACACAGCCGGGCTTACCTCTGAAAAAGGGACGTGCTGCGACAATGACTCATGATTACAAACGACATGGGACAACTACCTTGTTTGCAGCACTGAACGTACTTACAGGAAATATTATTGGTCAATGCCAGCAAAAGCATACTCATGCAGAGTGGCTGAAGTTTTTGAAACAGATTGATMGGGAAACCCCAAAAGATAAGTCTTTACATCTTATCTGTGATAACTACGCAACTCATAAACATCCGAAGGTAAAAGAGTGGCTGGAAAAGCACCCGCGATTCCACGTTCACTTTACACCGACATCAGCTTCATGGATGAACATGGTTGAGAGGTTTTTCCGAGATTTAACCACACAGCGTTTACGTCGAGGGGTATTCAAAAGTGTTCCAGAGCTTGTGGAGGCAATAGAGGAATATATCGAAAAACATAACGAGAAGCCCAAGCCGTTTATATGGACAGCCAAGGCTAATGACATACTGGAGAAGGTAGTTCGAGCTAATTGCCGCTTAAGCAGCAAAAAGAACGGCGCACTACACTAGATTGAGTTATTGTGGCAGCCCACAATTAATGCATATGGGTAACTGCTCAAAATTTGGTGGTAGATTTCGCAGCGTTGCCTCTGCAGCCCAGTAAAATCAATGAAGAATTTTCAGAAAGTGTGTTTTTACCACCAAAAAATGAGCAGTTACGCATATGGCTCACGAGGGCATGCCTAGAGAAGATTAAAAGTATTAAAAATACAGTTAGTACAGACCATCAGAAAGCATTTTCTTCAACCTCTTTAACCATTTTCATGCTTGATGGGTTCATTTGATGATTAGATGGCAAATCCAGTGTTCTGGTTGGAAAAGCAATATCACCACCATGGCGATGAACAATAATTAAAATTTCAAGCAGGATCATTTCCTGAATTAATAAATACCTTGCCCAATCAGTCGTTCGTGTAAAGCAATACAAGCTGCAATCAAGACTGGATCCGCCAAAGCCGACAAAATTAACCATTAAGGTTTTACTCTGATCAACATCCTTATGGTCAGCCAAGTAGCTTCGTATGTCCTCAAGTATCCGATTGATCAGAGTATTATCATCATAACGTAACCCAAACATCTGCTTGATTCTTCGATTTTGCATCCTTGATGGGTTTTCCACCGAGATACTCATGAAGGTTGAGTTCGGTACGTATAGTGGTCTCCTTGAAAAAGTCAGAATCCGGGTCTGTCGCCAGCCTATATACTCAACAGTGCCTTCAATATTCTTATCGGGAGAACTGATCCAGTCTCCAACGCGGAAAGGTTTGTCCAGATAAATCATCCAGCCACCAAAAAAATTGGCCAGCATGTCTTTTGCCGCAAAACCAAGCGCCAAACCACCCACACCGCCGAAGGCAAGTAGACCGGACAGTTTATAGCCCATGGATTGCATAACAATCAAAATACCTGCGATCACAACGGCAATAATGGATAACCTTGCCACGGCAATCACACTCGTTTGATCAAATTTCTTTTTGCCAGCCAGCTGAAGGTAATGGCTCTCCATTGTTTTTATAAAGGATATAAAAATCCAGCAAAATAGCAGGACAAACAAAAAGTCTCTGAAGGTCAAAAATCGTGTAAACAGTTCGCCCGCTGAACCTTCCCAACACTCCTCTATAGTCCAACTAATACCAGCCACCCAAATAAAAAGGTGAACTGGTTTCTGCCCAGACATTAACAGAGCATCGTCCCAGATATTATTCGTGGTTTTGGCTTCAGCAATCAGTGCCTTGAATAACCAGCCAGACAGAAAACGGATAATCGCCGTGGTGACAAGAGCTATAACCGGCACATACAGCCATTCAGGCAGAGGTTCGTGAAGCAAGGACTGAAAATCCATAGGAGAAGAAGACCTGAAAGGTAAGCCAAATACTCAGGTATTTACTATAAACCAAGTGTCAGGCTCTGGCGGTAAGAATATACGACAGCTGATTATAATCACTAAGCAGATAAGATCTCAATTGGCGTCCCGGATAATATCCGAGCGAACAAATCGATAATGTCATCACCGTGCATCCGTATGCAGCCGCGGGAACCGGGTTTACCCATTTCCGCTGTATCCGGAGAACCATGAATATAGATGTATCGTCGCATAGTATCGACACTACCCAGCCGGTTAAAACCAGGTTCAAGACCGCTCAACCAGAGAATTCGACTCAAAATCCAGTCTTTTCTCGCAGGATACTGGGATTTAAGTGCTTCATCATATATTTCACCAGTAAATCGACGCGCAGCAAAAACGGCGTGCCTGGGAAGGCCATCACCAATTTTCGCCCTGATAATGTGCTTGCCCAAAGGGGTTTGCCAGCTGCCTTCCTGCTGGCCTGTGCCCTTACTGGCCGTCGAAATCAAGTAACGTCGCTTACTGCCATCATCTTCATGGAGCACCATTTCCTGAGTCGCAACATGGACCGTTATGTGCATGAGGGAATTTACTCCAACATTCTATTCAACGAATACAGTCAAACAACAATATTTAAACGTGCGCCCGAAGACCGGCCGCCATAAACGGCACCATTTTACGCATAATTTCTTCAAGATCATGATGAACACCATAATCACTCTCCGCAATAGCACGCAACGCATTGGCACCGGACAATGTAAACACAGCAGATCCCAGCATGAAATACACGCGCCAGAAAAGATCATCAATCGGAAGTTCAGGGCACGCCTTGACCATTAATTGAAGGTACTGCTGAAAAACATCTCCATATACTTCTCGCAGATATTTTTTAAGGTGTCCCTGCCCTTGGGTATAAGCAAGCCCAATCAGTCGCATACAGACAGAAAGATCCTGTGATTTTCTCGGCTGCACGGCCATGATCTGATCCACAAGAAGATGCAGAATACCCTCCAGATCCACCTCCTTTTCCCCGGACTCGTAATCTGCCAATGCCCCGGATAGGTTCTGGACAAACGGATCCAGAAAACGGGAAAAAACAGCCTGTATCAGTGCTTTCTTGGAGCCAAAATGATAATTAACGGCAGCTAGATTAACACCGGCCTTACTGGTTATAGAGCGCAGGGAGGTCTCAGCAAATCCGTGCTCAGCAAACAACTTCTCCGCAGCATCCAGAATCCTGTCTACGGTTGCTGGCTGTGACATATTATATATACCTCCAATGTAAACGTTTGTTTAAAACTACCGTTCGAGACATAAAACTTCAAGTCAGAATTCGTGTAATGCATCTATATGCCAACAGGGTTTTAGGTTGTTTATCGTGTTTGCTGAAGAATCAGCTATTGCAGCCGAAAAAATACTGTATATAATCACATGTACTGTATATAAAAACAGATACCATCATGTATAAACTAACCAAACGCCAAACGGAAATACTAAACCTGATTCGCTCTTATATAGAAGAAACAGGTTTTCCACCTACCCGTGCCGAAATTGCGAAAACTTTTGGCTTTCGGTCACCCAATGCTGCCGAAGAACATTTGCGAGCTCTTGCCCGTAAAGGAGCGATTGAAATCACGCCTGGTGCATCACGGGGCATCCGCATACCCGGCTCTGACCAGCTAGGCCTTCCCATTGTAGGTCAAGTGGCTGCAGGTAGCCCAATTCTTGCCCAGGAACATATTGAAAATCACCTTTCAATCAATGCCGATTTCTTTTCGCCCAAAGCAAACTTCATGCTTCGAGTTAAAGGAATGAGCATGAAGAACATTGGCATTTTAGACGGTGATTTATTAGCTGTTCACAAAACAGCGACTGCATCTAACGGTCAGATTGTAGTGGCCAGAATTGAAGATGAAGTCACTGTGAAACGCTTTGAGCAGATTAAAAACAAGGTCTATCTCCACCCTGAGAACGAAGACTTTAATACCATCGAGGTTGATCTCAGTGTTGATGATTTTGCGATTGAAGGCTTAAGTGTTGGCGTAATTAGACACTAAATTACAAAAAAAACTGAGTTTTTATTCGACAGTATTGATACCGCTTCGATCCATTAAATGCCTACTCCTCATTTATACAGACATGTGATGTCTGAGGGGGCTGGCACCTGTAAATAAAGAAGTATGATAGTTAATCTAAGGCAGGTATTGCCGTTGTAGGAGTCAGACATGCAATTATTATCACTGGCAGAAAAAAAACAATACGCTTTCCCTGAACCTGAAAGCATTCACTCAATTGATGAAGTGATTCTTTCAGGCTCATTATTCAAATCAGGAAAGCTATTAAAGTCCCTATTAAATGATCTAGCAAATGACCCACAGGATCAACGCTGGCTGACACTGATACTCTCTGGCGAACAGGCGGGAAACACTATTAGTTGGTTGAAAACGAATGGCCTGAAGAATCAACGTCTACAGGTATTGAATCATTCAGCAAAAGCAGACCCATTTAAACTCACTCAAAAGGCACTTGCCTCAGGCACCAGCCACACAGTCGTCAGCTGGGTTAATGAACTAACCAGTAGAGAATTATCCGAGCTCGAATGTGCTGCAAGGTCAGGCCAATGTCATGCATTAGCCATTAGAAACCGGTAATTTAATTACTTAGTGGAGCACTCGGTCTTCCGGAACATACTCACCGGCATCCGTCTCAGTTTTACGCCCTACTTCTTCAATACAGGCGTCTAACATAACGCGGGCGATTTCAAACTGATCTCCCTGCAGGAAATCCACCAATTCCTGAGAAAATGACATGGTCACCAGTGGTTCAGCATCTTCTTCATCACTTCGGCGCAAAACAATCTCGCCAGAAGGTAATTCTACAATTTCCAGAAACGACGCTGACATAGACATCCCGTGCTTAGATAAAATAACGGACAAATAAATATTGAAAAGCATTTTGCATGAGCCATCCAGTGCTTTCAAGGCGAAGCACTGAATATATCACCATCACCTACCACTCAAGACTAAAGTTCCGACTATAAGTTACCAACTCTTTTAAAGACTCAAGCGCCGACAAAAGATTACCTGGAAGGTCATAGCGAATTGAGCTCTCATTGAATAGTGGAATTTCATTGTGATTGATACCCTTTCGTTCAATGGGCATTGAGCATTCTTCATGGCTTTTCAACAGTGCTGCCAGCCAGGAATCCTGTTGCTCTAAACGCTCAACATACTTCAGCTCGGAAGAAACCTCACCTTTCTGGTGAATGCCTTTAATGGCTTGATCAAGGGTTGGTAACTGATGAACAGGGAGGCGGTAATTAGTCATTATCTCAGCCAGTAGAGAATAATACGCCTGTATCATGGCATTCAGACAAGCTTCGCGAAACGCAGGCTTGGCAATATCGTCTGCACTCTCCCAGGCTTCTAACAGCAAACGGGAGTGGAACAACATTTTGTTAGTATATCCCTGCCAATTATTGGTCATAACCAACTCCTGAAATCACCAAATACAAAGTAACCAAACAGGTTAAACAAAAGCATTGCTACTTTTATTTAACCTGTGTGTTGGTCATCCACTAACTGGATTTGCGCTTCTTCGTTTGCTTCTCGTGCCACTTGCCTTCGTCAAAAGTAGCGCTCCAACCGGTCGCCTTTCCTTCAATTTCAGTCATGACATATTGAGACTTAGTCTTGCGACTGTAACGAATAATGGAAGGGTTGCCATCCTGATCCTGTCTTGGTGCGTCCATCAAGTAACCGTACTTAGGATCAATCTCCGCCTGATGCGGTAAAAGCTCGGCAACCAACGGGGCACGGGTTTCCCGGTTCTTTGGAAACTGACTGGCCGCCAAAAACAATCCTGACGCGCCATCTCTGAGGATGTAATGGTCTTCAACCTTGAGACAGCTCAATTCTGGCATAGGCACCGGATCCATCTTTGGTGGCGCCGCTTCGCCATTTTTCAGGAGTTTCCGCGTATTCTTACATTCAGCATTGGTACAACCAAAGTACTTACCAAAACGGCCCGTCTTCAACTGCATTTCACTGCCGCATTTATCACACTCAAGTACCGGGCCATCGTAGCCTTTCAGCTTAAAGCTACCCTGTTCGACTTCATAGCCAGAGCAATCAGGATTATTGCCGCAAACATGAAGCTTGCGCTTTTCATCAATCAGGTAGCTTTCCATCGCCGTTGCACATTTTGGACAACGACGCATGGCTCTCAGGGCATTGACTTCGGCAAACTCATCATCAACATCTTCAACTTCTTCACCTGGCACCAGGTTAATGGTGGTCTTGCAACGCTCCTTCGGGGGGAGCGCATAGCCTGAGCAACCGAGAAACACGCCAGTAGAAGCAGTACGAATCATCATTGGACGACTGCAACTCGGACATTCAATATCTGTTAGAGAAGGCTCGTTGGCACGCATGCCACCTTCTTCTTGTTCCGCTTTAGCGAGCTTCTCGGAAAAATCCGCATAAAACTCGTCAAGAACCTGCTTCCAGTTTTTACCAGACTCAGCAATATCGTCCAACTGCTCTTCCATGCGAGCAGTGAAGTGATAATCCATCAGGTCACGGAAAGATTCATCCAGACGATCCGTAACAATGTCGCCCATTTTCTCAGCATAAAATCGACGACTCTTGACAGTCACGTAGCCTCGATCCTGAATCGTTGAGATAATCGAAGCATAAGTAGATGGACGACCAATCCCCTGTTTCTCCAGCTCCTTAACCAATGCCGCTTCACTGAAACGTGCCGGTGGTCGTGTAAACAGTTGCTTTGGATCCAGTTTATCCAAGTCGAAGCCAATACCTTTGTCCAGCGCAGGCAAAATAAGGTCTTCACCTTTTTTAGCCACTGCTTTTTGAACACGGGTGTAACCATCAAACTTCAAGGTGCGACCTTTAGCCTTCAGCTGATAGCCATCCACATCAATGGTCAATGAGGTACTGAGGTATTGGGCAGGTGTCATCTGACAGGCAACAAACTGTCGCCAGATCAACTCATAAAGCCGCTCAGCATCCCTCTCCATGGATTTCAGACTACCCGGCTCCTGCGTCACACTGGAAGGACGAATCGCTTCGTGGGCTTCCTGAGCGCCTTCTTTGCTGGAATAGCGGTTTGGCTGTTCTGGGCAATAATCCTCACCGTACTGATCAACAATGTAAGTGCGGGCACTTTCCACTGCATCCTGACTCAAGTTGGTGGAATCGGTTCTCATATAGGTGATATAGCCTGCCTCATAGAGACGCTGAGCCATCATCATGGTTTTCTTAACGCTGAACCCGAGTCGTGTACTTGCTGCTTGTTGTAACGTCGAAGTAATAAAAGGCGCTGAAGGTTTACTCTTGGTAGGCTTATCTTCCCGATTGGTCAGGGAGTATTCCGCTTTCTCAAGAACAGCCAGCGCTTTATCAGTAGCTGCTTTATTGGTGGGTCTGAACGCTTCACCGTTCTCTTTAGCCACCTGAAAGCGAACAGTGTTCTTTTTGGCAGTAGTCAGATCCACATACACTTCCCAGAATTCTTCCGGTATAAAGCTGCGAATTTCACGCTCACGATCAACCACCAGCTTAACTGCTACGGACTGAACCCGACCAGCAGATAAGCCTCGGGCAATTTTCGACCACAACAGTGGTGAAACCATGTAGCCAACCACTCGATCCAGAAACCGGCGAGCCTGCTGGGCATCCACACGATCCTGGTTTAACTCACCGGGTGCTTCAAAGGCTTTCTGAATCGCCTTTTTGGTGATCTCGTTAAACACAACACGTCGGTAGCGATCAGGATTACCACCAATGGCCTGCTGAAGGTGCCAGGCAATAGCCTCCCCTTCGCGGTCCAAATCCGTTGCGAGATAAATAGTGTCGGCATTTTCTGCCAGACGCGTCAGTTCATCAACCACCTTCTCTTTACCAGGAAGCACCTCATAGTGTGCCTCCCAGTTGTTGTCCGGGTCGATGCCCATGCGCTCGATAAGCTGCTTACGCGCTTTGGCTTTTTTGCGAATCTCCCGTTCTTCTGGTGGGAGCTTCTTCGATTCGGCCGCGGCTTTCGCTCGGGCTTTTGCATCAACAGGCTTCTTGGCACCACCCGACGTTGGCAGGTCTCTTATATGACCAACGCTGGATTTGACAACATAGTCTTTGCCCAAATATTTGTTGATGGTTTTCGCCTTGGCTGGCGACTCCACAATAACTAGCGATTTACCCATGCTGCCTTACACGTCCTGTCATCTGTTCCATTGTTCCGACTGATCAGATTCTGAGAGCAGGTTATCAGCATATTATGCTGTATGCCCAGTTTTTGCAGAAAAAGTCATCAGCCAAAACAGGAAAGCCGGGATAGAAATTGCTTCAATATATAAGGCGAAGTCAATAATCGGTCAAGGAAAACCATGAAAACACTTACCAAAACCTTGATCAATTAACACTCTGAAACATCGCTGAAAACGCCTTCGATCCGCAGTTTCTCTGTTATATCCCACTGTATAAAAAATTATCGCTGTGCTGCAAAAACACACGTCATCAATCCAGTCAGCCCTGAATTCATGTAAACGATAACGGCAAGATGATCTAAAACTTAGGGGTTTACTGACAAGCTACGCTCGGCCGTAAACACTAAGGATATGTACTTAGAAAAGACAATAGAAAGCATTACCTTTTCTAAGTGCATAAAAAAACAGAAGCTGAAACCAGCTTCTGTTTTATCATTGATACAGGATTAAACCCGTTCAAAGACAGTTGTAATACCCTGACCCAAACCTACGCACATGGTAGAGAGGCCAATGTTGCCGCCATTCTGCTTCATCACATTCAGCAGAGTGCCGGAGATACGGGCACCGGAACAACCAAACGGATGGCCAAGAGCAATAGCGCCACCATTCAGGTTGACCTTCTGATCCATCTTGTCGAGGAGTTTCAGGTCTTTCAACACGGGCAGAGCCTGGGCAGCAAACGCTTCGTTCAACTCTACATGGTCAATGTCGTCAATGGTCAGGCCAGCACGCTTCAGCGCCTTCTTGGTGCTTGGTACAGGACCGTAACCCATGATGGACGGATCAACACCAGCCACCGCCATGGAACGAATCACAGCCAATGGCTGCAGACCCAAGTCCTGAGCACGCTGGGCAGACATCACGATCATGCAGGACGCGCCATCGGTAATCTGTGAAGAGGTACCCGCCGTAACCGAACCCTTAGGGTTAAAGGCTGGCTTCAGCTGAGACAAACTTTCCGCTGTCGTTTCTGGACGAATGGTTTCATCCTGAGTAAACAGACGAAGATTGCCGTCTGCATCGTGCCCCTGCATTGGGATAATTT
Source organism: Endozoicomonas ascidiicola (assembly GCF_001646945.1). Lineage (GTDB taxonomy): Bacteria > Pseudomonadota > Gammaproteobacteria > Pseudomonadales > Endozoicomonadaceae > Endozoicomonas > Endozoicomonas ascidiicola. The sequence goes on from NZ_LUTV01000004.1 coordinate 556,202, forward strand.
CATCTTTGAAATTTCCCGCTTGCGTAGCAGCCCAGGCACGCTGGTGAGAACGAGCGCCGAACTCATCCTGCGCCTGACGTGTAATACCGTGCATGGTGCCCAGCATTTCTGCTGTCAGTCCCATCATACCCGCCGCTTTGGCGCCGTATTTGGAAAGACGCGGGTTTGGATCCACACCGTGCATCATGCCAACGTGGCCCATGTGCTCAACACCACCTACAACAAACACATCGCCATTGCCAGTTTGAATGGCTTGCGCAGCAGTGTGCAGTGCGCTCATGGAAGAACCACATAGACGGCTGACCGTCTGAGCACTTGAGGTATGAGGAATTGGCGTCATCAACGAAGCCATACGGGCAATGTTCCAGCCCTGTTCCAGAGTTTGGTTGACACAACCCCAAATAACGTCTTCTACTTCTGCCGGGTTTAGCGCCGCATTGCGGTTCAAAACACCGGTAATCAGTTCAGCCGACAGGGTATCAGCACGTACATTGCGGTACATGCCTCCCTTGGAACGCCCCATTGGGGTTCGGCCGTAATCAACAATCACTGCATCTCTTGGATTCAGGCTCATGATTTTCTCTCTTTATAATCCCTGAAAATGGTTCATCGGTCGCGACTTAAGCGCCGTAGAATGTTTCGCCGTTACGAGCCATTTCCCGCAGTCTGTCCGTTGGCGCGTACAGTGGGCTGATCTCGGCGTATTTATCCGCCAGGGCCACAAACTCGGCAACACCCATGGTATCGATGTATTTCAGTGCACCACCGCGGAACAGTGGGAAACCGATACCCATGATCAGGGAAATATCTGCATCAGCAACGGAGTCAACAATGCCATCTTCCAGGGCACGAATGGTTTCCATGCACAGCGGCACCATCATGCGGGCGATGATTTCGTCATCTTCAAAGGTTTTACGTTCAGCACAAACGTCAGCCATCAACTCGTAAACAGACTCGTCAACGACCTTCTTCGGCTTGCCTTTTTTGTCTTGCTCATATTTGTAGAAGCCGGCTTCTGTCTTCTGACCAAAGCGCTTGTTCTCAAACATAACGTCCATAGCCGTCTTGAAGCTTTTCTGCATACGGTCTGGATAACCTTCAGCCATCACACCTTCAGCGTGGTTACCGGTATCCATGCCCACTACGTCAAGCAGGTAAGCTGGACCCATTGGCCAACCGAAACGTTCCATGACTTTATCAACCTGCTTAAAGTCAGCACCGTCGCGAAGCAGTGAAGCAAAGCCAGCGAAATACGGGAACAGAACACGGTTTACCATGAAGCCCGGGCAGTCATTAACGACAACCGGTGTCTTACCCATCTTGCGAGCGTATTCCACGACAGTGGCTACCGTTTCTTCGCTGGTCTTCTCACCGCGAATAACTTCCACCAGTGGCATAGCGTGCACAGGGTTGAAGAAGTGCATACCACAGAACTGTTCAGGACGTTTCAGGTCGCTGGCCAGATCAGTAATAGAAATGGTTGAGGTGTTTGATGTGAGAACCGCGTTGTCAGCAACGTAGTTTTCAACGTCCGCCAGCACCGCTTTCTTCACCTTAGGATTTTCAACAACGGCTTCAATAACAACGTCTACAGATTCAAAATCACCGTAAGACAGTGTTGGTACGATGTTGTTCAGCACACCACCCATCTTGGCAGCGTCCATACGACCACGGGATACACGCTTGGACAGCAATTTGCTGGCTTCGGACAGACCCAGATCGATACCCGCCTGATTAATATCTTTCATCAGGATCGGCGTGCCTTTCAGAGCGGACTGGTATGCAATACCGCCACCCATAATACCAGCACCAAGAACAGCAGCCTTGTTGGTTTCTGAAGCCAGATGAGCAGAGTCTTTGGCTTTTTTCTTCAGCTTCTGATCATTCAGGAACAGGTTAACCAGCGCATCGCTGACATCGGTTTTCGCCAGTTTGATGAAGCCTTTGGCTTCTACTTCCAGCGCTTTATCACGCTCCAGGAAAGCATGCTTCTGGATGGATTTAACCGCTGCAACCGGCGCTGGCATGTGTGGACCAGCCTGTTGCTTAACAAAAGCAGTGGTGGTTTCGAACACCATCATGCTTTCGATAGGAGACAGTGTCAGTTTACCCTTCTTCTCAGCCTTACGAGCTTTATAATCCAGCTCACCAGCCAATGCATCTTTGATCAGGGCAACAGCCGAGTCTTTCAGTTTTTCCGGAGCAACCACTGCATCAACCGCACCCACTTTCAGTGCAGCATCCGGGCGAAACTCTTTACCGCTGGCAATCCACTCAACGGCATTGTCTGCACCGATAACCCTTGGCAGACGAACCGTACCGCCCCAACCTGGATAGATGCCCAGTTTGACTTCTGGCAGACCAACCTTGGCGTTGGTAGACAACACCCGGTAGTCAGCACAGAGAGAAATTTCAAAACCGCCACCCAGTGCAATACCATTAATGGCGGCAACGGTTGGCATATCCAGATCTTCAAAGCTGGAGAAGATTTTGTTCACTTCCATCACGCCGGCATAGAGAACGTCATCACTTTCTTTGAAGGTTTGAACGAATTCGTTGATATCGGCACCGACAATGAAACTGTCTTTGCCACTGGTCAAAACCAGCCCTTTGATAGAGCCATCAGCACTGATCGCTGCAATGGCCGCTGCAAGATCTTCAATCGCCGGGCGACTGAATTTATTGACGGACTCACCTTCCAGATTGAACTGCAATTCGGCGATACCGTCTTCCACAGGCAGAACCCTGAACGCCTTGCCCTGGTAGATCATGAACGTCTCCTTTCGGATGTTTGATTATTATTGCTCTATAGCAATCGGATACTGTCTGCTCGCCTTTCTATTTATAGAGCAGTGTTTCCGATCCTATATGACTTCCTGAATTAACACTGGCAAAACCAGTTACTTCCTTGCAAATTCATACAGGTGTTTGAATTTATGCCTACCTTCTTTGAAAAGAGATTCAAAGTCAACCCTGAAGCCCCGGCATAAAAACAGAAAATGACAGAGAAACCCGCTCTTTTACAAAAAATAAGACAGCACAAAGATAACCATTGTCTTTTAATGGTTTTTACTGACCAATGCAAAGAAAATCATGGATAAAACACGACGAAGCCTTACAATAGAGAGGCCAAGACTTGAGAAGATTTCATAAAGGAAACCAGCTTATGAGCCTCTACAAGCATATCCTTGTTGCGGTTGACCTATCCGATGAGTCCGATGACGTACTCAACAAGGCCAAGACCATTGCCGAAAGACATCAAGCCAGACTCACTCTGGTACACGTGGTTGAGCCACTGAGCGTTGCCTATGGCAGCGACATTCCTCTGGATCTAACCACCCTTCAGGACGAGATCACCGAACAAGCCAAAGAACGCATTGCCAATCTGGCAAACTCGATCAATCTGGAAAAAGGTGAACAGCATGTTGTTTACGGACGCCCAGAGCGGGAAGTGCATCGTATTGCTGAAGAAAGCGATGTGGATTTGATCGTAGTAGGCAGTCATGGTCGTCACGGACTGGCGCTGATTTTAGGATCGACTTCTACCAGCGTTCTGCACGGCGCAAACTGTGATGTTCTTGCGGTTCGGGTTGGTAAAAACGACAGCTAATGCAGTCTTGAAAGACACACAAAAAAGGGCGTCAAATGACACCCTTTTTTTCAGATCTGATTTACATATTATCGAGCTCTTCCCAACGTTCCATCTTTTCTTCAATCAATTCGTTCAACTCCGCTAGACGACTAAGCACCCGTTGCACAGCCTCCTGATCACCCTGATAAAAGTCAGCCTGACCTGTTTTCGTTTCCAGATCATTCAGCTCTGCTTCCAACGCTTCAATCTCAGCGGGCAACCCATCCAACTCTCTCTGAAGCTTGTAACTCAGTTTCTTTTTGGCGGGCGCGCTGTCTTTCACTGGCGCTGCTTCCGATTCGCTGGGCTTTCCTTGCTTCTTTGCAGAGCCACTTTCTGCAACCAGCTTGTTGATAGCACCACCCTGCCGCAGCCAGTCATCAAAACCGCCAACGTATTCGCTGATATGACCACCTGGTTCAAACACCAGCGTGCTGGAAACCACATTATCCAAAAATGTTCGGTCGTGACTCACCAGTAGAATCGTGCCTTGGAAATCCATCAGCAGCGATTCCAACAATTCAAGAGTTTCTACATCCAGATCGTTGGTCGGTTCATCAAGTACTAACAGGTTGGCAGGTTTACTGAACAAACGGGCCAGCAATAATCGATTTCGCTCCCCACCGGACAATGCCTTTACAGGCACACGACAGCGGTTGGCTGGAAACAGGAAATCACCGAGATAACTGATCACATGACGGCTGGCACCATTAATCATGATGCTTTCGCGCCCCTCGGCCACGTTATCAATAACGGTTTTCTCAAGATCCAATTGATTGCGCAGCTGATCAAAATAGGCGATTTCTAACTTGGTGCCCATTTTTACCGTGCCAACTTGCGGCTCAAGATTGCCCAACAAAATACTGAGCAATGTGGATTTACCGGCACCGTTAGCACCGATCAAACCAATCTTGTCACCACGCATGACACGAAGATTGAAATCTTTGATAACCGTATTTTGATCAAAGGCTTGTGACGCATTCTTCACTTCAAGCACTAACTTACCGGAGCTGTCACCCTGCTCCAGTCCAAAGTTGGCATTGCCCTGCACTTCACGACGCTGGCTGCGTTCTTCCCGCAACTTTTTCAGATCACGAACCCGACCTTCGTTACGGGTGCGGCGAGCTTTGATGCCCTGACGAATCCACACTTCCTCCTGGGCAAGCTTTTTATCAAACAGGGCGTTCTGCTCTGCTTCCACTTCTAAAGCGTGCGCTTTGCGTTCCAGATAGGTGTTGTAATCACAGTCCCAACTGGTCAGCTGACCACGATCTAACTCGATGATGCGCGTGGCCAACGATTGCAGGAAAGAACGATCGTGGGTGATGAACAACAGTGCACCACCAAAGTCCTTCAACTGTTTTTCCAACCAATCAATGGCAATAATGTCCAGATGGTTAGTGGGCTCGTCCAGCAACAAAAGGTCTGGCTCACCCACCAGCGCACGAGCCAACTCAACACGACGACGCCAGCCACCAGAAAGTTCCTTCATCTGCTTTTCTGCCGGCAAGCCCAGCTTTTGGATGACCGTATCGACCTTCTGACTTAAACGCCAGCCATCCGCGGCCTCCAACTGCTGCTGAACTTTCTCTAGCTTTTTCATGTCTTCATCAGTACGGATGTTCATGGACAAACTGTGATATCGGCTAATCAGCTCACCCACCGCTTCCAAACCGGAAGCCACCACATCGTAGACTTTTTTCTCATCCTGATCCGGCAGATCCTGACTTAACACGCCCACTTTCAAGCCCGGTTTGCGCCACATGGAACCGTCATCAGCAATGACAGCGCCCGACACCAGCTTCATCATGGTGGATTTACCCGCACCATTACGACCAAGCAAACAGACCCTTTCTCCTTTGCGAATCTGGAATTCGGCTTGATCCAGTAAAGGCTGGTCACCATAGGCCAGGCTGATTTTTTCAAATCTAAGTAACGGCATTCTCAATCCAGAAAGACATGAACTCTGTCCGCGGAAAGCGCACAGAGTGAATTTTCAAAAGCGGTAGGATAACTTTTAGCTCACTGAATGCATAGGCTCTGTTAACGTTTCGCTGCGCGCTCATGTTTTTTGAGGCAGATTGCAACGATAATGGCGGCCAGCTGGCATAAAATCAGCACTAAAAATGCTATCTGGAAGTCCTGTACTGACAATGTATCCAGATCCGGTGCTTTTGCTTCCAAAGCAAGGCCGATTAATGGTTGCATCACAGGGGCAGCTATCAGCATCGATGCATTGATAATTGCCAGATAAAACCCTTTACTGTTTGTTGGACTAAAATGCTTAGCCAATGAAAATGACAATATATAGCCACCACTGAAGAAGCCGGTGAAAAAACTCAGCACTCCCAGAACACCAAGAGAAAAGGGGCAGAAGATCAAAGCAGAGAACAGCAGAACCGACATGACCGATGAACCCATCATCACCTTGCTGGAAGAGCCCAGCCGGGTAGCAAGCCAACCCAGCAGCGGTGCTCCTATACCAGCCCCCAGAAACATAACACCCACCACATCCCCAACCGCTTCTTCCTGCCCTGGAAAGCGCTCATAAAAAAATGGAATCCCCCACAGCCCTCCAAACGTTGAAATGATTGAAAACAATCCAAATCCGAAAATACAGCATTGAGCGTATGCCATTCGATTAAAGGGTTCTGTCTCAGCGTCTTCGCCTTTCTTAAATGTGGAACAAATACGGCCAGATATATCCGTCTCAGAATCCGATACTGGGTATGACGGTGCATTCTTCACCATCAACAAAATTAAAAATGAAATAACAATACCGACTAAAGCGACGATTTTCATGGTGCATTGCCAGCCGCACATATCAAGCAAGTTCGGCAGAACGATCGGCCCAAGCCCTCCGCCCAGCATGGCAAAAGCTTCTACCATACCCGCCATTGCCGGGAACTGATCCTCTCGCATCCAACGGCAAGCCAGCGTCAGGGAGGCAACAATACACGGTGTGGCAATTACTCCCATAAGGGAGCGGGATATGAATACTGACCAGACTGATTCTGACACACTAAACCAATAGCAAGCTGCTGCCATCAGCATTGAAGAAATACTCAATAAGACGGTTAAGTTAATACGGTCTGTGAGGTAACCTGCGGGAATCTGGAAGATAAGATAGCAATACAGATAACTGCTGGTGAGCCAGCCAATACCGGCAACGTCGAGATGAAAAGCACTCATCAACTGAGGCACCATCACCGACGGCGCGCCTTGAATCATAAGCTGGTAGGAACAAAACAGTGACGCTACCGCACACACCAATACACCACGAACACACACAATTCTGACCATTGGAGTCTTTCTCCCTAAACAATCTTGCGCACCTCCCTAAATTAAACAATCGTACAAATGGGATATGAGCCTGCTTAGAGTAGTCAACATCAGGTAGTTTCACTTAAAAAAGACATGAGCAAAAATAACGTTTATTAGTCTTTCGTAAGGTTAAAACCACCGGCTTTAGCCGGTCAGCTTTAGCTATGATATTTTGTCGCAGTTATCTGGATGTAGAGGTTCTGCGATGGACTACAGGTATGGCAGTCAMACAGTATTTAATATTCAGTACCACTTTGTGTTTGTCACGAAGTACCGGTATCAGGTGCTCAAGGGAGATGTTGGCTTAAGAGCCAGGGAGCTGATAAGAGAAACGTGCCAGGCATTTGAGATAGAGATTCTTAAGGGAGTGATTAGGATCATGTACATCTGTTTGTGTCAGCGCCTCCGAATATGGCTCCGAGTGAAATAATGAGGAGGGTCAAAGGAAGGTCGTCTACAAGATTGTTTGAAAGTTTCCCTGATTTGAAGAAGCGATACTGGGGAAGGCATTTTTGGGCAAGAGGCTATTTTTGTGTCACATCGGGAAAGGTGACTGAAGAGATGATCAAGGAGTATCTGGATCATCATTTTGAGCCCAAAGTAGATGATAGCTTCAGGACTGAATACTAACGCGTCTTGGACACGTATCCGGACTTTCAGTCCGTAAATCTAACCCGCCGGCTTTAGCCGGCAGGGCTTACGCATCAACTAGGTACTAAAGTTCCTTATTATTTTCAGTAACCAATTTGAATAATACTGTATCTGTCGCTTAGATAGTGTATCGGTTCAGAGATGTTCGCTATGYAAACTCTACAACAGAATACACTGGTTACCTATATCGATACTGTACCGGATCCCCGCTGTGAAGGAATGTGCATACATAACTTTATAGATATCCTCATTATCGCCATATGTGCTGTCCTCTGTGGCGTTGAGACTTGGGAGGGTATGACAAAGTTTGGCCGTAAGAAAAAAGGCTGGTTGTCTACTTTTCTGGAACTACCCAACGGTATTCCATCTCATGACACTTTCTACCGAACTTTTTGCCTTCTCGACCCAACTGCCTTTCAAGAATGCTTTACACGATGGATTTCCGATACTTTCAGAAACTTTTCCGGCGATGGACTGGATGTTATCCCCATTGATGGAAAGTGTCTTCGAGGTTCAAGGAGTAAATCCAAAAAGGCCATTCATATGGTAAGCGCCTGGAGCACCCGCGCAGGAATGGTTCTCTGTCAACGAAAGGTTGATGAAAAATCCAATGAAATCACTGCCGTTCCTGAACTCTTGAGGTCTATGTATCTAAAGGGTTGCGTTATCACTGCAGACGCACTCAACTGCCAGAGAGAGATTGTTAAAGTCTGCATCGAGCAGGGCGGCGATTATCTGCTTCCAGTTAAGGGCAACCAGGAGAACCTTCACAAGCAGATTGAAAAAGTAGCTGAGCAACAATGTGAATGGCACCCGGAACAGACCCTTGGTTTCAATTATTCAGAAACGCAGGAAAAAGGACATGGCCGGACTGAGCGGCGTATGGTCTGGGTTATGGAAGACCTCTCTGAAATTACGGAAGCCAAAAAGTGGGAAGGATTACAGCAAGTAGCCATGATACAGCGTGATCGACAAATTGATAATAAAGTCACTACGGAGGTACATTATTACATCATGAGCAAACAGCTCAGTGCTGCAGAGGTACTGGACATTGCCCGTAAGCACTGGGAGGTGGAGAACAAACTTCACTGGAGGCTTGACGTTGCTTTTGGTGAAGATAAAAATCAGACTACCAATAATTGCGCCATTGAGAACGTCTCGATCCTTAACCGAATAGCACTGAATATCCACACTCTGGACACGGAAACCAACGACAGTATAAAACTGAAACGGTTAGCTGCGGGTTGGGACAATGACAAGCTTGAGGAACTATTGAGTTCTATAGTGCTTACTTGATGCGTAAGCCCTGTGATCTGAAGTGAGCATGGCAGCCATCTCAAACTTGGTGGTTGGGGATGGTTGCTTTTTAGCTGATTATTCGATTGCTGTTGAACTATTGTGCTTTGAGAACTCTAAAGTCGAGAACCTTTCTTCACTTGCCAGTTATTCGATATCAGATCAGCTAAACCAAAACTCACTTGAAACCATCGGTTTTATTTTGGTTTTGGCTTAA
>NZ_LUTV01000004.1:571965-575118 GCF_001646945.1 Endozoicomonas ascidiicola
AGCTCCGAAATCAGAGGACAGTTCTCCACCGTTAAAATCAGCTCGCACTGTTTTACCGTTCACAGGGTGAAAACAAAGGGTTTCTTGTGTATGTTTGGCCATAGCAGGTTCCGGTTTGCTTCTTCCGAAGCTTTCTTTTTGTCGACCCAATCATATCAAGTGATTGGGCGGAACCTGCTTGGTTTTATGAAATATCCGGGTTAGAGCGGGCATTTTGATGAAGCAGAAGAACAGAAAGAGTTACAAAGGCGCTTCCCTTTCTTCTGAAGAGCCTCGCACCACCGATGCAAAATCCTCTTCCTTTAATTCAGGAGCAGGTCCAACACAGCAGTTCATCCCATTATCTTCCAGAACTTTGCATAGCCGTTCGAAGCGGGAATCCACTTCGTGAAGATGATCCAGCATGGCAGAGATGGCATGAGCCGTTGGATCTGGCATTTCCGATGACACAGCATAAGAATCAAAGCCTATTTTCTCAGCCATCTTTCCAGCATTAGCATGACGACCTTCATCCTGTCCTGAAGTTTCAGGTTTTTTGACAATACGGCCTGGGATACCCACCACTGTGGCTCCTGGTGGAACCTCTCGAACAACCACCGCATTGGAGCCTATTCTTGCACCTTCTCCAACCACAAATGGGCCGAGTACCTTTGCGCCAGCTCCCACCACAACACCCTTAGCGAGGGTTGGGTGACGCTTTCCTTGATTGGATGGATGCCCTTTACCTTTATTAGGAGACGTTCCCCCAAGTGTTACCCCATGATAAATAGTCACATCATCCTGAATCACTGCCGTTTCACCAACCACCACACCCATGCCGTGATCAATAAAAAAGCGGCGACCAATGGTTGCGCCAGGATGAATCTCGATACCCGTCAACCACCGGCTGAAGGTAGATAGCATTCGCCCCAACCAGAGGAAGCCTGACTTCCAGAGTCGATGAGCACCACGATGCAACAATAATGCATGCAGCCCCGGATACGTTGTGATCACCTCAAAGGTTCCCCTAGCCGCCGGATCCCGCTCCATGACGGTTTTTATGTCTTCCTTTAATCTCTCAAACATGGTCAGCGCCTGAATTGTCTTTTAAATAGATTATTCTGTTATTTTTTGAGTCCCGCCGCCCGACGCCAGACATCGTTGAGTTTCAGAAAGAATGCCGCGCAAAATACCCAGCTCTACCTGATCGGGTCGAACACGACCATACAAACGACGCATTTTGGCCATGATTTTTTCGTGACTGCTGTGATCCAGAAAACCAATTTCCATCAGCACACTATAAAGATGGTCATAGTAACGCTCCATATCATCCATGGAGGCCAATTCATGAGCTTTCGGTGTCGGTAATTCTAACGCGTCTTTATTTATCAGTTCAGCCATCCGTATTTCATAAGATAAAACCTGCACGGCCGCCCCCAAATTCAACGAGCTGAAGTCTTCATTGGTGGGAATATGCACCTGCAAATGACAACGACGCAATTGTTCGTTAGAAAGCCCACTGTCTTCACGACCAAAAATCAAGGCCACTTTATTGTTTGAAGCTTCTTGCACAATGCTTTGAGCACAGCTTCTCGGGTCAACCAACGGCAGAGAAACACCACGCACCCGGGCGCTGGTTCCCACCACAAACTGGCAATCGGCCAACGCTTCATCCAGGGTTTCACACACTTTGGCATTTCTCAAAATGTCATCCGCCCCCGAAGCCAGTGCGGTTGCCGTGCCAGAAGGAAAATCATCGGGAGCCACAAGACACAACTGACTTAACCCCATGGTTTTCATAGCACGGGCTGTGGAACCGATATTGCCCGGATGAGAGGGGTTTACTAATACTATGGAGATGTTGTCGAGCACCGCTGAAATCTCTTGCGTGTTTGATTTTTCAAAAGAACCAAAGGAGCCTCAAGGTTCAAAAGCAACCAATAATTCGAGCCAGGCTTATATCCCGTCAGTGTACCCAAAATACCAGCGATTCCAAGCACTCAGTAAAATTACTGACACACCCTGCGTAGCACTCCATTGCAACTTCGCGGTCATCCTGTCAGAATGCGCGACCAACTTTGAGGATTAATGAGAAAAACTTTTTCTGATTAATCCAGCTCTATTCGATCTTTTACAGTTCAGATGTAATCAAGCCTATGCAACCTATGGTGAGTATGGCGCTGCGAGCAGCACGCCAGGCCGGTGATATCATTGCCCGTGCCTACAAGGATCTCGACCACGTAGACGTCGAAATCAAAAGTCGTAACGATTTTGTCACCGAAGTGGACAGGGCTGCTGAAAAAGCCATTATCGCTGCGTTGAGCAAAACCTATCCAAACCATGGTTTCTATGGTGAAGAAAGTGGCCTTCGTGAAGGCAAAGACGACGGCAAAGATTACCTCTGGATCATCGACCCTCTCGACGGCACCACCAACTTCATCAAAGGCATTCCTCACTTCGCAGTGTCTATCGCTGTGCAGTATCGTGGTCGACTGGAACACGCCGTTATTCTCGACCCAATGAATGAAGAAGAATACTGCGCCAGCCGTGGCCATGGTGCCACCCTGAACAGTAAACGCATTCGTGTGGGTAACCGCAGAACGCTTGAAGGCGCTCTTATTGGTACCGGTATTCCATTTATGGCGCCAGGTATCAACCACGTCGACAATTACCTGAACATGATGCGCGCCATGCTGGGCGATACCTTAGGTATTCGTCGCGCAGGTGCTGCTTCTCTCGATCTTGCCTATGTGGCTGCTGGTCGCCTGGATGCTTTCTGGGAAATTGGCCTGCAGGACTATGATATGGCGGCGGGCGTTCTGATGATTCAGGAAGCCGGTGGTCTGGTTGGTGATTTTAAAGGTGGTCACACCTACATGCAGAACAATCAGGTAGTTGCTGGTAACAGTGGCTGTTTCAAAGACATGCTGAAGCGAATTCGCCCATTTGTAACGGAAGGAATGTTTCGTCACAAATAAATCAGAACGAAAAGTGTAAATGCGAGATACAATCTCGCATTTACACTTTACTATTCACTGCTCACATCACTGTCAACACAGCCACTCCCGATGAATATACGACACAATCCATTATCAGAAAATTGTCGTAAGCACTATTTGATAGAACAATGAGACACCTACAGACATTTCTGCAGTATGGAAATGATTGTCACCC
>NZ_LUTV01000004.1:583123-585838 GCF_001646945.1 Endozoicomonas ascidiicola
ACAGACTCCATACCAAGACGTCTCTTGACGAGGAGGAAGAGGTGCTCAGAAAACCGGTTAAGCCAAAACCAAAATAAAACCGATGGTTTCAAGTGAGTTTTGGTTTATATTTGTGATTATGTTGCAAAACCGGATATTGTTAGTCAGTCGTTAAGCTTCTCATCATTTCCATGTGTTCATGCTTTTTCAGGGGACAGCACTCCCTTTGGTTGTTAGAATTTCCCTACATTGCTTATCACCTTCATTAAGAGTTGTTCTTGTCATGCTAATTATTTTTGTTGCTGCCTTTTGAACAGTATTAAGTTCCTTAATAGAAATCAACGAACCATTTTTCATTTCATTAATAAGTTTTTGTGGAACACCTGCGCCTTTGTATTGGCGTTGAGTTTTTTTTGCCTCCCGAAGTGTAGTGTTTGCTTTTTTATAATGATCCGATAGTTGTTCCGTAAATTGATTTAATTTTTTTATGAGTGCACTAAATGAATCATCAGTATCGGTTTCTAAGGGTGAATTTGAGTGGAAGTTTTCATTGATTCTCTTCTCAATTGATTTTAATGCTTTCTCAATACTCATTTTTGCTTTGCCAGAAATATCAACCAGATTAACAATCTCCTCCTGGGTTTGCATCACCTCCAACTCGAGTTCTGCCCATTTCAGAGCTACCGGTAGGTTATAAATTTTCTGAGAAGGGCGAATCTGGGCATATGGCCGATCCTCTGCTTCAAGTTTACTGGTCAGCTTCCTTATTTTCATAATGGGTTTGGTTTTTCTGAAAGAGTCATATTGTGCCAGGGCATCTTTTTTGTTGTTCTCATCATTCAGATTGCTAACAAAATCACTGCATGCACTTTCTATGGTATCAAGAAAATCATTATCTATCCCAAGATCGCTTGCAATGGGAGCTAGTTTCTCTGGAGCTTTAGTTAATTCGTTCTGAATAGCGATATTGATATCGATGCCTTCTGTTGCACACATTGTATGCTTGATCTGGCTCAGGTTCAGTAGATTTAAAAAATCCAAATGCATGACTTTCAACAGCTGACTAAAATGCACATTTCGACTCACTAATTCCATTTCGGGCTGCTTTTCTCCCCATTGTTTCAACAGTTCAAAAAATTGGTTGGGCATGTGATCCAAAATCTGAGGGGCTCCTCTTAGGAGCAGTGAAGGGTGAGAGAGCTGCCTATATACGTCCTCATTTTGAGTACAATAGGCGACAATATCACAAGTCAAATAGACTCCATCCAGAGATGAATCGGTGATTTCGATTGTTTTCATCTGCTCTACCGCCTGCTTGAAGGGGTGTGCAGGGTGCATATCGAAACTACAGCAAAATTTTTTGGACGGTTCACCAATAAGATCATGGTATTTTAAAAAGCTTAATAATATGCATATGCTATAGAATTCAAGACTTCCATTTTTATAGTCACTACTGTTCTGTTTTTCAATGGTTGTGAGGTTACTCACTGTTTTCTTTCTATTCATCAGTCTTTTTTCAGGAAAAGAGGCTTTGCTTTCTTTTGATAAGCCGGTATTACTGTGATAATCCTCTACCTGATCGGTACTTGATATTTTCCTTTGATTGTAGAATCCGATGTCTGGTGACTCTTTAGGAAGGTCATTAGTATCCACCCCTTTCATCTGAGTATGCGTGGGATAAACCATTTAGCACCTGCAACCTCATCATTCTATACAGGAAATGACCGCTGGCATTTTTCTATAAATATTATGTCAGTGGTCAAACTCTTCTGGCCAATTCCGTTTGGGCTCTGGTTCGAATATGCCAGACAATGACTTCAAGAAGTGATCATTATTTAGTCGTTATCCATGAGTCCTCGACTTTAGAGTTCTCAAAGCACAATAGTTCAACAGCAATCGAATAATCAGCTAAAAAGCAACCATCCCCAACCACCAAGTTTGAGATGGCTGCCATGCTCACTTCAGATCATCGAACAATCCTCCGGGAGCTCGYTTTTTATACAACCTTTCTAGCCAGAGCGCTATCACCAACTGCAGTACCAACGTTCTGCTAACTGCTCTTTGGTTGCATGCTTTCAGGGGATGGCAGTATTTTCCAATCCCAAAATGAGCCTGAAAAGAGTATAAACCCATGATTTCAGGCCTTTCGCTTAAAGATGCCTTGAAACAGTGATTCTCTGGCAGACTGCAGTTGCTGGGCAGCCTCGTTATCACTCATKGATTCAGCCTTTGACTCCAATGCATCCGGCGGAGTTCCTTTCTTCAAATATTGCGTCCAGTCAGGCAAAGATTTCAGTTTTTCATAAGGTGTCATCATGTTTTCGTAAAGGTAACGTTTTCTCTCTTTGCCTTTTTCATCTATTATCGTCTCTGGGAAAAAGCAAGGCCGGTGAAAATTGATGTAAGGTGTCAGGTAATTTTTGTTAAACGCATTCACTTCTGCAGCATGATGTTGCGGTATATGAGCATAGCCCAACATTTTTCTGATGATGGCTCCGTTTTTTGATTCAACAAGTGCATTGTCGTTTGTTTTTCGTGATCTGGATTTTGTGAATTTTATGGGGTGCTCAGCCTGAATAATGTAGCAAGTATTTAAAAAGCATCTACTCTATTAGTAATTGACTACTGACGTTTATGTTTGCTGCCATGCCTGCCCAGATACTTTCTTCAAAAAACTCCGAAACCCAAGTTCTCATCACTATCCAGCATGGAAAGTCAATGTTGGAGTTTGAAGAT
>NZ_LUTV01000004.1:587743-612612 GCF_001646945.1 Endozoicomonas ascidiicola
AGCACTCGTCTTTTGACTTCCAACCAGGCTGTATCTGCGGTGTAGCCTGAAGCAGCTCCTCCACCTGCTGGAGCGATTTGATGAGCCGTGTGTCCATTATGATTTTCATCCAGTAATTTTGGACGAAAGATCAGAAATCACAGGCTCATTTCATTTTGGAAACAAGGGCTCCGTTCAGGCTCATTTCATATTGGAAGAGACTTTCAGGCTCATTTCATATTGGAAGAGACTAGACTGAGTCCCCCTCGGGCATTCCTGTCATACTACTATTTGATACCCCCACACCTGCTTCAGTCTATCAACGGCATATTTGAGGACGCCTTACTTAACCCTTAGACTAAATGCAGATCTAAATTCTACACAGTGAAATGCACCTCCTTATAAACGGTTAAAGCAACTTCACCATAAGATCATGTAACGGTTTCGAAACCGTTAAGAAACCCTTTGCCCTTGATGAAATCAACATCATCTAACCCTTTCAAAACAGTTAATAGGCCTACTCTGTGGAGCATCATGGTTCATGGAAAAATAATCAGGCCGATTGACTTGTTATTCCAGCCGTGCTGATGTTTACTTACGAACCACACAAACATAGATTCAGGGGGGTATACAATGTCATCACTCATTGGTGTTGGTCTGTACAGCATCCCTGAAGCTTCTGCCATCACCGGGATACCCACCCGAAAGATTCGTCGCTGGCTCTTCGGCTATGAGTCTGGCAATAAAGTAAAACAGCCTCCGCTCTGGCACTCCGACGTTGCAACTACGCTGGAAGAAACCATCAGCTTTCAGGATCTTCTGGAAATCCGTTTTGTTCATGCCTTTCGGGATTATGGTGTGCCACTGCCTGCTATTCGGGTCGCTGCAGAACACGCAAGAGAGTTTTTTCACCAGCCTTACCCGTTTACCTGCAAACGCTTTCAAACCGATGGGCAGAGTATTTTTGCCACGGTAGAAGAAGAAACCGGTGATGAAGGGCTGGTTGATCTTGTAAAAAAACAGAATGTCTTTAAGAAAATCATCAAACCCTCACTGTACAGCGGTATTGAGTACGATCAGGGTGACAATAACGCCCTTCGATGGTTCCCCGTAAAGAACAGCAGGAAAGTCGTTCTCGATCCAAACCGCTCATTTGGTAAGCCGATTGTTACCGATAATGGAATCAGAACAGAGACCCTGTATCAGAGTTGGCTGGCAGAAGAACAAGATCACAAAATGGTCGCGGCGTTGTACGACGTTGACGTTGCCGCAGTAAACTCCGCCATTCTCTTTGAGCAAAGGATTGCCACGGTTAATGAAGTTCATCCTTGATCATAACCTGCCACCAGCACTTGCCCACGCGATGCACGAACTGTCCACCATCAAGCAGGGCGTTGAAGTGTATGCCCTTCGAGACAAGTTTCCCGCAGATACACTGGATACCGACTGGATTAATGCATTGGCCTCTGAAAAAGGGTGGGTGATTGTTTCTCAGGATCGCTTCAAAAAGGGGGATGAAGAAAAAGAAGCCCTTCGTCGCAGTGGTCTTACCGTATTTTTTCTGCACAAGCAGTGGGCGAAGAAAAAGTATTGGG
Source organism: Endozoicomonas ascidiicola (assembly GCF_001646945.1). Classification (GTDB taxonomy): domain Bacteria; phylum Pseudomonadota; class Gammaproteobacteria; order Pseudomonadales; family Endozoicomonadaceae; genus Endozoicomonas; species Endozoicomonas ascidiicola. The sequence goes on from NZ_LUTV01000004.1 coordinate 589,318, forward strand.
ATAAAGCTCAAAATCTGGTGCGCTGGTGGCCAGCCATTATTGATCAGGCAGAGCGCATGAGAGGTGGGTCAGCCTTCCGGGTTTGCTGGACTCACGGTGCAGTTGCCAGGTTTGAGCAAATCACCTTATAAACATCACACCTCCACCCCCAGCCGTTCAATCTCCCCATGGCATCGCTGCCAGTCCGGATAGTGTCGCTCCACCAACTTCCAGAACGCCTTATTATGGCTCTTCTCCACCGTATGGCACAGCTCATGGACGATCACATAATCCAGCACCGAAGGCGCCAGTTCCATGCAGCGTGGGTGAAACTCCAGCACATTCTCTTCACTGCAACTGGCCCAACGCCCCTTAAACCGATGCAATCCTGAAGACAAAGCCTGCAACCCGGTCTGCCGTTGCCAGTGGCGAATCCGGGGCATCAGTTTCTCTTTGGCTTTTTCCCGAAAGAAAACATCCAGTGCCGCTTTCAACAGTGACCGTGAAAGATAATTTCCCTCCGTAGACTGAATATAAAACCGGCTATTGCGAAAACGAATCACCGGCTTGCTGAGTTCCAGAGCTGACTGCACTTCGCAGTACCAGGTTTTCCCCCGATAAAGCAGGCGACTACCGGTCACAAACTGATCTTTCAGAGGCCGGTTCACCTCAGCCATTCGCTCCTTAATCCAACGGGCGCGCTGACGAATCAGTGCCCGCTGCTCACTGTCGTTAATACGCTTGCCCCGCAACAGCACCGGCTGCCCCCGCTCCACCGTGATGTAGTGCTGCTTCAGCGTCGGCTCTTCCCGGAAAACCCATTCAATGGTCGTCGTCCCATAATCAAACACCGGCATTGACACAAACCCTATGCAGTTATTCACCATTCAGTTATTGAGCAATATGTGTAGCAGCTCGGCGGAATGTTGTCTGGCAATGGTCACATCCCAACCGGCCAGAGCCTTCATCTTTTTGCGGATCAACGCCTGCAACGGCTTGTGAATCTCTTTCTTCTCTTTCCATACCGGGCTGGCGATGGTCTCGCTGATTTCCGTTTCCGCAAACAGCGCCCTGGTCCAGACTGTCGCGGTATCGCCATCTTCCCCCAACTGGCTCTGAAGATAATCGAAAACCGCCACTTCCGCCGGAGTCTGGAAGCCAGCCTGCTGACCGCCCGATGCCTTTTCCCGCACCCGCTGGCAAAACAACTCCAGTTGCAGCAAAAACTCAGCCTGCTCGATGCGATTGGCTTTTTCATCCTGCAGCAGTTTTTCCAGCTCTTGCTCCAACTGACCAAAGAACCCGGGGTTCTTCCGCCGACCAACAGCGATGGTGTGTTTAATCTGATTTTTCATTATCAGGGCCTGACTGCCCACACTTTTCAGCTTTCGTAACCGTTCCATATCACCGGTATCCAGAATGGACACCTCCCGCCCAACCAGGCTGCGCACGGCATCCGCTTCGATATACTCATCCAGCAATTTCTGCAGCAGTGCCGATTCCAACTGGCTCAGCGGCCCTTGATAGGTTTCATCAGGCAGTGCCATACGCACTACGTCTTTTATCGCCACCAGCACCTGAAAGAACGGCTTGTAGCGGGTGCCCCGTTCATCGGGCAGCACCCTATCCAAGCGGGCATTAAACTCTCGAAATGCCGCCAGAAAATCATCCACCACATCCAGTCGTATATCCGGGTCTAAAAACTGTTCAGCCTCTGTCTTATAAAGCTCCGATTGCGTCATCAGATCGCATTTTTTAGGCAGCAGATCCAGCACTTTCTGCAATGCGGCTTCCAACTTGGGCAGTTCGCTGTTGATGTCCGTCCAAATCTGCTCCGGCCGCACATCACCGCTGAAAATCTTCAGGGCTTCATCCAGATACTCAACCACGCCGTGGTAATCCACGATGTACCCGGCATTTTTGCCTTTGCGGGTACGGTTCACCCGGGCAATGGCCTGCAGCAAGGTGTGCTCCTTCAGGGGTTTGTCCAGATACAACGTGCTGACGATTGGCGCATCCCAGCCAGTGAGCAGCATATCGGAGACAATCAGCAGGCCAATATTATTGAACTTGATGCCCTTGCCGTCCGGCGCATCGGTATCATTCTGTCGTTCATCTCCGTAGGGCTTTTTGAACAGCGTATTCACCAGCGCAGGAATCTCATCCGTGGGCACAGCCACCGGTTCCACTCCGGCTTTCTGTTCGGCACGCACCCGCTCTTCGATGGATTGCAGGGGCTTATCCAGTTTATAAACGGCGGCGGCTTCCTGAACCTGATCAGCTCCGGTGCGGCTTTCGGTAATGCCACCCAACGAAATCACTACCCGGCTCTCAAACGTCTCTTCGCCGGCTTGTGCCCGCTCTGCCATCATACGATCAAGGGTGTCTTTGTAGCGCACAGCCATCTCACGGCCATTACACACCAGCAGACCTTTAAAGCCTCTGGATTTAACCGACGACAAAAAGTGCTCAATCAGGTGTTTGGTATTTTCATCAATTCGATTCTCCGCCGTCCGTCGCTTTTTCAGCAGCATCTGTTTCAATTTGGCCTGTCGGGCATTTTCTTCCTGACCAAACAGATCGTCAAAAGCATCATCCAGTTTGTCGCTGACGTTGAGCGCCGTCATCCCTTCCTGGTATTTGATGGGCAGCGTAGCACCGTCCGCCACGGCTTCGTCCAGCCGGTAGGTGTCGATGTAATCGCCGGAGCCAAACTCGCTCAGGGTGTCCTTATCCTTTTTGGAAATCGGGGTGCCGGTAAAGGCGACAAACTTGGCATTGGGCAAACTGGCGCGCATAAACGCCGCCAGAAAACCGTACTGACTGCGGTGGGCTTCATCCACCAGCACATAGAAATTGGGTTTGGTGGAGAGCACCAGAAAATCCACCGCTTCCCGTTGGGTTTCCAGCCAATTGGCTTTGAGGGGTTCACCCGTGGCATCCCGTTTACCAAAGTGGGTATTGACCTCTTCACAGATAAAGTACTGACCACCTTCCTGCACACGACGAATGCGACTGCGATGGTCGGCACTCTCCTCTTCAGGGTCGTTCTGAGCGGCTTTGATGGGTCGGCCATCGCGCTCCTGAAACTTCTGCACCGTGGTGGTAAAAATGCTGCCGTAATCATTGCCCAGCATCTGTTGCAAACCAGCAACAGACGGTGCCTTGATGGGATGCAGCCCCACATTGGTAAAGGTGTTGAATATCTGCCGATCCAGATCGTTGCGATCCGTCAGCACCAGAATGCTGGGGTTATTCAGCCCCACACACTCCGCCCGCAGGTAACGGGCTAAATACGCCATGGTCAGGGATTTACCACTGCCCTGGGTGTGCCAGACGACACCGCCCTTATTCTCAACAGTAAGCTTTGCAAGCGTTTTGCGAACCGAGCGCCACTGCTGATAGCGGGGCAACTTTTTGATCACCCGCCCATCTTCCCGCTCAAACAACACAAACTGACAGGCCAGCTCCACAAAACGACGGGGTTCAAACAGTGCCCAGAGCAGACGATCCTGTTCCGTAGGCTCCTTACCCCGCAACTTACGTACTGTGCGTTCTTCGTCGTCTTCCAGACGATAACGGAAATAGAAGGGTTCCGGCGTATAAATCGCCCCGTATCGAGCCTGCTGCCGGTTGATGGCCACACACACCTGATTAAACACAAAATGGCGGGGATGGCTGTTCTGATACGTGAGAAGCTGATTGATGCCTTTGCTCAGTTTAACGTGGCTGGCCTTGCACTCGATCACCGCCAGAGGCAGCCCGTTAATAAACAACAGCAGATCTGGCCGGAACTCATCACCGTCGCTGTTGGTGCCCACAAACTGATCCACCACATGAAACTGGTTGTCCAGAGGATTGGCCTGATCGAAAAAGCGCACGCTGTGGGCACGACCACGGGCATCTTTCAGTTGAATATCGCTGCCATGAATCACCGACTCCCAACACTGCTGGTTCGCCTCCAGCAGATTCTCCTGCCAGAACCGGCGCAACTCCCGCATCACAGTGCCCGTTGCACCATTGATGCCCGCCATCCAGGGATTAAACCGCAGCAACTGTTCCGCTAGCACCGTTTCCAGAATGGGCGACATATGTCGGTGGGTCTGTTGCTGACCAACTACCTTACCACTGAGGTGGGTGTAGCCCAGTTGCACCAACCATTCAATGGCTGGCTTTTCTACGCCTTCCAGCTCCGGGTTACCGGGTTTCTGGCAATGGGAATCGCTGTCCATATCACACGTCCTGTGGGTCTGGTTTCACACGGATCTGGCCGGTAAGCAGTTTTTGCATCAGGCCTTTTTTGAGTTGTTGGGTTTGGGATTTTTGGGATTGTAGGTGTCTTAGCTTTCGATCCACCGTCAGAAGCACCTGTGCTATTTCATCTTGTTCATTCATGTCAACAGGATGGGCTATCGTAAATTTTTTGAAATATGGCAAGCCAATCGTTTTAATGGTTGAACCAATAGCTATCCGCTCAAACTCTGGTTTAAAGAGCTGTAATAAATAATACAGATACCAGTTATTAAGCTTACCCTTTGGCGCACAGCTCCATGCAATAAAGTGCTGACTTACCGCCATATCTTCACCCATGACTGCGCTTTTACCAATACCTGCATCTCTCGATAAAACCACAGTGCCTTCTGGGTGCAACACAGCGGATGATTTTGCTATACCAAGCGCTGAAATCTCTTTGTCAGTAGTTTTAATTAGGCCGTTATCCAATCGAGATGAATCAGCAAGAGAAACCCACTTGATGCCACCATCCCAATAGTCAGGTCGCTGCTTATCTGGCGTGTGACCACTGCCACGATTTGTAAGATCATCAAGTTTGCTGATAGCCCATCCCTTCGGAATTCGCCCCAGTTCCGTATCCTGAAACTCGGTATGCGGCTGCCATTGACCATCGGCATCCTGTGTGCCGACACCTTGGGAAAACAGCTTTTGCATCAGCCCTTTTTTCAAGGTTTTGGTGGTGGTGATCTGCTGGTCGATCAGAGCCAGCTTGCTGTCTACAGACGACAGAATACGGGCGATTTTTTTTTGTTCGGGGAGAGGAGGTACTGGACAAGAAATATATCTAATCTCACCCAAGTTGATTTTCATTGGAGTGGCGTTCAATAGCGAACGGCTTAAAATATCTTTCTTAAACCATTCTGAACATGAGTACTGTTGTAAGAACTCTGGGGTTATTGACGATTTAGTTCTAAGTAGCGCCAGACTCACATAGATGCTTGCATTTACATCCCAGTCAATCAGTCGAGTCATCCCTACTGATCCGATGCGAGTCATAAGTATATCGCCTTTTTCTGGTCGCACACGTCTACACATCAGTTCATGAGCATCTTCAGAGACGTATTTTGTACGGCTAAAATTTCCAGAGGTTACGTTTTCAACACTATAAAATGGAACGCCCTTTTCTACATAAGTTGGTGTGAAATGTGTACCGTCCATTACATGACTACATAACTCAGATAGGGTTTTACACTCCCAATCTTCAGGAATAATGCCAATAGAGCTTTCTTTATACCTTTCTATTTCTACCTCCATCACACCATCTCCACATCACCGGAAATAAGCACCAAGCCCAACTCTGCCAAGTACCCATCAAGCTCCGCATCCACCTCAGCCAACTGCCCACCAATCACCGCCAGTTCAGATAGCACCGCCGGAATATCCACTTCAGGCTCCGCTTCCGAGGTATCAATATATCGGGCAATGTTCAGGTTATAATCGTTCACCGAAATCTCATCCATAGCAACCAGACGACAATATTTGTCTTCCTCAACACTGTTATGGAAAGCGGCATTGTGCGCCTCATGGATATGCTCAATATCCTTTTCCCGCAGGGAGTTCTGGTTTTTGCCTTCGGCGTATTCACGGCTGCCATCGATAAAGATCACCTTATCTTTCAGGCTGGCGGGCTTCTGCTTATTAAGAATCAGCACGCAGGCAGGAATACCGGTGTTGTAGAACAGTGCCTCTGGCAAGCCGATCACCGCTTCGATGCGATCACCGGGCAGTTCGCTGGAACCTTTCAGCAAGCCGGTGCGAATCTTACCCTCTTCCCCGCCCCGGAACAGCACACCGTGGGGCAGCACCACCGCCATACGGCCATCGTCTTTCAAACTGGCCAGCATATGCTGCACAAAGGCCAGATCGGCATAACCTCTTGGGGGAATGCCGTAACCAAATCGACCGTGGCTGTCGTAGACCTCTTTTTTGTAGTTGGGCGGAATCTCTTTCTCTTCACCGTTTTTACCCACCTTCGTTTTCAGGTTGGTTTCTAACGGCGTCCACCACTGTTTGGCAGAAAACGGCGGGTTGGCAATAACCCGATCAAATACACGAACGGAGCCGCCTTCCAGATGCAGCGGTTCCACCAGCGTATTGCCCCGGCGCAGGTCGGCGCTCATGTTGTGCAGGTATAAATTCAGCTTACCAATAGCCCAGGTGCTCAGGTTGCGTTCCTGACCACAAAGCACCACGTTCGGGCGCCCCATAATCTTACCGTTGGGCAGTTCAGCCACATGGTGAGCACTCTCCACCAGCATACCGCCACTGCCGAAGGTGGGGTCATACACGGTATGGCCGGGCTGCGGGTCCAGCAAACGCACTAACAGTTGCACCACCGGTTTCGGGGTATAGAATTCACCGCCCTTTTTACCGGCATCGTCGGCAAACTGTTTGATCAGGTATTCGTAGGCGTCCCCCAGCATATCCGCCTTATAAAGGCTCTGGTTGCCAAGGTTGTAGCGGTTGAAGTGGCGCAACAGCCGCGCCAGCAGTTCATCCCCCAGTTTGTTTTTGTCACCAAACTGAATTGCCGTCAGCACTCCTTCCAGATAGCTGTTGCGGGCTTCGATATCGCCAAAGGCTTCATCGATCACTTCGCCAATATTTTCGGTACGCTGGACGATGTAATCCCACCGGGCATCGGGGGGCACAAAGTAATCACCATCCTCTTTCTCGATCTCCATGGCTTCTGCACGACTGCAGTCTTCTTCTTCCATGATGACAGCGATGCGTTCTTCAAACACATCATTCAACCGCTTCAGGAAGATCAGGCCAAAAATGTAGTTTTTGAAATCGGAGCTGTCGATGGAGCCGCGCATGATGTTGGCGGATTCCCATAACCAGCTTTCCAAAGTTTCGAGGGTTAGTTTTTGTGACATCGAGGTAACCGTTTGCGGGGCAGGTAGCGGGCTGGTGGTGCCGTGATACTGTGTGTGCCCGTGGAAATAATATTGTGGGTTAGGTTACCGGAAAGGGGGAGTGAGGGGTATACGGGCAAAGCATTTTATATCAGATTTGAGCAATAGACGTATTGATCGTGGCTATTGATATCTGACATTAGTCAGTGCAGCTATTTCACGTCGAGTATGGAAACATGGAAAACAAAAATAAAGAAATACAGTCTTTTGATGAACTGAAAGAGTTCGCTAGCTGGTTCGATCCTGAAAATTATAATTTTGGAACAGAGCCATCGCTTATTACGTTGGCGGATGAACTTCTAAGTCGCCTGAATATACATAACCAAGAAGATATATCAGCAAAAAGCGCTTGTTTTTACGCGAATCTAATTATAAATAAACTACTCCGGCACAAGCCCTTAAAGGTCACAATGTGCGGCTCCAAGTCAACAGATGAAGATATCAATAGTCATCAGTCAGAATACCTAAGATTTTCTGCTTCAAAGATCTCATTAATAGTAGGAATGTTAAGTATCCGGCAGCCCTAACAAGTTCACATTTATCCAACGATGAAGGCATGGCGATAAGTCAAACACCTTCAATACCAGCCGATTTTGGCTTTGTTAGGAGGAATTTGCAGAAAAAAGTTGACCCAAATCCACCGCTCAGATTTATGGATAATGCTACGGTGAAACCATTAACCTTGTTTGATATTTCAGAACTACTAGGAAAAGCAATAAATGATGACGTGGATCTTTCAGAACTTCAGAACTTTCGTTTTGATGATGTGAATACAACCAACCCAAGCGTACTTTATTGCACCATTGACCTAAGCCAAGATGAAAAAGTCTTAATGGAAGACTTTCTATTAAACATAAGGTTCGGTAAAAAGTTACGCGGCATTAGCAGCAAGCCGACGAAACCAGTTCGGCCATCCAATATTGATAAATTAATCCGCTGGCGCATTCTTGCATACATCGATTTTACTCTCTGGCAAGCGATTGCAGGAGTCACTGTAAATAGCCATTTAACTTCGGTTTTTTTATACCCAAATCATGAATTCAGTTCACAGGATGTAGATACAAAAATCGAATCCCTGGCAAAAGCGGCAATGACTGAAGAGTTTATTTCAAACCTGAGAGCCCAAGGCATGAAGCAGTACCGTGAGTCCGAAGAGTTTTCAAAATACCTTTAGAAGCACAAGCCGTAAAGCGCATATAAAAAAGTCAAGAATAAAATAAATTATTTTTCCTAATTTATTTTATATTTTTTTATTCTGGATGGAATTTTTTACTTTTTTTCCTTCTTTAAGTCGTTTTTTGTATAGGCTTAAGATGTCCTGACCTTCAACGAAAAGGCAGGATGCTTAATGACAAGTCACCCCTCTCCACCAACCTTCCTTAGAAAAGGAAAGGTGGTGGACATTACCGGCCTATCACCTTCCACCCTGGAAAGGCTGATCCGGCAGGGACTCTGTCCCAAACCCACCTATTTACATGAAAAATCACGCATTCCTTTATGGCTGGATGATGTCGTTTACCAGTGAATGCGCGATGTAGCTGGTCAGGAGTAAACGACCATGGCTTTTAACCGTCAAAAAAGCAAAAACCGACGGGAGGGTGGCAACTTTTTCAGTATTCCCTACGCCGTGATTGAAAGCCCCAACTTTCAAAAATTATCGGGCAGCGCAGCAAAACTGCTGGTGCAAATGGGGAGTCAGATTCGGTTCCAGAAAGGAGGAACAAAAAACAACGGTGACCTTTGTGTGAGCTGGTCAGTGATGAAACAGCAGTTGGCGTTCCAAGGATACCCAGCAAAGAGCCAGAGATGAGTTACTGCATTACGGTTTTATCGTGCAAACCCGAATGGGGCTGGCGATGGGTCGGGGCAAACCTCATCTCTATGCACTGACATTCCTGGCCATTGATGAGTGCGGCGGCAAGCTGGATGTCGCTGCTACACGGGTAGCGTCGGGTAAGTGGAAGGAAGAACAACCACTCTATCGAACAATAATACAAAGCAGTAAACCATAAATTTCAGCCTTCCTGAAACAAGGATGAAACTGAACAGCGCCTTCGGGCAAGGAACAGATATGACGAGATTTATTCATCTGGAACATGAAGACTTTGGGATTGTCACGTTTATTGTGACTCTCAGTAGATCCTCTGAAAGCGTGTATATCGGGGCAGCCAACCTTATGGCTAATTTGGACTACGTAGACCCAGCCCGGACACTGGCCATCCATTGCCATAGCACCCTCCGGTTCTCAGGTGCCGATGGCGTTGTCACCGGTATTTCCGGACGGGATGTTAAACGACTGATCTATTTTTCCCACAACGCAAAAGCCCAGTTACTGAGAGCGTGGCTGTTTGATTATGCCGTACCCCATGCGGCGCTCGTCGCCCACCGGATGAGCTCTAAAACTATCACTATGCCTGAAAAAGGAGCAGGCACTCTGCATTCAATCTGTGCGGGCGTTAAACAAACCGCCCGGTAAAGCAACCCTGAAATAACCTGTTCGGTCAGTTGCCGCTGACTGAACCATTAACAGCTTCAAGGATGGAAACAGTATGACGGTATTTGTAAATGTTGAAAACCCAGCCTACGGGACATTCCGCCTAGCCGTAATGTCGCTTCAGACCGGAGAAGTCTATTACGAAGCAAAACCCATCATCAAAGCCCTCGGCTACCCGGATGCAGAGAAAGTGTTTGAACAGCTATGCAGTAGTGGCATTCACCTGCAGGTAAACGACGAATACATTTCAGTCATTCCTGACAGTGACGTACGACGATTGGTCAGCCATTCATCGGAATCGGATGCGAGACACTTTAGCCAGTGGTTGTTAAAGGACGCTCGGAGGTCTGCGTTGAACCAGATGCGAAAATTGAATCGATTTTGATCAAGACAATCCCGAAATTCGGGCAAGTATGGGTTGAAAACAGGTCTCTATTTGATGGTATTTCGAACCTTTGGATGATTAGAGACCAAAATCAGGGCTCTATTCTGCCACTTTTGCCCCACCCACAAGACCGGATATCGGGGAACTTCTTAGATCTACCACAGGGTGTATAACGGCTAGGTCTTAATGACCAGGGAGCATTCACGATGAATGACAGTTTACTGCTAACAGAACAGGAAATTGAGGACATTACCGGTTACCAGAAAGCCAAATGCCAGCTCAGGGCACTGAAGACCATGAAAATTCGTGCAAAACAGAATGCCCGGGGAAGTGTCGTGGTGTCCCGTCGGCATGCAGAACAAGTACTGATGGGTAACGATGCCCAGAGTGCTGTGACAGCCGCTCCAAATTTAGACTGGATGAAGCATTAAGGAAGATCGCTTATGAAAATCATCGGAAAGATCAAACCCACCATCTGGCATGACAATATGCTGCGCAAAGTCAGCCAGAATGGTCGCTATCTCGCGCTGTACCTGCTGAGCTGCCCCCATGGCAACTCGCTGGGCGTTTTCCTACTGCCATACGACTATGCGCTGGCAGACCTGCAGTGGAACAGCAATGCATTGGCAGCAGCCATGGATGAACTTAAGGGAGCCGGATTCCTGGATTACAGTCGGGATCATACCTGGATCAGCATTCTGAATTTTCAGCAAATTGATCCGGCCGCCAACGGCAAACAGTTGACCGGCCGCATCCGTCTTCTGGAAAAGCTACCACCGCTGGGATTGAGCATAGAAGGGGCTATTCGACATTTGAAGTTGCAAGTTCACCCCTATTTCACCAACCAAAAAGGGTATATAGACCGTATCGATACGGCATATATACGGTATACCGGAGAAAACCACAGGGAGGAAATTGCACAACTAACCGGGCATGACTGACTAACCGTGCTATTAAATTTAAGGCCGGAAGTGCTTTCCGGCATTTTCTATAAGGATTGTATGTATGACGAAATTAAAAAAACTGTGTAAGCGGGTTTATTGGTACCGAAATAAGTGGCAGTTCCGTCCGGCTGCTCATCACAAGTCAGCCTTACAAAAAATGGGGCTACCTACCGGTTGGGTGTCATTGAGCAATAATGATGAACAGGCTCTGAAAGCATTAACCGACCTGCTAGATCGAATTGATCAACATTCTGGCTTGATGACGGGCATGAAAAAACTGTTCGATCGGTATGAACAAGAAGTCACGCCCGCTTTAGGCGCCCGAACACAGCTAGATAAGAAAGGGCACCTGAAGCGGCTGCGCAAAAGTTTTGGACATATGGAGCCAGAGCAGATAACGACCGCTATGGTGCAAGCTTACGTGGATCGGCGGGGCAAGAGCAGTAAGCATCAGGCAAACCAGGAGGCCGGTACGTTGAGCAAGGCACTAAAATATGCCCGAGTCTGGGGAATGATGGATAAAGAAAACCCAGTGAATGGTATCATTCGGCATAAAATCAAAGCGAGAGACCGGCTCCCAACCATTGAAGAAATTGAAATTTTCAAAAAACACGCATCACCCTTTATCGCTGCTTACACCGATCTGAAGCTACATCTAGGCCTTCGTCAATCAGATATCTTAAACCTCAATATGAAGAAGCATTTCTTCGACGATGGAATACGGATTCGAACCGGAAAGACCGGCAAGGGCCTGTTATTTCCATGGACAGACGCACTGCGCTCCATTGTTGCAACGATTCGATCCTTCAATGAGGTTGAAAGCGATTACCTTATGTGCAGCCCAGATGGGCAGGCACTCAATAAAAACACCTTCAGTGATCGCTGGCAAGGGAGTATGAAGAAAGCAATAACAGCGAAAGAGGTGCCCCTTTCAGAGAGTTTTAATGAACACGATATTCGTGCCACTCATGCCACGATGTTGGGTGAAAAATTCGGCGCTGATTCCGCCTGTACCAATCTGGGGCACGATACGATGAAGACAACACAGATGTATTTACGCAGTAGAAATTTCGAACGGACAACCCCATTTGCAGAGGTACTAAACGACAATGGATAAGATATTTCGGAAAATGATCAAAAAAGGTCTGGTTTCACAGCACGATTGTTCTGTCGGCCGCTATAACCGCTTCTATAAACCAAAACTCACTTGAAACCATCGGTTTTATTTTGGTTTTGGCTTAACCGGTTTTCTGAGCACCTCTTCCTCCTCGTCAAGAGACGTCTTGGTATGGAGTCTGTCGGCTAACTCGACTGGTTTTTGGTTAATCTGCACGCAGAAGGCTTTGACATTCTTCACCAGTTCATCTTGGGTGCTATGACAATAATGATAAGTTACCTCCTCTCTCAACCAACGCCAAAGAGCCTCAACTGGCATAAAATCAGGACTGTACGGAGGTAGCCAGACTAGCTCTATTTTTAGATTTTTTGCAGCCTCGCAGACGTCAAATGACCGATGATAGGACGCACCATCCCAAATAACAGTAATTTGTCGTTCAAGATTCTCCTGTCGAATACGCTCCAGAACATTCACAGTATGTTGTGAATTGCCTTTGGGGTATGGCCAAATCCTAACCTGGCCCTCGTTGTAGTAATAAATCCCGTAAAACGTGACTTTGGATAGCCCTGGAGAGCAAGAAGACACAAAGAGTCTACCGCCTTTAGCTGACCACCCACTACCGATATCCGTATCCTGATGAATGTGCGCTTCGTCAATATAAACGATCAGTTTTTCTTGCCTGGTTGCCTGCTGAAGTAACGGCTCAAGCTGCTTCAGATAGTCTGCTCTTTTTTCAGGATCGGCACGATTCAGGAGCTTCTTCGCCTTTTTCCAGGAGATATTATTCCTTTTCAAAACACGGCGAATAGTTTCCCGGGAGCAAGTAAAGTTCCATTTCACCTTGCACCAGTTTACTAACCTTTTAAGAGTCCAGCGAGGGAGTGACGACTTTTCAGCATTTGCAGCGGCTTCAGCCGAACGGTGGATGGCTTGAGTGATGATTGAGGTAACGGTTAGACAAAAGGGGGGTGCCCGCCTGTACGCTTATACTGGAGAGCTTTTGGGCCGAATTCATTATAAGCTTTGATCCATTTCCACAAGGTGTGTGTTGCGCGTTTGGTGCTGAAGGCCACCTGTGAAGCGGATTGCTCACAACAGACTTGATAAAGGGCCATAAAGCGTTCGCGCGTCCTATGGTGAGGTTCTGATAATCCAGATTGATAGAGGCATTCTGGGGATTGATTCCATTTATCGTGTAGGACTTTAAGCATGAATCGAATAGTTATGGCAAAAAATGATCTGTAATTATACGTCTTGAATCGTTTTTCGTTTCATGCTTTGGATCAATTTATCTGCTCATTTAGAACCGTATGTTTCAAATGAGTTTTGGTTTAGCAACGAAAAAAAGAAGCTAATTGAGCAATTGTTCCAGATCAAAGTTTCACAAGTGTGAAATTTTCGACCGTTTCACAGTGCATTTTAAATGCCGGAGATCAGAAAATAATGATTTGTCAAAACGAAGATTTTAGATATGGCGGAGGGACAGGGATTCGAACCCTGGGTAGGCTATTAACCTACGCTGGTTTTCAAGACCAGTGCTTTCAACCGCTCAGCCATCCCTCCAAGGATGATCTTTCTGCCGCAGATGGCATCAGAAACTATGCTGAAATGGCGGAGGGACAGGGATTCGAACCCTGGGTGGGCTATTAACCCACGCCGGTTTTCAAGACCGGTGCTTTCAACCGCTCAGCCATCCCTCCGCGACGAGGCAAATACTACCTGAAAACAGAATTCTGTCAACGCCTTGATCGTTGAAGGCACTCACAAAGGCACCTTCTTTACGGCCATTACCGTCAGACATACCATCAACCCGGATGCAGTACCGTAGTTTTACATAAATCACCGCTTAGCAAAGCGGGGAGCCAGCTTCACCATCTGCTGTAGAAACCAGTTAAATGTTCTTGGCATCAAGCGCGCCTGAATGTACGTCAACTTACCCATAATGCCCGGTACAATCATATACTGCTTGCGTCTGATGCCCTTCATGGCTGCCCGGGTCACGGTACTTACTGGTATTGTCCCACCAATGTCTTTGATAAAGCGGGTTTCCGGTAACACATGATCCCGCTCTGCGGCTACCATTGGGGTATCCACTTCTGGCGGGCAAAGCACTGACACCGCAATACCGTGACCGTGCAACTCCTGTCGTAAAGCGCCAGCCATACCCAGCACCGCAAACTTGGACGCACTATAGGCACTGTAACCATAGGTTGACACTGTGCTGGCCAGCGAACCGACAAAGCAGACATGACCAGACTTCTGTGAAACCATCTCCGGTAGAAATGCTTTGGCAACCGCTCTGCTGCCAAGAACATTTGTATTCAGAATACGCTCAAAATCTTCATCGCTCTGATCCAGAAATCGTATGCTTTGCAGAATTCCGGCACTGAGGATTAACAAATCAGGCATGATAACTTCTTGCTGAATAGCGTCAACACAGCCTTGCAACTGTACTTTATTCGCAACATCAACGGAGAAGGTGAGTATTTTTTGCTGCTCATTCAGCGCCAACTGACGACACTGATCTTTTGCTGTACTGAGTTTTTCTGTGTTTCGAGCCAGCAAAATAATGTTGCAACCTTTTGCAGCATAAGCTTTTGCCAGATCAAGACCTATACCACTGGAGCCACCACTGACCAGAACAGTTCGAAACATTATTATCCCCTGCATTTTTGTTGTTGTGGGTGAAAGTCTATCAGCGCACAACTTGAGGGTCACTGAGTTCAGTTAGTCATTGTGCAGCGGTCTAAAAGATAAGCGACAGAGTGATAAGAAATGCCACTGTGATGGCTTAATCCAATCTCACAGGTTCTGTTGGTGGAAACACCTTCCCGGCAATTCTCTGGAACCTGTTTTTTCAGCGATCCCAGTGCCGATTCATTCAACTCTGGCACTGTAAACCCTTTGTCGCCGGCAAAACCACAGCAGGTGATATCTTCAGGAATAAGCATATTTTTGGTACAAAAACTGACGATTTTTTTCAGGTTTTCTACGCCATTCCCCTCAAGCGTTTGTAAACTGCAGGGGATATGTACCATGACCGGTTCATTGATCGGGTTAATGGTCAACTTCTCCAATACATGGTGGGCGACAAACTCCACCAGATCATAAACATCAAACTCATTACCTTCTGATTCTCTCTGTTGAGCCGTGCAACTGCTGGTATCGGAAATCACTGGCCAACGCCCATTATCAGAAGCCACCATTAATGCCTGATGTAATTGACCGCCTTTTGCTTGGGCAATATCCGGATAACCTTTCGATTGAAACGGTTGTCCGCAGCAGAGATTGTTTAATACATCAGGAATAATGACCTGATAACCCGCTTTTTTCAGTAATCGCTGAACAACGTCTGCCAGAGGTTCCTGTTCAAAATCTCCGTGTGCAGGTGCCAAGTTCCGACTGGCACAACTGGGGAAATAAACGACTTTGGGGCTGTTTACATCTTGAAGCGTTTCAGTATTGGTGACTAAGGAATAGTCCCCAATTAACTTCCCTATTTTCAAGAGATCAGGAATCGTCGATAATTGCTCCGCATGAGTGCAGGAGGTCATCTTGGGCAGTTATTCGACGACAGTAGAGGTTCAAATGGTTCGGTTTTATCAGTCACTCAACGAGAGGGATCGTCGTCGCTATGCTGCGATTGAAGCGATAAAGCTTGGGCATGGTGGCATCGAATTCATTTCTCAGTTACTGGCTTGTGACCCGAAAACGATTCGTCGAGGTATCGCTGAGCTGGAATCAGAACATCTGAACGCTGATCATCAGCGAAAAAAAGGGGCGGACGCACACCGCTGATTGAGAAAAGTCCCCAGCTGACTGAAAACTTTCTCACCATACTCCGTAACCATACTGCTGGGGACCCGATGCGGCACGACGTAAAATGGACGAACCTGTCTCGTCGGCAGATTGCTCGCAAGCTCTCCGATTTGGGAACTCCAGCCAATAAGAATATCGTTTCTCGACTGCTTCATGATCATGGTTACCGACGACGCAAGCCGCAAAAAAAGCGAACAATGGGGCAGCACGCCGATCGCAACGCCCAGTTTGAAAATATTGCCAGACTGAAACAAGAATACTTGGATGCCGGATGTCCAGTGATAAGCATCGACACGAAAAAGAAAGAACTGCTGGGTAAATTCTATCGTGATGGCGTGACTGATGCGATAGAGCCAACTATCGTGAATGATCATGATTTCCCCAGCAGTAGTGACGGAAAAGTCACCCCTCACGGCATCTATGATGTGCGGAAAAACGAAGCATCAGTACACCTGAATACCAGTTGCGATACTAGTGAGTTTGCTTGCGAAAGCATCGAATTGTGGTGGCGAGAACAAGGTCAAGTGGACTATAACAATGTTGGCGACCTGCTGATGTTGTGTGATGGAGGTGGCAGTAACAGTGCTTCGTCGTATCTTTTCAAAGAGGATTTGCAGGCACTTTCAAACAGGCTGAACTTGAGAATTCGTATCGCTCATTACCCGTCGTATTGTTCGAAATACAACCCTATTGAGCATCGCGTATTCCCGCATATCACCCGTGCCTGCAAAGGTGTTCCTCTGGAATCCGTTGAGATGGCAAAGCACTACATAGAAAAAACAGAAACGACCAAAGGGCTGAAAGTGGTTGTAAGAATTATCGACAAAGTGTTCGAAACCGGGCGTAAATATGCCACTGACTTCAAAAAGAACATGGCCATTCAGTTCGATAAATTCTTGCCAAAATGGAACTATGTCGCCATGCCCTGTACCTGCTGAAATCGGGAAGTTATTCAGGGACTATTCCTAAGGATTCGAGACTGGCCGCCTTTGGCATCGCATCCATCCACAGAGGCGTTCGATTTCCTGTCACCTTTCTCAGCCCTTGGGAAATGCTAACCATCGAATCCGAGCCAATCAGAGCTTGCGTTATATCCGAAGCAATCAAACCTGCCCGAACGGCTGTTTGCGTGCCATCAAAATGATCTGCACACCATTTCGCCACCATTTCAGAACTGCCCGCTTGCTCCGCTCGCAATTTCAACGTCAGTTCTCCGGTATTGATATCCACCGGACAATACTGGCTGCATAAACCACAGGCTGCGCAGGTATCAATCCCCTGCCAGCTGTATTCTTTCTCTAGCTCATTCAGCCGAGCTTGATCATGTGTTGTTGAACCTTCACGACGTAACCTGCTGATTTCCCGCCACAGGACAATCCGTTTTCGCGGCGTCAGTGTTAAATCTTTTGAAGGACAGGCCGGTTCACAAAATCCGCATTCAATGCATTTATCAATCAGATCGTCTGCTACCGGCATTGGTTTGAGGTTGGAGATATGCACTTCAGGGTCGTCGTTCAGAATCACTCCGGGGTTCAGTAGATTATGTTCATCAAACAGGTGCTTTATTTGCTTCATTATCTTAAAAGCATCACTCCCCCACTCCAACTCAACATAGGGAGCCATATTGCGACCTGTGCCGTGCTCAGCCTTCAATGAACCACCAAATTCCACAGCGACGAGCTGAGCAACATCGTCCATAAACTGCTGATAACGGCGCACTTCCTCGTTGGATTCAAACGACTGGGTAAAGACAAAATGGAGATTACCTTCCAAAGCATGACCAAAAATTAAGGCTTCTGAGTACCGATATTTTTTAAATAATGCCTGAAGTTTCAGCACACCTTCCGTCAACAGATTTATAGGAAAAGCAACGTCTTCGATAATGACCGTGGTGCCTTTCTCCCTGACTGCACCCACCGCCGGAAACAACCCTTTCCTTATCGCCCAGAGCGCTTCATATTCGGACTGAATACGGGTGAAATCCACTTGCTCCAGCACTGTAAAGTGGATTAATAGCTGATGAATGTCTTTTATTTGATGACTCAGCGCCTGATCGTGATCCGCTTGTGTTTCCACCAGCAAGGCGCAGGTTGAATCTGGGAGATCATCATTAATGAAGTGTGGTAGCCCGGGTTTACCAATACCCGATTTCATTCCACGAAAATCAATCAGTTCAACCGAAGAGACCGGCGCATGACTCAGTACGGTCACTGCCCTGCAGCAAGTTGCAACATCTGGAAACACAAAAAAGGCAGACGCTTTATGGTGATAATCAGGCACCGTGTTGTAGGTGACCGATGAGATAAACCCCAGAGTGCCTTCAGAACCCACCATCAAGTGCGCCAGAATATCAACAGGATCCTCAAAGTCCACCAGGGCATTAATGCTGTAACCTGTCGTGTTTTTTAGCCGGTACTTGTGCCGAATTTTATCGACCAATGCCTGATCAGATCGCACGCGTTCAGTGAGATTTTTTATGCTTTCCAGCAAGTGTTTATGGCTTGCTCTAAATGACTCAATACTGTCTGGCTTACCGGTATCCAGCAACGTACCATCTGCCATAATTATGCGAATACTGTCCATCGTGTGATAGGTATTCTGAGCAACACCGCAACACATACCACTGGCGTTGTTGGCAGCTATGCCGCCAATACGACACGTGTTTATGGATGCCGGGTCAGGGCCGATCTTTCGCCCCATTGGCGCAAGCGCCTTATTGGCTCGCGCACCAATCACCCCAGCCTGCAGTGTAATTTTTTCTCCGCCATTCATCAGTTCAAAATCCATCCAGCCTTTATTGCTAATCACCAACACTGAATCGGTAATTGCCTGACCAGAAAGACTGGTGCCAGCCGCTCGAAACGTCACTGGCACCTTATGTTTATGGGCTTCAGCCAATATGAGCTGAACTTCCCATTCCGATTCGGCCAGAACCACTAACGCAGGAACCAACCGATAGAATGAAGCATCGGTCCCAAACGTGAGCAGTTTTGCCGGGTCCGTCAAAAGCCGTATTGATGGGAAATGTTCAGTCAATGCCTGATAAAAACCGGATACTGGCTTATTCATTATCTTTCCTGATTTACTGTCTTTATCTTGTTTTTCAGCAATCACTCGGTTCAATATACTCATCTGAAAACAATAAAAAGTCTGGAACCAACAGACGTTACCGGAGTTACCATGAAAACAGCGTTAGTCACTGGCGGTGTCAGCGGCATTGGTCGATCCACCGCAGAAGCCCTGCGTGACAATGGATACCGTGTCATTGTCGCTGATCTAAATGAACCCGCATCCCCAATGGACGAGATTCAATTTATTCAAGCTGATCTGGCCAATACGGATGCCTGTCAGCATTTAATTAATACAGTCAATGAGCAGCATAATGGCATTGATATTCTGGTCAACAATGCTGGTTTTCAACACGTTTGCCCACTCGAAGACTTTCCACTGGAAACCTGGCAAACCATGCAGTCAGTGATGCTAACAGCGCCCTTTCTATTAACCCGCGGTGTTTGGCCCGCAATGAAAGCAAAAGGCTGGGGACGTATTATTAATATTGCTTCTATCCACGGTCTGGTTGCATCGTTGTTCAAATCTTCCTACATCACTGCAAAACATGGACTGATCGGCTTTACCAAAGCCAGTGCTCTGGAAGGTGGCGAGTTTGGTATTACCGCTAATGCTATCTGCCCGGGTTATGTCAGAACGCCATTGGTAGAGCGCCAGATTGCCGATCAATCCCGCCTGCTCAACCTGCCTGAAGACAGAGTCATTGCTGATGTGCTGTTAAAGAACGCAGCTGTTAAACGACTGCTCACGCCAGAAGATATAGCCGCTATGGTCATTTATTTGTGCAGCCCTGCCGCCGATTGCGTTACCGGTTCATCCTGGAGCATCGATCAAGGTTGGACAGCCCAGTAATCCAACCTTGATTTCAACCTTATTATTAATAACTTAATAGGCGACTGAGGGTAGCCAGGTAACCAGCTCTGGCCAGAAACCAACCACCAGCAACGCGAGTAGCTGCAGAACAATAAATGGCACCACCCCCTGATAGATCTGCTTTAAGGTCACTTCCGGGGGACATACGCCCTTTAGATAGAACAGCGCAAAACCCACCGGGGGTGTTAAAAACGAGGTCTGTAATGTCAACGCCACCAGTATGACAAACCACAGCAATTCCGGATTATCCAATGATCCAAAGTCGTTTATTCCCAGATCCATGACCCCGACAACCGGGGCTACCAGAGGAAGAATAATCAGGGTAATTTCAATCCAATCCAGAAAGAACCCCAGAAAAAAGACCATCAACAGAATCAGTGCAATCACACCGTAAGGCCCAAACGGCAGAGAGGCCAATGTAGACTCAATCAACTCATCACCACCAAGCTCTCTCAATACCAAAGCAAAAGCACTGGCACCAATAAAAATGGCAAAGATGTAAGCGGTGGTATTAAACGTCTGCTGAAGGGATTCCTGCAGTATCTTGAAATTGAAATTGCCGTTCTTGATCGTCAACAACATCGCACCAAGTGCGCCGATGCCGCTGGCTTCCGTCGGTGTTGCAATACCCACAAAAATAGAGCCAAGAACCATACCGATCAGCAGCAATGGCGGAAGAATGTTTTTAAACAACCCGGAAATTTCCTTCCAGCCAACGTTAGCAGCATCATCAGGCACTGGCATATGCTCTGGCTTGAGCATTCCTTTGCCAACGATATAAAGCACATAAAAGCAGGCCAGCAATAAACCGGGAAACACCGCCGCCATGAACAAATCGCCAACCGACAATGCCAATTGATCCGCCATGATCACCAGCATAATGCTGGGTGGAATCAAAATCCCTAAAGTACCTGCACTGGCGACAGTACCCAGCGCCGTTGGCATATGGTAGTTCTGCTGTTTCATGGCAGGCAGGGAGATCAATGCCAACAATACGACAGATGCCCCGATAATGCCGGTGGATGCGGCAAGGATAATGCCGATCAATGTCACGGTAATCGCCAGCCCGCCATGAACTCTCCCCAACAACCGCTGCATAGAGTTCATCAGTCGTTCGGCTAAACCTGATTTATCCAGCATGATGCCCATAAAAATAAACATAGGCAGAGCCACCAGAATCCAGTTGTCCATCATGTCGTACAAGCGGTTAACCAGAAGGCCGAGGGTCAGGAAATCCAACCCGGTCATGGTGTCGAAATACAGATCGGAATAATAACCAATGCCCGCGAAAGCAATAGCAGTACCGCCTAGCACCCAGGCCACGGGATATCCGGACATCAGCAGCAGAATAAAGCTGCCAAACATGGCCATTACCAGCATTGTATTAGCGTCCATGCTGAGAACCTCCCATCAGTACATCGAATTTTCTCAACAATGACGCCAGCATCGTGACCATCAGCAAGCCCGTGCTTAATGGCATCACCGCCTTGATCAACCAGCGCATGGGCAAGCCCGAAGGCGATGCGGATGATTCACCAATCCGCCAGGCGTCGTATACGAAGGGCAGACTGTGCCAGAAAATGGTCATTAAAAAGGGGAAAGCAAGTAGCAACAAACCGACAATTTCAATAATGGCTTTGGTTTTTTCATTGAAATGCTGATGGAAAATATCCACTCGAATATGAGCGTTCTGAATCTGGGCATAGGACAACCCGAATAAAATACCAATGGCGTATAAATGCCACTGCAACTCCTCCAAAGCGATAAGCCCGTTGGCAAAGCCCTTTCGAAGAATTAATTGAACAATAATGGCAGCGACCAGCATCAGATAGCACCAGCTGATTACTTTGCAGACGGCATTAACGGAGCTTTCAATTTTGGAGGACAGCATTGAGAGTACGCTGTCATTAGGCGTTACAGCATTCATGTTAAAGCCTCTTAATCAAAAACTGCACCAACCCTTACAGGCCGGTGCAGGAACTTCTCAGTGGATTATTGAGACTTACGAGGCAGGAATGCATAGCGTTCCCAGAGATCATAACCATTTCTGAACGCGCTCATGTCAGCCCATACTTTGTTAAAGAACGCATCGTCGTTTGAATATTCTGCAGCTACTTCTTTCCAAGATGCTTCGAAGGTATCCAGCATCTCCTGGCTCCAGTACATGTGCTTGACACCGGACTCTCTCATCGTCTTCATTTCTGCATGCTGGCTGGCTTCACCTTCAGCAATGGAATCAGCGACAGATGCCTTACATGTTGTTTCAACAATGGCCTGCTGCTGTTGATCCATCTTTGCCCAGGTGTTTTTATTAATCAGCAGTTCAAAGACGGTTGCCTGCTGATGCCAGCCAGGGAAGTAGTTATATTTTACAATCTTATGCAAACCAAGACGCTTATCGATGGCTGGCTGTGAATATTCAGCACCGTCAATCACACCCTTTTCAAGCGCACCGAAGATTTCGCCACCAGGCAGCTGAACAGTTCCAGCTCCCAGATTTTCCAGCACCGCAGCGCCAAGGCCAAAATAACGAAGGTTCAGCCCTTTCAGATCTTCTGGTTTGTTGATCGGTTTGGAGTACCAGCCTGACGTTTCTGGGCTAAGAATCGCACAGGGCAACACTTTTACGTTATAGCCATTGCTGTCGTACATTTCCTGATACAAGTCCAAACCATTACCGTAATACATCCAGGCCATGTATTCACCGGCTTCAGGCCCAAACGGTACTGAAGAGAATAAGGACGCGGCTTTCATTTTGCCTTTCCAATAGCCTGCGGTGGCATAACCGGAGTTCACTTTACCGGATGAAACGGCATCCAGAATCTGCAAGGGTGGCACCAGTTTGCCCGGCTCATAGATTTTCATTTTGAGACTGCCGCCACTGATCAGCTTTAACTGATCCGCCACTTTGACAATAGGAGAGCCCAGTGCCGGCAAGTTGGAACTGAATGCGATGGGTGTTTTTAACAGGACGTTATCGGCGCTGGCAGACAGCGAAGCAAACGAAAGAGCAATACCACCCATGGCGGACACAAGCGCTTTACGGATGAACATGTCCATTTCCTCAATTTATTATTGTTGTTATGTCAGGAAGCCAATCCGCTGGCTTCGCTAAAATTCATCATAAGCAGATTCATACGACGATGCAAAGTTGCTTATGTAACCGATCTTATACCCTGAAACACTTGTCACAATTTCTTAATGTTCGAAAGCTATAACAAGACACTACTGTCCGGTTAAGCATAAACCAGCTCCAGACTCCCCTGATTCCGGGGTAAATTGGCTTCAATTCTATCCGGCGGATCACTGAATAATTCCAACAAAGAGCACCGACGGGTCAGGTTAAGACTGATTCTTCGGGCTATTTGCTGTAACGACAACGTGCAGGGTGTTGTGGTCTGGGC
>NZ_LUTV01000004.1:613607-625488 GCF_001646945.1 Endozoicomonas ascidiicola
CCCATTGTGTCGATCAACTACCTTCTGAAACTGGTGACGTGGGATTGTTTTGAGTAACTGTTGGAAAACGCTGTTATGATGCTTCATGCCTGTCTCTCTTGTTCTGTAAAATAGCTGTCTCGACAACCGCTATTTTACCGTAGATCAACAGAGACAAGCACTTCAGTTCTTCCCCAGATTTTTAACCGGACAGCAGTGATAACAAGAGAGGTTTCTCATCTAACTATTCCAAACCTGGTGCCCAATGATCATAAAACAACTCGCAACCATCCCTCTAGTCACTGCACTCGCTCTATCGGGCTGTGCAGTTGATAGACAATCAGCCAGTATCGATCACCCTGAAATCCAGCCGGTCGGACGTTACGCATCAGGCACATTCTTTGATGGCGCCGCAGAAATTGTCGACTGGCACAACGCCAGTCAGTCTATCTTTATCGTCAATGCTGGAGACAAAAGTGTCGACATTCTGGATGCCAGTCGTTTAACCAGTGAAGCACTGGCAAACCCACTGACCGATTCAAACCTGACCAAACGAGGCAGTATTGATCTGCAAGGCTATTTACCAAACATCGAGCTCGGTGCTGCCAACAGTCTTTCGGTGCATGATAATTTACTGGCGGTAGCTGTCGAAGCTGCCAACAAACAGGAACTGGGGGTTGTGATTCTGTTTACTATCAACCATCAGGGCAATGTCACTTACAAAGACTACGTTCATACCTCTGCCCTGCCCGATATGGTGACATTCACGCCAAATGGACAGTATGTGCTTGTCGCTAATGAAGGTGAGCCTTCTAAAGATTATAAAGTGGATCCAGAAGGTTCTATCAGTCGAATTGAGATCCTCGATAATGGCACGGTTGGTAACGTTACACAGATAGGGTTTTCAGACTTTAATCAATACGGTTCCCGCCATCATGAACTCAGCGACCAAGTCCGTGTTTTTGGGCGTAATGCCACGGTCGCTCAAGACCTGGAGCCCGAATACATTACGGTTTCCGAAGATTCAAAAATGGCTTTTGTCAGCCTGCAGGAAAACAACGCCCAGGCCATTATTGATATCGAGCGGGCCGAGGTCGTCAAGATCTTTCCCCTAGGTTATAAAGATTATGGAAAATATACGACAGATATCAGCAATAAAGATGGTGGTGTCAACCTGAAAACCTGGTCGGGCGTATATGGCATGTATCAGCCAGACACCATTGCCTCTTATCAAGTGGATGGAAAAACCTATGTCGTGTCCGCCAACGAAGGAGATGCCCGGGACTATTGGTATAACAGCCCATCTAAAAGTGACTGCCTTGCTTCCGGCGGCCTTAAATACGACGAAGAGGATGGTTGCCTAGCCTTCACCGAAGAATTTCGCGTTAAGAAAATCAAGGTGTCCAACAACCACCCTAACGCGTCAAAAGCTAAAGATAATGCCGGACTGGCTCGGTTAAAAATCACCAATACATTAGGCGACACAGACAATGATGGCCAGTTCGAACAACTCTACGCTTATGGTGGTCGGTCGTTTTCAATCTGGGACGAAGCAGGAAATCTTGTGTTTGATTCTGGTGATGATTTTGAGCGCATCACGGCGGACATTCTCAAATCCGACTTCAACAACAATGACGATGAAACCAAAGGTGATAATCGCAGTGATGATAAAGGCCCTGAACCTGAAGCCCTTGCCATCGGTGAAATGAATGGACGACATTATGTATTTATCGGCCTTGAGCGCACCGGCGGCTTGTTTATGTACGACATCTCCCAACCTGATGCGCCAGAATATGTCCGTTATATTCATAATCGTGATTTTTCTGTTGATGTAGCTGATCAACCAGAAACCAGAACTGGCAGGTGACCTGTCGCCTGAAGGCATGGTGTTTATCGATAAAGCGGACAGCCCAACAGGCAACCCACTGTTGGTGATTGGCCACGAAGTATCTGGATCAACATTAGTCTAAACCAAAACTCATTTGAAACATACGGTTCTAAATGAGCAGATAAATTGATCCAAAGCATGAAACGAAAAACGATTCAAGACGTATAATTACAGATCATTTTTTGCCATAACTATTCGATTCATGCTTAAAGTCCTACACGATAAATGGAATCAATCCCCAGAATGCCTCTATCAATCTGGATTATCAGAACCTCACCATAGGACGCGCGAACGCTTTATGGCCCTTTATCAAGTCTGTTGTGAGCAATCCGCTTCACAGGTGGCCTTCAGCACCAAACGCGCAACACACACCTTGTGGAAATGGATCAAAGCTTATAATGAATTCGGCCCAAAAGCTCTCCAGTATAAGCGTACAGGCGGGCACCCCCCTTTTGTCTAACCGTTACCTCAATCATCACTCAAGCCATCCACCGTTCGGCTGAAGCCGCTGCAAATGCTGAAAAGTCGTCACTCCCTCGCTGGACTCTTAAAAGGTTAGTAAACTGGTGCAAGGTGAAATGGAGCTTTACTTGCTCCCGGGAAACTATTCGCCGTGTTTTGAAAAGGAATAATATCTCCTGGAAAAAGGCGAAGAAGCTCCTGAATCGTGCCGATCCTGAAAAAAGAGCAGACTATCTGAAGCAGCTTGAGCCGTTACTTCAGCAGGCAACCAGGCAAGAAAAACTGATCGTTTATATTGACGAAGCGCACATTCATCAGGATACGGATATCGGTAGTGGGTGGTCAGCTAAAGGCGGTAGACTCTTTGTGTCTTCTTGCTCTCCAGGGCTATCCAAAGTCACGTTTTACGGGATTTATTACTACAACGAGGGCCAGGTTAGGATTTGGCCATACCCCAAAGGCAATTCACAACATACTGTGAATGTTCTGGAGCGTATTCGACAGGAGAATCTTGAACGACAAATTACTGTTATTTGGGATGGTGCGTCCTATCATCGGTCATTTGACGTCTGCAAGGCTGCAAAAAATCTAAAAATAGAGCTAGTCTGGCTACCTCCGTACAGTCCTGATTTTATGCCAGTTGAGGCTCTTTGGCGTTGGTTGAGAGAGGAGGTAACTTATCATTATTGTCATAGCACCCAAGATGAACTGGTGAAGAATGTCAAAGCCTTCTGCGTGCAGATTAACCAAAAACCAGTCGAGTTAGCCGACAGACTCCATACCAAGACGTCTCTTGACGAGGAGGAAGAGGTGCTCAGAAAACCGGTTAAGCCAAAACCAAAATAAAACCGATGGTTTCAAGTGAGTTTTGGTTTATGAGCTTTTCTGATCTAACCCAGGCATAAAGAGGATGTGGTTTTGGGTAACCCCATAAGTACCCGCTCATATGGAGTCGAATATTTCTGGCTTATTGAGCAGGTACTGGACAAGGCGCAACGACGGAAGCATAGCTAGTGTAGTGCGCCGTTCTTTTTGCTGCTTAAGCGGCAATTAGCTCGAACTACCTTCTCCAGTATGTCATTAGCCTTGGCTGTCCATATAAACGCCTGCGGTGGCCGTGTGGTTACGGCGCCAACCAATGGTGCAGCCGGTGTAATTCCTGCAACTCTGGCATATTACACTCGCTTTATTTCCCGTAATAACCAGCAAGGGGTTCGTGATTTTATTGCGACGGCTGCCGCTATTGGCGCACTGATCAAAATGAACGCTTCTATTTCGGGTGCTGAAGCCGGTTGTCAGGCTGAAGTGGGTTCTGCATGTTCTATGGCAGCGGCAGCCCTTGCTGCCGTTCAAGGCGCCACCATGGAGCAAGTGGAAAACGCTGCCGAGATTGGCATGGAACACCATTTGGGCATGACCTGTGACCCGATTGCCGGGTTAGTTCAAATTCCATGTATTGAGCGAAATGGTATGGCGGCGATCAAAGCCATAACCGCATCACGCCTGGCCATGCGTGGCGATGGCGAACACGCTGTGTCTCTGGATAGCTGTATTGAAACCATGTATCGAACGGGTTTGGATCTGCAGGCTAAATACCGTGAGACATCTCTGGGTGGGCTGGCTATTTATGCCAAAGCCCAACCAATTAAAATGATGGTTTCCTGAGAATTCAGGCCTTGACATGAGAGCAAACACTTTCTCATGTCAAGGAAATGCCACCCTTGCAACCAGCTTATTTCTCTGCTAATCAATGCGCACTAACCTAACAATAATTATTTAAATTTTAATAAGTTAATGGACAATCAAGATACTCAATTTCAATATAACTTGAGCGCAACCCAACTTATTTACAACCTTCAGCTAATGATACTGAACTTCTTTTTCAATTGTTTTGATCTATTAACATTTCGATGATCAAGCCATCAGCTCCGGTCACTATACTTACTCTAAATTCGCACAAGTTTACTTAAATTAAAAACAAGGATGTGCATTATGCCCTCAAGAATCCCACAAGATCCCCCTCGATATGTGCGTACAAGTTCGCTACCAGATGAAGCTAAAAAACCAGCAAAAAGCAAGAATCGTCTGCTCAAAATAATAGGCAGTGTAATCAATTCCTTATTATCTTGGAAAAACAACAACACACCGGAAGAAATTATTATTTTTTCCAGAAAGACAAAGAAACAGCAACCAAATTTATGGATCGACGACGCTGTGAAAACGAACCGAGATAGAATGGAACAGCAAGAAAAAGTTCCTCATTATGAACAAGAAAGTATCCCTGCTGAGTCATCAAAGAACCAAAAACCATCTCCACCTCTTAGCCCTGAAACTCAACTTACGCCTATAGAAAGACTCAAGACTTTCAAGCATCTTGACAGCAAACATACAATAAAGAAAACAGGAACCTCGGACGAGGTTTCTTCAGAATCTACCCCTAAAAAGAAGAGAAAGGCGCCGCCACCAAAAATACGACAAACAGCACCAAATTTTATTTCCGATCGTGAGAAATTTGCAGATGATATACGTAGCCATAATAAAGCTGATGAATTGGCCCGTATAGATGAAGAATTGGCCCGTATAGATGAAGAGACTCTTACAATAGAAGAAAAGCGTAGTCGTGACCTCCTCCTCCCACCACCACCGACAGAATTTTACGATGCCCCAGAAAATGGAATAATCTACAAGCCCACTCCCCCAGCTCAGTCGGCAAAACCTAAACAGGACAATGCTAAATAAAACTCATAAAAAAAACCGGAGCTCATGGCTCCGGTTTTTTTATGATGAATGCAATAGAGAGGTTAACCCGCTATTTCTAACAACAGTTTGTTCAATCTCTGTACATATGAGCCCGGATCATCTAATTGACCACCCGCCGCTAGATTGGCCTGATCAAACACCACTCGGGTCAGATCACCAAAACGATCTTCATCAGATTCATTATCCAGACGCTTCACCAATGGGTGCTCAGGGTTAATTTCAAAGATCGGCTTGGATTCTGGCATCGCCTGGCCAGCGGCTTCCATAATCCGGCGCATCTGCAGCCCCATATCGTTATCACCCACGACGAGGCACGCTGGAGAGTCGGTAAGACGATGAGTAACACGAACGTCTTCCACATCCGCCCCAAGCACGTCTTTAATCCGCTTCATCAGATCTTCATTAGCTTTGGCAGATTCTTCCTGAGCTTTCTTGTCGTCTTCACTGTCAAGCTTGCCAAGATCCAGATCGCCACGGCCAATATCAACAAATGACTTACCATCAAACTCAAACAGGTGAGACATCAGCCACTCATCGACACGGTCGGACAGAAGAAGAACTTCCAGCCCTTTCTTGCGGAAAACTTCAAGGTGCGGACTGTTTGCCGCCGCTTTGGGTGTTTCTGCACTGATGTAATAGATTTTATCCTGCCCTTCCTTCATACGGGAAAGATAACCTTCCAGAGACTGATCCTGATCGGTTCCAGCACTTTCGGTGGTTGTAAAGCGAAGCAGCTTGGCAATACGCTCACGGTTGGCGTGATCTTCAGCAGGACCTTCTTTCAGTACCTGACCAAACTCTTTCCAGAACGAGCTGTAAGCTTCTGGTTCTTTTTTGGCCATTTTATCCAGCATATCCAGCACTCGTTTGGTCAGAGCGCTTTTCATGCTGTCAACAGCCGGGTCTTTCTGAAGAATTTCACGGGATACGTTCAAAGACAGATTGTTGGAATCCACCACACCCTTAATGAAACGCAGATACATCGGCAGAAACTCTTCTGCCTGATCCATAATGTATACGCGCTGAACATACAGCTTCAGACCTTTTTGCATGTCTCGGTTATAAAGGTCAAACGGTGCCTTGGCCGGAATATACAGCAGGCTGTTGTATTCCAGTTTGCCTTCAACACGGTTGTGGCTCCATTTCAGAGGGGCCACGTGGTCGTGGCTGATGTGTTTATAGAATTCGTTGTACTCATCGTCGCTGATCTCACTGCGAGAACGAGTCCACAGAGCTTTGGCGGTGTTGACCGTTTCCCACTCAGGCGCTTGCTCTTCATCCTTTGCTTCGTCCTCATCACCGGAAGGCATGGCTTCCTTCTTCATCATGATGGGCAGAGAAATATGATCCGAATATTTGCGAATTATGTTGCGTAGACGCCAGCCATCGGCAAACTCGTCTGCGTCATCTTTAAGATGAAGAATGATCGTGGTGCCGCGGCCTTCTTTATCCAGGGGTTCAACGGTGAATTCACCAGAACCATCAGACTCCCAGCGAACCCCTTCGTCGGCATCGGCCTTGCGGGTTTCTACGGTCACTTTATCTGCAACGATAAAGGCAGAATAGAAACCAACACCAAACTGACCAATCAGCTGGGAATCTTTTTTCTGATCGCCACTCAGGTTTTGCAGGAAGTCTGCGGTGCCAGACTTGGCAATGGTGCCCAAGTGCGCAATCACGTCGTCACGATTCATACCAATGCCATTGTCGGCAATGGACACGGTTTTGGCGTCTTTATCAAAATCTACCCGGATTTCCAGATTGGGATCGCTTTCCAGCAGTGCACTGTTATTCAGGGCTTCGTAGCGCAGTTTGTCCGCAGCGTCAGAGGCATTAGAAATCAACTCCCGAAGAAAGATCTCACGATTGGAATAAAGGGAGTGAATCATCAGGTGCAGCAGTTGCTTTACCTCGGTTTGAAAACCTAACGTCTCTTTTTGTGCTTCTACGGTCATTGGAACCTCAAAGTATGTTCATAATAATGGGTGTTGAGAGTGATACTAAAATGTGGGCATGAAATGGTATTTCAACCCTCCATGAAAAAATGTATCTCATAACAATGCGCTTACGACAGCTTTGGCGGTAAATCGTAGCCCTCTAAGACACTCAATACTTTGGAGTGAAACTCACGACTGTAGAGGATGGCCGTCACCAGAATAATGGTTCCCATCCATAACCGGGGGTCGATAAACCAGCTCAGCGTCGCCAGTGCAAAATAGTACGCACGCAGACCAAAGTTAAAGTGGCTCGCAGCCAAGGTCATAATGTAACCCGCGGTCTTACCATAATCTTCCTGCTCCGCTTCCTTACCCACGACCTCGTTAAGAAACGGCGCATTGCCCATCAGAACACATGCGAAGTTATAGAGCCTGAGGCTCCAGGTGAATTCAAAGAATGAGTAAATAAATATAATGATCATGACCAGCATTTTCAGCTCCCACAATTCCTGCGTTGTGGTCCTCACAAAAGGAATAGTAGATATCACACTGACCGCCTGTTCTGATGCAGCAATACCGGTTATCAAACCTGCGACAACGAGCAAAGAGGTGGATGCAAAAAAGCTGACACTGGCGCGCAGACTACTGATCAAACTGGCATCAGACGTTCTGTTTTCACGAGCAATAACCCGAATCATCCATTCTTCTCGATACTGCGCCAGCACACTGGATAAACAGCTTGAGGACCGGGACCGACAATGTGAATAACAGGTATAGCCAACCCAGCTGCCCAACAAAACGAAAAGACCCAACCAGT
This sequence comes from Endozoicomonas ascidiicola, assembly GCF_001646945.1. Classification (GTDB taxonomy): domain Bacteria; phylum Pseudomonadota; class Gammaproteobacteria; order Pseudomonadales; family Endozoicomonadaceae; genus Endozoicomonas; species Endozoicomonas ascidiicola. The sequence goes on from NZ_LUTV01000004.1 coordinate 621,451, forward strand.
CCTGAAAATTTCCGACACTTAATAACATGCTTACTCCAGCACTTATTCTTGATGTTCTTCATAGCCTAACGCTGATATCCAAAGACGGATAATCCAAAACGCAAACAGAGCCTGCGCGATAGATTTCAATCATTGCTCGAATGATGCAAAATGCATCCTTGGCGGATAACTAAGTACCCGATCATATGAAATCGAATATTTCTGGCTTAGTGGTTAGTTACTATGCAAGGCACATCGGAGTGAGCATAGCCGTAGCTATGTAATCGCAGATGTAACGCAGTAGAGTGGCTGACCACTAAGCCAGAAAATATGGTTTCATATGGTTGGGTACTTAATATAGACAAGCACTGAATTTTAGCCTGTTACCTGCGCTCTCTAACGGCAAAGGCTTTCGGCTCGATTTCATCTTCTGCTTTTAATGGAGAATGAATGACTGAAGCTCAATATATGTGGGGCTGGATTACCTATCTGGTGGGTGCGACCGGATGTTTGATCAGTTTATGGTTTATTGTTCGACGCTGGTGGCCCAGGTTGCGGCGCATCGTCATGTTGGTTGCTACTGCTTTGGTCTATGTGCCCTGGTACGTTAACACTGATGAGCATTTCCTTGCGCCGGCAGCTGTTATCAGCCTTTACGATGGTTTAGGCATTGGTGTTGATACCATGTGGAGAAGCGGCCAAATAGCGGCGATTGCAGCCGGTATAGCAATAATCGTTGCTCTGATTTTACCCGTTAAAAAAACTAGCTCAGCCCCAAAAAAAGGTGATAAATCACCAAAAAGTGGCAATAAAACATCGCATAAACAACGTACCGAACCCAGTATTTAGAGCTGTTAACCCATGTGTGAACTCCTTGGAATGAGTGCCAATACGCCCACTGACATCGTCTTCAGTTTCAGTGGTTTGATGCAGCGCGGTGGTAACACCGGCCCTCACCGTGATGGCTGGGGCATTGCTTTCTATGAAGGGAAAGGTCTTCGTGAATTTCGAGACCCTAACCCAAGCTGCAATTCGGAAATTGCCGAGCTGGTCTGTCGTTACCCTATCAAGAGCAATATCGTTGTCGGACACATACGACAAGCCAATGCAGGTAGAATTGCTCTTGAAAACACACACCCGTTTACCCGTGAACTCTGGGGGAAGTATTGGACTTTTGCCCATAACGGCCAACTCAAAGGCGTAAAAAAACTGCCTTTATCGCACTATATTCCAGTGGGCACGACCGACAGTGAACACGCGTTTTGCTGGATCATGGACCAGATTAGAAGCCGTTTTCCAAAGCCACCACAGCGTCCGGCAACGGTTAAGCGATTTATCAAATCCCTCTGCGATCAGTTGCGGGATTTGGGCGTGTTCAATATGCTCCTGACGGACTCCCGATACCTCTACTGCTACTGCTCCACCAAATTAACCTGGATTACCCGACGTGCGCCGTTTGATCAGGCCAGTTTGAAGGATGCGGATATTACCGTGGACTTTGCCAAAGAAACCACCGAGAACGATGTGGTGACAGTCATAGCCACGGAGCCCCTCACCATTAATGAAACATGGCACCCTCTTAACCCGGGAGACATGGTCGTTTTTGATCAGGGTGAGCTTTGCCAGCGCTGATGTGCTGACACATGTGCTGACAACCTCCAGAAAATTGATGCTCAACACATAATCATAAGAAGGAACAATAATAAAATGAGCAAACCATTAGATGTAGTTGTCTTCGGAGCAACCAGCTTTGTTGGCCAGATACTTTGCCAATACCTTGAAGACACCTTTAATAGCGACTATCAAGAGACCCTCACATGGGGGATTGCGGGTCGCTCGAAGTATAAACTTGAACAACTGAAAAAGAATCTGGGCAACGCTTCCCTGCCCATCTTTGTGGCCGATGCCAGTGATGAAAACGCGCTGAACGACATGTGCCAACAAACTAACGTTGTCGTCAGTACCGTTGGCCCATATGCTCTTTACGGTGAAACGCTGGTGAAAGTATGCAGTGAAACCGGTACCGATTATTGCGATCTTACCGGTGAACCTCAGTGGATCCATGACATGCTGGAGAAATACGAGGCAACAGCGAAAGAATCCGGCGCAAGAATTGTTCACTGCTGTGGTTTTGACTCAATACCTTCTGACCTTGGCGTGCATTTTCTTCAACAGCAATCGCTTCAGCACCACGGACAATACTGCAAAAAAGTCAGCATGCGAGTTAAAGCCGCGAAAGGTGGTGCATCCGGCGGCACGATTGCCAGTATGGTTAACATCACGAAAGAGATGTCAAAAGACCCAACGCTGCGTAAAAAACTGGTTAACCCATACCTGCTTTGTCCGGAATCAGATGCCAAGCCTGTGAGGCAACTCAACGTTGGCAAACCTATATTTGATAAAGGCTTTGGTGCCTGGATAGCGCCGTTTATCATGGCCGGTATTAATACCAGAGTTGTGCTGCGCTCAAACGCCATTGCCAAACATCCCTATGGCGCCGACTTCACCTATGACGAAGCCATGCTCATGGGCAAAGGCAGTAAAGGACGATTCCGTGCGACCACTCTGGTTGCCGGACTTGGTTTATTTATGGTTTCTGCCGCCTTAAAGCCTACCCGCTGGTTTATGGAAAAATTTGTTCTCCCCAAACCCGGTGAAGGCCCATCCCCAGAAGCTCAGAAGTCCGGATTCTATGACCTGCGGTTCTCAGGCGAAACGTCCGACGGTCAAGTGATCAAAACCAAAGTGGTTGGTCAGGGTGACCCAGGCTATGGTTCTACCGGTCGTATGCTCGGTCAGGCTGCCGCTACTTTGGCTCTAAACTTTCACGACGATGGTCAGAAATCCGCGCAGTCTGGAGGATTTTGGACACCGGCAACGCTGTTTGGTGATCGACTGGTTAAACGCTTGGGAACCTACAGTCAGATCAAATTTGAAGTCATCGACTGACCGGATTCCAACCTCCTGAGAAATAGCGCTGGGGCGATGCCGGTCCAGCGTTTAAAAACCCTTCGAAAATTATTGATATCACTGATGTTCAGTGATTCTGCCACCTGCTCACTAGTCCAGCCCCGGTACTGTAATAAATAAATCGCCTGCTGTTTCCTTGCATCATCCTGTAAAACTTGAAACGAGGTGTGGTGTTTTTTCAGTTTCCTTTTCAAGGTTGATGGGCTCATTACAAATGCGTCCGCCACCACTTCCAAAGAAGGCGCGTGTTTGAGGTTTTGTCGTATATATTGATAGACCTCGGGCACAAACAGAGCATGTTGATGCTCCAAGCTCCGTTTCACATGGTGTTTTGCTACTGCATAGGCTGTGGCACTGCCCTTTTTCCATGGTGTAAATAATGCAGATTTTGAAATCACCATTGAGTCCACTTGGGTGTCAAAATTCACTTTATCCCCCAAATGCACCTGATACTGCTCAAAATAGACAGGCTTTCGATAATGAAAATTAAAATGCCAGGGTTGCTTTTTGATACCCAGCCATCGTCCAGTATGACTGATGGCCGTCATCATCATTTCCAGTACAAAAGGATAAAGGTCCTTCAAACCACAACTGTCTGAAAAATAGATATGACAATGATCGTCATCAATCTCTTTGAAAAGAGTTAGTAATGGTGATGCATTCGCGCAGAATTGACACAACATATCAATAGCATCGAACAGACAACTGGCGTTCAATAACGCTTCCGTTAACGGACCATAGTTTCCCGGATACAGACGATGACCAAATTGAAAACTCAGGTCATTACTGTTCATGAGGTTCCGAGTATTTTTAATCAACTGGATGTACTGTTGCTGACTGATTAATACTTTGCCGGTAATGATGTCGTCATAAAAAAGGCCTGTATTTCGTCAGCAATTCCCGCTGACAGCTTATTAATGCTCAAATTAATTGGTAATTCAAACCGCCATTTATTCAGGACGAACGAAGTCACGCTGACTAATGAGCAACAATATCCGCAAGTTCTAAACACAGGTTAAACAGGACTATCTTGAGTGCCACTATGTGGTATCAACAACCAAATGTTTCAAACTAACACTCCTGCCTTCA
>NZ_LUTV01000004.1:629708-651191 GCF_001646945.1 Endozoicomonas ascidiicola
GGAGGCAATAGAGGAATATATCGAAAAACATAACGAGAAGCCCAAGCCGTTTATATGGACAGCCAAGGCTAATGACATACTGGAGAAGGTAGTTCGAGCTAATTGCCGCTTAAGCAGCAAAAAGAACGGCGCACTACACTAGAATCCCCATTTTTAAATCAAATCCATCATTGAAACGGAAGCATATGATGAGAAAGTGACAAAATTATGAAAGTGACCACGATCTTCAAATAGTCAAATCAGCTCATTAGACATGAGCAATACTCGATCAATAAGCTTTTTCCCGCTGTTTATGATTATTGATATACGGATTCGATTGGTTTTTATCGGCAGTCAAATAAGCTCATTTCTTCCTTAATTTCCAGCCAAACACCTAAAAAACAAGCTTCCTTATTTTATTTGTCACAAAACTGTCAATCAATTTGCCCAGTCTATAGCCATCTCAATAACAACAACGTTGCAACTTAGTGAGGCAATCAATGACTTCGCAACCATCCAATTTGAATCTGTTCAGGCCTGCCCTATTGGCTATAGCCATCAGTTCATCAATCCATTCAGCTCCGATGCTAGCCGATGGCATCGTGTCCGGAAAACTGGTGACTGAAGGGCGACAGCTGTCTCTTCAGGGTGCCGCCGTCCGTCTTGAAGAACTGAACCTTGAAACCGCCACCAACCGCGAAGGCGAGTTTCAATTCCCTGCCATAAAGTCTGGTCAATATACGCTTAGCATCGAATATCTTGGTGCAGAAAAAATGAGTCGCACAGTCAATGTTACGGATGACGAAACATTGAATGAACTATTCACTTTACCCGCTGCGGGCGTGACGGAACATGTGCTCGTGGTTGGTCGAGCAGCGAATATTAACCGCTCTCTCAACCAACAACGTGTTGCAGACGGTATCATCAGCGCAGTAAATGTGGATGCCATTGGTCAATTACCGGATGCCAATGTGGCAGAAGCACTTCGTCGTGTTTCAGGTGTCTCTGTTGAAATGGATCAGGGTGAAGGACGTAAAGTCAGTGTTCGTGGACTATCTCCAAACCTGAATTCAGTATCCATCAATGGGGTCATGGTGCCTTCACCCAACAGCGGTGATCGGGCAGTCAATCTAGACGTGGTGCCATCCGAGTTACTTGAATCGTTAGAGGTCACTAAAACACTGACACCTGATATGGATGCCGATGCCATAGGCGGCACCGTCAATATAAAGAGCCTGTCCGCCTTTGATCGCGATGGATTCTTCTACAAGCTCAGCGCTGATGCGGCACATCAGGACAAAACCGGCCAAGACAGCCCTGGTCTTGCAGCGACGGTCAGCAATGTTTTCAGCGTTGGTGATGGACAAGACAACTTCGGTGTTGCTGCTGCAGTGAGCTGGAATAACCGCAAATTTGGTTCCGACAATGTTGAAACCGGCGGTGAATGGGATTTTGACAACACTACCCCCTTACTGAAAGAAGTAGAACTGAGGGATTACAGCATTGAACGTGAAAGGCTCGGCGTCACTCTCAATGTTGATTATGAGCTGAATGAAAATAACAGTATTTACTTGCGAAATCTCTATAGTAAATACGAAGACACCGAGCTTCGTGATTCCGTAACGATGGAATTCGATGGCGGTATTGCAGAAGGAGGCACTGGCAACCTGGATGGCGGAGAGGCAAAACGGGAACTGAAAGATCGTCAAGAAGATCGTCAAGAAGTTCAAACTATCATCTCTTCCGTTTTCGGAGGCACCAGCAGACATAAACAATGGACCGCTGATTACAGTCTCAGCTACAGTCAAGCAAAAGAAAATAAGCCGGACGCGGTAGAGTCAGTCTTTGAAACAGACACCATCTCTGGGGATTTCACGTTTACTGACAGCCAGAAACCCAACCTGGTTGGGCCTGATAATTTTTATCAAGCTAATAGCTACGAACTTAAGGAAGCAGAACTCAGTGATGCCTCCACGGAAGATGAGATCGTTGCTCTCAAACTGGATCTGACCAAAGATTTTGAATGGCAGAACAAACCAGCGCTGGTGAAGTTCGGTGGAAAAATCAGTCGTCGTGATAAAGAAGCGTCAGAAGACGTTTGGATCGTCGAAAATATTGATTTACCAATGACCGATTTTATCCGGGGTGACGCGGATTACAATCTTGGGCGCTTTGGCCCAGCGGTTAATGGCAGTGCAGTAAGAGATGCCATTGCCTCACTGTCAGAAGCGCTGGATGAAGAAGCGTCTGCTGTTAATGATTATGAAATTTCCGAAGACATCAATGCTGCCTATTTGATGGGTAAATTGGATGTTGACCAATGGCGACTGATCAGTGGCATTCGCTACGAATCGACTCAGTTCAAAACCAAAGGGTTTGGCTATGACGACGGGAGCGTTGTCAGAAAGACCAGTAGCAAGAATTATGACCATTGGTTACCTGCAATACATGCACGTTATCGCATCAATGATCATCAGCAAATCAGAGCCGCCTGGACCCATTCGGTAGTTCGCCCCATATTCGATCAGGCAAGGCCTGGCTACATTATTGATGGTATTGAAGGTGAGTTTGGTAATCCCGATCTTGATCCTACAGAATCCAGCAATCTGGATATCGGTATAGAAACGTACCTCGGTCGTGCGGGAGTATTTTCAGCCTTTATCTTCTATAAAGATCTCAGTAACTTTATCTACTCAACCGATCTCGCCGGTACCGGTGCTTACGCCAGTTATGATGAGGCCAAAATTGCCGTTAATGGCGATAAAGGAACGCTATACGGTCTTGAACTGGCCTATTCCAAACAATTCTCTAACCTTCCAGCCCCCTGGAATGGCTTGCTACTCAATTCAAACATCACGTTTACAGATTCCAAAGCAGAAGTGGCTGGCTCAGATAACGGCAATACCGTCACTCGAAATGTGCGGTTGCCAGGACAGTCCGACGTCACGGCCAACCTGGAACTGGGCTACGAGTGGGATCGCCTGAGTGTTCGGCTAGCGGCCAATTATAAGTCTGACTACCTGGATGAGATCACTAAGGTTTCTGACAAACGCTACGACCTTTATGTAGATGACCATACCCAGCTGGATCTGACTACCCGTTACCAGTTCAGCGATCAGCTTCAGGTCTTTTTCCAGGTTATTAATTTGAACGATGCCGCCTATTACAAATATACGGGCAGTTCAGATGGGTGCTCCGCCTGATTGATGTATGAATTATGTGCGCGAAGTCTTGCTTGCCTAAGGGGCATAAATACTGCTGGTTCTACTGATGATATGTGCCTATATAAAGCACATAAAGTGCTTGATCCCTTGAGTAACGTGACTTTCCAAGGAGTTACATTATTCAGGCTGAGCACCCGTTCAGATTTCAATGCTCAATACGAAGAGTATGGGCCGACCTGGAAACTAGGCATGACACTGAGCAACTTCTGATAAAGGACGTCACAATGAACACTATTTTCTCAATGGTTGGCAGTGCAAAAGCTCTGACCCTGGTAACAGCCTGCACTGTGGCGATTACCATGATATCTGGATGCAAGAGCATTCAAGATGCAGAGCTTATCTCTGCCAGCCCGATAAAAGACACAGGGCATTTGTCTGGGAAACATATTATCCCTGTTTCAACCCCCACCAGCCAGTCACAACGCTGGCTTGCCACTAGCGAAGTCCATGGCCTGATGCTAGTGGATGACGCTGGCAATGTATTGCATAAAACCGGTGGTGAAGTTGAGACACTGGATATACGACAGAATATTCACTGGCAACAACAATCGATAACCCTTGCTGCCACTGTTGATAAAACCTCTAACCAGCCACAACTATATGCTATTAATGATCAGTCGTCTGAGCTAACCAGACTGTTGAGCATTCCTTCACCTAAATTTGAAATAGAAGACATATGCCTTTTTAAGGACAGCCAGAATCTGTTGCATCTGTTTCTTGTTTCGGAAAAAGGTCTGGGTGAGCAGTGGCTGATTAGTGATCAAAAATCAGGCGTGATCAATCCTTTGCTTGTCAGAACTCTGAGCTTGCCACCAGCGAGTATTGCCTGTTCCGTGGATGATCAACACTCACGCCTGCTGGTGGTAGAGGAAGATCGAGGCGTATGGTCTTACCCTGCGGATGTTGAATCCGGCCATTTCAGAAAAGCCATCACGTTAAGTCATTCCAGCATCACAGATCTGGTGGCGACTCATGATGGCTTTATTGCGGTAAAGCCAAACCAGAGAGAACTCCTTCGCTTTGTTTTGGATAATCAAAGTCAGTTGACGGAGTCTTATCGTTATTCGCTGCAAGGTATCGATGCACCAGAAACCGTCAATGCAAGCTGGGTATCGGATAATAACCGTTTACAGCATCAGTTACGCATTGGTCTGTTCGATGACGAAACAGGGAACTACTTTCAGGCAGCGATCAATGACAGACCAATGAAAACTGAGCCAGCCGAGACGCTGGTGTCCATTGCACCTACAGTGCAAACGCAACCGATTGGCATGCAGGGCGATGTGGCAGACGACCCCGCCATTTGGGTCAATCAATCCTCTCCCGAAAACAGTCTGGTCTTTGGCACTAATAAAAAGAAGGGACTGCACATCTACGATCTGGCGGGCGAGGAACTCCAGTTCTTTCCAAGCGGCAAACTGAACAATGTCGATATCCGTTATGGTTTTCCATCCAGCCAAGGGGTGATTGATCTGGCAGCAGCCAGTAATCGTTCAAATAACAGTATCTCACTGTTCACTATTCTACCCGACAATGGGCAGGTATCCGAAGCTGGCAGCATTCCAACCACGCTCGATAAAGTTTATGGAATTTGCATGTATCAGCCTGCAGCGGATCAAATTCATGTGTTTATTAATGATAAAGACGGTCGTTATGAGCAGTACCAGGTGACGCATCAGAATGGTCAGCTTGGCGGCCAGCTTGTGCGTGCTTTTCGTGTGAACTCTCAACCTGAAGGCTGTGTCGCATCGGACCGTGATGGCACCTTATTTGTCGGCGAAGAAGGTGAAGGTGTCTGGGTCATTGGGGCAAATCCAGAAGATGGCACTGAGCTCAACTCAATTGCGAAAACCGGCGGTATCCTGCAAAGCGATGTGGAAGGGCTGGCTATTTATCATCAAGCCGAGCGCGCATACCTGCTGGTCTCCAGTCAGGGCAATGACAGCTATGTCGTAATGAATGCCCACGCACCTTATGAGATTTATGGTGCATTCCGGGTGGGTATCAATAGTCAGTCTGGCATAGATGGCAGTTCAGAAACCGATGGTATTGAGGTTACCAGTGCCAACCTCGGGCTGCAGTTTCCAAAAGGTATGCTCGTGGTGCAGGACGGTAGAAATCGAATGCCGGAAAACACGCAAAACTTCAAATACATTCCCTGGCAGTCCATTCAAGCTGCTCTGAATCTGGAGTAAACCATGACCCATCGCGATATATGCAGCCGGACTGTAAGCTGGCTTCTGTCAACTGTCCTTTGTTATGTGAGTTTTGCTAACGCCACTGTACAGGAGCTCACCCAATTGGGTGAGCAGAGGATCAAGGCTGGCCAGTCAGCCCAACTCGTCATCGAGTCACTGGATGATGAAACCCGACAGCTTGAATCTCAGTGGTTTCATCTCAAGAAAAAGAAGGAAGGCATTGACGTTTATAACCGTGTACTGCAACAGCAATTGGCTAAACAACAAGCAGAAATTGCGGATATTAAGCAGTCCATTGCTGAAACAGCGGATGTCGAACGGCAGATAATACCCTTAATCAGTCGTATGATCCGTTCACTGGAACAATTCATCGCCCTTGATATGCCATTTCTATTATCAGAAAGGCATCAACGGGTTGCAGAACTGAAGTCTCTGCTGAACAATCCAGGCACCAGCACGTCTGAAAAGCTTGCCAGAACCTTTGCAGCCTATCAGGAAGAAAGTCGTTACGGCAAAACCATCGAGACTTACCCCGGCGAAATCAACATCAATAACCAGCTGCATCAAGTTGATTTCCTGAGAATCGGGCGCGTTGCTTTCCTTTATCAAACATCAGACCGGTCAGCCCTTGGCGCCTGGAACGCTGAGCAGGCTCAGTGGGTTCAGTTACCGGTTTCAGACTATCAGCGCCACTTTGTCCGTGGCGTCGAGATTGCCTCCAAAAAAGCGGCACCCGACATGCTGACAATTCCTCTGTTTCATATCGACACCATAATCCGTCCAATTTTGGGAGAGCAATCATGAAACACAAAATGATGGCTTCCATTCTATTGACCACGGTTTGTCTGGCAGTGACTTCTGCCTGGGGAGATACCGAACCACTGTCGATGGACAGTTTGCTGCATCAGGTCAAATCCGGCATCAACAATGACCGGCTGAACCATGACAACAAACGAAATCTGTTTCAGCTGGAAAAAAGCCAGCAGGAACAGAAATTGGCTCAGCTTCAAGAGGCGATCGCGCAAACAGAGAAGCACAGTCGTGTACTTGAGACACAACTTGATGACAGCAACGACCAACTTGAAGTGCTGAATGACACACTGACAGTAAAGTTAGGCACTTTAAAAGAACTGTTTGGCTCCCTCCAGCAGGTTGCCAATGAAACCCGAGGTGATTTTAAAGATTCCATCACACAGGTTCAGTTTCCTGAGCGAGATCTTTTCCTGAGTGATTTTTCCCAGAAAATGGGCGAAGCAACACGACTTCCGGACACTCAGGAGCTTGAACAACTCTGGTTTGAGTTACAACGGGAAATGGTAGAGTCCGGGAAAGTTCGTCAGATTGACGCCAATGACTCAACCACCCTGACACGCATTGGCTTGTTCAATATCGTGCAACAAGAACAGTATCTGCAATACATTCCTGCCACGGGGCAAATCACTCCCCTCAGCAAACAACCTGCCACTGCCTCCACACTCTCGAGCCTGAATAATACCGGTGAATTTCCGGTAAAAGTGGCCATCGACCCAACACGCGGCCAACTGCTTGAGCTATTGATGGATGTGCCAGAGCTGAGCGAACGGATCAAACAGGGAGGTATCATTGGTTATTTCATTCTGGGGCTCGGGCTCATAGCATTTCTCCTCGCTGCGGAGAGAACATTAACGCTGGTCTCTCTAAGACGAAAAGTCAGCTGGCAAAAACTGAATATGGAAACACCGTTAGAGACGAACCCTCTGGGTCGTTTAATATTGGGTTATCAACGGTTCAAACACAGCAGTGCTGAAGCCATCGAAATGGCATTCAGTGAAATTCTGACCCACGAAATACCGGCACTGCAGAAACGACTGACACTCTTGAAAACCATCGCTGTGGTTTCACCACTGTTAGGACTTCTCGGCACAGTGACGGGCATGATTGTCACTTTTCAGGCCATTACGCTATTCGGCACCGGTGACCCACGGATGATGGCTGGCGGCATTTCTCAGGCACTGGTCACCACCGTAATGGGACTTACTGCAGCGATACCTGCCATGTTACTCCATTCATTGGTCAGCCATCAGGCCAGAACTCTGTCTCAGACACTGGAGGAATATGCTGCCAGTATGATTACGGGTTCCTTGCATTCTGTAACTCCAGAAAAGCAGAATTCTCCGTTGACGTTTATCACCTCCCCTAAGGAAGAAAGTTCGCCATTCATAAAAGAGGCAGAAGTCGTATGATGGATGCCATTATCTTACCCCTTGAGGAATTCATGCATCAGGGTGGGCCAGTACTCTTTGCCATCGCACTGGTTTCATCGCTGTTATGGATGCTGGTTTTTGATCGTATCGCCTTCCTTGCAAACCATTACCCAGATTTTAAACATCGGGCAGTGACTGAATGGCGTAATCGTCCGGATTTGCCTTTAAAAACTGATCAGATCGTCAGGGAGCGACTGATCAACATCACTTTAGGGCGAATTCATAACCGCTATTCACTGATCAATACCATCATCGCCATCTGCCCATTATTAGGTTTGCTGGGTACCGTTACCGGTATGCTGGATGTGTTCCAGATCATGTCGTCATCCGGTACCGGCAGTGCACGGGCCATGGCGGATGGTGTTTCCAGAGCGACCATCCCCACAATGGCCGGAATGGTTGCGGCCCTTTCCGGTCTCCTAGCCATGATCTGGTTAAACCTGCGTTACCGTCAGGAGCAGGCTGAGTTAAGCCGATCTTTAAAACTTGGCCGCCACTCCCCTACTGCAGATAACCATTCCCGAGGTGTCACAGTATGAAAAAGTTTGCATGGCAGCAGGATAATGAGCAGGAATTAAACGTTGATATGACGCCCATGCTGGATGTGGTGTTTATTTTGCTGATCTTTTTTATCGTCACCGCCAGTTTTATCAAAGAGACCGGCATTGACGTTAACCGTCCGCAGGCATCAACCGGTCAACAACAGGAAACCGCATCCCTTTTGGTGGCTTTATCCGCAGACGACAGCATCTGGATTGATGGCAGAAAAATTGACCCGCTTTCAGTAAGGGCAAACATTGAACGACTTCACAGCGAAAATCCACAAGGGACTCTGGTTATTCAGGCCGACAAAATGTCGCGGAATGAAACACTGGTGACGGTAATGGATGCAGCTCGTGCGGCCGGCGTTGTCAACCTCGCCATTGCCACTTCAGAGAGGGCGCAATGACTTCTGTGATTTCAGACGCCACAGGCACCAACAATGTTCTAATTAGCATCAAACGTGTCAGCCGCAATGTGACATTGCTTCTATTAGGCGTGTTATTTGCGGCAATATTGTTTCTTTGCATGAAAAGTCTCATCCCTCACTCAGAAGATGAGCTCAAAATGCCTTCAGAACGGGGGCAGCTGAATTTCATCCGAATCAAACCGCCTGAAAAACCAATGAACAAAAAAAACAAACCCAAAGCACCGCCGCTGCCGAAACCGGCTCCGTTACCTCCAGCCATGCCTTCGTTTGACCTGCAAACACCCGTTTTGGAGGCCATACCGCTGGCAGCACCTTCTGATATACCGCAACTTTCAATGAATGGATTTGGTTTTAACCTGGGCGCAAAACAAGAAGGAGAATACCTGCCCATTGTAAAAGTGGCGCCGCTTTACCCGCAGAAAGCGTTGGACCGAGCCATTGAAGGCCATTGTACTGTTGAATACACCGTCAACAAAGACGGTTCTGTGGGTGATATATCCGTTATTGAAAGCCTGTGTACCAGCTGGCTGTTTCATAAACCCTCCATTAACGCCGCACAACGTTTTCGTTATCAACCCAAAGTCGTGAATGGTCAGCCCGTAGCGGTATTTGGACTTCGAAATCAATTTACTTATCAGCTAAAACCATAAGCAATGATGGATAATTTCATGCATCGTCTCACTCTTTTGTTCTTCTTAATCGGTTTTACATTCACCACCCAGGCCTCCTTCAGGGAAACTTATGCCCTCTCAGAACCCATCTATCAAGCATTGGAATCAGCAAGGGAGCTGGCCGCGGGAGAACAGTATCAATCGGCTTTGAACATACTACTCCCCTTACGACAAAAGACGTCTTTAACGGACTATGAGCAAGCCCAGATCTGGAATCTGAAAGGATACATTGATTATCTGCAATCAAACCCAGGACAAGCCATCAAAGCCTATAAACAGATATTGCTCATTAATGATATTCCTGAGGCGTTAAGCATCAGTACGCTTCGAACCCTTGCCCAGCTTTCATTTACCGAAGAAGATTACCTTCAAGCCATCCATTATGCCCATGAAACCATTAAACGCTCGTCGTCTGATCAACTCGATCTGAAACTGCTCATCGCTCATGGGGAATACCAGAGGAAACAATACTCTGCCAGTATCCAGCAACTGGAAAACATGATTGCTAACGAACAACAACCTCCAGAAAGTTGGTTGCAACTGCTCCGAATCAATTATCAGATGGTTAATGACCTGCCCAACAGTGCTCGTGTACTGGAATGGCTGGTTAATGACTTCAGAAATAGGGAGTATATGCTCGCCCTGTCTGCCGTTTATAGCCAGCAGGATGAATTTGATAAACAACTGACGTTACTGGAAAGTCTCCATGACCAACAGCAACTGTCCAGCGAGACACACCTCAACGCTCTCGTGGCGCTCTATCTGCAGGAAGGCATTCCAGATAAAGCAGCACAGGTTCTGGAGCAGGGAATGGCCGCTAATAAACTGACATCTTCGTTGGAAAACCTCCACCTGTTGTCTCAAGCCTATATGCTCTCAAGAAACGATATCAAAGGCATTGCTACCCTGAAAATCGCTGCAAAAAATAATACAACTGGTGAATCAGATTTGTTACTGGCTCGCGCTTATCTTTCACAACGGCAATGGGTAAAAGCACAAAGCCACTTGGAAGGTGCTCTGGATAAAGGCGTTGAAGCAAAAGAAGGTGTTTGGTTTTTACTGGGCATGAGCCAGTTTTATCAGAATGATTTAGTGGCAGCCAATAAAACCCTCAAACAGATCACAGCATCCAACCGTACCTCAAAGCATGCTAAAGCTGCTGAAAAATGGCTCAATCACATTCGAGTCGAGCAGGCGCGAGTCCAGTTATTAAATGAGAATTCTTAGTATTAACAACCATTTCCTGCAACCTCCAAAGCCGCCACTATTGCACTTGATACAATTTGCGACAATTGGGTTGATATTACTGGGTATGTTTGACGCCCTTCACCCCTATAATCCGCACAATTTTTATATTTCAGTTTTGGGAACGCGGGTAATGTCAGTACGCCCTCTCTTTCAACCGCCATGGTTGGCTCAGTACAACCGCAAGCATCCGGTTAAGCAGCTTATCTGCCTACTGGCGCTCGCTGGCACACTTTTCACATTGCCCATGGCATCCGTTGCAGCGCCTGATGGTGCGCCTGGTGGTGCGCAGGCGCCGGTTGTGACGGCTTTTCCCGTTATGGAAACGTCTGTGCAACAAAAGATACTGGCCCTCGGCAATCTGTCGGCCAATCAATCCGTCGACATCACGCCGCAAATCAACGGCCGCATCGTCAGCCTTAATCTACAGGATGGCGGTTATGTAAAATCCGGTACACTGCTGGTTGAAATGGACGGGCGTGAGCAGACGGCGGTGGTCGAAAAAGCCCGGATCAATTTGCAGGATGCAAAACGTCAACTGACGAATATGGAAGCTCTGAATAAGAAAAAAGCCATTTCCATTGATGAGCTGAAAGCACAAAAAGCCACTGTCGACGGACTGGCCGCCACTCTTCAGGCCGAGCAAGTCAAGCTGGATCATTACACCCTTGAAGCCCCGTTTGCCGGAAACCTGAGTTTTCATAATGTCAGCGCTGGCGCATTGATTAATGCCGGTTCCATCATTACCACACTGGATGACCTGAGCACGATGAAACTGGATTTCTCTCTGCCAGAAAACAGTTTGAGTCATATTGACATTGGCACACCGGTATCCGCCACATCCGATGCCTGGCCGGGAGAAACCTTCCAGGGCACTGTCACCAGCATCAGCCCAAGAATCGACCCCATTAACCTGACGTTTCAGGTTCGCGCCCAGATGGACAATACATCGCAACAGCTGCGTCCGGGCATGTTGATGAAGACTAGTATTCAACGCTCTGCTATCGAGAGGTTGGTGGTGCCTTCCCGTAGCATTCTGTTTGACGGCAACCGACGCTTTGTCTTTGTGATCGATGAACAGAGCAAGGTAGAAAAACGACTCATTACCACAGGCGACACCATTGATGAGTTTATCGTTGTGCTATCCGGACTAGCCTCCGGAGAAATGGTGGTGAACGAAGGGATCGTCAAAGTTTCTGACGGCCGACCGGTGAAAATTCTATCCAGTGATCAGCCACGCATCACCGCTAACCCGCAACCTTCTTCCCTCACTGAAGGGCTGCTCTGAACATGATACTGTCCGATCTTTCTATTAAACGCCCGGTCTTTGCCACGGTGGTCAGCCTGTTGTTGATTACCTTTGGTGTCGTCTGCTTTCAGATGCTGCCCGTTCGCGAGCTGCCCGATATCACCGCGCCTACCGTTATGGTGCAAACTTCTTACAGTGGCGCATCTGCTGAAGTGATTGAGAGTAAAATCACCGATGTTATCGAGGATCAACTCGGTGGCATTGAAGGTGTAAAATTTATTGAAAGCACCAGCCGCAATGGCAGCTCACGCATCACGATCGAGTTTTCCTCAGACCGTAATATGGAAACCGCTGCCAATGACGTTCGGGAAGCCATGTCCCGAGTCATCTGGCGCTTGCCGGATGATGCGGAATCGCCCATCGTCTGGAAAAACGACGGCAGTGGTGAAACGATCCTGAGTATCAGCTTGCAAAGTGACACCATGTCACAGATTGAACTCACCGATTACGCCGAGCGAACGCTTCAGGATCGCCTTTCTCTGGTGGATGGTGTTAGTTCCGTTGACGTTATGGGCAGACGCCAATACGTGATGCGTATTGAGTTGGATGCCAATGCCATGGCTGCCCGTCAAATCACCACCAGCGATATTCGCAGCGCCCTGCGCCGGGATAACGTGGAACTGCCCGCTGGCGAACTCACTGACGCCCTGAGAACGTTACCGGTGCGAGTCAACCGGGATTACAACACCATTGATGACTTCCGTCGTTTATTGATTCGTCAGGACGGTTCGAGCAAGGTCTATCTTGAAGACATCGCCACCATTCGAACCGAAGCCAAAGACATTGATTCGCTGGCCAAAGCCAATGGTCGAAACGTTCTCAGTTTGGGTATTGTGCCTCTATCTCAGGCAAACCCTCTGGAAGTGATTGCCAATATCAAGAAAGAGATCGAAGCCTTTAAGCCATTTCTGCCAGAAGGCACGTACCTGACCACCACTCAGGATTCGTCAGTTTACATTCAGTCTTCTATTGATGAAGTGTACGTAACCCTGGGCATGACCATTGCCCTTGTGGTGTTGGTGCTTTATACATTTCTTGGCAATATCCGGGCGACACTGATTCCTGCAGTCACCGTTCCGGTTTCCCTGATCAGCGCCTTTATCGTGATTCACCTGCTTGGTTACTCCATTAACCTTCTGACGCTGCTGGCACTGGTTCTGGCCATCGGTCTGGTGGTGGATGATGCCATTGTTGTCCTTGAGAACATCCATCAACATCTGGAGCGTGGCGAACCACCGTTGCTTGCCGCATGGAAAGGCGCGAGAGAAGTCAGCTTTGCGGTTATTGCGACGACCGTCGTATTGGTTATGACGTTTGTCCCCATCGTCTTTATGGAAGGCTCGGTAGGCAAACTGTTCTCCGAATATGCCATGACGTTAATTGGTGCCGTGGTTTTCTCAAGTCTGATTGCTCTCACACTGTCGCCCATGATGAGCTCCAAGCTGTTGAAGCTGAACGTTAAGCCTTCAAAAGTGAATCTGTGGGTTGATCGCACCAATGAAAAACTGATCACCGGTTATCGAAAGCTGCTGTCCAAAATGCTGGCTTTCCGCTGGTCTGGTTTGATGCTTCTGGTGGCCTCTTTGGGAGTAACCGCCCTGCTCTTCCCGACTATCCCACAAACATTCACACCTCCGGAAGACCGTGGTGAATTCATTGTTATAGTGAAAGGTCCGGACGGCGCCAATTACGAAAGCATGGAAGAGAGCATGTTGCAGCTGGAAGCCATACTGCTGCCGCAATTGGGTCAGGGTGTTCTGAAGTATCTCTTTGTCCGTTCACCGGGCTGGGGCGGCAACAGTGGCAGTAACTCCGGCATACTGATCGGCACGCTTGAAGACTGGGCAGACCGTGACGTCAGTGCCCAGGAGGTAATGAGCCAGGTGCGTCAGTTGGTCGCTGATATTCCCAATGTTCGCGCCATACCGGTTATGCGCTCCACCATTGGTGGGCGTTCTCAGTCCCCGGTTCAGTTTGTGCTCGGTGGTGGCTCGTTTGATCAACTGGTTGAATGGGCGGATATCATCGCTGAAAAAGCGCGAGAAAACCCGGGACTTCAGGATGTGAACGTCGGGTTCAACCAGAATCAGCCTCAACTGGAAATCACCATCAATCGTGAACGGGCCCAGGAGCTTGGGGTGTCTGCGGAAGAAATTGGCGCCACCCTCGAAACCATGTTGGGCGGGGTGACTGACACCACCTTTATGGAACGTGGTGAGGAGTACGACGTCTATCTGCGTGCCAAAGAAGATGCGTTCAATAGCATCACTGATCTGTCGTCTTTGTATGTTCGCTCCCGAACCACCGGCGGTCTTGTTCGGCTCGACAACCTTGTGACCATGGAAGAAGTGGGTAAGGCATCGTCACTAACACACTATAACCGTAACCGCGCCATTACCATTGAAGCCAACCTTGCGGGTAATTACTCCATTGGTGAGGCACTGGAATTTCTGGATCAACAAGTGGTGGAGCACCTGCCACCGGAAGTCATCGTGAACTATAAAGGCGAGTCGCTGGATTATCGAACAAACCAGAGTGCTATTGCCTTTGTCTTCATTATGGCGATGCTGATTGTTTACCTGGTACTTGCAGCGCAGTTTGAAAGCTTTGTACACCCATTGATTGTTATGTTGACGGTGCCACTTGGCCTATCGGGTGCTTTGCTAGGGCTGGCGGTGACCGGCGAAACCCTCAACATTTTCACCCAACTGGCCATGATTATGTTGATTGGTTTGTCGGCTAAAAATGGTATTTTGATCGTGGAGTTTATTAACCAGCTTCGTGATCAGGGTATGACATTTGATCAAGCAGTTCTCGAAGCATCTGCACTGCGCCTTCGCCCTATATTAATGACGGCTTTAACCACGGTTGTGGGTGCCATTCCTCTGCTGCTGGCCAGTGGTGCTGGTGCTGAATTCCGTTTTTCTATTGGCGTTGTGGTATTTTCCGGTGTGACCGTTTCCAGCCTGCTTACTCTGTTTGTTGTGCCTTCCATGTATTCATTTCTGGCACGAAAAACTACCTCACCAGACGCTGTGACCAGAACGCTGGACACACTCATGGCTAAATAATAAAAAAGCCGGGAGTAAATACTTCCGGCTTTTTAAATAAACCTTCCGATGTAAGCGATTAACTTTTCATTTGCTGACGCAGTTGATTGGCAATACACTTCATCTTCTCCATATCCGGTGGTTTGTTACCCTTGATCAACGTCATTGCCCTGAACAGGGCCATAATATCTTTTGGGGTTTTTACACCGTATTGATAAATCATATCAAAGATTTCAATAGAACGTTTTTCCGGTGCTTCGGTATCACCGGCCTTAACCAACGCATCAATGTTCTTTTTGATCGCTTGCCAATCCACTGCACCCGCTTTGAATTTGCCAAGTTTTTTAAGGCTATCAATCACCGCATCCAACGCTTGTTGTCTGCTTATCGGGGGCATAGATTCATGTAATGACCCCGGTTCTTTCAATTCTCTAAGGGCTACTCCTATTTTCTGACTTGCGATGGTTTGTTCTTTTGTATGCTGCAAGGCATTGCCCAAATCAATAAAGTACACACATAGGGCACCATTTTCTTCAGCAACCATAATATTGCCATCATGGATATCGGCGTTGAAAAATCCTGACCGGGAATAACAATAAAGCCACTGGGAAAAAGCAAGAAACTTGATGCTATTGCGAAGGACTTCCAAACGTTCTTTGGTAATGACCGTTTCTGGTATCTTCAATACTCGCTGTAGAATGGCACGTAATTGTTGATCATTCTTGTCAGAAGCGGTCAGCGTTACGCCCTCTACCCGCTGCATCACCATTGAGCGGCGGGTTGTATATCGCGAATCGATTTCAGGCACTTTAAATTTGAGTTTGACGCCTAGATTGTCCAACAACTCAGTATCCGGTGGATCATACAGCCTGCTTATGGGTTCAAGGTCTTGATCATTGATCTCAAATTTTTCACATGCTGGCAATTTGCTGAATACTCTGGCCTGAGTTTGAGTATTTATGGCTTCCTCCGCCAAATTGAGTTCGCTCTTAAAGCTTTCAATAAAATCCGTGAGCGATGCTTTCATGCCAGAACCCAACTTTCCTGGCGCTATAAAATTCACCACTTTCATCAACAGCGTCATCAGATTGATATCCGATAGAATTTTGGCCTCGTTGGCAGGGGAAATAAGTTTGACTACAATAGACTTCGGTGTAATTTTAGCCAGCGTTGGATCTTGAGTCTGTCCTGACTTGGTATAGATGTCATTTACCTCACCAATAGAACCAACACCAAGGTTTGTTCGGTCATCAAGAAGTTCAGGTTCATAATCGATACCTGCTGCTTCAAGGCACCGTATCAACTGCCGGTTACTCATGGGTTTGTTACTGCTGCTCACATGACGCAGAGCTTTCGTGTAATCTTCATGATTACCCCCAAAGAATTTTTTGGCCATGCCTTCAGAACTGCAAATAAATTGAAGCAGCTTAAGAAATACGCCACCCAAACCATCAGCAGCCTGCTGAACACTTTTCGGGCTACCATTTCTTACCATAATATTAATGCTGTAACCCAAAATCTGAATCGACCGATAGCAGGTATACAGACCATTGCCGATTGCATTGAAAAATCGTTGAACAACATTTACTTGTTCGATCTTACGCTGGTGCAACGGTTTATCATGGACAGATGATTCTGCAGCAACCCTCTTGGGAATTAAGAGTTCCGAAGGTTTTTTTTTATGACTTGCTACCGGATTATCCGGAAACAATATCGCTATAGAACTAGCATTTTGTATGGCTAATGACGCAGGCACACCATACTCCTTTATACATTATAAAAATATTAAAGCATGATACTAACGTCTAAGATCCAGGCGTCTAACAAGATGGTTAGCAGCACTAACTAAATTCACAACTTTAACGAATAAGGATAGATTGAATAGATTAACCGTCTACCCAAGCTACCTTTCCATATGGCCGGGTACTTAAAGCATTATTTCATGACTGAGCAGATACCGGATTCCAAAAAATAGACCGAATCCATCTTTTCAAGCAAGGTGGTTTTATGGGTAATCATGATAATCGTGCTGCCTTCAAAAGACTGCAGTACCTCCTCCATCAGTACTTTCTCACTATGGATATCCAACCCTTCTCCGGGTTCATCCAATATCAGAACCGGCGCCGGCTTCAACAACGCTCTGCCGATGGCCAGCCTGCGCTGCTCGCCACCAGAAAGTGCCACTCCACCCTGCCCTAACCAGATATCCAGTAATCCGGCATTGGCACTCTCCGTCATCGCTATTTGTTGAAGCCCGGAACGTTGAATCACTGCCATTAGCATGTCATCGCTGGCATCCGGTGCAGCAAGCTGAAGGTTCTCTCTTAACGTTGCGTTGAATACATCGGTTTTCTGAGGCACCACGGTGATGCCTCGATACAGTTCATGTTCTGAAAACCCGTTGATATTAATTCCATCAATAGAAACGGTTCCAGCTTCTGCTTCGAGGCCTCGAGTTAACAAGGTAATCAGCGTCGACTTTCCGGAACCGGTTTTTCCCAGTATTGCCGTATGACTGCCAGCAGGAATGGTGAGGGACAATTTCTGTAGTACTGGCAGCGCTGATCCATAGTGACAAGTAACGCCAGAGAACCGGACGTTGCCTTTAGTGATGACACCACCGGTTTTTTCAGGAAATGAAACCACCGACGTGCTAACAACCTGACGCAACCGGCCCGCTGCATGACGAGTATGACTTAAGAACTGAAAAGCCATAGGCAGCGGCATTAATGCTTCAAAGCTGGCAAGCACACCAAATACCATCATCACCATCACTGGGCCACTGAAAACACCCTGAGCCATTTCCCCGCTGGCAATAAACAACACTAATAATGACGCTAAGCCAGAACCAGTGACAAACAAAGCAGACCCAAGGCCTTCCAGTGACGACATTCTGGATTGATCATCGATCAAACCACGCTCCATGAGACGAACCTGCTCTCGGCTGGCGTCGTCATTGCCATAGATTTGCTGCTCCGTCATACCCTGAAGATAATCCAACACTTGCTGGCGCAATACAGATTGTTTGATCCCCATGGATTCGCCCGTCTTTTTCCCGGCCACGTAAAAAATCAGCGGCATGGCAATCATCCACAACGTCATGATGGTTAGGACCACCAATGCCACGTTAGTACTGAAAAAGCTGAGAAACAGTGATAACAGCAACGTGACCGTCACCGCAGCGATCAAAGGACTGAGTAATCGCAGATACAGTTGATCAAGAGCATCAATATCCGCCACCAACCGATCTAACAGCTCGCCTTTGCGATAATGCCCAAGGTGCTCCCGGGAAATAGGAACGACCTGATCAAAAAACCAACGCCGTAAGCCGGACAACAGCCGAAAAGTAGCATCATGACTCACTAATCGCTCGGCATAACGGGCTGCGGTTCTGAGAATCGAAAAACCTCGAACACCGGCTCCTGGTGTAAAGAAGTTAAATGTCTGGGCAGTCATTACGGACAATCCGGCAATGGCCGTTGCAGAAATAAACCAGCCGGACAAAGACAACAGGCTAAGGCTGGCCAGCAGAGTGACAATGGCAAGCATGATGCCCAGTGCCAGCAATCCAAGGTGCTGCCGGTAAAGCTTCAGGAAAAACCAGAGATCACGCATCATCAAGGCTCCCGCTGTGTGCACTGAGAAACTGCTGATAGTGCACATTCTCCTTTAATAATGATTCCGGCGAGCCACTGGCCACCAAACGGCCTTTTTCCAGCATGAGAATCTGATCCATCCCCTGCAGCTGATTCAATCGATGGGTAATGGTGATAACCGTACAATCATCCGGAATGGCGTTCAGGGCATCCAGCACCAGAGTTTCGCTGGCCGCGTCCAAACTGGCCGTTGGTTCATCCAGAATCAACACTTTTGCCGGTATCACCAGGGCGCGAGCCAGCGCGATGCGTTGCGCCTGCCCGACGGATAGGTTTCCACCCTGCTCTTTCAAAGGGCTGTCCATACCCTTGGGTAAACTATTCAGGATGTCTAACCCCTGAGCCTTAGCCAGCGCTTGATGGCATTGATCTTTTGTGACTGATCGCCCAAAGGCAATATTGTCGTAAACGGAACCGTGAATAATCAGTGGCAACTGACCCAGCCAGGCAATCTCTGCGCGCCAACTGGCAAGCTCCGTCATGGCCAATGGTTGACCCGCGATGTCTATATCACCTTCGTAATCCCGGAAACCCATTAGCGTATTAATCAGCGTGGTTTTCCCTGCACCGCTGCTGCCAATAATGCCCACCTTTTGACCAGGCTGAAGGCTAAACGACACATCATTCAGTAACAACGGTTGCGAGTGCTGAGACTCTAATCCCGCTTTTACACAAAGCCCCCTGGCAGCAATGGTCAGAGGCTGTTCAGCAGGCACTGCCAAATCACCAGAATGTACCTTCGTATCTTCACGGGACAACACGGCCAAAATGTCTTCTGCAGCACCCACTGCCTTTGCCTTGGCATGATAAAAAGTGCCCAACTCTCGCAAAGGCTGGTAATACTCTGGAGCCAGTAATAACAGGAACAAACCGGTATATAAGCTGACTTCCCCGCCAAAGGTAATGTGCCCAAGGAACGTCATGCCAAGAAACACAGCCACCACCGCAATGGAAATCGAGGCAAAGAACTCAAGTACCGTTGATGATAGAAACGCCAGGCGGAGTACTTGCATGGTTTTCACACGGAAATCTTCGCTGGCGTCAGACAGTTGTTCACTGGTGAACCGGGTTCGTTGAAACAGTTTCAGCGTTTCAAGCCCCTGAAGTCGATCCAGAAAAAAACCACCCAGGCGAGCCAGCGCCTGAAAGTTACGTCGATTCGCTTCTGCGGCTTTCATGCCAACAAACACCATGAACACAGGAATCAAAGGTGCAGTGCCCAGAAATACAATGCCCACCACCCAGCTTTGAGGAAAGGCAACCATCAGGATAATGATGGGAATCATCACCGCCAGCACCATTTGTGGCAGATACTTCGCTACAAATTCCTGCAATTCTTCAACCTGCTCCACCACAATAGCGGACCAACTGCCAGCCGGCCTTTCTGCCACCGCAAGCGGGCCGAGGTTTCGCAGCTTATCCAACAACTGTTTTCTGATAGCAATCCGCACGGCAGCACCTGCACGAAAGCCAAAGAACTCTTTACTCCAAACACAAATACCCCTGAGTACCAGTAATAACAATACCCATAAAAAGTCGGATGTCAGCTGATCTCGGTGGACACCTTCCATCACCATCTGATGAATCATTCCGGCCATCAATGAAGCCTGAAGAATAAGCAAGACCCCATTGAGCATGCCAAACAACATGGAAAACAGTAACCAGTAACGGGAAGCGCCAGTTTGCTGGACTAACCATCGGTAATTCTGTTTCTGGGTACTTTGCCCGGGCGGGCTTTCACTGGCAGAGTGTTGGCTCATATTGATGATGTATATTCCGTACAATCTGGATATATTTACGTGAACACATTGTACATTAAGACAGCACCGCTAAAACCACTGTAAAGACGATTGATGCCATAAAAGCAAAATCCATTCCTGAACTGGTGATCTAAGCTGAGTAGGACGTATAATGCCGACCTTGAATTACCCAACACCATGGTCACCATGCTTCAGAATATCCGCATCATTCTTATTAATACCTTTCACCCCGGCAATATTGGCTCGGCAGCCAGAGCAATGAAAACCATGGGGCTGAGTAATCTATGTCTGGTTACTCCCCAGCGTTTTCCAGCAGCAGATGCTAATTCTATGGCCGCAGGCGCGCTGGATGTCCTTGAAAATGCACGGGTATTTAATGACCTTGATGACGCCATTGCTGATTGCTCTCTGGTCATCGGGACCAGTGCCAGAAGTAGAACCCATACCTTTTCAAGGCCGATGCTGGACGCAAATGACTGTGCAGACAAGCTAGTAAAAGAGTCAAACCAGGGTTCTGTCGCTCTGGTCTTCGGTCAAGAAACCATGGGACTGACGAACAGTGAACTGGAGAAATGTCATTTCCACACCACGATTGACGCAAATCCGGAGTATCCAGTGCTCAATGTCGCATCGGCCATTCAGATTTTGTGTTATGAAATCTATAAGACGTCGACTAAAGTCGAACATTCAATCAACCCTGATACCACTGAACCGGAATACCCTTTAAATCGTGAGCTTGAGCAGTTTTACGCACATCTGGAAGAGAGCCTGACTGATATTGACTTTATCATCCAGCAGCACCCGGGGTTAGTAATGACCAGACTGCGTCGACTGTTCAACCGTTCACGTCCTGAGGTGAAAGAACTCAATATGCTCAGGGGCATCTTGAATGCAGTGCAGAAAACTGCCGGTACAGTCACGACTGATTAATAAACTATAACACCAAAGTCGGGCTAAGTTACCGTTAATGGTTGAATCAGCTAAACTCCTATAAAATCAACGTGGTAGGGGAGTGATATGCAATCTGAACTCTTCCAGAATTTTATTGATTCCATTTCATCATTAAACAGTGAGCAGCGAGACATTCTTAACACCTCGCTCATTAGTGCCCAAATAGAAATTACTGAGGCAGTAGAAACCACTGATTCAGAAACACTTTGCAGTAAATCTTTATCCAA
>NZ_LUTV01000004.1:655691-659326 GCF_001646945.1 Endozoicomonas ascidiicola
AACAGGGCTATCCTTGAATTTTGGAGGTGGAGACATTTGGCATCATTATATTTGGTTTTGAGGTTTATCATAACTGATTTGGCTATTCTCGGTCAGCCTCCTAGTAACTTTTCTGATTCATCGGTGCTCAATCCACAGGAAGAAAAGACATCAGCAATCGTTAAAAAAGCACAAACCGTCACTATACGTGAAGTGGGCACTTAAAAGTCTAAAGCCGACAATCTACGTGCGGAAAAGGAGAAAAGGAAAAAAATTAAATCTGCAAACGCACTATTTTCTAAAGGCATGAAGAAAAAATCTGAGAACGGCGTCAAAAAGCTACTCGATCAATACAAAGATGAACTAAGGGCTTGCGCCAGTATTTCTGAGTTTACCCAAGAAGAAACAACAAAAAACCTTGAAAATATCTGTAAACTATCTAACAGAATAGAATTATTCAAAAACAGAATAAAGCCAACTCCTGAAACCAGCCATAAAAGCAATTACGCTTATATCAGCCATGCCATTGAATCATTGGTAGAGTTTCAAAGAATGCACGATGAATCAGAATCAGATACACATGAAAGCTATTTATCAATCAATACGTTAACCAAACAATCAGCAGGGATTCAAAAATATGAATCCCAGAAACATTGCTTGGAAATGAAAGCAACAACACACCAAGATCTTATCGAAAAACAAACTCAGCAGTTAATCGATATAACAATTAAGGAAATCATAAAATCAATAACACGAATCAACTCAATCGAAAAATTAAGGCGTTCAAAATCCGCTCGCATAGCACTGGCTAAATCGGTATAAACCAAAACTCATTTGAAACATACGGTTCTAAATGAGCAGATAAATTGATCCAAAGCATGAAACGAAAAACGATTCAAGACGTATAATTACAGATCATTTTTTGCCATAACTATTCGATTCATGCTTAAAGTCCTACACGATAAATGGAATCAATCCCCAGAATGCCTCTATCAATCTGGATTATCAGAACCTCACCATAGGACGCGCGAACGCTTTATGGCCCTTTATCAAGTCTGTTGTGAGCAATCCGCTTCACAGGTGGCCTTCAGCACCAAACGCGCAACACACACCTTGTGGAAATGGATCAAAGCTTATAATGAATTCGGCCCAAAAGCTCTCCAGTATAAGCGTACAGGCGGGCACCCCCCTTTTGTCTAACCGTTACCTCAATCATCACTCAAGCCATCCACCGTTCGGCTGAAGCCGCTGCAAATGCTGAAAAGTCGTCACTCCCTCGCTGGACTCTTAAAAGGTTAGTAAACTGGTGCAAGGTGAAATGGAGCTTTACTTGCTCCCGGGAAACTATTCGCCGTGTTTTGAAAAGGAATAATATCTCCTGGAAAAAGGCGAAGAAGCTCCTGAATCGTGCCGATCCTGAAAAAAGAGCAGACTATCTGAAGCAGCTTGAGCCGTTACTTCAGCAGGCAACCAGGCAAGAAAAACTGATCGTTTATATTGACGAAGCGCACATTCATCAGGATACGGATATCGGTAGTGGGTGGTCAGCTAAAGGCGGTAGACTCTTTGTGTCTTCTTGCTCTCCAGGGCTATCCAAAGTCACGTTTTACGGGATTTATTACTACAACGAGGGCCAGGTTAGGATTTGGCCATACCCCAAAGGCAATTCACAACATACTGTGAATGTTCTGGAGCGTATTCGACAGGAGAATCTTGAACGACAAATTACTGTTATTTGGGATGGTGCGTCCTATCATCGGTCATTTGACGTCTGCGAGGCTGCAAAAAATCTAAAAATAGAGCTAGTCTGGCTACCTCCGTACAGTCCTGATTTTATGCCAGTTGAGGCTCTTTGGCGTTGGTTGAGAGAGGAGGTAACTTATCATTATTGTCATAGCACCCAAGATGAACTGGTGAAGAATGTCAAAGCCTTCTGCGTGCAGATTAACCAAAAACCAGTCGAGTTAGCCGACAGACTCCATACCAAGACGTCTCTTGACGAGGAGGAAGAGGTGCTCAGAAAACCGGTTAAGCCAAAACCAAAATAAAACCGATGGTTTCAAGTGAGTTTTGGTTTACCAACAAAACCACCATGAAAATAAAATAAAAACCAATCCTGCACTCATTCAAATACTGGATGCTATTCAACGTCATAGGACAACAGAAGATCTATCCAAAAGTAGTAATTACTCAAAAACCCGTTTTTAGCCCACACGACACCCAACGTGCAGCACGTTCTATTTCATCTGCCAACCTCGGGAATGTCCCGCTACCTGTCAGCCTATCTGTTAAATAGTGCCAGAATGAAAGCCCGTATTGTCTGCAGGTTTTCTTAAGACTTGCAAAGGTATCCAGACTCTGTCGTCCGCTCTCGCTTTTGGTGCCACCACTGATTTTACGCCGTTTGACGTGCTCCCTAATCTGACTTTCACTGAGATTGTTATGTAAAGGCAACTCCAGATGATCCAGAACCATCAGCAGCTCTTCCTCAATCACTGCTAAACCTGATAATCCTTCCTGCAGGGCTGAACAGCCGGTTTGTGTCTGGATAAGGCTCTTAAAAGCCAATCTGATTCTGGCTGCTTTTTCATCCGATGGAGATGCTTTGAACGCCTTAAGATCACGATAAATATCCCAGAACCAGGTCAAGCACCAATATTGAGCACTAACCTGATGATCGTTGACCGGAATGGCTTTCTCTAACGGCCTGGCAGCATGTACCCAGCACTGGGCATGGGCAAACACATTAAACTGTGGCACCATCACTGAATGTGACCAGATTGAATCCGTGATTCATCAGGCTACCGTAGAGCATGGCCTCAGTCGCCCTTTGTCGATTCCTTGAACCTGTCAGACCGATGTCGTCCATAAAGGCTCTCCAGGCTTTTTCGCTGAGAAAATGCACATCCTGATATTGCTTCAGTATGTTCACCCATTTCCTGGCAAATTTGTGCTCACTGAGATAGTGGATCGCGTCAGCATTCAGTACATAGGTTCGGTAGGGGCGATGCAGTAAAGTCAGGAAGTTTTCCCTGCTCTTGCTTCCGGTTGTACCAAACCAAGTGAACAGTTCATTGGTAATAACAGTGCAATAGCCATTTTGACCCTGATGTCTTGAACCAGTGTCGTCGGTTTGCAGATAACGTGAACAGCGGATACCTGTCGCCAGTAGTTCGTCTTTTTCCTGGTGGAATGGCGCGTGACCTTTCGTGATCAGGTTGCTGAGCTCTCCTGCTGAGATTGAAACACCTATATCCCAGAGAAATTCCAGCAACTGGGGCTGAGTTACACCACAGGCGAAGTACTGATGCAGTATGAATGCCTGGATTTTCGGCCCGAAATGGTGACCGTTCAAGGCTGCCGACGGAACCCCGCGAATGATGTTACCTTCGGGGGTTCGCCACTTCTCAAGCCAGTAACAGATGCTTTTGGCATGAATCTCCAGCTCTTGCACATAAAATGGCTCACGTCCCTGGCGAATAGAACCTTCCGGTATTGAACAGGGAGCAATCACAGTCTCCTCAGTGACAGGCGGTTTGTCCGGTTTAGTATTTTGTCGTTTAAACCAAAACTCATTTGAAACATACGGTTCTAAATGAGCAGATAAATTGATCCAAAGCATGAAACGAAAAACGATTCAAGACGTATAATTACAG
>NZ_LUTV01000004.1:660296-675276 GCF_001646945.1 Endozoicomonas ascidiicola
AATAAAACCGATGGTTTCAAGTGAGTTTTGGTTTAGTGTGGTGATTGGGCTTATCTACGTCGCTTTTTCTGTCTTCTGGCGGTTCGGAACAGGACGACTCTGGATCATCATCTGACTCATTATCATCACTCTGACACTCGTTTTCGTTATCATCACCGTTGGTATCAGTTGGCTTGGTGTTGGGCTTTATGTCAGGCTTTGGGTTTAGTTTCTTCAGTCGGGTGATTTCATTTTCCAGAATAGTTATCCGTTCCCGCTGTTGAGCAATTTGCTCCTGCTGTTGAATAATCTCCTCCTGCTGCTGAGCAATAAATGCCAGCAGTTTTTCAGCAGAGAAGTTATTAGCAAGAGAGATATTCATGAGTTTAAAAGATAGACTTTAGACGCTCCGTTTTCCTCAAAAAATTAGTTTTTGAGCACATACCAAAAGTATTCATGGCATTTTGAAGTCGAATCAAACAGTGGCCAACAAGAAAGATAAGCATATAAAAAACCACGATTCAGTACCATCAACTACTGCCACTCAAAAACCATCACTGGATATAAAAGTGGCAAATTTACCAGAATCAATGCTACCAGCAGAAAATAGCGTTGAAGTTGAAACTAATGTGGTAACTGAAAAAAACACCTCGCCATTAATCTTTGATAGCTTATTTGATAGCTCAACTGAGAGCAGTATTTTACCTATCGATAAGCACTCGGAAGTAGTACTTGATATTACTGATTTCTCTATACCAGTTGAAGTCGATGACACTGAAAAAACGGTATTGGAATCTGTTACTGAGCCAGTATTACCAGCCACAGATGCCATTGAAGTCGCTGCAAGCATGGATAAAAAGGTAACCTCTAATGTAGCAGGGTCTGATAGTAGTGGATCAGACAAAAACAACTCAGATGCTTTGGTCACTCGCAGGGTCAGTTCAAAGAAGGACAAACCAAAGAAGGACTACAGGAGATCTATTCAGACATTTCTCAATAGAGACGATCATAAGCCAGTATCAAGACTAATCGACAGGTGGAACAAATAATAGTAATACAGGGCAGCCTGAAATCTCTACCAATTACGATTACGTGATTCAAACCAGATTTCAAGAAGCCCTGATTTCATCATACAAATCCCTTATCTCGCTTTCAGTAAGCGCTCTGTTATCACCACTATTCAGACCTGTCATCTGCAAACCAAGTATCCGAAAGCGGAACAAATCCTTAACACGATAGCTTAATGCCTGACACATTCGACGTATCTGGCGATTCATTCCCTGGGTTAGCGTTATATCGAATTGATACTCATTGACTTGCATTAACTGACAAGGCCGAGTTTTAATATTGCCATATTCAATACCAGACCTCATTGCCTCTAGAAAGTCTTCAGTGACGACTTTATCAACGGTTACCCGATACACCTTTTCATGATAAAAATCAGGGTGCATCAATCTCTGACAGAGCTCACCATCATTAGTGAGTAACAAAAGACCATGAGAGTCTTTATCAAGCCGCCCTACCGGGAATATACGCTGATCATCAGAAATCGTTGGTAAGAAATGTATAATACTGCTTGGATCGTTCGGGTTACACACTGAGTCGATGCCAATCGGTTTGTTGTAAATAAAATACAATATTGGTGGGCTATGGTGTATTAGTTTTCCCTCGATGGTGATCAAATCCTGCTGGCTGACCTGATCAATATGAACTCCCCGGCGACCATTCACCAATACGACACCCAACTCAATTAAACGTGACGCCTGTCTCCTTGAGCAAACACCTGCGCCTGAAATAAACTTTGACAGGCGAATCGTTGGCATAGTTCGTGTATGATCTGACATTCCAGAATAACTCTAATAAAAGATACGGATATGTTGATTTCAATCAGGAATTGGTTCTGTCTGGCCACAGTTGTGAGCCTGATTCTCTCCTCCGCTCCCGCCCAAGCGAACATCGATGATGCCGAAGCCATTAATAAGGCGGGGCGTCAGCGCATGTTAAGCCAGCGAATCGCCAGAAACTACCTCATGATCGGTTCTGATGTAAACACGCAGGACGCTATCAGGGAGCTGGAGAATAATATTAATCTTTTTGAACAACAATATGACGAGCTAACCGTGTACGCACCAAATGAGGTCATTCAGAAAAATCTGGAGACGGTTGCACAGATTTGGCAAAAATTTAAAGCCACTGTACAAGAGAAACCTCAATGGGAGCATTCCCTCAGTGTTATTGAACTCAGTGACCAGCTACTTTCAGCCAGCGAAGCCGTTGTGCAGGAAGTTGCCAAGCATGCCAATCATCAAGCAGGGCAGCTGGTCAATATTTCAGGTCGTCAGCGTATGCTCAGCCAGCGCATCGCCAAATTGTACATGGCCAGAGCATGGAGCCTGCAGAGTGAAGACATCGAAATAGCCATGAATACGGCGATTTATGAATTTGACAACTCCCTACAAAAATTGCGTCAGTCCAACCTTAACTCTGACGTTATCAATACCAAACTGTATACCATTCAGAAACAGTGGAACTACGCCAATGCGAGCTTCAAAATAAGCGACAAAGGTTTCTTTGTGCCCACGGTCGTCTCTGTCACCACTGACTCAATTCTAAGACGCATGGATGATATAACTTATGATTACGAGCAATTAATGATAGCGAAAACGTCTCAATAAAGACTCAAGAAACAGGTTATTCAGACTGTCTTTACCACAGTCTGATTTACCTTACAGCACTTTACTCTGTTGCCAGTAGGATTCCATCTCGTCGAGCGTTAACTGTTGAAAGCTCAAGCCGTCATTGTCGGCCAGCACTTCCATAGATCGAAAGCGTTGCTCAAACTTAACAGAGGCCTTTCTCATGGCCATTTCAGCATCCACTTTCAAGTGTCTGGCAAAGTTGACACAGGCAAACATAAGATCACCGACTTCTTCTGACACACGCTCAATGCCTTCAGCCCTGGCTTCGAGAACTTCATTGAGCTCTTCATGTATCTTATCGACCACGGGCTCAACGTCCGGCCAGTCAAATCCGACTTTGGCAGCTGCGGACTGAATTTTTTCTGCCCGTAACAGAGCTGGCATGGATGAAGGCAAATCATCAGGCATCGCCGACATTGACGCACCGATATTCTTCTGCGCTTTCTCTTCTGCCTTAATCGCCTGCCAGCGCTGTTTAACCGCTTCTGGTGTGAGTTTATCGCCTGACGCAAAAGACGACAGGGTTCCATCAGGAAATACATGAGGGTGTCGTCTTACTAATTTTGACTGCAGTTCCTGACAGATGTCATCGAAGGAAAACATCCCTACTTCTTCCGCCATTCTGGCGTGAAACAACACCTGAAACAGTAAGTCTCCCAGCTCCTCCTTCAGGTTTTCGTAATCCTCTCTGGCAATGGCCTCAGCCACTTCACTGGCTTCTTCCAGAGTATAAGGCGCAATGGTCGAAAAGGTTTGCTTAAGATCCCAGGGACAACCATGTTCCGGGTGTCTTAATCTAGCCATTAATGCCACTAAATCATGGATGGGAGATGACAATCTGTATTCCTTTCGTTTGATAAAGCGGTTATGCCGGAAGCAACTTCTTCAATGCCAGCTTCAGCGAATCAGGGGATTTAGCCTTCTCATGATATGCGTTCAACAACGCCTGAACAGCATCACCAAACAGCGTCATATCTTCACGATATCGAATCATATGCTGAAAGTTTCTCAATCGCTCAGAATCTTTAAACCGCCTGTTCAAGCATCGCATATCCGCAATATCAATCAAGCCTAATCCCCGATCCATAGTTCGGACAATATTTCCCATATGCAGCGAGCGGAAGTAAACACCGGAGTCGTGCAATGTGGCAATAAACGCTCCTAATTCTATGGCCAGCTGTTCTTTCTCTGATGGGGATGAGGATTTCAGGTAACTGCGGAGCACATCGCCCTGCAATGGCTGATAGTGAACAACCTTTCGTTGAATAGAAGGAACGTTATAAACACCATTGATATCGATGGTTGGGATATGAAACTGGATTAACGCGGCTGCATTATTCGCAAACCGTTGGGCATAGGGCTTTAGTAATTCTGAACTGATCAGATGTTTACGACGAAACAGTTTCAAATAACTTTCGTCAGGCAACTGTATGACTTTTTCACCATGACCATCGGACTCGATGACCCGACCACCCTGTCGGAGTTCATTAAACTCAATTTCACTCAGCGTTTGCATTGACATCCTCAGCGACCCCGGAAGATGCAAAGCACAAAACTGCAAACCATCCGGCAAATGAACGGATTATATCCACAAGCCGAACGGTCTACAAAATTAGCTCATTTTTCTGTGCCTTACGGCCTCAATCACATTGTGTAACTGTTCAATCTTCGCCAGCACACGACCAAGGCTTTCCAGCCCCTGAACCTCGATACTCAGCAGCATGCTGGCAAGATGCTCTTCCTTGCTGGTTCTTGTCTGCATCGACAATACATTAACCTTGTCGTTCGCCAGAACAATGGTGATATCACGCAGCAATCCCGGGCGGTCAAATGCGGTAATCATAACATCTACGGGGTAGCCGTATTCCGGCTTACTGCCCCAATTCACTTCGATTAAACGCTCAGGTTCACGCTCCTGTAACGACAAAGCGGTATTACAGTCATCCCGGTGAATAGTGACTCCCCGTCCAATGGTGATATAGCCAATGATCGAATCGCCAGGTACAGGCTGACAGCAGCCGGCCATCTGAGTAAGTAAGTTGCCCACGCCATCGATATTGATCGTGCTGTCTGATATCCGATCCTGCTGAGGCTTAGTTCGGATTTCAAAGGACTTCTCTTCTTCCGGTGCAACCTGTTTTTGCGCCAGAGACACCACGTGGCGGAGCTTAATATCGCCGGCGCCAATGCCCGCAAACAAATCCTCAACCGTTAAAACGTTCGCGGTTTGTGCCAACTGTTCATAATTGACACCGTGCAACGCATGTCGCTTGATTTCCAGCTCCAGCAGACTTTGGCCATCGTCGATGTTGGCATCACGATCCTGCTTCTTAAACCAATTGGTAATTTTCGCCCTGGCACGGCTGGTGGTCACATACCCAAGATCAGGATTTAACCAGTCGCGACTTGGCTTGGCATTGGGTGCCGTCAGAATCTCAACCTGATCGCCGGTTTTCAGTTTATGGGTTAACGGTACAATACGACCGGCTACCTTAGCGCCACGACAACGGGTACCTACTTCAGAATGAATTCGGAATGCAAAGTCGATCGGCGTAGCACCAACAGAAAGGTCGACCACATGGCCATCTTTAGTGAACACATAAATGCGATCCGGCTCCACATCGGCGCGCCACTGGCCGCCCAGTTCTTCCAGATCACCGAGATCTTCATGCCACTCCATAACCTGACGAAGCCATGAAATCTTTTCTTCGTAACTGTCGTTTCGGCTATTGACGTCAGTGCCCTTATATTTCCAGTGGGCACAAACCCCAAGCTCAGCTTCTTCGTGCATCCCATGAGTACGAATCTGAACTTCCAGTGTTTTGCCTTCAGGGCCAAATACCGCCGTATGCAGGGAGCGATAACCATTTTCCTTTGGCGTGGCAATATAATCGTCAAATTCTTTCGGGATGTGATTCCAATGGGAGTGCACTACACCCAGTGCGGCATAACAGTCGCGGACTTCATTGGTCAGGATACGAACCGCACGGATATCGTAAAGGTCTCTAAAATCGATATTCTTGCGCTTCATTTTGCGCCAGATACTGTATATGTGTTTTACCCGACCACTGACCTCTGCCTCAATATGGGCTTCGGTAAGAGAGGATTTCAGGGTATCGACCACATCAGAAATATACTTCTGACGATCCAGTCGTTTGCCATCCAATAGTTTGGCAATTTTTTTATAGTCGTGTGGTTTCAAATAGCGGAAAGAAAGATCCTCTAGCTCCCACTTGATGTAACCAATACCCAGACGATGAGCCAGTGGCGCATAGATCTCAAAAACTTCTCTGGCTACCCTCTGTCGTTTTTCTTTACTGGCGTGCTGGACAGCCCGGATGGCACAGGTCCGCTCTGCCAGTTTGATCAGCGCCACACGCACATCATCAATGATGGAAACCAGCATCTTCCGGACTTTTTCCAGTTGATCCTGACGATGATCAAGCACCTGCCTTCTGGAATGCTGAACATTACTGATGGCGGCCATGCCCTGAACATCGCGAATCAAACCGGCAACCAGCGAGCCAAAATTCGATTCAACCTGTTCCAGGGTTAATTTTGTTTCCCTGACAGCACGATAGAGAACAGAAGCGACGAGGGTATCAATATCCAGCTTTAACTCAGCCAGAATCTCAGCCATCTCCAAACCGGTTCGGAAACACCCTTTCCCAGTTGGCCAAGCGGTTTCATTTTCAGCGCTCTGCTGCATAGCCAGCAGTTCCGATTGACGGGACAGTTCACAGGCATCACGCAATCGATCCGTATCGCCGACACCGAACCGTTCCTGAAGTCGGTTGAGCCAGGCATCCAGATCCACAGTGCCATCGTAGTGCTGGGGCTGATCCTCTCTAACCTTGACCATCTATTCCATTCCGTCTCTATCTATACTAATCATGACTATGATGAAATCAATTCTATCCGAAATGCATCAGGCTATCGCGCAAGTTTACCCAATGCATAATTATGCCTCTTCCCGAATGCACAATCTAACTAGCGCACAAAAAGCGCCATAGATTCTACATGAGCAGTCTGAGGAAACATATCCATGACGGACAATCGTTGCAACCGGTAACCATGTCCGGACAAACTCCCCGCATCCCTGGCCAAGGTTGCCGGATTACAGGAAATATACAACAAGCGCTCGGGCAATAATCCAACCAGATGATCAATCATGAAATCAGCACCAGCTCTCGGTGGATCCAGTAGCACGATGTCGTATGCTTCTTTAGCCCAGAGTTGATGATCAAAAGCCACAGAAAGGTCTGCACAATAAAACTCAGCATTCTCGATATCATTTGCCTTTGCATTGACCTTAGCTTGATCCACAGAACGTTGGCTACCTTCAACGCCCACCACTGTCGCACCATGACGAGCAAGTGCCAGAGAGAAGTTACCGATCCCGCAGAACAGATCAAGGACACGATCAGTTTTTGTGGGCTGTAACCACTGGATTGCCTGATCCACCATCGCCTGATTCACCTGCCAGTTTACCTGGGTAAAATCCTGTGGCCTGAAATGCATCACCAATTGCTCAGAGGCTAGCGTATAATGCATCGAAAATT
This sequence comes from Endozoicomonas ascidiicola, assembly GCF_001646945.1. Lineage (GTDB taxonomy): Bacteria > Pseudomonadota > Gammaproteobacteria > Pseudomonadales > Endozoicomonadaceae > Endozoicomonas > Endozoicomonas ascidiicola. The sequence continues at coordinate 667,537 of NZ_LUTV01000004.1, forward strand.
CGGACGAGTCTTCTGGGTATAACCGTTCGATGCGGTCAGCATTGGAGTGCAGAAAAATAAAGAGTTGATGAGTTTCAGCAAAGACCCTGAGTGACGCCCTATCGGTTTCAGACAGTGGTCGAATATGACGAAGCAATACACCACAGCTATCACTCAGCTGAAATAACTCTCCATGTGAAATAGCTTCCCTGCTCTTCAATGTTGGCAGGTAAGTTCTTAACAATGCCGGCATCTTCTGCAGAGGTTCTGCCAATACCGGGCATTCTGAAATTTGACAGATGGCATTGCTGCCTTTTTCGCGAAAGCCCATAAGTAACAGCCCCTTTTTCCAGCGCATGGACAGACGACTTCGGTGCCGGTAGCCAAAAGGAGCCGAACGTAATGGTTCATCGATGGATTCAGGACTGACTTTGGCAAAGCGCTGCAGCTGATCAATCACAATGCTCTGTTTATTCTTCAACTGAGCATCATGAGTATTGTACTGTAAGCTACAGCCGCCGCATTGTTTAAAGTGACGGCACAATGGTTCACAGCGCTCTGCCGAAGCATCGACAACCGCACTGACTCTGGCATTCATAAAGCGACGCTTGTCTTCCAACACCTGAACCCGAACCGTTTCATCGGGTAATGCACCATCCACAAACAGCGTTTTCCCACGGTGCCGTGCAATCCCCCGACCATCATGGGAAAGCCCTTCTATGCGCACATCCTCTTCAAGGACAAATGGGGTAAAGGAAGTACGTTTTAAACGCTGTTTCACCACGGGTACTCTTAACTGGAAAGTAGTTGGTTCATTTTACGCTGTTACGCTGTTTCAAAGCACTGGGATTGACCGCATAGTGATCGGGGTCAATTAAAGACACCCGTCGACAAATAGCGATCACCTCGATCACAAACAATGGCAACAATAGTGGCATTCTCCAGCTGTTCAGATAGCTTCAGCGCTGCCGCCACCGCGCCACCGGAAGATACGCCACAGAAAATACCTTCTTCCTGAGCCAGTGATCTCATGCACACTTCCGCATCCTGCTGACTGATATCCATGACAACATCCACCGCCGAACGGTCAAAAATAGCAGGCAGGTATTCCGGACTCCAGCGTCGAATACCGGGGATTTTCGCCCCATCTTCTGGTTGCAATCCGATGATTTGAATCTCCGGATTTATTTCTTTCAGGTAACGGGAAGTCCCCATGATCGTTCCCGTTGTTCCCATTGAACTGACAAAATGGGTCACAGTTCCCTGAGTCTGTTGCCAGATTTCCGGTCCCGTCGATTGATAATGGGCTTTAGGGTTGTCCGTATTGGCAAACTGATTAAGAACTTTCCCTTCACCCCGATTCTGCATAGCCAGCGCCAGATCACGAGCCCCTTCCATACCATTGCTGACCAATATCAACTCGGCCCCATAAGCAGACATGGCTGCACGACGTTCGACACTCATGGTGTCCGGCATAATCAGAATCATTTTATAGCCGCGAATGGCCGCTGCCATGGCCAGCGCAATGCCGGTATTGCCACTGGTAGCCTCAATTAACACATCTCCGGGAAGAATATCGCCACGATTTTCTGCCTCAACGATCATGGACAAGGCAGGGCGATCTTTGACCGATCCCGCAGGGTTTTGCCCTTCCAGTTTCAGTAACACCGTATTGGATGTTTCACCCTGCAGCCGCTGTAGACGAATAAGAGGGGTATTGCCGATTAACGACTCAATGGTCGGATATTCCATGGACATAGTACTGACGTTAACTTTATTATGGCGTAACTAATTAATAATACAGAATAATAGCCTTGCAGGGAAAGGCAGTAGAATGAGACAGAACCTTCTTGCGCTGCGTCAGCACATCCTTTTGCTGGCTTTTTTACCGGGGATCATCGTTGCCCTGCTTATGGGTACAATGTATCTGGGTAAACGCTATGTTGAACTTGATGAACAACTGATGTCAGAGGCACTGAACGAATCACAGCGAAAATCGACAGCCGCCGCATTACTGATTCAGAACAGTAATAACCAAGAACTTCAAACGCTCCTTTCAATGCTTCTGGATGATTCCGACATACGCTCGGTTAGTCTACTGGATCAGGAAGGTATAAAAATTATCCATGCGGGGCCATCACTCTACCAACATAGTGATCTGCCCTCCCTGTTAAAGACGAAACAGCAATTCCTGCAAAGTAACGATATCATCCAGGTTGCCAGCCCCGTCATTAGTCCTGTCACGTCTAACCATTACGGCTGGATGGTCATTGACTACACCTATGCTCAAACGCATCTGAAACTATACCGTTCTCTGGCCTTCAGCATTGTCGTGGTTGCAATGGGCTTGATGATAGCCCTGGTAATGAGCCTGAAACTGGCCAGCAATGTTATACGACCATTAGACAATATGGCCAGAGTGGTTGGCCGAATTCGCGATGGATTTTACGACACACGCCTGCCCGACACCCCCAAGAGCCTGTTATTTGAATTGGAGTCGGCAATCAATGAGATGCTGGATAGTCTGCAGGCAAAGCATCAAAAAATGACGAGTCATATCGCCCAGTATAATGATGAACTTCAGGAGACATTGGAAACCATTGAGATCCAGAATGTCGAACTGGATCTGGCTCGAAAAGAAGCTCTGGAAGCGAGCAGAAGTAAGAGCGAATTTCTTGCCAACATGAGCCACGAAATCCGCACCCCTCTGAATGGCATTATCGGCTTTTCCAGCCTGATGCAGAATTCGGATCTTACCGCAGAGCAGCACGACTATATCAATACCATTGAAAAATCCTCACATGGGTTGTTAACCATGCTCAATGACATTCTGGACTTTTCCAGAATGGAAGCGGGAAAGCTGGAGCTTGACCCTCACCCCGCATGCATCCGTGACGTAGTTGAAGATGTAATGACTTTTCTTGCCCCCGGTGCTCATAGAAAATCATTGGAAGTGGTGCATTTAATTTACGACGATGTGCCTGAAAGCATCATTATCGACAGTCAGCGCCTGAAACAGATTTTGACCAATCTGGTCAGCAACGCCATCAAATTCACCAGCTATGGTTCTATTGCTATTCGAGTCATGCTGGATCACTGGGAAAAAGACGACCGCCCTACCCTGAAGATTTCCGTTACCGATACCGGTATCGGCTTAACCAAAGAGCTGCATCACAAACTGTTTCATGCCTTTGCCCAGGCGGATACCAGCAGAAGCCGTAAAGTGGGCGGCACTGGTCTCGGGCTGGCAATCAGTAAAAGCCTGGTAGAGCAAATGGGCGGAGAAATCGGGCTTGAATCAGACCTTGGCCAGGGCGCAACCTTCTGGTTCACTTTCAAGACCCATGTAAATCCGCAAGATGAATGTTGTGATCAGTCTGTCACAGTCGTCCTGAAAACGGCATTGCACAACAAAGATGTATTATTTATTGAACCACTGGAGCTAACCCGGTTATCAATTACTCATTTGCTGGAGAAATTCGGCGCGCGGGTCTCAGCATTGAGCAGTATGGCACCGGTATTTTCAGAAAAATATACTTCCCGCCATTTTGATTATGTTTTAATTGATCTGGATGATATTCCTTTCGACAGTTCGCTGGAACAATTAGACTCTGCGTTTCCAGATGCCAACATCATTCTGCTGACCACCGGAACGAACGACAAAAAACTGCCTGCAAATCATACGACACTGCTCAAACCCATAAGCCAGCAGCGACTGCATACCTTGTTCTCTCACAGCTCCCATGGAATAAGAGAGATATATGACCCAGCCAAGCCACTGAATATCCTGGCCGTGGATGATAACCCCATTAATTTAAAATTGATAAAATCCATTCTTGAGAAGTTTGGCCAGAACCTGTCAACAGCAAAAGATGGTTTTGAGGCTCTGGATTTGTGCAGGCAGTCACCGTTCGATATCATTTTCATGGATGTACAAATGCCGGAACTTGATGGACTTGAGGTAACTCGCCGCATTCGTTCAGATATTCCTGGAAACCTTCGAACCCCTATTATCGCCGTCACTGCCCACGCCTTACCAGAAGAGAAAAAAGCACTATTACAGAACGGGTTTGATGATTACCTCAGTAAGCCGGTGAATGAAAAACACATTGTCAGCATGCTTCATCAATGGGCCAAAATCAGTGATAGTCCGGTTGAAAAGATAGAAGAAGCAAAAGATACATCTCTAACAACAAACCGTCCCATGGAACCCAATCGTACTCATGACCCGGTGGATATAAACCTTGCTATTCAGCTGGCCGCCGGGAACCATGAGCTGGCTATCGAGATGTTAACCATGATGAAACAGGGTCTGGATGATGACCTTAAAGTACTGCAAGAAAGCTGGCAAAGTAACGACTGTTTAGCCATGCTCGAGCGAGTTCATCGATTACACGGTGCCTGTCGCTATTGTGGAGTTCCGGAACTAGAGCAAATCTGCGATCGTCTGGAAACACGACTGAAAACTACTCAGAACCTGCGGGATCCAAAAACGGCCAAAGATTACCAAAAGCTATTGCATTCGATAATCCGCCTGAAAGAGTGGGAAATCGAAAATATGGTAATCATCACCCCCGTTTAAACTACCCGAGACTTAAATAATCGTGCAGCTCACCCTTATGCACTGCCTGTCCCCTCCCGAGTTAGTGCGTAATAAGCCAGTGCTCTTAATACTTTATTGTTTGAAGGACGGTTAATAGCAGCCTGTTGCTTCCTGGCATGATTCGAAAATACACTACCATCATCCTGAGTCTCTTCAATATATTTAACCATTGCCTCAACTGAAGTATCCAAAATATTCAAAAGTGGTTCCAGCACTTCAGGGGTATAGTTTTCACCCCTAATCTGAGTAATCAAATGATGCACAACCACAGTAGTAGGTTTTGAATTGGTATTTTGATGAATAGTATACATAAAACTCGGAAGTATCTTCTTGTTCCAGCACTTGTCATAATAATTGACAGCTGCATTATATTGATGCTGTTCAAGAAACCCCTTCAGCTTATTCATCACTTCCTTTTCTTGTTCAGTCATTCCTAATTTGTTGGAAAAAGCCCGTATTCGTGCAGCAACTAAAGAATCACCCAGTTCATGAGGAATCGGCGTGGTGTATTCAGGTGCAAACGACAAGTAGGAATGACCTGTTTGGAGTAGATAGGTGGTGGTGTTAGCCCCTTCAGCAATCGCAGGGAGTGAAGACAAGTCAATTAGCTTTAAGAAAAGTTCCTTGACCATTGGAGGGTATTTACAGATCAGAATCCCATTACTGGATATTAATTGAGCAAAATCATCTTTACAGCCTGACGTTAAATCAACTACTTTAACATCTTCAGTTTTATTCACCTCATCAATAATTTCATCTATAGGTATTCTTCCGACGGGCGAAACATTACTCGATATCATTATCAACAATGGCTTTGGTTTCTTTCCATGCATTATTTTCAATGATCTCACCCAATTTTTAAACACCTCAACCTGTTTTTCATCGGATACAAAAATTTTATTTAAACCATAAACAACAGATGTATTTAATTCTTTATCTTGACATTTTTCAAATAAAAACTGCAAGCTGTCTGCAGTCTTTGCACTTAACGTATTCCATAGAGCGGGATTGACAATATTTAATCCTCCATTGCTAACGCTGGGGATTCGTGGAAACAATTGTTCCGGAACGATGCTATTTTCCGGCTCATCAAAAACCAGAACATCTCCACGATTCCCAACAAAATTACTATAAAGTGATGTATGAGTATAAAAGCGAAACGGATTTATCCGTACAATCGATTTGAAATATTTTTGAAAACTATGTTCTTCACTCATCAGCATTCTTGGAGTCATCGAAAACGTGAACGTTAATGGCGACTGATCTATATTGCTGTTCAAAGAAAATTCTTTAATTTCCAATATTGCGCCATCTGGCATTTTAATCTCATGATCCTTCTGGTTGACGTCCATCTGCCCTGAAGAAATAGATAGCAATTTCCTTATTTTCTCCAACGCCACTTCTCTTGCCCCTGGCTTTGCTTGATGTAAAGCTGTATAAAATCCAAAGTTCTCTTCTTCTCCTCGAAGATCATTAATACAGTAGGTCAGACGTATCCGTTTTGCCCCTATATGCAATAGATTTTTTACAACTTGCAATTCAAGGTTTAGATCTCCGAACGAATTAATACTTTTAGCGGTATCAGTAACACCAAGACACACCTCCGAGAACACTTCAATGATCTCAAGCTGAGATACAATCTCTGTCGCAGTTTTTTTCAGATCGAACTCACTCATTTCATTTATTTTATTCGTTACTGATAATTCTGAACAAGTACTCCCTATACTATATTTTCTGTGCGCGTCCCTGATTAAGCCCATACCTTCTGAACATCCTGTCCGTAGCTCCCAAAACAGCCTCAAGTCTTTAATGTTATCTTTAACTTTATCCAACATAAATTTTAGACACGTGTTTTTCTTATCAATTGCTGCCAGATGGACAGGTGTATCAAAATATATATTCATACGATACAGACTTTCATAATCGGATTCGAAAAGAAGCTTCATACACTCAATACGCCCTGCTTTTGCTGCCTCATGCATTGGAGTATCAGTATCTCTTGCTCCTCCATAAAAACACAATTTCTCCACGTAATTACTTTCCATCGATAGCATTTCTTTTAAAATTCGTGTTTGACCTTTTTTAACAGCGAGATGAGCAGGGAAGTAGTTATCACTATCATTCCTAACTAAGACAAGTTCGGGAAATTTTTTTAATATTTCAATCGCTGTTGACTCATCCCCATTTTCAATAGAGCGCAGAAGCAGATTATTCCCACTAGCATCAACCTTTTCAACATATTCTAAAGAGAGTAAATCCACAACCTTTTCAATATCTTCTAAAGAGAGTACATCCACTTTCCTTTTCTTTATGTCTACGGGGGCTAAAACTTCCTGATGACTATCGCCAGGAGATTCTACCTGAGAACTACAAGTTGAAGCAAAACTCTTAGCGGATCGTCCAGAACTATCAGCCCCTAAGTTTGCTGAATCGGAACAATCACCAGGCGTGTTTTGCTTTTTTAGACTTCTAGATAAATAAGAGTTACATGAAATATCAGGAGTATACATTTTAGTATCACTTTATTTAGTTGATCGCATCCGCCAGACAAAAATCATAATTTCTAGCTACTACAATAGGGAAAACAAATAAATGCACCCTAATAGTAGACAAGATAATTAAACTAAAGTTCCATTAATAAAACGCGAATCAAAAAATCAGGACAAAACACTACACCAAACAACCTTTCTAAATTCGTAACGAAAAAATAAGTACCTGAATTCGTATCATAAATGCATAACCTCTGTAACCACAGGGTTGCTACAGAGCCACCTTTGAATTCAATCAGAACTCAGGTGTACTCTGTAAARCTACTAAACACTACAGAGGATGCCACGGATGGCCTTTAAGCACCTGAGCTCTGAAGAGAGACATTATATCGAAATTGAACTGAAAAATGGGACTTCTCAAAACAAAATTGCACAAAAACTTGGGCGCGATCAGAGTTCCCTGTCACGGGAATTAGGGCGCAACAAGGGGTTACGCGGTTACAGACACCAGCAGGCCCACCGTATGGCTCAACAGCGTCATCAGGAAAAAACCAAGGCTGTTAAGCTAACGGATGATATTAAACGACGCATAGCTAATGATATCCGTGCAGACTTGAGTCCAGAGCAAGTGGCTGGAAGACTTAAAAAAGAAGGGGTAATTGAGCTACA
>NZ_LUTV01000004.1:675646-727791 GCF_001646945.1 Endozoicomonas ascidiicola
TGCCAAAGCGTTGAAGTGTGACAGTTACTTTGCTGCTCCGTATCACTCTTGGGAAAGAGGTCAGAATGAGAATGCTAATGGGCTACTCAGGCAGTATTTCCCCAAGTCGATGGAGCTTAATAACGTTACAGAAAAAGAAGTCATCATAGCGGTTGATAAGCTGAATAATAGACCTAGAAAATGCCTTGACTACAAAACACCTTATGAGGCTTTCAAAGAGTTAACTGGGATTGATGTAAGAAAAGTTATGGGTTATGTATTTATTACTTGAATTCAAGGTATATAATTTCAATAAAATTGATATTTACCAGCCCTGTTCGTACTAAGCCCATAAAAATGCAGTGATATCAGCTTTCAACTTTGTTTAGGATAAACAGAACCCTCAAAGCCAATGAAATTAATCACTAGTGTTAAAAAGCTTTAATACCCATACAGTTCTACGGATGTTATCTCCGTGAAGTCGGGAGCTCAGTACGCGGTTGAGCCAGCTATTGATCATCCCTTAATGCTCAAGAGTCACAAAAGCAATAGCATTTTCTTTTTCATCGGAGAGGCTTATATGTAATCGGGTAACGCCCCGTTTCTTCTTCAGCTTCAGACCATAATCATATAATCTCAAAACCGGTGCCCCATTGAGATCATTCCTCACCTCAATATGCTGAAATGAGAGTTTACCAATACCGGTACCAAACGCCTTGGATACGGCTTCTTTTGCAGCAAATCGTTTTGCCAGCCAAGCAGGAGATCGGGATCGGTCACACCACGCTTGAAATTCATTGTCCGTCAAAATCCGCCGAGCAAACGCATCACCCAGTCGTTCGATTGACCGGGCAATTCGATCAATCCGAACGATATCAGTACCGATCCCGACAATCATTTAAATCGCCCTGACAGATGCCTGCAGCATCAATGCTTTCATTTCCTGAACTGCCGGCTTAAGCCCTGTAAAAAGAGCACGGGCAATAATGGCATGACCAATATTCAACTCGTTAATACCTGCAATCATAGCCACCGGCTCAACGTTCTGGTAATTCAACCCATGCCCCGCATTCACCACCAAGCCATGTTCCAAACCACACATCACAGCGCGCCTGATACGATCAAGCTCTTCTTCCATCGCTTTTGCTGTGCTGGCCTCCGCATAGGCACCGGTATGCAACTCGATAGCAGGGGCGCCCGCTTTTACCGCCGCTTCAACCTGTTCGATGTCTGGATCAATAAACAAAGAAACCTCGATCCCCTTATCACCCAACCTTTTGCAGGCATCGGCAACACCATTAAACAGCCCTTTAACGTCCAGGCCACCCTCGGTCGTGACCTCCTCACGTTTTTCAGGCACCAGGCACACATGTTCAGGCATAACTTTTTCTGCAATGGCGATCATCTCTTCAGTTACCGCCATTTCAAGATTCATTCGAGTCTGTAAAACATCCCGGATACGGTAAACATCGTGATCCTGTATATGGCGACGATCTTCACGCAAGTGGAGCGTAATGCCATCGGCTCCGGCCTCCTCCGCCTCTATAGCTGCCTGAACCGGGTCCGGGTAGCGAATGCCACGAGCCTGCCGAACGGTGGCAATATGATCAATATTCACGCCTAACAAAATGCGCTGATGAGGAATCATGGCTATATTTCCAGCTGAAATCGGTGAGAATGGCGAAATACTAGTGATTGGCCGCATCAATTTCAATGATTCTCTTTGGAATCGTTGGCGCCGAAGATCTTCGGGCAAACAGCATGCGGCTTTGTAACGGGCGATCACCTATCAACAATTTCATGGCCTGACGATTAAAACGCTTGAAATCGGCATATTGGTCCGGCGCACTGAAATCTCTTTCTGAAAGCGCCTTCAGGCTGTTGGAAGAGAAGCAATACGCTTGTAGATAGTGAGGTACTGTAGCTGGAACCGGCATCAACCCATGTTCTGGGTCAAAACGGTAAACTGTATTAACTTTTAAAGGTTCATTGTTCTGGGAATCCCAGTCCAGCGGTGGTGCATAGCCACAAAGCTCCAGCAAATCCAGCTCGAAAGAGCGAAGGAGTGGCTCAATGGGTTGGTCAGATTTCAAATCGGACAACGCTGCTTGATAGAGCTCAACAACACCATCAACTAACTGACCTGGTATTAAAGCTCTCATTAAGAGCTCATTGATATAAAATCCGCAGTAAAGCCGTTGCCCGGCCAAAAAGCTCATCTGGGCCGGTTCGAGATCCACCAGAGTTTTCAAATCAGTACGACCTTTCCATCGCACCATCAGCTGGTGAAAAGGTTGTAGCAGGGAGCCAAGGGAGGAACGGGACTGTCGAACACCACGGACGACCATGGCCACACGACCATGGTTTTCTACCAGAAATTCTGCAATCACCGAGCGTTCTTTGTAAGAACGCCGGTGTAATAACCAAGCACGATGAAAATCACCGCTGTGTTTACCGGAGAACGTATTACTGGTTATGGTCATAACCCAAGCTTTTCAAAGCTCGCTCGTCATCGGACCAGCCGGCTTTCACTTTTACCCAGATATTCAACATGATTTTGGTGTCAAACAGCAATTCCATATCCTTCCGGGCTTCCTGACCGATGAGCTTCAGCCGCGAACCACGATCACCGATCACAATGGCTTTTTGTCCATCACGCTCAACCAGAATCAGTGCACTGATGGTGGTCAACGGACCTTTTGGTCTCATTTCCTGTTGAAATTCTTCAATCTCAACGGTGATCTCATAAGGCAGTTCATCACCCAGCTGACGCATGACTTTTTCACGCACCAGTTCCGCGGCCAAAAAGCGCGAGCTTCGATCAGTTAACTGGTCTTCCGGAAAGTGATGAACACCTTCAGGAATCAAACCTGTGATCAGCTCACCCAACTCTTTCAGGTTATGGCCATTTTGAGCAGAAATGGGCACAACCCCATGGAAATCCATTTTACTGGAAAGCATTTCAAGGTGCGGCATCAGCTTCGCTTTGTCCGCGATTTTGTCCACCTTGTTCACGGCCAGAATGACCGGACAACGGGCGCCTTGAACTTTCTCAAGCACCATCTGGTCTTCTTCATTCCAGGTCAGGCGATCCACCACAAACACCACTGCATCAATACCGGCCAGAGCACTACTGGCCGCTTTATTCATGTAGCGGTTAATGGCTTTTTTCTGCACCTTATGCATGCCTGGTGTATCCACAAAAACAGTTTGCACACCGTTTTCTGTTTGAATACCCAGCACCTGATGGCGCGTTGTCTGCGGACGTCGAGACGTAATCGACAGCTTCTGCCCCAACAAGTGATTCAGCAGAGTCGACTTACCCACATTGGGTCTGCCAACAATCGCCACATAACCACAACGGCTTACAGGGGAGTCCGCAGAGTTTTCATCAGAGATCATCAATACTTCAACTCTTTATTCAACTTATTCAACTTATTCAACGCCTAATAATTTTAAGGCGTTTCGTGCCGCTTGCTGTTCAGCACCACGGCGACTGGAGCCCTCACCCATGGATGGCTCACTCAGAGACTCAAGGGTACACAGCACAGAAAAATGCTGATCATGGGCTTCACCTTGAATATCAGTAACCTGATATTTAGGCAACGACTGTTGTCTTGCCTGCAGGTATTCCTGCAAACGGGTTTTCGGGTCTTTGTTCTGTTCATCGGTGGTGGTCAGTTGATCGAGACGACTGGCAAACCAGTCACGGATACGCTCATGGCAAACCGCCATACCAGCATCCAGATAGATCGCACCAATGATCGCTTCCACCGCATCTGCAAGAATGGATTCACGACGAAAGCCACCGCTTTTCAGTTCACCGGAACCCAGCTTCAGAAAGTCACCAAGACCAAACTCTTTACCCAGCTCGGCCAGTGTTACACCGCGTACCATTCTGGCACGCAGGCGACTCAACTGACCTTCACGGGCTTCAGGAAAGCGCTCATAGAGCGCTTCTGCAATGACAAAATTCACAATGGAGTCGCCCAGAAACTCCAAACGCTCATTATTTCGACTACCGTAGCTTCGATGAGTTAACGCCAGCTCCACTAGCCCAATATCCGAAAACTCATGCCCAAGCTTTTTCTGCAGGCGGGGCAGTTTATCAATTTTCACTAATTACCAGCTTTCCAGTCATGTTTGAACGATAAAATCATATCGACATTATGGAACACATGAACACGACGTTCATAATCGATATCAACCGTTACGACGCCATTTTCACGAGCCACAATAATCTCATTTTTCTCAAGCTTAACAGCATTCAGTTGCAAGCCTTTCTGAATCCAGGTTCTGACTTGATTCACTGATGCCGTTGAAGAACCCGGACGATTGGTCAGAGATTCCGTCACATTCTTAACTGCATGGTCATCCATATACAGAGGCATCAACTTCAGCCCCAGAGACAGAACAACACCACCAATCAATAGAAAAACCAACCAGCTTAAAGCGCTGTTCCCCCGTTGCCGGTTCTTCATTCCATACATTTTACGCACTCCATATTGAAACAATATTTATCAGTTAATCGATCCATTGTTTTTAAAATTAGGCAGTTGAGTCCAGCTGGGCCAATGCATCCAGATGTAAACTGCCTTACCCACAATATTGGCTTCCGGCACGAACCCCCAGTAACGACTGTCATTACTGCGATCCCGGTTATCCCCCATAACAAAATACATACCTTCGGGCACAACCCACTCGCCTTCGGCACGATAGTCGTTACTTGTGAGTTCCTTACGAATTTCGTATTCCTCACCGGGCTTACCTTCTGTGTAGAGGCGATATATAGAGCGTTGATCACTCAGCTGCGCTACGAATTCTTCGGGTAACAGCTCATCATTCACTGAAACCCGCTTACCCTGATAGCGAATCACATCACCAGGCAAGCCAATCACCCGCTTGATAAAATTGATGTGCTCTTGCCCCGGCTGCTTGAACACCATGACATCACCACGTTCTGGGTCATCCACCGACAGCACTTTAGTTCCTATCACAGGTAAACGAAGCCCATAGTCGTACTTATTTACGAGAATAAAATCCCCTACCTCAAGGGTTGGGATCATAGAACCTGACGGAATTTGAAAGGGTTCAAACAAAAAAGAACGAACCACCAGTACAAACAGCAGTACCGGGAAAATGGATTTAGCCGTTTCCACCACCGCAGGCTCTTTCGACACTTCACTGATCGCTGAGTCGACTGCATCACTGCCTCCACCCTGCTCTTTCAAACGGGTAACAGCCGCCCGCCGCCTTGGCAACAGGAATAGTCGGTCAATCAGCGCAATGATACCCGTGATAAACACCGCCAGTACCAACAGCAGTGGGAAATTAAAATCCATGCATTTCTTCTCTATAAATGTGCTCGAACTGTTTTATGAAATTATACCAATGGCGTTTTTAAATTTTGGAACGAGCAAGTTATTTTGGCCGACTGGGCAAGGCGAAGAGACGAAGCATAGCCATAGCTATGGCGAGGAACTTCAACGCAGACCCAGTCGGCCAAAATAGCTGCGCAGCCCATAATTTAAAAACAGAATTGGTATTATTACTTGTCGACCTTCAATACGGCAAGGAACGCTTCCTGCGGAATTTCAACGCGGCCAACCTGCTTCATGCGTTTTTTACCCGCCTTCTGTTTTTCCAGCAGCTTACGCTTACGACTCACGTCACCACCATAGCACTTGGCCGTTACGTTTTTGCGCAGTGCTTTAACGGTGGTACGGGCGATAACCTGACCACCAATCGCTGCCTGTATGGCTACATCAAACATCTGACGATGAATGATCTCTTTCATTTTTTCGGTCAGAACCCGGCCACGGGAAACGGAATGATCTTTGTGAACAATCAACGCCAGCGCATCCACTTTCTCACCATTGATCAAGATATCAACACGCACCATTCTAGACGCTTCGAAGCGATCGAACGAATAATCCAGAGAAGCGAAGCCACGACTCACGGATTTCAGGCGATCAAAGAAATCCAAAACCACTTCGCTCATGGGAATATCGTAGGTCAGGGAAACCTGACTTCCGGTAAACTGCATATCTTTCTGTATACCACGTTTCTCAACGCAGAGAGAAATGACATTGCCAAGATATTCCTGGGGCACCAGAATATTCGCTCTGGAAATGGGTTCGCGAATTTCCAGAATTCCGGCGGGATCAGGCAGCTTGGATGGGTTATCCACTTCAATCACATCACCGTTTTTCATCTCACACTGGTAAATAACGGTGGGCGCTGTGGTGATCAAATCCAGATCGTATTCGCGCTCAAGGCGTTCTTGAATGATTTCCATGTGCAGCATACCCAAGAAGCCACAACGGAAACCAAACCCTAGTGCATCACTGCTCTCTGGTTCATAAAAAAGAGAGGCGTCGTTCAGGCTCAGTTTTTCCAGCGCATCACGAAAATCTTCAAAATCATCAGAGCTAACCGGGAACAGACCGGCATAAACTTGAGGCTTAACGCGCTTAAATCCTGGCAGTGCATCCACACCCTGAGTCTTAATATGCGTCAGGGTATCGCCTACTGGCGCGCCGTGGATGTCTTTAATACCCGCCACCACGTAACCTACTTCACCGGCTTTCAGAATACCGGTTGGGGTGCGCTTAGGCGTAAAGATACCGATGTTGTCCACCACATGAGATTGCCCTGTGGATTTAACAACAATCTTTTCGCCTTTTTTCAAAGTGCCGTTCTTCACCCGAACCAACGACACAACGCCCAGGTAATTATCAAACCACGAATCGATGATCAGCGCTTGCAGGGGTGCATTTACATCACCTTCCGGTGCTGGAATGGTAGACACCAGACGTTCAAGCACTTCCTCAATACCCAGTCCGCTTTTGGCAGAACAGCGCACGGCATCTGTCGCATCAATGCCAATAATTTCCTCAATTTCCTGGGAGACGCGTTCTGGTTCCGCTTGAGGAAGGTCCATTTTGTTAAGAACGGGCATTACTTCGAGGCCCTGCTCAATGGCGGTGTAACAGTTCGCCACCGATTGCGCCTCTACACCCTGACCGGCATCCACCACCAGCAATGCGCCTTCACAGGCAGAGAGTGACCGGGAAACTTCATAGGAGAAGTCTACGTGCCCTGGTGTGTCGATAAAGTTCAGCTGATACGTGTTGCCATCTTTTGAATGGTAATCCAGCGTAACACTCTGGGCTTTAATGGTGATCCCACGTTCTCGCTCCAGATCCATGGAGTCCAGGACCTGAGCCTGCATTTCCCGATCACTGAGACCACCACAGGTCTGGATAAAACGGTCAGCCATGGTGGACTTACCATGGTCGATATGGGCAATGATTGAGAAGTTACGGATTAAGCTAAGATCGCTCACGATAGTATCACTACAAAAAGTTGTCCCCGCCGATGCGGGGACTTTGTTAATCTGGTTACGCTGTTTGCGCTGCGCGTCTGACTGTTGCTACTTAGTAGCTGGAAACACTTGTCATTGTTCATCAATGAGCAATTGTATGCGGCAGCATGCACTAAATCCCCAATATTCTATAACAGCTCATGGCATTACTCCATGCTCTGATCACACTCTAATCACACAATGACGCTGTTTGCGTCCCTTCATTACTTCAAAGGGACCACAAACAGGCTGGCTATTCCGGTAGGCGAAAGGTCAGATAGCCGGGGTTCCCACCACGAATCACCCGCATTGAAATGGATCGATTTCTCGGCAACCCTGCAACCACTCTATCGAACTGCTTAACCGTGGACACGCTGGTATTATTCAGGTCGGTAATAATATCCCCCTGACGTAAACCTATGGAACGGACAGCCCCACGGCTGACACCAACGACAACCAGACCCTGCACATCTTTTTCTAAACGGAGTTTGGTTCGATAATCATCATCCAACTCCGCAACCTGCACACCGAGTGGATTTTTATCGCTATTTTGTTTGCCACTTGTCTTCTCAGCGCCCGCATTTGCATCAGGCAGCTGGCCTACTTCCACATCAACCGTTTTGCGCTTGCCATTACGCACGAATTCCAGCTCAACTTTCTGATTAGGGCGAACAACACCAACAGACATGGGTAGAATACCGGAATTGGTAATCGTACGACCATTGAATGCAATAATAATATCCCCTGGATGAAGCTTTGCCTTATCGGCAGGACCACCGGGCACCACCTGACTGACCAGCGCACCTTTGGGCTTTTCAAGGCCAAATGATTCAGCCAGATCACGATCAACATCCTGAATAGCAACACCCAACCAGCCCCGGGTCACATAACCTTTTTCTTTCAGCTGCTCCACCGCCCACATGACATGATCCACAGGGATAGCAAAGGACAAACCCATAAATCCGCCGGAGCGGGTGAAAATCTGGGAATTAATGCCAATCACTTCACCTTGCATATTGAAGAGCGGCCCACCGGAATTACCCGGATTGATAGGCACATCTGTCTGAATAAAAGGCACATAAGAGTCACTTGGCAGGCTTCTATTTAACGCACTGACAATACCTTTAGTGATGGAGTATTCAAAATTGAACGGGGAACCAATCGCAGCCACCCATTGACCCGGCTTAACACGATCAGAGTTACCGATTTTGACCACCGGTAAGCTGCGATCGCTATTAATTTTAAGCAGTGCAAGATCGGAGCGCTTATCAGAACCAATCAATTCGGCAGCGCGCTCACTACGATCACTTAACCGAACAATAATTTGATCCGCACCATCCACCACGTGATTATTGGTAAGGATGTAACCATCTGGCGAAATAATAAACCCAGAACCCAGAGACATCGGTTGATTTCGACCCGACATGCCTTCATCGGGTAATGGTATACCAAAATAGCGGCGGAAAATTTCTGGAAGTTCTTCGCCACCTGGACCATAGACCTGCTGTCTTGCTTTCGGCTTGGACAATGTACTGATATTTACCACAGCAGGAGAAGCTTGCTCGAACAAGCTGGCAAACCCGGGCAAACCATCCGCATCGGACGATGCTTGAACCATTGTCGTTTGTAATATCAGCATTGAGGCGACAATACTGAGAAAAAATCGTCTGAAAAGTGTTGTCGTTCGACTCATAAGATAGGATGTCTCCGGAACTGTTTTAACGTCATTGACCGTGATCAATCTACCCTTTCGGATGGACTTATTATTACCCGACAGTCCGCCAATATATTACGCAGACTGCTTCTCAGACTGAGACAAAACCCGGGTTACCACTACACGACACAATTTGTCTGATCCACCAGATCTGGCTTTCACCCAGACAAAGCCCACCATGAGGCTAACAATGGCAGACAGTGATAATTGTGCCTCGCTCATCCCAATTAACGACCCAAACCAACAGACAAACAGCATCAATAACAACGGAACCAGATACATAAGGAAAGATGCTTTCAGTAAAGCACTTTCAGGAACACCGACCATAATGGAAGCACCGGCTTTTAATAAACTCTCATCCACATCAGATGAGACCGTTGCTTTGATATAGGAAAGTGCTGATTTATTACTGTACTTTTCTGAAAGGTGCTGACCGCAACCTTCTCGAACACCACAACTTGAACAACTGGATTGCCTTTGCGTTTCCACCCAGACATAACCATCTTCAAGTGCAACTATTCGACCCTGCTCTTCTACCATTTTCCATAAGCCTGATATCAATGGGATAAAGCACCCTTCGAGAGTGATGAACACCATCTCTCTCTGCCAGGTTAATTTATAATAAAAAAAAACAGGTACCCTTCGTCCAGTACTCTTACCGGATCATTACATCAGGGTTGATCAGTGACTGGACGAACAGAAACCGCCACTCGCTCAGCGGTTCCGAGAGGAATGTCACCCACAACGGTAACATGATAGTACTGATTATTATCTCGATAGACTTTTGATACCGCCGCCATTGCACCTATCTTTTCAGAGGCCTGACTCAGAACCCTGGAGTCATCTTCCTCCACAAACACCGAAAAGCTGGCGATTCCATCAGAGTACACTCGGCTAGTCACTTCATGATCACTGACTGGAGAAGCCCTGACCGCCTCGTTATCAAGGACAAAACCATCTGGCAGCCAACCTGACTCCCAGCTAAATTGAGCAACGGTTTTATCTGAACCCGACTGGAGGTCTATCGTCTTTGCAGTTTCAGGAAGCTCTCTCGACAATAAGTTATTTTGCCTTTCTGAGAGTGGCCCTACATTTAAATCGGTAAATTGCAGACGCTCAATGATAACGCCCTGCTCAT
This sequence comes from Endozoicomonas ascidiicola, assembly GCF_001646945.1. GTDB lineage: Bacteria > Pseudomonadota > Gammaproteobacteria > Pseudomonadales > Endozoicomonadaceae > Endozoicomonas > Endozoicomonas ascidiicola. Next base: position 685,844 of record NZ_LUTV01000004.1, read on the forward strand.
CAACCAACAGCGACTTTAAAAGTAATGCAGAAGCTCTATCTATCCATAACTGATAACCATATCGAAAACGATCTTTGGGCAGTAACAACAGAACATAAGCTTCTCTGCCGGCAACCCGGTCAACTCCTGCAATTTTGGCCTCATAAAGCTCATTGCCAATATTACCTTGAAATTTACTCACCATGGGAATCAGGGAGCCCCGTTGAAACTTGGTCACTCCCTCACGACGACTGGAAAAATAAAACTCTTCACCCCTTCGAAGCGCTTCCCTGGGCAACCCATCCAAATACAGGATGCGTTCACCTTCTGGTAGCCCACCGCCTTCGGCACGATGAATAATACTGATCCCCTCAAGATGACTTCCCTGCTGGTATACCAGCTCTCCCTGAAAACTGAGTTCCCGAGAAGATTTAACCATGCTGGCGAGAAGATCTACCCCTTCGGAGGTAGCGTCAGCATAAACAGACTGACAACCAATAAGCCCTGATAACAACAGGGCTCGGGAAATCCATTGTTTGTATCTCATAGTTTATTGGGTATCGAAACTGGTCAATCTAGCAAAGGGTAAGAGGCTTTGTCCAAGTCCTACGGCTGAGTATTCCGCATGCTGAAGTGCATAGGCATGAAAGCGCTCCCGCGTTGCCCGGTCGGCAATACTTTGGGCATAGGCCAATTGCTCTGGAGTGACCGTTGCATGCTGCCGGGAGTTATACCCTGCACGAATTCCTGTTGCGCCGTAACCTGTATTACCACCAGCCTGAGCGAGTTGTAATGGTTGACTGAGTACTGCCTGCTCCCCTGACAACGCAAGAGGTTGTGATGCTGGCTCAGGATTCATCATCCGTACACTGATCACCAGTGCTGCAGCGACGGATGCAGCCATAGCCACCTTACCCAGATATTCCCATCCATTTTTCAACGACACGACAGCTGTAGCACCAGATACAGAATCAGTTACATACTTAGGGGGCTTATCAATAGAAGAGGAAATACCAGATTCATTTTCAAGTGCTGACATAACCGCACCCGAGATATCCACCTTCGCAAAACGATTTGTCTCATCCCTGATGCCATCACTGATCTGCTGATACCGCCCGGCAAGACGTCGCAATTCATCATCATTCTGAAAATCACCGAGCACCCGGTGCAATTCAAGGTCGTTTGCCTGTCCATCAAGAGTTGCAGACAATGATTCTTTCAACCGTTCTCTGGAACGGTTTTGAGAGTTCTTCTCACTCACTGACTAATCTCCGATCCAATCGCCCTTTCAGGCTGCAGAAAAATTAGATTCATTCAACCACCCTGCCCCAGTAAAGGGCGGATCTCCCGGTCAATGGCTTCCCGGGCTCTGAAAATTCGTGACCTTACGGTACCAACCGGGCAATCCATAACATCAGCAATTTCTTCATAGCTGAGTCCGTCAAACTCCCTGAGCATCACAGCGGTTCGAAGCTCATCCGGCAACCGCCGTATAACTGAATGAATCACCTGCTCAATCTCATCACAATATAGATTGCGCTCTGGCGTATCAACTATGCGCAGGCTGGTTGCGGTTTCCAGAAAGTCCGCATCATGGACGTCGACATCCGACTCAGGCAAGCGACGACCTTTAGACACCAGATGATTCTTGGCAGTGTTCACTGCAATTCGATACAACCAGGTGTAAAAAGAGCTGTCACCACGAAACTTATCCAATGCCCGGTAGGCTTTAATAAATGCTTCCTGAGCGACGTCCTGTACTTCCTGAAAATCATTCACATAACCGCCCACAAGACCAAGAATCCTTTGCTGGTATTTGATCACAAGCATGTCATAAGCACGTTTGTCACCCTGCTTGACACGATCGACCAGCTGCTGATCTGAGTCCTGACTATTACCCATTCAGACTTCTCCACCAAAACATGGCAGGCAAGCCAAAAATGGTACACCCGTACATGAAATAAACTCAGCTATAGATATTGAGACAATCAAAACGATGAAAAGTTCCTGACATTTTCAATTTTTTACTTTATAAGTCATTTGCCTATGCAGTCCTTTAACCTTTACAGACAATTAGCACTTTTGCACACGATACGATTACCCAGATAGATTTGCATGATATGCATCCCAATAGTGCGAACTGCCGTTGTAGAAAATTAATGATCTGAACGATGGCGTGATGAAACTGAAGCTCAGTTACCATCATCGACTCGATAAAAAAACGCTTTAACATCAACAACGCTACCTTGCATCTTGGCTTGTTTGCGTTCAGGATGCCCGACCATGGTTTTCGAGCTGTTCCCATATGCCTGAAGTCTTAGCAACACAGGCTAGCACAGTAATACAGATTACAATTTTTTTCTTACAAATAATATGACGAATCAAGGAACCGAACCTTTAAGGCGAGTCGACCACCAGACACTCCGCAAGGTGCCTGATCCCTGATCGTAGACAAGACAAGTGAGATTTTATGAAGCCTTTTGATTACGACGTAATCATCATTGGCTCAGGCGCTGCAGGCCTGACCACCGCCCTGCAACTGCCCGATCATTTTCGCATCGCGCTGTTCAGTAAAGACTCTTTAAGTGCCGGCTCCACTTATTGGGCCCAGGGCGGCGTTGCTGCGGTACTGGATCAAGTGGGTGACAACGTTGAACAACATATAAAAGACACCTTAATTGCTGGTGCCGGACTCTGCAAAGAAGCGTCTGTCCGACACATCGTCGAACACGGTCAGTCTTCTATTGAATGGTTAATTAATCAGGGCGTGCCCTTCACTCCGGATCAAGATCAGAACCGCCCTTATGATTACCACTTGACCAGAGAAGGCGGCCATAGCTCCCGCCGTATTATTCATGCTGACGATGCCACCGGCAAAGCCATCTCAGAAACGCTGATCCAGCAAGTACAAAATAAACTCAACATCGATCTCTACCCCTATCACCTCGCTATTGATTTGATCACCACCAGCAAACTGGGCATAGATGACCACCGTTGTGTTGGCGCGTACATGCTGGACTTGAAAAACGAAGCGATAAAAGTATTCAGAAGTCGTTGTACGGTGATTGCCTCTGGTGGAGCCAGCAAAGCGTACCTTTATACCAGTAATACCGATGGTGCTTCCGGTGATGGTATTGCCATGGCCTGGCGAGCGGGCTGCCGTGTCGCAAATATGGAGTTCAACCAATTTCACCCGACCTGTCTTTACCACCCTAATGCCAAATCATTTCTGATCTCCGAAGCAGTTCGTGGTGAAGGTGGACTATTAAAGCGCCCCGATGGCTCATTGTTTATGAAAAACTATGATCCTCGGGCCGAACTGGCGCCAAGAGATATTGTAGCCCGGGCCATTGACCATGAAATGAAGCGTCTGGGTGCTGACTGTCTATATCTGGACATCAGCCATAAGCCTGCCGAATTTATTCGCTCTCATTTTCCAACAATTTATGAACGCTGCCTGGGCTTTGATATCGATATCACCAAAGACCCTATTCCTATTGTCCCCGCTGCCCATTACACCTGTGGGGGCATCGTCGTTGACGAACACGGTCAGACCGATACCGAAGGGTTGTTCGCCATTGGCGAGTGCAGCTTCACCGGATTACATGGAGCAAATCGTCTTGCCAGCAATTCATTACTGGAATGTTTTGTCTCAGCCAGCAGTTGCGCCCAAAACATCAGTGATCACTTCCAGCACTATCCGCAACCACCCACTCTGCCCGACTGGGATGAAAGCCAGGTTATCGATTCCGATGAGAATGTCGTTATCGCCCACAATTGGGATGAACTCCGTCGCTTTATGTGGGATTACGTCGGCATTGTCAGAACCGACAAACGTCTACAACGGGCCATGCATCGGGTACGACTGCTGCAGTTTGAGATCCATGAATTCTATAGCAACTTTAAAGTCAGCAACGATCTCATTGAACTGCGTAATCTCGCCCTGGTATCCGAACTGATCATCCGTTGCGCCATAGAACGCAAGGAATCCCGAGGCCTGCATTACACACTGGACTATCCGGAACTGTCGGAAACAATCAGGGATACCGTGTTGGTTCCGGAGAATTTTCATGCTTCCCAGAAAACAAAACAGGCCCATCCAGTAACAGCCTGAGTCGAAATGCATGCAATTCTATTGGATCAGCGCTGTCCGGGAACAATACGAGGTAACAGGAACGCCTGTTACCTTCCGGCTGCAACCTGAAACAAATGAGAAAAGACGTGACGACCGCATCACCTTTCGGCCAGGCCCTCAGCCATTGCCCCCCAATGCGTACACGCCATTGATTATCAAACAACCTGATGGCCGACAAACTGTGAGCCTGATTTAAACAGAGGTATCGACGGTAACCCCAGACCATCAGAACCATAATAAGAAGGGTTAGCAGAAAGGCAGTCAAAAAAGAGAGGGAAGACAGCCATAGGGCAATCATTGCTGCGATATGGCTGAAAAGACTGATAAGCAAACGGTAACGTGAAGGCTTCAGATGGACTTCACACAATTTGATTGTCTTTTTATATGGCTGCTTACATAGCCTCGCCCTGGTATCGTCCACGATCAAGCACCCGGTCTACCATCCTGCTCAATTCAGGGTCTGCAGGGCGATCGCCACTCATAAACCAACTGAACAGATCAGGATCTTCGCATTCCAGTAAACGCACATAGGCGAGCTGGTCAGCTTCATTCATTTCCGGCAATGCGTCTCTGGTGAAGGGTTCTAACAAAACATCCAGTTCCAGCATGCCACGACGACTGCGCCACTGCAGGCACTTCAGTTGATCTTGATCCAGCATTAGACCATCACTCCACAGAATAATTCTGCGGACGATTATACCTATTGTTACGGAAAATAATCCTCTATTATTGCCACAAATCCGATAGCAGAGTAATCCGATGAGTTTCGACTGGAAGGCTTTCTTAACAAAACAAGGTGCACACTTTGATGGCGATGCACTGACCGGCTTTTCTACCCAGCCAGCTTCCCTGAGCAGCAATGCGGTCTCGATACTCAGTGGACACCGTCTGATCCGAATCTCAGGACCGGATCGCCAGAAATTTCTTCAAGGGCAGATTTCCACTCACATGCTCCAATTACAGCCAATGCAATACAGCACGGGAGTTGCCTGTACACCAAAAGGCCGGATGTACAGCAGTTTTCATATTATTGATGATGGTGACAGCTATCTGCTGATGCTGAAGTCCGATATTGCTGAATCGTCGGTCGAAACCCTGAAAAAATACGCCGTCTTTTTTAAAGTGGAACTGACGAATACCCCTGAATTCATTAGCCTTGGGTTCTCGGGTGAAAGTATTCAGTCAATACTTCCAGAGATTTTTGCCGGCATGACTTTACCCCGGAAAAATGATGTTATTGCTATCAATGGCGACGGTTATCTCCACGCTATTGCTGGTATCAACCAACGCTACGGACTATGGCTGAAATCTGAAGCCCTGGAAAAGGTTTGGTCAAGCCTGATCAAAAAACTCACACCTGCCAGTGAAGATTTCTGGAGCCTGCTGAATATTCAATCTGTCATGCCGGAAGTCAGCAGCCACATAATTGAAGAGTACATTCCACAACATCTGAACCTGCCTTCCCTGGGCAGCGTCAGCTTCAAAAAAGGGTGTTTTACCGGTCAGGAAATCGTCACCAGAATGCAAAATCTGGGTCAGCAGAAGAGCCGGTGTTACCGACTTACACTGCCTGGAAGTGAACAACCAACGGTCAATACCAAACTGTTTGATGGTAACGGCAAGCCCGCTGGGGAAATTATTCAGGCAGTCACCAATCCATTTGCTGAGACGATCGAAATGCTTGCCGTCGTTCGCATTGAAGCCGCCGAAGCCAATCAGATATTTATGACCGCGGATCAAGCAAAGCCGTTGCAGGTTCATGAGATTCCATACCCCATTGACCCCAAAAAAGAGCTGCAACAATAAACCATACAGTCGCCCGGCACACCGGGCGTCGCAGCTTTCAATTAACGTTGTCCGTATTCCGTATTCCGTATTCCGTATTCCGAAAAAGCTTGAGCCACTCGCGCTTTTGCGGGCAACGGATAACGAATAGCCGGCAACGGTCCCAACGATACTTAAAGGCCTCAGTAAATCTAGACCTTATTTCGGGACGGTTCCTAAACCACTGTCGTTTTGATGCTTTTCAGTACCCCTAACGCTTCATCAAAATCATAATTGACCACCGCATCCTGAAACGCCTTCAGCCTTTGTTGTTCAATTTGGTCTTTTAACCCCCGAGTCAGCATCGGAAGCAGGCCAATCACATCGGGATCTCCCTGTTCCAGTTTGGCTTCAACATTCAACAAGATATCGTTTAACACACCCACTTCAATGGTGCCTTCACCAGCGGGTTCAAGTTCATCATGATCAGCAGCCAAATCAGCCAGACCCGACATCACCAATTCAAAAGCTTCAGTAAATGCAGTCATGTTCAAATCATCCGCACTTTCCGAGTAGCCCCTCAAGCTTCGCTCCAACTGACCGGCTTGCTGGAAAAGTGCCTTGGCACCGAGGTTACCGGCAATACCTTTCAGGTTATGAATTAACTGACAGGCTTCCTGCCACTGATTGGCGTCAAGGAACCCCTCAAGCTGCATTAGAGCGCCTTGCTGCTCTTTATAGAAATTGCCCAGCAACTGATAGTACAACGAGTGATTACCTTGCAGCCGGCTTAACCCATCCTCCTGATCAATACCCGGTAATTCCAGGGTTTGGTTATGATCAATCTCCGGTTCTATCTCTGCAGAAATACGGGCATCGCTTTCTCCAACCTGTAACCAGTGTCGTACCATTTGTTTCAGCGCTGCAGGGTCCAGAGGTTTGGAGATATGATCATTCATACCCGCTTGCAGGCAACGCTCCCGATCACCGGTCATGGCGTGGGCGGTCATGGCAATGATGATTAACTGGTGATTACCCAATTTCCGTCGTATTCTTCGAGTGGCTTGATAGCCATCCATTTCCGGCATTTGAATATCCATAAACACCAGATCAAAGGACTCATCGCGCACTTTCTCAACGGCTTCTGCACCGTTGGTCGCCATCACGACATCTAACCCAATGCCTTGAAGTAACTCTCTGGCCACCTGACGGTTGATTTCATTGTCTTCCGCGAGTAACACTCTGCCCTTTGGCATAACCTCACAGTATCGCCCCTGCTCAATGGGCGACACAGAAGTCACCGATTGATAGCCCTGAACTCTGGAAATAGTCTCGAATAATACAGAATGATTCACAGGCTTTATCAGGAACGCATCAACCTTACCGGATGCTTTGTTCATCAGCTCTTCACGGCCATATGCGGAAACCATTATTAATTTGGGTTGCACCATAAGCGGCAGTTTTCTAATTTCTTCCGACAGTTTAATCCCGTCAATATTGGGCATACGCCAATCCAGAATAACCAGCTGAATCGCGCTCTCTTCCGCTGACTCCCCTGAATTGGTTTTCTTCAACAACGACAGCGCATCACTGGCATGGCTTCTCTGGATGGTTTCACAACCGGACATGTTCAGATAGCTCACTAATAGCGCACGGGCTTCGGTACTGTCATCCACCACCAGCACCTTCAAGCCTTCCAGTGATAACTGCGGCGCCAGTACTTCTTCAGCAATACCAAGCTCCACCACAAAACGGAATGTACTGCCCTGACCAGGCTCTGACTGCACAGAAATCGTACCGTTCATCATATGCACCAGGTTTTTACAGATTGCCAGACCAAGCCCTGTGCCACCAAATTTACGGGTAGTAGAACCATCCACCTGAGAGAATGACTGAAACAGTTTTTTCTGCTGCTCAGGATTGATGCCAATCCCGGAGTCTTTAACCTGCACCTCAATTCTGGCCACATCCTGACGGCGAGACAGTAACGTGACATTCAGCGCCACCTCTCCTTCACTGGTAAATTTCAAGGCATTGTGGGTGAGGTTAATTAAAATTTGTCCAAGCCTGAGAGGGTCCCCTTTCAGTTGACGGGGAACATCAGGGTCAATGTGATACGTCAGCGATAAGTCTTTCTCTTTGGCTTTAATCGAGCTGAGGTTGTAGACATTTTCAAAGACCGCTTTCACATCAAACTCAATATTTTCCATACTGAGCTTGCCCGCCTCAATCCGTGAGAAATCTAAAATATCATTAATAATGCCCAGAAGATCATGGGCCGATGTTTGAATTTTGCTGACATAATCTTTCTGCTGCACCGACAGCTGGGTTTCTTGCACTAGATGACTCAAGCCAATAATGGCGTTCATCGGTGTCCGAATCTCGTGGCTCATATTGGCCAGGAAATTACTTTTTGCCTGGTTCGCCTGATCCGCCACTTCTTTTGCCCGATGCAGCGCTTCTTCTGCCTGTTTGCGATCAGTAATGTCCCGACTGGAGGCAAACAAGTAGCCTTCGCCTTCGTACTCCATATAGTTGGCCGTGACTTCAACAGGGAAGATGGAACCGTCGGAGGCTTTTCTTAAGGTTTCGTAGGTCATTCCCTGGCGAAGCACTAATTGTTCCCAGAGTTTCTTCCAGGAACTGCGAGTCACCGCCGGGTTGATGTCCATGATGGTCATACCCAATAACTCTTCCTGGGAATACCCCAACGCTTTGCAGGCGGACTCATTCACGTATTTATGATGACCATCAATCCGGAACCAATGAATGTGGTCACCGGCACTGTCCAAAGAAAAACGGGCCATGGAAAAATCCCGCTCACGCTCCACCTGATGGGTAATATCCACCGTTGTGCCAACCGCCCGAAGCGGCCTGCCCTGCTCATCCCGAAATACCACCTTGCCTTTACTGCGAACGGTGGCATAACTGCCATCCTTTTTGCGCATACGGAAAACAAATTGATAAGGTTGCAGGGAGTGCTCCATTTGCTCTTTCAGAAAGCTGAAAACAGCTTCTTTGTCATCGGGATGCACCAACCGTTTCCAGGATCGGATATTCTGCAGAATTTCTCCCGGCTGATAACCCAGAATACTCTGATAGCGTGGGCTGAAATAAACATTATCATTGGATACATCCCAATCCCACAGCCCATCCGACGCTGCATCCATGGCCAGTTGATAGCGCTCTTCACTAAGCCGAAGTGCCTGTTCAGCATTCTGGCGCTCCATGGCAACCGCCACCAGCTCACCCATCCGATGCAGGAGATCCATGTCTTGCACATACAATTGATATTTTTCCGGAATATTGATCAGAGCAATACCACCGACGACCTGGCCAAACAACATCATTGGCGCATACACAGCGGTAGTGACGCCAAGGTCGTCAAGTATCTCTGTCCCTGTTACATCTCCCGCCGCACTGACTTCATCCCTGAACAGGATGTTGATTTTGTCCCGCTCCAGTGGGCCATAAACACCAGAGAAATTGTATTTGAACAACGTCGTAAAATTATCGGGTACCGGGTGGCTTCTCCGCGACCAGTAATGTTCGATTCTGGCAACCGGCTCCCAGGAGAAAATAGCTGCCGCCTCGGCATCCAGATAATGACCTAACTGCCTGAGAAAGTAATCACTGGCCTCCTGCACCGATTGATCCATAAAATTGCGGGAAATATCACTGAGTAAACGGTCCAGCTCAGCACGGATTTTCAGTCCTTCTTCGGCTTTTTCCCGTTCTGCAATTTCCCGGCTCAAACGACGATTCCAGTAAATAATCAGAATCAACGTCACAACAATGAGCACAAAACCAATAAACAGCTCTTTGTTAGGGCGCCATAATCGATTGTGAATCGCCAGCCAGTTGCTTTCCAGTTTTTCGCGGTCTTCGGGTGTGATGGTAGCAACGGCTTTGTTGAATATAGAGGCAAGCTCTGGTTCGTTATTTCTCGACGCAAGACCGAAGTCATAATCAAAACCGGCTTCGGCAACAACCTTGAGATTGGTGATTTTCATCCGCTCAATCTCGTAGCTGGCAGACGCCAGATTCACAATCATCGCATCCAACTCACCACTGGCCACCTGTCGTATGCCGGTGGCAATATCCGTAATAGCAATAAACTGCATGCCCGGATATTTTTTATTGAAATAATCATAAGTCACATAACCCGGGGCAAAACCAACTTTTTTACCCATAAGGTGCACCGGGTTTCGGATGCCATTCTCCGAACTTCGCGCCAGGATAACGCCGGGCGCCGAAACCAATGGTTTGGTGAAATTCAGATATTTGCTGCGCTCATCGGTTTCCTGCATCAAAGCAACCACATCCACCTCATGACGATAGGCCGTGTTCAAAGCATCAGTCCAGGATGATCGGCTGTTCAACTGAAATGTGACGCCCAGTCGATTTTCCAGCAACCTGAGGTAATCAATCGTAATACCTCGCCACTCACCCTCATCGTCGAGGAACGAAAAAGGCGCCTTATTGCGATCTAATAACACTCGAATTACCGGATGCTTCGCGAGCCATAGTCGCTCCGCATCACTCAGATCAATAGCATCTCCTCGTGGTTGAAAAAACCGATCCTTGTTACCGACGATCCAGTTTCTCTCCAGCTGAAGATACTCATCGCCACTGATCGCATTCATTCCCTTGTTTATCAGAGGAAGCATCTGGTCTGCACTGCTGTTCAGCACCCCTGCCCCGATTGCTTCATTAAGATTAAAATGCTCACTGGCGACCACTTCCCCAACAAGACCCTGACGGTTCAATGCCGACTGAACCACCACTGGCTCACCAAGAAAGACATCGACATTGCCCGAAAACAGAGTACTGATCAGCTCACTCACACTGCTGCATTCCACCAAGATGGCATTGGGTATCCAGCGACGAACAAACTCCTCCTGACTGGAGTTACGAATAACACCGATTTTTTTACCATCAAGGTTTAGTTTTCGAACATCTAGGTCACTGCCTTTTCGGTAGTACAGGCGGGTATTTAATCCATAATACGGATGGGAAACGCTCATCCATTGACTGCGTTCTGAGGTCGGCGATATAGCCGCAATCACGTCTATTTTCCCCGCCTGTAACAACGATAAACTGTGACCAACAGGGCTTACTCTGAAGCTAACGGGGGTTTGTGTCTTTTCAGACCAGAGTTTCCACACATCCACAAATAAACCTGCCGGCTTGCCCAGCGCATTGACAAAAGAAAGCGGTGCCAGACCCGGATCAAGCGCAACGGTCAATGTTTCAGTATCATTGGCCTTTATTTCCAGCCATTTCTGGATAATATCGGTTTTATCCTGACTGCTGATTTTTGCCATACCCTGTTCAATTTCATTCAGTAGTCCATCCTTTCCAGTGCTCACTACGGATCGAATACTAACCTCATCCAGGGGTGGCCAAATCACTCGATAATCATCATTCACCCCAAGGTTCTTCAGGTAAAAATTCAGGGAAGAATAGCCACCCAGTAACCCTGAAATTCCGCCACTGACCGCAGCCTCCATCATGGCGTGGTAAGAAGAAAACGGGTACAAGACCGCATTAGGATTTTCTGCTTTCAGCGCCTCGAAAAAGCCGTACCCTCTCAAATACCCCAGTGACAATGTATCGATGGCTTGCTCAAAGCCATCAACATGGGTTTCTTTCAGAATAAAAAGCGCCGGAGCATAGGGATAAATACCGACCGCCTCCGTACCTGTTAGTGCAAATTCCTGACTGGCTGGAAGATAGGCAAGGGCATCCACGGCACCGGAGGTAAATTGCTGTTGAATGTTTGCGGGCTGCGATTCAATAAAAATCACGGGTTTCCCGGTGACTTGAGACCACTTTTGCCACAGTGCAATTCCCGCGCCGGCAGGCTCCCCCTGACCATTGACAAACATCCATGGTGCCTGGTCAGAATAAAACGCAACCTTTATCGGTGCTGCTAATGACGGTTCCGCCCTTGCCTCATGGCTGATTGCGCCAAATAGAATAACCAGGCCCAGCAGTGAAAGTGTCAACCATCGGGTAAACTGAAAAAAACGGGGAGAAAAAAGGAGCATAGAGACTAAAAAACAACTCTTGGGGTTTCAAGGCGGCGCTATCTTACCCTGAAATACGACAATCACCTACCGCTCAACATTGGTTTACTCGAGGTTTGCTAAAATATTCAAAAGAACCTTGATCCGGGACACCTCATGGACAATGAACAGGACGTTGAAAAAAACCTCGAAGAGCAGATCGAAGCGGGCAAAAGAGCCATCGAAGAAGCGCAGCACCTGATTCAATCCATGGATACCCTGAAGAAAAAGCTCCATATCAGTCACGGCAGTGGCCAGCGTTTTCTTCAACGGGCTAAACCCAGCATGGCGTTACTTAAAGAAGCAGAACAGCTCATCAATACCGAGTTCAGCGGTTCCAGTGAAGCCAGTGAAAATGCAAAAGCCAAAGGCAAAAACAAATCCAAACTGCTAAACAATATTGCTCGCCAGAATAAAGCATAAATGGTTGTGCACTTAAATTAATTCTCAGTTGACAGCATCGCCGTTACCAATGACAGTACTGGTATGTCCTGATTAATGTCGATGTTTCCCTGTGCTGACCATTTACCACTCCAATCATCTGGATGTCCTGAAAGACCTTTTGGTCGAACTCCTGCAAAGAGACCCGCCTGCCAATCCACTGGAAGATGAACAGATTCTTGTTCAAAGTCCCGGTATGGCTCAGTGGCTCAGAATTGAGCTAGCCAAAGGTCTCGGGATTGCAGCCGGTATCAACTTCCCGCTGCCTGCCAGTTTTCTCTGGCAGATGTACACAAAAGTCCTGCCCGATGTACCACTGCGCTCGGCTTTTAATAAAGAGTCCATGACGTGGAAGTTAATGGACCTGCTGGAAGACACCAAAAGTGATCCTGACTTTTATGCCCTGACACAATATCTGGCAGCGGACACCGACGATATCCGAAAATTCCAGCTCTCCGGAAAAGTCGCGGATATTTTTGACCAGTATCTGGTCTATCGCCCTGACTGGATTCTCAACTGGGAAGCGGGAACAGAAACGCCGGACATCACCGCAGAGCAACCGTGGCAGCCAAAACTGTGGCGAGCGCTGGTGGCTAAAACGGCGCAACTGGGGCAATCCCCGTGGCATCGAGCCAATATGCATCACCGTTTTTTAACGGCACTGGCTAACGATCAGGCAGACTTCGAACTGCCAAAACGACTGTTTGTTTTTGGCATCTCCGCCCTGCCCCCACACTTTGTAGAATCCCTGGAAGCCCTCGCCAGCCGTTGCGAGGTGCACTTGATGGTATCCAACCCCTGCCAACATTACTGGGGCGATGAGCGAGACCCCAAATACCTTCGCAAACTGGCTGCTCGCCAATTGATAAAGCACAACGAACAGAGTTCACAAAAAAGCTGGTTTGATAAAGCCGGTCTCACTCTTGATAACCTGGACACTATCGGCAACCCATTACTGGGTTCCATGGGCAAGCTCGGCAGAGATTATTTTCACCAGCTGCACAGTCTCGATGCCTTTGATGTTGATGTATTTGTTCCTGACCATAAACGACAAATACTTGGCCAGTTGCAGAAAGATATTTTTGACCTCCATGATCGCAGCGCCCCAGATCAGCAAACGCCTTTGGATGCTGATCGTTCCCTGCAATTCCACAGCTGTCACAGTCCTTTGCGAGAAGTGGAAGTGCTCCATGATCGCCTGCTGGATATGTTTGAACAAAACCCGGAACTGACGCCAAAAGATGTGGTGATCATGCTTCCGGATATCGACAGTTACGCACCCTGGATTCAGGCGGTCTTTGGCAGTATTGACGACCACCGTCGAATACCCTGGGCCATTTCCGATATCAGTGCGAAAAGTGAACATCCGGTTTTGTCGGCGTTAATGAAACTACTGGAATTGGACAAAAGCCGCTGTTCGGCTCCGGAAATGATGGAGATGCTTGAAGTCCCTGCCATTCAACAACGTTTCCAGCTAACCCCCGGCGGTTTGGACACCTTACGACAGTGGACTCAGGAATCAGGCATCCGCTGGGGCTTGACTCCGGAACATCAAACGCATTTCGACCTGCCAGAGCTCAAAACCAACTCCTGGAGCTTTGGCATCCGTCGCATGTTGCTGGGTTATGCCATGCCTGAAAGCGCCGGCGTCTATGACGACATTCTGCCTCTGGACTCTGTTCAGGGAATGAACGCTGTTCTGGCAGGTCACCTTGCCAGCTTTATTGATGCTGCAGAAGCACTGATTACCGAACTGGAACAAATCCGTTCCATTGATGAGTGGATCCATTTCACTCATCAACAACTTGAACGTTTTTTCCTGACTGAATCTGAAGAAGACGAAGCCGCTCTAAAACTGGTTCGGGATTCCCTTATTCACCTACGGGATCAACTGTTTGACGCAGGGTATGATCAGCCTCTGTCCAGAACAGTATTCATTAGTTATCTCTCTGAGCGCCTTTCCATGGAGCGAAGCAGTCAACGTTTTCTGGCCGGGCAGCTTAACTTCTGTACATTGATGCCTATGCGCTCCATTCCGTTTAAAGTGGTCTGCTTGCTTGGCATGAACGATGGCGCCTATCCACGGAGTATTGCACCGGCTGGTTTTGACTTAATCGCTCGCCACGGACGGCGGGGAGACCGTTCCCGCCGAGTGGATGACCGCTACCTGTTCCTGGAAGCCATGCTGTCCGCTCAGGAAACGTTGTACATCAGCTTTATTGGACGACGCATTCAGGATAATGCCGAAAGAATCCCTTCAGTACTGGTGACAGAACTGTTGAATTACTGCGAACAAGGCTTTGGCTTATCATCGGAAAAACTGATCACCGAGCATCCCCTGCAATCCTTCAGCCCAACCAACTTTTTGCCAGAAGCCGGAAAGAGCAATCCCTTATTCAGCTACACAGCACAATGGCTGCCGGCTGCTCACCGCAACGAACGGCAACCCGGCGCTTTTATAACCGAGCCACTGCCCGCACAGACTGATCTGAACCTCAATGAAATTGAACTGACTGAACTTTTGAGATTCTACACCAACCCCTGTCGTTACTTTTTCAATCGACGTTTGAAGGTCTATTTCAGCCAGCAGGACTTAACACTGGAAGAAACAGAAACCTTTGCCATGGACGCACTGGAGAATTACCAGCTCAAAAGTGTACTACTGGAAAGTATGATCGTCCGCGAACCCATGGAGTTGTTAATTAAACGACTTCAGTCCACAGGTGAATTGCCCCATTCTGCTTTCGGCCAATTACTTCTGGAAGAGCAGATTAACGTCATCAGTAAAATGGCGGAGCAAATACAAACCTTCCGGGACAATCCGGGCGAAGACCGGGAAATCAACCTGCAGATATCTCATCCCGATCTTTCGGATCAACCCATTCATATTTCCGGCTGGCTAAAAGGCTCTTCAGAGAGCGCTCTGGTTCGTTACCGTCCATCCAGCTTCAAAGGCAAAGACCTGATAAGACACTGGATTGAACATCTCTGCCTATGTATGACAGACAATCCGGTTGCCACGGTTATATTTGATCCTGAGAAGTGTCGTATGCTTCCGGTGATTGCAAGAGAGCAAGCAGAGAAACATCTGGTGGCAATCATTTATTACTTCCATCAGGGGCATAATCTGGCATTACCCTGGTTCCCTCAAACCGCCATGAGCTGGCTTGCGGCAGACCCGGACGACAATCCTGATAAAGCGGAAAAACTGGCATTAAAAACCTTTGCCGGTGATGGTTTTATAGTGGCGGGTGAAAGTAACGACGAATACATTGGTCGGGTTTACCCTGAACTTGAACCCGTTATGGCAGAGTTTTGCTCTTTAACTGAATTGCTGATGGCGCCAGCATTGAGTGCTCTTCAGGAGGTAAAATCGTGAGCGATACCAACATCACAACCCACGATCAATCTCCGGAAGCTCTGAATCCGCTGGCATTGCCTTTGCACGGCAGTCGTCTTATAGAAGCCAGTGCAGGGACCGGTAAGACCTATACCATTGCTAATCTCTATCTGCGAATTCTTCTTGGCCACGGTTCAGAGCACAGTAAGCACACTACCCCGCTGAATGTGGACCAGATTCTGGTAGTCACCTTCACCGAAGCCGCCACCGGTGAACTCCGTGACCGTGTCCGTGCTCGAATCCATAAAACCCGGGAAGATTTTATTGCTGGCCGTTCCAGTGATGGGTTTATTCAGCAGCTTATTGACGACATGGGTTCAGGAGAACACTCACTGGAACATTGTCAGGCATTATTGCTGGCGGCTGAGCAGCAAATGGATGAAGCGGCTATTTTCACCATCCACGGTTTCTGTCAGCGAATGCTGAAACAACACGCTTTTGAAAGTGGCACATTGTTTACCAGCGAGCTGATCACAGATACTGAATCCATGCTGCAACTCTGTGCTGCAGACTTCTGGCGTCGTTCGTTTTACCCGCTGGAAAAACCACTGGTCACTCTGATCCGCTCAATTTGGAAAACCCCTGAGGATTTGCTTAACCATCTGCGAGGTTGGATTGGCCGCTCAGAACTCATGTTGATGGGCAACGGCGTTCCTGAAACCCTCGCCGACCTGCACCAAAACTTTCTGGCTCCCGCCCTGGAAATTAAACAACTGTGGCAGGATGATCAGGGCAAACTGGCAGATATGATTCAGTCATGTGGCATGGGTAAAAGAGCGAAACCACTGACTCGAATTGATGACGTGACCGAATTTGTGAATTCCGGGGAACTTCTACCCAAACTAGGCAGCTCCAACGACGGTTGGGAAATCTACAGCACCGAGATTCTAGAAAAAGGCCTGACCAAAAGCGGCACAATGCCCGTTCACCCGGTATTTGAAAAAATCGATGCCTTTGTGGCGCAACCGTTATCGATTAAAGAAGCGCTGAAAGCATTTATCACTCGTGAAGCGCTTACTCAGATAAAAGCCCAGTTCTCCCAGTTGAAAGCCAGCCGGCACCAGCTCTCTTTTGATGATCTTTTGACCAATCTGGCCGGTGCGTTATTTTCTGAAGATACCGCAGATGGTGGTGAACTGTTAGCTCAGGCCATTCGAAGCCAGTACCGCATTGCCATGATCGATGAGTTTCAGGATACCGATCCACTGCAATACCGCATCTTCAACAAAATCTATCGGGATGCCGGTGATCCGGATGTAGGCCTGTTCATGATTGGCGACCCGAAACAGGCCATCTACGCCTTCCGTGGTGCCGATATTTTCACTTATATGCAAGCTCGGAAGCAGGTTCATCAGCATTACACGCTGGATACCAACTGGCGTTCCAGCGATACCATGGTATCTGCGGCCAATGCCGTCTTTCAGCAGGCGGATTCGCCGTTTATTTATAACGACAGCATTCCCTTTGATCCGGTACACCCATCTCCGGGCGCCTCTAATAAACGACTTTTGTTTAATGGTCAGCCATTGCCGGCCATGACGCTTTGGCTGCAAAAATCCTTTGATGGCTCTACGGTGAATTCCGAGTCCTATCTGGACACCATGGCTGCCAGTACAGCAACAGAAATCAATCGTCTACTGACAGCCGCCGATCAAGACCAGTGTCTGGTGAGTAATGGCGATAAACAGGCACCACTTCAGCCTGGCGATATCGCCGTTCTGGTGCGCAGCCGCAACCATGGACAGAAAATCAAAGATGCCCTGGCTGCCCAGAATATTCCCAGCATTTATCTCAGCAATCAGGATTCTGTGTTCAATAGTGAGGTCGCCACCGACCTCGAAAAGATTCTTCAGGCCTGCCTGCATCCCACCAGTGAACGAATGCTCAAGGCCGCTCTGGCAACCCGCTTATTTCATCTGAACGCTGAAACCCTTAATGCTCTGAACGTGGATGAACAAAGCTGGGAAAGTGCCGTGGACGAATTCACCCGCTACGGCGAGCTTTGGTTACAACGTGGCGTACTGCCCATGATTCGACAGATGATTTTCAAACGAAAGATCGCTGAGCGACTGTTGACCTTTACCAATGGTGAACGACGTCTTACTGATTTATTGCACCTTGGAGAGTTGCTGGCTGCTGCCAGCCTGGAGCAACAAGGTGCATCGGCGCTCATTCGCTGGTTTTCTGAACAGGTCACTCGCCCTAATCAAAACGCAGACAATCAACAACTCCATCTGGAAAGTGAACGCAATCTGGTAAAAATCATCACCATTCACAAATCCAAGGGGCTGGAATACAACGTTGTATTTATTCCTTTCCCTTGTCATTTGCGTAAAGGAGATTCACCGCTGTTCCATGATGAGAAGACGAATGAAACGATTTTATCCCTGACACCAAACGACGATGCCAGCCAACTGGCAGAAAAAGAGCGACTAGCAGAGGATCTTCGCCTGCTCTATGTGGCGCTGACTCGATCTGTGTATTGCTGTTATCTGGGAATGGCGGCTTATAAATCCGGACGTGCCAGCAAAGACGGCAAAACAGACCTACATCAGACGGCTGTCGGTTACCTTCTCAACGGCGGTGATGATATTTTTGCACCGGAACTTCCGCAGCTGCTGTCGAACCTGTCAAACCAATGTGAGAACCAACAGATTGTTGTCGCGGAGCCGTTATCAGCAGAGTTGCCAATATACACGCCGGTGGTTTCTCAAGACTTAACACTTAGCGCCAGAGAGTTCAAAGGTAACATTCAGCGTAACTGGTGGACCACCAGCTATTCTGCTCTTTCTCGTCACAGCTCATCAAAAGAAAGCGTTTCACAAAACAACTTACCAACTTCAGTGGATGCCGCTAATGAAGTCGCAGGCTTTGATTCAGAAACCCGTGGCGAGCAACATAATCTAGCGGAAACTGAAGTCGAAGTAACACCAGACCCATTAAGCTTGTTCTGCTTTCCAAAAGGTGCTCAACCAGGCACTTTTATGCACAGTCTGTTTGAAGACCTTGATATGCAAAGGCTTCGTTCTGCGGAAGGTGACGCTTATCTTGATCAGTTTGTACTGGAAGCCTTAATTCGTGATGGCTACGAAGAAGTGTGGCTGCCTGCCATCCGTGGCATGTTGCAGAACTGTCTTAATGCGGCTCTGGACGGCGACAGTATGAAGCTCAAAGAACTATCTGACACTTCGCGCCGGGTAGAGATGGAATTTTTCCTGCCTATTGAGCATCTTGATCCGAATCAGTTAAACCAATTAATCAAACACCATGACCCTTTAAGTGCCAAAGCGGGCAATCTGGAATTCCATACTATGAAAGGTATGTTAAAAGGTTTTATTGACCTGACCTTTGAATATCAGGGTCGATGGTATGTTCTGGATTACAAGTCCAACTTTCTCGGCAGTACCGTAGACGCCTACTCTCAAGAAGCGATGGAAACGGTTATGGTGGATCATCGTTACGATCTGCAGTACCAGCTTTACTCTCTGGCGCTGCATCGTCTGCTGCAACAGCGGGTGCATGATTATCAATATGAACAGCATTTCGGGGGTGTGATTTATCTTTTCCTTCGAGGCGTTCAGGTAAACGACAATCATCGCTATGGCATCTTCAGCCATAAGCCAACATTTGAGCTGGTGGACAGTTTAGACGCTCTATTTAAAGGAAATTTCAAAGGAGAGTTTAAAGGTGAGCTGAATAATACTGGCCCCGAGGAGTTGTTCTCATGTTGAACCATCTGCAATTACTGGAACAACAGGGAACGATTCGCCCACTGGATTATCAGTTCGCCAGATTAATTTACAGCATGGAGCCAAATCCGCTGATCACCCTTCTGGCGGCCAATGTCAGTTTTGAGTTGGGTCTTGGTAATGTCTGCATGCCGATTGATACCTCATCGCCAAAACTGTTTGCGCTTTCCGCTGATGAAGGCGAGCAACTGATTCACCTTGCTGGTGTTCCCTCCTCTTCATGGCTTGAGTCATTGTCTAACAGCTACATTATTGGCGATGGCGCAGAACCCAGACCACTAGTGCTGGATAATGGTCGCCTATATCTCTATCGATACTGGCAATACGAACAACATGTTGCCGGGTTTTTAACCCAGCAACACAGAACGTCGTTAGATCAGCAAGCGACACAATCGATTTTGCAGAGGCTATTTCGTCGAAACTATGATGTTATTCATCAGCACTGTGTCAATAAAAGCGAGACTGAGCAGAGAGCAGAAATAATCAAGTGGCTGGATATAGAAGACAGTGAGCAATTAAACTGGTCCGATATAATCCAGGCATTCAATAATCCGGAATCATTGTCGAAGCTGGATCAGCTGATCCCTGAATCCACCTGTCTGAACTGGCAAAAAATCGCTGTTGCACTAGCTGCAACCCGCTCATTTTCCGTTATCAGTGGTGGCCCAGGCACTGGCAAAACCACCACCGTGACCCGTCTACTGGCATTGTTAATGGAGCTGGGACTGAATCATGGCGCTCCACCCAATATCAAACTCGTCGCACCCACTGGTAAGGCAGCCGCACGACTCACGGAATCCATTGGTGGTGCACTGGCTCATTTAAATTGCAGCGACGAGGTGAAAAATAAAATTCCGACCTTGGCTGGCACACTTCACCGCCTTCTCGGCGTAGTGCCCGGCAAAGCAGGCTTCACTCATAACCATCACAATCGTTTGCATCTGGATATTCTGGTCGTGGATGAGGCCTCCATGATTGATCTGCCGATGATGAGTCATTTACTGGCAGCACTACCAGACCATGCGCGTCTGATTCTGTTAGGAGATCGTGATCAACTGTCGTCTGTAGAAGCCGGTAGCGTTCTGGGTGATATCTGCGGTGCAGCAGGCAGCGGTTACTCTCAAGAACAGACGCTGCTTTTGGAAAATCTGACCGGACACTGTCTGCAGACGGTATTTGATCGCTCGCCCTTCGTTTCTGCTGTTACTGACAGTTTTTGCCTGCTGAGAAAAAGTTATCGGTTTGACGCAAAATCCGGCATTGGCTCTCTGGCCAAAGCGATGAACCTTGGTCAAACCGATCAATTAGAGGGCGTGCTGAACTCAGGCTTTAGCGACATTGCCTATCACCCACTTTCCACGGAGGGCAGTTATCAGCAGTTAATTTCACAATGCATAGAAGGTTATCGAGACTATCTCACCCTGGTTCAACATCGCGCAAATCCAAAACAAATTCTTGATGCATTTAATCATTTTCAACTTCTGTGTGCGCTCAGAGAAGGTCGTTTTGGTGTTAAAGGCCTGAATGATGAAATACAAACAGCGCTTCAGGATAAGAAGTTATTAAACGTCACTGGTCAATGGTATGAAGGACGCCCGGTGCTGATCACTCGAAATGATCATGGCCTCGGGCTGTACAACGGAGATATTGGCATTACCGTCAGAGGTGCTGATGAAAAATTACGTGTTGCCTTTGAGCTGCCAGATAAACAAATTCGAGAGGTATTACCCAGCCGACTGCCTGAACATGAGACTGTCTTTGCCATGACCATCCATAAAAGTCAGGGCTCTGAATTTGCTAACGTGGTATTGGCGCTACCGGATAAAGACAATCCAGTTATTACCAGAGAACTGGTGTACACAGGTATTACCCGAGCCAAATCCAACCTCTCTGTTTACGCCGATATTAAGCTGCTACATAAAGCCGCACTGACACCAACACTGAGACATTCGGGTTTACACAAAAGACTACTAACACCCGAACGTTAATTCGTTCGGGCCAACTCATTATTACAACCGCACTCTTCTGTCGTTTCCGGCACTTCTGCCTCTTCAATTAAGCCCATAAAGCGCGACATCTTGGCAAAAATCATGGCAAAGGCACCATTGCCACCGATATTCATGGCTGTGCCGAAAGGATCAAAAATCATATACACCGCGGTCATCAATCCCAGCATTTCATCCGTAAACCCCAGTAGACTTTGTAAAATGGGTCCCACAACGAGGATGACCCCACCGGGTACCGCTACCACAGAAAATTTGGCAATGGCATAAAAAAAAGCAAACAAAGTAAAACCATATATATCAGGCAACGGCAAACTAAAGGTTCTCAGTGTCACCAATGACAGCATAGTCAAACCGATAGCACTGCCAATCGTGTGAATATTGACTGTTGCAGGAACTATCGTACGCGCCATTAACGAACTGCCGGTGATTTTCTCTGTACTATTAATCAGTACTGGCAAGCAAGCTGCACTGGAAACTGTACTTAGCCCTGTCAGGAAAGCCGGAAATACTTTTGCTATATCGGAAAAACATTTTCTGATAGAGAAATTCGCTGCGATAAAATAGTAACAGGTGAGATAGCAAACTTGAGTCATTACCACCAGAAGAAGGATTGGACCATAGGAAACAACTGCCTGGGTCAGCATACCATCCGCATGCAACTTGAAAGAAAATCCCAAAATAAATAAGGGCAAAATAGGAATAAAAATTTTACTCAGAAACCAACCGCATCCATCGCTGGCGTTGTAGGCCCAAGGCTTAAGTAAGTCCAGCTTTAACAGATTAATCAAGCAGCCAACAAGAAAGCCAGCGACCAAAGCATTCATACTCGAGAAAAGTGGCACCAGCTGAAATGTCCACAACGTACCAAGACCTGCGGCCAGATACGCCTCAGAGGAGGCCTGTATTGTCAGCATAGGTACCGTGAAAATCCCGACCAGATAGCCGGTAAAAATGGCCAAAATATTGGAGGTAAAAACCCCTAACACCAACAGTACACAGAAAAAAAATGCATTTCGCCCAAGCCGACAAAAACAACTAACCATAAAACTGAATACGATGAAGGGTAGGATAAAAACCAACACGGATTTAATGGTCAGGCTCACAGAATAAAAGAATGCCGCGACATCATAACTAACTAAAGAATCTGTCAAGACAGGAATCAGCCGTGCGACGATCAGACTAAGAGGAAGTTTTACCCTATTTATATAGCCAATGACGTTCATTTCACTCCCTCTGACCAGAGTCTGATGATTGCATGTGAGATATGCAACTCACATCACCGATGCTCACGCAGCGGAGAACCCTTATAAATCGGGACATAAAATAATACGGAGAAAACAAGCAAACTGTTTTAGTCAGAGAGTCTAAGACTTTCATCATTCCTGTTATTACCGAAGGGTATCAATGACTAAACATAGCCATAATTTTAACTGCGTCAAAAAATAGGAACGTTTCCCCCGTGAACACGTCGAAAAATCCAAACTATTGCCTCAAGACATTTTTTGTTCCGTTTCTATAGATCATGTCAGGAATTCGGAGAAAAAAATGACATAGATCAAAATGTAAACTCCCAAGATCGTTAGGATACTCCGCAAAAGATATAACCAATTCATATAAACCCTCGGAGTGAGTTCATGGAGAAGAAAGTCCAACTGCCGTCTATGGGACAAGTATCCCTAGTATTGGGCACCTTCCTGGTCATGGCTTTTGCATTCACCGCCAAACTGAACCTGCCTATTCAGCTGGCATTGTGTATCGGCTGGTTCCTTGCCATGGGTCTGGGCGTTAAGCTTGGTCATAAGTACAAGGATCTCGAAGGCGCTGCTGCTGAAGGTATCTTCAAAGGCATGGGTGCCATCCTGATTCTGATCGCCGTAGGTGCGCTGGTTGGCACCTGGATTGCTGGCGGTATTGTACCTTCCATCATTTATTACGGTCTGATGACCATTCACCCATCCATTTTCCTGCTGGCTACCATGGTGATTTGTTCCATGACTGCTCTGGCCACAGGTACCTCCTGGGGTGCTGCGGGTACTGCCGGTATTGCGATGATGGGTATCGGCCAGGGCTTGGGTGTGCCTGCACCAGTAACTGCCGGTGCGATTCTTTCCGGTGTTTACTTTGGTGACAAACTGTCGCCTTTGTCTGACAGTGTCATTCTGGCCTCTTCCATGTCTGAAGTGGAAATCGTTGATCATATCAAAGGCATGCTGCCCATCAGCTTGAGCGCTTATGCGCTGACGGCTTTGGCCTTTACCCTGTACGGTCTGCAGTTTGGTGGAAACGCCGACATGGCGCAGGTTCAGGAAGTGATGATACTGATGGATGAGAACTTCAGTATTTCTCTTATGTCCTTTGTACCTGTAGCGATTGTTCTGGTGCTGCTGGCCAAGAAATTCCCATCTTATCCAGTTATCATGCTGGGTGCAGCGCTGGGTATGGTGTGGGCGGTTCTGTTTCAGGATCGTACGCCAGTCGAAGCCATGAGCGCACTGTGGTCTCCACTGACTGTGGATTCTGGCAACGCATTCCTGGATAACATACTCAACCGTGGTGGTATGAACAACATGCTGGGTTCTGTTGCTGTTATCATCTTCGGTCTGGGTTTTGGTGGTCTGTTGGATAAAGTGGGCATTCTGGAAACCGTTGCCAGCTCGTTCGAAAACCGCATCACTAACGAAGGTAACCTGACTGCCTACACCGTAGTGACTGCTTTCCTGGCCAACGTGTTCGGCTCCGCCATGTACGTTTCTCTGATCCTGACACCAAAGATCATGTCCGGTAACTACGATCGTATGGGCGTTGACCGTCGTATGCTTTCCCGTAGCGCCGAGTTCGGTGGCACCCTGACTTCCGGTATGGTGCCATGGTCTGATAACGGTATCTTCATGGCGGGTCTGCTGGGTGTGTCTACCTTTGCTTACGTGCCTTACATGTGGATGAGCTTTATCAGTATTGCTCTTGTGATCGCATTCGCTTACATGGGTAAATTCCGCCCTGCCGATGGCAAGTATGTGAAACAGCCTGCAGAGCAAGCTGATACTTTCCAGGGTGAGCCAGCAACTGCTTAACGCTTAATTGGATTGATGATTAACGGCCGCCTGAAGACTTCTGAAGGCGGCCTTTTTTTTCCTCAGATCAACCAGGGCGATGGTTTCAAGTGATAAACTTGTATACTTATTATTTATGAACATCGCCGTTTAAAGAAACAACAGGTTATTCATGAGCAAGAAAATCTACGTTGCCTACACCGGTGGAACCATTGGCATGCGCCCTTCTGACGCCGGCTATGCGCCCGGTGATAATCTGATGGGCCTGCTGGAAGAAAAGCTGCCAGCAGATGTCATGGCCAGCCTGCCGGAATTTGATCTTTATGAGTACCCGCAACTGATTGATTCCAGCAATATCCGCCCGGATAACTGGAAACAAATCTCATCAGATATTGCCAGCCGTTACGACGATTACGATGGTTTTGTGGTGCTCCATGGCACCGACACCATGGCTTACTCCTGCAGCATGACGTCTTTCATGCTTCAGAATCTGCAAAAGCCTGTGATTTTCTCTGGCTCCCAGATCCCACTGTGCGAAGCTCGCACCGATGGCCTTGAAAACTTCGTTGGCGCTCTGACTATGGCTGCTGATGATCGCATCAAAGAAGTGTGCCTTTATTTTAACGGACGCCTGCTCCGCGGAAACCGATCCCGCAAACTGAATGCTTATCTATTCGACGCCTTTGACAGCCCGAATTATCACTGGCTCGGTCGTGCGGATATTCACGTTGAATTAAATGAAGCACTGCTTTGGAAACCCACAGCCAGAGAAAACTTCCAGCTGGCCTGCAGCTCCGATACCCACGTCGGTATTCTACAACTGTTCCCTGGCATTACTGCTCAATGGATGGAGTCTGCCCTCAACCAGCCAATGGATGCCTTCATCCTGAGAACCTACGGAACCGGAAACGGCCCCGATGGTGATCAAGCTCTACTGGACACCTTTGCCAAAGCCACCGCCAACGGCAAACTGATTGTTAACCTTACGCAATGCCACCGCGGTACAGTACATCAAGGCAGCTATGCGGCAGGTTCTGCACTTGCCAGAGCTGGCATTGTGGGTGGGCTGGACACGACGACTGAAGCCATGTTCTGTAAACTCCACCATCTTTACTCCCTGGGTATGAGCACAGAAGAAGTAAAAGGTATGCTGAGTATCAGTCTGGCGGGTGAAGTTTCTATTTGAATTTACACGCAAGTTGCCCTGATAATGTTTAACATTGCAGGGCTTTACTTGCATGAACCAGTCATCTTATCCGCTAAACGCAGCACTTCGACTATAGGCTTGATAAAACTGATGATTAAGTAGCGGCTTTTTTAAAGGTATCGGTATGGACAGCTGATTGACTGCACGGTGGTAATCCGGTTTATTTTTTATCAGCGGTGATTTCAAAATCGATAGGGCAATTTTGTTTAAGGAACATTTAAATAAACTGACGATTTTTCTCTCTTTGATTCTTTTAATCACGGACTCCAAAGCCCGACAAAGTGTATTGCCATCCTTCACTTCATCATATAATGCCCTTTGATCCGGCGGAAGCAGAGCCTGCAGAAATGCCCGGTGTGATGAGTACAGCTCATCATTGAGCCGACCAGGGAGCAAATTTTTCACAACACTTCTTTTTTCACCATTAAACTGGTATTCAGTTTCTGCCCCATGCAACAACATACTCCGGAATAGCTCGGAACATTCCGGCCGCATAAAATCACTGATGGCAGGACGCAACCCTGTATAATCAGCCACATTAGGATTAGCTCCATAATGCAATAGCAGCATAGCGGCCTCACTGCGCCTATGCCTGAGAGCCCAGAAGATCAGAGGCTGTTCATTACATTTCCGATCAGGATCAAGGCCCTTCTGAAGTAAATACTTCAGTAATTTACACTCGTTATAAATGGCACAACTCTGTGCCACCACATCAACGTTGGCACTCTCCAAATCAAAGCCTTTAGCTATTAGCAAATCACCCACATCAAATCGCTCTACCGCCAAAGCAACAGTAAATAATGGTTTAAGCCAAGCCACTCCCGAACCTGTTTGAAACTGAAGTTCAGCATCCGGATTCAACCCCGCCTCAAGTAAAACCATTAATAGATCAAACCTATTCTGGCCTCTAATCACTTTTATTAAAACAGACTGATGCTCATCCCACAGTTCCTGTACATTGACTCCTTGTTCTAAGCAGGTTTTGATCATTTTACAGTCAGAGTTCAGAATTGCTGTATCAATCTCTTCCCTGGAGTATTTCAATCGCACAGCTGTATTCTCACTGCTGCCAGCCAAACTTAAAACATCTACTTTATGAATATCATATTGTAGGATTGCCTTATTCTCTCGCGCTCCAGCTTGCTCTTCACTATGTCTACTTGTAATCGATTTATACTCCTCGTCCACCTGATTTTCGTTACTCGGTGGTGAGCCTGCGACCATCGCCGACCCCGGAAATGAAATATCCATAGAACGCCTTAGAATCTTCACAAGTTAACTGATTTCCACAATTTGACAGTGTAAAAAACAACAGGTTCACTATTTACTCACCTTTAAGGCGTCGCATCCCCCGAATATTTAAGGCTATAATTCCCCCGTCGGTTATACCGGGTATGAACATAACAATGAATGCGGGGTAACAGTTTGAAACCGGTCAAAGTAGGTATATGTGGACTCGGTACTGTCGGTGGCGGTACGTTCAATGTTCTTCAACGCAATGCCAGTATTATCAGTGCCCGCGCTGGATGCCCTGTGATTATTGGCCAAGTTGGTGCCAGACGGGAGAACCCTGCCTGCGATACCGGTGATACACCCATCACCCATGATATTTTTGACGTCGCCCGTAACCCCGATATTGATATTGTCGTGGAAACCATTGGCGGCTACGACGTTGCAAAAGAGTTGATCCTGACCGCCATTGAAAATGGCAAGCATGTGGTAACGGCCAATAAAGCGCTGATTGCTGAACACGGCAACGAGATTTTTCAGGCGGCCCGAGATAACAATGTCATCGTCGCCTATGAAGCGGCAGTTGCTGGCGGGATTCCCATGATCAAATGCCTGCGGGAAGGCCTGTCTGCCAACAAAGTGGAATGGCTTGCCGGTATTATCAACGGCACCGGCAACTATATCCTCACAGAAATGGGGGATCATAATCGTCCATTCCCCGATGTTCTGAAAGAAGCCCAGGCTCTGGGTTATGCAGAAGCGGATCCAACCTTTGACGTGGAAGGCATTGATGCCTGCCACAAACTAACGATCATGGCATCCATCGCCTTTGGCATTCCCTTACAATTCAATAGAGCTTACACCGAAGGCATCAGTCGCATTACGCCAAGTGATATTCAATACGCGGCCTCCCTGGGTTTTCGCATCAAGCACCTTGGTGTTGCCCGTCAAACCAGTGAAGGTGTTGAGCTGAGAGTTCATCCAACACTGATTCCATCAAGTCGTCCATTGGCCAATATAAATGGTGTAATGAATGCTGTCGTCGTTCAGGGAGATGCCGTTGGCCAGACCATGATCAGCGGCCCGGGTGCCGGCGCAGAACCCACTGCTTCTTCCGTTATCGCGGACATCATCGACATTGCCAGAACCATGGAATCTCCAGACGCTGCGGTCAATGCCCTTGGTTTCTCTCAAGAAAGCCTAAGTAATTCCCTGCCCGTACTGCCTGTCACCGATATTGAATGCAGTGCTTATCTACGCATCCACGCCGATGACCACCCCGGTGTTATGAATGCCGTCACTCAGGTACTCAGCAAACAGGGCATAAACATTGATGCGATCACTCAAAAGGTGACCCGCGAGGATGATGGCTGTGCCGATATCGTGATCCTGACCCATAAAACTCGGGAAGGCACCATGAATAATGCCATAGCCGAGCTGGAAGCGTTGAAAGAGATCAAGTCGCCCATTACCCGCATTCGCGTAGAAACCCTTTAATAATTAGCGATTGCCGCCGGTAAACGGCAGCAGTCGCATCAGAAACAAACATACGGAATTCACAGTGAAATACATCAGTACTCGAGGCCAGGGAGAACCCAAAGATTTTCAAGGGGTTTTGCTGGCTGGTTTAGCCGAAGACGGTGGCCTTTATGTGCCAGAGTCACTCCCCCAGTTCAGTGCCGATAAAATTAGCTCCCTGAAGGGGCTTCCCTATAACGAATTGGCTTTTGAAATCATTAAACCCTTTGTGGGCGGCACCATAGCCGATGACAAACTGCAACAGATGATCAATGACAGCTACGGGTCTTTCAGTCATAAAGCAGTAGCGCCCTTGCAACAGCTGGATGCAAACCAGTGGGTCATGGAGCTGTTTCACGGACCTACCCTTGCTTTTAAAGATTTTGCCCTGCAACTGCTGGGGCGACTGCTTGATCACGTGCTCACCGAGCGAAATGAAAAAGCCGTCGTGCTCGGAGCCACTTCTGGCGATACAGGTTCTGCGGCTATTGAAGGTTGTCGTCACAGCGAACACCTTGAGATTTTTATTCTTCATCCTTATCAGCGGGTATCAGAAGTCCAGCGTCGTCAAATGACCACTATTCTGGATAAGAACGTTCATAACATTGCCATCAAAGGCAATTTTGATGATTGTCAGGACATGGTGAAGCAATGTTTCGCAGACCAATCCTTCCTGCCAGAAAATACCCGTCTTGTTGCAGTTAACTCTATTAACTGGGCCCGTATCATGGCTCAGATTGTTTACTACTTCTATGCGGGTTTGAACCTTGGCACGCCAGAACAGGCGGTGAGCTTCTCCGTACCTACGGGTAATTTTGGCGATATCTTTGCCGGTTATATTGCTAGGGGAATGGGGCTTCCTGTCGATAAACTCATCGTTGCCACTAATAACAACGATATTCTGCATCGCTTCTTCCAGAACAATGATTACCGCAAAGAATCACTGCATCAAACCCTGTCGCCCAGTATGGACATCATGGTGTCCAGCAACTTTGAACGACTGTTGTTTGATATGCATAAGCGGGATGGTGCTTCCATGCATGAACTCATGGATAAATTCCAGAAAACCGGCACCATTCAGGTGAGTGACACAGCGTGGCAAGACATTAAAAGCCTGTTTGACAGCTGTCGTTCGGATGATCAGCAAGTATGCGAGACCATTACAGAGCTTAACGCCAACACGGCCTATCTGGCAGACCCCCACACGGCGACAGGTATTCGTGCGGTTCAGGAACTCGATTTAGCTCGAGAAACACCGGTAGTGACTCTGGCAACAGCGCATCCTGTGAAGTTCCCGGAAGCTATTGTAAAAGCAGGATTGAACGCCCCCTCCTTACCACACCACATGGCAGATCTCCATGATCGTGAAGAACGTTACGACATTCTCGAAAACGATCTCAATATTTTGAAAGATTATATTCAAAATACGTAATTAGATGTCGCAAGTCGTCCAGTATACTGGATGACTTGAACTCTTATTTTCAACTGTCATTTTCGACAGATGTTTTTACTGTGTTATTCTCATCACACACTCTACAAGCCCTTACTATTGTATGCCTGTCAATATCATCCAACGTCCTTATGACTTGTCTTCTTGTGAATTCAGCCATGCTATCAATCCACTACTGGCACGAATTTACAGCGCAAGGGGCATCAGATCTGACAATGAGCTGCCAAAACAACTGCAGCAATTACACGACTACCGACAATTAAAAGACATTGAGCCGGCTGCAGAGATTCTTGCTAACGCCATTATCGAAAAGAAGCGAATTTTGATTGTTGGTGATTTTGACTGTGACGGTGCCACCAGTAGCGCTCTTGGTGTTTTGGCCATCCGCAGCCTGGGAGGCATTGCTGACTTTTTGGTTCCCAATCGATTTGAATTTGGTTATGGACTGACGCCTGAAATTGTCGAAGCAGCCACCGTGTTTAAGCCAGATGTTTTGGTCACAGTCGACAACGGTATTTCCAGCATTACCGGAGTTCAAGCGGCAAAAGACAAAGGCATGCAAGTGGTGGTTACAGACCACCACCTGGCAGGCAGAGAAATCCCGAATGCTGATGCCATTGTCAACCCTAATCAACAGGACTGCACCTTCCCCTCTAAAAACACCGCAGGCGTCGGGGTTATCTTTTATGTTATGTGTGCGGTCAGGACACACCTTCGCAATAAAGGTTACTTTGAAGAACATCCTCAGCCGAATCTGGCGGAATTGCTTGACCTTGTTGCCTTAGGTACCGTAGCGGACGTTGTTAAACTGGACGGCAACAACCGTATACTTGTGTTTCAAGGGCTAGCCCGGATTCGATCCGGTCGCTGTCGTCCCGGTATTACCGCCTTGATTGAAGTATCCGGAAGAAATCCAAACACACTCGCGGCTTCCGATCTGGGCTTTGCCCTTGGCCCTCGCCTTAATGCTGCTGGCCGGCTGGATGATATGTCCATAGGTATTGAGCTGCTGCTTTGTGATGATATTGAAAGGGCTCGGGAATTGGCTTCTGAACTTGACGGTCTTAACCGCGACAGAAAATCCATAGAAGGCAATATGCAAACGCAAGCCATGGCAGAGTTGGAAAAACTGCAGCTTGGTCAACAGTCAGACCTGCCTTGGGGCGTTAGCTTATTTCAGGAAGGCTGGCATCAGGGTGTAGTGGGCATTCTCGCTTCCCGAGTCAAAGAGAAACTGAACCGGCCAGTGATTGCGTTTGCTGAGGCAGATAACCCGGAAGGTGAACCTGAAATTAAAGGTTCTGCCCGCTCTATACCCGGCCTTCATATGCGGGATGCGTTGGACTGCGTTTCCAGAGAACACCCTGACTTGATTATCAAATTTGGTGGCCACGCCATGGCCGCCGGTTTAACCATTTGTAAGTCGGATTTCGATACCTTCAAACAGGCCTTTGACCGGGAAGTTCGGCAACAACTGACGACAGCTGACCTGCAAGCAGAAATTCATACGGATGGCGAGCTGCAACCGAATCAGATGACAATGGACACTGCATTCACTCTCCGGGAGGGCGGCCCCTGGGGGCAAAGTTTTCCAGAGCCTAGTTTTAATGGTGATTTCCAGATCATTCAGCAAAAACTGGTTGGTGAAAAGCATTTAAAAATGGTGCTGAGGCTGCCTGGTAGCGAAACCTGGCTGGATGCCATTGCTTTTAATATTGATAATCGCCAATGGCCAAACCCCAATATTCAAAAAATAAAAATGGTGTATAAACTGGATATTAATGAGTTCCGTGGCCAACAGAACCTGCAACTGATGGTTGAGCATTTAGCACCGGCAACTGAATAAGACATTTACCGCAATCCAATAAATTTCTTTTCAAAGAGCTCCAGCTGCTCCATCAGTTTTTCATCATTGATCGTCTGCAGACGAACGCCCAGGCCTAACAGTCTCACTGGGCGTTTGCCGCGCTCCCAGGCCCGGATCAATAACGTCGAGAAATGGTCAAACACACTGTCACCATTAACAGGCAAGCCTTCTTCTAAGGTCGTCTGAGTAAAATCGGCAAACTTCACTTTGACCACATGCTTGTAGACTTCATACTCTTTTTCAATAGTCTTAAATCGTGCCTGAAGCTCCTCAAGCAATGGCGTTACCTGGGCCGAAATTTCCTCCAATGAGGC
Organism: Endozoicomonas ascidiicola; assembly: GCF_001646945.1. Taxonomy (GTDB): domain Bacteria; phylum Pseudomonadota; class Gammaproteobacteria; order Pseudomonadales; family Endozoicomonadaceae; genus Endozoicomonas; species Endozoicomonas ascidiicola. The sequence continues at coordinate 718,025 of NZ_LUTV01000004.1, forward strand.
CAGATCATGGTCGTAGGTATGCTCAACAGACAGGGATTTTCTTTTGCGACTGGTCTGAACTTCTCGATCATCCTGCCCTCTACTCAAATTCCACAGATGCTCACCAAAACTGCCAAACCAACGGCTCAATTCAAGAATGGAGTATTGTCGAAGCTGACCACAGGTTTTGATGCCTCTTTTGTTCAGTTTTTCTGCCGTCACCTTCCCTACCCCATGAATTTTTTTCACGGGCAGGTCAAAAATAAAGTCATTCACTTGATCTGGCGTGATCACAAAAAGACCATTTGGCTTTTTCCAATCACTTGCAATTTTGGACAGAAATTTATTGGGTGCCACACCTGCAGAGACGGTGACCCCCAGTTTCTGAAAAATTTTGCCCCGAATTTCTTCTGCAATTAACGTTGCACTACCCCGACAATGAGACGACCCAGTGACGTCCAGATAGGCCTCATCTAGGGACAAAGGTTCAATAAAATCAGTGTACTGACGAAAAACCTCATGAGCGACAGCCGACGCCTCTTTATATACAGAGAAACGTGGCGGAATGATTTTTAAGTCCGGACAAAGACGCAATGCCTGAGCAGATGCCATGGCGGAATGAACGCCAAAACGTCGAGCTTCGTAATTACAAGTGGCAATCACACCCCTTCTGTCGGAAGCCCCCCCGACAGCAACGGGTCGTCCTGACAACTTCGGATTATCACGTATTTCAATACTGGCATAGAAAGCGTCAAAATCGACGTGAATGATTTTTCGTTGAATTACCTTTTGTTCAAGGTTGGCATTACTGTCCATCATGTTTCAATCAGCTCAGGGATAAATACTGTATATACATACAGAACTGATTTGGCAATAGTTTTCCAAGTCTTCACATTTTCCCAGTAGCGAATACTCTTAACCTTTTACGAAGCTGTGCTCAAAGCCGTCCTTACACGACTGTTTTCAACACCGCTTCCGGAAGTTCAGGAAAGCAAGGCATATTCTTCACAATGCAAGTTACCATTTTTAACACGCCGGTTATCAGCTTTGTATTATCCGCAGCCGCAAAACTGTTTCTGAAATTGATGGGATGGACAATCGAGGGCAAAGCCCCACGACTGGCTCGCTATGTTCTGGTGGGCGCACCTCATACCAGCAACTGGGATTTTATCTATGGAATGGCCATTGGTCTGGCCACTGGCGTTCAATGTTATTGGGTAGGAAAGCACACGTTGTTCTGGGGACCCTTTAACTGGATTACCCGTTGGATGGGCGGCATACCGTTAGATCGCAACGGCCGCTGCAGTCGAGGCAGCCTGGTAGAGCAAACAGTCTGCACATTCAAACAACACCGTAAACTGGGTTTGGTGATCTGCCCTGAAGGAACTCGTGCCCGAGGGGAACGCTGGCGAACCGGTTTTTACCATATGGCGAAAAATTCAGGCGTACCTATCGTGCTGGCGTTTCTGGATTTCAAAGGAAAAACCGGCGGGTTTGGGCCAATTATCGATCCTAGTGACGATATGGAAAAAGACCTTTCCGAAATACAGGCATTCTACGCCAATGTTCATGGCAAATACCCCGAATGCTTCAGCCCTGTCTCACCATAATCACCACTACAAAACACGGCTTGCAATCCGTCTTTCGTCTACCGGCTCTCAATGAGTGTGTTTAGGATGGTGAACCTGCGTTATTCCTTTTGTGACATGGAATACATTTCTTAGCATCAGTATTTTCAGGAGTGTTAGCGGAAGGAAGTTTACTTAGATCCAGTTTTGGCTGTCCCGCTGTCAGATTACTTAATCGACAATTTTGCTTTGCTGGTGGTGGTGTTGCACCTGACGGTTTTAACCCTGTTGTTTTACCTTCCTGCTTGCCTTTTATCAGGCTGTTAACAGCAGCGCATATTTTTTTCCCATTCAGGTTGAGAAAGGTGTCCCAAAGATAGAAATTACTGACATCCGAAATCGGGGTCATCATTACCCTCTCAAGATACTCAACATTTTCCCCCTGATTATGCTTTAAGTCCCGATAAATAAATGGGCAGGCAACCAGACTCCCTACGCCGGCAGCAACAAGACAAACCAGAGGCTCGACCATAGAGAACGTCAATGCGGGCCCAAGTAAGTACCTGCACATCCAATCCGTCGCACGGTTATAGGCCACTTTACAGCTCACCTGCACTACACTCAGGGTATAATCAAAAAACGACTTGCCATCCTTATTGCCAGCAATACAGTCATACGCTTTCATACCCGTGGCATAAACAACGCCCGGTACCGACGCCAAAGGAATAACCACCACAGCAGTCACCAAATGCCCCACAAATGAGCCAACCAGTTGCACTCCCTGGTTGAGTAAAGCACCCGTAAACCAGAAGGAAGACTTCATAGCACTCCAGGCAGGGTGTGCTTCTCTGTAGCCGCGCAATCCTTTAAGCTCTTCACTTATTTTTTTCTGCCCTACATCAAATACTTGTTGATAGGGATACGGAGAATCATTCTTATTTGGTGGTATAGCGGGAACAGTATTAGGCGAACTTGGAGCTTGTAAAGAGAGCATTTGGATACCTGAACATTAAACTGTTTCCTAATATGACCGAACTAACAGTAGATAGTTCCAAGCTATGAAAATGCGCGCGTTATGAATAAACACAATTAATGGCGCACGAAAGTACAGTTATACAGGATTGAACCACTCACTAAATAATGGCAAGCTGACCTCATGGACTACACAATAATTATTGCGGATGATCACCCTTTATTCAGAACTGCACTGAAGTCCTCGGTTTTGCAAGCACTGGATGAACCGGAAATTCACGAGACAGGCAGCATAGCCGGTCTACAAACACTGCTTGAAAGCGCCTTATCACCAGACCTTATACTTCTGGATCTCAACATGCCTGGTGCTCACGGCCTTTCCGGACTGATTTTTTTACGGGGGCAGTACCCCAGCGTTCCTGTTGCCGTGGTGTCAGCCTCCGAAGATTCGCAGGTGGTTCATAAGGTAATGAATCACGGTGCAAATGGTTTCATTCCTAAATCGACCCCATTACACGATCTAAAAGATGCAGTAATTAACATTCTTCAGGGTGGAAACTGGTGGCCGGAGAACATTCAACCTTCAGAAGCCCAAGGTAAAAGTGATATTGAAACGAAGCTTGCTTCTTTAACGCCACAGCAGTTTCGTGTGCTTGGAATGATCAGTGAAGGGTTGTTAAACAAACAAATTGCTTATGATCTCAGCGTGTCTGAAGCCACCGTCAAAGCTCACGTTACCGCTATCTTCAAAAAACTGGGTGTGCGTAGCCGAACCCAAGCCGTAATCGCCATTAAAGAGCTGGAAATAGATCCACCCCCAATCAAGAAAAATCAAATTTAGTGCACCGTACTGTTAATACTGTTTAACAGAGCTCTCATCGCCGCTGGTTTTACTGGCTTTGCCAGATAAGCAATACCCAGTGTTCTACAACGTTGCCGAATACCATCCTGTTGATTGGCTGTAACCAGCACAGCCGCCATCTCGTACTCACTCTCATGGCGAAGCGCCTCTATTAGCTCAACCCCGTTGATTTCCAGTCCCAAATGGTAATCCACCATAAGCAAATCAATATGACCTTCTTGCAAAACCTGCCTCGCCTGTTCGTCATTATGGGCAATCGACACATCACAACCCCAACGGCTGAGTAAGCTACTCATCCCCGCCGCAATCTCCGGTTCATCATCAATACAAAGCACGTTAAGAGCTAAGTGTCTGGCAAGCTCTGTTGGACTGGGAGGCAGTTTTGCCACTGTTGTTCTTTGCGCCTTTGCGACCGCGATGGAAAAGATTGCGCCTTTACCCGGCTCAGACTTCAGAGAAATAGACGACTCAAGGATTCTTGAGATTCCCCGGGCAATGGAAAGCCCAAGGCCAAGTCCGTTCCCAGTCGAAGAGGCTCGCTGAAAGTCCGAAAAGATAATCTTTTGTTTATTTGCGGGCACCCCAGGTCCATTATCCCTGACTTCAATGGCAAGACGACCATCATTAAGGTGGCGACAACCAATCACAATCTTACCGACCGCCTCATAATGACCTGCATAGCGAAACGCATTGGTCAGAAAATTCTGCAACACTCTGCGCAGCAGCACAGGATCGGTACAAATCCATGACTGAGAATTGTGAACCCGAAAAACAATCCCACTGTCTTTTGCCAACCATTCGAATTCTGCCCTGAGGGTATCCAGCACCTCCGATACGGGTAGCTCACGACGACTTACGGTCATCTTGCCCGCTTCTATACGCGACATATCCAGCAAATCCGTTAGCAAGTGTTCTGCTGACTGCAGTGAATTGTTAATGTTATTTGCCAGCGTCTCCAATGAAGTGCCTTTTGCCTCTATTTCCATGGAAGACGTAAACAATCTGGCCGCATTCATCGGCTGCATCAAGTCGTGACTGATGGCTGCAAAAAAACGGGAGCGCTGATTATTCGCTTTTTCAGCCTGAGATTTTGCGCCTAAGAGCTGTACGTTTAACAAAGAAAGCGCTTTGGTGCGCTCCCGCACTCTCTGCTCCAGACGTTCATTGACGTTTTTCAACTCTTCTTCAACCTGACGAAATTCACTGATATCCGTGAACGTCATAACAAAACCACCACCGGGCATCGGGTTTCCCTGAATCTGAATCACACGACCATCAGGCCTTAAACGCTCAGAACGATGGGCAGTCCCCTGCCGCATAAAAGATAATCGTTTCTCTACGTGGCTCTCGATACTCCCAGCGCCACAAAGGCCATTGCGAGCATTGTGTTGAATGACTTCCGCAATAGGCCGCCCTACCGTGATCAAATCCGGAGGATAGTTAAATAACTCCAGATACTGATGATTCCAGGCCACTAACCTCAGATCACGGTCAACGACACTGACCCCCGTACTAATATGTTCAATCGCACCCTGAAGCAATTCACGGTTAAATTGGAACACCTCTGAGGCTTCTTCAACCATGGCCTGAACTTCTTCCAGCCCGACATTGCCCTGAACCAAGGACTTCATAACAATTCGAGCGGACGAAGCGCCAAGTGTACCCGCCAGAAGTCGTTCAATTGCCGCGATCAGCTGTGGTTCAGCCTGCTTATTTTTATCATCAAAATTTTTAAATAACCCACCGCCTGTGGGCTCATAACTTTGAATAACACCCAACACGCGATTTTTACTAACGAAGCGGCTGGCTAATTGCTCAAGTTCTCCCACCGTTACAACAACATCCAGGAACACACCATCTTCCGCCAGAACGGCATCGACAAATTTTCTGCTCTGTTTTTTCTCTTCAAGGCCAGGCCTAAGATAGAGACAGCCAAGAAGATAAATCAGGCAATTAAGCGTCAATGCAAGCAGGGTTGTACCAGACACGGTTTCCGTCAGTTCAAAACCGAAAAGGTTTGACGGCTTTAGCCAGAATTGCCCAAACAGACCATGAGTAACGAGGTGATGATTCAGCCAACCAAAATCCACCAGAACCGGGACAACAAGGCAGAAAAACCAGATAGAAATACCAGCAATAATCCCTCCGGTGGCTGCTTTGGCATTGCTATCTCTAAGGTAAAGACTACCAATAAGTACAGGTGCCAGCTGGGTAACCGCAGAAAACGACATTTGACCAATGGAAGCCAGTGACCCGGAGTCCGCCAGTAAACGATAGACCACCCATGACATCATCAATAAACAGACAATGGTTGTTCGTCTGACGGTTAACAACAGGCCACTGAAGCGATAAAAATCTTCAGGACTTCGCAAAAATTTCTGTTTGTTGCGCCACAACAGCAAAGGCATCAGAATTTCATTCGACACCATGGTGGTAAGCGCCAATGTAGCGACAATCACCATACTGATCGCCGCAGAGACACCACCAAGAAAAGCCAAAACGGCCATTGGCATGTTTCCCATCGCCTTTGGCAATTCGATAACATAGGCATCGCCGGGGACGGTGTCGCCTAATATTTGATTACCTACCTGCGCCAGTGGCACCACCAACAGGGTCAGTAACAATAGATAAGCCGGGAATAACCATCGGGCTTTATAAAAATCTTCGACGCGACTGTTTTCAACGACGGTGACATGAAACTGTCTGGGTAAACACAGGATCGCGGCCATGGCCATAATGGTCGGCATGAGCATCGTATCAAATATATTACTGGAGGCACTTGAACCTTGGGGCGACAACGTCACGGAAAAGTCCATTTGGTTGACGGCCTTCCAGGTGACCCAACCACCCACTAACAGAAAAACAGACAACTTGATCAATGATTCCAGTGCAATCGCCGTCATAATGCCATTTTGGTGTTCGGTTGCATCCAGCTTGCGGGTGCCGAACATAATCACAAAGATGGCCATGGTCAGGGTAATCACCAATCCCAGATCATCTCTGCTCCACTCACTACCAGCCCAACTGTCATTGGTTAATTGACCAAAACCCATCACCATCGCTTTCAGCTGCAGGGCAATATAAGGAAGAATGCCCACTACAAGAACGATCGTTACCAAAATAGCCATATAATGAGAACGCCCATGGCGGGAGGCAATAAAGTCGGCGATCGATGTTATGTTTTCCTGTTTGCTAACCGTAATCAGCTTAACCAGTAACTTCCAGAACAGAACAAAAACAAGAATGGGGCCAAGATAAATAGGAATAAACGACCACAGCTCTTCACTTGCCTGCCCCACGGCACCAAAGAAGGTCCAGGAAGTGCAGTACACAGCCAGTGACAAACTGTAGATATAGGGCTGCCAGCGCTTTCTAAAAGCTGCTCCCCGGTAATCACCGAACCAGGCGGCGACAAAGAGAATGGCCACATAGGCCGTTGCAATTAATGCAAGAATCCATCCAGACATAGCGACTTAATTTTTATTGGTTCTTATACCAATTCTGCTTTTAAATTATGGGCTGTGCAGTCATTTTATTCGGCTGGATCAGCGTTGAAGTTCCTCGCCATAGCTACAGCTATGACTCGTCACTTCGCCTTTATGCCCTTTGGGTATTGCCCAGTCGACCAAAATAACTTGCTCGCTCCAAAATTAAAAAGCGCCATTGGTATTATATCGTACTAAGGTCTAATACCAGATTCTGCCACATTCTCTAAACTGTCGACACTATTGATCATGCGTCACAAGTCGTCTTATCCTATATTGCACTGATAAAAATAAAAGCAAACCTTTTACCTGTATTGAACTAAATAACAATAACAACAAAAAAAGGATGCGTTATGTCTGACATCACCACCTACCCAATCAAAGATTCTGCCTTGGAAAATACGCTGGTCACCAATGAGCAGTATCTTGAAATGTACCAACAATCCGTCATCAACCCAGAGGGGTTCTGGCGGGATCACGGCCAACGCATCGAATGGTTCAAGCCGTTTTCGAAAGTACGTAAAGTCTCGTTCGATGATCACTTCGTCAGTATTAACTGGTTTTATGACGGCACCACCAACGCCTCCTATAACTGTCTCGATCGCCACTTGGAAGCACGTGGCGATCAACCCGCAATTATCTGGGAGCCGGATGAAGAAGGTGATGCAAGGATTGTCACTTATCAGGAATTGCATGAATTGGTTTGCCGTTTTGCCAATGCTTTGAAAAGCCAAGGCGTCAGAAAAGGCGATGTGGTGGCTATTTACATGCCCATGGTCGTTGAAGCCACGGTCGCCATGCTGGCCTGCAGTCGTATTGGCGCCATCCACTCGGTGGTTTTCGGAGGTTTTTCACCAGAAGCGTTGGCCGGTCGAATTATCGACTCCAATGCCAAGATTGTGGTGACCGCTGACGAAGGCGTACGTGGCGGACGAAAAGTGCCTCTCAAAGATAATGTCGATGAAGCCCTGACCAACCCGGATACACGCTCCATTGAGAAAGTGATTGTTTTCAAACATACCGGTGCCAATGTTGCATGGCATCGCCATCGGGATGTCTGGTGGCAGGATTTAACATCTCTGGCCTCTCCCCACTGTGAACCACGGGAAATGGACGCAGAAGATCCACTGTTCATCCTTTACACCTCCGGCTCCACCGGCACCCCTAAAGGTGTTTTGCACACCACAGGCGGTTATCTGGTCTACGCCTCAATGACGCATGAGTATGTATTTGACTACAAACCCGGCGAAGTGTTCTGGTGCAATGCGGATGTTGGCTGGATTACCGGTCACTCCTACGTCACCTACGGCCCACTATTAAACGGCGCCACCATTGTTATGCATGAGGGCCTGCCCAACTACCCTCACACCAACCGGGCCAGCAAAATTGTCGACAAACATAACGTTAATATTCTTTATATTGCTCCAACAGCAATTCGTGCCCTGATGGCAGAAGGTGACGCAGCGGTGGCGGGCACCCACCGAAGTTCATTACGACTACTGGGAACCGTGGGTGAACCCATCAACCCGGAAGCCTGGAACTGGTATTACAAAACCGTTGGTGAAGAACGCTGCCCCATCGTTGACACCTGGTGGCAGACAGAAACCGGCGCCGCCATGTTGACACCGCTACCTGGCGCAACCGATTTGAAACCAGGTTCCGCCACTCGACCTTTCTTCGGAATACAGCCTGCATTAGTGGACAACATGGGTCGTCTGATTGAAGGGGAAGGAGAAGGTAATCTGGTCATTCTTGACAGCTGGCCCGGACAAGCACGCACCGTATTCGGCGACCATGATCGTTTTGTGCAAACCTACTTCTCAACGTTTAAAGGCATGTATACCACCGGTGATGGAGCCAGAAGAGACAGTGATGGCTATTACTGGATCACCGGACGAGTGGACGATGTGATAAACGTCTCCGGTCACCGAATGGGAACAGCAGAAATCGAATCAGCCATGGTTGCCCATGCGCAGGTTGCGGAAGCCGCAGTGGTTGGGTTCCCACACGACATTAAGGGACAGGGCATTTATGTCTATGTCACTTTGAACATTGGCACAGAAACCAGTGATGATCTGAAAAAGAATCTCAAAGCCTGGGTCAGAAAAGAGATCGGGCCGATTGCCACACCGGATGTTATCCAGTGGGCGCCAGGCTTACCAAAAACCCGGTCCGGTAAAATCATGCGAAGAATTCTCCGTAAGATTGCCGCTGACGAGTTTGAGAACCTTGGGGATACATCGACCCTTGCCGACCCTGAAGTCGTAAACCAGTTAATCGCTAACAAAGCGGTTGCCAGTTAACTATAAGATGATCGTCGTACGGTATCACCAAGGCTCGAATCTCTTGTTGGTACCGTACAACCACCTCCTTACCTTCCCTCACAAAGCTTTCCCTTGACAATGCGACCAGCGTCCCTATAATTCGCCTCTCTTTTGGCGCGGGATGGAGCAGTCTGGTAGCTCGTCGGGCTCATAACCCGAAGGTCGTTGGTTCGAATCCAGCTCCCGCAACCAATAGAAAATAAGTTGATGTACTTTCCAGAAGATCAACTGTAGAGTTTTTGTCGCGGGATGGAGCAGTCTGGTAGCTCGTCGGGCTCATAACCCGAAGGTCGTTGGTTCGAATCCAGCTCCCGCAACCATATTTAAAGCAGTTGATACCTTCTTTTCCAGAAAAAGAAACAGCTGAGCAGTTTTGTCGCGGGATGGAGCAGTCTGGTAGCTCGTCGGGCTCATAACCCGAAGGTCGTTGGTTCGAATCCGGCTCCCGCAACCATTTTTAAAAGCAGTTGATGTTCTCTTTTCAGAAAAAAGAATCAGCTGAACAGTTTTGTCGCGGGATGGAGCAGTCTGGTAGCTCGTCGGGCTCATAACCCGAAGGTCGTTGGTTCGAATCCAG
>NZ_LUTV01000004.1:728066-736592 GCF_001646945.1 Endozoicomonas ascidiicola
CAGAAAAAAGAATCAGCTGAACAGTTTTGTCGCGGGATGGAGCAGTCTGGTAGCTCGTCGGGCTCATAACCCGAAGGTCGTTGGTTCGAATCCAGCTCCCGCAACCATATTTAAAAACAGTTGATACTCTTTTTTCCAGAAAAAGAATCAACTGAGCAGTTTTGTCGCGGGATGGAGCAGTCTGGTAGCTCGTCGGGCTCATAACCCGAAGGTCGTTGGTTCGAATCCAGCTCCCGCAACCACTTTCAAACACTAACTCATCATTATTTCCCCAATGCATTTGTTGAACAACACTTCTCCTGCCAAGCGGGCATTAATAGTTGAAGGTGGTGGCATGCGGGGTGTTTTTACTGCCGGCATTCTCGACGCCTTTATTGATAAACGAGTTCCCTTATTCGATGGCTACTTTGGTGTTTCTTCTGGAGCATTGAACCTAAGCGCTTACCTGTCAGGTCAAAAAGGATTAAGCCTTGACCTGTATACGGCACTTTGCAACGACCCTGATTTCATTAGCGTACGACGACACCTTAAAGGTGGTCACTTAATGGATCTCGATTTATTTTTTCAGCGTCTTGCAAAATCCAGCCGCTTTAATATTCCTGCTATTTTCAAAAAACTGCAAACCAGTCACTTTTGCGTTGTAACCACCGATGTAGAAACCGGAAAACCGGTTTATCACGGGATCAACCAAAACCATACAGCCGATGAATTTCTGAACATTCTAAAAGCCAGTAGCGCACTACCGGTTCTCTATAATTCATCCGTTATGATCAACGATCTCGAAATGACAGATGGTAGCCTGTCGGACCCGATCCCTTATCGGAAAGCCATTGCCGATGGGTTTGATCAGATTGTCATCCTACGCACTCGCCCTTTGAATTTCAGGAAAAGCAACTCCCTGAAGTCTCGCTTCTACGCGTGGAAGAGCCGTGAGAAACCGTCAATTGGCCAGCTAATAAAAGACCAGGATCAAATATATAATCTTTCCGCCGATTTCATTGAACAGCTAACCATTGAAGACAACGTAGAAATACTGCAAATCGCACCAACGAGCCCTCTACAGACTTCAAGAAAGACGACAGTACGCAACCACTTGGTTGCGGATTATCATCAAGGCTATTCAATGGGGTTCGCATTGTCGGAACAACTGCGTACAGAACAATCACTCTCTTCAATTTTCTGATCATACCTGTATCCTGTCTGCTAGATTCATAGGGTTATTTTCTTAAAACCCTTTCAGTCTATGCGAGCGCATCATGCCAAGACAGGTTCTCGTCCCCGTGGCCGACGGTTCAGAAGAAATTGAAGCAGTGACGGTCATTAATACGCTGAGAAGATCCGGTGCTCAGGTGACAGTTGCCAGCTGCAATGTAGACGGTAATATCGAAATTACTGCATCACAACAAACCAGACTTACCGCAGACACTCATATCAAAAATTGTTTCAACAACCCCTTCCATATGATTGCGGTACCGGGCGGTATGCCTGGTGCAGACAACCTGAAAAACAACCCCGAGCTGATAGAACTCCTTCAAAACCAGCAACGTGCAGGCAAATGGTATGCTGCCATCTGCGCCGCGCCTGCTGTCGTTTTGGCTAGCCACGGCTTGCTGGATAACACCCATGCGACATGCTACCCAACATTTATGGAACAAATGGAAGGTGCCCTGGCTCACCCGGAAAAACCGATTGTCATTGATGAGAAAAAGCGCGTTATCACCGCTCAGGGTCCAGGCAATGCGATGGCCTTTTCCTTCAAATTAATTGACGCCCTCTACGGAAAAGATGCTTTTCGGCCGATAGCTAAACAGATGCTGGCTCACTGGGCGTTAAGTACCTGAGCATATGAAATCCTATTTTCGATGCCATATGCCCAGATACTTATAACCGCTTTAGCCTTCATATCCTTCGAAGTAATTTGGAACACATACCTAGAAATGCGTATAAAATAGACATAAGGGTTTTCCGAATACTTAGGAAACCCCTTAGCGATCACCCGCGAGGTAAACAAAATGGAAAGTTTCATCCTGATTGTGGCTGGTACTGTCATCCTCTACTATCTGAGTCAGAAACAGGATCAAATGGCCGACTGGATGCTTGGTGTGGAGTTTAACCGGTTTGAGCGCATCTACCAGAACGTGACTTACTCTTGTCAGGATTCAACGGTGGTGCGTAAGCAGGTAACCAGCGCCATGCCTATTCCTTTTATCCCGTCTACCGGGTATTCGGTAAAGGCCCTTTGCCTGACAGAGGATAAGCACTGGTTCTGGTTTGACGCAGCAATCCGCCGCATGAAGCTGGATAAGATCAGTATTACTCCATCAAACTCGAAAGAAGCCTTCGATGCTCTGAAAGATGACCCTGAAATACTACACCGCTACTTTTCCAATCATGATCAGCAGTCTGCTTAACCAGTAGATCATAAGCGTTTTTTAGTAGCATTTAATAATTGCCCACTTCACAGTGGGCAATTTGCATCAAGCCGTTTCTACCATCCCACGTAGGTCTTTGCGTAAAATTTTACCTACCGGCGTCATGGGCAGATCTTCACGGAACTCACAGGATTTCGGCACCTTATAAGCAGTAAGGTACTGCCTGGACCAACCGATCAACTCTTCTTCTGTTAAGCTCTCATCCGATTTCACAACGAACAACTTAACCTTCTCACCGGATACGTCATCAGGCACACCAATCGCCGCACAGTTTGCCACTTTCGGATGACCCGATACGACATCTTCAATCTCATTTGGATATACATTGAAGCCTGAAACGATGATCATATCCTTGATTCGATCGACAATTCGAATAAAGCCATCCTCCTGAATAAGCGCAACATCGCCAGTTTTGAACCAGCCTTCAGAATCAATAACTTCTCGGGTCGCCTCTTCCCGCTGCCAGTACCCAGGCATGACCTGAGGCCCTCTAACGCAGAGTTCCCCAGACTCACCAATGGACAGTTCATTACCATCATCATCAATAACTTTAAGTTCGGTAGAAGGCACTGGCAGTCCTGATGTTCCCTGCTGAGCCAGTTCGCCAGCAGGATTCATGGTCACGGCCGGTGAACATTCAGTCAAACCATAGGCTTCAGAAATAATACAGCCCGCCTCCTGATGCCAGCGCTTAGCTGTCGCCTCCTGAAGTGCCGTTCCTCCCGACAATGTCATTTTCAACCCAGACAGGTCACACTCTTTGAACTTAGGGTGATTCAACAAACTCACAAAGAGTGTATTTAAACCAATAAACATAGTGAAACGCCATGGTTTAATCGCCTTAATAAAGGTGGCTGTATCTCTTGGATTCGCAATCAGGATATTGTGATTACCATTGAGTGGCATGCACAGTAAATGCACAGTAAATGCATAAATATGGTAGAGCGGCAAAGGCGCTATCACGATTTCGTGCCCATCTTGAGCAATTTTTTGTCCATCAGGCCCCTTCTGAGACAGAGCTGCTTTCGACTGAAGCATATTCGCAATCAAATTGCGGTGAGTCAGCATTGCACCTTTAGCGACCCCTGTCGTTCCACCGGTATACTGCAAAACAATAGGATCGGACAGTTTTGCACCTGTTGGTGCCTGATACGTTCCTAGATCGCCCAAAGCCAACGCATTACGAAATGGTGTCGCTGACGGTAATTCAAAGTCAGGCACCATTTTCTTCACACGTTTAACCAGGAAATTCAAAATTTGCTTTTTAGGTGAAGGCAACATATCCGCAAGCTGTGTCGAAATAAGGTGTTTTATTTCAGTCTGCCCTACGACCTCTTCAACTAAATGACCAAAGTTCTCAAGAAATACCAGCGCCTTGGCTCCAGAATCTTTAAACTGGTGGAGCATTTCTCTGGCGGTATAAAGTGGATTCGTATTGACTACTACCAACCCTGCCCTCAAAGCACCATACACGGCAATGGGATATTGCAGAACATTAGGCATCTGAATCGCAATGCGATCACCTGGTTGCAGATCTGTGTGAATTTGAAGATAAGTGGCAAACTGGCGACTGTATCGATCAAGGTCCGCAAAGGTCAGAGTCAGGCCTAAACCAGTAAATGCGGGACGTGCTGCATTGTCAGTTAGAAAACCATTAATGACAGAAAGGACACTGGGGTATTGGTCTGGATCAATGGTGTTATCAACACCGGCAGGTCTCTTACCATTCCAGAAGGATGCATCCATAACGCTACGCCTCTTTTTATTTTTATTGTTGTTTTTACTTTTTTATCAGGGCATTCCTGTATTCGACTGATGATACCGAACAATTTGCCGATCATCATCAATTAATTGAGGCCGTTACAACACGAATATAAATCAACCTCTGGCAATGTTGATCTATTTTATTTACTCTATTTTTAAGCCATGGCCTCTCTGTACGTCAGGCAGACAAAGGCTTAAGCGACAGCAATGGATATTACCGACAGGAAGTTGGGCATAGTGGAAACATATTCCTCAATCGCATTGCTTTCTGCCAACTTACGGCAGGAGATGCTAAATGACTGAATTTTATTTAAAAATTCTGTCGGGCAACCATATTGGAGCAGAAATTCCTCTTGAGCCCGGTCGCTATGCACTGGGTAAAGGCGAGACCTGCGATCTGGTACTCACCGATGACCAGCTGGATGACATACAACTGACTATCGAAATCTCAGACAATGGTGAGGTAAAGTTACAGTCAAATAACAGCGGCATGCCACTGATAGTCAATGGTCAGCCCGCAGGCAACAGTATTCAATACAGCACTTTTGATGTCATTCAATGCAACAGTCTTTATATCGCCCTGGGGCCATCGAATACCGAGTGGCCCCAACTAAACCTATCCAGCACAAACACTACACCGCCAGCTCCAGCACAAGAAACAGCTTCTAATGAGGCGTCAGGGCAAGAAGACGATGTTCATCACGAGGAAGTTGAGCTATCCGCTAATGATTTTGCAGATAACTCTTTCAGTAAAGATGCTCTGGACAGTTTCTATGACGAGAGCACTGACGGAGACCACGTAAGCAGTTTCAATAAAAAGTGGTTGCTTGCCATTCCCGCAGTTCTGTTTATCGGCATTATATCATTGATGGTATTGGTAGCCAGTACTGACAATGATACAAAGCAGACTGTTGAGCTACCAGATCCATTGGCGACCGTTAAGAGAGTAAAACAGTCACTTGGGCTTAAAGACATCACCTTCAAACTATTGCCTGATCAAACCATAATGATCGTAGGGTACACCCAGACACAGCAAGACAAAAATAAGCTGCAAAAAACGCTTAGAGAGCAGGATATCGCGTTTCGGTCACAAATTGCTGTAATGAATGAAATGCGCGATAACGCCGAATCTTTACTAAAAATCCGGGGATATGACAATCTGGAGTTAGAACTGGATATTACGCCTGGATCCCTGGTTCTTTCGGGTTATGTAGCCACCTCTGATGAGCTTGATAAGATTATTAATATTCTTAAACAAGAAGTACACGGACTTACTTCTGTCGTGGATCAGGTAGAAAATCAAGCAGGTAGAGTAAATACCTTAAAATCTATGCTCAGGGAAAAGGCCTTAATCCCGAGGCTCCAAGTCCTTGTTCGGGGTAAAACTATTTTACTAAAAGGACACCTTTTGGATGAAGGACAAGTTTATGACCTTCAAACCATCGTTACCAAATTTAAGCAGCGGTATGACAATAAACCAGCAATACAACTGGCGACCAAGTACTCTAGCGGCTTAATCAATGACAATGCGTCGCCATTGGTTCTGAATATACGTGGAATCAGCATGGGTCGGGTGCCATATGTCATACTGATAGACGGAACCAAATATCTGATCGGTGCAAAACTCTCTAATGGGTTTACAATTGAAGATATAAACATCGACTACCTTTTATTAACCAACGGTACTAGCAGATTTAAATATCGCCTTGGAGGGAACCGTGGCGGAAACAATGAAAAGTGATGACTACACAGGTCTATCGAATACCGAAGAGCTCTTGATTAATGATGTTCAAGGACAGTATCGAGACCAATTACTTGCCAACCTTTTTAGCGAGGCATCGAGGCTAAAGCAGTTAAGAGATAAAGGCACCGACCCTGATAACTTTGTCAGAATCGACTCCCTGCTCACTTCTATCGTCGCCGCCATGGAAGTGGTGGATAAAAACTGGAAGCAGCATCATAAATCCTAAGTCTGAAAAGGAATTCAGCCATGGACACGTATAATTCAAATTACAATCAGCCCACCAGCAGCGATTTTAGTTTTGACCGGGTAACGGAGACATTTGGTAATCAAGCCGAAGCTCTGGACAAGGCACTTAAAGATCGCGTTGCGAATATGGACCCGAACAATACCAAGGACATGGTATCGTTTCAGGTTGAATTTAATAAATACATGATCGTTGAAGGCTTACGATCCAGTATTGTTAAATCAATTAAAGACACACTACAAAGCATTATTCAAAAGCTTTGAGCATTTTCCAGGATGGAGATAACCGGTCATGATCGACGATAAACTCTTAAAGACTCTGGCAGATATCGGCTTCATGGCCAGCGCCACCGGCCTGCCAAAACACGCATTTGGCATTTTCAACGGTATTGAGGTCGCTCGCCCAGACAGCCCCTTGAGCACCATTGGTATCGCGATGGAGTTTATGAACCGAAAGCGTCACCAAGAAGCCATTGACCTGCTTCACAAAGAAGGTTTAAAAAAGTTCCCGGATGATCCTTCAGTACAAGCATTCCTGGGAATGGCTCTCATGTTTGAAGGCAGAAATAAAGAAAGCGAAGGCTTTCTGACGCCCCTGCTGAATTCTAGCGAGCTCGAACCAAACGTGATGGCTAAAGAACTTTTAAGCCATATTCATGGCAGATAAAGCTTAATCTCATTAAAACCAGATCTGCCTGTTAATCAGGTGTAGTAACCAAGATCTGATCTGACACTTTCCGGCCCATCGTCGTTTGTACCGTCAGGTCAGATTCAGACGATCTGTTTTTCCTTACAGATCACTTTGCCTGATTCCAATGTTTGCAAGGGTGTCCTACCACAACACATTTTCCCCTGATGGGTTCGTTCTGTGTTGTAGTACTCCACCCAAGCATCCAGATCCTTCTGTAATTCAGTCAGGTCAGTGTAGACCTTCTTTCTAAAGGTCACCTGATAGAACTCATTCAGTATCGTTTTATGGAATCGTTCACAGATACCATTGGTTTGAGGATGCCTCGCTTTGGTTTTCGTGTGCTCGATATCACAGGCCGCCAGGTACAGCTCATAATCGTGCTGCTCAACCTTGCCGCAGTACTCAGTACCTCTATCAGTCAGTATTCTCAGCATTGGAATGTCATGTTCTTCAAAGTACGGTAGAACCCGATCATTCAGCAAATCAGCTGCTGTGATCGGTGTTTTGGTGGTGTATAGCTTGCAGTGCGCAATCTTGCTGTAGGTGTCCACAAAGGTTTGTTGATACACCCTGCCAACCCCTTTGAGTGTTCCAACGAAAAAGGTGTCTTGCGAACCCAGATAACCTGGATGCACYGTTTCAATTTCTCCGCAGGCAATATCGGTTTCTTTCTTTTTCTCAAGGGCAGCCAGCTGAGATTCTGTGTAGATAGCATCGTTAGCCGCAGCGTGCTCCTCCAGAGCCTTGAGGCGTTTTTTGAACGTCTCAAGGTTATGTCGTTGCCAGATACTGCGAACACCGCCTCCTGAAACAAATATACCGAGCTTCCGTAACTCATTACTGACTCGGGTTTGACCAAGGGCAGGGTTATCAATAGCCAGTTTACAAACGGCTTCTTCAACGTGAGGCTCTACACGGTTTTTAGGGTTTGGAATCTTTTTTGATTTAGCCAGCAACGCATCGATTCCACCTTCCTCATAGGCATTTTGAACTCTGTAGAAGGTATCTCTGGATACACCCATGACTTTGCAGGCGCGGGACACRTTCTTTAATTGATCAGCCAGTTCCAAGAGGCCAAGCTTGTGTTTAATAGCAGGATGGTTATTCTGGTTCATTGAGGGTTACCTTTGGTTTTGTTTCTTGTTGGTACTTTAAACTTAAACCGGTAACCCTCTTCAGCTCAACAACCACCGGCTAAAGCCGGTGGGTTAGATTTACGGACTGAAAGTCCGGATACGCGTCCAAGACGCGTTAGTATTCAGTCCTGAAGCTATCATCTACTTTGGGCTCAAAATGATGATCCAGATACTCCTTGATCATCTCTTCAGTCACCTTTCCCGATGTGACACAAAAATAGCCTCTTGCCCAAAAATGCCTTCCCCAGTATCGCTTCTTCAAATCAGGGAAACTTTCAAACAATCTTGTAGACGACCTTCCTTTGACCCTCCTCATTATTTCACTCGGAGCCATATTCGGAGGCGCTGACACAAACAGATGTACATGATCCTAATCACTCCCTTAAGAATCTCTATCTCAAATGCCTGGCACGTTTCTCTTATCAGCTCCCTGGCTCTTAAGCCAACATCTCCCTTGAGCACCTGATACCGGTACTTCGTGACAAACACAAAGTGGTACTGAATATTAAATACTGT
>NZ_LUTV01000004.1:739917-758208 GCF_001646945.1 Endozoicomonas ascidiicola
CTTGTTCTGTAAAATAGCTGTCTCGACAACCGCTATTTTACCGTAGATCAACAGAGACAAGCACTTCAGTTCTTCCCCAGATTTTTAACCGGACAACAGTGTTGTTAAGTGATTAAATTAATGTTTGTTGATACTTGATCGTAGATTTTTGGCTGCAAGGTTATAACTATTCACCGAGGGTGAAATTAAATGTGCTCACCAGAGCCTTTTCATCCCCAAAAAACCAAGATTTGAACAATACTGTATGAGTATTTCTCAGCGGTTAGATCAATATGTCCTCGCCTGTTTCTCTTGCTGATAGACTTGCTGCCCACCCGATACTTGAACGTAGAGTGTCTGCCCTATTAGATATCGTTGAAGCTGAGTCTGGACAGCTCGATCGTGCCAGTGATGCTGAGGAGGCCGTCACACAGAACCTCCGTAGTATGGGTAACGAGCTTCTTACTGATTGGGGTGCCTGCAAAGAAAATCAGAAGTTTTCTGAGGCCTGCCTGAAACACCCCGACAGTAAAGTTCGAAAAAAAACACTCATTGGTTCAGCACTTACGGAAAAATAGGCGTCGTTGAGCGCTTCCAACGATCGATCAACATCGATTCAGACCCTTTAGCCATGCTGCCCAGGTTCACTGCAGAGACTATTCTCTCACTATTCAACGCAAAATTGTCGACTTTGCTGCTGACTGCTCTTTCCAGGCAGCCTCTAAGAAAATGCACGAACATTACGGTATAGATATTCCTGAGTCGTCTGTACGTGCTATTACGCTTGAACATGCCAGTTGCATGCAAGAGGAAACCTTCATTCCCGAACAGAATTCTCAGGACTTCACCGGTGAAGCTGAGCAGTTTGTGGGCGAAATGGATGGCAGTATGATTCCTGTTGTTCTATTTAATGACGTAGAAGACGGAGACAAACGAAAAACGCGTAAAACGGAATGGCAAGAAGCCAAGTTTTGTCAGGTCTATAAGCTCGGCAGCAATGATAAGCGTCATCTGGCTACTATGAAAGGCCCTAATAAGGCCGGTGATCAGTGGTTAAACTGTGCTTTAGCACAAGGCTTTAATCCGAAGTCGTCTATTCACTGCGTAAGTGATGGAGCTACCTGGATTGCCAGCCAGGCAAAAAGGGTGTTTGGAAACCAAGGGAGCTACCTTGTCGACTATTACCATCTCTCTGAGTACTTTGCTGATGCAGCAGAAGAGTGCGTGGGCTATAAAAAGGCGGCTCGTATCGAGTGGCGGCATTGCCAACAGGAACGGATGAAGTCAGGAGATGTGAGTGCAGTCATAGCAGAGCTTGATCAGCATAGAAATGGAAAGAAGGGCAAGGCCGCGAATAAGTCTGAGGAATGCCATCGATACATCAGAAACCGTCCAGGTCAGTTTGAATATGCGGCAGCGAGAGCGGTAAACCTTCCCATCGGTTCTGGTGAAATAGAGAGTGCGAACAGTTCAATAGTGCAAATGCGACTCAAGATACCCGGCGTCTGGTGGAAACCCGAGAACGCTGAAGCAATGCTTGGCTTAAGAACATTACGAGCTAACGGTGAATGGGATCAGTACTGGGAGCGCTTAGGGTAACCGGTGAAAGGACACTTTTAATTTCACCCATTCACCGATCATCGTTTTATGATTGATCAGTTACTCGGTTAAAATTCTTCCGTACTTTTTTGATGAACTTCTTGTCTTTGCATAGTAACTAACTACAAAGCCATAAATATTCGATTCTAAGTGCTGCATAATGTCGATACGGCAGTTCAACAATCCTTCATTGTAAGTGGCTTTATGGCACTTTTAACTGACGAAGTGGTTAGTGTAGCTTACATTGTTATGGCTTAGAGATAATGTTCATTTATGTGAAATAGGGTCGTGTCAGAGTTAACGTTCACGCCTGCTTTCTGTACTGCTTTGAAAAGAAGGTCAGCAGTAACTCGTTGAGATGCTGAGTTGTTGCTGTATATGGAACCGTTCCAGTGGACATTGGCTGCTTCTGGATTATTAAAAGTTACTTTTTGATGTAAGTAGCAACTGTCAGATTACTCACTATTAACACTTGAAGCTGTGGGTTCGGGGTTAAGGCTAACCGGATATGTTTTTTTGGGTTATCAACTTGAAGGATCGTTCATCTCAGAAGATGTTAGTGGCATTTTTTTGTTCAGTGCTCACAAGATAATCTGAGATGACTTTTTCAAGAAACTTGTCTGCTAAATCAGTATTGTCGTTCTGTGATAAGTGGTTGTATTCAGGGAGTAATTACTCAAAAATTGCTGCATTAAGGAAAATTACACGACCACAGTCTATTCTTCAAAACCATGAACTTTCTCTCTTCTTCGACCAATGTAGAGCTCACTCATTCAGGTAAAAAAATCCTGGAGTATCTTGCCCAGCTTCAGCAGCAGAATGCCTTGCTTCAGGAGTCGCTTGCTCTGACCCAGAAAGAGAACGCCCTTCAGCAGGAATTGATTTCCAAACTTCAGGAACAGCACGTTCAGCAACAAGAGTTGATCACACAGTTACAAGGGAAAGTCGGAGCCCTTGAGGCTGAGATTCGTCGCCTGAAAAAGCTGCCCCCTAAACCCGAC
Organism: Endozoicomonas ascidiicola; assembly: GCF_001646945.1. Lineage (GTDB taxonomy): Bacteria > Pseudomonadota > Gammaproteobacteria > Pseudomonadales > Endozoicomonadaceae > Endozoicomonas > Endozoicomonas ascidiicola. The sequence goes on from NZ_LUTV01000004.1 coordinate 742,497, forward strand.
ATCAAACCAAACAGTAAGCCTACGGATGACTCCGACGACTCTTCCGACGACCCACCTGCAACCGATCAAAATGATGAAGCTGATCCAGATAGCGTACCAAAACGCAAGGTCAGCAAACCAGATGAAAGAACTCGTAAACAGCGCAAGCAACCACCGAAGCCGCCTCCTGAAAAGAGCATTCCCGTTCCGGCCATCGATGTTCCGTCAGGGTCTACCTGGAATGGCACCACTCCCTACCATGTCCAAGACTTGCTACTCAAGGCGACCTGTGTCGAATACCGGCTTGAGCAATGGATAACACCGGATGGAAAAACCATTACTGCCAAACCTCCGGCCAGTTTACACGGGCATCATTACGGGCCGACCTTACAAGCTTACGTGCTTCACCAGCATTTCGGATGTGCCGTCACCCAGCCGCAGCTGCTGGAATGGCTTTGGGATATTGGCCTCTCTATTTCAGCAGGAGAACTCAGCAACCTGATCACTAAGGGGCATGGGCAGTTTCACGGCGAGAAAGACGAACTCCTTGCCACAGGCATTCGCTGCTCAAGCTACATTCAAACGGACGACACGGGTGCAAGGCATCAGGGAAGAAACGGTTATTGCAATATTATTTGTAATGAGTCGTTCGCTTGGTATGGCACCACGAACAGCAAAAGCCGGGAGAATTTTCTAAGTCTTCTGCATCGTCCCTTTCGGACGTATGCACTGACAGAAAATGCCCTGGACTACCTGAGCACTCTCAAGTATCCCCAAAAGTGGCTGCGTGTACTTCAGCAATATGTTGGAGTGACCTTTCTGAGCCACGATGCCTGGAAGGCTTGCATGAAAGACCATGGTCTGACAGGAAAAAAGCGACTTCAGCAAGCCAGCGAAGCCTTAATTTATGCCAGTTTGATAGCGCATGGTTTAGGGCATCTGACGACCTTCAGCGATGGCGCACAACAGTTCAATGTATTCAAACATGCTCAATGCTGGGTTCATGCAGAGCGGTTGCTGGCGAAGGTTCATCCTGTCAATGATCAGCAAGCCCTGGCTCAGAAATGGTGCCGGACATGGCTCTGGGAAATTTATGATGACCTGAAAGCCTTCAAAACTGAACCATCCGAAGAGAATGCGCTGAAGGTACGGTTTGGCTTTTCTGCTCTAATCCAGACACGCACTGTCTGTAGCGACCTCCAGGAAGCACTCTCAAGCCTGGCCGTTATAGAAAAAGAGTTATTGTTGGTACTGGAAGACCCGCGCCTGCCGTTGCACAACAATCTGAGTGAAAGCCTGATACGAGAATACGTCAAGCGTCGAAAGATCAGCGGCAGTACGCGAAGCGAAGCAGGACGGCAAAGTCGCGACACTTTTGCCAGCCTGAAAAAACGTGTCGCCTGTATGGTCTTTCTTTCTGGGACTATCTGACAGACAGGTTATCTGCCACCAGGCTGTTCCCGAGACTGGAGAATCTGATTCAAAAGGCGTCCGCTATATTGCCATGTGGGCTTTGCAGCAGTTTTTGAGAACTTACTTCAGGGAGCCATTGTGAAACAAAGCCTGTTAATTTGAGTCTATCTGAAAAATGTTTCCGAATCGGGCTTATTTCTAATGTGTCTACCTTCATTCCCGCGCCTAGGAGGCTGTCGGACTTGAAAGTAAAAACCGGAGATGGGCCGCAATAAAGTCAAAAATCACAGAATCCAGTCTGGAAGTGCTGTTTATGTCGTCAGTCTCTTTTGCCCAAATATCCAAATGCATGCGACAAATAACCTGTAAGCTGAAATAAACTGCATAAAAATGATACTTTCCTGAAGATCTTTCAGCATCAGCGTAAACATCCGCTTCAGGTTAAAACCCATGCACAGAAGATCCCATTCAGCAGACACTGCTTCAAGACCACGGACCAGAAATTGACGGTATCCCATCACTTCCTTCTGTATCCCAAACGTTGGCTCAATGGTGCTTTTTCTCAATGCATACACCGCCCGTCCTTCCCTGGTTTGCAATCGCCAACGCATCAACTCCAGTGCGGTAACATCATCGCCTGCGGGCATCGGCTCATCGGGCTTAAAGCGCTCCAGTAAAGGTTTGTTATGGGCATCCTTCTTTTCTGCAATGTAAGGGATAGCTCCAAACTTATCCACAGCAGACACATTGCCCTGACTGAAGTAGCCCGTGTCGGCAAGAATCGCGCTGGGCTTGCCAATCTGCTCTGCACGAGAGGCCAGTTCTTCGAGGGCAGGCGCTACCTGTTGTTTGTCATTGGTCGCCTGAGTAATATGATTTTCAACAATAAGACCACTGTCGTTATCTACTGCGGCCTGCGCATTATAAGCCTGTACAAAACCGTTAGCAGACGTTGGCATTATGCGAGACTCCGGATCTGTCAGGTTGACTTGATCTTTGTCCCTGGGACCCGGCGTAGGGGCTTTCGGTTCTTTGCCCCGTGGCTTTTTTTCCGTATCTCTGATCGCATCACGACGGGCAACTTTTTCCTGATATTCTGCCAGTTCTTGCTGATAGCGCTCTTCAGCTCGTCTCTCAATTTCTGCCTTGGCATCGGCAATCACCTTGAGGCGATCTTCCCTGCGTTTCAGCTCATCAGGAATGGATAATTCGTCTGGCAATTTTTCAGTATCTGCTTTTTCAGCCATCTTGAGGAGCTCTTCAACTTCGGCCTTGAGCTGCTTTTCGAGCCTGCATGCGTGCTTGTAACTGAGCGCCTTGTGTTTGCTGGCATTGGCCTTCATCTTGGTTCCATCGAGGCTGATGGTTCCCAGCTTCAACCATTCTGCCTGTTGCGCAATCAACAATATCTGAACAAAAAGTTCACTGATTTCTTTACGGAAGCGCTGGCGAAAGGTGTTGATACTGTCGTGATCCGGATGCTCGTTGGCGCAGATATATCGAAAGGCGATGGAGTCATAAGTTGCTTTCTCCAGTTTGCGACTGGAGAAGACACCTGTTGCATATCCATAGAACAATAACGACAGCATGAGGGATGGATGCCAGGCTTTAGAACCCCTTCCTTTATAGGCGCTGATCAAAGGTGTGAGGTCTAGCTGCTCAACCACCTCTACAACAAAGCGAGCAAGATGCACCTCTGGCAGATAATCCTGAACAGTGGCAGGAAAAAAGTCAGGGATGTCTCGGTCAATGGGTCTGAAAGTCCATTTGTTCATTGGCTGGCTGTCTTTTACGATCTTGCGGGTATTATACTCAAAAGTTGTTCTAAGTCCGACAGGCTCCTAGGATCAGGCATTCCATCTCGCTCACTGAATAGAAGAATTGGGAAGGTTTATACTCGGTAAAGTGATCCTGGAACTCCGGTAATGCTTTTGTTTTTTCCAAGCTTGTATGGAAAGGTAGGCCTGCTTTGGAGGCTGCGAAAAATGCTGAAAAAATGCCTTCTGGAGCCAGATGCTGCCCAATATTCTTCAGAGCGTTCGGCATTTTTTTGTTGCTGATCCAGTGCAGTGCATGAATGGACAGCGCTAGTGGGAATTCTTCTGAATATGAAAAATTATCCGCCCCTGCACAGAGGATCTCAATGTCTTCAGAGGCTTGAAACCTTTCTTTTGCTGCTTTGTACATATCTTCTGATGGATCGATACCGACAACTTGTCCACCAAAGAGTTTCTTGTATTCGGCTAAGTTATTGCCTGGACCACAGCCGATATCCAGAACACGGGATACTGGTGCTTTGATGATATTTCTTTTCAAGAGCTCGGATGTGAGAGCGTGTGAGTCTTCGGTTTGTGAAGTTGAGTTTTCTACATAGTTGGCAGGATTCCAGATGATCTGTGGTGCAGATCCTTTTATGGGATTTTCTGTATCTGTAGATGGTGCAGCGGTCTGGTCAGCATTAGAGGCAGGCTTATTGAAATTACCGATGGGAGTAATCATTGTTGATTTTCCTTGTATTCAGTTATAGAAAATTCGACATTTGTTGATATATAAAGTTCATTGTCGGTATGTACCCTGTTGAAGCTTCTAGCTGAACGCAACTTTTCCCATTGACCATATTTTGCCTTTGGGGCACCTTCTGGTTGATAATCTCTTTTTTAATTCGCTACAGCATTATGAAGAAATGGGTCGTTGTTTTTTTAACGCTATCACTGGTTTATCTACAAATCCGGCTTTGGGTTGGCGAGGGCAGTGTGGCTGAGCTGATTACTCAGGAAGAGATGCTGGATCGATCCCGGTTAGAAAACGAGCGTTTGTATCAGCGTAATCGCCAGCTGGCTAAAGAAGTGGTTGAACTGCAGCAGGGGATGGAAATCGTTGAATCCAGAGCCCGGCAGGAACTGGGTATGGTTCGGCGTGATGAGACGTTCTTTCTGATTTATGATTAAGGATTAAAAATCCTTGCCTTGATGGGTAGTGAGTAAACCATGGAATCTGTTCGTTATTGGGCGGTAGTGCCAGCTGCAGGTGTTGGGCGCAGAATGAATGCGGATATGCCTAAGCAATATCTCGATATTCATGGCAAGCCCATTATGGTGCACACTCTTGAGCGCCTGCTGGGCTTTTCTATCGACAAGAAACCGTTATTGGAAAAGATCGTGGTGGTGGTAGACCGTGATGATGAGTACTACCACAGGCTGGATGTTTCCAGAGACCCTCGGATTCTTCTGGCCGAAGGCGGCAGTGAACGTTACCACTCGGTGCTAAAAGGTTTAGAGGTGCTGGTGGATCTTGCGGCACCAAACGACTGGGTGCTGGTTCATGACGTGGCACGCCCTTGTATTCGTCGGTCTGATTTGGGTTTGCTGGTGGGGCAATTAAAGGATCATCCAATCGGAGGTTTGCTGGGAGTGCCAGTGACTGACACGATCAAAGCCGCCAATGCCGATGGCGTGGTGAATAAAACGGTGGATCGCCAGGGGCTTTGGCATGCCATGACACCGCAGATGTTCCGTTTCAGCATGCTCCGCGATGCCCTGAAAAAAGCGCTTGATGACAATATGCCCGTCACCGATGAGGCCAGTGCCATCGAATATTCAGGCAGTCAGCCGGTCATGGTAGAAGGCCATGGGGATAATATTAAGATCACCCGGGGAACTGATCTGGCGTTAGCTTCTCTATATATAGAACAGCAATCGAAATTATTAGAAATGTCTTAGTGGAGGCATTAATGCGCATTGGTCATGGGTTTGATGTTCACAAATTCGGTGAAGGCGATCATGTTGTTCTGGGGGGCGTATCCATTCCATACCCTCAGGGGTTAATCGCGCACTCTGATGGCGATGTACTTTTGCATGCATTATGTGATGCGTTACTTGGTGCAGCTGGCCTCGGCGATATAGGCAAGCACTTTCCAGATACGGATGAGCGCTTCAAAGGGATTGATAGTCGCAAACTTCTCAGGCATGTGATTGCACTGCTGCAGAAACACCATCTCATGCCGGTGAATGTGGACAGTACCATTATTGCCCAGGCTCCGAAAATGGCACCGCATATTGATCAAATGCGTAAAAATATCAGCGAGGATATGGAACTGGACGTTTCTCTGATCAATGTCAAAGCAACCACGACCGAGCAGCTTGGTTTCACTGGCAGAAAAGAAGGTATTGCAGCCCATGCGGTGGTTTTACTGACTTCCAGTACCTCTTGATTCCCTTCATAATTGTAAGTAGTTGACCAAATGAAATCATATTTTCTGAGCAAGTGGCCAGCCACTCTGCTGCGTTACAACTCTGGTCGCATAGCTACGGCTATGCTCCCGTCGTTGTGCCTTGCATAGTAACTGTCCACTCATCCAGAAATATTCGATTCCATTTGCACAACTACTTATAGTTAGTTTCTCTTTTCAAACGATGTTGGAAAACACGCCCCATGTTCACTAAGGGGCGTTCTCTAACCGTACTAAAAAAGGTATGGTTACTTCTTTCGAAATTACATTTTGAGTGCATATAAATGGATGCAGATGTACCGGTGCATGCCGATTACTCTACTGATTGGCATCATGCTTTTGGTGGTCCTCTGGGTAGTTGTCAGTTCAAGTCCTGTCATGAAGATTTCCAGGTGGATGAGTACCTCCCTTTTGAGCCGGAAGGTGAGGGTGAACACCTTTTTCTGCTGATCGAAAAGAAAGGTGATAATACAGATTGGGTGGCGGATTTACTGGCAAGACATGCAAAAGTTAAAAGACAGTCGGTCAGTTATGCCGGGCGCAAGGATCGCCATGGGGTTACACGTCAATGGTTTTGTGTCACGTTGCCGGGAATGGCTGATCCGGACTGGAGCGGTTTTGAAAGTGATGCTGTTCGGATTTTAAAGCAGACCCGACACCGTAAAAAATTGAAAACTGGCGCATTAAAAGGTAACGGTTTTTGTATCACGTTACGTGAGATTGAAGCGAATCGAGATCGAGTGGAAGAGCGACTTGAACAGATTGCTCAGGCCGGTGTGCCTAATTATTTTGGTGAGCAACGGTTTGGTCATCAAGGGCGGAATATCGAAAAAGCCGCAGCCATGATGGCCGGTAAATTTCGTGTTCAGCGCAACAAACGATCAGTCTATTTATCCGCAGCACGGTCCTGGTTATTCAATCGGGTTTTGTCGGAAAAGGTTCAACAGCAACTCTGGAATCAATATCTGCCCGGTGATGCTTTGGGTTTTCCAGACAGTGGTAGTTTGATTTTTGATGCGGCAGATGACGATATCATGGCGCGCCTGAACAGTGGCAAGTTAAGCCCAACATCGCCACTGTGGGGCAGGGGAATGCTCAAAGTGGCGGATGAGGCTAAGGCCTTTGAAGAATCGGTGGCCAGTGGTTACGCAGCACTTTGTGATGGGCTTGAAAATGCGGGTTTGAATCAGGAACGACGTATTAACCGGTTGATACCTGAACAAATGACATGGTCTTGGAAAGACGACAGAACCTTAGAGTTATCGTTTCGTCTACCAAAGGGTTGCTTTGCCACCACCGTGTTAAGAGAGGTTTTGCTCTGTCAGGAACAAGACAGGACATACGTTGAGAAAACGGATCAGGGAGTTCAGGGATCATGACCATTTTGCTCGCCAATGATGATGGTGTCACCGCAAAAGGGTTGGCGCTGTCTTATGGGGTAATGAAACAGTTTGGTGATTGCATCGTCGTTGCTCCGGACAATGATTGCTCTGGCCAAAGTCATGCCCTGACCCTGGATAGACCGTTACGCATTAAAGAACACGACAATGGTTTTTTCAGTGTGAATGGCACGCCGGCAGATTGTGTTCACCTGTCTATCAGCGGCCTGTTTGAACAAATCCCGGAACGGGTGGTGTCTGGTATTAATAACTGCGCCAATCTGGGGGATGATGTGTTGTATTCTGGCACCGTGGCTGCGGCGATGGAAGGTCGAATGCTTGGAAAAAATGCCATTGCCATCTCCTCCTGTGGGCGGGAAGATCGACATCTGGAAACCACGGCTCGTGTATTACACGACATTATGACTCGACTGGATACCCTGCAATTGCCAGAGGGCACTATCCTGAATGTGAATGTGCCAGCCTGCGATTACGATGAACTGCAAGGTATGAAAATAACCCGCCTTGGTCATCGGGACCCGGCGCTGCCGCCAACCAGGCTCAGCGATCCCAGAGGTCACACCGTGTGGTGGATTGGTGGTGTGGGTAATCCTAGAATTGCAGAGGAAGGTACCGACTTTCATGCGATTGGTGCCGGTTATGTTTCTATTACACCATTGCAGTACGACAAGACGGGCCACAGTACTTTGTCGTTACTGGAGGATTGGGTTGGGGTAATGAGATGACCATGACAAAGGATCTGGAGCTTGCAGGGATTGGCATGACGTCTCGTCGAACCCGGGATCGTCTGATTCAGCGGTTGGAAGAGCAGGGTATTTGTTCTACCCGAGTATTGGATACTATACGACAAGTGCCACGTCATCTTTTTCTCGACGAGGCGTTGGCGCATCGAGCTTATGAAGATACTGCTCTGCCTATTGGTCATAATCAGACGCTGTCACAGCCTTATATTGTCGCAAGAATGACTGAAGCGTTGCTTGAGCAGGGGCCGTTGAAAAAAGTGCTTGAGGTGGGGACTGGCTCTGGGTACCAGACCGCCATTCTGGCGAAGCTGGTGGAGAGAGTATTTTCTGTGGAGCGGATTCGTCCTCTACAGGAAAAGGCTCGTCAGCGTTTAAGTCGTTTGTCACTGCTCAATATAAGGCTCCGGCATTCTGATGGCGGGATGGGCTGGCCAGCCGAAAGCCCCTTTGATGGCATCATTGTGACGGCCGCACCCGGGGATATTCCCAAAGAGTTGTTAAGCCAGTTATCGCCAGACGGTGGTCGTATGGTGATTCCTGTCGGCCATGATGGCAGTCAGAAGCTGGTGTTGGTGACTCGGCAGGATGACGAGTATCGTCGTAAAGTGCTCGAGCCGGTGCGTTTTGTACCATTGCTTGCTGGTGTTGTGCGCTGAGAGCTCGGCGTTTTAGTTCTTGGCGTTCTAGTTCTTATTTTTTATAGCTAAGTGTGTTTATTAAAGGTCATGGTATGACGAAATTTGCTACCCATTTTTCGCTGGTTGCCAAAGGAATGGCGATGGGGGCTGCGGATGTAGTGCCCGGGGTGTCCGGGGGAACAATTGCTTTCATTACCGGTATTTATGATCGCCTGCTGAATGCGTTGAAAAGTGCCAATCCATCATTGCTGAACGTTTTGCGCAGCGAAGGCGTGACCGGTGTCTGGCGGCATATAGACGGCACATTTCTACTGTGTGTTTTTGGTGGTGTGCTGAGCAGCATTCTCTCGTTTGCCCATGTCATCACCTATTTGTTAGCCAGCTATCCGGAAATGCTCTGGGCCTTTTTTTTCGGTCTGATCCTGATTTCGGGCTTGCATATGATTCGTCAGGTCAGTCACTGGCATGGGCCGACAATGGTTGCCTTGGTGGTGGGCGTTCTGATTGCCTATGGTATTGGCGTATTATCGCCTACCAGTCTTGAGCCGGAACCGATGACGTTGTTTTTTGCCGGAGCCATTGCCATCTGCGCGATGATTCTTCCTGGTATTTCTGGCAGCTTTATTTTACTGCTCATGGGGTTGTATAGCCCGGTGATTGAAGCAGTTAAAGCTTTGGATTTAGGCGTTTTGCTGATTTTTGGAGCAGGCTGTATTGGTGGTCTGTTAAGTTTTTCCCATGTGCTTTCATGGTTGCTGAAGCGTCATCGTGACTTGGCGATTGCTTTGCTGACCGGATTAATGCTGGGGGCGCTGGGCAAAGTATGGCCCTGGAAAGAAACCCTGAGTACCCGGGTCAATAGCTCCGGATCAGAAGTACCACTGGTTCAGGTGAATATCTCACCTTTTGATTATGAAATGGTGACAGGTCATCCAGCTTTTCTTTTGGAGTCCTTTGCTTTGATGATCGCTGCCATTGTTCTGGTTGCGACCATCGAATGGTTTGGTGGAAAAAATACGGAGAGCTGAGCGGATATAGGTAAAACTTCATAAATCAATATGATATTTTTTGTTGTTAATTTTTATTATTATTTCGATTATCGATAATTTTCTTCAAAAATCAGACGAGGTTGGCGGAGTAGATAAAGTGTTGAGTTTATGGAAGGCCGCTCAAATTAAAATGAGCGATTGCTCAAGAAAGATACTTTTTCTGCTTTTTACCGGGGCGGTTACCCTGTTTGTGGCAGGGTGCAGTCACGATCCATCTCGCGTAGTGGTGAAAGAGTTAAGGTCGCCTCCAAAAGTCACTTCAGGTTCTCACCGGGTAGTAACCGGTGAGACACTCTATTCTATTGCCTGGAGTTATGGTAGGGATTTCAAAGAGTTAGCACGTAATAATGGCATACGTTCGCCTTATACTATTTACCCTGGGCAGAGGATTAATTTATCAGCACGAAAGTACTATCCTCTAGTGACGGCAAAATCCACTCCACCAAAAAAGAAACCAATTCGACCTTCTGTTGTCAAACCGGTTAATAAACCAACACCGGTGTCTCCGCCCAAACAGACTCCAACGGCAGCATTTAATGGCTGGCAATGGCCTGCGAAGGGTAAGGTGGTTGCTGCTTATTCGACTCGATCCCCGGTGAATAAGGGGATTGATATTAGCGGCAAATTAGGAGAGCCTGTAAAGGCAGCCGCCAATGGTGAAGTGGTATACGCAGGGAGCGACCTGTCTGGTTATGGCAGGCTGATCATATTAAAACATAACAGTAGCTATCTAAGTGCTTACGCTCACAATAAGGATCTGTTCGTCAGAGAGGGAGACTCAGTTAAAGCGGGCCAGAAGATAGCCGAAATAGGTTCTACAGGAACAACGGAACCCAAGCTTCACTTTGAAATCAGACGGGACGGCAAGCCGGTAGACCCTATGGGGTTTCTGCCGAAACGTTGATTCATTACGAAGGATAACGGCGGTTGTGGTAGAGGGATCTCACGGGTGCGGGTGCAGATTTGCTGCCCGGCATAGTGTGGGAATTTCCGATAGGACATACTCTTATGGCATCGAAGAGGGATGACGCAGAGCTAAGCAGTTATGCTGACGATGTAATCCAGGGACAGGATGGGTTTGATTCGGAGGGGGATGATTCTTCTTCCGAACAAGCGCTGGTGGAAGCAGTTGAAGAATCTTCGGAAATCGAAGAGGTGCAGGCATCTCCTGAGAAACCTCGGGTAGCGCCAGTATCAGCTACGACCTCTACGCGTCGCAAAGAAGACGATGGCTTTTACAAGTCCATTGATGCAACTCAGCTGTACCTGAATGAAATTGGCTTCTCGCCTCTGCTAACACCGGAGGAAGAGGTTCATTTTGCCCGTTTGGCTCGTAAAGGAGTTGAAGCGGGTCGTCGTCGGATGATTGAAAGCAACCTTCGTCTGGTGGTGAAAATTTCCCGGCGTTATGTGAATCGTGGGCTAACACTGCTGGATTTGATTGAGGAAGGTAACCTCGGTCTGATCAGAGCGGTGGAAAAATTCGATCCTGAAAGAGGATTCCGTTTTTCAACCTACGCCACCTGGTGGATTCGACAAACCATTGAACGGGCGATCATGAATCAGACCCGAACGATACGTTTGCCTATCCATGTGGTGAAAGAACTTAACGTCTATCTCCGGGCTGCCCGGGAACTTACCCAGAAACTTGATCACGACCCCAGTCCGGAAGAAATCGCTGAGCTGCTTGATAAGCCTGTGGCTGATGTTAAGCGGATGTTGGGGCTGAACGAACGAGTCACTTCGGTGGATACACCTTTGGGGCCGGATTCGGATAAATCCATACTGGATACCATTTCCGATGAGAAAGGAGCAGACCCTGCGGTGTTGCTTCAGGATCTGGATTTGAATGACAGTCTGGATCGCTGGTTAGGTGAACTTTCAGAAAAGCAGCGTGAGGTGGTTGCACGCCGTTTTGGTTTGAGAGGTTATGAAACCAGTACGCTTGAAGAAGTGGGGCGTGAGATCGGTTTGACCCGGGAACGCGTCAGGCAAATTCAGGTTGAGGCTCTAAAGCGTTTACGTTCTATTCTTGAGAAGCAGGGGCTTTCAGGAGAATCGCTGTTTAATTAATCTTGAAGCAGCTGTTTGTCAGAACAGTCTTATCAGCGCAGTCTTGTCAGAGCAATCGTCACCAAACAAAAAGGCCATGACAATGTCATGGCCTTTTTCGTTAACCCTTCTTTGTCAAACAAAGCTGAGATTAACGCTCTAACTGATCCAGTTTACCTTTCACGCCATCCCACTCGGCAGCGTCAGGCAACTGATCTTTTTTCTCGGTAATGTTCTCCCATACATCTGCCAGAACTGCGTTCAGTTCGATAAATTCCTGTTGATCCTCAGGTACTTCATCTTCTGAGAAAATTGCATTGGCAGGACACTCTGGTTCACACAGGGCGCAATCGATGCACTCGTCCGGGTGAATAACCAGAAAGTTGGGTCCCTCATAGAAGCAGTCGACTGGACAGACCTCTACGCAATCGGTGTATTTGCATTTGATGCAGTTCTCACCCACTACGAAAGTCATGGTGTTGAAACTCCATTTGATTTGACTGGAAGCGTATGACCTTGATTATATTCTCCAAATAAATTCAGAGTTTTTATCGAAATCGACCTGACAGCATTTCGTTCGCATCGGGTCATACGAAATTTCGAAGCAGTTTACCAGAGTTGTAAACCTGGTGAACAGCCGCGTTTACCATAACCTTATATCTTGAATAGTCAGTAGAAAACCCGGGATATAAGGAATAAACAATATTATTGCTTTAATGCCTTGAGAGTATACAGCAGTTCCAGCGCCTGTCGGGGGCTCAGGCTGTCCGGATCAGTCTCTTCCAACAAAGTCACAGCAGGGTGAGGTTCAGGGCTGGCGAACAGATCTGCCTGCAGGTTCACCGTAGTTGCTGGCTGAACGCTCATCAGTGCTGGAACGTCTGATTCCAGTTGTTCCAAAAGTGCCAGCTTCTGGCGAGCCTGATTAATTACATGCCTTGGCACGCCGGCAAGTTGGGCAACCTGCAACCCATAGCTCTGACTGGCCGGGCCTTCTTGAACCGCATGCAGAAACACAATGCGATCGTCGTGTTCTGTCGCGTTTAGGTGTACGTTTACAACGGTAGTGCATTCTTCTGGCAGCTGGGTCAGTTCAAAGTAGTGGGTGGCAAACAAAGTGAACGCTCTGACTGAATCAGCCAGATAGTGTGCGCAGGCCCAGGCAAGAGAAAGCCCATCAAAAGTACTGGTACCGCGCCCAACTTCATCCATCAAAACCAAACTTTGTTCTGTCGCATTATGAAGAATATTGGCTGTCTCAGTCATTTCCACCATAAAGGTCGAGCGGCCGCCAGCCAGATCGTCCGATGAACCGATACGGGTAAAGATGCGATCCACCAAACCAATACGTGCCTGAGTAGCGGGTACATAACTGCCTATATGTGCCAACAACACAATCAATGCTGTCTGGCGCATATAGGTCGATTTACCACCCATATTCGGCCCGGTAATAACCAGCATGCGTCGTTCATCGTGGAAAGACACATTGTTGGCAACGAATGGTTCATCCAGAACCTGTTCTACCACCGGGTGCCGGCCTTCTGTGATGTTAATGCCCGGCTGCTCATGCAGTTCCGGGCGACAGAAGTTCAAGGATTCTGCCCGCTCTGCCAGATTGCTCAGCACATCCAACTCAGAAAGTGCCATGGCGCATTCCTGAAGTGGGCCCAGTGATTCCAGTGACTGATCCAACAATGCCTCGTAGAGCGCTTTTTCCCGAGCCAGCGCCCGGCTTTTGCTGGACAATGCTTTGTCTTCAAACTCTTTCAGTTCCGGCGTAATAAAGCGCTCGGTATTTTTCAGGGTTTGACGTCGAATGTAGTCTACTGGTGCGTCATCGGATTCACGTCGGCTTAATTCGATGTAATAGCCATGCACCCGGTTATAACCCACCTTCAGACTTTGCAGGCCAGTACGCTCACGTTCCCGCAGTTCCATCTGGACCAAATAATCGCCGGCGTTCTCGCTTATGGAGCGCAGTTCATCCAAGTCCGCATCGTAACCTTCGGCGATGACACCACCATCACGGATCACCACCGGTGGGTTTTCAATAACGGCTCGGGTCAGCAGGCCTGCCAGTTCCGGATGTTCGCTAATCCCTTGAGCCAGAAAATGAATGGTTTCACTGTCGATCACTGCCAGCAGCTGTTGAAGTTCGGGCAGCTCCTGTAGGGAGTCACGCAGTTTTGCCAGATCCCTTGGGCGAGCAGATTTAAGAGCAACCCGTGCCAGTATTCGTTCGATATCGCCGATGTTTTTCAACAGTGGGTAGAGGTTTTCAAAATGAAAGCCCTCTTTAATAGCGCTGATGGCGGATTGTCGAGCGATAAGCTTCTCGAAATTACGCAGTGGACGATTGATCCACCGTGCCAGCAGCCGGCTGCCCATGGAAGTAGCGGTTTGATCCACGACTGCGGCAAGGGTATGTTCCCGACCACCGTTCATATTGATGGTCAATTCAAGGTTTTTACGACTTGCAGCATCAAGCACCACGCTCTCTTCGCGGTTTTCCTGAGCAAGTGAGCGGATGTGGGGCAGGGCAGTGCGCTGTGTTTCTCGCGCGTATTGCAGCAAACAGCCGGCGGCCTCAATGGCGAGGGTTAACTGTCCGCAACCAAAACCGTCCAGACTCTTAGTTTGAAACTGTCGGTTCAGTTGTTCTTTAGCCCCTTCAAGATCAAAATCCCAAGGCGGACGTTTGCTGGCGCCAGCTCTTTTGGTAATAGAGTCTGGCCAGTTTTTATCATCGTTTACCAATAACTCGGCGGGGCTTAAGCGTTCCACTTCCGAAAGCAGGGCTTCTTCACCATTCACTTCCAGAACATTAAAACGACCGCTGCTGATATCCAGAAACGCCAAACCGTAACGACCATCGTGCCCGGTAGCGGCCATCAACAGATTGTCCTGTCGCTCATCCAGCAACGCTTCATCACTGACCGTGCCCGGTGTCAGGACGCGAACCACTTTGCGCTCTACCGGTCCTTTGCTGGTGGCCGGATCGCCGATTTGTTCGGCAATGGCCACGGACTGACGCAAACGAATCAGGCGTGCTAAATAACCCTCGGCAGCATGGTAGGGAATGCCGGCCATGGGAATAGGCTCACCGCCGGATTGCCCGCGCTTGGTCAGGGTGATATCTAGCAGCTGCGATGCCTTTTTTGCATCGTCGTAAAACAGCTCGTAAAAATCGCCCATGCGATAGAACACCAGGTGATCACGGTGTTGCTGCTTGATGCGCAGGTATTGCTGCATCATCGGAGTGTGGTTTGATAGGTCGGTACTGGTCATTGATGGGCGAGTACTTGATTGTTTCTAATGAGTGCACGCTCAATTGAGCAGTGCGTGATGTGAAAATATTACTACATATTGGCTTGTATAGTACCAGTGGAGTCTATTTCCTGTCTGTAGAGCATGAATTAAAGGGGTGTTATTAAAAAAAATCACAATATCAGCTGCTATTATTGTTATCCCTTCGTGTTGGTTAATTGGAACTTCAATTTGAAATGCATTTCTTTCTTATTTTCTGGCTGTGGGTTGAGGCATAAGAACGAGCAAGGTTGTAACCATAAGGCTTCTATGCCAGAAGCACGTTGTGGAAATAGGTCTGTAAGACACTTGAACGATGGATATGTTGAGTCAATGAGGCCATATTCTGAAGCTAAGCTGTTGGTCAAGGAGGAAAGGCGGCAGGCAGTGATTCTCAAGAAACCTACAATCCAAGTTACCAAAGACTCAGCGGTCATTGAAGGAAAAGAACATGGGGATGACAACGGAACGGTTGTCAGGGTGGATGAGAATAATCTGAAATATCAAATTAGACTCTATTCTAAAATCAAAGCCTGTAAGTCTTTGAATAAGGAGTTAAAAAAAACGATAAACAGTAGTGGCTATGATAAAAAATGAGTCCGGTTCTGAAATCAGGGCTTACGCATCAAATAAGCACTATAGAACTCAATAGTTCCTCAAGCTTGTCATTGTCCCAACCCGCAGCTAACCGTTTCAGTTTTATACTGTCGTTGGTTTCCGTGTCCTGAGTGTGGATATTCAGTRCTATTCGGTTAAGGATCGAGACGTTCTCAATGGCGCAATTATTGGTAGTCTGATTTTTATCTTCGCCAAAAGCAACGTCAAGCCTCCAGTGAAGTTTGTTCTCCACCTCCCAGTGCTTACGGGCAATGTCCAGTACCTCTGCAGCACTGAGCTGTTTGCT
>NZ_LUTV01000004.1:760308-764236 GCF_001646945.1 Endozoicomonas ascidiicola
CGTATGAAGTCGATCACCGTCATCATTCAATAATGCAATGGTTCCACACATAGCAATGCGGTAGTTGCCATCACGATAGAGCAGAGTTGTTCCATCCAGACCAATAGATACGGTAGCTACTGGCTCTGGTAGTTGAGGAATGTCGTAAGTCCAACTTTCTTCTTTTGCCTGGGCAATACTGGCCACGACATCAGAAATATCTTTAAGCGTGGCCCGGCTGCTTGATCTCCTGTGATTCTGAAGCAAATCTGCTTCAACCTGAGGAGCAGCCATGTTGGCATACTTCCAGCTGACCATGCGAGCAAATGCTGGCGTCGAGTTGACGACAATGCGTGCATTCTGATCAAGAGGACAGAACGTTTTACCTCCCTTACTGCTCTGATAAACATAGCGCTCTACTGGACACTGCCCCCATGGAGACTCATAAACCTTGAGTTCTTTCTTTTTCTTGCAGGTCATACTGATAGAGCCAAGCTGAATAGGAGAGCCATCAGTGTCGAGGTACTCCAGCTGTTTAGCAGATGCCAGACGGCCAGCATCATTAAGCTCGTMCTGTAACAGATCTTCAAACTCCAACATTGACTTTCCATGCTGGATAGTGATGAGAACTTGGGTTTCGGAGTTTTTTGAAGAAAGTATCTGGGCAGGCATGGCAGCAAACATAAACGTCAGTAGTCAATTACTAATAGAGTAGATGCTTTTTAAATACTTGCTACATTATTCAGGCTGAGCACCCTGCTGATGAAGGGCGATCTAATGGTCTTTTGAATGCTGATGAGGCGTTTAGAGGCAATTTGAGAAAATTGTTGCAACGTGAAATGAGTGCATTTTGTTCGAGGCTTGTAAGGGAAAAAGCAGAAAGAGTTGATAATGTAACCTGCAATGATATAAGCATAGAAGAAGATATGGTTTATATGAATCAGCGTGCTGGAATTTTACAGAATCAAATATATAAAGATATCTCTGAAGCATTAAAGTTAAACGCCGTAAGCTATTACATAAAACTGGAGCCAGTGGAAAAGGTCATTGCAAAAGCCATTAACGATTATAAGGCTGCTCACAGGCAACTCATGGACACTAGCGCAGTGATCTCAACTGCGCCAGGAACCTTGGTCTAACGATGAATTTTTAATAATCACATGCTCTGCAACAAGTCTTTGTAATTTTGTTCCATTGGATACTCACCCGATGTCCAGCCCAGTCTGACCAGAACCACTTGCTCAGAAGGAATCACCATAACTGATTGCTTCCGGTTCCCCATCATGGCGTAGGCATCTTCCGGTAGTGAAGGCCAGCGAAGCTGTTCATCACCACGATTCAACCAGAACTGATAGCCGTAGGCTTTTTCATTGTCACTGTTGTTTGGGGTGCTCGCTGCTTCAACCCACTCTGGTGCAAGTACCTGATAACCATTGATTTCACCATTTTCTGCCATCATCAGGCCAAGACGCGCCCAGTCCCTGCCGGAGGCATAAAGATAAGAGCTACCTACAAGCACGCCCGAAGGGTCGGTCTCAAAGGTTGCCGTGGCTATTCCAGCAGGAGCAAACAGCTCACGGGTTAGAAAGTTCATGGTATTTTGTGGCTGATTATCCAGTAACTGTTGTATGTATCTGGAGAGAAGGTTTGTTGTGCCAGAAGAATAGGAAAAATGAGTGCTTGGCTTATAGCCTTGAGGGCTGGTCATGGCTACGTCCGAAGCGCTGGGCGCGGTGAACAGCATATGAGTCGCATCACTGCCAGGTGCATAGGTTTCATCGAATGTCAGGCCACTGCTCATTTGCAATAAATCATGCAGTTTAAGATTGGCACGTTCATCATTCCACTCAGGAAACAAACCGCTGGTATCTCTGGAAACTTTGCCTTCGAGTTCCAGACGACCAAGCATCATGGCAGTAACGCTTTTCGCCATGGACCAGCCGAGTAGAGGCGTCTCTGGATGAGTATTGTCACCATAGGCTTCAGCAACAATTTTTCCATCCTGAACGACGACCATGGCGCGGCTGTTTAAACCTTGCTCATTGTCCTGTTGGATGATGTTATCCAAAGTGGATTGAAGTTCGGAGTTAATCGTTGTGACAAGACTGCCCCGAGGCCATTCTACATCAGGCCGGATCTCGGTTTTCTGCACAGCGAGGCTGTCCAGATCAAAACCTTCATCGTGATCAAGGGAGCATCCAATGCCATCACGATAGGTCGCCACCGTTGGAGCCAGGCCAAACAGGTTGGCAGACACCTGGCTTGGGGATTCGCTCCATTGCAGTTCCACCAGTTCAGTGACTGGAGAATAAGACGACAAATCACTGGCAATTTGCTGGTCATCAAACCCGGAAACATATCGCGCTGAGCAGGCAAGTTTGGCGCTCAAGCTGGTGCCAACCTGAACCGCATGGCCAAGGTTAAAAATGGAGAATCCCAGAAAGTAAGGAGGCACTGCAATGAGAAAAGCAGCGGTGATGGAGAGAGTGATCAGTATTTTTTTCATACAGCTCATGTCTTGTTATTTTTGTAGTTTGGCCGTTAGGATAGGGTTTTGATATGAGAAATTCCAGCCTTCGTTGCTTTAAATTGTCTTGGCTGTAAAAGTCTTTCGACGTTTAATATTTGTCATCAAAGTCCTTAAGGTAATCTTTGGGTGGTGGTGTCCAGCCACGTTCTGATTTGGAGTGCCGGTCAGAGCGGTCACTGTTAAACGCCTCTTTCAGTAATGCTTCCAGTCGGATAAACAGTTTTTGATAGTGTTCGCCATAGCCCCTTAACCCGTCTTCTTCTAGCCAGCTTCGGTAAAGTTCATCCTTTTGGCTTCTTTCCAGTTGAATAAATCCCTGTTTTATCTGTTCCGCCTTAAATGGATGAACTCCGAGGCGAACAAGGGATTCGGCGCCTAGGTTCAGGGCGGAATCATAGGTTTCGCTAATGACATAATCCGCACCAGCGTCGCATAACTCATAGTGATGTCCGCGGTCAAAAGCCCGGGCAAGCACCTGCACATGAGGGAAGTGCTGCTTAATGTAATGAACGATGGTGACCGATCGAGGCGGGTCATCAATGGCGACGATCATCAGCTTGCATTCGTTGATACCTGCGGTGTGCAACAGGTCCGGGCGGCAGGCATCTCCATAGAAACTTCGTACATTGATCCTGCGCATCATATCGATCTGGTCGGTGGATTTATCCAGCACCACGGTATTTACGCCTTGAGCCACCAGAAGGCGGTTTACGATCTGCCCAAAGCGACCAATACCAGCGATAAGCACAGGGCCTTGGGTGTCGATGGTGTCCGCTTCACGGTCATCGCCGGATTGTTGATAGCGGGGTTGAATAATACGTTCGAATAAAATAAAGAGTGCAGGTGTCAGGAACATGGACAGAGCAACGACCATAGACAGGATTTGAGCTAAATCAACAGGGAGTATGAACTGATCCACCGAATACCCCAGTAGAACAAAGCCAAATTCACCGGCCTGGGCAAGGCTGAGAGTGAATAACCACTGATCGCTGTGACGCACTCGAAACAGAATAGCCAGCAGATAAAGAACAGCGGCTTTGGTCATCATTAAGGCAAGAGTCCAGCCAATGATGGTCATCAGGTGGCTGGGGGTGAAATTAAAAGTGTCCTTTCACCGGYTACCCTAAGCGCTCCCAGTACTGATCCCATTCACCGTTAGCTCGTAATGTTCTTAAGCCAAGCATTGCTTCAGCGTTCTCGGGTTTCCACCAGACGCCGGGTATCTTGAGTCGCATTTGCACTATTGAACTGTTCGCACTCTCTATTTCACCAGAACCGATGGGAAGGTTTACCGCTCTCGCTGCCGCATATTCAAACTGACCTGGACGGTTTCTGATGTATCGATGGCATTCCTCAGACTTATTCGCGGCCTTGCCCTTCTTTCCATTTCTATGCTGATCAAGCTCTGCTATGACTGCA
>NZ_LUTV01000004.1:769856-771815 GCF_001646945.1 Endozoicomonas ascidiicola
CGTTTATATGGACAGCCAAGGCTAATGACATACTGGAGAAGGTAGTTCGAGCTAATTGCCGCTTAAGCAGCAAAAAGAACGGCGCACTACACTAGCGCCAGTTTTTTCATATCGTCACAGATTTCTGATGACCGGCAGACAAAAAATAAAATCCGCGAAAATGTCATCAGTACAAGAGGATCTTTTTCAGGGTCTTTCAAAGATGATTGACAAATATCCGGTGCTTTGGAAGTGGTTGGTATGTCAGTACTCAACAACTGAACCGGTTCTCCATTCGATTCCGATTTCTGACCTGCAGCATCAATTGCATTACTTACTACCTCGTCTAGAATCGTCTTAATGCCCTCTCGGACCTTTTCTTCATGTGTTGATGATTCACCAGTAATCGCTTTTGATTCATCGATGGAATCTGCCAGTTGATCAAGCAGCAGTTTAACTTCTGCCCTGACAGTATTTTTATCTGATAGTTCTTTGTTGGTTGCTGGTGATGATTTGGCAACACTATCAACCAAGTCAATGAGCCAGTTCATTAAAACCTGAACGTCAACGTTAACACTTACGGTGTCAGGCAAGGCAGGTGGGAGGGGAGCTACCGATTCATCAACAGTACTCACTATTTTTTCAATGGATTTTATTTCGTCTTCAACACAGCCTCTCCCTGGCGGCAGTTCTTCTATGGTGAAAAGTTTTTCGGAATTTGTGGGAATAATGCTTAAGGTCAGCCATGTTTTTATTATCAATTCCAGGGTGGTTAAATCTACATAGCTTTCATCACGGATAAAATTATATAAATTTAGCTCATCGCCCTCCTTGGGTTGAAATAGTTGATTTAATGGATCAAAAACCTGAGTGTTCAGGTGGTTAAGCGCTTCCGGGGTTAGATCATTAATGTCAATTCGGTTTTGGTCGTCTGTTGGACCTGATATTGCCAATGCCTGTTCCAGCTTTTGTGATTCACTTTCTGCCCATGCTTTAATGATTCTGTATTCGGAGATAAAGTAGGTGACTTGTTCTTTAAAGGATGCAATATCTGCAGCAATTCCCGCCGAGTTGATTAAAGTCAATAATATCAAGGGCTAGAGACTGATCTACTAGTTCAGAAATCGCAGACTATTAAGTAACATATACGACATTACATCATCATTGTCATTTTACTGTGAAACCATCTAACCGAAAGACGATTGCTGAGAAACTGATCAAAATAGTTTCAAAAGAAGCTGTTAAAGTCACTGCTGTCCGGTTAAAAATCTGGGGAAGAACTGAAGTGCTTGTCTCTGTTGATCTACGGTAAAATAGCGGTTGTCGAGACAGCTATTTTACAGAACAAGAGAGACAGGTATGAAGCATCATAACAGCGTTTTCCAACAGTTACTCAAAACAATTCCACGTCACCAGTTTCAGAAGGTAGTTGATCGACACAATGGGGATCATCGAATCAGAACTCTGACATGCTGGACTCAGCTCGTTTCCATTCGGGATCTGGTTGAGAATTTTAATGCCTGCCACAACCACCATTACCATTTGGGTGTCTCTCGCATAAAGCGTTCTTCATTGTCGGATGCCAACAGCACTCGGGCGGCCAGTATTTTCGAAGAAACCTTTTTCTTTCTACTACAAAAGGTCAGAAGCCATCTGCCTCGKGGAGCGGGCAATGAAATGGTGCGCCTGATTGATTCCACGACCATTGACTTAAATTTGAACCAGYTTGAGTGGGCGCATTTTCGAAAAACTAAAGGCGGCATAAAGCTTCATACGGTGTATGACCCGAAGGCCGATACTCCCACTTTTTTCGAACTGACCACTGCCAAGAAGAATGACTGCAAAGCGGCTCAGAATCTTCCCATCATGGCAGGTGTCACCTATGTTTTTGCCTCGTCAGTAAAATCTGTGGGCAATTTCTGGTTCAGGTAGCTTGCCAAGTGCATGGTATAACGCAATTTCCGCGCATCTGTAGGTTCT
>NZ_LUTV01000031.1 GCF_001646945.1 Endozoicomonas ascidiicola
TTGAAGTGACTTTTCGCTTCCACACTGCGCCCTCCTTCTCCCACGTTACACTCATCGTCGAGTAGCCTGAGTCCTTCAACTCCTTTATTTTTGACGAATTACCACGGCTACTGGGTTCCATATTGTAAAGCTCTTTATGTTAAGGCTTGAAGTGTAGAGGAGAGGAGAGTATTAGAGTTGTTATCGGTGACAGATGAAAAATATAAAGGACATCCATAGATTACATCTTAATTTACAACGATATTTTTAATCGCCGTAAAGGGTTGACTCACTTTTGCTTCTAAAAGCACAAGCTTGTCACCCCTCCGGCACAGATCCGTACGTGCACTAATAATGCATACGGCTCCTACGACAAATCAGACACACTTTCGCATGATGGGATGCGGGCGAAGGCCCATAAATCCAAAACATAATGGAAGTAGATATTCGCCAGAAATAGCGAGATAACAGCCTCCTGTGGTGTTCCAGCCACTGCTTTGGAGTACCAGCCATTTGCCTGCGACTTCTGCTGAACCACAGTGACGGATTCCGTTTTGCTTTAGTATGCAGACGCAACGAGTAGAACAGGACAGCCATAAACTAAATGTCTACTTTGGCAGATAGATCCAGCTTGGTTCACCGTACCACAAAGGACTATAAGAGTTTGCTAAAGAAAGAATACAGGCTGGTGTTAATGAGAGTGATTAGTGTGGTCAGAAGGAAAATCGATCAACTTCAGATATAGAGAGGCACTGCCCGAAATTGAGCGTGTTATATAGAAGGATTAAGTTGAGCATCAGGTTTGAAATAGGCTAATGCTCGGTGTAACACCATGAAGCCACTGCATCCCGATCTGGCTGGCATAATCTCTAAGAGATGAGAGTTTTCCTACAGCCCGACGGAAGCGGTTATTCCAGCGCATGGTGTTCAGCTGTAATAGTTCAGCCACTCTTCCGGATCAATCCCCAAACGATCAAGCACACAAGGGACATCGCCTTCTATCTTTCCTCTCTTTCCTTTGTGAATAATACGACCAAACCAGTCCACCAGTTCAAAATAACAAGCAAGAGTATAAGGCAGTGCTTTATCCGGATTTTGCCCGGGAGCTTTAAAAGGTTTGAGGCAGCGGGGCTGTTTTTTCTTTTGATGACTTGAATAGGTATCGGCTCGTTCTTTTATGGAGGTATATTCAGAGTCTTTAGGAATTTTAGCCATTTTAGCTCTGACAGGGTTAAAGTCTACATAAGCCATACAAGTAAGGAGTGCGGCTTCATCAAGTAAAGCCTGGCTTTTGTAACGACCTTCCCAGAAGCGGCCTTTGCAACCATCTTCCTTATTCGCTTCACGGACAAGGTGCTCGTTCAGGCACCTCATGAACCAGCTAATGTCTTTTAAACGATGGCGGTATTCTTCTGAAAATTCTTCAACCTTTAGCAGACTTCCTTTATCCATAATTGCACCTGCCAGATAACGCTGAACAAGTACAGGACCAGAGAATAACTGAGTCCAGCGGGACAGCACCTCTTTTGTGTTCCAGGACTCGGCTTGTTCGCGGTTAATATGAAGAATGACATGATAGTGATTGGACATAACGGCATAGGCACAGATTTCAAGGGCAAAGATGCCTGATAAAATCTTCAGCCTAT
>NZ_LUTV01000032.1 GCF_001646945.1 Endozoicomonas ascidiicola
GCGCCGCACATTTTGGCGTTAGCTGCTCATTTTTTGCTCTGGCTCAAAACTGCAGCTGAAGCATTTTTACCTGCAATTTTTGCCTGTTCTCTATCGCCTGTTTTTGATAGAACATCACGATAAGCCTTCTGGTAAGCCTTCTGGTAAGCCTTCTGGTAAGCCTTCTGGTAAGCCTTACATTTTTCTGAATGTTGGTAAGCCTTCTGGGAAGCCTTATATTTCTCTGATTGATTGTAAGCCTTCTGGGAAGCCTTCCCTTTATCTGATTGTCGGTTAGCCTTCTGGGAAGCCTTCCCTTTATCTGATTGTCGGTAAGCCTTCTGGTAAGCCTTCTGGTAAGCCTTCCGGGACTCTTTTCGACTCTTGGGCTGTTTGGTGACATTTAAAGGGCAAGGGAATTCCCCTGCAGCTTCTTCCTTAGTTTGTTGTATAACGTGTTCATGTGTAGGCTTTACTATCGCTACTGGTCTACATGCTGTAGTGCTAATGCGTACATCAGTCGGTAGGGGGGAAATTAACCGCGAAGATTCTACAACTTCTGAATATATGGAATCACTCTCTGGGAGAAGCGTTGATTTCGTGTGTGAACCAGTATTTGATCCTTCTTCATTTTCGTTATAATAAAATGTTGGTTCTATATCTTCTAAAGGTACAAACTCATCGTGAGTTACAGAAAGGTCAAAATAGTCTGAATTATTTGGAGTATGACGACTTGGGAATATGGGTTCTACCGAAGAGTATTGGGTAAAGCCACACGACAAGTCATAGGTGTTTTCATCAACGCGCGGCAGGTTGAAGTAATCTGCTGATTCTGCCTCTTGTATTTGCACTGACCTTCCGAACATGCTCGGTTGTATAGTTGAATTTCCGCTCGGTATTTCGCATTCTTTAATGCTGCAACCCTTGGAGGCTAGAGTAAAGTATATATTGTCCATCGTGATAACCAACACTATAAACGATTTATTGACAGTTCTTTGCCTAATATGAGGTGTTTATATAGCTTTCCATCTGTTGCAAGTCGCGTGACTACAGGTAGGGAGTCCAACACAGAGACTTTGCAAATCTCAGGAGCTAGCAGGAACTCTAGCTCAACTGATGGAAAACAGTGAGTTTTACTGTTTTCAGTGACAGAAACTGCTGGTTTGGTGCAATGTTGCCAGTTGTTTCGCTTCAGGTCTTCGTCACAGTTTAATCATTTCACGGGCGTGCGCAGCTAACAAAAAAATCGTGTTCGTTCCGCTGCGCTCCACCGGACGCGCCCGCGGCGCGCCGCACATTTTGGCGTGTGTGCCGAGCATGGCACTTAGCTAGAGAGGTGAAAGTCCTCTTACCAGGTATTCGCAGAGCCGAAGGTTAGCGAAAGGGCAAGGGCGTTGTCGCGAGGCAGGGTCTGAAGGAAGTCCAACGCGAAATCACGGGGCGACGAACAGGAACCCGATATGAGGTGTGACGTATTCGAGGCCAGTGGGCACGTGACCATTAAGCCTTCCATCTGCAATTGGAGTACGTTTTATAAATTGGGCGTCTACGTGATGAAAGTTAAGTGTCTTACCTCGGGAGGTCTGCATTGTGTTGATGGAACAACTGACAGTAGAGCAATCTGCTG
>NZ_LUTV01000033.1 GCF_001646945.1 Endozoicomonas ascidiicola
AGCAGCTAACGCCAAAATCAGGTGCGCCGTAGGCGTCACCTGGATTTTTTTGTTATGTTGCGGTTGATTTGTTTATTTATTCTCTAACCTTGGCAAACCAGTTTTGATAGTTTCTCAACAGTTTTATCAATTTCATCAGTACCTAAGAGCGAAATTTTATCATATTCTGCATAGTTTCCTATTGCATTGAACACATTGGGATATTCTATGAAAGCAATTTGATTCGTGGGAATTATATAATGATTATTCGTTTCATGATCACTAAAATCTGTAACATGATTTTCATCATAAAGATTCATGTTTTGTATATCTATAAGGGCTTCATCCCACGCATCTCCTCTAGAGTACATACCAGGAAGAAAGATCTCCTTTCCACCTTTTAAAAATATTCTTATTCCCCATGCATTAATGAATTCTCTTTCATATTCTGTGCGTTCTGTATCATTCAAGAAATCAATGTAATTTTCATCTAGATTTTCTTTAAGTGACTTTATCACATCAGGAGCTTCTTCTATTAGTCTTGATTGATGCTCTATCAGCCATTCAAAATCGACACTGAGATCAAAGTTGCAATCACTATTTACTTCATAATTCCCATTCTTAGCCATTATAAAAAGAACAGCATCCTTCCTGACATCAGCTTTTAATAAAGGTGTTTCATGAAATTTACCTTCACAGATTCCAGGATATTCATCAGCGCCATCATCGTGCCAAATAGCCCACTCAATACAATCAGTATTGACGTAAAAGAATTTATCATCGTATGTCTCAACCCATATAAAATCATGCTCTCCACGAAGCATTGAATTAAGAGACTTTTTTTCAGATTCACTTGAAAGCTCAAGTAATAATGCATGATCAAAAATATTAATCTTTAATATTAATGCGTCATGCGATCTTATTTTTTGATCTTTTCTTTCGGTAACAAAGTATGAAAAACTTGGATTTTTATCATTGAATATTTCAATATCAAATTTTGTTTCTTTACTTTGTTCAACTAACTTATTAATACTGCACTTTAAAGCCTCGGCCAACTTTTGAACATTTTCTGATGATGGTTGTTTTTCGCCACGCTCCCATGAACTATAGCGAGCAGATGACACACCAATCGCATCTGCCAGATATTTTTGAGTCACATTCTGTGCCAACCGAAGCCTTTTCAACTCTTTTGTTGCAATAGCCATATAATGAACTCCTCATAATGATGATTATCAAGATAGTCATCAATGGCGCCAAAGTCAACTTTCAGTTGTTTTTATCATCTTTAGGTTGTTTTAGGTGTGAGCGACATAACGCCAAAATGTGCGGCGCGCCGCAGGCGCGTCCGGTGGAGCGCAGCGGAACGAACACGATTTTTTTGTTAGCTGCGTAAGCCCGTAAAATGGTTAAACTGTGACGAAAACCTGAAGCGCGTACGGCTGGCGACAGAGTAAAAACCAGAAGATTTACCACCAGAGATTTTGCACGCCGCTGCAAACCATGCGGAACCAAAATACCGCAAACCAGTTTGAACCAAAAGGTTT
>NZ_LUTV01000034.1 GCF_001646945.1 Endozoicomonas ascidiicola
CTGTGGCAAGAATTCTAATTTTTTGGCTCTTCAGGGATATCTGTGGGTAAAAATGAGCTGATTTGAAGAAAAAAGCACCAGCGATCAATTTCTGATAGATTTTTTTGTTTGCAGACAAAAACAATAAGAAACGTCGCTGATGCTGATAAAAACTATCCTCAATAAAGTTCATAAGCTCAAGTCATTTGTTTATCAGGATGTAAAATTCGGCTTCCATCAAGGCTCTGACGTCTTCGATGTGACAGTCGTTCCCCGCAAGAATGGTCACGCTATCTGTTCAGGCTGCCATAACCCAGCACCGGGTTATGATCGCCTTACTGAACGACGCTTCGAGTTTGTTCCTCTCTGGGGAATCAGAGTTTTCCTGATCTACAGAATGCGCCGCGTTCAATGTAAGACATGTGGCGTAAAGGTTGAGCAGGTTCCATGGGCAGAAGGTAAAAAAGAACTGACCAAAGTGTACATGCAGTTTCTCGCAAGCTGGGCTCGAAAACTCTCCTGGAAGGAAGTTGCCAAGACGTTTAACACGTCATGGGAGAAGGTATTTCATTCAGTCGAGTACATTGTTGAATGGGGCAAAGCCCATCGGGTTCTCGATAATATTGAGGCCATAGGTGTCGACGAAGTGGCATATCAGCTGGGTCATAAATACCTGACAGTGGTTTATCAGATTGATCGGGAGTGTACACGACTACTGTGGATTGGCGAGGAACGCACAGAAGCCACTATCCGCCAGTTTTTCACGTTTTTGGGTGCAGAGCGTTGCCAGCGATTAAAATATGTTTGCTCTGATATGTGGAAGCCTTATGTGAAGGCTATTGCGGAATTTGCGGGSCAAGCTCTGCATATTCTTGATCGTTTTCACATCGTGGYGATGTTAAATAAAGCCATCGATGAAGTCAGGGCTTCGGAGCACAAACAGCTTCAGGCTGACGGTTATGAGCCTGTTTTGAAAAAGTCTCGCTGGTGCCTTCTGAAGCGGAAAGAGAACCTGACTGAGAAAGAAGAAGTCAAGTTAAGCACAGTGCTGCAGTACAACCTCAAAAGTGTCAGAGCGTATCTGCTTAAGGAAGAGTTTCAGGTGTTCTGGGATTACGTGTCACCACATTGGGCTGGAAAATATCTGGATCGTTGGTGTACAAGAGTGATGCGATCAAAGTTAGAACCGATGAAGAAGGTTGCCAAAACAGTTCGACGACACAGACCACTTATCCTGAATTGGTTCAGGGCTAAAAAGGCGTATTCAAGCGGTATAGTTGAGGGTCTGAACACCAAGATAAAACTCACTACGAGAAAATCTTACGGTTTCAGAACCTACAGATGCGCGGAAATTGCGTTATACCATGCACTTGGCAAGCTACCTGAACCAGAAATTGCCCACAGATTTTACTGACGAGGCAATTTTTTGAGCCATGGATAAAGCTATAGTTCTATTTTCCCGAGCAAAGCAGGGAGGTGGGTTACTATGTGTAAAATTGTCTACTTAGTGCCTGT
>NZ_LUTV01000035.1 GCF_001646945.1 Endozoicomonas ascidiicola
GCCAGAGAATCACTGTTTCAAGGCATCTTTAAGCGAAAGGCCTGAAATCATGGGTTTATACTCTTTTCAGGCTCATTTTGGGATTGGAAAATACTTATGGGTTTGTCCAAAGGCGCTGCCGACTCAATAAGGGCCGACGTGATGCCTGGTCCTGGCATTCTATTGGGGATTCATCGGCAGGAGCGCGTTAACCTCAGCTGGCTGCTGTCAGGGGAAGGAAAGCCGTTTATTATCGAGCGAGCTGACACGGAACAAGCCTTTCTCGATCTGTTTTCCAAGGCCATGGCCAGACCCGATGGGTATGATCCCAAAGCGGACACTTGGGCCCGAAAAATTTACCTCTGTCATGATAAAAAAAGACTGCTTATCGCAATCGCTGAGCCCGATGCAACCTACATCCACAAAACCAGAAAAAGTGAGGCAGAAGTCCAGTATACAAAATGGGCTCTGATTTATGGGCCTTTCAGCGAAGCGCTTTTTCGTCTTATTGCTGATCAATTCTCATTGACGAAGTTTATGAAAAGTATCGAGTGGTTTGTATCGGCGATGCCTCAAGACGCAATGGACTCAATGATTGCCGGTGAGTATGGCCCAGTTGTGCAATTCGGAGATGGGAAAAAACAGCTCCCAAAAGGCAGTATTGTGCCTGTCGCAGATATAGAAGCAGAGCTAAAACCCTTGAGAGAGACATTGCGCCAGCGGGTAGTTGTCAAAGAGTTAGTTTATAGCAAAGGTGGCTCAATCGAGTTGTTGAACCAAGCCGCTAACGCGGCAAAAAATACCGTAGATACTCTCTATTTTACTATATCCAATACTTCCTAATAACCGCACCACTCAGGTTCGGCTTATTAGGAAGCAATCAACATGGAACGTTCTGAGCAAACCCGGTTCGACGAACTATACCAAAAACACCTCACCACCCTGAAGCTTCAAGGTAAAAGAAAATCCACCATTGATCTATACAGCAGGCCATTACGGCGAGTAACAGCATTCTTTGACCGTTGCCCTGATAGACTCACGCCCGATGACTTAAAAACCTACTTTGCTGCATTGGTAGAGAGTCATTCCTGGAGCACAGTCAAGACTGATCGTAACGGACTGCAATTTTTCTGGAAGCATGTTCTGGGTAAACATTGGGACTTTGTTGAAATTATCAAACCCCCCACCGTTAAACGACT
>NZ_LUTV01000036.1 GCF_001646945.1 Endozoicomonas ascidiicola
CTTCTGGTAAGTCTTCTGGTAAGCCTTATATTTCTCTGATTGTTTGTAAGCCTTCTGGTAAGCCTTCCGGGACTCTTTTCGACTCTTGGACTGCTTGGTGAC
The DNA here is from genome assembly GCF_001646945.1 of Endozoicomonas ascidiicola. Classification (GTDB taxonomy): domain Bacteria; phylum Pseudomonadota; class Gammaproteobacteria; order Pseudomonadales; family Endozoicomonadaceae; genus Endozoicomonas; species Endozoicomonas ascidiicola. The sequence continues at coordinate 103 of NZ_LUTV01000036.1, forward strand.
ATTTAAAGGACAAGTGGATTCCCCTGCAGCTTCTTCTTTAGTTTGTTGTTTAGCGTGCTCATGTGTAGGCTTTACTATCGCTACTGGTCTATATGCTGTAGTGCTAATGCGTACATCAGTCGGTAGGGGGGGAGTTAACCGAGAAGATTCTACAACTTCTGAATATATGGAATCACTCTCTGGGAGAAACGTTGATTTCGTGTGTGAAGCAGTATTTGATCCTTCTTCATTTTCGTTATAACAAAATGTTGGTTCTATATCTTCTAAAGGTACCAGCTCATCGTAAGTTACAGGCAGGTCAAAATATTCTGAATTATTTGGAGTATGACGACTTGGGAATATGGGCTCTACCGAAGAGTATTGGGTAAAGTCACACGACAAGTCATAGATGTTTTCATCAGCGTGCGACAGGTAGAAGTAATCTACTGATTCTGCCTCTTGTATTTGCACTGACCTTCCGAACATGCTCGGTTGTATAGTTGAATTTCCGCTCGGTATTTCGCTTTCTTTAATGCTGCAACCGTTGGTGCCTAGAGTAAAGTGTATATTGTCCATCATGATAACCAACACTATAAACGATTTATTGACAGTTCTTTGCTGAATATGAGGTGTTTATATAGCTTTCCATCTGTTACAAGTCGCGTGACTACAGGTAGGGAGTCCAACACAGAGACTTTGCAAACCTCAGGGGCTAGCAGGAAATCTAGCTCAATTGATGGAAAACAGTGAGTTTTCAGTGACAGAAACTGCTGGTTTGGTGCAATGTTGCCAGTAGTTTCGCTTCAGGTCTTCGTCACAGTTTAACCATTTTACGGGCTTACGCAGCTAACAATAAAATCGTGTTCGTGCTGCGCACCGGACGCCTACGGCGCCGCACATTTTGGCGTGTGTGCCGAGCATGGCACTTAACTAGTACTCCATCCACCGTCAAATGATAGACTGAATTTTGTATTATCCTGACAGCTCCACTGCAACAAAAGATGGAGCCGTCATGAACGTTAAATACCA
>NZ_LUTV01000005.1:0-9299 GCF_001646945.1 Endozoicomonas ascidiicola
ATGGTGAGGTTCTGATAATCCAGATTGATAGAGGCATTCTGGGGATTGATTCCATTTATCGTGTAGGACTTTAAGCATGAATCGAATAGTTATGGCAAAAAATGATCTGTAATTATACGTCTTGAATCGTTTTTCGTTTCATGCTTTGGATCAATTTATCTGCTCATTTAGAACCGTATGTTTCAAATGAGTTTTGGTTTAGGCTAGGACTAGCCTAAAAGAAATAAGTTCCTCACCAAGAGGAAATATCAACTGGACACACAAACAGTTAGCTGATATCTCCCCAAGCCTCGTAATAGAATCCAAGGAACGCCTGCATTCAAAACTCTCTATTACGGACAAGTTTTTTATACCAATGTCGCTTTTAAATTATGGGCTGCGCAGTTATTTTGGGCGACTGGGCAATACCCGAGGGCATAAAGGCGAAGAGACGATTCATAGCTGTAGCTATGGCGAGGAACTTCAACGCAGACCCAGTCGGGCAAAATAGCTGCGCAGCCCACAATTTAAAAGCAGAATTGGTATTAAACCAAGGCTTCGAGAATAGCCAATGATGTATAACCAAAACCAATAGTTGCCGGAACAAAACCCAGGCAAACCATCACCTTACCAAAGGTCGTATTCGCACTCCCCATCTCAGGATTAATGGCTTTGGCAATAAAACCACTGGGGTTGTACAAAACGCCAATGCAGAAAATCGCGATGATCCAACCGGGAATCTCAAGGTTCAGGTGGGTAATAATCAAATAAAGAACACCCGCAAGCGCCGTCATAATGGTGAAATCCACATGGGAACGAATCAGGTTATGAGTGGCAGGAAATATTTTCCTTAGAAACTCAACTTTTCCATAAATAATCAAGGTTGCCAGCCAGGCTTCCACTAGCGAGATCAACATGGCAATGGCGGCTGTGATTAACAGCCACTCCGGAGTTATTTCAGGCACCATTACAAACACTCTCTTTGCATTTTTTATTGTTATTTTGCCAGCGCCCTTCTCTCAACCCTGGCGAACCGGCTGATAGCGACCCGGTTTATGGTTCATTGCCAGCACCAAATTGGTGGCAACCGCACCCAGAATCGATAACAGGATCAAGTGAGCATCCACTACAAACATGGATAACACGACAATGGTACAGTCCAGTGCCATTTGCACCTTACCGGCACTGATACCAAAGCGGTCCTGTAAGAACAGTGCCAGAATGTTAAAACCGCCCAGACTCATTTTGTGTCTGAAGATCACCAGCATACCGGTTCCTATCAACCCACCACCCAATAATGCCGCATACAAAGGGTGAATCATGGAAAGCTGAATAACGTGGTAAAGATGATCTACCGCCACCGAGACAATGGTGACCGCAATAAAAGTATTCAGGGTAAATCGCCAGCCCATCCGCGTGAACGACAACATATAGAAAGGCAGGTTTAGTGCAAAAAATATCTGTCCAAAACTGAACGACGACACCTTAGTAAGATAGATCGCCAAACCCGCTGTACCGCCAGTCAGCAACCCCACTTTATTAAAGAAAACCACCCCCAGTGAAACCAGCGCACTGCCGAGTATCAGCGCCAGTAAGTTTTCCCGCAGGCTATGATCCTGATCCATTGTAATACCAATTCTGTTTTTAAATTATGGGCTGCGCAGCTATTTTGACCGACTGGATCAGCGTTGAAGTTCCTCGCCATAGCTACTGCTATGACTCGTCTCTTCGTCTTGCCCAGTCGCCCAAAATAACTTGCTCACACCACAATTTAAAAACGCCATTGGTATAACCCCTATATCCATGACCATTAAAAAGTCATCCGTCGTTTGTTTTTATCGTGACGGCAATATGACAACTTTTTGTGGATTAGTCGAGGACAGGAGTTACTTAATGTACGTTAACTCAGGTGCTGGAAGGAACGGCATTGGCCAAATAATCGAGCATATTTTCCACACCGCTCACTTCAAAGGGATCATGGGGGCAATTATCCTCTTTACCGGATTCGGCAAACACCTGCTGAATCTCACCTTCTACCACATGCATGGAATAACGCCAGCTGCGATAACCAAAACCCAGGTTTTCCTTTTTCACCAACATCCCCATTAGCCGGGTAAAATCTCCATTACCGTCTGGTAGCATTTTGACCTTTTCTACCCCCAGTCGTTTACTCCATTGAAACATGGTGAAAGCATCATTAACACTCAGGCAATAGACTTCATCGACACCGGCATCTTTCAGCGCCTCATAATGAGTCTCATAGCCGGGAAGGTGCGTGCTTGAACAGGTCGGTGTAAATGCCCCAGGCAAAGCAACAACAACAATGCTTTTATGGGCAAAAATGTCTTTGGTGGTGACTTCCTGCCAGCGAAACGGATTGTCTCCGGGCATGGATTCATCACGAACACGGGTCTGAAAAGTCACTTCCGGTATCATTTTCATAAGGTCAACTCCTGACAGGAAACTCAAGTGTCAGTTTAGGCGACCTTTTGTTCGCTAGCCGAAATCCGGCTAAGTAGTTGTGCAAATGGAATCGAATATTTCTGGGTGAGTGGACAGTTACTATGCAAGGCACAACGCCGGGAGCATAGCCGTAGCTATGTGACCAGAGTTGTAACGCAGCAGAGTGGCTGGCCACTTGCTCAGAAAATATGATTTCATTTGGTCAACTACTTACATGGAGAGCTTCAGAAAAACAATCGCCACCAGTGTGATACAGATACCCAACACCTTAACCGGGTGCAGGCTTTCACCAAACATCACTCGCCCAATAATGGACGTCGCAATAATTCCAAGGGATCCCCAAAGCGCATAGGCGACACTGAGATCAATACTCTTCAAAGCAAACGACAGAAACACAAACGCGGCGATCTGTACGATCATCACCAACCCTGCCAACCGTTTTTTGGTAAAGCCGTTGGACAGTTTGGTCAGCACGTTACCAAGAATGTCACAGCTTGATGCGGCCACGACCCAGAAAATGGCGATCAGTTGCAGATGGTCTGACATGAGCTCTCCTCCTTCTTATTGGCCTGCTGTCGTTCAGACAGTTTCTCCCCCAGATTCATTAACATCATGCCGGTGATCAGGCAGGCCATGGCCGCCAGCTTCATCGCTGAAAATTGTTCATCAAAAAAGTACCAGGAGCTCACACTAATCAACAGCAGACCAACGCCTTCCCACATGGTATAAGCGATCGCCAGTGGTATTTTCCTGACCGCCTGAGACAGGAAAAAATAAGAAATTGAAATGAGCAATGCCATCAATGTATAGCCAACCACCGGATGACTGCCGGTAGCCATCTTCATAAACGATGTGCTGGCCACTTCCGTAATGATGGCAAGAAACAACATACACCAGTAATACACAGGATAATTCCAGATAAGTTTGTCGATTTTTATGATGTTTTGGAAAGAAATAGTAGACGCTACAGCGCTGAACGCCAGTGGCACTCTGATAGGTAGGAATGAACCGTGATGTGATCACTCATAACGTGAGTCAGCATAAAAACAACAAATAAAGAACATAGAAAAAGAGAGTAGCAAAACAACGGTTATTGAGTCAGCCGTAGATATACAACCCCTAACGCTTCTTCAACAACACCAGAACCGACCCTGTGCCACCTTCTGACGCCGGTGCGGAACAAAAGGCCAGCACGTCCGACATCTGTTTCAGCCAATGATTGGTATGACTCTTCAGGGTAGATTGGCGATCCTTCGTGCGATGGGACTTACCATGAACCACCCGCACACAGGTTACACCGCGCAGTCGGGCAATCTGGATAAACTCGCTGATCAGTTCCCGAGCCTCATCGATCTTATAGCCGTGCAGATCCAGCTCGAACTGAATGGGTATCATCCCCTGACGGAGTTGGCGCATCCGATTATGCTGGATACCATCACGGGAGAACGCAACGCTTTGTTCCGGCTCGATGGGCTCGACCCAGGCTTCTGATAATGCAGCACCGCCCGATGACTGAAGCTGTTGCGCTGCTTTTCGCCGAGCCTGTAACGTACTTTCCGGTACCGATACCTTTTTAGGCAGTTGCTTACCTATCTGGGCTTTGATGTTTTTGTTCTTCAGGGGTTTAACCCCCTTCATTGCCTGCTCAAAGCTTTGTTCTTCGTCGTCGTTTTTACACATAGGTTGCGCAGGTCTATAGTCAGATTTGATAAACACCAAAACACTATTGTAACCATTGTCTTATAGTCGGGATAGAATGAAATGCGAATGACAGCCCACTGATCAACAGAACCGTAGTAATACATATAGGGATTTACCGACACTGCCGATTAGAATACCTTCTTAAGAATAACGCCTTCCCTCTCAGGTCTACCCATGTCGCAGACAGCCGACGCTGACAACGTCACTGATGTAAACGCTCCTGATAAAAAAGAGCACCGGAAAAAACAGCTGGATAACATTGATCTCAAACTGGAAGAGCGGGATCAGCGGTGGCTGGAAAAAGTGGCCAGTGCACCCCAGCCGGAGCCTTGGAGCGTTATTGTTTTTCAGTACGCCTGGACGGCCGGCCCCGTTACCCTGATGGCGGCTTATTTCGGTTACTACTTTGCCTATGGCGTGTTAATGCCGCTGGAGAGAGCCTTTTACTTTCTGGGCTACTCGGTAATCGCCGTTGCCCTGGGTATGGGCTACAAGCTGTTCCACAACATGACTCACGGCCGGCAGGCAATCCGCGACCGCCTGAACCGTCTGTACCTGATCGATCACTTGCCGGAACTCATCTATCAGGCACGAGATCTTGGTCAGGCCAATATGACAGAGGAACAACGTCGTATTCATTCTGCTGGCATCCTTCTGCGAAAAATGGATCTTGGCCCCGAATGGGTGTCCACCGCGATCGAAGATCTCACCGGCAATCAAGTACTGGCCAAACAGGCAGAGCGCATTGAAATTTTCCGCCGTGCCGGCCTTTATAGCCGTATGCGAGATGTTATTAACGAAGCTGAAGAAGCTTCGAACGACGCTTTCCAAACGCTAAATGAACATCACCCAAGAACCGCAGAAGCCATGAAGAAGCGGCTGAACGGCATCGTCATGCGCCCACATCAAGGGCAACGTCGGGAGCCGCTGTTTATTGAACGGATTCTGTCGGCGATAGAGGAAGGCAACGAAAACCTGATGACGCTCCACGACGTGGAAGAAATGCTCACGCTTTGTTTTGAGCTGATTTGTGGACGTGAAATCCCTTTCCTGAAAATCGAATATACCGGTCACTGGGATCTGGCCAAAGCGCTGGATAAACTCGAAGAAGAACGGAATGATCTGCGCATCAGCCGTGCGCGAGTCTATTCCCGTTTAAAAGCACTGAACACCTACCTCAGTAACATTGGCATGCCTTCGGAGATTGGCAGTGGCAGTGGTTTGAGCACCCCAAAATTGCTGTCCATTGCCGTACGCGCGCTGGACACGTTAAGCCTACAGGTTCGTGAAGCCCGTCAATTGATGTTCACCACCCCATTAAAAAAAGGCCCTTCCAAACAGCTAAACACCCTAACAGCCAAAAGCCAGCAGCTGGAAAAAGCACTGCAGATATACAATGAAAGTCGTCGGGCTTACCTCAAACAGGGTCGTGACAGCCTGCAGTTAAAGCGCGCTCTGAAAAACTGGCAGAAGTTGTCATCCAATTACCAGAATCAGAAGAATGAAAACCTGAAACGCAGCCTGACCATCTCGGAACAATTTATCTTTCTCGACGATGACGATCGGGCTGAGATCGCGTTGAAGCTCCGACAATATCTTGAAGGCTCTCCTGAGCTCCCCACCGGCCGCAAAATCGGGAAAGAGTTTCCAGCGTCATGGCACGAACAAACCGACCTGCTGACAGAAGCTAATGCCCGGGACATTGCCATTGAAATTGCCACGATTCTGGACCCGTACATTCATCTGAACGATCCTCAAACCCAGCGGGCTATTGAAACCTCCAACGCCACCAGTCTGGCCAATATCGAGCCCGGCATGAGCGCAAGAACCAAAGCTGGCTGGGGCGAAGCCATGGCCGGTGCGGTCGAAAAGAATCTGGCGTCCAGCGCCGAGAAACTGGCTCAGAATCTGATCCGCTATTATCGCGTGCCACTCAGTGATCAGACCATTCATTTTCTGGTGGAGACCTATGGCGCCAGTCTCGAACGTCTGCAGTTTATCGCCCGCTATGAAACACCTCTGAGCGCTTCCTACTCCCTTGACAATGTGTCGTTTATGGAGATCCCGCAACCGAAAGAAAGCTGGCAGATCGACCTCTACAATGCTAAGAAAACACTGACGCGACTGAGTCTGAAAAATATGGTTTAAGTCGACATTATCTCCTGACCTGGCTACCACCCAACCTACGTCACGAATAAGCTGTTATAATAAACGGCGATTACCATATACCTTTTGAAGTAAAACTGATAAGCAAAAACACCATTCAGTTTCAAAAAGGCCTCGGCATTATGCAATTTTCAGCTAATTTTGGTAGTGAAGAGTAGTGTAAAATGTTGTCAAACAGACTTTTGATATCAAATTCCAGAACCCAGCGTCGTATTCCCAGCAGCGTTTCCGTGTCACTCCCATTGCATCTAACGCCGACCTGCTTGGTCTGTAACCATAAGAGTGAGGATACCCGGTCAGCACGGGGAATTTCATGGGGAATTTAATTGCTGGGTAGCAGGCCGGAAATTTCCGAATGGGGAACTTTTTTTCAAATATTGATTCAAAAGCGATTCAAAAGCATTGGTTCAAAAGAAAGGATATTATTATGCATCCACCTCTTGCTGTCGTAGATCGGTTTGCCAATGTTTATGACTATCTCAGGTCAAGTGAATTTAAAACAAACACCAAACCCAAACCCAAACCCAAACCCAAACCCAAACCCAAACCCAATATATTCTCCCCCTTGAGAAAGGTGAATTCTGAGCCTGCAGAAAAGAATGTCTTGCCATTGAATCAAGATTTAAAATTTGAAATAGTCAAATACCTCAATTTGAAGGATTTCATCAGTTTTAGCGCGATAAATGTCGATAATTTCATATCTCTTAGATCGGACAACTATCGGACAACTATATGGTATCAAAAGTCTTAGAGAATGAAGCGCAAGAATGGCAAGAAAAGAGGATTTTTGAAATACTCGAAGATATGAAAAAAAGAGCACAGGGTAGTAGGCCAGATGCGTTGGTGGATCGCTTTAAGAGCCTGGTTATTCGATTGCTGCAGCCTCTTCTACCCATACATTTGACCCGCTACCGAGCACAGACACAGAGTTTTAATACACTAATTCCAATGAATATTCATGACTGTGCAATTATACCATCTACTGCTCTGTCGGAAGGACCTGCAAAACTTGCCTTTGATTGTCAAAGTGAGCGTGACCCTACTAGGAGCCTGTCGGACTTAGAACAACTTTTGAGTATAATACCCGCAAGATCGTAAAAGACAGCCAGCCAATGAACAAATGGACTTTCAGACCCATTGACCGAGACATCCCTGACTTTTTTCCTGCCACTGTTCAGGATTATCTGCCAGAGGTGCATCTTGCTCGCTTTGTTGTAGAGGTGGTTGAGCAGCTAGACCTCACACCTTTGATCAGCGCCTATAAAGGAAGGGGTTCTAAAGCCTGGCATCCATCCCTCATGCTGTCGTTATTGTTCTATGGATATGCAACAGGTGTCTTCTCCAGTCGCAAACTGGAGAAAGCAACTTATGACTCCATCSCCTTTCGATATATCTGCGCCAACGAGCATMCGGATCACGACAGTATCAACACCTTTCGCCAGCGCTTCCGTAAMGAAATCAGTGAACTTTTTGTTCAGATATTGYTGATTGCGCAACAGGCAGAATGGTTGAAGCTGGGAACCATCAGCCTCGATGGAACCAAGATGAAGGCCAATGCCAGCAAACACAAGGCGCTCAGTTACAAGCACGCATGCAAGCTCGAAAAGCAGCTCAAGGCAGAAGTTGAAGAGCTCCTCAGGATGGCTGAAAAAGCAGATACTGAAAAATTGCCAGACGAATTATCCATTCCTGATGAGCTGAAATGCAGGGAAGATCGCCTCAAGGTGATTGCCAATGCCAAAGCTGAAATTGAGCGACGAGCTGAAGAACGTTATCAGCAAGAGCTGGCAGAATTCCAGGACAAAGTTGCCCGTCGTGATGCGATCAGAGATACGGGAAAAAAGCCACGGGGCAAAGAACCGAAAGCCCCTACGCCGGGTCCCAGGGACAAAGATCAAGTCAACCTGACAGATCCGGAGTCTCGCATAATGCCAACGTCTGCTAACGGTTTTGTACAGGCTTATAATGCGCAGGCCGCAGTAGATAACGACAGTGGTCTTATTGTTGAAAATCATATTACTCAGGCGACCAATGACAAACAACAGGTAGCGCCTGCCCTCGAAGAACTGGCCTCTCGTGCAGAGCAGATTGGCAAGCCCAGCGCGATTCTTGCCGACACGGGCTACTTCAGTCAGGGCAATGCGTCTGCTGTGGATAAGTTTGGAGCTATCCCTTACATTGCAGAAAAGAAGGATGCCCATAACAAACCTTTACTGGAGCGCTTTAAGCCCGATGAGCCGATGCCCGCAGGCGATGATGTTACCGCACTGGAGTTGATGCGTTGGCGATTGCAAACCAGGGAAGGACGGGCGGTGTATGCATTGAGAAAAAGCACCATTGAGCCAACGTTTGGGATACAGAAGGAAGTGATGGGTTACCGTCAATTTCTGGTCCGTGGTCTTGAAGCAGTGTCTGCTGAATGGGATCTTCTGTGCATGGGTTTTAACCTGAAGCGGATGTTTACGCTGATGCTGAAAGATCTTCAGGAAAGTATCATTTTTATGCAGTTTATTTCAGCTTACAGGTTATTTGTCGCATGCATTTGCGATATTTGGGCAAAAGAGACTGACGACATAAACAGCACTTCCAGACTGGATTCTGTGATTTTTGACTTTATTGCGGCCCATCTCCGGTTTTTACTTTCAAGTCCGACAGCCTCCTAGGGCATGTTCTGGAGGAGTCAGATAGAGTCCAACGATATCCTCAAGCTTTTCCACAAACTTTGGATCACGAGAAACTTTGAATGTCTTTTCCAGGTGAGGCTTAAGGCCATGGGCTTTCCATATGCGACGCACGCTTGTCGCACTGATGCCAGCGGCTTCAGCCATAGAGCGAGTGCTCCAGTGAGTAGCATTATCCRGCTTTGTTTGAGTGGTCAAACGAACGATTTCCGTAGCATTAATCTGTTTGTTACGACCACCACGAGGAAGGTCTTTCTCTATTCCCCGAAAACCTTCAGCTACATAACGAACTCGCCAACGGCTTACTTG
>NZ_LUTV01000005.1:11674-13803 GCF_001646945.1 Endozoicomonas ascidiicola
CAGGCTTATCTTGGCTGCGACTCTCATAGATAGTATCCGTCCTTAGATGCTCTTACCTATAATGGCACAGCGAGATTATTTATGTTGTATTAAATGCAGCTCACTACACTAGCTCAGGAGTTTTGAACTACTGTTTCCTCATACTTTCCAGTCTGTACCATCATCATGAAATCTGTCTCCAACATAACTGATGCAGCTATCATCACTACACTGCAACAGGCTTCGCGTCTTGGTTCAACTCCGTATTTGAGAGAACGTGCTCACGCTGTATTGCTAAGCCACTGAGGGTATACTCTTGAGCAAATAGCTGATGTATTCAGCACCCAATATCAGACCATCTCTAACTGGATAGATCAGTGGGAATATTTTGGCATTCGTGGCTTGTATAAAAGCCATGGCGGTGGTGTCCCTCTAACCTACAACCCTGAAGAAGTCGTTCGCTTCAAGGAACTGGTAAAAGATGAACCGCGTCGTATAAGACACGCCAAAGCAGTGCTTGAAGAAGAAACCCAAAAAAAACTTCGCTGCCCACGTTGAGACGCATGGCTAACAGCCTTGGCATGGTTTACAAACGAGTTCGACGGTCATGCAGTCACAAGCGAGATAAAGGGCACTTTGATCGTTGCCACAAGGCTCTTAGCGAAGCAAAAGAGGCAGAAGACAACAGGCATATTAATCTTTTTTACTTCGATGAATCTGGATTTTCACAAGAACCTTCAGTGCCCTACGCCTGGCAGCCGAAGGGAGAGCAACTTCGAATTCCTTCCGTCAAGAGTAAACGTATCAACGTACTTGGGTTTATGAACCGGAGCAACGACCTGTTCTATTATCCCGTTATTGGAATGGTTAATAGCCAGGCAGTGATCAACGTATTCAATGATTTCGCCGAGCAAATGGCCGCTCCAAAGTACAGTTCTGGTGACCGTTACACGGTGGTAATGGTTGATAACGCCAGTATCCACACGAGTCGGTTATTCCGAGAGGCGCTGGCCGACTGGGCGATCGAAAAGAAGATACTTGTCTGCTATCTGCCAACCTACTCCCCAGAACTTAACTTGATAGAAATGCTATGGCAAAAGGTGAAGTATGAATGGTTGAATTTCTTTGAGGTCATGGACTTTAAGGCTTTGAAGCAGAAGTCATACGAGTGTTTGAGCAGGTCGGTCAGGAATATATGATTTCATTTGGTTAACTACTTACTATTTGTTTATTAACGATAGACATGCATAACAGAATGCATTCGAAAATCGGTAACCGAGCATCAGGATACGCACTCCGTTTTATAGGCATTGCATCACAGATCAACCAAATAAAAAATTTTGAAGAAAAAGAGAATAGGCTGAATACATTAGTTGATATGATCGAAAAAGATAAGCTTGACCTTAAAAAACTATTTTATGCAGATTATCACAAGACTGTATCAAGTTATTATAAAAAAGATCTGTTTGAGTGGGATGATTTTCTTGGTAGTCTGAGCAAAGAACAATCACCCCTTAAGAACACAGGCGCTATTAAAGCGCCTGCACCACTTTAATAAACTGCGACACGCCAATAACGTAATTATTCAAAAATTTCTGCATTAAGGAAAATTACACGTCCACAGTCTATTGTGTGCTCTCTCGTATTGATTGAACCGGGCGTAGTACAGAAATTTCAAGGCCAACTGCCAGTAGGCTCATAGACATTGTCAATAAATGGGTGGTGGGTCAGATGTGTTGGTGAGCATAAATGTCAATCCCAAATTCTACCTTATTAATCAGCAATCCTATGACAATATCGTGCATCTTTTCGAGCTTTGAAAAACAGATTGTCCTCCGTGCCAGCCGTGAAGCAAGAAAAATGAGTGCAAAGTTATTCAATCAATTCAAAATCATCAAGCGTGCAGAAGGTGTTACAGACTCAACGCTGAATAATTATCTTGTCAATTTAAGGTCTGTTTACAATTACCTGATCAAAATTAAAGAAATTAACTATTCGAACCCTTTAGCTGGGTGCTCTCTCTGAATAATTGAAACAAAAGAACTTCAATTGTACGACTAAACCAAAACTCATTTGAAACATACGGTTCTAAATGAGCAGATAAATTGATCCAAAGCATGAAACGAAAAACGATTCAAGACGTATAATTA
>NZ_LUTV01000005.1:17525-23345 GCF_001646945.1 Endozoicomonas ascidiicola
ATCCTCTCTGGCAAGCAGAAAGTGGACTTATGAGTCAGTTATCAGACTGAGAGAGCACCCAGTCTATTCTTCAAAAACGTGAACTTCCAGAGGGCTTTCCTTGATGCTTTGTTCTATTCGATACAGTTTTCGGATGTAGGCCAAGCCCATATCCGCCTACCTGTTTTGTTTGTCCCTTTTTAGCCTTTTCTAGCTTCGTCTAATTTGCGCTCTGCATGGGTCGTTATGCCCTTCGGGTGCAGCCTTGGTTGATAATACCCGGCAGGCGACTGATGGCGGCGTAGCCTTCATAGCCGCCGGTTTGCAGGTATCCCTGGTAGCCATCCAGTAGCTTCAGGGGAATTGAACCACTCCGACCGGACGAGTAATCGGACAGGATGATTTTCTGGTCAGCTGCGGGTTCTGCAACCTGAACCCACATGTAGAACCAATGGCACTGACTTAAGCTCACTTCCCTTCTTCGTATATAATACCTGGGTGACGGTTTCATCGAAATGCACTAGCGGGGCTTCCAGCAACTTGTCCCGCATCAGGTTGATTAACGGTTGCACCAGGTCGCCGCAACGCATCATCCATGCCGGTGTGGTTGCCCGGGCGATATCAACACCTAAGACCAAAAGTAGCCTGACGCTGCCCCTTCATGCGTGTGTTGACTTGCCTACAAATTTTGAGCAGTTACATATTATCAGATGCCGATAGTTAAATTATAAAAGAACTGGAACTTATTCCTTAGTTCGTAATCAAAATATTTGATAGCGAACTAAGTAGTTAGTCACATGAAATCATATTTTCTAATCAATTGGATAGCCACTCTCGGCAACTTGCTCCTACGTTGTGCCTTGTATAGTAACTATCCAACCGGCCAGAATTATTAGATTCCAAATGGCCAACTACCTAAGTAGTTGATCAAATGTAATCGAATAATCCTGCCCGATTAAATATTAATGCAGCTGATGACATGTGCTGCAATAGTTATAGAGAGGTTATGGCTAATTGTGTTTGCCTCGATGTACTGTTAACTCAAGCAGTCACAATGTCAGCAATGCTTACTGCTCGGTCAGTGATTTATTCGAAAGCAAATGGTTAACTACTTACCACCTACTTAAACTATGAGGTTATTAAATATGGATACTATTAATGCAGCAGCATCGGTTGATGCTATATCAAATAGAATATGGAATCTATGTAACAAAAAAAACAAGAAAAATATATTTACAGTATTCCAAAAAGAAGGTGAGATTAATATAGGCAATATAACAAAAGGAATGAAAAGCAAGGATGGTTTACAAGGATTACTTTCTACGCTCATGAACAATAGAAAGATAGAAAGCGTTGTAAACACTTTGCGTTCAGTTTTTAATAATGACACGGAATTCAACGAGCATGCTGAAAAACTATTTTCTCACTTGCAGGAAGATAAACCTTCAAATGCACTTGCAGAGTCTAATTCCACTAGTAACAATGAAAATTCATTTAACCAACAGCCAATATTTATTTCAGAGGGTTTCATTCTTCATCCTGACAAGGAAGTACCGTGTGATTCTGAGCCAAGCTTCTATAAAACCCAACATGAATGGGAAGGAAGTAATCCAGTTAACTCTATAACAGTGACAGCCATAGTTGGCCCTGCTGGTGGAACAATAGGCATGGGAAAAGATCATAGAGGTAATCAATATAGTTATTTTAAAAGTGGTAACAATATCGAGAATCAAAAAAAACAGTTGGAAGAAAAAAGTATCGCTATATTAGGCGAGCTTGCAAACAAGATAACAGGTGATGGCAATCAGGTTTATAAAATCTGTCTTTCGGTAAATTATCCAGAAGATACAGATAGGCACGTCAAGATTGATAATCACTTTTTATTTTTCAACCAAAATACTTATACAACCTGTTCAAATAGTGAATTAGTATCAGGTGAGCCGAATGTTTTACCAGAGTGCTTAAATAGTAAAGATGAGCTACGGTCTATCACTATAAATTGTACAAAAAACGGTCTTAACAGCTTGCTTGGATGCTCTAAGCCACTGGAAGAACTGATGAAAGGCGATTTAATGATTGAGGGTGAACCAGAATTGTTTAAAAAGATAGCTTCAGCCTATAGTGAAATGCTTCTGAAATAGGATGTTTCAGAGGTTGTTGAAGGATGCTCTTTCTGAATAATTGACTGATGTTACGCATCTCTACTATATGTAGTGATGCGTCCATTCAGACAAAATATTACTGGTAGTAGTAAACGACAGCAAAGGGTGGGACTGGCTGAATTGGCTGACTGTCGTTGGAAAACATAACCATCCTCCGTGATGAGTATTGAACCCTCTATCGTCATCACAAAGGTGAACTTGATCGGGTTAAACTGAGGCCATCTACTGAACTGACATATCCACGCAAAATTGACCGATATCAACAAACCATGAATTAAACAAAACTGCGGCATATCGAAATATACCTACCATGCTCGTATCTGTACTATAGTCTTCGAACTGTTTTCTGTCCCTGCACGTAAAGCCGTGGTGCGCAATGACAGCAAAGCCAACTGATAACCTGTGAAGCTCACACCAGATGAGTCAGGCCACTTTCCAGCAACGAACAACTCGGACTGACTTGGGTTACTTCTGCGGATACTCTTTCCTCAAGGCTCCCGGTTGAACGGGAACTTTAATAGAAAACGTCCGCTCCAATAATCAGAGAACGCCGGGATTAAAGCACGTCGCTGTTAGCCATCAAGGCAACGTGAATCTGGCTGATGCTGACATTACGTTCTACCCTGTAGTTGCCGGGGTCTTATCCTGAATTTACCTGTGGAGGAGCTTTATGATTATCGACGAAGTCATAGAACTCTCGCGCTTTCAATTTGCCATTACTGCGCTCTATCATTTTTTATTTGTTCCCCTGACCCTTGGCATGACGTTTATGCTGGCGATCATGGAATCCGTCTATGTGATGACGGGGAAGCAAATCTACAAAGACATGACCCGATTCTGGGGCAAACTCTTTGGTATTAACTTTGCCATTGGTGTGGCCACCGGCCTGACCATGGAATTCCAGTTTGGCACCAACTGGTCCTACTACTCTCACTACGTGGGCGATATTTTCGGCGCACCGCTGGCCATTGAAGCCCTGATGGCGTTCTTTCTCGAATCCACCATGGTGGGCATGTTCTTCTTCGGCTGGGATCGTCTGAGCAAAGTACAACATCTGGCGTGTACTTGGTTGATGGCAATCGGCACCAACCTTTCCGCTCTCTGGATTTTGATTGCCAACGCCTGGATGCAAAACCCGGTAGGCGCTGAATTCAACTTCGAAACCATGCGCATGGAAATGACCAGCTTTGCTGATCTGATTCTGAACCCGGTTGCCCAAGTGAAATTCATTCACACCGTGGCCGCAGGTTACACCACGGGGGCGATTTTCGTACTCTCCATCTCTGCTTACTATCTGTTGCAGAATCGGGATATTGGTTTTGCCCGTCGTTCGTTTGCCGTAGCTTCCGGCTTTGGTCTGGCTGCAATTCTGTCCACCATTTTACTAGGCGATGAATCCGGTTATGAACTGGGTGACGTGCAAGAAGTAAAACTGGCCGCCATCGAAGCAGAATGGGATACCCACCCTGCCCCTGCTAGCTTTACCGTGATTGGTATTCCTGATCAGGAAAACATGGAGACCGACTTCGCCATTAAGATTCCTTATGTGATGGGCATCATTGCGACCCGCTCTCTGGATGAAGAAGTCATGGGCATCAAGGATCTGATCGAAAACAAAGTCGTCCGTATCAAAAGCGGCATGGGTGCTTACGAGTTACTCCAGAAACTCAAGAATGGCGAGGACACTCCGGAAAACCGTGCGGCCTTCTTAGAGGTTGTGGACGACCTGGGTTACGGCTTATTGCTGACCCGTTATACCGATGACATTCCATCCGCTAACGACGCCATGATTCGCCAGGCCGCTGAAGATGCCATCCCAACGGTGTGGCCACTGTTCTTCGCGTTCCGCATTATGGTGGGCTGTGGTGTTCTGATGCTGCTGCTATTGGTGACAGCGTTCGTGAAAACAGCAAAACGCAACGAGTACAAGAGCCGACTCTTCCTGAAACTTTGCCTGTGGTCGTTACCACTGCCGTTTATCGCCAGCGAAATGGGTTGGTTTGTTGCCGAGTTTGGACGTCAGCCGTGGTCTATTTCCGGCATCTTGCCCACATACCTTTCCGCTTCCAGCAGAACAGTGACCGACCTGTATCTCAGCATCGCCGGTTTTACTCTGTTCTACGGTATTTTTGCTGTGGTGGAAGTGTGGCTGATGCTGAAGTTTGCCAAAATGGGCCCAAGCAGCCTGCACACAGGACGCTACCACTTTGAGCAAAAGCCAGTAACCCATCTTGACCCGAAGAATGCATAAGGAGTGATGACGATGGATTATGAAATTCTTCGATTAATCTGGTGGGTACTGATCGGCGTACTGTTCATTGGTTTTGCCATTATGGATGGTTACGATCTGGGTACTGCCAACCTTCTGCCTTTTATGGCAAAAAGCGACATTGAACGTCGAATCATGATTAACGCCGTAGCGCCCCACTGGGATGGCAACCAGGTATGGCTGGTGACTGCTGGCGGCGCACTGTTCGCAGCATGGCCAACAGTATATGCCACTGCATTTTCTGGCTTTTACTGGGCAATGGTATTGACGTTATTTGCCCTGCTGATTCGTCCAATGGCCTTTGACTACCGATCAAAACTGGAAGACACCCGCTGGAGAAACGCCTGGGACTGGGGCTTGTTTGCCAGCGGCATTGTGCCTTCCATCGTTTTCGGCGTAGGCTTTGGCAACATCTTTGTGGGCTTTGGTTTTGAACTGGATGAATTTATGCGATCCAGCTTCACTGAAAACTTCTTTGATTTGCTCAACCCATTCTCTCTGCTTTGCGGTGTTGTCAGTGGTGCCATGCTGACCATGCAGGGCGCCGTATGGCAGAAACTACGCTCCGGTGCTCCTATTCGTCATCGTGCGTCCATCGTCGCCCGCTATTCAGCACTGGTGACACTGGTGGCCTTTGCTATTGGTGGACTGTGGATTGTCAATATCGATGGCTATCAAATCACCAGCGTGATTGACCCCAATGCACCTTCTAGTCCACTGAACAAAACCGTTGTAGTGGGCGAAGGGTTGTGGCTGAGCAATTACAGTCAGTATCCGATCATGATGATTGCTCCTGTGCTTGGCTTTCTTGGTACCATTGGCGTAATTCTGTTTTCTGGCACTCATAAAGATGCTTTAAACTTTATCTGCTCTTCATTGGCTCAGGCCGGCATCATTATGACGGCGGGCTTCAGCCTGTTCCCGTTTGTATTGACGTCCAGCGCAAACCCAACCTTCAGTCTCACCATCTGGGATGCCACTTCCAGCTTCATGACCCTGGCGATCATGACCGGTGTAGCCGCGATCTTTGTGCCTACCATTCTTGGCTACACCACTTGGTGTTTTTACAAGATGTGGGGACGCATGACCGCCGAACAGATTGAACAAGAAAGCCACTCACTGTACTGAAAGGGAAAAAGATTATGTGGTACTTCGCATGGATACTGGGTGTATTACTGGCCTGTGCTTTCGGCATCATCAATGTGATGTGGTATGAATTTCATAGCGATCATTTTGATAATGAAATCAATGAGTTAGACTAATTTAAGGTGAGGTTAAAGGACGACGTCGATCTGTAATTGCAGGTCTGCAAATGGGGTGCTCTCTCAGTCTGATAACTGACTCATAAGTCCACTTTCTGCTTGCCAGAGAGGATGTTCGTCCAAAGCTGTTCCCATCGGCCCTTACTTT
>NZ_LUTV01000005.1:24660-52891 GCF_001646945.1 Endozoicomonas ascidiicola
AAGCAGGCATGGCGGAGTCTATTATGGAAAGCGGTCTCTTATAATAGTCGTACAATTGAAGTTCTTTTGTTTCAATTATTCAGAGAGAGCACCCTGCAAATGACAGGTGGGCATTGCTGGGGGCAATATCGAATTGGGTTTCACTGAAGCTGATATTTCGGGCTTCGGGTGTGAAGCGTTTTTCCTGTGTGAACAGCTCTCGAATTGAACGGGTCAATTCCAGCAACGTAAATGTGGTGTCTTTGTTGGTTTTCGCCACGGCACTGATATTGAATGCCATACGATACTTGGCTTTGGGGCCCTGCCGCTGTTCTTCGTTGATGGATTCCAGTTGCACCAGGATGGCAGGCAAATCCAAATCTTGTTCCTGCCCGGTGGCTGAGTAACCCAGCAACGTATTTTCTGAAACCTGCTTTAATCGTGTGATCAGGTTTTCAATAATCTGTCGCTCAGGATTCGATATTGAAGGCATAGTTGAGTTCCTGGTGGAGCAGATCTGTAAACCGGTTCACCAGCTGCGGGCTGATTTTCTTCAAAGAGGTTTCCGCTTCAACATCAATACGCACCGTCTTCTTTTCCAATGGTAAGCCCATCCACATCCAGCGGCCTGAGCGTTTGGATTGCTGATAACGATGCTGCCAGTTATCTTTGCGCCCAAAGATCAGTGCTTTGGAAGCATTCGCCGGTTGCATCAAAAAGCTGCCTTCCCACAGGTGGTGACTGCCCACTTTGACACCACGGCGGGTTTGCCTTGGGTTTCCAAAACGATGGGCACCGACTTCATTCACACCGATCCAGATCGTTAAATAGCGCTTACTTCCGCCATACCCTTTGTTTAACCGAACCTTGATGCGGTTCATTTCTCTCAGCAGCTTTTGAGAAACCTTCATCCTTCGAGACAGATCATGCAACACTTGACGCTCAGCCCAGCGACTCAGTTTTGATAGCGCCCGGTGAATCGCTCGATCGGCTTTCTTTGGAGCGTCTTTGAACAAGACCATCAGTTCTTCAAGATCACCACTGATATCCTGTTCAATGAGCATAGATATTCCACTTGGCTAAATAGCCATCGTCTTTTAACTTGCGATCCACTTCGTAGGTCTGACCATTGGCCAAAACGGTATCGCCACGTTTCAAACGAACAGCGCTATCAACCGACAAAACCGTTACTTCGCCCTGAATCGCTTCGTATTGCCCAAGAGGTACCAGCTCCTTAGCGATAATCCCACGAGTTTCCAACGATGACTGATCAGAAAGCGTCAGTAGCACCGACTGCCCAAAGGTTGAAAGAACGGTGTGATCCATCGTTTTAAAAGCTTCATCCATTTAAGCAGTCTCCTTATGCTTAACTCATGGTGAGTTTAATCACCGCCCGTGGTCGTAAGTTAATAGGCAGCGGGTTTGACTGGGTATGAATAATCACGCCCTTCTCAAAGTCCATCACCTTCTGTTTGGCATAGCGCGGAAGACCGATGGTGTTCACCGTTTCCACAAAATCCGCCGGCGCAAACCAGGTTCTGAAAATATCCGCACCCACCGGGTAGAGATACGCTTCATTCGCCGCGACAAAATCATTGCCGCCGACGGAACCGCGATACTCTTCCCAATCAATATCCGCAAACCGGAACTTGCCTTTGGGATCGGTGCGAAGTGCTTCACCATCCTGCCAACGCTGGTAGGCTTCTTTGACTGACTTGTGTCCGACCATGCCATCAAAGAAATCTGATCCGCAGAATGCGTGAAGTCCACTGTAAGGTAGCGCACCCAGCGCATCATCCACCAAGCGTCTGGCTTTGACGCCCTGGGCACGAATATCCGTGGTCGTGCTGCTGAATTTGAAATCGTGGCTTTGCTGAGTGACACCGAACTCATCAAACAAGTTGTAGAGAATGGTGCTGCCGTCGCCATCCAGAATCTCGCCTTTAAGTGCGCCCATGCGCAGAAACTCCAGCGTGACTTCATGGTTGGCATTCATCTTTTGCAGCCGTTGATTGATAACGGTCTGAACGCCTTGCATGGCATCTTCACTGCCAAACTGCCGCACATTTTGTACTTCTGCCGCCAGCACTGTGCTGTCGTGTGGAATATGCGGCACCACAAAACTGCGCAGCTGACGTTTATCGCCAATGGCCTGAGTGGCTGGTGCCCCACGTTCGCTGGAAGGCAGTAAACGGAGTTCACCATTGATGCTTTCCACGACCACGGTGGTGGTATTGATGCCGCTCTCCTGAAAGAGCCCTAATTGCCCAAGACGGCCGGGCTTGTAATCCATCTCATTGATGGTGGCGGTCAGACTGGTGAGGCTGAACGCATCGTCGTTAAAAATATCCAGCATGTTATCGCTCCTTGATAACGGAAGATTGTGAAGAAAGGGTTACAGCAAGAAATAGAGAGGGTTATTCGGTGCGCAGGATAATATCCAGTGCTGCCAGTTGATCTACAGCTGTCGCTTTTTGCTCATCGGTGATGCCTTCAGGCCAGATCAGCAGACTGTCCACCACTTCTGCCAACCGACTGATGATCACACCATCGCCACCGTTGGCATCTGTGGTCTTACCTGCATACAGCACACCCAAGGCATTTTGGGAGCCATCGTCTGCGGTGGTATCAAGTGGTTGGAATAGCCCAGTATCTGTAGCCATCGCCACAATGGTGCCCGGTAGCATGGTTAGATTGGCAGCAAACGCCACTTGCTCACGGCTGATAGTGTTGTTTCCTTCAGACACCAGAAATTCGCCGGTGTAGACCGATTCCGTTTTTACAGTCATGGGTAAAGTCCTTTTGGGTTGGGAGAGGGTAAGAGGTAAGAGTTAAGCCAGGTTGCGCCGTTTGTAAATCGCCTGAGTATCGATGGCGGTGGTTGTTTGTTTTAAGCCCTGCTGTTTGGGTGTCAGGGCGTTATTAATGGGTTTATCGTCTGAAGCCAGCAATTCAAGCAGTTGGTTTTGAACATCGGATACTGTGCAATCGTCTTTTATGAAAGCCGCTGCTTTATCCGGGAAGCCTGCTGTTTTGCAGTGGTTCTTAATCTGGTCATAGCTGGCCAGTCGAATCTTGACTTCATCTTCCTTAAATGACGCTTTAAGAAACGCAGCGGTTTTTTCCGGATAACCCGCCTGAATGCAAAGATCAGCAATAGCCACAGCAGCAATGTCAGGTTGCGGCTCCACCGTCTGAGCAGGTGTTTCAGGTTCTTCGCTTTGGTTCTTTGTGGGTTCGATACGCCCATAGCCTTCCGGTGCATTGGTGAACATGGAGAGATCGAAACGGGCTGCCGCTTTGACGGGTTCATCGATTTGATCCACCAATCCCATGTCCAGCGCTTCCTTTGCCGTGAACCAGGATTCGGATTCCATCAGCGCCTTCATATCTTCCAGACTCTTTCCAGTTCGGGCGGTGTACGACACCGCAATACTGTCCGCGATCTTATCCATAATATCGGCGGTTTTGCGCATGGCTTCCGCATCGCCCTGAGCCCAGCCGTAAGGGTTGTGAATCATCATCATGGCGTTCTCTGCAATGGTGACCGTATCACCAGCCATGGCAATCACGCTGGCAATACTCGCAGCCAAGCCTTCGATAGTGACGTGGATATTGGCTTTATGCAGACGTAGAGCGTTGTAGATGGCAATGCCTTCAAACACCATACCGCCCCGGCTGTTCAGGCGAACATTGATGTCTGCGGCATCGAGATTTCGGATTTGATCAACCACGCTCTGTGCCGAAACGCCATACCAATCATCAATATCATCAAAGATGTACAGTTCCGGGGTTTGGTTCGCTTCGTTTTTAAAGGTGTACCACTGTCGGTTATGACTCATCCTTGTCATCCTTTTCTGGTTGATTGAGAAGTGGCAGGTATCCCGTATTTAGACGAACTAAGAGTTGGGACTGCTTGAATTGTTAAGTCTATCCAACGTTACCTGTATATAAGCGGGGAACATGCCTTTGCGCGCTCTTTGAAAATCCGGGTTCAAGTAGTCTTTCGAACTGACTATGCCTCGACATTCTGAGCTATTACAACGACAGTCCATACTATAAGGAATGTCCTTATCCTGAGTTCCATAGTCATAGGTAACTTCTTCTCCTTTTCTGATATCGCACAAGGCTAATAATCTAGTCGCTAATGGTGCTTTCGGGTCAAGCATCGCATTAGGTTCACAAGAATGATTAAAATAATTTGCAGGCTCTTCTACTATGTCAACCATCCAGTGATGTTCATCAACCTGAATGTAATAATCTGAATCAAAATCTTCCGCTTCCTGCAATTCTGTAGCTATCTCACGTCCTACCAAATGCCCTTTAAACTCAGCAAGTTCAGTTCCATGCGAAATATTTTCAGTTGCAAATATACCTTTACCGGAAATCTTACTTTCTTGGAGTCTCAAGCCAGAGTGCATTGAGGAAATATATTTCTCTTTGATTTCATTGGGATCCATACCTTCCAGATTTGGAACTAATTTCTCAGCTAGTTTAGAAAAATATATAAAGCCGTTATTTGAAGGCTTTACTGATAATCCGTTAAATAATTCTCCCCCTTTCTTTCTAGAGGTAGTAGAGTCGGAAAATTGTCTACCCTCTGAAACACTTGACTTTGCATTTACATTCATAGTTTATGTCTTGTAGCTAACTCCTAATAGGGCTTTCTGACAGCTAAAATATATAATGGTTCAGTTAATTCCTGTTTCCTCTTCACGACCATCGCTGTCGTATTTCAGAGAGTGGGTATCCGCCCGGCGATTGTCAGCCGCGATCTCACCATCCATTTGCTCGCTGTCGTAACCGAGCTCGCTGACCACTTCCGAGCGTGATTTGAAGCCGGAACGCACCGCCATTTTTTGAGCCTGCATATCCTGAACGGGATGCATATAAGGCCAGCCGTGGGCAATCCATTTCACTCGCCGATAGGCTCTTGGTTTGTTGGCATAGTCAGGAATGAAGACCGAGCCATTAAGCACCGCCATATCCAGCCAACGATTCCATACCGGGCGACAGAACTGAAAAATAATCTGGTTGTGCTGAATCTGCTGAATGCGTCGGCGGAACTCGTTAATGATCAGACGCAATGCCCGATCACTGACACCGGCCATATCACCGGACAGCATTTCATAAGGCAGACCAATACCCGCAGCAATGGCCATCAGCTGCTGCTTCATAAAGTTCGGGTAATCGGCAGCAGTTCCTGGTGGATTGTTGAACTCCACTTCTTCTCCTGGTGCCAGCTCCTGCATGGTGCCGGGTTCCATGGCCACCATGGGAAGACCATTGTCGCCGAATACAAAGGGCTTACCGGTTAGCGGATCAATGGGTTCCTGTTCCGGGGATGGTTTTTTGATAAAGCCGGTGAACAGGTTGGCAATTTCCTGTCGTAATAGGGTTGCATCATCAAACTTATCCAAGTGATAAACCAAAACTCACTTGAAACCATCGGTTTTATTTTGGTTTTGGCTTAACCGGTTTTCTGAGCACCTCTTCCTCCTCGTCAAGAGACGTCTTGGTATGGAGTCTGTCGGCTAACTCGACTGGTTTTTGGTTAATCTGCACGCAGAAGGCTTTGACATTCTTCACCAGTTCATCTTGGGTGCTATGACAATAATGATAAGTTACCTCCTCTCTCAACCAACGCCAAAGAGCCTCAACTGGCATAAAATCAGGACTGTACGGAGGTAGCCAGACTAGCTCTATTTTTAGATTTTTTGCAGCCTCGCAGACGTCAAATGACCGATGATAGGACGCACCATCCCAAATAACAGTAATTTGTCGTTCAAGATTCTCCTGTCGAATACGCTCCAGAACATTCACAGTATGTTGTGAATTGCCTTTGGGGTATGGCCAAATCCTAACCTGGCCCTCGTTGTAGTAATAAATCCCGTAAAACGTGACTTTGGATAGCCCTGGAGAGCAAGAAGACACAAAGAGTCTACCGCCTTTAGCTGACCACCCACTACCGATATCCGTATCCTGATGAATGTGCGCTTCGTCAATATAAACGATCAGTTTTTCTTGCCTGGTTGCCTGCTGAAGTAACGGCTCAAGCTGCTTCAGATAGCCTGCTCTTTTTTCAGGATCGGCACGATTCAGGAGCTTCTTCGCCTTTTTCCAGGAGATATTATTCCTTTTCAAAACACGGCGAATAGTTTCCCGGGAGCAAGTAAAGCTCCATTTCACCTTGCACCAGTTTACTAACCTTTTAAGAGTCCAGCGAGGGAGTGACGACTTTTCAGCATTTGCAGCGGCTTCAGCCGAACGGTGGATGGCTTGAGTGATGATTGAGGTAACGGTTAGACAAAAGGGGGGTGCCCGCCTGTACGCTTATACTGGAGAGCTTTTGGGCCGAATTCATTATAAGCTTTGATCCATTTCCACAAGGTGTGTGTTGCGCGTTTGGTGCTGAAGGCCACCTGTGAAGCGGATTGCTCACAACAGACTTGATAAAGGGCCATAAAGCGTTCGCGCGTCCTATGGTGAGGTTCTGATAATCCAGATTGATAGAGGCATTCTGGGGATTGATTCCATTTATCGTGTAGGACTTTAAGCATGAATCGAATAGTTATGGCAAAAAATGATCTGTAATTATACGTCTTGAATCGTTTTTCGTTTCATGCTTTGGATCAATTTATCTGCTCATTTAGAACCGTATGTTTCAAATGAGTTTTGGTTTAGAGTCGGACTAATACTTGAGTCAGTAGTGGTTGACCTCGAAGTTGACCGGGACGCAGGGCTTCAAATATGTGCAGCACATTTTCTGCTTTGATCCGAACCAGTTGAGTACTGTCGAAAGCAAATTCTGCCGGGTGCTCCCGGTGAACGTAATAGGCAACCCGCTTGCCCAGCTTATTGAACTCAATGCCCGCTTTAATTACATGACCATTGTCTAACGCTTCGTTGTAGCTGATGGGTACGAATTCCGATTCCAATACCTGAAGCTGTAGCGGAATTGTCAAACCATCTTCTGGCCTGCGAGGACGAAACCGGACAAAACACTCACCACCTTCAAACATGGAGCGGGTAATCAACGATTGCTGGCCGGTGAAACTCAGCAGACCATCCGCATCGGATTCATCCGACCATTGCAGAAACAGGTTTTGCAGTTGCTCTCGTAACGCATCGTTATCCACTAATGACTTGGGTGTGATACCACGACCAATGACATTACTGACCAGCTTCTCTATGCCACTACTTGCCCAGGGATCATTACGGATCGCTGCCCGGGAACGGTTAATCAGTTTGGAAAGATCGGCGGTCAGTGCCGTATTGGGTGATAGCCCTGGTGCATACCAGCTTTTGGTACGGCGCCCCATACCTGCGGCGGTATAAGCCGAGTTTATAAATCGACGGACAAGATTGGTGAGCAATCCCACGCTCAAACTCCCTTTGATGAATAGATACCATACTGCCGTGGACGCTTTTGCTGCTTCATCAATTCACGCTCAATGGCCTGCAGTCGTCTTTCCATTTCACCAAAGCTGCTGTATTCCACTTTGCGCCCTTCAAATTCCACAGTGCGCGTCTCACGCAGCAACACTGCCCGTTTCAGAGCCTGATATTCTGCTTCGGTGATCATGGTGGTTATCTCTGAAGGTATGAACTGCGGGAAGATCGCCGCATTGCTTTGGGTTTGCTGCTAGTGTCTTCTGATTCTGGATCAGGAATCGCTTCTGGTGCTGGACGACTTTTCGCCAACAAGTCCAGATTAATGCCCCGGTGTTGTTGCAGAATGCGTATAGCCGTCAGTGAGTAAACCCGGCAATCCAACGCTTCGTTTCTCCGGTTCTTGGCATCCCAAGTAAAGTAAGGGACACCGAGCCGGTATTTCTTCATTTTCTCTTCTGCTGTGGCTTGCTTGAAATAGTCTTCATCAAAACAGTCTTTGATTGGCCAGTGACAATAGCCCTGACCGGGTTCCAGAATTCGATAACGCTGATAAATCAGTTCTTTGGCGGTATCAGTACCAACCAACGTCAGATAAATCCCTTTCTTATTTTTGGTTTTGGGGAAAGTGGCGATTGGCTTACCAGCCTGAGATGAGCCTTTAACCGGGATTGCCCAATCAGCACCTTGCTTACGACAGAATGCATACACTTCATCGGTGTAGTGGCCACCAGAGTCAATACAGACCTGCGCCACATTCATCTTGGTGCCATCCTGCCGGGTATAAGTTTTGTGGAGCATATCCGCCAGCGCATCCCAAATACCTTGGCGAGATAGATCGCCGTAGAGCCGGATGTAATCGATAGACCAGCTTTCTTCACCAGCTCCCCAGCCAGTGACTTCAAATTCAAAGCGATCATCCTGCACATCACAGCCAACAGTCAGAATTTCAACCCACCATGGCACTTCAGCCGGGTAATGCTCCCTTCGCTGATAAAGTAAGGTGTGTTCAACGGTTTCGCCTCTCTCCGTCCATGTTTCACCAAGAACCGTATTCGTCCAGTCTTTAAACTGAATAGGATTACTCTTTGCCGTTAAAAAATCTTCAACGGCATTCTGCCAGCTGTACCAACCGTTAGGGCTGTAAAGTGAGCTCAGATGAAAACCTGCGACTTTGCTGCTCTTCTCTTCTTCAGCCTGCCAATGACCATTATTCAATAGTTTGGGCTTATCCTTTTCGTAATGTTTATGTCCACACTGGACACACTCAAAACGGGAAGTTGCCGGATCGTGATCATCAAATATAATCTGCGCCCATACAATTGGCTGGAAGTGCCCACAGCCATTACAAGGAACCAGATACCGTCGTTTATCGCTGGCCTCATATGCCGCTTCGATTTTGCTGGTCTCTGCGATGTTGGGCGTGCTGACCATCAGGATTTTGCGGTTACGGCTAAAGGTAGCGGTTCGCTTTATTGCCAGATTGATCGGGCTACCTTCACCATCCACGTCATCGTCGTAGGCATCCACCTCATCCATAAACAGGAATCGGGCTGGCATTGAGCGAAGCCCTGCCGCTGAGTTCGCCCCGGTAAAGATCAGAACACCATTGGGAAACTCTTTGGTCAGCAACGTATTTCCACTGTCCCGGCTTCTCGGGTCTTTTACTTTTTCCCGAAGATCCGGCATTTCATCAATCATCGGAGCGATACGCTGCTTCGAGGTTCGCTTGGCCATATCTAACGTTGGCAGCACATACATCATGGGACCAGGAGTATGGTCAATCACATAGCCCAACCAGTTATTGCCGCATTCCGTACCGCCCACCTGTGCGCCTTTCATAAACACCACTTGCTCAACAGGAGACGATGGTGACAGGCAATCCATAATCTCTTTCAGATAAGGCGTTCGGGACGTTCGCCAACGTCCGGCTTCTTTTGTTGCCTTTGCGGGAAGCATCCGTTTTTGATCTGCCCATTCGGAAACCGTCAGGCGAGTATCTGGCTTCAAACCAGCAAAAAAGCCTGAAAAATAAGGGCTATTCATACAGTTGTTTGTTTATATCCGTGACACGTCGAGGTAACAGCTACTCAAATCTAAATACTCTGTAAACGACGAAGGTTTACCTTAGCCCTTGGGAACCGGCGATTAGTAAAAGTTGGCACGTAATATGGTTAGTGTAAGGTGTAAGCAAAGCTAAGAATCAGTTCCAGGAAGGAACATTGGCTACGGAAAGGCCAGAGTCAGACAATAAAAATAACAAACTGACATTACTGAAATTATAGCCCCGTTGATCGGGGCTTTATTTTGTCTGTTGTTTGACCAACCCATTGAGTATTGCCGCCAACTCTCCCTGAAGGTGTTCTGCGACTTTTTTAGGATCATCCTCTGCTGCCAGCACATCCGCCATTCGATCAGGTATAGCCAGCAGTTCATCCCGAATAATCCGCCCTGCCTTAAACGCATCCTGCTTTACCTTGGCGGCATCCGTAAGTGTTCCGCTTTTCTCCTCGTACTCCAGCTTGGCCATCTTTGCTTTGAAGGCTTCCCGCATGGTACGGGCAGTCACAAAATCCACAGCACCCTGCTGACCGGGCAGTGTTTCTGTCGTTTGATCCGAACGAATTAACGTCACCGGATCGGCATTCGCTTTCAGTGCTTGTTCAGCCTGTACCGAATCCACTTTGCCATGCTGGAGTTTCACAATGCCCTTTTTGATCAGTTTGGTGACATAGCCTCTGGTAAACCCTTGCTGTCTTGCGAACTCTGCCTGAGAAATTAAAGCCATAGCGTGTTACCCGACAGAATGGCATTAACTGCCTATTTTTTAGCCGCTTTCGCTATTTAAGAAAGTTCACACTATATAGATAACTCGCTAAAAACATTGATCAGGAGGAAGAATGAATAACGAACAATTAGTGACTCACTATTATTTCTGTACCGGCGTTATTGAGCGTTTGGGAAAGCAGCAAAGATCACCAGCAGAACTCTTTGGCGATGGAGAACTTGAGCTGATCCATAACCTGTGCCGCTATAGCCAGATCATCAGTGAGATCGAACACGCCAAAAATGAAGTAGAAGGTTTCCCCGGCGTTTTTGATTATGAGGTTTCTGAAATGCTGGCAGCTCAGCTCTGGATTGAACTGTGTGAGCAGCACCCGGAGTTTGAGCCTTGGGAGTTTCCGGATGATAAACAGTTTCAGACATTGGTAGAGCAGTTGATTGATGATTGGCTACATCAACAAATCCCAAGGGAACAAAGCATTCAGCAGTGGCTGAAGAAACGGCAGTAACTTGCCAGCCAAGGATGGCTCGTATCTATGCGCAGAAATGCATACCTGCCACATCATTTTGAAACCCATGTTTTTGTATGCCGGTCAGTGAGTTAATGCTCAATTGTATACCGGATGTATACCTCGTTTTCAGCACTAACACTAACGCAAATCCGCGCCTTCTCGCCCCCGCAGCTACGAATGGCCTCTAGGGTCCCTCGCTGTTTCTCTGGCCTCCCAGATATAGCCAACAAAATCCCCGACTCGAAAGAATGGCTGGAACTGCAGGCCAAACTGATCAAAGAGTCCTTCTGTTGCCGGACGCTGAGCGCCACAGAGTGACAGTTCCTTATCAATAATCGCCTTAGCCTCAACGCCCCCTTCATACTTATTCTTGATACTCATCCGGTTGATGCAAGTACCCAGATAACCTGCTGGCGGTTCGATTTTATCAAGAATGATGATGACACCACCGGCCTTGGTCTTATCCGCAAGCCCTCTCAGAAACTGCTTTCTCTTCGACACTTCAGTAAACATTAACGAGAGACACAACACACAGACGTCAAAGTTCGGATAAAGATCCAAGCTCATCATATCGCCTTGGAAGACCTCACCAACGCCTTGAAAACTGTCGATCATCTCTTTTGAATTATCGATCGAGACAGCCTCAATATTTCGATCCTTTATGACATCAGCCAGCTTGCGGGTAATCATTCCAGTTGAGCAACCAAGATCTACCAGCACCGCATTATCCTGAAGAAAACAGCGAGCCAGATGGCAGATTAAATCGGTAGCCATAGGATACCAGGGCAACTGCTCGATAACGTGGTGATCGAAGTTGGCTGCGATATCTGGATTATCAAAGGTCCAGTTGGCTGGAATGTGCATTAAGAACCACCTCAAGGATATTCTCAGCCACCGCTTTCATCATCAGGGGTGGCACCATTCTACCCAGTCGTTCAATCTTCTTGGTGTCATTACCGGTCAGAATATAATCATCCGGTATCGACATAATCCGCTTCACTTCTGCAACACTGAACATCCGGTTATTCCAGTGGTGGACTGCAGCCGTTCCCCTTGCGCCAGAGGATGCCGTAATACAGCCAGAAGGTTTATTGGGATGAGCCTTTATCAGATTGAACCTTTTTTTATGCTGCTCCCCTGGGTTCAGGGTTTTCAGGAGTCGATACGTCGCCAGCTGACTAATATCAGTAAACTGACGATCACTGTCCGATAATTCTAAACAATGGCTGATCTGAGCGGTACGACATAATCAAAGGGCTTGGGGTGAAGCCTGCCCGCCATCGATGGCATAAACAGATCGTTCCGGACACCGACAAAGATAAGTCGGTTTCGAGTTTGAGGAACACCCAGAAATCGGGCATCTAATTGTCGACATTCCACATGATAACCAGACAACTTCAGTTTGGTGAGAATCTGGTTCAGATAGCCTTTGGCAGTGCCAATTCGTAACCCCGCTACATTCTCAGCAACAAACACCTTGGGCTTTATTTCCTGAAGAATGCGAATGTATTCAAAGAACAGATCCTCTACATTCTCCTGACTGGTATCGCTGTATTTTTTTGCCTTGCCCCAGTTTTTGTCACGTTTGCCAGCGGTTGAAAAGGCAGAACAAGGAGGCGAGCCGTCAAGGATATCCAGCTCCCCAGGCTTTAACACCAGTTGATCAAGTATCATCTGCCCGGTTAACTGACGAACGTCGTCCGAAAAAATATGGGTATCCGGCCAGTTGGCTTTGTAGGTTTTGCGAGCCTCTTCTACAAACTCATTAATGGCCAGTACTTTACCACCCGCCATTCGATAGCCCGTTGAGCTGCCTCCACCTCCGGCAAACAGGCTCACTACTTCGAAAGCAGGAAGAGACTTCTTGGCCTGTCGCTTAATCGTGGCAACTGTCGGGGTTTGATACTTAATCGAATTCATAACCGCACTTTGGGCAAGTGTGAGCCAGTGCTTTTTCTTTCACTTCTTTAAATTCAGCAGGGCTATCATGGGCGGGTTCAGTCGGTGCATTGAACTCAAGCAATGTCACTACAAACTCATCATTAAAACCGAGCATATTCAAATCAAAATCATCGGTTTGAAGTGCTTCAACCTCCAGAGACAGCTTTTCCATATCCCAGGTACTGTTCAGAGCGATAGAGTTATCTGCAATAACATAGGCTTTCTTCTGAGCGTCGGTAAGACCGGCCAGTACAATGCAGGGAACGGTTTTGAGATTTAGCTTCTTTGCTGCCATCAAACGACCATGACCAGCAATAATCCCATTATCCTCATCAATCAGAACCGGATTGGTAAAGCCAAACTCTTTGATAAACCAAAACTCATTTGAAACATACGGTTCTAAATGAGCAGATAAATTGATCCAAAGCATGAAACGAAAAACGATTCAAGACGTATAATTACAGATCATTTTTTGCCATAACTATTCGATTCATGCTTAAAGTCCTACACGATAAATGGAATCAATCCCCAGAATGCCTCTATCAATCTGGATTATCAGAACCTCACCATAGGACGCGCGAACGCTTTATGGCCCTTTATCAAGTCTGTTGTGAGCAATCCGCTTCACAGGTGGCCTTCAGCACCAAACGCGCAACACACACCTTGTGGAAATGGATCAAAGCTTATAATGAATTCGGCCCAAAAGCTCTCCAGTATAAGCGTACAGGCGGGCACCCCCCTTTTGTCTAACCGTTACCTCAATCATCACTCAAGCCATCCACCGTTCGGCTGAAGCCGCTGCAAATGCTGAAAAGTCGTCACTCCCTCGCTGGACTCTTAAAAGGTTAGTAAACTGGTGCAAGGTGAAATGGAGCTTTACTTGCTCCCGGGAAACTATTCGCCGTGTTTTGAAAAGGAATAATATCTCCTGGAAAAAGGCGAAGAAGCTCCTGAATCGTGCCGATCCTGAAAAAAGAGCAGACTATCTGAAGCAGCTTGAGCCGTTACTTCAGCAGGCAACCAGGCAAGAAAAACTGATCGTTTATATTGACGAAGCGCACATTCATCAGGATACGGATATCGGTAGTGGGTGGTCAGCTAAAGGCGGTAGACTCTTTGTGTCTTCTTGCTCTCCAGGGCTATCCAAAGTCACGTTTTACGGGATTTATTACTACAACGAGGGCCAGGTTAGGATTTGGCCATACCCCAAAGGCAATTCACAACATACTGTGAATGTTCTGGAGCGTATTCGACAGGAGAATCTTGAACGACAAATTACTGTTATTTGGGATGGTGCGTCCTATCATCGGTCATTTGACGTCTGCGAGGCTGCAAAAAATCTAAAAATAGAGCTAGTCTGGCTACCTCCGTACAGTCCTGATTTTATGCCAGTTGAGGCTCTTTGGCGTTGGTTGAGAGAGGAGGTAACTTATCATTATTGTCATAGCACCCAAGATGAACTGGTGAAGAATGTCAAAGCCTTCTGCGTGCAGATTAACCAAAAACCAGTCGAGTTAGCCGACAGACTCCATACCAAGACGTCTCTTGACGAGGAGGAAGAGGTGCTCAGAAAACCGGTTAAGCCAAAACCAAAATAAAACCGATGGTTTCAAGTGAGTTTTGGTTTAGACGAACAAATCTGAATAATCTGTTCTTCATCGTGAACCCGTGAGTTGTTCACGTAAGGGATCAGGTCATTCACCTTGAGATCCATCATTTTGTATTTTTTAGCAGCCATTCCTTAGCGCCTTATCTTGTCTGCCACTTTCTCAATACCCCGGCTGGCAATGTAACCACCGATGCCAATCTGAACGATGGAGAACAGCTTAAGTTCAACTGCTTCTGATAAATCCGGAGCTGACCAGCCTAACCAACGGGCAACGATCAGCACGGTAAACACCAACATGACGATTGGGCGCCAGTTACGCTGTAACCAACTTTCGCCTGTGGCTTCGGTGTTGATTACTCCGGCACGTTGAGCCAATTCATCCAGCTCGCCATTGACTGCCAGTTCAACCAGCTGATTCTTGGCTTCTGCTGCTTTACCCGGATCGGGAATCACTCGCTCTATGATCTTGCCAACAATAGGGATAGCTGCAGCAAAACTCATTGGATCGACTCCAACCAGTCCTCAACGATAAAGTTCGGACAGGTCTTGTAAGGGGTAAAGAAGTAGTGGCCAACTACTTGGACTTCTGGATAACGAAGCTCCAGAGATTCGATCAGCATTTCCAGAGCCAACCACTGTTCAGAAGTGAAGTTGTCTTCAGGTTCGCCATTCTCAGCCATACCTCCAACCATGCAAATACCAACAGATTCATGGTTATGACCCCGAACATGAGCGCCTTGTACGTCAACATCACGACCTTGCTGAACAGAACCATCTCGCTCAATAACCCAGTGATAGCCAATATCCGACCATCCGTTGTCGTTCATATGCCAGCGACGGATATCGTCTGTATTGATATGCTGGTCAGCACGAGTCGCTGAGCAGTGAATCACGATGTAATTGGTTTTCGTCCTTGGAATCATGTATTCACTTCCTAAAGAAGTAAGCTGCCAAACCAATGAGCGCAGAGATAACAATCCAGCCAAACCGCTCAATACCAGCCAGCAAAACACCTCGAGAGCTACCTTGCAGCTCAAGGGTTCTGATTCTGGATTCCATATCGCTGAGTTTCGCATCCAGCTGGTGCATATTGTCGTTCTGGTGGGAGATTCGCTCTTCAATCCTGGCAAGTTGGGATATAGCCTCACTCAGCTTGTCCAGTTTCACATCAATGCGATCCAGACGGTCGGAGAGGTCAGTCATGGTGCGTCCTGCACAGAGGGGATTTTGGGCAATAAAAAACCCCACGCCATTCCTGGGTGAGGTTTTCGATAGTGGGAATTATGTACTGAAACAGATGTTTTATGCAACTGTGTCTAGTTTTTTACCTTTTTTACAAGTTACCACGAAGCAAGTAGGCTAATGAATTTTTATCTTCGATTTCATTGTCTACGTAAGCCCATTGATCACTTTCTATAGGAGGTAGAGATGCTTCGACAACACGCGAAATCTGTTGTTTATATCTTTCCATATCTTTTAAATTAATACGTTGGCATCGATTAATGACCTCATCGTAATAATTATTCTTCCTTTCTCGAAGAGTATCTTCTGCTGAATCTGAAAGGCTTTTATATCGACGGTGCTTTTTGTATGTAACTCTATATAAAGCATCTAGCTTTTTGGCAATTCTAATAAACTCCTGTTCTGTAGCCAGAGTGTCTGCAGTTAGCTTTTGCATATGCTCTTTTGCTTCTGTAGCTGACTCTTTACGTAGTCGATTTTCTATTTTACTAAGCTCACTTCTAACCTGCTCTGTAAACTTCAACTTTCTTTCTGCCGTCCTGCGCTTTACTACCTGTTCTCTGTGTTCCTTGAGTTTTTTGGCATCCCATTCTTGCCGTTGTTGATCAAAATATTCTTCGGCTTTATTTCTATGTTTTTCCAGATTGGGATGGTAAACCCAGCGAGAATAGCGAGGTGAGTCCAACAGTTTTTTTATTCTTTCCTCACTTTCTTCTGTACAAGGGTTGTTCAAGCAAATTTCAACCATAGGCTCTTTGTTTGCTGTGACTTTGCTCAGTTTTTCCTCATCCACTTGATGATTAACATACACTTCAATCAGGAGGCGTTTGCCATCTTTGTATCCCACGCAGTCGGGTCTGAATTTATCCATGCTCACTTCTAGCTCAACTCGGTCAAAAACCATTTCTTGCGCAGGCTGTCTCTCATAGGGGTTGTATTCACAACCATCGTCATCAGGAGGACGAGAAATACATGTAGCAGGAAGGAATATCTTTTTACTTCTTTGAATATATTGCTTGGCCCACAAATGAGTTAGGGTTTCAAATATACCGCTAGGGTTAGCACATGGGCGACTCTCTTTGGTTTCCAAGTCTGGGGCATGTCTGAAGTGCTTTGTAATATCTCCATTCTGAACTGCAATCAGAGGGTGTTTGCAGCCAGGACAAATACAATTACATGCTAATCCATTGCGAGCTTCTTCTATATGGACAACCAGATAGGTCTCTGTACTGAGTCCCCATAGAATAGATCGTCCACTGTTTTGCTCTGAAAAATTGATACTAGCCACCAGCAAAGCCCCCCAGATTTGCCCGTCAATGATGAACATAAATTAAATGCTAAGTGGAGTTAAAACAACTCAAGTTTTTTCGCGACTGCTGGCAATGCTGTTTTATCCAGCTCATCACAAACAATAGAACTCCATGAAACCCATGGACGATAAGAGCCTTCAAAGTTAGTAGAAGGCACCCCAAACATTTCACAAACCACCTTCCGACTCATCAACGGCTTTTGAATCCCGGTCACCACCTGATGACGATAGTTATACACAGATGCACGACACACATTGTGTACATTGATCAGTGTCTTCTGCCTAATTTTTCGAGGAGCATTCTCAGTAATTCGTTTATCTAGCCAATTCCAGAATGGTGCACAATAGCTATGGTGCTGAAGCATTTGTTTATGAACTCGGGTCAATCTAATAGCTTTCTCTTCAAGGTCAGCAGCCTGTTCCATTAACTCATTCGTATCCATGGCAGACAACTCAGCCCTGCGTACTTCCGTCTTGCAGCGTGCAATACGACCAGGTAAACCTGATGCTAAGCCTGAAAGTTCGTTTGCTTTGTTCAGACACTTTCTAATCTCTGCCTCTGCATCTATCTGTTTAAACCAACCCTGATTGGTATCTCCCAACGGCGAATAACACCAGTAGCACCAAGCTTTAAGGTGCGCCGGAAACTTTTCAACGACAGCAATCACTTTTGCTGCATCCTTGCTATCCCAAATCAATTGATCAACATCCATTTTGGTAGAACGATCACCGTGAGCAAAACTGACTGGAGCGTATTGCTCTATCTTCCTCTGAAACACTGCTTTCTGTCGTTTCTGTGTAGGCGTCTCTTCTGACATACGTCCCAGCTTTCGATGCATGGCTGAAAGCTCCTTCAACGCATCTAACTGGGAAACGGCAGCAGCCAAGTTGACTTCAAACCCTTTGCTTCTCATGTGAATCGCATACGCATCATGAATAGCCTGCCTCGCTGAGTGAAATTTCATGCTGACTCCCCATACCTGGCAATCAACACAGCATCCGCACGACCATTGTCTTTTTTGCGGGCAACATCCGCATCCGGGTATAAATCCAGCACCTTGCCACGACTGGCATCTTTTTCTGCGCCTACCAAACCAGCTCTGCGCTTCCAAGATTGCGGAGTGACATAAGTTAGCGGAAGCCCCAACAAGCTGACTGTCGCTTCAACAGCTCCATAGGAACGACCAAAACTGAACATGGAAACAACACCCTGCCCTGGTCTTGCACCAACCCGTTCCAGATAGACCATTTCCACCGTATCTCGGGTAAAGCCTCCAAATATTTTTAATAGACCGTAGCCGTTCACTTTTTGCTTTTTCCCATCAGGCGACACCGGCATATCATCCAGTCGAATGATTTTCTTGCTGTCACTTTCAAGAACCGCAATGCCGCCTTTAAGCCCCGGATCAATACCAATAATGATGCTCATCTGCTTCATCCTTGAATCAGTCAGTGATCTATAAAACCTCAACCCAATTTCCAAGCTTTCCTCTGATGTCTCTCATCCCTCCACCCCTTAGGGTGGTGGAGTGAGTGAGGACGAGAAAAGGAACAAGCTCATTCCGATAATTACTCATACTCATCAAGCAGTTATGGGGTAAGGTGAGGCATAACAGACAGCGTTGTGTCCTCACCGGACAAGTGAGGCGTTTTTTAGAACCGTTCATTCAGTTAATCACCTCATTTTTCAAGTTGTCGTATTGATCAGACAGACTGACAAACAAACCGTCCTGAATAATCAGCTCTTTCTCAACCAGCGTCGTAAATGTCCGGCTCCAGTTATTCCTGCCCACCACTGCCTCGATCTTTACGCACTCATTCCGCAGATCTTTGGCTTCAATGCGCGCCAGATTCGGATCACGCCCACCACGCTCCAGGTTCGACCGCGCTTTGGTGATCAAGCCATGCAGAATATCCAGTACCCTTTTCTGAGCAGTGCCCAGCTCTTTGGACGTTTTCATTTGCTCCACAGCATCAGGGTCAAGGTGCTTTAACACGCAGCTGTATTGCTGCTCGCCATCCTCATCCGCAAAGGGCAGCCGCACCGACTCAAAGAAAAAATGCATGGGTTCCGGCTCATCCGCATCTTTCATTTTCTTAGCAGAAATCTTGACCTCGTCACCGGATTTCACCACCGCATACTCGGCATCCAAGGCACCTTTCAGGGCACTGTTGCCACGGGCTCGGTCTTTGCTGCCGACTCCGGTGTGATGAACGATCAGCACGCAGCATTCGTATTTCGAGCGCAACAGCTGATCAATGTGATTGATAAAGGTATTCATCTCTTTGGTGGCGTTTTCGTCGGCCGCACCGAAGTTTCTAGCGAGGGTATCGATCACGATCAGGGAGGGAATGACGCCTCCGGTTTCTTCAACAATTTGTTGAATGCTCTCGCTGACCATCCGGGCATTACCCAAATCCGTGAGAGACGCTGAACACTGACTGACGTATAAAGGCGCATTTCTCAGGTTGTAACCGTGGGAAACCTGCCAGGCCATTAAACGACGGGATAAGCCGTTAAACCCTTCGCCAGCGATATAGAAGACAGAGCCGGGTCGTTTTACCGCTTTGCCATGCCACTCCTTGCCGGTTGCTACACAACAGGCCAGATCGATAGCAGAAAAGGATTTACCGCAGGCGGGCTCGCCGAACATTAACGACAGACTGTCGGTTTCCAGAAAACCTTTAATCAGCCAGTTAATAGGACGAACGCCTCTGACCAGCTCTTTTACATGACTGAAAGCAAACTGCCGCGCAGGTGATTGGGGCTCAATCATTATCCCTGACCCCGGATGATTATTACCGTGGGTGCGAACAATACTGGCAATGGTGGTATTCAGTTCTGACGATGAGAGCGGCGGCGTGTTGGATTGATTCCACTGGTCCAGAATCTTTTTGATATCCATTAACGAATAGTTCTGACGAATCAGCTGCCCCGCCATGCTCGCCGCTGCGTTATTTCGCCCCTGACCTTCTGCCAGATTGCTGCCATCGTGAGGTAAAGGGTATTGATCCGTTGAAAACCCAAGGTTGCCTGCCGGTTTGTCTTCTAACGATTGGCCATTGAAACCATTAATTGCAGCAATGTCGTCGGGTGTCAGCATGAGGAGGTCATGGGTGTCGCCAATATTCATGTAGCCATCGGTTTCCCAGCGATACAATGTGCCATCCGCATGGGTGCTGCCGGGCGCGACCACATACCCACCAATCCCACGTAAATCGATTTTGTTCTTACGCACGGAGTTGTGAACGGGATACTCCGGATTGACCTGAAAATAGTAGTGCTTGCCCTTGCTAGTGACCGCTTTTAACGGGGTTCGGGTAATGCCACCATTCTCGATAAACTGCACCGCCTCTGCACTGTCTGCATCAACCACCACAACGCCGTAGCCTGTGACGATCGCCCAGTTGGCATGGGGATAAAGGGTCGTCCACTGCTCAATCACATCGTCTTCCGGAGCCGTTTCCTGATATTGCTTCCACCGCAGCCGAGGTGCTTTAGGCCACTCCACTCGAGCTTTCTCAATATCACCAGAACACCTGCCCTCAACAAACCACTCTGGAGGTGTTTCAAAAGGAGAACCCAGAGGCACAATCGACAGCCCTGCTTCATTCAGCTTCCAGGCTTCCGCCGTCGTATTGGGTAAAATCGCTTCCATGCTTGCCCTCTCGTTAACTGGTTTGTTCAAGTCTTGTTGCGCACAAAATGCATAACGAACAACCCGGCACAGCAACTTGTCGTTCAGAGGGAATTTCAAAACCACACTCTTCGCAACAATCCGCAGAATCTTTGACCGTTAATGTTTGTTTTTTCTGGCGATGACTCAGTAGCGTGTCCATCTCACGCCGCTGATAGTCACTGGCGATATCTGCCTCATCCATAAGGCCTCCTATCGTTTGGTTATCCATATGGCGGTTTTTCAGTCTGTTCTTTCTCTGCACCAGATGTCAAATTTGTCGAATTACATAAAACACGTGAAACTTTAGCAAGCTGGTAAATGCTTGCTAAAAGTCGAATAATAAAAAAACGGAAATTAACGACAGAAGCAGACTCATGGATTGGAAAGAGCGCACTAAAATTTTATTAGCCAAACAGAAGATATCCCAGAGCGAACTGGCTAACCGGCTTGGGGTGACTCGCTCGGCAGTGTCCGTTTGGTTAGGCGCAAAAATGGACTTGAGCGAAAACAATGAAACAATGGTGCAATACAAAATTGCTTCCGTTCTCGGAGTTTCCCAGGATTATCTGGCAACCGGCATCAGTCGTGAAACCCCAACAGGCAAAGCCGTTCCGCTACTGGATGAAACAGAAGTGACGGATTATGTACTGAACCAGATGACACCGGGCAATGCGCCTTGGGTTTATTGCCCTGACGAGTGCAGCGATCTGACCTTTTCCCTAAAAACCAAAGGCAGCTCCATGGACAGCTGCGGCACGCCTGCCATTACAATTCCACAGCAAGCGAATATTTTTATTGATCCGAAAGTCACATTGGAACTTGGCGCCATTGCACTGTTTAACGACACCACCCCGGTACTGGGCATCTTCGAAGAGTTGAATGGAAAGGCGATGCTGGTTTTCTCAAATCCTCGATTCCAGCCCGTCGAAGTGGTTCGTGATAACTATCTCGGTACTCTGATTGGCATTTACCAATCCTGCAAAAAATAGGCGCTGGTTGTAGCGCCTTTCCATCTTAATCCAGCCTTTTGTCGAAATTATTCAAAAAATATTTGACACTCATATTCCATGAGAGCAATCTGTTGTTTAAAAATTCAAATAACAATTTGGACGACAGACAACATGGACCTCATGACTCAGGGAAAGATTATTGAGGATGTAGCCAGTGAAGTAGTTTCACTCGAAGGTCAAGCCAGCCAATTGGAGCAGCAGGCCAAGTCGTTAAGAAGCAAGGCAGAAACCGCACGCACCACACTCCTACATACTATCGTTTGCCTGAACAGTCATCTCGTTCAGCAAACAGAATCCAAGACAGACCCCGTTATTCCAGACGTTTTTCATATCAACAATCTGTTGATTGACCTCACCGACAAAACTGGCCATGTGGAGATCACCTGCCTTAATGATCTGAACCATTACCTGAAACCTGTCGGTTAACCACAACCCACCACAGCAAAAGGAATTGCCATGACCGAAAGCAACCATGCTTCACGGCTGGATCAACTCGCCTACGAGTTAGAACAAGCCAAACAATCCGAGCAGCAGACAAAGGATTATCGCCTCGCTATTGAGCAGCAGTTATGCGAACTCGTGGGTGTTAAAGACGAGGGCAGCTATTCCACCAAGGGAGACTATTACAAAGTCACCACCGTCGCTGGCTTTACCCGGACACTGGATACTGACAAGTGGCATCAGGTGAAAAATCGAATCCCGGAAAGTGTCGCGGCAAAGGTTGTCCGCAGCAAACTGGAGATTGATACCCGTCAGCTTAAAAGCCTGCAGGGTCTTGATCGAGCCAGCTATAACCTGATCGCCGAAGCCATCACTACCAAGCCCAAAAAGACAGCTATTAAATTTGAACGACTGGAGGTGCAATAATGGCTATCTCTCTGGAATCCATCAGTCGTTCAACCGGCATCAAAGCGCCTGGCATTGTTGAGCACGGTCCTGCCGGTGTGGGTAAAACCACCTTCGCAGCGAATGCGCCAAACCCAGTATTTATTCAGACCGAAGATGGCCTGGGCAGGTTGGAAGTGGATGCCTTTCCCATGATGACCAGCTTTCAGGATGTACTGGATGCCCTTGCCGTTCTCTATACCTCCGAGCACAGCTATCAGACCGTGGTCATTGATAGCCTGGACCATCTCGAACCACTGGTATGGCAGCATCTCTGCGATATCTATGTGGGTCCAAAGGGTGAGCGGTATCAAGCTATAGACGACTTCGGCTATGGCAAAGGGTTTGTGCTGGCATTGGATTTATGGCGACAACTGCTGGATGGTCTCTTTGCACTGCGCAATGAAAAAGGCATGGCCTTTATTCTGATTGCCCATTCGGAAATCAAACGCTTTGAAAGCCCAACTACTGACAGCTATGACCGCTACCAGATCAAGCTTCATAAACGAGCCAGTGATCTGATTCAAGAATCGGTGGACTGCGTATTGTTCGCTGATTACAAGACCGTCATCGAAAAGGAAGAAGGTGGTTTTAACAAAGTGAAAACCCGTGGCATCAGTACGGGTCAACGCTACCTCTATACCGAAGCTCGTCCGAGTTTCGTTGCCAAGAATCGCTATGGCCTGCCGGCAGAGATACCTCTGAGCTGGCAGGCATTTAGTGACGCACTGACCCATAACTCGAGCCAACAATAAGGAGATTATCCATGGCACAGTTAGGTTTTAACGCTGGTGATTATGATCCTACCGATGAGTTTGATACTTTGCCTCCTGGTGAGTATCTCACCATGATCACCGAAGCATCGCTGGAAAATACCAAGGCCGGTGGTCGTATGGTGAAGCTGACCTATACGATCATGGAAGGACAATACGAGAGTCGGAAACTCTGGTCACAGCACAATGTTGAAAACAGAAGCCCGAAGGCAGAAGAGATTGGTAGAAAGGAACTCAGCCGCATTGCTCACGCCATTAGCCAACCGATGATCAGTGATACCGATCAACTGCTGAACCAGGTTATCCGCATTCGTGTCGTGGTTAAGAACGACCCCGGTTATGGCCCAAAGAATGAAGTCAAAAAGTGGATCAATGTGGCGGGGCAGCCAGTTCAGGGAGCTCCTGTTCCACAGCAGCAAACACCGTCCTATGCTGCGCCTCAACCTCAGACTCCAGTGGCAGCTCATCAAGCAGCGCCGCCCTGGGGTCAGAAATAATCACTGCTACTAAGGGGGCTCGCCCCCTGACTTTTTAGAGGCTAAATCAATAATAACGGTGCGTGAGTATGGATATTCCAGAACCACAGCAAACAACGATCAAAGCCATCGTTAAGCATTACGAAGATCATCAAGACGACGGCTTTCGGGCACACCTTGGCGGTTCGATCATTGGTCGCCCCTGTGAACGGGCGCTGTGGTATACCTTTCGATGGTGTACTGAGGTTAAACATAGCGGGCAATTATTGCGCCTGTTTCAAACCGGGCATCTGGCCGAAGAGCGTTTCGTGGCTGACCTGCGAAGTATTGGCATCAAAATCTTTGAGGCTGATCCCGCTATAGGTGAGCAATTCAGAGTCTCAGCCTGCCATGGTCATTTTGGTGGCTCAATGGATGGTGTCGGTCAGGGTTTTATTGAAGCTCCGAAAACCTGGCATCTGATCGAGATGAAAACCCACAATGAGAAGTCATTCAGTCATCTGGTCAAGAAAGGTGTCGCCGAAGCCAAACCGGAACATTTTGTGCAGATGCAGGTGTATATGTATCTAGCCAGCCCACAGTTGACCAGAGCCTTTTATATTGCCGTAAATAAGAATACCGATGAGCTCTACGGCGAGCGGATTCGACTGGATGCAAACATCGGCAAAGCCACTGTGACTCGTGCGGAATGTATCATCACCAGCGACCGGCCTTTGAATAAAATCAGCGATGATCCGAGCTGGTATCTCTGCAAATTTTGCGACCATTATGGTATCTGTCACGGTCAGGAGACACCTGCCGTGAATTGTCGAACCTGCCTGCATTCAACCCCGGTCGATTCCGCGGATAACTCCGGGCAGTGGCACTGCGCTCGCCACAATATGGAAATTCCATTACAGGTTCAGAAATCCGGTTGTGATGAGCACCTTTATAACCCTTATTTGCTGGAGTCGTTTGCTGAGCCTCTGGACAGTGGTGAGTTCTGGATTAAATACAGACTCAAAGCCACCGGAGAGGTTTTTATGACGGGCGATGGTCAGGAGCAGTTTTCATCCAGAGAGATTCAGGCTGTAGAAGATAAAGCCCTGCTGACGGATACCCAACTGAACGAACTGAAAAAAAACTTCAATGGCACAGTAGTGGCCAATGCTGACAAGAACAAAAGCAAGGAGACTGACCATGGCTGAACTACTGAAGCGTGTCAGTACCGCCGATTATTCAGATAACTGGATTGATCTGAAAACTGATAACGACACCTCCGAAATAGTCCGTATTAGTTTTAATGATGAGCTGCCGTATATTAGCCCTCTGTTCTGTGAACGGATTCTCAGCGCCCTGATGGCAGAGGTGCAAGAGCAAATAGCAGAATGGAGAGATGGGAAACATTACCAACACCAGATGACTTACTTTGATCGCAAACGGGTGGAACGAATCGCCAGCAAAATCATTAACGATATGAAAGGTGGCATCAGTGGCTTATAAACTTCGCTGGTACCAGCAAGAAGCCATTGAAGCGATTTATCAGTACTTCAATTCGGCGGAAGGCAACCCGTTGGTCTGTGTCAGTACCGGCGGTGGCAAATCCATTATTATCGCTGACTTTATTCGCAGTGTTCTCGAGCAATGGCCAGAGCAACGATTTTTGATGCTCTCGCATGTGAAGGAGATCATTGAGCAGAATCTGGAAAAGCTTGTGGCGATCTGGCCAGAAGCGCCTACCGGTATTTACTCTGCGGCCATTGGCTCACGTAATACTGATGCACAGGTTCTGTTTGCCAGTATTCAGAGTGTTCATAAACGGGCAGAGCAACTTGGCCATGTTGATCTGTTGCTAATTGATGAAGTGCATACCCTGAACAGTGAGCGTTCAGAGTCGATGTATGCCCGTTTTATCGCTGCTTTAAAAGTCATTAATCCGAACCTGAAAATTATTGGTTTTACGGCAACGCCCTATCGCATGAAGCAGGGGCTGCTGACACAGGGTAAAAACCCTCTGTTCAGTGACATTGTTTATGAAACCGATATTCAGCGATTAATTGACGATGGCTATCTATCACCACTCACTTCCAAAGGCGGCAAAGAAAAAATCAATTTGAAGGGAGTTCGTACCAGACAGGGTGAGTTTCTAAGCAGTGATATGGAAGCCGCTGTGCAGGAAAACGACGTTACCGAAAAAGCCGTAGCTGAAATTATTGAATACGGCGAAGGTCGAGATGCCTGGTTGATCTTCTGCGTCAGCATCGCACATGCCCAACAGGTAAAACAGTTACTGCTGGATGCTGGTATTAGTGCAGACTGCGTTACTGGTAAAACACCAAAAGACGAGCGGGCACGTATTCTCGCTGACTATAAAAATGGCCGCATCAAAGCTCTCACCAGTCAGGGAGTATTAACCACTGGCTTCGATGCACCACGTACTGACCTGATTGCTCTACTCCGAGCCACTAAATCTCCCGGCCTTTATGTGCAGATATTGGGTAGAGGTTTACGGGTCAGCCCTGAGACGGACAAACAGGATTGTCTGGTTCTGGATTACGGAGGCAATGTGGAGCGGCATGGTCCGATTGATCAAATCACCATCGGCAGCATTAAAGTCGGTGAAGGCACTGGGGCTCCACCCGTCAAAGAATGCCCAGAGTGCTTTGAAATCATACTGGCAAGCTTGCGAGTGTGTCCCGCCTGCCAGTATGAGTTTCCAGAACGGGAAAAGCATGACCCAGTAGCCTCCGATGCAGCACTGCTCTCTGCACAGGTCGAGCCTCAGTGGTTAGAAG
Source organism: Endozoicomonas ascidiicola (assembly GCF_001646945.1). GTDB lineage: Bacteria > Pseudomonadota > Gammaproteobacteria > Pseudomonadales > Endozoicomonadaceae > Endozoicomonas > Endozoicomonas ascidiicola. The sequence continues at coordinate 51,027 of NZ_LUTV01000005.1, forward strand.
TGGATGAAGTCGTCTACAGCATCCATGAAAAATTTGGCAAACCACCATCTGTTCAGGTGCTCTATCGTTGCGGCCTGAAAACAGTACGTGAATGGGCTTGTTTTCAGCATGGCGGCTATGCACGACAAAAAGCGGTTATCTGGTGGGTTAAGCGGTTTGGTCACACTCCCTGCCCAGCAATGACAGTGGACGCCTATCAACTGCTGAGGGAAACCGAAGACTTGAAAGAGCCAACCCGCATAGAGGTTATTCAGGAAGGCCGCTGGTACCGAATACGTGCCTATGACTTCTCGCCTCCAACAGACCATTCTGACGACAACTCAATGCTGTAAACACATTGATACGGATATTGATGTTATTTCAGGGAACTTGAAATGAATACAGAACTCCTGCTTTATGCTCGATATGAAAAGCCTTATGTACGACTGGAAGAAATTTGTGAGGAGTTTTTCGGTTTGAGTGAGCGCTGCACCAAAATCGCTGCAGCCGCTCAGGATCTTCCGGTGCCAGTGGTTCGGGTGACCTCCAGTAAAAAGTCGCCAATGATGGTTAAGCTTTCAGACTTAGCGGCCTATCTGGATTCTCGACATGAGACCTACAGCAATACATGGGAAAAAGTTCAGGGGATATAGACATACTTTGGTTTAGCACAGCTTGCTTTTGTGTATACATTGTATATACTCAATTCAAAGAGAGGGTAATATCATGAGAGTTGAAGGGGAAATCAAGCGATGGGGCAACAGTCTGGCCTTGAGGATTTCCGGAGCCATGGCAGAAATACCTCAATTTAAAGCAGGCTCTAAGATAGCAGTTGATGTCACTGAAGATGGTCTCGTCATCAAAAAAGTTGAGCAACAAAAGAAAAAGTTTAAGCTGCCCTATACTGAAGAATCCCTTTTGGCTGGTATGACGCCAGAAAAAGCACACGCTGACGAGTTAGCCACTCCAACATCTTCCGAACTCGGTCTATAAATGAAAACAGAAAAAGCATACATTCCAGAACGGAATGATTTGATATGGCTGGATTTTGAGCCTACCCGTGGAAAAGAAATAGGCAAATACAGACCTGCTTTTGTACTCTCCAGCAAAGATTACAATAAAAAAACCAGCATGCTTATTTGCTGCCCGGTAAGCACCAGTATTAGAGGTGCCGCGACTGAGGTTCCAATCAAAAATCTGGATGAAAAGTCAGTAGTTGCCACCAACCTGATTCAGACATTAAGTTGGAAAGAAAGGAAAGCCAAATTTATCACTAAGGCGCAAAAAGGTATTTTTGAAGAAGTCATCTTGCGAATCATTCCGCTTATTGGTGCTGATGAAGTACTTGATAAATATATGGATGAGGAAAGCTAATTTCAGACACCGGGAGACAAACCATTTGACTCCCGATCTCCACTGCCGCAGGAAGCATCATGACCTTCCTTCTTTAATCGCATCTTCAATTTCGTCGATTTCAATAGCTTTCGACTCAATACCCCTGCGAATATCCCTTGCTGTTTGCAAATGCTCTGATGGCTCTAGTGTAGTGAGCTGCATTTAATACAACATAAATAATCTCGCTGTGCCATTATAGGTAAGAGCATCTAAGGACGGATACTATCTATGAGAGTCGCAGCCAAGATAAGCCTGCGTGAACAGGAACAAAAACTACTAAAACGTCTATCGTCGTCAAATAAAAGCTCTGTACGCATTGCCCGTCGTTCTAAAATTATTCTTTTGGCTGCAGWTGGAAAAACCAATCTTGAAATTGCGGAAGCATTAAATATCGAACGGGGACAAGTAAGCCGTTGGCGAGTTCGTTATGTAGCTGAAGGTTTTCGGGGAATAGARAAAGACCTTCCTCGTGGTGGTCGTAACAAACAGAT
>NZ_LUTV01000005.1:53746-56910 GCF_001646945.1 Endozoicomonas ascidiicola
AACATAACGAGAAGCCCAAGCCGTTTATATGGACAGCCAAGGCTAATGACATACTGGAGAAGGTAGTTCGAGCTAATTGCCGCTTAAGCAGCAAAAAGAACGGCGCACTACACTAGCTGCTGCAACTTTTTTTGCACCCGGGTATTCCTGACTTCATTTTCTGCCCAATACTTCGCCTCAATCGCCTTACAGCGTCCCCATAAATCAGGCGGGTTCCGATGAATCAAATGGGTGTAGCGCCGAAGGTTGTCCCAAGTCTTGTGTCCACTGCGCAGGGCAACCTCTGGTATCGACATATCCTGCTCAAAGAAACGGGAGATACCATCGTGGCGAAATGAGTGAAAGCGTAGCTCAGGAAAGCCCAGTGCTTTGGTGCGTTCAGAGAATTTAACAGAAACCGTCAGAGCCTTATAGGGAAATATCCGGTCATCCCCTTCAAACCTTGGCTGTCGTGCAATAATTTCCTGACACACAGAGCAAATAGGCACTTTCTGATGGTTACTGTATTTTTTCTTCGGGTCTTTTCTGTCCCGAATAATAATAAGGCCATTTTCCATATCAAAATCACTGTGCCGTATACGGCAAATTTCTCCCTCCCGGAAACTGCTGTAAATACTGAACAACATTAAATGATGATATGGAATGAGAGAAGAATGCTTATTGTAACCATCCAGAAATGCTTGATAGAGCAAATAAACCTGCTCTTCCGTTGGCCGGGTATCATCCTCTTTTGATTTGCCAATCAGCTTTAGCTTCCACAATTCTTTCATAACTTCTTCAGTAATAAAGCGTTTGAAATAAACACCCAATCGTTTCTGCCAATCAATTGCACGACGAAGAACGGAAACATACAACTGATTTGTGGCAGGCGTCACCGTTGCCAAACGTTCATCAAGTAACTTGATTAAATGTTTATCGGAAATTTCTTTGGAGCGTTTCTTTGCAAGCCAACTGCGCTCCCAGAACTTGATCGCAAGAGTATCCCGATAACTGATTTGCTGATCTTTTGGCAACGACGCCATCTTTTGACGATACATTTCCAGATAATTTTGAAGGGTAATATCACCTGTTTTTGCTTTAGTGGACAAATCTTCAGGCTCTTCCTGCTCGGCCTGACGCAACATTTCAGCCTCAACTTTCTTTGCCCAGGTCTTGCCAGAAGTCTTGTCTGGAAATGATAAGCTCTCCCGGGCTGTGTAATGATCCTTCCTGACAGAAACCTGGTAAATATAGGCAATGCCCGTTTTTCGCTTCCGTTTGAAGCACTGTATTGTCATATAGAACTAACGTACTTATAGATTATTATTTTTGGTATACAATCCGGTATACAATCGCTATGAATTAATAGTATCTGAAAGTGATTTATAGTGCGCAATAAACTATTATGACAGCGAGAAATCAGTAACTTACGATAATAGCTGTCTATGATATCGATATGTGGTACGAATTTCACAGTGACCATTTTGATAATGAAATCAACGAGTTAGACTGATCGGAAAAATTTTAGGTTTCAATTTGATTGTAACCTAAGCCTAATAAATGGTACCAAATCGTACCTTCGCCGCATTTCGCTGCGATGGTAGACCGATAAAATGGTACCGTTTCTTTTGTATCCCCCTGATCCAGACTCGCTTTCCCGGGCGCATCCATTAAACTCAACCCCAACCTGACAACATTTGTAAAAGAAGTGCTTAACAAACCATGAAAACCCGCGACCTGCTCCAACTGCCAGACACCAAACTCGCCGCAACCATTAGCACCATGAAAAGCAAAGAATGTGAGAAACACCTCAGGAACTACACAAAAATCCTGGGCATTGAGTTTGAAATGGCCATTATGCAAGCCACCCACGCTGCTATGTTCAGCGACAGTGATGAGCCGGTGAAACTACGAACTTATAAAGCGGTAGTGGATCTGGTGAGGAGCGAAACCGAATACGGTGAAAAGGAAGCAGCCATTCTTACTGCCCTGCTGTTAGCTCATATCAGCAAGAAAATGAATAAGGTGCAATCGCTGGTGGGTCAAACTCAGGCACCAGCCTTTCATTGACATACCGTTCGATCAATTACATAGCCCAGCCAGTTATTGCCGCACTCCGTACCGCCCACCTGTGCGCCTTTCATAAACATCACCTACTCAACCGGTGACAGCGGCGACAGATAATCCATGATCTCTTTCAGGTAAGGTGTTCAGGACGTTCGCCAACGTCCACCTTCTTTTGTTGCCTCTGCGGGAAGCATCCGTTTCTGCTCTACCCATTAGGAAACGGTCGAGCGAGTGTTTTGATTATTTCTTCGGCGCCAATCACTAACGAAATATCGCGCCCGTTCGTACCCGCAATAAATGTAACATCGCAGGGACCCACGATCTTTTGATGTTAAGTACCCGATCATATGGAATCATATTCGCTCATTATAAGACAATGCACCTGCAAGGCAGGCCATACGTAACCATACGAATGGCAAAGACCACATCAATGCAATTATTCTATAATGCTGTTTGAAATTCTTGCAGACACCATTTCGAAATTGGTGAATATGAACAGTAAGAGTTAAATAATTAAACATGCAATTTCCAAGCTCACTTCCTACCCTTCACCAAGAGTTTATTGAACAGTGCCTGCCAAAGCTGGCAAAGGACACGAGAATTGTCGGTGTTGCCGTTTCGGGCTCATATGCTGACAACTCACTAGATATTTATAGCGATATAGACCTACTTATTGCCGTAGAACCAGAGGAGTTCGGAGCAATAATGAATGATCGCTTATCTATCATTTCAAATTTAGGCGAAATGGCTGCCGGCTTTACCGGCGAGCATGTGGGCGAACCTAGGAGCCTGTCGGACTTAGAACAACTTTTGAGTATAATACCCGCAAGATCGTAAAAGACAGCCAGCCAATGAACAAATGGACTTTCAGACCCATTGACCGAGACATCCCTGACTTTTTTCCTGCCACTGTTCAGGATTATCTGCCAGAGGYGCATCTTGCTCGCTTTGTTGTAGAGGTGGTTGAGCAGCTAGACCTCACACCTTTGATCAGCGCCTATAAAGGAAGGGGTTCTAAAGCCTGGCATCCATCCCTCATGCTGTCGTTATTGTTCTATGGATATGCAACAGGTGTCTTCTCCAGTCGCAAACTGGAGAAAGCAACTTATGACTCCATC
>NZ_LUTV01000005.1:59265-83602 GCF_001646945.1 Endozoicomonas ascidiicola
TACGCTGATGCTGAAAGATCTTCAGGAAAGTATCATTTTTATGCAGTTTATTTCAGCTTACAGGTTATTTGTCGCATGCATTTGGATATTTGGGCAAAAGAGACTGACGACATAAACAGCACTTCCAGACTGGATTCTGTGATTTTTGACTTTATTGCGGCCCATCTCCGGTTTTTACTTTCAAGTCCGACAGCCTCCTAGAGTAATGATTACACTCTATGGTCCTGACGCTCTTCACGTTGACTTTAAATTTGTAAAAGTAGACGACGTAACGACCAGAGTTGATGAGCCCGTTATTCTTTGGGCAAGGGATTCAAGACTTGCAAAAGGATTGGGTAAAGGCAAAGGACAATATCCACCTGTTGACCCACAATGGATTGAAGACCGGTTTTGGGTATGGGTCCACTACGCAGGCACAAAAATTGGTCGCGGTGAGTACTTTGAAGCACTTGAATTTCTAAGTTTTTTGAGAGTTCAGGTATTAGGCTCTCTGGCTCTACAGCAAGCTGGTTTAGAAGCGAGAGGCGTTAGAAAAATTGAGCAGCTCTTACCAGATTTTGCCAAAGAACTCAGAATGACCGTTGCTGTCCCAGAAAGAGAATCTCTGCTAAACGCAACTGAGCATGCAATAACGATTTATCAAAATCTTCGAAATGACATAACCGAATGCTGCAAAGCTCAGGCATTAGCCATGAACTATTTACATAAGCTTCGTAATACAAACACCGAGTAATAACCGCATAAGAAATAGTTCCAAGGGGTGCTGCTTACAGCGGCGCCCTTTAAGCAAGCGGCATACGAGTTATCCAGGAAAGTATGCTTACGCTGCGCATTAGCGCGGCAACATAAAACTCATTGGAACTGCTCTCTACCGAATACACAGAGCCAGAAATAAAAATCAATGATCACGCGATTCTGGTCGTTGAAAATTCACGCGCATGCTCTCAAACCATTAATCACAGTCTGAATAAGCAACGATTTTTGCTGGCTGTACTTTTTGACAAGCAAAAAAAAGCAGCGTTTATAAACACTGCTTCTTTTTTGTGCACCTTATGTAAGGTCAGACGCTGCTAAGAGGCAGCCCTGAAATTACAGAGGGCGGATTTCTTCAGCCTGAGGACCTTTCTGGCCTTGAGTTACTTTGAACTCAACGCGCTGGCCTTCAGCCAGAGACTTGAAGCCGTCGCCTGTGATTTGACGGAAGTGAGCGAACACGTCTGGACCGCCATTGTCCTGAGCGATGAAGCCAAAACCTTTCTCGTCGTTAAACCACTTAACAGTACCGGTAGTAGTAGACATAGTCATACCCTGATTATCTATAATAAATTTCACCTCACCGAATGCCAATCACACCAGTGAATAGCCACGGAGGGCGGTTGTGCTAGAAGTTTATTATTGATTATGAAGAGCATGGCGAGTAACTACACTCGAACCATCAAAACTTTGCATAAAAAATAAGTCACACTTTTAACGTGGGGTCATTATACAGAGTATTTTCCACATGGCTATGCGCAGTTACATTCAATTACTAACTTAAATCAATTAATTGGCTCTTTTCTGCACTGATTCTGCTCTAACCGTACGTTTGCTCCATATATTTCAGCTTTTCACGCTCATTATGTGCTGCCAGTTGGTGGTATAGCCGGGACTCAATATCTGCTGATTCATGTGCCAATTCTGTTGTTCAAACCCAACCGATGCCGGTCGCAGCGTTTGCCGTCCGTAACGGCGATTAATGGCATCCAGAACCGACATCATCGGGCGATTTTCCGGCAACGCATCCGTATTCAGTAAATCTCCCTGAAAGCCCTGCACTTTACAGAGATCCATCAACATAAATCCGGCTTTCTTGTATTCGTAACCTTCGCAGAACATGGCATCCAGTGCCGCTGGCAACTGCCTGAGCCATACACTGGTTTCACTGGTGGGTGCGGGTGCCAGAAGGCGGACACTGCGGCTGGTTTGTGACAGAGTTTCTTTAAAAGAATCCGTGCGGATAAAGACGATGGCTTCCCGGGCAAACTGTTTCTGATTTCGCAGTTTTTCGCAGGCGCGGGAGATATAACAGGCCAGTGCGGCGTGTAGCTCCTGTTTTGTGGTCACTCGTTTGCCAAAACTCCTGGAACAGAGAATCTGGTGTTTGTTCACTACCCCGCCCTCTTCCCAAGGCAGACAGCTTTCGCCCTGAAGTTCGCAAACTGTTCGCTCCAACACCACAGAAAACTGTTTTTTAATCCATTGCCGGTTGCTATTGGCTAATTGACCTGCCGTGTGTATGCCGTGGGCCTCGAGCTTTCTGCCAATTCGGCGGCCAACACCCCAAACCTCGCCGACTGGCATAATGTCCATTAATCGTTTTTGTCGCTCCGGATTGGTCAGATCGACTGAACCACCGGTGGCCGGGTATTTTTTCGCCGCGTAGTTTGCCAGTTTGGCCAGGGTTTTGGTGGTGGAAATGCCCACACCAATGGGCAAACCGGTCCAGCGGAAGACTCTCTCTTTCATTTCCAACCCGATGGATGCCAACTGTTCGGGTGGAAATCCACCCAAATCCGCAAAAGCTTCATCGATAGAATACACTTCCAACGTCGGCGTAAATTGTTCCAGTACCGACATAAACCGGGAAGACATATCGCCGTACAAAGCGTAATTGGAACTGCGCAGAATAATCTCGCCCCGCGCCACCTGCTCACGGACTTTAAATGCCGGAGTACCCATGGCGACACCCAACGCCTTCAGCTGAGGAGTACGTGCCACAATGCAGCCATCATTATTACTCAACACGCCAAGCGCTTTATTCAGCAAGGATGGATTGAATATCTGCTCGCAGGAACAGTAAAACGAGTTCGCATCACAAAGGGCAATCACGGGTTTCATCGCAGATGGTGAATCACTTCAGTGACCACACCCCACACGTTCAAACTCTGTTCATTGTTCAGTTTGATCGGAGGATAGTCGGGATGTTCAGAGTGCAGCTGGGGTTTGCCATTGCGATAAACCAGACGTTTCACAATCAGCTCACCATCCAGCAATGTGAGGATCACATCACCATCACCCGGCGTGAGGGAACGATCAATAATCAGAATATCGCCATCAAAAATACCGGCACCCTCCATGGAACACCCTTGGGCCCGGGCAAAGAAGGTAGCGGCCGGATGGCGTATTAACAACTGATCCAGAGACAGAGCATCCTGTAGATAATCCGCCGCCGGGCTGGTAAAGCCACAGGCAACCGGACTCTGGTAAAACGGGTACTTCAGAGTCGCTTTGGAAACAATCGGGGTTGGCTTCATGCCATACTCACAAATACTGTATTTATATACAGTATAAATACAGTCTGCACATTTTGCTATCCCCGTTCAGGAAACAAAATCAAGCTCAAGCCTGAGCATATTCTTGTGCTGAATGCCACTTTCAACGATCGGCTCATCGTAGTGATGCAGAAAGAAGTCCCGATCCACCGCCACCACCCGAAAACCCGCTCGCTGATAAAACGTTAACTGATAACCAAATGTACCCGTGCCCACCAGCAGCTTATTAGCGCCCATAGCTTTCACGATGGCAATCACACCATTCAGTAATCTGGAGCCCACGCCCTGCTGTTTAGGACCAACCGCAATATTCATCAATTCGTAAGTGGCTCCGTCCGCCAAAGGCTTGATGGCACAAACGCCCACCACCCGGCCTTCCACTTCCGCAACATAACAACGGCAGTGTGGAAGGTAGCTGAGCACCTGCTTTTCGGACGGATCCGCCTCCAGCAGCAGCGAAAAAGGCATCTGTGCATGATCAACTTCAAGAATGCTCATAAATGCTTCGGTTGGAAAGGTGATTTTTCATGGTATTCCAGTCCTTGGGAACTTAGAATACGCATCTACTCTCAAACAACACTCAGAAGGCGTTTCAGAAATAGATTGCTCTATTCTCGGGCAGCCTTCCCGTTGTTTATGCGTCAACCCCGAGGAAACTCCCCATTGTTATTTTCCGATCTGGAACTCCATGAGCGAGTGCAAAAAGCACTGGCTATATCCGGTTTTACTGAAGCGACCCCGGTTCAGGAACAAACCCTGCCCCTGATATTATCCGGGAAAGACCTGATGGTAAGCGCAGAAACCGGCAGCGGTAAAACCGCCGCTTTTCTGCTGCCCATGATTCACAACATGCACACCCAGCCTTCCCCTAAAACCAGCACCCGTGCCCTGATTCTGGTGCCTACCCGGGAGCTTGGGCTTCAGGTGCTGAAAGAGTGCGAATCGCTGGCTCGTTATACCTATATAAAAGCAGGCTTGATTGTGGGCGGTGAAGACTACCGTCATCAAGTCAATACGCTGCGCAAGAACACGGAAATACTGATTGCTACACCAGGCCGACTGATCGAGCACATCAACAACAGCAACCACGACTTCCGCGATCTGGAATACCTGATTCTCGACGAAGCGGATCGCATGCTGGATATGGGCTTTGGCCCGGATGTGTTAACCATCGTGGCAGAGTGTAACAAAGAGCGACAAACTCTGCTCTTCTCCGCCACTCTGGAAGGTAAGAGTCTGGCGAATATCGCTGGCGAAGTATTGGACGACCCTACTCGCCTGATGCTGAACTCCGTGCGGGAAAAACACGCCAATATCCACCAGCAGATTGTTCTGTCCGACGACACTGCCCATAAAGAAAAGCTGCTGATCTGGCTGCTGAAAAACGAAACTTACGACAAAGCACTGGTATTCACCAATACCCGGGCAAGAGCGGAAGAGTTTGTTGGCAAGATCCGGGTGAAAGGTTTCCGGGTGGGCATGCTCCACGGTGAAATGGATCAGCGTGAACGCAAGCATGTGATGAGCCTGCTGAAAGAAGGCAAGATCAACATCTTGATTGCTACGGATGTGGCTGCCCGTGGTCTGGACATTAAAGGCATTGATCTGGTCATCAATCTCGAGATGGCACGCAATGGCGACGATTATGTACACCGCATTGGCCGCACCGGTCGTGCCGGTGAACAGGGTCTGGCTGTTTCGCTGATTGGCCCGGATGAGTGGAATCGCATGTCCGCCACCGAGCGCTATCTTCGCGTGCGCTTTGAAATGCGAACCATTAAGGAGCTGGCAGGCAGTTATAAAGGCCCGAAAAAAGTCAAATCCTCTGGCAAAGCTGCAGGTAAAAAGAAAAAGGCGGGGAAAAAGTCGGACGCGAAAAACAGCGCAGAAAAACAGCGCCATCGCGACAAAAAGAATATCGGCAAACGTCGTACGTCTTCCGCTGACAAATCTGTGAATGACAAACCTGTGAACAGGTCTGAAAAACGATCTGAAAACAAATCCGAAACAAAAACTGACATTATCAAAGACGCTGGCTTCGCCCCCGTTAAACGCAGGAAATAAATCGTCCCATGAGTAAAGCAACTGCTACTACCAATGTTGACTTCTCCACTCTTGGATTAGACGACACACTCCTTAAAGCTGTTCAGGAAGCAGGCTATAAAAAGCCAACACCCGTTCAGGCCAAAGCCATTCCTATGGCGCTCACTGGTCGGGATATGATGGCTTCGGCTCAAACCGGCACCGGTAAAACCGCCAGCTTCACCCTGCCGATTCTGCAGCGTCTGTCGCAAATGAAAGCCAGCAACGCAGTGCGCGCATTAGTTCTGGTTCCTACTCGCGAGTTAGCACTGCAAGTGTTTGAAAGCTTTAAAACTTACGGCAAGCACACTGAACTGAAAACCGTTGCGGTATTCGGCGGTGTCGATATTGAAGAACAACTGACTGCCCTGAGCAAAGGCGCCGATATTCTGGTGGCCACACCGGGACGCCTGGCGGACATGATCAACCGCAAGCACATCCAACTGACCAATCTGCGTATTCTGGTGTTGGACGAAGCGGATCGTATGTTGGATCTCGGTTTTAAAGACGACATTGAACGCATTCTGAAAAATGCGCCGGTTAAACGACAAAACCTGTTGTTCTCTGCCACCTTCTCAAAAGACATCAAACAGCTGGCTCATGATTTCATGCGTCACCCGGTGAAGGTCGAGATTGAGAACCCGAACTCTGCAGCAAAAACCGTTAAGCAGTCGTTCTACCCGGTGGACCAACCCGATAAGCCTGAGATTCTCAGCTACCTGATCAATGGTGGAAAATTTAAGAAAGCACTCGTGTTTGTGCGCACCAAAAAAGCGGCTAACCGCATTGCCGAGCTGCTCGAAGAAGACGGCATTAATGCCCAGCCGATTCACAGTGACATCAACCAGTATCAACGGGTTCGCACACTGGAAGATTTTAAAGACGGCTACTTTGACGTACTGGTTGCTACGGACGTTGCCGCCCGTGGACTGGACATTGAACAGTTGCCGCTGGTCATTAACTTTGACCTACCAAAAGTGCCTCAGGATTATGTTCACCGTATTGGTCGTACAGGCCGTGCGGGGCAGCCGGGTCGAGCCATCGCCCTGATAAACCCTGAAGAGAAAAAACATCTATTACCGAGCCTGCAAAAACTGCTCAATCGCCCCATTGAGATTGAGCCATTGCCTTACTTTGAAGATGGTGAGGTACGCCCGAACGAATCAGAAACCCCTGCCGCCAAACCGCGCAACAGAGGCAGAAAGCCTGACCCAAAAGCGAAAAAACCTGCTATAAAAAAATACGCCGGTAAAACAACGGGCAAACGTGGAGGCAGCAAACCGGCAACGGGTGCTGCTCGTGGAGCCAGAAGACCGTCTGCGCCTTCCGGCTCTAAACGTAAGTCCTGAGTTTTAAATAGTGCCAGATGTGCACTGTCAGACCGAAGCCGCTGCGGACGCTCCTTGTGTTAAAGGAATACTTTCGCCGGCTTCGACCACCGATGATGCTGGCGGTTGCCTCAATGCTTGAGGTTTAACTACGGATAGTGTTTTTTTACCGGCTGCATCATCAGTGGGTTTTCCTGACGACCCGCAACAATATTTAGCCGCTTTATATAGGCCGACAGCGGCTCCCCCAATCAAAAAAATCACACCTCCAGCCACACCTATTTTTTCTATCACTGACAAGTCGCCGCACTCACAACTGGTTGCACTATCAGGTAATCCTTGAGCGTCAGTGATATTTTGTGGAGACCAAGCCGGCCCGGGTTGTCCCATCAGACCAGGAGGTCCTACCAAACCGGGTGCACCCACCTCTCCTTTGATACCTTTTGGTCCAGAAGATCCAGTATCGCCTTTCGTTCCATCAGTACCATTTTTCCCCATACTCCCGGATAAACCTATAGCGCCCGGCTCTCCCTTATTCCCTTTGTCACCTCTGGCACCTATCGCCCCACTGTCGCCCTTAAGTCCTGGTGAACCGGCTACTCCCGGGAAACCTGGACTTCCATTTAAACCTTGCTCTCCTTTTGGCCCGGCCTGTCCCGAAGCACCATCCAGCCCTGATATTCCTTTATCCCCCTTAGCGCCTGCCGTACCTTTAGCGCCGATTCCCCCCTGCATACCTTTTTCGCCTTTGGAACCCTTAATAGCATTTTTCTGAAGGGCTCTTTCTCCCGGCGCTCCCGGCTCTCCTTTTGAACCTGGTGCTCCTGTCATACCTACCAGCCCCTGCATGCCTTGATCACCCTTGACGCCAGGATGTCCTCGCTGACCTTGAAACCCTCTTTGACCTCGGGAGCCCTTATTGCCCTTTTGACCTACTTCGCTCAAGACATACGGTATATGTTCAATGGATACACCCTCCTCTCCTTTTTGTCCCATGTTTCCCTTCTCGCCTTGAGGGCCGGTAATATTCATTGCCGTCAAAGCCTGTTCAATCTCTCCTTTAAACGCACTCACGGGATGTCTATACCCTCTGGGGCCTTCAGGCCCCTGGTCGCCTTTAACCCCTTTAGGCCCCCAGGCACCAATGGTCCCCGTATTCCCCCTCCGGCCTTTCTCTCCTTTTAGCCCAGACTCGCCCTTTTCTCCCCTCTCACCAACAAGGCATGGGTCAATATCACCTTTAGGCTTGGAACAGGTGCGATTACCGCCATCGCTCTCCTGAGCCGAAGCACCAACAAACCTACTTAGCAAAAGAAGCACAGCGGCACCAAGACTAGAAATACTATAATTGCCCCCTCCAGCCCCTGAGACACCTTTTTTGGTGCCCTCCGATACTGGGGGAATATCTTCCAAATGATCAAAGAATTTATTAACAGTCATCTCCCTACCATCTAAATTCTCTGCCCAGTAGTCCTCATAACTGGCCAACCTTGCTATCAACCCGGGGCTGGAAAAAAAATCCTTCAATAACTGCCTGGATTCACCATCTTGAAATGCATTTACACTGCTCAAAAAACGATCAACCGTATCTCCATACGGACGCTGTAAATTTTGTCGCTTCGACTGACTAACTGGCTCATTACTCTGATTACTGTAACTATCGGAGATCTGCTTAAGCCCATCGATAGCTTTATCAATCGCTTCCAAAGAAAAAACCGGCCCATGGCCCAATTCCTCTCTTAATAGATTCATCGTTGTAAAGGTGGATCTGAGATCACCATCACTGAAAATATCAAATAGCCGCTCACCGACAGTCTGTTCGTGAGCAGTCAACCTCTCTGAGGGCCGGGTATGGGTACTTGAGGGTAGGTGTGGCTGGTTGTTGTTTTCGTGAGTAGAGCGGGGCATCTGTTTATCCAGGGATGCTTCGGAAACTTCAACAAGCCTGCCTTTATGCAAGACACCTTCTGTATGCTTCCTGTTCCTGAGTTCGTTGCCTGACGAATTGAAATTGATAGATGCGGAAACAGGTAAACCTGAGTGCTGTACGCCAATGGTCATTTAATACTTCTCCTTATATATGCTTCATAATTATTACTCTCAAACGTAGTTGAGTTTTTGGGCGTGAGAGACGTCGGTGATATACTTTTTCTCACTATTAGTGAGATTGACCGTATCTTTTTCTTTCAAAGAAATGGGTACCTTTGTATTAATTTGAACAACCATGGTCGTTGATAATGGAAGATGTCATTGAAGAATTGCGCGAACGCGCTCTGGATGTATCCGTACCACTGGAGTTGCCGGATGAAGACCTGCTGATAGAAGTGGAAGAGCAGCTTCTCGTTCCCCTTCCCTATGAGCTCAGAGAATTTCTGCTGCAGGTCAGCGATGTCATTTACGGTTCCATTGAACCGGTCACTGTGACCGATCCTCAATCCCACACTTACCTGCCAGAAGTGGCCGCCACTGCCTGGGCCGAAGGCCTGCCTCGGGAACTGATTCCTGTTTGTGAAAGCAACGGTGAATATTACGGCATCTCTGAAGAAGGCGAAGTGGTTCGCTGGGCGGATGGTGAAGTGACAGACGACAGCTGGCCTTCACTCTGGCTGTGGGTCAGGGATGTGTGGATGGAGAGCTAACGGCGACCATGAAAAAAATCCTGATCATTATGGCCATGGAAGCCGAGGCCAGGCCGGTTATTGAAAAACTGGGCCTGAAACCCGTCGCAGACCAGCAAAACCTGAATGGTGGCTTTCCACGTTACCGAGGCGGATTCAACGACCATGCCATTATGCTTTCCCTTAACGGCAAGTGCCCTGTGCATCAGGTTGACCGAATTGGCACGGAGTACGCCGCATTAAATACGCAGTCTGCTATTTTGGCCTTCCAACCCAGCCTGATTATTAATGCCGGCACCTGCGGTGCGTTTGCCCGAGATACGAACATTGCCGATATCATCACCTCCGATCAGCCCGTGGTTTACCACGACCACCGGGTTGCACTGGAAGGTTTCGACAGGTTTGCTGAAGGCCACTACCCAACGGCTTATCGCCCGGAGTATTTTGCCGGCATTCCTCACAAGCTGGGCGTTGTGACCACGGGAAACTCACTGGATATGCCGGAAATCGATGAACAACGCATCATCGCCAATAAAGGCATGGCGAAAGAGATGGAATGCGCTGCCATTGCTTCCGTTGCTGCGCTTTACGGCATTGAGTTTCTGCCCATCAAATCCGTCACCGACCATATTGATGTCGAGGTAGATAATGTTGAGCAGTTTCTGCAGAACTTGCAGCGAGCCAGTCAACGGCTCAGTGACGTTCTGCTCAATGTGTTAGGCAATATTTGATCATAAGCAGCGGCTTTTCATGCCGCTGCCAATCTGACTACGGGTCGATCATCAATGGGAAAATGAATCAAACCGGCAAGGAATGCCAGCACAACCGTTGACCACCAAATCGGCTCATAAGAGCCGGTAAAGTCATAAATACGTCCACCCGCCCAGGCGCCCAGAAAACTGCCCACCTGGTGAGTAAAGAACACCAGGCCATAGAGTGTCGACATATAGCGTGAGCCAAAAATCTGTCGCACCAAACCAGACGTCAGTGGAACTGTACCCAACCAACAAAAACCAATGGCAGCACCAAAAATCGCTGCGGTATTCACCGTCACAGGCAAGGTCACAAAAGCGCCTATGACCGCGGTACGAAGGAAATACAGAGCAGACATCACATGTCGTTTGCTAAAACGGTCACCCATGACGCCCCAGAAATAAGAGCCAAAAATATTGAAGATACCGACATACGCCAATGCCATGGCAGCGCTGGAGGCTGGCAGGTGCATATCCGCCAGATAACTTGGCAAGTGGGTGGCAATAAACATAACGTGGAAACCACACACGAAGAACCCGGCGTGAATCAACCAATACCCTTTGTGGGAAAAGGCTTCTTTCAGGGCTTGTTTCAAGGTTTGTTCCGGTTGATTGTCTACTGTCGTCTGAGCCCCCTTTTTTGATGTGTTCATAAACAGGGCAAAAGCCACCATCACGGAGCACAACAGGGCGAAGACCATTAACGCCTGTTGCCAACCAAAATCACTGATCAGATACTGAGCACCGGGAATCATGGCAAACATGCCGAAAGAACCAGCGGCGGTGGTCAAACCAAAGGCTTTTGCTGCATGTTGAGCAGGCACCACTTTCGCTACAGCGCCCAACACAATCACGTAACTGGTCGCGCTCAAACCAAGACCAACGAGCACACCTAACGAGAGATAAAGCATCCCGGCGGCGGTGGCAATAGACGTCAGATACAGCCCAAGTGCGTAAGCAATGGCACCGGCAAAGATAATCCGTTTAGCACCAAAGCGATCCGCCGCCATACCGACAAACGGTTGAAATACGCCAAAGAGTAAGTTCTGCAGCGCAATGGCAAAACTGAAAAACTCCCGCCCTGTGCCAAAATGCTCCGACACTGGCATCATAAAAATACCAAACGACTGTCGAATACCCAGACAAATAATCAGAATGCCTATCCCCAGCCAGACCAGCAGTGGAAATCGAAAAATGCTCATGGGGAATCAGTGTCCGTGGTGTAAATGAGATTGAGGAGATGCTGACATGTCAGTGCTTTGATGACGAGCACTTTGATGACAACCCGCATCCACAGCCTGACCAGCCAGTAGATCAATCAACCCCGGCGTGCTGTGCACAAAAAATAACGTGATCGTCAGCACCAGAGTCATGCGCCCCAGTTGGGCTCGAAGGGATTGGGAGTTCATGAGGGAAATGGCCGGAACATAAACCAATTCTGCTTTTAAATTATGGCTGTGCAGTCATTTTGACCGACTGGATCTGCGTTGAAGCTCCTCGACATAGTTATACTATGCCTCGTCTCTTCGCCTTGCCCAGTCGCTCCAAATAACTTGCTCGCTGCAAAATTTAAAAGCGCCATTGGTATAAAAAGCGCGCAGTGTATCCGCTCACTTTTAAGCCAGCCATTGGTATTTATCCCAGTAAAATCAGGGAGTGTTTGCCACGCTGGTACGTTGCGATGCTTTGAATGCTAGGTAGCATTCTGCAAACTCGCGATCATCGGTCAGAATGTGATCCATCCAGAAGCGTTTCAGAAATGGCATGACTTTCCATACGTCATTTTCCGATGATATCGACGCTGCAATCTGCTCGGTTTTTTCCAACAGTGCTTGGTGCTCTTCCTGTTGCTCAGCCAACTGCGGATAATTCATTTCCTTCATCATGGCTTCTTCCGTTGCAAAATGAATTGCACCGTATTTTCTAAGCAACTCCAAAGTAGGCACCATGACCATATCAACATTCCCCAGGGAAACATGATAATAAAACGTGTTGACGATACCTATCAGGCCTCGATGTTGTTCATCCACAATATCAATACCAAGGCTATATTCATCTTTCCAGGGGAGGTAGAAGACTTTTTCCATTCGCGTAATTTGCGGGCTGTGGCTCAATCGCCACCGCCGAACATCCTGAAATTAAGGGTTTAACGAGCCATTATAAACAGCAAAGATCTGTCGGATTGACTACAAA
Organism: Endozoicomonas ascidiicola; assembly: GCF_001646945.1. Classification (GTDB taxonomy): domain Bacteria; phylum Pseudomonadota; class Gammaproteobacteria; order Pseudomonadales; family Endozoicomonadaceae; genus Endozoicomonas; species Endozoicomonas ascidiicola. The sequence goes on from NZ_LUTV01000005.1 coordinate 71,550, forward strand.
TATGGGGAGGAGGCGGAGGATGAAAATACCATTCACCCTACCTGAACCAATTGAGGCTATCACCAAAGGCGGCATAGTAACTCATTAAACGACATTGATCATGTAAGTAATTACTACACCCAAAGACGCCACAAATAAAGCACTTTAGTGCTAATAACACATTTATTGAAACGTAAACCCTTTACTCCCCAAAAAACCTTTCATATGAGGTCGTGACTTTTTGCCCAGCAATTCTGGCATATCTTCCGACCAGGCTCGGTTTAATTGGCCATGGGTCCGACGCTGATAATAATCCCGCATCACCTCATCGTACTCAGCGATCAGCTCTGGATTTACCGGCTGATAATGCTCCTCCATCAATACCGCGTCCAAAGGCAGCCTTGGTTTGCATTCTGGATCTTGATCCGGGTATCCAAGGCAAAGCCCGAACACCGGGTAAACATGCTCGGGCAACGCCAGCAGCTCACTGACCGGCACTGGATTGTTACGTAATCCACCAATATAACAAATCCCCAAACCCTCCGATTCCGCAGCCACCACAACGTTCTGGGCAAATAGGGCAACATCCACCGTAGCGATGATGAAATGCTCGGTCATGCCTTCCGCCATCGGTGTACCAAGCTGCTCACAGCACCAGCCAGAGCGATTCAAATCGGCACAGAACACCAGAAACTCTGCCGCCTCTTCAACGTAAGCTTGCCCTCCGGCATGCTTCGCCATAGCCGCTCTGGTTTCCGGATTGCGAACCCGGATGACACTAACGCCCTGAAGATTACTGGAGGTGGCGGCGCTCTGCCCTGAACGAATCAACGTCCTGAGCAGGTCGGGCTTAATGGGCTGATCGGTGAACTTGCGAATGGATCGATGAGACTGCAAAAGTTTAAGAACGTCGTCGCTCATGGTGAAATGGTCATCCCGTCATTATTGTTGGTTCTATCATAGAGTAGGAGGGTGTTTCAGGCACTCTCCAATACAGGAGAACGGTAAATTCAACGCCGAACCTCAACCACCACTCTTCATTTATATAAACTTCAAATGTTGAAGCAATGTTTTGTTAGTTCTACTAACCATTCTGTTAGGACATTCTCCATCAAAGCAAGTCTATTATCCTGACTTCAATAATCATGACAATGATGAGCGATGGATCATAATTTTCTCCTAACAGGCATTCAGGCCGCCTCTTTTGAATGGCACTTTCCTGAGCATAGAAAAATCCATGACCGGTTAGGTAGAGCCATCAGTGCTTTTGTCAAAGGCATTTTTTGTGGCTACTCAGTCTCAAAAAGTCAGCAGGATCAATTTCTGGCTTTTCCCGAGTGCTGTCAGAGCATCGCGGGCAGGGCAATCCTGGAAAAGAGAATCACTGAAAGGGCCGTTGCTCACGTATCAATCCATAACCGCATCGGCATTCAGAGCAGCACAGAGCACACACCGAATAACCGGCTGGAACATGATCGAAAGCCAGAAGGTATTGACGCTGTCAATGATATTAAAAAAACAATTAAAAAAGCCCAACAAACCCATCAAAAAATCAGCATCCTTGGCAGTGGCTATAGTCAGGGCGGACAAACGACTGGAAAGAATGCCCTTCAGATTGATATGCGAAAACTGAGTCGTGTCATCAATATTGATAAAGAACACCAGGAAGTCACCGTTCAGGCCGGGGCTACCTGGAAAGATCTACAAAAAGCACTCATTCCTTCCGGCCTCAGTACCAGCGCCATGCAATCCTATGCGGATTTTTCTATCGGTGGCTCCATTGGCGTGAATGCCCACGGGCAGGATGTCAATTGGAATCCCGTATCCAATGCACTGATTTCCATGCGCGTATTATTAATGGATGGCCGTTACCTCAACGTGAGCCGCTCAGAAAACCCTGAGCTATTCAAAGCGTTGATCGGTAGCTACGGCCTCGTTGGTATCATTGTCGAAGCGACATTAAAAGTGGTGCCGAACACATTGCTCATGAAGAAAGTATCGTTAATTAATACCAAAAATTACTTGGATCACTTTAAGGCCATCAGCAGCAAACCAAGTTTGGCACTGCATTCCGCACGCATTTCTGTTAATGCGCCGTTTGTTCCCAGTCGGTACTCTATTTCCGTCAATTACTACGATACAGGCACCAAAAGCACGCCCGCCCACGACAACAAAGCGCCCAAATATACAGACCCCTCCGGTCTGAACTTATTGAAGAAATCCAGTTTTTTAAGACGGGCCAGGGCAACTCTGGAATGTTATGTGTTTGAAAAAGAAGGCGTCATGACACGAAACCAGGCCATGGGTGAATCGGTTCAAGCGTTGCAAAACAAAGTGCCCAATACCAAAGACATCCTGCAGGAGTATTTTATTCCGGCAGAGCACCTTCAGACGTTTCTGGAGAAGCTGAAGCAATGGAAGCAGAACAATCCTAAAATGACCATGCTCAATGCCACACTCCGAAAAGTCTGCGCTGACCGTGACTCACTGCTCCCTTATGCGCCTAACGATTGTTTTGCTGTCGTGCTGTTTATGAACATTCCAGACACCAAAGCGTTTGAGCCAACCATGGAAGCCGCGACCCAAAAGCTTATTGATTCGGCATTGTCACTGGGCGGTCGTTACTACCTGCCATACGCACTTTATGCCAGGAAAGATCAGGTTATGAAAGCCTATCCGGAAATGAGTCAGCTGATAGCGTCTAAAAACCGCTGGGACCCCAACAGAATGCTGGATAACAGCTTCTATCAAAAGTATTTTCCTACTCAGAGAACCTGATACCTGTCACCAAAATGAAAACCATGACTATTTTAGTGCCACTTGGCATCTGCTAAGATGCTCAGGCTCAACCCCGCTCCGGATTTACGATCCGGCTGGCAGTAAAGGACAATAAAGACAATGCAATCACTTCAAAACGACGCACCCACTGTGGTTTGCGCCCTCTACAAATTCGTCACCCTGAACGATTATAAAGACCTCCGTGAACCACTGTTAAGAGCCATGGAAGCCAACCATGTGCGCGGCACCCTGTTGCTGGCGGAAGAAGGCATTAATGGCACCGTGGCTGGCAATCGCGACGAGATTGATGCTCTGCTGAACTGGCTCAATCAAGACCAGCGCCTTAACCCTATCGAGTGTAAAGAATCCCTCAGCGATGAGATGCCGTTCAAGCGCACCAAAGTGAAGCTGAAAAAAGAGATTGTTACCCTGGGCGTTGAAGGCATCGACCCGAAAGAAGTGGTGGGCACCTATGTGAACGCCACAGACTGGAACGCTCTGATCAGCGATCCGGATGTGGTGGTGGTGGATACCCGCAACGACTACGAAGTACAGGTAGGTACCTTTAAACACGCCCTTAACCCAAACACGGAATCCTTCCGTGAATTTCCGGAATACGTGGATGAACACCTGAATCCGGAAAAACATAAAAAGGTCGCCATGTTTTGCACCGGCGGTATTCGTTGCGAAAAATCCACCGCGCTATTGAAGCAAAAAGGGTTTGACGAGGTGTATCACCTGAAAGGCGGTATTCTCAAATATCTCGAAGAGGTGCCTGAAGAGGAATCTCTCTGGGAAGGCGAATGTTTTGTGTTTGATGACCGGGTCACCGTTAACCATGATCTGGAGCCCGGTTCATACGATCAATGCAACGCCTGCCGTTTACCCATCACCGAAGACGACAAACGCAGCGAAAAATTCCAGCAGGGTGTCAGCTGCCCACACTGCTACGACAAACTCACCGACAAACAACGAGCCCGTTTTCAGGAGCGGGAACGACAGATGAACCTCGCCAAAGCCCGTGGTGAAGCACATATGGGTGGTGATGCTTTAAAAACAGTGGAACAGCGTCGTTTAAGAAAATCGGAAGAACGTAAAAGACAGCAGGAAAAACACCGAGAGGAAAAATCGGCCAACTAGGCTATTGTGTTGTAGAGAGTTCATCTATGGAGGAGTCCGCCATGGAACTACAACACCCTGAGCAACTTAGCCCGTTTGTTCTGTTGAGCATTGTGAATGAAAAACTCCGGCTGACCTGCAGTTCGCTGAGTGAGCTGGAAGAAGAAATGGATATGAGTGCACAGTCCATCGAAGAGAAGTTGCACAAAATCCAGTTTCATTACCAGAACACGAACAACCAGTTTGTGCATGATTAACCTTAAATCGGCTATGCAAAATACTGCCACACCATCTTTACCGACAGCGTCCCACCTTTGACGGCATGCACAAGCAATATGGCAAATCCCAGTGTCATCAAAGGCAACAGCGGACGCTTTTCTTCCTGAAGAAAGTACCAACCAGAACCGATCACGCTGATCATGACGATCGCCTGCCGGGCATCCACCGATTCGCCTGATATCACTTCAATCACCATGGCAAAGCAACCAACAATATTCACGATCAACCATAAGGGCGAGAGCATGCCAATACTGCCCAGTATCGGCAGTTTAATCAGTGCGCCACCGGCCCAGGATTTAGGTTGCAAGTCTGATGAAAGATGAAGTGCAATACCCAGTGCAAGGCCCGCCGCAATAAATACATCACCCAACACCCAAAGCAACACGGCCGGCAGGCAGGAATGGGTGATCGCGGATCGGTGCGAAAGCCCGGGAATACGCAGATCCAGATCCGGCAGCCGAATGCCACCAATCAACCCTGCCAAAAATAGCCAGAATGTTTCAATAAACGACAACGCAGGCCAAAATGGACAGAATTCTCTGCAAGCCATCAACACCACGACCATAAAACAGGCCGCTAATGGCATTCCATACAACTTCATAGGCTACAAAACAGACAGCTTGATGTGGGAGGGCGACTATACCCTTTCATAAAGAAAGAACACCAGCCAACATTTTAGCTCAGCGTTGAAAACGCTCTAATTAAACGCAGAGCATTTGCAAATAAATGAACGAACAGCATACACTCCCTTCATCCATGTCACTCTATGCGTTGTTACCTGATGACCTATAAACTCAACGACAAACAACTTGAGTCAATCCAGAAGCTGCCTGACCACGAGCGTTTTGACTATTTTTTGAAAAAAGTGGCCAATTGGGAAGAAATCTGGAGCTTGCACAGCCCTGAGGGCTGGGTTGAACTCTCATCCACGGACGGCGAAGAATGTCTGCCTATCTGGCCTCATCCGGATTTCGCGGCCGCATGGGCGGTGGGCGATTGGTCAGATTGCAAACCCAAAGCCATTACACTGGATGCATGGCTCGAGCGCTGGATTCCCGGGCTGGAAAAAGACAACACCGTTCTGGCGGTTTTTCCGGTTGATGAGGAAGAAGGCATCGTTATGACACCGGCAGAACTGGCTGAGGCCATACTTGCCGAGCTTGAAAGCTGAAAGTTTCCCTTGTGCAGCATCAAAAAGGGCGTCAAATGACGCCTTTTTTAAAATCAGCAAATATCTAATGCTCAATGATGAGCCATGTGCTGACCTTTGATGTTCTCCATAGCATGGGCTTTTACAGTCTGCTTTTCGCCATTGCTAAAGGTAATCGTGACAGGCACTTCACTGCCATTGGTAATAGGGTTGTTCAGCCCCATTAACATAACGTGATAACCACCTGGCTTTAGCTGCACTTCCTGACCCGGCAGGATTTCCAGATTATCCACCCGCTGCATTTTCATCATGCCATCTTTTTTGGTGGTTGTGTGCAGTTCAGTTTTTTTTGCCACCGGGCTATCAACGGATTCAATAGTGACCGCTTCGTCACTGGTATTTCGAATTACCATATAAGCGGCAGAAGTCGACATCCCTGGCTTGGTCGCTCGCGCCATCACGCCAGACAACTCAATAACACCCTGTGCGTCATGGCTTCCATGACCATTCTCATGAGCCGAAGCAGACTGACCGACCAGCAATAATGCTGCGGCCATCACACCAGAAACCATTGCGTGGAACCGGGTTCTTTTTGTTTTACCTTCATGATGTCGTTTTTGCATCACTGACTTCCTCTTTGCTGGTATCCAATTCAAACAAGACAGAGTGAATGGCACCCGCCGTTTCAATTTTCAGCTCTGCCATCCATATCATGGTGTTATCTACCGTACAGAAACTGACGCTGCTCGCCCCCATAAACGTCTTGGTGCCGATATCTGTCGGAGGCAGTTCCTGAAGGACAAAGGGCATCAATCCCATATGCATATCCCGGCCAATAAACTCCATGGTCACGTTTTCTGCTGCCAACCCTGAAATGCTCACCGAAATATCCAGCGGCTGTGCTGCCGGCAAGCTCGGAGGGGAAATGTGCAATGTCACTTCATTACCATCCAGAATAGCGCTGCAACCAACCACGGTTTGACAATAACTGGTGGTTTTGACGACGGGTTTATCAGAAATATTCTGGGCATTTTTCAGGTACTTCGATACATAAAACACCGAAGCTAGCGCCACCAGAAGTATTGCAGAGATCAAAAATTGTGTTGAATGTTTTCGTACAGCTGTCATCGTTATTAGAATCAAAGATTAATTTATAGGGATGAACACTCCTTGTGCACCAAGACTACCGAGAAGTGGGGCTATTTGATAGCCATTGTCATCTGAATTTTCCGGTTTTCGATCAGGATCGAGAACAAGTGATTGAGCGGGCGCTCGCAGCGGGTATTGGCACCATTTGTGTACCGGCCACTCGATGCGCGGAGTGGCAACCGTTGCTGGATCTGGTTGAACACATTAACAACACATCCACTGTTCGCTTGGTGACAGCGCTTGGCCTGCACCCTTATTTTCTTGCCGAACACCACAACGATCACCTTGTTCATCTTGATGAGAGGCTGCAGAAGAAACCGGACAGCGTTGTGGCTATCGGAGAGACTGGTCTGGATTTCTATGACCAGAAACATTCTGGAGCCAACATTAAAAAACAAATCGCGTTATTTACCACTCATGTTCAGTTGGCTAGCCAACATCAACTACCACTCATTATTCATGGAAGAAAGAGTCATGATCAGATTCTGAAAATTTTACGCCATTACCAACCCGCCCACGGCGGCATCATCCATGCCTTTTCTGGCAGTGAGCAGCAAGCGAACATCTATATAGACTTGGGCTTTAAAATAGGCTTTGGTGGAGGCATTACGTACCCACGGGCCAGTAAAACACGACACCTTGCAGCGACCTTGCCACTGGACTGCATTGTGTTGGAAACGGATGCACCGGATATGCCGTTAAATGGTTTTCAGGGAGAGAGAAATGAACCAGCAAGGGTTCAGAAAGTTGCAGAGGTTTTAGCAGAGTTGCGAGGGTTATCACTAAAAGAGGTGACCGAAGCCACCTCTTCCAATTGCTATGAAGTATTTAAGCGTTAAGCTTCGACTTCAGCGTCCAGCAATTTTTTAGCGCCGACTTTACCACCAATGGTGATCTTTTTGGGCTTCATGGCTTCAGGAATTTCCCGCTCAAGATCAATATGAAGCAGGCCATTATTCATAGAGGCACCAGTTACACGTACATAGTCGGCTAACTGAAAACGTCGCTCGAAGTTACGTTCAGCAATCCCCTGATAAAGGTATTTACGTTCTGTGTCGTCCGCCTTTTTCTTACCCTGAACGACGAGAGCACCTTCACGGCTTTCTATTTCCAGCTCATCTTCTGCGAAGCCGGCAACCGCCATGGTGATTCGGTATTCGTTGTCATCCAGCAGTTCGATATTGTAAGGAGGGTAACCGCCGTTCTTGGCACTTTGCGCTTGACCGCCGTTCATGGATTCCAGCAGCTGGGCAACCCGGTCAAAACCGATGGCAGAACGATAGAGTGGAGTGAAATCAAAATCGATAGTACGCATAACCATATCCTCAAAAGAGCAATAGGTGGATAAAATCGGCTTTCCTTATTGGACAAGCCTTAGTTCAACAGTGCTTATCAGCCCCTGTTGATATAAATATATGGACGTCTATTTGAATTCCAACCCCACCGTTGAACTTTTTTTAAAAATGCTGTTAAAAAAGTTCCAGTCTATGGTCCAGCATGGTGTCGCCATCAAACAGATAATGACCTTTAAAGCGGCGACCATTCAGCATTTCTGGTACCCAAATAATGTCGTCTTCCCACATTTCGTCGTAAGGAATGCTGTCCAGCCCATACCAAAGAGGAATCGCTTCTTCTGTCTCTGCCGGCGTGCCCTGATAATCACGGGCAATATACGTGTGCACATGAAAGGAAAGGCCGTCGGTAAACTGGAATAAATTCTCCCCCACAAACTCTGGTGCCACCGGTGTAATGCACAACTCTTCCTGAACCTCACGAATCGCACATTCCAACAATGTTTCACCGGGGTCCAACTTACCACCGGGGCCATTAATTTTACCAGCACCGATGCCCCGTTTTTTGCGGATCAATAGAATCTGGTCGTCTTTAATCACAAACGTCAGCGTGGCCGGAAAGGTGGGCTGCCAGTGATTCCAGTCAATATCCTGTAGTGATTGCACTTGTTATTGTCCTGTTTTTTGCTCTGTGTGTTCTGCTGTCAGGGCTGAACGATCGGATGTGTTTTCACTGTATAGCACACCCCAGGCAAGAAGGGTGTTAATGACCGGCTTCAGTGTGAGTCCAAGCGGGGTCAAACGATACTCCACCCGCGGCGGAATTTCTGGGTACACCGTTCTATTCACCAGTCCATCCGCTTCAAGGCTGCGCAACTGCAAGGTCAGCATCCGTTGAGTAATTCGGGGCATACAGCGCTTTAATTCGCTAAAACGCATGCACTCAAAAGCCAGCAGTTGATATAAAATCACGCCTTTCCATTTGCCGCCAATCACCTCTTGTGTAATTTCCACAGGGCACTTGGCTGCCAATGCACCTTCATGGGTTTGTTTGCTCTCTGCCAGAACGGCCTGCTCGGACTGCACCTTGAGACTCCCTCCAGAAAAAAGGGCATAGTATACAAATGTGCCCTGGATTCAAATCCGTACACTACCTATACCCATCGCCTTTCAAGTTGCTACGTTGTTGTCAGCGTTCGCTCACCCCGATCACCTACTACTTGTAGGCTCACGGGGCTTCGCTCTCTTGTCGCCTAGTAGCAACTTGAAATCCAATGGGTATCACAAAACTGTGCTTTCTTCACAAATTATCCTGCCAACACTAAACTGATTATTCGACTAATGTTGTATATGGTCAGGACTCAAGAGAATGAATTCCGCTCTGCGCAAACAGATTATTGACGCGTTTAACTTCCGTCATGCCTGCAAAACCTTTGATGCCAGCAAAAAAATCCCGGATGAAGACTTCAGCTTTATTCTGGAAGCGGCTCGACTATCACCCAGCTCTTTCGGCTTTGAACCGTGGAAGTTTCTGGTGATACAAAATCCGGAACTGCGGGAAAAAATCAAACCCGTCAGTTGGGGAGCACAGGGCCAGCTACCAACGGCCAGCCACTTTGTGCTGATTCTCGCCCGCAAAGAAAACAGTATGCATTATGAATCCGAATACATTCTTGATCACATGCGCCACGTCAAACAGCTACCGGAAGATGTGATCGATATGATCAGTGACTTCTATCGGGACTTCCAAACCCGGGATTTTCGCCTGACAGAATCCCCCCGCGCCATGTTCGACTGGGCCAGCAAACAAACTTACATTGCTCTGGGCAATATGATGAGCGTTGCTGCCCAGATCGGCATCGATTCCTGCCCTATCGAAGGGTTCGATAAAGATAAGCTGGAGCCACTACTGGAACAGGAAGGTATTATGAATACGAAGGATTTTGGCATCAGTGTGATGGTGGCGTTTGGTTATCGGGTGAATGAGCCATTTCCGAAAACCCGGGCGAAAGAGTCGGATATTGTTGAGTGGTATTGAATGTGTCGTATAAGCCCGAACTCTGATTAGCAATTGATCAGAGTTTGGGCTTTTATATTTCTACAGAGGCGCTGCAATAGCGCCTATTAAGTAGTTAGCCATTTGGAATCGTATAATTCTGGCCGAGTGGATAGTTGCTATGCAAGGCACAACGTAGGAAGCATAGCCATAACTATGTGACCGGAGTTGTAACGCCGCAGAGCGGCTGTCTACTCGGTCAGAAAATATGATTTCATGCGGCTAACTACTTATTAGTACTCTACTCGATAGCTCAAGCTGTAAGCACGACCTTCGGCTTTGTGTGCACTTAGACCATTATAAGTAGAGTTTGCCCACTGACTATAAACTGTCTCATAGTCTTCATTCAGCAGATTGGTAATGCCCGCCTTTACAGTACCAACCGGCATGTTGAATGACGCTAACAAGTCTACCGTTGTGTAGCCATCAATATCATAACCGGTAACTGTGTTCTTAGATTTACTGTAACTTTTGCCCTTATCATAATCTGCGAAGCTTGTTGATTGTAGACGTACATTCATATCTTCCTGACCATAAGCTACAAATGTCGTAAACTTCTCAGGTGAAACATCTGCAGCCTGAAGATCCAACCACTTTCCAGCATCTTTGTAGTAGCTTCTTCCTTCTGTAAAGGCGTAGCTTCCACCAATAGACCAATAGTCACTCAGATAAAACTCAAGCGCTCCCTCTATACCATAGATTTTTCTCTTCTGATCCAGCAGATCGACATTATGGTCAGCGTTGAAGCTAATCGTCTTATCAGATTCATTATAAAAAGCGGAAGCACTGACAAAAAGACTCTCGAACTGTCCACGCCAACCTAACTCGAAGCTATCCGTTTTAATGGCGTCCAGATTTGCATTAGATACATCAGTTCCAACAACAGCATCACTGATACCAACAAGGGGACTGCTTTCGTTAACAGCATTGCGAAGAATCCTTGAGGCGTCCGGCACTTCAAAGCCTTGTGCGTAGTTGGCAAATACTTCATTACTGCTATTCAATTTATAGACAACACCGACATTAAACAGGTTCGCGTCATACTTTCGAACATCACCTTGAAGATCGGTAGGGTTGGTGCCTGGAGCCAAAATCGGCAAAAACCAAATTTCAGCCAGCGGCGTATAATCACTGATATCCATTGCAGCACGTTCATGCCTGAAACCGGCATTCAATACCAAATCCTGAGTAAGCTCGTAGCTGGACTGCAAATACAAACCAAACGTTGTTGTATCAACTGCTGGCCCATAGTCATACTCAGAGCCCTCTGGCACAAATGTGGTACCACCACTGTTTGCATACTCCTGACGATCAAACAGACGTCCCTTTTGTTCACCTTTATCTACATCGTAATCAAACCCATAGGAAACCTTGAAGGCCTCATTAATATCTGTATCAAGGTTGAGTTTAAACCCGAACACTTTTGCCGTACTGGTTGACTGGTTAACAAACAGTGTATTGTTTTTAAAAGGGTCGTTAGGGTAAGGATAAAAACGAGCCTCTCGCTCACGGTAGTAAGACTGTAATTGAAGATTGTTACCGTAAAAATCCAGATCTTTATAAACCAGATCAACTGAGTTTCTCTTACTGTACGGCTGGGTACTTAACTGCAAGCCTTTCAGGGCAGCAGGAGCATCATCAGAATCCCCCCTGTTTAATGATGACGCATTTGCAGCATAATCAGAGTCCATCTGATCATCAAAATGTTGCAACGTTGCTTCTAGTCGTTTTTCATTCGTCAGGTTATAACCAAGCTTGATCAAAGCATCCTTGGTGTCTGTATCCATACGGCTAACCTGAGCTGGGTCAGGGTTAACCCGATCGCCATCGGCATCAAACATGCCACCACGACTCTCGTAAGTGCCGCTTACCAAATAATCAAAATTGCCTTCACGACCGTTGATACTTTGATTCAAGGTATACGTCGTTAAACGTCCATCAGAAATTTGGCTCTTCAGGGATATCTGTGGGTAAAAATGAGCTGATTTGAAGAAAAAAGCACCAGCGATCAATTTCTGATAGATTTTTTTGTTTGCAGACAAAAACAATAAGAAACGTCGCTGATGCTGATAAAAACTATCCTCAATAAAGTTCATAAACTCAAGTCATTTGTTTATCAGGATGTAAAATTCGGCTTCCATCAAGGCTCTGACGTCTTCGATGTGACAGTCGTTCCCCGTAAGAATGGTCACGCTATCTGTTCAGGCTGCCATAACCCAGCACCGGGTTATGATCGCCTTACTGAACGACG
>NZ_LUTV01000005.1:84477-111120 GCF_001646945.1 Endozoicomonas ascidiicola
CGATGAAGAAGGTTGCCAAAACAGTTCGACGACACAGACCACTTATCCTGAATTGGTTCAGGGCTAAAAAGGCGTATTCAAGCGGTATAGTTGAGGGTCTGAACACCAAGATAAAACTCACTACGAGAAAATCTTACGGTTTCAGAACCTACAGATGCGCGGAAATTGCGTTATACCATGCACTTGGCAAGCTACCTGAACCAGAAATTGCCCACAGATTTTACTGACGAGGCAGAAATTTTAATACCACCTTCTGAGGCAAAGCGGATTTTATCGCCTTCAGGCTTACGGGTGATGATATTGATGATGCCGCCGGTTGCTCCACCACCGTAGATTGCACTGGCACCAGAAACCACTTCAATACGCTCAATATTTTCAGGGCGAATCGTAGAAAGATGCCGGCTAATCTGACGATTATCAGCCTGTGAAATCCCATCAATCAGAATCAAGGCTTTACGTCCACGCATGCTCTGAGTTCTGTCAGTCACCGTTTGCGTACTGGGACCAAACCCTGGAATAAGCTGTTCAAGAGCATCAGCTAGCTTTTGTCCCGGCTGACTCTGTTGAGCGATTTCTTCACCACTAATTACCTGAACAGTGCCGGATATATCAGAGATGCTGGATTCCGAACGGGAGGCAGTTACCACCACTTGATCGAGTTTGGTCACTTTGGCTTCTTCAGCAATTGCCAGTTGACCAAAGCCAGCCATGGAAATCGCCAGGGCTAATGGCGCTTTTTGAATCTTCATTATTATTGAGCTTCCTGTGTAGTGCTTATCATTCTCATTAGATCCTTGTAATTATTCAGGGCTCGCTTCCTGCGAACCTCTTAATTTGAATGTATTAATTAACGACGTTGGATGTATTTACCGCTGAGCAGCAGCAATATGAAATAAATACCACCGGCACCGGAAACCAGCAGTCCAGAAGGAATTTCAAACGGCGCAATCACTGTTCTGGATAGCCAGTCACTGCCCACTAGAAGGATTGAACCCATCATTGCGGTGGCTGGAATTAAATGTCGATGACTGGAAAGCCCGGTTACCCGACAGATATGAGGGGCCATCAGCCCAATAAAGGAAATACCACCCACAGCAGCCACACTCACCGCACTGAGCAAGGCAACCATGACCAATAAAATCGCCACTGTCGCTTGTATACGAACACCCAGCAAAGAAGGCAAATATTCCCCCAGTTGGAGAATATCCAGCCGACGCCACATTGCGAACAGCAAAGGCAACACTGCGAGAACAGAAATAAACAGCAAATAGAAACGTTCACTGGTCACAGCATAGGTGCTACCGGATAACCAGACCAGTACCTCGCTGGATTGGTTACTGCCCAATACCAACACCATACTGATCAGCGTCGCCGCCATCGCAGAAAGGCATAATCCGGCAAGGGCAAACAAGAGCGGGTTAAACCCGGTTAAACGGCTTAAGCCCAGTAATAACAACAAGGCAAAACCACTTCCCATAATGGATAACAAGGTCATTTCAAAGCTGCCTAGCCCAGGGAATAACACAAGCCCAAGCACCACAAATAAAACGCCGGTGGTCGTTAATCCAGAAACGTCTGGGCTGGACAGTGGGTTTCTAGTGAGGGTCTGCAACACCAGTCCTGAAACCCCGAGCGCTGCGCCGGCAAAGGCCGCAGTCAGCACTCGGGGCCAGCGAAGGCTGATCCATTGTAAATCGAGGTTACCAAACAGACTGAATCCAAAGATCAGTAAGAACACAAAAGCTAACGCTGATAGAAATGTTACTGGAGATAAGTGAAACAATGCCCGAATGCCCGTTTCTCCCGGCGTGGTTGCCAATGCACTCACCCGTTTACGCTGAGTCAGTAAAAAAAGCATAAACGGAGCACCTACCACCGTCGTCATGACCCCGGCAGGAAAGCTGTAATGGGAATCGGAAATCAATAGAGGAATCAGCCTTGCTGCCACATCAGCAACCAACAACAGCAAAGCGCCTACCGCAGTAGATACCAGCAGACGCAACCACACCTTCCGACAACCCAACCCCCGGGCAATATGTGGTGCAATCAAGCCGACAAAACTGATCATGCCCACCTGACTAACGACAGTGGAAGAAAGCAGCACCCCGATAAGCAGAGACAATCCAACGGTTCGACGAACATTAACACCAAGACTTTCGGCCTGCTCTGTTCCCAGCTCAATCATATCCAACCGCCGGGCAAACAGGAGCGCCAGCGCCGTTAACATACCGATAATTGGCCAACTCCGCTGAATGGGTTGATAGTCGAACTGGGATAAATTCCCCGCTCCCCAGGTATACAAACCATCCAGCCGGTTTTCATAAAACATCAGCATGCCCGCACTGAGCGCCCCCAGCGACAGCGTCATGGCCATACCAACCAGTACCAGATTGACTGGTGAATCGCTGATTGCCTGAGCCAGTCGAAATACGAGAATCGTCGTTAAAATAGCGCCACTGAAAGCGACAACGACGGGAAACTGACCAGTGAACTGAGGCAGAAAAACCGATCCAAGAACAATCGCCAACATGGCTCCGGCATTCACACCCAGCGTTGCCGGACTGGCAAATGGATTTCGCGTAGCCCCTTGAATCAATACTCCGGCAGCACCTAGGGCTGCACCGCACAACAATGCCATGAGGGTTCTGGGTAATAGCAGCCAGGTTACAATAACGTTTGTCATCTCACTGTCGCCGGTGCCTGGTGACAACGAAAAAACAGCTAATAACTGCGAGTCTAAACCCGACGGTCCAGTTATCAGTGACACAACCACGATAGCCAGATAAAGCATTAACATCAGACAGGTGACCATTGCTGGTCTTATTATTCCGAAGTAATTCATTACACCTCCGGCGTCAGATGATTTGCGATAGCAGCCGCCATACGGGAAGCTGACAACGGTCCGCCAAACGACCAGAGTGCAGGCAGAAAATACACACGCCCTTCCCTCACCGCCGGTAGAGACTGCCACACGGGTGATTCCGTCATTGTCGGCAAACTATCAGGCTCACTACCGATAATGATTAAACTAGCGTCGCCAATAGTGGTCAGTTTCAATAGATCGACATGGGTAAAATCCCTGCCCGGCAAAGCACTCTGCCAATTGTTTTTTAACCCAAGTTCATTCACCAGCGCCCCAGCCATAGAAGCATCGGCATAAACCCGCAGGCCAAGCCCCATACCAACAAATTTACCAACAACCACCGGTTGCCCCGATAAGCCCGCCTGCTCGATAGCAATACGCGCACGATCAATGGCTGCATGCATCTCCTGAATTTTTTGCTCCGCCAAAGACTCCTTACCCACCAGCTGGGCAACCCCAAGGAAAACATCCTGCATACGCAAATAGTAATTCGTAATGTCATCGGAGGATGGGTACTGAGTGAACAGCACGGTTGGAGCAATGGCTTCCAGCTCAGACGCTATACGACGATGACGCCATTCATAGCCAAGTATTAAATCCGGCTTGAGAGCAGCAATGGTTTCCAGCCCTGGTTCGGTTCTAAGGCCAAGCTCTCTCACACCATCAGGAAGTTCTGGTGTATTGGACTGCCATTCTTTATAACCTTTAATAGACGTCACACCGGCAGGAACCACGCCTAAGGTGAGCAGCATTTCTGCCTGCGTCCAGTTGAGAGCCGCTATTTTATGAGGCACAGCCGAATCTGCTGACACTGGCGCTATTAGCAACCAAAAGCTACAGGCAACCGTCAGAACAATGTTAATTTTCAAAACGTCTGACATCAGGCCACTTCCCTGCTCTTCACCGACTGCAAAGTGGGTGTTGCCGGCGCTTCTCCTACTGGCAGAAACAATGGGTCTTTATGACCTTCCGGCGTAAATTGAGTGGTTGTCACACCAAATACATCCGAAATAATCTGACTGTCCAATACCTGACTGGCTTCACCCTGTCGTACAATCTGGCCGCCGTTCATCAGCACGATGTCATCACTGTATTGCAGCGCTTGATTCAGATCGTGCAATATCCAGACAACAGTGGTCTTCTTCTCCTGATTTAACTGGCGTACGATCTCCAGCAATCTGAGCTGATGGGCAATGTCCAGCCAGGATGTTGGTTCATCCAACAGCAGAATACCCGTTTCCTGAGCAAGCACCATGGCTAACCAGACTCGCTGCATCTCACCGCCGGATAAATGATCCACCAGTTCTGATGCATAGTTTTTCATGTCGACCCTGCGAATGGCTGAGCTGACCGCCTGATGATCTTTCGCTTTCATTCGTCCGAAAGGTCCTGCATGGGGATAGCGACCACAAGCGACCAGATTTTCAATGGTCATACCCAAGGGTACCGGTGAGTGCTGTGGCAATAGTGTCAGCTCTCGAGCCATGGCTTTACGAGCCCAAGTGTGTAAAGACTTATTACCTAAAAGCACTGACCCTTCTGAAGGTGAAATCAGCCCTGAAATCAATTTCAGCAATGTGCTTTTTCCTGAGCCATTTGGGCCGAGAATTGCAGTGATTTTTCCTGGCCTTATTTCAGTACTGACTGTTTTTACGATCAGTTTTTTGCCGACTTGATAACAAACCTGATCAAGACTCAGCGTCAGATTATTCATTCATTTTTCTTTTTGGATAAAGTTAGAAAACGTTGTCGTTTGTTATGCGCTTGAACGCTATTTAATTATTATGCAAAAGACATTGGTCGCGGATGATAATGATTTGCATTTATTATTTCAAGCAAAACTTCCTTCGGACTCCAGCCTTTCCAGCGCCCAGTCTCTGGCTAATTGCCAGTCCATAAACGCTTTCATGGGAAATGGCATCGCTTTTTGCATATTGTCACTGACGACCCGCTCGCCTTCTTCCAACGACTGAACGTGTCGGGCAATGCCACGACAGTGGTCTTGTAGCTTCAATCGATTCTCTTTAAACCAGAGGCCAAGCATCTTTCTTGCAAATGGTGAAAACTCACTATTGGGTCTGGCCTGAATCACCATGCTAAAAGGCGCCTCTTTTGCCAGAATATCGGACAAGTCATTAAGCCATTTTTCAGCATCCTGGTCGGTGGCCGGATAGTTAAAACAGACAACCACTACCGGCCAACCCATCATGTCAATCGCAGACATAGTTTTCCTCCATCTAAACACTTTTAACTTCAACGTTAACTTCAACACACAGAAATGCAGTCACTAACGCAACGGCCGCCACGGCAATACCAATCGCAGCCATCAGCCAACTATCATGCCCAGCAGTAAACCCTGCCAACAGAGCGCCAACGGTATAACCCGTGGTATGAATCATACTTAGCATTCCAGTGAGCAAACCTTGCTGGTGCTTTAACTGCTTTGAGGCAATCGTCGTATAAGACGGTGTTAATAAAGTGACCGATGCGGCACTGATTACCAGCCCTGCTGCCAGCCAGGCAAAACCATCTCCGAGAAGCATCATTAAAGTGCCAATCAGCAGCCATGATGTGCCGATTTTCAACGCAAGGGACACTTGCCCCTGCACCCAACGGGAAAATAAAAAGTGGGCAACAATGGTGGATAAAGCAGCAAGCATCATCAACCATGACAGCATTCGTGAAGTCTCTGCCCCATTTTGAAAAACGGACAATAACATTGGTCCAATCACATACTGCAAGAAGCCAAATAACGTAGTTACCGAACATGCCAATAGCAGATAAGGCCAAGTAACAGACAACAGACGTATAGAAGACCGCTCTTCTGACTTAGAGGGAGCGGGCTCGACAGTATTTCTCAGAGGTAAAAAGATAACCCAAAGGAACAGCAGCATTGTGAGCACAGCAATGAAAGCCATGGGAAATTCACTGCCCCAGCCGATCAACAATGCAGGGATTAAAGGCCCAACAAGCCGCCCACCATTGATGCTCGCTGTAATACGGCTGAGACTTCTTGAGGCATTATCTGGCTCCTCATCCATCGCCCAAGCCTGAACCGCCGGATAAAGGCCTGATGCCAATAAGCCATAGATTCCTCGTGCAACAAACATCAATAAAATAGCCTGCTGACGGTTTATGATGTTTTGGTTCAGGGCAAGTACACTCAAAGTAATCAGTGAGAAACTCAGTGCGATGCCCACCACTCCAGCAACCACCACAGGCTTTCGCCCAAAGTGATCAGACAGCTTCCCCCAGACAGGCGCGGATAAAATAAACAACCCTGTACCAAAGGCAACCATGCCACTGAGTAAAACATAACCGATGCCAGTCTCTTCCATCATGGCTGGCAAGCTGATTAATAGTGTTGTTTGACCAGCTCCCAGCATAAAGACCAGAAATAGTCGACAGAGTCCGTATGAAATAGGTTGATCGTCGTATGACTGAGCCATAGCCTCAGAACTTTTTTCTCTTTCCTGCATACACGGTGCCTGATAAGCGCATTATTTTTGTTCAACTTATTGCAAATGATAATGATTATCATATACGATGCGCACTAGATTGCCTGATGACTCTTTTTTAATCAAGTTCATCAGCCTTTTAAACGACATTAGTCATAAATAGTTAACCAAATAAAATTGAGAAGAAAATAAAACCAAAGACATGATAATAACTTCTGATCCAATACGGATAAGTTCGGCTGTTGGCATGACCAGTGATTCCACCAGTGCTGAAAAATCGGCATCACGACCCTTAAAAAACAGCATCAGGATGCAAGCCGAAAGACTGAGCGCCAACTGTTTTTTTAATGCTTTATTGCGCGAATGGCAGGGCTGGTCACTCCACCGAATGACCAAGCTTTCTGAGAAAACAAAGACTACCTCGGCTTATCTGGATCTTCCCAATTTGCCGTCGGAGGTTGAAGCCGTTATCTCTTTTCCAATGACAGAAGCGTCGCTAGTCATTTGCCTAAGCCATTTCTCTATAAGCGGCAGACACCAGTGTATTCTTCCATTTTTATTCTTCAATAAAGAGAAAAAGCACTATCGCGAAGTCTCTTTTACTGAAGCCGTTGAGCTAGTCGTGAAAGAAGATGTTCTTTGGAAAAGCGATTCAACCAGTAAACACCTTTTTCTAAATAGAGTATTTATTAGCATCGATAATATTGAAGCCACATTACATTATCGAGAAGATAATCTGGTCAGTGTTTTTAATGATTCCGTTACTTTTCAAGCATCGGAACAGTCATTAATTACGGGGCACTCTGTACACCCCACGCCTAAAAGTCGTGAACAATTCAGTTTGAAAGATGCAGAACTTTATATGCCAGAGTATGGCAATAGCTTCAAGCTTCACTGGTTCTCCATTCAGGATTCCCTATTAATAGCGGACAGTGTTCACTCACTTTCTTTCAAATCATTAACAAGATCCCTGGCAGAAGAAGACACACAATTTTCTCAAAGCCTGCTCAATGATATTCCTTCGGATCATACTTTGTTACCAGCCCATCCGTGGCAGGCGCAACGGTGGCTTGAGAATGAGTACATCCAGTCTTTACTTCGGGATCATCGATTAAACGATTTTGGTTTGCACGGTAGTGGGTGGTGTGCAACGTCTTCAGTACGCGCTATTCATTCAAATCACGCTTCATTCATGTTGAAGTATTCACTCAGTGTGAAACTGACCAATTCAATACGACACTTGCTACCTAAAGAAGTCATTCGCGGTAAAGAAATTCATCAGGTTAAATATCAATCCGTTATTGGCTCACAACTAAAGAAAGCCTATCCAAACTTTGACATCCTGACAGAACCGGCACACGCTGCCATCAAAGGCGAAGATGGAGAACCCCTGCCTGAAACGATGATCGTATTTCGTGAAAACCCATTTAATAATGAAATATCTAATCAATCCACAGAGCTATTAGCCAGTCTCACCCAGGATAATCCTACAGGAGAGTCCAGATTAGTTAATCATATGAGAAGACTGGCAGCAGAAGAAAACCTTGCCCTTGATGTGATTGTCAGAAAATGGTTTCAAAAATATCTGGCATCCGTCGTTGAGCCATTACTGGGAAGCCAGTCGAACTTTGGATTGTTGTTTGGTGCCCACCAGCAAAACCTGTTGCTTGGTATGTCTTCTGGCTACCCGGAGAAAGTCTATTTTCGCGATTGTCAGGGTACAGCCATTTGGCTAGAACCATACTAGCAGACGCATTGCCCAATGATACTGAAGAGCAAGAACACCATGTTGATGCCGTATTGGGCAATCGACTCTTCACCTATTACCTGATCATCAACTCAACGTTCGGCGTGATCAGTGCTTTGGGCGCTGGCAACATAATTCCCGAAGAGGAATTACTGCTCAGCTTGCGACGATTTCTTGAACAGCTACGTCAAGCACAACCTAAAGACACCAGTTGTCTGGATTATATGCTCGACAGTCGTGAATTGTGGTCGAAAGGCAATTTCTATTGTGCCTACGGCACGATTAACGAAAACACACTTGATGACCCCATGGATGTGTATCACACCATGCCCAACCCATTATATGACCTGAAAGCATCAGGCGACTGACCCTGTTCAACCACTCATGACAGCCTCAGAACAAATGCTCAGAATAAAAACTCAGGGAAAGCTATGAACACTGTATCGCCAATTATTTTACCGGATGCGCTAAACAAAGGCATTGCACTGCAACCTTTATCTTCCAACTCCCTTTTAGTGAATGACCATGATTTATCGTTACTGCTCAAGATCATTGAGCAGGACGGAATACAACTGTCTCCAGAAAATCCGTCAGATCTTCCCGGCAGTATTCCAAATCACTTGATTGCAGCAGCACTGGATTATCTTTATGCACACCACCAAGAGCTGAACAGCATCACTCTGTCGTCAGAGTTGATTCATCGATTACCAGACAATCAATTAATTCAGACGATCACTCAAGACAGTAAAGCACTGAACCTTCGGGCGGGTCTATATCAGAACCGTATCTTATGGCACTGGGCAAACAACGATCACTTTCCGGCAGAAATCTGGACTGAAAATGAACACGGTGTAAAACACCCGATTCGCCAGCAGCAACCATCTGGCGTCGTCTATGAGCGTTATGATTATCAGAACGATGTCACCATTAGCTTCCGAACCATAGACCCTGAACACGATCTGGGTCTCTTTCATCAGTGGATGAATCAACCACGAGTGGCTGAGTTTTGGGAGATGGCACAGAGCCGTTCCGAGCTTCAAGAATATCTCACCACTTTATTAGACAGTGGCAAAACCTGGCCCTTGATTGGCTCATTTAATGGCAAACCTTTTGGCTATTTTGAAGTCTACTGGGCAATGGAAGATCGCATAGCGCCCTATTATGACTGCCAGCCATGGGATCGAGGCTTCCATTTGCTGGTTGGTAACCCTGAATTTCTTGGACCGCGCTTTTCCAGCAGTTGGACGAAGTCCATCACTCACTTTTTATATCTGGATGACCCGCGAACTGCGCGATTAGTTGGCGAGCCAAGAGCGGACAACAAAAGGCTGCTCAAATTACTGACTCCCGCTGGCTGGTCTTTTGTAAAAGAGTTTGATTTCCCTCATAAACGGTCAGCGTTGGTTAACGGCTATCGACGTTCATTTTTTCAGGAGGTTCGGCTATGAATCAAATGGTGACTCTTCCCGAGTCAGCCTCCCTAAATGAGAGCGCACTTTGGGAACAGGTGAATAAACGACTGCTGGCCAAAACACTGAGCGAATTAAGTTGGGAAGAAGCCATCAACCCTGTAGAGACTGGGCGTGGTAGTTTTCAGCTGAAACTTGCCAGTGGTATCCGTTATGACTTCCATGCCTGGCGCAGTATCTGGGATCAGCTGATCATTGATTCAGCATCCATTACCAAAACAGGAATCAGTGGACAGATACAACATACACCAGACGTCAGTCAGTTTTTTATCGATGCACAAACAGAGCTGCAAATGACCTCTGCGACGCTGGCCAACTTTCTGGAAGAGTTAGCCAACACACTCATGGCCGAAGTAAGAGTTCAGAGTAATTATCAGCAAAAAACCGCTGCCGAGCTGGTAGAGTTGGTAGACGACGAATTGCAATGCTATTTGGATGGCCACCCCAAAGTCACCGTGAGTAAGGGACGAATGGGCTGGGGGCAGAATGATTATCAAGCCTTCGCAACTGAGTTTCTTCCAGATATTCAGCTTGAATGGCTTGCGGTTTCCCGACAGCACTGTCAGTTGTCCACTGCGGATGACCTATCAGAACATCAACTTCTTGATGCGGTTTTGGATCCCGATGAAAAACAGCGTCTATTGGAAACCTGCCAACGGTTGAACGTTTCGTTGTCCGACTATTTCATGATGCCAGTGCACCCCTGGCAATGGCGTAACCGACTGGTGAATATGTTTGCCAGCGAAGTGGCCGCCCGACGTATCGTTCACCTTGGTGTATTCGGTGACTCGATGCTGCCCCAGCAATCGCTACGCACACTGTCCAATAGAAAACGTCCCGAACAGCTCAATATTAAACTGCCCCTATCCATTCTGAACACGTCCTGCTATCGGGGCATTCCGGGTAAGTACATCCAGGCGGGGCCGATCATTTCACGTTGGTTGGCGGATATCGTCAAATCCGATCCGACACTGGCCAGTCGGAAAACCATTATTCTTGAAGAACCTGCAGGCGCCTTTTACCCGAACCCCGCTTTTGAACAGATTGACGATGCACCCTATCGTTATCACGAAATGCTCGGTTGTATCTGGCGGGACAGTGTACACGACAAAGTTTACCCATCTGAAAACGCCATTTTGATGGCCACATTGTTTCAACGAGATGGGTTCAACTATCCACTGATCTGTGAATACATTCATCGCTCCGGACTGACCACTGAACAGTGGCTGGCCAAAATGTTTGATGTGGTGGTTATTCCGCTCTATCACCTGTTGTGCAAGTACGGTATCGGTTTAGTAGCCCATGGGCAAAATGTCACTCTGGTGCTGGAGAATGACCAACCTGCAAGGGTTGCTTTGAAAGATTTTCAAGGCGATTTGCGCCTGATTGATCAAAACTTTCCGGAGCTGAGCAGCTTAAGTACCTACGCTCAATCGGTCACTACTCGCTTGCCAGCGGAATACCTGATCCACGATTTGCAAACCGGTCACTTTGTCACGGTTCTCCGTTTTATCTCTACTTGTCTGGCAGAAAAGGGCTTTTCTGAAGCCCGCTTTTATCAGCTTTTAGGTAGGCAACTGCAGTCTTATATGAAGGCACACCCAGAGCTAAAAACACGCTTTGCACTCTTTGACCTGTTTCAACCAGAAATGGCTCGAGTCTGTCTTAATAGAGTCCGGTTCAAGCTTGGCTATGGAGACGCACAGGAACGACCACTTCCTGAATTAGGCTCCCCTTTGAAAAACCCTCTGGCTACCACATTCAAGGACGAACGATGAAATTTGAAAAGATCAATACTGCTGATTCCGAAACCCTCGATTTAGCCGGTCTTGGCGCTGGCCCGTTCAATATGAGCCTGGCTGCCCTGCTGGACAGTCAGCCGGATGTTGCAACCCGATTCTTTGAAAAGCAAACTGCTTTTGGCTGGCATCCGGGATTGATGCTGCCCGGTGCTCATATGCAGACATCTTGCCTGAAAGACTTGGTTACCGCCGTACAACCTACCAGCCCATGGTCGTTTCTTTCTTTTCTGGTCAATCAAGGGCGGTTCTACTCATTTCTATCGACAGAAAAAATGGTCATCAGTCGTACAGAGTTTGTTGAGTATCTTCGCTGGGTTTCCGACAGTCTGGATTCTGTGCAATTTGACACTGAAATCAGGGAGGTGAATTTTTCTGATAATCATTTTGTTCTTAAAACCAACGACAGGGTTTATAAAGCACGAAACCTTTGCCTTGGCACTGGAAAGATGCCCTATGTTCCAGAATGTGCAACGCCATTTCTAGGTGCCCACTGTTTTCATGCCAGCAGCCTGATGACAAGAGACATAAACCTTGCAGGTAAGAAAGTCGCGGTGATTGGTGGCGGCCAAACCGGCGCAGAAGTATTTCTTAATAGCCTGCGAGGCCAATGGGGTAAAGCTGCTCAGGTTCAGTGGGTTTCCCGCAGGGCCAGTTTTGAACCATTGGATGAAAGCCCATTTACCAACGAATATTTCACCCCTGACTACGTCAATCAGTTTTTAAATCTCCCTGACCATAAAAAAGAGACCATTGTCAGCTATCAGAAACTGGCCAGTGATGGCATTACACCGGACTATCTATTGGAGCTTTACCGGGAACTCTATGATCGCACCTATTTACATCAGGAAGATGTAGATTGGCAATTACTCCCGGATCGAACGCTGACCGATATGTCCTGCAACGAGTCAGGCTACTATGAACTTAGGCTGAATAACGCGCTGTCATCGAATGATGAGAGAGTGGTTGCTGATGTGGTGATTCTCTGCACAGGGTTTCAAAACAACCTGCCACAATACCTTGAACCCATTCGTCCCTTGTTGAATTTGGATTCCCTTGATCGCTTCCAGCTCTCTTCCAGTTTCAAAGTGAAATGGAATGGCCCTGATGACCGGAGAATTTACGCCGTCAATGCCGGCCTTCACAGCCATGGTATTGCTGAGCCGCAATTAAGTCTGGCGGCTTGGCGCTCTGCAACCATTATTAATGATCTCACTGGGCAAGAAACGTTTCGTATTAACAGGCCGGCCAGTCTGATCAACTGGCAAGAGCCGATGGGTGTGGCTATTTAGGATAATCTGGGAAACTGATCAGCCTTTAAGCCAGGCTGGTCAGTTCAATCATGGTGAGGTTGCGGCTTTCAAAACCACCGGTATCGATAAAGTGCGTATTTCCCAATGTCTCCACCTGATCGACAATGGTATGGCCGCAAAAGATGTGGTCAATTCCTTCTACGATGGAATCGTTATCGGATTCTATTTTTTCTCTGGACCACTGCATGGCTCTTAGCAGCTCTACATCATTGACTGCTTTTTCAGGATCCCAGGAAGGCAATGGGTATTCAGCATGGCAAATGGCAATTTTCTGTCCACTGGGCATGTCGACGGAAATCAGCACCGGTAATACTGCCGCTTTTTCTGTGTAACGTACCATCTGCTCGTGAGATACTCTCATGTGCCATCGCCCACCGCAGGTCACCCATTGGGCAATGAGGTGGGATGAAGGTCTCAGGGTTGTATCAATCATGCACTGTTCATGGTTTCCCCGTACTGGAAAAAACCAGGGTTCATCGATCAAACCCAGACATTTTTCCGAATCAGGCCCCCGGTCAATCAAATCACCACAACTGAAGCATCGATCTTTTGACGGATCAAAGCTGACCGCTGCCAATGCCTCCATTAATAGATCATACATCCCGTGGAGGTCACCTATGACAAAGTCCCTTCCCTGAGTATTTTTTTCAAAATGCTGGTATCTCACATTACTCTTCCCAAATCATGCAGATCATTTGCGTGTTTTATCTATATCCGCAGTGTAGCAAGTGATCATGAATTGATGGCTAGAATAACTGGAACCTTGATACTGAATGACAGGACATAGTTCGGGTAAGAAGGCTATGATTAACGAGTCTTCAGGATTGGATAGGTAAGAATCGGCATGGCTGACCTTGATCTGGCAAGCACCTTCGTTGATCAATGCTTCTCTGAGATGGCTCAGAATTACTGCAGCAAAGACCTGAGCGCATTACTTGAACATTATGCCCGGGAGCCGTATCTGCTCGTCTGGCATTCAGAAGGCGAGACACTGACGACCACCGAACAACTGAGCCTGCACTATCAAGGGCTATTTGATCAGTTCGATATTGATTCGGTGAACTTCCGAGTTGAGAAACTCTTCGCCAACCAGCAACAAATCCTTTCTACCAGCCTTTGGGTACTCTCGACCCAGCGCCAGGTTGAGGATGAATCGGTTTTTGAAGATCAATCCCTGCGAGCTACTCACCTCTTCACAAGCCAGAAGGATCGTTGGCTAATCAACCATCTGCACGTGTCGCCAATGCATATTTTCTCAGGCTAGGAGCCTGACCGAGAATAGCGCCCGTAGCGAGGATGGTAGAAAATTGAGGCTCTTTTGAATTTCAAGTGGGTAAGCAGGCATTGTTCACTCTGGTAAAATCCAGCTTACCTGTCAGTAAATGAACCATGACTTTGAAGTGTGGTTTCTTGTAACCTCGGGCTTTTCGCTTGGCTGCCTGTATCACTGAATTCAAACCTTCCAGTAGACCATTATTGATCTGGCTTTCTTTCCAGTTCAGAACACCATCCCAGTGTCGTTTGATGGTCTTTGCAGCTTTTACCATGGGCTCCAGTCGGCTGTGGGTAGCCCAGAAGTACCACTTGTTTAGCCTTGCCTCAAACTCCTCTTTGCTAGGTGCCGTATAGATTTGCTGAAAGGTTTCCCTTATTTGTAAGGCTCGCACCGACTTCAGGTTAAGTCCGGGCATAGAGAGTTCATCTCGTTTCGCTTTCTGTTTTGCTGTCAGATTACTTTCGTTTTTCAGAAGCGCATAGCGTGCGCCAACCAATAACGGGTTAGTTTTCGCCTCTTCTTTGCGCACGCTGTTTACTGCCTCGTTGATAATCTTGACGATATGAAACTTGTCAAAGGTGATACTGGCTTCGGGCAGTTGTTCCCGTACGCCTTTGATAAAGGCTGGCGACATGTCGCAGCTAACCTGCTTGATGTTCTCCGCCTTACCATTGTGTTCTTCCAGATCGGTCGTAAATGCCTTGACCGTTTCGCTGCCTTTGCCATCGGTGACAAATACAGTACGTCTTTCTTCAAGATCGACGAACAAGGTTATGTAATCGTGCCCCAGGGCAGATGACGTTTCATCCATGCCAATGGTGTGGAGTTGGCTGTAGTCTTCTTCAGCCCGCGCTGTAGTGACGTAAAGCTCCAGCAGTGACCACAGTCGGTAATCAGAGGCCCCGGTCAACTTGCTGACATGATGCACCGGCATTGAACGACACATCTGAAGTAGGAAGGCTTCGAACAGAAGAGTGAAGCCATTCAGCTTTCCACTCCAGGGCGGAGAAATCAGGCGAGGCTTGTTATCGCCTCTTTTAACTCGTGGAACACGGGCATGCAGATAGCACTCGTGTTGGAAGAAATTCATATGCCGCCACTCTTTTCTTACAGTGTCGTATGCTTTGTATTCCTTGCCTGCAGGGTCTTCTGGGTCTTTGAATGTGGTTCCTCGTTGAAAGTTAATGAATATGTCCAGACGCGATTGATCTGCATCGAAATTCAGGKACTCAATGTACCAGGGAGAGGTGATRCCCAGGGCTGTCTGAAACAGGTCTTTCATGGGTGATTTATGGCAGGTTCTGCAACAAAAAAGAAGGTGGGCAAATATACACTTACCCACTCATTTTTCAAAAGAGCCAAAATTGAGGATAAAAATTCTGTTTTGTGAAGTGAATAGTGGTGCTATTTGCTGAACAAAACAGAATATTTAGACCAATTTACTACCACCGCACGACTGCATGGATGCAGGAGCTAGAGCAACGCAGGAGCAGTTGCCGCGTAGGGCAACCTGTTCTCGGTCAGGCTCCTAGCTCTGCACTGGAAATCCTTAGCCTGCACCGTGATAATACAGAGATAAGATTGCTATCAACGCATTTTCCAACTCACGGCTTAGGAAGAATACTTTCTTGAAAATAGCTTTGAAAACAGCCCTTCGTGGATCTAGCAGCACCCTTACTCTTCTGGCATTTAGCTTATATTCAATGTCAGCACTGGCTGAAACCCAAGACGAGTGCCTGCTTCGACAGCTACAAGAAGGCGACAACACCCTGACGATTGGCGAAGTAAAACGGCGTTGTGACAACACCAACGAGAGCAGCCATGAAGAATCTAACGTTCTGGCCAATCGTGTGCAGGAAGAGAAAGAAACACGCGGTAATCGTTTTGCCATCACACCCCACAAACCCAATTACATCCTGCCAATCTCCTACAATGACACCCCGAACGAAGCGCCCTTTGGGTTAGACAGTACGGATGACTTCTCCAATACTGAAATCAAGTTCCAGTTCAGTTTTAAAGCACCGCTGGCAGAAGGTGTGTTTAACGGTTATGGCGATGTTTATGTAGCCTACACCAACACTTCCTGGTGGCAGGCTTACAACAGCAACTCAGCTCCATTTCGAGAAACCAATCACGAACCGGAAGCCTTTATTGTGCTGCCCACCAATTACCAGCTGTTTGGTTTTGACCTGAAAGCCATCATCCCTGGCATTTCTCATCAGTCCAATGGCCGAAGTGGCGATCTCTCACGCAGTTGGAACCGAATCTACACCCAATTTGTTTTTTCAAAAGATAATATGGTGCTGGCTCTCAAACCCTGGTGGCGAATCCCTGAATCGGATAAGAATGAAGAAAACAGCTCAAAAGGGGATGATAATCCAAATATCGAAAAATACATGGGCTATGGCGAAATGCACTTTGGTTATCAGCTGAATGATCACAACCTTGGCATTATGCTCAGAAACAACCTGCGCAATGATAATAAGGGCGCAGTACAGCTTAATTGGTCATTTCCAATCAACGAGCGTTTCAGAGGCTATGTCCAGTATTTTAATGGCTATGGAGAAAGCCTGATTGATTATGACGCCAGCACCAATCGAATTGGGTTCGGGGTTATGTTGACGGACTGGCTTTAATCGTTATCCGTTATCCGTTATCCGTTATCCGTAAAAGCACAAACTGAACGGCTTTTACGGTCAACGAAAAACGCCTCTACCAATAAGGTCGTTTTTTAAAAACAGCCCCCTAAACCATGTTCACCTCAGTTTTACCAGTCGCTTTGCGAAACATACCAAAGCCAACGATGGCAAAAATGATCGAAAGCAATGGGCTCACCCAGTTCAACAAAGCCCAGGGCGCATAATCAATGACCGCAACGCCAAGGGTCGATGCAAAAAAGGCGCCGCCTGTCGTCCAGGGAACCAGAGCTGTTGTGAGCGTTGCGCCTTCTTCAAGGGAGCGAGACAGCACTCTTCTGTCCACACCCTTTTCATCGTAGGCATCACTGAATAATTGCCCACCCAGAATAATGGACATATACGCTTCGCCCATGGTCATGTTGCCGGCAAAGCAGGCAATAATCGTCGATGCAACAAGACTCGAAGCCCGTTTCACTTTCAGCAGCAGTGTGGAGATTAACACTCTCAGGAAATGACCTCGTTCAAGAATGCCGCCAAGCGCCAATGCCATCAGGGACAGAGACAGTGTCCACATCATGGAGGAAATTCCGCCACGGCCCATCAAGGAGTCCAGACTGTCCAAACCCGTCTTAATACTGCCACCACTGAACAAACTGTTTAGCACTGTCGACAATTCTTGTCCCTGAAGAAACAAGGCTAGTATGACCGCCACAATAGACGACGCCATCATACTGGGTTCAGCCGCTACCCGAGCCATGCTAAGACCCAGCATCACCAACAAGGGCAAAAGCGTTAGCAGGTTGATAGAAAAAGTTTCACGTAATGCTGATTGCATCGCAGCCAATTGATCGACAGGCAACAGGCTTTCGGCGTAGTTCATGCCGACAAACGAAAACAGAATCAGCGCCAATACATAAGCAGGGCCAGTGGTATACAACATTCCGCGAATATGAGCGTAAAGATCCACTTTGGTGGTCATGGAGGCTAAGTTTGTGGTGTCGGAGACGGGCGACATTTTATCGCCAAAACAGGCACCGGAGATGACCATACCAGCAATCAAAGGTGCCGGTATGCCCATGGCCATGCCAATGCCCATCAGCACAACGCCGATGGTACCAACCGTTCCCCAGCTGGTGCCTGTGGCCAGAGACATAAAGCTGCACAGCAGTAATCCTGCCGGTAGAAAAATAGCCGGGCTGACAAACTCTATGCCGTAATAAATCAGTGTTGCCAATGTGCCACTTTGAATCAGCGCTGCAATCAAGACACCAATCAAAATAAAAATATATATCGCAGGTAATGCCCCGCTGATGCCACCATTCATGGCATCGCGAATGGCTCGAAAATCAAACCCCAGTTTGAAGGCACTGAGGGATGCAATCAGCAGCGAAATAAGAATCAGGCTATGAAGGCTGGTTTGCAGCCAGAACAACCCAACACCAATCACAGTAATAATGGAAAACAGCGTAATAAACGCTTGAAAAAAGCCGGGCTCACTCCCTGAGACGGCAGTTTGTGCGGATTGGCTCACGCTGATATTCCTTTATTATCTTTTAAACATAGCCACTAATATTAATGGGTAATACCGATTACTGCACGAATAAATGCTGTACAGATTATTGATCAAATAAACTACACAAGCCTTTTAGCGGCTTCAATAAACGTCAGAACATCCTCTTCCGTCGTATCAAACGAGGTCACCATACGATAGGTTCCTTTTTCTGGCCCGGCAGGGTTGAACGCACAGATAGCCATCAGTTGATCCGCCATATCTTCTGGTATGGTAAAAAATGCCTGATTAGTTTCCACCGGGTACATCAGCTCAATGCCTGGTAACGGTTGTAACCCGTCAGCCAGTAGCTTCATAGTTCGATTCGCTTGCATGGCATTGCGTTTCCAGAGGTCATCCGTAAACAGTGCTTTGAACTGAGCACTGATAAAACGCATTTTTGAGTGCAGCTGCAAACCTTGCTTGCGGATATGCCCAAAGCCATCTGACAAAGTCTGATCAAAAAACACCACCGCTTCGCCAAACATTAAACCATTTTTGGTGCCACCCAGAGACAGCACATCAATATACTGGCAAATATCAGAGAGTGAGCAATCCAGTGCAACTGCGACGTTATAGAGACGGCAACCATCGACGTGCAGAATCAAACCCAGCGCCTCACAGGTGCTTTTTATGTCTGCCATTTCTGCAAGGGTATAAACAGTACCAAGTTCTGTAGACTGGGAGATACTCACCATACGAGGACGAGTAGCGTGAGGCCCCCACCAGCTTTCATCATGAAAGGCTTTGCGTATTTGCTCAGGCGTGATTTTTCCGTGAGTGGACGGCACCGTTATCATCC
This sequence comes from Endozoicomonas ascidiicola, assembly GCF_001646945.1. Classification (GTDB taxonomy): domain Bacteria; phylum Pseudomonadota; class Gammaproteobacteria; order Pseudomonadales; family Endozoicomonadaceae; genus Endozoicomonas; species Endozoicomonas ascidiicola. Next base: position 103,393 of record NZ_LUTV01000005.1, read on the forward strand.
GGCTTCCGGTGGCATTCACCGGTGCCCCCACTTCATTGGTGATCATGTGAGACGTATCCGCACAAATAATACTATCAATACTTCGCAACAATGCTTTGGCGCAGAGCGTGTTAGCGCCGGTTCCGTTATAAACAAAAAACAGATCTGCCGGTTTTCCAAGTGCTGCCACGACCATTTCAGTCGCTTCCCGAGTGAGCTGATCACCACCATAAGGCCCGGCATGACCATCATTGGCGGCGACCAATGCTTCCATCACCTCAGGTGATACTCCGGAAGCATTGTCACTGGTAAAAGAGCCACTGGTAAAAGAGCGAGCCATGTTCATTTTCCTGTTCATTGAGAGAAATTTGCGTATGCAGTCTCAGGGCAAACCGGAGAATATCAGCTATTTTTAGCAGACCATAAATATTAAGAAGTTAGGCAAATGAAACCAATTCGCCTGTTGATCACTTATTTATTCTTGTGTACCACCGGGATTTCTGCCTCAGAGAGCACCCTTCGAGAAGTGCCTTCCCGTTGCGACGCCTCATGGTTAACAACACACCTTGAACACCGACTCCCTTGTTACCTGCTGAAGGAGGAGCCGGAGTCCGGCTGGAAAATTATTCGCAATACTTTCCAGATTGTGAATGTTGGCGGTCAGGATCGGGATGTCTCGATTCTCCATGCGGATCTATCGTCGCTGAGCTGGGAACCTGATCCTCAATATGCACCAGACTCCCCCTTGTGGCAGCATCGATTAACGATCTACAAACCAGAAACCGTTATATCTGATCGCGCATTACTGGTGATTAATGGCGGCATTAATCACCCTCGAGAAAGCGGTCAACAGCATCATCAAGGCGACGCTATTGATTTTGCCCGTATCGCCGCCAGAACCCAGTCTATTGTGATTAACCTTAAAGATATTCCCAACCAGTACCTGAAGTTCCCTCACTCCTCCCATCTTAGGGAAGACAATCTGGTGTCATTTTCCTGGGGGCAGTTTCTGGTAAAACCAGAGCCTGATAGTAGCTGGCCACTCCACATGCCCATGGCCAAAGCAGTGATTGCTGCCATGGATGCCATCGAAACAATCTTGGCTATTCACGACATCACGATTAACGGTTTTGTCCTCGAAGGTGGCTCCAAAAGAGGCTGGACTGCGTCGCTGACCGCCTCTCAAGACAAACGTGTAACTGCCATCATCCCTATGGTTGCTGATTTCCTGAATTTAGGGGAAATGATCAAACATCTGCTCAATGTTTATCCGGAGGGCAATCCGGCTGTCTCTGCTTACCTGCATCTTCCCTTGCGAGACACCTCTTCGGAATCCGAAATGCAGCAACTTATCGCCATGATTGACCCATTCCAGTATCGCGATGCGCTGAGCATGCCGAAATACATCGTCTCTGCTTCTGGTGATGAGTTTATGCCACCAGACAACAGCAAACTGTCTTTTGGGGAGCTACCCGGCAAAAAATGGATGCGAGTTCTACCGAATCAAGGGCACTATATTGTTCGGGACAATGAAGATCTCGTTACTGATATTACGGAGTCTTTTTATGGTGCGATCGTTGAAGGTCGAGTGCTTCCTGACATTGAATGGGATTTGCAAGGGCATCAGCTTACTCTGACATCATCACAAGCCCCCAAAGCAGCCTGGCTCTGGCAAGCAACCAATGCAACGGACAGAGACTTTCGCCGAATTCCATCCATCGAAAACCTATCAGACTTTCGTCGAAGCCCCATCCACATGATCTGCCAGCAAAACGCCTGCAAGAGCTCGACAGACATACCAGAACCGGACACAGGCTGGTCAGCCAGCTTTGTTGAGCTGCACTTTGACAATGCCCCTTACGCGGATTTGGTGTTCACAACCAGAGTATTTGTGCAGCCAGATCGGTACCCAACACCGTCAAATCGATGATGCTGAGTAGCCTGACAAAGCATTTTGTCAGGCTAGATAACCACCTTGTTATGCAAAGCAATTTCTCCTCTCTGTAGGCTATTGCCCATTAGTATGAATGCTATGGAGACAGCAGTATGGAGTTAGCCATTCAGATTGAAAACCAGGGAGACTTTACTCTGTTGAAAGTCGAAGGTCATTTGGACAGCAATAACATCCACTTGATGGAAAATGCGCTAAGTAATGCCACAAAGCTCGCATCACGCCAGATCGTCATCGACTGCGCCAATCTGATCAGCATTAACGGGGACGGGTTAAAGCTACTGTTTCAATCTCAGGTTGAGATGGCAGGAAACTATTATCTTTCTTTGCAGAATGTGCGGGATGAAGTGGCTGATTTAATGGAAATCAGTGGTGTTACCCACTTTATTCAAATGCATACTCAGGCAGAGCAATTTTCTGCCTGAGCATCTTTGTCGCTGATTGACTTTTATAGCTGATTAAAAAACGGCAAAACCGTTAGACGGTTTCTTCCTTACCAACTTCAGTGGACTGATAGCGATCTTCACCCGATTGGTGCGGAAGCAGGAGGTTCAAGAGAACAGCCGTCAGTGCGCAGAGACTCACGCCCTTTAGTGAAAACTCACCAAACGTTAAGCCCATATTGCCAATACCAAACACCAGCACAATAGAAACAATCACAAGGTTTCTTGGAATACTCAGATCCACTTTCGCCTTGATCAACGTACTCAAACCCACTACCGCAATAGAACCGAACAGCAACATCATAATACCGCCCATCACCGGCACCGGAATCGTCGCGAGAAAGCCACCAACCTTGCCAATGAAGGCAACAGCAATGGCAATCACCGCTGCCCAGGTCATTACTTTCGGGTTGTATGCCTTGGTCAGCATCACTGCACCGGTGACTTCGGAATACGTGGTATTCGGTGGTCCACCCAGCATGCCTGCAGCAGTGGTTGCCAAGCCATCACCCAACAACGTGTTTTTAAGACCCGGCTTTTCCAGATACTTCTTCCCCGTAACAGAGCTGATCGCCAGCATATCGCCAATGTGTTCGATCGCAGGTGCGATGGCCACAGGGATCATGTAAAGCACTGCATTCCAGTTAAACTCGGGGGTGACAAAATTTGGCATGGCTAACCAGGGGCGATCCAGCATTGGCTGAAAATCCACGACGCCCATCATCATGGCCGCAATATAACCAACAGCAATACCGCAGAGGATAGGAATCAGTTTAAGAATTCCGCCCGCCATGGTAGCAACAAACAATGTCGTCAGTAGTGACAGTGTCGCCAATAACAATGCCTGATCAGCAGAGACAACCCCTTCTATGCCAGACGTTGCCATACCAACAGCCACAGGCGCCAGGCCAAGGCCAATCACCATAATCACAGGACCAACCACCACCGGTGGAAATAAGCGATAGAGAATACCGGAACCACGTAACCGAACCAGAACACTCAACGCAGCATAAAGCACACCCGCCGCCATAATGCCGCCCATGGTGGCTGGCAGCCCCCAGGACTGGATACTGAAGGTAATTGGCGCAATAAAGGCAAAAGAGGACGCCAGAAAAACAGGCACTTGTCGCTTAGTCACCAACTGAAAAATCAGCGTTCCTACACCGGCAGTAAAAAAGGCGACGTTAGCATCTAAACCTGTCAGCAGTGGCACCAAAACCAGCGCACCAAAAGCAACGAACAGCATTTGTCCACCCATCAATGCCTGTCGCCAGGTGGACATTTCATCCATTAAATTGTCAGGTTCCATTGTTTTATCCATTCTTGGTTTTCCCTATTGTTATTGTTTATTTGGTACCAAAAATCTTGTCACCGGCGTCACCTAAGCCCGGGATAATATAGCCGTTTTCATTCAAACCCTGATCGACGGATGCCGTAAAGATTTTCACATCCGGGTGGGCAGAACGAATTTTCTCGATGCCTTCGGGCGCAGCCACCAGAACCAGACAACGAATTTCTTTACAGCCCGCCTTTTTCAGCATTTCAATCGTTGCCAGCATAGAACCGCCGGTAGCCAGCATTGGGTCCAGAATCAGGGCAATACGCTCGTCGATATTGCTGACCAGTTTTTCAAAATAAGGCACTGGCTCAAGGGTTTCTTCATCACGATATAAACCCACCACGCTGACTTTGGCGTTCGGAATCATATCCAGAACGCCATCCATCATACCGATACCGGCACGAAGAATAGGAACGATGGTGATTTTCTTGCCTTTGATCTGCTGAACCGTAACCGGGCCATTCCAGCCATCAATGACAGTGTCTTCCATTTCCAGGTCTTTGGTCGCCTCATAAGTCAGTAAGCTGCCAACTTCACTAGCCAGGGTCCGGAAACCTTTGGTACTGATATCATGGGAACGCATGATGCCCAGCTTGTGTTGTACCAGTGGATGCTTGATTTCCTGAACGCTCATGGAAGACCTCAACGGTGGAAAAATGAAACTGAATAGAAACTGAATAAATTGGGTTAAGCTGCCTGCCGGACAAATGGCCATTCGAAAGATTTCAATACCCATGAGAAATGAACATGGGTATGATTTTAAAACTCATCTGAATGTGATCAATCGCTATCCACCTGCGAACACAGCGTAAACTTTCTTATTTTCCCACAGCTTTATCCATCTGCCCATAGGTTTTTATCACCGTAAAGCTGTGACACCTTTCACTTGCCCAATGACAGTCGGATAAGGTATTTTTCTTGGTTTTCCGCAAATAACGATCAGGATTTCCCAACATGTCTGTTGATCTCGACCATATCCGGCAAGTGATGGATGAAGCCGACTGTCTCTACAACGAGCAGCAGATCGAAGCGGCGATTACCAACATGGGTACCGCCATTACCAGCAAACTGGCTGACAGCAACCCTCTGGTATTCTGTGTCATGAATGGTGGTCTGGTGATTACCGGGAAGCTGTTAACCCACTTGCAGTTCCCACTGGAAGCGTCTTATGTGCACGCTACCCGCTACCGCGACCAGCTGACCGGTGGCCGTCTTGAATGGAAAGTTCGCCCGGTTCAGTCGATTAAAGATCGCACCGTCCTGATCGTCGACGACATCCTCGATGAAGGTCACACTCTGGATGCCATTGCAGATTTCTGTAAGGAAGAAGGCGCTGCGGAAGTACTGACGGCCGTTCTGGTTGATAAGAACCATGATCGCAAAGCCCGCCCGGGGTTAACGGCAGACTTTACTGGCCTGGAAATTGAAGATCGTTATATCTTTGGTTATGGGCTGGATTATCAGGGTTACTGGCGGAATGCTAATGGCATTTATGCTCTAAAAGGTCACTAATTAAACATAAAAAAACGCCGAATTCCGGCGTTTTTTTTATTCCTATTTCAGAAAACTAAAGCTTCAAATATAAATACTGCCACCTTTACGTATATACTCTTCCTCAGCAAAATCTTTCAACTGAGCAAGCTCATGTACATTCATTTTAAATTCCTCCACATTTGACCTCGACAGCTTGCCGTTATCGCCATATGCCACCAGCCGTTCTATCACATCTTCCAGCTCGCTTTTAGTCAATGTCTTAAGCTCTGCTTCCCATTTTAATGCATCAACACTGGGCTCACTTAGCTTTCGAAACAGCTCATCTACCTTTGCGTCAGAGACCATGACTTCTGGATCCACACTGACAAACCCAGATCCCCCCGCAAATTTAGAATCATCAAGCGTTCCACTCTTTGGCTCCCGAAATTTGAGTGCCATTCTGTCGCCAGACTTGGCTAATGAATCTGACTCACTCTCAACATAACCAGAATCTACAGATGGGGATCGCGGGCGACTGGTCAGGCTATCGTCTAACTCGAAGAACTTAGACTTTTGCCCTATGACCACATCAAGCATGTCCTTCACATTACTATTACCTGTACGGTAGTTCTCCTGCAAGTAGCTTTCAACTAAATCCAGTTCCTGAGAGTCAAGCTTTGAAACATCTTGTTTAAAATCTTCAATAGTTTCATAAGCATCAGTACTCTCTAATAAACCGATCACTACTGCAGCACCATAGTGCATGGACTCATAAGGGGTATCATCAAGTTCTGGCTCGGTTTCGGAAACCCTATCCGAAAGTGCTTTACCTCTTACCAAAATCAGCAATATCAGCCTTGAGTGGGTATTCCGGAATGCGCAGTAATAAGAAAACTCAGTTATTTTTCGTACATTATGCTGCATCAACTGATGCGTAAACTCTGGCAAACTACCTGAACCAGAAAGTGCCTTGATTACAAGACACTATACGAGGCATCCAAAGAGTTAACAGCAATGGATGCAAGAAAAGATGCAAGAAAAACATCGATTATGCACTAATAACTTAAATACAGATCATTTAAATTAATGATGTTTTCAATTAATCGTTTGCCTGGGAAATCTGTCATAATCATGCCTACACGACCTTTCTGGCCAGCAATATAATCTGCTGTAAGAGTATTTGTACCTTCAAAAGCTATCGAGCAGATACCGATAAAACAGCTAACGCGAGGGAATTCCGGATACATATGTGACCACCCTGGCGTAGTGAGTCCAGTTAGCAAGCGAGGCGCTGATGTTTGAGGACTTGAATGACCACTAACAACAAAATATGGGAATACACCAATATTTGTTGGGCCATGATTACTACTAAGAAAGTTCATGAAAAATCGCCCTTCATCGCTTTTATTAGCTTCATCTATATGATTTTTAATAGCTACCCATTTTTCATATAATTTCCAGTTTGTGTTCATGTAATCTTGCCTGACATTTTGTTGGATATTTATAGCGGAAATCAATATGCCAAAAGGAAAACCATTTGATGATGGTTCTTCCTCATATTCACTATAATAACCACCGTCGAGCGATCTAATTTTGGTATCTTGAATAATTACAAATGAACCACGTATTTCATTAAGTGTTGGGTTGTTCGTTGTCGGAACCCAACGTTTACTACCGTATTTAGCGAGGTCTGCGTCAAGTGTTTTCCATAAAGATCGAGTATTCCCATTTTTCCCCAAAGGTCGTAGCCAATGATCAAGACTCTTAAGGCGAAACACCACCGTTTCAGTGGGATGTTCTGTCAAAAACTGATCAATTACTTGAAGCACATCTTTTCCAAAAGAACCATTTAGACTTACTGTCTGATGATAAAGCTTGAGTGTATTCTCTTTATGGCGAACACGTATATCAAGCACACGAATACCTGAATTTAACTGGTCTCGCAGTGACATAGCCTGGGTTTGGACTATATCCGTCCCCTGATTAATAACCATTGTGCCATTTGTACCAGGAAGTGAAAGCTCACTAAGCCGTTGATTACCATTTAGCCGAGACATCCAATCAGGATTATTCGCCACTGGTCCGCCGTCATGATTATAAGCTTCGTCATTATGAGCTACTGAAGAAAAGCTTATTATCAACGTAATTACTGCTAGTGATATAGTTCTGAAATCCATTTTCATGGAATACCTCCCATTATTTTATTAGATAAATAGTTATCCTTCATTCGGACTTAATCTGATAATTTCACCAAATCATCTAAACTGTAAACAAGAAATTTATTCCTGATACAGGTGCTGAATGACGGATTATGCAAATAGCTGTGCAAATAAGATCGAATCGTAAGTAGTTAACCATTTGCTTTCGAATAAATCACTGACCGACCAGTAAGCATTACTGACATTGTGACTGCTTGAGTTAACAGTACATCGAGGCAAACACAATTAGCCATAACCTCTCTATAACTATTGCAGCACAGGTCATCAGCTGAATTAATATTCAATCGGTCAGGATTATTCGATTACATTTGATCAACTACTTAA
>NZ_LUTV01000005.1:112385-117480 GCF_001646945.1 Endozoicomonas ascidiicola
ACTTGATAGAAATGCTATGGCAAAAGGTGAAGTATGAATGGTTGAATCTCTTTGAGGTCATGGACTTTAAGGCGTTTGAAGCAGAAGTCATACGAGTGTTTGATCAGGTCGGTCAGGAATATATGATTTCATTTGGTTAACTACTTAGTCGCCTACAGGAAATTCAAAGGAAAAAATAATGAGCAAGGACAAAATTGAGTCATCTCAGCAATCGAATGCAGAGCTTTTTCTAAAAGAGCTTGAGAACGCTTTTAATATTAAAAGAACACCTATTGCAAAATATAATGATCGAACAGCTAAAGCATACATTTCAACAGAAAAAGATAAAGCCCATCAGAGCAATGCTGCATCATCTAAATATGCACAAAGCATCATACATGACGAATTAACTTCTGCACTTTCAAACYCAACAAACAAGGAGCTTCGCAAACGTTTAATATCTGTCATCAAGAATGAGAACTATACATTTTGCAGCAAAGAAGAAAAAAATAATTTAGAGTCAGAGTTAAAAAACTCTATAGAAAAGGCCAACAGAAACCACCCCAAAAACAATCATCCAGAACAAGCTACCATCAAACCAAAAGAAGCAATAAAAACCAACACACCAAATACAAGCGGTCATGACTTTATCGGACCAATTGCACTAGTTGAGACTGATTTTGGAAGTATGAAAAAATCACTCTTCAGGCCTGAAGTAGCTTCTCCCTCTACATTAAATAGCTCGACAAGTTCACTGGAAAGCAAAATACCATGCAGGGAAAACCTTGGAGGAAAAGGCTGGTTTCTAACAAAAATGCAAAATGCAGGGCTACCTGTTCCACCGTTCAACGCATTACATCAGCAGCTATTTTCTGATATTGAGCATCACCCACTCAGCACCGATCTGATGAACACCTTTTTTCCCGAGTTGCTACCTAACGATCAACACCCCATCAGTATTAATAAAATAAAAGAGCGCATTCTCTCACTTCCCCCTTATGAKACAAAAAAGCGCGCTAACCTCATTACCCAATTAGGYMAGTGCATTAGCAGTGAAGAATTTTATAATAATGTTGCGAATATGCCGGGCAGTAATGAAATCAGAGGCCTCTTTTCGCAGTTACAACAGACACAGCCTGATGCAGCATTYATCGTCAGAAGTTCTGGTATTAAAGAAGATGGTTATGGCGATGCTCAGGCAGGTAAATACGATTCCCATGTTCACTTGACAGGCGATATCGTAAAAACATGCCTTAAAGTGATGGCATCTGGCTACCGTYCTGAAGTCTGTCCACCGCAGGGAGTTCCCCAGCCTATGGCCATGGTGATTCAATCCTGCATAAAGTGCAGTTATGGTGGTGTCATTATCAGCCATTCATCACTGCAGGATGACACTATTCAATTGGAATACACTCTTGGCCAGCCAAAGGGCGTGGTTGATGGCAAATTCGGRGTAACGCCCCATCAATACAAACTTCAGCGCAGCAGTAATACAGGCAGCGATCAATGGATTGAAGGTAATATCTCTCAGTATTTCGTACTTAACAAAACAGACCATGGCTGTTCTGAAGACCCGGTTATAAACACCAATACTGATAAAGAGAAAGAAAAACTCTCACCAGCACTACTTCAAGAAATAAAACAGCATATCGAAACACTTGAAAATATGCTGTGTTGCCCGGTCGATGTCGAGTTTGCCGTTGATCTGAACGGTAAGTTGCACATTGTTCAGGTTCGACCAGTAACGCGCCTTGCTGGCGGTAGTAGTTTTAACGCACCGGCTCCAACAGAGGCACTTATTGATGGTACATTGGTCAGCGAAGGAATCATCAGCGGACCCGCTATTTCTTTGCATGAAAAGGTTGACCCTGCTTCTATACCCAAAGGCGCCATCATCCATGTTGAAAAGGCTAAAGACTGGATGATTGAGACTGATGTCCTTAAATGTGTTGGCGGCTTCATTTTAAAAAATGGTGGTACTAACGATCACGTCGCTATTACGCTCAGGCAGGCAGGTATCCCTTGCCTGTTGGCTGGTGAACAGTTCAAAGAACCAGATGGTTCTGAAGTCACGTTAGTTTCGGGTCTGTTTCATGGTGAGAAAGGTGCCTACCTGTTATCAGGAAACCACACAGAAGACTGGCAATCAAAACGAACAAATCTGGTTCCTGATTATGCTGCCGCATTGGCTCAATCAAAAGCCTATAAAAAATCATCTATTACATTCAAAACGCCAGATCAGGCTTTGCATTGGCTGAACCAGCAGAACGACAAACTGCTTACCTATTTTGAGCCGGATCGTCTCTTTAATACAGCACTTGCTCCTGAACAAAGCAAGGCGCTAAGTATGAACCCTGGCAGGTCAGAGGTCTTGTCACAGTTGAAAGAAGAGGTAGATCATTTCCTTGAGCAAATCGAGCTATTTCTTCAAGGCTATGAGGCCTTTTTGAACATGGCCGGCGAGACTAAAAATGTAGAGCTAAATAATTATCTGAAAGAACTTGAACCACTGAAAGCCTCAATGGTAACAATACGGACAGCCTGCACAGAGCAGGTTGAAAAACTGCTGGCCGGCCTCACAGATGGGCATGAAATACCAGACCAGCCTATCGACTTCAAACAGTGGTTGGGTAACTGTAAACAGTTGAAAGGTTTGCTTCAAAACCAACAACAACCAAACAGCCCTCAAAAAGTTCACACAGTACATGAAATGATTATGTTTCTGCACAAGCGATTTGTTGCAGCGCTAGGACCTATAGCCGCCAACTCCAGCATGGGAGACGTTAAGCTAAAGAATAAGACAAAATGGATCAGTTTCTCAAATCCGGATGGTGAAGGCTTCCTGAACGATGAATGCAAAACCAGTATTACTCATAATTTTAAAGAGATTAATAGTACAGTAACTCAACTTCCCACAGCCTGTATCATCACATCACAAAACGGTATCCATTTATCAACTATTGGTATGTATGAGAAAGCAGAAGGAACTAAAGGACGAAAAATTCGTTTATCTATTGCTGAGAATTTACATAGAGATCCAGGTCCCGATGGCAGGTGTAAACGCTTATGGTTTCTAGCCTCTCTACTCAAAGAGATGAAGATTGATAAAGAAGCAGGCAATATGAGTATTACTTTCAATCCCGTATCTGAAAAGCTGGAAATTGAATGCTGCAATTTCAGGTCTAAAGAAGCAATGACTAATGGCTTCTTAAAAGTAGTATCAGCGATTCCTGTGCTAGAACGGCTACACCTTGGACTTCAAACACAAAAACTTGAAAAATATGAATCTTCAGAAACTTTAACTCAGTGGTCCAAAGAAATATTGGCAAAAAAAATAGTAGCTATTAATACTTCCAATGAAAATCCAGATAATGATCATTCATTTAAAAAAGCATTATATTTTCTTGTTCATAACCATTTAGGGGAAAGAACTAAAGACAATCCTTTTGTGAACTACCTGCCCGAAGAAATGAAAATTTTTTACCGTACATTTTATAATACTCGTAATCATAATGCACCATTTTATCACGCTCGTGATGACAGCTTTTCAGAAGAAATACCAAAAAGTGAAGCACTTAAAATCATAATCAATAAAAATACAGAACATCTACTACCTGAAGATGCAAATAGAGTAAGAAAGGAAATCTGGCATATTTATTTTTCAAAGTCATCAACTATCGATTTGATCCCAAAAGAAATTTTAACAAAACTTATCATGGAGAATATTGACAAACCAATCCCTTGCCTTAAATTTGCAGCCGACAAAATAAAAAACTCAAGATATTTAGTTAAACAAGCGGTTTCCTCATTCTCTAGAGACTTCATTTTCGTTCCAGATAGTTTAAAAAATGATGATGAGATTGTAGAAATCGCTATAACAAAATCTGGTTTGTTACTTGAGCATGCAAGCGTTAGGTTAAAGTCCAATAAAGACATTGTAATAAAATCCATTCAACACAAAGGCGATGATAACGGTTTTCGGTATGCTAACCAAGAATTAATGGGTAACAAAGAAATAGCTTTACTAGCGATAAAAAACCACCCTAAAAATATTAAATATATCAGTGATGAATTGAAAGATGATGAAGATATTGTTAAAGCGGCACTGAAAGGGTCTAGCAAGTATGATGGATTATTACAACATGCTGGAAAGAATTGCAAAAAAAACCCTGAAATCATAAACCTGGCACTCAAGCATGATGAAACTAACTCAGCCTTCATTAGTAAAGAGTTAACAAATAATCCAGAACTTATTCTACCTATTATAAAAAGATACCCAAAATCTTTCACCATATTAGGGCCTCAATTGCGCAATAATAAAAAAATCATGATTGAGCTAATGCATATAAACAAAGATTCTTATAAAATTACGGGTACCGAACTAAAAAACAATGAAGAATTTATTCGTACATTGATAAAGATTACACCCGAAGCCTACACAATTACTGGGGATGATTTACTCGAAAACGAATCATTCTTACGCTCAGTCGTAACAGAATATCCTGCCACCTATCCATTATTAACTCGTGCATGCCGTTTGGTGAACTCACAATTAAGAAACGATGAAGTATTTGTACGTTCTATTATGTCACAGTACCCAGAAGCTTACGACATTGCAGGACACATGCTATGTGAAAATGAAGGCTTTATGCGCTTTATGATATCTAAAAACTCTAAATCCTACGAAAAAGCGGGGTTCATTCTCTGCGGAAATGAAAATTTTATGCTCTTTATGATATCTAAGCACCCTAAAGCTTACGAAAAGGCAAGTAGTAATTTTCGAAATAATGAAGCCTTTGTTATATCTTTAATGGAATCAGACCCAGAAAATTACAAGGTAGCTGGTAAAGAGTTACGAAATGACCAATCATTCATGCTTGCGATGATGCAGATCAATCAGGATGCTTTTCATATTGCATCTCAAGAGCTTAAAGCGTCAGAGGATTTTCTGAATCACGTCAGAGAAAAATTCCCGAGCTTTAAAGTATAGATTCCTCGTCTCAGAGTCTAGGAGGCTGTCGGACTTGAAAGTAAAAACCGGAGATGGGCCGCAATAAAGTCAAAAATCACAGAATCCAGTCTGGAAGTGCTGTTTATGTCGTCAGTCTCTTTTGCC
>NZ_LUTV01000005.1:124755-136650 GCF_001646945.1 Endozoicomonas ascidiicola
GTTCGGAACAGGACGACTCTGGATCATCATCTGACTCATTATCATCACTCTGACACTCGTTTTCGTTATCATCACCGTTGGTATCAGTTGGCTTGGTGTTGGGCTTTATGTCAGGCTTTGGGTTTAGTTTCTTCAGTCGGGTGATTTCATTTTCCAGAATAGTTATCCGTTCCCGCTGTTGAGCAATTTGCTCCTGCTGTTGAATAATCTCCTCCTGCTGCTGAGCAATAAATGCCAGCAGTTTTTCAGCAGAGAAGTTATTAGTAAGAGAGATATTCATGAGTTTAAAAGATAGACTTTAGACGCTCCGTTTTCCTCAAAAAATTAGTTTTTGAGCACATACAAAAAGATGTTTGAAAATCTCTTAGACATAAGCCGCAGGGATAGAGCGAATACCTGATAACAAACAGATGCGCCAGAAAGGAGCCAATAAAAGAAAGCGTAAAAATCAGACTAAAGTCAAAAAAAGGCGCATACTTGCGCCTTTTTTTTCAATTCACCGTTCAGCGTTTACTGAAACATAGCACTGATCGATTCAGCATTGCTGATACGACGCACAGATTCAGCCAGTAAAGGTGACATATCCAGCTGACGAATCTTATCCAGCGCCTGAGCAGCAGGGCTTAGAGGAATAGTATTTGTCACCACCAGCTCATCCAGCTCTGAATTCACAATATTCTCAAGCGCACGGCCAGACAGAATAGGGTGCGTACAGTAAGCGTAAACCGCCTTGGCACCTTTGTTTTTCAAAGCCGCTGCCGCCTGACAAAGCGTACCGGCGGTGTCCACCATATCGTCCACCAGAATACAGGTACGACCAGAAACATCACCGATGATGTTCATGACTTCACTTTTGTTCGCTTCCGGGCGACGTTTATCGATAATCGCCAGGTCAGAGTTCAGACGTTTGGCCACTGCACGAGCACGAACCACACCGCCATGGTCCGGAGATACCACCATCACATCGCTGTAATTACGACGCTCAATATCGTCCAACAGGATTGGGGAACCGTAGACGTTATCCACCGGAATATCGAAAAAGCCCTGAATCTGATCCGCATGGAGATCCACAGTCAAAACACGGTCAATACCCACACTGGCGATCATATCCGCAACCACTTTGGCGCTGATGGCCACACGACTGGAGCGAGGGCGACGATCCTGGCGGGCGTAACCGAAGTAAGGCAGCACTGCCGTTACTCGAACCGCAGAAGAGCGACGCATAGCGTCAGCCATCACCAGTAACTCCATCAAGTTATCGTTCGTTGGCGCACAGGTGGATTGGATGATAAACACATCACGACCACGAACGTTTTCCTGAATTTCTACGGCACATTCGCCATCACTAAAGCGGCCAACATAGGCCTTGCCAAGCGGGATATGCAGGTGATTGACAACTTTTTGAACCAGATCCGGATTGGAGTTGCCGGCAAACACCATCATTTTCGACACGGGAAATCACCTTGGTTGGGTATTGGGCGGAGGTGGAAATATCGACTGGAATAGGGAAATCCAGACAATTTGAAGTCTGGACAGACCGCATCAGCGGGAACTGAGCGATCACAGCGCTTTGAAAAAGCGACTGTATGAATATGGCTGGGGTGGAGGGATTCGAACCCCCGCATGTCAGGATCAAAACCTGATGCCTTACCGCTTGGCGACACCCCAGTAAATATTGTTCTCAATCCGTGCACAGTTCTGGCCGACTTATCGTAATAAATAGACTTAGTTAACAGCTGCAATCATCAAACGTTAACGGCATAGCCTGCGTTTTCCAAAGCACTGTAGAGCGGTGAGCAATTCATGCCACGCGCCACAAAACTGCGTACTTTTGACAGCCCCGCTGCAGCCTCTCTGGACGAGAGCGCCACTTGAGCCGCCAATGCCTGTTCACGACTGGCAAACCGAGCAAACACAGATGCTCCCGAGCCACTCATAACAGCCTGTCCAATGCTGGAATCTGCGAGATTATCCAACAGCGAGATGGTTTTATCAACCTCAGGGTAGAGCGATCGAACCAGAGGCTGAAAATCATTTCGACCCTCCTGCTCAAGAGCGGCGGCAACTTTAATGGGGGAGGAATCTCTTGTCAATTCCTGATGGCCAAACATCGCCGCGGTGTTCACATGAACATCTGGAACAGCGACCAAAAACCAGTCTTCCGATGGTAAAACCGGCGTAAGTATTTCACCAACGCCTTCCGCAAACGCACTAAAACCACGAACAAATACTGGAACATCTGCCCCAAGCTTTAACCCAAAGTCAGCCAGCTGATTCACAGATAAGTTTAAATTCCAAAGAACGTTCAGTGCCAGAAGCGTAGTAGCGGCATTGGAACTGCCACCACCCAAACCACCGCCCATGGGCATTTGTTTATCCAGAGCGATTCGGACCCCTTTCTGACAACCGGTTTGCTGTTGCAACAACCGGGCAGCCTTGACGATCAGATTATCTTCCGGAGCAACCCCGATAAGTTCTGTAGTGAGTTCGACATCAGAATCACTGAGGG
This sequence comes from Endozoicomonas ascidiicola, assembly GCF_001646945.1. GTDB lineage: Bacteria > Pseudomonadota > Gammaproteobacteria > Pseudomonadales > Endozoicomonadaceae > Endozoicomonas > Endozoicomonas ascidiicola. The sequence goes on from NZ_LUTV01000005.1 coordinate 127,265, forward strand.
TAAACGTCAGTTCATCACCGATATCCAGAAATTGAAAAAGGGTTTGAAGGTTATGATAACCGTCCGCTCTTTTGCCCGTAATATAGAGAAACAGGTTTAGTTTGGCAGGGGCGGGTAACGTCAGCTCTGTCAGCATCAAAAAAATTCCATGCTTCAATTAGATCACTAAAGAGACCATTGGTTGATCAAGAGGTTGAGTCTTACCACTTTATTGGAAACGGTCAACCTGGTCGGCAACAACAGCGAGCCCGAAGGCTTATATTGCTGATAGACAATGACCCAGCCCGCTTGTTCAATCTTTTCGGGATAGCCCTGATTATTCAGAGTCAGCTTAGACGCCACCCCCTGAACAGGAAGCCCTTTGATCCAACGCCTGAGATAACTGACCGGAAACTGCCAGCCGGTCATGGAATAAAGCAACATTTCTGGAGAGGAACCCACCATCGTATCTTCTGATGCCGTCACCGAGACTTGATTCTGATCACCGGAAATAGCCGCAATGGCGGCACCGAAAGGACCATCCAGATAAATTTGATACTGAGCTTCCTGCTGACTCCAATCGACAGATAAGGTGCCCGACTGCTTGGGTACCTTCAGATTCAGCCGCCCGCTCATCTGCCAGGTTTTCAGTGCAGCTAACTGCTGTTCATGACCCTGCCAGAGCTGATGTCTCGCCTCATCAGACAGCTGAACACCCTGATCAACAGATCGGGATGCGCATCCGGTAAGCAGAAGCAAAAACAGAACCCGAAATAGGTTCTGCATAAAAAAAGAAAAAATAACCCGCACTTTTCCAGGCACTTACATATATTCCTATCTACTTCCTGATCGTACTCACCGTCTCAGACGGCTCCGCTAAAGGACCGCCAATCAAACGATCCACGGTTTCCTGTAATATCACACTATCAGGACTGTCATTCAAAGCCTCTGCAAACAACTGACGAGCGGCCTCGCGATCCCCTTTTGCCCACAACACTTCACCAAGATGCGCTGCCACTTCTGCATCCTTGAAGCGCTCGTAAGCCATTTTCAGGTATTTCTCTGCCTGCTCATAGTTACCCAGACGAAACTGAACCCAGCCCATGCTGTCCATGATGGCGGGATCTTCACCGTTTAGCGCAAAGGCCTGTGAGATTAACGCCTCAGCTTCTTCCAGGCGATCGGTTCGGTCTGCCAGAGTGTATCCGAGCGCATTCATCGCTGCTGCATTATCGGGTTCTATGCGCAAAATCTCACGCAAATCTTTTTCCAAGCCACCAAGATCATCCATTTTCTCAAAAGCCATGGCTCTGGAGTACAGAAGATTGGTGGACTCAGGGTTGGTTTTCAACCCTCTCTCAAACAACTCAAGCGCTTTCTCTAACTGGCGATCGCTTACCAGCAGTTCACCCTCAAGCAAAAACAGCGCTTCTATTTTGGCAGGATTTCTCTTTCTTGCCCTATCAATCACACCACGAGCTTCTTCCAGCTGCCCTTGCTCAACCAGCATTTGAGTGACGGCTATCTGGGCTGCCATAAATTCCTTGCTGGGGTCTACGGAGGCGTAATAACTTCTGGCCGCCTGATACTTTTCCTGTTTTTCGCTCAGGCGCCCAAGGTAATAGTTCGCCGTACTGCTGCGCTGACCAAGAGCCAACAGCTGCTGAAAATACAACTCAGCATCCTGATCCATATTATTTTCAAGGGTGATCAACGCAAGGGACAGCAGAATATCACTGTCATCCGGTGCCTGACGCTGAAGAATTTCAAACTGCGCCCGAGCCTCAACCAGCTTATCCTGTTGCACCAATATTCTGCCGTACAACAATCTCAAGCGGCCATTATCACTATTACGCTCAAGCGCACTGACCAGTAATTTTTCTGCTTCATCATTTCTGTTCAGCTGACTGAGTGCTCTGCCCTTAACCATAATGACTGGTGTATCATTACGGTTTTTTATCAACAACTTATCAGACAGCGTCAACGCTTGCTCATAGTCACCGATTTGATGAAACAGAATGGCTCGCCCAAGCATGAGCTCGCGATTTTTGGAATACTGTCCCTGCAAGCCATTCAACTGATCAATCAAAGCGCGACGGCGGCCATCAGCGGACGCACCATCCAGACCACTCGCACCTCGAGCTAACATATCAAAGGCAGCACGTCCGCCCAGCTCCAGCACCTTTTGCATTTGCTGAAAAGATTGCTCCAGCTGCCCTGCGTAGACTAATTCAAGGGATAAACTGCTGATTGCTTCGAGACTGCTTGGCTGCAACTCAGACCACAACTGAACAGAATCAAGCGCAGCCTGCCTCGCCCCCACATAAACCGCTATTTGATAAGCACGTTGCACAACACCCGCATCTCTGGTGTTATGAGCCTGCTTTAAATAATTACCCAACGCCAGATCATAACGCTTACGATGGCCTCCCACTTCAGCCACCAGCAAGTCGTAAAGCGTTTCGGCATCAAAAGGTATCACCGGCTGATCATCCTCAGCAGCAGCCATAGCGCGTGTAGACTGGCCTGATTTGGTATTGAAGAATCCATTTTCGCTCAAGAATTCCTGACTGGCACACCCAGTCAGAAGCACAACAAAAGATAGAGCAGCCCAACGCCCACCTTTCAGAAGAATGTATTTAGCGGCATTCAATATGGTCATGGGTGATGCGCCCTGTTCCCTGTCAAGTTAACTGATGAAGCTTTCATCGAAAGGCCACTACGGAACTTATGATAAAAAAGCAACAAAGAGAGTTTGCAGTTGCAAGCTTTCCATTGCAGAATTGATCGGCCAAAACACCTGCCAATCCAGCAAGCGCTGATAAGTTTCATAAGATTCTTTTGCATGTATCTTGTGTGCATCTCATATAAAGAGTCACTTGAGACGGAATCCGCTCTCTGGATTAATGGTACAAAAGGGCTATTACAGCCTGAACAGGATTTGCAACACACTATACCCAAAGGATTTCAAGTTGCTACGCGGCGGCAAGTAAGCGAAGCTCCGTGAGCCTACAATGAGTAGGTGATCGGTGTGAGCGAACGCGGCCAACAAAGTAGCAACTTGAAAGGCGACGGGTATATAAAGCAGTCAGGTAACAGTACAGTAACTGGCCTGTGGCATTTTCAAATTTATATTTCAAACTTATAGATGCTCTGTACGCACTATGTCGCATCTATGGTAGCAGTGAATCAGAACAGCAACAGAGGTCTGATGGGGTATTTTACCGCTGGCATTAATCACAGGACAGCACCAATTACGCTGAGGGAACAGGTTGCCTTTTCTACCGACAAGCTAGCTGATGCCCTGCAGGACGCCAGACAATACACGGGCATTGATGAAATTGCCATTCTGTCGACCTGTAACCGAACAGAAATTTACTGTGCCACTTTGCATCACGATGAAAGCAGCATTCAGGATTGCTATCAGCAAATTATTCACTGGCTGACTCGCTATCACAGCATAGAGAGCCACCAGACCGGCAGCCAGCACCTAATCGAACACTCTTATTTCTTCCACGACCGGGAAGCGGTGAAGCACCTAATGCGTGTTGCCTGCGGGTTGGACTCCATGGTTTTGGGGGAGCCCCAGATTCTGGGTCAGCTGAAAACTGCTTACGCCAGTGCTCAAGAGGCAGGTACCGCAGGCTCAGGCTTGAACCGACTGTTTCAGCACGGTTTCACCACCGCTAAACAGATTCGAACTGAAACCGCTATTAACCAGCAACCCGTGTCAGTAGCCTACGCCGCTACCCGGTTGGCAAAGCAGATTTTCGCCGACTTAAGTCAGAACACGGCCTTACTGATCGGTGCCGGTGAGACCATCGAACTGACAGCCCGCCACCTTTGCCAACAAGGTGTTTCCAATATCATTGTGGCCAACCGCACCATTGAGCGAGCAAAACGCCTGACAGATATGTTTGGCGGCAAACCGGTATTACTGTCCGACCTGCCCCAGGTACTTCATGAAAGCGATATCGTCATCAGCTCCACCGCCAGCCCGGTGCCGGTGCTCGGCAAAGGCGCTATTGAACGGGCATTGAAGCAACGCAAGCATCGGCCTATGTTTATGGTGGATATTGCAGTGCCCCGGGACATCGAACCAGAAGTCAGCGAACTCTCCGATGTATTCCTCTATACCGTTGATGATTTGCAGGATGTTATTGAAGACAACCTGCAACAGCGCAAAGATGCCGCCCAACAGGCAGAACGCATGATCGAAGCGGACGCCTTCGAATTTATGACCCGCCTGCGGGCGCTGGATGCGGTACACTTGCTGAAACAGTATCGCCAGAACACCGAGCATCTGCGGGATCAAGAACTGGAAAAAGCCATGCAATGGCTGGCCAAAGGCGCAAACCCTGAAGAGGTTCTACAGCAATTCGCCCGCGCCATGACCAATAAAATGATGCATCACCCCAGTGTTCAACTAAAGCTGGCAGCCGCATCCGGTCAACATGAAAAGTTGCAGTGGGCCGAAAAACTTCTGGGTTTGGAAACCGACCCGACAACGTCTACTCAGGACGCTTAAAAGCGTTCTGTTCAACTGTTTTTTTTGCTGATTCATCAATTGAAAGTGAAATGAAAGAATCCATTCTCTATAAGCTCGAAAACCTCAGCGACCGCTTTGAAGAGCTGTCTGCCCTGCTCAGCGATGCCAGCGTCATCAGCAATCAGGACCAGTTCCGCAAACTGTCCCAGGAATACGCTGAACTGGAACCGGTAGTCAAAGCCTACAAAGAGTATGCGCAGCTCATCAGCGACAAGAAAGAAGCCGAAGCCATGATGGTCGAAGGCGATCCGGACATGGCGGAACTGGCAGAAGAAGAACTGCAAAGCTGTAACGAAAGACTGCCCGAGATGGAAAGCAATCTCGAAGTTCTGTTGCTGCCAAAAGACCCAAGAGACGGCTTGAACACCTTCCTGGAAATCCGTGCCGGTACCGGCGGTGATGAAGCGGCTATTTTTGCTGGCGACCTGTTCCGAATGTATTCCAAATACGCAGAAAAGCGTGGCTGGCGTATTGAAGTCATCAGCACCAACGATGGCGATCACGGCGGCTATAAAGAAATCATCACCCGGGTGATTGGCAGTGATGTATACGGCCGCATGAAATTCGAATCCGGCGCACACCGTGTGCAACGAGTGCCTGAAACGGAATCTCAAGGCCGAATTCACACCTCCGCCTGCACCGTGGCCGTTATGCCGGAGCCTGATGAACAGGCCGCCATTGATATTCGCAAGGAAGATTTGCGCATCGACACCTTCCGTTCCTCTGGTGCCGGTGGTCAGCACGTCAACACCACGGACTCTGCGATTCGTATCACCCACATTCCCACCGGAACCGTGGTTGAGTGCCAGGACGAACGCTCTCAACACAAAAACAAAGCCAAAGCCATGAGCTGGCTGGCGGCGAAACTTCAGGACGCCCAGGACAGCGCCGCCGCAAAAGAACTCAGCGCTACCCGGAAAAGCCTTGTGGGCAGCGGTGATCGTTCCGAACGCATCCGCACCTACAACTACCCGCAGGGTCGTGTGACGGATCACCGCATCAATCTGACGCTCTACAAGCTGCCAGAAATCGTTGAAGGTGAGTTGGACCCGGTGATCGACCCACTGCTTCAGGAACATCAGACTGAACAGCTGGCCAGTCTGGCGGCAGGCGAATAATCATTGAACGATTCAAAACGGGTTCGCCGCATTGATCAAGTTCTGGCAGAAGCATCCCGCATGCTTTCTGCCAGCGACACACCCAGACTGGATGCAGAGTTACTTCTTTCTCACATTCTGGATAAACCCCGCACCTACTTTTTCACTTGGCCTGAAGCCGAACTGAGCGACGAACAACTCTCCAGCTTTAACGTTTTATTGAAAAAACGAAGAAATGGAACACCTGTCGCTTACCTCACCGGTTACCGGGAATTCTGGAGCCTGCAGCTAAAAGTCACAGACGCGACGTTAATTCCAAGACCCGACACAGAGCTTCTCGTTGAACTGGCACTTGCCCAGCAACTTCCTATCCGCCAAGCAAATATTGCTGATCTTGGCACCGGCACCGGCGCCATCGCTCTGGCATTAGCAAAAGAACAAACCGATTGGCAAGTAACTGCAGTCGACAAAAGCCCTGAAGCTCTGGCGGTTGCCAAAGAGAACGCCATCAGCAATGATGTTCAGAACGTACAATTTAACGAAGGTGACTGGTGCTCAACGCTCGCAGCAGACTCACTGGATATGATTGTCAGCAATCCGCCGTATATCCGCAGCGATGACCCACACCTGCAACAAGGCGATGCTCGCTTTGAGCCAATGTCTGCTCTTGCTTCCGGCGAAGACGGGCTGACAGATATTCGAACCATTGCCAGAGATGCTTTCAATACCCTGAAATATGAAGGCATGTTATTAATAGAGCATGGTTACGATCAGGGAGAAGCCGTACGATCCATTCTCCTGGAGGCAGGCTATTCAGCCGTGAGAACCGAACAGGATCTCGCTGGGCATGAACGCGTCACACTGGCACAAAAACTCATGCACTAACGGCAAATTGGCGATAGTCATAGTGAACCCGGAAACGGTAAGGGAAGTGGCATTGGAAAACATACCACCGTTCGCACTGAGCTTGTCGAAGTGCGGTGCAACCATCCTTCGACAGGCTCAGGATGAACGGATTACTTGGTATTTTTCTAACTGCCCCCACCCTAAGTATTTACCCTTAATACAAAGCAAGGTTCAGTCAATATAAACTGAGCGCCATTTTTGCCCGCAGCGCCTATTAACAATATACCGGTGCAGCACCGCACACACGCGGAAATGGATATGGGGCAACTGGCAACCGCCGGTTCGCTTAAGGCACTTGGAGACAACATGCTTGCCAGACGAATTCACAATTTTTTACAGCAGGATTACGCCATCGGCGTACTGCTCTTTATTGCCTCAGCATTGGCAATGGTGGCGGCTAACTCTTTCTTTGCCACCTGGTACGACGCCCTGCTCAACACCCCCGTTCGCTTTATGGTGGGTCCGCTGGACATCCACAAACCCCTATTACTTTGGATTAACGATGGCTTAATGGCGATCTTCTTCCTGCTGATTGGACTGGAAGTTAAACAGGAAATTATAGAAGGCGAGCTCAGCTCCCCTGCCCAGGTGATTCTGCCCGGTATTGGCGCCATCGGCGGCATGGCGATTCCCGCGCTGTTCTACGTTGCCTTTAACTATGCTGACCCGATAGCCCTGAAAGGCTGGGCTATTCCTGCAGCGACGGATATTGCCTTTGCCGTCGGCATTCTCGCCCTCCTTGGTAAGCGAGTTCCCGCGTCTCTAATGACCTTTTTGCTGGCTCTGGCCATTATTGATGACCTAGGAGCCATCATTATTATTGCCCTGTTCTATACAGAAGACCTTTCACTGATATCCATGGGCATTGGTGCAGTACTGCTGGCAGTGCTGGCCATCTTCAATTATCGCGGCGTCACACGGCTATCACCTTATTTGATTGTTGGCACACTGCTTTGGATCTGCGTATTAAAGTCCGGCGTGCACGCTACACTGGCTGGCGTATTGCTGGCCTTTACCATCCCTTTGAAAGCCGTTGACCAACGTGGACGTTCACCTCTAAAGAAGCTGCAACACGATCTGCACAGCAAGGTGAATTACATCATCCTCCCGGTCTTTGCCTTTGCCAATGCCGGATTGGAACTGAACGCACAGCAGATTCAAAGTCTGTTTACGCCGATCCCCATGGGCATCGTCGCCGGCTTGTTCCTGGGCAAGCAAATTGGTGTATTCAGCTTCTGCTGGCTGGCGGTGAAATCTGGCATGGCTAAATTGCCAACCGGCGCTGGCTGGATTCAAATGTATGGCCTGTCCATCCTCTGCGGCATCGGCTTTACCATGAGCCTGTTTATCAGCTCTCTGGCGTTTGAAAATGTGGACATCAGCTACATGATTTCAGATCGGATTGGCGTACTGGCAGGCTCTATTCTATCCGCCATCTTTGGCTTCGCCGTTCTTCATTGGGCTGGGCGTAAAAACGTCTAAGCCATATGCAACACTGACTCTAAAACGAGTCAGTGTTGTCTGCAAATAAAAGCGCCTTTTCCCTCAGAGCTGTTAAACTCGCTTACCGAATAAACAATAACGCACTCAAAAGAAACAATGGCATTTACGCCAACTATATAGAACTGATATAGAACTAATTGTGGAACTGATTCGCCCATGAAAAAAAGAGGCATTCTGCTGGTTAACCTAGGGTCACCGAACAGTACATCCGTTGAAGATGTGCGCAGTTACCTTGATGAATTTCTGATGGACAAGCACGTCATCGACCTTCCCTGGCTGATTCGCCGGGCACTACTCAGCCTTTTTATTCTACCGACCCGCCCGGCAAAATCGGCTGAAGCGTATCAGGCTATTTGGACTGACGCCGGATCACCACTGATAGTGAACAGCGAAAAGTCCGCAGAACTTCTGCGACAGAAAACCACCCACCCCGTTGAGCTGGCCATGCGTTATGGCAAGCCTGATATGTCTGCGGCACTGCAAAAACTGGCCAACGAACCGGACATTGAAGAAATCCTGCTCTTCCCACTTTATCCGCACTACGCCATGTCGTCGGTAAAAACAGTGATCGAAAGAGCACAAAGCCTGGTAAAAGAATTAAACATCACCATTCCGCTCAACGTGCATCCTGTGTTTTATGACCATGATGAGTACATTGATGCGCTGGTAACCAGTGCAGCGCCCTGGCTGGAAACAGACTACGATCATCTGGTATTCAGCTACCACGGCGTGCCTGAAAGGCACATCCTGAAAGATGACCCAACCGGCAGCCACTGCCTGAAAGACAAAAGCTGCTGCCAGAAGACATCTGTCGCTCACAAAACCTGTTACCGTCATCAGGTTTACCAGACCACTGACGCCTTTGTGAAAAAAGCAGGCATTCCCGTTGATAAATTCAGTGTAGGCTTCCAATCCCGTCTGGGCAGAGCCAAGTGGCTGGAACCCAACACATTGGATGTCCTTAAACAGCTGGCTGAACAGGGTGCGAAAAGGGTACTGGTGATCTGCCCATCTTTTGTGTCTGACTGCTTGGAAACTCTGGAAGAAATTGGCATCGGCGCCAAAGAAGAATTTATTGAAGCCGGCGGCGAATCCCTGGAGCTGATCCCCTGCCTGAATGATCATCCTGCATGGATTAACTTGCTCCACTCGTGGGTCGAAAGACAGGGCGGAGGCATCGGATGCACTATAGTTTAATTTCTAATCCTACTCATGACATCCAAGCTTTTAGATAGAGTCTTATCAGGTTATTTAATCTGTATTTCTCCCGAGATTGCCAAAATGAAACCAATATATGGAATTTTCACACACAAGCTGACTGCCTTATACAAAGCTTGGATCTTACAACGCTC
>NZ_LUTV01000005.1:138195-154727 GCF_001646945.1 Endozoicomonas ascidiicola
CTGTTTAACCTGTGTTTAGAACTTGCGGATATTGTTGCTCATTAGTCAGCGTGACTTCGTTCGTCCTGAATAAATGGCGGTTTGAATTACCAATTAATTTGAGCATTAATAAGCTGTCAGCGGGAATTGCTGTATAATCCTATATCACCCTGTCATTTTCCATAAGAAAGTCTCCATTTGTGCAATCGTTTGCATTTTTGCGCAAACGTTTGCACTTTTTTCTAGACAACTCGACAAACACCATTTTATAGTAGTTATGCAAACGTCAATAACAGGTAATTTTTATTATCAGGAGGGTGAAACAACACCACATAAAATACACGACACAATAACAACCTTATACAGGGATTTAATTTTCTGTGTTGCTACCAACGCATTAAAAAAATCTAAGTCAGAGGTTTGGCGAGTTTCTTCACGGTGTTTTTTAAAAGACATTTGTCGTATTTATTATCTTTTGAAAAAGAATTAGAGACGCTGCCTGCTGTTGTCCTGATAGGAATAAAAACAACAAGGTCGATTTATCGGCTGAATAACAACACACACAAAAGAAATAATAATAATGAAAAATATCACATTTAAGACTCTCGCTTTAGCGACTGCCATTGCAGGCATCACTTCTCAAGTTCAAGCTGATTATGACATCTCCTTTAATGGTTATGGTCGTATGGGTGCTGGATATTCTTCTGATGATCCTGTGCAGGGCGAGAAGAAAAACGGTATTAATGTCATTAAAGCACCTGAAAGCCAGTACCCAGCACCAGGTCGCCTTGGTAACGAAAAGTATGGCTTTGAAGTTGGTGTAAACAACAAGTTCACCTCTGACAATGGCCAGGTGCTCGATGTTTATTTCATGCTTGAAGATTGGTCTCAAAATCAAGATGAGCAAGGCTTTCCTCAAGCTTTTGTCAGAGCCAGTAATGTCTTTGACTCCCAGCCTGGTGCCAGTGTTTGGGCTGGTAAACGCCATTTGGGACGTACATATATGTGGCAGAATGACTATTTCTACCTCCTGAACGACGGTACAGGGGCGGGTATCGAAAACCTGAATATGGGTGGAGCCTTACTTGATTCAGCTCTTGTCGCTGGCGGTACTGGTAACAACAACCGATATGGCTTTATCAACAAAATTCACGGTATCCAGCTAAGTGATTCGGTGGATATGGCCATCAATCTCAACTATGGTTTTGCTGCCGATGATGATGAAAGCACAGAGTCTAAGTGGGTGGTAACCGAAGCCACAAAGGAACTCAGCCCAGATCAGTACCTCTATGAAAAAGAAACAACAACAACAAAGCCTGAGAATGGTCACCAACTGGCATTCAACATTGGTCAAAACTGGAGCATGGGGCGAAATGAACTTCACGTCCGTTCAAGCCGTGGATTCCGGCATGGCATGATGTGGGGCAATGCTGATAAGGACCTGAAATCTCTCATGTTTGGCCTGAGAGGTAACATCGATTTCAGCAGTAAGTTTGGAGTTCATTACAACTTCTTGCATGAGACCAATAAAGATATGACTGACGATGGTGCAGCCATAGCAGATGAAACTCTGACTCAGCTGGTTGTGACCCCAGTCTACAAGCACAGTGATATCCACTCAACTCGCTTAGAAGTCGGTATAGATAGCTTGAAGTTTGATGACCTATCTACAACTAAGGGTGATACCAACAAAGCGTGGCGTGTAGGTCTGGAGCATGCAATCCAGCTGAACAGCTTTGGATGGCCTAGCCCAACTCTGAAGTTCTTCGTCAACCATGGTGAAGTTACTGAAGCTTACGAACTTACTAAGTCCGATAAGCGTGACGCCACAACCATCGGCGCCATGATGGAAGCCAGCTGGTAATTGCTGTACCCGTGACAGGTTATCGGCTGTAGCGGTCACCTGTCACAACTCTGATTTAACCGGGGACACTGTGTATATCAAAGAGGATATGATGTAGTCGGTTATCTGCGTTGCCAAGGCTGATCCCATAAGGAAGGGAAGCCTTCAGCCTTGCCTTTAGCGCGCACGTAATCAATTGACAGCAATGGACCTGACTTTGTCATCCTCATCAAAAACAGAAAGAGATAATAATAATGAGTATTCTTTCTAAGTTGGAAAGCTCCATTGAAAAATGGGTCGCACCGCTCGCTGGAACCCTCGGGCAAAACCGCTACCTAACTGCAGTAAAAGACGGTGGTCTTGCAGCCCTGCCCTTTCTGATTGTTGGTAGTTTTCTTCTGGTGTTTGTTTTTCCACCGTTTCCAAAAGACACCACCCTGAGCTTCGCCCGAGCCTGGCTGGATTTTTCCTCCAATAACTTCGATACCTTGTTTTTGCCGTTTAGAGTATCCATGGGCTTAACCACCTTCTTTATGGGCGTAGGCATCGCATCAAGCCTGGCCAGACATTACAAGCTGGATCAAATCACCTCCAGCCTGCTGGCATTGTTCGGATTCCTGTTGATCGCTACACCGTTTGTGGATGGCAATATGTCTACACGCTTTTTCAGTGGCGAAGGCATCTTTACAGTGATTGCAGTGTCGATCTTCACCACCGAGCTGTACCGTTTTCTCATCGAAAAGAACATCACCATCAAACTGCCAGAACAGGTGCCAGAAGGTGTGGCACGTTCTTTTGAGCTTCTCATCCCAGTGATTGCGGTAATGCTCATTCTCTACCCATTGAGCCTTCTGATTCAGAACCTCACAGGCATGATGATTCCTGAAGCGATTATGAAAGTCCTGGCGCCATTAGTATCTGCCTCGGATTCTCTGGCCGCCGTCGTATTAGTTGTAGTGATCTGCAATGTGCTCTGGTTCTGTGGCATTCACGGTTCATTATTGGTCACCAGCTTAATGGGACCTTTCTGGCTGGCGAACCTTGGCGGCAACCAGGAAGCTTTGGCCTCAGGTGTCGAGCCCACTGCCGTATTTCTTCAAGGATTTTGGGATCACTATCTGTTGATTGGTGGTGTTGGCTCTACCCTGCCTTTGTGTTTACTGCTGATCCGTTCCCGGGCAGCGCACCTGCGCTCAGTGGGCAAAATGTCGATCATTCCCGGGTTGTTCAATATCAATGAGCCCATTATGTTTGGTGCGCCCATTGTGATGAACCCGGTGATGTTTATTCCTTTCCTGGCAGTCCCCATTTTTAACGGCATTCTGGCCTACTTTATGGTGGATGCCGGATTGGTTGCCAAAGTGGTTGCTGTAACCCCCTGGACGACACCCGGTCCGATAGGTGCAGCATGGGCAGCCAACTGGGCACTCAGTGCGTTCGTTCTCTCAGCAGTCTGTATGGTTACCGCCTACACGATCTACTACCCATTCTTTAAGGCCTATGAAAAAACGCTGGCCCTGGATGAAGAGAAAGCCAGCGCCGAACTGGACACCCAAAACACCTAGCAGTAGCAAGCCTCCCTGTGTGTCTCCCGGCAGAAATGTCGGGGGAAATTAAGAAGTAGCAGTAAAGATGACTGGTCTATCAGAGCGGCGCTCCCCTGTGCTGCCTGCGATTCAGTCATCCAGTAAAGATTCAACAACTTTTAACCGTGTTCAGGCAGTCACAGTTTTAAGGCCAATAATAATAACAACAGCAAGGAAACGATAAGAATGAAGATCCGGAAACTTGCCACTTTTGCAGCAGCGATGGCGATCTCCATCACCGCTGCTGAGGCGAAAACCCCTAACCTGAAGATTCTCAGTGAATCGACAACCGGTTGGGTTCAGAACTTCAACCCCTGGGTCGGTGGTCGTCAATCGAAAGATATGGTGTATGAGCCATTAGTCGTGTTCAACCAGATTGATAGCCTGAAGCCTCACTACTTTCTGGCCACCTCTTACGCACTGAGTGATGACCTGAAAGCACTGACAGTGAACCTCCGTAAGGGCGTTAAATGGTCAGACGGTGAAGATTTCAATGCAGACGACGTTGTATTTACGTTTACCTATCCAAAATCTCATCCAGAAATTGATGGTGCAGGTATTACCAGCAAAGTGTCTAAAGCTGAAAAAGTGGATGACCATACCGTCAAACTGCACCTGAAAACCGCCAATGCATTTGCGGCTAACGACCTGCTGGGTGTGTCTAACTTGATCATTCCTGAGCATATCTGGTCGAAGATCGATAAGCCCGCTCAGGAATCTAACAAGAATCCTGTAGGTACTGGTCCTTTCACAGAAATCCAGCGTTTTACGCCTCAGGTTTACGTTCAGTGCAAGAACCCGAACTACTGGAACCCTGATGTAAAAGTCAGCTGTCTTGAGTTCCCACAATACTCCAGCAACGATGCTGCGCTTGAGCTGATGGCAAAAGGTGAAACTGACTGGAATGGCATTTTTATTCCTGATGTGGACAAAACCTTTGTTGCCAAGAATGAGAACAATAAGTACTGGTTCCCATCAAGCGACGGTGTTCGTATCACCATGAACTTTGAAACCAAGAATGATGGCGCTAAAGAAGCATTCAGTAGCGTTAACTTCCGTAAGGCATTCAACCTGTCTATGGATCGTGATGCGATGATGATGATCGGCGCGTATGGTTATGTAACCGGTGATAACCCAGCATCCAACATGCCTAAGTCCCTCTGGAACTGGAGAGATGATAAAGCCGATGCCATGTGGTCCAAGCTGTATCGCTATGACATTAAAGCCGCTAAAGCTGAGCTAAAAGCCGGTGGCTTTAAAGACGTCGATGGTGATGGATTTGTGGAGAACCCAACCGGTTCCAAGCTGACCTTTAAAGTTCAAGTGCCAAGTGGCTGGACTGACTGGGTGAACAACGCCTCTATCGCGGTTGAAGGCCTTCGTGCTGCAGGTATCGATGCCAATGTCGTCACACCTGAAGCCGCTGCCTATGCCAAGACCTGGGAAACCGGTGACTTTGACGCCTGCTTCTGCGGTGGATCACTGCAGTCTTCTGTCTGGAAGTTCTACGACTACACCCTGCACTCACGGAACAACATGAGCCCACAGTGGTGGTCGTCTTCCATGATGAACTATTCCAACGAAGCGTTGGATAAGATGATCGAAGACATGGGTGCGACTCCTGACGAAGCTGAACAGCAGCGTCTGGCCAGCCAGATTGAGCAACATGTGGCCGAGAATGTTATTCAGGTGCCTCTGTATTACAACGGTGTCTGGTATTCCTACAACGACAGTCGTTTTACAGGTTTCTACAGCGAAGAAAACCCACAGGCTCACCCTGCGCCATGGGAAAACTACAACCGTCTGATTCATATTCAGGCCATCAAACCACGCATGTAAATCATGTTAGCGGAGCGGCCGAATGGCTGCTCCGTACTTTGTAACGATGAGAACGTGTTTTTCACTAAGCTTTTGAGAATGCGGTAATAACATGAGATACCTAATGCAGAGGCTGGGCTTTTACCTCCTGGCTTTTTTAGTGGCTGTGACCATTAATTTTTTCCTGCCGCGCATGATGCCCGGTGATCCGATTCAAAGTTTTCTGGCGCGCCTGGCTCAAAATGGCGGACAGATTACACCTGAAACCATAAAAGCCCTTGAAGCGCTTTATGGTTATTCGACGACCACACCATTATGGCAACAGTTTTTTGTTTACCTGCAGAGCATCATGGCGGGTGAATGGGGTATGTCTACCCGCTTTTTCCAACCCGTGGTTGAAGTGCTGGGGCGGGGTACGCTCTGGACGCTTCTATTGGTTGGTGCATTTCTGATTATTTCTTACACCCTAACGACCCTGCTGGGCATTTGGGTTGCCTGGAAACGGGGCTCAAAAATCGACAGCATTGTGACGGTCACTTCTGTCATTGTTTCCTCCGTGCCTCCGGTGGTTATCGCACTGATTCTTTATATTGTTTTTGCATCGACCCTTGAGTGGTTCCCCACCGGTTATGCCTACGACCCCGATCTTAATCCGGAATTAAGCTGGGAATTTATCGGTAGCGTTTTGCACCACCTTACACTGCCACTGTTGTCCATGGTGCTGGTTGGTATGGTCAACGTGATGTCCATGCGCTCCAACATGATTAACCAGTTGGGTGAAGATTTTATCGTCATGGGTTGGGCTAAAGGCGTTCGGGACCGGAATGTCATGTTTCAATACGGTGCCCGTAACGCCATCTTGCCGATGATCACCGCCTTTGCCATGTCCATCGGGTTGATCTTTGCCGGCTCATTGATTGTCGAAATCATTTTCAACTACCCCGGCCTTGGTCTTGTGATGTTTCAAGGCATGGTTGCCCGGGATTATCCATTGATTCAAGGCTACCTGTTGATGATGACCATCATGGTGCTCAGCGCAAACTTCATTGCCGATATGCTGCTGTTCACTCTTGACCCACGCCTGCGCACAGCCTTGCAGTAATCAGGGAGGATGTTATGAAAAAAGTATGGAATGTTCTGAAAGAGTTTTTCCTGAATAACCCAAAGGCTGCGTTTGGTATTTCTCTGGTATTGGTGATCTGTGTTATTTGTTTCGCAGCGCCCTTATTTACCGAGTATCAGCCAAACGCTCGAATCGCCAGACCGCATCAATCGCCCTCCATGGATCATATTCTGGGTACCACTCGAATGGGCCGTGATGTGTGGGCGCAGGTTATCTATGGTGGACAAACGTCGATCCTCGTCGGTTTGGTGGCGGGTTTATTTGTCATCATTATGGGCATGATTGTTGGTATCAGCGCCGGCTATTTTGGTGGTGCGGTTGACAACGTTCTGTCGTTTTTAACCAACCTTGTGATGGTCATTCCAAGCCTTCCGCTAATGCTGGTGCTTGCTTCATTCCTTGATCAGGTTTCCCCTTTTATTATCGCCGTCATTATCGGTGCCACTTCATGGCCCTGGGGTGCACGAGTCATTCGAGCACAGACCATGTCGATTCGGAACCGTGACTTTATCCATGCAGCCGAGGTCATGGGTGAAACTAAACGACGGATGGTGTTTTTTGAAGTTATGCCCAACATGATGTCCATTCTGGCCAGCTCATTCATCAGCACCGTCATCTACGCCATCATGACAGAAGCCACCCTTGAATTTATTGGTTTGGGCGATCCGTTATCAGTGACCTGGGGCGTGATGCTGTACAACGCTCAACAGACATCAGCCATTCGAATTGGCGCCTGGTGGGAAATCATCACACCCAGTGTCGCCCTTGCCTCTCTGGCCATTGGTTTGGCGCTGATTAATTTCTCCATTGATGAGATATCAAATCCGAAACTCCGAGCTCAGAAAATCATGGCCAAATTCCGTCGTGAGCAGGCAAAAGAGAATAAAAAACAATCCTCTCAAGGCGTTAAATCAGTGAGTGGTGAAACTGTGGGAGGTGTCGTATGAGTGCCTTGATAGAAGTAAACGATCTCAGTGTTGATTACATCACCTTTGATGGCCGTGTACGCGCTGTTAATGAGGTCAGCTTTGCCATTGAAGAAGGTGAAATCCTTGGCCTCGCCGGTGAATCGGGCTGTGGAAAAAGCACAATTGCGTTTGCCTTGATGCGCCTGCATCGACCACCCGCTTTGATTTCTGGCGGTGAGATTCTTTTCGAAGGCAAAAACATACTGGATTTTGATGATGAAGCCCTTCGTCAGTTTCGCTGGAAAGATACGGCCATGGTCTTTCAAAGTGCCATGAGCTGCCTGAATCCGGTAAAAACCATTGAGTATCAGTTCTACGATATTTTCAAAGCCCATGATCAGGTAAAAAATCGCAAAGAATCCATTGAGAAAGCCCGTGAACTTTTAAAGATTGTCGATATTCCTGCAGAGCGACTGTTTGATTATCCCCATCAGTTCTCGGGAGGCATGCGACAACGGGTGGTTATTGCCATGGCTCTGGCGCTGAAACCCAAATTACTGATCATGGACGAGCCCACCACTGCACTGGACGTTGTGGTACAGCGGGAAATTCTCCAAAAAGTATACGAGCTTAAAAAGGAGTTTGGTTTTTCCGTACTGTTCATTACCCATGATCTCAGTCTGATGGTGGAATTCTGTGATCGTATAGGGATTATGTATTCTGGCCAGTTAGTTGAAGTCGCGGATTCCACGGCCATTCTTGAGCAACCACAGCACCCCTACAGTTTCGGACTGGGCAACTCTTTTCCAACCTTAAAAGGTGAATTGAAGGAGATGATTGGTATTCCCGGAACACCGCTCGATTTGAGCAATGTTCCACCAGGCTGTCGTTTTGCTGAACGCTGCTTTCGGGTAACTGAACAATGTCGTCAACTAGAACCACAGCTTATTAATAACAGCCACCGTGGCTGGGTCGCTTGTCATCATGTGCTTCCCGTAGACGTTGCACAACCTTACAACTCGCTGGAAGTAGACGCCTGAAGCAGGAGAGCAGAATGCTAGCTGAAAAATTAGACCCGGCTCCTGAGCGACAGGTCACTCTTGAGGCCAGAAATCTGGTTATCGATTTTACTAAAGAGAAAAAATCCATTCTCAGCCCTAAAACCTATCTCAGGGCATTGAATGGTCTTAACTTTAAGATGTACGACGGCCATTGCCTTGCGGTAGTCGGAGAGTCTGGTTGCGGTAAAAGCACATCGGCAAGAATAGCCACAAAAATCCATCATGCGACAAAAGGCTCAATTACCTATCGTGGCCAGAATATTAATGAGATCGACGGTGGGCAAGCACTAAGAGACTATCGTCGTGAGGTACAAATGGTGTTTCAGGATCCTTTTGGTTCCCTGAATCCATTGCATACCATTCGATATCATCTGGAACGACCATTACGACTCTATGCCAATCTCGATAGTCAGGCTGATATTGAAGAGCGGCTTATTCACCTGCTGACTCAGGTGGGGTTAACACCGGCAAGAGAAGCGCTTGGTAAATTTCCTCATCAGTTGTCGGGTGGGCAACGTCAACGGGTCTTTTTGGCAAAAACACTGGCCATTGGTGCTCATGTTATTTTGGCAGACGAACCCACCTCCATGCTGGATGTATCCATTCGCATTGGTGTGTTGAATCTGATGAATCAGATGAAACACGAAATGGGCAAGTCGTTTATGTACATCACCCACGATATTGCGACAGCCCGATATTTTGCAGAAGAGACCGTGGTGTTGTATTGCGGCCATATGGTGGAGTGGGGAGACACGGAAGCCGTCACCCAGAACCCGCAGCACCCATACACTCAATTATTACTGGCAGCAGTGCCTGACCCTAAACGCAGTATCCACGAAAAACTCCCCACCCATCGTGGGCAGGAGACGCCTATGTGGTCGCCGGAAAAAACTGGTTGCCCCTATGCTGCACGCTGCCCTCAGGCAAAACGAGAATGTACGGAGTATTTGCCGGAAGCAAAGGAAATTGCGCCAAACCATTATACCCGTTGTCACCTTTTCAGTTGATTTACCAGGACGTGAACATGACTATACGACTACCAACAGATTCTGCACTGCTTAAAAAAAACTTTACGTTTGGTGTGGCAACATCTTCTTATCAAATTGAAGGCGCTATCCATGAAGGAGGAAGAATTTCTTCTATCTGGGACACCTTTTGCCAAAAAGAAGGGAAAGTGCTGAACGGGGAATCCGGAGAAATTGCCTGTGATCATTATCATCGCTGGCAGGCGGATCTTGAATTAATCGAAAGCCTTGGCGTAGATGCCTATCGCTTTTCTATTGCATGGCCACGAATTATTGCTGAAGATGGCAGCGTGCTCGAAGAAGGGCTGATCTTTTATGAAAACATCATTAATACGTTAAATGAAAAAGGCATTAAGCCCTATGTCACACTTTATCATTGGGATCTTCCACAGCACCTTGAAGATCGCGGCGGCTGGTTGAATCGTGAGACAGCGTATCACTTTGCCGATTATGCCGATGTGGTTTGTCAGCGGTTTGGGGATCGGGTACACACCTACACGACACTGAACGAACCCTGGTGCAGCGCCTATATGGGGTATCGTTTTGGCTTGCATGCGCCTGGGCTTACTGGCAACCGGTTTGGCTTTCAAGCAATGCATCACTTGCTTCTGGCTCATGGACTGGCATTACCAAAAATGCGGGCTGCAGCCCCAAAGGCGTCTCATGGCATCGTTCTAAACATGCAGCCCTATTATCCATTAACGGATTCCAAAGCCGATATTGAAGCCGCGAAATTTGCCGAAGATGAGTTCAATCATTTCTATGCCCAGCCAATCCTGATGGGTTCATATCCAGAATCTTTTGCTAAAGCGTGGCCTGAAGATCTACCACTGATAGTTCCCGGAGACCTGGAAATTATTTCAGGGAAAATTGATTACATGGGAATTAATTATTACTCAAGAGGTGTCGTAAAACATCAGCCTGACAGTTATTACGAGGGGGCGCCTGCGGAAGAATTGTTTGGCGGAGACGTTGAAAGAACCACTATGGATTGGGAAGTTTACCCGGATGGCTTGACGGATCTTTTAGTTGGCTTAAACGATCGATATGAATTGCCCCCCATTTACATCACAGAAAATGGTATGGCATCTGACGATCTGATCGAAGATGGTCGTGTAAATGATGAGCAGAGAGTTCGCTACTTTGATTCCCATTTGAACGCACTGGATCAGTCCATTCGTAAAGGTGTTAATGTCGCTGGCTATTTTGCCTGGAGCTTAATGGATAACTTTGAGTGGGCTGAAGGATACAGCAAACGATTCGGCATGGTTTTTGTCGATTACGAAACCCAAGCTCGAACCCTGAAAAACAGTGCTGTTTCATATCGGCAGTTACTGTCAGAACGAAGTTAGCCATTCCAGTTTCCGGTGAACCTGAGTCAGCCGGTTATTCAGGTTCACCGGCCTTTTCAAGAACATTTTCAACTTTATAGACCACCGTACGACGATTTACGTCTGACTCTGCCAGCTGTTTTACGCTATCCCGCTCCACCAGATGCCCTGGGATTCTCGCATTTTCCAGCACCTGAGAATTATCCTTCAAAAGCTGAACCCTTTGAATCGCGGTACTGGCCAATTGGTCCATCGGAATCTCAATCGCTGTTAAGGCTGGATTCAAATAATCGTTCAACACATAATTATCAATACTGACCAGAGACATATCATCAGGCACACGGTAGCCAAGCCGGTGTAATGCATTTATTGCACCAACTGACTGACCAATACTGCTGGAAAAAATGGCTGTGAAAGAGTGATATTGAAACTTGTCTACCGCATCCCAGCCAACCTGAGGCACATATAGGCCAGAAAACATCAACTCAGGTTTTATAGGAAGACCATGCTCTTCCATCGCTTTTTTGAATCCTTCAAGCCGCTCCTGACCACTGGCATAGGGAGGGCAGCCATAAATGCACGCAATATTCCGGTGACCATTGTTGATCAATGTTTTTGTCGCCAGATACCCACAGGCAACGTTATCAATACCAACACAGTTTGCCGGAATAGACGAAAAATACCGGTTCAAAAAGACAATTGGGGTTGTATTACTCTCAACCAGTTTTTTTGCTGACTCTTCGGTGATATGTCTGGAATAGACAACAATGGCTTCGCAGGATTCAGACAGCAATCGGTCGATTGCTTCTAGCTCACCTGCTTCATTATTCTGACCAAATTCCAGCATCATTCTCCGCTGCAGCTGGCCAAGTACACAGCGAGACAGCTCCTGAAGAAGATTGGCATAGAAAAAACCATTATCGGGATTGGTTACAAAGCCAATGATACCTGAGCTTTTGGTGACTAACGCTCGAGCGTTACGATTAAAACGGTAACCACTGTCTTTTATTGCCTGCTGAACCCGTTGCCGGGTCACTTCACTGATTCGTCCGGTATTATTGATCACTCTGGATACGGTTGAAGGTGTTACCCCAGCCAGTTGCGCTACATCTTTGATGGTTACCATTGGAAGGTCGCTTATTTTTCAGAATTTTTGACTATCTGTCGCCAGAGAAGTGACTAATTTTTAATTTGTATAAGTAATAAAGTAATCAAACACTCACTTCATGTACAGCTAATAAGTGCCCGAACTGTACCTGTAAGACAATATACGATCATGGATAGGTTAAATGTCATGAATTCGCGATGATTGACTTGAATATAAGGAAATAAAGTGTTTTTATAAACACATGAGCAAACGTTTGCTCTCAGCCAATTTATCTCTTGCTTGTATGTGCCGTTTTATTGGTCTGAGCCAACAAATAACAATAAAAAAATATGACCCAGCGGAACCATACTGGATTTCTTTCGGGGTCATAATAAGTCGCAGAGTACACGTATTATGGCATTTCCAAAAAATTTCCTGTGGGGCGCAGCGACTGCTGCCTATCAAGTGGAGGGTGCCTGGAATCAAGATGGCAAAGGCCCCTCTATTTGGGATAACTTTGTTCGCATTCCTGGTAAAACCTTTGAAGGCACCACCGGCGACGTTGCGGCTGATCATTACAACCGTTATATAGAAGACGTTGCCCTGATGGGTGAAATGGGGCTGAAAAGTTATCGCTTCTCTATCAGTTGGGCTCGCTTGCTTCCAAAAGGACGAGGTGAAATCAGTGAACAAGGTGTTGAGTTTTACTCCAACCTGATCGATGAGCTGATCAAACACAATATTGTTCCATTTATTACTTTATATCATTGGGACTTACCCCAAGGGCTTCAGGACGATATTGGTGGTTGGGAATCCCGTGAATGCAGCGATGCTTTTGAGGAGTACGCAAGGCTTTGTTTTGAACGCTTCGGAGATCGGGTTAATCACTGGATTACCTTTAACGAGCCCATTATCTTTGAAATGTTTGGTTATGTGACTGGTGCACATCCACCAGCAAAAAATAACCCTTTCCTCATGTATCAAGCCAGCCACTACGTCAATCTTGCCCATGCAAAAGCGGTTATGACCTACCGCGAACTTGGTTGTAAAGGCAACATTGGTATGTCTAATGTTATTAACCCTGCATACCCGTATACCGACAGTAAAGAAGATCGAGAGGCAACCTGGTGGGCAGAGTCGTTTATCTTTCATTGGTACTACGACCCGGTTCTTAAAGGTGAGTACCCAAAAGAGTACCTTGCGAAAATTGAAGCCCGTTATGGCAAGCTCGACATTACCCACGACGACTTACGCCTTTTGAAACAAGCTAAGAGCGACTTCATTGGTATCAATTACTATCAACCAACTCGTATCGCTGCACCGGACTCAAAAGCGGACAGCAATGAAAAAAACAATCGAAGCCCCGGAGCCGCAGGTGATGTCAGCTTCTGCGGTAACTATAAAACAGTCATGGATCCACTGCAGTTCGAGTACACAAAATGGCAGTGGGAGGTTTGCCCAGATGCCTTGCGTGACTGCATGCATCGGATAAAAGATCGTTACGGTGATATACCTATCTATATCACAGAAAATGGTCTCGGTGATGAAGACCCTATTGTTGAAGGTGAGGTGCTTGATAAGGCTCGCATTGATTTCATCCGCCGTCATCTGATTGCCTGTGAACAAGCGCTTGACGAAGGCATTCAATTGAAGGGTTACTATGCGTGGTCATGGATTGATTTGCTGAGCTGGCTCAATGGCTATAAGAAACAGTACGGCTTTGTTTATGTGGATCGCAGTAACCTTCAACGGAAGAAGAAACAAAGCTACTACTGGTATGAACAAGTTATTGCCTCTAATGGTGAGACTATTTAACGCGTAAAATAGTTGGTAAATGTTGCCATAGGTATTTCATACTGACTATTTAGGCACTTGTAATCACTATAACAATAATCAAAATGGGTGATCATCATGATGAAAATTTTTCTATGCTGCAGTGCCGGTATGTCCACCAGCATGCTGGTCAAGAAAATGGAGCAAACGGCACTCACTCGCAACCTTGACGTAGAAATTGCCGCCTTTCCTCTCGAAGAATTCAGCAATGCCATTCAAACCTACGACATTTGCCTTTTAGGTCCGCAAGTGAAGTTCAAGCTGGCAGATTTTAAAGCGGAGGCAGCAGCATTAAACAAACAAGTTGCCGCCATCGAACCCATGGTTTACGGCTTGATGAATGGAGAAAAGGCTCTGGACCAAGCGTTGGAACTGCTGGAAGCCTAACCATTAACTCTTACTAAATAGCCTGACCTCGTGTCAGGTCAACTCTACAGGTGACGTTGTGAACATAGAAAATGTAGTCATGGAATTGATTGTAAAATCCGGAGAAGCACGAAGTCAGGCTATGGAAGCGCTCTCCCATGCCAGATCTGGTAGCTTTGATAAAGCGGAAGCTACCTTAGCAGGTTCTCGAAATTCTGGTCGGCTTGCTCACAAGATGCAAACGGCTTTGATTGCAGCGGATGATGGTGCAGGGAAAATCCCGGTTAACCTGTTGATGGTTCATGCTCAGGATCATCTTATGACGTCAATGCTTGCGCAGGATATGGTGGAAGAAATGATTCGGCTTTATAAGCGCATAGACAACTAACTGTACGACAATATTTTGTCTTATATACCCATGCCGATAATTCTGTATTATTTGCACAGGGCATATAAACGACATTGATTATCTATTATCAGGCACTGTACACGAGCAAAGTCAGAGCCAGTGAGTAGTGCAACTATTTATCAGACGTTCTGAAGTTGAAGTGACAGAACCAAGTAGACATCTACATCATCCAAGTTAATTATAAAAACGATTAAATATCAACCATTCTGCTTCGGGCAGGTTAGACCGCAGCCGCCCAGAATGATCCGGCATAGATTCTGCTCTGCTTTTACGTAAACGTCATCGATCGACTTTTCCTCGGAAGTAAGCTTGCTGATTTGCACCTCAAAGTCGGCATAGTGCTGGGTACTTGACCAAATCAGGAATAATAGGTGCTTGGGGTCAACAGGAAGCATTTTTCCCCGATCAATCCAGCTCTGAATAATCTGCACACGGCTTTCAGTCCAGGTTTTCAACTCCACCCAGAAACTGTCCTCCAGGTGGGGAGCGCCCTGAATGATTTCACTTGAGAAAATTTTGGATGCTCTTGGGTATAGTCGTGACAGTTCCAACTTTTCACTGATATAACGACTCAGAGCGTCAGCGGGTTCCGAGTCAGCTGAAATGTTTTCCAGAACGTCTTCCCAAAGTTTAACAATGCGACCGAGTACAGACTGATAGAGCTTTTGTTTGGTTTCAAAATAGTAAACGACATTTGCCTTTGGTAAGGCAGCATTGTCCGCAATCATTTTTATACTGGTACCGCCATAGCCATGTCTGGCAAAAAGAGACTCTGCAGTTGCCAAGATCAGAGACTGATTTCTTAAGCGGGTATTACCAATGGGTTCTTTCGTTATGGATTCTTCAATCATCTTTGGGCTATCTGACCGATTTAGACTTATTTATACGCTGATGATAAGGCTATTGTAATAAAAAAAATATTCCATTAGTTAATAAAGGTAATATTTTCACGCTACTTTTTGATGCATTTAAGTAATTAATTGCCCAATTACTACGCGGAAAATTAGCACCCCCACCCAGCTAAATGAGAACAAATTTTATTTAACAGTGATTCAATTCATAAAAACCTGTCCGATCGGACAAATCTATGGACAGTCGTTGTTTTTTCATGTTATCCGTATAAATGCATTGATGGCGCTCACATTAGAATAAGAGATTGGCACAAACAATGCGTAGAAATGTTCGAACAATAATAACGACAATCGGACTGATGCCTTATGAAAGAAACAGAAACACCCCTTGATGCCTATTGGATGGGCTTCACGGCTAATCGACAGTTCAAAAAAAATCCCCGGCTTTTTAAACGTGCCGAAGGCATGCACTTCTGGACTGAAAATAACGATAAAATCCTTGATGGAATTGCCGGTCTCTGGTGTGTGAATGCAGGTCATTGTCGCCCACGAATTATTGAATCGATTCAGAAGCAGGCTGCCGAATTGGATTATGCGCCAGCATTTCAAGCCGGACACCCGTTAGCTTTTGAATTGGCAGACCGTCTGGTTTCTTATTTACCTGGCGATATCAATCATGCCTTTTTTACCAACTCAGGCTCTGAATCAGTAGAAACCGCATTGAAAATTGCCCTTGCTTATCATCAGGCAAAAGGTAACTGCAGACGTACACGTTTAATTGGGCGGGAGAAAGGTTATCACGGAGTGAATTTTGGAGGCATGTCGGTGGGAGGTCTTCCTGCGAATCGAAAAATGTTTCCCAATCTTCTCTCTGGCGTGGATCACCTTCCTCATACCCATGACATTAAGAAAAATGCATTCAGTCGAGGTGTGCCAGAGCATGGTATTGAAAAGGCTGATGTGCTGACGGATTTATTAACGCTTCATGATCCTGGAAGTGTTGCTGCAGTGATAGTTGAACCGGTTGCGGGTTCAGCTGGTGTGATTTTACCTCCCCAAGGATATTTAAAGCGGCTACGGGAAATTTGCGACCAAAGTCTCTTCCAATATGAAATGAGCCTGAACGGAGCCCTTGTTTCCAAAATGAAATGAGCCTGTGATTTCTGATCTTTCGTCCAAAATTACTGGATGAAAATCATAATGGACACACGGCTCATCAAATCGCTCCAGCAGGTGGAGGAGCTGCTTCAGGCTACACCGCAGATACAGCCTGGTTGGAAGTCAAAAGACGAGTGCTATCAATGGATTGCAG
>NZ_LUTV01000005.1:156832-301126 GCF_001646945.1 Endozoicomonas ascidiicola
GCCAGAGAATCACTGTTTCAAGGCATCTTTAAGCGAAAGGCCTGAAATCATGGGTTTATACTCTTTTCAGGCTCATTTTGGGATTGGAAAATACTATACATTTATCATAATTACCAAGTATTTATAAAAATACTCAATATAATTATAAAAATTCCCTACTCAATTGGATGTCTGACAACTATTTTCAAGTTTTCTATATAGCAATCCAAGTACATCCCATTTGTGCATGGACCATGATGGTGACAGTAAATACTGTCGCTCACCAGAGCCGGTTAGCCGGTGAAACAACAAATCTTCTGGTGCCCTGTTAATCATTTCTGCCAGAACATCTGTATAAGATTCCATTGTCAATTCAGTGACTTCACCATGTCGCCATTGTCGTGCAAGCTGCGTTCCTTTAACAATATGCAACGGGTGAATCTTGATTGCATCCACACCCAACGCAACAACTCGATCGAAACTGATCAGGCTTTCTTCAGGCTCTTCACCGGGTAAACCAACGATGAGATGCGTACATAGTTTTAAGCCGTGTGCTTTTGCTCTATTGACCGCGTCGACGTAATCATCATAAGTATGACCACGGTTGATTCGTTCTAGCGTGTGATCAAAGCTGGATTGTAGACCAAGCTCAAGCCAGACTTCATAACCTTGATGCTGATAGGTTGCCAGAAGTTCAAGAACAGGCTCAGGAACACAATCTGGCCGAGTGCCTACTGCAAGGCCAATGATTCCTGGCTGGGCCAGCGCTTCATCATAATAGCGTTTGAGGTCTTCTACTGAACCGTAGGTGTTACTGTAGGATTGGAAGTAGGCAATAAATTTTTGCGCACCGGTTCTGGCACTGACTTTTTCTTTTGCCTGGGCAATTTGGTCGGATATCGCACCCGCTTTGGTACTACCCGGGCTGAATGACGCATTATTGCAGAACGTACAGCCACCAATACCTTTGGTGCCGTCACGGTTTGGACAGGTAAATGATGCGTTGACCGAGACCTTATGGACTTTCTCCCCATATTTTTGCTGGAGATAGCGACCAAAAGTGTTTACGTAACGAGTCATGTCCATAGGCGATCATTGTCAGCTAGAAAAACAAGACAACATAACGGCTAACAGAAAATTCGACTATACGGAGTTCAACGCATGGGTTATGGGTATTGCCTAACCAGTGCCTTTCTTCATTCGCTCGAGGGCTTCCTGAACCACGGCTTTGGCTTCATCTTGACAGGCCTGCATGGCATCGGGGTCATCCGGGGCTACTCGCCATTCAATAATCCTTTTCGCCAACTTCCGTGCCATAACACCCACTAGGTCATCAAGGTAGGTTTCATCAAACATGGCCAGATGCATAAATCTCAAATGTACTAAAAGCTGCTCTGGCTTATCAGGTTCTTTCATATGGATGGCAAAATCGCCGGCATCTGAGGTACTTTGGCTGATCGTTAACGTAAAATGCTCACCACTCATGGCTATCTCCCGGCTTTACTAAATTCAGTTGTCGGCGATGCCTCCGGTGGCTTTATGAACATCCAGACCAGCTGTCAGCCCATTCGTCCAAATAGCAGCAATTCCGACCCGTTCTGCCGAAATCACCTGTATCGGGCGCTCTCCCATGGCTAGACTGTGAGGAAGGTAACTTTTGCCCGCAATCAGCGATGGAGTGCACGAGCATGTCTTACATTACCAATAAGAATGTTGAAAACTTGCCAAATGATGATCAACAGAAAGTTCAGGATGTTGGGTCGGTAGATAAGGTGGATCCAATGCAAGCTCAGACTTTTTCGGATCTGGTGAAAGATAAAGAAGAAGCTGAGCTGGCGGATGCAGCGGAAGCCACAGATGAAATCACACCGGAAGAGCTCCAACGACAGATCAGGGATAATCTGTTCAGGAATGGTTTCAATAGAGCCATCGAAAGAGCCCGGGAGATGGCAAAAGAAATGAAGGATGGTTGACGCTAAACCTCCCCTTCCCAACGTTTACAGCGCATTTAAGAACCTTAATAAACAGAGCTGGCCTGTTAGAGCGTCTTTTCTTTCGATGTAAACATCGTTCAGGTATGAAACGACGCTCATCCAGCCTTTGTATTTAGCCGTTACGGGGTGTAGCCAGCATGTCGATAGGATCGTCGAACGTGGTTCCGTTTGATTCGACCGGTCTTGAAAAGCCGTCAGGCACCCTTCCGTTTTCCGAACTGAACGAACTGGCCACTGACCACCTTTCCCCCAGCATCGATAAACTCAAAGAAGCGCTTCTTCGTCATCTGGATCTGCACATGGAGGATCTTGATAATAATCAGGACATCATGCGCTGGGTCGAAGTAAAAAACCGCCTTAAGCAAAACGGTGAACAACTAAGATCCTGTTTTCTGAAAGAGCTTCGCAATGATGACTATGAAGAAGCAGAAACAAGTTTGGAGACGCCGACTCTGGAACTGTTGGACAATGAAGAACTGGAACACAAACTGCTCTGGCAGAAGGCCACAAAGCTCTTTGAAAAGTACAAAAACGCAGAGCTCATCAGCCATATTAACCTGACCCTCAATGCACTTTACCCTGACTACAAAGGCACCTACCCCGCTATGCCAGAGCGGATTTGCGAAAGTTTCTCAATTGCCCTCAAAAGTCTTTCACCGGAAAGAGATATTGAAGAGATGTTTTTCACATGGTTCTCATCTCACCTGCAGTCCCCTATGGAAGAGTTACTGGCCAAAATTGATTCGATCATCATTGAACGGGGTTTGGAAATAAAAGCGCCCCCAAAATTCGCAGCTGCCCCCATTCAAACTCAAACCGCGGACACTCCAGCCAACGGCTCCGGCTCAACTGGGGGAGGAGCTCAACCGTCTGGAATCATCTCGGGAAGTTCGCTTTCAGATCTAAACGACACGGTACTTTTGGACTCATTTGCAGATCGTCTGATGTCTCGGTTAGAAGGCATGTTAGCTGAAGGTGAAATCATTTCTGAAGGCAAAGGTGCCCGTGTTCGTACGGTTGATCTTACCCGCGTACTGACGTGTATTCAGTCTGAAATTACATTTCAAAATCAATCCATTGATAATTTGCACTACTCGGTGACTCAGGCGCTGGAAAATCAGGGGATTAATTCAAAACTAACCCGTCACCATGAAGATCTGATCAACATGATTGGCTGGCTGTTCGAGTTCATTATTGAAGACCACCAGCTGCCAGATGAAATCAAAAAAATTCTCGGCTTTCTACAGATTCCTGTTTTAAAAGAGGCCATTCAAGATGACAGTTTTTTAACCAACCATGACCACCCTGCCCGAGCATTACTCAATACAATCACCGCATCAGGCCTGGAGCACTGCACAGAGCTAAATCATAACCACCACGTATTTATGTTAATTGAACATACAGTTCACTCAATCATTAGTAACCATTGTGAAAACCCAAACATATTTCAGGAAGCGCTCAAGGAGTTTCATCATAATCTAGATCTGATTATTAACCCTGTTGAAGAAATCGAGCAAAATTTGGAAGAAGAAATCGTATTGTTTGAAGAAGAAAACGTACTAATTGAAGAAAAGGCTCTTAATGATAATACGGTTGAATTTGACATATCCTGGAATGAAATCTTTGTTGACGAAACGGATATACAAGCGAAAGCTCGGGAACCACGAGTTATAGATGACAGAGAAACTAATGCGCTAAACCACTTGCAGCAAACAGAATATGACTTCGATGAGGACAGCGAGGAAGAAATTATCCTTTCAAGAAATACCAAAGAAAATGATAAGGAGGACATATTATTAGACTTACTGAACTCTTCGCATCCAGAGGCTGTTTCTGAAAAAACAAATGAGCCCATCATTATTAAAGGTTTACAGCCTGGCCAGTGGATTGAGTTTGTGGGCAAAGGCAATTCTCACCGATTCTGCTGCAAACTGGCCAAACTCAGTAAAGACCGACATCGGTATATCTTTGAAAATAGCTCAGGTATGCGAGTAGCTGAAATTTCAGGCAGTGACCTTAAAAAAGAAATTGAGAGCGGTTCTATCGTTATAGAGCAGGATAACCCTGTATTTGACCGTGCGATTCAGGCCGTAATGCATCGATTCAAGAAACGATAAGTTAAAGTGATAGTGTTCTGAGGCGACTAAGAATCGTATCGGAACGGGTATTTAATTATGTTGAATCTGGATTATTTAAAACAGATTGCTGATGGCGATGTAGAGCAGGTTAAAGAGCTGCTGACCACTTTTTTCCTGGTGACTCAAGAAGACTTAGTCAACCTGAAAACGGCCATCAATAATCAGCAAGATTCGTTAGTTGCCAGTATTGCCCACCGCATTAAAGGTGGGGCGCTTATTGTTGGCGCAAGCCAGTTAACGACATTGGCAGCAGAATTGGAACAGTGCGGTATGGCACCAGAGCAACAACGCTATTCAACCTTATTTGAACAGATCGAAACCTGTTTAAATAACTTGAAAGAACACTGTAAAAATCTATCAGACTGATTTATCCATCAAACTGAACAGCCGAAAGCCCACAATTACAGAAAAAGCTTGAACCGGTGTATTTAAGACCGCCTTTAGTATCTGTGACGCCAGATCACTACCCTGAATCAGAAAGCTGGTCACTGCCTGAAATCCAAACAACAAAACGAGCAACAAAACGAACACGGGAAGTAAAAGCCTTATTTCCCCTTTCGTTTGTGCAAAACTGCCTTTGATGGCATCCAATGGCTGCTCACCATTCAAAACCACCCGATACTCCACAAACATCAGTTTATAAAGTAAAAACAACCCTGGCAGAATATACAGCCCCATGCCCACCAATGTAGCCAGAAGCACCAGCATGTAACTCGATACAAGTGGTAAATATAGGCTCCTGGCCTGAGCAAAACTGTCCATAAGGCTCAGCGTATTACCGCGATCCCGACTCGCAACAAAGCAAATCACAGTCCCAGTAGCCAACGGTTCGATCAGTGATGAAATCAACAGTTCAATAGAGCCGCTGCTTAAGGCTTCATCACTGTGAATTTGACCAGTCAACAGATAGCTCAGCACTGTTGAAAACAGTGCTGTCAGACAAAACACAGCCGTGATGCTAACGCCATAGCGAGAGAAGAAATAAAGGGACTGGCGAACTGGTGACATGCTTTTCCAACCGAAGCGATAAGTACCTAACCCTATGAAATCATATATTTCATAGGGTTAGGTACTTAGTTATACAAAAGACGATCTTACCAAGGGATTACGGAGCCGTCATAGCTAAAAAACTGACCGCTATTTTTCAACGACAAATTATCGATCACTTTGCGCATACCACTCACTGAGGTATCTGCCGTAATCAGCGCATTTGGCCCACCCATATCGGTTAACACCCAACCCGGATGCAGAAGGCCAACACTGATACCTTGCGCCTTCAAATCAATGGCCAGGCTTTTACCTACCGCATTCAACGCTGCTTTCGCGGATCGGTAGATATAACTGCCGCCTTTTTGATTGTCGCCCATACTGCCCATTTTACTGGACATAAACAGAATCTTTTTATCCCCACTGGCGGCAACCTTTTCCACCAGCGCCTGAACCACCATCAACTGCGCAACTACATCAACCTGCATAACCTCCATCCACGGGTCAGAGGTTACCTGATCCCAGGATAATCCGGCTGGCCCATAAATACCTGCATTATTGATCAGGATATCCACCGGCGCCTCAATCACATACTTCAGGTTCTGAATCATCCCGGGTTGGGTGATATCAAGGGGAACCAGCTCAAACTGGCTGCCAAAGGCTCTTTTCAATTCCAGCAAGCCCTGAGACCGTTCCGGCGAACGAGAGCAGCCATACACTTTGGCTCCTGAAGCAAGGTACTGCTTGCACATTTCCAGCCCAAGCCCACGGCTGACACCTGTAATCACCACTACCTTTTCCATAGTACCTCCCGATCATGATAGAAAAATCATTCTTGGCCGATGCAAATAGTTATACCTGCAATAGTCTGTATTCGCTATTGCCGTTCAATTAAGAAAGATAATCATCAGGCAAGTGTACAATGCCCAATAAAATACCAGGTAGCCATAGCCACCCCGTTAATCATACTCACAACGATCAGAGTAAACCTGTTGAAACTGGTCGGTATGGGAAAAAACACGTAGCTCAAACAGAACCCAATGAATATCTGGATAAAGATTCGCTATCACCAAATGGACAGGAGTTGACCACACGTAAAGTAACTCAACAGCATTTGGATATGGTTCTGAGCCTTGCTAATGAAAAGAAGTGGAAAGCTTTATCCTCCGCGATAGAGGTTCATGGTCAAACAATAAGCAGCATTGAACAGATTATTGAAACACTACAAAACCAAAAGATAGACTTACCCGCCAGCCTGCAAAATCAAATCTGCCAGCAATTTGGCAAGCTTTCCGCAATGATCAAAGCAGTCACTTTGAAGAGTGGTTTACCTGAAGAGCCACAACAAGAAATAGGGGCTTTGCATTATTACCTGGGCGGATATCAAAAACCGGACAGTGTGGTTGGCACTCTGGCAAGATTTGCGATGGATGATTTTATAGACACAC
Source organism: Endozoicomonas ascidiicola (assembly GCF_001646945.1). Lineage (GTDB taxonomy): Bacteria > Pseudomonadota > Gammaproteobacteria > Pseudomonadales > Endozoicomonadaceae > Endozoicomonas > Endozoicomonas ascidiicola. The sequence goes on from NZ_LUTV01000005.1 coordinate 163,379, forward strand.
ACAACCTACACGCCGCTGATCGACAGCTGGTGGTGGAGCACATGTCTGCCACCATTTATGAAGTTATTCTTCTAAGAATTATGGCACTGCTAGATATGGTGAAAAGGCAGAGTAACGATACAAATCACAAACATCAGTTGCAAACATCGCATCACGAAATGCGTATAGAGTTCAACCACCTGCAATCAATAAAACTAAAAGCGTAGCTACAAAAAAGGGGCCGAAGCCCCTTTTTTCTCACACCAGCAACAATACAACCGTTGCCAGACTCAAAATCAATGTTCCACCATAGCAAACCGCTTTAACCCAGCCAGCAGGGTGGAAACCCAGATCGTGAGAACCGTGATAAACACGGTGAATACACGCCCAGTAAGACGGCACCAAGGCCACCATCAGAGCAATCTTGCCAATCCAGCTCTCCAGAAAGAAACCAGATATACGATCATAAGACAGCGCTTCCGCAGGAATGATTTCCAGCGGCACACCCAGACCAACCACAAAGATAATGGCCGGAAAGAAAAAAGCGATGGTCGTACCACCAGCACCGAACAGACTCCACAACAGAGGTTCAATATGACGCTTCTGACTCATGTTCCCTCTCCTTAAAGTCCAAATGTCGCTGAAGCCAGAATCACCGCAGACACCACGGCAAGACCAACGTACATCAGCTTGTTAACTACATGATCTTTAACCATTTTACGCACCTGCTGAGGCAAAACCCGTGGGGTCATCTCAAAGTAGGTCACAGCATGATAAATGGTCAGACCCAGCGTCACTACCGTGAACAGAATCATCAGCGGATTAGCCTGAAGATCAAGCCAGCTGTTCCAGCTTTCTTCACCACGCACCAACTGAACCAGACCGAAAAACAGGTTCAGACAGTACAGGCCATCGAAGAACGCAGACGACTCCCGAATCATGTAATTGCGGTAAAAAGGATGATCCATGTACCAGGTGCGCTTCATGGGGCGCACATAAGGGCGGCGACTCATCACTTATCTCCTTTACGTGGCATCAGGAAAGAGAGCGCCCAATCCTGGGAACCCTGCAGTTTGTTCTGGTTGATGGCGGCAGCCGGGTCAACGTTCTTCGGGCAAACTTCTGAACAGTAACCCACAAAAGTACAAGACCATACGCCGTCTTTACCCTGAATCACTTCGGTACGCTGATCGTAACCGTCATCACGGCTGTCAAGATTATAACGGTGACCCAATGCGATAACTGCTGGACCTGTAAACAGTGGGTTCAGACCCATCTGCGGACAGGCGGAGTAGCACAGCATGCAGTTGATACACATGGAGAACTGCTTGTACAGACCGAGCTGCTTAGGCGTTTGCTTGTTGACGCCCTCTTCAACCGGCTTTTCCATGGCATTGATGATGTACGGCTTAACAGACTCCAGCTTCTTGATGAAGTCGGCAGTATCCACCACCAGATCTTTCTCAATCGGGAAGTTCGCCAGCGGCTCAACCTTGATGGTGTTTGGATAGTAATCCCGCAGGAAAGTCTCACAGCCCAGTTTTGGTGTGCCGTTAATGACCATGCCGCAGCTACCGCACACCGCCATACGGCAAGACCAGCGGTAAGACAACGTAGCATCCAGCTCGTCCTTGATGTGCTCAAGGGCGTCCAGCATGGACCAGTCTTCGTTGTAAGGAATATCGAACTTGCCAAACGTTGGCTTGTCATCGGTCTCCGGGTTGTAGCGGAGAATCTCGATGGTAATGGTTTGGTTACTCATGGCCTTACTTCCCTTCCTTCTCAGCTGCCTGCTTTTCAGCAGCAGCGCCGTATACACGCTCTTCTGGCTGGAAGCGGGTCACGTTAACGTCCTGGTATTCCAGACGTGGCTTCGCATCACCATTGAAATAGGCGACAGAATGCTTCAGGAAGTTCACGTCGTCTCGGGCTTCAAAACCGTCGATACGCTGATGAGCACCACGGGATTCTTTACGCTCGACACCACCAATGGCCATACACTCAGCCACCATCAGGGAGCTTTGCAGTTCGAAGGCCTGGAGCAGTTCGGTGTTGAATACCTTACTCTTGTCTTCTACTTTCACATTCTTGAAGCGGTCACGGAGTTCGGAGATCTTATCCAGACCCGCCTGCATCTCTTCACCGATACGGTAGATACCGAAGTTGTCTTCCATGGTTTTCACCATTTCGTGACGCAGGTGAGAAGCTTTCTCGGTGCCGTTGGCATTGCGCAGGCTTTCGATACGAGCCAAGTGAGCACGCGCCTGATCAACCAATTTACCTTCGTCAGACATTACGTTCTGGGAAGCAAAATCAGCGGCACTTTCACCGGCTACTTTACCGAATACTACGGTTTCCGCCAGAGAGTTAGACCCCAGACGGTTAGCGCCGTGCATACCCACGCTGGCACATTCACCAGCAGCAAACAAACCTGCGATATCTGTCGCACAGTTAATGTCGGAACGAATACCACCCATGGTGTAATGCACCGCAGGACGAACCGGAATGGGCTGGTGAACCGGGTCAACGCCCAGATAGTTTTTCGCCAAAGAACAGATCAGTGGCAGACGCTCCATCAGTTTCTGCTCGCCCAGATGACGCAAATCAAGGTGGACAGCGTCGCCTAGAGGCGTATCGATGGTGCGACCTTTACGCTGCTCCTGCCAGAACGCCTGAGACAGTTTGTCCCGCGGGCCCAGCTCCATATATTTGTTCTTTGGCTGCCCAACCGGCGTTTCTGGTCCGAGACCGTAATCCTGCAGATAACGATAGCCATCTTTGTTCAAAAGAATACCACCTTCGCCACGACAACCTTCGGTCATCAGTACGCCAGAGCCTGGCAGACCGGTTGGGTGGTATTGAACAAATTCCATATCACGCAAAGGTGCACCAGCGCGCAGCGCCATGGCATGACCGTCGCCGGTGACAATAGCGCCGTTGGTGTTAAAACGGAAAATACGACCAGAGCCGCCGGTTGCAAACACAACAGACTTGGCCAGGAACACTTTAGGTTCACCGGTCTTCACTTCGATGGCCACAACACCCTGAGCACGACCATCTTCCATGATCAGATCAGTAGCAAAGAACTCATCGTAACGTTCGATGGATGGATACTTGGTAGACGTCTGATACAGAGTATGCAGCATGTGGAAGCCGGATTTATCCGCCGCAAACCAGGTGCGTTCAATCTTCATACCACCAAAGGCACGAACGTTAACGTCACCGTCGTCTTTACGGTTCCATGGGCAGCCCCAGTGCTCCAGACGAATCATTTCTTCGGTAGAGTGGGATACGAAGTAATCAACCACATCCTGATCGCACAGCCAGTCGCCACCGGCAACGGTATCGACAAAGTGGTTTTCCAGGGAATCGTGATCCTGAATAACACCGGCAGAACCGCCTTCGGCAGCGACGGTGTGACTGCGCATCGGGTAGACTTTGGAGATCAAAGCCACTTTCAGTTCAGGATTTTTTTCAGCAACGGCAATCGCAGCCCGCAGCCCGGCGCCACCGGCACCGACAATGGCTACATCAGCCTTTATGACCTGCATACGCAAACCTCTAACGCCTTATACTGCAACATTGAGCGCAGTCTTCGGCTTATTTGGAGTTTTATGAGAAGGGTTAAAAATTCAAGAAAGGATTTTATAGGAGCTGGACAGTAATGCTATTGATACAGAACAAAAATACACCAACTTTTCGGAAAGCCACGATAAAATCGGGCTCCTTATATGCGTATATAACTACATCCTATTCACCATTGAATGAACGCACAAGATTATAGACACAACCTATTGATCTGAATCAGTTTTCGCGACCATTTCAGCCTCTCTTGTTCTGGCCGCAATGGATTTCAAGCTGTCAAAACGCTTCTGCAGCGCTTTCAGTTGCACCTCAATGCTGGTATCAACCACACCAATCTCACTTTCCATGATGCAGTCTCCGGCAGACAATCGAGGATCTGCCACCAGATCAATAAAACCAACACCTTTATAATCTGCCAGAATTTCATTCAATCGCGCCTGTACTGCACTGTAATGGGCAGGAGGTATACGAACAGTGACGTGCTTTTCACTTCTAACATGCTGTAACGCGTTTTTAACCAGATTCACAGCTAACTCTTCCTGGTTAAACTCGCCGATAATCTTTTTGACCCCGGAGAGTAAAATATTCGCCAGCGTGTCTTCTATATCGGAAAGGTAATTAATCGTCCGACTCACCACTTTTAACATATGGTCAGTCTGATCTTCACGGGCCTTGGTCATTCCCTCTTTATAGCCCCGTTTTTTTTCGTCTTCGTAGGCCTGCCTGGCCTCTTCTTTTATTTTCTCAGCCTGCTGATGGGCAGCCTGCATGATTTCATCCGCTTCAAGGTATTCAACGTAATCATTGGCCTTGAGCACTTTGCAGCTTGGATCCAACTCCAAACGAACGTTGTTCAGGATAACAGGTGCCGCCACTGTCGATTCACCTCTTTATGTGTTTTTAAAAGTAGAGAAATGCATTGAGGACTGGTAAGACCGGTATCGGACGGCTTACTCAATGGGGTCTGCCAGCTTCTCGGCATTTTCATGATCAGCCGCTGCCTGAAGGCTTCTGGCACGTCTGAAAATGCAGAGGCCATGACACTCTGTCCGGTTGAGATCAAGTACGCCTTAAAACGATCCAGGTTACCCCAATCGATCAAGATACTCGGACCCGATTTCACAGCAGTCCTACTGATAAACTGAGCCTTCTTTACGGCAAATCGGTAAGCCTCTTCACCAAGGCACTGCTTTAATGCCGACCTTTCTTCTCTGCGCACGACGGAGCGAATCACCTCTTCATTAGTGACCAGACCAATATAAAAAGCCAGTTGTTCAATCTCTGCTGCACTGGCAAAGACTACCCGCTTATCAAACCGTCCAAAATCAAAATCAAATGCGCCTTGAAGATTGAACTTTTTGAGCAAGTAGGCGGAAAGACTGAAATGCGCTGCCGGGTCTGACTTCAGTGACTCAATCACTCGAAAATTTTCATCTTTCTGAAGCCAACTGGGATGCGCATACCGAACAGGATAAAAGTTAAACTTTATGGCCAAATTAAACAGACTTTGCCCACTGTCGTCCTGCCTATTACTTTGGCTATTCATGGCCTAACTCACTCTGACTGAGCTGTTTTTTTTCGTCGCTTCTGAGCATCGATCCAATAAACATAGCCTGTTGCTACAGCTGCGAGAAGGAGCAGAATCAATAATGCGTATAAACCTAAACGAAATATCCCGGCAGAACTTTCGGGCACGTCAACAAATAACACCGTTTCAGTCGACGATGTATTGGAAAAAGATGCATTCAGACGAGTCGCAGGAAATATTGAAACCGAAATCTTCTCAAGGGATAAACCTTCAATACTGTTAGCAACCAGTGTTTTTACTTTAGGTATAAAGCCTGCCAATTCCAGCTCTGTGGTGTACTTAATAAATACTGAGGCTGAAGAAGGATAAGTCACGTCTGTTAAGCTGTCTTGCTCTTGAGGCAGAACAACATGTACCCGGGCAACCACGACACCGTCGATCATTGACAAGGTAGACGACAACTCCTGAGACATGGAATAGGTATATCTGGCTCGCTCTTCGGTTGGAGAAGAGATCAAACCATCTTTAGGGAATATGTCACCAATAGAAGAGTATTTTTCCTTGGGGTAGCCATAGTTGTTTAACACCCTGATGGATCTGGAAACATCTTCTCCGTCCACCAATAGCGTCACCACTTTGTCTTTATCTATCAGCTTGTCACTGGAAATACCGTTCTCCATGAGAATAGCCAGCATTTGATTGCCTTCTTTCTCATCAAGACCTGAATATAGCTCTACTTTACATCCCAACAAGATAAGACTGGAAAAAACCACCAGTATCAGCCTAAAGCTCTTGAGAACCCCCTGTTTCATATGAGGTGACCCTATCGATGTTTAATTGAATTCTACCTCTCTGTTAACGGCCAGGAGGTAGAAAACTTATCAGAAGATCGGGATAGATTAAGAATAAATATCACTGGTTACGTAGAAGTGTATCGAAGGTTTGAGTGCTCTTACTGACAATTTTGCCAATATAATCCTCAGTAACCATCAAGTTCGTCATAGCTAGCTGAGTATTAAACATATCTTTCATACTCATCGCCTCTCCGGGAGCAAGGTGCCCCTTAACCAGATCAGCCCTGTCTTCAACATGATTCCTCAGCCCTTGCATACCCCTTAGTACTTTGTCACCAAGGGTTAAACCTGGATCATCAGCAATGACACCTTCCGCGGCAGCCGTTTCATAAGCTGCTTGAGGTGGACTTTTAAGATCACCGGAAACCAACTCGGCAAAACGCCCTGCAGAATCATCATCCGGCTGATCCGATGTTGACAAGCCTTCTTTGGCTTTATCAAAAGCCTTATCACCCAAATCACCGGGTTTGGTAATTTTATCAACCATAGCAAGAGACCTCTGAGCTTTATTCAGTTCTGAGGTACTGCCTCTCTCCCGGGGAACTGGATCGTTTTGGAATTAAAATATACTGATTTACTTATCAGGTTAGCTGATCAAGCTTGGACATCAGATACTGAATGGCTTTTTCCACACTAGGGCGGTCAAATTCATTATCAACCAAAAACAAACCGATAAATAATTGATTATCTTTAAGTCCAACCTGCAATGGCCATGCATAACTGTTTGTAAAGTGACACCCTTTCAAGGCCTTTTCCATGGCTGGCAAGGGGTTAAAAGCGTCAATATCTCGGTGTAGATACATTAAAACACCGTCTTCTTTTTGCTCCATGTACAAAGAGCCACTTCGCTCATACTCAAAGCAAATCACGCCCTCTGGACCAAAATTCAGCCCGCTGACTCCCATTCCATTGCCAACATCTGCAAGGACTTCATCCTTCCAGTCCATTACCTTCTCCTTTTAAAATCTCAGTTTACTTCAGTGCCATCCCCAAAGCCTTCATCGAAATCACCATCTCCAGTCTGATCACCCTGCCCCTCTGGCTGACCATCATCGGGCTGAGGGTTTTCGCCACCAGCGCCATCATCATTAAAGCTCCCGGCATCAGGACTGAAATCAACGTCGCCTGGATTATATACGGGGCCATTATCATCAGGCTCACCCTCAAAATCTGATTCAGAATTATAACCATCATCGTCCATATCAAATTTGGTTGTTTTAGCCGCTTTAACAGTGGGTCTGAGTGCTTGGGGCCTGCCAGTTGCTTTAGCACGTTGAATTTTCAATGTGTTCTCATCACGAGCGTCATAATCCTCGGCTGCTCCTACTGCAACCCCAGCCCCAGAAGCATGAACAGCCACTTTTCTCAACTCGAGCTGGTAGAACTGCTTCATACCTTTAGAGCGGTTATTAACCTTAGTCTTCATGTTTCTATCAAGTTCCATGATAGATCTTCGAAGATCTTCCAACTCTTTCTGTAACTGTATAAAGTCCACACTTTTGAATTGTTTAGCACTTTGCGCTTCTAATAGGTCAATGGCAGTCTGAACCAAATCATTTATCTCTTCCGGCGTTTTATCCTTCAATATTTTATCAGGAGGAATAAGGTTAATAGCTTCCTTTTGACCATCCGGAATAATGTGTACTTTCAAACTACGAGCAACACTTTCCCCCCTTTTCTGGGTTAAGGCCTTCAGGGTCTTCAGGACTTCACCTGGCCCATTTTCCTGAGCACGTTTAAGGGCATCAACAGCGCTATCGAACACATATTTTTCACCATTCAGCTGTTGAATTTCATCGGCTCGCTTAAGCTTTACGTCCTGAATCTCAACAAGCTTTTCATCAGAAAGCCCTCTGTAAGATTCAGGTTCAGAAGCACTGACATTTGTGGCACCCTCATTTCCACTATTGGCTTCCACCGCAGATTTTTTTGTATCCGCAGCTTGAGCCGAACTCTTCTGCAGCACACCTGGCATTTTATTTTCAGAAGATGAACCGGAAAGGTCGTAGCCCATCTGATGTGCAATATCGTTGAGAATCCCATTACTCTGCACATCAATTTCGCCAATGATGCCATCTTTATCATCAATGGGTTTATCTGAACCTTCTTCCTGAATCACCAGTGAATCCTGAACCTCCTGAACCGCAGAAACCATTTGCTGTTTGGCTTCTACGTTGACAAATATTTCTTCAGGTAACATTCGCACTGTTTCAGCCGTTTTATTCATAAAGAAAATTTTTGCCTGAAGCTCATTAACATTCATCTCTTTAGCTAAACCGGAAAAATCAGCTTCTGTAATCCACTGCCTATCTATAAGACCAAGAATACTTCCGAGATATTCATGAGCAGCAACCTCTAAATTGAAAGGTGCCCTGGCAATCTGCTCCTGAGTTTCGACACAATTATCATGAACACCCACCAGAACTTTCAGTTTCTGCATATCATCAAGAATCGCTTTTAAGCGTGTCCCGGATGTAGACTTATCAACGCAGGCCAAGTCCGTAGCAAGAAGTTTAAGCTGAATATCCACTGCTGTTTCAAAGTTTTTGGAACCATGACGCTTATTAATTTCAACATAAGCCTGATTGAGGCTTTTGTGATCTTTAACATGATCCTGATATTCACGGCGGGTTTCAGGAATAGACATCAGCCCCGTTTCATCAGAGAGTCTGGCCGCCTCTTCAGTAAGGTTCAGGCCAATTTGAATGGCCTGTCTATTATCTCGCTTGAGGTTATCTACCGCCGAAAAAATTTCATCCGCTGAGCCTTTCCCATTAGCTTGTTCAAAAGCCATTGCCGCTTCATATAAAGCAATATACTGATGAAAAGCATCTGGGAATTTCTTTTCAGCCTCTCTTTGATAGTCTTTACTGGTCAAATTAGGCTTATTGGCTAAATCATTTTTGAACTCGTCAATACCATCAATTTTCTCAACTGCCTGAATCTTACGTATTAACTCAAGCATATTTTCTTGATGTGAATCGCTCTGACCAACTTCTCTTTTATCCCATTTTTTGAACTTTGTCAGAGCCTGTGAGATTTCTTCAGCAATATCAGTACTTGCCTCTAAAGCACTTGTTTGTTTAAGCGCAGTTACATTATCACCATTGGATGCAGTACCTGTTCCAAAGCTACGCTGCTTTATATCACCTGGAACGTCAAAGAATGCTTTATTCGTAGGTGCCTGAGTGGCGATCGAGCTTGGGCCATCCGCAATTGCCATAGCGTCCTCTGCTGTTGCATAGCCAACCCTCCTGGTTGGCTAATCCTGATAAAAAATAGGCTTAATCGTAAAAATTAAACACGTGTAGTTGATTTTAGAGTTTCAAACCATGAACGAATAATCTCATCCATTTTACTTTGAACATTTCGGATCATATCCTGATGCATATTCAGGAATTCACTGTCAGATTGAGCCGCATTATCATAGGTTCTCTGTATTGCTTCTCGCACTTTAATTTCTGCCTGATCCTGCGTAGCTGCATAATCCAGTCCGGTTTTACCAATATCACCCATACTGGTGATAACACTGCTTAGGGCGTTACCAATAGCTACCTGAGATTGTCTAACGCCATCAGTCGGAGCCTTACTTGACTTAAGTGCAAAGCCCCCCTGCGCTATACCGGCAGCCATCTTTGTACCGGCACTGATAAATCCAGCTATGGCTGTTTTAACGGCGGCCTCTTTCATTTTTTCGGCTTGAACAAGAACCTGCTGTTTGGCTGCTTCATAGTTGATCGAGCGGCTTATTCTCGCATTTTTTCGCTGCTCTACACTCATTTTATGGAGCAACTCCATCACAGCAAACATATCAACTAGCTGTTCAAGAATTTCTGGGCCAAACACTTGATTAGCCGACAAAGTATTAAAGCCAATACCTGCAGATTTCAGTAAATTACTTTGCTCACTGGACGCGCTTTCCAGTAATTTTTTCTGTTCTTTCAGCTTTAGATTATCGCTATTGCTCAAGATCGTTTCAGCCTGAGCATCCGTGAATCCCATTTTCTTTAACAATGCAGCCTGCTCAGAAAATCCTGAACTATCCAGAGCTCCATTCAACAGACCGATCAACTTGTCTATCTGTTGCTGCTGAAAACCCATGGCCTTCAATAGTTCTTTAGCCCCCGCCCCCGACTGATGCAAAGAAGCAAGACTATTGCCATCATCATCAGGATTAGCCATAGATAACAGTACATCTATCTGGCTATCACTGAAACCAAGGCTCCTCAGCACCGAAGCTTTAGCGTCAAGGCTTCGAGCGCCTCCATGCAGTGACGCAAGAGAGCTTCCTGCATCATCCGGATTAGCCAAAGACAAAAGTGCTTCCAACTGAGCATCGCTAAAGCCAAGCGCCGCTAAAACACTCTCTTTTCCTTTGGTGTTATCCAGTCCTTTTCCTTGGAGATTATCCACATACTCACTGGTTTCAAGAAGTGCTGCTGCATGCTGCTGTAGCTGCGCAGTCTGCTCCGGAGTTACCTTTCCACTGACAATATTACTCAATAATGCACGTGTAGATTTAAGAGACTCCTCAGCATGCTTGCTGATTTCTGCAATTTTGACCGACGCCGACTCAAGATCAAGCAACGATGTGTCCCCAGGAGTTTCTAATTGAGGCGCCACTTCACCTTTGCTATTAATAAACTCATTTTGAGCCGCATCCCTGCTAGAAACTGTCAAATCTTTACCGTCCAACTGACCACCGGAGATCCTTTCCTTACCTGGAAGCTTTCCAGCATCAAGAATAGGTGCCTGTTGTTGAGTATGGTGTACAGCACCTGAATTATTTACTTCAGTCATACGTTAACCTCCTGTCGACATATATGTCTTTTCAATTTTATGATTCAATATCCCAGATCAATCTACTGAACTTAGCCTTTAACATAAGATAGAAGTTTTATCTTTGTATCATGGTTATCTTTGAGAATGCTGGCGATAGTTGAGTAGCCCTGCTGAAGCTCTTCGATGACTTTTTGAATATCCTCAACATTCTCATCAATTAATTGCTGATTTCGAAGAATGAATGCATAAATTTCTTTTGCGTCTGCCCTCAGCAGATCAGCATCAAACTGATATTTAGTACTGGCAGCGCTGGCAGCACCATCTGCGGCCATTGTAGCGCCTGCAGCATATTGCCCCCACCGCGTTAATTTTTCTGCAACTGCAGCCAGTTTTGCGGTTTTCCCTGCAACTGAAGCGCCCGTTGCCGCACTGGCACCAACCTGTGCGCCCTTAGCTCCAGCTCCCGCAGCGTTTGCGGCAGTAGATGCACCAGACCCTGCTGAAGCGGCAAAACCAGCGCCAACCGTCAAGACTGCAGCCAGAACATTCCAGAAAATACTCATACCCAGCTCGCCATCTTCACCAGCCCAGTTGGTCATAAAGTTAGTGCCGCTCTCTGACGAAGCCACCATCAACACCATAATAACCAATGCTGCAACCATAAGACCTGCAGCAGCGCCACCGGTAACAACAGTAACTACAGCTGTTACGATCGCCATAATAGCCAAGGCGATGTAGCCAAATATCTTACCAACCATGCCAGATTTTTCGGCTTCTTTAGCCTTTTCGATGGACTCCATTATTTTATCGAGGCGTTTTTTCGACTGTTGCTCTCTTTCAACCTGCAGTGTTTTTATCGTTTCTTGGCTAAATACCAGACGATTATTTTGCAGCTTAGTTTGTAACTCCATCAGCATGAGGGAAGCTGCATCAACATCCAGTATTTTACCTGCACTTAAATGCTTACTGGTAAATGCTTGAAGGCTGGCTTTTATGTCATCAAGAACTTCTGGTGGCCCACCTTCAAGACCCGCAAACTGAGTCAACACATCACCGAAGAGATCATGCAGATTCTGCAATGATGGATCGCCTTGAAGTTTGCCAGACAACCTGGCTGAGAATGAGTGCATGGAGGACAATGAATTATCAGTATCCTCCGGATTCGCAAGAGACAGAAGACCATCAATAAGCGCATCACTGTAACCTAGTGAGTGCAAATGCTCCCTGTTACCCTGAATAGTGCTGATATGCTTTGCCAGAGGGTTCAGCTTTTTCAATGCTTTATCAAAAATCTCCTGCCCCACCTGCTCCAGCTGACCACCGGTTAAAACTTCCTGCCCTTTGCTGCCCGGCTTGAAGAAGTTCGTGAGCTCTTTCAATACTTCAACTTCTTTCAGAACCTTACCTGAAGGCGAGTCAGCACCTTCAGCAGGTGGTTCAATCCTTACAGTGCCGGCTGTAAAGTCAGCATCTTCCTTCGGTGGAGCCAGTGATGCACTGTTCTGATTTGAAAACCCCCGGTCTACCTTATCTTTTTGGTTCAGCTTACCAAGCCTTTCCGCTTCGGCTTGATCTGTCCCCAATAATACAGAAGGGTTGGTATTGTGTTCCGGAGGTACAGAGCCCTGTGGAATGGAAGACGACATACGAATACTCCTTTAAACGTTATTCAAGATTTTCCAGCATGTTTTTGGCACGCTCAATATCTTGAGCATAATCAGTACTTTCACCTGCCCAATCCATGGAGGTTTCATAGGCAATTTTGGCTTTTTCTTTGTCACCCTTACCCATATGACAATCTCCGATATAAATCATTGGGCGGGGATCGTCAGAGTCCAGCAAGGTAGCAAATGAAAACACTTCTATAGCCTTATCAAACTCTTTTTTCATTTGCTGACAGGCACCAAGGCCCATAAAGTATTTACGGTTGAAGTGGTCATAAAAGCAGAGAAACTGAAAAATCTGTTGAGCCTCATCATACTTCCCACTTTGATAGAGGTTATAGGCCACAGAATAGATTGCCTCCATGGCATCGTCACTCACGTCTTTTAAATCTTTAAACGTGCCTCCCTTTGAAAAGAACCCCATTAATTCATCCTCAAAGGTTTCGCCATTCAGTTCATTATCATTCACGTTCGCCCCTCCTTGAAATCAAACATGTTATAAAAATCACTCTAGCTTATAATTTTTGTTTTCATGCAGTTATCTATCTCAAATTCTGAATAATAGAACTGACAGACTGGAAATATCGGTTAATAAAGTTACTCAGCAGCTCAAAAGTTTGATTATATTTGTTAATTGTTTGCTGGAGTCTGGTTGTATCTAACTGAGACTCACTGGTTAAAGCCTCAATCCGTCCTTTCACACCTTCAATATTAACATCCCATTCTGATGAATTGTGATTTTCATCATCACCAGTTCTGGATCTCTTTGCATCAAGCTTAATCCAGAATTCAACCATATCAGCAGGCATAGTTGACAAACCTGATGTTCCCGCCTGGTTTTTCAAGTCCCTGGCTCTGGCCAACATCTGATTCGCTTCTTCTAATAAATCATTCCTCTCTTGAATCGCCTTAATCTGATCTTCCAGCTGCCCCTGCAAAATATCAGCTCTTGCACTCAGTACTGACAGCATCAATGCATCCAGGCTTGGCTTGGTCAGGTCAACTGATTCGCCCAACATAAAGGTTCGAACCTCAGAGGCCCCTGGCCCCAGATAGGTATCACCACTCCAATTACCAGGGTCACTGACTTCCTGAACAAGAGCAACCGGAGCCTGAAGATAGATCAGATCCTTGGTGGCTTCATTTAACTTTCCCCTGTATCTCAGAGCATTCAGGGTCTCTTTATTAACAGTATGAAAATGCCGTGGCTCTAGTGAGTTACCTTCATCATCAGGATCAGCCAATGACAGCAAAGCTTCTATCTGATGATCGGAATACCCTGCTGCTCGCAAAGTATCTAAGCGGTCAGTGTTCAGTTTAACAATATATGATCCTGAACCGTCCCCGCTCCCTGTGCTTGGCTCCGCACTGGGAGTATATCCATCTACTGGAGCACTCATAATTAACTCCCTGCTGGTTGAGTGAAATAATTTAATTAAGGTAAAAGTTTCGTTTATGCTACAGATCAGCAGCTTCTAACAATCAATAAACGCAATTTAATTTCCGACTACTTATCGAAAATAGCAAACTAAGGATTCCACTTTTTAACCCAATCCTTAAGCAGCTCAGGTATCTTTGTTTTCAAATTCTTATCCCTGAATTCAACACTCGACATTTTTTCTTTGAAATTAACGTTATCGCCAAATGAGTTAACTATATTCTCTCTTGCTAATTTCTTGTTATTGCTAGTAAGCCCTTCCGGCTTATCAGCTTCCGCCTTTAGAATATCTTTAGCGTGACTCAACATGGTAACAACCAATACCTTCATCAAGTCTTTAGCATTTTGTGAGTCTGCACTATGAAGATGAGTCAGCGAAGGCTTTGGGTTTGCATCAAAAGAAATTAATTTTGTGATAAGTTCATGTCCAAGCAGGATAAGAGTCCCTTTAATCTTCGTATTGTCTGGATTATCAATATCAAACCCAGTTTCATTTTTAAACAGGCCCCAGAAACTCTCAACCTTTAACACTTTTTTATTTTTTGCTATAGCCTCAAGTACCTCAAGGCCGCCTTTGACGCCTTGTGGCTTTTCTGCGTCCACATCAGCATTTTTATCTCCGATCTGACCACTTCTACGTGAGCTTTTTTTCCTTTTTACAGAACCGGTTTTATGTGAGACTTGTAGAACTAACTCTTCAGGGCTGTCATCACCAAAAGATGAAACTCCATCTTGTCCAGACCCTTTAATCGGCTCCGCTGCATTGACTAAATCACCCATTGCATCAATAACTTGTTTCGCAGCTTTCTTTACATTTCCAAAATCAAAACCATCCCCACTAAGATCCACACTACCCAGCCCTTCTCCATTTCCCACCCCTTCAGGCTGAGCAGGGTGAACATGAGAATTTTTTCTCTCTAAAACGGATTTCCCTTCTTCAATAATAAGATCTGCAACTTCATCCATATTTGAAACCACAGACGGTTTAGCTGAAGTCGCCGGACTATTGGTTAATAAATTTGTTTCATATTCTTTCAGTGCTTTCCAGACATTACGTGTCATATCAGTGGCTTCAAGCTTTGCTATCTCATCTTCTGGGATAGACCACCGATCACGTTCCGGATCAAGAGATAAAAATTTGTCTGTAAGACTGTTTTGATCAGGCAACCATTTACCTTTGGGTAGTGCTTTAAACAGGCCGGTTAACCATGGTTCCAGCTGCTTTGCTTTCGGACGTAATATGGCTAAGACTTTCTCCATTTCTTTATCCATCGCCTCCATTCGTATCGCTTGGTCTGCTAACGAATGAGATGTAGCCTCAAGAGGCTCTCCAGCCAACGCTTTAATGTTATTCAAAGACAGACCAAGTTTATCAAGCTCTGTTCTTAAAGCAGCAAGGTCTTCGATAGAGGGCACTTCACCCGAAGCAAGAAACTCTTGTTTGAAATCCTTAAATTTGTCCTCGTCTTTCAGAGAACCAAGAGCCTTATCAACCCACTCATAAAACTCATCTAAGGCGAATGGATGTACAAAGTCTTCCTTAGTTTGAGATATTTTTTCTGCCTCTGAGCGCTTAAGACGGGTGGCTGGATCAACTTCACCTTTACGGTGCAGCTTGAAAACATCACCATTCTTTAATTCATCTTCAGCAGCATTGGATTTAGCAAAATCTGAGCTCGCATCAACCTTATCAGCATCCTTGCCACTTTTACCATCTTTTCCACCTTTCCCATTAGCGCCTTGATGATCCTTCGGGTTCAGCATGCCATCCATTGCATAAAATAAAAGAATCGACATATTCATTGTGGTCACAATATAACCAACAGCAAAAGCACCGATCATTGGTATGCCCGCCATGCCGCCAGATGCAAACATCAAGGCAAGGCCTATAACAATACCCATCGTAATCATGATCGGTAGTTTGTGTTTTTTCGCAAAATCCACTATTTTCGATAAGCATTTTCCGATATTTGAAAGCGCGGACTTAAAAAAACCCTTCTCAGCTTCTGTTGGCGCTTCGGATTCATCTGCCGCTAAAGCTGGATCAGCACTAATATCCAAAACACCTGTTTTAGGGTCAAGCTTGGTAGAAGGAAAGTTTTGGGTCGGTGGCTCAACCTTAAAAGTTCCTGGTATGTCACCGTCATCAGATCCGACAATGTCACCTTCTCCCTCAGAATAGAAACCGGAGTCATCATCTAAGTGAGAAGGTTTCTGCGGCTGCTGCCTCTCAAGAACTGCTTTTGACACACCTTCTGCACCATGCACTGCATCTGGAATTTTCTGACCATAAAGCCCATCATCAGGCTTGGGATCCGTTATAGGTGCTAATTTTACACGTCTACCAGTAACAGCAGATGGATCTCCACCCGACCCAGAACCTCTAGGCATATGATTGACCACAGCACCAGGAGACAAAACTTCAACCTTTTTGTCACCAAGCTTCCCTGCTGGTTGCTGACCTCCTGTCAGAGGACTTGGCTGAGGAGTGGGGGCTCCTGAAGTTACCGATGTCATAAGAAAATCCCTTTTAAAACACCTACGCTATATAAAAAATAAGTCTAGTTGATGGGTAGCTATATAAAAGCGAATTAAAACTAAAGAATAATGAGTGCTATGAAATACAACGCTTTAAACGGAACTATTATAAAAGCCATTACTCCGAGAAAGCTGCAGGGTCATCAAAGTGCTTGAAACTCTTTACATTCTTGCTATCACTGTCGAAGCAATGGCGGGTGCTATTGTTGCTGGTCGAAAAAAAATGGATCCGTTCGGTATTTTGATTATTGCCTGTGCCACTGCATTTGCCGGTGGCACCCTAAGAGATGTAGTGCTAGATAATCACCCGATGGTGTGGATTGGCAAGCCTGAATACCTGCTGACCACCTGCTCAGCGGCGCTGTTTGTGCTTTTTATACGGCCTTGGGTGCGCCATTTAACCGAGACATTCCTGGTACTGGATGCCATCGGTTTGATCACGTTCAGCATTATTGGGGCTCAGAAAACCCTGGAATTGGGTCACGGCTATCTGATTGCTTCCATTATGGCCGTATTTACCGGCGCCTTTGGTGGGGTTGTTCGGGATATTCTGTGCAATCAATTACCGCTGGTGTTCAGAAAGGAACTTTATGGCAGCATCGCTTTTTTTTCCGCCTGGCTCTACTTTGGTCTAATACTGACACCACTCACCACAAGCACAGCCATTTTGATCACACTCATTTGCGGATTTCTGCTCAGGATTCTTGCTATCTATAAAGCTCTGGAACTGCCAAAATTTATTTTTGATGATTCAGATTCGGACTCTGACAACAACACTCCTCGATAAAACTAAGACCAAAGTGGAAAATACGGAAGCAAACTTTATATAATACGCAGCAATTTCAACATGACCCCCAAAACAGAGATCGACTGTCGATGAGTTACGCATCCATTCCTGCCGGTAAAGATATTCCTGAAGATATCTACGTTGTTATCGAAATCCCGGCCAACGCAGCCCCCATTAAGTACGAAGTGGATAAAGAGATGGACGCCATTCTGGTGGACCGTTTCATGGCCACGCCTATGTTCTACCCAGCCAACTATGGCTACATCAACAACACCCTGGCGGACGACGGCGACCCGCTGGACGTTCTGGTGGTTACGCCTTACCCGGTGATTCCTGGTTCTGTGATCCGCTGCCGCACTGTGGGCATGCTGAACATGTCTGATGAAAGTGGCCGCGATGAGAAGCTGATTGCCGTTCCTCACGACAAGCTGTCTGCTATCTACAAAGACGTAAAAGAATACACCGACCTGCCGCCACTGCTGCTTCAGCAGATCGAGCATTTCTTTGAGAACTACAAGGATCTGGAACCTGGCAAATGGGTGAAGATCGATGGCTGGGAAGGCGCCGAAGCCGCTAAAGAAGTTATCAAGAAGTCTGCCGCAAACTACAAGGGCTGATCTCTTCTGACTGCCTGAAGCCTTCATGGGCTTCAGGTTCCCATTTGCTCTTTACCCCCTGCTTACGCCTTATCACTTGCATATCCGTTATATCACTGCACAATTATTAGCATTCCACACAATAAACAGCAGCCTGTATGCCAAAACACCCGATCCGCCTTATATGGACTTTATTATTCGCCTTTTTTCTTCCATGGTCCGCTCAGGCAAACCTTGATCAACTCTTTGGCGGACAAAATCAGGACTTTCTTCCAGTGGAAGAAGCCTTCAATTTTTCAGGAACGGTGGAAAATAATACGGCGACCATTAATGTCCAAGTGACGCCGGAACACTATTTATATAAGCACCAGTTTCAGTTTACCCCCCAATCGGATATTTCCGCCCTTGGCAACGCGACCTACCCCACCAGCGAATTAATTTTCGACCCTTACTACAACAAAGATCTGGAAACGTTCAGCCAGAATTTCACCATTCAATTACCAATTACCAATGCTGGCACATTGCCGGAAGTACAGGTTGGTTTTCAGGGATGCGCCAAAGCAGGGCTTTGCTACCCGCCGCACTCTATTACGATCCCGCTGGTTGCCCAGAATACTGGCACGATGAACACTTCTACAGAACAGGCTAGCCTGTCTCAGAACTCTGCTCCAGACAGCATTTACCAGCAGCAACTGGAAGGTAACAGCCTCCCCGTTGCCTTAATACTCTTTATTCTTGCCGGGATTGGTTTAAGCCTCACTCCTTGTGTGCTGCCCATGTTCCCTATTCTCTCCAGCCTGATTCTTGGGGCCAAAGAGCAAAGCAAGGGTAGAACCATTGCACTCACTTCCACCTATGTCTTAACCATGTCAGCCACTTTTGCCGTTGCTGGCACTCTGATGGGGTTGTTTGGTGCCAGCCTGAATTTACAGGCAAAACTCCAGTCTCCATGGTTATTGATTCCAATGGCCATACTGTTTGTTCTCTTAGCGTTAAGTATGTTCGGTCTTTATGAAGTTCAACTTCCGACAAAACTTCGAGAAAAGCTCAGCGGTAACCAGCAACAGTCCGGAAGTCTCTCAGGCGCAGCAGTCATGGGAATGTTATCCGCTCTTGTGGTTTCTCCCTGTGTTTCTGCACCATTGGCCGGTGCACTTATTTATATCAGCTCCACCGGTGATGCTCTGTTTGGTGGCCTGACTTTATTTGCACTTGGGCTGGGAATGGGAATCCCGCTCTTTGCACTCGCCCTTGGCGGCCGTCACTGGCTCCCTAAATCAGGCGCATGGATGAACGCTATTCGGTCTTTCTTCGGAGTCTTGCTGCTTGGCGTGGCCATTTGGATGTTGGAAAGAATCATTCCTGCCCCATTAACATTGCTTCTCTGGGGCGCTTTATTGATTGGCAGCGGTATCTTCGCTGGCGCGCTTAAGCTGAACACAGAGGCTGCAAGCCAAAAATTGAAACAGACTGTTGGTATTCTCTGCCTGATTTATGGAACCTGCCTCATCGTCGGTGGCGCTATGGGAAATCAAGACCCACTTCGACCTTTAGCCACCAGCATGACTGCACACCCTTCTGGCTCTGGCAACGTTAGTAATTCAGCGCCGACATCAAACTTTACCAAGGTCACCACCCTCAAAGAGCTTGATGCATTACTGGCCGATGCGGCAATACAGCAAAAACCTGCCCTTGTGGACGTTTATGCTGATTGGTGCATTTCCTGTAAAGTGATTGAGCGGACGGTTTTCCCGGATCCACTAGTGACTGATCAACTCAATCAGCTCACCCTGATCAAACTGGATATCACCGACAACACCAGTGAACACCAACAATACCTCAATCAAAACAGTCTATTCGGTCCACCAGCCATGCTGTTTTTCGATGATAACGGTAAAGAAGTGCCTGCTTTAAAAAGTCAGGGCGAAATCACGGCAGAGCAACTTCATCAAAAACTGACGACACTACTAAACCGTCAGACTTGAACACAGTTCACAGAAACATGTTGGAAACGGTCTCGAAATCCTTCGTAACTGTCGTTAACCTCCTGTAACACGCACAAGCTGGACGCATCATTGACAATGGGGCAAAATGCCTGATCTAAAACAACCTCACTGGCTTGACGGGTACTACGCTGTGTCTTTCTTTTAAAGAAATACGCCGCAAAAAGAGGATTAAAATGACAGACATTCTTGTGCTCAACGGCCCAAACCTGAATCTTCTCGGTACCCGGGAACCCGGTGTCTATGGTTCAACGACGCTGGATGAGATTAATCAGGAACTGACCAGGCAAGCTTCCGCTGCAAACCTGCAACTGGAAAGCTATCAAAGTAATGCTGAGCATAAGCTGATCGAGCGCGTTCATCAGGCTGGCTTCGATAATGTCCGTTTTATCATTATTAACCCAGCTGCGTTTACTCACACCAGCGTAGCCTTGAGAGATGCCATTCTTGCCGTGAGCATTCCGTTCATTGAAGTTCATCTCTCCAATGTGCACAAAAGAGAACCTTTTCGCCATCACTCTTATTTCAGTGATATTGCAGAAGGAGTTATCGCAGGCCTTGGCCCACAAGGCTATAGCCTTGCACTGTCGTCAGCCATTAAAAAACTGACTGACAACCCCTGAAGCAAAACAGGGAAAACCCGCATTTTTAATTGTGCGTAATGGTATTAACCTCTATCCATACGCACCTGCGAACCAGATTTAAACATTGAAAGCAGGTTGAGCAACCTACCTCCCGCTTTCAAACCGTATTAAACCCAACCGGCAAGGTTACACGCCCGGCCTGTTTCAACATTCGAGACTAACTATGGATATTAGAAAAGTAAAAAAGCTCATCGAGCTACTGGAAGAGTCTGGCATTGATGAGCTGGAAATCCATGAAGGTGAAGAGTCTGTTAGAATCAGTCGTTACTCAAAAAGCGCTCCGGTAGCTGCGGCACCTTTTCAGATGGCTCAGCCTGTTGCGGCTCCTGCAGCTGCACCTGCTGCCGAAGCTACTGCCGCCGCACCGGTGATGTCTGGTCATCAGGTTAAGTCACCCATGGTTGGTACTTTCTATGATTCACCCTCTCCCGACGCCTCCGCTTTTGTGAAAGAAGGCCAGCAGGTTAAGCACGGCGATGTCCTGTGTATCGTAGAAGCCATGAAGATGATGAATCAAATCAAGGCAGACAAATCCGGCACCATTGAAGCGGTTCTGGTTGAAAGCGGTCAGCCTGTTGAGTACGACCAGCCTCTGTTCACCATTGCCTGAGGGTCGCACCATGCTCGATAAAGTTGTTATTGCGAACCGGGGTGAAATTGCTCTTAGAATTTTAAGAGCCTGCAAAGAACTCGGCATTAAAACCGTTGCTGTTCACTCCAAGGCCGATGCCGACCTGATGCACCTGCATCTGGCCGATGAGTCTGTCTGTATTGGCCCAAACAGTCCGACAGAAAGCTACCTGAATATTCCGGCCATTATCAGCGCAGCCGAGGTCACCCATGCCACCGGCATCCATCCGGGCTATGGTTTCCTGTCTGAAAATGCTGACTTTGCCGAGCAGGTAGAAAAAAGCGGCTTTACCTTTATCGGGCCATCCGCTGACGTGATCCGCTTAATGGGTGACAAAGTGTCCGCCATTGCTGCTATGCAAAAAGCAGGCGTACCAACCGTGCCGGGCTCCGATGGTTCTCTCACCAACGACAACCAGAAAACACTGTCTATTGCCCGGAAAATTGGTTATCCAGTTATTATCAAAGCTGCCGGTGGTGGCGGTGGCCGCGGTATGCGGGTCGTGCATGAAGAAGCCGAGCTAATCAGCTCTGTTGCACTGACCAAATCGGAAGCCGGCGCGGCCTTTAACAACGATACGGTTTACCTCGAAAAGTTTCTGCAAAACCCACGTCACGTTGAATTTCAGGTACTGGCTGACGGTCAAGGTAATGCCATTCACCTTGGCGACCGTGACTGCTCCCTGCAGCGCCGTCACCAGAAGGTCATTGAAGAAGCACCAGCGCCTTATATTCCTGAAGACAAACGTCAGGAAGTAGCCAGCGCCTGCACCCGCGCTTGTATCGAACTGGGTTACCGAGGCGCCGGCACCTTTGAATTCCTCTATGAAGACGGCGAGTTTTATTTCATTGAAATGAATACCCGGGTTCAAGTAGAGCATCCAGTAACAGAAATGATCAGCGGTATTGATATCGTCAAAGAGCAGCTGCGAATTGCCAGTGGCATGCCTTTGAGCGTCAAGCAAGAAGATATTGAGCTGAAAGGTCATGCCTTTGAGTGTCGTATCAATGCTGAAGACCCGAAAACCTTCATGCCATCCCCTGGCAACGTGAAGCAATTCCATGCTCCGGGTGGCAATGGTATTCGAGTGGATAGTCACATTTATAATGGCTACAGCGTACCGCCTTATTACGACTCCCTGATAGCCAAAATCATTAGCTACGGACCAGATCGTGAAACGGCTCTGCTTCGCATGAAGAATGCTTTGGATGAGACAGTGATTGAAGGCATCAAAACCAATATCCCTCTCCACCAGGAACTGGTGACTGACCCTTACTTCAAAGAAGGCGGTGTCAGCATTCATTATCTTGAGAAGAAACTTGCAGATTGATTCTGCACTCCCACCAAAGGCCTCAAACGAGGCCTTTGTTTTTTTCTGCACCCTTTGTCTATTTATGAAAGATATGGGCTCAGCTACAATACCCTCGTTATGCGTTATGAATTCACGCGCCAAGAGGTTGTCGCAAAAGCCCTGGTTCCCATGCTTTTATGCCCTTTGGGTATTGCGTGGGAACCCATACATCTATCTCTTTGAAAATTAAGAGGTATGCATTCCCACGCGAAGCATGGGAACGAGGTTTCTGGAGTTTTGCGACAACCTCGCCAAAAGGTCAGTGAAGTGCTTATTGTCTATTATTCTGGAAAATACGATGTCCTGGATTCAAGTCAGACTCAACACCACCTCTGACCACGCTGACCGTCTGGAAGACCTGCTTCTAGAAGTTGGCGCCTCTGCGGTCACACTTCAGGACGCCGAAGATCAGCCAGTTTACGAACCGGAATTGGGCACAACTCCACTCTGGAATAACACCGTCGTCATCGGATTATTTGACGCCCTGACCTCTGTTGACCATGTTGTGCCCTTCCTCAAGGAAAACGCCGGGCTTGATCCATTTCCAAAACATAAAGTCGAAATTGTTGAAGACAAAGACTGGGAACGGGAGTGGATGACTCACTTTCATCCCATGCAGTTTGGTGATCGCCTGTGGGTTTGCCCCAGCTGGAAACCGGTACCTGACCCAGACGCCGTCAACCTGATGCTGGACCCCGGTCTGGCCTTCGGCACAGGTACACACCCGACAACTGCACTTTGCCTCAGATGGCTGGATCAACAGGCCAACCTGAAAGGCAAAGAAGTCATTGATTACGGTTGCGGCTCAGGGATTCTGGCCATTGCCGCTTTGTTATTGGGCGCGAAGTCAGCTATTGGTGTTGATCTCGACCCTCAGGCTCTGGAAGCCACCATTGAAAATGCGAAAAGGAACACGATTTCCGCCAGCAAACTGGATGTATTTCTGCCTGATGATGAACCTGCTGAAGCCGCAGATGTTGTCCTCGCCAACATTCTTGCTGGTCCGTTAACTCAACTGGCCCCAAAACTGGCTGGACTGACAAAGGCCGGCGGCTCTATTACACTGTCAGGCATTCTGTCGGAGCAAGCTGAGGAGATCATTCAGACTTACAAGCAGTGGTTTGATATGGAGCCACCCACCACGTTTGATGGCTGGGCAATGCTCTCAGGCACCAAGCGAGCATAAGCAGACAACCTGAAACACCATGCATAGTCAGTAACGACTATACCCATTGGATTTCAAGTTGCTACTAGGCGACAAGTGAGCGAAGCCTTTAGGCCCTCGGGCACCGTTAACTCCAAGGATGGAGTGTATGCTGAACAACGTCAGGAACGTTGTCAGTAGTAGCCTACAAGTAGTAGGTGATCGGGGTGAGCGAACGCTGACAACAACGTAGCAACTTGAAAGGCGATGGGGATATGCATCAATGGACTGGATAAAGATCAAGGGCTTTGATCTAATTAATGATTAATTTGAACATCGGTATGAAGTTAACATGACGCCCTCAAGTGTCACTTGTCCACACTGCAAGACATCGTTCCGCATAACGAACGTACAGTTAAAAGCCGCCAAAGGCTCTGTACGCTGCGGCTCCTGTCTGCAGGTTTTTAATGCACTTGAACAACTGGAGCGTCTACCTGCAAAACAGCCGGTTTCAATGGTCACTACTGCTTCTGAAGAACCATTACCTGCGCTTGAAACAGAACACGATGTACTAGTAAGCAGCGAAAATACAGAAGCTCTTAAAACAACAGCGTCACCAACAGCCGACATAGCTTCCAGCAAAGCTAAAGTGGCAACTTCTACGCCGCCACTTGAGTACGATGGCTATCATCATGAAACCGTTTCAACACTCATTTACAAATCTGATGACCATTCTGATGATCATGATGAAGAGGATGACGATGAGATTCCGGGGCTGCGCAAGCGGTCTCGACAAAACAGCCCACTTCTTAAACTGACGGTCTTTGTGCTGGCAACGGCTTTGATTGCTCAATACGGCTGGTTCAATCGCAACCAGCTGGCTTTAAATACAACGCTGCGACCGGCCTATACTCTGATTTGCAGTGCCTTACAGTGCGAACTACCGCCACTTGTGAACATTAAAGCCATCCGCAGTCTGGATCTGGTGGTACGAACCCATCCCGAAAACAGTCAGGCATTGCAGATTGATGCGGTGATTATCAATGACGCTGGTCACACACAACCATACCCCAGCATCCAGTTAACCTTTACGGATATTAATGGGCGGTTAATTGCCAGCCGAGCCTTTTCACCTTCTGAATATCTGGGTGGAGAGCTGGCTGGATCCAACGCCATGCCAGCTGATCAACCTATTCGGCTCGGGCTTGAAATAATGGACCCTGGCCCCAGCGCAGTTAGCTATCAGCTAACTTTTGCCAAAAGCTCCTGACTCCCCACATCACCAGTCTGGTTATCAACCAGGCTGGAATTACCAATATCAACACAGCAAGAGCAAAGGCAATCACTACAGGAACATGGAAATAGCTTAGGGTAAAGGCGATGCCACTCAACGCCTCTATCGGGTTCAAACTGAGTGGAAAGTTATCCGGGCGAGAAAGGTGATTCATCAGAACCACTTCCAATAGAAAAAACGCTGGTATTAACAGCCATGAAAACCTGAATCTACTCATAAAAACCTCTACCCATCAGCAGCAAGATTATGGCTGCAATCTCCAGAGATCCAAAGCGCCATATTCCATCTGACAGAAATCCGGCAGGCATTCTCAAGAAACTCTCCACACCACCTCCCAGCAGCTAAACCTAATAGAGAAGAAGGCATCCGTATTGCAGTACCTTCGTGGAGGAAGTTATGTCGTATTCCATCCAGCTACCCAAATACCTGCTGGCTCTATTTTTAACCCTGCCCTCGCTGGCAGCCACCGTTCATGCCCAAGTCGATACTAAACACTGTATGGCGGGAGATCGCTATATCGTGGGCCTTCAGGAACGCGTTAATCAGGTAGGAAACCGTCAAACGCAACTGAATGCGCTGATTGATTCCGGCTCAACCCTTTCCTCTATGGATGCCAGAAACATTGAATTAAAAACCCGAAAAAACGGTTCTATCTGGGTACATTTCCAAATCCCGGAAGCCGCTGACAGCAACAAAATGATATCCATTGTTCGTCCACTAAAGCGCTTTGCCTATATTCAGACGCACCATGGCAGCCCTCAAAAGCGTCCGGTGATTGAAACGCAAATACGCATTGGCCCTATAGAAACCACTACGGATTTCAGCTTAACCTCCCGCTCCCGATTCAAAAACCCCATTCTATTGGGCATTAATACACTTAAAGATATTGCCGTGATTGATCTGGCGGAGGAGTTTCTTCTCAGCCGTCGCTGCTCAACACTTCAGGAAGAACTGGCCAGCAGTTATCCTTAATGAAAATTGATGACCGACATACAATAAACAACTGAAAAGCCACTTCAACCAAAAATATCCTCTGCTAACCGCACAATAAACAGACATCTTCACGATTCTTTAATAGAACGATGGTCTTGCTGACTTATATCAAAAAATGAGCAGGGCAATCGCTCTATTATGAATCCGCATCTTAGAGAATAACTGGGATAGCAAGGAGTGATAGCCATTGCCCATCAGTTCTGGTGAGCTATTGCGCACAAAATGCTGCGGCAAAAACTGATCACTTATTGATCAGCCCGACTTTATCGCATGAAGTCGAGCGGGTATGATGGAGGATTCATTTCCTATTCATCAGGCAGAGGCTGCTCTGACTCAAATCAGCCCGTTGTCAGGTACTGTTTTGTCCAAGCAATTAGTTATTGGTTCTTACTCGATTGAAAACCCGGTGATACTGGCGCCCATGGCGGGGGTTACCGACAGTCCGTTTCGCAAGCTCTGCCTGAAAATGGGTGCAGGTATGGCGGTCTCGGAAATGGTGACCAGTAATCCAAAGCTCTGGAACACACGCAAGTCTAGGTTGCGGATGGATCACAGCTGCGAGTCTGAACCCAGATCGGTTCAGATTGTGGGGGGAGATCCCCAACAAATGGCAGAAGCCGCGCGATTGAATCAGGAATTCGGCGCCCAGATTGTCGATCTGAACATGGGCTGCCCAGCGAAAAAAGTGAGTAATAAAGCCGCTGGCTCGGCATTGCTGAAAGATATTGACCTGGTGGAGTCCATCCTGAAAGCGGTCACCGCGGCCGTAGACATACCAGTGACACTTAAGATTCGAACCGGCTGGGATCCGGACCACCGTAACGGTGTCGACGTTGCCAAACTGGCAGAACAGTATGGCATTGCCGCTCTGGCCGTACATGGTCGAACCCGCGCCTGCATGTACAAAGGGGATGCCGAATACGAGACCATCGCCCGAATTGTGGAGGCGGTCAACATACCGGTGATTGCAAATGGAGACATTACTTCTCCGGAAAAAGCAAAATACGTTTTGGATTACACCGGTGCCAGCGCTTTGATGATTGGTCGTGCTGCTCAAGGGCAACCCTGGATTTTCCGGGAGATCAATTATTTCCTGAAACATGGAGAAAGACTGCCTGCACCGGAACAAAGTGAGATTCAGGCCATCCTTCTGGATCACCTGAGTGCACTGCATGCATTTTATGGAGAAGTACAGGGCGTGAGAATCGCCCGGAAACACGTAGGCTGGTACATGCAGAATCAGCCTTCCGGTCTGGAGTTTCGCCGGGATTTTAATAAGCTGGAGTCTTCACAAGATCAGCACACCTGCATACAAACGTATTTTGAACGTTTTTCTACTTCACAAAGAAAAGCACAGCGAAAAGGCAACGGAGAGGTCATAGCGGCATGACAGCAACACAGGTAATAACAGAAGGTCATCCGGTGAATGGAATCGGGGAAAACAACACCGCCACTCACTCAACGACTCATACAACAACGCAGCTACCAGAGTCTCAAACTCTGCGCGACAGTGTTGAACGGTCAATGAACAACTACTTTGCTCATCTTGATGGGCAGGATGTAACCGACGTCTATCAGATGGTTCTATCTGAAGTAGAGGCTCCATTGCTGGAAACGGTCATGGCTTACGTCAAAGGCAACCAGACACGCGCCGCTGTACTGCTTGGTCTGAATCGTGGAACACTGCGCAAAAAGCTGAAACAGTTCGGTCTGCTTTGAGTTTACGCCTGAAAAACACATCGTTTTACGAATAATCCGCGCCTTTATCGAGCTTTTATCGAGCATAAGGCCGCGGATTTACTACTTTATTACGCTTCCCCCTGCCATTAGCCGCTATTTCCCGCTAAAATCAGCCCGACTTTTTATAATACATTCCAATTTATAACGCATACCAACAAACTGTAAGTGAGAAACGATGGCAGTCACGACTCGTCCGGTACGCCGGGCTCTGATTAGCGTTTCCGACAAAACAGGAATTGTCGAATTCGCCCGAGCTCTTCATCAACACGCTGTTGAAATCCTTTCTACCGGTGGTACCTTCGCCCTTCTTGTGGAAAACGATATTCCTGCCATTGAGATTTCTGACTACACCGGTTTTCCGGAAATGATGGATGGCCGGGTAAAAACGCTACACCCAAAAGTCCACGGTGGCATCTTGGGGCGAAGCGGGCAGGATGAAGCCATTATGGCAGAACACAACATCCAGCCGATTGATCTGGTGGTTGTGAATCTCTACCCATTTGAGCAAGCCATTGCCAAGCCTGACTGTGATCTGGCAACAGCAATTGAGAATATCGACATCGGCGGCCCAACCATGGTTCGCGCTGCCGCCAAGAATTACCAAGACACGACCATCGTCGTTAACTCTCACGACTATCAACGTGTGCTGGACAACATGGCTGAGAATGATGGCCAGGTTGATCTTGCTACTCGCTTCGATCTCTCTGTGAAAGCTTTTGAACACACCGCTGGTTACGATGGCGCCATTGCCAATTATCTTGGCAAGCTCACAGGTTCTCAAAAAATGAGCATCGAAGAACTTGAATCTTTCCCGCGCACATTCAACACGCAATTTATGAAAGTTGAAGACATGCGTTACGGTGAGAACCCTCACCAGAAAGCAGCATTTTA
The DNA here is from genome assembly GCF_001646945.1 of Endozoicomonas ascidiicola. Taxonomy (GTDB): domain Bacteria; phylum Pseudomonadota; class Gammaproteobacteria; order Pseudomonadales; family Endozoicomonadaceae; genus Endozoicomonas; species Endozoicomonas ascidiicola. The sequence goes on from NZ_LUTV01000005.1 coordinate 191,821, forward strand.
TACCGAGAAAAACCCACCTCAAGGCACGGTTTCAAGTGCTACACAATTACAGGGCAAAGCACTTTCCTACAATAATATTGCAGATACCGATGCAGCTCTTGAGTGCGTAAAAGCCTTTGATTTGCCTGCCTGTGTGATTGTAAAACATGCCAACCCCTGCGGCGTTGCCACCGGCACCAATATTCTGGAAGCCTATAACCTGGCTTACGAAACAGACCCAACCTCAGCCTTTGGCGGCATCATTGCCTTTAACCGCAAGCTGGACTCTGACACTGCACGCTCCATTATTGAACGACAGTTTGTTGAAGTCATTATCGCTCCAGAGATTGATGAGGAAGCGGCGGCTGTTTTGCAGAACAAACAGAACATCCGGGTTCTCAGTGCCGGACAATGGCCTGAAGTCCAAACACCATTTCTGGATTTCAAACGTGTTAACGGTGGCCTGCTGGTACAGGATGCAGACATACACGTGATCAGCCCGGAAGAATTGCAAGTAGTGACTGAACGCGCACCCACAGAGCAGGAACTGATCGACCTGCAGTTCGCCTGGAAAGTCGCTCAATTCGTAAAATCCAACGCCATCGTTTACGCCAAAAATGCGCAAACCATTGGTATTGGCGCCGGCCAGATGAGCCGTGTATACAGCGCCCGTATTGCTGGCATCAAAGCCGCAGACGAAGGACTGGAAGTACCGGGCTCAGTGATGGCTTCCGACGCGTTCTTCCCATTCCGTGATGGCATCGATGCCGCCGCCAATGCCGGTATTACTGCAGTGATACAACCTGGCGGTTCCATGCGCGACCAGGAAGTGATTGATGCCGCCAATCAGGCTGGGATTGCCATGGTCTTCACTGGCATCCGCCATTTCCGCCACTGATTTGAAAGGACAGAATAACAATGAAAGTGCTTATCATAGGAAACGGCGGTCGGGAACATGCTCTGGCCTGGAAAGTCGCTCAGGATGAAAACATTGCCCAGGTGTTTGTGGCACCGGGCAATGCCGGTACCGCATCGGAAAATAAAGTCATCAATGTCGATATTGATGTGCTGGATATCTCAGGACTAGTGAACTTTGCCAAGCAAGAAAACATTGGGCTCACCATTGTTGGTCCTGAAGCGCCTTTGGTAGCGGGTGTCGTAGATCAATTTGAAGCAGCAGGTCTGCCAATCTTCGGACCGCATCAAGCTGCAGCTCAACTGGAAGGTTCAAAAGCATTCACCAAAGATTTTCTGGCACGCCATCACATTCCCACGGCTGCGTATCAGAACTTCACTGAAATCGAGCCCGCCAAAGCCTACGTTAAACAACAGGGTGCGCCTATCGTGGTGAAAGCGGACGGCCTTGCTGCAGGTAAAGGCGTCATCCTTGCTCAAACAGAGCAGGAAGCCTTTGATGCCATTGACGACATGTTGGCAGGCAATGCGTTCGGTGAAGCCGGTCACCGCGTGGTGGTCGAAGAGTTTCTGACTGGTGAAGAAGCCAGCTTTATTGTGATGGTGGATGGCAAAAACATTCTGCCTTTGGCTACCAGTCAGGATCACAAAGCCCGGGATAATGGTGATAAAGGTCCTAACACCGGAGGAATGGGTGCCTATTCTCCAGCTCCGGTCGTCACTCAGGAAATTCATGACCGGGCGATGAAAGAAGTCATCATCCCCACGGTAGAAGGCATGGCCAGCGAAGGCATGCCATACAGCGGTTTCCTCTATGCCGGTTTGATGATAGACGCTAAAGGGACGCCAAAAGTATTAGAGTACAACTGTCGTTTTGGTGACCCGGAAACTCAACCCATTCTTATGCGTCTGAAGTCCAGCCTCGTTGAGCTTTGTCTCGCAGGTGCTAAAGGAGAACTGGATACAGCCAACATCGAATGGGATAACAGAACCGCTTTAGGTGTTGTGATGGCTGCCGGTGGCTACCCTGCATCCTACCGTAAAGGCGATGAGATCTCGGGTTTGCAAAACATCACTAATGCCAAAGTATTTCAGGCAGGCACACAGATCGAAGACGGTAAAACCTTAACTAATGGTGGTCGCGTGCTTTGTGTAACCGCTCTGGGCAACTCTGTAAAAGACGCACAAGAGCAAGCCTATCAAGCCGTGGCAACCATTCAATGGCAGGATGCCTATTTCCGCACGGATATTGGCCATAAGGCCATTGCCAGAGAAGAGACGTAAAGGCCATTATGCCCTGTAAGTATCATCAATGAGTGTGCTTACAGGGTTCTTGGTAAATTGAGAGAAATACGAACTCACCCCAAAGCGTCGACTGAATCACTGTCTGAGAAAAATGCTTAACGTATAATCAGGCCAATAATAAAGAGAAATGGACTTTTTCAGAGTGTTTACCAAAGCCCATGGGTACTTATGGACACTTATACTTTTTCTGCTATTACCTTTCACGGCCATGGCCACCACGGCTATTGAAATTTTCAACCCATCGTTTACCTTTTCTTCCGATGGCAGTGTTTGCTACCTGATTGAAGACTCCACACCACTCAGTATTGAACAGCTCACCGGGGATGACTATAAATACCACTTCACCCCATACCAGTACGGCAGCATAAGCTCACAAAGTACATCCGGGCACTTTTGGCTCCGTATCCCCGTTCGTAATAACACTGCTAATCAAGTCACCCCCGTATTGTCCGTGGATTATCAATTACAGCCCAGCAAAGAACTGTACATTGAAAAAGAGCACTCACTTACCGAGCAAAAGAACATATCTGTCCTGCAATTTGATCAATATGGAACCACCAGTTTTACTTTAAACCCTAACGAAAAAGCCACGATATTCCTGAAAACCCGCCACCAACCCGAACTGTTTAAAGGCATTCGTTTAAGTAGCTTGGACCAGTATCTGGCAGAACAAAACACACGACTGGGTAAAACCGCACTCTTAAGTGGTCTATTAATCGCCATCATTATTGCCAACATATGCCTATCCTATTTATCGAAGCAGAACATGACTCTTACCGCTAAAAATATCGAAGCAAAACGACTCAGTGCTCTCCACGGTTATACAGCGATCAACATGGCCTTTGCTTTGTTTTTTATCTGCTCATGGCAGGGTTACCTTAGCTCATGGCTAAACGCCAGCATCGAATTACAAAGCTTACTTTTCAAAGCATCGATCCTTTTTCTAGGCCTTAGCTTTCACCGCATATCGGTCAACCTATTAGATAGAGAATGGCCACAGCTGGTGCGTTTCATCAACGGTCTATCCATACTGCATCTTATATGCCTTCTGTTCATACCATGGGCTTCGAATAGCGTTATGAATACGTCGCTGTCATTATTAATGCTTATCAGTACGGTGACTTTCTGCTTTTCTTTCTGGCTGGTCAAACGAGAATTTCGGCCTGCGCCTCCCTGGACATTTATTCCCCTTGCCCTGAGTCAGTTTTTCTACACACTTTCCGACTCTGGTAGCATTGCTGTTCCATTAGATGATGCCACTTGGATACTGTTGTACACGATGACCATCACCATGGGCTACGTTACGATCCCAACCCGATTCAAAAAAACCATTCTAAGGCAAAGTCAAGATCGTTATAAACAGCATCATCCCGAGCTGTTCAGTCGCGAAGTAGTGAAACAAATCGGACATGAACTTCGTACCCCATTAAACGGCGTCATGGGTATGACAGAGCTCTTACAAAGCACCTCGCTCACTCCAAAACAAGAAGACTATGTACAAACACTTAGATATTCCGGACATGAGCTGGGCAACTTGATCAACCTGCTGGCCTCCAATATCAAGACAAACAAAGTGAGAAGCCCCAGTGATAGCCAGTTATTAAACCTGCAGGACACTATTGATGAAGTAACCAGTAGACTACTCTACCGGGCAGAACAGAAGAACGTAGAGCTGATTTGCTCCATCGCAGAAGACATCTCCTCAGAATGCTACTTCAATGACAGCCGTTTTTTTCTGATATTAGAGGCCACCTGCTTCTACGCATTAAACCAAGCTGAAAATGGTGAACTCATTCTTAGTGTTAAAAAAGAAACTGTGGGCAAAATGCGGATTGAATTACGCCTGCCTGCAAGTCGCTATAGTGAACATTGGGGATCTAACAACGACATCAATCAAGATACAAATGAAGAGGAGGTAGAAGCCAGTTCAGCGCTAAACCTATTCCTTGCCAAAAAACTGCTCAAAGAAATGGATGGGGACATTGTCAGACATACCAACTCTATCAACCTCTTCACCCCCTATACAGAAACAAGCAAAGAAGAGCCAGAGCAGGAGAAAAAGAACGATAACGAATATAGCCAAATGAGAGTGCTTATCGCTGATGACAGCTCAACATGCAGGAAAGTACTGCAACAACAGTGCAAGCTCTTGGACCTGATGGTAGATGAAGCTGAAGATGGTCTTACAGCACTTGCCATGATCCGGACGGCATCATATCTTGAACGACCATATGATGTGGTTATTGCCGATCATCAAATGCCAGGCCTCAAGGGAATTCAAATAGCAGAGAGAATCAGCCAGGATAGAAACACCCTAACACCTCCCTCTTTCATTATGCTCACGGGCGTTACAACACTACCCAATACAGAAGATATCGATAAACTTGGAATTAGCTCTCTACTAACAAAGCCTGTCACTCGGTTTACCGTGAAAAAAGCATTATTTAAGATACTTAAAAAAACCAATTAACTTTCTAACACCTAGATCCACAACCAAGATATTAGTATGAAACAAAGCATTGAAACCAAATCATGTACTCACCAATAAAGCAATCAAAAAACGGACGTAACTGCTCATTTTTTGGTGATAAAAACACACTTCCTAAAAATTCTTCATTTTTGTTATTGGGCTGCAGAGACATCACTGCGAAACCTACCACCAACTTTTGAGCAGTTACTAACAGACGATAGACCTTAAAGCAATTTATAATAAAAACAATTTGAGAATGAAGAAAAACCCACCAAATTAAAAAAAAGAAGCTTTTACGTAAACTATCATTAACCTTAAAATTGAATTTCTGTTCAATAGATCAATCTTAATAAATAATCTTGACAATATACCCATTCACTATCGGTGATTAAACTGCATAAACTCATGCCATTGGCACAATTAATTTAAACCATAAATCATCAATAAAAAAGGAGGACAAAATAATGCTAAACCCATCCAATATAAAAATAAATAATTTAAGAAACCACTATAAAACTGTTATCACCAGTTTGACAACAAGTTTCCGTTGTTATCGCGTCCGGTACATAGTATCAAAGTAAAATAAATCAACATACCAAATTATTAAATCCACCTATCTCTCATTCCTTCAAAGGTAGTCCTAAGTGAGTCCAGAAAACCTCCTCCAAGAATTGCAATCATACCCAGCAACTTACTCACCACGTTCTAACCTACAGCCTACAACGTCGGTATATGAGGCCAACACTGCGAGAAGGGTGCAACCATTAAATTCAGGTTTTAATCCAATATCTGGCGCGGCCAAATTTGTAGAACAAACATCATCTAGCATTTCAAAGAAAATCATCCATAGAACTATCACTGGAAGCGTACCAGATCCTAAAGACATTATTAAATTTGTAATCCCCTATGGTGATAAGCAAAAAATATCATCAACCATAGATAGAACCAATGAATCAGAAAATCTAATTTCGAGCCTTACCACTGAGATTGAGGAGTTAAACAAAAAACCAATCACTGAAGAAACAAAACAGATATTAAACAACCTTTACAAAACCATCAATTTAAAGCTGGCATTCCATCAACCCAGTGACAATCACAACATTCACACAAGAGACATTCTCGAAAATGCACTAAATACTCTAAAATGCATTACTCCCGATACAGCTGCAGATAGTGCACTAAATAGAAAAAACAACCAACTGCTCATGCAGCTTGCAATATTAACATATGCACATCCAGATTTAGTAGACCATGAGCTATTACATGCCTTTTTAAATACTGAGGGAATACCAACTAATTTCACTACAACCGCAATATTCCATCATCTCAAAAATACAATATTAAGCTCAGCGAAGTCATTCAACACTCCTTTACTGGAGAAAAATCACCACCAGCAAAATAAAGATCGCCCATTAGCCTCTTTCTTTGAGTCTATGGGCATCAATATATCAACAGATAAAAATAGCGCAGAAAAGCACATTAGACGATTTGATGCAGGCTACTCCTTAATTCTTTCCAGTTTACTTTATATTGAAGAAGGAATTTTCGGGAATACGATTAACCCTATAGAAAATCCTGATTTATATAGTCATACCCTACTAACAGCGGCAGAGTTCACCAAGGCACTTTCAAACAACGACCTGCTTCTGGATAAAACAGAGCACAGTTACAACATTTTACACTTGAGAATTTTTTTCAAGAATCTTATGAAAGAACTAAAAGGTGATCTGCCTAATGGTGTTTTCTCTTCACCGTCTATATGGAGCGGCGAAAGAAGTGACCTGCAGAGACATCTACAAGCGGTCAGGGAAACATTTCCTAACCGTATGCTTGAAGTATTTCTAAACACAGACACTTCTATTAAAGAAACAAAAAAAACGCTGACTGATAGCAGTATCGACATCAGCCACCTTGATAAAAAAAAGTCAAAAACCTACGGCAAAGCTAAGCCCAATTTCACAGAAGAACAAAAAAAAATCAACACGGAAAACAACAAGCAATACTTCAATGCGGTGATATCGAATTTACGCAGAAAAATTACAGACATCTATATCAGTTGTCTGGACGACAACATTCATGGGTTATCAAAAAATTTAATCACAGGAGGTAGATTATTTGCAAACACAAGTGAAAGTGAAGAATCCATAGCTAACTGGAATAAAGTTACACACGATTTTATAGAAAGAGCTGATGAATTGATCAGTGATGAAAATATTGATAAGTTTGATAAAGAGACCTCTATAAGGTCACGTGTAAATGTGCGACGTGCGATAATTAATGGTTTTTCAAACATTATTTTTGAAATCAAAAAGCACCTCCCAGAAAACGAAAAATACCTCTATAACAACTGTGTTGCTAAAGCCATGAGCACACTTTCAACCTATTTATCCTCCGAAACCCCACCAACAGATGAATTTTATGGGAAAGATAAAGAACTCATTATCAGAAATATCGATAATGCTTTCAAAAAAACAAAATCAGAAATATCAAACATTATCTCTTCTGAAGAAAAAGCATATCAAGAAAATTGCATCGCCAGCATTTCAAGCTTTATCAGAGCTAATAGCATAAATGCTGGTAAATCAGAGCCAACATCTGACCAGCCAAGTATGACGATGGCAGACCTTGAAACATATAAGAACTACCTCAGCAAATTAGTTGCTATCGCAAATTCCGACAAGCAAAACCAACATAACGATGACCTAATTGCCACATTAACTGCAGGCTCTAAGGCCAGCAAACAGGAATATCATCAACCAAAGATATCAATTCATACACTTACCAGTGAGGAGATATCGGCTCAAATTCGTCGTAAGAAAAAACCTTTTAATATTTCCCGACACACTAACAATCTTTCGCCCGCCGAAAATTTTCGAACAGCTTACCATTTTCAACAAATACCCAGTGCTACACACAACATACTTAAGCTTTCCTCTCTTGCTCTACAAAAGAGCAAGCTTTTATTTTGTAGCGCCATTGATGATAGAGAGCTTACTGAGAAGGCAGTTATTTTTTTTAATGAAACCATTCAAAGCTTGATGGGAAAAAATGATTTAAGTCAATGCAAACCTTTCTCAATCCTAAAAAATGCACTTAATCGCATACTTCCACCTTCCGATACCAAAGTACAATTAATAGAGGATATTTCCATACAGAATGACAAATCCTTAAAAGGTTTCAATAATTTTTGTGGATTAAATTACAATCGAAGTGATGATACAGACTGGAAATCTGATATATCGGAAATATGGAATGCTCTATCATTATTGCCCAGATATCAACCAAATGAATGCAACCCAGATACACTGAAAATGGCAAAAACCTTAACCTCGATCATAGTGAATAGCTTCTCTGAAGCATTCAGCCATCAAGTTGCAAATGCTCTTCCCCCTTCTCTAGAAGCCGTAAACTTTTTTCAAAGCTTAATGGCTATTAAACTGACGACATCAGCACCTGGTAAAGATAATACTACTGATGATTACAGTGACTTTAAAATCGCCATTATGAAATACAACGACCATTTCAAATCCCTTGAAGAACAGATGGCTTATGTAAGCTATAACAGCAATCAGGATTCCACACGAACAACCATTGATCATATCGAAAAAACTGTTTCTGAAATACAACGCACTGTTAGAAACAAAGCGATTCAAACGCTTGTAAATGGCTTTAGCGTAGAACAAATGAAAGACCCAACTGTATTATCAAAAATCAGTGAAGAATTAATTAAACTATCTAAAAAAGGGTTTTTCGAAAAGCATTTTAGTAATTCACCACTCGGGTCAAAGCCAATACAAGGTCTGATAAAACTGTTAAACAAAGGTGAGTTTATTTTTCTTAGCGGCTTCTTCTGTGTTGCTGTAATGAGCATGATATCCATAAAGCAGGGTACTGATTTAATGAGGTCTTTGCAGGAACCTATTTCAGATGTGACCAGGAGCCTCAACAATCTACGCCATCTTTTTGGCCATTTAACACAAAACAATCCCGCTCTTCATGATGCTTTCACTACAATCGTCGATACTCCTGTACCTGCCAATTTCACCGCTTCGAGTGCATCAAATCTGACTAATGGCGACTTTACTTGTCTTCAGCAGATTTACCACAGCAGCGTAAATTCCAGTGCACCTCAAGTATCAATTCAGAGTTCGCTAGGTGCTTCGCAAACCTCTAATCTTAAGGCAATGAGGCCTCTGTTTTACAGCGATGCTGCTAGCTGCCCTTCTGGCGGTAATAAATCTTTCCCTCCCGGTTTCATCAATCCTGGCAACGCCTTTTCTGCCGTTGTGAGTATAATCACCAGCGCCGCCTCAATGACAAAGTGGGGCCTAGATGTATCCATGTTTACAGAAAGTGTGCGAACTCACTCTTCTCTGCCAATCCTGTTTCAGGAATTGACTGCAGACCTCAATGAGAGGGTTCTTACACACGCTGCGCACAAGCAAAATCCCACGCAAGCTATTCCAGATAAGCTCTATGGCTATAACAGCAGAAGCATCTACGAAACTATTTCTGACTGGCTTGATACAGCATTGAACAAACAAATCCCATACGAACGTAAGCTTTCATTGGCCTTCGGTGCAGAAGTACTCCATCAGGTCATTGCATACTTCACTCTTGGCCCCATGGGTATGGCAATGCCGGATCGGCCACACTCTATGGAACAACTAGAGGCAAGAGTAGAGAAGCTTGGTACTCAACGCCAGCTTAAGACAATTTATAGAATGCTCGGGTATAACACCCTTAAAGAAATGATGGATGTATTCAGCACCAAATCGGGAACACTGCAATTTCTTTTTTATCTGAAAGAGCTGGATTGGTTTAACACCTTTAACGAAAAAGCAGGTATCGCTAATTACCTATCGATTAAAACCCTACATCAACGTGTTACTCATGCCCTGTTGAGTCTTTCCAAAAAAGGCTCGCCACAAGATACATTTCAGCTTACAGCCTTAGAAAATATTTATGGCAATCAACTAATGGCAGATTTATTAGGTACAAATCCAGCAATATCTACCATTGAAAATGAGAAAGCCATTAAACAAAGTGGTAACAACTATAGAGTAGCGGGCATTACCGGTGTGATGATTGCCTACGCTGGACAAGCCTTCAATCTTTATCGTTATGCTATAACGCCATGGCAACTGGCAAGCTCAACAATCGAGTGGCTTCATAATGGAACAACGAATGCCGCTCGTGAAAGTATGATGCAGGATATCCTAAAAGCAGCTCAATCGACTATATCACGAGAGTATGATCCAGGAGGACTTTCAGATGATCAAAAATTTTGGCATTACATATTTGGTCAACGAGCCGCAACAAAATGGGAGCAAACTGCTGTTCTCTGGTTTCTCAAAGAAACCATTAATACCAGCTTGTTCCTTAACGCCACAGCGAATGAACTAAATCTCGGTGTTACCACTAGAAACTGGGAGATTTTAGCCGCAACTTCAGCTTATCTAATCAAAGATACAACAGGTATTATGGCAAGACTCGGCACCTTAATGGGCTCTGAATTTTGGCGAACCATGTTCAGTTTTTTAGACAAAATTGATTCTCCTGTTGCAGAAATAATTATTGGTCATTTAAGTGGAAGAGCTTTGGTACCGCCTCAAGCCAGTATAGAAATGATGAACTCAATGCTTGAAGAAATAATAATCGCCCAAGAAGGGGATCCCATAAAAATCCATGCTGACGCTGGGAAGAAATTTAAAGCAATTTTAGATATAGGGGTGCCAACTTTAAATCGAATAGCAAAAGATCAAGAGTCAGAAGCTCAGTTTGTTCTCCAAAAATTATTTGAATCCGACATTCAGAATGATAATGGCAGAAACATTAAACCTACAGAGAACCATTACTATCACATTGCCAATATGTTACGTGATGAACTGGAAAAAAGTGTTCCCTGCTTTCAATCAGATACAGACGATATAGCTACTGATAAAAACTCAAATGCCAAACAACAACTTAAAATTTTCATAAATAAAATAGCACCAAAGATTAATAGCTGGGGAAAAAATGAGCTATTTATGGCTCTTTCTGAGCTTCACAAAATAGTGCCTCCTGAAACTATGGATAAGTATCTGAACAGCATCGTCAGAAAAAAATTGAGATCACTTGAACCACATAAAAAAAATGAGTACAGAAAGAGCATTCTTAAAGCAGCCGAAAGCCGCAGGTTTACCAAGTTGAATGAAAGTAGTAAAACAGAGAAAAAGCTCTCTAGGTCAACTACGATTGAGATGAATCCCCAAGCTGATACACACTACGAACCTAGTTCACATGTTCAAGAAAGCCAACAACTACTTTCAGAAAACGGGCTACAGATTACTACAGTTTAAACATAGAATCGCCCCAAGTCTCTAATGCCAGATTCTTGGGGTACTCAGTTAATTTCGATGGTATTCAGCTGAAATATGATGAACAGCAGATATAAACGCAGCAGCTTTATCGGGTTCAACAAACTGATGAATACCATGACCAAGATTGAACACATGGCCATTACCAGTACCAAACTTTTCAAGAATGGTTCCTACTTCCTGACGAATTCTTTCTGGTGACGCATAAAGTGTCGATGGATCCATATTACCCTGTAGGGCAACTCTGTCGCCAACACGTTGGCGGGCTTCGCCAATATCCGTTGTCCAATCCAGGCCCAGAGCATCTGCACCGGTGTCCGCCATGGATTCAAGCCATTGCCCACCATTTTTGGTGAACAAAATCACAGGCACTTTTCGGCCTTCATTCTCACGTTTCAGACCTTTGACAATTTTGTCCATGTAATACAATGAGAATTCACGGTAATTCTCCGGACTCAATACACCACCCCAGGTATCAAAGATCTGTACTGCCTGAGCACCGGCTTCTATCTGTGCATTTAAATAACTGACCACAGAATCTGCCAGCACAGAAAGCACCTGCTTTAACAGTTCTGGCTGATCGAACATCATGGCTTTGATGCGGCGGAAGTCTTTACTGCTGCCACCTTCTATCATATAGGTTGCCAGCGTCCATGGGCTGCCAGAGAAACCAATCAGCGGAACACGACCATTCAATTCATGGCGAATGGTTCTCACTGCATCCATCACATAACCCAGGTCTTTTTCCGGATCAGGAACAAACAGGGCTTCAACATCTGCTGCTGTGCGAATCGGCTTTTTAAACTTTGGCCCTTCACCCGCTTCAAAATAGAGACCCAGACCCATGGCGTCAGGAATCGTCAAAATATCGGAAAACAGTATTGCCGCATCCAATGGAAAACGTTCCAGAGGTTGCAGTGTCACTTCGCAAGCCAGTTGTGGATTCTGGCAAAGGGACATAAAGTCACCGGCTTTTGCCCGTAACTCGCGGTACTCCGGCAAATAACGTCCAGCCTGGCGCATCATCCACACTGGTGTCACATCAACAGGTTCCCTGAGCAGTGCTCGTAAAAAGCGGTCATTTTTTAGAGGAGTCATAAATACCTTGATACCCGATATTCCGGAACAGCGATTCTACAGCGTTTACCGGTAAACAACCATGAATCAGATTCGGCATTTATATCGGTTATCACGGAAATCCACCATAAAAAAAGGCGTATTTCCGGTTAGAAATACGCCCTTTTGCTCTCGTGATTTATTCAAACATCCAGATAATCAAGAATACCATCAGCAGCTTCACGACCTTCCCAGATTGCGGTTACCACAAGATCGGAGCCTCGGACCATGTCACCACCAGCGAACACCTTAGGGTTGCTGGTCTGGAACTTGTATTTGTTCTTCTCCGGAGCGACAACTCGCCCGCCCTCATCGGTATTAATCTGATGTTCTTCAAACCATTGAGCCGGACTTGGACGGAAGCCAAAGGCTACCAGAACGACGTCCGCATCGATAATTTCATCACTGCCTTCGATAACCTCAGGGCGACGACGACCTTGTTCATCAGGCTCTCCCAACTCCGTTGTCACCAGTCGAATACCTTCGACTTTGCCATCACCAACAATTTCTACTGGCTGACGATTAAACAGGAACTGCACACCTTCCTGCTTTGCATTGGCCACCTCACGACGGGACCCTGGCATGTTTTCCTCATCACGGCGGTAGGCACACGCAACCGACTTTGCACCTTGCCGAATGGAGGTACGGTTACAATCCATCGCCGTATCACCACCACCGAGAACTACAACGCGTTTGCCTTTCATATCAATGAAATCATCCGCGTTTTTTTCAAATCCAAGGTTACGATTCACACTAGAGATAAGGAAAGGCAGCGCATCGTGGACACCGTCCAGCTCTTCGCCGGGGAAGCCACCTTTCATATAGGTGTACGTACCCATACCCATGAAGACAGCATCGTAATCTGCCATCAGCTGTTCCATGGTGATGTCTTTACCAATTTCAGTGTTCAGTTGAAACTCGACACCCATTTCAGAGAACACTTCACGACGACGACTCATGACGTGTTTTTCCAGTTTAAACTCCGGAATACCAAACGTCAGCAGACCCCCAATTTCCGGATTCTTATCGAAGACAACCGGAGTTACGCCATTGCGAACCAATACGTCAGCACAACCCAGCCCCGCTGGCCCTGCACCGATAATTGCTACTTTTTTGTCTGTCCATTGAACTTGCGACATGTCCGGGCGCCAGCCCAGCGCCAACGCAGTATCCGTAATGTACTTTTCAGTCGATCCAATGGTCACCGCACCAAAGCCATCATTCAATGTACAGGCACCTTCGCAAAGGCGATCCTGAGGACATACACGACCACAGACTTCTGGAAGACTGTTGGTTTGATGGCAAAGGTCTGCCGCTTCAAACAAGCGACCTTCCGACACCAGTTTCAGCCAGTCCGGAATGTAATTATGAACCGGGCATTTCCATTCGCAGTACGGGTTACCACACGCCAAACAGCGGTGTGACTGATCGGCTGCCTGCTCCTCGTCGAATGGTTGATATATTTCAACAAATTCAGTCTTACGCTGACGCAGGCTTTTTTTATCCGGATCAACCCTGCCGACATCAACAAACTGGAAGTTGTTATTCAGTCGCTTTCCCTGGTGACCATTCTTTAAGTGTAACTGTGACATTTCGCTGACCTCACAAAGCTGTTTTTATGTTCAATACCTTTCGTCTTCTGCACCGGCAGCCTGTTACTCAGGACTGCCATGGGTGCTGGCCAGCAAGGTATCGAGACTGGCAGCCTTTGGCTTCACCAGCCAGAAACGACCACTGTAATCATAAAAATCATCAATCAATTCCTGTCCCCAGGAACTGCCTGTTTCAGCAACATAATCTTCAAGAACACTCAGTAGATGGGACTGATACTGCTCCATTGACTCATTATCTATACGATGGATGTCTACCAACTCGTGGTTGTAGCGATCCACAAAGCTACGTTCCAGGTCAAGAACGTAAGCAAAACCTCCGGTCATACCCGCACCGAAGTTATGACCTGCCCGGCCAAGGACAGTTACCTGACCGCCAGTCATGTATTCACAGCAGTGATCGCCCGTACCTTCGACAACCACATGGGCACCAGAGTTACGAACACCCAGTCGTTCACCTGCACGACCAGCGGCGTACAATGTGCCACCGGTAGCACCATAGAGACAGGTGTTACCGATAATGGACGTTTCATGGGTAACAAAACTGCTGACTGCTGGCGGACGAATCACCAGTTTACCGCCGGTCATCCCTTTACCAACATAATCGTTAGCGTCACCTTCCAGCCTCATTTCGAGACCACCGGCGTTCCATACACCAAAGCTCTGACCCGCAGAACCGGTAAGTGTTAACTTGATGGGGTTTTCTGCCATCCCCTGATTGCCATGTCGCTTGGCAATTTCACCGGAGAGTCTGGCACCAATGGAACGATCACAGTTCCCCACCGTGAAAATAAACTCACCACCGGAATTATTTTCAATAGCACTGAGTGTTTGGCGCACCATTTCTTCTGCCAACTCACCTTTATCATAAGGCGGGTTGCGATCTACCTGACAGGTTTTAGGCTTGTCCGCTGGCACATGAGCGCTTCCCAACATGGGTGAGAGATCAAGACTCTGCTGTTTCTCGGTAATACCCGGTAACAGATCAAGTAGCTCAGTACGGCCAATCACTTCTTCTAAGGTTTTAGCACCTAAAAGAGCAAGCCATTCACGCACTTCTTCTGCCACAAAGGAGAAGAAGTTCATGACCATTTCCACATCACCTTTGAAGTGTTCATCACGGAGTGACTGATCCTGAGTGGCAACACCGGTCGCACAGTTATTGAGGTGACAGATACGCAAGTACTTACAACCCATAGCGATCATAGGCGTTGTACCAAAGCCGTAACTTTCGGCTCCAAGAATAGCCGCTTTGATGACATCAAGCCCGGTCTTCAAACCACCATCCGTCTGTAAGCGAACCTTGCCTCGTAGATCATTGCCTCGAAGTGTTTGATGCGCTTCACTCAGACCAAGCTCCCATGGTGAGCCGGCGTAGCGAATAGACGTCAATGGGCTTGCAGCTGTTCCGCCATCATAACCAGAGATAGTGATCAGATCGGCATATGCCTTCGCAACACCCGCAGCAATGGTTCCAACACCCGGTTCAGAAACCAGTTTGACAGAAACCAGCGCTTCTGGATTTACCTGCTTCAAGTCGTAGATCAGCTGAGCCAGATCTTCGATGGAATAAATATCGTGATGCGGTGGCGGTGAAATCAAAGTAACACCGGGCACAGAATAACGGAGGCGAGCAATCAGCTCGTTCACTTTACCACCGGGCAGCTGACCACCTTCACCAGGCTTCGCACCTTGAGCCACTTTAATCTGCAAAACTTCGGCATTCACAAGATAGTGAGGTGTCACACCAAATCGGCCAGAAGCAATCTGCTTAATTTTGGAAACACGATTGGTTCCGAAACGCGCTTCGTCCTCACCGCCTTCACCGGAGTTTGAGCGTCCGCCCAATCGGTTCATGGCTTCAGCCAAAGCTTCATGGGCTTCTGGAGACAGAGCTCCAAGACTCATGGCGGCAGAATCAAAGCGTCGTACAATGGCAGAAATAGATTCGACTTCATCCACCGGCAACGAATTCTCATCGAGTTTCAAACCCAGTAAATCTCGAAGTGTGGCAACAGGGCGTTGATTGACCAGAGTCGCATATTTGCGATACTCCTGATAATCGCCCGTTTTGACAGCTACCTGCAGCTGCTGAACCACATCCGGATTGAACGCATGGTATTCACTGTCGTGCACATATTTCAGTAATCCGCCTTGCTGAATAGGCTTTCGTGCTTTCCAGGCTGTTTCAGCAAGCAGGCCCTGCTCGTAGTGGAAGTCTTCAAAGCGCGCACCTTCGATACGACTCGGCACACCACAGAAGCAGAGATCGACGACATCTTTCGATAAACCGACCGCTTCAAACAACTGGGCGCCACGGTAAGAGGCGATGGTTGAAATACCCATCTTCGACATGATTTTCAACAGGCCTTTACCAATCCCCTTACGGTAAGCTTTATAAGCTTCCCTCGGGTCTGCCATCACTTCACCAGAACGAATCTGATCATTGATGATTTCATAGGAAAGGTAGGGATACACGGCGGTGGCACCAAATCCAATCAACACCGCAAACTGATGAGAATCCCGGGCAGCGGCCGTTTCAACAACAATGTTCGATTCGGAACGTAAGCCTTTTCCAATCAGGTGGTGATGCACGGCACCTGTCGCCATAGCGGCGGGAACTGGCAGCAACCCCTGATCAATATGACGATCAGAGAGACAGATCACCACCTTGCCGGCTTGAGCCGCTTTTTCAGCCTGCTCACAGATACTAACAACCGCCTGTCTCAAACCAATGGCAGGATCGTAAGTCAGCCTGATGGTTTCCGATTCAAAGGACTTATGCTGATGATTCACATTCATCAAGTCCATAAATTTGGACGTGGACAACACTGGTGACTTCAGAATAACCCGGGCAGCGTGCTCCGGTGTTTCCTGAAACAGATTGAGCTCGCGACCTATGCATGTCTCCAAAGACATGACAATAGATTCACGCAATGGATCAATCGGCGGATTCGTCACCTGGGCAAACTGCTGACGGAAGTAATCCGTCACCGTTCTTGTACGACCGGAAAGCACGGCCATTGGCGTGTCATCACCCATTGACCCAACTGCTTCCTGACCAGACTCAACCAACGGACGAATCACTTGATCACGCTCTTCAAACGTCACCATGAACATTTTCTGATAGACGTTCAACAGCTCTGTGGAGAAGTGATCAACCTTATGATCATCCTCATTAAAACTGGAGCGTATGCGGTAGGAATTCTCTTTCAGCCACTGTTTGTATGGCTGCCTTTCTTTTAACTTATCATCAATGTCGTGCGCCTGATGCAACTCGCCCGTTTCAGTATCAATGGCAAGTACTTCACCGGGGCCAACCCTGCCTTTAGCAATCACGTCTTCTGGCTTATAACCGTGAACACCCACTTCAGAAGCAACCGTCAGGAAACCATTTTTGGTAATCACCCAACGTGACGGACGCAAACCATTACGATCCAGCGCACAAACGGCATTCCGACCATCGGTAATAACCAGACCAGCAGGGCCATCCCATGGTTCCATGTGCATAGAGCTGTATTCATAAAACGCTCGAAGGTCAGGATCCATGGTATCCACATTCTGCCAAGCCGGGGGAACGAGCATACGGATAGCACGATAGAGATCGACACCACCTCTGACCAGGACTTCGAGCATATTATCCAAACTGGAAGAATCGGAGCCCGTTCTATTAACCAGCGGGGAGATGTCGTCTAATGTGGGCAACAGTGGTGTTTGGAATTTTTGTCGACGAGCTTCTGCCCAGTTTCGGTTGCCTGTGATTGTGTTAATTTCACCGTTATGAGCCAGCATACGGAAAGGTTGCGCAAGCTGCCAACGAGGCAGAGTGTTGGTTGAGAAGCGCTGATGGAATACACAGATCGCGGTTTCAAAACGCGGATCGCCAAGGTCCGTATAGAACGTTGGCAGGTCAACCGGCATCATCAGCCCTTTATAGGTAATGACCTTAGACGACAAAGAGCAGATGTAATAATCTTTGTCATCCGCCATTTCCATATTGGTATAACGACGAGCCATGTACAGCTTGGCAGAGAATTCAGTATCGGACAGCTGACTATCCACAGTCACAAAGATTTGCTCAATCAATGGTAACTGGTCTTTAGCAATCGGCCCCAGGCACTCATCATTGACAGGCACTTTTCTCCAGCCAACAACGTCTAGCCCTTGCTTTAAAAGTGCATTTTCCAGGCTAACTTTGCCACGTTGAGCTTGTACCGGATCGGTATTGAGAAACACCATGCCTACGGCATAAACATCAGAAAGATCAGAACCAAACTGTTCTTTTGCTACTGTGCGAAAAAAGGAATCCGGCGTTTGAATCAGAAGACCACAACCGTCGCCTGTCTTACCGTCAGCAGCAATACCGCCCCGGTGCGTCATACAGGTGAGTGCTTCAATTGCCGTCTTCAGAAGGTCATGACTTTTTTCACCTTCCATCTGGGCAATCAGCCCGAATCCACAGTTATCCCGAAACTCCCCAGGATTATACAGACCTGCTTTCATAGGCACTTTCTCACCAACCTCATCAACCATTATTGTTCTGGCTCGCCTATCAGTCTTCCTGACTTTGTGGGAGTTTTCATTGAATGAATTTACTCCCGAAGCGCTGTGTCTTACTGCTTATCTGACGTATCCACGCCATGAGACAACTTATTCTCTGTGCATACCCATGCTATCAGGAGCCAGTGCTTTACTTTTTTTGCCATAAGGCGGAATTCATCCCCAGCATCCGACTAAGCATAAATTATTATTCATTATTAATGCATAACAATCTAGACGAAAAACACCCGAATGAGATGCAAAACGGTTGGTCATTTTACACATCTACCCCCATTTTCACAAATGACCCGCATCAAAAAAGGTACAAACCTCTATATAAAATCATTGAAGACCATGGTTATGCCATAAAAAAGCCTCTATAGTGCATTCACACCAATAGAGGCCATTAACTGAGAATAAGTGGTTTAGAAATTTATGCAGACCGCAATACAAGTCACTTAAGAACAGAATGCATTTAACGTAGCCCTGAGGTTATCCAAATTAAAATCCTGGGTGACTACTGCAACACCAACCTCTTTCAAAAGCACCAACCTTAACTGCCCATCTAATACTTTTTTATCCACGGACATTAATTCAATAAAATGCTCTGGCGTCATTCCAGCTGGCGGTTCAACCGGCAAATTTGCCTTCTCAATTAACTCAACAAGACCTCGATATTCTTCTTTGGAAATATCGCCCTCACGAAGAGAAAGATCCGCAGCCATCACCATGCCAACAGCAACCGCTTCACCATGCAGCCATGAACCATAGCCAGTATAGGTTTCGATAGCGTGCCCAAAGGTATGACCAAGATTCAAAATAGCGCGAATACCCGACTCTTTCTCATCTTCCGCTACAACATCTGCTTTATTTTGACAGGAACGAAGAATAGCGTACGACAATGCATCATTATCTCGCTCAAGGAGCTTATCCATATTATCGTGCAGCCAGTTATAGAAAGGCTTATCACAGATCAGCCCGTATTTAATAACTTCTGCTATGCCGGCGGAAAGCTCTTTATTCGGCAGAGTACTTAGCGTTTCCGTGTCAATGATCACCGCATTTGGCTGATAGAAGGCGCCTATCATATTTTTCCCAAGCGCGTGATTCACACCGGTTTTCCCTCCAACAGAGGAGTCAACCTGAGAAAGAAGCGTGGTGGGGATTTGGATAAAATCCACTCCTCGCTGATAACAAGCTGCGGCAAAACCGGTCATATCACCAATCACACCACCACCCAATGCGATCAAGGTCGTTTTTCGGTTGTGTCTGGACTGCAAAAGCTGATCAAAAATACGATTTAGGATATCCAGATTCTTATACTTTTCACCATCAGGAAGAGTGACAACAATAGGATTGAGTTCATGAAGGTGAGTGCAGAGTTTTTCCAGATACAGAGGGGCAATGGTTTCATTAGTTACTACCGCTACCTGATGACCATGAATATGGCTCGTTAAATAGCCAGGCTGCGATAAAAGATTTGAACCGATATAAATAGGGTAGCTTCGCTCTCCAAGATCAACATACAGCTCCTGCATGACTCAACACTCCATCATTAACATCATCAACGTATAGAAAGGCCTGCTGCCTGAATAATTTCACGAATAATCTGACGCAAAGACAACTTATCTGTATTCAGAACCAAGTCTGCGATCGAGCGATAAAGAGGATCTCTTTCTTCCAGCAATGTCGCCAGAAACGCTTCTCGATCGGGTCTTTGCAAAAGCGGTCTTTTTTTATCGTTCCTGGTTCTTTGCAACTGGACGGAAACGGGGGTTTTCAAATACACGACAAAGCCACTCTTACGAAGATGGCTGCGATTTTCCGGTCGCCCAACCACACCACCGCCGGTAGCAAGAATAATGCCCTGCTGATCACATATTTCTTCGATCACCTGAGCTTCGCGATCACGAAACCCCCTCTCCCCCTCAACATCAAAGATCCAGGGTATATCTGCTCCACTTCGTTCTTCAATCTCATGGTCAGAATCCAGAAAAGGGGAGCCCAGTTCATTGGCCAGCATTTTACCTATTGTTGTTTTTCCGGCCCCCATGGGCCCTATCAGAAATATATTTGTTGATAGCATACCTTAGCCTGACTTCCCGCCCGTGTGCTGGAGCGTAGCGCATACTCTACCCATATGACAATAAAAACGGGAGCATTGCTCCCGTTCATTGGCTTTCATGTAATGAGGTCAAAGCATTAGCGTAAAGTTACGCCTTCAGTCACGACTCTTGGAGTAATAAACACCAACAGTTCCTCTTTCTCATCACTTTCTGTTTTGTTGCGGAATAACGCGCCAACATATGGAATATCACCAAGTACTGGAACCTTGCTCACACTGTTCCTTTTACTTTGCTTGAATACACCACCCAGTACCACTGTCTCTCCATCTTCAACCAATACCTGAGTCGTGATTTCGTTGGTAGAAATAATCGGTACACTGTTTGATGTTTCATTGGTGGTATCGTCATTATTGATCTTTATATCCATAATCACACGACCATCCGGTGTAATCTGAGGTGTAACCTCAAGCCCAAGAACTGCGTCTTTAAAGGCAACGGAAGTAGCGCCACTGGATGTTTTTTCTTCGTAAGGAATCTCCTTACCAGATTTAATAACAGCTGTTTTCTTATCCGCAGTAATGACCTTTGGCTGAGAAATAACTTCACCTCCACCATCACTTAACAAAGCGGACAATTCAAGGTTCAGTATATTGCCATTTGCACTGGAAAAGCCGATCGCAATAGCACTGGAAGCACTACCAGTCACGCCAAGATCAGTAAAGAGACCATCATCTCCTCGACCACCAATATTGGCACTACCACTGCCTGTATCAATATCTTTTTTACCTGTACTGCTACTCCACTTCACACCCAGCTCATCACGTACACTAGAGCTCAGAGTAACAATCCTTGCTTCAATCATTACCTGGCGAATTGGAATATCCAACTGTTCGATCAAAGCGCGCAGCTCGTCCAGTTTGGCTTGAGTATCTTTTATCAACAGACTATTTGTACGATCAACCACCTGAACAGAGCCACGTTCAGTCAATAGCCCAGCATCACCGCTTCCCTGAATAACTTCAGAAATTTCGGCAGCATCCGCGTAGTTAATTTGAACGAGATCGGTATAAACAGGCGCCAGTTCGCTGATCTGCTTTTCATTTTCCAACTGTTCACGTTCTCTTGCCGCAATTTCTGCAGCAGGAGCAACCGTCAGCACGTTACCTTCGAGGCGTTTATCAAGACCTTTCGCTTTCAATACAATATCAAGCGCCTGATCCCAAGGAACGTTCTGCAATCTCAACGTCACATTACCACCAACGGTATCCGACGCCACTAAGTTCAGATCAGTAAAATCAGCAATCAGCTGCAAGACCGCACGAACTTCAATGTCCTGGAAATTCAGTGACAGTTTGTCACCCTTATAGGAAAGCCCACCAGCTCTTCTACCCCGCTCTTGACGCTCCGGTGCTTTAACACTGACCGTTAGCAGGTTATCCGTCTGATATGCGAGGTATTCAAATTGACCTTTAGGCTCGATAACAATGGATGAGTTACCGTCTTCAACCTTGGCATCAATAAACATGACAGGGGTTGCAAAATCGACAACATCTAACCGGTTTCTCAACCTTTCCGGAATGACATCACCGGGAAACTCTAAACGAATACGACCGGCCTGCTCATTCATATCCATCTGGATTTTGGCATCAGACAAGGCAATCACCACCTTACCTTCACCATCTTCACCACGCTGAAAATCTATACTGGTAATGCCTTGATCCTGAACTGGCATTTCAGCTTGAGGCTCTGAATCGTTAGCCGCAGAAACATTCGTCGTCGCTGTCGTCATTTGACCAGCATCGGACTGCACAGAACCGGCTGCGTTTTCCGTACCCAAATACACACTTAATGTATTACCTTCAGCCTTTGTCGTGTAACCAGTTGGCTCCTCAAGGTTGATAACCAAACGAGTTCTGTCGCCAGTTTCCAGCACAGTAACGCTTTTGGCACTGCTAAAACCCACTTCGTTGTATTTTGGCAGCGCACTGCGGGTAAAAGGAAGGTCCAGGGAAATTCTTGGCGGCTTCTCTATACTATAACCATGAGCAACAGGAGCAACGCCATCAAACGTCAGTTTCAGCTCTACCATCTCATCAGGAAGAGCATTAACGTCCATATTTTTAAGGGTTACACTCCATCCTGAAATAGGCAATGAAACCAGTAGCGCATAAAAAAGCCCTCGGAAAGCGCTTGCCGGCTGCAGGGGACTCATATTCATCTATTGTACCTATTCCTGAATTTGATTGTTTTTTTCATCGGCATCATTTGCAAATTATCCATCATCACGATACCCGATTACTGACTACCGATGTCCAGCGGTAAAATACGTGGCCTTTCTATCCAGTATTTTGGACCTGCTGGAACAATCTCCGTTACTCGCAACTCTTGTTCATCAATGTAGGTAATACGTCCGTGGTTTCGGCCTATATAATCCCCCACCTTAACACGGTGCACACCATCACTTCCGCGAACAAGCCCCCAAAACCCCTCATCGTTACTGATAGAACCTACCAAACGGAAAGAGTCCATTTCAAATTTTTCCAAATACTGCTTAACCCGACTCGCATCTGGTTTGATATTACTGTTCAGCTGATCAGAGCTCAGAGCAACCTTTACGGGCTGCTTGAACGGGCTGCGCATCGCCGATGCCTGATAAGTGAATGCCTCATAAGGCCGAAACTGCGGCAACGGCTCGATATTACCCACAGGTCTGGCTTTCACATCAGCCATATAAGCATCAATATCCTGATACCCCTGACGCATTTCAAAACAACCGGATAAGGCAAAACCAAAGAACATCAACGACGCATATCGAAGAAGCTTCATCACAGCCCTCCTTCATCGTTGTAACGATAAGTCTTGGCCAAAATATTCATTGTCAGCTCACCACTTTGACCTGGGCGAATATCAAAATCATGAAGCGTTACAATTCGAGAAAGACTGGCAACACCACTAACGAAGTTGCCAAGGTCGTGGTAATTCCCCCTAACCGCAATACTGATGGGCAACTCAATGTAAAACTGCTGCACATTTTCAGCTTGAAGCTTGATTTCCTCGATCTGCAACCCTGCACCACGGCCAGTAAAAGTAATATCTTCCAACAAGCCCGGGACTTCTGTATCACTTGGAAGCTGTTTAACCAAAGCACCAAAGGATTTCTCCATCTCCTTCATTTGCTCCCGGTACGCATCCAGGTTTGCCGCCTGAAAGTCCTTAAGCCGATACTGCTCTCTCAACTCTTGCTCTTTATTGGCTGCCATGTCATAGCGAGATTGCAAGTCAGTCAGATGAAAGTAAACCCCCGCACCTAACACTACAGCCAGTGTTAAACCACAAGCAATGACTCTGACAGCCAATGGCCATGAACCGATATTCTCAAAATCAATCTCACTGAGATCCAGTTCGTTCAAGTTTTTAAATGAATCTGTCAGGCTCATAAATCCTCCCCAGACTGTGCTGGATTAACCTGCTTCACTGTCAGGTCGAATTCATTCATGCGCTGACTGCCTCCAGCTATTTTTCTAACCGCTGTCAGGTTTGGACTTTCAAACCACTCAGAGTTATCAAAGTTTCTCATCAAAGCAGAGATACGGTTATTGGATTCAGCAACACCCACCAGTGACAATCGATTTCCATTCACTGAAACCTGTTTGAAGTAAACGCCTTCGGGCACCACTCTGGCAATCTGGTCAAAAATCCGAACGATAACTGGGCGGTTACCCTGAAGATTCTGAATAACTTCCATACGTTCCAGAAGCTGTTCTTTTTTCGCTTTCAGCTCCTTGATTTCCGCAATCTTTTTATTCAGAACATTGATTTCGTTCTGCAGGTACTGATTACGGCCTTCCTGATTGCTAATCATATTACTGACATACAAGTCAGCCATAAAAATCAGGGCTGCACCAATAATCAGCGTAATAAACCAGAGAACAATAAACTGTTGCTTGCGCTCTTTGCGCAGCTCATCACGCCAAGGTAAAAGGTTAATTCTTGCCATCAGTCAAAACTCCTCATGGCAAGGCCACAGGCAATCATCAGTGAAGGCGCCTCTTTAGCCAGCTTTTTTGCGTCCACCTTGCCCGCCATGGACATCGCTGCAAAGGGGTTAGCTACCCGACACGGTGTGCCCAATTTTTCCTGAATCATATCGGACAGGCCGCGGATAGATGCTGAACCGCCAACCAAGGCGATGCCATCAACGTCATTAAATTTGCTGGATGAGTAGAAAAACTGAAGAAGACGTGAAACCTGTTGCACCACAGTTTCCCGGAAAGGTTCCAGCACTTCTGGTTCGTAGTCATCAGGAAGATTGCCGCTGCACTTGGCCTTTTCAGCATCCTCTGGCGACAAACCATAACGGCGCTGCACTTCGTCCGTCAGCTGACGCCCACCAAATAACTGCTCACGGGTATAAACCGTTCTGCCTTTATTAATCACATTAAGCGTGGTTTTGGTGGCACCGATATCAATCACCGCCAGAACTGGATCTTCATCTTGCAAATCCATCTGACCTTCAATCAACTCACAGGCCCGTTCCATGGCAAATGCTTCCACGTCGACAATCTTGGTTTTCAATCCACCAAGCCGAAGTGCTTCTTCCCGCATTTCCACATTATCCCGACGACAGGCCGCCAGCAATACCTCGACTCGTTCAGGGTTTTTTTCATTCAACCCCTGAACTTCAAAATCGATGGCGACTTCATCCATGGCGTAAGGAATGTATTGGTCGGCTTCGACAGAAATTTGAGTTTCCATCTCTTCATCACTAAGCGACGCATCCATTTCAATGCTTTTAGTGATAACCGCCGAGCCGGATACTGCAGCAGCACCCAACTTCACACCGGTTCGTGAATTTGACAGAGCTTTCGCGACGGCTTCCCCAATCACTTCAAGTTCTTGAATATTATTTTCTACTACTGCCCCTGGGGGTAATTTCGCGGTACCAAATGCTTCGACTTTGTACTTGCTGCCACTCATCCCCAACTCAAGGACTTTGACAGACGTCGAACTGATATCCACCCCTAAAACAGTATTCGATTTGTTTTTCAGCAGCCCAAACACTGGCGAAATCCTTGATAATAGTTATATATGACTAATTCTTGACATTAAATAACAGTCGTACCATTTAAGCAATGGCATAGAGTCAGTCCCACCCTATAAATGACGGATTTGTATGGAAAATTCTTTTTTGCCAACACCGTCACTCTTCGATCCCAATTACTCCGGAAAACCGCATTTCCAGATCAGGACAGTTTCACCGTATAATACCCAGTTATTATATGATCGGCTGCCAGAACGACATCTTCTGAGTTTGAAGAACAAACTCCAATAACGTCAAACTTCAGCCGTCGACCTTCGCTTTACCAGGATGTCCCTACAGCATGAAACGGTCAGTAAAATTCTTAAAATTCCTGTGCTGGTCAATATTAACCGTAGCCAGTGGAATTCTGCTTGTCAGCGCAAGCGCCTATTTATACCTCAGCCCGTCTCTGCCCTCGGTAGACTCTTTACGAGATGCCAAATTACAGACGCCTCTGAGAGTCTATTCTCAAGACAATCTTCTTATTGCCGAGTTTGGCGAAAAGCGCCGCTCTCCTATCGACATTGAAGACACCCCCCCCAGCCTGACCAAAGCTTTTATGGCCGCAGAAGATGACCGTTTCTATTCACACCCCGGCGTTGACATCGTTGGATTGCTGCGGGCAGCCGTTCAATTGGTCAGCACAGGCAACATTCAATCTGGCGGCAGTACCATCACTATGCAGGTGGCCAAAAACTTTTTCCTGAGCCACGAACGGGTATTTTCACGGAAATTTAACGAGATCCTACTTGCACTCCAGATAGAACGACAACTGTCAAAGGATGAAATCTTTGAACTCTATCTCAATAAAATTTACCTCGGCCATCGTTCCTACGGCGTCGAAGCCGCTGCTCAGGTTTATTACGGACAATCCATTAACGAACTGAATCTGGCTCAAATTGCCATGATCGCCGGCCTTCCAAAAGCCCCTTCTCGTTACAATCCGATCAACGACCCACAACGCTCACTTATTCGCCGCGATTGGATTCTGGGTCGTATGAAAGACCTCGGCTACATCTCCGAGACTGATTTTAGAAGCGCGATCACCGAGCCTGTTACAGCCAGCTATCACGGTGCAAAAATTGAACTGCAAGCCCCTTACGTTGCAGAAATGGTTCGCCAGCAGATGTTCGAACAATATGGCTCTGAAACCTACACAGAAGGTTTCAGAGTATTCACCACAGTGGACAGCCATCTCCAGGAAGCGGCCAACCTGTCAGTCGCCAATGGACTCATGGCTTACAACGAACGACACGGCTATCTAGGTCCAGTGACTAATCTGGTGCAGGACGCTCCAGAGGAAGGCTGGCAGACCCAACTGAATAAAACCCCTGACCAAGGCATTCTTCAACCCGCCATGGTGATCACCGTTGACGATGAACAAGCCTTCGTAGGCCTGAAGAATGACAACACGGGCACCCTATCCTGGGACAATATGAGCTGGGCCCGCCCTTTTCTGTCCGTAAACAGCATGGGGCCAACGCCAAAAAAGCCAGCAGACATTCTCAAGCCGGGTGATCAAATCTGGGTACGAATTACCAGTAAAGGTGAATATCGGTTAGCCCAGGAACCTCAGGCACAATCCGCGCTGATTTCCATGCACCCAGACAACGGTGCAGTGCTCGCACTGGTAGGCGGCTACAACTTTTATGACAGCATGTATAACCGGGCCACTCAGGCGGTGCGTCAGGCAGGCTCCTCGTTTAAACCATTTGTGTACGCCTCCGCCCTGGCCAATGGCATGACGCCTGCCACCATCATCAACGATGCTCCCATTGTATTTGATGATGCCCAACTGGAAGACAGCTGGCGCCCAAATAACGACAATATGAAGTTCAATGGCCCTATGCGTTTACGAGAAGGCCTCTACCGTTCTCGCAACCTGGTATCCATCCGGGTTCTGAGACAAACCGGCATCAACAACACCATTCGCTTTCTAAAGCAGATAGGCTTTAAAGAAAGCTCTCTCAGCAGAGACCTTTCACTCTCTCTCGGTAACGTTTCCATGACCCCAATGGAACTTGCTACCGGTTACGCCGTTCTGGCCAATGGCGGTTATCAGGTAGAGCCTTATTTCATCACTCGTATTGAGACAGATGACGAGGTGCTTTATGAAGCCCAGCCAGTACTCGCCTGTGATTCAGATTGCGCCACAAAACTGGCAACAGAAATGGGGGTTATTGAAGGCATTCAGACAGAAAACTCAGAACCTGAGTTCGTCGAACTCCCTCTGACAGAAAACACGTTAAACGACGTTCTTTCTCCCCAGGAAGAAAATCGAACCATCAAACCAAAAATCGCCAAGTCGGTCATGTCGCCACAAGTGAACTTTATCATGAACGACATCCTCCGTGATGTTATCTGGAAAGGCACCGGTCGCCGCGCCCAAGCACTGAATCGTCATGATATTGGTGGCAAAACCGGAACAACAAACGACAGCAAAGACGCCTGGTTTGTTGGATTCAACCCGAAAATCCTAACGGCTGTCTGGGTCGGCATGGATGATTACTCAACCCTGGGGCGCTGGGAATACGGCGCCAATGCAGCGCTGCCAACCTGGCTTTCTTATATGAAGGTAGCGCTGGACGGAAAACCCGAAACCAAACGACCTCAACCAGAAGGGTTAGTCACGCTGAAAATCTCAAGAGAAACCGGCAAGCTCGCCGCACCAGGTGACCCTAATGCCATTTTTGAGATTTTCAGAAAAGAACTGGCACCACAGCAATTCAGCGACGAAAGCATTCCTTCATTGAACGACATCAATGAAGAGTTTTCACCTGAAGATCTTTTCTAAACGTCAAATAAATCATGACCCAATAAAAAAGCCCGATGATCCAAATCAGATCACCGGGCTATTTATTAACCATTCGCTACAACATCAAATATCAGACAATGATTCCAGCGGATAGTGTGCTGGATACCCCAGCCTGGCAACACCTGAATCCACCGCTGCACGGGCAACCGCTGCAGACACCTGACCCAATAAACGAATATCCATGGGTTTCGGAATAATGTACTCAGGACCAAAGCTCAGGTGCGCACCACCATATGCCTTCATCACCTCTTCTGGTACTGGCTCTTTTGCCAGCTCACGAATGGCATGAACTGCGGCAAGCTTCATCTCTTCATTAATTCGGGATGCACGAACATCCAGTGCGCCACGGAAAATAAAGGGAAAGCCCAAAACATTGTTCACCTGGTTCGGATAATCCGAACGCCCGGTGGCCATAATCACATCTGGGCGGACTTCTTTCGCCAGCTCAGGACGAATTTCTGGATCCGGATTCGCGCAGGCAAAAACAATGGGCTGTTCAGCCATTTTCGCCAACTGCTCCGGCGAGAGAAGATTGGCTCCTGACACACCGAGAAATGCATCCGCACCATCAATGGCATCATCCAGAGTGCGGCAGGGCGTTTCCACGGCGAAAGACGCTTTATACCGGTTCAGGTCGTTTCTTTCTGAGTGAATAACACCCTTGCTGTCCAGCATAAGAATATTTTCAGCCTTGAAGCCACAACTGATCAGCAGCTTCACGCAGGCAATCGCCGCAGAACCCGCCCCCAGGCAAACCAATTTGGCCGATTCAATCGCCTTGCCAGCAATCTCCAAGGCATTCAACATGGCGGCCGCAGTTACAATGGCGGTACCGTGCTGATCATCATGAAACACGGGAATATCACAATCTTCAATCAAACGCTTCTCAATCTCGAAGCATTCTGGCGCCTTGATATCTTCCAGGTTAATACCACCAAAGGTGCAGGCAATGCGTTTTACGGTATCAATAAATGCCTGTGGGCTTTCAGATTCCACTTCAATATCGATGGAATCCACACCGGCGAAACGCTTGAACAGCAGTGCCTTACCTTCCATCACCGGTTTACTGGCCAGCGCACCAAGATTGCCCAGGCCTAGAATGGCTGAACCATTGCTGATAACAGCGACCAAGTTACCTTTCGCGGTATAACGGTACGCATCACCAGGATTTTCTGCGATCGCCCTGACCGGCTCCGCAACACCTGGGCTATAAGCCAGGGAGAGATCCAGAGCCGATTCCGCCGGCGTGGTTATTTCAATCGCAATCTTTCCGGGTTTTGGAAGAGCATGATAATCAAGAGCAGCTTGCTTTTTGTCCATGAGCCTTTTACTGATGCGGAAGGGTGGGCACCATGTCTACTTTCAATGGAAAGTACCAATGGTAAAAATTATAAGTCCAGAATATAGGATGGCAATTTGGGTAACAAGTTCCATTGCCGGAGAGATGACCTGATAGTCATAAAAGAAAGCTTAAACCAGCCAAAGATGTGACCGGAATAAAAAAGGCGACTGGGTTGCAGTCGCCTTTCTATATCCATTGAATTTCTAGATGCTACTAGGCGACAAGTGAGCGAAGCCCCGTGAGCCTACAAATAGTAGGTGATCGGGGTGAGCGAACGCTGACAACAACGTAGCATCTTGAAAGACGATGGGTATAAAGACGTTGGAAGCAGAATTACTTCTTGGCGCTCAGACGTCCGAAACGCTTGTTGAAACGCTCGATACGGCCGCCAGTATCCATCACCTTCTGAGTGCCGGTGTAGAATGGGTGGCACTGTGAACAAACTTCAATGCTCAGATCCTTGCACAGGGTAGAACGGGTTTTGATCTGATTACCGCAGCTGCAAGTAACTTCGATTTCTTCGTAGTTAGGATGGAGATCCTGCTTCATTAGAGTTTCCTCAAAAAGTTGAATGCCGCCACCTGTCTCGATGAACAGCTCCATGAGCAGCTCATTGAAAAGCCTGATACTCAGGCCTTTGGAGAAAGGCACCGCAAACGAAATCCACCAGCGATGCTCAAAAAGAGAGTATGCCGGTAGAGTAAAGAGGCGCGATCTTATCAAAGTTTGCGTAATAGGGAAATAGTATTAGCCGGTCTGCGCTTACGGTATTATGACCGCTGAGGATCATGATACGGAATCTGAATGAGCACGCCTTCCCACTCCACAGCCCAGAATGATACAGCGCCGGAAGCGTTCATCAGAGTCGCCATTCCAACCCCGCTTCGCCGTTTGTTCGACTATCTGCCTTCAGCCTCATACCCTGTTGAAGCGATTAAACCCGGCTGCCGGGTCACCGTTCCTTTTGGTTCACGGGAACTGGTGGGTATTGTCATGTCCATTGAAGCCAACTCCGATATTCCCTCAAATAAGCTCAAACCCATTATTTCGATTCTGGACAATCAGCCACTATTGCCAAAAGATATCATTCAGCTCTGCCAATGGGCGGCACGTTACTATCATCACAGCGTCGGTGAAACACTCTCTCAGGCGCTGCCCAAAAATCTGCGTATTGGCAAACCCGCTTCCATGGGATCCATTCCTTTTTGGTTCGCATCCTCCGAACTGGATGCTGAAACAGCCAACCTGCTGCAGCGCTCAAAGAAACAACTTGCTGCATTTGAACTAATATCAAACGCTCCCAATGGCCTCAATGGCACCGAACTGCTTGAGTCAGGCTTCAGTCGTGCCATTTTGCAATCGCTGAGTAAAAAAGGCCTTATAGAAAGCCGGGATATTGAACCATCAAGCCTGCCTTTTACTGAACAGAACAGTCCGCTCAAGAGCGCTCATCTGATAATGAATGATGAGCAGCACTATGCCTGCGAAGCGATTACTGATGGTTTGGGTTCTTTTAACACCTATCTATTGGAAGGCGTCACTGGCAGCGGAAAAACCGAAGTTTACTTACAAACTATTTCTGCAGCGCTGGCTAAAGGCTTGCAAACTCTGGTATTGATTCCCGAAATCGGCCTGACACCACAAACCGTCAAACGCTTCAGAGACCGTTTTAATGTCCCCGTTGCCTGTCTTCACTCAGGCCTCAGCGACGGAGAACGCCTGCAGGGCTGGCTGGAAGCATCTCGATGCAGCGCCGGAATTCTAATATCCACACGCTCAGGCATTTTTACCCCAATGCCAAACCTTGGGCTCATCATTGTGGACGAAGAACACGACAGCTCCTACAAGCAACAGGAAAGCTTACGCTATAACGCCCGTGATCTGGCCATCTATCGGGGCTCTCAAGCCAACTGCCCTGTGGTCCTTGGCTCAGCCACTCCATCACTGGAAACACTGCACAATGCACGACAGGGAAAGTACACCCAATTACACCTGAAGCAACGAGCCGGTAACGCCAAACCTCCCGCTATGGAGCTGCTGGATATGCGACACCAGCTGGTTCAAGACGGCCTTTCTACAGAACTGTTGCAACGTATCGGCGTTCACCTTGCCAGGGGCAATCAGGTCATGATATTCCTGAACCGCCGGGGTTATGCACCGTCCATGATCTGCCAGGATTGCGGCAGCATCATCGATTGCCATCATTGCGATGCACACATGACCATCCACCGTTTTCCGCCCCACCTGCATTGTCACCACTGTGACTTGCAGCAGCCAATTCCATGGCAGTGTCCTTCCTGCCAGAGTAGAAAACTGCAACCGGTTGGACAAGGCACAGAAAAAGCGGAGCAAACCCTGAACCAGCATTTTCCCAGTTACCCGGTTATTCGCATCGACCGGGACACCACCCGAAAAAAACAAGCGCTTGGGGAAATGCTGGAAAAGATCAACACCGGCAAGCCATGCATTCTACTTGGCACTCAAATGCTGGCAAAAGGCCACCACTTTCCAGATGTGACTCTGGTTGCCATTGTTAATGCGGATGCCGGTTTATTCAGCTCGGATTTTCGCGGCTCAGAGAAAACCGGCCAACTGATTATGCAAGTTGCCGGCCGTGCCGGGCGCGGTCAAAAACCCGGGCAGGTCATCATTCAAACCTATAACCCTGAACACCCTTCCCTGCAACTTTTGTCAATGAACGACTACGGCCGTTTTGCCGACAGCCTTTTTGTGGAAAGAAGACACCTCAATCTGCCACCGGAAGGTTACCTGACACTGGTCAGATCCGAATCCATGAATCAGGGTGAAAGTGAAACGCTGCTATCCGCATTACGCCAATACGCAGAACACAATAAAGGCCAACTGACAGACACGCGATTACTGGGCCCTATTCCTGCGCCTATGGAAAAACGCCAGGGTCGTTATCGCTGGCATTTGTTAATCCATGGAAAAGACCGAAAAGACTTGCACCGTGTCGTTGAAGGCATGGTCAGTTTTCTGGAAAGTCATCGTCTTCCAAGACAACTGAAGTGGACTGTAGATATTGATCCACAGGAAATGAGTTAATATTGTATTGGCGTATGAAGACAGAGCATCACTTTAACCCGCCATCAGGATTCGCCTTGAGACTTGAAAAGCAAACTGACAATTTCTTTTGATTTTGCAGGCAATCCATCCTCAGCTCTTTTTCTTGCATCCTTTAGCGCTTGCGCCAGATTATCAATCGTAGCTTTAGAATTCGCGTTGAAGTTTTCCGAAAGGTATAACGTTGTCACACTACTATCCGCGCCTTTTGACGTCTCAATCCTAGGATAATAACTCACATGACTGCTTCCTTTCTGCTTACCTACTACCACTATCTCTTGTGGAACCATGAGAGGTTCCTGTGGTTTCAAAGAAATAAGAACAGGCGTTTTAAAAAGTCCGTCACTATTTTTAAAATGCACATTCAGATCCGAGTGTTTTTTTAGTATATTTGATAATAACTCTTGAACTTTGTTTGGAAAACCTGCGGCACCCTCTGAGCAAACCAAACAGTTTTGTAATTGTGTCATAGAAAGTTGCTTCTCATCCTTTAACAAATTTGACAACGCGGTCATTGCAGAACTATTGAGTGTATCAAGAGACTTTATTTGCCCTCGATCAAACTTATTAAAATCCTTACCTGTCCATTCGAGCAGCAAGCCTCTTGTCAACTCCTGCCGATCAGATCCCTTTTTAAACATCAGGTGATTGCGTGCAGTTTGAGCGGGAGCAGAATCAGCTTTACCCGAGCGTGAACGACCGGTGACGAAATCTATGATTTTTAAAAACAATTTCTTAATCGGGTTGACCTTTACTTTCCTGTCATTCAGCGGAACATCGACTTTAACACTACCAACAGGCAAGCCAGGGATATATTTTTCCCCGGCAACTGGTTTGACATTCCCTTTTCCAGCAGAAGCAGTCGGCTTCTTTTCATTGATATCAAGTATCGAATTAAACGAACCTGGCTGATTAACTTTCATAGCTAATTCCTTTTAATCATACCACTCTTTTCAAAGCATCCTTGCTATCGCCAGAATCTGCCCACGCTGAAAATTCTGCATAGCATTTTCACGGGCAAACTGAATATATTGCTGAATCTCACGATCTGGCAATGAACGATAGGTGTACAAAAAGATATTCCGCATTCTTTCCGGCATCTGCTTGCGAATATGAGGTTTTTCCTGCGCTTTGATAATTTGTGCCGGGCGCATGGGTTGAGCATCACCAGCAGGCATCACTTCCTGCAGCATGCGCTGCGCGCCCACACTGGCACTTGCCGCAAGCTCAGTGCTCAGTTCTACAGCATTCAAAGCCTCCATTAATTCTTCAACCAATCGGACACGGAAATTTCTCGGCACACCCTGAGATAATTTCGCGTCTATATAACTTTCCATCGTCACTTGATTAGCCGGATCATTCGCTGCTGCTTCAAGGCGTAAGATTTTCTGTCCCAAGGGAGACTCAAACCATCGGATCAGCCGAGACAACTCCCCCATAGACAATGCTTCATCCAAGGTCGTTTTCATTGAAGAACGAAAAAAATCCGGACTGTAGCGAATCTCCACCACTTGATTCACGGTATCCACAACGTCATCAGGCAATGGTAACTGTTGCTGCTGAAGCGTCATGCTGTCGTGTATCCAATTTAGCTGTCTTTCAATACCCACCTGGTCATAAAGCTTATCAAGCAGCAATTCTTTCTCTGTCGATGAGAAAGCCATTGGCGCAAAAAATAGCTGCATAAAAAACAGGGGAGCGAACAGGAATACAACTATCAATCTCTTTCCATCCATAGTCAGAGCCACTTGAAGATAGTTTATGTGAGATAGGCTTACTGGCAAGCAGTGAACCTTTTGAAAAAAGCATAAGTAATAAAGAAACACATACATACGCTTCTTTACTACGTACTCTCTTTACCATACTCCGTTAAAAATCAGTCGTAAAGTTTACTGACGATCGCGGTCACGGCGGTTTCTACCCGAAGAATCCGTGGGCCAAGATGAATGCGCTCAAAGCCGGCATGCTCAAGCTTATCCACTTCATACTCAATAAAACCGCCTTCAGGCCCAATAGCTAGAACCGCAGATTCCGTAACCTGATGTGGACAAGCTTGCCCACCAACAGGATGCGCCACCAACCCCCGCTTACCTTCCATCAATGCGGGAAGACGATCTTCTACAAAGGGCTTAAAGCGTTTTTCCAAAATCACTTCCGGCAACATCGTGTCACGCGCTTGCTCAAGCCCAAGAACCAGTTGCTCATGAATTTTCTCTGGAGATAGCCAGGGCGATTGCCAGAAGCTTTTCTCCACCCGGTAGCTGTTCATCAAGATGATTTTTTTTACGCCAAGTGCAGTCAGATGCTGCAACGAGCGCTTCAGCATTTTTGGCCGGGGCAAAGCCAATAACACCATCAGAGGTAACGGTGGCGGAGGAGGCGCATCCAGATTCACTCGCAATTGCATTCGATCAGGCGATAAGTGAGTAATAACTCCACTACCAACATTGCCATTCAACAGACCAACACGAAGTTCATCACCCTCTTGCGCCTGATGAACTTCCAGCACATGTTTCAGCTGTCGATGAGTCAACTCAACAAGCTGCCCATCAACACTCTCATCAGTAATAAAGTTCTGCGGTTCTAAAAGAAGAAGATTCATTAAATCAGGAAGGGTTCTCAATAGTTTTACGACTTTTCACAAACCGGGCAAAGACAATACCGCCTTCAAACAACAACCACATAGGAATGGCCAGCAACGCCTGAGAGATGACATCCGGTGGCGTCATCAACATACCAACCACAAAACAGCCAACCACCACATAGGGGCGCTTCTCTTTCAGACTTTCTACGGTTGAAATACCAGACCACACCAGCAACACAGTAGCAACCGGGATTTCAAAAGCCACACCAAAGGCAAAAAACAGCTTAAGGATGAAATTCAGGTAACTGTTAATATCCGTCATCACCGTTACTGACTCCGGCCCCACTGATGTGAAGAAAGAAAAGATCAGCGGGAAGACGATGTAATAAGCAAAGGCAATTCCAAGATAAAACAGGACAATACTGGCGACCAGTAACGGTACCGCAATTACCTTTTCGTGCTTATACAAACCCGGCGCAATAAATCCCCACACCTGATGCAGAATCACTGGAATAGCGAGAAACAGGGAGAGCACCATCGTCAGCTTGAAAGGCGCCAGAAAGGGCGAGGCCACTTCGGTGGCGATCATGGTACTGCCTTCTGGCAAACTGGCGCGCAGCGGCTCCGAGATATACACATAGATATCGTTGGAAAAATAAAACAGACCGGCAAATACCACCAGTATGGCTATGATGCTCTTCAGGAGACGACTGCGCAGCTCCAGAAGATGCTGCACTAATGGTTGTTCCTGATCAGTAGCTTGCTGATGAGTACTCTCTTTTTCAGAGCTACCTTTTTCAGAGCTACCTTTTGCAGAGCCAGTTTCTGAAGCGTGTGCTTCTGAATTGTCCGACATGATTTACTGACCGCCCTTTTCCTGAGTCGGAGCGACAACTTGCTCTTTCACCTCAGCTTTCTCTTTTCCAGCAACGCCTGAATTCTCAGCGCCATCAAAATTCACTGACTGTTTGATTTCAGTGATCTGACTTTGAAACTGATCCCGGGTTTTCTTCAGCTCTTTCAGCACCGCTTCGTTATGAATTTGCTGTTTGATACCATCGGCATCAATTTCTTTCTCCAGCTCTTCCTTAACGGATTGAAAACTGCGGCGAATCTTGCCGACCCAATATGCGGTTGTCCGAATCGCGCCGGGCAGCCGCTCTGGGCCAAGCACCACAAGAGCGATGACAGCCACCAGCACTAACTCTGTAAAGCCTATATCCAGCACAGTGAATTATCCTGCTTAGTGCTTCTGCTCTTGCTTGTCGGATTCCAGATTTCTCTGGCTGGTAGAAAACTCTTCGTCGCTGCCATCTTTGCCATCCTTCTTGGATGCCTCATCGTCTTCAGAGTTCAACGCCTTCTTGAAACCTTTGACTGCGCCACCAAGATCACCGCCCATTCCACGCAGTTTCTTTGTACCAAACAACATCACCACAATCAGCAGAATGATCAGCAATTGCCAGATACTAATGCCACCAAAACCCATTTCCTGCTCCTTCAGCTCGCCACGAGCTTGATCAATTAGTAAACAGTTTGCGCGATCATAACCCATTCACCTTTACAGACGTAAGTTCTTAAAGGAAAAGGAATTGAGTTACCCGCGGGAAGCCTTTTCATCAATGCCGGATAAACCAAAACGGCGATCCAGCTCGTTCAGTACATCTGCAGGCTCAAGCCCCAGATGAGATAACATGACCATGGTATGAAACCAGAGATCCGCCGTCTCATACACTACCGCATCCAGGCCCTTACCTTGAACTTGATGAAGAGCATCATCCCGCTCGGAAGCCTTCGCGGCAATCAGCACTTCTGCGGACTCTTCACCGACTTTCTTCAGAATATGATCCAGCCCTTTCTTATGAAGCTGGGCTACATAAGAAGAATCAGGATCCGCCTCTCTGCGGCTGTTCAGTATTTCAGTCAATCGTTGGATTATATCGCTCATCTTTTAGTCCGTAGGATGATTTACAGCAATGAAAATAAGCTTCTACTGATTTTTGTAAATGGATTTTGGATCCTGCAGCACAGGGTCTGCGGCTTTCCACGATGCCATTTCGACATCATCACCTTCCAGTCGCTTATAAAAGCAAGATTGCCGCCCGGTATGACAGGCAATACCACCCACCTGTTCCACCTTCAGCAGAATCGCATC
This sequence comes from Endozoicomonas ascidiicola, assembly GCF_001646945.1. Lineage (GTDB taxonomy): Bacteria > Pseudomonadota > Gammaproteobacteria > Pseudomonadales > Endozoicomonadaceae > Endozoicomonas > Endozoicomonas ascidiicola. Next base: position 229,240 of record NZ_LUTV01000005.1, read on the forward strand.
GCCATCACAATCAAGCCGACACTCTACTAACCGTTGAGTGTGGCCGGAACTTTCTCCTTTGCGCCACAGTTTGCCACGGGAACGGGACCAGTACACGCCGATACCCTCTTCCAGAGTGAGCTTCAGGGATTCACGATTCATCCAGGCCAGCATTAACACGTCACCAGATTGATGATCCTGAGCAATGGCTGTTACCAAGCCATCATCATTCCACTTCACTTCATCCAACCAGTGTGTTGACGCCATCTTGTTATCCATTATTCGCTTATCACTATTTCACCAGCAGCCAGCCGCCCAGACCTGCAGCCATCAAACCCAGCATTGACTGATCCAGCACAAGAGAACCCGATGACACCATCGCAGCTACACCAATCATCAAAAGCACAATACCAAAGCGTCGCTGCTTTTTCTGACGACGTTCAATTTCTACCTGCCGATCATGAAATGCGTGCTGTTGATCCACCAGATTGCGCACCGTCGACATCACCTTCTGCGCCATCACCGGTGCAGAGAGAATCCAGTCCGGTCCCTGCTCTTTAATATTGCAGGCAATGGCAGACGGGCTGACCTGTTGCTTCATCCACTTTTCAAGAAATGGCTGAGCCGTGGCCCACAAATCCAGATCGGGATACAACTGTCGACCCAACCCTTCCACATAAAGCAACGTTTTCTCTAGCAACACCAGCTGTGGCTGAACCTGCATATTAAATCGTCGTGCCACCTGGAACAGTCTTACCAACAACTGACCAAAAGAAATATCCTTCAGAGGCTTCTCAAAAATCGGTTCACACACCGTGCGAATAGCGGCTTCCAACTCACCTACCGCCGTATCTCTTGGCACCCAGCCAGAATCCACATGAAGCTGAGCCACTTTGCGATAGTCCCGACGAAAGAATGCCAACAGATTACTGGCCAGATAGTGCTGATCTTCCGGTTCCAAGGTGCCCACAATGCCAAAATCAATACCAATGTAGCGCGGTTCCGCTGGATTGGTGGCATCCACAAAAATATTACCCGGGTGCATATCCGCATGAAAAAAACGATCCCGGAACACCTGGGTAAAGAAAATCTCCACGCCACGTTCCGCCAGTTTCTTCATATCCACACCTTTGGCATGGAGCGTCGCAATATCCGCCACTGGCACACCGTAGATGCGCTCAACTACCATGACTCTTGTACGACAGTAGTCCCAGTATACCTGTGGTACAAACAACATCGGAGAAGCCAGAAAGTTTCTACGCAGCTGCGAGCCATTCGCCGCTTCCCGCAACAGATCCAACTCATCAAAAATAGTCCGTTCGTAATCCGCCACCACTTCCACCGGGCGCAAACGACGTGCGTCTTTTGAAAGCACCAGCAACAACCGGGCAAACAGATACATCAACTGGATATCTTTGTGAATCACCCGATCAATGCCCGGGCGAATCACTTTCACCACTACTTCTTCACCGCTGTGCAACTGTGCGGTATGTACCTGAGCCACCGAAGCCGAAGCCAATGGTTCCCGATCAAAGCGGGCGAACAACGTATCGACGTCATTACCCAGGCTACTTTCAATAATCGCCACCGCCTCTTCACCGGGGAACGGCGGCACGTTGTCCTGCAGCTGCGCCAATTCATCACTGATGTCATCGGGGAGAAGGTCACGGCGGGTAGAAAGAATCTGGCCAAACTTGATAAAAATCGGCCCTAACGCTTCGAGTGCGTGACGCATCCGCTCACCTCTCGGGGCAGTATTACGAATCACATAACGCCAGGGCAACAAGGCCAGAAAGCAACGCAATAGAAAAGGTGATCGCTGAGGATCAATCAGATTATCCAGCCGGTTACGGGCAACGGCAGCCACAATTTTAAACAGACGAATCAACGACAGGCTCCCGATTTATTCCGACCGGCGTTTATTATGAATTAACGGCAGTATCTGTTCTTCAAGCTGGCTCAAAGACGCTGCCAGTTGTTCCACTTCTATGGCAAACCCTTCCACTTCAATGCGGGAAGGAATCAGCCCGATCTCTTCCTGAAGGTATTCCCCAAGATTATCGGTCATCATCTGATGGCCACGCTGCAGGTGCTTACCCATAAAGCGAATACTATGCGCCATCATATGACCGGGAATATCACCAAAGGTTTCACACAGCGGGCGCTCCCAATCAATTTCCAGCTGCTGATGCAAATGTTGCAGCTGAGCGATGAGTTTTTCATCGCCAGTCACCGTTAAACCCTGCACTTGATCAAACGGCAGAGACCGATTAACGGCCAACACCGAAAACGCGACGGCAGAACCTTCAAACACCGCATCAACCGACGCCTCACACACACTGGCAAGACGAATGCCGTCCTGCTCAAAGTGCACAAAAACATTCCATCCCGATGAGGTAAAGCTGGGGGAAGTGCAACGAAAGGTGACAACTTTACCAAACTCATGTTGCAGTTTCTTTAACGTCACCGGGTCCAGAGCAAGAACGGCATTCACCTGCCGCTCCAACGCTGCCAGCAAACCGGTTGTGATGACCGGATCCATCATCAGGGCTTCACTCCCTTATGGAGCGCAACAATGCCGCCGGTCATATTGTGATAGGTGGTATTTACAAAACCCGCATCTTTCATCATGCCTTCCAGCGTGTCTTGATCCGGATGCATGCGAATACTTTCAGCCAGATATTGATAGCTTTCTGAATCTCCCGCCACCAGTTTCCCCATGGCCGGTAACAGCGTAAAGGAATAGGTATCGTAAGCTTTGGTCAACAACGGATTATTGGTTTTGGAAAACTCCAGCACCAGTAAACGGCCACCGGGTTTCAATACACGACACATGGAACGTAATGCCGCATCCTTATCGGTGACGTTACGAAGACCAAACGAAATGGTAATGCAGTCAAACGTATTATCCGGAAACGGCAAGCATTCGGCGTTGGCCTGCACAAACTCCATATTGCCAACAATGCCCTGATCAATCAGACGATCCCGACCAACCCGCAACATGGATTCATTAATGTCCGACAAGACCACCCGGCCTTTGTCGCCCACCAAACGGGAAAACTTTCGTGCCAGATCACCGGTGCCACCGGCAATATCCAGCACACTCTGACCCGGCCGAACGGCAGAAAGCTCGATCGTGAACCGCTTCCACAAGCGATGAACACCCATGGACATCAGATCGTTCATAACATCGTAACTGCTGGCCACCGAATGAAAGACACCCGCCACCAGGTTCTCTTTTTCTTTACTGGGCACATCGCGGTAACCAAAGTGCGTTGTGCTATTAGTCGCGCTATTGGTAGCGGCATCCTGCGATTGTCTGTCGCTGTTGTTATTGGAGCGTTTATCAGTGCCTGTCATAACCCTTCCCGGCAAAGTCTGATCAGTCTTATGGTGGGCTATTGTACTGGCAAATGCTGGTGTGAGTCAGTAGAAAATACCAGTCATGATGCTTCCAACCAATCAAACAAAATAGTGCCAGCCTGAAATACCGCTAACGCTCTGAGAAACAGTCAATCCTAAGAATTTTACAAATGGCAATTTAAATCTATCTATCAATGACAAAAGACACTTAATTTCAGGGAAACTTTTTCAACCTTTATCTATCAAAACACCACCTGATGCGTTCTACCTCAACCAACAAAAGAGACAGTAAACTATGAGTTGCCCACAAGGTGTTAGCACCAATCACTGCGGATTCCCCCCCAGAACTCTAAAAGGGGATCAAGCCCCCCACTCTCCTTCCGGCCAAATGACAGGCCGCGACTGCACAACTCAAGCACCGTCAAACAATTTACTACGCAGACTAGACGCATGCCTGAAAAACGATTCTTCTAAGAGCGCAGAACCGTCAGGAACAACACTACAAGATAAAAATATTCAACCTACAAACTCCGGCAATTTCTTAAGTTCTTCTTGTTCTAGAGGCGCTACCAAATCAGATCCCCATAGCGTTTCTCTTCCCGCGAATTCAGGTTCTGGTCATGCAGCTTGCCACAACACAACAACTACATACCCTGAGGCTAAACTGTCCGATCTTTTAGCAAACATCAAGACTTTCGCAGACAACACTATAAGGTTTAATACAGCAATAAAGGCTGAACTATCTTCAACTCCTCCTACCGGCTACAGGCTCACCAAATCATCTGGCAGCCCACTGAGCGTTGAAACAACATCAGCAACACCCTCTCTGGGAGATAGTGGTCAAAAGCTTATTCAAGAGAACCACACGCTAAAAGCAGGGCTTAACCATCTAACTGAAGAGAGAGAGCATCTGGCGAATCAATTAGAGACTGTTCAAACCGAGCTCAACGAAACTCGGGATATCGCTGAAAATCACGAGAAGGAACCTGGAGATAAAATTAAAAACCTACTCGAACACGAATCGGAACTGATTTACTCACTAAGTAAAAAAAATAAAACCATTAAAGACCTTGAAAGCGAGCTCAGAACTAACAAGATGGAGATAGACACCCTAAAAAACACCAATCATAAAGAAGGCACACTCCTATCAAACGAGATAGCTGACCTTAATAAAAGCAACAACCAACCTGGGAAAGAAGTAGACAGCCTCAGAAAAGAAAGGACTACGCTATCAAATGAAAACGATGAAAAAAAACAAATAATCAAAGAACTTAAAGCAGAAAAGAATAAACTTTCCGCACAGCTAGAAAAAGCCAACGAATCCTCCATAACAACAAAAAATCAACTCGATAAATTAAAAAAAATTCATAATGAAAATTTAAACAAAAACCAACAAGATCTCTATGCAAATAGTCAATTACACACAAAAATCAATATACTCAACACCAAACTAGCTAAAAGTGAGCAAGAAATAGAAACACTAACAAACAGGATCACTGATTTACAATCCAACTTAGAAAACCAAGGAAAGATAAACACAGAACTAACAACACAAATCCATGATAAAAAGGAAGCTCTAGAAGCAAAAACAACCAATACAGAAACAATAGAAGCAGAACTAAACTCGAAAACTATTGAATTAGAATCTAAAACAAAAGAAGCGGAAGAAGCGAAAGAAAAATCATTCCAACTCGAGCAAGAGCTTCGAAAATTGCAGTTACGATCTACTGAAATCGAACAGGAAAAAACAGAACTAACAGCCGAACCAGAGACTATCAACAATCAAAATAGAGACCTAGCGCATAACATACAGCTTCACGAATCAGAAGTAACACTCGACCAACTCATTAACTCTAGAGACTCATTAGTAACACTTCAAAAGCAGTTTTCAACATTCAGAAAATTCTCAGGAGTTCCCTCTGAGGTTCAACAAAGGTTCACAAAAGATATAGAATTTGAACTCACCGAAGATACCACATCCCTAGAGGTTTTGACTGCCAGAGTGCAGGCAGGCGAGATTAAATCTAGAACAACCTCGGAAGTCGCAGTCTGCTCCCTTATAGAGTTATCAAAACATTATGGTCCAGGACTGGATGCTGCTGTGAGCACATTAAATGATTTGATCGATGGTAGATCATCCAACTCTGCAGAAGAAACTGTCATGCAAGAGGTAGAAGTACCAAGCCTCATGGAAATTAACTGGGATTTTTTGAACAATTTAAAAGAAAATGAAGGGGACAAGAGTGACAGGGATCGTCTGGAAGAATTTGTTCTAGCACAACATGGAATAAATCTCAATAAAACGGATTCGTTCGATAATATGCTAGCGGAGCTTAAAGACATAATCGATAACAACCTCTCAACTCTTACACATGAAAATGTTGACCTAATCAGCGGAGGGAAAGATCAACCAGAAAATCAATCAAGCACATCTAGTGTAGTGAGCTGCATTTAATACAACATAAATAATCTCGCTGTGCCATTATAGGTAAGAGCATCTAAGGACGGATACTATCTATGAGAGTCGCAGCCAAGATAAGCCTGAGTGAACAGGAACAAAAACTACTAAAACGTCTATCGTCGTCAAATAAAAGCTCTGTACGCATTGCCCGTCGTTCTAAAATTATTCTTTTGGCTGCAGATGGAAAAACCAATCTTGAAATTGCGGAAGCATTAAATATCGAACGGGGACAAGTAAGCCGTTGGCGAGTTCGTTATGTAGCTGAAGGTTTTCGGGGAATAGAGAAAGACCTTCCTCGTGGTGGTCGTAACGAACAGATTRATGCTACGGAAATCGTTCGTTTGACCACTCAAACAAAGCCGGATAATGCTACTCACTGGAGCACTCGCTCTATGGCTGAAGCCGCTGGCATTAGTGCGACAAGCGTGCGTCGCATATGGAAAGCCCATGGCCTTAAGCCTCACCTGGAAAAGACATTCAAAGTTTCTCGTGATCCAAAGTTTGTGGAAAAGCTTGAGGAAGGTAGTTCGAGCTAATTGCCGCTTAAGCAGCAAAAAGAACGGCGCACTACACTAGCAGCTCAGGCTCTTAACAATCACTCCTATCACCTGTTCCTGGCTATCAGGAGCAGGTGACTGCTATCCAACCACCTTATTGAAACAGCTTGACCACCGATACATCCGGATCCCGATTAGCACCCGCCTCTCTCAACGTCTTAAGGTAGCTATCCCAGAATCGCTGCTTCTCATGGCAGAGCTCATAAAGATAATTCCAGTCATAAATACCGCTATCGTGCCCATCATCAAAGATCAGTTTAATGGCGTATTGCCCAACCATTTGCACACCGGTCAGTGCTACATGCAACTTGCCGGTTTGCAACACCGGGTTGCCGTGACCTCGTACTTCTGCAGAGGGACTGAGCACACGAAGAAACTCAGCCTCCAGATGAAACGATTCATAGCCAAACTGAATTTCAAGAACATTGGATTGTTTATGAAGCTTGATGGCAGAAGGAATTTTCGATGTCACTATCAGGCTATCCTGTAGATACCATTTCCACCTCCAGATTATCGGTTGCGTAATCTGAAAGCGCTAAGGGCATAAAAATCTGTTGCAAAACTCCAAACATCTCGCTCCCATGCTCCGAAGTTGTCGCGAAACTCCAGAAACCTCGTTCCCATGCTGCGCGTGGGAATGCATACCCTCAAATTTTAAAGGTTTAGATGTTTGGGTTCCCACGCACAGCATGGGAACCAGGGCTTTTGCGACAACCGGGCTGTTACGTCGGCAATGCTTGCAGAATGACCGACCTGCAAAATTAATCAGAGAATGTAACGGCTCAGGTCTTCATCCTGCGCCAATTCACCAAGATGCTGATCCACATAGGCCGCATCGATTTTCAGCGGCGCACCTTCCTGGCTCGTCGCCAGATCCGCTGCACTGAAGGAAACCTCTTCCAGCAAACGCTCCATGACCGTATGCAACCGGCGAGCACCAATGTTTTCAGTGCGCTCATTCACCTGCCACGACACTTCTGCCAGACGACGAATGGCGTCTTTCTGGAATTCGATCTTCAGATTTTCAGTGGACATCAGCGCCTGATACTGTTCCGTCAACGACGCATCTGGCTCCGTAAGAATGCGCATAAAGTCATCAGATGACAGCGCTTTCAGTTCCACACGAATGGGTAATCGACCCTGAAGCTCCGGAATCAGATCCGATGGTTTTGCCAGATGGAAGGCACCGGACGCAATAAACAGAATGTGATCGGTTTTCACCATGCCGTACTTGGTAGACACAGTACAGCCTTCAATCAATGGTAACAGGTCACGCTGAACCCCTTCACGGGATACATCCGCACTGGCACCGCTGGAACGTTTGGCGACCTTATCAATTTCGTCGAGGAAAACGATGCCGTTCTGCTCAACCGCGTCCACCGCTTTGGCTTTCAGCTCATCTTCATTGACCAGTTTGGCGGCTTCTTCGTCCTGAGCAATACGCAAAGCGTCTTTTACTTTCAGCTTGCGGGCTTTGGATTTGCCAGTGTTCAGGTTGGAGAACATGTTCTGCAACTGGCTGGTCATTTCTTCCATGCCAGGGGGTGCCATGATTTCTACACCCATGGCGGCTTCGCGCACATCAATCTCGATCTCTTTATCGTCCAGCTCGCCTTCACGGAGTTTCTTGCGAAACACCTGTCGTGTAGAGCTGTCCTCTTTTGAGCCACCCTGAGACTCTTCACCAAAAGAACGTGGTGGTGGCAACAGTGCATCCAGAATTCGATCTTCTGCAGCGTCCAGCGCACGATGACGAACACGCTCCATTTCCATTTCGCGGAGCATTTTGATAGCGGCATCCATCAAATCACGCACAATGGATTCTACATCACGACCCACATAACCCACTTCTGTGAATTTGGTGGCTTCGATTTTAATAAACGGCGCATTCGCCAGTTTTGCCAGACGGCGGGCGATTTCGGTTTTACCGACACCGGTTGGGCCAATCATCAAAATGTTTTTCGGGCTGATTTCGTTGCGCAGATCTTCATTGAGCTGCATCCGGCGCCAGCGATTACGCAATGCAATGGCAACAGCTCGTTTGGCTTCGTCCTGGCCAATAATATGCTTGTCCAGCTCATGGACAATTTCGCGGGGAGTCATATCCGACATAATGTTGTTCTCAAATTACTCAATTCTTACTCGATACGGCAATCAGGCTGTTGGCAGCTCTTCAATCACACGGTTGGAATTGGTGTATACGCAGATGTCTGCGGCGATGCCGAGGCTCTTTTCCACAATCTCCCGGGCGCCAATGTCTGTATTTTCATACAATGCCTTAGCCGCAGCCTGGGCATAGAAACCACCGGAACCAATGGCCAGAATGCCATCTTCCGTTTCCATCACATCGCCATTACCGGTAATGATCAGAGATGCCGTCGCATCCGCCACAATCAACATCGCTTCGAGACGCTGCAACGCTCGTTCGGTTCGCCACTCTTTTGCTAACTCTACGGCTGATTTCACCAAACGCCCCTGATGCTTTTCCAGCTGGGCTTCAAAACGTTCGAACAGGGTAAAGGCATCGGCGGTGCCTCCGGCAAAACCGGCAATGACCTTACCTTTATAAAGACGGCGTACTTTGTGAGCATTGCCTTTAATGACGGCATCACCCAGCGAAACCTGGCCATCACCACCGATCACGACACTGCCGCCACGGCGGACCGACAGAATGGTTGTACCACGATACTGTTGCAAGGTTCGCTCCTTTTCTAAAAACAGATAACCAATAGATAACTGATTGTCTATATGGGGAGGATAATAGAGATTATCAAGGGAGCGAGGAGAGATTCTCTCCTCGCGGTCAGAATTGAGATTTACTTGAGCTGCAGCAGCAGGCTATCAATATTATGGCTCGAGAGTACGGTTTGAGCATTCTTCAGAGAAGCACTATCGGAGAACGGGCCAATTTGAACACGATGCCAAGTTTCTCCGCCGCCTACATTGACCTTTTCAATTTTGGGCGACAATCCTTCCAACAGCAACCGGGCTCTCAGACGTTCCGCATCACTGATATTCCTGAAGGAACCTGCCTGCAACAGATATTTTGCGGACTGAGTCGGCTTAGGCGCTTCAGCGGCGGCTTTGGGTTTACTGGTTTTTTGTTCAACGCTTTTTCGTACCGGCTCCGGTGTTACGGCGGGAACGGCAACCTCAGACTCGGGCAGCAATGTATAAAAATCAAACACGGGCTGATTTTCTTTCTTTTCACCGGCCTCCGGAGCCGATGCAACCTGATCCGCCACACTGCGCACATCCTTTGCGGATGGCGTCAGGCCAGCCAGAAAAGCAACAAAGACACCGATCAATAAGCCAGCCAGTAACCACAACCAACCCGGCAAAGGTGTTTTTGATGTTTTACCGCCGCTTCTCGCCCGGCTTGCTCCTCGTTTGTTACTGTTTGATTTGGTCGTCATAACGCTTTACTTTTATACCCGTCGCCTTTCATGTTGCTACTTTGTTGGCTGCTCTCGTTCACCCCAATCACCTACTACTCGTAGGCTCATGGGGATTCACTCGGTTGCCGCCGCGTAGCAACTTGAAATCCTTTGGGTATACACATTGCCAGCGGCATCCATTTAAAGTGAGAAGATACCATTATTTGCTGCTTCATTCACGGCTTCTCAATACCAGCGCAACCTTTGAGCCATGTCTATTGAGAGACACCCCCTTTTTCGATAGCATTCCCCCCAGTTTTAATCAGGGATTCATGCATGAACATTCTCAAGCTGCTTGAAGACAGGGTCATCAAAGCGCTTATCGCTGCGGGTGCTCCAGAAGATACTCCAGCCATGGTTCGCCCAAGTGCCAAGGCCAATTTTGGTGATTACCAGTGCAACGCCGTGATGGCGGCCGCCAAAAAAATGGGCATGAATCCGCGAGAACTCGCGCAGAACGTGATTGATCACCTCGATCTCGAAGGCATTGCCAACAAAGTAGAGATTGCCGGTCCGGGCTTTATCAACATCTACCTGGATGCGCCATGGCTGGCCAACACCCTGCTGAGCGCGGTGAAAGACCCTCGCGCTGGTGTTGCCAAAACCGTTCATAGACAGACAGTTGTCGTCGATTACTCCGCACCCAACGTTGCTAAAGAAATGCATGTTGGGCACCTTCGTTCCACCATTATTGGTGATGCGGCTGTTCGCACCCTTGAGTTTCTGGGCCACAACGTGATTCGCCAGAACCATCTGGGTGACTGGGGCACTCAATTCGGCATGCTCATCGCCCACCTGGAAGATCTGGAAAGAGAGAGCCAGGAAGCCACTAGCATGGAGCTGGGCAACCTGGAAACCTTTTACCGGGAAGCGAAAAAACGCTTTGATGAAGATCAGGATTTTGCCACCCGCGCCAGAAGCTATGTAGTGAAACTGCAGGCTGGCGATGACTTCTGCCTCAAGCTCTGGAAGAAGTTGGTGGATGTGACGCTGGAGCACAATCAGGAAGTCTACGATCGACTGAACGTGTCTCTGACCATGGATGATGTTATGGGTGAAAGCGCCTATAACGACAGCCTGCACGCCGTGATCAAAATTCTGGATGAAAAAGGCCTGCTCACGGAAGACAATGGTGCCAAAGTTGTTTTTCTGAACGAGTTCAAGAACAAAGATGGCGAGCCCATGGGTGTGATTGTCGAGAAGTCCGGCGGTGGCTTCCTGTACACGACTACCGATTTGGCGGCCATTCGGCACCGTTGCCACACCCTGAACGCAGATCGTGTTCTGTATTATGTGGATGCACGTCAAGGCCAACACTTTGACCAGGTTTACTGCATCGCCCGTAAAGCGGGTTTTGCTACGGATCACGTGTCACTTGAACATCACGCATTCGGTATGATGCTGGGCAAAGATGGCAAGCCATTTAAAACCCGTGCTGGCACCACTATCAAACTGGTTGACCTGCTGGACGAAGCGGAAGAAAGAGCCGCCGCACTGATTGCCAGAAAATCTGGCGACCTGTCTGAAGAACAGAAAGTCAATGTGATTCGTGCAGTAGCCATTGGCTCGGTTAAGTATGCCGATCTGTCCAAACACCGCACCAGCGATTACGTGTTTGACTGGGACAACATGCTCGCCTTTGAGGGCAACACCGCACCATACCTGCTCTATGCTTACACCCGTATTTGCAGTATCTTCCGCAAGGCGGGGGTCAATGAATCCGACGTAACCGGCGAGATTCTCATTGAAAATGATGCAGAAAGAGAGTTAGCACTGCAACTGAACCGCTTCAGCGAAAACCTTGAATCTGTCGCAAGAGAAGGTTTGCCACATCAGCTCTGCGCTTATCTCTACGAGATTTCCGGTGCGTTTATGAAGTTTTATGAAGCCTGCCCGGTGAATAAGGAAGGCGTTTCTCCTGAACTGAAAAACAGCCGACTGCAGATCTGCGCATTGACTGGCAGAATTCTGAAGCAAGGCTTGGATCTATTAGGGATTGAGACGGTAGAACAGATGTAAAGGAATTTTTGGCTAATGCTATACCTGTCGTGATGTCATGGCAGATATAGCACTCATTTGCATTATCTCTTAATTATTTGGGTTTTTATCTTATCCGTTGAATTGGGGATCCAGTGGGCTGAATTAGCTTTTTTGACTACCTTGTGCTTTGCTTGCACAGAATGATCTTCAGTTCCAAAACCCAAGCCTGCACAAGTAGCAACAGTCGCGGCCACTATAGAAATAACCCACGGATCATTAATAAAGTACAACATTACAAATGCAGTAAATACCCCAGCAACGCCGTAGCCTACTACAAATTTTTTTAAATTTATGTCGTTAGGAGAGGGAAGCTTTGTTACAAAAAAATCGGCAAATCGACCGACACAACTCTCCCCCTCTTTTGCTGTTCTTTTTTTATCTTTAAGCCCATGATCACCAGAATTCGGCTGTGTCATATTATGCCGTTCTTTCAAGGCATCAGGGTGAACGGCACCTACAGCAACCATAGGGGGCAAATCTCTTTTATTCATAAACCTCTAATCTCAAAACACCTCTGTATACTTGCTCTTCGACTGTCTCTGGATTAATTCGTTCCCCCCTTTGCTTACCTGCGAAGCAGAAAACCATCGAAAAACTCAAAATTCTGACCAATTAACCAATTTTAAGGAACTTCTTCTTGATACGAATGTCTAGTCAAGTAAGGAATGCTTTTATAGGAGCACATTACCATGCCTGAAGCAGTTGCAAACTCAACGGGATCAAGCACACAAATACCCGCCAATAACGTCGTCTGCAGCAAGCCTGAAGCAGATAACGGCACCGTTGCCACATGGGGCGGACACGCTATTACAGCAACTTCAGTGGCTTTAGCTGGGGCAGGTTACTTTTTGGGTGGGGGAGCAGGCATTCAAGTAGGAGTCTGGGGATCCGGTGTATTAGCTCGTTACATCGCTGCCGGTACCATCCAGCAAGCATTTGTAAAACTGTGCATTAATTCTGCGGCTGGCGGCTATTACCAACCTGCAGGACAGGCCGTATGCTCTGCTATCGGAGCCGCTATCCCACAAGCAGGGCCTTATATTAAATCCGCATGCAGTTTTATTTACAATAAGTTGACGTCAGATGATCAGACAACCGATCAGCAGGAAGCAACCACAGAGAATGCCAATCCTGAAAATAATCCGGAGCCGGTTTCTCCAACTGAAGAAGACAACACCGTGGCTTTGGATGCTCAACAATCCAACCCTGAAAATGGTGTCGAGATGCCAGAAACAGCTGACATCTTGCTGGATCAAGCATCTACTGATGAGCTATCGCAAGCACCAGCAGCAATCGATCAACAGCCTGGCAGCACCAATGAGCCAGAGACCCAGGTAGAGCAAACAGTTGAATCGAGCTACCTTACTCCGATTATCAGTGCTCTCTACGGCTTTAGCGCCGAACTGCCCGACATTATCACCGGCTCACTGAAGTCAGTTATGTACAGACCCTAGGAGCCTGTCGGACTTAGAACAACTTTTGAGTATAATACCCGCAAGATCGTAAAAGACAGCCAGCCAATGAACAAATGGACTTTCAGACCCATTGACCGAGACATCCCTGACTTTTTTCCTGCCACTGTTCAGGATTATCTGCCAGAGGTGCATCTTGCTCGCTTTGTTGTAGAGGTGGTTGAGCAGCTAGACCTCACACCTTTGATCAGCGCCTATAAAGGAAGGGGTTCTAAAGCCTGGCATCCATCCCTCATGCTGTCGTTATTGTTCTATGGATATGCAACAGGTGTCTTCTCCAGTCGCAAACTGGAGAAAGCAACTTATGACTCCATCGCCTTTCGATATATCTGCGCCAACGAGCATCCGGATCACGACAGTATCAACACCTTTCGCCAGCGCTTCCGTAAAGAAATCAGTGAACTTTTTGTTCAGATATTGTTGATTGCGCAACAGGCAGAATGGTTGAAGCTGGGAACCATCAGCCTCGATGGAACCAAGATGAAGGCCAATGCCAGCAAACACAAGGCGCTCAGTTACAAGCACGCATGCAAGCTCGAAAAGCAGCTCAAGGCAGAAGTTGAAGAGCTCCTCAGGATGGCTGAAAAAGCAGATACTGAAAAATTGCCAGACGAATTATCCATTCCTGATGAGCTGAAACGCAGGGAAGATCGCCTCAAGGTGATTGCCGATGCCAAAGCTGAAATTGAGCGACGAGCTGAAGAACGTTATCAGCAAGAGCTGGCAGAATTCCAGGACAAAGTTGCCCGTCGTGATGCGATCAGAGATACGGGAAAAAAGCCACGGGGCAAAGAACCGAAAGCCCCTACGCCGGGTCCCAGGGACAAAGATCAAGTCAACCTGACAGATCCGGAGTCTCGCATAATGCCAACGTCTGCTAACGGTTTTGTACAGGCTTATAATGCGCAGGCCGCAGTAGATAACGACAGTGGTCTTATTGTTGAAAATCATATTACTCAGGCGACCAATGACAAACAACAGGTAGCGCCTGCCCTCGAAGAACTGGCCTCTCGTGCAGAGCAGATTGGCAAGCCCAGCGCGATTCTTGCCGACACGGGCTACTTCAGTCAGGGCAATGTGTCTGCTGTGGATAAGTTTGGAGCTATCCCTTACATTGCAGAAAAGAAGGATGCCCATAACAAACCTTTACTGGAGCGCTTTAAGCCCGATGAGCCGATGCCCGCAGGCGATGATGTTACCGCACTGGAGTTGATGCGTTGGCGATTGCAAACCCGGGAAGGACGGGCGGTGTATGCATTGAGAAAAAGCACCATTGAGCCAACGTTTGGGATACAGAAGGAAGTGATGGGATACCGTCAATTTCTGGTCCGTGGTCTTGAAGCAGTGTCTGCTGAATGGGATCTTCTGTGCATGGGTTTTAACCTGAAGCGGATGTTTACGCTGATGCTGAAAGATCTTCAGGAAAGTATCATTTTTATGCAGTTTATTTCAGCTTACAGGTTATTTGTCGCATGCATTTGGATATTTGGGCAAAAGAGACTGACGACATAAACAGCACTTCCAGACTGGATTCTGTGATTTTTGACTTTATTGCGGCCCATCTCCGGTTTTTACTTTCAAGTCCGACAGCCTCCTAGCAACTGATTACAGAGCACCTTTAGCCCGGATATTTCATAAAACCAAGCAGGTTCCGCCCAATCACTTGATATGATTGGGTCGACAAAAAGAAAGCTTCGGAAGAAGCAAACCGGAACCTGCCATGGCCAAACATACACAAGAAACCCTTTGTTTTCACCCTGTGAACGGTAAAACAGTGCGAGCTGATTTTAACGGTGGAGAACTGTCCTCTGATTTCGGAGCTTTGCTGTTAAGAGAGACGGCAACCCACAGTGGGCTAATTCCCAGATTAGTCAACGCAATACAGGATAAAAGACACCAACCCTATATCGATCACTCCATGCAAGATCTCTTGATGCAGAGAGTGCTGCAAATGGCTTGTGGCTATCAGGATGCCAATGACAGCAATCATCCGGGGTGACAGCCACTTTGCTCAGCCAGAGCTAATGCAGGTTGTAGAACAGGATAAAGCTGCTGATTATGTGTTGGGCAAAGGCGCAGGCCATCCAACAGCCTTACTGCCTCAATCGGATGAGAGCATGGCTGAAGCTCGTCGCTGCCTGCAGGAACGCACGGCTAACGCACGATCGAATGATTTGGCAATACCTTACCGTGTTCGTATATATGGTGAGGCAAACTATCAGGCAAAGAGTTGGAAAGGACTGAATACACGTGTCATCTATAAAGCTGAAGTCAATCAGATGGGTGACAATCCTCGTTTTGTGGTGACATCCATAACAAACGCTTCAGCACAATGCATTTATGAACAGTTCTATTGTCCGAGGGGGCAGGATGAAAACTACATCAAACATCTGAAAAATGACCTGTCGTGTGATCGAACATCGGATATGAGTTTTCGGGCGAATGCGTTACGCATGTATTACGCATGCGCTGCCTATGTTTTGCATTATGAAATGAGAGCCATTGCGTTGAAGGGTACTGAGTTAGAGAAGGCACAGCCTTCAACAGTGATTGCCAAATTGTTCAAAATTGCTGTTAAGGTGGTGGAGTACAAAGATCGTGTGAAGTTACACCTGCCCAGCAGTAACCCAATGAAAGAGGTGCTGCAGCGAATTACAGAAACGTTTACTGCCCTGCCGTTCCCCAAACCGGGGTAACAGACACAACACTTTGAATAAAAGGCACGAAATTGAATCAGCAAAACAAGCTGAGGGTTCGTCATGCCAAATACTCGGAAAATCGATTATTTTATAGCGGTAAAAAGGTGCAGTTAAGCATGACCGAAAGGCAGAAGAGTTTGTTGCTATGCTCTGCAAGGATTTGTTTGTTCAAAAAAACATCACTTCTTCTGGCTTAGCAGCATTTATGAAATATCCGGGTTAGGTGCTCTCAACTCTCAAGTAACATCCAGCATAAAGGTCACAGGGCCATCATTCAGCAATGTGATTTTCATATCTGCACCAAACTGGCCGGTAGCCACTCCATTGTGCTGAGACCTTGCACGCTGAACAAAATAATCATAAAGCTTCTCACCCTGCTCCGGCGTTGCACCAGAGCTGAAGCCTGGTCTTAATCCCTTACGGGTATCAGCCACCAGGGTAAACTGCGACACAATCAGCAACTCACCACCAGTATCTTTTAAACCCAGATTCATCTTCCCCTGTTCGTCACTAAAAATTCGATATTTAAGGGCTTTATCCAGCAATTTATCCGCGTTAGCTTCTGTATCCTGCTTTTCCACACCCAGTAGTAATAAAATCCCTTCATCAATCTGGCCGACGGTTTCACCATCTACCACAACACTGGCGTGTTTAACCCGCTGAATTAAACCTTTCATCAATACTACTCAATGTCCTTAAATCGAAAACCATGTCATTAAAAGCCATGTCATTTACGAAGATAAACGCCGGGCAAAATCATCAGTAGCCCGCACCAATGCATCAGTAATACCTGGTTCGCAAGAAGCATGACCAGCATCCCGAACAATCTGTAAATCCGCCTTAGGCCAGTGATCGGCTAATGCTTGAGCGTTATCCAGTGGGCAGATCATGTCATATCGACCGTGAATGATCACGCCGGGAATACTGGCAATCAGTCCCATATTTTCCAGAATCTGACCGGCATCGATAAATGAATGATTGCGGAAGTAGTGACACTCAATACGGGACAAGGACAGTGCAAGATGAGGCTCTGAGAAATGATCAACCAACTCATGATTTGGCCGCAGGGTTGCGATATTCCCCTCCCACAGTGACCAGTGCTTAGCTGCATTCATTCTCGCCAGCTCATCATCGCCAAACAGACGCTGGTAATACGCCTCCAGCAGATCGCCCTGCTCTGCCTCCGGTATTAACTCCAGAAAATGCGCCCAGTGATCAGGAAACATCCGACTGGCGCCTTCTTTATACAGCCAGTCAAAGTCCTGCTGCCGGGAAAGGAAAACACCTCGAAGAATCAACCCTGACACCCTTTTCGGGTGAGCCTGGGCATACAGCAGCGACAACGTTGATCCCCAGGAGCCACCAAACAACAACCATTGCTCAATACTCAACATCTCCCGAATTTTCTCGATGTCTTCAATTAAGAGCGATGTTTCATTCTGCTTGAGCTCTGCATGGGGCTTGGACTGACCGCAACCACGCTGGTCAAACAAAATAATTCGGTATTTTTCAGGATCAAAAAAACACCGACTTTTGTCAGTACAACCAGCACCAGGGCCACCATGAACAAAAAGTACTGGAATCCCATCTTGGGAGCCGCATTCTTCGATATACAGTTCGTGAATGTCGTCCACTTGAAGATGGTGAGTGGCATAAGGTTTGATGGCAGGATACAGGGTGCGCATGGAAAATCCTTTCGGGAAGACGCCAAGACATAAGGATTACCATAACCGCAAATAGCCATGGCAGCAAAGAGTTATCGAGGCTTTTCCAGAGATGTTGAACCTATTGGCCTCTAGCGCGTCTTACTCTAAAACCCGATTGGCACGATGCTATGAACAACACACACTTTTTACCGTTGCAACACTGGAAGCCTAATGCTCAACGCTTCCTCCATGCCATCTTATGCTTTTTTATTATCACTCAAGCAAATGCCATAGAGTATTTCAGCACAGCAGATGACCCGCTAATCCAACAACCTTTAAACGTACACAAGCTGGAGTATAAAAAAGCAAGACAATACAAAGAATCACCATCAGAGCACTTTAGCCAAACATTCCGTGCATTACAGGCAATGCATCAATCCAGACCAAGGCAATTCTTTCAACTATTAGCAACAAGTATTATTCGCGAGCCTGAAAGCAGTACATCAACACTAATTAAATCAAATGCCGACTTCAATCCAGTGCAAGTGAAAGTCTTCCAGCAAATGGTTACAGAGCCTGACACAGGTCAGCTGACACACTGGCTGCAAGACTACATAAATTTGGATAGCTTTTTCCGAAAAGATGATGCCTTTTATTTACGACTCCTTGAATCTATGACGACAGAACTAGTCGATAAAACACAGTACTGTCCGGAGCACGCGTTGATTAATGACGCTCATTATTTAAAAACACGGCGGCGGCTTTTTTTAAAATGCATTTCATCCGCCACCGGAGTCAGCTTTATAGACTTGGATATCAATAAAGCCAGAGTGGCTCAAAGCGAACTAATAACACCAGAAGCACCAAACCTTCAACTCAGTTCACCGGCACCTGTTATGCTGGAAAACCTAACCCCCCACCTTGACTCTCTTGACAATTTAATTGATCACTCTGTAATAAAACCTGTTTTGCTCATAACTACGCCAAAGGAAAACGGCAGCCTCGCCAAAAACAACAGATCAACGTTTGGTATTTACGAAAGAAAACAAAAAGCACGACCTACAACAGTCAAAGAAAAAAAACAGACGTCTCTATCACTTATGGAGCAATATCAAAAAACAAATCAACATCGCAATAGAAAGCCTTACACGCCAAACAAAGTGTTAACGTGGTTCATCGGCTCCCCCATCACTTCAGCAGCAATAATGGCAGGGCTCTCAGTAGGGCTGGTATTACTGGTAATGTACGCACCTTACCCCGGCAACCCCTGTTTACTGTAAAAAAACCGCTTTAAAAAAAACCCCGCTTTATGCGGGGCTTCTTAATTACTTACTGCGGCTGGCACGCTTACGCTCGTGCTCTTTCAAGAACTTCTTACGAATGCGGATGAAGTTTGGCGTTACTTCCACCAGCTCATCATCATCGATGAATTCCAGTGCCTGCTCCAGAGAGTGGCGAACTGGCGGCGTCAGAATGATGTTTTCATCCGTACCAGCAGCACGGACGTTAGTCAGCTGCTTGGCCTTGGTCGGGTTAACCGTCAGATCGTTATCACGACTGTGCAGACCGATAATCTGACCTTCGTACACATCAACGTTCGGATTAATGAACAGACGACCACGCTCCTGTAGGGTAAACAGGGAGTATGCCAACACCTTACCGTTTGCCATGGAGACCATAACGCCGTTGTTACGCTGACCTACTTCACCGCCCTTCACTTCACCGTAGTGATCGAAGATGGATGTCAGAATACCGCTACCGGAAGTCAGTGTCAGGAATTGTGAACGGAAACCGATCAGGCCACGGGCAGGCATAATGAAGTCCAGACGCACACGGCCTTTACCGTCTGGCACCATGTCTTTCATTTCTGCACGACGCAGGCCCAGCTCTTCCATGACCGAACCCTGATGCTGTTCTTCAATATCAACAACAACGTGCTCGTAAGGCTCTTGCATAACGCCATCGATTTCCTTAACCACAACCTGTGGACGGGAAACCGCCAGCTCAAAACCTTCACGACGCATGGTTTCGATCAGTACGGACAGGTGAAGTTCACCACGACCGGATACTTTGAACTTGTCCGCATCGTCGCCTGGCTCAACACGCAGCGCCACGTTGTGGATCAATTCACGCTCCAGACGTTCACGGATATTTCGAGACGTTACAAACTTACCGTCCTGACCAGCAAACGGAGAATCGTTTACCTGGAAAGTCATGCTGACAGTTGGCTCATCAACGGTAAGCGGCGGCAGCATTTCAGGACGTTCTGGATCACACAGGGTGTCAGAGATGTTCAGCTGATCAATACCGGTAATACAAACGATATCGCCGGCGCGGGCTTCTTCCACTTCAACGCGCTCAAGACCCAGATGACCCATGACCTTCTGGATTTTGGTTTTACGCTGTTTGTTGTCCATATCCACCAGCACAATCTGCTGGCCCGGCTTCAGAACACCACGGGAGATACGGCCAATACCGATAACGCCCACGTAGCTGTTGTAGTCCAGAGCACTCACCTGCATCTGGAAAGGACCGTCAACGTCAACCGCTGGCGCAGGCACACGCTCAGTGACCATTTCGAACAATGGCGTCATATCTTCCGCCAGATGCTCAGGATCGTGACCGGCAACACCGTTCAGTGCAGACGCGTAAATCACCGGGAAGTCCAACTGCTCATCAGTAGCACCCAGACGATCGAACAGATCAAACACCTGGTCCATTACCCAATCAGGACGAGCACCCGGACGGTCAACCTTGTTGATAACCACGATTGGGTTCAAACCCTGCTCGAAGGCTTTCTGGGTGACAAAGCGGGTCTGAGGCATTGGGCCATCAACCGCGTCCACCAGCAGCAGAACCGAATCCACCATGGAAAGAACACGCTCAACCTCACCACCGAAGTCGGCGTGTCCTGGGGTGTCTACGATATTGATGTGGAAATCACGCCATTCAATGGCCGTGTTCTTGGCCAGGATGGTGATGCCACGTTCTTTTTCCTGATCGTTGGAATCCATGATGCGTTCAGCACCCTGATCCTTACGGCCAAGCGTTCCGGACTGCTGAAGCAGCTTGTCCACCAGGGTGGTTTTGCCATGGTCTACGTGGGCAATGATGGCAATATTACGCAGTTTTTCGATCACTATCTCGTTCTCTCAGTGCATCCACCTGTGGTGAAAACAGCAGTGTTTTCAGTCACTTTATTACTCAGGGGGATAAATCCAGTTACTTGCGTTCAGGTTTACCAAAGACACTTTAGGGAATGGCTTAACAACCGCCGCCCTATGGGAGAAGTGACTTAAAAACCTGCATCGCTCTGTAAAAAGCCGGCCATCTTACCCTATCCAGACAGAAACCCCCACTTCATAATGCACTGACGGACAACTTTTTTCCGAAACAGGGCAAGAGTTCTTAATCTTTTTCACGTACTCCGCTTTGCAAACTACGTAAAAAGGCTTTTTAAATGACCGCCTTCACTGTTATCCTCGCCTGTTCATTTTTATTGACTATGAAAATGCCGCCAGTCAGTTCTTCCTTGTCACTCCTGACTTCTCCTTTATACAGGGAGCTGAAGCGAAGAAGCGGCACTAATAGAGTCGGCACCAAGCCGGAATACACCTAATATCATGTCAGAACAAACCCCGAATACTGGCAGTCTGCAGATTTATCTGAGACTGCTGACCTATGTAAAACCCTATACTGCTTACTTTGCACTGAGCCTGGTTGGCCTTGCCATCTTTGCCCTCAGCCAGCCGGCTTTTGCCAAACTACTGGAATACTTTGTTCAGGCGCTGGAAGGCGAGTCAATTAATCTGCTGAGCGGTCTGGGTTACGATATCCCCGCCCTTTGGTTAATTCCCGGAATGATGGTAGGTATTGCTCTGATACGAGGCATTGGCTCTTATCTCGGTAGCTTTTATCTGTCCAAAGTGGCGAACAGTGTGATCCATGATTTAAGAACGTCCATGTTCAACAGTATGATCGCCCTGCCTAACGAATTCTTTGACAACAACAACTCCGGCCATCTGATTGCCCGGGTTACCTATAACGTCAGCCAAGTCACCGCAGCAGCTACCAGCGCTATTAAAATTGCAGTGCGTGAAGGCTTAACTGTTGTCTTTCTGTTGGGTTTTCTGTTTTACACCAACTGGAAAATGACCCTGATCTTTATTGCAGCGCTGCCTGTGATCGCTCTGGTGGTTTCGTTTGCCAGCGATCGCTTTCGTCGCATCAGCCGCAATATTCAAAACTCCATGGGTGATCTGACCCATGTTACTTCCGAGAGCATTAATGGCTATCGGGAGGTACGGGGCTTTGGTGGTGAGAAATACGAGAGTAATCGTTTCATGGCGGCCAGTGCCACCAATACCCGTCAGAGCCTAAAGCTGTCAAAAGCTGATGCGGTTCATACACCAGTACTGCAGTTTATTGTGTCCATTGCTCTGGCTTTGCTGCTATTTATGGTGCTCTGGGTGAAAGGCGATGCCAGCACCGCCGCATTGGTGGGTTACGTCACTGCTGCCGCCCTGCTGCCGAAACCCATTCGCCAGCTTAGCGAAGTGAATGCCAGTATTCAGAAAGGCATTGCTGCCGCTGAAAGTATCTTTGCCATGGTGGATGAAGTACCAGAAGCCAATACGGGTGAATACACGTGCGACAGAGTAAAAGGCAACCTTGAGTTCAAAGATGTCTGCTTCACTTACCCTGGCGCTTCATCACCAGCGCTGCAAGACATCAACTTCACCGTTGAGCCCGGTAAAACCTATGCATTGGTTGGCCGCTCCGGCTCTGGCAAAAGCACGCTGGCCAGCCTGGTGCCACGTTTTTATAACCACACCAGCGGCGACATTCTTATTGATGGCACTCCGCTGAATGCGTTTGAATTGAAAAATCTGCGCAGCCATATAGCACTGGTTTCCCAGAACATTACGCTCTTTAACGACACTGTTGCCCGAAATATTGCCTACGGCGCACTCAGCGAAACCGCCGAGGAAGAAGACATCCGTCTGGCTGCTGAAGCTGCTCATGCCATGGAATTTATCAAAGATATGTCCAATGGTATTCACACCATGGTGGGTGAAGATGGCGTACTATTGTCTGGTGGTCAGCGCCAGCGTCTTGCCATCGCCCGCGCTGTATTGAAAGATGCACCCATTCTGATTCTGGACGAAGCCACTTCTGCTCTCGATACCGAATCAGAACGCCATATCCAAGCGGCTCTGAACGAGATCATGAAAGGCAGAACCACGCTGGTGATCGCCCACCGTCTTTCAACCATCGAGAATGCCGACTGTATTCTGGTAATGGAACAAGGCCGGATTATTGAGCGTGGTACGCATAGCGAATTGCTGGCCAATGGCGAACATTATGCGAAGCTGCATAAGATGCAGTTCCATGAAGAAGCCCCCATTTTGGACCCTGTGACCGCCTGATCACCAGAACAACCCTCTTTTCTCTGAGAATTGAGGGTTTTCTATTTTCCCACTCAGCCCTCTTTATCCCTACAAGCTACTTTCAAGTGTCAAGTTCGCCCCCATATAAGTACCAGAATTTATTCCCGTGGGTTTATCACTTGCTGCATCCATGTTAAAAAACCCACATTGAACTTACCGGACCCCATGAATGAAACTCACAATCCCACGCTTTGACCAAGCCAGAGTACTTGTTATTGGCGATATCATGCTGGATCGATACTGGCATGGTGCTACATCGCGGATATCACCAGAAGCACCTGTTCCTGTGGTTAAAGTGGGGCAAGTGGAAGATCGCCCTGGCGGCGCTGGCAACGTGGCGCTGAATATTGCTTCCCTCGGCGCACCAGCTTGGGTTATTGGAGCCACCGGTGAAGACGAAGCTGCAGATGCACTTCAGTCCAGGCTTGAAGCCGCTGGCATCTTCTGTGATTTTGTTCGCGTTACTGGCGTACCGACGATTACCAAGTTACGCGTTATTTCCCAGCACCAACAACTGATTCGGCTGGACCACGAAGAAGAGTTCGTAGGTCTTAATCCGGACATCATTGAAGCCAAAGCCGCCGCATTGTTGGACGATATTGGCGCCGTGGTTCTTTCTGATTACAGCAAGGGAACGCTGCAGGGTTGCCAGCAGCTGATCAAATTGGCGCGCGCACGAAATATTCCAGTACTAGTCGATCCTAAAGGCACCAGTTTTGAACAATATCGCGGCGCAACACTGATTACACCTAATCTGAAAGAGTTCGAAACCGTTGTCGGTCATTGTCGTACAGAGCAGGAGCTTATCTCCAAAGGTCAACAATTGCTTCGTGATCTGGAGCTGGAAGCCCTACTGATTACTCGCAGCGAACACGGCATGACACTGATTCGTGAGAACCAGTCTGAAGTACATTTACCCGCCAGAGCCCGAGAAGTGTTTGATGTTACCGGCGCTGGCGATACGGTTATTTCCGTACTGGCCGCAGCACTCGCCTCTGGCTGTGAAATGCCACAAGCGGCAGGTTTGGCGAATATGGCTGCAGGCATCGTTGTTGGTAAATTGGGTACAGCCAGTATTTCGATGCCGGAACTCCGCCGTGAAGTGAATCGTGAACTGGGTGCAGAGCGCGGTGCTGTAACCCTTGAGCAATTGCAGACTGCTGTTGAAGATGCTCGCGCCCACGGTGAGAAAATTGTCTTTACCAATGGCTGCTTCGACATTCTTCATGCCGGTCACGTTGGCTATCTTGAACAGGCTCGTCAACAAGGGGATCGGTTGATTCTAGCCTTGAACGGAGACGCTTCCATCACCCGCTTGAAGGGCGAAGGTCGCCCCATCAACCCTATTGAACGACGCATGACGGTTATGGCCGCATTGGAATCGGTGGACTGGGTTGTGAGTTTCGATGAAGACACTCCAGAGAATCTGATTCGTGCGATTCAGCCCGACATTCTGGTCAAAGGTGGCGATTATTCTCTGGATGAAGTGGTCGGAGCGCCCATCGTGAAAGAATACGGCGGTAAAGTGAAAGTGCTAGCATTTCTGGAAAACTGCTCAACGACAGCCATTGTTAATAAAATTCGGACAGACAAAGAACAGCAGCCTGCCTGACAACCTTTTCTGAGCCTGCCCGTAAGAATAACAGCCGCAGGCTCAGATTATGAATAACAATAAAAACTGTATTTTAGAATAACATTTAATGAATTCGGAGCTATTTTTATATACTAAATCGTTCGATCAAAAAATAATTTTCGAGTACTAATAAATGATTCCAAGCTCATCCAATAGCAATAAACATCACCTTCTGAATGTTACCATTAATAAATTAAAACCTTTATCCTATGATGGGAAAGTCAAGGCTGTAACTTGCTCCTCCCCTTCGCTTCATCAGTTTGCAAGCAATCTAAGCTCACCTACGCAAAACAACTTAACTGATCGGCGCATAGCTACACATCATAAAAGTATTTCCGGCTTGACAGCTGCAAGATATCAATCACCCGATAATACTTACGCAAACCCAAGCACTCTATCTCTACCAGCAACGCCACAAAAACCGAAAGCGAAGATACTCACTCTGTATGCAAACCAACCGACATTCATTACACAACCAGCAGACGCTATTTCAGCAACAACAAATAGTGGAAATACACTCAAATCGCTGAAAAGRCCACTGAACAGCAACTCTGAAACCGAATCTGCACCTCAGRAAGTGGCRAAAACCGAGGCATCCACTATTACTGCAAACAGTGTCCAACCAGYACCTATTGTGGCTATAAACCAAAATAGTCCGACACTACCTGAAAAAGCCGAAAGCCCAGCCACAATCAATAACCACTCTCAGGCCAAAGATTGTGTGCCCTGCCTCCAAAAAAAGCGAATAGCTGATATGATTCCCGGCAACAATCTGGATTCCCTTACCGACAGCACTATTCAGGATACAACCACCTTTTCCGAACACCCCCGCCTTCCTTCATATCAAACTGCCTTAAAAGTAGTTCTCAAAAAACTTGATATAACGATGGTCAATGCCGAGCTGATCGGACAACAATTCGCTATTACACAACCAGCAGACGCTATTTCAGCAACAACAAATAGTGGAAATACACTCAAATCGCTGAAAAGACCACTGAACAGCAACTCTGAAACCGAATCTGCACCTCAGAAAGTGGCGAAAACCGAGGCATCCACTATTACTGCAAACAGTGTCCAACCAGCACCTATTGTGGCTATAAACCAAAATAGTCCGACACTACCTGAAAAAGCCGAAAGCCCAGCCACAATCAATAACCACTCTCAGGCCAAAGATTGTGTGCCCTGCCTCCAAAAAAAGCGAATAGCTGATATGATTCCCGGCAACAATCTGGATTCCCTTACCGACAGCACTATTCAGGATACAACCACCTTTTCCGAACACCCCCGCCTTCCTTCATATCAAACTGCCTTAAAAGTAGTTCTCAAAAAACTTGATATAACGATGGCCAATGCCGAGCTGATCGGACAACAATTCGCTTATCCGGATCGCCTGTTCATAGAGAGTTTTCAAAAATTTCTTAGCGAAAACGTAATTTCGTTCAGGAATGATAATCCTGACCTTTGGGATGACCATCTACTCCTGACGCAACCCAAGCTATATCAATGGCTGCAAGACCTTCCAGAGAAAACACATCGTTGTGATTGTAATCCAAATATTGCCAGCACCCTTGACTACCTAACCGCATTCTATTTATGTGAGACTAATTCTGGCAAGGTCGTTAACACTACATTTGACTGGCAGTCACTTGCCAGTAAAAAAAAGACAGAAAAGCTTCCATCGCCTGATCCAATACTCCCCCCCCCCTTTAACTCAGGCGCTAACCAATATTCTCCCGAAAAATCATGGAATGGTTTTATACCTAGAGGCGGCGTTCCTGATCTCGATTTCATATTCAAAATAGCTGGACTATTGAATATCCCTAATCAGCTTCTGCAGACCACCTGCTGGACTCCAGAACTAGAGGAAATAGGCATATCTGAGACGGACTGGTTAAATACTGTCGCTTTTTCAGAACGTTGTGTCCATCGTTATGGATCAGACTTATTCTTTCCTTTGAAAAAGGACATCGCCATAAATAAGCTTAGAAAAACCTACCCTAAACTTTTACAGTGGCTTAACCAAATCCAGACTGAACTACAATTAAAGCCTAATAACAAGGCTCTGCAGCTTGTTAATTTATGGCAGCACTATACCGTTGCGCAGAAATTTAAAGAAGTAAAGCCTGTCACATTAAAACCAAATCTGAAGAAATTCAACTGGAAAGAAATCTTCAGTAAAGCAAGCGCCCCCGATCAGAAAGCAAGCGAAAAAGCCGCTGATGGCAATAATAAAAAGAAGCTGACAGCACGCATTGAGGAGCTTGAAGAAGAAAAAGCCAAACTCGAAAAGTCCAACCTTGATTTACAAGGTCAACTTAGTCGTTTTCAACGGACTTCAGAAAAAAACACACAAACTGACTTAATAATGACTACCTATAAAACGTCAATAGCTTGATCCTATTATTGCACTATCTGACCCCATGTAAACTGAACTTGTAAATTCAACAGCATGATCAGAAAGTATTGATCATGCTGAACAAATACATACAGCGGCCAAGCTCCAAACTGTCAAATTTTACATGACTGTAAAAACATCTCCACATTCTGCCGGAGGTGCGTTGGGTTAATGGTCCCAACAATGGCAGAAGAAACCGCAGTGTGCGAGAAAACCAACTTGAGACTTTCCAGTACCGAATTCTGCCCAGAAAGACAGACATGACCACTGGCAAAAGCTTTCTTCACTAAAATACCTTTGTCGTTTTCCTGCGCATAATCCAACACAGGCTTCTCACCCTGCTCATTGAGGTTATAGGTCACCATAGCTATATCGGACTGTTTCAGAGCAAGAATGCCACCCTCAACGGTTTTGGTGGACATGCCTGAAGCCCGAATTTTGCCTTCCTTCTTCAGCGCAGCCAACACCTCTAGACATCCGGTTTGTTCGATAATATTCACATCATCGCCGCTGGAGTGCACCAGCATCAGTTCGATCACATCGCTATTTAATCGCTTCAGACTACGCTCAACACTCTTGCGAATATACTGTTCCGTAAAATCGAACCAGGATTCACCATCATCGAACTCTTCACCGACCTTACTGCAGATCACCCACTGTTGACGCAGTGAATGATCTTTAGCAAACAGCTGACCAAGGCGCTCTTCACTGTTGCCATAGGCCGGTGCCGTATCCAGAAGATTAATACCAAAACCCTGTGCCAACTTTAATAATTCCAGCATTTCCCGGTCATCAGGAATGGTAAAATGCTCCGGATATTTTACGCCCTGATCCCGCCCCAGCTTAACCGTACCAAAACCAAGGGGAGAGACTTCAATATCTGTGCCGGCAATTTTATGTGTTGGCAGTACCTGCATCATGTTTAATCCTTGAAACTGTCTTGCCAGAAGTTCGGGCAAATCTCTGGTTGGGTAAACGTTCCCGGCACCGCGAAATCATCAGTCGATGGTTGTATATCTGCATCCTTCAGCATCTTAACCACTTCATCGGACAAGTTCGGAGCCAGTGCCAGCTTGGTTGGCCAGGTCACAATACCATTGCCAACTGGCTGACAGAACGCGGCGTCAGGACGCAGCAGGCGGTTCTGCTTTGGTTCCGCTCGATTAACGTGCAGTGTCGCCCATTCGGCCTGATCTAAATCCACCCAGGGCAACAGCGCTTTCATTTCTTTTTTTGCCGTGGCGATCAACGCTTCTGCAGATTGTTTTACGCCATCCTCAGCGATTCCGCCTCCAAGATACCAAACCCATTTGCCATCTTTATCCGGATGACTGGTAATGGTGATTCTCGGCAGCGGTGTGGTGCCTAAACAGTGGGCATAAATCGGTTCTGGGTGAGTATGACGAACCATCACCATTTGCAGAGGACGCACCTGCATTTTGGGCTCATTTATTCCCCAGCGGTTCAGTAACCCCTGAGTACCTTCGCCAGCAGACAGCACAAATCGTTTTGCAATTAAAGTAATGCGCTCTCCGGTATTATCAGTCAGTTCAACCGCATCAATGTCACCGGTGTCACCGGTTTTTAACGTGGCGTTGCCCTGCTCACTCCAGTCAACCTGAATGATCCTATCTTCCAGGCCGGCCGTTAATACCTTGGTGACCGTGGCAATATCCAACACAATTTCATTCAGCTGATACACTTTTCCACGAAAGCCGTCGTGTTTAAAAATGTCGGGGAACTGATCTTTTTTCAGCACATCCACACGCCCTCTTAATGCCTTGCTGGCAAAGAAGGAAGTCATTCTGGACCCCAAATCACCGGGAGACCACAGATAGTGGAAGTTCGATAAAATACTGGCGGAACTTAAATCTGGATCCGCACCTTCACCATGACCAGCCAACGCATTGCGCCAACGATCTGGCATACTGGCAATGGCCTGAGAAGCATTGGTCAACTGGCCCGTTAATGTGTATTTGGTGCCACCGTGAACAATGCCCTGGGACTTGATCGTCTGCCCGCCTCCCAGAGACCCCTGCTCCAGCAATATCGCTTTGTAGCCAAGAGTATTAAGGGTACGAAATAACCAAAGGCCAGCAATACCGCCGCCAATTACCACTACATCAGTTTCGAGGATCTTTGTCATAGGAAGGGTTCGATACGTGAAATACTAAACGCACGAAAGTATACGCAGGAAGGGGCACGGTGTCCCGTTGAAACCACTTACTTTCATTACCAAGTGTTCATTTAACTCTAATGATTTCGAAAAACATCAACCGAGTGGATGCATTCAGTTGCTACCACTCGATATCTATACGCCAGAATTAAGCCTTTTTTTCTAAGGCCATCAATCACTAGAGTGGAATTTATTCAGCCAGTGGCTCCTCACTCTCTGAGTCAGATGACACTCCATCAGAGACAGCGGGGGCTGCTGCAGCTGTAGAACCTGACTCAACGCCCTCCTTAGCCTCTTCGCCGGTATCTGAGCTTTCACAATCCTCTTTGGCTGCTCCATTTTTTGCTGCTTCATTACTGACTGCCGCTTCTCCTTGTTTTACAGATGTATCTGTTCCGCTAGCGCTGTCGAGCTCTCCCCCATCACTATCATTTGTACCTCCTACAGACCCATCTTGACTTGCAGTACTGGCACTATCTGACTTGTCAATTTCCTCATTGTCAGCATCTGCAGTCATCCGAGGCTCCGCATCTTCTACACTGGCAATTTTAAGCTCTCCCACCTTCAAGGTCTGAGGGTTTACACTGTCATCATACCCCGGAACAGGAGAAGAAGGTCTCGAATCAGGAATACTTTCTATACTTCCATCCGCGCTTTGATTGCCATCACCACCCTCAGCTACAGCGCTCTGCGTCGAATCAGTCGTGTATGCTGCCGGTGTACCTACGTTAGGATTAATTCCCGAAGTCATTATGAGTCCTCATGTTATTAACATTGCATGAGTTAGACCTGAAAAAGTCAAAAAAAGTCAAAAAAAGTCACTGAATATTTAGACCTTAAAGAAATAATTATCAAGAATATTCACTTGAATTTTGCCTACGCCATTAAAATAACGGCTCAAGCTACCGGCTACTTACTGTAAAAAACAGGCTCGCCCATTCTCCAAATGAACGATCAACCGTACCGCAACAACGCCTGATATAACATTTTCGCGGTAATAATCCGGGTACTCTCCACCGTATCACCCGCAATTAGAATCATAGAGGTTCCACTCTTCTGTAATGCTTTCATTGCTTCATGGAGAGAGGCTTCCGGATCAAGATTCACCGCATCACGAACAAGCGTATTAACCAGCGTTTCGCCTTCATTGTTCACCAGACACCGGGCCAAGTGACGATAAAGCACAATGCCTGACGGTTTATTGTCCCGAAGCACAATATACCGCTTGCAAGGGGAGGCCTGAAGAATACCTCTTATCGACTCAACAGTGGCATTAAACGGTAAACAAATATTCGGAGCAAATGGCTGTTCAATCAATTCAGCCAGATGCCTTCGATGAGAGGTCAACACCGCTTCTGCCAGCTTTCGCTGCCGCTTACCAATCAACCCCTTTTTGTTGTAATGACGGATGATACTCTGCAACTCATCACCACTTCGAACCACAGCGGTGGGTGTTGGCAACACATGCAACCAAACCAGCGCCAGCTGTAGAACAGGCCTCGTCAGAAGATAAATCCAGTGAATCAGCCCACACCAACGCACAAGCACCCGGTCAGCCACCTGCACAGCAATCAGTTTGGGCAGCACCTTGGCAAACACCATCATCACATAAGCCAGAATCGCCGTGAACGCAGCCAGCCATAAATCGTCAAACTCCTTTGCTGCCAGCGCTCCCAGGAAGGTACTGCCAGAAATGCTTACCATGGTGCTTAACAAAACAATGGACGATAAGTGCTCCCTTTTTTTCCGAAAGACTTTCTGAAGCGTCTCTTTTCGTTCTGGCCGCCGATGCAGGATGGTGACCAATCTCAGCTCATTGATCGCGACAATTGAAGATTCCAACAAGGATAAAAAAGAGGTAATCAAAACGATACAGCAGGCATAAACCACGACAAGCAACATCTATTCCTCCAGAAAAACAACAATCAACCAGGCTGACCAGAAAAAAGGGGCAAGTTATTGTTTTCGGCTGTTTTTCTGCTTTATTTATACGAAATCCCGTACTCCAATCCAGAAAGGAAAACTAAATTCGAATATTATTCGACTACTGTTCGACTATCGTTCGAAAACGTTTTATTCTTGCCCACTGACAATTACCGGTACCTCATCATGGCTGCATCCGACAAACGGGCTCAGCGTGAATCCGACATCATTCAATCCACCCTCGAACTGCTGAAGCAAAAAGGGTTTATGGAGCTGAAAATGTCGGAAGTAGCAAAACATGCACAATATTCCATGGGCACGGTGTACTCCCACTTTTCCAGCAAGGAAGATTTGCTACTGGGCTGCGCCACCTCTGTGGCTGGACAAGTAGAGGCAACGTTTCAGAAAATCCTGACGTCCACCATGGCACCGACAGAGCGCTTATTAACGGTGATTATTGCCAACTGGCTCAGTGATGCCAGAGACCCTCACTACTTCTTCCTGCGCCAACTGGCCATGAACCCGGATATCTGGACAAGAGCTTCAGAGAAAAGAGCTCAAGCATTAGACGACATTTGTCATTGCGTTGCTCAAAAAGTAGAAGCGCTCCTTGTGGAACTATTACCCGACAATCCAAGTCTGATGACATCAAAGCACGATGGCACGATTACAGACATCCTTATGGGTCTCTGGAGCATGAGTGAAGGATTGTACCGAATCAGTCTTTCAGGCTTTGGCCTGAAACAGCCCTCTTTTCACAAGGATCGTGGCTTGAATCTGCTCGCCATCAATCTTGAAAAGTACCTTCGAGGCTGGGGCTGGACCCTGGAATTCTCCCCCGCGTTAGTCGCCAGCTGCAAAGTTCAGGCGGAAACGATGATTTCCGAACTTATTCACTAGCAATTATTAATAGACACTTATTAATAGACACTTAAGGAGTTGACATTAGATGAACCTCCCCTCATCTGCTGGTAAAGCAACCATTACGCTTTTTCTGGTACTGGCCACTGTGCTACTCCAGGGCTGCAATAACGATGAACCCGTTGCACAAGAAGCCGTCGTACGCCCCGTTAAACTGTTTGAAGTCACTGATCCGACCCAGCAACAACTTCGATATTTCCCCGGTAAAGTGACTGCGACGGAAGAAGCAGAAATCTCCTTCCGAATCCCTGGCCAAATTTCCAAAATGGTAGTCAAGCAAGGTGACGATGTATCTAAAGGTCAGATACTTGCTTATCTGGATGACCGCGACATTCGCAACGAACTTCAAGATCGTCAGGCCAATTTTGAGCTAGCGAAAGCGGAGTTTGATCGTGCAAAATCACTGCTGACGAAAAAAGTCATCTCCCAGTCCAGTTACGATACAGCCAGCGCCAAGCTGAAATCCGCCGAAGCGGCTCTCAAGCTAAGCCGTGACAAATTGGATTACACGACACTGCGTGCGCCATTCAGTGGTCGTGTCGCACAAACCGTGGCTGAAGCCCACCAGCAAGTGCAGGCTCAGCAACCGGTCTTGGTCATGCAGAGCAATGACAGCCTCGACATCAGCATTCAAATCCCGGAAAGCATTGTCTCCCATGTCAATAAAGATTCCGTCGATCCAAACTACCAGCCGGTAGCCACGTTCCCTGGCGCTCCCGGGCAGGAGTATCCAGTCAGCTATAAAGAACATGCGACACGGGTATCTCCTGGCTCTCAGAGTTATGAAGTCATCTTCACCCGAACCGCTCCGGCCAACCTGAATATCCTGCCAGGCATGACTGCCACGATCATCATCGATCTTGCTCAAATCATGGACACAAGCAGTGCACCAGGTTATGTCGTCGTGCCCGTTTCCGCGGTGGGTAAAAACGACGCCGACAATAAGACAGTGGTCTGGAAATTTGATCCATCAACTCAAACCATCACACCCGTTGACGTCACTGTCGGCCGCATCACTCAGGCCGGTGTACAAATCACCGCGGGCCTCAGCCCACAAGACCGCATTGTCACTGCCGGGCTCAGCCAGCTGCACGGTGGTATGAAAGTTAAGCCCCTGAAAAAAGAACGGGGACTGTAATCCATGAATATTGCTGAGTATTCCATATCCCATCGTGTGATTAGCTGGATGTTTGTTGCCATCCTGCTGGTCGGAGGCGGTATTTCCTTTTTTGGGCTTGGTCAGCTGGAGTTCCCTGAGTTCACCATCAAACAGGCGATGGTTATCACTCACTATCCCGGCGCATCACCGGAACAGGTGGAAGAAGAAGTCACCCTGCCATTGGAAGAAGCCATACAACAGTTGGAGTATGTGAAAAACATTGACTCCATCAGTAGCAATGGTCGCTCCCAGATCATGGTAGAAATGAAAGAACAGTACCCTTCTGATGAACTACCTCAGATCTGGGACGAAGTGCGTCGAAAAATCAATGATGCCCAGGGCGGTATGCCACCGGGTGTTTATCCGTCCGTTGTCGTTGATGATTTCAGCGATGTCTACGGCATGCTGTTCAACATTACCGGTGATGGTTATACCCCGAGAGACCTGGAAAACTACGCTGACTATCTGAAGCGCGAGCTGGTGCTGGTAGAAGACGTTAAAAAAGTCACCGTTGCGGGTATACGACAGGAAGAAGTTGTCGTTGAAATGTCTCAGGCGAAACTGGCCAGTCTGGGCATCGACCCTGCCTGGATTTTCTCCCTGATTCAAAATCAGAATGTCGTGTCTAATGCTGGCAATATGCTGGTTGAAGGTCGCTCTATTCGCATTCACCCTACCGGCGAATTCAACCATGTTAAAGAACTTGAGCAGCTAATCATTAGCCCGCCCGGCAGCTCACAATTGGTTCGCCTGGGTGATATTTCCACTGTCCGTCGTGACTATGACGACACGCCGGACAGCATGTACACCTCCAACGGCAAGCCAGCCCTTTCTCTGGGTATTTCCTTTGGCTCCGGCGTCAATGTGGTGGATGTTGGTGAAAGTGTTAGACAACGCCTCAACGAACTGACCTCTGAGCAACCTCTAGGCATTGAACTAACGACAGTGTACGACCAACCGGCCACGGTCTCCGAATCCGTTAACGGGTTTCTGATCAACCTGGTAGAAGCCATCGTTATTGTCATCGTGGTGCTGCTATTAGCTATGGGTGTTCGCGCCGGCCTATTGATGGGTGCGGTGTTGCTACTGACCATCTCCGGCACCTTTATTGTGATGAAGGCACTGGGTATTGATTTACAGTTAATCTCGCTGGGTGCACTGATTATCGCTCTTGGTATGCTGGTTGATAATGCCATTGTTATTACCGAAGGCATTCAGGTTGGCCTGCAACGGGGTATGACCCGGATGCAAGCAGCTAAGCGCGTAGTGCAACTGAACCAGTGGCCGCTGTTAGGCGCCACCGTCATTGCCATTATGGCCTTTGCTCCCATCGGGTTGTCTGATGACTCCACCGGTGAGTTCTGCCTCTCTCTGTTTCAAGTACTCTTAATTTCTCTGATGCTGAGCTGGGTTACGGCGATTACCCTGACACCCTTCTTCTGCAACATATTATTCAAGGGTTATGAAAATGCGACAGAGGATGAACATGCACCGGCTGTTGATCCTTATCAAGGCGCCTTGTTTACCCTGTACAAACAGCTGCTGAATTTTGCGCTGAAACATCGTCCAGCCACCATCAGCTTAACGTTGTTGGCGCTGGTGATTGCGATTGTCGGTTTTGGTTCTGTGAAAAACGTGTTTTTCCCACCATCCAACACGCCTATCTTCTTTGTGGATTTCTGGATGCCCGAAGGCAGTGATATCCGGGCAACTGCAGCGGAGTTGGCAACCTTTGAGAAACAAGTCCTCACCATGCCCGGAGTGAAAAATGTCACGTCCGTCATGGGTATGGGTGCCCAGCGCTTTATTCTTCCTTATCAGCCAGAAAAGCAATACACCAGTTATGGTCAGCTGATCATCGCAGCGGAAGATTTGGAGACGATTGATGCACTGATCCCTCCCATGGAAAGCATTCTCAAAGAACAGTACGGCGATGTGGAATATCGCATTAAACTGATGCAAAACGGCCCGGCAGCACCCGCAGAAATTGAAGCACGCTTTTATGGTGAAGATCCTAAAGTACTAAGATCTCTGGCTATGCAGGCGGCAACAATACTGAACAATGAACCCACCGCCGTACATGTACGACATGGGTGGCGTAATCAGGTGAGCCTTGTTCGCCCACATATTGATGAAGCCAGTGCACGTCGCAGTGGTATTTCCAAACAGGCGCTGGATGATGCGCTGTTGGTCAACTTCAGTGGTCGTCAGGTTGGTATTTATCGCGAAGGCAGTCAGTTGATGCCACTGGTGGTTCAGGCTCCGGAAACTGAACGACTGAATGCCGACAGTATTACTGACTTGCAGGTCTGGAGTGCGGACCATCAAAGCTTTGTGCCAATCACTCAAGCCATTTCCAGCTTTGATACCGAGTGGGAAAACCCACTGATTATCCGTCGTGATCGTAAACGTATGCTATCTGTGATGGCGGACCCGATCATGCTGAGCGATGAAACCACCGACAGTGTGTTTAAGAAGGTACGCTCAAAAATCGAAGCAATTCCATTACCAGAAGGTTACAGCCTTGAGTGGGGTGGAGCTTATGAGTTGTCCAGCGATGCCCAGAGTGCAGTCTTCAAATCCATCCCCATGGGTTATCTGGCCATGTTCCTGATCACGGTGTTCCTGTTCAATACCGTACGACAGCCGCTTGCTATCTGGTGTACGGTTCCTCTGGCGCTCATTGGTGTCGTTGCCGGCTTGCTGGTGCTGAACACACCGTTCAGCTTTATGGGATTACTGGGGCTTCTTAGCCTATCTGGGATGTTGATTAAAAACGGCATTGTTCTGGTGGAACAGATCAAGCTGGAGCTGGAAGAAGGCTGGGAAGAGCACGAAGCAATTTTTCATGCGTCTGTCAGTCGTTTACGTCCGGTTTGTATGGCTGCGCTGACCACGATGCTGGGTATGATTCCACTGTTGTTTGATGCATTCTTCAAATCCATGGCGGTGACCATTATCTTTGGCCTTGGTTTTGCTACCGTACTGACGCTGATTGTCTTGCCTGTGATTTATTCACTACTCTACAAGATCAGCTTCAAAGGATTTAACTACCGGAAGATTGGTAATCACTGATATCTTGAAGGTCGGTAATCCTAAAAGACTTACCGACTTCCCCATACCAATGTCGGCAACCCTTTCGGGTTACCGACCTTGTATCTCTCAGGGAATCTTGATTAGCTATCCAGGTTCCCACAGGTTCAGTGAGATTGTTACCGACCTTAACGCTATTTGATGTTGTGGTGTAGATAAATCCCTGAACCTGCTCTATCTCTAAATGTTGGATGGTATCCAGACACCTGCTCTGCAGTGATGTCGCATGTACAAGGCTAATGAGAGATGATTTATTACGTTGGTGTCGATGTTAGCAAGAATAAACTGGATTGCTTGTGGTTGCGTGATCCAGAGAATAACAAGGTAAAGACCAGAGTATTTGATAACACTGCTAAAGGTCATCAGCAGCTTGGTCAGTGGTTATTGAACAATATCAAGGCTAAGCCTGAAGAGGTGTACGTCGTTCTGGAGGCAACCAGTGTATACCATGAAGCTCTCACTTATTACCTGCATAATGCTGGTTTTCTGGTGAATGTTGCGAACCCGGCAAGAGTAAGAAATTTTGCCAAAGGGCTTGGAGTGCTTCAGAAAACTGACAAGAAAGACAGTGCTGTTCTCGCTAGATTTGGTTATCAAAACGGTCTTCAATTATGGCAGCCAGAGCCTGATGAGATTCGTAAGTTGAAGTCTATGCTGTCTCGACTGGAAGCATTGGAATCTGATTTACTCAGAGAGCTAAATCGACTCGAGAAAGCAGAAATATCCAACTCGTCAGACGTGGTTATAGCCTCGCTGCACAAAATGATCGGCGAGCTAAAAGTCGAGAAAAACCGAGTAGAACAAGAGATTAATGACCATATTGATCAATTTCCACATCTGAAAAAAGATCGCAGGTTAATGCAAACTATTCAGGGTGTAGGTCCAGTAGTTTCCAGGCTCATGCTCTCTGTTATCCACAGTCGTGATTTTAAGAGCGCGAGCGGAGTCGCTGCTTATCTTGGCTTGGTTCCCAAGCTCAGGGAGTCAGGACTGCAGAAAGGGCGAAGTCATTTAAGTAAAGTCGGTCCCGCTAATATCAGAGCCAAGCTGTATATGGCAGCAGTGGTCGCCATTCAACATAACCCTGATATAAAAGCTCAATATCAACGACTGCTGTCTAATGGGAAGACAAAAATGCAAGCGATCGGAGCGGCAATGCGGAAGCTTGTACAGATTTGCTTTGGTGTTGTGAAACATCAGAGTGAATATCAGCCCCAAAGTACTTGAGGCTGATAGTGAGAGATGGTATCTACATTGTTTTCTTCGAAGGTGGCTTGAGAATATAGCTTAGGCTTTCATATTCAGGCTCAACAACACCCAATCGCCGATTAATCACCACGGTCAAGCGGAAGAACAAATTGCACAACATGTTGCCAAACCGATGAAGCTCATCAGGAACTTTAATACCGTGTTTGTCGACATTGACCAACTCACGTACCGCCTTTTTGGATAATGAACGACAGCTATGTAATAGCTGCACAGGGCGCCCACCTCTAGGCAGAACAAAGCCATTCAGCTGACCGGCAATCTCTTTCTGATAATGATCAAAATGCTCCGCTAACCATTGTATTTGCTCTTCAAAAATGGCCTGTTTACCACGGATGGAGCCGTTCATATGGAAGATTCTGGGTTGCAGTTTATCTAGAAAATCGTAAATATCTGCAAAACGCTCATCATTCTCCAGCTCAGAAATCACACCACCTAACGTGGCACAGAGTTCATCGGTGATGATTTCGTAGTCGCACAGGGGAGATTCTTCGTAGATAAAGGGGTAACAAAGCTCCCTAATATCGCCAGAATATTTCAATGTCATTGATTAAAACCTCTTTTCCAGAAACTTTTTCTCTATCAGCCAGTCTAGTTTTCTTTTCCCGATTAAAATATAAGTTTGAGTTGAATGGATAGAGCAACGCTTCAACACTGCCATACAAGGGCACAGAATCACTCTCGATCACTTGAAACGAAAGGAGATCGTGATCAGCTGTCACAACGCTTTAACACATTGGAACAGTGCCAAAAGATGAAAATCCTTACACTTGGCGGCATTCCTATTGAAAATCGCCTGCACTATATAAGCCTGACCAAGAAAAAAATTACCGTCGCAGAAAACGTTAAAGCGCAGGTTAACCGCTCTCTGGATACCATTTCTGAAGAGTCAGAAGATACTGAAGAATATGCTGATATTACGTGTATTAAAGCTCCGACAATAAAGACTTCGCTGATCACCCCATTAGCGGAAATGTTTATAGCCGACGCTAAGGAATATAATTAATAGACAAGCTAACTGCACTCAAACCTATGAAGGAGACTGAGGCGAGTTAGCTGGTACAGATGAATTATATTTCTGGGGACCAGATTATGGTTGCGAATACGCCTCGGGGTTCTCCTTGATAACCTGTAACAGGTTCATACTTCTTATCAAACAGATTATTAACTTTGAATTGCATCTTGGTGTCGGTTGACAGTTTCACCATTGCCCTAAGGTCAAACGTCCCATATCCAGGAATTTGTTTAGTATTTTCAGGGTTAGTCCAAATTTTACCCTGAGCTTTTAACGTACCACCAATCGCCCAGCGCCCAAAATCTCTATCCAAATTAAGCGCAGCGAGCTTTTGAGCTCTATAGTGGAGCTTTTTACCCTTATTCTTACCGGAGCGATTTTCAGGATCCAGATAGGTAAAGTTTGTGCTAACGTTTATATTTTTTATTTGAGTACTAAATTCAAATTCGACACCACGAATTCGAGCTTTATCGATATTAATCGTCTGATAAGTACGGGGGCGAACTTCTACAGAAGAGAGCATATCGTCCATACTATTCTGGTAAACATTAAACGACCAAGTACCAACATTGCCAACTTGGCCAGTTAGCGCGAGCTCTGCATTTTTTGAGTGTTCTGCCTTAAGATTTAAGTTTGGAATACTTGAGTAAAAACCAAGTGACTCTCTGTACATATCTCCAAAGGTTGGTGCACGAAAGGCTGTACTATAAGACGCAATAAGTCTCATCTGCTCTGGTAGAGCGAACCCCCAAGAAGCGCCGCCAGTCCATTGTCCACCAAAAGCTTCATTGTCATCGTAGCGACCACTCAACTGTAGATCACTACCAGCGAAAAATGTTTGATTTTGTGCGAATACAGCCTTGTTATCTCGATCATCAACCACATAGGTAGCATCACTCGCAACCCTGTCTTTACTGTAATCAATACCAGCGGTTAACAACTGATTATCTGCCCAAACCACATCATTCAACCAACTTAGGGAATAGTTTTTATTTTCAGCAAAATTCTTTTTCACACCGTGATCAAGCTCTTTACGCTCATCTTTAACAAATCCTCCCTCTATACGGGCGCTCCAGACATCAGTTATGTTTTTTGAAAGATAAGTACTGACCATTCTTTCAGTGAACTGCGACTCCAAGTGATCTGAAATACCATACCCATCATATTCGGACTTACCTGTAAAATAAGTAAAGTTCACTCCACCTTCTATACCGTTATCAAAGTCTTTTGACAGAGTTCCAGAGAGAGACTTGTTCCTGTAGGCGTCATCATCCTGATTAGTTCCTTGACCTTCAGTGGTACGGTCATAGCCCTGAGTTTCAAGCAAGCGTCCGCCAAGATTAAATCTAACGTCATTACGTTCACCACCAATATTAATGGCGTATTCACCCGTTTTTCGACTACCACCACCTGCCTTGACTGACACTTTGGGAGCTCCACTTCCTTTTCTTGAAATAATATTGATAACACCGCCAACAGCATCAGCGCCATAAAGCGATGACCTGGGCCCTCGAACTATCTCAATACGCTCTACCTGACCTGGATCAATAAACTCCAAAGGAGCAGAGCCTGAATTGGCGGTATTAGTTTTCTGACCATTTAAAAGAACGAGGGTCTGAGCCGTTTTTGTACCCCGAATATAAACTCCTGAGTTACTCCCGGGTCCACCATTAGATGTAACTTGTACCCCCGGAGCAGCCTGATTCAATAACTCGACAACAGTTACCGTTTGCATCCGCTCAATCTCTTCCCGGTCAATCACCGTCACCGGTGCCAAAGTTTCATCAACGGTCTGCGCTGTTCTAGTTGCAGTCACAATAACCTTTTCCAGTTTGTGCACTTCCTGCGCCGTGGCAGAATAAGACATTACAGCAACCGCCAATGACAGACCTGTGCGAATAAAGTTTGCAGATGGATTAAAAGACATTATTTGTTTATCCATTTTAAGATCATGAAAACTGGTCTACCTGAATAGAGACTAGTTTGCTTTTTTATTGTTTACCGCTGCAGGCTGACGACTGCGAACTTCCTGTAATTGACGACAGAGTATTTCTGCCCCATCCAGTATTCGTGGCGAGGTTCTGGAGATGAGGTCGCTGGGTACTGAAAACAGTTGACCGGTTCTCACTGCCTGAAGGTTTTCCCACTGCCCCCAGAATCGTTTCATTTCACGGCGGGTTTCCGGCGTGTCTCCCTGAGGCGCTGAGCCAATGATGGCTTGAGGGTTTCTTATGATCAGAGACTCGATGCCAATTTTGGGGATTTTCTGATCCTGATCACCATAAACATTGTTACCACCACACAGTGATATAACGTCGTTTATTAAAATCCCGTCACCAACGGTCATTAATGGTGAGCGCCAAACCTCATAGAAAACCGTCACAGGCTCCAGCTGACTAAACGTTTTCTCAAGGCTTGATAACCGTGCTCTGAAAGTACTAACCGATTGCTCTGCTTGCTTTTCAGTGCCCAAAATTTTTCCCAGGCTTAGAATCGCCTGTTCTATGCCTGAAAAATCCACCGCATTTAAATGGAAAGTATTTACCCCCAAAGACTCCAACTGCTTCACCACTTTCGGAGAATCACCACCGACCCAAACCACCACCAAATCCGGCTTCATACCAACAATGGCTTCCACATTGATCACGGGGAATCCACCAATAGAAGGCAGTTGTTCAACGACTGATGGGTAATCACTGTGCTCATCCACAGCAATCATCTGACCTCCGGCACCGGCAGCGAACAACAATTCTGTCGATCCTGGAGAAAGGCTGATGATGTTTGGATGGCTGGTTTTGAGGCAAACCTGACGGCCACTCATATCGGTGACACAACGAGAAAACTCATTAGCTTGAACAAGCCCGGAAAATATCAGACAAACCGCAACTAACCAGGAGCGGATGATCATTAAAATAGCCAAGTCATTTTTGTTCATGGTGTACCTGAGTGAATATCGAATACTCAGGACGGCATACGCGGGCACTGAACCAATCAGCTCAGTGCAAAGAGAAGTGAGCGTTCACACAAAGTTGAACGCTAAAATTCATTCCCCCAACCGCCAGGTTACCCGCCCGGTTTATCATTATGGGCTTTGTAAAAGCAGGTCTCCTGACTCTGGCCTCATTGCTTATAATCGCCTTCCCAGCCTGTTCAGACCAGTGGCGTATGATTTAAAGCTCTTCCATTACAGTTGCGGGTACAGTCAGGGAGTTTCACCCTGTTCCCTCTTTCTATCGTCATATGACAGTAGAAAGCGCCGGTTTTCTTTATCAAACACCGGCATAACCTTTACAAAGTTGCGCAATACTAACTAAACGTTCGTTTTATATCACTTGAAAATTACTCATAACGAGTATCTGTTTTGTTAATCCCCCTGACCAATAATATAATCAAGGCCTGCGGCTACCGCAGCCACCTGCGCATCATTGCATTGTTCATCCGTGGCTTTTGGGCTGTCCGGATAAACCTCTGTAGTCGTGCAATAGGTGCAATGAGTCATACCGGCACAGAGACCAAGGCTTTTCACCGGATACTGAATAACCCCTTCCTGAATTACCGGTGAACCGATAATCATGCCATTCCCATCCGGTGGCGCAATGTGTGTCACATTCCTGACAGCATCAATCATCGCCTTTTGAAAAGCAGGCTGAGGATTATCACTGTCGTCTACCAGATAAAAACCATCGGGGACAATGTCCGGTTCGTAGTCTTTCCCATCTCGGGCAGCCAGTGCTGGGCGGAATTCGTCTTCATCAGAATCGGTGGTTTCGTGCAAGTCGAAATGCACCAAAAAGTCATTGTCGTATTCAGCCACCAGCGTCATCAGAGCTGCGGACTCTTCAGAAGGGCTGTTTTCTACAAAAGATCGGTTGGGATCTACCGCTTCCGGGTTCCAACGATTAATCACTTCGTATCCCCAGGGGCTGACACAGGGAGCAATCAGTAAATTAAAATGGCTCTCATACTTAGCTGCGCTGGTTTTAGCAAACTTAATTGCACCTTGTACACCACTGGTTTCATAGCCATGTACACCGCCAGTAATCAACACACTTGGCTTGCTGCTGTCCCATCTCTTGCTTTTTAATGCGTACAATGGAAACCGTTCAGGGTTAATACTCAAAGCGCCGTATTGAATCAGTTCAAACTGATCACTAAGTGCCAACACTTTATCCATAACTTCTTCAAGATAGCTACGCTTAACCGTCACTGACGCCAGCCATTCAGCCTTTTCCGCATCACTCCAGGGCGTACCTGGTGTGCCAATGGGGTAAAATCGTCCAGTCATTCGGATGGTTCACTTTTATGGTTTTTGAGGCCTGCAATAGGCTATCGTCTTCATGCTCGGCTATTCTGCAGGACACAACGACGACTAATCGAATTGATTAAATCAGAAAGCAGAGTTAGCAGCACTTTATTTTCAACTGCAGTTTGCTTGATCAATACACACCGATAGCTGCCAATGAACTCATGGTTATTAACGTTAATGAATGGAATCAATATAGTGAAAATAACGCCCAATACCGATTTGGAGGTAAAGCAGGAACCCAGCCCCTTCAACTCGCCCGAACCTTCTATCTCCGAACCTTCTAAAGAGTGGCTTGGAAAATCCATAGAGCCACACTCTTCTCAAAGCCCCTATCTCGGGGAGCATAATGATTCGGGATACAACTCTCAAACCTCCCCACTCTCAAGTTACAGTATTAAATCCACTGATGTTACAAGTAAGGAGGCATTCTCCAGCTCTGAGGTCGGAAATAGTGAAGTGCTGGATAGCACACAACCTTTTCATACGGAAGATGAAGCCATAGGTACCGGTCGGTTTGGCACAATTCATAAAGTTATTCAGGAAGATGAATCCGGACAGATTAGAAGTGCTGCCTTGAAAACGGTTCGAGGAGAGTTCAGCCTGACAAATGAACAAAGAATCATGGAAGCCATGCCTACCCATCCAAACATTGTTCACTATCTTGGCACCGTCTCTGAGCCCGATCGTGACGGTCTGATTTACGAACTATTGAATGGATCGGAGCTCGGCTCAATCACCAACAAGCTCAGCGATTCTTTACTGCCTGCCGGAGAACTTTTCAACGCCTTTAAATTTCTGGAACATCAAAAATTCAAAGCGGTTAACCACGCCCATCAGAACGATATTATTCATGCTGACCTTAAACCCTCCAACTTTCTGTTTGATACTGGCTCAAAGCACGTAAAATTGCTGGACTTCGGAGAATCAGCCAGGGTTGGCGAGAAGGTGTCCTGCTGTCATGAAGACTACACATCACCAGAGGCCATTGATAGTCTTCAAGGCAAAGAATATGGTGTGCCTGCAGATCCCGCCATTGACGCTTACGCTATGGGGCAAATGCTTTACAAGTTTCTGACCGGCCTTGAGGGCGAGGGTTCCAGTTTTTTTAATGGCAGCAGCATTGGTGACCTTTCACCCAATCAAAGGATGGAAAAAGCATTTCGAATTAAACGCGCCATGAGTAATTATACAACCCCTCTACCTGATGGCACGTACAAAACCGCACTACCTGAACTTTCTTCTGACATCACCAATGATGACTACATGAAAGAATCTGCAAGACTAAACAAGCTTGGAAACTTTGATGCCATCGTTGACTCAGTGCCGGATTATCATCGTGAAGCAAAAGCACTTACCAGCCTGATAAACGGCCTTATGCACCCAATTCCGAAGTTAAGAACCACGATATCTCAGGCACTGGAATCGTCGTGGTTCAAAGATTCTCCGGTTGACAAGGAGCGGGCGCTAAGGACGTTGTCAAAACTGTAACGGTGATTACGGTTGCTGTTCTGTCATGGCTGAAGCCTGCCACAGTACCTCGCCTTCATCCTGCAAAGCACAATGACGACCAAGGACGTACATTAAATCAGACAACCGGTTAACGAATTTCAACAATGGTTCATTGACCGCTTCGCCGCTTTCCTGCAATTCAATAATCGTGCGCTCTGCCCGGCGAGACACGGTTCTGGCCATATGACAATTACAAGCCGACTGACCACCACCGGGCAGAGTGAAGTTCTTGAG
Organism: Endozoicomonas ascidiicola; assembly: GCF_001646945.1. GTDB lineage: Bacteria > Pseudomonadota > Gammaproteobacteria > Pseudomonadales > Endozoicomonadaceae > Endozoicomonas > Endozoicomonas ascidiicola. Next base: position 273,974 of record NZ_LUTV01000005.1, read on the forward strand.
ATTGGGCAGAGGCTCATTCAGCTCATCTATCAGAGCTTCAATGGCTTTGGTGTGCTCTTCCTGAATCAGTTGATAACCGGGCATGGCGAGCTCACCGCCCACATCAAACATACGGTGTTGTATATCTTGAATCGCTGCCAACTGCTTCTGGTTCACCTCATTCCCTTGCTGCAATGAGCGAATTAACATGCCCAGCCAACTGTTGGCCTCATCTACCGAACCAATGGCGTGAATACGAGGATGGGATTTTGGCAGCTGCTGACCTTCACCAATGCGGGTCATGCCCTTATCACCGGTTTTAGTGTAAATGCGGGTCAGGCGGAAGCCTTTCTTTTCGGTCATTTTCTGATTCTTCTTTGTGGTTACATGAGTGAAAGCCGCAAGTATACGGTGTAAACAGCGGTCTTTTAAACGAGATCTGTTATTATCCATCGCTCCAATGATAAGTCTGGCAATGGTTGCATGAGTCGCTTTTTCTACTCCCTGCTGTTATATCTGATGTCTCCACTGGTGGTCGCACGGCTTTATAGTCGTGCTAAAAAGGCGCCAGAGTATTCCAAAAGAAAAGCTGAACGTTTTGGTTTTTTCCGTCTTCCTGAATCGGATAAACCTCTGATCTGGGTACACTCGGTTTCGGTTGGAGAAACCATTGCCAGTGCACCGCTGGTTAAACGGCTGCAGCAAGACTATCCCCGGCATCGAATTCTCATCACCACCATGACACCTACTGGATCAGCACAGGTCCAAAAAATTCATGGTGACAGTGTTGAACATGTTTATGCCTGCTATGACTTTCCGGATGCCGTTTCCCGCTTCCTGAACAAAACGCGCCCGGATATCGCCATTGTAATCGACACCGAGCTTTGGCCTAACACCATTGCTGCCTGCCATCAGCGTGGGATTCCAGTGTTGATTGCTAACGCCAGACTGTCGGAACGATCAGCAAAAGGTTATGGCCGTTTCTCTGGCTTGGTAAAACCCATGCTGCAGCAAATCAATAGGGTTGCAGCGCAGAATGAGGAAACTGCTCAACGTTTCTTAAACCTTGGCTTGCCAGAACAGCAAATGACAGTGACTGGCAGTATCAAGTTCGATCTGGATGTTTCGACCGAGACTGTTTCTGCGGGTAAAGCCCTACGCCAGCAGTGGCAACAAGGCATGGGAGAGAACATCCGTATTCTGATTGCTGCCAGCACCCATGAAGGTGAAGATCAGCAGGTGCTCGATGCCTATAAACTCATTCAGAAGACGAATCCAGAAGCGAGACTGGTTCTGGTGCCAAGGCATCCTGAGCGTTTTGATAAAGTCTGCCAGCTGATTCAGGAAAATCACTTGTCTGTTATTCGACATAGCGCCGGTGTAGCGCCTAAATCAGAAACCAGAGTCATCCTCGGGGATACCATGGGCGAAATGATGAAGTTGTTTGCGGCTTCTGATATTGCTTTTGTGGGAGGCAGTCTGGTGGCTACCGGTGGGCACAATATGCTGGAACCGGCGGCGCTTGGGTTACCGGTTTTATCCGGTCCGCATATTTTTAACTTTGAAGAGATCAGTCAATCGTTGGTTGAGGCCGGTGGTATGAAGCTGGTTAGCGGCAGTGAAGACTTGGCAAACTCTGTAGTGGCGCTTCTTAACAATCCATCAATATGCGAAGAAATGGCCAACAATGGCAGTCAGTTTGTGAAGCAGAATACGGGAGCGCTCCACAAGACGATGGCGTTAATAGACAGGTTAATATCCGAATAGATCAGAGTTAACGTTCCGAAGGCTTGGTCGCCATAATGGAATCAGCATCAAGATCAAGATTCAGCCGGCTGCCATCAATAAAGTAGTAATCATTTTCGAACGACACACCCTGAATCGAGAGTTTACCCAGGATTTTTTCCATGGACGCTTGTTGCTCCTGAAGGTCTTCGGGAGCGAAGGTTCTCAGGAAAGCCTCTGCCAATGAACAACCACCATTCACATGGGTTTTCATGATAGCTTCAAAGCTTTGGGGCTGATCATTCATCGACTGGTCTTCCCTGACTGGTTTTAATATCAGTATAGGAAGCCCAGTGATGCGGATAATTGAAACGCCAAAAAGAAACGGCTCCCAAAGGAGCCGTTAGTGAAGCAATTATAAAAAAGACAATAAATTAACTGGCACGGCAAGAAGCGGGCACAGACAACTCATCTTCACCGTCGGTCATCCATTTATTAAGTTCTTCCAGATCGGCCGGGCTGAGAGTGCCAGCCATTTGCTTCAGCTTCAGCGTATTTACGATGAAGTTGTAACGGGCATTCAGATAGTTACTGATAGAAGAGTAAAGGCGCTGCTGGGCGTCCAGAACTTCAGTGATGTTACGGGTTCCTACTTCGTAGCCGCTCTGAGTAGCCTTCAGGGCACTTTCAGAAGACGTGATCACCTGACAATTCGCCTGAACCTGATCAACATCCGAAATGGTGGTTCTCAGCAGATTACGGGTGGTGGCGTTGGTATCACGGAGTTGCTGATCATAGTTCTTCTGAGCTTGTTCCAGCTGATAACCAGCCTGACGGGTTACGGAGCTGGTCGCGCCTCCAGAGAAGATTGGGAGATCTACTTGCAGGCCGAAAACGGTTTGATCCCCCTCACCTGTCATCAGCTGATTATTTACACCTGGAGTCCCCCGTCTGGAGTGATCCGAACTGTAGTTGTAGCTAGCAAAAGCATTCACCGTTGGCGCATGGCCAGAACGTTTAGCTTTCACATTAGTTTCTGCAGCCATTAAACCTTCGCGAGAAGCCTTGAGCGACAGGTTATTAGCCAGTGCACTTTGTACCCACTCTTCTGGCGCGCTGGGTGCCGGAGCAACCACTGGCATCACCTTATCCATATGCGCAACATTGGTTACGTTCTGGTTTACGATGGTACGCAGGCTTTCATAACTGACAGAGACTTGGTTGTCTGCCTGAATCCTTGCTACCCGAGCATTGTCGTAAGCCGCCAGTGCATCCAGCACATCGGTTTCAGCAATCAGGCCAACATTGTATCGCTCACGGGACTGATCCAACTGCTGCTTGAGTGCGCGTTCTTGTGCTTTCGCTGTTAACAGAGCATCTTCAGAACTGAGGACACTGAAATACGCTTCTGCAACCCGAAGAATCAATTGCTGCTGGGCATTTGCGAACACAGCCGATGCCTGATCACCAACAGATTTAGCCTGATCGTAGGTGTACCAGTTATTCATATTGAACAGCGGCTGAGTTAAGGTTGCACCCCAACCATGGGAGTTATAGTCTGAATCTGTATCAGAGCCACTCTCATATTCTGTCGTGGTTTTGTTGTACTGAGTATTCGCCTTCAACCCAAGTGTTGGCAACAAACCTGCGCGGCTCTGATTCACCCCTTCCTGGGTCGCCATCATAGACGCTTTGGCAGCCGCAAGCTGCGCATCATTTTCCAGCGCCAGGTTGTAAACATCCATCAGGTTGACCTGGGAAGGTACTGCAGCGTGTACATTTAGGACGGCACCCGCCAGGGCAGCAAGCAAAAAACCTTTACGTCTGTTGTGTGACATAATCTCGTGATCCTTGGAAAATTTGCCAGTTACACCAGACCAAGCGTATGAAGGTCGATAACTGACCCTGGTTGGGTAATTACGCAATAGAAGTTTAATCGGTGAAATCTACACTATTTTGGTCAAAAATTGCAGTAGTAAGAAGCATTCCTTTGTATAGATTCTTAAAAGATGTTGTGATGTTCACTTACAGATTACAAGCTGCGAACCGCTATAATCAGCAATATGAGCCATTTTCACCGAAAGCCAAAGTATCAGGTTAACCTAATTCGCTTCCAGGCAGTGTGCGAAACTAACTATCAGCGCCTGATGAAACTACTTCCTGCCTTATCAGAATCATCGTTCGAAAAACAATCTCAAGAAAGTACTTTTTATTTTCCAGCGCTTTTTCATCTTGATCAGCAATCACCGGCCTGGCTGAGGGTAAACATCGTTAATCGTTCACCTTACACAACCCTGCTTGAGCTGGATATGAGCCTCAGCTGGATTACCAGTGTCACGCCGCCTACAGCAGAAGTTCGACTCTACCATGATGTAATGATGGCAGAGGTCGTGTATCAGAAAAGCAGCCAACGGGTTGAATCACGTTATGAATACCCCAATCCATCCATGCATCAACCCAATGAGAAAGAACAACATAACTTCTTTCTGGCCCAGTGGCTGGACTATGTAATTGCCGGCCAATCCATCAATATGGAAAGCACTCAGCCCTCGGTGTGAGCCGCCTTACCTTTTAACCTAAATTCAGCAGTTGACCGCTTGAATTTCTCCGCAGGCCCCAGAAAAAAAGGCCATTAATGGCGGAACTGGGCTGGGCGTACCCCACTGACCAGCAGAACAATGATATAAACCAGCATTCCCGAACAAACCAATAGGGCGGTTTGCGTCAACCTTTCTACCAAGGACCAACCCAACCATTGCTCAATATCCGCCGCCAGCCAAACCAGCGTTGCTGCCATTGCCAGATTAGCGATCAGGATTCTGGCAAAGTACAAACGCCAACCCTTAGCTGGCTGATAGACACTGGAGCGTTTCAGGCCATAGAACAGCAGACCGGCATTTAAGAAAGCCGACATCGTAGTGGCCAACGCCAAACCCGCATGCTGAAAAGGAAATACCAAGGCCAGGTTAAACACCATATTGGCCACCATGGCCTTAATGGCAATTTTTACCGGCGTTTTGGTATCTTGCCGGGCAAAGTAACCTGGCGCGAGGACCTTTATCAGCATAAAGGCCACCAAACCGAGGGAGTATGCCTTCAAACTCATGGCCGACATCAACACATCACGATCCGTCATCTCGCCGTAATCAAACAACGTAGCAATTAACGGCCCCGCAAGAATAAACAAGGCGACCGCCGCTGGCACCCCAATCAGCAACACCAACCGAATTGCCCAATCCATGGTTCGGGAGAAATGATTGCTGTCCGCTTCCGCGTGTTTGGCAGAAAGGCTCGGAAGGATCACAGTGGCAATGGCAATACCAAATACGCCCAGAGGCAATTCAGACAAACGATCGGAATAATAAAGCCAGGAAACACTGCCGGTTTGCAGGAACGACGCCAGCACCGTATCCAGCAACAGATTGATCTGACTGACGGACACACCAAACAGCGCGGGAATCATTAACGTCATGATCCGTCGACTGCCTTCATGTTTTGCTCCCCACTTGGGCACAGGCAGCAAACGAATCTGCAACAGGAAGGGGATTTGCAACAACAACTGTGAAATACCCGCAATGGCCACACCCCAGGCCAATGCCATCACTGGTTCATCGAAATAGGGAGTTAATAGTACCGTTGCACCAATTAGGCTGACATTCAGCAACACCGGCGTAAAAGCAGGCACCGCAAATCGCCCATAAGTATTGAGAATCCCGCCTGCCAGCGCAGTCAGCGATATCAATAAAAGATACGGAAAGGTGATTCGCAGCATCTCACCGGCAAGATTCAGCTTTTCCGGGTCATCCATAAAGCCGGGGGCAAATAGTCTGATGAGTATCGGTGACGCCAGCACGCCAAGCACCGTGACAAACGCCAGTGTACCCGCCAGCGTACCGCTAACCCGGCTCACCAGTTCGCGAACATCCCCAAAGCTGCGTTGGGTACGATATTCCGACAGCACGGGCACAAAAGCCTGCGAGAATGCACCTTCCGCAAACAGACGACGCAGAAAATTAGGGATTTTGAAGGCTACAAAAAAGGCATCCGCAGACGCCGTGGAACCAAAATAGCCTGCCACCACCACATCCCGAGCCAAACCAAGCACACGGGACAGCATGGTCATCATGCCCACCATCAGGCTGGAACGCAGCAGCCCCGATTTTTTCACTTCCGGATGATCGGATGGCGGATTGTTTTCAGAATTACTCATTAGTGAATTTTTCAGAATTAAAAATAATAAACGATTTATAATATCCAACGTCTTGGCTATTGCCCATGTTATTTCTGAAACCCGCTAAATCCACTGACACGTACCACCTCCCATAAAGACCAGAATCCGGCAGTTTCAAAGCCCTGCAGACAAGAAACTGTATTGACAACCCCCCGCTAAACCGGCATAGTTCCGCGGCTAAACAGCCTTGAGCTTGTTCACTAGAAAGTAGAAAGCATCACGAGCTGATTAAAGATTTAGGTGGAATATGGGCTGATGGCGCCTTACCCGTGGCAACATCAGTAACTGCGGCAAACAACCTATTCCATGCAGGGTGCCCCAAGCCGCCCTGATTTAACTGAAAGACATTTATTTTTAAATAGATTTTCCAGGAGCACCAAAATGGCTAACTCTCCTTCAGCTCGCAAGCGCGCCCGTCAGTCTGAAGACCGTCGTCAGCACAACGCCAGCCTGCGTTCTATGGTTCGTACTTCTATCAAGAAAGTTGTTAAAGCCATCGACGCTAAAGACGTTGAAGCTGCAACTGCTGCCCTGACTGCAGCTGTGCCTGTTATCGACCGTATGGCCGACAAAGGCATCATCCACAAGAACAAGGCTGCTCGTCATAAGAGCCGCCTGAACGCTCAGGTTAAGGCTCTGGCTTCTGCCTGAGGGAAGACTTGTCAGGAAATAACCTGAGATTATTCCCGTTTGGACTGAGCTTGCCGCTATAGGGTTCCCCCCCTTTGACAAGCTCAGGCCAAATAAAAGCTGACTTTTAAATCGCGCCTTTCTGACTGAAGCATCTTTTTAATGATTCAGCCTTAAGTAGTTAACCTTATGAAATCATATTTTCTGACTAAGTGAACAGCCGCTCTCGGTAACTGCTCCTGCGTTACTTTTATGCCCTCGAGTACCACCTCCTGCATCCATGCAGTCGCGCGGCGTTACAACTCCGGTCACATAGCTACCACCAAAAGGGCGTAAACACCCACAGGGCACAAGGGCAACGCTCTCTGTGTTGCTTCGGGCATTGCATAGCAACTGCCCACTCAGCAAGAAATATTCGATTTCAAATGGCCAACTACTTATGCAGGCAAAAACTCACCTTTTGCTTTGTAATAGTTCAGAATGATCGAAGACTGTTTCATGAAATGCCATGTATCCACGGTTTCGGAACTGACTGAATCAATGTGCATTCCCGGAGCCAAAAGATCACCAGCGCCGCGATATTCATGAAGCGGGTTCAATAAACTATCTGCCTGAATGACCGTTTTATCAGAGTAATTAAATGCTTCACGCTCATCAGCCCACTGTATACTCGCGATCGAAACCTTCCTGTCATCTACTGTCCTGACAAAAATATAATATGATTGTTTTCCTTTAGATAAGAACTTCTCGAACAACACCTTCTTTGTTACGCCGTCAACGCCGGTAACAACACCTTCAAAAGAATCGACAAGGCACCCGAAATCAGGCTCATGTTGTGAATTGAACACTTGAAGACTATCTGTATCCGCAACCATAGTATGGTCAGGTCTCTCTGTCAGATTCAATATATTGCCAGCCAGCCACTTTCCAGAAGAAGAGCGATTACTAATAAAACTGTTGAATTCCGCCGGGGTCAGAGTCGGTACAATGCCCTTCAGAGATTCTAAACTATGAGCACGCATCGGCATTAATCGACCTTTACAATATGACAACCTGTCAAATAAGAACTTCTGCACATCAAAAGGCAATGTCAGTGAATTTTCACAAAATGACAAGAAGAACTTGGTTGTCTTGGACATATCAGTAGCACTATCACAAATAAAAGCGGGAAGAATCCTGAAAACTGAATGAGAAATACTCTTATAAACAACGCAGTAATGGGGAGGGGCACTGTTTTTCAAGAAGCCTGGCATATAAGCTAACATCCCACTCTCTTTAGAAGTCACTTTTAAAATAAAAAAGTTCCGCCCGTCAACAATAAATTGATCCAGTATTGAAATCTTGTGATGAGGTAATGATACAGAGCAAAGTTCAAAGGTTTCAATCTTGCTGCTCTTATCAAAACTCGGACAGTGTATCCTGAGAAAATTCAGTATATCGTATTCATCAACACCTTCTAAATAAGGGGGGTTAACGGTTCCGGAATGAGACACAGTTTCAGACAATGCTCCGAGCCTTAGGCGATTCATATTAATAATTTCATTTTTTAATTTCTGGTTCGTTTGCAAACATTCTGCCTGAGAGACAACCCCGGCAACATCCTCACTTAGGGTGATAGAATCAAACGGCAAACGAGACACCACTCCATCATCGACGGCTGACGTTTCACCCTCAGGTGATGTCGGTAGATTCTGCTCTTCCCTAACCCCAGAAACAACCTCAACACTCGACACACTCTCGAACAGCTGGATCATAGCGTTACCGACAGCCAGCAATCCGTTATCACATAGTTTCTGAACTGACCGAGTTAAAGCTTCATTAAATTCTCTGTCGCCTATATCAGCACCAGTATTTTCAAAACGTATTCTCCATTCAATCAAACCACACATTATTTCAGAGCCCATATCTCCAACTGAAAGAGAAATCTGTTTTTTACAACTTTCCAGAAGTTCGTTTTTCTGATAGCTGTCAGAGGGCTTTAAATTCGTATTCACTCTCTTTACATAGTCAAGAAACGGTAAAAAACTGGTCCCTAGACATGTATTAACAATAACGTCAAACTCTTTTATTGTTGATACATCAGCCATATCCGTATCGTAATTCAAAGTGCTGTCGGCTAATTCCTTCAGCGATATAATCATACGACTACCGGCAAGAAACTTCTGATAGCGCTTATCGTGAATAAATTCGAAAGGTGTATAGCCATCTGCATGAATGGATGAGAAAACCCCCTGGACAAGAGGGACAAGGTGAGAGAACTGTTCTTTGCACGCAGCCAGAATGGAATTACGATGCAGGGGGCCAATACTGGAACCTGTCTTAAATTGCTCAACTGCCTTTCTGGAAACGTCTGATAACCTGAGCGCAGATGCACAGAAATTTAGACCCGCTTGATACACAAAACGGTTTTTATTATCTTTAGCATCATTTTTTCTCAGTTTTTTCAGTGCATGAGTTATCCTCACACCAATCTCAGCGTCTGTCAGATTATTTTCAGTGAAACACGGATCCTCGAGCGCATCCTCCAAGCTTATACGATGAGCTGCATCAGGCTCAAGCATACAACGGAGTAGCTTCAAAAAACTCGTACCTTTCGAATCTGTAAAATCCCCGTACTTTTTGGAGAGGTCAGTCAGCCTACGCTGGTTAAAGTCATCGCTATCCTTTACTTCCTGAATATCTGATTCCTTACTAATCCCACTGATTCTGGTACGGTAAAATAACGATAGCGCAGTAAGCCCAAGAGCGTAAATATCATTTTTAATAAGATCCCTTGATGTGATCGAAGCCTTCAGAGTTACCTCCTCAGGAGACAGATAACCATTAGTATAGGTAAAAGAAGTAACTGGTTTATCAGTCTCATAAGAACTATCAAAATCAAGCAAAGAAAGAACACCATCAAAAGGAGATAAGGCCATGTTAGCGTGTTTGATATCACCGTGTACGATATTGATCTCCTGCATCATCTTCATCTCCACCAGTGCCTGATACACAATAGACTTAATGATGGCAAAGTTAACGGAGTCGCTGGAATCAATGAACTGAAACATAGGTACACCAAGATTGGGCATTAATACCAACTTCTCATGTTTTACAGTTAAGCGATTCATGGCTTCTAAAAGCCTTGATTCCTTGTGAAAGTTGGTTTCTTCTTTAGATGAAAAATTTTTAACCACAAAATCCCTGATCGGAAATTTATATAACACACAGGATGAATCTGAGTCAGGCTTTCCAGTCGCTTTAACTATGGCGGATTTCGGAGTTGATAACGCAAGATTTAGCACCTTATTCCATTCATTAAAAATCCGAGACCAATCATAGGATTGAACATGGGTTGAAAACATAGAATCCTCTAAAACATTTCCGTTCTCAGCTAGAGGCTTATTAATGGGCATTAAACATCGATGCAAATCATCGAACCGAGACAACCTTGACAATTCAGCTGTGTAGTCGCTCTTTATAGAACAGCATTTCTGCATTAAAGAATAAAGAACACAGATCATATTATTAATTGAATCTTGATCCTCTCTAACCCCATTAATCTCAATAATAATTTTATCTAAAGATGTTTCTTCATCCTTATGTGTTAATGCTACTCTTGACATTTGACACGAAATCCAATTTTTTACATCGGTATAATTTTCCTGTTGTAATGAAATATCAGCCACTCCATAAACCATTAAATTAATCGCCAACCTATCAGCACCCAGCCGCATACCCGCGTTTTTTAAAATCGGATGGGCATTCCCTTCGGCATCAGAATCATCCCAATCAGGGTGCCAATCCATAAAACGGTTTAGGATATATTGCATTTTCTCCATACCGGTGTGCAAATCACCCTGCTTATAAGGGTTTAGCATTTTTACAATCCAGCCAGTATCATTATTTATACCAAAGAACGGATACCATTTGCCTTTTTCTTTACCATCCGTACCATACTTTGATCGATAAAATGAAAACTTAACCCCATCAATATTCACCACAACCATTAAACGACTACCAACCACCGGAATATTTTCAGAAAAATAATAGGTGGAATCTAGAATCCCCTGATCCATAAGTGACTTCAAATAGCCATTGTATTTTTTTTGAATAGCACCCAAAGCGATTTCTGCAAACTTTCTGGCCAAGCCAGCTGTATTTTTATTCTCTTTCCATAGTCTTTGTAGGTACTCATATTTATCCTTCGCCGAACTCTGACCTAAATATCCCCGCGGCGTTTTACTATTTGGAAATATATCATCTGCATTGCCAAGTGTTCGATTTACATCGCGAAACAGTTTATCAAGATCTACCTCAGGGTAATTAACAGGTACAGTAATCTCACCGCTTTCGTTCGTTGGATTGGTTGAACTTCTATCACCAGAAGGCTGCCTACTTACCCGATAATGATAATCAACCAATTCTTCCCAAGGTTCATAGTCCTTGACATCCTTGATCTGATCAGCCACTAGACTGACAATCCACTCCGCTCCTTTACGAGTTTTTACAACCGTTCCGACTGAATCTCTATTTTTATATAATGAAAGATGATCTGAAAAACGCTTTTTTCCGAGATCAATCCCCTTCTCATATTCACGTATGATCCTATCAAAATATTTAGCCGACTTGTTACCGGTAAGGCCAGCCTGCATGAAACATAAAAGATTTCCAAGAACACCAAAGAGCCCAATTTTACAATCAGATAATTTTTTCCTCGATCCAGACATAATCTGAAACAGCGTATGCTCGGGATCAGGAATATAACGATACCTATCACTTGTACTTTTCTCCAATGGGATTCTGTTAGCAAAAAATGCCACTTTTGAAAAGACATCAGGATCTATATTCAGCCTTTCAAAATAATCCCATCTTTCTTTAGAATCGTGAATTACATTTAAAGACTGTATCATAAGTTCAGCCCAATAATATCCAGTTACCTGCACACTTTCATTTTCTTCAACATGATTTTTTATAATCTTAAAAATCAGGCAGGCCAAGCTTTCGCTCGGATAGCTGGATTTTTTAACTAAAAAGTACAAACTAAAAAATGATTTGAGCCTCTCCCTATCAATATCCAGCTGATTCAAATCACATATATTACGGAAATATTTTTCTTCAGAATCAAGATAGGTTTCAAAGCAAAGATTCTTATCAAATTGAATAGAACCGACACCAGACAACAGGAGCTCCCAAAAACCCATGCATTTCCACGACTCTCTATGACCAACACCTACAATACTTTCAATCAGCACTTTAGTCATCTTCTCTAGTGCCTGTGAATTACCCTCTATACCGAGTCGACTACGAAACCCATTCGTTTCTCTATTGATTTTTAATAGCTTCTCAATATCACCTATCAGCTCCTTGTATAAATCTGAACCATCCTCACTATTAATTCCAAAAAACAAACTTATAAAAAGGACTTGCTCTTTCAGATAACAAAAGGAGCCATTAGTTGTCTTTAACTTATTCCGATTCAAATCGATATAATCAAAAAAATTCTGCAGAGCCCTACTAACAGACTTAGAAGAAACATCAACTTTCGATTGTCCAATATCAGAAACAATGGCTAATATAATTTCTCGACATGACAACACCTCAACTTCCTTATATCTGGCAAATCCCTTTATTAATCCATCTACAATGTTAAAACACGCAGAAAGCCCCTTCGCAGAGCTCAAATATCTATCTTCTTTTTTTTCCTCGCGTACTTTTTCATTTTCCAGAATATACGAAGAAAGACGTCGGGCAACTAAGAAATTTAGCGCCACATTCAGTTTATTTACAAGCTCCGGGTTTGAATCAAACAATTGTGAAATCTTTTTTTTCCAGTCTTGATCTTTATTCAAAAAAACATTATTTATGGAAAACAAATAAAAACATAAATCATTATTTAATTCGAGGGATCCAACAAGTATACCCCCAAGATATTTCATTGTATCCACACCCTGCATTCTTTTTGTCAGGGTTTTATAAAAGTCAACAAAACAAATAGCAAAAAAACCACTTTTTTTGAACATGTTTTGCTCAACAATAATTTCAGCAAGCGCACCCATAAACTGCTCTTTATCAAAAGAGTCGTTTTTCAAATACCCTGAAATATTTTTGAACAATTCATCTAACAGCTTACTTTTATTTTTATTTACCCAGACAGCTTGCTTATCATCATTATCTTTAATCACTCTGGAAACAGTTTCAATGCAGGCTTTCACTTCTGGAGACAGCACTTGTGGTAGCTTCGCTTTTACCAAACTCTGATCAAAAACGACTTCAGATTCCCCATTATTCTTTACAGATTTATTTATCACAGCGGTTAACTTAAAATCTTTCAGGGGCCTGAGTTCAGTAGCCAAATCCTGATCTGTAGCATCTCGTAATCGTTTTTTATTTTTTTTGCCTTCCTGCCCTACATTCTTCAAGCCATTCTGAGGCTCAAGCAACCGGGAAGAATCGCTATTATGGTTACTAATTCTGTTCATAACTCACCTACTACAAGTTGTATTTAAATATTGTACTTAACAAATAAAGTTACGAATTTTAAAAAACAAGAATCATACTAAAACGCATCACCCATATTGGAATAATTGATGATTCGTAATTGTGGGTAATTCCAGTTTCACCAATAATATTATTTATTCCGTCCAGATAAACAGTCTCACTACCACATTACTACTCCAGAAGGCTGACCTATAATTGTCGAAAGCCAGAGTTTACGCATGTGCATTCTTGCTTAGACAGCAAATTTATCTTCTAATCAATGTATAAGTAGCTCGAGCTTAGAGTTTACGATGCTCGATAGTGCATAATAAGACGTTAGCCTTAATCACTTGCGGTACAAGGAGCTCCAAATGTCTATCTGAGCTTTAGGTGCTGACCTATCGATCAGAAATTGATAAAAACTGCCTTATTTAAGCTACAGTTCGTTATGTGTTGGCAGTAAACCAGCCAAAAATAGCCAAAACTTAACATTTTAGAGCTATTGGAAACCCTGATCGCAGTATTTTCAAGACTTTCGATATGTACGATAGTGCACGTCAAACTCTAAATTCGAGTAAAGGAGTTTACTTATGCAAAATATTCAAGGTGGTAATGTCCCAGGTAGTTGTCATTCTTCTACAAACGAAACCAGAAGAGTATCTGAAGAAGTTTCAAGATCAGCTCTGGGTCATTATGATGTGGGTATAAATAATGGCACCATTCGTCAAACACCTTCATCACATGTATCTATGCCTTATAGCACGAGAATTTTTGAATTTGAGTATTGTGGTGAAACCTATGTAGCACAAAGTTTCGACGAACTTCTAACTCATGAGTTTCTTCTTTCAAATCTTAGGCAGTCTGATAGTTATAGCGATTATGGTCAGTCTGTAGAGCAGATCGCCAGTGATGTTCGTTCAAGTGATTCTCTTAAAGAGCTCTTATTTGAAATAAACAATATTAGCGAAAGCACTATTACCAGAGAAACTCCGTGTCTTGTAAATAGGCAGATATCTATGAGAGATTTTGATTTGGAGGAAAGTAGTGAGCCTAATACTGGCACAGTAATAATATTTAATGAGGCGATGAGCGCTCAGGCTAATAGAGTACGTTCTTATAATAATGAAAATTGGCAAAATTCCAGACTTGGACCCAATTTTCCCTCTAACGTCACTGACCAAGAATTTATGGATAGTGGTTTTTATTCAATCAATGATCGAGATCGAGTGAAGTGCTTTTTATGCGGCGGTGGTCTTCAAAATTGGGGTAGAGACGAAAAACCAGATGATGAGCATGCTCAGAAGTATCCAAAATGCCGGTTTATCAGAGAAAAGCTGGGGGCCAGTGTGGTTGATACAATACAAAATGTTCTTACCCCTGAACAAAGGCAGAGTGTACAAAGTACTATTCCCGGTTATCAGTATTTATATTCTGAACCTACTAGTGGGCGGAATAACTTGAGGCAAGTGGTTTCAGGTCCAGAGTCTCTATTTGCTCCCGAGGATGAAATGCAATTTAACGCTTCGTCTTCGTCTTCGTCCTCACCAGTTTCGTGGGCTGGAACAGAGTTGCCATCAAATAACAGAACATCAAACCAGTATTCAGAAGAAAGTCTGTCAGTGAATGAAGCAAAAGTACTTCTTTCTAATATTATCAATCATGATCAAATGGCAAAGCTCAGCTATCTGGAATCTAAGGTTGACAGTGCTCGTCTGGATACTAATACATATAAAGAAATTCTTAATAGTTTACTTAAAAAACCTGATCTTATTGGAGAGGTCACTGAAATCATTGATAGTATGTTATCAAGAGATTGTGGAGACCATACAGCGGAAGTTTGTGACCAAATAAAAGTAAGATTTAAAGCTGCGTCACTGACAGAAGATGTTTGTAATAAATTTGGAGGTCTTGAATGGTTTCCATTGCTTTATAAATCAAAGCTTCTTTTTCATGAAGATCAATTAATACGGGTTTTGGCTAGGCATAATTTACTTGGCAATAGAGAATCAACTGAAATTAGAGGGTATGTGAAAAATCAACTTTCAACAGATGCTTGTGAGTTTGCTGAAAATCATATCGAGCAGCGTTACTCTGATTATGGGCGTAGTCCTGTCAGAAATTGTTATAACAGATTAAAGGCTGATTTTAGTCAGGCAATAAGCGATAAAGGTCTGTTCAAACAATACCTTGTTGATTTGTGCAAGGATGATGGTTTCCTCACGTTTATCAGTCACCATGATGAAGAGTTCTCACAATGGTTAACCAAGGAAGATAGTAACTTTGAAGGGTTAATGGATGACTATGAGAGTAACATGGGTGCTTCCAGCTCTAATGAGCAGGGCTATCTTGCAGCATCAGGACAGCTTAGGGAAACTAGGGAACATGTTCGTTCAAAAGCAATAGAATTCTTTTTGGGATCAAAGGTAGATAATTTATGGAGTTTGCTTGTTTTACAGACTCATCGCTAAAATAGAGTTCATATATTACGCAATACGCCAACTTGATGTGTCCAAAAAGTGTCCACCAAACTGAACAAAAACCACTTTCAGCAACCAGTTTGGTCACTTTTTGCATATCCATGCTTGCGTAACCCATTGATTTACATTATATTGCTTGCGGTGTCGGTGTAAGGCTTCGAATCCCTCCCTCACCGTCAGATCAACATTGTTCATAACGCACTCGTAGCTCAGCTGGATAGAGTACTCGGCTACGAACCGAGCGGTCGAAGGTTCGAATCCTTCCGAGTGCGCCATATCAGAAAGCCCTGCTTGAACAAAGCAGGGCTTTTTTTATGCCTTTCTAAAAATATATCTTTTCTCTAGCGTACATCTTCTGTTGTCTATACTACTGATACCTATTTACTGTCGTTAGGTTTCTGTAATGAGGTATTCCCCGTCAATCGCTATTCGCTCCATTCTCTTTATACTGGTTTTTGGGTTTCTGTCGATAGAAAGCCACGCCACATCCTCTCCCGAGACAAAGCAACAAGTTGAAAATTACCGGAAGGTACAAACCTATTTATCGAAACACCCGCCTTACCAATCAGTGCTGGCGGCGGAAGGTCGTTTTATTAATGTATTTAATCCCGAACTGCTGCCGTATATCAAGGCGCCGCTAAACGCCAAGCGGTTCCGGAAACTTGAGAAACTTATTCTTCCTCATCTGACCATCAACCTCACGTCAAAAGGGTTTGCCCAAGCGGCAGAGCGGGTGGCGGAAGGTGAGAAAGATGACACAAATTACAATGCGATCTGGGTCAGGGATTCTGGCTGGATATTCTTCTCCATGCTGGAGCGCGGGCAAGTGAACGCACAAGAAAAAGAAAAGGCTCGCCGATTGATTCTTGCCTTGTGGGATTACTATGCAACGGATCGCCAGCTCAAACGAATGAAAGCGGTGATTGATAATCCCAAGCTGGCCAACCAGGGAACCATGAACGTGCTGCATATTCGTTTTGATGGTAATTCACCTTCATTGGATGACGTCTACGTCAATGGCAAGCCCCAGAACTGGAATCACCGACAAAATGATGCCCATGGTATTTTCCTGATGGCAGTGGCAGAAGGGTGGAGTAAAGGGTTAATCAAGAAAGCCGATTTGACGCCAAGCCGCCTTAAAGTGCTCAGCCTTTTCCCTGCCTATTTTAACGCCATTGATTTTGCAACATTTGAAGATGCAGGTGCCTGGGAGGAGATCAGCAAAGTGAATACCTCTTCAGTGGCTTTTGTTGTAAGAGCAATGGAACTCTGGGGCAGTGTATTAAAAGCGAATGCAGATTTGCAGAACAGCATTGAACAAGCGGCCAAAAAAGAGAAGGTTAAATGGAGTAATAAGCTGCTGAATCAGTTGGTCGACAAAGGATACGCTACCATCAAACGACAGTTGACCATGGGCGGAGAATCACCGGATTACCCACCCACTGACCTGCGTTTTCGTCGGGCAGATGCCGCATTGTTTAACCTGATTTTGCCAACGCCATTGGCAAGGCTTAGCCAGAATGAAAAACGTCAAGTGGTCACTATTCTGGAAAGACTTGAGCGACCTTTCGGCATTATTCGTTACGCCAGAGACAGTTACCAGAGCGGCAACTTCTGGATAAAAGCGCCGGGAGCCAGCAAGCATAAAGATGCCCCTGCGCTCACCGGAGATGCATCATCAGAAACGCTGTTCCTTGCCCGCTTAGCCAACTTGATTCCGGATACCGAAGCCCAATGGTTTTTTGATTCCAAACTGGCAATGATTCGCGCTCATCTGGCAGAGGGAGAGAAAGATAAACTGCTGCAGTTGCAGGATGTTTTCTTTGCTCAGGTTCATTTGAAACGAGCGCTGGGCCAAGTGACCGGTAGCTATGGTAAAGCCGGACTGATAGCTGCAGACGGCAACTCTGTTGCTGATTGGAAAGTTCCTGAATCTATCAACTCTGTTAAGATTGGTGATGAGCTGCATTATCTTCCCTCTCCGATTACTCCTCTGAATTGGGCAAAGGCGTCCTTATCTATGGCATTAGGGCGCGTAGAGTTTCTGCTGAAATAAAAAAGTCATGGTGTACGGACGGGCCAGTAATGCTGGCCTGTGGATAAAATGAATGGTCTATTCAAGAAAGAAAGGACAGCAATATTTTGAGTGAAAGCTAATCGCCGTAAAGGGTTGACTCACAAAGAAAAAAGGAAGAAAAAAAAGACAGCCACAAACAGAATAAACCAAAACTCACTTGAAACCATCGGTTTTATTTTGGTTTTGGCTTAACCGGTTTTCTGAGCACCTCTTCCTCCTCGTCAAGAGACGTCTTGGTATGGAGTCTGTCGGCTAACTCGACTGGTTTTTGGTTAATCTGCACGCAGAAGGCTTTGACATTCTTCACCAGTTCATCTTGGGTGCTATGACAATAANGCTACAGTTCGTTATGTGTTGGCAGTAAACCAGCCAAAAATAGCCAAAACTTAACATTTTAGAGCTATTGGAAACCCTGATCGCAGTATTTTCAAAACTTTCGATATGTACGATAGTGCACGTCAAACTCTAAATTCGAGTAAGTAGTTGACCAAATGGAATCATATTTTCTGAGTAAGTGGTCAGTCTCTCTCGGTAACTGCTCTTTCGTTACAACTCTAGTCACATAGCTACCACCCGAAGGGTAAATACCCATAGAGCACAAGGGTTATGCTTCCGCCTTTATGCCCTTTGGATATTGCATAGTAACTAACCACTCACCCATAAATATTCGATTCCATTTACACAACTACTTAAGTTAAGCGATTTTGTATTTTTGC
Source organism: Endozoicomonas ascidiicola (assembly GCF_001646945.1). GTDB lineage: Bacteria > Pseudomonadota > Gammaproteobacteria > Pseudomonadales > Endozoicomonadaceae > Endozoicomonas > Endozoicomonas ascidiicola. Next base: position 292,268 of record NZ_LUTV01000005.1, read on the forward strand.
ACATTGATTTTATTCAAAAAACAAATACCGGCAACTTTAAACACATCAATATATCAATAGATATTTATAGCCAATATCACTGCAAGCCTTGAAGTAAAATCGCAATGAATGGAATTGAAGACTCAAATACGAATTATCGTACTCGTTCGCATGCCCCGACTTTAATAACTATCGATATATTAAATTCAAGACTCGACACCCATGCTCGATTACTTCTACATTCCCATCAATTCGTCATCGTCGTACGATGAATCAGAATCATTATCTGCTTGCCCCAGGAGTTGGCCTAAACCAGGAAAAGATGAATTACACGATGTATTTTTTGAAGAACGCGCGGCGTCACTGGTGCCATTGCCTGAGCGTTCATCCGAATCAAACCAGCTGGCATCTTCAGCTTTAATCTCTGAACACATCACATGTACATGCCCAACTCTCATATTACCAAGGCATTTGAAGCAATGATTTACTTTACCATTTGACGCCATAGAGCATATGCCAGTTCGACCATCCTCTCTCTCTACTTCAATCTTATAACACTTCAATTCAGAGCTATGTTTAGTTTCAATCTGTTCAACAGCTGAAAGCATTGTATTAATTTCTGCTTTTGTATATTTACGATCCTTCTTCTGAAAGTCCTGAATACCCCCGATTCTTCTATTACGAGCCGCCGCCGCCCCTACTACTTTATCAGAAGCCCGAGAAGGGGAACCCTTCAGTTCATTCAAATATAATTCCATGCTGGCTTTGTTTGCTTCCGAATGCTCCTTGTAAGCATTGATATTAGACTCTCCACCAAAGCCTGCTATGTTTCCCCGTTTAACGATATTGCCTCGTTTTGTGTTGGATACCATTCTTAACTGTGCACATAACATGCTTGATTCAGACCAAGAAGGCGTCATCAAAGCTGAAGCAATAAAGCTTGTACTGCCATCGGCATTTGTTATCATTTTTTTGGTTGTTATATCATCGTATTTGTAGATGCTTTTTGGAGCAGCCTCACTACCTTCCTTAAGGGCGGTATGTCTATCAATTACCCATAAATCACTCATGTTAGCCTTTCTTTTACCGCCTATTGGTAACTGTTTATGCTTATTCCCCTCGATATCATCATCAGCTTTGTTCACATAGGAGCCATGGTGATCTCTCGATTTTTCTTGTTCTGGACTTTGACCTGGAATACTCGTTGACTTAAAGTCGGTGGCACCGGAAAACTGACTATTCTCGGCACTGGAACTACCAATACTAACACCGGCGGGTAACGCGGAATTAGCTAGCAATCCTTGTGAATTCTGTGCTGCCTCTACCCTATCATTTACCGCACTATCTACCGGACTTGCCCAACGCAATCTGGCCATTTTCATTGGCACATCAACTTCTAGGATACTTTTCCATTCTTGATGAAATCCTTCAATTTGAATAGCACCGGAAAGAACACTGATCAGATGTGTTATATCATTCTTGGTATTTAAATGAACGTCGTGTTTACGAATTTCGGATACTATATGTTTGATTGCTTCTGCTTCACAGTTTTCTGCTTTACGGCCATGAAACATTTTACTTATAGAGCTTGCCACTAGTTCATTTCGTTCCTTTTTCGGAACCTTATGCAAAAGTTCTACTAGTCCCTGTGTATGTACACTTCCTTTATTTACACTTCCCGATGTATTCATGCTTCAACCTACCTTATTATTTCATGTCACACCCAAAATGGAATCGAATATGTCTGGGTAATTGGACAGTTACTATACGAGACACAACTAAGGGAGCATATCCCTACTCCCTTTCAGTGCTAAGTAGTTAACCATTTGCTTTCGAATAAATCACTGACCGACCAGCAAGTATTACTGACATTGTGACTGCTTGAGTTAACAGTAGATCGAGGCAAACACAATTAGCCATAACCTCTCCATAACTATTGCAGCACATGTCATCAGCTGAATTAGTATTCAATCGGTCAGGATTATTCGATTACATTTGATCAACTACTAAGCTATGTGACCGAAGATGTAACACCTCAACGCGACTGACCATTTGATCAGAAAATGTGCTTTCACTTTTGGTTAACCACTATAAAATGGGACAATTGTATAATAAAAAAGTTCATCTTTAATCTAAACGTTAGCTCCATAAAATAAAAACAATGAACCCCAGACCAGTGTCCGGCCCAATCAATGTAAAAAAAATGTGAAGTGGTTTAATGACTTAGGACACCTCGTTAAGCACAATAGTGCAGTTAATGATGAGGTAGAAAGTGACAAAGCAGCGTAAAAACTATTCTCCGGAATTCTAGCGTAAAGCTATTGCCATGGTAGTCGAGCAGAATCAGGCTGTAACAGTGGTCGCCAGAAGACTTAGCATCAATGACAACAACCTGAGACGCTGGATACGCGAACAGGATGAAAAAAGGAAATGTCTTTTCCAGGCAAAGGGCAGCAAGCTTTGACGCCTGATCAGCAGCGAATAAAAGAACTGGAAGCTGAAAACCGTCAGTTGAAAACGGAGCAGGAAATATTAAAAAATACCCAAAGGGCATAAAAGCGACGGCCTTCTTCGCGAAAGACCTGTAGTAAGATTTGCATTTATACAACAGGAGAAGGAGGCCTACCCAGTGCAGGTACTCTGTAAAGTAATGCAGGTTGGGCGCAGTGGGAAAGCCCGCGCAGATTCTTCAGTGTGACGGGTTCTCCAAGAACCACCAACAATACCCTCATAAACAATGGCAGGAAGACTTCTTCCCGGAAGGCGCGTAAGTCAGACGATCTTACGGCTGTATTGACAACTCCAAAGCCTTTAATTTCGACCATCAAGACTTGATAATCGGGAAGAAGAATTCTTTGCGACTGCTTGCCTGAAAAATTCAAAAGCACACACCGCTGTGGTGGAATCCCAAAAAGATCTCTCCAGCATTTTTTTGAAAAAGTGTGCGAGAAACTTAATCCAGAAAATCCCTATGCAATGTCAGTTCTGACAGGGGACTCTTTCAACTCCGGATCGTCAGCAAGCGCCTGAGAACCATATCAGCAAAGTGCCTTATTGGCGGAGAAAACTTCTAACACCTTTAAATACAAGGAATTTGAAGCATTTTATACCAAGAACAAAGAAACAGAATCCGGTGAAACCCATCCGGGGTTTGCGGTTTTTCTGTACAACACCAGGCGCATTGTAATGGACGACACCCCTTGAACGCCACAGGAACGACGTCACGGCCCGCTTTCAAAACCTCACAGTAATAGCACCAAACGGCTCACCGGGAATACAAGCATCAAGACAATACCATGTTATCCCGGTGGATCAATTCCGGCTCACGCTGATAACCAAGAACCTCACCAATCTGATGACTGGCTTTTCCGGCAATTCGCCCTGTCTCACTGGCATTGTAATTAATCAGCCCCCGGGCAATTTCGTTGCCGGTCTCATCAATACAGGCAACCATCTCACCGCGATAAAAATCACCTTTTAACGCTTTAACACCAACAGGTAACAGGCTTTTTCCCTGTCCTTGCAATACTCGCACCGCACCGGCATCCAGGATCAGTTCTCCAGCCGTTTTCAAATGCCCTTGGAGCCACTGTTTACGGGCGGCCATGGGCGCCTTTTCCGGCAATAGCAGCGTTCCCAGCCGCTCACCATCAAAAATTCGGGTAATGGCATTTTCAGAACGACCTCCGACAATCACCGTTGCCGCACCGGACGCCGCCGCCTGGCGAGAAGCTCTGAGTTTAGTGAGCATACCACCGCGACCAAGGCGACCACTGCCACCACCAGCCATTGCATCCAGCGAAGAGTCTTTCGCTTGCACTTCACCAATCAGTTTTGCATCAGGATTACTTCTTGGGTCAGCGGTGAATAAACCATCCTGATCCGTCAGAATCACCAGAACATCCGCTTCAACCTGGTTAGCCACTAATGCGGCTAACGTGTCGTTATCACCGAAACGAAGTTCATCGGTCACAACCGCGTCGTTTTCATTAATAATGGGAACAACACCCATTTCCAGCAATGTTCGCAATGTGCTGCGAGCATTTAAATAGCGCTTGCGATTACTGTGGTCATCGTGGGTCAGCAATACCTGAGCCGGCTGAACGCCAAACTTCTCGAAACTGTTTTCCCACGCCTGCACCAGACGAGCCTGACCCACCGACGCAGCGGCCTGCAACTGATGCAGCGCTGTCGGTCTATCCTGCCAGCCCAGTTTTTCCATTCCGGCAGCCACCGCGCCGGAAGACACCAAAACCACCTCAACCCCTTGATCCCGCAGGTGACACATCTGGCTCACCCAGCCATCCATACGACTGAGATCCAACCCCTGACCTTCGTTGGTCAACAGTGCGGAGCCAATTTTAATCACCCAGCGGCGGGTTGCCCGTAACCGCTTGCGCTCACTCATACGTAGAAAACCTCGACATCATGATCATCATCATCGTCGTCATCGTCATCGTCATTCCCAGATTCCTTCGCAGCCTTCTTGGCTTCACGCTGAGCACGACGCTCTTCTGCCACTTGACGCATGCGCTCACGAGCTTCTGCTTCCATTTTGGCAAGGCGTTCTTCTTCTTCGCGAGCCAAATCTTCGTTCTCTTTTTGCTCCAGAGCACGCTCTTCAATAAAGGTCATGATGTTCTGACAGAGAATCTCTGTGCCTTGCGCGCCAATGGCAGACGTTTGATAAACCGGACCTTCCCAGTTCAGCTCATCAATAATGCGCTGACAAACCGCTTCACGCTCATCTTCCGGCAGCAGATCCACCTTGTTCAGAACCAACCAGCGATCTCGACCAGCCAGCGTTTCACTGAACTGTTCCAGTTCGCTGATGATCGCCTTTGCTGATTCAGCAGGGTCACTACTATCAAAAGGCGCCACGTCCACAAGGTGGAGCAATATACGACAACGTGCCAAGTGCTTCAGAAAGCGAATACCCAGACCCGCACCTTCGGCAGCGCCTTCAATCAAGCCGGGAATATCGGCAATCACAAATCCACGATGGCGATCTACCGCCACCACGCCCAGGTTTGGCACCAGCGTTGTAAACGGATAATCCGCCACTTTTGGCCGCGCTTGAGACACCGCACGAATAAACGTGGATTTGCCCGCATTCGGCATACCCAGTAAACCCACATCCGCTATCACCTTCAGCTCAAGCCGAAGATCACGACGTTCACCTTCAGAACCCGGACTGGTTTGACGAGGCGCACGGTTCACACTGGATTTATAACGGGTGTTACCCAGACCGTGAAAACCGCCCTGAGCCACTTTAATGCGCTGACCAACATGGGTCAGGTCGCCGATAACTTCTTCGGTATCGTTATCCACAACCGTGGTACCCACCGGCACCTTCAGCTCAACATCATCACCCTTGGCACCCGTGCAGTTACGGCCACGGCCAGACTCACCACCGCGAGCCTGATAGTGTTTCTGATAACGAAAATCCACCAGCGTGTTCAGATCGTTTTCAGCAATTACATAAATGCTGCCACCGTCGCCACCGTCGCCGCCGTCAGGACCGCCTCTTTCAATAAATTTTTCACGACGGAAGCTCAGACAGCCATTGCCACCCTTGCCGGCCTGAACCGTGATTGTTGCTTCATCTACAAATTTCATAATCTAATTCTCCTGCAACTGTCAGTGCAGTACTGCGACCTGCCAATGCCTTCAAATAAATACTCAAACACCGTTGGCCGTTTTCCGTTGTCCGTTGTCCGTAAAAAGCACAAGCGGATTAGCTTTTACGGACAACGGTCAACGGATAACGGAAAGCGTTTCAACCGCAGTCAAACGGTTACGAAAAGCATGCATTTGGAGGCACTGTCCTATATACACAAAAGCCCCGCAACAGCGGGGCTTTTTAGTGACCATCAGCAGAGCTAATGATCAAAGCACAATTATGCAGCTTCTACTACGCGAACATATTTACGCTTGTTGGCACCTTTCACTTCAAACACAACCTTACCGGCTGTTTTAGCGAACAAGGTGTGATCCTTGCCGATACCTACGTTAGCACCCGCGTGGAACTTGGTTCCGCGCTGACGAACGATGATGGCACCCGCCTGGATAGCCTGACCACCGAAGATCTTGACACCAAGGCGTTTACTTTCTGAATCGCGACCGTTACGAGTACTACCGCCAGCTTTTTTGTGAGCCATCTTGCTCTCCTTTTATCCCGGACCTGTCGCCAGCTACCACACCAGAGACCGTCCTTAGAAGTCTTCAACAGATCCGGTAATCGGACCCATCAGCAATTTATTAACCAGCGATACTGGTGATCTTCAGCTCAGTGAACCACTGACGGTGGCCCATTTGCTTGCGGTGGTGCTTACGACGCTTGAACTTGATGATCTTGATTTTTGGGCCGCGACCGTGGCTGAGTACTTCAGCAACAACCTTGGCACCTTCGATCAGAGGTGCACCAACTTTCAGCTCTTCACCGTTAGCGATCAGCAGAACGTCGCTGATTTCCAGGCTTTCACCGGCAGCAACGTCCAGCTTCTCAACCTTCAGGAATTCTCCTTCGGTTACGCGGTATTGCTTGCCACCAGTTTTAATAACTGCGTACATGATTTGATCTCCGAAAATCCTTAAGAGCCTCTTTGTCAAAGGCATCCATCGATTCCAACAAGTGACTGCAGTAATCAATGGAATTTTTAGCTATCTAAAAACCACTTCCCGGTTTAACCCGATAAGACCTGAACATGCCTTACAGCATCAGGGATGGGCGGCACCTCATGTGTTGAACAATCTTTGCCATTAAAAGCAGAAGCTTATCAACAATCCATGACAAAACGGCACACCGCACCGGATTTTCAGATAGGGGCGCAAATTTTAAGGAAGTCCAGCTCTGCTTTCAAGTGTTAAGACAATTTAATATCAAACCCTGCATTCAACGGGCTACGGAATTCACCATAAGGCAGGGATTTCCCACCTCAACACCCCTGTATCATTACTTTCCGAAGTCCGTGCTATTGACAGTTGCAGTAGCACTAAATACGATGCCTCTTTTCGCCCCCATCAAAGCAACCAGCCGATGCCGGACAAACAACAAGCTTCTTTTCAGATCGCCGTTCAAGATGATTTCCAGAGAGTCAATGAATGCATTCATAAGCAATTGCACTCAGACGTTGTGCTGGTCAGCAAAATTGGTGAGTACATTATTCAGTCCGGCGGCAAGCGGCTGCGCCCTCTGCTGGTGCTGTTAACCGCCAGAGCCTGCGGTTATAACGACCACCATCATATTCCGCTGGCGGCCATTATCGAGTTCCTGCACACCGCCACATTGCTCCATGATGATGTAGTGGATGAGTCGGACCTTCGCCGCGGCAAAGATACTGCAAATGCTTTATGGGGTAATGCGCCCAGTGTTCTGGTAGGCGACTTCCTGTATTCCAGAGCGTTTCAAATGATGGTGGGGCTGGAGAACTTTAAATTACTTCATATTCTTTCTGAAGCCACGAATGTGATTGCTGAAGGTGAAGTCATGCAGCTGATAAATATCCATGATGCTGATCTCTCCGAGGAAGATTACATGGAAGTGATTCGCTGCAAAACGGCCATGCTGTTTCAGGCCTCGTGCCAAACTGCCGCCATTCTCTGCAAGGTCAGCCCTGAACTTGAAAAGAATATGGCCGACTACGGCAATTATCTTGGTATCGCTTTCCAGCTGATCGACGACCTTCTGGACTACACCGGCGATGCTGAAGCCATGGGCAAAAATCTGGGGGATGATCTGGCCGAAGGCAAACCAACTCTGCCGCTAATCTATACCCTGAAGCATGGAACACCAGCGCAACAAACACTGGTTCGTGAAGCCATTGAACAAGGTGGCCGGGAAAAAATTGAAGAAGTCATTGCTGCGGTTCAAAGTTGTGGGGCACTGGATTACACCGCAGCTAAAGCCAGAGACTTTGCTGAAAAGGCTAAACACTGCCTGCAGAAACTAGCAGACAGTGAGTTCAGTTCAGCTATGGCAGATCTGGCGGACTTTTCAGTAGCAAGGAGCCACTGATTACAAGGAGCTGTCACATTCAGCTTCTTGGTTTACAGGGATAAAGTTCAATCACACCTCTGCATTGCAGGCAGATAGCACGAACACCCCAGAGGTAGAATTAACAACCATAATGTAACTGAGAACCCGATAGCAACGAGCCCTCAGCAGCAGGAGAGATGATTAATAACTACTTATAAAGATACGCGATGTTCGACTTGCAGATTTTTAACTTTGCATGGAAGTAAGTCCAACTAAAACTTTAAAAGCTGTACCAAAGTGGAGTTTCACTGATTTTTAAGCAGCAGCAATCAGGCTTTCAAACTGAATCGGTGCTTTCCCTGCACTGATATTCAGATATGAACCCATATTGTGTGCCAAAAGCTTCCTGGCTATACGCGAAGTCATATGCCACCTGTCTCGACAACGGCACCTTTCGATTTCAAATTGTTCTGCCAGCTGGCCAATAACTGTTTCAATCCTCCGTCGTACCCGCATGATTAATTTCACAAACGACTTTGGTCTATCATCTTTCATGTTTTTTCTTAGTGGTGTCTGTAGGTCGATACCTAACCCCCGGCAGTCTTCTTTGAACTCTGGTCGTATATACCCTTTGTCACCTAACAAAAGTCCGGCAATGATATCCATCATGTCATAAGCAGCGTCACGCTCATCAATATTAGCGGCAGTCAGCGTAAATCCAACGGGAATACCGCGAGCTTCAACCAGTAGATGYCCCTGAAATCCGTAGAAATGCTTATTCTTTGAGGCACAGTAACCGTAGCCAGCCTCCCCTTTAAAGACTTTGCTTCTGGGCGCTCTTGTCCTTACAGCGACATCAATTGGAAAGCCGTCAATCAGGTGAATATCTGCATTATCAGCAT
>NZ_LUTV01000005.1:301266-335367 GCF_001646945.1 Endozoicomonas ascidiicola
TGAAAGCTTTGGTGGATAACCGCGGCTTCTCAGAGGTAATGGAACGAGTTCTTTGATTAAATCGTCGATCAGGCAGAAGACAGTAGTGATAAACTGTTCAACGGGCATGGCTGGTTTCCTCCTTTGTATCCACTGTTTTTAATAGCAGAAAAGTAGGTCAGTCATGCCTTTTTCAGGTCAGTTTAAAAGTCGAACATCGCGTAAAGATGGTCGTAGCAATAATTAGTCGCCTCAATAAACCCTTCAATGCTGCCGCAATCAAAGCGCTTACCTTTAAACTTATAAGCCATCACACAACCCCGTTGCGCCTGCGCCATCAGTGCATCGGTAATCTGGATCTCACCGCCCTTACCGGGCTGAGTATCCTGAATCAGATCAAAAATATCCGGGGTCAGAATATAGCGACCGATGATGGCAAGATTACTGGGCGCATCGTCTTTAGAAGGCTTTTCCACCATATTCTCAACGCGAATCAGCTCATCGGAGATAGCCTGACCATCGATGATGCCGTATTTGTGCACCTCATCATCAGGCACTTCCATCACCGCCACAATGGAACAGCGGAACTGTTTATACAGCTGAGCCATTTGAGCGAGAACCCCAGGGCCTTCGGTATTGATGCAAAGATCGTCCGCCAGCACCATGCCAAATGGCTGGTCGCCAATAAGCGTTTGACCAGTCAATACTGCGTGCCCCAGACCTTTCATCTCCCGCTGACGGGTGTAGGAGAAAGAGCATTGATCAATCACGCTGCGAATATCGGATAGCAGACTCTCTTTATCCGTACCGGAGATCTGGTGTTCCAGCTCGTAATTCACATCAAAATGATCTTCCAGAGAGCGTTTGCCCCGGCCAGTGACGATACACACATCGGACATGCCCGCCTGTAGTGCTTCTTCAACGCCATATTCGATCAGCGGCTTGCTGACGATGGGCATCATCTCTTTAGGCATGGATTTGGTGGCTGGCAGGAAACGAGTTCCGTAACCTGCTGCCGGAAAAAGGCACTTTTTAATAATGCTCATATTGATAAACTCACTCTGATCTTTTAATCAATGGTCTTTAAATCAGTCTCGAATCAGCTTGAGAAGCTCTTCGGTTTTTTCCTGCATCAGGCTTTCATCGCCCCGACTTTCCACATTCAGGCGAATCACCGGTTCGGTGTTAGACAGCCGAAGGTTAAACCGCCATTGCCCCATATCCAGAGAAATGCCATCGGTGTTATCGACTTCAATCGCCTCTTGCTGATAGGTTGCCAACACTCTTTCGATGGCGGCCTGAGGATCTTCCAGCTTGCTATTGATTTCACCGGACGATGGGAATCTGGCAATACGATCACTCACCAATGCAGACAACGGCTGACCTTTACCCGACATCAATTCCGCCACCAGCAGCCAGGGAATCATGCCTGAGTCACAATAGGCAAAATCACGGAAGTAATGGTGAGCACTCATTTCACCACCATAAACAGCATCTTCCAGACGCATGCGCTCTTTAATAAATGCATGACCGGTTTTGCACAGCACAGGCTCACCGCCCGCCGCCTTCACCTGATCAATGGTATTCCAGGTAAGCCGTGGATCATGGATGATTTTTGCGCCTTTATGATGAGCCAGAAACGCCTCACCCAACAGCCCAACGATGTAATAACCTTCGATAAACTGCCCCTGTTCATCGAACAGGAAACAACGGTCAAAATCGCCATCCCAGGCAATGCCCATATCAGCACCGTGGGCCAGAACTGCATCGGTGGTTGCCTGACGGCAGTCGTGCAATAACGGATTAGGAATACCATGGGGAAAGTTGCCATCCGGTTCGTGATGGATTTTCACAAACTCTACCGGTACATTCAGAGACTGAAAGCGCTGCTCGATAGCATCAACTACATGACCAGCGGCACCGTTACCGGCATTCACCACCAGTTTTAGAGGTTTTACATTTTCAGGTTTAATGTAACCAAGCAGATGCTCAACATACTCATCAAGTACATTAATGGTTTTATAATTGCCTCTTGCCACCGAAGGCTCGGCGAACTGATTCTCCGCAGCCAGCCTTTCTATATCCAGTAAACCATTATCCGCTGTGACCGGCTGAGCACCTTTGAGCACCATTTTCATGCCGTTGTAATCGATCGGGTTATGACTGGCGGTTACCTGTACACCGCCGTCTATACCTAAATGGAATGTGGCAAAATAAATCTCTTCTGTGCCGCTGAGACCAATATCCAGCACATTCACACCGGCATCCCTCAGCCCTTCTGACAGCGCGTGTTTCAGCGACTCACTGGTCAGTCGAATATCACCGCCAACCACCACATCCCGCGGCTTGAGAAACTCGCCATAGGCTCGCCCGATGCGATAGGCAATATCGTCATTCAATTCATTAGGGAGCCGGCCACGGACATCGTAAGCTTTGAAGCAGGGTAAGGTAGTCATTGGAATCACAGCGACAACATAAAGGCATATTTAACTACGAATGCCCCCTTGGACTCAAACGATCATCCGGGAACTTTCTGGTCAACCACTGATCAAAGGTCATCGGTATAATGAATACAACCATTACAACTATTTAGAAATGCATTTGAATCCCTTAAAGAAACTGTCAACCCTTGGTTTAACCCTACTGCTGGGCCTCTCCGCCAATGGCTATTCTGACAGCCCTGTCAGCTACGAACACATGGCTCTGTACCAATTAAAGAGTCATCGTTATAACGCCCAAACCGCCACTATCGAATCACAAAAAAAATACCCGGCTCATTCTGGCTGGCTCCCCCTATCCTGGTGTACTACCTGCTACTTCCATAACCACTTCAACAATGGCGGTCAATCATCCTCTGATGACAAAACTGACGGACTTGAACTCCTCGGCATTACCATCGCGGTTACGGCTATCGTAGCTGGTTCAGCTTACGCCACGTACTATGCAACCAAGCCTTATCCGGGAGCCGCCAGCCTCACCGCGGTGGAGTTGCCTGAGGACTCCCCCTGGCAAATCACAAATTACAAGATCATCCATGGCAGGGTCATCAAAGAGGCTGATTTCTTTTTCGATGAAGAGGCTCTGGCTACAGTCATTAACCAAGGCATGTTTGATAAAACCAGAAACAATGCCGGACGCTTCCTTCTGGTTGATCAAGAGGACTGGTGGGGTCTGATCGGTTACCCCATGAATATCAATATAACGCTATCCAGCACACAAGAGGCCAGCGAAGAAAATAAAAAAATTATCGTTAATATTAAACGCAGCATTACCAATGGCATCAAAGCAGGAGCAATCACTGCAACCATCGTAAATGCACCCGATATTCAACAATCCATCTATCTGAAAAAGCACATTGACTATCCCGGCTGGCTGGAATTTTCCAACTGGCAAGCAAAACCAACGCGTCTTTTACTGGATGTGATTTATGAATAACGGGCGTTTTCCATCCTTTTTGCAGTAAAACGGCCAATCAGCTTGCAGTCGACGCACTGATTTGGATAATTCACCCATTATTTTATTTTGGAGTTTTGTACACTCCCCCTCATCTTAATCTACCCGTCGTCATCTGCCTGTGGGTTTTAAGCACTTGTGTACAAGGTTCCCCACACCATGGAAACACGCATGTCAGCATTGTCGCGGGAAGTTGAAACCAGACGAACCTTTGCCATCATCTCCCACCCGGACGCCGGTAAAACCACGATTACCGAAAAGCTGCTGCTGCTCGGTGGTGCGATTCAGCTGGCGGGCACCGTAAAAGGTAAGAAAACCGGTCGAATGGCAACGTCTGACTGGATGAAAATGGAACAGGAACGGGGTATCTCCATCACTACCTCCGTAATGCAGTTTCCTTACCACGACCGCATCGTCAATTTGCTGGACACACCAGGGCACGAAGATTTCTCGGAAGACACTTACCGTACATTAACTGCGGTAGACAGCTGTCTGATGGTTATCGACGGCGCCAAAGGTGTTGAAGACCGGACCATCAAATTAATGGAAGTGTGTCGTTTACGTGATACACCAATCTTCACTTTCGTGAACAAAATGGACCGGGAAGTTCGTGACCAGATTGAAGTTCTCGACGAAATCGAAGACATCCTGAAAATCCAGTGCGCCCCGATCACCTGGCCCATCAGCATGGGCAAACGCTTTAAAGGCGTCTACAACCTGTATACCGACACCATCCATGTGTTCAAGCCGGGTCAGGCCAGCGTGGTGCCGGATGACATCCAAATTCAGGGCATTGATTCACCAGAAGCTATTGAGCTACTGGGCGACCTCCACGCCGACATGATGGAAGAAATCGAACTGGTTCGCGGCGCCAGCCATGAGTTCGACCTTGAAGAATACCAAGCTGGACGTATGACACCGGTCTTCTTTGGTACCGCGCTTTCCAATTTCGGCGTTCGTGAAATGCTGAACGATTTCGTGAAATGGGCACCTTCTCCGTTGCCACGGGAAACCGATGCTCGCTCAGTGCCTGCAACAGAAGATAACTTCTCCGGTTTCGTGTTCAAGATTCAGGCAAACATGGATCCAAAGCACCGTGACCGTATCGCCTTCCTTCGCATTTGTTCCGGTAAATACACCCGCAACATGAAGATGAAACATGTGCGAATCGGCAAAGACATTAAGATCGCCGACGCCGTCACTTTCCTTGCAGGTGATCGCTCACATGTGGATGAAGCCATCTCCGGCGATATCATTGGTCTACACAACCACGGCACTATTCAGATTGGTGACACCTTCACGCAAGGCGAACTGATGAAGTTTATGGGGATTCCTCACTTTGCCCCTGAAATGTTCCGCCGCGTTCGCCTGAAAGACCCACTGAAACTAAAGCAATTGCAGAAAGGCTTGAAAGAACTGTCTGAAGAAGGTGCGACTCAGCTGTTCATGCCATTAAACAACAATGACCTGATTCTTGGCGCCGTGGGTGTGCTCCAGTTTGATGTGGTGATGCGACGCCTGCAGGATGAGTACAAAGTAGAAGCCATTTACGAACCCGTCACTGTGAATACAGCCCGCTGGGTGGACTGTAAAGACAACAAGAAGCTGGAAGAGTTCAAACGTAAGTGCGCTGAAAACCTGGCCATCGACGGCGGCGGTTACCTTACTTATCTGGCACCGACCCGGGTAAACCTGTCTTTGTCTGAAGAACGTTATCCTGACGTTACCTTCCGCACAACACGAGAGCATTGAGGCAGGCTGGCACTGTTCCTTAAAGAGAATGGTTGCCAACTTTCTGAGCAAAACACGTAGGTCGGTAATTCTGAAAGAATTGCCGACAGCCTGCTGCACTCTCGTATCTGTGCCTCTGGTATCCGGGTGTCGTCAACCCGCTGGGTTACCGACCTACGAAAGAATCATTTGCACTCAATATGCTTTTCTTGGAACTGAAGGAGCGGACGCTTGTCTAACAAATCACCCACTGTTTTTCTGGACTATGTATGAGTAAAGCCGTCTCATCCGGATCAGATGCTACACGAAATATCAGACATACCGTGGAGCCCATTGTTCTTCTGACACTGTCAGGCTTGTTGTTTGGCTATCTTGGTCAAACCATGGGTGTGACCAACATGTTTAACACCCTGTTCAACACGGCCCACCAGCTGCTGCTGAACACCGTACTTTTTCTGATGGGAATTACCGTACTGACCGGCGCCGCCGGTCGTCTGTTAATGGAGTTTCATGTCATCGCTCTGATTGAGCGCATGCTGGTGCCATTCATGCGCCCACTGTTCAATCTGCCAGGCCGCGCAGCCATGGCGGCCATGATGACCTTCTTTTCCGATAATCCAGCCATCATTGGTTTAGCGAAGGATCGTCGCTTTAACCATTCTTTCAAAGTGCACGAGATTATCTCTCTGACCAACTTTGGCACCTCGTTCGGTATGGGTCTGATTGTTATCACCTTTATGGCCACACTGCAAAACAGCCAAACTGGTGACACCTACTTTATTCCCGCCATGATTGGGCTTGCAGGTGCAATGGTGGGCGCAATTGTTTCTACGCGCCTGATGCAGCGATTTATCCGCAACGATCATCGGCTCCACGATGTGAGTTTCACCGCCACTCACAGTGACCTTCTGGACGATCACAGCTCCACCGATCCGGTGTGGTTACGTTTCCTGAATGCTCTGCTGGATGGTGGGAAGGGCGGCGTTGCCATGGGCGTTGCCATTATTCCCGGCGTTTTGATTATCAGTACTTTTGTCATGGTGCTGACCTTTGACGCCCCAACCACAGGTTACACTGGCGCTGCGTTTGAAGGCGTTGCCCTGTTACCGAAACTCGCCAGTCATTTCACTTGGCTGTTTGAGCTGCTGTTTGGTTTTGATCATGCGGAGTTGGTGGCATTTCCAATCACGTCTCTTGGCGCCGTTGGTGCAGCCATGTCTCTGGTACCAAACTTTATCAATCAAGGGCTCGTTGGCGGCAGCGATATCGCCGTATTTACTGCGATGGGAATGTGCTGGAGTGGTTACCTGAGCACACATACCGCCATGCTGGACTCGCTTGGTTTCAGACAGTTGACGTCTAAGGCCATTCTTGCTCACACCATCGGTGGTATTTGCGCCGGCGCCGCCGCTCACTATTTTTACCTTTTGCTCAGTCCAATTATTTATTGATCATTACTCCCTCTACGACCAATGTAGAGGACAAACCTCGACCTTCCGCTAAGTGTGTTCCACCTCCTCTCCCTTTAAAATAAACATCTGAAGTACAGTTTCAGGGAGAGAAGTATGCGACTGATTCGACTATTAGGCCCACTGCAACAGGCCATCGACACTATGAGCAAAGGTAGTACATTTAAAGTCAGTACCCTGCTGATGGATCTGGATCTTTGGGAAAGCCGCA
This sequence comes from Endozoicomonas ascidiicola, assembly GCF_001646945.1. GTDB lineage: Bacteria > Pseudomonadota > Gammaproteobacteria > Pseudomonadales > Endozoicomonadaceae > Endozoicomonas > Endozoicomonas ascidiicola. The sequence continues at coordinate 308,110 of NZ_LUTV01000005.1, forward strand.
ATGATTTACACAACATGCGAACTACCATGGCTTTTAAAGCACTGGTCGAAGATGGTTTACTGGAAAATATCCAACTATTGACACTACAGAAAACAAAGCACGCGGTTTATCTTACTTACTGATTCTTAAACTGGCTCCATAAAAAAAGCCGACAAACATCGGCCTTTTTTGCACTCACTTTTACTCAGTGCTCATGGCCACCAGGCCCATGAACATGACCATGATCCAGTTCTTCTTTTGTTGCTTCACGAACTTCAACCACCTCTACACTGAAGTGCAGATTCTCACCCGCAAGGGAGTGATTTGCGTCAATCACCACCTGATCTTCTTCATCATTAATAGCAATAACCGTTACAACACGAGGGCCGATGGCCGTGTCCGCATGGAACTGCTGACCCACTTCTACAGAATGATCACCAAACTGCTCTTTCGGCACTGGCTGAACCAGGCTCTCATCGTACTCGCCGTAGCCTTCAGCTGACTCAACAGAGACTTCAAACTTGTCGCCAGCCTGCTTGCCTTCCAGGGCATTCTCCAAGCCTTCAACAATGTTGTACTCACCGTGAATATAAGCCATGGGAGACTCGCCTTCAGAGCTATCCAGCACTTCTCCATTATCATTTTTCAGAGTGTAATGAAACAGCGCCACTCGTTCTTTGGCTATCTTCATCAGTATTCGCCTTTGTCTGGTAAACGGCTATCTTAGCTGGCATTTAGCTCGGTAGCCAGCGTCTCCATTCCCGGCATGGTTATAATACGAATTACCACTGGAGAGTTCATTTCCAACTGTTTCTGTATCTGTTCCTGTAAACCTATACACATTTTATTTTGTTTACTTTCCTGCTTTAAGACGAGTTCTGGCTCCTTCCTGGTGAACAGAGTCTGCGCGATTGTTCTGGTTAAATGAAACTTATCCATTACACCCTCGTCATACCTCGACTTTCCATTTTCAGGAGCAGAGTGATACCCACACGCCCATACTTCATGCGCCGAAAAGAACCAGTTAATGGCGTCTTGCCCCTTTGTCATCAAGTTCCGCCTGGTAATATTCATAAATGCCTGACACTTCACCTCTTCAGACGTCTGGTTAGTTTCAATATCACAAAAATTTTGGAAAATGTCTTCACTGAAAGAAAAGCTCTTACCAATTAACTTGTTAAATAGACCCGATACCCTATGAGCATTTTGTAGAATGGAGTCTGGTACTCTTTTATGGTCAAACCAATAAACGGCCCTCTTCAATAAATCTTTTTCCCCAGCACATCTAAACATACCTGAACTTTTTTTTATGCAATGATTTTTCATACTATCTACCAGCAAATGACGATTCATCACTCCCCATAACTCATCAGGGATTATGCTTGATAGCGACAGCTGGAACCTACCATCAACAGTGCATTCTTTTAAAAATTTCGATGCATCTTTCATCTTGTTCTGTGAGCTATTAAACAGCCTTAAGAAAGGAAGTATCTCACTATTGCTCCTTTTCGTTTCTGGCATCGATGTCAATCGATTCAAATAGCCTTCACATTCTTTAAACACACTACCGGCGTCCAAATATTCGCAACAAACCTGCCTTAACATAGTACCGACATTTTGACCGCCAAACCTTTCATTAAAACACAGTAATGCAGGTGACTGAGGCCTTTCACCTTCATAAATACCCTCTACATCCGTTGCAACAACACTTTCCGTTGCAACAACACTTTCTTTTTTAACCTCAAGCTCTTTTAACAGACTGTCCAAATCATCATCACAGCCGGCCTTGAACTTAAGGCTATCCCCCTCATTATTCCCAAACCTTTGTACATGGTAATCTTCAAGTCTTTTTTGGTTGGCTTTACTTGCTTCAGGATCACTATCACTGTGAATTTTTTTTACGATGGAACTACGTACTGGCAACTCTTCCGGCGCATCAGTTGGCTTGTTAATCTCACCAATGCAGAAACTTTGATCAATATACAAGTAGCCTCCTCAGGGTTTAACTATTTATAATGACTCATTAATATTTTTTCTGTTAAAAATAGATCCTATTTATAAAGAGTAAACCTCATTGAAAGACCCACGCTGCACTTGGTGCCACAGTGACCCGTTATATATTCAGTATCACGATAACGAGTGGGGTGTGCCTACCCACGACGATAAAACACTGTTTGAATTTTTGGTTCTGGAAGGTGCACAGGCAGGCTTAAGCTGGATTACGATATTGAAGCGACGAGAAGGCTACCGAAACGCCTTTCATGACTTTGATGTAGAAAAAGTCGCCCGCATGAAAGAGCAGGATATTGAACGACTATTACAGGATACCGGCATTATCCGGAACCGCCTGAAGATCAAGAGCGCCATCAAAAATGCCAACGCCTTTATCAAAGTGCAGCAAGAATTTGGCAGCTTCAGCCAGTACCTCTGGTCTTTTGTGGATCATCAGCCAATTATCAATCATCGGCAAACCATGGGTGAAGTACCTGCCACTACAGAAGTGTCTGACAGGATGAGTAAAGATATGAAGAAACGCAATTTCAGCTTTGTGGGCAGTACGATTTGTTATGCTTATATGCAGTCCATGGGATTAGTGAATGATCACCTGATAAGCTGTCCTTCATTTGCTAATTGCTGCGAAAGATCCTGACGTTAGCTTCAACAGATTTTCAGCAGCAAGCTCAACCTCCAACCCTCGACGACCAGCGCTGATAAAAATTGTCTCAAAACTGTCTGCTGTACTATTTACTACCGTGGGTAAGCGTTTTTTCTGACCCAACGGGCTAATGCCTCCAACTCAACAACCACCGGCTAAAGCCGGTGGGTTAGATTTACGGACTGAAAGTCCGGATACGCGTCCAAGACGCGTTAGTATTCAGTCCTGAAGCTATCATCTACTTTGGGCTCAAAATGATGATCCAGATACTCCTTGATCATCTCTTCAGTCACCTTTCCCGATGTGACACAAAAATAGCCTCTTGCCCAAAAATGCCTTCCCCAGTATCGCTTCTTCAAATCAGGGAAACTTTCAAACAATCTTGTAGACGACCTTCCTTTGACCCTCCTCATTATTTCACTCGGAGCCATATTCGGAGGCGCTGACACAAACAGATGTACATGATCCTTACTAATCACTCCCTTAAGAATCTCTATCTCAAATGCCTGGCACGTTTCTCTTATCAGCTCCCTGGCTCTTAAGCCAACATCTCCCTTGAGCACCTGATACCGGTACTTCGTGACAAACACAAAGTGGTACTGAATATTAAATACTGTGTGACTGCCATACCTGTAGTCCATCGCAGAACCTCTACATCCAGATAACTGCGACAAAATATCATAGCTAAAGCTGACCGGCTAAAGCCGGTGGTTTTAACCTTACGAAAGACTAATAAATAGCCCGTTGAACGTTCTGCCTCCGGTTGCTCAGCCATCACTGCTTTCTTGGCACCGCAGGCGGCGGCCATTGCTTTCAAATCCAGCATGCCGGCAACCGGCACCACTGCAACTGCCAGTTGTCGTCCATCCAGCTTTACCAGCAGTGTTTTAAACACCTGATTTGCATCCTGCCCCATTTTTTCCACAGCCTCTTCTCCATAGGAGTGACTGTCTGGATCATGGTCGTACTGATGCACCTTAAAATTGGCTTTGGCTTTTTTGAGCAGATTAATGGCTGGCGTCATATCTTCACTTAATGATCAATTCGTCCACGTAAATTCTTAACTTGAGCGCGTTTTTTCTTACCTTCCACCCGGCGTTTTTTAGAAGCCAAGGTGGGTCGTGTGGCCTTACGATGTTTTTGAACGACGGTCGCCTTTTGAATTAATTCCTGCAGGCGAAGCAGGGCATCGTCCCGGTTTTTCTCTTGCGTTCGAAATCGCTGAGCCTTTAAGACAATGACTCCCTCCTGAGTTATCCGGGCATCCCTGAGCGCCATCAAACGCTCTTTATAGAATGGTGGTAACGAAGATGCCTGAATATCAAACCTAAGGTGAACAGCAGACGACACTTTATTTACGTTCTGGCCACCCGCGCCTTGAGCTCGAATATAGCTGAGCTCTATTTCATCCGCAGTGATCAGTACACCGTCCGCTATCTGCAACATTCAGTTAACCTTTTCCTGAACCAGAACCCATGGACGAACCACCACCGCCCAGAACTCCTGATCGTTATCGTTCCAGTGTAACGCCTGCTCATCAGACACCTGGGCAAGGCTGCCTTCTTTCAACCACTGTTCGATCGTCGCTTTGTTATCTACCGACATTTGATAACCAACGTCGATCAGATCCAACGTCTTATCCACATAGAGCACAAGACCCTGAGCAAAATAACGTTGCAATTCAGACCAACCAATACTGGATGTTTCATGATTCAGCTTGGTCTTTTCCAACGTTTCGTTAGTGATTCCCACGATTTCCGTATTTACATTCTCGGACATACAAATTCACTGCCTTCAAAGCATTTTTCTCATAAGAATGATGCCGATCATACCTCAAAATGCCAGATTGTTTGGAGAAAATGCGCACCTGTGGGATTATTACCCTATCGAATAAGAGAAGGTTTAGCTGTTTATGCCACTCACCCTCGACGGTCCACTGAAAGATCATCCTAGACTGGCACGTGAGTACATTACTGTCAGCCATATGATCGAACTGTACTGCCAACACCACCACAAGCACCGTACTCTGTGTAATGAGTGTTTATCTCTGCTGGCATTCAGTAAAAGGCGCCTGGAACGTTGTGTTTACGGTGACGACAAACCTACCTGTGTGAATTGCAAAGTCCATTGTTATAAAGCAAATCAACAGGACAAAATTCGTGAAGTGATGAAATGGGCTGGTCCACGCATGTTGTTTAAGCATCCCGTTTTAGCCATAAAACACGTTCTTGATGGCCGAAAACCCATTCCAAAGCATCCAAAAGATTCAAGACATTCTGCAGCATAACAAGGCCTGGGAGGCCAGTCGGTGCCCAACATCCCAATACCGGCTGGTGCAAGGCTGACCTCCATGTTAGAACTGGACGCAGGCCAAGCGTAACCCCGCTGTACGAAACTTCCCCATTAAATTTGCAGCCAACACTACATGCATACTAGTTGCAGTAACGATATAATCCCGCCTCCGTTAGCACGAATACTTTCGTGGCACCCTGAAAATGCACTAGCCAACCACAGGTTTATCGTTATTCGATAAATGTCTTTAATCAACATTTATCTACATTTTTCAGGCATATATACTTGACGCCTTCCGGCAGACATTGGCTATAGGGAAACCAATGAGCGAACTGATACTGATTCTGGTCAGCGCCATACTGGTCAACAATTTTGTTCTGGTACAGTTTCTTGGGCTGTGTCCATTTATGGGCGTGTCCAACAAGCTGGAATCGGCCATGGGCATGTCCATGGCGACCACGTTTGTTCTGACGCTGGCCTCCATCTGCAGTTATCTGACTCATCAATATATTTTGTTGCCGCTGGGGCTGGAGTTTCTAAAAACCATCTCCTTTATTCTGGTGATTGCCGTGGTGGTGCAGTTCACCGAGATGGTGGTGCGCAAAACCAGTCCGTTACTTCATAAAGTGCTGGGAGTGTTTCTCCCCCTGATTACCACCAACTGTGCCGTGCTAGGTGTCGCCCTGCTGAACACCAACCGTTTGGACAGTTCTCTGGTGGACTCCGCCACTTACGGCTTTGGTGCTGCGGCTGGGTTTTCTCTGGTACTGGTACTCTTTTCCGCCATGCGGGAACGTATTGCAGCTGCGGACGTGCCAACCCCATTCCGTGGTGCCGCCATAGGCATGATCAGCGCCGGACTGATGTCCCTGGCATTTATCGGCTTTACCGGGTTGATCAAACTGTGATGACGAATTTGATAGAAATGACAACTCTTGTAAGAACAACGATGGGGCAGGTGCGTTAATCCATGGAGATTGTGTTTTACGCCATTGGCGCCCTGCTGGCTCTCGCCCTGATTTTCGGGGCGATTCTGGGTTTTGCTTCTGTCCGCTTCAAGGTCGAAGGCAACCCGATTGTTGACCAGATCAATGAAATCCTTCCCCAAACCCAGTGTGGCCAATGCGGTTATCCCGGCTGTCGCCCTTATGCCGAAGCCATTGCCAATGGCGATGCTATTAACAAATGCCCACCGGGTGGTCAGGCCACAGTCAACACCCTGGCCGATTTGCTGGATGTAGAAGCCGAACCCCTGGATGCCGAGGGCGGCGCAGAACCGATTACCAAAGTGGCCTTTATCCGTGAAGATGAATGCATCGGTTGCACCAAATGCATTCAGGCCTGCCCGGTGGACGCCATCCTCGGTGCCGCGAAACAAATGCACACCGTCATTGTGGATGAATGCACCGGCTGCGATCTTTGCGTAGAACCCTGCCCGGTGGATTGCATTGATATGCTTCCCGTTGCCGTCACCACACGCACCTGGAGCTGGGAGTTGCCAAACCCAAATAGCAGTCTTATTGCTACGGATCGCAGAGGTCAGACTGTATGAATGCGATGTTCAACAAAACGTCTAACAGTATTGAAACGACAACTGACGTAATTGCCAGCTCCGAACGCAAAATCTGGCCTTTAGTGGGTGGTGTTCACCCTGAAGAGAATAAACATCAATCTACCGGTCGGCCTATTGGTTTCCCGCCAATACCGGCACAACTGGTTCTGCCGCTGTCACAGCATGCTGGCGCACCCGCCGAACCACTTGTGTCCGTTGGTGATTCTGTTCTGAAAGGGCAGATGATCGCCCGAGCCAATGGTTTTGTCAGTGCGTCGATTCATGCGCCCACGTCCGGCACCGTCATCGCCATTGAGAATCGGCGAATTCCCCATGTATCTGGTTTTTCTGATCTCTGCATCGTACTGGAAAGTGATGGTGACGACCGCTGGCGTGAATTAACGACTGTGGCTGATTATCACGCACTGTCACCAGAAGATCTGGTCAACAAAGTGCGTAATGCTGGCATTAGCGGCCTTGGTGGTGCCGGTTTTCCAACCGCCATCAAGCTGGCGCCCAGCTCACCTATCAATACACTGATTCTTAATGGTACCGAGTGCGAACCCTATATTACCGCCGACGATATGTTGATGCGGGAACGAGCTGCTGCGGTCATTGAAGGTGCGGAAATACTGCTGCACATGATCGGCGCCACAGAGTGTCTGATCGGTATTGAAGACAATAAGCCAAAAGCCATTATTGCTATGCAGCAGGCCGCTGCTGGCAAAAACATTCACATTGTCGTTTTCCCTACGGTTTACCCATCCGGCGGTGAAAAGCAACTGATTCAGATTCTTACGGGTCAGGAAGTACCTTCAGGAAAATTGCCAGCTGATTTAGGCATTGTCGTACAAAATGTAGGTACCGCCGTTGCGGTGAAAGAAGCAGTGATTGATGGAAAACCATTGATCTCGAGAATCACCACACTGACCGGCGATGCATTAGCTGCACCACAAAATGTGGAAGTATTGATTGGCACACCGGCTGCCGATCTGCTCCGCCATGCAGAATTAAACGACGCTCAACTCTCCACCCTTGTTTTTGGTGGACCGATGATGGGCTTCGGTGTGGACAGTCTGGATATTCCAGTCATTAAAACCACCAACTGCCTGATTGCCGGAACCGCTGAAGAGTTCCCTTCAGCACCGGATGCACAAGCCTGTATCCGCTGCGGCCACTGCGCCGAAGCCTGTCCATCGTCATTACTGCCACAACAGCTTTACTGGCATGCGAAGGCTGAAAACCATGACCAGCTGATGCACCACAATTTATTCGATTGTATTGAATGTGGTGCTTGCGCTTTCGTGTGTCCGTCGTCTATTCCATTGGTGCAATACTATCGCGCATCCAAAGGCGCCATTCGCACTCAGGAAGCCAAACACGCTAAAGCCGAACGCTCCAAGGTGCGCTATGAAACCCGACTGGCTCGACTGGAGCAGGATAAGGCAGAGAAAGAAGCCAAGCGCAAAGCCAATGCCGAACGCGCCGCTAAACTGAAAGCTGCAAAAGCCACTGATCAACCAGCGGACAGCAAAGGCGAAGAAGATCCCATTCAGGCTGCCATCGCCCGAGCCAAAGCTCGCAAAGCAGCCACTGCTCAGGGTGCTACCGCAGCACCGACGCTTACAGCGGCAAAAACTGAACTCACCAGCCAGCAGAAAGAGCTGAAAATTCAGCTGTCCATGGCTAAGGCTCAGGTAAAGAAAACCGAGCGCGCACTGTCGGCAGCAGAATCGTCTGGCACTGGGGATACAGTGCAATTGACGTCCAACCTTGCCATGCTTAATGAGCAGGTGGATAAGCTACAAAAAGAATTTGATCAAAGCACTCTGCCAACCGCTCAGCCAGAAAAGCCAGAGAAGGCAGCGAAGCCAGCACTCTCTGATGAAGAGAAAAAACGCAAGGTCGAGCTTGCCATGGCCAAAGCGGCGCTGAAAAAAGCAGAACGAGCCTTGGCTGCAGCCCTTGAGCACGACAATGAGACAACCGAATCGTTACAACAAGCAGTAGCAGAATGCCAAAGCAAAGTGAACGCTCTGGCGGCAATACCGGAAGCACAATCTGAATCGAAAAACGACACCGGTCATCCGGTAGCCAAAAAACCAAAACCTACGCTCAGTGATGTCGCGAAGAAGCTGAAAATCGAAGTCGCCATGGCAAATGCTGCTGTTAAAAAGCTACAGCGGGCAATGGCCAATGCCGGCGAAGATGAGCAAGTGGAGCTACAACAGAAACTGGCAGATGCAGAACAGAAGGCTGCTGATGCAAAGCAGGCGCTGGAGCAGCTACCTGAATGATAAACAAGAACCTAAACCACTCATTCCCATGCTCCAGAGGTTGTCGCAAAACTCCGGAAACCTCGTTCCCATGCTCCGCGTGGGAATGCATACCCCTTAATTTCCATAGAGACAGACGTATGGGTTCCCACGCAAAGCATGGGAACCAGTACTTTTACGACAACCTCAATAGCACGGGAATGAGGCTGGCATTAAATGGCTTTGATTAACAGCAGAACTTCCAACAAGCCGCTGGCGCCCATCAGCCAGCGGGCACGGGATACCTCTCCCCATACCCTTGGCCAGAACAGTACCCAACGGGTGATGGCACTGGTTATTATGACCACGGTGCCCGCACTGGTTGCTCAAACCATCTTCTTTGGTTGGGGCACTCTGATCAATGTAATCTGGTGCTCTCTCATTGCCATGGGCTGTGAAGCGCTGGTGATGACACTTCGTAAGCGACCAGTGTCTTTTTATCTGAAAGATTGCAGCGCTCTGGTCACCGGCCTTTTACTTGGTTTGGCCTTGCCACCTTTCGCACCCTTTTGGCTTTCTCTGGTGGCAGTGTCTTTCGCTATGATTATTGCCAAGCATCTTTATGGTGGCCTTGGTCAAAATCCCTTTAACCCGGCCATGGTCGGTTATGTGCTGGTGCTGATTTCTTTCCCTCAGGAAATGACCAGCTGGCTGCCACCTTTAGGCGTCGAGGGTTACAACAACAGCCTGAGCAATGCCTTATTCACCATTTTCCCGTTCGGTCAGGGAATCGAAGTTGACGCGATCAGTACCGCTACGGTGCTGGATGTCATGCGGGAAAACAAAAGCCTGACCATGGATGAACTGTGGGCCGCCAACCCGGTATTTGATGGTTTCGCAGGCCGCGGCTGGATGTGGGTAAACCTCGCTTACCTTGCGGGCGGCGTCTTTCTGATCTGGCGAAAAGTGTTCACCTGGCATGCACCGGTGGGCATGCTGGCAGCCATTGCGGTGATGGCTTTTCTGTTCTGGGGAGGCACTGGTTCAGACAGCCATGGCTCCCCGGTGTTTCACCTACTCAGTGGTGCCACCATGTTAGGTGCTTTCTTTATTATCACTGATCCCGTCAGTGGCGCCACCAGTAACCGTGGTCGTCTGATTTTCGGCGCCGGCGTCGGCATTATGGTTTATGTTATCCGTGCCTGGGGCGGTTATCCTGACGGTGTCGCTTTTGCCACACTACTGATGAACATGGCCGCACCGACCATTGATTACTACACCCAGCCACGCACTTATGGTCATAGCAAGGCCAACAAAGGCTTGCCAGGAAAGGATTGATGCATGAGTGACGACCAGATTCCTTTAAAAGACGCCACACAAAACTCTGCTTCTGTAAAAAATGCTGTGTTCACCAGTATTATCCGCAACAGTTTCGGACTGGGTTTATTTGCAGTATTTACTGTTGGCCTGATTTCCATCACCTGGATTTTGACCCAGGAAAAAATTCAGACACAGGTTCGCGCCTATGAAGCCAGAGCACTGATGGAAATCCTGCCCCAGAAAACCCACGACAATGTTCTTGTTGATTCCAAAACAACGCTGGAGCCGTCCAGATTATTGTCCAGCCAGACAACAACGGAAGCTTATGTGGCGCTGAATAATGGCGAAGTCTCTGCCGTGATTCTGCCGGTGATTGCACCGGATGGTTACAACGGCCGAATTGATCTGCTTGTGGGCATTAAGCGTGATGGCAGCCTCGCAGGTGTGCGAGCAGTCACTCACAAAGAAACACCGGGGCTGGGCGATAAAATCAACACCAATGTTTCCGATTGGATTCTCGGCTTTGCCGGAAAGTCTTTGAACCAGCCAGCAGCAGAGGGCTGGGGCGTAAAAAAAGATGGCGGTGAGTTCGACCAGTTTACCGGAGCAACAATCACGCCGAGAGCCGTCGTGGCTGCCGTACATCGGGCGCTGACCTATTTTGACACTCATCAAAAGCATTTACTGAATCCTCGGAATATCCAACAGCACAGCATCAGTGAGGAACCAAACCATGACCAATAACACTGACACTGCTGCCACCAGCACCACCGCCTTACTGGCCAAAATCGCCAAAGACGGTCTGTGGAAAAACAACCCGGCTCTGGTTCAGTTGCTGGGTCTCTGTCCGTTACTGGGTGTTTCCAGTAGCGTGGTCAATGCCCTTGGTCTTGGCATCGCCACTATGTTGGTGGTCATGGGTTCCAATATTGCCGTCTCACTTATACGGCATCAGGTCACCGATGCGATTCGCCTGCCGGTGTTTGTAATGATCATTGCGTCGTTCACCACCTGCATCGAACTGTTAATGCAGGCTTACACTTACGAGCTGTATCGAATTCTGGGGATATTCATTCCGCTGATCGTGACCAACTGTATTATCCTTGGTCGTGCCGATGCCTTTGCCTCCAGAAACCCGGTTCTGCCGGCTGCTTTTGATGGTTTTATGATGGGCAGCGGTTTTGCTGTCATTCTCCTACTGCTTGGTGCTATGAGAGAACTGATTGGCCAAGGCACTTTATTTTCAGGTATGGATCTTCTGCTTGGCCCTATCGCCGCTGACTGGACCATCACCGTCTTCCCGAATTACAAACAATTTCTGTTTGCCATTCTCCCCCCAGGTGCCTTTGTTTTTATGGGTTTTCTAATTGCGATCAAAAATATTATTGATCGCAGAATGGAAGAACGTAACAAACAACGACAACCTACGGAGCTTAAAGAAAGCCGCCGGGTTCGGGTGACCGGAAATATTTAGCGTGGAACTAAATCTTGACTGATTGGTCTGTTTAATTACGGCACGCTTTACTGCGTATGTGCTGTGATTAAACATCCACTCAGTAGAGATTTACAATATGTACCCCAACTATTCCACACCACCCACGCCAGCCACATCACCTTCATCACCACGTTCACCCTCGCCTATTAGCCAAGAAAATTGCACAGAACAAACTGGCGACGCAAACAACAGTCAATCAGTAGAAACAAAGCAAGCCAGCACACTAGACAAAACACATGCACTCCTTTTACAGCACGAATCCACCATTAGTGGCGCTCTTGATTTGGCAAAGCTACTGGCCGAATTTTTCGAGAAGCCACTCCCTGAGCAACTGAACGAACTGAGTAGTCTCGGTATTGATACAGAGACAGCACCACAAAACCAAATAAGCTCACTTGAAACAACGGTAAAATTGCTCGATGTTTATTTTCAGGAAAGCCCATTAAACAGGCAGGCTGGAGGAAATAATATCGAACGCTGGCAGGTAAAAGATCAAAAAGAGAAACTCCAACAACTTGACAGTCAACAGCAAGAACGACTACGTGAGGCTCTTAACAATCTTAATCTAGCCTCTGACATCACTTCGCCAATCACAGAACAAACCAACGTAATCCTTCCTGGTGCCGCTATTCCTCGAATGCTGCTGCGCCCGGAATTTGCCCTGAAACAAAATAGCGATAACGCAGTGCCAAAGAGCATCATCTGCCTTGGTGCTTCGCGCCCATTAAATGCCGAAATTGATTTTATTACTGTGCCAACTAGAAACCAGCAGCTATTTGAAAAAATTGACTCCTATGTTGATGCATTCAGCGATAAGCTCGGCACTGAAAAAACAGAGGCCCATGCTCAAATGGCATTGATGGATATGTTGCGTGAGGAAAACCCGGATTCATTTTTGTCAAAGCAGACCATTCATATGGGGTTTACTGGCGGTGTTACCTATAAAACCCAGACACTCACAAAGGAAGGTAATTATCAGCTTGCAAATAATGAAACTACGGGGCGAGCCAATACTGAGGCCACCATCGTGACCGCCCTGCACACGCTTAACCAACTATCAGCAGACAACGAAGAGCAAGAGCTCTTATTGGTTAGCAACCAACCACATATAACCGCACAACAACTTGCCACTGAAAGAGTAGCGGCATTAGAGCCATACAAAGACTCTGCCATCACCGTTCATGCCTGCGGAGATAAGACAGCACTTGATACAACTGACCAGCTATTCAGCGGTATTGATTCGGTGAGAAAATCGATTCAACTGTTAAACCCTGAATACCATGTAACCACCAACTGGGTTAAAGGCAAAGAGCCAGAAATTCTGATGTTTCGTTCACCCAAGGCCGGCGAATGGGAATGCCTTGCTCCAACAGAAAGCGGGATCACTGTTTAAAACAAGTGCCACTAAGGGCTCCAATAAACATCAACCGGCACCTCCGATTGCCAAAATACTGCTGACACTGGCGTATTGATGTAATCGGAATTGTTAAGCGCTCTGCGATAAACGTCCATTTTTTCATCCCCGGTAATAAGCAGAATAATGGACGTTGATTGCAATAAGCCATGCAAGGTTAACGACATTCGCTCAAGGTTGCCGCCAAACACATCACTTGGCTGAGCCTTGATATCGGCACACAACTTCTTGCTTTTCAACGCATATTCCAGCCCATGAGATTTTGGAAATAATGAAGCGGTATGACCATCAGCTCCCATGCCAAGGATTGTCAGATCAAAGGGCTGACTGATTTTCTGATACGCTTGCTCGCAATGCTCTAGCCCATCCTTTGCAGTAACCGCATCATTCTTCATGCCAATAAACGTTGCCTGAGCCGCACAGTTTTTCAATAAGCTTTGTTTAATGAAAGCAGCATTACTGGCCGGATCATCCTCTTCAACCCAACGCTCATCCACAAGCGCTGCCGTTACACTCCCCCAATCCAAATCAATCACTGATAGCGCTTCATACAAAGGACGCGGTGTACTGCCACCAGAAAGTAACAAACTAACATCGCCTTTTATTTTAAGAGCAGATTCCAAAATACGCTGACAATGCACTGTCAGAACCGTAAACATTTCATGTCGACTGTGAAAAAAGTGCTCTCTGATCATCCATACGCTTCCTGTTGTCGCTGCCGGTGTTTGTCAACATAGTTCCCATGAGCAAAGCACATAGTTGGTCTATCCTTGTTACTTAATCCTATCAGTAAAGACCTTTCAATTATCCCCTTCACATTTTCATCTCTGGAGTTTCCCTCATGGTTAAAAGCGCATTTGGCACGCTGCAGAAAATCGGCAAGGCATTAATGCTGCCTGTTGCCGTGCTGCCCGTTGCCGGTATTCTACTTGGCGTTGGCAGTGCCGGTTTCTCGTTTATACCTGAACTGCTTTCGAACATCATGGCTCAGGCCGGCGGTTCCGTGTTCAGTAACCTGCCGATTATTTTTGCCATTGGTACCGCCATCGGCCTGACGGAAAACGATGGTGTTTCTTCCGTGGCGGCTGTCGTTGGTTTTGCCATTATGCTCGGCACTATGGGCGTGATGGCAAACCATTTGGGTCTTGAGCCATCGGTAGTGATGGGGATCAGCACCATCGATACCGGTGTCTTTGGTGGGATCATTGTCGGTATCCTCGCTGCCAAGATGTTCAACCGTTACTACAAAATCCAGCTACCTGAATACCTGGGTTTCTTTGCAGGCAAGCGGTTTGTTCCCATTATTACCGGTGTCTCTGCCATCGTTCTGGGTGTATTGCTCAGCTTTATCTGGCCACCGATCCAGTCACTGATAAATGCATTTTCTCACTGGGCGGTTACTGAAAACCCTGAAGCGGCAGGTTTTGTTTATGGCTTTGTTGAACGACTACTGATTCCTTTTGGCCTTCATCATATTTGGAACGTACCTTTCCAAATGGAAATGGGCGAGTTTATAGACGCCTCTGGCACAGTATTTAATGGTGATATTGCCCGCTTCTTTGCCGGTGATCCAACCGCCGGCTTTTTAGCTGGCGGCTATTTGTTCAAGATGTTTGGTCTTCCTGCGGCTGCGATTGCTATCTGGCATTGTGCTAAACCAGAAAACAGAGCCAAAGCCGGCGGCATTATGGTGTCTGCCGCATTGACCTCTGTGCTGACGGGTATCACCGAACCCATCGAATTTTCATTCCTGTTCGTTGCCCCTGTGCTCTATGGCATACACGCCATTCTGGCCGGAATGGCTTTTGCCATTACCAACTATCTCGACATCAAAATGGCCATGTCATTTTCCCATGGCCTGATTGATTACGTGTTGTATTTTGGCATCGCGACAAAGCCGGTCTGGATTTTGATTCTTGGTGCACTCTATGCAGTGTTGTACTACGTCATTTTCCGGGTGTTGATCACCGCAATGGATTTGAAAACACCAGGCAGAGAAGATGAAAGTGAAACTCAAACCAAGGTTGAAGCCTCATCAGATTTAGCGGTTGATTTAATCAAAGCCTTCGGAGGAAAAGACAACATTAAAAACCTGGATGCCTGCATTACACGACTTCGGGTCACGGTAAATAATACCGAGACTGTGGACGTGGATCGTATCAAACAATTAGGCGCTACCGCCGTTGTTGTGGTCGGTCAAAATATGCAAGCCATTTTTGGTCCTAAATCGGACAACATCAAAACCGACATGAGTGAGGCAATGAGAAGTATGTGATCAAAATCAGAGGCTCCTTTCTGGAGCCTCTGACGCAAATGCTTTCTTGTGTATTACTTGATAGAAACCGTCATTAGCAGATCTTTGCCCGCCTCAACGTTTCCCGACTCCTTATGGATATGACTGACATCATCCATATTTGAAATCACCACCGGCGTAATCACACTTTTGGCCTTTTCTCTGAAGAAAGGAAGATCGACTTCGATAATCGGATCTCCCGCACGAACCTTCTGCTCCTCCTGAGCAATTCGCTTAAAGCCCTCGCCCTTAAGCAATACGGTATCGATACCAAAGTGGACGAATAGCTCGACGCCGTTGGGTGTTATCATGCTGAAGGCATGATTGGTTTCAAAAATTTTGCTGATCACACCGTCACAGGGTGCAACCATTACATTGCCGGTTGGATCTATTGCAATGCCATCACCAACGACTTTATCCGCAAATACCGGGTCAGGCACTTCTTCTATAGGGACAATAACGCCCGTTATAGGCGACTTTAGTTCTGTACCCTGTTCAGCACTGAACCCCAGGTTTTTCTTTAAAGAATCAAGAATGCCCATCGTCGTTACCTGTCGTCTTTGTAACACCAACCCTTAAAAAGGGTCATGAAGAAGAGATATCAGAGGAGGCCTGCGCACCAGGCGGAGAAACAGAAAAGCCTCAATGATGAGGCTTTTCACATTATAGCGTGGATCTTTCGGAACAATTTATACAGAAACGATCTGAGCCACTTTCATCAAATGACTGTCGATCTGATTGTGCTTGCTGATCGCTCTTTCCAACGGCGTCTTTACAACTTGCTGATCACGAATACCCACCATAATACCACTGTCGCCATTCCGTAGTGCTTCAACAGCAGCAACACCCAGGCGACTTGCCAGCACTCGGTCAGAACAACTTGGCTTGCCACCCCGTTGAATATGCCCAAGTACGGTGACTTTTACTTCGTATTCCGGGAATTTTTCTTCCACAGCACGTGACAGTTCAAAAACACCACCGCAGCGATCACCTTCTGCAACAACGATAATGCTGGATGTTTTACCAGCACGACCACTCTTTTGCAGAGATTCCATAAACTGATCGACACTCTTTTCCTGTTCAGGGATCAGAATATCTTCCGCACCGGAAGCAATACCGGTGTTCAGTGCGATAAAGCCCGCATCACGACCCATCACTTCAATAAAGAACAGGCGATTGTGAGAGGTGGCGGTATCACGAATTTTGTCGATGGCTTCCACAACGGTGTTCAACGCCGTGTCATAACCGATGGTGTGATCGGTACCATAGATATCGTTATCGATTGTGCCTGGCACACCTACACAACGCATGCCGTGCTCTTCTTCAAATAGCATGGCACCGGTAAATGAGCCATCACCACCGATGACTACAATCGCATCCAGCTCCGCCGCCCTGGCGTTTTCAAACGCCTTGAGACGACCTTCTTTGGTGCGGAACTCCGCACTACGCGCAGACTTCAGGAAAGTACCGCCCAGGTTGATAATGTTGGCAACGGTACGGGCATCCGCCACTTCCATATTATTTTCGATCAGGCCTTTGTAGCCTTCCTGAATAACAACAGGAACAATTCCATAGTAAATACAGGCGCGAACGGTAGCACGAATGGCCGCATTCATACCGGGGGCGTCGCCACCGGAGGTCAAAACACCGACTCTCTTTAATTCGGTCATACCAGACTTCTCTCCTTCCAAATACCAGATGCTTATCGTCGTTTATATACCAATGGCGCTTTTTAATTATGGAGCGAGCAAGTTATTTTGGGCAACTGGACAAGGCGAAGAGACGAGTCATAGCCTTTACGCCCTGTGGGTGGTAGCTATGGCGAGGAACTTCAACGCTGATCCAGTCGGTCAAAATATCTGCGCAGCCCATAATTCAAAAGCAGAATTGGTATTAATAAGCACCGGCAAAAATCAGTGACGGTTAATCAGTCAACACTCAGCTTACTCTGATGATCTGCATTGTGTTGGTACCGCCTTCAATTTCCTGACTTTCACCTTTCGTCAAAATAATCTTATCACCAGCAGACAAAAGCCCACGTTCTTTCAGTACATCGATGGCACGGCCATTGACTTCCGGGCCATATTCCGTGCCGCTGTCAAAAGCCACCGCTTCAACGCCACGATAAAGTGCCACCCGGCGCTCAGTGGTTTCGTAACGGGTCATGGCAAAAATCGGAATCCGGGTATTCATTCGCGACATCCACAAAGGTGTGGCGCCACTTTTTGTCAGACAAACAATCGCCTTGATATCGTCCTGATGATTGGCTGCAAACATAGTGGCCTGAGCAATGGCTTCATCAACATGTTCAAACATGCCAATCTTGCGCTCGGTCATGTATCCCACATTATTCTGCTTCTCGGCTCCCAGACAAATGCGGCTCATGGCCTTAACCACTTCATCCGGGCGCTTGCCAGTAGCGGTTTCACCGGAAAGCATCACCGCATCCGTTCCATCAAGTACTGCATTCGCCACATCAAACACTTCTGCACGGGTTGGCTGAGTGTTATGGATCATGGACTCCATCATCTGCGTGGCGGTGATCACCGGCTTATTCAGACGACGGGCTTCGTTAATCATATGCTTCTGGGCGCCAATCAGCTCAGGATCGCCAATTTCCACACCCAGATCACCACGAGCTACCATAATGGCATCGGATGCCGAAATAACTTCGGCTAACAACCCGTGGTCGTTTGCTACTTCGGCACGTTCAATCTTTGAAAGGATGGCGGCATCACCACCAGCCTCCGTCAATAGACGGCGAGCTTCTTCTACGTCACTGGCACGGCGTACGAACGATACCGCCAGATAATCAACACCAATCTCTGCCGCCAACAGTATGTCTTCTTTGTCTTTTGCAGTCAGCGCTTCTGCAGACAAGCCACCACCTTGCAGGTTGATGCCTTTATTGTTGGAGAGCTCGCCACCATTAATCACTCGGGTGTTAATGCATGAACCATTGATGCTTTTGATCTCAAGGCTGATTCGACCATCATCCAACAACAGAATATCACCGACTTTACAATCATTCGGGAGATCTTTGTAGGCAAGGCCAACCTGAGTTTCATCGCCAACATCAATGGCAAGGCTGGCGTCCAGAATAAAATTGGCACCATCCGGCAAATGGATTTTGCCATTCTGGAAACGACCAATGCGGATTTTAGGGCCTTGCAGATCGCCAAGAATGGCCACCGGGCGATTCAAACGGGCAGCAATTTCACGGATGCTTTTTGCGCGAGCCTTATGATCTTCTGCTTCACCATGGGAGAAATTCAGACGGACGACGTTCACCCCGCCCTCGATCAGCCTCTGTAACTGATCATCAGACTCCGTTGCCGGGCCAAGGGTTGCTACGATTTTCGTGCGTCTGATCATGGTCATCCTCTCGCTTATAAACCTGTCGTTCTCGTGGGCAACACAGCTCCACAGAAATGTATACGGCAAGCGACAGGTGCTATTTATTACAGTTTTTCTACAAAGCTCTTATGCAAGAACCTATCAAAAGCCTCTGAAACAGAAGCATCTTAAAAACCTAGATAAAACAAAAGGTGAAAGTGTCATGAACGGTAAAGTATAGGAGCAACCTGTTCAAAACACCGCCTTCTCTTTGTTCTATCGTTTTCTTTTATCGTTTTCTTTTATCATGAGGCTCAGTCAAGGTTATCGACTAAACCAAGACAGGCTCGATAAACGAGCCTGTATGGATCAAAGCATCAAACAAAACGACAATTAGGCGTTCATCAGAGCCTTGGCAGTATCGAGCATACGGTTGGAGAAGCCCCACTCGTTGTCGTACCAGGACATTACTTTAACCAGATTACCCAGAACACGAGTCTGAGTCGCATCGAAGTTAGAAGAGAATGGGCTGTGGTTGAAGTCCATGGATACTAGTTCTTCATGGTTTACATGCAGAACGCTAGACATCGCAGGGGTGGACTTGGCAGCAGCAATAATAATCTCGTTAACTTCTTCAACGGTGGTTTCGCGGGCAGCAACGAAGCTCAGGTCAACCAGAGACACGTTGATGGTTGGTACACGAACCGCCATGCCGTCAAACTTGCCTTTCAGGGCAGGAACCACTTCACCCACAGCAGCGGCAGCGCCGGTAGCGGTTGGGATCATGTTCATGGCCGCAGCACGGGCACGGTACAGATCAGTGTGATACACATCGCTCAGACGCTGGTCGTTTGTGTATGCGTGGATAGTAGTCATCAGACCTTTATCGATGCCCAGAGCGTCGTTCAGAGGCTTGGCAATAGGCGCCAGACAGTTAGTGGTGCAGGAAGCGTTAGAAATAACGGTCATGTCTGCAGTCAGAACGTCGTGGTTTACGCCGTATACGACAGTGGCATCAACGTTAGAACCTGGAGCAGAGATGATTACTTTCTTGGCGCCGGCATCCAGATGAGGCTTGCAGGAATCCTTGGAACGGAATACGCCTGTGCATTCGAACACAACATCAACACCCAGAGCACCCCAAGGCAGCTTGGAAGGATCACGCTCGGAAAAGGTTTTGATTTCGTCACCGTTAACGAACATAGCACCTTCACCTTCTTCAACTTGCGCGTTGAAGCGACCGTGTACCGTGTCGTACTTAGTCAGGTGCGTGTTAATTTTGGTGTCACCCAGGTCATTAATGGCAACAATCTGGTATTCATCGCGACGACCGGCTTCGTAGAGTGCACGCAGTACGTTGCGACCGATACGGCCGTAGCCATTAATAGCAATCTTGATCATGATGTCTCCAATACCGTTAATCACAGCGGAAAACCGCTCTGCCCCTAGTTAAAATGATTTCATTCATGAATACAGCACTGTAAAAACACCTATAACAATTCACATAACAAGAGTTAATTAAATAGCTACAGGTTTTAACGGCGATTCACAGACTTTGTCCAACAATTCGCCCTGATTATTAACAGCATTATTCACATAAACTTCACATAAACATTTATGAAAGAATAAAATCACTTCACCAGATCAGCACTAACGCTACAGACAAGGGTTGATAAGCTAATGGTACGGAGTTAAATACATGTAGAACAAAACAACATATAACACATTATTTCACATCCGGATCAACCGATTGTCGAAGCCGCTGGCTTGAGCACGCTTGTAAACCAATAGTTTATCAACCATACGTCACCAGCTTGATATAAAGTGTGATCGAAAAAATGGGATTCAGCAAAGTCTTACAAGCCACACATAAAAAAACCTTGCAGTATTCCGTATCCGGTCTCGGTTTGAACTCAACAATCAGTGAATTCTGACTGTTTGATAGAAAAAATTCTTTCCTGAACCGGAAGCTCTATCAGCACCTTTACTTACAAGAATGATGCTTTTTGATGGCAGAAGAGTCAACCCTAAATTAAAGTCTTAATCTCTACTCCGGTGTTGGCCTATTTCAAAATATCATTATCATTTATTAACACTACTTTTATAGAAACATAAGGAATTTCAAACCCAGAATCCCAACCTCCTTCACCTAATCAGCATGAACAGAAATTCTGTTTTAGACATAATCTGTCGTAGTATAAAAATTACCTTCTAATAATAAGACGTTAGCCGCCTTTATAGATCTTAACGAAAGAAGTACCGGTATTTATATTCAAAACTAACATAGATTGATGCGTTTCATTTCTATCAAACTACAACAAAAGCAATAAATCGTTTACACATCGACCAGTCAATCACACGGTTTTTTCAAAGTTGCAACGTGCAAAATTAAAATGTAAATATTTTGTAAGCGAATACAGACTGCTCGCTTAACTCTTCCAAGAGCAAAAGATAATGCCGTAATAACCTCACGCACCCGATCAACAACTGGTAAGATATTCCAACCATCTGCCTACCAATTTATACACCATGAAATACCTATTACTCCTGATCACGTTCTCCACAGCGTCTTTTCTTCAGGCTGACCTTATCAGCTGCGATCAACAACAAACCGTTTGCGAGGCACAGTGCAAAGCCACCAGCCTGGTGACAGACAAAAACGAAAACACTTGCTCTGCACAATGCCTTGGTGAACGTACTGCCTGTGAATTGGAACAGAGCAAAGAAACAGCGGCAAAGTTAGCTGAAAAAGCCAAAGAGAACAGTCAGTCGTTGCTTGAGAAGGCAAAAGCCTTTTGGGATGGTCTCTCCGGCAAATAGTGGATTTTCTTCTAGCCAGAAACCTCAACAGCTAAAAAAATGACTCATCATTATTCACAGCCTGTGGCTGAACAAACCACAGGCTGCATCATCAATTACTTCCCGTAGTAAGCCTTCTCTAACAGTTCCTCTAACTCTGTAATCAGCGGCAGCCTAGGGTTAGCCGTTGTCGTCTGATCTTCAAAGGCATGATTAGCCAGCATGGTGATTTTGCTCTTGAACAGCGATTCATCAATACCGATTTCCTGCAGATTGGAAGGCATATCCAAGCGCTTCATCAAATCCCTTACCGCATTAGCGAGCGACTTAACCCCCTCTGCTGGTGTTTTTGCCGGTAAGCCCAACATCTTAGCAACTTCAGCGTATTTCTCATGGGCAATGTAATACTGATATTTCGGGAACGAAGCCACTTTGGCTGGGTTCGGGCAACCATTGTATTCAATCACATGAGGCAACAACACCGCGTTGGCGAGACCGTGAGAAATATGCAGCTCGTTACCGAGGTTATGAGCCATCGCATGGTTGACGCCCAGGAATGCGTTAGCGAATGCCATACCCGCCATACAGGAAGCGTTGTGCATTTTTTCCCGGGATTTTTTATCCGCCACTTCGTAGGACTGAGGCAGATAATCAAACACCAGTTGAATCGCCTTCATGGCAAGGGCATCGGTAAAGTCTGAAGCCATGATGGAAACATAGGCTTCCAGCGCATGGGTCAGTACATCGATACCGGTATCTGCTGCCACTTTTTTGGGAACCGTCAGCACCAGGTTTGGATCAATAATGGCGACATCCGGCGTCAATTCATAATCCGCCAGCGGGTACTTGGTTCCTTTTTCTTTATCAGTGATAACCGCAAATGAAGTTACTTCCGAGCCTGTACCAGAGGTCGTTGGAATAGCCACCAATCGCGCCTTTTTACCCAGCTTCGGAAACTTATAAACACGCTTGCGGATATCGAGGAACTTCTGCGCCATGCCCGCAAAGTCAGCATCAGGATGCTCATAAAAGAGCCACATACCTTTAGCAGCATCAATCGGTGAACCACCGCCCAGAGCAATCACCACATCCGGATTGAAGCGCGCCATTTCCCGGGCACCGTTACGCACGGTTTCCAAACTTGGATCCGGTTCCACTTGGTTGAAGATTTCAACCTGCACAGGTACCGAACGCTTTCTTAGGTGATAAAGAATTTTATCCACATAACCCAGTGACTGGATCACTTCATCGGTGACGATGAATACACGAGAGATGTCCTGCATTTTCTCAAGATACTGGAGGGAGTTCGCTTCAAAATAGATTTTTCTGGGAAGTTTAAACCACTGCATACTGACCCGGCGCTTAGCAACACGTTTAACATTAATCAGGTTCACTGCGGATACATTAGACGTTGTACTGTTACCGCCGTAGGTACCGCAACCCAGAGTCAAAGACGGCATATTGGTGTTGTAAATATCACCGATTGCGCCGTGGGTACTTGGGGAGTTAATAATGATTCGCCCGGCTTTCATGGCCAGAGAGAATTCATCAATAATCTGATTATCTTCCGCATGCAATACCGCGGAATGACCAAGACCGCCAAAGTTCAGCATTTGATCTGCCAGCTCAATGGCGTGCTTGGCATCCTTCGCTTTCAGTACACCAAGCACTGGCGATAACTTCTCTCTGGAAAGTGGAAACTCAGGACCAACGCCTTCTATCTCTGCCGCCAGAATGCGAGTATTTTCCGGTACTTTAATGTCCGCCAGTTCGGCAATATAAGAAGGCTTCATACCAACAATTTTGCTGTTCACATGGCCATCATGAATCACTACTTCAGCTAATCGTTTTGTTTCCGCCGGTGTCGTGAAATAAACATTCTGAGACTTAAGCTCTTTCACCACGTCTTTATAGATAGCCTGATGAACAATGGCCGCCTGTTCAGAAGCGCAGATCATGCCGTTATCAAAACTCTTGGACATGACCAGATCATTACAAGCCTGCTTGAGATCCGCAGACTGATCAATAATGCAGGGCACGTTACCGGAACCCACACCCAGCGCCGGCTTACCAGATGAATACGCCGCGCGAACCATGCCGGAACCGCCAGTAGCAAGAATGACGGCCACTTCCGGATGGGTCATCAGTTTTTGCGTGGCTTCAATGGAAGGGTATTCAACCCAGAGCACGCAATCTTCCGGCGCACCGGCTTCGACAGCCGCATCGCGCACAATGCGTGCAGCTTCACTGGAACATTTTTGCGCGGAAGGATGGAAAGCGAAAATAATGGGGTTTCGGGTTTTGGTAGAAATGATGGACTTGAACATTGTCGTAGAGGTTGGGTTCGTCACTGGCGTGACACCGCAGACAATCCCCACAGGTTCGGCCACCAGCATAAAGTCTTCTTCGGTGTTATCTTCGACGACACCGACCGTCTTATCGTACTTAATGGAGTGATAAACGTATTCGGTGGCAAAGATATTCTTGGTCACCTTATCTTCCAGAATACCCCGGCCAGTTTCTTCAACCGCCATACGAGCCAGCTCCATATGAGCGGCCTGCCCCGCTAAGGCCATGGCTCTGGTGACTCGATCAACATCTTCCTGAGTCAGAGAAAGAAACTTTTCTCTCGCTAGCTTTGCCCGATCAATCAAACCATTGATCTGAGCATCCACATCCTGAACCGCCGCTGCTTTTTCCACAGCTTTGCCCGCCGGTTTTTTCGCCATGACTGCTTCCTCTATTTAGTAACCAAGATCATTTAAAAAAACTGTCTGCATGTGGCCGCCCTTAA
Organism: Endozoicomonas ascidiicola; assembly: GCF_001646945.1. Taxonomy (GTDB): domain Bacteria; phylum Pseudomonadota; class Gammaproteobacteria; order Pseudomonadales; family Endozoicomonadaceae; genus Endozoicomonas; species Endozoicomonas ascidiicola. Next base: position 332,295 of record NZ_LUTV01000005.1, read on the forward strand.
AAACACCCATAGGCGGATACTGGAATTCTGTTTAATAAACTGGCAACCATCAGGTATCGCAGAATGAAGATGCGACCCCAGACCTCTTTCGAGCAAACCCTGTTAAAGATAGTGCATAGTGCTTTGAAATGCCTGACCATTGTCATTTAATTACCGGCGAAAAATGCTGATCAAATTACGGAAATCCTGCCTTCCATTCAAAATCCAAACTTATGCTATAAATACATATAATCTGTCGTTTTATTATCTTTATGATCTGTTAAACATCAACTTGCGCTCATTACAGCACAAGAAATTCGTAATAATACCGACTCAAATCAAATAAAACCTATTGATTTTTTTCCGTAATACAACCAAACAAAATACGTCAGCAGTTGCTCGCAATCCTACAAAGAATGACAAAAAAACCAATACCCCTTAACACGACAGAATCCCTTTAATTAATTAAAACAATTAATCAATTAATAAAAAACCGAAAAAAACCCCAAAAAACACAACCTACAAAAAACAAAACAATCAGACAAAAACAAGAAGGAACAATCAAAAACACATCCGTTAAAGTTACACGTTTATATCAATCAATAAATGGGAAAATGCTTTTACCTGTTGTAACCTTTCCGTATCATAAGCATCCATTCAATACGTCTGACCCGGGATTACCGAAGCAACCCTTCTCCAACATGAGAACCACCTGCTGCATTCCGGGGCACATACGTGCATGAACACACAATCAGCCTTTGTTAAGGAAGGATAGGAATATGTCTCAGAAGATTCTGGATCTGGTAAAACCTGGTGTGGTTACCGGCGACGACGTTCAGAAACTCTTTGAAGCGGCCAAAGCGGGCGAATTCGCTCTGCCAGCGGTCAACGTTGTGGGTACTGACTCCATCAACGCCGTGCTGGAAGCTGCAGCCAACGTTAAATCACCGGTTGTTGTTCAGTTTTCTAACGGTGGTGCAAGCTTCTTCTCCGGCAAAGGCCTGAAAGTCGATCCTGCCGGCGCTATGGGCGCTATCGCTGGTGCCAAATATGTGCATGCCATTGCTGAAGCCTACGGCATTCCTGTTATCCTTCACACTGACCACGCTGCTCGCAAGCTGCTGCCATGGATCGATGCTCTACTGGACGCCGGCGAAGAATTCTACGAGCAACACGGCAAGCCACTGTTCTCTTCCCACATGATCGATCTGTCTGAAGAGTCTCTGGAAGAGAACATCGAAACCTGCGCCAAGTATCTGGAGCGCATGACCAAAATGGGCATGACTCTGGAATTCGAACTGGGCTGCACCGGCGGTGAAGAAGACGGCGTTGATAACAGCGACATGGATAGCTCCATGCTGTACACCCAACCAGAAGACGTGGCTTACGCCTACGAAATCCTGAGCAAAATCAGCCACCGTTTCACCATTGCCGCTTCCTTCGGTAACGTGCACGGTGTGTACAAGCCGGGTAACGTTCAGCTGACACCTAAGATTCTGGATAACTCCCAGAAGTTCTGCTCCGAGAAATTTGGTATTCCAGCCAAAGCTCTGAACTTCGTATTCCATGGTGGTTCCGGCTCTACCCTGGAAGAAATTCGTGAAGCGGTTTCCTACGGTGTGATCAAGATGAACATCGACACTGACACACAGTGGGCTTGCTGGGAAGGCGTTCTGAATTATTACAAAAAGAACGAAGACTACCTGCAGGGTCAGCTGGGCAACCCAGAAGGTGCCGACAAGCCAAATAAGAAGTTCTACGATCCACGGGTATGGCTGCGTGCTGGACAAGAGTCCATGATCTCTCGTCTGGAACAGGCTCACAGCGACCTGAACAGCGTCGACGTACTGTAAAACACTGTGAGCACCGGAGCTCTCCGGTGCTCTTCTTTCGATCTCTCTTAATCCCACCTCATTTCAAACAAACATAAGCCACCAGGCAATCCTTGTTATCCTCAAATCTGCGTTAATATCTCTGCATTTTTTGGCAGTTACGACAAACAGGGTCAACGGATTCACTCGTTTCCAATAACGTAAAGAGGCTGGCATGGACTTCCCCCACGCTTATCAGACAACACCTTTAAACACGACCAGCACTGACAACCCAGCCATAAAGAATCAGAATCTGAACACAGAAGCCTCCGTAACTTCTCAAAAAGTGCTGGGGAACCAAAGTGCCATATCTTCGAAGGCCTTGGTAGACGCAAAATATGCACTAAGGTTTAGTATGAATTTGCGTCACACCCAGCACTTTTTGAGAAGTTACAAGCCTCCTTACTCCATGGAGCGAACACCACTGCACCCCCATCTAGCAACTGGCAATCCCGAACGGTCAACTGGCTTGCTGATCATCCTAAAAGCGCTTGCGCACTTTTTGTTGGCACTGGCATTGTCATCGGCGCTGCTGGAGCCGGGTTAGCTATAATTGGAGCCGGAGGATTTATCGCCAAAGGACTTACCCAAAGGGAAATCACCCCAACAACCACGACCAATTTAATCACCAACCAACAAATGACGATTACTACCAATCCTATTAATACTACCAATCCTATCAGTACTACCAATCATCAAGATCATTTACATACCGTCATCCAGGGATCATTAAAAGCACGCAATCATAATTGCCATTGCCACATTGACCCTGAAAACGATTTAGCAAGTCTGATTAAGTTTGTGGATTGCGAATCCGGAAAAACACAGACCTGTAAAAATCTGAATATCAAGCTCACCCCCATCGCTGACATTATCCCAAGCAACCCACTTAATAATCAAACAGACCTGATAATAACAGCGGCATTGAACGAAACAGTTACGAAACTGAAAAATATTGTGCTGGGTCACCGAGATATCAAGAAAGGATTTTATGATCTGGAGGTTGAATACCAGATTACCTGCCTGCCAGCAATTCCCGCTCTTTCCTGAACCCTAACAGCTGCAAGATGTACAGAGGAGGTAGAAAAACACAGCCCGCACAATTCTTCGACTAAAATCACTGATTAATCAATCTTTGTCGTCGGTATAGTTATGGGTACGGCCATTCAGAAAAATATCAGACATTTCAGTGCGTCTTACTTGATAAAAACAGTGTCCGATTG
>NZ_LUTV01000005.1:337272-342094 GCF_001646945.1 Endozoicomonas ascidiicola
TAGAAATAGAAATAGAAATAGAAATAGAAATAGAAATAGAAATAGAAATAGAAATAGAAATAGAAATAGAAATAGAAATAGAAATAGAAATATAATTAAAAAAGACAATATAACACAAGATGCACTTGTGAATATATTGATGCACGAGATGCTCCATGTATTGGGGTATAACGGTAAAAATGGCACACCTTTAAAGAACTGGTATCACTTATTAGACCACAATACCCCCAACAAGAAATTTTACGTTGGCCGATATGGCGCTGAAGCGTTTAATCATTTACAAATCCAGCAATGTAATAAAACTGTTTATCCAAAATTACCAATGACACCAGACGGAAGTCATCTTAGTGAGGACATCCTGGGTGATGAATTAATGACACCTTTCTATGGAGGCAAAGGCGTGCTGAGCAACATAACTCTTGGTATTTTGGAAGATTTGGGTTATATCATTGATAAAACGCAAGCGGAGCAATACAAGTTACCATCATGCGAGAAAAAGAATGCCACAGACTTTCTAGGAAACTGCAAAAAAGTAACTACTCAGGATGTTGTTACGTGTCCTGAGCATGAAGCTGCAATGAACAAGCATTTAGCGGATTATTTGGGTTCTCGGGACATCGATGGCTATTATTATGATAATGGTGGTGATGATGACCTTCCTGACTGATCCCATGACTAAAATTTCAACACGCCTGATAATTCTTTACTTTCAGCATCAGAACATAGAGAAGCCAGAGAAAGCCCTGACAGAAGCACTGCTCTTAAGGGCGAAATAAGGTCGAAATTAAAATACTAAGGAACTATCACAGGATAACTTCCACATTTAGCCAGAACCGTTATCCGTAAAAACCTTGCTGCTTGTGCTTTTACGGATAACGGTAAACGGAAAGCGCTTCTTTGAGCAGTGAAGTTATTCGGGGACAGTTCCTAAGGAAACCCAGAACGGCAGCTTGAAAAGACGTCTGACCGAGGCCGGTAGATTGCAGTTTCAACATCCATAACACCCAGCAGTGAATGAAAAATATCGTCATGGGAGTAAATACCTTGCAGGCCAGATTTATCATCAAGACAACTGACATCAACCCTTTTCTCTTCGACAAACCCAGGGGACATCCACACCATGAATGGAACCCGTTTCTGGGTTAACGGAGCCATATCGTATGGAAAGCCATGGAGATAGGCACCCCCCTCTCCCAGAGATTCTCCGTGATCTGATATATATATCATCGCCGTATGAAAACGGCTCTCCAACCCCTTTAATTTTTCAATGACCTGGCTAATGAAAAAGTCAGTGTATCGAATCGTATTGTCATAGCTATTAACAATCTCTTCTTCGGTGCAATTTTCAATATCTGCCCGGTTACAGCCAGGCTGAAAGTACTCCATGCTTTTTGGATAACGACGATAATAAGTAGGCCCATGGCTACCCATAATGTGCAGAAAAATGATTCGATTGCCGGACAGGCCTTCAACATTTTTATCAAAGTCCTCAAGCAGAACGCTGTCATAGCAACTTCCTTTCTGACAGTACTCATCCTTACGCCATGGATCAATCAAAATGGTATCTATATGACGGGCAACACCTTTATCACCACCATTGTTTTCCTCCCATAGAATAGCGACACCGGCACGCTTCAGAATATCAAGAACATTATCCTGACTTTTTATTTCCCTCAAATCAAACCTCTGCCGGGAGAGCTCTGAAAACATACATCGAACAGATACCGCCGTTGCAGTACCGCAGGATGCCACATCGGTAAATCGAATCATTTCCAACGGATCAGTAAAAGGCGTAGTGGGCCGGCCATAACCAAAGTAGGGATAGTTCTGCACCCGCGCAGTTTCGCCCACAACAAATACAAGAAGCACAGGCTTTTTTTCTGCTGCAACCAGCGCCCGCTTTGACTGAACTGCATCTTCCCCCAGCTTCTGATATGGCAGAGGTTTGAGAAAATAGCGCTCACCAAAGTACTGTATTGAGCCATTTATCCAGGCATAGGGATTTATTATTTTTCTCAAATAACTGTTATTTCTTCCAAATGAGGCATAGTCCTGATAATACAGGGCAGCTATTCCCCATATAAGTAATCCAGACAGCACAATGGACGCAGCCTTTTTCCCCAGAAAAAAAAGAACACCGCTTTTTTCTCTCAGCCTTATCAATATCACCAGCAAAGAGGGCAACACGCCCATCATCATCAGCCAAAAAACCGAGTAGGCACTGATATAAGCCCCAGCTTCTGCAACATCAGTTTCTACAATATTTTCTACCATCCCCTTGTCGTATAATGTGCCGTAGTTGAACGTTGAATAACTGACAGCGCTGGAAATCAGCAACATAACGATAAACAAAGGCTTAGCGATTCGTGGCCAGCAGACCAAGTTAAAAAGCAGATTGAATGCAGAAAAAAGGAAGACGGGTAAAGAAATAATAAAGCCCGGATCAACATTATTAAGCCGGGCGATAATGTCAACAGTGTCTCTATAAAATGGCAAGTTAACAACCAGCGCAAAATAGAGAGCCATCAATGCTGCAAACGCTGTATGGGACAGCTTAAACCTAAATGACAGCGCCGCTAGCTTCATACACATCCTCTCTTAGAGAAGTACGGATAACCACACAAACCCCGCAAGCATCAAAGAGATAAAGACGGCAGCAGAACCAATGTCTTTTGCCCGTCCACTGAGTTCATGCAACTCACCACCAAATCGATCAACCACCGCCTCAATTGCTGAATTGATCAATTCAACAATGACGACCAGAACCACTGAAGCTATCATAGCAGTTCTTTCCAGAGTGCCGACCGGCAATAGGAAAGCAATGATCGTAGCCACTATGGTCAGCATCACCTCCTGACGAAATGCCGCTTCATTTATCCAGGCCGCCTTAAGACCTTTCATCGAATAACCTGTTGCATCAATGATGCGGCGAATGCCTGTTTTTCCCGGTTTCACGATATCTCCTTCCAAATTGATAGTGAATTTTCTGACAGTGAACTTTGCACACTCTTTGAATGAAGGCGATAATAGCGGGTTTCGAATAATGAATAAATGGAGCAGGTATGGCCTTGATAAGCCTTCGCCAGATGTTGGATCATGCGGCTGAAAACGGTTATGGAATTCCGGCTTTTAATGTGAACAACCTTGAGCAGATGCGTGCCATTATGGAAGCGGCACAGGAAACTGACTCCCCCGTGATTGTGCAGGCCTCTGCCGGCGCACGATCTTATGCAGGCGCACCTTTCCTACGTCATTTGATTCTTGCTGCTACCGAAGAATTTCCGAATATTCCCGTGGTTATGCATCAGGATCATGGTACCAGCCCGGCAGTATGCCAACGCTCCATTCAATTGGGTTTTACCTCTGTTATGATGGACGGCTCATTAATGGATGACGGCAAAACACCTTCCAGCTACGAATACAATGTTGAAGTCACTCGACGGGCAGTTGAAATGTCCCATGCCTGCGGCGTCTCTGTTGAGGGCGAGCTTGGCTGCCTGGGATCATTGGAAACAGGCCAGGCCGGGGAAGAAGATGGTGTCGGCGCTGAAGGAATTTTGTCTCACGATCAGCTACTGACCGATCCGGATGAAGCTGCGGAGTTTGTAAAAGCCACGGGGGTTGACGCTTTGGCGATCGCCTGCGGAACCAGCCATGGCGCTTATAAGTTCTCTCGCCCGCCCACTGGTGACATTCTTGCCATTGATCGCATCCGCGACATTCACAAACGCATTCCTAATACCCACCTTGTGATGCACGGCTCATCATCTGTACCACAGGAATGGTTGAAAATCATTAATGACCACGGCGGCTCAATCCCTGAAACCTACGGCGTTCCTGTTGAACAAATTCAGGAAGGGATTCGCAACGGTGTGCGGAAAGTAAACATTGATACGGACCTGCGCCTGGTATCTACTGGCGCAGTTCGTCAGTTTCTGCAGGAAAACCCTTCAGAATTTGATCCACGGAAGTTTTTGAAAGCTTCAACCAAAGCGATGAAAGAGCTTTGCATTCAACGTTATGAAGCGTTTGGTTGTGCAGGTCAGGGAAGTAAAGTGCCGGTTAGCAACCTTGAGACGATGTTTCTTTTATACGACACCGGTAAGTTAGATTCAAAGATAAGCTAATCTACCTCACACAGACAAAGCCAGTTTGAAGCTGGTTTTTTTTGTATTGCCCACAAAAAAAAGGCAAAAAAAACCAGTCATAAGACTGGCTTTAAAGTTGGAGCGGGAAACGAGGTTCGAACTCGCGACCTCAACCTTGGCAAGGTTGCGCTCTACCAACTGAGCTATTCCCGCGTAAAGTTTTTGAGACTCTTTATGTCTTGAAAATTGGCGTCCCCTAGGGGACTCGAACCCCTGTTACCGCCGTGAAAGGGCGGTGTCCTAGGCCACTAGACGAAGGGGACGCAATCCTTCGATCTTTCAGAATAAAAAAACATCTGAAAGCTAGATTTTGGAGCGGGTAACGAACTTCACTCTTGTCACAAAAAAATGCGACTTCAACCTTGGCAAGGTTGCGCTCTACCAACTGAGTTATACCCGCACAGCTTTTTAATAAAAGCTTAAAAATGGTGGAGCTAAGCGGGATCGAACCGCTGACCTCAACACTGCCAGTGTTGCGCTCTCCCAGCTGAGCTATAGCCCCAATGCTTGCTGAATTATGCCACCTTGAACAACAAATTCAACGACAAATTCAACCTATTGCTGATAGCAATAATAAAGTGGCGTCCCCTAGGGGACTCGAACCCCTGTTACCGCCGTGAAAGGGCGGTGTCCTAGGCCACTAGACGAAGGGGACGCAATTCCTTCTAATCTAA
>NZ_LUTV01000005.1:346946-359043 GCF_001646945.1 Endozoicomonas ascidiicola
GTCTCTCCGGTGCATTTACCTCTTTAAACAAGGCAATCACCGCCACTGGGTCTGTAGCAGAAATCAGCGCACCAAAGAGCAGAGCCCCCGCCAGAGTGATGGGCGTAAACTCACCAACGATATACCCTACAATTACGGTAGAAAGCACCACCCCGGGAATAGCCAGTATCAAGACAGGTACCAACTCTTTAACCAGCGCCGGCAGCTTAATATTAATGGCGGCCTCAAAGACCAGAATAGGGAGTAGAACATACATGATCAGATCATGAGTCAGAGACAAGCCACGAATTGGCGCCAGTAGATCAAATGATTCTGCCGCAATACCCAGCCCCATACCGATAATTACCAATCCGATGGTGTATGGAAAGCGGAGCTTTTTCAGAAAAATGCCAGAAATTGCGGACAAAAAAAACAGTCCGCAGAAAATCAACATTGGTGTGGCAAGGCCTGTTGCAGGCTGCGTGAAAGACATTTCCTGTACCGTTCCTTATATGGCCTGGTAGAGCCTGCATCCACAGACCCCAGACCGGTACTACTGCTCTCAGCTCAAGCCAGAAATTCAGGCATGACGAGGTGAAAAGTAAAACCAGAGATAGCGCATGGCAACGTAGACAACAATCACCGTTGCAATTAACAACTCAAAACCGGCCAATTGATTAATAATATCACAAAGCTTTTGGTAGCCCTGTTTACCCAGTAGATCCGCAGACTTATAAAGCGCAGTGGAACCAATTACCATCGGGAATGTGAAAGAAGCATACCCCGGTGAGAAAGGAAGGCGCAATAAACGAATAAACGCAATATAAACAAGGCCAGTCATAAAAATAGCCAATGGCAGCAATATTGCAATTAACAGATAACTGGGACGGTCAGAAATAGTGAGATAACCCGCCAGAGAAAGACTGGCAGGGGCTGCCATAATGGCAAATGTCGGCAACGCCGCGTCCGGAATGGCTTCTTTGAAAATCAGGCGATAGAACATCACAGGCAATTTAATGAAATAACAGGTAAGGCCAAAGGTAAACAATACAGAGACCAGAGTTTCATACCCCATACCCGTACTGCTGACTGCCGCAACGATAATACCCACTGGCGGAACAAACCAGCTGGGCACCATATGTTGCAACTGAAAGTCTTTCACTCGTTGCAGCACAAAACCAATGAACAACAGTATATGGGCAAACACAGCCACCAACCACAGTGCTTTGGCGAAAGCCGGCATGTGGGACAACAGCGCCTGAGCAACCATCATTGTGGCCATGGCACAGGTCGGTAAAACACTACTCAACACTGGATGAGAGAGGTCATCACGAAAAAGATCGGGATTACTGACAAACTTCAGAACCACTGCCAGCACCATCAATCCGGCAATAATCGCCGAAGGCAACTTCAATAAATAACCAAAATCCGGAAGGACAAAAGCCCACAATGCCCCAAGACTGGCAATGGCAAGAGCAAGACCACCCAGCGGCGTAGGCACTTTTCTAAGACGCGCACTAAAACTACCTTCAGGCATGATAAGACCATCTGCAGACTGATTAACAACAGACACTTGAGCACCTCCAAACAATAGTTGGAATAAGGTTATTACCCAAAAGTAAATAAGAATAATAAAACATATCTATAAATTGATTCAGAATTACTTATACTTACACAGCTGTAGCTCACCTCTGGACACGCCATGCACGTCACATTGAGACAACTTCAGGTATTTAGATCCATCGCTACTCTTGGGCAGGTACAACTGGCTGCAAAACAACTCCACCTGTCACAGCCTGCTACCAGCATGGCGCTTTCTGAGCTGGAAAAGCATCTTAATTGCCTGTTATTTGACCGATCAGGCAACCGATTGCTAATCAACGTGCAAGGAAAAAAATTACTCCCCCTTGCCTGCGAATTACTGGATCGAACCAACGAAATCACTCACCTGTTCAGCGCCAAAAATAGCCTTTCCGGAAAACTGACCATTGGTGCCAGCACCACCATAGGTAACTATTTATTGCCGCAGCAACTAATCCGCTTCAAAACAAACCACCCAGAGGTGGATGTTGAACTGGATATCCACAACACCACCACCATCATCGAACGCATTGCTTCAATGGAGCTCGATATCGGTTACGTTGAAGGCCCTTGCCAACACCCGGGAATTGAAGCCATTCCATGGAGAGAGGACCAGTTAACGCTGTTCTGCTCGTCAGAGCACCCGCTGGCCAACAAACCAACTGTTACCTTAAAAGATCTGGAGCAAGCACACTGGATTCTCCGGGAACAGGGTTCTGGCACCCGTTTTATATTCGACAAACATATTGGGCAGCATTTACGACAGCCGCACATCAAAATGGAGCTTAACCAAACGGAAGCCATTAAACACATGGTTAGTGCAGGGGCTGGCATCAGCTGCCTGTCGGAGCTCAGCATTGCCAAAGAGCTGGATCAGGGTGAATTTGTACCACTGTCCTTTCAATCCAAAACCATCAAAAGACAATTCTGGCTACTGTTGAATCGAAAAAAATATCGGGGAGATTTGGTAAATGCATTACTCAACGCCACCCAAGTGAAAAGCCTGCCACTCCGCTCAAAACTGGATAAGTCGTCCAAGTAATCTATATTCAGCTTCCTGATTAAGAAAAATGATCCGGCATGCCATCAATACAACCCCGCTTGCAATGGAACCGCTTTCTCATACTGGCGTTCACTTTGATTAGCTTGAATGGCTGCACGGTTACCCAAAGGAGCACTGATATGAATTCAATTTACCCCCCCCTCTAAAAAACCAGACTGAAAAGATGGCTCAAGCATATAATCCCGGGGCAGTAACAGAGCAACAAAACTTAAAAATTCTAGAAGAAATACACACCAACCTTCATGCCTTATTTGGTAATAAGACCGTTAAACTTATAAAGGATGATACAGAAGTTCGCCCTATCGCCGTTGGCATTCAAACCATTTTTGAACAGGCACTTCACAAGCTACTTCTTGAAGATCGGGACATCCAAACCACCGTTATCATTCACACTAAATATCCTGCCACCCCCCTCTGCACAGAAGAGGCTGCCACTCCTTCCGATAGCCTTATGGGGGATAATATGAGAGATGACCCAAAACGTAAAAACACCATTACTGAACGAGCAACCACTTTAAGAAACCTGGCTAAGGCTGGTGATAATGTTCGACTATTGATTGCATATCCAAAAGATGGACTCAGCGAACGCTCAGATGACCAGCAACGTGTATACAACGAAGAACTTAACAATCCACAAAACAAAAGCTTAAGCGACATACCACTAAACCCGCTTCTGAAAGGTATGCCTGAAGAACTCATTGGTGCGTCTTACATCATTGAAAAAAACCAATCTCCTGATAGAGAAAGTCTGGCCTTTCTTATCCGTGGCGCTCAAGCTGTAGACTCAGATAAAACAATCACTGGACCTTGGATTTTGGTAACCTCGCTGACTCTGGCGTTTCCAAGGAATATAGAGACATAAAGGACTTTCTGGAAATGAACACAACACAGGATTTAAAGCTCCCATCACCCTAAAGGGGTATTCCGCCATTATCATTACTTAAATACTGACATATTAAGTATTTGTACCAAAATATAAGGATTCACTGATCTCCATTCGAGACAAACTCACTTCAGGGCTCTAAAATCCTTGCCCCTTTCAATCAGCCAGATGGATTAACCTCATGGAAAAAGTAATCGAAACTCCCGATGCACCTCCAGCTATTGGCCCATACTCACAAGGCATGCGCTTTGGTAATCTGGTATGTACATCCGGCCAGCTGCCTATCAATCCTGAAACCGGTGAAGTTTCTGAAGACGTCAAAGAGCAGGCTCATCAATGCCTGAAGAACCTGAAAGCTGTACTGGAAGCAGCTGGCAGCAAAATGAGTAAAGTAAAAAAAGTCACCGTATTCGTTCGCGACATGGAAGAGTTCAGTAACATTAACGAAGTCTACAAGCAGTACTTTAAAGTCCCTTTCCCTGCTCGCAGCCTGGTTGAAGTATCTCGCCTGCCAAAAGACGTGAAAGTTGAAATTGAAGCACTGGCGACGGTTGAGTAATACCATTAAACGGGGGTCATCCCCCGTTACTCAAGCCCTGTCACCACATCAGATCATCGGGAATCTGATAATCGGCGTACCAATCTTCCTCATCTTCTGTCAGATCTGTGGACTTGTCATTCTGCATGACAATAGCTTCTGGCTTGCGCTCAGCAACCTTTGAAGCAACCGGCGCAGGAATCACCAGAAAATCCTCACCAACCATAGCAAGTGCTAACAAGCCACGCTCCAGCTTTATTTGCTGCTCGCTGGTGACATAGATCTTCTTAATCTTACCCTCATAGACAAATTTGTATTCTGACTCTCCACGATCTCTGGACAGCGCATTAGCCTCAATCAGCTGCTTAACCTGTGCCTCAACCGCTTTACGCTGACGCTCATCTTCCAACTTACGGTTCAGCTCTCGATCTTTTTCAATCTTCGCTTGTTTTTCCTGCTCCAGCTCAATACGGCGTTTTTCCTGTTCGGTCATTTCACCGCTTTTCTTCGCCTGCTTCTTATTCTTCTTATTACTGGTTTTTGCCTGCAACGCTTGCTGCTTGGTTGCCAGCCCTGCTTTCATAAGCTGGTCTCGAAGTGATTTAGCCATGGTTTATCATCAAGTTCTGAAAAAGGCATATTAGCAATACAAAAAGATTACAACCAGATCATTCAAGCTGGATATTTAAACCCCCTCCTTCCTTCAGGCATTCTTTCCAGGGCGAGTTTGTCCGATATACGTCCTGGCCTGAAGCGGGTTCACCTCATCTGTCGGCCCTGAACCACTGTCCGGAGCCCAGACAAAAAGGGTCACATCGCTATTATCTTCACAGATAAAATTGTGCAACTCATTACGATCCATTGAAAACACCTCACCTTCATTCAGATAGTGATACTGGTTATGGTTCAGCTCAATCTTGCCTTTTCCTCCGAGCACCATGCCTATCCGCTGGCTAGGAGGCTGTCGGACTTGAAAGTAAAAACCGGAGATGGGCCGCAATAAAGTCAAAAATCACAGAATCCAGTCTGGAAGTGCTGTTTATGTCGTCAGTCTCTTTTGCCCAAATATCCAAATGCATGCGACAAATAACCTGTAAGCTGAAATAAACTGCATAAAAATGATACTTTCCTGAAGATCTTTCAGCATCAGCGTAAACATCCGCTTCAGGTTAAAACCCATGCACAGAAGATCCCATTCAGCAGACACTGCTTCAAGACCACGGACCAGAAATTGACGGTATCCCATCACTTCCTTCTGTATCCCAAACGTTGGCTCAATGGTGCTTTTTCTCAATGCATACACCGCCCGTCCTTCCCTGGTTTGCAATCGCCAACGCATCAACTCCAGTGCGGTAACATCATCGCCTGCGGGCATCGGCTCATCGGGCTTAAAGCGCTCCAGTAAAGGTTTGTTATGGGCATCCTTCTTTTCTGCAATGTAAGGGATAGCTCCAAACTTATCCACAGCAGACACATTGCCCTGACTGAAGTAGCCCGTGTCGGCAAGAATCGCGCTGGGCTTGCCAATCTGCTCTGCACGAGAGGCCAGTTCTTCGAGGGCAGGCGCTACCTGTTGTTTGTCATTGGTCGCCTGAGTAATATGATTTTCAACAATAAGACCACTGTCGTTATCTACTGCGGCCTGCGCATTATAAGCCTGTACAAAACCGTTAGCAGACGTTGGCATTATGCGAGACTCCGGATCTGTCAGGTTGACTTGATCTTTGTCCCTGGGACCCGGCGTAGGGGCTTTCGGTTCTTTGCCCCGTGGCTTTTTTTCCGTATCTCTGATCGCATCACGACGGGCAACTTTTTCCTGATATTCTGCCAGTTCTTGCTGATAGCGCTCTTCAGCTCGTCTCTCAATTTCTGCCTTGGCATCGGCAATCACCTTGAGGCGATCTTCCCTGCGTTTCAGCTCATCAGGAATGGATAATTCGTCTGGCAATTTTTCAGTATCTGCTTTTTCAGCCATCTTGAGGAGCTCTTCAACTTCGGCCTTGAGCTGCTTTTCGAGCCTGCATGCGTGCTTGTAACTGAGCGCCTTGTGTTTGCTGGCATTGGCCTTCATCTTGGTTCCATCGAGGCTGATGGTTCCCAGCTTCAACCATTCTGCCTGTTGCGCAATCAACAATATCTGAACAAAAAGTTCACTGATTTCTTTACGGAAGCGCTGGCGAAAGGTGTTGATACTGTCGTGATCCGGATGCTCGTTGGCGCAGATATATCGAAAGGCGATGGAGTCATAAGTTGCTTTCTCCAGTTTGCGACTGGAGAAGACACCTGTTGCATATCCATAGAACAATAACGACAGCATGAGGGATGGATGCCAGGCTTTAGAACCCCTTCCTTTATAGGCGCTGATCAAAGGTGTGAGGTCTAGCTGCTCAACCACCTCTACAACAAAGCGAGCAAGATGCACCTCTGGCAGATAATCCTGAACAGTGGCAGGAAAAAAGTCAGGGATGTCTCGGTCAATGGGTCTGAAAGTCCATTTGTTCATTGGCTGGCTGTCTTTTACGATCTTGCGGGTATTATACTCAAAAGTTGTTCTAAGTCCGACAGGCTCCTAGGGTGAGTATGTAGCGTCTGATACATTCCTGCTGGAAAATGAACATAATTAACGACCGGACCACCCAAACGGTTCGGAGGTAAAGCCGTATCATTTGTTCCTCCATTGATATACGACAAAGACCCCGCCTCCAATACCTGCTTCCGGTAAACTCTTGTTTAATGATACCAAAAGCCCGGCACTTCAATCAGGCAGGCAGGCAGGCATTCATTCCCATTGACCCGGAATGGTTGACTGGTCGACACGCACGCATTCACAGACCTCAGTACCATTTCGTCCATTTCAACAGAACCATTCTCCAAAAGGACATAAGCTGCCCCTTCTGGCTCAACACACCTTGACTCGCCCCGGTTTATCTTGCTAACCCTGAAACACCAATGATCTCGAACCTCAAGCCTATCCAGCACACACTTCATTGTAATATCTCACTCTGGCAGTGATACCTAGTGCAGCCAAGCGCCATCAGACATACACCGCCGCACAGTGTAAGCGGTATGGGTATTAGCGCGTCCCTACACTAGTTGTATTAAAGAGATAGAAAGATAGGTCAACAGGCGACACAGGCTAGTGCAGCCAAGCGTTATAAGACATACATCCCCGTTCATCCTGAGCGGAGTCGAAGGATCAAAGCACCACACTTCGACTCCGCTCAGTGCGAACGGTATGGGTATTAACGCTTCCTTGCACTAGATGGTTATCTCATGAATAAAATATTTTAATTACTTAAAATTGTCAGCCATAGGTTAAGCAACATAAATAAAAAGCCCAGCATCGTAGCCGGGCTTTTTATTTTACGTCATGCAGGAAAACGTCAGTGAACGTCCTTCCAGAACTCACGCTTGAGCAGGTAAGCAAATACCAGGAACACCGCAAGGAACAGGAACACATAAATTCCCAGACTCTTACGCTGTTGCTGCATTGGCTCTGCTGAGTAAGCCAGGAAATTACTCAAGTCGTAGGCCATCTGATCGTATTCAGCAGGTGCCATGCTGCCTTTCCTTTCAGGGTCTACGGTTAAGCCACAAAGCTTCTCACCGGTAAGTGGGTCACGGGCATTAGGATCACTATCACCACAGGTATCGATCTGAATACCCTGCAGTTCCAACAGAACATGGGGCATACCCACATCCGGGAAGACTTTGTTGTTCACACCATAAGGGCGACTTGGGTCTTCGTAGAAGGTTCTGAGGTATGTGTAAATCCAGTCAGGACCACCTTTTACCCGGGAAACCAGCGTCAGGTCCGGCGGCGTTGCACCAAACCAGGTTTTGGCTTCTTTTGGGTCCATGCTGTTAAACATGAGATCACCGATTTTCGCACGCTTATCAAAGACCAGATTTTCCATCATTAAATCATGAGGAATGCCAAGATCATCCGCTACACGTTCATAACGCTGGTACTGTGTGGCGTGACAGCCAGCGCAGTAGTTCTGGTAATACTTGGCACCCCGTTGCAGAGATGCAGTGTCCGTTGGGTCGATATTCGCTGAATCAAGAGGGTATCCTCCACCGGCAGCCGCTGCCAGCGATGAAAACAGCACCGAGCCCAAGAACAGCAACGTAGACGCAACCTTATTGGTCAGTATTATTCTTTTCATTAGCCGGTCACCCTCTCCGGTACAGGTTTTGTTTTCTCCCACCGAGTGTAGAAAGGCATCAACAGGAAGAACGCAAAGTAAATCAGCGTACAAATCTGGGCAATCAGCGTGTAGAGCTCAGTGGCCGGCTGTGTACCCAACCAGGTCAACAACATGAAAACAAAGGCAAACACCACAAGACCCACTTTGCTGATCATGCCTTTGTAACGCCAGGATCTAACCGGACTGCGGTCGAGCCATGGCAGCACAAACAGAATGGCAATCGCAGCACCCATGGTGATAACGCCACCCAACTTAGCCTCAATAAACCCGATATCAAACGTGATGGCTCGCAACATGGCGTAGAAAGCACCAAAGTACCAAACAGGAGCAATATGCTCTGGTGTTTTCAGGCTATTAGCCGGCTCAAAGTTGGCGTGTTCCAGGAAGTAACCGCCCATTTCCGGGAAGTAGAAAATAATTCCGCAGAAAACGAACAGGAATACCACCACACCGACAATATCTTTAACGGTGTAATAAGGGTGGAATGCAATGCCATCCAGAGGAATGCCATCCGCGCCCTTGGTTTTTTTGATATCAATACCGTCAGGGTTATTAGAGCCCACTTCATGAAGTGCCAGAATGTGCAGCACAACCAGACCGAGAATTACTAAAGGCAGTGCAATAACATGGAGGGCAAAGAAGCGATTCAAGGTAATACCAGAAATCAGGTAGTCACCACGAATGAATTGCTGCAGGTCAGCACCAATCACCGGAATCGCACCAAACAGCGAGATGATGACCTGTGCTCCCCAGTAGGAAACTTGTCCCCATGGCAGCAGGTAACCCATAAACGCTTCGCCCATCAGCGCAAGGTAGATACCCATGCCGAAGATCCAGATCAATTCCCGTGGCGCCTTATAAGAGCCATAAAGAAGACCACGGAACATGTGGCAGTAAATCACCACAAAGAACATGGACGCACCGGTGGAGTGCATATAGCGAATCAGCCAGCCATATTCCACATCACGCATGATGTATTCAACGGAAGCAAAGGCTGCTTCAGCACTGGGCACATAACTCATGGTGAGCCAGATGCCGGTTAGAATCTGGTTCACCAGCACTAGCAGCGCGAGGGAACCAAAGAAGTACCAGAAATTGAAATTTTTGGGTGCATAATATTTACTGAGATGCTTTTCCCACGCCTGCGTGACGGGGAGTCGGGCATCGACCCAATCCATAAACTTATTGGCCATCACGCATTCTCCTCATCTTGACCGATAATCAAAATATCGTCGCCTTCAAAGGTGTATGGCGGAACGACCAGATTGGTTGGGGCTGGTACGCCTTTATAGACGCGGCCCGCAAGGTCAAACCGGGAACCGTGACAGGGGCAGAAATAACCGCCCACCCAGTTCGAGTCAAACTCCATGGGTTTAACTTCCGGCATGTATTTTGGAGAACACCCGAGATGGGTACAAAGCCCTACCAAAACCAGAAACTCTTCGCTTCTTGAACGGTAAGGATTGGTGGCATACTCCGGTTGCTCGGAGTTTTCTGAATTTGGATCTCGCAGGCGGTCGTCCTGAGTCGGAAGCTCATCAAGCATGGCCTTGGTGCGGCGCACTACGAATACCGGCTTGCCCCGCCATTCGTAAACCACCTGCTGCCCCTGTTCCAGCTTGCTTATATTGACTTTAACAGGAGCACCCGCAGCCTTCGCTTTTGCACTCGGGTTCCACGACTTCAGAAAAGGCGTGGCGACTCCCACAGCCCCGGCAGCCCCCACCGCCGAAGTCGCGGCCACGAGAAAGCGGCGCCGGCCTTTGTTTACGCCGTTGTCACTCA
This sequence comes from Endozoicomonas ascidiicola, assembly GCF_001646945.1. Lineage (GTDB taxonomy): Bacteria > Pseudomonadota > Gammaproteobacteria > Pseudomonadales > Endozoicomonadaceae > Endozoicomonas > Endozoicomonas ascidiicola. Next base: position 356,987 of record NZ_LUTV01000005.1, read on the forward strand.
TTAACCTACTCTCCCCATCCGGGCTCAACGCCCAATGACTTCTTGTTGTTCATGGGTATGATAGCCAGCATGATGCCCTAAGGTTTACCCTTGAACCTCAAGCTTTATTATTGGTGGGATACCTTCTATCACAATCCGTTTGTCACACTTGCTGTCACAAGTCTGTACAAAATATACCAAGAAAGGATAACAGATTTACCTGCAACAGACGCTCTTTGTAGTCGCTTATTTTCTGCCACAGGGCATTCAGCAAACTAACTGCCGACTCCCCCCAATCAATAAACCGCCGTCGCTTTTTACTTACCCACATAAGCGGCAGTGCGTAATGATACTGGTTTTGTCGCACAAAAAAAATGCCCGTATATAATTAAGGGCATTAACCATTATTAATCCATTGAAGATCAAGCCTTCAATACGCACAAGAAACTAGGCTAACCACACTCCATACTCTCAATCCGGTTTCTCCGACAGTCACCCATCTGTCGAACCCTCTCCCGACCCCTGATAGTTTCTACAGCCGATATCGCATGACCAAATGTATGACGCAGAAATGCCTCACCAGCACAGAATCCAAGTAAAAATAGATTTCTGCAACTTCTTGACTCCATTGTTTCCGGACACACATCCAGCGCCCCATTACTACAAAACAAACTGGATTTAATTGCATCAGGTAAAAAAGAATAGTCCGCTTTTGCTCCTGTCAGCAACGCTATGTGATCAAACATTATTTTGTCATGCTGCACAACTTTGCCATCCTTATGCTTTTCTATAAAACACTCTCTGCCATTGATAATGCGAACCAATCGGCAATCTACACCCTGCCTATAAAAAGCCGCACACTCTTCCGGAAACGCCATAGCCCTTGCCACTTTATAGTGGCGTTCTGATTGCCGATAATTCAAATGCTGAATTAAACCATGGCGCCCACTCCCTCCCGCTTTCCCCACCCGTACCGCCTCATCCCTTACCCATGAAGGCAGGAGATGAGTTACTGTCAATCCTTTTTGCCATGCTTCCCAAATCGTGTCACAGGCTGAAAATCCATCACCAACAACCAATATGCTTCCTCCAGCCTGAAGACAGGCCATTGACCGACATGCATCATGAGTCCAGTGGGATACATAGGGGTTCTGCTTCTCGCCAGGAATATTCAGCCAGTTTGGCTGCGTTCGCCCGATCGCCAACAGCAGATTCTCACTTTCAACACACCACTCCTTCTTTTCCTGACCCTGAATTTTTACATCCCAAAAAAGCCCATCTTGCCAGACAGAACCCTTTAGCGAGGCTGAAACCACCTTCCCTATCATCATACGCTCAGATGGCAGTGTTCTGGCATAATTTTGGTAATAATTAACCAGAGACCGCCCATCGGTCACTATCTTCTTACAGGGTTCTGGTGGTGGCGGCTGGGCAGTGCAGTTCATGCCCAATCCATCAATCGGATGATCAGGCATTCCCATTTCAGTAAAATGGCTCAATGTAGACTGCGATGGCAGATAACGATTCCAACTTCCTCCCGGGGGCTGATCTGAACATAACTTCCAATCCAACCGTGAACCCCCTTCATAAATACATTGAAGGCAGGGTTCATAGGCACATCTGGCTGGACTGTATAACGAAGATAATTTCTGACCTGAAGCAATTTTGGCACAACTACGGTGATGCTTCCCGGACAGATCACCGGCGGACAGATCATGAATTAGCACTTTCCTACCTGATAGTGGGTAACCACTGCTTTTTTTGCATACCCCTTCACCATGATAACACCGCAACCCATCCAGCTGCCGGGCGGCAAATAAACCTGAAGGGCCAGAACCAATAACAAGCGCCTTAAGCCGTGGAGACGGCTAAGTTACCGTTAATGGTTGAATCAGCTAAACTCCTATAAAATCAACGTGGTAGGGGAGTGATATGCAATCTGAACTCTTCCAGAATTTTATTGATTCCATTTCATCATTAAAMAGTGAGCAGCGAGACATTCTTAACACCTCGCTCATTAGTGCCCAAATAGAAATTACTGAGGCAGTAGAAACCACTGATTCAGAAACACTTTGCAG
>NZ_LUTV01000005.1:359788-386796 GCF_001646945.1 Endozoicomonas ascidiicola
CCAGACTGTAAACTCTTATCACAGACATCTAAAACGCTGGATTGGCGGCATATTCCAAGGGGTTGCTACTCGTTACCTACCCCATTATCTGGCCTGGAGACGGGAACTTACAGCGGCAAATAAGTTAACTGCTGGCCGATTGGTTAGCAAAATTGCTGAACATTGGTGCTTCCAACCATTAACGGTAACTTAGCCCGTGGAGACTGTTTTTTTCCTACAAAATCCGGGTGAATTCCTGACAAAGGAAGGGGGAAACCAATCTGATTCATTCTACCTCGAGATGCAATGTGCAATTAAATAACCTGAAGGTAACAACAGCCAGTATAAACCTTCACGACTACACAAAACGAAGTAGACAAATTAAAATAAAGAAAGTTCCAAATACAGAAAGGCCTGCATACAGAAGCATGCAGGCCTTTTTTGAAGAATAACACCCACCCGATGGTAAAACAGCGAGCGAGTCGTCTTCTGTATCAGCGCTTGGAGAACTGAGGACGCTTACGCGCTTTACGCAGACCCACTTTCTTACGCTCAACTTCACGAGCGTCACGGGTAACGTAACCAGCTTTACGCAGGTCAGCACGCAGAGTTTCATCATATTGCATCAGTGCACGGGTGATACCGTGACGGATTGCACCAGCCTGACCAGAACCGCCGCCACCAGATACAGTGATCTTGATGTCGAACTTCTCAGTCAGCTCGGTCAGCTCAAGCGGCTGACGAACAACCATGCGAGCAGTTTCACGGCCGAAGTATTCATCCAGAGCACGGCCATTGACAGTAATACTGCCAGTACCAGTTCTCAGGAAAACACGCGCGGTAGAGGACTTACGACGTCCAGTTCCGTAGTATTGTGTTACAGACATAACCACCCCTGATTAGATTTCCAGTTGCTGAGGCTGCTGAGCAGCATGTTGGTGCTCACTGCCGGCATAAACCTTCAGCTTGCGAAACATGGCGCGACCCAGAGCATTCTTAGGCAGCATACCCTTTACAGCCAGTTCGATTACCATCTCAGGCTTGTGTCCGATCAGCTTATCAAAGCTCATGGACTTCAGGCCGCCGATGAAACCGGTGTGGCGGTGGTACATTTTGTCAGTGGACTTACGTCCAGTAACACGTACTTTCTCGGCGTTAACCACTACGATGTAGTCGCCAGTGTCCACGTGTGGTGTGAACTCAGGCTTATGTTTGCCGCGCAGACGCAGAGCGATTTCTGTTGCCAGTCGACCCAGTGTCTTGCCATCGGCATCCACTACGAACCAGTCACGTTTTACGGTTTCTGGCTTTGCACTAAAAGTTTTCATTTAATTCGCCTCTATGATATTGCTTACGCAATACCTGTTCCTACATGGCCGTTCCCGGCTGCATCAAGAGTCAGGCTATTAACCCCAGACCCAGCCAATAGTGGCCTGTTCAAAACATTGGGCGCTCAATCGGGAAACGGGAGCCGTATTATACCGTTTAGCCACAGGAAAGAAAGCCCTTGCTGAATCTACTAAAGCAATGGCTCTATTTCTTCGGATTCACTCCTGAGAACCTTCAGAATATACCGCCCCTGATAACGTGGATTGAATTGCAACGACTCAGGTAAAATGCGCTTGGCCAGCCCCTGAAGTTCAGAGGACGCAGCCCCGGTTCTCAACTCAACCAACATTAACAAAGCACTCATTACGCCACCCACCAGACTTCGATTCCAGATACTCACACCGACACCACTGAATATCGTCGCATAAGCCGCCACGGCAGAGGCACGATTAATAAGCCACTCCCGCTGATCACTGTGATACCCCGTGACCATACGCATCGGTGGAATGGTTTTATCACTGGTTGGAAAACTGAACGCTACGCCTTCCGACAAACTGTTTATGCTGAACGGCCCACCAAGATCGAGAAAAAGCTCGTTATCTTTTGGGAAACTGTAATAGCGGTAACCAAAACTCCCCCCACGCCCTGCGATAGATATTTTCAAGGTTTGCTGCCCTGCCCACTCAAGACTTTTAATGTAAACATCCCTGGATGGGGACAGTAATAAATCAAGTGACGATTGATGCGTCGCAAGCACCGAAAACAATAACAAGGGGTTCCTGTCAAGCACGCTGGGTAACAAGAGCGGATCCATCCTTTTTGCCACTGTCATACGAGCATTATCGGTAGCGTAATGAATGCGATACCCAATAACTTCTGCAGCAACATCGGTCAATATTGGTGTAAATCGAACCCTCAATATCTGCCCTGTTCTTTTCAGGTGAGACAAGTAATTAATGTATCCGAGCAGTGGCTCATCCAGCGGGTCAAACTCTTCCACGTAAATACTTCTGGCGTTTACCGCTATTTTTATCTCACAGCTTTCCGAGTCACCAGCCACACAGCCATCCGTATACTGCAGCAAGCCCTTGTCACCATACACATCCATCAATTCGAAACTGCCTGAATAGTGGACTCTATCGATTTCCTCGATGAGGTGAGCCTGAATCCTGACGCTCCAATTCAACAGCAAGAAGATACAAACTATCCATATAACAACAAGGCTCTTTCGCTCCCTAAAAGAAGTACTGACTAAAGCTTCTGTATTTATCATTTTTCTCTACACGCTCTAACGATACGATCATGTGACGACGCCACGGAGTATAGCCACCGTTATCACACCTGCAGATTACAAGGTAAATCCTGCCACCAATGCCTGACAGCTCAGGTACAAACCGCTACAATCGCCAGAAACATCTGACCACCACCGGAATCCTATGCGCGACTATATTATTGCCCCGAGTATCCTTTCCGCTGACTTTGCCCGACTGGGAGAAGAAGTGGACAATGTCCTGTCTGCCGGTGCTGACTGGGTACATTTTGATGTTATGGATAACCACTACGTTCCCAACCTGACTCTGGGACCAATGGTCTGCAAAGCATTGAGAAAGCACGGAGTGACCGCACCCATTGATGTGCACCTGATGGTTAGCCCAGTGGATCGCATGATCGCCGACTTTATTGAAGCCGGTGCCACCACGATTACATTCCACCCAGAAGCCTCTGACCACATCGACCGCAGCTTACAACTCATCCGGGAAGGTGGCTGTAAAGCAGGATTGGTCCTTAACCCGGCCACATCGCCAGATATCCTCGAATACGTCATCGACAAGCTGGATATGATTCTACTGATGTCTGTAAACCCGGGCTTCGGTGGTCAGAAGTTTATCCCATCCACACTGAAGAAGCTGGTTCGCGTTCGTAAGATAATTGACGACAGTGGGTTGGATATCCGCCTGCAAGTGGATGGCGGCGTGACCACCAACAACATCCGACAAATTGCGGAAGCGGGTGCCGATACATTTGTTGCCGGTTCCGCCATCTTTGGCGCTGAGACGTATCAGGGTGCTATCGAAAAAATGCGCACTGAACTCTCCCTGGTTGGATCCATCTAACGTTTATGAGCACACCATTTATAACCACACCATCTGATACAAAACACCCAGTTTTACAGGGTGTTTCTCTCGTTATGTACGATCTGGATGGCACGCTGGTTGAAAGCGTGCCTGACCTGGCCGTTGCGCTGGACAAAATGTTGCTCGCCCTTGACCTGCCACCAGCCGGCGAATCCAAAACTCGACTGTGGGTTGGCAACGGTATTCCATCGCTGGTAAAGCGTGCAATCGCTGATGACGCCCACGGGGATCAACCCGGGCGAGTTAACGACACACTTTTTGAAAAAGGTTTTGATCTTTTCCGTCAGCACTACGGTGAGGAACTTGGCATGCACAGCCACCTTTTCCCGGGCATCGTCCCTTTTCTGGAAGCGATGCACCAACGTGGCATACCACAGGCGGTCATCACCAACAAAAGCGAGCAATTTTCTCATCGTTTACTGCAAATCATGGGTATTGATCACTTTTTTGAAGCAGTGATCGGTGGGGATAGCCTGCCAGAGAAAAAACCTCATCCTATGCCTTTATTGCATGTCATGAAGCATTTTGATGTGTCTGCACATCAGGCACTGATGATCGGAGACTCCATTAGTGATGTGAGGGCCGCGAGAGCCGCCGGCGTTAAAGTCATTGGACTACCTTATGGGTACAACCACGGCGAGCCTATTGGAACTGCCAATCCAGACTTGGTGATATCCTCATTAAGCTCATTACTCTGAGAACATAGAACACCTTGTAACTCCAGGAATTCGGTAAAGAAAAGAGAGAGAAGGAGGGGAGGGAGGAACTAATCGGATACTTTATGAGTCCTATAGCAAACCAACACGCAATATTATCTATGATTCCCACACTATGACCAACCCAACACAGAACACATATCATGCGCCGCTTTTATCCTTCCAAGACATTACCCCTGCTGGAAATTCTTCAGCTTATCTTGAGATTCCACACCAAAAGCCCACCCATAAGCATCCATCTAATCCCTTCTATGGAATGAGGGTCGCTCCTTATTATCCTGCCCGCTCAAGTTTTCAGGAACCTACCAAACTACCAAGCCATTCAATACAACAACCGCACCTACCTGCTCATTCCACCTATAGCCATAAAACAGAGCCATATCTTGAACAATCAATTACGCCGCAGGCAGCATTCCCTGCTAACAAACAGCTATCAACACGTCCTATAAACTTTGAACGACCTGCTTTTACTCCATGCCCTCAAAGAGCGCATGCCCATTCCGATCACTTCGCTGCACGTAGCACTGATCCGCACTTCACATATCGTTATTTTCCACGCCCCTGCCATCCCCTCGCCCCCTTTAAGGTTTCTCAATCTATGACGCAACCTTACAAAATGAACAGTCAGTTGCCACATCAAGCAAAAGAACCTCCCCGACTGAAACAGCAGAGTGCAGGAATTGCAATATACACAGACAGCAACACACCAATTGACGTACAAGTAAACAATCACTTCATTAAGGCTCTTGGCGAAGTCTTATTTAATGAACATATAAGGAAGAAGTAACCAACTGACACCGAAGTACCTTATCGATTTACCCTTACGAAGCCATTTGCAATCACTTCTATTGTCTTATAGGCTTCGATCAGGCAACTTGATAACATCGTGATCAGTCTCTAAAGGCTGACATACGGAGTTCGCAGTGAAACACTGTTACCAACCATACATATCTCAGACTTTACTGGATGACACCCGTCGGTTCGTGTCTATTTTAGTACCCTCTTTTTCCACCCTTCATGTTTCCCGTTGCTGCCAAAGCTGGCCTTGAGCCTTCTTCTATACTAAACCAGCTCAACTGCAACACGGTCGTTGCAATACCGAACAACTCAAACTAATCATTTTTTATGAGACCTGTTATGACACCTGAAGTCTTTGCACGTCTGGCCAGTGAAGGGTACAACCGAATCCCGGTTGTGCGGGAAATTCTGGCCGATCTGGACACTCCGCTAACTACGTACCTCAAACTGGCCAATGGTCGTTACTCTTATCTCTTGGAGTCTGTGGAAGGCGGTGAGAAATGGGGTCGCTACTCCATGATCGGGTTACCTTGCAGAACACTGATGAGAGTCAGTGGCAATAAAATACAGGTGGAGAAAGACCGTCAAATCATCGAAGAACATACCACCTCCGACCCATTCGAATTTATCCGGGCTTTTCAGGATCGATACAAAGTGCCAGAGTTGCCGGAGCTTCCACGTTTTACCGGCGGACTGGTCGGTTACTTTGGCTACGACACCGTTCGCTACATCGAACCAAAGCTGGCCAAATCTGCACCCAAAGATGAGCTGCATACACCAGACATTCTGTTAATGGTGTCTGACGAACTTGTGGTGTTTGACAACCTCAGCGGCAAACTCATTCTGATCACCCATGCCGATCCCAGCGAAGCCGCTGCACTGGAAACCGCACAATCCAGACTGGACTTCCTGGTTCGGCAGCTGCAAACCAGCCATGTGCAACCACCAGCACAACACTCTTTGCACCCTGCGAAAGAAGAAGATTTCCAATCCGGCTTTGGTGAAGCAGCGTTTAAACAATCTGTCAGTGATATTCGGGATTACATTCTCGCTGGTGACACCATGCAGGTGGTGATTTCCCAGCGCATGACCATTCCTTATGACAGCTCTCCTTTGAACCTTTACCGAGCCCTGAGAAGTACCAACCCATCGCCTTATATGTATTACATGGATCTGGGCGACTTCCACGTTGTCGGTTCTTCTCCTGAAATTCTTGCCCGACTGGAAGATGGCGAAGTGACCGTGCGCCCCATTGCCGGCACCCGAAAACGCGGCGATACCGAAGCTAAAGATAAAGCCATGGAAGAAGAGCTGCTCAATGATCCAAAGGAGCTGGCGGAACACTTGATGCTGATCGACCTGGGAAGAAACGACGTTGGTCGTGTTGCAAAAACCGGCACCGTCGAACTCACCGACAAAATGATTATCGAGCGCTACTCCCATGTTATGCATATCGTGTCCAATGTGACCGGCCAGCTCAAAGAAGGTCAGGACGCATTGGATGTCATGGCGGCCACCCTCCCCGCCGGTACATTAAGTGGCGCACCCAAAGTGCGAGCCATGGAAATCATTGATGAAATGGAGCCGGTAAAACGCGGTGTTTATGGTGGTGCTGTGGGTTATCTGGCCTGGAATGGCAATATGGATACCGCCATCGCTATTCGAACTGCAGTGATTAAAGACCGTAAACTGCACATTCAAGCCGGTGCCGGTATTGTTGCAGACTCCAGCCCGGATATGGAATGGAAAGAAACCATGAACAAAGGCCGTGCGGTTTTCAGGGCTGTCGCCATGGCGCAAACCGGCCTTAACCTTTCAGCCAGTACAGAACAAAAAACAGTGAAGGTGAGAAAATAATGCTGTTAATGATTGATAACTACGACTCCTTCACGTTTAACCTGGTTCAGTATTTTGGTGAACTGGGGGCCAATGTGCACGTTCATCGCAATGATCACATCTCCATTGCGGATATTGAAAAACTGAACCCGGAGCACATCGTGATTTCTCCCGGCCCCTGCACACCCAATGAAGCCGGAATTTCCATGGATGTTATACGACATTTCCAAGGTAAAGTGCCGATCCTTGGGGTTTGCCTTGGCCATCAAAGCATCGGACAGGTTTACGGTGGCAAGATCATCCGTGCCAGACAAGTCATGCACGGCAAAGTGTCTCCGGTGTATCACCAGGATATCGGTGTCTTTCGTGGGCTGGCTAATCCGGTCACCACCACCCGCTACCATTCACTGGTGATTGATAAAGAAACGTTACCCGATTGCCTGGAAGTCACTGCCTGGACTCGCCTCGAAGACGGCAGCAATGATGAAATCATGGGGGTTCGTCACAAAGAACTCCCAGTGGAAGGCGTGCAATTCCACCCAGAGTCAATTATGACGGAACAGGGCCACGACCTGCTGGCCAATTTCCTTAAAACAAAAGCCTAAAAAACGCTGTTTAAAAAGACTGCGTAAAAAGAGTTTGATTTATGACCATTACAATAAATGAAACCATCAACCGCATCGTTCAAAACCTTGACCTTACCCGTCAGGAAATGATCGAAGTGATGCAACATATTATGACTGGCCAATGTACGGACAGTCAGATTGCTGCATTTCTTGTAGGCATGCGCATGAAGAGCGAAACCGTTGAAGAGATTACTGGTGCAGCAACGGTTATGCGCGAACTGGCGACGCCAGTTCAGGTGAATGCCAATCATCTTGTGGATATTGTTGGCACTGGCGGTGATGATGCCAACCTGTTTAATGTTTCATCTGCGTCGTCTTTTGTCTGCGCAGCCGCCGGTGCCAGTGTGGCGAAGCACGGCAATCGCAGTGTTTCCAGTTCCAGCGGCAGTGCCGACCTTCTTGAGCAAGCTGGCATCAATCTGAATGTCACACCTGAGCAAGTCGCTCGATGCATTGAAGAAGTAGGCGTTGGCTTTATGTTTGCGCCTGCCCACCATTCAGCCATGAAAAATGTGATTGGCGTACGACGTGAGCTTGGCATACGAACGGTGTTTAATATTCTCGGCCCGCTCTCTAACCCTGCCCACGTTAAAAACTTGCTGATTGGTGTATTTAATAAAGCACTTTGTCGTCCAATGGCCGAAGTATTACGGGAGCTGGGCAATGAGCATGTATTGGTCGTGCATTCCAACGATGGTCTGGATGAAATCAGTATTGCCAGCGAAACCCATGTCGTTGAACTCAAGCACGGTGAAATCACCGAATACACCATTAAGCCCGAAGACTTTGGCATTCCATCACAAAGCCTGATTGGGTTAGCCGTTGACAGCAGCTCCGCCTCTCTGGCACTTATTCAAGACGCTCTTGGAAAACAGCAGGGACAGCATGCAGAAAAAGCCGCTGCCATTATCGCTCTGAACTCTGGTGCCGCCCTTTATGTTTCTGGTGTTGCCAGCAGCTTAAAAGAAGGCGTATTGATGGCTCAGGATGCCATCGACAGTGGCCTGGCTCTGGAAAAAATGAAAGAGCTGGCCAGTTTTACCCGCATCTTTGCGCTGGAAGAGGAGTAAATCATGGCACTGCCGACGATACTCAACAAGATCATCGAGAGAAAGCATGAAGAAGTGGCCGATCGCTGCTTCACCACCTCTCTGGAAAGCATGAAAGTGCGTGCTACTAATACGCCTGATGCGCCTCGGGGTTTTGCCCGCCAACTGTTTAAACGAGTGGACAATCAGCAGGCTGCCATCATTGCTGAAATCAAAAAGGCATCACCCAGCAAAGGCGTTATTCGGGAACATTTTGCCCCCGCTGAGATTGCCAAAAGCTACGAAGCAGCAGGTGCGAGCTGCCTTTCCGTACTCACCGATAAAGACTTTTTCCAGGGCAATGAAGATTATCTTCAGGCCGCCAGAAGTGCGTGTTCACTGCCCGTACTGAGAAAAGATTTTATGGTCGATCCTTATCAAATCTATGAGGCTAGAGCCATTGGTGCGGATTGCATTCTGTTGATTGTCTCGGCACTGTCTGATCAGCAGCTCAGTGAGTTTAATGCACTGGCGCAATCCCTTGGCATGGATGTGCTGGTTGAGGTTCATGGTGCCGATGAGCTTGAACGAGCCTTACCACTGCCTGACGCCATTCTTGGTATTAACAACCGCAACCTGCACACATTTGAAGTCAGTCTGGATAACACTTTGGCACTGCTCAACCAGATTCCTGATGGTCGATTGGTGGTCACCGAAAGCGGTATTCATACTCGTGAAGATGTGGATTTGATGATTAATCGGGATGTCCGTAGCTTCCTGGTGGGTGAAGCCTTTATGCGGAAGGATGACCCAGGCTCAGAGCTAAAAACACTGTTTGCTCCTTACCTGTAAAAATTGAAACCTATTCGGATTGGCCGGTAACCCGAAGAGTTACCGGCAATAACAAATCATCAAATAGCGAATTACTGAATAATTCCACAGGCTATTCTAGCGCCACCACCACCTAAAGGCGGGTTATCAGAATAATTATCCGAACCAGCATGTATAATCAGGGACCTCAGCTTTAATTCTTTCAGAGATAAGCGCGGAACAATCATCAGCGTATCCGCCACGCCGTATTTATTCACGAGCAGCTTTGGTAAATCCCCAAGATGACCATGACCATCAGGCCCTTCATGATGGCCGGAATGCTCAGGATCATGATGACTACCGGCAGCCAGCGCTGCAACCATAACCCCGTCTTTCTCACCGGGCTCACAGGAAGGGTTTTCATGGACATGAAAACCATGCTCTCCCGGCGGTAAATCATGCAATGCCGGTTGGATTCGTACACCATTGCCCGGGTCATCATCATCGGCATGGTGAATATACACTTTGCCAACGGTGGTGCCATTTCCCTCTGGTGTCACGTGATACATGATCACATCAAAGCTTTCTTCAACAGCCCGATTTCGCTCTACATGATCGGTACAGCCATACAGGAAAAATGAAAAACCACTTAACAGTACCAATTTCTTTGACCAGCGATGTCCCATAGTGAGTAAGCTCCCCTATTCATACTTATCATCAGACCAGTATAGATTGAAGCTCAGCTACACAAGGGGAAACCGTCAAAACTACCGAGTGCCAAACACCACCATGGTTTTCCCTTTAACTGACACCAGCCCCTGAGCCTCCAGGCTCTTCAGTACCCGTCCCACCATTTCCCGCGAACAACCAACGATGCGTCCGATTTCCTGACGGGTGATTTTAATCTGCATACCATCAGGGTGCGTCATTGCATCCGGCTGTTTGCACAGATCGAGCAACGTCCGGGCAACCCGCCCTGTCACATCCAGAAAAGCCAGATCGCCCATTTTACGGGTCGTGTCTTTCAACCGTGCCGCCAGCTGACTGGATAGCAACATCAGAATTTCAGGATCTTTCTCAATCACCGTTCTGAACTGCTGATAACTGATCTCAGCAACCTCACAGGCAGTTTTGGCTTTGACCCAAGCGCTTCTGGCAGAAGAGGTCTCGTCAAAAAGCCCCATTTCACCAAAGAAATCTCCCGGGTTCAAATAAGCGACGATCATCTCACGTCCTTCGTCGTCTTCAATAACCACCGATACGGTGCCTTTTACAATGTAGTAAAGTGTCTCGGAGCTATCACCAGCACAAAGAATAGTGCTTCTGACGGGGTAAGTTCTAAGGGTACATTCTTCAAGAAAAGCGGAAAGGCTTTGCTCTTTCTCGGTGTTAACTTTGACAGAAAAACTATTCATCAACATCTGTAACCTTCTATTCCTTAGTTAACTATTTTGCTTTTCTTTGTATCATACCTGAATACCAACCTGCATTGACCTGTGTCCAAACAGGCAAAAAAGCCACTTGGTTCACATATCTAACAACCAATCTTACCCTCTAACTCATAAAAACGTCGCTGGCTGTTTATGTTACAAATACTTAGAATATTTCACAGTCTCAATAATTAGCATTAGGATTTGCCATGCAGTCTCAAGTCAAATGGGTTGATAATCAACGTTTTATTGGAAAAACCGCCAGTGGTCACTCACTGGTCATGGATGCGAACCGCGAACAAAAAACAGCGCCGACTCCCATGGAAGTGGTATTAATGGGTCTTGGCGGCTGCTCTTCTGTTGATGTGGTGGGAATTTTGGAAAAGGCACGGCAGAAAGTCGTGAGCTGTCATGTAGAAATAGAAGCGGATCGTGCGGATGAAGTGCCTGCCGTCTTCACCCGAATTCATCTGAACTTCGTCGTTAAAGGTTCCGCCATTAAGGAATCTCATGTTGAACGTGCGGTTCACCTATCCGCAGAAAAATACTGCTCTGTCGCGCTGATGCTCGGTAAAGGCGGTGTTGAGATTACCCATAGCTGGGAAGTGATCGAGGTTTGAACCCTTTATTTGGAGTGACCATTCAATCACTCCAATCATTTACTCTCAGCAGGCCAAACCATTAGCCGATGACTTACCCTTACCTGAAAAATACTTTTTGATCGCAAAGACAGTCATCAGCATCGTAAGAATCTCCGCAAAAAAGAAGACGCACCAGATACCCAGGGCGGAGGCATCGGATGCACTATAGTTTAATTTCTAATCCTACTCATGACATCCAAGCTTTTAGATAGAGTCTTATCAGGTTATTTAATCTGTATTTCTCCCGAGATTGCCAAAATGAAACCAATATATGGAATTTTCACACACAAGCTGACTGCCTTATACAAAGCTTGGATCTTACAACGCTCCTACAGGTCAGTTTAAATCAAACGATTAGTCAGGACGCAACGTCTCCAGTACCAGCTCAGTTCGATAGTCCGCATCTAATCCTGCCAGCTCAATCCGCCTTGCCATACTTTCTTTCTCAAAGCGACAGCTTTTCTTGTGAGCATTGAAACACCAGCGCCTAACCGTCGCTATGTTTTTTGCCGCTGTTCTCTCATGGATTTTAGAAGCGTCTTCCCTAAAGCTGACATCCAACGACAAATGTTGCCCATTTTCAGTGCTCCAGTGGTTCCGTGCTGCACTCAGAACACTGGCTGCCGTCATCTCCCTGCTTTCAATATAAAAGTGCAACTCTGTTGTTTGCTTTTTGCCGATCAATCGGTCTCTCTGGATAACCGAGAATTGCTGAAGCCCAGGCCACTCTTGCTTTGGGTCAATATCCGCTACATTATTAAACACCCAGCAACGGCGGTGTTCTTGCCGCCCCTTGTTTTTTTCAATAGTTTCTGCAAAGGCGGGATTATTATCTTCAGGCTTTGGATCCTTCTGATGATTTTCCAGATATTGAGTGAAACAGGCTTCGATATTGCTACTCAGTGTGGGCTGATTTTCCTTCGCACAAAGTAAATAATCGGCCTTTTTTTCAATGATTTTTTTGCAGATAGTCTTCTGGCAGCCCATAGCGTCACTGGTGATCAAAGCGCCTTCCACAAAGAGGGTATCGATAACATCGGGTATGGCAGTGATCTCGTTGGATTTCATATCAACGGGAGTAAAGCCTAATATCAACTTAAGCTCTGAACTGTAGGCGCTAACGATATGAACCAGCTTTTTGCCTTTGGAAGGGCGAGAGCCACGCAGGGCCTTACCGTCTATCGCTATGACGKTGTCGTTTTTTTCAGGATGAGGCCCCATTTTGAGAGCATTCATCTCAGCTACCGTGTCTCTTACCCATTCAACAAACAACTGTGAAAAAGCTTMTGGATCAATCAGTTTGAAGACTGTTGCAATCGTATCATGGGAAGGAAAACCGTATGTATAAGGGAAAAACTGACGAAACCARGATTGGTTGTATTTAGCGAACCATTCCATGCTTTTCCATTTAGTATGGCCACTCAGGATACTGATGTAAGCGATAAATATGATTTCTGGAAGAGGGTAAGTAATGTGAATCTCGCTACGAGGTTCAATGAGTGACTGGATCCTAACGACCATTGGTGTGTAGTTTGCCATTATCATACTTCTGGTTACACCGGAGGTATATTAATAGTACATTTGTCCTTCTCATGCCGCCGCCCTGACCAGATACCTGATTCGGGGAGTAACTTTGGTAAAATAAATACACCAACTATGACAAAAACAAAGCTTCGCGCCAGAGAGATGACTGTCGCAGTCCAGGGCATTTCTATGGCCTGAAAGAAGGCCGCAGCAAACATATTCAAACCCATCATTACTGCACCTAAAAAATAAAGCTGCAATGCGGTAGCAGCCATACCCACCAAAACAACGTTATGCCCCGTCAGCTCTGATAGAAGGAACTCTGGATTTATCAGGGTTAGTAACGTACTAAACACCCCTAACAGGACAGTTATCTTCACTCCATAAACAAAAATCGCCCGAATATTATCCTTATTCCCAGCTCCCCAATAAAAACTAAATAATGGTTGGGTCGCCTGCCCTATAGACGTCATTGTAAACAGGAAAATCATACTTACCCCGGTAACAACACTAAATGCTGCCACATTGCTTTCTGAAAACTGCTGAAGTAGAACTCGATTATAAATGACTGCAGCGAACGCACCGGCCAAATCAAGGACTAATACAGGAGAGCCAATTTTCACAATACTGCCCAATTGATCAGGTGCAATAAAAGAGAATCGAGGAAACTTCAGCGTACTTTTGCCCATAAAAAAGTGAAGCATTAGGCAACAAAACATAAAGACTTGAGACAAACCCGCAGCCCAGGCAGCGCCCTTAATGCCCCAAGACAGCTCAAATATGAACAAATAATCCAGAATAATGTTTATAGTGAAACCCGCAGTCGCTGCAACCATAACCAATACCGAGCTTCTGTCATTCTTAATAAAAAAGATCAGAACCCATCCAACGCCGTGAAAAAGTATCCATGGTAAAAGTACTTCCAAGTACTCAGTCAGCTGAATAGCCAGCTCCCCGGTTGCCCCCATCAAAGTCACAATGTCGTCTAAAAAATAAAAACAACTTGCGAAAATGATGATCAATGCCACGGATGTGACTATTAGCGACTGCTCAAAGATTGTCTGGCCGGACGATATATCACCTCGCCCGAAAAGAACAGACATGATAGTCGCACCACCGATACCGATGGTCATGGAAACCCCGGAAGAGAGAAAGAAGAACGGCCTGCTCAACCCCATAAGCGCCAAGGCATTTTCACCCAGGCCATGGCTTACCATCATCATATCCAACATGACAAAGGCAGATTTCACCCCCATCATCAAAAGCGCTGGCATCAAATAAATCCAGAACGTCTTCTTAACTGGCGCCTGTTCAAGATTAATTTTTTCCATGTTCCCTATGCCAGGCAAAATCATAAACTCAATACGCCTCGCCTCGATATAAAACGAGGGGAGGCATCATAAGCTCAAAAGAGTATCAAGCAATCGCAGGCTTAATATCCACAATGTGAGTTCCATCCAGACAGTCCAAGCCTCGAACAAAAATCGAACCATCACCAACCTCAACAATAGTCAGCTTAGCCAAGCCAATTGGATTTGGCCGAAAGGGTGTACGCATGGCAAAGGTACCAAACGACTCATCACCATCGTTTTTCATGTGGGATTTTTCGACAGACACCTTTCGCTCTGAATTGTGTAGCCAATACATGATGTCAATTTTCTCACCAACCTTCAGGCCAGTAATACCTTCTCTATATTCTTCAGCAATATGCAGCTCGCAAAGAGCGCCATTTTGCTCATCCACATTAAAGGGGCATTCACTCAGTGTCGTATAAGGGGTACTGATCGTGCCAACACTAACCAGTTGAGCATCCATTATTACTTCTCCAGAAAAATCCAATACAAGTGACATTCGTCGTTTTAAAAGTAGCCTGATAGTGACCGTTTCGAGTGACGCGAGACAGTCACCTGGTATTTAGTTTCGTGCTAAGCCAGAAGCTTTCAGGTTATCTCTCTTTAGGAACTGAATAATCCCGATCAGACTGATACCCAGAGTAATCACCTCTGCCAGCAAAACGCTTCCCCATACGCCATCCACAGGAAACATCATTGGCAAAACAACCAGACCCACTAATACAAACAGCAGCCCTCTTGATATAGAAATCACTGTAGCAATGGCCGGAGACTCCACGGACTGGAAGAAGGTCGCCACCACAATGTTCACCCCCATAAACACGGAGCCCGCCAGATAAATTTTTAGTGCTATAGATGCCAGCTCTACCAGTTCCGGATTATTGTCCGTAAACATGGAGACAATGTACTCAGCACCTGCCAGAGAGATTGCGATCGCAACAACACCCACCACAACGGCATACCGTAACCCGAGGTAGAGCGTCTCACGCACTTTCTCCATTTTACCGCCACCAAAGTTATAACTGATGATCGGCTGACAGGCCTGGCCAATGCCGGAGAACACCAGCATAACGACCAGCCCGACATTCATGATGATGCTGTAAGCAGTCACATGCAGGGCACTATACCGGGTCAGCAGGATGTAATTAAAAAAGACAGCGGTAACAGCAGCTGTTGACTCAATAAAAAAGTTGGGCGAACCGATCCTGATAATTTCGACACCGGTTTTAACCGAATAGCCACCGGAAAATGTTAAGCGCAGCTTGCCTTTCCCTTGAATAAAGTGAGTCAGCAATAAGACAAAAATCAGCAACTGTGACAGGCCGGTAGCGAGTGCCGCCCCTTTAATCCCCCATCCCAGTGGAAAGATAAAGATATAATCCAAGACGATGTTCAGCATGAAGCCCGACATGATGGCTTTCATCGCCAAGCCCGGATTGGTATCGTTTCTTACAAAGCCGGCAAGAATAAACTGGCCACCCTGAAACAGAAAGAACACCAACATGACACTCAGGTAATCAATGGAAGCCTGAGCTAAATCACCTGTGGCGCCCATTAGCGCGACAATTTCATCCAGCCAGTAAAAGCTCATGGCGATCAACACACTAGCCAACCCCAGGAAAAACAGAACCGACTGCTCAAAGACTCGCTGCCCTTCTTCAATATTCCCTTTACCAAATTGCACCGACATAATGGTCGCGCCACCAAGACCAATCATTAGCGCTAGAGCGGCAGATACCACAAAGAAAGGTACCGTTAGAGAAATGGCGCCTAAACCCGCAACACCCACGCCCTGCCCGACAAACATCAAATCGACAATGATAAACAAAGCCTTGATGGTCATGGCAAAAACAGAAGGTAATAGATACTGGAAGAATGTGCTCCGTATAGGAGCATTATCAAGATCGATTTTGGAACTCATGATAACCACCTAATTTAAATAGAAATAATTATCATTTATTCTCTATTTTCAGGGGGATAATGAAATAGGATAATTTACACGACGTATTGTACTTTTTGTTTTAGGCTATCGATGTACCTACTCAGTGTCGTTTTAATACACAACAGAAGCCTTTCTGGAACTTCCCCCTATGCTAGAAGTTAAAAAGCTCCAACCGGGTGCAGCTCTGGATGTTGAATTCATTGGCAGTAATGCCGCCCCTGAATCCGCTGAGCCCCACCGACATGAGTACTATGAGATATTCTGGGTATTAAAAGGCACGGGCAGCCATAGTATTGATTTTTTAGACTACCCGCTGACAGTGCATCGGATCTACTTCATCAGCCCTGGTCAGGTTCACCATTGCCAGAACCTGGCTGAAGAGATGCTGGCAATCTCATTTAACCCTGAACTGATCAGGCCTGACGTTCAGAGCCTGCAAATTCTGGAACAGATTTTTCTGAAGAACCGCCAATGCCAGCCCTTCATCGATATCAACCAAACCGGGCAAGAAGCACTGCTAAAACTGATCGACCTCATCAACCACGAATTGGATAACCCGTCCCCGGATAATGAGCTGGTCAATATGCTATTCACCAGTTTTTTAAGGTATCTATTGAGATACCTGTCGTCTAATGACTGCGTTCCGGATTTACAAGATCCAAGAATCCTAAAGTTGACGCAACTGATCGATGATAACTTCCAACAAAGTAAACATGTTATTTTCTATGCCGAACAGCTAAGTATGAGCAGTAAGCGCGTGAATGAACTGAGCCTGCAATCTACGGGTAAGTCAGTCACACAGCTCATCCATGAGAAGACGATCATTGAAGCTAAACGTGAATTGGCATTTTCCAGCAAAACCGTGAAAACCATTGCCTATGACCTTGGGTTCAACGATATAGCCTACTTCAGTCGTTTTTTTAAAAAACAGACTGAAACCTCCCCTCAGTCATTCAGAGACAGCTGGTTTAACAAATCCATAAGAAAGTGATTTTATAAACCTCACTCTATTTTGGCTATATCACTAAGTGTGCACTCAATCAATGAACAACACTGTCATCAAGCCGATGTAGAAATTCCAACCGCTTCGTAGCATGCTGATTCTGAGCATCATCAGCATACATAAGAGCTGTCTTTTCAGATCGCCCCACACTATTGATATCAATCTTCAGCGCTTCCCTGTTATCAAGTAAATAGTCCAATGTTTTATTCGCTTTACTATTAGAAGCACACTGGCGTAGCGCAAGATTATAATTCTCAGAATTAACACTACTAACAATTAGCTTCTTTTCGTTTAAACCCAGTTCCGATTGGGAGACTTTGTTTCTCACTTTTATTTTTTGAGCAATCGACTTAGCTTTGTTTAATGATTGACAGGTATCATCATGACTTTCAATTAATGTTTGCAATTTTTCAATTTCAGGATCACATAATGGTTTCTCCTGAAGATTTTTGACCGGTAAAAGCCGCTTAAGTTTGTAGGATTCCAACATTCTCGCTATCCTGGAGTTTCCCGTCTTTAAATCCCTTGCAAGGCTCACTTCTTCCAAAAACGGATCAACAAGCATTGCCGACGCTGTCACATCAGACAAACTACACAAAACGTCAGTGTGGTTCTCATGCTTTAGTTGATGATCACGTCGATTATATGAGACCCCCATTTTCTTTCCAATTTCACTCCACTTATCAAAGAATTCATTTACAAACTCACATTTTGAAATCAATATCAATCTATGACTATTTAAAGATAACGAGTACAACTCTTCTAAAGTCGCTGAGCTTGAGATATCAGCATCCTGAAAAAATGACAATGGCCAGATAGCGTCTTCCGGAACACCAGAATCTATTAGCTGACGAAGACATTCGTATACTTGGCTACCAGATTCACCAACCCCATTCTCCGAAAAAAACTTATAAAAAATCTCCTGCTTTTCTTTGTCTATAGTCTCTAAACTCTCTCCCTCGTAAAACTTATCGGACAGGCAATTTAACGCCAACGCCATGCCCGTCATATCTTCACTGATATGCTTACCGTATTTACGTTCAATGCCCTTCAAATCTGCTGATGCTAAGGTTGGATATTCTATCCTTATATCTCTTGCCAGATGATTTGTTCCTACCACCTTCTCCCGTACGTTCTCAACAACAGCCTTCAAGAACTTCATATTTTCGTCCACGACATCCATGGAAAATCCTTGCCAACAGGGCTTTCTGATAGCTTCCCCGCAATTATGGCGGCTATCTTCAAACCCTCTGTCACTGGATATCGCAGACGAATGTGGAGGTGGGTTCAATTTTGCTATAACTGGATTCATAGTTAGAACTTTTTTGTTTTGAAACTTCTTTATAAGCTAGACAAACTTATCAGTATTTAGTTCCAACCTGCCCCTTGTCTTCTCAAACAGGCTCGATAAAGGTCAGCCACACCAAAAGTATTTACAACCGTTGCAACTGTAGTAAGCTCGGCAATGACCGTGGGCAATACAGTACTCCCCACACTCAACAGAATTACAACAAAAAATATGAGGAAGAACCCAATGAAACGGATAGCTGCAGCCTTTGCATTGCTGTTACCTATGCTTGCCTCTGCCCAGAACTACTCAATTGGTACCGGTGGCCAGAGCGGCATTTATTACCCTTTCGGCGGCGCATTAGCCAAGGTGTGGTCTGATGAAGTCAGTGACGTTAACGTGAAAGCTGAAGTCACCGCCGCATCAGTAGAAAACACCATTAAAGTCGTTCGCGGAGATATGCTGGCCGGCATCGCTATGGGCAATGTGGTGATGGATGCTTTTAATGGTGAAGGTAAGTTTCCTGCCAAAATGCCCGTTAAAGTGCTCTTTGCGCTCTACCCTAACTTGGTTCATCCCATGACGTTGCAAGGTTCTGATATCAATTCACTTCAGGATTTGAAAGGAAAACGAATTTCTCTGGGCGCTCCCGGTTCCGGCACCGCAGTTACGTCTGCAGCGCTGCTAGAAACTCTTGGCTTTGATGTTGAAAAGGATATCAGCGCCGTTTATCTCAATTACTCGGAAACCACCAATGCATTGGCCAATGGTCAGATTGATGCGGGCTTTATTGTGGGCGGACAAGGTGTTGGTGCAGTAACTCAAATCGCGCTGACCCACGATCTGAAAGTGATTCCGATTGCTCAACAGGAAAGAGAAAGCTTTATTGCTAAGTATCCAGCGTACAGCGAATACACCATTCCTGAAGGTATCTATAACAACGTACCATCCACCGACACGGTGAGTATCTGGAACGTGCTGGTTGTCCGCGCCGATATGTCTGATGACATGGCTTACGAGCTGACCCGCGCTGCTTATGAAAATATAGACGACGTTCGTAAGGTGGTAAAAGTAGCCGATGCCACCATTCCAGCTAACGCTAAACAATTGGCTGGTGTCCCCCTGCATCCCGGTGCTGAAAAATACCTGAACAACGTTCAATAAAAAGAACCTACCGGTGACAGTAAATTCCTTACTGTTGCCGGTCAAAACTTCCGGCGTAAGCATTTATGAACAGGTTTGATCAAAACTCAGGCTATTTTATATTGAGCCGTTTATTGTTGGCTCTGGCTGTTTCCCTGTCAGTGTTTCAAATCTGGCAAGGTATTACGTCCACCATATCAGCCACCTACTTCCGCCCTGTTCATCTAACCTGGGTGATGGTGTTGATTTTTATTCACTACCCTTTAGTGAGCATTGCGGCTCCTGCCAATCAACGCTGGTCATTCGCAATATCTCGAACGATTGATCTTTCCCTGAGTGCTCTTGCCGTTTTTGCCGGCTATCGAATTGTTCAGTTTGACTACAACGATATTAACTACCTGCTATTTGGGCTCACGACCATCGACCTGATTGCCGGGATTGCCTTCACCGCATTATTACTTGAAGCCTGTCGTAGAACCGTTGGTTGGGTGATGGTGATTATTGCCACCATTTTTCTTCTCTACAGCGCTTTTGGCGATATGCTGCCCGGCGCATTGGCTACCAAAGCCTACAGTTTGCAGGAGTTGGTTCAGTTTCAGATATTCTCCAGTAACGGTATCTTCGGTTCAGCTCTGGGTATTGCCGCCACCACCGTATTTATCTTTGTGTTATTTGGTGCTTTTTTAGAAGTCACTGGTGCCGGAAAATTCTTTATTGATCTGGCTTTTGCCATCGCCGGCAAGTATCGAGGTGGCCCGGCAAAAGCAGCAGTCATTGCCTCCGCAGGCCTTGGTTCGATTTCTGGCTCAGCCATTGCCAATACGGTGACCACCGGTTCCATCACAATCCCTATGATGAAAAAACTGGGTTATCGCCCGGAACAGGCTGCAGGTATTGAAGCAGCTGCCTCCACTGGTGGACAGATCATGCCACCCATCATGGGAGCTGGCGCCTTTGTTATGGCTCAGTTCACGGGTATTCCCTATAGCGACATTATGATCGCCTCGATTATTCCTGCCTTGCTCTACTTTTTCTGCACACTTCTCTACGTGCATATCATGGCATGCAAACTGGAACTCAAAACCATCAACCGCACTGAAGCAGTATTGCAGGTCATGAAACAGGGAGCGCATTTCCTGATTCCATTAGCCTTAATCACAACATTGTTGATGATGGGCTATTCACCTTTGCTGGTAGGCGTCGCTGGTTGTGCATCTATTCTTATTACAGCGGCCTTACGCAAACACAGCAGAGTCAATGCTCGTCAAATAATAGAAGGCATGAAGTCAGGGGCACTACTGGCATTGCCTATTTCGGCTGCCTGCGGTGCTGCGGGTATTATTGTCGGTGTCGTGGGTCAAACAGGAATAGGACTGCAATTCACCCAATTTGTCACTGCACTCTCTGGCGGATATCTGTTTACTGCTCTGCTACTGATCAGTCTCGTCGCATTGATTCTGGGAATGGGATTACCCGTCACTGCCGCCTATATTGTGCTGGCAGTTATCGCGGTGCCACTGCTGGGTGATTTTGGCTTGCCATTGCTGACATCACACTTGATTATTTTCTGGTTATCTCAGACTTCTAATGTCACGCCGCCCATTGCCCTTGCAGCCTTTGCCGGTGCAGGTGTTGCCAACGCCAACCCAATGAAGTCATCAATAGAAGCGTTTAAGCTTGCCGCTGGACTGTTTGTGATTCCGTTGATGATGGCATACACCGGGTTGATCAATACCTCTGATGATTCCTTGGAATTGATTATCTCAGCTATTCAGACGCTGTCGGTTATTGTCGGAATGGCCATGGCGATAGAGGGATACTTGCTGACACGGCTTTCTATTATTGAGCGACTTCTGTCCACGGCAAGTCTGCCAATACTGCTATTTAATCCTTTTGGCCTTTACTGGGTCGGTATTATTTTGATGTTGTCTATCGTCATACTTCAGTGGAAGGCAATAAAGGTTCATTAAAAGGGTGCTCAGCCTGAATAATGTAACTCCTTGAAAAGTCACGTTACTCAAGGGATCAAGCACTTTATGTGCTTTATATAGGCACATATCATCAGTAGAACCAGCAGTATTTATGCCCCTTAGGCAAGCAAGACTTCGCGCACATAATTCATACATCAATCAGGCGGAGCACCCCATTAAAATCTGGATAGGGAAGAGCTTTATTAGTCTTTCGTAAGGTTAAAACCACCGGCTTTAGCCGGTCAGCTTTAGCTATGATATTTTGTCGCAGTTATCTGGATGTAGAGGTTCTGCGATGGACTACAGGTATGGCAGTCACACAGTATTTAATATTCAGTACCACTTTGTGTTTGTCACGAAGTACCGGTATCAGGTGCTCAAGGGAGATGTTGGCTTAAGAGCCAGGGAGCTGATAAGAGAAACGTGCCAGGCATTTGAGATAGAGATTCTTAAGGGAGTGATTAGTAAGGATCATGTACATCTGTTTGTGTCAGCGCCTCCGAATATGGCTCCGAGTGAAATAATGAGGAGGGTCAAAGGAAGGTCGTCTACAAGATTGTTTTGAAAGTTTCCCTGATTTGAAGAAGCGATACTGGGGAAGGCATTTTTGGGCAAGAGGCTATTTTTGTGTCACATCGGGAAAGGTGACTGAAGAGATGATCAAGGAGTATCTGGATCATCATTTTGAGCCCAAAGTAGATGATAGCTTCAGGACTGAATACTAACGCGTCTTGGACGCGTATCCGGACTTTCAGTCCGTAAATCTAACCCACCGGCTTTAGCCGGTGGTTTTTGAGTTAAAGCTTTCACTATCTCTTGTTTCAGTTCGAATTTTTGTTGCACGGATCTCCTATAATCAGATTCATTTAAAGTTGCGCATTCAGTACTCAACTTGTTCAAGGCATCGCTGCAGGCCTTCAATATATTGGGTCTTGATTTCTGGTCTTTGCTTTAAAGCTTCGGGAACATCATCGTAAAGGTCCTCAATTCTGCTATTGGAGAGTTGTAACGCCATGGCAGCAATAGACGGATCACACTTAATACGATCTGATGCATAACTATATGCCCAAACATTGATCTGGATTGCCTTTTTCATAAAGTCCGTATCGCCTGTTAACGATTCAGCTGCATCTCTCAGATAACCAACGTTGTGTTTTATACCCGCCAGCATGATTTCAGCGTCTTTTGAATACGGCTTCATATCAAATGGCGTAAAGAATTTGAATTTGCCATCCACAGGTAAATTGAACAATTCTAACATGGCATTTCTGCTCAGCTTTTGACAATTAACTGAATATTCCATTGAATTAGCATGAGCCGCTGCAGACAATATTTCACGATCATTCCAGAAAGCTTTATCACCATGTTTCAACGCTGCAGGGGCGTGAGTGGCTGCCGCCATTACAATATCCCGGTCTTTTTTCAATGACGGAGACAAGTGTTCCAGCAATTTCCCATTCAAGGTGACCAAAGGTAATGCCTGCTCTTTATTCTCAAGCCAATCGGAATACTGCCTTACAGAGTCCAGCACCTTCTCTGGCTTTTCTATCAATAAAAAGCGGATTTGTTCCGCATCTCGCTGAAACGATTGTTCAGAGTCAACAACAAAAGCCTTGTCTCTGTCCAGCTTTCTAACTTTTTGAGCAAAATGGATCAGCTTAACTTCATCACTGCCTTCGGGGAAAAAAACTTCAAGAAATTTGGTAAAGTTACCTTCTGGCCACATCAACGTCTCACTAAAGATTAATGCTTTACTCATGAGCCGACTATTCGCATCTTGAATACGATTGAGATAAGTTCTGAGTGCTGGAAAGTCTTGAACAGAGGCTAAGCCTTCGGTGACGAAACAGAAACTATTATCTTTGTTAGTGCTGCTATCCATAACCGTCATCGCTGCAATTAATTGCTGCCTCATACGTTCAATGTCAGGAATGTTATTCACTTCAACAACAATCTCACCCATCTCTTCATTGAGCTTTATCTGCACACCCTGAGATGAGTTCTGCTTACCGATACTGTTCAATAACAACGCCAGCCAGAGAAACCGTTTGAACTTACCTTCATAGTGTGTGTTGGTGTCTTTAAAATTGTCTATCATCCGCACACGCATCAGCCTTCCCTGACTACCTGCCCCTTTGTCAATTAACTCAATGACACCTTTATGATAATTAATATCGGTGCTGATAATGCTGATTCCATCCATGTTCAGAACGGTATTATGGTCTCCGTAGTTTTCCAGTGCGCTGGCGCATTGGTCATCCAATAACTGCGTCATCCCCGGGGTGTTGAAATTCACGAAAGTGACACGATTCGACTTCTTCACAACCTCACCATGCCCTGAACCATTGGCAACCTCTGCCAGAATATCCACAAAGCTTTTATGTACCAGAAAAACCGTATCGTGAATCGAACGCACCTGATCCGCTGTACGAGGTTGGGACAGAGCTTGCAGACTGTTCTTTAAGTCCTGACAATCCGTTTGCCACTGGCTGAAGTCACCGGTTTTTTGCAGCAGTTCATTACCATCCAGAAGCCCTTTGGTGATCCTGTCTAACCCGGTATTAACCTTTGCTTTGATCTCACCTGAGCGAGTTTTCAGCGTCTCCAGATTTTGAAGATACGATTTAATTTTTGGTGGCGTTTCCTCTCCTTTCGAACCTTCATTCAGATAGTCGCCATACCCTTGTAACAGGGCATCCGTATCTGAAAGGAAGTGTGAAACCTCATCGTTAAGTGAGCGTAATATCTGATGCCTCTGCGGGGACATACTGATCAGAACCGCACCTTCTGGTGAGAGACACCGGTTTATCAAAGCATCCCGGTCAAAATATTGCAGCAAACGGGTATTCTGCCCGTTAAGCCACTTAAATTGGTGATCAACCCTCTTTTCATCACAACGGGTAGGCTGCCAGCGAGTTGTTCTTGCTATTGCTGCACTGAAGTCAGCAGAAGCGGCTGGCAATGAATTTGCCTGGTAATGCTCATAAGCCTGTTCACCACTCAGCAAAAAACCACCGGACTGACCATTAAATTCGCCGCAAGCCAGAGTCGCGATGTTTCCATCCACAATGACGGGTTTATCATCAGCAATAAAGCAGGGTTTACCCGCCTGCCGAAGCGTAATGGCCACATGATCTCCCGTTCCTCCTTTTTCAAATACAAAGCCACTGACTTTGCCCAGAACGTCCGGTGCCAACATCCAGTCTTCACCATGGTGGGCAACGATAATGGCATTGTCCGGGATGTTTTCCGGGTTGTCGCCAACCTTGACCAATACTACCGGGCCTTTACAAAGCCCTTCACTGACTAACGTGCCTTTGACTATTGCTGCAGAGGGGACACCAACTGAGAACTGAGCACCGCCCTGCAACCGGGTCACCGGTCTGACCTGCAAGATTTGCACCTGATTCTGTCGGTTAACCCCAAATTCTACATCCACCGGGCATTGCAACAGGTTTTCCAGTTTTACCATGATCTCATACAGTGCTTTTGCTGTTGGCTCCGGAAGCGTTTTCTCCTCAGAAGGAGGCAGGTCAGTTAGCCGTTCAATAGCTTCATTTCCCCCCTGATTCTCAAGATAAAAGGCCTGGGCAACGTCACCACGTATATGTTCCAAGGCAGGCTGATGATTTTTTCGGGTAATAGTGTATCGATGGGGCGTTAAACCACCAAGTCCGGAAACAGCACCCTTGGGCTGTCCGGGAACATACTCAATCTGCATACGGTTATCTTTTAAGCTGGTGTAACTCATGGCAACACCACCAAACTGGCAATCAACACAGTGCTGCATCACCAGGGATAATGTTGTTGGCATGCCATTTTTGCAGACTTCGGGACGGTAGCCGGAGGCCATGACCTTTAAACAGGTTTGCACGACGTCATCAGCACCATGCACATAAGATTCGTATTTACCGGCCTGGGCATCACCATAATCATCTTCTTTTGCACCAGAGCTTCGGATAATAACCTTCTGCTCCGGATGATCTGCACACAGAGCTTTGAAACGGTTCCGCATGATATAAGCCGTTGAATGGTTTTTAATGGCATTATAAAAAGCATCGCTTTCCAGAAATCCGGACAATGCTTTCAGCAACCGGTCTTGCTCTTCAGGGTTGGTAATACGGGCGATTCGTTCTTTTAACTGGTCGAGACTCACGATACCCTGTGCACTCGGCAATTCAATCGACGAGAGAGCCTCTGGCAGTAAGCTTTGCGCAAAACCGGCTTTTTCCAGCAAGAGAATGTCAGGAATACTCACCAAGCGGAATTTAGGTACAGGGATACCATTTGCACTCATATGTTGCAGAAACATACCTTTCCCACCGAAGACAGCACGCAGAGAACGGGAACCCTGCTGCACTGCCTGGACACTCACGGGCGATGTATTAAGCACCCCCGGCATAACAGATGGCGTTGTACTCAAAGACGGTAGAATTGCAGCTATCGACGTTTGTTCCTGACTGCCCTGTTCACTCTTGAGTTCA
This sequence comes from Endozoicomonas ascidiicola, assembly GCF_001646945.1. GTDB lineage: Bacteria > Pseudomonadota > Gammaproteobacteria > Pseudomonadales > Endozoicomonadaceae > Endozoicomonas > Endozoicomonas ascidiicola. Next base: position 385,823 of record NZ_LUTV01000005.1, read on the forward strand.
GGATCAGCTACAAAATCAGTAACACCCACAGACTCAGATTTAAACGGTATTGCAGCTATCGACGTTTGTTCCTGACTGCCCTGTTCACTCTTGAGTTCAGGATCAGCTACAAGATCAGTACCACCCACAGACTCAGATTTAAACGGTACGGATTCTGGCTCATTATTTAAACTTGAACTTTCTCGTCTTTTTTCTTCTGAAACATCTTCTACATGTTGAACTTCATTTCTATTAACTACTGAGGGTTGATATACATGCCTCTGGGAATTATTAAAGGGCGTTTTAGAAGCAATACTGGTTATTCCAGGATCTTCTACTCTACCTATTTGATTTATGTTATCAGCCAGCGTTACCACTCGTTCGCTAATTTTTTTATCGCACATCGCCTTACCGGGATAGGTATTTTTCCGCCAATCAACGCTGAGATAGTTATCCTGCTCGAATTCAGAAACTGTAAACCTCCCAAAAATGGCAGTAAAAAATGCCCCAATAGCATTCCCGGTCTTTTTCAATAAATTCAAGAAACCTTTATCAGAATTAATATGCCATGTATATAATGCAGCCTGAATAGGATTTAAATCCACCTCACCACCTCCTAAATATTTTGAATTAGTACACTGCAAAACTAAAAGATATGAAAATCAGAAAACCAATAACCAATAACCAATAACCAAGCATCAGAACTTTATTTAATAATCTTGCAGAATTAACAGGCATTTATTCTACCTGGTTTTATAAAACTCTCACTAACAAAGCAGCAAGCAATTCTAACAACCAAAACAAGACCCTTATCAGCCAACTTGGGTAATTTATCAAAGCCGTTGATAGTGATTTCGGGAGATAAACTTCCCGATGACCTTCTCATGAAACTCTATTGATCGGCTAAGTTACCGTTAATGGTTGGAAGCACCAATGTTCAGCAATTTTGCTAACCAATCGGCCAGCAGTTAACTTATTTGCCGCTGTAAGTTCCC
>NZ_LUTV01000005.1:387816-394629 GCF_001646945.1 Endozoicomonas ascidiicola
AAAATTCTGGAAGAGTTCAGATTGCATATCACTCCCCTACCACGTTGATTTTATAGGAGTTTAGCTGATTCAACCATTAACGGTAACTTAGCCCTATTGATCGGTGATCTTGAGAAGCAAATGGTTCTTCTGGCTCACTGCTGTCCGGTTAAACATCCGGGGAAGAACTGAAGTACCTGTCTCTGTTGATCTACGGTAAAATAGCGGTTGTCGAGACAGCTATTTTACAGAACAAGAAAGACAGGCATGAAGCATCATAACAGCGTTTTCCAACAGTTACTCAAAACAATCCCACGTCATCAGTTTCAGAAGGTCGTTGATCGCCACAACGGGGATCATCGAATCAGGACTCTGTCATGCTGGACTCAACTCGTTGCCATGATGTTTGCTCAACTGGCCAGCCGGGTTTCCATTCGGGATCTGGTTGAGAATTTTAATGCCTGCCACAACCACCATTACCATTTGGGTGTCTCTCGCATAAAGCGTTCTTCATTGTCGGATGCCAACAGCACTCGGGCGGCCAGTATTTTCGAAGAAACCTTTTTCTTTCTACTACAAAAGGTCAGAAGCCATCTGCCTCGGGGAGCGGGCAATGAAATGGTGCGCCTGATTGATTCCACGACCATTGACTTAAATTTGAACCAGTTTGAGTGGGCGCATTTTCGAAAAACTAAAGGCGGCATAAAGCTTCATACGGTGTATGACCCGAAGGCCGATACTCCCACTTTTTTCGAACTGACCACCGCCAAGAAGAATGACTGCAAAGCGGCTCAGAACCTTCCCATCATGGCAGGTGTCACCTATGTTTTTGACCGGGCTTACGACGACTACAGCTGGTATCACGAAATGACCTGTCAGGGCACGCAATTTGTGGGCAGGATGAAAACATCARCAGTCTATGAAGTCGTCGAATGTCGTGAAACAACAGAAGACTCTATTCTGGAAGACCAAATCATCAGGCTCTCTTCTGACAAAGGTAGAAAAGACTGCCCGGTTGATCTCAGGCGGGTCAGGATTTGCCGGAAAGAAGACGGCAAAGTACTGGTGTTTATCAGTAACGATCTGAGGAGAAGTGCTGCAGAGATTGCTGCCTTGTATAAATCCCGCTGGCAGATCGAGCTGTTCTTTAAGTGGATTAAACAGAATCTGAAGGTCAAGCGGTTCCTTGAGCGCAGTGAAAATGCAGTAAAAATACAGGTGCTTACAGCAATGATTGCCTACCTCCTGCTGCGCTTGGCTCAGATCACAACATCCTGCAAGTTGTCGTTACAGCAAATAGCCCGAAGAATCAGTCTTAACCTGACCCGTCGGTGCTCTTTGTTGGAATTATTCAGTGACCCGCCGGATAGAATTGAAGCCAATTTACCCCAGAACCAGGGGAGTTTGGAGCTGGTTTATGCTTAACCGGACAGTAGTGTTCGGGTCATCCCCCCTGCATCATATCTTCATGCTCACCAGCAGGCTTATCAACATTTTTCATATTATCTGCCTCAACCACCTTGCTGCTATTTTTCTTAGCTTGAGCAAGATCATTCTGATCTTCAAGTTTAGGTGGCGAAACATCCCTTCCGACGCCCTTAGCAATAGAGCCCGTTTTTTCCGTTGTAGTTGTCACCGTTGTGGAGACTGTAGAAGAAACTGTTTTTACATCAGCATCCACTGCCTGTTCATCGTTAGGTAACAAAGGGGTTAACATTGAATTATCAGGCTTGCCTGATTGTCCTGAAGGAGACAGCATGGAGTTACCAGAACTCGAGCTAGTGACATTGAGACCTGTCACATTCCGATCTGACATCAGACCTGACTGAACAACTTCAAGCATCTTTCCACTGTCACCAGATCGAGTACCAAAATAAATCGCTACTACAGTCGCCGCTACCCTGCCCCCCCGCCAACAACAGCTGCTACAACTTTCCTAGCCCCCCAGCCACAACCGTGCTCGCTGGATGCCTTTTTACTGCCTTCAACATCCTCCTTGCTCCCATTTAGTGGCTCTGCTTCGGCGGAATAACTAGTGTAGTGAGCTGCATTTAATACAACATAAATAATCTCGCTGTGCCATTATAGGTAAGAGCATCTAAGGACGGATACTATCTATGAGAGTCGCAGCCAAGATAAGCCTGAGTGAACAGGAACAAAAACTACTAAAACGTCTATCGTCGTCAAATAAAAGCTCTGTACGCATTGCCCGTCGTTCTAAAATTATTCTTTTGGCTGCAGATGGAAAAACCAATCTTGAAATTGCGGAAGCATTAAATATCGAACGGGGACAAGTAAGCCGTTGGCGAGTTCGTTATGTAGCTGAAGGTTTTCGGGGAATAGAGAAAGACCTTCCTCGTGGTGGTCGTAACAAACAGATTAATGCTACGGAAATCGTTCGTTTGACCACTCAAACAAAGCCGGATAATGCTACTCACTGGAGCACTCGCTCTATGGCTGAAGCCGCTGGCATCAGTGCGACAAGCGTGCGTCGCATATGGAAAGCCCATGGCCTTAAGCCTCACCTGGAAAAGACATTCAAAGTTTCTCGTGATCCAAAGTTTGTGGAAAAGCTTGAGGATATCGTTGGACTCTATCTGACTCCTCCAGAACATGCCCTAGTGTTGTGCAGTGATGAAAAAAGTCAGGTTCAGGCACTTGATCGCACACAGCCGGGCTTACCTCTGAAAAAGGGACGTGCTGCGACAATGACTCATGATTACAAACGACATGGGACAACTACCTTGTTTGCAGCACTGAACGTACTTACAGGAAATATTATTGGTCAATGCCAGCAAAAGCATACTCATGCAGAGTGGCTGAAGTTTTTGAAACAGATTGATCGGGAAACCCCAAAAGATAAGTCTTTACATCTTATCTGTGATAACTACGCAACTCATAAACATCCGAAGGTAAAAGAGTGGCTGGAAAAGCACCCGCGATTCCACGTTCACTTTACACCGACATCAGCTTCATGGATGAACATGGTTGAGAGGTTTTTCCGAGATTTAACCACACAGCGTTTACGTCGAGGGGTATTCAAAAGTGTTCCAGAGCTTGTGGAGGCAATAGAGGAATATATCGAAAAACATAACGAGAAGCCCAAGCCGTTTATATGGACAGCCAAGGCTAATGACATACTGGAGAAGGTAGTTCGAGCTAATTGCCGCTTAAGCAGCAAAAAGAACGGCGCACCACACTAGTTGAACTATAAGAAGTTGCAGGGAGAGTGTTTTTAGATACGTCTGCCATTTTAAATACCTCAAACAAGCATAAATAACCGCCATTAAACAACTCTAATGACTGGGTGTAATTAAAAGTGTTCAACAGTCTGTAATTTTGTGAATTTTCTATTTTTGATACCGATTATTCATGCGGGGTAACAGCTGATGAAATTTGAATTTTCACCACATCGGGAACACTTTTAATTACACCCCTAATGACTACTGAGTTTGACATTCAGACGTTCACAATGGTTCAAGGCTTTATATAATGCTTTATTTATCAAAAGCCATTTAAAATACTATTCACTCATAATTATTAAAACTGACATAAAATCAAACTTTAAATAATAGAAACATCCCATTCATGTCAAAACCGATCATATTGTGCCCAGCGTTTACTTATCCATTTTCTGAATCAACAACAAAGATAGATATTGATTTACCATTTATAAATTTCAACTCTAGAAGTTACTAAACTTCATCCCAGTTAATCACCGTTTTATTGCGCTGGTAATGCACAACAGAGTATGTACAATGCGAACTGTTTCCTCGTAGAACTATTTTATTACGAGGTGTAGCAGACACGGAACAGTCAGCAAGATAATAAAGATAACCGGCATCGGATAAACAGGATATCCGCCTGCTTTAAGGAGTAACAATGAAAAAAATAACCACCCTGCTGGCATTCCTACTGGCATTCAGCTCATCGCTGTTCGCCTCTTATAATCAAATCTGGGAAGAATCCACCCTGAACCAAATCATGGAGCGTAAAGTTCTGCGTATTGGTTTGGATGCTGGCTATATGCCTTTCGAGATGACCAACAAGCAAGGCAAGATCGTTGGCTTTGATGTAGACGTCGCTCGTCAAATGGCTAAAGCCATGGGCGTTAAGCTGGAAATTGTTAACACTGCATGGGACGGTATTATTCCTGCACTGATGACGGACAAGTTCGACATCATCATGGCCGGTATGACTCTGACTTCTCAGCGCAACCTGCAGATCAACTTTGCTAACCCTTATATTGTCATTGGTCAAAGTGTACTGGTTCGTGAAGGCCTTGAAGATGAAATCAAATCTTATAAAGATCTGAACGACCCTAAGTACATTGTTGCATCCAAGCTGGGTACCACTGGCGATATCGCCGCTAAGCGTTACCTGAGCAAAGCCAAGTTGAGATTGTTTGAAACTGAATCCGATGGCGCCATCGAGGTTCTCAACGGCAAAGCAGACGCCTTTGTTTATGACTTCCCATTCAATGCTATTTATTCCAGCCAAAACCCTGGAAAACTGGTTCACCTGGACTCACCATTTACCTATGAGCCTCTGGCCTGGGGTGTGCGTAAAGGCGACCCGGACTTCATCAACTGGCTGAACAACTTCCTGACCCAAATTCAAGGTGACGGTACTTACGATAAAATCTACGCCAAATGGTTCGAAAGTTCCGAATGGCAGAAGACGTTGAAGTAACGCCTTGTGATGACCGGTAAACCCGTTAAAGGCCAGCCATTGCAAATGGAAAAGCAGCCTAACCAGATTCTCTGGAATCTGGTCTTCGCTGCCTTATTGCTGCTGTTGGGTCTGGGTATCTACAAATCAAGTCAGGCTATTGACTACATCTGGCGCTGGGACCGAATCCCCCAGTACATTCTTTACCAGGCTCCGGAAGAACTCCGGGCTGAATTCGACGGCAATATTGAAGTAAACGATAAAGGACAATTGACACTGGTTAATGAGTATGACAGCAGTGAACAGATGTCTTTTACTGATTATCAGGAGATTGCCGTTTTTGAAGGAGACCTGATTTTTGAGGGTGACCTTCTAGCAACCAATTATCAATGGCAGCCCGGGCCTATTGCTACCGGCCTATGGATGACCATTAAGTTATCACTGGTTTCCATTGTTTTTGCCATTGTGCTTGGCGCATTAGCAGGGCTTGCCCGTATTTCACCCAATCCGGCACTGCGGCATATGGCAACCGTGTATGTTGAGTTGGTTCGCGGTACGCCATTGCTGGTTCAAATCTTTATTGTCTACTTCTTTATTGGGACGGTATTAGATCTGGAGCGGTTTACCGCTGGCGTCGTGGCGCTGTCAGTCTTCACCGGCGCCTATGTTGCAGAAATCATTCGTGCAGGCATTGAGTCCATCAGCCGAGGGCAGATGGAAGCCGGAAGAAGCCTTGGCATGAGTCGTTCCATGACCATGCGCTACATTATTCTGCCACAGGCGTTTAAACGGGTATTGCCACCTTTAGCTGGGCAGTTTATCAACCTGATAAAAGACTCTTCGCTGGTATCCGTTATATCGCTAACCGATCTGACCAAAGCGGGTCGAGAAGTAGTCAGTGTCACCTTCAGCCCATTTGAAGTGTGGTTCAGCATTGCACTGCTGTATTTACTGTTAACGGCCACCCTTTCCTGGCTGGTGCGTCGCATGGAGGTGAAGTATGCCGTCAGAGACTGAAGTCATCATCCAGGCGACTGGGGTAGAAAAGATCTACCCCAATGGGGTTCATGCGCTGCGCAATGTTTCCCAAACCATTTATGAACAGGAAGTGGTGGTGGTGATTGGTCCCAGCGGCTCAGGCAAATCCACTTTTCTTAGAACCCTGAATCAGCTGGAAACCATTAACGACGGTGAAATTGTCGTTGATGGCATCTCCCTGACCACTCCCGGTGACGTCAATAAACTCCGGGAAGAAGTGGGCATGGTGTTTCAGTCATTCAACCTGTTCCCGCATTTATCGGTGATGGATAACATCTGTCTTGCACCCATGAAGGTTCGAGGAATCAGTCGTGCCGAAGCGCAAGAGCGCTCTAGAACACTCCTGCAAAAAGTCGGTCTTTCAGATAAAGCAGACAGTTTTCCCGCACAATTATCCGGCGGCCAACAACAACGAGTCGCCATCGCCAGAGCACTGGCAATGCAACCCCGCATTATGCTGTTTGATGAGCCCACCAGCGCATTGGACCCGGAGATGGTCGGTGAAGTACTGGATGTTATGAAACAGCTGGCAAAAGAAGGCATGACCATGGTTGTGGTTACCCATGAAATGGGCTTTGCCCGGGAAATGGCCGACCGGGTGTTGTTTATGGATGCTGGCGAGCTGCTGGTAGACAGTGAGCCCAATGCGTTTTTTGATGCTCCTGAAAACGAACGGCTCCAGACCTTTCTAAGCCAGGTTATATAGTCAACCTTGAATTTATACTTTAAAGAACCTCTATCGATAGTTAGCACTCACCTCTATCGATAGAGTCTTACTTCATTTATATGCCTTTCAATCCACAATAACGTTACCTTTCGAGTGGCTGATCGATTGATCAGAAACTATTCCTGATATCAGCTGTCTACATCCCTGAACACTATGTTCAACCTCTACAATTCTGCATACAAAGTACGCAGATGACTGCTAGGAGCCTGTCGGACTTAGAACAACTTTTGAGTATAATACCCGCAAGATCGTAAAAGACAGCCAGCCAATGAACAAATGGACTTTCAGACCCATTGACCGAGACATCCCTGACTTTTTTCCTGCCACTGTTCAGGATTATCTGCCAGAGGTGCATCTTGCTCGCTTTGTTGTAGAGGTGGTTGAGCAGCTAGACCTCA
>NZ_LUTV01000005.1:395734-402952 GCF_001646945.1 Endozoicomonas ascidiicola
GTCAATTTCTGGTCCGTGGTCTTGAAGCAGTGTCTGCTGAATGGGATCTTCTGTGCATGAGCTTTAACCTGAAGCGGATGTTTACGCTGATGCTGAAAGATCTTCAGGAAAGTATCATTTTTATGCAGTTTATAGCGGTTTACAGGTTATTTGTCGTATTTATTTGGATATTTGGGCATAAGAGACTGACGACATAAACAGTGCTTCCAGACTGGATTCTGTGATTTTTGACTTTATTGCTGCCCATCTCCGGTTTTTACTTTCAAGTCCGACAGCCTCCTAGATCACTACCCTCAGGAAGCCACTTACACTCCTCTTAAGGGAGCGCTAACATCACAACTGGAAAAATTAAACAGTAATTCACGTGAAGCTCAAGCAGACATTGCGCATTATCAAAGCGAAGTCAGCAAGATAAACAAGATATTCCCAAATCAAGTTCTTGCAAATGGCGATCCTCAAGGTTTTATAAACTGCTTGCCAAAATAGTATTTTTGTTGCGCTTTTATATACCAGCGAGGAAATGCTTAGGATAATTTCCTCGCTGCCATTCAGCACTTGAAACAATCAAACAAATATAAGTTCTATTTTCATTAACTTCAGCATTGATGCTGACGTCAATACGCTTGACCTCACCTCCAGACAACTATCCACAAAATCCAGCCCAATGATTTCATAGTTTACGTTTACGTAAAGGGAATCTATACTCTGCATTATATAAGTGCACAAATTATCAGGGTTGCCTTCGATATGCCTGAAACGACGTTTACCATCTCAGAGCTGGCTCGAGAGTTTGATATCACCCCGCGAACCATACGCTTCTATGAAGATGAGGGGTTGCTCAGCCCTGCCCGCAAAGGCATGCAGCGTGTGTACAGCAAAAAAGACCGTGTGCACCTTAAGCTGATCGTGAGAGGTAAGCGGCTGGGCTTCAGCCTGGCGGAATCCAGAGCACTGATCGAAATGTACGACCCAAGCTCACAGAATACCGACCAGCTTCAAGCTTTACTGGATGCTATAGACCTCTCCAGTGAGCGTCTTGCACAACAGCTGGCGGATATTCAGATTATGAAAGATGAATTAGCTAACGCCAAAAAGCGTTGCCAGAAAGCGATGCGAGACCATAAAAAGTAAATACCCACAATCCTGAATTAATAAAAATAACAGTGAGGATTAGCCATGAGCCAGTACAGCCAACTCAATTACAACCTTGGAGAAACCAATGACCTGTTAAGAGATCAGGTCAGGCAGTTTGCTGAAAAAGAAATCGCCCCCCGGGCAGCGGATATCGATCAGAGCAACCAGTTTCCCTCAGATTTGTGGCAAAAAATGGGGGACATGGGATTGCTGGGGATTACCGTCAGTGAACAATTGGGCGGTTCTGATATGGGCTATCTTGCCCATGTTATCGCCATGGAAGAGATCAGTCGTGCATCTGCCTCTGTGGGGCTAAGCTACGGAGCACATTCCAACCTCTGTGTTAACCAGATTCATCGTATGGGAACTGAAGCACAGAAAGATAAATATCTACCTGACCTGATTAGCGGAAAAGCAGTTGGCGCTCTCGCCATGAGCGAACCCGGTGCCGGTTCTGATGTGGTGAGCATGAAACTCAGAGCGGAAAAGAAAGGCGACAAATTCATTCTGAATGGCAACAAGATGTGGATTACCAATGGTCCTGATGCTTCCACCTATGTGATCTATGCCAAAACAGAGCCGGAAAAGAAATCCAGAGGGATAACGGCCTTTATTGTTGAGCGGAATTTCCCCGGATTTTCCAGAGCACAAAAGCTGGACAAGCTGGGCATGCGAGGTTCTAACACCTGCGAACTGGTCTTCGAAGATTGTGAAGTGCCGGAAGAAAATATTCTCGGCGCCTACAACGGCGGCGTTGAAGTATTGATGAGTGGGCTGGATTACGAGCGTGTGGTGTTATCCGGCGGTCCAACCGGCATTATGCAAGCCTGCATGGATGTGGTGGTGCCTTATATTCATGATCGACAGCAGTTCGGTAAGGCCATTGGTGAGTTCCAGCTGATTCAGGGCAAAGTGGCGGATATGTACACCCGAATGAATGCCAGCAAAGCTTATCTTTATACGGTCGCTGCCGCCTGTGATCGTGGTGAGACAACTCGAAAAGATGCAGCTGGCACGATTCTTTACTGCGCAGAACAAGCCACCTCTCTGGCACTGGATGCGATCCAGATTCTGGGCGGGAATGGCTATATCAATGATTATCCAACGGGTCGCCTGTTGAGAGATGCCAAGCTTTATGAGATTGGTGCTGGAACATCAGAAATTCGTCGTATGTTAATCGGTCGGGAGTTGTTTCAGGAAACCGGCAACTAATTAATGGATTAAGGAGTTTCTTATGGTTGCGCTTACCACCAACATTAATATCGACAGTGTCAGCTTCAGTGACAACCGTCGTCAGATGCAGTCACTGGTTGACGAGCTGAATAAAACCTCTAAACGCCTGAAGCAAGGGGGTTCAGAGAAAGCCCGGCAAAAGCACACCAGCAAAGGTAAATTGCTCCCTCGGGATCGCATTGCCATGCTGATCGATCCCGGTTCCCCCTTTCTCGAAGTTGGGCTGCTCGCCGCTGAAAATGTCTACGAAGATTATGTGCCCTGCGCCGGTGTAGTTGCTGGTATTGGACGAATTTCTGGCCGTGACTGCATGATTGTAGCTAACGATGCCACCGTAAAAGGTGGGAGCTATTTTCCCCTCACAGTCAAAAAGCATTTGCGGGCACAAACCATTGCCGAACAGAACAATTTACCGTGTATTTATCTCGTAGATTCCGGCGGAGCTAATTTGCCCAGACAAGATGAGGTCTTTCCCGATAAAGATCATTTTGGTCGTATATTCTTTAATCAGGCCAATTTATCCGCCAAAGGTATTCCACAGATTGCTGCTGTCATGGGTTCCTGCACTGCCGGTGGCGCTTATGTGCCCGCCATGGCCGACGAAAGCATTATTGTACGACAGCAAGGCACTATTTTTCTGGCTGGTCCTCCCCTGGTAAAAGCCGCCACTGGAGAAGAAATCAGCGCAGAAGCACTGGGCGGAGCAGATGTTCACTGTCGTCAGTCTGGTGTTGCTGATCATTACGCCAATAACGATGCTCATGCCATTCAACTGATTCGCCAATCTGTCTCCCGGCTAAACACCGTAAAAAAAGCTGAATTAGATCTGAAACCGAGCCGTGAGCCTTTGTACGACATCAGTGAACTCTACGGCGTTGTGCCAACGGACTTGCGTCAACCCTACGATGTGCGGGAAGTGATTGCCCGAGTCGTTGATGATTCCGACTTTGATGAATTCAAAGCCTTATTTGGCGAAACATTGGTCTGTGGGTTTGCGAGGGTTCACGGCTATCCGGTAGGCATTCTTGCCAACAATGGCATTCTATTTTCAGAGTCCGCCCAGAAAGGCGCACACTTTATTGAACTGTGCTGCCAGCGTCGTATTCCCCTGGTGTTTCTGCAGAACACCACCGGCTATATGGTGGGTTCACAGGCAGAATCCGGCGGCATTGCCCGCCACGGTGCAAAAATGGTGAACGCTGTGGCGTGTGCAAAAGTGCCGAAGTTCACCGTAATCATCGGTGGCAGCTTTGGTGCCGGTAACTACGGCATGTGTGGGCGCGCTTACGATCCACGATTTCTCTGGAGCTGGCCCAATGCCCGTATTTCCGTCATGGGCGCAGAACAAGCGGCAGGTGTTCTTGTTCAGGTCAAACGGGATGCCATGGAAAAGCAAGGTACGCCATTAACGGAAGAACAGGAAACAGCCATCCGTCAGCCCATTCTTGATAGCTATGAGCATCAGGGAAACCCTTACTACGCCAGTGCACGACTCTGGGATGATGGAGTCATCAATCCGTTAGAGACGAGAACAGTCCTTGGGCTCGGTCTTTCAACCGCCATGAACGCACCGATTGAAGACACCCGGTTTGGCATATTCAGAATGTAACAGGACTCATTACCATGACCGCTTCGAATAATAATAATCTGGTGCTGAATCTGCTTCTACTAGAAGTAGAGCCCCTTAAAAACGGCAGTGGTGTTACAGCCACGCTGTGTTTAAACCGACCTGAAATGGGCAATGCGCTCAATGAAGCTCTGATTGCGGAGTTTCACCGAGCATTGGATGAGCTGGACCGACTGCCTGTTCGATTGTTGATACTGAAATCCAGTGGCAAGCACTTCTGCACCGGTGCTGATCTCAATTGGATGCGCCAGTCAAAAGATCTCAGCCAAGAAGACAATTTCAAAGACGCGCAACAATTAGCTCAACTGATACAGCGTCTGGATCTTTTCCCTGCGCCCACACTCGCCTTAATTCAAGGTGCCGCTTATGGCGGTGCGCTAGGGTTAATCACCGCCTGTGATATTACCATTGCAGCAGAGTCTGCCCGCTTCTGTTTAAGTGAAGTGAAGCTTGGGTTAATGCCTGCGGTCATCAGCCCCTATGTGGTTCGCGCGATGGGTGAACGTCAGGCCAGACGGTACTTCCTCTCCGCTGAAACCATCAATTGCTGGCAGGCTCAACAATTGAACATTATTCACGAACGTTGTCGTGAAGATGAGTTGGCTGCAACTGCACAGGCGATTGCAGAACAACTTTTGCAAAATGCACCCATTGCCATGGCCGAAGCAAAACAGCTGATCCGTACGGTGAGCAACCAAACTATCAACGAATCGTTAATCAATACTACCTGCGAGAAAATCGCCAGGGTTCGAACCTCTGAAGAAGGCCAGGAAGGTTTATCCGCTTTTCTGGAGAAACGAACGCCTGCCTGGAAAGCGGGAGGCAACTCATGATTAAACGACTGTTGATTGCCAATCGTGGTGAAATTGCCTGTCGGGTTATTAACACCGCTCACGCCATGGGCATCGAAACCATCGCTATCTATTCAGATGCGGATGCTCAGGCTCTGCACACCCAGCTTGCGACCAAAGCCATCTATATTGGCCCAAGCCCTGCGAGCGAAAGTTATTTAAAGGCTGACCACATTCTGGAGATCGCCAAACAGGAAGCGGTTGATGCGATTCACCCGGGCTATGGTTTTTTATCAGAGAACGCAGGTTTTGCTGAAGCTTGTCAACAAAGTGGAATTATCTTTGTTGGCCCACCCGCTTCTGCCATCGATGCCATGGGTTCAAAAAGTGAAGCCAAAAAGATTATGGGGGAAGCGGGTGTTCCGTTAACGCCGGGCTATCACGGGGACAATCAATCCGATGAACAGTTAACGAAAGAAGCGCAGCTCATTGGCTACCCATTATTGATTAAAGCCGCCTATGGTGGGGGCGGAAAAGGCATGCGGGTTGTGGATAACCCATCTTCTCTGCAACAACATCTGGATTCTGCACGACGGGAGGCAAGTAAAGCCTTCGGTAACGACAAGCTATTGCTGGAACGTTTTGTCACTACGGCTCGCCATGTAGAAGTTCAGATTTTTTTCGACCACCATGGTAATGGAGTTTATCTCTTTGACCGTGATTGTTCATTGCAGCGTCGTCACCAGAAAGTCATCGAAGAAGCGCCGGCGCCGGGTTTGTCGGATGATTTACGCAAAGCGATGGGGAATGCTGCCGTTGCTGCGGGTAAAGCGATTGGCTATCAAGGTGCCGGTACGGTGGAGTTTCTATTGGAAGGCGAGCAGTTCTATTTTATGGAAATGAACACTCGCTTGCAGGTAGAACACCCGGTAACAGAGATGATAACGGACCTGGATCTGGTGAACTGGCAGCTTACCATTGCCGCCGGAGAACTTCTGCCACTTCAACAGCATGAACTATCCGTCAATGGTCACGCTATAGAAGCGCGTCTTTATGCGGAAAATCCCCGACAAGATTTCCTCCCCGCATCCGGTCGAATTTTCTCACTGGCATGGCCTGAAACCCACGGCAATCTAAGAATTGATACCGGCATTAAAAAGAGCGACAGTATCACCGCCTGGTACGACCCGATGGTTGCTAAAGTGATTGCCCGGGGTGCAACCCGTGATGCTGCCATCCAACGGTTACACGAAGCGTTAATGGATTACGGTCAGGCGGGTGTTTACGATAATCGTGATTTCTTAATACATCTGCTGAAAACGCCGGACTTCCAACAAGGGCTGTTGAGTACTCACTTTATCGAGCAACATCCGTTTTCATCTGAACTAGACGATCAATATCAGGTACTTTCCCTTGCCGCTATTTATCAGTATGAAGATCAACGTCAGCGTGTTGAGATAGCTGCTACTTCCCTACAGCTTCAATCGATTGTGCATCTCACTTTGGATGATCAGCTATATCAGATTCGCATCCATAAAGATGTGGATACCTATCATCTGCACTTCAATGATCAATCATTAAGCGTGATTGCCCACTGGCAACAGGAGAGTGAAGGCAAGTCATGTCAGTTCACATTTACCGCCTCCAGCAACATGGCAAAGGGTCGTGTGATTCCAATGCCCGGCGAGCAGCTAAAGGTTTTTCTTCCTGACACCAGCTATGAAGTCACTCTGCCCGGCCATAAGATTGACCATGATAACGATCAGGATCATAAACCGGTCGCCCCCATGAGTGGAGCGATCACGGCCATTATGGTTAAAGAAGGTGAAACGGTTGATCAAGGTGCTCCCCTGGTCATTATGGAAGCCATGAAAATGGAGCACTGTATTGCAGCCCGGGAAGCTGGCGTGATTAAGCAGATTCATTTTCAAACCGGTGATCAGGTGGCTGCGGGGTCACAACTGCTCTCATTCCAATAAGAAATATTATCTGGGTTGAGGAACTTTTTAGCTATTTATGAGACTAATGTTATATCTTGGCGTTTCAAGTACTTATTTGATAGCTCATTTGTCTTTCAAGACTTTAAACGCTATGCCAAAACTTTATCAGAGCAGCAAGACAGAATTGTTTTTCTTTAAGGATTGTCCATGAATAACTGTACTATCTTGAATTCAAGTAATAAATACATAACCCATAACTTTTCTTACATCAATCCCAGTTAACTCTTTGCTCTTTGAAAGCCTCATAAGGTGTTTTGTAGTCAAGGCATTTTCTAGGTCTATTATTCAGCTTATCAACCGCTATGATGACTTCTTTTTCTGTAACGTTATTAAGCTCCATCGACTTGGGGAAATACTGCCTGAGTAGCCCATTAGCATTCTCATTCTGACCTCTTTCCCAAGAGTGATACGGAGCAGCAAAGTAACTGTCACA
>NZ_LUTV01000005.1:403692-409973 GCF_001646945.1 Endozoicomonas ascidiicola
GATATAATGTCTCTCTTCAGAGCTCAGGTGCTTAAAGGCCATCCGTGGCATCCTCTGTAGTGTTTAGTAGCTTTACAGAGTACACCTGAGTTCTGATTGAATTCAAAGGTGGCTCTGTAGCAACCCTGTGGTTACAGAGGTTATGCATTTATGATACGAATTCAGGACTCTACATTATCAAAGTAAAAGCCCTAATGATTCCAAAGAAAATTTTTGGCTTTGATGTAATCAGACAGATAATTAGGCATCAACCATCACTAGGCCGGCGTGCATGCTTCAGTGATTCAGAAAGCTGCCCACAGTTTTCTGAATCACTGAAGCAATTGCGAAACGTCAACCGCTCCTAAGAATGGCTTGAGAAGTCATTTATTACTTTTATTCCGACCTTCTCAATTTATTTTCAAGAGTCATGATTCAACTATTGACGAACAAACCGAAGCGCTTCCGGATTCACATCCAAAGTACTGCGCCAGGGGTTTATGTCCAACCCTCCCCGTCGCAGGTATTGGGCATAAACCGTCAAGACATCCAGCTTGTAGTGTTTCTGCAAATCCACAAACACCCGCTCGGCACATTGCTCATGAAACTCTTGATGGTTGCGGAAGGAACAGATGTATTTCAGCAACGCTTCACGATCAATGGCTTGCCCACGATAACTGATCACCAACGTGCCCCAGTCGGGCTGATCCGTTACCGGGCAGTTAGATTTCAGCAGGTGGGTATTCAGGGTTTCGTTGATCATTTCCCCATCATTGGGAACACTTCCAGCCAGTAAATCCGGGTTGTATTGATAGCAGTCGATGGCAATATCCAGGTCATCAATATTCACTCCGGGAGTGCTATCAACACCGCGGTCTTCGAATGCTTCTATCGTCATCAGCATCACTGAAACCTGCGCCTGAGCCGTGTTGGAAAGATCACAGATCAGTGCTTTTTCAACATCGTGTTCACTGTCGAAGCGGGTTTCATTGAATGAGTTCAGATAGAGTTTGAACGACTTGGATTCAATCACACAGGGGGAATCGCAGGGAATTTCAAACCGGGCAACCCGCACCATCGGCTTGCCGGAAGCATTCAGCCACGAGAGCTCATAGGCATACCAGAGATCACGACCAAAAAAAGGCAGGGTATCTCTAGAAATACCCAGCTCTTCGCGCTTCTCCCTGCGCTCGATAGGGTACAGAGTCGTCGGATCGTATTCGGATTTGTAGCCACTGTTTTTACCCAGTGGCGAAGCGTGCAGAGCATCAGACATAATTCAACTTCTTATGGAACGAGCTACTTATAAGACAAGCAATTTCCTAAGCAATCAACTTCTCAGCCCCCGGCCACTTTTCAGCAGGTGCAAACTGAACACACCCAGTGCAACAATGGCCAGTAGCATCACAGCAAAAGCAAAGCCGGTATCAATGCCACCGGCTTCACCCAGAAGTCCATAGCGAAAGGTATTCACCTGATACAAAATCGGGTTCAGCATGGATGCTTTCTGCCAGAACGCCGGAAGTATCTTGATAGAGTAAAATACACCGCCCAGATACGTTAGAGGTGTCAGGACGAATGTCGGAATGATGGATACATCATCGAACTTTTTAGCATAGACGCCATTGATAAATCCGCCCAGTGAAAAGAGGCTTGCGGTCATCACCAGCGCAAGAATCGTAACGGTCAAATCGTATAACTGGATATCGACAAAAAACAGCCCGAGGGTCATCACTATCGCACCGGTGATCACGCCCCGGGCAACACCGCCAAGCACATAACCCGCCAGGATAATCCAGTCCGGCACCGGCGAAATTAGTAACTCTTCAATGCTGCGCTGGAATTTATTACTAAAAAACGACGATGCAACATTGGCAAAACTATTGGTAATGACAGACATCATCACCAACCCCGGCAAGACATAGGTCATATAATTGAAACCGCTCATGGTACCGATTCTGGAACCAATCACTGCACCAAAAATCAAAAAATAAAGCACCATGGAGATGGCTGAGGGTAGCAGCGTCTGCGGCCAGATCCTCATAAATCGGCGGACTTCTTTGGCAAATATAGTGACAAAAGCGACCCAATTATAATAATACTCTGTGCGCCACTGTCGTTTTTCACGGTAGGATTTCATACTGCAGCCTCCTGCCCTGACGCCCTTTCCTCACTATTTACCAAACCACCATTGGTCATGTTGACGAAGAGTTCCTCAAGTCGATTACTTTTATTTCTCATACTGGCGACTTCTATTTGATACTCGCTGAGCTGACGAAACAGATCATTTACTCCGCGATTTTTATCCACTTCCACTTCCAAGCTCATCGGATCTAATTGGCGCACTTGATAGCCGGAAAAGGTCGGTAGCGTTTCCATCGGCTTACTCAAATCCAGAACAAAGCTCTCTTTTTGCAGCAAACTCAGCAGTTCTTTCATGCTGGTGTTTTCAACAATGTCGCCCTGATCGATGATGGCAATATTCCGACAAAGTTGTTCTGCTTCTTCCAGGTAATGTGTGGTCAGGATGATGGTCGTGCCCTGATCATTTATCTCTTTAATAAACTCCCAGAGACTTCTTCTCAGTTCGATATCCACACCCGCAGTGGGCTCATCGAGAATCAACAACTCCGGTTCATGCACCAGCGCCCGGGCAATCATCAGCCGTCGTTTCATACCACCGGAGAGCATTCTGGATTGACTGTGTCGTTTATCCCAGAGGCCAAGTTGCTTCAGGTAATGATCAATCCTTGGACGAGCCTGTCGAGTAGAAAGGCCATAGTAGCCGGCCTGTGTGTAAAGAATATCTTCCACTTTCTCGAACAGGTTAAAATTAAATTCCTGGGGAACCACACCAAGAGAACGCTTGGCTTTCACCAGATCATGGTCAATATCATGCTCAAACACAGAAACTGAGCCTGATGTCTTACGAACCAGTGAAGAAATAATGCCAATAGTGGTGGACTTGCCAGCACCATTCGGGCCCAGCAGGGCAAAGAAGTCACCGCTGGAGACATTGAGATCAATGCCTTTGAGAGCGGTAAAACCGCCGTCGTATATTTTCTTAAGATTTTTAATGGACAGAGCCTGGGTCATGATCCTCAGCCTTGAGATCGTTTTATTCTGCCCACGATTGTATTACAAATTCATATCTTAATTTTCATTTTTATAATGAATAGTGCTTTTCATTCATCTCAAACCTGGGTGATCCAAGGTTATACCAAGGATGACAGGGCTTGAGTAATATTAAGATAACTAAAAGTAAAACCAGCTTCCTGCAAACGCTTGGATTGTACGGCCTGCCCTTCTGTTAATAACTGAGCCGCTTCACCAAGCGCCAACTTCAAAGCACAGCCTGGCACCGTAAAAAAGGTTGGCCGCCTCAGCGCTTTTCCCAAAGCCTGAGTCAACTGTTTGTTCGTCAATACCTCGGGGGCAACACCATTAAAGATGCCACTGGCACTGTCTTCTGAGATCAAAAACAGCAGTGCATCCGCCAGATCCTGTCGGTGAATCCATGGCATCACTTGTTTGCCATCACCAATGGCGCCACCCAGCCCAAGCCGGAATGGCGGTAGCATCTTTTTAAGTGCGCCTCCGTCCGGATGCAGCACCACACCAATGCGAACGATACAGGTTCGGACGCCAAAGCTCTCAACTCGCTTGGCAGCACGTTCCCAGTTTTCACAGAGTTTGGCGGCATAATCCTGCCCGGGACCTGCAGACTCGTCTAATGGTTCAGAGCTGATATTTACGCCGTAATACCCCACCGCTGAGGCACTGATAAAGCAATCCGGCTTGTTTTCCATCCGCTCAATAAGATCCACAAGCTCTGTCGTTAACCCTATACGACTGTCTTCCAGTGCCTTTTTCCGGGTTGGGGTCCAGCGTTTATCCATTATCCCCTCACCAGAAAGGTTAATAACGGCATCGAAGTAGGTAGAAGGGTTCACCGCCGAAATGGACGAGACTGACTGCACCCGGTTAGACAGTTTGGATCGAATAGTAGATGCTGGCTGCCGACTGAGCACCATCACCTGATGGCCATCGTCAAGGAGATGATTGACCAGTGGACTGCCCACAAAGCCGGTTCCACCGGTTATCAATACACGCATACTTTGGACTCTCTCATTGATGCAACATGCTTCTTTATTTATACCAACTGTACATAATAACTGCCATAACAGCCGTTTCACCTGATACCGGGAGCTTTCAGGCTGGATTACAATCTTAACTGTTCTTCGGTAAATCTCTGCTTCAATTCAATCTCGCCTACTGAGGTTGATTGCACAGTAAAGTCCAACACATATCCGGAGCAGAACTATACATTTACCTTCTAGCAATTCCATATGACCAGGTACTTAATAATGACTAATCCACTTAAGTCTTCTGATTTATTTTCCATATCTGCAAGTTATTGACACCCCCCCCCCTTAGAAAAAACCAATAATAGAATAACGGATATAATAAGAAAATCAGCCATAAGAACATCAGTATTTTACCAGGACATATAAATATGAGCATATCTCAAGGGAAAGAAAACCTTATTCTAATAGGGAAAGAAAACCTTATTCTAACAGGGAAAGAAGCACTTTATTACACTTATCAAGCGCATAAAGAAAATGGCAAGATAAGCGCTGCTTTCAAGGCGCTATCGTCAAGAAGAAAAGTTGAAATCAATATAAAAACCGCCGACCAAATGGTTCGCAATAATTCTAAAGACTGGCTGGTAAAAAAAATAACTTCTAGGATAGCCAGGCCTAAAATTTCTTTCCCCCTAACCAAAGAAACATTCAACTTAATGTCTCGCCACGATCTATTAACATCAAAAAGCGCTCAGAGCATATCACAGCTTCTTGGAAAATTTTGCCCCGCAATGCAACAAGGAAAACTTACTTTTACAGACATATTATCGTCCATTCAAAAACTTCAAAGTGATTTAGTTGTTTTCAAAGAAGAAACAAATAAAATGCATGAGTCATTTGCAACAATTGAATCTGAAGACATTAATGGAAAACTTAAGAGCAAATACAAACTAACTAATAGTATTAACAACCCTGACAAGGATTTCTCAATTACAGACTACCGGAAAGAAGTAATTAGCATGCTTGAAGGTCAGATTGTGCAACTAACCAGCAAACTCTGTAAAGAATATAATAAATCGTCAATCTACTCAAACAACGAAGATCTGTCTGCTAGTCTTTTACGACAGATTCACTCATGTAATCCAGATGACACACTCAATCGAATGTTACATTTAATAAAAACCAACTCTCTAGAAAAAACACTAACTAATTCCAATAAGACGCCACCTGACAATAATGATTTATCTAATTGGATCAATAGCTTTGAGAGAATTAACCTATACTCCAAGCTATCAGAAACATTATGCAATAGCGGCAAAGATGATTTGAATAAGCTAGGGCGGGAATGGGAGCAAAAAATTGACGCAGTATTAAACCCCATAGATGAAATTTTTACTAAAAATATTCATACAGACACTAAGATTGCCAAGCCAATGCTAGACCACATAAAATCTTTTCTGAAGAATAATAAGCATGAAATAATGAGCCAGAAGATCAAAGAATGGGATTTGACCAGCCACTCCCGATGAATATACGACACAATCCATTATCAGAAAATTGTCGTAAGCACTATTTGTTTGATAGAACAATGAGACACCTACAGACATTTCTGCAGTATGGAAATGATTGTCACCCCGATCAAACCTGGCTGTTTCGTAAATCACGATGAATCAAAAGCTATATCTTGTGCTTTTGACCCATGAGAAATTGCTCTAAACAAGCTACCCCAACTGTCAATTCTCAACGTCAGGAAGAACGATGTGATTTTTCGCCAAAGTCGCTTACGTGTCGGTTTTTTTGGTTTATTCAGCGCTTGTTGAAACTGTGGACAAGCCAGTTCCTGGATCTGATCGACCAGAAACGCCAGGAAAGTAAGGTAGGCGAAATTCGTAGCCAGGTGTTTTTCGCCATGCCCATAGCTATGTTCAAGTTGATAGCCTTGGTTTTTCAGGGTATTAAACGTTTCATTTTCAATGCGCCATCTGCAGCGTCCACCTCGCATCACCGATTCAACGGTGTTAAGTAGTTAACCAAATGAAATCATATATTCCTGACCGACCTGCTCAAACACTCGTATGACTTCTGCTTCAAACGCCTTAAAGTCCATGACCTCAAAGAGATTCAACCATTCATACTTCACCTTTTGCCATAGCATTTCTAACGCGATGTTCGACTTTTAAACTGACCTGAAAAAGGCATGACTGACCTACTTTTCTG
>NZ_LUTV01000005.1:411733-431315 GCF_001646945.1 Endozoicomonas ascidiicola
ATTGAAGGCAGGAGTGTTAGTTTGAAACATTTGGTTGTTGATACCACATAGTGGCACTCAAGATAGTCCTGTTTAACCTGTGTTTAGAACTTGCGGATATTGTTGCTCATTAGTCAGCGTGACTTCGTTCGTCCTGAATAAATGGCGGTTTGAATTACCAATTAATTTGAGCATTAATAAGCTGTCAGCGGGAATTGCTGAGGAATAGTGAATAGACCCCACACCAGCTACTGATTTCTGATGATTATAGGTAACACCTTCCCACCCAAACCCTGAGCGAACTGTTTCATCGTGAGCACCTCGGGTGCTACACCATTAAAGATAGCGCTTCCACTGCCTTCTGAAATCAAAACAGCAACGCATCCAACAGATCCTACCGGTGAATCCACAGCATCACCTGAGACCTATTAAAGACCTCAGGTGATTTCAGAAAAGATTAAAGCCCCAACTTCTCAACAACAAAATCGAGGTCTTTATCACCGCGCCCACTAAGGTTAACCTGAATACTCTGGTCAGAGGGCAGGTCTCCCGCCAATTTCATTGCATACGCAACCGCATGAGCGCTTTCCAACGCCGGAATAATGCCTTCTTTACGAGACAACGCCATGAATGCATCCAGACACTCCTGATCCGTTGCGCTCTGATACTCCACACGACCAATGTCTTTCAAGTAACTGTGCTGAGGACCAACACCCGGATAATCAAGACCGGAAGCAATAGAGTGAACCGGTAAAGGCTCTCCGGCTTCATCCTGCAACACATAGCATTTGAAACCATGGATTGCACCCGGTTTTCCCAACGTCATGGTTGCTGCATGTTCTGGAGTGTCCAGCCCTTTACCGGCTGGCTCTACGCCGATAACCTTTACATCGTTGTCGTTTAAAAATGCGGTAAACAAACCAATGGCATTACTGCCGCCGCCGACGCAGGCCATCAAATAATCTGGCAGCTTGCCTTCCATCTCCTGAAACTGATCACGGGCTTCTTCACCGATAATCTGTTGAAAATCACGAACCATCATGGGGAATGGGTGTGGGCCAACCACTGAACCAATGGCATACAACTGAGTTTCCGGATCAGCAAGATAGGCTTCAAAAGCACTGTCTACCGCATCTTTCAGCGTTCGGGTACCAAACGTCACAGGGACCACTTTACAGCCCAGTATTTTCATACGTGTGACATTGGGCGCTTCTTTTTCAATATCAATCTGTCCCATGTGGATTTCACACTCAATCCCCACCAGGGCACAGGCAGTTGCCATGGCAACACCGTGCTGACCCGCACCGGTCTCTGCAACCACCTTTTGCTTGCCCATGTATTTTGCCAGCAGCGCCTCACCAATGGCGTGATTGATTTTATGGGCACCGGTGTGATTCAAATCTTCCCGCTTGAGGTAGATTTTCGCGCCACCGATAGCATCTGATAGTCGTTTGGCATAAAAAATCGGGCTGGGCCTGCCTACGTAGTGCTTGTATAACGTATGCAATTCTTTGCGGAAAGCGGGGTCCTGCTGGATGGTTTCGTAAGCTGCTGTCACGTCAGCAATGGCTCTTTCAAGCGCCGGGGGAACCATGGAGCCGCCATACTCACCAAAATGGCCAGTGGCATCTGGCATGGGTGCGAATTCTATTGTTGTACTCATGTCGCTTACCTGCTGTTAGATAATCTCTGTTATCTTGGGGCTAATCATTGCCCTGACTTGTTATCTTTCTATCATTGTAAGAATGCCATTATTTACAATATTTGTCCTACCGTTTTGAACTCGTTATATGAAGTGATAAACAGAATCAAAGCCATCAGGACGTTTTCTGTTTGTATTCACATAGGTCTTCAATGATACAACTGCCGCACTGGGGCTTTCTGGCTTTACATACATATCGGCCATGCAAGATCAGCCAGTGATGAGCATCCATCAAAAACTCTTTTGGAATAAGTCTCACCAAACGCTTTTCAACTTCCAGTACATCTTTGCCAGGCGCAATGCCGGTCCGGTTGGAAACCCTGAAAATATGGGTATCCACCGCCATGGTTGGTTGTTTAAACGCGGTATTTAAAACGACGTTTGCCGTTTTTCTTCCTACACCCGGCAAGGCCTCAAGGTCTTCACGATTGTCCGGAACGATACTGTTGTGTTTTTCTATCAGGATACGGCAAGTCTTGATGACGTTCTCCGCCTTAGCGTTAAACAAACCGATCGTCTTTATGTAATCTTTCAACCCATCGACTCCCAACGCCAGAATAGCCTCTGGTGTATTGGCTGCCGGGTAGAGCTTATCCGTCGCCTTGTTCACTCCAACATCGGTTGCCTGGGCAGACAGAATAACCGCCACCAGCAGTTCAAACGGTGAGGTGTAGTTTAACTCTGTGGTTGGATTTGGATCAGCATCACGAAGCCTGCTGAAAATCTGGGTGCGTTTTTCTTTATTCATCCTTTACTCGTCAAGTAAACACTGTTGACTGTTACAGGCTATTCTAATCATAAAGTTATGGAAAACTGTATTTTCTACTTTAAGGCTTACACGTTCCAACGAAGGAAAAGGATATAAACAGATAAGACTACCTTGACTGATTCAAAAACGCTTTTGAATCAGTCAAGGTCTGCATCCAGAGAGCACTACTTATTTTTTGAAAAATAAACCACCACTACTTTTCTTTGGAGCCGCAGGCGTTGTTGCTTTTTGAACGGCCTGCGCCACATGTTGAGACCAGGGCTTACGTATGAGTATTCTCATTTGCATTTGACCAACCAGCCCCCATCATTAATGGCTTCAATTAACAACACTGTACGTTTATAGTCGCCCAATTTTACGGTGCCCGATGCTCAAGCCTGCTCCTCTCATCATGTTCCTCAACGATCTCAAAGACCCTCGCTCTCGGAGCAACAGCTGCGAGCACAAATTTATCGATATCCTGATAATAGCGATCTGCGCCATTATGAGCGATGGAGAGACGTGGGAGGATATGGAAAACTATGGTCATGACAAAGAAGACTGGCTCCGCACTTTCCTGGAGCTTCCATTCGGAATTCCTTCACACGACACCTTTTACTGTACCTTCTGTGCTCTTGATCCAGAGGTCTTTGAGACCTGTTTTATCCGTTGGGTTCGGTCTTTCTTTTCAGAAGCGCTACCTGCTGGAGAGAGCCTGACTGACATTATTCCTATTGATGGGAAGACAATTCGCGGCTCAAAAAGTAAGGGCAAACGCGCTGTTCATATGGTCAGTGCCTGGAGCAGTAACCTCCGTCTGGTACTGGGCCAGAAAAAGGTCGACTCAAAAACCAATGAAATAACGGCGATCCCTGAACTCTTCGAAATGCTTGATATGAAGGGTGCGCTCATCACAGCAGATGCGATCAGCTGTCAAAAAAGCATTGCAGCCAAATGCATTGAAAAAGAAGCTGATTACCTTCTTGCAGTAAAAAGTAATCAGAAAACCTTGCAGAAAGATATCCAGGCAGTTGTTGAAGCCCACTGGGAACAGAACCCTGCTGACCTACCCAGCAATAGCTTTGCAGAACAGAGAAATACAGGCCATGGTCGTAAAGAGTACCGCTGCTGCTGGGTCTTTGACGATCTGAGTCAGCTCTCAACCCATTATGGAGTGGGAAGGGCTTAAGCAGTTTGGCATCATTCAGTCTGACAGAACCATCGATGGAGTAGCGACAACTGCCCTACGTTTATACATTACCAGTAAAACGATGACAGCCGGGGAGATGCTCTGTGCTACACGAACACACTGGGAAGTGGAGAATAATTTGCACTGGATGCTGGATATAGCTTTCAGTGAAGATGCATGTCAGACCCGTGATGAAAATGCAGTAGAAAACTTGTCCATCTTACGCAGAATTTGCCTGAATATTTTCAATCTGGACAAGTTGGGCAAGGGGAGCATGAAGCGTAAACGCAAGAGAGCTGGCTGGAATAATGATTACCTGGCAGAACTATTAAAGACTTTTATGTTTGGCCAGAATCCTGATTCAAATGCGAATGATTATCCTCGTGCGTAAGCCCTGATGTTGAGACACCCAGGGCGGCGGCATGAGAAGGACAAATGTACTATTAATATACCTCCGGTGTAACCAGAAGTATGATAATGGCAAACTACACACCAATGGTCGTTAGGATCCAGTCACTCATTGAACCTCGTAGCGAGATTCACATTACTTACCCTCTTCCAGAAATCATATTTATCGCTTACATCAGTATCCTGAGTGGCCATACTAAATGGAAAAGCATGGAATGGTTCGCTAAATACAACCAATCTTGGTTTCGTCAGTTTTTCCCTTATACATACGGTTTTCCTTCCCATGATACGATTGCAACAGTCTTCAAACTGATTGATCCAGAAGCTTTTTCACAGTTGTTTGTTGAATGGGTAAGAGACACGGTAGCTGAGATGAATGCTCTCAAAATGGGGCCTCATCCTGAAAAAAACGACAACGTCATAGCGATAGACGGTAAGGCCCTGCGTGGCTCTCGCCCTTCCAAAGGCAAAAAGCTGGTTCATATCGTTAGCGCCTACAGTTCAGAGCTTAAGTTGATATTAGGCTTTACTCCCGTTGATATGAAATCCAACGAGATCACTGCCATACCCGATGTTATCGATACCCTCTTTGTGGAAGGCGCTTTGATCACCAGTGACGCTATGGGCTGCCAGAAGACTAAACCAAAACTCATTTGAAACATACGGTTCTAAATGAGCAGATAAATTGATCCAAAGCATGAAACGAAAAACGATTCAAGACGTATAATTACAGATCATTTTTTGCCATAACTATTCGATTCATGCTTAAAGTCCTACACGATAAATGGAATCAATCCCCAGAATGCCTCTATCAATCTGGATTATCAGAACCTCACCATAGGACGCGCGAACGCTTTATGGCCCTTTATCAAGTCTGTTGTGAGCAATCCGCTTCACAGGTGGCCTTCAGCACCAAACGCGCAACACACACCTTGTGGAAATGGATCAAAGCTTATAATGAATTCGGCCCAAAAGCTCTCCAGTATAAGCGTACAGGCGGGCACCCCCCTTTTGTCTAACCGTTACCTCAATCATCACTCAAGCCATCCACCGTTCGGCTGAAGCCGCTGCAAATGCTGAAAAGTCGTCACTCCCTCGCTGGACTCTTAAAAGGTTAGTAAACTGGTGCAAGGTGAAATGGAGCTTTACTTGCTCCCGGGAAACTATTCGCCGTGTTTTGAAAAGGAATAATATCTCCTGGAAAAAGGCGAAGAAGCTCCTGAATCGTGCCGATCCTGAAAAAAGAGCAGACTATCTGAAGCAGCTTGAGCCGTTACTTCAGCAGGCAACCAGGCAAGAAAAACTGATCGTTTATATTGACGAAGCGCACATTCATCAGGATACGGATATCGGTAGTGGGTGGTCAGCTAAAGGCGGTAGACTCTTTGTGTCTTCTTGCTCTCCAGGGCTATCCAAAGTCACGTTTTACGGGATTTATTACTACAACGAGGGCCAGGTTAGGATTTGGCCATACCCCAAAGGCAATTCACAACATACTGTGAATGTTCTGGAGCGTATTCGACAGGAGAATCTTGAACGACAAATTACTGTTATTTGGGATGGTGCGTCCTATCATCGGTCATTTGACGTCTGCGAGGCTGCAAAAAATCTAAAAATAGAGCTAGTCTGGCTACCTCCGTACAGTCCTGATTTTATGCCAGTTGAGGCTCTTTGGCGTTGGTTGAGAGAGGAGGTAACTTATCATTATTGTCATAGCACCCAAGATGAACTGGTGAAGAATGTCAAAGCCTTCTGCGTGCAGATTAACCAAAAACCAGTCGAGTTAGCCGACAGACTCCATACCAAGACGTCTCTTGACGAGGAGGAAGAGGTGCTCAGAAAACCGGTTAAGCCAAAACCAAAATAAAACCGATGGTTTCAAGTGAGTTTTGGTTTATCTGCAAAAAAATCATTGAAAAAAAGGCCGATTATTTACTTTGTGCGAAGGAAAATCAGCCCACACTGAGTAGCAATATCGAAGCCTGTTTCACTCAATATCTGGAAAATCATCAGAAGGATCCAAAGCCTGAAGATAWTAATCCCGCCTTTGCAGAAACTATTGAAAAAAACAAGGGGCGGCAAGAACACCGCCGTTGCTGGGTGTTTAATAATGTAGCGGATATTGACCCAAAGCAAGAGTGGCCTGGGCTTCAGCAATTCTCGGTTATCCAGAGAGACCGATTGATCGGCAAAAAGCAAACAACAGAGTTGCACTTTTATATTGAAAGCAGGGAGATGACGGCAGCCAGTGTTCTGAGTGCAGCACGGAACCACTGGAGCACTGAAAATGGGCAACATTTGTCGTTGGATGTCAGCTTTAGGGAAGACGCTTCTAAAATCCATGAGAGAACAGCGGCAAAAAACATAGCGACGGTTAGGCGCTGGTGTTTCAATGCTCACAAGAAAAGCTGTCGCTTTGAGAAAGAAAGTATGGCAAGGCGGATTGAGCTGGCAGGATTAGATGCGGACTATCGAACTGAGCTGGTACTGGAGACGTTGCGTCCTGACTAATCGTTTGATTTAAACTGACCTGTAGGAGCGTTGTAAGATCCAAGCTTTGTATAAGGCAGTCAGCTTGTGTGTGAAAATTCCATATATTGGTTTCATTTTGGCAATCTCGGGAGAAATACAGATTAAATAACCTGATAAGACTCTATCTAAAAGCTTGGATGTCATGAGTAGGATTAGAAATTAAACTATAGTGCATCCGATGCCTCCGCCCTGTTGAGACACCGAAGCGGGTCTGGATTGAGTTTCTACTCTTGCACCAAGCAAAACCACACCATTTTTTTGATATATATTTTGTTCCTCTATCACATCCAAGCTAACAAACAAAGGGCAACCCGTGGCTTTATTTCTTATTGAGTTGCTTAGAGGACGAAAATAACTGTCAGATTTGTCTGGTTTGAAAGAATCAGTCAAATCGGGCCTGGATGCATCCTGACTTATAAGTTCAAGTGTTACTTTGCGGTTAAAGGGCCAGTTAAGCAGCGCATCGTATTCACCTTTATAAACAATAAAGAAAAGACTTAGGTGCGTTCTCTTCCCCGGGCCATCGCCATTCAAATATGCCACCAGACCGAGTTTATAACCATAAGTGCTTGTATAGAATGGTTCACTGTAAATTGCTGGTTGCTCTCCTTTAACAGCCTTCTCTCTCTCTTGGCTAAAGTTCTCTATTTTCCAGATAAGTCGCCCGTTATAACTGGTTGTCTTTGTTTGCAATGACTCCATTTTACTTATTCGCTGGAGAGCACCATTCAGTGTTTGATGCTCCAGTACACTCAGATTTTTTGCCTGAGCCATAAACTTGGCTGTTAAACCATCCACTGATTCCTGCAGTTCTTTTAACAGCTGATCTTTGTTTTTATTTTCTTGAGTCAGTTGTTCGACCTTACCTTCAAGCTCACCGACATGAGACTCAACATTATTAAACATGGATGTCACAGTCGTCTTGTCATCTTCAAATCCATTGCCTAAAGCATGTTCTTTAATCCAGTCTGCTTTACTTATGCCTAGCCGAGCCTCCTGTATCCCCAAATCTGCTTTGGCAACAATCTGCTGCAGAGCCATTTCCAGAGATTGTATCTTTTTTCCATTATCTTCGAATTGCTGCAGGACGAACTTTTTAAGTTGCTTAACAACTTGTGTCCCGTCACTGCTGTCCGGTTAAAAATCTGGGGAAGAACTGAAGTGCTTGTCTCTGTTGATCTACGGTAAAATTGCGGTTGTCGAGACAGCTATTTTACAGAACAAGAGAGACAGGCATGAAGCATCATAACAGCGTTTTCCAACAGTTACTCAAAACAATCCCACGTCACCAGTTTCAGAAGGTAGTTGATCGACACAATGGGRATCATCGAATCAGAACTCTGACATGCTGGACTCAGCTCGTTTCCATGATGTTTGCTCAACTGGCCAGCCGCGTTTCCATTCGGGATCTGGTTGAGAATTTTAATGCCTGCCACAACCACCATTACCATTTGGGTGTCTCTCGCATAAAGCGTTCTTCATTGYCGGATGCCAACAGCACTCGGGCGGCCAGTATTTTCGAAGAAACCTTTTTCTTTCTACTACAAAAGGTCAGAAGCCATCTGCCTCGGGGAGCGGGCAATGAAATGGTGCGCCTGATTGATTCCACGACCATTGACTTAAATTTGAACCAGTTTGAGTGGGCGCATTTTCGAAAAACTAAAGGCGGCATAAAGCTTCATACGGTGTATGACCCGAAGGCCGATACTCCCACTTTTTTCGAACTGACCACCGCCAAGAAGAATGACTGCAAAGCGGCTCAGAACCTTCCCATCATGGCAGGTGTCACCTATGTTTTTGACCGGGCTTACGACGACTACAGCTGGTATCACGAAATGACCTGTCAGGGCACGCAATTTGTGGGCAGGATGAAAACATCAGCAGTCTATGAAGTCGTMGAATGTCGTGAAACAACAGAAGACTCTATTCTGGAAGACCAAATCATCAGGCTCTCTTCTGACAAAGGTAGAAAAGACTGCCCGGTTGATCTCAGGCGGGTCARGATTTGCCGGAAAGAAGACGGCAAAGTACTGGTGTTTATCAGTAACGATCTGAGGAGAAGTGCTGCAGAGATTGCTGCCTTGTATAAATCACGCTGGCAGATCGAGCTGTTCTTYAAGTGGATTAAACAGAATCTGAAGGTCAAGCGGTTCCTTGGGCGCAGTGAAAATGCAGTAAAAATACAGGTGCTCATAGCAATGATTGCCTACCTCCTGCTGCGATTGGCTCAGATCACAACATCCTGCAAGTTGTCGTTACAGCAAATAGCCCGAAGAATCAGTCTTAACCTGACCCGTCGGTGCTCTTTGTTGGAATTATTCAGTGATCCGCCGGATAGAATTGAAGCCAATTTACCCCGGAATCAGGGGAGCCTGGAGCTGGTTTATGCTTAACCGGACAGTAGTTGTTTATCATAACTGATTTGGCTATTCTCGGTCAGCCTCCTAGCCATTGGTGAGTTTTATAATGCGCTGATTGCTGCTGCCTCTCCAAGGTAAACTTAAGTCTCTTTTGTCCAGCTCAAAACGACCATCAATCATCACGTCAACGTATTGGATGACCTCTTTCTGGGCTGTGCTCAGCTCTTCAATAGTGTAACCCGTCCAAAGCCAAACATTCTTCTCTGGATAGGTTTCTTTGACTCTTTTAACCAGTTTAAGAATCCCCGTGAGATTACCGGGATACAGTGGGTCACCGCCTGACAGTGATAGCCCATCACGCTTGATGCGCGCATCACCCAAGTCTTCAATAATCCTGTCTTCCATGGCCTGATCAAAAGGATGCCCCATGCGGGCATCCCAAGTTGATGAGTTATGGCATCCTTTACAGAAGTGCTCGCAGCCGCTGACGAACAGCGTGCAGCGAGTGCCTTCACCATTGACCACGTCAATAGGATAATACTGCAGATAATTCATAGCGGATTACAGATGTTTCACACGACGAACCACTTCTTCCTGCTTACCCTTGATAAAAGGGCGACTATTGGGTTGGCCGAGATATCCACAAACACGACGGGTAACCGACATACGGTCTGAATCCCGGTTTTTACACTGTGGACATTCAAAGCCACGACTGGTGGCATTGAATTCACCTTCGTAGCCACAGCTGTAGCAGGAATCATTGGGCGTATTCGTACCGTAGTAAGGCACTTTGTCGTAAGTATAGTCCCAGACGTTTTCCAGAGCTTTGAGATTGTTGACCATGTTCGGGTATTCACCGTAACAGATAAAACCACCACTGGCGTGTTTTGGATACACTTGCTCAAAGTCTACCTTGTCGTATGGGTTTACTTTTTTCTCAACATCCAGATGGAAGGAGTTGGTGTAGTAACCCTTTTCCGTTACGCCTTCAATCACACCAAACTTTTTCTTGTCTAAGCGACAGAAGCGGTCGCAGAGACTTTCGCTGGGTGTCGAGTAAAGACTAAAGCCGTACCCGGTTTCTTCTTTCCACTGATTGACTGTCGCTCGCAGTGTTGCAATGATGGCCACACCTTTCTGGCGGAGCGCTTCACTGTCGTAGATATCACCATTGCCATACAGAGCATTGATGGTTTCATGGACGCCAATATAGCCCAGAGAAATGGAAGCACGACCATTTTTGAAAATCTCACTGACTTTGTCGTCTGGCTTTAAGCGAACACCGCAAGCACCCTCGACGTAAAGGATTGGCGCGACTCTGGCACGGACATTATCCAGTCGATGAATGCGACTCATGAGGGCATCTTTAGCCACCTTCAGGCGCTCTTCCAATAATTGGTAGAATGTTTCTTCACTGCCCTTACTTTCAATAGCAATACGTGGCAAGTTTAGGGAAACCACGCCTAGATTGTTACGCCCGTCGTGAATTAACTTGCCTTCTTCTTCATAAACGCCCAGAAATGAACGACAGCCCATAGGGGTTTTAAAACTGCCAGTGACTTCTACCAGCTTGTCGTAGTTCAAAATGTCCGGATACATACGCTTACTGGCACACTCAAGAGCCAGTTGCTTGATGTCGTAGTTAGGATCTTCCTGGGCAAAGTTCACGCCTTTACGGATGGCAAAGACCAGCTTTGGAAATACCGGTGTCTTGCGGTTTTTGCCTAGGCCACGAATACGATTCTGCAAAATGGACTTCTGCACCAGACGCTCTTCCCAGCTGGTTCCCAGACCAAAACCAAAAGTAACAAACGGCGTCTGTCCATTAGCGGTGTGCAGTGTGTTGACCTCGTATTCCAGCGCCTGATAAGCGTCATTGCAATCTTTCTCGGTCATTTCCATGGCAAAGTCGCGGGCTTTCTGCTCATCGCCAATCCAGCGCATACCTTGCTGAAGATGTTTTTCGTAGGTTTTGGTGACGTAGGGTGCATGAATTCGATCAATTTCATTGATGCTGGTGCCGCCATAGATATGGCTGGACACCTGGGCAATGATCTGAGCAGTAATGGCCGCCGCGGTCGTGATGGACTTCGGCGTTTCAATTTCCGCGTTACCCATACGGAAGCCATTGGTCATCATTCCTTCGATATCGATCAACATGCAGTTGAACATTGGGAAGAAGGGAGAATAGTCCAGATCGTGATAATGAATTTCACCACGGTCATGGGCTTCAGTAATGTGCCTTGGCAGGATGTGCTGCTTGGCATAATGACGAGCAACAACGCCTGCCAGCAAATCCCGTTGAGTTGGGATTATCTGACTGTCTTTGTTGGCATTTTCATTCATGATCTCTTCATTATCCTGGTTGATAATGCTGAGAATGTCTTTGCTGAGGGCGTTACGCGACTCCCGTTCGATATCGCGGGTCTGGCGGTATTCAATGTATTTACGGGCAGCATTATGGTGTTCGCTGCTCATCATTAGGTCTTCTACCTGATTCTGAATATCGTAGATGTCCACCTGCTTCTTAGGCGCTACGGTATTGGCCACTTTTTTACCAACGTATTCCGCAAAATCGTTATCCTTGATATGAGCATCATTCAAGGCGCTGGCGACGGCTTTGACAATTCGTTCTGCATCAAAAGGCTGCCGTGAGCCATCACGTTTGATGATCTCTGTCATGGGTAACTCCGGGAATAAGAATAAGGCATCTGACTCATAGTACCGAGCGATGTCAATAAATTGTGGTGTGGTGTTAAGTTAAGCACTAGATGTAGTGTTTTCGGTGGTAATGATCCTCCAAAATTTCGCGTTCTGCAATATTGACAAAACGCAAAATCCACCGGAATTTCCTTGTTGAGTGGAAAAGTCAGGGATCACTGACGGCGGAGCATAAGTGCAATCAAAGGATATATGTCGTCTAGGTAGATACCGTTATGTTGGGTTAATGTGACATATTGCTGAAAGGCAGCGTTGGTGCGATGATCAGCCACCCTTTTTGAACATCGATGTGGAGAGTGAGTTGAGCCCAAGTCACGGAAAAGTTGCCCTGGCAAACTGTGAATATGATCCTATGCAGGAAAAGATGCTGTCAGCCTATCTGGTTTCCTGCCCGCCGGATCATGGTAGAACCATGACGGTCACCGCCATTAAAGGGCTTATGTTTGCTATTGCGAACTCTCCGGTCACTGTCACTCCCGATCGCTGGATGGCGTTGGCTTTAGCCTCGAAACAACCGGTGTTTACGTCTAAGGAGCAGGAGGATGATGTTCGTCACATCCTTTTCAACCTTCTGGAAAAAATAAGACACACCATTACCTCTGGTCAGGAAGTATTGCCCGAAGAGTGTCGTGCAGAAGATATTTATTCATCGAACTTTTCTCGTCTGAAGGAATGGGCCATGGGTTATGGCCAGGGCAGTGAACTGCTGATGGATGTATGGACTCAGGTGTTGAAACACCCCAAGGTTAAGCCTATGGAAGAGTCCTGGTCCAGCTGTATGCTTCTGTTGAACGTTTGGAGTCGTGCAGACAGCCTGCTGGAAAAAGCAAAGAAGCCCGGTGGCCCAAATGTGAATAAAATGCTGGATGCCATGCCTGCCGTCGCTCGGGAAATGGCCGTCATGTGTCATGATATTCGTAAGATCTGGCAGGTATCTACTGCAAAAACCGCCCCGGTTACGGTGACTAAGGTGGGGCGGAATGCCCCATGCAGCTGTGGCAGCGGTAAAAAATACAAGAAGTGCTGCGGGGAAAAATAACCTCAGGCAATGTTAACATCGCCGGAAGGAAAGCTTCCGGTTCCATTTCCATCTTTATTTTTATTTGTATCTTCACTTCCATGAAAGTGCAGCTCCCTTTGAGGGAATGGAATGGTTACACCTTCCCGATCAAACCGAATCTTTACTTCCCGCGTGATATCCCAGTAAACATCCCAGTAATCATCTGTCTTCACCCATGGTCGTACAATAAAGTCCACTGAAGACTCATTGAGTACATGAACCTTAATCATCGGTTCTGGTGTTTTCAACGTACTTGGGTGGCTGGTGACGATATCGCAGAGAATGGTTTCGACGCGCTCGATCTGATCGCCATAGGCGACACCAAACACCATATCCACCCGGCGAATCCGCTCAGCGGTCATGTTCTTAATGGTTTCACCCCAGATTTTTGCATTGGGAACCATAAACACCTGATTATCAAAGGTTCGGATGGTGGTATTTACCAGACTCATTTTGCCCACTTTACCCGCAACGCCACCGGCTTCGACAAAATCCCCCACATCAAACGGGCGATAGATCAAAATCATCATGCCAGAAGCAAAGTTGGAAAGGGTATCTTGCAGGGCAAAACCGATCACGATACCGGCGACTCCAAGACCGGTCAGTACCGGTGTTAAGTCCCAACCTATTTGGGCCAGCGAAAACAAGACGCCAAAGATAATGACGATATTGCCACCGACTTTTATAAAAAAATCCTGAACCAATGTGCTGAAACCAGCTTTTTTATGGGTGACAGCCCGGGATATCAGCAGACGAACCAGTCGAGCCAGTAGCACGGCACCAATCATTAACAGAACAAAAAGAATGACCCGTGAGAGCATGCTGGAGATATTGGATTTTAACCATGCGGTGAGATCCACCCAAAGCCCGGCAACCACCGCTTTCATGGTATCCAGATTGAAAACGGCTTCGGCAAGGTTACCGGTGGTTTTGAACAGCAATTCGTTATATTGCTCAACCGGAAGATCTTGGTCTTCCATTATCATAACGACGTCTTTCAGGTTGGCCACTGCACTTTGCACCAATCGGTTCTGAGAGGCGGCTTTCGCCTCCAGTGTGCTTCGTGCATCCGCAGGAAGCGTCTTTAACTCATCCTGTAACAGTGAATTCTGGCGGGCATTGCTGCGCAGAAAAGAGGCCATGAAATCGGCGTACAGGGTGATTTCCTGATTCAATTCATCTTCTTGATCAGTGACGTCTATACCCATGCTTTGCAGTAATTTAAGATTTTTTTCGCGCTCAACCATCAGGATGTTGATGTAGTGGTAAAAATCATCAATGTTGAAAATAGTCAGGACTTGCTGATCGATGGTGGCATGTTCGTATTTGGCAAAAAGATTTTGCAGATCGGTGGAGGCAAACGTTAACCGCTGCTCGAAGAAACGGTTTTCTGCATGGACCAGATCAACAATGCGTTTGGGCGCGTCAATGGTTGCCGGACTGGCTTGTAATTGTTTGATAGTGTCGTTTATTTGCTTCGCTAACAAATTGATATCGACGGATGCCTGTTGTTGTATGAGGTCTCTGTTGACTTCGGATTGGGTTTTCCCCCAATTGGTCTCCATCTTTTTCATTTTGATTTCTGTTGCCTTGATGGCAGCGGAAGCGGTTTTGTATTGTTTTTGCAGTTCAGCCGTTAATGGCGGCGGTGGTGCTTTGGGTTCTTGAGGCGAGTCTTGATTGTCGGCGGCATTAACAAATGTGCAGAAAAAAAGTGACAGAAGTAAAGTTCGAAACACTGGAGACCTCCAGATTAGATATCAGTCTCCTGTGTAGTTTAGGTGCTGCAGATGGCTCGGTAGAAAAAGTTCACTGACGTTTATTATGGGGTGCAGATCCGGTATTCAGATATCGCGCCTCGTTTCCATGCTCCGAGGTTGTCGCGAAACCCTTCAACCCTGGCTCCCATGCTTTGCGTGGGAGCCGGAAAACCTGATGTTTGGGGTATGCATTCCCACGCTGGAGAGGGTGTCGCAAAACTCCAGAAACCTCGTTCCCACGCAAAGCATGGGAACCAGGGCTTTTGCAACAGCCTCTGGAGCATGGGAACGAGGGCAATAGAAAAAGTTCACTGCCGTTTATTGGTTGGCTTCTTACCCTGCATCCAATTGTAATTCCGTAGCTATTTGTTCTTCAGTGCCTTTCGCCAGGTGCTGCACATCCAGCAGATAGATACGCTCTGGCGCTAAGCCACCCTCGTTCATCAGGTAGTCTTTAATTTCTTTAGCCCGGTCGATCGCAAGCTCTCTCATGGCAGCTTCATTGTAGGGCCATTGCTGAATCAGCTGCTCAGTAATACTGGCTATATTATTGTTTTCCAACGCGATAGTTGCACGACCAGAGTCATTCATTTTAGTGGCGACTTGGGTCAGCAGTTGCAAATGAACTTCTGGATTTATCATGGATAAGGATGTGGATTCGGGAATTGGCTGCTGCTGGTTTTCCAGCGTATTGATCCAAGATTTATACAGTTGTTCATTCAGCAGTTTTTCTGCCACCAGAGGCCAGTCCGACTGGTTGGCGGTTTTGCCTGTTACTTCCAGTTGCAGTTCAGGTCTTTCCTGAAGTGCTTTTGCCAGTTTATCCAGAGATTCGATTTGCTGGTATTGCTGGAGTGAAAATTCACCGGGTGCAAAATTGATGAACTGCATCTCTTCAGCACTGCCGCCGACCAGTGATGCCAGCAGATCAAAGGGAGCTGAGATAAGGTTGGTAATTAAATTAAACAACGCCGTGCGGATAATAGGGCCAAGCTTGAATTCCGGGTTATCCAAGTCACCACTGACTGGCAGCTTAATATCAATTTGACCATTTCGGTCTTTGAGCAGGGCAATTGCAAGGCGAATCGGCAGGTCAACGCTTTCGTCACTGTCAACTTTGCTGCCCAGTATCAGCTTGTCCAGCAACATCTCATTGGTGGCGGAAAGTTGGTGATTACGAATACCGTAATTCAGATCCAGATGCATCCGACCTTTCTGAATGGAGTATCCGGCAAATCGTCCGGAATAGGGTGTTAGTGTCGTTAGTTCAAGATTTTTGAACGACATTGAGAGATTGGTTTGGTCAAGGGGCGATGATGGGTTTATGGCTCCCTGAATCGTTACCGGGGCGTAGCGGTCAACTCTCCCAGCGATGTCGATGGTGGCTGGTGTCTGACTTTTGGAGTCAAAGCCGGAGACTTTACCATTGAGGTTGACGATAGGTGTTGCAAAACCTGGCTCAAAAGAACGATCGGAAAAGTCCATGGCGCCGTTTGCTATGGAGAATGTCTTTATTGCCAGGCTGAAATCCCGGGCGTTATCTTTCTCTGGAGAACTTTCTGGAGAGTAGCCGGGTGCTGTGGGTTGTTGGGCGGTACTGCTCGTTTCTTTGGCGAGTGCGGCAAGATTAACTTGGAGGTTTTCATCGATAGCAATGACGGCTTCAGGATCGCTCAAAGCGATCTGCTGGACAGTTAAGCGGTTGTCGCTTTCGCGATAAGCCAGCCCGTTTACTTGCAGGTGTAGCCAGCGAACCACTGGCTCCTGGTTGATGGTGCTATCAATGCGGAGCTTGTCTATCGATGCATTGCTTTCAATCTCTACTCCATCAGTATGCTGCCAGTTTACCTGCGCTTCGACGTTTAAATTGCCGCTTTTTAACTCTGCGTTGGCATATTTAGAAATAATGGGCTGAAAATCCGGTAGGTTCAGTTTCTTCAGGGTGATGGCCCCTGAAGCAATGGTGTTGATAGGATCTTCTGCCAACTGAAGATGCAGCTGGCTAGTTAGCCTTGTACTGTCGTTTAAATGGGTGTTGATTGTGATGTCGGTGCTGGATTCTGGCCAACCAATGTTCTGCCCCACAAGATCAATGTGATCAAGGGTTAGGTTAAAAGGTGACGTCTTGTGGGTGTATTGATGATCCGTAAACTGGAACTTGCCTTTACGAAGGGTGGTCTCTCTGACGAGAAAGTGAACAGATTTGCCTGGCTCATCAGGAGTAGCTTGTGGCTTTTGTGCTGTTGGCGC
This sequence comes from Endozoicomonas ascidiicola, assembly GCF_001646945.1. Lineage (GTDB taxonomy): Bacteria > Pseudomonadota > Gammaproteobacteria > Pseudomonadales > Endozoicomonadaceae > Endozoicomonas > Endozoicomonas ascidiicola. The sequence continues at coordinate 428,443 of NZ_LUTV01000005.1, forward strand.
GAGTAAAGCAGCGACATTGGCAATGCCTTTTTTATTAAATATCAGTTTGGTAGCCGGCTCATCGATCTGAATGCTGTTCAGGGCAAAGGTACGCTGCTGGCTAGAAGGCGGAAAGATAAACTGCGCCAGATCCTGCCATTGGGCATCAATGGAGATTGACGACAGTTGCGCCGTATCTTCAATATCCAGAGCAACCAGGGTCAGGTTGAGAGTAAATGGGTTGAAGTAGACGGCCCCAAGCTTAACTTCTTTGGTTAGTAATTGATTACCAACCAAAGAGACTCCTATATGCAGCAAAGGAGGGATAATACCAAAACCGACAACGGCAACAGCAGTTATTGCTTTTAAGAAAAGTGACGCCAGTTTTCTAATCATTTTTGTTTGATATGATGTGAGTCAGGTGTCTTGCAACACTTGAAAGCTAATCGAGAAAGTCAATCATATCAGTCCAAAAATGTGATGGGTATTTAATTATTTCCGATCGAGCTTAAAAGCATGCTCGGTAATAACTGAAAGTCCCATTTTCTGCTTTTTATCTGAGGGCCTGGTGTCCTTGCTTTCCAGAAGGTCTATCTCAAAATGCTCACCAAATAGCTCATGCACTCTGTCTGGAGTGATGACATAAGGTGGGGCGATGTTTTCCGGATGATCATATTCGATAGTGAGCAATAGGATCTGTTCAATATCTGGAGCAATCCGTAACAGCTGGGCAACATATTGCTCTTGCATCTTTGGTGGCAGTGCCACAAGTGCAGCCCGATCATAAACAAAACGCGCCGGTACACTGCTCTCTGTTAAGGTGAAGAAATCACCATGGATGATAGCCAGATTATCAGAGGACCAGTATTCATGCTCACCAGCTTTCTGACGGTTGCTTTTGAGTTTTTGCTCAGCAAAAAATGCCTCAACAGCGATATCGCTCAACTCGGCACCCAGTACGAAATGGCCTTGTTGATGAAGCTCAACCATGTCCAGTGTTTTGCCGCACAGAGGGACAAACACCATATTGCCGGGCATGGCGCGAATCTTAGGCCAGTGCTTTACCAGCAGAGGGTTCGGCTGATCCAGATGGAAGCCAATATCGTTGTTTTTCCAGAAAGCCTGCCAGTCTGTAGTGTCCGTCATTATTGTTTTCCCGCATTCTGGGTGGCATTAGAAAGAGTTAATCACTAACAATAGCGGCACTTGGAAAGAAGATAAACAGTGAATGTCACGAAAGTGACCTTACCAGAACGCTTCTGTGTATTTAATACCTGCGGTTTCTGTTGTCCATTCACTGCAGTCAACCTGTTCTGAAGCTGCGAGTCTCTCCAATGTATCAATGCGCTCTTCAACCTGATCTATTGTTTCATTATCTGTTTTGAATGTTTCAATAAGGGTGCCTATTACTTCACTGCTCATTTTAGGGTGAATATTTGGTTCGGCCTTCAAATAGCGAATGACTTTGCTATCCAAATTATCGTAGTCGACAGCGTTGTCAGGGTTAGGAGTCGGGAAACGTGTGTATGGGTCAACCGATAGGGTTAAATACTTTACAGCTCTTACAGTGCTTGAGCCGAGTAATTCCTGCATATAGCTGCAATTTGGATACAGTCCGGCATGGCATGCGAATGCATAATCGTCAGGTTCAATGTCGTAGAATCCTCCTCCACAATAAAAGCACTTCATAGCATCACCAGAGCCAATATAGAAGGCTCAGGATTCTGTCCACTGATCAATATTACCAAGGAAAAAGTTTGAAAAGCCGTCTGGGAAGCTTGCATCACGACTCTCTCTGGTAGAGTAGTTTGGATGAGCAGGATTCTCCGTGATTCGCATGGCTTTGATGGCTTTTCTGATAGGGCTATCTTCTGGAATAGGTTTCAAAATTCGGAATGCTTCTAGCACTGCTGCTTTTCTGTAAGCGAAAGCCTCACCAGTTGGTTCTTCTTGTATCGGTGACAGGCGACCGCCAGATTCACTACTGTCTGTCGATTCACTACTGTCTGTCGATTCACTACTGTCTGTCGATTCACTACGAAGTAATGAAAATCCACGATCCATGAACGGTGGGGTGTATGCAGGAAAGCTCATAAGTTCATTAAGTAGTTGATCATTTGAAATCATATAAACTGACTAACCGATCAATCAGTTAATCCATTACGAGCCGGCTCAGGAATTTTGAACTACTGTTTCCTCATAGTTTCCACCTGTACGATCATCATGAAATCGGTTTCCAACATAACTGATCCAGCTATCATCACTACACTGCAACAGGCTTCGCGCCTTGGTCCTACTCCGTATTTGAGAGAACGAGCTCATGCTGTATTGCTAAGCCACCGTGGGTATACTCTTGAGCAAATAGCTGATGTATTCAGCACTCAATATCAGACCATCTCTAACTGGATAGACCAGTGGGAAGATTTTGGCATTCGTGGCTTGTATAAAAGCCATGGCGGTGGTGTCCCTCTAAMCTTCAACCCTGAAGAAGTCGCTCGCTTCAAGGAGCTGGTAAAAAATGAACCACGTCGTATAAGACACGCCAAAGCAGTACTTGAAGAAGAAACCMAAAAAAAAACTTCGCTGCMCACGYTGAGACGYATGGCTAACAGCCTTGGCATGGTTTACAAACGAGTTCGACGTTCATGCAGTCACAAGCGAGATCAAGAGCACTTTGATAGTTGCCACAAGGCTCTTAGTGAAGCAAAAGAGGCAGAAGACAACGGCCTTATTAATCTTTTTTACTTCGATGAATCTGGATTTTCACAAGAACCTTCAGTGCCCTACGCCTGGCAGCCGAGGGGAGAGCAACTTCGAATTCCCTCCGTCAAGAGTAAACGTATCAACGTACTTGGGTTTATGAACCGGAGCAACGACCTGTTCTATTATCCCGT
>NZ_LUTV01000005.1:436920-443635 GCF_001646945.1 Endozoicomonas ascidiicola
TCGATTCTCTGAAAGAGCAGTTCGTAGGTAAAGCAATCGTGGTCGCTGGGAAGCAGGTCAAAGATGTTGGTTGGAAACAGCAAATGCTGGTTGAACTCAACAGGGCTATCCTTGAATTTTGGAGGTGGAGACATTTGGCATCATTATATTTGGTTTTGAGGTTTATCATAACTGATTTGGCTATTCTCGGTCAGCCTCCTAGCAAAGATGGCCAGTCAATAGATCGGGCACTTATACGATAGCGGCTAACAATGCCTTCTCCAGATCATTCCAGTCAACGGGTTGATTGGTGATCATTTCCAGCCGACTGTCCATGGCATCTTCCAGATCAATAATGCTGACAACCCCATCTTGCATATTAAAGCCTTTTATACCCTGGTCGGTGATGACAACGCCTTTAAAGCGCTCAGCATTCTGGGCAAGAATCAGTGAGTAGAGTTGGTCAAAAGAGAATAGGGTGCTGTGATCAAAGAGCCAGCCGCAGCTGAAATGGTTCTGACCTTTATTTTCTTTGCGTACAAAGCTCTGCCCCTCGGGAATGGAGAGTGATTCTGGTCTCTCTTGATTATGCTGGTGGCTGGTTTGTTTGGCGGAGTGATGGGCTTTTGGCTTGGTGGCCTGTCGAGCTTGATGGGGTAATCTCAACCACTGTGCAGGTAGCTTACCGGCGCTTATCCAGTCGGTTTTGGGTGATGGTTCTGGCAGTTGGTTTACAAATGTTTCAAATAGCGTTTTGTGTTGATCAGAACAGAGGTCTGTTTTGGTTGCTACCAGCACATCGGCCAGATGAATTTGATCCTGGAAATTATCGTTTTCAAGATAATGAGGTTGATCCAGATTTCTAGGATCCACAAGGCAGACAATGGCTTCGAGTGATAACAGTTCGTTGTAATAATCACCCTGCAGAGTATTGATGATTTCTTGAGGGTGACCAAGGCCGGTAGGTTCTATCAACAGGCGATCTGGCTTGCTACGGGCAATTAACATATTCAGGCCGATCTGCATGGGCAGACCGGCAACACAACACATGCAGCCCCCCGGTACCTCCCGAATGGCGATGTCATCTCGCTTGGTGGTGCCATCAAGCGATGCACCATCAAGCAGTGCACCATCGATTCCGATTTCACCAAACTCATTCACCAGCACCGCCCAGGTTTCTTCGGGGGGCTTTTGTTTTAGAAGGTGAAGAATGGCAGTGGTTTTACCAGAACCCAGAAAGCCGGTGATGATGTTGGTAGGAATTTGTTTCTGCATTGTCATACTGCCCTGCTATTTGGTCGGATATTAGCAGGCAGTACTGGTTAATCAAAATAGATAGCCTGATACAGCACGATTCAGGCGAACCGCTTTCAGCGTTTTCTGCGAGCATCTTTAATGATAAACCCGACAACACCACCGACAACGATAATGGTTGCCAGAACAGCGAGAACCCCTGCGATAACGACAGAGTCAAGATACATAGTCATTTCCTTCTTATGTATTGTTTTTGGAATGTTTGTATGCATTCAGGGTAAAGGGTGGGCAGAAAAAGGAATTGATATGGGTCAATATAATTTGCGGAATGGCGGGTATTTAAGTACCCAACTATATGAAATCGAATATTTCTAACTTAGTGGTTAGTTGCTATGCAAGGCACATCGGAGTGAGCATAGTGTAGCTATGTGATTGGAGATGTAACGTAGTAGAGTGACTGACCACTGAGTTTGAAAATATGATTTCATATGATTGGGTGCTTAAGGCCAGATTCTATCTGACCTTGAAGGTATTGTTTAAAACGTCGCCGTCATGGACTTGTCACTGCAACCAAAAATATTTCGGTACAAAATACCAAAGGCAATGTTGGTCATGGGAAGCGTCCAGATCAAACCAAGGCCGAAAGGAATCATGGCAAGAAGATTCAAAAATGAGATCGCCAGTGTTAGCCCAAATACCGTAAACCAGCGCTTGCTGATGGCTTTGCGTGAAGCTTCCATGGCTTCCCAGGGGGCAAGGCCTTTATCCACCATCAACGGTATCGCCAATAAATAAGCAATGGCCAGATAAATGCCGGGAAGAATCAACAATAAAAAGCCGAGCACGGTGAAAACGGTCATCAGTAGATACAGGCCAAGCAATGGCAGGGTCAGATGAAAATAATCCAGAATCTGACTGGCACGAACGGGGGCACCCACAGCTCGACGCAGACCAATCATCCAGAGACCTGCCCATAGCGGCGTGGTAACCGCCATCATCAGCAGTTGGTAGAACATCTCCAGCAGTTGGTAGAACATCTCCGTCATCCCGCTTTCCGGAAGCACCATGGAAATGATGGCGATCCCGATACCTGCAAGAATGCTGATGCCGAAATAGATGAACATCGCCAGGTGGATAATCCATTTGGCGCCACCGGTGCGTTGCCAGGCTTCACCAAGAATATGACCAATGGATATGGAGTAATCACCGGCCATACCTGCCTCTACAGGATTGTGTCTGTCGGGATCAGGATGCGTGCGTGGGTTGTCATCAAGTGACATGGAATGTCCTTATTATGGCTTCATTATTTTCGCGCAGTTTATCAGACAATTTATCAGACAAGGGGGGGATTCTTTAAATTCAAAGTGTGAGAACTGTATTCAGTAAGCTGGCATCTGTTTTGCATTTCTAAACAGTGCAAAGTGTTTATGCAGGGCCGCTCAAGAGAAGTCTCGCTTCTTTTGGCACCAGAACAGGGCGTTGTCATTCGTTAGTTTCACTAAGGAGATAAAACAGTGCATGTAACTCACCTATCAAGAACCTCTATCGAACAGCTGATGACCTTAAGACGGAACATTAAGGAAGAGTTTGATGAGGTGATCAGCTTGTCTGACGATCATCTGGTTGATCAACTGCAGACATACAGGTTGAAAACGGAAATGGATGATACGCGCTTATTGTTGGAAGCGTGTGTTCATGCGCTGGGTGATGATGTGGTGGCAGCACCCGTGGAAGCCAAAAAAGTATCAAAGAGAATTTACCGGGGGCAGGTGATTGAAGCATAAGGCGATCGAAGCATAAGTAATGACGGATTGGCTTTGTATGTGAAACCAGAGATAAAACAATGCCTTGGATGGCCTTGATACGCAGTCTGTTGACTCAGTTGTGGCCTTTACGTCAATTTCAGAAATAAACAAAAAGCTACGAATTACTGGTAGGTTTGCCATTGTGGGCTAGTTTAAGATACATGCGCGGCTTTTAATAACTGGCTTTTAATAACTGAAAATTATGTTTCTAGAAGAATACTCTACTACTCTGGCAGGGGATCATTTCTCGTTTACCCGCGAGCAGGCCAGCGAATTCGCCAAGCGTGTTGCTAATGACTTTAATCCACTCCATGACGTGGATAACACCCGTTTTTGTGTTCCTGGGGATCTACTATTTGCCAAAGTCTTGTTAAATGAGGGCCTGCACGCCAGCATGCGCTTTCATTTCAGAGATATGCTGACTGATGGTGTGGAACTGGAGATTGTTTCTGGTGATGATGGCGGCAAACGTATTTGTGACCTGAACGGCAAAATGTATCTTGAGATTGAAAGTCAGGGAAGCTGCAACCGTGATACTGCAATGATCGAACAACTGATCAAAGGCTATGTGGCCTTTTCCGGAGAGAGTTTTCCTAATGTGCTGGTTCCCCTGATGAAGTCCGAAGGGGTTATGATCAATGCCGTTAAACCTCTGGTGATTTACGACAGCATGACACTGAAAATGGAGCATGTTGATCTGGTCAACCCGCAGCTGGAGTCAACAGGTGCAACGCTGGCCGTTAATGGCAAACGAGGGAAAGTCACCTTTAACTTTGTCTACCGTGATAATGGTGAGGTGGTTGGAATGGGTGAAAAAACCATGATTCTCTCTGGTTTGCGGCCTTACGATCAGGACACCATTGATACCATGGTGGAAAGTCATCGAGCCCGGCAGCAGCGTTATTCGGCGTAAAAAGCAGTCTTTGCAACCTCTATCTTCATATTTTTTCCGCGTGCCGATGGATATCTCTGCCATTTCAGCTAGGCTTTGGTATCCTATTGCAAAATCTGCGGTTAACCCACCACAGCAACATAGAAAAACAAGAAAACTGCTGAAGCGCCTACAAGGCCAGCATTTTCCCTAAACGGCACGTGTATACTTTTATAATGGTGCCGAATGAATTTAATCAGTATTTCCATAATCAAGAATGTAACCGAGATGCTGAATCAGAACCTGCTGATCAGGAATAAAGCCATATAGAGGGATTGTTTCATGCCTGTCTATCGCTCCAGAACATCAACCCATGGTCGGAATATGGCCGGTGCTCGTGCATTGTGGCGTGCCACCGGGATGAACGATGGGGATTTCAAAAAGCCGATTATTGCGGTTGCCAACTCATTTACTCAATTTGTACCAGGTCATGTTCATTTGAAAGATATGGGGCAGCTGGTAGCCCGTGAAATTGAGAAACACGGTGGCGTTGCCAAAGAGTTCAATACCATTGCGGTGGATGACGGTATTGCCATGGGTCACGATGGCATGCTTTATTCATTGCCAAGTCGTGACATCATTGCCGACTCCGTAGAGTACATGGTCAATGCTCACACCGCTGACGCACTGGTGTGTATCTCCAACTGCGACAAGATTACGCCCGGCATGCTTATGGCAGCCATGCGCCTGAACATTCCTGTCGTATTTGTCTCTGGCGGTCCAATGGAAGCGGGTAAAACCAAGCTGGCTCAACATGGGTTGGATCTGGTAGACGCCATGGTCATTGCCGCTTCTGATGCGGATGATGAAACCGTTGCGGAATATGAACGTTCTGCTTGCCCGACCTGTGGCTCCTGCTCAGGTATGTTTACCGCCAATTCCATGAACTGTTTGACCGAAGCCCTTGGTTTATCGCTGCCCGGTAATGGTTCCATGCTGGCAACCCATGCAGACCGTGAACAGTTGTTTTTGAATGCAGCGCAACGCATTGTTGAGATCACTCGCCGTTATTACGAGCAGGATGACGATTCTGTTCTGCCAAGATCTGTTGCCAACTTCAAAGCTTTTGAAAATGCCATGAGTCTGGATATTGCCATGGGCGGTTCTACCAACACCATTCTGCACCTGTTGGCTGCAGCGCAGGAAGGCGGCGTGCCTTTTGATATGAAGAATATCGATGAGCTTTCTCGCCGGATTCCTCAACTCTGTAAAGTGGCACCTAATATCCAGAGATACCATATGGAAGATGTGCACCGGGCTGGTGGTGTTATGGGTATTCTCGGTGAGTTGGATCGTGCCGGCTTGCTGCACAATGATCTCCCGATGATTCATAGCCCGTCAGTGAAAGATGCTCTGGCTCAGTGGGATGTTATGCAGACATCGGACGACGATGTACTTACTTTCTTTAAGGCCGGGCCGGCAGGAATTCGCACGACTGAAGCCTTTAGTCAGTCATGTCGCTGGGATACTCTGGATCAGGATAGACAAGCGGGTTGTATCCGTTCTCTGGATAATGCCTACAGTCTGGAAGGTGGTCTGGCTGTGCTTTATGGCAACATTGCAGAAGACGGCTGTGTGGTGAAAACCTCTGGAGTAGACGATGATAACCTCGTCTTCGAAGGCTCCGCCCACGTATTCGAAAGCCAGGAAGATGCGGTGAAAGGCATTCTGGACGATCAGGTAAAAGCTGGTGAAGTGGTCATCATTCGCTATGAAGGTCCTAAAGGTGGACCGGGTATGCAGGAGATGCTCTACCCGACCAGTTACCTGAAATCCAAAGGGCTTGGTAAAGCTTGTGCGCTGCTGACGGATGGGCGTTTTTCCGGTGGTACTTCAGGGTTGTCTATTGGTCATGCTTCTCCGGAAGCAGCGGCTGGTGGTGCTATTGGTTTGGTGGAGAGTGGTGATATTATTCATATCAACATTCCTGCTCGCACCATTGATGTGAAGCTGTCCATGGAAGAACTGTCACACCGGCGTTCAATCATGAGTGCCAAAGGCAAAGGTGCTTGGAAACCGTTAAAAGTTCGTCCGAGAAAAGTCTCTACAGCTTTGAAAGCCTACGCCAAAATGGTGACCAGTGCGGACAAAGGCGCAATTCGCGATTTAGATTTGTTCGACTGATCATAAGTCACCGATCATATGATTTGTGACTAGGAGGCTGACCGAGAATAGCGCCCGTAGCGAGGATGGTAGAAAATTGAGGATAAAAAATCCGTTTTGTGAAGTGAATAGTGGTGCTATTTGCTGAGCAAAACGGATTTTTTAGACCAATTTACTACCACCGCAGTAGGGCAACCTATTCTCGGTCAGCCTCCTAGGAGGCTGACCGAGAATAGCCAAATCAGTTATGATAAACCTCAAAACCAAATATAATGATGCCAAATGTCTCCACCTCCAAAATTCAAGGATAGCCCTGTTGAGTTCAACCAGCATTTGCTGTTTCCAACCAACATCTTTGACCTGCTTCCCAGCGACCACGATTGCTTTACCTACGAACTGCTCTTTCAGAGAATCGACACTTTAGAAGTCGGAAAAAAATACCATCATCTCGGCCAGCATGCGTACCCTCCAAAGCTGATTGTCTCTATCTTAATTTACGCTTACAGCCATGGTGTTTTCAGTTCCCKGGAAATTGAACGACGATGCCGGCAGGATTTGGCGTTCATGTATATCTCACAAATGAACTGCCCGAATTTCAGAGTACTGGGGGATTTTCGTAAAGATAATCTGTCGTTTTTCCACG
>NZ_LUTV01000005.1:451725-472353 GCF_001646945.1 Endozoicomonas ascidiicola
GAGATTTAACCACACAGCGTTTACGTCGAGGGGTATTCAAAAGTGTTCCAGAGCTTGTGGAGGCAATAGAGGAATATATCGAAAAACATAACGAGAAGCCCAAGCCGTTTATATGGACAGCCAAGGCTAATGACATACTGGAGAAGGTAGTTCGAGCTAATTGCCGCTTAAGCAGCAAAAAGAACGGGGCACTACACTAGAACTACAGTGAAGGTGGGTGACACTATAATTTCACGCCCAGGCTCGCAACCTCAACTTTCTCGATCAGGATTGAGGCTCGCTGAGGCAGTAGAGCCAATAGCCATACTTTCAAAAAGCGTAGAGCTTACTAAAGAGGATACTACTCAGCTTTCTAAATTGAGCGAGGTTGATATCCATGACAGATTGATTGAACTTAGAAAATTGCTTTTAGTGCCTCATTTTTCGACTAATGATCTAGCGGCTGAAAAAGCAAATTTGAAAATCAGGGTTGATGCTTTAGCTGACCTTGAGCTCTCCCAAAAATGCCTGGGAAATGTTGTTTTGGAAAGGCAACAGATAATCTACGGTATGCTTAACAAGTCGTATAGTTTGGGGCTGTATAAGGGGAGCAATGAACAGTTTTTTGAGTTTTACAGTTCAGTTAATGGTCAGCTGGAAATCTTTGAAAGGATGTTAGAGCATAGAAGCAAGTTTGATGAATTTCACCAGCAAAGGCTGTTGGCAGCTGAAGAATACACTCGAGAGACAATTGTGCCTATGCAGAAAGGAATCTTTATAAAGATGCTTGAGTATAAGAGTTCTTTTGATGACCTTCATCGAGAGCTGGAAGAAGTTGGTCAAAAATACAGCGATGATGGCGTTATTCCTGCAAATATGCTTTTTGATTTTTGTGACAGATTGGTCAATCACGAAAAGTTAGCCATAAAGAGGGAAGAAGAAACTATAGAGTTTAAGGCTTCCGAAGAAGTCATTGATCCTGAACATATTGAAGCTGCGAAGATCATCAGATATTTGGGGGATTACATTATTGGCACGACTAAGAGTGGAAATGTTAGGTGAGCCTCCCCTTTCATAATGCAGTTTATTGTTTTTGAGAAAAGTAATTGAGTGACAGACGATACTGTTTGCGATGAAGTACATTTTTTTATTTTATGTATAATCCGGAGAAAATTATTTAACAGTATTGTCTACGGGGGGATTGATTGTTAAAAGTTAGCCAGCTCAGCTGTGAGAGAGACGAACGTTTGCTGTTCCATAACCTCTCATTCCAGCTTTCCCCCGGAGACGTTCTTCAGATAGAGGGCCGAAACGGCGCAGGCAAAACTACATTGCTGCGGATTATTGCGGGGCTGTCTTCCCATGCCCGTGGTGATATTTTCTGGAACGACCTTCCTCTCTCTTCTGTGTACGCGGACTTTCGTCTTGCCAGTTTTTTCCTGGGTCATAAACCTGGCGTGAAAATGGATCTATCGCCTCTGGAAAATATGCACTGGCGCCTTCAGCTGAAAAACATCCAGCCGGTTGAGTCAGTATTGTTTGCAGCATTAGGGCAGGTTGGCCTTTATGGCTACGAAGATATTCCCTGCAGTCACCTTTCCGCCGGACAATTACGACGAGTGACGTTTGCTTGTCTGATCGCCAGCAAAGCAAAGCTCTGGATTCTGGATGAACCGTTTACCGCCATTGATATTGATGGTGTTGCATGGCTGGAAAGTTTGATTGATGAGCATGCCACCAACGGTGGCATGGTGTTGATTACCAGTCATCAGCCGCTTTCAGACCATAAAGGAAATCTGCGCAAATTAAAGCTTGAAGACTTTGCCGGAGATGCTCTGGAGGTTTTCGATGATGAATATTGAACAGCAGTCCATGAGAGGTGGTGCTGCGTGTCTGGCGCTGATACGACGGGATCTTACTCTGGCATTTCGTTCGCCCGGCCAGATTATTAACCCCATGGCGTTTTTCTTAATGGTGGCGTCGTTGTTTCCACTGGGGATTGCACCGGATAAAGACGTATTGTCGCAACTGGCGCCCGGAATTATCTGGATTGGTGCTTTGTTGTCGGTATTGATGTCACTCGATTCGCTGTTTAAAAGTGATCAGGATGATGGCTCCCTGGATCAACTCCTGATGTCACCGCACCCATTAGCGATGTTGGTGTTGGCTAAAGTTTTCAGTCATTGGTTAACCAGTGGTTTCTGCCTGACCGTCATGGCACCACTGCTTGCTGTTATGTTACATCTTCCGGGTGAAGGTATTTTTCCTTTAGCATTAACGCTGCTTCTGGGAACGCCGGTGTTAAGTCTGGCAGGTGCTATTGGCGCGGCATTAACCGTGCGTATTCAACGAGGCGGTGTTCTGCTGACCCTGCTTTCTCTGCCTCTTTATATACCAGTGCTGATTTTTGCAACTGGCGCAGTGAATGCTGCAGCTCAGGGGTTGCCTTGGAACGGCCATCTTTTATGGTTGTGCGTGTTCCTCCTGTCAGGTCTGTGTCTTGCACCTCTTGCCATTGCGGGCGCTCTAAGGGTGGTAAGTGAGTGATTCCCTTATTGTATTGATTTTGAACAATGTCATGATTTAGTCAATCTGTTGAAATACAGCTGGATTTCCCGCATTGTGTCGCAGTGGTATTTTCTATTTTGTGGAAATATCGGACAGTATGCATCTGTACAAAGAACAAGATGATGAAGTGGACTTTTTTTCATAAGTTGGGATCTCCCAAGTGGTTTTACGATATCAGCGGTAAGTGGCTGCCCTGGCTGCAGATTACGTCGTTGTTATCCCTCGTTGTTGCTCTGATCTGGGGGTTGGCGTTCACGCCTCCGGATTATCTTCAGGGCAACAGTTACCGGATTATTTTCATTCACGTTCCGGCGTCATTCCTTGCCCAGGCTATCTATATGATGATGGCAACGGCGGCGGCCGTTTTGCTGATCTGGCGCATCAAACTGGCTGACATGGCGCTGAAAGTGATGGCGCCCATTGGTGCCTCGTTCTGTATTTTGTCTCTCGCTACCGGCGCCATCTGGGGGCAACCGACCTGGGGAACCTGGTGGGTGTGGGATGCACGTCTTACCTCCATGTTGATTTTGTTGTTCCTCTATATTGGTATCATCGCTCTGCGAGGCGCCATTCAAACCTCCGAAGTGGCGGCTAAAGCCTGCGCCATTTTGAGTTTGGTGGGGGTGGTGAATATTCCGATCATTAAGTATTCCGTGAACTGGTGGAACACCCTGCATCAGGGTGCGACCCTGAAGTTGACGGAGAAGCCTTCCATGGCACCGGAAATGCTGTGGCCGCTGTTGCTTGCCATTCTTGGTTTTTATCTGTTCTTTACTCTGGTGATGTTTCTGCGGCTGCGGGTTGAAATCCTCAGTCGTGAAAAGAAAACCCGCTGGGTGAAAGCGCTGGTGGGGGAGTAATCGGCAGTGTTGTATTTCGAAAACTGGTCTGAATTTCTGGCAATGGATGGGCATGGCTTCTACGTATGGAGCGCCTATGCAGTTGGCCTGCTGGTGGTTATTTATAATGTGTTATCCCCTATGATGGCCAAACGAAAAGTGATTGCCAGTATCCGACGGCAGGAACGATTAGCGAAAGGTGTCGGGAAGATGTCCTCAATAACAGAAAGCTCTTTATTGCAAGACGGCAGAGGTGCGCAATGAACGCAGTCCGTAAACAGCGTTTGATTCTAGTATTGTTGCTACTGCTGGGTGTCGGCGCTGCCGTTACCTTGATGCTGTTTGCGTTGCAGGAAAACATCAATCATTACTTCTCGCCCGCACAAATGGAATCCGGTGAAGCGCCCACAGGCCAACGGGTTCGCGGTGGCGGATTGGTGGTGCCCGGATCGGTGGAACGTAATACTGAAAGCTTGCAGGTGAGTTTCCGCATCAGCGATGGTGCCGGTGAGGTGACCGTATTATACGACGGTATTCTTCCAGATTTGTTTGTCGAAGGTTCCGGCATTGTGGCAACCGGGATGCTGAATAAAGAGGGTGTGTTTACCGCCTCTGAAGTGCTGGCAAAGCACGATGAAAACTACATGCCGCCGGAAGTACAGAAAGCCATTGATGATGCCCATCCGGGCTATTCATCGCCAGGCTCTTCATCTCAAGAGCTTCAAACCTCCGCACGGGAGCTGGAAGTGCAGCAACTGGAGAGTCTGAATAATGGTGGCTGAAGTTGGTTTGCTGGCGCTGTCCATCGCTTTGTGTCTTAGTCTGTTGTTGAGTATTTTACCGTTGTGGGGCAGCTTCAACGGTAACCTGCGTTTAATGAATCAGGCTCGTCCCCTGACGTGGGGATTCTTTGTTTTTGTCGCGTTTTCATTCGGTTGTCTGATCTGGACTTTTGTTACTGACGACTTCTCCGTTGACTACGTAGCAAAACATTCCAATAGCCTGTTACCGCTGCAATATAAAATCACAGCCACCTGGGGCGGGCACGAAGGTTCGCTGCTGTTGTGGGTTTTGATTCTGGCAGGCTGGATGGCAGCAGTTGCCTTAAAAAGTTATCGACTGCCACCGGAATTATCGGCTCGCGTGTTGTCGGTGATGGGCATGGTGTCTGTTGGGCTGTTGTTGTTTACTTTGCTCACATCCAGTCCTTTCAATCGTATTTTACCTTTTCCGCCGCAAGACGGTGCTGACCTGAATCCGCTATTGCAGGATTTTGGCATGATTGTTCACCCTCCCATGCTCTACATGGGTTACGTCGGTTTTGCTGTTGCGTTTGCTTTTGCTATTGCTGCATTGATTGGCGGACAGTTCGACAGTGCCTGGGCTCGCTGGGCGCGTCCATGGACCACAGCGGCCTGGGTTTTCCTGACGCTCGGAATTTCTCTGGGCAGCTGGTGGGCTTACTATGAATTAGGCTGGGGCGGTTGGTGGTTCTGGGACCCGGTTGAAAACGCTTCCCTGATGCCCTGGTTGGTGGGAACGGCGCTAATGCACTCACTGGCCGTGTCTGAAAAACGTGGCCTGTTCAAAAGCTGGACGTTGCTGTTGGCCATCTTTGCCTTCTCGCTCAGTTTGTTAGGCACTTTCTTGGTTCGCTCCGGTGTACTGACATCGGTTCATGCGTTTGCCAACGATCCTGAACGTGGTGTCTTTATCTTGATTTACCTGATGGTGGTCATCGGTGGCTCTTTAACTCTGTTTGCGCTGCGCGCTCCAGAAGTCCGCAGTCGTGTGCAGTTCACCCTGGTTTCAAGGGAAACCCTGTTATTGGTGAACAACATTATACTCACCGCCAGTTGTGCAACGGTGCTGCTCGGAACACTGTTCCCACTGCTGTTGGAATCGCTGGATATGGGCATGATTTCCGTAGGCCCTCCGTACTTTAATACGGTGTTTGTGCCCATGGCGATGCTGCTGGCTTTTGCCCTGGGTGCTGGCGTGTTGCTTAACTGGAAAACCGGCTCTGTGAAATGGCTGTATCAGCAGACGCGATGGATTCTGTTGACCAGTGTGATTGGCGGTTTGGCTTTCAGCCTGATATACGGCAACAGCTTTATGATCAGCGAAGTGTTGGCTATTGGGTTGGTGTTCTGGATTGTTCTGACCATGGGGAAAGATCTTCTGAACAAGACCCGCCATGCCCGGGCGAAATCCGGTGTTGTGGTGGCACTTAAACGACTAAAGCCCGCTTATTATGGTATGCAGCTGGCACACATTGGTTTGGCGGTTGCTATTGTCGGTGTGGCAATTGTCAGCGGCTACAGCAGTCAGCGTGATCTTCGTATGGCGCCTGGCGACACGGTAGACATTAGCGGCTATCAATTCCGTTTCGATGGCGTTCGCCCGGTGCAGGGGCCAAATTACACCTCGGATTATGGCTCAATCACCGTGTACGAACATGGTCGCCAAATTACGGTATTGCATCCTGAAAAACGAGTCTATACCGCACAGGCCATGCCCATGACCGAAGCGGATCTGGATCCGGGCATTACCCGCGATCTTTATGTTGCTCTAGGTGAACCATTGGGAAATGATGGCAGTTGGGCGGTTCGTATTCATATCAAACCCTTTGTACGCTGGATTTGGGCGGGCTCAGTACTGATGGCGCTGGGTGGCATTCTGGCTATTTCTGATCGTCGCTATCGGTTTAAAGTGCGTTCGAAAGTACTTAACAAGGGGCGTGAAGGCAGCTCGGATCTTAAAGGAGCTAATGCATGAACCGTCGTCTAAAGCTGTTTCTGCCGTTGGCGATTTTCCTGAGCCTGTGCCTGATGTTTTATATCGCCCTGTTTCGCGATAACAAAGGTGAACTGCCCTCGGCATTGTTGGATAGTCCGCTGCCGTCGTTTTCTTTAACGACGGTGAAAAATCCTGCCAGAACCGTCACCCGTGATGATCTGTTGGGAGAAGTGGCGCTGCTGAATGTGTGGGCAACCTGGTGTCCGGCTTGTCGGGTGGAGCATCCCTATCTGGTGGATCTCGCTAATAAGGGTGTGCCCATTTACGGCGTGAACTACAAAGATGATCAGCCGGAAGCCAGAAAGTGGCTGAAAGTACTTCATGACCCATATCGTTTCAGCATTAATGATCAGGATGGTTCTTTAGGGATTAACCTTGGCGTTTACGGCGCACCGGAAACCTATCTGATTGATCATCAGGGCGTGATTCGCTACAAGCACGTGGGCATTGTGGATGCCAATGTGTGGAAAAACGATATTGAGCCTAAATACCGGGCTCTGGTTGAACAAGCTAAGCAGAGCAATAGCGGTGAGAATAGCAGCGAGGCTGATCCATCATGAAAAAGGTGTTGATGCAGTCTCTCTTTGCGTTTACAGCGTTGCTGTTTCTGGGCAGCGCTCACGCCACCATAGATTCCTATGAGTTTGATAATGCCGCACAGGAACAGCAGTTCTTTGAATTAACCAATGAGCTGCGTTGCCCAAAGTGTCAGAACCAGACGATTGGCGATTCTAACGCTCCTATCGCTCAGGATTTACGTCGTGAAGTCCACCGGATGGTGGTCGATGGTGCGGATAACGACACCGTTATTGATTTTATGTTGGCTCGTTACGGCGATTTTGTGCTCTACAAACCACGCTGGACCGGTGTGAATCTGGTGTTGTGGCTGGGGCCAGTCTTCTTATTGTTGATCGGGCTGATAGTGGTCCTGATGGTGGCACGAAAACATAAGCCATCTGTTGTTAATACTCAGGACGCAATGCCTGATGAAGCGTTGACGGAAGAGCAGGAAAGGGCGCTTGAGCGTCGATTGCAGCAGTTCCAGTCCGATGAAGAGTCTGGCAAACCGTCTTCCGGGGAGAAAGAGGCATGATGGCGTTCTGGTTAATTTCTCTGGTGATGATTACTGCTGCAGTACTACTGGCAGCCTGGCCGTTGTTGAAAAGCCGGGTGACTGAGCCGCAAGAGCAGATCAATGATGAAACTGCGAATATTTTGAATTTCAAAGAGCAGATTGCGGATCTTGATAGTCAGGTTGATCAAGGGCTGTTATCAAAAGAAGAAGGCGATCGGCTCAAGCTGGAGTTAAAGAAAAAGCTGGCAGAAGAGTTGGAAAACCCTGCTCAAACCAGCAGCCGGTATTCCAAACTTAAGCAGCCTGCAGTGGCTGTCATGATAGCCGTGTTGATTCCTGCCTTGGCTATTTTGCTCTATTTCCGTCTGGGGGCTTCAACGGAAATGGCGGTCATTGATGTGATGGAAAAGGGTGACCACAGCAGCGAGCAGATTGAACAGATTCTGGAATCCTGGGTGGAAAAACGCCCGGAGAATAATCAGGCGCTGTTTATGCTTGGTAGTCACTATATGCGCACCGGTAAAATGGACGAAGCGTTAAAAACCTATCGTACACTGGTGCGGGTCAGCAACGGTCATCCACAGGTGACATCGGAACTGGCTCAGGTTCTGTTTCTGGCGTCGAATAATGTCATCACCCCTGAAGTGCGTCAGCTTTATCAGCAAACCTTGAGTAAGGATGGCGAAAACACCACTGCTCTGGGTTTGAAAGGCATTGATGCATTTTCCAATGGCCAATATCAGGAAGCCGTTGCCGCGTGGCAGACAGCACTTCGCCTTGAAATGGACCCAACAGCGCGTCAATCCCTGACCGCGGGTATCAATCAGGCAAAAACCATGCTGGGTGAAACCGTGGTTTCTGTAAGGGTGCAGGTTGCTCTCTCTGACGAGCTAAAAGACCTGCCAGACACGGCGCGGGTGATTGTGTTTGCCAGAGCATCTGATCAACCAGGCTCACCGCCGGTGGCTGCTATTCCCATGAGATTGACTGACTTGCCCGGCGAGATTGTGCTGGATGACAGCAGCGCCATGATGATGGGCGGGCAATCGCTGTCTTCACTGGATAAATTGGATATTACGGCTCGGCTCAGTTTGTCTGGCGATGTGATGTCACCGGACTATCAAGTGCATGCCAATGGTGTGAGTACAGACTCTTCAGACCCGGTAAAATTGATGATCTCACCCACTGGATAACAGTGAACTAATCACCGGATCGTCAGTCTCAATTATCAAGTCGCTTTTTCGCGTAAGTGAAAAGGCGACTTTTCTATTAACTGTGGTAATGTATAAAATTCAACATCGAATCGCTATAACAAGGAACCGGAGCCCGGAACGAAAACGGTAATGGCTGGTTTACCCAAGTAGAGATAGCGGAAACCATCAAGTACTGGTCAAACACGGGCCCGACAGTTAAGAGCAAAAGGAAACGATGCGTTTAAAATCCATCAAACTGGCCGGATTCAAATCGTTTGTGGATCCCACCACGGTGCACTTCCCTTCCAATATGTGTGGGGTTGTTGGGCCGAATGGCTGTGGTAAATCCAATATCATCGATGCCGCACGCTGGGTAATGGGGGAGTCTTCCGCCAAACACCTGCGTGGCGAGTCCATGACCGACGTTATCTTCAAAGGTTCCAATAGCCGGAAGCCTGCTAACCAGGCGGCGGTAGAGCTGATTTTTGATAATAATGAAGGACGCATAACGGGTGAGTTCGCAGCTTATCGGGAGATTTCCGTTAAGCGAACTGTGAATTCCGATGCCAAAAACACCTATTACCTCAATGGCAGCAAATGTCGCCGTAAAGACATTATGGATATCTTTCTGGGCACCGGTCTGGGCCCGAGAAGTTACGCCATTATTTCACAGGGTATTATCTCCAATCTTATCGAGTCCAAGCCGGAAGAGCTTCGTGTCTTTATTGAAGAGGCCGCCGGTATTTCCCGCTATAAAGAGCGTCGTCGGGAAACGGAAAACCGTATTCGCCGAACCAATGAGAATCTCGAACGTCTGACCGACCTTCGGGATGAGCTCGGCCGTCAGCTTGGCCATTTGCAGCGACAGGCGCAAGCGGCAGAAAAATACAAAGAATTCAAAGCCGAAGAACGACTGAAAAAGGCGCAGCTGCAAGCGTTGCGCTGGCAAACCATTAATGAAGGCGCCGAATCCCAGGAACGCGCGATTCGCGAGTTTGAAGTTCAATTGGAAGCGGCGATCAGCCAACAGCGTTCTGCCGATGCAGCCATGGAAGATGATCGTGTGCAGCAGATGGAGCTGAGCGATCGATTCCACGAAACCCAATCCAGTTATTATGCCACCGGTAATGAAGTCACCCGGGTTGAGCAGACATTGCAGCACCGGGAAGAGCGCGCCAGAGAATTAAGCAGTGACCTGCGACAGGTAGAACAAAACTGGGAAGAAGCCCGGGAGCAACTGGCGGATGATCAGCAGCAACTGGAAGCGTTTCAGGAAGAGCTGATTGAGCTGGAACCGGAGCTGGCCATGTTGCAGGATCAGGAAGCGGATTCTGGCGATGTATTGGCGCAGGCTGAAGACAATATGCAGCGCTGGCAGCGGGAGTGGGATCAGTTTAACCAGAAATCCCATGAGCCCAAACGGGTGGCTGAAGTCGAGCAGTCCCGTATTAATCATGCTGAACAAGTGATGGGGCGTTTGCAGGAACGGGAAAGCCGTTTAAGAGAAGAAGCCTCAGCTCTGGGTGGTGATGAGGATCTCGAAGAACTGACGATTCTCTCCGAAAAGCTCACAGAATTGGAATTGACCTCCGAAACAGTCGAGATGCGTATCGAAGAGTGTTCAGAAGCGCTGGAGAAATACCGTGAGCAGTCTCAAAATTTCACCGCCGAGCTGGACAGCAACCGTGATGAGCTGAGTATGGTGCGTGGTCGCCATGCATCATTGGAAGCGCTGCATCAAGCATCCATGAATGAAGATACCGGCACAATCGAGTGGCTTGAGCAGCAGGGTCTGACAGACAACAGCCGTCTGATGGATAAGTTACAGGTAGCAAACGGCTGGGAACGCTCCGTTGAAACGGTGTTGGGCGACAGTCTGCAGGCGGTTTGTGTGGACAGTCTTGATCCGGTGTCAGAAGCGCTGAATGGTTTGGAACAGGGCTCGCTGGTATTACTGGAAGCTGCAGGCCAACAACAGCACAACCCTTCATTAAGTGAGTTACCGCTGCTGGCGGAGAAAATTCAAAGTGGTCAGGATGCACTGACTCTCTTGGCAGGTGTGTACGCCGCAGAGTCCCTGAGTGTTGCCATGGCGTTGCGGACAAAACTGCAACCGGGTGAATCCATCATTACTCAGGAAGGTATCTGGTTATCTTCCAACTGGTTGCGTGTCAGCCGAGGTGTGGACAGTCACGCCGGTGTGCTTGAGCGACAGAAAGAGATGGAAGCGCTGGCGGAAAAGATCATCACGCTGGAAGACAGCAGCCAATCACTGAAAGCACAGCTGACAACGGCGAGAGCAGAACTGGAAAAACAGGAAGGACAACGGGAAGAACTGCAAAAGCAATTGTCCGGTTTGAACCGAACTCAGGGCGAAGTAAGGGCTGACCTCGGTGCCCGTAAAGTGCGACTTGAACAGTTTGCCGAACGTCGTCGTCGATTAGACAGCGAGCTTCAGGAAGCGCGGGAACAGTATCAGCTTGAGCAGGAAGTGATTGGCGAATCCCGAATGCGCCTGCAGGAAGCGCTCGACAATATGGAAGACGACATTGAACGTCGGGAAGTATTGCAGGAGCAGAAAGAGACATTGCAGAAGCGGCTGGAAGAGGTTCGTCATCAGGCACGGTTTGATAAAGAACGCGCTCATCAGCTGGCTTTACGACAACAGTCTATTAACACTCAGATAGCGTCTTTAAAAGCGGCTATTGAACGTTTGAGTCAGCAAGCCACCAAGCTTCGTGAGCGTAAAGAGTTTCTGCTGGAGTCGGTGTCGGAATCCAATTCGCCAGAAGGTGAGTTGAAAGCGCAGCTGGAAGAATTGCTGGGTCGTCGTCTTGAAGAAGAAGAACGCATGCAGCAGGCGCGCATTGCGCTGGAAGATGTTGAGCAACGGATTCGTGCCGGAGAAAAGATTCGTCACGGAGCTGAGCAGGAAGCGCAGAAAGTTCGCGAGCGATTGGAAAAGCTTCGTATGGATTGGCAGGGCATGCAGGTTCGTCGCACGACACTGGCAGATCAGTTAAAAGAGGATCAGTTTGATCTCGAAACGGTTCTGGAAAATTTGCCGGAGGAGGCTTCAGAATCCCAGTGGGAAGAAGAGTTGGAGCGCATTGCTTCCAGAATCGAACGACTGGGGGCGATCAATCTGGCAGCAATTGAAGAATACGAATCACAGTCTGAACGGAAGCGTTACCTTGATGCGCAAAATGATGACTTGGAATCAGCTCTGAATACGCTGGAAAATGCGATACGGAAAATCGATAAGGAAACAAGACAACGATTTAAGTCTACCTTTGATAAAGTAAACTCTGGTCTTCAGGAATTATTCCCAAGGGTGTTTGGTGGTGGTCAGGCGTACCTGGCACTCACCGGTGAAGACCTGTTGGATACCGGCGTCGCTATCATGGCTCAGCCCCCAGGCAAGAAGAACAGCACTATTCATCTGCTCTCTGGCGGTGAAAAAGCACTGACGGCGATTGCTTTGGTCTTTGCTATCTTCCAACTCAATCCTTCACCTTTCTGTATGCTGGATGAGGTGGACGCACCGTTGGACGATGCCAACGTGGGTCGTTATGCGAGGATGGTGTCTGAAATGAGCGAAAAGGTGCAATTCGTCTACATTACCCATAACAAAATCGCCATGCAGGCGGCCAGTCAGCTTGTCGGAGTAACCATGCACGAGCCTGGTGTATCCCGTCCAGTCTCTGTTGATATTGAACAAGCGGCGGCAATGGCCGAACTATAGAAGGGTGCGGCGATAAATGGGTATATATACCTTGATGTCTTTGCTTAATTTATTGCGTATTTATTGATATATTGCAACGTTAAGTTTATTGCATGATATTGCAATAACATCGTTGTCTAGAGCTTTATGGAACAGGCAGGTATATGGATCTGCGAGATTGGCTAATACTGATAGGAATACTGGTAATCATCGGCGTACTCGCTGATGGCTATCGCAGGATGCGGCTGGCCAGAAAACGGTCGTCTGAGCTGAACTTTGGTCTGGAAGAGGTCAATGGTGGTGATGATGATTTTTCCAGTGAGCTACCCAATGGTGGCGCCCGTTCACTTGCCAGCAGGGAAGTGACTCGAGAGCGCATGGAGCCTAGTTTTTCAGCGGATGATGGCGCTGATGATAACTATGAGAGTAGAGCAGCAAAGCCAGCACCGGTAAAGGCGGCTCCCACGACTACTCAAAATGCACCTTCAGCTCGTGTTGAACGCTCAGAGGTTAAAACGTCGTCAGACAACTCTGGCTATTTGAGTACTGTGGAAATAGACGAGCCTGTACCACCTGTTTTGATGAATCTGGATGTCTCATCAAAGAACACTTCAGGGAGTGAAAACGTGTCGAATAGAGATTCTATCTCAGCGGATGATAGCCTAAGGGCCCAAAAAGCAGATGGCGAGACTCTGCAAAAAGAGCGTGTGTCTGAGGGGCCTGCTCATCAACAGACTGAGTTAAAGCTGGAAACCAGCAAACCGGAAAAACTGAAAGATCGCCCAGCGGCCAGTGAAGTTATTGTGATTAACGTGCTCTCCCGTGCCGGTGTGTTTTTCTCCGGTGAGCAACTGATGCAGGCCATGCTCTCATCGGGTATGCGCTATGGCGATATGTCTATCTTCCATCGTTATTCCAACAGTGATGGTACTGGCAAGATTCTCTTCAGTATGGCGAATGGCGTTAAGCCCGGTACGTTCGATATTAATAATCTCGAAGCCACTGAAACGCCAGCCCTCAGTATGTTTATGAGCCTTCCTGGCCCTGAAAAGCCCATGCAGGCTTTTGCTCTGATGGAAGAGACAGCAAGACGTCTGGCTCTCGACCTGGGCGGTGAATTGAAGGATGAGCAGTTCAGTGTGATGACTCAGCAAACACTGGAACACTGTCGTCAGCGTATTCGTGAATACGAGCGCAAGCGTCTGGCGACACAACCTTCCCATTGATCGAGGGTGTCGTAAAACTCTCAACCAACTCGTTCCCATGCTCCAGCGTGGGAATGCATACCCGAAGCATCAGGGTTAGAGGGTTTCGCGACAATCTATATTGTCGGCTTTCTCTTTGAAAACCGACCTACTGTAAAATGAGTTCCATGAGTATTCCCCCTTCTTCAGATACACCTTCTCTCGAATCCATTGAACAGGAAGTCCAGCAGCTTCGGGAACAGCTTAATCGTCACAACCACCGTTATTATGTCTTAGATGAACCAGAGGTGCCGGACAGCGAATATGATCGTTTGTTCACCCGACTTAAACAGCTAGAAAAGGAACATCCGGATCTGGTCACTACGGATTCGCCCACGCAGCGTGTGGGTGGTGCACCTCTAAAGGCATTTGGTCAGATTCGACATGAACTGCCCATGCTCTCTCTTGATAATGCTTTTGATGCGGAAGACCAGGCTGATTTCAACCGTCGTATTAAAGAGCGTCTCAAAACCAGTGATGACATTGAATACGCCTGTGAAACTAAGCTGGATGGTATTGCCGTCAGTCTATTGTACGAGAATGGTCTTTTTATTCGTGCAGCGACTCGTGGGGATGGCACAACCGGAGAAGATATCACTCAGAATATTCGCACTATTGAGTCTATACCACTGCGCTTGTTGGGTAATGACTGGCCTCAGAGATTGGAAGTGCGTGGTGAAGTTTATATGCCCAAAGCCGGCTTTGAACGGTTAAATAAGCAGGCGATAGCCAAAGATGAGAAAGTATTCGTAAATCCTCGGAATGCGGCGGCGGGCAGCCTTCGTCAGTTAAATTCCCGCATTACAGCAAAACGTCCACTGACTATTTATTGTTACAGTGCCGGCATTGTGGAAGGTGGTGAATTACCACAAAAACACAGCGAGATTCTTGAGCGGTTCAAAACATGGGGCTTAAGAGTCAGCCCGGAGCTCAAAGTCGTAAGCGGTGTTCAGGCCTGTGAAGACTATTACACGGCGATGGCTGAAAAGCGTGAAAGCCTGCCTTATGAAATAGACGGCATTGTCTATAAAGTAAATTCACTGGCTCAGCAACAGTCCCTTGGTTTTGTGGCTCGGGCTCCCCGTTGGGCCATTGCTCGTAAGTTCCCTGCACAGGAAGCGGTAACGACACTCAAAGATGTGGAGTTCCAGGTGGGCAGAACTGGGGCTATTACTCCGGTAGCTCGCCTTGAACCGGTGTTTGTCGGTGGTGTGACGGTCAGTAATGCCACGCTTCACAATATGGACGAAATCAAACGACTGGATATTAAAATCGGTGATCAGGTTGTCATCCTCCGAGCCGGTGATGTGATCCCCAAAGTCAGCAGAGTGGTTCATTCTCAGCGGCCCGAAACTGTTCGGGATATTGTTATGCCTCTCCGTTGTCCGGTATGTGATTCTGAAGTGGAAAGGGAAGAAGCTCTGGTGCGTTGCACTGGCGGACTTTATTGTTCTGCACAGCGCAAGGAAGCCATTAAACATTTTGCATCCCGTAAGGCTTTGGACGTCGATGGCCTTGGAGATAAGCTGGTTGAACAGCTGGTGGATCGGCAGCTAATAAAAACCGTAGCTGATCTTTTCTCGCTGACGGTTAATGAAGTCTCCGGGCTTGAGCGTATGGGGAAAAAGTCTGCAGAGAATTTAATTAATGGGCTGGAGGCCGCCCGAAAAACCACATTGTCTCGTTTTATTTATGCGCTTGGCATTCGCGAAGTGGGTGAAGCCACGGCTCAGGGGTTGGCTGGTCATTATCAGGATTTGAGCAAACTGATGGCGGCAAACAGTGAAGACCTTCAAACCGTCGATGATGTTGGCCCGATTGTGGCGGGGCATATCGAAAAATTCTTTCAGCAGGCACATAATCGTGAAGTGATTGAATCTCTGCTGGCTAAAGGGGTAGAGTGGGAAATCGTGGCTCCTGTCAGTGGCGGGAATAGTCAACCATTGTCTGGTGAAATCTGGGTTCTTACTGGTTCATTGACGTCTATGACCCGGGATGAAGGTAAAGAGATTCTGCAAAGATTGGGTGCCAAGGTAACGGGTTCAGTTTCTGCAAAAACCTCGGCTCTGCTAGCAGGTGAAAAGGCCGGATCGAAGCTGGCAAAAGCCGAAAAGCTCGGTGTAAAGGTCTATACCGAGGAAGATTTTATAAAAATGCGAGAGGCATGGGGCGAGTGAAAGCTGCAACTCACAGATGGTGGATTGTTCTGATAACGGTGGTCTTTCTGACAGGCTGTGCCAGCACAAGGCCGCCCGCCAAACCCAGTAATTTATGCAGTATTTTCAAAGAAAAGCGCGGCTGGTATAAAGACGCCAAAAAAGCCAATGATCGCTGGGGTACCCCAATTCAGATTATGATGGCCATCATGCATCAGGAATCCTCCTTTCGTCATGATGTTCGCCCGCCCCGGCCATGGTTTCTGTTCATTCCATTACCACGAAATTCGAGTGCATATGGATATCCGCAAGCTCAAGATCCAGTATGGGAAGAGTACCTTGATGAAGCCGGCGGCTTTTTCTCCAGCCGTGAAGATTTTGGTGATTCCATCGATTTTATTGGCTGGTACACCCACAAATCTCGCAAGGTGAATGGTACATCGCTCTGGGCGGCGGACCATCAATATTTAAATTATCACGAAGGCTGGTATGGCTACCGTAAGGGCAGTTATAAAAAGAAATCCTGGTTGTTAGCGACGGCCAGCTCGGTAAAGCGGCGAGCCAGCAACTACGGTGAGCAGCTGCGAAAATGTAACCTCTGAGTACGATCTGGAACTAAAACTCAATCTATTAGCCTAACCACTTATAAATAGAATAAATGAGGTTTTTCATGGGTTTACTCTTCAAGGATGTGAAGCATCCTTCATTTACTTACTTCTTTTTGGCCGCCTGTCTGACAGCTGCTGCTGTCTTCGGTGCTGAATGGCACTTGGAACAGCATTCCCCAACTAATGAAAATACTCAGACCTGGTTGAGCCAGACTCACCCGGACGCGCTCAAAGTGCTGCGATTCTGGTTTGAAGAATGGGAGCTGGATATTCAGCGCGGTGGTGTGGGTCGTTACAATGAAAAGTGGTTTCCTCACGGCCCTGAGGGCACCAGTGGTAGTAAAGTGGTTGATCAAGCCAGTCGGGAGAATTTTCTTGGTTTGTATGATCAGGTAGTTGCCGGTCAGCATCAATGGAATGTTTCTGAAAACCCTTTTGATAACCTCGCATATATTATTTTGACAGACCAGCTCAGTCGAAATATGTTCAGAGGAAGTGAGCGCGCCTATGCTCATGATGCCCTTGGGCGGGTTGCTGCTGAAATAAATCTTGAGAAAAAACTCTATAAACACTATTTCACGGGATATCAGCAATTATTTGTTGTCTTTCCAATGATGCACCACGAGCACCTTGATTCACAGGTGAAATCCATTGAATACTTGAAAGCGCTGAATGAAAACGCATCAACACCTTATGCCTTTTTAAAGGCAATGGAAAAAGGATTTCAACATTATCAAATGATTTATATGTTTGGTCGTTTTCCCCATAGGAATGAGGTGCTTAACAGAGAAAGTACCCCCCTTGAAAAATCCTACATTCAAAAGGAGGGAGAAAAAGGATTTATTAATGGCGCCAAGTGGTAAGCGGGCTATTCGAATTCACTGGGTAAAAGATTCGCCTGATCTTTTGGTAATAGGTTAGGCGTCTGGCTCTCCTGATCAAAAACAATCACCAGCTCTCCGGATTTAAGCACTGATTTCACCCGCTCTACTTTTCTGGCTAAGGATTCATCATAGCCATTATCCGTTCCATCTCTACTGACAAATTCTTCAATCAAATTGGTCAGTGTTTCTGGCTCCAGCATCTCCCAGGGAATAATCATTATTTATCCATCTCTTTTTTTGAGCTCAGAGACTCAAGCCCTTTCACCAGAAAGTGGTGCCCCGTGTATTCCCACACCACATTAATATCCCAAAGGGCTGTGCCGTGCCGGCGTTCTGAGGTTTCTCTCAAATACGCCGGGCGGGGGTCCTGTCCTAGCACTTGCTCGATTAACAGCACAAGGTTTCGTCCAGTGCGTTTTTCATAGTGCAGACACTGGTTCATGGCCTCATCGGTAAATTCAACATCCGCCATTTGCATGGGGATCGGCGCAAAACCACCTTTGGCGTGGGGCAGAGCATCGGCGTAGGGAAGGTAGGGTTTGATATCGATCACCGGCGTGCCATCCAGCAAATCTGCCGAGGCCAGATGTAATTTGAGCTTGCCGTTACCGGATTCAATGCCTTTTAACTCAACCACAGAAAGCCCAATGGGATTGGGGCGATGAGTGGAGCGGGTGGCGAATACCCCCATTCTCTGGCGACCGCCGAGCCTGGGTGGCCGAATGGTTGGGCGCCAGCCTTCATCCATGGTTTGATGGAAAATAAAATGAACCCAGATATGGGAAAAACCATCCAGACCACGAACCAGATTTTCCTGATTATAAGGCGGCAACAGTTCCAGTGTGGCTTCAGCCGCGGTGACAATACCCGGCTGGCGTGGAATACCGAATTTCTGACGATAACAGGAGCGAATAACACCAATTGGCTCAAACTGAAAAGCAGAAGGTGGGCTGGAGGAAATATCTTCTTTCACAATCGGAATGGTGTATCTGGAGAATTCGTTATCATGCCGTTTGATTTGGCAATTAGCAACTCTCTGATGATGCCTGTTTCTTTTGCGACGATGGTCTTCTGAAGGTACACTGCCGAAACGATCTGTAACCACTTTTGAGCAGCCGCAAAGCGATAATAATAATGACAATGATGACTCGATTACTTCTCCTTCTCGGCCTGGTGATATCACCATTCCTTGTGCCCCAGGAAGTGAAAGCGAAAGAAACCCAATTCTCCATATTGCACACCAATGATTGGCAGTCTCGCCTGCTGGGTTTTGGCCCCAATTCCGAATACACCCCGAATACGATTAATGACGATCAGACCATTGGCGGCGTGGCACGTCTGGCCACTCTGATTGATGAGCGTCGCAACGCATTGGGCGATCAGCCGGTGCTATTGCTGGACGGTGGCGATATCAGTCAGGGCACATTGTTCCATACACTGTACCGTAAGCATGCGCCTGAACTCCGGTTGATGAAACAGTTGGGTTACGATGCCATCACTCTGGGCAATCACGAGTTTGATTTTCGTTCCGATGGTGTCTCCATGATGTTGGAGGCCGCTAAAAATCACCTTGATGAGCTACCACCAATACTGTCTTCTAACCTGACGTTGCCTGAAGCTCAAAAACACCTTCAGGAAGATGGCACCATTCTCCCGTGGATGATTATTGAAAAGAATGGCGTTCGCTTTGGCCTGTTTGGTTTGATGGGCAGAGATGCCGCCGAAGTACTGGCTCCGGATCACAACCCATCGGTATTCGCTGATCAGATAGCGACAGCGAAAGAGATGGTTAAGCTCTTGAGAGATGAGCAAAAGGCAGATGTCGTTCTTCTGATGTCCCACAGTGGCGTGATCAAAATGGAAGATGGCAGCTGGGGTGGCGAAGAAGTTGAATATGCCCGTCAAGTGTCAGGTATTGATGTTATCGTCGGTGGCCACAGTCATACACCGCTGTTTGAACCCATTATGGAAAATGGCACAGCCATTGTTCAGGCCGGCTCTGATACCCGTTTTCTGGGTGAGTTGAATCTGGTGGTAAGCGACACTGGCGATGTTCGTGTGAAGCAGTATCAGCTTCATAAAATTGATGACAGCACCGTTGGTAAGTCTGCAGTGACCGACCAGGTCGATAGGTTTAAAACATTGATCAACCAGGAAGTCATGACTGGTGATTTTTCTTTTGATCAGCCGCTGGTTCAAACCCCTGAAACTCTGACCAGAGATTATGCCGATCATGCGCTTGGTAATCTGGTGGCCGATGCCATTCGTTATGCCAGCGGCAGTGATATTGCGCTCACAACCAATAGTTTGATTCGTGACGATATGATGGCCGGTGAATCGGGTATTCAGTCAGTGTCTGATATTTTCCGCCTTCAACCTCTGGGTGTTGGACCGGATGATCAGCCGGGATATCCATTAATGAAAGTGTGGATGACGGCGCAGGAAATCCGTGGCTTGATGGAAGTAATGTCCTTCGCCTGGCAGGTAAAAGGCGATGATTACTTCCCACGTTTTTCGGGTCTGCGTTTCACCTACAACTCACTGCGCCCGCCGCTCGATCGTATCACTTCTATTGAGCTGGGTTCCGAGGAAACAGGTTATGAGCCACTGGATCTCTCCGATGAAACTCGTTTGTACAGTTTTTCTGCGACCAGTTATGTCGGAGGATTTGCCTGGACCATTTCTGACTTAAGTTATGGTCTGGTGAACATTGTTCCTAAAGATCGTGATGGCAACCCCGTTGTGGATTTGAACGACAGTATTATTGATAAATACCCACTGACGTCTGGCGTTCAGGAATACAAAAACTGGCAAGCACAGGTGAACTTCTTTGCCCAGTTGCCGGATGTTAACGGCGATGGGATTTCTGACATTGTTCTTGAAGAAGGGATCACCTCATCGAGAATGCAGAGTGTTAGCAGCATGAAGCCTGCGGACTTGGTCGCTAATGCTACGGCGATTGTCTGGGTTTGCTGGGGCGTTGTATTGTTGCTGGCTATCCTGTTACTCGCGCTTGTACGTCGTATGACCAGACGATAAAGATGACGAAAGGCTCCGAACGATGATCGGAGCCTTTCTCGACTTTAGAGTTCTCAAAGCACAATAGTTCAACAGCAATCGAATAATCAGCTAAAAAGCAACCATCCCCAACCACCAAGTTTGAGATGGCTGCCATGCTCACTTCAGATCATCGAACAATCCTCCGGGAGCTCGCTTTTTATACAACCTTTCTAGCCAGAGCACTATCACCAACTGCAGTACCAACGTTCTGCGAACTGCTCTTTGGTTGCATGCTTTCAGGGGACGGTTTTGTTACACAGGCACTATTGTCCATCGACTATCAATGCGTCTGGAGTAGCTATCATCACTGGATCTCACACGGTAAGTGGCGATGGAARCAYTTGGCGTGTCGTTTGATCCGACTKGTRTGYTCAAAAGCCCCAACAGATGAGCCGATCACTCTCGCACTTGATGATTGGGTTATCGAACGATACTCAGATAAAGCCCCGGCTTGTCGAACCCATCATCAGCACAGTAAAAAACGTAACCGTCCGACGTA
>NZ_LUTV01000005.1:475573-486723 GCF_001646945.1 Endozoicomonas ascidiicola
AAGCGTTGAAGTGTGACAGTTACTTTGCTGCTCCGTATCACTCTTGGGAAAGAGGTCAGAATGAGAATGCTAATGGGCTACTCAGGCAGTATTTCCCCAAGTCGATGGAGCTTAATAACGTTACAGAAAAAGAAGTCATCATAGCGGTTGATAAGCTGAATAATAGACCTAGAAAATGCCTTGACTACAAAACACCTTATGAGGCTTTCAAAGAGTTAACTGGGATTGATGTAAGAAAAGTTATGGGTTATGTATTTATTACTTGAATTCAAGAGTCGAGATTCAAACTACTAAGAACGTTAAATATCGATATTTTTGATGGCTGTAAGAGTAACAAGGATCGAACTGGCATCTTCGAGACCATGATGCAAACAATGTTAGTGCAAGAATATGCTGATAAAACCAATCATACGCTTAAAAAATCAGAACTGATTCCAGAGCACTTTCTGGTTCAGGCTGGTCACGTACAAATTCAGCAGCTCAACACAGGTATTCCAAGATACAAAATCGACAGAACCACAAGGGGGGTAATCGATAAAGAGGTATACAAATCAGTAACAAGGAATAGGTTAAAGGAGCTTTTTCTCTCCCCTTCGAGCACATCAAAGAGGAGGTAATAATGTATCAGTAACCCATTAAACAGAAAACGGGTAAGCTATTGGCTCATGATGCTGGTAGCCTGTAACCTCAAAATCATCCACTGTCACCCAGCTCTCTATGTCTTCCAGAGACTTTATATCAGGATTTATACTGAATTGAGGCGATGGATAAGGCTCCCTTTTCAACTGAACTTCTTTCATTAACATCAGCTGATCTTCATAAATATGCGCATTCACGATTTTATGGTACGCCTTACCAGGCTGATGCCCGGTAATTTGCGCCATGATGGCAAGTAACGCATACACTTGAACCTGATTAAAGTTCAGCCCAAGAGGCACATCACAGGAGCGCTGATAAGACGTCAAATACAGTGTATCTCCCAAAAGAGAGAAGGTATGGGTGTGCATACATGGGCGCAAACACCCAAGGTCAAACTCGCCAGGATTATAAAACGTCAATATCTCACCACGGTCGTCTATACCCTGACTCAGGTTATCGACGATTTTACGTAACTGATCAACATGACCGCCTTCCGGTTTTTTCCAGGCTCTCGCCTGTACTCCGTAAACACGTCCCATATCATCCTCACCTTTACGGTTCGGGTTCGCCAGCCAGCTGTCGTTTTCATTGGCATTCGCATTCCAGGTATTGCAACCAATAGCACGGAATTGTTCAGCGCTGTCATAGCCCCGTAAATAGCCCAGAAGTTCCGCAATGGCTGCTTTCCAGAAGCTTTTTCTGGTTGTGATCAGAGGAAACTGATTGCCAGCCACATCGTATTCGAGGTCTGCATTCACTACGGTGAGGCAACGCTTACCCGTTCGTTTATTTTCAATCCAGACACCGTCATCCACAATGCGCTGGCATAATTCCAGATACTGTTTCATTTTTTCTTCGATCCAGCCTTTGTCTGTTTTTTCAACCAGAGCGCATCATCACTGTTCATACCATCCACCAGCGGATATTGTCGAGCGCCCCACACCATAAAGAAAATGCCCAATGCCACCATCGGCAAAGACAACAACTGCCCCATAGTCAGCCAATCAAACGCAATAAAGCCCAACTGCGTATCTGGCTCACGAACAAATTCAACAATAACCCGGGCTAATCCATAAATGAGCAGGAAGAGCCCTGAAACAGCCATTCTTGGCCTTGGTTTTGCTGAAAACCACCAAAGGATAGAAAAAAGAACAATGCCTTCAAGGAAAAATTGATAAAGCTGAGATGGATGCCTGGCCAACTGAGTCGGATCTGAAGGAAAAACCATAGCCCAGGAAACATCCGTCGCCCTTCCCCACAGCTCACCACCAATAAAGTTCCCAATGCGTCCTAAACCTAGGCCGAGAGGAACCAACGGCGCGATAAAGTCCGTCACCTGAAAGAAAGACTTCCCCTGTGAACGGCCATAAAGCCACATAGCCACTAAAACACCTAATAGGCCACCATGGAAAGACATTCCCCCATCCCAGACCTTTAATAGCCAGAGTGGATCCCTGAGAAAATAATCAAAGTTATAAAACAACACATAACCGGCGCGCCCACCGAGGACGACACCCACGGCACCATAAAATACCAGGTCACTCACCTGCTCAGGCTTCCACAAGCCATTAGATGTTTTCGCTCGGTAGCTCCCCAGCCACAAGGCCAGAGAAAACCCTGCCAGGTACATCAGACCATACCAGTGAACGCTCAGCGGCCCCAGACTAAAGGCAACAGGATCTATTTCGGGATAGGCAATCACAAACCGGTTCCAGCAATCATTTGAATAGTGCTCCAGTGTAACAAGGTATCCGCCCGAGGAGCCAGCAAACAGGTGGCACCCTGAATTCAACAGCTGGCACTTGGCCATTTGCCGGAACCGGAATCAACGGCTTAATTGGTGAGGACACAGGAAATAAACCATTAAAAAATAAGCTGTTATTTTGACGCTTATCGGTATTTTGCAGTTACAGAGGATGTTATGCGCCGATTATTTATTGCCCTTATCACAGTGGTGTATTCACTGCTCAGCCAGGCCAGTCAGGAATCCGAAAGGAAAGAAGCCCTTCAATGGTTATCTGAGCTTCCGGAGCACGGCATTGATGTTCAGCCAAAGCATTGGCAACTGATCGGTAACACCCCCACCAAAGACCAAATTCGTGAAGTGGTGAATCTTTACACTTGGTATATGGATGCCGGTATTCTTAACCGGCATTACTATCAGCCGGGGTGGACCATCAAAGACGTGGCAACCAGCCCAAAATATTCAGGCCTTACTCCACCTCTGGATCGTATCAGCCCGGATGTCCCTGAATACAAACATCTGATCAAAGCGCTTAAACAATTACGCAATTGGAAAAGAAACGCCTACAGCCTATTTCCTAACGACTTCATACTGTTCGATGGCGACAGTCACTCAAGCATCAAGTTGCTTAATCAATGGCTGGAAAATCTGGATCTCGCGGATGATTTGCCAGACGACGTTTACACTCAGGCTCATAAAGATGTACTCACGGAAGTTCAGCTAAGGTTCAAATTGGTTCCCGATGGACGTCTGGGCAATATGACACGGCAGGCACTGTTATCTATTACTAATGAACGCATCAGAACGGTAAAAGCCAATCTGGAGCGTTTACGCTGGCTACCCAGAACGCTTCCATACCCAAGAGTCTGGGTTGATATTGCCGGCTACACAACCCGCTATCAACGCAACCCTAAAGACAGCACCACTCACAAAATCATTATTGGTGTCCCCCACAAGCAAAGTCCCATTTTGCAAAGTGAGATTGAAAAGATAACCATCAACCCAACCTGGAAAGTCCCTCACAGCATCGCCAAAAGCCTGCTTAAGAAAGAAAAGCAAAATCCGGGGTTTTTTCTAAGGGAAAAATTCAAGGTATACAAAAGCTGGGATGACAACAGCCCGGAAATTGCTCCAGACTCAGTAAACTGGAAAGCGGTAACCCCCAAATCTTTCACTTATCGACTTGAGCAACAACCGGGTGAACTTAACCGCCTTGGGCAGTTTAAGCTGGGCTTTAAAAATAGCTTTGGTGTTTATTTACACGACACTGATAAGCCTGAATTATTTGAAAAAGAGCGAAGAGCATTTAGCTCAGGGTGTATCAGAGTTCATCATGTCAAGGCTCTGGTTGAAACCATTGCTAAAGAACAAGGGCTCGCCAGTGAATTGAAGGCAGCATTAAACGGTAATTATTCCGATACGCTTGAGCTCAAGAAAAAAATACCGGTCTACACCGTGTACTTTACTGCCTGGCCCGATAAGAATGGCCGCGTGCGCTTCCGGGAAGATATCTATCAACTGGATAACGCCTTGATCAGCGAATTTTAGCTGGCTATTTTTTAGATAACCAACTGTACTCCAACAACCACCAAAAGAATGGCAAACAGTTTCTGCAGTTTATCTGCGGGTAAATTATGAGCCAATCGAGCACCTAATCTCGCCAGAAATACACTGGTGACTACAATACCGATAAAAGCTGGCCAATAAACGTACCCTGTCGTCATATCCGGCAGTTGTTGATTTCCCATTCCCAATATCATGTTTGATACAGAGCCCATCACGGCAATAGGAAGCCCGCAAGCAGCTGATGTTGCAACGGCTTTTTGCATGGTCAGACCAATCCGACGCAAAAACGGTACGGACAATGTCCCTCCGCCAATTCCGAACATACTGGAAATACCGCCAATCACAACACCTGCAATCACGAGAAGTGGCTTACCGGGAAACCTGCCACCTTCACGAACCTTAAAGCCGAACCACATTTTTGCAGACACACCGATCGCAAAAATACCAAACAGTGTCTGGAGAAAGTGCCCGCTCAGATTTACCGCCGTATAAGCACCTAAAAAAGCACCCACTAAAATACCAGCACTGACTATTGAGAATAGCTTCCACTGCACCGCATGTTCTTCCTGATGCGCTTTAATTGAACTCAGTGACGTCACAATCATTGCGGCCAAAGAAGTACCAACCGCCATATGAGTCAGCACTTCAGGTGCAAACCCCTGCAGTTTGAAACTATAAATCAGAGCAGGCACGATAATCAGACCACCACCGACTCCAAACAATCCAGCAGTTAACCCTGCGCTGGCACCCAGCAGGAGATAAAGAAGAATGGTCATTACAAATTTCCAGATTCTGATTAAGACTAAAGATATGTGCCAATGATATTTTTGACAACTGTCAAACTGTCTAAAGGGCAATTAACGTTTATAATTCAACTGCTCGATAATTATACGACGACATGTATTCAAAACATCAAAAAACTCAGATATAGTGTTCTGATACCTTTATGGCAAACAATCAAAAAATCAACACCTTACTCCCTTCCAATTAATTTTTCTGCCTGAAAAATCAAACCGTAAAACCTATAGACTTTCATCTTCATAAGTTCTATAACGTTAATATGTTCGCATTTTTCTTTATCTATTAGATCACTGGTTAAATGTCGTTCATTAAGGATTGAAGACTCCGAAAATCATAATTATGCAGTACGCCAAACAAGACCTAAAACGATCAGGCGAGGGGGAAACCAGATGTCCATATTTGCTCAATATCAGCAGAGATATGAAGCCGTCCAACAGGAAGAGATGAGCCTCAAGGAGTACCTGGAACTCTGCAAAACCGATCCCGGCGCCTATGCCAATGCCGCAGAACGTATGCTGCAGGCCATCGGTGAACCGGAAGTTGTAGATACAGCTCGCGATCCACGATTAAGTCGGATCTTTTCTAACAAATTGATTAAACAATACCCGACGTTTAAAGATTTCTACGGCATGGAAGAAGCCATCGAACAGATAGTTTCTTATTTTAAACACGCCGCCCAAGGGCTTGAAGAAAAGAAACAAATTCTCTATCTGTTAGGTCCTGTGGGTGGTGGTAAATCTTCACTGGCTGAAAAATTAAAGCAGCTGATGGAGCATATACCTTTTTATGCAATTAAAGGCTCGCCCGTTTTTGAATCACCACTAGGATTATTCAACCCCGATGAAGACGCCGGAATTCTTAAAGAAGAATACGGTATTCCAAGTCGCTATCTGAAATACATCATGTCGCCCTGGGCGGTTAAACGACTCAATGAGTTTGGTGGTGATATTTCGCAATTCCGTGTGGTCAAACTTTACCCTAGCCAATTGAATCAAGTGGCTGTCGCCAAAACCGAACCGGGTGATGAAAACAATCAGGATATTTCCAGCCTGGTGGGTAAGGTGGATATACGACAGTTGGAAGAATACTCTCAGGATGATCCGGATGCTTACAGCTTCTCTGGTGCACTCTGTCGTGCAAACCAGGGCATCATGGAATTTGTTGAGATGTTCAAGGCACCCGTGAAAGTGCTGCACCCATTACTGACCGCCACTCAGGAAGGGAACTACAACAGCACCGAAGGCCTGGGCGCAATTCCCTTTGAAGGTGTTCTGCTGGCACACTCTAACGAATCCGAGTGGCAGACCTTCCGCAACAACAAGACCAACGAAGCCTTTATTGACCGGGTAAACATCGTCAAGGTGCCATACTGCGTTCGTGTCAGTGAAGAGGTTCATATCTATGAGAAACTGCTGGAACACAGCTCCCTGAAAGATGCGCCTTGTGCACCAGATACGCTGAAGATGCTCGCTCAATTCACAACATTGTCTCGCATCAAAGACCCAGACAACTCTTCTGTCTTCTCAAAGATGCGTGTGTACAACGGTGAAAACCTGAAGGACACCGATCCAAACGCCAAACCTTTGCAGGAGTACAGAGACATGGCGGGTGTTGATGAAGGCATGAACGGTCTTTCTACCCGTTTTGCTTTCAAAATTTTGTCCAAGGTCTTCAACTTCGATCCGACCGAAGTGGCTGCCAACCCGGTTCACCTGCTTTATGTTTTGGAACAGCAGATTGAACAGCATCAGTTCCCGGAAGAAATCAATGATAGGTATCTGTCGTTTATTAAAGAGTACCTGACGCCCAAGTACATCGAGTTCCTGGGTAAAGAGATTCAGACCGCTTACCTGGAGTCTTACTCTGAATACGGCCAGAACATCTTTGACCGGTATATCACCTATGCGGATTTCTGGATTCAGGATCAGGAATACCGTGATCCGGATACCGGCCACATTCTGGATCGTTCTGCCCTCAGTGAAGAACTTGAGAAGATTGAGAAGCCTGCAGGCATTGCCAATCCTAAGGACTTCCGAAACGAAGTGGTGAACTTTGTTCTCAGAGCAAGGGCGAACCACGATGGTATGAACCCAAGCTGGCTCAGCTACGAGAAGATGCGTTCTGTCATTGAGAAGAAGATGTTCTCCAATACAGAAGATCTGCTGCCGGTTATCTCCTTCAATGCGAAGGGCTCTCAGGATGACCAGCGCAAACATGCGGACTTTGTCTCCCGAATGGTTGCCCACGGTTATACCGAAAAACAGGTTCGCCTGTTGTCAGAGTGGTATATCCGGGTTCGCAAATCCCAGTAACTATTGATATCCCGCCCATTAATTTGGGCGGTGCGATCCATACCCAAAGAGTTTGGAGTTGCTACGCGGCAGCAAACGAATGAAGC
This sequence comes from Endozoicomonas ascidiicola, assembly GCF_001646945.1. Taxonomy (GTDB): domain Bacteria; phylum Pseudomonadota; class Gammaproteobacteria; order Pseudomonadales; family Endozoicomonadaceae; genus Endozoicomonas; species Endozoicomonas ascidiicola. The sequence goes on from NZ_LUTV01000005.1 coordinate 482,722, forward strand.
CCGGGAGCTTAGATCAACTAAGTGACCGGGGTGAGAGAGAGCTGCTAACAAAGTAGCAGCTTCAAAGACGACGGGTATCAACAATAATTATTGGGAGAGCGTCTTATGAGCATCATAATCGACCGACGCCTCAACGGAAAAAAGAAGAGCACTGTCAACCGACAGCGTTTTCTGAGGCGATATCGCGGTCTGGTAAAAGAAGCAGTACAGGATGCTGTGGATCAGCGCTCCATTACCGACGTTGATAGTGGCAGCAACATTACTATTCCCAAGAAAGATCTTAGTGAGCCTTTCTTCCATCATGGTCAGGGTGGTCACCACGGCCATGTGCATCCGGGAAATAAAGAATTTAATTCCGGTGACCGTATTCAGCGCCCACCCGGTGGCGGTGGTCAGGGCAGTGGTGATGGCAGTGCCAGCAACAGCGGCGAAGGTGCCGATGATTTCGCCTTCCAGATCAATCGGGATGAATTCCTTGAATACCTGTTTGATGACCTGGAACTGCCAAACCTGGTTCGTAAAGAACTGAAAGACAGCACAGATTACAAACTAAAAAGAGCGGGCTTTACTACTGCGGGTTCTCCAGATCGGCTCAATGTTATCCGTTCATTGAAAGCGGCTCATGCTCGCCGTATTGCGCTTTCAGGCAAAGATCGAAAAATCGTACGACAACTGAAGCGCGAACTGCGGGAAATGGAAGTCAGCCCCGATGCATTGGACCAGCAACGAGCCAGAGTGATTCGGGAAGAGATTACGGTTCTCAACAAAAAGTTGAAGCGCACTCCTTTTATTGATGATTTCGATCTGCGTTTCAACAACATGGCGAAAGTGCCACAACCTTCCAGCAAAGCCGTGATGTTTTGCGTCATGGATGTTTCCGGCTCAATGACCCGGGACATCAAAGACATGGCCAAGCGCTTCTTTTTGCTGCTTTACCTGTTTCTGGAAAGAAACTACGAAGCCGTGGAAGTGGTGTTTATACGACACCACAGCGAAGCCCGTGAATGTGATGAGCAAGACTTTTTCTACGCCCGGGAAACCGGCGGTACCGTAGTTTCTACCGCACTGAAACTGACCGATGAAATCATCCGGGAACGTTTCCCCACCAATGAGTGGAACATCTATATCGCACAGGCTTCTGATGGCGATAACTGGGAAGCCGACTCCAGCAAATGTCGCGACATTATTCTGGAAAAACTGTTGCCGGTTTGTCAGTACTATTCCTATGTGGAGATCACAGATCGTCATCACCAGAATCTCTGGTATGAGTATAAAGATATAGAGCAGGCAAATTCGGGCCATTTTGCCATGCAGCAGATTCGGGGATACTCGGATATTTACCCAACCTTCCGCCGTCTATTTGAGAAAAAGGAGGGAAGCCATGCTGGAAGCTAAAGCGCCTGAACAAGAAACCAGAAAACGAAAAGAGCCGTTGTCTGTCGGCTCGGATTGGACTTTCGAACTGCTGGAAACCTATGACCGGGAGTTTGCCCGCCTGGCAGACAAGTTCCGACTGGATACTTACCCCAACCAGATTGAAGTCATCAGCTCTGAACAAATGTTGGATGCCTACTCTTCGGTGGGTATGCCATTAATGTACAGTCATTGGAGCTATGGCAAAACGTTCCTGAGCAATCAGCAGAATTATCAACAAGGTCGCATGGGGCTTGCCTACGAAATTGTGATCAATTCTGACCCCTGCATTGCCTACCTGATGGAAGAGAACACAATGCCCATGCAGGCATTGGTCATTGCCCACGCTTGTTATGGTCACAACTCTTTCTTCAAAGGCAACTACCTTTTCCGACAGTGGACGGATGCCAGCGCCATTATTGATTACCTGCTGTTCGCCAAAAAATACATCTCTCAATGTGAAGAGAAGCATGGCATCAGCGCGGTAGAAGATATTCTGGATGCCTGTCATGCGCTGATGAATCAGGGTGTAAACCGTTATCAGCGGGCAACGCCCATGTCTGCAGAGCAAGAAAAAGCACAGGCAGAGGAACGGGCAGAATATATACAACGTAACCTGAATGACCTCTGGAGAACCATTCCTGTTCGTGAGAGCGAGATTGAAAAGCAGGAGAAGCGTTTCCCAAAAGATCCGGAAGAAAACATTCTCTACTTTATTGAGAAGAATGCACCGTTACTGGAAACCTGGCAGCGGGAAATCATCCGAATTGTTCGCAAAGTGGCGCAATATTTTTACCCACAGCGTCAAACACAGGTAATGAACGAGGGCTGGGCCAGCTTCTGGCACTACAACCTGATGCATGAGATGTACGATGAAGGGCTGATTACCGAAGGCTTCATTATGGAATTTCTGCATTCTCACTCCAGCGTCGTCTTCCAGCCAGAGTTTGATGATCCACGTTACAGTGGTATCAATCCATACACTCTGGGCTTCAATATCTTCCGGGATATTCGTCGAATCTGTGAAGAGCCGACAGATGAAGATCGCGAATGGTTCCCAGATCTTGCCGGAACCGACTGGCTGGACGCTGTGCATTTCGCCATGCGCAATTTTAAAGATGAAGGGTTTATTCTGCAGTACCTGTCGCCTAAGGTGATGCGGGATATGCGACTGTTCAGCATTGATGACGACGAGATCAACCCTTACCTCGAGATTGATGCTATCCATGATGACAGCGGTTATCGCCAGCTGAGAGAAAATCTGGCAGCTCAATACAATCTCGGCAATAGGGAACCCAATCTCCAAGTGTACAATGTCGATGTCCGGGGCGATCGTTCACTGAAGCTTCGACACTATATGCACCAAGGACGACCGTTGGAGGAGAAAAGCACCAACGAGATCATGAAGCATATACATCGCCTCTGGGGCTTTGATGTGAAGCTTGAGTCTGTGGATACTCAGGATCTTGTGCAATACGAGTTCAGTATCCCAGAGCCAAAAGAAGCCTAAATTATCCTTGCGGATTGGTAAGCCATTGCCAATCCGCTCCACTTTTTTAAGAATTCTGACCATACATCGCATCTGACCTGTGATTTCCCTATAGTCCCTATATACTTCCATAGTCTTTTATATCAGCAACAATAATAGTTCAGGGAGAATAAGGTTATGGGGGCGGCCGCTAAAGCAGCGACTCAGTATGTCGTGGTTTTCACCGGACAATTTAAGGAAGAAGTTAACCGACACCATGCAATTGAACGCTTCCAAAAGATCACTAATTGTTCAAATGAAAAGCTCGAGAAGATTTTCTCAGGCAAACCATTTCCACTGAAACAATCTAACGACTTGGCTTCTGTAAAGAAGCTGGTCACCCATCTCTTAAGTATTGGGCTCATCTGCCGGGTTATCCCAAAATCTAAGACCACCAAAAGCGTGATCAAAAAAACACCAAAAAAAGAAGCTCTATCCGTTAATGAAGTCACTCAACTGTTTCAAGGTGAGATTGAGCCTGTAAAAATATCCCCACTATATAGTCTACTACTCACGGTCGGTGCTGTTCTGATACTCCTGCTACCCCTGCTTTATCTGGTTATCACTATCGGTATTGCCCTGTTAACGGGTTACCATGCTTCGCACAATGTAGACCTACTACAAAGCAGTGGAAACGGGGTCGCTTCACTCTTTATGTATGGAAGCCCCATTTTTATTGGCTCAATCTTAGTATTCTTTATGTTGAAGCCATTACTGGCGCCCACTTACAGAAGAGAAATTGAAATTAAGCTTGACCCCAAAACTCATCGTCGTTTTTTTGTGTTCATTGAAGAAGTCAGTCGTCGTACTGGATCACCAATGCCCGTCGAAGTCATTGCGGATAATGAAGTCAATGCATCAGCCAGTCTTATTAAAGGTGCTTTTTCTAAAGATTTACGTCTCACTGTTGGTATGCCATTAATCTACGGTATGACAGCACAGCAGCTAGTGTAGTGCGCCGTTCTTTTTGCTGCTTAAGCGGCAATTAGCTCGAACTACCTTCTCCAGTATGTCATTAGCCTTGGCTGTCCATATAAACGGCTTGGGCTTCTCGTTATGTT
>NZ_LUTV01000005.1:488548-498715 GCF_001646945.1 Endozoicomonas ascidiicola
AAGCGTTGAAGTGTGACAGTTACTTTGCTGCTCCGTATCACTCTTGGGAAAGAGGTCAGAATGAGAATGCTAATGGGCTACTCAGGCAGTATTTCCCCAAGTCGATGGAGCTTAATAACGTTACAGAAAAAGAAGTCATCATAGCGGTTGATAAGCTGAATAATAGACCTAGAAAATGCCTTGACTACAAAACACCTTATGAGGCTTTCAAAGAGTTAACTGGGATTGATGTAAGAAAAGTTATGGGTTATGTATTTATTACTTGAATTCAAGTGTATTAAATGCAGCTCACTACACTAGGATGATCTGATCATCTTTTGATCTGAGGCAAAAAAGTTGATTATTCTGTCGTTTTTTTCAAAAGGAGGTGGAAAAAATGCATTTATGGTTTTTGAGTGGGTATATGTGATTGCTTTAAGCGCTGTTTATGGTGGGGCATATTTTCGTAACTGACAGCAGTGATGGCGACCAAGTGGCGAAAGGAAACAACAAAAAAAAGGCCAGTTAATCAACCGGCCTGAAGGGGGGAAAGTTTGAAAGGTGTTAGTGGTTACGCAATGCCTCGATACGCTGATCCAACGGCGGATGACTGGTAAACAGCGCTGTCAGTCCACTCTTGCCGCCACTGCGAATGCCGAAAGCACTCATGGTTGCTGGCATGGCGGAAGGGGCTTCGTATTCGGAGCGCAGTCTTTCCAGGGCGGCAATCATATCGCCACGGCTGGCCAGTTCGGCACCGGCTTCATCGGCACGGAATTCCCGCAGGCGGGAGAACCACATAACAATGGCGCTGGCCAGAAAGCCAAGAATGATTTCTGCAATAAACGTTGCAATGTAGAAGCCAATACCCACACCGCCTTCACCTTCGTCATCACGGCGCAGGAACGAGTCAACGGCATAACCCACAATGCGGGCAAAGAACATCACAAAGGTATTCACGACACCTTGAATAAGCGTCAATGTCACCATATCGCCGTTGGCAACGTGACCAATTTCGTGGCCGATAACCGCGCGAGCTTCGCTGGGGCTGAAACGATCCAGTAAACCTTGGCTGACCGCAACCAGTGCTGAGTTTTTGTTCCAGCCCGTCGCAAACGCATTGGATTCCGGAGAGTTGAAAATACCCACTTCCGGCATGCCGATACCGGCTTTGTCCGACAGTTCTTTTACGGTATCCAGCAACCAGCGCTCTTGAGCGGTTCGTGGCTGGTCAATAATCTGGGTGCCAGTGCTCATCTTTGCCATGGTTTTGGAAAGTAGCAGGGACACAAAAGAGCCGGCAAAGCCAAATACCGCACAGAACACCAGCAGCGAGCTCAGGTTCAGCCCTTCACTGGTCAGGTAGCTGCCGACGCCGAGAATATTCAGTGTGACACTGGCCAGCAGAATAACTGCCATGTTGGTGGCCAGAAACAAGAGAATTCTCTTCATTATTTAGGGTGACCTCATCGTCATCATTATCATCATTAAGGAGGTTGTCGCAAAACTCCAAACATCTCGTTCCCATGCTTTGAGGTTGTCGCAAAAGCCCTGGTTCCCACGCAAAGCGAGGCTGTCGCGAAACCCTCCAACTCTGGCTCCCATGCTTTGCGTGGGAGCCGGAAACCCTGATGTTTGGGATATGCATTCCCACGCTGGAGCATGGGAACGAGTTGGTTGAGAGTTTTGCAACACCTTCTATCTAAGGGGTATATGGAGATGCGCACTCCACCTTTCAAGCATTGATGGAGTGCGTATTTTGGTTTTTACAACCTGCTGACACAGCTGCGGTTAGCAGCATTAATCAGCGGTGAAGAACTTTTGTGCAGCGGCGGCAATGGCATCGGAACCTTTGTCTTTTAAGGCTTCTCTGCACTGCCAGGCAAGGGTGGATTGTTTTCTGGCAACCAATGGTGGCAAGTTGGGAGCCTGATCCTCCAATGCTGGCTGAAAGGTCGGCAAGCTCAGTCGGAGAAAACTTTTCTCGGTCAGAGCTACCTGATCCAGAGCATCCTGACGGATATTGTCCTGATAACGAATATACCCTTCCGACGCCAGCCATAGCAGTGTGTCGAAGCATGCTTTATGGCGGCGATTGGGAATGCCGAACTCATCGGTGCCGGCATTACTGATCAGGTCATCCACATATACGGTGGTCAGCCTTGGAAAAGCGTTGTACAACTGGATCAGGGTTTTCAAACAATCCTGATAGAACTCGTCAATGTGTATATCAGCCATGGGCGATCCGTCTTCTATTACTGTCTGTATCGGCTGAGGAAACGTTCCAGTCGAGTCATCACATCTTCCAGCTCGTCAACTCTGGGCAGGGAGATGATGCGCAGATGATCCGGGTCCGGACAGTTGAAAGCGGTGCCTTGAACCAGCAGCACTTTCTCTTGCAGCAGAAAGTCCAATACCAGCTTCTGGTCATCGATAATGCCAAAGTGTTTCGGGTCCAGTTTTGGGAACAGGTAGAGTGCCCCTTTGGGTTTTACGCAGCTGACCCCGGGGATTTGTTCCAGCATTTCCCAGGCGCGATGGCTTTGTTCGTAGAAGCGACCACCCGGAACGATTAATTCATTAATACTTTGATAGCCACCCAATGCCGTTTGAATGGCGTGTTGGGAAGGCACGTTGGCGCAAAGGCGCATGGAGGCCAGCATTTCTAAACCTTCCAGATAGCTTTTGGCATGGTCTTTCGGGCCAGAAACCACCAGCCAGCCAGCACGGTAGCCAGCCACGCGGTAAGATTTGGACAGGCCGTTAAAGCTGATGCAAAGTACATCCGGCGCCAGAGACGCCATGGCAGTGTGTTCAACGCCGTCGTAAAGAATTTTGTCGTAGATTTCGTCGGCAAAGATGATCAGATCGTGTTCTCTGGCCAGCTGAATAATCTCTTTCAGAATCTCATCTGGATAAACGGCACCGGTTGGGTTATTTGGGTTAATTACCACAATACCACGGGTTTTTGCAGTGATTTTACTGCGGATATCGTCAATGTCCGGATACCAGTCTGATTGTTCATCTTTGCGATAATGCACTGCGCGGCCGCCGGATAGATTAACGGCAGCTGTCCACAGAGGGTAATCCGGAGATGGAATCAGCATTTCATCGCCATTGTTCAGCAATGCCTGCATGGTCATTACCACCAGTTCGCTGACACCGTTACCAACGATGATGTCTTCCACGGTAATGGGCGGAAAGTTCTTCTGCTGGCAGTACTGCATGATGGCTTTGCGGGCAGAGAACAAGCCTTTTGAGTCACAATAGCCTTGGGAGACAGGCAAGTTGCGGATGACATCCTGAGTGATTTCATCCGGTGCATCGAAACCAAACGCCGCAGGGTTGCCCGTGTTTAACTTGATAACACGATGCCCCTCTTCTTCAAGCCGTTTGGCTTCCCGAAGAACAGGGCCGCGGATGTCGTAACAGACATTATTCAGTTTGGTGGATTTTTCTATATCCTTCATTGGTGCTTTTCCGGTGCTGGGTGTGACTCAGCCTTGGATTATGAAGGGATATGGCCTCTGTTGCACTAGCTTAAGATAGAAACTTTATCACCAATATGAATGACGCCCTCACCATCCGGAATTAGATTCTGCCCAAAAATAACGCCCATATCGGTACGGCGATATTTGGACAGTGTCGTCAGTGGCTCAGTGCCGTCTCTTTCGGCGGTCTCAGGGTTGATGGTGGTCATTATGCAACGGGAGCAGGGTTTGGTTGCACGAAAGGTGATATCACCAATTTTCAGGGTATTCCAGTTATCTTCATCAAATGGGGTTTTACCATTAACAACGATGTTTGGACGGAACCGGTTCATAGTCATTGGCTGTTCAAGGCGCTGATTCAAATCCTGCAATGAGGCTTCATTGGTGAGCAGAAATGGAAAACCATCCGCAAAGCTGGTGTGGTCACCGGGGTTGGAAAATTGTGGGTCAGTAACTCTGATTGCCTCATCAGGTTGATAGACCAGTCGGCAGCGCAAGCCAAGTAAGCGGCTGAACCATTCGGCGGGCTGGTCGCCGGCATCCAGTGCGTCACAGTTGTCTTTCCAGACCGTTACTGGCTTATGAGCGGCATCTGTCGTCGGAGTTGGGATATGCAGTTTGCCTGCTCCCTGAGCGGATGCCTGCAGTCCATCTGCTTCAACAGAGATATGAATCAACGCCATTTTGTGATGCTTGCGCTGAGTCAGAAATCGTCCGTTTTCATCGACCAGTAGCCATCGGCGGTCATGCTCAAAGCCTCTGAGGGTGACCTTTGCTGAACTCAGGTTTATTGGTTGGGCTGACTTCACGGGGTAGATGGCAAGCTGGGTAACTTCCATTGATATCCATTCCGATATTTTGTGTATTTGGATCTGGATGCATAGTATACCCAAAGGATTTCAAGTTGCTACGCGGCGGCAAGTGAGTGAATCCCCGTGAGCCTACAAATAGTAGGTGATCGGGGTGAGTGAACGCAGCCAACAAAGTAGCAACTTGAAAGGCGATGGGTATACCCGTACATAGTGTTTTCGATTGTGAAGAGTTGGTAATGACGACAAAAAAAACAGAACAGCAATGGCGAGAAGCGCTGACCGATGAGCAATACCGGGTCTGCCGGGAAAAAGGAACTGAGCGCCCGTTTACCGGCGAGTATAATTTTTTTGAAAAAGAGGGCGTCTTCCATTGCGTTTGTTGTCAGCAACCGCTGTTTGATTCCACCGTTAAGTTTGATGCCGGTTGTGGCTGGCCAAGCTTTTATGCAGTGGTCGATAGTGATGCGGTGAAAACGGTAGAAGACAACAGTCTTGGAATGCAGCGTATTGAAGTCATGTGCGCAAACTGTGATGCCCACTTGGGGCATGTGTTTCCCGATGGGCCGGAGCCCACCGGTTTACGGTATTGCATTAACTCTGTGGCGATGAGGTTTAAAGATCGGCGTTCATAGCCATTCCGAGATCACTTTGCTCAGTGCTTTTTTGTTAAAGGGTTTGGAAAGGTAGTCGTCCATACCCGCTTGCTTGCATTGTTCCTGGTGCTCGTTCAGGGCATTGGCCGTCAACGCAACAATCGGAATATCTCGCGTTTCTGAGCGCTCCCGAAGTTGCTGTGTTGCGGTGTATCCATCCATAACGGGCATGTTGCAGTCCATCAGAATAAGATCAAACGTATCGCTGATACAGGCTGAAATACAATCTTCACCGTTATGGGCAAGGGTTACTTCGTGGCCCAGTTGTTCCAGCATGCCTTCTGTTACCAGTCGGTTAATGGCGTTGTCTTCAACCACCAGTATTTTCTTTTTCTGATAAAACAGTTGTTCTGTGGGCTCAAAATTTTGAACGACAGATGTTGTGCTGGTATCGCTGGTTTTAGCAACAATCGCCCCAAGTGTTAATTTGACCGTAAAGGTACTGCCACTGCCTTCTAATGACTTAACCTCAATGGTGCCATTCATCGCTTTAATGATTTCTTTCGTTAAGGCAAGGCCCATACCGGAGCCACCGTAATGCTGGTAGATATCATTGTTGGCCTGAGTGAAGGGAGAGAAAATCGCCTGTTGAGCGTCTTTGGATATACCTATTCCAGTGTCACGCACATGGATGGCAATACGCTCCTTACTATCTTCAAGTAACTCGCTGACCAGTGACAGGCTGATCATGCCAGAATGCGTGAATTTGATAGCATTGCCGAGCAAGTTATTGACTACCTGAGTGATGCGAATAGGGTCTCCCATCAAGGTTGCAGGCAATGCCGGATCAATTTGGCAGGTGAGTGGAATTCCCTTCATGTGGGCTTTTTGCCCCATGACCATCACGGACTCTTCAAGCACTTTTTTGAGATTAAACGGCACCTGATCAACAACGGTTTTACCCGATTCCAAGCGAGCCAGGTCCAGCATGTTGTTCAATAGCTTCACTAATCTGGCGCCGGATTGGTGAGCGAGCTCAAGCCGGGAATGTTGGTCTGGGCTCAGTTCGTCATTAATGGCCAGCTCCAGCATGCCAAGAATACCGTTGAGTGGTGTCCGGATTTCATGGCTAAGGCTGGAGAGTTGATCGCCGCGAATTCTTGCGGATTGCAACGCCGCTTGTCTTGCACTGTCTAATGCCTTGTTGGCTTTGAACAGGGCGTCGTTATTTTTCTGCAACTCCTGGGTGCGCTCAGCAATACGGTTCTCAAGTTCCTGAGTGTGAACACGCAGCTCACTTTCCGCCAGACTCCGGCGGTATAACTGTTGTTTTATATCTTCCTGGAAGTCGTTAAAGCTCTGACTGAGCTGGCCAATTTCATCGTGTTGATGACTTCGGGGAATAGACATTGATTGTCGTGTACTACCTGCGCGGACTCTTTGCACATGCTGGGTCAATCTCTGCAGGGGTTTAGTGAGCATGATGTAGAGCATGAAGTGCAGGGCAAGGGCGAGAAGCAGAGTTCTGGCAATGCCAAAGGTTAGAGTCAGTACGGAACGGTCGATGAAAGCCTGGGCAGAGGCTCGGGTATCAGCAACAATTGTCAGGTTGCCGAGGTCTTCTTCGCGGTCATAAGGGACTGAGAGTCGCTGTTGGTAAACACGGGTAGTGCCAAATAAATATTCTACCAGTTGGCTGTCGTCTACCTGTTCGACAGTGTCCACCGGGCGGGTAGCATCCCCCAAGAGGTATTGTTCTGGTGTGGCTATGGTTGCCTGAAGGATCAACGGTGATTCAGTGAGGCCGCTAACCAGCTCCGATGCCAATTCTTCATCAAGGTTGTAGGCGATACGGGAGGCTGGAGCCATACTGACATCCAGGTAGGCCTGTATCGAGGCATCGATACTGTTATCCTGAGTAAGGTAGTCATGGGTAACCTCTAGCGATCCAAACACTAGTCCCAGAATGAACGCAACGGTAACCGTGTACCTGACTTGCTTGTACGAAAGTCTGTCTCTGAAATTCATTATTCGGCCGATCCCTGGCTGGGGTCTGTTGATGCTTCGTTGCGGGTTCAGCAGGTGCCCCAGAAAAACGCCATCCATATTGTCAGGCTTGCTTGACGTAGAATAACTACGCACTGCACAAGCCTTCCGCGTGGTTGACGTTTTCTGGGGCACTGAGCCTCGGCAACGCAGCATCAACAGACCATAAACATCGAGACGAAATGTCTCATTTCAACCTTTATAATCGGTAATCAATTGTAATTACAAGGAAATAGGTCACATCAGAGTACTTGACTCAATGCATGAGGGTCATTACTATACGCACCCGCTGCACCAATGCACGAAGGTTTACGTCCCCTTCGTCTAGTGGCCTAGGACACCGCCCTTTCACGGCGGTAACAGGGGTTCGAGTCCCCTAGGGGACGCCATTTCTTTTTTCTCCTCCGATTATTTTTAGCCTTTTTTTTAAATAGTTCTCTCAAGCTGAGTTATCATTTAGTGATATGATTTCTTAAGCGCTATAGAGAGGACGTTGTGCATCTCTTTTCCCCCATCAAACGAATTCCCGTGCTTTTTCTGACTGTGCTTGCTGGCTGCAGTCAGGTATCAACAAAACCACTTTCTGACTTATCAGCCTGTCATTCCGATGTTGTTGAACTTTTGGTGCAACAGAAAATTCTGGCACCAGAAGGGTTATCAAACAGCGAGAAACCCATAGGTTACAAAGCTGGCTGCGCTGATTTAAACGGCGATGGTCGTCAAGAAATCTTTGTTCTGATGCAAAGCCTTTGGTTTTGTGGAACGGGAGGCTGCTCTGCCTTTATTTTTGATAATCAAGGCAACGAGTTGAGCCAGATGAGCGTGACTGATGAGCCTGTTTTACTGTCTGACAACAAAAATAATGGGTGGCGGGCGATCTACGTCTGGAGTGATGGCGCTATGCGGAAAATGAACTTTGATGGTGAGAAGTACCCGGGCAACCCATCAATGCAGCCTGTTTATCATAATGAACATGAAATCAAAGCAGCTCACGCCAAGGCGATGGCCAGCGAGATTTATCAGCAGGATGGCCACCAGTTAAAACTGGTTAGAGATGTCCCGATCTTTCAGCCAGCGCACCTCTATACATTTTCATTTCTGCATTATGGTGATCCAACGGTTGAGTATCTGATGACAGTCAATATGAAAACCAATGAACAGGAATTGACGACTCGTCCTTTGGCTCAAACTCACTAAATTGTGGTAAACCCCTAGAAGTTTGCTGTTTGCATTGTTATAAAGCCTTTTTTACCTAGTTACCAAAATAATCAGGGGTAAGCATGAAGCTTTCCGCCTTTGGCGAAAAATTTACCAGTCACTCCGGCATCCTTTCTTTAATGGATGATCTCGGCAACGCACTCGCCGATGGCAAAGATATGATCATGATGGGCGGTGGAAATCCTGCCCATATTCCCGAAGTGGAAGCTGTGTTTCGCCAGCGGTTGCAAAAAATCACTGATAGCCAGACCGAGTTTACCCGGCTGGTGGGTACCTACGACCCACCACAAGGGGAAAAAGATTTTGTTCGTGAAATGGCGAGTTATTTGAACCGGCAGTTTGGTTGGAAGCTCACTGAACGCAACATTGCGCTGACTAATGGCAGCCAGTCCGCCTTTTTTATGATCTTCAATATGTTTGCCGGCAGCTATGGCGATGGCAGTCATAAACGCATTCAGTTACCACTGGCGCCGGAATATATTGGTTATTCCGATGCGGGTCTGAGCCATGATTTCTTCGCGGCGAATAAACCGGATATCGAACATCTGGATCAACATGTTTTCAAATATCGGGTGGATTTTCAGGAGCTGGTAGTAGACGACAGTATAGGTGCCATCTGCGTCTCCAGACCGACGAACCCAACGGGCAACGTACTGACTGATCAGGAAATTGAGCGCCTTGATGGGCTTGCTTTGCAACACGACATTCCGATGATTATCGATGGTGCCTACGGTACACCATTCCCCAAATTGATATTTACCCAAGCCACGCCTGTGTGGAATGAAAATACCATTCTTTGCCTGAGTCTTTCCAAATTGGGTTTACCTGCCGCTCGAACCGGTATTGTGATTGCGAACGAAGAAGTTATCAGAGCATTGTCGGGTATTAACGCCATTATGAACCTGGCACCGAACAGCACCGGTAGCTTGCTGGCGCTGGATATGATTCGTGATGACAGCATCAATACGCTGTGTGAAAACGTGATTCGCCCTTACTATCAGGAAAAGGCTGAGTTTGCGGTGAATATCCTCAAGCAGCGTTTAGGTGATTCGGTGCCTTGGCACGTCCATAAGCCGGAAGGTGCCATGTTCCTCTGGCTCTGGTTTGAAGGATTACCGGTCTCCAGTCTTGAGTTGTATGAACGATTGAAAGCGAGAAATGTGCTGGTAGTTTCCGGACATTACTTCTTCCCGGGGATTGATGATGACTGGCCTCATAAGCATGAATGCCTGCGATTGACGTATACCCGGGATCATGCAGCCGTTGAGAAAGGGTTGTCCATTCTGGTAGAGGAAGTTCTCAAGCTATACGACGCATAGACTGTTATATCTGACAGTGTTTTGTATGTGAGAGAACATTATTATTGCTGTTAGCATAAAGTGTCCGTTGAGTGTCTGGGTTTGTCTATACTTCCCAGCTCAGCGACTCGCGCATACCATCTTCTTCAGGGCACGCAATGCATAATACTGAGAGGAGTAAGCAAAACTCATATTTCTACGAAAAAGGCTCTTCAGATAGAGGGGGGCATGGTTTCATACCTCAAAAAGCTCACGATTCGCTGGGTCGGCAGTTGCAGCCAGTTGATTCATTTGAACGTCATGTTTCAGGAGTAACAGAGACAGAAGGCTTACAAAAGACCAACAAGGAAAATTATTTACTATCAGGTTTAAGGAAATCGCTAAGAAAGTTAAAAGTTACAGTTGTATCAGAAAATAGCAGGTTGACAGGTTTTAGTCAGGTTAAGCCTGACGCTAACAGTAAAGTTAATGAAATCAAAGAACAACTTCGTGATGTTCTAGTGTAGTGAGCTGCATTTAATACAACATCACTGCTGTCCGGTTAAAAATCTGGGGAAGAACTGAAGTGCTTGTCTCTGTTGATCTACGGTAAAATAGCGGTTGTCGAGACAGCTATTTTACAGAACAAGAGAGACAGGCATGAAGCATCATAACAGCGTTTTCCAACAGTTACTCAAAACAATCCCACGTCACCAGTTTCAGAAGGTAGTTGATCGACACAATGGGGATC
>NZ_LUTV01000005.1:503415-515440 GCF_001646945.1 Endozoicomonas ascidiicola
CGGCAGACGAAATATTTACCGCTATTCCAATCATCTCATTTCCAGCGCCGGCTTCAGGAAACACCAGTAAACTGAAAATTGCTGTTGCCATGCTCAAGGTGGTGCGAGAAGAAGTAAGGGGTAGAGTGCTACGTCTGGTTGCTGACTGTTGGTTTATGAATGCAACCTTGATAGAACCCACTATAGAACCCACTCTTGCAATGGGTATAGAGGTTATTGGTCAAATACCCAGGAATCGTGCCCTATATGCACAGCCGGTGGAGCTCCTCAAAAAGAAACGAGGACGACCCAGAAAATACGGCACCAAAATGACGGCAGATGAAGTGGAGAAATTATCGGAGCACAAGGCTATCGTATGRTTGTACGGCAAGCATCGTACAATACGTTATCGAACCATGATTTGTCGTGCCAAATTCCTCAAAGGCCGGGAGGTGCGAGTCGTTTGGAGCCGTTTTGAAAATGACAAAGGGTTAACCGAAAGCAGGATATTCATCTCAACCAATATAGAGCRTGAAGGATTAGACGTTCTACGAGGCTACAGAAAGCGATGGCCAATTGAGCCGATGTTCAATCAGCTCAAACACGCTTTCGGCTGTCGCCACCTGTGGCAGCAAAAGTTGAGATCGGTTCTTCGATGGATGCATTTGAAAATGGCAGCCTATGCATTATTGCAACTGCTGACCGTCTGTAAAAATCAAGCATGCCTGAGTATCTCGAGTTTACCCTGGCGAGATCAGGACACTACGACCGCTGGCATGATGAGAACTGCGCTCTCAAAAATTATTCCCCGGTTCCCAATTCGCGAGGGTTGGAACCGATATTGGCAAAAATATGAGTTCGATTYYGAYARRCTGACCGACCAGTTARTTTGYGRTAAGGGYAAAGCCGYATAACSAAAGGCTTTYAGACAAAAAAACCGAATATAAGCGAGCCTGAAAAAATAGTTCGTCGATGTTGTTTATTTTGAAATTATGCAATCTGACCAAACTTCCGTTTTATGGGAAATCTAAAGTCGAGGTCATTTACTTCTTGATAATTTAACACATCACTTTATTACCCCCCTGTTTTCAAAGGAATTTCTGCGAAAACCCTTTATACTTTTTTTGAATATAATACTTTGGTTTCAAGGAGTTATTACGAAAAGACCATTAGAATTATATTTGTAACACGACATTATTTTGATTAACGGATAACTAATGGAACGAATTTTCCATACAGCTATCTCATAGAAATGACATTGGAGATAAAACCAACGTAACTGTGAACGATATATTTAGGAAGGACGCCATGAATATTACTAACCCAGTGAAATATATCATCCATACGCTATGTCTTGCATGGGCGATTACCCACGCAGTCACTCTCCATGCAACAACGCTTCATTCAGAGCCTGTTTCGTCACTGGAGTATTACACTCCCTACACCCACGGTCTTGCTGACAGCTCAACAGAGATGCCTGAAATAAGCGCCCAGACAAACGGCGCCAACAACAAGCACAACTTTTTCAGGCGAGAAAATAAACGTAACTCTGAACGTGCGGGCTCCTTTGTCTACAAATCAATCGACGATCCTAATAAGGTAATAAACCAAACTGCCGGCACTGTGCTTCTTTATGGACTTGATGGGGTCGGGCTTGGGGAGAGCGTCAGGGAAGGTGTTGAGTTCATCAAAAAGAACACCCGCTACTCTTTTGGCGATTGCGCTGACCTGAAATTGAACCCCGGCAAACTAACTGCTGCCAGCTGTATGACAGATGGTGGTAACGTTGAACTGAATTCCGATTACGACTTCGACGCTGTCAGTGTAAAGTTTCGTTGGCCTTTATAATATAATTTTGCCGATCATGAAAAAGTGACTGAAGAAAGGTTAAAATGATTAAGTATTTGGTCAACTACTTACAGCTTTAACTTACCTCGGAAGTCACATTTGAACACCCGCAGCCTATACTCACAATTCCATCGACAGCTCCAAACGTTCTCCTCATGGCAGCTGATCGCTATCGCCAATGCAGTCACAGAAAGAGCATGGCCCAACTTCGCCCTGTTTTGTGAAATCACCGAGTTTGGAGAATCAGCTGAACTCCGCCATTGTCTGGATATGCTCTGGGACTTCGTTGCTGGTCTTCAATCATCAAAAAATTTTGAACGCCTGCTTGAACGGCTGGATGAACAATCACCGTCACCAGACGATTATGACATCTTTGGCGTGGAACCAGCCCTGGACTTTACCGTCGGCCTTCACTGCACAATCAACTGTGCAATGAAAGCGTCTGTTGATGAAGCCGCCAGCGCACTGACCGTGTCATTAAGCACCATCGGTAAATTTATCAAGTATGCGGAAGCGGAAGATCTGAACGGTACGGAGCTATCCCAATACATCGAAAATCACGAGCTTTATCAGGTACAGCTGGATTTCATCCATGAACTGATCACTATGATCAGTGATCAGCCCACGCCTTCAAAAGCACTTTCAAAGGAACTTAAAATATTCTCAGCCAATGACGGTATCAGCCAGCTGGGTATCAGTGTGGACTGATAAGTTTCCTCATCAACGTCCAATATTACCCATAATATCTCGAAGCAGGTTGTATATTCTCTGCTGCGCGTTAGACATAGCTTCATAGTTCTGATTGTAAGTCTGCATTGCCCGCTGCAACTGAACCGTTTGCAGCTGGCTACTGCCGGTCAGGTTGTCTCTAACATTGTCTAACGTTGTCCTCAGTGCACCCCAAGCGGCTGGTGTCAGGTCTCCATCGCCAGCAGGGTCACTGAAAGGAACGCCCAGTTCGGTCAGAACATCTTTCTCCCGCTGGGTCAGTATGGGTCTTCCCGCAGAAGTAAACTCACCAGCAACCGGTCCGTTAAAGGCCAGTTTGCGGGCAAAAAATCCATCAATAGTTTCCCCATCATGGGTTGCGGTTAGATCGCTGACATTTTCGCCATTGTATTCCCAGTTATGGAGGCCGCCAGATTCATAAAGAACATAGCCGTCTCTACCGGAATTACTGTCATGGGCATAGCCGTTGAGATCCGGTGCAGGTATTGTCGGTGTAGCGGTATTTACATCGGCTATCCACAACCCCTGATTTCTTCGGGTAATGACAACTTCAGAAATATCGTGGGTACCTCCAGATAAATCATCAGGATCCAGACCGCCGGTGGCGTTTGGAATCAATGAAATTTCAGTACCATCTTCCAGTAACAAGGTCATCCTTTCCGTTACAGGAATACCCACCTCTAATGCATCTACGGTCGTTCCACTAGGCACAGGGATTAATAATTGATTCCGATAAATCAGCTGATTGCCCATTGCATCCGATAAAACAAAGGACGAGTTTGAATCCCCATCTTCACTGAATTGAAGGCTATAACCATTTTCCAGCGTGATATTGCTACCATCCACGCTCCAGGTATTACTGGCATAGTCAGCAGCACCAAACTGCGCCACATTTGACTTGGCAATCATACCATTAATGGCATCAGCCGCTTTATTACTGACATCAATTTCATCGATAATCCGCCGGACTTCAGTATCCAGCATCTCCCCTCTTTCCAGATACACAGCGGCAATAAAATCCTGCTGGCTCATTTCCAAAGGGTTTAGGGTACGAACGCCGTTGTTCGTTGTTACGCCGCGAATTGGATCCATACTGTTCTCATCCCTGAAAACTGTTTTTTATTAAATGGCTGACCGTGACTGCGCTGAGCTGTTATACCAATGGCGTTTTTAAATTTTGGAACGAGCAAGTTATTTTGGGCGACTGGGCAAGGCGAAGAGACGAGTCATAGCCGTAGCTATGGCGAGGAACTTCAACGCTGATCCAGTCGGTCAAAATGACTGCGCAGCCCATAATTTAAAAACAGAATTGGTATTACACAAAACCAGAACGTTTCTTCTTTACCCGCTGGCCTTTTACCACATCGTTTTCCTGCTTGAGTAAGCGCCGGCCAAGTGCCATATCCTTTCGCTTTTCATCGGCTGCCTGCTTCATATTACTTTTCAGTTCAGAATGAAATCGAAGAAGTTCTTCACGAGCCTTCTGCCTTTGCTTGGCAGACCAATGGTCGCTATTAATAAACGCTCTCAGTTTTTCTCTGTCCATACCGCCTTTTTCCATAAACTCTTCCTGCTTTGCCAGCATTTTTCTGGCACTTTCAACAACGGCCTGAGATTCAGCCATGACCACTGAAGAGGTTTTCTGTAATTTCCGAACATCCACAAGTTTCAGTGTTATCGGCATCGTTCCCTCCGTTATCCTTATGCGTTGTCCTGATGGAAACTCTCTGGATACCTTTATCGGTAAATCTTCACATCTATATAGGGGCTATTAACGTTTCATTGACTACTCAGCGGGGCGTAACAGCAGGAGAATCACTTTACTTTGAAGGGAAACCCGATAACCTTCACCGGATAAAAGTAATACCAATGGCGTTTTTAAATTGTGGAGTGAGCAAGTTATTTTGGCCGACTGGGCAATACCCGAGGGCATAAAGGCGAAGAGACGAGTCATAGCCGTAGCTATGGCGAGGAACTTCAACGCAGATCCAGTCGACCAAAATGGCTGCGCAGCCCATAATTTAAAAGCAGAATTGGTATAAGACACAGCTAAATAGCGAGCAGAATAAAGATGGATGTAGCCGAGTTCGAAGCCCTGATGTTACAAGTCCTCGTGGGTGGGCTTGTACTGTTCATGGCCTTTATCGTTTATGACCTTGCCAAAAAGTCCAATGCCGGAAAATGGGGTACCTTTGTACTTTTTGGCGCACTGGGTCTGGGAGTGCTTGGGTTTTTGATAAAAACCGTATTGGTCGAATTTGTTCTTTAAATGATCGGCACCTTCACAGATAGCCCAGCCATTCCAGCCACAAAATGCCTGGGCCAAGCCATATGGACAAATAGAGCAGGCTCATGATGATACCGGCAAACCACCAACTGCCCAGAGAAACATAACCCGCTCCGAATAAAATGGGGGCAGGGCCATTACCGTAGTGAGTAATTACTCCACACAAACTACTCATAAATGCCAGCATCAGTGCGCCTCCCAACGGCGAAATGCCAGCGGCGAGAATGATCAACAGAAAGCTGGTGTACATTGCACTGATCTGTGCTGTGGCCGCGGCAAAAAAATAGTGAAACAGGTAATAAATCACACAAAGCATCAATAGGGTCATACTTGCTGAAAAGCCGGAAAATAATCCTCCTACGTGGTCACATGTGAACTGCACAACACCATAAGCGCTGAGGTAATGAGCCATGGTGATAAAGGCGCCAAACCAGATCATGGTATCCCAGGCACCTTTATTGCCAATCACGTCTTGCCAGTCCAAAACGCCTGTAAGAATCAACAAACTCACTCCTAGCATGGCTACCAGCGTTGGCACAACACCAAAGCCTAACCCGAATACCCAAAGCAGTAAAAGTACGATGAAGGTGGCCAGCATGATCCACTCATCCCGTTTTAATGGCCCCAGCTGAGCCATCTTCTCTTTTGCGAGACTGACTGCTCCTGGTGTTTTTGTCAGCTCTGGAGGAACCAACTTATAAAGCGCCAAAGGCATAATAATCAGACTGATGACACCGGGTACAATGGCCGCCAAAGCCCAACTTCCCCAGGTAATCTCAATTCCCTGACTGCCCGCCAAGCTTAGAATCATTGGGTTACCCGCCATTGCCGTTAAAAACATGCCACTGGTAATGGCATTTCCATGAAAAACAACGAGAGTAAGAAACCGACCAAGACGGTTTGCCGTTGGCCCTGGGTGGCTGTCATAGATATGGGCAATTGACTTCATAATTGGATGAACAACAGCACCCGCACGGGCAGTGATGCTTGGCATGGCAGGTGCAAGAAACAAATCCGTAAGTGTTAAACCATAAGCCAGAGTCAGCGTGCGCCTGCCAAGAATCCGCATAAAACAATAGGCTATACGCATTCCAAGACCCGTTTTAATAAAGCCATGGGAGATAAAAAAAGCCAGTACTGATAACCAGGTAACCGGATCGCCATAGCCCGACAACGCTTCCTTAATTGACAGTGTACCTGTCAGGCCAAGAACGGTTAGCCCAACCAGAGTGACTGCTGACATCGGTGCCGGTGCCAGCATCACACCCAACAATGTTGATAAGAAGATAATCAACATATGCCAACCACGGTCATCCAGCCCTTCTGGAGCGGGTAATAACCAGAAGAAAAGACCAAGAGAAAAGGGAATCAAATAACCCGATAGCACTTTAAAATTGATTTTTTTTGTATCTGTTTCTTCGCTACCTGCTGCTGACTGCCTCACAATCTGTCCTTCTCGTGTCTGATATTATGAAGGCAAAGTCTAGTAGAGGTCTGGTTATACACTGATAATTCCAACTATAATTCCAACCTTGTTTATTCATTATGCCTTCCCTGCCAATGCACCTACCCAGTAAAAAACGGTCAAAACGGTCAAAACGGTCAAAACGGCCCGGTCAATCACCCAGATTGTTTCTGGTCAATAAACCCTATGGTGTGTTGACACAGTTTACGGATCAGGAAGGTCGCCAAACGCTGAAGGACTTTGTTGATATTCCGGGTATATACCCTGCGGGCAGGCTGGACCGTGATAGCGAAGGTTTACTGCTTCTGACCAATAATGGTCAATTACAAAACCTGATCAGCTCGCCAAAACACAAAATGCCAAAAACTTACTGGGTACAAGTTGAAGGTATTCCTGATGAAACCAGTTTGGAAAAGCTGAGAAATGGTGTGATTTTAAACGATGGTCTGACCTTGCCAGCAGAAGCAGACATTATTGAGGCGCCTGCCGTCTGGGATAGAAACCCACCCATCCGGGAGCGAAAATCGATTCCTGATTGCTGGCTCCAACTCACCATTAAGGAAGGTAAGAACCGTCAGGTAAGAAGAATGACGGCAGCTGTGGGCCATCCAACTCTACGGCTTATTCGTGCCAGAATTGGTCACTGGGATTTGAATAAGTTAAAACAGGGGATGTGGAGAGAAATCGAAGTCCCAAAAGATATGAAAGAGATCATTAAAAAATACGAACATAACGCGGAAAGAAAAAAGCCCACTTATAAATAAAGTGGGCTTTCAGTAAAATACATTATCAACTGAAAATACTTTTAATACACTCTTCCATTTCTTAGAGACACAGGATAATCCAAAGCTAACCAGGAAAAGTAACCATCTCTGAGGAAGAAGACCCGTTCATATCCCCACAAGGCTGCCAAGTAGCTGCCTATAGCACCTCTCATGTGATAAGTGCTATTACCGTAAATCACTATTGGTGTTTCTTTATCAAGTATCCCGGGAACCAATAGCTGACGAAAGCTTCCTCTCAAATCAAGATGTTCCGAGCCATCAATATGGCCATATTTCCACTGCTTTACTGGCCTGACATCAATAAAAAGAGCGCCAATATCGTGAAGACGTTTGGCCTGATGGGTATTAATAGTAATGACACCATTGATTTGTTCTGGTGCCTCATCTTGCGCAACAACATTTGTGGACAATATAAAACAAACCATCCACAGGGGTAAAAAATTCCATTTCATGATATGCGGATCCATTATTAAACAACACTAATTAAGAATTATATGGAGCTAAGACCCACCTACTTGGAACGATTAGGATTTAAAAACTCAATGTTCAAAGCAATGCAGCATATAAGCGGCATATATTCCTCATCACGGCCAGATTCCGAAGATTCTTGTCAGAATTAAAGATGAATTAAACCAGCCACTGAAGGACCGACAGAAAAATGCCTGAGGGCTAACTAAGGGCTAAAAAGCCGACCGAGAGATTAACTCAGCCAGCTTTGCAGCTTACCTCTAAGGCGTAAGGCAGCCTGTGAGTGAATCTGACTGACCCGGGACTCACTGACGCCCAGCACTTTCCCAATCTCTTTCAGATTCATTTCTTCGTTGTAATACAGCATGAGCACCAGCTTTTCCCGTTCTGGTAACTTATCGATAGCCTCTACAAGGGCTGTTTTGAACTTATCTTCCTGTATATCCCCTGATGGTCCGCGATCACCAGAGCGGGCCTGCATTCTGGACTCTTCGCTATCGAAAAGCTCTTCGTAACTGAAGAGACGGCAACCTCTCAGATCACTGAGAATGGTGTAATACTCATCAATCTTCACATCCAGCTCTTTAGCCACTTCCGCGTCCCTGGCATCCCGCCCTAATCGAGCTTCAACCACCTGGACAGCTTCAGTAATTTTGCGACTGTTTCGATAAACGGATCTAGGTCCCCAATCCCCTTTACGAATTTCATCCAGCATCGCCCCGCGAATACGGATACCGGCAAACGTCTCAAAGCTGGCTCCCTTATCCGCATCGTACTTCGAAGCAGCTTCCAGCAAGCCAATCATGCCAGATTGAACCAAATCATCAATCTGAACACTGGCTGGCATCCTGGCCGCCAGATGATTAGCAATTCGCTTTACCAGAGAGCGGTGATTGGTCACCAACTCATCCATATTTATGTTCTTTTTTTGTAAATCCTGTGCAGTCAACGTCATGATTAGATCCTCTCCTTGATCCTGTCAGACATAAAGAATTCAATACGGCCTTTAGGCTCAGAAATTGGAAGCTTAGCCAGTTGATGTCCTATCCGGTGAAACGCCCTTGCTGCACGACAATCATCATTGATTGTCAACAGAGCCTTCTGTTGCTGCGTTGCTTCACCCACTGCTTTATCAAATGGTATAGCGCCCAGAAAACTGATCACTATTTGTTTGTCGTCTTTAATAAGTTCCTGCAGTTTTTCAAACTGTTTGGCTCCGCCACGTCGACTACTTACCAGATTCACGACGATATAAAACTGGTGAACATTGAAAACCCGGTATAGAAGTCGAATCTGTTTAACAGCATCGACAACAGAAACATCTTCCTGACTGATTACAATAATGACTTCGGTGGCTGCCTGAATAAGTGTTACATTATCCGGCGCCAACCCAGGTGCAGTATCAACAACCAATGTATCCAGTTCTGACTCAAGAGCATCCATGCCCTGAATCAGTTCGACCGCTCTAATAGTCTGGATACTGTCCTGCCACTCGCCATCTTCCATCGGTGTATACAGCCTTACACCGGACGGTCCATCCTGTAATCCCTTATGCTTTTCTTCAATCGTAGAGAACAACAAATTCGACGACAATAGATCTCTATTATTCTTTTTATTTACTCCAAGAGTAAACTCAACATCTGGAACAGAAAGATCACCATCCATAAGAACGACGCGTTGTCCAAGCTTAGTCAGAGCCAAGGCCAGATTAACTGCAACGACGGTTTTTCCTACACCACCTT
The DNA here is from genome assembly GCF_001646945.1 of Endozoicomonas ascidiicola. GTDB lineage: Bacteria > Pseudomonadota > Gammaproteobacteria > Pseudomonadales > Endozoicomonadaceae > Endozoicomonas > Endozoicomonas ascidiicola. The sequence continues at coordinate 512,719 of NZ_LUTV01000005.1, forward strand.
TACAACCTGAAACCGCAACCACTCTCTTGTTTACTTGCGTCATCATTCTCACTTGAATTTTCTATGGTTTAAAAAAACGCATATATAAAAACGACATAGTTTATATATCAATCTGCATGCCAATTTTGTTTCAACATCAAGAAATGCAACCATAATCAACGCCAAAAACCAGTAAAATCGTAACTTATTGTTTTTTATGTACTTATAATTATCGATTTCTTTTCAATTTCGTTATTTTTTTGACATAAATTAAATTTCGGTAAGCTCAGGAAAAACTTGAGGTTTTTTTCGCTATCGCCAAAGATAGATATTTGACAGTGTCACTATATAGTGACGTTAATTCGTCGTTTAATATTTTTGAAAAATGAAATACATCGAGAAAATCAGTGGAAAGAAAAAACCAATATTGAGAAACACCTGAAAACCACAAAAACAAAAGCCTGACAAAAACCAAACCAACAAAAAATAAAACAACCCCACTTCTAAAAATCAAACAAAAAAAATGGCTACCAATTGGTAGCCATTAAATTAAAGTCAAAACTTAATCAGTCTTTACAGCTTCTTCATAACGCTGTAATCCATACTTCCTCATTTTTTCAACCAGCGTCGTTCGTCGAATTTGTAATTTATCTGCAGCCCTAGCAACAACACTATTACAATCACTCAATGCCTGCTGAATCAGACTTTTTTCCAGCCGAGTTAGATATTCTTTTAGATTTAAACCACCAACTGGTAGAACAGCTAAATCTTCAGAAGAGGCCGTACCTGCTGGTTGAATACTATCAGGGAATAAATCAGCAACCCCATCATCATCTTGATTCATCATATCAAGATGACGGAAGCTGTCTGGTAAATCCTGAACACCAATAACCCCGTACGGATACATTATGGCTAATCTTTCCAGTAAATTGGCCATCTCACGAACATTGCCAGGCCAATCATGCCGGCACAGAGACAGAATCGCTGCAGAACTTAATCGAATAGAACCACGCCCCTGTTTTTCCATATTGTGCGTCAATTCATTGATCATCAGAGGAATATCTTCAGGGCGTTCTTTTAACGAAGGCATTTCAATAGGGAATACATTTAATCGATAATAAAGATCTTCTCTGAAGCTACCTTCAACAATCATCCCCTCCAGATTTTTATGGGTGGCGGCGATAATTCTGACATCCACCGCAATAGGCTCAGTACCACCAACACGTTCAAACGTTCGCTCCTGTAAAACACGAAGAAGCTTTACCTGCATATGGAGAGGCATATCACCTATTTCATCAAGAAAAAGAGTACCACCCTGAGCTAGTTCAAACCGACCTTTTCTGGTCGTTACAGCCCCCGTAAAGGCGCCTTTTTCATGCCCGAAAAGCTCACTTTCCAGAAGATCTGTTGGAATAGCACCACAATTTACCGGTACAAAAGGTGCGCTTCTCCGGTGGGATTGCTCGTGTAAATTTCGCGCAACGACTTCTTTACCTGTACCAGATTCACCGGTGATCAAAACATTGACATCACTTTCTGCCACCTGCGCCATGGCAGATCGAACCTTGCGAATTCGCTCACTTTTCCCCACAAGACCACGGAAAAGCTGAACCTGTTGAGTATAACCAGTTTGATGTGCCTGCTTCCATTGCTCACGGTATACCTGTCCATAATGCAGACTGGATAAAAGCTCTGGTTTGCTGCAAGGCCATTCAACCCTGGAGATAATCTGTCGGGCTAATGAATTGGGAAGGTTACTTGGAAGGTCATCGGCAATTCGGACAACAGGCACCCCGCCACACCAGTTTTGTATTCTGGAGAGCATACCTTGAAGGGAGCTTTCTGCCTGAAGGAAATCACCAAGAAAGAGCGCCGAAAACGATTCTGGAGGGTACGCACTGACGGCATCCTCCCAGTAAACCGCACTAATTGCGACGGCCCGATAACCCATAAACTGCAGTATTGTGCTCAGATCATGACGGCGAGATTCGATATCTTCAATGATCAGTACCTGTTCAGCTGTTTCCATAAGACGACGATCCTTGTCATCCAGTAAGTTAATACAGCGTAGATACAAATATTCGGAATTAAACTGCCTCTTTATATTTCAGTAAAGATGCAAAAAAACTTTACGTCAAATTTTTGTTTATTTTTTATTTCGAAAAAATATAAAACTTTTTCTTTCAGATCATATAAACACAAAAAAGCCCCGATGTGAAATCGGGGCTTGATTTAAATCAAATCAGAAAACGTATTGAATTCTACCCACCAGTGCATCGCCACTATCATCGGCATTAGCCACGTTTTCAATAGATGCATGATTATCAACCTGTCCAGTCACGTAATTCATACTCGCCCGTACATTCTTGGTTGGAAAGTAATTAACGCCTAATGTATAGCTTGAAGCTTCTACATCTTTTCCATTAATTCCTTCAGATAAGTAGTTAACCAAATGAAATCATATATTCCTGACCGACCTGCTCAAACACTCGTATGACTTCTGCTTCAAACGCCTTAAAGTCCATGACCTCAAAGAGATTCAACCATTCATACTTCACCTTTTGCCATAGCATTTCTATCAAGTTCAGTTCTGGGGAGTAGGTTGGCAGATAGCAGACAAGTATCTTCTTTTCGATCGCCCAGTCGGYCAGCTCCTCTCGGAATAACCGACTCGTGTGGATACTGGCGTTATCAACCATTACCACCGTGTAACGGTCACCAGAACTGTACTTGGGAGCGGCCA
>NZ_LUTV01000005.1:516020-526807 GCF_001646945.1 Endozoicomonas ascidiicola
TTCTCTCAAATACGGAGTAGGACCACGGCGCGAAGCCTGTTGCAGTGTAGTGATGATAGCTGGATCAGTTATGTTGGAAACCGATTTCATGATGATCGTACAGGTGGAAACTATGAGGAAACAGTAGTTCAAAATTCCTGAGCCGGCTCGTAATGGATTAACTGATTGATCGGTTAGTCMGTTTATATGATTTCAAATGATCAACTACTTACTGCACTACCAGCATCCACGTTCATTACCGTATAACGAGCAAATACCTCCCACTGGCCACCTTTTGGCTTACTGAAGCTGCCTTTCTTATAAGAACGCTTACCGCCATCAATCATGTAAGAGATTTCTCCATAATAACCGCTGAGTTCTACATCTGAACTGGCATCTTTGGAGTCAATTTCTCTTTTGAGGTATTCAGCCTGCAGTTTCAATGACTGCATTTGGAATGCGGCTTCAAGGGCATATTCCGTATCACCGCTGACATTAGATACATCGCCAAACAGATCCACCTTCTCACCTTTTTTGATACCGATCCGGTCACTTCCGCTGGCAGATCCCATATCCGGATTAGCATCGAACAAGCTAAAACCAAGATGCACTAGCATATCGTCGTTCATAATAGGTGCGTAGGTGCCTCGGAAGGAATAACCCATGGTATCCATGTTGTCATTGTCATCTTCCTGATACCCCATATTCATCAAGGTAAATTGTGCTGTGTAGTTTTTAGCGACACTGGACACCCCAACGCCATAGTCATTGCCATCACCGCCCTGCATAAAGTTATAGATGAAAGGTCTTTCTATGGCAGTAATCCAAGAGGAACTGGTGGAATCCTCAAGGCCAAAATCCAAATCCCAACGGCCAACTTTTAAATTGATCGGCTTGAACCCTGTGTAAGCGATATACGCATCATCCAGCTTGATGGTGTCGTCTTTATTTTTCAGTTTCAGTGCGTACTTCCAAGTGTTATACGCCTTACCACTGAATTTCACCTCGCCTCTGCGAATATAGGAGGTCTGGCCATCTCGCTTTTCATCAGCAGACGGCATGCTCTGTCCATAAAGCCCATCGTAACTGGTAATATCCCACTGCAGCTTCCCGCTGACTTTAAAGGAGAAATCGCCACTTTCCGTTTTCAGCTGTAGCCCACCATTTTTGGTGCTGACAATGATGTCTTCACCTTCAGTTTTTACTACACCGGCATTGGCCTGAAGAACAATCCCCATTCCCAGAAACAGAGCAATTGGCTTGAGTTTCATGTTGAGCACTCCCACTTGTTGTTATCGTTGATGCCATATCAGCACAGCCTGTTGGCTGCTTCCCCTTGGCATTTTTTGAATACTGCGGAAGGTATCTTGTAGGTTGGGTATGTCAGATTCGTTAACGGGAAGTGAACGTTTCATTGCAAAAAAAAGCCCTTTTGATGACAAAAGGGCTTTTAAATCAGGATTACACCTCTTCAACTTCCTCCCATAGTTTCCGAAGTCGTTTATCAGAAACCGGGAATCGAGTGCCCAATTGCTGGGCAAACAGGGAGACTCGATATTCTTCAATCATCCAGTAAAACTGCTGAAGATTAGCATCGACGATTCTATGCTGAGCATGTGCTTCCTGTCGTTTTTCATACTTCTGCTGAAGCATTGCCAACTCTTCAGTCCAGGCTCGGTCTTTATTCACCTGGGCAGGTAATTTTTCAAATCGGGTTTCCAACGCCTTAAAGTACCTGGGATAGTGAGTCAGCCACTCCATTCCGGCATCCGCCATAAAGCCCGGACGCAACAGCCTTTGCAAATGCTGTTTGATATCCGCCAGAGCCAAAGCCCGATCAAAGCTGATCTTGCCTTTTAACTGTTTACTGACTCTCTGCCCAATTTTGAAAACCTCATTGACGATGGGGTCAATCTTCTCAGCAAAGGGAACAATGTCGCCTTTTCGGTTTTCCAACAGCTCAACAAAGGCCTCGCGATTCTTTGGCAACGCCTGACCTTCTCCCAGATACACAGCACTGATGATCAAATTTTGCAGATCATCTTCCAGCTGGTTCTGATTCATCAGGTTGGTTGCCAGCAGCTTGGTTTCTTTCAGCCCTTTCATTTTACTTAAAGCAAATTTTAACTGCGTAGACAGCCGAATTCTTAGCAGCCTGGTCAACCCTTTTCGATTCTCGGCCTCCGCCAGCGCGGAGCTTTCAAACAGCTGAACCGCCACAGAATCCTTTTGATCCACCAAAGCAGGGTAAGATTTCAACACCAAACCACCGGCTTTTCGGGTAATTTCGTGGGGCAACTCACCACAGGTCCAATCCAGTAGGCCTTCCTGCTCCACATGGCTTTTTGACAACTTACGGATAGTGTCTTGAGCATGATCAGCAAACTGCTTTCGCAGCTCATTCAAGTCTCTGCCCTGACCTATCATGTCACCGTCGTCATTAACGATGCGGATATTCATCAATAGATGTTTATCCAAACTCTCCGTCTGCCAATGCTCTTCAAGAACCCGCACACCGGACATACGCAGCAACTGTCGTCCGAGCATCTCCGTCAATGGCTCATCACAGGCGGTCAACGATTCCAAAGCGCCATTGACAAAATCCGGCACCGGCACAAAATTCTTCCGCACCGGTTTCGGCATGGCACGAACCAATGCCACGCACTTATCAAACAACATTCCGGGTACCATCCACTCCAGACGATGCTTGGGCAGCAAGCGCAGTGCTTCCACAGGAACCGTCAGAGTGACACCATCATCCACCTCACCCGGCGCAAAATGATAACTGAGCGGTAACTCCAAACCTTCGAAGCGGAAGCGATCCGGATATCGGTTAACCGTCACATGCTCTGCGTCGTGTTTCATCAAATACTCTTTGGTTAGAAAGAGTATCTGCGGCTGCTTACGCTCAACATCCCGGCGCCATTTTTCAAAACCGGCACCATTGCTAATCTCAGCAGGAATTAATTCATCGTAAAACTGATACAGCGTCTCGCTGTCCACCAGAATATCCCGTCGACGAGACTTCGCCTCCAGCTCATCCACTTCTTCAATTAATTCAAGATTGTGCTGCTGGAATGGGCCTTTGGAATCAAAATGTCCTTCGACCAAAGCCTCGCGGATAAATATTTCTCTGGAAACTACCGGGTCAATCAGCCCGTAATTTACTTTACGACGGCCGACCACGATCAATCCGTAAAGCGTGACTTGCTCGAAAGCCACCACCTGGGCACGTTTCTTTTCCCAATGGGGTTCAAAGTAATTACGTTTCACCAAATCCATGGCCAGCGGTTCGATCCACTGGGGTTCAACTTTCGCATTGCTACGGGCAAACAATCTTGAGGTTTCTACCAGCTCTCCGGACATCACCCATTTTGGTTTGCGTTTATAAAGGGTCGACGCAGGGAAAATCCAGAAACGACGATTTCTGGCACCCATGTAATCCGCTTCATCGTCCTTATTGCCCAGCTGTGATAAAAGGCCAGACAGCAACGATTTATGCACATCACTATAACTGGCAGGGGTATCATTAAACCGGAACTGAAGATCTTTACAGGCTAACGTCAGCTGTCGATGAAGATCACGCCATTCACGCATCCGCATAAAAGACAAAAACTGCTTAGTACAGTATTTGCGGAGTTGGTTTTGCGACAATTCCTGACGTTGCTCCTCATAAGCTTCCCAAAGGTTCACATACGTCAGAAAATCCGAGTCATCGTGGTAAAACTCACGGTGCAGTTGATCTGCGGCTTGTTGTTTGTCCTGAGGCCGTTCTCTTGGGTCTTGCGCTGCCAGCGCACTGACAATAATCGAGACTTCATGAACTGCATTATTTTTGTTCGCCTCGATCAGCATCCGCCCGAGCCGTGGATCAACCGGAAGCTGGCCAAGCTGTCGACCTACCGACGTTATACGACGATCTTTACCAACAGCGCCCAGTTCCTGTAATAACTTGAAACCGTCGTTAATCGCTTTGCTGTCTGGCGGATCAACAAACGGAAACGCGGCAATATCTCCCAATCCCATGCGCAGCATCTGCAGAATAACCGCTGCAAGATTGGTGCGCAGAATCTCGGGGTCCGTAAACTCTGGTCGAGAAAGAAAATCCTCTTCGGAGTAAAGCCGGATACAAATACCTTCCGCCACACGGCCGCAACGACCTTTCCGCTGATTAGCCGATGCCTGAGAGATCGCTTCAACCGGCAGGCGCTGAACCTTGGAGCGAACACTGTAACGGCTAATTCGAGCGGTACCCGGATCAATCACATATCGAATACCCGGAACCGTCAACGACGTTTCTGCCACATTGGTGGATAAAATCACACGACGACCAGAGTGTTCCCGAAAAATACGATTCTGTTCAGCCGCAGAAAGTCGGGCATAAAGTGGTAAAATCTCGGTATGGGCGAGCTTGGCATCTTTGAGAAACTGATGGGTTTCACGAATATCCCGTTCACCACTGAGAAAGACCAGAACATCCCCCAGTCGTTTACCCATTCCAGATCGTTCAAATCCATCAATGTCTTCCAGGGCAGCCAAAATACTCTGCTGCAGTCGCTGGTCAGCATCCCGTCCTTCCAGCTCAAGATCTTCCATTGGGCGGTACAGGGTTTCGACAGGATAGGTACGACCAGACACTTCGATCACGGGCGCATTATCAAAATGCTTTGAAAAACGATCTACATCGATGGTGGCAGAGGTGATAATCACCTTAAGATCAGGGCGCTTAGGAAGAATCAGCTTGATATAGCCCAGCAGGAAATCAATATTCAAGCTGCGTTCGTGGGCTTCATCAATAATCAGCGTGTCGTATCGATTCAGGAACCGATCATTCTGAATTTCGGCCAACAGAATACCGTCGGTCATCAATTTGACCAGTGTCGTATCCGTAGAATGATCCGTAAAACGAACCTGATAACCTACCTGCTCGCCCAACGTCCCACCCAACTCTTCCGCAATTCGAGTGGCAACAGAACGTGCAGCAAGGCGGCGTGGCTGGGTATGAGCAATGGTTCCGAAAATACCACGCCCGGCTTCCAGACAAATCTTGGGCAGCTGAGTGGTTTTACCCGAGCCGGTTTCACCGGCAATCACAACGACCTGGTGCGATTGAATGGCTTTGGCAATATCCGCTTTTCGATCAACAACCGGCAGCTCTTGTTCATAGCGAACCTCCGGCATAGCAGCCTGACGTCGCTCAACCAGATCAAGAGACGACGCAATTTTCTTGCTTATCTTTTCCAGACCCGCTTCATCATTCTGTTTGATACGACGCAATTGCCCCCGCAACCGATAGCGGTCACGCAGCATGCACTGCTGAATGGATTGGCGAAGTTGTTTGTCGGAAAAGCCGTCACTCAAGCCGGTTACTCCAGTAATTTACATCGTGATGGAAAAAAGCGACCGGAAATGGTCGCTTATATTCATTTCTACTGCGTTTAACGTTGACGAACAGCCAGTTCTTCGTCACGCAGCTGACGGTGGAGAATTTTCCCCACACTGGTGGTTGGCAGCTCGTCACGAAACTCAACTAGTCTCGGGATTTTATAGCCGGTCAGATTTTTCCGAAAGAATTGAATCACTTCTTCGCTGGTCAAGTCCGGGTTAGTGGATACCACAAACATCTTAATGGCTTCACCCGATCGTTTATCCGGCACGCCAATGGCAGCGCACTGAATTACATCTGGATGACTGGTCAATACATCTTCCAGCTCATTAGGATAAACGTTAAAACCAGAAATGCAGATCATGTTTTTCTTACGATCAACAATCGTGACATAACCTTCTTCATCAATATGAGCAACATCACCGGTCTTCAGCCAACCATCAATCATCACTTCAGCAGTGGCTTCTTCACTCTGCCAGTAGCCCTTCATCACGTTCGGACCTTTGATGCACAACTCACCAATTTCACCCATCGGCAAATCGTTATCATCACCATCAATGGTCTTAAGCTCACAGGAAGGTACTGGCAAACCAATGGTTCCCAGTTTGATCTTGGCCAGCGGGTTGATGGTCACTACCGGAGAGGTTTCGGTCATGCCATAACCTTCACAAACACGACAGCCGGTCACATGTTCCCAACGTTCCGCCGTATCCAACTGTAACGCCATGCCACCGGAGATGGTGTTTTTCAACCAGGAAAAATCCAACTTACGAAATGCTTCCTGATTCATCAACCCAACAAACAACGTGTTTAAACCGATAAACATGCTGAAAGGCTTGCCGGTCAAGTCTTTAATAAACGACTTCATATCCCGGGGATTGGTGATCAACATATTGTGTGCGCCCAGAAGCGTCGCCACCATACAGTGCACCGTAAAAGCAAAGATATGATACAGCGGTAATGGCGCAACCAGCAGCTCTTCACCTTCTTTCAGGTTACCGCCCACCAGCGCCTTAACCTGAAACATATTACTCAGAATATTCTTGTGGGTTAGCATCGCACCTTTTGCCACACCCGTTGTGCCACCGGTGTACTGCAGTATAGCGACATCGTCGTTTTCTCGACGGGCATCCACACAATGATGAAGTGCACCACGGCGCAGAACTGAATTGAACGACACAGCAGTAGGCAGTGAGTAGTCCGGCACCATTTTCTTAACATGGCGCACCACAAGATTGACAACGGTGCGCTTAATGACAGGCAGCATATCGCCAACCTGAGTGACAATCACATGTTTGATGGCTGTTTTGGACAATACCTTTTCAGCCATATTTGCCATGTTCGCCAGAACCACCAGCGCTTTCGCGCCTGAATCCCGGAATTGGTGTTCCATTTCCCGCTCGGTATACAGCGGGTTGGTGTTCACCACAATTAAGCCTGCACGAAGAGCGCCAAACACCGCCACCGGAAACTGCAACACATTAGGCAGCATAATGGCAATACGGTCACCGGGGCGCAAATCGGTATGGTTCTGCAGATAGCTGCAAAAGTGACCGCTGAGTTCAAACAGACGACTATAGGTCAGCTCATGCCCCATATTGCTGAACGCTGGTTTGTCCGCAAACTTACGGGTACTGTATTCCAGAACATCGATAATTGAGCGATACTGCCCGACATCAATGGTTGCAGGAATGCCTTCCGGGTACTTGTCTTTCCAGAATCCGGCGCTCATGGAATCAGCCTCCTGCATCCCTGATGAAGCTGTAAAGGTATTAAACTGGCTCGCAAATTGTTTGACCTGTCGTTTATAACAGTGGTGTTCACTAGGTGAAAAAATGAGGCTGAGATTACCAGTTTTCTGGCTTTGCTGGTAGACGACTAGTGGAAAATATCATGCCTTTACTCTCTGAATTTCCGGATGCCTGATAACGAGAAGAATATGTCATACCCGAAACCTGAGTTTTTACTGCCATCGGCGAACAATGAACACACTATTCCCGTTTACTGCTGGAAGACGGACCAGTCATCAAGGGGCGTTATTCATATCAGCCACGGCATGGGTGAACACAGCGCCCGCTACGATGAGCTGGCAAAACAGTTAAATGCCATTGGTTTTACCGTGCTGGCCCATGATCATCGAGGTCATGGCGCTGCTATTGAAAACAACCATGCCACCGCCGGTGAGTTTGGTGCAAATGGTTGGGAAAATGTCATTCTCGATACAAAACAGATGGTGGAATATATGGGTGAACATTATCCCGGTCAGCCTCTGTTTTTATTGGGTCACAGCATGGGCAGTTATATTCTGCAGGGCTACCTCAATCGTTATAACCCGAAGGTTCAGGGTGTAATTCTTTCTGGCTCAAACTTTGTTCCTGCGCCACTGTTAATGCTGGCAAGACTGGTTGCAAAATTTGAGGTTTGGCGTCAGGGAGGTGCTGGACACAGCGCCATTATTAATCAACTGACGTTTGCTGGTTTTAACCGACAGTTTAAGCCTAATAAAACTGAGTTTGATTGGTTGAGCAGAAATCCTGAATCCGTTCAGCAATACGTTGATGACCCACTGTGCGGCTTCCGTTGTTCAAATCAACTGTGGAGCGATGTTTTTGACGGGCTTTATGAAATCTGTTCCACAGCAACGCTTGAGAAAATTGATAAGAATCTTCCTGTGCTGATTATTGGTGGCGATAAAGACCCGGTCAGCGCTCCGAACGGTTTAAAGCAATTGCATAAAGCCTGGCTGGATTCTGGTCACCAAGAATCACAGTTGAAGCTCTACAAAGATGCTAGACATGAGTTGTTTAATGAAACCAATAAGCAGGAAGTGTTTGATGATTTAATGGCCTGGCTTCAGCAGCGCGTTTAAATAGTCAAAGCTTAACCCAACCTCGTTCCCACGGTCCTCCGTGGGAATGCATACCTAAACCTCAAGAAACAACCAACCGAGAAAAATCACCCACCCTAAGAAAGCAAATGGTTTCATCATTTACCCTGCACCAATATGCATTCCCTCGCTGGGGCGAGGCTGTCGCAAAACTCCAGAAACCTCGTTCCCATGCTCCAGCGTGGGAATGCATACCCCAAACATCAGGGTTTCCGGCTCCCACGCAAAGCATGGGAGCCAGGGCTTTTGCGACAACCTCTGGAGCATGGGAACGAGTTGTTTGAGCGTTTTGCGTCAGCGTCAGAGGATGAAAACAAAGCTAAAATCAACAAACCTACGCACAACCACCTGCAGCCCTAGTCAATAACCCCCATTTTATCCACAACCCATTTTTTATTAATAAACCATTAAGGTTGGCTGTGCATAATGGCCTCACCAAAACGGTACATGGTGTTTGCAAAAAAGCTTCTCTTAGTTAAAGCAGTATTGGATTGCAGCGTTTATTGACAGGAATGTTAATTAACCACCAGACAACACTTAACACAATGATGGCAGATAAATTCACATCGATGACTTTCTGCTTGAACAACTTGGGTAATTCAGGCTAAGTTACCGTTAATGGTTGGAAGCACCAATGTTCAGCAATTTTGCTAACCAATCGGCCAGCAGTTAACTTATTTGCCGCTGTAAGTTCCCGTCTCCAGGCCAGATAATGGGGTAGGTAACGAGTAGCAACCCCTTGGAATATGCCGCCAATCCAGCGTTTTAGATGTCTGTGATAAGAGTTTACAGTCTGGATGTGATAAGAGTTTACAGTCTGGATGTGATAGATACCTTCAACAACATGTTGACCTGCAGATGTCACCAGCTCCTTAAAGTCAAATCCAAGCTTGTCTGCAAGTTTTTCATGTGCAAGGTGGGCATCCGCACAAACCGTGGCCTGTATCGATATACGGCCATTTAAATGCCTGCATAATTCATTAGCMCTTTCGTTTTYCAGAACACCGTCGACRGTATTTCGATTGCGGTCCCGAGCCACCATCACCGGTACTTTTCGGGCTTTGTGGGGATCATTACCACGCTTTCTAGCTGGTCTTGGTAGGCCTTCTCTCTGCCCTTTGAAGGATTCACGGAAGAATGTTTCATCGAGCTCCGTAATGCCACAAAGCTCTTCTGCCTGGTCATTATTGATCACCTCAAGAAAGCGATGACGCCAGCGGAACGCGGTCTTCAAGTCAATGCCATTCTCAGCAGCAGCGGGTCGCAAGACCATAGAGTAAGTCATGCCTGTAAGGTACTTGCTCCATTTTTCAGGGTGCCTGAGCCTTGCCAAAGGTGTTCCGCTAAAAGCATTAAATGTGGAGTCACAAGTCTTGCAGTGGTAGCGCTGTCGGCCATTCCGTATACCCCAGMGACCAACGCTATGGCTTTTGCATCTGGGACATTTGGGGTTTTCTGCAAACTTGGACAGTATGCTTTTTTCTACGTCAKGTGTTGTATTATTGTTGGATAAAGATTTACTGCAAAGTGTTTCTGAATCAGTGGTTTCTACTGCCTCAGTAATTTCTATTTGGGCACTAATGAGCGAGGTGTTAAGAATGTCTCGCTGCTCACTGTTTAATGATGAAATGGAATCAATAAAATTCTGGAAGAGTTCAGATTGCATATCACTCCCCTACCACGTTGATTTTATAGGAGTTTAGCTGATTCAACCATTAACGGTAACTTAGCCGGTAATTCATATGTTAAAACCTATTGCTTCTGCACTGATTGCATCTTCTGTATTAATGGCTTCCTCCGGCGTAATGGCTGATGATTGGTTTGTTGGTGGGACTGTGGGTAAAGTCAAGCAAGATTCTGTCTTTACCGGGGATGACGGGTCTGATAAAACAAAACTCAAAGACACTTATCTCAGCAATTCCCGCTGACAGCTTATTAATGCTCAAATTAATTGGTAATTCAAACCGCCATTTATTCAGGACGAACGAAGTCACGCTGACTAATGAGCAACAATATCCGCAAGTTCTAAACACAGGTTAAACAGGACTATCTTGAGTGCCACTATGTGGTATCAACAACCAAATGTTTCAAACTAACACTCCTGCCTTCAATAATTGCTGTGAATAAATCATTCCAGTTATCGATGATAAACCAGTCAWACAAGCCACGAATCGCAYGCCATAGTGCCTTTTTGGACTTCTTTGCTTCAAGAGCCTGTTGGAAAAACTTGCAAGCCAACTGCTCTATCTGGTTGATGAGGAAAGCGGTGAACGTCAGGCTGGCCAGATTGGTCGCCAGGTGCTGCTTTCCGTGCCCGTAATTGTGTTCGAGATGATARCCCTGTGTTTTCAGTGTGTTAAACGTTTCGTTCTCAATTTTCCACTTGGCGCGGCCTCCTCGCATGACTTTCGTCACTTTTTCTTGCGTGAGTTGAATATTGGTTATCCAGGTATTGACGTATTTATTGCCTTTCGGATCAATTTCTACGTACTCAAGATAGTTGACCAGTGTCTCTTGATGAGACTTATTGATCGG
>NZ_LUTV01000005.1:529152-534433 GCF_001646945.1 Endozoicomonas ascidiicola
AGGCATTCTGGGGATTGATTCCATTTATCGTGTAGGACTTTAAGCATGAATCGAATAGTTATGGCAAAAAATGATCTGTAATTATACGTCTTGAATCGTTTTTCGTTTCATGCTTTGGATCAATTTATCTGCTCATTTAGAACCGTATGTTTCAAATGAGTTTTGGTTTATGATAAAAATTTTGTGAAGGACAATGGGTGTTTTAACACCATCAAAAGGAGAGATAATGATGGTGTTGATGGAATGAGAGGGGGCACCGTTCAAGGGTTCATTGATGGAAAAGCTATCCCCCTGACCCGTTTTCTGTTCCGAGCTGTTAGCCGTGATGGTCAATGGGTCGGTGGCGATGATTATCGTTCTTCCTTTGATAAGGATCCGAAAGTCTACGCCCAAGGATTAAATGGTGAGTTTGAAGCCGCCATCATGCTTCACGGCCTTCCTTACAGTATTAAGAAAGGAATGAAACACATTTATCAATTAATTGAACGTGCTCGATCCGGTAACCACAACGCGATACCCAGAATTCACTGGTGGTATGTACAGTTTGCTCCAGTACTTAGAGGACCGGGGGGAATTGCTGAAATGCTGGTCTGTGCTCTTTGTCAATACCATAACGTAGAATTGCCAGCATGGAAGTTGGGTATCATTCCTTCCCTTGAAGTACTTTTGGAACCTGATGAAGAGAAATTTTGTACGAATTACCATAAACTCTTTGAATGCGATAATGATAAACTCAGGCAGTTTTTTGCTCAAAAAGAGGATGCATTAACATCCTGATAAAATGCTACTCAAACTCTGGAGTGGGGCATAACTGCTCCAACTTTGCTTATGGATAAAAATAATAAAAAGCCGCCATTTATCTCTACTCTTGCACAAAAATTTCCAGAATCAGTGTCGTTGGTAGAAATGGGCGCAAGAGATGGTTTGCAGAATCAGCCGGAAACCTTTTCTGCAAGCCTACGCGCTGAATTGGTTGATCGTTTAGCCTCAACCGGGCTTAAACGGATTGAAGCGGGTAGCTTTGTGTCGCCTAAGGCAGTACCGCAAATGGCTGGCTCGCAGGATGTATTTTCAGCATTGAACAGAAAATCCGGTGTCGTTTATAGCGCCTTAACACCAAACTTAAAAGGTTTTGAAGCTGCAATAGCAGCAGGTGCTGATGAGGTGGCTGTTTTTGCTTCCGCCTCTGAGGGTTTTAGCCAGAAAAATATCAACTGTACAATAACAGAGAGCCTTCAACGGTTTGAACCGGTCATGGACGCGGCTAAAAAGCATCACCTGAAGGTCAGAGGTTATGTTTCCTGCGTGATGGGGTGTCCATACGATGGCGAAGTATCACCGGTACAGGTTGCCACTGTTGCTAATGCACTCTGGCAAATGGGTTGTTATGAAATCTCTCTGGGCGACACGATTGGCGTAGGTACGCCGCTCAAAGCAAAACGCATTTTTGCAGCCTGTTCCAAGAACACCCCTATTCAATCGCTTGCTGCTCATTTTCATAATACTTATGGTCAGGCCTTAACCAATATTTATGCACTGCTGGAAGAAGGGTTAACCGTGATTGACTCATCTATCGCGGGGCTTGGTGGCTGCCCTTATGCACCCGGAGCATCCGGTAATGTGGCGACGGAAGATGTCGTCTACATGTTGGAAGGCATGGGGATTAAGACCGGCATTGATCTAGAGGCGCTCTTAAACACCGCCCGCTTTATTCATAGGGAGCTTGGCATTCCATCTCGCTCCAATGCGGGTGTGGCTCTGGTACACTCAAACCTGAATTCATAAGAAAAAGAACAAGAGATATTCCATGACTGCATTATGGAAACCTGATCAAGAAGCCATAGCTTCATCGAACCTTCATGGGTTTATTGAGTATGTGCAAAACCATACTGGCTTATTCATGCCGGACTACCCAACACTTCATCATTGGAGTATCGAGGATCGCCCTCGTTTCTGGCAGTCTCTGTCTGACTTTTATCAAGTCATTTTCCATCATCAGCCATCAGCCATTCTGGTCAACGATAAAATGCCCGGCGCTGAATGGTTTCCTGATTCCACTTTGAATTATGCGGAACACCTCCTGAAAAGGCGCGATGACAAAACAGCACTGATCTTTCGAGGGGAAAACGGCTATCGACGTACACTAAATTATCAACAGCTGTATGAAGCCGTTGCTTCAGCTCAGCAAGGCTTGATGAATGCTGGAGTCTCAAAAGGCGATCGTGTTGCCGCGTTAATGCCCAACTGCCTGGAGACGGTTATCCTTATGCTGGCAGCGACCTCTCTGGGCGCTATCTGGTCATCATGCTCACCGGATTTTGGCATTCAGGGGGTAATGGATCGATTTGGTCAAATTGAACCAAAACTGTTGCTTACCATGGATGGCTATTTTTACGGCGGCAAGCAGATCGACTGCCTTGAAAAAATACGCGCTATTTTGGAGAAGATTCCATCTATTCAGCAGTCCGTGATAGTTCCGTTTCTGAATACCAAGCTGATGACGACGGATTTACCAAAGTGTGTGCTCTGGTCAGATTTTTGCAGCAGTACTACTACAGACGTCATTATTGAACCCGTAGCGTTTAACCACCCTCTCTTCATCATGTATTCATCGGGCACTACCGGCGTGCCCAAGTGCATCGTGCACGGCCATGGTGGAACACTGCTGCAACATTTGAAAGAACTTGGACTTCATAAAGATTTGAAACCGGATGACACCATTTTCTACTTCACCACCTGCGGCTGGATGATGTGGAACTGGCTGGTATCCTCACTGGCTATTGGAGCGACAGTTGTCCTTTATGATGGGTCGCCCTTTTATCCAGAACCGGCATCATTAATAGACATGGCCGAGGAAGAACAAACTTCTATCTTTGGCACCAGTGCAAAATACATTGCTGCATTACAGAAAGCAGGTGTGAAACCTGCCAAATCTCATAACCTTGAGAATCTGAAAGCGGTTCTTTCCACCGGTTCGCCCTTGCTCCATGAAAGTTACGACTACGTTTACCGTGATGTAAAATCGGATATTCGCCTTTCCTCCATTTCTGGTGGAACCGATATTATGTCCTGCTTTGCTTTAGGCTGCCCGATACTGCCGGTTTATCGAGGTGAGTTGCAATGCAGAGGGTTGGGCATGGACGTGGAATTTGTCGATCATGAGGGCAACCCTCAAGTTGCCGTGAAAGGTGAATTGGTTTGTCGGTCCAGCTTTCCATCCATGCCCATTGGTTTCTGGAATGATCCGGACGGGAGTAAGTATCACAACGCTTATTTTGATGACTTTAATGGCGTTTGGGCACACGGTGATTATGGCGAACTCACCAAGAATGATGGCGTTATTATTCATGGTCGTGCAGACGCCGTGCTGAATCCTGGTGGAGTGCGTATTGGCACAGCAGAAATCTATCGTCAGGTGGATAAAGTCGTTGAAGTGCTTGATAGCATTGCGGTGGGTCAGGAATGGGGGGATGACACCAGAATCGTTCTTTTTGTTCAGCTCAGAGATGGGCTTGAGTTAAATGAAGCGCTGGCAAAAAAAATCAGTACGACAATACGCAGCAATACAACCCCACGACATGTACCAGCTAAAATACTGCAAGTGCCGGATATTCCCCGGACGATCAGTGGCAAAATTGTTGAGGTGGCGGTAAGAGAAGTGATTCACAACCGTCCGGTAAAAAACACCGATGCTCTGGCAAATCCAGAAGCATTGGCGCTTTATAAGAATCGGCCTGAGCTATCAACATAAGCTATCACTGTGATAGCTCATTTTTTGTCCCAGCCTGCTTCCAGATAACCCAGCCTTGGCTCTGTCAGGCTGGTGATAATCAGTTCACCATTCGGGCCGGAGATCGCCCCCGTATTCATGGCATAGCGACCTTCTGCATCCTGCAATGTTTCCAGTACCTGACCATCGCCGTCAATATGAACAATATGAGCGTATCGCTGCGGTTTTGGCCTTAGGATTTCGGGCAGCATTTGTACGATTTTACGAAGAGATGGGCAGCCGGATAGCTTATCAATCGCCGTTGACCTTGGGCTAACCAACCCGAGCCAGAAGGTATTGCCTGATGCCCGGGTCAGGTTATCCGGAAAACCAGGCATATTGGTTAACACTGCTTCACGCTGTCCCTGCTTTTGCCCATCTAACCAGATACGATGGACGGTATAGGCTCCCGTCTCAATCACCAGAAGGTATTGTTCATCCTCGGAGAGTGCAATACCGTTGGCAAAGTTAAAACCATCCGTCACCACGTCCACCGTTTTAGACGCCGGGTCATACTTCAAAACCCTGCCAGTGGTTTGATGTTCCATCAAATCCAGCATGGATGCCGCAAGGGTATCGCCACTGGCTGCAGCCCCAAAACGGGTACTGGAATCGGTAAAATAGATGACACCTGTCTTCGTGATATCCAGATTATTGGCATAGAGAATCGGTGAACCGGATGCTGTTTTATCCGCCAGTAACTCGACTTCATTCTTTTCAGTCAGAACCATTAAGCCAAGAAAGGCATCTGCAATATAAAGCAATCCATCAGGGCCAAAAGCAAGGCCAAGAGGGCGTCCACCAGTAGATGCCAATGTCTCAGTGGTGCCAGTCTTTATATCAATTCGGATGATGGCGCTGTCATGGGTGGCGCCATAAAGATAACCATCGTTGCCTAATACGACGTCTTCTGGACCAGACCGGCCTTTAAGATCAATATACTTAAGGTCTGCCAACCTGTTATTAGTTGCAAAGCTGCCTGTATAACCTTTGCTTGATGGTGCTTCCCACGCTACTGGATCGATCTGGGCTGCCAGCAAAGTTGAACAGGAGAACATCATCAGGAAAGCGACTATCTGAGGTTTCATATTATGTCTCTACCTGCGTATTAAATGGCCCGTTTGGCCTTTTCACCATACCCGTTAAATAACGCTCTCATTCGTTGGCACCAGATATTGACGGGATCATCCTCTGCCAAAATTTGTATCGCGGAGACACAATGCACCCACTGAAAGGCACCAACTCAACAACCACCGGCTAAAGCCGGTGGGTTAGATTTACGGACTGAAAGTCCGGATACGCGTCCAAGACAGTATTTTCCAATCCCAAAATGAGCCTGAAAAGAGTATAAACCCATGATTTCAGGCCTTTCGCTTAAAGATGCCTTGAAACAGTGATTCTCTGGCAGACTGCAGTTGCTGGGCAGCCTCGTTATCACTCATTGATTCAGCCTTTGACTCCAATGCATGCGGCGGAGTTCCTTTCTTCAAATATTGCGTCCAGTCAGGCAAA
>NZ_LUTV01000005.1:536023-539428 GCF_001646945.1 Endozoicomonas ascidiicola
TGGTACTGAATATTAAATACTGTGTGACTGCCATACCTGTAGTCCATCGCAGAACCTCTACATCCAGATAACTGCGACAAAATATCATAGCTAAAGCTGACCGGCTAAAGCCGGTGGTTTTAACCTTACGAAAGACTAATAAAATGTATTAGCCAAACCTGGATCAAGAATCAGCGTATCAAAATCATTTATTCTTTCACCTGAACCTTCCTGATCCTTAAAAACACCCATCAACGCTGCATACTCTCTTAGACCAAGTTCGCCTGGATCATCATTGAAATCGATCGCGCTCATTGTATAGTTAGTCACTACTTGACCGGAACCTTCTCCTCCCCCCCCCATAAACCTGATCTTCACCTGCAAAATCAATTGCCCCTTTAGAGAAATTGTCATAAAAACCAACAGCGTTCTGCATCAAACTCTCACGCCTACGTGCTGAGAAAAGAAGCCGTAAGCCCTCTGGTAATTTGAAATGTGTATGCTTGTTTGATTTTTTCATACGCTCTGATTGATCAGCCGTTGCATGTGACTCCACCACCAATGTCCTAGGTTCAGCATCATTAGCATCTCTGCGCTTTCCTACAATGTACCCTACAGCATGCCCCTTTATATATATTGTTTTAATATCGGCATTAAACTTAGTCATCAAATTTTCTATTTCAGACTGAGGAATTGGCGTAATTACTCAAAAACCCGTTTTTAGCCCACACGACACCCAACGTGCAGCACGTTCTATTTCATCTGCCAACCTCGGGAATGTCCCGCTACCTGTCAGCCTATCTGTTAAATAGTGCCAGAATGAAAGCCCGTATTGTCTGCAGGTTTTCTTAAGACTTGCAAAGGTATCCAGACTCTGTCGTCCGCTCTCGCTTTTGGTGCCACCACTGATTTTACGCCGTTTGACGTGCTCCCTAATCTGACTTTCACTGAGATTGTTATGTAAAGGCAACTCCAGATGATCCAGAACCATCAGCAGCTCTTCCTCAATCACTGCTAAACCTGATAATCCTTCCTGCAGGGCTGAACAGCCGGTTTGTGTCTGGATAAGGCTCTTAAAAGCCAATCTGATTCTGGCTGCTTTTTCATCCGATGGAGATGCTTTGAACGCCTTAAGATGACGATAAATATCCCAGAACCAGGTCAAGCACCAATATTGAGCACTAACCTGATGATCGTTGACCGGAATGGCTTTCTCTAACGGCCTGGCAGCATGTACCCAGCACTGGGCATGGGCAAACACATTAAACTGTCCGGCACCATCACTGAATGTGACCAGATTGAATCCGTGATTCATCAGGCTACCGTAGAGCATGGCCTCAGTCGCCCTTTGTCGATTCCTTGAACCTGTCAGACCGATGTCGTCCATAAAGGCTCTCCAGGCTTTTTCGCTGAGAAAATGCACATCCTGATATTGCTTCAGTATGTTCACCCATTTCCTGGCAAATTTGTGCTCACTGAGATAGTGGATCGCGTCAGCATTCAGTACATAGGTTCGGTAGGGGCGATGCAGTAAAGTCAGGAAGTTTTCCCTGCTCTTGCTTCCGGTTGTACCAAACCAAGTGAACAGTTCATTGGTAATAACAGTGCAATAGCCATTTTGACCCTGATGTCTTGAACCAGTGTCGTCGGTTTGCAGATAACGTGAACAGCGGATACCTGTCGCCAGTAGTTCGGAACAGGACGACTCTGGATCATCATCTGACTCATTATCATCACTCTGACACTCGTTTTCGTTATCATCACCGTTGGTATCAGTTGGCTTGGTGTTGGGCTTTATGTCAGGCTTTGGGTTTAGTTTCTTCAGTCGGGTGATTTCATTTTCCAGAATAGTTATCCGTTCCCGCTGTTGAGCAATTTGCTCCTGCTGTTGAATAATCTCCTCCTGCTGCTGAGCAATAAATGCCAGCAGTTTTTCAGCAGAGAAGTTATTAGTAAGAGAGATATTCATGAGTTTAAAAGATAGACTTTAGACGCTCCGTTTTCCTCAAAAAATTAGTTTTTGAGCACATACGAATTGGCGACCTCCCCTCTTTATACTTAATATTCAATTTAGCTCGAGCTTGCTTTCCTGGAGTCTTTGCATTCACTATTGGCTCAGTAATGCTGTCATCTTCCTGCAAACTGAACTCAGGGTTTTCTGCATTTTTATTTACCCCTATATTCATGTATTCAGGATCTTTTCCCTCAACCGAATTAACTGAAAAATAATCAAACTCTTCATTATTTCCTTGAATTTTCTGGCCGCTGCCAAAAGATTCTGCAGGAGCATCGTAACGATCTCTTTCCGGGTTTAAAGAAAATGAATCAGTCATTACATCATGAGCCCCTTCTCCATAAACCGTGGCGTAATCACCGCTTTCATCACTGTTATAAATACTTTCCATTGAACTCGATCCAGTTAACTCGTCATATACATCTTGGTTAGAAAATTCTGAATCTATACCAGAGTCAATAGACTCACTCAAAGAGTTCCGCTTTGAATCTGAGGCGCCTTTATCCTCATAAGCAAGCAACAACTTTCCAGCCTTTACAGATTCATCATTACCAAAAATATCATTCTTTACAGCCGCTGCATTAATTAACGTTTGCGCAAGTGCTGGAGTTATCTTCCGATCAATAAGCCCAAGTTTTCTGGCAGCCAAACTACTTCCTTGATTAATTTTCTCCATTGATTTAGAAGAAGACAATTTAGGCTTTACTGCCATAAATTTGACATCTCTACCTTTCATTTTTGCTATCAGTATCTTCCCATTAGCATTTTTATCATTTGCCAATTTGTTAATTTGATCTAACTGAACTTTGTTTAACGAATCAATCCCATTGGTCAGCAATTCCCGCCGAGTTGATTAAAGTCAATAATATCAAGGGCTAGAGACTGATCTACTAGTTCAGAAATCGCAGACTATTAAGTAACATATACGACATTACATCATCATTGTCATTTTACTGTGAAACCATCTAACCGAAAGACGATTGCTGAGAAACTGATCAAAATAGTTTCAAAAGAAGCTGTTAAAGTCCCTGATTTTCGTAAAAGAAACAGTCAAAATGCGATCCCGCTTCATGATGCCATCATGAGTGGTCTTGCCATTATGCATCTGAAGTATCCATCATTACTTCAGTTCGATCGGGACTGTGTTAAAACACCAGCCAAGTTGCATAACCTGAAATCGTTGTACGGCGTCGGTCAGGTACCTTGCRATACGCAYCTCCGGGAAATGCTTGACCCTATTGATCCCYGCTATTTACGAAAATTTTTCACCCAACTGTTTGCCTTTGTGCAACGCTCAGGGCGACTCCGGCAATTTGAGTATTTTGAGGAAGGGTATCTTGCGCCGATTGATGGAACCGGTCATTTTTGCTCCGGCAAAATCCACTGCCCCGAATGCTGTGTAAAAAATCCGG
>NZ_LUTV01000005.1:542538-551516 GCF_001646945.1 Endozoicomonas ascidiicola
ATTGGTCAATGCCAGCAAAAGCATACTCATGCAGAGTGGCTGAAGTTTTTGAAACAGATTGATCGGGAAACCCCAAAAGATAAGTCTTTACATCTTACCTGTGATAACTACGCAACTCATAAACATCCGAAGGTAAAAGAGTGGCTGGAAAAGCACCCGCGATTCCACGTTCACTTTACACCGACATCAGCTTCATGGATGAACATGGTTGAGAGGTTTTTCCGAGATTTAACCACACAGCGTTTACGTCGAGGGGKATTCAAAAGTGTTCCAGAGCTTGTGGAGGCAATAGAGGAATATATCGAAAAACATAACGAGAAGCCCAAGCCGTTTATATGGACAGCCAAGGCTAATGACATACTGGAGAAGGTAGTTCGAGCTAATTGCCGCTTAAGCAGCAAAAAGAACGGGGGCACTACACTAGCGACCGCGAGACTAAATCCCTGTAAATGCGCCAAACACCGTTTTTTCTCTTTTTCTCTAACATCACTATACGGCTTGAATTTTCTTTTCCCGCCCTATCCCGCTCGTGATAAAGTTAGCCGTTATTGTTCCTGTATCAGTGATACTATCTATGAAGAGAACATCGGACTATGAAGAGAACATCGGAGAGATCATGAAACACACCCATCGTTCAGTAGCGTTGTCCATGCTGCTGCTAATGACCAGTCTGTTGACCGCCTGCGGCTTCCAACTCCGAGGGCAGATGAACGCTACTGGCGATCTCAAACAGATTGCCATTGCTGGTAAAAATGGTGGTGATGAATCCGTGTTCAGTCGTTACCTGTCCAGAGCGATGGAAAACAGCGGTATCGATGTTTCGGCTGATGCACCCTACAATATCCACCTGCTTGACGTAGAACAACGTTCTGAGCAGGAGAATGTGGCTATTGCCGATCGGTATGAACAGAAAATCAATTTCTCCGTCACCTATCAATTAGAGACGATGTCTGGTCTGCCGTTGTTTGCGCCGGTTAAATTGAACCGTGAGCGTTATCTGACTCTGAATGAAAACACCACCAACGCTTCTGATTCCGAACAGGCGGTTGTATTCAACGAACTTCGTCAGGAGCTCATCGCTGCCACGCTGATGCGCATCAGCAGTTTGAACAAAGCAGACGTTGAAGCCGAAGTTCAACGAATACGAAATATCGAAAAACAAAAAAAGGAAGCTGTTAAGCCTTGAAGCTTCGAGTTGACCAGCTTGAGGGGCAGCTGAAAAAACAGCTTGCCCCCGTTTATATTATCAGTGGTGATGAACCTTTTCAGGTATCCCAATGCTGCGACCAGGTTCGCCAATATGCACGGGCTGCCGGTTTCTCTGAACGACACGTTTACCACGTTGAGAACAATTTCGACTGGGGCGATTTTCTAGCCACAGCCAACAGCCTTTCATTATTCGCCGAAAAGCAGATTCTTGAAATTCGCATGCCCAGCGGCAAACCAGGCGATGCTGGCAGTAAGGCTTTCATGGAATATACCAGTCACCTGTCTCCGGACAACTTGTTGCTGCTGATCACCGATCGACTGGATAGCACCCAGCAAAAAGCCAAATGGTTTCAGCCGCTGGAAAAAGTGGGCAACTTTGTCGCTATCTGGCCCGTTGAGTCTGCACAGCTGCCAACCTGGCTGGGGCAACGACTGCACTCTGATGGTTATCGGGCAACCCCTGAAGCACTCAGCCTTGTGGCTGAACGAGTGGAAGGTAATCTTCTCGCCGCCTCTCAAGAACTTGAGAAACTAAAACTGCTGGCGAAAGACCAAACCATTGACGAAGAAACGGTTCGAAACTCTGTTGCTGACAGTGCCCGCTACGATGTTTATCAGCTTATTGATACGGCACTTGCCGGCAATACACGACAGTGCATTAGAATCCTTGGGGTATTAAAAGGTGAAGGGCTTGAGCCGCCAATTATTCTCTGGGCTTTGGCTCGAGAAGTTCGGCTGTTGAGCCAATTGAGCCGCTCCCTGTCCAGAGGGTTGGCACTGGACCTCGCCATTGATCAATCGGCAAAAGCCATGGGCTTCAATGCCTTCCTGTTAAAACGAAGAAAAGGGTTGTTAAATAAAGCGATTACCCGTCATAGCGAAAGAGACTTCCGGGCGATGTTGAATGCCTCCGGAAACGTCGACCGTTGTATAAAAGGCATTGAGAAAGGCAATGTCTGGGATCAGCTCTTATCACTCACCCTGTATCTTTCTGGCCTTCCCCCCATGGCAGTTATTCGATGAGACTGCTTTGACTATGATAAAAATACCTAAAAATACGCACTTATAGGCGACATAACTTTTATTTATAGTGGAGCGAAAGTGACATTATAATGTTCGACATAAATCACGGCTTTTTTAATCAAAACACTATTTACGGCCTTTCTTGATGCAAAACCCAATACTCAAACTCTGGTTAGCGTTCTGCACACTGTTGCCGCTTGGGATTTTTCTGCTGATCGGCGCCAGCTATAAACCGCCCGAATCCCTGTTTTATTGGTCCTGGATTCCATCACTGGATATTAATTTCTCGCTGCGCCTTGATGGCCTTAGTGTCTTGTTTGCCAGTTTAATCAGTGGTGTCGGGTTTCTGATACAGCTTTACGCTGTCGCTTATATGAAACCCTATAAAGGTCGCGCTGCGTTTCATCTGTACCTGACGCTGTTTATGCTGGCTATGTTGGGATTGGTCCTGGTTGATAATCTGCTTCTGTTATTTGTGTTCTGGGAATTAACAACACTCACCTCCTATCTATTGATTGGCTTTAACCACGAAAAGGAAATTTCCCGTAAAAATGCTCTGCAAGCCATGCTGGTCACTGGTTCTGGTGGTCTAGCAATGCTGGCTGGTTTAATTATGCTTGGCGAAATGGCGGGTACCTACAGTATCAGCGCCATCATTACTCAAGGCGCGTCGCTGGCTCAGCATTCGTGGTTTACCCCTTCACTGTTGCTTATTCTACTCGGAGCATTTACCAAATCAGCACAGTTTCCCTTTCATTTCTGGTTACCCGGTGCCATGGCTGCGCCAACACCGG
This sequence comes from Endozoicomonas ascidiicola, assembly GCF_001646945.1. GTDB lineage: Bacteria > Pseudomonadota > Gammaproteobacteria > Pseudomonadales > Endozoicomonadaceae > Endozoicomonas > Endozoicomonas ascidiicola. The sequence continues at coordinate 545,565 of NZ_LUTV01000005.1, forward strand.
TCAGTGCTTACCTGCACTCCTCTACTATGGTGAAAGCTGGCATTTACCTGCTGGCGCGAATGCTGCCTGTATACGGTGACAGTGCCTTATGGTTCACTCTGCTGTGCAGCGCCGGTGCCTTTACCGCGCTGTGGTGTGCGATACAGGCATACCGCCAAACTGACTTGAAACTGATGCTTGCCTTCAGTACCAATGTCATTCTTGGTCAGCTGGTCATGCTGATCGGTATAGGCAGCAGTTATGCGGTCACTGCCGCTTTATTGTTGATTGCCGCTCATTCTTTTTATAAAGCCGGACTGTTTATGGTGGTCGGCAATATCGATAAAGCCACCGGCACCCGCGAATACCATGAACTTGCAGGCCTGCGAGCCGTGCTTACGATCAGCTTTATCGCCGCTTTAGTGACCGCTGCCTCCAAAGCGGGTCTGCCACCGTCGTTTGGTTTTCTGTCCAAAGAATATCTCTACAAAGCGGGGCTCGAATTTGGCTGGTTGCTGTCCGGTTCCATGCTGCTGGCTAACGCCATCATGGTTGCACTGGGACTGTTGATCATCATCAAACCGTTCTTAAGCCCCCATCACGAAAAAGCAGCACCGATGAAAGCGATTGAGCATAACCAGCTGTTATGGATACCGCCTATCGTGCTGGCACTGTTATCTGTTGTTGTTCCAGTGGCACTGCTGAACTGGTATCAGGGGCTGGTGATTGATCCGGCTGCTGCAGTAATGCTGCCTGACACTCAGGTGAAAACCGTCAAACTTTGGGAAGGATTCAACCTGCCACTGCTGCTCAGTGCGCTAACGCTGATATTGGGTATTGTGCTCTATGTCGTTTATCCACGTTTGAAGCCACGGCTCGATCAGCTGATGTCTGGGTTACCATCCGGTTCGGGGGTTTACCAGTGTATTCTTAATACCGTGATTAAAGTTGCGAACTGGCAAACCCGTGTTTTGCAGCACGGCCACCTGACTCAATACAGTTTGCAGTTTTTCATTGTTCTGCTGGCTTTTCTCGGGACAGCTCTCTGGAAAATAGTACTCTGGCAAGTACATCCATTGCCGTCTATTGAATTGGATTTATATTACTACGACGTCATACTCGCGGCATTTCTGGTTATTGCCGCTTTTGTGGTGGTCAAGGCGCGAACCCTGCTGTTGGCGGTTGCTGCCCTCGGCACCATTGGCTTCCTCACCACCATGGTGTTTCTGGTTTACAGCGCACCGGATGTAGCCAAAACGCAGCTACTGGTAGAAACCTTGATGGTCGTCTTTATCGCCATCGTGTTGCGCCACTTATCCGCAGTCAATTCCGTCCCCAAACATTCAACCTCTCGTCGTCTGGTTCATGCCTGTGTCGCCATCGGCATCGGGGTCAGCATCAGTCTGGCGTTGTGGATTATTACAGCAACCCCAATGAATCAGGAAATTTCCGAATTCTACGCCCAAACCAGCGTCAGCGGTGGCAAGGGACGCAATATTGTCAATGTTATCCTGGTGGATTTCCGCGCTTTCGATACCCTCGGTGAAGCCGTCGTTGTCGTGATCGCCGGACTGGCTGCTGTTGCGGTCATGGCCGGTAAACGGATTAACAAACTGGTCTCTGAAAGCACCAGGGAGAATCGTTAATGTCATCGATTATTTTTCGCACCAGTGCCCATATTGTCACGGTGCTTATGCTGGTGTTTTCCGTTTACCTGCTGTTGCGTGGGCATAACAATCCCGGGGGTGGATTTATTGCCGGCCTTATTACCGTTATTGCCTTTGCCCTGTTAATGCTGGCCGAAACCACTGACTACGTGCGCCAGCGTCTGGTTTATTCACCTGCAGCCTTTGCAGGCTCAGGTATTTTAATCGCGCTATTGGCTGGACTGCTGCCATTGTTCTTCGGGCAGCCTTTTCTTTCTGGCCTGTGGTGGGGAAAAATTGGTAGCCCACTGTTGTTTGATATTGGTATTTATCTCGCCGTCATCGGATCCGTACTCATGGTTCTGCTGAATGTGGAAGAGGAGTTAAGTTAATGGAATTTCTCTGGTGCCTGGTGGTCGGCCTGATGACTGCCTGCGGCGTGTTCCTGATGCTGGAGCGCCATATTGTGCGCTTCCTCTTCGGTATGATTCTGGTGAGTAACGCCATCAACCTGGCCATTTTTGTTGCCGGCCGCTTAACCCGCGGAAACCCACCGCTGATTGCCAGCGATGCCTTACTGCCTGCAGCCGGTTACGCAAACCCGTTACCACAGGCGCTGATTCTTACCGCCATCGTCATCGGTTTCGGTCTATTGCTGTTCACCCTGTTATTGGCCTATCGAGCCATCAAAGGGCTTGGCACTGCTGATATGGATAAAATGCAACACGCGGAGACTGAGCAATGACGCAATGGCTGCTCGTTATGCCTATATTTATTCCGTTGCTGACGGCAACGGCCTGCGCTTTCAGTTTTCGTAAACAGTCACTGTCGTCGGTGATCAGCTGGACGGGGGCCATTGCTAATCTACTGGTTGCCATATTGTTGATTCAAACGGTTATTGCCAATGGTCTGCAAGTGACCGCTTTTGGCGACTGGAAAGCACCCTTCGGGATTGTCTTTGTCGCCGACCTGTTGTCGTCCAGTATGGTGTTAATTACCGCCATCATCGGTATCGCCATTGTGCTGTACAGCACTGCCGATTTGCGCAGCAAACCTTTCTACGCCATTTATCACAGTTTGATTCATGCGCTGCTGGCCGGTGTGATGGGCAGCTTTTTAACCGGTGATATTTTCAATCTCTATGTGTTTTTTGAAGTCATGCTGATTACTTCTTTTGGCTTGATGGTATTGGGGGCGAATAAAGCACAGGTTGATGCGGCGGTGAAATACGTTGTGCTCAACCTGATCTCCACCATGGTGTTCCTGCTGGCCATCGGTCTGCTGTATGGTGCCACCGGCACATTGAATATGGCCGATCTGCACGCCAAGGTTGCAGAACTGTCTGATACCACGATGATGCTGATTTCCGGCCTGTTTCTTTTTGGCTTTGCTATTAAAGCATCTGCGTTTCCAGTTTTCTCATGGCTACCTGCGTCCTATCATCATCTGCCCAGTGCCATTGTCGCCTTGTACGCGGCACTATTGACCAAAGTGGGGGTTTACGCGTTGATTCGCGTCTTCACCATTGTGTTTGACTTGGTTGATAGTGGTTATCAGCCTTTACTGATTGTGATTGCCGGCCTGACCATGCTGACCGGCGTTCTCGGTGCTGCCAGCCAATTCAATATTAAACGTATTTTATCGTTTCATATTATCAGTCAGATTGGGTATATGTTGATGGGATTTGCCATCTACACACCACTGGCCATTACGGGTGCGATTTTCTACATCATCCATCACATCATTGTTAAGGCGAATCTGTTCCTGATTGGCGGCTTCCTGAAACGCAAGCAAGGCAGCGATAACCTGCGTGAGCTGGGTGGCGCTTATAGCGCCATGCCCTGGCTGGCGTTGCTGTTTCTGATTCCGGCCTTTTCTCTGGCGGGCTTTCCGCCTCTGTCCGGCTTTTGGGGTAAGTTTCTGGTGATTAAGGCAAGCCTGCAAACTGAAGAATATCTGCTGGCAGCAACCGCATTGTTTGTTGGCCTGATGACCATTTATTCGATGACCAAAATCTGGGCCGAAGCGTTCTGGAAACCGCTGCCGGAAAATGCGCCTGCACCCGTCACCCTGTCCTGGCAGGAAAACTGTCTGTACATCACACCTATTGCGGCACTGGCGGTGATTACCATTCTGATTGGTTTTATGGTCGAGCCGATTTACCAGCTGGCTGAAACCTCCGCAATGAACCTGCTCAATCCACAGCCTTATATTAATGCCGTACTTGGTGGCGACAGTATTTCACACACTGCGCCACTCTCTGCAAACGGAATCGCAGGAGGATCGCATTAATGAACCTGTTTTTATTAAACATTCTATTAGCATTTGGCTGGATGCTGCTAAACGGTAATTATGCCAATACCGATTTTACCATTGGTTTTGTGGTCGGTTTTTTTGCACTGTTATTGACGGAGCCTTTTCGGAATAAACCTCATTACGGGCGCAAGTTTCTGGCAGCCCTGAAACTGTTGGTTGTTTTCCTCTATAAATTGCTGACCAGTAGCCTGCAAGTTGTTTGGGATGTGATCACGCCAACCCATCTAAGTCATCCGGCCATCATCAAAGTACCGCTGGCAGTGGAGTCTGATTTAGAAATTATGTTACTGGCCAATATCGTGTCGCTAACACCAGGCTCTTTGACGCTGGATGTCAGTGAAGATCGTAAATTTCTGATCGTACACGCCATGTTCAGCAAGGACGAACAATCGGTGATCGACGATATCAAAACATCATTAGAGCGTCGTATTCTGGAGGTGACCCGTGACTGATATTATGGGTTTTGCGATCAATTTTGCCTTTGCCGGTTTGCTGGCTGGCCTCGCCCTGGCATTTATACGACTGTGTAAAGGTCCATCACTGGCGGATCGAGTCATCGCTTTGGATCTGATCGCTTTTATCACCATTGGCTTTATTGGCGTGTTTACCATTTACAGCAACGCAACCGCGTTTATGGATATTGCCATCACCCTGGCACTGGTAGCGTTTCTCAGTACGATTGCCTTTGCGCGTTTTATTATGCGTTTGCCGCAGAGCCAGTCCGATGAGCATTCAGACTCAGGAGAAAAATCATGATGGAGTGGATCGTTGCCCTCTGTTTAATCACCGGGGTGCTGTTCAGCTTTTTCTCAGCACTGGGTATTTTACGGATGCCGGATGCCTATATTCGAATGCACTCGTCAACTAAGGCGGGCACCATCGGAGTCGGTTTGATTATGATGGCGGTTGCGTTGCACTTTAACGATACATCTGTCATTTCACGGGCTGTGGGGATTATCGCATTCATTCTGATGACCGCACCTGTTGCTGCACAACTGCTGGGAAAATCGCTGTTAATGAACAATTACAAAATGTGGCGTGGGCATCAGCAGGACTGACTCTTTCAGCCCCTCTTCTTCAACAGGACTGAATGTTCAAACCTGTTGAAGAAGGCACTCATAAATGCATAATGCTGTGGGCAACGCATTAAATATGCCACTATAATCCTGCAGACTAATAACAATTTATTCAGATACAGAACATCATGTCAGCTTCTTCCTGGTTATCCCTTCTTGCTATTTGTGCACTTGGTGCCATGTCTCCTGGCCCAAGCCTTGCTGCGGTGATGAAAAGCACCGTTCAGGGTTCCAGAGCCCATGGGTTGGTGACTGCGGTATCCCATGCGTTGGGGGTGGGCATTTACGCGTTTCTGGTTACGGCGGGTATCGGTATCATCATTACAGAAACTCCCTGGCTGTTTCATTTTATTACCTTGGGCGGTGCTGCTTATCTGGCGTGGATGGGGTTTAAGGCGATTACTTCAAGTTCATCTTTAGTCAATGAAACCCATCGTACGAATGCGCTGTCTATCAAACAAGCGGCAATGGATGGGTTTATGGTGTCGTTTCTCAACCCAAAAATTATCGTGTTTTTCCTGGCACTGTTCAGTCAGTTCGTAACACCACAATCAACCCTCACCACGCAATTATTGATGGCACTGCTGGCGACACTGTGTGATGGCATCTGGTATTGCATTGTTGCTTCGATAGCAGGCCACGGACGTGTACTGCCCACACTGAAAAAAAGAGCTGCGCTGATTAACCGGCTCTGTGGAGCGCTGTTAATTCTGGTAGCTCTTCGTATTCTGGTGATGTAATGGTCTAGGAGGCTGACCGAGAATAGCCAAATCAGTTATGATAAACCTCAAAACCAAATATAATGATGCCAAATGTCTCCACCTCCAAAATTCAAGGATAGCCCTGTTGAGTTCAACCAGCATTTGCTGTTTCCAACCAACATCTTTGACCTGCTTCCCAGCGACCACGATTGCTTTACCTACGAACTGCTCTTT
>NZ_LUTV01000005.1:553596-565048 GCF_001646945.1 Endozoicomonas ascidiicola
TGTCATTGGTCGCCTGAGTAATATGATTTTCAACAATAAGACCACTGTCGTTATCTACTGCGGCCTGCGCATTATAAGCCTGTACAAAACCGTTATTGGTGGCGATAAAGACCCGGTCAGCGCTCCGAACGGTTTAAAGCAATTGCATAAAGCCTGGCTGGATTCTGGTCACCAAGAATCGCAGTTAAAGCTCTACACGGATTCAAGACATGAGTTGTCTAACGAAACCAATAAGCAGGAAGTGTTTGATGATTTAATGGCCTGGCTTCAGCAGTGCGTTTAAATAGTCAAAGCTTAACCCAACCTCGTTCCCACGGTCCTCCGTGGGAATGCATACCTAAACCTCAAGAAACAACCAACCGAGAAAAAGCACCCACCCTAAGAAAGCAAAAGGTCTCATCATTTAACCTGCGCCAATATGCATTCCCACGCTGGAGCGAGGCTGTCGAAAAACTCCAGAAACCTCGTTCCCATGCTTCGCGTGGGAATGCATACTCTTGAATTTCAATGAGTTAGAAATATGGGTTCCCACGCAAAGCATGGGAACCAGGGCTTTTGCGACAACCTCTGGAGCATGGGAACGAGTTGTTTGAGAGTTTTGCGACAGCGTCAGAGGATGAAAATAAAGCTAAAATCAACAAACCTACGCACAACCACGTGCAGCCCTAGTCAATAACCCCCATTTTATCCACAACCCATTTTTTATTAATAAACCATTAAGGTTGGCTGTGCATAATGGCCTCACCAACACGGTACATGGTGTTTGCAAAAAAGCTTTTCTTAATTAAAGCAGTATTGGATTGCAGCGTTTATTGACAGGAATGGTTAATTAACCACCGGACAACACTTTACACACATGATGGCAGACTTATTCACTCCGATGAGATTCTGCCTGAATAACCTGGGTGATACAAATGTTAAAACCTATTGCTTCTGCACTGATTGCTTCTTCTGTATTAATGGCTTCCTCCGGCGTAATGGCTGATGATTGGTTTGTTGGTGGGACTGTGGGTAAAGTCAAGCAAGATTCTGTCTTTACCGGGGATGACGGGTCTGATAAAACAAAACTCAAAGACACTTATCTTGGTGTCAGAGCAGGTAAATTTATTAATGACAATATTCGACTATATGTAAACTTGGGTAAGTTTAAAGACTCAGATAAAGACAGAGAAGTCGAAAGTGAGTCCGGCATCCAGCAAGTAACTGATACAGCGGTCGATATCAAAAACTCCGAACTAAGTTTTTCCATGGACTATGTTGATAGTATTTTTTCATTGAAAAATACAAAGTACTTTGTAGGCGGCACACTCGGTTTGAACTATATGGATTCAACTGTAGCGGTTACCGAGTCAGTTACACAGGGCAATACAACAGCCTCTGCCTCAGTCAAAGAATCTAAAGGTGATACCGGCTTTATTTATGGCGCACAATTTGGTGTAATCCAAGAGTTCACACCAGCAATCTCCGCTGAAATTGGATATCGCTATGCAAAAACAACGAATGAAGCCAAAATGTTTGGGGGCAACCTGAAAATCAAACAAAAAGCTCAGAAAATGCCTTACATGACTGTCAGCTACCACTTCTAATCTGAGTTAAGACAACGCTGTCAAAAAGTCTCCCAACCCCGGACGGGAGATTGCCAGCCTCCGGATGCAAACCCGAACCTTGTTCGGGCTGGGGCTGGCTTTATTCAAACACCTATCCATTGCTCAACATATACCAACAAATTGATTTAACCATCGAATAAAAGCACAGCAACTATAATCTCCACCTACCGAAATAAAACTCCGTCGTCTATTATGATCAATCTCAGTCTAAAACACATACTTACTCTCTTTGCCGTCATCTTCCTGCTTGCCGGTTGCACTACGCTAACCACAACTCTGAGATACACAGAAAGTGGTGATCAGGTCGCCATTGGTCAATTTCCTCCCAAGCCCGAATCAGAATGTGTGATGGTTCATAACGAAGAGCTTGAGCAAAGCTTGATCGAACGTTATACCGACACTGGCATGATGATGAATGCTTTCGCAAACTCTGAAAAAATGCTGGCACTTGCAGAGAACAAATCCGCCAACTACGTTCACTTCTATATTCCACCCAAAAAAATGCTATTCGGTATCATCGATCTAAACTACGGAGACAAACTACGAGCGACGTATTACCAGTGTAAAGAGCTGCCCTACCTTTAAGGAGCCGAATCCATGAATGTACTTGTGGTGGAAGATGAGGCGCTGCTGCGCCATCATCTGGGCTATCAGCTGAAAGAAGAAGGCTACAATACCTTCGAAGCCGACAGTGGTGAAACCGGCCTTCACTTCCTCCGGGGATTTAAACCGGATATCGCCATTGTTGACCTGGGGCTTCCTGGTCTTGATGGCGTCCAGATGATTGAAAAAGCCCGAAAGGAAGGGTTAACGACACCGATTCTGGTACTCACCGCGAGAGATAACTGGCGGGATAAAGTCACCAGTCTGAATGCCGGCGCAGATGACTATCTGGTAAAGCCCTTTGAACTCGAAGAGTTGAAGGCTCGGATTAATGCACTCATACGACGAAGTGCAGGTTTCTCCAAACCGGCAATGGAGGCTGGACCTTTCAAGCTAGATACACTGTCCAAACAATTCTTTATTAATGAAGAACCCGTTGCTCTTACCAGTTACGAATTTACCTGTTTCGAGCTCTTTCTGCGTAATCAAAATAAGGTGCTTTCCAGAGCCGCTCTGCAAAATCAACTCTACGGCGCAGACCATAGCCCCGAGAGTAATGTGCTGGAAGTGCTAATCAACCGACTGCGCAAAAAAATCAATGAGCACGCTGGCTTTAACCCAATAGTGACGGTGAGAAGCAAAGGCTACCGGTTTGATTTACCATGAAAAGACTCACCGGTTCTTTGAAAAGTCGAGCCATCATAGCGCTGTCTATCTTGCTGGGGTTCTCATTTTCACTGATTCTGCTTTCCGTTCTGGAATCCTTTGATGAAACCATTGATCAGGCCACCCGCGAGCAGATGGCCTCCAACGCCAATGCGTTAATGGCAGCGGCTGCGAAAGAAGTGGATGGTCAATTGTTGATGCCAGAGCGCACGGGGGTTAAGCGCTTTGATAAACCGAATAGCGACACACTGCGAGGCTATATCTTCAGCGCTGACGGAAAACTGCTTTGGCAGTCTATTTCCAGCAATGGCAAGCCCATCGATTACCAGCCTGTCTTTGATCTTGACCAGAGGGTCGAACTCACAACAATAGAAATGGATGGTAAGACTTATCTGGTCTACGAGGTAGACACGCTTCTGGGCAGCAGCTCTTCGGGTTATTGCTTTGTCACCCTGGTGCCCGCCAAGAAATATCTATCCATTGTGGAAATATTCACAAATCATTTACGAATGTGGGTATCTATTGCGGTATTACTGGTCGTTGCCGTGTGCTGGATGGTGCTTTGGTGGAGCCTTAAGCCGTTTCGGGAAGTCGAAGAACAGATCAGCGAGATTGAATCTGGTCACCGTGATTCTATTGAAGGCTCATTTCCATCCGAGGTAAAGCGGCTAACGGACAGTATTAATACCCTAATCATCTCAGAACAGAAGCAGCGACAAAAATATCGCACGACCATGGATGATCTTGCCCATAGCCTGAAAACACCACTAGCGGTTTTACAAAGCTTCAGCAGCAGTTTGAAAATTCAAAGTAAGGCACCGAATGAAGCTGAAATCGTGAACCTGTGTAAGAACATTAATAGTCAGGTACAACGTATGAACCAGATTATTGGCTATCATCTGCACCGATCCGTGACGGGGCATCATGGCCTGCTTCGCCAGTCCGTTCAGGTAGAACCGGTAGTAAATGAGCTCAAAACCACGCTGGAAAAAGTATACAGTGGAAAGCAGATCAACTTTATTACCGCCTTAGATCCATCCTGTATTTTCCATGGTGATGAAGATGATCTTCTGGAAATGCTGGGCAACCTGCTGACCAATGCTTTTAAGTTCTGTTACAACACGGTTTCCCTGACAGGCTATGTTGAATCAAAACAACACAATCAACCAGCACGACTGACGCTCTTGTTTGATGATGATGGTTCAGGTATCGACCAAGAAGACAGAGAACAGGTATTCCATCGAGGCATACGGGCTGATTGTGAGAAACCCGGCCAAGGCATCGGACTGGCCGTTGTAAAAGATCTGGTTGAAGGCTATCAGGGGCACATCATCATAGAAGACTCCAGCCTTGGTGGCGCCAGAATAAAACTCATTCTGCCCACCAAAGCCTGACTCTCTATTTAGGGTATCCGGTGATGTCCCGAATGGATTGATACAGCGGCTTCATCCGCTTATACATTTGTAAATACACTTCTTTATACAAACGATCATAGAGCTGTACCGTCGGGTAGTTCGGCTCGAACACATCGCCTTTACGAGTCATATTCTGGATGGCTGTCTGATAATCCGGATACTCCCCAAGCCCCACGGCACAATTGATAGCTGCGCCAAGGCCGGAAGCTTCATAGGTATGAGGGCGCTCAGCAGCAATACCAAAAATATCCGCCGTCAGCTGCATAGCCGCATCACTTTGCGAACCACCACCGGAAACCCTCAACCGGGTGATGGGTACACGACTGCGTTTTTCTATTTGTTCTTTGCCCAATCTAAGCTCGTAAGCAAGCCCTTCTAAAATTGCCCGATAAATATGCGCACGCTTATGCACATCCCCAAAACCAATCAATGCGCCCTTTCCTTCAGGGCCTGGTTGCCGGACACCCGGCGACCAATAAGGCTGCATCATCAGCCCCATGGAACCAGCAGGCACCTGATTTAACAAATCATCAAACAGCTGCTCAGTTTCCAACCCAAGTTCTTTTGCCTTGCGCTGCTCATAATGAGCAAACTCCGTTTTAAACCAGCTCACCATCCAGAAACCACGATACACCATCATCTCGGTGTTATAGAAACCAGGAATGGCTGCCGTATAAGGAGGAATAAACGGAATGGTTTCAATGTACTTTGAGGTCGTCGTATTGATCGTGGCCGTAGTACCGTAACTTAAACAACCAATATGAGGATCAGAACCACCAGCACCGAGCACTTCACAGGCTTTATCCGAAGCTGCTGCAATCATTGGTAAACCAACAGGGAGCCCTGTGACTTTGGACGCTTCAGCTGAAATATGACCAAGCAACTCTCCGGTTTTTATCAGCTCTGGCATCATATCCCGGGTACAGGATAATAACTTCCATTTTAAATCCGACTTTTTAGCCCAGCATTGTCGCTTATAATCATAGGGTAGATAACCCATGGTCGAGCCAGTGGAATCTTTTAACTCACCAGTCAGCTGATACGTTAAATATGAAGACAGATTCACATAGTGTTTCGTACGGCACCACACTTCCGGCTCATTTTGAGCAACCCAGTTGCATCGGGATTTTGAACGTAAGTCGTTTATAAGATTGCTCAACCCCAGCAGCTTGATACCAACACCTATAAGCCCACCGACCGGTTTCTCCGGTTCAGCTTTTCGCTGATCCATCCAGACAATAGCCGGGCGTAACGGCTTTTTGTTTTCATCAAGATTGATCATGGTGTAGCGCTGAGTCGTCAGAGATACACCACGGATATCTTCTGGTCGAACAGTCCCCAATGCCCACAGCCCATCAAAGGCTTTACCCATGGACTGCCAATAATATTCCGGATCCTGCTCAGCCCAGCCTGGATGTTCTGAGATATAGGCATCCAGCTCTATTTTGCTCTTTGCAACTTCATTGCCCTGATTATCAAACACCAGAACACGGACACTTTGGGTGCCATTATCAATGGCTAAAAAATACGGTGACTGCTTCACATCCAACTTCCTATTTCCTGATTCTTTATTATTTTTAGAGGTTGTTGCAAAAGGCAGCGAGCGCAGTCAAGACAAGGCAAAAAATTGCGAAAAAGCGCAGTTTACATGCAGTAAATGAGCATTTTGAGCCATTTTTTAACGCCGTATTGATAAGCGCAGCCCTTTTGAAACAGCCTCTTTATTCAGGCTGGGACACTGTAATGCCGTTCCCATATTTGTTGATATCGGGCTTTTTCTTCAGCCCACTTTTGCTCTGTCCAACCTAGAGTTTCACGACAGATATTGTGTATTTTATCTTCGTAGATCATACCGCCCTTTGCCAGCAATAAACCAAGGCGGGTTCGGCGAAGCAGCAGATCATCAAGGTGTATAATGGCTTCATTGGCCGCTGCCCAGCGAAGTTCGGCCCAGGTTGAGCGCGTCCCGGGAATCAGTTCAAGCTCAGAGCTTTCCGCATTCGACACCAGAGATTCTGCATCTTTGCCATAAAAACCACAAAGCCTGTTTTTCAAATAGGAAGGTAACGCTGAAAACAGTGATGCCTTCGGCAAATATTGCGAAAAAATCGTCTTCGCGTGAGGCTTGGTTTCATAGCTTGGCAAATATTTACTGGCAACGGATAACACATCCAGCGCAATCAGGCGGAACGTTGTTAACTTACCACCACTGACGGACACCAAACCTTTATCGTCCCAAACGCTGTGATTTCGTTTTTCCTTTGAAGGACTCAACGCACCAGAAGCAATCAATGGTCTTACACCCGCCCAAGATGAGAGAATATCACGCTCTTTCAGTTTTGCGGATGGGAACTGATGCTCTACGACGTTAATCAAATATTCCATTTCTGCACGGGTCATACTCGCTTCAACGTTCTCAATAGACTTCTCATCAAGATCCGTTGTGCCGATGACGATTCGACCTTCCCAAGGATAGATAAAAATGGGTCGCCCATCTTCTGGGTGATGGGTCGTCAATGATTGTGAAACCGGTAAACGCCAGAAAGGCACAATAATATGACTGCCACGGGCGGGGCGTATCTTTTTCTCATCAACCATTTCACTGCGCAGCTCATCAGCCCAAACACCGGTTGCATTAATGACAACAGCAGCTTTCAACTCACAGCATTTCCCAGTGATTCTATCTTCGATAACCACACCGGACACATTCCCGTCTTTTTTAAGAAGCTGCTTCACACCCACGTAGTTGAAAATTGCGGCGCCGTCTTTCTGAGCTTCCCGCAGCACGCGCATCACCAGTCTCGAATCATCGGTCACGGCATCAGCAAACTGGGTTCCCCCAATCAGATTTTCTTCATTGATATAGGGGCATACTAACCTGGTCTCTTTCAGCGAGTGGTATTTCCGGTAACGTCGGCCTGCGAAAAAATCATAGATTGCCAATAACGAATTAAAGATAAATGGACTGGGAAATGATTTTTTGTAGTGCGACATCATAAATGACATCTTCTCCACCAATCCCGGTGCCTCTCGCATTAAACGTTCACGCTCGTGTACGGAGTGAAGGGTTGTTTTGATATCACCTGCGGCAATATACCTCAACCCACCATGCACCATTTTTGAGGATCGGCTAGAGGTTCCCCAGGCAAAATCCTGACGCTCTAACAACAGGGTTTTCAGTCCTTGTCGGGCGGCTTCCCGGGCAATACCAGCACCGGTAATGCCACCGCCGGCAATGATGACATCCCAGCCTTCTGATTCATTTTCCAGACGACTTAACTGTTCTTCCCGTTGTCCTGACTGCCAGTTCTCTTGCCACATAGGTTTATCCCTGCTCGGTTGTCTGAACCAGCAATGTCCCCGGATTCAGGCGACCATCGCTATCAAAGTCTTCCGTCATTGTGCGGATTAGCCGCATTCCCAGCTTGCCTTTCTCTGCTTCCAGATAAGGTGCATGATCCTTACCTACACCATGCTGATGGGAAATCGTTGCACGACTGCGGGCGATCACTTCCGATGCAGATGACTTCATTTTCTGCCAGCGTTGCAAAGTTGCCTCATAACTGTCGGCACAGCGGAAAAAGTATGTCGTATAAATGCTACAACCCTGTGAATACATGTGAGATAGATGGGTAAATACCATCACGTTTTCGTTGTCATCCTTCAGGGCACTTTCCAGGCTGTCTTCTATGCCCTGAAGAACGGTGTCGACATTTTCCCAATCGGTAGATGTTTCCAGGGTGTCAATGGCAATGCCTTCCTGCCATGTGGTTTCACGAAGGTATGGAAACTTAAAGCGCCCTTCTGCCCAGATTTTGCCCATTACCTGAGCAATCGGGCCACCAATGCCGCCATGACCTTTTAAGGTTTTACGAACCTGTTTCAGGGAAGTTTTGTTCTGAGCCTTTGAACCGGTTACGCCAAATGTCAGCATACAACGATCATCGCCTAACCCGCGGAACCGCAGATAACGATCCATCAACTTAAACTGTGATTCTTTCGTACCAAGGTGAATATGTGCTTTTGCTTCTTTTGCATTACTTACCCGCATCATAGACATGGGCACGTTATTTTGAACCAGCTCACGAACCGCCTTCTTTGCTGAATTCCAGTTCGGCATAAAGACGACGAAGAACTTTTCTTCTTCTGCCAGACGCGTCACCCGCACCTGCACTTCGGTGAAAATCCCAAGCCGACCTTCGGTGCCCATGGTCATTTCCCGGATATCAGGCCCTGCGGATGAGGCTGGAATGCTTGGGATATCCAAAGTTCCATGGAGTGTTTCCATACGACCACCGGCAAACATTTGCTCAATACGGCCAAAACCCAGTGACTGCTGCCCGGAAGATCGTGAGGCAACCCAACCACCCACGGTTGAAAGCTCCCAGGATTGTGGATAGTGGCCAAGAGTATAACCACGAACTCTTAGTTGAGATTCAACCAGAGGTCCCGGTGTACCCGCACCAAACGTTGCGACCTGACTTTCTTCGTTCAAATCCAACAGCTGGTTCATTCTGCCCATATCGATGGTGAGAATGGCACGCTGACTTTTCTGCGGTGTAATATGGCCTGCAACTGACGTTCCGCCGCCGTAGGGAATCACTTCAAAATCATGCTCAACCGCAAGGTCTAATAACTCTCGAACCTGCGAACTGCTTTCCGGATAGGCGACACCATCCGGAAATATGTCATATTCACCATTGTGCATGGCAAGCCAATCAGGGAAGCTCTGTCCGCGGGCATGACGAACTCGCTCCTCCTGGTCTTTCGAGATCACCGCATGATCTGGCAAACGAGATGCTGGAACTTTAGCGACCACATCTTCAAGAGAAACACTGGGTAATGGTTTTGGCTCACCTATAATAGAGTGAATTAAACGACGACCATGTTCGGATACTTCTTTGACATAGCTCTCATCACCCCAGCCATTCCAACGTCGGCCCATGCTTTTTCACCTTCTTATTCTGATTTTTTGTTCAAGCTTGTTTTATCTATTTCTGGCAAACTATAAAGACACAGTGAAAAAACTCACTGACCGAACGGGACAGATGAAGTAGCAAATTCAGCCAGACTATGAACAACAAATGACCAGTTCAAGTACCTTGGGCACTGTTTCAGCCAATGCCATTCGCCAGTATCTTCGTACTGCACAAGACTATGAAATCCAAGCGGAATCGGCGCTAGTGGCTGCCGGTATTCCTGTTGGTATTTTGGATAACTCAGTTACCCGGGTGCAGGGGCGCGCATTTCAAACGTTAATTCACTGGCTGGTCAAAGAGACCGGTGATCCTCTGTTTGGCTTGAAAAGTGCCCGTTATGTTCAGCCGGGGTCTTATAACCTGCTTGGTTATATGGCAATGAATGCCCATTCCGTTGGGGAAATTCTCAAACTTGCCCCTGAGTACGAAGCCATCGTTGGGGACATGGGCATTACTGATATTCAGCAGAAAAATGGCTTGATGATAATGCGCTGGATTTGTCAGTACGATGATCCTGTCGTACGATCCCATATGATTGATAACGTCATGGGTTCATGGTTGATTTTTTCCCAGTGGCTAACCGATTTACCGGATAAAAAGCCGGAGTGCGTTCTTTTTGAATACCCGCAACCCGATGACCGATTGATCCAGACCTATCGAGAAATTTTCGGAGACAACCTGACATTTAATGCCGGGAAAAACGCCTTACTATTTTCTGAAGATGTGCTGGATATTCCTTTACGACAGCCTGACCCAATTTTGCTAAACACGCTGGAGCAGCAAGCCAGCACCTTTGTTGCCGAACTGCAGCAAGACAAGCCGATTGTCGTCCAAACCCGTGAACTGCTTCGTTCCCTGATGGAGGATGGGATTCCCAGAAGAGAAAAAGTTGCAGAAAAGCTGAACATGACGGAACGCACTCTGCAAAGGAGGCTGCAGAAAGCAGGGGCTGGCTATCAGCAATTGTTAGATGATCTCCGGCAGGAAATGGCCATTGAATGGCTGGTTTCTACAGAACTGCCCCCTGGCGAAATAGCTGAAAAACTGGGGTTCAGTGAAGTTCGTTCCTTTCACCGGAAGTTCAAAAGCTGGACAGATTTAACACCCGGCGAATATCGACAGAAACACAGCCACTTGAAAAAGGAAGAACCGATTAAAAAGACGACCCCGGCTGTTTAAGAAACTCAACCTCTTCTGTCGTGGATTCACGACCCAGTATTTCATTGCGATGAGGGTAGCGCCCAAAACGATCAATGATCTCTTTATGCGCCTGCTGCCAGCGAAGCTCTAGTCCATATTGCTCCCTGAGCATCATCGCCTCTTCATGGATAGCCCCTGATTCGCTGTGCATATAGGGCATGATCAGGAAATTCTGTTGTGCTTCGTTCAAAAAATCCATAGCTCCTGAGCGTACAGCTTCCTGAGCCAAAACCAATGCAATACAATCATAAGCAAAAGCAAAAGAGTTGGCAGAATTACGAAACATATTACGGCTGAATTGATCAAGAATAATAATTTCCGCAACTCTGCCTTCAGGTGCATCCCGCCAATAAAATAGCTCTCCACTGGCAGCCTTTCGATGAATACTTCCAAATCGTTCTATAATCTGCTGATCTAAAGCTGAGTCTTTCTTAAACCAATCCGCTGGAGTTAATTCCAAAAACCAGAAGCCAATAATTGTTTGGTAATCCTGCATACATATCACTCCACTACACACTCTGATTATTGAGAGCTTCCCCAACTTTATCTTCTAAAAGGGATTTGAGCGCCTCATTACGCAGTATTTTCCAATCCCAAAATGAGCCTGAAAAGAGTATAAACCCATGATTTCAGGCCTTTCGCTTAAAGATGCCTTGAAACAGTGATTCTCTGGCAGACTGCAGTTGCTGGGCAGCCTCGTTATCACTCATTGATTCAGCCTTTGACTCCAATGCATGCGGCGGAGTTCCTTTCTTCAAATATTGCGTCCAGTCAGGCAAAGATTTCAGTTTTTCATAAGGTGTCATCATGTTTTCGTAAAGGTAACGTTTTCTCTCTTTGCCTTTTTCATCTGTTATCGTCTCCGGGAAAAAGCAAGGCCGGTGAAAATTGATGTAAGGTGTCAGGTAATTTTTGTTAAACGCATTCACTTCTGCAGCATGATGTTGCGGTATATGAGCATAGCCCAACATTTTTCTGATGA
>NZ_LUTV01000005.1:569653-616984 GCF_001646945.1 Endozoicomonas ascidiicola
AACATAACGAGAAGCCCAAGCCGTTTATATGGACAGCCAAGGCTAATGACATACTGGAGAAGGTAGTTCGAGCTAATTGCCGCTTAAGCAGCAAAAAGAACGGGGCACTACACTAGCTGATCAAAGTCCATAACTACTTCGTTGACTTGCGGGTGGTTGTGCCATGGCGGTGGTCGATAGTGCACGACGATGACTTTATTAAACTGATCACTGTTCAGTAAAAGACTCATCAATGCCTTGCCGGTGGCTCCGGTGGCACCAATAACCATGGCTGTTTTAGAGACTGTTGTTGTTTTCATGGGATCTACGGCAACAAAATTGATGTTAAATACCAGTCGAAATAGCAATGTAAATCAAGTAAAACGTTCAGCATAACGACAATATTATGCGGAAATTGCTATATGACACGAATTACAGACACATTGGCCGCTATTGACCAGTTGCATCACCAAGACCCAAAAAAGGTGGATGGCGTTGCCGCTGAATTGATCTATGCGCAGCAGATGACACAATGGCTGCAGAAGTTGGTGCCGGACGCATCAGAGGAATTACAAATAGCGGTGCGCAGTCAGCATTTGTGTCGTTGGGGTATTCCTCGTTCGGATTATCCGCTGGGTAGAACAGGTTATCTGCAATGGCGCACGGAGCTGGGAAAGTACCATGCACAAAAAGCCCTTGAGGTTATGACAGCACAAGGGTATTCAGAAGACAGTTGTAAAGTAACATCGACGATTATTCGCAAGCAGGGTATTAAACGAAATCCGGATGTTCAAGCTCTAGAAGACTGCGCCTGTCTGGTATTTTTGACTCAGGATTTTTCCAGCTTTGCTGCCAAGCATGATAAAAAAAAGATTATTGCCATTGTCCAGAAGACGTGGGAAAAAATGTCAGAAACCGCACAGGCAATGGCACTGGAACTGCCTTTTAGTGAGCATGAGTTGAGCCTGCTGCAGGAAGCGCTTTCGGCGGATTAAATACAGTAAAGGTCTCTTTTATTGGCATAGGCGACGATTGCAGGCAGTGACTCTCGCCTTTACATCGTCATTTTTCCTGTGAATAATGGCGAGCTGAAAAGGATATAAGTCATTTGCCGAGTTTAGAGGGAGATAAACGCGTTAAGGCAATGTGTTGATGACACAATTTGCTGCGGTGGTGTAGTCACCAGAAATAGATAACTAGGGTTCCGGTCATATTGGCGTCAGGTCCGAGAGTTATCGACCTGGCTGTCTGGCGAGGTTACACGGAGGGATAAAAGCCCGGGAGATTGATTATGTGTGCAAACTCCATCCCGTAGCGTGCAACCTGACTGGCTATAAATATGAATAATAAGCTGTACAAACCCTTTCTGTTTCTTCTGATCCTGTTTGGATTTTCCTTTCGGGCGTTTGCTGCCTTCGAGCCTTTGAGTGAGGTCATTACAACGCCGGTTGGCCCGGTGAAAGAGTCCAGCACCATTAAGCTGCCCATGATTACCTGGGGCGGTGATGCGGCTACGATCTTCACCAATGGTTTGAGCACCAGAACTCAAAAGGGCAGCCTTTTTGATCAGGCGGGGTTGGATGTCAATCTGGTTCGTCAGGATGATTTTAAACAACAGTTACGAGAATATCTTTCCGGTGAAACGCCTTTTCTCCGTTGCACCGTTGGCATGTGTAATCAGGCTATTGAGTTATTGTCGAAAGATGAGCGTACGAAACCTGTCGTTATTTATCAGATGACCTGGTCAAAAGGCGGCGACGGTCTTGTTGCAAAAAAGGGTATTGGTCATACCAAATACCTTCGCGGAAAAACCATTTCACTTCAGGCCTATGGCCCTCATGTGGATTTTCTCACTACCATGCTGCAGGATCAGAAAATCGGCGTGGATGAAGTGACTCTCGATTGGCAGCCAGATCTCACCTTAAGTGATAATGCGCCGGCCGCCTCATTTCTCAACACCGATGTGGATGCGGCCTTTATGGTACTTCCGGATGCGCTGGTGTTAACGTCGAATCGCAGCATTGGCTCTGGCAGTGATGGTTCAGTGGAAGGGGCTCGATTGATTACCTCAACCATGTTCTTCAAACGGATTATTGCTGATGTTTATGTGGTCAGAAGTGATTATTTTGACAGTAACCGCGGGCAGGTTAAAAAGTTAGTCGCAGCATTAATGGAAGGCCAGCGCCAGATGCTAGCCGTTATGGATCAGTTGAACACCAAACAACGAGTGCAGCTGTTGACCAAAGCAGCTGAATATTTGCTGGATGATAAAACTGCTCTGGGACCTATGGAGGAACTGATTCTGGATGCTGAGTTCGTCGATCTAGCCGCTAACCGCCAGTTCTTGCAGAGTGAGGATTACCAGCACAATCTGCCCAACCTGACAGCCCGTATTCAGAGTGCGTATCAGGATTT
Organism: Endozoicomonas ascidiicola; assembly: GCF_001646945.1. Classification (GTDB taxonomy): domain Bacteria; phylum Pseudomonadota; class Gammaproteobacteria; order Pseudomonadales; family Endozoicomonadaceae; genus Endozoicomonas; species Endozoicomonas ascidiicola. The sequence continues at coordinate 572,048 of NZ_LUTV01000005.1, forward strand.
AGGTTTGATTGGTGGTAACTATCCCATACAGTCTGCGCAATGGAGTTACAATGAGATGGCGCTGGCTCAGTAAATAATTTGGTTAGTGCTATAAGCCGTCTAGATTTAAGGGTTCGGCTGTTCCCAGCCAGAGAGTACAGTTCTGGTTCCCCATGCTCGGAGGGTGTCGCAAAAGCCCTGGTTCCCATGCTTGGCGTGGGAACCCATACATCTATCTCTTTGAAAATCAAGAGGTATGCATTCCCACGCAGAGCATGGGAACGAGGTTTCTAGAGTTTTGCGACACCCTCAAGGCATGGGAACGAGATGTTTGGAGTTTTTCGACAGCCTCTGGAGCATGGGAACGAGGTGTATAGGTTTTTTTGACAACCTCGCTTTGGGGTGTGAGCCGTTACAAGCCTTTGAGGTTTAGAGCCTCTGTTTTACCCAGCCAGAAAGCATTATCGGTATGATCCAAGTAATCATCGCCGGTAAGTGTGTGAAGCAGAATAGTCAGCCCATTTCTGTTCTCAATCAGCCAGGGAAGCACGGTGCCCAACAGGGCGCTTTTAAATGCCAATTGGCAGCTCCCTCTTGGGTGAGGGCCTACCGGTTGTAAATGCATTCTTCCTACCCGTAAGGGAAACTTTTCTCCTGCTGCCTTGCACAATGTTTCTGCTTTGTCAGCGTCGTTATTATCAAAATAGATATGAGCATGATAACCATGAATTGTTGACATGCGGACTCTCCTGTTCACCAACGGGGAAAGGCTTGCGCCTTTCCGCTAGATCACTTTGATGCGAGTAACCTTTTGACGGATATTGCGCCATCACCCATAAACACCAAGGCAATGCTGGTGGCTGTCATGAATATCGGATATTCCCAACCGCCGCCTTGAGCGGAGAAAACCCAGCCATTCGGGATATGCACGACGGAGGCACCAATCAATATAGGCGTCATCAGAGCGGCGATCAGGCGAGTTTGATAGCCGGCAATCAACAACAAGCCGCCGCCAACTTCGCCCAGAAAGACCAGATAAGCGGTGAACCAGGGAAGCCCAAGAGATTCAAAGAAGCCAACGGTTCCGGCGAGAGTGAATACAAAATATTTAAGAAGACCATGAGCCAGAAGAGCGGCGCCCAAGGTCAGGCGGATAATTAAAATTCCATAATCATTGGCAGTGGGTTTCATGATGCTGTTCCTGTCTTCGTTATCGTTGTTTGTATTATCGTTTTCTCGTGAAGCTTGAGCTAGACTGCCAGCGGAATAGGAATGTTCATGAAATGTGAACAGAGGTGAACGTGGATACGTTAGGCATGATGCAGGTTTACTGCAGAGTCATCGAAGCTGGCAACTTTAGTAAAGCGGCAGATCAGCTGGACCTTTCAAGGGCGGTGGTGAGTAAATACATTAGCGCATTGGAAAAACGTGTGGGTGCCCGGCTACTCAACCGCAGCACCCGCGCCATTTCCATGACCGAAGCTGGACAGGTGTATTACCAAAGCTGCATGGATATTCTGAATCAGCTGAATCGGCTGGAAACGGAACTGGCATCGATGCAGAACACCATCAAAGGCACTCTTCGTGTTGCTGCGCCTGTCACGTTTGGGGAGATGTTCATTGCGCCCAGACTTTATGAGTTTCTGGAGCAGCATCCGGAACTGTCGATTGATCTTCGTCTGAATGACCGCAATGTGTCCCTTATTGATGAGCATATTGATGTGGCTATCCGAATTGGCGAACCAGAGGATTCCAGTGTTATCGCCAAACCACTGGGGATAATTGGGCATTATCTTTGTGCATCACCAGCGTACCTGGACAAGTACGGTTCTCCTGAGTCACTCTCAGATTTAAAAAAACACCGGCTGATTTTTGATAAACCAAAACTCACTTGAAACCATCGGTTTTATTTTGGTTTTGGCTTAACCGGTTTTCTGAGCACCTCTTCCTCCTCGTCAAGAGACGTCTTGGTATGGAGTCTGTCGGCTAACTCGACTGGTTTTTGGTTAATCTGCACGCAGAAGGCTTTGACATTCTTCACCAGTTCATCTTGGGTGCTATGACAATAATGATAAGTTACCTCCTCTCTCAACCAACGCCAAAGAGCCTCAACTGGCATAAAATCAGGACTGTACGGAGGTAGCCAGACTAGCTCTATTTTTAGATTTTTTGCAGCCTCGCAGACGTCAAATGACCGATGATAGGACGCACCATCCCAAATAACAGTAATTTGTCGTTCAAGATTCTCCTGTCGAATACGCTCCAGAACATTCACAGTATGTTGTGAATTGCCTTTGGGGTATGGCCAAATCCTAACCTGGCCCTCGTTGTAGTAATAAATCCCGTAAAACGTGACTTTGGATAGCCCTGGAGAGCAAGAAGACACAAAGAGTCTACCGCCTTTAGCTGACCACCCACTACCGATATCCGTATCCTGATGAATGTGCGCTTCGTCAATATAAACGATCAGTTTTTCTTGCCTGGTTGCCTGCTGAAGTAACGGCTCAAGCTGCTTCAGAAAGTCTGCTTTTTTTCAGGATCGGCACGATTCTGGAGCTTCTTCGCCTTTTTCCAGGAGATATTATTCCTTTTCAAAACACGGCGAATAGTTTCCCGGGAGCAAGTAAAGTTCCATTTCACCTTGCACCAGTTTACTAACCTTTTAAGAGTCCAGCGAGGGAGTGACGACTTTTCAGTATTTGCAGCGGCTTCAGCCGAACGGTGGATGGCTTGAGTGATGATTGAGGTAACGGTTAGACAAAAGGGGGGCGTCCGCCTGTACGCTTATACTGCAGAGCCTTTGGGCCGAATTCATTATAAGCTTTGATCCATTTCCACAAGGTGTGTGTTGCGCGTTTGGTGCTGAAGGCCACCTGTGAAGCGGATTGCTCACAACAGACTTGATAAAGGGCCATAAAGCGCTCGCGCGTCCTATGGTGAGGTTCTGATAATCCAGATTGATAGAGGCATTCTGGGGATTAATTCCATTTATCGTGTAGGACTTTAAGCATGAATCGAATAGTTATGGCAAAAAATGATCTGTAATTATACGTCTTGAATCGTTTTTCGTTTCATGCTTTGGATCAATTTATCTGCTCATTTAGAACCGTATGTTTCAAATGAGTTTTGGTTTACCAATGTTGCAGGCACTCATTGGAGTTTTTTTGATAGTCAGGGCGTGACGCAGCAAATCCCCATCAATAGCCGGATAAAAATCAACAGTGCCCGAGCGGTCAGAGAAATGCTGCTCCGTGGCGAAGGGATTGGACTTTGCCCATCCTTTGCTGTGGCGGACTGTTTGCAAAGGAAGTCATTAGTTCGCTTGATGTCAGAGCTCACCTACCAGAAGCAGAAGTTTCCGGTTAATGCTCTATATGTCAATAACCGCTACCTGCCTGAAAAGTCACGGGCATTTTCCCAGTTTGTGATGGAGCTTGTTAAAACATTGTGATCAATGACTTTTGTTCCCTGATGGCAGCGCTTTACGTACAATACCTGCCGGGACAGATGGGCCAACACTGATGGGGAGTGCGCTGTGATCAGCAGGCTGAGCCAGAAAACAACAAATAATCATTATCGTCTCTTTGCCGAAGCGCTTGATTCTTCAGGCTTTTCTGGCGATATCGAGCTGGGCTATGCCGAGCGGATGGTGCTGGCAACGGATAACTCTATTTATCAGGTGTTGCCAGAAGGTGTGTTGTATCCCCGCAGTACCGAAGACATCAGCAAAATTCTCACCCTCGCCCATCGTACCGACTTTCAACAGGTGGTTGTTTCTCCCCGTGGTGGCGGTACCGGCACCAATGGTCAGTCACTGACGTCCGGTTTTATGGTGGACACTAGTCGTTATATGAACCGGGTGCTGGAAATTAATGTGGAAGAGCGTTGGGCACGGGTTGAGTCCGGCTCGGTGAAAGATTACCTGAACGAGTTGGCGGCAAAAGAAGGTTTGTTCTTTGCGCCGGAACTCTCTACCAGTAACCGGGCGACCGTCGGCGGTATGGTAAACACCGATGCCAGCGGTCAGGGTTCGGTGGTCTATGGCAAAACACGACATCATGTTCTTGAGCTAACTTCTGTTCTGGCGGATGGCACGGTCTGGAATTCTGCGCCAGTGAACGACGATGTGTTGAATGAGCTTTGCCAACGTGACGATCGAATCGGTGAGATATACAACACGCTAAAAAACACCCATGAGCAACATAAAGATCGGGTGTCTGAAGTCTTTCCCCATTTGAATCGGAACCTTACCGGCTACGATCTTGCCAATATCCGCAACAAAGATAACCAGCTGGATATGAACGCCATTCTCTGTGGCTCCGAAGGCACGTTGGCTATTGTCAGTGAAGTTAAAGTGAATCTGTTGCCTATTCCCAAACAATCGGCGCTGGTTCTGGTTTTCTATAAAAGCTTTCAGGATTCACTGCGGGATGCTCAGTCATTAATGGCGGCGGAGCCGGGTTCCATAGAAACCATTGATTCACGGGTTCTGGGTTTGGCTCGCGCTGATAGCGTTTGGGAAAGCGTGAAAGATTTCTTTCCACAACAAAGTGACGAGATCGATGGCATCAATTTTGTTGAATTTACCGGCGATAGCGAAGCTGAAGTGCAGCAGGGTATTGATCGTCTGAATGCCGAGTTGGCAAAGCTTACTGAGGCTGGGCGTGTTGGTAGCCAGGTGGTGATGGGCACTGGCAATGTTAAAAAAATCTGGAATATGCGCAAGCAGGCGGTTGGCTTGCTGGGCAATATGGAAGGCGACGCCCGTCCAATACCTTTTGTCGAAGACGTTGCCGTCCCGCCGGAAAACCTTGCAGACTTTATTCTCGCTTTTAGAGCGCTGTTGGATGAGCACAGTCTCACCTACGGCATGTTCGGTCATGTGGATGCCGGTGTGCTTCATGTTCGCCCAGCCATTGATATGAAAGATCCGGATCAGGAGAAACTGGTTCGTTTAATCAGCGATGATGTCGCTGCGCTGGCGAAGAGCCATGGTGGTGTGTTGTGGGGCGAACATGGCAAAGGGGTTCGCTCGGAGTATGCGCCGGCGTTTTTTGCGGATCTTTATCCCGTGTTGCAAGACATCAAAGGTGTCTTTGATCCATATAACCAGTTAAATCCCGGGAAGATAGCAACGCCAGCTACAATGCCTGAACCCATTGAGTTGCTGAAAATTGATGAAGTGCCAACCCGTGGTCAGCAGGATCGGGAGATTGGCCGAAATGCCTTTGAAGCCTTTACCAGCGGACTTTATTGCAACGGTAACGGTGCCTGTTTTAATTACAGCCCGAACAGTGCCATGTGCCCAACCTGGAAGGCGACCTTTGATCGTACTCAATCGCCTAAAGGGCGTTCGGGTTTGGTGAGGGAATGGCTGAGGCTTCAAACGGCCGCCGGCGCTGATATTTCTGCTGAAAGTCAAAATATTCGTCATGGCGGCGCGTTATACAACAGTGGTCAGAAGCTTATCAATCTGGTGAATAAATGGCGCGGCGAAGATGATTTCAGTCACGATGTTTATGGTGCATTGGATAACTGCATGAGTTGTAAATCCTGTGCCGGGCAATGCCCTGTTCAGGTGAATGTACCGGATCTTCGTTCCCGTTATTTTGAGCTTTATCATGGGCGTTACCCAAGGCCATTGAAACATCACGTTGCTGGTTTGCTGGAGCCCATGCTGCCGATACTGGCCAAAATGAAACCGGCTTATAACTTGGTCATGGGTTGGTCGCTCACCAATGCCGTCGCGTCGAAAACCGTGGGTTTGCAGGAGATTCCAGCCATTACCAGTACATCACCGGAGCGTGATATGTGCCGTGCCGGAGCAGCCATTGCTAGTCGCTCATTGTTGGATGCCATACCTGCTGGTGAACGGGACAAAACCGTGGTGATTATTCAGGATGCCTTTACCAGCTTTTTTGATACGCCACTGTTAACGGATCTAGTTGAACTGCTGATTCGGCTTGGCTATCGTCCATTGGTTGCACCCTACAAGCCCAATGGCAAGGTGTTACACGTCTATGGTTTTCTTGGTCGCTTTGAAAAGGTGGCCAAAACCAATGGCGAGGAGTTAAAGGCACTGGCAGACAGTGGCATCAGCCTGATGGGGATTGATGCCGCCGTGACGCTGACCTATCGAGATGAATACAAAGAAGTGATGGGTGAGGCGGCACCTAACGTGTTGTTGATGTCGGAGTGGTTTGCCAGTCAATCGGAGTCGTTGCGTAAGCTGAACCTGAACCTTGCCACTGACGATGATTCGGGCTTTACCTTGCTGGGGCATTGCACCGAAATCAGTAATGTTCCCGCTGCTCCAGCGCAATGGCAGCAGTTGTTCACGGATCTGGGCATGAAATTGACCTACAAGCCAACCGGCTGTTGCGGCATGGCGGGTATTTATGGGCATGAAAGCCGTAATCAGGAAGTGTCCCGTAAGTTGTACGATTTAAGCTGGAAGGCCGTTGTTCAGAAGCCTGAAAATCAGGGGAAGGTTGTGGCAACCGGTTATTCGTGCCGGAGTCAGGTGAAACGCTATGGTGATGGGAAGCTTCTGCATCCTGTGCAGGTGTTGTTGCATGCTATAAAGGGTACGGTTTAATCAGAAATCTCTTGAACTGAGGGCTTATTCTTTTTACTGGATATAGGTTTTGTATTTCGAAGGCCAGCACTCTAACTCAGGGTGCTCTGATAGTGGTAGCTGGTTGAGTTTTTCTTTGATATTAGCGACCAGTAAACTGATTTCTATTACGTTTGCTTTGCTGTTGGTTTTTTTATTGAACTTTGTAGCCTGCTTTACAATAGCTTCCCAGGTTTTATGAGGTATTGGCGCAGTTGAATGGCTTTGCATATAGTCGGTGATAGTTAAGAGATCCTGACGTAGGCATTGTGGGCGCCCAAGGATGTGCTTTATTAGTTTCCGTTCAGAAAAATCATTTTCGATAAGCCACTCTCTTCTTGCCTTAAGGGCTTCTAGTTTCGTTTGATCATCCCTTTTGGCCAGGTTATTGATGGGCGATTCTATATTCATGCTCTCTTCAATATAAGGCTCAACCAACTGTCCCTGAAGTTGAAGTATACGAGGTGTTAGTTTCAGTTTTTTCAGGGAGTTGAGAAGATAAATCTGATCTTTGTTGAACTGACAGTTTGAAAAAACATGATGAAGTTTTAACTCAGCGGGCAGTTCGCTGTCTATAATGGCTTCTCTCCCAGTATTTTCGATGATGGACTTCATCTCTGTACTGGCAGCGGCAATGACCTCTCTCAGCTTGAGCTGTTCTATATTTGTTTCAAATTCCTTAATATCGGAGACGTAAGAATCAGTAAAGTTGGATAATAAGTTTTTCACCGAATCTAAAGGGTCTGGAAGGCTGTTAAATTTTTCTAGTCTGTCGCTTAAATTTCTGGCTAATTGATATGTGTTGTCCATGTGGTTAAGTATTGAAGCGTCAGGATAATTTGCGGGGGTAAGATTCAATTCGGGGGACTTATCAGTCAGTGCTTTATCTGCAATCTCTGCAAGGGATGGGGTGTTGTTTATTGGTATCTCGTCGGTGGGTTGGTGAGAGAGCAGGTTATCGAGCTTTTTTTGGAGTTTAGATAAGTCATTATAAACTTGAAGTTTTGTGAGGGATTCCTTAACTTCATTTTCCACAAGTTCCAGGAAACTGTCTTGAGTGATTTTGTTCTTGGCAAATAGTTTAAGGTGTCTCATGGTTTCAGGCTCTTCAGAGTCTGATGATTGGGCGACTGTTCTTTCGGATAGATTTGTGTCTTGTTCATTTGCTGGTCTGAATGGGTGTAATTAAAAGTGTTCCCGATGTGGTGAAAATTCAAATTTCATCAGCTGTTACCCCGCATGAATACTCGGTATCAAAAATAGAAAATTCACAAAATTACAGACTGTTGAACACTTTTAATTACACCCGGTCTGAATAGGCTGAGTAACTGATCCATATTCGGAAATGCTGACACGGCTCTTCTTGCAAATTTCGTCAGTGAAGCTTTGATTGAATTGGGATGAACAGGCGGACGACTCAAGTTCTGAGTAGGGTGGCGATTGTTTGTGTTGTGAGGGTCAATTCCAGCCATAATAACTATCCATGCAAAAATGGTATTGGGTTAATGTATCGTTGCTGTTTATGACGCCTTGAACAGACGTCATAAGATACTGCATCCTTGTCAGTATTTTGGCTCAGCGGTGCAGAGTGTACGTTTTTGCTGTCACTTCATAAGCCGCTGCAACCTCTTTCAGAAACTCTCCGGCAACAATAGACAGATTGCTATAGAATCCACTTTCATCAGCATTAGCCAATAGTTCCAGATAACGGCTCGCCCAGGGAAGCAGGTGATCCGATAGCAATACTTCAACTGCCTCATCATTTTCCGCTTCCATAAAGTACGCCATAGCCAGAATCATCAGGCCAAACTGGTCTTCCGGTTCATTCAGCTTGGTATCCAACTCCACTTTATGGGCGATCAGGAACTGCCTGTAAGCCAGCGTGGTTTCACCCAGCAGTAGATTTTCCTTATCCAGATAAACAGATCCCCAAGGAGGCGCAGCCATTGGCCCCTGGCCTTCAAAAAGGATGGAAAAAGGCATTGAGAGTTCTTCAGGGGTGTATCCGCAGAGGTGGTCTGTGGCTTCCAGAATGATGGCAGGGGTAGACCAATCCAGCAGCTCTGGCAGCTGATCCAGCTGTTCCATCGAGGCGCTGGCTTCTTCAGATGTCGGTGAATAATAGAAAAGGGTACCCAAAATACGGGGGAGTAGTGCGATAGCGGACAAGTTTGTACTTCCTGATATATGGAGTTGCTACACAATATAGCCATCACCCAGACTATTGAGTATATGGACTAATACCGTATTAGCCTAAAGTCTAAGATGCTCCGATCAGACCTTTTGTTATTGTACGTAAGGCGTACAGCCTTAAGTTGGCTTCCATTAATAACAATAATAATGTCAGGAGCACCCCCTATGTCCGATAACAAAAGGGCAGCTGCCGCCTACTGGCGGGAGAACATACGAATACTGTTGTCTCTACTGGTCATCTGGTTTGCTGTCTCCTTCGGAGCCAGTATCTTGTTTGTGGATTATCTGGATCAGTTTACCTTCTTTGGCTTCCCTCTTGGTTTCTGGTTTGCCCAGCAGGGTTCCATCTACACCTTCCTGATTCTGATTTTCGTATACATCGGAATGATGAATAAGCTGGATCGCAAATATAACGTCCAGGAGGAGGAGTAATATGGAAACTCAAACACTGATCTTCCTCTTTGTGGGCTTATCCTTTGCGCTTTACATAGGCATTGCTATCTGGTCCCGCGCGGGCACCACCAAAGAATACTATGTCGCCGGTGGTGGCGTTCACCCTGTGGCTAACGGAATGGCAACGGCAGCGGACTGGATGTCGGCAGCGTCGTTTATTTCCATGGCAGGCATCATCTCCTTTATGGGGCGTGACGGCGCCATGTATCTCATGGGATGGACGGGCGGTTATGTATTACTTGCCATGTGTCTTGCACCGTACCTGCGTAAGTTCGGACAATTTACCGTGCCGGATTTTGTGGCAGAGCGTTACTACAGCCAGCTGGCTCGGGTTGTGGCGGTCATCTGCGTTATCTTTATCTCCTTCACTTATGTGGCGGGGCAGATGCGTGGTGTGGGTATTGTCTTCTCCCGTTATCTTGAAGTGGATATCAATGTCGGCGTTATGATCGGCATGGGCATCGTTTTCATCTATGCCGTGTTAGGCGGCATGAAAGGGATTACTTACACGCAGGTGGCTCAATACTGTGTGATGATCTTTGCCTATTTGGTACCAGCCATCTTTATCTCCATGATGATTACCGGTAACCCGATTCCACAGCTGGGCTTTGGTAGCACGGTAGAAGGCACGGATATGTCGGTGCTGGAGAAGCTCAATGGTTTATCAACGGAGCTCGGGTTTGCCCAGTACACGGATGGCTCAAAATCCATCATTGATGTGTTCTTTATCACCATGGCGCTGATGGTCGGCACTGCTGGCTTACCTCACGTTATTGTTCGTTTCTTCACAACCCCAACGGTTCGTGATGCTCGTAAATCTGCCGGTTATGCGCTGCTGTTTATCGCTGTGCTGTATACCACTGCACCTGCGGTTGCCAGCTTTGCCCGTATTAACCTATTGAATACGGTGTCCGAAGCGGAATACGAAAACCTGCCGGACTGGTTTGCTAACTGGGAGAACTCCGGCTTGATGGCCTGGGTGGACAAAAACGACGATGGCAAGATTCAATACCATCCTGGTAAACCTATTGACGGTAAACCGTCGTTTATCGATGCCCGTGGTCAAAGTGGTGAGCGCCTGTTGAGTAACTCTCAGACGGACAACAACAACGAACTCTATGTTGACCGGGATATCATGGTGCTGGCCAATCCAGAAATTGCTAACCTGCCAGGTTGGGTGATTGCGCTGGTGGCGGCTGGTGGCCTTGCTGCAGCATTGTCCACGGCAGCAGGTTTGTTGCTGGTCATCTCTACATCCATTTCCCACGATTTGCTGAAGCGGAACTTGATGCCCGGCATCACCGATAAACAGGAACTGTTAGCCGCAAGATTGGCTGCAGCGGCTGCGATCGGTATTGCAGGGCTGGCGGGGATTTATCCCCCAGGCTTTGTGGCCTCGGTGGTGGCCTTTGCCTTCGGTTTGGCGGCATCGTCTTTCTTCCCTGCGATTCTGCTGGGTATCTTCTATAAGCGGATGAACCGTGAAGGTGCCATTGCTGGTATGGTGACTGGTCTGGTATTCACGGCCTCTTACATCATCTACTTTAAGTTCCTCGGTGGAACGGCGGATGAGTGGTGGTTTGGCGTGTCTCCAGAAGGTATCGGTACGCTGGGTATGCTGATCAACTTCACCGTGTCCATGGTGGTTTGTCATGTGACCGAAGCACCACCTCAATCAGTTCAGGATATGGTGGATGATATCCGTATTCCTCGGAAGGACGGGCAGGCATCAGACCCTGTGGCAGATGGAGAAACGGCTCGGGTATAAACCATAAATGTACTAAAGTGCACTAAAGCCGCTCATTCGAGCGGCTTTTTTATTACGGACGTATAGAAAGAATGAAACTTTTACGCAGGTAGTGACTCTATGGTTCAGTAAACCCTGAAAACAGAGAGCTACCAATGAAGAAACTACTGCAAGCCTTCGTGATGTTGTTGTTTGTGCAACAAGCCAGCGCATTTGATACGAATATGCCATTGTTGCTGAGTATGAAATACATCACCAGCGACCATATTTATGATGATACAGGTGAGTATGAGCAAGTTGATCATGTGATCAATGTGTATGGCACAGAGATAAACCCGAATATAACAACAGTTAACGACCAGTTTCAAATCACTGTCGATGATGTGGAAGTTGAAGGCGTGGGTTTAAACACATTCGGGCGTTTACGACAGCTAAGGCGACATTTCAGTTATGATAGCCTGTCTGGAGGTGTTAAGGAGCTGGGGTTCAACGCAGTGCTTTGTCGACTGGGTGGCTCCGCAAGAGGGCTGCAGCTAGAAACTCGGTATCTGACCTTCAAAAACAATCAGATCATAGAAAGTGGTATGAAGCGAGTCTATGATCACTCCCTCAACTGCCTATATCGCCCAACGATGACACTGGGCAGTGCTAGTGGAGAGAAGGCTGCCATTTCTGCGATGGCAGTATTGAGAACCATTGTAGAAATGCAGTATGCAAGGTAGTTATTAGTACGTAGTCGTTTGTTGAGAGACTATTAACCCTTCCTTAATACTTTGCCAGTAGTTATGTACGCACTGGCAAAGAATCCTTATACTTATCATCTTTCGATATAAGCATGAGGTCGTTTACGTGACAAGCATCACGTTCTTATGACCCTCTGTCCGTAACTCGTTGTACTTCCCTGTGCAGCTACATACTATTCGTCGTGTAAAGATATTCGAATTCTCACAGTTGTATACACGTTATGATTAAGCCCGTAATAAAGCAGCCTGCTGCTGGCACGATGCCGTGGCGTGGTTGTTCCCAGAAAGGTTTTACTCTTGTTGAGTTGCTGATCACTATGGTAGTGCTTGGTGTTCTTATGGCCATTGCCTTTCCATCCATGCAATCTTCTATTGCCTCTAACCGGGTGCGTTCTCAGGGGCAGGATATCGTGAATATTCTGAATTTTGCCCGCTCTGAGGCGATTAGCCGAGGTGCTGACGTAACAGTTTCACCGCAGAATACCTGGAAGGGTGGGGTGCAAGTGAGAGTTGCTGATAATACCATTCGTCAACTTCCCGCTTTTGACGGTGACACCAAAATTAGTAATGGCAACGATATAGTATTTACTCAGCGGGGACAGCTGGCAACTTCTGCTGTAAATCTAACAATCAATCATGATGATACAACCATCAAATCCACCATCAAAATAGCATCGGGGGGCAGCATTTCACGGCAGTAGTCGTAGGGATATGCTTGGGGGATATAGATGAAGAAAAACGGTTTTACTTTAATAGAAGTCCTGGTGGCTCTGATATTAGTCTCAGTGGCTTTTATGGGGATGACGCGTCTGTTGTTTGAATCGCGCAAACAAATTCAGGAGGTGCAGCAACGAAGTGTTGCTCTGAATCTGGCAAATGACCTGATTGGTCGAATGACAGCAAACCCCGGCGCACTGGAAAAATACGAAAAAGCCGAGATTAAAGACATTGTTTCATTGACGAAGAATTGCCAGTCGAGCACGGATTGCAATGCGGATCAAATGGCTGCCTATGACTTGAATCAATGGAGCCGGAGTCTCGTGGGGCGTACGATCAAGGAGGGTGATAATAGCGTTGGCGGCCTCGTAACTCCTGTTGCCTGTATTGACGTTGACGGGCAGGACGTGACGCTGTCTATCGCCTGGCGAGGCAAGCAGGCGCAGAAGGAAACCACCGAACCGGTCAACGATGCTGATGGTAACCCGGTGTTGGATACCGATGGCAATCCCGTACTTGATGGAAGGGGTACCAGGCCTTGCGGCAAAGATGACGCCAATTTTAAACAGGTCGTAAATAACGATCTGCGCAGGCTTCTGGAAGTAACTACGACAATAGGCAGTTAATAAGTAGTGGAAAACGATAATCGCATTCGCCCATTATCAACTCAATCGGGCTTAAGCTTAATTGAGTTGATGATTTCCATGGCTCTGGCACTGTTGTTGATGGTGGTGCTTGGGAACCTTTATATCAATAGTTTCACTTCACAGCTTACAGACAGCAGAAATGTCGCACTGGAACACGGTGCTCGAAATGCTTTTACTGTGCTTGTGCGAGATATTCCGTCGGCCGGTTACGCCAATGGTGCAACGATGGAGTCATTGGTTACGACCGGAATGTCGGTAACGGATGATTGTTCTGGCATAGCATCAGCCATTGATATGAAGGCCGGGTTTTTAGCAGGTCGCGGAACATCTGCGTCGATTAAAGACTGTGTGTCGGATGCAAAAACCGGGGATTATACCAGTACTTTTAAAACACCAACGGACTGGGTTCTGGTTAAAGGTGCGATAGGCGAGGAAATTGCCGAAGCAAGCCTGGCAGCCAGCGAAAACTATATGATCTCCGGGGTTAATAATGGCAAGGTGTTCCGTACTGCAAGTACAGATCCTAAAGCACCGGGCGGTATAAAAGACGGTGTGATCCGGAAATACGGCTTTAGTCTTTTTTATATAACTAAAGACGATCAGCTTGCCTTGCTGCAGTTATCCGGTGCTGGTCTTGTGACGAAAATTCTTGCTGAGAATGTCGAAGCCATGAGAGTTCGTGTCGGTAAGGCCGCTGATAACGAAAGCGGCGTTACTCAATTAATCGGCCTTTCGAGTACAACAGATGGCTGGACTGCCGCTGAGTGGAACACTATTCGCAGTATAGAGTTGAGTATTCTTGCCACAACAGAGGTTGAGCCAGGATATAGCGATACCAGGGAATATAAGATGGGGGATGTGAAGGTGAAGGCCGTGTCTGCCAGTCAGAATAGAAGGCGTAAGCTGCTCACCCAAACGGTGTATCTTTATAATCTGAGTTATGGGCAGACCCAATGATTAAGCCAGTCATCATCAGAGAAAAAAACCAGGGAGTGGTGTTGATTTCAGCGCTGCTTTTTCTTTTATTGCTCACCACTGTAGTTGCCGTCAGTGTTAACCAAACGACAATGTCTCCACGAATGCTGGTGAATGCAGAAATACGAATACTGACTTTTAATGATGCGCAGGGTGAGTTGGCGACTATTCAAGCGGCGGCGGATGATGCTTTGATCGGCCCAAACAGTTGCGTTGTTGGTGAAGCCACTGCAAAACAGACAGACCCTTATTACCTGGATTTATCCGTAACACCGCCAGTGCGTCAATGTACAAAGTCATCGACTGTAGAACAGCCTGTAGTGAAACTACGCGCACTGGGCGTAGCCGCCCAACGTCAAGAAGGCGCCAGCGGAGCGAATACACTTAAGAGTGATTACTTTCATATAAGAACAACAAAAACCAGGGAAGATATATCTACAACCCTCTTACAGGACATGTATAAAGCCTACTGGGTTGGTGGGGATACCGGCCAGAGCTCTGGCACTGATGTTATTGTAGATGCGGGGAGCAATTAATCATGATGGGTTGTATGGAAGTGATCAACAGGTTGCTCAAACGGCGGACTTCAATTTCTCTTTTGTTACTGTTGTCGTTGTCAGCGGTTGCTGATGATACAGATATTTTCTTTGGCAAGGGCGACGGCGGCGCTTATGCTCCGCAGGTTATGATTTTAATGGATGACTCTGTAGCCATGGGTAACTCTCGGCTGAAGTCTTCCGTTAAAATTATGGAGGACTTTTTTGATGCAAACCCTGATATAGAATTTGGCTTGGCGACATTACCACCTTATGTATTTGAGTCACCGTTGTTACCGAGGGCAAATACTTCAGGCGCTGATAAATACATTGAGCAGCACAAGCTGATTACCAGTCATGCGAGTATCACAGACAGGTGGGATAAATTTGAGACCAGACTAACCCAGCTACAAAACGCAAATGAGAGCGCACAGCTCTGTACTGCTTATCATGAAATCTATAAGTACATAAAAGGAGATGAACGATCGGATGAAAATCTATCAGGTAATGGGAATATACAGAGCCTTAACTTTACCTATAGAAGTGAACCTTATGGTGGTTATGGTAAGGACTATTATTACTCGCCTGTCAGACAAAAATGCCAAAATATCAGCATATTTATTGTTTCAGCTGGGATGCCAAAAAATGACACAGGATATAATAGTACAATAAAGAAGCTAACAGGAAAAAATTGTAAGAAGTACGGGGGTAATGAAAGCTGTATGCCTCAACTGGCTGAATATATGGCAAACCCGGGAAAAAACGGTGTGGATGGTAAGAAAGCTACAGGCTACCAAGAGGCGCGCACTTATACCATTTCCTATGGGAAAGCCTCCACCTTGCTTTCAGATACAGCAGAAAAGGGCAAAGGAAAATGTTTCACAACAGAAAATCCGAGCAGTAATACCGGCTGTGAAACGGTCACAGATTTAAGAGAGGCGTTGGACGAGGCACTAAAACAAGTTCTCGAAGGTTCCAACAGTTTTGTAAGCCCTTCGGTATCAGTAAATACCAGTAATCGTACTGATGTACTTCAATACACTTACCTTGCAATGTTTGAAGCTTCTGAGAAAGCTGATTGGAGTGGCAACCTCAAGAAATTAAGGATATTCAAAAAAGGCAGTTATCAATCGGGTGATCCTTGCTATGGCAAAGCCATGAGTACAAGCAACGCCAATGGTCATAAAGATGGAACCTTGGTGGATAGTGCCTGTAAAAACGCGTTTAAGGATGGCTCTACTCAGTTTGTTGATGATGTTCACACCTTCTGGGGTGGGAATAACGACAAAGATGTTGCCGTAGGCGGTTTTGGTAGTGTATTGAAAAGTGACGTGAATAGCCGGGTCATTTATACAAACCAGATGGATGATGACGGTAAGCCAGAGCTGATTGACCTCGAGGATATTTCTGTCAGTAGCACTGGCCTGTTGAAAACGTTCTCTTATAAGTTTGAGAAAGAAGGGTCTGATCAGAATCTGACAAATTTCAGAACATCAGGGACGTATCAGTTTTCAAGCTCATATACAGTGGGTGATGAATTCTATATTTACCAAACCTATGATGGTGATAATAAAGTCAGAGTCGTAAGGCTTGATACTGCGTCCAATGGCTCAGGCTCGATTAAAGTGAGAGCCCGCGGGATCGGTGAAGTGGATAGAAGCAAGAGCGGGTGGGATGATTTGTCTAACGCGCAGCGCCTTGCAAAAATGAAGAGCATCAGTACAGCAACAGTTCCAAAACATAACTTAAATGCCGCAGGTTGGGGGATTATTCATCCGGAAATCAACTCATCTGGCTTGAATTACGGTTATGTCACCAAAAATGGTAATCCCCTGAAGTTACCAAGTTATTCGGGCACCTTAACATCGTCTAATATTGCCAACTGGGTACGTGGAAAGAATAAGCAAGGTAACACAGTGCGCCCCTGGGTTATGGGTGATATACAGCACAGCAGCCCGGTGACGTTGAATTATGGTGATACGGATGGCGACAGTACGAAATATACTGACGATGCACCGGATCTTCGAGTCGTCTTTGGTACAAATCACGGAGTGCTGCACTTTCTTCAGGATGACTTGAGTACGCCCACAGGGACAGTTAAAGAAAAGTGGAGCTTCTTTGCCAAAGAAACCATAGGTAATTTGTCAGACCTGATGGATAACACATCTCCGGATCATCGAATTTATGGTCTGGACGGCCCGGTCAGCGTGATTCGGATTGATGCCAACAGTGATGGAAATATCATTCACTCAGACGGCGATCGGATGTTGATTTTCTTTGGTATGCGTCGTGGTGGCACTACTTACTACGGAATGGATGTGACCAGACCGGACCATAAGCCAAAACTCCTGTGGCAGATAGACAGTTCGACCCCTGGATTCGAAGAGCTCGGGCAGAGTTGGTCCAAGATGATTCCGGTTGTTTTGCCTGGTCATAGATCAGTAAATGAAGACACAAAAATAACCAGTTACAAGTACGCGCTGGCTTTTGGTGCTGGCTATGATGGTGCAGACGATGCAGGCTCTTCACAGGGCAAAGATGATGTAAGGCCTGGTGAGCTGAAGGCAACGAATGAAGATCATCGGCGCAGTTCAACTCGTGGTAGAGGTTTGTACATCATTGATGCAGGCACCGGTAAACTGGTCAGTTCAATGACTGCGGATAATTCCAGTCTAAGTCCTGTTAGTGACGCCACGCAGATAAAGGATAGCCGCTTTAAATGGAGCGTTGCTGCACCTCCTATTGCCCTGGATGCTGACGGTGACGGGCTCCATGATCGCCTCTATTTTGCAGATACCGGGGGTAATGTCTTCCGTGTGGATATTGGTCGATTAACCGGGGATGATACGTCAGAGAGTGCAGCCTGGTCAGTCTCTACTCTGGCAGTACTGGGAATGGATGCAAACACCGATTTGAACCTTGATCATCCTGATAGTAAAAACGATCGCAGGTTTTTCTATCAACCAGCTGTGGCGAATACTAAATATAATGGGAAAGCCTATGACGCAGTGCTGTTAGGCAGTGGTAACCGGGCGAATCCTACTTATAAAGGAACCCATGTAAACAATGATACCGAAACTAAAGATGACAGTGTTCAGGATCGCTTTTTTATGCTCCGGGATACGAAGATTGCCTATACCAAGTATGTTGACTGTTCAGGCAGTAAAACTGCTCAACCTGGTGAAACCTGTGAGCCAGCCCCTATCAAAGGGAGTGATCTTTATGATGCGACGGCTAACCTGATTCAACAGGGTTCAGACAAGGATGGCGAGATCTCGAAATTGAAAACCAGTAAAGGCTGGTTCATGAATTTTGAAACGGCCACAGGCTCATCGCACTACGGAGAGAAAGCATTTTCCCGAGCAGACATTATCTCAGGTGTGGCCAGTATTACGACTTGGGAACCAGCTGGCAGTTATGAATGCACGCCAAGTGCGGGCACAAGTCGTGCGTATTTTGTCAGCCTTCAGGATGCCACCGCCGTTAAAAATTATGATGACCAAAATGGGCTGGATAAGGGCGATCGGGTGGTTTCTGAGCTTTCCGGCGTTTCTGGAGGGCAGGTATTTGTGCCGATAAACGACAAAATTGTGGCAATTCCAAGCTCTGTTGATCTGGATTCAGAGATAGGCTTTCATACCTACAGCTGGCTGCAGGAAAAATAAAATAAGTTCACAAGGCGGTTCTTTATATGGAGCCGCTTTGATTAGGAATAGATTATGGTTGTTCGGGAAAAAGGCTTTACGCTAATTGAATTAATGATCGTGGTGGTTATTATCGGCATTCTTGCCGCTATCGCCCTGCCTTCTTACCAGGAATATGTAAAGAAAGGTCGTCGTACGGAAGCTCAGACCGCCCTTATGAAAATAGCTGCTCTGCAGGAGCAGTATTTTATGGATAATAAAACCTATAGCACCACGTTGACCGATGTGGGTATGAGTGCATCGCCGTTTATTACGGAGAATGGTTTTTATTCTATTGCTGCCACATGTCCATCCAGCAACTGCGTGACAGGCTTTACTTTGACGGCTACGGCTCAGGATGCTCAGGCGGGAGATGGGGATATTGCTTTTAACCATCTGGGTGTGAAAACCCCGTCGACTCATTGGTGATGGTTTTTGCTAACTGTAGTAGGTCGGTAAACCTGCAAGGTTGGCCGACGTTGTAATTGTTTCTCGTTCCCACGGTTCGAGGTTGTCGCAAAACTCCAGAAACCTCGTTCCCATGCTTTTAGGCCCTTTGGGTCCCGCGTGGGAATGCATACGAAAGGTAACAGGTATGCAGTTTTGAGCTTGTGGGAGGGGCGGTAGGTTGGGGTATGCATTCCCACGCAAAGCATGGGAACGAGGAGTAAACTCTCAAGCTTCTTTAAAAAACGCACAATAAATCCAACTCACCACACAAACTGCCGCTGCCGCTAGATAGATCGAAAAAATCACCACCATCCATTCCGCCATATTCAGGCTCAGCAAACTCCAGTCATCTGCACCGCAAAGTCCGGTTGGCATAAACATACCTGGCCACCAGTCGTATAATGGCAGGTCAAACGGGAAGGTTGGTTTTAAACTGCAGCTGGATGTGAAGGGGTTGAATTCGCCGTAATCGGCCAGTTGGCCAAGGGCTTCTTTCAAACCATAGACGGCACCGGCAATCCAAATACCGTAACCCGCTAGCCTGAGAGACATTATTTTTGGTGAGATAATAATCAGCGCCGGCGCAATAACCAGCATCATCACGGCTAGTCGTTGATAAACGCATTTCTCACAGGGGTCCAGCTTCATCACGTACTGGAAATAAAGAGCGCAGAGCTCAAGGAAAAGTGCGGTTCCCAGCATGATGAGCCAGGTGATACGGGAATTCTGCCAGTTGTGAACGGTCTGCAAGGGGCTTTTTTTTATGTCCTGCAGGGTTTTGCTCAGTATAGAGGGGGTTGTGTCTGCCAAAAGTCAGGTCCTTGGTTGGTCGGCCTCCATGAACAGGAGGCCTTAGCATTTTGTTATTGACTGTTCACAGGAAGCGATGACAAATAGGTGATCAAACCGTTCAGCTCATCATAAGACTTAAGGCTGCCCATGTTAATCAGATAACGGTTGTTGACCATAAAACTTGGAACTGAATGCACAAACTCTCCATAGCGGTTCCACTGCATCAGTGTCATGCCAACGGGTAAGCTGTTTTTCTTAGCGTTGAAATCCGCTTCGCTTAATCCCGCTTTTTCCATACTCTGGAAAAACTCGGCATCGTTCGTCCAATCCCCTTTACGCTCTACATGAATGCGGTTGAACAGTTCTTTTTTTACTGCTGCAAACTGTGGTGTGTTTTGGGTAATCGCCAGAGCGGTGCTGGCTTGTTTGGCGTAGCCGCCCATAAAGTCCATATGGGCTTGGCTAAACCCGATATTCTGGCTGCTTAACCAAGTCTTTAATTCGTTAAGTGGGCCATATTCCCAGCTATAGCATCCACCACAGTACACAGAAAATAACTCAGTTACTGCAGGTTGTGAGCTGGCCTGAAGGCCTTCAATCGTCGTGTAATGTGTGCCTTCCTGAAATGGTGACGCACTGCTTTGTGCAGCCTGAGCAAATGCCATCATCGGCAGTAGGAAGAAAAGGGCAGAAAAAAACTTCTTCATTGATTCTATTGTCCGTTAGTCCTGTAAAAATCAGCCCTTGATCTTAACACTTTTTAACGGTGTGAATTTCAGGGGCGAGTAAATCATTTTTTGGCGGCTTTCCGCGCTCTTGTTTCAGCCAGCAGTGCTTGCTCTTGTTCGACCATGGCAGGGGTTTCGAGGGTGATACGACCCAGCTGACCATCACGAAATTCATTGATCAGGATTTCCGACACTTTGTGGGTATCCGCAATCCCACCACGGCGCATGCAGCCACGACGCTGTCCAATCATATCGAACAGTTCTATGCCCGTTTGCGGCAGGTCTTTTATCTGGTAACGCTTGCTGAGATTTTCTGGGTAATGTTCCAGCATAAACTCTGCCAGATACATCGCCACATCTTCAAACTCAATCACGGTGTTTTTGATGGCACCACTGATAGCCAGACGAAGGCCGCAATCTTCCGGTTCCAGTTTGGGCCATAGGAAGCCGGGGGTATCCAGCAGGATAATGTTGTTGGGCAGTTTTATCCGCTGCTGCTGTTTGGTTACTGCTGGCTCATTACCAGTTCTAGCTACGGTTCGGTTGGCAAGGATATTAATAGTGGTGGATTTGCCGACGTTGGGAATCCCGAGGATTAACGCTTTTAACTGGCTAACGTCCAGATTGCGATCCGGCACCATGGAGGGCGCCATGTCCAGAATACTGCGGATTTTATCCGGCTGTTTCAGGTTGACCGCGATGGCCTTCATGCCGGAGGTGTTGTTGATATGCTCGACCCACTGTTGGGTAATAGCCGGGTCTGCCAAGTCGCTCTTATTGAGTATTTTGATGCACGGTGTATCGCCACGCAGTGATGGCACCATGGGGTTTTCACTGCTGAAGGGCAGTCGGGCATCCAGTACCTCAATAATCAGATCCATCTTGGGAATCTCTTCTCGGATCTCTTTTTTGGCCTTGTGCATGTGGCCGGGGTACCAGTTGATTGCCATGGTTCAGTGCGTCTTTGGTCGATTGAAAGGCCACCATTCTACTATGTATGGGGCGTACACAAAATAAGAAGCTAGGAGCCTGTCGGACTTAGCCGACCGTAGCGAGAAAAAGTCCGGTTTGAGTCAGTTTTTATGCTCGTTTGAGGCGAATAGCGAGCTATTCAACGAAAAGGAGCATAAAAACTGGCCAAATCCGGCTTTTTCGCAGTAGGTCAGTGCTAAGTCCGACAGGCTCCTAGATCTCTCCAACGGTATGAATGCCTAATACATCTCGGTAATAGTGAGCCATCCACTTCAGGCCGTTATGCTGTAGATATTTGATAGGGCGGCGTGCCACTTCTTCGGCCCGCTGTATCGCCTCACGATAACTCATGCCCAGATACAACATCTGGTAAGCACCAATAATCATACCTGTTCGATCGCTTCCAGCCTTGCAGTGCACAAAAACAGCAACAGGTCTGCCATAGTCGCGGTTCATATGCTCGTGCAGTGATTCCACCAGTCGGTATGTCCCCTCTAGAAAAGGGATGTGTGCCAGATGGTGTGCCAGTGCGTGGTGATGATGGTCAGGACTGGAAAGGGCGCCGTAAACTGGGTGATGGATCAGGAGTAAGCGGTCTGGGTGGGTTCTGGCGTAATGTTCTTCTATGCGGAGAAGTGAAGATTCCACCACTGTGTTGAGCAAAGAAATATCAAGAATTAAAAGATTGGGTGGCAGCTCAGCACCATGGATTTTCTCAAGCTCATGGGACATAGAATCCATCAGCTCATCATAAGCAAAGTGGTTATGGGAAAGGGGCATATTGCCTCGAAAGAGGAAATTGCTGTGATGATGGTTTATGTCAACCAGCCTTAGCTTTCTTGGGCTAAAGCGTACTTCATGCTGATGGGAATATGCTTTATCCAGGGCTTCCGATTCGGGAGGCGCGTTAGCACAGATGTTAATGGATAATAGTGCCAGTAATAGATATAACGAAAGCCTCTGAAATATAAGCATAATCACCACTTTTTACTTGATTTGATTGAAAGTTAGAGTCTTTTCATTCTGGGTAGTTTCATGTGGTATTGAATTAATTCATCTTTAATTGGAACTAAATTTGAAAAACTTCACTCTTTGACTGGTATGTATGGCCTCGTACCGTATTGGTGATAGATTTTAGTTGTCGGGTCACGTGGTCTAATCAATAATTTAGAAATTTAAAGGGGTGCTGATTATGGATGGATTATCAAATATTCATGGTACGCATGACAAGTGCTATCAGGTAGGTTCGGTCAGTGGATTGAATGCCGAAGGTGGTGTGAAAAAAGCAAGTGATTATCATTCTGGAAGATGGAATAATTCAACTGTTCATATTGTTCCTGATAAGGCACACAACTCATATAACGTTGTAGGAATGGAAGCATTCCAAGTGGCTGATCAGCAATTTCCTGTTTCCGTACCTGTAGATAAAAAACATGCTTCATCGGCACTGTCAATGAGCTTGAATATGCCTTCAGTAGCTAAAGCCTCGGTTCCCCCTATGTATAATCAAGCTATTGAAAAATCAGTTACTCTGAATAAATCTTATCCGGGGGCTGAAAGCTCTATGCCAGAAAATGCATTCGATGATCATTCTGCCAGGGCTATGGATTTGACAGTCAGAAGGCCAGTGATTGATTTAAAAGTTAATGAAGAGAATGTGCCTTCCATTTCAAGCTTGACGAACGAGGAAAAATACAAACGTAGTAGAGGCAAGAACAAAGCCACTTGCCGAGGGTGGCGGGCGAAAACAAAACTACACAGAGAAGAACAAGAAACGAAAGTTCATAAGTTAAACAAAGATAATGAGGAACTTAGGCTTAGGATTCAAGAATTACGAGAAGAAAAAAACAAGGTTGAAGCTAAGGTTCATGTAATGTTGGGAATAAAAAAGTAGGGGTGGATGCGTAAGTCTTGAGCACAATATACCAGCTAAGAATCTTTGCATGCTGGTATATTACGTACAATGATGTGCGGCTCAATCAATGAGCCGCTTTCCTAGACTGGTTACCCGATCGGTTTTATAACCAAGAGAATGATAAAATGCGATCACTTGCTGATTTGACGTTCGTACCTGCAAGTTAATTTTTGGACAGTCCATGGCGATAAGGCGTTTTTCCAGATCGGCCATCAGTTCTCTGCCAAAACCGTTTCTCTGCCACTGTGGGCAAACAGCCAGATAATTAACCCAGCCTCTATGACCTTCGTAGCCACCCATTACGGAAGCAACAATCTCACCGTTGATCAGGCCTACTAGAAACAAACCGTCGTTTATGGCCACTTTGCGTTTAATGTCTTTCTTCGGGTTATTTTGTGGCACCGTGAGATTGCACTGTTGCCAGAGATTGAGCACTGACTCTGTATCGGCGATGTCAAAATTTCGAATGGTGAGGTTTTGGTCTTTAATTCTGCTTGGCAGCGGATGGGATAGTTCCGATTTATAATCGGGAGATATCCGGGACATACGGAAGCTGTTCACCAGCTTACCATCCTGAAAGGTATCAAAACGGCTTTCGCCTTCTACTTCGAAACCAAAGCGTTCGTAGAGTGTGATGGCGTGATGATTGTCAGTATACACATCCAGCTCTATACGGGTCAGGTTCAACCAGTTATCGGCCAGGTCTACCATCGTGGTCATTAACTGTTTACCAACGCCTTTGCCCTGGGCGTTGTGGCGAACGGTAATGCCGAAACTGGCGCAGTGCTTACGCCTTGGATTCTGGTTAATGATTAACCCAAGGTGACCAACCACTTCGTTACCTGAATGAGCAATCAGCTGTATGTGGTTTTTGTCGTTTATATCGAACATGTTATCCCAATAGGACTGCGATCGATAAGGGATTTGACTGGTATTGCGGGTGACATCCGGATGGCTTAATAATTCACCAATGGCTTTGAGGTCCGATTGTTCGGCATGTCTTACTACTACTTCCATGACATTGTCTCTATTTTTCTTATTGCGAGCTTCAGCTTCTCTGGCTTCAGCTGTCTTTTTGAGTATTGTTATCGGGCGCCATTATATTAGGAAACCATGCTCAATTAATACCAGCAATCATTCGTTTTCGGCGAGAGAAATGCTTTTGTAGCCACCCATGATTCGTAAAAAAGTGGTTAAAAAGCAAATGGCCGCAAAGCTGTAGGCCAAAATGGAAAAGTAATGTGGGAACAGGCAGAAAAGCACAAACAAGAGTATGGTTTCAGTGCCTTCAGCCAAACCACCGAGATAGTACAGTGATTTGTGCTTAAAATGTGGCTCGGTAAGTTGATGTTTTTCAGCCATGATAGCAAACGCCAGAAAGCTGGAACCTGTACCCATAAATGAAAAAATCAGGACGGAAGCTGCCAGTGCATTATTCGTTGGGTCGGCCAGAGCAAAACCCACAACGATCCCGGAATAGAAAATAAAATCCAGAGTGATATCCAGAAACCCGCCGGCATCTGTTGGCTGGTTGAGCCGGGCAAGAGCGCCGTCGAGCCCATCCAAAATACGGTTAATAACAATGGCTATTAATGCCAATGAGTAGGCATTCATTGCCAGTAAAGGGATGGCCAGCATGCCCATGCAAAAACCAGCGACAGTGACCTGATTGGGAGTGATGCCGAATGTGCCCGCTTTCAGAGCAATCTGTTTGAGCGGTATTTGTACCAGTGACGCCGTCCATTTATCGAACATTTCGAATACTTTTCTTTAAGGTTTTAGTGATCAGTATCATAACCCAGCTTGTTAGAATAATGCGCTGAATTGAATTTGCTATCAGCTTGTTTGTTAAGTCGTTTTAGCTTGTGTATATTGCCACGGTTAAAGTTTTCATAATAATGCTCGTCTAAACAATAGATGCAGCGAGACAGCTGGATAGAATTCGATAGGTTGAAAAGGTGGACTTCCTTGCACTTCGACAGTAGCAAACTCAAGGTTGTACGACACGACCCTAAACGCGACCGACTGATTCGTCTGGTGCTGCTGGTATTGGTTACCGTTCTGGGGGGGATTGCCTACTGGTACGGTGGCAGCGATGCCGATCAGACTCTGGATGCAGTTCAAGCGAAGAATGACCTGTTGGTGCGTCAGGCTGAGGCACTTCAGGAAGAAAATGTTGAATTAAAGCAACGTCTGACCATTCTGGAAAGTTCCGGAAAAATGGATAAGGATGCTGTGAATAATGTCCGGCTGATGGTTCGCAAGCTGGAAGAAGAGAAGGAACAGTTGCATAAAGAGCTCTCCTTCTTCAGAAATATTCTGGCGCCAGAGGATTCTTCTACCGGTGTTCGGATTGCCGATTTCAGCCTGCAACAGGGCGAAGTACCAGACAGTTTTAGAATGCGGCTGGTGGTGTCTCAGGTAGCTAGAAGTAATCCTTTTCTGAAAGGTACGCTGTCTTTAACCGTGATAGGTCAAAAGGATGGCAAGAAGCAGACGTTAACCCTAAAGCAGTTGGCCGGCGACAGTGAGGTCTCTACTCGATTGGGTTTTCGTTATTTCCAGGCATTGCCAGCAGATCGGGATTATTTGGATTTCACCCTTCCGAAAGGGTTTGAGCCTTCCGATATAAAGGTTGTGGTACAAATAACAAGCGGCATCAAACAAAGTTTTGAGCAAGTTTATCAATGGGATAAGGAGCTGGTAGCGGATGTTCAGCAAGAGCAAAGAAACGGTTAGTAATGTAAAAAGTGGCAGCACGACTCTGATATCTGCTGAAACCGCTATTACAGGTGATATCAACTTCTCTGGCACCGTACATATCGAAGGCCGGGTGAAAGGTAATATCTCTGCGGAGCACGGTATTCTTACCATCGCTCACAGTGCAGCGATTGAAGGTGATATCCGTGCCCAGCGTGTGGTGATTGATGGTCATGTCCGCGGCAATGTATTTGCTGAGGAGCATCTGGAACTGGCATCCCGCGCGGTGATCACGGGTAATGTGTTCTACAGTGTGATTGAAATGACCAAGGGTTCTCAAGTGAACGGTAGCCTTGAGTATCACCCGAATGGCGGTTTTGCAGGGCCTCAGTTGCTGGAAAATACTCAAAGCTCCGAGCATGAAATGGATATCGTGCTTGAAGCAGATAATTGACGTTGAGAGTGAGACTGAAGGTTGATGAGTAGTGATTGGTAGTTGACTAAAATAGTCGGTTACTTTGATAATGTCCGCCAGATGAGGAATTAACGGGCTGCTGCACTTAATATACCCATTGGATTTCAAGTTGCTACTAGGCGAAAAGAGAGCGAAGCCTTTAGGCCCTCGGGTCCCGTGAGCCTACAAGTAGTGGTGATCGGGGTGAGCGAACGCTGACAACAGCGTAGCAACTTGAAAGGCGATGGGTATAATTTGCGGCGGCGCGGGAGGGTCAATGAGCGTAGTAGAAACAGTGATGCCTGATCCAATCAGTGTTACAGCCGCTGCGGCCAAGCGGGTTTGTGAGCTGCTGGCGGATGAAACTGATGAAAACCAGCGGCTGCGGGTGTATGTCACCGGCGGTGGCTGCTCTGGTTTTCAGTATGGTTTTACCTTTGATAATCAAATGGCGGAAGACGATACTTTGATTCTCAGAGATGGCGCTCCGGTGGTGATTGATTCGTTGAGCTATCAGTATCTGGTGGGCGCTGAGGTGGATTATGAAGAAGGGCTGGAAGGTTCCCGATTTATGGTGAAAAACCCGAATGCCAAAGCCACCTGCGGTTGTGGGTCGTCTTTTTCCATATAACCGTATAAGAGGTTGTTGCCAAAGCTCTGGTTCCCATGCTGTGCGTGGGAACCCAAACTTCTAACTATTTGAATATTTAGTGTATACATTCCCACGCTGGAGCATGGGAACGAGTTGGTTGAGAGTTTTGCGACACCCCCCCATAAGTAATAAAAAAGGTCTGATTTTTCATCAGGCCTTTTTTATGGGTATTAAACCAGCTTCGCCATTGATGCTTTCAATGTACTGGCAGACTCTTGAATMCCCGCCAGTTCATAATCGTCCAACGTTGGTGTGATGGTGCTTTCCACGCCATCGCTGCCAATAATCGTTGGCAAGCTCAGACAGACGTCCTCGATACCGTATTCTCCATTCAAGCGAACCGTTACCGGTAGAACTGCACGTTGATTGTTACGCACAGTGCGGATGATATTGGCGATCACCAGGCCAATGGCCCAGTTGGTATAACCTTTGTTGGCAATGATGTCGTAGGCGGCGGTTTTAACCTGGGAGGCAATCTCAGCCAGAGCCTGCGAGTTATAGTCTACTCCGTTGATGGTGTTACCTCTGATGCCAAGACCGGCAACATGGGCAGAACTCCAGACCGGAATTTCTGAATCGCCGTGTTCGCCAAGAATATAGGCATGCACCGACTGAGGCGATACGTGGTAGTGGGAAGAAAGCAGCGTGCGAAAGCGAGAGGTATCCAGCAACGTACCTGTACCAATGACTAGGTTATTTGGCCGCTGACTTAAGTTCTGCATCGCGTGAGTAAGAATATCCACCGGGTTACTGGCAATCAGCAGCATGGCCTCTGGCGCATGGTGGTCCAGCTCTTTTGCGATACTCTCAAACACTTTGATGTTTCGTTGAAGCAGCTCTAAGCGACTTTCATCCGGGCTGGATTGGCCAACGCCCGCACAAATCACAATAATACCGGCACCTTTCAGGCTGGAGTAATCGCCTGCACTGACTTCGCAGCGCCCGACTAACGGCTGACCGTGCATCAGATCCAATGCTTCTCCACGGGCGCGGCCTTCATTTTTATCCACAAGAACAATTTCGTTGGCCAGTTTTTGTTGGAAGAGAGAGTAGGCGGCGGCCATACCCACAAACCCTGTGCCTATAACGCCGATTTTATTCATGTTCATGGAGGGTTACCTGCAGACTGAAACTTTAGAAAAGTGTCGTGTATTGCCAGTATAGTTAAATGGGGATGGAGCGTCAGGCAGGATAAACACCACCAAGAACCCGAAGGTTGTTGGCTCCAGTAACTTCAGGAAGGTTGCCTGGCAAGTTAAGAATACGCTGCTTTGCCAACCATGCAAAGGCAATGGCTTCAACCCATTGTGGATCAACGCCCAGGGCGTTGGTGGCGTTTATGGCTACATTTGGAAGCAGCTCTTGAAGCATAGCCATCAATGTAAGGTTGAAGGCTCCGCCACCGCAGGTGAAGAGTTCTGTAGTGTCTGGCGCGTATTGTTTAATAGCGTCTGCGATGCAGCTCGCTGTCAGGCTGCACAGAGTGGCCTGAACCACTTCCGGAGATAAATGACTAAAGTCGTTTAATCGGGATTCAAGCCAATTCGGATTAAACAGCTCACGTCCAGTGCTTTTAGGTGGAGCCTGGTGGAAAAAAGGGTCGCTCAGTAACGCCGCCAAGAGCTCCGCGTTAAACATTGCTTTTGCTGCATGTCGACCACCCTCGTCAAAAGGTGTTTGCCAATGCTTCTGGCACCAATAATCCATTAGCAGATTTCCGGGGCCAGTATCAAAACCGCTAACCTGACTGCTACCGGCAGGAAGAATGGATACATTACTGATGCCGCCTATATTAACCACCACCCGATCACTGTCGCTGGTGAAAACGGCATGGTGAAAAACGGGCACTAAAGGAGCCCCCTGACCGCCAGCGGCCATATCACGACGACGAAAATCGCCAACCACTGTGATGCCGGTCAGTTCTGCTAACAGGTTTGGATCACCAATTTGCAGGGTGTAACCGAGTTCTGGCATATGCCGGATGGTTTGCCCATGGCTGCCAATGGCTTGGATTTGATCCGGTTGTAACGAGGCTTTATTGAGGAGAATGTTGACGGCATCAGCAGCGACCCGGGCAATGGCCGGGTCAACTTCTGCCATCAAGCGTATTTCATCATCACCAGGTTGGCAGAGCTGTTGGATGTTAGCCCGAAGCTCTGTTGGCCATGGTAAGGAGTGTGTTGCCAGAACTCTGGGGTGGTCTTTATCGAATTCAACCGCAACGGCATCCATGGCATCGAGGCTGGTACCCGACATAAGACCCACATAAATATCTGGCATGGTTTTCCTTATTGGGTAGCCACCAATGTTTCGGTTTGTTTCTCAAGCCGCGCAACCATGCGCTCAGACACTTTCTTGAAGCTGGCCATCTCTTTACTGTCAATCGGTGCCGCGTCAGGCAGCTTAACAGTCATGGGATTACGATGGACGCCATTGACCCGGAACTCATAATGTAAGTGAGGCCCGGTTGCCCAACCAGTCTGGCCAACATAGGCAACGGTTTGGCCTTGGCGCACTTTTTGTCCTTTTCTCAGCCCCGCCAGCTTATTAGCGTGGGCATAGATAGTAACAATGTTGTTGGGATGCTCAAGATAGACGACGTTACCATAACCATTCTGACGACCGGAGAATTTTACCCGTCCATCGCCTGCTGCTTTGATCGGGGTATTCGTTGGTGCTGCGTAATCCACACCGCGATGAGGCCTTTTTGTTTTGAAGACCGGGTGCAGCCGATTTGGGTTGAACCGGGAACTGATGCGGGTAAAATCAACCGGCGTTCGCAGGAAGGCTTTTCTCATACTATTGCCATCAGGGGTGTAGTAACCCGAGTCGCCATTACTGTCGGTATAGCGAATGGCGGTATAGGTGGTGCCCTGATTAGTGAAGCTGGCAACTAGAATATTACCGTCGCCCAGTTTGTCGCCATCCAGATATTTTTCTTCGTAAATCAGGTTAAAAGAGTCACCACTGCGGATGTCGAGTACAAAATCGATATCCCAGCCAAAAATACCGGCCAGTTCCATGGTCAGGTTGTCTGATAAACCGGCTTTCTGACTGGCACTAAATAGAGAGCTTTCGATAGTTCCACTGGCGTAAGTTGGGCGAACTTCAGGAGACAGAGATACCAACTCGGCCTGATAACCCTCATCACCTTTCGTGAAGAAGATGCTGTCCAGTTTGGACTGCACATATCTCAGTTGGGTCAGTATGCCCTGATCGTTGATACGAAACTCCAGGCTTTGGCCAGGGCGGATTCGTGCCAGAAGGTCACCGTATTTTGGTGTATTCGCCACCTGATAAACAACGGTGGGGCTTAGACTTTGCTTAGAGAAAAGGGCTGCGACGTTGTCACCACTTTTGATCGTGACGTTGTGCCATTGACCCAGTTGTTTTTCCGGGTCGTAGGCTGTTTTTGCCAGAGCTTTCGCTTCTTCCTGAGCCTTGCTGTCTTCTTTGTTGCTCAGAAAAGGGTTGCCAAGGGTTAGAGGGCGAGTGTCAGCAGAGGGCTCAACACCGTCGATGGTCATCGGAATTTCGGAACGCTTCGCTTCAACGTCTGAAGAAGGCAGCAGAGCCATCATTCCCATGACCCCGATTGCGACAGAGCTTGCCAGTAGCAAGTGTCGCTTGGGAAACTGTTTCAGGCGCTCATTCGTTCGAGTAGCGCCTCTAAGGATGGCTTTATTCATTAAAGGTGTTAACGCTGTGTTTAATATGCAAAATCTGATAGTACATATTCAAATTATAACGATAAAAAAACTCAGAAGTCATATATACATAAAGATCTGTCAGGATAGCTTCGTTAAATGCTGATCCAGATCATTTTTTGATCTAAACGTCTGAGAAGTTACTGATTCCCCTTCATCTAGTGCCAGAAGGTGTGATCAGGCTCACATCATAAGTGCGCATCATAAACAGTATCTGAGAACGCCGATGATGACCATTACACTATGTTTACTCTGGCCTTATCACGAGTTATCTTCCAAAAAACAGACCTCTTTACCCTTTCTTTTTCTTACTTCTTTTCCATTATTGCTGAGCAGGCATTTGTTCTTGAGGCGTTTTGTTGTATTTTGAGCGGCTTGATTTTAAGTGTTCAGCGCCAGTTGAACACATTGATTGTGTGCAGGAAAAGCTCATGTCCGATAGTCAGAACCCGTTGCTTAATGATTTGCAAGCCCGCCAGTTGATCGCGCAGACCACAGCGGTTGAAGAACTGGATGCACATCTCAGTGAACAGCCACGGGTGCTTTATTGTGGCTTTGATCCCACTGCAGACAGCCTTCATCTGGGTCATCTGGTGCCTTTGTTGGTACTTAAACGTTTTCAGGAGGCTGGTCACAAGCCTATCGCGCTGGTGGGTGGTGCTACCGGTTTGATTGGTGATCCGAGTTTTAAAGCCGCTGAGCGTCAGTTGAATACGCCAGATGTGGTTTCTGGCTGGGTCGAGAAAATCAAAGGCCAAGTCAGCCAGTTTATCGACTTCGATTGTGGAGATGCTTCTGGTTTTAATAGCGGAGCGATCGTTGCTAACAATTTGGATTGGACGGCAGAACTGAATGTCCTCGATTTCCTCCGGGACATTGGCAAGCACTTCTCGGTCAACGCCATGATCAACAAAGAATCCGTTCAGCAGCGTCTGAACCGTGAAGGTGCCGGTATTTCTTTCACCGAATTCTCCTACGCGTTGCTGCAGGGAATGGACTTTGCCGAGTTGAATCGTCGTCACGATTGTACCCTCCAGGTCGGTGGTAGCGATCAGTGGGGCAATATTGTTGGTGGTATCGATCTGGCCCGTCGTCAGAACAAAGCTCGTACCTTTGGTTTAACGGTTCCGCTGATCACCAAATCCGATGGCACCAAGTTTGGTAAAACCGAAGGTGGCGCCATCTGGCTGGATCCGAGCAAAACGTCGCAGTATGCGTTCTACCAGTTCTGGATGAACACGGCAGATGCCGATGTGTATCGCTTCCTGAAGTTCTTTACCTTCCTGTCCATGGAAGAGATTGATGCGATCGAGAAAGCCGATGCTGAACGTCAGGGACGCCCTGAAGCCCAGCAGATTCTTGCCCGTGAAGCCACACGTCTGGTGCACGGTGAGGACGGTTTACAAGCCGCAATTCGTATAACCGAAGCGCTGTTCTCCGGTGATATCTCCAGCTTGTCTGAGGCGGATATGGAACAGCTGAAGCAGGATGGGTTGCCAAGCGCTACCATCGAGCGAGAAGGTTTGGCAGAAAAAGCCATGACTCAACTGTTCGCCGATGTCGGCATGGTGAAATCAGGCAAACAGGTGAAGGATGCCCTTGGTAACAATGCAGTATTCTTCAATGGTGAGGCTCGCGGCGCGGCAGATAACATGAATCTGCCAGAATGTTTTGCTGCAGAAAAAGCCATGTACGGCCGCTTCTTCTTGGTGAAATTAGGTAAGAAAAATCACTTTTTGTTTGAAGTGATTTAAGCGTCAGTGTTTGAAGAGGCGTGCTTTACGCCTCTTCAAATTTGATACATTGATACCGGAAACATTCCATATCTTTAGGCCATAAGCCCGGCGACATCCCCGCTTTATTTTTCAAATGCGCAAGAAATTGTCTTGGGTTTGGCAGTTGCTTCCAGACTTGGGGCAGAAACGTTGCTGAATAATCCGCATTACGAATTAATAAACCATCTGTTCCTGGTCGCAACTGCTTCAGAAGATCTTTTTCATCGTCAATTTGCATTTGTTCCTGGGGGGTGAGAATGGAAATCTCCACAGAAATCTCAGTGAGTTCATTTTCTGTTACCGGAGGGAATCGTGGGTCACGAAAGGCGCTGGCAAAGGCGTTCTGAACCACGTCGTCCAGTAATGCACGATGAGCCTGAGTCGAACCTATGCAGCCGCGTAAATTTCCTTGTTTCTGCAACGTGACGAAGCAAGCGCCCTGATGTTTGAAAAAGTCCGATTGTTCGGCATCTTGTGCTTCCAGTTCTGGTGGAAAACCTTCACACCCTTTGCTGATGGTTTTTCGGGCAATGCGCAATAGTTCTCTTTTGTCATGTTCTGATGGTGAAATCTGCAAAATAGTATTCCTGATTCAGGCTTCTGATTATGAGTTTTATCGTCCGTCCATTGATCTGCTTAAAGGGGGGCTGCTGACAAGGAATCTAATGAAAACAGATCTGCTGAAAAGGGATTTACTGAATGACAAAAGCGCCATAACCCACAACTCTGTTTTTATCCACAACAGTCTCGCCCGCGGTATCGTAAGAATTGCGCACATCCAGCGTAATTACTTCCATCCCCCGACGCTGTGCAACTGTCAGTATGCCGTTCACAGGATAGCAGCCACAGGCCTGACCACCCATTAGATTGGCGTTTAATTGCTCGATGGCTTTTACCGTTTTGCTATCACGAATGCAGGCTTCTTCATAATGATGAAAATGGCTGAGATCGGAGCTGATCAGAATCAGAGTTTCATCGCCACCCCACAGTTGATCAATCACTTCTGCCACCGCCAGAGGCGAGGCATCACCGACCACGATGGGGATTAATTTAAAATCATTCAGGCATTGTTGTAGAAAGGGGCATTGCACTTCCAGGCTGTGCTCAAACTGATGGGCTTTATCCATCATGTGCACGTGGCGATTGGCGCTCAATGTTTTAATGGCATCTGTATCTAATGGAATATTGCCCAGTGGCGTCGCAAAAGCCTCGACCGAAGGCGCCGCCATTCCTCGAACCGCAACCCGATGGGCAGGGCCAAGTAATACCACTCTGGATATTTTATCCCTCATAGATTCCAGCAAGCGATAGGCACTGGCGGCCACCGGGCCGGAATAAATGAAACCCGCATGGGGAACAATCATCACCTTCGGTGAAAGATCTCGCGGTTGCGCTTCTGCCAGCAGGGTGGTGACCATTTCCTGAAGAGTATCTGGCGAGCCGGGGTAAAAGGTCCCGGCAACGGCGGGTTGGCGAATGTTCATGATGTAACTCCCCGGTTTTGGAAGAATTAAACGTGCATCCTGTAATAACGGCGGTCGATAGCAGTACCTATAATCATAGTCTTATGGATTGAGGATCACAGGCAATGATCGCCCAGAGAGAGACAACACCTGCCGGTAATGTAATCACTAACTACTGGCATAAATTGGATGATGGCAGAATCCAGTGTGATGTTTGCCCAAGAGCGTGCAAACTGAGAGAAGGGCAACAAGGGCTCTGTTTTGTTCGCGCCTGTGAAGATGACCAGATTGTGTTAACCAGTTACGGTCGCTCCAGCGGCTTTTGTATTGATCCCATTGAAAAGAAACCACTGAACCATTTTCTGCCGGGCACTCCGGTGCTTTCTTTTGGAACCGCTGGTTGCAACCTTGCCTGTAAATTTTGTCAGAACTGGGATATGAGTAAATCCCGCCAAATGGACACCTTGGCAGATCAAGCTTCACCGGAACAACTGGCAGCCGTTGCGGCAAAAACCGGCTGTCGATCATTGGCGTTTACCTATAACGACCCGGTGATCTTTATGGAGTACGCCATTGATGTTGCCCAGGCCGCGGCGGAAAGGAATCTGAAATCCGTCGCCGTAACGGCGGGTTATATGTGTGACAAACCGCGAGAAAAGTTCTTTCGATACATGGATGCCGCCAATGTGGATTTAAAAGCCTTCACGGAACGTTTTTATCAAAAAATCTGCGGCGCTTCATTGCAGGCGACGTTAGAAACTCTGCTCTATTTAAAACACGAAACCTCGGTGTGGTTTGAATTAACGACGCTATTAATTCCCGGAGAAAACGACTCCGACCAGGAATTACACGCCATGTGCCAGTGGATTGTTGAAAATCTGGGTGTGGATGTACCCATTCACTTTACCGCGTTTCACCCGGACTGGAAGATGATGAATCACGCCAGAACACCTGCTTCTACACTCACCAGAGCACGGCAGATTGCCCTGAACAGCGATATGCGATACGCCTATACGGGCAATGTTCACGACAGTGAAGGCGGCAGCACGCACTGCCACCAATGCAACAGCGTACTGCTTGAGCGGGATTGGTATGTGTTGGGAGTCTGGGGGATTGATGCTTCAGAAGGTAAGGGAGCTTGCCAGAACTGTGGTGCAGCGGTTGCCGGGGTGTTTGAATCGCAGCCTGGCACATGGGGCACTCGTCGTGTTCCTATAAAAATGGTTTCATGATTGGAACTATCAGCTCGCGTTGATGTCTACGCTGCTTCATTCATAGATTGGTTTGCTTAATTCACTCTGAAACGTATTATAAAAATAATGATTTCAGGATGAACTCAAAAAATCCCCATTATGGCTAATCGAATCTCCATCAAGGATGTGATCGAAGCCAACAAATGTGAGCAGTGCACTGCCCTTTGTTGTTCTTATATCACCCAGGAAATAGACACCCCTCGATCGATTTATTCTTTTGATACGTTGCTTTGGCAAGTGGCTCATCAGGGTGTTCATGTTTTTAAAGACAGTAATGGCTGGTTTCTATTGTGCCAGACCCGTTGTCAGTTTTTATTGCCGGATAACCGCTGTGGTATTTATGAACGCCGGCCTATTATTTGCCGGGAACACAGCCATGAAGCCTGTGAGTTTGATTCCCCCATCGACGAAGGTTGTGAGCTGTATTTTCAGACCTTTGATGAGTTGGACGAATACTGTCGTAAACGTTTCAAACATTGGGATAAGCGACAAGCTAAGTTTGAAGCGGAACAGGTGAGGTTGGGGGTTTGGTAGGTTGTGTTTGATGCTCTCTGAAGAGCCCTCACGCA
The DNA here is from genome assembly GCF_001646945.1 of Endozoicomonas ascidiicola. GTDB lineage: Bacteria > Pseudomonadota > Gammaproteobacteria > Pseudomonadales > Endozoicomonadaceae > Endozoicomonas > Endozoicomonas ascidiicola. The sequence continues at coordinate 607,767 of NZ_LUTV01000005.1, forward strand.
CCTAGTTCCAATGCTCCGAGGCTGTCGCAAAACTCCAGAAACCTCGTTCCCATGCTTCGTGTGGGAATGCATACGTGAGTCAGCAGGCATGCAGATTTTAGCTTATGGGGATTCAGAGGGTTGAGGTATGCATTCCCACGCGGGAGCGTGGGAACGAGGCCAAGAATTACCGACATCTCGCAGGCTTGTAGGTACTGATTGTCGGCACCCCTTTGGCTTACCGACCTACGTGACTCCAGAAACCTCGTTCCCATGCTTCGCGTGGGAATGCATACGTGAGTGAGCAGGTATGCAGGGTTTAGCTTGTGGGGATTCTGAAGGTTGGGGTATGCATTCCCACGCGGGAGCGTGGGAACGAGGTCAAAGAATTACCGACATCTCGCAGGCTTGTAGGTACTGATTGTCGGCACCCCTTTGGGTTACCGACCTTGTGACTCCAGAAACCTCGTTCCCATGCTTCGCGTGGGAATGCATACGTGAGTGAGCAGGTATGCAGGTTTTAGCTTATGGGGGTCAGAAGGTTGGGGTATGCATTCCCACGCGGGAGCGTGGGAACGAGGTCAGAACCAGATCTCCATTTGAGCACCGTATGTCCAGCCATCGGTATCCTTACCAAAGGTGTTCATGATTTCATTCTGAGTTGTGTAGCCGCCATACTGTAAGCCATCTGAAGTACATGTTGATGTTTTCGGACCTCCATGACACATGTCATCCCATTTTGCATAAGTAGCGAAGGCACGAATCTGTGGTCTAACCATATTGCCAAACGATGGGTGGAATTGCTGGGCAATGGTGAACTTCGTAAGCTTGCTTTTCTTATCTCTTTCTTTAGTTGCACCGGGAGCTGCCAGAAACGATGTTTTAACTTGGTCATAACCAAGTTCAATTGCTGTACTCGTTATATCATTCCAATTCCATGAAGGGCGAATACCTGCTGTTATCCACTTGATTTTGTTTTCATCTTGAGTGGCTAAATATTTGTCATTCTTCACTTCTGTGTAGCCAACGACATACATAACATCCAGCTTTGGCATTAGAGAGATTGCACCGTGATCTAAGATACGCCAGAACTTATCACCATCAAAATTATTGTTGGTTTTTATTTCAGTCCCAGAAGCACCGATACCAGGGGCAGTCATTGCATCTGTGGCATATTGAGCAACAAATTTGTTACTTCCGCCCATAATGTTCCAAGTTAGCTCACCGGTGAGTAGCCAGCCATCTTTGTCGTCTTTTTTTGTTATTGGATTTTTATCTTCAGGACTGCCTTTACCGTAATCGACTCCTAGCTCTAGAGCGAGATTTTCCATTAATCTGATATCATTCCATCTTACATCCAAGATGTTAGTTGTTACAGAGCTTGTTTTTGGAGTAGTGCCTGAGTCGGATCCTTTATCGTTTCTCACCCACGCAACATCTAAGTTACCCATCCCAATATCAATATTCTGAATACCCGCACCAGGCCCTGACATATTCCAATAATAGAAATCGATCATATGTACATCATGGCGCTGATAAAACCGTTTACCAGCCCAAAGCATTGCGCCAAGTAAGGCATCACCAAACACATTTGTCGCTTGAATATTCATCTCGCGGAGTGTTGTATCTGTATTCCCCTCGTCTGCTTGCCCAGCGGTCACATAGGAGACATTAGTATCCAGATAGAACTTTATACCGTTCTGGTCGTAAAGGTTGGCACCAAATTTCAGCTCTGCATAGGTTTCACACTCATTACCCAAACGATATTTTGAAGGAGCTCCGGCCGCTTTAAAGCACAGCTGCTCGCCACCTTTGTTAGTGCTGCCAATACCGGAGCGCGCATAGGCTGAAAAGTCGATATCATCGCCACTATAGGAAGCCATCGCCCCCGCAGAAGCAGAAGCCAACGCAACCACCCCACAACATTGGCAGGTCAGCCGAGTCAGTGAAGCAACAATAGCGGATAAAGGGTTTAACTGTGGTTCAGTACTGTCAGGGCGTTCGGATAAATGCCTGGAGAGCATGTTTAGCCTACCTTTTCGTTCTCCGGCTCTCTCTTACGCCTTCTGGTTGAAAGAGTAAGGCAACATAAAAAAGAGAGCCAAGTGTGAATGTGTAAAAAGTGCGGCCTGCCATCCGTGCAGTAAGTAGTAATAAAACGCCGTTTAAAAATAGCAGGCTGAATGGTTTAGCCAGCTTCGACGAAAAATTGTAGGTAATCCTGTTTATAATGCTCCGTACAATTGCGGAGACTCCTAAGAATTTAGTTCAGGGTCTAGAATAGGGCAAAAAAATGGTGATGTTTTTTGTGCGTCGCACTTTGTAAGGTAGACGGCTCAGAGCGTATAGGTATGTCGTATATTGTGAACTGGGGTGTCTGTTTTTTAGTCAGTAGTGACAGGCGGGAAAACCGCAAATTATCACACTCAAGGAAAATAAAAATAAGTCAGCAATTGTCGCATATGACGCGGTATCCGCGGGTGGGTATGATGTTTGCATATTTTGTACCTGCTTTTGTAATTCTGATTTTTTTAACTAAGAAGAGTCTGCTCCGATCCTGCGTTTTTACTGGTGTCGCTAAGTGGTGTTCACCGATGTTTTGTGTGCAGTGGGCAGGCTGATTTAATGGATTGAGGAACGGTTATGCACCCACTTGCCGGTCAACCCGCAAGCGACGATCAGTTGGTCAATATCCCGCGGTTAATCAGTGACTATTACACTGTTATTCCCTTGGACACTCCGGATCTGGGCATCAGTCAGCAGAAAGTGGCCTTTGGTACTTCTGGCCATCGGGGCACAGCAGCCAATGGCTCGTTTAATGAAGCTCATATTCTTGCCATTAGCCAGGCTATTTGTGAATACCGACACCTTCAAGGTATTGAAGGACCGATCTTTGTGGGCATGGATACCCATGCGCTTTCTGAGCCGGCGTTAATCAGTTCGGTCGAAGTGTTTGCCGCCAATGGGTTGGAGATCATGATCGATAAAGATCGTGGCTACACGCCAACGCCCGTTATTTCTCATGCCATTGTCTGCTATAACCGCGAGCATTCAGCACTGGCGGATGGTGTCGTCATCACGCCGTCCCATAACCCGCCGGAAGACGGTGGCTTTAAATACAATCCACCCCACGGTGGGCCTGCGGGCACGGAAGCGACGAAATGGATTGAACATCGTGCCAACGATTTGATAACTGATAAGCTAGCCGGTATTAAGCGGGTGACGTTTAATCAGGCGCTGCAAAGCGGAAAAGTGCACCAATACGATTATGTAACCCCCTACGTTGCGGATCTTGAAAATGTGTTGGATATGGAAGCCATTGCAGGTTCTGGATTGAACATCGGTGTTGATCCATTGGGAGGCTCAGGGCTTTATTACTGGGAACCGATTGCTGAGCGTTATGGATTGAATTTAACCATGGTCAGTAAAAAGGTCGACCCCACCTTTTCATTTATGCATCTGGATAAAGACGGCAAGATCCGGATGGACTGCTCATCTGAATGTGCAATGGCAGGTTTGATCAAGCTGAAGGATAATTTTGATATTGCGTTCGGAAATGATCCGGACTTTGATCGTCACGGTATCGTCACCCGCAGCCATGGTTTATTAAACCCGAATCATTATCTGTCTGTCGCCATTCAATATTTATACTCACATCGTCCGTTATGGTTGTCTGATGCAGCCATTGGCAAGACACTGGTTTCCAGTGGGATGATCGATCGGGTGGCTGCAGGGTTGGGTAGGCAAGTAATTGAAGTGCCTGTTGGTTTTAAGTGGTTTGTGGACGGGCTATCAACAGGCTCAATGGCCTTTGGTGGCGAGGAAAGTGCCGGCGCAAGTTTTCTTCGAAAGGATGGCGGTACTTGGTGTACTGATAAAGACGGCTTCATCATGGCACTACTGGCAGCAGAAATCACCGCGGTGACCGGAAACGATCCCGGCGAGCACTATCATGCGCTAACACAGAAATACGGTGCGCCGGTGTATCAGCGATTGGAGGCACCGGCAAACAGTGAGCAGAAAGCGGTGCTCTCTGCATTGCACCCAGATCAGGTTAAGGCGGGCACGTTGGCGGGTGACCCAATAACAGCAAGATTGACCCATGCGTCAGGCAATGGGGAAGCTATCGGCGGTTTGAAGGTGGTGACTGACCGAGGTTGGTTTGCCGCTCGGCCTTCAGGCACTGAATCGGTTTATAAAATTTATACCGAGAGCTTTGACGGGGAGGCACATTTGGCAAGTCTTCAAGAAGAAGCAAAAGCAATGGTGGCAGAAGTATTTAAGGCCAGCGGCGTGTAATATTGATTGGAGCATTCTTTCTTGTTTGTAAGCTGGTGCTTCAATCGGGCGCCAGCTTTTTTTGTTGTTGAGACATAAGTCTCAGTCGTTTCATTGATATTCTGTGGGAGGTGTTCAGGGCATGCTTTTGGCTACTAAAAGCTAATTCACTGTCGTAGGATAATTAATCATCATGTGCATGGTTGCTATTATTTGCCATGAAAGGATTCAAATTTAGGAATCATGACCCGCAATGATTCCCGGCGAAGGTAGGTCTCTTTTGCAATGAAAATTCTGTTAGCCGTCTCAGAATTGGCTGGTATTGTCAAAAATGGAGGTCTGGCTGATGTTGCCAGTGCTCTGGCATTCTGGATGAAAAAGCTTGGGCATGATGTTCGTGTGGTGATGCCCGGCTATCGAGAGGCTCTAGACTCTTTAACGACGGATGTTGTCGGGGTTGGCGAAGTGATTGTAAGCCCATGGTTCCGAACAGGGTATGCGATTAGAGAGGGCGATTTTCAGGGTATACCGGTTTATTTTATTGAACACAGTCACTACTTCGATCGCGCAGGCCTTTATACCGTCGATGGGGAAGGGTTTGGGGATAATGCGGAGCGTTTTGCATTTTTCTGCCGTGCCGCTCTCCCTGTGTGTGAAATGGTGGATTTTCAGCCTGATGTTATTCATGGCCATGATTGGCAGTCTGGGCTGTTGTCGTTTTATTTGAAAGTCCATGAGGGAAGTAATCCTTTCTTCTTTAATACAAGGTCAGTTATGACTATTCATAACGGCGCCTACCAGCAGTCCATTGATGGCTTTATGATGGGTAAGCTGGGAATTGATCCGCAGTACTTTACACCTGATTATTTTAAAGAGGGCAACCGTATTAATCTGTTAAAAGGTGGTATTGCCTTTTCAGACAAAATAACAACAGTCAGCCCCGGTTATGCGAAGGAGTTACTTACCGAAAAAGGCTCCCATGGTTTGTCTCATATTCTTCAGCGGAGGCAGCAGGATTTTTCCGGCATATTGAACGGTTGTGATTATGAACACTGGGATCCTGCGACAGATGCCTTATTGCCGGCTACATACTCCATAGACAATTTAGAAGGGAAAAGTATCTGTAAGCGCACGCTGCAGGAAAGTTTACGCTTGAAGGTTGATTCCGAGGTCCCGATATATGGGATGGTCAGCCGATTAAGTGAGCAGAAGGGTTTTGCCTACCTTGTACCGGTTCTTTGGGAGTTTTTGCAGAAGGATATACAGGTGGTGCTTCAGGGGTCAGGTGATCAGGCTGTGGCGAAAGAGCTTGATCACCTTTCACGGGTCTTCCCTGATAAGTGCAAGTTCATTGAGGCTTACGACAATCGTTTAGCGCATCTTATTGAAGCGGGCTCTGATTTCTTTCTTATGCCTTCTCTTTTCGAGCCTTGCGGCTTGAATCAGCTTTACAGTATGAGGTACGGAACGTTACCGATTGTCAGAGCGGTTGGTGGTCTTGCTGATACGGTTACCGGCTTTATGGATGGCAATATGGAGGCGACGGGCTTTATGTTCGGGTCTGCAGCCCCTTCTGCTTTATTGAATAGTCTGAATCAAACGGAAGTCGTTTATCGTGATCAAGAGATAATGGATAGGTTGATAGCTAATGCCATGTCGACATCGTTTTCTTGGGAGCATTCTGCCAGAGAATATCTGACAGTGTATACCTCTATCGAATGACGTTGGCTGTAGGTTAGCTATGAACCTTTCTCACACCATTGCAGGTTGGGTAGTTGGTGCATACCCAGCATTCTAGACCGGCTTTTGGTCCAGAGGTCAGCGTTTTCAGCTTCATGGGCTGTTTGCACTTCGGGCAATTTGGGTCGACAATTGCTTTTACTTCTCTCACTGTTTCTCTGGGGGCGGTGATTTCAAAGTCGAGACCATCATTGTCTTCAATGCCACAACTGGAAAGAACAGTTCGGCTAAGTTCTGTTATGTCTCTCCAGGGTTTTGCTTCATATTCCAGTAATGGCAAATCAGCTGACTTACACAGTTGGCGCAAGACGCGGTACTTTTTGGCGGTTTGCTTTTGACGATAAGGTATCAGGTTTATAACACAACCAATTTCCATATTCTTACGATGGTAGAGCGTAAAATCAAAGCGCTGGTAGCTTTGAGCACAAAGGGTAAGCGACAACTTGTCTAGCCAGCTGGTTTCAAAAACATCGATCACAGGAAGGGATGGCAGAATCAAAAGATGACGATGGACAGCTATATCCAGTTGACCCAGAAACGCACGCTTTTCGTTATCAAAAAGTTGTTGGCGAACGGTGGCTGTGATGGATCTTGAGTAGAGCCAGAAGAGCGCAGTAAGGAAGGATAGAAAAAAAACGCCCGAAAGAGCAAGTGATACGTTGTCCAGCTGCACTGTACTACCTTGTTTTGGATTTATGAATCAATAATCCACTTATTTTAACGCATAAGCGGGTATGAAGACATGCAAGGCTGAAACGGTGAGACAATGGCTAAAAGAGAATGGCCAAAAGAAAATCGCTTGATTGACTATTTGTTGTCAGGTTTGCCAATTGTTGCATATCTGACAGGATATAATAGTCACTATTATTCTCTTTTCATAATAGAGATATTTCCACAATGACTATTCATTAAGGATGATCATTGTGGAGGAATACCCTTTCAGTTCCTGTCTGAGCGCTTTTATGCTGTCAGGCAGAAACGGACTCTTCCTGAGTGGCTGGTGAGCCTGAAGATGCTTCATTAGTATTGCTACTGCCATCCGGCACAACCTTTGTAGCAATAAGCCCTTTGGGGCCGTGTCCAATCTCGAAGTTGACAACCTGGCCAGCTTTCAGAGTCTTGAAGCCTTCCATATCAATAACAGAGTAATGGATCAGAACATCCTGATTCTCTGTCTCTTCCATAGCCTGAATAAAGCCATAACCCTTTGGGTTATTGAACCATTTGACTGTACCTACCAGCATAGCTTCCATTTCCTTCTTGGTCGCTTCCATACAGCTTATTTACCTTCAAATATTACATTGAAGGAACTGCTGAGAAACTGCAACCCTTGTTGTTGTTTTTTTTGGTTATTCATTGTTATTAATCAAAAGTGTCTTCCGTGTCACTTTATCCCTCCATTTCTGACTGAGTCGGGGTTGATCTATCAGTCTACATGCGAAGGGAATTTACAATATAACATCATAAATTGCCTCTTTAACAGTGTTGGTATGGCTTTATGTTCTGATTTCTCATAAAAAACCAAGCATTCTATTGAACACTGGTTATGCATTTGGTTTTTTGCTGCATCTGGAGTGTCAATTTTCACTGGTGAACTAGAATTACCAGCTTCTTTCACCAAGAGAAGATATTGATGGCACAACACGTTCATCATTGTGTTGGGGATAATGACAGCAAATTGTGCGTCGCTATTATCATAAAGCTAGCGTTAAGCGGCGTTCAGATGCTTGGTGGCAGTTTGTCGGGCAGCCTTTGTTTGATAGCCGATGCGTTACACAATCTTGGTGATTCCGGCTCTATCTTACTGGCTTTGATCGCCAGAAAGGTTGGGCGTAAAGCCCCGGATTCACACATGACATTTGGCTATTGTCGTGCAGATATTCTTGGTGGCCTGGCAAACAGTTTGATTTTGTTGGCAGTGGGCGTCTATCTGATCGTTGAAGCGGCTGAGAAATACTTTTCTCCTGCGGATGTTGATGGCTGGGTTGTGCTCTGGATTGCCGGTGTCGCTTTGCTGGTCAATACGGCAACGGCCGTTCTGACGTATCTGACCGGTGCTCGAGGCAGTATCAATATTAATGCGGTTTTTATTCACAGTGCCTCTGATTCTGTGGCTTCTCTCGTGGTTATTATTGCAGCAGTGTTTATGATTAATTATCAGCTGCATATTTTTGATGTGATTGCGACGTTGGGAATTTCAATATATGTGCTGTTCAATGGCACAAAATTGTTTAGGCGTTGCATTAGTATTCTGATGCAGGGGGTTCCCAAAGGTATCAATATTGATCGAGTCAAATTGAAGATTGGGGAGTTAGATGGCATTGAGCAGGTAGAGCAGCTGCATATCTGGCAGCTTGACGACAGGCACCTGTTTTGTGATGCGATCATCGTTTGTAAGGGAGAAATTCAGGAAACTGTGAAAGAAGAGGTAAGAGAGTTTATGGGACAAAGATACGCTATACGCAACTGCACTTTGGAAACCAGAGTGATCTAGTGTAGTGCGCCGTTCTTTTTGCTGCTTAAGCGGCAATTAGCTCGAACTACCTTCTCCAGTATGTCATTAGCCTTGGCTGTCCATATAAACGGCTTGGGCTTCTCGTTATGTTTTTCGATATATTCCTCTATTGCCTCCACAAGCTCTGGAACACTTTTGAATACCCCTCGACGTAAACGCTGTGTGGTTAAATCTCGGAAAAACCTCTCAACCATGTTCATCCATGAAGCTGATGTCGGTGTAAAGTGAACGTGGAATCGCGAGGTGAGGCTTAAGGCCATGGGCTTTCCATATGCGACGCACGCTTGTCGCACTAATGCCAGCGGCTTCAGCCATAGAGCGAGTGCTCCAGTGAGTAGCATTATCCGGCTTTGTTTGAGTGGTCAAACGAACGATTTCCGTAGCATCAATCTGTTCGTTAAATCAATCCGGGCTTGTGCAACAACCGGATAAGATTGCGGCTAAGCGCAATCTATCCTTATTCGTTACGACCACCACGAGGAAGGTCTTTCTCTATTCCCCGAAAACCTTCAGCTACATAACGAACTCGCCAAYGGCTTACTTGTCCCCGTTCGATATTTAWTGCTTCCGCAATTTCAAGATTGGTTTTTCCATCTGCAGCCAAAAGAATAATTTTAGAACGACGGGCAATGCGTACAGAGCTTTTATTTGACGACGATAGACGTTTTAAACCAAAACTCACTTGAAACCATCGGTTTTATTTTGG
>NZ_LUTV01000005.1:617555-635142 GCF_001646945.1 Endozoicomonas ascidiicola
TTCTTCGCCTTTTTCCAGGAGATATTATTCCTTTTCAAAACACGGCGAATAGTTTCCCGGGAGCAAGTAAAGCTCCATTTCACCTTGCACCAGTTTACTAACCTTTTAAGAGTCCAGCGAGGGAGTGACGACTTTTCAGCATTTGCAGCGGCTTCAGCCGAGCGGTGGATGGCTTGAGTGATGATTGAGGTAACGGTTAGACAAAAGGGGGGTGCCCGCCTGTACGCTTATACTGGAGAGCTTTTGGGCCGAATTCATTATAAGCTTTGATCCATTTCCACAAGGTGTGTGTTGCGCGTTTGGTGCTGAAGGCCACCTGTGAAGCGGATTGCTCACAACAGACTTGATAAAGGGCCATATAAAGCGTTCGCGTGTCCTATGGTGAGGTTCTGATAATCCAGATTGATAGAGGCATTCTGGGGATTGATTCCATTTATCGTGTAGGAATTTAAGCATGAATCGAATAGTTATGGCAAAAAATGATCTGTAATTATACGTCTTGAATCGTTTTTCGTTTCATGCTTTGGATCAATTTATCTGCTCATTTAGAACCGTATGTTTCAAATGAGTTTTGGTTTATCGAAAAATACGTTGCCTGAGTTGACAGGAAAAACCGGGGAAACAGTCAATACTGCGCCCCGGCCAATCATTAATCAGGCATCAATGCGCTTGTATAATACGATGAGGACCTGCTGCATCTTCACCCAGACGAGCAACACGATCCGCTTCATATTCGGTGTAGTTACCATTAGAACAAAATCTCCAGCCTTCTCGGCAATGAACTGAACGGCTTAGTTCCAGACAAGTGTTGGTGTGTTTCTCAAGGCGTGTATAACCATGAGACTTTCTAAATCCATGAAAGCCTCTCTACAACAGACTTTCTGGGAGTTCAGCAAAATAGCCAACACACATATTGAACAGAGCCGAACTGAACTATCTGCTTAATAGTTTGGATAGAACTACAATTAAAATCAGTTCAAGCCCCCAGCAAACAGGTGTACCTTCGATAACGGATAAAATAAGCCCTGAAGCCCTCCCTCTTTGCCAACATTTATATGATCGGACAACCAAAAAATAAACTATTCCAAATATTTAATGTCCAAGGTGAACATTGGTAAATCTGGATAATTGATAATGAATACAACTAGTACACAAATTAAACACCCGGTTGTTTTTCAGCCCGATACATCTCCGAAAAATTCGGTGCCACCAGCAGATACAGCAAATTTTAAAGGTCATCAACTTCAGGCCACACAGTCAACCCGGCGAGTAGAAGCTGCTCTACAAGGTGAGTGCTCTATCTGCATGGATACTTTCACCGATACTGAGGTCAAACCATTATCCTTGCTACCATGCTTCCATCTGTTCCACTCAGCATGTGTTACTGAAGCATTACGTCAACAGCAGTCTTGTCCTGAGTGCAGGGCTCCTGCTAATCATTCAACGATTAAAGCCTACGAAAACAGCACATTATTAAGAGAGAGCTTGCCACAGGAATGCACTGAAAACCTTTGTACTGTCGTAGGCGCCAAGACCTCGATTAGCTCAGGCACGAAGACTCTATGCCCTTATCCTCTTGCAACTTTCTCTCATCAAGAGGCCGACAACTTTCTGGAGAAAAATAATGCCCAAATTATTGACTGGCTCCGTGAGTCATTTGCTCAAAAACAGTACACAACCGCTCATGTGCTTTATGATGAAAAATTTTGCGGATCAGACTTCGAACACCTTCACCATAAACCAGCGATTACGCTTACAGTGCAGTTCAATCCCAGCAAGCCCATGAGAGAATTGTACTATTCGTCTGTCGATATTAACAAAGCAGAAACTCCAGAAGCGGCTTTCACAAATCTTCTCGAAGACATTCGAACCGATTTATTATTTCTCAGCCTGAGAAACACGCACCCAGCCATTTTTAACAGCAGCACCGAGCTGTGCATCTACCATTATGATTTATGGACACACAACGCTATTTACATCAATGACAAAAATAACTCCGTTCCTCTTCGCTCCATTTTCAATCCATCTACTAAATCTTTTAGTTGGGATAGTTTTAAACAGGAGCTGGGAAAAATAGATTTTGAATATAAGAAGTTGTTCGAAACAACCCCTTCCAGAGAACCTTTCATGTGTCAACCATTTTCTCGGATGGGAGTTTCTCAGAGTAGGGGGGTCGATGTTCTTGACGGCTTTCATTCCATTAGCCGGAGTGGAACTGTATTCGCAGATAGTGTCACGCCCAACTCACAACACCCTGTTAGTGAAAGTAGGTTAGAAATACCTTCTGGGGAGCTTGAGACCGATAACTTCTTATTCTGATGAGTCTTAATAAGCTTAAATGGGTAACCACCCGATCACCTCGAATTGACTCAGGTGATCGGATGCCTCAGTAGCAGATATAGTCAAGCATCAATACGTTTGTACTTGATACGATGAGGGCCAGCCGCATCTTCACCTAACCGGGTAACCCTTTCCGCCTCATACTCGGTGTAGTTACCTTCAAAGAAAGTCACTTTGGAATCACCTTCGTAGGCCAGAATGTGTGTTGCCACACGGTCCAGGAACCAGCGGTCGTGAGAGATCACCATGGCACAGCCCGGAAATGCCAGCATGGCTTCCTCCAGTGCACGCAGGGTTTCTACGTCGAGGTCGTTGGAAGGTTCGTCCAACAGAAGTACGTTACCACCGTCTTTTAATGTGGCTGCCAGTTGTAAACGACCACGTTCACCACCCGACAGTTCACCAACACGTTTCTGCTGATCACCACCTTTAAAGTTAAAGCGACCAATATAAGCACGGGAAGGGACTTCGTAGTTGTTGATCTTCAACATATCCTGACCATCGGAGATGGCTTCCCAGACGGTTTTTTTGTCGTCCAGTTCATCACGCAACTGCTGAACGTTGGAAATCTTAACTGTGTCGCCTAGTTCAACCGTTCCGGAATCTGGCTGTTCCTGTCCGGTGATCACTTTAAACAGGGTAGATTTACCAGCACCGTTACCACCGATAATGCCGACAATCGCGCCTTTTGGCACACTGAAGCTCAGATCATCAATCAACAGACGATCACCAAACCCTTTGGACAGGTTATTCACTTCGATGACCTTGTCACCTAAACGTGGGCCAGGTGGGATGTAGATTTCGTTGGTTTCGTTACGGGTCTGAAACTCCTGAGACTGCATCTCTTCAAAGCGAGCCAAACGCGCCTTGGATTTGGACTGACGACCTTTGGCATTGGAACGCGCCCACTCCAGTTCGTGCTCCATGGCTTTACGACGAGCGTCTTGTTGCTTCTGTTCCTGCTCAAGACGCTGCTCTTTCTGTTCCAGCCAGGCGCTGTAGTTGCCCTGATAAGGAATACCTTCACCACGGTCCAATTCCAGAATCCAGCCAGCAGCGTTATCGAGGAAGTAACGGTCGTGGGTAATGGCCACAACGGTGCCCGGATATTCAACGAGGAAGCGTTCTAGCCAGGCAACGGATTCAGCATCCAAGTGGTTGGTGGGTTCGTCCAGCAACAGCATTTCAGGGCTGGAGAGCAACAAACGGCAAAGTGCAACACGGCGACGCTCACCACCGGACAGGTTGGAAATTGTGGCGTCCCAATCTGGTAGACGCAACGCATCGGCAGCGACCTCTAACTTACGCTCAAGGTTGTGCGCATCGGCGGCCTGAATAATATTTTCTAACCGTGCCTGCTCCGTAGCCAATGCATCAAAATCCGCATCCGGATCAGCATAAGCGGCATAGACTTCATCTAGGCGTTGTTGAGCCGCTTTCACTTCGCCAAGGGCTTCTTCCACCACTTCACGAACGGTTTTCTCTGGATCAAGCGCCGGTTCCTGGGGCAGGTAACCCACGTTCAGGTTTGGCTGAGGGCGAGCTTCGCCATCAAACTCCTGATCAACACCGGCCATGATACGCAAAAGGGTGGATTTACCCGCACCATTAAGACCTAGCACACCAATCTTGGCGCCCGGGAAAAAGGAGAGGGAGATGTCTTTTAGAATCTGACGTTTCGGGGGAACGATCTTGCTCACCCGGTTCATGGTATAGACGTACTGTGCCATGGGTCTGGGTCTCTATGCTATTGGGAGTAGGAGGTAAACCGCGGAAAGATACTGGATAGCGCTGATCTTAGCAACTTCTCAACGGATATCATAACGGAAAGTACGCTGGTCAATCGTATGTAAGAAAACCAGACGCCTGATTTCCTGATTTCCTGATTTCCTGATTTCCTGATTTCCTGATTTCCTGATTTCCTGATTTCCTGATTTTATAAAGGTTATGCAGGATTCAGACACCGAACCGTTGAAAAAGTTTCGGCGTATGAACCGAGACATTAATTGGCGAGATACGTATTCGGCATACCCAGTGGCATAACCCTGAATACCTGCAAGTTGACAGGGTAAGGGCTGGTATTTTTGGCTTTGTGGATATCATTAATAACCTCAACCACCATCGGGTTATCTTTATCGACGGTGCATTTCTTGCCATCGTTACACTCAATGGTAAGCGAGCCTTGTTTACCGGTACTGTTAGGCACAATCATGGCGAACATAATGCCCGGGTGATGGTGTCTGGGAACTGCAGCTCCAGGTGGAATGCTGATGGATGCGACCGTCACTTCTGCGCCTCGCTCACACAACGTTTTCAAGTAATCTTTCGGTATAGGATTGCCTGCCCAGTCCGTAGACGATTTAAACAGCTCCTTTACCGCGATTGGGCTGTTTCCATAACCACCTTTCTGATTAGGAGCGCAACAGCTTGAGGCTTTTGCCGGCTCTTGCAGAGAAACCTTCCTTGTCTCGGCCTCACGATATGGGAGCAAAAAGTTAATATAACCGTTTAAATAGTTCGAAAAGTTAACGCTTTTTATACGGTCAAAACCAAAGATACTTTTTGATTCACCCTCAATGGCCGGTTTGCAAAGCGTTTCGATCGTGGTTTGTCGATATCCAAAGCCATGCATTAAAAAATTATCCATAGATGTCACTACTCCTAATGAACACAGGCTAATCAATCTAACAACGCCTAACGCGCATACCTATTAGACATACTGGTTATAAATTGGTTCCCTTCTCTATTACATAGCTTTTCTCAGAGAGACCTCTTTATAAACTGTTTTATGGGCAGATATAGGTTATTGAGCCACAATGCGCTGGGTAATTTGTTGGTTTAGCTAACTTCACCAACCCTATGAAGCATTTTCACTGCCGATTTGCTCTCAGCTGTATTAGAATTGCGCTTCACCACCAGATACTGGCTTTTAATAACAAGCAACCACCGTCAGAGGTAATCAATGTTCACGAAGGACATGACCATCGCTGAGTTCGACCCGGAGCTTAAAGCAGCCATTGATGCAGAAACCCTGCGCCAAGAAGAACACATTGAGCTGATCGCCTCCGAAAACTACGCAAGCCCACGGGTTATGGAAGCCCAGGGTTCTGCACTCACTAACAAATACGCCGAAGGTTACCCGGGCAAGCGCTACTACGGTGGCTGTGAGCATGTGGATGTGACCGAGCAACTGGCCATCGACCGTGCCAAAGCACTGTTCGGTGCCAAGTTTGCCAACGTTCAGCCGCACTCTGGCTCTCAGGCCAATGCCGCCGTCTTTATGGCGCTGATCAAGCCGGGCGATACCGTTCTGGGCATGAGCCTGGCGCACGGTGGTCACCTGACCCACGGCGCTGGCGTTAGTTTCTCCGGCCGTATTTATAATGCGGTTCAGTACGGAATCACTCCGGACACCGGTGAGCTTGATTACGAAGAAATCGAGCGCATGGCCCTTGAGTACAAGCCAAAGATGATTATTGGCGGTTTCTCTGCTTATTCACGTGTGGTTGACTGGCAGCGCTTCCGCGATATCGCCGATAAAGTAGGCGCTTACCTGCTGGTTGATATGGCACACATTGCCGGCTTGGTTGCTGCAGGTGTTTATCCTTCGCCAGTGGGTATTGCCGATGTTGTCACCACCACCACTCATAAAACCCTGGGTGGTCCTCGTGGTGGTTTGATTCTCGCCAACGACAACGAAGAGATTAACAAGAAGCTGAACTTTGCTGTGTTCCCGGAATCTCAGGGCGGCCCACTTTGCCACGTGATTGCGGCTAAAGCGGTGTGCTTTAAAGAAGCCATGGCCGATGAGTTCAAAACCTATCAGGCTCAGGTGGTTGAAAACGCACGCGCCATGACCAAAGTCATGATGGATCGCGGTATCAAGATTGTTTCCGGCGGAACGGACGATCACCTGTTCCTGATGGATCTGATCGGCAAAGAGTATTCCGGTAAAGATGCCGAAGCTGCTCTCGGCCGTGCCAACATCACCGTGAACAAAAACTCTGTGCCAAACGATCCACGTTCACCATTTGTCACCAGTGGTCTGCGTATTGGCTCTCCAGCCATTACCCGCCGTGGTTTCAATGAAGCCGATTCCGCTGCTCTGGCTGGCTGGATCTGCGACGTTCTGGATGGCATGGGTGACGGTTCCAGCGATCCAAAGGTAGAAGCAGAGGTGAAAGCGAAAGTGCTGGAAATCTGTGGTCGACTGCCTGTTTATAAGTAAGTCGTTTTACAGTGCTTGATAAAAAACCGCCATCGGCTTTAGCTGATAGCGGTTTTTTTATTGCCTTTAATTTGTCACAAACAATACAGTCCAGTTAGACTGACTTTTTAATTACCAGTCTGACCATCCATGGCCAAAGCAAAATCCCGAAAAGCATACGTTTGTACCGAGTGCGGCAGTGAAGCCAGTAAATGGCAGGGGCAATGTGCCGATTGCAAAGCCTGGAACACCTATAAAGAAATCAATCTTGGCCCAGCATCGTCTCCCTCTATTGCAGCCAGCAACAAGGCCGGTTTTGCGGGCTCTCTTTCCAGCCTGAAAACCCTGAATGAAGTAGACGTTGAAGAAGCGCCCCGTTTTTCCAGTGGCATGATGGAGTTTGATCGGGTGCTCGGTGGTGGTTTTGTTAAAGGCAGCGCGGTGTTGATTGGTGGTCATCCGGGCGCGGGAAAAAGTACCATCCTTTTACAGGTGCTTTGCCATGTCGCCCAATCCATGAATGCGCTTTATGTGTCTGGTGAAGAATCCCTTCAGCAAATTGCTTCCCGTGCTCAACGCCTTGGTTTGCCAACAGACCGATTGAAAATGTTGGCGGAAGTATCGGCGGAGAATATTGTCGCCGTGGCAGAGCAGGAAAAACCGGGCATTATCGTGATCGACTCCATTCAGGTTATGTATATGAATGGCGTCGACTCTGCTCCCGGTGGGGTGGCGCAGGTAAAAGAGTCCGCCGCTTTTCTGACCCGTTATGCCAAACAGACTGGCTGTGTTTTGCTGATTGTTGGTCATGTCACTAAAGATAATTCTCTCGCTGGCCCCATGACCCTTTCCCACATCATCGATACCCAGATTATGCTGGGCAACACCGATGATTCCCGCTTTCGAATGATGCGCGCCACGAAAAACCGCTTTGGTCAGGTAAACGAGTTAGGTATTTTTGCCATGACGGAAACGGGTTTGAAGGAAGTGAAAAATCCATCAGCGATCTTCCTTTCCCGAACGCAGGAGCCGACCTCTGGCAGTATTATCTCCGTTCTTTGGGAAGGTACACGACCGCTGCTGGTTGAAATACAGGCATTGGTGGTGGATTCACAATTAGGAAACCCTCGTCGTGTCACCGTCGGCGTAGAACAAAATCGCCTTGCCATGCTGCTGGCGATTCTTACTCGCCATGGTGGAATTTTCACCAGTGATCAGGATGTTTTTCTCAACGTTGTGGGCGGGGTAAAAATCTCCGAAACCAGTGCCGACCTTGCCAGTTTATTAGCCGTCGTTTCCAGCTTGCGTGATTCGCCTTTACCACAAGATTTAATTGCTTTTGGGGAAGTGGGTCTGGCCGGCGAAATTCGCCCAGTCGCTAATGGGCAGGAACGAATTATTGAGGCGGTTAAACACGGTTTCAGTCGTGCAATTGTGCCGGCGGCCAATAAACCTCGCAAGCCGATTCCGGGTTTGACCGTCATTGCGGTGAACAAGCTCTCTGAAGCATTGGAAGCGATTTAGACCTTCTTTGCGAAATTGAACTCTTTATCTCCGCTTGCACGGAGATAAAGAGGTTTTGGCTCGCTCTTAAACCCCGCCATAACATAAATATTTGGTATCCAGATACTCTTCAATACCCTCTTTGCCGCCTTCACGACCAAAGCCGGATTGTTTGACACCACCAAAAGGCGCCACTTCTGTGGAGATAATCCCTTCGTTAATGCCCACCATTCCGTACTCCAACGCTTCAGACACTTTAAAAATACGACCAATATCACGACTGTAGAAATAAGCTGCCAAACCATAAACGGTGTCGTTTGCATTTTGAATCAATTCTTCATCGGTTCTGAAACGAATCACCGGAGCCACTGGCCCAAAAATCTCTTCCTGAACAATGTCCATGCTTTGCTCAACATCAGTCAAAACCGTTGGTTCAACAAACAAGCCCTCCCGGGGTGAGCCACCATAAGCTAACGTTGCGCCCTGCTCTACCGCTTTTGCAATCAGCTTATTAATGCCTTCTTTGGCATTCTGATCAATGACTGGGCCGATATTTACGCCTTCATCCAAGCCATTACCTATTTTCAGCTGCCTGACCGCTTCAATAAATTGCCCCATAAACTGATCATAAACGTCATCGTGCACATAAAGCCGATTCGCACAGACACAAGTCTGCCCGGCATTGCGAAATTTGGAGGCAATGGCACCGGCCACTGCAGCATCAATATCCGCATCATCAAACACCACAAATGGTGCGTTGCCGCCCAGCTCCATAGAGACACGCTTTACGGTTTCTGCGCATTGGGCAATCAGCTGACTGCCAACAGCCGTTGACCCCGTAAACGACAGTTTTCTAATAGTTGTACTGTTACAGAAGATTTCGCCCACCAGCCTTGAGGAATGATTCACAACCAACCGGAGAAGATCTTTCGGGATACCTGCTTGATAGGCCAGTTCGACCACAGCATAAGCAGATAAAGGTGTCTGATTTGCAGGTTTACCAATAAAACTGCAACCTGCCGCCAGTGCCGGCGCGGCTTTGCGGGTAATCATAGCAATAGGAAAATTCCAGGGCGTAATGGCCGATGCAACGCCCACAGGTTGCTTGATGGTCATCAATCTCCGGTCACCGGTGTGCGCAGGAATCGTATCGCCGTAAACCCGTTTACCTTCTTCAGCAAACCACTCAATAAAGGAAGCACCGTAGGCAACTTCACCTTTGGCTTCTGCCAATGGCTTGCCCTGCTCCAGAGTCATAATACGACCAAGATCGTCCTGGTTCTCCATCAACAGCTGATACCAATTATTCAGAATGGATGAACGATGTTTCGCCGTGGTATTTTTCCATTCCTTCTGCGCCTTAGCAGACCGTTCAATAATGGTATTAATTTCTTCTTCTGTTTGCGTTGGAATATGACACAACAACTCGCCACTGGCAGGGTTAGTAACCGCCAGAGTGGTTTCAGAGGGCTCACATATAAATACCAACAAGGCGGTATTTTTGATCTCTTTCATGCTAAAAACCTTTACGTTAAGTCGTCATAACAAAGCGGGGATCTGCTGGGTAATACAGTGAATGTTCCCGCCGCCCAACAGAATTTCACGACCCGGCACACCGATAACCTGATAATCAGGTAGCACCTTCTTCAGCACATCCATCGCACGCTGATCGGTTGTTTCATCTAGCAGAGGCATAACCACGGTTTTATTAATCATCAGGAAGTTACTGTAAGACGCCGCCAGTCGTTCACCAGCTTCACGCTTCATACCTTGGGAGGGTTCGATATCCGCAGCTTCTTCCTCAGTCAGGAACAAAGGACCAGGCACTGGTAACTTGTGTACTTTGATACGACGGCCTTTGGCATCGTCATTACTGTTCAGCACATCAAGCGCGGCTCGTGAGATGTCATATTGTGGATCTTCTGGATCATCACACCAGCTGAGCACCACCTCAGCCGGAGCAATCACATGCATCAGGTTATCCACATGACCGTTCGTTTCATCGTTATAGAGCCCCTGAGGAATCCAGATGACTTTGCTGATATTAAGATAGTCTGACAAATGTGATTCAATCTGAGCTTTGGTCAAACTTGGGTTACGGCCAACATTTAGAAGACACTCTTCCGTTGTATACAAGGTCCCTTCGCCATCCGTATGAATTGCGCCACCTTCCATCACAAAAGGTGCTTCATAGTGATCAATACCCATCAAGCCACTGATTTTTTCCGCAACCTGCTCGTCCTTGTCCCAAGGAAAATACAGGCCATTGGTCAATCCACCCCAGGCATTGAATTGCCAGCTGATGGCTCGAGCTGCCTGTTGATCATTGATCAAAACCGTTGGGCCAAAATCTCTCATCCAGGCATCATTCGTGCTCAGCTCAACCACACGAACATGGTCCGGTAACACATAACGGGCGTATTCGTATTGCCCTGCATTGACAGCCACTGACACATTGACCGATTGAGCAATCACCTGAATCACATCCCGAAAGGCCTGTTGTGCTGGTTTTGCGCCGAGCCGCCAGTTGTCCGCCCTTTCAGGCCAGGCCAGCCAGACATGTTGCTGAGGCTGGAACTCTGCTGGCCAGAAAAAACCATCCTGTTTAGGAATACCGATACATTTCATCCCTGAACTCCTACTGGTTCACTGGCCTGTCAGAGAATGAAGACGACTATATAGATCTGGCCTGCGATCACGGAATAGCCCCCAGCTATGTCGTGCTTTAGCCGTTGCTTCAAGATCAATCTCTGCATAGATGATTGTTTCTTCGTTCCGGCCAGCTTCAGCGATTTTCTGCCCCGTGTGATCGGTAATAAATGAAGAACCGTAGAATGTTGTTTCTATACCGTCGTCTACTTCGATACCGGTGCGATTAGCGGTGATGACTGGCACCAGGTTGGCGGCAGAGTGTCCCTGCATGGTTCGCTGCCAGTGACCTTGCGAATCCAGACTTGGATCCTGTGGTTCAGAACCAATAGCGGTTGGATAAAAAATGGCTTCAGCACCAGCCAGTGCCAAGCTTCGCGCTAATTCGGGAAACCATTGATCCCAGCAAATACCTGCACCAAAGCGACCAAACTGTGTGTTCCAGACTTTAAAACCTGTATCACCGGGGCTGAAGTAGAATTTCTCGCTGTAGCCCGGGCCATCCGGAATATGGGATTTACGATAATTATCCAGAACTGTGCCATCTGCATCGATCATGACCAGCGAGTTAAAAAAACAGTTACCCGCTTTTTCAAAATAGCTGACCGGCAGAACCACATTGTGTTTTTGTGCCAACTCACTCATGGTACCGATCAAACGACTACTGACTTTATCTTCAGCCAGCTCAAAGTACGAAGCGACCTGCTCTTTACAGAAATAAGGTGTGGCAAACAGCTCCTGAAGCAAAACAACATTAGCACCCTGAGCCGCAGCTTCTGCAACAGCGCTGGACGCTTTTCTTATGTTGTCTTCGAGATCCCAGCTGATGGACAACTGAACAGAGGCAAATGTTATTTTTTTAGCCATATCCGGATTCTCCTTTCTTCTTATTATCATGGTCAGAGTGAAGGCTCAGAGGAAGAAAACTAAACCTTCATTTGTTGAGCAGTCGCCTTTTAATACAACCATGCCATTCGAGGTGTCACTTAGCACCACCAAAATGAGGGATAGCGATATCCTGCTGTCGTTTGCTAATTTGAGTAATCGCAAATTCTTATTAGTTAGCTCATAGAGTCTCTATAGGATCGAATAAACACCGGTCTGTTCAATTTATAGAACAACGGCAATTCAAGGCAAGGGATTTCAATCAAATACATCTTATTAACGCTTAAAAAACACAATATCTGTAATTTATTTCGAACAGATCATTAAAGACAAAGAAAAGAAATAACATCTACTGCAAAAGCATCCTGACACGCTAACAGCCATCTAAAACTGGTGTTTTTATAAACGTTTGAGATTACTATCGTTTTCAGAATAATCCATGGGAAGTTAGATTAAGATGTATAAGATCCCCGAAAAAATGTCTGGCATTCTGCTCAATGGTCATGGCGGATTTGAGAGCCAAACGTTCAACGACAATATTCCTGTACCAACACCCGGTCACCATGAAGTACTGATTCGTGTTCATGCTGCGGGTGTTAACAATACCGATATCAATACTCGTATCGGCTGGTATTCAAAGTCTGATGGTGACAGTGAAGATGCTAGCTGGTCTGGTGACGCACTCAAATTCCCACGTATTCAAGGTGCCGATATCTGTGGCGTTATTGTTGCTGTTGGAGAAGGCGTTGATGAAAGCCGCATCGGCGAGAGAGTGCTTGTAGAACCCTGCCTTCGTGAGAAAGAAGGTAAACCTCTGGATCATTTTTGGTATATAGGTTCAGAGTGTGATGGCGGTTTTGCCGACTACACCGTTGCGCCATCAAAACATACCTATTCAAACGCGATGTTCGACTTGCAGATTTTTAACTTTGCATGGAAGTAAGTCCAACTAAAACTTTAAAAGCTGTACCAAAGTGGAGTTTCACTGATTTTTAAGCAGCAGCAATCAGGCTTTCAAACTGAATCGGTGCTTTCCCTGCACTGATATTCAGATATGAACCCATATTGTGTGCCAAAAGCTTCCTGGCTATACGCGAAGTCATATGCCACCTGTCTCGACAACGGCACCTTTCGATTTCAAATTGTTCTGCCAGCTGGCCAATAACTGTTTCAATCCTCCGTCGTACCCGCATGATTAATTTCACAAACGACTTTGGTCTATCATCTTTCATGTTTTTTCTTAGTGGTGTCTGTAGGTCGATACCTAACCCCCGGCAGTCTTCTTTGAACTCTGGTCGTATATACCCTTTGTCACCTAACAAAAGTCCGGCAATGATATCCATCATGTCATAAGCAGCGTCACGCTCATCAATATTAGCGGCAGTCAGCGTAAATCCAACGGGAATACCGCGAGCTTCAACCAGTAGATGCCCCTGAATTCCGTAGAAATGCTTATTCTTTGAGGCACAGTAACCGTAGCCAGCCTCCCCTTTAAAGACTTTGCTTCTGGGCGCTCTTGTCCTTACAGCGACATCAATTGGAAAGCCGTCAATCAGGTGAATATCTGCATTATCAGCATGCATCAACTGAACGAGTCGCTGCTGAAGTTTCTGTTTAACGGCCCATAAGTTAGCGGCCTGCTTGACGAATGTGGACCGTGATGGAATATCAGGAAACAGGTGTCGCCAATGTTGAGCAAAATACTTCCAGATATGCTTATCAGCATGATGTCCAAGCCATTCACCGGTGACCTCCATGGTGATCACTTCACTATCTGAAAGCTTTGGTGGATAACCGCGGCTTCTCAGAGGTAATGGAACGAGTTCTTTGATTAAATCGTCGATCAGGCAGAAGACAGTAGTGATAAACTGTTCAACGGGCATGGCTGGTTTCCTCCTTTGTATCCACTGTTTTTAATAGCAGAAAAGTAGGTCAGTCATGCCTTTTTCAGGTCAGTTTAAAAGTCGAACATCGCGTCTATTCAATTAAATCGCCACTGTCTGATATTGAACTGGCTTCTTTTCCCTGTTCTTACTCCACAGCAGAAAACCTGCTCACTAAACCGAATGTAAAGTCCAGCGACACGGTTCTGGTAACAGGTGCTTCTGGTGGCGTGGGCTCCGCGGCCATTCAGCTGGCAAAAGCCAGGGGGGCAAAAGTAATTGCAGTGACCAGCCCGGCAAAATCAGAAGAGCTGATACAGCTGGGAGCAGACCAAACGGTTTCCCGCTCAGAAAACCTGATTGAAGCATTGGGCAAAGACAGCGTTGATGTTGTCATTGATCTGGTCGCTGGTGAACAGTGGGGAAATCTGCTGGAAGTCATGAAGCCCGGCGGTCGATATGCGGTGGCAGGTGCTATTGGCGGGCCAATGGTGCAACTGGATATCCGCACACTGTACCTGAAGGATTTGAGCTTTTTCGGCTGTACAAAACTGGAGCCAGAGGTTTTTGCCAATCTTGTACACCATATCGAAACCAGCAATATCAAACCGCTGGTCGCACACTCATTCCCTTTAAAAGAAATTGATGCTGCTCAAACACTGTTTCTTGAGAAAAAGCACACCGGTAAAATCGTACTCTCGGTAAAAGATAGCCATTAAAATAATCACCTCTGCCAGAATTTGGCAGAGGTTTCTTCATACCAGAATGCCGATACCTGCCAACAACAAATACAGATAAAAAATATTCTGCACAATCACCGGTTTTACGTTTTGAACCAGTTTCAACCCAAGCGGTGGAAAGATTGCCATGGTCACGGCGATGGTCAGAAAAGCCGGCAGAAAAACATACCCTGCCATCCAATTAGTGCCAAAATCATGCACTTGCAAACCTGAAACCACATACCCAGCACTGCCAATAATAGAGTACGGTACAGCAACGATCAGGTTGGTGCCCAATACGGAATGGTGATCAGTGTATCGAGACAGAAAAGGAATCATCAGAATACCCAGAGCAACACCAGCCATACCGCTCAACGTAGCACTAACCATGCTCATCAACACAATCAAAACAGGCTCAACGGGCCGAACAGCGGCCCACTTACCTTTATAGACGTTCCACAATTTATATAAGGCGATCAAAATTAGAAATAGCCCGATGTACCATTTCAACCAAGCTGCTGGTAACAAGTGCGTTGTTAACGGTGCAATCACAGCGCCCGCAAGCACGCCTGGTAAACACAACATAATCAATTTGGTGTTAAAAAAACCTTTCCGGTAATAACTGGCAGCCCCTGAAGCACTGCCAACCACCAACGCTGCCAGACACGTTGCAACGGCCGCTTTAATAGCAATGTCATGGGGGAAAATATGAGAAAAAATAAACGACAGAAGCGGTAAAATTACCAGACTGCTACCACTGCCCAGTGCACCAATAATAATGCCACCTAATGCACCGGTAAGCAGGTAAACCAGATAAGTAAGCATTTTTTCTCCCATTGAATACAGCAGGCAGCCGACAACATTCGATAACGGTCAGTTTACGCTGGGATAGCCTCATGGTTATTCCATATGAGCAAAGAGTGGTACCAACTCTGTACCTATAGACAGGTCAATAGTAGAGTATTTAAAAAAATAAATCGGGTTAACAACATGTCGTACTTTATTCGTCCCTCGCGCCCAGAAGACACCGGACTCCTATGTGGGATCTATCAAAGTTCCATCCAAACATTGGGCAAACCTTATTACCGGAACGATCAACTTCAAGCTTGGTCTGGTAGCTTTTCCACTCTATCTGATTTTGGTGACTGGCTCGAAAAATCCTCAATTTTTGTTGTAGAAAATGCCGGAATTCCTGTTGGCTTTGCAGGATTTGAAGGCGCTAATGAAGAGAACGGCCGAATTGCTTCACTGTTTGTTCACCCTGAACACGGCAGGAAAGGTATTGCATCCATGTTGCTAGAGCATTTGATGAATCAATTGAAAGATACAGGAAAAACGCTTCTCACCACTGCAGCCTCAGAGCTCTCAAAGCCTCTATTTGAGAAGTTCGGCTTTACGGTTAGAGAGATAGAAACCACTATCCTTAGCGGTATAGAGATATCCCGTTACGCGATGGAGTGTCGTCTGATAAGATGACCCACAGGTATCTCTGAAGAGCCTAAAGACAAAAATATTCAGGTTGTACTGTGTCCGCTTATTTATCCGGTTTCTCTCTAGGCCTTTCCCTCATTCTTGCGATCGGCTCTCAAAATGCTTTCGTTATAAAGCAGGGGATAAAAAAACACTATGTACTGTTAATCTGCCTACTTTGTGCGACTTCTGACGCATTATTAATTGCATTGGGCGTTGCTGGCTTTGGCGCAGTTGTGCAGGAATTCCCACAAATCGAAACCTTCGCTCGATACGGTGGTGCTGCTTTTCTGCTGTTTTATGGTTTGCTGAGTTTCCACTCTGCTTTTACCAAATCCCATTCTTTAGAAGACAGCACCGTCTCTGCAGGATCTGTATCGAAGACAGCTGCCGCTTGCCTGGCATTCACTTGGCTAAACCCACATGTTTACTTGGATACTGTCGTATTGCTGGGTTCTATCTCAACCCAATTCGAAGGTGAACAGCTTCAATTTGGTCTGGGTGCTATGACCGCTTCATTCTGCTTTTTCTTCAGTCTTGGGTATGGCGCACGATTACTGTCTCCTTTATTCAAGAAACCGATTTCATGGAAGATATTGGAAGTTTTTGTTGGGCTTACTATGTTCACCATTGCCGCTTCGCTGGCTATATTTTAAGCTTGAGTTGACAACAGATTAACTCCTAACTTCTTCCGAGATTATCGCAAAACCCCAAACATCTCGTTCCCATGCTTCGAGGGTGTCGCAAAACTCCAGAAACCTCGTTCCCATGCTTCGCGTGGGAATGCATACCCTTGAATTTCAATGAGTTAGAAATGTGGGTTCCCACGCAAAGCATGGGAACCAGGGCTTTTGCGACAACCTCGCTTCACGTGGGAATGCATATCATCAAATGTTCAAAGAAATAGAAGTATGTGGTTTTGCGACAAACCAGAAGCTTAATCAACATTTCTTGTATTGATGGGCAACATAGGAAAAACAACCAAAGATCCGGTCTCGCCAAATCGCTGTCTTCCCCACCACCACTTCAATATCTTCTCGCTTCTTCCATATAAGTGATTTCCGAAATCGAACACACGTACCAGAAAATCCCATCTAAAATAGTGCCTTACCCCGGATATTTCATAAATGCTGCTAAGCCAGAAGAAGTGATGTTTTTTTGAACAAACAAATCCTTGCAGAGCATAGCAACAAACTCTTCTGCCTTTCGGTCATGCTTAACTGCACCTTTTTACCGCTATAAAATAATCGATTTTCCGAGTATTTGGCATGACGAACCCTCAGCTTGTTTTGCTGATTCAATTTCGTGCCTTTTATTCAAAGTGTTGTGTCTGTTACCCCGGTTTGGGGAACGGCAGGGCAGTAAACGTTTCTGTAATTCGCTGCAGCACCTCTTTCATTGGGTTACTGCTGGGCAGGTGTAACTTCACACGATCTTTGTACTCCACCACCTTAACAGCAATTTTGAACAATTTGGCAATCACTGTTGAAGGCTGTGCCTTCTCTAACTCAGTACCCTTCAACGCAATGGCTCTCATTTCATAATGCAAAACATAGGCAGCGCATGCGTAATACATGCGTAACGCATTCGCCCGAAAACTCATATCCGATGTTCGATCACACGACAGGTCATTTTTCAGATGTTTGATGTAGTTTTCATCCTGCCCCCTCGGACAATAGAACTGTTCATAAATGCATTGTGCTGAAGCGTTTGTTATGGATGTCACCACAAAACGAGGATTGTCACCCATCTGATTGACTTCAGCTTTATAGATGACACGTGTATTCAGTCCTTTCCAACTCTTTGCCTGATAGTTTGCCTCACCATATATACGAACACGGTAAGGTATTGCCAAATCATTCGATCGTGCGTTAGCCGTGCGTTCCTGCAGGCAGCGACGAGCTTCAGCCATGCTCTCATCCGATTGAGGC
>NZ_LUTV01000005.1:635962-737189 GCF_001646945.1 Endozoicomonas ascidiicola
GCAGGTTCCGGTTTGCTTCTTCCGAAGCTTTCTTTTTGTCGACCCAATCATATCAAGTGATTGGGCGGAACCTGCTTGGTTTTATGAAATATCCGGGTTACCATAAAATTACACCAATTATTAATAATTGCTTGGAACTTGTTTCTAACAAATGCTTCTAAGGAGTAAGGGAGCAGGATATGCGAATCGGTTTTAACTGACTTTGGAGAGCGTATGCATCAGAAGAATCTAGCCCCGCAGATAGTAATAGCCCTGACACTGGGAGTTCTGTCAGGCTGCTTCATACAACTGTTTGCCTCTCCAAATGGGGCAGCACAAACTTATTTAGTGCATGGGCTGTTTCATGCGGTAGGAAGTATGTTTGTGGCCATGATCAAAATGCTGGTTGTGCCTTTGATCTTTATTTCCATTGTTCATGCTGTCTGCAGTTTGAATGACATCGCTCAGGTCGGAAAGCTCGGTGCCAAGACCTTTGGCATTTATATCACCAATACCATACTGGCGATTATTTCAACTATTGCTATTGCCTTGATCATTGCCCCTGGCTCCAACGCCAATCTCGGTTATATTGCACACGCCGCACAAACAAGCGGCGCCGAGTTACCTTCAATATTAAATATGATCATCAACATTGTACCTGTAAACCCGTTTCTGGCGGTGGTTGAAGGTAATATTCTCCAGATTCTCTTCATCGCTATCATGACTGGCGTTGCCATCAAAAAGCTGGAGAATCACGAGACTCACAGTGTCAGTAATGCATTTTCGCTGGCTAACAGCGTCATGATGAAGCTGATTGGCATGGTCATGAGCCTTGCTCCGATAGGTGTATTCTTCCTCACTGCAAAACTAGCAGCCACCCTTAATGGTGCCAGCATTCTCAGTGTTCTTTCCTATGTGGCAACAGGCATTGCCGTCATGTGTCTGTGGTTGTATGTGATTTATCCAGTAGTGGTTGGTCTGGTTCTGAAAAAATCACCTAAATTTTTTATTCAGAATACCAAAGAACAGGTAATGTTTGCCGTCTCCACTGCCAGCTCTAACGCATCCATTCCCATCACCTATCAGACCCTGACTAACAAGTTTAAAGTCCCTGAGCACATTGCCAGCTTCACCGTCCCTCTTGGCGCCACCATCAATATGTCTGGCTCCGCTATTTACATGAGTGTGGCCGCTGTTTTTGTTGCCAATGCCTGGAATATCGATCTGACAATCGTTGAACTAGTCACTATGGGTTTCACCACACTGCTGCTGGCGATTGCCACCGGTGGCGTACCTGCCGGTGCCGCTGTATCCACTGGCGTATTACTGCAGACCATGGGCTTGCCTATGGAAGCCATGGCCATCATTCTCGCCACAGACCGTATTATGGATGCAGGGTGCACCGTGGTGAATGTAGTGGGTAACACGGTAGCAGGCATTTTCTGTTCAGTGGGAGAGCCTGAAATCGTGGAAGAAACATCCGGTAACGAAGCCGAAATACAAAGCAGGCCGGATTTTTGCTAAAAAGACACCGGGAAAGCTGGTATATTCTGCCAGTTATTTCGCGATTGGGTATAGACCATGCATAGATTTCACGGCCTGTACGGTGTCACCGACAGTCAGCTTCAGCCCGATGACAGAATTCTGATCGAAACGGTGGAACAGGCCTTAGCCGGCGGAATGAAGGTGCTTCAGTACCGCGATAAAAGCCTGGATGCCGGTAAGCGGCTTCGTCAGGCTGGCGCCCTGAAAGTGCTCTGCCACCAGCATCAAGCCCTTCTGATAATTAATGATGATATTGAGCTGGCATTGGACGTTGAAGCAGACGGCGTTCACCTTGGCCAACAAGATGAAAGCATTGCCCTGGCCAGAGAAAAGCTGGGCGACTACGCCATCATAGGTGTCAGCTGCGAGAACTCTCTGGATAAAGCCAGAATCGCTACTGAACAAGGCGCAAGCTATATTGCCTTCGGAAAATTCTTCCCTTCCCGCACCAAGCCTGATGCTAAAAGTGCAGAGCTTTCCATCATTACCGAAGCAAAAACACAGTTTGATATTCCCGTGGTTGCCATTGGTGGAATCACTGTTGACAATGCCCCCCAAGTTATTGCTGCTGGCACAGACATGGTAGCCGTGGTCAATAACCTGTTTGCAGCCCAGAACATCAGAGAACGTTCAGAGCAATTTATCAGACTGTTTAATAAACAACCTGCTTAAGCGATTCCACTAACAGAATAAAGGATGATCCAGATGTCTCGCTCAGAAGACCTGTTTGCAGACGCCCAGACTGTAATTCCCGGAGGTGTAAACTCTCCGGTAAGAGCCTTCAAGGGTGTTGGGGGCAAGCCCATCTTCTTTAAAAAAGCCCGGGGCGCTCATCTCCACGATGTGGATGGCAAAGAGTACATCGACTACATCGGTTCCTGGGGCCCGATGATTCTTGGCCATAACCACCCTGATGTGATTGCCGCCGTCCGTGACCAGGCGTTGGCAGGACTGAGCTTTGGCGCACCCACTGAGTTGGAAACGCGGCTGGCCAAAATGGTTCGTGACATGGTGCCGTCCATGGAGCTGCTGCGTATGGTCAACTCAGGCACTGAAGCCACCATGAGTGCCATCCGTCTGGCTCGTGGCTTTACTGGCCGGGATCGCATTGTCAAGTTTGAAGGCTGTTATCACGGTCACTCCGACTCCCTGCTGGTGAAAGCCGGTTCTGGCGCACTGACTCTTGGTGTTCCTAACTCACCCGGTGTGCCCGCAGCACTGGCAGAAAAAACCATTACACTGTCTTATAACGACCTTTCTGAAGTGGAAGACACGTTCCGCCAGATGGGCGACGAGATTGCCTGCATTATCATCGAGCCTGTTGCTGGCAACATGAACTGCATCCCACCAGCCCCAGGGTTTCTGGAAGGCTTGAGAAAGATCTGCGATGAGTACGACACGGTTCTGATTTTCGATGAAGTGATGACCGGCTTTCGTGTGGCATTAGGTGGCGCTCAAGAGTACTACGGTGTGAAACCCGATTTGACCACTCTGGGTAAAATCATCGGTGGTGGTTTACCCGTTGGCGCGTTTGGCGGCCGTAAAGAGATCATGGAACACTTGGCGCCTCTGGGTCCGGTTTATCAGGCGGGTACGCTTTCCGGTAATCCGCTGGCCATGGCTGCAGGCCTGGCCACGCTTGAAAACCTGTCCACCCACGGCTTCCATGAAACCCTGACTGAAAAAGCCGCCACCCTGCTGGCAGGGCTGAAAGAAAAAGCACAGGCAGCAGGCATTCCATTTACCACATCTCAGGTAGGTGGCATGTTTGGGCTGTTCTTCACAGAGCAGGAAACTGTCGACTGCTTTGCCCAAGTCATGGCTTGCGACGCTGATCGCTACGCCAAATTTTTTCATGGCATGCTGGATAATGGTGTTTACCTTGCGCCTTCTGCTTTCGAAGCCGGGTTTATTTCCATTGCCCATGGTCAGGCAGAGTTAGATGCCACTATCAATGCTGCAGAAAAGGCTTTTGCTAAACTCGCTTGACGCTTGATCATATAAACCCTTCGTCGTATTTTGTATAACATACGACGAAGGTAATTTAACAGTTAATGAACGTGTGGTTGTACCAACTTGCTAACAATGAGTTCTCTGGCGTTATCGGATGCTATTCTGGCTCTGGCCTGCCTGTTTGCCGTTTTTATGATGGCTCAGCAAAAAGCGTTTGCCGACCTTCATAAAGGTTCTGCAACCGCCGCACTGATTGGCTTTATATTAATGGGTCTTGCTTCCATTGTTGGCAGTTTGCGCTATGGTTTTTCCAGTATCTGGGCATCACCCCATGAAATGCTGTCCAACGCTGCGATGTACATGGCACCCCCACTTATCGGCATTGCTACCATCTTGGGTGTTTCCACTAAAGCATGGAACAAACCCATCTGGGGAAAGCTGATCATGGGAATTTGTCTGATGTATGAAGTCTCCCGCTGGTATGGCATGGATATCATTTACCGCGACCTTCAGAACACCATTTTACTGCTGATTATTGTGTATTCGGTGTTCCGCAACGCCATCGATAACAATGCGCGCTGGCTGGTGCTCACAGGTGTAGCCAGCTATTTCATTGGTGCTCTGATTATTGGTACGGAAGGCACTCTGGCGGGGTATTTAAGGCTGGATTTATTCCGTTACCTGATCGGCCTTGGCAACTTGTTAATGGGCACAGGGCTTTATTTTGTGTTTAAGGATCGCACTAAACAAACGCTGTAAACCCCGCTAAAATGCGGGGTATTGTCATCAATCCCTTGCCGGCAGATGAGGCATCACAGGAAAAGGTCGAACATTATCGCCCTTTGCTTCAGACACCTTACCGGCGCCCTCTTTCTCCACTTCATCGATCCGAATAATGGTATTCAGTGGAATATAGCTGCGCTTAACGCCTTCAAAAGCAGCCTTCAGTTTTTCTTCGCCCGGATCAACCAACAGCTGGCTGCGCTCACCAAAGACAAACTCTTCTACTTCAATAAAACCCCACAGCTCACTTTGAAAAATCTGCCGTGCATAAATCTCAAACACTTCGCCCTGGTTTTGGAAGATTACTTTGAATATTGGGGTTTTCGACATATATCTCTATTACCCGTCAAGCTCCGCAGAGCAGATAGAAAAATGGGCACAGATCATAACATAAAGAGTGTATTGCTGGAGTGCATTACAAGGTAAGTATTTTATGACTCTATCAACGCTATATCGCTATATGAAACGGACAGTCAAAGCCCAGCCACTCCCGATGAATATACGACACAATCCATTATCAGAAAATTGTCGTAAGCACTATTTGATAGAACAATGAGACACCTACAGACATTTCTGCAGTATGGAAATGATTGTCACCCCGATCAAACCTGGCTGTTTCGTAAATCACGATGAATCAAAAGCTATATCTTGTGCTTTTGACCCATGAGAAATTGCTCTAAACAAGCTACCCCAACTGTCAATTCTCAACGTCAGGAAGAACGATGTGATTTTTCGCCAAAGTCGCTTACGTGTCGGTTTTTTTGGTTTATTCAACGCTTGTTGAAACTGTGGACAAGCCAGTTCCTGGATCTGATCGACCAGAAACGCCAGGAAAGTAAGGTAGGCGAAATTCGTAGCCAGGTGTTTTTCGCCATGCCCATAGCTATGTTCAAGTTGATAGCCTTGGTTTTTCAGGGTATTAAACGTTTCATTTTCAATGCGCCATCTGCAGCGTCCACCTCGCATCACCGATTCAACGGTGTTATTGGTTAATTCAATATCGCTGACCCAGCACCAGAAGTGCTGAATGCCTTTTTTGTCGATTTCAATGTAATCAAGCACATTAACGTGTTCAGTATCATCTTGAAGATTGAGTGGCACGTTATGAGCGTAACGGAATTTATGTGTCGTCTTATTTGGTGCATCAACAACGGTATGATGATGGACCTCGCCCTGATCATAAAGCGCATTCATGGCCTCGATAAGTGCCACATGATTTCCATCCTTTGCGACGATAATGTAGTGCCATCCAAACTCCTTGATCATTGCTACCGTAGGGTTGTCGGCGTATAAGCCATCCAGAAGAATGACCAGATGTAGACGAGGATGGTCTTTTTTTACCTGAGCCAAAAACCGTCTGATTGCGGCTTTCTCGCAATCATTTTTTGTGGAACCATCCTGGCGGCAAATAGCTTCAGGCGCCAAGGGAATAACGGTTTTTCTGTTGGGATGAGCAAGGCAGCCACCCATTATATTGTGGTAATAGGTTTCATTTTTCTTCCCTTCATTCTTGACGCAGCAATCAGCGCAACGGCTGGTGTCTGAATAAAAAAGACCGGYGCCGTCAATGGGCAGTAAGTAATGGTCTTTTAACTTTCCACAATTAAAGGTGTATCCCTGAAGGGCTCCGTTACGCTGAATGATCGAGAATAGTTCTTTAAATGGTTTCTTGAATTCCACGGGATCTATCGGGTCAAGGACTTCCCTCATGCGCGTATCAGAAGGTACTTTGCCCTCTTTAACATGATAGAGTTTTTCCAGGTTATAACAGCAGKTTGGCTCAAGCCGCTCTTCGTCAAATCCCAGGAGCGAATCAAATTTTTGATGCATCACTGCAAAAGCTGATTTTGGGAAATTACCAAAGGGAATACTGCTTTTATTAGGGCGGTGGTCTGGAATATTTTCAAAGCAATCGGACACTGTTTTTATCAAGTAAGACGCACTGAAATGTCTGATATTTTTCTGAATGGCCGTACCCATAACTATACCGACGACAAAGATTGATTAATCAGTAATTTTAGTCGAAGAATTGTGCGGGCTGTGTTTTTCTACCTCCTCTGTACATCTTGCAGCTGTTAGGGTTCAGGAAAGAGCGGGAATTGCTGGTCAAAGGCTGTAGACAAGCTACACTGCTTCTTTCCAGATGCTCAGCCAATAAATGATATAATAAGGAACTCCATTGCAAAGTCTTACCCCCTGTCGATCTCTGCGCACATGATTGCATTACGAAAACCACCTCCACCAACCAAAACAATCTCATTCTTAGAAAGAATAACTCAGATCAAACAAGCATCTGGTCAAGAAGCGTTAAACTCATAGACAAACAAGCGTTAATGAATAAAACACCCGGAGATTGCCTCTGTAGTACCAAAACACCTTTACTTACTTTCTCCATGTTTGGCCTTAATACTGACACTGCGTATCTGGTGGCAAAACCTGGCTCCAAAATCGCGACCACCGACAGTGGGCTACCTTCAACGATTTCGCCCAGTAACCTATCCCATACAGACGAACAGTTAGTTGCCCAATCGTTAGGAATGTCCGAAAAGGATATACGAGGGATAGACTCACTGTTGCAAACTGTCCTTGAACAAAGCATTGCCACCGAACCCGTTCACAAAGCAAACAAGAGGCTAGGTGCAATTGGACATCATAACTTTGAATTGAACACACTCCTGCAAATGCGTCCGGGCGAAGAAAAGTGCTACGCCCGGAACGCTAGTATTAACCCAAGAATTGATTTATTTCCTTTCGCCGGTATTCTGGAGTTTCTGCAAGGTCTTAGTGAAACAGCAAAAGACCTAACCACACTGTGGCTTTCTGCCGGTGTAGAGATAAGTCAGCATGCTCAAATCATCATTACACGAAATACTCAAGGTGAGTTGGTCGCAGCGTTTTCGATAGAATATTGCGTCGAGCCCAGTGCAGAGTTTGCACTGGATCCTTATTGGATGGACAGTAACGAGGAGAAAAAAACGGACGGAACCGCTTTCGCCTTTCTATACACATCATTATCCATAGGCCTTAAAGCCGGTTTTAAACGCCAATTAAGTTTCACTATTGATATTGAAAATGAAAAAAAGTTCTTAGAGGCGCTACTTGGTGGAACGCTGAATATAGAGATAGCTACTGAATGTGCAAAATCAGCCTCAATAGAGTCCACATCAATAGTAAAGCCTACCAAGACAAATGATGATCAACAAAAGCAAGTCACCTTAGAAAAAGTACGCTGGCTCAACCTCAACGGCAGCTTTGAGATTGAAGCCGGCGCTGGCGTCGCCAGTGGCCACATGGCAGCGACTGACAAACTTGAATCAGAAGTCTGGTTTTGGCCTAGCCTGGAGTTGCTCCTTAATAGTGATATCTACAAATGCAGAGATCTGAACAGCCATAGCACTTTCTCCCGTCAGCACGAGGGGCCTTCATATATCGAGCTCTCCGCTATGGGAAACGTGAGCTTAGTCAGCGCGAACAACATTCTGGGCCAAGGGGAACATGGCCAGGATATCTGGTTTTTCTGTTATCCTATGGAGGTGGATACGCAAACGTTCAAATATCAGAAGAACCTTTGGCGGAACAAAGATCACGCTTCGGCGATAAAAGCAAAACTATCAATCGACGAACACTCTGGCCTCGCTTTTTATGAACTCACACTTGGCACATCCAACAAAGACCTGCGCACCATAAAAAGATCGTTAGTCAATGCCGGTGTCACCAATCAAGAAGTGTTCAACATAATACGCTCCATTGTCAGCGCTGGCGCCAATAACTACAGCCTCAATTTGATCTACAGTGCCGAACCATTCAAACGACAACTCACTGATATTACCCATGATGAATATAAATTGAGCACAATGACTATTTATGAAGAAAAGAA
The DNA here is from genome assembly GCF_001646945.1 of Endozoicomonas ascidiicola. GTDB lineage: Bacteria > Pseudomonadota > Gammaproteobacteria > Pseudomonadales > Endozoicomonadaceae > Endozoicomonas > Endozoicomonas ascidiicola. Next base: position 644,100 of record NZ_LUTV01000005.1, read on the forward strand.
AGCAGTAGCAAGCCCTGTTGGCCTTAGAACCGACATGAGTTTCAAATTACCTTTTTTCCATAGATCAGTGAACGGCACAGCATCCTTCACCTCGTTAATCAGTCAGATAGCCATCTTAAATTCCAGCGTTGAGATCATTTTTCATGAAAGCCATGAAGTGATGAAAAAAGAAGCGGCTCCCCCTCAACATGAATCTCAACAAGGTCTTCGCTACCGCAAAGGGCGAAAACCTTCAGTTGAAACAGGGTCTTTGCTAAGCGTTGAACACTACGTCTAGGGATGTCTAACGACTGTACCACTGTTTTTCCGAGGGACACTGTGACTATCATACTGTCAGCCTGACGGCTATAATGCTCGGTTTATTAACCGCAGGCTTAACCTCAACGGTAGGTTTGAGCCCGATCGGAGTTCTGCGTCTTAGCCGATTCAAATTCCCGAGCCCAAACCAGTAAAGTGTGACATGAGCAAAAAACTGTATATCAAAACCCACGGTTGTCAGATGAACGAGTACGATTCAGCCCGTATTGCAGATCTGCTCGGCGAAACCCATACTCTGGAGCTGACAGACAATCCTGAAGAGGCCGATGTACTGCTGGTCAACACCTGTTCTGTTCGGGAAAAAGCCCAGGAAAAGCTCTTCCACCAGCTAGGTCGCTGGCGCAAACTGAAAGAAAAGAATCCGGACCTGATCATTGGTGTAGGCGGCTGCGTTGCCAGTCAGGAAGGGGAAGAAATTCGCAAGCGCGCACCCCAGGTAGACGTGGTCTTTGGTCCACAAACCCTGCACCGCTTGCCGGATATGATTGATGCAACAAAATCCAATCAAATTCCCGTGGTAGACGTTACCTTCCCGGAAATCGAGAAATTTGATCGCTTGCCAGAGCCCAGTGTGGATGGCCCAAGCGCCTTCGTATCCATCATGGAAGGTTGCGACAAATACTGCACCTACTGCATCGTACCTTACACCCGCGGTGCCGAAATCAGTCGTCCAATGGATGATGTCATTGCCGAATGCTTTGGCCTTGCGGAAAAAGGCGTTCGGGAAATCAACCTGCTAGGGCAGAACGTTAATGCCTTCCGTGGTGAAAAGCACGACGGCTCTTTTTGCGATCTGGCGGAACTGATCACCCTCGTTGCTGCCATTGATGGCATCGATCGAATCCGTTTCACCACCTCACACCCTCTTGAGTTCTCCGACAGTCTGGTCAACGTCTACGCAGAAGTCCCTGAACTGGTAAGCCATCTGCACCTGCCAGTGCAAAGTGGTTCTAATCGTATTCTGCAGTTGATGAAACGGGAACACACTTCTGATGATTACCTGAGAAAAATCCGCCAGCTGCTGACCATTCGTCCAGACTTGCGTATTTCTTCAGACTTTATCGTCGGCTTCCCCGGTGAGACAGATCAGGACTTCGAAGACACCATGAACCTGATTGCCGAAGTGGGCTTCGACGCTTCCTTCAGTTTTATCTACAGTAAACGTCCGGGCACTCCCGCTTCTGATATGCCTGATGATGTATCTGAACAAACCAAAAAGCAGCGACTGGCGATTCTGCAGGATCGAATTAATCAGCAGGTAGCTCAGATCAGCCGCCGACTGGTTGGTAGCACCCAGAAGATTCTGGTGACCGGTTACTCTAAGAAAGATCCAGGCCAACTCTCTGGTCGCACAGAGTGCAACCGAGTGGTGAATTTCCAATGCACCGATCCGCGCCTGATTGGTCGTTTTGCGGATGTAGAAATTGTAGAAGCACTGCCACACTCCCTGCGAGGAGCTTTGATTCGATCCGAATTGGAAAGTGCTGCGTAACAAAAGCCTAAACAGGTGTTTTTATCGATTTGACATTCGACCAAATCGATAAAAACACCTGACTCAAGCCCTTTCTTCGTGCACTTACCTATTTGGACAAAATTTTATCAAAGACCACCAAATCATTAACCCCGGCGGCTTTACCTTCTCGATTTGGCTTAACGGTAAACCCTAAATACCTTCTATTTGAACTCAACTTGAATTCCCAAATTTTCCAACCGTTGTGCACAAAGCATTTATAGCCAGCGGCACTGGTTTCATGAGGAACATATCGTCCTGACTCATGAACTTCTCTTATTTTCTTAATATCCGCATCTGATATTTTACTTTTCCCATTAGCCAACTTATTTAGATCACAATAAGCATGGGCCAAAATATGCTTGTTTTTACCATAAATTGGCTTGATACATTGGTGTCCCCAGGGAATCTCTTCATTCCATGGGTAATCTGGAATACTGTTTTTGCTTAACAAAACCTGCTTGGCCTTGTCCAAAAATGAACCTGCTTCAGATGCCTTATTCCCATTCTCCTCTCGCTTTTTTGCTCTTCTTTCATTTTTTGACAACTTCGGATATCGATAATCCCTTTTACTAAAGTCATTCTCATTGGGCTCACGCCAACCACTTGGGAAAGTCTGAAAGGAATCATTCTCCTCCGGCAAATCGAATTTTATATGAGAGCGTCTTGATCTTTCTGCAGCTTTTTCACACTGTATCATCTGCTCTTCGAGATTGTGTAAAGCCTGCGCTCTCTGCTTTGCGATTTTTTGAATAATCTGCCCAGTGTTAATTTCAACCCTTCGCCTTCGGTAACTCTGATACTTCTTCGGCGTTGTGGCCGCAACGGCTAAAGTCACGCCCAAAGCCGCCAATGCTCGAACATATACAATTGACGCAGTTTTAAGCGCTTTCATTCCAAATGAATTGCGATTCGCCTCCACCTCTTTCTGACGGGCTTCCACCTGACCTCTGATCAATCTGGCTCGATCTATTTTTTCCTGCTTCTTACAATGCTGCTCAGACTCTTTATTCTGAGCCGCCACTCGGGCAAGGCAAGCACGCTGCAGGTCGCCATAATGTTCCTCAAACTTATCCTCAAAAGCTTGCAGCTTCTGCCATTGTTGTTTCAAAAGGTCTATAGGTGTTTTGTGTTTAGATAAATCAATCACCCCGGTAGAGACCCTGGGCAACACTACCTTTTTATCCCCTTCAATCAGAGCGCCAACGTCTGATTGAAAGTGATGATTTAACTCATTATCAAAATTTACGCCAAAGATCTTCCCTGCATCACGAAGAGTCTCTTTCGCCTTTAGCAAATCCGGATACATAGTGCCTGCAATTGCCCTCAAGGACTCAATGAAACCAGCCTCAGAAGCCTCAAGCTCCTTTGCAAACTCATCATAGTTCCCCGTGTTTTTTTGATATGCCAATATCGATTTTAGAGCGTCCCACTCCGCTTCTGCTTCATCAATCATCCCTTGGAAGCAGGATGTTTGTGTCCGCCAAAATTTATGAGATGACTGCATAGTCAGTTTGCCGCTGCCCGGGTCATACACTAGGCGGCCAAATAGTTTACCACCTCCGTAATTGTCGCTATCAATGGACTTCTGAACCGAGCTTATCCAATGATGCAACTGCTTTAGAGCCATTTCCTTTTCGGAAAACGACTTATAGGCCAGAGGAACAGAAACTGTAGAGGCTTGTCGATAACCAAAGGGCACTTCAACTTCATCGGATTTTTTGAAAACCCTTTTCACATTTTTTTCAGGACCAATCTGCTCAAGCAATGTGGGAGGCTTAGAGACTTTACTCGCACCTTTACCTGACTGATGCTGACTTATTTTCTCTGTTGTGTTGCTCTGAACTCGCTCTGGCAATGCCATAGGAGATGTCATGTTGTTCAGGCCACAGATTCCACTATCAAAACGATAGCTCTGAGGGAAGCTGTTTGAATATGGTTGTAGAGTCGTTTGTGAGGATGCACTGCCGGCTCCCACTTGAGAAACGTTTGGCATTACACTGAGCACAAAAACAAACTTTTGCAATAACGTCATTTCTGAGAATGGCCGGAATCGACCACCGTCAGAATTTACTGCTTTGATAAACGATGGAGTCGGTTGGCTAGCCGTCTTAGCCACACTACGTCCATTTAGGCTTTTCTCAAATTCACTGGCTTTTTTGGCTCGCTTTTTCTTCGAGACTCCTTTGTTCGAACAATCATGACTGGACTCATTATAGGGTTTATAACCCAAACCCATCTCATAGCTGCCTCTATGTCCATTTATTCCCAGCACTGAAAACCACCCTAATGTAGCAATACTGACAACAGTAATTGGCGAAATATTTAGAGTTAATGATTGTTTTCCGGCAATAAAGTTCCTTTTTTTATATTTATCTTTTCCTCTCAGGAAAATCTTCGTCACACTCCTTCTTATTTACCCGCCAAAAGCGACCCTGTAATATAGCCATATTGACGTAGAGGCCAGACACAGACTTTGAATACCGACACTCACCAGGAACCCTCCCAAAATATCTGCCGTTTCTCTCTTGAACCCGACGAACCATTGCGTTTTGCCGAGCTCTGTGGGCAATTCAATCAGCACCTGAAGCAAATCGAAGAACGCCTGGGGGTTTCTATACGCCACCGGGGCAATAGCTTTGCCGTGCAAGGGGAAAACGCCGAGGTTGCCGGAGAAATTCTCAAGCGCCTGTTCAGAGAAACCGGCAAAGATGAGCCTTTGGGTCCAAACACCGTTCACCTGTTTTTGCAGGAATCCACTGTTGAATGGATTCACGAAGAACCCGAAGACAAACTGATTTCCCTGCGTACCCGCAAAGGTTTGATCACCCCTCGTGGTCCCAACCAACAAAACTACGTTAAATCCATTCTGCAGCACGATATCAATTTTGGTATTGGTCCTGCCGGTACGGGTAAAACTTATCTAGCCGTTGCAGCGGCAGTACAGGCGTTAGAAGAAGAACAGATTCGCCGTATTCTGTTGGTTCGCCCAGCGGTGGAAGCCGGCGAAAAACTGGGTTTCCTACCGGGTGATCTGTCCCAGAAAATCGACCCTTACCTACGCCCTCTTTACGATGCTTTGTATGAAATGCTTGGCTTTGAACGGGTTGACCGGCTTATTGAAAAGAACGTGATTGAAGTCGCGCCATTGGCCTATATGCGCGGGCGCACCCTGAACAACTCGTTTATTATTCTGGATGAATCCCAGAACACCACGCAGGAACAAATGAAAATGTTTCTGACCCGAATAGGTTTTGGCTCCACCGCGGTGATCACCGGCGATATCACCCAGATCGATCTGCCAAAAGCCACTCAATCGGGTCTGAAAAGTGCCATTGAAGTATTGAAAGGTGTTGAAGGTATTGGCTTTACCTGGTTCTCGGCAAAAGACGTCGTCCGTCACCCAATCGTACAACGCATTGTGCAAGCCTATGATCGTTACGATCAGAAAGTTCATGCAGAAAAAAACAAAACGCCGTTCCGTAAACCCGTTAATAAAGGCACTGAAGAATGACAACAGTGCACGTCGATATCATGATCAACAGTGCTTCCCAGCGCTTGCCGGATCAAAACCATCTGGAAAAATGGGCAGCAGCCGCAGTCACAGGCTGCCCAAAAAGCAGCCAACGTGAAGAAGCTGAAATTAGTCTTTTAATTGTTGATGCTGAAGAAGGCGCAGAGCTGAATCGTCAGTGGCGAGGCAAAGAAGGGCCGACCAATGTATTGTCTTTTCCTTCTGACCTACCGCCAGAGCTCGAGCTGCCACTGTTAGGCGATCTTATTGTTTGTGCTCCGGTGGTCGAAAAAGAAGCCATGGAGCAGAAAAAAAGTCTCGATGCCCACTGGGCGCACATGATGGTTCATGGCACACTTCACCTGCTTGGCTATGATCATATAGTGGATCAGGAAGCGGAAGCGATGGAATCTCTTGAGACAGACATTCTGCGACAGCTCGGTTACCCTGACCCGTATCAGGATCATAACCTTTAACTCAACACTGCCAGACGACAATGGCACTTTTATGAAGAACGAGGGCAATGAGCGACGACCATTCGTCAACCTCCTGGGTTGAAAAAATCACCGGGATGTTCAATCACGATCCCAAAGACCGCAATGCACTGCTCACTATTTTGCGGGATGCCGGAACCCGAGGCATGCTGGATGATGAAGCACTGAGCATTATCGAAGGCGCCGTTCAGGTAGCAGACATGCAGGTTCGGGAGATCATGATTCCCCGCTCCCAGATGGTCTGCGTTGATGAGGATCAGAACCCTGCCGAATTTCTTCCACAGGTGATTGAGTCCGCTCACTCTCGTTTTCCGGTAATTGGCGATACCAAAGACGAAGTGATTGGTATTCTGCTCGCCAAAGATCTACTGCCGCTGATTCTTAACACTACCAGCAAGTTCAACATCAAGAACCACTTACGTCCGGCGACGTTTATTCCGGAAAGTAAGCGTCTCAATGTTTTGCTGCGGGAATTCAGAACTAACCGCAATCATATGGCCATTGTCATTGATGAATTTGGTGGTGTTGCCGGTCTGGTGACCATTGAAGACGTTCTGGAGCAGATCGTCGGTGACATTGAAGATGAAACTGATGTGGATGAAGATTCTTACATCAAACCGGCGGATGACCTTGAACACTCCTTCATTGTAAAAGCCCTGACGCCCATTGAAGATTTCAATGAGCAGTTCATCACCAAATTTCCGGATGACGAGTTTGACACTATCGGTGGCATCGTTATGCAGGAGTTTGGTCATATGCCAACCCGCAGTGAATCGGTAGAAATCTCCGGTTTCCGCTTTGATGTTTTAAACGCTGATGGTCGTCGTATTCGACTGCTGAGAGTCACGCCCTGCTAATGCCTCGCACTTTCTCTTCAATGAATGCTGTTCGTTACCTGCTGTCTCTGGCAGCAGGTGCTCTGATTCCCCTTGGCTTCAGCCCGTTTGATTACTGGCCGGTCTCCATGCTGGCTGTGGGCGCTATTTTTCTACTCAGTAGAAACCTTCCCGTAAAAGTCACTGCACTGTGCGGTTTTCTTTTTGGACTTGGCATGTTTGGCGCGGGGACATCCTGGGTGTACGTCAGTATTCATGAATTTGGTGCTGCATCGCCTCTGCTGGCAGGGCTTTTAACTTCACTGTTTGTCGCCGGTGTTTCGGCTGCAATGATTCTACCGCTGTTCTGGATTTATGGTTGGCTAAACCAACGCAAAACAAATACCGGCAATAAATTGCAACCCTGGCAGCAAGCACTTCTTTTTGCCGGACTGTGGGTATTGTTTGAATGGGTTCGCAGCTGGTTGTTTACCGGGTTCCCATGGCTGTTGCTTGGCTACACCCTAATTGATACACCCTTTTCCGGATTAGCACCTGTAACCGGAACTTACGGCCTAAGCCTGTTAATCACCGCTACGATTTGCCTGCTTGCTACGTTGTTGATTCCTAACTCGCAGAAGAAACAAAACCTTTTGGCACTAGTGCCATTGATGGCGTGTTGGGCTGTGGCCTGGTCACTGTCTTCTGTTCAGTGGACAGAGAAAACCGGCACTTTGTCGTTTAGCGCTGTGCAGGGAAATATTCCCCAGAATTTAAAGTGGAACCCGGATTATGTGCAATCCACCCTTAACACCTATATGGATTTGAGTGAGGGCCACTGGGATCAGGATTTGGTGATATGGCCCGAAAATGCCATTCCCCTGTTCTACAACCGTGCCAAAGGGTTAATGAACCAGCTGGACAGGCACGCCAAACAGAACAACAGCGCTCTGATTCTCGGCATGCCCGTAGATGACAACTCCGGTGATAGAACCCGCTATTACAACGGTATTCTATCTATGGGCGAAGGTGAAGGTATGTACTTCAAACAACAGTTGGTGCCCTTTGGTGAATATGTACCGATGGAGTTTGCACTTCGCGGATTGATTGATTTCTTCAACCTGCCCATGTCTGATTTCTCTAAGGGAAGCCCTGAACAGGAATTACTAAAAGCCGGAAACGCACAGATCGCACCTTACATTTGCTATGAAGTGGTTTATCCAGACTTTGCTGCCCAATTAGCAAACGACAGTGATCTTTTGGTCACCATCAGCAATGACACTTGGTTTGGTCAATCCATTGGCCCGGTTCAACATTTCCAGATTGCCCGCATGCGTTCGCTGGAAACCGGGCGTTTTATGATTCGTGCGACCAATGATGGTATTACGGCACTGATTAACGAGAAAGGTGAAGTGCTTGAAACCATTCCTCGATTTAACAGTGGAGTACTCAGCGCCACAACAGAGCTCAGGTCAGGCACAACACCCTTTATGATATTTGGATCATGGCCTGTGTTATTAATAAGCTTCCTGCTGATGGCAGTGCCGTCACGACTTAGAAAAAGACTTTCTCCAAAAAAAGCTAACTAAACCTATTCAACGTCAAGGGATAATTACTCTGGGCTTATCTACGGCAATTTCAGGATCATTTTGTATAGTTTGGAAGGCATTATCCAAACTATCTATAATTCCTTGTCGCTTTCCCTCGTCGTCATCGGCACTTAAAAAATGAATAACTGTCTCTTTAAGCTCTGGGAAGTCATCTTGTAATGAACTCAGGTATTCCAGAGGCTTTTTACCGTCATTATCTACGATATCTATACTAGCTTCTGCACCCTCCACAAGCAGTTTGGCAAAAACCTCCAAGCGCTCCTTATGCTGACTTTTGGCAGCATGATGAAGTGGCGTTTTACCACTATTCGTCTGATTGGTTATGAAGCTATTGAATTCTTCCTGCCCACGAAAATGGTCACATAATTGCTCCAACATACCCAGACTTTGACCTGCAGCCAAATTAAAATAATTATTTCCCGTGTTATTGCGAGGGCAATTATAGTTACCCTCTAATGGAATGCTGACCTCTGACGATGTCGTTTCATCTGCATATGTTGTATCAGACAATATGTCCAAGAGCATCTCAAACACACGCTCTGATCCCATAAATATTGCAATATGCAGTGGTGTATCGCCATTGGCAAGCGGCATTTTATGACCGACCGCACATTCAACACTAAGCTTATCTACAGAATGTTTTTCTGTTGCCTTATTGAGTAATAGCTGCACCTCGCTGTCAGTCAGGTTATCAAGAAGCGCTTGTTTATCCCCATCTTCAACTTGACTAGCCAGAGGAAGAAGATGAAGCAGTGTAAACCCATTGGGTGCGAGAAAATCTATAAGTTCCTGAACGTCAACTTCAGTATTAGCGTAAGAAGAAATAATAATATTTGCTGCGTCCTGAAACTCATTTAAGGAGCCAGAACTTTCAAACCGCTGAGTGGACTCACTGACAGGGTCTTTTAAACACAGCTCTCCAAAGTCGCTAAGTGACGACGTACTCGAACTGACACTGAAACAATCATCTGTGGGCAACATTTTTGATAACATCTAAAGTACCTTGAATCAAATGCACTCAGATATGACTACAGTCACTGTAGATAAGTTCCAAATCTGATTTACCTAAATTCAAGGTATCTGGTTAATTATGAACTACACAAAAATGAAACCTAAAAGCACCACACCCAGTATCATTCGATAAACGACAAATGGCATCAAACCAATACGGTTAATAAATGATAAAAAGCAATAAACGCAAACCCAGGCACTAATAGCTGAAACCACCGTCCCCATAGCGAGCGTATTCCAATCCACCGGCACCGTGCTTTTTACCAGATCCAGCAGTAACAAACTGCCTGCACCAACTATGACTGGAATGGATAACAGGAATGAAAAACGGGCAGCAGCGTCACGAGTAAAGCCCATCATCAATGCCGCAGTCATGGTAATACCAGAACGCGAGGTACCGGGAATCAGCGCCAGCGCCTGGGCAAAACCAATAAACATGGCTTGTTTAAAGGACATTTTATCCAGCGGTTGAACATGAGTACCCTTCACATCCGCCCAACCCAGCAGTGCACCAAAGATCAGTGTAGTACCGGCGATGACGGCTACCGTTCGCATGGCATCGTCCAGCCCCATGCTTTTCAGGGCAAGACCAAAAACCACTGCAGGTAATGTGGCAAAAATCAGGTACCAACCCAAACGGCTATTAAAGGTTGAGCCTTTGCCCACCAGTGATCCCAGCCAGTCTTTGGCGATGGCAAACAGGTCTTTCCAGAAATAAACAACGACTGCCGTTAGCGTACCCATATGAACGGCTACATCAAATGCCAGCCCCTGATCTGTCCAGCCAAAGAGTTGTGCCGGTAGGATAAGGTGACCAGAGCTTGAAATTGGCAAAAACTCGGTAATGCCCTGAATCAGGGCAAGAATGATCGTCTGAAATGCATCCATTATGTTGTCCTCTGCCTTAACGTTCCGACTTTTTCAGAGCCACTTTATCCCGAAGGTAAACGGGCATGGCCTGCTCGGCTGGAAGTAATTTACCCATAGTAAAGTCGGCGGCAGCCAGCAGGGCTATATCGTAAGCTCGTGGCCAGGTTTCCGTCACACAATCAAACACCGTTACCGGCATTTGCTCCCGAAAAGCCCAGCCGGTGCCAATGCCATACCATTGGGTTTCAATTACCGGCGCAGAAACCAGCTGCGGAGCAATCACCTGCTCATCGAGCATTGGCGTCATCAGGCCATTCTCTGCCTTATATGCACCCCAGTAGACTTCGCTCATGCGGGCATCAATGGCGCTAAGTACGTGGGATGTATTTTGTTCACGGTACGCCTGCTGTGCCAGAGCGGCCAGTGTGGACACCGGGATTACCGGCAAGTCGACGGCATAAGCCAGCCCTTGAGTCATGGCGGTAGCCACACGTAAACCAGTAAATGCACCAGGGCCGCGGCCAAAGGCAATGGCATCAAGCTGTTTAAGTGTTACCCCGGCTTTGGCTAGCAGTGACTCAACCATCGGCAACAGGTCACGGCTGTGGCGACGGGGGGATAGCTCGAAGTGTTCAATCACTTCACCATCCAGATTCAGGGCAACAGAACAAGCTTCTGTGGCGGTATCCAGTGCAAGGATTTTCATGATGGTTTTTAAGTCTATCTCTTTTAAACAATCAAAAAAGCCGGCAGTGCAAAACACTCCGGCTTTTCTTATTTAATCAAGAACCATTGGTTCTCAGGCAATTACCGGCTTCAGGGCATCCAGCACCTGCTGCTTGATATCAGCAACAGAACCTACACCTTCAATACGGCTGTAGCGGGTTTCACCGCCCATTTCCTGATAGAAGGCCACCAGTGGTGCCGTCTGATCATGGTAAACATTCAGGCGCTTGCGAACGGTTGCTTCTTCATCATCCGCACGTTGAACCAGTGCTTCGCCGGTGACGTCGTCCTTACCTTCGTCTTTAGGTGGATTGAATACCACGTGGTAAGTACGGCCACTTTCCGGGTGCACGCGACGACCACTCATACGCTTGACGATTTCTTCGTCGGCAACAGCGATTTCAACCACGTGATCAATGGCAACACCGGCATCACGCAGGGCTTCAGCCTGAGGAATCGTGCGGGGGAAGCCATCGAACAGAAAGCCATGTGCACAATCATTTTCAGTGATACGTTCTTTCACTAGTGCAATGATGATGTCGTCAGAAACCAAAGCTCCGGAGTCCATAACTGCCTTCACCTTTTTACCCAGCTCAGTACCATTCTTGATAGCAGAACGAAGCATATCGCCAGTCGAGATCTGGGGAATCCCATACTCTTCCATGATAAATTGAGCCTGAGTCCCTTTACCGGCGCCCGGCGCACCCAGCAGAATTACGCGCATGAAAATCTCCTGTTGCCAGCCATCGAAGCCAATGCTTATGCCTGTTTATGTTAAAGGCATTTAGACAACGTCTGGCCTGGATAATTCGCAAACTTCTAAAAAGCCGACAAGGATATACAGCCTGACGCCCGGTGACAAGCTTGGACTGTCTTACCTAAGACCACCTTTACTGCCTTTCAACCACCACACTTCCGATGGAATAACCTGCACCAAAGGAGCAAATCACGCCTTTATCACCGGCTTTAAGGTCCAGTGAATGCTTATGGAAAGCAATGATGGAACCTGCAGAACTGGTATTAGCGTACTCATTTAGAATAACCGGTGCATCCTGCACCGTAGGCTCGCGCCCCAGAAGCTTGCGGGCAACCAGCTGGTTCATGTTCAGATTGGCCTGATGAAGCCATAACCGGCTCATATCACTGGCAGCCAATTCCAAAGACTCAAGATGACCTGCGATGTGCTTCGCCACTTGCGGGCAGACTTCTTTAAACACCTTTCTACCGTTCTGGATAAACAGTTTGTCCAGTTTCCCAACACCCTCTTCATCACCACGATTCAGGAAACCGAAGTTGTTGCGGATATTGTTGGAGAATTGAGTCCAAAGATGACAACCAACCACTTTGTAGCCGTCTTTACGACGAACCAGATCTTCACGCTCCAACAATACGGCTGTGCAAGCATCACCGAAGATGAAGTGACTGTCCCGATCACGGAAATTCAGGTGACCAGAACAGATCTCCGAGCTCACCATCAACACCCGCTTTGCGGAACCACTTTGAATGGCATCGGCTGCCGCTTTAATACCAAAGGTCGCCGATGAACAAGCCACATTCATATCGTAGCCGTAACCATCGCAGCCCAAATAATGCTGAATCTCTACCGCAATGGCGGGATAAGCACGCTGAAGATTGGAGCAGGCAACGATAACCATATCTACTTCGGTGGCATCCACCTGCGCTTGCGCCAAGGCACCCCGAGCAGCATGGATGGCCATTTCACATTGAATGGACATCTGATCATTTGATCGATCAGGAATCCGGGGGATCATTCGCTGAGGATCGAGAACGCCATCCCGGTTGACAACATAGCGGCTGACAATGCCGGAAGCCTTTTCTATAAATTCACTGCTACTCTTTGCCAGCGGCTCAACTTCACCAGCAGCAATGGCTTCACGATTCAGATCGTTTTCCTGATCCACCCAAGTGTTGAATGCTTCAACCAACTCATCATTGCTGATTGACTCTGGCGGGGTATAGAGCCCGGTACCACTAATCACTACGTCTGGCACAATAATTCCTTCCCATGCTTTATAGCTTTTATATTCCAGCATCTTATAGCAGGGCAAAAAGCAAGGGAACTCAATGCTGTCAAATAGTGTTCATATTTTTGCAACAATTTATTGCCCACTGTTACTACTTACTATTACCACTCAACGCTACCAAAGGCTCAGGCATATCCACCATCCAGTGGGCATAAAGTTCTTCTAGAACACCTTCTTTAGCCAGTGTCTCCATGCGGGCATCGAAAATCGTCACCAATGGTTTGTTGGCAGGGCTGTCATTGAACGACATGTAATAATAGTCTCCGGTTTCAAACTCAGTCACTTCAAACTGATCCAGACTAATATTATTTTCACCTGCGATGGTATCTATTTCAGAAAATTCATCCACCAGCACATCTATTGCACCGGCTTTTAATAACTGCATGCCTTTTTGCAGGCTGGTGAATTCTTTCAGTTGAAATTCACCATAACGCTCACCTTCCGGTACTAAATTGTATCCGGCGCGCATGCCAACCACTTTCCCACTGAGTGACGGGTATCGTTCAAAAGAGGCTACTACCCCTGGCGAATACACAAGGGCAAGATACTCCGGCTCTAACGGGTATTTACTAAAAACCAGGTGCTCATAATCAGAATCAAGCCCTTCTCCGGGAACACCATCCACCGTTCGATATTCCGTCATCAACTTCATGCTTCTGTTCCAGGGCAAGCTCTTAAAGTTCAATGTAAAACCAAGAGGTTCATACACTTCTTTAAGAAGATCCCAATAAAGTCCCGTGCCATTATTGTACGTATAACCAGCCCATACCGGGGCAGCAAAATTAAGGCTTTTACGTTTGATCTTAGCGGCTTCAGCGTCTGGGGAAATAGTTTCCGACGCAGAAGCGAAAGCTGAAAAACAGAATAAACCGAGGAATAATGAAAACCACTTCATAGAGACTGCCTTTTACTGCAAAGCACTACGATTTTATTATTTATGTGGACATCAAACTCGTGTGCTTTGATTTTTTATTATTAGTGTAAGACTAACTTGCGAAAAGATATTAAATGAAGAGCCAATGTTAGTAAATCAATGAGTTATTTTTTCTTCGTAGCAATAGAACCGCCCAATAAACTAAAATTTCAACTGCCAAAATTGCCAAAGCTGCCAAGGAGCATACTCAAATGGATCTCTCTCACCCACACCAATTTTTCTTGTCATAAAATCCACTATTTCGGCAACATGTCTGGGGTATTTCTGATTGTCTTTCACAAAACAAGTCAGCACCTGCAAAGTACATTCCTTAGGGAATTCCAACGCCCTTAAATCCAACAACATACTGATAATATCTTTATTGCCGCCTATTATTGTGCCAACGTCAGGATGAGATATTTTGTAAGCTGTGGCCTGCGCAGCCGAATCAACCAGCTGCTGGAGAGTCCAGGGAACACTTTCCCACCGAGCGTTAAAGTAATAATTCAAACCAATGGCAATGCAATCATCCGAAAGCCCCCACTCTTTTGCTTTCTCTATTAATTTTGCCGTCTGAGACCCCAATACCACTGACGGCGCAGGAAGAGGTGATGGCAACACATAAAAGACAGTGGACGCTTGTGTTTTATATTTTTCAACCAACCCTTGAAACACTGCCGCCATCAGTTCCCGTTTATTATGAATCACGGTAAATGGGTTTGTACGTACAATAGAATGGACGCCATCATCAATATCTTTATTTGTAAACCCCATCTCTTTGATCTGTTGCAATAGTTTTACATTGTCACTTCCGAAGAACTCACGAGCTGTTGTACGCCTGGTACATGAGACATAACTGTCAGTGGATTCCTGCGACATGGCGCTTGTAACAGAAGCATAGCGACACGCTGATGACCCCATAGAGTCAGAGTCACTATTCTCAACAGGGGCAGAGGGTCTGTGTACCATCAAGGACCCTTGAACAACAGACTGATTGTTCCAACCACTCAGTAAAGATGCAATACCAGACTGAACTTCAGCGATCGAAGCTGGACAAAACTCAGTAGGATTGTCAATGGGGCTTGCGGGGGATCCCCTACGAGAGGAGCCATAGCCACTACTTGAACCATCGCTCAGCTGCGGAGATGATGAGCGTGGTGATTCATAACCCCACGCCGACGCGAAATCAGGAGAGTGGGGCCTTGTTGGCGAATCAGCACCGAAAATACCCTCATCATATGAAATAAAGGGATGACCATCCGTATCAATAGCGTCACACCAATGGCTATCAGCAGCTTTGTTTATATGTTGCCCGACGGCAATTACATTTGAGGAAGGGAGAGTAATATGCCGGTTTTCTGTTTTCACTTGCCTCCCTCCCAACTGATTTGCATCAAGCTTCGGCATATACGGTGAAGGCGTTGTAGCTGAGCGAACAGAATGACCACTGATTGAATGAAAGGCATTACCAACCGGCTTACTTGGATTTGAAGTACCGAATGAGTGACTGCTACTGGGTACTGCCTGCGAAGCCACACGACTAACGCCCGTTGTATGATAATCGAATTGTAAGGATTTTGACTCCATGACATAGAGTATCCATTCCACTGAATTGCTTGGTGACATAGATACTCAAAAATGAGAAAAGTTCAGACACACGCTGACATTAAATTACCGTCCCCGACGTTTCCTTGAAGCATCTAACTCAATGCTCTCACCTCCCTGATTCCAATTCCCCGGCTCCTGTTCCTCAATCACTACCCAGACAGCATCCTGAAAACCGTCTTTGCCCACATCGGCTACCTTGACCAACAGTTCTGAAATACCATCCATCACTTCCTGCTTTTGAATCTCGTTAAACACGCCCTTAACCGTTTTTACAGAAACAAATGGCATATCAATAGACCTCATAGTATTAAGACCCATACAGGGTAGTCTACTTAATTAGGGTCTGTGCTTTTCATTCCTCTACAATCATCCGGTGCAGTTTACGGGCAAACAGCATCATCAAAATGGCAACACCAAGGGATATAACGCCCATGCGAGTGAAAAAATCACTGTAGATGGGCAAGGTATCAAGGGCGGTTAACACCTCATCGTCGTCTAACGCCGTCATCCCCGCGACATGACCAGCAATGACCGAAGCTGCAGAACTGGTGAGAAACCAGATACCCATAATAAAGCCGTGAAGGCGCGAGGGTACAAGTTGGGCAATCATTGCCAACCCGAGACCACTGATCAACAACTCACCCATCGCTTGAAACAGATAACTCAGAACCAACCAGGATGATGAAACAACACCCAGATCATCCGCAAACTTTGCCGCAATGGGTAAAACGAGGAAGCTGAGCGAAGTGCATAACATTCCGAGCGCAAATTTACCCGGCATACTCAAGCCGTGGCCATCCTGCTCAGTGCGATTATAAAGCCAGGCGAATATGGGGCTGGCAACCATAATCCAGAATGGGTTTAAGGATTGAAAAGTGACTGGATTGATCGTAATGCCCAGCAACACTGGCTGCACATTTTGGATAGCAAAGAAATTCAGAGAGGTTGGCATCTGCATATACATCACAAAAAACACCACGGCCTCCAGCATAAGCACCAGAACAACAATCATCTTTCGTCGATCATGTCCTTTGGCCACCAGAATTTCTTTTATGAATTTTATCAATGCGCCAGTGCCCACAACAGCGAGCAGGATGTTTGCCATCATTAAATAATTCAGCACCAGAGCACTGCACCCACAGGCAATGATAATTGCAGCGTATAGCAAAACATGTATTTTTAACGACACTGGGCTGAAATCGGGTTTAGACCCGTAATCAGACACCCAGTGACGCATAAGGAAATAATTGCTGACAGCAATAAATAGTCCAATAGCACTGACCAGAAAGCCCATACCCCAACCAAAATAGTCTGCTATGTAGGGAACCATGGTCATTGAAATAAAGGAACCAATGTTAATAGACATGTAATAAAGGGTAAAAGCGCCATCCAGGCGACTGTCGCCTTCTTCATAACATTTAGCCAGTAAACTTGCAGGGTTGGCCTTGAATAACCCATTACCAACAGCAATAACACCAAGCGCCAGATAGACAATGGATTGATCATTCTTAGAGAACGCCATCATCAAGTAGCCAGCCATCATCACCAGCGCGCCAAGAACCATCGTTCTCTTGGTGCCAAACAGGTTGTCACCAATAAACCCGCCAACCGAGACAAAACCGAAAACCAGGGCGCTGAATGCACCAAACGTGATAAAGGCGTCGTCTTCATCAAGCCCAAGACTCTGTACCAGATACAGCGATAACAACGCCTGTAGGCCGTAGTAGCCAAAGCGCTCCCACAGTTCGATAAAAAAGATTAAATAGAAAGGTTTGGGTTGTTTCAGGATATTAAACGACTGCGACATACTGGCTCCGGATAATGCTCGGGAAGCACTTTCGCTAACAGCGGGTTTTGACGAGATATGGACGTGCAGTATAGCTCTGTGAAATCAATATTACTGAGTATAGTCCGATAGCTTTTCAAGTCACTAAAACCAATCATTTGGTAATAGACTATTGTCATAGTTACGCAGTCTGTTCAATTATATAAAGTGAGATATAAAATGATAAATTCTTCTGATCACCGCTTTACTAAAGTGCTCGATAATCGTACAGATGACGTAAACCTCTCTATAATCCCAAAACCGGTACATCGCAATAACAGGCATCTGGCTGCTCATCCGTCAAACGCCAGTTTGAAGGTGAAAACAAGCGAACTTAATCCCCCCCAACATGCAAGGAGAGATATTTCCAGCCGGGCTATTTCCGGTAGAGGAAAAACCCCTCAACACAGACTGGATATGTCCATTCTTAAGATGAGCAGAAAGGGGGGGGAGCAATCCGAAGCGCGTGCTTATAGAGACTCATCGGAACTACTATCGGAACCACTAGATAATGATATAGGATCATCTCTTCGAACAACGAGGATGACCAATATTGAAAAAAACGTTTCATCCGAAGCCTTTGCTAAAAAAGAAGCACAGGATTGCCTATCAGAAATACACAAAGAAGTATCGGATATCGAAATAACTCTGAAAAATACGATAGACGATGCAGATAATTATGTAACCCACCCTGATAAATCAATTGAAATAAAACTGATCACTGAATTATCAGAAGTTCGCAACAAGCTTGAATTACTGCGGGACTATTTCAGCAACGAGAGCATGAATTTTGAAAAAAGAATGGCCGAAATCGACTTAAATAGCGCAACCGAGAATGCTTATCACACAATGGCACTAATGGGGTTAAATACAGATCCATCTAAAACGGAACAAGAAAACTCAAATAGCCAGGCAAGAAGAACAAAGCCGTCAAATAAAAAAAGGAAGCAACCTTTAGACCATTCCACAAAACTACCAAGATCAGCAGAATTTAAAAAACCCTGTCAGAACGATATCGATCTGCTTGAAAAGGATATCAAAAACCTCGAAACCAGCTTGGGGGGCATTAAGCAAGAATCGCCAAAAAACAAAGACAACAACCTTCCTCAGCCAGATTCTGAACCCTTATTGTTTTCAGGTAAAAATGACTTTGCCTTGTCAGCTATAGACAGGCCAGAAACTACTCAACGTTCTGAACCACTCCACATCACCCAATCTAAGGCTGTTCAACTGAAGGACACCTTGGTCAAAGTTAAAAAAGACCTGCTAAAGATAGATGGTGATTACCAAAGGGAATACGCAAAGCTCTTCACTGAACAATAAAAGCTCATATGGAATTGACCCTGAATAACTTCACTCCTCAGAGAAGCGTTTACCGTTTACCATAAAAGCGCAAGCAGCGAGGCTTTTACGGTAAACGGACATCGGTTCTGGTTAAATGTGGAAGTTATTTTGTGACAGTTCCTAAGTACCCGATCATATGAAATCGAATATTCTGACTTAGCGGTTGGTTACTGTGCCGGGCACATCGGAGTAAGCTTAGTAACAGCCCACTTAGTCAGAAAATATGATTTCATGTGGTTAACTACTTAAGATGCCCTGACTTGTATTCTTTTTATTGTCAGGCCATCTTAACTTGAAACAGTTGCGAATTTGAACCGATCAGCCAGTATTGCGCATGCCTGCGGCAATACCTGCCATGGTGACCATTAATGCCTGCTCAAGCGCTTCACTCAGCTTTTCATCTTCATCAGAGCTCTCAGCACGAACTCGCTGCAGCAATTCTGCCTGCAAAAAGTTCAGAGGATCGGTATAAGGATTTCGCAGAGCAATGGCTTCCCGAGTCTGAGGGTTGCCAGACATCAGTTCATCGCCACCTTTTAAATCCAAAAGAATACCAATGGCATCAGACAACATCTGACGTAAACGTTCGCCAAGGTAACGAAGATTTTCCGGCACCAGCTGATCTTCATAGTACTTCGCCAGCTGGGCATCGGTTTTCATAAACACCATTTCCAGCATATCCAGAC
Organism: Endozoicomonas ascidiicola; assembly: GCF_001646945.1. Classification (GTDB taxonomy): domain Bacteria; phylum Pseudomonadota; class Gammaproteobacteria; order Pseudomonadales; family Endozoicomonadaceae; genus Endozoicomonas; species Endozoicomonas ascidiicola. Next base: position 663,389 of record NZ_LUTV01000005.1, read on the forward strand.
GAGCCTTGAAGAATGGCCAGTTGGTCATCATATCTTCGATGACGCCCCGGTTATCTTTTTCGATGGCGGTCGCCAGCGCCTGACCACAGCCTAACCAGGTAGGCAACATCAGTCGTATCTGAGTCCAGGCGAAAATCCATGGAATAGCCCGCAGACTTTCCACACCACCGTTGGGTTTACGTTTTGCCGGGCGAGAACCCAGCGGTAACTTACCCAACTCCAACTCAGGGGTAACGGCTCTAAAATAAGGCACAAAATCCGGCTCTTCCCGCACAATGCCACGGTAAACCTTCACGGAATCTTCAGAGAGCTGATCCATCACATCCCGCCATTCCTGCTTAGGCGTGGGTGGCGGCAGTAGCGTGGCTTCCAATGTCGCACTGGCATAAAGCATCAGGCTTTGAACGGCGACCTGAGGGAAACCAAACTTGAAGCGAATCATTTCTCCCTGTTCAGTGACTCGCAGGCGGTTATTCACTGAGCCCGGAGGCTGAGAAAGAATCGCCGCATGTGCAGGGCCGCCACCACGGCCAATGGTACCGCCGCGACCGTGGAACAGCGTCAAACGAACACCCGCTTCCGCACATTCTTTGGTGACCGCTTCCATGGCGCGATATTGCGCCCAGGCCGCGGCCATCCAACCAGCGTCTTTTGCTGAATCTGAATAACCAATCATTACCATCTGGCCGCCGTGGCAATAGCCGCGGTACCACGGTAAAGACAACAGATGACGGATACATTCCTGAGCGTTATCCAAGTCATCCAGCGTTTCAAATAATGGTGCGATGGGCATATCAAAATCCACACCACACTCTTTCAATAACAGCGCCACTGCCAGCACATCCGATGGCTTTTTCGCCATGGATATCACGTAACAGTTCAGTGCTTTCGCACCTTCGGCGGCAACCACACGACAGGTATCCAGCACTTCCTGCACATCGGCACTGGGCTTCCAGTTGTGGGGTAACAGTGGTCTTGGATTTTGTAGTTCTTTCAACAGAAAGCTCTGGCGCTCCAGCTCTTCCCAGTGTTCATAATCACCCAGCCCGAGTGATTTAGTCAGCTCACTAAACACCTGCGTATGACGGCTGGACTCCTGACGGATATCCAGCTTAATCAACGTTAAGCCAAAGCAATGAGCTCTGCGCAACACATCCAACAGTGGGCCATCCGCGATAATGCCAAGGCCACAACTGTGCAGCGATTCATAGCAAAGGCGCAAAGGCTTGATCAGATCGTCGTTATCAAACAGCACGCCAGCCGTTGGTAACTCATTGGCACTGCCATGACGAGCCAGCGCCCGTTCGCACCACTGCCGGGTGTGTTTCAGTTTTTCCCGCAGGTCTTTCAGAACCTCCCAATAAGGTTCCAGAGAATTCCCAGCCAACTCACGCAGCTCATCGCTGCAATCGTTCATGGAGAGTTCGCTGATCAGCGGTTTTAAATCACGGAGATATAAGTCAGCGGCCATCCAACGGCTGAGCAACAATACTTCCCGGGACACTTCGGACGTGACAAATGGGTTTCCGTCACGATCACCGCCCATCCAGGAAGAGAAGTGCACCGGCACCGCATCAATTGGCAGGCGCTCGCCAGTAAACGACTGAAGCTGTTCATCCATTTTGCGAACAAACTGTGGCACTGCAGACCACAATGAGTGCTCAATGGTGGCAAAGCCGCCCTTCGCTTCATCCACTGGTGTTGGGCGCTTACTGCGGAATTCCCATGTGTGCCACGCTTGTGTGATTAGCTGGCGAATACGACCTTCCACCCGTTGCTGTTCACGTTCTGCCAAAGAAGGGTTGTCCAACTCATCCAGACATTGAAAAATCTGTTCGTATTTTTGAATCAGTGTACGACGGGTTACTTCTGTCGGGTGCGCCGTCAGCACCACCTCGATATCGAGTTCTGCGGCCTTATCGGCAATTTGCTGATCAGAAAAGCCTTTTTGCTTGAGGGCTTTCAGGAGTTCCTGAAAATGATCCGGCACGCAATAACTGTCTTCACACTCCCGGGACACCAGGTTGTACTGTTCAGCAATGTTGGTGAGATTCAGGAAGTGGCTGAAAGAACGTACAACGGGGGTCAGTTCGTTATCGGGCAGTTCGTGGAGCAGCTCCAGCAGTGCCTGCTGATCGGCGTTTTCAGAAGCATCGTGGCCTTCATCACTTCTGGCCGCTTTGGAGAATTGACGAATCGCTTCGATCTTATTGAAAAAAGCATCGCCTTTATGATCCCGGATAACATCCCCGAGCAGGGTACCCAGCATATTGACGTTTCGGCGCAGCGATGACGGACTCTCTGACATAGTTACTCGCCTATAAGTAGTTTTTCTTAGACCGCAGCCTATAACAGAAATTCAACAGAAAAAAGCAAAATCGCCGCACCACGAAAAACACCAGATTTCAACAGAAAAGAAAGGGCAAAAGTCGCAAAAAACATCACCGAACCTCCGATAACAACAGTCTTTTTCTACAATCGTCTGCGCCTACGCTATTTACCGAAACGATAGTGCGAAATACTACGACTAACCCTGATTCTAACTTCCCCCCCTCCTCTATAAGCTTTTGAATATTGTGGATAAAACCCTTATCTGCTGGTTTTAGAGTGAACATCCCAGGGGGGAATGATGAAAACTGATGACCAGGAAAAGGTTTCGATTGGAGCCTATATTGCGCTGGCATTTGCTGTCGTGTTTTTTTCCGGACTGCTTAAGTCCACAGAGTGGTATGGCGTCTTTGACTTCACCACCCTTAACGGTGGCTTTGGTAAAGTATTAAAAGATGCCACTGGTGGCTTAACCACATTCCGTGGCGTTGGCGGTAGCGGCGCAGCCGACGGATTCATGTTTGCCCTGGGTCTGGTGCCTACTGCCATGTTTGCACTGGGCATGATCAGTGTTCTGGAACACTTTGGCGCTCTAAAAGCAGCACGGAAAATGCTGACACCACTTCTGCGTCCTCTGATGGGTATTCCTGGCTCCACTGGCCTGGCCATCATTGGCAGCCTTCAGTCTACTGACGTTGGCGCCGGTATCACCAAGTCACTGTCCGACGAAGGTGAACTGAACGATACAGAAAAAGACATTTTTACCGCATTCCAGTTCTCTGGTGGTGCACTGATCGTGAACTTCTTTGGCTCCGGTGCGATCCTGTTCACCCTGTCCGATACAACAGGCGCCGCCGTGCCTGGCTCTATCGGCTTGGCTCTGATCGTTATGTTCATCTTCAAAATCGTTGGTGCCAACGTCATGCGCTTCTACTTGAAGACCATCGACAAGAAAGCCAGTGCCACTAAAGAAGTTTCAGCTCAAGCTGCGGAGGCGAAATAATCATGAGCGCTGCACCAGAAAGTAAGAAAATGATTACTGACGTCTTCGTTGAAGGCGCTCGTAAAGGCTGGGGCATTGGGATTGGTAGTATCATCCCAAACATCATGATGGCTTTTATTATCATCAAGATTCTGTCCCTGACCGGCGCTCTGAACCTGCTGGCTGTGGTCTTTGGCCCAGTGATGGCAGTATTCGGTGTTCCTGGTGAAGGCGCTGCGGTTCTGATGGCTGCGGTTATGTCCATGGGCGGCGCTGTGGGTGTTGCGGTTGGCCTGCTGAACGAGGGTGCTCTGCACGCTCGTGATATCGCTATTCTGGCACCTGCTATTTACCTGATGGGTTCTACCATTCAATACGCTGGCCGTATTCTGGGTGTTGTTGGTACTGATGGCCGTCGTTATCCGATCATGTTCGGCATCTGTATTATGAACGCTCTGATGGCGATGTTTGTGATGAATATTCTGGTGTAATTTTTTATACCTCGTTATCATCCAATCAATAATAAAAGCCGGGCTCACTGCCCGGCTTTGTTGTTTTTAAAGGTTAACATCATGCAAGATACTGACGAGTTCGAAAGCATTGCCTGCAACTGCGTAGAAGTAGGTACCGTCATTCGCGAAGACGATACTGTACTGACCATCAACCTCTCCGGCGTGAATGCGCACTTCGAACTGGAAGGTTTGAAAGTAGAAGCCGCTAAAATTGGTTCCGGAAATTGCAAAATCACGTCTGAAACCATTGATGAAAGTGGTCAAACGATCATTCGCGCCATGTTTGATTTTGACTGCACCGCTGAAAAACTGATTTTTCAAATGAAGCATGCTTGAATTGCAGTTTCTATCTGAGCAGTCATTTTTGACTGCTCACAGAAATAAAAAATACTATTATGTCCAGACCTCTTTGCCCGCGCTGTACCCGACCACTCAATCAGTGCTTCTGCCAATCACTTAGCGAAGAAACGGCCTGCATGGATCTGGTGATTCTCCAGCACCCAACAGAAACTCGACACCCACTGAATACGGCCCGCATTCTTGAACTCGGTATTAAGAATTGCTCCATTTTCATCGGAGAGAATTTCGAGGACAACGCTGAGCTGCTGGCAGCGTTGAAAGGACGAAAAACGTATCTGTTATTTCCGGGTGACCACGCTATCACCAGTGATGAAGCCCTTGAGCAGGGGAAACCTGAGGTGCTTATTGTTTTAGACGGTACGTGGCGCAAAGCCAAGAAAATCTATTTTACCAATCTCTGGCTACAGGCATTACCCTGCATAGCGTTGAAGGATTTACCCGCGTCTAACTACCGAATTCGTAAAGCACCGGGCAAAGAATCACTATCAACTCTGGAGGCAACGGTGGCACTGCTGCGAGAAGCGGTTAATGATCCACAGGCTCATGAACCATTACTCAATGCGTTTGATCAAATGATCAATCAGCAAATCAATGCCATGGGGCAAAGCACTTATCAGAAGAACTATCAGAGGAACCACCAGAAAAACAACCCACCTAGCGCCACTTGATATTACAGCCCATACTGGGTTGCTGGTTCTGGTTGATCGGCTTACCTTTCAGCAACGCTGTCATGGCTTCTCTCAAATCACTGCCACTCACCGGTTTACCATTGCCCGGCTTTGAATCATCAAAGCGCCCTCGGTATACACACTTCAGGTCACCATCAAAAAGGAAAAAGTCCGGCGTGCATTCCGCTTTATAGGCTTTTGCCACTTCCTGAGATTCATCATAGAGATAAGGGAAACCATACGGTTTTTCCGCCATCAGCTCTGGTCGATCCTGTGGATAGTTCTCAGCATCGTTGGCACTGATGGCAACAATGCCCAGCCCTGTACCGTAAAACTCTTTGCCAAGCGCCACCAGCGCTTGCTCAAGATGAATCACAAAAGGGCAGTGGTTGCAGATAAACATCACCAGAAGTCCTTTTTCTCCAGCCACATCCTGCAATTTTGTCGGTAAGCCTGAAAACACATTAGTAAGCTCAAATGCTGGTGCAGAAAAACCCAGCTCAACCATGTAAGAGGGTGTTAGTGACATATTTGGCTCCTGCGTGCGGTATTTAGAAACTCTGCTATTTTATATCTGCATCTAAAAATAACACTGTAAACAACTTGCGGGCATATCAGTACCCAGCACCTGAGGAAAAGCAAGAATGGGAAGAACCTGCTGTATTGATCCTCCAACAGCCATCAATGCGGCACTGGATCAATTCTGGCTAATGGGGTTCTCTGCCTGCTCTCTCAAACAATTAGAAGAGGCAACCGGAATGAACCCGGGCAGTCTTTATTATCACTTTAAAAATAAGGAACAATTGTATTTGAGTGCCCTGTCTTATTACATTGATAAGCACCTTCAACCGCGAGTGAGCAAGTATCTGCACGACGCCGTGTCTTTGATTCAGCTTCGTCGTTTTTTTACCTCTGGCTACCGCCATAAAACCGAATTCAATTATCGCAGCTGTTGCTTTCTGGTCTCTGCCAGCCATGAGCAACACTTACTGCCTGAAGAGTCTGAAGATTTGATGCATAAGGGTATTAAAGTACTCACTGATGGTTTTAAAGCCGCGTTAAGTAAGCCCATGCTTTCTGACAACCTTCCAAATAACAATATTGAATCCTATGCCCACCAGCTTTTAGGGCTTTATTTAAGCATTCAAGTGTTTGCAAGGTTTGATCTTAACCAGCAATCCCTTGACCGTCAGGTCTGCCGATGTCTTCACTCACTTTTTCCAACGCATTTCCCGGAAAAATAATGTCTGATTCAAGCCAACTCATTGCCTTTCTGCAGGTTCACCTCAAACCCTTTGACGACGGACTTCGCGTTATTTCTGAATGCGCCTATAGCGAGTTCTATCTGCTATTCTGCGCCATTCTTTTCTGGTGTGGGTGTACTGCGCTGGCAGCACGGCTGTCTTGCCTGACACTATTTAGCACTGCCATATTTACTGGTTTGAAGCAGTTTATTCTCTCATCCCGCCCTTATATGGACTATCCGGAGCTGTTCAATGGCTGGCGGGAAAATCAGTGGGGAATGCCATCCGGGCACAGTCAAAATGCCATGGTGTTTTGGGGTTCTGCGGCGGTATCCATATCATCCAGACTGTTCCGGTTCGTTGCCATCTTACTTATTTTTACGATCGGCCTATCCAGACTGTACCTGGGCGTCCACTATCTCTCACAAGTGCTTGTTGGTTTTTTACTGGGGATGGTCATTATCGTTTTCAGTTACCGTTTTGAAGCCCGGTTTTGTCGGTGGATAACCCGGTTGTCATCGCCCCGGCAGCTCGCACTGCTTTTTGCCTTGGTTCATCTACCATGTCTACTCACATTTTTAGCACATGGTATTTTAACTATTCAACCTGGCGAATCACCCTCCTACCAGCACCTTGCCTTTTTTTCTGGTCTATTATTTGGCATTGCCATATCCCTTTTACCCATGCTCAGCAATAAGCTCTCACATCATCATGGAACCATTAAAAAACGACTGGCGACCAAAGTCTTTCCTGGCGTAATTTCTCTGTATGTCATCTGGCAATCGAAAAACTATCTTTCACCATTTATTCAGGATTTACCTCACTCTTTTCTTCAATATCTATTGTTCTGGTTATTAGGATTCTTCATTAGCCTGTGGGCATGTTGGATATGGCCAAAAATTCATCAGCGGCTCTTTAAATAATTGCCTTTAGTTGGGTAATTCGCTGTACCATAATGACAATAAACTACCTGAATAGCTTATCTGTAACCCATGAGTATTAAACAAATTATTGTTCACAAGCTGGATCACGGCCAAAGCGGCGACCAGCTTGAAGCCTTTCCGGCAACACAAAGCCTCAACGCATCACCCTCTCTCGAGTTGGTGCTAGATGACCTGCTACAAACCTACAACAAAAAGCAGGACAAGTGTTACGGCCAGTTTTCAGATCTCTCTGAAGAAGGGTTTCCAGCCACACTGAAGACCTATATCAACCAATCTCCGGAAGCCAGCTCTGAAGAGCAGGCGGCTGCATTTGCCACGCTCACATCATCTACGTTAACCCGCCTCTGTGAAGGTTTAAATGAAGCCGGCGCCATCAGTGGTGGCTATGTACTCTTTGCGGATTATCAGCAAGGGCTGACCCGTTACCTCATACTTTGCATGCTCAGCAGCCAAAACAGCATTACGATTACTGACGACCTGACCATTCAGGACACCTCCTATCTGGACACCGCCCGCATGTCTCTGGCCTGCCGCCTGAACATGACTGACTGGGAGAAAAAGACGGAAGCAGGGCGATACCTTTCCTTCCTTCGCCCGAAAGGCGGCAAACGGTTAAGCAACGTATTTCAAGAAGTGATTGGCTGCAGCGAAACCAGCAGCAGTAAAGACGAAGCCAATACACTGATCAAAGCGGTGGAAGAGTACTGCCAGGAAGAGCCAGTCGCCGAAAATCGTACCGTGGTTAAACGTCAGGTTTATGATTATTGTCAGAATCGTCTAGATGAAGGGGAAAGCCTTTCTATGCAGGAACTTACTGGCTATTTAAGCGAAGCCGGTCCGGATGAATTCGCCAAATTTGTTAATACCCGGGATTATGACATGGATAGCCCCATGTCACCGGAGCGCCGTAAGCTCACCCAACTAGTGCGATATACAGGAAGAAGTAAGGGGCTCAGCCTTTCCTTTGATGGTGAATTACTGGGCGGACAGATTCGCTACGATGAAGTCAATGACCAGCTGATCATTACTGGCGTACCGGATAAGTTAAAAGAACAGTTAAAACAGTCGTAACAGTTAGTTAGGCGAATTCTTCCACGGCTTAGTACACAGCTCAGCTGTAACCATGGACGGTTGCAGTCAGTACAAAAGCCGATTACGACACGGACTTCACATGACCTTCAAATCCACTCACTTTTTTGCTGTGCTTTTCTTACTGTTTAGCGTCAATGTGAAATCTGATAACACCTCAATCACATTCTCGGCACAACAGCTGCTTCACCGGGAAATAGAGCTGAGCGAAGTAATCTCTCACGTTTACCTATTGCAGCTGGATTTTCTGGATCAAGATATCAGAGAGGCACTTCAACAAGCACACCAGACTCTGGATAATGGCATACATGCACTCCCCCAACAGATAGAAGATCAAAGCCTTAACGCACAGCTGAAAAATATTAAGTCTCTGTGGCTGACAGCCAGTAATCACCTGGACTGGTTAAGCACTTTACCATCAGGATCAAACTCACCAAACATAAACACATTGATGAGCTTTCTGGTCAGGATGAATCATCAATTTTTGATCATGCGACAGCGGCTCACCGGAGGGCAGCCAAGCTACCCTTTTCTTGAACAGGCATTATTGATTCAACAACTCACCCGAGATTATCTGGCGATGCTGGTTTCTGAGAAAAAAGGTGAGAACACTGATAGCAGTCAGCTCAGAATCAATGCAATGGTTAAGCGTTTTGACAGGCAACTCAGGGCTTTTGAACAGGCGCTGGCTCAACACACCCATGCCGGGCAATCAATCCAAGAAGCCCAGAATACCTGGCAATACATTCATAACCAGTTTGATGCCACATCCTATTCACCCGCACCTGAGTTGATTATCAGGTACAGTAATCGCATCACCGGCAGGCTCTATTCTCTCCATAGAATGTTCTAAATCCGTTCTTGGATAAACACCTCTGCTTCACCCCACTCGAACTGAGCAGAAAACTGATCGGTTACCACAAACGTTTCCTGCCCCACGAAATCAGTCAGCGGATAGCTGATAGTAATTAATCGAACACCCTGAGGAAGTTCAGCCAAACGTTCAGCCAATTCAGTGATTACCGCATCCTCAAGATTAGAGCCGTATAGATAGACAACAGTCGCCTCTGATAGCGATGTTTGAAGATAACTCTCACAGCGGACACTAACAGCACTCAGACCCATGCGCTTCACGGTTCTAAGCAAGCGCCAGCAAAACAAAGGGACTTGCTCCACAGCGGTGACTCGACATTTTTTAACGCCGTGCAACCAAATAGCCGTAAAACCACTGCCAGCACCGAGTTCAAAGACATGATCTGCAGCCTTCACAGATGAACGTTCAGCTATCTCCTCCAGCGTTTCCAGTGGTGTTTCACCATAGACGTATAAATCAGCTGCTTGTTGTTGCCGCTGGTAGCGTCGGCTGACTGCGTAGGGACTGTCCAGAAGGTAACTCAGTTTCAGCCAGAGCCAGGGCAGTAAAAATCGGAGATGAACCCCATAACGCGCAAATTCCTTAACCCCTCGATACCATTGATAAAACCATTGCTTAATTGCAAGGCTAATCACATCCCTGTTGAGCTTCACATTTAATTCCACAATTTTGAGACGTATTATTTTTATACCGGAGCGCACCTCTTTCCGCCAGTCATAGAATATACTATGTTGGTTGTGCCACAAGGGAGTTATCAGTATGAGTTCAGACACAGCAAAGCCTTCCACTAATAACAATAGTGGCCGACTCTACCCTGAAGATCAGGCCGTAGTGGATGAATATTTGCAGAGCGGCATTAATGAAGTGGAGCGACCACCGTTCAAACCTTTGCGCCTCATGTTTTGGTTGACTGTCATTATCCTGCTGCTCGGTGGGCTGAGTCAGTTTATTGGTTACCTGATTATTCCATCCTGAATCGACGTAAACGTATAAAGAACAAAAATAATTGCTGGAGCAACGGTGAAACATAAGAAGCATAGAATCGTGATCGTGGGTGGCGGTGCCGGTGGGCTTGAGCTGGCAACCCGTCTTGGAAAAAAGCTGGGCAAGAAAGGTCTGGCAGATATTACGTTGGTGGATGCACAGAACACCCACTTCTGGAAACCTCTCCTTCACGAAGTGGCTGCCGGATCGCTCAACGCCTTTGAAGATGAACTCAGTTATCTGGCTCAAGCCAAATGGAATCACTTCCGTTTTATTCCCGGGCGAATGGCGAGTTTAAACCGGGGCAATAAATCCATCAGCCTCGGCCCTATTATTGATGAGCAAAACCGTCAAGTTGTGCCTGCCAGAACACTGGAATACGACCAACTGGTTATTTCTGTTGGTAGTACGGCCAACGATTTCAATACAGCGGGTGCAAAAGAACACTGCCTTTTCCTTGATAACCGAAAACAGGCTGAACGAATTCATACGACGCTTATCAATCATTATCAGCACGCTCAGGCCTGTGAAGATGATGTATCAAAACTTCGTATTGCCATTATTGGTGCGGGCGCCACGGGCGTAGAGCTCGCGGCTGAACTGCACTATGCCGCCATTGAACTGGCTCATTACGGCCTTGATGCTATTAAGCCGGAAAACCTGGAAGTGACCATTATTGAAGGTGGGGAAAGAATTCTGCCCGCGCTGCCGGAGCGCATCAGCAGCAGTGTTCACAAACAGCTGCTGAAGATGGGCATTCGAGTAAGGACCGGGCAACTGGTCAGCGAGATTAAATCCAATGGTTTGCTCACTCGAGATGAAGAGTTCATTGAGTCCGATATTCGCATCTGGGCAGCGGGCATCAAGGCACCGGAATTCCTTAACCAGATCGCAGGGCTTGAGAGTAATCGCATCAACCAGCTAATCGTCAAGCCGACTCTACAAACCACACAGGATGACCAGATTTACGCCATGGGCGATTGTGCAAGCTGCACACTGACCAATAACGGCGAAAGCGTTACCATTCCGCCCAGAGCGCAGGCTGCCCATCAGCAAGCCTCTCTTTTGGCTAAAAGCCTGATCAGCCAAGTGAAGGATGGCAACCAATCTCTGGAGTTTAACTATAAGGATTACGGTTCACTGATTTCCCTGAGCCGTTTTAGTGCCGTGGGCAACCTTATGGGCGCCATTACCGGTGATATGATGATTGAGGGAACATTGGCCAAGTGGTTTTACATCAGCCTTTACCGAATGCACCAGATGACACTGTTTGGCAAATTTAGAACGGGGACGTTAATCTTGAAAGATCTGATTATTAGAACCACCAGACCTCAGTTGAAACTTCATTAATTATAAAAGCTGCAGACAAAAAAAGCCGCTGACAAAAAAGGTTGTCAACGGCTATATAAACAAAACACACGCTCAATTCTTTACCCAGAGATTGTTTGCCTGGATCGTTTTCGACAAGACGAAAATGGTGGGTCGTGAAGGATTCGAACCTTCGACCAATTGGTTAAAAGCCAACTGCTCTACCAACTGAGCTAACGACCCGTTTCTTCAAACCTTTCGCAAAGGCTTAAAGAGTAAAATGGCTCCCCGTTCACAACTCACTGCGAACCAGAGCGGCGCTAATAGTACCCATCCCCCTAGACCTTGTAAAGCCCCAACGTGGACGACCTGCATTAGTAGTTTCCGCGACATAGTGTTCCCTTTTACTGTCGTCCATTGATTGAAATCATGGCACTATGAAACCAGTGCCTGTTGAGCCAGCGGGTTCGGTGACCTTCCGCTGTGCTGATTGTAAAAAGACCTTTGACGCCAAACCGACACGCACGGAATCTGCTCCAGAGCGTGCGCACCCTTACCGGTATTATTCATCCTGCCCGGAATGTGAAAGCGAGAGCCCGCAAGTTCATTGGCAGGTGGGTTTATTCAATGCTCACCTGAAAGCAACCGGACCAAAAACCAACCAAGGCAAAGCAGCATCAGCTGCAAATCTGGCAGGGCATCCAACGCCAGAAGAAGCACGTATTACCAGATTCAATGCCATGAAGCATGGTGCATCGTCTAAAACCGCCATGTACTTTCCGGCAAAGCCTGACAAATATCCGCACTGCAAAACCTGTGATGTAGATCGCGATTACTGCTCTCAACAAATCGCCTGCCTTAAACGATCCGATTTAATGTTGCGGGTTTTGGTTGCAATGGAATCTGGCGACCCTACTGCACTTCAAGACCTGCATGCCATTAACCAGGCTAATTTTATGGCCATATTGCAGGACATGATGCAGGCATTAATTGCTGATGGCGTTGCCTTAAAAAATCCGGCCTTTGGGTTTGATAAAGACGGTAATTGCAGCATTGCCAGATACGCAGATTCAGCAACTGGTGAAGTACGGACCATTGAAGAAATAAAAGCCCACCCACTTCTCAAACCGATGATGGAAATGATTGGTCGCAACAATCTTTCTCTGGCTGACCTCAACATGACGCCAAAAATTCAAGCGGATCAGGGAATCCAGCAAGGCCAGTTACAGCAGGAAGAGGAAGAAAAAGAATCAGCGCAGGAATACCGCAAGAAAATGGAGAATCAACTCTCCGATCTGCGTCACAAGATTGGCCGCTCTCAATTAAGAGCCAGTCAGGACCCAATTCTCATTGAACACCAACAAGACGACGGCGAACCCAAAGATATTGAAGCTGAGGTGGTAAATGGCTCAACGTCTTAGCGCTGCTCAGCGCCTCGAACTTTGCCAGGTCTCCGAACGTGAAATCCAGCGTTATGCGGGCGACCATGCCATGTGGCACAAACATGTGCATAACGTTGAGCTCGACTCCATGCAGGTCTTAAAGATGATCGACATGGACGAAAACGACAACACGCTCGACTTCTCCTGCCGTCGTACTGGCAAAACCGCCGTTAAGGAAATGTGGATTCAGGAATACATGGCCACCCACTCCGATCAGGAGCTTGGAGTTGTTGCTCCAAGAGAAGCCCAGTCCATCACTAACCTGACCTATCACACCGATGCCATACGCCGCTCTGCCATTCTGGAAAACTTCCTCCTATATAAAGCAGGTAGAAAACAGATGGCAGACGCTTCCTACCAATTCAGCAACCGCAGCAAAGCGGGTGCTTTTGGCATCATGGCTCAGGTAGACGGTTCTGATTTAACCATTGCCAGCCTGGAAGAAGTGGACGACATGCCACCGGAGCGTTTGTACTCCCGCTTCCTGCTGACCATGGGCGCAACCCGCCGTATGGGTGCCAGCAAGAAAGCGGTCAATAAACCCATCATCCGTATCACTGGTGTGTTCAAAGGAGCTGACACGCTTTCAGAAATGGTGGAATCCGGCAAATACAAAATCCTTCCCATCGTTGATTGCTATCTGGGCATAGAGCTCGGCATTCTCAACGAACAATTCATCATGGATATGAGAGACCAGCTGGCTCCTGAAGAGTTTATCCGCCAGCTCCTCTGCAAAAACGTCGCAGCCCGAAACCTGATCTGGGAAAAGTGGCTGCAAAAAGCCAAAGTCCGTGGCATTGCTGCACAAATCAAAATAGAAGAGGCCGTTCCGGGAGTGGAATACAAAAAACGGGGCCTGATCAGTTTCGGTTACGATGCCTCCGGCCATGGTGAAGATCCCGCAGCGTCAAAACACGCCCTGGTGGTCGGTGAAGAAATCTCAGGCTTTGTGGTACCCATCTTTTGTCGTACATGGTCAGCGGGTACCGATGAAGCGACTGTCATGCAGGATATTGTCACCCTCTGGAAATACTTCCGACCTGATTATGCTCTTGGTGATGCCTACGGTGTCGGCATGATGACTGCCTGTTGTGACCGTCTTTTCTTTGAAGGTTTAACCCCTGTTGATCGCCGCGCCATCGGTGGTGGTGAATCCACCGCCAGCACCTGGCCAGAATGGCCGTTTTCTCCTATTCGCTTTGAAGGCATGACCAAACATCAAATGGCTTCAGCGGTCAGCAGTCTGTTTAACAACAGCCGGGTCGCTATTCCCATGATGGATGATGACGACAGCTCTGATCCGGTAATGGCAGACATGCAATTACTCTGTCGTCAGTTGGTCAATATCAAATCCGTACCCACCAAAGGTGCATACGCCAGCTACAAAATGGTCAAACGCACCATCGGCGATGACCTGTTCGATGCCTTCATGGCCATGGTCTGGGGTTTTGTTACCCGGGGCGAGTGCCATGTGCAAACCGTTATCTCAACCCGCAAACAAACACGGGCGCAGCTGCTAGGTCAGTCGCCTCTTGATCTGATAGGAGGCGCTCTATGAAATTCAAACTCCCCCAACTATTCGGGAATCGCATCGGCGCAGAGTACAAAGAAGCCCTTGCCATGAATGCAGAATACGATCGCCAGCGGCAAAGCCGTGGCCAGATCGCCACTCCCGAAAACAGCATCAAGCACCTCTACAACCAGATGCATGTTGATCCTGACCTGCGTCAATCCATCCTCCACTTACGGTATATGGATAAGACGGATGGCCGGATCAAACAAATTCACAAACGCATGGCCCGCGATGTCACCAAAGGCGGCCTAATGCTCAAGTGGAAAGGCAAAGAGAACAAACGGATAACAAAACTCTGGCAGCAGTTCTGCCAGCGGGTGCAACTGAACAATCGCAACAAACTATTCTCCGATGCCCGGGGCGCGGCCATGGAAGGCAATTTGCCTATTCAGTGGGTGCTCAGTTCAGATATGAAAATATGCGGCGGTATCCGTATGCCATCAGAAACCATTGTTCCCAGGGTAGATGGAACAGGCCGCTTTAAAGATATGCAGGAAGCGTACAAACAAGTAGACCCGCTCACCGGAAAAGAGCTGGCTCGTTTTTCATTCTGGCAACTCACAATGGTACGACTGGAGCCGGACAACTTTGACGACATGGGTTCTCTGGGGCGGCCTTATCTGGATGCCACCCGCACCATCTGGCAAAAACTCACCATGACAGAAGAAGATCTGGTGATTCGTCGTCGCCATCGTGCTCCTCAAAAATTGGCGCATGTGCTTGAAGGTTATACCGCTCCCGAAATGCAGGAATACAAGCAAGAAGTAGAAAGCAATGCCGGGCAAGTTCAAACCGACTTCTTTATGAATAAAAAAGGTGCCGTGAACGCCATTCAAGGCGATGCCAACCTTGATCAAATCGCGGATGTTTCCTACCTGCTAGATACCTTCTTTGCCGGTTCTCCAGCGCCAAAAGGTTTATTCGGTTACGTGGAAGACCTCGCCCGTGATGTTCTGGAAGACTTGAAAGCGGACTACTACCAGGAAGTCGACAGCCTGCAGGATATGATCAGCCAGGCATACCGTGAGGGGTTCTATCTTGATCTATTACTTCAGGGCATCAACCCCGATGCCAGCGACTTCACCATTGAATTCGCAGAGCGCAACACCGAAACCAAAAACCAGAGAGCAGACAGAGCGCTCAAGCTTCAGGCTATGGGCACACCACAAGACATGGTGTGGGAAGAAGCGGGGCTCGATGTCTCCCGGGTAAAAGCCAAGCTAAAAGAACAAGACAACACGCACAATCCTTATCCAGAAAAGACGACAGACAAAAAACCGGAAGAAACCAGCAACAAAAAACCAACCGTCAATGTCACCCCTAACAATGCGCCCAAAGGAGAAAGCGCCACGACTATCTCCACCAGAGGCGGCAACTGATGACACCAGCGCAGCGCAAAGCCGCCATAAAAAAAGCCAGCAACAAGGCAAGAAAGGAAGCAAACCAGCTAGACGCTCAAGCGCTTAATGGATTGCAGCAAGCTTACCGGCAGGCTGCAGAAGAAATACGACTGCGTATCACCTTAATGGCGGCCAGTGATGGCACCGTAAGGCTGGATAATCTGCGTCTACTTCGTCGTCAGGTAGACGAAGTGTTGGAGCAACTGGCCCAGATAAAAGAAAAACTCCTTACCGGTTATCAAAGCCAAACCGCAGCCGTGGCCACTGGCGCCTTTGCAACAACAATGCCGGTGGCAAAGCTGAACGATCTGGCCGGTGAAGCGGTGCGTATGGCTCGTGCTTTTCAGGCTGCCGATGGTCTGCAACTGTCTGATCGGTTATGGCGGGTCAATAACCATGCCCGCGAAGTGGTGGGCCGTGCCATTGAATCCGCCATTATTCAAGGCAACAGCGCCAGCCAGGCAGCGGAAGATTTTATAAAACGGGGAGCGCCAGTTCCGGCAGAGCTGCAAAAGAAAATAAAAATGGCGGATGCGTCGTCTATTGGTCGTGCCACAACAGCGGATCTGATGACAGGAAAGGGAGCACCCTACAACAATGCACGCCGATTATTCAGAACTGAAATCAACCGCGCCCATGGTATGGCCTATGAATCCTCTGCCTTTGAAGAAGACAGTGTGGTGGGTACTCGTTTTCTGCTCTCTCCTGGTCATCCCGAGCCGGACATTTGCGATATGCACGCCCGGGTTAACAAATACGGTCTGGGCAAGGGCGTCTATCCACAAGGAAAAACTCCATGGCCCGCCCACCCCAATACGCTTTCCTACACCGAAGCGGTGTTTGATGACGAAATCACATCAGAGGACAAAGCGGAAAAAGAAACCCGCATTCAATGGCTACAGAAACAACCCGGCCAACTTCAATACCAGGTATTGGGCAGCCAGAAAAAAGCACAGGCACTGAATGCCGGCCTGCTAAAAGAAAACCATATTGAACGTCCATGGAAGGACATTAAAAAATACTATGAGGACGACCTTCTATGAGCGATTTAGCCCCAAAATCAGAACTCAACAAAGCACACTTTGCCAAAATCGACACCGTGACCTGTAAATGTGGTCATAAAATATTTGATGGTGAGGTGGTGCGATCCCGGTGTGTCAAAGTCCATGAATCCATGGCACTATGCCGTTGCAAGGAATGGGTTTCTGTACCCATTTGCTATCTGCCGTATTGATAGTGCCATAACAACAAAGAAGGACGAAGGAGCCGAACTCTATACAGGAATTGTAGTGAAAGAAGTTGTTCAACAACCAGTCGAGGGTGTCACTCTGTACCAGGGTGATTGCCTGAAAATCATGATGGAGCAGCCAGACAATTCAGTGGATGGCATCATCACCGACCCGCCCTATTCATCTGGTGGGATTCACCAGAATGTTAAAAACCAGACCACAGGTCAGAAATACACCTCCTGCAATGCCATTAACAGCTTTCCAGACTTTCCCGGCGATAGCCGTGATCAAAGAAGCTATGCCTTCTGGCTTTCACTCTGGCTGTCAGAAGCCTATCGAATCGCCAAGCCCGGCGCCCCTATCTGTGTGTTTACTGATTGGCGTCAGTACCCCGTATTAAGTGATGTTCTCCAGTCTGCCGGTTTTGTCTGGCGTGGAGCCTATGTATGGGATAAGAAAAACGCACGACCAAACAAAGGTAAGTTCCGACAGACTGCCGAGTTTGTACTCTGGGGCAGTAAGGGCAATATGCCATCAAATGACAGAGGGGTTGGTTGTCTTCCCGGCATGAGTAGTTGTTCAGTCAATAAAGGCGGGCGCTTTCACCAGACCGGCAAGCCAGTAGAATTGATGAAGGAAATTATCTCTATTGTTGAACCTGGTGGAACTATTCTTGATCCATTCATGGGTTCAGGGAGTACCGGTGTTGCAACCGTCAATTCTGGACGACAGTTCGTTGGTATTGAGTATACGAATCATTACTTTGAGGTAGCGTCTCAGCGACTCAAAAAGCAACCAGTCTAAAAGTTCTGTTAGGAGCCTATCCGTGCTCCTAACGTTTACAGTTATAGAAATACGTATTTTGTCGTTTATGCGCCATTGAACTACTAAAGTTAACAATAAACATTGCCAGATAGGAATTTTCTTCTTATAACTTTATTGAAACATAAATGGAGTTATATATGAGAATTTACCCTAAACCACTGTCTATTGATCCTGAGGACATTTTCAAGCATGACTGCTTCGAAAGAGAACAGTTCTGCATTGAGCTAAATGCTTTGATTGAGTCCATCAATGAGCCTTTGGTCATCAACCTTGACGCACAATGGGGGGATGGAAAGACTACTTTCATCCAGCTATGGAGAGAATACCTGAAGGCGAGACCAGACTCTGTCGAAACAATATACATCGATGCATTCGAGTACGATTACATCAGTGATCCATACATTGCGATAACTGGTTCAATATTGAAATCACTTCAAACCAGCCTTAAGCAGCATATTTCACAAGAGAAAAGCAAGGAATTCAAAAACGCTGCACTAAATGTTGGTAAAGTTGTTCTATCTAAAAGCATTGGGCTTGGTCTAAAAGCTATAACACTCAATACCATAACGTCAGAAGACTTTAAGGATATTGAGAAAGACATAGGAGACACGCTGAAAAATAGTACGACAAGTTATCTCGAACAGAAACTTGAAAAAAACGAAGATGAGGCATCATTAACCCATTTCAGAGAGGTGCTTAAAAAAAGTGCTGAAGAGGTAAGACAATCTCAAGGCTTTCCTTTAGTTGTCATTATCGATGAACTGGACCGATGCAGACCAGATTATGCTTTGGAGGTTTTGGAAAAAGTTAAGCATCTATTTTGTGTAGATAATGTCGTCTTTGTTCTTTCTATGAATAATGAGCAAATAGAGGGATCTGTCAAAGGCATTTATGGTGCAGATATTAAGGCTAAAGACTATTTGCAGAAGTTCTACCATCTACACACGAGACTACCTAAGCAATATGGCTCGGGAAAATATAATGACAGGAATTTTGGAAATGACTTTGTAAAATACTGTCAGTCCATGAGTGAAAGGTTTGAACTTCTAAACACAAAAAGAGAAAAGGAAGCAGCAGATACGCTAAAGCTTGCTATATCTTCATTTGCAGAATTCTATGACCTTTCCTATAGGAAGATAGAAAAAGTCTACACAATATTAAT
Organism: Endozoicomonas ascidiicola; assembly: GCF_001646945.1. Taxonomy (GTDB): domain Bacteria; phylum Pseudomonadota; class Gammaproteobacteria; order Pseudomonadales; family Endozoicomonadaceae; genus Endozoicomonas; species Endozoicomonas ascidiicola. The sequence continues at coordinate 682,313 of NZ_LUTV01000005.1, forward strand.
GCCTTGCTGGCCAAGGATGCATACTTACGCATGGGACATAATTTCAATATCCGCATTATTTGCCGTCTGGAAACTAGAGCGTCCTGACCTTTATGAGAAGGCTAAAAGCAAATTCGTACTTTACGAGAGTCTCTATGAGGCAGCCGGGTTTGAAGATTTTTCTTCAGAGTATTATTCCAACTTCAACTTTGAGGCGGTAGAGAGCAGATTATCAATAATGTATGAAGGTAAATCTGATGAAGCGAATAGGCCAAGTATTGTTGGTGGCAGCTTATTTTCACCCGACGGTTTGCGGTCAATGATTATTAAAGACCTTGAAACCTTCAGATTTTCTAAAAGATAGGACGACACCCCGTTCCCTTTTACTGTCGCCCCATACCTGAGAATCTGGAACCCTACCGACGAAGGCATTTTTAAAGCCCGGTGACTCTCCCGCAGAGTCCCGGGCTTTTTTTTTGTTACCAGGTCAACAGAGGGCAAGCTGGTGTGATTCGCAAACCAGAACGCAGAAAGCTCAGCGAACCGACCGAACTCAGTAAGCGCATACGGATTTTGTCCGATGCGCTTTCGCTGTCTGAATCAGAAAGCAGCGACGGCAATCCTCAATCCTGGGTCACTCTGACCCGCACCGGCAGCTTTTATCATCCGCAATACGGGCGCTTTGAACATACCCGTAAGCTGCTGGAAGACTTAATCAAGAATTTTGACAACGGCACCTACGGGCAAGACATCGCCATTGATGTTGCCCATAAGCCTGAAGACGGTGCCGCTGGCTATATCCGCAAACTGCGTCTGGACGGGGGCAAACTGCGGGGATTGGTAGAGTGGACCTCCTTCGGCGTGGATGCGGTGAAGAACAAGGGTTATCGCTACCTCTCGGTTGATTACACCGAAAACTACATCGACAACGAACAACGGAACGAACATGGCCCACTGCTTTTCGGTGCCGGTCTGGTGGTTCGTCCCCATGTGAAAGGACTGGATCGTGTGGTGCTGGCGGAAGATCTCGACAGCAATATTCCCACCATTATCCCAGAACGAATCGCCAAAAAGCTCCAGGAGGAGAACACCATGAAATTCGCACACCTTATCGCCGCCATGATGGCGATGTTTTCAGATAAAAAACTGGGTGAATCCATCCAGGCTCAATTCAAGCAGCTGGCCGAAACCATGCTCTCCAGCGTGGAAGACGAAGCCAAAGCAAAAATCATCATTGATACGCTGCAAAACGGCGCTATCAAACTGTCTGAAGAGTACGCGCAAAGCGGCAAAAGTGGCACCGTCACCATCAAGCTGGATGAAGCGCTGGCAGCTTTTAGCCGTTCTGCTGCTGATGGCAATCTTGATGATAAGGGCAAAACGAAAACGCTCTCGGAAGACGACGTTAAACGGCTATTAAAAGAAGCCAATGATGAAACTGCCGCCAACGCTCGCAAGCTGCAGGAATCCAGAGAAAACAAACAGAAAGTATTGGCAGAAGCCATCGATGCCGCCGAAGGGTTGGACGACGATGTAAAAGCCACGATCAAAAAAGAGCTGGGCGAACTGATCACACCAGAAATGAGCGATGATCAAATCAAGGCCCTGGCCGAGCGTGAAATCAAACACGGTAACGAACAGGCTGCGGCCGTCAAACTGCAGGAGATGGGATTCAATGTCACCACTCCCCGTGGTCAGGTTCAGGTCAGCGGTGGTTTGTCCACTGAAGCTATCCGTCTGCAATCTGTTCAGCACGAACAGCTGCGCACTACCAGTGCGTTTATGAATGGTCAGATTCAACTGGCGGAAGACAAGAACCTTTCACACTTTACCCGTGAAGTGTTGCGCGTCTTTGATTCCGTCAACGCTCCCCAGATCAGTGAAGCGGTTCGCACTCTCGCTGAAGGTGGCCCCACTAACATCAATCACACCGATCTGCCGGTTGGCTTCCAGCGCGAAGTGATCCGCGAAGCGTATTCAGATATGAATGTGCTGCAACTGGTCAGTACATTTGTTGATCCAACAGCAACCGTTGCTACTCAGATTCCTTACGAGCAGCGCAACACAGGTGGCCTGACTCACAGCGGCATCGTTTCTGAAAGAGGGGCGATTCCTAAAGTCGGTGTTCAGCAGCGTATGTACACTGCGTACATCAACGCAATGAAACTGGCAGTTGATGTTTCTAACGAAGTGGCACACTTCAGCAAAACTTCTGGCATTAACTGGGATGCCTGGGGCCGCAATCTGGCCAGTGCTTCCCGCCTGGTTAAAGAGATCCTCTGCCGTCGCATTGCCAACGAAATGCAACGGGCTTCCGATGCCTACAATGCAGCGTCTGTTTCTGACGAGACACTGACCATTGAAGCTGGTGTTTATAAAACTGATAAGTTCCCGATTGTTCGGGAAAAGCAGGTGTATGACCTTCAGGGCACTCCGGTTGGTAATGCACAGAATGCCATCGTCGTAAAAGACGGCAGCACACCATTGGCGGCTTTCGATGGTTCCGGCAAGCAGGACGCAGGCACCTACTACGCAGTGGTGAACTACAACCTTGGCTATATCAGTATTGTTAACCAGCATGGCCAGGTTAAAACACCATCCGGCACAGTCAAGGGCAGCTACAGCTACGCTACCAACGTTATCAAGGTAGATTCCGATGTGCCTGATGGCATCACTCAGGAAATTCATCTCAACAAGCTGATTCAGGCCATTGGTGGTCGTAAGGCCATGATGTCTTCTGAGCGTTTTGTTGCTCCCAACTTTATGTTGATGAGCCCAACCCTCAACGACACCTGCACCAACGCCGAGCAGTTCACCTATCAGGCCAAGCGGGATGGTTCAAACACCAGCGCCGATGGTGACCTGACCACCGTGAAGGGAATTCCTGCTTTTGGTACCAATGCCCCCGGCATTGATCTGGGCGACGAGCGTATCCTTCTCGGTCAGCGTGGTGTTACCAGCTATACCGTGGCCAAGCCCTGGCAGATGTCCGAGCCAGTAGAAGCCCGGGACGAAAAAGGCCAGCTGATCGGCGGTAAAGAAAGCTATGGCGAAGAGTACAACGCCATTGATACACCGCCCGCGCTGAACGAGCGTTACACCTCGGTGCTGTTTTACAGCAAGAGCAATCGCTAACCCTTTTTTACTAACGCCAAAGGACTGGCAGGCATGCCCCAACCCCTTCCCCGGGGTTGGGTAACTCCCAATAGAATAAGGACCCGGAGCCATGAGAATTCCTTACGAAAACAAAACAGAAAAAGCTCAGCATCTCGGCAGTGTCACTGTTCCGCCTGGGGAAACCCGTATGGTTGAATCCTCGTATATTCTGGCCAGAACCAACCAGGAAGATCGACAGGACGCGCCAAAATCGTCATCTGCTGAAACGGTCTGGAGCCTTGAAGAGTTCGTCAAACAGAATCAGGCAGAAGAAATCAAACAACTGCCCGAGCTCACTAATGAGCAGTTTGCCGCCGTGGTAGAGCATTACCAAACCAACAAGCCACCCAAGAAACTGGAAGCCGCGCTCCCTGTTGAAGCGGAAGCCCGCAAAGCGCAAGCAGAAGCGGATGAATTCGCCGCCACACTCAAGGCCATGAGCGACGAAGAGCTTCAAGGTGAGCTGATGGCTCATGCAGAAGACGAAGGTCGTCTGGCCATGATTCAGCATGAGCTGAGTGTTCGTGGTGAAGCTGACAGCGACGGTCAGGAGTAAACCAAAATGAGCGATTCTCCCTGGCCTAACTTTTCTTACGGTGAGCTGGCTTGCAAATGTGGCAGCTGTTCACCTGAGTCGGGCAAGCAGATCAGCCCGGAGTTGATGGAGCAGGTTCAGGAATTACGGAATCGCTGCGGTTTTCCCTTTGCCATCAGTTCCGCTTACCGCTGCAAAAACCATCCAACGGAAGCCAGAAAGAAAAACCCCGGTACTCATAGCCAAGGGGTTGCTGTGGATATTCTGGTCAGTGGTCAGCAGGCACACCATTTACTGCGGGAAGCAACCCGTATGAGTTGCTTTACCGGGATTGGTGTTAGCCAGAAAGGTGATCATGGTCGTCGGTTTATTCATCTGGATATTTCCCGTGTTGGAAATCGTCCGTGGGTTTGGAGCTATTGATATGGGTTTTCTTGGAAAACTGGCCAAGACACTCACCGGAGGCTTGGCAGAAGAGATTTTCAGCACAGTGAAAGATTACTTTCCTCCATCTATGTCGGAGAAAGAAAAGTCACAAGTGCAAATGGCTTTGCAGAATCTTCAGGATAAACGCGAAGCCAGGGCAGAACAGGCAACGTCTGAAGCTGCTCAGGAGTTTAATCAAAGAATCAAGGATCTTGAAGGCACTGCTGCTGACTTGAAAGTTATTCCAGTTTTGGGCCCGATTATTATTTTTCTTAGGGGGTGCCAGCGACCTGTCTGGGGTTTCCTTTGCATGTATCTGGATTTCAAGTGGTTCAGCAGCTGGGAACTAACAGAGCAACAACAAACAGCAATGATCGTTATTAATTTGCTGGTGCTTGGTTTTTTGTTTGGTGAAAGAACCGTCAAAAACCTTATGCCACTCATTGTCAAAATCTGGGGCAAGGATAAGTAATGGAATTCTGGGATGCACTCGTAGCACTAATGCCGTTAATTCTGTTCATCGGTGGGCTGTTGCTGGCATGGAATGTTTTCCTGTTCACCCAGCTCTACAACCTGAAGATGAAAGTAGCTGAAGAGTACATTCCAGAACAGAAGATTCGTGCGCTCCTGCAAGACATGGAAAACCGCATTGAAACCAAGCTTGATCTTGTATTAAAGCTACTGGAGGGGCGCCATGACTGATATGTCCCTCCAATCCCTCAAAGAAGATTTAAAAGCCTCTCTGACTGATTCTGCCGAGTATCTGGAAGATATGCTCGAGCAGCTTCTTACTCTGGCGGCGGCAGAGCTGGCACGTTTCAAACACTACACCCGCCACAGCTTTGTTACTCTGCAACAGGGCGTCACTGTCTACGATGCCCCTGCCGATCTGATCGGTTTTAAATGTCACAGCTGGGGATTAGCACAGCGCCAGATGTATCAGCCCTGGCAGCCTGGTTATCCACAACGGTTGCCAACGGTATCCATCACCGGTGGAAAAACGAAACAGCTGGCTCTTTCATTTCCGCCCGATCATGTGTTGATGGGACAAGCGGGCTGCCGGTTTGATTATCAATACTACGCCCGTCATGTATTGAGTGAGAGCACAGAAGAAACCACAGTACCGGAATCCGAAAGAGATCTGCTATTACTCCGGGCCCAGGCAGAAGCCATGAAGATTCTGTCGATCCGCTATTCAGATAAAACCATCAGCAGCAAGCAAATGGTTTCCGGCGCAACAAAAATAGGCACACCGGCAGCACTCTATAAAGAATTCCTGAACGACTTTGAGCGGAGGGCATCATGCTAAGAGCTCTCTCTATCGATGTCTTAAACGATGAACAATTTCGTAGAGCTCTGGAGCAGGCCCCCGAGACGCTGCGCAAGCACCTTAAAAAGAGCGTAGGTCGTGGTGGTCAGGAAGCCGCCAGAGAACTGAAGCGCAACGCACCCAAAGCCCACAGCACACTGGTAAACAGCATCCGCAGTGCGCGGGATGGTGAGCTGACTGCCATTGCTGCACCCAATACTGATTACGCCGCATTTATAAATAACGGTTCTCAGCCCGGTGGCGCACCGCCACTGCAGGCATTGATTGACTGGATCAGGGTAAAAGGCATCACTCCGAACAATCCCGCCCATGATCAGCGTGACTTAGCGTTTATGATTCGCCGTTCCATTGCCCGCAATGGTATTAAGCCACAGCCGTTTAATGATGAAGCGGCAGAAAAAATCACCCCTCGTATTGAGCAACTGTTGCGGCAGTCCGTCACCAACGCACTGGCGGAGGTGGGCTTATGAATATGACCGATCAGGTGATGGAAGAGCTGCGCACCAATCTCGAAGCCTATGTGCATCAAACCGATCCGGAGCAACTGGTGACCAGAGAATGGCGCGACCGGGATCATTATAAAAAAGAACAGCGAAACATCGGTATTCATGCCCTGCTCTACCGGGGTGAAATGTCATCGGACAATCCCTACGCCAGCACCATCAAAGTGCTGATTTATGGCTTAACCCGTGTTCACCAGAAAAACGGCGATGGCCTGCAGCTGGAACAACAGGAACTGGCCATGATTCAACAGCTCAAGGGTTTTACCCAGAGTGATGCCGGCGCCCTGGTGCGGATTAACAACATTGTCACCAGCCTGCAGGTGGAATGCCCTGAAGGTTGGTACATGGCGGAATGCGAATACGGCCCTTTAGATCTCAGCATCAATGAAAACCGCTGGGACGATGGACGAGAGTTTACCGGCAATATGTACGCCAGCCGGGAACCGGAAATCGGCGCAGCCCATAAAGACGACTACACCCATCTGCTGGAGAACGACCATGATTGATCTGGCAGACATTAATCAGCGTCTGGAAAAGCTGCTGGAAACCGGCACCATCGATGAGGTGAAGTTAAACCCTCTGCGCTATCGGGTGAAGTTTTCCAGCTCAAGGCAAAGCTATTGGCTTCGCCATGGTTTTCAGCGTATGGCCAGTTCTGCCAGTTGGGACCCTTACGTAAAAGGTGAGCAAGTATTGTGTGCCCGCCCCGGTGGCGGTCGTCAGGGTGTGGTGATCTGCGCGGTGGATTCCGATCAGCACGGCCAGCACAGCAACTCCCCTGATGTATTCCGTCGTGATATGCCAGATGGTGCAATGTTTGAGTACAACAGCAAAAGTCATCAGCTCAATATCACGTTGCCAGCTGCCGCAACCACCAACTTTATCAGCCAGGGCGGCATCAACATGAAAGGCCCGCTGGCTGTAGATGGCCCGATCACCTCCACCAAAGACATCACCGACAAAAAATCCTCTATGGATGATATGCGGGACACCTATAACACCCACGCCACAGGCAATCATGTTCCCCCAGCTCCGGAGATGACTTGAATGGCCATCGGTACCCATGAAATCACCGGTAAAAAAATCACCGGCTTGCAGGAACTGAAGCAACGCATTCAGCGCCTGTTCCGTACCCGCAAAGGTACTCTGGTGATCAAGCGTACCTACGGTTCGGATATGCCAAAACAGGTGGATAGAAAAATCGTGCCCGGCTACCGGTTAGATGTGTACGCAGAAGCGGCGGAAACACTGGCCAACCCGGTCAACGAGATTAACGACGAATTCAAACTGCACCAGACGCATATGGCCATTGATAACGAAACCGGCGATGTATCGCTGATATTGAAAGGTGAATACCTGGTGGATGGTCGGGTCGTGACTCTGGAGGGCATCGGTTTATGAGCAATCCCCTTTCCCAGCTGCCGCCACCGCGCTTTGTCGAAGAGTTGTCGGTAGACACTATTTTTCAGCAGCGCCTAGCAGTATTGCGAACCACTGATCCGAAGCTGGCGGATAACCTGAGAGTGGGTGATCCAACCTATAACAGCATCCTCCAGGGATCACTGCGGGAACTGCACCTGCGGCAGTATGTGAATGAATCCGGCAAGGGAGTAATGCCGGCTTATGCAAAAGGTAATGACCTTGATCAATTGGGCGCCCGCTGGAAAGTTGAACGACAGGTGATTGACCCCGGTGATCCGGACGCCACACCACCCATTGACCCGATTAAAGAAGACGATGAACGTTTTCTGGAAAGAATCCTGCTGGCTATGGAAGGGCAAACCAATGCTGGTACAGAATCCGCTTATCATTTCCATGCGTTATCGTCTGACCCAATGGTGTTGGACTCTGCCGAGAAAAGCCCTACTGAAGGCCAAGTGCTAATCAGTATTCTTTCCCGGGAAGGGGATGGCACCGGCAGTGAAGAACTTTTGTCACGGGTTCGGGCGCATATGATGCAACCCCATATCCGACAGATGACTGATGAAGTCGTGATTCAAAGTGCCACCGTTCACACCTATCGACTGGAAGCACGATTGATTGCCGCTGCCGGCCCTACAGCATCGCTGGCATTAGAAGCCGCCAGAGCCAAAGCTCAGGAATACGTATCACTGGTGCATCGGATGAAGGTAAAAGCCTCCATCTCCGGTATTTATGCGGCACTTCAGCAGCCCGGCATTATTGATGTGAATCTTGTTTCACCCGTTGCCAGTATTGATCCGGGCGATACCGGTTCAACCTTCTGTTCTGCTATTGAATTAACGCTGGAGGTGGCCAATGGTTGATCTGTTACCCGCTTCCGCTACCCGGCAGGAACGCGCCGTTGCTCAGCTGGATGAACGGTTGAACAACATTCCGGTGCTGTATCGTGAATTCTGGGACCCGTTTAAATGTCCGTTGGATTTGCTGCCCTATCTCGCCTATCAAAGCTCAGTGGATGAGTGGAACAACAACTGGCCAGAACATATCAAACGACAGGTCATTGATGATGCGCTCTATCAACACCGTATTAAGGGCAGCCGCCTGGCGGTGGAAAATGCCATTGCCCGGTTTGGTACCGTTGGGCATATCACCGAATGGTGGGAAACCACGCCAAAAGGTAAACCCCATACTTTTAAGGTGGATGTATCGGCTCAGGATAATGAGCGGATGTTGCCGGTGTTGGATATCAGTGGACAGGTTTTTATTTATGGGGCAGATCCTATCCCTGTCAGAACAAGCCGAATTTACAAGCTCAAAATAAAGACTCGAAAAGTTGAAGGAAGTGGTCAGTTCTATGCAGGAATTACTGTTCTGGACTCTGAATACAAAGGGATAAACATTGGTGGTTATCCTCGTGTTCATTGTGCAGCTAAAGGTGTAGCGATCAAACCTGAAGATGGTTGGGTAACCTTTGAGGGTGAGGTTGCAGGAATCGGCACCAGTGATGATTCATTTAAAGAGGGAACGGTTTATGTTCGCCCTCACTTTATTGTGAATTATTCAGGTTCAGGGCTGGCGCAAGTAGCAGAGGTTGAATTGTGGGATTTATTCGACAATAAGCAACTGATAACAAATTCCCGGTTTGAAAATGGCAAGCAAGGCTGGAGTCGTGATTATGGTGGCGAAACCGTCCCCGACAACGCCCCCGGCACCATCACCAGTGCTGCTTTTCGCCCCGATGGGGATTTGCAGTCCGATATGATCAACGCAATCAACAAGGCCAAACCATTACGCAGTCATTTTGATTTCACCGTGGGTACCGTGCAATCGGCACCGGTGGAATTGCAATCACGGCTGACCATTCATGTATTACACAGGGGGAACTGGGAATAATGGCTTTCACTATTCACCAGAGCGGCATCGATGCCGCCATCAACGCCCAGGCTTCCGGTTTTTCCGGCGAGACGTTGAGTAAAGTCAAACTGTACAACGGCAGCAGCCTGGTTAAAGAACTGACGTTGCAAGGTGTGTCCGTGATCGAACCCTCACGGATTTACACCGTCGCTACCGATGCCACCGTGAACGAAAGTTACGATGTGACCAAGATGGAGTTTTACGTCAGCTCCGGTGCGTTGTTTGCCACCGCACAAAGTGATGATGGCTCGGTACTTCAGAGTAAAGGACCTGATTCGGTATTTTCTCTGGCAGAGCAGCTGAATCTGAGTGCGGCGCCGGGGAGCATAATGCCTTCGGGGGATATTACGCTGACTAATCCGCCGGCCACTGAGAAGTTTTTGGGGATTGGGCAGATTGCTACGGATGCGAAGGTAGATGAAGGGGAAGATGATTTTGATTGGGTTACTTCAAAGAAGCTCCAGCGCCGCCTATCATTATTCGCAAAAGATGCCACAGAATTATTGAAAGGTTTTTTACGAATCGGCACACAGGATGAGGTGAATGCAGGTGAGATAAACGACGTGGCCGTGACCCCTAAAACATTAGCTGGCTGGCTTCTTTCAAAAGTATGCGTTTGGGCTAATCATTCTAATTCACCTCAAATCAGCAGTATTACCATTGCCGGTATATTTAGGATTTATTTCGGTAAAGGTGCAAATAATGGTAATAATAATGTGCTCTTTCCTGCTGCCTTTAGTTCGATACATTACGTCAATGCTATTGACGATCAATCCGGGAGCCATATATCCATAACAACTATTACGGCAAGTACTTCTGCAATGAAAGTTCACGGAGGTGTTGTTGGTAGTTTCTGGTGGGTTGCCATGGGGAGGGTCTGACTGTGAAACAGTATTTCTATACGATTGATAACAATGGTTTAATTACTGGGTTTTACATCACTAATAAACCACCTGGAAATGCCATAAAAACAAACAAAAAGGAGCATGAAAAAGCATTACTGCTTGGTAACCAGAGCACAGAATTATACGGAGATGTTTCTGGCTCTATTACTGGCAGACCATTACCAGATCAGCCTATAAACCTAGATAAAACCATCGAACGCCAATGGCGCAACCAGGAACTGGCCTTAGCCGACCGCTGCTTCACCCCAAAATTCGGCCACACTACCTGGACGACAGAACAACGCCAAACAGCCCAGGATAAAATAGGCGACTACATCGACCTGTTAAAAACCGGCCCTAACGAGCATTCGGATTTCCCTGATCAGTCATGGCGCCCGATCTGGCCGGAAGGTGTACCACGCCCCGTAGGCTAGTGCATTGATTAGCAGTAACCACAAGCAGTAAACTAACAGCAGTCCAACTAACAGCAGTCCCAAACAACCCGCAGAAGCCATCGAAGGTATTGCGATTCACTCTCTCAGGAGAAGGAGAATCACAATGCCTCAGTTTCGACACGGCATTTATGGCGCAACCAGCGCAGCTGGTCCCCGCCCCGTCACTATCGCACCTACCAGTACCATTGTTATTTGGGGAACCGCTCCCGATGCGGATGAAGCGGTATTTCCCCTCAATACACCGGTACTGATTCCGGGCTCACCCCTGAAAGCCGCCAAGCTGGATACCAAAGGCCAGCGCACCGGCACGCTGTTATCAGCGGTGGAAATCATTCTGGCCATTACCGGCGCTATTGTTGTTGTCATCCGTACCGAAGAAGGTGACGACGATGCAGCAGCCATCACCAACATTCTGGGCGGGACCGATGCCACCGGAAAGCGCACCGGCATCGATGCAGTCTTCAATGTTCAGGCCATGCACGGGCTCAAGCCCCGTATTTTGATTGCTCCCGGTTTTTCCAGTGATCAGGCGGTTGCCACTAAATTGCAGACAGTGGCCAATCGTCTCCGTGGGTTCTGTTACGCAGACGCTCCCGGCAGCACCGAAACCGGCGCCAATGTCTATCGTCAGAACTTCGGTTCCCGTCGTCTCGAAGTGTGTTGGCCAAGAGTCATCAACACCAAGGCCGAAAAAGTACCGATGTCTGCCGTGGCTGCGGGGCTCCGTGCAAAAGTAGACAACACACCCTGGGAAGAGTATTCCGCCAGCATTTCCAACTGGAAAGTTTTGCCTATTATCGGCACTGAATATCCGGTGGATTTTGTAGACGGTGATAACAGCTGCCTGGCTTACATTCTCAACAGCAACCAGATCAGCACCATTATCAACGACGGTGGTCTTCGGTACTGGGGCAATCACAACTGTTCTGATGATCCGAAGTGGCAGTTCTCAACCCATGTGCGCATTAACGACATCATTCTCGATGCCTCCACCGCTGCACTGAAATGGGCAAGGGATCGCAAGATGAACAAGACCTTTGTGGATGATGTGCTGGAAACCCAGAACAACTTTCTGGCAGGGGAAACCCGCGCCAAGAACCTGTTGGGTGGTATTGCCTACGCAGATCCGGAGCTGAATGCCCCTGATGTGATTCTCGCTGGTGAATTTTATATGGATTACAACTTCACCCCTCCGGGTGTGGCGCAAGCCATCATGATCACCAGTCATTTCGTCAATGACTACGCCACCACCATCTTTGAGTAGCCCCGGCTACTCAACGGCACCATAAACCAGAAAGGGAGAACACATTATGGCAACCCCAAAAGTACTGGCGGATTACAACTGGTTTGCTGATGGCATCGGCAAAGTCGGTTTGGTCCCCAAAATCAAACTGCCCGACTTCACCAAGGTGATGGAAGAATATATGGCGGGCGGTATGGCAGCGCCTATTGAGATTTTCATGGGCTGTATTGAAGCGCAAACCATGACAGTCACTCTGGCAGAGCCTGACCCACAGGTATTGAAGCTGTTCAAATTCACCAACGGTGAAGAAAAGATGTACACCTTCCGCTCGGCACTGACCGGTCGTGGTGAGGCCGAAGGCTTTGTGGTGAAGTGTCAGGCGCAGTTGAAAAACTTCTCTATGGATGACATTGAGCGCAAAAAACTCTCCAACTGCGATATTGAGATGACGCTGGTTACCTACAAACTGGAGCGCAAAGGCGAAGTTATCTTCGATGTGGATGCCGATGGTGGGCAACTGATCGTTGATGGTAAGGATCTGCGGGCTGACATTAATAACCTGATTGGTAACTGATATGAGTGATAGCGAACAGTCTGTGGGTTATCAGCCAATTCCCATCCAGTTTCAAGTACCAAAAGAACTGGGTGGTGAATTGAAAAAATCCGTCATTATGCGGCCGCCCACTACGGAAGATGTGGAGTTGGCTCAACTCATGGCGCAGAGCCCTGTTCATAAGGACATTCTGCTCTACGCCAATCTCACAGAAACATCCGAAGAGTTTGTGCGTTCTCTGGCGTTTTACGACTTCAGGCAACTGGAGAGTGCCTTCGATGCTTTTATGTGCCCGGTGTTCGATCATGTCGACAAGCGTGCATTGTTCTTGCCAAAGCCCTTGGAGGCCACAGCCTCAAAGAGCTGAAAGCGACACCGGTTCATGAAATCTTTGAAACCCTGCAGGAACTAAAGGAGCTGGCCCGGGATGTCCCAGAAGAATGACATCGGTATTCGCATTACTGGCGAGGTGGATAAACGCACCATCCGGGCTTTTCGTACTACGGCGAAAGAATCGGAGAATGCCCGTAAGCGCATGATCGGCAATGCGGGTAGAGATACCCGGGCTATTGGTCAGGTGGCTCGCTCTCAGGGTCGCCTGAATCGTACGGTTAAAGACGTCACTCGCAGTATTGGGCGGGAAGACCAGGCATTCAAACGGGCTTCCCGATCCATTGGTGATTACGATCGCAAAATCAAAGCCGCTACCAAAAGCCATAGTCGTTTAAAGAAAGCCGCCAAAGCCACAGGCAATGCCATCAATACCAAAGTGGCCACTATTGGTGGCGGCGCGGCTGTCGGGCTTTCGGCTAAACAATTGGTGGATGATGAAGCCTTTTGGACTCGACTGAAAACTGACTCCAGCGCCTCTGCTGAAAAAATTGAATCCCTGAAAAACCGCACTTTTGATATGGCCGTGAAAATGCGGATAAACCCTACCATGCTGAAAGCCTCCATTGCAGAAATACAAAAGCTGACCGGTGATCTGGATCTGGCTTCTGAAAACTTGGAAAACATGGCTATTGGTATTCAGGGTTCAGGCTCTACCGGTGTGGATATTGGTGGCCTGGTTGCCAATCTGAATAAAAAAATGGGGCTTCGAAGTGCAAAGGAGATGCTGGAAAATTTAGATATTGCCAAACAGCTTGGTGATAAAGGCGCGTTTACCCTGAAAGATTATTCCAGTATGGGTGGCCGTGTGCTTTCCGACCTTGGAGCCCGTGGCATCACCGGTACTCAGGGTAATGTTGAAGCTATGTCTTTACTGCAGTTTGGTATGACTGGTACCAGTACTAAAGATACCGCAGTGAGTGCCTCAAAAGCGGTGACTCGTGATTTGCTTGCAAACCGGGACGAACTGGAAGGTTTCGGGGTGGATTTGTTCGATCAAACAAAACCCGGGGAACAAATGCGTTTGCCGTCAGTCGTTCTTAAAGAGCTTTTTGATGCCACTGAAGGATTGCCTACCCAGCTGACTAAAGTCTTTGGTGATGAAGCATTCGAATTGATTAAGCCAATGATGATTGATTATCAAAACGGCTGGAAAGACTACGACAATTATCTTGGTACTCAGGGTGATGGAAAAGCGCTGACCAATGCGGCAATGGAGAACCGAAACACCGCATCATCGAACCTGACCTATATCTCAGCCCTCTGGAATTCCTTTCTTGATGATGCTGGTAGTTCACTGATCAGCTCCACTGCAAGCCTTTTTGAAGATACCGACAACGACACGGCTAAAAAGGTGGTGGGGTCAACGGGTCTTGGTGCGATGGGTATGGCCGGTGGTGCTTCTCTCGGGGCTGCTATCGGTTCCATTGTGCCTGTAGTTGGTACCGCTGTGGGCGCAGGTGTCGGCGCCCTTATTGGTGGTATGGGTGGTGCGCTTTCCGGTTATTTCCTGTCAGAAGATCAGGAGCGCCCGGCAGATCAGCAAGCCAGAGCCCTGTTGCAGGAATTCCAGAAACAGGAGCGAAGCATTCAACAAAAGGCCGCGGCCAGTAGTTCCCCAGTTACCGTCAATATGGGTGATATGAATTTCATTCAGAAAGAAGGCGAGCGCGATGAAGAGTTTTTAGAGCGAGCCCGTCAAATGATGCGTGAAGAAATGGAACGTGCCGCTGACAAAATGCGCCGGGATCAACAGCGACAGCTAACGGATTATTAGGGGGCTCTATGGTCGAACCACAACTGGCACTGGGTGCATATCGTTTTGGCACCACTACCGCAGCACTGCAGGAGATGGACGAAACCTCCGAATGGCGCTGGGCAGATAAAGAGGTTATTCAGGGCAAACCCCGATCTGATTATATTGGCCCCGGGCTGGATTCACTTGAATTACCCGGTGTGATTTATCCTCACTTTCGCGGTGGGTTGGGTCAGGTGGAAGCCATGAAAGCAGAAGCCGACAAGGGTTCACCATTGCGACTGGTGCTGGGTACCGGTCAGGATATGGGGCTCTGGACCATTCGCCGAATTACTCAGCGTAAAACCGTACTCCAACAACAAGGCGTGCCCCTAAAAATTGATTTCAGAATCTCCCTGAAACAATACGGAGGCGCCGTTCAATAATGGCCAAATACACCACCAGAGACGGGGATATGCTGGATGCCATCTGTTACCAGTATTACGGCCACCTGAACGGCACGTTGGAAAAGGTACTCAATGCCAACCCCTGCTTATGCGAAAAGCCGATACTACTGCCCGCCGGGCTGGTGATTGAATTGCCAGTGCTGGAAGCCACAGGCACCACCGAAAGCATTGATCTGTTTGAATAATGTGAATAACGGGAACACCCATGACGCCAGATTTTAAAATCACCATAGGCGGTAAAGATCGAACAGAGATTATCCGGGAAAACCTGATCAGCATCAGCCGTACCGATGAGGCCGGGCACAAATCCGACAGCCTGACCATTGAGCTGCACGACAATGGCAAACTGGCGTTTCCTTCCAAAGAGCAGGATATAAAACTCTGGATCGGTTATCGCAACCCACTGACCCGTAATATTGATCTGGTGTATCGGGGTAACTACCGGCTCGATGGTGTGGAGTTTCCCTTTCCGGATTATCGAATGATTTTCTCCGCTTCCGGTGCCCGTTTACGCGGTGGCTTTACCTCGCCCCGGGATGGCGTCTGGCAGGAGATGACTCTGGGCACCATTGCCGAAACCATTGCGGTGCGTCATGGGTTTGATCTGGCCATTTCCGAAAAGCTCAACAACATCCCCATCGAATTTGAAGATCAGAAAGCCCAGAGCGATGCCGATCTGCTCACTCGGTTAGCCAGTCGTTACGATGCCACCATGAAACCGGTAGGTAATAAACTGGTGCTGTTTGAGAAAGGCGACGGGAAAAGTGTGTCCGGTAACAGTATCAAGCCAGTGCATATTCCCATTAATCAGGAAACCGCCGGTAATGTGAAACTCAGTGGCCGGGTCAGGCAGAACTCGGTACGGGCCAACTACCGCAACCTCAATGCCGGTGGTGAGCAGTTTGTCGAAACGTCATCAGAACAACCTCAAAAGGTGCTGCCTCAGCTCTACGATTTTGAACCCGATGCCCGACAAGCAGCCTGGGCGGCGCTCCATGAAATTCAGCGAGCGCAGTTTGAATTTATTATGAGCAGAATGCCGGTGAATCAGGATGTGCGGGCAGAAGCCCTGGTGAATATCACCGGTCATCGCAGACCACAGGCTAACGGGGAATGGGTGGTGAAATCCTTAACGGAAACCCTGGATAATCAGGGCTTATGGCAGAGCTTTACCGCCAGTTATCCCAAGCAACGGGTAAAACAGGTGCCTAACCCTGCTTAGCGCCGATCATTCGCTTGGCAACCGACAGTATTAACGCTTTTTCTTCATCGGTTAAGCGTTGAGCTTCCATCACTATTTCCTGCTCAATACGGCAGATTCTTTTGCTTCTCATTTGACCAATGCCTCTTATGTACCAATCCATACTGATATCCAGAATCTCACAGAGCCTTTCGATGCAGTGCATGGTTTTCGGATAGCTATCCTTCTCCCACTCTTTAACCGCACTCAGGCTTCGGTTCATCATTTGTGCCAGCTGCTTCTGTGATAGGCCTGCCGTGTTCCGGGCAAACCTCAATCGTTTATAGGCTGTTCCCGGGAGGTAGTCGGTTGACCCGGCCATTACTGCACCTCAAGTACCTTTGAACTGGCTTGTTGTAGTCATGCCTTTGAAAAGTAGTTAGCGTTACAGGGTAGGCGATGTGACAGAAGGGCTTGAGTTCACATTGACAAAACAAATAGCGTAATGGAACGAAACCTGAAGCAGGAAGCCAGAAAGGAGAACACCATGACATCCAAGGTAAGTATCAGCATTACTGACTACCAAAGAATGAAGGCGGCAGAGTGTTTGGTCATAGAACGTATGGTGACGGAGAACTATCGTGACAACCTTGCTCGCTTGATATCTCTGGCGCGCCTTCGGGTGAAATTGGTTGCTCATCGAAAAAAGTACAAGGGGTTTTATAAACAGAAAGTTGAAAACCTGCTTAACCAACAAACAGGAGAAACAGAACAAACATTCCAATCAGTCCAATAGGTAGCAAAGTCAAAAAAACTACCCACGAGATGATTCTCTGCCTGCGTGATAGACCGGGAGCTTTAATACCGCACTGAGGGCAGGCAGGGGCTTGGTTTGATACCAAATGATGGCATTCTCTACATTCAGTCAACATACTATCCTCCTTGATGGCTGTTGTGCTTGGCGGGTCTATAAAACGTCAATCATCCCCTGTACAACAAGGGGGTCCAGATCGGCCGGTGCCAGATTCTTTTTTACCGCATGTTTATAGGCTGCAGCGATCACCTTGATCTCATCATCCAGGTTCAGGCTAACACCTTCATCGGCCTGCAACTGCTTCACCATTTGCATGACTGCTCTCATCAAGGTGATGGATACTTCGCCTTTCTCCACTACGGGTTTTACGGTTTGCAGCTGTCCAAATGATAAATCCCTGTCGTTTACTGGTTCCGGTTGATATAGCCCAAGTGTTTTACCATCGCCGTGTATCTGGTAAGGACCAACTCTTCCGGTGGCAATACCGTTTAATGGTTCCGGTTCCATGTAGCAAATGTAAAGGCGCTTATCTGCAAAAGAATCCCATAAATAATGTAAGGTCTCGTCACCGAAAGGCCCAGCCATAAACTCTCTGGCGGTATAGTTAATGCCCTTTCCTTTGTACTCATGGTAAGCCGGTGTCGTTAATTCGATAACTACCCGACGACCGTCGGTGAAAATATAAACATTTTCCCATATGCCGTCTTCTGCATGCGCCTGAAGCTCTTCAGCCAGGAGCAAATCAGTTTCAAAGTTCGCAACGATATAAGGCGAGCCTTTCTCTTCGAGTAACCAGTTTGTACTTACATTCTCTGATCTCTGAATTGCGACAAGAATATCTGCTCCGGGAATATTGCCTTTCGTAATGTGCATTGATACCCCTCTCGAGAAACCCAAGTCATTAATAAACGGGGTTATTTTTCGCCCGTGAAGTATATCTGTGAGTCGCTCGAGAAAAATAGTCATCAAAATGTGATTAAAATGCTTTGACAGTTATAAATACATGATTTAAATTAATCTGACTCTGCAAACAATCATAAATATATGACTTGCTGCACAGTGTGACACATTACATTAATTATTCCTTATAAGGAGACAAATATGCAATTCGTTCTGCTCAGTTCAAGAGCATCTCTCGAACTTACCGAGAGAATAGACCGACTGGCAACGGCGGAGAATCGCAGTCGCTCACAGAAGATGCGAATGATGTTGGAAAAGGCGGTAAGTGAAGAAGAGCAAGCTCTGGGGTTGCCACCAATCACTGAAGGCGAAAAAGCCGTAAACGATCATGCGGCCTGAATAAACCGCCAACGTACAGTGGGCAAGATTAATCAACTTAGACGGGGAGCAAATTATGGCAAGCAACAAGCAACTGCCTATTCGCACTTTTCGGTTTATCGATGAGTTGTCTGACCAGCGTTTAGTGAGGTTGGCGGAAACAGATCGTCGAAAGGTGGCACAAATGGCAAGACTGATTATTGAAGATGGTCTGAATGCCATGGAGAAGAAGTTGGGTTTGCCACCCATTGATAAGGCAAGTGAAGCAAGCAGTAACGAGGCAGATCATGCGGCCTGAAAAAACAAAACCCCACCAATGTGGAGTTGGCAGGGTTCAATAAACATACTTAAAACAAGAGACATAAGAATATGAAATCTCTGATTGAATTGCAAATCGCAGTACTGGCAGACGACAACACAGGCATTCAAAGTTATCTGAGTGAGATTGATCGTAAGACTGAAACTGAGCTGTTCCAACGTGCCGGTGAGCATTTTGGTTTCAAAACAGTGCTTATTGAGGGGCGTTGCTACGGACGAAGGAGTTCGTTAGCCCGCGTTTTTGGGTATACAGATGAGTCTGGTGTGAGAAAAATTTTCACCAGACTTCAAATTCCTACCCGATCCATTGGTTCATTCGGACAAAATGTCCGGTCTGAATTAATCGAAGCTTTAGACCTAAGTCCAAAAGACACAAAAGCCACTCTCATCTGTTGGGACTCGTTCTTAGTTGCTGGAATGCACTCAACGACAGATCAAGCCAAACAAGTTCAAAAATATCTCCTCGAAACCGAGCGAGCCGCTCGTATCGCTAACGGTGTCGGTTTAGACCTTGACCTCCACAAGGTTCGCCAGAACCGACTGGCTGAAGCTGACCAGGTGAGCAAAATGCTGGCAAGGGTAGATCGTATTCAGGATGCCTCGATGAAGCGGGTAGCCCTGGCAGAAATTAATGATGCGATGGGTGGAACCCTGAAAAAACACGGTATGCAAATCGATTTGCTGGAAGAGGGAAAATCTCAGCATTAAAGGTTTCAACTAAACCGATAGTTCGCACAACACCTTTATAAGGTGCAAAAAAAAAGCCCCCTGGCAGGGGGGCTTTTACAGGCAAGGCTAGCAGGCCCTGCCAGTGACGCCGGAAAGCCCTAGGGCTGAACCGATAGCTCGCACACTTTCGCCACACAGCAGATATTAGCACATCTTCTGTATGTCAAGGGTACTTCGGCGTCCACCAATTAACCATGTGAATGGAAATGGAGACGTCACAATGCCCACATCAACCGATACTGCCCGGCCTGATTTCAGCCTGGTACTGTCCGCGATCCGCAAAGCCTGTGAGCAATACCCCGGCGGTACAAACGCCTTAAGTCTGGCGCTGGGGAAAGGAAGTAACACCCTTGCCAACGAACTAAACCCCGCCATGAGCAGCCACAAGCTTGGCCTGTTCGATGCCCTTACCCTGTTAAGCCTGTTGAAAGACCCTGCTCCCCTGCGAGCCATTGCCGCCATTCTCAACCACACCATTATTCCCCTGGGAGATTTCTCTACCACCAGTGATGTTGAGTTACTCAATGCCTATGCCAAATGGCATGCGGAGATCGGAGATGTAGCCCGAGAAGTGTCCAAAACTCTGGAAGACGGTCGCATCGAAATGCATGAGTACCAGCGGATTCTCAAAGAAGGCCTGGAACAGGTTCAGCAGTTCTTTCTGTTTATGAACCGGTTAGAGGCCTTGATCGATGGCTGAAATACCGAAAGATCTTCGCAAGCGGGGGATTCAGCGGGTTACCGACAATGTTGCGCCCGGTCAGGTGTTAGACCCAAAGCATGTTGCCAAAGCTGCTCGTATTTTCTTTAAGGACGAACTAATCGAGTTCCTAACGAGGTACCAGGAACGGCAGGAGAACACACCATGCCAGGTATCAGACCCGAACACCGCTGGCAGCGATTCCCCAAGCGACAGCTGTGCATAACGCTGGAGCAGCAGGACGTGACACCAGCGCAGATGTCGGAGTGCTTTCAACGAAGCTCCCTGGTGAATGCCATGAGCTTTGAAGAAGCCATGGATGACGATTTGCTCAGAAGAATCATCAAGCTCTATGCCCGGGCAACCCGGGAAAGGCAACAGAACCAGAAACAGGCCATCGGTGAAGCTGAAGGAGGTAAGCCGTGAAGCAGAATATAAAAACCAGAAAACAACAGGTGTTTGATACTTACTTTACCCATTCCGAAGAAAAGCGGCTGCTTGCCTGCCTGAAACAACAGGCCAGTGTCGAAGCCCGTCGGGATCTGGCATGGATGCAGTTGGCTCGCCACTCGGCGGTTCGGGTTTGTGTGCTTTCTGGCCTCACCCTGGGTGATGCCATGTTGGCACTGCGCAGTGAACGGCTGGAAATTCGCCCGGAGATAAACAAGGGCAATAAACATCAGAGCCTGTTTGCCAGTAAGAACATTCTTAAAGCCCTGCGCACCCTGGTGAAAATTCATAAGGAGATGGCTCAGGAACAGGACTGGCCAGAAACTCCCTACCACGATCGCCCGTTGATTCTCTCCCGCAACCATAAAGGCATGAGCATTCGTTCCTTCCAATCCCGCATGACTCATTGGTGCAAAGCGGCGGGTGTTGCTCCCGGCTCTCCCCACTGGTGGCGGCATACCTGGGCAAAGCGACAGGTAGAGGCCGGTGATGATGTCGGCCGGACATTACTGCGGGTTCAGGTGTTTCTTGGCCATGAAGATTTAAAGACCACGGCCATCTATACCCAGCCAGACAAAGAAGAGATGCAGGATTTCGGGAGGTTTGCGGTATGAACAGCCAATTATCAAGAAGTGATCAAGCTCACTATGAACAACAACAGGCGTCTATTGCTCTGTGTATTGATATTCAACCACCGGTGGTGAAACAGGTTCTGCAATACGTGTTGATTGATCACCCGGTAGGCGACAACGCCAGGCAGCTTGCCGCCATTTTTGTCGGTCTGGCGCTTCGTTCTCCGGTGGATCTGCAAGGTTTAGCCGAATTTGGCCGGGAAGAAATGCGCCTGTTCCATGAACTGATTGAAGAAGCCAACACCAGTATTGATCACTGGCCAGTGGCTGCCGGGCTGGTCAAACAGCTTTATCAATTTTAGGAGAATTTCATGCTGGTACTGACCCGCAAAACCGGAGAAGTCATTCGTATTAACGGTTCCCTGAGCCTGAAGCTGCTGGGTTTCAGCAATGACTATATCCATGTCTCCCTGTCGTCCAGTGAGGAGCGCGTACTGATCAACCGGAACCATGGCGTGTTGTTCAATGCTGCTGGCTTGAAAGTGATCAGCAAACCCCGGAGCAATTTCGTCCGGTTTCTGATTGATGCGCCCAAAGACGTGAAGATCTGGCGCGAAGAGATCTGGCTACAGATGAATGGGCAGGAAGTAGCGTGTAAGCCCAAACAACAAAAACAATTGAATAAAAAGGAGGTGGCTTAGTGGCTACGCAACCCAACCAACAGAGCAATCGGAAGCAAGCGCAGGCGTTGGTGCGTTCCCTGGTTGATCTGGCCATGGGCGACACGGGTGCTGCTTCGGCAGCAGCCCAGGTGTTGCTGAGCTGTTACGACGGCTCAAGTTTTCATCTGTGTATTCGGGATATGTGTGTTCTGGATAAACAGCACTATCAGGCAGCGCTGCTGCTGATCAATTTGCGGGTGCTGGACGGCATCGAGCCTCAGGAGCTGTTTGATGATTACAAACTGTTCCCGAAAATCGCTGAGCGCTGGAAGGATCACCTGCACTACCAGGTAAGAGGGAATGACCATGGCTGAACCCGTGTATGACTTTGAGATTGAATCTCTGGAAATCACCAGTGATGAAGAAAAGGCATTCAGCAAGCTGATCTCCCATATTCGTCAGCATCACATGACGTTGGATGGGGCTCTTTCTGATCAGGAGTCCCGGCAGGTGCTGAAACTGTTGAATGACATTAATAAGAGCATTGCCCATATGGGGAAAGTTGATCCCCTGCCCAGCACCGGAATGATGGGGGCGACGTTACCGCCACTGTTCACTAAACGAGTTATTCGATGTTCGTAATTCGCAACCAACCCAATGGCACCGGCTATGAACTGGTGCCAAAGCAGCCAGGGCAGGCGATCTACCGGAAACCCCGCCCAGACACTGAACAGAAAGAACAAGACCATGGACAGACAGCAGCACAGACAACAGAACCGACAAAGACACAGCAAAAGCGATGACCTTCTGGGTTTTCGCTGTCATTTCTACCCGGCGAGCATCTGCACTGGCAGACAGATACCCGCCAAATGTCGTCCGGCCTTTGCCGCTGATCGTCCACTCTGCCCCGACTCCGGGCAGTGCAATAAACCAGAAGCCGAGCGGGTGAAGCTGGTGAATAGCTGCTCTTAACCGTCAGCATCAATAACAAAGAACGCTATTGGCAGATGGCGCGGAAAATCAGGAACAGGAATGAAGACTCGCACAGGAAGAAAGATATCGCTCTCCCAGCTGAAACCGGCGCAGAAGCGAAAGGCATGGCAGCATTTAAAAGCCCGCAAGCCCAAAGTGGCGGAGCTGCTGCAGGATGAAACCTTCCAGACACTGAAAGAACACTTTAACGGTGATATTCAAGTAGACGCTGACGATGTGAAGGAGGCGCTCTATGGCCAGCATTGAGCAACTGAAGCAGCAGATCGACCTGAATGAATTGTGTGATCGGCTGGATATGAAGCGGGATGGCGGTATAAAAACCAGTGGTGCGGCCATGTACCACTCACCGGTGCGCAAGGATAAAAACGCCAGCTTTTCAGTGTTCAGTCGCGGTGGTGAGTTGCGCTGGAAAGATCACGCCACCGACGAAGGCGGCAGTATTATTGATCTGGTGATCTATGTTGGTAATGCTTCAGACACTGGCGAGGCATTGCGCTGGCTGCACAATGAATTTGATATTCCCCTGGATAAACCGGACGCGCCCGTCCGTAAAAAAACAAAAGAGGAGTGGCTGGCGGATCAGGTGCTGCAAAACCCTGAAGACGCCCGTGCTTATCTGATCGACCAACGCCGTTTATCCGATGATGTGGTGAAGCAGGCCATTTCTGCACGCACTCTGGGTTATTCCGATTACACCTCCACCAAACTCAAGGCTGGCGAGAAGTTCCATGGCGGCCCTGCCGTGGCGTTTATCTGCAGAGATTTCACCAGTAAACGGGTGACAGCTCTGGAGTATCGCTACTTCGATAAGGAACTTAATGGCGGCGTAAAAAACCACTGTCATGGTGAAAAAGGACCCGCATTCTGGTGCCTGAATCCACAATTGATTAAGCAGGCCCACACCATTGTTCTGGTGGAATCCCCAATGAATGCCCTGTCGGTACACTGCACCACGCTGGCTAAAAAAGGCTGGGCGGCGCTGGCGGTGATGGGTGCCAGTAATCTCCATGAAAAGGACTGGAGCATTCTGGAAGGTAAACGGGTGGTGGTTGCCTTTGATAACGACGCGCCCGACGAGAAAACCGGCTATTGCCCCGGCGATAAGGCCGCTTGGAGCGTCCATGAAAAACTGACATCCATGAATATGCCTTGTCTGTTTGTGGATAAGATCAGCAGCGGTAAATGGGAAGGCATTAACGACCTGAATGATTTTCTCTGTAATCTCGGTTCGAGCGCTGGCAGCAGTGCGCTGGCCTCCGCATTGCAAGAAGTTGAGCCCTGGTTAATTCCTGGTTATCAGGGCAAGCGTGATAGTGAAGGCAAAGCCCCCGGTAAACCGCGCCTGTTTCTGCCATCACATGACTATGCGGTTTACTGGAAGTTTCGGGTTAAAGAAGATTTCAGTCAGTTTCTGAAAATCGGTAAAGATGAAGACGGCAACGACAAGATAGACCATCAGGATCTTTGCGGTTTTCGGATAGCTGGCCTTAGCCGTGTATCCATTCAAAGCGCCACCGCCACCATGAGTGGTGAGAAAGACGCCCAGCCAAATACAATTTTTGCCGCTACGGTTCAAACTCCCCGCCATGGTCAGCGCCTGCAGCGTCGGGTATTTCAGGATGAACAGCTGCACAACCCGGAGCAGTGGAAAAAGTTTGGCCCTATTTATTCCGCTGCCCGTTTCTCCCGCATGCTCAATATTATGGAACGGGCAACGGATATCGGCGCACGGGATGCCATCAACTTTGTGGGGCTTGCCTGGCGTAATGGTCGCCCGGTATTGAATGAAGGGCCGGATTGTTATTTCACCGAACCGGAAAAGCAGTGCCCTTATCACAACCTGAAATTCCCTTCCGGTTCTATCCATCAAGGCCGGAAGGTGGTGGAAGCCTATCAGGACAGCTTTAAGTTCAACGCTTCATTGATTCCCCTGGTTTGGGTGCTGGGCGCTCACTTGAAAGTGTTTCTCGGCTTCTGGCCTCATTTTGTGCTTCAGGCCGGCAAGGCTGCTGGTAAATCCACCCTGGTGAAACGACTGGAACGTACAGCCGGCATGACCATGTTTGGTGGCCAGAGCCTGCAAACTGAATTCCGCTTGCTAACGTCTGTTTCCCATACCGGCCATCCGGTGGGTTGGGAAGAGCTCTCTGCACGGCGACAGGACATCATTGATAAAGCCGTGGCCATGCTGCAGGAGTGCTATCAGTACACCGTTACCCGACGGGGTACGGATATGACTGAGTATGTGCAGTGTGCTCCGGTATTGCTGGCCGGTGAGGATGTGCCGGTAAATACCCTGCTGGGCAAGGTGGTGCGCTCGGATCTGACCAAACGGCAGAACGGCCTGTTATCCGAAGAACTGCCCCGCTTCCCGGTTCGGGAATGGATTCGCTGGCTCGCCACCATGGACCGCAAAACCGTGATGGACCTGTACAGCAAATGCCGTCAGTTTTTTATGGATAAGAGCGCCACCAGTGGCGAAGACGATGGCGCAAACCGGATGGTGGGCAACTACGCTGCCATTTATTGCGCCTGGCGTCTGCTTTGCGACTTTCTGGAAATACCCACCAATCAGGGTGACTTCCCCCTGGATTTGCTCAGCGCCATGAACGCCCACGTTACTGAAACCAGCGCCGATCGTGAGCCCTGGGTCTGGATTATGGAAATCATTCTGGGTGAGATTGATTCTGGTAACTTCCGCTTCCCTTACAAGTTTGAAGAGCACCCAACCGACCCGGACGACACCCTGTTGTTCATCCGCTTTACCCACATGATGCAGCACATGTCTACCAGTAACAGCCTGCGAGCCAAGTTCGATGCCATGCCTGTGAAGAGTGCCACGGTTTTCTCCCGTCAGGTGAAGGAGGCCGGCGTCTGCCCGGATGAGTTCCGGGATAAGGAACGCACCATCGGACAAAGACGCGCCACCCACCTGTTTGGTATTTCCCTGAAAGAGTTGGAGCGGTTCGGGCTGAGTGTGAGCATTCCGGATCTTAGTTATGACCCTGAACCTAAAAAACCAGAAGCCACTGGAGGCAACAATGGGAACCAACGAAAGGGCGCTCATTGAAACCAATATGGAACTGGAAGCCCTGCAAGACACCAGAACCCGAACCCCGGAAGAGCACCGCAGAAAGACCGCTCGCATTTTGTTCCTGGGGGATGTGAAACGACTGATCGAGCTAGTGGAGAAGAAGGATGGAAGATAGCAATTTTAAATGCGACGGCTGTAAGGAATTGATCAAAGGCACAGAAGAGAAACCGGCCAATGCCTGGCATTCCCGTGATTTAACGCTGTGTGACACTTGCCATGATTCCCGTTGCGGAGAATGTGGCGCGGTTACCAGCCAAATGGAACCGGAAAACATCGTTTATGAAGATGATGTTTTTTACTGCGCTGACTGTGCGCTTTAGGGAGGTTGCCCCATGACCTATACGGAATATTACACTCGGTGGATCTTCGGCCTGATGCTGGCCCTGGTCTCTACCGCTGCTTTGGTTCTGGCGCTTGCCGGATTGGTGCAGTCGCCGGTGGAACAGGGAATGGCCATGGTTGCCGGTGTTGCGTTACAGGCTTGCCTGTTCCTGTTTGCCCGCCGGAAGCAGGATCGTTTGATCGGGCTGTTGCTCATGGGTGTTTCGATGTTTGCAACGGCTGCCTTTATTGAATACGCATGGCAGTTGCAACGCTCTGCAACGGCGCAACAGTTGCAGGCGTTACAGAACGATGACTTTCAGGTGCAACAGCTCAAGGGCCAGATAGCCGAGTTGAACCGGCAGATTGATATACGCCTGAAGGTGTCTGACCGCGACACCGATGGCAACTACCGTGGCCGTGGTCTCAGTGCATTGGATACCAGTGTTGAAGAGAAAACCGCCCGCCGTGATGGTTTGCTGGAGAAGCTGGAACAGTTGAAACAGGCTTCGGTATCCGTTGCGCCTTCCGGTTCTGTGGAAGCAGCCATTAATAACGCACCGGACTGGATGCGCTGGCCTGTGTGGCTGGTGATTGCCTGGCTGCTGGATTATTGCGCTATTCGTTGCTTTCAGACGCCGTTGCCGGTGAAAGAAACAAAACCGGCCAAAACAGAAAAAGACAATCCTCTGCCCGACGTGCAATCAGGCTTCACTCCTCCTTCTTTTCCTTTTGATGAAAAGGTTTCTCTTATTACTGAACGTGCTCGTTCAGGTGCTTATGGAAAGAGGCCGGTTGTTCGCGAAGTGATGAAAAAAGAAGGCGCCCGGCATCCAGTAGTTAAAAGTGCATTCAATATTTTGCTCAAAGAAGGTTCCATGCGCCGCCAGGGGCAGGGCTTTGAATTAACCGGAAAACAATAACTCATAAAATCAGGAGCATATTATGTCCACAGTATTTGCCAACCTCAGACCGGAATCGAAGTATTACGAAGGTCAGAAGCAGGACAAGCCATTCCCCGTTCGCTTTGTGCCGGATATCTGCGGTTACCACTGGGAGGGCGGCATCGGCGGCCAGTACCGCACATCGGATCTTTTCTTTTATACGGAGATTAACGTTCAGGGCTCTGTTGAATTGCGCCAGTTTGAAGTGGTGAACCCATCCGATCTGAACCAGATGGAGCTGACCAAGGTTTCTGTGCTCAAGGGTATTGGCAAGGATTGGGGCTCCAGCTATTGGGAGAATCTGATCAAGCTGTTGGAGTCGGTGCTTCGGAAGGCTCGCAAGGAGTTAAAGGCGCAGGAGGCTCGGGAGGAAAGGGAGCGGGAAGAAGAGCGGATTGAAAGGAATGGGTGGTAAGGGAGAAAGATGATGACTCAATCACACGACTCAAATAGCGAAATCATTGCTCTGGTATTCCGTTTGAAAACAGGGTGTCGTCAATACCTGTTTTACTCATTGGAAGAATTGCAGGCATGGGCAGGCAGAAAGCCATACAAAGATGAATTTGTCTTTGTGATTGTCGCTTTCCCAGATGGGCATTGTTCTGATAAGCAAAGAGTTCATGCCAGTAAATTGGTGGAAGTTGTTGAATATGGGCTTTTATCAGAAGCAGGCCAGCTATCACCGAAAATGCAAAAGGCTTACAGCAGACTGTTAAAGCATGGTCGCCTGATTAAATACACCGGTGGCTTTTGGTCTGCTCCGGGGGTAGAGATCAGGCACTCTCATATAACTAACACCCCTGTACCTGCCTGGCATTTTGGAACCCAAACGATTCAGGGGTTGATTCGTCGAAAGCTGATAAAAGTTGTTAGAGAAAGGAAATGGGAAGATAAGGTTTATCCGGTTGAGGTGGCTCTCTAAAGCTGTTTAAAAATAACTACCGTGGAGAAAAAACGCTATGAATCAAAGCATAATTGTATACGGCCCTGTTGCATGTGGAAAAACGCGAAATGCAAAGAAAATCGCTGAAAAGCTTGGGTTAAAAAATATCGTCGATGACTGGGTGGGGAGGAGAAGAGCGTTTAATCAAAAAGGGACTCTCTACTTAACTGAAATTAAACCCGCCTGGGCTACACCTGAAAACAGTATTTCCTATAACAAAGTAATGAGGAGTTTTTCCTGATGAAATTAATTGCATTTAGACCAGGCATAAATAGTGCTCAGTGGCATGGTGCATTTGTGAAGATTTCGCAATACACCACCATGGAAGAAATAGAATCGGCTGTGTCTGATTTCTATAATGAGCAGGATGAAAAAGAAATTGAATTAAGAGTGTACAACGAAACATCAACTTTTATAGGTTACTCCCCAAGCGAAGATAACCATATTGGGTTTATACGTTATTCGGTTGAATCGGAAGATCGTCATATTCAGCATCTAACCGTTGATAGGCAACCCGTAGAGTATAAAGAGTGGGATGCTTGTGAGTTTTATCGTGGCCAAGCATTGCCTCGTTCCCACGCTCTGCGTGGGAATGTAGATGGAAGCGATAAGTACATCCGATAAGTCAGGTATGCATTCCCACGGAGGACCGTGGGAACGAGAAAATTTCGTTTACTTATTTCTTCAAAGCTTTCAATGCAATTTGTGAGAAAGATGCTGGAAGTGCTTTTGCCTTAGCTTGACCAGATAAGTAATTTTTAAACTTTCCTTGCCCAATATAAACTTCTCTGAACCATCGACGAAACTCACCTAAAGCTGCTTCAGGATAACAGAGTGGTTCTTGTGGATTTGAAGCTGCTTGCGGAAAATAATCAGGGTAGTTGTGTAAATAATTACTACGGTCGCCGTAAGTTGAGGCTAGATTATTACTTTTCCAGTGTGAGCTCCAGATTCTGCCAACGCTGATATCTGGAACAAAAGTATTATCAATATGCAATCCAGCTTGACCCAACGTTACAATCATATCTGCAATTTCTTTGAAGATACTGAAATAACCAGCAGGAACGGAATTATAAGTTAATGATACTCTGTCGTGGAACTGTTTCCATTGATCCGGTACAGATTGACTGGGATCGTATCCGACTTGCGTGTAGATGAACTCTTCAAAGCCTCTGCCAGCAAGAGTTCTATAATTGCGAAGGGCAATTGAATTGTTGTTCTGAGATGCGTCAAGAGCATAGTACTCAAGTACAGCAATACATACAGAACCAGTCCAATATTTGTTGCCAGCAAATTCAAGATATGGAGTTTGGGGGTTGATGCCTCTGAGATTTAGAATCTGTCGGATTCTTGTTACCCTAGGTTTCTGAAGCTGTTCAGACCATTCAGCTCCGAGTCGGGTAATAACAGAGTTGTCGACACCACAAAGACGGGCAAGACCTCGACCTGTCAAATAGGGTGTACCATCGGATAGAACTCCCATTCCTACCCCGTCAACTTCAACTTCCTTTTCAACTTTTAAATCTAATGATCCTTGAACAGGGTAATTCATATTTGCTCCTATAAATACTTGAAGATTAGTGAATAATTAAGAAAGAAATGTAACGCCAATTTCAGGGGCGCCGTAGGCGTCCCCTGGAAATTTTTGATTATGCCCTCTGTTTATGATTTTCCAATATACTAATTATTTCATATCTCTTTGGGTCTTTAGACTCTATTAGTTCCAAGAAATGATATGAGTCAAGACCGTTTAATAATTGCTTATCACTTTTTATTCGCTTTCTTGGATTTGCTCCCTGGTTAAGCAAAAAGCTTACAAGCTTAGGTTCATTGAACAGAATCGCATTATTTAAAGGAGATAAACCAACCTCATTAGGCAAATCAATATCGCACCCAGCATCTAATGCGACTTCTATGACAGTAAGAATAATATGACTCTTTTCTTTGAAATCACCATAAGCAGAAACCATAAAATTAATCGATGATTCCGTAAACTGCCCATTAGTGAGATAACAAGGATTTCCCTTAACTGTTTTTAGACCAAGGTATTCATACATTTCAACGTTCGCATAAGCTGTGAAACTCATCAAGCAGGATAAAGTTACTAATATTACTTTCTTCAATTTAACCCCTAATCTATATGTTTATTACAATTTATTGATCATCAATTTTTCACTAAAATCTCTTTGGTTGGCTAGAGGGCATAACGCCGTATTAGACCAATCCGTTGGTCTTTTCCCATTAACTACAGTACTTTCTCGTTCCCACGGAGGACAGTGGGAACGAGAAATTTTTATACCTCTTGACTCAGTTTCTCTCGTTGATATTTAACATGAGGAAGATTGTTGTATTTCCCTATTTCTTTTAGCCGTTTCTCACATAGAGGAACCAGTTTGTCAGCAATAAGACCGGCCAGTTTGTGCGCAGCATCATGGGTTAACCCAATGATTGTTCCAGTCAGAGCGCTATAACAACAACGCGAACGGGGTTTAATTTCCATCGCATCCAGCAGACCAGCGATATAGCCATCAAGCTGTTGTTCCTGTTCGAACAAGATCTTACATGCCTCACCAGGCTGATAATCCCAATGCACTTCTGCCATGCTTTTACTGGTCTGTCGGACATAAACGGCCACTATCTGTTTCTCTGCACACTTATGTGTCCAGAAGGATGATGATTCACCTGCATTGATCGTAATAAACCTGTTCATCACTTACCTCCCGACCCCGCCAACTGTCTGTTACTGAAACAACGCCTTTATGATGATTTACCACTTCCCCCGCACCCCCAACGAGTAGCCTGCGGCGCTGCCTGAATGGGGCGCAAGCGCCAAACCAAGAATGGATGGAGCTGGGCGCCTCTGCTCCCTTATGGGGGTATCGGGCAGCCTTTGGTTTTTCCGTGGTTCCGTGGGCTGCTGTCGTTAACCTGCTGAATATTATGCCATTGACGTTTTTATCTATCCACAGCCTTTGTGCTTTTTCCCACTACTGCTCCTGTTTTATCCACATTCGCCATTTTTCGCCGTTTTCTGCCAACCAGTATCTATTTATATTTTTATTTCTTTGAAATAGAAGAAGAAAAGAGAAAGAGAGGGGGAAGAAAACAGACAAAAATACCAGCAAGGAGCATCCACGGTTTTTATTTTGAGGTTGGTTTTTTATCCACGGCTGAAACCGTCATCCACGGGTAAATTTGTGGGTGTTTGTGGTGAGGTAATAGCTGATATATCAAGGAGATATGGTAAAATAATAGTCATTCAACGGTTCCACGAACTGCGCTGCGCCTGGCGGGATTATGAATAAGAACAATGAGTCGGATAATGACCAGGCAGATGAAGAATTACTGCTGATTGAGAGCTGGTTAACCTGGTTGTTGACCAGTCGTGGTCGTGCGTCTTCTACTGTGAATAAATATCGTGGCCATTTAAAGCAGCTGCAGGTTTTTTTGGGGGAGCGTGATCGTTCCATTTTCCAGGCTGATCAAAAATCACTGACTGAGTTTACCGGGCTCTGGTTGCATAAGCAGGGCATCGCTCCGCAAAGTCGTCATGTTGTTGTGGCGGCCTGTCGTGGGTTTTATGAATGGCTCCATGGCCAGCGTCTTATCAGTGACAATCCTTCCTCTTATCTTTTGTATCCCAGTGTTGGTCGTAAATTGCCCCGCCAGTTGGGGTTGATGAATGCTGAGCAATTGTTAATGCAGGCGGATATCAGTTCTTTCAATGGTGTGCGTGATGCGGCCATGTTGGCTTTGTTGATGGGTACCGGTATGCGGGTTGCTGGTCTCGTGAGTTTGAATCAGGAGAGTTTGTACTGGTTTGAGCATAACGGCGTTCAACGGTTGGGGCTGATTGTTTCCGAGAAAGGGGAAAACGAGCGGGAATTGCCATTGCCCAATGAAGCGGCTTTGTTGCTTCAGGCGTATCTTGGCCATGATGAGCTTCAGCAGGTTGACCGTACGTTGCCCAGTGGTGAGCGGGTGTTGTTTGTCAGTGTTCGCAATCGGAGAGTGCCGGAGCATGAGTACCGAGGTGAAGCGCGGCGGCTGTCGACCAAATCAGTATGGAAGATGATTCAGGGGTATGGCGCTGCGGCTGGCCTGCCAAAAGAGCTTTGTCACCCTCATGCTTTTCGTCACATGATGGGCGCAGAAATGATGGAGGAAGAATCCAGTACTTTGCAGGTTCAGGCTGTGCTGGGGCATGCGGACCCTAAGACATCAGAGATTTATGCCCGGATCGCCCGCAAGAAGTTGACCGATGTGATTGATAAGACCAACCCTCTGGGCAAGATTACTACAGCGGTGACTCCGTTGGTTCAGGAAATGAAGAAGCGAGGCACACTATGAGTCAGCCAAAACCTTTGAATAACCTGGTGCTGGTTGATCGTGCCAGTAATCCTCAAACCTCTGAGGGTGGTATTGCCCTGCCAACAACCGATGAGCCACAGCAGTTTCATGGCAAGGTTCTGGATATTGGGCATAAGGTGAGCGCTCCGTTGGTTGCTGGTGATACGGTTTTGTTCAGTCGGTATTCTGGAACTGAAGTGAAGTATGAAGGGCAGAGCTTTCTGTTGGTGAGAGAGGAGGATCTTCTGGCCACGGTTTAGATCAGGTCACGGATGTTGCTTTCAAATGCAGCAGGGTAATAGAACTGATATAGGAGGAACCTGTACATATTATTAAACCCAGTAAAACCGGAGCTTCCCGCACGATGTCGGGTGTGCTGGAAACTTCCCTTTAGAACAGCCTAAAACGTCTTTGGCAGAAGATGATATGAACTGCGTATATTCCCATTATGCGCAGTTGAACAGCTCGCACACTACGGGAGATCAAGCACTTATGGATACTCAACTGAGGGTAAAGCGCAGTACAAACCCAATATATCTGGATGAACACCTGCAAATGGGCCTCATCAAGCAAGGGGTGGGGGCTCGGCAAGAACAAACCATCCCTCCCCAGCAGGGGGGTGGGTACCTGAATATCTGCAGTAGTTCTGAAGTTTCCGGTTCGGCTCTTTCTGAGCTCGCTTCGATGGGTGTTTCAAAAACCTGGTTGGATGTTGCTGCCGTGATTGGCGTTCCTGCCTTTCTTGAAATGTGGCAGGTTCTTGATCAGGCAATCGACCAGGGCGCAGAGTTGAATAGCTCTATTCGTGTTACCGTGCCAAGATACGAACGCTATCTGCGTTATCAGAGAGATCAAGTTATCAAGGCTCTTGCGAACGAAGGTGAGAGTCCTGTTGTCATACATAAGTATCTACGGGCTGAAATGGGTATCGATATCAGCCTGCGAACCGTTCAAAGAGTTGCAAGAAGGTGTCATGAGCCAGCAGCAGAAGAAAAAATCCGTCATATACCTGCGAGTCAGTACCGACAAGCAGGCCGAGAAAGAGCTTCCCCTGGAATCTCAACTTGAACAATGTGAGAAAAAAGCCCTTGAACTTGGGGCAACCGTTGAGCAGATATTCAAAGATGAAGGTTTAAGTGCACGAAATGACAACCGGCCAGCTTTTCAGGCAGCACTGGCCTATTGTGAAAACCTCGATATTGATTACTTCATCTGCTGGTCAACTTCCCGCTTCGCCAGAAACCGGTTGGAAGCACAGCTCAATAAACGCCGGCTGACAGACTCTGGAACCGAAGTTGCCTATGTAACGGTAAACATCGAAAAATCTGGCTCAGGCATCCTTCAGGAAGGCATGCTTGAATTGTTCGATGAATACCTGAGCTACCAGGTAGGCGCAGACACTCGCCGATCCATGATCAAAAACGCCAAGCACGGCTTTTGGAATGGAGGAAACGCTCCATACGGATTTAAATCCGCACCATCCCCAGCAGACCCTAAAAGAAAGAGCCTCGTCCAAGTACCAACTGAAACGCTACTCATTGAACAAATATTTAAACTCCGTGAAGAAGGGATGGGAGCAAAATCTATTGCACTAATCCTAAATGAGCAGGGTTCATCCAATAGAGGCAAGCGTTGGACGAAAACCTCTGTATATAGCGTTTTAAAGAGCGAGAAAGTGGCAGGTATGACCACATTCAATAAACGCGCTCACAACGGCACCAAAAACCCGCCTGAGCAATGGATTACTGTTGATAGTCATGATGGGATCATTTCAAAAGATCGCTTTGTGCAGGTGCAAAAACTGATTGATGGTGCATCACCAAAAGGAAATGCAGGCTCTGCCAAAAGCACCAGGCTCTTCACGGGTATTGTTCAATGTGGTCGCTGCAAAGAGAACATGGTCATCACCAGTGCTACTGGTCGAAGTTCAACCTATTACTATTATGAGTGCCAGAGCCGAAGCAACGGTTCAGGCTGTGACACAAAACATAAACGTATTTCAGCAGGTGCACTTGATAACTTTCTGCTCGATACCATCGCTGCCAGAATTTTCACTCGTGAAAATCTTACTGAACTGATTATGGAAA
This sequence comes from Endozoicomonas ascidiicola, assembly GCF_001646945.1. GTDB lineage: Bacteria > Pseudomonadota > Gammaproteobacteria > Pseudomonadales > Endozoicomonadaceae > Endozoicomonas > Endozoicomonas ascidiicola. The sequence continues at coordinate 716,740 of NZ_LUTV01000005.1, forward strand.
TTAATGACCTGGCCGGTAACTGGGTAAAAGAAAATAGAAGAAAGAAACGAACTCTTCTGGCGGAGTCCGAAAAGCTGCGCACCAGAAACAGAAGACTCTATGAGTTTCTGGAAGATCCTGAAGGACCTGCAAACCTTGGTGATCTGATACCTCGACTCAGAGAGAACAATCAAAAAATTAAAGAACTGGAAGCGGAGCTGGAAAGACTATCTGAAGAAAGGCCGCCAGAGTTTGAAATTACCGATGGAATGGTTGAAGAAGTATCGGACTTTTTTTCAGGAATGATGAAGGAACAAAACAATCCGAAAAAGCTTCGTCAGTTTCTAAGTTCAGTTTTGGATGAGATTGTCGTAGGAGAGGAAGAGATCAAGATTTCCTATGATCCCGCTGTGATTATCGACTCTGCAGCGGTTCATAGTAGAAAAAAATGGCTCCCCGAGCTGGACTCGAACCAGCGACCCAATGATTAACAGTCATTTGCTCTACCAACTGAGCTATCAGGGAACTACGCGACAGTTTTAATGCACCGTCTAGCATTTTGAACGCTATCTTAAAATGGTGGGTCGTGAAGGATTCGAACCTTCGACCAATTGGTTAAAAGCCAACTGCTCTACCAACTGAGCTAACGACCCGTTTCTTCAAACCTTTCGCAAAGGCTTAAAGAGTAAAATGGCTCCCCGAGCTGGACTCGAACCAGCGACCCAATGATTAACAGTCATTTGCTCTACCAACTGAGCTATCAGGGAACTACGCGACAGTTTTAATGCACCGTCTAGCATTTTGAACACACATCTTAAAATGGTGGGTCGTGAAGGATTCGAACCTTCGACCAATTGGTTAAAAGCCAACTGCTCTACCAACTGAGCTAACGACCCTTGAAACTGTTTCAATCTTCACGCATTCAACGTGAATCAACTCGTTTTATCACCAACACTTCTGTCAGGATAAAAAAACCGCCGATGCTCTGGCGGTTTATTTTGTAGCCACTGCTACACTCTACTATTACTAGCTACTTGCTATTACTTGCCTGTAACTTTCTTTAACGAAAGTGGTGGGTCGTGAAGGATTCGAACCTTCGACCAATTGGTTAAAAGCCAACTGCTCTACCAACTGAGCTAACGACCCATATCTTCAAATCTTACGCAAAGATTCAAAGAAAATATTGGCTCCCCGAGCTGGACTCGAACCAGCGACCCAATGATTAACAGTCATTTGCTCTACCAACTGAGCTATCAGGGAACAGCGTTTGGAAGCGATGTTTCGTCGCCAACCAACGGCAGCGAATATTAAGGTTATTTCGCTGAGAGTCAAGCCTTCTTCAACAAAAAATTCATAAAGAAAAAAGCTGCTAACACAGCTTTTTTCTCAATACGCCAGTTACTTACAGGTTATCAGCGCTGTCTGATAGGTATTTTGCCACACCATCAGGAGACGCTGTCATGCCTTTGTCGCCTTTGTTCCAGCCTGCCGGGCAAACTTCACCGTGTTCTTCATGGAACTGCAGGGCATCCACCAGACGAATCAATTCATCCATGTTACGACCCAGAGGCAAATCATTCACAATCTGAGAGCGAACAACACCTTCTTTGTCGATCAGGAATGCGCCACGGAATGCAACACCGCCATCAGACTCAACATCGTATGACTTACAGATGTCGTGTGTCATATCAGCAGCCAGTGTGTATTTCACTGGGCCAATACCGCCGGCATTAACCGGTGTGTTACGCCAGGCGTTATGAGTAAAGTGAGAATCAATGGAGACACCAATCACTTCCACACCGCGCTCTTTGAAAGCATCCATACGATGATCAAGGGCGATCAGTTCGGAAGGGCAGACAAAGGTGAAATCCAGAGGATAGAAAAAAATCAGTCCATACTTGCCGCGAATCGTTTCAGACAGCGAAAACGCATCAACGATAGAACCATCGCCCAGAACGGCTGGAACTGTGAAGTCAGGTGCTTTTTTACCGACTAGAACGGCCATATTTTTATCTCCAGTAGGGTGCAAAGATATGCGCTTCATACGGTAGTACTATCTAACCTTCCAAGCAGAGCGCACTATGAAAAACTACGTACACAATAATACACAGGGTTGCGAGATTCGCCTACTACAGACTGGTAAATACATACCTTGTGAGGTGTACTAATGTTTCAACTGTAAGCTATCTCAGGAAAGCTAAACGGTGGTTGCATCTCGAACGGAAAGCTTCTGTTTGGTGATTCTGCTCTCAAGCACTTTGAGTTCGCTTTTACCAAGATCCATTTCCTTTTCCAGCGCTTTAATCTGCTCGATCTGCTGGACGCATGAACGGGCACCAATGGAAGAGTAAATGGTAAAGGCATAAGCAATCACTGCGCCACTCAAGCCGGCAATGACGTTCATCTCTTTTCCAAGCACGATATTGGATAACAATAGTCCGGTACCGGCTAAACAACTGAGACAGGCAACGGCGTAATGGTATTTTCTGGATTTACTGATAAATGCAGAGATTTGCTGCAGCGACGAAATATTTTTGCCAATAGAGTTGATGGCAATTTGGGTATGATTCATGAAGTGCTTCCTGCTAATGTTTCTTGAATAATCCTAAGTTAATGATAACACCGACAAGCATTCAAATAGAAGACGGGTGTCTGTAGATGTAGCGCTAAAAACGGACATAGGCCACAGCTGCTGAAAACGATCAACACCAGCAAGAGATAATTATAAGGACGAAGAAGAAGAAGGGGCTTTTGATGTAGATCAACACACCGTTCAGAAAGGTTCTCAGATGAAGCAGGTTGAATGATCAGCGAACACATCCATTATTGCTCGCTGTTCAAACGCTCAGCCTTCTTTTTGCTCAGCCTTATCAGCACCAGCCGCTTCATCAATCAGCGTCTGAAGTTCACCGCTGTTGTACATATCAATCAAGATGTCGCTACCACCAATCAGCTCACCTTTAACCCACAGCTGCGGGAACGTCGGCCAGTTCGCGTATTTTGGCAAGTTTGCACGAATTTCAGGATTCGCCAGAATATCTACAAAGGCAAACTGCTGACCACAAGCCATCAGGATCTGAACGGCTTTGGAGGAAAAACCACACTGTGGCAGTTTTGGAGATCCTTTCATATACAGCAGGATCGCATGGGATTCGATCTGCTCTTTTATTTGCTCCATTACGTCCATGAGACGACCTCTATTTAAAAAATTGGAATGTTTAGGTCGGCATTCTAAAGAAAATACCTGACTGCTACCATATGTTATTTCCTGAATCTTTTTCCTGAATAAGAGTAGTGATTCCTTCTGCCCATCATGTCGAAAGTCCCGATCAATCCCTTATGAAGCTCCTTATAGAACACTCGTTCAATGCTTGCCTGGGCAACGTTGAACTGAGACTATCAACCGAACTGTCTACTTAACAAAGCCAAGCAGCCATGTACGTATCTGAAAAACCACTAAAAAATTACCCCTGGTGGCTCAAGCCGTTCTTCTGGAGCCAGAAGCGCCGCTATGGCAAAGTGTTAAAGCCTGGCCTGTTGTGGGCAAGAGTACCCAAATTGTTTGCTGCTGTTGCTGCACTGTATGGTGTATTGGATCGCAAAAGCTCTCCTCTCTCTCCGGAACTGCGCTCTCTGATCACGGTTCGGGTTTCTCAAGTGAATTGGTGTGCCTTCTGCATTGATGTGAACGGCATGACCTTGGCTCAACGCAGTGGCAGCATGGATAAACTCAACGCCCTCGATCAATGGCAAACTTCTGCTCTGTTCGATGAGAAAGAAAAGATTGCATTGGAATACGCCGAAGCCATCACCTACAGCGATCAACACGTCACTCCGGAGCTGATGACCCGGGTAAAAACCTTTTTCGACGAAGATGGCGTTATCGAACTGACCGGGCTTATTGCCTTTCAGAACCTGTCCAGTAAGTTCAATGCGGCGCTGGATGTTCCAGCCGAGGGCTTCTGCAAACTCCCTGAGAAGCCATAATCAGTGAATCTACGGCCTTACATTTAATAAGGCCGAGTCCTTTACTCTGTACATCACAACCATCTCTTTCACTGATCTGTTGCTATTGAACCAACAGAAGAGATTTCTCAATGCCCTTCAAAAAGCCTGCGACCCAAACAGTTTTCACGCTAGCCCTGTGTGTTTCCATTCTAGTTGGCGTTACTATTTATCAACACCAACAAAAAGACACGCCTGCGCCAGTGGATTACCCCATCGCTGAAATTTCTGCACAACAACTGCAACGCTGGAAGCAGCAAAATCTTCCTCATCAGCTGATTGATGCGCGTCCGGATCATTTCTATAACGGATGGCCTGTAGGCGAAGGCATCAAGCAAGGCCATATCAACGGTGCCATCAGCTTTCAGCCCAACTGGCTCGATCTACTGGATTCACCCGAAAAACAACGACAGCTACTAAAAGATAAAGGCATTACTCAAGACAGCCCTGTGGTGATTTATGGCAACAACCACACTGTTCAGCCATTTTATCAGTATTTGAAACAGCAGGGTTTCGCCAAGGTCTTTTTACTCTCCGGTGGAATGAAAGCCTGGAGCGAGTCAGGTTATAAAACCCGTCAATTACCACTGTATGAAAAGCTGGTTCATCCCCAATGGCTTTTTGAACAAACGGCAGCCAAAACAGGCGTTAAACCCATCATTATTGAAGTGGGCTACGATGAGCAATCAGCCTACAAAGACGGACATATTCCCGGTGCCGTTTATCTAGACACTCAGAAAATAGAATGGGACCAAGGTGGCACACCCAGTTGGAATTATATTCCTGATAAAAAGCTGCTTCAGGTTCTAAGCAACTACGGTATTGCCAAAGATACAACGGTCATCGTTTATGCAGATAAGCTGGCCATGGCCGCCTATCGTGCTGCAATTGCCTTAATGTACGCCGGCGTTACCAATGTTCGCGTATTGAATGGTGGTAAAAAGGCGTGGAGCTCCCAAGGATTTGATCTTCAGACCGAAGTTAATAAGCCCGAGCCTCTCAGCAAGCCATCATTAACCAGCCCCACCAACAAGAAGCTGGTTATCAATATTCCTGAAGCGAAAACGCTTCTTGAGAAAAACGATAGCGTATTGGCCAGTATCATGACCAGGGCAGAGTTTAATGGTGAGAAGTCCGGTTACCTGTATTACCAGAAAGCCGGCCATATTCCCGGATCAACGCTACTGGAAAGCGGCAATACTGCCTACGATATGGACAACTATCAGGATATTGATGGCACTATGCGCTCATGGACTGAAATAGAAACCATTTGGGCAAACAAAGCCATCACTCCGGATAAAGACATCAGCTTTTACTGCGGCACAGGCTGGCGAGCCAGCGAAGCATTATTTGCCGCGTATCTGATGGGTTGGGAGAAAATCAGCCTTTTTGATGATGGCTGGACTGGCTGGAGCCTGGACTCCAACAACCCTGTATCTGAATAACTATTCACACCTCTCTCTATTCAGGGCTCCGGATACCCTCGTATTTTGTTAGCCCTGCTAACCTACTTGTCAGTACGGTTGTACAGACAAAATCCAAATCCCTCCTATAATTGCACAATCGTTTCGTACCTCTCGCTTTTCAATTTGAAGACCGCCCTTCTCAGCAAATACAAATAAGGATAAAAAAATGGAAACCTTAGACTATTTATTGGAACGCACATTCCTGCAACAATCCCCCCTGAATAATCCAGATGCCACTGGCGCCCCGCACTCCAACACCAGAGCCTTCAGCTCTGCCGCCAAATGCTTTGGTAGAACGGTGGCCCAAATTGCAATTACCACCGCCAAGCTTACCTATAACGTCGCTAAACTCGCTCTCGAGGGTATAGGTGCAGGCCTTGGAGCTGCAGCGGGCTTCGTTGAAGGCGGTGCTCGCATTGCTGGCTCCTATATAGGGGAACATTTTGGCTGGTGCAAACGGGAGACGAAATCGCTGTCGGAATTCACCATTCGTGGCTTGCGCACTGGCGCCAACGCCGGTGAAATAGCGGGGTTCCTGGCTGGTGTTCCTGCAGCTGCTGCAGCGACAGTGTTTACTGCACCTATCAACCTATTCACCTCTGGAGTCCATGGGGTGGTCGCTGGTGTTGAAGTAAAAACGAAAGGCAGTTCACGCGAAGGTGACAAGAAAATGAATGAGCATATACGTGAATTTAATCGATGCATGGACGACCGCTTTCAAAAAGCTCATTCTTTATTACAAGGTCAGGAAGTAAGCCCGCTGGACGCATTCCTGAAAGGGCTCAGAAGCGAACCCTGTGCGGCAAGTAACAATTAATAGCAATACAACAATGCCAATGCCGTTTAAACCTCGTTCCCACGCGGAGCGAGGCTGTCGCAAAACTCCAGAAACCTCGTTCCCATGCTCCGCGTGGGAATGCATACCTCTTAATTTTCAAAGAGATAGATGTATGGGTTCCCACGCAAAGCATGGGAACCAGGGCTTTTGCGGCAGCCTCAAAGCATAGGAGTGAGATATTTGGAGTTTTTCGACAGCCTCTCGAAAGAGAAGAAGCTCAGCTCCACCTATTTTCCAATAGCCTTCCTATATAGCGGGTCAACTTTAACAATATTGGCTCGTAATCCATTAATCCGGGTATCGTGCGCCGGATGAGTACTCATAAATTCCGGCACTTTCTGCCCACTTTCCGCAGACATTTTTTGCCAGAGGGACACGGCAGCTCTCGGGTTATAACCCGCCCTTGCCATCAACTCCAGTCCAATCAAATCCGCCTCTGCCTCATTGGTGCGACTATTTGGCAACGTCAACGCATAATTTACGACTGTGCTGCCAATATTCATAACATCCGGGCTGATTCCCAGTAAGATCCCCAGGGCATCCTGACCAAGCTGAATGCCATAAGCCTGGGACATCGCTTCACGGCCATGCTCCCGAAGGGCGTGCGCCATTTCATGGCCCATGATCGCGGCGATCTCATCGTCGTTCAGCTTCAGTTTATTAATGATGCCGGTGTAGAACATAATCTTACCGCCCGGCATACAGTAGGCGTTTAGCTGCTCATCGGTGGTCAAGTTCACTTCCCAGTTCCAGCGACGGGCATCCTCTCGAAATACCCCCACATGGGACACCAACCGCTTACCAATGCCTCTCAGGCGTTTCACTTCTGCAGCGTTCTGATTCAAATTGCCTTTTTTACTGGCTTTGCTCAGTTCTTCTTTATAGGCCTGCACCGACATGGCGTTCACCTGCTCTTCAGACAACAGGGAAACCATGGTCTGTTCACGGTCAACACCGATGACGCCGGAATTAGTGGTCGATACCGTCTGACATCCGACCAGAAATACCGACAGGCTGATTCCAAGCGCTTTAAGCCACATCTTCATGAACAACCTTCTCCGTTTTTCTTCTGTTTATGGAGCATTCTATTGAAGCCAGTGGGCAAGACGCTGACAGGCTTCGACAAGTCTTGGACAATTGTCTTCAACAAACCGTTGAGAATCAACTGGCTGATTTTGCACGTTTTGCAAGGCACTGGCGCCATCAAAATCCACAAACGCCAACCTGACAAACAGCTCATCTGCGTTCAATCCAAAATCACTGCCCGGCAACATGGCAACCCCCGCTTCCGACAACAACGCATCGCATAAGGCTTCAGAAGTAAGAATATCGCGTTTTTTTAATTCGTCACGGTGACCGGAAAAACTGACAAAGAGATAAAAGCCACCAACAGGATCAACCATTTTCAGCCCCATAGCTCGTAACTGACTGACCATATACTCGGCAATATTTTTTAGAATGGATTTACTATTTTGCACATAGCACTGAATATCGTCATGCTCCTCAAACGCACAGCAGGCCGCATGCTGAATAGGCGCGCTGACCGAGGTGAAGGTTTCACTGGCAATCACTGCCATGGCATTCTGAAGCTCACGCAACGATTCTGGAAACACCATCGCTCCAAGACGCCAGCCGCCGGCACCACACCATTTACTGAGCCCGCCACTGATAATTGTGCCTTCTGGATACCACTTGGCAAAACTATGGTGCTCTCCACTAAACCGGGTTTCTCCATAGATTTCATCGGAAACGATAATGATGTTTTGTGCTCTCGCCACGTCAACCAGCGCCTGAATATGTTCCAGCTCATAACTGGCTCCAGTTGGATTGGACGGGTAGTTCAACAGCAACAATCTGGGCGAGCCCGAATCCGGAAGTTGTTTCAGCTGTTCTGGTTCAATACGCCAGTTGTCTTCCATGATGGTGGGTAGATAACGCACTGATCGCCCAAGCATTTCAGCCTGCGGCGCATAAGACACCCAGCAAGGTGCCGGAAGAATAAGTTCAGCTTTGGTGGCAAGTTGCAGGTTAAACAGCAACTCTTTGGAGCCCGGACCAATCAACACCGAATCACTGTTAAAACCCAAACCAGTTCGACGCTGGTAATAATCCGCAATGGTCGTTCTCAACTGAAGCAGGCCGCGCACAGGCAGATAATCTTTTTCTCCCGCATGATCTTTCAGGCTCTGAACCACTCGATCAGGTACTGGAAATGGTGACTGCCCTAATCCCAGCCTGATGATATCTTTACCGTCACGAATAAGCTGTTGGCTTAGTTCGTTGATATGCAGTGTGGCTGAAGGTTTCAGGGCAGCAACCCTTGAGTCAAGCTGTACCATGTGTAAACCATCCTTGATTCTGCCTGGATAAGAATACTTTCGTTCAATGATCGAGATAAATCAATCAGGGATACTATTGGAACTTACATTCGTTTTTTTTGTCGAATTTTTTTGAAATTAAAATTTGCAGGATATCTTTATGATTACCCCCCCCCTCATTTCATCAAAACCGAATTCTTCCGAGCCTTCATCATTCAAACATCCCGAATCAAATATTGAAGGCGGTAAAAACACATATTTTAAAACCAGAAAAGTAAAAATGGAGTTAACCACGGAAAATAAAACACCGCCTATAGCAATGACCAACCAAACCCCATCTATAATGGGAAGATCATCCCGAAGTTCCTTTTACCTACCTGAAAACCCATCAATCCAACCAACTTATAATGAAACGATAGCAAGAGCTGTTTCTTTGGACATTCAAGACTTACTGGAATCCAGCCACTATACGTCAGCTATAAAAATATGGGTCACAAAAGAAAACGACTGGAACAAACTGTGTGAATTCAATGATTATGTAGAAAAGAATATTATCAACATTATTCATCATGGTCATCAATGGACAGCCTGCAAACTAGCTAATGAAAATCCAAATTTACATCGTTGGCTGATGAACCATAGGCGAGAAGAAATTAAATCAAAAGCGGACCCCGAAGTTCAATTTCAAACGATATCTCTTGACTGGAGTGCAACACACTTCATACCCGATGACGATAAATCCCGTATCCCGGAAAACTATTTTCACTGGAGAAACCTTGCAGAATCAGACTTCTGCGAAGCACCATCCAATATACAATCAAAACCAATGGCTAGCAGAAAACGAAAAGCTGCCGATTGCGGCGTTACCATTGAGGAACCAATACGCTTAATAGCTGAAGGGCATATCAAATCAATGAGACTTGATAAACAGTCAGAATTTTTGAAAAAGAGTGCAACTTATTTTTTAGAACATCTCGCCTCTGAAAAGAAAAACGAGTACCAAAAGTTCATAACAACTCTTGGCAACACCCTTGATCAATATCAGGAAAGATACGAAAAAATGAAGTCTCTACCAGATTTCAAACGAATCTGGGACAAACCAAACAATGCTGAAAGCACATCAGCAACGACTTAATTCGTTCATAAGATTAAAGAAGCACCCGGATTAAGGGTGCAATCTAAAAACACCCTGCTCTCATTCATTCCTTATACTGTACCCGATAAAATAGTGAGTAAAGCAAAGGCACCAACCCCAGCGTCAACAAAGTGGAGAACAACAACCCGGCAATAATCGTTACTGCCATAGGCTCCCACATTTCTCCGCCGCCAAGATAGAGAGGAATCATACCCAATACCGTGGTTGCTGTAGTCAGCAATATTGGGCGAAGTCGGCGTTGTGCAGCTATCACGATGGCTTCTTGAGGCGGCAACCCATTGTCGTCGATTTCATACTTGATACGCTCAAGCAGAACAATGGCATTATTGATCACAATCCCTGCCAGAGAGATCACACCCAACAAGGTGAAAAAGCCAAAGAAACTCTGGGCGGTTAACAAACCAATAATGACCCCAATCAACCCAAGAGGAATGGTGGCCAGAATAATCACCGGCTTTCGTAGAGAGTTAAACTGCGCCACCAGCAGAATCATGATGATAAAACCGGCCATTGGCAGTTTATCGCCAATGGCCTGATTCGCGTTACCAGACGTTTCCGCCTCGCCACCCAGTTCATAGCGATAACCTGAAGGCCAGTTGGCCGAGTGCTCGTCCAACCACGGCTGCAGCTCGGCAAAACCTTCTGCTGCCGTCATACCACCTGCCAACTGCCCTCCGACAGAAACCGTTTTAAGCCCATCGCGCCGAAGTATCTTTGCGGGTTCCCAAACCACTTCAATATCCGCTACCTGCGTCAAAGTGACTGTTTTACCCGTGGACTGAATGTAAACAGACAAGGTTTCCAGTTGATCAATATCCTGCCGATTTCCTTCCCGGGAACGCATCACTACGGGGATAACATCTTCACCTTCCCGATACTGGGTTAACTCAAGACCGCTCAAGCCGCTTTGCAATGACAGGGCAATGTCCTGACTGGTGGCGCCAACTCGCAACGCATTGGTCTGATTAACGACAACGGTAAATTTTTTGATCCACTGTCCCCAGTCATCGTTAATATTTTTCAAACCCGCCATCCGGTGCATTTCTGCCTTTAGCTTATCAACCAGCACAAACAACTGATCAGCATCTCGACCATACAGCCGAACTTCAACCGGGTTCTTCACCGACACACCGCTTTCTATACGACGACTGTTGGTTTGCAGATCTGGAAAATAATCAAAGGCATAGCGATCCAGTTTCTGCATCATGTCATCAATAATTTCAGACGACGTGGTATTGATCACCATCAACGCATAATTCGGGCTTGCAGACTCCGGGCTGTGTTGAAGGACAAACCGAGGGCCACCATTACCGATATAACTGCTCCAGCTCGTCACGCCTTCACTGCGTTCACCATTCACCTGAAGCTCTGCCGCAATATAAGCTTCCAGATCTTTTACAATGGCTTCTGTTCGCTCAATGGAGGTGCCCAGAGGCAGCTCGACTTCTGTTTTAAAATAGAGCCGATCCGAAGGGGGAAAGAAAATCTTGGGTACAAATTGAAAGCCACTCATCACCACAAAAAAGGTGACAACAATGGCTGATAACGTCATCGCCCGATGCTTTAACACCCATGTTAATAGCATTCGGTATTTCAGATAAAACCCGCTCTGGTAATCCGTAGTGTCTGTGCTGGGTTTTAGAAACTGAACACACAACAATGGAATCACCGTCATGGAAAGAACCCATGAACACAACAAGGTAATCGTCACTACAAGAAAGAGAGAAGCAGTGAACTCACCCACTGCGGACTCGGCCAGATAAATCGGTAAAAAAGCGGCGGCCGTCGTTAGAGATGAGGTCAGCAACGGTATTTTTAACTCACCAGCAGAATCAACAGCGGCCTCTACCGGCTTTTTGCCACTGTTCATCTGCACCATGATGCTTTCCGCCATCACAATGCCATTATCCACCAGCATGCCAAGAGCAATAATCAGTGCCGCAAGGGAGATTTGATCTAGCCCGATCTCTAAAAACGACATAACCAGCATGGCAGCAATCATGCTCATGGGAATCAATGACGCAACAATCAATCCGGTGCGTGGCCCAAGGGCAAACAGCATAACGGCCGCCACCACCAGCACCGCCTGCAGCAGGTTACTGACAAAGTCATTAACCTTATCTTCCACCTCTTTGGGCGAGAAACTCAGCACATCGAAATTAATGCCAATGGGGTAAGTCTGGTCCAGATCCTTCAGAACCGTCGTTACCTCCTGGCCCATACGGATATTATTGCCACCTTCACGCATAGCAAGGCCGATGCCCAAAGCACGTTTGCCTGAGGAGTGCACCATAGAAGACGCAGGATCTACATAGCCTCGTTTTACTGTTGCTATGTCCTCCAGATAAACCACATTGTTGCTGCCAGGAATGGTAATAATGGTTTTACGGATATCTTCTACCGATTCGAAATTACCCGTCGGCTCAAGCTCGATACGTTCCATATCAATCGTGATCGAACCGCCGGGATTAACAATATTGCGGCTGCTCAACATCTGCATAAGCTGTGTGGGCGACAAACCAAACTCTGCAAGGCGAGCATTGTCGTACTCTACAAAGATACGTTCTTCCTGTGCGCCATAGATTTCAACTTTGGCTACTTCCGGTAATCTAAGAAACTCATCTTTGGCCTGATCTGCGATCTCCTTTAACTCTACATAGCTGAATTCAGAACCTGTTAACGTGACAACAACCCCAAACACATCACCAAACTCATCATTCACCTCAGGGCCAATCACACCATCAGGCAACGTTTTTTGCGCACTCTCTATTTTCCGCCGAAGACTGTCCCAGATAGGCCGCATATCGGAGTAACTTTCCTTTATACTCACGGTAATGATGGAAACACCAGTTCTGGAGACACTCTGCACAAAGTCCAGCTCCGGAATTTCCTGAACAACCTTTTCCAGTGGATCTGTTATAAGCTGCTCAACACGCTCCGGACTGGCGCCGGGAAAATAGGTGATCACCTGAGCCGCCCGGATTATAAAACCCGGGTCGTATGCTCGTGGTAAGTTCTGATAGGCCTGAATGCCTGTAATAATCAAAACAATAATCAACACCAGTGCCGTGCGATTATTCTCGAGGGTAGCCCGGGTGATATTCATCGTGCCGCCCCTTCTTGCAGACGGACCTTCATACCTTCAGTCATCTGACTCATACCGGCAGTCACAACACGGTCCCCCACGGCCAAACCGGTAGTGATGACAAGACCCACTTTTGATAATTCCCCCGTACTCACCTCACGACGGGAAATCACTCCGACGCCATTACCCTGATCACTGACGACATAAACAAAACGGCCATTATTGTCTTCCAAAACTGCATACGCCGGGATGCGAACAAGGTCACTGATGGGTATATTCTGTTCAGCCCGTACCACGGCAGACATACCCGGTAATATGAGACGATCATTAACTGCGGCCATATCAAAGGTAACGGTATACGTCTGATTGCTTTCATCAATCTGCGTGGAGACTTCTTTCAACGTCAGTGGATATTGCTGGCCCGGAATGGCATTGAAGCGCGCATAAAACAGCCCATTTTTCATATCCGCACGGGCACGAACCAATACGCTTTCTGGCAACTCCATCTTTACTAATAGAGTTGAAGTATCCTGCAAGGACACTATTTCCTGCTTAGCAGATACCTCTTCGTAGTTCTCAACATATCGTCGGGCTATTCGGCCTGAAAAGGGCGCTGTCAGGATGGTGTATTCAAGTTCTTTTTGTGCGGACTCTAACTGCGAGCCTGCGGTGCTGACTTTGGCCTTCAAAGCCTCCACTTCGGCCCTGGCAATAGCGCCTTTATCCACCAGTTTTCGGGCTCGCTCATAATCTGAACGGGCAACATCATAAGAGGCTTGACGATCTTTCAGTCGAATTTCAAAATCTGTAGGGTCCAGCTGGGCAACACTTTCACCCTTTTCAACCATCTCGCCTTCTTTGATCATCAGCGATTGCAATTTTCCTGACACCCGAAAGCTCAGATTGGCTTTCTGAGCCGCGTCAATGACCGCAGGAAACTCTTTGACCTCAACAGATTCCATAGAGCTAATCATTATTGAGCGCACCGGCCTCAATAATTCTTCTTCAACCTCGGCTTCTTGACTGCATCCGGCAAATAGACTTGTCGCGACGAAAACCAGCGCGATTTGTTGAAATGATCGGGAGGGCTGTTTCATTTCTTCTCCAGTAACGCTGTTCTGTTTATTATTGGCATTCGTTATTTGGGCAATATGCTAACAAATATTTGTTAATCCATGTTCTGATAATTATCAGCATGAACGTTGAAGTTACTTGTCATGACAGAAGTCAATCTTTGCCCTGGGTGTTTACAACCCAATCAATGCGCCTTTTCACTGGGGCAACCACCAGAAACTTGCTGGTGTATGCAAGGTGCACCAGAACAGCCTTCAACGGAGAAGCTGCCATTACCAATAAAGGCTGCCAACTGTTATTGCTCAAGGTGCCTAAAAGAAATAAAACGGAAACATGAGGATAACGCCCAGAGCACTTCCAAGATGTGAGAGAAAACAAGTTTGAACTAAATATCAATTAACCAGTCAAAACCCTCACTGCAACAAGCAAGTGAGGGTTTTCTATATGACAGCGGTCACTAATGGCTCAACACCGAGTTCTCCAGTCATTGATAAATGTCAGAATCCAGCACCACAACATGTCGCTATAGCTTCCGCATTTGCCAAAGAAGTGCATGAAAGCAGTCCGGTCAAGGCCATTCAAACACTTAAATACTCGGCAGACGTTGTCAAAAAAGTCAGAGAGTACTATCAGGAATGCACTTCTAATGGCAACGTCAGCATCACTAAAGAAAGCCTGAAACCTGAACTGAAAAAAATTATGCCAAATGCACCAAGTGCCTTCTGGGAACAACACCCTCTAGCGACCATGACAGAAACGTTTGAGCGAGTTAAGGACAAAACTGATCTTTCATACCCAGAGAACAGAAAAAAGGTCATAGCTTTCTGTGAGTTAGCAAGCAAGGAAAATACAATAACCCATAAGTTTGTACAGCATCTACATGCTACACACCAACCTCACCCCAATGAAGAATACCTTGAGAACAACCCTCAACCTTTACCAGCAAAAATAGGCAAAGCGCGCCTCAAAGAGTTTATAAATTCCCTAAGCAGCCAAGGCATCGCTACATTGGTTAGCCGGGTAAACTTTGATTACAAACGCTTCAAAGCAGAAAATACACCATGCTATGAGATGTTGACTCTTCGTCCTACCCTGAAAGCCTACAGCTTAGAGTGTACTCAGAGTTTTCGAGGTGGTAAGGAAAGTATCCTCTACAACTTACTGCTTTCCACCAACGATGATTGTGATATTGAAAATTTTTGCCGATTTCTCGTTCACGCCAATACTCATTTAAAACCATGTACCGATTATTTTGTTGAAAGACTCAATAACTATCTTGACTGGCAAAAAATACCCAAAATTAAAACCTCAGAAGGTTCTAGCCAGCCAGGGCCAGATACATCGAGAATAAGTACTGTAAATATCCGAAAATATCTGTCCAGCTTGACTAAGCCAGAAATTAAGAGCTTGGCAGAAGAAATGAACACTAAAGGAGTTGAAGCAACAGAAAACGCAAAAATAAATAAACCTGAGCCAATTCGGGATTCACTTAACCTGCAGACAAAAATGCACTGTTACTCAAGATTTCAGGGAACAACAAATACTCTGAAAGATCATCTTCAGTCAATTCAAAACGCCACAACTGAAGATCAAGACAAACAAGTTGAGCATCTACATCAATTTTTATCCAATGATAAAGATTACCGCTACCAGGGAAATCGCTACTTATTAGAACGAGCAGCCAGCTTTAGTCTGACGCAAAATAAGCAAAGTGGATTCAAGAGTCCAACAGCTTGGTCATAGAGTACAATTCTGAGGGAGAGAGGAGGAAGCAACCTCCCTATTTTCACGATATTTCCTGCCATTTTATACATACCTGTAATAGAGTATGCCCAGAAAATAATGACAAAATATCGCTGGGAGTAGAATCATGTCAGGTTCGTCTAACCACATCCTTATAGAGCAACTGGATGCCGTACTGACCATTCGTTTTAATCGCGTGGAAAAGAAAAATGCACTTACAGCGGCTATGTACGACTCTATTCGTACGGCACTGGTCTCTGCGGATCAGGATGACAGTATACGTGTGGTTTTGTTCTGTGCTCAGCCTGAAGTATTTACTGCCGGAAACGATCTGCAGGATTTCCTGGCCCAGGATACTTCCGAAGAACCGGCTGCCATGAAACTGCTGCGGCAACTGGCTGTTCAGAAGAAACCGCTTGTTGCGGCAGCCAGCGGTATTGCTGTCGGTATCGGTGTCACCTTGCTGTTGCATTGTGACCTGGTGTATCTCGGTGAAGATACCAGAATGCGCCTGCCGTTTGTGAATCTCGCCGTTGTTCCAGAGGCCGCCTCCAGCCTATTGCTACCTAACCTGATGGGGCGTCAACGGGCATCAGAACTGTTGATGCTGGGTGATTTTTTTGACAGTAAGACAGCAAAAGAGCTGGGCATTGCCAATGGTATTGTCTCCAATAATGAGGTTTTCGATCTGGCACTCCAGAAAGCACAGGCATTAGCTTCCAAACCTCAAGAAGCGCTAGTGCTGACCAAACAGCTGATTACCGGCACCCACCGGCAGGATGTTCTTGATCGTATTGATGAAGAGGGCAGGCTGTTTGGGGAAAGGTTGGTTTCTGAGGAAGCCCGGCAGGTGATGGCGGCGTTTTTTGCTGGAAAGTAATAGGTATTCGAACAACCTTTGATTTTGAACTATTTAGCTTATTTCCTCTCCAATTGCTTATTACCAGTGGTTAGCAGTGATCAACTGCTCTCCACTTCACAATCCTGGAGGGTAATTATGGATCACATCACCGGTGCTGTAGCTCAAAACGGTCAGTTTAATAGTGCCGATTCAGCCAGAAAGAACCCTCTCCCCATAGAGGCCACAAGCAAACCGGATTCATCAAAACCCAAAGCAGGTTTATTTACTGTAGGGGCAGTCGAGAATATTGCTATTCCAAGTATTATCTCAGTTGGGGCGTGTAAACTCCTTGATATCACCTCTCTTAAGGGAAGGGGAGTAACAACTTTTCTTATATTTACTACTTACCTATCTTTCCAATTGTTTCGTGCTGTGAGGAGTATCGATCATTCGGTCAAACAGAGTGAAGCGGATAATAAGAATTGGCGAAACTCACTTTCCGACCCGCTACCTAATATTTTAGTTACCGCGGGAAGGTCTGTTTCTCCAAACATGACATTCTCACCATCAAATGAAAGCGTATCCAGCTACAAAACATTGATAGATGACCCAACCAAAGAAAGAGCTTTAACAATAACATCCCCATTTTCAACATCAGATGAATTGAAGAAATCTTTTTTAGAGGGCCTTGAATCCGTTATTGAAAGTGGCACCCTCGATTTAAATCGTGAAATGGGGTTCATTATTTCCTGTTACAGCACCCACCAAAATACTCCCGATTTTACACAAGTACTTCATGCAGACCATAACGCTATTCACTTGGTTTACCCAGAAGGACATCAATCTTATAAAGCCGAAACGGCTAAACCTGAGAACATGATGAATTTCCTTGCCGAAGTAGTCTTACAGCACTCGAACCTCTGTTTTCAAAAAGCCAAAGAGGAAAATAAACCGATGACCTATCAAATAGGCTTTGTAAATTTGTAGCATTGTCCGAAAAATTTAAAACCGAGAGTAAATCCAACTTGAATACCTGAATTCAACAACTAGCTTTAATTAGTGATGCAGACATTAAATCAGCGAACACGGAGCGTTCCATGGAAGACCAAAACATCAAAAAACTGGCACTTATTGTCTCTGCCAACTGCACTCGTCAATCTACTATTGAAGAGTGTCAGAAAATGGGACAGATTAATGATCAACAATACAGTCAGATCAACAAAGAAATGTCAGATCGCATTTATACCTTCCTGACTTACCTGCTGCAAAAACCTGCTGATGAGTACACCGTTATGCTCGAAGCCATGGCCAAGCACTTTCCTGAAAATCAGGATATGCCCGAACTCAGCCAGTTTATCCTTCAGCAAAGTCAAAACAGCGGATCTGCCGCATCCCAGCAGCACTAATCTGTAAATCGTCTATGCTTGTCCCTGATTTATCAGGGACTAAATCAATGAAATTGACTCGGAAGATACCCACTTACCACTGGTCTTATGGGCTTATCGTTTTGATATTTTCTAGCATACAAGCTTTCAGCGATGTACCAAGCGCCGTCTCAAATAATAAACATCTGCTTGAACCATTGAGCCAACTTTTAAATGAATTTGATATCACTCACGATGGCTGCCTGAGCTCAATGATTGAAGCCAGTCAGCAGTGGCGAAGAAAGCCAGCACAGGAGCGCTGGGAATTACCGGACATCAATCTGTCCGCAGAAAAAACACACCGAGTATTCCAATTACTGAAACAGCTCCGAATGACAGGGTCTATTGAACCATCGTCAAACCAATATGATTATCTACTTCTGCTGGGCTCAACAGCACCGGGCATGCTTCATCGGCTGCAACATCTGACGGAGCTTTGGGATAAGGGGCTGAGATTTAAACACCTTATCTTTCTGGTCAGTGAACGGCCATTGCACGCCACTATGGATCGGGTGAAATTAAATGTGCTCACCAGAGCCTTTTCATCCCCAAAAAACCAAGATTTGAACAATACTGTATGAGTATTTCTCAGCGGTTAGATCAATATGTCCTCGCCTGTTTCTCTTGCTGATAGACTTGCTGCCCACCCGATACTTGAACGTAGAGTGTCTGCCCTATTAGATATCGTTGAAGCTGAGTCTGGACAGCTCGATCGTGCCAGTGATGCTGAGGAGACCGTCATACAGAACCTCCGTAGTATGGGTAACGAGCTTCTTACTGATTGGGGTGCCTGCAAAGAAAATCAGAAGTTTTCTGAGGCCTGCCTGAAACACCCCGACAGTAAAGTTCGAAAAAAAACACTCATTGGTTCAGCACTTACGGAAAAATAGGCGTCGTTGAGCGCTGTCCAACGATCGATCAACATCGATTCAGACCCTTTAGCCATGCTGCCCAGGTTCACTGCAGAGACTATTCTCTCACTATTCAACGCAAAATTGTCGACTTTGCTGCTGACTGCTCTTTCCAGGCAGCCTCTAAGAAAATGCACGAACATTACGGTATAGATATTCCTGAGTCGTCTGTACGTGCTATTACGCTTGAACATGCCAGTTGCATGCAAGAGGAAACCTTCATTCCCGAACAGAATTCTCAGGACTTCACCGGTGAAGCTGAGCAGTTTGTGGGCGAAATGGATGGCAGTATGATTCCTGTTGTTCTATTTAATGACGTAGAAGACGGAGACAAACGAAAAACGCGTAAAACGGAATGGCAAGAAGCCAAGCTTTGTCAGGTCTATAAGCTCGGCAGCAATGATAAGCGTCATCTGGCTACTATGAAAGGCCCTAATAAGGCCGGTGATCAGTGGTTAAACTGTGCTTTAGCACAAGGCTTTAATCCGAAGTCGTCTATTCACTGCGTAAGTGATGGAGCTACCTGGATTGCCAGCCAGGCAAAAAGGGTGTTTGGAAACCAAGGGAGCTACCTTGTCGACTATTACCATCTCTCTGAGTACTTTGCTGATGCAGCAGAAGAGTGCGTGGGCTATAAAAAGGCGGCTCGTATCGAGTGGCGGCATTGCCAACAGGAACGGATGAAGTCAGGAGATGTGAGTGCAGTCATAGCAGAGCTTGATCAGCATAGAAATGGAAAGAAGGGCAAGGCCGCGAATAAGTCTGAGGAATGCCATCGATACATCAGAAACCGTCCAGGTCAGTTTGAATATGCGGCAGCGAGAGCGGTAAACCTTCCCATCGGTTCTGGTGAAATAGAGAGTGCGAACAGTTCAATAGTGCAAATGCGACTCAAGATACCCGGCGCCTGGTGGAAACCCGAGAACGCTGAAGCAATGCTTGGCTTAAGAACATTACGAGCTAACGGTGAATGGGATCAGTACTGGGAGCGCTTAGGGTAACCGGTGAAAGGACACTTTTAATTTCACCCCTATGGATCAGTCCGATGTATTGGCCAAATGGGCACAGGCTTATGAACTGAAGCCAGCAAAAACAGAAACCGATGTAGCCATTCTTTTACATAAATTGGCAGACTTGCCAATCGCTTTGAAAGCCGTACCGGCAGAGTTTATCGATACTCCGGGCCACGTCCATCAAGGGTACTGGTATCGCCCCAATACCCGGGATACGCTGAAGCACTGGTTAAAACAGAAGCCGGTACCCGGTTCCACTCTGGTTATCACCGACCAACCCCACGGCAACTATCAGGAAACCGTGGTCAGGCAGGAGCTTCCAGAAACATTTACGGTGGATCTTTCTACCGGTTCAGCAAAACCATCAACCAGAATGGTCATTTATCTCGATTCTCTAGGAGCCTGTCGGACTTAGAACAACTTTTGAGTATAATACCCGCAAGATCGTAAAAGACAGCCAGAGTCTCTTCCAATATGAAATGAGCCTGAACGGAGCCCTTGTTTCCAAAATGAAATGAGCCTGTGATTTCTGATCTTTCGTCCAAAATTACTGGATGAAAATCATAATGGACACACGGCTCATCAAATCGCTCCAGC
>NZ_LUTV01000005.1:738074-738752 GCF_001646945.1 Endozoicomonas ascidiicola
TCATAATGGCCTGAATGGGCCTGCAATAAAGAAGATCTGTGAGCGAGCATATCAACGTGGAGATGGTCGCTATAAGCGACTGGCTGGCATCTCTGTTTCGCACCTCTACAACCTGCGGCAGTCAAAGACTTATCAGACAGTTCGCCTGCATAAAAACGTCACCCGACCTGTAAATCGTGCTATTGGTACTCGACGCAAACCGCGACCCAATGGTCAACCCGGTTATATCAGAATTGATACAGTACATCAGGGGGATAAGGATAAGGTCAAAGGGCTTTACCATATTAATGCGGTGGATGAAGTTACTCAGTTTCAAGTGATCTGCACCGTTGAGCGGATCAACGAGCACTTTCTAATACCGGTRCTCGAAGAGCTTTTGGCGACTTTTCCCTTTAAAATACAGGGTTTTMACTCCGATAACGGCTCTGAGTACATCAACTATCCGGTGGCAAGTTTATTGGATAGCCTCTACATAAAATTCACAAAATCCAGATCACGAAAAACAAACGACAATGCACTTGTTGAATCAAAAAACGGAGCCATCATCAGAAAAATGTTGGGCTATGCTCATATAAACCAAAACTCATTTGAAACATACGGTTCTAAATGAGCAGATAAATTGATCCAAAGCATGAAACGAAAAACGATTCAAGACGTATAATTACAGATCATTTTTTG
>NZ_LUTV01000006.1:0-13639 GCF_001646945.1 Endozoicomonas ascidiicola
AAGGAACTCCGCCGCATGCATTGGAGTCAAAGGCTGAATCAATGAGTGATAACGAGGCTGCCCAGCAACTGCAGTCTGCCAGAGAATCACTGTTTCAAGGCATCTTTAAGCGAAAGGCCTGAAATCATGGGTTTATACTCTTTTCAGGCTCATTTTGGGATTGGAAAATACTGTCCGAACACGGGAGTTGGCTTGCCTGAGCACCATTTAAAAAACCCCGAAGTCGGGGTTTAATAATTGGAATAACTGGTTAATTAACTAATTACTTGCCTTATCTCTGGACAAACGCTAGACACTTCTCAAGGAAATCCTGATCACAGATCACATATCTGAACTTAATGTTAGAACCTTTGTCTCATTCAATAGACGCATTTAATCTGATATAAACAAAGGTTTTTATATGTTAAGCAACCTTAATCAACACCCAATACTGCAAGATATCATTGTGATGGAGTTAAAAGCTCAACAATATGAAAACGGCAATAAAAAAGCAGGGCTATTCAGGGGCAGAGTTATTGTTGGAGATCCTAATAGTGACCCAACTTTTGCGACCTACGCACATGACCTTAAAGAATATTTTAATAAAAACCATTCTTTATCTTATGACACTAACTGCACAATTAATCAAAATATAATGACATTTATGCCTGAGCAAAAGGAGACACAAACACCCATTCAAAACCCTACTTATTCCACTACCTCACCTATTGATCAATACGTATCCCTGACCGATATGAAGGAAGCAAAAATCAATGAAATAATGGCGCACGCTTTATCTTTACCAGAGGAAGAAAAACCAGAATTCGCTCTAACCTACGAAGAATACAAAGCATTAGCTGATGCTAATCCGAATCATGTATTATCTATTGAATTCTATCAACACAATATCTATCCCACGTTAATTTCATTAAAGCTAGGGTATGAAAAATTGTTCTCTAGTGCCTTTAGCTCAACAAATAACAATCAACCGACTGATGATTTGACATTTGAGTCAGATGAAGATATCCAAAGCTTGTTATTTACGCCACCAGTACCTCTGCCAAAACCAGTTGGCCCTCAACTACCTAACCGTGATTCAAAATGCTGGCTGAACTCAGCTCTTAATTTTCTAATTCTAAAACTTGAAACCAACACTATCCCAATGATACCAGACATTGCCGGGGATACTGTCATTAAAAATCAAGCACTCATAAGCCTTGTTCCATTACTAAACGCTGCATTAAAAAACTTCCAAACTCAATACCGTGCAATTGCAGAGGAAATCCTACCATCCGACTCATTGGAAGAAGACCAGCTTGATATTATTAATTACTTTAAATCCATTGCCACCAACTGCCCCGAAGGCAGTTCTCTTGAAAAATTATTTCCAAGAGAAAATAGCAGCATGCAACAAGATGCTTCCGAGTTTCTCACGACACTATTTGAGTTAAACAAGATGAACTCAAATAAAGAGTTTTCACTGATAAAGAAAACAGTATGCACTGCTGAATATCAGGGAAGACCACTGCGGAAAATAACGGGAACCTCTGACCACTTTGCCTTAATGCCACTGGTTACCCCCCATCACTTGCCCAATCAAACCGACGTCCCTTTCACCATGAATGATTACATCAAAAAAAGTAGGGAAGGGCTTGCAGAGGTTCGATGGGCTCGGTCAGAGCATGGACTTGAGACCGACGATCTGACCATTCCAACGCAGCAAAGCGAAGAATGGAGCGGCCAGCTCGATCATTTAAAGTCCATTAGCTTCTCTCTTGGACTTTTTGATTACGATATTGATAAGCAGCAGAGAATAAAGTGTGCTGATATAGCACAGAAACTCTTTGCCAACCCAAGTCTGGATATTACATTTCGAGCCACAAACAACAGCGATGGCCTGCAATACAACATACATGGACAATTAACATCATTAATCTGTCATCAGGGGGAATCCCCTTTCAGCGGTCATTACATCACCTTGTCATGTGAAAGTGATGGCAGTGTGATCGTCAGAGACGATGAAGTTGTCTGTAAGCTATCGGATTATGTGACCTACAAACAACAGCAACAAGGTATCGAGCTCTCAGATTGCATCATCATCAATTCAGTGTATGAGTTTCTGATTAACTTCGGTTTTGCACCTTACATAGCCGATTATAAGATCGTTGATAAAACCCCTGCTTAAGCAGGGGTTCGCTATTTACGCTTTTTCTATGACCCTATTTACACTCAGGCAAAGCCAATCAAGTGAGCACCCACCACCACAAAACTAGCCAGCACAAACAGAAGCACCATAAAACGCCAGACAAACTTCGCCCAATCGCCCCAATCTATACGACAAACGCCCAATGTTGCCATGAGTGAAGCAGAAGTGGGCACAATAAGATTGGTAAAACCATCGCCCAGCTGGAATGCCAGCACCGACACCTGTCGGGTAACACCGGCAATGTCCGACAACGGCGCCAACAACGGCATCGTCAGTACTGCCTGGCCAGAGCCAGAGGTCACAAAGAAGTTAAACCCGGATTGGAAGACATACATCAACCAGGCGGACGCAGCCCCCGGAAGACCACTGATCAAACCACCAGCACTGTTAAGAATACTATTCAGAACGCTGGCATCTCCCGTGTTACCACCGCCCAGCATCAGCAAAACGCCTTTGGCAAAACCCACTAATAGAGCAGGCGCCAACATGACGCCAGCGCCTTCTTTAAATGCACTGGCGACGTCGTTCAATGTCATATCATTCAAGCGAAAGGTAACCGCAATCACTCCTGCCACCAAACCCATGGTGAAGAACTGGGAAGCGATTTCACCGATATACCAGGCATGAACAATCACACCCCATACCACCCACACCATCGTGGCAGCCACTGTCAGCAAAACCAGGGTGTCGCCTATGTTCCAGCGAGAATCCACCATATTCAATGCTTGATTGCGAAAGTAAGCATCTGAACGACGACTGTAAGATGACTCCGGATCTTTCTTGATCTTCGCCGCGTACATCATCGTAAACAGGATGCCAATCAGGGTAAAACCAAACCACATCACCACACGGAACGTCATACCAGACAGCACTGGCACCCCCGCAATCCCCTGGGCGATGGCGACGGAGAATGGGTTCATCCACGACGTACCAAAACCAATTTGAGTCGCAACGTAGGTCACCATCACGGTGGTGATACCGTCATAACCCAAACGCACCATCAACGGCACAATAATAATGGCAAAGGCGACCGCCTCTTCCCCCATGCCAAACACAGCACCGCCCAGGGAAAACAGGAAAAACAGCACCGGAATAAACAGTGCTTCACTGCCTTTGGTTTTTTCAATCAATCGCAGAATGCCGTTATCAATAGTGCCAGTGCGCATCACTACGCCAAAAGCACCACCGATCACCAACATAAACATAATGACGCTGACTGCAGAACCTGAAGACAAACCTGCAAAAGCAAAGTTCATCAGTCCCGGCTCACTGCCAGTAGCAAACAGACCAACGGATTTGTAAATCTCTTGACCAGCGTCGTCAGTGGCATAGGCAAAAGAGTCTGGGTCAATCACAGTTCGGACTTTTTCGACACCGTCCACAACATAAGCAACCTGCTCACTGGCAAAATTGCCAACAGGAATCAGGTAGGTCAGCAATACAGCAAAAACGCCCACAAAGAAAATAAGAATCAGGGTGTCGGGCATCTGCCAGGATGTTGAACGGGGAACTTCTTGGGAAGGGTTCTGGGCAATTACTTCAGCCATAAATCTCATCTATCGACGTCAATTATTTGCATAGAATTTCATATATAGCGAATAAATAGTCAATAGGTATAAATAACGAATCCTTTATTTCGTTGACTCGACTCAAGATTCAGGCATCATTCTCTAATGATTTGATAATGACTTTCAAATATACCCAAAGGATTTCAAGTTGCTACGCGGCGGCAAGTGAGCGAAGCCCCGTGAGCCTACAAATAGTAGGTGACCGGGGTGAGCGAGAGCAGCCAACAAAGTAGCAACTTGAAAGGCGACGGGTATAAAAGGTGTGATGTGGATTCAATCACTCAGGCAGCCCTTGGCGCCACCGTTGCTGCAGTATTTGCGGGTAAGCGATGCAATGGCAAAGTACTTCTGGCTGGCGCCCTGCTGGGAACACTCCCGGATCTGGATGTTCTGATCAATTATGGCGATGACATTAGCAATACCGTGAAACATCGGGGCTTCTCTCATTCGCTTTTTGTCCTGCCGATTTTCTCATGGTTTCTGGCATGGGCAATTCATTATTTCAAACCAATACCAGCATGGTCGTTCAATCGCCTCGGCCTGATGATAATGTCCGTTTTGGTCACCCACCCATTATTGGATTACTTCACCACGTATGGCACCCAACTGACCTGGCCAATACCCGGTTACTATGCACTATCCAGTGTATTTATCATTGATCCGCTTTACACGCTGCCATTATTGATCGGTGTTGGCTTTGGTTTGATAAGACCGAAAAAGGCTGCAAAAAACAGTGTTATCGCTCTGTTTATTGCAACCCTTTATCTCGTCTGGAGCCTGGTTGCCCAGCAGATAATTCAGCAACGGGTAGACGACACAGTACAGGCTCTTGCCCTACCAACAGAAAGCGTCTTTATCACACCCGCTCCTCTCAACACCCTGCTTTGGCGAGTAGTGGTATTGGATGGCGACAGTTACTGGGAAGGACTTGCTTCTTTGCTGGATAAGGATGCGGAAGTGCGTTTTATTCGCCAACCCCGCGGCCATTGGTCAATAAAGGAAACACCAGAACAACTCATCGATCTGCAAACCTTTTCTCAAAACTATCTCAGCTACCGGGAAGACAACGGTCAGTTAATTGTTTCTGATCTTCGCATGGGAATGGCCGGCAACCTTGCCTTTCAGTTTGCTTTCGCAGAACGGAATCTGGAGGGGCAATGGCAACTTTATCAGACACCCTTCCGCTATCAAGGCATCAGCCTGAAAGGCGACTACGGCAAGTTAATTGACCGCCTGCTCGGCAATGCAAACATTGATGCCAATCTTGGCAACTGCGCTCAGTGCACAACCATCGAAACACAATAAGGAGGCTGTCGAAAACCTTCCAGCCTCGTTCCCACAGTCTTCCGTGGGAACGCATACCGCAGCTTCAGTGAATAAAACAACCTTCCTGAAAGGCCAAGTACAAGGGAGGTAATGGACTTGTCTCATTTGGCTTGCACCTGTTTGCATTTCCATGCGCAGCGAGATTGTCGTGAAAGTCCTGACTCCCATGCTGTTGCAAAAGCCCTGGTTCCCATGCTTTGCGTGGGAACCCATACTTCTAACCCTTTGAATATTCAAAGGTATGCATTCCCACGCAAAGCATGGGAACGAGGTAAGACGGATATAAAAAAGCCATGGCGGTAACCATGGCTTTTTTAGACATGAACTCAACGTGATACTTAGTGAGTATCCAGCGCTTCAAATGACTTCACCAGATCATCCAGTGCTTTCATCTGAGTCAGGAACGGTTCCAGCATGGAGAGGCGAAGTGCAGAAGGGCCATCACAACGGGCATTGTCCGGGTCCGGATGAGATTCCAGGAACAAGCCTGCAAGACCAACACCCATGCCCGCTCGAGCCAGCTCAGTCACCTGATGACGACGACCACCGGAAGCAGCACCCAGTGCATCACGACACTGCAGAGAGTGGGTGACGTCGAAGATCACCGGTGCACCACCACTGACCTGCTTCATGGTGTTGAAGCCCAGCATATCGACGACCAGGTTGTCATAACCGAAGTTCACACCGCGTTCGCAGAGAATCAGACGATCGTTGCCCGCTTCACGGAACTTGTCACAAATGTTGCCCATCTGCCCCGGGCTCAGGAACTGGGGCTTCTTGATATTGATAACCGCACCGGTTTTCGCCATGGCTTCCACCAAATCCGTCTGGCGCGCCAGAAACGCAGGCAGCTGAATAACATCCACTACTTCTGCCACCGCCTGACATTGTTGTGGCTCGTGCACATCGGTAATGATCGGAAAACCAAACGCCTCTTTCAGTTCCTGAAACAGTTTTAAGCCTTCTTCCAGACCCGGCCCACGATAAGAGGCGATGGACGAACGATTGGCTTTATCAAACGACGCCTTGAAGATATACGGGATGCCGAGTTTTTCAGTGACCCGTACATACTCTTCAGCAATTTTCATGGCCAGATCGCGGGATTCCAGCACATTCATTCCGGCAAAAAGCACAAAAGGCAAATCGTTTGCCACTTTGATGCCGCTTACATCAACTACTTTGTTGTTCTGCATTTCTACAGCCTTAATTCTGTTGAAAAATCGGTGTTAGGGAAGCTGAGGTTAAGAATATACCATCGTCATCCCCGCGCAGGAGGTTGTCGCAAAAGCCCTGGTTCCCATGCTTTGCGTGGGAACCCATACTTCTAACCCTTTGAAAATTAGAGAGTATGCATTCCCACGCAAAGCATGGGAACGAGGTTTCTGGAGTTTTGCGACAACCTCGCAGGCGGGGATCCACGGCTCGCAATGGATTCCCGCCTGCGCGGGAATGACGGATTACTGGTATTTTCTACAATGCCACTTCCCTTATCAAGATTTGTGCTTAAACGACAGCGCCGCATTAATAAACGCTGTAAACAGTCCATGACCATCACGCGGTGTTGAAGTAAATTCCGGGTGGAACTGACAGGCAACAAACCATGGATGATCTGGCACTTCGATCATTTCTACCAGAGAGTTGTCTTCAGAACGACCAGAGATCACCAGACCGGCTTTTTCCAATGCTTCAACATAGTTGTTGTTCACTTCATAACGGTGACGATGACGCTCAGTGATCACGTCCTTACCATAGGCCGCATGAGAATGCGTGCCAGCAGTCAGATTACAGTTCTGCGCACCCAAGCGCATCGTACCGCCAAGATCGGACGCTTCATCACGTTTTTCAACGCTGCCGGCTGCGTCAATCCATTCGGTAATCAGACCAACCACCGGATGAGCCGCCTGGCGTTCAAATTCTGTACTGTTGGCACCTTCAAGACCTGCCACATGACGGGCGTATTCAATCACCGCCACCTGCATACCCAAGCAGATGCCCAGATAAGGAATCTTATTCTCACGAGCGTAACGAACCGTGGCTATTTTACCTTCCACACCACGATGACCAAAACCACCCGGTACCAAAATGGCAGACACCCCTTCCAGAACCGACAGGCCTTCCTGCTCAATGGTTTCAGAATCGATGTAACGAATTTTCACCTTGGTGCGGGTTTTCAAACCTGCGTGCTTGATGGCTTCAATCAGGGATTTGTAGGCATCCAGCAACTCCATGTACTTGCCTACCATGGCGATGGTGATTTCCGTGGAGTAATTGAACTCACGATCCACCACATCATCCCACTCAGAGAGATCAGCCGCCTGACAACCCATGTTGAAACGATCAACAATCAGCTGATCCAGGCTCTGTTCATGGAGCATACGGGGGATTTTATAAATGCTGTCGGCATCTTTCAGAGAGACAACCGCACGCTCTTCCACGTTAGTGAACAGAGAAATCTTACGACGGGCAGAAGCATCAATATGCTCTTCGCTGCGACACACCAGAATATCTGGCTGCAAGCCAATAGAGCGCAGTTCTTTAACAGAGTGCTGAGTCGGTTTGGTTTTGGTTTCGCCGGCCGTTTTGATGTAAGGCACCAGCGTCAGGTGCATCAACATGGCACGCTGGGAACCCAGTTCTACTTTTAACTGTCTGATGGCTTCCAGGAACGGCTGGGATTCGATATCACCCACGGTTCCGCCCACTTCCACCAGGGCGATGTCCGCATCGCCAGCACCTTTGATCACACGACGTTTGATTTCGTCGGTGATGTGCGGAATAACCTGAACCGTGCCACCGAGATAATCACCACGACGTTCTTTACGGAGAACATCCTGATAGATACGACCAGAAGTAAAGTTATTACCCTGCTTCATGGTGGTGCGGATAAAACGCTCGTAATGGCCGAGGTCCAGATCGGTTTCAGCACCATCTTCGGTAACAAATACTTCACCGTGCTGAAACGGGCTCATGGTGCCCGGATCAACGTTGATGTAAGGGTCCAACTTGAGCATCGTCACCTTAAGACCACGTGCTTCAAGAATGGCCGCCAAGGATGCCGATGCAATGCCTTTGCCCAATGAGGAAACAACGCCGCCGGTGACGAAAATATAACGCGTCATGCTAACCTGCTATGAAATATAAAACTGACGGGGGAACTGTTTTCAGCTCAAAAACCACGGCTGAAAATAAAGTCTCAAGATGGGGGATCAGGATACCAAAAGCTTCGGGAAACGTAAAATCGTTATTAACACTTTCCGACTGTTCGCTGTTAAGACACAGAAGCTATAAAGACACTTTGGATTACACCCCCCTACTCTATTACAAGATATTTCTGACTAAAACATCAGAAACTTAATTTTATCAGGAAACGAAATTGGATTTAGATGGTCTCAAGTCACCATATGCTAGAACTTTTTCATCCACCTTTAGCAAGGTTTAGCTAGGAATCAATCATGCCTCATATAAGCTCTTTATTCTGCTGTTCAAAACCAAAAACAAGCGGTGATGGCTCTATGGAAGGAAGCCGTGCCCAATCGACTGACACAAAGGATATCGCAACACATAGAAACAGGAACGTAACGAACAGTACGCCTTCATCGAACAGATCATCCAATGCACCACTAACACCACAAGCAGCACATCAACCCGAAACAAAATCTTTAATGAATAGAGATTCACACAAGGCTAATCCACACCCACCAAGAACAGTAGAACACACTCCCTCCCCTTCGTTACAACCTACAGCTCCCCCCACCCCACCCTCCACTTGTTTCAATACAGACTCGACATTACCACCAGCCTATTCTCCGGTTAGTCAAAATACATTAAATATGTCCAAACTAAGTGAGCTGAATACGCAAATTTCTGAGTTTCTAAATGGTGATGCAGGCCGCCTATCCCCTCCGCTAATAGCGGCGCTTCAATCGAACCTTGAACCGCTTGCTCCTCAAGGTACCTCTTCAATAGAAGACCAAGTATATCTAGGCCAGCACAATGAAGCGAAAACAAAGCTTGATTCTATGGTTGTAAAATACCATGAACGCCAACTGAATCAGCTGGAAGAGAAATATAAGGCTCTGTCTCAGGCCAATAGCCCAGCGATTACGACCATAAACAGCCTGAACAAAGAGCTAACAACCTTTGAACAACAGATTAATCAATCAACAAACACGACCGTGAAATCAGAATTTTCTGATCGATCCACCCAGCTAAAAAGCAATATAAAGGGGCTATTGCAGTCTGTTAACCTACAAAATGATCTTGAAAACTTTAACTATACCGTTCAGGGGTTGGATCTTACGCTTACAGACAAGACTCTTAACGATGCTTCCAGGCAATATAAAGAACTTAATGAGAAAGTAGGTCATCTGAAAACAGATCAGAGAAAGATAAACCTCCAGAAACAACTGAAAAAGTATGAAGAACAACTATCGAAACTAGGCATCCAACTTCAAGAACAGCAATTCAACTCCCAAGTAGAAACATGCGCCAGGGAACTAACCTCACTAAAACTAAACCCCGGAAACATTCCTACCCCACCTCAGATGCAACAGGTTTCACAGCATTTAGACAAAGCACAAGAGTTGTTTTCTAAATTGCCAGCAAATCAGGTATCAGGAGATAAGCTCTCCCAACTATTTACGACACATAATGAACTTAAAGACCGTGTGACTCAGCATGAAAAATCTCAAAAAGAGGCTGGAATACAGGAAAATAATCAACGTCAAATAAATCATTTAAATAGTGAACTGGAAAAAATCAACAAAATAGTGAACACCTATCACTCAACCAATGAGCCTATCCCCCCACAACGCAAACAGGAAGCGAGTGATATGATACAGCAGTTAACGTCAGATTTAGTTAGTCTACCTTCTGAACATAAAGAGCGCCCTAGGATAAGCTCAAAATTGGCTGACTGCAGAAATAAATTAAATTCATTAACATTACCTACTTCCACTCAGCCTAATACAGCAGCGAACTCAGAACTTCACCGTCCTGATATAACAATACAACCTAGAATGAAAAATGACTTTTTAAGCCGAGAAGTATTAATTTTTAATGTACCAGTCCTTAATGTTGATTTTAAGTATTGGTTAATAAATCAAATAGGTTCATACCATAAGATGGTTAAACTAATGAGAGTCACAAACCTAGTACCTGATAATGAGATTGACAATTTTAAGAATGATTATTTACAAAACACTGAAGAGCAGCAATACCAAATGCTTCAGCGCGCACACCAGAGAACGGGGAATCAATATCTAACAAAGCTAAATGAAGCATTTGAAAAAGCCACCACTTTACCCTTATATAAATTCCAATTTACCCAATAAGCATAACCTTAAAGTAGATAAATCTACCATGGCACACAGGAAGGAGTGATCATAGAAAATCCACAGTGTGAAATATCAATTATCATGCTGTGGATTAATATTTAATGACCGTATTTATGATGTACTCCACATTACAGAATACCCTCCTTCAAGTGAATAAGCTTGACACACCCATAGCCCCGCTGCAGCCACAAGCTGATCATCATGAAATATCAAAGGCACATAGTCCCTGATCCAAGGAGGCACTTTGTATTCCTGCAGCCAGCGCTTTAATGTTTTGCGTCCCACTCGTCCTGAAACTGCAAATTTAGCGTCTTCTGATGCGTGACAACGTCGACAAACTTTCAAGGTGCTCACAGGTGGTTTAATTGAAAGGGACTTTCGGTCGCTCTTACCTATAGCCAGTGTTCGTTCCCCCAAAGAGACTTCCGGGTTACTTCTCCAATCCCATAGAAAGGGATCAAACATAAGAAAAGCGATCCGCTCATTCAGTAACACGAGCCGATTTTGAAAGCGAGTAATACTGAATTCCGAACTAATTTTAACTTTTGGCTCAGCATCTATCCTGGCACCAATCACTTCATCAAAAACCTGTTTCAGGGCACTTCGCGAAGGCAACGAAACGCCCTGCTGTTTCAGCCAACCACGAACAATTCTACTTTGCACATCTTGTGCAAACGATTCGAGCCGCTGCACATTTAGCAGGGGCTGATCATCCAACAGCCATTCAGGGTGATATTCAATACAGCTCTGCAACTGTCCTGCTGTAATACTTTGTTGTTCCAAACTCAGCGCTGTCACTTCTTTTGCCAATTCGACAACTCGCCCAGAGGCTCCGGGCCAGCGAGTTTCAATGGCTGGGATTAATGACTGACGAAGAAAGTTGCGAGAAAAGCGCTCGTCACTGTTGCTGTCATCCTCTATATGCTGAAGGTTCTTTTCCTTCGCATAAGATTCAATAGATGACCGGGGTATCGACAGCAAAGGTCGCAACAACGTACCGGCACCGAGAGGCCGCTGTTGTGGCATCCCCTGAATACCATCCACACCGGTGCCACGAAATAAACGCTGCAGAATGGTTTCCGTTTGATCGTCCCGGTGATGTCCCTGTAACAAAACGCCACTGGCTTTCACAGCATCCGTGAAAATACCATAGCGTGCATCACGGGCAGCCTGCTCAATACCCTGCCCTTCGTTTTTTAATACGACGCTTTCCACCGTGAGAGGAACATTCCATTGCTGACATAAGCTGCGACAATGCGCTGCCCATTGATCAGCAAAAGCACTCAATCCATGATGAACATGCACAGCATTAAGCGTGTTGATATGACCTTGATTCCGCAGCTGCACCATCAGATGAAGCAACACCGTAGAATCAACACCACCGCTGAAAGCGACAGTAAAAGGCACAGATTGCAATGGCATGTGAAGGCTGGCATTCAGCCTTTCAAGAACCCACTCAGAGTTGAGCGGGTGACTGGATAAAGAAAGCTCTGTACTCAAATGGAACCAAAATCCCTGATTTTCTGATAGCGTTTTTCCAGCAAGGTATCACTATCAAGCGCCGACAATTTGTTCAGTTGCTCCACCAGCACGGCCTTCAAACTGCTCGCCGCTTTTTCAGGGTGGCTATGGGCCCCGCCCAGCGGCTCAGGAACCAAAGTGTCTACCAAGCCAAGTTCTTTTAATCGGCTTGCCGTCACACCCATGGCTTCTGCCGCTGTAGAAGCAAACTCTGCCTTCTTCCACAATATAGAAGCACAACCTTCTGGCGAAATCACCGAGTAGGTGGAGTAACCCATCATCACCAGATGATCACAAACACCAATCGCCAACGCTCCACCAGAACCGCCTTCACCAATGACGGTAGAAATCACGGGTACTTTCAGGCGAGACATCACCGCCAGATTGTAAGCAATGGCTTCACTTTGACCACGCTCTTCAGCACCGATACCCGGATAGGCACCCGGTGTATCAATAAAGGTCAGAATGGGCATCTTAAAGCGCTCTGCCATTTCCATCAGACGGCAGGCTTTACGATAACCTTCCGGCTTTGGCATGCCGAAGTTGCGGCGTACTTTTTCTTCGATTTCACGGCCTTTCTGGTGCCCAATCACCATCACCGGACGATCATCCAAGCGAGCAATACCGCCCACCAGAGACTGATCATCGGCAAAATGGCGATCACCGTGGAGCTCGTCAAACTCTGCGAAGAGGTAACGAATGTAATCCAGCGTGTAGGGACGCCTTGGGTGGCGAGCCAGCTGAGAAACCTGCCAGGAAGAGAGATTACTGAAAATAGACTCAGTCAGACTGCGACATTTATTCTGCAGCGTTGTTATCTCTTCCGTAATATTCAGTTCCGCATCGCTGCTCACCAGCCGGAGCTCTTCAATCTTGGCTTCCAGCTCGGCTATGGGCTGTTCAAAATCCAGGTAGTTCGGGTTCATGAAATCCACTTATCATGTCCGGAGGTAAATAGGGTCAAAAATACGGAAACCGTAAAGGAAAGTCGAGTTAAAAAGCGTAATTGCCTGTAAGCAAACAATACAAAATCACTCTAACTGGCCAATGCGTCAGTATAAAGCTGCGGAAATGTCATTCTAATCTATAGTTCATGGCTATTTGAACAGAGATGTTTCAACCATTTCTATAGAACGAAATAGGACAGAATAATGTCTTCACCCGAGTCAGTTTCCAGCACACCACTTAACGCTACATATCTGCCCATTTACAGTATCCCTAAGCGAGCACTGCTCGCGAGTGGAACGCATCACACCATTTGGCAGGTTGAACAGCCGCAACAATATATCCCGAACCCACATCCTGCCCCACATCCTGCCCCACATCCTACCCCATTACCTAGTCAACTTGGCAATTATAAAATACAGCCCTTTGTTCCACAGAATTTTGTGTTTTCGCCAGTACAACACCCGGTGCAATATTTGCCACAACACAATCCATTTACCATGAACGTACCGAACGATAGCCGTGCTCCCACTTCACAAAGCGAATCAACGCTCAGACCTAATGCTAAGCCATTTATCCCAAAAGCAACCGCTGACAACAGCACCCCAAGCGCAGCTGAAAAAACATCAGATATACCTGAAATCGTCACACTGCTGTCCGGTTAAAAATCTGGGGAAGAACTGAAGTGCTTGTCTCTGTTGATCTACGGTAAAATAGCGGTTGTCGAGACAGCTATTTTACAGAACAAGAGAGACAGG
>NZ_LUTV01000006.1:14739-18335 GCF_001646945.1 Endozoicomonas ascidiicola
CAGACTCCATACCAAGACGTCTCTTGACGAGGAGGAAGAGGTGCTCAGAAAACCGGTTAAGCCAAAACCAAAATAAAACCGATGGTTTCAAGTGAGTTTTGGTTTAACAGCGTTTTCCAACAGTTACTCAAAACAATCCCACGTCACCAGTTTCAGAAGGTAGTTGATCGACACAATGGGGATCATCGAATCAGAACTCTGACATGCTGGACTCAGCTCGTTTCCATGATGTTTGCTCAACTGGCCAGCCGCGTTTCCATTCGGGATCTGGTTGAGAAT
The DNA here is from genome assembly GCF_001646945.1 of Endozoicomonas ascidiicola. GTDB lineage: Bacteria > Pseudomonadota > Gammaproteobacteria > Pseudomonadales > Endozoicomonadaceae > Endozoicomonas > Endozoicomonas ascidiicola. The sequence continues at coordinate 15,019 of NZ_LUTV01000006.1, forward strand.
TWTAATGCCTGCCACAACCACCATTACCATTTGGGTGTCTCTCGCATAAAGCGTTCTTCATTGTCGGATGCCAACAGCACTCGGGCGGCCAGTATTTTCGAAGAAACCTTTTTCTTTCTACTACAAAAGGTCAGAAGCCATCTGCCTCGGGGAGCGGGCAATGAAATGGTGCGCCTGATTGATTCCACGACCATKGACTTAAATTTGAAYCAGTTTGAGTGGGCGCATTTTCGAAAAACTAAAGGCGGCATAAAGCTTCATACGGTGTATGACCCGAAGGCCGATACTCCCACTTTTTTCGAACTGACCACCGCCAAGAAKAATGACTGCAAAGCGGCTCAGAACCTTCCCATCATGGCAGGTGTCACCTATGTTTTTGACCGGGCTTACGACGACTACAGCTGGTATCACGAAATGACCTGTCAGGGCACGCAATTTGTGGGCAGGATGAAAACATCAACAGTCTATGAAGTCGTCGAATGTCGTGAAACAACAGAAGACTCTATTCTGGAAGACCAAATCATCAGGCTCTCTTCTGACAAAGGTAGAAAAGACTGCCCGGTTGATCTCAGGCGGGTCAAGATTTGCCGGAAAGAAGACGGCAAAGTACTGGTGTTTATCAGTAACGATCTGAGGAGAAGTGCTGCAGAGATTGCTGCCTTGTATAAATCACGCTGGCAGATCGAGCTGTTCTTTAAGTGGATTAAACAGAATCTGAAGGTCAAGTGGTTCCTTGGGCGCAGTGAAAATGCAGTAAAAATACAGGTGCTCATAGCAATGATTGCCTACCTCCTGCTGCGATTGGCTCAGATCACAACATCCTGCAAGTTGTCGTTACAGCAAATAGCCCGAAGAATCAGTCTTAACCTGACCCGTCGGTGCTCTTTGTTGGAATTATTCAGTGATCCGCCGGATAGAATTGAAGCCAATTTACCCCGGAATCAGGGGAGTCTGGAGCTGGTTTATGCTTAACCGGACAGTAGTGAAATCGTCACTATTAATGACTGGCAATTCCCAGATCACAATAAATCTCATCGCCCTAAAATAGACTCGGAGCTCGCTATACTATTGTTTCATTCAGCACCACAAAAAGAATACATTCAGAATGATTACTCAAGAAAAACATATGCTGAGTCTCTTCAAGATAGTGAGGCAATAGTGTACGACCAGCATTGCCCAGAGTTTCAAGAAAGAGCTAATCTGATGAAATCCCTGATCTTGGGTATTGATGAAAATGAGGAGTTCAAAGCGTATCAAAAGCAATGGTCAGAGCTCGTTAAACGCCATTCAGAGCTGAGCGCTGGCCCCGAAAACCACTACATAAGCATCCCTGAGCAGACCAGCATTGATACAATGACACCGGAGAAAATGCTAGACTCGACGCTGATGTACTATTATCCCAACATCGCCGACTGCTTATTGGTAGATAAAGCACCATTTCTGGCCCCATATGTTGTGCCATTTCGTTCTATAAAACCAGTCCAACTTAATATCAACCCCAAGGATAAAGTCAGGCTAGCTAAAGAGATTCAGATTTTAAAAGAATCCAACAAAAATTCATCACTTAACCAAGTGATGAACTTGACTAGAATCATCACAATTCTGACAGAAACACTGAAACAAAAGATAGAGATTTATCAGAATGGACCTGATACGTTTCAAGCAGACCCGCTCAAACTGCTTTTCCATGCTCAGGTTTTAAACCATCTCGCTATCTTGTTCAGCAGCCATATCAAACCCAATACCGAATTACACAATAAATTCCCCCTAATCAGGTCGACCTCAGCAATTCCCGCTCTTTCCTGAACCCTAACAGCTGCAAGATTTACAGAGGAGGTAGAAAAACACAGCCCGCACAATTCTTCGACTAAAATCACTGATTAMTCAATCTTTGTCGTCGGTATAGTTATGGGTACGGCCATTCAGAAAAATATCAGACATTTCAGTGCGTCTTACTTGATAAAAACAGTGTCCGATTGCTTTGAAAATATTCCAGACCACCGCCCTAATAAAAGYAGTATTCCCTTTGGTAATTTCCCAAAAKCAGCTTTTGCAGTGATGCATCAAAAATTTGATTCGCTCCTGGGATTTGACGAAGAGCGGCTTGAGCCAACCTGCTGTTATAACCTGGAAAAACTCTATCATGTTAAAGAGGGCAAAGTACCTTCTGATACGCGCATGAGAGAAGTCCTTGACCCGATAGATCCCGTGGAATTCAAGAAACCATTTAAAGAACTATTCTCGATCATTCAGCGTAACGGAGCCCTTCAGGGATACACCTTTAATTGTGGAAAGTTAAAAGACCATTACTTACTGCCCATTGACGGCACCGGTCTTTTTTATTCAGACACCAGCCGTCGCGCTGATTGCTGCATCAAGAATGAAGGGAAGGGAAGAAAAATGAAACCTATTACCACAATATAATGGGTGGCTGCCTTGCTCATCCCAACAGAAAAACCGTAATTACTCAAAAACCCGTTTTTAGCCCACACGACACCCAACGTGCAGCACGTTCTATTTCATCTGCCAACCTCGGGAATGTCCCGCTACCTGTCAGCCTATCTGTTAAATAGTGCCAGAATGAAAGCCCGTATTGTCTGCAGGTTTTCTTAAGACTTGCAAAGGTATCCAGACTCTGTCGTCCGCTCTCGCTTTTGGTGCCACCACTGATTTTACGCCGTTTGACGTGCTCCCTAATCTGACTTTCACTGAGATTGTTATGTCCTGAATTCGTATCATAAATGCATAACCTCTGTAACCACAGGGTTGCTACAGAGCCACCTTTGAATTCAATCAGAACTCAGGTGTACTCTGTAAAGCTACTAAACACTACAGAGGATGCCACGGATGGCCTTTAAGCACCTGAGCTCTGAAGAGAGACATTATATCGAAATTGAACTGAAAAATGGGACTTCTCAAAACAAAATTGCACAAAAACTTGGGTGCGATCAGAGTTCCCTGTCACGGGAATTAGGGCGCAACAAGGGGTTACGCGGTTACAGACACCAGCAGGCCCACCGTATGGCTCAACAGCGTCATCAGGAAAAAACCAAGGCTGTTAAGCTAACGGACGATATTAAACGACGCATAGCTAATGATATCCGTGCAGACTTGAGTCCAGAGCAAGTGGCTGGAAGACTTAAAAAAGAAGGGGTAATTGAGCTACACCACGAAACGATTTATCAGTATATAGCGGATGATAAACGTAAAGGAGGCACCCTCTATAAGCACTTACGACACCAGAAAAAGACCTACAGGAAAAGGTATGGTTCAGCCCATAACCGAACCGGTATACCCAATCGGGTTGGAATTGAGGA
>NZ_LUTV01000006.1:23845-30021 GCF_001646945.1 Endozoicomonas ascidiicola
TAGTTATGGCAAAAAATGATCTGTAATTATACGTCTTGAATCGTTTTTCGTTTCATGCTTTGGATCAATTTATCTGCTCATTTAGAACCGTATGTTTCAAATGAGTTTTGGTTTATGATCTGGCATTGTTGAGCTTTGTCATTCTTGAAATAGACGACAGAGAGGAAATCATCAGGATAGTTTCAGATATACAGCGCACACTAAAACCCGGTGGCATGCTGGTGATCATTGGCAGTTCGGAAGAACGTCATAATCCCAAAAGGCACTGGGCGAACAGAAAGGTGGATTACCCAGAAAACGGGCACCGCTTCAGTGGCTCCAAAGCTCGCTCTCTTTGCCAAATAAGCGGTATCGAGTTTCTAGACTATTACTGCCGTCATTCAGCACTTAATCTGAGAATTTCCTCAAACCATCTAAACTGTAGAAAATTTTCAGTTTGAGCATGTCCTGTGCGCCCTCATCAATTTCATATTCAACGCATTGACCACATGGGATTAGTGGCCGGTATGTGTAAAGAGCTTGGCATCGCTAATCTCTGGGATTCATTGGTTTCGAACCAATCTGAAACCCGAAAAATCAGCTTCGGTGAAACCGTTGTCTCGATGCTGCTTAACGGTTTGGGCTTCACTGCACGCACATTGCATATGTTTCCCGAATTTTACGCAGATAAACCATTGGATAAACTCATCCGGTCGGGTATCGAGCCTGAACATATCAACGAAAGCGTGCTTGGCAGAGCACTGGATCAGCTTTATGAACTCGGTGTAAGTGAGGTCTATTTATCTCTGGCTGTCAAGGCGATTAATGTATTAAAACTGCCGTGTAAGGCGCTGAACCTCGACTCAACCAGCTTTCATGTGGATGGTCGCTGCTCTTAAAAAAAACCGAAACAAGAAGAGCGAGTCCGAAGTTGATGAAGACGACATGAGTTGCATTAAGCTCTGTCGTGGATACAGCAGAGACCACCGACCTGAACTCAATCAGGCAATACTGCTTATGATGACGGAGAATCAGGCCGGAATCCCTGTTTTTATGGCAGCCTCCAGCGGCAATGTAAACGACAATAAAAACTTTAATAAGGTCATCAATACGCACTTAAAATGTTATAAGGAGGCACTGAATAATCGTTATCTAATCGGTGATGCGGCTCTTTATACAACAAATAACGTGCAAATACTTCATCAGCAGAAGCAACTGTTTGTCACCCGTGTTCCGGCTAAAATAAGATCGGCAAACGAGCTCATAGAAAGCGTCGCATCCTGTCCAATGACGCCGGTGAAAGGCGCTGAAGGCTATGAGAGCTATGAAGTGCTTTCAGACTATGCTGACGTATCACCGCGATGGGTTCTGATCCGCAGTGAGCAGGCTCGGAAAAGTGAACAGAAGACACTGCTGAAAAAGATGCTAAAGAAGTCAGAAAAAGAAGAAGAAGCACTGACGAATAAATTGGCTAAAAAACCATTCAAATGCAAGACAGATGCCCTGCGTGCGTTCAAGGAATGGCAAGCCAAAAACATCTATTGTCAGGCAGAACCTGTGATTACTGAGAAACCATGCTATACAAAAGCAGGGCGTCCCGGGAAAGATAGTCAACCAGACAGCATGGAATATTATGTCAGTGGTCATCCGTGGTTAGCTGTTGACTGTCGTAAATTTGCGGTAACCACCTTGGGATGTTTTGTATTAGCGACCAATGACCTGGACAAGAATGCGCTAAGCTCTGCAGAGGTACTGAGCACTTATAAATCACAGCAGTCGGTTGAGCGAGGCTTTCGCTTTCTGAAGAGTCCGGAGTTTATGGTCTCGGCACTGTTTTTGAAAAAACCGGAACGCATAGAAGCGCTGCTTATGCTGATGACGCTGTGCTTAATGGTTTACGCAGCCATTCAGCATCGAATCAGGCTTGAATTAAAAAAACAGAGTCGTTTTTTTCCCGGACATGAAGCGGAAACCCAGTCAGACCCCGACAGCACGCTGGGTGTTTTTCTGCTTTCAGGGTATTAATGTTCTGCTGGTCGATGGTCATGAAAAGCATGTTGTTGGTTTGCAGGAGAGGCAGTTAACGATCATTTCAATCCTTGGGCGACCGTACCAAGAAATTTATTCCTGATACAGGTGCTGAATGACGGTTACTGGAGCACTTCGGATTATCAGGACTTTATCCAACAAAGCGGCTTGCAGTTAGTTCAGCAACATCACCCCTTAGCGCCCATGGACAGTGATTATCTGGATGAAACGACACACTCACCGTATTCCATTTTTGTCGCAAAAAAACCATGAGCTTTTGTGACCAGAGGGAATCTTACCCTCTGGTCAACATGCTAAGGGGCTAGGAGTATTCAACCTTAGCGGCCTGTTTACCCAACCACTGCCGTAATTCCAGCACCAACTCATCACTTGGGCTGACCCGCCACTGGTCTCCCAGCTGTAAGCTGGCACTGGCATCTTCCCGGTGATAATCAATACGAACAGGCAGGTTGCCCCGCTGCTCACTGACCATGGCCGATAATTTTCGGCTAAAATGCCCATCAACCTGATCGTGATTCACTTCAAGCACTAGTCGTTTGGCATAGTGACTACGGGCATCCACCAGTTTCATTACTTTCTTACCACGAACTTTCAGGCTGCCGGAATAATCATCAAAGGTTACTTCACCTTCCACCACTAATACTGCGTCTTTGTGCAGCAGGTGTTGATACTCGTTAAACACATCTGAAAACACCGACACTTCAATACGCCCGGTTCGATCATCCAGGGTGACAAAGCCCATCTTGTCGCCCTTCTTATTTCTCATTGCCCGAAAATCAACCACCAGCCCGGCAATGTTCTGGCTATCGCCTCTGGCTGGCTGAAGATCCTTGATGCGATTACGAATGAAGTGTCGTATTTCCGACTCATACTCATCAATAGGGTGACCGGTCAGATACAGGCCGAGCGTATCTTTCTCGCCACCAAGACGAACCTTATCTGTCCACTCGCCGGTGTTCAGATATTTGTCGTATACATTATCTTCACCGGCAGGCACCAGGGCGCCAAACATATCCATCAACCCGGAGCTGAGATTTTTTGCTGCCTGATCCGCCGCCTTGATGGCTTCTGCCTGACTGGCATCCAGCACCGCACGGCTAAAATTGAGCTTTTCTGGTTTGTTGGCAGCGGGCCCTAATAAGTCCAGCGCACCAGAACGAATCAATGCTTCCAGCACACGTTTGTTTAAACTCTTTGGATCCACACGGGAGCAGAAATCAAACAGATCTTTAAACTCACCACCTTCATTGCGCGCACGAACAATGGATTCAATGGGGCCTTCGCCCACGCCTTTGATCGCACCAAGACCATAAATAATATGACCTTCGTCGTTCACACCGAACATATAGGCGCCACTGTTCACACTGGGCGGCAATACATTCAGCCCCATATCCCGACACTCTTCGATAAACGTCACCACCTTATCGGTGTTCTGCATATCGGAACTCATGACCGCCGCCATAAACTCCGATGGGTAATGAGCTTTCAGCCATAAAGTTTGATAAGAAACCAGCGCATAGGCGGCAGAGTGCGACTTGTTAAACCCGTAACCGGCGAATTTTTCCACCAGGTCAAAGATTTTCATGGAGAGTTCGCCATCAACCCCCTGCCCCGTGGCGCCGTCTTTAAACACTTCCCGCTGCTTGGCCATTTCTTCGGGTTTTTTCTTACCCATGGCACGCCGGAGCATGTCCGCACCACCCAAGGTATAACCCGCCAACTCCTGGGCAATCTGCATAACCTGTTCCTGATACAGGATAATGCCGTAGGTGGGCTGTAGAATCGGTCGCAGGGATTCATGCTGATATTGGGCATCCGGGAAAGACAACTCTTCCCGGCCGTGCTTACGGTTGATGAAGTTGTCCACCATGCCGGATTGCAAAGGGCCAGGACGGAACAACGCCACCAGTGCGATGATATCTTCAAAACAATCAGGCTGAAGTCGCTTAATCAGATCCTTCATGCCCCGGGATTCCAACTGGAATACCGCCGTCGTCTCGGCCCGTTTTAGCATATCGTAGGAAAACTTATCTTCCAGATCGATGGCTTCAATGTTAAGAGGTTCTTCGCCCTGCTTTTTGCGCCTTGGGTTGATCAGCTTCAACGCCCAATCGATGATGGTCAACGTACGCAAGCCCAGGAAGTCAAACTTCACCAGACCAGCATATTCCACATCGTTTTTATCGTACTGGGTAACAACGCCTTTGCCATGCTCATCGCAATATAAAGGGGCAAAATCGGTTAATTTGGTGGGCGCAATCACCACACCACCGGCGTGTTTACCAACGTTTCGGGTCACACCTTCGAGCTTGAGCGCCATTTCCCAGATTTCAGCGGCCTCTTCATCACTGCCCAGAAATTCCCGAATGGCTTCTTCCTGCTCGTACGCTTTGCCAAGGGTCATACCAATTTCAAAGGGAATCATTTTGGACAGACGATCCGCCAGGCCATAGGATTTTCCCTGAACCCGGGCAACATCCCGTACCACCGCTTTGGCTGCCATGGTACCGAAGGTGATGATCTGGGAAACCGCATTACGGCCATAGGTTCTGGCCACATAATCAATGACCTTATCACGGCCTTCCATACAGAAGTCCACGTCAAAGTCAGGCATGGATACCCGCTCCGGATTCAGAAATCGTTCGAAGAGCAGGTCGTATTTGATAGGGTCAAGATCGGTAATTTTCTGGGCATAAGCCACCAGGGAACCCGCACCGGAACCACGGCCGGGCCCCACGGGAATCCCGTTATTTTTAGACCACTGGATAAAGTCCATAACGATCAGGAAGTAACCGGGGAATCCCATCTGGAGAATGGTGTTGAGTTCGAAATCCAGTCGGTCACGGTAGGTTTTCTCGATGTCTGGAAAATCCGGAGCACTGGTATCAAACAGAAATTCCAGACGTTCCGTCAGGCCATCATGGGAAAATTCACGGAAAAACTCATCCATGGTCTTCCCTTCCGGCACGGGAAATTCTGGCAGGAAGTATTCTCCCAAGGTGACGTCAATGGAGCAACGCCGGGCAATTTCAACCGTATTGGCCAAAGCTTCAGGGATATCGGAAAACAGTTCCGCCATCTCATCGACAGATTTCAGATACTGCTCTTCGCTGTACCGGTGCTCACGACGCGGGTCGTCCAGCACCACGCTTTCACCAATACAGACTCGGGATTCATGGGCTTCAAAATCCTCCCGGCGGGGAAACATTACATCGTTAGTGGCTACCACCGGACAATCAAACTCTGCCGCCAGAGCCACAGAACCGTGCACACACTCTTCATCCCCTGCTCGATTTGTGCGATGAAGCTCCAGATAAAAACGCTCAGGAAAAGCAGCCATCCATTCTTTTAACAGCTCTGCGGATTGCCCCTGTTTTCCGGAGAGAATGGCTCGTCCAACCTCACCTTCACGGGCGCCAGAAAGGGCAATCAACCCTTCAGACTGAGCCATCACCCATTCCCGTTTTACCAGCGCCTTTTCACCACGCTGATTCTCCATAAAAGCTCGGGAGATTAATTCCGTCAGATTGTGATAGCCCTGCTCATTCATGCACAGCAACACCAGACGGCTTGGGGCATAAACATCCGCCGGATTCTCAATCCACAGGTCAGCCCCACAAATGGGCTTGATACCGGCATACATGGCACCGGAGTAAAACTTCACCAGTGAGCAGAGGTTGGATTGATCGGTCACTGCCACCGCCGGCAACCCGGCCGCCGCCGTATCGCTTATCAGTGATTTAATACGGATCAAACCGTCACTGAGAGAATACTCCGTGTGAACCCGAAGGTGGATAAAAGGTGCAGTCATGAATGGGGGAAATCCTGAATGGCAATCTCGATATGATACCAACGGGGGTCTGGTGTCACAAATGGTTGTCGCTTCGATATTCCGCTAACTCGCTGGAAAGCAGAGCAGCAGCTTGCCAACAGCGGAACTTGATCTACAGTATTTTCCAATCCCAAAATGAGCCTGAAAAGAGTATAAACCCATGATTTCAGGCCTTTCGCTTAAAGATGCCTTGAAACAGTGATTCTCTGGCAGACTGCAGTTGCTGGGCAGCCTCGTTATCACTCATTGATTCAGCCTTTGACTCCAATGCATGCGGCGGAGTTCCTTTCTTCAAATATTGCGTCCAGTCAGGCAA
>NZ_LUTV01000006.1:30971-148694 GCF_001646945.1 Endozoicomonas ascidiicola
TCGTCTTTTGACTTCCAACCAGGCTGTATCTGCGGTGTAGCCTGAAGCAGCTCCTCCACCTGCTGGAGCGATTTGATGAGCCGTGTGTCCATTATGATTTTCATCCAGTAATTTTGGACGAAAGATCAGAAATCACAGGCTCATTTCATTTTGGAAACAAGGGCTCCGTTCAGGCTCATTTCATATTGGAAGAGACTTCTACTTTTAAATACTTTGGATCTATTAACAATAAATAGTCGCTAACAAAGTCGCTAATAATGAATAGTTGCACTTAGGCCATGCTACCTCTATCCCAGCTCATTAATGCTCAGCACTCATCGATTGACCGCTGCCTATCTGTGGAAACCTACGGACGTAAAAAACCAGCGGCCTATGAAGGCCAACAACGGATACCAGCAGCCAATAAAAATAAGCCTTCTCTAGAGCAAACCGACTTATTCCAAAGAAAAAAAACAGTCTCCGAGAAACCTCCCCTTCTTAACGTTTTGACGATTCAGCCATTTTTACAAAATCGTCTGATAAAGAAGCAGGCCATTCACCGGAGAAAACGTAATAAAAATGCCTTGAACCAGCCATCGGTCATCAATTATTGGGATAATCGATCCCCCATTGCCGTTTTTGAGAACAATGCTCGGATTCTACAGCAGTCATTAGCAAGATATCCCTCAACTACCAGCGTGCACCTTCCAGAAAACCTCAAAACGTATCTATCACAACACGATAAAAAGCATACGTTTCTTTCATCGGACTTCTGGGAGTCTCATATTGAGTACTGGCTATCGCTCAACAGCGAGCAAAGAAAGAGCACGCTGGATCAATACATGATTTCTTTTCTTATTCCCGCATCAGACCCTCGAAAAAAGCTGTACGGCCAGTGTGGCGTTATGGCAGCCAGAGATATCCCTCCATTCAGCATCATTGCACCCTACGGTGGTATGTACTGTGTGGGTAATGACCTTCTCAGCGAGCGAAATCGACACGGCACCAACGTTGTCCGCTATTCAGTAGACTGCTCAATGAACGGTATACAGATTAATCTGTGTGGATACGCCCATGGAAATATCACCATTTGTATAAATGCCAACACCACCTATGTTGAGTCTGATCCGTCTTATAAGGACAACTGTTGCTTTGTTATCGTCGTCTATAGGAACTGGCCCTATGTTTTTATCACCAGTACTGCGTCGATTAAGCAAGACTCCGAGCTATTAATTGACTACGGCAGGCAATACTGGAAGTAAACCTTTTCATACCAGCGTAAACAAGAGTTGTAGAAATGAACAAATTCTCCTTATACGTCTTATTTATATTCATCCTATCGGGGAGTTTTATTTCAACACTGTCTGCAGATGAGCCTAGTCAAAAAGCATTTGAGCAACCCTCTACATTATCTTCTGCCCAGCGACCCACTGCTCAAGAAGAAGACATTCTTTATGAAATAGAACGCATCAATCAAAAAATTGAAAAGCTGGAAGGCTCTGGCGAAATAAGCGGCACAACCAAACTGGCCATTGTCGGTATTTTGGGAACCATCGTTTATGGGGTTGTCCATGGGCACTTGACCTGGATGTTTAACCCTGAGTTTTATTTGGCAAAAGGCATCGCAGTCGTTGAAGGGTCAGCCTGGATCAATGCCGTTCTTCGAGGTGTAGTCGATACAGCAATACCCGGGCTTGCCATTGGAACACTGCTTGGTTTTGCTAATGAATACCCCGATAACCTGCCTGGCCTTAATCTAGAAACGGAAGATTTAGTAAAAGTCGGTGTTATATCTATAGTTTCAACTCTGGCAGCGACCACATTACTTGCCACAACCTGTGTCGCACTATCCAGCAACTGTCTCTCGTTTGGTAGCAGAATGTTTATCGCTGCATTTTACACAATGCCTGTTATGGCAATCATTCTGGTTGCCAATATTTATCAGCAGCGGGTCAATTTGAAAACGTTACAAATACAATTAAAAGAAGCGCACGACACCCTGGCTGAAAGGAGAAAGCTTGCTAATCAACAAGCTCAAGCGCTTCCCGCACCGGCTTGAAAGACCGCCGGTGAATGGGCGTAGCCCCCAATTTCTTGAGTGCGTCCATATGAACTTTGGTTGGGTAGCCTTTGTGTCCTGCAATACCATAACCGGGCCACTCTTTATCAAGAACAGCCATTTCCCGATCCCGAGTGACTTTAGCAACAATGGAAGCGGCAGCGATCTCAGCTACACGACTGTCGCCTTTCACTACAGCCTCTGCACGACAAGTCAGTTTTGGACAACGATTGCCATCGATATAAGCCAAATCAGGTGTTACGCTTAAACCTTCCACTGCCCTTTGCATAGCAAGCATGGTGGCATGGAGTATGTTTAGCTCGTCAATTTCAGCCACTTCAGCTCTACCCAATGACCAGGACAGCGCATCACGACAGATCAAATCGAACAGCTCATCGCGCTTTTTCTCAGACAGCTTTTTGGAATCATTAAGGCCGGGAATCGGGCGAGCTGGGTCAAGAATGACGGCAGCTGTAATCACTGGCCCGCACAACGGACCCCGCCCTACTTCATCAACACCGGCAATAATCAAACCGGGCTCCTGTTCATGGCTGAGCAGGTCAAACTGATGCTGTTTCATGGCTATTTATTCCATTTATGAGGCTGTCGAAAAAACACCAACATCTCGTCCCAATGCCTTGAGGCTGTCGCAAAATTCCAAACATCTCGCTCCCATGCTCTGCGTAGGAATGCATACCACCCTTAAATTTTCAAAGGGTTAGAAGTATGGATTCACACGCAAAGCTTGGGAACCAGAGCTTTCGCGACAGCTCGCTTTGCGTGGGAGCCGGACACCCTGATGTTTGGGGTATGCATTCCCACGCTGGAGCATGGGAACGAGGTGGTTGAGAGTTTTGGACAACCTCAGAGTATGGTAACGAGAACTGATCCTACTCAACGCTCAGAAATCACCGACATCACGCCTTCAAAAGCCAGCTTACTGGCATCCTGTTTCAGCTGTGTATGAATCTGAGAGAAATCACGCTGCAATGACTCTCGATAGGACGAATCATTCAACGCCTTAACCATCGCTTCACAGAGGTTTTCTGCGGTCGCATTATCCTGAAGCAACTCAGGAATTAACTCTCTGTCGGCCAACAGGTTCGGCAAAGCCACATACTTCACCTTTACCAGCCGGCTGATGATTGCAAAACTCAATGGTGCCATTTTATAACTCACCACCAGTGGTTTTTTATGCAGAGCCGCTTCAAGCACCGCGGTGCCTGAGGCAATCAGGATCGCATCCGCCGCCGTCATCACCGCTTGCGCCTGACCATCATAGACCGTCACATCCAAATCAGGGTATTGTGCCACCATGGGCAGAATCTGCTGCTTCCGTCGTTCATTGGCACAGGGGATCAGAAACCGGGCATCCGGGTATTCTTTGCGAAGTAAACGCGCCGTATCCAGAAACAATGAACCCAGTCGAGACACTTCACCGCTGCGACTTCCGGGTAAAAGGCCGATCACTGGCTGGACATTATCACTAATGCCAAGCGCCTTTCGGGCAGCATCCTGATCAGGATTCATAGGAATTTGATCAGCCAGTGGATGGCCGACAAAAGTAACAGGCACATCGTGCTTACGATAATAATCTACTTCGAAGGGCAGCAGTGCCAACATGTGATCAACACCGCTCTTAATCTTCTTTAATCGACTCTCACGCCATGCCCATACCTGCGGGCTTACGTAATGAACGGTTGGAATACCCGCTGATTTGAGCTTTCGCTCAAGCGCCAGATTAAAGTCTGGTGCATCGATACCAATAAAAACATCCGGTTGATCCGCGATGAACCGATCCCGTAAATCACGACGGATGCCCAGTAACTCACGAAGGCGACCCAACACTTCCACAAGCCCCATAACGGACAGCTTTTCCATGGGAAAAAGTGTGTTAAATCCCTCCGCCTGCATCAACGGACCACCAATGCCGTAGCATTCTACATCAGGATAGTGCTGTTTTATTTCTCGTACCAGCCCTGCCCCCAGCAAATCACCAGAGGCTTCACCGGCAACGATGGCAACACGCTTTAATGTCTTCCGTGAGATGCCAGCATTGATCATTAACGGGTAATTCCACGGGTAGATGCTTTAAGAGAATCAATCAACAATAGGATTTCCGGCACGGGCTCTATGGCTTCAAGGCGCTCAATCGCTTCTGTGGTTCTGAGGCCTTGACGGTAAATAATTTTGTAGCACTGACGGAGTTTACCAATCAATTCCTGACTGTAGCCGCGACGACGCATGCCTTCGAAGTTCATACCATGGGCGGCAGCCGGGTTGCCACTGGTCATGACAAAAGCGGGTACATCTTTAAACAACGCCGTATTCGCCGCGCTCATACTGTAATTGCCAATCTGACAAAATTGATGAACCGTCGTATAACCACCGATAATGACACTGTTACCGACAATCACATGGCCTGCGAGGGCAACATTGTTGGCAATCACACAGTTGTCACCAATGACACAATCGTGAGCAACATGAACGTAAGCCATCAGCAGATTATTGTTACCGATGGCCGTTAACCAGTTATCTTGAACGGTGCCACGGTGAATAGTACAACCTTCGCGGATGATATTGTTGTCACCAATCACCAGTCGGGTTGGTTCACCTGCGTATTTTTTGTCCTGATTCTCTTCGCCAACACTGGCAAACTGATAAATCCGATTCTCTCGGCCTATCGTCGTTTTACCATTAATGACAACATGGGAATGAACGCGGGTATCCGCTCCGATTTCGACATCGGCACCAATAAAGGTCCATGGACCAATTTCAACCCGTTCACCAATACGGGCACCCGGCTCAACGATGGCCTGGGGATGGACATTTGCCGTTGGATGAATATCCACCGTCGTAAGGTCAACCGCTTCTATACGGTCAACCACTTCATATTCTTTGGACAGTGTGTCACTCAAGACGCTATTTCCTTTCTTGCACACATAACTTTTTCAGAACAGACAATACTATCATCAAACTACCATCATCAAACTACCATCATCAAACTAGGCTTTTCAGGCAAAGAATGACCGGAAAAGTTTGACCGGCAAAAATGGAAAAGGCTGCACAACAGCCTTTTCCATTTTTGAAGGTACTTCCATCAGTCAGGTGTTTCGTTCGAGTTTCTTTAAACGCTTGGCAAGGTTGTCCAGTTGTCTGAACCGAACCACATTTTTCCGCCATTCCCGACTCTCCATAAAACCGGTACCGGAAGAATAAGACCCCGGGGTTTTAATGGAGTTGGTAATCATTGCCATACCACTGATAAAGGTGTTATCAGCGATGGTTAAATGACCGGAAAAGCCTGCCGCACCGGCGATAGTGCAGCTTTTACCAATTCGGGTACTGCCAGATATGCCGACACTGGCAGCAATTGCTGTGTTCTCACCAATCACCACATTGTGAGCAATCTGAATCAGGTTATCCAAACGAGCGCCGTCGTGAATTTCAGTATTACCCAGAGCACCACGGTCAATGCAGGTGTTATTGCCAATTTCGACATCGCAACCAATAACCACGCCGCCAATCTGTGAGATTTTGTGCCACTTACCATCAGAGTGCGCATTGCCAAAACCATCGCCGCCAATCACTGCGCCAGAATGGATAATGGAGCGAGCACCAATGGAGACACCATGGCAGATCGTGACATTTCGATGCAATCGAACATTTTCACCAATGACCGAGTCGTGCCCAATCACCGTGCCCGCATCAATACGCGCACCCGCTGCAATGTGAACGTTCGCTTCAATAACGACATTGGCACCAATAGCTGCACTGTCGTCTATCTGAGCACTGCCATCAACCACTGCACTTGGATGAACGCCTGATTCAAGCCCACGATCGGTATCAAACAAGGAAGACAGCCTTGCATAACCAAGATAAGGGTTATCAAGGATCAGAGCATTCCCTGAATAATCTTCTGCAATCTTTGGACTAAGGATAACAGCACCAGCCTGGGTCGTTTCCAGATATCTGGCATAGGCTGGATTGGCAAGAAAACTTAATTCATGACTGCGGGCATCCTGAAGGGTATTCAGGCCAGAGATCGCTGTATCACGATCTCCTTTCACCTGGGCTCCACAATACTCAGCCAGTTCTGCCAGAACGTATACATTACTCATGGAACATCACTCATGGAACATCACTTCATTTGGTTCAGGGTGTCAACAACATCTCGGGTTATATCAATACTCGGGCTAACATAGATAGCAGCCTGACGATCCACTACGAGATCCAGTTTCTTGGCTTTAACTACCTGGTCAATGGCAGACTGAATCATAGGGATAAGCTTCTGCATTTCAACATTATCAGCTTCAGACTTTTCTGCCCTCAGTTGACGATCTTTCAATTGAAGATCTTCAACCTTACGGCGCATTTCCAACTGACGAATTTTCAACTGTTCTTCACTGAGCGTCTGGCCATCTTTGCGCAGCTTTTCTTCCATGGTTCTCAGCTCGGTTCTGAGCTTCTCAATACTATCAATCTGCGGTTTGAATTTAGCTTCGGATGCTTTTGCATAACGTTTTCCCGCATTGGATTCGCTCAACACCGCCGCTTGGTTCAATACGCCAATCTGTGCAGCTTCAACTGCACTGGCAAAGGGTGCAAGCATAATCAGGGCAAGAATAGCCAGTCTGATGGATTTCAACATATCTCTCCTGTGATTTAAGTAATCTGTACCAATAAGTACCCAACCATATGAAATCATATTTTCTGACTCATTGGTTAGCCACTGTGCTTTGTTACATCTACGATCACATAGCTACGGCTATGCTCACTCCGATGTGCCTTGCACATTAGCCAACCACTAAGCCAGAAATATTCGATTTCATATGATCGGGTACTTAAGCAGTGACAACATTGCAATTAAGGACCTGCAAATATCGGCAAAAAGGCCATTCTATAAAGAAAAGGTGCCGTTTGGCACCTTTTAAATCAGTTAAAACACTAATATCAGAACGGTGTTCCCAAAGAGAACTGGAACGTCTGAGTTTCATCCTCGCCTTTGGAGTTCAGCGCTTTAGCCAAACTAAACGTCAACGGACCCAGTGGTGTAATCCAGGTAAGACCCAAACCACCGCTATAGCGCAGCTCGTTTAACTTAGGCTTAGTACAATCTTTAAGGTCGGCAGTGGTACTACAGGAAGTATCAAACACATTACCGTAATCAAAGAAAACACTGGTTCGCAAGGAACGCTGATCTTTCACAAAAGGTAATGGGAAGAGCACTTCAAAAGTACCTTCCACCAGAACATTACCACCGATGCTGTTCAGATCCCCGGCATTATCGTTCTGAGGTGCTTTTGGCCCGAGAGAGTTATCTTTAAAACCCCGGACAGAACCAAAGCCACCGGCATAGAAATTTTCAAAGAACGGAATTTCAGATGTGCTGCCATAAGCATCACCATAACCCAGACGGGCTGCGAAACGCGCAGTCAGGCTGCGGGTAATCGGCTGAAAATACTGCCCCTTATAAACCAGTTTGTAGAACGTGGTCGTGGAGCCCGGAGCAGCAGCAGACAACGACAGGCTCTGAGAGTGCCCCGCCGTAGGCAACAGGCCACGGTTCAATTCGGACTGAGACCAGGCTAACGATGTTTTGATGTTGGTAAACTTTTTACCTTCTTCATCAAGATACTCTGTAATGACTTTTGGCGTACCTGAGCCTGTTGAAATCTCAGTACCATCAACACCCAGACTAAAACTGACGGATTCCGTTTCAGACAGCGGGTAACCATATCGAACATTCCCGCCGAAGGTGTCCGCAGCGTAGCTTGAAATATCCGTATCGCTGTAGTCATAGGTTCTGTAATACACGTCAAACCCACGGGAAACACCATCGATGGTGTAGTACGGATCCATGAAGCTGAAGTTATAGAGTTGGCTGACATCACTCTTGTTCAGACCAACGCTGACTTTGTTACCGGAACCCAGGAAGTTACTTTGGCTGACAGAGCCACCCAACAGCAAACCATCGGATTGCGAGAAACCCACACTGGCGGTCACACTGCCAGAAGGCTGCTCTTCGACGGTGTAGTTAACGTCGATCTGGTCATTGGTTCCAGGTACCGGTGGCGTTTCTACGTTGACTTCTTTGAAGTAACCCAGACGCTCAAGACGCACCTTGGACTGCTCAATTTTATGGGTACTGGCGGACGCACCTTCCATCTGACGCATTTCACGGCGCAGTACTTCGTCATCCGTCTTGGTATTACCGGAGAAGTTTATCCGACGGACGTAAGCACGACGACCCGGATCAACAAAGAACGTCAACTCAACCGTTTGATTATCGTGATCGGGTTTTGGAATACCAGTGATGTTGGCAAATGTATACCCTTCATTCCCCAATCGACGGCTGAGAATTTCTTCCGTGGTGGTGATCAACTTACGAGAGAACACCTGATCCTTTCTCGCCAACAGCAGTTTTTCAGCTTCCGCTTCCGGAATTACCAGATCACCAGCCAATTTAACGTCACTGATCGTGTATTTATCACCTTCATCAATATTGGTGGTGATATAAACGCTTTGCTTATCCGGGCTGATGGAAACCTGAGTAGACGTAATATTGAAATTAATATAGCCGCGATCCAGATACCAGGACCTTAACCGCTCCAAATCACCAGAAAGTTTTTCACGGGAATATTTATCAGCAGAGGTAAAGAACTGATACCACTCAGCCGTTTGAAGCTCAAACAACTCCAGCAGTTCTTCTTTTGGAAAAGCGTTATTGCCCACAATATTCATATGTTGAATCGTGGCAACCTTGCCTTCCTTCACATCAATACCGAGTTTTACACGATTACGGGGCTGTGGCTCCACATTCGCTGTAATACTTGCGCCATAACGACCCTGAGCAACGTACTGACGCTCAAGCTCCAGACGAATACCTTCAAGGGTTGCCTGCTGAAAGATTTCACCTTCAGCCAAGCCCGAACGTTCAAGACCTTTCATCAGGTCTTCTGTTTTTATGGCTTTGTTGCCTTTGATATCAATAGCGCTGATCGAAGGCCGCTCAACCACCGCAACCACCAGCACATTGCCATCCCGGGACATACGAATATCATTAAAGTAGCCTGTCTGGTACAGAGCTCGAGTTGCTCCGGCTATTTCAGGCGATTGAATATCGTCTCCAACCTCCATAGGCAGAGCATTAAAAACTGTTCCGGCTGAAACCCGCTGAAGGCCATCAATCCGGATATCTGAGACGACAAAGGCGTTGGCGCCAGGCGCCATGGCTAGTGAGCCAATCAGCAGAGACAACAGTGATCGCTTCATGGAATCCGTTCTTATCCGTGTTCATTGTGCATTAACGTGAAAAACATAATACTTCAACGTTCTTCGCTAGTCGCAGAGAAGACAATGCTTCTCCATCCATAATTAAGCCT
This sequence comes from Endozoicomonas ascidiicola, assembly GCF_001646945.1. Lineage (GTDB taxonomy): Bacteria > Pseudomonadota > Gammaproteobacteria > Pseudomonadales > Endozoicomonadaceae > Endozoicomonas > Endozoicomonas ascidiicola. Next base: position 40,395 of record NZ_LUTV01000006.1, read on the forward strand.
GTTAAGACTACTGAAACAAACGACTCAAGTCGTTATACATGGCCAGCATCATGACGCCGGCCACCAGAGTCACACCCACTTTTATACCAAAAGTTTGAGCCTGCTCTGAAAGCGGTTTGCCTCTTACCAGCTCCACCAGATAAAACAGTAGATGACCACCATCCAGCACCGGTATAGGAAGTAGATTTAATACGCCAAGGCTGACACTCAACATGGCCAGAAAATAGAGAAAATTCTCAAGCCCTGATTCAAAGGACGCGCCAGCCACTTTAGCAATGGTTATCGGACCACTCAAGTTTTTCACTGAAACCAGCCCTTTAATCATCTTCCAGATGGACTCCAGTGTCATACTTGTCAGCGACCAGGTGGCTTCTGCACCTTTTACCAAAGCATCCACAGGGCCATATTGAAGATGACGAATCATGGCTTCAGGCCAACTGACCCCGGCAACACCGGCACCAATGTACCCGGTCTTAACACCCTCCACTTCTCGACTACCAGGGATCAAATCAAGAGCGACCGGGGCTCCGTCACGAAGAACGTCCAGTTGAACAAGTGTCTCTGGGTTGGCACGAATAATCTCGACAAAATGCATCCAGTCGAAAACCGGTTCGCCGTTGGCTTCAAGAACGGTATCACCGGATAACAGGCCATCTCGATGGGCCGCACCCTCTTCAGCGACCTGGCCGATCACCGCAGGAATTTCAGGGGAAAAAGGAATAATACCAAGAGAACGAATGGGGTCTGGCTGCTCTTCACCTACCAGCCAGCGGGAAATCTGAACCGTTTTATCGCGAACCGGGCTATCAGACGCCACCTCCCCAGGCACGCCCGGCTGCACAGCAAAGGTAACCGAACCAGTTTCGCCAAGACTGCCCAGCAGTTCCATATTGACAGACTGCCAGCCCGGCGTCTCCACGCCATCCACTGCAACAATTTCATCACCGGGTAAAATACCCGCAACCGCGGCGGGGGATTCTGGCAACACCTCGCCCACCTGAGGCATTAACGTGCGAACACCCACCAGATACATCAACCAGAGAGCCACTATTGCCAGTAGAAAATTCGCAATAGGCCCCGCAGCCACAATCGCAATTCGCGAAAGAACGGGCTGACTATTAAACGACAGGTGTTTTTCTTCATCGGAAACCGGACCTTCGCGCTCGTCCAGCATTTTTACATAGCCGCCCAGAGGAATCAGGGCAATGGAATATTCAGTACCCTGTCGATCGGTTCGACTCCAAAGCGACTTACCAAAACCGACAGAAAAACGTAGCACCTTCACACCGCATCGGCGCGCTACCCAAAAATGACCAAACTCATGAATACTCACCAGAATACCCAGTGTAATCACAAAGGCAAAAATAGTTTGAACGGAGCTTCCCACTTGCGCCAACAGCATTTCCATAGTTACGCAACACCCTGCAATTGAGATACTTGTTTCTGTGCCAGATCACGAGCTTCTTTATCCGCTTCCAACACCAGTTCCAATTCGGTAGCACTCACTACCGATAATGTCTGAAGCGTTGCATCAATAACATCAGGAATGCGATCAAAACGCAGTTTGCGATTTAAAAAGGCGCCCACGGCCACTTCATTAGCGGCGTTCATCATAGCCGCTGCAGTTCCACCGCTGACTGCCACATCCTGAGCCAGTTTCAGACAACGATAGCGATTCATATCAGGCACTTGAAAGTCCAGACGAGCCACCTCCATCAATGACAAAGGCGCCACACCGGAAGGAATCCTTTCTGGCCATGCCAGCGCATGAGCAATGGGGGTTCGCATATCAGGATTGCCCATTTGAGCCAGTACGGAGCCGTCAATATAGTCCACCATGGAGTGAATCACACTTTGAGGGTGAATCACTACTTCCACCTGATCAGGCCTTGCATCAAACAGCCAGCAGGCTTCGATAAACTCAAGGCCTTTATTCATCATGGTGGCGGAATCCACGGAAATTTTACGTCCCATGCTCCAGTTCGGATGTGCACACGCTTGCTCTGGGGTAATCTGCGCGTAGCTTTCCACGGGTGCGTTGCGGAATGGCCCACCAGACGCCGTTAACAATATGCGCCGGACACCGGTAACCTCAAGCCCCTGTTGATAATTGCCCGGAAGACACTGAAAAATCGCATTATGCTCACTATCAATAGGCAACAAAACAGAGCCCGATGCTTTCACTGCATCCATAAACAAAGCACCGGTCATGACCAGCGCTTCTTTATTGGCCAGAAGGATTTTCTTTCCTGCGTTGACTGCTGCCATGGTTGGCGCCAACCCCGCAGCGCCAACAATGGCCGCCATCACCACATCAACATCGGCATCAGAAGCTGCACTGCACATAGCTTCCACACCAATATCCAAGGCCAACTTTATGCCTTCTTGCGTCAACACACTCTGTATTTTTTTTGCAGCATCAGCATCCGCCATCACCACCCGTTGAGGGCGAAACTGCCGAATCTGCTCGAGCATCACATCACTATTCTGACCAGCAACCAGTGAATGCACCTGATAACGATCCGGGTTACGGGCAATAACATTCAGAGTGCTTTTGCCAATAGACCCGGTAGAGCCCAGCACGCACACCTGCTGAATAGAAGCTGACGTCATTCAGTTATATTCCTCTGAAAACCAAAACTGTCAGTAAGTAAATCGGGACTGCGGCGGTGAGACTGTCAATTCGATCCATCACGCCCCCATGCCCGGGAAGAAGACTACCACTATCTTTCACTCCCCGTTCGCGCTTCAGGACACTTTCCCAAAGATCACCAAGCACCGAGAACAAAACGGTGGCGATGGTCGTCAATAAAAAGAATACGCCTCGATCCAATCCATTTCGGCCTACCATAATCGCAACAGCAGCCAAAAGCACAGCCAAGAGCAGACCTCCAACTAATCCTTCCAGGGTTTTTTTGGGGCTGACACGCTCAATCAATTTTGTCCGACCAAATCGTTTGCCGGCAAAATACGCCCCACAATCCGCCGCCCAGACGATCACAAGCACCGTTGCAATCTGCATGGAGGCATCACCCATCTGCTTCATGATATAAAGCGAGAACCACGCAGGAACCAGAGTCAATACACCCATAACCAAACGAATGTAGCGATTTTTAAGACAGACTTTGCTTTTCGGATAACCCTTTACCAACATCAGTGACACCAGCCACCACACACCGGCAATAGCAAGCATCCAATTGGTTGGCATATAAATAGAGGCTGCGCATAAGGCACCAATAGCGAAAGCATAAAGCAATCGGGGCAGTTTACACTCAAAGCCAGAGAGATTTGCCCACTCCCAGGCGCCTATCATAATGATCAAGCCGATAAATAATGCAAATCCGGTTAATGGCAGGAGAAACACTCCTGCCAGAGCCAGCGGCGCTAATATCAAGGCAGTTATAATTCTTTGTTTCAGCACGCAGTTTCAGCCTCCACCTGCTCGCTGGTTTTGCCAAATCGTCGCTGTCGGCAGGAATAATTCGACAATGCCTGTCGAAATGCATCCCGCCCAAAATCCGGCCATAAAGTTTCGGTAAAATAAAATTCGCTATAGGCACACTGCCAGAGCAAAAAGTTACTGATTCGTTGTTCGCCACTGGTTCTGATTAACAGATCTGGCACTGGAAGCCCCGCCGTACTGAGATGACTCTCCAGTACAGACTCAGTGATATCTTCCGGCCGCAACTCCCCGCGGGATACTTTTTCCGCAACCTGTTTGGATGCCTGAGTAATATCCCACATACCGCCGTAGTTTGCTGCAATCACCAGAGTGACTGCATAATCTTCCGCGGTGGACGCTTCGGCTTCACGAATGTACTTTTGAATATCCCTGCTGAACCGGGAAGTATCACCAATCACTTTCAGGCGAATCCGGTTCTTTTTAAGCTTGCCAGTCTCTTTTTTCAGCGCTCGCAAAAACAGGCGCATAAGGCCATTCACTTCAATAGCAGGTCGATTCCAGTTCTCACTGCTAAACGCAAACAGCGTCAGCACTTCAACGCCAAAATCGCCACAGGCCTCAACCACTTCACGTACCCGCTCAACACCAGCGCGGTGACCGGAAAGCCCGGGCAGGTTGTTCTTTTTGGCCCAGCGATTGTTACCATCAAGAATTATTGCGACATGGCGAGGCAGGTTCTCTGGCAGACTCTCCATAAGAGAATCCTGATTATGACTGCTTGACTGAGATGAGGAGTTGGCCATGAATAAAAGATCTGACAATGGGCAGGTTCAATAAGTGTAACTTTCAACCTTGAAGGAGCCAGCAACAAAAAGCAAGCTCATGATGACACATATATGACAACTGACGCCTGCTTTATTCAAAGGGAGCAGCCTATGCGTACTCCCAATGTCAGCCCCAGCCGAGGCCAGACAGTAAAGCCAGCAATCAGATCGCCATCAAATCCTGCTCTTTTGCAGCGAGGCTTTTATCTGCCTCAGCAACAAAATGATCAGTCAGCTTCTGAATATCATCCTGAGCACGACGCTCATCGTCCTCACTGATCTCTTTTTCTTTTTCCAGCTCTTTCACGTCTGCCAAAGCATCACGACGAATATTGCGAATCGCAATTCGAGCATGCTCAGCATCCGCACGCGCTTGCTTGGTGTAACCCTTACGAGTCTCTTCCGTCAACGGCGGCAGAGGGATACGAATCACTTCTCCGGCAGTCGAAGGATTCAGCCCCAGATCAGACTTCATGATCGCCTTTTCAATATCCGGAACCGCTTGTCTTTCCCAGACACGTACCGCCAGCGTACGACCATCTTCTACAGAAATGTTCGCCAGCTGGCTGAGCGGTGTTTCAGAACCGTAGTAAGAAACACGAACACCGTCCAAAAGACTTGGATGAGCACGACCCGTACGAATCTTGTTGAAGGCAACCGTCAACGATTCAATGGTTTTACCCATGCGCTCTTTAGCATCATCTTTAATTTCATTGATCATCATTAACCCCCGTTTACCAGTGTACCTTCATTACCACCAACCACCAGATTCAGCAGCGCGCCAGACTTATTCATGTTAAATACACGAACCGGCATCTGCTGATCGCGTACCAAGCAGATAGCGGTTAAATCCATCACGCCCAACTTACGCTCAAGGACATCATCATAGGTCAGCTGATCAAATTTCACCGCATCTGAGTGCTTCACCGGATCTTTGTCATAGACACCATCCACCTTGGTCGCCTTCAATACTGCATCCGCACCCACCTCAATGCCTCGCAGGCAAGCAGCGGTATCGGTAGTAAAGAACGGGTTACCGGTTCCGGCAGAAAAGATCACCACATCACCGGTACCCAGATATCGGATAGCACGACGATGGTCGTAATGTTCAACCACACCACTGATGGGTGTTGCTGACATCACACGAGTATTGATATTGGAACGTTCCAGAGCATCGCGCATGGCCAGGGCATTCATGACCGTTGCCAGCATTCCCATATGATCGCCGGTCACCCGGTCTAGACCCGCCGCACTCAGCTGCGCACCGCGAAAAAGATTACCACCACCAATAACGATGCCTACCTGGACACCGATGCCAACCAGTTGACCGATCTCCAGCGCCATGCGATCCAGCACTTTGGGATCAATGCCAAACTCACCTTCGCCCTGCAGGGCTTCACCACTGAGTTTAAGCAGAATTCGTTTGTATTTGGGTTGACTATCACTTGCTGGCATATTCAGTTTCCGGATCTGTTAACAATACCCAATGCACATTCTACCTAGAAAGTGCGATAGGTATACACTCTTAATGGACATAAAAAAGACCCGCCCTGTTATACAGAGCGGGTCTTTTTAAACTTACAGTCCAGCTTGAGCGCGAACTTCAGCAGCGAAGTCTACAACTTCTTTCTCGATACCTTCACCCACTTCGAAACGTACGAAGGCAGCAACAGTGGCATCAGCCTGCTTGGCGAAAGCACCAACAGTCACTTCTGGGTTCTTAACGAAAGGCTGTTCAACCAGGCTGTTTTCAGCCAGGAATTTGCCGATACGACCGCCGATCATTTTCTCAACGATCTGCTCTGGCTTACCCGCCATGTCTGGCTGAGCCTTGATGATCTCTTTCTCTTTCTCAACGATCTCAGCAGGCATGTCTTCCGTGTTAACCACTTGTGGGTTAACCGCAGCAACGTGCATGGAAACATCGCGAGCGACGTCAGCGTTACCGCCTTCGAGCTTGGTCAGAACCGCAATACGGCTGTTGCCGTGTACGTAAGAACCAATCACGCCGCCTTCAACCAGAGCGATACGACGAACGCCGATGTTCTCACCGATTTTCTGAACCAATGCCTGACGAGCAGTTTCCAACTCACCTTCCATCAGAACAGCAACGTCAGTTTCTTTACGATCGAACGCAGCATCAACAACAGACTGAACATAGTTCAGGAAGTTGTCGTCACGGGCAACGAAGTCCGTTTCGCTGTTCACTTCAACCAGAACGCCGTAGCTGCCGTCTTCAGCAACTTTAACAGCAACAATACCTTCAGCAGCGATACGACCTGCTTTTTTAGCAGCCTTCGCCTGACCGGATTTACGCATGTCTTCGATAGCAACTTCGATGTCACCATTGGCTTCAACCAGTGCTTTTTTGCACTCCATCATGCCCAGACCAGTGCGCTCGCGCAGTTCTTTTACCATTGCCGCACTAACTGCTGCCATGATTGATTCCTCTCAAATTGAAATTTTATTTTCCGCCCCCCTGCTAATCACCGGAAGCGAACCAGAAAAGTTATTTTCACATCGGAAAAAAGGGGGCAAAGCCCCCTTTTACTCCAAACCGTTTCTGCTTTTTTATCGACAACGCATCCAGGTCAGAACTGACACTTTATCGATCCGAAATCCAGAAACCGTCTGGAGCAGGATCTCAAGAACCTCAGGCTTCTTCAGAACCTTCAGCAGCCGGAGCTTCAGATACTTCTGCCTTAGGAGCAGCTTCTTCTGCCTTAGGAGCAGCTTCTTCAGCTTTTGGTGCTTTTGGCGCTTCAGCAACTTCAACGAATTCGCTTTCAGTACCAGTGTTCGCGCGAGCACGGCCTTCCAGAATCACATCAGCAGCCGCTCTCAGGTACAGCTGAATAGCACGGATCGCATCATCGTTACCTGGGATGATGTAATCAACGCCTTCCGGGCTGGAGTTGGTGTCAACGATACCGATGACAGGGATACCCAGCTTGTTAGCTTCCTGAATAGCGATGCGCTCGTGCTCAACGTCGATAACGAACAGCGCGTCAGGCAGGCTACCCATGTCCTTGATACCGCCCAGACCACGATCCAGCTTTTCCAGATCACGGGTGCGCATCAGAGCTTCTTTCTTGGTCAGCTTTTCAAAAGTACCATCGCCACTCTGGATTTCCAGGTCACGCAGACGCTTGATGGACTGACGAATAGTCTTGTAGTTGGTCAGCATGCCGCCGAGCCAGCGATGATCAACGTAAGGCATGCCACAACGGGATGCTTCTTCACGGATAATCTTGCCAGCTGCACGCTTGGTGCCAACAAACATTACCTTGTTCTTGCCTTCAGCCAGCTTGCCAATGAACTGCAGAGCGCCGTTGAAAGCAGGCAGGGTGTGCTCAAGGTTGATGATATGAATCTTGTTGCGCGCACCAAAGATGAACTTGTTCATCTTTGGGTTCCAGTAGCGAGTCTGGTGACCGAAATGCACGCCGGCCTTGAGCATGTCACGCATAGTGACTTGAGTCATGGGAATCTCCTGATTCAGGGTTATGCCTCCATACACCCCATGCGTTCGACCCGTCTCTGACTAAAGATAGGGCACCCGGAAGCATGTGTCGGTGTACGTGAGATCTATGTAACATTCATTAATTTCGAGCACAAACCGCCCAAATCATTGAGCTAATTTATCCTCAGCCGTTCTTCCTCCCGTTAACCGGTAAGAAAAACAAGCGACGCTTTATACCATATTCTGAAAATATCTGAAACTTTTTCATCCAACTGTATCGTACATAAGCGACATAATTCCATGGCGGACCATAGAAGATACAAAAACACCAAACATTGGGTAAGATGCTATCTAAAGGAAATAGCATTGAGCCTGTAGGTCGATAATTCTGCAGGAATTGCCGACCAATCGCCCCGGCTGATCGTCGTACCGACCTGCAGATGCAAATCTGTTTCAATAAAAAAACCAGCATTTCAAACATCAGGAGCGTCATCTTGTCCAAGGCATACAACAATCTCGTAGAACGTTTCCAGAAGATTTACCGCTTACAGCACTTAGGCTCCATCGCCGGTTGGGACCAGGCAGCCAATATGCCATCCGGAGGCAACAACGCCCGTAGTGCTGCACTGGCGGAGCTGAACACACTGCTCCACCAGCTTATTACCGACCAAGATATGGACTACTGGTTAAAAGAGGCAGAAAAAGATACACCAGATCATGACACCCGATGCTCACTGGCAGAAATGACCCTGGAGTACCAAAAAGCCAATATCATTCCGGATGATCTGGTGCGGGCACAAACCCTGACCTCCAACCAATGCGAGCATGCCTGGCGCACCCAGCGCGCCGATAATGACTGGACAGGCTTTGCCAAAAATCTTCAGGAAGTCGTCAACCTCTCCCGCCAGGAAGCCACCATCAGAGCAGAGCACACCGACACCTCAGCTTATAACGCGCTACTTGAACTCTATGAACCAGGGGTTAACACCCAAGCGCTGGACACGTTATTTGGCGACCTGAAAACCTGGCTGCCCGGTTACATCCAGCAAGCAAAGGACAAACAGTCCAGCCGTAAGACAATTCAACCCACAGGCACATTCTCACAAGAAAACCAGGAAGCCCTCGGTCTGGATGTAATGAAATTACTGGGCTTTGATTTTGATCACGGACGCCTTGACGTCAGCACTCATCCATTTTGCGGTGGGGTTAACGAAGATGTGCGCATGACCACCCGTTACAGCGAAGATAACTTTGTCGAAGCATTAATGGGCACCATCCACGAAACCGGTCATGCCCGTTACAACCAGAATCTGCCAAAAGATAATCCGGAGCTGCCCATTTCTTTTTACCGCTCCATGAGCATTCACGAAGGACAAAGTTTATTCTTTGAAATGCAGCTGGGTCGAAGCTCTGAATTCCTCTCACTGATACAGCCCTTAATCGTCAAACATCTGTGTCACGGTAAACAAGCACCATTCGCCTCTCTTGATAACCTTGAAAAGATTTACACCGAAGTTCGCCCGGGCTTTATTCGCGTGGATGCCGATGAAATCACCTACCCCGCACACATCATTCTACGCTACGAAATTGAGCGGGATCTTATCGAAGGCAACATAGAAGTGAACGACATTCCCGATCTCTGGCAGCAGAAAATGAAAGATTATCTCGGGCTGGATGTCGCTGGTGATCACAAAAATGGCTGCATGCAGGATATTCACTGGCCAATGGGCGCCTTTGGTTACTTCCCAAGCTACACATTAGGCGCCATGACCGCCGCCCAATTATTTGCCGCCCAGAAAAAAGCCATGCCGGATATTACTGATCAGATCCGCCAGGGTAACCTGACGCCGATTTTTGATTGGTTGCAGGAGAATATCTGGTCACAAGGCAGACGTTTTTCCACCAGCGAATTAATGACCCGCGCAACCGGCGAACCCCTGAATGCCAATTTCTTCCGGGAGCACGTAAAGCAGCGATATTTATAAGTATTTCGATGCCATAGATGAATAACCCGGCCTCACCCATGATGACGCCGGGTTTATTAAATAGGTCATTGTGATAACAGGATAACCCCAAGCACACAAAAAAATGTAACTTCTCAAAAAGTGCTGGACGCTGCCAAAAATCGTGCAAGATAATAGTGCATGATTATTGATTACCAAGGGCTACAGTAATTTGGCACTAACGTTGCCCAGCAGTTATTGAGAAGCTACAAAAAAATGCCTTATCACGCGCCAAACTCATCGGACCACACTTAAACAATTTTGTCAGCGTCACTAACCCTATAGTCATTCAACTCAATCTCTCAATCAGATACCTTTCTCAATAACTAAATCAACAATGAAGAGATCATGGAGTGATTGATAATGAATGGGTTGCCACCGTCATTAGGAGAGACTTTATCGTCAGGCGAGTTCAGCGAGCCTGATAGAAGGCTTCTCCTTGAAAACCGCGAAGAAATAGAAAAAGCCTTATTGTCGTGCAATCTCTTCGGGCACAGCGTTAGAGCGACTGACATCAACAATTTTTCTTTATGCTCTGAATTAGAGCATTTCCTTCCCAACCTTTTGGCCAAGAAGCTCACCGCTAGAGTTACGGGCACGACCTTTAGCAATCAACAACCCAAAAAACCAATAGACTATAAATTAACACTGACTCCTGAAGAGTTTGAAGATCTGCTTGAAAAGGATCAGCTCGACAATGAAATACATTATCACGTCACTGGAAATTTATACCTGCGCAATGACAACAATAAATATAAAGATTTTTCTTTACCCAAAAAACTGACAATAGACGGTGATCTGAAAATCCTCCATTATATAAATCTAAAAAAACTACCTGATCATTTAATCGTTAAAGAGGTTTGTGAATTTATCAACCTTGGTTTTACCAAGTTACCAGATACATTTCACGTAGGCTGCCGGCTGACCATAACTAACTGTAACTCCTTCACTGAGCTATCTAAAGAACTTGAAGCTGGTTATACTCTGGAAATTACAGCTTGCGATCAGTTTTCAACACTGGCTTCAGGCTTGGTTGCTGAATCTGTAAAAATTAAAAACTGTCCGAACTTCACCACGATTGAAGATGGTTTCACGTTACCTGATAGCCTCATTATCGGTAACTGCCCAAAGTTTGCCCGCTTTCCTGAAGAGCTCACCGTCGGCCATTGTCTCTTTGTGGAAAATTGTCCAGCTCTGAAAGCCATCTCAACCAAGCTGTCTGTAGGAGCCGGTCTTTACTTTGAAGGCTGTACCGGACTGGAGAGCATACCAGAGAATCTGCATGTACCATGGGGGCTGAATCTGACGAACTGCAGATCCTTTCGTTATCTACCCCAAAAAATCTCACTCGGAGGTACTCTTACCCTGACTGGTTGTTGCCGTATTACGTCCATTCCTGACTGGGTAACCCGCCTTGGCGTTAATAAAGACGGTGAAACTAGAGACATCCACCTCAAAGGTACCGGTCTTTCAGAAGCATTAATAGCCGAGCTGCAGGCAATGGACACACCAGGCATCAAGCTTCACCTGCCAAACATAAAAGAGGACTATAAAGAATATTATTTCGATCTGCTGGCTGAAATAGAAAATCGTAATCAAAGCATCTATAGCAATGATAATGAATCATCTCTGCAGAGCAGATTGATGCTCAAACTAATCAACCTTGGAGTGACATCAAAATCCGCTAAAAGAACCGCCCGGCACTTTATCTTTTATGGAAGACACATCGTTGAAATGAAAAACAATAATGGAGACCTTTTTCTTATGTTTCGCTCCACCGGTACAGCCTGCCAGGGAACCGAGGGTTGCTGGGTTCCATTTCCTGGTATTTTGAATTCGGAGAATCACAAAGACTGGTTTATTAAAGGATGGAACGAGGGCAGCTACCAGTACTCTTACGAAGATATAAAGCACCATCAATATCACATTCCATTTTTTCAGAATGTGGCGATTCAACTCTCAGAAGCAGAGCACACGATCTTTCCCGAACTGCCTGATAGAAGCACTAGAAAAGACAAACATAAACTCAACAAGCCTTTCACTACAGTCGAAGCAAAATCATTGGATGGTCAGGTATTGACTGCGGAGTTGTTAAATACTCTGCCCGAACAGGTATTGACTGAAATGGGCTGTGACCCGAAATGGATAAACCAACTCCCTGAACGGGAAAAGAAACATCCTCTGTCAGCCGATGCCGTTGACAGCCTAACCAATCAAACGCGTAAAAAGCATAAACTTACGGATATTCCAAATACCAAAGCCAAGTATATTGGGGAATCCATGTCACCGGTTAAATTTGCAAGACTCAGCCTGCCCGGATCAGACGCACCCGTTATCTGCGCCGCCAAAAAAATACACAAACCATTTTTACAGACGAACAGGCTCATCAATGAAGAGGCCAGCAGACAGAATAGCTCAGGGCATGCGCCTAAAGTGTATGGCGTTGCAAAAACAGTCACAAAAGACGGCAAAGCCCAGCGCATCCTATTAATGGACATCGCCAAAGGCATCCATGGCGATCAATTTATCAGAAGCTGCAACAGCACGATGTCCGAATCCAAAAAAATACAGCTGGCACAAAACTATGCCACTACCGTACAATCCACGCATAAAAATGGTGCTTTTCATGGCGACCTGAAACCTGCCAATAGCTTTATTGATCCCAAGACATTAAACACCCAATTGATTGATTTTGGCCTAGCGTCTGGCTCTACAAGAACCGCATCCAGAAACTCATTGAATATGTCGACTGCTCCAGAGTTAAGCCTTCCCTGCAACTTATGGACAAATGAAACAACCATTGATATGGAAAAAGTCGATGTTTTTTCTCTTGGCTATATCCTGACCACATTATTTGGATCAAAGACGTTTGCCGTTGATCCTAAGGGAGCAGCATCTTCCTGGAACCCAGACACTAACATCACTGAACTGGAAAATATCATTCACAATGAGCTGTCATCCATTACATTTAGCAACCCGGAGATCAAAACACTTGTCACACACATGATGGATGCCAATCCGGCAAACAGACCCACCATGGAGGTAGTCGTTAACACCATACACAGCTGGTCGGCGCAAACAGCTAAAGGACAGGACAGGCCTGACCTCTTTATTCGGTAGATTCTTTCAGCGACAGCCAGTAGTCAGAAGCACCGAACTGTGATGAAATCAGCGCCTTTGACTGCATTCCCAGAGGTTCACTCGATGCCGGGCATCAAATCAACACAAGTTAGACAGGTGCTTCAGGGGCTGGCCGCCCTGATCATTATCATGACAGGCATCAAACTGGGCAGCACTCTGGTCATTCCACTGCTGCTCTCCGCCCTGCTGACGCTGCTGGCCAACCCCATTGTTAATTTTCTGCATCGTTTTAAAGTGCCACGGGTCATTGGCATCATTTCCACACTCATCGCTTTTGTTATTTTTGCCCTGTATTTCCTGGGCAATATCGCCAGCACCGTACGGGATTTCTCCGCCGCTCTGCCTGGATACCGTGAGCAGCTGACAGAACAATTTCTAGCGGCCCAGGCCTATCTTTCAGAACGAAATATTCCACTGGATCTCAGCGCCATTACCGACTCCTTCGACCCCTCCGCACTGATCGGACCGCTAACCAATATGATTGGCACCGTGGGCAGCACCATGAGCTTTGCTCTGCTAATTATCATTGCCACTATTTTTATGTTGCTCGAAGCGCCCTTACTGCCCGGCAAACTGCGACACGCGCTGTCATCACCGGACCATGAACTGCAAAGCATGCGACGCTTCCTGCACTCATTTAACCGATACGTTGCGTTGAAAACCCTGATCAGCATGATCACCGGTCTTCTGGTTGGCTCGATGCTTTGGGTAAAAGGCGTGAATTTCTATGTTCTCTGGGGACTGGTTGCTTTTCTCTTTAATTTCATTCCCAGTGTTGGCTCAATTGTGGCAGCAATCCCGGGCGTTCTTCTGGCGCTGCTGCAGTTTGGGCCCGGTGATGCCATGCTGATTATGGCGGGTTATCTGGCCATCAACGTAACCATCGGCAACGTGATTGAACCCAATGTGATGGGGCATGGCCTTGGATTGTCGCCTCTGGTGGTTTTTTTATCCCTGATTTTCTGGGGCTGGTTATTAGGACCGGTAGGAATGATTCTTGCCGTGCCTTTGACCATGTTTGTAAAAATCATGATGGAGTCCTCCGCACGCTGGCAAAATGTCGCTATCCTGTTAGGACCTGACGACAGCATCAGTAAAACGACCACTGAAGCCTCTAACGTTGCCCGTTACCCGTAGTCCGTTGTCCGAAAAAGCTGGAGCCACCCATGCTTTTCCGGATAACGGATAACGGATAACGGATAACGGATAACGTTCTCAACGATGCTTCAAGGCCTCAGTATATGTGGATCTTATTTCGGGACAGACCCATAATCACTTTTCATAAACAAGAATACGGTGGAGTGTTACATGGCATCGAATAACCCTTGGACTGACTGGGCCGAACAAATCCGCGCCATCGCCCAGAACGGACTCACCTTCTCCAAGGACGACTTCGATATCGAACGCTACCACCAGCTACAAAGCATTGCCCACGAAATGACCGCTTTACTCACCGACGCACCTTTAGACAAAGTCAATCACTACTTCCTACCCGAAAAAGGATATTGCACGCCAAAAGTGGACCTCCGCGGCGGCGTGTTTCTGGAAGACAAGATTTTGCTGGTGCGAGAGCGTTCCGATGGTGGCTGGACACTCCCTGGCGGCTGGGCCGATGTCTGTGAACCACCTTCAACGGGCGTCGAAAGAGAAGTACTCGAAGAGTCAGGTTACACTGCCAGAGCCATCAAATTGGTGGCATTAAGAGACACTCAGCGTCACCCATACCACCCTCGCAGCCCCCATCATATTTATAAAATGATATTTCTCTGCGAATTAACCGGTGGATCGCCTAAAGAAAATATCGAGATCTCAGAAATCGGTTTTTTTGATGTGAATGATCTGCCCGAACTTTCTGAAGGCAGAACGCTTCCTCGAGATATCAAACTGTTACTTGAGCACAAAAACGCACTTGAGCTGCCTACCGGGTTTGATTAACTCAACGTCTAACCTTTACTCAATATTGGTTGCCCCTGCTGACAAGGATGTTATTACTTCTCAACAGACCCTAAGCAGTTTCCAGAACAATGAATTCAAATCAGCCCATACAGCTATCCGCTTTTCAAGCCGCGGCAATGGAATACAATCGCATCCAGGATCGGAATGAGTCCATCATCCTGCACATTCCGCAATTGTTAAAAGCACTCTGGAAAGGATTTACTAAACAATATTCCGTCAGCATTATTGAAACCAGAACATTTATTAACGACCCTCGCCATAAGAACTCATGGACTGAAGACTTTCTGAAACGCGCTCTAACCGATCGAAAAATCAGTTTACAGCCCCTTTCAAATAGAAATATTTTATCCGACTACCACGAAAAATCCGGAAACAACAACAGGCACGATAAACGCTCTACAGGGCTACCATTCACTGTCTTTAATGCGACGACAGATACTGGAAAACCCTTTACCGCACAAATTCTTAATGGATTACCCGGGTATGCATTAAGAAAGTTTGGATTCACGGATAATCAGCTGGCGCAGATGAAAAAGGTGACCAAAAACCAGCCTCTTTCTTTTATTGCTGCTCGTCAATTATTTCCAATCACCCATGAGGATTATAAAAAACAGAACAACACCGATGCTTATATCCTTGGCCAATCCATGAGCAAAGTAAAAATGGCTTTAGTAAAGCTCCCCGGACAAACAGAACCCATACTCTGCGCCGCAAAAAAAGCACAACCAGGCAATGCGTTTGCTGACGAGGCCGCCGTTAAACGAGAAATAGCGCTGCAAAACCAATCTGACTGCGCACCAAAAGCCTATGGTTATACCAGCACTGTCAATGCCGCTGGAAAAAAACAGTTCATTATTTTCATGGATATTGCCAGAGGCACTGGAGCAGGAAAGCTAAGGCATGAAAATGCCGCTAAAAAATTGCTGTTGGCCAACGACATGTTAACTACTTTATGCAGGATGCATCGTAACGGTGTTTACCCTTGCGACATCAAAGAGGATAACATCATTTTCAGTAAAGAAGGCAAAGCTCAGTTCATCGATTTTGGACATGCCTCCGTAAATCCATTAAATACAATATTCCATTACAACAACCCCTATCTAGCCACTAATTACGCACCTGAATGCGCTACCAGCCAGCAAAATCTCTGGGAAACAAAACGAACTCATATCCATTCGCCAAAAGCTGACATGTTTGCCGTTGGTTCTTTCCTCACCAGTTTTCTGGGCGACAGACAATTATTTGCAAACGGCTATTGGGTACCTATGCCACCGGATGCCCCCAAAGATAACCTGCAAAAGGCCAGGAAAATCATTGGCCCCAAATACGAATTAGTACCGATACGCAGCGGCAATGATTTACAAACACTGATCGATAACGATCTGGAGCAAATCACTCTGCACCCAGAAGTGAGAACCCTGATAGCAAAAATGCTAAAGGTTGATCCGTCTCAGCGAATTGATGCTGAAGCGGCTGCCAGAGAACTGAATCAAATTATTCAAAAAGATCATTAACCCCAAGGGCTCAACGACAAACCTATTTCAACCGCTTACATTTTCGAGCCTGTAAACCCTGCTCGTCCTTAAAAACCTTCGACATTTGGTTTCTCCTGTTCTTATATCAAGGGAGTTACTGAGGAGAAGTGCCGGTTTTATTTCGAGACAATGTCTTAGTGCTGAGCTTAACCAGGCATCGAAGGGCGTAAATCCGTAACTTCTCAAAAAGTGCTGGGCGCTGCCAAAAATCGTGTAAAACAATAGTGCATGATTATTGATTACCAAGGGCTACAGTAATTTGGTACTAACGTTGCCCAGCAGTTATTGAGAAGCTACGTAAATCCCGGTGCATGATAGGTTACGGCAGCACCAGGGAAAAAGCTTAAGACACCCTAAGGTACTAATAAGACTGGAAATATGACTAATACCAATTTCATTTTCAAATTATGAGATAAAACACCTCCAGCCCTTGCAGGCAGATAGCTATCCCAAGAGTTAGAAAATGTAATTGGTATAACTTTATACGCTCAGCCACTGCAGCTAATGGACAAGAGTCAAAACGTCAGCATAGCTAACCGGCTGGTTAGTCTTTTTACAACATCAAGCGATACAATACCGGGTGTAATTAAAAGTGTTCCCGATGTGGTGAAAATTCAAATTTCATCAGCTGTTACCGGGTGTAATTAAAAGTGTTCCCGATGTGGTGAAAATTCAAATTTCATCAGCTGTTACCCCCGCATGAATACTCGGTATCAAAAATAGAAAATTCACAAAATTACAGACTGTTGAACACTTTTAATTACACCCGCTGTTACCCCGCATGAATACTCGGTATCAAAAATAGAAAATTCACAAAATTACAGACTGTTGAACACTTTTAATTATACCCTACAATACCAATCAACATTACATTGCGCCGGCCACCATTCAGCCAGCAAAGCCATGGAGACTTATATCATGAACGGAAGCATACCAGCAGCTCACCTCTCTGGACAAGCTAGTCTCGAGAGCCTAATCGAAGTGACAAAGATTGACCCAGCATCAATCACATCCTCAAGCAAGCGTGTTTCAATAGACGATAAACCACTTGAAATAAATGCAAAGCGAACACTACTGAGTTCACGCCATATTGCTAAGGTAGAAAACACTGCGGAATCAAATTGTTCAGAATTCAACACCCTGTTATCCATAATCAACAAAAAACCATTATCCCCCCTTCAGTTCATCACACTCACCAAACTGGTTGACGTAAACCCGGAACTCTCACTGAATCCGGAGCTGTTAAGCCCTGATGATAGAGTATGGTATGAAAATATTCAGAAGCCCTTAAAAGAATACAACCCAACGTTGCTGGCTACCCTACCGGAAAAATTAAAACATCCCAATATTTGCCTCAAGTATCTGAACCAGGCTCCGGACAATCTCAAATATATCCCAGCCGAGTATTACCCGAGATTTCAGAATGAAATCTTAGATATAAAACCTTCGGTGTTAGCAGGAATTGTCAATGAACTTAACCAACAACAACTAGAGGCCCTGATTTCTATAAACTACTCATGGATAAAACACATACCTGAAGCACAACTGACCACTGCCCTATGCGACTCTTTTTGCAAAATAGCCCCGCAGGCATTCGAGTTACTACCGGCTACATTCCAAACCGCTCGACTGAAGCAAAGATATCTGCAGAGCCATTCCATATTGCCTGCCAACTCCATTACGAACCATTCAGATGATTATCATTCATGCCTGAAGCGTGTAACCTCACTGCCAAGTAAATTTAAAGAAATCCCAGAGCATTTTCAAACAGCGCAGTTTTTACTGACATGTGCAGATCAGTATGAGAAAAATTTATCCCAATGCTGGGGTAAGGGTATGATGGATTATGGACTGAGAAACTTCTTAAAAAATGTACCTGTTGAAAAATGCTCTGAGGCCCTGATTGACCGCATTTTCACGATGAATCAATACAAACTTGAGACACTTCCTGAAACATTGAAAAACACAGCCCGATATGAGCTGGCCTGTCAGAATGATGGATTATCTCTGGCTGAAGTTCCGTCAGATCTGATAACCTCAACACTGTCACAGCTTGCCTGTCAGAATAACGGACTGGCACTGCAATCTGTACCTGAGCCATACAAAACTGCCGCCCTTTGTAAATTAGCATGTTCTCAAAATGGCATGGCTCTTCAATACGTTCCTGACGCATGGAAGACTGAAGAAATTTGCACCATTGCCTGCTCGCAAGATGGTAACGCCTTAGTACATGCGCCTGAAAGCGTCAGAAATTTCGAGCTTTGTGTCACCGCATTACAGCATTGTAGTGGCTGGGTTATTCATGAACTGCCTCCGGAAATAAAGAAGGATGAACGCCTACTCGAACATATAGAGAGCCTTGAGGCATTGTTCTATCAACCATGGGAAGTAGAAGGCTTATCGTTTCTCCACTGGACTGATGACAAAAAAAGACAACGCTGTCACCAGCATATCGAAAAGGGGGGAGCTCTTTCCAGAGTACCAAAAAAATACCGGGACAATGCTCTGTGCTCCAGGGCTGTAGAACGGGCTTTAGACCCCGCCACTGTGTTGCCTTCAGTTCCCGACAATGTTTTATCTGACTCGCGTTTTCAACAGCTTTGCCAAAAACAGCTCCATGATATGGATTATCAGCAATACTTTGGCAACAAAAACAATACTGCATCACTGCAAAGCTATTATCATCCTAACCTACTCAGCCTGAATTCACAGTTGGCAATGATTTGCGGCTCATCGTCCGATGAAGAAAAACGTCAATGGCTTCATAATGTTTACTCAGATAAACAAGAGCAAGTCACCACTCGACAAAACCTCTGCAGTCAAGTAAACCCGTTGAACCGAGGGTTAATCAACAATCCGTTTGCTAAAGATCTGCTAGCCACTTGCTATCAAAATACAGCGTTCACTCCGTCACAATTAACGGTTGCGGATGAGCTTGAGGCTTGGATTAAGACCCAATGCCAACATCCAGAAATATCAGCGCTGCCTGAAAACTTCTCTTTTCCCCCTGATACACAAAGAGCAGGAGGCAGGGCACTTAGAATTCCAACAGGAAAGCCAAACTGCCTTTATTTAAAACTTCAGCGGAAATCAGAACCATTGAACGAACTCCTGCGCGAAGGGTTTGTTCATCAATTCCTGGACAACAAAGGATTACGCCAAGAATTAAAAAGTAATTATCCGTCTTTCACGGCATTTTATCGGATTTCTGTTGAACAACTGCCGGTGAAGCCAGACAGCTTTGACGACGCTCTTGAAATAGAAGACATTGATGGCCATTCATACGTAACCGCATACTATTACCAAGCTTCAGCAAATTACGTCACCTATGCTCACCAGCCTGACAACGCAGCGACAAACCCTTTTCAACAGCCAGAAGAAGGCATTCTAAAAGCCTGCCATGATATAGGTCGGTTTATGAACTGGGGAATGCTTCATACCTCTTCCCTGCCTGCCTTTCATGATACAGACAGTGGGCGCACATTTCTGTTCACACATTCTCTATTGGGTTATCAGCGTGAAGATAAGGCACCAGGCACCTATCCATACCCAGGCAAATTTGGAGCCTGGAACAGCACCGCTACAGAGCAACCGGACTTTGGCTACACGGGCTTTCGGGATATCGGAGATTATGAAAAATTTGGCCATGTGAACAGTTATTTCAAAGCAGTCGATTGCCGACGGGAAACGCATCCAGAACAAGTCAACCAATGCCTGGCCTTCGCTAACTGCATGATGGACAACCTACTGGCCGCACTCCTTATTCGATCACGACTTCGACAGCATTCATCTGGCTACCACTATAAAAATAACGCATCCATAACAGAAACGGCCAATTTTATCAGCGCAACCATCACAGCCTTTATGGAGGGGATGGGCAGAAGCGCGTCTCTATCACAACACTTATTATTAACTGAGGACGCCTGTCAGCAATGGCTGACCCGATGCGCTGAAGAAATACTGTACTGGACAGCACGTCAGCCCTCAGAACGCCACTACCCCGATCCCTGCAAAACAGCACCTGACAAAGACTGTTACAGTGAGCATCTCAAGCACTATAAAATAGCGGACTCACTTTATCCGGAAGACAATTCTTCCCATAGGGTATCAGGTCCGGGTGATTATCATAACTGTAACGGGAAGCTTAACCTGGGAGGGCAAAACGCCATGCTTCCTTTGCTTACCTTAACCAATGGTTTGTTCAGGCTGGCAACTCGCCTCTTTGTTTAAAAACGCAGAAGTTCCAGATGAATAAGCTGTAAAGGGCATAAGGGTAGAAGCCGTTAGAAAAATACCAAGCGATTCGTTCACCTTGAGTGCTAACGGTGGTATGTTTTTAATACCTCTACCCTAAGAAGCTAACGTAATCAGCTTCTCACCTGTCCATCCCATCTAGTGCAGCTGATTACGGCATCAGTTTTCGCTTTACCGCCTCAAGCCGTTCCACCAACGGTAATTTCATCAATCTTCAGGGTTGGTTGGCCAACCCCAACAGGCACAGACTGACCATCCTTACCACAAACGCCAACGCCAGGATCAAGCTCCAGATCATTTCCAACCATGGAGACTTTATTCATCACATCAGGGCCATTACCTATTAACGTTGCGCCTTTCACCGGTACTGTCTTTTTGCCATTTTCAATCAACCAGGCCTCACTGGTCGAAAACACAAATTTGCCCGATGTAATATCCACCTGACCACCGCCCATGTTTTCCACATAAATGCCTTTTTCGACAGAGCTGATAATCTCTTCCGGATCATACTGCCCTGGTAGCATATACGTGTTCGTCATTCTCGGCATAGGCAGATGGGAATACGACTCTCGACGACCATTACCCGTGGACTCAACACCCATCAGCCGGGCATTCAGCTTATCCTGCATGTAACCTTTGAGAATACCGTTCTCAATCAGCACGGTATTTTCTGTCGGCACCCCTTCATCGTCCATATTCAACGAGCCACGGCGACCACCTAACGTACCATCATCCACAATCGTACAATGGGGAGATGCGACTCGCTCACCGATACGGCCGGCGTAAGACGAAGAACCTTTACGGTTAAAATCACCTTCCAATCCGTGCCCGACTGCTTCATGGAGCAATACACCGGACCAGCCAGCGCTCAGCACCACCGGCATAGTGCCCGCCGGTGCGGCAACAGCCTCAAGATTGATCATGGCCTGACGCACGGCTTTTCTGGCAAACTCCAGACCGGCGTCGTTCAATAAAAATTGCAGATAATCACCACGACCACCACCGCCAGCCGAACCTCTTTCAATTCGCCCATCTTTCTCTGCAATAACACTGACGTTTAAGCGTACCAATGGCCGAATGTCCGCCGCTAATGTGCCATCAGAAGCCGCCACCATCACCACCTCATGCACACCCGCCATGCTCACAGTCACCTGCTTTACGCACGGATCCGCTTTACGGGCTGCCTGATCAAGCTTCTTTAACAGGTCCACTTTATCCGCACTGGTTAAAGAATCCAGCGGGTTTGAAGCACCATATAATGCCAATGGCTGGCTGCGCTGCCAGGCTTGAACCTGCTTTTGCTGACCAATACGGGCAATACTTCGGGCCGCACCCGCCGCCTGCTCCAGCGCAGGTAGAATAATTTCATTGGAATAGGCAAAACCGGTTTTCTCACCACTCATGGCGCGAACCCCAACGCCGCTGTCGACGTTAAAGCTGCCTTCTTTGACGATACCGTCTTCCAACACCCAGCTTTCATGGCGCATGGATTGGAAATAGAGGTCAGCCGCATCCACATTGTGGCCAAGTATGCTGTCCAGAATCCTGCTGAGCTCCTGATCGCCAATATTGGCAGGGGTCAGCAGTTGATCACGGGCGGTGGTAATAATATCGGACATAATGAACGGCTCACTCCGGGCTGTTTTTTTATTGCAGTATTTATTCGCAAATCCGAATCGCTGTGCACCATTTTATCCCAGAGGGATTGTTTCGGGAAATACTAACTCAACTTGTTATCGGAAACTCTCTGTAAACTATCGTTCCATACCATTGAGAAATGCAGAAACAATGGTATGCACTCTGACCTTTAACTCTTCACCTTTCGGCACCGGCTGCCTTTCAATCACCTGCGGCCAAAACAAGCGCCCCTGAAACAAACTGATATAAATATTTGTGACGACCTTCAAATCCATGACTTTCAACTTCCCTGCCACCATGGCTTCTTGCATCCAGAGAGTGATTTTTTTGGTGCTGTAGAGCGATCGAATCAGCTTCTCCGCCAACTCTGGCTGACGCATAAACTCCATAACAATAGTCCGGGACAAATCAATACCCTATCCCTGATAAAGCACTTCTGCCTCCTGCAACGTAATGATGTACAGCTGATCGTAAAGGCTCACTTCCGGCACAAAAGCGTAACGTACTGACTGATCAATAGACGACTGAATCACCGTTAACACCGCTTCAAACAACAGCTCCTTACTGTCGAAATGTCGATACAAGGTACGCTTGGACACTTCTGCAACGGCACTAATACGATCCATATTGGCCGCAAGGAAACCATGTTCCGCAAACTCGGCCTTTGCTGCCTCGATAATCGCCTGATGTTTCTGCTCTGATCGCTTCAACACCGCTCTCCCACAGTGAATACGTACTATCTCACGCGCACTGGCTTACATAAGTACACTTGCGAGTTTACTTTAAACCGTTGCAAATCAAAAATAGCCGCAAAATATCGACTTAAATTTCTTTGGAGTGTCAGCGTTGACCACACTGAACCAGTTCAAACCCGGACGGTTTGCTATCCCTCTCGTATTATCAGCATTGCTGATCACTGGCTGCCAGCAAGAAGCCAGTGATGTGGTTGCTGCACCGGTAATTCAGCCCGCTCTGACAGAAGTCATCACTCCGGGAGCCAATGATGATCTTACCTTCAGCGGTGTCATTCGTGCCTCCGAGCGTGCGGAAATCTCGTTTCGCATTAACGGCCTGCTCACCAATATTCTGGTGGAAGAAGGTGATCACGTTAAGCAGGGCCAGACTTTGGCCATTCTGGATTCACGAGATGCTCAGACCAACCTGAAGTCCGCAGAACTGGAATTGCAAAATACACAAGACGATTATCGTCGTGCAAAAGCCATCTTTGAAAACAGTCGCGCTATTTCGAAAAGTGATCTTGATGCGATCACCACTCGCTACAATCTGGCCTCCAATCATGTGGACGAAGCAAAGCGTCAGTTGGAGTACACCACACTGAAAGCGCCGTTTACCGGTGTGATTGGCCGCAAACTGGTGGACAACCATACGCAAATTCAGGCTAATGCCCCGGTGCTGATTCTTCACGATCTCAGCGATCTTGAAGTAGTGATCAACATTCCAGATCAAGTGATGTTATCTGGCCTTAATCAGCGCTCAGCGCTTGCCGAAATTTCTGGCATTCCAGAACAAACATTCAGTTTGTCAGTACGCACTTACGCCACCGAAGCAGACCCAATCTCTCAAACCTATCCGATCGTACTGGGGTTTGATGACCTGAAAGGTTTCCGTGTTCTTCCCGGTATGGCGGTGAAAGTCATTCCAACCATCGCTGACAATACCACTGTTACAGGCTCTGCTATCTCCGTGCCACTCACTGCGATTGTGCCAGACAATCAGGGCAAACAATTTGTCTGGATCGTAGGCAGCAACAACAAAGTTGTGAAGCGATATATCGAACTGGGCAACCTGAGCAAGAACCGCGTCTTCGTTAACAAGAATCTGTCGTCTGGTGAGCGCGTGGTGATCGCCGGCGTTTCCAGCCTGAGAGATGGCATGGAAGTGCGTCCATACTCTGAACAGAGCTATGAACAGAGCTCTGATGAAAAAACCGAATCAGCTTCTCAGAAAAAAGCAGGAGCCTGATCCATGGATATCGCACGCTATACCATAGCCAAGCGAACCAGCATTTGGGTGATCATCGCCCTGACGCTGATCGGCGGCTACATCAGTTATTTAAAACTAGGGCGTTTTGAAGACCCGGAGTTTGTTATTCGCCAAGCGGTGATCAACACGCCCTACTCCGGAGCGACTGCTCAAGAAGTGGCTGACGAAGTCACCGATGTCATCGAAGGTGCTGTACAAACCCTTCAAGAGTTGAAAGAGGTGAAATCCGTGTCCAAACAGGGCATGTCGGAAGTCACCGTTGAAATTAAGCTGGAGTTTGCCAGCAGCTCCGCAGATCTTCAGCAGGTCTGGGACAAACTGCGCCGTAAGATTGGTGATGTTCAACGACAACTGCCGCCCGGTGCCGGGGCTTCCATCGTTAATGATGATTTTTCCGATGTGTACGCTCTGTTCTTTGCCGTCACCGGCGAAGGTTTTACCGATAAGCAGTTGCAGGATTATGTCGATACCCTGCGCCGTGAAGTGGTTCTCGTACCCGGCGTTGCGAAAACAACGACCCTGGCAGAACAGCAAGAAGCGATTTTTGTTGAGATTTCCAGTGAGCGTATGGCTCGTTTTGGGTTGTCAGTAGAAAAAGTGCTGCAGGCCATTCAAAAACAAAATCTGGTCACCATTGCAGGCACTGTGGAAACCGACTCCATGCGGATTCCGGTCATCCCATCATCCGCTATTGATTCATTTGATGATCTGAAGAATCTGCAAGTCGTTGTAGGTAACGACAACACCGTTCTGAAACTGGGCGATATTGCGGATGTCACGCGAGGCTATCAGGAACCCGCCTCCATGCTGATGCGCTATAACGGCGAGCGGGCGGTTGGCTTTGGTATCTCCAACATCACTGGCGGCAACGTTGTGGATATGGGCGATGCGGTGAAAGCTCGACTGGCAGTATTAGAAGGGCAACGCCCACTGGGTATGGAGCTGAACGTCATCTCCATGCAGTCCGATTCTGTTCGTGATTCCGTTGCCAATTTTATCGATAACCTGATTGCTGCGGTTGCCATTGTGTTTCTGGTACTGCTGCTGTTTATGGGGTTGCGCTCCGGCATTATTATCGGATTTGTATTGCTGCTAACGGTTGCTGGTACCCTTTGCATCATGCTGATCGAAGATATCGCCATGCAGCGTATCTCACTCGGTGCTCTGATTATTGCCCTGGGCATGCTGGTAGATAATGCCATTGTGGTGACTGACGGTATTCTGGTTCGTCTTCAACAAAACCCAGACGAAGACCGCATGGCGCTGGCTTCCGAAATTGTTAAATCCACTCAATGGCCATTATTGGGCGGAACCGTGGTGGGCATCTGCGCATTCAGCGCTATTGGCCTGTCACCGTCGGATATGGGTGAGTATGCCGGCTCATTGTTCTGGGTCATTCTCTACTCCATGCTCCTGAGCTGGGTGTTTGCCGTCACCGTTACGCCCATGCTCTGCCATGATTTCCTGAAGGTAAAGACGACAACAGCAGGACAGCAACCCGGTCGTATGGTGTCTGCCTACAAAGCGCTGTTAATCTGGGTTCTGAACCATAAACTGATCAGCTCCGGTTTACTGTTGGCTACCATGGCTATCACGTTATGGGGCGTGCAATTTGTACCACCTGGGTTCATGCCGGAATCTCAGCGGCCTCAATTTGTTGTTGATGTCTATTTGCCCCAGGGCAGTGATATCAAGCGCACTGAAGCCATTGTTGCCAGCATAGAACAAGACGTGAAAGTCAAAGCAGGCATCAGCAATATCACCAGCTTTATAGGCGGCGGTGGTCTTCGTTTTATGCTCACCTATGCACCGGAAGCTCGTAACCCAAGTTATGGTCAGCTGCTGATTGATATTGATGACTACACCAAAATAGCGCCTCTGCTTGGCGAACTTCAGGCCGAACTGGATGCCAAATACACCGACGCGTCCATTAAAGTGTGGAAGTTTATGCTCGGCCGTGGTGGCGGTAAAAAGATTGAGGCTGGCTTCAAAGGTCCGGACAGCAATGTTCTGCGCCAACTGGCAGAGCAAGCTAAAGCCATTATGCTAAACGACAGCAACCTGATCGCTGTTCAGGATGACTGGCGACAGCAGATGCCGGTATTGCGTCCGGCGTATCTCGAAGACGAAGCCCAGCGATACGGTCTCACCACGCGAGAAATCAATCAGGCTATCTCGCAAACCCTTTCTGGCCGTAACGTGGGTGTTTATCGGGAAGGCGACGATCTGATTCCGATTGTGATACGTGCACCAGAAGATGAACGCAACCATCGTCGTGCCATCGAAAACACCGAAGTGTTTAGCCCAACGACTCAACAGTACATACCGGTCAGTCAGCTGATTGATGCTGTTGATGTCGTTTATCAGGACGCTATTCTTCGTCGCATCAATCGTATGCCAACCATTCTGGTTCAAGCCGACCCGGCACCGGGTATTGCCACTGGTGACGCATTCAATAATGTACGCCGTAAAATTGAAGCCATTGAACGGCCTGCGGGCTATGAGCTGATCTGGTATGGAGAATACAAAGCCTCCAAAGACGCTAACGAAGGTCTGGCCATTTCGGCACCCTATGGCTTTGCAGCCATGATCCTTGCGGTGATCTTTATGTTCAACGCCATCCGTCAACCACTGGTTATCTGGCTAACCGCGCCATTGGCTCTGGTGGGTGTGACTGCCGGTTTGATCCTATTTCAGACGCCGTTCGAATTTATGGCCATTCTCGGTTTTCTGAGTTTGATTGGTATGATGGTGAAAAACGCCATTGTGCTGGTTGATCAGGCTGATGCTGAAATTAATGCAGGCAAAGCCGCGTATTTTGCGATTATTGATGCCGCCATCAGCCGTGCAAGACCAGTACTGCTGGGTGCTTTAACGACCATTATGGGCGTGGCACCATTGCTGATAGATCCATTCTTTAAGAGCATGGCAGTGACTATCATGTTTGGTTTGTTGTTTGCGACCATTTTGACGCTTGTGGTTATTCCACTGTTCTACGCTATTTTCTTCCGCGTAAAAGCTGAAACTGTCTAAAAAATGTTTAAGGGAAGTAGCGAGCAAGAACATACCATCGTCATCCTCGCGAAGGCGGGGATCCATTGACAACGATGGGTTCCCGCCTTCGAGGTTGTCGCAAAAGCTCTGGTTCCCATGCTTTTATGCCCTTTGGGTATTGCGTGGGAACCCATACATCTATCTCTTTGAAAATTAAGAGGTATGCATTCCCACGCGGAGCATGGGAACGAGAAGTATGGGGTTTTGCGACAGCCTCCTTCGCGGGAATGACGGCACTTTCTTCCCTTCTACTCCCCTTAACAAGCACCGTCTATATTTCAACCATTGAAAAGCGACTGCCTAAAACGATAGGATGCATTCGACGTTTATAAAAAATACGATAATAATGGAAATCCTATAATGTTTCGGTCTCTGCTTTGTCTGCTCCCCCTTTTGTTTATCACCAGCGCCCATGCACAATGGCAACTGGAGAAGAAGCAGTCGAAGTTTTATTTCACGTTTATCAAAGCATCCTCAGTCGGCACCGTCGGGAGGTTTGAATCTTTTGATGCCCAGGTATCCAAAGAAGACGGCAAAGCAAGCCTGACCATTGACCTTGCCAGCTTGAATACGGATATTGAAAAACGGGATAACCGCCTGAGAAATGTTTTCTTTAACGTTACCAAGAACCCAACTGCAAATGTGGAGATTCACCTTGGCCAAAACATTTTCCAACGCCTCAGTGTTGGTCATTCAGAAAATGAAAGGGTGTCGGCAAAGGTAACCTTGAATGGCAAAACCAGACGTTTAAGAGAAAACGTCAACGTTACCATGCTTGATCAAGACACGGTATTGGTTACTAACACCAAACCAGTACTGTTGAATGTGGAAGACTTTGGTCTTTTATCCGGTATTCAGGCCCTGATCGATCTTGCAGGCGTAAAAAGCATATCAACGTCTGTTCCCATCACCTTCAAATTACTGTTTAAGAAAAATCAGTAAAGCGGGGTATTCAGCAGGCTATTTGAGAGCCTGCTCCGTCTCCTGACTCTTTCTTGGCTTATTGGTAAATAAACCGTCCAGTGTCATATTCGGATCATCGAACGAGCCTTTGATCCGATACCTGATGCTGGCCAGCTGATCCACCTGCTTGCCCAGCAGCTTATCAGCAAGATAAATAATGCCTGCTACCTGTGGTGCTGTGCCCATTAATACGCTGAGAATCGGAAGGTTCGACGACACCGGCAATGTTACAACCAGGCTGAGATCAAGCGTCTCTTGACGTGTATCAACCGTGCCATCCAGCTTAAAGTTGGATGATGGCCCTTCCAGCTCCATGGGTGAGTTAAAGGTAATGACACCTCGATTAAACTTAAGGTTGGCCTTTAATTTATCGAAACTGACACCTGACGAATACAGATCAGAGAAATCCAACTTCAAACGCCGAGCCAGGGTTTCTGTATTAAAGATGCCAAACAATTTCAACGCTTCTGAGGACGCATCCAGTTTCTTTAAACGCCCTTTTTTAAACACCAGATCAATATCACCCTTAAGCGAAGCCACTCCAATGCCCGCCGGTGAACCTTCCCAGTTAAGGTTGCTGGTAATGCGACTTTCTTTCGCTTCAAGCCAGCCGGAAAAGCCCAGTGCTTTTTGCAGTTCCTGAATTTCCGGGCCTTTCAACGATGCCTGAACCCATGTTCGTTGCTCACCATTGGTTTCAATCCAGTCTGCCAGACCACTGAGTGTTAAACCCGATAGCGTGCCCTGAAGATCATTCACTTTCAGGCCATCCTGAGCATGGCGCAGTTTGAAAGCCGCTTTGGCCGGTGCTCGATCCCCAATCTGAAAATGTTGAATATTGACATCCACATTGGGCAGGTTTGCTGGATTTACCTCAGC
Organism: Endozoicomonas ascidiicola; assembly: GCF_001646945.1. Classification (GTDB taxonomy): domain Bacteria; phylum Pseudomonadota; class Gammaproteobacteria; order Pseudomonadales; family Endozoicomonadaceae; genus Endozoicomonas; species Endozoicomonas ascidiicola. The sequence goes on from NZ_LUTV01000006.1 coordinate 69,512, forward strand.
CAGTGGGTCTAACAATTCACGCTCATCGTCGTTTATTTTTTCAGTCGCATTACTATCCGCTTCAGCCAGGTAGAAATGATCCACATTCAGACGCCATGGTGTGGAATTCTGATTGGGAATCCAGACAAAACCTTTAGCCATTTGACTATCAAAACCAATCTGCATACCCACATGATGTTGATACGGTACCGATTGTTGTAATGAAACGGCAACATCGGAGAATTGGTTATCTCCGTAAGTCAGGGAGCCAATGCGTACATTGTCCACTTCTACCCGGGAGGCAAGTTGTTGCTCTCCAGGCTTGCCAGGCTGCCCGGAAAACTCCTCCTTCCAGGGAAGCAGATCCAGCTGTGGCAACAACCCGGTAATAACAAACCGGCCATCATCCGGCAGATCCGATTTTAGCGTCCCTAATTGATCATTACCCAGAGTAATCAGCGCCGATTCCGGAATAAAACCTTTCCCAATCCCCATGGCAAGTTGTCCCATATTTTCCAGAGACACGTTCAAGCTATCTCGTTCAGTGCCCTGAGTCAGTGACAGGTTAAACCATGAAGCGACATCGGCTGACTTACCAACCGGCGCGGGCAATTCAATTTCGATACCCTTGAGATTGCTATCAATCGTCAGTGCAATGCCTTCACCATCATAATGAATATCGAGCTGGCCGTGATAGTCTGCAGCGCCTTCTAATAAACTCAACCAATCTTGATCCAGCCAGGTTTGCAAGCTGGTAACGGATATTCGGCTGGACCAATCTATGGTCGTCAACAGAGGCGTTTGCTCATCCTCTGTAGAGTTGATAGTGGACTTCTTGATAGTGGACTTGATGATTGCCTTGACTGGCTCATCAAACAGATTGCCAGACAACTGTTGTGAAAAGAAACCTGTCGTCGAGTTAAAGGATACATCACCCTGAATATCACTGATATGAATGCCCTGCTCAGGCAGGCCAAATTCAAAATCCGTGACCTGCGACTGGATATCAACGATCGAACTACCCAGATTATTCAGGGGTAATGACAAACCTAACTCGGCTTCCAAAGCGCCATTCAAGTGCCACTGTTCAGCAGCGCCCTGCATTAATTCATTGATGGGCGTTTTGGTCAGAAAGTGCTTCAGGGTATTACCATCGCCCTTAACCAGACCATTAATATCCAGCACCAACCCTTCGTTCAGGGGTAGCAGAGCGTGAATGTTTTTCAGTTGACCGCCGGCAGATTCCGCGTGGCTGGCAATCACCTCCACTTGATCATCATTGACAAACACGTCACCCTTAAGGCCAGTAATTACAGGCCATTCAGGTGCGTATTGAAGATCAGCATCCAGCAGATCGAAAAACAACCCCCATCGGTTATCCAGAGGACCATCGACGCCCACTAACGCGCCGTTATAGATAAAGCCACCGGAGGCGATATCGCCTTTTTTAATGGCGGTATCGAGCCAATGCACTAAACCTGCGTCCATAGGAATCAGCGCCGGTAGATATTTACCGGTATGCCGCGCATCACCATTGGTCATGCCAACGGTTAGCGCCATGTCAAGAGAATCGCCGACCTCAGCAGTTAGCGGAATATCAAGACGAAGCTGGCCTTTCAAATCGCCTTCCGGACCGGTTAATGAAAGGTCGTTGGATTTCAGAACGTACACATCATCCACAACATCCCAATAGATTCGTCCATCTGCCGTCGTATAGTGCCAGGTTTCACGAAAGAGCTTAGGAAAGCCCAGCTGAAAATCTTCACTGTCCAAATCCAGGTAGCCTTTCAGCAAACTCATTCTCAACTGGCCGCTGACATTCCCCCCGGAAGGTGCTCCCTGCCAGGCATCAACGGAAATATTATTGAGTGTTGCGCTTAAATCAAAATCAAAGGGCTGCCGGGAGGGAAAGATACGGAGCGCCAAATCCTGCAAATCACCTTTAGGGTTTAAGGTGTCAATCAAGTTTGTCACTCCTGCTGGCATCGGAGCAACATCCACCACCAAACGTTTCAGCAGATCAAGGTTCAGATTTTCTGTGGCAACTGTGATCGTATAATCATCCTGTCGACCACCGGTGAGATACCAATTATTGCTCCATTGATAATGACCGCCATCACTAAGGAAATTTTCTAAATGAACGTTGTTCAACCAGATTTGCCAATGAGTGCTCAAGTAGGAGGACTGCTGCCCCTGCATAAATAACTCGGTACTGGCCACCAGACGACTTTCGTTATTAAACCGATCCTGATAGACCAGCGAAGGCATCGATAATCCACCCTGCACCTGCCAGGCACCACCATCAAAGCGCCATTGCAAATCAGCTGCCACCACAGCACTGCGCAAGCCGTCCTCACAGCCGGACCAGAGCACGCAGAGTTGTTCAACATCCAGATCGACCGCATTGATTTTGCCTTGCCAGCGATGGAAACCCGCTTTATTAGAAGCAACCGAAAGAAATCCACTGCCGTTTATCTCCAGAGAGCCCTCTTCCACCTCAACTTTGGCTTGCAGATCTTTTTGCTCATCATCCGTGAGCACCCTCAGATAGCGACCAACAATACTTTGCTGCTCACCATCAGGGCTTTGCAGGTTCAGACGAACATTTTCAATATCCACCATGTTTTGCAAAGAAAGCCATCGCAGCAGCTTGCCATTGTTCGGTGTCGTCTTTTCGGTTCTCAAGGAGGATCCGGCGATGCTTTCAATACCGGACATAGACCAGCGAGCACCATCGCCTTTCACCAGATCAAGATAAGCGCCCTGAATCTCAAGGGCATTAAATACCAGAGAGCGATTCCACAAGGTTTCTCTGAGGTTCAGCTCCATATCAAAGCGATCAACTCGAAAACCCGCAGATTCGGCCTTTTCGCCTTGCAGCTCCAAGCCACGAAACGAAAGCAACGGTTCTCCGCCATTCCATTGAGCAACAACAGATTCCAACTGCAATTCTGCATTCAGATGCTCTTCAACCAATCGGGAAAGTTCTGGTTGAAGGTTCGGCAAACTACTGAATAAAAGCCTGCCAAGGGCAACAAAAATCACCAACAGGGTGAGCCCGGTAAACAGAAGCCTCCAGCTCCACTTCATCAGCCACATCACAATCTTATTTAACAAAGTGGCCCTGCCCTGAGTTAAAACGAAAACTGCCTGAGAAACAGGCAGTAGGAAAGAAACGAATAGGTAATTTTACCGCTAGAATGACGGTTTATACCAGCACTACATCAAATTGCTCTTGAGTATAAATTGATTCCACCTGGAAACGAATGGGCTTCTTGATAAACTCCCCAAGGTCAGCCACGTTATTGGACTCTTCTTCCAACAAGCGATCAATGACAGCCTCAGAAGCCAGCACCATATAGCCGTCACCGTCATAGGCGCGCTCAGCCCGGAGAATTTCCCGGAAAATTTCGTAACAGACGGTTTCTGCCGACTTTAATGTGCCACGTCCCTGGCAAGTAGGACAAGATTCACAAAGCACATTCTCCAGGGATTCCCGGGTTCGTTTGCGAGTCATCTCCACCAGCCCCAGCTCACTGACACCGGTAAAGTTGGTTTTGGCGTGATCCTGCTCCATGGCTTTTTCAAAAGCCCGCTGCACCTGTCGCTGATGCTCCGTGTCTTCCATATCGATAAAATCGATAATAATAATACCGCCCAGATTGCGCAGACGTAGCTGACGGGCAATCGCCACGGCCGCTTCAAGGTTGGTTTTATAAATGGTTTCTTCGAGATTTCTATGGCCAACAAAGGCGCCGGTGTTCACATCGATGGTGGTCATGGCTTCGGTTTGATCCAAAATCAAATAACCACCGGATTTCAACTGGACTTTTCGACTTAACGCTTTGTTGATTTCATCTTCAACACCAAAGAGGTCGAAGATCGGTCGCTCACCGGAATAGTATTCCACCCGACCATCAATTTCCGGTACCAGTTTTTTCACAAACTTTGATACTTTTTCAAATGTCTCTTTTGAATCTACTCGAATCCGTTCGATATCAGGGTTCACCAGGTCACGCATGGTTCGCAAATGCAGAGGCAGGTCTTCATACACATTGGCCGGCGCTTTGCTTTGCTTAATATTTTCTTCAACCGATTCCCAGAGCCTGCGCAAAAACAGAATGTCCGCACCAATTTCATCGGCACCAATCCCTTCAGCGGCCGTTCTCAGAATAAAACCACCCCCACAGGTTTCACCTTCTGGTGTTTTCAGGCACGACTCCACCAACTCCCGAAGCCGCTCCCGCTCTTCAACATCTTCAATTCGTAAAGAGATGCCCACATGATTATTCTTGGGCATATGCACCAGATACCGGGCAGGAATAGAGATATGCGTGGTCAGCCTGGCACCTTTAGTACCTAGCGGATCTTTTGTGACCTGTACGACCAGAGACTGACCTTCATGAACCAATTCATAAATCGGCCGCTCCTGAACGTCGTCGTTGTGCTTTTCCTGTCGTGGCGAGATTTCACTGGCGTGAATAAATGCCGCCCTTTCAAGACCAATATCAACAAAAGCCGCCTGCATGCCTGGCAGCACACGAACAACCTTGCCTTTGTATATGTTCCCCACAATCCCCCGACTGCGAGATCGTTCCACATAGATTTCCTGAAGTACCCCGTTCTCAACCAGAGCCACCCGAGATTCCATGGGGGTGATATTCATAAGAATTTCTTCACTCATCCCAGTCCCTCTATCCTTTTAATGCATTGACCAATATTTCCTTTCGTTCACATCGCTACAAGGACGCATTGGTCAATACACCGCCAGATGGCTGCATACCATTTCTGCTTTTAAAGCATGGGCTGCGCAGCTATTTTAAGCTGCAACAGTATTAGATCATAACAGCATTTCCCTACCTGTTTTTTATTCTTCAACAATTAATTGCCTGACAATTGCCTAACAATTGCTTAACTGTTAGACCATACGGGCACATCGAACTCTGACAGCAGCCTTGCCGTTTCCATCAAAGGAAGGCCAACAACCGCTGAAAAACTCCCTGCAATACTGGCCACCAACACGGCACCATAGCCCTGAATAGCGTAAGCGCCTGCCTTATCAAAAGGCTCGCCAGAGGCAATATAGTCATTAATCAGTTGATTAGTCAGGTCATTAAAGACAACTTCTGTAGTCACCACCTCAGAAACAGCCCTTTCTCCATCAGACAAAGCAATCGAGGTCATTACCTGATGTTTCTGACCCGATAGCAGCTGCAACATTCGACGAGCGTCGTTTTCATCCTCTGGCTTACCCAGAATCTGCCCATCAAATACCACGGTTGTATCCGATGCCAGTAGTGGCCGTTTTTCCTTTTTCGAATGCAATAGCCGCTGCCATCCGGCGATGGCTTTTTCTTTAGCCATACGCAACACATAGTCAGAAGGGCGTTCTCCAGCTATTGGTGTCTCATCAATGGAGCAAACTATCTTTTGAAAAGAAACACCAATTTGCTGGAGCAATTCAGCACGTCGGGGGGATTGGGAGGCTAGATAAATCATCACAAACCTATGGGTTTACGGTATCAAACAACCCGGAAATAACGTCTTAAAAAACGCAAACCGGACATCATCCACGGCCAGATCAACGCGCTGGAAATTGAAGGCAATAAATACCAAACCGACGGAATCGTACCACCCAGGGCACTGCGCAACCACACCAGCAAGATCTGATAGAAAGCGATCAGGAGGAACACCATAAATGCCTGTTGCCACACGGGAAACAATCTAAGCCGTCGATGCATACTGAGCACTACAAATGCCAGCACCAGCAACCCAAGAGAGCTGAGACCGAACATGCTGCCCTGAAAAACATCCAGCAACAGCCCGGTAATGAAGGCAAAGAACAAACCAAAGCGATCTGGCAATGCCAACACCCAGTAAATCACCACAATGGGCACCCAGGCCGGGCGTATTAGAGACAACCACTCAGGTAACGGCATAATACTGAAGATGGCCGCCGCTAACAGCGTCATCCACACCACCCAGTGGGCATTTGGCTGCTGTGTCATGGTTCGTCTTCCTTACTACCCGCGCCACCAGCCTCTCGGTCGATTTTCAGATCTGGATTCAATTCCGCCATTTCTTTTATTTCCCGGAACACCAGAAGCACGACCCGGCTACGATTCACTTCCGCCAGTGGCTGCACCTTAATAGATGCGAACGCTTTTCCCGGGGTATGTTCAACTTCGGTTACCACGCCCACTGGGTATCCTTCCGGGAAGATGCCCCCCAAACCGGAGCTGGTCATCAGATCACCCACAACAAAATCTTCTGTCACCGGAATATGCAGCAACTCCATCCGATCGGTTCTGCCAGAACCTGCAGCCACCGTCCGATATTTTGTGCGATTATTCTGAACAGGGATTTTTGCCGCCTGATCCGTCAGCATCAATACCCGGCTACTCAATGGACTGACTTCGATCACCTGGCCCATAACACCGTGAGCATCGAGAATCGCCTGGCCAGGATACACCTGATCCATCTCGCCTTTATTGATAACCACACGATGCCGGAAAGGGTCCGGATCCACACCCACCACTTCAGCCACCAGAACCTGCTCATCCACCAGCCCGGATGAATTCAGTAATTCACGCAGCCGGATATTCTGTGCCGTCAGCGAGGCCAGTTTCTGGACTTTTTGTTCGAGAATAAGGTTTCTGGCTTTAAGGCGGGCGTTTTCCTGGAGTAAACCACTGCGAGACATGACTAATTCGGAGGCCGTACCCCAAACTCGTCCGGGCAGGTCAGCAAGAAACAAAACAGGAGTAGCAGCAACCGATAACCATTGCCGAACCTGTTGTAAAGCCCGATAGCTGTGATCAAAAAACAACAGCCCCAGCGATAAAATAATAAGAAAAACAAATCGGGTAACCAGCGACTGGCCTTGACTGAAAATCGGTTTAATGACCTGCTCCTTACCAGGCTAGCTTACACAAAAACAGCAACACCCCAATAAGAAGCATTGCTGTTTTTAACCATTGGCGCCTGCATCAATCAGTGGATAAAAGATCCATGCGATGCCTGTCCATCATTTCGATCGCCTTACCACCACCGCGAGCCACACAAGTCAGCGGATCGTCTGCAACCAGAACGGGTAAGCCGGTTTCTTCACTGATCAACTTATCAAGATCGCGGAGCAGCGCACCACCGCCGGTCAATACCAGACCGCGCTCAGCAATATCTGACGCCAGTTCTGGTGGAGACTGTTCAAGTGCACTTTTCACTGCCTGAACAATCGCAGTGAGCGACTCCTGAAGCGCTTCCATAATTTCAGTGCTATTCAGGGTAAAGCTTCTGGGAATACCTTCCGCCAGATTGCGACCGCGAACATCAATTTCCAGCACATCATCGCTAGCGTAAGCAATGGCAATTTCCTGCTTGATACGTTCTGCCGTGGCATCACCAATCAAGCTGCCATAATTGCGGCGAACATAAGTGACGATGGCATCGTCAAACTTATCACCGCCAATGCGAACGGATTCAGAATAAACGACACCACTCAAAGAAATAATGGCAATTTCAGTAGTACCGCCACCGATATCCACGACCATGGAGCCACTGGCTTCTTCAACCGGCAAGCCCGCACCAATCGCTGCAGCCATAGGCTCTTCGATCAGATATACTTCCCGCGCACCAGCACCCAGCACGGATTCACGAATCGCTCGCTTCTCAACCTTGGTGGATTTACACGGCACACACACCAATACCCGAGGGCTTGGCTGAATAAAACTGTTTTCATGCACTTTATTGATAAAGTGCTGAAGCATACGTTCACAGACGTCAAAGTCGGCAATCACGCCGTCTTTCATAGGACGTATAGCGGTGATATTCCCAGGTGTTCTACCCAGCATCCGCTTTGCATCTGTGCCAACAGCGACGACACTTTTCTGGGTTCCCAGATTGCGAATAGCAACAACGGAGGGTTCATTTAACACTATGCCCTTTTCACGGACATAGACCAGAGTATTGGCAGTTCCAAGGTCGATCGAAAGATCGCTGGAAAACAAGCCACGTAACCTTTTCAGCATGTTATGGATTACCTTGATGCAAGGCGTGGTGAATATGATTTATGAAACTCTAACAATGCTGCCAGCATTGGGCAAGCAGCAATTTATCAATGTGAGAGCATGTACCCACAACTTTGCCATTTAGTTTGAACGCACATCACAATAACGGCTGCCCATTTCTGGTATTCACTTGCGCAACCGTCCCTTTTGTCAATGGATTCAAAATATCTGTCGAAGAGACATCAACAAAATCAGTCCTATTGTATAGCGACTGATACCATTTGTAGTAATTAATTCGTTGCTATTGCGCTCTAAGAAGCTGTTCATGATCTTTTGCGAATAGCAAAAACGAGGAGAAAATGTTCCTGTTTTTCAGTTTTTTGAGGCGCATAGTGGCGCTACGTAACGAAGAAAACTGAAGAACAGGGCGTTTTATCATCGTTTACAGCTCGCAGAAAGATTGTGAACAGCTTCTAAGCAGCTGGACCGCAAAACAACATCAGGTATTTGCTTTTGCTATTGATGACTATAAAGCCCGTTTCCCCTTGAGAAATCCTTGCACAGCCCATACATTAACCATAATTTTTCAGGTTATTTATTCAGGAGATAGCTCGCCAATGGCCATTGATGCCTCTGAAGTCCAAAAAGTTGCCCATCTGGCAAGACTTTCTATCAGCGATGATGCCGTGGATGCAACGACCACCACCATCAGCAGCATTCTGGAACTGGTTGACCAGATGCAAGCCGTGGATACCCAGAATGTCGAACCACTGGCCAACCCTCTGGATGCAACTCAACGACTGAGAGCAGATGTCGTCTCCGAAGACAATCAGCGGGAAAAACTCCAAAGCTGCGCACCGGCTGTTGAAGACGGACTGTTTCTGGTCCCACGGGTTATTGAATAATCCGGTCACCATCCACAGCTCCTGACAACGTATTCAAGCGACCGATTCCCATGTATCAAAAAACCATTGCAGAACAGAGCCAAGCCCTGGCCTCTGGTGAAATATCCAGTGTCGAGCTGACCCAGAGCTACCTTGATCGCATTAAACAGCTGGACGGTGATATCAATAGTTTTATCACCGTTACAGAAGAGCTAGCACTGAGCCAGGCCAACGCCGCCGACGAACGTCGTGCAGCGGGCAATACCGATGCCATGACCGGTATTCCAGTCGCCCACAAGGATTTGTTTTGCACCGATGGTGTGAAAACCTCCTGCGGCTCCAAAATGCTGGATAATTTTATTGCTCCCTACGAATCCACAGTCACCAGCAAGTTTAAAAACGCTGGCGCAGTGATGCTGGGCAAAACCAATATGGATGAGTTCGCCATGGGCTCTTCCAACGAAAACAGTCATTACGGCCCGGTAAAAAACCCGTGGGATAAAACCGCCATTCCCGGTGGTTCTTCCGGAGGCTCTGCCGCTGCGGTGGCAGCTCGTCTGGCAGCCGGCGCAACCGGTACGGATACCGGCGGCTCCATTCGTCAGCCCGCTTCCCACTGTGGCATCACTGGCATTAAACCAACCTATGGTCGTGTATCCCGTTACGGCATGATTGCTTATGCCTCCAGCCTTGACCAGGCAGGCCCGATGACTCGCACTGCCGAAGATGCCGCCATCATGCTTAACACCATGGCGGGATTTGACGAAAGAGACTCTACCTGCCTGAATCGTGAAGTGCCTGACTACACCGCTACTTTGAATGATTCTCTGGAAGGCCTGACCATCGGTCTGCCAACCGAGTATTTCGCTTCAGGCCTGGACAGTGACGTTGAACAGCAAATTCGTAACGCCATCACAGAATACGAAAAGCTCGGCGCCAAAGTTAAAGAAGTCAGCCTGCCCAATGCCAAACTGTGCATTCCTGCTTACTATGTAATCGCACCGGCAGAAGCTTCTTCCAACCTGTCTCGTTTTGATGGTGTGCGCTTTGGTTATCGCTGTGAAGATCCAAAAGACTTAATGGATCTTTATATCCGCAGCCGCAGCGAAGGGTTCGGAGAAGAAGTCAAACGTCGTATTATTGTTGGTACTTATGCGCTGTCTGCCGGTTTCTATGATGCGTACTATCGCAAAGCACAACAGATTCGTCGTCTGATACGTGATGACTTCTTAAATGCTTTCAAAGAGTGTGATGTCATTATGGGACCAAACGCACCAACATCGGCTTTCGATATTGGCTCCATGAATAATGACCCGGTCGCAATGTATCTGTCGGATATCTACACACTGTCGGTTAACCTTGCCGGATTACCGGGCATGTCGATTCCAGCGGGCATGGCCAACAACCGTCCTGTAGGCCTGCAGGTAATCGGACAACACTTTGATGAAGCCCGACTGCTCAATATTGGTCATCGTTTCCAGCAGGCAACTGACTGGCACACACTCACTCCAGCACTGGTATAGGACGCACAGATATGCAATGGGAAACCGTTATCGGGCTGGAAATTCACGTCCAGCTGGCCACAAAAACCAAAATTTTTTCCGGTGCCTCCACCGCTTTTGGTGCTGAACCTAACACTCAAGCCTGTGCTGTAGACCTGGGTCTTCCGGGTATTCTGCCAGTAGTGAACGAAGAAGCCATCAATATGGCCATTAAGTTTGGCTTGGGCATTGATGCTGAAATCAACAAAATTAACGTATTTGAGCGTAAAAACTATTTCTACCCGGATCTGCCAAAAGGCTATCAGACCACACAGCTGGAAAAACCAATTGTTGGTGCCGGTCATGTAGACATCACTCTGGCTGATGGTTCAACTAAAAGCATTCGCATCCATCATGCACATCTGGAAGAAGATGCCGGCAAAAGCCTGCATGAAGACTTCCACGGCATGAGCGGCATCGACTTAAACCGTGCCGGTACTCCGCTGATCGAAATCGTTACTGAGCCGGATATCCGCACTTCAGAAGAAGCCGTTGCATTCGCCAAAAAGCTGCACTCCATCGTCACCACGCTTGGCATCTGCGATGGTGAAATGTCTCAGGGCTCCATGCGCTTCGATGTAAACGTCTCTGTTCGTCCAAAAGGTCAGGAAGAACTGGGCACCCGCACCGAAACCAAAAACCTGAACTCCTTCAAATTTATGGAAGCCGCTATCCATAAAGAAGTAGAGCGTCAAATCGACGTACTGGAAGATGGCGGTAAAATCACCCAGGAAACCCGCCTTTACAATGGTGACACCGGTGAAGCACGTTCCATGCGCAGCAAAGAGGAAGCCAACGATTACCGTTATTTCCCCTGCCCGGATCTGCTGCCAGTGGTGATTGACGACAGTCGTCTTGAGAAATTAAAAGCCGATATGCCAGAAATGCCGGACGCGAAAAAAGCACGTTTTATCGCTGACTTTGGCCTGAACGATTACGACGCTGAAATACTGTCCGGCGATCAAGCCACTGCCCACTACTTTGAAGCCTCCGTAGCTGTGAGTCAGGATGCCAAACTCTCTGCCAACTGGGTAATGGGCGAACTGTCCAAATCCCTGAACCAGAGCAGCATCGCAATTTCTGCAAGCCCGGTAACCGCAGAAATGCTTGGCGGCCTGATCCAGCGCATCAAAGACAACACCATCTCTGGCAAAATCGCCAAAGAAGTCTTCGAAGCGCTCTGGAATGGTGAAGGCACATCAGCGGATGACGTCATCGAGAAAAAAGGTTTAAAACAAGTCACCGACACCGGTGCTATTGAAACCATGATCGATGAAGTGCTGACAGCCAATGCCCAACAAGTTGAAAATTATCGAGCCGCACCAGAAGACAAACGCGGCAAGATGATTGGCTTCTTCGTGGGCAAATGCATGCAAGCCTCAAAAGGTAAAGCCAACCCCGGTATGGTTAACCAGATTTTGAAACAGAAACTGGACGGCTAATGCAGTATATTTACCTGCCAGATTATTTCTGGTGGGTAAATACGACAACTTTCAATTATTCCCTCTTATTTTCAAAACCAGCAAGCACCATCAATTCCCAATAAATATCAAAAAATAAAATCTGAATAACATTTCCATATCGCCAACCATTTAAAAAGATGCTAGCGTAATCCTTATGGATGAATAGTACGTATGTACTATGTTGTAAGCACTGTCCATTCAACAACTCCAAAACAAATAATAATAATGGAGAAAAAATATGAGGATTAAGCAGTCCTGGCTTGTACCAGCTCTGCTGGCTTCAGTGCTAGCACTAAATCTGGCTGGATGCCGGAGTGGCGGCAACGACAATGCTGTCGATAACACCACAACCTCCACCGACAACTCAAACTTCCCTGATAATGCCATTTTTGTTTCGACAGAAGGCAATCTTGGCGAAAACATATCCGAAGCCTTTATCGAAGCAAATAATGGAGACACTATTGTTCTTCCAGAAGGCCGCTTTGAAATTGATAGAACTCTGCTATTTGATGGCAGCACTGCCAATGCGCGGAATGTCACCATCACAGGGTATGGCATGGACGAAACCATACTGGATTTTGAAAATGCGGACTCCGGCGACGGCATTTATGTTCAAAACACCAACAATATTACCATTCAAGACCTGGGTGTTTACGAAGCCAAAAATAATGGTATCAAACTGAAAGATACCAATGGCATCATCCTGCGCCGTGTTTCCACAGTCTGGGAAGGCGAACTGAATGAAGATAATGGTGCCTACGGCCTTTATCCGGTAGAGTGCCAAAATGTACTGATTGAAGACTCTTATGTTCGGGGTTCTGCAGATGCAGGTATTTATGTTGGTCAATCAGATTACATTGTCGTCCGTCGTAATATTGCAAAAGAGAATGTGGCCGGCATTGAGATTGAAAACTCAAAATACGCAGATGTCTATGATAATGAAGCCACTGGGAATACGGGCGGCATTCTGGTTTTCGACCTCCCCATAGGCAACCAGCTTTATGGCAACAGTGTTCGTGTATTCAATAACCGGGTTATTAGTAACAACACTGAAAACTTTGCAACAGACGGAACCTTTGAGGGTGGCGTCCACATTGTTCCGCCGGGCACTGGCGTTATTATTCTTTCCACCGGTGGCGTCGAAGTTTTCAATAATATCATTGAAGATCACAAGACCATGGCTGTGGCGGTTTCCAGTTATTTGATTGCAGAAGGCCCGGATTTGGGCGCATTTGTGTTTAAACACGGTAGCACCATCGCTGATGGATGGCGTTTTATTCCAAGAAATATTTACATCCACAACAATGAAATTTCAAACACCGGTTATGACCCTGATGGAGAGCTGATAGCTGATATTATTAGCACTTATATGGGTCCGGTTGGTGCGCCCAGCTTCCCAGCCATTCTTTATGACGGCATGGGAGAGTTCTTTGCCAATGCCGGTTTGACAGCAGAGGCAGGTATTGGAAATGCAGAGCCACCATTTGCAGAAGATGGGTCCGATAATATCTGCGCCACCAATAATGGCGATATTTCATTAGGCCAGATCTTTCTAGGTGATCAGCAAAGTCCTACCCCTGCTTTCGCGTATACCCCCAACCCTGCTGATCCATCACTGGAACTGATGAACTGCACCCAGCCCTCGCTTCCTGTCCACCTTGTCACCTATGGCAGCGATATCTTTGGCTGTGGAGTAGACGACGACGTAACGGGCTGCGATGGTGGTAATTTCAAAGCAGGTCAAGGTGATATTGGGATTGGTGATGGAGGCCTTGATGGTAATGGCAACGAAGCGTTATGCGACTTAGATACCTCCGGGGTCAACTGGAGCGCGTTACAGGAAGCCAACTGCCCGAACCTGTCCGACTACAACCTATTCTCTGACAACACCAATCCAAAGGGAGAAACCACCGATAACAGTGGCTTGCCTTACGATCTGAACACCGCTCTATTTTCCGATTACAGCAGCAAGTATCGCTATGTATTTGTACCTAACGGTGAAACCGCGGAATATCAGGATCAGGAAGTGTTTACCTTCCCGGTAGGCTCCGTTCTGGTGAAAACCTTTGCTATGCCGGACAACACCAGCACCCCCGGTAATGCAAATGAAGAGTTACTGGAGACTCGTCTACTGATTCGCCGAGCTCATGGATGGGATGCCTTGCCTTTCGCCTGGAACCCGACGAAAGACGACGCAACACTGGCAAAAGCAGGAAGGGTTATCAATCAATCAGTAGTTCATGACGGTGAAGCCTTAACCTTTGAGTACACCATACCAAGCATTAACCAGTGCGTGCAGTGCCACCAATATCAAGATACTGAAGGCGTCCGGTTTGAACCTATAGGACCAAAAGCCCGACACCTGAACAAAGACTTCATGTACACAACAGGAACCTCAAACCAACTGAGCATGTGGTCTAACATGGGTATTTTGAGTGGGGTACCGGCAGATCTGGCATCACTACCAACAATTCCAAAATTTGGCTTACTGGGTAATGGTGATCTGAAAGTAGCGTCAGATGAAGAGATCATGAATCTCGGTAAAGGTTATCTGGATATCAACTGTGCTCACTGTCACCGCAATGAAGGAAATGCCTCCAATACAGGCCTCAACCTAGAGTATTGGCGTAGTTACGAAGGTAATTCAACTGCGCACGGTGCCTGTAAGACACCCGTTGCCTATGGTACTGATGCTGTCTCATCTTATGATGTTGTCCCGGGCGATGCTGAAGATTCGATCATGCATTACCGCATGGTAAGTACAGATCCTGGTGACCGTATGCCAGAAATTGGTAGAAGCCTATCTCACGATGCGGGTGTTGAGCTGATCGCCGAATGGATCAACCGCCTACCTGAACAAGTGTGCGATCGCCCAACATAACTACCTTCCATAGCAGAACCAGAAAACTGGTTCTGCTTCTTTATTAGCATGCAAGATAACCATGCTGCGTATTCACGAAGGCTAAGAACAATAATAATTTCGGATGCTCAAAAATGAGAACAATAAGCTCAATCTCATCATATTTTATAAAGGTGTTGATGATCGTCGGAACCATTGGTTTTTTATCTGCCTGTAAAGATGACAGTTCAAGCACACCAGCTGCAACCGATGCGAATACAGAAAACTCATCCTCCGGTGTAAGAATGAACGAAGTTCAATATTTAGGAACTCACAATAGTTACCACCCAAAACCACCTGATGATGTCGTTTTCATTGCCAATAACCTGGGTCTTTTACCTGAAGCGTATGCAGATGCAATTAGAGACACCAAAATTGATCTAATTATCCCAACTCTGGAATACAGGCACTCGAGCTTAACTGAACAGTTTGAAGCGCAAGGTATACGACAAATAGAACTCGATGTATTTCTTGATCCAGATGGTGGAAGATATGCAAATAGAAGCGTGCTTGCACTACTTGGAAAGGATCCTGCGTCAGGTATAGCAGAACTCAACCAACCGGGACTCAAAGTACTTCATATTCAAGAAATTGATTACGAGAGCACTTGCTACACATTTATTTTGTGCCTTTCTGAAATTAAAACATGGTCTGACAGCAACCCAAATCACCTGCCAATAACGGTACTGATTGAAGCTAAGGATGAGGTTATCCCTGATCCTGGTATAGGCTTTGCCATTCCTTTGCCATTCGATGCCGATGGACTTAATGAAATTGATGAGGAAATTCGCTCAGTATTCCCCGACTCAAAACTCATCACTCCAGACAGCGTACGTGGCGACGCATCAACATTGGAAGAAGCCATTTTGACCCAAGGCTGGCCTCTTCTCTCAGATGCTCGCGGTAAAATCATGTTTGCCCTCGATAACAATAATGCTGCTCGCACTCTATACATTGAAGGTCATCCTTCCTTATCCGGAAGAGTCATGTTTACAGACTCAGCCCCAGGAACACCAGAAGCCGCATTTACTAAATTTAACAACCCGGTCAGCAACTTTGATAGCATCAAAGACCTTTCGAAAAGAGGGTATCTTGTTCGAACACGAGCCGATGCTGACACAAATGAGGCAAAAGAGAATAATACGATGAGACAGGAAGATGCCTTTAATTCTGGCGCTCACTTTATCAGCACCGACTACCCTGTACCGGATGACCGCCCAGAATTTAATAATTATTCAGTTTCAATTCCCGGCGGAGGTATAGCAAGGTGCAACCCAGTCAGCGCTTCAAACGCCTGTGATGATAATGCGCTGTAATATTTATTAGTCAAAAGACGATAACACCGGGACAGATCTCTGACCCGGCATGCTCCCTACATTTACACTAATCTCTTTTCAGACCTACTCAAGAACAACAAAATTCCCACGATACCAACTAAGCACTCCTAACACAGGGCTTGGAAATGAACCGTGGGTATCTTCTTGTTGCACTTATTTTAATATCCAACATTTCACAAGCCGACTGGCAACCCGATAGAGTCAGCGTTGGCCACGGCAACTTTTTCAGCCCATTTGCCAACCGCACTGCTGATATCCAACAATATCGACTTGGCCTGATTTGGGAGGTTAGCAACGAACTCTGGTCATCTGAAAATACTCAATTACAAAGCTATGTTGAGCTGGCTCTTGGAAAGTGGAATAGCTCATTGAATCCGGCTTTCAACAACCAAAGAATCGGTGCTGATAGCGTCAACCAGATAAGCGTAAGCCCGGTCTTTCGCCTGACCAGTCAACAGCCAGCATGGGGAAACTCTTACCCATTTCTGGATATGGGCGTTGGCCTTAGCTATCAAAGCGAAGAGGATATTGAACAGAAGCACCTGACTGGCATCAATATGGGGGGAAACTGGCAGTTTGAAATTCGCGCTATGATTGGCATGGCTTTGGGTGAAAATAGAGATTTCGAAATCAGTTATGGTTGGATGCATTACTCAAATGCGTATATCCACGATGCCAATGAGGGAATAGATTTTCAAACCCTGCAATTGACCTATCGTTTCAGGTAAACTACTTAAATATAATCAGGAGCTTTGTTCTCATTGATACTGGTTGGATAAAATTCATCCAGCAAGTAACGATTCAGTGTGAACCCATATTTCTGGCCATGCTCCTCATTTATCTGATCGCAAATTTCCCTGTAAGATTCATCAATAGCAACAATCTTCGCTTCCATAGACGTTGAGTTCAAAAAAACAGAAACGCGTGCCCCATTATTAATAAGACATGAAAAAAAGCCTCTAAAAATCGACTCAAGACCATTAATTGTTCTTCGTATTTTTTGCTCACCCCAAATCAAACAGGCTTGTTTAACCCTGTAAAAGTACTCCTCCATACAATATTGAAGCAAACATATATGAGAAGCTTGCCCCGATCTAACCAACGTCCTATAAGAATTTACATTAAGCGTATAGTTTTCATTTTTATACTGTACTAATAGTTTAAGAAACTCCAACTGAAAATTTGAAATAGACAGCTCAAGGGCTGTAGATGGCCCCATAACCGTGCTATCAAATTTATCTGGGTGAGCACCACTTATAAGAAGTAATTTAACCAGTTCATTTATCTCATTTCTGTCATCCGAACTACACATCAGCACTGAAAGTGCCGTTTCACAAGTCTTGGTTTTTTGCTTAACAATATATGAGACTGCGTTGACATCCGCCCCACATTCAATAAGCGTATTCGCCACACCCTCCATTACCTCACTAAAATGAAGTGCATACTGCTTCACCATGATAAATAGAGGATAAATAACATAATTTTTACCAACCGCAGGCTGATTAACATTACTACCTTTGCTTACTAACAATCTAAAACAGTCCCACATCCCAGTCTCTATAGCCAACGTTAAAGGAAAAGCCATGGAAGAAGGCCGCAATTCACCAGTTGGCGATTCTTCAATTCTAAAAAAAAGAGAGTCGCAACGCGCACCAAACAACAACAAATTACACACACTTTCGCTATACGACTTACGTAAACCAGAATCCTTTGTATGAATAGCCAAATAGAGCATGAAATTCAATAAACTGGCAGCCATTAATAAACCACGAAACCGAAACAAAACAACCTGATCAACATCAACTTTCTTTTCTCGAACAAGAAAAAACCAGTCATCCTGTTTCAGCACAAAGCCACACCTAAGTACATGAAATAATGGAGGAAGACTTTCAACACCCACTGAATCTTCAAGCGTTATGACATTCAGCAAATATTTTTTTTGAATAGACTTCAATAGATCAGTATTGCCATTTCGAGATTTTATCTCACCGACCAATACCTTTATTAATCTTGTATGAACAAAATCAACTTTATCTTTCGCCTCAATAATTTCAGTGGCTTTATATTTCTCTACTAGATCCATATAAACAAAAAAATCTTTTAAGCCACCTTGATCTGCAAACACCTCTCCCCGATACGCACTATCCACAGAAGACGACAACGCCTTTTGTGGAGATACCGGGATAATATTTTTTTTAAACTCTTCCTTAGCCCTCCTCTTTCTTTTAGATCTTCTGCCTTTATTTTTTGGTACGATATCATCATGACTTTCATTACTTTTTATGGTCTCAATGCTTTCTTCCAACACCTCACCAATCACACAGGATAAATCATTCAAACCTGCGCCACTTACATTTGGCAAAGATTGGAAACTCCCCCCTTGAATAGTGGAAACATCATGATCAACCTTTACCCCACTGACACAGTCGGCTTCTTTTGAAAAACCAACACAATTAAAATCGTCGCTATTTACTGAGTTTGTAACCTCCCCAGTTAACCGATCACCCTCACAAAATTCTTTTTTAATTAGCTCTGATCTACCAACATCGTAAGCTAGCACTGGTTGATCAGACTCTGAATTTAATAAACACTCATTTTCCTTTAAACAAAATAGGCTATTCGCAATAAAACCATTTCTCTGCTTTCTATTATTGCTGATATTTTTAGGAGAAAAACCATAGAAAAACTCATCTTTATTATTCTCATACTCCAAACCTTCAAGGTTTAGGGCATTATTTTTCAACATACTGTACAAGAGAGCTCTTCTACCGATAAATTTATCTCGCAACCTCGCATCACATTCAGACATATTATTTATAAGATAATTAATATCCGATAACACTTGCTCAAATGTGACCAACGGCACTTCATAACTATTCCCTTTAACATCAACACTATATCTGGCAACCTCTGACCGCCATAAAACCGGGAAATCAAGATCTGTGACATCAGCTCCCCCCAACTTAGCATTTGCTGAATCCGGAGAGACCACATCCATTTTAAATACGATTTCACGTTCACGATGAACATGCAGGCTTTGTACTGAACCCGTAATAACCACACCTGTTTTTTTTATATCCAGCGCAGGAACATCCTCATTAATAAAAAGACAATTTTCTGTTTTTTCCGAGATTTCAACAGTAAAATCATGCCTGTTCAATTGCTGCAACACCTTACAAAACAATTTTCCCCATGGTTCAAGCGTAGAATCAACACGGGTTGTCACGACATCATAATCACTGTTCATCCTGATATTTTGCAATTCTTGATTGGATAGTAATTCTTCAATGGCAATTTGGTCGACATCTTCACTTCGTTGTTTCTGACTCAACATATTCTCAACATGATGCAAGTAGGCTCGACTACCGGATATAAACAAATCTTGCTTAACACCTAAAACAGCCATCACTCGATAGAATACCTGCTCGATATGATAAAATACGATTGATTCAATACCTTGTGATATACCCTCCGTAGACATATAGTTAATTTCAATTAAGTCATCAGAGTCAACAAACCCGATCTCTCGTAAGCTTATTTTGCAAGAAGGTTGATGGCCTTCACCCTCTTCTTTTTCAACTTTCTGGGTAGTACCCTGCAATATAAGCTGCCGGCTCTGAGAGGCAATATTCATTAACATCCTGATCGTTAAAACAGAAGCACCTGTTGGTTGAACAACCAAACGGCTTGCAACCAATATTCTTAATGATTTTTATCACAATATAAAAAGCCGACTCTTATAAAAAGTCGGCTTTCTCAGTTTATCTCTGATCTAGGATTTATCCATTAATCAGGAAATGAACCCAAACACTGGCTGCATAACCCAGGCCAATAGCCCAACTCCAACGCAAGTGAGAAACAAAGGTATAAAGCCCTTTTGATGTTCCCATCAACGCAACACCGGCAGCAGAACCTACAGACAGCAAGCTACCACCCACACCTGCAGTCAACGTAATTAACAACCACTGGAACGTATCCATCTCTGGATTCATACCCAGAATGGCAAACATCACAGGGATGTTATCCACTACGGCGGAAATTACACCGGCAATAATATTGGTCCAGGTGGCACCAAGGCCTGCATACATGGATTCCGAAACCACATCCAAATAACCGATATAACGCAACCCGCCAACAGAGAAAATAACACCAAAGAAGAACAACAGGGTATCCCACTCGGCATGGGCAACTTCTTTGAACACATCCATTTTGGTTTCTTCCGGCCCATGTGGACGAGCCGTTAAACGACGTCCACTGGTCAACCCCTGAATATGCATAAAGTAGGTGTAAAACATCAGCAAGGCCAAACCGGTCATCATGCCCATAAACGGCGGTAGACCAAGCACTTTTTCAAAGCTGACGGCCAGAAAAATCGTCACCAGGAACAAAAAGCAGATCATCAGGCCGCCACGACGAATCTGGCTTTGAACCTGTACCCCCATCGGACGCCCCTTAGGAATAAAGAGGCTCATGATCGCCGCTGGAATCACGTAATTAACCACGGCAGGGATAAAGAGCGTGAAGAATTTAAAGAACTCCACTTTGCCCGCCTGCCAAACCATCAGAGTAGTGATATCGCCAAAAGGACTGAACGCGCCCCCTGCATTGGCAGCCACCACCACGTTGATCATGCCAAGAGTGATAAAGCGTGGATTACCCTCCCCTACGGCCATAATAACAGCGCCCATTAATAGCGCCGTGGTCAAGTTATCCGCAATTGGCGAGATAAAAAAGGCCAAAATACCGGTGATCCAGAAAAGCCCAAAGTAATTAAAACCTTTGGTGATCAACCAGCATCGAAGCGTGGCAAAAATTTGCCGGTCTTCCATGGCGTTGATATACGTCATGGCCACCAGCAAGAAGAGGAACATCGCCGCATATTCTTCCAGATCGTGCATTACCGCACTTTTCAGCTCTTCATGACTGACACCTTTTGCCGAGGCCATAAAGGCGATCAAAGCCCATATCAAGCCCGCGGCCATAATCACCGGTTTAGACTTTCTGAGATGCAACTGCTCTTCTGCCATAACCAGACAGTAGGCAACCACAAAAATTACGATGCAAGCCCAGGCCAAAGGGCTGGATGTCATACCCAGAACCTGATCAGCAGCGGTGGCGGAAGAAGGCAGCAAAGCTAAAGCTGCCAGAGAGAGGAGTCTTTTCATTATTGTATTCATCTTTAGTAACTGGTACACGGCATCCTTTGCCACCAGCGTGTGCATTGAAAGCTCTAATTAAAAGTCTAATTAAAAATTCTGTAAAATTCGCGCGCAAGGATACAGGCACGGAAGAGGAAGTGCAAAAAGCAGTCTGGATTAAAAACGGACATTTTAAGAACACAATCGATTAAAAATTCGGCACATTGTCAAACGGTCGCCCAATTTCCTGTATACACTCTATACAAACTATTGTTCAGTTTAGTTAGCTTAATGTTTGCACTCAGCGATGCTTGCACTAAACGACAACTGTCTTGTTATTTTCAGGTGATGCTTGATGTCTATTGCTCCAAGGCTTAAATCATTTCTGAACCGGAACGACATCGATTATGAAGTGGTTTCCCACCCTTACTCCGATGGCGCACTCAATACAGCCAATGTCGCCTGCGTACCCGCCAAGAATATGACCAAAGCCGTGGTTCTCAAAGATGAGCAAGGCTATGTCATGACCATTCTTCCTTCCGTTAACAAATTAATGCTGCGCTGGGTGAACTCCAAACTGAATCGTCACCTTCATCTGGTCAGTGAGCATGGATTGGAAGAGCTGTTCCCAGATTGTGAAAGTGGTGCGATACCGGCCATAGGGACGGCATATGGAATTAAAACCTGCTGGGATGACGAGCTCAACGCAGTGCAGGATTTGTACTTTCAGGGCGGGAATCATCGAGAGTTGGTGCATCTTCAACGGGAGCAATTCAAGCAGTTACTGCAAGGGGAACCTCACGCAGCGATCAGTTGCCCACCGGAAGAAATGGAAGCGTACTCAAAGGATTAACAAGGACTTAAAAAGTTTAACGACTTCTATCGTATGATTTTTTTTACAAACAATACCACAAACAGAGCCAGTGAAAAGCTGCCAGAGAACGCCTCAAAGGCAGCAACGACGCGAGATAACCCCAATGGCGTTAAATCCCCATACCCAAGGGTGGTAAAGGTGACGATACTGAAATAAAGACAATCCAGCCAATAGATCAGATTTACCCCCAGGGCCTGATTTTGATCAAAACGAACCACTGCACCATTATCCAGAATCCCTGTGCACAGGTAAGCGAATGAACACAACAGAATCAATACCAGTGAACACCCGATAACTTTCTGGGGCGATTCGCCATAGCCGCTAACGATATCCACCAACCATGAGAAGCACCGCTTCAATGAGTATTTTGGCATCTGTCGTCGTTCATACACTTTTTCCCGGTAGTAAAAATCCCCAGCTACCGACATCATGCCAAGGCGCTCACATTGTCTGCGAATATTCCGGGCGGACTCTTCCGCTTCTTCATAAATAGACACGGCTTTTTCAGGGCAGGCAACCGCTTGCGCTTCCTGATACAACTGGTCGCCCCAGTTAATATGATCCAGTGAACAGTCCCGAAGTTTAACGCCCAGAAGATTACAACCTTCCAAATTGGCACGATGCAAATTCGCATGGGACAAGTCAGCTTTAAACAGACGGGATCCGGAAAGATCCAACCGAAACAAATGGGCATTATGAAGCGACGCACGACTCAAGTCAGAATGAATCAATCGATAGGCCGTCGATCCCTCATGGTTCACAAGATTCACGCCTTCAAGGTTAGCCTTGATCAGTAAAAAACCTTCCATAGGGCGACCTGTGCGAGCACGTTTCTCTAATCTGACTTTCACGTCGGCCGTCGACTTATCCGCTTCCGGATCATGCCAGAAACAAAAACGACGACCGGGTTCTACCTCGTCACAGCATCGCCCTGTCTTACCAGAAAATACACATTGTTCATCGATTCCGAGCGATAGTTCCATGATCGAGCCTGAGTCTGCTGATTTTCTCCTGAATATATCGTCCACCCTTATCCAGACTGTACCTGCCGGTAAGGGGTGCAGACCTTGGCATAGTCAATTAGAATGCTTGTCTAAACAGATTGGAATAAGCACCATGAGTACAAAAATAAGACATCTTCTTGTTCTAACCAGCCTGCTACTGACACCGTTGCTAAGCCAGGCAAACACTGACGGCCTCCCCTGCCCAGAAAGCCCGAACTGCGTCAGTAGCCTGGTTGAGGGGCAACAATTTATTGCCCCCTTTATGTTCAAAGAAAGCGACAAAGCCAAAATCCACGACATATTGGTCAACGCTCTGGAAAAGTCCTCCAACATCGACATAAGCGGCAGTAATGGACACATTATCCACGCCGTGCGTACCAGCCAACTGTTTAAGTTTGAAGACGATATTATTTTACTGATCAACGGTGATGGACGGGTTGATGTTAAATCGGCTTCCCGAGTTGGTTACTACGATTTCGGCGCCAACCGCCGTCAGATAGAGAGCCTGAGACAGCGCCTGAAAGCAGAGTTGGTCGAATAACGAGGGCTTTTCCGCCTACGCAAACAACACTAAATTTGTGTACAATTGCCGCCCTGAATTCGCTACCTGCATCTCCTGCTATACCGGACTGCGTAGCCATCAGTAGGCAGTAGAGACAGACAAGCGAACCCATGGTAATCGGAGACAATGTGCTAACAATCTACGGCATCTCTAATTGCGACACCATTAAAAAAGCCCGACGATGGCTGGATAACAATGGGCTAGAGTACGATTTCCATGATTATCGAAAAGATGGCCTGGATCTGGTTTCTCTAGCGAACTGGGCTGAAGAGCTGGGCTGGGAACAGCTACTGAACCGCCGTGGCACCACATGGCGCAAACTGCCTGAAGAAGTAAAAGCATCGATCAACAAAGAGCGCGCTCTTGAGCTAATGCTGGAACAACCAGCGATGATCAAACGTCCTTTGTTGGATACCGGTGCAACCAAAATTCTCGGTTTCAGTGAAAAGCAATACAGCCACCTGTTATCTTGAGTTACATCGAATAAACTAAGGAATGATAAATGAGTCATCAGTATTTCAGCCTGGCCATTGGTGTTGGTAGCAAAAACAAGAAAGACCAGTGGCTCGAAGTGTTCTACCCAAACCCCGTGCTAAACCCGGACTCCGCCCTGCTGGCAAAAATCTCCAGCCTTGTGGGCTATACCGGTGGCAACCAATCCATTGAGCTGGACAGCAAAACCCTCCACGCCCTGGAAGATCTGTTTGTTGATAACAAAGAAACGACACTGGCCACCATTACCCGGAGTCTGGAAGAAAGTGCGCAGCCCAGAGTGATCACCATTCTGGAAACTGACGATGTACCGACCAGCACCCCGGAAGCGTATCTAAAACTGCATCTGCTTTCTCACCGGCTGGTAAAACCCCACGGTGTAAACCTTCAGGGCATTTTCCCATTGCTCCCAAATGTTGCCTGGACCAACGAAGGCGCTGTCGATCTGGAAGAACTGCCTGCCCGACAACTTCAGGCCCGTGCTGAAGGTCGTTTACTGAGTGTCAACTCCGTGGATAAATTCCCGAAAATGACCGACTACGTGGTACCTGCCGGTGTACGCATTGCCCATACGGCCCGTGTTCGTCTGGGAGCCTATGTCGGTGAAGGCACCACCATCATGCATGAAGGTTTTATCAACTTTAATGCAGGCACTGAAGGCACTAGCATGATCGAAGGTCGTGTTTCTGCCGGCGTCATGGTCGGCAAAGGCTCTGATCTGGGTGGCGGCTGCAGCACCATGGGCACCCTGTCCGGTGGTAACAACATTGTTATCTCTGTTGGCGAGAACTGCCTGATTGGCGCGAATGCTGGTCTGGGAATCCCACTGGGTGACCGTTGCATTATTGAAGCAGGTCTTTATCTCACCGCCGCCAGCAAAGTTCAGATTCTGGATGACAAAAAAACCGTGGTAGAAGTAATTAAAGCCGGTGATCTGGCTGGAAAATCCGACCTGTTATTCCGTCGTAATTCGTTGACCGGTACGATTGAATGCCTGACCAACAAATCTGCTATTGAGTTGAATGACGAGCTGCATTCTCATAACTGACACTAGGAGCAAAATCTAGCCCGGAAACTGCTTTTCCGGGCACCTAATCCTATCGAATGTCTACTCGAACCTCTTATCATCCAAACCTTAATGCACGTACAACATCGAAACTTTCTACGTTGTTTTTAGTCTACTTTTGAAGCTTAACGTCTATAAAGCATCTCAGAGTAATACTAAATGAGCACACCCTCTTCCGTTACACTCTCTGCCAAACTGCATTCTAATAGTTACACAAACGGTCAGGCACCAAACAATTCAACCAGCGCAATACCTACTGAAGTAAAAAAAGAAATCCCAAAGGAAACAGAAAGGCTAGAACCGACTCCTCTCTCATCATTCGAAAAAATATCGATTCTCAATGCACACAGCAAGGTTTCTGAGCCGCCAGTTGGCCTGGAATGTCTAAATCCAATCTATCAAGCTCTCACTCCCGGTGATCTGGAAGCGACTAAACAAAAAATCAACCCTATTTTCGATTTCGATAAGTTTCCCCCATTGCTAGAAAAAGCCATTCAAAACAGCTCTGTAATAAATCGATTCTGGGAGAACCATCTGAAAGAAGCAGGTGTTACTGACATTGCCGGAGAGCAAGCACTAGTAGCCATGAGCGAAGCTATTCGAAAACTGGAAGTCGATACACATCAATACACCAATGATGGGATTATCCAGATGTTGAAAGATCAGATCATTGCTCTGGCTACAATTCAAAGTAGACAATTTCCGGATAAAATACTGACCGGTACCCAAATAAGAGTAGCTCTGAAGTCATTACTACCATTAGGCTCCAATAAATACGATGCAATAAAGACACTACAACAAAGCATGTGTGAGCCAACCGGAGTCCATAATGTAAAATCATTTGTATTGAACTGCTTACTCTTCAACTTCGTATCGCCGGTTATTCTCGGTGGTGGACATGGCTCAGAGGGTTGTATTTATGAAATTTTCAGCACGCCATTTTTAAACAAACTAAAAGAACTGCTGACTTATTTACCCAAAATAAGAATTGAGCTTGGGGCGGGTATTGGCTTAACCAGTGGCGCACTCAACAGCATTAATCGAAAAGTTCAGGTCACTGCTGATATACGCAAAATACCTGCTTCTCAAGCTTGGCCGGGAGTAAAGACTCTTAAAATCGAGGCAGGGACAATCGCTATAGCCTACAAACAGAAATCTGAAAAGTTCGAGGTCTTATACATTGCCACTTGCCCCGACAATGAACTATTTAAGCACCTGATAGGCAAAGAGAAGCCACCCGTTCTTTTATTAGTACCCTCTGAGCATTTTGGCTGTGACGTTCTGGGAGGTGAAGACATTCGTTCCGAAATATTACGAGACCAACACTGCACACCTATTCAAATAGGCGACTGCGGACAAGTTGGTAGCGGTTTTATATTGGGCCTGAATATGTCTAAAAGTACTTTCGAGCAGTATGCCCACAAGATTCCTGATAAATACATCTTGCAGGAGAAACCACTGAATAACCTCCACGTAGCACAGCTAACGATCACCAAAGAAAGCTGAACAAAGATCAGTTTATATATTGCAAAGGAAGCAACAGCACTATACGCTCTGAATCCACTGAGCAATGAGATCTAACTGGTATGATTGGGCATCCAGAATGCTCGCCTACCAGTGACGACTTTGCGTTTCTCAGTCAACAATAATAACCATTCCGGAGCTTCTGCAGTTAATGCGCCGTACCATCTTCGACACCCCCGTAATCAACAGCTTCTTCCGTCTCTTGTCTCGGATTGGCCTCAAGCTCTTCGGCTGGAAACTGGAAGGTCAACGCCCTGATGCCAGTAAGTATGTCATTATTGCTGCTCCCCACACCAGTAACTGGGATTTCATTTTCATTATTGCGTTTGCCTTTACCTTTCGCATCAAAGTGTTCTGGATGGGGAAAAACACCTTATTCAAAGGCCCTTTTGGCAGCGTCATGAGATGGCTTGGCGGCATTCCAGTAGATCGCAATAAAGCCAATGGGCTTGTGCAACAAGTAGTGGACACATTCAACAGTTGCACTGAGCTGGCCGTTGCCATCCCCCCAGAAGGCACCCGAAGTAAAGTACGACAGTGGAGAAGTGGTTTTTACCATGTAGCCCACAGCGCGGGCGTCCCCATTGCTCTGAGTTTTCTGGACTTCAAGAAAAAAGTAGGCGGCTTTGGCCCTATGTTTTCACCAACCGGTGATTATGAAGCTGACCTGATCAAGATTCAGGATTTTTATAAAGACATGACGGGTAAACACCCACGTAAATTCGCCTGATCTTCATTGTCCACGGATGGACCGCTCCCCCTTCCCATCTCCTCCTGTGAAATTGACAACTAACGCTAATCTTTCGGTCTCGAAAAAACCAAATGATTTGGCGGGATACACGCCAGTAAATGATATTCAAAATAGCAATCAATAAAATAAATAATAGCGCCAATAAGTTAGTTTCCATTATGAACTAATGAACATCAGATCGGTCGAAGACGACGCTAAACACTAAACAATCATTAAACTAACTTGGAGGTTTACGTTGAATTTCATTATGAATTGGGGGTTTGGTTTCTTTGTAAGTGATTACGGCAGTATGTCTTCATCTTTGCTGAAGTCGATGCTTGCTTTTTTTTAAACTTTATCAGCTGGCGAGAAGAAAGCTCTCGTCAGCTTTTTTATGCGGTTACGTCCAGATGAACAACAAACAGGATGCCGTGGCAAAACCCATCACTCCATTAAATACCCGCCACTGACCAGGGCTGCGGATCGCCTTACCAATCAATGTGCCAAAACCAGTCCATAAGGAGATGCAGGGGAATCCGACAACCCAAAAAACCAGCGCGATCATCAACGCCGATAACCAATATTGATCGCCGCCCAAAGTGAAACTTCCAATGGCCGTAATCGCCATCGCCCAGGCCTTTGGGTTCACAAACTGGAATGTGGCTGCTTGTATCAGCGTCATCGGGCGGGCGACACGGGCATCATGTTGCTCAGGTGCTGGTGCAGAGCCAATTTTCCAAGCCAGAAACAGAAGATAGGCGCTGGAGATCCACTTCAATACCTCCTGTACGATGGGAAACTTCTGAAACACCGCACCCAACCCTGCTGACATCAGTAGAATCAGCACAACCACACCAAGACCAATACCCACAATATGGGGTAAAGAACGCCAATAGCCAAAATTAGCCCCTGATGCTGTCAACATCATATTGTTTGGTCCTGGGGTGCCCGTCATAGCCACGGCAAAGATGGCAACAGACAGGATAAATTGATATTCCAACATGCAGTCTCCCAACAATCTTTCTATACCTAACGATACCTAATCGACACTTAAAATTGTATCGATACAATTTCCATTACTTCCTTTGCCATTACTTCCTTTGAATGTCTTGCAATTATCAGACATTATGGACACTAACCCCTGATCAAAAAGACGTCAAAGGTTTTATTGTCACCATGACAATTGCAATTAACGCCCTCAAAACTGAAAAAGGCCCTCTGTATCGACAAATCGCCGATGCACTGGCAGAGCAGATCAATGCCGGGCTGCTGCTGCCTGGCAGCAAACTACCTACCCATCGACGTCTGGCCGACCAACTGCACGTCACCGTGGGAACCATCACCCGAGCTTATGGGGAAGTGGAACGACGGGGATTAGTAGAAGCACGGGTTGGAGCCGGAACTTATGTTCGTGACCACCGTAAGGCAAACTGGGTATTCAGCAACGATTTGGATAATAGCCAGTGCGAATTGGGTTTCAACATTCCACCCTCATTCGACCGCAGTCAAATGATGCAACAGGCTATGTCGGCCTTAACGGAAGACCCGCGACAGATCAATCACCTACTCCTTTATCATTCTGCGGCTGGCATTGCTGAGCACCGCGAAACAATGGTGGGGTGGCTCTCAACACTCGGGCTGAAATTATCCAGCGATCGTCTGTTATTTACTTCTGGTGCACAGAACGCCACACAGTTAGTACTGTCAGCATTCAGTCGAGCAGGCGACAACTTATTGGTAGAAAACCTGACCTATCCCGGCTTGATCAGCCTTGCTCGACAGCAGCAACTGACACTGAAGCCTGTCGCTATGGACGATCAGGGATTACTGCCTGAAGCATTGGACAATGCCTGCCGCCAATATCAGCCACGTTTTTTGTACAGCATGCCGACACTTCAGAATCCAACGACTGCGGTTATGGGGCTGCAACGGCGACAGGAGATTCTGGATGTTTGTCGCCAGCACAATGTTTATCTGATCGAAGATGACGTCAATGGCTTACTACCGGAACACCGCCCGGAAGCCATGGTTAACCTTGATCAGGAACACGTCATCTATGTAGGAGCGCTGTCCAAATTTTTAGCACCCGGGCTAAGGGTTGGTTACGTTCATGCACCGGAAGCGCTTTATAAACAACTTATGTCGACTATTCAAAATCAATGCTGGATGGTGAGCCCGTTACTAACAGGCCTTGCCTGCCAATTGATAGAACAAGGCTCCGCTGACCAAACGCTTCATTATATTCGTCAGGATATTCGTCAACGTCGGCAACTGGTTTGCAGCCTTCTGGCCGATACGGGTATTCAAACCGCAGAAGATTGCTTTCATGCCTGGCTGCCGGTGCCCGAAGCCTGGAGTTTAAGTGACTTTCTTGCGGCTCTGAAAACGGAAGGGATCGCGGTAAAATCCGCTGAGTTATTCGTCCCCCCGGGCTACGCCATTCCACCCGCAGTGCGTTTATCCTTCAGTGCACCGGATAATCTTGATACCCTGACCAGCGGATTGAAAACCATAAAATCATTGTTAGCCACTCAGCCCGTGGCCGAATTCTCGTTATAAAAAGGCGGTTCGGAATATCCATGTTTAAAAAAATTAGAGTATTCATCCTGCTGACTATTCTGGCGATGGTTGGGCTAAACAGCTGGCTGCCACAAGTACGAAGTACCGACTGGAACGCACCGTTAACGGTTGCTATTCACCCGATTAATGGCGACCACAGTCGTAAAACAGAAGAATACCTGAATCATGTGGAATCCTGGCACTTTAAAAAGGTCGAACAATTCATCAGTCAGGAAGCCCAACGATATGGAATCAATATCGGAACCGATATCAGCCCTATCACTTTTCAGGTAGGGCAACCGCTTCATGAGCAGCCTCCTGCTCTGCCTGCTGATCGCACTCTGTTTTCCACCATGCTTTGGTCCATGAAATTGCGATACTGGCACCGACAAATGAAAAGCGAGAGCAGTCTGGCCGGAGCCGATATACACCTCTATGTCATTTATCATGATCCCGAACAATTACCGGTTCTTGAGCATTCAGTGGGTTTGCAAAAAGGTATGGTGGGTATTGTAAATGCTTACGGCGATCGTCGTTATACCAACAGCAACAATGTGGTTATCGTTCACGAATTACTACATACACTGGGAGCAACGGATAAATACGATCTGGCCACGGGCACACCTATCTTTCCAGAAGGCTATGCGGCACCGGAACAGACACCTCGCTATCCACAGAAAATGGCCGAGCTGATGGCTGGTCATATTCCTATCTCTCCAACTGAAAGTAAAATGCCGAGAAGCCTTTCTCAAACACGGATAGGTCCTTTAACCGCCAGCGAAATCAATTGGTCTGAGTAAATTAAAGGCGGCCTTTGCAATATGTACTAACATTCAGCGTTTGGTTTAACATTTAATAGTTCAGGAGCGCACGCGTGGCATGGTTTTACCTACTTTTGGCGGGCTTATTTGAAATAGGCTGGCCTGTCGGACTTAAGTTTGCACAGAACCCATCAACCCGATGGCAAGGTGTATTAATCGCCATGATTTGCATCAGCCTGAGCGGCTACACCATGTGGCTTGCCCAGAGAGAAATCCCGCTCGGTACAGTCTACGCAATATGGACAGGGTTGGGAGCTTCCGGTGCATTCTTCATTGGCATTCATTTCTATGGAGAGCCTGCGACGCTGATGAGATATTTTGGCGTTCTATTGATTATTTCCGGCGTCGCCGTATTAAAGCTGGCTAACTAATCATACGACCAAAATCGACTACCGTGTATAAAAAGAACAAACAATGAATATCGGCATCTACATATACCAACAGGCTGAAGTACTCGACTTCTCTGGCCCCTTTGAAGTGTTCTCGACAGCAACACGTCTCTCATCATCCGATACTCAGCTATCCCCGATTCTGATCAGTGAAGATGGTGAACCGGTCTCTGCCCGGGGCGGTTACACCGTTGTTCCAAACTTCGGTTTTCATAACCACCCGACACTGGATGTGCTGATCGTTGTTGGTGGTGTGCATGTTGCTGAAATGGATAAACCCGTGGTTCTTAACTGGATAAAAGCTCAAGCAGAGAATGCATCGTTAACCGCATCCGTTTGCACTGGCGCCTTTCTTCTGGCAGCCGCAGGTGTGTTAACCCATCAAAAAGTCACCACACATTGGGAGGATATCCCAGACCTTCGCAAACAGTTTCCTCAACTAAAAGTAGAAGAGTCAGTACGCTGGGTCGATGAAGGCGCCATCATGACTTCGGCAGGCATTTCTGCGGGTATAGATATGAGCCTGCACATCGTCAGCCGTCTTCACAGCCGTGAACTGGCAGAAAAAACGGCAAGACAAATGGATTACGATTGGCAACAGCGATGAGCGCTTTACAACCCACCTTCCGTGAGCTTACGGGGATCCAGCAGTTTCTCCAGCTCATCACGGGATAAGTCTGTGTTCTCTTCAGCCACATCAACCACTGACCGCCCTTCTTTATAAGCCTGCTTGGCAATGCCTGCCGCCTTTGCATAACCAATAATAGGGTTCAGAGCCGTGACCAGAATCGGGTTTCTCGACAGTGCCTGTTTAAGGTTGCTTTCATTAACCGTGAAGGTAGCAATAGCCTTATCAGCCAGAAGACGACTGACGTTTGCTAGCAAGGTGATGCTTTCCAATAGATTTCTAGCTATGACGGGTAACATGACATTCAGCTCAAAGTTACCCGACTGTCCCGCCACAGAAACCGTGACATCATTCCCCATCACCTGCGCTGCCACCATCGCCGTGGCTTCCGGAATGACCGGATTCACTTTGCCCGGCATAATGGAAGATCCTGGCTGCAGCGCTTCCAATTCAATTTCTCCAAGCCCGGCCAACGGTCCGGAGTTCATCCAGCGCAGGTCATTCGCCATTTTCATTAATGAGACCGCTGTCGTTTTCAAGGCGCCGGATACTGAGACAGCAATGTCCTGAGTACCGATAAGGGCAAACAGGTTCTCAGCAGGGGTAAACTGCAAGCCGGTCACACCATTTAGCGCTTCGCTGAAGGCTTTGGAAAAATCAGGATGGGCATTGATGCCCGTTCCAACCGCAGTGCCGCCTTGAGCAAGGGTCATCAAATCCGGCTGAAGCCGTGTGATTGTGAGAATATTCTGATCAATCTGAGCGCTCCAGGCCAGCAGACTTTGATCCATTCTGACCGGCATGGCATCCATCAAATGCGTGCGCCCGGTTTTCACATAATCTTTTACCGAATCCGCTTTATGTTTGATCGTGGCGGATAAATGCTCCAGCGCTGGCAGCAGCTTGTGCTTCACCTCAATGGCCGCACTGATATGAATAGTGCTGGGAATAATGTCGTTACTGCTTTGCCCAAAGTTCACATGATCGTTGGCATTGACGGTTTCACCAGCATGGCGGCAGGCTAACGTCGCCAGCACTTCATTCGCGTTCATGTTTGAACTGGTGCCCGATCCCGTTTGAAACACATCCACCGGAAAGTGCTGTATCAGATTCGGCTCACCTAACAATTCATCCACTGCCGAGACAATGCCGCTCCCCAGACTAGAAGACAGTGTTCCCAATTTGATATTCGCCATGGCCGCCGCTTTTTTTGCCAGCAACAATGATCGAATAAAGGCTTCTGGCATTCCCTGATGGCTGATAGGGAAGTTATTCACCGCCCGCTGAGTCTGCGCGCCATAGAGTGCTTCAGTAGGCACTTCCAGCGCTCCCATACTGTCTTTCTCAGTTCTTGTACTCATGACTACCCTCATTTGCGGATGGATCAAAAAAATACTCGGCAGCCTGAATTTCTCAGGCCAAAACTTTTCATTCGCTCAGTTACTCTTTATCGGACGGGCAATGCGTTACCTCTTTTCCAGCGTAGACGCTCCAACATTCCCTGTGGCTCGATCTATTCAAAGAGTCACCACTACCTCCTTATCTTGAATGAACAGTTTATATATCCTATGATCATAAATACAAATGATAATTATTATCAATAAGATCGAAATTTTTAATGGGAGAGCAATGTGACTTCCTGGCAACAGAAAATGCATCAAGCCAACCAGCAGTATCAACTTCGCAACTGGGCAGCGGCGGAAGCTAGCTACCTTGAGGCCGGTAAAATGGTAGAAAATGCCTGGTTCAATGAGTTGGACAACCCGCAACTGATGATGGAGTGGATAGCCATCATGCATCATCTGGCTGTGCTTTATGAGGAACAACGCCTTGTGCAAAAAGCCAGTGAATATCTGGTACAACCTTATCGAAGAGTGACAACATTGTTGAAATCCGGCGGGTTATCCGATGCTTTTCTATTTCCTCTGATCCGAAGCGTTAAATGCACCGTCACCCCATTATTGGTATTTTCCAAGAAATACCCCATCTGCAAATGCTGCCAGCAATATCTGGATGAAGCGGAACGGTGGTTACAAGATGATACTGCCAATCAGACTATCACGGCCAGCAATCCACTGATAAATGAAAACAGGCAGGTACAAACAACACTGCATTAATATCATAAGGCTGGGCACTTAAGAGGGTGTCGTAAAACTCCAGAAACCTCGTTCCCATGCTTCGAGGTTGTCGCAAAACCACGTAGGTCGGTAATTCTGCAAGAATTGCCGACATCTCGCCGCGCTGTAGAGGCTGATTGTCGGCAACCCTGCGTGTTACCGACGAGATCTGTTTTTAAACACCTTTTGCGACAGCCTCTTAAGAGTAAGCCACAGATTAAGGAGCTATAAGGTGTTATCCATCTATCGAGTGATTGGCAAAGTACTGATGGCATTTCAACCACAGCACCCGCCTGATCACACTGACTTTAGTTTTTAGCTTCTTTCTTTAAATAGCTTCTTTCAATTGATGCCACAACATGCCCAAGGCCAATAATGGTGAACGGAAATAATGACCACCAGGAAAGGTCATATGTCGTATAGACGCATAATGATCAAATCGCTCGGCCTGTCCGGCTATCGCTTCCGCCACAACCTTGCCTGCCATATGGGTAGCGTTCACTCCATGTCCCGCATAGGCCTGTGCATAATAGATGGTTGAATCCAGCCGCCCAATCTGAGGCATCCGGTTGGCGCCGATACCGATCATCCCGCCCCATTGGTAATCAATGTTTGTAGACGCCAGTTGAGGAAACACCTTTAGCATCTTCGGGCTTAGAGATGCTTGAATATCCTTTGGGTCACGCCCGGAGTAATTACACATACCACCAAACAACAGTCGTTTATCTGCGGATAACCGGAAATAATCCAACGCAATACTAACATCACAGATTGCCGTATCGTTGGGTATCAAACTGCGCCAGACGCCTTCCTCCAAAGGCTCCGTGGCAATAATGTAACTGCCTGCAGGAAGCACCTTACCGCCAATCTTTGGCTCAAGCCCCCCCATATAGGCATTACCAGCCAACACCAGAAACTGGCAAGTTACCGAGCCTTTTGCCGTTTCAACCCGAGGCTGCAACCCTTTATGAATGTTGACGACAGGTGACTGTTCAAAAAACTGCACGCCATGGCTCTCTGCGGCTTTCGCTTCACCCAAGCAGAGGTTCAGAGGGTGCAAATGACCACTACCCCAGTCCACCATGCCGCCCATATAGCGATCAGTACCGACGAAATCCTGAATTTCATTGCCCGACAACAGCTGTAATTCATGGGCATAATTACGTCGATTTAGTGACTCATAATCCTCACGAATACCATCCATCTGTTTTTCCTTGATGGCGGCATCCACATAGCCCATTTTCAGATCGCATTGAATGTCGTATTTCTTAATGCGTTGCCGCACCAGCTCAACGGCTTCAAAACCCATCTGATAAATCGCTTCAACACCTTCTTCACCAATCTGGTTACGAAACTGCTCCGGCTCTTCACCAATACCACGAATTAACTGACCGCCATTACGCCCTGTTGCACCCCAGCCAATTTTTCTGGCTTCAAGAACAGCAACGTTGTAACCACGCTCCGCCAGCTCCAAGGCTGTAGATACTCCGGAAAAGCCACCACCAACCACACAAACATCCACCTTCAGGTGACCTTCCAGAGATGGGTAATCCGTCGTGTAATTTAGCGATGCCGCGTAATACGAATCAGCATGTTGCTCCGTGTGTACCGGTGCTTTCAGTTTCATAATGATTAGTCCAGCGCAATCCAGGTAGATTTTAATTCGGTGTATTTTTCAAAAGCGTGTAATGACTTATCCCTGCCATTACCAGACTGCTTGAGCCCACCAAAGGGCATGGTCATATCGCCGCCATGGTAGTTATTGATAAACACAGAACCAGCCCGAAGTCGTCTGGATACACGATGTGCACGGCTCAAATTATCCGTCCAAAGCGCTGCGGCTAATCCATAGACCGTGTCGTTTGCAATCTGAACCGCTTCGTCTTCATCCTTGAAGGTAATCACTGACAATACCGGCCCAAAGATTTCTTGCTGGGCGATGGTCATTTTGTTATTCACACCATCAAAAATGGTGGGCTCAATATAATAACCGCCGGTTTCTGCCATCACCCGCTCGCCGCCCATAATAAGTTGTGCGCCTTCATGCTTGCCCGATTCGATAAAACCGAGCACATTGCGGGTCTGAATATCATCAACAATAGCACCAGAGGTGGTTTCAGGATCCAAGGGATGGCCTGGCTGCCAGGTTTCCATATGCTTTTTCAGGAGCATGATAAATTCGTCGTGTATGGATTCTTCAACCAACAATCGGGAACCTGCG
Source organism: Endozoicomonas ascidiicola (assembly GCF_001646945.1). Taxonomy (GTDB): domain Bacteria; phylum Pseudomonadota; class Gammaproteobacteria; order Pseudomonadales; family Endozoicomonadaceae; genus Endozoicomonas; species Endozoicomonas ascidiicola. Next base: position 105,746 of record NZ_LUTV01000006.1, read on the forward strand.
GTGCATACCTCACCCTGATTATACCCAATGGCCATGGCCGCATAACTGGCAGCTTTATCAAGATCGGGGGCATCTGCAAAGATGATGTTTGGGCTCTTACCACCGGCTTCCAGCCATACACGTTTCATATTCGATTCACCGGCATAAATCATCAGCTGTTTGGCAACATGGGTTGATCCTGTGAATGCCAGACAATCCACCTCCGGATGCAATGCCAGCGCTTTACCGGCGGTATGACCAAAGCCTGGCAACACTTGCAAAACCCCTTTTGGTAAACCGGCTTCTTCTGCCAGTTCAGCCATTCGAATAGCGGTCAGTGGTGACTTTTCCGAAGGTTTTAAGATGACGCTGTTGCCGGTCGCCAGTGCAGGCCCCAGCTTCCAGGACGCCATACTTAACGGGAAGTTCCATGGCACAATTGCTGCCACCACACCTATGGCTTCTCTTGTCACCAGAGCAAGACTGCCCTGCCCTACCGGTGCAACTTCGTCGTACACTTTATCAATGGCTTCCGCGCACCAACGAATACAATTGGCGCTGCCCGGAATATCATCACTCAGAGATTCACTGATGGGTTTGCCCATATCCAGCGTCTCTAGGAGTGCTAATTCTCCACGGTGCTCATCAATCTTGGCGGCAAACGCCTGCAGGATTTGTTTACGGTTTTTGGGGGCCATACCAGCCCAAACCCCGGATTCAAAAACAGAACGAGCGACAGAGACCGCGCAATTCACATCCGCTTCATCACAGCTGGCAATGGTGGCGATCTTTTTTCCATCGATTGGGGAAATACAGTCAAAGGTTTCGCCACTGACTGCATCGGTATATTCACCATTGATCCATGCTTGCCCACGGATAGTTAGCTGTTCAGAAAATGCCTGCCAGTCAGCACGATTTCTTACCGTCATTTGGTCGCCTACTTTTTATGATTCTAATTCAGGTTAATTGCACATTAACCAAATGCAATGCTTGATTCAATACGAAATGTTTGAAATATTGTACACATCGTTTGATATACCATTCACCCAACAAGGTGAACACAACCGGTTAAAACCATATTATTAAAACAATAATAAAAGGTGACATCATGTCCAACCAGACGCCCATGGATGCTTTCTGGATGCCATTCACGGCCAACCGCCAGTTTAAAGAACAACCCAGACTGCTGACCAGCGCGGAAGGTATGTTTTATAAAGACGACAAAGGTCGTTCTATACTGGATGGCTGTGCAGGTTTGTGGTGTGTGAATGCTGGGCATGGCAGAAAGGAAATCTCTGAAGCCGTTGCAGAACAAGTGGCCAAACTGGATTACGCGCCCCCCTTTCAAATGGGGCATCCTCTGGCATTTGAGTTTGCCGATCGACTGGCAAAACTGGCTCCGGGAAATCTGAACCATGTGTTCTTCACCAACTCCGGTTCTGAATCCGTTGAAACCGCCCTTAAAATTGCTCTGGGCTATCAACGCCTTAAAGGCGAAGCCACACGACAGCGTCTGATTGGTCGGGAACGCGGTTATCACGGCGTTAACTTTGGTGGTATCTCCGTCGGCGGCATTGGCAATAACCGTAAGATGTTTGGCCAAGGTCTCAGTGGTGTTGATCACCTTCCCCACACATTAAACATAAACCTTAATGCCTTTACCAAAGGTCTGCCGGAACATGGTGTTGAGCTGGCAGACGCCCTTGAGCAGATCATTGCCCTGCACGATGCCAGCAATATTGCTGCGGTGATTGTTGAGCCGGTATCAGGTTCCGGTGGTGTGATCATGCCACCTGAAGGTTACCTTCAACGGATACGAGAGATCACCAGAAAACACGGCATTCTGCTGATATTTGATGAAGTAATAACCGGCTTTGGTCGTGTAGGTAAAGCCTTTGCTTCTACCCGCTGGGGAGTAGAACCCGATATCATGACCACGGCCAAAGGCCTGACCAACGGTGTTATCCCTATGGGGGCAGTGTTTGTCAGCGACGAGATTCACAACGCCTTTATGACCGGGCCGGATAATATGATTGAACTGTTCCACGGTTATACCTATTCTGGCCATCCTGTCGCCTGTGCGGCAGGACTGGCGGCGCTGGATCTTTATGAAAATGAAGGCTTGTTTGAAAAAGCCATCGAGATGGAAAACCTGTTCGCTGAATCACTGTTAAGTCTAAAAGACCTCCCCAATGTGATCGATATTCGCAACACTGGCCTGGTCGCTGCGATCGAACTGGCACCCGAAGCGGGTAAGCCGGGTCAACGTGGTGAAAAGGCATTTAAGCATTGCTATGAGAACGGTGTGTTGGTTCGCTGGACGGCAGATATTCTTGCCCTTTCACCACCCCTGATTATAGAGCCTGCCCACATTGATCAGATCGTGACTGAACTGAGAAATGGCATACTCCTTGCTGATCAACCAGCATCATTCAGGAAAGAATGCAGCTTGATGCGTTAACACATTCAATACATAAATCGGCTGCATTTTAGACCAGAAAGAGTTCAATAAATAAAACACTTATACCAAAGTGTAAAAAATAATAAAAAGGTTAGTTATGTACACAAACACCCGCCCACTCATCGGCGTTACTGCTGATACGACAATGGATGGCCTACACAGGATTCATCAGGCTGGTGAGAAATACATTACTTCTGTCGTTCATGGAGCCAATGGCATTCCCGTTATTATTCCTTCCCTGCCAGAGCCGCTGGACAGTCATCAGATTCTCTCTCAATTGGATGGCATTCTGATCACTGGAGGCTATTCTAATATCCAACCTCAGCGCTATGGTGGTGCACCTGCAGGGCCTGATGCCCACGAAGATGCACAGCGAGATCAATCAACATTGCAGTTGATTCCCGATGCCATCGAGATGGGTATTCCAATATTAGGCATCTGTCGTGGTTTTCAGGAATTGAATGTTGCTTACGGTGGTACTCTGCATCAAAAGCTCCACGAAACTGGCAGGTATCAGGAGCACCGGGAAGATAAAAGCACTCCGCTCGATACGCAGTATGGGCCAGCCCATCCGGTACATATTCAAGCAGGTGGGTTACTGGCAGCCATTGCAGGAACGGAAGAACAAATAGTGAACAGTGTACATATGCAGGGCATTGATCAATTGGGTGCTGGATTAAACATTGAGGCCGTTGCACCGGATGGGCTTATCGAAGCCATTTCTGTTTCAGACAGCAAAAATTTTGCTCTCGCGGTCCAATGGCATCCGGAATATCGGGCTACCGAGAACCTGTTTTCCATGACCATTTATCAGGCCTTTGCAGAAGCCTGCCGTACACGGCATTACGAAAGACACAACGCCTATCTACACGAACTATAACGCTCAATAAAAAAAAGAAAAAACCATGAAAAAACTGGCCAGCTGGTTAAAAGAGCAAAAAATCACTGAAGTAGAAGCGGTTATTTCTGACTTCACCGGAATCGCCCGGGGCAAAATCATGCCCAGCAATAAATTTCTTGCGGAAAAAGGTATACGACTGCCGGAGAGCATTCTGATACAGGGTGTGACCGGAGATTACGTTGATGATGAAATCTACGATGATCTGATGGACCCTGCAGAAGTCGATATGATTCTCAAGCCCGATGAATCCGCCGTTCACAAAATCCCCTGGGCGCTAGAGCCCACCGCACTCGTGATACATGACTGCTACGACAAACAGGGCAACCTGATTAATACCGCCCCAAGGGCTGTACTGAAAAATGTACTGGCACTTTACCAGGCAAAAGGCTGGACACCTGTCGTTGCACCGGAACTGGAATTCTACCTTACCCAACGATCTGCTAACCCGGATCACCCACTGCAACCACCGGTCGGACGTTCAGGCCGCCCGGAATCCGGTCGTCAGTCATACAGCATTGATGCAGCCAACGAGTACGATCCGTTATTTGAAGATGTCTACGATTGGTGTGAAGAACAGGGCCTGGATATTGATACCCTGATTCATGAAGAAGGGGCGGCGCAGATGGAAATCAACTTCCGTCACGGTGACGCGCTCTCTCTGGCAGATCAGGTCTTTTTGTTTAAGCGGACCGTTCGGGAAGCCGCTTTAAAACATGGCATTAATGCCACTTTTATGGCGAAACCCGTCAGCCATGAACCCGGCAGTTCCATGCATTTGCATCAAAGCATTCTGGATAAAGATGGAAACAATATTTTCAGTAATGAAGACGGCAGCCCAAGCAAGCTGATCGATCATTATATTGGCGGGCTGCAAACATTCGTTTCCGAATCCATGGCGCTATTTGCTCCTAACGTAAACTCCTACCGTCGTTTTTTGAGCAACGCCTCTGCGCCGGTCAACCTTGCGTGGGGCATCGATAACCGCACCGTTAGCCTGCGAGTTCCTGAATCCACTGCAGACAGCCGCAGGGTAGAAAACCGTCTGGCTGGCGCCGATGCCAACCCCTATCTGTCCTTTGCCGCCTCTTTGCTCTGTGGCTATCTTGGCATGATCAATGAAATCGAACCCACGGAGCCGGAAACCGGAAATGCCGCTGAAGATTCAAACGACAAAAGACTGCCATTGAATCTGGAAGAAGCGTTAGAACTGATGGAGAACAGTGAGATTTTGAAGGAGACACTGGGTGAGCATTTTGTTCGATGTTATGTGGAAGTAAAAAGAGCTGAATACCAGAATTTCAAGGAAATCATCAGTTCCTGGGAACGTCAATACCTGCAAATGACCGTATAAAAGCTATAAATACAATAAGAAATTAAGGGTATAAAAAAAATGAGCCACGCCATTTCAGAACCAAAAGCCATAGATGATAAGATCACTAAACCTGCGGTTATGATTGAAAAAACCAAACAATCAACAGAAGAGAAACAGCTGAAAGATCAACACCATCATCTACACCCTTTCTCAGATCCTGCCGGATTGAAAAAAGACGGTGTCCGGGTCATTGAATCTGCCGAAGGTGTCTACCTCCGGGATAGTGATGGTAATCGTATTCTCGACGGTATGGCTGGCCTGTGGTGCGTCAATCTCGGTTATGGGCGTCCTGAATTGGTTGAAGCCGCCTGCCACCAGATGAAAGAGCTGCCCTACTACAACACGTTTTTTAAAACCACGCACAATCCGGCGATCAAGCTGGCAGAAAAACTCTCTGAAATTACACCAAAACACATGAACCACGTTTTCTTCACCGGCTCTGGTTCAGAATGTAATGACACTGTGTTGCGTATGGCGCGCCACTACTGGGCCAGTAAAAATCAACCGGAAAAACAGATCTTTATCAGTCGCGAAAATGCCTACCACGGCTCTACCGTTGCCGGTGCCAGTCTCGGCGGTATGAAACCCATGCACAAGCAGGGTGGTCTACCTATTCCTGGTATTGTTCATATTCAACAACCTTACTGGTACGGAGAAGGTGGTGACCTTTGCCCGGAAGCCTTCGGCCTGAAAGCGGCACAATCACTGGAAGAAAAAATTCTGGAACTGGGTGAAGACAACGTTGCCGCATTTATTGCCGAGCCAATACAAGGCGCCGGTGGTGTGATTGTACCTCCAGAAACCTATTGGCCAGAAATTAAACGTATCCTGAATAAATACGACATTCTTCTGGTTGTCGATGAAGTCATTTGCGGCTTTGGACGAACCGGTGAATGGTTTGGCAGTGATTACTACGGTTTACAGCCTGATATGATGCCCATGGCCAAAGGGATGTCCTCTGGCTATCTGCCCATTGGTGGCGTGATGGTCAGTGACCGCGTTGTCGAAGTACTCGAAGCTGGTGGTGATTTCAACCATGGCTTTACCTATTCCGGCCATCCAACCGCAGCAGCGGTCGCCCTTGAGAACATTCGAATTCTTCAAGAGGAAAAGATTGTCGAGAAAGCCAAAACAACAGTCGGCCCCTATCTGCAAAAACGCTGGGCAGAATTGGCAAACCACCCTCTGGTGGGTGAAACCCGAGGCGTTGGTATGGTTGCCGCTTTGGAAATAACCAATAACAAAGAGGCCAGAACCCGCTTTGATGACAATGGTACCGCCGGAACGGTTTGCCGGGATTTCTGCTTCAAGAATGGTTTGGTGATGCGTGCTGTAGGCGACACCATGATTATTTCTCCACCTCTGGTCATCAGCCATGCAGAAATTGATGAGCTAGTGACCAAAGCCCGCAAATGCCTTGATCTGACGATGGAGTATTTCAACGCAGCAGTGTAAGCCGTTCAAAACTTAATCAATACAGTAGAAAAGGCGTCACTGTGTTGATATTGTCCCTGAGCGTTTAACCACTAACACCACTTACAACAACAAGAAAAAAGGACCTCTTATGATCCGACATTTGGGTAAGTCTCTTATTGCTGCCAGCATTGGCTGCACCATAGCGCTGTCGCCTGCGACCATGGCCAGTGAAAAGACGCTGAACATCTATAACTGGTCTGACTATATAGCCGAAGACACCATTGCCAATTTTGAAGCCGAGACCGGTATCGATGTTCGTTATGATGTCTTTGACAGTAACGAAGTACTGGAAGCCAAACTGCTTTCTGGTAAGACAGGTTATGATATTGTTGTACCATCTGCGTCGTTTATGGCCAAACAGATTCAGGCCGGCGTCTTCAAAGAACTGGACAAAAACAAACTGCCCGATTGGAAACATCTGGACTCCGAAATCATGGGCGTTGTTTCAAGCTTTGATCAGGACAACAAACACGCCTACCCTTACCTGTGGGGAACCACTGGTATCGGTTACAATCCAAACTTAGTTGAAAAATATCTAGGCAATGCGGCACCACTCGATAGCTGGGCACTGGTATTTGACGAAGATAATATCAGCAAACTGAGCCAATGTGGCGTTGCCTTCCTGAATGCCCCCACCGAAGTATTTCCTGCGGCACTGAATTATCTTGGCCTTGATCCAAACTCCACGGATAAAAGCGATTACAACAAAGCTGCGGCACTGTTGAAAAAAGTACGCCCCCATGTGACTTACTTCCACTCATCTCGATACATTTCTGACCTCGCTAATGGTGATATATGCGTAGCCATTGGCTGGTCCGGAGATGTGCTGCAAGCGAGTGACCGTGCTTATGAGGCTGACAATGGAGTAGTGGTTGAGTACAGCATTCCCAAAGAGGGAGCAGGTATGTGGTTTGATATGCTCGCCATCCCCAAAGATGCAGAAAACATTGATGAAGCTTACGCCTTCCTGAACTACCTTCTAAAGCCTGAGGTGATGGCAGAAATCAGTAACTACGTCGCTTATGCCAGCGCAAATAAAACATCTGAAACACTGATTGATGAAGAAATCCTGTCCAACACCGGCATCTACCCAACTGAAGTAGCCAAGAAAAATCTCTATGTGTTTGAGGTACTGCCTCAGAAAGTTAATCGAATGGTTAACCGCTCATTCACTAAGATCACGACAGGACAATAAAACAGGTGCCCATAAATGAAATGGGCTTATCACTGACTCCCGGGAGTTGAGTCTTCAGGATGAACGAGAGTCAGTGAGTCAAAAAACAAAAATAATAAAAGGTGTATATCCATGTCCACCCCTGACAGTTCAAAAGACCAACCCATTCTTCAAATCCAGAGTGTCTCAAAACAGTTTGATGATTCACTGGTGGTGGATCATGTCTCTCTGGATATCCCCAAAGGAGAAATCTTTGCACTGTTAGGCGCATCCGGTTCCGGAAAGTCCACATTACTGCGAATGCTGGCGGGTTTTGAAAAACCGACCTCTGGACGAATTATTCTCAACGGGCAGGACATTACCCATCTACCGCCCTACGAACGGCCAATCAACATGATGTTCCAGTCATACGCCCTGTTCCCACACATGACCGTAGAACAAAACATCGCCTATGGCCTGAAGCAGGACAAACTGCCCAAAGAAACCATAGGACAGAAAGTGCATGAAATGTTGCAACTGGTAGACATGAGTCAATTTGCCAGACGCAAACCCCATCAACTGTCCGGTGGTCAACGACAACGTGTTGCCCTGGCTCGCAGCCTTGCCAAACAACCAAAACTTCTGCTGCTCGATGAACCCATGGGCGCTCTGGACAAAAAACTCCGCACCCGCATGCAGTTGGAATTGGTGGATATTATTGAAAAAGTAGGCGTTACCTGTCTGATGGTGACCCACGACCAGGAAGAAGCCATGACCATGGCGCATCGCATTGCCATTATGGACGCTGGCTGGATTGTTCAGGTGGGCAGCCCCACCGATATCTATGAAACACCCAACAGCAGAATGGCGGCTGAATTTATCGGCTCTATCAATATGTTTAAAGGTCGAATCACTCAGGATGAGGCAGACCATGTGGTTATTGAATCACACCTGCTGAATGCGCCTGTTCGTATTGGTCATGGTATTGCTACCGCTTTGGAAAACCCGGATATCTGGGTCGCTGTTCGACCGGAAAAAACCCGTGTTACCCGGGAAAAACCAGCCACTGACAATAACTGGTCCTCAGGGACAATAGACGACATTGCCTACCTTGGAACCCACTCGGTGTATTACGTCAAACTGGATTCCGGAAAAATTATTCAGGCCAATATGGCCAATATTGAACGGCATGGTGATCGCCCTACCTGGAATGATCCGGTTTACGTGAGCTGGGAAGAATCCAGCCCAGTCGTACTGAACAGTTGAGGGGGGTTGGCAATGAATACAATAAAACGACTTCTTCCCGGCAGAAAGGCTTTAATCGCCACACCCTATCTCTGGCTGCTGCTCTTTTTCCTGGTGCCTTTTGCCATTGTATTAAAGATCAGTTTTGTCGAAATGATCATCGCTATTCCACCCTACACCAGTCTGGTGGAGTTCGCCGATGAAACCCTCAATATCAGTTTAAACCTTGGGAACTACATCTTTCTGATAGAAGATGATATGTACCTGAATGCCTACCTTAGCTCCGTTCAGATCGCCTTTAACTCTACAGTATTCTGTCTATTACTGGGATACCCCATGGCTTACGCGATGGCGCGAGCACCTCAACATATGCAGACGACACTGCTACTGTTAGTGCTTCTGCCTTCGTGGACCTCATTCCTGATTAGAATCTATGCGTGGATGGGCATTCTTAAAAACAACGGCTTAATTAATAACGCACTGATGTTTCTGGGAGTCATTGATGATCCGCTACTGATCATGAATACAAACATCGCCGTTTATATCGGCATTGTTTATGCCTATCTGCCCTTTATGGTACTGCCTCTATATGCCAACCTAGTGAAACACGACCACTCGTTACTGGAAGCTTCGGCCGACCTGGGATCACGTCCGTGGAAAACCTTTTTGACCGTTACATTGCCTTTGTCCAAATCCGGTGTGATTGCCGGTTCTATGCTGGTATTTATTCCCGCTGTCGGCGAATTTGTGATTCCTGAGTTACTGGGAGGGCCAGACACCCTGATGATTGGCCGGGTTCTCTGGCAGGAATTCTTTAACAACCGGGATTGGCCCGTAGCCTCTGCACTGGCCATGGTGATGTTGATGCTTCTGATTGTTCCCATGGCTCTGTTTCACCACTACCAATCCAAAGAACTTACTGTTGATGAAGTGGGGGAACGGTCATGAGTAGCCACAGGAATAAACGATTCACTTTTTCCAACAGTCTGTTGATTATCGGGTTATTATTTCTTTACCTGCCCATGATCATCATGATTATTTACTCCTTTAACGAATCCAGACTGGTCACGGTATGGGCTGGCTTTTCAACCAAATGGTACGGAGAGCTTTTTGCCGACACTCAACTATTACAAGCCATTGGTATGAGCCTTGAAATTGCCTTCTGGAGTTCTTGCATGGCGGTTGTACTCGGTACGATGGCCGCCTTTGTGATGACCCGCTATCGCCGCTTTCGAGGAAAAACGGCCTTCTCCAGTATGATCACAGCACCACTGGTAATGCCCGACGTGATCACCGGCCTTTCTCTACTTTTGCTATTTGTTGCCATGGCAAACACCATTGGCTGGCCAGCAGAACGTGGCATGCTCACCATTTGGATTGCCCATGTTACGTTCTGTGCTGCTTATGCGACAGTCGTCATTTCATCACGACTTAGGGAAGTGGATCGTTCTATCGAAGAAGCGGCGATGGATCTTGGTGCAACGCCGTTTAAAACCTTTTTCCAGATCACTTTGCCCGGTATTGCACCGGCCCTTGCTGCCGGCTGGCTACTGTCATTTACCTTATCCCTGGATGACCTGGTCATTGCCAGTTTTGTTTCCGGACCTGGGGCCACCACACTGCCAATGGTGGTATTCTCATCAGTGCGTCTTGGGATTTCACCCAAAATCAATGCTCTGGCAACGCTGATTATGCTGGCCGTTTCATTCGCAGCCTTTATCACCTGGTGGTACATGCGGAGACAGGAAGCACGGCGGCGGCAAATGCTGCAGATGAGTGGTAATGACTCAGAACCTATGGGTAACAGCCATTATACACCGCCAGATTCTTACAACTGTCGTCGTATAAAATCCACTATGCATATTAAATCGAGTGATGCTGTCAATGCCTGAGCAACAAGCAGTTGACTTTGTTTGTGACTTAACCTGCGCAGCACTGGCCAATCAACCATGCTCACTGCAAAATCAAAGATACTGTATAGAATTAATACTGATTTTTCGCTATAAATGATCGAAGCGATTTGCTCTCATGGAGGATTGGATTTGGATGTAGGATCACGGTTGAAGTCCATACGGATTATGCACAACCTCTCTCAACGGGAACTTGCCAAACGCGCTGGCGTGACGAACAGCACTATCTCGATGATTGAGAAGAACAGTGTCAGTCCGTCTGTTAGCTCTTTGAAAAAGGTGCTCAGTGGTATCCCAATGTCGCTGGTTACCTTTTTTTCTCTGGATGCAGATGATCAAGAGAGTGAACCTGTCGTCTTTCGTAATAGTGAAGCAGTCCCTATGGAGATGGACAACATTCTGATCAACGTTATTGGCCTGAACAAACCAAACAGGGGATTCTCCTTTATGGATGAGCTTTATCCCCCAGAATCCGATACCGGATCCGATATGCTTTGTCATGATGGCGAAGAAGCAGGTATTGTCATTGAAGGCACCTTAGAGTTGACTGTTGGCAATGATGTCTATCAGCTAAACCCGGGGGATAGCTATTATTTTGATAGTACTAAACCTCATCGATTCAGAAATCTGTCTAAAGTTAATAACTGCCGTTTAATCAGTTGCACTACTCCTGCCAATTTTTAGTAAAATCAAGCGCACTGCTTTTTCTCGTCGCCAGTTAGAGATAAGAGCAGGAGCATTCAATCAAAATTAGATTATCACAATACAAAACCTTTCCAACCGATTGCATAAAAAATAATTAATAGCAATTAAATTTTATTTGTCAAAACAATAAATCAATCTATCTTCAGCAGATATGTTGATAGCTTATCAAAAATTTCAGTAGCTGTTAACTGTAATTAAAAAACCAATTAAACAACGTTCGCTATCAGGTAAACACTGCAGCATAAGTGAATGCTTTATATAAATTATATTTAGGATATATTATGGATCCCACGTTCTTACTAAATGCAGTTCCACTGAACATTCATCCCCCCTCGAATAACGACACCCCGACATCCCTGCGGTCTGGCACAGGCACTTCACATGGCCGGGATGTTCGACCCATTGCCTTATCAAACACCCCTGAAATAAATAGTGGCTCAGCATCGGGAACGCCAGATCATCCACACGCTACCAGTTCATTCCTTCAGTCCCCGAACAGTCAATTCTCTACAAAATTGGCTCAAGCCGAAATTCGTTCATTACTGGGATCTTCAGGTTTGAATTCCAGCTCGACCGCCAGACTACAAGCGTCCGATCCAGAAAGTGGAAACCCGTCATCACAAACGGTAGTACAAGAGGAACAGTCTGATACTTCGGTAGTGCAGGCACAAAATCGAAATTTTAGGTTAGGGGGGGCTTTAGTGCCTTTTGGGATATCACAAATATGTATAGGAGTCTTTGACTATCTATATCATGTTGATGAAGACCATGTTGATGATGAAGACCATGCTGGTGAAGGTCATGCTGAAGAAGGCCATGGTGATGAAGACCATGCTAACAACGAAGTGGTGTTTCGACAGTTGCGCCAGGCGGGGCATATATTTGAAGGATCGTGTAATGTGCTATCCGGTACGGCCAGAATACTTACTGGATTCTTCCCTAATCACTCCGCACAATGCAAAAAGGTATCTAATGTACTGCAAACTGTGAGTAGTGCGGGAACCGGATTGGCGGCAATCGCTGACGGTCTGCATGGAGACTTTGTTCATGCAGGGCTTCATGCGTCTCAATTCGTATCTAATGTTATAACAGCAGTACCACCTCTTTTTACCAATCACAAAGGTTTAAACGCAGTTTTACAAACAACGGGTAGCGCATTTGAAGCATGCGCCTCCTTTGCCTTAGGTTTGGTAGGAGGGGGGCCTTTCTATATGGCAGAAGGTGCATTCAATGCTGTGATGGCTCAAGAATATGCTCTCGACTATCGGGTTGATGCCGCGAAAGAGAAAAAACAAAATTAATATACTGCAAGCTGTGAGTAGTGAGGGAACTCTCATGACGGCAATCGCTGACGGTCTGCATGGCGACATGGTTCATGCAGCGCTTCATGCGACTCAATTAGCATCTAATATTGCAACAAAAGTGCCACCTTTTTTTACCAATCTTAGAGGCGTGCAAACGTACTGACACAATAATTGGGTCAATGACTCAGTCGGTTAAACCTGAAGAAATACTTTTTTTCAATGTTTAACCTTGATAGTACTCGGTTCAATCGAAAAACGGATAAATGACCTCCGGCAAAGCTGAACTTGAATCCGTAACTTCAGAAGGTGCCTGCATCCCCAAAGACCGTGCGCCCAGCTGAGCGCTGCTTAACTCCTGTTCAAAAAACGACCGCGTGTCTTTTCTGGAGTTATTAAATGTTTTGCCCCGCACATAGGTAAAAAATATTAATTTGTTAAATTAAAAAACATCTCTATCTTTAAATACTAAGGGAAGTGGAAGGGAAGATAATACCATCGTCATCTCCGCGAAGGCGGATATCCACTGTCGTTGTGGGTTCCCGCCTTCGCGAGAATGACGGGGTGCTGGTATTTTTTTAAATACCACTTCCCTAACCTAAGTAGTGCCTGAACGAAAACTACGTAATCCCAACTCTCCCATGGTCTAAGGGTAAAAACTTAACCACGAAGTTTTGTAGGAAATCGAAGATTGCTCATTTTGAAAATTTTCCAGCCCTTGGGAACTCTACATATAACGAATAAGCATTAAGAAACTTCGATGGTTATATGGACTCTTGAAGCCTTTGATACCAAGGCGAAAGGTACTTTCCGGCTAAGCACTAAGTAGTTGTGCAAATGGAATCGTATTTTCTGAGTGAGTGGTTATTTACTATGCAAGGTACAGCATCCGGAGCATAGCCGTAGCTATGCGACCAGAGTTGTAACGCGGCAGAGTGACTGACCGCCTACTCAGAAAATACGATTCCATTTGGTCAACTACTTAACAACAAAATAGCTTTAATTACTCATAATGCATTTAATCCCAACAAATACTCGGAGCAATAATGTCAGCGGTTAGACATGGAGATACAATTAATAAGCCAATTTGCTTTACCAGCAGCAATCTGCACGACCCTCAATCGGCTCACAGTTCTGAGGGCCGACTTATTACAATTGCTAAACCGACAGGTAATCTATTAGTTAATAATAATAAACAACTGTCATCAAAAAAAATCGAAATAACCTCATGCACTATAGCCATTGAAAATGCCCCCGAAACACTCCATAAAGATTTCCATTCATTAGAAGAACCTTTAAATGTAAACACTGATAGTGCAACTCCTGATAGTGCAACTCCTGATAGTGCAACTCCTGATAGTGCAACTCAGAAATTACTGTATTCAGAGATGGTTAACACCTCTCAACCACCGGACTCATCTTTATCAATGTTAACCAACGACATAGATTCCCTAGAGAAAGGTGAGGTCACAGCTATTAAAGTCGAGATGGACGACCAGCTACCGACAGTAAACTTTGTTTCAGCACCCTCTCTCAAGTCAGGTAATCACTCTCAATCATCTTCTGAAATGTCTGACTCAAGTAATCAACTTAAAGAGCTCGATGTTTTGCAAGAAGAAAGAAAAAAAGCACAAAGTATAGGTAGTGTAAAAGGAATCAGATATTTATGGCTGAGTACCAAGGCGCTATACAAGACGAAGCATAGCAGTAGCGATGTGATCGGAGCTGCAACGCAGGATGCAGGAGGTAGAGCAACGCAGAAGCAAGTGGCCGAGAGTGGCTGTCCACTTAGTCAGAAAATATGATTCCATTTGGTCAACTACTTAGACCTAAACGAAAACGTTAAGCCTGACAAACAATGGATCCATGCAGTCTTTAATTTAATTGAACAGAGTTATGCCCCCCGGCAAGTGGGGGCTGAAAACTGCATAGAAAACCTCTTAACTCACCAAAATCGTATTCACGATGGATACAAACTTCGCACCTTTTTAATCCAGGCCAACGATTAATACAACCCACAGCTCGCTTGAATCCGTTCAAGTCGGCTCGCGTTAGAATTTACATTATCATAATCAACCAGAATTATTTCCTTTACCTTCCAGCAGGGGTAAGGGTTATTCTTATGCTCAAGAAGCTGTTCACAATCTTTCTGCGAGCTGCAAACGATGACAAAAGATATATCTGAATCTCTGGAGCATAACCCATGTCCATCCGGGAAACCGAACTCAAACTGCAAGGCCTGCGCTGTGCGGGTTGTGTGAGTAAAGTCGAAAAGGCTCTGTTTGCTGTTTATGGTGTCAGCGAAGCCCGTGTCAACCTGACAGACAGAACGGCATTAGTGACTGGAACCGCCAGCACTGAAGAGTTGATCAATGCGATTGAAACCATTGGTTTTGGTGCTGAGCTGCCTTCAGTTCAATCCAACTCTGCCACAATTTCCATTCCCGGCATGAACTGCGCTTCCTGTGTCGGAAAGATTGAAAAAGCACTGCTGAACATTACTGGTATCTCAGCATCCGTTAACCTTGCAGATAAAACGGTGACAGCTGAAACCAATGATGCCAGCTCGATTCAGCTTTACACTCAACAAATACTTGAGCAACTGGAAAACGTCGGTTACCCCGGTGTCGTTCTCGATTTGGGTGAAGCCTCCTATGAACAGCAAGAAGCCGATGATAAACGACGCTATCACTATCTGCTAAAACACACTTGGATTGCCCTTGGATTGGGTGTGCCTTTGATGGTCTGGGGCATGATCACCGGAGAAATGAGTGTTAATAACACTCAGCAGCAACTGGCCTGGGGCGTGGTTGGAATACTGACTGGATGGATTCTTGTGGTTTCCGGCGGTCACTTCTTTACCGGTATGTGGCAATCCCTTAAGCACCGCAGCGCGAATATGGACACCCTGGTAGCAACAGGAACAGGGGCAGCATGGCTTTATTCAATGATGGTCGTATTGTTCCCTCAATGGCTACCAGAATCCGCCCGTCACGTTTACTTTGAAGCCTCAGCCATGATTATTGGTTTGATCAATCTGGGGCATGCCCTTGAACTCCGTGCCCGGGGGAAAACCAGTGAAGCGGTTAAACGATTGCTTGGGCTTCAGGCAAAAACCGCCCGGGTTGTTCGTCATGGACAAGATCTGGACATTCCTGTCAGTGACGTTCAAAAAGGCGACATCGTGCGAGTTCGCCCCGGCGAAAAAATCCCTGTGGATGGCTGCGTAACAGAAGGTGAAAGTTATCTGGACGAGTCCATGCTCACCGGTGAACCAATACCTGTAGCAAAGTCCGTGGGTGACACGATCAGTGCCGGTACCATCAATAAGAATGGCTCTTTGCTCTTCACTGCAGAGAAGGTGGGCAGTGAAACCGCGCTGGCGCAAATCATCGCTATGGTGAAAAAAGCACAAAGCGCCAAAATGCCCATTGCCCGATTGGCGGACAAAATTTCCAGCATCTTTGTGCCTGCGGTGATCTTGATTGCACTGTTTGCAGCAAGTATCTGGTTCTTCTTTGGTCCTGAACCCAGAATTGCTCATATGTTGGTGGTGACGACCACCGTCTTGATTATTGCCTGCCCCTGCGCCCTTGGTTTGGCTACGCCTATGTCGGTCATGGTGGGTGTTGGTAAAGCAGCGGAGCTGGGGATACTGATTCGTAAAGGCGATGCACTGCAACAGGCCAGCAAATTAACGACACTGGTTTTAGATAAAACA
Source organism: Endozoicomonas ascidiicola (assembly GCF_001646945.1). Lineage (GTDB taxonomy): Bacteria > Pseudomonadota > Gammaproteobacteria > Pseudomonadales > Endozoicomonadaceae > Endozoicomonas > Endozoicomonas ascidiicola. The sequence continues at coordinate 121,970 of NZ_LUTV01000006.1, forward strand.
GGCACCATTACAGAAGGTCGCCCTACCGTTACCCAAATCATTACTCATGAGTCATTTACCGAAGCACGACTACTGACGCTTGCAGCCAGTCTGGAACAGGCATCAGAACACCCTCTGGCAGAAGCCATTGTAGAGTCCGGAAAACAACAGGCCAGTGAACTGAGTGCTGTAAAAAACTTTCAGGCCATTCCCGGGCATGGTGTTTCCGGCCAGGTAGATACCCATAATCTTTTACTGGGTAATGCCAAACTCATGGCTGATAGCCACATTGATACCTCAGTGTTTGAATCCCAAAGTGTCAAGCTGGCAGAACAAGGTCAAACCCCGATGTACTTTGCTGTGAATCAACAACTGGCAGGTATTATTTCGGTATCTGACCCTATTCGTTCCGATTCCAAAACGGCTATACAACGACTTAAACAGCTTGGTATCAAGGTAGTCATGTTGACTGGGGATAATAAACTCACCGCACAAGCCATAGCAAAACAGGCTGATATTGATGAGTTTTTTGCAGAAGTGCTCCCCGGTGATAAAGCAGATCATGTACAACAACTGCAGCACCAAAAACACACGGTCGGAATGGCCGGTGATGGCATCAATGATGCCCCTGCCCTGGCTCAAGCGGATGTCGGGTTTGCAGTGGGTTCGGGCACTGATGTTGCCATTGAGTCGGCAGATATTACGTTAATGGGCTCTTCGCTGCATGGCGTTGCGGATGCCATTGAACTTTCAAGAGCCACGTTGCGCAATATCAAGCAGAATCTGTTTGGAGCATTTATTTATAATTCTCTAGGTATTCCTGTGGCTGCTGGCATTTTATTTCCGTTAACAGGGATGTTGCTGAATCCGGTAATTGCCGGTGGGGCGATGGCGTTATCTTCTGTCACTGTTGTATCCAACGCAAACAGGCTGAGATTTTTCAAACCATCCGGTAAACGTTGATGTACGCATAAAGACCGGCTAAACCGGCAACGTAACAACCACCTCCAACCCGCCTTCTTCGTGATTGCGGAGTTGGAGGTTACCACCATGAATACTCACCAGATGTCGTGCCGTTACCAACCCAAGACCATGCCCTTCCGGGTTGCGTTTATAACCAAACTCCAAACGCTGATAAGGCTTAAAGGTGGAAATATCCACCCCGGCGGGCAGGCCAGGCCCACTATCCCTGATGGTAATAATAATCTGGTCGTCTTCACGCTTTATATAAACATTGACCGGAGAGCCATAAACGATTCCGTTGCCTATTAGATTTTCCAGACACCGCTTTAAAGCCAGAGGTTTGCCCGTTACTTCGTATATCCCATGATTATTTTCACCGTTTGGATGAAAGGGCGTATGCAGCCAGGCTCGCTGGCCGACCGACTGAGCAGCAAGGGTAATCTCATTCAACAACCGATCTAAATCCACCACTTCCGCATTTTCATGAATATCCGTATCACTGACCACCTGAAGCGCAGATTTCACCATGATCTCTAACTGTTCCAGATCTTTGATAAATGGATCACGAACATTGTCATCATCCATTAGCTCAGCACGCAGCCGGAGTCGGGTAATCGGGGTTTTTAAATCATGAGAAATGCCCGAGAATAGTTGCTTCCGATCATTCATATAATGTCGGATATTTTTCTGCATATGGTTAAAGGCACGTGCCGTACGTTCATATTCAAGGCAGCCCTGCTCCGAAACGGTGACCGGCTCCAACCCTTCACCAAAAGCCTTGGCCGCACTGGAAAGCGCTTCAAAAGGCCGAACCATAAAGTAAATAGCCATGGTCGCAAAAGCCAATAGTGTTAACATCCAGGCCATATAGGATGTCTGTAGCGGTGCGGGAGAAAGTTCTTCAGCCAATATGGATGAATCCGGCATCAATGTCGCCAAATAGAGCCACTCTCCGGTTTCAAGCTTCAGCTGAATCACCAGTACTGGTAAATCCAACGGATCAACCATCAAGCTTTCTTTACCCCAGTTGTCGGGTAAATCTTTCAGGTATGTCTGATTGTTAATCACTTTTAATGTTTCTGGTCGGGAGAATGCCACTTTCGGTTGACCAAAAATATGTTTATCACTACCTAATACAGCTTTGAAAACATTCACCACCGTCTGTTGAGCCTGAGAGTTTTGATAGGGTGAAAGCTGAATAAAATCGGAATTCAACGTAATAAAATATCGGGCACCGCCCATGTATCGCAGTTGATTAATGGTGACCTTGCGAATTTCTGCTGGCTGCGTCACAAAATAATCAATGGTTGCCAGCATCCGCAACGCCACATTGGTGGAGACTTTTGCCAGAGCCTGCTGACGGTCACTCTCCATTTCTTTTTCCCAAAGATAATTCACCAACAGCTGAGAGGTGAAAATCAAGGCAAACATAACCACCAAAAACCGACCCGCCAGAGTACTGGGAGAATAGATATTGATCTTGCTGATTAAAGCATGCCAACTGTTTTTGATCTTGCCAGTCATAAATTATTGATACGCCGTCACCGGCTCATGGGTGTGCTCAGTAAAGTGGACATCTGTCGCCAAAATGTAGCCGGAACCACGAACCGTTTTGATAATCTCTGGTGACTTTGCATCTTCCCCTAAACAATGTCTCAATCTGCTGATATGTACATCAATAAAACGATCCAATGGGTCAGAATTTCTTTTTCGTGTTTCTGCCGCAATATATTCCCGACTCAATACTTTGCCTGCGTTGTTAATAAACAACATCAGCAAGTTATAGTCAGCGCCTGAAAACGACAATGGTTTTCCATCGGCACTGTATAAAGCCCGGGTAACCGTATCGAGACAGAGACCATGAAACCAGCAGTATCTTAAAGAGGGCTTAACCATTGGTTCAACAGGTTCACTACGACGGAAAATCGCTTTGATGCGGGCTAACAGTTCCCTTGGGTTAAAAGGCTTGGCAAGGTAATCATCAGCGCCAATTTCAAGACCAATTATCCGATCCATTTCATCCGACACTGCCGTCAACATAATCACCGGAACTTTGGAAAAAGTACGCAGGGTACGACACACTTCGAAGCCATCCATACCGGGCATCATAATATCCAGAACCACCATGGAACGGAGCGCTTCATCTGGTGACAGGCTTTGAAACCGATTGAGAAAGAACTCTCCATCGTCACAAGCCTCAACACAGAAGCCATGCTTTGACAGGTACTCTGCAATCAACTGACGAATACCGTCATCGTCATCCACAACAAAAATCCGGTGTGCTCCCATGCCCCCTCCTGTACTTTCTTCATCCTGATTATTTCAGTCAATAGAAAGTGGATAAATGACGTCTGGCAATAATCAGACGCTTTATCATAGTTATTTTAAGATTTTGTTACACTTCGTTGATCTCTCTTACCCTAACATCCATTTTCATTTGATAGCATTAGTTGACGCAAAAGTACCAAATATAAAATTCACATAAAAGAGAGCAACAAAGATGAAAAAAACTACCATGTTTGCTGCCATAATGGCAGCTATGACCTTTGGCGGTACTGCGAACGCCAGCACAACTCTGGGTGTTACTGTCTACAAATACGACGATAACTTCATGGCTACCGTCAGAAGAGCCATCGAAGCGGAAGCTGGTAAAGTAGAAGACGTTCGTCTTCTTATGAACGATTCGCAGAACGACCAATCCAAGCAGAACGATCAGGTCGACGTAATGCTGGCCAAGGGTGTTGATGCTCTGGCCATCAATCTTGTTGACCCTGCCGCCGCGCCGGTCATTATCCAGAAAGCAAAACTGGATAACGTGCCTATCGTTTTCTACAACAAAGAACCAACCGCGGACGCCCTGGCCAGTTACGAGCACGCTTACTATGTTGGCACAGACTCCAAAGAGTCCGGCATTATCCAGGGTGAGCTGATCAGTGAGCACTGGATTCAAAACCCTGCATGGGACTTGAACGGCGATGGCAAAATCCAGTATGTACTGCTTAAAGGTGAGCCAGGCCATCCAGACGCTGAAGCCAGAACTTCCTACGTTATCTCCACTATGAACGACAAGGGATATGAGACAGAAGCTCTGCACCTCGATACCGCCATGTGGGATACCGCCATGGCTAAAGACAAGGTTGACGCCTGGATCTCTGGCCCTAACGCTGAAAAAATCGAAGTAGTCATCGCCAACAACGATGCCATGGCCATGGGCGCCATCGAATCTCTGAAGGCTGCTGATAAGTCTTCCATTCCGGTTTTCGGTGTAGACGCGCTGACCGAAGCACTGGCTCTGATCAAAAATGGCCAGATGCAAGGTACCGTTCTGAACGATGCCAACAATCAGGCTAAAGCGGCTTTCGAACTGGCGAATAACCTGGCCAACGGCAAGGCTGCCGGCGAAGGTACCAACTGGAATATTGAAAACAAAGTTGTTCGTGTTCCTTACGTTGGTGTTGATAGTAGCGACCTGTAAATCGCTATGATAAATCAGGGTTAGGGAAGTGGCATTGTAGAAAGTACCAGTCATCCGTCATTCCCGCGCAGGCGGGAATCCATTACGAGCCGTGGATCCCCGCCTGCGCGGGGATGACGATGGTATATTTTTAACTGCAGCTTCCCTTAAGTATAGTTAACCCTGATTTTTACAACGCCTCTCTTTCTCGTTTTAAGAGCAGTTGGTGGAAACTATACATTCCACCGGGTGTTCTGTGTCTCTAAAAGTCAGAAAGCTATGGAAACCAGCACCCAGAATGATTGGCTTCTGGAAATGAACGACGTCAGTAAGTCGTTTCCCGGAGTAAAAGCCCTGGACAGGGTTAATTTAAAAGTCCGACCCCATTCCGTCCATGCCTTAATGGGAGAAAACGGTGCGGGGAAATCGACCTTATTAAAATGCCTGTTTGGTATTTATGAAAAAGACGAAGGCAGTATTTATTTTCAAGGTCAGCCTGTTGAATTTGAATCTTCAAAAGAAGCATTGGATCACGGTGTCTCCATGGTTCATCAGGAGTTAAACCAAGTATTGCAATCCAGTGTGATGGATAACGTCTGGTTAGGTCGGTATCCAAAGAAAAATGGCTTTATTGATCACAAAGCCATGTACGATGAAACCAAACAGATATTTGAAGAACTGGATATTGATGTAGACCCAAAAGATAAAGTCGCGGATCTCTCCGTTTCCAAACGACAGATGGTAGAAATTGCCAAGGCATTTTCCTACAACGCCAAGATCGTCATTATGGACGAACCGACATCGTCACTGTCGGAAAAAGAAGTCCGCCACCTGTTCACCATTATTCGAAAACTAAAAGACCGTGGCTGTGGCATTGTTTATATCTCTCACAAAATGGATGAGATCTTTGCCGTCTGCGACGATATCACGATCCTCCGGGATGGCCAGTGGGTAACCACACGACCACTGGAAGGGCTGGATATGGATCAGATCATCAGCTTGATGGTCGGCCGTGAGCTGACACAGCGCTTCCCGCCACGAGATAATGAGCCAAAAGAAGTGATCCTTGAAGTCAGTAACCTGACTGCCAAGAATCAACCTTCCATTCAGGATGTCAGTTTTGATCTCAGAAAAGGAGAAGTTCTGGGTATTGCCGGCCTTGTGGGCGCTCGAAGAACCGATGTCGTTGAAACCATTTTTGGAATCCGTGATAAAAGCAGTGGTTCCATCACGCTCCACGGCAAAGAGTTGGCGAACAAAGATGCCTATGAAGCCATTCACAACGGCTTTTCACTAGTCACCGAAGAGCGTCGTGCAACTGGCATCTATTCAACACTGGACATCACCTTTAATTCACTGATCGCCAACATTGAAAAATACAAAGGCAAATCCGGACTGCTCAGCAGTAAATCCATGGGGGATGACACTCAGTGGGTGATCAACTCCATGAAAGTGAAAACCCCGGGGCATAAAACCCGAATCGGCTCACTGTCTGGTGGTAATCAACAGAAAGTGGTTATTGGTCGATGGCTGCTGACTCAACCAGAAATCCTGATGCTTGATGAGCCCACTCGAGGCATCGATGTTGGCGCCAAGTTTGAGATTTACCAACTGATACTGGATCTCGCTAAAAAAGATAAAGGCATCATTATGATCTCCTCAGAAATGCCAGAGCTGCTCGGTGTCACCGACCGAATCATGGTGATGAGTAATGGTCGTGTTGCCGGCATTGTTAATACCAAAGACACCACCCAGCACGAAATCCTTGAGCTGGCTGCGAAGTATTTGTAACCAATTTTGATTTTAAATTTTAGTTTAAATAAAGAGGGGGGAGGACTGCCATGAGCAACGCCAGCAGTCTTACAGCGGGAAAACAATTTAATGTCCTGCGTTTGATTAAAGAAGGTGGCATTTATGCTGTACTTCTGATTCTTCTTGCTGTGATCATTATTCAGGAACCGTCGTTTGTTAGCCTGAGAAACATCAGCAACATACTTACTCAGTCGTCTGTACGAATCATTATTGCACTGGGTGTTGCCAGTTTGATTGTCACTCAGGGTACTGACTTATCGGCTGGTCGTCAGGTGGGTTTGGCAGCGGTTATTTCTGCAACCCTGTTACAAGCGCTGGAAAACGTCAATAAAGTATTCCCTGAAATAGGCCCAATGCCGATTCCGGCGGTGATTCTTATTGTCTGCGCCATCGGTGCCATTATTGGTATGGTAAACGGCATTGTGGTGGCCTACCTGAAGGTAACGCCATTTATTGCCACCATGGGCTCCATGATTATCGTGTATGGGCTTAACTCCCTCTATTACGATTATGTAGGCGCATCACCGGTCGCTGGTTTTGCGCCTCAGTTCTCAGAATTTACCCAGGGATTTATAAGGCTTGGTGATTTCAGGCTGTCGTATATTACTTTTTATGCAGCCATTGCCACGGTATTCAGCTGGATTCTCTGGAACAAAACCGTCTTTGGTAAAAACATTTTTGCCATCGGTGGCAACCCGGAAGCGGCGAAAGTCTCTGGTGTTAACGTGCCTCTTACTCTGCTGAAAGTCTATGCGTTGTCTGGCGTCTTCTATGCCTTTGCCGGTCTGCTGGAAGCGGGACGTATCGGTTCAGCCACCAACAACCTCGGTTTCCTCTACGAGTTGGATGCCATTGCCGCCTGTGTGGTGGGTGGTGTTTCCTTCGCAGGTGGTGTGGGTAGCATTAAGGGCGTAGTCACCGGAGTACTGATCTTCACCATTATCAACTATGGTATGACCTACATCGGTATCAACCCATACTGGCAGTTCATTATTAAAGGCGGAATTATTATCTTCGCTGTGGCATTGGACTCAATGAAGTACGCTGATAAGAAGTAATGCCAATCCCTGCGCTGGCATATACCAGTGCAGGGTTGAACCATTTCATGATGCCTGTGTCTTACATTACTGTATTTATTCTTTAGTGATAGAAATCTGAAATGAAACCTCCCTTTTTATTATTTCGAGTATTGGTATTTTCACTCCCTCTGTTTGCTTCAATATCCTGGGCACAGGAATCAACGATGCCAGATGCAATATCACTGTCCCACTTGCTTGATAACGTCTCATATATCGACCCTGAAACGATCGAAAACCTCATACTTAAAGATCAGGATTTCATTCTTTATTCTGACCTGAAGTTTCAGGAACAATCATTGACCTGGGGTGATGAGCTCATCGAAATTGGTAAAATAACGGGCATGGGGGTTCTGGCGGCAACCAGCTATGGCATTATTCATGATTTGATCACCACTCAAATCCATTTCGGCTATTTCTCTGACCTAAACCTGACTCATCATGGACTGGTAACACTTAAACATTTTCCGTGGGTATACCATTCAGAATCTCGAATTCTGTACGCGCTGCTCTGGGGCACCATTTCAACATGGTGGGTAGGACTGCCCCTGGGAGGCCTTTCTGCTATTGCAGCCAGGATAGATCCCAAATCCATTAAACACACATGGCATGATCTGGTCAAACCTATCTCTGTTTTAATAGCTGCGAATCTGGGTGCTGCACTAATGACCGGCGTCATGACTTATGCCACCACAGGCGACAGATTTTCTGCGGTTGCAGCAATGCACAATAGTTCATACCTCGCAGGTGCTGCGGGCGGCCTGCTGCTGCCATTTTATATTTACTTTTCACGCCCGGGCTTCACTGGTACGTTACAAAGTCAATGTATGCACATGACGGATACACTATTAAAGCTGTTTAAAGATAACCCTGACAATCCGGATATACTGGCACTGATTCGCTTTCTCCTGAATAGTTCGAATGGAAATTGTCATCTACCAGAATAGTTCTGCCATAGGAATATAAAGTAATCTTGGTCAGTGAAAAAATGGATCCATGATCATGAACATTTCCGAAGCAGCCAAACTGACCAATTTAATCCCTAAAACTGGCTGGCTAGGAGGCTGACAGAGAATAGCACTCATAGCGAGGATGGTAGCGATTTTTCAGACCAATTTACTACCACCGTACGACTGCATGGATGCAGGAGCTAGTACCCAAGGGCATAAATGCAACCCAAGGGCAGTTGCCGTGTAGGGCAGTCTATTCTCGGTCAGGCTCCCAGGGTATCAGGTTGTCTGATCCAGAAAAGCAATGACTTGCTGACCCAGATCTGCAGGTAAGGCGTCAGCAGAAATCTCAAGATGCCTCTTCAGCTCCCCCCTGCCGAGTAAGCTGGATAGCATGCCAGATAAACCCCGTTGCTGACGATCCACTTCAAACCACAGTTTCAGTCGCTTCTCGTCCCGCCAGGCAACCACCTCAAGCTCTCGCCAGCGCCCGAGGAATTTTCCGGATACCGGCACAAATTCAAACTCCTGCACAAACGGTAGCTCGAAACCTTTTGCCGCTTCGCATTCTGCCTGACGGAGTTGTAAACCAGATCCCATGAGCGCTTCGAACAAACTACGCAACAATGGATCAGGCCTGACCACCAGTAGATCCGTATCCGATGGGTCAATAGCGAACTGGATATCCAGACCAGTTTCCAGCCACACCTTACCTTCCCCCAAGGTAATAGGTGTATTCCAAGGCAACGTAAAACTGTCTTTGAAAACCCGCTCCTCGCCCGCCGCAATAATAAACGACTCTGGTAGTGACCACTCACTGAGGGAGTAAACTTGTTTTACTTTCTCCTTAACCGATTCGTCACCATTACCTTTATTCCTTTCAATCTCTTCAAAATACTGACAGCAAATATCGAGATAAATATTATCAATTTGCTGCTCGACACTTCCGCCCTTCACATAGATATTGAAATCGACCCGTTCTCCAGGAACTAATTCCGGTTGCTTTAAAACAGCGTCAACTTTAGTAGCACCAATAGAAAGAGATGCCATGGCTTTTTTCAGTAGTGACATATACGGCTTTTGCACATTATTGTGGTTTATAAAATTTTGTAGGTTTGAGTAGTTTGCCATTTGGAACCGAATATTTCTGGCTTGTTGACCAGGTTCTCTGCAAGGCGCAACGGCGGGAGCATAGCGAGCTATGTGACCAGAGTTGCAACGCAGTCAGAGGGCCTGATCAATGAGTCAGAAAATATGATTTCAGGTGGTTAACTACTTATAAATTGGTTTATTCAGGCCATTGCAACTGGCCATTCACCACCAGCACACAGTCCATTCCAGCTGAGGTAGCTGCCTGTCGTCCAAGCTCAGTATCCTCAAAAACCAGGCAGTGTTTTGGCTCAATGCCCATCTGCTCCGCAGCTTTCAGAAACGTCTCCGGATGCGGTTTGCCATTGTTGACATCCGTCACGGTGACCAACGTATCGAGACGACCCAGCACACCCACTTCATTCAATAATGCTAACGCATCTCCACGCAGAGCGCCGGTTCCGACCGCCAGTTTTTTCTTACCTTCTGCAGCCAGTAATACCTGATACGTTTCCTCGATCAGCACGGGCCCCTGAAAGATATCTTCCAGCGACTGTCGCTTGGTTTCAGCCACCTTTTCCGCATCCAGAGTCAGGTTATAACGCTCACTGATCATTTCAGCGGTTCTCTCCGTGGACACACCGCCAAGAGAATGATGCCATTGGCGATCATAGGGAAAACCATGAATTTCTGATGTTTTCTTCCAGGCATCGAGGTGGGAAGGCATTGAGTCAATCAAAGTGCCATCCATATCAAAAATGATGGCATCATAGCGCTGAAGTTTGCTGAGCATATTCACTCTCATGGCGTCTACAGGAATACCGTGTTTTATACATCCCCGGGAAAGTCGTCAACCTACTTCAGGATATATTTTATACCAATGGCGTTTTTAAATTTTGGAGCGAGCAAGTTATTTTGGGCGACTGGGCAAGGCGAAGAGACGAGTCATAGCCATAGCTATGGCGAGGAACTTCAACGCAGATCCAGTCGTTCAAAATAGCTGCGCAGCCCATAATTTAAAAACAGAATTGGTATTATATGCTGAACAACCAGGTTATCTGACAGGAAGGGCCTTATTTTGAGCAACTGAATTTCAAAGACACACGACAGAACTTTGGTATTAGATACCTGGCGATTTTCTCATCAACGATCCGACAGACATTTTGTATCGCCTCAAGGAATCTGACAGCCAACGAGTCTGACGGCAACACCAACCGGATGGGTGCCAATAAAGATTGACCGATAATAGGCTCTAAAAACCCTTCTGTTGTCACTTTGGCCTGTTCAAAAGGTTCTATAAAGCGGTGAACGTCCGCTCTGGTAAAGTTATGCACATCAATGCAGTCATGCTCCCAACGCAATCGGGTGGTCGATTTTCGCTTCAGGAACATATAGAGCTTATTCAAAAGTACTAAAGGCATCTTCAACAAATTGATTGCCAACGCACCAAACCAGGTAGGCTCGCCAATGATCACTACCTGCCCTCCTGGCTTTAGCACCCTATGAACTTCTATTAGAAACTGATCTGGGTGAGGAAGGTGATGAAGAAATGCACAGCCAACAATGAGCTCAACACTATTATCATCAAAAGGCAGTCGTATCATATCGGAAACACACGTTTCTATGTCAGCTCCAACGTTCCGGGCATTCTCGAGGGCGACATCAAGACTCACTTTACTGATATCAACGGCGATGACCTTATCATACCAGCCTGTAGTCGCCAGATTCACTGCCAGATTCCCCGTTCCAGCACCGACATCTACCACTTTACCTTCCTTCTTCAGTGGATTGACAGCGACCCGCTCTAACTCAGAAATCAGCTTATTCCTGGTCGATGGCGTAAAACTCACCCCCATTCTTTCGTCGTATGTCTGAGCTTCTACCTCATCATGGAATCGCCGGTTAGTATCTAAGATCCGATCAGTATCTACATTCAATTTCATAACACACTCCATTGCGTTTATAGAGAAAATGATTGCTTTCAGTATCGGACGTTATCCTTTTATTTTTACCTTATCGGAATTCATAAAGATCTTGTAATACCAATGGCGTTTTTAAATTTTGGAACGAGCAAGTTATTTTGGTCGACTGGGCAATACCCGAGGGCATAAAGGCGTAGAGACGAGTCATAGCCTTTACGCCCTGTGGGTGTTAGCTATGGAGAGGAGTTTCAACGCAGATCCAGTCGGTCAAAATAGCTGCGCAGCCCATAATTTAAAAACAGAATTGGTATAAGTTCCCAACCATATGATGAAGCCATATTTTCTGACTCATACGCTCCCCATATGACCGGATACCTATTATCGGTCAGCCGCTTAGTGCGACATGAATAATTTAATACTGCCGTCTTCTTGGTACGCAAAAGTAGTGTATGGGTCTTTACGGTCTCCATACTCCATACCGGGAGACCCCATGGGCATTCCCGGTACCGTCAGACCTCGAAAATCGGGTTTCTCTGTCAGCATTTTCAAAACATCCGAAGCGGGTACATGACCCTCCACAGCATAATCACCAACAAATGAGGTATGACAGGAGCCAGCACCATAGGGAATATTGGCCATCTGTTTATACTTACCCATATCCTGTGCATTGTGGACTTTCACTGTAAAACCATTCTCTTCCATATGCTTGACCCAATCAGAACAGCAACCACAGGTAGGTGATTTGTAAGTGGTCACAACCGGTAGAGTCTGCTGCGCAGATACGAAGGGAGTCATTGCCAGCGCCATTGAAGCCAGGAACAGTGCTATTTTACTTTTCATATAATAGGCTCATCAAAGAAATCAGGTGATTCATTATTATCAAAACTGCTTATTCAATCCATCGCCTCATTAAGATATTTATTCACTCTTTCTTCGTTGTACAGAAACAGGACGCCACAGGCAATAAAAGAAAAGCTGCAACCAATCCAGGCCGTTAAGGAAACACCCAGCTCTGTGGGCTGCCCATGATTGCTGCCAATAATCAACAGCGAAGGGAAAATCAAACTGGTAACAGAACCCGCCAGTTTCACATTTAAGCTTTGCAGCCCAAAAAAGGTGGCTTCTTTATGCTCACCCGTACGACGGGTGTCGGAGAGCGTAATATCGGTCATCATAGCTGCTGGAATAATGCTCGTTACTGCGATGGGAATTGCCCCCAACAAGACGATCAAGCCCGCCACTACCAATGGATAAGTCACTGAGGGCGCAAAAGGAATCATGGAAAACACTGCCCCTTCCAGCATCAAGGCAACGATATAGATATGCTTCTTCGGATAAAAACGGGTTAAACGAACTACCAGCGGATACAGGGCAAAACTGGCAAAGAACATCGCCACCATAAACGGTGTTGCCCACTGCTCCTCCAAACCAAGCAGCATGGTTACATAATAAACGGCACCGGTTTCCAGAAAGTAGGTGGCCATCAACGTCAAACAATTCACGATGACAAAGACCCTAAAGTCTTTGTTCTTTAATGCTTCTCCCATGGATTTCAAAGCGCCCTTGCTGGCAGAGCGCCCATGACAATCCCGACGTTCATCAATAACCACCAGCGGTACAAACATGCAGATCGTGCCCAACAATGCAAAGCAAACCACAATCAGCTGAAGTGCCTCAATAGAGGTCATTCCATATCCTTCCAGAATCCCTTTAAAGAACCACAGCGTTTGTCCAACACAGAAAGCGACGCCCCAGGCAGCAGCACTCATCATTGCCAGAAATACCCGATCATCTGCCGTCTTTCCTAACTCGGGAATCAATGCACCGTAGGGCACCACATACAGCGTCATGAACAGATAAAAAAGCAGAACACTGCCTGCCACCCAAATAATGTTCAAGGAGGATGCCGCATCGTCCGGTGGAAAAAAGGTTGCCACTGACGTCAATGCAAAAGGTACAAAACCAATCATCATAAATAAGCGACGTCGGCCAAAGCGGCTTTGTGAGCGATCACTCAGGTTAGCAATAAAAGGACTGGAAAACGCATCAAGTACACGACTGATTGCGGTGATGATACCCAGTGCAGTCAGCCCAAATAGAATGGGAATACGGGGAAGCAACTCCGGAATTTCTGTCTGCCCTTCGACCACCGGCGGAAAATAAAAGTAACTCAAAACAATCCCCATGGAGAATGCCGTGAGTGTCGAGCCAAAATGACCAAAGGAAAAAAGCACCAATCGCCACCTGGGTATACGAGGTAGCGGCGCTCTAACACCGCTTTCTATTACTGCCATAGATTCAAATTTATATTCTAGAATTAACCATCATTGAGCATTTGCTCAGGGAGTAAGGCCAGTGTGATTTTTTCGGAATACGACATTCTGCCATTTTCAAACAACACCGCCACGTCGCCATTGGAAAGCGCGCCTAAATCAGAATAGCCCGATGCACCTGGGTAGACAGAAACACTGGTATCCCAACTACTGCCTTGATCGTTACTCAGTCGCACCGTCATATTTACCCGAGCCTTGGTGTGGGCAGGGTTAGAGAACAGTAAACCCTTTTGACCGTATTCCAGCACTGAGGCCTGACAAACCGGTGTGTACAATGCCACGTCCTTTTTCACATCAAGCCAGCTGATGCCACCGTTATCAGAAGTACTCATCCATCGACCATTAGGCGCCGGTGCTCGTCCAAGAGCCGCATGCTGACGGGTAGAAAGATAGATACTGCCATCCTCAAGCTCTGCGACAGCCGACTCATCACCATCATTCAGTAACTCACTTTTACGCCAGTTCTGACCCAGATCATCGCTGAGTAATACCAGTGCACGATTGCCGCCTTTTTGAACCTGATAGCCCGGCACGACTATACGACCAATCGCAGGTGCTTTAGATTTTTGAATACCATGACCCGGACCAAAAATAAGATCGTCATAAGGCAGCACGATTCTTTCACTCCAGCTACTACCACCGTCAGGGCTGGAGATCATGACCGGTGTCATACCGTCAATACCACTGATGTTATGAGCGAGAAAGACAATACCGTTTGTTTGCTCAAAAACTGGCGTCGGGTTTCCGCACTTACCTCGGGCATCCCCAACCTCATATCGACAAACAACCTGCTGTTCATTCCAGGATCGTCCACCGTCATCACTGATCTTCAGCACCAGATCGATAACACCATTATCCAGAGCGCCATCGCGCCGGGCTTCTGCAATCGCCAGAAGACGGTCAGAGTTTAGAACTTCTCCGGAAGACAAACGACTTCCCGCCGGTATGATCAGCATGCCGGGAATGCGATAAATGGCATAGCCATTCTCACCACCGACAAACACATCATTAACCACAGTCAGGTCAGGATGATACTCCGGATCATTAATCCACTCCGTCGTTGCCATTAACGGCCAACCTGCCAACGCCACCACAGCAAGAGCTGCCATTCTGTGAGCGACCAATCTCGACAGTTTTCGAACCATAAAGGCACTGAGCACCAATACAATCGCCAGAAAGCCCCAGGCTACGCCCAGAGCAGCAATCACTTCATCAAAGATACTGACCGGTTGAAAATAGTCGTAAAGGACACTGTCTAAAAACACCATTACTAACAATGCGGCAACGGTCGTAAATGCAACAAAGTATGGCAGCGAGCGACTTGGTTTTTTCTCAATTTCTGAACGGTCTGTCCACAAACTTTTGATGACTCGAAGGGACGTGAAACCGTAAACCGCACCATAAATCACGGCCAATGCCGTCAGTGCAGCCAACGCTTCGATACCCGATGCGTTAAACAGTAGAAACATGACCAGAAACATCAGCAACCCGATGGTACTGATGGTGGTCATAACAGCGAGCGTTCTGGAAAACACTGTCATCATCTCAACCTTTATTTTGATTATTATATAGGTTCAAGAATGCCTGATCAGGCGATGGTCAGGCTATTGATTGTGTCATCTCTTTTTCCGATACAGGCTCTTCCACCAGATCATCAAGATGTTGATTAACACGATCTTCGTCGTAAAACTTTAAAGCAATGGCGGCGATAAAACAGAAGCCAGCACCAACAAAAGCTGTAATGGAAACCCCCAGAGTGCTTGGTGTGCCACTACTGCTGCCAATAATCAACAAAGATGGGAAAACCAGACTGGTAACAGACGTTGCCACTTTAATATTGAAGTTCATGGCACCAAAGAAGACACCTTCCTTATAACTACCAGTTCGATTGCCATCGGAGCGGGCAATATCCGCCATAATCGCTGTGGGGAGAATGCTATTGATGGCCGTTGGAATCGCCAACAACAGAATCAGCACCCAACCGGTCAAAGCAGCATCGGGTAGAACGGCACATAATGGCAGCAACGCAAATAATAAACCGTGTAGAACTACCGCAAAAATCTGCATGTTACGTTTAGAGATTTTTCGGGTCAGTTTGACCACAAATGGGTAGCAGGCAAAACTGCAACCAAACATAACGATCATAATTAATGATGCTGTGGCTTCATCCAACCCCATTAACATCGTCACATAATAGATGGCGCCAGTTTCCAAAAAGAACGTCGCCATAAAAGTGACTACGTTGGCAATGGTAAATACTCTGAAATCCGGATTTTTAAATGCGGATCTCATCGCCCCGAACACAGGTTCAGAGCAGGTATTTCCTTCACAGTACTTGCTCTCATCAATCGCCAGAATCGGCACCAGCATAGCCAGTGCACCCAGAAATGCGAACAGACCAGCACAGATTCTGATGGCCGTCATAGCATCCATCCCTGATGCTTCAAGCACATCTTTGATCACCCAGATCAATTGCCCTGTTGCAAAAGCCAATGCCCAGGCAACCGAGTTGGCTGTTGCAATAAAAACGCGATCTGCAGAGGTTTTTCCCAGCTCCGGAATCAGTGCCGTATAAGGCATGACGTACATAGTCATAAACAGATAAGCGAGAATACCAAACACCACAACCCATATTGCATTGGTGATGGTTGGCACCGTATCTGGTGGTGTAAAAATTAACACCGAGCAAATAGCAAAAGGCACGAGAGAGAACGCCATAAAAATACGACGACGGCCAAATTTATGCACCGACCGGTCACTCATGTTGGCAATGATTGGATCAGTAATGGCATCAAACAGACGAGAAATGGCAATAATAAGGCCGAGTAACGTCAGCCCCATAAATACTGGTGCTCTGGTAATTAATTCGGGTATCGGTTCAACACCATCGATCACCGGGGGAAAGTAGAAGTAATTGATCACTGACATAAAACAGAATGCTGTCAGCATCCACCCAAAATTACCAAAGGAGTACAACACCAACCGCCACCGTGGCACTCTCATTGTATTTTCCATCACTTATCCCCCATCCCGCTGTTATTTTTATTGTTAGGAAATGGCTAGGAGGCTGTCCGAGAATAGACTGCCCTACTGCGGTGGCAGCAAATTGGTCTGAAATTTCGGTTTTGTTCGTCAAATAGCGCGCTATTCTCCTCACAAAACCGAATTTTTATCCTCAATTTTCTGCCATCCTCGCTACGGGCGCTATTCTCGGACAGCCTCCTGATTTTCTGAACACAAACTCGCATTATTCTGCTTTGATTGCAAAGTACCACGTCGTGCAATTTGCTGTTGTAGCCAATAACCGGAATCTTTGATGGTGCGCCGGCCACTGTCAAAATCCACATAAACCAAACCAAAACGGGTGCTATAGCCCTTGGCCCATTCAAAGTTATCAAGCAATGACCAGGCAAAATAGCCACGGACATCAACGCCCTTTTCTTTCGCTTTCAGCACTTCCTGAATATGAGTTTTCAGATACTGTACGCGAGGATCGTCATTCACCTGACCACCACGCTCTTCATCAAAGTAAGCAGCACCGTTTTCAGTGATGTACACTGTCGGATTGCCGTACTCTTCCTTCATCATCATCAATAGTTGGCTGAACCCTTCCGGATAAATCTCCCAATCCATGGCCGTGTATTGATATGGGTCTGGCTCTGGTTTTCTGGGAACAAAGGAACCTCTCAACCCAGGTACAAGACGATTGCCTTTTACAAATTCTCGGCTGTAATAGTTAAGACCTGTGAAATCTGTGGGTGTTTGAATAATATCAAAATCCCCTTCATTTACGGGCGGACGAAACCAGCGAAACCGTTTCCACATTACCTCGGGATACTGACCTTTAAAGACCGGATCAAAAGCAATGCCATTCATAAAAGCATTGGCTGTTTTTTCTGCATCCCGATCAATCGGCCGCGTACCTCTGGTGTGCATGGGTGTATAACTCAGAGTCAAACCGGCCTGCGCCTCACTGTCTTCGCTGCGTATGGCCTGCATCGCCAAACCATGACCCAGAAGAATATGATGCATGGTGCGCCAGAAGGCCCATGGATTCCGTTTACCGGGAGCATGGTGGCCAAACAGATGGCCAAACGTCGCGTGCTCCCAGGGTTCATTGACGGTAATCCAGTTTTTAATGCGATCACCAAAATGATTAACGACAGTCCTTGTGTAATCAGCAAAGTGATAACAGGTGTCACGACCGGCAAAACCGCCGGTTTCCTTATACAGCGCTTCTGGAGTATCCCAGTGAAAGAGTGTGGTAAACGGCGTAATACCCGCTTCCAGTAAAGAGTCCACAAGGCGATCGTAAAATGCCAAACCTTTCTGGTTTACCTTACCTTTGCCCTCGGGAAATATTCGTGACCAGGAGATGGAAAATCGATAAGCGTCCATGGAAAGCTGCTTCATAATATCCACATCTTCCTGATAACGATGGTAATGGTCACAGGTAATATCGCCAGTGTGACCATGATCAATCTTGCCCAGTGTATGACAAAATGTATCCCAAATGCTTGGGCCACGGCCATCTTCAGCGACGGCACCTTCAATTTGATAGGCAGCGGTCGCGGTGCCTATCAGAAAATCATCAGGAATATTGAGATGATCAGACATATGCATGCAACGACGTATTTTATAGTTATGTTGTCTTCATCATCTGACCATCATCGTATAATGTCAATATAAACCTGAATAATATTCATCTTTTATTTATATTCTGGTAAATAGTCCCGATGAGCATTGATAAGGTCGTCACACAGGTTAACAATCTGATCCATGGTTAACTCCGACGACGTATGTGGATCAAGCATGGCGGCGTGATAAATATGCTCTCTGCGTTGAGTCAGTGCTGCCTCTATGGTCAAATCCTGAACATTAATATTCGTTTGATTCAACGCAGCCAGTTGAGGCGGAAGTGCGCCCGCAAACGTCGGTGTAATGCCGTTTTGATCTGCAAGACAAGTGACTTCTACCACCGCATGTTCCGGCAGGTTAGTGATCAGCCCTTTATTCAGTACATTGCCTCCAAAGGTATACGGTGCACCAGCTTCCATCGCCTCTAGCATATAGGACGCATACTCTTCAGAACGAGTGTGAGGCAAAGCATCACCTTTGCGCCAGGCTTGTAATAGGCCTTTAACCTCATTAGCCGTACTTTCATCGAGCAACGTCATTAACTGCGATTCCATATCCTCAGTTAACATACCACCGAGTGCGGCTTCAATGCCCGCCCATAAATGCTCATACTCTTCACAACGGCGAGGATATTCATCAAGGGGAATATTAAATCGCTCGATCAGCTCTGGCGCGGATGATTTGATAAAATAAGGGTTGTATTCTGCATTGTGCTCGCTGGACTCTGTCACATAGTGACCAAAGCGCTTCATCAGCTCATAGCGAACCATGTCATTATGCTTACCCGTTTTACTGCGCGTTTCAGCCATTTTTTTGATCTGCGGATACAGGTCTTCGCCATTACGGGTGATCTCCAACAACCAGGCCATATGATTGATACCAGCAATCTTCCACTTTACGCCTTCCACTGGAATATCCAGCGGCTTTAGCAGCTCAGGCACGCAACACTGTACGCTATGACACAAACCAACTGTTTTTACGTCAGTTGCCCTTAATATGGCGCCTGTAACTATGGCCATAGGATTCGTGTAGTTCAGTAACCACGCTTTTGGGCACAGCTCCTGAATATCCCGGGCGATATCCAGCATGACCGGAATAGTACGAAGACCACGGAAGATGCCGCCAATACCCAATGTATCGCCAATGGTCTGGCGTAAGCCATAGCGGGAAGGAATCTCAAAATCAATCACGGTCGCTGGTTTGTAACCACCCACCTGAATAGCATTGAACACATAATCCGCCCCGTTTAGCGCTTCTCTACGATCAAGGTGTGTGGTAATGGTGGCTTTCGAACCAAATGAACGACTGATTGCTTCCATAATCTGAGCGGTCTGCTCGAGCCGCTTCTGATCAATATCATGGAGAGCAAAATGACTGTCTTCTAATACCGGGCTGGACATACAATCACCAAGCAGGTTCTTGGCGAACACGGTACTTCCGGCACCAATCATGGTGATTTTTGGCATAACAATGACTCCCCAGTAAACGACATGTTTTATTTATAATGATGGTCTGGTACTACTATAGGGAGCGGAAACCTCAGACTGAATGGTGGAATGTCGGAAGATGTTGGCAAAAAGTCAGAATTACTACAGAACCACGCACACCCCAACAGAACATTATTTTGAAAAAACACCGTTCTGCGCCCAGGATATTATCCTCTATCACTGCGGTGAACATGTTCGATCCACAGCCAGTCATACCGCCAACCCAAAAGATCATTTCCTGTTGCATGTCGTTTATGATGGCGGTGGTACACTTCAGCTGGATAACGCCAGCCATCAACAAACCATCGATGTGCAATCAGGCGATGTATTTCTAATCCGCCCTGACACCCATGCCCGATATCAGGGAGATAAAAACACCCCATGGTCTTACTGCTGGATTGGTATTCAAGGCCAACTTGCAGAAAGCATCCTTAATCATGCAGGGTTTGATAATCATCAGTCAGTTGTCCATTACTCCGATGCTCATCAGAATAAGCTGATTGATTCATTAAAAACATTGATGAAAGCAACAGCACAGGAAAGGCACAACCCTCTATCACTTCTTAGCGAGGTCTACCGATTTCTTGGGTTAATGCAGCAAAACCAACCCGAACACAACCCAGTGCCAGTCTCCCCTCAGCGCAGTCATTATTATCTTGAACATGCTCACCAGTACATCAGCAAGCACTATGACCAGAAAGTGGCTCTGGATGACATTGCCTGCAACATTGGCATCAGCCGAAAACACCTGAGCAGCCTCTTTCGGGAGAAATACGGCCAGTCACTGAAGAGTTACCTCACCACCTTCAGAATGCGACGCGCCTGCGAACTATTACGACAGCAGCCACCCATCTCCGTCGAGGTGGTGGCATGCAGAGTGGGATATGACGATGTTCACGGGTTTTCCCGCATGTTTCGAAAATACATGACTCTGTCACCCACTCAGTACCGCGATAACAGTAAGTGCATGACCTCTATCTGTAGTTCGGTATTACGATAATGATGAAAGCGTCTGACTCATATTTCTCAATAACATTTTAAACGACGACAGCAGTTTTCTGCTCTCAGCCTCTTCCGTCATTAAACAAAGTCGGATGGTGTTTCCTGCCAGATGCGTCATCAGCAATGCATAGCTTTCCAGCTCTGCCAGCTTGCTCTCATCCACAAAAGGGGATAGTGCTTCCATAATGATACCCGCAGAATCGCGACTCACTTGAAGCTCACTGTTATTCATGACTTTGTCAGAAGCCAGACCATACCAAATATCAGTAATCACCGGTTCTGATTTATACCACTCGTAATATTCATCCAACATTTGCTCAAGGGCATCAAAACCCTGATCCAGATTTTCAATACCCGACAGCGACACCCTAATCAACTCATTGGTGGTATCGATATATCGCTTATCCAGTGCCTGAAGAATGGCCCGTTTGTTGGGAAAATACTGGTAAATCGAGCTTGGTGTGACCCCTGCCCGATCCGCCAGCTCGTGGATTTTTAAACCACCTGCCCCTTTTTCGCTGACGATATCGCGAGTGGCATTTAATATCGCATCCACCCGAGTTCTGCTTCGCTTCTGGCTTGGATTTCGACGAGCTTGTTTTTTAACAGGGGCGGCCGTTTCACTCATAAGTTAACGTTCTCAATTATTCTGCCAGAGCTTCCAGCTGAGGCTTCACTGTTTGTGGTGATATATATGATGGTAAATGTGGTGATAAATCTACACGTCCTGTGACTGTGAGTCGATGTTCAACTTCACCAAAACGCTCATTACTAATGTTTACCAACCCTTCGCCACTTAAACCGGTAGTTTTCACCCAAAATGCCACTCCTCCGCCAACCAGAGCAATATGCCCCGGCCCAATGACTTCGATAGGTCCCTTGGTTGAAATCGACAACACATCATTGGCATAGGGCATAACATTGTCGCCTTCATCGACACATCGAACCACAAAGCGGGTGACATCGTAAGTTGCCTCTTCCTGCAAGGCTGTATCGTCTACCTGAACATCCAATCGCTGCTCAAAGGACTGCAAACAACTCTGCTCACAGACCTTCTGATTATTCTGGTAACCCTCTATTCGAAAAGTTGTTGCCGAGTCACCCCAGCCGCCAACGTATTTACTGTAAAGTGCCACGCCATCACTGAGCTGCATTCGGTTCTTTTTTAATAGATACAGCATTTTCAGTTTGCTCATCAAAGGCAGGCTTTCAATACCAACCCTGCCAACTTCAATGAGAATTTCTTTTATCAGTCGACTGTCTTTTTTACTGAACGTCTCATTTTCTTCTATCAGATTGCCAATCAGGTTATCAATAATAATGGGCGGATTGGGTACATGGGGATACTGCTTCCTGGCCGGATAAAACGTCTCGATGAATTGGTCATTCTTATAGAGTTTTATGTATTCACAGTTCGTGAACACATGCACATCACTTAATTCACTGCCCGGATAATCCCCCATCCGCATATTGCTCAACACCTGCAAATAGGGTGTTTCATTTTGCTGAGCCGCATAAGTTGCCGCGGCATACTTTGGAATACGGAACATATCCATCACACCGTGGTAACAGATGCGATCACCACTGCCAAAATCTTTATGGGTGTTGTAATCAAACATGCACCAGCCAATGGCACCGCTGATACCATCGTCGGCATACATGGCATCCAAAACCCTCAGGTGTCTCAGTGCGTGCTCTAATCGATGCTCTTGAGAATCAAAGGATTTGGTTGGGAACATATGCCCATTGTGTTCCGTCACCAAATAGGGAGCTTTATGGCCGATAACCGATTCGGGCTTGTCCAGCCCTCGCGTTTGTCCATTATGGACAAAGTCATTGTAGGTGTAGACATCCTCAATAAGATGGCTGTCTTTACGACAACGGACACCGCCCGTTGGTCGTGTATCGTCCAACGTTTTGGCGATACGCTGGGTCATCTCATAGAGTTCATCACAATCTTCGGATTCATTAATTCGGACACCCCAGATAAAAATGCTGGGCCGATTCCAATCCCGGCGAATCATCTCTTTCACATGCTGTCGTGTAATATCCCACCACTCACCTTTGTCACCAATGTGCTGCCAACCCGGAATTTCATTAAACACCAGCAAACCCAGCTCATCGCAACGATCCAGAAAATGTTGACTTTGGGGATAATGAGAAAGTCGCACCGTATTCAGCCCCAGCTCATGCTTCAGAATCTCAGCATCTTTATACTGGGCACGCTTTGGCATGGCATAGCCCACATACGGAAAGGACTGGTGTCGGTTTAAACCGCAAATCTTCAGTGGCTGGCCATTCAGATAAAAACCATTCACCCGGAATTCCACTTCACGAAAACCAAAACGATACTGACTCTTATCCAACAATAATCCGTTGTCGTACAACTGGATAACCAGGTCATACAAGTGTGGATTCTCGGTGTCCCAAAGCTCAACATTTTCTATCTTTTGTTGTATTTCAACCTGCTGAGTTAGCTCGCCATTCAGCAAAACAACACTTTGAAACTGATCCACAAGAAGATCGTTTTTCATTAGGGAGCACTGAGCCGTGATCGCTGAATTTAATCCAGTTTTATTCTCAAGATAGAGATCCAAATCCAACAATTTTTCAGTATTGAGTACATTCCGGGTTCGAACATGGCAGTTCTCGACCATCACCGGGCCGGTAAACTCCATCCAGACTTCCCGGTAAATCCCCCCGTAGGTCAGATAATCTACTACATAACCAAAGGGTGGGATCTCTTTGCGCTCGCGGGAGTCCACATAAACCACCAGCTGGTTATCCTTGCCATATTTTAAATAGCGGGAAACATCGACGTTGAACGGCGTATAACCACCTTTGTGTTCCGTCACAAAATAGCCATTAAGGAAAAGGCGAGCATAGGTCATCACCCCTTCAAAATGCAGAATTGCGGGCTGACCTTTTAGGTAAGATTCGACGTGAAGTGTCTTACGGTAACAACTTTCAAACTGATAGCTTTTTTCATCGAAGTTGTTGTAAGGCAGCTCTTTATTAGTGTGGGGAATCTGCACAAGCCCAAAGGTGCTGTCATCATAAGCCGGCGATATAAATTCTTCTTTAAAATCGGGGCAAAACTTCCAGTCAAAATTAAGGTGCTGGATGACTCTCATTTCTCACCTGCCATGGTACTTACTTTATAAAATTTTTATCCCATTAATACTCGGGGAAATGTGTCATGATATCAACACAAACATGAATATTATTCAGGTTACTAATAATTAGACCTTTCGCAACTGAACTTAGCAACCAATAGATTCACGTAAATCCTCTCTCTACTGCTGGTTCAAAACACCGTTTCCCGCTAACATCACCACCAGTAGTAAGGATATGAAAATAACAACCGGCAGTACAAACCATGACCGAATACTTAATGCCTGCAAAGTATGCCCGTTTGATTCTCAGGGTTGCCCAGGAGCAGGGTTACGATGTTCATGAGTTGATTGAAGATGCAGGGCTGTCGTTTAATCCGCTGGAGTTAGCGCCGGATGAAAGTTTTGAAATACCCACATTGACGTTCAGCAAACTGTTTCGCCGCATCTCCGATATTTTACAAGATGAAGCTTTTGGCCTCGGCACCGATTTTAAAGTACCTCCTGGCACTTTCCGAATTCTCTGTTACACCATCATTCACTGCAACACGTTACGAAAAGCCATGGATCGAGCCACTGAGTTTGCATCTATGATTTACGGCTTCCATGGTCTTAACATCAAACCTGTGCCTCCTTATAAGCAACAAAAAGGCAGTGATGATGCCACACTGGTTTATTCCACTGCTGCGAACCAATTCAACTCGGATATCAACCTGGAAAAACAGCTGCAAATTGTTAACAGCCTCTCCATGTGGCACCGATTCTGCTGTTGGCTGATTGGTAGCCAGATTATCATTAAGCAGGTGAATCTGATGGGACCACCTCAAAACGATTTTATTGGCCATCGATATTTCGACTGTCCGGTTGTCTTTGGACAGCAGGAAAACGCTCTGATTATCAATGCATCTGTTCTCGAAGCGCCTCTTATCCACAACGAAGAGTCTCTGGAGACTTTCCTGCAAACCGCTCCCTACAAGTTATTGATTATCGAAGAAGAGCAAAATTCCGAAAGCATCACTGATCGCATCCACGCCATTCTTGGGAACAATTTTGCCAGAAGCTTACCAACCTTTGATGAAATGGCTGAACTACTGAATATGTCATCAAGAACCTTCCGCCGACGCCTTGAAAATGAAGGTACGACCTATCAAAAGGTGAAAGATGAACACCGTCGGGATGCCGCGATTGAGTACCTCAACCGGACCCACTTGACGATTAATTCCATTGCAGCCCTAATGGGGTACGATGAACCCAGCGCTTTTCATCGTTCTTTTAAAAAGTGGACGGATATGACACCGGGTGAATTCAGGAAGCAAAAGCAGTCTACTCTTTAAAAGGGTGCTCTCTCTGAATAATTGAAACAAAAGAACTTCAATTGTACGACTATTATAAGAGACCGCTTTCCATAATAGACTCCGCCATGCCTGCTTCAATTGTGTCCAGCAATCGTGAAAAAATCGTTCTACAGATAGAGATCCCTATCGAAGCAGGCAATATGCTTGATCTTGAAAATAGTCTGCAAAAAACACTTAACGATGCTGGACAACTAGGGACTCAAGAGCTGCTTGGCCTCTTTGAACCAGCCAATAAAGAACCCATTGTCGTCAATAAACAAAAGTGGAGTTATAAGGGTAAAGTTCTGAAACACTATGAGTCCATGTATGGGAAAATACCTTTCAAACGTTCCGTCTATCAGGGAGTCAGAGGTGGTGTCACACTGTCGCCTTTAGATATAGATGCAGGCATTGTCGGATCAGCCACTCCTAAATTTGCAAAATCTCTCGCATGGAAGTATAGCCAAATGCCTGCCCCGGCAGTAAAAGAGGATTTCGAGGCTAATCATCAGAGAACACTCTCAAACTCCTACATCAAGCATCTATCTGACCGGGTTGGTGCCCTCATTGAAGAGCATTCCGATGCTGACCATGACTATGACCTTCCTCAACTTGATAAGCCCGTATCAACGGTAGCCATTGGGCTGGATGGCACCTGTATGTTGCTTTGTGAAGAAGGCTGGCGTGAAGCCATGTGCGGAACATTAAGTCTTTATTCAGCTGATGGTGACAGGTTGCACACGATCTATATCGGAAGTGCCCCGGAGTATGGAAAAGAAAGCTTCCTCACAAAATTAAACGACGAAATAACAGCGTTAAAGCAGAAATACCCTCAGGTAACTTATATCGGCGTTGCTGATGGCGCGAAAGAAAACTGGCGCTTTTTAAAACAGCATACTTCAGGACAGATACTCGACTTTTACCACGCCTCGGAATATCTAGGAGGTGTGGCGGAAGCACTCTTCCCAACTAGCAAAGCCAAGCGAAAACTGTGGCTTGAAGACAGGCTCCACTGCTTAAAACACAAGCGCGGGGGTGCTAAAAAGATCCTGCATGAGATTGAGTCAGCAGAGCTGCCTAAGAAAACCACTGCCCTAATAGAGAAGCGTTATAAAGCGGTAACCTACTTCACCAACAACCATCAGCTGATGAATTATCATCAAGCTATTAAACGACACTGGCCAATAGGTTCAGGGGTGACGGAAGCGGCTTGCAAGACATTGGTCAAACAAAGGCTTTGTTCCTCAGGCATGCGATGGAAAGCAACCGGAGCAGAAGTGCTTCTGAATACAAGATCACTGATTCAAAGTAAGGGCCGATGGGAACAGCTTTGGACGAACATCCTCTCTGGCAAGCAGAAAGTGGACTTATGAGTCAGTTATCAGACTGAGAGAGCACCCTTTAAAAATCTGTTATTTGAAGCAATCCCCATCATTGGTATTTAATGGAAACTCTGAAGCAAGGTTGTATTTTAACAACTTGAATTCAAGTAATAAATACATAACCCATAACTTTTCTTACATCAATCCCAGTTAACTCTTTGAAAGCCTCATAAGGTGTTTTGTAGTCAAGG
>NZ_LUTV01000006.1:152949-162368 GCF_001646945.1 Endozoicomonas ascidiicola
CATCTACTGGTTGAAGCTCGCGGTATTCCCGTTGGATTTACGCTGACTGCCGCTAATATTGATGAGCGTGACGCTGCTTATGACATGATGGATATCATTGCCGGACTTTTGTTAGGTGACAAAGGGTATATACGACCAGAGTTCAAAGAAGACTGCCGGGGGTTAGGTATCGACCTACAGACACCACTAAGAAAAAACATGAAAGATGATAGACCAAAGTCGTTTGTGAAATTAATCATGCGGGTACGACGGAGGATTGAAACAGTTATTGGCCAGCTGGCAGAACAATTTGAAATCGAAAGGTGCCGTTGTCGAGACAGGTGGCATATGACTTCGCGTATAGCCAGGAAGCTTTTGGCACACAATATGGGTTCATATCTGAATATCAGTGCAGGGAAAGCACCGATTCAGTTTGAAAGCCTGATTGCTGCTGCTTAAAAATCAGTGAAACTCCACTTTGGTACAGCTTTTAAAGTTTTAGTTGGACTTACTTCCATGCAAAGTTAAAAATCTGCAAGTCGAACATCGCGTAATAGTCGTACAATTGAAGTTCTTTTGTTTCAATTATTCAGAGAGAGCACCATTTTTAAACTTACTTGATGTATGGCAAATTTCATTTCGAATTCTGTCTTTGCGCTTATCTGTCTTTGCGCATAATAGCTGTGTCACTCTGCTTTCGATAGTAATTCCCCCCATTTCCTCATAACGATCGATGGCAGTACTGATATCGACCTTTGCTAAGTCAAGTAGCTTTTTAGCTTCTATTGGTTTTGCCTCTTTACCCATATAAAAAGCGGTATGGGTGGCTGCCTGATCAATGGCTGTCTTTATGAAAAACAATCTGGAAACCTGATTCAAACACGCCTGCATCGCTAGTGCCCTTCCAGCCAAAAAGACGCAGTTAATAATAATTCGCATTTAGGTTTATTCAAGAATTAATGATCCCCCCTATCCTGACAAGAGTTTTCTGGAGGTATTCAATCAATAAATCGAATTTTTCATGGCCAATTTCAAACGGCAGACTCAATAAATGGAACTTTAATATCATTTACAGGTCTCAAAGTATACAGAACTGGAGGTTACAACGTAACTGAGACAAAACATCATTAAGGGAAACAACAATGACACCAATAAACCAGAACATGGCTGATTTACAAAGCCGCCTAAATTCGTTTGCACCATCTCTTGGAGTGGTTAACTGGCCTGATAATTCTCAACCCATTCATTTGGCTGCATCTGGCTTTTATTATACCGGAGCTCTTTCCCACTTCCGCGTTGCAAAAGTTGAGATGGTGTCAGGACCTTCCCGATTGATGCCGTTAAATGCAACCAGTGCGGTCTAAACCTTAATAACTTTGAACCGACAGATGTAGCTCATACAGAACACGAGTCGGGAGCATGGATGATGGGATTACGTTGTCCGTTACTGTCACGTAACATCAGCTTTCAAGCATCCAACACATCAACAATATCATCACACCGTCATTCAGCCAATCAAGTCCACATTCAAATAGGACCTAATGCAACATTTGATCGATCTTCATTGAGTACGCTAACCCAAAATATGACGCAAAACTCTCAGGGTCATCAACAACCAGTTCAGGAAGAATTCCATGTAATCAATAATACCAATAGGACGATTTCAGCAACTAACAGGGCTGCGTTATCAAATAGCCACAACAGATTTGCACCGGTCGCACAAGCAACCGGGGGGAGCAATACAGCACAAAGACAACCTGAGCAAAGACCTCAAATACATCGACAAACCAGCCTGTCTGCATTTAGTTCTCCAGCACTTCGAACTCCAGAAGAGCTTGGACTTCTCATTGGGATGGTGAGTAATGCATACGGCTTTTCCCTTTCCAGAGAGCAAGAGGATAGCGTAAAAACGTTCTGTGGAAATATACCCGTTGATGCAGAAACCGTGAGTGAAATGGTTTTCCAGATGAACACAGAAACCCCTCTTAGCAGGATGTCCAGCGTCGAAGCCCAAGAGCATGCAACCTCGTTAACTCCATCAAACCCTGTTATGACAAATACTGCAGAACAGCCTTCAACTTCAACAGCTACACAACCTATAGCCAGTGGCAATCAGCAAAGGTCAGAAGGACCAAAAACTCTCGAGGAGCTACAGGATGAAAATATGTGCAAAATTTGCTTCACCGAGGAGCTCAGCATCATATTAATGCAATGCCATCATTTAATGGGAGAAGTATGCTCTAAGAGAGTACAGAAGTGCCCGACCTGCAGAGCAAAAATTGATAATGGCAGAAGCGGTAACTACCGAATGAAGTTTTACAGAAACTAATTTTCTTAATATCTTCAGCTTTCATGTAGTCATAGAGTACTCATTTAAAATTATGATAACTCTATGACTATAAAGGGCCATTCTCTCAGGGGTTGATCCTGACTTACTGTGAGAACAGCTGAGAATCCCCCTGACAATCAGCGTTAAAAGCTCTCCAACTCCGCATACCGATCATAATGAAAGTGCGCATCCCCCAGAAGCATTTGAGCAACTCTCGCTCGCTTCAGAAAGAAACCAATTTCCAATTCATCGGTCACACCAATACCGCCGTGCAACTGTACCGCTTCATTGGTGACCAACTCAGCCGTTTCAGCGATTTTGGCTTTTGCGGCACTGACCAGAGCAGGTGCCTTTTCCTTGCCTGTTTCCAATGTTTGAAGCGCATCCATCAACAGAGATTTACACAGCTGAATCTCCGTATACATGTGCGCGGCCCGGTGCTGAAGCCCCTGAAAGGTACCAATCAACACACCAAACTGTTTGCGTTCTTTCAGGTATTCGATGGTTCGCTCGAAAGCTTCCTGAATACTGCCAAACAGTTCTGCCGACAGACAGATGCGAGCCACATCTAACGCTTTATCTAATGGTTCAAAGCCATCATCAACCTGCCCGATCAGTGCACTGTCGGACACCTGAACATTATTCAGTTCGATACGAGCGTAATTCCGGCTATCGGTCAGATGAGTACGGGTAATCTGTAACCCAACAGCTTGTGCATCCACCAAAAACAGACTGATACCCTTTTGATCACCGGATTGCCCAGAGGTTCTG
This sequence comes from Endozoicomonas ascidiicola, assembly GCF_001646945.1. GTDB lineage: Bacteria > Pseudomonadota > Gammaproteobacteria > Pseudomonadales > Endozoicomonadaceae > Endozoicomonas > Endozoicomonas ascidiicola. Next base: position 156,029 of record NZ_LUTV01000006.1, read on the forward strand.
GTTACAACAATCAGCTGATCGGCCACATGACCATCCATTACCAGCGTCTTACGACCATTAATAACAAACCCGTTGTCGTTTTTTTCCGCTTGGGTTGTGATGGTTGTTGGGTTGTGGCGTACGCCTTCTTCCAGAGCCAGGCTCACCAGAAGTTCACCCGCTGCAATGGATGACAGTAGCTCTTGCTTCTGGGTTTCATTCCCGGCATTGAGAATCACCGAACCCGATAGCGCCACCGTAGACAGCACCGGAGATGCCACCAGCGTACGGCCAAATTCTTCCATCGACGCTGCCAGCCCTTTAACACCAAAGTCAAAACCACCGTAAGCTTCCGGGAAAACGATTCCTCCCCAACCCAATTCAACCATCTGCGACCAGATGTCTCTTGAGAAGCCGGTTTTATCCTTTGAATCCCGTAGCTCCCTCAGGCTTTCCACCGGACTATTGGCCTGAACGAAATCTCTGGCAGTGTCTTTCAGGGAGCGTTGCTCTTCATTAAATGCTAAAGACATGTTATTTCCCTCCCTTATCCACGGTCGTGTTTTCTGGCAGACCCAATACACGTTTGGCAATAATGTTCAGTTGAATCTCCGAGGTGCCACCGGCAATACTGTGGGTTTTAGACGACAGCCAGTCTCTGGTTAACTGAAGCTCCTCATCAGAAAAGCCATCATCGGAAAATGCATCACCGCTCCAGCCCAAAGCGTGTTCGCCAGCTATTTTCAGAATCAACTCATATTTCCGCTTTTCTTCTTCCGTTCCCACGTATTTCAAAATAGTGGCCACATTCATATCGCCGACACCCTCGGCAAATTCGTCCGCCATACGCTGTTGGGTTTTATCCAACGCCCGCTTGGCGATTTCGTGACGGGCAATGTCCTGACGAAAGATGGGATCCGCCAGTTTGCCGTCCACCAGACCAATATGTTCAATAGCCGAGGAACGAGGGGTTACTGCCGCACGAACAGCAGAGGATTCCATATCGGACATCATATTCCGTTCAAACTGCAAAACCCGTTTGGCAACCGTCCAGCCCTGGTTTTCAACGCCCAGCACATTCTTCTTAGGTACACGAACATTGTCGAAGAAGGTCTGGCAGAAATGGGTTTCACCGGTAATCAGTTCGATAGGTTTGGCATCGACGCCTTCGCTGGCCATATCAAACAGCAGGAAAGTAATGCCGTTGTGCTTGGGCGCATCAAAATCGGTTCTTACCAGACAGTAGACCCAATCGGATTCATCCGCTCCGGAGGTCCACATTTTCGAACCGTTAATCATGTAATCATCGCCGTCGGAATCTGCACGACACTGTAAGCCTGCCAGATCAGAGCCTGCACCCGGCTCTGAATACCCCTGACACCAGCGAATTTCTCCCCGGGCAATTTTAGGTAGATGCTCTCTCTTCTGCTCTTCTGTCCCAAACTCAAGAATCGCCGGCCCAGCCATCCAGATACCCAGATTCACCTGAGGTGCCCGGCAACCCAACCTTGCCATCTCTTCTTTGAAAATACGGGTTTGCTGACGGTCAAAACCAGCACCCCCGTATTCCTTAGGCCAGTCGGGAACGCAATACCCTTTTTCGACACAACGATCAAACCACAACTTTGCATCAGTGGAGGCAAAGCGAACGTTTCGACCACCCCACACCTGCTCTTCCTGAGTCACTGGTGTTCGCATGGACTCAGGACAGTTGTCGTTCAGCCAGGAGCGAATTTCTTCACGAAATGTTGTTAAGTCAGACATAGCTGTCACCTGCCCTGTTTATTCCGTTGGAATGACAGAAAAACCATCACGCACCGGTACTTTATTGGCAAAGTACTCACCCAGCGAACTGTGCATAGATTCTGGAGTCCAAACTTCAGGGCTTTCAAAACGGGCCGCTTCTTTCGGGCTGTCGATCACTGTCACCTGCTTGCCCCAAACCACAAACACCTGACCAGAGACATTACCCGCATCAGGCGATGCCAGATACGTGACCAGAGGGCTAACGTTTTCCGGTGCAAAGGTATCGAAGCCAGTTTCAGGCTTTACAAACATATGGGCCGTGGCTGCCTGGTTGGTCATATCGGTACGTGCCCGTGGGCAGATGACGTTTGCCGTTACACCGTAGTTATACATCACTTGGGCTGCACCCATAGTCATGGCAACAATGCCCGCTTTCGCTGACGCGTAATTGGGTTGTCCGACTGAACCGAACAGGAACGCTTCTGACGATGTGCTAACCAGTCGACCATAAACCGGAGCGCCGTCTGCTTTACACTTTTCACGCCAGTATTTGGTGGCGTGGCGCATATTCACAAAGTGACCTTTCAAGTGAACTCGTACGACAGAGTCAAACTCATCTTCGGTCATATTAAAAATCAAACGGTCGCGACAGAAGCCGGCGTTGTTCACCATAATGTTGACATCGCCCCAGGTATCCAGGGTCTTTTTGAACAACGCTTCAGAGTCATTCCAGTCGGCGCAATCACCGAAAAAGGCAAAGGCTTCACCGCCAAAACCTTTGATTTCATCAACAACAGACACCGCCGTGGCTTCTGCTTCAGCATTACCGCCCAGATCGTTGATAACAACACGAGCACCTTCTTTTGCCAGATTCAATGCTTCTGCACGACCCAAACCACGGCCTGCGCCGGTAACAATGGCAACCTTTCCATCCAATGAGCTCATATTCTTTTCCTATTTTATTTTTCTTGTATGCATTCCCACGCAATTCTCAAAGGGCATAAAAGCATGGGAACGAGTCTAAGCCTTGGGTATAAAACGAGTGTCGTTAAATTCGCTCAATGATAGTGCCGGTACCCACAGAGGCACCGCAGCACATCGTAATCAACGCGGTGTTTTTATCAGTGCGCTCCAACTCGTGAAGAGCAGAAGTAATTAATCGGGCACCGGTACTACCAACTGGGTGACCAAGAGCAATAGCACCACCATTGACGTTTACTTTATCCATATCTGGCTGATAAACCCGTGCCCAGGAAAGGACGACAGCAGCAAAGGCTTCATTCACTTCAAACAGATCAATATCGCTCAGGCTCATGCCACTCTTTTTTAGCAGGGCTTTGGTGGCATCCACCGGGCCATCCAGCAAATAGTAAGGGTCAGAGCCAACCACCACATCAGTAATAATGCGGGCTCTTGGCTTCAATCCACGTGCCAGTGCGTCTTCTTTACTCATCCAGAGTACAGCAGCAGAACCATCGGAAATCTGGGAGGAGTTACCCGGGGTATGGACACCACCCTCAGAGACAGTCTTTAGCTGGCTAAGCGCGTCCATGGTGGTTGCACGAAGCCCCTGATCTCTGGCGACCTGTTTGGTTTCACCGTTTGGCTTACCATCTTCACCAAACGCTGGCGCATCAACAGAAATGACTTCCCGATCAAAATAGCCTGCTTCCCATGCGGCAGCTGCCCGTTGCTGTGAACGCAGTGCAAACTCATCCACATCCTGTCGGGTAATACCACGGTTTTTAGCAATGCGTTCGGCGCTCATAAACTGATCCGGCGTGCTGTCCCAGGGCCAGTTTTCCGGCATAAAGAATCCGGGGCCGTTATAGACGTTCATGCCCAGACCTACACGACTCATGGCTTCTACACCGCTGGCAATGCCCATTGAAATGGAACCGCCACGAATAAGGGAAGAGATGAGATGGTTTGCCTGCTGGGCGGAGCCACATTGCGCATCAAGGGTTGTTGCACCACCAGCCCATGTTTTACCCATGGACAGCCAGGCATGACGGGCAATGTTGCCAGCCTGCTCACCAGCCTGGGTGACACAGCCCGCCATGATTTGTTCAACATCGTCGTATTGAAGGCCGGCTTTTTCAACAACCGCTTTCATGGATAACGCCAGTAACTCAGCGGCATGAAAACCGTGGAGGTCACCAACAACGGGCTTACCCCGAGCGATCGGGGTTCGCAGCGCTTCAACAATAACGGCTTCAGCCATCTTGGACTCCTTCTTATTATTTTTTTAGTAACGTATGACACAGCACATTAGAGCATCTGAAACAGAAGATAAATGACAGAATCCGTCCACTTTGCAGTGACAAATTCTCCCGCTACCGGGACAACTTTTTTTTCGCTAGGATTCAGCAACGTTGGTTTATAAAGAGAAGAAAAAGCCATGAATCAGTATAACTACAAAGACATTGAAGCCCTGCAAACAGAAGTCACGGAAACCTTTGGTGATTGGAGTGAGCCGTTAACCATCTCACAGGAATTGATAAACCAGTTTGCTGAGTTATCAGGCGACACATACTGGCTACACACAGATCCAGAAAAATGCTCGCAACACAGTCCTTTTAAAACGACCATTGCCCATGGTTTTCTGACACTGGTATTACTGCCCAAAATGCCCATACCTCTTCCTTGTGAAGTGACCGGCTTTAACAACATGTTGAATGTGGGTTCCGATAAACTACGATTCACCGGTATTGTGCCCGCAGGCAGTCAGATTCATTGTCGTTCGAGGGTTAAATCCATCAAAGGCGGTCCAAAAGGAACCACCATCACCCTTGAGCAAAACGTCCATGTGGTAGGAGAAGAGCGTCCGGCACTGGTTTATGAGATGATGTTTATGTATATGTAATTCATCATCAATTGAAATACTATTTATGGATAAAAAGCAGTTTATTACCGAAGTAGAGCAAAGGCTGACACGACTGCTGTCAGCCTCTAAACAGGGTTATCCTCCCACCCCTCTTGAACGACACCGGCTGGAAGGCTTTATGGAAGCCGGTGTCTTTATTGGCTTGACCAGCGCCGATGAGCTGATTGCTTTAAAAGAAACGGTCTGCCAGACCATTTTCGGGATGAGCATTGCCAAACGAATCAAACAAAAATCCAAAAGCTGGCCATTAGAAGAAATCGACTACCGTCGTTTTGAAAAGCCACCAGCTTCCAGATAATGGCACTTACTTTTCTACAAACGCCCGCTCAATCACATAATCCGCTACATCGCCTGTGTGAGTGGAGGCTTTGAAGCCAAGATTGTCCAGAATGTCCGACAAATCATTAAGCATGTGCTGGCTGCCGCAGATCATGGCTTTATCGGTTTTTGGGTTGAGCGGCGGAAGATCCAGGTCATTACAGAGCTGACCAGAGTTAATAAGATCAGTGATACGCCCCGTATTTTTGAACAATTCCCGGGTAACGGTTGGGTAATAGATTAATTTTTCCCGAATCTCGTCACCCAGGTACTCGTGGTTTGGCAACTCGCCCTCGATAAAATCCTGATAAGCCAGCTCGCTCACATAGCGGACACCATGTACAAGAATCACTTTTTCAAACCGCTCATAGGTTTCCGGGTCTCGGATAATGCTCAGAAAGGGCGCCAAACCCGTTCCGGTAGAAAACAGAAACAGGTTCTGAGCGGGCGTTAAATCACCTACTACTAGAGTACCAACAGGCTTTCGGCTGACCAGGATGTTATCTCCGGGTTGTAAGTGCTGAAGGCGGGAGGTCAACGCTCCGTCGGACACTTTAATACTGAGAAACTCGAGATGCTCTTCGTAGTTGGCACTGGCGATGCTGTAGGCTCTCATCAAGGGCTTACCATCCACCTTCAGACCAATCATCACAAAGTGACCATTATGAAAGCGCAGGGAGGGATCACGGGAGGTCGTAAAGCTGAAAAGGGTATCATTCCAGTGTTTTACTGTAAGCACCGTTTCTTCGTTAAATGCGGACATATTTTGCTTCTTATCGGTTTATGGCGTCTCCGTATTGGAGCACTCATCCGTGGTAGACAAGGGCATAACATACCATAAGGACGCAGTACTTTAGTAAATCAGTCGGAAATATGCTTAAAACCAGAGTGCATACTGGCCTTGAACTGAAGCCAGCTTATTAAATCCATCAAAATCAAGCAGTGATCTGTTATAGAAACCTTGAACTTAAATACAAAGTCAATGTCCATATTTTTACCACTCACTTTTCAAAAACTGCAAATCCAATCTTATAGAAAGTATGTTATGGGGAATACAATAAAAGCCGATGGCTCGACTCAAGCCGACGTCAACACTTCTGCTATGGCTAAACGTCGTGGTGGAGTACCTCACGGCAAGTTTAATAGTCACGCTATAAAGAGCACAGACACACCTAAAGACAGGGCTTACGCATCAAATAAGCACKATAGAACTCAATAGTTCCTCAAGCTTGTCATTGTCCCAACCCGCAGCTAACCGTTTCAGTTTTATACTGTCGTTGGTTTCCGTGTCCTGAGTGTGGATATTCAGTRCTATTCGGTTAAGGATCGAGACGTTCTCAATGGCGCAATTATTGGTAGTCTGATTTTTATCTTCGCCAAAAGCAACGTCAAGCCTCCAGTGAAGTTTGT
>NZ_LUTV01000006.1:171728-184874 GCF_001646945.1 Endozoicomonas ascidiicola
GATATTTGGGCAAAAGAGACTGACGACATAAACAGCACTTCCAGACTGGATTCTGTGATTTTTGACTTTATTGCGGCCCATCTCCGGTTTTTACTTTCAAGTCCGACAGCCTCCTAGAAAAAAAGAAAAAACTGATATCAAAAATCTGACAGCCGAGTCATGCAAAAACACACCTTTACCTGATAGCCTTAAGCTTATTCCAGGGCTGAGGGGCTTCAAGAACTTAAATCGCACATGCTTCGTCAGCTTGCTCAACCCTATTACTGATTATTCACACCTGCGTTGATCAGATTCTTGATAAACAAGAACCATCCGATGTTGTCAGTGATGATATATCCACTGTCCAGAATGAACCAAGCGCACATATCGAAAAAAATGCTTGGGTTGATAGAATCGGGAATGAAAAAACAATTTCACAAAGTTGCAAACATGTTCACACAGGAAAATGAGGTTAATAGTGAACAAAAATGGTATGAAGATTTTATTCAATTATGCATAGAGGGCTCTGCAAAGTACTACTGTAATCTTATTGATTTATTCGATAATAAAACCGGCCGTAGAACTGTATTCGAACCAAAAGATCTTCAACAACAAGATTGTGCAGAGCTATTGAACAATTTACTTCTGACTTTACGTAATGAAGCGCAACAAATGAACTTTTCATTTATTCCAATATATGAAAAAAATTCAGTTTTAATGGTTGCACCCAGGTTATTCAGGACGAAGAGATCAATAACCCACTCTCTATTCTTCGCATCCCCATTCCAGACTCTGCTAACAATGAAGAGTTATCCCTTCAAAAGTTAGTTGATCTGTACACAAACTTTACTTCATCCGGCGGCACCAACTATAAAAACATTGATAGTCAGCGCTGGCTATTAACCCATGATCGATTCAAGAATCTAATTATTAATGATACTGCGCCAAAGATAATATTTATCGAGCCCGTTTTGAATGATAACCTTGACCAAAGAGGCGCTTTCAGAGAAAAGATATCCAAGGATACCTCAGCCTTCATCGAAATTCCTTTTACAAGCTTTGAAACCCAAAAAGAAACACGCTATCTATATGAGAAGGTAGGAATATCTTTCTTTGCTGAAGGCAGTTCTGACGGCACCTTTATCAGACACTATAGAACGGCTTTAAAACTCAGAGAAGATCACCCAGCCCTCAAGCCGGGGCAAAACCCTTGGGTGCTCTATGATGACAGTCGCGTTTATTCCATACCCACTGGTGAAGAACAAAACATACCAGGCATGGTACCTTCAATGGTTGCTTACAGACGAGTTCACCACAATGAGTCAGGCTCGTCATAAACCCCGTACCGCTTTGCCAAAACCTTAAACCATCCTGCCCTTTCTTCAGATTCAGAGATGGCCTGCTTTAACGCTTCATATTCAGCCCAAATTGGCTCCGTCAGTAACGCCTCTACTTCGTCAATTTCCTCATTAAAGTAATCATCAAGGCCTTCATCACTGAGGGTACTGGCATAATAAACATCCATTGGCAATTTGACTGCCGACGTCACCAGGCCCAACACTGAAAATGCAGTCACTGCAAACAACACCATTGGAGCTGAGGTAACAGCTCCCAAAAATGCACCGGTCATGCCACCAATCACTAAACCCAGATCAGTGGCGTTGGAGTCTTGCCCCATCATCATTTTCGCCAGCTTAACCGCCCCCCCAATTGCGCCACCAACAATGGCTCCCAGAAATGCAGGTACTGACATCGCCAATATGCCAGTGACGGTCGCGCCCAGCACGGCAAAATTTAAAATACGCTTTTTAATCGCATTTAGAGGATACACACATCGTTCATACAGAGAAGTGGTATTAACTGTCAGCTGTTCCTTTGGGCGAAAGAAGTTTTTAATATCACCTTTCCCCACCATTCGTCCAGAGCGAGCCCCTTGAGCACCGTTATCTACAACGGAAAAGCCACTAAAAAAGGAAAGTGGGTTGAAGCCAATGCTGAATGACATTATTTCCCCATCATGCACTAACGTATTAAGTAAGAAAGGATACTAAAACAACGGGGAGAAGATATCTCTAACATAGCAGTCAGTGATACTGACCAAACCCCTTGATAGCAAAGGGAGGAAAGCCGAACCGTCTTAACCCGGATATTTCATAAACATGCTCCCGTTCTCACTTGCCCTTTGCCGCACTAAGGGAGCTTTACTCAGTCGACCGTACTCCCCGGTACGGCGCTCCATCGCAAAATCCCTTAGTACGACAAATGCCTGTGCGAGATTCGGGGCAGTTTATGAAATATCCGGGTTAATAGATGGACATAAAAAAAGGGAATGCTAAAAATAGCATCCCCTTCTTCAGAAAGTAGCAAAGATCGAATTAGGCCAGAGCCGCTTTCGCCTTTTCTACCAGCTGACCAAAAACAGCCTTATCGTGTACAGCCAGATCAGCCAGTACCTTACGGTCGATTTCGATAGCCGCTTTCTTCATACCAGCAATGAAACGGCTGTAAGACAGACCATTCATACGGGCACCGGCGTTGATACGGGCAATCCACAGAGCGCGGAACTGACGCTTACGCTGACGACGGTCGCGGTAAGCATACTGACCAGCTTTGGTCACTGCCTGCTTGGCTACGCGGAATACACGTGAACGCGCACCGTAATAACCTTTAGCCTGCTTAAGAACTTTTTTGTGACGACGGCGTGCAATGACGCCACGTTTTACACGTGCCATGAGTTAATCTCCGAAAAAAATGAGCAAAAAGCGTTTTTGGGGTTAGTCGCGCAGCATACGCTTAACGAGACCCTGGTCAGCTGGGGATACCAGAGAGGTACCGCGCAGTTGACGCTTACGCTTGGTGGTCATCTTGGTCAGGATGTGACTCTTGAAGGCACCTTTACGCTTGTAGCCGGTAGCGGTTTTCTTAAAACGCTTGGCAGCTCCAGATTTGGTTTTCATCTTTGGCATGAAAAACACTCCGCATTCGCGATCACCAGTGTGCGAAACCAGTGTCGGGAGGTTAAAAATAAGCCCAACTGTAGCTATACCCGTCGCCTTTCAAGTTGCTACTTTGTTGGCTGCATTCGCTCACCCCAGTCACCTACTATTTGTAGGCTCTTGGGGATTCGCTCACTTGCCGCCGCGTAGAAACTTGAAATTCTTTGGGTATAAAAGCCCAGCAGGCGAAGCAAAGCAAAAACAACCGGCTTAAGAGCGTGAGCTCCCGGAGCCGGTTATCGTCGAATTACTTCTTCTTTTTGGGGGCAATAACCATGATCAATTGACGGCCTTCCATTTTTGGAAACTGTTCAACGGTTCCGAGTTCTTCCAGGTCTTTTTCAACCCGTTTCATCAGATCCATGCCCAGTTCCTGGTGAGCCATCTCACGACCACGATAGCGAAGGGAGACCTTCGCTTTGTTGCCCTCAGTCAGGAAACGTACCAGGTTGCGCAGTTTTACCTGGTAATCTCCTTCTTCAGTACCCGGGCGAAATTTAACTTCTTTCACCTGGATGACAGTCTGCTTCTTCTTAGCCGCAGCCTTCTGTTTTTTCGACTCGTACGTGTGCTTACCAAAATCCAGGATTTTGCAGACCGGCGGCTCGCTGGTCGCATTAATTTCAACCAGATCCAGCCCCGCTTCCTGAGCCATGGCCAGAGCATCAACTGTGTCTACAACTCCGACCTGTTCCCCGTCTGCCGCGATAAGCCGGACTTCTTTTGCACGGATATTTTCATTAATCGGAGCCTTTACCGGGCGGCGATCACGGAAGCTGTTGCGTCTGATGGTTGTATCTCCTGTGTAAGCAACATAGTACGCCCCGATGGTCGTCATCGATTTTACTCATCAACCGTCGGGACAATTTTTCAAGCAGGCTGGCAAGCCGAATGTTCAGGCTGTACGACCACGCTTGAGAACGTCAGAGTTAAGACGCTCTTTAAACTCGTCAATGGACATAACGCCCAAATCTTCACCGGTACGGGTACGAACCGCAACGGTATTGTTTTCCATTTCCTTATCGCCGATCACCAGCAGATAAGGCACCTTCATTAAGGTGTGTTCGCGGATTTTAAAGCCGATCTTCTCGTTTCTCAAGTCCGCTTTTACCCTAATACCCTTTTCAGACAACATTTTTTCCATATTTATGGCGTAATCTGCTTGTCTGTCGGTGATATTGAGGATCACAGCCTGAGTCGGAGCGAGCCAAACCGGCATAGCGCCTTCGTAGTGTTCGATCAGAATACCGATGAAGCGCTCGAAGGAACCCAGAGTAGCGCGATGCAACATAACCGGGGTTTTGCGCTCACCGCTTTCATCCACATATTCCGCACCGAGTCGACCCGGCATGGAGAAATCCACCTGAATAGTACCACACTGCCATACTCGACCGATGCAGTCTTTCAGGGAAAATTCGATTTTAGGTCCGTAGAATGCACCTTCACCGGGCAGTTCTTCCCATGGAAGCTCTGCAGCATTAAGGGCATCTGCCAGTGCCTTTTCGGCTTTATCCCATACCTCATCAGAACCTACGCGCTTTTCCGGTCGGGTTGAGAGCTTGTACAACATATTTTCACGGTCGAAACCAAAGTCATCGTATACGCTGTGCAGGAAGTCGATAAATTCAGATACTTCCTGTTGAATCTGATTTTCAGTACAGAAGATGTGGGCATCGTCCTGCACAAAACCACGGACACGCATCAAACCGTGCAGAGAACCGGAAGGTTCGTTACGGTGACAGGAACCAAATTCCGCCAGTCGCAGAGGCAAATCACGGTAGCTCTTTAAACCCTGATTAAAGACCTGCACGTGACACGGACAATTCATGGGCTTGATGGCCATGTCTTTGTTTTCGGAACTGGTGGTAAACATACCGTCGGCGTATTTATCCCAGTGACCGGATTTTTCCCACAGACTGCGATCCACCAGCTGAGGGGTTTTGATCTCATCGTAACCGGCCAGGCGCTGCTTGGTGCGCATGTACTGTTCCAGCTCTTGATAGATCGCCCAGCCATTTGGGTGCCAGAACACCATGCCTGGCGCTTCTTCCTGCATGTGAAACAGATCGAGCTTTTTGGCCAGCTTACGGTGATCACGCTTTTCCGCTTCTTCCAAACGATGCAAGTACGCCTTCAGGGCTTTTTTATCTTCCCAGGCAGTACCGTATACGCGGGTCAGCATTTCATTGTTGGAATCGCCACGCCAGTAAGCACCGGCAACCCGCATCAGTTTGAATGCTTTCAGTTTGCCTGTTGAAGGTACGTGAGGACCGCGACAAAGATCCATCCACTCACCCTGCCGGTAAACGGAGATTTCTTCACTGTCTGGCAGATCGTTAATGATCTCAACTTTGTATTCTTCACCCATGGCTTTAAACGCGCTGATCGCTTCGTCGCGAGTCATGACGGCACGTTCAATGGAGAGATCCTGTTTGGCGATCTCTTCCATGCGCTTCTCGATTTTAGCGAGGTCATCCATGTTGAAAGGACGCTCGTAGGAGAAGTCGTAATAAAAACCGTTTTCGATCACCGGCCCGATGGTTACCTGGGCACCCGGAAACAGATCCTGGGTCGCCATGGCCAGCAAATGCGCCGTGGAATGGCGGATCACATCCACACCCTCTTCGTCACGGGTGGTGATGATCGCTAATTCTGAGTCTTCAACAATTTTGGCGCTGGCATCCACCAGCTGACCATTGACTCGACCAGCCAACGTGGCTTTGGCAAGACCCGGACCGATGTCCTGGGCGACTTCCATTACAGATACTGCATCAGCAAACTCGCGCTTGCTGCCGTCGGGAAGCGTAATAACGGGCATGAAAGATTCCTTAGATTGTTTCACTTTTCAGTGGCAACCCGTACCGGGGGCTGCTTGTTCTTTAACCATTAACCCATACGCAGGGCTAAGGCTGTTAGCAGTGGCAATCCATACAAAGGATTGCATGAATTTTCTCAACGTCTAATCGGGAAATATCAATAAACAGAGGGAGAAAATCACAGATTAAGCACGATATCATCCTCGTTATAACGCCTCAGTGTCAAGCTTGAAGCAACACGATCATAGGCTTCATGGCTACCGGCAAACGTCATGACAAAGCACAAATCACAGTGCGCCATTTGTAAGCCGTCAGTTCTTTCACTACTTTCATTAAGTGCTTAGGAAGAGAGCGTGCCATAACCATCCTTTCAGACCGAAGCCACAGTTGTGTGAAGCCCATTGACAACAAAGTTGCCTTGTCATTGCACTTTGCAATACCCCTCCTATTTATAGTTTCTTCTTTAATGAGGATCGCTATGCTGCTGCACCTGTTCAAAACACATTCTCTTGCTTTTCGCCTTGTCGCAAAACCACTTTTCCTATTGACGACAATATTGATCGCCAACTCAGGTCATGGGTTCTATAAACACAATGGAACGCCAAACCTTGAGTACATATCTGGCGATTACACTGAAGAAATCGATTCAGATATTCCCGAACCGGCAAAAGAAGTGCTGGCGCTTCGCTTAACAGCATTGGAAAGCAAACTGACAGAAAGCATCAAAGCAATCAACAACCCAGAACTCACTGCATTTTACGATTCGGTGTTCAGCGCCCAGAGTCAATACTCACTGACATCACCGGAAGGTCTGATCCACTTGATCAAACAACCCAGTAAAGACAGCGCGCCTTTATCAGTAAAAGACAGCGCTCAAATATACCTGCAATTGATGTTTTTCCTGTCTGCCTATACACACCCGGAGGCCGAGGACTATATCTTATCGGACAAACTGTCCATTCTGCCCATCACGAACCTGCCATTAGACTTACCCAATGGCCAGTTGGTTAGCCTGTTCATTGATGAAAACCTGTTGACCGGAAAAGCCATCGCGCCGCCGGTCGTATCGCCAAGATCGGCCACCTACCTGTACCACTCTCCCATTGACGTTTATCTTGCTAAGCTGCCAGACAACACTGCGCTCAAATTATCTGAAAACAGTTATGAGGCCAGCGTCAAATTATTATTCCTTTTGTATACGGACTTCATGAACGATATGAAGACGCAACTGTCCAAAAAACCAGATGGGCAACAAACCGCTCACCCTGCCGCAAAACTTATCCCTATGTTTCGTCAATTCAAGGCTTTTCTGCAAGACCTTGAACCCTATCTGCCTCACAGCTTGATTGATCAATCAGGCTCAACCGCCAGAGCGCTTTCTGAAGCACTCAATACAAAAACCTCGCTGATTTACGATGGGCTTAACGATGAAACAGCTAACAAAAAAATACTGCAGGATTACAATACGATCCTGTCATTTATGCATTCAGTGGCAAATAAACTCAATGTACCGACCAAAGCATTATCACACCTGAGAATCACCTCCTCTGACGTGAAAAACTGCGCAACCTGCGTTCATATCAATATCGGAGAGCCTCGTGGTGCAAACTCTTCCATCGAGATGAATGAAGAACTCAATGATCATATGTATAAAGTGCAGGCCTTATTCAAAGGCATGCTCGATAAAGAGCGAACCGTCCATATCAACGTCATCAACTCTCTTGTTGCTCACATGAAAAACAACATGATCAACCGTATTAACGAAGAATTTGAAATCTGCCTGAAACAGATAGCGGAAGAGTACGAGCTGGCTGCAGCTGCTCTCTAAAGCGGCTCTGCAACATTGCGCCCGGAACATTCCGGGCGCAATTCAGTAACCCTGACATTGAGATAAAAACCAGACGCCTTCATTAAGCCGTTTTCAACAGCAACGATGTTTCAAGAGCGGTTATATGGCTTTCAAACTGCTGCAGTTCTGCCCTTTTGCAGACAGTGTAAAGATCAATATATGACTGAGGAATGTAATGTTTAAGCAACTGATTGCCGGCCAAACGAGACAAAGCATCCGCAGGCCTGTGAGGTAACAATGGCATATCATTATCAGCCCCTGGTAATGCTTCTGCCGGTGGCACCAATTCATTCTCGATACCATACAGCATACCAGCTAACACTGACGCCAGTGTCAGATAAGGATTGGCATCCGCTCCCGCTACCCGATGTTCAATTCGACGATCTTCACGACCACTGACCGGAATCCGTAAAGAAACCGTTCGGTTGTTATGTCCCCAGCAAGCCTGAAGCGGAACGTACATATCGGGCACCAGCCGCCGGTAAGAATTCACATTAGGGCATAACAAAGCCACGGTTTCTGGCATTAACTCAATGGAACCGGCAATGGCCTGTCGTAACAGAACGCTGTCCTCTCCATCGCTATTGGCAAACACATTCTCACCAACATCATCCTGAAGGCTGACGTGTATGTGCAGCCCATTACCCGGGTGTTCTTCGTAGGGCTTCGCCATAAACGTGGCTTCATAGTTGTAACGAGCAGCTACTTCGCGGATGAGACGTTTAAGCATAATGGCATGATCGCAGGCCGCCAGAGGATCATCCCCATGCTTCAAATTAATTTCAAATTGCCCCGGTGCCGCTTCGGCAACTGCGGAGTCCGCTGGTACGCCCTGTGATTTAGCCAGCTGATTCACATCATTAAGGAAGCCGGCAAAGTCGCCTAGGCCATCAACAGAATACACCTGTCCCATGGTTTCACGAACACCACTAACACAGCCTATTGGTGGTTGCAGGGTACCTTCTTTATTGCGCTCAGGATCCACCAGATAAAATTCCAGCTCCAACGCAACCACCGGATTCAAGCCCAACCCGTTAAATCGCTCAACAATGGGTTTTAAAACGTTTCTGGGTTCATAGGGAAAATCACTGCCTTCTTCATTCACCATGGTTAAAAACACCTGGGCAATTTTCTCAGGATCCGTTGCGGAGGGTGCCAGTGTGCCCAATAAAGGAAGGCAAAGGTTATCAGGCTCCCCAATGGTCATACCCAACCCTGCTTCTTCTATCGTCACACCGGTGATATCCA
This sequence comes from Endozoicomonas ascidiicola, assembly GCF_001646945.1. GTDB lineage: Bacteria > Pseudomonadota > Gammaproteobacteria > Pseudomonadales > Endozoicomonadaceae > Endozoicomonas > Endozoicomonas ascidiicola. The sequence goes on from NZ_LUTV01000006.1 coordinate 180,617, forward strand.
GAGAAAATACAGAGCAAGGGAGGTAGCAGCCATTTTCTATTTTCTTAAAAGAAGAGGCAGGAAGGCGCTTACCTCGAACAAAGCCATTAATATCGGGCAATAGTGTGTCTATGTATTCTGTCTGAGGATACCGTTCAAGATAATCAGCCAGCTCTTCGGTAAACTTAGGCATACAACAATCCTTTCATGTTCTGGAATCCCAGCCTCCAAGGCCTTCCCAATTATTATTATTCGTATACTTTCAGATCTCATACTGCCCAAAGAACCCGAAGCGTTCAATATTTTAAACACGCTTCCAGAAAAAATGACGCTGAAACGGTCACATTATCGATAACACCAGCGAAAAGCTAAAAAGACCGCTCAAGCAACACCTGCCAGCGAATTAAACTAATATTTATGTATTTTCAAGACATAAATCTATGAGATTTCATGTTAAATATTAATAAACCCCATGCAAATAAGATCACGGAGTTGAATATGCGGATTGGCGTACCCAAGGAAATAAAAAATCACGAATACCGTGTAGGCCTCACTCCAGCAGCGGTTGCTGAGCTGGTGAATAATGGACACCAAGTGTGCGTTGAAGATCAGGCCGGTGTCGGTGTTGGTTTCTTCAACGAAGATTACGAAGCTGCAGGCGCAACCATCCTTGGGACTGCCGATGCCATCTTTGAAGCCGCAGAGCTTATTGTCAAAGTGAAAGAGCCTCAGGCCGTGGAACGTGCCCGATTAAAGCCTCATCATACCCTGTTCACCTATCTACACCTTGCTCCAGATGTTCCACAGACCAATGACCTGATCAACTCTGGTGCCACATGCATCGCTTACGAAACCGTAACCGATGCCCACGGCCGTCTTCCTTTACTGGCACCAATGTCTGAAGTAGCCGGTCGTATGTCGATTCAAGCCGGCGCTCGCTGTCTTGAAAAATCCATGGAAGGCCGCGGTATGTTACTGGGTGGCGTTCCTGGTGTAGAACCAGCCAAAGTAGTGATTATTGGCGCTGGTGTCGTCGGTCAAAATGCCACTGCCATGGCTGTTGGCATGGGCGCCAACGTGGTTGTACTGGATCGATCGGTGGACGCCCTGCGCAAACTGGATGCCCAGTACGGCAACCGTGTTCGCACGGTATACTCCACAGCGCTTTCCATCGAGCAACATGTTCTGTCTGCTGACCTGGTCATCGGTGGTGTTCTGCTGCCAGGTGCCGCTGCTCCGAAGCTGATCACCAAAGCGCTGGTAGAAAAAATGAAGCCAGGCTCTGTGATTGTGGATGTTGCCATCGATCAGGGTGGTTGCGCTGAAACGGCCAAGGCCACCACTCATGCTGAACCAACCTACATTGTTGATGATGTGGTTCACTATTGTGTTGCCAACATGCCGGGCGCTGTTGCCAGAACCTCTACACTGGCACTGAACAACGCTACCCTCCCTTATGTTCTGCAAATTGCTAATAAAGGTGCTCGCAAGGCACTGGAAGACAACCCTCACTTGCTGGAAGGCCTGAATGTCTGCAAAGGCATCGTCACCTGCGAATCCGTTGCTGAAGCTCAAAACCTGGCATATAAGCCTGCCGCAGAAATGGTAAAAGAGATTTAATCTCTGCATTGATGGCCTTCAATGAAGGCCGTCAGATCTATTTACCCCTGTTTTATTCCCCTACTGTATTTCCTACTCTAAAGTAACCACCAGCCCAATATCTGAACGGTTATCAACACTGAAATCCCCTGTAAGAATGTCGCTATCGTTATAGATTTTAAAGCCGTCATCGTATCCATCCCCGAAAACTCCGCGATCACCCAGAAGAAGCTGTCGTTCACGTGGGCAACTGTCATTGATCCACCGCCACAAGCCAGTAACGCAAGCATCCTTCCGGTTACTGAATCCAACCCCAATAATGGCAATAATGGTTCAATCAAAGCCGATGAAGTGATCAGCGCAACGGTTGCCATACCTTCAGACGTTTTAATAATGGCACCCATTAAGAAAGGTAAAAACAAACCAAACCCCACCAATAACTCATTACTGGTCAGCAGTTGGGAGAAATCGCTGGCTCTGAGAACCAACCCAAACGCGCCGCCACATCCTACTATCAAAGCTATTTTCCCACCCGCCTCTAGGCCTTTAGTCATATAGACTTCCAGCCCATCTCTTGGCGACTTGCTAATCAGTGGCCAGCAACAGGCCAAGCCAACCAATAAGGCATTAGCAGGCTGCCCAAAAAAGACCAGCCATTGCCAAATGCCATCTTCTCCTTTTCCGACCAGACCAGAAACGGTAATTAATAGAATGGGCGCCAGAACCGGCAGAAAAGACACGAAGAACCCAACCTGGCGCTGTTTTTCAGGCTGATCCGGAAAGACTTTACGCTCAAACTGCCCCTCTTTAACCTCGTAACGCTGCGAGTAAAGCCCCCATAAGAAGCCTACAACCACAGCCACTACCGAAACAGCCATACCGGAGAGCATAACTAACGGTAAATGATCACTGATCTGCAAGTTCGCAGCAGCAGCCAACGGACCCGGCGTAGGAGGAACCAGTGTGTGGGTGGCATAAAGCGCCGTCCCCAGGACAGTACTGAGAAACACCGGAGAGGCTTTGTGGGTTTTCACCAGGTGTTTGCGAATCGAATTGAGAATGATAAAACCAGAATCACAATAGATAGGGATTGAGACAATATAGCCAGTAATAGCAAGGGCAAGCGCTGGAAACCGCCCACCCAATAGCCGGACAACTCCATTAGCAATACTGATGGGTGGCGCCAGAATATTCCAGTATAAAACCCAGTAAGGCGCCTAAGGCAACAGTCAGGCCGATATCACGCAGGGTGGCACCAAATCCCTCCATCACCAGTGACATCAACACTTCTGGCGACAAGCCAAAAATGAGCCCTGCACAATAGCTTGACGTCAGTAAGGCCAGAAATGAGGGCCACCGAAGTTTCACAGTCAAGAAAATCAAAAGCGCGACAGAAATGATAAAGCCACTGATGGTTATCAGCATTTATACACCACGATTATTTATAATAAACCCCTGATCATAGACTCTCTTTTTCAGTGTGCCGGTTTTATGTTGACGTTATCTCGGCACTATTGCACCGCCCTGAGCCCTATTCCCTGCTGTAAATTAGCTAAGAAGCCCTGTAACCCTGTCAAAAAACAGACTTTCCTCAGCCGTGATCTTATTTTTAATAATCTCTAACGACGTTTAAAAAATCTCGTATCTATACTCAGTAGAAATTCCCGGCAATGGGGATCTATAAAAAACCAATCGAACCATGGATGGAGATGTACCATGCTAAGGCAACTGAAATTAACCGCACTTTTTACTGCAGCGTTCATTCTAACCGGCTGTAGCGTCATGAAAACCAGCAGCCAAATGGTCGCTGAAGACTCCCCCCATAAGAAAAGCTGGTCCCAATGTGCCTTTGAAGGCGGCATGACCCTTGGTGTACCTGCCGCCCTGCACAGTCTGGGAGCCGGTGGTGCCGCCGCGGTTGCTGGCGCCATGGTTGCAGGCATCCACTGCGCTATTGCTGACCAAACACCAACGGCTATCCACTTCGGCTTTGGCTCCACTCATCTGGACGTAAATGATCGGATGATACTGGACGCTGTTGCTGCCCGCCTGGGTAAGAATAAGCGCGTCGAGCTGATCGGACATACCTGTAATATCGGACCCGATCAGGTGAACCAGGTGCTTTCTGAAAATCGTGCCAGCGCCGTTAAAAATTACCTGATGACCCGAGGCATTTCAGCCAGCCGTATCCAAACCAAAGGTATTGGTTATCGCAAGCCTGCTTTCAGCAACAAAAAGGAAAAGACCCGCATGAAAAACCGTCGGGTTGAAATGATTATCCATCGTTAATCGTTGATGGGTTTGACACAAAAAAGGTACCAGAAATGGTACCTTTTTTATTTTTATTACTGGCTTCGTTGAATTTAGAGCGTCATCACTTTCAACAGATCCAAAGCACTGATCAAACCTTTCAGGCTGCCATTTTCCGTGACCATTACCCGATGAATACGGCCTTTTACCATAGCTTCAGCCACATTATACGCGATGTTCGACTTGCAGATTTTTAACTTTGCATGGAAGTAAGTCCAACTAAAACTTTAAAAGCTGTACCAAAGTGGAGTTTCACTGATTTTTAAGCAGCAGCAATCAGGCTTTCAAACTGAATCGGTGCTTTCCCTGCACTGATATTCAGATATGAACCCATATTGTGTGCCAAAAGCTTCCTGGCTATACGCGAAGT
>NZ_LUTV01000006.1:185569-212850 GCF_001646945.1 Endozoicomonas ascidiicola
TGGATAACCGCGGCTTCTCAGAGGTAATGGAACGAGTTCTTTGATTAAATCGTCGATCAGGCAGAAGACAGTAGTGATAAACTGTTCAACGGGCATGGCTGGTTTCCTCCTTTGTATCCACTGTTTTTAATAGCAGAAAAGTAGGTCAGTCATGCCTTTTTCAGGTCAGTTTAAAAGTCGAACATCGCGTACATTATACAGCGGGGTATCGCCAGAAACCTCAAACACCATCGGCGTCATGATATCGTTCACCAGCGCTGACTGATCCACCAGATCATGAAAAGAACGCTGGTCTTCAGGAGACAGTCCTTTATCCGTCATGGCGTTATAGAAATCGTCATCTCGAAGGGTCATATCCACTAACCCACTGCCAGCCTCACGGACAATGTCGGAAAATGACACAACACCTACCAGCTGACCCGCATTATTGACCACCGGCGCGCCGGAAATGCCTTTATCTGTGAGAAATAGGGCCAGTCGATCCACAGACCAGTCAGAGGGCACTGTGAGTACTTTCTGGCACATAATCTGGGCGGCGGTCATGGTATTTAAAGGGTTATCATTAGTCATGCTCCTGGCTCCCTGAGTCATTTTGTTTCGATCAGTATGACCATTGCGGACAACCACTATTTTGACTTAAGTCAACAACTCTCACGAACCACCATCAATCACTGAGCAGTTCATTGTTAGCGCTTTAAATCTGGAAACGTATTATTTTGTTTGCCCAGAATTCACCCTGCCACACCTGAGCAAAACCATCATATCCGACTCCCTCGGCCCACTCCCTGTAACTGCTCACTGTTTCAGGGAAATCGCATTCCGAAATATGTGATTCAACCATTACCTGCTCTGACTCTGACAACGACATCCACCGCTGTCGAACCTCCGCCATATAATCACGAATATAGGCATTCTTGTCATGCGTGTCTTTCAAAAACAGATCATAAAGAAACAATTGCCCTCCCGATTTGAGACAGGGTAACACACTCATCAGCAATTGCTGTTTATCGTCAGCGCTCAGGTGATGAACACAGTAACCGGCAACGATCACATCAAATTGATCATCACACTGCGTTAAGAAAGAGAGCATATCCCGGTGGTGCAACCGAACATCAACCGGCAAATCATCTTTTTCATTCAGGCGTTCCTTGAATATATTCAAGGCAAATTCTGTGATATCCACCCCCACATAATGACCCACAGATACACGGGGGGTTAATCGAAAGAAAAGATCGCCATCCCCGCACCCCAGCTCAAGCACTCTTAACTGCTTTAACGGAGGCGCCAGAGCCTGCTGTAAAAAAGACGCTATTTCTCGATGTCCCATATAATCTTCATTTAGTATTTTCTGATATAAGCGCCAGTGGTCCTGAAAGATATCATCCATTGCTATAGTCTGACCTAAGTGATAGAAAGCTCCACAGCATAGACAACGACTCAACAGGTAAGTTTCATGACTGCCTCTGGAACCCATAACAATGAAAACGCTGGTGCTTCTTGCCCACCCCGTGACCGACAGTTTCAACCACAGCATCTTCAACGTGGTCTGCGAACAACTGGCACTGAAAGGCCATGAGATCAAAACACTGGATCTGTATCTGGAAGATTTCGAAGCCAGAATGAGCGCCAGTGAACGTGCAAATTATATGAAGAAAGATAACACCGAAACGGTGGACAAGTACGTGAAGCAGCTGCAATGGGCGGAGGCGTTAATTATGGTTTACCCAACCTGGTGGATGGGGCCACCGGCCATTTTAAAGGGATGGTTTGATCGGGTCTGGTTGCCGTCAGTAGTTGCTGAATTTGGCCCGGAAGGCGTGAAACCCAAATTGACCAACATTAAAAAGATTCAAATCATCACCACCCAAGGTTCATCAAAGTGGCGAATGACACTGATCGGAAACCCTCCCCGGAAAATGATGAAACTCAGTTTAAAAGCGGTCACAAAATGCAGGGATATTGACTGGCTCGCTCTCTACCGAATGGACAAAATTTCCAAACCAGAGCTGAGCCAGTTTCTCGACAAAGTTCGAGAAAAAATCAAACGGTTTTAGTCGTTAGCTTTTAATCGTCAGCTTTTAATCATCAAGAACGGATAACTCAGGCATCGCTGGCGCCTGCTGATTGCGAAGCCAGAGTTTCGCCGCAGCATGTCGAGCCATATCCCGATAGATCATGGCAATCTGGGATTCCGGCTCAGAGACCACCGTTGGCGCGCCTTCATCCGCTTGTTCACGAATCATCATAGACAAAGGCAAAGAGCCGAGCAGATCCACACCGTACTGATCAGCTATACGGCTTCCGCCACCTTCACCAAACAGGTGCTCCGTATGACCGCAGCTGGAACAGATATGCACTGCCATATTTTCCACAACACCCAGTACCGGCACTTCTACTTTGCGGAACATTTCGACGCCTTTTTTGGCATCAATCAGCGCCAGATCCTGAGGTGTAGTCACCACGACACTGCCAGACACCGGAATCTTCTGAGCCAACGTTAACTGGATATCACCCGTACCCGGCGGCAGATCAATAACCAGATAATCCAGATCGTTCCAGACGGTCTGAGTCAATAGTTGGATCAAGGCACCACTCACCATTGGCCCTCGCCACACCACCGGCGTATCTTCTGTTACCAGAAACGCCATGGACATCACCTGAATACCGTGCGCCTCAATGGGAATAAAGAACTTCTCATTCTTCACTTCAGGGCGAGTACCATCAGCAATACCAAACATCTGCCCCATACTTGGGCCATAAATATCCGCATCCAGAATACCCACTCTTGCGCCTTCAGCAGAAAGCGCCAATGCCAGATTCGCCGCCGTGGTGGATTTACCAACGCCACCTTTGCCAGAGGCCACAGCAATGATGTTTTTCACCCCGGCCATGGTTTCCAGCTCACCCTGAACCGGTGCTGCATCAACCTGCCATTTGACAGACACATCGACCGATTGCACACCCTCAACGTCTTCTATCTTGCTGGACAACATGTGAGCAACGCCCTCACACAAGCCAGCAGCCGGATAACCCAAGGTGAACGCGACCTGAACCTTGCCGTCATCCAACACAAGAGAGCTCAGGCAGCCGGCATCCAGCAAATTATTTTTCAGGTAGGGATCCTGATAACTGCGAATCGCCGCTTCAATATCAGCACGATCAGGGTTCATGACAACACTCCAGATAATGGAAAAATCTGTTCAACTCAATATAGGCGGACAGTCCAAATTTCAAGGCGCTGCTGGCGGTTTCGCCATAGGAGTAGCGAATAAATGAAAAAATTTATGTCACCACCGTCTTGAGCAACACGTAATAATGAACTTTTGCTCGTACTTAACCACTAAAGTATGGCTGTTTAGTCAGCGACATCTAGATCACAAAATCTTCCATGGAATTTTAATAGTGATAACTTCAAGTCTTCCTCGGCGTAATATACCTGTCCCTTCACATCAGCATAATCTTCCAGCCAACTTGATCTTAGCGAGCATGACAGGTTATATCGCTGGGGCATCTGGGGTTTCGATCGGATTTTATCTGGGCATGCCGGTAACGGTAGTGATAGGATTTGGAGCCGCCAGCTTATTAGCAGGTGCCAAGGTAGGTTATTTTTTTGGACAAGCCTTGGAGGCCAGGCACACAAAAGAACAGAGCGAAGTTAATAAGAAAACTTCTATTAAGAACCACGGCATTCAGGTTGTTAGTGAAGGTTTCTGCAAATAAACACCTACTTCACGTAAAGAGCCAACCGGTGCTCAAAGTAGAGCCAGTGCCCGTTCCAAAACGATCAACCACAGCAACCCTTTACTGAAGAGAAAATACTGTGGCAATAGCATTTAGGGCGGAATACTAGCCAGACTAGCCAAATACTTTGAGCAAACGATCCCGGGCTGATTGCCCGTTGTCCGGATCAATGCCTTGAGACGCCATCACCCTGCGCTGTGTTTTTTGAGCAGCATCTTCCATTTGACGGGTGGCTTCTTGACTACGCCCGTCTTCTATTCCCTTCATGATGGACGCTTCCAGGTCTTCACCTTCAAGCACCCGGTTACAAAGAATTTCGTAGTTACGCTCAAACACCGGAAACGCCACTCGCTGCTCTTCACTGCGCAGCATCATCCAGCCCGTTTCCCGAGCGGCCAGATAGACGGCGATGTGTGACCAGTTATGTTCACGGGTTTGCTGAGGCGAATAACAAGCTTCGTAGTAAGCCTGTAGCGGTTCTTTCAGACCCACTTCATCATAACGCAGCTTACACAGCTCGCGGATATCGCTCAGATCGGGGAAAAACTTTGACGTATCCAGCGCTTTTCTGGCCGCCAATAAAATACGACGGGGGCTGAATTCTTGAAGGGAGTTTTTCCAGACCCGCTTGGCACGAATGACATCTTCGTGAGTCTGGAAGGCTCTTTTGAACTTGAGAGGGTACGCATCTTCCAACAATGTGAACATGGCATTAATGGCGTCCACATGGTCGGCACCAGAACGCCCTTGCTGACTGGAGCCAGTGGACTGCTGCTGAGCAGGCGCTGGTTCAGTCGTTGTCTTCGAACTGGAAGCCGTCGTCCCAACTGCGGTCTGTAAGCTTTTCTGCAGTTGATTGGCGAGATCTTTGCCCTGTTTCACTTTGGTTCCGTTTCCACTGGTAGATAACGTGGGATTTAAACTTGTTTTGCCAGGCTTTACGCGCCTCGCCGGTTTCGTGCCAGTACAGTTTAAAGTCGATCAGCTGTGTGGCAATAAAATCCAGAGGAATGCCCTGATGGGCTTGCAAAAATTCCAGAATTTCCCGGGCAGGCTCAAAATCTTCTGGCAACGGCTGCACCCGAGCCCCTTCCCTTTGCGCTGGCTTAGGCTCTTCCTGCCCAAAAATAGGGTGCTCGTCATGCACTTCAGATTGCTTATTCAGCATCCAGGTCGGCATGCCTGCATTCAGTTTTCTCTGATTTCTTCGATTTTCGTCAGTCATTTAATCAACAATACCTGCACTGCCGGTTGTGGTCTAGGGTTCTAACACACTACTACCGTTTTTTATTAACAGCTCTCTGATTACAGCGATAGTTTGCGGCCAAACTGAACCGCAGGCAATGAGTAAAGTACGTGAAAAAGGATAGCTTCTCCTACCCCTTTTTCATCCCCCGCTACGTTTTTCGATCATTCTACCAGTCATCGACTTTACAGATTAATGATAATTTCTTATGAAACTCATATTATTTAATCTAAAAAACACAAGGGACAGGGGACAATATTGCCAGCAGTTACAAAAGGGAATTCAAAGAAGAAGTAAGAATCAGCTCACCAATACCAGATGAACTCTGACGACATCATAACATCCCTGTTAATCAGCCTTCCAATGTCAGTCTGGTAGATACCCAATAAATTTATCAAGCGATGGAGTCTTTACTTGGTTGTCCGAATCAGGCACCAGAAGTGGATAACGCCGTAAAAGACCCGACAACCCATGCTGAACTTCAGCCATTCCCCGCTGATCTGACTTTTTGGCACTCTCAAGCTGTCGATATTCCTTTTCGAGCGGACCTTCTTTAGGCCAATATGTCGGTTGCCACGGAAATTTTGCGAATATAGCGTCCACTTTTTGCAACTCAGTTTCTGTGAGAGCAGGTATCAATGCTTTTTTCAAACTGTCCTGTGCAAACCAGGAGTAATTGCGATTATGAAAAAAACCTGAAACGGTCTGACCTAACTGAAAAGTACCCCCGTTCCTTCGCCCACTGACTGTTTCTTCATAAGATGGGCAACGATCAGGATCATTAAGTCGCTCAAACACGGCATCGAGATACCCTTTTAACTCTCCGGCGACCAGACCGGCTTTGTGTTGATATTCCTGCATCCTCTTGGCATATCTTGTTTTCTCAACCTGCTCATTTGTCGCTTTTTCCTGAAGTATAAGCGGTTTCTTTTGAGATAAAAGTCCTGCATGAATATCAATGGTTTTTTTATACTGCTCTATGCTCTGAGTACTTTTTTCCACTTTATGAATCAGTCCGTCCATGATAAACCGAACCCCTTCTTCAGTACGGGGTTTTAACCCTTGACCACGAAGCATGCCAACAAGCAGAGCACCACCGGCAAAACCTGTACACGCCCCAGCCACCAGAGGGTTTTCGACCATGACATATACCGTCCTTTCGATAATGGAGCCATCTTGATTACCCAAATGCTCTAACGATGAAGCCATATAATTCAGCCCTGCCGCACCGGCCGCAGAAAACCCGGCAACGGTCATAAAACTGTTCCCCCATCTCCGTTCCGTGCCACTCTCAGGGTTATATTTATAGTGAAATCGTTGTAAAGCATTCCCTTCCGGCTTGACACCAACTCCGCCAGAATCAACCGATTGACCAGAAAACACATGCTGATTTGCTTGCACCTGCATAATTAAACACCTTCTCAAATATAAATAACCGTTCTGTAGAATATGACCCCAAGCCTCTTGAATAGTTTCATATTGCAATTGCCGAAGCGTTTCCCCCAATGGGTTTTCTGCCAGACTCCCTGTATAATGCTGATTTTGTTTTATTGACCATCAAGACAACCGAATGAGCCAACGTAAAATACTCGTCACCAGTGCCCTGCCCTACGCCAACGGCCCATTGCACATGGGGCACCTGGTAGAATACATCCAGACCGACATTTGGGTTCGCTTCCAGAAACTGTCTGGCAATAAGTGCACCTATGTGTGCGCGGACGACGCCCACGGCACCGCCATCAGCCTGCACGCCGAAAAGCAGGGCATTACCCCGGAAGAATCCGTGGCGCGCATTAACGTGGAACGGGTAAAAGACTTCGGTGAATTTCATGTGGAATTTGATAACTATCACTCCACCCACTCCGAAGAGAACCGCCAGCTCTCCGAATCCATCTATCTCGCCCTAAAAGAAAAAGGGCATATTGCCAGCCGCAACATCGTGCAAGCCTACGACCCGGAAAAAAACATGTTCCTGGCCGATCGCTACATCAAAGGCGAATGCCCAAAGTGTGGTGCAAAAGATCAGTACGGTGATAACTGTGAAGCCTGTGGTGCCACCTATTCTCCGGCAGAATTGAAAAACGCCCGTTCAGCTATCTCCGGTGCGACACCTATCGAGAAAGAAAGTGAACACTTCTTCTTCAAACTTTCTGATTTCGATGGCTTCCTGAAAGAGTGGACCCGCTCCGGCACCATCTCTGATGAGATTGCCAACAAACTGGCCGAGTGGCTGGACACCGGTTTGCAGGATTGGGATATCTCCCGTGACGCACCTTATTTCGGCTTTGAAATTCCTGGTGAGCCGGGTAAATATTTCTATGTTTGGCTGGATGCGCCAATCGGCTACATGGCGGCCTTTGAAAACCTGTGCGCCCGTCGTGACGATCTGGATTTTGATGATTACTGGAAAAAAGACAGCCAGTGCGAAGTGCATCATTTCATTGGTAAAGACATTGTGAACTTCCACTGTCTGTTCTGGCCAGCCATGCTGCACGGCGCCAACTACCGCACGCCAACCCGCGTCAACGTTCACGGTTATCTGACCGTCAACGGCGAAAAGATGTCCAAATCCCGCGGCACCTTTATCACTGCCCGCACTTATCTGGAACATCTGGATCCGGAATACCTGCGTTATTACTACGCGGCAAAATTGTCCAGCCGTATTGATGACCTTGATCTGAACACCGACGATTTCATTCAGCGGGTGAACTCGGATCTGGTGGGCAAAGTGGTCAATATTGCCAGCCGTAACGCCGGTTTTATTAAGAAGCGTTTCGACAGCACGCTGTCTGCAACGGATATTGCGCCAGCACTGACTGCAGAATTTCAGGCAGCGGCTAGCCGTATTTCTGATTGCTACGAAGGCCGTGATTTTGGCAAAGCCATGCGCGAGATCATGGCGCTGGCGGACAAAGCCAATGCCTGGATTGACGAAGTGAAGCCTTGGGTCGTTGCCAAACAAGAAGGTAAAGATCAGGAGTTGCACGACATCTGCAGCACAGGTATCAATCTGTTTCGCCTACTGATGATCTACCTGAAGCCTGTTCTGCCTGCAATGGCGGAAAAAGCAGAAGCCTTCCTGAATGTTGAGCCATTAACCTGGCAGGACAGTCAGCACATTCTGACCGATCACGGAGTGAATAACTTCACACCTCTGATGACTCGGGTAGAATCCGATAAAGTGGCCGCCATGATCGAAGCCAGCAAGGAGGTTCTCGCCAAAATGAGCGAAGCAGCAAAAGAAACAGAAAAAGAAGCCGCCTCCTCCTCTCAGTGGCTGGAAAAAGAGCCCGTTGCCGATGAAATCACCTTTGATGATTTTGCCAAAGTGGATCTGCGCATTGCCAAAATCGTCAACGCTGAACACGTAGAAGGCGCTGGCAAACTATTGCGTCTGACGCTGGATATCGGTGAAGACAAACCACGGAATGTGTTTGCCGGTATCAAGTCCGCTTACGCACCAGAAGCGCTGGTTGGCAAACATACGGTAATGGTCGCCAACCTGGCACCGCGTAAAATGAAATTTGGTGTCAGCGAAGGCATGGTTCTGGCTGCCGGACCTGGTGGTAAAGAGCTGTGGATTCTTGAACCCCACGAAGGCGCTCAACCTGGCATGCGTGTGATGTAATCTTTTTATCACGCAAAAAAGCCCCGCAGTGTCGGGGCTTTTTTATTTAAACAGATTCAACTTCTTCCTGAGTCAGATAACGCCACTCACCGGCGGCTAATTGCGCATCCAGTTCAATCTCACCGATCTGCTCACGGTGCAACCCGACCACTTTATTACCCGCCGCCGCAAACATCCGTTTTACCTGATGGTATTTTCCTTCTGTAATGGTCAACAACACTTCACTAGCAGAAATCATTTCCAGAACGGCAGGCTTTGTGGGTACTTTCTCTGCTTTTAACGCCACACCTTTGGCAAACCATTCCACCATCTCGGTCACCTTATCTTCAGGAATAGGGTCTGCCAGCCAGACACGGTAACGCTTTTCACAGGCTTTTACCGGCGAGGTTAACCGGTGGGACCACTGACCATCATCGGTGATCAATACCAAACCTGTTGTGTCCGCATCCAAACGACCGGCAATGTGCAGCGAATACGCCTTAGGAATATCCAGCAAAGAGAGAACGGACGGATACACTTCATCCACATTGGAGCAAAGTGTATCCATGGGTTTGTTCAGCATAATATAACGAATACCACGTACACTGACTGGCTCATCCAGCAAGCGCACATCACAACCATCCGGCACTTTAAACGCTGGATTCTTAATCACAACGCCATCACAGGTGACTTCACTGCGATGCAGACATTTCTTGGCATCAGCGCGGGAGAGTTCGGTGCTTTCGCAGAGGTATTTATCGAGACGCATGGCTTAAACCGGAGAAATCGGGGCATCATAATCCCACAGACATTTAATGTCACTCTTACAAGTTAGAGATCACGCTGAACTTAGGCATATCATAAAGGTCTAAGGGAAGTGGAATTGACGAAAATACCAGCACACGTCATTCTCGCGATGGCGGGAAACCACCACGACAGTGGATCTCCGCCTTCGCGGAGATGACGCCGGTATAATCGTCCCTTCCAGTTCCCTAAGGGCGATCTCCTCCCCCAACCTGAATAAAAAATATAAGATATCTCTATGTGCTACCCATTACGCCGCTGCGCAACATCACCCACATTCAGAAGGTCAGAGCAAAAACCTGACCAAGTCTCAGATAAAAAGCCCACAAGAAATAAGGAGTCGATCAAGCATCGTAAAATACAACCTGCTGCACAACAAAATCACTTCAAAAATTATCAATTATTAACCTCAAATTATGATTGCACTATCGATTTATTACGGAAAGGCGACCTTGATGAGATTCTCGCAAACAACAATCGATATGCATTCACTCTTCTTTTAAGTGCGATGAATAATAGCGACAAGGTTACTTTTGAAAAAATACTATCCAAAAGATCTGACTTGCTCACCTTAGAAGATGACAAAGGTAATCTATTATTAAATATTGCTACCAGGCCAGATTCAACAATATTTCTTCAGATAATGCTTAATCAATTAGTTCCTGAGTTGAATAGAGAGAAAATATTACTCAACGGTATCCCATCAATCAGGTATCCTTTACCTTCCTCAAGTGGAAAAGCGAAATCACATTACGAAGCACTATTAGCGAAATCCATTCTTGAACTACCTGAAAACATAAAATTGATCCGGGATATTTCAAAAACACTTGTTAATAAAATAAATGACATGAGTAATGATGAATGGCAAACATACGTCAAATATCATCAAGCCGCGCAGGAGCAACTCAATTTCCCCACCAGCAAGTTATTTGATATCACATCAAAAGAAACGTTCGCTACACAACTGCTAAAAGTTGCAAGCTCACAGGAAAATCATATTATTGATTTACTAAGTGCAATCTACCGCATATCTTCAATAGTGCTAGAAAAAAATAATCCTTGTGATACTGACCGGATCTACGAAATTTATAGCAAATTTAACCATATAGGCAGAAATCACACAGTAAATGAACAGTGGTGGAAGCCAGAAAGCCACGTATCAGAACATCGACTCCAGCCTTTAACACAGATTGGCTATTCAAAAATCCAAAGCGACTTAATGCAAAATCTAAATCCTTTAAAAATGCGTTCAGCCTATTATCATGCTCAGCCTTCCACCAATACAGATAATCAGAAGCACTCTCTAGCTTTGAAAAACAAGCTATCAGGCATGCCATATATTGCTGGTACAGCAGGTATTTCAAACTGTTTCTATACGACTTATATTCTATTAAACATCCCGTTTGAATCGGAAGAAGGGCAGCGTTTAGTTCATATTGTGTCTGCGGCCCAAGTAGCCACTGGAAGTCAGACGTTTCAGGAAGGGTTTGAAGGATTTGCCATTACCCATGCGTACTTTACCTGCGCTGGTAAAGTTTATAACGATTTCAAAAATGGTAAGGGTGCTTTCACACCCTTACCCCAGCATACACCAGCAAATGAGCCCCATGGTTAAACCCAGGAACTCTGCTTTTTGTCGCGCTTCAACATCGGCAAAATCAAACCTAACAGAACACCCAATAATACGGTGCCGCCACCAAACAGATACCAACGCAGACTGTCGTCTTTCATCAACTGCTGATTTTCCGCTTCCACCAACTGAACCTGGTTCTTCAGATTCTCATTTTCTTCCACTAACTGTTGATTACGACGATCGATGGCCAGAGGATCGGCTGTAATTTCCTGCAGATGTTTCATCTCACCCTGTTGTTGCTCCAAACGGTTTTCGGTTTTGCCCAACTCACTGGACACTTCCTGCAACTGGTTATCACTTTCTGCCAACCGCTGTTCAAGCTTACGGTTTTTGTCTGTCAGTGTTTTATTTTGCGCCTGAAGCACAGGCACCTGACGAAACGCCGGTGGGTTATTCATCAAATACTGAGAGGGAATATACCCTTCCGTCTCGCCATTACGGACTTTGGTATAACCATTACCGGAATCTTCTTCCAGTAATTCCAACGCCGTTCCGGTTCGAATACCCCGGTGAATAATCCGATACTCATTGCCCGGACCAACCCGCATGGGCACATAGGTAATATCCGTCACGTATCGCGTTTCTGCAGCCGCCTGCCCAAACCATAATACACCGCAGAGAATAGCCAGCCATCGCTTTTGCATTGTCAAAGGAACCACTACTACTTGTTGAATCAGATAGAATAAATCGGAATCAGGGTAACACTTTCTTGAAAGGTTTCACCGTCACCTGACGATAAACACCGGCATCAATATAAGGGTCAATATCCGCCCAGGCCTGAGCCGCTTCCAAGCTGGCAAACTCTGCCACAATAAGACTGCCCGTAAAGCCTGCTTCGCCCGGATCGTTACTGTCAACCGCCGGACAAGGGCCCGCCAGAATCAAACGACCATCGTCTTTCAATTGCTGCAATCTGTCCAGATGCGCTGCTCTTACTGTCATGCGCAGTGGCAAACTGTTCTCCACATCTTCACTGATGATGGCATAAAGCATTTACTTCTCCTCAGGCTGAATATGCTTGGAAATAAGCAGGAATTGACCAATAACGAACAGGAACGTCAGAATCAGGCTACCGAACACTTTGAAATCCACCCAGATATTGTGGAAGGTGAACGCCACAAACAGGTTTGCTGCACCCAGCAGAAGAAAGAAAACCACCCAGCTGATGTTCATTTTCAGCCAGATATCTTTTGGCAGCGTTAAGGCATGGCCCATCATCCGTTCCAGCAGGGTTTTCTCACCAATAAATTGACTGCCCAGAAACGCCACCGCAAAAATCCAGTTAACAATGGGTGCTTTCCATTTCAGAAAAGCTTCGTCATGAAAAATCAGCGTCATACTGCCAAACAATACCACCGCCACCAGCGTGACAATATGGGCCTTTTCCAGCGTCCGGTTTTTCAGGAACAGACTGCCGTAGATAATGACTGACGTCACCATCAGCACCAGTGTTGCGCTGAAGGGGCCGCCCAGTTCAAACGCATTAGCCCCCACTTCCACCGTCCGTGGGTCCATTTTGTACACAACAAAAAACAGTATCAGGGGAATAAAATCGATTAGTTGCTTCATATTTTATCTATCAGGTTACAATGGCAGTGATGCAATCTTTGCAAACGTACATAATAAACTAATTGAATGACAGGGTATGACACAAATTTGATTTCTATTGATTTACACAGTCACACCACAGCCTCCGATGGGACACTTGATCCAATCGAGCTCTGTAACAGAGCACTGGAGCGCAACGTGAATGTACTGGCCATCACCGACCACGACACCGTGGCAGCGCACCATTTTCTGCAAAAACACTGGCAGAATGATGACCTTCAGCTGATCTCCGGTATTGAGCTGTCCACCACATGGTCTGGTGCTGAAATCCATATTGTCGGTTTGAACTTCCCACTGGATCACCCGGATCTGCCCATGGTGATTAATGCCCAGGGCGAATCTCGCCGGCAGCGTTCCCACCACATTGCCGAACGTCTTGCCCGCCGATTGCCGGACTGGGAAGCTGACGCCATTTTTGAACAAGTACTGGACATCGCCATTGCCAAACAGCGGTGCAGTGAACACGGTTTTGAATTAACGCCAGACGATATTCAAATTGGCCGGCCACACTTTGCCCGCTGGCTGATCAATCAAGATTATGTGAACAATATGGACAGCGCGTTCCGTAAATATCTGGACAACAGCAAGATAGGCAATCTCAAAGCCTTCTGGCCAAGAATGAGCCAAGCTGTGGCATGGATTCGCGTTCTTGGCGGTACGGCAGTTCTGGCGCACCCGGGCAAGTATCGTATGACTGCCACCAAGCTCCGTGCATTGATCAAAGACTTTAAACTGGCCGGCGGCCACGCCATGGAAGTGCAGGGTTCCAATCACCCACAAAGTCAGATTGACCAGATTGCCCGATATTGTCAGGACTTTGAACTGCTCGCCTCCCAGGGCAGTGATTTTCACACGCCAGACTACCCCTGGGTAGATATTGGCAGACTCCCGCCAAAACTGCCCAACGGGTTAGAGCCTGTCTGGTCGCAATGGCTAGGAGGCTGACCGGGAATAGCGCCCGTAGCGAGAGCAAATTGATTGCTCGCAGTAGGGCAGTCTATTCTCGGCCAGCCTCCTCAACCACTCCTTTTATTCCCGTCAGCTTCGGTGCTATGATGCGCCAGATTCTGCGCCTTCATGATATAAACGATCATTGATTGGAGGCTCTTTTTATCATCACCCTGCATCCGTCTGAGCGGTGGCCGACAAACCACTCTTCAAACTTGAGCAGAGTGAACCCATGCAGTGCTGTCGATTACCATGAGCCAGTTCTTCCAGATTCATCCGGAAAACCCACAGGCCCGACTGATTCGTCAGGCGGTAGACATTGTTCGCAATGGTGGCGTCATTGTTTACCCGACAGACTCCGGTTATGCCCTTGGCTGCCTGATTGGCGATAAAAAAGCCGTTGACCGTATACGCGCCATTCGTCGTCTGGATGAAAAGCACAACTTCACTCTGGTTTGCCGGGATTTATCGGAACTGGCAAATTTTGCCCAAGTGAATAATACCCAGTACCGAATGATCAAAAACCATACCCCCGGGCCCTATACCTTTATCCTGAAAGGTTCGAGAGAAGTCCCGCGTCGGTTGATGCACCCCAAACGAAAGACCATCGGCATCAGAGTTCCTGATTGCATCATCGCCCAGCATCTGCTGGAAGAACTGAACGAACCCATGCTCAGCTCCACCCTGCAACTACCCGGCGATGAATTTCCAATGATGGATCCTTATGAGATTCGTGATGTTCTGGAAACGCAGCTGGACCTGATTATTGACGGCGGTTATTGCGGAACAGAGCCGACAACCGTGGTCAGTTTGATGGAAGACGCTCCCGAAATACTCAGAACCGGTAAAGGTGACGTCTCCACGTTTCAATAGCAACTCTGATGGGCGATGTACCGGAAGTGCTTCAGGTCGGGAAAAGTGATTCATCCACTTTTCAATAACCCACTAGAATTAGTGAAGAGCCTAACTTATCTATATAAATTTAAGGGCTCTTCCATAGGGAGCCTGCTCATTTCAGTCTACATATAACTGCCGGCATCAAAAATACCCTTTTGGCCAATTTGAACCTTTCCTATTTTTTATTGCCTTAAAGAGTACATAAGTACCATCAACACAAGGCATATAACCAATAACCGTGGACAGCCTGACGATAAATAGGTCTGAATGTGTTTCAGGTTGGAATACATTATTCCAGTATTTTTCAGATAGGATTTAAGTCACAGATCATTTTTCCAGCATATTCACAGGTAAGGCACTTTTACCACAGCAAAAACTGTCGTAACCTCTGCAGTTCAGGATGAATTCGGGAGAACCCCTTGAGCGCTGTAGATCCTCAGTCGCGCGTATTATCAGGCATGCGGCCAACCGGTCGGTTACACCTTGGACATTATCACGGTGTATTAAAAAACTGGCTGGCATTACAACACGAATATGACTGCTTCTTTTTTGTTGCCGACTGGCACGCCCTGACCACCCATTACGAAGACCCACACCATCTGCAGCAGCACATGGTGGATATGGTGATTGACTGGCTGGCGGTTGGCGTGAACCCGGGTTCTTCTACAATTTTCATTCAATCCCGCGTACCAGAACATGCCGAGTTGCACCTGCTGCTTTCCATGATGACGCCGCTTTCCTGGCTGGAACGGGTGCCTACCTATAAAGATCAACAGGAAAAGCTACGGGAAAAAGATTTATCCACCTATGGTTTTCTGGGTTACCCATTACTGCAAAGTGCGGACATCCTCGCCTATCGTGCTGGTAATGTACCCGTTGGCGCAGATCAAGAGTCTCATGTAGAAATGACTCGGGAAGTGGCCCGCCGCTTCAACCATCTCTATGGCCGTGAACCCGGCTTTGAAGAACAGGCAGAGATGGCCATTAAAAAGATGGGGAGAAAGCAGGGCGATCTATACCGCAAACTGCGCAAAACCTATCTGGAAACAGGCGATGATGACGCCCTGGATACGGCAAAGGCTCTGTTGCGGGAGCAAAACAACATTACCCTCGGAGATCAGGAGCGACTGTTCGGCTATCTGGAAGGTACCGGAAAAGTAATCCTGCCAGAGCCTTTGGCTTTGATAACACCTCAGGCAAAAATGCCCGGTCTTGACGGGCAAAAGATGTCCAAATCTTACAACAACACCATTGCACTTCGGGAAAGCCCGGACGATGTTGATGCGAAAATCCGAAAAATGCCCACGGATCCGGCGCGCATTCGTCGCAATGACCCCGGCAATCCACTGAAATGTCCGGTGTGGCATTTCCACACGATCTATTCTGATGAACAGCGTCAGAACTGGGTTCAGGAAGGCTGCACCAGCGCGTCCATTGGCTGCCTTGATTGCAAAAAAACCGTGGTAGAAGCCATACAGGCAGAGCTTGAGCCGATTCGCATCGAAGCCCTTGAACTGGAAAATAATCAGGATGTGGTGAAAAGCATTATCACGGAAGGCTGCGAAAAAGCCCGTGATGAAGCTCAGGACACGTTAAAAGAAGTGCGGGATGTGATGGGGCTGAACTATCGTTAAACGCCTTTCTCTTTTCTGCAGCATAGAGGCGTATTCCGTCATCCGTCATCCGTCAAAGCAAACACTGATCGGCTCTTAAGGAGAACGGAAAACGCCACCCTCACGGAAACCCCTCTCTGGACAGAAATCCAGCCAACAGGCATGATGGAACTGAACACCAAATAAACCATCCAAGTTGTCACACCCGAAAAAGGTAAACCGCCCATGACCACGACGGAAGCCGTGGCCGATCAGCAGGATCATGCAGCAACTCCGCCAGACGTATCGGACGTTGCCATTGAAAAGGTAGAGCGCTCACCGGCCAAAGTGCTGGGGCAGCCCTTTACCAAACTGCCCGATGATCTCTACATTCCACCGGATGCTCTGGAAGTATTCCTTGAGGCGTTTGAAGGCCCCTTGGACCTGCTGCTTTATCTGATCAAGCGCAACAATATGGATATTCTTGATATCCAGGTAGCGCAGATTACCAAACAATATATGGATTACGTCGAGCTGATGGAGAGCAGCCAGTTTGAACTGGCAGCGGAATATCTGGTGATGGCGGCAACTCTGGCGGAAATCAAATCCCGCATGCTGCTACCCCGTTCTGCAGAAGCGGAAGAAGAAGAGGACGACCCACGGGCTGAACTGGTTAGGCGCCTGCAGGAATACGAACGCTTTAAAACCGCCGCTGAAAACATCGATGAACTGCCACGCCTTGGGCGTGATAACCATCTGACCCGAGTTCAACCGCCAGAACTGGAACGAACACAGACCCACCCCGATGTGGATCTGCAGGAGATTCTGGTGGCGCTCAGTGAAGTCATGCGCCGGGCAGACATGTTTGAACACCACCATGTTACCGAAGAAGCGCTGTCCGTTCGTGAACGAATGAGCGAAGTGCTGGCCATGCTGTCATCGGAACGCTTCACCCCTTTTGTGGCGCTTTACCGGGTCAGCGAAGGCAGGCTCGGGGTTGTGGTGACGTTTATGGCCATTATGGAACTGATCAAAGAATCCTTGATCGAATTGGTACAAAGCGAACCTTTTGGTCCTATCCACGTTAAGGCACGGATCGAATAACCGGATACTGACTATGAGCGAAAAACCTGAACTCTCCCTGATTCTGGAAGCAGCCATCATCGCCAGCGGCAAACCATTGAACATTGATCAGCTGGCTGCACTGTTTCCGGAAGAAGAACGCCCCGATGGTAATGCAATCCGCGAAGCACTGGTGAAAGTATCCGAAGCCTGTGAAGGCAGAGCTTTTGAACTGAAGCAAGTCGCCTCCGGTTTTCGATTTCAGGTGCGCCAGTCCATGACCCAATGGATTGGTGGTTTATGGGAAGAAAAACCGCAACGATATACCCGGGCGCTTCTGGAAACACTGGCATTGATCGCCTATCGCCAGCCCATTACCCGGGGTGAAATTGAAGACATCCGTGGCGTTAGCGTCAGCAGTAACATCATCCGCACTCTGCAGGAACGGGAGTGGGTACGAGTGGTTGGTCACCGGGATGTGCCCGGACGCCCGGCAATGTTTGCCACCACCCGTCACTTTCTGGATTACTTCAATCTGACCAACCTGAATGAGCTGCCACCCCTTTCAGAAATTCGTGACTTGGAAGAAATTGCAAAATCCCTCAATTTTGATATTCCTGAAGAGATAGCCGAAGCCATGGCTGCAGGTAACCTGGAACAGCCAGAAGAAGAGATCAAAGAAGAAGACGTCAAAGAAGAGCCTGCACGTTCTGCACAAGATTTGTTTGATGAGCTGGACGCAATGGAAGCGGATCTACCCACAGGCTTTGATGACCTGATTAAAAAGCAGAAGGTCACTGTCGTTGACGTCAGCAACGAGTCAGGCGTGATATCAGAAACACTGGATGAAAGTGAAGTAACACCAGACTCTGTCAATATAGAGGTATCAAAACCCACCACTCTTACCGATGATGAAAGCCCAACCACACCCACAGAAGAACCTGATGAAACGGTTCACTGATCGTTAACATTTCTATTTTTCAATGGTTAGCGATACTATTTCGGGCGTCATGTTTTCTTGACGCTCGAGACATCAGACTAAATTTAACTCGCAGGTAAAAGCATGATTGATCATGTGACCATCGCCGTCAGTGATGTAGAGCTCAGCCGGAAATTTTATGAGACGGCGTTTCGCCCATTGGGCTATAAGCTCTCATTTGGGGAGAAAGGAGTCATGTGGGCCTTTGACCTTGGAAAGGGATTCTTATTTGAAATCCGCAGGTCTCAGACAAAAGAGAAATTGACCAGCGTTCATGTGGCTTTTCGTACAGAAAGCCAGTTAACGGTTCAAGCGTTTTATCAAGCAGCACTGGATGCTGGAGCAAAAGACAATGGCGCTCCAGGCCCTCGTCCTCACTATACAGAAAACTACTACGCTTGTTTTGTTCATGACCCCGATGGACATAATATTGAAGCGGTCTTTGACACATGGAAATCCTGACGCTCCAAACATCCGACGATCAGCGCTAGATGCGCTGCCGCTGAGCTTGACGACAGAGTCTGAATGACTGCAATTAATCCAATTCAAAATACACCTCGCTGCTGTGTCGATGATTATTCTCACAGCAGGTATATCTCCACTTTAACTTTTGACAAAGCTGCTCGACAAGATTCAACCCTAAACCAAAACCGTACCCGCTTTCTGTACCAGAACCTTTACCGACTCCCTCACAGTCATTGTGAACCTGAACCCCCGCCATCAACACACGAATATCGATATTACCCGACTGAGTGTACTGAAATGCATTTCTAATCAGGTTAGATAGGACGATTTGAAAAGGCATTTCAGGAATATCGATAAACTCAGGAATCACGTCAATATGAAGAGTCACAGGCTTACCCTGAAGCAGATAGCGATTTTCTTCAACGACACTGTCAACCAAATCCATCGGTACAATTTTCACCTTTGACGGCATCTCGTCTCCACGACGACTCAGCCATAAGATGGTTTCAATCAGGCTTTTCATCTTACGATTGGCACGAACCAACCGCTCCAGTGCATTACTGGCTGTGTTGTTAGTCTGTCTGCCAATCAGAATATCAAGCACCTCCAGATTTCCAGAGATGACAGCCACCGGTGTTCTTAATTCATGACTGGCATTTTTCAGAAACTGTCGTTCATTTACCAACACTGCTTCCAAACGGATAAAGGCACTTTGCAACTGATGCGTCACTAATGAAATTTCACGGAATGCAAAGCTGGGCGGCGCCTCTTTCATGGTATCGAGGTTTAACCCTCCCGCCCAATCCGCCATTTCCTCTATGGGTGCGCTGATCCTTCGAATGATATAGAAAGAGAGTAATGCAATAATAAGAATTGAGATGCCACCTAAATACAAAACGGTATCAGATTGCTGATCAACAAAGACACTGTCAATGTGATCATAGACTCCGGCACTTGAGGCATAAACGACATACAACCACTGATTATCATCAAGCTGGTAAGGGAAAAAAGAGATCAGATCACATTCGCCACCACATAAAGGATCAAGATCTCCTTCAGAAATACCTTCTGGGTAGTCTTCAACACCAAACTCCGGCACATCTTCCAATAAAAGCCGTCGATGCTGATAGTCAGCCGGTGGAAATAGTTTGCGCAGTGCCAATGGAATGTCATCGATAGAGCGATAACTTTTCAGCCCACCAAAGGCCGGAGGAGCCAGATCTTTTTGCCCAGCCTGATACAGTGTTTTGTATTCTTGGGCAACCAACTCTGGATAGACCTGATGAGACGCATCAGCGCCCTCAAAATAAAAGTTCACACTGGTGAATGTATAAAATACCACCAGCAATAGGTTTGCTCCTATCAGCGTCCTAGCAAGAAAGGATTTAAGACTGGTCTCTTTCACTGCCTTCCCCATATATGACAACACCATATCCCGATACCGTATGAATAAGCGGATGAGAGAACGGCTTATCAATCTTTTGCCTGAGGCGGTAAAGGTGAACTTTCAAAGCATCACTGTCAGGACTATCACCCTGCCAGATTACCTGTTCCAGCTTGCTTTTCTCGACCACATCCGGTGCATTTTTCATCAGCGTTTCCAGCAATGACCAGCAGGTTGGGGAAAGAGAAATCGAGCAACCTTCACGTGTCACCGTTCGAGTATCGAGATCCATAACCAGATTCCCTACAGTTAGCCGGCGAGCACGGTTGGTTTTTCTTCCGGCCAATGCTTTCAACCTTGCCGCCAATTCTTTCAGGGCAAAAGGTTTGACCAGGTAATCGTCCGCACCGGTTTCAAACCCTTTGAGCTTGTCGTCAAGGGTATCCATTGCCGTCAACATCAAGATGGGTGTCGACATACCGTTCCGGCGTAGCTTCCGACACACCTCAAAACCATCCATCCCGGGCATATTAATATCCAACACCAAGACATCGTGTTTGCCTTCTATCGCTATGTTGTAACCTGCGGTGCCATTGGTGGCCAGATCACACTGAATTCCTTCCAGCTCAAGATAATCGATCACTGTACAGGCCAGGTCCCTATCATCTTCTATCAGCAGTACTTCAATTGACATGACCCTATCCCTGCCTATTATCCGATAACGATTTAACACTGCAGACTATAACAAGAGACAGGTAACAGCGTGGTAAAAGAGAGAAAAAAGCAGTGACATGCTTCTCAATTTATAGCGCCTTTCAGAGAATTATTATTGACGTCTTTCTGTTCAGTTGGTCATTGATGTTATGCTTTCCCGTGGAAAATCTGAACAGATAATCCATCATGGCTACGAGAAAAAGTACTCGTGGCTATCAGAGACAATTCACCCATAAAAAAGGATGTAGAGAGTGGAATATTTCATCAGCGCACTTAAACAGTACGCCACATTTGAAGGCAGAGCCCGTAGAAAGGAATATTGGATGTACTTCCTGTTCTACATAATTTTCTTCTTTGTTGTAACCATCATCGATAGCGTAATAGGCACAGCCATCCTGAGCCTGATTTACTCTTTGGGCATGGTCATCCCAAGCATCAGTATTGCAGCCAGACGACTTCACGATACCGATCGTTCCGGATGGTGGCAGTTGATTCTGTTTGTTCCATTGATCGGAACTATTGTTATGCTGGTTTTTCTGGTTCAAGACAGCAAAGCCGATAACGAATACGGCCCAAACCCGAAGACTGTTGCCGTTTAATGTGATGCGTGCCAGACAACGATTGTGAACAGCTTCTAAGCAGGCTCCTGTTTAACTGGGGTCTGTTGTTCTTCCTGTTCAGTACAAGCAGCACCTGCACAGGCAATAACAATCAGAAGCACCGCCAGAATCTGCTCCATTGCCAGCGTTTCATGCAAAATCATCCAGCCACTCATCATGCCCACCACTGGCTCGAAACTGAGCAATGTGCCAAATGTTTTCACAGGTAACTGACGAAGAGCCACCATTTCCAGGGTGAATGGAATCACGCCAGAAATAATGGCAATCAGTAACGCGATACCAACGACACCCGGCGTCAGGTTGGCACTGAAAAACTCTTCAGCCCCAAAGGGTATGGAGATCAAAGCTGCAATCACCATACCCAATGCAGGCGTTTGCATGCCATAATGCTTACCTGCCGATTTGCCAGAGACGATATACACACCCCAACAAATCGCCGCTCCGAATGCCCACAGCAACCCTACGGCATCAAGATCGTCGACAGGTGACGTTAATGGTGTAACCAGCAATAACCCTGTCATCGCTATCCCGACCCACATCAGATCTTTTATTTGCCGGGAATACAGAACTGTCACCGTTAACGGCCCAAGAAACTCAATCGCAACAGCAATGCCCTGTGGGATACGAGCCATTGCGTAATAAAAAAGAATAATCATGCCTGCCAGTGAAGCACCATAACAAAAAAGGTAACGCGCACTGGCCCAGTCAAACCGAACCCTCCAGATCCGCAGCAGCCACGACATGATCAACGCAGCGCCCAATATTCTTGCGGTTGCAATGCCTTGTACCCCAAGCACATCGAACACATTTTTGGACAGGCTCAGCCCCAATTGAATCGATATCATCGACATAACAAGGCAAAAAATCGAAATCAGCTTGTAAATTGGAGGCTGCATAATTGCTTCACAACAATATTTGTGTGACCTTACTTTAGTAACAATCTGGATATGATCAAACGTTTTCAAGGAGGCTGACCGAGAATAGCGCCCGTAGCGAGGATGGTAGAAAATTGAGGATAAAAAATCCGTTTTGTGAAGTGAATAGTGGTGCTATTTACTGAACAAAACGGATTTTTTAGACCAATTTACTGCCACCGCAGTAGGGCAACCTATTCTCGGACAGCCTCCTAGGTCGTAGTAAAAACTGAAACAACGATCATTGAACACAATCAAATCAGAGTTGAAACACATGATTCATATCAGCCTTTCAAACGCCAATTACCTATACATTGAAATTGATGGAAAAATTTACCCTGGGGAGATGGAGTCAGCAGTCAATCAATTTCTACGACTCGCCTCAGACCTCACTTCTGGCCAGTTACTTTACAAAATAGAGCACTTTTCCCTTCCTTCCCTGAGCGCTGTTGCTATCAAGCTTCGTCACTTACCCGAACTCTTCAAATGCATTCAAAAATTTGATCGCGCGGCCGTCGTCACTGACAAAAAATGGCTGCAAACTGTTGCGGAACTGGAAGGTAAATTAATGCCCGGACTGGAAATCAAAGGCTTTGACCTTGACAATTTTTCAGCGGCAGAAGCCTGGCTAGCTGGGTCTTAACCGTTAGCCATTATGACCATGAACACACTGATTGTTTCTGACATCTTTGGCAGAACTGACGCGCTTGAAGCGCTCGCACAAAGCCTGTCTGGCCACGTGAATATTCTGGATCCCTATGATTCCGTAAAAACTGGTTTCTCTTCAGAATCTGAGGCATATGAAGCATTCACCCAATCTGTCGGCATGGATCGTTATGCAGCGATATTGGCAAAAAAAGTATCCAGCTATACGAAGCCACTCAACTTAATCGGTTTCAGTGCCGGTGCATCGGCCATCTGGAAAATATCCGACCTTCCCGCCATTCCATCGGGATCAACAGCGATTTGTTTCTACGGTTCTCAGATCAGGCACTGGGAACAGATCAACCCAACCATCCCGACGCATCTTATTTTTCCTGAGCATGAAAAGCACTTTGATGTGGCTCTCCTTATGGATAACCTCTCTCAGAAAGAAAAGGTGACCATCGAGCAGGTGCCTTACCTACACGGATTTATGAATAAACAGTCGATGCAGTTCAATCATGAGGGCTACCACGCCTTTATTCAGCAGCTGACATAAGATGATTTGATATCGTTGGATTGTATCTCCCTACCTCGATAAACAGTTTTCCTACATGGTTTGGGTGCCCCGATGCGTTGTTAAATGCCCGCTGCCAACATGTTAAGTTTCTGGCTTTTTTTTACAAAAGATAACCCCATATAGAGCTATCTATTTAATGTTAATTTGTCCATTACATTGTGTACCGAGAGAGTTTCTAATAGCTCCAGTATCGGTTCAGAAAAAGTTAATGGCCTTGGGGTACGAGGCATGAGTTTGGCGATCACTGTAGTATCAGTTTTACTGACAGCATTTTTTATATTTGCAAGCTCGATTAAAATATTTGGGTGGCAAAAATTCATTTTTGAAACGCAGCTTGCATTTTTCAAAAAGTATGGACTAAACCGAACAGTTATGCTTTTAGTTGGTTTCGTTGAGTTATTTGGCTCTGTTGGCCTTTGGTTGCCAGAGTATCTTGGTATTTCAGGCGCTCTGGCACTATTTACCACATCAATAGGTGCCGTATTCTTTCACTTTTACTTTGATACTTGGAAAGATGCTATTCCAGCAATGATCACTTTAATGCTTTCAGGCGCAGTATTATATTCACAATATTTTGAGTTTGGCATGCAAGGCATTTAACAAAATTCCAGCGGTCTGCCTACTGCAGCCGCTGAATTTGGCGTTATGCCCACCCTTTACCTTTCAGCCACTGGTTTTTACCAAGGTTCTATTTATCCCCATCTATCATCCCCTCACCAGAAAAGCCCAGCCCGATGGGAAAGCCCCTCATTGTCACTCAACTGCACTCCCGTTATACTGCCCGTCCTCTTGTTAAATTCCAGGCGGCGATCCCGCCAATACTTCATGACCACAGAAACTACACTCCCTCCGCAGGGCGAAAAGCTGCAGAAAATCCTGGCGGGCGCCGGCCTTGGCTCGCGCCGTGAGATGGAGCGCTGGATCACCGAAGGACGCATTAGCGTCAATGGTGTAAAGGCCACATTAGGTGACCGGGCTACCGTGTCCGACACCATCGCCGTTGACGGCCGCCTGATTAAACTGGATGCCTATGCCTCCGGCGTGCGACGCATCATTGCGTACAACAAGCCAGAAGGTGAAATCTGCACCCGTTCTGACAAAGAAGGCCGACCGACCGTATTCGACAAACTGCCGAATCTCAAAGGCGAACGCTGGATCTCCATTGGCCGCCTTGATCTCAACACTTCCGGTCTGCTGTTGTTTACCAACGATGGTGAGCTGGCCAGCCGACTGATGCACCCGTCTTACACCATTGAGCGTGAATACGCGGTGCGAGTGATGGGCACCGTTACTCAGCAGAAAGTGAAGAACCTGTTCGATGGCGTCGAACTGGAAGATGGCAAAGCACGATTCACCGACATCGTTGAATCCGGCGGCACCGGCATCAATCGTTGGTTCCACGTTTGTATTCTTGAAGGCCGTAACCGTGAAGTTCGTCGCCTGTGGGAATCTCAGGAACTGACCGTCAGCCGACTGAAACGTGTGCGGTTTGGCAGTCTGATCATTCCAGACGGACTGCGTCAGGGGCAATTCCAGGAACTGCAAAAGTCGGATATCGATGCACTGGCCACATTGGTTGAACTGCCATCCGCCCCGTCTTACCACAAAAAGCCGACAGAACGTTTGAAGAAGAACGAAGTCAAAGCGAAGAAGGTGAAAGGCGGCCGACGCCCTAGCCCTCACGCAAAACAGCGTTCACGCTGATCACTTCTGATCGTTTGTTATCCACAGGGCCAACGGCTCTGTGGTTATAAATGCGAAACCCTCTACACTTTCTCCCTCCTGCTAATATTCCAACTGGACATCCCTACTGTATCTATATACAGTACTAATAACCCAAAACAGGAGGAAGCCCATGTCCATTACCCCCATGTGGCGCGTTGACCGGGACGGAAGCATGTTTACAGATAAGAAAGCCGCCGAAGAACACGATCGCATGCTGGAGCTGGCTGACGGCATCACTGGCCTGCTGGAGTCGCATTTTGAGATTGATGAGAAGCTGGCGGAAGAAATCGGCTTACTGATGTCCCGTAATAAAGATGTGATGGCACGCGCTTTTAAAGGCAAGCCAGATGCATTGGAAGAAATTCAAAGAAATGAAGAAGTTGAAGCTGACAACACCGTGGATATCCGCGAAGCTGTCGCTTGATATTAAGTAAGTAGTTGTGCAAATGAAATCATGTCAGGCACTGAATCTCCAGTGCCTGTTTTCATTAACCACTCTTTACCCCTTCCCCAACTTCCAACCTTTCAGGCTCCCCTACCACCAATGGATAACTTATTTTCCAAATCGGAAATGTTAAAGTAAGCACCATAACTCACATTAATAAAAATTATTCAACCAAATCAATATATTAATAAATATTTTTTTGAATTCGGTTTACCCAGGGAGGAGTTTATGGTTACTGGAGTATATTCAACGAATAAGGATAGATTGCGGCTAAGTTACCGTTAATGGTTGAATCAGCTAAACTCCTATAAAATCAACGTGGTAGGGGAGTGATATGCAATCTGAACTCTTCCAGAATTTTATTGATTCCATTTCATCATTAAACAGTGAGCAGCGAGACATTCTTAACACCTCGCTCATTAGTGCCCAAATAGAAAKTACTGAGGCAGTAGAAACCACTGATTCAGAAACACTTTGCAGTAAATCTTTATCCAACAATAATACAACACMTGACGTAGAAAAAAGCATACTGTCCAAGTTTGCAGAAAACCCCAAATGTCCCAGATGCAAAAGCCATAGCGTTGGTCKCTGGGGTATACGGAATGGCCGACAGCGCTACCACTGCAAGACTTGTGACTCCACATTTAATGCTTTTAGCGGAACACCTTTGGCAAGGCTCAGGCACCCTGAAAAATGGAGCAAGTACCTTACAGGCATGACTTACTCTATGGTCTTGCGACCCGCTGCTGCTGAGAATGRCATTGACYTGAAGACCGCGTTCCGCTGGCGTCATCGCTTTCTTGAGGTGATCAATAATGACCAGGCAGAAGAGCTTTGTGGCATTACGGAGCTCGATGAAACATTCTTCCGTGAATCCTTCAAAGGGCAGAGAGAAGGCCTACCAAGACCAGCTAGAAAGCGTGGTAATGATCCCCACAAAGCCCGAAAAGTACCGGTGATGGTGGCTCGGGACCGCAATCGAAATACTGTCGACGGTGTTCTGGAAAACGAAAGTGCTAATGAATTATGCAGGCATTTAAATGGCCGTATATCGATACAGGCCACGGTTTGTGCGGATGCCCACCTTGCACATGAAAAACTTGCAGACAAGCTTGGATTTGACTTTAAGGAGCTGGTGACATCTGCAGGTCAACATGTTGTTGAAGGTATCTATCACATCCAGACTGTAAACTCTTATCACAGACATCTAAAACGCTGGATTGGCGGCATATTCCAAGGGGTTGCTACTCGTTACCTACCCCATTATCTGGCCTGGAGACGGGAACTTACAGCGGCAAATAAGTTAACTGCTGGCCGATTGGTTAGCAAAATTGCTGAACATTGGTGCTTCCAACCATTAACGGTAACTTAGCCATAGATTGCGCTTAGCCGCAATCTTATCCGGTTGTTGCACAAGCCCGGATTGATTTCTGGTGAGGGTGGTCTATAGAAGTTTTCTTTTTTGGTGGCGATCRAATCAGAGCGTTTATATTGAACTCTCTTTATTCAGAATGAGCGTTACCCGACCACTGCATTACGTAGTCTGGCGTCTGATTTCCCTGTCTGACTGGCTGAACTAACTATTTCTCCATGTTGGTGAATGGCGATACTTATTTTATGAATCAATTCTTCAGGTGGGCTTCAGAAATCTAAACGCAATGTGGTTCATTACTTC
>NZ_LUTV01000006.1:221240-258453 GCF_001646945.1 Endozoicomonas ascidiicola
GTTAGAAATGCTATGGCAAAAGGTGAAGTATGAATGGTTGAATCTCTTTGAGGTCATGGACTTTAAGGCGTTTGAAGCAGAAGTCATACGAGTGTTTGAGCAGGTCGGTCAGGAATATATGATTTCATTTGGTTAACTACTTAACCCAAAAGACCTTGGCGTACAGATAATCGATTTTGGTGCTGCGGTTGAAGGCAAAACACAACGTCATTTCAGAACCTATGAAAGGGCACCGCTATATTTGCCGCCAGAGTTAGTAACAAACCCATATTCACGCCCCAGTATCACAGATATGGAAAAGGCTGACGTTTATTCACTGGGGGTTTTCATTGGTGAGACGTTTAGCAGTGGCGAACTTTTTACTCATGCCTGTGATGAACTTTGGACAGCCAGATCTTTACATCAAGCCCAATATATGATCACTGACCGTTTGACCCGCTTAAACATTAGACATCCAGAAATAGCCTCACTGGTGCGTGACATGGTAAACGCCAAGTCACAATCAAGACCCTCAATGCAGGCAGTCAATCAACGGTTGCAACGCATAATGGCTCAGGAGTCCCTTCCGCGTGAGGCTCGCTCTGCATTCAAACGCGAAGATTCAGGGTATGGCAGTGCAACAAGCACTCCTCTTTCAGAAAAAAAGAGCGAAAATACGAGCCCTGTTTCCAGCCATACAAGCACCAGAAACAACACATTGAATGCCATCTTTAAAGCTCTGGATGGTAAAGAGATTAAAACCTTCGATCATGCCATGACGGCGCTTGGGCTCGACTATAAAACAGCCTCAATTGACGCTGCCAAGAAAGCCTATAGAAAACAGGCGCTGCGCTATCATCCGGATAAGTTCCAACCCAATAACCTGGATGGGTTGAGTGGCCAGCTTGAAAAACTGGAAGTTCAAAGGCAAAAACAGCAGGCAGCCGATTTAATGTGCCTGCTAAAAAAGGCTCAAGAGAGGATAATCACAGATTTAAACCTCTGACCAGTGAGCTCAAATAGCCGGGTAACGTTTGAATGGATTGATACATAAGGGCTTGCATCAATCCATTCTAATTCGGCAGGGGCATACATTGCGCCTGAACAATGTTCACCCCATAGCCAATTACCATCATTTTCCAACTCCTGTCTATAATCACATCTGTCAACTTCGGTCATCCGAGTAGTGCAATTTAAGAGGATTCCGCTAATATAGCGCGCTTTTTTTGGTACAAGCGTCATCATCACCAGCACGTAAACTGAGAGAAAGCTCAGGAAAAACCGTGCAATGAAGCGTATGATTGACCCATTATCAAAATTCCTTTGAACATCGTTTAACACCGCCCTGTGACCTCTCTCCGGGATTTCAGGGCTGTCAGGCAAGGTTAGTAGTCAAATATGACGAGTTTCGTTTCTGGACAACGCTGGATTAGTGATACTGAGACCGAACAGGGGCTGGGCACGGTGCTCACCTTCGACAGTCGCATGGTCACCCTGCTGTTCCCCGCCACCGGGGAAAC
Source organism: Endozoicomonas ascidiicola (assembly GCF_001646945.1). Classification (GTDB taxonomy): domain Bacteria; phylum Pseudomonadota; class Gammaproteobacteria; order Pseudomonadales; family Endozoicomonadaceae; genus Endozoicomonas; species Endozoicomonas ascidiicola. The sequence continues at coordinate 222,740 of NZ_LUTV01000006.1, forward strand.
CCGGCTGTACTCCATTAACAATTGCCCGCTGACCCGCGTCGAATTCAACCCCGGAGATCGCGTCGAAAGCCACGAAGGCTGGACCATTCTGGTCGCTGAAGTAATCGAAAAAAATGGCCTGCTGACCTATTGCGGCACCCTGCCCGATGGCGAACCCTGTCAACTGCCAGAAGCAGAGCTGGGCAACCATATCCGCTTCAACAAACCTCAGGATCGCATGCTGGCGGGTCAAATTGATCAGAACAGCAACTTTACACTGCGCTACAAAACCCTGAACTACAACCACAGCTTGCGCAAATCACCACTGCGCGGTCTGGTAGGCCCAAGAACCAGTTTGATTCCTCACCAGCTGCATATCGCCCGTGAAGTCTCTCAGCGCCATGCGCCGCGGGTAATGCTGGCAGATGAAGTGGGCATGGGTAAAACCATTGAAGCCGGTTTGATTCTTCATCAGCTGTTAACCACTGGCCGTGCCAACCGCGTGCTGATTCTGTTACCAGAAAGTCTGGTGCACCAGTGGCTGGTAGAAATGCTTCGTCGTTTTAACCTGCGCTTCAGTGTTTTTGATGAAGAGCGCTGTCGTCAGGCGGATGATGAAAACCCATTCAATACAGAACAATTAATTATCACCAGTATTGGCTTTCTGAGTAATGACGACGAACGTCGTCAACAAGCGCTGGAAGCCGAATTTGATCTACTGATTGTCGATGAAGCCCATCACCTTATCTGGTCCGAAGAAGAAACCAACCCAGAGTACCAGTGTGTAGACACGCTGGCGCAACAGATTCCTGGTTTATTGTTGCTGACAGCAACCCCTGAGCAAATGGGCACTAAGAGCCACTTTGCTCACCTTCGCCTGCTGGATCCGGATCGCTTCCATGACCTTGCCGCTTTTGAAGCGGAAGAAAGTCGTTATGAGCCAGTGGCAGAAGCCGTTCAGGAATTATTGGATAATAATAATCAAACTCTGCCGGCACAGGCGAGAGATCATCTGATCAACTTTCTGGGCGATGACAGCAAGGCGCTAATTAACGTGCTGGAAACCGGTGAAGAAGATGCCCGCAATACCGCTCGCACACAATTACTTCGTCGTCTGTTAGATCGCCACGGCACCGGGCGTGTCATGTTCCGTAACACCCGTGCGGCCGTTGGTGGCTTTTCGGGTCGTGCGGTGCAGGGTTATCCACAACCGCTGCCAGAGCTTTATGAAATCGCCCTGGAAGAAGAAACATTTTACCGCCACAACCTCTACCCGGAACTGGCCTATCAGGCACAGATTCGCGTAGACGATATGGACCCGTGGTGGAAAGTCGACCCTCGTGTTGACTGGTTGATTAACCTGCTCAAACTGCTGAAAAAAGAAAAAGTGCTGGTTATCTGCGCCAACGCCAATACCGCGTTGGACTTGGAAAACGCCCTGCGCATATTGTCAGGCATTCCTGCGGCCGTTTTCCATGAGAATATGAGCATCATTGAGCGCGACCGAGCCGCAGCCTTCTTCGCGGAAGAAGAGCATGGTGCACAGGTTCTGGTGTGTTCCGAAATCGGCAGTGAAGGTCGTAACTTCCAGTTTGCCCACCATCTGGCACTGTTTGATTTACCAGAACATCCAGACCTGTTGGAACAGCGTATCGGTCGTCTGGACCGTATCGGTCAAACGGAAGCGATCAAAATCCATGTCCCTTACCTTCAGGGTACCGGTCAGGAAGTGTTGTTCCATTGGTACGACCGTGGCTTGAACGCCTTTGCGGATACCTGCCCTGCCGGCAGCATGGTGCAAATGCATTTAGGCGAAGAACTCACGCCTTATTTACAGCCCGGTAGCAAAAGTTCCGAAGCAGACATAGAAGCACTGTTAACTAAAGCTGCCGAGATGAATACCCAGCAGATGGAGCACCTGCATAAAGGCCGAGACCGTCTTCTGGAGTTGAACTCCCGAGGTTTGGCGTCCAGTGAAGATATGATCAATGATATCGAAGAACAGGAACAACCACGTCAGCTGAAACGCTTTATGGAAAAGCTGTTTGAAGGTTTCGGCGTTGAATCTGAAGACTACTCCAAACACTGCCTGGTGATTCGCCCGGGCAGCCATATGATTACCACCTACCCTGGCATCTACGAAGATGGCATGACGGTGACCTTTGACCGCGAGATGGCACTGTCCCGAGAAGATATGCACTTCCTCACCTGGGAACACCCGATTGTCACCGAAGGGATGGACATGGTGCTCACCAGTGAATTGGGTAACACCTCCGTCGCCCTGTTGAAAAACAAAGCACTCAAACCCGGCACCATGCTTCTGGAAGCCATTTACGTGGTGGAAACCAGCGCAGACAGAACCCTGCAGCTGGACCGTTATCTGCCAGCGACCCCCATACGCTGCCTGATTGACCCGGCGCACAACAACTTGTCCGAGAAAGTGGCATTCGATACGTTGAATGCTCAGCTTCAGCCCCTCAAGCGTGGCGTTGCCAAAAAGCTGGTTAACGCCCAGCGGGCACCATTCCTGACCATGATTGAAAAGGCCGAGGCTTGTGCCAAAGAGCAAGTTCAACCCATTGTCAGCACGGCTTGTCAAAATCTGCTTACGGATGTCACTGAAGAGATTAAGCGACTGGCAGCGCTGAAAGTGGTCAATCCGAACGTGCGAAGTGAAGAGATAGAGTATCTGAAAAATCGTGCAGCACTTGGCCATCAGGCTCTGCAAAAAGCCGTTCTACGTCTTGATGCTCTTCGCATCATGATTGCAGGATAAGGCTCAACGCCAACAGCCCCTTGCATTGCTTTTTTCTAAAGAAGAAAAGCAATGTAAGCACTTTACGAATGGTTGTACTGATTACCATCAACGACACCTATCAATATGGTTATTTCAAGACGCCAGAAAGAATCCAGCGCAGTGCTCGTGAGATCAGGTGGACATTCTGGTTACCCTGAGAAGCCATATTCCTGAAAGAAAATGCGATTATGCATCTGAGTGTTTGATTACCCGCCCAACGGGCACACAGTTTTGGGACTCATCTCAGAACAGGGAGATGGGGTGGTGCTTTCACTATTGACGCTCTAAACCTTTCAGGAAAAATTGATCGTCACAACAAACGCGGTTTCTAGAGGCTATCGAAACAGTCCTGGTTCCCATTCCTTGCGTGGGAGCCGGAAACCTTGATGTTTGGGGTATGCATTCCCACGCGGAGCGAGGTTGTCGCAAAACCCCATACTTCTCGTTCCCATGCTCCGCGTGGGAATGCATACCTCTTAATTTTCAAAGAGATAGATGTATGGGTTCCCACGCAAAGCATGGGAACCAGAGCTATAAACGCGGAATGTAAAAAAACCCTGGCTCAGTTAACCAAGCCAGGGTTCCTCGTTTAAGCTCTTTCCATACGCAGCAGAATTTCTTCTTTTGCCTGTAAACGGTCAAGCTCACGCTGATCTTCCTCTCTCTGGCGCATTAACTCATTAAACTCAATACGAGCCTGTTGAGCCAGAACAGAGGCAGCGTCTTTCTTCTCCTTAGCATCAACAATATTCTGGTTGAGACGTTCAAACTCTTCCATCATATGCGGTGGCGCTTCACCCAGCTCTGAACCGGTAGCACCGCGAGCCATGGCTTCCATGCGAATCTGTTTTTTCAGAGCAGCCAGTTCATCATGAGCCTCACGATCCGCACAGACAGCTTCTGTCGCTTGATCCCGAAGTTGTTCGAAGCGTGCCAAGGCAGAACCTTCCAGACTCCATGGATCCACCTCTGGCAGATCGTCAATGTTAATGTTAATCGTGGGTTCTGAGTAACCTTCCTGACGGGAGATATCCAGCATGGTTGCTTTCACCGCTGAAATCATCAGCATGACCGCAATCACCAACAATGGTAAACCACCCACAATCGCCGCTGTCTGCAAGGTCGCCAGGCCGCCCATGAACATCAGCACCGATGGCATAACCGACAACACAAATGCCCAGAACAGACGGTTCCAGCGCATTGGATCATCCGTCACATTATTTTGCACCACAGACGCCAGTATAAATGAGATGGAGTCAAAAGTGGTCGCGGTAAAAATGATACACAGCAAAGTAAACAACGCGATCACGACAGTGCTAAACGGCAACTGTTCAAGAATACTGAAGATGGCTTTGGTTGCACCTTCGGCGTTCAGGATAGCGACAACATCTAATTGACCCGACAGCTGGAGAGAAAGTCCGTAGTTACCCAGTACCATAAAGTACATGGCACAACCGAAAGAGCCACAGAAGACTGCACCAGAGACCATTTGTTTAATGGTTCGCCCTTTGGAAATACGAGCCACAAACAAGCCCATGCTAGGTGCGAATACCAGCCACCAAGCCCAGTAGAAGATCGTCCAATCCTGAGGGAAGTGAGTGTCTTCAAAAGAACCGTAACCACCAAAAGGTTCGGCCCAGGTCGCCATAATGAAGAAGTTACTCATCATTCGGCCAATGGAGTCCAACCCGGTTTCCACCATAAACAACGTTGGGCCACAGACAAAGATAAACGCCAGTAGTCCGATAGCTCCCCAGAAATTGATATTACTAAGCACTTTAATTCCGCCATCCATCCCTTTGTAAGAAGAATAAGCGAACAATGCCGTACAAACCGCCAGCACACCAATCTGGGTGGTATTGGTAGAAGGAATACCGGTGAGATAAGTTAAACCTTGGTTAATCAGCGGTGCTGCGAGACCCAGCGTGGTCGCTGCACCACCGAGCAAGCCAAAGATAAACAGAACATCAATGATTTTGCCAATGGGACCATTACTGCGCGCTTCACCCAATACTGGCATCAAAGCCGCTGACACTTTTAACGCTGGGTTTTTGCGCACATGGAAGAAATAGGCAATAGGCAACGCTGGAATCATATAAATACACCAGGCGACTGGCCCCCAGTGGAAAATTCCGTAAGTAGCCGCCCATCGAACCGCTTCTTCACTACCCGGTTCTAACTGGAATGGTGGCGCCTGATAATAATAAGCCCACTCAATGCTGCCCCAATAAAGAATGCTGGCCCCAATACCACCACAGAACAGCATGGCAGCCCAGGAAGCGGTGGAATACTCCGGCTTCTCATCAGCATCCCCCAGTTTGATCTGACCAATATCTGAAAACACGACATAAGTCATAAAAAGAACAGCGGCCAGCCCCAGCGCAAGATAAAGAACCCCAAGGCTGTCGGTCATAAAGGTTTTAGCAATGGCAATCCAGTGAGCCCCCTCTTCTGGAAACACTGCCAGCGGTATAACCACTGAGGTTAATAAAATCAGCGCACCAAAAAAGGTAGGCTTATCGATAAGCTTAAAATGCTCTTCCATTGTTTAGGTCTTCAACTGCGGGCAACCATCGCGGCTGCAAAACATAGTTATGATGTGTATATTTGTGGATGGTAAACTGCTTAAAACATCCCGATAAAGGTGGGTAATGTGCTCTCAGAGTCACTCCGTGAATACATATTACATTGGAAAAATCCATATTATTATAAGTAGAAACCACTATTACCTATCCGAGATAAACCTATATTTCGTATATTATTAAAAGCCCGTCGTGACTATATCAGTCCAAACTAAAGGGCTGACTGACGTCGCCAGCCCAGCAGATTACTTATAAAAATCCTTCTCACCTTCCGGCCGACTTTTGAAACGGCGATGCAGCCACATATATTGTTCCGGATGTTCTCGTATACGAGCCTCAATAAACTGGTTAACGACTAACGCATCCTCATAATCATCACCAGATGGAATGGTCTCTAAAGGCGGGTAAACACGGAATTCGTAGCCCGGGTTATCTGACAGTCGAGTGACCACCAAAGGCACCACTTTGGCTTTTCCTGCCTTGGCTAACCTTGAGGTACTGGTGATCGTCGTTGCCGGAATATTAAAGAAAGGCACGAAAATGCCATGCCTTGCACCATAATCCTGATCCGGTGAAAACCAGACGATTCGTCCATTGCGTAAAGATCGCATCGTCCCGCGCATATCCCGACGATGAAGTAATTGACTGCCTGGATCAAAACGGTGCCGCATGCTGCGCTGAATGTACTCAAACACCGGATTCTTATGCTCTCTATAGGACGCATCCACACTGTGACGCAGTGTCACCATACGTCCTGCCAATTCTATGGTGGTAAAATGCATCACCATTAAAATAGTGCCTGACTCAGAGTTAAGATGTTCTAAACCTTTATAGTGAACCAGTTTCTCAAGACGGGATGTTGGCCACCACCAGGCCATGGTGATTTCCATAATCCCAACACCAACTGACTCGAAATTCTTTTTCAGTAACTGCTTACGCTCCCGATTATTGAGCTCGGGAAAACATTTCTCCAAATTGACTCGAGTGACATGAACCCGATCATCGGCCAGATAATAAGAAGCTTGCCCCAGTACCTTACCAATGGCAACGATCCAGGAATAAGGAAGCAATGAGGGTATCCAGGTAAGACCGACACCCAGCCAGGTTAGCCAATACCTGGGATGAAGGTACGCCCATAGAAATACATCATCTGCACGGGCGTCTTTGGGAGAATCACTCTTTGAGTTTAAATCGGAATTTTGCGTCATATTGCTTGATTCAACACTTGTATCTAATCGATGAGTTCTCTAGGCTACTTCTATTGATGCAAACAAATTTACAGCCGGAATTGCTGTCTTCTTATTTGCTGTTTGCTGCTAACCAGAGTCGTACATTATGACCCTTAAACTGCATACTGGTTCTACCACTGCAGCCTTCAAGATGACAGGCAGTATTTATACACTGACCACACTTGAATTGCATACAACCAACCCAGCAGATATTACCACTCAACTGGAAACCATGACGCGTAAAGCGCCCAATTTTTTCCAGCAGACACCCGTTATTATCGCACTGGAAAGCCTAACCGCTGAACTAACCACTGAACAGTCAACCATTGATTTATTTAAGCTGCGTCATAGCTTACAACAGTTTGGCCTTTATTTGATTGCTGTTAGAGGCGGACAGGAAAAGGATCGACAGGCTGCCATGCTGGCCGGAATCCCCTGGCTTCCATCCCCAAAACAGCAGGACAAATCATCTCATCAAGATGAAAAGACAGATTCCAATGTCGTTATGATGCAGTCTCAGACAACATCTCAGACAACATCTCAGGCAGCAAAGTGCCAAAATGACACAGTACAACAAGTCGCCGATAAGAAAACGACACTGATCGAACAACCAGTACGTTCCGGGCAACAGATCTACGCTGAAGGCGATTTAGTCATCACCAGTCCTGTTAGCTCTGGGGCTGAATTATTGGCCGGCGGCAATATACACGTCTATGGTCCATTACGCGGACGCGCTCTGGCGGGTGTTAACGGCAATTCCGAAGCCCGTATTTTTTGCCTTCAATTTGAAGCAGAACTGATTTCGATTAACGGCCAGTACAAGATACTATCGGCAAGCTCAGATACTGATAACCTGTGGGGTAGCAGCGTTATTGTTGCTCTTAACAACCAAAGCTTGCACATAAAGAAGCTTTGAGAAATACTGAACAAAAGTTCAGCTATACCCAAAGTATTTCAAGTTGCCACGCGGCGGCAAGTAAGCGAACTCCGTGATCCTATAATAAGTAGGTGATCGGGGTGAGAGAACGCTGCCAATAAAGTGGTAAGTTGAAAGGCGATGGGTATATTCGATTTTCTATCGCAGGATTCCACATTGGCTCGCATAATTGTAGTGACTTCTGGAAAAGGTGGTGTTGGTAAAACCACAACCAGTGCTTCCATTGCAACCGGATTAGCCCTGAAAGGCCACAGAACCGTTGTTATTGATTTTGACGTTGGTCTTCGAAACCTTGACCTTCTTATGGGCTGTGAGCGTCGTGTTGTATACGACTTTGTCAATGTAATAAATGGTGAAGCCGAACTTCATCAGGCACTCATCCGAGATAAGCGCACGGAAAACCTGTCAATCCTTCCTGCCTCCCAAACACGGGATAAAGAAGCCCTGACTTTTGAAGGCGTCGAAAAGGTTCTGAATCTGCTGGCGAAAGATTTTGAATTTATTGTCTGCGATTCGCCCGCCGGGATTGAACACGGTGCCTTAATGGCGCTGTATTTTGCTGACGAAGCGATTATCACGACAAACCCTGAAGTATCCTCTGTCAGAGACTCTGATCGCATTCTGGGGATTTTACAGAGCAAATCCCGCCGTGCTAAAGAGAATCTTGAGCCGGTCAAAGAACACCTGCTGGTCACCCGCTATAATCCAGAGCGGGTCACTAAAGGTGAGATGCTGAACATCACCGACGTTGAAGAGATTCTGGCCATCCCTTTGATTGGTGTTATTCCGGAATCAAGCTCCGTGCTAAAAGCATCAAATCAGGGCGTGCCAGTCATCTGCAATGACGAGACGGATGCCGGCCAAGCTTACAGTGATGTTGTTTCACGTTTTTTAGGAGAGAATCTCCCTCACCGCTTCCTCGAAGCGAATAGAAAAGGATTTCTGCAACGTATGTTCGGAGGGATTGGATGAGCCTTATGCAGTTATTTCGTACACGTAAAGAAGACAACAGCGCTGCCATTGCCAAAGAGCGACTAAGAATCATTGTCGCCCATGAACGGGGCAGCCGGAACGGCCGTGACTTTCTTCCAGACATGGAACGGGATATTCTGGAAGTGATTCGCAAGTATGTAGAAGTACAGCAGGAATGCATCGACATTAAGCTGGACTCCCAGGATGACTGTTCCATTTTAGAAGTGAATGTACAGCTGCCGAATTGAGGGCAGCTGTCGTTAACTCTCATTGACCAGAAGCGGACACCTTCACATCCAATCGCTTTACAGCTGTCCCAAAATTCCCAAGCTGGTACACAGCCATTTCTTCAATTCCAAACTCAAAATCCTGAAACGCTTCTGCTTCAATCCTCTCCAGAAATTCAATAGGGGCAAGGCCAATGGTCAAATGTGGATTGAAATACTCACCAGCTTGATCGGCAATATAGTTTTGAACATACTGCGTAATCAGTGGTTCGAATGACATACCGGTGTCGTTTTTAGCAAACGCTACTTCACTGCCGCCGAATTGAATAAATGGGTAAACTGCGGCAATCACAGCCTGTTGCAATAATTGGAGCGAATCGACTGGTTTTATCACGATGCCAGCAAGGCCTTTTTCCGCCATCGCCATATGATAAAGCCCTGAGGCCATAAGCTTCAGATGCTGGTTATTAACCGCTGATCTTACTTGCTCTATGGCCACCAGAACTGCAGGCAAGTCATACTCATCAATATAAAGCTGAACCAATGTGATATGCGGAGCGTGCTTCTCATCCAACAGGAACCCATCAGGGCTTTGTTCATGAAGCAATGCATTCCACTGCTTTGCCCTTGCCTCCATCGAGGAATCCGGTTTTAACAGCACATCAATAGCGATCAAATGATCCGGGTGTTCTGCTAACGCTATAGACACCGTAAAGCACAAAATTATCACTGCTATGCTGCCAGAGCGTATGCTGCCAGAATGTTTCCAAGGCATTTACGGCGCCTCCCACAACATTGATTAACAAGCCACAGAGGCTTGTAGTAAGATCACAACACAACATGCAGGATAGCCTAATGAGCACAGAATATTTTAATCAGGATCTTATCCAGTTCCTGAACGATTCACCAACGCCTTATCACGCTGTCGCCACGATGATGCACCGACTTCAGAAGGCGGGCTATGAATCACTTGATGAGTCTGAAACATGGACTCTGAAGACGGGCGGAAAGTACGTCGTTACCCGTAATGATTCATCCATCATCGCTTTTGTTCTGGGAAACACAGATCAAGGGGTCCGCATGGTGGGTGCACATACAGACTCCCCTTGTCTGAAAGTAAAACCACATCCGGAACTGAACAAACACAGCTACTTCCAACTGGGTGTCGAAGTATACGGCGGCGTGCTGTTAAATCCGTGGTATGACCGCGATCTTTCCATTGCAGGCCGGGTTCAATACATCAACAGCAAACAAGAGCTTTGCCAGCAGCTGATTAATTTTGAAAAACCGGTAGCCGTGATTCCAAGCCTTGCGATCCATCTGGATCGAGAAGCCAATAATGGTCGTGCTGTTAATCCACAGACCGACATCCCCCCTATTCTTTTTCAGTTAGGCGACGATGAAAAAGCCGACTTCCGTGAACTATTAAAAGAGGAGTTGGCTCGTCAAGGGCACACAGATTGTGAGTCGGTGATGGAATACGACCTGTCTTTCTATGACACTCAGAGCGCAGCCGTCATCGGCCTGAAAAATGATTTTATTGCCAGTGCCCGTCTGGACAATCTGTTGAGCTGCTACGTCGGCCTTGAGGCTCTGTTGAACAGCCAACCGTCTGACGTCACCGCCCTTTTGGTCTGTAACGACCACGAAGAAGTGGGCAGCGTTTCCACGACGGGTGCCCAAGGTCCTTTCCTGAAAAGCGTACTGGAAAGAATCTATGGCAACGGTGAACCATTGACCCGGGCAATGAGTAAATCCATGCTCATCTCCACAGACAACGCCCACGGGATTCATCCAAACTACGCCAGCAAGCACGATGAACACCACGCCCCTGTTCTGAACAAAGGCGCAGTCATTAAAGTCAACGCTAACCAGCGTTATGCAACGAACGATGAAACCGCTGCCGTCTATCGGCTGCTTTGCCAACAAACGGGTAACCAGGTGCAGCACTTTGTTACCCGTTCTGATATGGCTTGCGGCAGCACTATTGGACCATTGACTGCCGGCGTATTGGGTGTTCGCACCCTCGATTTGGGACTGCCTACCTTTGGCATGCACTCAATCCGCGAACTGGCAGGCACTCGAGACGCCTACGAGCTAAGCAAAACATTGACTGAGTTTTTTGGCCTCAAACAGCACGCCTTCTCAAAAATTTGATGCTTTATCCAGAAACCTGTCGGATTTAACGAGAAAATCTCCGACAGGTTTCTGGCAAATTATGTAAATATGACCTGCTGGAATACATCTATTCACTTTCGTTTTAACTCAATACTTTAAACCTTCCTATATTCCTGAGTCCTCATATAAATGCGGGTTTCCTCAGGACATGATTCCTCAAAGAAGCATTAAGTATCTTTGCATCCACCTGCTGGTTCTGTGTTTTTTCCAAAACTCTGCACAGGCTTTTTTGTCGGCGGGTTCACAAATTCCCCTGCGATACAGTTATGACGCCCTTGATGAAGAGGAGTTTGACTACATCATCGTTGGTGCCGGCAGCGCTGGTAGCGTTATAGCCAGACGCCTTGCCCAGCATAAAGATTTTAAAATTCTGTTGCTGGAAGCGGGTAAACAGCCTCCGTTCAGAAGTTGGATACCCGCCGCTGCAGCCACTCTGCAAAAAACAGACCATGACTGGGGTTATCAAACAGAACCTCAAACACACTCTCACTTTGGATTTAAACAACAGCGGTCTTTCTGGCCCCGGGGAAAAATGCTGGGAGGATCATCAGGCCTGAATTATATGCTCTATGTTCGCGGGCATCGCGCCGATTTTGACCGCTGGTCACAATGTAATGGCTGCGAAGATTGGGCCTATGGCAATGTGCTCCAGTGGTTTTTAACGTCTGAGAAAAATCAGGATGAACTGTTGGCAAACAGTCCCTTTCATAACACCTCAGGCGAGATGACGGTCTCCCTGCCCGGTCAGCACAAACCCATACCCGAGGCTTTTATCAAAGCCTGTCAGGAAGCATCTTACCTTCATCTTCCAGATTACAATGGCGCATTGATGAATAATGGCTGTGGACTTGCTCAGGCTCATATTAATAATGGCTGGCGGGAAAGCACCAAATCAGCTTTCCTTGATAAGGCGGTGCTCTCGCCCCATGTAAAATTGATCACCAACGCTTACGCCAAACAGATTATCTTTAGTTCAGACGACTTAGAGAATAAGCGCCCGCGAGCCAAAGGGGTCATCTATTCACGGGAAAACATCCAAAGTAAGGTGTACGCGCGAAACGAAGTGATTGTTTCCGCAGGTGCCATTGAGTCCCCCAAACTTCTTATGCTCAGCGGCATCGGACCTTCAGACCACCTTAAGGCCATGGGCATTCCTGTGGTAAAAGATCTGCCTGTGGGCAATAATCTGCAGGATCATCTCATGGTACCCATTCCCTATTCTGTTAACCAGCCAACGCTGTCAGAAAGGGACGATAACTGGCTATCGATCTTTAACTTTCTAATCGGAAGCGATAAACATCTGCAAACGAATCTTGCCGAAGCGATAGGCTTTTTTCATACCGCAGAAAAGCCCCCTGAAAGCGCCCCTGATATCTATGCATTTATGGTTGCCACCAGCGGCACATCTAAAGACTTTATCAATTTCAATACCGACCCAGAAAAACTACCACTGTTAAAAGGCATCAGCAAAGCAGAACAAAAGCAGGGCATACTTAGAAACTACGTTTACTTGCTGCCTTCATTAGCACACCCAAAAAGTAGAGGTACCCTCCGGCTCAACCCGGCAAACCCTGAAGGCAAACCGCTGATCGACCCTAACTATCTTTCAAACCCCAATGATCTCGAATGTCTATTGAAAGGCGTTCGTATTATTGAAACCATCGCTGAGACTCAAGCATGGCGATCTATTGATGGTAAACCCGAAGTCTCTCAAGTGAGTAGTGTTTGCAAACAGCACGTTTCAGGGAGTGATGATTTCTGGCGATGTTTCATACAGCACTTTGCCATGACCAGTTACCACCCCGCTGGCACCTGTGCAATGGGCTCAGAAGATGAGAGTACCACCGTCGTACTGCCAAATTTAAAGGTGAAGGGTATCGAGGGTTTGCGGGTAGTTGACGCTTCTATTATGCCTTACATTACCTCAGGCAGTATTCAGGCGCCGGTTATTATGATTGCTGAATTTGGTGCACACCTCATTTTCGATGAACACCAGAAACACCTGCCATGATGTCGGATCTCAAAGCGGCTTGATTAACGCCCGAGTAAATGAAAATCTGAAATCACTCAATTTCAAAACAAGGCGGATTCGGCGTTTATTTACGTCAGGAAACGCCCCCTCCCTGGCTGAAAACTGATCCAATTGCCCAACAGAAATATGAGCAGCATTTTGAAATGAAAACTGGTATGACTTCCCCTGCCAGTGTTGAATAATCATCAACTGCTTTCTCAAAAAGCCGGGTAGCACAACGCTGGTAAAATAAAGATTCTGAAAGAGGTACCAGGGAAACTGCTCATTTAAAGAAAATTTCATCTCCGCAATAGGCGTGCCATCCATTCCGGTTACATGTGTGATTTCTGTATGGTGTTTTCGATCAGTCACAAAAAGTGCCTGTTCTTTGGGTATACCCCAGTTATTTTGGCCATTCACCACACTGGTCATGGTAGAGACATAAATTTTGGTAATACTGGAGAAATCACCCTCAGGAAATGCACATTTACCCGGAGAAAAGAGTATCTCGTCGTAGGCTCCCACTGGGGAACCACGATAGTGCACCAGCATAAACAGGCCTAAATAATCCACTATAGTCGGCCATGTTGCTTGCGTGGGCAAAAAACCATCCTGTCGCTCAATCGTGTCATTGGAATCCATTATGACAACCCAGGCATCTCCCTGAAGCACCCATGACGCTGGATAAAACTCCGTCCCACCAAGAGCCTGAGAACAAACTACAAACATCAACAAATAAGCGTACTGCGAACACATTAAGAAATACGGTGTCAATTTAGATACCTCACAACACACAAAAGTGAGTTTTTAGAGTAATTGAAAAACGCCCTTTTCGCCCTGTGAACACCCGTGTTACACATACTTTCAAACAGCTACGCAAAGTCATGTCATAAGTACAATTTCAGACTGCATATTTCCGGCCGATGTTGCTAACCTGTTTATAAAGCAAATCAAATAGTACAGGCACTTTACGGCATGAAAGTTCAGCAAAAAAATTCACGTACACAACAACCCGCTCCCCGTGGTCAAAATCCGTTTTCAATTCATCAAAGCACAATTACTTCGGTAAGACCTTTGCTGAAAGCATCCACGACTCTGCCTGCTACCCGCTCATTTGATGAAACTGGCGGTTACATCAAAGGGTACAACTGAGTACCCCGCTCAGCCTTAAGTAGGTAATACTTTGTAATCGGATATTTTGTTCATTTGACCAGGAAATAGTTCAAACCTTTGGTAGCCAAGCCTTAAGTCAGTGGAATCGCAAGATTTATGCTCCGAAAAATAGTCGAAAGCAAACTATCACCTACTTATAGATGGTAAAGTGCCTTATCCGGGAGACATTTCTCCGTCCCTGGAAATCTCTTCTATACACACTCTTCTGTAAAGCCTCTTTAAAGAACCATTGCTTTTTTCCGGTAGCCTTGCTGGAATAGAAGCATGTTATCTTTCAAAACCTGAAGGTTTTGGACTTCTGTTGACCAGCGCAATCGTCAAAGCACAGTAACTTTTAGGTGCAGATGAACACCAGCATCATCTGCTATCAACCATAGTAAGGCTGTATTATGCTGTATCCAGAACCATGGAGCACTCTCAAGTTATTAGCTCAAGTGATTCCCAATTCGAGCGATGATTTTAGAGTGACTCAACTTTAATTGCATCTAACTTGCGTCTAAATTGCGTCTAAGCATGTATGCTAGGATGGCACACTTAAACAGACAGAATGACACGGAGCCAAAGCCTCTATGATCTCAAAACTGCGGCCAGCCAAGCGCATCCTGCCGTTCTTTTTGTCACTGTTTTTTACCGCAAGCGTTGCTCTGGCGGTCGACAAAGACATCAGCCAGCCCGTTCCCGAACTGAGCCCAAACCTGCAACAAGCCATTGCCAGCGTTCATGTGGTTCAGCTGCTCTCTAAAAGCCATTACCGCAAGGTGCCGCTGGATCAGGAGCATGTGGAAAAAGTCTTTGACCGTTATCTGGATCGACTTGACCCTAACCGCAGTTTTTTTCTGCAGTCGGACATTGATGAGTTTGCGCCTTACCGCAAACAACTGGGCGAGTTACTGAAAAGTGGCGATCTGAACCCAGCCTTCGCGATTTTTAACCGCTACCGTGAACGGGCGGAAGAACGCGCCCGGTTCATGCTCGATCAGCTGGATAAAAACTTTGCCTCTCTTGACCTGAAGAAGAACGAATCTCTGATCATCGAGCGTAAAGATGAGCCCTGGCTGACTGACCGGAAAGCACAGCAGGACTTATGGGATAAACAGTTTAAAGACAGCGTCCTCAGCCAAAAGCTGAACCATAAAACTGATGACGAAATCATTTCACAGCTGCGCAGAAGAAACTCCAATCTGCTCAGACGACTGCACCAAAGCAAAAGCGAAGACGCCTTTCAGACGTACATCAATGCCTTCGCTGGCATCTATGACCCACACACCCAATATTTCTCGCCACAAACTGCCGAGAATTTTGATATCAATATGAGTCTGTCTCTGGAAGGCATTGGCGCCGTGCTCTCTTCTGAGGATGAATACACAAAGGTGGTTAGCGTGGTGCCCGGAGGCCCTGCCGAAAAAGCAGGCCAACTGAAGCCAGGTGACAAAATCATCAGTGTCGCTCAAGGTAAAAAAGGCGAACTTGAAGATGTGGTCGGCATGCGCCTTGACGATGTCGTCAAACTCATTCGTGGTGCAAAGCGTACATTGGTTCGTCTGGAAATCATTCCCGGCAGCAGCAAAGACAGCAGTACCCGAGTGTATGAGATCGTTCGTGACCAGGTAAAACTGGAAGAACAGGATGCATCCAGTCGAGTCATTGAGCTCACCGACAACGGAAAAACCAATCGCATTGGAGTGATTGAACTGCCTACGTTCTATATTGACTTCAAAGCAGCCCAATCCGGTGACCCTGATTACAAAAGCACAACCCGGGATGTTCGTCGATTAATAAAGGCGCTTGAGAAAAAGAACATCGATGGCCTCGTTATCGATCTTCGTGGTAATGGCGGCGGTTCATTACAGGAAGCCAATGAATTAACCGGCCTGTTTATCGATAAAGGCCCAACCGTCATTGTTCGCAATAGCCGCGGCCGCTCAGATCAGCAGGAAGACCCAGACTCAACCCAGCTTTATGATGGCCCTATGGTGGTGATGATTGACCGCCTGAGCGCCTCCGCTTCGGAAATTTTTGCCGGCGCCATGCAGGATTACGGCCGGGCACTGGTGGTCGGCAGCCAGAGCTATGGCAAAGGCACAGTGCAAAGTATTCAGCCCTTGAACCATGGCCAGCTCAAACTGACTTTAGCTAAGTTTTACCGGGTCTCCGGTCAGAGCACCCAGAATCGTGGCGTCATCCCTGATATCACCTTCCCGTCGCTCTATGACGGCCGAGACATCGGAGAAGACACCCTCCCAGATGCCCTGCCATGGGATAATATTTCTCCCGCATCTTTCCGTCCGTACGCTGACTTCAGCCCCTACTTGCCTGAGTTGCAAAAGAAGCACGCCAGCAGAACCCGGGACAATGCGGATTTCGTTTATCTCCATGAGATGAAGGATTACTTTGAACATTACGAAAACCAGAAGACCGTTTCCCTCAGTTCAGAGAAACGTCAACTGGAGCTACAAACCATGCGCAGCCAGCGTCTGGCCATTGAAAATCGTCTCAGAAAGTCCAGGGGCCAATCGCTACTGAACAATCTGGATGAACTGGAAGAGGCCAATGAAACTGAGCTGGAGCAGAAAAAGAAAGATAAAGAACCTGACGCCTTTCTCCAGGAAACCGGTGTTATTCTCTCTGATATGATCAAAGCGACGGATAATAAACAGCTCTTTACCCGACGATCACAATAAGCAGTCTCCAAGTTAATCAACGAACCCGCCTATTGCCGGGTTTTCTTTTCCTAACAAGACCTCTTTGAACTATTGTTAGCATAAGAACCATCAAACATCTGCAGGTGATGTCATGATGCACAAACCGCTTCATAATCTTACAAATCTTTTCCAACAATTAGGCCTTGGCAAAGAACCCCGGGAGATTGAACGATTTCTCCAACAGCATTCCCTTGAGAGCAATACAAAACTGGAAGACGCTCAATTCTGGAATCCCTCCCAGAAAGCCTTTATTAAAGAGGAAAGAAATCAGGATGCAGACTGGTGCGAAGCCATCGACGAGCTGGATGCGCTTCTAAGACACTAACTCGAAAATAGACACATAAAAAAGAGTGGGACAGAAACCTATCCCATTCTTTTTTTTACGCGATAATTAATGACTTGTCGCGGTTGAAGAATCACTAAGCACTTCCGCAAGGCTGGAACGTGACAGCAAACCCTGCAACTGACCATCATCGTCTATCACGGGCAGAGGGAAGTCGGTATCCAATGTATCCGGAATCACGGCTTCTAACAGAGAGTCCGCCTGAATAGCTGGCACCG
Source organism: Endozoicomonas ascidiicola (assembly GCF_001646945.1). Lineage (GTDB taxonomy): Bacteria > Pseudomonadota > Gammaproteobacteria > Pseudomonadales > Endozoicomonadaceae > Endozoicomonas > Endozoicomonas ascidiicola. The sequence goes on from NZ_LUTV01000006.1 coordinate 240,088, forward strand.
TTTCGACCACGACTGTACTGATATTATTGTTACTGCCGGTCTCTACCGCTTCTTCCAGAGTTTCCTGGAGGATAATTCCCTGATAGCCATCGTCATTGATGTAATAGCCATACTCTTCAGATGACTTGCGCATCTGCTTAAGAGCTTCACCAATGGTTTCTGCAGTAATACGGCACTCGGGCGGCTTCATTACCGTTTCCACCGTCAGAGCCCGGGCACGGTTGACATCTTTAACAAACGCTTCCACATAATCTGTTGCCGGGTTCAGCAGAATTTCTTCCGGTGCTCCCTGCTGAACCAACTCACCGTCTTTCAGAATGGCAATGCGATCGCCCAAACGAAGTGCTTCGTCCAGGTCGTGGGTGATAAAGACAATGGTCTTCTGCAGCTTACTCTGGAGTTCAATCAACTGATCCTGCATTTCACTACGGATCAACGGATCAAGGGCGGAGAAAGCTTCATCCATTAATAGGATTTCTGCGTCTGTACACAACGCCCGAGCCAGACCAACCCGCTGTTGCTGTCCGCCGGACAGTTGAGCCGGATACTGCTGCTCGTAACCGGAAAGCCCAACGGTATTCAGCCATTCCTGAGCTTTTTCTAACCGCTCTTTCTTGTTAACACCCTGAACCGTGAGACCGTAGGCCACATTATCAATCACTGTTCGATGCGGCATCAGGCCGAACCGTTGGAAGACCATGGACATCTTCTGCTGCCGAAATGATTCCAGCTGTTTAGGGGAGAACTCGGTAATATCCGCTCCCTCTACCAGAATTTCGCCTTCCGTTGGATCAATCAGACGGTTGAAGTGACGAATCAATGTGGACTTACCAGAACCGGAAAGCCCCATAATCACAAAGATTTCGCCCGCATTCACTTCGATATTAATGTCCCGAAGCCCAAGCGTGTGCGCCGTATCCACCAGAATCTGGTCTTTCGACTCACCTTTATGCACTCGCTCCATGACTTTCTTTGAGTTCTTACCAAACAACTTGTACAACCCGCGAATCTGAATCAGCGGCTGTTTCTCTGAATTAAGATCAGACATGTCCGGCACCTCCAAGATGTCTCTGAGTCCGACGGGCATAAGCCTGCGAAACCCGGTCAAAGATGATGGCCAGGGCGACAATGGCCAGGCCATTTAACAGCCCAAGGGTGAAGTACTGGTTGGTGATGGATTTCAATACCGGCTGCCCAAGGCCTTTCACACCGATCATGGAGGCAATAACCACCATGGCCAGCGCCATCATGATGGTCTGGTTAATACCCGCCATAATGTTTGGCATCGCTAATGGTAACTGAACACCGAGTAACCGTTGGGTTGGGCTTGCGCCGTAGGCGGTTGCCGCTTCAAGCACTTCTTCATCCACCAATCTGATACCCAGATTGGTCAAACGGATGACCGGAGGGATGGCGTAAATCACGACGGCAATAACGCCGGGGATTTTCCCGATACCCAGCAACATAACAACAGGGATCAAATAAACGAAGGCTGGCATGGTCTGCATAATATCCAGCATCGGCGTCACTATTTTCTGAACACGATCCGATCGAGCCATAGCGATACCAATGGGAACCCCAAGAGCGATTGATAGCAGTGTACATACAGTAATAACACTGAGGGTTCGCATGGTATTTTCCCACATACCAAAATAACCAATGGCCAGCATGGAGCAGACGACACCCAGACACAGTTTCCAGGAGCGGCCAGCCGCATAAGTAAACCCGGCAATGGCTGCAAGAACAAGCCACCAGGGGGAACTGATCAACAGGTTTTCAAACCAGATAAGAAAAGAGAGGAGCGGGTCAAAGAAGGATTCGATCAGGTCGCCGTATTCACGGGAGAAATCCCGGTAAGCGCCATCCAGTGTTTTTCGTAGTGTAATAATGTCACTTCGATCCATATCTGGAAACGAAGTAAGCCAGGATTCCTTAGCCATAAACTTCAGCCTTTATTTTTATTAATACTTTTGTCTTTGAAATGTATACGACAGAGTAATACTATCGAATACCTTTTACTGTCCAAACACGTCAAGTATGTGAATGGCGGTGGCTACACAAACATCTCGGTGCAACCACCATTGCACAAAGGCGGCTAATTATTAATTTTCCAGCGCTGCCAGCTTCATCTTAACAGTTTCAGCAGTTTCAGCAGACATCCACTGAGTCCAGGTATCTTCATAATTCGCGAAGAAATATTCCATGGCCACATCGCCGTCAGCCTGATTGTCTTCCATCCAAGCCAGGATTTCATTCATCTGCTGGTTGGTGAAAGAACGAGTCGCCAGATAATCAAACGCTGCTGGCGCCTTAGCTGCAAAACTTTCTGTGGTAATGGTATTTACCGGAGAAGGTGGATACATGGTCACTTTCGGTGATTCACAATCTTCTTTGGTAATACAGTTAACGAACTCTTCTTCATCAATGCCGGAACCAAAGTCAACTTTCACCATTTCGTACTTACCGAGCACGGAAGAAGGCGCCCAGTAATAACCAAACCATGCTTCGTCACGCTCATAAGCTTTGGCAATAGCACCAGACATCGCCGCACCGGAACCCGGATCAACCAGCTCAAAGCCATCATCTTCCAGTTTCAGTGCACGGAAAAGGTTGCCAGAGTTGATCTGGCAGTTCCAACCGGCTGGGCAGCCGTAGAAGGCAGAAAGATCAGGATTCTCAGGATGTTTGAAGAGATCAGCGTTTTTGCGAACACCTTCAATGGTTTTCAGCTCTGGATTGGCTTCAACCATGTACTTAGGTACCCAGAAACCTTCTTCACCACCTTCTGAGAGCGATTTACCCGCATAACGAAGGCGCTTTTCTTCAACACCTTTATCAAACGCCACTCTCATGGAGTTACTCCACATTTCCGGCGCGATATCAGGCTCCCCTTTTTCAGTCATGGATGCACCAGTAGCCATAGTGTTACCTGGCACCAGTTCAACAGAACAACCGTATACATTTTCCAGAACGAACTCATCAATGTGTGCCATCAGTGTGGCCGAGTTCCAGTTCATATCCGCAATGGTCACATCGCCGCAAGCTTGAGCTGGGGCTGCCTCAACAGCCACTGTTTCTGCAACTGTCACTTCAGGAGCGCTTTGCGCAACGGTCGATTCAGGCGTCGTCTCAGAAGAATTATTGTAAATAACTGCAGCAGCAATGGCTGCAAGTACGGCACCGGCCGTCAATGATCGCTTTAGCATTTTTATACCTTATTTCAATGCAAATCCATTTCTCACGATCGATAATTTACACGTCTAATGATTAGATATCAAATCACTTTCAGCAACCTGAGTACCAGTTCACGACGCTTCTGAACCTATATCCAGCAGTGGTGCTGCCTCTATAGACTCCGCATCCATCATGCTGGCAACCCGTTGAAGCGTAGATAACATCTGGGTTTTTTCCCACGGCTCAAGAGCTTCAAAACGCTCAATGAATTTTTCATGGAGTAAGGTTGGCGCCGTGCCAAGCACTGATCGACCCAAATCCGTGAGCCGGGCATTCACGATGCGTTTATCGTGAGTGCTGCGTACTCGCTCAAGGTATTGTCGTTCTTCCAACCGATTGAGAATGGTAGTCACCGTCGCCTGGCTTAGGGAAACGTCCTGAGAGAGCCGTTTCACCGTTACATCACCCAGATCATTAATGGATTTCAACACCATAATCTGCGGCGTTGTCAGGCCACAGGTTTTAATCAGCCGTTTGGAATGCAGGTCCGTTGCACGAATAATTCTTCTCAAAGAAATGAGTACGTCAGTCCAATAATGCGGTTCGTTCATTCACTCAATCCACTAACAACACAACATTAATTATTAATAACTATCAATTAACCACTCCTGACAACACAGTTTCTTTAGACAGGAATGCCCATACTATAATATTGAACTCAAATTATTTGAACTCTAATAATTTATCTCTACAATTAGTTGGAGCCTCAGTCATATAAGCAGTAGTTGGCTCCATGGGAAATTTGAAAGCAAAACACGTCATTAATCCACCCGTTTTTTTCAGCGCCTCCGCATTGATCCTTCTTCTTGTGGGATACACGGTATTCTTTCCGGACGACGCCGATTTTCGTTTTACGCTTCTCCAGTCCTCCATAATGACCAACTACAGTTGGTTTTATGTGATGGCAGTGGCATTGATCCTGATCTGTGTCGCCTACCTTGGACTTTCCCGTTATGGAAATATAAAGCTAGGACCCGACCACTCAGAACCCGCCTTCAGTTTTGGCTCCTGGTTTGCCATGCTGTTTTCTGCAGGCATGGGCATTGGTCTGATGTTTTTTGGCGTAGCTGAACCTGTGCTCCATTTTATGTCACCGCCAGTGGGTGAATCGGGCACCATTGAAGCAGCGAAGCAAGCCATGGAAATCACCTTTTTCCATTGGGGACTTCATGCCTGGGCCATTTATGCCATTGTCGCTCTGATACTGGCATTTTTTGGTTATCGTCACGGTTTGCCTCTCACCCTTCGTTCAGCACTGTACCCGCTTATTGGCGATCGAATTTATGGCATCGCAGGTCACGCCATTGATGTATTTGCCATTCTGGGCACGATTTTTGGTGTTGCCACCGCCCTTGGCTATGGCGTATTGCAAGTCAATTCCGGGCTGAACTACCTGTTTGGTGTTGAAATAAGCACCAACACACAGGTCATACTGATTATTGTGATCACTGCGCTTGCCACGCTTTCAGTGGCCACAGGGCTCGAAAAGGGCATTCGCAGACTTTCCGAGTTAAACCTGTTACTGGCACTTATGCTGTTAGTCATGGTGGTCGCACTTGGCCCTACCGTGTTGCTCATGCAACTGTTTGTACAGAATACCGGCGGCTACCTATCCGACATTGTTAATAAGACGTTTAATTTATACGCCTATCAGCCCACCGAATGGATCGGTGGCTGGACGTTGTTCTACTGGGCCTGGTGGCTTTCCTGGTCACCATTTGTGGGGATGTTTATTGCCAGAATTTCCCGCGGCCGAACCATACGTGAATTTGTTATGGGCGTACTGTTTGTCCCTACCGGTCTAACCCTGATTTGGATGACCGCTTTTGGTAACACCGCCATTGATATGATTCTTCATCATGGCTATACAGCCCTTGGTGAAGCTGTGCAAACGGATGTTCCCATTGCGCTGTTTAAATTTCTCGAGCACTTCCCTTTCTCAAACGTGCTCTCCATGATCGCCATTGCCATGGTAGTGATTTTTTTTGTCACCTCTTCCGACTCCAGCGCCATGGTGGTTGATATGCTGGCATCCGGTGGCAGCAACAAAACACCACTCTGGCAACGCATTTTCTGGTCCAGCATGATTGGTATTGTGGCCATGGTTCTGCTGCTGGCTGGCGGTCTGAAAGCGTTGCAAACCGTGACGATTGCCTCGGCTTTGCCCTTTTCAGTCATTCTCTTGATCTCTGCCTATGGGCTACTGAAAGCGCTGGCCATTGATGCGGCAAAGAAAGAAAGTTTAACCACCACACGACTCACGCCCAAAGTCGGCCAGAAAACCATTCCCTGGCAAAAACGCCTGGCGGTGTTGGTTCATTACCCAAGGCGCAAGGATGTTAAACAGTTCATCACTGAAAGAGTGCTACCAGCCATGGAGTCCGTGGCTGGCGAACTTGGCAAACAAGGTGTTGAAAGCACGATTCAATTGGAAACAGAAAAGCAAATCCCCAGCCTCGTGGTACTTCATGGGGATGAAGTGGACTTTTTCTACAAAGTCACGCCCCGTGCTTACCTGCAACCAACCTTTATGCTCGATGATGAGGACGACGAAGACCTTGAATATTTCCGAGCAGAGGTATTCCTCCGTGAAGGCGGTCAGGGTTACGACATTATGGGGTGGACGCAGGATCAGGTGATTGGTGATATTATTGACCAATACGAAAAGCACATGAACTTTCTGCAAATGGTGCGATAAGAAATGGGAACCGCTACATCCACCCAGAAAAACGTCTATGGCAAACCACTGCAGCCCTGCTGCATGGATCCTGTCACTGGCTTTTTCCGGGATGGCTTTTGTCACACTATGGATAACGATCTGGGCAGGCATATCGTCTGCGCCCTGATGACAGAAGAGTTTCTGAATTTTTCCCTATCCAAAGGTAACGACTTAATCACTCCGAATCTGGAATGGGGATTCCCCGGATTAAAGCCCGGAGATCGCTGGTGCTTATGCGCTGAACGCTGGAAAGAAGCCCTAAAGGCGGGTGTTGCACCTCCAGTATTTCTGGAAGCATGCCACCAACAATCATTGGATATTATTCCTCTGACAATACTCCAACAACATGCCATGCACTGACACAATGCGCTGAACATTGTTGCAGTAATATCAAACAGTTTGCGACCGCACAGTCTCAATAACCTGCTCGGGCGCAATCACCCCAGATTTACTCAAAGCACAACCTCTGGATGTTCCCTCAGCAACCACCCGCCCAGCGACTAAAAACCTATGCTCCATATGAAATGCCTTTTCATCCCAGCTGGTAATTTTCATGTGCACATCGTACTTTTGAAAAGGGTTCAATGGCTTCTTATATTTCATGGTGTGTTCCGACACCACTGGAATCCAACCCTCCTTTTGCATGGTTCGGGCAAACCCGGTTCGCAGAAACATATCCACCCGGGAAAGATCACATATGGTCAGATAACGACCATTATTCATATGCATATTGATATCAAGATCGTTGGGTAACACCCGAAGCGTCAGCGTATTCTCCGGATACATAATCGGGAGTCGAGGCTTGAAAAAGGACGCCACCAGCAGATAGATCATTCTGAAAATCAGGCTCATTCTTATACTTCTTTTAGTAGGGTTTTCCGGTAGATCGCACACTTTAACGACAGTAGTCGCACTATTCAAGACATATAGAAAAACCAGCCAGAGATGAATCTTGAAACATTACAGGCCATAAAAAGCCGACGACTGAAAACCAGCAATCGGCTACGAAATAATTGATAGCTTGACGATAGCGAATTTATCTACCGAAGCTTTTTTTTGACGCTTCAGGAGAGCTCTGTGGCTTCCAGTTTGTCCTGGGTTTTCAGTTCAAAATCCGAAGCATCATGGCGGTTACGCAGCTGTTCAGAAAGTTCACCCCAGGCACGATTCACCATCCGCCCACGCTGAACAGCTTCGCGCTCACCGATCTGCTTCGACCAGCGAACCACATGTTGATAATCTGCAACTTGTAAAAACTCTGCCGCTTCATATAGCTTTCCATCCACCAAAGCACCGTACCATGGCCAGATGGCCATATCCGCAATGGTGTAATCATCGCCACAAAGATACGTATTGTTTGCCAGATGCTGATTCAACACATCCAGCTGGCGCTTTACTTCCATGGCAAAACGATCAATAGGGTACTCAAACTTTTCTGGCGCATACGCATAAAAATGACCAAACCCACCGCCCAGAAACGGCCCACTGCCCACCTGCCAAAATAACCAAGAGAGGCATTCAGCCCGTTTGGCTGCATCCTTTGGGATAAATGCATCAAACTTTTCCGCCAGATGCAAAAGCATGGCACCGGATTCGAACACCGGAATTTCTGTGTCGCCGCTGCGATCTACCATGGCCGGAATTTTCGAATTGGGGTTTACCCCAACAAAACCTGAACCAAACTGATCTCCGTCCATGATATTAATAATGTAAGCGTCGTACTCCGCGTCTTTAATCCCCAGCGCCAACAGCTCTTCAAACAGAATGGTGACCTTTACACCGTTGGGCGTTGCCAGAGAATACAACTGAAATGGATGTTTGCCTCTCGGCAGATCACGGTCAAACCGGGCACCGGCGGTTGGCCGGTTAATACCCGAAAATTGACCACCATTTTCACTCTCCCACGTCCAGACTTTGGGTGGGACATATGGCTTATCTGCCATGAAAACCTCCAGATCAGTTGATGCTTATTAAGTAGGTGGCCATTTGGAATTGAATATTTCTGGCTGAGTGGGCAGTTGCTATGCAAGGCACAACACAGAGAGCATAGCCGTAGCTATGTGACCGGAGTTGTAACGCCGCACGACTGCATGGATGCAGGAGGTAGTGCAACGCAGGAGCAGCTTGCCGAGAGCGACTGTCCACTTAGTCAGAAAATATGATTTCATGTGGTTAACTACTTAAGCACCTTAATTCAATCGTTAAGGCGGTATCAACTAATACTGGAAACCACAATAAAGAACTGCCTTGCATTAGATTCCAAGTCGGCTTAAGTGCGTCTGCAAATACCATAAACCCGCCAGGCTGGAATACAGGCGATTAACAGCCCACTCAAGCAAAGAGATAACAGCCACATCAACTCACTGGTGGGCAACCCAATAATAGAGACCACCGGAATCCAAATTTCCAGAAAGAGGTTAGCGATGCGATAAAAAATAACGCCCAGCACCAGTGCCGTAAATATATGCAGCAGCGGCTCAGCCAATGCAATACTGGCCAGCTGCCAGGGTTTTGCGCCCACCAGCCTTAGCAGCTCTATCTCCTGTTTTCGTTGAGCAAACCCTGCGGACAAATTGAAGAACATCATCAATAACGCAAGCACACCAATAATAAAACTCATCACCATAAACACATTATTCAGAATGCGTTCGTATTGCCCCAACTTGTCTAATTCAATGGCTGGAATTGCCGCCCTAAGTGGCGCATCTTGTCTGGTTTCCAGTTGCTGCTGCAGTTTAAACAAACCACTTCGGTCTTTTAATTTAACCAGAACAAAATTGATCTTATCGGATTTAATGCCATGATCAGCCCTGACGCGTCTTAACCCTTCCATAGGCACCAGAATATGGTCATCAAGGTTAGTACCGGTGGGTTTCAACACACCCTGTATCAGAAAGGGTTTCTGATACTCATCCTTTAAGCCCGGCGCAAAACCCCGGGCAATGGTAATGGTTTCCCCGGGCTGATATTGATACGCCTCAGCCACGGATGAACCGACAAACGCCGTGTAATTATTTCTGAAGATTTTCTGGCTGCCGCTGACCGTTATAAAGTTCACAGCACTCAACTGCAATGTGGTCAGATATCGTGCCGTGCTGCCAATCACTGTGTGCCCACGATGACTTTCCCCCGCAGACACCGGAGCAGCCCATGCGACGGATGGATTATCTGCAATGTCCTGAAATTGCGACCACTTGATCGCCGGTGGAGGCGCCCCGATACCAAACAAACCATACAACACCAAATGCACCGGCTGTGTTGGCGCCCCCACAATGAGATCCGCCTGAGAAGCCACTTGCCTTGCATATTGTCGAACCGCCTCATGAACATGGCTGATCACCAGCAGCAGCATCACGCTCAATGCCAATGCTGTAACTGATAACAGGGAACGACCCGTGCGCTGACGATGGCTCTTTCGCAGGATTTTAAAAAGAATCATCGCAGCTCATGCTCCCGGGCCTGATTCAGTGCATCCATATCGATCACACGATCAAACCCTTCAGTATCCATATCATCATGGGTTGTGCAGAGTAAGGTCATGCCATTTGCACGACACTCTTCCAGCAAAAATTGATACACCGCCTGCCGCCCCTGTTGATCCATGGCCGATGCCGGCTCATCCGCAAGTACCAAACTGGGCTTACCAATCACAGCCCTGACAATGGCAAAGCGCTGCTGTTGTCCGGCACTGTAGTCAGTTGCTTTTTTGGATAAACGTGACGGGTCTTTCAAACGCAGTTTACGGATTAAACGAAATACGTCTTCCGTCATGGATCGTGAGCCCGTTTCTGCCTCAGCGGCTCTGACTGATGAAAAATGGCAGGGTAACAGCATGTTATCCAGCGCCGATAAATAGGGGATCAATCGGTAATGCTGGAAGACAAACCCAATAGAGTCTGAACGCAGCCGATTCAGCACGCTGGATTTTATCGCCTTCATATCATTTCCCAACACAGCAACCTGACCACTGGTCGGCTGAGTCAGCCCGGTGAGTAATCGGAGCAATGCGGTTTTGCCAGAACCATTACTGCCCTGAATACAAACACACTCACCCTGTTGAATCTGCAAATCAGGAATATTCAACACTTCAACATCACCGATGTATTGCCTGAGCTTATGAATCTCGATGGCGCAGATCTCTGTCATGGCAACATTCCTGATCGGATATTCACTAAGGTATGGTCGGGATACACCGTAGTTTTTTTCTGCCAGCGCTCTGTGGTTAACCAGACATCCACCGCCTTAAGCGCCGGAATGCGGTTATAAAGATCAACATCTATCGACTTCAACTTCCCGGGGCGCTCACACCGAAGAATCTGGAAACCTTTAATACGGTCTGCCTGCTGATGCACACTGTGATCCACCACCCGACACCGGGCGTCTACTGACAACACAAACCAGGCCGTTTCTTTAAGCACCTGATAGACCTGCTGTTTATCCGTCTCATCAGAGAGATATTCCAGTGATTCCGCCCCCACCACCACATAGGCTGTGACTTTCTCTCCCACAATACTGACGTCCAATCCCATGCGAGCAGGCTCTATTGCCCGGTGCAGAAAAGTTCCTGTATCGGCAAAAATCCGCATTGGGATAAGTAATAAAATGAGCCATTTCATGGTGTTAAGATAATAAGACCGGTTGCTTTTCTACCCTCATTTATCGGTCATTGCCCCATAAAAATAAGCAGCGTGTCCTATACTCGTTTTGCTGCGAGTCAATAATATGCAGTCAATCGTTTTTATTTCAGAGCTATCTCCTCTATACATCCATTTTCTTCACACGACACATTGGGAGCTTTATCCATGCGTCTTTTCACATTCGGAAAATCCGTACCCTTCTTTCTTATGGTGCTGTTGCTCACTGGTTGTGCCAGTGACGGCGCAAAACGCTGGACAGAGTGCGCTCTGATTGGCGCAGGTACCGGCGGGCTTGCCGGCGCAGCTGTGGGCAACAGCTCCAACGACAGTGGTAAAAATGCCGCCTACGGTGCAGTTGGTGGTGCATTGATCGGTGCCGCTATCTGTGCATTGCAGAAAGATACCGACCACGATAAAGATGGCGTCACCACGAAGTATGATCGATGCAAAAACACCCCTGCCGGCGTTAAAGTCGACAAACACGGCTGCCCTTTGGACTCCGACAAAGACGGCGTGGCAGACCATAAAGATCGCTGTATAAACACACCGGCCGGTGTAAAAGTGGATCAATATGGTTGCCCACTGATCACTGACCGGGATGGCGACGGTGTTGTATCGGCTAAAGACAAATGCCCAAACACTCCAAAAGGCGTCCCTGTCGACGCAGATGGTTGCCCGCTGCAGCGTGAACTGGGGTTAGTGTATTTTGGTTTTGACAAAACTGACATTAACACTTTGGGTCGCGAGGAACTGGATCAAATTGCCGCCAAGGTCAAAAAGCATCCCAAAATCCGTCTGGTTTCTGTGGGCTACACCGATTCCACTGGCCCTGAAGAATACAATATGAAACTGGCGATGCGCAGAGCAGAAAGCGTTAAACAATACCTTGTGCAACAGGGTGTTCCTGCTGAGCGCGTCACCGCCTCTGCCGGCGGTGTACTGAAATTTGGCGACCAGACACCAAAAGGTCGTGAACATAACCGCCACGTCACCATCGCCCTGGATCTGTAACATTTCTGATCACACCCGTTGAACAGGGACGTTCGACCTTAGAAGCTGCTCACAATCTTTCTGCAAGCTGCAAACGATCATGAACAGCTTCTTAGGTTCTGTCTCTTTAAGCGCCTGTGGGCTATGATGGCGGCCGCTTCTATTTACTCAGCCGACCGCCCATGATCGATAACCGTAAAGCTTCCTTCTATGCTTTAGCCACAGCACTTTTGTGGTCAACTATTGCTACCGCATTCAAAATTGCGTTGCAGGATCTTGACCCCTGGCAGCTGGTTTTCTGGTCTGTTATCACATCCACTGTCTTGTTATCCATCATCGTCGTGCTTCAGGGAAAGGCGGGATTAGTTCGGTCTCAATTCCAAACAACACCAGGTCTGTTTTTATTTTTGGGGTTGTTAAACCCCTTTCTCTATCACGTAGCCCTGTTTGGTGCTTATGATCTGCTGCCCGCTCAGCAGGCACAGGCACTGAACTACAGCTGGCCCATGGCGCTCACCTTGCTGGCCGTGCCACTGCTGGGCAGGAGGCTCTCCGTCAAAAGCCTTGCATGTTGCTTACTGGCTTATGGTGGCGTGGTGATGATCTGCACCCGGGGAGAATTCCAGAATCTGGCATTTGCCAGTGGACAAGGTGTTCTTCTGGCACTTGCCAGCACAGTCATCTGGGCGCTGTATTGGATTTTTAATACCCGAAGAGACGGTGACCCGGTTGTGGGTCTATTAATTTGTTTTCTTTGCGGCCTGCCCTGGATCATTGTGGCAACCGGTATGTTCTCCAGCTTCTGGCCATCGTCCCCGACTGGTCTTGTCGCCGCCGGTTATGTTGGATTCGTTGAAATGGGCTTTGCCTATATCCTCTGGCTCAAAGCATTGAAGCTGACAGACAACACCGCCATGATCAGCAACATCAGCTATCTCAGCCCATTCCTTTCGCTGATATTTATTGCCAATATACTTGGTGAGTCCATCTATCCTGCCACCTATGCAGGGTTAATCATGATCATTGTCGCCGTGCTGGCGCAGCAACATTTTTCCCGACAACAGTAAGCCCATCATGGCCAGAAATCGTTACTTCCAATTTAAGCAATTTAGAATCGAGCAGGGCGAATGCGCTATGAAGGTGACCACGGACGCCTGTCTCTTTGGCGCCCTGTTTGCCCAGTCCGTTCATACACAACAAAGTCATTCTATTTTAGATATTGGTGCAGGTACCGGGCTTTTGAGTTTGATGACAGCCCAAAATACCCAATCCGCCATCACTTCCGTAGAGCTAGATGATGCTGCCGCACAGCAGGCGGCTTTTAACTTTTCAGCAAGCCCCTGGTCACATCAGCTTTCGGTGGTAAACCAATCCATTCAGGACTTCTCGCAACAAAACCACAACATCTTTGATAGCACCTTTGACAGCATCATCACCAACCCCCCGTTTTTTCAACAATCATCAAAGGGGAGCGACCAACGCCGAAATTTGGCACGACATACCGACAGCCTAAGCTTTGATGACCTTGCCCAGTCGATTGTCCGTCACCTGGCACAGACCGGAGAGGCATGGGTGTTATTACCTGTGGATTCCAGTCAACATTTTCTAGTGGCCTGTCAGCATGTCAAACTGTGTCTGTTTAAACGAATACAGCTGCGCTCCAGCTTAACTCACCCCGTTCACCGCCATGTTTTGGTACTGAAACGCTCAGAGAGCACGTCGGATGAGAACTTCACAACGATTGATGACATGGTCACCATTTATGACAACCACCCCACGTACACGTCGGAAGTCCAGCAATTAATGTCGCCCTATTACCTTGCTCTATAAGCTTTCATACCGGCATTAGGTTCTGTTAATAGAATCTAATAGTCACTCATTGCATTCAAACATTGATCCGTAAAACAGGTAAACAAATCCTCTGAACCGTACATAGAATGGGATTTATTCGAAGACGATATTGCCCCATTCTCTGGCATATACGGAATCTGTTCATGGGCGGGTAAATGTCGATTGGCGATACTGATCAAGCGTTTAGTGCTTTCGCTTAACAAGCCGTCTCGATGCTTCGGCTCAGCCGGTTTGTTCTTCGCTTCTGCATTTATTGTTGTTTGAGACACAGATGCTTTCTGAGATTTTTTCTGGTATCCGGAACTCACTGGCTGTGCCAGCTCTTCAAATACCTGAGGCTTTACAAGCCCCGGATGATAAGACTTTGCCAGTCGACTTCTCGGACGGTTATCAAACTCCAGAGCCCACAACAAGGTAATCATGAAGAATCCGAAAAACATCCAAACTGGGCTGATCTTATTATTCATAGCTATCCCCCACCTCTCAAGAAGGTGCTGCTGTTACTCATTACATTTTGAGGGTGTCGCAAAAGGTCATTAAAAGCAGATGTCCTAGGTAACCCAAAGGGTTGCCGACAATCAGCACCTACAGGCCTGTGAGATGTCGGCAACTCTTGTAGAATTACCGACCTACGGGTTTCGCGACACCCTCATTTTGTGAGTCGGCGTATTGTCGAACTCACGTAATGGCCTGTATCCAGTGCTGTGATTAACACTAGGCAAACCTGACAAAACAGCAAATAGGGATATGGAGCTTGCTGTTTTTTTCCACAGTGGGCTCACATCAGATAAAGAACATGAACGCCGTAATTCAGAATAATACAAAAAAGTAGATATTTTCAGACTTTTTTGAAAGCTCGATAGATAGAAAAGCCATTCCGACTTAACAACGTTTCACAGCGTCCAAACGTCTGTTCAATAATAGGCGGGTATTTTAAAAAACTGTTCGCCACGATACGCAGCTCTCCACCCACTTTTAGTTTCTGGTGAGATTCAGACAGAAACCGTTCTGTCACTTCATAGTGGGTTTTCACACCCTGATGGAATGGTGGGTTAGAAATAATTAAATCAAACTGACCGGTCACTTCAGACAGCCCGTCACTGGCTAAGACTTGATAGTTCTCGACTCCCAAATCATTCATGGTTTTCCGGCTACTTGCCAGTGCCATGGCATCACAATCCACCAAGGTAAGATGACGTTCTTCAGGCTGCTCGCTGATATAAGCGGAAATCACACCAGCACCGCAGCCAAAGTCCAGAACGTTACCAGATGGTAGGTCATTCAATGTTTCCAGCAACACTTCGGTACCCACATCAAGGCGACCATGGCTGAATACACCAGGAAGGGAGGATATAGACAACACTTTATCCATTGCCTGCACGGTGAAAGTATTAAACGCACCCTTCTCAGTAAACTGATCCGGCTTATTCACGGCTCCCTTATTCATGGCTCCGCAGGCTTCCAGCAATACACAATGTCGAGCATTATCAACACTTTTCACGTCACTGAAACTCTGCTTCAACCTTTTCTTCCAGGACTTGATACCCTCATCATTCTCGCCCACCAGATAAATCGGAACATTCGCTGCGACATGGAAGCGAATCATCTCCAACCAGAAATCCATCAATGGCTTACTTTTTTGCAGGAAGATCAGAACGCCATCCACCGGGCTGGACAGTGGCTCTTCAAGAACAGGGGCAAACGTCAGAAAAAAACGATCGTTATGGTTGCCAACCAAAGGCTTCAACCGACGATAATCACTGAAGTCTCTGGTCAGCGCCGTCACCCTACCCAGCCCCTCATCCAGCAGTTGGCTTACTAGCTGGTCCCCAGGCAGACCAATCATCAACAAATGCTCCAGCTCGAAGCAATCCATATTACGGACAATTAACTGGGAAGGGTTGGATAAAGAAAGGGAGGACATAATTTTCAACACAAAATTCAGTTCAATGGCGGCCTTATACCTCAAGACCTTTCGACTTTCCATGAAAGCCTTCATGGAATACGGATTTACAAGCAGCTGACGCAAGCATAGCATTCCCGACCTTGAAAAATCAGTACGGAGTTTTCGGATGGCTGGACCACAGGGCGACCTGGTTCTGCGTACATTGGCAATGCCAGCAGATACCAATCCCAACGGTGATATTTTTGGCGGCTGGATCATGTCCCAAATGGACATGGCCGGCGGCCTCGCAGCAAAAAACCGCTCCCAGAGCCGGGTATCCACCGTGGCGGTAGAAAGCATGAGCTTCATCCATCCAGTCAAGGTCGGTGACGTGGTATGCTGTTATGCGGATATCGTCCGGGTTGGTACCACGTCCATGCGTATAAAACTTGAAGTCTGGAACTTGTCTCATCCCTTTAAGTCTGAACTTCGCAACAAAGTGACCGAAGGCATGTTCACCTATGTCGCTATAGACGACAATGGAAACCCCATCCCGGTAGATAGAAGTCGATAATCAGGAAACCTTCGAATGAAACAGAAAACTATCCTTGTCGGTGTTGCCGGCGCTTCTGCATCCGGTAAGAGCCTACTGGCAGAAACTCTGGTCGAAGAGCTGCAGTCCGAGCACCTGAGCGTCATTTCTGAAGATTCTTACTACAAGGATCAATCCCACATGTCCATGGAAGAACGGGTTCGTACTAACTACGACCACCCGGAATCCATGGATCACGATCTGATGCTGCAGCAAATGCTGCAACTGAAAGCGGGTGAAGGCATTGAAGTGCCCATGTACGACTATTCAGAGCACAACCGTCGTCAGGAAACACGACTGGTGAAGCCGGCACGAGTCATTATTTACGAAGGCATACTGCTCTTCACCAATCCGGAGATACGTGAAACCTTCGACTTGCGCTTTTTCATGGATACGCCATTGGATATCTGCTTAATCCGTCGTATGAAACGTGACATAGTCAGCCGCGGTCGTGATGTGGATTCTGTGATCAAGCAATACCTGGAAACCGTGCGCCCCATGTTCATGCAGTTTATTGAACCGGCTCGCCAGCACGCCGACCTGATCATTCCCCACGGTGGTAAAAACCGTATTGCTATTGATTTGATCAAAACACAGATTCGTAATTTGATTGACTAAGCTCTGAAACGCTTATCCATGTTGCCGGTAACCTTAATGGTTACCGCACCACGCCTATAACCAAAGAATTTCAAGTTACTACGCGGCGGCTAGTAAGCGAGGCCTTAAGGTCCCGTGAGCCTACAGCGAGTAGGTGATCGGGGTGAGCAAGCACCCTAGGGCATAAACGCGGCCAACAAAGTAGCAACTTGAAAGGCGACGGGCATATCCGGTTTCATCTTCCCCTTCACTTCGCTCCCCCCCATAGGTATACTTCAGCCGTATAAGCGTCAAATACGCCCTCTCTGCACGCCCTGAAAAACACAGGATATGCAATGACCGGGTCCGGCGCGATCTTCGCACTTATTTTCGTTTCAGTGAGTAAGTCATGTCAGATCACCAATGGCTGTCCGGCCGCTTGTACATCGCCTTTACTGACCACTGAATAGATTTAAGCGCCTTTTGTCGTGCTTTACTTAAGACTTTGCTTATTTGCTTAAGAGAAGTGCCAGACAGCGCTGCGAGATAACCATGCGCGTAGAAGCTGATATCAAGCTGGGTTTCAAGGACGTCCTGTTCCGCCCAAAACGTTCCACCCTGAAAAGCCGTTCACAGGTCAGCCTGGAGCGTACTTTCCGTTTTGTACACACAGATACAGAGTGGACAGGTGTTCCCGTCATCGCCGCCAATATGGACACCGTTGGCACCTTCGAAATGGCATTGGCGCTGGCCGAGCACAAAATGCTCACTGCCGTTCACAAGCATTACACAATTGAAGAGTGGCAAGCGTTTCTCGAGAGTGCCCCAGCTGGCATTGAAGAACACATCATGGTCAGCTCCGGAACGTCCGACAGCGACTTCCAGAAAATGAACGACATTCTGGCACTAAACGACAAACTTCGTTTTATCTGTATCGATGTCGCTAACGGCTACTCGGAACACTTCGTTCAGTACGTTTCCCGTGCACGTAAACAACACCCTGATAAAGTCATCGTTGCTGGTAACGTGGTAACCGGCGAAATGGTCGAAGAACTGATCCTGAAAGGTGCTGACATAGTCAAAGTAGGCATCGGCCCGGGTTCTGTTTGCACCACTCGGGTAAAAACCGGTGTCGGCTACCCACAATTATCCGCAGTGATTGAATCAGCAGATGCCGCCCACGGCGTTGGTGGCCAAGTGATTTCCGATGGCGGCTGCACCTGTGCTGGCGACGTCTCCAAAGCCTTCGGCGCTGGCGCTGACTTTGTTATGATCGGTGGCATGTTTGCCGGTCACGATGAATCCGGCGGTGAGTTGGCTGAAGAAGATGGCAAACAGTTCCGTCTGTTTTACGGCATGAGCTCTACAACCGCTATGGATCAACATGCCGGCGGTGTTGCGAACTATCGCGCATCTGAAGGTAAGACAGTCAAAGTACCTTACCGTGGCCCAGTACTGGAAACCGTTCAGGATATTCTGGGTGGCGTACGTTCAACCTGTACTTATGTTGGCGCAGTTCAACTGAAAGAACTGTCCAAGCGCACCACCTTTATTCGTGTGCAGGAACAGGAAAACCGGGTATTTAATTAACCCGGAAGATAAAGGTCGTCTGATCTAGGAGGCTGTCCGAGAATAGCGCCCGTAGCAAGGATGGTAGAAAATTGAGGACAAAAAATCCGTTTTGTGAAGTGAATAGTGGTGCTATTTGCTGAACAAAACGGATTTTTTAGACCAATTTACTGCCACCGCAGTAGGGCAACCTATTCTCGGACAGGCTCCTAGGAGGCTGACCGAGAATAGCCAAATCAGTTATGATAAACCTCAAAACCAAATATAATGATGCCAAATGTCTCCACCTCCAAAATTCAAGGATAGCCCTGTT
>NZ_LUTV01000006.1:259483-303762 GCF_001646945.1 Endozoicomonas ascidiicola
CAAAAAAGGAGGCGGGCAGAGTTATCCGTACGGATAAGTTCGAGGCCATACGCCAAGCCATGAACAAGAAAATGGAAACCACTGAAGCAAAGGCAATATACGCACATCGTAAAGTCATCGCTGAGCCACCGTTTGGTCAGATAAAAAATTCTGGTTTCAAGAGCTTTAGTCTGAGAGGCAAAGAGAAAGTAGCGGCAGAGTTTTCGCTGGTATGTTCGGCGCAYAACATGAAAAAAATGGTGAAAGTATCATCAACGGGGTTAATCCGTCTTGATGATTTGAAAAAGGTTAAAAATGCAGCATAAATGCCTTAAAAAGGCCTGAATATGAGTAAAGTGGAAAATTAAGGTCTAAATGCTGATCATTATTTGAGCGCTTTCAGGTTGGGCTGGTTTTAGGAGAGCTAACCGGGCTATTCTCGGTCAGCCTCCTAGACGACCTTTAATGTTTAATAAAAAACCACTCTCTTCTATAGTTGCTGATACCACGCGCCCAGTAACTCCCGCTCCTCATCCGTCATTCCGGTCCGGTTCGCCAGAGGCATTATCTGTGTCTGTACCGATTGGCTGTAGACTTTATCAGCCACCCGCTGGATGGAATCATAATCACTAAATTCCAAACCACCTGGTGCTGACTTAAACAGAGGATCTGTCGGCTGACCCGAGTGACAAGAAGAACAGCGGTTAAGCACCACTTCCACAATATCATCATGATTAACCACTGCTTGCTGCGCAATATCAGGGGGTGACTGGGTCATCTGTGGACGATTAACAAAAGCAAGAGTCAGCATAACAACCGCTGCCGCCGGCCAAAGCCAGGTAAGCACAGCGCCCTGATTTCTCTTATTAAAGAAATGGCGCACCATCACAGAGGCCAGTGCCAGTGCCGCAAGAATTAACCAGTTCCACTCGCTGCCATAGGTCATCGCATAGTGACCACTGATCATGATAAACAACAGTGGAAGTGTGAAATAATTATTATGCCGTGAACGTTTCAATGCATGTTCCGCTATGGCAGCATCAAAGCTGGTATCACCATTTTCCGCCGCAGCCACCAGCTTCCTCTGGGATGGAATGATCACGAAGAACACGTTCCCCACCATCATCGTCCCAATCAGCGCACCAACGTGAATATAAGACGCACGATCGCTGAATAGTTGTGCATATCCCCAGGCAGCAAACACGATCAAACTGAACAACAACAGACCAAACAGCAACTCCTGCTTGAACAGGGGTGTTTTGCACAACCCATCATAGACCAGCCAGCCGATCATCAGGCTGAAAGCACTGACACCAATAGCAGCTTCAGGGCTCAACACCGACTGGCTCGACAGTAGATAACTTTCAGCGCCCCAGTAATAGATAATTGCCAGTAACCCCATTCCACTGAGCCAGGTCACATAGGCTTCCCACTTAAACCAGTGCAATGTTTTCGGTAGTTTTTCCGGCGCCAGATGGTATTTATTGATTTCGTAAAAGCCACCACCATGCACGGCCCAGAGCTCGCCTTTGATGCCCTTTTTCTGCTTATCACCCGGCGCACTTTCCAGCCGACCTTCCAGCCAGTTGAAGTAAAAGGAGGCTCCAATCCACGCAACACCCGCGGTTACATGTAACCAGCGGAACAGCAGGTTTAACCATTCCTGAATATACGATTCCATTAACTGTCTCTCCCGTGAGCTACCTGTCCCATAATGATGGTTTGCTCGATCACTCGATCGTCACCCATCACCATCAGAACGCCTAACAGCTCTTCTATTGTTTTTGTTTTACCGGATCGAAATGCCAGCATGGGTGTGGCGGTTGGGTCGAGCACCAGAAAATCTGCCTCATTACCGGGTTTGAAACTACCAATCCGGTTTTCAAGATGCAGCGCTCTGGCGCCCCCCAGAGTAGCCAGGTAGAAAGCTTGAAGAGGCGAGATGGATTGCCCGCTCAACTGAGATACCTGATAAGCGTCTTTCATAGTATTAAGCAGACAAAGACTGGTACCACCGCCAACATCTGTGCCCAGGCCCGTTTTCACACCGGTCTCCTGAGCTTTGGACAGATTAAATAATCCACTCCCAAGAAAGAGGTTTGAACCGGGACAGAACGCCACGGAAGAGTCGGATTCGGCCAGTCTATCCCAGCTGTGATCACACAAATGAATGGAGTGAGCAAACACCGATCGCTTACCTAACAACCCATGATCATCATAAACCCCGAGATAACTGTCACTGGTCGTAAACAATTCCTGGACCCACTCCACTTCCTTAGGGTTCTCGGACATGTGCGTGTGCAGATAAAGGCCATCAAACTCCTGTAACAACTGCCCGGCGAGAGTTAGCTGCTCTGGAGTGGAGGTTGGCGCGAATCGCGGTGTGACTGCATAGGACAATCGATCGACACCATGCCAGCGCTCAATCAACGCCTTACTGTCCTGATAGCTGCTGTCGGCAGTGTCCAGAAGGTATTCTGGCGCATTGCGATCCATCATCACTTTGCCGCAGATCATTCGTAGATTTCGTTTCTTGGCTTCAGCAAAAAAGGCGTCTACTGACGTAGGATCAACGGTACCAAACACCAGCGCTGTGGTGGTTCCATGGGAAAGACTCTGATCCAGAAAGAAACTGGCAACTTGATCTGCATAATCCCGATTTTCAAACTGTTTCTCTGCCGGAAACGTGTATTGTTCCAGCCAGTCCAAAAGCTGTACACCACAACCGGCCAACACTTCCAGTTGTGGATAATGAACATGGGTATCGATAAAACCGGGAACTAACAAACGGCCGGGCAACTCTTTAATTTCGCAACCTTCTGGCAAATCACCCTGCAAATCACTGGCCATACCGCAGGCGACAATATATCCATCACGTACCAGTAGTGCACCATTCTCGACATATTCCCAGGCCTGTTCTGCCGGCGCAGAAGCCGGGTCGTCCAGAAAATGCAGTACTGATGCTTTCCATAACACTGAGCTACTCATAACGACACCTCGACGGTATAAACAACGTCCTTGGCAAAAGGTACTTCGTCACAGTTATGCCCTGGCCCATTTCTATCCACCACCATAAAAGAGCGTCCCTGCCCCACTGACAGCAGCGGGTGATGCCAAACACCGGGGTGATACGTCACACCCTGTTCTCCGTTTGTGATAAAGCAGCGCAGTGTCGTTAAATCAGGCCGGTCGCCATCCCTTTCTTCTGAAACGCCTTCTGAAGAGTCTTCTGCCACTACAACGAGAAACGGCTGTTTTTCCAGCGGCATAAAACTCTGGCTGCCCAGCGGGTGTCGTTCCAGCAAATCCAGTGTAAAGGGCATTGCTACAGCCGAGGTGTGGTAGATGTGAATACCAACATACCCATCGTCGTCGATCTGAATTTTCGTCAGATGCGGAAATTTCTGACAACGCCCCTGATTAATCCTGACGGCATTGCCTTTCGCTTCAATAACATCGCCAAAAGGCTCAAACGCTTCAGAGGTCAACGGCTCGACGTTGACACTATTTACGGATAACTGCTTTTCCATTGTCATTCTTCTTATTATTTTCAAAACATCGAATTCGAGGAAGTGCTAACTACCCCGGTAGGTCGAATAACCATAGGATGACAGTAATAATGGCACATGGTGGTGACGATCATCGGACACTTCAAACATCACTACTACCTCGGGGTAAAAACAAGGGAGACTGATCCTTTGATAGTAATCTCCCGTCATAAACGTCAGTCGATAGACGCCTTTCTTCAGATTACTTACTGTCGATGCCAGAGCACTGATACGACCATCAGCATCTGTTATACCCTGACCAACTGCCTCCCATATGTCGTTATTTTGAGTTTCCAGTTTTACCTCAACGCCGGCAGCGGGGGCTCCACTGACAGTGTCTAATATATGCGTACTGATGCCGGTCATAATTTTTTATGCCTCCGATATTGAAGCGGGCAATGTAACCAGCTTATTCAGCCGGATGCGGGTGATTTTATGCTGCTCTGCTGCTGCGACAACCAATTCTTCGCCCACATTATTGATCAGTCGAGACTGCAGCAGGCCAAGCATTTCATCAGCAGATTTACCAGTAGCGCACACAATAAAGATATAACCGAAGCGCGCCTCGTACTCTTTATTGCCTTCAGCCAATGCCTGTAAAACATCATCATTGGCAGCCTTCACGCCGGACTGTTCATGACCCGCCATCTGTTGAGTATTGCCGTATTTTTCTTTCAAACTGCTGACATCCCCAATTTTCGGATGCCCATCAAACGCCTGCAGAAAATCAGACTGATCACACTTGGCCCATAGCTCATCAGCAACCGTTAACAAACCTTCAACATTGGCAAACGGTCTCGACTGCACCATTCCTTTTACCCACCTTTCGCTAGCGCAGCACTGACGAAACAAAGATGATGCGTCAACAACAGCCAATGTATTCAGGTCACTCAGCGTCATTGTTCGCCCTCTGGATAACCCACCAGCCGAAGTCTGGAAACACCACCGTCGGGATAAATAGACAACCGAACATGAGTGTAAGCCGTCGTGTTATTTTCCAACTGCGACATAAACGGGTGGTTACGATGAGCATGTAACTTTTGCACCGGAAGGATCGTCTGCCAATGAACACTGTCATCAGGCAATTCACCAATGAAGTAACAACCTTCCAATGTGCAACTGTCTGGGTAGTTACCTTTAAAATGCAACGTATCTACTTCAACCCGGGAAATAGTGCCAGCGGTTGCCAGCTTCACAATCATCCAGTCATTACCACCACCGCGGCGTCGTTTGGTTTCCCATCCATCATGCATATCTGAACCGCGTCCGGGCATCAGCAGATTCTGCATAGGGCTAAAGAATGAATCGCTACAGGCCACAGATCTTGCTCCAGTCATCAGAGATGCCAGATCAACGGGCTCTCCTGTCAATCGGAATGGAGTATTAAAAGGGATCGTACCATAAACTCGGAAGCGGGCCACACCACCATCAGGAAAGATCTTCAACCGAATATGGCTTGCCTTTATCGGCTGGTC
This sequence comes from Endozoicomonas ascidiicola, assembly GCF_001646945.1. Taxonomy (GTDB): domain Bacteria; phylum Pseudomonadota; class Gammaproteobacteria; order Pseudomonadales; family Endozoicomonadaceae; genus Endozoicomonas; species Endozoicomonas ascidiicola. The sequence goes on from NZ_LUTV01000006.1 coordinate 264,486, forward strand.
AAAACTCAATAAATTTCGATAATCCGCCTGAACCTGAACCTGAACCTGAACCCGATCCGTTAACGGCTGCCATTCACTCTGCTCATCAGGATCAACGTCACTGTCCATGTATTCCAACTGAACGGCACCCGGCGCGTTCCCTTTGAAATGCCGGGTATCGACCTCAACCGCTTCCACTAACCCAGATGTCACCAGTCGAACAACAACCCAGTCATGGTCACCTGAACGACGCCGCCGGGATTCCCAACCATCCATCCATTTGCCATATGCAGTATACTTTTCCGGAAGGAAAACCGGCTCCTGTGACAGCAGTAAGTTATCTTTCTCTGCAAAGAAATCATCACTGGTAGCCAGTACATCAGCACCCAATGCTCTTGCTGCTAGATTGATACGGGTTTGTTGCCACAAATGGGCATCAGATTGATCATCAGGGGATGCACTCATGGGCGCAATTTCCTTTTTGTTATTTTTATTGACCATATGGTCAATTTTCTGAGACCTTTATGCCATAGAATAAGATGACGAATCAATGCCAAGGGAGAAATTGATGTCCACAAATTTTTCGGATTACCCCAGAGACCTTAAAGGCTATGGTCAACATCCTCCCAATCCTCACTGGCCTGAAAAGGCGAGAATCGCCGTACAGTTTGTCATTAACTATGAAGAAGGCGGTGAGAATTCTATTCTTCATGGTGACCAGGCATCGGAAGCATTTCTCTCTGAAATCATTGGTGCGCCAGCCCATCAAGGCATGCGTCATATCAGTATGGAATCTATTTACGAATACGGTTCCAGAGCAGGTTTCTGGCGACTGCACCGCATGTTCACCACACGACAGATTCCCGTCACTGTCTATGGCGTCGCCATGGCGATGGAACGCAACCCTGAAGCCGTCAAAGCAATGCTGGACGCAGACTGGGAAATCGCCAGCCACGGTTACCGCTGGATTGACTACCAATTTCACGACATTAATGAAGAACGTGAGCATATGAAAAAGGCCATCGACGTACATACCAAGCTGACCGGCAAGCGTCCTCTTGGCTGGTACACCGGACGGTGCAGCCCGAATACCGAAAAACTGGTGGTGGAGGAAGGCGGGTTTCTTTATCACGCCGACAGCTATGCTGACGACTTGCCCTATTGGGATAAACGATTCGGCAAACCTCAACTGGTGGTGCCCTACACACTGGACTGCAACGACATGCGGTTTGCCACAGCACAGGGTTTTAACAGCGGCGAACAATTCTTCCAATACCTGAAAGATACTTTTGACACGTTGTATGAAGAAGGTGAAGAGCAGCCCAAGATGATGTCCATAGGGCTACATTGTCGCCTTGCCGGTCGTCCGGGGCGTGCCGCCGCACTGGCTCGATTTATGGATTATGTTCAGTCAAAGTCGTCCGTTTGGCTTTGCACCCGTGAACAGATTGCCCATCACTGGCACAAACAGCACCCCTACACGCTGGATATAGCCTTACCCGCAGACGAGGTGGCAAGTGCCTGATCAGGCACTTTCTTCAACCAGAAGGCTTTTCAGTTCCTGCCAGGGAATTCCTTGCCGCTTCTGCACCTGCTGACTCCTTGAACCGTTGACCATTGCCAGTATTTCACCGGCAATGGCGATGGCTATTTCAGGCGGTGTACGACCCCCCACCTGTTCCAGACCCACTGGGCTGCGCATATGCTGAACTTGCTCCTCAGTGAAAATATCTCTATGAGCCAATCGCTGTCGAAACCGCCGCGCTTTGGTTTTTGAACCAATCACGCCAAGCCAGGCGCTGTCATTTTTTTTGAGTACCGCTTCGGTTATCCCGTAGTCCAGCTGATGATTGTGAGTAACTACCAAGGCATAAACGCCTGCAGGCAACTGCTCAACTGCCAACTCCGGCTCATCACAAACGACAGCCGTCACATTGGAAGGCAGAGATTCAGGAAAAAGCTCTGCCCGGTTATCAATCCAGGTGATACGACAATTCAATGGTGACAGCACATGCACAACAGCTTTACCAACATGACCCGCACCAAAGAGCGCAATATGCAATGGACTGCCGGCAATCGGCTCCAGTAAAACATTCACACTGCCACCACAACACTGGCCAAGTTTTGGCCCAAGAGGAAAGTGGTCAAGTACTGGCTCTTTATCATCGGCGATCAACATCTCTCTGGCTTTTTGCACCAACAAAAACTCAAGATGGCCGCCACCAATGGTGTCGAATGCCTGATCCGCTGTCACCAGCATTTTACTGCCAGACTTTCTTGGCGCTGAACCGGCACTGCCCAGTATCGTTATCAAGACACCCGATTGACCACTTTTCCGAAGCGCTGATAATGCATCAATCCAACTCATGCAAAAACCTCATCAACTTCTTTGACCGTGGTCTTACGCTTGATGACTGTGACAGCTTTCAATACTTCTTCGGTGGTCGCTGGAATATCAAGATCCGGACTGAGCTGATAATTCGACAAACTGGACACCGCGTCACGTATAGCCATCCAGACCGACAACCCCAGCATGAACGGTGGCTCACCCACTGCTTTAGAATGGTAGATTGTGTGCTTCGGGTTATCCTGCTCAAAAAGTTCGACATTAAAAACTGGCGGCATATCTTCGATCGTCGGAATCTTATAGGTGGCCGGGTTATTACTAAGTAACCGGCCACTGTCGTTCCAAACCAACTCTTCCGTAGTCACCCAGCCCATCCCCTGAATAAACCCACCCTCAATCTGTCCACGGTCTATCGCAGGATTCAGAGATCGCCCAACATCGTGCAGCAGGTCAACCTGTTCGACTTTATATTCACCCGTCAGCGTATCAACAATAACCTCGGAAACCGCAGCACCACAGGCGTAGTAATAAAATGGACGACCACTGGCGGTTTTCCGGTCGTAATGGATCTCTGGCGTACTGTAAAACCCGGTACTGGAGAGTGAGACCCGGTTCAGGTAGGCCAGCTGAACAAACTCTTCAAAAGAAATACTTTTCTCACCCAGCTGAACGTTATTTTCCCTGAACCTGATTTGATCCGCAGGAATATCAAAGTGCTCAGCGCCGAAATCGACCAACCTCTGTCGTATTTTTTCACAAGCATCCTGTGCCGCCTTGCCGTTCAAATCCGTGCCACTGGAAGCAGCCGTTGGTGATGTATTGGGCACTTTGTCTGTTCGGGTAGACGTCACCTGCACATTCTCAACACCCACACCAAACTCATTAGCCACAATCTGGGCGATTTTGGTAAACAACCCCTGTCCCATTTCTGTACCGCCGTGATTCAGCTGGATGCTGCCATCGGTATAGACATGCACCAGGGCACCGGCCTGGTTCAGGTGTTTCGCCGTAAATGAAATACCAAATTTCACCGGGGTTAGAGCAAGCCCTTTTTTGAGTACCGGGTTGTCTTTATTGAATGCCGTTATTGCCTGTCGTCGTTGCCGATAATCGGAGCTCGTTTCCAGCTGAGCAATCAGCTCCGGCAGGACATTGTGCTCAACAGTCTGATGGTAATGGGTTGTATTGCGCTCACCGATGCCATAGAGATTCTGTAACCGGACATCCAGTGGATCACGGCCAGTAGCACGAGCGATGTCGTCCATAATCCGCTCGGCCACCACCATACCCTGCGGACCACCAAAGCCACGAAAGGCCGTATTGGACGCAGTATTGGTACGGCACCGATGGCCTACAACGTCCGCTGTTTCATAGAAATACGCATTATCGGAATGGAACATAGCCCGATCAACAATGGCGTCGCTCAAATCTGGTGAGTGCCCACCATTACCCGCGACTTCTATCTTTGCACCTTTAACCGTCCCGCTCTCATCGAATCCGACCTGATAACGGTGGCGGAAGGGATGCCGTTTGCCAGTGGACATCATATCCTGCTGTCGATCTACCCTGAACTTGACCGGCCTGTCTGTACGAACCGCAAATATTGCAGCAATGCACGCAGGTGCTGCGGCCTGAGTTTCTTTGCCACCGAAACCGCCCCCCATCCGTCGTACATCAGCCACCACTTTGTTCAGAGGAATACCGGTGACTTCCGCCACCAGCTTTTGCACTTCAGAGGGGTGCTGACTGGAGGTATATACATGCAGCTGCCCATCTTCCAAGGGGATAATGCTGGCAATCTGGCCCTCAAGATAGAAATGTTCCTGCCCCCCATTATTCACTTCACCACTCAAGCTCAAAGGTGCGTCGTCTATTGCTTGAACAGAATCTCCTTTTCGCATCCTATGCTCTGGCCGGAGAAATGATTGCTTCTCCATTGCGTCTTCCACCGTCAAAATGGCATCCAGAGGCTTATATTCAATCACACCACGGGTGGCCGCTTTCTTTGCCACTTTGTGGGAAGTGGCTGCAACAGCGAATACAGGTTGCCCAACATAATCCACTTTCCCATCCGCTAGAAGCAGATCACCAGGAAATACCGGACCAATATCTTTGTGACCGGGAATATCCGCAAAGGTAATGACGTCCACAACCCCCGGTGTATTTCGTACGGCCTCAAGATCAATATGAACAATGTCGGCATGAGCATGGGTAGAAAGACCAAAGCCAGCATGCAACTGATTGACCATTTCCGGGCGATCATCAATGTAAGTCGCACGCCCTGTTACATGTAGATGCGCACTGTCGTGCTTTTGATCTTTAGGGCTTGCGGATTTCTGCGTTATCACTGGTAGTTTACGCATGAGTCAGAATCCTTACCGGCTCGCCCCGGGTTTCCAGAACGTAACGTTCTAACAGATTGCAGGCTGCCTGAAGACGATAATCGCTGCTGGCTCTGACATCCGACAGAGGGTTGAATTCAGATTGTATTGCCGTCTTTGCCCGATCAAGAGCCGCACTATTCAGCGGCTCGCCCACTAACACATTTTCACAATTGGTAGCTCTTTTCGGGATAGCAGCCATGCCACCAAACGCCACCCGCGCCTGAACAACCACACCATGCGAATCAACCTGTATATTGATGGCTGCCAGTATGGTCGAGATATCATCCCCATAGCGCTTACTGAGTTTGTAAACTTTCAGCGTATTCTGACCCAGAGGAATTCGAACCTTTGAAATATACTCACCTGGCTGCAGTGCCGTTTTCTTGTAGTCCAGAAAGAACTGCGCCAGTGGCAATACACGAATACTTTTACCTTTTCTCAATTCAATGCAGGCATCCAGCGCAAGCAGTACTGGCGGCGTGTCTCCAATAGGCGACGCATTTCCGATATTTCCGCCAAGGGTTCCATGATTTCGTATCTGCTGGGAGCCCAGTCGTTCCAGCATGTCACCAAATTCTGAAAAATAATACGATAACACTGGTTCGATCTGTCGATAGGTTGCTGCAGCGCCAATCGTCAGCTCATGATCGGTAACATCAATCTGCTGCAGCTCAGGCACATTCCCCAGATAGACCAGCTGCGGCATACGCTTTAACAGTTGTGTCACTTCCAACCCAAGATCGGTTCCTCCTGCCAATAATCTGGACTGAGGGTTCTTTTCCAGATAGCCCGCTAACTCATCTTCTGATTTCGGGATAATAAAATCGTCAGAACCAACCGTGTCATTGTTAGAGAGGTCCTTCAAGATGGAGATCGTCGTCTTTTCTCTGGTCACAAACTGGTCGTCAGGCTTCTGCCCCTGCAAAGATTTGGCAGCCTCCATAATGGGTCGATAGCCTGTGCAACGACAAAGGTTGCCCCCAAGAGCTTCCATGGCATCAACCTGACTGTCAGGGCTTTCGTGATGAAGGGCAAAAAGAGACATCACAATGCCAGGCGTACAATATCCACACTGCGACGCATGATGCGCAACCAGAGCCTCTTGGACCGGATGCAGCTCATCTCCATCAGCAAGATCTTCTACGGTGATTAATTGCTTACCGTGCAGAGACGGCAGCAAGGTAATGCAGCCGTTCATGGTCCGGTATTTCATCCGGTCTTGCTCATGCTCGCCAACAACGACGGTGCACGCTCCACAATCTCCAGAGCAACAGCCTTCTTTGGTGCCGGTTCGCCGCTCAATCTCTGAGGTCACATTTTTTCTAAGGTAGTCGAGAACCGTCGTATCTGCGGGAGTATCCCGAACAGTGACCAGCTCATCGTTAAGTAAGAAACGAATCAAAGCAGCCAGGCTCCTTAGAAGCTGTTCACAATCTTTCTGCGAGCTGCAAACGATCATGAACAGCTTCTTATTATTTTTAGTGAATGCTGAAAATGTCTACTGCCGACATTTTCTGCCTGTAGCTGAACAATAAACTGACCAATTGGTTAGGAAAAAGCAAGTATAAAATATTTTCCAAAATCTGACTAACTGGTCGGAAAATTGCTTTAAATTGTCCAACTGGTCAGCTTTTCATCAAACCGGTGTAGGTTCTGCACCAAAATCAAACCGCTGATTGCTACCCGGCAACAGTATGGTGCGAAAAAGTGTAGGAAATCGAAACAGAGGTAAACCCACTCTCTCTCAGAGCGTTTTTACAACATCTGCTTCACACAACAATAAGAATGGAATAACCAATGAATTACTCAGAAACGGGTAGAGCCATGGAGAAAAACAATGATGGCATACTCGAAAGGCTGTTCAAGCTGAGAGCACACAATACGACAGTTCGCACAGAACTGGTGGCAGGGTTCACCACATTTATCACCATGTGCTATGTGATTTTTGTTATTCCTGGCATGCTCTCAGCTGCTGGAATGGATGCCGGCGCACTGTTTACAGCAACCTGCATCATTGCTGGCATCAGCACGATTGCCATTGGCCTTTATGCGAACTGGCCCATAGGTTTAGCTCCTGGGATGGGACTGAATGCTTTCTTTGCCTTTGCGGTTGTTATCGGTATGGGGCATTCCTGGCAAATCGCAATGGGAGCCGTATTCTGGGGCGGCATTGGCTTTATGCTACTGAGCATTTTTAAAGTTCGTGAATGGATCATCAATAGCATTCCCAACAGCCTGCGAATTGGTATTACCAGTGGTATTGGTTTATTCCTTGCGATTATTGGCCTTAAGAATGCGGGCATTGTTATTGGCAGCCAGGGCACGCTGGTTACGTTGGGTGATGTCACTCAGTTTGCACCGTTGATGGCGGCACTGAGCTTATTCCTGATTGTTGGTCTGGCTTTCCGTGGATACAAAGGTGCTGTGCTGCTGGCCATTGCCACGGTGACCCTCATCGGCCTGATTGCTGGCGATATAAACTACACAGGCCTTGTATCTGCCCCTCCAAGCATGGCACCAGTACTGGGTGAACTGGATATCATGGGGGCTTTAACCCCTGAAATGATTGGCGTGATTGTCTCCTTTATGTTCGTTAACCTGTTTGATACCACGGGCACTCTCATTGCTGTCGGTGATAAGGCAGGTCTGGCGGATAAAAATGGCAAGATGAAAAATATGAATCGCGCCATGATCACCGACGGCACATCTTCCTGGGTAGGCGCACTGATGGGAACGCCGACGGTCACTTCTTATGTTGAAAGCGCATCTGGTGTTGCTGCTGGTGGTCGAACCGGCCTTACTGCAGTAACCATTGGCACTCTTTTTCTGCTGTGCATTTTCCTGTCACCTCTCGCCGGTATGGTTCCTGCATATGCGACAGCAGGTGCTTTGATCTATGTCGCCGTTTTGATGGTTGGCAGCCTGGGCAATGTCGACTGGAATGACCTGACCGAAGCCGCACCGGTTTTAATCACCGCGATTATGATGCCGTTGAGCTTCTCCATTGCTAATGGTATTGCACTTGGTTTTATCGCTTACCCGGTGATCAAAGTTCTGGCTGGTAAATCATCAGATGTCAGCATCAGCGTCTGGGCTTTAGCAGCATTGTTTGCCCTGAAGTTCGTTTTCTTTGGAGTATAAGCAGTCTCCCCCACTTCTTGCTGGGGGAACTCCTCTGACAATGACAATGACAATAAGAAGACCTACTGGAGAGAACTCATGAGCACGCAGGGACATAATCCTGAGCTAATTTACCAATTAAACGACAAGCCACCATTACCCCAGACTTTTTTCAGTGCGATACAACACCTACTGGCCAGTTTTATAGGTGTCGTTACACCAACACTGGTGATAGGTGGCGTTCTGGGGCTTGGCGAACACATACCTTACTTAATCAGCATCGCGCTGATCGCCTCCGGCATAGGAACCTATGTTCAGGCAAAACGCTTTGGTCCATTAGGCTCTGGACTACTGAGCATACAAGGTACCAGCTTTGCGTTTTTAAGCTCATTGATTGCCGCAGGCTTCGTGGTAAAAAGCCGTGGTGGTGGCAGTGAAGAGATTATTGCCCTAATGACTGGCCTGTGCTTTTTTGGAGCATTTATTGAAATCATTCTGAGCCGCTTTTTCCATAAACTCAGAAAGATCATTACCCCCACGGTGACGGGAGTTGTGATTGCATTGATCGGTCTAAGCCTGATCAAAGTTGCCTTCACTGATATTGCCGGCGGGTTTAATGCTCCGGACTTTGGTGCACTGAGCAATCTAGGTGTGGCTGGAATCGTGCTGGCTACCATTGTTTTTCTTAATCGAAGCGCCACTCCGGCAATTCGATTATCCGCCATCATAGCCGGCCTTGCAGTTGGTGCCATCATCACTCTGTACACTGGAAAGATGTCACTTAACGGTATTGAAAGTGATCTGTTCACTCTACCAGTGCCGTTTAAATACGGAATTAGCTTTGACTGGCAGCTTTTTATTCCCGTCGCTCTGATTTATGTGATTACAACGATAGAATCCACCGGTGACTTGACCGCTACGGCCATGCTATCTGGTGAACCTATCGAGGGTGAACACTATGTGAGACGGATTCGTGGCGGCATACTGGCGGATGGTGTGAACTCACTCGTAGCTTCTTGCTTAAACAGTTTTCCAACCACGACATTCAGCCAGAATAATGGTGTGATTCAGATGACTGGTGTCGCCAGTCGACACATCGGGTACATGATTGCCGGCCTGTTTATCTTGATGGGGTTGTTTCCAATAATCGGAGCAGTACTGATGCTGATTCCGAAACCCGTACTCGGTGGAGCCACTTTGGTGATGTTTGGAACCGTTGCGGCTTCAGGCATTCGCATCATCGCTTCAGAAAAACTCGACAGAAGACGTGTAATGATTATTGCGGTGTCTTTGGGAATGGGTCTGGGCGTAACGATTGTTCCCGACATACTCAGTCAAATGCCAGAGCTGGTGAAAACCATCTTTGGTTCATCAGTCACCACGGGGGGGCTCACAGCAATTCTTTTAACACTGCTACTTCCACAAACACCTGAAACTTTGGACGCTGGCCGATCAGTGGTAAAAAGTCTAAAGGTTGAACCCTCAGTCATAAAAGAAGAATCTCAGGCGTAAAAACGGCAAAGAAGGAGTGAGACTTCACTCCTTCAAGCCACAGCCACGTAAAACAACATCGCAAATACTTTCTGCAGCCTGATCATAAACCGATGAAGGCAGCTTATCCGTATTCACGATTGCGCAGATTTGTGACTCATAATCGGCATAGTGCTGAGTCGCCCCCCAAATTAAAAAAAGCAGGTACATAGGATCAATGGCTTTCATGCGCCCTTGATCAACCCAGGTTTGCATAACCAGTATTTTGTCGTTTACCCAACTTCGGGTGCTTTCTTTTAACGCGGGTGCCAGTTGATGACCACCATGAATAATTTCCGAGGTAAACAGCCGGCTGGCCATAGGGTATTTACGGGATACATCAACCTTCGAATAAATATACTTTCTCAGAGCAACGGCAGGATCATCATCAACATGGATATCGTCGAATTCATGATTCCAGAGGTTTTGAATACTGGCCAGCACCGCCTCGTATAGTTCCTGCTTATTACTGAAGTAGTAGAGAATATTCGCCTTGGGCAAGCCCGCATGATCAGCAATGCTCTGCAAGGTTGTACCACGAAAACCATGGCTGGCAAACTCTGCTTCAGCAGCTTTCAGAATCAAACCAATTCTTTCGGTACGTATTCTTCCAGCCTTCGGCGGTTGGGTATCAATCACTGCCATGTTCTGAGTTCTTTTATTCCTGAATAACAATTGTGAAAAACTATAACACAGTACGAAAGCGGATTCGGATTTTCAGAACCACACTAAAAAGCCCGCAACACTTCAGCAGGGGCTGTGGCTTTGTTACGTTTTCAGGATCAATGCACAAGTGTGCATTTTTCTAGTTGCCCCCGCTAATAACTTGCAGAGATCCCCCGTTTTTCAAACTCTAACTTAATCGCATCCATCTGAACATCTGACGGTGGACGAACATTCTGCAGGTCATAACTGTCGTTAAAAGCATCCCACTTATGTACGCCTAAACTGTGATATGGCAGCAACTCAACCTTTTCTACGCAGCCCATCTTCTCCACCATCTCTGCCAGCATCGCCGCATAGATTGGATCAACGGTGAAGCCCTCAACCGCCACATAGCGAATCCAGGTGGGCTTTTGGATTTCCTGCAAATACATAGCAAAATTTCTTGGATACTGGCCGGTAACGTAAGTGAGTTTTTTGTGCATCTCCTCATCCATATGCTTGATATCCAAAAGCACCAGATCCGTATAAGACAGTAGCCGCTCAACATCCGGCGTAATGCGTTTGGTAAAACCATTGGTATCGAGACAGGTGTGAATACCGTGCTCTTTTAACGCTTTAAACAGGTCAGCAACAAATTCCGCCTGAATCAGCGGTTCCCCACCGGTGACCGTTACACCACCTGTTAGAAAGCTCTTCACTTTCAGAATTTTATCCAGGACCTCTTCATGACTAAGTACCTCACCACCATCACGAAGATCCCAGGTATCCCGGTTATGGCAATAACGGCAGCGCATATGGCAGCCCTGCATAAAAACCACATACCGGATACCTGGCCCGTCAACGGTTCCAAAAGAATCCATGGAATGAACACGCCCGAGGGACATGGCAACTCTCCCAACTCTACACCTGCAAAACATGCAAAAAAAGGCCAGCAATGCCGACCTTTTTATTGTTCTTACATTTTATCTGAAAGTGCTAAAACTTACAGTGAACCTGTGAACGTACGGGTAATCACATCACGCTGCTGCTCTGGAGTCAGAGAGTTAAAGCGCACTGCGTAGCCGGATACGCGGATGGTCAAAGAAGGGTACTTCTCTGGGTTTTCCATGGCATCTTCCAGCATTTCGCGGTTCATTACGTTCACGTTCAGGTGCTGACCGCCTTCACGATGCGCCTCATGATGGAAGTAACCATCCATCAGGCCAACCAAGTTCTTACGACGACCTTCGTCGTCTTTACCCAGTGCTTTCGGTACGATGGAGAAGGTATAGGAGATACCGTCTTTCGCGTAGGCAAATGGCAGCTTCGCTACAGAACTCAGGGACGCAACCGCACCGCTGGTGTCACGACCGTGCATTGGGTTTGCACCCGGACCGAACGGCTGACCTGCACGACGACCGTCTGGTGTAGTACCGGTTTTCTTACCATAAACCACGTTAGAGGTGATCGTCAGTACAGACTGAGTTGGGATCGCATCACGGTACATGTTGTGAGACGCCACCTTCTTCATGAAGGTTTCGACCAGCTCACAGGCGATAGCGTCAACGCGTTCTTCATTGTTACCGAATTTAGGGAAGTCACCGTCGATTTCAAAGTCGATAGCAATACCGTCTTCATCACGAACCGGTTTCACTTTCGCGTATTTAATCGCAGACAGAGAGTCAGCAGCCACAGACAGACCCGCAATACCACAAGCCATGGTACGGATAACGTCACGATCGTGCAGCGCCATCTGAGAAGCTTCGTAGGAATACTTGTCGTGCATATAGTGGATGCAGTTCAGAGCAGTCACGTACTGAGTCGCCAACCAATCCATCAGCTTGTCGAAGCTGGCATAAACTTCGTCGTAATCCAGATATTCGGAAGTGATTTTTTCAGCCTTAGGACCGATCTGCAGTTTCAGTTTCTCATCGACACCACCGTTGATAGCGTACAGCAGGGTTTTACCCAGATTCGCACGGGCGCCGAAAAACTGCATCTGCTTGCCCACCACCATTGGGGATACACAGCAGGCAATAGCGTAATCATCGCTGTCCATATCAGGACGCATGAGATCGTCGTTTTCGTACTGAATTGAGCTGGTATCGATGGATACTTTTGCACAGTACTCTTTGAAACCAACAGGCAAATGCTCAGACCACAGAACCGTAATGTTTGGCTCTGGGGATGGACCCATGGTGTACATTGTGTTCAGGAAACGGAACGCGTTCTTGGTCACCAGTGTACGACCATCCAGGCTCATACCACCGATGGACTCTGTCGCCCAGATTGGGTCGCCGGAGAACAGCTGATCGTATTCTGGAGTACGCAGGAAGCGAACCATACGCAGTTTCATAACGAAATGGTCGATCATTTCCTGAGCGTCGATTTCGGTAATTTTGCCAGCTTCCAGATCGCGCTGGAAGTAGATATCCAGGAAGGTCGCGGTACGACCCAGAGACATAGCCGCACCGTTCTGGGATTTAACCGCAGCCAGATAGCCGAAATAAGTCCACTGAACCGCTTCACGGGCAGACGTCGCTGGACCACTGATATCGCAACCATATTTAGCAGCCATTTCTTTGATCTGACCCAGAGCACGGATCTGCTCCATGATCTCTTCGCGCAGCTGAATAGTGCGATCCAGATTTTCACCGGACTCCATCACTTTGTCCAGAGACTTGTGCTGAACTTTCTTGTCTGCCACCAGACGATCAATACCGTACAGGGCGATACGACGATAATCACCAATAATACGACCACGACCGTATGCATCAGGCAGACCAGTGATTACACCGGATTTACGGCAGTTACGGATGTCTGCAGTGTAAACGTCGAAAACACCGGCATTGTGGGTTTTGCGATAGTCCGTGAAGATTTTGTTAACCGTTTCATCCAGCTTACGGCCGTAAACTTCGCAGGAAGTTTCAACCATGCGGATACCACCATTAGCAATAATGGCACGCTTCAGTGGCTTTTCAGTCTGAAGACCAACGATGGTTTCCAGATCTTTGTTGATGTAACCAGCGTCGTGAGAAGTGATGGTTGATGGCAGATCAGTGTCAAAGTCGACCGGCGCGTGAGTGCGGTTCTCTTCTTTGATGCCTTCCATAACATCTGCCCAGAGATTATCTGTGGCATCTGTGGAACCGGCCAGGAAAGAGGAATCACCCTCATAGGGCGTGTAGTTCTTCTGGATGAAATCGCGAACATTGATACTGGTTTCCCAGTCACCGGAGGTAAAACCAGCCCATGCCTGAGGCATTTCGTTGGTTGCTACAGTCATACTAAGAGCTCCTTCAAGTTGGAGAATTCTTTGGAAATGCTGTTTCGGGCCAGCCATCTTGGTAGCTGTAACACCAACTTGATCTATGTCAATGTACGAAAATCGTCGTCGGCGTATTGTTAACAGACGTTCAGGGAGGTGAAGAAACCCTGACAATCATTATCCTGTGATAATGAGCCTGGCTAACCCGTAAAAGTATGTGAAGACAGCACCAAATTACTCGATATAAGGCATTGCCACTATCAGTGCTAATACTTATTAATAATAAAAAAACATATTCCAAAGTATTTAAAAATATAAACAAACTCTAACATCAATAAACGCATCTGTTAGTCTATTAACCATCTTTGAAATTGGCAAAGTTTAGTTATTACTATCAACTCAACATTCAAAAAAATTATGAAATAAATCATCTCTGATTATTCATGAATGCTATTCTTTATTTCTGTTAATTCCGTCTTCATTTCGTTTCCATGAGAATTAACGACTACTTTTAGATATTGCTGTATTTTTTTAGGTAGTGTTACCTATTCATAGCCAATACGGGTTTGACTAACATCCTTAAGCAAATAAGGACATCAATAGTATTGCCGGGAAAGGATCGAACAGGAGGTAGTGATGAGCAAATATATTTATACTACAATTTACGAACAATTTACGGGTCTTAAGCCACCAGAGCCTAAAGATCAAAAGCCTCGTCGTAGAAGAGGTTATGGTCACCCGTATCGAATGCGGCTGAATATGCAAGACGCTTCTGTTCAGGGCAGTGAATTACTGTCTTCTGGCAATGAAGATCCGGACATGCCAAGAGATACTTTTGAGCAACCTCCGGTTTCCATATTTCAGCCAACGGTTAAACCGCAATCTGTACGCCGCTTCTCTTCCGGCAATCAGGGCTATCGCTCCCCAAGCAGTGGAAATGTACTTTCCAGCAGGAGCGCTTTTCCTGAAGAACCGGTGATTGGGAATAACAACAGTGAACCTAAGGTCACTTATAAGAAACGACGTCAATACGGCTCATCCAGTTTCAGTTTTGGAGCAATGGGTAGACGTGATGGAGATAACACCGATTATTAGTGTGATGGTTTCGGTTAGTTAACTGTTACTTAACTTTCAACTTTTTAATTCTGCTTTACCTTTTCAATGTCATTCCCGTAGATACTGATTTACGCCAGAACTCGAAAGCGAGGTCTGGCGTTTTTTATAGTTCTTCCTCTATTTATTCCAATGCTTTTTGTTCCAGCGCTCTTTGCTTAAGATAGCTGTCATAGTCTGGAATCTGTCGGTTATGGGTTTGAGCCAGCATCTCGGAAGAGAAAATATAATCGGCAGAGCTTTGATTACAGGCAACGGGAATATTCCACACCGCTGCAATTCTTAACAACGCTTTTACATCCGGATCATGGGGCATTGGCTCAAATGGGTCCCAGAAAAAGACCAGCAAATCCAATTTACACTCGGAAATCAGTGCACCTATTTGCTGATCACCACCTAATGGACCACTGATGAATTTCTTCACAGGCATAGAGAGGTGTTTCTCCATTAACGTACCCGTAGTTCCAGTCGCGTAAAGCTCGTGACCAGTCAACTGCTCTTTATGGCGCAAACCCCAGCTTACTAACTCATCTTTCTTATTATCGTGAGCAACCAAGGCAATATTCTTTCGGGTTGGAACACTGTGTTCTTTATATAGCATAAAGCACAACTCTATTTATTTAGAAAATTGATTATTGGCTATATTCTCACCGAACAAAAAAAAATGCGACGCCTTAAAGGTAAGACATCGCATTATTATGATTCTAATCACTATCAGTCACTTTCAGGAAAGATACTTAATCATAACCCCGGCAGCTACTGCAGAACCAATAACGCCTGCGACATTAGGCCCCATGGCATGCATTAACAAAAAGTTCTGAGGGTTCGCCTCAAGCCCAAGCTTATTGGAAACCCTTGCTGCCATCGGTACCGCAGATACACCCGCTGAGCCAATCAGTGGATTCACTTTTGTAGACGTCACCCGGTTCATTAGCTTTGCCATCAAAACACCACTGGCAGTACCAATACAAAAGGCCACAATACCTAAAGACAGAATCCCAAGGGTTTCCATCGCCAGAAATTTATCTGCGCTCAGCTTTGAGCCCACAGAAAGCCCCAGAAAAATAGTAGTGATGTTGATCAATGCATTTTGTGCAGTATCCGACAAACGCTCAACCACACCACATTCTTTCATCAAGTTACCAAAACAAAACATCCCCAACAACGGAGCAGCATCTGGCAACAAAAGAGCCACCAGCACCAGCAGCAGAACAGGAAAAACAATTTTTTCTGTCTTGCTGACGTGGCGAAGCTGAGTCATCACAATTTTACGTTCTTCAGCTGTCGTCAGTGCTCGCATAATGGGCGGCTGAATCAACGGCACCAGTGCCATATAGGAATACGCTGCCACCGCAATAGCCCCGAGAAGATGGGGAGCTAACACGCTGGATACATAAATCGCTGTTGGGCCATCCGCACCACCGATAATGCCGATTGCTGCCGCATCCGCCAAAGAGAAATTCATTAACCCCGTCGAGCTCAGCACAATAGCACCAAAGACCGTGGCAAAAATGCCAAATTGTGCGGCCGCACCAAGAAACAGGGTTTTTGGATTCGCGAGCAAAGGACCAAAATCGGTCATTGCCCCAACACCCATAAAAATCACCAGCGGCGCAACACCGCTACCAATAGCAACACTGTAAAACTGATATAAGACACCGTTCGAATAACCTGCGTCGGCCACAATGTGACCTATAGCGGCTCTTGTGGCGGAGTTAGCCTCGGTGTACAGCGTGTACAATTGATCCGGGGTTGCAGAAACATTGCCAAGCGCTTCAGAAATGGCCTGCAATACCACTGGATTTGCCACATGCAACGCCTGCTCAATCGCTGAAAATGCCAACCCCGCCTGGGGAATATTGGCCATAATTCCGCCAAACCCAATCGGCACTAACAACAAAGGCTCAAATTGTTTACGGATGGCCAGATAGAGTAATCCGAACCCCACCAGTATCATTGCCAGCTCACCAGCGCTCAGATTATAAATCCCTGAGCCTTCCCAGAGCGTTAACAGCTTTTCCATGATAACTTCCTACTCCTTAAGTTATCAGGCCAGTGCCAGCAGCTGATCACCCACTGCCACACTGTCGCCTTCTCTGACACTGACAGACGTCACCTGACCAGCTCTCGGTGCACGCACTTCCGTTTCCATCTTCATGGCTTCAAGAATCAACACAACGTCGCCTTCCTGAACCTGTTGCCCTGGCGTGACATGAACTTTCCAGATATTTCCGGCCAACGGTGCCGGCATGGGTTCACCTGAAGCTGCGGCCGGAACAGCAGCTGGCTGGTTTGCCGATGATGCGGGGATAACCTGACTGACATCGCCACCTTCGGCCACTTCCACGGTATAAGGGTTTCCGTTCACTCTAACGGTATAAACGGCACTGTCTGTTTGATTGACAGAAGCGGCAGCTGTTGATTTAACCTCTGGTTCAGTTCCTGGAGCCGGTTCAAAGGCATCCGGATTACCACGATTCTGCAGAAATTTGAGACCAACCTGAGGGAACAATGCATAGGTCAGAACATCGTCCACTGCCTGATCTGCCAGCTTGATACCTTTTTCCTGTGCCAACCCTTCAAGCTCCGTGGTCAGCTTATTGAATTCAGCTTCCAACCTATCTGCCGGACGACAGGTGATCGCTTCTTTACCGTCCAATACTCGAGTTTGCAGCTCTGTATTAAATGGCGCCGGTGCAGCACCGTATTCGCCTTTAAGAATTCCCTGCGTCTCTTTAGAAATGGATTTGTACCGCTCACCGGTCAGTACATTAAGTACTGCCTGAGTACCCACAATTTGAGACGTTGGGGTAACAAGAGGAATAAAACCAAGGTCTTCACGAACCCGTGGAATTTCCTGAAGCACTTCATCAAACTTATCGCTGGCGCCCTGCTCTTTCAGCTGGCTCTCCATATTGGTCAGCATGCCACCGGGAACTTGAGCCGTCAGGATGCGAGCATCAACACCGCGCAACTGACCTTCAAACTTCGCGTATTTTTTACGCACAGCACGGAAGTAAGTTGCTACTTCTTCCAGTTTATTGAGATCCAGACCACTATCCCGCTCTGTTCCCTGCAACGCTGCAACAATCGCTTCCGTTGGAGAATGTCCGTAAGTCATGGACATGGAGGAAATAGCGGTATCCACCCGATCAATACCAGCCTCAATGGCTTTCAGTAATGACATTGAAGAAAGACCGGATGTCGCATGACAATGCAATTGTACTTCCAGATCCGTCTCACGTTTCAATCGTGACACCAGTTCATAAACATCAGTCGGCGTAATAATGCCTGACATATCCTTAATACACAGTGAGTCCGCACCCAGATCTTCAATTTCCTTAGCAAGCGATACCCAGTTGTCCATGTTATGCACCGGACTGGTGGTATAGGAAATAGTCCCTTGCGCATGTGCTCCCTGTCGCTTGACTGCATTCATGGCTTGCTTGAGGTTGCGGGGATCGTTCATGGCATCAAAGACACGGAACACATCCATGCCATTAAAAACAGCACGCTCTACAAACTTATCAACGACATCGTCCGCATAATGGCGGTAACCCAACAAATTCTGCCCACGAAGTAACATTTGCTGGCGGGTTTTCGGCATGGCTTTTTTCAATTCACGTAGCCGTTCCCAAGGGTCTTCACCCAGATAACGGATACAGGCGTCAAAGGTTGCGCCCCCCCAGGTTTCCAGGGACCAGTAACCAATGTCGTCCAATTGCTCCGCAATGGGCAACATGTCTTCTATACGCAGACGGGTAGCAAACAGTGATTGATGGGCATCCCTCAACACCACATCGGTAATACCAAGCGGTTTATGAACGTCAGACATAACCCTTTATCCCCCGGTTAATGGCTTTAATCTTTATCTTTTTTTGTTCTGTGCAGCTTAATAGCAGCGCTGATGGCGGCTACCACTTCGGTCTGATTATTGATGGCGACTGGCGCTCCACCTGCTGAAACATGACGCACAGCGGAGGCTCCTGAAGTAGCAGGTTCATGAAAAAAGCGAGTGATGATTTTCGACATCAAACTGGTGACCAACACCAGCAGAGTGAGAAACAGGAAAACAAAGCCCATCCCGAACAGCATCAGGCTGGAGCCCTCAGAGATAAGTTCCGACGACGTCATCATGTTGTCCTTGTCGTATGCATATTTATAGTTATTAGTTCGTTCGCAATTATTGACTATTACGAAGAAAACCGGCTCGTGCCGCTTGTGTATTGTACTGATCAGGTTTTATTAAGCAATCCGCCAAATAGACGATGTTACTGAAACCATATTTTTTAAAATACCTGAAGCAGGTAGAAAATATATCGACCTGCATCAATAGAACGACTATAAGACGATAGACTTTTATAAACCCTGCAAGTCGCCAAGAACGATGGCCACCATCTCATCCGCATCCTTCATCGCACGAACACGTTCAAAAAGGTGTTGAGCTTCCGGATAAGCTTTACGCAGATAATTAAGCCACTGTTTCATTCTTGCCGGGTGATAGGGCCATTTATCATTGGCACGGTCGCGATCACTCAATTGCAGGATCAACCTCAATACCGAAGACCATGCCATTGGGCCAACACCGTCACGAATCATGGTGGTAATGTTTGGTGTGGTCAGTGATGAACGCCCCACCATCAAATCGGAGCAGCCCGAAACCGTCATACAACGCTGGGCGTCTTCGTGGTTCCATATTTCACCATTGGCAATGACCGGGATGTTAAGTCGCCCACGAATTTTATTAATGTATTCCCAATGGGCTGGCGGGCGATAACCTTCCGCTTTTGTACGGGCATGAACCACCAGCTCCGAAGCGCCCGCCTCCTGAATAGCACAGGCGTTATCCATAAAGAGAGACTTATCTTCGTAGCCAAGACGGATTTTGGCAGTCACAGGAAACTCGGCAGGCACGGCTTCACGAACGGATTTGACGATATCAAAGAGTAGACCTGGCTCACGCAATAAAATCGCACCGCCTTTGTTCTTATTCACCCCTTTAGCCGGACATCCGAAATTTAAATCGATGCCTGGCGAACCCAACTTAACCGCTCTGGCCGCATTCAAAGCCAGATATTCCGGACTACTGCCCAATAGTTGAAGGCGAACTAATGTGCCATTTGATGTCCTGCTACCCTGCTTCAATTCCGGACAAGTGCGATAAAACACCCTATTTGGTAACAAGGTGTCAGTGACTCGAACAAACTCGGTCACACACAAATCAAAGGTGTTGACGCTGGTCAGCAGGTCACGCATATCGTGATCCATCACACCTTCCATCGGCGCCAGTATCAACCGCATGGTACATCTCTTTTCAAAATAAAGCGGGTGATTCTAAATCAGTGGGGCGTACCATGAAATAGCGAGTATTTCCTATCCTGAAATAAACCGGTACAGCACGTAATCCTTCGATTTCAAGAAACGATAGGACAGCCCGGGCGTTACAGCCCCCGTTCGTAATGGCAAGTTACCCGATTGCAGACCGACATTTCACCTTATTAAGATCCCGCATCATGGATCAAAATAGACCCACGCACATAAAGAGCAATATCACCGTAAAAGGCAACCCCATAGAAACCGCTCCGGCTTGCAGAGAAGTCAACACCTCTTCCCCGCCACCGTAGAGCAATACCGAAGCCGTGACACACTGCAGTACAGCCCACATCGCTCGTTGACTTGCGGGAGAGTCAACTTTTCCCCCGGCAGTGATGTAATCCACCACCAGCGCTCCGGAATCGGCCGAGGTAATAAAAAAAACCAGAACCAGAGTAACGGCCAGCAAGGTGGTGACTCTTACAAAAGGGAGGTTTTCAAGCATCTGAAACAGGGCCAGAGAGACATCACCAATACCATTGGACAGCTGCCCAATGTGATTCTGAACCTGATCCAAAGCAGCTCCACCAAAAGCCGCCATCCAGATTGCTGATACCAGCGTAGGTACCAGAAGGACTCCAATCATGAACTCACGCACCGTTCTACCTTTTGAGATACAGGCAATGAACAACCCCACAAAAGGTGACCAGGACACCCACCAGGCCCAGTAAAACACTGTCCAGCCTTGATACCAGTTTGCGTCCTCTCGACCAACCCAGTTACTCAATGAGATAAGGTTCTCTGCATAACTCCCTAAAATAGCTGAAAAATGGCCCAGAAAGTTGGTAAACGACGATGCGAAAACAACGAAAAGTAAAAGAAGCGCTGCTATCGCCATATTAATATTGCTGAGCGTTTTCACGCCTTTATCCAGACCCCTGACTACCGAAAGCAATGTGATCATGGCAATAACGACAATAACAACCATTTGAGTCGTGATTGTGTTTTTAACCCCAAAGGCAAAATCCAAACCTGCCGCCGCTTGTATTGCCCCTAAACCCAGCGATGTCGACAAACCGAAAATCGTCGCCAATACCGCAACCACATCAATCGCATGACCAATAGGCCCCCACACTTTTTCACCTAACAGCGGATAAAATGCAGAACGAATCGTCAGAGGAAGCCCCTTATTATAAGCAAAGAAGGCAAGTGCCAAACCAACAACACCATAGACGGCCCATGGGTGAAGCCCCCAGTGAAACAAGGTTGCTCCCATAGCCATAGAGGCCGCTTCCGGTGTATAAGCCTCAACATTCAGAGGCGTACCACTGAAATTCGTGTAGTAGGCAACAGGTTCAGCAACACACCAAAATACCAGACCAATCCCCATTCCGGCGGCAAACAACAAGTATTTTCCAATCCCAAAATGAGCCTGAAAAGAGTATAAACCCATGATTTCAGGCCTTTCGCTTAAAGATGCCTTGAAACAGTGATTCTCTGGCAGACTGCAGTTGCTGGGCAGCCTCGTTATCACTCATTGATTCAGCCTTTGACTCCAATGCATGCGGCAGAGTTCCTTTCTTCAAATATTGCGTCCAGTCAGGCAAAGATTTCAGTTTTTCATAAGGTGTCATCATGTTTTCGTAAAGGTAACGTTTTCTCTCTTTGCCTTTTTCATCTGTTATCGTCTCCGGGAAAAAGCAAGGCCGGTGAAAATTGATGTAAGGTGTCAGGTAATTTTTGTTAAACGCATTCACTTCTGCAGCATGATGTTGCGGTATATGAGCATAGCCCAACATTTTTCTGATGATGGCTCCGTTTTTTGATTCAACAAGTGCATTGTCGTTTGTTTTTCGTGATCTGGATTTTGTGAATTTTATGTAGCGGCTATCCAATAAACTTGCCACCGGATAGTTGATGTACTCAGAGCCGTTATCGGAGTGAAAACCCTGTATTTTAAAGGGAAAAGTCGCCAAAAGCTCTTCGAGTACCGGTATTAGAAAGTGCTCGTTGATCCGCTCAACGGTGCAGATCACTTGAAACTGAGTAACTTCATCCACCGCATTAATATGGTAAAGCCCTTTGACCTTATCCTTATCACCCTGATGTACTGTATCAATTCTGATATAACCGGGTTGACCATTGGGTCGCGGTTTGCGTCGAGTACCAATAGCACGATTTACAGGTCGGGTGACGTTTTTATGCAGGCGAACTGTCTGATAAGTCTTTGACTGCCGCAGGTTGTAGAGGTGCGAAACAGAGATGCCAGCCAGTCGCTTATAGCGACCATCTCCACGTTGATATGCTCGCTCACAGATCTTCTTTATTGCAGGCCCATTCAGGCCATTATGAAGTCGGTCAGTCTCGGCAAGAAGGCGAATGTCAGCCTTGGAATACTTTGTCTCAAACCCCTTCGTTGTCCGTTGTTTGCGCTTGAGAAGCCCTAGGAGCCTGTCGGACTTAGAACAACTTTTGTGTATAATACCCGCAAGATCGTAAAAGACAGCCAGCCAATGAACAAATGGACTTTCAGACCCATTGACCGAGACATCCCTGACTTTTTTCCTGCCACTGTTCAGGATTATCTGCCAGAGGTGCATCTTGCTCGCTTTGTTGTAGAGGTGGTTGAGCAGCTAGACCTCACACCTTTGATCAGCGCCTATAAAGGAAGGGGTTCTAAAGCCTGGCATCCATCCCTCATGCTGTCGTTATTGTTCTATGGATATGCAACAGGTGTCTTCTCCAGTCGCAAACTGGAGAAAGCAACTTATGACTCCATCGCCTTTCGATATATCTGCGCCAACGAGCATCCGGATCACGACAGTATCAACACCTTTCGCCAGCGCTTCCGTAAAGAAATCAGTGAACTTTTTGTTCAGATATTGTTGATTGCGCAACAGGCAGAATGGTTGAAGCTGGGAACCATCAGCCTCGATGGAACCAAGATGAAGGCCAATGCCAGCAAACACAAGGCGCTCAGTTACAAGCACGCATGCAGGCTCGAAAAGCAGCTCAAGGCCGAAGTTGAAGAGCTCCTCAGGATGGCTGAAAAAGCAGATACTGAAAAATTGCCAGACGAATTATCCATTCCTGATGAGCTGAAACGCAGGGAAGATCGCCTCAAGGTGATTGCCGATGCCAAAGCTGAAATTGAGCGACGAGCTGAAGAGCGCTATCAGCAAGAACTGGCAGAATATCAGGAAAAAGTTGCCCGTCGTGATGCGATCAGAGATACGGAAAAAAAGCCACGGGGCAAAGAACCGAAAGCCCCAACGCCGGGTCCCAGGGACAAAGATCAAGTCAACCTGACAGATCCGGAGTCTCGCATAATGCCAACGTCTGCTAACGGTTTTGTACAGGCTTATAATGCGCAGGCCGCAGTAGATAACGACAGTGGTCTTATTGTTGAAAATCATATTACTCAGGCGACCAATGACAAACAACAGGTAGCGCCTGCCCTCGAAGAACTGGCCTCTCGTGCAGAGCAGATTGGCAAGCCCAGCGCGATTCTTGCCGACACGGGCTACTTCAGTCAGGGCAATGTGTCTGCTGTGGATAAGTTTGGAGCTATCCCTTACATTGCAGAAAAGAAGGATGCCCATAACAAACCTTTACTGGAGCGCTTTAAGCCCGATGAGCCGATGCCCGCAGGCGATGATGTTACCGCACTGGAGTTGATGCGTTGGCGATTGCAAACCAGGGAAGGACGGGCGGTGTATGCATTGAGAAAAAGCACCATTGAGCCAACGTTTGGGATACAGAAGGAAGTGATGGGATACCGTCAATTTCTGGTCCGTGGTCTTGAAGCAGTGTCTGCTGAATGGGATCTTCTGTGCATGGGTTTTAACCTGAAGCGGATGTTTACGCTGATGCTGAAAGATCTTCAGGAAAGTATCATTTTTATGCAGTTTATTTCAGCTTACAGGTTATTTGTCGCATGCATTTGGATATTTGGGCAAAAGAGACTGACGACATAAACAGCACTTCCAGACTGGATTCTGTGATTTTTGACTTTATTGCGGCCCATCTCCGGTTTTTACTTTCAAGTCCGACAGCCTCCTAGATTCAGGTATTCTTTAATTAGCCGGGTTATTTGCGCCCTGGAATAGCCTGAAGCGACGATCAGATAGCGTTTGATCAGCCCTTTCTCAGGCTTGCTCAGAGTGCGGTATCGAAAGTGTTTGAGAGTGCCTGCAATCCATTGATAGCACTCGTCTTTTGACTTCCAACCAGGCTGTATCTGCGGTGTAGCCTGAAGCAGCTCCTCCACCTGCTGGAGCGATTTGATGAGCCGTGTGTCCATTATGATTTTCATCCAGTAATTTTGGACGAAAGATCAGAAATCACAGGCTCATTTCATTTTGGAAACAAGGGCTCCGTTCAGGCTCATTTCATATTGGAAGAGACTCAACATTGAGAACCAGGACAATGTACTGTACTCTGTTTTTGCACCTTCTCCGCCCAGCCGGATTTTCCCCACCGGCAGAATGATCATTAATACACAGAACAGCACATAGACATTTGAGGCTGACATATATAGCCAGTAAAAGGTGTCGACACACCAGAGATGAAGGCCTGTCAGCGCACTTTTCATTAACTGAGGAAATAAAAGCGTCAGTACTATAAACAACACTGAGAACGTTGCAGCCAACCAAAAAACGGGATTATGGAAGTCGAAACCTGATATTTGTATATTATTCTGCCCTATCCGATAGGACGTATTGCACTCTACGTTTGACGCACATCCCCACACAACAAATATCCCTTGCAAACTCTTAAGCATAGGGGATTCATTCCATTCTTCTAGTTTTAGTTTTAGGGTCTTTACCCGACATCACTTGGTCACTATCCTCTACTGTTTTGATTCTGAAGCGAAGTAGCGTGCCTGATATCAAACAGCTTGGTAAGCCTTGGTTTTCTCAAGCAGATCATAGAAACCCAGAGAAATCCGCCATCGTTATTGGCGGTGGCCTTGCTGGCTGCAGCACTGCTTACTCACTGGCAAAACGTGGCTGGCAGGTTACAATTCTGGAACAACACGAGGCGCTTGCCAGTGAGGCATCCGGTAACCCACAAGGTGTTTTGTACGCAAAGCTGTCTGCGGACAACACACCATTAAGCCAATTTATTCTCCATGGTTATCACTACTCCATTGACCTGCTTAAACAACTGAACATTCAAGACTGGCAACAATGTGGCGTTGTGCAGCTCGCCGTAAATGATAAAACCAATCAGCGCTATCAAGCATTAGATGCTCAGCACCCGGATGATTTACTCCAATATATGAACGCACAACAGCTGTCGGAGATTGCGGGTCTGGATATCCACCATTCCGGGCTGTTTTTCCCAGCCGCGGGATGGGTACACCCACCGGCACTCTGTCGTGCTTTAGTGGATCACTCAACAATCAAAACGGTCAAAAACAGTCTGGTCAATGAAATAAGCCCTGAGAATAACGAGTGGGTCATAAAGTCTGACAGCGGTGAATTCCGAAGCAAAACCATCATCATCGCTCAGGGAACGGCCAGTAGTCGATTCAATCAACTTCGCTACCTACCGCTGAAATCCATCAGAGGTCAAATCACCCGGGTAAAGGCAACGCACCAGAGCCAAAAGCTCAGCACCTGTGTCTGCGGCGAAGGGTATATTGCCCCAGCCATAAAAGGTGAGCATACCCTGGGAGCCACCTTTCACTTTAACGATGCAAGTTTGGCTATTCGTGATCAGGATCATCAGGAAAACCTGAACATGCAGCAGCAATGGTTTCCGACATCTTATGATGCCATCGGTGGTGATCATATTGAGATTACCGGTGGCAGAACCGGCTTTCGCTGTACGACGCCGGACTACCTGCCCATTGTCGGGCCCGTGGTTCACCACCAGTCGTTTTTAGACACCTACGCACCGCTTCGCAAGAACAGTAAACTGCCACTGACGGATAAACCTGATTATTTTGATGGTCTCTACGTCACCACAGGGCATGGCTCACGAGGAATGATCTCCTGTCCGATCTCCGGTGAAATACTGGCAGACATGATTACTGGCGACGAGTCGTATACCAACCCGCTGCCAGCCACACTAAAAGAGGCGCTACACCCTTCCCGCTTTCTTATTCGAGACCTGATTAAGAATAAACAGTAACGGCATCAGGCGCCGAGACACACGCCGGTTCCTTTCAAGCCACAATACCCTTCCGGGTTTTTGGCAAGATACTGCTGATGGTAAGTTTCCGCATAGTAGAAAGGCGGCGCGTTTCGGATTTCAGTGGTAATGTCAGGAAACCCTTTTTGGGAAAGAGACAGCGCAAATTGTTCCCGGGTTTTCTCAGCCTGCTGAACCTGCTCATCCGTCGTCGTATAGATAGCTGAGCGATACTGCGTACCAACATCATTACCCTGCTTCATGCCTTGAGTCGGATCATGGGATTCCCAGAACAGCGTTAAGAGTGTTTCCGTTGAGATTTCTGCCGGATCATAAACCACCATCACCACTTCCGTATGCCCTGTCTGCCCCGAACAAACCTCTTCATAAGTTGGGTTCGGGGTATAGCCGCCGGCATAACCAACAGCGGTTGTATACACACCCGCCTGTTGCCAAAACAACCTTTCAGCGCCCCAAAAACAACCTAGCCCAATATAGATCGTTTGTAGATTCTCAGGGAACGAGGCTTTCAGTGAGTGATTATTGACAAAGTGCTGGCCAACGACTTCCATAGGCTCCGTTCGACCAGCCAAAGCTGATTCCGGCTCAGGAAGTTGTCGCTTCTTATTACTCGAATTATTAAACATTGTCATGTACTGCCCTCCATGGAGCGATCATAACAAATAGCATGATTTTATGTGATGCTGAATACTCAACTGAAGCATTATTGGACTCGCTATCCGTAGTCCGCAAAGCACAAGAGGCTCCAGCTTTTTCGGACAACGGACAACGTTAATTGAAATGTGGAAGTTATTTCAGGACAAACCCTAACAGGAAAACTGCTTTTAAATACTCAGGCTGTTCGGAACATTTGTGATTATTATTCACCCAACGTAAGCAGCGCAGGATCCAGTCGTTTATCAAACCAGTTGTATCGCCAGTCAAGATGAGGGCCTGTCACACGACCCGTTGCACCGACCTCACCAATCTGTTGACCTCTTTTAATCTGACTTCCTTCATTAACAGTGACTTTACTCAGGTGGAGAAAGCTGGAAAAAATACCGTAGCCATGGTCAATAATGATGGTGCCACCGGAATAATAGAGATCGGAATCTGCCAAACGAACAATGCCGTCTGCCGGCGCCTTGACGGGCGTACCCGTGGATACTGCAATATCCAGCCCATAATGAGGACGCCCGGGCTTACCGTTATAAACCCGCTGACTTCCGTAAACCCCGCTTATTCGTCCCTTTACCGGCCAACCAAACCCATTAAACAGGTCTGACTGTTGAGTATCTTCCATTCTTGCATAGCGCACCGCTTCCGCTTCTTGCCTGATTCGATTGAGCACTCGCCCATCTGGGGAAACGTATTTTTTGGCAATCCCCGTCAAACGCTGAATATCGTATTCTCTTGCTTTTAAATTCAGTTCAACGGTGGCCTGCTCGCCATTAATAAACTGCAGGATATACGACTGTTTTAGCTCAGCATCTCTTCCAAAACCAATGATAAAGCGACCGTCAGGCGCAACAGAAACCTCTTTATTATCATAAAAAATCCGAGTACCTAGAGGTGCTTTTCCCACATAAAGACCACCCGGGGTTAAACGGCTCTCCAACCCCTTGGCAACAGCCAACCCAGACAGCAGAACTAATAACACACTACAAAAAAGACGCATTCACACTCCTCCCTGAACCATTCTTGCCCTGCATTTTGACTGCACTCAAATAGATGACATAGGATTAATATAAGTACTCCAATATCAACAATAAAAACAGGATACCCCTATGACTATGGACTATGCCATTCTCGCAGCTGCATTAATAACACCCGTACTCTTTGGTTTTGGCCTGCTTATACCTTTGGCGATGGATACTGAGCCCAAACCTTAAACAACGGACAACGCTTCGCTATCGGCATTCAGTGGAACACTCTGACTGATGCTGACGCCCTGTAAATCACGATCAAGCTGCTCAGCAAACTGTTTCACCCGAGCCCAATCCGTAAATTCGATATTCTGGGTTGGATCGGTCGGCCCACCGGTTATTTTCATGATTAACCGAATCATTTGCTGGTCAATCCAGTTATAGCGGTTATACAACAGTGCTCCGGCAAATACATCGACCCTGTCCGGTGTCCATGAAATCTGTTTCAAGAATTTTTGCAGATAGCGGTTATTGTACGGATCCCGCCGCTCCGGCCTTCTGGCGGTCAGATTAACCGAGAAAAAATAACCGGGTTTCCTGGCAAGCCGCTGACTGAACTTCTCTATGAACTGGTAACATTCCCGGTGGTGCTTACCATAACGTATGGAACTGCCAACAACGACACCATCAAAATCATCCAGACTAAAATGGTCTGTCAGGTCTGCTAGAGAGCGGAGCACAGTTTCATGCCCGGATTGATTCAGACAGTAACTGATTCGTTCCATAATTTTTCGGGTCTGGCCTTCAGACCCAATGTACAACATGGCTAAGCGGGACATAATGAATTCATTCGATCTACGCAGAAAATTTCTGGACAGATAATAATCAATTTGCACAACAGTGTTTTTAACATAGATCAAAAAAGTCAGGGAATAAAAGTCAGCTTGATGTAAAAAACCGTACTCGATACGACAAATTGCACTTTCTTGATTTGTTGTACAAAACGTCGATCCTCTTCTATTTTGCTAAAGACCCCCGCCACCGGAGACAGTGTATGTCCCACACCTTCGAAACTCTTCCAGAAAATGTGAAACAATACTCCGCTCAGGAGTTACAAAAGCTGCTGTTCAGTGCCATTGATCTTGGCATGCAAATCAAAGAGTCTCATTGGACGATGGCAGGGCGCGAATTTCTCTCCGTCCACCGATTGTTCGACGAAGTCCATGAAGTGATCGAAGAGGCCACGGATGATATTGCCGAACGCATCGCACAACTGGGTCACAAACCTGAAGGCACCCTTAAGAGTGTGGCCGAAAAAAGCACGCTACCCAGCTACCCTAAATCGTTTCAGTCAATTGATGAGCACATTGAAATCATCAGCCAGCGACTGGCGTATTTTGCCGGGCAATCTCTGCAGGCATTGGCGAATATTGAGGAAGGAGGCGACCCGATTTCTGCAGATCTGATCACAGCCAGAACCCGGGAAGTAGACAAGCTGGTCTGGCTGGTTGAGTCACACCTTACACCCAAAAAGTAAGTAACCAACCACAGAGACAAAAAAGGCTCCACTTGGGAGCCTTTTTTGTAAGGGATTAGCCTTTATAGAGCTTTGGATTCAGTACATCTCGCAACCAGTCGCCCAACAGGTTCAACACCAGAACCAGAACCACCAGCACAACGCCTGGAATAACGGTAATCCACCAGCTGCCAGAGAAGATATACTCAAAACCACTGGAAATCAGAGAGCCCAGTGACGGTTGAGACACTGGCATCCCCAAACCCAGGAAAGAGAGCGCCGCTTCACTGATAATGGCGTTGGCAATCTGCACCGTAGAAATAACCAGAATAGGCGACAGTGCATTGGGAAGAATATGTCGGAACATAATCCTGCCAGAACCAAAACCCATCACTCGAGCCGCTTCTACATATTCTTTCTTTTTCTCTGCCAAAACCGAAGCCCGGACAGTTCGAGCATATTGCGGCCATTCGGCGATACCAATCACCAATATCAGCATCAACATGGCGAGCTTGCTATACAACTCCGAACCAAAAGAGGCCTGGAATACGGCCAACACAATAATGGCAACCATCATGGTAGAAAACGACAGTTGTATATCCGCAACCCGCATCAGAAAACTGTCGATGCGGCCGCCGAAGTAACCTGCCATTAAGCCCAGTACGATGCCAATAAACGCCTGCAAAACCACAGCAAACAAACCAATGGCCAGAGAGATTCTCATGCCATAAAGAATGGTGCTGAACAAATCACGGCCCTGATCATCGGTACCCAACAGGAAACGTTCATCCCCTTCTTCCGCCCAAGCAGGGGGAAGTTCCGAGTCCATAATATCAATGGCGGCCAGATCATAAGGGTTAGTGGGCGCCAACACCGGTGCCAGCAACGCAGCACTGACAAACAGGGCAAAAATAAATGCACAAACCATCGCCACCCGATCACGGGTAAAGCTGTACCAGAACGCTGATTGTTTAAATAATTCCCAACGGGATCTCTCTTTGTATTCTGGCGCCGCAGATGTCAGTTCACTCATTGTGCAGTCCTCGCCAGTCTAACGGTCGGATTCACCAAACCATACAGCAGATCCACCAGCGTATTCACAACCACGAAAACGCCACCAACCACAATCAGATAAGCCACAATCAATGGCGTATCAACTCTGTTAACCGCTTCCAGGAAAAGGAAGCCCATGCCAGGCCATTGAAAGACAGTTTCCGTCAAAATGGTGTAGGCGACCATGGTGCCTATCTGCACACCGCCGACAGTAATCACCGGCAACATAGTATTTTTCAGGGCATGGAGGAAATAGATACGGACTTTTTTCAGGCCTTTGGCTTTAGCAAATTTCACGTATTCAGTGTGAAGCACTTCGGTCATTTCAGAACGAATCAGACGAATAAACAACGGCAGCATAATACTGGCCAGAGAAATTGCCGGGAGAATCAGATGAAGCAGGCCGTCACGGGTGAACAAGCCACTCTCCCAGAGACCAAATACCGAAGTCGTCTCACCACGCCCATAGGATGGAAGCCAGCCAAGTTCGATTGAAAATAAATAAATACTAAAAATGGCTGTCAGGAAAACAGGTACAGAAATCCCCAGAATACTGAACCCAAGAATCAGTTTGGTGCCCCAGCTGTCAGGGCGTATTGCGCAATAAACACCTGCTGGAATCGATACCAGAATAATAATCAGGGTTGCTGCAAACACCAGCTCAAGGGTTGCCGGCATTTTGGCAAAAATCACATCCAACGCCGGTTCTTTAAAGAAATACGATTGACCTAAGTCGCCCTGCAGGGCATTGCCGAGAAAGCGGCCATATTGCACCAGGAATGGGTCGTTTAAACCGATTTCATCCCTTAGTTTTTGACGCTCAGCTTCAGAAACGGACTGACCAACCAGCTCCCGGAGCGGATCGCCCAAATTATCCTGAATGGAAAAGCTGATAATGCTGATGACAAACATCACTATCAGCCCTTGCATAAGCCTGCGCATTAAAAATAACAGCATAAATAACCTTCACTGCTTAAAGCTTACAAAAGCAATAGCGAACAATGTTCTTGTTTTTTGTAGGTCGGTAACCCAAAGGGTTGCCGACAAGTCCCCATTAGAAATCGAGCCATTTGTCGGCAATCCCTTCGGAATTACCGACCTACATCAGACGGCAATTATTCCTTAATCACCAGATCGCCCAGGTATGGGAAGTTCATTACGTTAACAACATCGGCTGCTGCCACTTTCTTGCTGGCGCCCCAGGCAAGGTTCTGCCAGTGCAGAGGCACAAACGCCGCTTCTTCGTAAAGAGTACGTTCCACATCCTGAAGGATTTGCGCACGCATTTCAGGGTTGGTTTCAGAACCGGCTTTTTTCACCAGCGCATCAACGGTTTCGTTGCAGTAGTTACCGGAGTTGTACTGTCCCCAACCTGACATTTCATCAGCACAGGCCGCCAGATACTCGGTGAAGTTTGCAGAATCTTCGGTGTCCGCGTGCCAGCCGATCATCATCATGTCCGCAGAACGCTTATCAAACTCTGGCCAGTACTGTGCTTTTGGCATGGTTTTAAGATCAACTTTAATGCCGATCTTCGCCAGCATGGAAGCCACCGCTTGAGCGATCTTCTCATCATTCACGTAGCGGTTATTCGGCGCCATCATGGTGATAGAGAAGCCATCTTCATAGCCCGCTTCTTTCATCAGCGCTTTGGCTTTCTTCAGGTCATACACAGGCTGCAGACCTTCTACATAACCAGCGTAGCCTTTTGGCCCTTGCTGTCCGGCAGGTGTCGCAAAACCTTTCATGATCTTCTTAACAATGCCTTCGTTGTTAATGGCATAGTTAACGGCCTGACGAACACGCTGATCTTTAAACGCTTCAACACGCTCCTGATTCAGCTGGAACGTAATGACACGAGTACCGCCCAGAGTCACCAGATCCGTATCAGCAGACTTCTTGATACGATCATGGTCGTTTGGTGGTACCGGGAAGATGAAGTCAACATCACCAGACAGCAGAGCCGCTACACGGGTAGGTCCTTCTTTAATCGGCGTCAGCACGATTTCATCCACGTTACCCGGAGATTGCTTGTCCCAGTAATCAGCGAAACGATCGAACTCAACGCGAACACCTTGCTGACGCTCGGTCACGATGTATGGACCAGTACCAGACGCATTTTTGGAAGCAAAGGTATCACCGTGCTTCTTCAGAATGTCTTTTTCCTGGCCGTTAGCATCCAAACCATCATAGAACTTGCTGTCCATCGGAAAGAGATAGGTCGCAGAGTTCAGCAGCAGCGGAAAAGCTTCTTTAGTAGCCAGCTCAAACGTGTAATCGTCAATGACGTTCACACCGGCAAATGGCTCAAAAACACCCTTAAAATCTGCACTTGCAGACAAACGATCAAAAGTCCACTTAACGTCAGCAGACGTCAGTTCATTACCACTGTGGAATTTAACGCCTTTGCGCAGAGTGAAACGCATGGTTTTATCGTCAACACGCTCCCACTTTTCAGCCAGACGTGCTTCGAATTGATGCTCATTATCCCAACGTACCAGCGGGTCAAAGACCAGGTGTGACATCTGGAGTGTTGCACCAGACAGCTGCTCGTGCGGATCCAAAGATACTGGATCAGAGTCGTATGCCATCTTCAGGGTAGCCGCCTGAGCACCTACAGCCATTGATGCCGCCAGAATCGCTCCGGCAAGCGTTTTCATGGTTTTTTTCATTATTTTCCCCTATTTCAGGTTTTCCACTGCTTCAAAGTTTGCCTGTCCTTCCTAGTCAGGCGTACAGCTCGTTATATACCCATCGCCTTTCAAGTTGCTACGTTGTTGTCAGCGTTCGCTCACCCCGATCACCTACTATTTGTAGGCTCACGGGGCTTCGTTCTCTTGTCGCCTAGTAGCAACTTGAAATCCAATGGGTATAATTCGTTGATCGGCCACTTATACGTGAGCGACCTGCGCTTCAATTTCCAGCCCTTCATGGGACAGGTTTTCAACCCTTGGCATCATACTGATCAAGTGCTGGGTGTATTCATGCTGCGGGTCACTGAATATACGATCAGTGTCGCCGGTTTCCACCAGTGAACCCATTTTCATCACACCAATGCGATCACACATTTGCAGAATGACCGGCAAATCATGACTGATAAACAGCATGGTCAGCCCGAGCTCTTCCTGAAGATCTTTCAACAGATTCAGAATTTGCGCCTGAACCGACACGTCAAGAGCGGACGTCGGTTCATCGCAAATCAAAAAGCGAGGGCGGGTTGCCAATGCACGGGCAATGGAGATTCGTTGACGCTGCCCCCCAGAAAACTCATGGGGGTACTTCACGCCGGACGCTCTGCCAAGTCCAACATGATCCAATAGGTCGGAAACAATTTGATTCACCTGACGTTCGGACTCAGCCAGGTCATGAAAACGAATAGGCTCGGCAATAATATCCCGCACCGTCATACGAGCATTCATACTAGAGTATGGGTTTTGGAACACCATTTGAATTTGACGACGGAAAGGCTTTCGCTCTTTTTCCGTCAGCCGGGTAATATCCTGACCGGCAAACTCAATAGAACCGGCATCCGGTGGGTACAAACCCGCAATCACCCGCGCAATGGTGGATTTACCGGAACCGGACTCTCCTACCAAACCAAAGGTTTCACCAGGGCGAACATCAAACGATACTTTATTTGACGCCTGAACGTACCGACGATTCTTTTTGAAAAAAGCAGACTGGGTTTCAAAGCGAAGATCGACGTCTCTGACCTTAAGTAAAACATCGCCACTGGGGTTCCCGAACACTTCCTGTTCACCCAACCAGTGATTTTTTACATCGATCTGGTTACCTTCCGCTTTTTCAATATATTCAACACTGGGGAAGCGGTGCAGTTTTACATCGGTTCTAGGCACTGCACTGATCAGGCTCTGGGTATAAGGATGCTCAGGTCGACATAGGATCTGTTCAGTGGTTCCCAGTTCCACCAGATCACCCATGTACATCACCGCAACACGATCAGTGACGTTAGCAATGACGCCCATATCATGGGTAACAAACAGGCAGCCTACCTGACGTTTTTTGCAGAGCTCACGTATGAGTTCAAGAATCTGATTTTGAATCGACACATCAAGCGCGGTAGTCGGCTCATCTGCAATGATCAATTCAGGATCACCGGAGAGTGCAATGGCAATAACTACCCGCTGTCGCATACCCCCAGAGAACTGGTGAGGATATTGTTTAATTCGAATCGCTGGTTCAGGAATGCCGACAGATTCAAGCAGCTCTATAGCCTTTTCAAACGCCGCAGCCTTGTCAAGATCCAGATTCACCATGATGGTTTCTACCATCTGGGTTTCAATAGTGAGCAAGGGGTTTAAAGACGTCATTGGGTCTTGGAAAATAAACCCTATGCGCCGCCCACGGATCTTGCGCATGGCTTCACCGTGGAGGCCACTGATCGTCAGGTTATCCAGTTTGATGTTGCCGCCGGCAATAATACCCGGAGCACTCAAAAGATCGATAACGGCATTGCCTACCGTCGACTTGCCTGCACCAGACTCCCCCACAAGACCAAGGATTTCTCCTTTTTCTACCGTGAAAGAGACGCCTTTGACGGCGACTGCTGTACCATGGCGTGATGGAAATTCTATCCGCAGCCCTTCTACTTCTAATAAGGACATGCTTCCCCCCTTTTTATGCTCAGTCGTTATTCTCAGGAGTCTTCTTGCTGATTTTTCTAGCCTGTAGCCAGCAACTCAGAAGAGAGGCTCGTATACGACAGAAACAGTTCAGTTGATCCAGCTTGTTATGCTCCATAACAGCCATCACAGAAATGCAGAGTGAGGTGGCCAGGCTCATTTGGTTTATGAGCACATGGAGTGTTTATTATTAATGCTGTTGGTGAGGGGTAACTCATCCATACAGTCATTTTCAACAGAGCAGCCAAACATATTGTTGTCTGGATGATCTGATACTCCAACAAAGACGCAGGGCAGCATGCCTGAAGAAAAAAGGCGCTGACATTACCCGTACAACTCTATCGGGCATATGTCGACAATCACATAGTTGACCGTCGACTTATTTCGGAAAATAACTATACCGCCAGAAAATAAAAATAAAAAGCCTTGGTTCGGCAACTACTTACCAGCCAAAGAATATTTTATTACTTAGAAAAGATAATTATGCAGCCGGCATCGCAACCGGCTTAAACCATAGACGACAATACTGCATATATATTCCATATGGTCGTCCCATAATCAACATAGCACCTATTTGACCTGCACAGGCCATAAGCACCTGCTCAACGCCTGCACCAGTGGAAATCACTAGCGAAGCGTATAAAGGGATTTGAAAAGAAACATAGGCCAGAGCATCCAGCAGCGCCATTTGCATAAAACCCTGCCCGAACTTGCTGCCTCGACGAAATAGCCAGTCACGGTATAAACCATAGGCTCTCGCCGTGAAAAGATTCACGGGAATACTGAGTAAACGGGATTGCAGCGATTGATCAAATGTTAGGCCAGCCATCAATTCAACGGTCATTCCAACAATAATGCTAAAGGTAACCATGGCAAAGGTATCCGCAAGCATATCCCGATTAAACATTGCCCTTACTCCTGAAAACAAAAGAGCAAAAAAATCCAACACCGACAAAGTTGCCAGTCATTCTTTATCTATGGTTTACCGGCCTTGAGGAGGGCTTTCCACTGGTCATTTAAGAAGTGAGAAGGGTTGGCTCTGGTGAAATTCAAGTGGTAAATCAAGCAATCGGGAGGGCCGATTTCATCGATAAAAAATATCCCTAAAACAGAAAAACAACAATAGCGAGAAGTATCAAAATACTGCCATTAGCAGTAGATTAATCTAAACATGTAAGCGTCAGCAGATATTTCATCCGCAGTGATTAAGCTTGAAATTACGTGTTATTTATCGATGATATGTTGGCAACTTCAATGACCATGATAAAAATCAATTGCTCCCTCCGCAATTCTGCATATGATACCGAATGGACAAAAAGGCTAACCCATGCACAAAGAAATCATTCAGTCTCTTGAAGCACTGAGAGAACAAAAACCGCTGGTACATAACATCACTAATGATGTGGTGACAAACACCACCGCCAACGCGTTACTGGCCATTGGTGCTTCACCCATTATGTCCAGAGCGGCAGAAGAAGTTGCCGATCTGGTGGGTCTGATTGGCAGTCTGGTCATTAACACGGGCACACTCACCAGCGCCAGTATCAACAGCATGAAGCTTGCCGTTGAAACCGCCAACCAGCTTGGCAAACCCTGGATACTGGACCCTGTGGGCGCCGGCGCCACACTCTTTCGCCTAACCAGCAATATCGAGCTGCTTAAATATAAACCCGCTGTCGTTCGTGGTAATGCCTCTGAAATTAAAGCACTATTTACCGGCGCTAATGAAGGTAAAGGTGTTGATAGCAGCAGTAGCAGCGAATCCACCCTGGATTTCATTCAGGAAAAAGCCCGTGAGTACCATCTGGTGATTGCCGTCACAGGCGCAACGGATTACATCACTGATGGCTCAGATGTCTACCAAATCACCAACGGTCACCCAATGATGGCTCGTGTCACCGGCACAGGCTGTACAGCGACGGCCATTATCGGCGCATTCCTGGCGGTATCAGAAAACCCTTTGATTGCAGCCGTTTCCGGACTGACCTGCCTTGGTATTGCTGGAGAAATCGCAGCGAAGAACTGCCCTGGCCCGGGCACCCTTCAGGTAAAACTTCTGGATGAGCTTTACCGACTAGATCATTCCGTTATCAAGCAAAGCGCCAAAATCAGCAATCTAAAAAGGAGCTGCCATTGAGCCTGTTTTCTTCATTCAAAGCCCCTTTACCTGCACTTCCTTTTCCGGCGTTTAAAAAGCCGGGAATGGAGTTACTCGGACTGCCTATTCGACTACTGCCGTCTGCACTGGTGAATAAGCCACTGACCAGAGCCATCAATCAGGCATTCAAAGCACCCATTGAAGAAGGGGATTTTGATTTCCTAGAAAATCGCTGCCTGAAAATTCACGTAACGGATCTGGCGATCAGCTTCTATATCAGCTTCGATGGTCAGCAACTGCAGGCTTCTGGACCGAGGCATTTTGATGTGGAATTCCGCGGCAATACTCAAGCCTTCATGAAGCTGGCAAGTCGTCGGGAAGATCCGGACACCCTGTTCTTCCAACGTCATTTAATGATTGAAGGGGACACTGAGCTTGGCCTGGGTGTAAAGAACCTTCTGGACAGCATAGAGATGGAGCAGCTACCTACTGCCATTCAGTTACTTATGAAAACCGGGAAAAAACTGGCTTAGTTTTTCTTGTCTTGCCCTTATTTCTGACCAACATTGCCAGTTGGTCAGAAAACCATTCGGCTGTCTTTGCGGCTTTCTCCAAGCCTTTTCCAGCACCGCCGATACTCATTTTTGATTGATTCGCGTGAACGCATGCGGCGCGCATTAATTCATAACGGGTTCTGATACCATATTTATCGTATACCCACAACGGCATATGCCTCAACGTTGCCAGCGAACGCATAAAATAAGCCATCCTTTTATGGTATCGATAACAGTCCCCTCTACTATTTATGCTGCCTTCCTGAAGACGCTTTTCAGCGTATTCATAACATTTTGCAGCACCCTCGAAGTCGCCTAAAAGCTGCAAATAAAGCCCCCTTTTGACATTGATATTCCACTCCAAGCTTATTGCATACTTCTTCTAGCGTCTTTAACGCCCTTTCAGGGTCGTTGTGGATATGCCATTCCAGAGACGACTGCCTGATAAGAAAAGTATCTTGTAGCCATAAAGGAACCTTTGAACGCTGCTCTCGGAGGAAGCGCAATTCTTCCCGGTTATCATCAATTTCCTTTTTCATATAATGGAGATAATGCCGAGTAGCCATCATCAATGAGGATTTTATATGTTCAGTAAATACAGCATTTGATAATGAATCCACCTTTTTAGAAAAAGCAATCAAATGAGAGATAAGCTCTCCATCAAATGCTTCCTCCTTGCTGGTCAGAAGTCGAAATAGCGCTTCATTGGCTCGATTTACATGTCGAAATATTATCTGTGCCATGTCAGCTACAGATTCCGATAAACAATCAAATCTTACACCTGCCTGAAACTTAACTTTAGCTGCGTATCTTCGCCACCAAAACTGCTCTTCAGCATAGTCGACATGATTCTGGATTACGGATACAAGTTCTTTAACGCTTTTTTCTGGGTCATCTTCTGCACTGTCAATAGCGAGTTCAATTGACACCTTGTTAAAATCAACTTGGCCTATCAAATTATCGCCGTACTCAAGACAATCCACCAAATCATAATATTC
Organism: Endozoicomonas ascidiicola; assembly: GCF_001646945.1. Classification (GTDB taxonomy): domain Bacteria; phylum Pseudomonadota; class Gammaproteobacteria; order Pseudomonadales; family Endozoicomonadaceae; genus Endozoicomonas; species Endozoicomonas ascidiicola. The sequence goes on from NZ_LUTV01000006.1 coordinate 302,834, forward strand.
TTTTAATTTATCATTTTTTGCATAACTACAAGCTTTACAAAAATAGTCTCTTGCTTCATTAAATCCGTCTGTTTTTAAAGACAGAACGCCTAATGAGTAATAAAGGTTATATAAGGCCTTGGGTGTTATCCAAATAGAATAATCATCAAAGATAGCCTCACATGATTGCAGATATTCAATACCCTGCTTTGCAGAAGGCCCAGGGCTTACGCATCAACTAGGTACTAAAGTTCCTTATTATTTTCAGTAACCAATTTGAATAATACTGTATCTGTCGCTTAGATAGTGTATCGGTTCAGAGATGTTCGCTATGCAAACTCTACAACAGAATACACTGGTTACCTATATCGATACTGTACCGGATCCCCGCTGTGAAGGAATGTGCATACATAACTTCAGCAATTCCCGCTGACAGCTTATTAATGCTCAAATTAATTGGTAATTCAAACCGCCATTTATTCAGGACGAACGAAGTCACGCTGACTAATGAGCAACAATATCCGCAAGTTCTAAACACAGGTTAAWCAGGACTATCTTGAGTGCCACTATGTGGTATCAACAACCAAATGTTTCAAACYAACACTCCTGTCTTCAATAATTGCTGTGAATAAATCATTCCAGTTATCGATGATAAACCAGTCAAACAAGCCACGAATCGCATGCCATARKKMSTTKWTSRWYTKMWWTSMTWYAARMKSMYKWWSSRAWMAMTYAGTTAATCCATTACGAGCCGGCTCAGGAATTTTGAACTACTGTTTCCTCATAGTTTCCACCTGTACGATCATCATGAAATCGGTTTCCAACATAACTGATCCAGCTATCATCACTACACTGCAACAGGCTTCGCGCCTTGGTCCTACTCCGTATTTGAGAGAACGAGCTCATGCTGTATTGCTAAGCCACCGTGGGTATACTCTTGAGCAAATAGC
>NZ_LUTV01000006.1:311982-324272 GCF_001646945.1 Endozoicomonas ascidiicola
TGACCATTCTTGCGGGGAACGACTGTCACATCGAAGACTTCAGAGCCTTGATGGAAGCCGAGTTTTACATCCTGATAAACAAATGACTTGAGTTTATGAGCTTTATTGAGGATAGTTTTTATCAGCATCAGCGACGTTTCTTATTGTTTTTTGTCTGCAAACAAAAAAATCTATCAGAAATCGATCGCTGGTGCTTTTTTCTTCAAATTAGCTCATTTTTACCCACAGATACCCCTGAAGAGCCCCTTTTGGATAGCATAGCTGCTGTCTTGTATGAAACTCGTTGGCAACCCCTTAATAATCGAATATTAAGTTGCACATCAATGAGCTGCTGAAATAGATCACGTACTTCTTTATCCGAGATTGACGACCTATCGAATCCCCGCCCACCTTCTGGGACAGTGTTTTGGATTCTTACTGCCTGATCAATTAATTGAAGAGCTTGCTCGCCGAGCCTACCTCGCTCATCACTATCAGAAGAAAATTGATCATCATATTTTCTCAGCTTTATATCTCTTTGAGTGATCTGTTTTTTACTGCTTTCTATTCTAAGACCTGAATGAGAAGACTTCCTTTTTAAGCGATAGCGTGGATTGTAATCATCCGGTTTATTATCATTTTGGAGAGACTTGCCATTACAATAATAAGTTGTTACAAGCCCTCTTCCGGTTCTAACTGAATCCATGGTTATCCTAGAGCGTCATTAATGTGTTTGATTACAGCCGGCCACAGTAAACCTTATCCCGAACTATGGGATAAATCATAAAGCCGACAGATTAAAGACACCATCGTGCTTAGAAAGTTCACCAAACCGGCTTTCACCCTCCCCAAAAATAACCGTCACGCTTCATGTGGGGATATGGTCAATTCCCCGTTGACCAAACCAGTAACCATTTAATGTCTTCGTATCGCTATTGCCCTGTACAGCCCCTTTGCTAATTATGGCCTCTGCCAACCTTTGGGCTACATCGAAAATGTCACCAAAATGTGCAGACAAACGGACACCGTTGACACCTTCAGACTGGATACCATGCCACTGATCGAGTATGTCATGGCACTGACCAGATAATGTCTGAATACCATTCATAACAAACAGTGCATCACCTTCCTGAGTGGCCAGTGGGATACCAGAAGCGGTTTTCAGACAGGCAAAGCCACAATTATCCTTACTGTTATTTTCAGCACGGGCAGTAAAACATCGGGCTGAATAAGCCAATGGAAGATACCCATAACCAAACACTTCGGTTTCCAGCTTCTGGGCACCCAGCTCAGGCAATCTCTTGGTGATCATCTTGAGATGATCAAAAGACAGCTCTACCGGCATCACCCAACGCTTCAAGCCTTTGTCATGCAATACTTTAAGTGCCTCAGCACTGTAAAGATTGACCGAAGGACCGGTAGTGAAAGGTAACCCAACTTTAGAGAGATAATGCACCGCACTCATATCATTGGCTTCCACCAGAAATTCACCATTACCACAAATTTTGCTGACTTGTGACAACTCCGACTCTGCCTCTATCAAGGTCAAGGTAGATAGCACGACTTCTTTGCCTTTTGCCTGCAACATTCTGGCAATGTATAGCCAGTCATCCAGCTTCAACTCCCGACGTTTGGAGCAGACTACCTCCCCCAAATACACGCGGCCAAAGGCAGACTCAGCCACCTTTTCATAAAAGGCGATCACTTCGGCTTTAGGCCAGAAGAAGAGCAACGGCCCGAGAGTAATTTGCATGGGTTAATCCTTTTTGTGCCCCAGGAATTAAGGAGCAGAAAATCTAAACTTTGCGATGAATCAATTTTTCAAAATGGCTTTTATACCAATTCTGCTTTTAAATTATGGGCTGTGCAGCCATTTTGGTCGACTGGATCTGTGTTGAAGCTCCTCGCCATAGCTACTGCTATGACTTGTCTCTTCGCCTTGCCCGGCCGGCCAAAATAACTTGCTCACGCCATAATTTAAAAGCGACATTGGTATTACTGCCAGGTTCGACTATATGCGCCAAGTGTCGTTTGGCTTCCTTCCGATAATCGACCCAACCCGGACATCCAACGTTCGTTGGTAGCAAAGGCAGCGGGGTTTGCCTGATAGTGATCAATGGCTTCCCGCCATATTCTGACAACCTCGGCAACATAAGCCGGGCTGCGCTGACGACCTTCAATTTTTACCGCGCTAATGCCCGCCTCATGGAGCTGCGGGATTAAATCCAGTGTATTCAGACTGGTTGGCTCTTCGATGGCATGACTGATATGACCATTCACAGCAAACCGACCTTTACACAGTGTTGGATAGCCTGCTTGTTCATTCTTTGCAAAACGGTCAATCAATAACCCACCAAGACGGGTTTCCATGCCGTTTGCCGTTTCCTGCCAACGAACGGCAGAAGCCGGCGAGCACGCACCCGCAGTATTGGGTGATTCCCCCGTCACATAAGACGACAGAATACAGCGACCTTCTGCCATGATGCACAAACTACCAAAGGCAAATACCTCAAGCTCCACAGGACTTTTCTGTGCCAGTCGCTCAACTTGCTTTAGAGAAAGCACCCGGGGCAAAACAGCCCGTTTAATACCAAAATGGTCGTGATAAAAAGACAAGCTGGCCTGATTGGTGGCTGATGCCTGAACCGACAAATGAAGATTTAGTCCAGGATGTCGTCTACTGGCGTAATCAAGGACACTGATGTCTGCAGCGATGAGAGCATCGACACCGACGTCGGCACACATGTCCACCGCTTTCTGCCAACGATGCCAGTTTGTCGCCTGGGCGAAAGTGTTAACGGCAACAAATAGACGTGCCTTTTTTCTATTTCCGTTTTTATGTGCAGGGTTGTGAGCATACTCAAGGGCTTTCAAAGCTCGCTGATCTGAGAAATTTAAACCGGCAAAATGACGCGCATTGGTTTCATCACGAAAACCGATATAAACCGCATCGGCACCGTTATCAACGGCTGCTTTCAGGGAAGGAAGATTACCGGCGGGACACACCAATTCCATAGATTGTTCCTTGTTTGGTGCCATGAGCACATAGCGACGCCCTATTAAAGAGCGACCTGTACGTTCTGCTCATAGCTTTTTGTGCAGATTACCAGACTGCACAAAAAACCAGCTTGATACTTATCAAGGAATACGCTGAAAACCGAACTAAAGATGAGTAATTTACGCACTGATCGCCAAAGGCTGCAGCGGAAAAACGTGCAGAGCTTTGTACTTTTTGCCATCGGACGAAGGTTCACTCTGAAATAAAACCACTTCGGCCACCGTCATACGAAAACTGGGTAGGTTGAAAAACTGACTGTGATTCACATATCTTGGCGATTTGAAACGCCCTAACGTCACATGAGGATAGAAGTTACGGCGCTCCGGCTGAAAACCGGACTGCAGAGCGGCATACTCACAAATGGCGGCAAGGCGCTTAAGCTCCTGTCCTGAATGCATATCCAGTGCCAGAATGCGTGACTTTCGACCATTAGGGAAAAATCGGAAGCAACCCGTCATGCTGTCAAACATTTTGCACCCGGAAAAACCCTGCTCAAGACGAGTAATCAGTGTATCCAGCTGATCTATATTACTGCTACCGAGAAATTTCAGGGTAATATGCTGTTGCTGCGGAACCACCCAGCGCACATCATGAGTATGTTCGTCACCCGCCCTGTGAATCGCTTTTTTGTGCAGAGTTGCAGCGAGCTCAAGGGGAAGCCTTACTGCGAGAAACGTTCTGACCGCGCTATCCTTTGACATATGTTCACCGGGATGATTCAGGTCATCTAATGCGTTGCAGCTACTGCCATTTACATTCATGTTATTTTAACTTCAACGTCATACAGCCAAAACCAATTCAAACATTTTAGTGCATTCAAGGCAAATAGAGGAGAGATGATTCGCCCATCAGGCCAATCTCTGGAATTCTTTACGATTTACTTTAATTCCCGAATTAGAAACAGTATCGGGAAATAAACGAATATGTTCCGGTATTTTAAACTTAGCCAGAGCACCTGTCAGTAAAGTTTTCACCTCAGACTCATTGAGTTTACCATCCACAGTCTGCACATAGGCTAACGGACGATGCCCAAACTCCGTGTGTTCAACCGCCACCACCACCGCCTGCACGATGTTTGGCAGCATTAATAACGCCTGCTCTATCTCTTCCGGATGAATGTTTTCCCCCCCGGAAATCATCATATTATCGATGCGGCCATTGATTTTTATCTGCTCACCACACCACTCCCCTTTATCACCGGTATGAAACCATCCAGACTGATCGATAAGAGGCGTTACCTCACCGCTCTCAAAATAGCCTTGCGCCAGAGTTTCGCCAGAGACCAGGATTTCATTATCATCAGACAACGTTAGCTTTCTATACGGCAAAATCCGACCAGACGTGACACCACCATGAACAAATTCAGGCTCTCCTGTACAAATCTGGGAGGCCATTTCTGTCATACCGTAGGTCGTCAGAAGGTTCACGCCCTGCTCCCTCGCTTTTGCCACCAAGGCTGGAGAGGCGACACCACCACCGAGAAGAATATACCGAACCCCAAAAGCGTGAAGATTAACGCCCTGCTCCAACAATCGAAACAGCTGGGTGTTCACCAGAGACAAATGCGAAATACGCTGAGTAGCCAGCATGTTCGCCAGAGGTATTTTCTTTTGGAACAGCGCTACCGTAGCGCCGGCAAGAACACAGCGCATAATGATCGCCAAACCACCCACATGAAACAGGGGAAGCGACAACAACCAGGTATCACCTCTATTCAGAGGCAACTCCGAAATTGAGCCACCGGCACTGTAAAAATGATTTTTATAACTGTGAGCAACGGCTTTTGGCGTGCCTGTTGTGCCGGATGTAGCAATCAAATCAAAGACCGCATCCGGTGAGATATTGATAGACACTGGATTATTCAATGTCTCTGAGCTCTCATAGAAGCATTCATCGATAACATCCGGAAGGTCGTTGCCACTGGCTATTAACGAAGCGCCTATCCGCTTTCCATAATATTCCCGCTGCGCTACAGGAAATGCAGGGTTCACCGGTGAAAAGATCCATTGCGATCTTAGGCAAGCAAACAGCAAGACAACTGTCTTCAACGCATCTTCCGTCACAAAAAGAATTCGCTCACCTGCGTTTAACCCTTTTTCTGACAAATATAAACGACATTGTTCAACCATCTGATCCAGCTGGGTAAAAGAAATCGTATTTTCTTCTCCTGTAATGGCGACCGCTGATGGATGATGAATAGCCTGATAGCGCAGAGGGCACTCATAAATAGCGGGAAAAGAAAAAGCAGTATCTGTCATCAACGTTCACAACATGTTGGATCAAAATCAATGGCACCACTGGCAGACACATCACCAATGATCAGCCTCTGGCGAAAAACCGAAGCAGTATCAAGACCGGGTAACTCTTCAGGAATCCATCGGGCACTTAATTGATACAGAATATGCAAACCTATGACTGACTCATAGGAAGAGCTGATCATGGCACGAATTCCATGCTGTCGGGCGGACTCTATCAGCGCCTGACAACGTTTCAAACCGCCCACCAGCGTTGGCTTAATAATAATGGCCGCAAGACCTGACATTGGCTGCACAGTAAAACCCTGCTCCTGAACAGTTTCATCCAGAGCAAACCTTAAGCCCGTCTTATCATACAGTGTTGTAAAATCATCCACACACACTGTCGGCTCTTCTACAAATGCAATACGCTGTACGTCAATTGCATCCTTAAGTGCCTCAGCAAAAGCACAGGCCTGATCAAAAGACCATTGTCGATTTGCATCCAGCTTTATACTGACGGAGTCCGGTAAAATCTGAAGTATTTGATGGATTCTAAACACATCGTCATCCCGCAAATGGCGACCGGTTTTCACTTTAAATTCTGCAGGCCACTTTCCTTGCCAAGCGTCCTGACGCTCTCCCTGCCAATGCTTCAATCTATCAACAATCTTCTGTATATCGCCTTGCAGCAACGGTATTGACGGTTGTTGGGGTAGCCAATGATCTTGCTTCAGCCACCATAAAGCAGACTCTATGCCAAAAGAGACCGATGGCATTAAAGAGAAGTTCTGTAAAAACGACAGATTTTCAATATCCTGCAGCGACTCTTTAGCATTCACTGCGGAACAAAAGGAAAGAAGCTGTTTCTCAGCTTCTTTCAACGTCTCTCTACTAAAGCCCGGCAATGGCGCAATGTCGCCATAACCAAAGCGATCCCCTGCCTGCAGGCAAAGAATCAAACCTTCCCGCTCACTGATTGAGTGTTGATTAACTGCGATCGGATGCTTTAGCGGCAGCCGATATTTAACAATATCAGCTTTCACTTTCATCATCGTGGGCTTCACCATGAGGGGGCGTTAGCAAGTTTGATAATCAAGGATTACGACCAAAACGACCAAAGTCTGGCTGACGCTTCTCCAAAAATGCGTTGCGCCCTTCCTGAGCTTCTTCACTCATATAAAAGAGCAATGTCGCATTACCGGCCAACTCTTGCAGACCTGTCTGACCATCACAATCGGCATTCATAGCGGATTTCAAGCAGCGTAATGCCAGTGGAGAGTGCTGAAGAATTTCACGACACCATTCAACGGTTGTCTTTTCAAGTTCTTCAAGGGGAACAACGGTGTTGACCAGCCCCATGCTTTCTGCCTTTTGGGCATCGTACTGACGGCAGAGGAACCAGATTTCACGGGCCTTCTTCTGACCCACGATACGAGCAAGATAACTGGCTCCGTAGCCGCCATCAAAAGAACCAACCTTTGGGCCTGTCTGACCAAAACGTGCATTATCTGCAGCAATGGTCAAATCACACACAAGGTGCAGTACATGTCCACCACCAATGGCATAACCCGCCACCATGGCCACAACCGGCTTTGGGCAGGTACGAATTTGACGCTGCAAATCCAGAACATTCAGATGATGAGTGCCTTTGTCGTCTTTATAACCTGAGTCACCGCGAACACTCTGATCGCCACCGGAACAAAAAGCCAGATCGCCTGCGCCCGTTAGAATCACTACACCAACGGACTCATCAAATCGCGCTGATTCCAACGCTTTTTGAATTTCGACAATGGTCTGTGGTCGAAAGGCATTACGCTTTTCAGGGCGGTTAATGGTAATTTTCGCAATACCTTCCGCCTGATGGTAAAGGACATCCTGAAAATCACCGGAGAGATTTTCCCAGATAACACCAGAATCCAACTGTTTACTTTCAATCGCCATACTCATTAACTCCTCAACGCCTCGGCTCCTCATAAAATCCCTGATCAGCCTGGCAAGTGCCTGTGGCTGCTCCCAATGAATATTGTGCCCACTCCCTGAAATGGAATGAGCACTATCAACCACACCTTCAGCCAGCCATTGTTTCGCCAACAGACCAAACTTTTGATCCTTTTCACCGTAAAAATAGTGCACTGGGAATGGCTGACTGGCGATAAGGCTTCGATAATCAGGCTGTTTTGAAAGACTGTATGCCATCATCGCCTCAGCTAAAGCTCTCCCTGACTGTGAATCTGCCCTGTTAACAATCAGAGACGACACCTGTTCTGTGGTTAACCCAGAAAACACCGGCTGACGATACCAATCACACAGCACACTATGAAGATCGTCTTTCTGGAACCTTATTGCCCATGCATGATCCGACAGCGCTCGTTCTGCTTTCTCGTGTTCATTCACCAAACCCGTATGAGCGCCTTCCAGAAACAATTGAATAACTCTTTCTGGGTGAGTAATGGCATAACTCATTGCCAACCGGCCGCCCAGTGAATAACCCAACAGGCTGAAGCGACTTAGATCAACTGATTGGCTTTGCTCTATCTCTGCGAGCGTGACGTTCAATCGACTGGCAAAAGCTGAAAAACCATCATTATCCTCTTCGAGCCACGAACTCGCGCCATGGCCGGGTAAATCCACAGTAATCAGAAAATAGCTCTGGGTTAACTCATCAATTAAGCGCTGCCAATCCTCACCACTGCCCATAAAACCATGCAATAACACGACAGTCGGAAAGTTCGGCTCGCCAAAACAGCGCCAGGCCAGTGTCATAACTCACTGACTCCACTCACCGCTTCACTGATCAGCTCCGCGCCTTGACCTGAAGGCGTCATCACTTCAATCAACGTACAGCCAGATGTTGTCATTGCTTGTGCAAAACAACTCATAAATGCTTCAGGGGAATCTGGACAGGCGTAGTCAACCCCAAAAAGCGCTGACGCGTGTTTTGCGGTTAACCCATGGGGAGTGACAAAATAGTCTTTAGCGACCGTGGCCTGATCTTCATCGCATCCTTTGGTGGTGACATAAAAAATACCACCACCGTCGTTATTTACCATAACAATCACCAGAGGGTATTTAGCCTGCCTGGCCAGTTGCAACGAATTCAGGTCGTGGAAAAATGAAATATCGCCAATCAATAGCACCAGCGGCTGTTCAGCGCCTACAGCGCAACCAGAAGCCGTGGCAATCAGTCCATCAATGCCACTGGCTCCGCGACTGCTATAGACATTCGGAAGTTGATTGCTGGTAAAGATTTCAACCATACGAATAGGAAGGCTATTACCGAGAAACACACCTGCATTATCAGGCAAATTTTCAGCTAAATAAGTACCCAGCCAACGTTCATTCAAAAGCTCAGGCGCTGAAGTCTCCAGATAGTCGTGTAATTTTTCTGATAACTCATCAAAACGCTTTTTCCACGCCATTGAATCAGCTTTATGTAGTGGTAAATCAACCAATTGCTGGCAGAGATCATCAATATTCCCGATGATTCTTAAGCTCTGCCTCTGCCCCGCGTCCACTCTTCTGGCAGCTGGGTCAACCATCCAGTTTTCTACCCACGAATGACGGGCAATAAACTGATCCAGTCGTTTAGAGGTCAAATATCCACCAAATTGCAGGATTCGGTCAGCCTGTTTAAACAGCGTTAAGCCTGAATCGCTGGCCAGCATAAGATCCGGATATTTTGTTGCCCGTGGGTGGCCGTGCAGTTGTGATTGCACGTCAGTGATTACTGGCCAGCCAAGACGGTCAGCGAGCCTGATGATCTGGCCAGTATCTGAATGATTGGAAACACGACCAACAACAATGATGCCTTTGCCATCGGCAAATCGCTGCCATCTTGATTCATCAGGTACCTGAGCACTCTTAAGCGGCATGTACTCGGTATAAGGAGAACGGGAAGAGAGCCACGACTCAACCTCTGAGAAATACGACAGTTCGTTATTATTTTCGCCATCCGATTGATGGGGATACAGCGGTTCCCGGAACATACAATTGATGTGTAAAGGCAATTGAAGTGCACAAGAACGGGAAAACGACTGGTCAATACTGCCCAATAGCCACCGGAGTGATATTTTTCGATCCGGTGTTGGCAAATCCAGCCTTGCTCCTGTGTAGTCACCAAAAATCCCCAACTGATCAATGGCCTGATTAGCCCCACAGTCAATCAACTCGGGCGGTCTATCTGCCGTCAATACCACCAGCGGGACACCGGATTGACGAGCTTCAATGATCGCCGGAAACAGGTTCGCAACCGCGGTACCTGAGGTGGTAATAATAGCAACCGGCTCGTTAGTTGCTTTCGCCAATCCCAGCGCAAAAAAACCAAGGCCGCGTTCATCAAAATGCACATGTCGTGTTATGCCATCATGGGCGGCAACAGCGAATGTTAACGGTGCGGAACGCGATCCCGGTGCGATACAGCAATGGCGAACGCCCAGACGCCAGAGTTCTTCGATCAATACAGAAGACCAAACCGTATTAATATTGGCGTAGACAGTTTTAAACGTCATGACCAAACCTGAACATTGTATTTTTGGTCTCTCTGGCAAGAGAGGATATCCACAACAGTCGCAATTTTATTATCAAGCTCCAACCATTCATCTTCTGCCACAGAAGCTTCAACAATGCCCGCACCGGAATACAACCTCAGTGATTGCTCCGTTAATCGTGCACTGCGTATTGCAACACTGAAGTCACTTTTCTGAACACTCAATGTGCCACACACCCCGGCATACAAACCCCGTGCATAGGGCTCATGCTTTGCAATAAACGACATTGCTTCATGTCTTGGGGTACCGCCCACCGCTGGTGTTGGATGCAATGCCTGCAAGAGGTGTTCATCATGAACGGACTCATTCAATACACCACGGATCTGATATCGAAGGTGTTGTATGTGCCTTAACTTGACGATGGAATGGCTGCGATCCGCCTCTAGCGTCTGGCACAACGAAGCGAGCTGGGTACAGATATCGTCCAATACCAGCCGGTTTTCATGGAGGTTTTTTCGATCATTCATCAGCGCCTGGGCATACTGGTCATCTTCTGTGGAATCAAAGCCACGAACAATGGTGCCGGCCAGTGCTTCTGTTGAGATAACATTTTCCAGACGCTTCACGAGCCTTTCCGGTGAGCATCCTAAGAAAACTTCATTATCCCCTTGGAACCAAAACTGATAAGACTGCGGATTCGCCTGCTTCCAGGCATGGAGTAATGACCAGCTTGATAACTGACCATTTATGTCTAACCGAGTCTCACGGGAAAACACCACCTTTTTCAGATACGCGGTTGCAAAAGCATTTTTTGCGTTTGCAATCATCTCTTTCCAGTCATTATACGACGGCATATAGCCATTCAGTGTTGTCTGAACATTAATCACCGGAAGTTGCTGTTGCCACGTCAATGACTGAATAACTTCCACGGCCTTACGGAGGCTGGATTGCCACTCAATATCATTACCACTGCGAAGATTGACGCCTAAAACATGGCCCTTACGGCTTTCAACCACTTCAACCAGGGGCAGGATTATCCGACCATAACCAAAGCTCGGCCAGATGCACTCTATATTGTCCGAAAAGGAAAGGTAACAAAGACAACGGGCGCCTGATAATTCGGGCAAGCTGCCCAATAGCGTTCGGGCATTCGCAAATGCAACACTGATATCTTTTCGAGAAGATAGCGTCTCTGACCAGCTATACCCCAGTGTTGCTACGGAATAATCACCATCCCGATCAGACCAATAAGCTTTTTCCTTAATGCTCTGTGAGGCAAGAAAACCCTTCAAGGCAATGGCAGGCAACGGTAACTCAACGCGATACAGCGGCTGATCCGGTGCAGACTCACTGGTCAGTCGCGCCAACTGTTCCACCATTAATGAAAACTGAGCCTGAATTACACGGGTCAAAGCAGCCTGCCAAGATAAGTAGTCAATGAATAAAAACAGCGTAAGATAACTAATGGTATACAGATTGACCACCATTATCAGGATCGTATTTACCGAGAATTGGACGAGTGTCCATAAAAAGATAGCCATGCAGCCATATACAATCTTAGATGATTTTTCTTATCATTCATGACCTCATTTTTTACATAGGCAATCGCTGATCATGTCAACCAATGGTGAGTCCGCCAGAAAGTGGCTGGAAGAAAATAAAGGGAAGATTCAGGAGCCACGGATTCTCCAGATTAAAGACAATCTTTTGAAGAAGCTCCAACAGTCCGAAGAGCAGGAAACGGATACCTCGGAAGAATACGAAGGTTTGCTGGAAGCGCTGGAGGTGATGGAATCCTGGTTGATTGAAAATGCGGTACCCGAAGTGGTTCAGAATGATTTACCACCACTGGACGCCAGCCCACTGGTGCCGGACGCGACCGGTGAAGCATCCATTTTATCGAAAGAAGAGAAGCAACAACGATTTCAAGCGCTATTGGAATCAAGTAAAGGGTAATAGACAGCTGAAGTGAAGCCAGCCAACAGGCTGGCTGGCTGGCTGGTGAAGCTGGATTCAAGCAATACTTAGATATCCACTTTCAGTCGCTGGCATTCCTCCATCACATGATCGTAGGTCCACTCCCCTTCACCGGGAAAACTGACCCCATGCTCATTCAGCTTATGGCACATCTGCATGGGGTTGATGCCTTTTTTCGCCAACCTTTCAAGGGTTTGCTTCAGCTCAAGATCCGCCTCGTTCAGCTCGACACTTTCCCTGGAGCCTTTTTTCCGTACTGCGACTTTTATTTGTTTCATTGCAATCACCTACAAACAGTATCTGGACGAAAGTATTTTCCAATCCCAAAATGAGCCTGAAAAGAGTATAAATCCATGATTTCAGGCCTTTCGCTTAAAGATGCCTTGAAACAGTGATTCTCTGGCAGACTGCAGTTGCTGGGCAGCCTCGTTATCACTCATTGATTCAGCCTTTGACTCCAATGCATGCGGCGGAGTTCCTTTCTTCAAATATTGCGTCCAGTCAGGCAAAGATTTCAGTTTTTCATAAGGTGTCATCATGTTTTCGTAAAGG
>NZ_LUTV01000006.1:325222-333225 GCF_001646945.1 Endozoicomonas ascidiicola
TTTGATGAGCCGTGTGTCCATTATGATTTTCATCCAGTAATTTTGGACGAAAGATCAGAAATCACAGGCTCATTTCATTTTGGAAACAAGGGCTCAGTTCAGGCTCATTTCATATTGGAAGAGACTACGAATGGTTAATTCACTACAATACTGAACGAACTCACCAAGGTAAAAAGTGTTGTGGCAGAACGCCGATGGATACTTTACTTGATGGTAAAAAGATCTGGATGGAAAAGTTCGTTAACGTAGCTTGACCTGACAGACACCTTCTTGAAAAACGGTAACTGTCAGATCGGGTCTGAATTACTACACCTAATACTAACCCACTAATCAACTCTATCTATGCACTTAATTTTTCAGCAAACCCTAATCAGTGGTTTAATCCGAGCGGGTCGTGATCTACTGACCTTATATTTTCATCTAATTTCTTAAAGAATTGAGTTATATTAACATCGGATTGTTCAAACGTTTTCAAGTCCTTCTGAAGCATCATTTGACATTCCTCTGGTGTTAACTGTTGCATCTTTTCCTCTATTTGAGGCAACCACTGACTCCTGAGTTGCTTGGCTGCAGCGTCCTGTTCATTATTACTCAATCCTGAAGATGCTAGCATTTCCCCCTGTTGGTGATTGATGAGAGCTAATACAGAGTTTCTCATGCTGTTGGCGGTATCTTGATTCTTCAAAAGATTTTCCATTACCTGCGGGTCGAATGCTGCGAGTTTCATAGTACCTTCTATCGAAAACTGCCTTTGAAACTCTTCGTAGCTCATTTTTTGGCCAGCAGGTGTTCGATGATAGTCGCAAAAAAGTTGCGCTATTTTCTTTGATTTAGGAGTTAGATCGGCAGCCTGGATACATGCCCACTGTGACAGTGTAATAATCCTTTGCGTTGTTGTCTGGGCAGGCATTAGCTCATCAATTTTTGCACCATGCTTTAGTAATAGTTCAACCACCTTTTCCTGACAATTCGGGCCAAGTATTGCACTGGCAAGAGGCGACCTCTGTATAGGGTTCTCAGGGGCTATAATATTTGCATGCCCTCCCTTTGAGAGCAGTAATTCCAGAATATCTGTTTGGCCTTTCTCTGCAGCGAGATAGACTGGTGTGACGATGACCTGACTTTCTGCTGGTGGAATTACATCACCTTCACTAATCGGTGCAATGCCGCCACTTGGGCGAATGGCATACTGCATCTGCGCATTTGGGCTGGCGTTGTTAGTCAGGAGAGCATCTACTGCTTGAGTATTGCCGTGCTCAATAGCCATAGACATCGCAGTAGTACCATCCCCCCTGGGCTTGTCTGGAGCAAATACCTCACTTTTCGCTATAGCATGGATAACATCGGCATGGTTTTCCTGAGCCGCAATAAACAGTGCGTGAGAGTTCAAGTCGGCATGAGGGTTATTTTGCATTGGATCTGCGCCATGACTGATCAGTTCTTCAACCACAGGTGCTTTACCATGTCTGGCTGATATGGCAAGGATTTTCCGAACACTTTTTTACGCTGCCTTGGCAAGTTGTTTTTCATATTTGAACGGTGCCAGGTAGCCATTGCTCGAGTGCTTTCTCTGACGGTTATAAAACACTTCAATATACTCAAAAATTGCCTGATGAGCCTCTTCTCTAGTCTGAAAATCCTCATGATGAACCAGTTCTGTTTTCAGCGTATGAAAGAAGCTCTCGGCCACCGCATTATCCCAGCAATTCCCCTTGCGACTCATGCTGCAGASRAAGTCATTGTCKTTTAGTAATGACTGATAGCGTTCCGAGACATACTGGCTTCCACGRTCGCTATGCACCAGCAAGYCAGCTTTGGGCCTGCGCTTCCACATTGCCATTTCCAACGAGTCGGTTACCAGCGTTGCTGTCATTCTATTGCTCATGGACCAACCAACGACTGCTCGCGAGCACAGGTCAATAAATACCGACAGGTACAGCCACYCCTCGCGAGTTTGGATATACGTAATATCTCCGACGTATGCCTGGTTAGGTTGATCCCGATGGAAGTCGCGCTCCAGTAAATTATCTGCCACTGGCTTATTATGCCGTGAGTCAGTTGTTGCTTTGAATTTACGTTTTGTTTTACAAACCAGCTTTGCCTCTTTCATTAATCGGTTAATCCTCTGGCGACTGACATTTTTGTCCTTATCAGCCAAGTCATCTTTAATACGACGCTCACCATATGTTCTACGGCTTTTCTCGTGTATAGCTATGATTTCTGCCTTCAATGCCCGATCTTCCTGAGATCGCTTCGATTCAGGCCGGGAGAGCCACTCATAGTAGCCAGTGCTGGATACGGACATAACTCTGCACATAGCTGCAACACTGAAGCTCTCCTGGAAATCTCTGATGAATTTGAATCTCAGAGACTTTCTCTGGCAAAGAAGGCTGCCGCCTTTTTTAAAATAGAGTGTTCCTCTTTGAGTCTTGCCACTTCTTTACGCAAACGTTTCAGTTCGTCGTATATATGCTCATCACTTTTCTCTGACTTGCCAGATGCCTTAGGTCGATGATATTTGGCAATCCAAGTGTGCAGAGTGTTAGCGTTGACACCAAGATCTCTGGCCGTCTCAGTCACTGGTTGGTCGGATTCTACAGCCAGCTTCACGGCTGACTCCTTGAACTCTGCTGTATAAGTTTTTACTTTCTTTTCTGTCATCTGGACACACCTTTAGGGGCTTTGATATTACCCGTGCTTGTGTGTCCGGAAAACTATAACCACTTCACTTTCCCTGGAGCCTTTTTTCCGTACTGCGACTTTTATTTGTTTCATTGCAATCACCTACAAACTACTGGTTGGGATAAAGTAATCTATAATGTATTGACAGTTTCTGCTGGCAGTAAAGCAGGAGAATCCTATGAAACGTCTCTACTACCTGACAGGTTCGCTCAACAGTGTAACCCAAATCATCGATGATCTTCACCATGCCGGTATTTCAGACTGGCATCTTCATGTCCTCAGCCGCAATGAAGCAGGGCTTTACCACCGGCAAATTCACAGCGCTAATATGCTTCAGGAAAATGATGTACTTCACTCTGGAGAGCTTGGCGCCTTGATCGGCGGGCTTGCAGGTCTGACGATTGCAACGCTTCTGGAACTCTGGGATCCATTCGAATTTACTGCATCGTTCCCAATGCTTATTCTGGTAGCCGGGGTTTTTACCCTGTTTGGAGCATGGAGTGGTGGTCTGGCCGGTGTCACCCGTGAAAACTACAAAACGGAACGTTTTCACGATGAACTCATTCGGGGCAGGCACCTGATTATGGTGGATGTGTCTAAACAGCAGGAGAAAGTGGTTCGACATCATCTTAGCAACTACCACCCAGAAGCTTCTTTAGCGGGGGAAGACACCACACTCATTCTCCCCTTCAGTCCAAACTTCTGGCGTTACCCAAGACATAACTAAGGCGACTGGCATTCACCTTGCTTTCACTTTGCATCCAAAAGAGGCTGAACTCTGCTAAATAGTTCAGCCTCTTTTGCTTTGGGCTTCGGCCCCATTAAGCTGAAAACAACAACCGCAGCGCTGGAGAAGACAAAACCCGGAATCATTTCATAAAGGTCAAACAATCCCCCACTGAGTGACCGCCAGACAAACACCGTGACTGCACCTGTCACAATACCCGCTAATGCACCTAACCCATTCATACGTTTCCAATACAGCGACAACAGCAAGGCAGGCCCAAAAGCGGAACCAAACCCGGCCCAGGCATAAGCAACCATCGCTAATACAGAGCTGTCCGGCGTTAATGCAATCACTGTTGCTATCGAAGCCATGACAACAACGGTAATACGACCAACGACTAGCATTTCCTTTTGACTTGCCGCTCTGTGAAAGAAGTGACGATAGAAATCTTCAGCAACTGCAGTGGAACAAACCAGTAACTGGGAATCTGCGGTACTCATAATGGCCGCTAGAATCGCCGCTAACAGAATACCCGCTATCACTGGATGAAACAGTAGATTGACCAACAACATTAAAATTGCTTCAGGGTCCGCAAGAACAATCCCTTGCTTTTGGGTATAGACCAGACCTGCAATCCCCACCATCAGTGCACCCACCATACACACAGCAGTCCAGGAAACAGCTATACGACGCGCACTGGGTAATTGCTCTATCTGCTTTATTGCCTTGAACCGAGCCAGTATATGCGGCTGCCCAAAGTAACCAAGCCCCCACCCCAATAAGGAAACAATTGTTATCCATGAGATGCTCTCACCTTGCCTATTGGTGAAAAGATTCGTGAAATGGGCATCCATGGATTGCAGTTCTGACATCAGCTGACCAGAGCCGCCTACAACCTCAAGTGCGTAGATGGGAACAATCAACATAGCGACAGACATCAACAGCCCCTGTATCAAATCCGTCCAACAAACTGCAAGGAAGCCACCGAAAAGCGTATACGACACCACACTAGCCATGCCAATGATGACGGCCATTTCATAATCCAGGCCAAAGGTGGACTCAAATAACTTGCCACCAGCCACTAACCCAGAGCTGGTATAGAACAGGAAAAACACAAGAATCAGCAGAGCACTGATCGGTTGTATAAGAGAGGAAAGGTCTGAAAATCGATTTGAGAAATACTCTGGCAGCGTCAGGGAATCATTTGCTGTCACACTGAACACTCTCAAGCGCTTCGCTACAATCAGCCAGTTCAACCAGGTTCCTAATAATAAACCGGCACCCAGCCAAACTGCCTCAAAGCCCGCGACAAACACGTAGCCTGGCAGGCCAAGCAGCAACCATCCGCTCATATCGGATGCTCCGGCACTGAGCGCCGCAGTCCAAGGCCCCAGTGAACGGCCACCGAGAAAATAATCTGCGCCAGTACTGGTTCGCAGCCATGCCAGATAACCAACACCTAACATGCCTGCAAAATAGACCAGAAAGGTCATCGCGATTTGAAACTGTCCGTCCATGGCTGTCCATCCTGAGAGTCATTCACGCTTTATAAGCACAACTCTCTTTATCGGACAGAAGCAGAAACTGAATAATATATCTAAGAAGCTGTTCACAATCTTTCTGCGAGCTGCAAACGATCATGAGCAGCTTCTAACGAGTACCCGCTTTTACTGGGCTAACTCTTGGTTTTCGAGAGCGCTGCTTGGCACCGGGAGAAGTTTGTCGACCAGATGAGCCAGTAGAACCCGGCTTTTTATGCGGTTTATTACCGCCTGCTCGATGGCCACCCTGATATTCAGTCTTTGGTTGCTTTGGCTTTTTGATTTTTTTAGGACGACGATTCGGATCATAGCCCGTTTCTGGCAACTCATTAACCGGCGTGAAGCCATGGACTTCTTTACGCTCAAGGGTTTGCTTGATCAGCTGCTCAATAGCGGACAACAACTCCACTTCATCAGCACAAATCAGAGACACCGCCTGACCGGTTGCACCCGCTCTGCCCGTGCGCCCAATACGGTGAACATAGTCCTCCGCCACATTAGGCAGATCAAAATTCACCACCTGGGGTAATTGATCAATATCCAATCCACGGGCAGCAATATCCGTAGCCACTAATACACGAACATCGCCAGATTTAAAATCAGCCAATGCTTTGGTACGAGCCCCTTGGCTTTTATTGCCATGAATCGCGGCAGAGGTAATACCTTTATCATCCAGATAGCGGGAGAGCTTATTAGCTCCGTGCTTGGTTCTGCTGAAAACCAGCACTTGCTCCCACTGATGATGTTTAATCAAATGAGCCAACAAGGCAGGCTTTTGCTTTTTATCAACAGGGCTAATCCATTGAGTGACGGTCTGGGCTGTTGTATTTCGAGGACTCACAGAAATTTCGACAGGATCATTCACCAGCCCTTTCGCCAATGTACGGATTTGATCAGAGAATGTTGCCGAGAACATCAAGGTCTGACGCTGCTTTGGCAAAATAGCCAGAATCCGTTTGATATCATGGATAAAGCCCATATCCAGCATACGGTCAGCTTCATCCAGCACCAGAATTTCCAGCTTATTGAAGCGGATAGCATGCTGATTATAAAGGTCGAGTAAACGACCCGGCGTAGCCACTAAAATATCCGCCCCACGACGCATACGCATCATCTGAGGGTTCACCTTAACACCGCCATAAACAACAGCGGAGCTTAGTGGTAAATGCCGGCTATAAGAAAGTACATTGTCACCTACCTGCGCAGCCAGTTCCCGTGTTGGGGTCAGAATCAATGTGCGAACTTCGTTCGCTCCTACCCGCGTGCCACGGCTCAATAACTCAAGAATCGGTAAAGTAAAACCTGCAGTTTTGCCGGTTCCTGTCTGCGCTGCCGCCATCACATCCCTGCCCTCCAGCACAGCAGGAATCGCTTTACTCTGAATCGGTGACGGTGTTTCGTAGCCTTCCTCAGCTACTGCCTTCAGAATCGGGGCTGAAAGGCCCAGAGAAGAAAAAGTCATAAGTAAGATTGTCTCATGAAGGTTGGAACGGCGAAGAAATCCAACGTAGGGAACTTGATATTAAGCAGCCTTTCACACTGCTCTTTCATGAGCAGTAGTAGGAATCGCTTCGCACGATACAATCTACTTATCTTTTCCGGGTGAGATGTTAAAAGCCCGATATATTGTCTAACGGGTGTTCAACAGCCTTTAGCAAATTTGTAAAAACTTAATGCCTGATAATAAGCAACGCTTCAATGCATAAAATACTCAATGAAACGATACCGCAGATTATCATCTAATAAGCTATAAAGAGCTTCAGAAGGTTTTATCAGTGAACCAAGCGTGTGGATAGTACATCTTCTACCCACTTCTTTCTATTGTCTATATCCGAATAGCTTATTGGATGTTTATCTGATGCAGTACGGATGAATAGCTTCGACCAGTTTCAAAAGCGTACAGGTGCGCTAACCGATAGTGTAATAGCATTGGCTCCCAGAAATACCAAATCAGTTTCCAGATAGCGGGTCGAGAAGCCGATTGTCGGCAGTATAGCTGGCGCAACATGTAGATTGTTAAACGGAATTTTGTTTTTATATTTCCCCCTGTAACCATGCAGCAAACCAAAAGCCCACTTAGTTCTCATACCTGACACATAGTCATCCAGACGGAATTCTTTCCCCCAATAAACAAACTGAGAATCCTGATTAAACGAGTTTTTGAAAAATGCCACCCCCCACATTTCATTTCCTTCATAGCGCTCAATACCGATCAACTTCTGGTCATTATTATGCTCAGGCTTTGGGTCCCAGTGCTTGGTATAGATACTGGTACTAAAGACATATTTAACACCTTCACTTATATCTTCAGCTTCTTGGGCGTTATCAGAAACGTCTGTTACAAAAGACCAAACCGGTGACGCAAAACAAGTCACTATGACTCCCAATACAAGCAGCGTACTGGATTTTTGGCAAAGACTACTGATAGAGAACAGCAAAAAAATCTCCAGCTCTGTGCTTGATGACATTAAAGGAAGGCGTAAAGCTTACTGCAAAAAGCTGAACAGCTTATTAATAGAGACTGAACGAGCCTATTAGTTCAACAGAAACCCAAAGAAGTTAAGCACAATCCGAAGAATGGAGCGCGACGAAGTCTCTTCCAATATGAAATGAGCCTGAACGGAGCCCTTGTTTCCAAAATGAAATAAGCCTGTGATTTCTGATCTTTCGTCCAAAATTACTGGATGAAAATCATAATGGACACACGGCTCATCAAATCGCTCCAGCAGGTGGAGGAGCTGCTTCAGGCTACACCGCAGATACAGCCTGGTTGGAAGTCAAAAGACGAGTGCTATCAATGGATTGCAGGCACTCTCAAACACTTTCGATACCGCACTCTGAGCAAGCCTGAGAAAGGGCTGATCAAACGCTATCTGATCGTCGCTTCAGGCTATTCCAGGGCGCAAATAACCCGGCTAATTAAAGAATACCTGAATCTAGGAGGCTGTCGGACTTGAAAGTAAAAACCGGAGATGGGCCGCAATAAAGTCAAAAATCACAGAATCCAGTCTGGAAGTGCTGTTTATGTCGTCAGTCTCTTTTGCCCAAATATC
>NZ_LUTV01000006.1:335805-337346 GCF_001646945.1 Endozoicomonas ascidiicola
GCTGACACCATAATTGGCAAAAACCATAAAGGGGCAATCGCTACATTGGATGAGCGAAAGACCAAGCTTCGTCTTGCTGTTCCCTTGCCTGGAAAGAAAGCAAAAGCGGTTAAACAGGCGATGATCGGTGTGCTTAAGCCTTTGATAAAGTTTGTAAAAACCATAACGTACGACAATGGAAAAGAATTTGTTCAGCATGAAGAGGCTGCCAAAGCGTTGAAGTGTGACAGTTACTTTGCTGCTCCGTATCACTCTTGGGAAAGAGGTCAGAATGAGAATGCTAATGGGCTACTCAGGCAGTATTTCCCCAAGTCGATGGAGCTTAATAACGTTACAGAAAAAGAAGTCATCATAGCGGTTGATAAGCTGAATAATAGACCTAGAAAATGCCTTGACTACAAAACACCTTATGAGGCTTTCAAAGAGTTAACTGGGATTGATGTAACCTGAATTCGTATCCTAAGTGCATAACCTCTGTAATCAACTGATCGCCACACACCTTTGAATTGAATCAAGACTCAGGGGAGAGGCACCGGAAAACTTACCATCAACAACCCCAGAGCCAACGCATGGTGCGGCATTTTCTGGCGCAGCTGGTAAATTCTGTATTGCCTCTACCCTCAGGTGTATTCTGTAAAGCAACCAAACCATACAGAGGAGCCAAGAATGACCTATACACACCTGAGCCTTGAAGAGAGACATTATACCGAACTTCAACTAAAAGAAGGAGTCTCTCAAAACAAGATTGCCAAGGCTTTAGGACGTTCACAGAGCACGTTTTCCCGAGAGCTGGGTCGTAATACCGGGCAAAGAGGTTACCGACACCAGCAAGCCCATGGAAAAGCTAAAGAACGTCATATGGTTTAGGTTCTATTGTTTTGTATCAAAAGCCCATATCTTAGCCCTTTTATGTTGCAATACTGTGGACAGTTTTTAGAAACCACAAAGCCTGTGGCACAGGGCCTGTGAGCAAAAACTGCCATTTAATGGCAAGTCTGGATCTACCCTGAGTTGCCAATAAGTATCCTATAAAGCTACAGGCCCCTGACTTACTAGGAAAAAACTGTCCGAAGTATTGATGTTGCGAGACAACAGCTAGCGGTGATTAGTACAACATTATGCAGGCTGCGCACCCACTCTCGTATCATCATTTAAAAAATGTCAGCATCACTAACCGCCTTGTTAGTGATAACTATTACCCGATGGTGTTTAAATACCCTCTGCTACAGGGCTTACGCACGAGGATAATAATTCGGATTTGAGTGTTTAGATCTACCCAATATGGGCTCGCTTTACAACTTAGGGTAGAGGCACCGGGAAACTTACCATCAGCAATCCCAGAGCCAACGCTTGATGCGGCATCTTCTGGTGCAGCTGGTAAATTCTGCACTGCCTCTCCCCTTAAGTATTTTCCAATCCCAAAATGAGCCTGAAAAGAGTATAAACCCATGATTTCAGGCCTTTCGCTTAAAGATGCCTTGAAACAGTGATTCTCTGGCAGACTGCAGTTGCTGGGCAGCCTCGTTATCACTCATTGATTC
>NZ_LUTV01000006.1:337928-339313 GCF_001646945.1 Endozoicomonas ascidiicola
GTCTTTTGACTTCCAACCAGGCTGTATCTGCGGTGTAGCCTGAAGCAGCTCCTCCACCTGCTGGAGCGATTTGATGAGCCGTGTGTCCATTATGATTTTCATCCAGTAATTTTGGACGAAAGATCAGAAATCACAGGCTCATTTCATTTTGGAAACAAGGGCTCCGTTCAGGCTCATTTCATATTGGAAGAGACTCCTTATAGCGATAACAATTATTACCGACTAAAATTTAATGGTGGATTTTGTGCTGTGTTATTTTTCCTGAATCAAAACCAATGTGTGATGTCATGAAATCGCCCACTTAATTAACCAAAATACAAGTTAACAGCAGTCTAAATGAGAATGCGAATACTCAAGCGTAAGCCCTGCTCTGCTTATGGTAGGCATTAAGGATTAATGCTCTGTTTCCAAGCGCTACAGCATTAAAGGAATGTTTTTATTTTTTGTATTAACTGGTATCGATGACGAAAGACTTTTGAAGCGTTTGCGCTACACAATGCTGTAGACAGTTTTTCTAATACTCAATACCCGTGTCTCAAAGGTTCAGAGATAGGGCTGGTATTTATTACGCGATGCCCGGGTTCTTTTTGAATTTTGAAAAAACGCTGCATCCCTTTAATGTCAAGGTTTTCAGTGATTTTATTCACACGTTTGTGCTCCAAAAAATCAGGCTGAAACGAGTATTATAAACGTCAGTGTATTTATATTAGAGGTCAATGATTAAAGCACTATAGTTTCTCTATTTCTTTGCAGCCCTTGCTAAATCAGGAAAGTTCAAATTCTTAGGGGTTATTTCAAACCCGGGCATCGCGTGATAATCTTTCTAAAAAAGCATGTTCTGCGTCCCTCCAAACTTCATCTTTGGGCTGGTCCTTCCTGTTAGTGTCTAGTTTGTTTGCTTTGTCAAATAAGTAATTAGAACAATACTGTTTCAATTTATCTATTAGAAAAGTATACGATGCTGGTAGTGCTTCTACGATACGAATGCAGTGTCCTAGCTGACTAAAAGATGAAGCATCGAGAGACTGACTTTTTTCTATTGCAACTTCTGCATGATGAATGGCTTTGTTCAAAAGCTCTGGAACTTCTTTATCTTGAAAAGAATAAATGCATTCTCTGAAGTAACGGATGCTGATAGACAAGTCCACTTCTGGCCCAGTAAAGCCTTTTTCATCAAGCTGCATTTGGTCGAACTGATACCAGTCCTTTAATTCGATATAATGATTGGCAAGGGCCAGTTCAACGACCTTGTCGTTACAGGGAGTGCTTTCATCCTCGGAGTAGTGGGCGCGCAGCCTCTGAAAGATCGTCAGTGCCTTTTGAAGCTGTCCCAAGTCCTGGTATAGCCGGCCAAGGGTTAGCTCTATGTCCTTGTCGTAGCAGGG
>NZ_LUTV01000006.1:341040-345492 GCF_001646945.1 Endozoicomonas ascidiicola
CGCCTTCTGAAGCTGTCCCATGTCCTGGTATAGCCGGCCAAGGCTTAGCTCTATGTCCTTGTCGTTACAGGGCTTGTCTTCATGCCCGGAGTGGACGGTGCGCAGCTCCCTAAAGATCGTCAGCGCCTTTTGATGATGTCCCATATCCTGGTATTGCCGACCAAGGGCCAGTCCATTAACTTTTTTTTCGTTTTCCTTTGTTGAGTTTTTATAAAGCTTTTGAAAAACAGGAAGTGCTTCCGTGAATCTGAACTTAGCCTGAAGCGCTCTGCCTTTTGTCATCAATAATCCGTTATTTAATGGAATTTTGTGCTGCTTCAATGTTTCAAATATATTCAGACAAGCATCAATGCGTCTTAACCGAAAGAGTGCTCTCATTTTTAACTGGTATGCCTGTTGAGTGTCAGAAAGAGAAAGATTGGCACCCTGAGTCAATATCTCTTCTGAGATGTTGAGAGCTTGTTTTGGATCCTGTTTTAAGGATTTAAACCCCGCCTTGATATGCTGTTGATCACCTTGTTGTAGATAACATCTTCCTGACTTAACATTGGATATGTTTCGACAGGACACTGCTTGAAACCCTTGATACAATTTGTGGTCGGGACGGTCATGGTTTGCCTTCGACAAATAGGGCCGAGGGGCTGGCTGTTCTTGTGAGTGCTGTATGATTCCCACCTGTTTCTTAACCGCCAGAGCATAAGATGGTCGATGTTTTTCTGCGGACTGATAATCAAAGGAATAGGGGATAGGGGCTGGTTGTCCTTGTGATTGTTGTGATTGTTGTGATTGTTGTGATTGTTGTGATTGTTGTATGATTCTCGTGGGTTTCTTAACGACCTGAGCATAAGATAGCCGATGTTTTTCTACGTACTGATCATTAAAGGAGGAGGTTTGAGGTTGACGGGGAGGCCAGTAAGGGGAGCGAGATTCCATATATTATAAATACCAATAATAATTTGCAGTGGTCATTACATATAGTGACAATCTCTGACTCTATTAGTTCAATACAATGGTATCGAAGATGGGGATGGGAAAGTTAGAGCCTCCGATATATCAGGCTTGACGAATATCTGCTGGAGTTAAATTCACCGGGAGCAAATGTTCAAAACATAGAAGAGGATAGCCATAAACTGAATACCTGCTACTCGGAAGGGTCTTGGTACGCTCGGCATGGTATGAACTAATGGAGTGAAAGTCCTCTGTGGATAAATCAGCATCGGTTCTGGAGCTGAATTAGTTCACCGATGATAACCACTAGCTTAAGGCAAGTGCAACTTCGTAGGACAGGGCAATCTCATTTGACCAGAAGTCAAATTTGCCCAGACAAAAGCAGTTCTAAATAAGCATCACTGGCAGACGCCAAAAGCCTTTTGGTATAGATTCCTACTTTCTCTGTCTTTTCCTGTTTGAGCATGTTCAATGACATCTGTCGAAAAATAGCCATGTTTTCCGGGCCATGATCTTTACGAATTCGTGATTCATCCTCACGAAATCCTATATCAAGACACCAGTGCAGACTATGGTGAGTAGACCGAGGGAACCTCCCCCTCAGCCTCTCGCAGACACGTACGTGAACCTCTCAGCTCATACGGCTCCCATCAGGCAAAACCACCTACCATTCCTGCTCTCCAATGAGCAAATAAACGGGGACAACGCTTTGAAATCTCTTCCAGAAATTTCATCGCTCTTGTCTTTCGATGACGCAGAGGCTTAAATTTCCGCCTTGCCCATCTTACCAGTGCTTTATTCAGGTGCCTGAACACGCTATACAATGCCGATCGATAATATCGCCCATAGTACGCCAGCCAACCTGACAACATAGGGTTCAACCAACCCGCCAATTGCGCTATGTTCAAATCCGTTCGCATTCTGATACACATCTTGCGAATTTTGCGTCGCATGGCTTTTTGATTTACCTTGCTGACCGCTGGCGTAAAGCTCACAAAGAGACTGTTATGCTTACGGTTTTTGCAAAGCCTTCGCCTGAAGGTGTAACCCAGAAAGTCAAATGTCGTGTTTTCATATACCCCCTTCCGCTGACCATCTTTACAGTACACGATCTTGGTCTTCTGAGGGTGAAGCTCAAGCCCACATTGCCTGAACCTCTTCTCAAGCAGCTCCAGTAATGTTTTCGCCTGAGCCTCACTCTTGCAATGTGCCAAGCCGTCATCAGCGTACCTGCACCACGGGATATTCGGGTGGTGTTTCTGCATCCATTTATCAAATACATAATGCAGGAACAGATTACTGAGAACCGGACTGATAACACCTCCCTGAGGAGTGCCCTTGATTCTCTCAGTTAATTCACCATCCGCTTGCTGTAACGGCGCTGTCAGCCAGCGCTCAATATACAGTATCACCCACGGGTTACTGGTATGCTTACGAACTGCCGTCATCAACAGATGATGAGGAATGTTGTCAAACAGACCTTTGATATCAAATTCCAGAACCCAGTCGTATTCCCAGCAGCGTCTCCGTGTTACTCCTATTGCATCTAATGCCGACCTGCTTGGTCTGTAACCATAGGAATGAGGAAGGAAATAGGGTTCAACCTGAGGTTCAAACTCCAGTTTCACCACCATCTGAGCAATACGGTCTTCAACCGTTGGTATACCCAGAATACGTTCACCTCCCGACTTCTTTGGTATCGCGACCGCYTTCACTGGCGATGGAAAATAACTGCCAGACGACATCCGGTTCCAGAGTTTATAAAGGTTATCCTTCAAGTTTGTTTCATAGTCARCCAATGACTGATCATCAACACCTGCGGCTCCCTTGTTGGCTTTCACCAACTCGAAAGCCCTTCGCACCTTCCATTTATCAATGGTAAATGGCTTCGCTTTCACTCGGCATCTCCTCCTGTCAACGACAGTTGTATGCCAACCAAAAGCAGCCTGACGCTGCCCCTTTGCTCCGTACCCATTACAGGCACATCCTCGCTACTACGGGCAGCTCCGCCCCTGTATCACGCACTTGTGCCCTTTAGGGTATCGGTACTCTCATACTCATCAATTCAGTGACTTGTACTTCTCCCTTAAACATCGTGATGACAGGTTCCCGCAGTTCCCACGTAAAGCCCAATACAGAGTCGTGCCCACTATACGCCGGACACCGCTTGCACAGCATTCGGAATTCACTTGCAAACTGATCCCGGGAGATAGAAACGCCCCCGGTTTTGATGTCAGTCTCTGGATTACGACGCGTCCACATAGGTTCGCCTTAACTCACCTCTCTGTATCACACCTGACAACCTCATGGGTTGCCGTTTCCTCAACGCTCACTACCAATGCTCTTTACACCAGCAGCTTGAGGCGGTTTGGAGCCGGTTTCCGACAACAGACTCCGGTGGGTCTACCACCATCTCTCCGTGAGCTTTTCACAACTCAGCTGCTTATCCTTATGCAGCCAATTTGTGTACCTGCGGCACACTCTCCACCGACCAGTGAGCACGTACAGACTCCATGAATTTCATGGCACTGCACAGGTGGCTAGCGATAAAATACCGACGCTCTATCGTGATCTTGTCACCTTCATGCCGCTCACTTTCTACGACCCCGAGCATCGATAAGTCTACCCAGTCGGGTGCTCCGCCTGATTGATGTATGAATTATGTGCGCGAAGTCTTGCTTGCCTAAGGGGCATAAATACTGCTGGTTCTACTGATGAGATGTGCCTATATAAAGCACATAAAATGCTTGATCCCTTGAGTAACGTGACTTTCCAAGGAGTTACATTATTCAGGCTGAGCACTCACCCAGTCTTTTTTCTGCACAAGCCAGTCCAGTCTTGAACTAACCCAGCAGCGACGGATTTCGATTCTCCCATGCCCTTTTTCAAGAGTTTCGTTGTAATCGACATGTTCTGGCAAAGTGTCTCTTGACGTTAGATCGTTCAAAAACAACTTGATATCGTCGTAGAGTGTTGGCTGGTTACCTTTTACAGCCAACAAATAATCAGCAACCGCCTGCGCGGATTTTTTTGGCAATTTCCTTCTGGCAACCCATTGCGTCGATAGTAACGATGCAACCACTGATTTCGAGAACATCCAGAAGCGCGGGGATGGCGGTTATCTCATTGGATTTAGCGGATGTCTTTAATTGCCCCAACACCATACCAGTGCTGCTTCCCCAAGCATTAACCATGTGTATAGCGGCTTTGTCGTCTTGTTTGTCATAAGAGCGACGCAGAGTTTTACCATCAATGGCAATCACTTCACCGGTGGTGCGTTCTGCAATCAGGCCAACCCACTTGATAAAACATTCGCGAAACTCATCTGGATCAAGTCGGGCGAACACCCGGCGAAATGTATGGTGAGAGGGTGTGCCATAAGGCAAAGGAATGTGTTTACTTAGTGCTTAGCCGGAAAGTACCTTTCGCCTTGGTATCAAAGGCTTCAAGAGCCCATATAACCATCGAAGTTTCTTAATGCTTATTCGTTATATGTAGAGTTCC
>NZ_LUTV01000006.1:347247-350967 GCF_001646945.1 Endozoicomonas ascidiicola
CAGAAAACTGGAAGTTAAGGTATTGACCAAGGGTAGCTGAACTTTCACTTACTAGAAGGTCGCTGATATCTAATACATCACCACCACTACCGGTAGTGAAATCGGTGATTGTATCTACGGCGGGGGCTCCTGCGGTTCCTCCRTCAGCGATTTTCCATACAAAAGTATCGCTGCCATCTCYGCCAGTCATTGTATCGTTGCCACCTGCACCAAAGATAATATCGTCACCACYGTCATCACCGATGAGGGTGTTAGCTCCGCTGGTTCCTTCTATTTCAAGGTTATTGCTATCATTCGTGTTGTGTGATTCTATTAATGATATTCTATGACTCAGATTACTTGGACTCATATCGTCCGAGTCCATATGGTTATACATACCACCATCATCAGCAGGCATATCTAGCCACTCTCCATCTTGAACAGATTCAAGCTGTGTGTGAGCTAAATTTTTCTGTGCAGATGTATATGACCCTCCTCCACTATCAACTACCTCTCCTCCATTGGGACATAGCATAAACGCATCATCTATGGTGATGTAAGTTTCGCTACCAGATTTGGAAAAGGTAATATATTTTATAAATACGTGGTAATAAAGATCATATGGTCCTTGCGAACCTGAAAAGCTTGTCCCACTAGCCAGCATATACTGGGTAGGATCGTTAGGATTCTGAGAAAATCCATATATCGTTCCGCCGCCGCTATGAGTGAAGTTAATGTTACTAATGTGCTCAATCTCTAAATTGGTACTCCCTATACTCTGAAGATCACCATATGACCAAGTATCAAGGGTAAGGGGAGTACCTAAAGATTTTGACCCATAAGTGTCGGGCAAGTCTGTACTGCTGATTATTGTTGAATTTACTGCATCACTACGACCGTAAAGGGTAATCGACACGTTTTGTTGAACAAATCCTCCGTTACCGTCACTAAGCTGAACGGTGTAGACTTGTGTGCGTACTTGACCTGCAGCTAAATCGTCGAGGGCATTATCGCTTACTTCAAAGTTCCATGTGACGCGACCACTACCATCTCCTCCACTATTGTTAGATATGGTCGGGGTGAAAGTGCCTTTATAATCACTAGCTGAAGGCCAAGATGTTATAGTCTGATTACTGAGATCGACATCACCAAAATTGAAACTTCCTGTCTCTGTATGGTTGAAATCATGTTCATTAGAATGCCCATCAGTAAGTTCTGTAATTGCCCCGTTGACATCGATGATGGAAGTTATAGTGGGCGCATCATTCACTGACGACACATTGAACACGATAGATTGGGCTGCACTATCTACAATACCGTCATTGACCGTAAACTGTAAATTAGCATAGGAGGTGCCATGAGCATTAGTATTCGGTTGATACGTAAGGTTGCCAAGTTGACTGTGTGCGATGGTTTGGTTGAGACTGACTAATGCGCCAGAGAGCCTCAAGGTACCAGTCGGTAATTGAGTAATAGTAATCGATTGCAGGGTATCCCCCGTATCAACATCACTAAAATTAAAGTCTGCGGCATTGAATGTATAACTGGAATCTTCATTAATAGTTTTAGTGGTGCTTATTGATGTCGGAGCATCATTTACCGGAATGACATTGAATGTCATGGTTTGCAACTCACTGCTCAATGCTCCATCACTGACGCTGAACTGCAGGTCCGCATAGTTATTCCCGTTGGCATTGCTGGCCGGTAAAAATGAAAGATTGCCGATATCTGAAAATGCGATAACCTTACCGGCGGTGACTGCAGCACCATTCAGAGTCAGTGTGCCAGCGGTGGGAATTTGAGCAATGGTAATGGACTGAAGTGTGTCATCACTATCTACATCACTAAAACCAAAGTCTGCTGCCTGGAATGTGTAATTAGTATCTTCATTAATAGTTTTAGTACTGTCTATTGCAGTGGGTGCATCGTTGACTGATGCCACATTGAACGTCAGAGTTTGCGTTGAACTACTTATCAAGCCGTCGCTGACGCTAAATTCTAGGCTAGCATAATCATCGCCGTTGAAATTATCCCCCACATCTGGTGTAAATTCGAGATTTACGAGATCAGAAAAAATAATATCCTGGCCGTTTGTAACATTTTCACCATTAAGAGTCAGAAAACCCGCAGTTGGAATCTGAGTAATTCTAATGCTCTGTAATGAATCTCTAGTGTCGACATCATTGAAGCGAAAGTCTTCTGCAGTAAAGTTATAGCTATTATCTTCCAGTATGTTTAGCGTGTTATCAGCGGTTGTTGGCCCATCGTTAGTACCGGTCAGGGTGATGACAATGTCCTGATCCACGCTACCACCTGCGCCGTCGGATACAGTGACCGTATAGGTTTGCGTGAGGGTTTGACCGGCGGCGAGATAATCAATGTCACCATCAGACACCTCAAAATCCCAATCGACTTGACCGGTAATGTTATTAATACTTGGACTCAGGTTTCCTCGATAATCACTGCCATTAGCACTGACGCTGAYAAAGTGGCTATCAGTAATATCCTGATCAGTGATCACAAAGCTACCGGATTCAACATGTACTGTGACATTTTCGCCACTGCCACCGTCGGTTATTTCCGTGATTGCACCGGTAACGTTGATGATTNTGATCACAAAGCTACCGGATTCAACATGTACTGTGACATTTTCGCCACTGCCACCGTCGGTTATTTCCGTGATTGCACCGGTAACGTTGATGATTGAGCTAATTGTTGGTGCATCGTTAGTGCCGGTGAGGGTAATGACGATGTCTTGATCAACGGTGTCGCCGATGCCGTCATACACTGTGATTGTATAAGTCTGGGTTAGCGTCTGACCGGCGGCCAGATAATCGATATCGCTATCAGCAACATCAAAATTCCAGTCGATACGGCCGGAGCCATCCCCGGTTGTATTGTCTCCTATAGAGGGCCTGAACCTGCCCAGATATGCGCTACCGGCACTGGCAAAGAACACGCTTTGAGTATCCGTGACAGCGTCGGAAATAGTAAAGCTGCCGCTGTCGGAGAGGGTAGAGGTCAGTTCTCCAGCATCATTGTCGACAATTTCTGTGATGTCACCGGTGACGTTCGTGGCTGCGGTAATTGTGGGTGCATCGTTAGTACCGGTCAGGATGATGACAATATCCTGATCCACGGTACCGCCTTCGCCATCAGATACGGTGACAGTATAGGTTTGGGTTAGCGTCTGACCGGCGMCAAGATAATCAATGTCACTATCAATAACATCAAAATTCCAGTCGATACGACCGGAGCCATCCCCGGTGGTATCGTCTCCTACAGTGACACTGAAACTGCCCAGATATGYGCTACTGGCACTGGTATAGGTCACGCTTTGAGTATCCYCTYGRTCAACGTCGGCTATGGTAAAGCTGCCSCTGTCGGAGAGGGTAGAGGTYAGTTCTCCGGCATCRTTGKCGACAATTTCTGTGATTTCACCAGTGACGTTCGTGGCTGCGGTCATAATAGGYGCATCRTTAGTACCKGTCAGGGTGATGACAATGTCCTGATCTACGGTACCGCCTTCGCCGTCGGATACGGTGATCGTATAGGTTTGCGTGAGGGTTTGACCTTCTGCCAGATAATCGATGTCACTGTCAACCACATCAAAGTTCCAATCGACTTGACCGGTGCCATCGGTAGTGGTGTCATCCGCTAATGTGATCGAGAAGTTGCCCAGATAATCGGCCGCACCAGCTGTGTATGACAGGCTCTGTGTGTCCGTGTGGTCAACATCGC
>NZ_LUTV01000006.1:353472-355220 GCF_001646945.1 Endozoicomonas ascidiicola
ATCGTTGCGGCGACTGGGATCGGGCACGCCGCTTTGTTGCTGTTCATCAAATAAAAGAAAGCAAACCAGAGAAAGCTCAAGGTGAATTGTTAGACCCGAAGCCAGAGTATGACTATTTCTGCAACGTAACGACGGAATCACTGAGTGCATGGGAGATTCATAAGACCTATGGCAAACGGGCAACCTGTGAAACCTGGATAGAAGAGAGCAAAAACCAGATGGCACTCGGGCAGATCAAAACCGCAGATGTCATGGCGAACAGCGCACTTATGCAATGTGCAATACTGGCATACAACACGACCCGCTGGATGACGATGCTCAGCGGGAATCGCCAACTGATAAAGTGGGAGCCGGAAAGTATTCGCTGCTACATGATACGGGTTGCCGGACAACTGTTAACAGGTGGAAGACAGTTGACCATTGGCAGCAATAAGGACGTTCTTTATAAAACGGAATGGGATGCCTGGTTGGCGGTTGGTGACTGCCTTTAAATAGTCACAAATAGTCGTTCAAAAAACAAACATTCTGCGTATGTGGAAGGCGTTGTCGTGGGCTGAAAATAGAACCAGGAATGATTTGTATGAAAAACGACCTACTGATATGACTTAAATAGGCTTGGCCGTATGAATTTCACTCAATAAATGGGATGGCAGGAAAACAAAATGCTCAGCCCGTTAGGTATTTGTCGTCTGGGAAGTCGATTGCAGGATTTAGGTCCAAGATGAACTGGTAAACCGTCTCATGATGTAGCTTTATGATATCTTCCTTTTCGAGTCTTCCTGCGACTTGCTCGGGACTCCAATCATCCTTGATATCTCGTGCAATCCGGCACTTGATCTCATCAGTGAGCTTAATAGATTTAGCCTTTTCCATATGACGTTCTTTAGCTTTTCCATGGGCTTGCTGGTGTCGGTAACCTCTTTGCCCGGTATTACGCGACCCAGCTCTCGGGAAAACGTGCTCTGTGAACGTCCTAAAACCTTGGCAATCTTGTTTTGAGAGACTCCTTCTTTCAGTTGAAGTTCGGTATAATGTCTCTCTTCAAGGCTCAGGTGTGTATAGGCCATTCTTGGCTCCTCTGTATGGTTTAGTCGCTTTACAGAATACCCCTGAGTCTTGATTCAATTCAAAGGTGTGTGGCGATCAGTTGATTACAGAGGTTATGCACTTATGATACGAATTCAGGTATTTTGAAATTATGCAATCTGACCAAACTTCCGTTCTATGGAAAATCTAAAGTCGAGCCTGACAATAATGGCACTCGTTAACCTTGTAACACTTGATGTAGTCGGGGTTGTCGACCTGTTTAAGATAAGAGCCCTGATGCCCTTTTTGTCCTCCGGGTTTATTGCCAGACGGCTGTCTTAGACTTTTAGGGTTAGGTGTGTCGGTTGATGAATCAGAATTTTCATCAACGGGAGATTCATTTTCACAGTTACTGTTCTTGGAGGATTTTTGACAACCATCAGACAATGGTGGCTTACTGCTGTTCTGACTGTTTTTATTGGCCATTTCTTCCAGGTTACGACAACGCTCAGCCAAGCAGGCAACTTTCATCCGCAGATCTGAATTTTTTTATGAAGCTTGGTGTTCTCTTTTAAGAGAGCATTATTCGATGGAATTTTCGGGAGCTTTTGATTCATGCCGGTTTTACATCAGAGGAACATGTTTAAGAGGATGATAGAAAAATTGAAAAACGCCAGAAATTAGTGGAAAAAATCACATGTTTGTTTCTTGCCATGATGATT
>NZ_LUTV01000006.1:355697-357030 GCF_001646945.1 Endozoicomonas ascidiicola
GTTTCTTGCCATGATGATTTACTATTGGGATTATTTGTTTCGAGCTATTGCAGACGAATTTAAAGTAAGCATGGTCTTTGATACATCAATAAATAGCCAAGTTTTTCAGGGTAAATATAGTGGTTTTTTTCCAGCGAAAGGAGCTGCGGTTTTTCTTTTGTCTTGAATATTTTTGAATACATTTACATGGCATATGTTTGTATCGTCGTATAATTGTCGGAAGCTGCAGGTTCGAAAAAAAGCTATCTTGACAAATTACCGGCCAGAACTATCCTGACATCCACTAAAATGTGTCTTATTATAAAAGGTATATATAATGGAATCGCACGCGATGTCTTCTAGAGCAGACACTGTGTATTGTTCAGTTCCGCAACTTGACGCTGATACTTCTGAAACTCCAGTCGCTAATCCATGTTTTGGATCAAAAAAATGTAATTATTTACTTCATAATCCAATAAAAACTATTGTTGGTTCAATAATATTGCTAGGAGTTGCTACGGGGGCAGGGTTTGGTATAGCATCAACTGCGCCTTCTACTGCATTAGAAGAGAGAAATATAACCAGCTCAACACCAAGACCTTTTGTCAATCAACACTCTGCTGGAGTGACTAGCAAAATCGACACAGTAGAATCAATGCTAACCACAGAACCCTCGTACAATATACCAAATAATAATCCAGACTGGATGAAAGAGGTAATGACGAGAGAAGAATCAAAGATAACTACAGATAAACCAACGACAACTACAGAAAAACCAACCACAACTACAGTTCCACCTCCGGATATAAAAATAATGAGATGCGTAGATGCCAACAGTGGATTCCCATACTTAAGTTCAGAATGGGTATTTTGTTGTAAGAGAGAAAATAATCCATATTGGAAGATGATAGATAAACCGGTAAGATGGAACCCTCTCCCAAGTTGTAATGACAACGATGAGCGAGATACAACTTGCACCGCTTTTTCTTACTACCAGAACCGCTTTCCTCGCGATAAATATCCTACTCCAATGCAAGCTCAATACACAATGTCACTACATTATTACTGTCAAACGAATAAAAAAGGTAGACCTGAGGGATACGAAAATGTAAGTGATGGATACCCACGAGTTCATCAATAAAAAGGAAGACCTGTGGAATACAAAAATGTAAGTGAAGGATCCCCAGTAGGGGCTGGTAAGTAACACTTGAAGTATGTGCTCAAAAACCACTGGCAAAGGCTAAGTTACCGTTAATGGTTGAATCAGCTAAACTCCTATAAAATCAACGTGGTAGGGGAGTGATATGCAATCTGAACTCTTCCAGAATTTTATTGATTCCATTTCATCATTAAA
>NZ_LUTV01000006.1:361490-366490 GCF_001646945.1 Endozoicomonas ascidiicola
GCATCGTCGTTCAATTTCCCGGGAACTGAAAACACCATGGCTGTAAGCGTAAATTAAGATAGAGACAATCAGCTTTGGAGGGTACGCATGCTGGCYGAGATGATGGTATTTTTTTTCGACTTCTAAAGTGTCGATTCTCTGAAAGAGCAGTTCGTAGGTAAAGCAATCGTGGTCGCTGGGAAGCAGGTCAAAGATGTTGGTTGGAAACAGCAAATGCTGGTTGAACTCAACAGGGCTATCCTTGAATTTTGGAGGTGGAGACATTTGGCATCATTATATTTGGTTTTGAGGTTTATCATAACTGATTTGGCTATTCTCGGTCAGCCTCCTAGTGCACGTGCGGAGGGGTGATAAATAGATGGCAAAAAACTGCTAGCTAATCAACCATTTACTGTAATTAAACTCAATTAAGATTATGAATGTCCCAAAAGATCTGACAGCTAGCTCGTAGTCAAAGCCAAAAACTGATTCAAAGAGCTTGCTGCCAGCTACCAATCCTGAACTGGTGTAAAAAAGAAAATCAGGATAAAGCCAGCACTGACCGGTTGCAGGATATACTTCAGATCGGAGAACCAGTTGGAAAAAATTCCGGAAGCGTCAAAGAATCGTTTGCAACTACACTGTATATTCTTAAACGACGAGCCACAAGAAGCCAGTTCAATCAGGTTCCTCCCAATAGCCCTAGCCAGATCGCCTCAAACCCGGTAGCCCTACAAAAGCCAGCCACTCATATCAGAAACACCAGCACTTAATGCCTCCGACCGCGGCCACAGTGAGCGCCCGCCAAGAAAATAGCAGAGGAATGTAATCGTTATCCGGAGTTGTCCATCCATGACAATTTTCTCTAAAAAGTATCTACATAAAAACTAGTTCAAATCGTCTCCACCGATCATTCAATTAAAAAATTGATAAGTAGGTGATAGTTTGCTTTCGACTATTTTTCAGAGCATAAATCTTGCGATACCACTGACTTAAGGCTTGGCTACCAAAGGTTTGAACTACTTTCTGGTCAAATAAACTAAATATCCGATTACAAAGTATTAACTACTTAGCTATATTAAATAAGTCATAGAAATGACCAATCAATAAACCAATTAACGATATTAGCTACGATAGAAAATAAAATAATCATGGATATATAAAAATGGAACCTTTATTACCACCAAGCACTTTCAAGTTTGATAACATACCATCTGAACAGAAACCTGATCAAGATTACAAAGGAGTCGATGAAAACAACAAAATAACTTCAGTATTCAATCACAAAGGAGAAATCAACAAATCGGTAAATTTCAAAGAAAGATCTGTAAAAAGATTTTTTCAAAACACACAATCAATTAAACAATCAAAGAACAAACATGAGTTTCAAACCAATTTAGCAAAAAAGCGTGCAGAAATCCTATCAAAAGCAACCACTCACTTGACTATAAAAGAAAATGACGATGGATCTGATTCCGGAATTGAGAGAGCACTACTTGGGCTAGTTGATGAATGCAAGACCGATCAGACAAAGAATAACAATGAATTTATCAAAGTAAAAGGACTAAAAAAACAAATCAATAAAGATATTAAAAAATATTTCTCCAATGAACTGATAATGGCAGGAACCCCTGATAAACTGCGCCAACTATCTGGTAGATTCAGTAATATCCAAGACCAACTTAATAAAGATACTAGAAAAGACATTCAATCAATGATAGACCACCGTTGCGACAGAGTAGTAGAGCAGCTAGAAACCCACATGGAACAATCAGATATAAGGAGTATTCCAGCCGATATTGCTTTGGGTGCGAAGTGTCGATTTACCACTGATTGGACTGATGCTATTGAAGCTGTTTCTAAAAAAAGCTTTAAGAATAATAAGCAAGCTTTAGGCAGTCTAATTTTCAAAGTCTGGGGTATTGTCCTGACATCAGTAAAACCTCACCCCAGCAACC
Source organism: Endozoicomonas ascidiicola (assembly GCF_001646945.1). Lineage (GTDB taxonomy): Bacteria > Pseudomonadota > Gammaproteobacteria > Pseudomonadales > Endozoicomonadaceae > Endozoicomonas > Endozoicomonas ascidiicola. The sequence continues at coordinate 363,428 of NZ_LUTV01000006.1, forward strand.
TCAAAGAAACTAAAAATTCCCTAGATACAATTCAGACGCTATCACCTATGGTAGAGAAATGTATTAAAAAAACATTAGATACACACTCCAATGCTTATAACAGAACAACTCAATCTACAAAAGAATGCGTGGAATCGCTAGAAAATGAACTTGGAAAAATCCCTGATGGCGTAAAGAATTATCATGACAAGTTAAATGAAATATACTCATTAACCGACCAGATAGAAGAATCTAAAACAAAAGCATTAAATCTACAAAAAGAGGTTGATAAAAAATCCACTGAGCAAGCAGTTCTTAAAGAAAAGAAAAAGCTTGGTGTTTTAGGCAAACATAAAATTTTCCGAAGACTTTCCCCTGACTATCAACATGAACGAGGAAAGATAAAAGATGCGAGAGGAACTCTATCCAAGGAGCTAACTAAGGCTACCTTGGCAAAGAATACGTTACAAAACGAGTTAGAAACTGCCAAAGAAGAAAGCGTTAAGTTAGCGACTGATACTCAGACAGCAATTGAAAAATACGCATTATCCATTAAGGCTCTAGACGTATTTAGTGATCTGCCATATACGGACGTTTCTGGTATAACAACAGAAGGTCTCAGAAAGTTTCTAGAAGGCAAACAGATCCTTGATACTGTAACTTTAACTTATGAAACTCAAGCTCTACCAAGCCCTGTAAGCACTAGCAGCACTGACTATGGCGAACAAGTTGATCCCCGACAGCCAGCTCTTAATGAATTAGCCGATCAGCAATTTTCTTATTTTGACCCACGTAATGAGATCGAAGGAAGCCTTGAATTTTTTATTGCCGACGATTCGACTGATCGATCAATCGAATCGGAAGACCTTGCTTGGATAGAGGAGCGAGGCAATTATTCAATGAACGTAGCTAAAGTTGACCTGAAAGCTCTAAGTAGCTTTATTTCATATTATCAATACGCATTCAATATGAAGTCCGATCAGGGTACTTACCATAATACACAGGCTCTATTCGATGGCTATGAAAAAGGCTTGCAACTCTTGGAAGCTTCCCAAACTGTTGACCAAGCAAAAATAACCCTGAATTATATTCTAGTTTCACCTCAACAGACCACCCCTAGGCCTATCGAAGAAGATCAAGACCGGCATACACTGAAATCTAATCTTACTTCTCCAACAAATACTAATGAACGACCAGGACATCATATCAACAAACGAGAGTCGAGCAGTGCCACCCCTATTAATAGACAAAGCTCACCCCTTAATTTGGCAGCCCAGTCTTCTTTGCTGGATAAAATCCCTTTAGAAACCCAAGTTTATAATATATTAAATAAATATGCCCAGCTGGAAGAAAGTACTACTGATGGCGACTCTGGCTTCGGTGAAATGCGTCTATCATTTAAAGACGGAGAAAGAGAGCAGGCCATAAAAGCTCTCCAGCCAGTACTTACCGACAAGTTCAAGAAGTTAAAGCAAGATGAAGTGGAAGAATTAGCAAATAAGCTATGCGAATTGAAGACAGTTGATGAAGAAAAAATTACCAAAACTCTAAATAGGTACTAGAAATCGAGGGAAAAGCCAATTATAGCAACTTCAAAAGGTAACTGCTCATTTTTTGGTGGTAAAAACACACTATCTGAAAGTTCTTCATTGATTTGATTCTACTGGGCTACAGAGACATCACGGCGAAATCCACCACCAAATTTTGAGCAGTTACCTTTAAAAGCCAGAACAGTTTTTTGTGTATACGATAGATAGATACCAGTAATTATTTTTATACACACAGTAAAAACCCCAACAGATTGCTCTATTGGGGTTATCTAATTAGTGCCTGGCGATGACCTACTCTCACATGGGGAAGCCCCACACTACCATCGGCGATAAGTCATTTCACTGCTGAGTTCGGGATGGGATCAGGTGGTTCTAACTTTCTATGGTCGTCAGGCGTAACTGGTTTGAGTTATGGGCTGTGAGTTTTGAGTCTCACTTCCCATACTCCGGAATCCATAATAAATTAAGCTGTTTTCTTGCTTTACACTCTACTGCTACTGCTACTGCGTATGGCTTTTACTGTTGCCTCGTTACTCATAACTCGTAACTCACAACCGTGTTCAAATCGCTTTGGCGTTATATGGTCAAGCCGCACGAGTCATTAGTATTGGTTAGCTCAATGCCTCACAGCACTTACACACCCAACCTATCAACGTCATAGTCTTTAACGGCTCTTCAGGGGCATCTAGTGCCCAGGGAAGTCTCATCTTGAAGGGGGCTTCCCGCTTAGATGCTTTCAGCGGTTATCCCGTCCGAACATAGCTACCGGGCAATGCGTCTGGCGACACAACCCGAACACCAGTGGTCCGTCCACTCCGGTCCTCTCGTACTAGGAGCAGCTCTTCTCAAACTTCCAACGTCCACGGCAGATAGGGACCGAACTGTCTCACGACGTTCTAAACCCAGCTCGCGTACCACTTTAAATGGCGAACAGCCATACCCTTGGGACCGGCTTCAGCCCCAGGATGTGATGAGCCGACATCGAGGTGCCAAACACCGCCGTCGATGTGAACTCTTGGGCGGTATCAGCCTGTTATCCCCGGAGTACCTTTTATCCGTTGAGCGATGGCCCTTCCATTCAGAACCACCGGATCACTATGACCTACTTTCGTACCTGCTCGAGATGTACCTCTCGCAGTCAAGCTGGCTTGTGCCATTACACTAACCGTACGATGTCCGACCGTACTTAGCCAACCTTCGTGCTCCTCCGTTACTCTTTGGGAGGAGACCGCCCCAGTCAAACTACCCACCACACAATGTCCCCGATCCCGTTTCAGGACCTGGGTTAGAACTCCAATATTGCCAGGGTGGTATTTCAAGRTTGRCTCCACRHKAACTRGCGTCMWCGCTTCAAAGCCTCCCACCTATCCTACACAAGCAACATCAAAATCCACTGTGAAGCTATAGTAAAGGTTCACGGGGTCTTTCCGTCTAGCCGCGGATACGCTGCATCTTAACAGCGATTTCAATTTCACTGAGTCTCGGGTGGAGACAGCGTGGCCATCGTTACGCCATTCGTGCAGGTCGGAACTTA
>NZ_LUTV01000006.1:371490-492688 GCF_001646945.1 Endozoicomonas ascidiicola
CAGTTAACGTTGGCTTTCTCGTTGGAGATCGTCCGTGGAAGAGCAGCGCATTCTACGCATTTCATGTTCGAAGTCAACATCCTTGATGAGCAATTAAAAGACATCTGACTTTCAGCTACATAAAGTATTGAAAACGATTCATCTGGTAAGGAATAATCCTGGCTTCAGTAACAGCAGAAAACACTTCCTTCATCTCCTTCTGCTCATCTATCGCACCTTTAACGACGACTCCATCCCTACTTAGAGGTGATAAATAAATGAGGTCTTCGCTGGTTAGCTCAAGATTTTCGATGGTCATCATTGTTTGCTTCAGATTTTCCATCCTCTGCTGTCTGGGAGCAGCACCCGCCAATATTGTCAGGCCAATGCTAACACCAGACCCTCGGGCAGTATTAATAGTCGAGACACACTTAGTTAAATCTCCCGCCTTACCCAGGCTGGCTCTCAGTTCACTCCAACCCGTTTCCAGACCCACAACTATATGACGAAGTCCTGCTTCTCTTAATTCACTCCAATCCTCAGCGCTGCGCTTTGCACTGAAGTCTGGATCTATAAATGAGCCAATCTCTCGTTTGAATGTACCCAGTTTTTCCTTTATCACCTCAAGACAAAACATCAGACGCCTTTGCGATAACGCCATTGCATTAGCTGAGCCGAGAAATACACCAGGAGATGACGAGACCTTACCTCTATACAATTGTTTCACAGCGGTCAGGTGATCAGTGAAAGCCTGTTCACTTAAAATTTTGTAGGGTTTGTCTTTATAAAAAGCACAGAAGGTGCATCGCCGATTAGGGCAACCAATGGCCGGCATCAACACAATATCGCTATAACGGTCTGGCGGTAGTATGGATACCTCTTCCGGATACACTACACGATAAAGCCTGGCTTGATTTTCATAATCCAGAGTCGTCAAACCCTGGCTCGCCTTTATGGTCAAATCATTACAGGCAACACCTTGAACCCACAATTCAAACTCTTCATGCACTTTTTTTACCAGCGCCGCTGACATCGTGAGCGCCTCTGCCCCTTTTACCACAGAGCCATCCATACAACGCCGGTAGAATCTATTTCTCACCCGGAACGAACACCAGTACCCTTCGCTGTTTATTCGCGCCGATATACATTGATCACTGTCTTTTATTTTACAACCATCCTTAAGATAACGTAGTTCAATAGTCATACAACACACTTCTATAATTTCTGATATGATGAGCCTGCTTGGGAGACTTAGATCGACTAGTGACAGAACAATAAAGGACAAGCATTTGCGAAAAATAACTGTATTCGTATTCCTTGCTCTACTTTCCGGACAGCTGCCTGCTAAAGTATCTGATGTCTGTAAGGAAGTTGTATTAACAGGCCATCCAGACCTCCCTCCCGTCAGCTGGGGTGATTACCAAAACACTCATGGCGCAGCATCAGATCTGGTCACCGAGATCCTTGAAGAAGAAGGCATCAACGTGATTAATGATTTTTTTGGCGGAGCTAACAGAGTTACCTACAAGCTACGTCAGGGAATCATCCAAATTAACCCTGCAATGCCCTATCAGCAAAATCACTTGAACGACATTTACTATATATACCCGCCAATCTATACCCAAAGCTATATGGTCGTCACCCGTAGGGATCAAGAACATAAAATTAGTGACTGGTCCGACATGATCGACCTGAAGGGTGTTGCGCCACGGAATGTTCGATTCAGCAAAGCATTCAGCCAATACGCTGCAGATAACCTCCTCATCGTGAAAACCTTCAATGCTCAGCAAGGATTAAAAATGCTAAGCGTAGGGAGAGTTGATTATGCCGTTTATCCACAAATTCAGGGCGACCTGTTTGTTTCCCTGCTCGACCTGGAAGGTAAACTGGAAAAAATGCCGGTAGAACTTTCTAACTTTGACCTTTATGTCGCTATTTCCAAAGAAATGGGCTGCTCACTCCCCGTAAACTCAATCTCAAAAAAACTCACCGAACGACAGGAGTCCGGCTACGCCGACAAAGTATTCAACGACAGTCTTTACAAATGGATGGGGTTCAGTCTCGAAAAACGCAACACCTCCCCCAACTAGCCCAGAAAAATCCTCCATCTCACATTCTAAGCCCAGAAAACAACTCTGACTTTCCGCCGTCAACCTACCCTTCTTATATTTATTTGATCTACATCATTACTCGCTAAGCCTTTAATTTTTATAGTCTTTACACAAACACTAACTATCAAAAAAGCACATTAGCAGGATAAAACAGTCATGAGCCTGACCAAAGCCCCACCGATGCCCGACTCAAGCGCTGGCAATTCCAAAATGATGGATCGCTTTCTGAACGTCATTGAAAAGGCTGGTAACAAATTACCAGACCCAACACTGCTCTTCCTTTATGGGCTTATTATTGTCTGGGTGCTCTCTGCCCTCATGGCTCAGATGGATCTCGACATGATTCATCCAGCCACCGGTCAAAACATTGCCGTAAACAATCTATTAACCGGCTCGGCTCTGGCTACATTCCTGGCCAGCATGGTGAAAAACTTCACAGGGTTTGCCCCACTGGGTATTGTTCTGGTTGCCATGCTCGGCATTGGTGTTGCTGAAAAATCCGGCTTCATTAATACCGGCCTGAAAAAAATGCTCAGCGTGACGCCACCTTTTCTTCTGACTCCGATGCTGATTCTGGTGGCCATTGTCAGTCATACAGCAGCTGATGCCGGTTATGTACTGGTTATTCCATTGGGCGGCATCATCTTCCATGCGGCGGGTCGTCATCCTCTGGCGGGTATTGCGGCTGCCTTTGCAGGCGTATCCGGTGGTTTCTCTGCGAACTTTATTCCTTCCGGTATTGATCCGCTGCTGCAGGGTTTCACTCAATCTGCTGCCCGAATCCTTGATCCGGCCTTTCAGATGAATCCTCTGGCTAACCTGTTCTTCACCGGCGCATCCAGCATCGTGATTATTGCTATTGGCTGGTACGTCACCGACAAAATCATCGAGCCGCGCCTGAAGGCAACTACGGTTCTGGACGAAGACGCTGAGAAAGCACCAGACCTTAGCGTATTCACAGCAGAAGAGAGCAAAGCCTTTAATGCGGCTGGCCTGGCCATGCTGGCGGGTATCGGTCTGTTGGTTGCTGCAGTTTTCCCTGAAACTTCTCCACTGCGTTCACCAGCGGGTGAAATTACGGCGTTCTCTGCACCGTTGATGCAGTCCATCGTGCCTCTGATTTTCATTCTGTTCATCATCCCGGGCATTGTTTACGGTAAGGTCTCTGGTAACTTCAAAACCTCTAAAGACACCGTTCTTGCTATGAACAGCACCATGTCTACCATGGGTTCTTACCTGGTTATGGCCTTCTTCTGTGCTCAGTTCATCTACGCCTTTACTCAGTCCAACCTTGGTACCGTACTGGCACTGAGCGGTGCTGAAGTTCTGCAATCCATGAACCTGCCAGGGCAAATCACAGTCATCGGTATGATTCTGCTGACGGCTACAGTCAACCTGGTGATCGGTTCTTCTTCTGCGAAATGGGCGCTGATCGGCCCGATTCTGGTACCAATGCTCATGGCCGTGGGTATTTCTCCTGAACTGTCTCAGGCGGCTTATCGTGTGGGCGATTCCGTTTCTAACATTATTTCTCCGCTGATGGTGTTCTTCCCACTGGTGGTGGTTTATTGCCAGCGCTATGTTAAGGATTCCGGCATTGGCTCTCTAGCCTCCATGATGATGCCTTATTCCATCGCCATGCTGATCGGCTGGACCATTTTCCTGCTGTCTTACTGGGCGCTGGGGCTGCCACTGGGTATTCAAGCGTCTTATACTTACCCAGCGATGTAATACCTTTCTCATAGAAGACAATCAACTCACTCTTTAAGGGGCTTCGGCCCCTTTTTTTTGCCTTGAATTTCTCCTGCATCAAGAGGGAACGTATGCCCTAAAAAAGAGTCTATCCTTCTATAGCTGATAAAATGCAGAGGAGACTCCCCCTTGTTTAACCTGATGAAAATCATTGATGGCATGACAACGACCAACTGGATCATTGCAGCTATCTGCCTGATTTCATGGATTATTATCATTCATTACGCAGGTATGGTAACTGAAAAACGCTGGGGTGATCGAGAGTCCGGTGCCTTGGTTGGCTTTTTCCTGCCAGGCTTTGCCTTTATGGCTTTGCTCTACTGGCTGTAACCCATCCATGGGTCATTCAAACAATCCAATGATTTAATTCTGTGACGATTTCCAGGATGGCTTTTTCATCATATGAATAATGAAAGCGATGGATGGAAAAACAACTGTTCCCGCAATCACAATCCCTACGTAGGTAGAAGGGCTACCAATCGGCAGGTTACTTGGCGGAAAGAAGGACACAATAAATGCAAACAACACACCCAGAAAACCCAGCCCGGCTATAACAATCATGCCCCCTATACCGCCGGGCACCTTATAAGGTCGCTCCAGTTCTGGTTGAGTAAATTTGAGGCGAATGGCGGATGCGTACATCAGCATATACATCATCAGATACAGAGCGATCGTCATTGCGCTGATTAAGAAAAAAGCCACACTTACATTTTTGAAAACAAAATAGATGCACGACAAAACGGTGACAATGCCACCCTGAAGTAAAAGAATATTGGTTGGAATACCTTCCGCATTCGTTTTTGCCAATGCCGGTGGTAACTCCCCGTTGGTGGCCGTCCACAATAAACCTTTACTCGGTCCACTGATCCACGACATCACACCACCCAGAGCACCAAAGGCGAGCAGCAGACAGAATAATCGGTTCCACTCACCCAGCCCCAGCTTATCTAACATATCCTGACTGGCTGCCATTAAACCTGACTGCAGATCGATATCATTGGGTGGTATGACCGCCGCCACCGCCAGAGATCCCAAAGTAAATAGTAAAAAGATAATCAGGCTGGCCACCAGCATGGCAATGGGAAATTCTTTCTTGGGATTTTTCATCTCATTAGCATGAACGGCGTGTACTTCGACACCAGCAAACAACAGAATAATGCCCGCTAGAAAGGCTATATTGCCAAAGCTGGTAATCTCGGGCCAAAACCGTGGCAGCACTTTGCCCGCCTCTTCTTTTACCAGACCAGTATCTTGAGTGATTAAGTGCTCAAACGCGACAGGATCTCCATATTCGATCCACAAGAGTGCGAGAATGATAACAACAATACCCGGCAGCACCGTTCCAATCAGAAAGCTTCCTCCTGTCACCTTCGAAATAACAGCGCTCCCCTGAAACGTCATCCAAGTGGAAAGCCAATAGAAAATAATACAGAAAACACCAATATAATACTGATCATTGGCAAGGTCAGGCCGTGCCAGCATATAAGCGACACCCGCCGCTGCAAATGACATGACTGTTGGGTACCAGACCACATTTTGAATCCACTGCAACCAGATGGCGACAAAACCTGCTCTTGGCCCATATGCCTGCTCTACCCAGGTATAAACGCCACCACCGTGATCAGAAAACGCACTGCCCAACTCTGCGGCGACCAATGCTGCCGGTATCAAAAAAAGAAACGTGGCAAAACCTATATAGAAGAACATGGTCATTTCTTCTTTTGCCATCATCGGCAATCCTCTCAGGCTGATGACAGCTGCAGAAGTCATCAACGCAATGGCAACGATGGAATATTGTTTCTCGGATGAGCTTGAAGCGGTAGCCATATATCGAATACTCAAGGATTTGAATTTTGGGCGGGAATGAGATGAAGTGTAGGGATACGACAAAAGACACAGGGAATTATAGCTATCGTTTAAAGATAAAATGCTCAAGAAATAGGCAAATTAAGAATAACAGTCACCTCTTTTAAACTTATCGAGTCGTTTGTTTTCTCAGCTATCTTTACGCTACACCCCTCAAAGAAAAGAGCTTAATGAACATCAATACTCGCTCCATCCAAGAACAGAATCCTCGCAATTATCGTTTATCGCAGAATCTTTTGGTGCTTTAGAATAAGACAGGTAAACATCTGCAGCCTTGTATTAAAGAAGCCCCGTGTTTAAAGTCCTGACTAAAATAATGAGAACTCAGGATTTAGCCATGAACAACCCGCTCGCCCAACCTCTTGATCTACCCTGTGGCGCACAAATACCTAATCGTCTCGGCAAAGCTGCTATGACCGAAGGCTTGGCGACCAGTGAAGGCCTGCCCACGCCAGAATTAGACCGGCTGTATCGCACTTGGTCAGAAGGCGGTGCAGGCATGCTACTGTCCGGCAACATTCAAGTGGATGCAGATCATCTAGAGCGGCCCGGTAACGTTGTGATTGATCGTAAACCCAATGAAGAAATGAAAACTGCACTGGCGAGCTGGGCCAAAGCAGCCACATCGAATGGCAATCATTTCTGGGCACAGATCAGTCATGCAGGTCGTCAGACACAAAAAAATGTCAATCCAACCCCGAAAGCACCCTCTGCTATTAAGATCAACTTACCCGGTGGACAGTTTGGTCAACCAACTCCGTTAACCATTGCAGAGATAGAAGACATTGTTCAACGGTTTGGTATCGCAGCCGGTGCGGTTCGTGATGCTGGATTTACCGGTGTGCAAATTCATGGCGCCCATGGTTATTTAATTTCACAATTTCTGAGCCCACGCAGCAACCAGCGCACCGATCAGTACGGCGGTGAGCTGTGCAACCGAGCTCGCTTTTTGTTGGATATCGTCAAAACCGTGAGAGATGTGGTGGGGCCAGAGTTTCCAGTGGCGGTTAAACTCAACAGCGCAGATTTTCAAAAAGGCGGGTTTGCCTTTGAAGACAGTTTACAGGTATCCCAATGGCTGGAAGAGGCCAGTGTCGATCTGATTGAAATCTCCGGTGGCACCTATGAACAACCCAAACTGCTTGGTCTTGAAGGCCTGGAGGAAGAAGAAAAACAAAATGTCGCTCAGTCCACACAAAAGCGAGAAGCGTATTTTGTGGATTTCGCCTTAGCCATGCAGAAAAAGGTATCCATCCCTTTGATGGTCACCGGCGGTTTTCGCCAGCGCAGCGTGATGGAACGAGTCGTGAGCGAAGGCAGCGCAGACCTGATCGGGCTCGGTCGTCCTATGTGCGTTATGACTGACGCCCCCTATCGATTACTGCAAGGGGAAACTGAGCTTCCTAGATACGAAGACGCCTTGGCACTATTGCCGGGCTGGTTGTCATTCTTGCAACGCTTTAATGCAGTGCGCGCCATGGCAAGCTTTGCCATACAGTTCTGGTATTACGCTCAGCTCGACTCGATTGCTCGCACCGGTTCAGCTCAAGAAGATAAATCCGTATTCACTGCCACAAAAGAAGTGATGGCTCAGCAAAAAGTATTACTTCGTCATAGACAGTAGTTTGAATTCGTTCAAACGATGTCTAACGGATATGATGGAAGTCAATGGTCTCCTCTTTCACCCCTGCTTCAGGGTCGTAAAAGACATCAACATCCATCGCACCTTCTGATTTTGCGACAATACAGGTGACTGCACAGTCACCTGTTATATTGACGGCGGTTCTCACCATATCCAAAAGACGATCCACACCCATCACCAGGGCGATCCCTTCCAGTGGCAGCCCAACCTGCTTCAACACCATCGCCAGCATAACCATGCCTACACCCGGTACACCTGCCGTTCCTATTGAAGCCAGCGTGGCAGTCAATATGACGGAAAGATAGTCACTGATCGTCAGCTCTATGCCAAACGCCTGAGCAATAAAGACCGTCGCAACCCCCTGCATAATGGCTGTACCGTCCATATTAATGGTACTGCCCAGAGGGATGGTGAACGAGGCAATTCGATTGGAAACACCAAACCGATAGGTCACTGTTTCCATGGTCACGGGGATTGTTGCATTACTGGATGCCGTACTGAATGCAAACATGGCAGCGTCGTCCATTTTCGACAAGAACGTTCTCGGACTGAGTCCCGTGAAAATTTTCAATAAAGAACAATACGTCACCAGTGCATGTATCAGCAGAACACACAACAGTAAGGTAAAGTATTTAGCCAGACTGACAATGGCTGACAGTTCAATGGTCGTAAACAGCTTGGCCATCAAACAAAACACACCATAAGGCGCAACATTCATTAATAGCGCCACCAACTTCATCATCACATCGTTCAACGCATCAAATAAACGAGCGATCTTGTCACCAGAATCACCGGCGGCACCAATGGCAATACCAAACAGCACGGCAAATACGATGATCTGTAATGTATTACCGCTGGCCATGGCTTCTATTGGATTATCAGGAAACAGGTGTATTAACACTTCACTGATAGCTGGTGCTTCTTTGGCAGAAAAACTGGAAACCGCTTCCAGATTTGCCCCCACACCCGGCTTAACAATCAATGCCGACACAATGGCTAAGGTGATGGCAACTGCGGTGGTAAATAGATAAAGAGCCAGTGTCTTAAAGCCCAGTCGCCCCAACGTTGAGGCGTCAGAGAGGGAGCTGGTACCACAGACAATAGAGGTAAATATCAGTGGTACAACCAGCATTTTTAGGGAAGAAATAAAAATCTGCCCAATAATATGAAACAAGCCATCCGTTACGTATTGCGAGACAAAAACGTTCTCACTCAGAAACGTTCGAGTCAACACCCCTGTCGCTAAACCGGCAACCATGCCAACCAACACTTTTGTAGTTAGCGAATATTGACTCCAGCGCTTAATCATAGGACAACCAGGACGACACTATTTAGGGTAAAAGACAGAAGCAGACGTTTGTTAAATAAGAGCCAAACAACAGTGTTCTTACATTGCTTGAAACCAAGCATAGGTAATGAACAACACTGCCCATCGACAGAACAGACAGTGAACAGCCGGGACAGCACATTCCCGATGATGACTACCCAGTTTAGCAGAAGATAAACCACTGTCTTTTATTGGCATTCTTGGTAATCGAATACCAAAGTCGTCTGGCCTGCGCACAATTTGACTTAGCGCCAGCAGCTTAGCAACATGTCGTCGTGTTTCACCGGGCAGATCCAGCACCCAGAAGCCATTCAGCGTGTAATTCTGCTTGGATTGATTTACCAGCTTTTTAACCCGGTAAAGGCCTGCGTTATAGGCCGCAAATGTCAACAGCCAGTCATTCGTTTTACCATGAACATCCTGAATATAATCTAAAGCTGCTGCCGTTGATTTTTCGAGATCGACTCGTTCATCATCGAGCGTTGAAACTTCTAACCCGTAGGCTCGGGCCGTTCTTGGCATCAACTGCCATAGCCCTTTTGCCCGTGCTGATGAATGCGCATTAAGATTCAATTCGCTCTCGATCAGTGGCAAAAGCGCTAACTCTGAAGGCAGCCCCCTTTCCTGAACTTTCAAAATAATAAACTGTTGATAGGATTGAATTCTGTTGGAGTGTCTATTGAAGTAGTATTGAGGAAAGGCTTGCAGCTGATCTTTTACTCTTTTGGCATCATAATGTTCAGCCAGCTCAAAACCATAGCGAAGTGACTGCCAGCCATCACCTGGATTTTTAAGACAAACCGGTCGGCTTATCTTCTTCGGCCACTGACTTTTCTCAGAAAGGTCAGCCTGCAAGGCATACACCTGCGAACAACACCCATTTGTGACATATATAAAGAAAGACAACACTGCTGAGCTAAACAGCCGCTCTGAAATACCAACAGATCGTATCCATTGGAACACCCGTATACATTCATCACATATCAGGATCAGCAGGACTTTCAATGAATGCCCTGTACTCACTAGCCGTAACAGATAGTCAACCTCGCGTATAAAAGAAAACAACCAAAGGCTGCTAAGAACAACATCATCAGGGATGTCTGAAAACAGGAAGCTAATCTAATATAGTCCATACTTTCAAGAACTTGGCTCCCCATGTAGATTAACCAATTGTGATTTTTTTGAAAAAAAAGGCCGCTTCTGGTTCAACTGCCACTAAGGCTGTGCCATTATTGAGCAGATCCTTTTTAACTTTAATCCTGATAAGGGCACGTGCGTCCTGGCCGATATGATTCTTTGGCCAAACACAATGGAAACTGATATGAAAAAGGTTATGAGAATTTCTGCCCTGGCTGCGGCCGTGTTATTGGTAGCGGGCTGTCAGGATACTGCGCAAGAAGCGCCAAAAGCAGAAATCAAAACAGAACTGAAGACCGATGAGCAAAAAGCCGCTTACGCTATTGGCGCATCCATCGGGAATTTCGCCAGCCAGACCCTAAAGCAGCAAGATGAGCTGGGCGTTGCACTGGATCGTGATCTGGTCAAAACCGGCCTTTTGGACGCACTGGCTGGCCAGGAAATGATGAGCGAAGAAGAAATGGGTGCAGCCCTTCGTGCTCATGAGCAAAAAATGAACACAGTCGTTCAGGAAAAAGCCAAAGAAAAGCGTGAGGCAACTCTGCAATCTGGCGCTAAATACCTGGAAGACAATGCCAAGAAAGAAGGCGTTACTGTCACAGATTCTGGCCTTCAGTATGAAGTGGTTAAGCAGGGCGATGGCGCCAAGCCAGTTGCCGCAGACACCGTTACTGTTCATTACACCGGCAAGCTGACCGACGGCACTGTATTTGACAGCAGTAAAGAGCGCGGTCAACCAGCAACCTTCCCTCTGGCTAATGTGATCAAAGGCTGGACCGAAGGTGTGGCTCTGATGCCAGTCGGCTCTGAATACCGCCTGACCATCCCTGCTGAGCTAGCTTACGGCGATCAGGAAGTAGGCTCTATTCCTGCCGGGTCCGTTCTGGTGTTTGATGTTGAGCTGATCAGCATTGAAGGCAAATAAGCTTCAACTCTTGATTTGGGCAAAGCGCTTAGCTTTGCCCAATCTTTGTAAAGAACCCTCATGAAACTGATATCAATCCTCGTCATCCTGTTTATCAGCCTGTTTGTTGTCGTCAAACTCACTGAAAAACACGGCAAACCAATGACTGCTGAGCAGCAAAGCAAGCTGTCGCGCATAGCCATGGTTCTCATTTTTGTCATGATAGTCGCCGGACTGATCAAGTCTTGCAGTTAACCACCCCTTTATTTCTTATAACGAATCCTTATTCAAAACGTTTCATCCTCTCCTGAACAAATATTGATCTGGATCGATAAAAACACTCGGTCGATAGGTCTATGATGATGCATACATTCGGAAAACATCCCCTGATAAAGGAGCTGCACAATGAGTGACAGTGAAGTGTTTCATCTTGGCCTGAATCGCGAAATGCTTAAAGGCGCCGAGCTGGCTATCGTTCCTGGTGATCCGGAGCGGGTTCAACGTATTGCTGAACTGATGGACAACCCTGTCAAACTGGCAAGCCACAGAGAGTTTGTTACCTGGCGAGCGGAAGTGGACGGCAAGTCTGTGGTCGTGTGTTCTACCGGCATTGGAGGTCCTTCTACATCCATTGCCGTGGAAGAACTCGCCCAGCTTGGAATTCGTACCTTTCTTCGGGTCGGTACCACCGGAGCCATTCAACCACAGATCAATGTTGGTGATGTCATCATCACTACTGGCTCCGTTCGATTAGACGGCGCCAGTCTTCATTTTGCACCGCTTAGCTACCCGGCAGTGGCTGACTTTGCCTGCACTCGAGCAATGGTTGATGTCGCCATTGAAAATAATTTGACTTATTGGACAGGCATTACGGCGTCCAGTGACACTTTCTACCCTGGGCAGGAGCGTTACGACACCTATACAAAACGTGTCAGAAAGAAGTACCAGGGCTTGATGGAGGAATGGCAATCCATGGGTGTGCTGAACTATGAAATGGAATCCGCCACCTTGTTAACCATGTGCGCCACCATGGGTCTTCGAGCGGCTTGTGTAGCTGGTGTTATTGTTAATCGCACCTGCAACGAAATACCGGACACAGAAAGACTGGCCAGTGTTGAACCGAACGCCATCAATACCGTGGTAGCGGCAGCACGCTCACTGTTGAAATAGCATTCATTTATACAGAAAAGCCTGCACCGCAGGCTTTTTACGCATAAGAAACACAACTTTTCAAAGACTGATTCAGCGCCCTCAAAATATCCTGCCTGGCAACAATACCAATTAAACGACCATTCTCAATGACTGGGTAAACCTTAGGCTTATTGCCAGACATCTTCTGAGCGATATCAATAATCGAATCTTCCGGGCTCACCGATAGAGGACTTTCGTGCATCACATCTTTCACATGCAACCGGCTATCGCAATGATAAGAGCCACTGATCAAATGTGGAATGCAATCAAACTCGGATAAAAAACCAACCAACTGTTGATGATCATCCACCACAGGCAATCCGGATACATTAGCAGACAACAGCTGATCAACCGCATCACCAAGTTTGCTGTCCGATGAAAGCGGGTTAATATTTCTTCGTAAAATATCCCTGACAATGTTCATATTCATTCACTCCAATGCAGTCATAAATACTGTATTCAGCATGGGAGAACAGTGAGAAAACAGCCAATAATTTCTAGCTTTTCCCCCCATAGTTAAAATTCATTAAATACAACACGCTCATTGTTTCACAGCTAACACTTGAACAATATCGGTTGCTACCAGCCCCCACACCTGACTGAGTGTTTCCACATAACCGCTATCAGGCTCAGTGTCTGTATATGGCTTGTTATACACTGCTTGCCTGTGGGCAACTGTCTGCCCTTCAATATCCTCCAGTGTCCACCCAGCCATAAGGTTAAGCTGTCCGCCGGCGATAGAAATCGATTGAACCTCAATCTTGGCAACCATCTCTGGTCGATGTTTGCGAAGCCAAGGGCCTGCACTGATCCAGACCTCTGTTCCGGAAGCTTTTTGCAGGTTTTCCGCCATAGCTCGCGTCATTAACTCAGATAATGGCTCACCCCAGCGATCCAGAGTCGAGCTGTGAATATTGACACCACCATCGCTCCAGACCAACTGCCTTTTGTCCAGCCAACCAGCAACACTCACAGGAAAAACACCAACAGACAATGGCAGTTTATCTATGTCTGTTACAACGTTCAGTTCTGAGTCAGCAATAAGCCTGTAGTTGTGGAAGGCAGGATTTGAAGAAACGCACCCCGCCAACACCACAACAAAACAAACCATCAGAACTTTTATAAGCATCAGGCGAACCAACAACGGATTATGCGCTCTCACAATGGTTCTCCCACTGACCGACCAAAAATAATAGCATCAGGTTCACGGCGCAGCATATTAGCCAAATCACCCATAGCCCTAGATGCACGACTGATGTCTGTCGCACTCTGTTGCAACTGGAACATAAGCGGAGAATCAGGATTGAGCGTATCCTGCGCTGCTTCCATGGCTTTCTCCAACTGAACCAACGACCGGTTTAACTGACGGGTGGTTGCTGGCAACTCGGTTTGAAGCAACGTAGTGACCTCACCGGCATCTTTTGCCATGGACGCAAATTCTTCGCGAATACCTGCCATATCCGCACTCATCTCTTCCGACATAGCCCCCATACTGACAAACGCCTTGCCCACATCTTCAATCAAATTATTCATGCGAGCATCACTGGTAAGCGCTTCCAGGTTGTCCAGAGTGTCTTTGAGGCTTTCCGCCATTTCTGCCAGATTGATACTTTGAAAACGCTCCAAAAATTCATCCAGATCGTTAGGAACCGTCGGGATTTGCGGGTAACGGGTATTGTATGGCTGGAGCAAGGGTTTATTGTTAAAAAAGTCTACTTCGATATAGAGCAGCCCGGTTAACAGACTTTGCAGGCCAATCTGAGCACTCAACCCCTGTCGTATTAGCTGCCCCAGTACATCATGCTCCTCACCGGTTCCCTGCTCGCTGATGGCATCGGGATACATATCGACGGTGACGACATTCAGCACTTTCTGGTGATTGTTGTATAACCGTGTATTAATGCTGACAACTTCACCTAGCTTCACACCCTGAAGCGTGACGGGAGCGCCCACATTCAGTCCCTTAATCGACGTATCAAAAAGAATTTGATACCGCTGCACTTCTTTTTTTGAAAAACCATCGGTGTTTAAAAACAGCGCCAAACCAATCATCATGGCGAAAATGGCAATAACAAAGATACCCACAGAGACAGAAACGGACTTTTTATTCATCAACGGTTAAACACCTGCACGACGATCAGCATGTAATGGTTGAGGCTCTGCACCTTTGGCAGACTCACCCGAGTACTCCCCGCGGGAAAGAAACGCTCGAACTGTATTGTGCTGACTGTGATTTAGCATATCTGATGGTGAACCGGTATCCAGTTGAGTTTTAGTTTCGGCATCAAGGTACACACCATTATTGCCAATGGCAAAAATACTGGCCAGTTCGTGGGTCACAATCACGATGGTGGCGCCAGTAGAATCTCGTAATTGAAGTATTAATTCATCGAGTCGACGAGCACTGAGAGGGTCCAGACCGGCAGAAGGTTCGTCAAAGAAAAGAATCTCGGGATCAAGGGCAATGGCTCTGGCCAATCCCGCACGTTTTGCCATACCACCACTGATTTGTGATGGGTAATAATCTTCAAAACCCGCCAATCCCACCAGCGACAATTTATAACGAGCTAATTCTCGCATACTGCGTCGCCCCAGTGACGTGTATTGCTCCAGAGGCAGTGCAATATTTTCCGCCAGAGTTTTATCACTGAACAACGCGCCCCCCTGATAAGTGACGCCCCAGCGCTTGCGCATTTCTAGCTGTTTTTCAGACGTCGCTGAAAAGTAACTTTGCCCCTGAAACAGAATATCTCCCTCTGCCGGCTGAAAAAGGCCAATCATATGTTTGAGCAAGGTGCTTTTACCGCAACCACTGCCCCCCATAATGACAAACACATCACCTCGATTTATCGTGAAGTTCAAGTTGGCCTGAATCAGATTACTGCCATATGTCATGGTCAGGTTTTGGGCTTCAACTATCACGTTTATCATATTATTTTCTGATGACGACACGCTTAAACCCCCAACTTAAAGTAAAGAATGTTTAAGCCAGCATCTGCTACCACCAGATAAATAATGGCTGTAACCACTGCATTCGTCGTGGCCTGCCCCACAGCGGCGGAAGAACGACCGCAGGCCAGACCTGCACGACACCCGGCCATCGCAATCAGCAAGGCAAAAACGACACTTTTGATCACCCCGGTCAAAATGTCCGTATAGGTAATGGCTTCTCTCAGTTGATGCAGATACATCAGCCAGGTGACGTCCATACTGGTGGCGACCAAACCACCGCCCACCATCCCCAGCACATTACTGTAGAGCGTCAATAATGGCATCATCAATAACAATGCCAGCGTTCTTGGCAGCACCAGATAATCCATGGGTTTTATGCCCAGCGTGGTCAAGGCATCAATTTCTTCATTAACCTGCATGGTTCCGAGCTGCGCAGCATAGGCGGCACCGGTCCGGCCAGACATAATAATGGCCGTCATCAATGCCCCCATTTCCCGAACCATACCAACGCCCACTAAATCGGACACATAGATTTCAGCACCGAACTGCCGCAACTGAACCACCCCGAGATAGGCGAGAATCATGCCGACAAGAACACTCTGCAGAGAAACAATAGGAATGGCTGAGGGACCCGCTTGATGACAAAAACTGACAATATCCAGCCAGCGGGCAGAACCCTTTCCTGCAATCCAGCGAACCATGGTCAATGCAAGCTCACCAAGAAAGGCGAGAAAGTTGATAACACCATCACCCACATGGGTTATCCATTGGGAAGCAGTGCCTGCAAGAGAACGTTTTCTTTTTGGCTGGGCTTTGTTCGCAGGGACAGCGT
Organism: Endozoicomonas ascidiicola; assembly: GCF_001646945.1. Classification (GTDB taxonomy): domain Bacteria; phylum Pseudomonadota; class Gammaproteobacteria; order Pseudomonadales; family Endozoicomonadaceae; genus Endozoicomonas; species Endozoicomonas ascidiicola. Next base: position 387,184 of record NZ_LUTV01000006.1, read on the forward strand.
TCGCCAGCCTGAAAAGATCACCGACATCATCAGGCAGACCCGACAAATCAAAGCGACACTGGGTGTTAGCCTGACAGGCCATTAGGTACGCCAACAGCCTGGAATCCCAACAGAAATGATCACCCGCTTTAAACAACAATGTACCAGACTGCCCATGGGTACGTTTTGAGGGAAGCTCATCCTGACCCGGAATATCCGCCCCTATCGTCCATGAGCCATTCAACGTGACCACAATCTCAGTGTCAGACAGCTGTTTAATGGTCAGTGTCGCCTGATTCATTTTTATTGGGACCTGTAATAATCAGCTGAACAGTTCAGAAATGTTTCTGGTAATCTCATCAACATCCTGAATGGTGGTGGGAACAACAAGAATCGTATCATCTCCGGCAACACAACCCATAATCCCACCCTTGGTGCCAATGGAATCCAGCAACCGTGCAATCATCTGGGCAGCACCAGGGCTGGTTTTGATCACAATCATCGTTTCGTTGTGGGCAATATCTTCAACGAGGTCTTTAACGGCAATACTGGAATCCAGTTTGCCCATTTCCGGAGGCAGGCAGTAAACCAGATCATTGAGCGCATTACGGGCACGAACCGCCCCAAAGCGGCTCAACATTCGTGAGACTTTCGACTGACTGATATTTTCAAAGCCCTGCTCCTGCAGGACGGAAACAATCTGCCCCTGGGAGCCACATCGTTCTTCTTTCAACAACTGGCGAAAAGCCAGAATCAGGGCATCCTGTTTTGGATGATTCATATCAGCGACACAACCTGTGTAATGTTCATCAATAATAATGACTGACGGCTCTATTGTGAATATTATTTACCAGCCGAAATGAATAGTTATTCATTTTTTTCTTGATTTTATCCATCTCAATCGATAACAATTCAGCCATAAATTCAGCGTTTAAGTAGATTCCGGCAATGGGCATCGCAGTACAGAGCCTGAACAAGTCCTTTGGGAACCATCGGGTACTAAAAGACATCAGCTTCAGCATTCATAAAAGTGAAACCACCGTATTACTTGGCTCCAGCGGCGCGGGTAAAAGCACCTTGCTGCGCATGCTGAACCTCTTGGAAACACCGGATGATGGCACTCTCAACGTAGCCAATATGGAATTTTCCTTCCACCGGGGCAGTGCATCTCACTCAAGTAAAACGCTTTCTCATAAAGCTGTCCAACTAAGACGCAAAGTAGGGATGGTCTTTCAGCAATACCACCTTTGGCCACATATGACCGTGTTGGACAATCTTATCGAAGCCCCAATCCAGCAGGGCATGTCAAAAACCGATGCGCTGGAAAAAGCCAATGCCCTGCTGCAACGGATGGGACTCCCTGATAAAGCACATGCATGGCCATCATCACTTTCCGGTGGTCAGCAGCAAAGAGTCGCCATTGCCCGAGCCCTGATGCTCTCACCTGAAGTGCTGCTGTTCGATGAACCAACGGCCGCTCTGGATCCTGCCATCACCAACCAGGTAGTCGACATTATTCAGGAGCTGGAAAGCGCCGGAATCACCATGGTGGTGGTCACTCACGAGGTAGACTTCGCTCGAAAAATCGCTAATCGCGTAGTCTATATGGAAAACGGTGAAATTGTCGAGAACGGCTCCGCAGAGCGATTCACCGCGCCTCAAACCCCAGCTTTCAAACGCTATTTACAACACTGAACCACAAAACACATATACCCAAAGGATTTCATGTTGCTACGCGGCGGCAATCGAGTGAAGCCAACAAAGTAGCAACTTGAAAGGCGACGGGTATAACCAGAAAATGCTGCCAAAAGCTGTAATAAGGAAAGCCACCATGAGAAAAACGACTATCGCCGTATTATTAACCTGCACTACCTTCACCGGAGTGACCTTTTCAAAATTTGCGGTAGCTCAGGATACGATTCGCTTTGGTATGGAAGCCACCTACCCTCCTTTTGAGTTCATCAATGAAAACAATGAGCTTGATGGGTTTGATGTAGAACTGGCCAATGCCATTTGCACAGAACTGAAGGCTAACTGTGAGTTCAACAACCAACCGTTTGATAGCTTAATTCCAGGCCTGAAATTTCGTCGGTTTGATGCGGTGATCTCCGGTATGGATATCACACCGACAAGACTGGAGCAGGTGTCATTTAGCCAGCCTTATTATGAAAACTCCGCCATTTTCGTTGCAAGCAGCAAACAGCCGTTGACCAATCAAGCCGACCTCCACAATAAAACCATCGGCGTACAAAATGGCAGCACCCACCAAAGTTACCTGATCGATAAGCTGGAACAAGATGGTGTGAAAATCCGTCCATACGACAGTTATCAGAATGCACTGTTAGATATGACCAACGGGCGTATCGATGCCGTCTTTGCTGACACCGCGGTGGCTCGCGAGTGGCTGGCACAGCAAACACAAGGCGCATTTAAAACGGTCGGTACAGAAGTTAAAGACGCCGACTACTTCGGAATGGGGATGGGTATTGCTACACGCAAAGACGATCCTTTGATGGAGAAGCTCAACAAAACGCTGACTGAAGTAAAAGCCAATGGTATTTACCAACAGCTCCACGCCAAATATTTTAATTCGGCAAAATAAACATCTGAATCTTGCTCCCATTCCAGAGGGTGTCACAAAAGGCAGCGAGCGCAGCCCTTTTGCGACAGCCTCTCTAATGGGAGCACATTACCTGATATTGTGAGGTCCCTGTGAGCCTGTCCGCTCTCTTTGTCGAAGCAACCCTGATGACGCTAGGGCTGGCACTGTCATCTCTAGGAGCCTGTCGGACTTACCACTGACCTACTGCGAAAAAGCCGGATTTGGCCATTTTTTATGCTCCTTTTCGTTGAATAGCTCGCTATTCGCCTCAAATGAGAATAAAAACTGACTCAAACCGGACTTTTTCTCGCTACGGTCGGCTAAGTCCGACAGGCTCCCAGCTCTGGGTATACTGATGGCCATTCTGTTTGCCCTGGCGGAGTTAAGCCGTTTCAAACCGCTGGCACTGGCCACCAGCACGCTGATCGCTTTGCTCCGAGGTCTACCAGAAATATTGGTGGTCTTTTTCGTCTATTTTGGATCAACCCACGCCATATTCTTACTGACCGACGAGTTTGTAGAAATCAGTCCATTTCTCGCCGGTACTATGGCCTTGTCGTGCATCTATTCGGCTTATGCTTCCCAGACACTTCGGGGAGCGCTCCTTACAGTGCCCAAAGGGCAGCTTGAAGCAGCGATCGCATTGGGCATGAGCAAACCCCATACATTTTTCAAAATCACTCTACCCCAAACCTGGCGCTATGCATTGCCCGGCCTTGGCAACCAATGGCTGGTGTTATTGAAAGATACAGCACTGGTTGCGCTCATTGGTGTTAATGAGCTTTTACTGCAAGCAAAAATGACTGCCGCCAGCACTTATGAGCCATTTACCTGGTATGCCACTGCCGCATTGATCTATCTGGGGATTACACTGGTCAGTCAAGCCGCTCTGAAAAAAATGCAGGCTCGATCCAACAGACACCTGACGTCCAACACCTCGAACACATTTTCTCAACACCCTGTTATGACGCAGGAGGTTACACCATGAATTGGGACTATTTGCCAGAGCTACTGAAAGGTCTGGGCACCACTCTGGAATTGACCGTGGTCAGCCTGTTAACAGGTTTGGTCTTGGCTATCCTGTTCACCATTGTTCTTTCCCTGAAAGTTCGGGTTCTGGACAGGCTGGTTAAATTGCAGATTCTGCTGTTCACCGGCACACCACTGCTGATTCAGATCTTTTTAATCTACTACGGCCCTGCCCAGTTCGAGACCATCAAAAACAGCGTTCTGTGGCCTTTGCTCAGCCAACCCTGGTTCTGTGCCATGCTGGCATTGGCACTCAACTCCGCCGCCTATTCCACTCAATTGTTTAAAGGCGCGATTGATGCGGTGCCGCGCAGCGACTGGGAAGCCTGTCAGGCACTTGGAATGACTGAGCGACAAGCGTTGATTAAGGTTATACTTCCCCACGCCGCCCGTCGTGCATTACCGGCTTACGGCAATGAAATCATTCTGGTAATGAAAGGTTCTTCTCTGGCCAGTACCATTACTCTGATGGATCTTATGGGCTATGCGGCAAGACTGAACACCCAAACGTACGACACCCTGACTGTATTCACCATGACAGGCCTGATCTATCTGGCCATGACGGGTGTGCTGACCTTACTGATTCGCTTTATGGAACATAAAGCACTGGCTTTCAGCCGTTGAACGAGAATTTTCTGTGCTCATTAATGATTTGAACTTTGAAGAGTCCCTGTCACCCTCTATTTCCAGGCACTCGATCAACAACCTCTCGATTCTGAAGATTCAGAGCTCGCTCTGTGAAGCGGCTATCTCTTTGCATGGAGGTCATCTCCTGCAATTTAAGCCTGCTGGAGAAAAAGACATTATCTGGCTGAGCGACAAAGCCATATATTCTCCAGAGAAAGCGATTCGGGGTGGTATCCCGGTATGTTGGCCATGGTTTGGTACCATTGGCTCACCATCCCACGGCTTTGCACGAATAAGCCCCTGGCAACTCATGAATTGGCAGGAAAACGAAGAGGCCATTGTTATAAAACTTGGTTTATCCGCATCAGAACAAACCAAAGCGATATGGCCCCATGAATTCAGTGCCACACTGACGTTTAGGCTCTCTGCATCATTAAAAACCACACTGGCAGTGACGAATACCGGAGCAACACCATGGCGCTGGAGCGGTGCTCTGCACAGCTATTTCCAGATTGCAGAAGCCACAGAGACCTCCATAACCGGCGCTGGAAAGGACTATATCGACAGTCTGCAAAGCGGTAACAAGTGCGAAAGCACAGGTGACTTATTGATCAATCAATCCATTGATCGGGTTTATACCGCTCCGGATGACAGCATTGTTATCCATGACAAGGGGAATCAGCGAAGATTATCCATTCGCAATACTGGCTCTAATGCCGCTGTTATTTGGAACCCGTGGGATGAGATCAGTAAAGGCATGGCGGATATGAACGACGACGGATACAAGACAATGGTGTGCGTTGAATCCACAAACTTTGCTGATAACCTTGAATCCGGCACATTGCTGTCACCTGAAGAAACTCATCAACTGACCACTGAGATCAGCATTCTGCCGCAGTAAACGGTTTCAGCTGTTGCGTCCCACAGGCAGAAAGAATCATTTCAACCGCACTTTTGGACATGGCATCGATCGCTCCTTTATCCAGATAGATGCCATCGTTCAATAAACGACTCATTCCGTGCAATGTGCTCCAGCTGACCTGGGCAATACGAAGGCAGTCAAGGTGGCTGGCAACCTGACCTTTATCTTGCCACTGCCGGATTAAATCCACAAAATTTTGAAAGCACCGAAACGAAGCAATTTTCAAAGCCTCGGTAGGCTCACCATTTTTCCATATTGTGCGCCCAAACATCAGGTCATATTGCTCTTGATGCTCCCGGGAAAAATCCAGATAGGCCTGAACAAACGTATTAAGCCATAGACTCATATCACCTGTCTGTTCAGACATCAGCAAAGAGAAATGCACGTCCCATTCTTTAAAACCCTGCTCTGCTATGGCGCACAGCAGCGCATTTTTATCTTTGAAATGGTGATATGCCGCTGTTCTGGACACCCCTGCACGCTCAGCAAGGTTACGCATGGATAACCCTTCAACACCAACAGTAGCAATGACACAGGTAGCCTCACGCACCAAACTCTGCCTCAGGTTTCCATGGTGATAGTTCTTTTTATCCATAATTCAGGGCTCACACATCTCGATAGGCTGGATTGTTACAAATCTATTATTCAGATAGCAATGCCGAATAACCTAAATAAGAATAATTCTCTACAAATAACAGGGCGAGTACACGCTTGCAACTTATAATGAGTTATCCAAACTCAGTTGCGTTTAAGTCATGCCCTTGCCTGATCTAAATCTGTTAAGAGTGTTTGATGTTGTCTATACAACTGGTGCCGTAAACTTAGCCGCTGAGCGGCTAGATATGACAGCACCGGCCGTCAGCCAGGCAATAACCCGGCTTTCCAAACAGATAGGCCAGCCATTATTTGTACGTCAGGGGCGAGGTATTGCTCCCACTGCGACGGCAACCTCTCTTCGCCAGGAAATCACGCCTCACCTTGGCATTATTGAGCAAAGCATTACCACAAAACATCAGTTCGACCCTGAAACCAGCCAGCGTACTTTTTTCATTGGCAGCGATCAGAACTACGATCTGCTCTACATTCAACACAGCTACGAACAAATTAAACGGGAAGCGCCCAATGTCACCTGCGAATGGGTGCCCGGGCTTCATTTAGAAGAAGAAAGGCACGATGCCCTGCGCCTCAGAAGTGTTGATCTCATCATAACATCCTATCCTCTTGACTCTCCTGGCTTTCATCATCGTCTGGTCACCTCTGAAAATGTGGTGGCCGTCTGCGCCCGACATCACCCAAGAATTCAGCAGCTTTCGGACTTTCACCATTTTTTCAAGGAGCCTCATACGGCACTAAACAGTTTCCGGCAGAATAATTTCTTCGTTGAATCTCTCTCAACGCAACCACTACCCGCCCGGGATATCGTTTATCGAAATGACTCAATGCTTAATCTGATGGTCATGGCCGCAGCCACTGACTGGCTTTGTATGTGTGCAGAAAAACTGGCTTTGCAATATGCCGATGCCTTACACCTTCATCGCTTTGATCTTCCCTTTGATGCTCAAAAGCTTCCGGTATACCTGAGTTGGCATAGCGCCCGGGAAAACGACCATGGCCTTCAATGGTTAATCCAAAAAATCACATCCGGCATCACTACCATGCCCGAGCCTCTGGATTAAGCACTGCTTAATCCACGCTGTCAGTCAGCTGCAATGATCCCCTTCGATAGATTCATTACAGTACCCCTGTCTTTAGCACCCAGGCATCAAAGCCTACCATCTTTCAAATAGACAGAGGCTCTTTATGAAGCGTTCTATTCTTTCAACCATTATTGCCAGCTTGATCGCAGCCAGTCCTGTTCATGCCATCATGAGCAGCTCAGCAACTGACTATGAAGTAAAATCAGCAACCGCCATCACCACGACAGTAAATGCTGACGTCAAAAAAAGCCTGCCATTCTCAGATACTTCAGATTTTGTTGATGCTAATCGTGGTTTTATAGCTGACCTCGCAAGCGGAGAAATTCTCGGCAGCAATGGAAAACCTGTTTACTCCATGAGCAGCTTTAACTTTCTTGAAGGACAAGCACCCGATACGACGAATCCAAGCCTGTGGCGTCAAAGTATTCTGAACGCCACCAGCGGACTGTTTGAAGTTACCGAAGGTATTTACCAGGTTCGTGCCTGGGATCTGGCCAACATCAGCTTTATCCGAGGTGATTCCGGCTGGATTATTGTTGATCCATTGTTGTCTACTGAAACCGCCAGCGCTGCACTGGAATTAGTTCGGGAGAAAGTAGAAGACTTGCCGGTATCCGCAGTGATTCTTACCCACAGTCATGGAGATCATTTTGGTGGCGTAAGAGGGGTAATTTCCGAAGAAGACATTGATTCTGGAAAAGTGCCTGTAATTGCACCGGATCATTTCTTTGAAGAGTCGGTCAATGAAAACCTGATGGCCGGTAACCAGATGAGCCGTCGAGCCAGTTATATGTATGGCAACCTGTTGGAAAAGAGTCCAACCGGGACATTGGGTTCTGGCCTGGGTACCACCACCTCCTCTGGAGAATTCACCATTGTTAAACCGACCATAGAGATCGGTCATACACCTACCCACCTTAATATCGATGGCGTCGAAATGGAATTCATGTACACCCCGGGTGCCGAAGCGCCCGCCGAGTTGATGTTCTACCTGCCTGAATTCAATGCGTTGATGCAGGCGGAAGAGATCAACAAAACCATGCACAACCTCTACACTCTGCGAGGCGCACAAGTTCGAAGCGGGCTGGACTGGTCTAAATACATTCAACAGACCATTGAGAACTACGGCGACGAGGTGGAAATATCTTTTGGCAGCCATCACTGGCCAACATGGGGGAATGAACGCATTGTGGATTACTGGGAAGGGCAGCGTGATACCTACCGTTACATCCACGATGAAACACTACGCCTCGCCAACCACGGCATGACTATGCTGGAAGTTGCCGAGAGCGTAAAACTACCAGAAAGCCTGTCGTCTGGTTTTGCCAACCGGGGTTATTACGGCTCGGTCAGTCATAATGCCAAGGCTCAATATCAGCTTTACTACGGCTGGTTCTCTGGAAACCCTGCCGAGCTGAATGAACTGCCACCTGTGGAAGAAGGTCAGAAGTTTATCGAATACATGGGCGGTTCCGACAATATACTCGAAAAAGCCCGGGCTGATTTTATTGATGGTGAATACCGCTGGGTGGCCACCGCACTGAACCATGTCGTCTTTGCAGAACCCGATAATCAAGAGGCCAAAAACCTGCTGGCAGATACATTGGAACAGATGGGTTACCAGGCAGAAAGTGGCCCATGGCGGAACTTTTACCTGTCTGGCGCCAAAGAGCTTCGACAAGGTGTGATGGCTGCTGCTACACCAAACACAAGTTCCCCGGATATAGTGAAGAACCTGAATTTAGAAACCTATCTGGATTATCTCGGTGTACGACTCAACCACCCAAAAGCCGCAGGTAAAGAGTTGTCGTTTAATGTCGTGATGCCCGATATTAATCAGCGGTTCACTCTAAACGTTGAGAACGGTGTGCTCAACTACACCATGAATAAACAAATGGATAACCCTCAGGCAACCATTCAGCTGGATAGATCTGTTCTGGATGCCATCAACCTTCAGCAAACCAAAGTGAGCGATGCCATTGATGCAGGCGATGTTCAAGTCCTTGGAGATAAAGACAAAGTGAATCAGTTCATTGCTCTGCTGGATGTGTTTCCTTTCTGGTTCAACATCGTTACGCCCTGACCATCCCTTCATCCATCAATCTAGCAGCTACTTAACCTGCCCTATCAGGTTGAGTAGCTGACTTTACGTTAAAAACCTAAAAGGACTGCTGCATGTCCCTTATGAATAAACTGTCGTCGATCATATTTTCTGTAACCACCGCACTCATCACTGTGCCGGTTATAGCTGATGAGGTACAGGATATGTCCGACCCTTTGGCTGTATATACGCAGGCTGGGGCTGGCATCACCAATGACGGCCTGAACCTCAAATTTGGCAATACTTACGACACCGGTAATCCAGACACCATGGCCATGAATATCATCGAGATCAAAGGCTTCGGTGGAGAGACTCTGGGGCTGGATGGTAATGACTCTATCAACTCAGCCCGTTTTCGCAACTTCACGCTGGATACCACCAACGGGCGCGGAGCCCAGATTGATGCAAACTGGGATTTCAACAACAATACCGGAAGCATGTCGTACAGTTTTATTCAGGCATTACCAGCAATCGGCTCAGTGCAATTCTATCCACTGGCCGGCGTCGGCTTAACACTAACCGATAGCGCGGAGATTCGTGGTCAGGAGAATGAAATAGGCAGCATAGGATACGCAATTCCATCCAGCTTTATGGTTATTGGCACCTACAGCAAGGTAACTGTGACAGATAATATCTGGCTGAATTACAATCCAATGCTTATCAACACCTTTAACAACAATGACTTCATGTCCGACATGATGGATGGCGTCCATCATGAAATCGCCGCCAGTTACCAACTCAACCCCAGACAGAATGTGCGGTTGTTCGGTAACTATGCAGATACTGAAATGAATGATGACTGGGACTGGCGAGTAGAGTTTAACCAGCAGTTTTAAATCTCTGTTTGAATCACTAGTTTTCATCATATCAGGCGCAGTAAACTGCGCCTGACTTCTTTTGTTCAACACCTTATGATGTTATCCAAAGGAGATTGAAAATAATCTTGACACTGTCAAAATGACTCTTTATCTTGACATCGTCCAGATGAGTTAAGCGAAACAAAAATAAACGGCTTATGCCGAATAACTAAGCGGTTAAACGTCAGATCTGATCCTATGAACTACACCACACTTCGAGTTGAACGTGAGGGTCCTGTCACGCAGGTTATCCTCAACCGTCCAGACAAACGCAATGCCATGAACCGAGAGTTCTGGCTGGAATTCCCCAAAGCCATCCGAGCGATAGACGAAGAAGGTAGCACCCGGGTGATTGTCATTTCCGGCGAAGGCAAGATGTTTTCAGCCGGCATGGATCTCACTGTCTTTATGTCGCCTAATCAAAAAATGATTTCCGGTGACCTGGGTCGTAAAAGTGAGAATCTTCGTCGTACCGTGCTTCAGCTTCAGGAATGCTTTAACGTTCTGGAAGAAGTTCGCATGCCAGTGCTGGCGGCGGTTCATGGTGGTTGTATTGGTGGCGCTATCAATCTTGTCAGTGCCTGTGACTGCCGTTATGCCACCGAAGACGCCTATTTCTCGATTAAAGAAACGGAACTGGGTATGACGGCCGACCTCGGTGTTTTGCAGCGCCTTGGCAAGCTAATGCCGGAAGGTCTTGTTCGAGAACTGGCCTACACCGCTCGTAAACTACCTGCCGATGAAGCCTTAAGAACCGGATTGGTGAATGCGGTCTTTGCGGATCAGGAAAGTCTGATGGCTCATGTTATGGGTATTGCACGACAGATTTCCAGCAATTCACCACTGGCCGTGATGGGCAGCAAAGAAGTGATCAACTTTTCCAGAGATCATAGTGTTTCCGATTCTTTGAGATACATGGCAGCCTGGCAGAGTGGTATGTTCCAGCCCGGTGAAATGATGGTGGGTTTTCAGGCCAAGATGCAGAAATCAGAACCCGAATATCAGGATCTCTGGCCAGTTGAAGAGCCCTTCTCTTAAAGAAAGCCGTCACAGAATAATAATTTGCGAATCACGTTTTAACGTAATGGGGAAAATACAATGACAACTCAATACCCACACCTTCTGGAGCCACTAGATCTTGGCTTCACTACTCTGAAGAACCGCGTTCTGATGGGTTCCATGCACACCAGCCTGGAAGAACAACCTAACGGCTTTACACGACTGGCGAAGTTTTATGCCGAACGGGCTGCCGGTGGTGTTGGCCTGATCGTCACTGGCGGTATCGCACCGAATATGGAAAGCGGCGGCATGCCCGGCGCAGCCCTGATGAAAACCATGGAAGATGTGGAACATCATCGGGAAGTGACCGATGCTGTGCATAAAGAAGGCGGCAAAATCTGTATGCAGATTCTGCACACCGGTCGTTATGCTTATCATCCAATGAGCATTGCGCCCAGTGCCATTCAAGCACCGATCAACCCTTTCAAACCAAAAGAACTGTCGGCAGAGGAAGTTGAAGGACAGATAGACGACTTTGTTAACTGCACGGCACTGGCTAAAGAAGCCGGTTACGACGGTGTTGAAATCATGGGTTCTGAAGGTTACTTCATTAACCAGTTCATCGTTAAGCGCACCAACCACCGTGAAGATGAGTGGGGCGGCGAATATGAACAGCGTATCCGCCTGGCCGTTGAAGTGGTTCGCAGAACCCGTGAGCGCGTTGGCAAAGAGTTTATTATTATCTATCGCCTTTCCATGCTGGATCTGGTTGACGGTGGCAGTACGTGGGATGAAATCGTTCAGCTGGGTAAAGAGATCGAAAAAGCCGGCGCCACCATCATCAATACCGGCATCGGCTGGCACGAAGCTCGCGTACCTACCATTGCCACTATTGTGCCTCGCGCCGCCTTCACTTGGGTGACTGCACGAATCCGTAAAGAGCTAAATGTTCCAGTGGTTACTTCTAACCGAATCAATATGCCGGAAACCGCCGAGGAAGTTTTGGCCCGAGGTGATGCGGATATGGTGTCCATGGCTCGCCCATTACTGGCCGACGCCGACTGGGTGAACAAAGCCGCCGACAATAAGTCGGATGAAATCAACACCTGTATTGGTTGTAATCAGGCTTGCCTTGATCACGTATTTGAGTTGAAAGCCATCAGCTGCCTGGTCAACCCAAGAGCTTGTCACGAAACAGAATTGAATTACCTGCCAACGGACAAGCCTAAAAAGCTAGCGGTTGTTGGTGCTGGCCCAGCTGGTCTCGCTTTTGCGACCACTGCCGCTTACCGTGGTCATAAGGTGACATTGTTTGATGCGGCTGATCAGATTGGCGGGCAGTTTAACATCGCCAAAAAAGTGCCCGGCAAAGAAGAGTTTGAAGAAACGATTCGTTACTTTAAACGTCAGATTGAGTTAACCGGCGTTGAACTGAAACTGAACCAGCGCGTATCCGCTCAGGATTTGGATAACAGCGATTTCGATGAAGTGATTGTCGCCACGGGTATCGCGCCAAGAAAGCTGGATATTGAAGGCTTTGATAACGCCAAAGTGCTGAACTATCTGGACGTCTTTAAAGGCGCACCCGTTGGTGAGAAAGTTGCCGTTATCGGTGCTGGCGGAATCGGTTTCGACCTTTGTGAGCTGATCACTCAGGAAGGCCCATCCACCAGCCTGGACATCCCGGCCTTTATGAAAGAATGGGGCGTGGATATGGAAATGGAAAACCGTGGTGGCCTGCTGCCAGAGTCCGGACATCACAAGACAGAGAAAGAAGTCTTTCTGCTGCAGCGTAAACGCAGTAAGCCGGGCTCCAAGCTCGGTAAAACCACTGGCTGGATTCACCGTTCTTCTCTGGCTAACCGTGGTGTGAAGATGATTCCATCCTGTGAGTATCACAAAATTGATGATCAAGGGCTGCACTTATCCATTGCTGGCGCGCCGGAGTTGCTGGAAGTGGATACCGTGGTGATCTGTGCCGGTCAGGAGCCTATGCGCGAACTGGCGGATAACATTCAGAGCAAAACGGTTCATCTGATTGGTGGCGCTGACGTTGCGGCTGAACTGGATGCCAAGCGGGCTATTAATCAAGGTTGCCGATTGGCTGCTGAGATTTAATGAGCTGAGTTGAACTGATCTGAGTAGCTTCCCGATAGAAAATTCTATCGGGAAGTTTTCTTTCTTAATGGGATTGTTTGTCAGTCCATTGAAAACAACCGATAAATCAATGGAACTTTTTAACAACCTGAAAGTCATTGTTCTGTATTGAGCTTGAGTTACTTTTACAGGTTACCCCATGAGTTTCCGCATTCCATTTATTCTTATTGCATTTTTCCTACCCTCATTCGCTATGGGTTTCGAAGACTATAACTACTCATTTATTAATGCAGGGCTTGGGTACAATCAACAAAGCCAGGGAGTGGAATCTATTGATGGAACCGCCTGGTACATCAATGCAGCCTATCGACTCTCATCGTCGCCCTTTATTCTTAATGCCGGCTACGCCTACTCACAGGTGGATAGAGGTGAACTTGCTGACAACACTGCCATCAAAAGCAACGCCTATTTTGCCGGTTTCAGCTTACTTCTCCAGCCAACTGAGCGCTTTCACATACTGCCTGCATTATCCAGCGGCTCACTGATCAACCGCCTGATTGAAGACACCAATGAAGCGAAAGAAAGAACCACCGTGTACAGTGGCTCTATTTCTGCACGCTACCATCTGGAAAGAGGGCTGTGGCTGTATTCCGGCTACATTCATCAAGAGTATGAAGAGAAAACTGACGCTCAAACCAACTTCTTTACTGCCGGTGCCGAGTATCAAGTTGATAAAAGCTGGGGGCTTGGCCTGGGTTATAAAGGCAACTCAGACCAGTATTCGACGCATTTATTCGTTAAGTGGTTTTTATAGATTCTTATGCCAACAGAGCTTAGGGAGCTGGAAGAGAAGATTATACCATCGTCATCTCCGCGAAGGCGGAGATCCACCGTCGTGATGGATTCCCGCCTTCGAGGTTGTCGCAAAAGCTCTGGCTCCCATGCTGTGCGTGGGAACCCATATTTCTAACTCATTGAAATTCAAGGGTATGCATTCCCACGCGAAGCATGGGAACGAGGTTTCTGGAGTTTTGCGAGACACCCTCTTGCGCGAGAATGACGTGTGCTGGTATTTTCTTAAATACCACTTGCCTTATGACGCCTTCTTGCGAGCACTTGTCGCTCGTTTACGACCTTTTCGTTTGAACGATTGTTTGGTGGGCGCTGCGATTCCTGCCACGGTTGGAAGCCCATCCGTCATGGTTTTTGTTAACAAGGCTCGCAGCTCATAATCAAGGTTTCCCATAAACTGTGCATAGCTGCCTTTTCGTTCAACAATGCTGTTCAATGCAGATTCCCAACGGGCCGTCATATCCGGAGTCGTAATGGCTTCCGGTAGCGCCTTGATCAACGCCCTTCCCGTAGCAGACGCATGAATGTTCCGCCCACGCCTTTCCAGAAACTGTCGCTTAAACAACAGTTCAATAATATTGGCTCGCGTGGCTTCTGTACCTAACCCATCGGTGTCTCTGAGCACCTTACGAATATCTTTGTCCTGAACATATCGTGCAATGCCCGTCATTGCAGAAAGCAATGAAGCATCATTGAATGGCTTGGGTGGTTGAGTCTGTTTTTCTTTCAGCTCAGCGTCTTTGCAATTAAGAACATCGCCTTTTTTAAGCTCTGGCAAAAACGCTTGTTCTTCTGCGTCTGCCCCTGAGTTTTTATCGCTTTTACCGGTCTGGATCAGTTGCTTCCAACCTTCTTCCACGGTCTGGCGACTGGTGGCGCGGAACAATCCTTTTTCTATTTCAACATCAACGGTTCTTTTTCTGAAACGATGATCCGGGTAGAACTGTGCGACATATTGTCGTGCAATCAATTGATAGAGCTTTCGATCCATCTCCGGCAAACGTTCAAGATCCATTCTTAACGCGGTAGGAATAATGGCGTGGTGAGCGCCTACTTTCTTATCATTCCACGCCGATGTTTTTCGATCTGGCAGCGCCTGATCAACCGCCTTACTTAATGAAAAGGCATTATGTCGAACCGCCGCCAATACCTCTGGCGCTTGCTGCAGATGTTCTTCTGGAAGATAACGACAGTCCGAGCGCGGGTAGGTCACCAGCTTTTGCTCATAAAGACGCTGACAACTATCCAGTACTTTTTTGGCGTCCATTTTTAGTTGCTTAGCGGCATCAATCTGCAACGCGGATAAAGAATAGGGTAATGGTGGGGTTTCTTTCCCTTGCTTATCATCGACTCGCTGCACCGTTCCGGGCTTTCCGATGACACGATCTACAACATTTTGCGCCAGTCGCCGGTCGAGCACCCTGCCCTCTTCATCCATCCAGGGCTGACAAGAGTCACTGGGAATCCACTTGGCTTTGAAGGTTTCCCCTTGGTCAGTGACCAGCATTGCCAGCACTTCAAAAAACGGCTTAGGTTGAAAGTGTTCTATTTCTTCATCCCGACGAGCCACCAACCCAAGAATCGGGGTTTGTACCCGTCCAATAGAAAGCAGACCGTTATAACCCACTTTACGACCCAACAACGTGCAACCACGGGTAAGGTTTATGCCATAAAGCCAGTCGGCACGGGAACGGGCAAGGGCTGAAACCGCCAGAGGAACGTAATCTTGATTAGAAGCCATACGCCCAAGCGCCTGAGAGACTGCTGAAGGATTCAGATCACTGATCAATAAACGACGGACTTCTTTTTTTCGGGCAGGTGACATTTTCAGGTAATCAAGCACTTCATCCACCAGCAGCTGACCTTCACGGTCCGGGTCTCCAGCGTTTACCACAATGTCTGCACGTTTGAGCAACTTTCCAATGACCGACAACTGGGTTCGTACACCTTTTCTTGGACGAAGTTTCCACTGAACAGGCACTATGGGTAAGTGCTCAAGCTTCCAGGTTTTATAAACCGGGTCGTAAGCCTCTGGCTCTTCCTGCTCTAACAGATGACCGATACACCACGTCACCACATCGCCCGATGCGGATTCGATATAGCCCTCATGCCTTTTCAAAGGCTTTTTCAGCACATCAGCAATGGCTCGCCCCAGACTGGGCTTTTCAGCAATAAACAAGCGCATTCAGGATCAGTCCAATCACACCATTTCAAAACACTGTTTTTTTATACAGCATTATTGAAGAATTAGCGAGCTACACATGACCTTAATTCTGTCATAGAGAAAGATAGAGCTGACCATTCCGGTTCTTCCAGAACTTCTGTTTCTTTGCTGCCGGGTTATCCGAATCAGAATGCTGAGTACTCATATCACGTTTGGGGTTAACCGGTTCTGGTAAGGGTACCGTTTCAATGTGAACAGTTTCTTTTTTAACGGCTTCATTTACAGGCATTTCCACAACATTATCCCGAATGATCTTTGAGGCTGACTCTTCAACTGCCCAACTGAATTCTGGAATTGAATACACTGTATCAATATCAGTTTCAGAATTATCGAGTCTTATTAATTCTTCAACCTCAGCTGGAACTGGCAAGAGTTCAACATCCGCAGTCTCTCCCCCACATAACCGCTCCCGCGCATCCCTTTCACTTTCCAATGTGTGAAAAATCTCATAAGGCGCCTGGCACACGGAGGTTGATAGCCGTGGAATCAAATACGTTTCCATTACCTCTTCAGGAATTTCCGGGCGAGCCAACTCAAGGGTTTCAATTGTTAACCCGGTGCTCTTGTCAATTTGTGCCTGCTCAAGCCTTTCTTTCAGCCGCTGTTTGAACAGAGGAAACTCAGTCAAAAAGAGGGCCTCGATGGTCATCTGCCGACAAAGATGACGCACTCCCTGAATAACCGGTTCAACCACCAGTGACTCTTCATACTTAGCGCCATAATTTGTCACCACTGGCAATACAGATTCAGGTGTAATTTGATGCTTAACCATGAGTTCAGGAATCGAAAGACTAAACCCTTCCACCGTCACACAAGGGACACGCTGAAGAAGCCTTACCACGGGCTCAATACTGATGGAAAAACCCTCGTCTCTTGGCCATGCGCTGTAGGTTCCTGGTTGATATACCTCACCGTAAAAAACACCCTGATTTCTGAAAACTCCAACACTGCCTTCTGGCACCGTATAGCGATAAGGCAAAAAACCACCCTGCGCACAATGGCTAAAAACGAACAACGCCACAAAGAAAATCTGTACCAGACACACACGCCGACTCATCACACAGCATCCTTATTTGATTAAAATTATTCGTGATGAATAGTTATAGACTACACTGGCAATGGCCTGTTTATGGAATGTTAAAAGGGTAAATTAATGATGCTTAAACTTTCTGGCCTTGCCGTTACGGTTATTGTACTGTCCATCAATGCACATGCTGCAACGAAACAAAAAGCAGATCCCTCCTCCGGAAAACCCGCCAAACCCATATCAAGCTGGACCTGTGAAGACTTCATCTCGCTACAAGAAAACTACCAACCTTATGCCATTGCCTGGGCAACAGCTTACAGCAAAGCCGGCAAACCAGAGGGAACAAACTTTGATACCGAAGGCATGGAGACCATCCGGCCAACATTACTTCAGTTCTGTAACCGAAACCCTAAAGCTTCATTCTGGGATAAAGTAAAAGCGGAAACCAAAAAGGTCTTTTGAGCACCGCTTTCATCTTCTTAAGTCCCTCTTGCCACAACATCTTTATACTCAACCAACTGCAGCCGAAAGATATGGTAATCTCTTATCTATCAACTCTTTTGGCTGCCAACTATGGATACCATTGATTACCGCTCAAAATTAACCTGCGATCGCCCTCAACCCCGGACGCACGACCAGCCAAGAGATCTGATTACAGAAACGGAAAGTAACCGTGGTCGTATTATCCAATCCGCTGCACTCCGAAGACTTCAGCAGAAAACTCAAGTCTATCCGTTGGAAACCAATGCTTCCGTCCGAAGTCGCTTAACTCATTCTCTGGAAGTACAACAAACCGCACGCTACCTTTCAAAAACCATTCTTGACCAATTGAAACACAGCGGAAAATTAGCAAACTATGGATTGGCGGGTATCGAAACGGCATTTACCAATCTTGTTGAGATGTCCTGCCTGTTACACGATGTGGGCAACCCACCTTTTGGGCACTTTGGTGAAGTGGCCTTCAGTCGCTGGGTTCAGGAGCATGGTCAAGCTTGCCATCACAAAGCCATCGCCAGACAAACGATGATCCAGCAGGGTAAGCCAGATTCTCACGACCAAAATGGGCACTCGGCCTTATTTACCCATATTCTTTTCCCAGACCTCTGTGTGTTTGAAGGCAATGCGCAAGGGTTACGCATCATACACAGCCTGCAATCTCTGAATCTCACCTGGTCACAACTGGCAGCGACCATCAAATACACTCGAGCACCTTACCAGGATGCACAAACAGGATTTCACTATCGCCAGAAGAAACCCGGATTTTATTATTCCGAACAGAGTTTAATTGAGGATATTTGTCAGCACCTTAAAATAGAAAAACACTGTCGTTTTCCATTGGTTTACATCATGGAAGCGGCGGATGATATTTCGTACTGCATTGCTGATCTTGAAGATGCGATGGACAAAGGAATTCTCACCCTGAGAGGCCTTAGCTATTGGTTGAACGAAGTTTGGCAGGAACACTCCGCCACCAGCGACTATCTGCCCAAGCTGATCAAGTCCGCAGAAACCTTTGCCAGTAATAACCCACAGGATTTTATTCGACATCTGCGATCTCACCTGGTGAGAGATCTGGTTAGTTATGCCGCCAATCGGTATCTGGATCAACACGAGGCGGTTTTCAATGGCACATTAGATGAGCCTTTAATTGATGGCGGCTCTGATCAGCATCTGGCTCTGAAAACGCTGAAGGCCGTTGCCATACGTCATGTGTTCAGCAGTCAGGAAAAAGAAACACCAGAATTAAGAGGCCATGCTGCTCTGCGGGGATTATTGGACATCTATCGTCCAATTCTGGAGTTACCCAGAGACGACTTTGCCAAACTTGGTCAGTTGGATGATAGCGAGCATTTTATTGAATACCGCCTGAACCATCGCCTGTCCCGAAAATACAAAGCGGCTTACCTGCGTGCCATCCAGCAGGTGGAACAAGAAAACCACTCACCAGCAGAAGCCAATGATCTCGAATGGTATTTCCGCACCCGATTGATCCTGGATTATATTTCAGGCATGACGGATCATTTTTTGTTGACGGAGTATCAGACGCTGTCGGCCATTTAGTCGAAATTGCTGGTTAACGGGAATTTAAACCAACTGCTTTTCTTTTTATCCACACCCTGCATTTTCTCCAACCATAATGCGCCTTCACTTTCAAAGTGCTTTTTGGAGGCGCTGTAACCCATATCATAAATAGATTTCAGCTGATCTGGCTTCACCATAAATGCACTGCAATCTTCAATGCCTTCTGGCGCCAAAGAAATTTCTGGTAGGCTTATATTTGAAAATTGTCTGGCAGAGCTGAAAATCTGAAAAACGCGATCCAGCACATCAAAGGTGTTTTCAAAGTGCTCGCTGGGTCTTGACACAATAGGTGACAGATACATGCCAATATGATGACGGCACTGGTCGTTAATCAGATCAGCAGGGTAATTATTAATGATGCCGCCGTCGGCATACACAGTGTTATTCCAAGTTAGCGGTGTAAACATTCCAGGGTAGGCGGAAGAGGCCGCCAGAGCGTTAATCAATGGCCCACTGTTAAACACCACCTGCTGCGCCCGATTCAGATCCGTGGCCACCACGTGGAGTGGTTTTTTCAGCGCTTCAAAGCGATCTTCCCGAAAATAGGGTGCTAAGTTTTTTGCCGCTTTTTCCGAATCAATTAATCCAAGGGAGTTAAACGACAGATTCCGCAGGCTGAACATTTTAGTGGAAATAAAAAACTCTAGTATCTCATCCGGCTCATAGCCAGCACAGTACAAAGCACCCACCATAGCGCCACCACTGGTGCCTGCGACGATATCCGGTGCAATACCCTGCTCTTTAAGGTATTGCAAAAGACCGATCTGTGCCATGCACTTGGCACCACCGCCAGAAAGCGTTAGTCCAAGCCGGTAAGGTTTTGTTTTGAATAACTCAGTCGAAAACATAGTCAGTCCTGAAACCCTTGAATCCTATCGTTTGCCTCATAGGTTATAAATCGATCTGCCAACTATTATGTCACGTTCGATGTTCTACACTACACTTATTCAAAAAAAAGACAGGGAGGATACAATGACAGACCTATCCATTATCGACCCGCTCCCCCTCCACGACACACTGCTGCCGAAGTTTATTTATGGCACTGCCTGGAAAGAAGCGGCCACCAAAGACCTTACTCTAAAGGCCTTGGAAAATGGCTTTACCGCTATCGACACAGCCAACCAGAGAAAGCATTACTTCGAACAAGGCGTGGGTGAAGCACTGCAGCATTTTTACCACAGCAGCGGCACTAGCCGGGATCAACTTTTCCTTCAGAGCAAGTTTACTTACAAAGAAGGTCAGGATGAGCGGCTACCCTATGACGTTAGCGCCAGTTACACGACTCAGGTCGAACAGTCTTTCCTGTCGTCACTGGAACATTTGGGTACCGATTATCTGGACGCTTATTTGCTCCACGGTCCATCACAGCGGGAAGGGTTGAGCGAGCGGGATTTTGAAGTATGGGAAGCCATGGAGAGTTTCTATCGATCCGGGCACATCAAGCTGCTAGGCGTTAGCAATATGTCCCACGACCAGCTTGAATACCTGCAGACACGAGCCTCCATTAAACCGATGCTGGTGCAAAATCGGTGTTTTGCCCATTCTGGCTGGGATACCCACGTACGTGAACTTTGCCTGCGCCACGGTATTCATTATCAGGGGTTTTCACTTCTAACCGCCAATACCGCAGTTTTTAAGCAACCTGACTTTCTAGCGATTATGCAACGAACTGGGTTAACTGCACCGCAGATCATTTTTCAGTTTGCTCTGAAAGTAGGCATGGTGGTGTTAACCGGTACGTCTAATGAAAAACATATGCAAGAGGATCTTCATTGTATGAAGATCCCATTGATGGATGAGGAAATCATCACTATTGAACAATTAATGATGACAAAATAACAGACAAAAAAAAGCCGACGATGACGTCGGCTAATCAAAAATGGTCGGGGTAGAGAGATTCGAACTCCCGACATCCTGCTCCCAAAGCAGGCGCGCTACCAGACTGCGCTATACCCCGTAAGAGTGTCCCGGACAACATGTCGGCTGTACAACTTGATCAGCCTCCATACCGGAACACAACATACTTTACTCGCTTACCGATTGATCCATTAGTCGCATCTTCCGAAGATTAATTTCGGCAAATACTCAGATCCGCTTACGGCTAACTAAAAAAGCTCGCGTTACAGGCGAGCCTTTAAAATCTGGTCGGGGTAGAGAGATTCGAACTCCCGACATCCTGCTCCCAAAGCAGGCGCGCTACCAGACTGCGCTATACCCCGTTGATCACTGATTCATCGCTGAGCCAGTGGTCGGCAATTATGCGGATTTTCTGGTCGGCGTCAACACTAATTAAGCAAAACCGATAATTTTTCCTGAGACATGAACAAAACATCCTTCCGTGTCATGTCACTCACCGATGGAATTCGTGAGATATCCACATGGTGAAGATGGAGATAAGGATGACTCTGACGAAACTCCCTTAAATCCCCACGAGTCACAATCGGGCAAAACTTTTGCCCGAATTTGGTTTGGAACTGACGGGCAATCTGCTGAAACCCACTTTTAGCCGGCAGTAGAATTCGACGTTTCTGACTGTCACGTACCGAAATGTAAAACCCCTCTTTGCCAACACATTCTCCAGGTATCAGAAATATACCCGTCTGTTTGGCCGCAGAGAGATCAAGCTGCTGAATAGTCCAGAGATGTTCTGAGAAATCAGGCATGACCACCAGTTTCTCCCTCTGAGACGTTCCCCAGTACACACTGTACCTTCCGTATAAACTCTGAGCTCCCGGCGAATAAACGCACAATGCAGAGCTGAGTGAATCAAAAAAGTCTGCCGCCTTTTTTTGCTGGCTGAATCTGGAAAGACTCCAGATCACTGTTTTTTGATGGTCAATTGTGCTCATAATTTTTTGTGAACTTCATCACATAATCATATTAAAACGGATCATAACAGCAAAAAAACTAACGTCCTAATCCAAATGGACCAGTCCGCTGTAATTTTTTCAAGATTATGAAAGCTGTTCATCATTTATTCAGACAACATGCATAAATACTGCGCTCAGAATCACATGATTAACCCTAAGTGATGAGACAACTCTCTCTTCCTTGGATCAGAATACGGCGCCATTAACGATGACAATTGAGAAATATGACCTTTAAAACCGCATGCTCCGATAGGACAAACTGACACCCTAAAGGAATCCTAGCGACTCTTAGCCTCCCAAGCTCAGCGCATTATGGAGACAGATGATCGGTAAACACAATAGTCTCCAAGAGACTGTTTACCCGAAAAGCGAACCTCGTCAAAACCTAAAAAGCAAAAATACTAACGGGTTCCGCTTTATGAACACTGACAAACAGAGTCGACTATAGAATCTGACGCGGTCACTGCCTGAAGTTAAAATGATTCCAATAAGAAAACCTTACCGCTGTCCGTGGAAAAATAAAGATAACCATCAGGACTGACAGCAATGTCTCTTATGCGCTCACCCAAATCTGCCATCAATCATTGAGATTCAGAGAGCCTGCTCTCATCAGTAGAGACAACATTAATATGCGTTAATTTTAATGCACCGGCTAAAAAATGATTATTGAGTTCAGGGTATTGGTCGCCCCGATAAAGCATCAAATTACCGGGCGCAATGGAAGGAATATAAACCAGCTTCGGATCCTCCATCTCGGGCAGCGAAATTGCATCACCCACATTGATTGGCCCCCAATATTCTTTTCCGTGGGAAACTGTCGCCCAGCCGTAGTTCGCACCTTTTTTAATGAGGTTAATTTCATCACCCCCTCTTGGTCCATGTTCAATGGACCAGAGCTGCCTGGTTGGTTCGTCGTAAAAAAGCCCCTGAGGATTTCGGTGGCCGTAGCTCCACATTTCTGCCAACCCTTCCGCTTTTTGAAACGGATTATCGTCAGGAACTGAACCATCAAGGTTAAGGCGCAAGATAGAACCCGCATGGGTGTTTTTATCCTGACCATTCTCGCGCTCACCCCGGTCACCAATGGAGAAAAAGACATACCCATCCGCAAACGCTATTCGACTACCAAAGTGACGCCCCGTGCTTGATACCGCATCAGCAACGAATAACTCCTGCCACTGGCTTAACTGATTGTTTTCTACATGCGCACGAGCCAATGCCACCGTTGTGCCCTTAGCCGTTTGCTTGCTATAGGTGAAATAAAGTAGTGGCCTTTCAGGGTCACTGTCAGGCGCCAGCGCCACATCAAGCAAGCCACCCTGCCCATGATCATCCACCGAGTTAACGACAAAAAGCGTTTGCCTTAACCCAGTGTGAATATTGAGGAGAGTAACAGTGCCATTCTTTTCGTTGATGACCACTCGCTCCGAATCCAGAAACTCGATTGCCCATGGTATACGAAAACCCTCGGCTATTTGCCGTGCACGATATTCAGCGGAGTAAGCGGCAGTTGTCAGGCAACTGAGTAGGATAATTATTATTGCTTTCATGTTTTATTCCAGTGAGCCCATCAGCATCACTGGAAATCTAACACGATAATACATTAACTGTCAGGAGAGCAGCGATAAGGAAAACGCTATGCGGCATCACTGCTTCCACTTAAAAATCGAGTTAATTGTATCAGCTAACGCTGAAAGCCATTATTAAACGCATTCACTTCTCGGTCATGCTGAACGGGAATAACCGCCGGCTCCTTGAAGTACTGACTTTCAACCCAATCCACTGCAACCTGAAAGGCCTGCTCGCCATAAGCCGCAAAACTGAAACGACGGGACAATCTTTTTCCAAGACCATTGACCGCCGCGCTGTATGCCTGCCATCCTGCTTGCCCATCACTGAGCGTATATTTTTCAATTTTCATCATAGCCAGAGGCCAAACTCAATTCTTATTGATAGTGACTGCGATTTGTCATGAGCGTTCAGAGTACTCAGGCTCTGTTACAACTTGATGACCGTCTCACATAATTTAAAGGTGGGTGATTATTAACCAGATGCAGGTATCGCACATTGATACGTACCAATACTTATTAACAACAATTCTATCGCAAACTGCAATAATGAAACTGCGAGGGCAAAGAAAAAATAAAACCAGAAAGAAAGGTAACGACAGGAGAGATAAAAACAACAAAAGGGAAAATGGTCGGGGTAGAGAGATTCGAACTCCCGACATCCTGCTCCCAAAGCAGGCGCGCTACCAGACTGCGCTATACCCCGTAAGACGACGACTATCTTATTGTTTTTGATGGATATGTCAACAGTAGAATCAGATAATAACTGATTCCACATAATTGCCACACACATCCATCATAGGCCGATAAGAGCCGCAAATGCGGCATCCATCACTAAGAAGCTCGAAGCTTGCGACACTTCTTCAAGGTTTCAGCAATCATAAATGCCAATTCCAAAGCCTGATCTGCATTAAGCCTTGGATCACAATGGGTGTGATAACGGTTACCCAAATGATCTTCGGTGACCGTTCTCGCACCACCGACACATTCAGTGACATTCTGCCCCGTCATTTCAAAATGAACACCGCCGGCATAAGTCCCTTCCGCCTGATGTACGGCAAAAAACTGCTCGACTTCTGCAAGAATGCTAGACACTTCACGGGTCTTATAACCATTACTGGCTTTATAGGTGTTGCCATGCATTGGATCGCAACTCCAGAGCACATGCCGTCCTTCCCGTTCAACCGCCTGCAACAATGCTGGCAGACCTTTCTCAACATTATCAGCTCCCATACGAACAATGACGTTTAACTTGCCAGGTTCGTTTTCCGGGTTGATAAGGTCAATCAACTGAATCAGCTCATCCGGATTCAATGTTGGGCCCGCTTTTAACCCAATCGGGTTTTGAATACCGCGCACGTACTCTACATGACCACCATCCACCTGACGGGTACGATCCCCTACCCAAAGCATATGAGCAGAACAGTCATACCAGTTGCCAGACAAACTATCACGGCGGGTCAGTGCCTGTTCGTAAGGTAGAAGCAGTGCTTCATGGGAGGTATAGAAAGACGTTTCACGAATGGTTGACGCGTTTTCAGCGGAAATCCCACAAGCCCGCATAAAGCCCAATGTTTCATCAATTCGATCCGCCAGATTTGTATACTGCTCGGATTGTGGGCTGCTGGAAATAAAGTCCAGATTCCAGGCGTGGACTTGCTCAAGTGAGGCCAAGCCTCCCTGGGCAAATGCACGAATCAAATTGAGCGTAGACGCTGCCTGATGATAAGCCTGCAACATTCTCTCAGGATCAGGCGTGCGGGATTGCGCCGAAAATTCCATGCCGTTGATGATGTCGCCCCGATAAATAGGCAGCTCAACACCATCAACAGTTTCTGTGCCAGAGGATCTTGGCTTGGCAAACTGCCCGGCCATTCGCCCGACTTTAATCACCGGACAAGCTGCGCCAAACGTCAGCGCAACCGCCATCTGCATCATGACCTTAAACGTGTCGCGAATATTGACCGCAGAAAACTCAAGGAAGCTTTCAGCGCAATCACCGCCTTGCAGCAGAAACGCCTTACCTGCCGTAGCATCCGCAAAACGGCTCTTCAGCTCATTAACTTCTCCCGCAAACACCAGAGGCGGCATCGCAGCCAGCCTGTTTTCGACTTGTGTCAGCTTTTCCTGATCGGGATACTCTGGCAGCTGGAGCAAAGGCATGCTTCTCCAACTATCCACATTCCATGATGTCATTCAATCACCAGCTTATTTCACGCATTGATTGAGCCTAATTCTACCTTAAGAACATGGGTAAAGCGCACTAAATACTTATGCCGTGACCGGTATACTATCGTTTGAATGATCTTTCGCTACGGCTCTATGAATCTGCGGGTCCTTAAGCCCTTCCTCAAATCAGTTAAACGAAGCTTGAAGGTAGCTTTAAGCCCCCTGCTTGAACATATAGAACCACACAAATTTGACCAATTTGAGAAAAATTCACCCTTCCAATATTTACAGCTCGAAGCAGTTTTGCTATAAGTTCACCTGCTTATTTTATAAGTAGTAGTACATAGACAAATGATTCTTTCTCAGATTTTCATGACGATTATTAAACTCGGCAAAATTATGATGTGCCGAGGGGGATCTCGTGGCTAGCTGAAAAGCAAAAAACGAGCCCCCGCACCTTCAACGGTCCGGGGGCTTTTTTATGTATAAAGGTATAAAAGCGTGAACGAACTGAATCTTCGACTGACCACTGTTAACGACCCATCATGCCTTGAGCAGGTTCTCCATGGCAGCAGCGAAAATGGCTTGCACCTGAAGAGCTTTGCCGCAGAGCTGAACCACGACAAAAATCAGTACGAAATTAAAATGTGTGTTTGCGGCTTCACCCATCAGCACCAGATTGTGGGATGGTTAGCGCAACAGGAATATATTCGCGAACTGAGCCCGTTAAAATCGGCGACTGGGCTCGTATGAATTTATGATTTTCTAACCTCGGGCAACAGGTCGTTCCGGGTTAGTAATCCATTCACTCCATGAGCCGGAATATAGTACAGCACCATGAAGGCCTGCGTACTCCATGGCCAGAATATTGTGGCAGGCCGTTACTCCGGAGCCACAATAGAAGACAAGGCTGGCACTTCCAGTTGTGAGTGATGAGAAAATTTCATTCAGCTGTTCAGGCGGCAAAAAACGTCCATCGTCGTTCAGGTTATCGGTAAAGGGATGGCAAGTAGCACCGGGAATATGGCCAGCGATAGGGTCTATACTTTCTTCTTCACCCCTGAAACGTTCGTGGGCTCGAGCATCCACCAGTGGGTTAAGAAGGCCGCCACTGACTATTTGCGCTTGCAGGTCGTCAGCAGAGATCACCGGCATATGACCGGTAGTCAGGTGATTAAGTACAGGAATCGTTTCAGAAGTATCTGCGGTCACTGGATAACGACCACCCAACCAAGCTTTCATACCTCCATGAAGCACGGACACATGCCTCAAACCGGCCCAACGCAGCAACCACCAGGCTCTTGCAGCCATGGCATGCCCGCCATCATCGTAAACGACAATTTGTGAGCTCTCTGTGATCCCCCACCGACTCAGCGTTTCCAGCCAATCAGAAGATTCTGGTAAAGGGTGCCGGCCGGTTTTACCCGGGATGATGTCACCGGATAGGTCTTTTTCCAGATCCGCATAAATCGCTCCGGGGATATGTCCTTGGTCATACATCACCCGGCCAAGCTTTATATCTGCAAGACTAAAGCGCGCATCAAGCACCACCAATTGCTCATCATTGAGCAGCGTTGCCAACATTTCAGGCTCGATTAACAGAGTCATCGCCTTACCTCAGGATCGACCATTAATGATTCATGACCGGACAATGACACAGTAAAAAAAACATGCGTGGTTTGCAAGAAACGAGGTCAGAATTGACCATGGTTATTGTCATTAAAACGTTGTGACAGAGGGGAAACAGGAAAGAGTAAGGTAAAACCCACCAGCAGAACTGGTGGGATCACATCCATGTGATCAGTGCGTCCTTGCACTATCTACGTTACCAGTCAGCAAGATTGAGAAACAGTCGACATTTTCACCAATTGACGTGAGACATATCTCACAACTCATTCATTTACCTTTGACGTTTTATCCACAATCTGATCATTACGTATGACTTTTTCAGAAAGCAGGTTTGTAAGCTCATCCTCTTCCGGCTCTACCAAAATAATGCGGGTTTCATCGGCTAACTCATCAAACTCAAGTTCAGGAAAGTTTTTTTCTCCCTCAAGATCAGACACTTCACCATCGTCTTCTACAGAGATCACCTCAGACAGCGGCAGCTCTTGAACCTCTTCACTGCCGGAGAACAGCAACCAACCTGCTACGCCAACCATTAGCACGGCAACTAATAATGCGACGACTGTTTTGCCTCCCATCCTCACTCTCCTTCTTAAGAACTACCGATTTAAGAACTGCCGATATCAATAAGCTCTGACCACTCGAGTGGTATTACCCTGAGTTAAGATTTTTACCTTATCACCCATCTGCAGCGGCGCATTAGAGTTCGCTTCCTGAACCACTGAAATATAACTGCCACTATCAAGGCGAATGGTCATTTCAATGCCCTGCTGCCCGGTCAGTTCTTTTTCAGTCATACTGCCAAGCACGCCACCGGCAACACCACCGAGCACGGCAGCTATATCACTGCCTCTGCCGCCACCAACTGTTGATCCGGCAATGCCACCAATGGCAGCACCAGCAATGGTGCCCACAGCACCTTCTGTACCTTCAATTTTCACATACTGAAGTTCAGAAATAGTGCCAAAACTCACTTGCTGAATGCGCCGGGCTTCACCACTGGAATACGTTGTACCAGTAGTATCCGTCATGCACCCGGTAAGAAAAATCACCAGAAAAGCGGTAGCCAGTTGTTTCATCATATTCATTACTCTTCAGTATTCCCGTACTCCAAAAAATCGGGGCACGGGAATAAACACTAACAATTATATTCGCCTAACCTATCCAGGCACGGGCATTGCGGAACATCCTCATCAATGGTGCATCTTCGCCCCAATGCTCCGGATGCCAGCTGTTTTGCACTTTACGGAACACTCGCTCCGGGTGCGGCATCATAATAGTGACACGACCATCGGCACTGGTTAAACCCGTAACCCCTTGAGGCGAACCGTTCGGATTATAAGGATAACGAACAGTTGGCTTGCCAAGATTATCCACAAACCTCAACGACACCTGTTCATTCGTGAACAGCTGGTCAACATGGGATGGATTGGCAAATTCAGCATGACCTTCTCCATGGGCAACCGCAATCGGCATTCGCGCCCCTTCCATACCCTGGAAGAAGATGGAACGGCTCTTCTGAACTTCCACCATAGAAACTCGAGCCTCAAACTGCTCCGACTGATTACGAACAAAATGCGGCCATAAATCTGCGCCAGGGATCAAGTCATGAAGATTAGACAACATCTGACATCCATTACAAACACCCAGCGCAAAACTGTCCCGCCGTTCAAAAAATTGGGCAAATTGTTCCCTTGCCTGTTCGTTAAAAAGAATGGATTTAGCCCAGCCTTCACCAGCGCCCAAGACATCTCCGTAAGAGAAGCCACCACAAGCCACCAGCCCTTTAAACTCCTCCAGGCTACGTCGCCCAGAGAGAATATCACTCATATGAACGTCATAGGTTTTAAAACCGGCCCGATCAAATGCAGCGGCCATTTCAACCTGACCATTTACACCCTGCTCCCGCAGAATGGCCATGGCAGGTCGAACACCGGTATTAATGTAAGGTGCGGCAATGTCTTTGTTGATGTCAAAAGGCAACGAAGCATGGAGCCCTAGATCTTTGTCGTCCAGCAGGTTATCAAACTCTTGTCGTGCACATTCCGGGTTATCCCGAAGTGCCTGAATGCGATAACTGGTTTCTGCCCACCAGCGCTGGAGCTTCACTCGACTTTCACTGATCAATTCTGCTCCGTTAAAGCGGAACTTCACTTGCTGAGCATCCGCTAACGTACCGATAGTGTGTGAGCAAGACGCCAGCCCATATTGAGCGAGAATGTCTTTTACAATGCCTTTGTCCCTGTGACGAACCTGAATCACTGCACCCAGCTCTTCATTAAACAGCGCGGGCAGAATCATGGATTTATTGCCCGCCAGTTTATCGAGATCCACCGCAATACCGGTATGTCCGGCAAATGCCATCTCGATCAATGTGGTAAACAGGCCACCATCAGAACGATCGTGATAAGCAAGCAGCAAGTCCTTAGCCATCATTTCCTGAATGGCATTGAAGAAGCCTTTAAGGTCTTCAGGAGAATCCACATCCGGAGCCTGGTCACCTACTTGACCATAAACCTGAGCCAGCGCTGACCCACCAAGGCGGTTATGATCCCGCCCCAGATCAATCAGAAGCAGATCGGTATTGCCCTGATCGGTTTTCAATTGGGGAGTTAGGGTTTTGCGAATATCCTGAACCGGCGCAAAAGCCGTAATGACCAATGATAAAGGCGAAGTGACGCTTTTAGTTTCGCCATCTTCCTGCCATTGGGTTCTCATGGACATGGAATCTTTGCCTACCGGAATAGCAATACCCAACGCAGGGCATAATTCCATTCCAACTGTTTTCACTGTCTCATAAAGATTTTCATCTTCCCCCGGATGCCCTGCTGCGGCCATCCAGTTGGCAGAAAGTTTGATATCGCTCATTTTTTCGATGCAGGCACTGGCAATATTGGTGATCGATTCGCCAACTGCCATACGACCGGAGGCCGGTGAATTAATCAGAGCAAGCGGCGTTCGCTCTCCCATGGACATGGCTTCGCCGGTGTAACGGTCAAAACTGGAGGCGGTCACTGCGCAATCTGCCACCGGCACCTGCCACGGACCCACCATCTGATCACGATTGACCAGGCCGGTAATGGTTCTGTCGCCGATGGTGATCAAAAAGCTTTTGCTGGCCACAGAAGGTAGTTTCAGAACACGTTCCATGGCTTCCAACATTGGGACGTCATCAAGGTTCAGTGGTTCACGTTCGAATGATTGCCTCTGAATTTCCCGATGCATTTTGGGCGGTTTGCCCAGCAGCACCTCCAAGGGCATATCCACGGGTTGGTTGTCGAAATGACTGTCATCAACCAAAAGATGCTCTTCTTCTATTGCTTCACCCACCACCGCATAAGGGCAACGCTCTTGCCGGCAGATCTCTTCAAAACGACTCAGGTCGTCTGTTGCCACCGCGAGCACATAACGTTCCTGGGATTCATTACACCACAGCGCCAGTGGCGACATGCCCGGTTCATCATTATTGATGGCCCGAAGCTGGAAGTGACCACCACGGCCACCATCGCTCACTAGTTCCGGCAGTGCATTTGACAAACCACCTGCGCCAACATCATGAATAAAGGCAATCGGATTATTATCGCCCTGCTGCCAACAACGATCGATGACTTCCTGGCAACGGCGCTCCATCTCCGGGTTGTCCCGCTGCACACTGGCAAAATCCAAATCTTCCTGACCGTCCGCAGAGGTCATGGAAGACGCCGCACCACCGCCCAGGCCGATCTGCATGGCCGGGCCACCAAGGACAATCAGTTTCGCGCCAACAGGGATTTCACCTTTTTCCACATGCTCCGCTTTGATATTGCCGAGGCCACCGGCCAACATGATGGGCTTGTGGTATCCGCGAACTTCATAACCGGCAGCGCCATTCACACGGGCTTCAAAGGTTCTGAAATACCCACAAAGATTTGGGCGGCCAAACTCATTGTTAAAACCGGCGCCACCCAGCGGACCATGAATCATGATATCCAATGGTGAAACAATTCGATCCGGCTTGCCATAACTCTGTTCCCACGGCTGCTCGTAGCCCGGAATTTGCAAGTTAGACACAGTAAAACCGGTTAAGCCGGCTTTCGGTTTGGAACCTTTACCCGTGGCACCTTCATCACGAATCTCACCACCAGATCCAGTCGCAGCGCCAGCCCACGGCGCAATCGCCGTTGGGTGGTTGTGGGTTTCTACCTTCATCAGGATATGGATAGCTTCTTCGTTGAAGCCATACTCCCGACTCTCCGCTTCCGGATAAAAGCGCTTGGAGTGGAAGCCTTCAATGACCGAGGCGTTGTCTTTATAGGCAGAAAGCACACCTTCACCGTTCAGGGCGTGGGTGTTTCGAATCATCTTGAACAGGGAGAGATCCTGCTCTTCGCCATCAATACTCCAGGACGCGTTAAAAATTTTGTGACGACAATGTTCTGAGTTTGCCTGGGCAAACATCATTAACTCAACGTCGGAAGGGTCTCGTTCAAGCTTTTGATAGCTTTCAACCAGATAATCGATTTCGTCATCGGCCAGTGCTAATCCTAACGACTGGTTTGCACTCACCAGTGCGTCTCTGCCACCTTCCAATACCGCCACTGTCTTCATTGGGGCGGGCTCAGAAACTGCAAACAGCTGGGGAATCTCGTCTTCACTGTGGAATACAGACTGAGTCATCCGATCATGAAGCCCGGCAATGACAGCCGCCTCTTGCTCCGAAGACAGTTCAGCATCCGCATAAACCACAAACCTCACACCACGTTCAATCCGCTGAATCATGGATAGGCCACAGTTCCTTGCTATTTCAGACGCTTTGCTGGACCAAGGAGAAATAGTACCAGGTCGGGGAACCACCAGATACTCACCTTTCCATGAAACACTATCTGGGATTCTTTGCTGAATCGTTGGTCCATAAGTGAGCAACTTTTCCAGAATGGCTGCTTGATTATCATCCAGCTCTGACATTTTTTTGACGTAATGCTGAAAATCAGCAACGACAGCAGTGATTGCAGGAACTTTGCCCTGAAGCTGGGCAAGCAGCTTTTGACTGCGAAAGTGGGAAAGTGCAGGAGCGCCACGCAGTATCAGCATGTTCTGGTCTGTCCTCGGGACTTGTCTATTAATAACGTGTCACAACAGGACTGCAGCCAGGAGCGAATAATTAAAATCAGAAAGCTCACAGGTGGTCACTTCCTGATTTGGATTACACGCAGTCCTTGTGCTGCAGTCTCTCAACTCAGGGGAATGATCAAAGGTCGCTATGATAATCGAAACTGGCCTCAGGAAACCAGCGGTCAACCGCCATAAATTTCGGCTTTTACTGCATTATCAGCGAAGAGGTTTACCTTTTTGCTCTCGGATTTGCCTGCGGCGGTCGCGAAAGAAACTACTAATCATCGTACTGCACTCATCCTGCAGCACACCGCCCACCACCTCCACCCGGTGATTCACCCAAGGTTGATCAAACACCCTTGAAGCACTGACCGCTGCGCCAGCTTTAGGTTCCATTGCACCGAAGATTAACCGTCGAATCCGGCTGTGAATAATCCCGCCAGCACACATGGTGCAAGGCTCCAGGGTGACATAAAGATCGCAGTCCACCAGCCGGTAATTACCGATAACCTCAGCGGCCAGTTGCAGAACAAGGATTTCTGCATGGGCCACCGGATTGCAGGACGAAATAGGCTGATTACAGGATCGTGCCAGTATCTGGCCATCTTTTACCACCACCGCACCAACAGGCACCTCGCCTTTTTGACGCCCTTTATCCGCTTCCAGCAGCGCTTCTCTCATCCAGATGTCGTCATTAATCACTAATCAGGGTCTCAATAAAAGAGGTAAAACCGTTACTTTGCAGCTAATTTTCACCCGAGCTTCAGAAAACTAAAACCCCAGCCGATCAATTCCATAGAATTTTTTCGCAACCGGGCAGTCTGAGCTATACATAGTGTCTAAGCTATAAATGACTAACATTATAAAACAGCTCAATGTTTAACAATAAAACAGCAAAATAAATCAGTGGAGGAAGGACCTGATGTCTTTCAAGCAGAATGTAGAACAACATCTACAACACTTTGCCCAGAGCATCGGTCTGGGTGAGCTTAAGCTCAACGAGCATGATGCCTGCGGTTTATGCTTTGACGACACCCTCATCGTCAATATGGAATACCTCGAAGACGATGAAGCTCTGGTCTTTGTCGCCTCTGTACGCCCGATGGATGCCCACGATTCGGCCAAAACCGAACTGTTTGAGAGAATGCTATCTCTTAACCTTCAGCATCACAGCATGCAGGGTGCCTTTCTGGCACTGAATCATGATAAGTCTGAAGTACTGCTGATTCGTTCACTTCAAGCTTCTTGTGACTACGGTTTGTTCGAATCCACCCTTGAGAAGTTTGTGAACACACTGGAATGGTGTGTCAGCGAACTGGATCTTTCTAAGCAGGGTCAACCCGTAACACCAAAAACACCACCTCGTCAGCAGAATAACCAGAGCGGCCCAGGTGGTCCTGGTGACATGGGCATGATGGTGTAAACACCAATATTGGTACTTTATAAAAGTGGGCTTTATGCCCACTTTTTTTATGTTAATTCCTACCTCTGATCAGCCATTAGGCACATATTCATTAAGACCCACGCCTCAAGGTCGAATACAGGAAATAGAAAACCATAATCTCCTCACAGCAATACTCACAACAATGGAGGCTTCAAGTTGGCACAAGCATTTAATTATTTAACCAATGCTCTCCAGGGAACGGTTGAAAGTAGCCGGCTTGTGGATATCCGGGGCCGAGTGACTGAAGTTCAGGGGATGATTATCAAAGCGGCGGTTCCTGGCGTGAAGATTGGCGAACTTTGCCAACTGGTTTCGCCAAACGATCCCAGTGATAAACAATCTTTTGCCGAAGTGGTCGGATTTCAGGGACATGAAACCGTGCTTTCTCCTCTGGGTGAGATTATGGGTATTTCATCAACCACAGAAGTATTACCCACAGGTAAGGTTCATCATGTTGCCGTAGGCCCTCACTTATTGGGTCATGTGTTGGATGGTATGGGCAGCCCTCTGCAGCCAGATGCCTTTGAAGGTATCGAACCAGAAGCACATTACCCCGTCTACGCCAATGCTCCCGATCCACTCACTCGGCAAATCATCGATCATCAGATTCCTTTGGGCGTTCGAGCCATCGATGGCCTACTCAGTTGTGGCGAAGGTCAGAGAATGGGTATTTTTGCAGCGGCGGGTGGTGGTAAAAGTACCTTGCTTTCCATGCTGGTAAAAGGCGCCGAGGTGGATGTTACGGTTCTGGCACTGATTGGTGAACGGGGACGAGAGCTCAGAGAATTTATAGAACATGACCTCGGACCTGAAGGCGTCAAGAAATCCGTCATCATTGTAGCCACCTCTGACAAATCATCCATGGAGCGAACCAAGGCAGCTTATACCGCAACCGCGGTTGCGGAATATTTCCGGGACAAGGGTCAGAAAGTTTTGCTGCTAATGGACTCCGTTACCCGTTTCGCCAGGGCACAGCGGGAAATCGGTTTGGCTGCCGGCGAGCCACCAACACGAAGAGGTTTTCCACCCTCCGTCTTCGCCACACTTCCCAAACTGATGGAAAGAACAGGGATGTCTGATGTTGGTTCAATCACGGCACTTTACACCGTGCTTGTGGAAGGTGATGACATGACTGAGCCAGTGGCTGACGAAACTCGCTCCATTCTGGACGGTCACATCATCATGTCCCGAAAGCTGGCATCCTCAGGCCATTACCCTGCCATCGATGTGTTGGCCAGTGCCAGCCGGGTAATGACAGCAATCACTGATCAGGCGCATCAGGCCGCCGCAATCCGAATGCGAGAGTTGATGTCAAAGTATGAAGAAATTGAGCTACTGGTAAAAGTCGGTGAATACAAGCCCGGCACTGACCCAACCGCCGATGAAGCCATACAGAAAATAGAAACCATCCGAACTTATCTAAAGCAAAAAACCGATGAGCTCACCACTGTTGATGAAGCCATCCAGCAGCTTCGCCACATCGTAGGTCGCTGAGTCAATGCTCAAGGAACTGCTAAAAGTCAAAAAGATCCGTGAAGAGTCGGCGGAACGAGAAGTCCATCGTTGTGAAGACATCCTTGAGCAACGCAAGAAAGATGTAGCAGACCGTAAACGGGAACTGACCGAGTACATTGACTGGCGATGTAAAGAAGAACAACAGCTTTACGATAACATAATGAATACTTCTGTCGTGCAGAACGATCTGGATAAGTTGAAACAGAAAGTGGCCATTATGCGAGAAAAAGACGTGGCCATGGAAGAAGCCATTTCGGAAGCAGAAAAACAGGTCGTCAGCGCCGAAGAAGCTCTGGAATCTGCAAAAGAGAAACACGTACAGGCAAAACTCGCCGTAGAAAAATTTGAAGAGTTCTGCAAGGTTCAAGATGAAGAGGCAGCAAAAGAAGCATTACGCCTTGAAGACTTGGAAATGGAAGAGTTCACCGGTAAATCAAAGCAATAGGAGCCAGTAGATATGGATAGTCTGACCCCAGGCGGAAAATCACAGTCAACACCACCGCCAGAACAGGACTACAACAAGCAAAGTCGTCAGGTATCTGAAAGACAGGCCAGTGACTTTGCGGATCGTATGGCAAAAGAAAAACGCGCCAAAGAGAAAAATACTGAGAACAACAAAAACAATCCAGAAACCAAAAAAGCAGACGACGGCGATCAGAGCCTGGAAAGCCTGCTTGCTGAGCGCAGTCAGACACCCAAAGGCGCCATAAAAGAACGGGAAGGCGATCAGGATGAAAACATGTTTCAAAACGAACAGGATGGCGCTGAACATGCATTGCTCCAAAGTACAAAAGAAGGACAAATAAAATCGGATCTTCAGCTTAGAGAGATTCAACAGACGAACAACGTCAAAGAAGTCGAGGCAACACTCAACAAGCTGGCAGATCAGATCAAAGTCTCCGCCAAGGATGCCATTAATGGTGCTGAAGTCAGAATTACCATGAAGGACAGCGTGCTTCCCGGCACAGAAATTCGCATTCAAAGAAACGCTGGGGAGCTGACCGTCACCATGAATACCAGCTCTGCAGAAGCAGGTAACTTTCTGGCACAACATGAAGCCGGTCTGCAAAAACTGCTAGCTGACCGATTTTCAAACGACCGGGTTCAAGTCAATGTCAATCTTGCCGGCAGTAATAATCAGGATGCCGATGGCCGCTCCAGAAACCAGTATGTTGGAGAAGAAAACGATCAAAACTCCAGTAACCGTCAGGCATGAGTTAAACAACAATGGCAAATGATCTTCTGGATCTACCCTCAGTCTCTCCATCGGAGCTGTTACTCAGCAAGCTTCTGAGCGAGCGTCAATCCAGTATCTCGATGTCTGTTGACGGACAACCTTGGGAGCTGGCACTGGGTAACGGTGCTCCCGCAAAAGCCCCGCCGTTAAAATTACAACTAGAAGTGAACCAACAGCCAGTGACGTTTTTTACCGGTGAGGCCTTTATTGATCAAATAATGCCTGCCGATTTATCCTCCTCTGTGCTCACTTCCCTGCCAAGCGATTTAGTTCAGGCTGCGATGGAGAGCAAACTTCATGTTGTTTTCCAGAGCCTTATTAATGCTACTGGCATTGCCATCAAGTTTATCAGCCTGACATCCAGTGACGGACAATCACCTCACGCAGATTTCACCATTAACATTCAAGTGGGCGGCACCCGGTATCCGGTGTTTATGGAATCCAGTCCGATCATTTTCGAGTTAATCAAGTTACTGCCAGTTCTGCATCCGGTGGATCAATCGTCTGATATTCCCGTATGGGCCGGGCTGGAACTTGGGCAAGCAAAACTGTCTAAGGTGGAGGTCGAACAACTTGGCACCGGTGACGTTGTTTTTTTCAATTACCACGTGACCGGGCAGCAGCTGATCGTCCGCATCAACCCTAAGCTAGCTTTTGTCGGTGAGGCGGAAGGGACAAAAATCACCATCAAAAGCAGGATGGATACGATGGAAGAAGATCAATTCGACGATAACGAACAAGTCAGCCTGTCAGACCTTGAGCTGGAATTGCTTTTTGAGGTAGGTCGGCAGCAATTCAGCGCCCAGGAAATTCAGATGCTGAAGCCAGGCCATGTGTTCGATCTGGAAAGACCAATTGAACAACCAGTGAATGTTCGAGCCAATGGCAAACTTATCGCAGAGTGCCAGCTGGTGCAGGTCAATAATCGACTGGGTGCGCGTATTACCAGAATTGTGAACTGATTCTGATAACCAGAGTCACAGCAAACCTCCTTCGAGGTTAAAGGCAGCCATGGAAACCGGCGCAATTACGCTTACCAGTCCCTTTTATTTGATGCTTCCGCTGGCGCTGATTGCGCTGGTGCCATTTTTTGCCGTGATGGGGACATCCTTTTTAAAGCTGGTGGTGGTTTTTTCCATTCTTCGAAATGCCACAGGTCTTCAGCAAATCCCACCCAATATCGCCATGAACGCACTGGCCATTATTTTAACTTTTTACATTATGGCGCCCATTGGGTTTGAAACCTGGGAGATGATTCAAGAGCAGGAGATCAGCTTTGAAATGGAAGACGCTGATCAACTATCAGAAAATATTGAACTGTTGATCACGCCCTACCGGGATTTTCTAAAAAAGAACACATCCGAGCGGGAAAGAAATTTCTTCCTGCGAACTGCGCGAAAAATCTGGCCTGAAGCCTATCAGGCCCAGCTTGATGCCGATGATCTGATTGTCCTGATGCCTTCTTTTTGCATCAGTGAGCTGACGAAAGCCTTTGAGATCGGTTTTCTGCTGTACCTGCCGTTTATCATCATTGATTTGATCGTCTCCAATATTCTCTTGGCCATGGGTATGATGATGGTCTCGCCCATGACCATATCACTGCCGTTTAAACTGTTATTGTTTGTCCTGATTGATGGCTGGACACGATTAATTCACGGACTGGTATTAAGCTATGCATGATCCCCAGATCCTAACGCTCACTGCCCAGTCTCTGTGGTTGACCCTGATTCTTTCCATGCCGCCCATCATCGCGGCGACAGCCATTGGTTTGATTATCAGCCTTATTCAGGCTCTGACCCAGATTCAGGAGCAAACGTTGCCTTTCGCCTTCAAACTGATCGCTGTTGTGATCAGTATCTTCCTCACTTCCCGCTGGATGGGCATAGAGCTCTACAACTTCACCATCATGATGATGAATATGATTGAAAGGCTCTAATCATGATTATTCCCATTGACGACCTGAAAGAATGGTTTTACATCCTCTCAATGGGCACTCCCAGAATTATTGCTCTGTTCACTGTGCTGCCCATATTGCATAAACGAAACCTCGGTGGCGCCATGATTCGTAATGGCATTGCCGCCTGCCTTGTTTTGTTTATGCACCCTATGCTCACCGAAACCTATTCTGGTGTAGAACCTACTATCTATAACACCGCCGGCATTGTGATCAAAGAAGCATTCATTGGTGGAATTATCGGGTTCTGTCTGGCCATTCCTTATTGGGCACTGGAGTCTGCAGGCTTTTTCATCGATAACCAACGGGGTGCATCAAGCGCCAGTATCCTTAACCCATTCTCAGGGGCTGAAACCTCACCCATGGGGATTCTGTTTATGCAGGCTGTCATCGCGCTGGTAATGACCAGTGGCTTGTTTCTGCTCATGCTGGAAGGCATTATCATCTCATACAAAGTATGGCCGGTATTTTCCTACTTCCCTCAAATCAACCTTGATGCAACCACATTTTTTCTTCTTCAGTTTGATCAGATTATCCAAATTTCAATGTGGCTCGCAGCACCGGTCATCATCTGTATGTTTATCAGCGAGTTCGGTCTCGCCCTGATCAGTCGCGCAGCCCCTCAGCTCAACGTATTTATTCTGGCCATGCCAATAAAATCAGCAGTAGCCTGCGCTATTCTCGTTGTTTACATGGACACCATTCTAGCGCTGACCCGAAAAAAAATGATGGGCCTTCCGCAACTGCTTGACTCATTAGGAGTCATCTGGAAATGAGCGACGAAAAAACTGAAGACCCCACCCCAAAAAAACTACGGGACGCCCGGCAGAAAGGACAGGTCGCCCAAAGTAAAGAAGTAACTGGCACATTTACCCTGATCGCCGTGCTTTCCTTGCTCTGGGCGAAAAGTGATGATTTTATCAGTGCTATTGAAGAAATGGTCATACTGCCTACTCAGTATTATAACGAGCCTTTCGGTCAGGCCTTCAAATTAGTGACCGAAGGCCTTTTGACCAAAACAATAGATTTACTCTTACCACTGGTCGCTGTTACTGCCACAGCAGCCATTGCTGGCAATTTAATTCAGTTCGGCTTTCTTTTTTCTGGTGAATCGATAAAGCCCGATATCAAAAAAATAAACCCCATTGAAGGCGCTAAGAAAATATTTGCTATAAAAAACCTTGTCGAATTTATTAAATCGATTATTAAGGTTGTTTTTTTAAGCTTTGTCGTTTATCACGTTTTAACCAGCAGCTTGAGGGATATGGTAAATATGCCTTACTGCGGTAAAGATTGTATTCTTCCAATAACCGGCGTTCTGATAAAAAAATTGCTAATTTATGCTTTGGCAGCTTTTCTGGTTATTGCCGTTTTGGATTATATGTTTGAGCGTTGGAACTTCATGAAGCAAAACCGGATGACGAAAGATGAAGTCAAACGTGAACATAAGGAAAGTGAAGGTAGCCCAGAGATAAAGGGTAAACGAAAAGAGATTCACCAGGAAATATTGAACGAGGCTGAAAATACCGGAAAATCAGACGTCGTCATCAAAAACCCTACTCACCTGGCCATTGGCCTGCAATATCGTCAGGGCAAAACACCTCTACCATTAGTTACTGTAAAGGGTCGGGGAGGACGCGCCCGCTTCATCGTTAAAATAGCTGAAAAGGAGGGAATACCGGTACTTGAAAACGTCCCCCTGGCTCATGCCCTATTTCACCTGAACATTGCCGATTTTATTCCGGGAGATCTCATTGAACCCGTTGCCGAAGTCTTCCGCTGGGTTCAGGAAATTAAAGAGCAGCAGCAGAAAAATGAAACACCGGCTGACGACTAACGCCAGCCATTTGTATCACTTATATCAAGCCCTTTTCTTTTGCCATCGTTAGCGCCAGATCTTCAATCATATCTTCCTGACCACCCACCGTTCCTCGACGACCTAACTCTGCCAGAATATCCCGAGCCGATACGCCGTACTTGGCAGAGGCACGTTTAGCAAACAGCAAGAAAGAAGAATAGACGCCGGCATACCCTAGCGTCAGCGCATCACGATCAATCCGAATGGGCTGATCCATCATAGGCACTACCAGATCTTCAGCTACATCACTGATTTTATAAAGATCTACGCCACTCTCGACACCCATTCTGTTCAGCACCGCGACAAAGACTTCCAACGGCGTGTTCCCAGCTCCAGCACCAAGGCCCGCAACCGAACCGTCAATTCGAGCAGCACCAGCCTCAATAGCAGACAGTGAGTTGGCAATTCCCATGCCCAAATTGTGATGACCGTGAAAGCCGATTTCAGTTTCAGGCTTAAGCTCTGAGCGTAACAAACCAATTTTCGCAGTCACTTCATCCGGCAACATATAGCCGGCAGAATCCGTACAATAAATGCAGTTCGCGCCATAGCTTTCCATCAGTCTGGCCTGCTCCAGAATTTTCTCCGGGCTAACCATATGTGCCATCATCAAGAAGCCCACGGTGTCCATGCCCATTTTCGCAGACATTCCAATATGCTGTTCCGAAACATCCGCTTCAGTACAGTGAGTGGCCACACGAATAGTGGACACACCGAAATCTTTGGCCATTCGCAAATGGTCCAGAGTGCCAATACCTGGCAGCTGCAATGCGGATACCTTGGCATTTTTCATTTTAGGAATAACGGCATCCAAATACTCTTCATCACTGTGAGCAGGAAAACCATAGTTGACCGAGGCGCCACCTAAGCCATCGCCATGAGTCACTTCAATTAAAGGAATACCTGCGTCGTCCATTGCGGTGGCGATATTCACCATCTCATCCAGAGAAATTTGATGACGCTTGGCGTGCATGCCATCCCGCAGGCACATATCGTGGAGAGTGACTTTTTTTCCATTCAGGTTCATTGTTATTCTCCACGTGCCGGAAGGGTGATGGCGCCGTTAGCCGCTTCTTCAGCAAACATTTCTGCCGTTCGTAAACCGGCAGCAGTCATAATATCCAGATTACCCGCGTACTTAGGCAGAAAGTCACCAAGCCCTTCCACTTCCATAAACATAGTTACTCGATTGCCATCAAAGACCGGACCATTAACCAGACGATAGCCCGGCACATATTTCTGAACTTCTGCCACCATATCGTGTACCGACCGGGTGATTGCCACTTGATCTGGTTCATTTTCCGTCAGGCAGTGAATCGTGTCCCGCATAATTAATGGAGGCTCTGCGGGATTAATAACAATGATCGCCTTGCCTTTTTTAGCACCACCCACTTTCTCAACAGCACCAGACGTGGTTCTGGTAAATTCATCAATATTTTGTCGTGTACCTGGACCGACAGAACGTGAGGAAACCGTGGCCACAATTTCACCGTATTCTACGGCCTGTACTTGTGACACCGCTGCCACCATAGGAATGGTCGCTTGACCACCACAAGTCACCATATTCACATTCAGCTTAAGCGCTTCCGTATGCTCTTTCAGATTAACCGGTGGCACACAGAACGGGCCAATAGCTGCTGGTGTCAGATCCACCATAATCACACCAAGCTCATTTAATTTTCGACTGTTCTCCTCATGAACATAGGCTGACGTCGCATCAAATGCGATGCGAATGTCGTCTTTAATCACATGAGGCAATACGCCATCAACACCTTCCGCCGAGGTATTAATTCCCATTTCACGGGCACGCTTCAATCCTTCAGACTCCGGATCTATTCCCACCATCCAAACCGGTTCAATCCACTCTGAACGCTGCATTTTCATCAATAAATCAGTACCAATATTACCTGGCCCGATAATCACAGCTTTCAATTTTTTAGTCATTATTCTTATTCTCCAAACGACACCGCAGATCGGCCAAGGCCTTCAATCTCGAGTTCCATAACATCCCCCGCCTGCACAGGTTCAAGAGGCACCAGAGAACCGGAAAGAATAATTTCCCCCGCTTTGAAGGGAATACCAAATTCACCGAGGGTATTTGCTAACCAGGCGACGGCAGTCAAAGGATTACCTTGAACCGCGGAACCCAAACCTTCGCTGATTAACTGACCATTTTTATAGACTTTCATTTGTGCTGATGGCAGGTCGATAGTTGCTGGGTCAACCTCCGTATCCCCCAATACAAACACTCCGCAGGAAGCGTTATCTGCCACCGTGTCCTGAATATTGATTTGCCAGTTATGAATCCGTGAGTCTACGATTTCGAAGCAAGGCATGACACATTCTGTTGCCTCCAGAACATCCTGTTCTGTGATGCCTGGACCAACCAAATCTTGTTTCAATTTAAACGCAATTTCCCCTTCTGCACGGGGTTGAATTAACTTATTATCTGAGCAAGAAATGGTGTCACCGTTTTTGAACCACATCTCTTCTGTGATAAAACCAAAATCCGGCTGGTGTACATTGAGCATGTCTTGAACCGCTTTGGAGGTCACACCAATCTTTTTCCCAATAACCCGATCTCCAGACTCTACCCGTCGTTTAACCACATAAAGGGAAATGTGATACGCATCTTCTACCGTGATATCGGTCTCACGGCTGGTTAATGGTTCAACGGTTTTTCCTGTCGTAAGAGCCCTATAAAGCTCATCGCCATACTTCACTCTGCTCTGATTATCCATTGTACTCTTATTCTTCTTATTGAAATTTCCAGTTACAAGCATTCTTCCAATGGCACGGTACAGTCTCATCGTCCAACAAGACTAATACAGCCCGAAAACGAATCAGTAACATCTCTACAACGATATTTAGAGATCAAGGCAGGATGTCGAATGAACAACCCATTGGATTTTTCAGGCAAAGTAGTACTTGTCACCGGCGGTGGTAAAGGTGTTGGTAAAGGAATTTCTGAACGCTATCTCGAACAGGGAGCCAGTGTCGTTATCTGTGGTCGGAGGGAGCCAGAAGAACTACCAGCAGCAAAAGATCAAAACGGAAATATTAATACTGCAACCTTCTTCTCCTGTGATGTCCGCGACCTCGAGCAAGTCGATACGCTAACTCACTCAATCATCGAACAATTTGGCCGCCTGGATGTATTGGTCAATAATGCCGGTGGAGCACCCCATGCGGATGCGGCGACTGTTTCCCCACGGTTTTCTGAATCTATTCTTAGATTAAACCTGATCGCTCCCTTGAACCTCTGTCAAAAAGCTAATGCGGTCATGCAGAAGCAGGCTGAGGGTGGAAACATAATCAATATCTGTAGTGTAAGTGCTAAAAGACCATCGCCAGGCACCGCCGCGTACGGTGCTGCAAAAGCCGGATTATTAAACCTTTCTCAATCTTTGGCGGTGGAATGGGCGCCGAAAGTGCGGGTTAATGCTGTGACTGCCGGACTGATCCGGACGGAGCAGTCACATCTTCATTATGGGGACGAAGAAGGTATTTCAAATGTAGCAAAAACGATTCCATTACAACGGATGGCAAACCCCAGCGATATCGGTGACACCTGCCTTTATTTAGCTTCTCCTCTTGCATCTTATGTCACCGGTGCGGATATCACAGTACACGGTGGAGGCGAGAAACCTTCGTTTTTGAATGCACATGAGAAAAACGAATGACAATGTCACTGCTCCTTACATCGATTCAATTCAATGAAGGTAACGGAAAGCAAGCGGCTTTGACCATTTGTAAAATGGTCAAAGCACAATTTCCCATCCTGAACTGAACCTTTAAGGATCAAGAAGTCAGAGTCACTCTCATCTAAGCCGGTCTGTTGTCTCAGATCAACATTATTATCAACGGAACATAGATAATGCTGAGCTACCCCAGCCTCCTGCTTTCTTTTAAGCGTTGTATACCAGTGATTTTTTATAGCATTGTCAGTCCTGCCAGGCATTTCTCTGGCGAGCTCAGCCCACCTTGTCCCACGCTTTGCAACAAAACCTGTAATCTGCTTGTCTTCTTCTGGAGACCAGTAGCCATGTTTAATTTCGCTAGAAAGCTGGCTTGTCCAGCGTTCACGG
Source organism: Endozoicomonas ascidiicola (assembly GCF_001646945.1). Taxonomy (GTDB): domain Bacteria; phylum Pseudomonadota; class Gammaproteobacteria; order Pseudomonadales; family Endozoicomonadaceae; genus Endozoicomonas; species Endozoicomonas ascidiicola. The sequence continues at coordinate 431,699 of NZ_LUTV01000006.1, forward strand.
CACTGTTTACCTATCCTGCCCGGCACTTCCTGAGCGACTTTAGACCAACGACTGCCATGATTTTTGACTGCACTTCTTAAGCATTGGTCTTCTTCTGCAGTCCAACTACCAGTCTTTTTATAGATAGTACTTGTACTATCTATAACCCTATCAACTGATGAATCAAAATAACCACTTCCACTGCTCACAGTAATAGTAGAAGGCTCAATTTTTGGGACTTTGGGAGGCTTAACCTTCACTGTTTCAGTATCTGAATTACCATTTAATGCCCTTTGCCGTAATTCCAACTCTGTTCTGCTCGTTGAAAGAAAAGGGCGACAACTACTTGTATTCTTCCACTGACCATCCAACTCATTTTTGTCTTTATCGCTACCAATATCACTATCACTGCCAGGCTCCCATATAAAACAAGGCGATTCTATATTCCGCAATGTGTACTCAGAGAACTGTTGCTTTCTCCTGTTTTGCACCCGAGCACTCAAACTATGATGCCTTTCTTGAACAACACAGCTTTCATCTTGTTTTACATCCGATAAAGTCAGAATTTTTCTGCTGCTGATATTTTCAATATGAGCAGCTTTATTTCCAGAATCAAAGTACACATCCGGCTTGGCACAGAAGCCATAGTAGTTCGATAAACCATTAACAGGCTTAAACAAAGGCTGTATTTCTTGTGGGCTAACTACTCCTAGTTCCCTATCGAAACATTTGAACTCTGAATATACTGAACCTGAAGAAACCTCCTGCGTACCTGCAGGAGCGGACTGGTTACAGGAACTTTCCAATTTAGTATTAATATTCATGAAATCGAAACTTCTTATTTGGTGTAATTATGACTACAACCACATACAAAAGTTTCGACTACGTGCATCAAATAATTTCAAACAGCCCGGCAGCCCCCATCCCACCACCAATGCACATGGTAGTAACCACGTACTTCACGCCACGACGCTTACCTTCCAATAACGCATGGCCCACCATACGGGCGCCGGACATACCAAATGGATGACCAATCGCAATGGCTCCACCATTCACATTCAAGTTCTCATCAGGAATGCCCAATTGGTCACGACAATAAATGACCTGACAGGCAAAGGCTTCGTTCAATTCCCATAAGCCAATGTCGTCCATTTTCAATCCATGCCGCTTCAGCAACTTTGGAATGGCAAAAACAGGACCAATTCCCATTTCATCAGAAGCGCAACCCGCCACCGCAAGGCCACGATAAATACCCAGTGGCTCAAGCCCTTTCTGTTCAGCCAATTTGTTGCTCATCAGTACAGAAGCCGATGCACCATCCGACAACTGAGAAGCATTACCCGCAGTAATAAAACGCCCTTCTTTAATTCTACGACCCTCTTTCCAGACCGGCTGTAAGCTGTTTAAGCTTTCCAGTGTTGCGCCAGGTCGGTTACATTCATCTCGGTTCAGTAGCACCTCTTCATAGGTGACTTCTTTCGTCTCTTTATTAAATACACTTTTCACCGATGTCATTGGAACAATTTCATCTGAAAACAACCCAAGCTCCTGCGCTCTGGCGGTTCTTAACTGACTTTGCAGGCTGTATTCATCCTGCGCTTCCCGGGAAATCCCATACCTCTCAGCCACCACTTCAGCCGTTTCAATCATTGGCATATACGCTTCAGGATCATATCCAGTTACTGTCGTCGAAACATTTCGATAGGTATTTTTGTGCTTATTTTGCACCAGTGAAATGGATTCAAGCCCACCAGCAACCGCAATATCCAGCTCATCACACATAATACTTTTTGCGGCAGTGGCAATGGTCATCAAGCCAGAAGAACATTGTCGCTCCATTGCCATACCCGGAACCGAAGCAGGCAAACCACCAGCAATGGCACATAAACGACCAAGGTTATAAGACTGGGTGCCCTGTTGTGCGGCTGCGCCAATCAACACATCATCCACTTCACCGGCTTCGATACCCGCACGCTTGACCGCTTCACGAACAACATGCCCACCCATGGCCGGTGCTTCGGTGTCATTAAATGCACCTCGAAACGCTTTCCCGATCGCGGTTCGAGCCGTTGAAACAATAACAGCATCTTTCATTATTTTTATTCCTGTATGCGTTGTTTTTTTATTTAGGGTCTATTGACGTTTTGTTGCGAGTCTCAGTGGCTCAGAAAAACGTCAACCGCGCGAAAGGGTTGCGCCGTGCGTAGTCATTCTACGCCAAGCAAGCCTGACAAAGCGGGTGGCGTTTTTCTGAGTCACCCGAAGGGCGGTTCAGGGTGTCCCTTATACCCTCGGGCATGATCCGCTGAGCACGCAACGAAACGTCAATAGACCCTAGGGTAATAGCGGGAAATAGTGTCTACGACACAGGCCGGCCGGGCTTCATTTTCAATCTCAACCGTTACACGAACCGTTGATTGAAGTCCGCCCTTTACCTCTTCTACTTTAATTAACTCACCAACACCGCGCACTTTGGAGCCGACTATGACACTGTTTGGAAATCGAATTTTATCCGTGCCATAGTTCACACCCATGCTGATACCCTGAACATCCATAATCTCCGGCAAAAATAGATTCACCAGAGATAGCGTCAAGTAACCATGGGCAATGCAGGCACCAAACGGCCCTTCTTTTGCCCGCGCAGGATCAACGTGAATCCATTGATGATCGCCGGTTGCTTCCGCAAACAGGTTGATACGATCCTGATCAATAGTCAGCCACTGACTTTCACCCAGCACTTGCCCTACTTTATCTTTCAACTCATAAGGCGTTTTGAAAATGGTCGTCATTACTACGCCCTCTGACTACTGGCAGAAATCACTTCTCCAGCCATATAGGAACTGTAATCACTGGCGAGGAACATCATGATATTGGCAATTTCCCAAACCTCCGCTGCACGACCAAAGGCTTCTTTTGATGCCAGCTGCTCCAGCAAATCCTGTGGGGCTGACTTACGAAGAAAATCATGAAGGGCGATACTAGGGCTGACGGCATTTATGCGGATGCCGTGCTCCGCCGCCTCCAATGCTGAGCACCGGGTTAATGCCATTACGCCGGCTTTTGCGGCGGCATAATGCGCTTGTTCTTTTTGCGCGCGCCAGCCCAGCACTGAAGCGTTGTTCACGATAACGCCCTGTTTTCTAGCTATCATTTTTGGCAAGATTGCCCGAGTCATGCGCATGGTGCCCGTCAACGTGACATCCAATACACGGTTCCACTCCGCATCTTCCATCTCAACAATCAGCTTTGAGCCACCAAGACCTGCGTTATTAATCAACACATCCACGCCTTGCATTTGCTCTTCTGCTTCTGCAACCAACGCCTGAACCTGAGACTCATCTGTGACATTACACACCTTTGTGTAAATGGCTTTGAGGCCAGTGGCTGCTTTGATTTTTTCTGCAGCGTCATTCAAACGTCCATCGTGAATATCGCTGATCATCAATGCACGACAACCTTCTTCTGCTGCTCTCAGTGCCGCAGAAAAACCAATACCTGCACCTGCCGCTGCAGTAATTAATACGGACTTCCCTTTCAGTAGCTGATGCCCCTGAACATATTCCGGGTTCAACATAACTTTACTCCCGATGTTGTTATTGTAATTAACGCGTTATTTTGGGTTCTTTCGGCATACCCAGAGCACGCTCTGCGATTATGTTTTTCTGTATTTCGTTACTGCCGCCATAAATGGTGTCGGAGCGAGTGAATAGAAACAGCGATTGCAAACGAGTCAGCTCATAAGGGCTTTTATCCAGTAGCTCGGCTTCAGGCCCAAGAACATCCATTGCCAATTTGCCCAGTTCTGCATGCCAGGTTGCCCAGTGCAGTTTATAAATCATTGCTTCCTGTCGCAGAGCCCCATCCTGCTCACCGGAAAGCATACGTAATGCGTTGTAGCGCATAATCCGCAGGCCAATCCATGCATCAGCAATTCTTTGTCGTATAGCAGGGTCTTCAGCAGCGCCATTGGTTTTTGCCACACGGATAATGTCATCCAGCTCATTCTTGAACTGCATTTGCTGACCAAGCGTTGATACCCCTCGTTCAAACCCCAGTAACGCCATGGCTATTTTCCAACCATCACCGGGCTTGCCAATAATATTGGCAGCATCTGTCACCGCCTGGTCAAAAAACACTTCATTAAATTCAGAAGTACCCGTCAACTGTTCAATAGGTTGTACAGTGACTCCCATCTGATCCATGGGCACCAGTAAAAATGAAAGCCCTTTATGCCCTTGGCTACCCGGTTCAGTTCGGGCAATGACAAAACACCAATCCGCCTCATGGGCTAATGAAGTCCATACCTTTTGCCCATGAATCTCCCACCGTCCTTGTTCTGCATTCAATACCGCCCGGGTTTTCACATTTGCCAGATCTGAACCAGCGCTTGGTTCAGAGTAGCCCTGACACCAATATTCCGTGCCGTTTACGATACCCGGGAGAAATCGCTGCTTCTGCTCTTCGGTGCCAAAGGCAATAATCGTTGGCCCAGCTAACCCTTCGCCAATATGCCCCATATGACCGGGACCACCCGCACGGGCATATTCTTCATTGAAGATAACCTGCTGATTGATAGACAACCCACGTCCACCATAATCTTGCGGCCAGCCAACACAAAGCCAGCCAGCCTGTGCCATATGCTGTTCCCATTGCTTTCGCTCTTCGGGATACCTATGTTCATCACCGGGTCCACCTCGAAAGCGCAGCTGCTCAAATTCACCGCGCAAGTTCTCTTTAAGCCAATCCGCAACCTCCCTGCGAAATACTTCATCTTCCGGGCTGAAACTGATTTTCATACATCGCTCCTTGCTGCAGAGCTATCCAGCAACTGACTGGCGATTCGCTCACGATGCAAGTCACCAGCACCAAGAAATTGCTCTGAAGATCGAGCGCGCTTGAAGTACAGATGGGGATCATATTCCCAGGTGAATCCAACACCGCCGTGGAGCTGAATGGATTCTGCAGCACAATGGAAAAAGGTATCGGAACAATAGGCTTTCGCCAGAGAAGCGGCTTGCAACAACTCATCACTGATTTTCGATGAATCGCCTACAGTGCTTGACCGTTCAGAGAGGTATTCATCCGCCACACAGGCGGCGTAATAAACGGCAGACGTTGCACACTCAACCTGCAACATCATATCCGCGGCTCGATGCTTAATGGCCTGAAAGCTGGCGATAGGGCGATTGAACTGAACTCTTTCCTGAGTGTAATCAATGGTGAGATCCATCACCTGCCGGGCACCACCAAGTTGCTCTGCAGCAGAGGCAATGGACGACAATTGCAGTACCTTTTCCAAGGTTGGCCAGCCAGCACTTTCCTCACCGCCAAGACAGCAATCAGCACTGACAAACAAACCATCAACATCGACTCTCGCCAGTTTACGCGTCTGATCCATGGTTGGCGTCCACTGTCTATTGACGCCTTCCTGATCTCCGGCGATAACAAACAGCCGAATGCCATTTTCTGTTGAAACGCCTTTCTCTCTTGCCGCCAGAATCAATACATTCGCTGTATGTCCATCTGGCACATAATGCCAACTCCCCGAAAGCACATAACCATCGCCCTCTTTACGGGCATGAGCCTGCACACTCGCAGAGCCCCATTGCCGGTTTGCTTGAATATCCTCACTGGATATAAAGCCCAGAGAAACCGTTGAACGTCCTTCAGCGATCTCGGGTAACCAACGCTGTTTCTGCTCTTCGCTGGCAACAACCAGCAGGGCATTAACACCAAGGGCAACGGTCGAAAAGAACGGTGAGCAAAACAATCTTTTGCCCATCTCTTCCAGAATGATCGCCAGCTCCACATAACCGAGCCCGAGGCCACCATAAGCTTCCGGTATATGCAGCGCCTGCCAGTACATATCTCTGCAGAGTCCAGACCAAACCTCAGAGTCATAGCCCTGCTCTGTAGACATCACACGGCGAACGCCTGCTGATGTTGAAATATTTTGTAAATAGCCTGCAGCAGACTCACGGATCATTGCCTGCTCTTCAGTAAAAGCAAACTCCATTGCCAGCATCTCTTATGATTTTTATTGCTGACTAATGTGGCCTGAAACAAAGGGCAAGGTAATCGTCCATACGAACGATTGCCTTGTTTCCACTATTCTGATCAAACGTTATTGCTGAACTGAACCGCTGAACTGAACCAGATATATGAACTTTGTCGGTTGTTTATGGTTAGAGCAATGTGATTGATAGAACACACTGAGACATTCATGCTCTCGCTGAGAAATTTAACCCTCACCCGTCGCAGGACTGCCTATACTCCAAAGGTTCAATCTGCCAAGCCATCATTGGTAAACCATTATGAAGAGATATTTAAACGCGATAGCCTTATCAACGGTCATGCTAATAACCGCTAACAACAGCGCCTATGGTTATACTGACAAAGCCGTCAATCATCAAAAACCATCAGCGATTTCAAATCAGGCGATATCCAGAGAATATGAAGAGCAGCTGGATGACTATGAAAAAGACGCCCTTAAATCAACCATCATGCAGATGTTCGAAAAGTTAAATACATTTAACTTTCAAGAGTTCACCGATTTTTTCCCAAAGGACTCCCTGAATCTATTAAAACATCAGGTCTTATCTCACGCTGAAGGCAAGGTGTTTAATCACATTTTCCCAGAAGGCAAAGGCGCTGCACGAACACTGTCCCCTTCGGACTTTTTTAGCCGAATTGTTTCCAAATCCAAATTGAATGTTGGTATCACTCGCCCCTATGAGATCAACGTTTCACCTGAACTGACAGTAAACTCCAATGTTGAAGGTGACATTGTCACAGTGACCGCCATCTTTCCGGATTCATACAATACAGGCCACGAGAACCGCTCAGAAATACTGACATTTAGGAAACAAGGTGGAGAATGGCGACCTGAACCACCGGACTTTATTCTATCCAGTTTCCGTTATGACTTGCTTGAGGATTTTTCAAAGCATCATGTCTACTTCCCCTTCTCACCATTTATCACAGAAGGGTTTAAGATTATCTACAGTGAAGTGCCTTGATTAGAGTCGTCTATGGTTCAGCATAGGCACATGCGGCCCACTGAATAAGGTGATCGCAAAAATTCTCAACCAACTCGTTCCCATGTTTCAGCGTGGGAATGCATACCCCAAACATCAGGAATTCCGGCTCCCACGCAATACCCAAAGGGCATAAATGTATGGGAGCCAGGATTGAAGGGTTTCGCGACAATCTCAGAGCATGGGAACGAGGTTACAGCATCTGTACTTGCTCACCCTTTAATCAGGAAATTTAACTTTCACATCGTTACTTAACGGCCTCGCCTGACAAGCCAGAGTCCAACCTTTTTCCAGCTCTTTATCGGATAACACATCATTCTGAGCAAGCTGGGTTTCACCACGTTCTACGGTACACATACAGGCGCCACACATACCTTCTTCACAAGAAGCGGGGGGCTCAAGCTCGGCTTTATACAAAGCCTCCAACAATGTATCCCCTTTTTCGTATGGGATTTCATAGGTTTCACCGTCCAGCACGGCCTCAAACTGAACGGTATTAGAACTTTCCGCCGCTGCTTTTGCCTGTTGGACAACAGCCTCCGCCTGATCAGGATCTGGAGGTGAGACAAATCGTTCAGTATGAATGCGATCTTCAGGCTCACCCAGCCCGATGAGCGCTGACTCAACCGTATCCATAAATGGGCCAGGGCCACAAATGAAGTATTCACCATGTCGATACCCGTCCATCAACTGACAAACCATGGGCTGCGTCAGAAAGCCATGGACTGAATCGAGAATATGCACCACTTCCAGACGATCAATATGTTCGGCAGCAATCGCCTTCAACTCATCTTTGAAAATAACTGATCGATCATCGCGATTTGCGTAAATCAATTTTATCTTTCTATCCGTTGTTTCCAACGCCGATTTCAGAATGGAAAACACCGGTGTAATCCCGGAGCCGCCACCAAAAAGCACAATATCCCCAGCGGGCGTTTTATCATTCAGGCAGAACAAACCCGCTGGCGTCATCACCTCTATCTGATCACCGGCCTTTACGTAATCATTAATCCAATTGGATATACGACCATCAACAACACGCTTGATGGTTACCTTATGCTCTGAGTCTCTATGAGGTGAACTGGCCAGAGAGTAACAGCGGGTTAACTGCTTACCATCGTATGGCACCTTTAAAGTGAGAAATTGTCCGGGGAGATAGGCAAACTTTGCCTTTTTATCCTCTGGAATGTTGAACACGATTGACTTGCTGTCATGGGTTTCTTCGATGACGGCAGTTACTTCCAGACGATGGTAGCGCTGATCGGTTGATGTCTCCTGCGCCGGTGCCTCTGAACTGCTCATACTTTATTCCTGTAGTTGTACTGTATTAGTCATTATTTTTATATTCAGGCAGCAACACTCTGCTTAGAGGATTTGTGTTCAGATGTCGTATAACGACCATCCACATAAATCAGAGGATTCACTTCATGACTGTTTTGAATCTCATTAATTCGACCAATGTAAATAGTATGTGTGCCATAGTCGTACTTACCATCTTGCTGACAAACAAGCACCGACTGAGCATCAGAGAGAAAAGGAATTCCACCCCTGTTTTCCTGCCAGTTCCCGGTTAAAAAACGATCCTCGCCATGGGCTTTACCGCCACACATCACCGATACTGCTTCCTGCTCACGACTGAGAATATTCACACAAAAATCTCTGCCTTCTTCAAGCAAGTCATGCATTGCCGTTGAGCGATTAACACACACCAAAAGTGCGGGAGGGTCCATTGAAAGAGAAGTCACCGCTGTTGCGGCCATGGCGTGACGCTGCTGCCCGTTAGCGGTAGAAATGATGGTCACGGAACTGGCCAGACGACGCATTGACTGAAGCATTTGTTCTTTCAACGATTCGTTCGGATTGGATACGTTCATGTTCGGCTCACAGGTCATATTTACAAAGATAATGACCGGAGCCTGTAGGGCGCTCATCGTCCAAGGAGACTAAGCAATTTTAAGATTCAACCTGATGAATCATCACCCTTCTTATCTGTCTTCTCAGGTTCAATAATCAGCGCCCCATCCTGAACATCAAAAGCAACGCTGCCCCACTTTTCTGACCAGCTATCTAATCGGGTAGCCAATTCCTGATTATTGTGCAGTGAGATCAACGGTACATTGACCAGCTTGTTGTGCAGTGCTTTTTGAAAACTTTCAATAATTACCGCTTTGAAAATCGCCACTTCCAAGTCCAGATTGGCTTCCATAAACTCAATCTGATCCATATGAATGGTTTGATCTTCCGGTGAATACTTCAACTGGGTAAAGCCACTGATCTGAAGCGGAACTTTTTCCATGACAACACCGCCAAACACATCCGCATCCAGCTTACCGTTAATATGAAACATTAATGGTTTACTGTCACCCTGAAGGAAAACCTGAGGGGTTTCCAGATACAACTGGACATTCATCACCGGCATCATATCCATGGTGCAGATCTGCGGTGATAGAAATCCGTTATTCACCAACGCTTGCAATGACTCCTGATTAAACGACACCCGATCACTGGATGAACAACCCGCCAAAAGTAAGGCCAGACCACTAAACAGCAGTTTCACTAACCCATCACCTGCCAAGACGTTGGTTTGCCTTGTGGAGCGCCTGCCCACGGTTGGAAGCCAACGCATCGGCCCAGCGAATAGTTTCTGGCAACCGGTAGCGAGTAAGACACGATTCAACATAATGCACCGCCGTCGTTAACGATATTCGATGACCCACACTGATATACAGCGGACGCACACCGGTTCGGGTACGCAACACAGTGCCAATGATGTCTTCTTTGCCCTTCGTTCTGTCCCATAAGATTTCCCTGGCACCTTTTTCTTCAGCCAGTGGCTGGCTGTTTCCACATAAACGACTCTTAGCAACACCAATCGTTGGTAGCCCTGTGAGCACACCCAAATGACAGGCCACACCCAACCGCCTGGGATGGGCAATACCCTGACCATCACATAACAGCAAATCCGGTGAACTGCGCAGTTGCTCCAGCGCTGCCAAAATTGCCGGGCACTCACGAAACGAAAGCAACCCGGGAACATACGGTATACACGTTGGAACCCGTGCAATGCTGTAATCTAGCAGTTCAAGCTCCGGAAACGATAATACCGCCACTGCTGCCCGGGTTATTCTGCCACTGTCTTCGAATCCGACATCGACACCGGCAACCTTGTTCACAGTGGGCAAGTCATCAGACTGGATAACTTGTCGGGCCAGTGTCGTTTGCAGAGCTCTCAATTCTGCTGGCGACACATCCCATGAATGAGGTTCAGACACTCAGACCATTTCTCAAAGGCAATCGAATAGTGACCTCCAATCCGGGGTTAGCATTACGTGCAACAATACTGCCATTGTGTTGAGTCACTGCGCTGCTGGCGATGGCCATGCCAAGCCCCGTACCGTCATTCTCTTTGCCCCGGGTTTCATCCACCCGAAAAAAGGGTTCGAAGAGATCAGTCAACGCAGACTCAGGAACGCCTGGCCCATAATCACGTATCTTGATAACAGCAGAACCATTCTCCCTGAGAAGATAGACCTCAACCTCCGAGTCTTGGGGTGTAAATCGAATAGCATTGCGAATAATGTTTTCAATGGCACTGGAAAGGAATTCACGTACCGCCACCAACGATATATCCGACGACGCTTTTAACACGACGGCTTTCTCATAGGCCTGCGCTTCGAAATCACCATCATCCACCAGCGTTTTCACGATGTTTTCCAGCGATGTTTTCTCACAGGCCATATTGGCAACATTATGCTGAATCCGGGAGAAGTGAATAATCTGACCAATCAATTGATCCAGCCGTTCAATTTCCCGTTCTATGCGTGCATGTTCAGCTTCTGCCTCTGGCGTCTTACGTCGAGCCAGCGCCAAAGAAATCTGCAATCGAGTCAATGGCGATCGCAGCTCGTGGGACACATCCCGGAGCAATCGCTCTTTGGCAAACACCAGCGATCCAACCTGCTCTGCCATATGGTCAAAGTCTCGAGCCAGCTCACCCAGCTCATCTTTACGATGGGCAACTTTGCCACCTACCCGGGCTTCAAGATCACCGCGGGCCAATCGCCTTGATGCTCTTTGCAAGTTACGAATCGGACCGACCAGATAGCGGGCCAGAATCACGCACAAAAAGAAGCTGACACCAAGCGCCAGAACAATTAACGGCCAGCGACTGGCAATTACCTGTTTCACCCGCCAATGTACCAGAACCGGCATTTCTTTGGTCAGATACAACTCATAAGGCGCAGCATTCAGAGTAATACGTTTCGGGCCAACCACCACAACACCACTTCGAAAAGTGATGGTCGGATCCTGCTTATCTCGGGTTTTGTTGTAGGCTGAAATCAACTCTTCAGAAATCGAAGCGCTTCCCAGTACATTCCCTTCCGTATCAAAAAGGTAGTACCCGCTGCCAGGAAAATGTGGGATCGGCAAATGCACAGAGGTTCTGGAGAGTAACTCCATTTTCTTGGCTGCTATCTCCAGCTCCTGATGCAATGCCCGCCGTTCGGACAGAAAATCAGAAGGATCAACGGTGACCGCAAACGCGAGAAACAGCGTCACCAACATGGCGATCATGGTCAACCAGAACCAGAGAAAGATTTTCCAGAAAAGGCTATGCCATTGCCAAATTTCCAGCCCGGGAATACGCAGTCGTAAAATACGAAGCCGCCGCATAGCGGAAAACAATTTCATGGCAGAATGTAAAAGTAGCCGGAACCACGAACGGTTTTAATTCTCGGACTGCCGTCTGGGCGGGTGCCGATTTTCTTGCGCACATTACTCACGTGCATATCGATGGCACGATCATACAGAGTCAGTTTGCGGTTCAATGCGATCTGAGTGAGGTCGTCCCGGGAGATCAACTCACCGGCTTTTTCAATCAGCGTTTTTAATACCAAAAATTCCGTGGCGGTTAGCTCCAGAGGTTCGCCGGAAATAGCCGCTTCACGATTGGCCAGATTCAGCGCGATATCATCAATCTGCAGGGTTTTGCTGGTGCCTTCTGGAATCAGCGGCGTACGGCCACGGCGCAGAATGGCCTTTATTCTGGCCACCAACTCCCGGTGATTGTAGGGTTTTGGCAGGTAATCATCCGCACCGAATTCCAGGCCGATAATTCGATCCACGTCGTCACCACGGGCGGTCAGCATCATGACAGGCGTATTGGACTGCTGTCGAATTTGTTTCAACGCATCAAAGCCATTCAGTTTGGGCAGAGTGACATCCAGCAGCACCAGATCCTGATCACCGGACAATGCCGCGGCAACACCGGCTTCGCCGTCATGAACCGCAGTAACAGTGAACCCTTCGGTAGCCAGATACTCGATCAGCAACTCACAGAGTTCAATATCATCATCAATCAGCAACAGCTTGCCATCGGTTTTGCTCATTGCATTCATAGGAAAAAATGCTCCTGTAAAAAAAGCCCCCGCCGGGGGAGACGGGGCAATGGTACAGCTTGCGATGTCTGTAGGGGAATAGCCAGAGGGTAACGCCAACAACGGTAAAAGGACTTTTTACGCAAATCACCTGTGAGTTGCTATCCTGTAACCAATCTGCTGAACCAGTGAAGTTCATGTTTCACTGGTTTGTCACCCCTCTTTTTAATGCCATTTCAGTTTATGGACTCACATATCAACTGGGTAAATAGATCCGGTAAAAGCAGTGTAAAGTCCTGCGCAATAGGCACTAGCTCCGTAAACAATTTGCCAACTTCGGTTTTCCACATAGCGATAGTGGAACAAAACACCTACTATCCTTCGCACTTTGCAATTCAGTACCTATTTAATTGCCATGCACACCCCTCCCCCACAACAGGTGTCACTTATACACCTCCGTTGTTTACATATATGTGCAGTGTGCAATGGCAGGATAGAACAATTTTGTCCTTTAGCGATCGGCCACCCTGCTGGCGGCTAAGTGGGTTGTTGAGAAATAACCCTTTATGGAGCTATCAATGATCAAAAAAATTTCGCATTTCACCCCACGCAAATGGCTGCCCCTAAGCGCACTGGCAACATCGTTTCTTTTGCTGGCAGGCTGTGGCGATGATCAGAAATCCCAACATGCGCAAATGCCGCCTCCGGCTGTATCGGTTTACAACGTTGTTGAACAGGAAGTGGGTGATTACTACGAATACGTAGGCCGCTCTGAAGCTGTTAACACCGTTGATATTCGTGCCCGGGTCGAAGGTTTTCTGGTAAAGCGGAATTTTGTGGAAGGCGGTATGGTTGAAAAAGATCAGCTGCTTTATGAAATTGACCGTGCACCGTTTGAAGCAACGCTCAAAGGCGCAGAAGCGCAATTGGCCAGTAGTCGTGCCAGCCTGACCAACGCCCGTAAGAACCTTGAACGGGGTAAAGATCTGGTGAAAAAAGGCGCTATCAGCCAGTCCGATTTCGATCTGCAGACCAGCACTGAAGCTCAAGCGCTGGCCTCCGTAGAATCAGCAAAGGCGAGCCTTGAATCAGCCCGATTGAATCTGGGTTATACCCGCATCACAGCGCCCTTCAAAGGTGAGATCGGAAAATCCACCTACAGTGTTGGTAACCTGGTCGGACCAAGCAGCGAACCACTGGCCACACTTACCAGCATGGATCCTATATACGTCACTTTTCAGGTGGATGAACGACAGTTGGTCAGCCATCTATCTGAAGACCCAGATGCTAGATCTGCTGGCTCACAAGTTGAAGGTTCTTCATTAGCTGAGGGCTCTTCATTAGTTGAGGACTCTCCATTAGAAGACAAAGGCAGTTTTGATCTGACGCTGAAACTCCCCAACGGCAAAGAATATAACCAGCCAGGCACCTTCAGCTTTGCGGACACCCAAGTAGACCAAACCATGGGCACACTGACGCTGCGAGCGTCTTTCCCTAATCCTCAGGGCATTATTCTGCCAGGCCTTTATGTCACCCTGCAGGCTGAAAGCAAAGAAAAAACATTGCTGCCCCTGATCCCTCAAGCCTCCGTTCAACAAAATCAAACCGGCTTCTTTGTTCTGGTGGTCAAACCAGACAATACGGTCGAGAGCCGCCAGGTTGAATTGGGTCGACGGATCAATGCCATGTGGGTAGTCAAATCCGGCTTAAAAACCGGCGAACATATTATTGTTCAAGGTCTGCAAAAGGTGCGCGCTGGCGGTAAGGTCACCCCAACCGTTGTTGACCTGAACATCACCACCGGCACGATTACGGTGAAAACCTCCAGCAAGCAGGAACAGGTTCACTGAGATGATCAGCCAGTTTTTTATTGACCGGCCCAAGTTCGCATTCGTCATCTCGATTGTGATCACCCTTGTGGGCCTTATTTCTCTGAGTACATTACCGGTAAGCCAATTCCCGGAAATTACGCCGCCCCAGATTTCCATAACAGCGGTTTACCCCGGCGCCGATTCGGAAACGCTGGAATCCGCCGTGATGCGTCCGATTGAAGATCAGGTCAACGGAGTGGAAGGCATGATCTATATGGACTCCACTGCTTACAACGATGGCAGTGTATCCATTACGGTGACGTTTGAATCTGGCGTTGATCAGGACATTGCCATGGTCAACGTCCAAAACCGGGTATCTGCAGCAGAGCCAAAGCTGCCAGAACAGGTTCGGCGACTGGGCATCAACGTACGAAAACAATCGTCTAATATGCTATTGGGGGTAAACCTGCTTTCACCCAATGGTCAATTTGATGAAATTTATCTCAGTAACTACGCCAGTAATTACATCGCTGATTCCATGACCCGCATCACCGGGGTTGCCAAGGCCGAAGTACTTGGTGCGATGACCTACAGTATGCGCGTCTGGATGAATCCTACCCGCATGGCTTCCCTCGGCGTTACCGCCTCGGATATCAGCAATGCTGTCAGTGAGCAAAACGCCATTGTTGCTGCCGGTCAACTTGGACAGGCGCCAAACCAGCCAGAACAACAGTTCACCTACACCATCCGTACCCGTGGTCAGCTGGACTCCGCCAAAGCTTTTGGTGACATCATTATCAGAGCCAACCCCGACGGTTCTTTTATTCGGATTAATGATGTCGCCCGTGTGGAGCTGGGTTCCCAGAGTTACGGTGGCGTGGCCAAAATGGATAACATGCCCACCACGTTCATGGTTATCTATCAGCAACCTAACGCTAACGCCATGGATGTTGCGAAAAACGTTAAAGTGTTGATGGAGAAACTGAGCAAAAACTTCCCGGAGGGCATGGAGTACGCCATCAAGTTTGACACCACCGAGTTTATCTCAGCCTCCATTTCGGAAGTGGTGCAAACCCTGTTCGAAGCGGTGCTACTGGTTATTCTGGTGGTGTTCCTGTTCTTGCAGAATTGGCGAGCAACCCTTATTCCCGCAATTGCCATTCCAGTCTCATTGATCGGTACCTTTGCGGTGATGAAAGCCCTGGGCTTCTCCATCAACACCATCAGCCTGTTTGGTCTGGTATTAGCGATCGGGGTGGTGGTAGACGACGCGATTGTCGTTATCGAAAACGTCGAACGTCTTATTACCAAAGAAGGCATGGAGCCCAAAGCGGCCGTCAGCTTATCCATGAAGGAAGTGTCCGGCCCAATTGTCGCGACAACGCTGGTGCTGTTGGCGGTATTTGTGCCGGTTGCTTTTATGCCGGGCATTACCGGTGGCCTCTACACGCAGTTTGCGGTCACTATCTCCGTAGCCGTGTTGATTTCATCCATTAATGCACTGACTCTCAGCCCTGCTCTGTGTTCCGTTTTACTGAAAAAAGAAAACCTGAACCAGATTGTCTGGCTGAAGCCCATCGATACGTTCATCAACAAGCTCACCGGTGGCTATCAGAGCTGGGTGAAAGTATTACTTCGTCGTTCAATCCTGGGCGTTGGCCTACTGGGGATTATTCTGGCGTCTACTGGTTATCTGTTTACCGCAACGCCCGGTGGCTTTATTCCTAACGAGGACCAGGGGTTCTTTGCGGTGAACATTCAGCTACCAGATGCTGCGTCACTGAACCGCACCCAGACGCTGATGGAAGATATTTCTAACATCATCCGTTCAGAAGACGGTGTCGAAAGTGTCATCACCGTATCGGGCTTCAGTATTTTCAGTGGTGCCAGCAGTAACGCCGCCCTCGGCATCGTTGTACTGAAACCCTGGGATGAACGAACGACTCCAGAACTTCATCAGGATAAAATTCTTCAACGAGTTCAAGGAAAACTCTGGGGTATTCAGGAAGCACAAATCATGGCCTTTGCCTTCCCGCCGATTCCGGGTCTGGGCAACTCCGGTGGTTTTGACTTCCGATTGCAAGACACCATGGGGCGCTCTCCTCAGGAACTGGCTCAGGTGTTGAACGGTTTGGTTTACCAGGCCAACCAGCAGCCAGAACTGGCTCAGGTTTTCTCCACCTGGCAGGCGAATGTGCCTCAGTACTTTCTGGAAGTAGACCGAAATAAAGCCAAGGCGCAGGATGTATCACTGACAGAAATTTTCACAACCCTGCAAACACAGCTGGGTTCTTTATACGTCAATGACTTCACATTACTGGGTCAAAACTATCAGGTGAATCTTCAGGCAGAAAGTGCTGACCGGTCTGACCCTGCTGATTTAAGTAAGTTCTATGTGCGCAATAGCCAAGGGCAGATGGTGCCACTAACCACCATGGCTACCCTGACGCCAGTTCTCGGCCCAAGCAGCATTGGTCATTACAACATGTACCAGTCCACCAATATCAGTGGTCAGGCGGCGCCTGGTTACAGTTCTGGTGATGCTATCAATGCCATGGCAAGATTGGCGGACAATCTGCCAACCGGTTACACCTACGCTTGGTCCGGTCAGTCCCTTCAGGAGATTGATGCTGACAACCTGGCGCCTATGTTATTTGCCATGTGCTTCCTGTTTGCCTACCTGTTCCTCGTAGCTCAGTACGAAAGCTGGACGTTGCCTCTGGCCATCATCAGCGCCGTGCCTATCGCTACTTTCGGTGCGTTTGCTGGCATTAATGTCATGCGTCACTTCAATCCGATTCTGGCTAACGATATCTATGCCCAAATCGGTATGGTTCTGTTGATCGGTATTGCCGCCAAAACCGCCATTCTGATTGTCGAATTTGCCATGGTGCAACGCCGGGAAGGCAACAGCATCTTTGACTCAGCACTCAATGCTGCTGGCCTGCGTTTCCGTGCGGTTCTGATGACAGCACTGTCATTTATTCTGGGCGTAATGCCGCTGGTATTAGCGTCTGGCGCTGGCGCTGCGAGTCGTCAGATCATTGGTATTACCGTGAGCTCTGGTATGCTGGCGGCAACTATCTTTGGTACCTTGCTGATACCAGTGTTCTATCTTCTGCTGCAGAAGATGCGGGAGCACTTTAATCCGGATAAAGCGAATAGCTGATAGCCGAACATCTGATTCCCCCTTTTTCAGGGGGAATCAAATACTGTAGCACAAAGGAACTAATTCATTTCTTCAAAGTCTCAGTATAAAAGCACTCAGGCTTATTATTTATTCGTAAGAACTTTCTAATAAAAAATTGGCTTGAGTTCCTCATTTTTTCTTGGAGCCTCAAATGCCTAACAATGGAATCCCTCATACTACTCATTACGTAAAAAGACCAACTATTCCCTCAAGAGACACAAAGCCTGATGGAGCTGGCAGATCCAGCACTTATCAAACTCACTCGTTAGCACCTTCATCTTCTGCTTCAAAATACATTCCAAACAATTCGGCATCAGGCACATTGACGTTGCAAGTGAACAGTTCGAAAATAAATAAGCGAACAGCACATCTCGTGTTGCGTCAACCAGATATAGCCCAAAATCTTAAAGCCCCAATAAACCTTCTTTATCGCGAACTTGTAACCAATACCGCGCTGAAAAAAAGTCCGGTGATTTATGAGGAAGTAAAAAAATTAACAGATGACGCTAAAAGGTTTAAAGAGAATCGCGATCGGGATAAATCAGAGTCAATGGGTTTGATCATAACAAGCGAAAACCTTATTCAGAGAGTGTCTGATCAGACAACTGAAAGCGCTTTACGCGCTTTGGTAGATACGCTAAAAAATATATCTCTTGACCATGGTTCGTTGTTAAATCCATCACCGAATTTCCGTTCATCTTCCGAAGCGCTCAAAGCACTGATCGATGAAACTAGTTTAATCTCAGCTCAATTAATGCAAGAAGCCGATATCAATGGGCAAAAGACAGAGTTATTCCGAAAAATCCTTCAAACATTAAAAGAGAAAGAGCTTCAGTATCATACTCAGTTCCATCAGCAAACCACTGAGTTTTTTCATAACTGGAAAGAAGTAGCAATAGCACTCCTATCTGACAGCAATAAAATCACTGTGAGCTTTCTGGAGTCACATTACAAATCACTGACAGCAAGGGCGGAAGAGTTTTCTTTATTTTATACAAAGCAGACTTCTCCTTTAAATCACGACATAGCTAAACGGATAGATAATGCAATAACCATAGTCAGACAGGAAGAACGGCTTGCCAAATTAAATAGTTGGCTCGATGCTGGCGTAGACATAACACCAAACATGTTGAACAACGGCGATGACCAACACCTCTATCACCTACATGAAAACCTATTAAGAGACTTGGAGAGCCATCATCATATACTGAATTCTCTCGCTGAAAATGAACCCCAGAGAATTCAGGCTCAGCAAGCCACTGATAACTATCTCAAGCAACTAAGACAAGTTACTGGATTATTTCAACGCGTAGCCACTCGTTATGCTCGATTACAATCTGACCAGCAATACAAGTACCAACTAGAAGAGATGAAATGCGCTGAGCGGCGAATGAGGCACTTAATCCTGCAAGAAGAGGATCCTGCAACACAGCAACGCCTTACCCAAATACGTAATATGCATAACAGCTCGGTAGATCAGTATACGCTACTTGCCATGAGTGATGCTGATTTCAGAACCACCTTCAAGATAATAACTGGTGAAAACCTGGATGATACAGACAAGCAAACACTGGAGAAGAATGACTGGTTTCTCACTGAAAAAGGCCAGCTATTGCTGCAAAAAGGTCATGAAAGAATCGCCGTAATTCATGGTGGTCACACCAATCAATTAATCCTGAAAGACCCTAAAAGTGGGGCTGTAATAGCGTTTACTAATCAAACACAGCTCGATCGAATATGCACTAAACACAACCTTACCAATGTCCAGCAAGTAAGATTAAGCATGTTTGTTACAGACCAAGCCACTGCTTTCCACGAGAAGCTATATGAGGGTGTCGCAAAACCCCAAACATCTCGTTCCCATGCTTTGCGTGGGAATGCATAGTCTTTAATTACAATGGGTTAGAAGTATGGGTTCCCACGCAAAGCATGGGAACCAGGGCTTTTGCGACAAGCTCATATGGCAATAAAGGTAGAAGTGGTGATTTGGGATACACATCAAGAAAGCTCTAGGAGGCTGTCGGACTTGAAAGTAAAAACCGGAGATGGGCCGCAATAAAGTCAAAAATCACAGAATCCAGTCTGGAAGTGCTGTTTATGTCGTCAGTCTCTTTTGCCCAAATATCCAAATGCATGCGACAAATAACCTGTAAGCTGAAATAAACTGCATAAAAATGATACTTTCCTGAAGATCTTTCAGCATCAGCGTAAACATCCGCTTCAGGTTAAAACCCATGCACAGAAGATCCCATTCAGCAGACACTGCTTCAAGACCACGGACCAGAAATTGACGGTATCCCATCACTTCCTTCTGTATCCCAAACGTTGGCTCAATGGTGCTTTTTCTCAATGCATACACCGCCCGTCCTTCCCGGGTTTGCAATCGCCAACGCATCAACTCCAGTGCGGTAACATCATCGCCTGCGGGCATCGGCTCATCGGGCTTAAAGCGCTCCAGTAAAGGTTTGTTATGGGCATCCTTCTTTTCTGCAATGTAAGGGATAGCTCCAAACTTATCCACAGCAGACACATTGCCCTGACTGAAGTAGCCCGTGTCGGCAAGAATCGCGCTGGGCTTGCCAATCTGCTCTGCACGAGAGGCCAGTTCTTCGAGGGCAGGCGCTACCTGTTGTTTGTCATTGGTCGCCTGAGTAATATGATTTTCAACAATAAGACCACTGTCGTTATCTACTGCGGCCTGCGCATTATAAGCCTGTACAAAACCGTTAGCAGACGTTGGCATTATGCGAGACTCCGGATCTGTCAGGTTGACTTGATCTTTGTCCCTGGGACCCGGCGTAGGGGCTTTCGGTTCTTTGCCCCGTGGCTTTTTTCCCGTATCTCTGATCGCATCACGACGGGCAACTTTGTCCTGGAATTCTGCCAGCTCTTGCTGATAACGTTCTTCAGCTCGTCGCTCAATTTCAGCTTTGGCATCGGCAATCACCTTGAGGCGATCTTCCCTGCGTTTCAGCTCATCAGGAATGGATAATTCGTCTGGCAATTTTTCAGTATCTGCTTTTTCAGCCATCCTGAGGAGCTCTTCAACTTCTGCCTTGAGCTGCTTTTCGAGCTTGCATGCGTGCTTGTAACTGAGCGCCTTGTGTTTGCTGGCATTGGCCTTCATCTTGGTTCCATCGAGGCTGATGGTTCCCAGCTTCAACCATTCTGCCTGTTGCGCAATCAACAATATCTGAACAAAAAGTTCACTGATTTCTTTACGGAAGCGCTGGCGAAAGGTGTTGATACTGTCGTGATCCGGATGCTCGTTGGCGCAGATATATCGAAAGGCGATGGAGTCATAAGTTGCTTTCTCCAGTTTGCGACTGGAGAAGACACCTGTTGCATATCCATAGAACAATAACGACAGCATGAGGGATGGATGCCAGGCTTTAGAACCCCTTCCTTTATAGGCGCTGATCAAAGGTGTGAGGTCTAGCTGCTCAACCACCTCTACAACAAAGCGAGCAAGATGCACCTCTGGCAGATAATCCTGAACAGTGGCAGGAAAAAAGTCAGGGATGTCTCGGTCAATGGGTCTGAAAGTCCATTTGTTCATTGGCTGGCTGTCTTTTACGATCTTGCGGGTATTATACTCAAAAGTTGTTCTAAGTCCGACAGGCTCCTAGTTGAGCTTTTAAGGCACGACAATTATCGGAACCCTAGCAATAGCTGATTACAACGCTGTCTGCTAGGATTCGCCAGTTATGATCGACATAACAAATTGCCTAAAGGGATAACAATCGGGCCTATGGAAGTCACTCTACTCTCTTCAATCACGCTTATTGTGCTTGGCCTTTTCGCCGGCGCCATCAACACCCTTGCCGGCGGCGGTTCAAATCTGACGCTTCCTGCCTTGATGATCATGGGAATGCCAGCAGATATTGCCAATGCCAGCAATCGCGTCGGTATTTTTCTACAAAGCCTGACGGGTGCTATCGGTTTCAAAAAGCACAATCGCCTGGAAACCACAGAAATCATGCCCATGATGGTTCCAACGCTGCTCGGCGGCATTGCCGGAGCACTCACCGCATCTTACAGTCCGGAGTCTTTACTGAAGCCGATGCTTTTGGGCGTGATGATCATCATGAGCCTGATTATGGTGATACGCCCGGCAATGATTGTTCCAGATATAGGCTCCATCCCATTAAAAGTGTCTGAATCAAAAAAAGGATGGACTGGTCTTGTCATTGCTGGATTTTATGGCGGTTTTGTTCAGGCGGGTGTTGGTTTTATTCTTCTTGCCGCTGTCTGTGGAGTGCTTCGATATGACCTAGTGCGGGGAAATGCGCTTAAGTTGGTTTGCACACTGGCGTTCACTACAATGGCTCTGATTGTATTCATTGCCCGGGGGCAGGTTGATTGGATTCCTGCTCTGATTCTTTCCATTGGTTTTATTATTGGCGCCCATCTTTCAGTCAAATTTGCGATCACGGCAAAATCTGAAACCTTAAAACAGATTCTTCTGATCATGACGCTTGTCGGTTGTGGTGTCGCCCTATTATTTTAAGGCGGATGTCATAACTGGACTGAGCTAAACCCTCAGACCTCCTCTGCTAAACAGAGCATAGAGCCTGAGGGTTACTAAGGGAAGCTGCGGTTAAAAATATACCACCGTCATCCCCGCGCAGGCGGGGATCCAAGGCTCGCAATGGATTCCCGCCTGCGAGGTTGTCGCAAAAGCCCTGGTTCCCATGCTTTGCGTGGGAACCCATACTTCTAACCCTTTGAAAATTCGAGAGTATGCATTCCCACGCAAAGCATGGGAACGAGATGTTTGGAGTTTCGCGACAGCCTCCTGCGCGGGAATGACGGATGACTGGTAATTTCTACAATGCAACTTCCCTAAAAATAAGAGAAATTTTAAATACTCTTATTAACCACTTCATACACATCTGCAGAAAGCCCTTCAGAGTTCTTGATACGCTCCAACTGCACTTTCATTCGTTCCTGAGCTGCAGGCTCAAACTTACGCCAGCGGGTTAATGGCGTCAGAAGGCGGGAAGCAATCTGTGGATTTTTCTTATCCAAATCCAGCAACTGATCCGCAAGGAAGGCATAACCAGAACCATCAACCGCATGAAACTGCTTCATATTGCTGGCAAAGCCACCCAATACAGAACGAAGTTTGTTCGGGCTGGAAGCATCAAACACCTCATGCTGCATTAACGACAACACATGCGACAAACTACCCATCGCTGGGCTTGCCGCCTGAACGG
Organism: Endozoicomonas ascidiicola; assembly: GCF_001646945.1. Taxonomy (GTDB): domain Bacteria; phylum Pseudomonadota; class Gammaproteobacteria; order Pseudomonadales; family Endozoicomonadaceae; genus Endozoicomonas; species Endozoicomonas ascidiicola. Next base: position 454,313 of record NZ_LUTV01000006.1, read on the forward strand.
ACAACCATTGATCCATTACGTTAGTATCATCTTGATAGCGCTTGAGGAAATCATCCAGCACTTCATCCATCAACTCACGATCTTGATGGCCAGCATTGATCACACAGGACAGGGCAGCAAACCGGTCGGTCATATTGGTCGCGCCGTGATACTGCTGCTCTGCCAGCGCTAACGTTCCCTTTTCATCCAGAGCTGTGAGATAACCCAGACAGATGTTTTTCAGTGTACGCTCAGCAATATCTTCCGCTGCCGGACGATAGGGTTTGGTGCTGCTCAATGAACGCCAAACGGCTTCCAATTCCCCTTGATGGGCTTGCGCAATCGCGTGCTTTACCTGCTGTCTTGCTCGATGAATAAATTGCGGATAAACAACAGCCGCCTGTTGTGCCAAAGAGGCTTCTGATGGCAACACCAGCATCTCTGCCTTAACAGCCAAATCCAGAGATTCGTCGTGAATGACCGAGCCAAAAGCGGTGATCAATCGTGCATCCGGTGCAACGTCGTTACCGGCGACCATGGCAGCCACCATTTCTTCAATCACACTGGTCGCCAGGCGCTGACTGGCATCCCAGCGATTGAAGTGATCACTGTCGTTTTCCATCAAGAACAACAGGTCATCACGGGAATAATCAAACGCCACGCGAACCGGCGCCGAAAAACCTCTCAGGATAGAAGGCAATGGACGCTCTTCAATATTCTCAAACGTGAATACTTCCTTCGCCTGCTTCACATCCAGAACCAGGCTGGTGTCCCCTTCTGCATTCAATGGCAGATCTTCACCTTCACCATCCAACAGTCCAATTCGCACCGGGATATGGAAAGGTTCTTTTTTATCCTGACCTGGTGTCGCCGGGCAGCTTTGCTCAATAATCAGCTGATATTGATGGGTGTCTTCATTGTATTCATCGTTGACAGTCAACACCGGTGTGCCCGCCTGATTGTACCAGTTGCGGAACTGACCAAGGTCTCTCCCGGAAGCGTCTTCCATGGCCTTAACAAAATCTTCACAAGTGGCAGCCTGACCGTCATGACGGTCAAAGTATAAATCAGAGCCTTTGCGGAAATCTTCGGCACCGAGAATGCCATGAATCATCCGCACCACTTCTGCCCCTTTTTCATAAATGGTCACGGTGTAGAAGTTGGAAATTTCAATAAACGACTCAGGACGTATTGGATGCGCCATAGGGCCAGCATCTTCAGCAAACTGAGCAGTTCTCAGAACATTAACGTCTTCAATACGTTTAACTCCGCGGGAATTCATGTCCGCTGAGAATTCGGAGTCACGGAATACCGTAAAGCCTTCTTTCAGGCTCAACTGGAACCAGTCGCGACAGGTCACCCGGTTGCCGGACCAGTTGTGAAAATATTCGTGGGCAACAATAGCTTCAACCCGTTGGAAACGACCATCCGTTGCAGTTTCCGGACTGGCCAGAACCGCAGCAGAGTTGAAGATATTCAGCCCCTTGTTTTCCATGGCTCCCATGTTGAAGTGATCAACCGCCACAATCATAAAGATATCCAGATCGTATTCACGACCATAGACGTTTTCATCCCACTTCATGGATTTTTTCAGAGAAACCATGGCGTGGTCGCATTGATCAATATTATGGGCCTCGGTAAAGATGCGCAGTGTCACTTCCCGACCACTCATGGTGGTAAAATGGTCTTCCACACACTGCAGATCACCCGCTACCAGGGCAAACAGGTAGCTCGGTTTTTTGAAGGGATCTTCCCAACGAACCCAGTGACGGCCATTTTCCAGCTCGCCCCGATCAATATCATTGCCGTTGGAAAGCAGAATCGGGTACACGGATTTATCTGCAATCACTTTTGTGGTGAAGAGAGACATCACATCCGGGCGATCCAGATAGTACGTTATCTTCCGAAAGCCTTCTGCTTCACACTGAGTGCAGAACATGCCATTGGATTTATACAATCCTTCCAGTGACGTGTTTTCCTGAGGCTTTATTTTACATACGGTTTTCAGGAAAAACTGTTCCCCAGGAACGGTGACTTTCAGAACACCTGAGTCCCCTTGATAGTCCGTCCAGGGCTGGTTATCAATCTCGACAGAGAGCAGTTCAAGATCGTCACCCACCAATTCCAACACCGGCAGGCTGCCGTTAGCGATTTTTTTATCCTGATTCCTGACAACCGTGAGCACTGAGCTAACGGTGGCATAATCTTCATACAGATCAAAGGTGAGGTCAGTACGTTCTATCCAATAGTCTGGCGCTTGATAATCTTTAAGAAAAATCGCTTTTGGCTGCGCTTCTTTCATTGTATTTATTCCTTAGCTTTATGGTGCTTAACCATGTTCAGCCGACAGAAACTGTCACCTGATAGGCGGTGTGCTTACGCATATTGATGACGCCAGTATCCAGGATAAGGTACTGGCCCTTTATGCCGTGAAGAATACCTTCAATTAACGGCTTCTTATCAAATGACTGGGATGTCACTTTTACCGGGTAGTGCTCCACAGGGTAATCAATTTCGATCACTGCAGGCTTACTGGCTTCTCCGGCCATGTCACCCAGCATGGGCTGAATGGCCTGCAAACCAAACTGCTCTTGCAGCGCTTTGATCCGGCTACCGTTCATATCCAGCAATTCAATGGCATGCTGCTGCAAATCCAAAGGCTCCGCAGGACCTTTCAGCATAGCCCGCCAATTGGTTCTGTCATTGATAAACTCTTTAAAAATCGTTTCAATCAAGCCAGACTGCTGTCGCGTAGCCACACGAATAAACGGCATTGCCTGAACAGCGCCCTGATCAATCCAGCGCGTTGGAATCTGAGTTCCCCGGGTGATGCCGACTTTCAAGCCGGAAGAGTTGGCCAGATAGACCACGTGATCCGTCATACAAAACTTGTCGCCCCACTCAGAATCACGACAGGTGCCTTCAAAGTAGTGACACTTTTCCGGACTCATAATGCAGGTGTCGCACTGAGGTAACTTACGGAAACAAGGATAGCAAAATCCCTGACTGAAACTTTTCTTGGTTTTACGACCGCAGTGACAGCAGAAGATCTCTCCCAGATATTCCATGGAGAGCTTTTGCCCAATAAGTGCATTCAGAGGGAGCAACTGGTCTCCCACCGGCAAGGAATAATTAACCGTATTTTTCTGTCCTTCAGCGCCAGGGATCAGCTCTGAAGTCATTTTACTCAGGGTTCCGGTAAGGGTTGTTTCGGACACGTTCTATCTCTGAATGGCTAAATAAAATCAGGCGTCTTGAAAACGCAGAATGGAAGCTTCTTCTGCCTCTATTTTGTCATCATGCTTTTTACCCGAAGAGCCACACTTGGCCGGCATATAACCAATGCGCTCAGATTCTGGTAAATGCTGATATTCATAAACAATCACCGCCTGCAGGCTGGCATCCCGTTCTTCCTGCGTCATGGTGCGACCATCGGGCCACTTGCCCAGCTCCAGTGATTGCCTGAGAGACTGATGAATGGCAGGGTTCATTTTTTCAAGAAAAGCGTCTAACTGCATACACTTATATCCCTAAGCTTGATGTTCTTTAGATTTGAATAAAAAACCAGCAACCAGACCCAGCAGGCCACCCGCAACCAAACCACCCGTGTGTGCGGCGTTGGCCATATTGCCAAAGCCAATACTGCCAAGAATACCGGTATAACCAATGACCAGCCAGCCTAACATAAGCCCGTAATAAAGCGGCGGCAGACCAAATCGCCAGGCAGAATCAATCTTTTCACGAACCATGCAATAACCCATCAGGCCATAAACGACACCGGAAAACCCGCCAAAAATCGTGTTATCGCCGCCCCAGAAAAATTGGGCGACATTGGACAGAAAGCCGGTAAATACAATAATACCCAAAAGGTGTAATCCGCCCTGACGAACCTCCAGGCGGCTGCCAAAGATATACAGCGTCAGCATATTAAACGCCAGGTGACTGATACCAAAATGGAGGAAGATCGGCGTGATCAATCGCCAGTATTCTCCCTGTTCCAGCCCCATGGTTAAACTGCCAAAGTAAAGATAGCCCTGCCCTACCTGAAAAGGTACAAAGGAGAACCAACTGATGGTCTGCCAGTCTGTGCCCATCTGGGTAATGATGCCCACCAGCACGCAAGCCACAATAAACAGAAAGGTAATCGGCAGTTGCTTCCAGGGAATATTTCGGAATATTTGCCCCGCGTTCACTCCCACTCTTGGTGGTGCCGATGCCAGTTTCAATTCACCGGATTGCCACTGTTCATAAATACTGACAACCACCCGGGAATGTTCTTCACTCGCGGTCCAGATGACTTGCTGACCCGATTCTTCAGTAATTTTATGGGGAATCCCCCGACTATAAAGGAAGAAAGAGAGATCACTCAGATCAACCGTTCCGCCAATTTCCAGCGCTCTGTGCATGGTCAAACAGTTTCCTTAAACGAGTAATAGCAGAGTGCTGTTGTCAGCATCGATCTTCCTGATAGTTCCAGCGTAATTTTGAACGACAGGATTCATAAAAATTATGATTTAACGGATGAAGTAGCTTCAACCGCTGGGATTTTTTATGGATAGTGATTTCATCCCCTGGCGCGGAGGTAATATGAATCTGACCATCACAACTAACCTGAGGATAAATGCTGTTCTCTTCCCGAATCACCAGTTTCAGCTCGCTATCGCCATCCACCACCAATGGGCGGTTGGTGAGCATATGCGGATACATGGGCACCAGTACAATGGCATCCAGCCTTGGATGCATAATTGGACCACCACCAGAAAGCGCATAAGCGGTTGAGCCAGTAGGCGTGGCAATGATTAACCCGTCCGCCCGTTGTTTATAGACAAACTGCCCATCAATATAGAGTTCAAACTCAATAATCCGGGTGGATTTACCAGGGTGCAAAACCACATCGTTAAGTGCATCACCCTGCCCAATTACCTTACCTTTGCGCCGCACCCTGGCTTCTAAAAGGAAGCGGCTTTCCGCCAGATAACGACCTTCCAGTACTTCCGTCAGCTGGTCATCCAGCTCATCCGGAGAAATATCCGTGAGAAAACCCAGTCGGCCACGATTAATGCCAATCACCGGAATATCATAAGCGGCCAGATCTCGAGCGGCGCCCAACATACTGCCATCGCCACCCACCACAATCACCAAGTCACACTGTTTACCCATTTCTTCACGGCTAACCATGGGAAATACGTGGCCGGGAATCAGACTATCCAGTTGCTGATCCAATAGTACGTTAACGCCGCGTTTCTGGAGAAAATCGGCCAGATGCCTCAGGGTATCCTCCACATGGATACGTCCCTGACGACCGGTGACCCCGACATTTTTAAAATGTTCCATAAACTCAGTGATGCCGCCTTATGAGATGCGTTAGTATACTTTATGCATGAATTTTCACACCAAATCCTAAAGCATACTCTACACCAGGCGCTGCATTGGATACAAAGCGCCCCGCCGATCTTTTGCAGTGATGCTCACCCACTGTGTGTTGACCATGTCTTACCCGGCAATCTTTCGCTGTTGACCCCAACCGAAAAGCAGCTTGAGAAGCTGGCATCACAAGTACAAAATAAAAGTAATCCTTTGCTGGGTATTTTATATGAGACTCTATGGCAGTTCCTTGTGGATGAACTATCAGAGACTGAGCTGCTGGCTCATAATCTTCAGGTTTATTCCAGCGATAGATTGAAGACTATTGGAGAATTCGACCTGCTCTATCAACATCATCAGCGAACCGTTCACAGGGAATTAGCAGTAAAGTTTTATCTGGGTTTGCCCTGTAATAACGGCAGCCTTTCAGGTTCCAACTGGTCAAACTGGGTAGGGCCTGGACTTAGGGATCGCCTTGATATAAAGATGCACAGGCTTATCCATCATCAAATATCTCTCAGTAACTCTACTGAAGGCAGAGCAACGCTGGCTGCCAAAAACATAAAGAGTAGTAATATAAGAAGAGAGCTACTGATTCAGGGAAGGCTATTTTACCCACTTGCATCAGAAACTTTTCAGAACACAACGACTAGAAACAGCCAGACATCTCATAGTCTTATCTTCTATCAACAGCCCGATCACCTTTCTGCAGCCCTATGCCCACCACCGCAACATTGCCGACCGGATCACCTAAGAGGATACTGGATGACTCTCGGTCAGATGGAAGACCAACAGGCCTTATTTCGGGATAGTCATTTCCAGCTTCTTAGTAAATATCAGTGGTTGAGTAGCGAAGCAGAAAATACTCAGCACCGCTATAAGGACATCCAGAATCAACTGGCAGGCCTGCAACGACCAATATACCTTCGAGCTTCCCACCCTGAATCCAGCCTTCCCGTAGACTTATTCATTGTCCCTGATGATTGGCCTGAACGTGCTATCCAATACGCTGGGGACGATTGAACTAATTCAAAAAGATTCTGTCCAACAAGATACAATCATTTCATTGTTGAAGTTTGGAAGTTTGTTAGATGGCAAATGAAATCCCCAAAAAAACCGTCGATAACGTCTTTACAACAGACGCCATGATAGGTGCTTGTTCTTCAGCCACTAGAAATCGTAATGCCAACATGAACGGCTCAAAACTAGCCCCTGTTTCAATAAAAAATACAGATCGCTTAGGAGACGTTGATTCAAGCCCTTCCAAGAAAAATACGCCTGTTCACAAAAGATTAGCTGTAAACTTTCAAGGTTTGGCACTCGTAGATAAGCAGAATAGAGCGCTTGCCGATGTAACTACGCTAATTCAATCCATTAAAAGGCAATTTCCTGAAGGGGAGCTGCCTTCTGTTCGACAATGCGTTCTAGACTGGAATGGCAGAGATGTTACGTCCACTTATTCTGCGATAAATTTAGAGCTATCCTTCTCATTAAGTGCATGTAGGAATCCCCGGGAAAATGAAACCGCTAATGACACAAGCTTTATTGATAGTTTGATCTCATCCGGTGTTCTGATCCCTGTTGATCAACCAGAACGCCATCGGGGCAAAAAAGGGCCAGAATATCAGCACTTCACCCATGTAAAGCTCTCTGCTGAAGACCTTGTGATACTAAAACTAAAACTGCCAGAACTTTGCCATGATCAAACACCTCCAGCATGGATAAGTTCGGTTTACCATAAGTGCCCTAAACAAACATTCAATGATGAATGCTCCGATTCATCTCCAACGGATACTGTGATAGAAGAAACGGATAAGCAGAGTTTTGAGATATCTGACCTATCTACTCAATTACAGAAAGATAACTATTTAGATAACACATTCAAATTTCTTTTTTCGTCCCAAAGAAAAGAAACCGACACCACCAAAGCTGGAACACTGGAAATATTGAATAATTTTTTGAAACGTCCCAGCAAATACTTGCTCAGGTATTCTTTTAGAGACAGCACAAACCAGATTGAACCAAAAACACAGACTTTTATCATTGAAACAAGTCCATTTCATCGTGTTTTTGCGTTTTCTGATGTGCCGAGCTTACTGGATAATGACATTACTCGTTTTGATAGTGCTAAAACACTCATTACAACTATTTTTGACAACAGCTTTGATGATACTCAGGAGTCTTTCGAACTGCACATCACCAAAAACGAGTAACAGTAGCCACGGTTCCATACAACCGGGTATTTATAAATAGGGCTCTTCAGGGGTATCTGTGGGTAAAAATGAGCTAATTTGAAGAAAAAAGCACCAGCGATCGATTTCTGATAGATTTTTTTGTTTGCAGACAAAAAACAATAAGAAACGTCGCTGATGCTGATAAAAACTATCCTCAATAAAGTTCATAAACTCAAGTCATTTGTTTATCAGGATGTAAAACTCGGCTTCCATCAAGGCTCTGAAGTCTTCGATGTGACAGTCGTTCCCCGCAAGAATGGTCACGCTATCTGTTCAGGCTGCCACAACCCAGCACCGGGTTACGATCGCCTTGCTGAACGACGCTTCGAGTTTGTTCCTCTCTGGGGAATCAGAGTTTTCCTGATTTACAGAATGCGCCGCGTTCAATGTAAGACATGTGGCGTAAAGGTTGAGCAGGTTCCATGGGCAGAAGGTAAAAAAGAACTGACCAAAGTGTACATGCAGTTTCTCGCAGGCTGGGCTCGAAAACTCTCCTGGAAGGAAGTTGCCAAGACGTTTAATACTTCATGGGAGAAGGTATTTCATTCAGTCGAGTACATTGTTGAATGGGGCAAAGCCCATCGGGTGCTCGATAATATTGAGGCCATAGGTGTTGACGAAGTGGCGTATCAGCTGGGGCATAAATACCTGACAGTGGTTTATCAGATTGATCGGGAGTGTACACGACTACTGTKGGTTGGCGAGGAACGCACAGAAGCCACTATCCGYCAGTTTTTSACGTTTTTGGGTGCAGAGCGTTGCCAGCGATTAAAGTATGTTTGCTCTGATATGTGGAAGCCTTATGTGAAGGCTATTGCGGAATTTGCGGGGCAAGCTCTGCATATTCTTGATCGTTTTCACATCGTGGCGATGTTAAATAAAGCCATCGATGAAGTCAGGGCTTCGGAGCACAAACAGCTTCAGGCTGACGGTTATGAGCCTGTTTTGAAAAAGTCTCGCTGGTGCCTTCTGAAGCGGAAAGAGAACCTGACTGAGAAAGAAGAAGTCAAGTTAAGCACAGTGCTGCAATACAACCTCAAAAGTGTCAGAGCGTACCTGCTTAAGGAAGAGTTTCAGGTGTTCTGGGATTACGTGTCGTCACATTGGGCTGGAAAATATCTGGATCGTTGGTGTAAAAGAGTGATGCGATCAAAGTTAGAACCGATGAAGAAGGTTGCCAAAACAGTTCGACGACACAGACCACTTATCCTGAATTGGTTCAGAGCTAAAAAGGCGTATTCAAGCGGTATAGTTGAGGGKCTGAACACCAAGATAAAACTCACTACGAGAAAATCTTACGGYTTCAGAACCTACAGATGCGCGGAAATTGCGTTATACCATGCACTTGGCAAGCTACCTGAACCAGAAATTGCCCACAGATTTTACTGACTAGGCATAAATAGTAGAGCCCACACTTGGCGTTTGAAAAGAATGGAGGCATACTGCCCGCTCCATTTTTGCAAGACCCCTTCTTCCCAGATATGAGCACTCTCCAAGCACTGTTATCCCGCAGCAATTCCCATTGTGAGCTTTGCAGTTCTACAACGGATTTATCCGTGTTACCTGTTCCTCCAAAAAGCGATGATACCAACGCCGACCGTTGTATCGTGACCTGCCAGTTCTGTAAAGAACAAATAAACCAAACAGATACATTGGATGCTAACCACTGGCGCTGCCTGAACGACAGCATGTGGAGTCAAGTGCCTGCGGTACAGGTAATGGCATGGCGAATGCTGAACCGACTGTCTTCTACTGAAACCTGGGCCCAGGATCTTCTGGATATGATGTACCTGGATGATGAAACCCGTGAATGGGCTGAATCCGGCATGGCTTCTGAAGAGTCTGATACTCCCACGCTGGATAGCAATGGTAGTGTTTTAAGTGCCGGCGATACGGTCACTCTGATCAAAGACCTTGCCGTTAAAGGTGCTGGCTTTACCGCAAAACGCGGCACAGCCGTTCGTGGTATATCACTGACCGGCAACCCTGAACAAATCGAAGGCCGGGTGAATGGCGTAAGAATCGTGCTTTTGACTAAATACTTGAAAAAATCTTGATTGATTAGAAGCTGTTGATCATCGTTTGCAGCTCGCAGAAAGATTGTGAACAGCTTCTTAGAGCCTGTCTTATACGACAGGCTCCTCTATCTTCTGCCCCCGTACCGAAGGCGTTGCACTTCTTGGCTCCCTTTTCAACTTCAATGTCGGGCTGTAAGGTAAGACATCCATGACATTACCATGGTTGATCTGATCCTGAATGCTGCGCCAATAGCTTGCCGTAAACAAATCACCATGCAGCCTTGCAAAACGCGTTCGAATCTGCACATCTGGAAAAAGAAAGACCGGAAACTCTTCAGGAAATATATCGCCAGGAGAAACAGAATACCAAGGCTCGGCAGCCATCTCCTGTTCGGGATAAAGGGGCTCGGGAATATTCCGGAAGTTACACTCTGTCAGATAAATAATCTCATCGTAGTCATAGAAAACTACACGACCATGACGGGTTACCCCAAAGTTTTTCAGCAACATATCTCCAGGGAAGATATTGGCCGCCGCCAATTGCTTGATTGCCCGACCATATTCGTTCAACACTGCCTGAAGGGATTCTTCATCGCCATTTTTCAGCACCTGATCCACATAAATATTCAGAGGAATCATACGACGCTCAGTGTATAAATGCCGAATCAGTACTTTCTCGCCATAAACAATAACCGTCGAAGGAGCGACTGCCTGCAACTCTTCCAGTAACTCCTCACTAAAACGATCCTTGGGTAAAATCAGATTTGAAAATTCCTGAGTATCTGCCATACGCCCAACCCGGTCATGGGTCTTTACCAGATAATAACGATCTTTCACCATGGTTTTACTGATGTCTTTAGGCGGAGCAAAGTGATCCTTAATCACTTTAAATACCATATTCAGGGATGGCAGGGTGAAAACCGACATCACCATCCCCTTCACCCCGGGAGCGATCACAAATTGATCGTCAGAGCTCTGCAAGTGCTCCAGAAAATCCCGATAGAAGACACTCTTACCATGTTTAAAAAAACCTATGGAGCTGTAGAGCTCCGCTCTGTTTTTTTCAGGAATCAGGGATTGCAGGAACTCAACACACTCCGAGGGAATGCGCGCGTCCACCAAAAAATAAGAACGGGTAAAACTGAACAATACACTGACACAGTCGTTTTGACAGAGCAGAGCATCAACAAAAAGGCCACCGCGTTCATTATTCAGCACCGCTAAAACGAAGGGCTGCAGCTCATCACCAGAAACCATACGACCAATGAGATACGCCGCTTTATTCCGATAAAACACCCATTTCAGAACATCCACTCGAACATTGTCTTTTTTCACCCATTCCGGTTGCTGCTTTTGCAACGCATGGATGATATTGCAAATATCCCGACGGTGGTATTCCCATGGGCGCTCAAACGCAAAATCATCCAGCATTCGACCAACCAGGTTCACCAGCCCGCTTTCGAGATAATAAGAACGGTAAATTCCTCTGGGGCTGTGTACTTTGAAACCATCAAATTCTGACTGAATGAAACAGTGACCGGGGTTCACTGCTTCACCTTTAAATACTTTTCGGTACACCGAGTTGTAAAAAGTCTCGGCAAGTTCCGGATCAGTGCGATATGAAATCAAATCCAGATAAGCGTCATGAACATCCTGCCAATAGCCACTGTTCTGCAAATAACTCTTATCTACTGCATCTTCCAGCGCATCCATCACATTGGTAATGGCGAGGTAATATAAATTAATGCGGTCCGAGGCGGCGTGCTGGGCAACACTCCAGTCCGCCTGAAGAAAACGATCGCGGGCGCCGAGGGTGATATCAGTAAACTGGGTACGATAATCACTAAACCCTTCAAGAATGATTCTTGCAATCTGCCGGGCGATGGACGTATTCATGATAAAACCATTATTGTTTTAATGCATATTGAAACCGCGACGCCCCTGAAGCCCCCCCGTATGCACCACCAGCAAACGTTTATTCCGATATGGCTCAGTATTCTCGACACTATCGAGTACTGAGCGATAGAGGGCAAACATCAACTTACCGGTATATACAGGGTCCAGAAGAATTCCCGTTTCCTGCTCAAAAGACCGAATAAAAGCAAGCAGCTCTTTCGAAGTATGAGCGTACCCGCCATGATGATAATCCGTCAACAGTGTCCAATTATCTAACGAGTTTTTAGTAAAATGGTGAATATCATTTTTAAGAAAATCTGCGCCTTTCAATACAGCAACACCCATGACCCGGGTGCCGGGTAACCTGTCGTTTGCTGCCAGCGCGACACCGGACAGCGTGGCACCGGTACCGCAGGCGAGCCAGACTTCATCATAATGATTGGACGGAATCTGACTGGCCGACAAGATCTCCTGACACCCCATAACACCCAATGAATTACTGCCACCCTCAGGCACGATATAGACATCCTCTTTACGCAGTCCAAACCGTGATAACAGCTGTTGAATAAATTCAGGATCATTCTTATTGCGATAGTCACTGCGAGAAAGAAATCGAAGTGTCATTCCCCAGCCGGCGGCATCCGTAAGCATCGATGATAAATGACCATGTTCTTCTATAGGTTCGCCGCGGATGACACCGATAGTGGAGAGACCGAAACGATGCCCAGCTGCCGCCAGCGCATGAATATGATTGGACCATGCGCCACCAAAACTGAGGATCGTTGCTTTCTCTTGCACCTTTGCCGCGCTCAGATTGTGCTTCAACTTATACCATTTATTACCGCTGACCAGAGGGTCCAGTTGATCAAGCCGTAGCATGTCCAGCCGAACACCCGCATCATGCAGCCAGTCAGTAGACACTGGCTCCAAAGGAACCGGTTGATTCAATGTATCAAGATATTCAGTATTCATTCTTATTGGTCGGTTTATATATAAACGCACTTAGTCAGGATCACAAACCCGTGCCTCCGGACACCATGGCCCACAGGGTGCAATCTCAGCACAGGTGTGAGCACCATGGGTTTCACAGGCATCATATGTGGTAAACACACTGCATTCAAAGCAGCTTGTGCCATCCCAGCTGCACTGATGACAAGGGCTGACAAAACTGTTCGGGCCACAGTTTTCAAGATCTCCCCCTTTTATATGGTCTTTCTGCAGTTTACGAAAAAAAGGCACCCATCTCAGATAATCCGGATAGCCCGAATTGCTGGATGGCAATGTTTGAATGCGCAAGCTGCCATAAAAATTTTTGCCCTGATCATCGGTTATATCCGGATTCAGAATTAAATCATTACCCCTTACCCAGCCGGCGCCAGTCACAACCTTACTCTTATTTGTATTCACTGTGATCAGTGCATCCAGTAAACGCTGGATCTCATCCAAATTACGACCCACTTCCATAGGGTAAGTCATCGTTGCCTCTATTCTTTTACTGTCATTATTAATGACAAAAACGGCACGTATCGTGTAATTCTCTCTTGATGTCCGGCCATTGCCTATACTCTCGTCTGCCGCCAGCATTCCATATAGCTTCGATACAATCAGATTTTCATCCGCGATCACTGGAAACGTTACCGATGCTTCCAGCCACGGCGGCAACATCTTTCAACCAATATTGATGAGAGTGCACTGAATCTGCACTCAGCCCAATAACATTTATCCCTTTTCGCCGAAAGTCTCCGATTTTCTTCTGAACCTCGGCCAGTTCCGTGGTGCACACTGGCGTATAATCATGGGGGTGAGAAAACAGAAAGGTGTACAAGCCGCCCTCCCGATTAATCCACTCATAAAAACCAATGGCTTCACCTGTTGCCTGTTGAGAGGTGAGCTTCAAAATCTGGCGCCGTGTCACCAATATTTAATGAAGAAGCAAACAATGACTGTGTAAACAGCAACAACAGCACTGTATAAACAGTGCGCTTTCCTGAAGAACAATATAAACGACCGAGAAAGAAGGAGAGCATTGCTAGTGTAGTGCGCCGTTCTTTTTGCTGCTTAAGCGGCAATTAGCTCGAACTACCTTCTCCAGTATGTCATTAGCCTTGGCTGTCCATATAAACGGCTTGGGCTTCTCGTTATGTTTTTCGATATATTCCTCTATTGCCTCCACAAGCTCTGGAACACTTTTGAATACCYCTCGACGTAAACGCTGTGTGGTTAAATCTCGGAAAAACCTCTCAACAATGTTCATCCATGAAGCTGATGTCGGTGTAAAGTGAACGTGGAATCGCGGGTGCTTTTCCAGCCACTCTTTTACCTTCGGATGTTTATGAGTTGCGTAGTTATCACAGATAAGATGTAAAGACTTATCTTTTGGGGTTTCCCGATCAATCTGTTTCAAAAACTTCAGCCACTCTGCATGAGTATGCTTTTGCTGGCATTGACCAATAATATTTCCTGTAAGTACGTTCAGTGCTGCAAACAAGGTAGTTGTCCCATGTCGTTTGTAATCATGAGTCATTGTCGCAGCACGTCCCTKTTTCAGAGGTAAGCCCGGCTGTGTGCGATCAAGTGCCTGAACCTGACTTYTTTCATCACAGCACAACACTAGGGCATGTTCTRGAGGAGTCAGATAGAGTCCWACGATATCCTCAAGCTTTTCCACAAACTTTGGATCACGAGAAACTTTGAATGTCTTTTCCAGGTGAGGCTTAAGGCCATGGGCTTTCCATATGCGACGCACGCTTGTCGCACTAATGCCAGCGGCTTCAGCCATAGAGCGAGTGCTCCAGTGAGTAGCATTATCCGGCTTTGTTTGAGTGGTCAAACGAACGATTTCCGTAGCATTAATCTGTTTGTTACGACCACCACGAGGAAGGTCTTTCTCTATTCCCCGAAAACCTTCAGCTACATAACGAACTCGCCAACGGCTTACTTGTCCCCGTTCGATATTTAWTGCTTCCGCAATTTCAAGATTGGTTTTTCCAWCTGCAKCCAAAAGAATAATWTTAGAACGACGGGCAATGCGTACAGAGCTTTTATTTGACGACGATAGACGTTTTAGTAGTTTTTGTTCCTGTTCACTCAGGCTTATCTTGGCTGCGACTCTCATAGATAGTATCCGTCCTTAGNCATAGCACCCAAGATGAACTGGTGAAGAATGTCAAAGCCTTCTGCGTGCAGATTAACCAAAAACCAGTCGAGTTAGCCGACAGACTCCATACCAAAACGTCTCTTGACGAGGAGGAAGAGGTGCTCAGAAAACCGGTTAAGCCAAAACCAAAATAAAACCGATGGTTTCAAGTGAGTTTTGGTTTAGTAGTTTTTGTTCCTGTTCACTCAGGCTTATCTTGGCTGCGACTCTCATAGATAGTATCCGTCCTTAGATGCTCTTACCTATAATGGCACAGCGAGATTATTTATGTTGTATTAAATGCAGCTCACTACACTAGACACCTCGAGCCCTTGTTTGGAACAAGGGCCTGACTGCAGATTATTCCAACGCTATTGATACCATCCAAATGCTCACAAAACCAGTAGCTTTAGTGAGGTCAACAGATCTAGTTAGGCTCACAGATCGGATATATCGGACACCATGGATTACATGCCTGGGCTTGACCACATTTATGGCCATTATGTTGCTCACAACTATCCCATGTGGTGAAAGCACTGCACCAGAAACACTGCGAGCCATCATACGAACACTGGTGGCACGGTGGAATAAATGTATCCTTACCGCAACCATTGGCATCAGATAATTGAAGATCTCTCTCTTGACTGCAATCAGGATAAGGAATGAATCGTAAATAGTTTGCATACCCTGCACTGGCAGAAGGCAAGTTCTGAATATCCAGAGTATCAAACCACCCTCTGGCTTCTTCATCAGATACTTGAGGGTTAACAGTCAGCTTTTCTCCCTGCACCCAATCAGCAGCAGTGGCTACTTTTTTCCCGGATGTTAATACAACCGTCAGCGCATCAATTAGTCGATTGAGTTCATCGAAACTACGCCCAACTTCCATGGGATAATTAATGGTCGCTTCAATTTTCTGATCCAGATTGTTGATAACAAACACGCTTCTGACCGTATAGTTTTCGTTTGCGGTTCTTTGCTCTCCTGCTTGCGCATCCGCTGGGAGCATACCGTACATTTTCGAGATTGAAAGATCCTCGTCAGCAATCAATGGATAACTGATTGACTGCACATTGGCATAGGCAGCCACATCCTTCAGCCATAACTGCTGAGAAGCCACGGAATCAGCACTTAAACCGATAACGTTCACCCCCTTGCGGCGAAACTCTGCAGCCTTATTTTCCAGTGCAGCCAGCTCTGTTGTACAAACAGGGGTAAAGCTATGAGGGTGAGAGAGCAACAACGTTAAACCACCACCTTCTTTTTTTATCCACTCATGAAAAGAGACCGTTTCACCGGTAGACAAGTGGGCCTGAAAATCCGGGGCCTTATCACCAATACTTAACATTGAGGCATGTGCCCCGGTTATAGAAGAGAGCAACAACATGACACCGACCAACCAGGAGCAACTCATCCATAGCCTTCGATAGTTCCCATTTTCAAAACTTCTGCAAACAGTCATAACAGCCACCTTTCGTGTTTGGGTTATCTGCGATATCGCATATTGAACTTTGAAATTGTGGAACTGCAAAATCGCCATCGAAGTATAGTTCAAAATTATTGGCACCAATGGATTCCCTGCCCCAGTGTTCAGACATCATCTACACTCAATGCTGTTTATTATCTAACCGACTAAAAAGGAGCTCTGGAGATGAGCAATCCCCTCTCTCTGGATCAATACCAGCGCCCCCTGCTATCTCTACCAGATGACGCTGAATCGGTGCTGCTGCATTCCTGTTGCGCACCCTGTGCTGGAGAAGTGATCGAAGCCATCAAGGCATCTGGAATTCATCAGACAGTGTTCTTCTACAATCCAAATATTCACCCGCTGGAAGAGTACGAACTCCGCAAGGATGAAAACAAACGACAGTGCAACAAACTATCCATTCCGTTTATTGATGCGGATTACGACACCGAGAACTGGTTTCAACGCACCCGTGGTCTTGAGAATGAGCCAGAGCGAGGCCAACGTTGTACCGTTTGTTTTGATATGCGCTTTGAAAGAACTGCGCTGTATGCCCATGAACATGACTTTTCGGTGATATCCAGCACGTTGGGCATTTCACGCTGGAAGGATATGAACCAGATCAATGACTGCGGTATTCGCTCCGCCAGCCATTATCCCGGCATTCAGTACTGGACCTATAACTGGCGCAAACAAGGGGGCAGTCAGAGGATGATCGAGATTTCCAAGCAAGAAGCCTTCTATCAACAAGAGTATTGTGGGTGTGTCTACAGCTTGCGGGATACCAACCGCTATCGGCTTTCCAACGGTCGCCCCCGTATTAAACGGTTGGTGAAATTCTATGGCCAGCAGGCCAACACAGATGACAATGAAAATATCATCGCCAAGACAACTTGATGAGGTTTATCTCAACCTGACTCAATATGGAACTATCGTTTAAAAAATAGTCATACTCCATAATGTTTGTTGATATGCAGCGCAGAGTCCTTAAAACCATGCCCCATAAAATCAGGAAGATACTGTTACTTCTGCTACCCATTTTGCTCATTATCTCCGTACCCTGGTACAGAGATACGGATGCCAACACTGATGCCTCACAGCAATCAGGCATGCCGGATTGGGCGCTCATTGCCATTCTGTGCTATCTGGCTCTTTCCATCATCAGCGCGAGCATATGGCTATTCTTTCCTCCAGAAAGTAGCAGAGACGATATCTAAGTTATGTCACCCGTTACCTACAGCCTGCTCGCAATTGCCCTGTATCTTTTATTACTGATACCCGCTTGCGTGAAAGCCAATCGATGTAACGTCAACAATACTGCGTCTGAACATTATCTTGCTGACCGGTCTCTGGGCTTTTTGGTTCTTCTTTTAACCATCTATGCCACCACCATCAGCGGCAATATTCTGGGTTTGAGTGGTCAAGCCTATAAAGCAGGGTATCTATGGGTCATTTATTCCGGAATGGCCGCTGGTATTACCACCGCCTTTCACTGGCTGGTCCCCAAACTCAGGCCACTGAGCATTAAACATCAATTTGTGACGCCCGGTGACTGGGTGCGATTTCGCTTTGGTGAGCAGGAAAATACACTGAGAATCTTGGTAACTGTCGTATTAATTGCCGCACTGGGCAACTATCTTTTTGCTCAATTAAAGGCAGCCGGTGAAATCGTTGCCGTTATGACGGAAAACACAATTTCTTATGAAACCGGTGTTATCAGCTTTACTTTGATCATCTTTGCCTACGATGTGTTAGGTGGCCTGAGAGCCGTTGCCTGGACCGACATGATTCAGGGATTGATTATGATTATCGGGTTTTCCCTGCTCGGTATTTGGATTATCGACTCATCCGGTGGACTGGATAATCTGGCAGCCAACATTAACCAGTTTCGGCCTGAAAGTACTTCTATTCCTACACCCGATAAAATGACCAAATGGTTCAGCCTTATCATCATGACCGGGCTAGCCATCACTATTTATCCTCAGACCCTGCAACGCATCTTTGCTGCCTCATCCGATCAATCTCTTTATCGCGCCTTGGCAGCCCTTGGCATTTTGTCATTTCTTACCAGCTTGGTGGCACTGTTAACTGGCTGGTCTGCCATCGCTCTTTTTCCCTTTGAAAGTGCTCTCAGTGCTGACCAGGTATTGCCAAGATTACTGGAACACTGGGGAACCAGCAGCATCTGGAACCGGGTTGCATCGGTACTGGTGCTGCTGGCGATTCTGGCCGCCATCATGTCCACAGCGGACTCAGTTTTACTGTCCCTTGTGTCGATCATTCGGCGAGATTTGAAGACAACACCTCAACACACAGGGCTTTTTTACGACAAAATCCTCACCGCGTTTCTAATGATTATGGTTACCCTGCTAGCCCTGAATCGTGACATTACTCTCTGGAGACTACTGGAGCTAAAGCTGGAAATTCTGGTTCAGTGCGTGCCGGTATTTTTTATCGCCCTACACTGGCGACACGTGTCTTCAAAGTCGATACTGATTGGGCTATGTGCAGGCTTACTGACGTTAACCTGGCTGCTGGCTCATGGTTACCAATCGCTGCAGGGCATCAGCTCTGGCTTGGTGGCCCTGGGTGTGAACATCAGCCTGGTAATCCTCTGTCATATATTCACTGTGAGACTAAAGCCGATCAAACAGCAAACACCCACCACTGACAATGCCCTTGATTGATTTTTTACGCTGAATCCGATTTTCACTTTATAGATCAGGCTACAAGCTATGATGCGATTTGTTGCCCCGCTTTCTGGTATGTTCATTTTTGCCTTGGCCAGTGGTTACCTGACCACACTGATCCCACTGCGAATCAACGCCAACAGTGGTGATGATTTTCTGGCCGGCTTAATGGGCACCGCCTATTATCTTGGCCTGCTGGCAGGGTCTTTTCGCTCCGAAAGCATTGTTGCCGCCATTGGCCACATTCGTTCCTTTGCTCTGTTTATGTCTGTGCTTTGCGCTACCGTGCTGAGCTTGGCATTGTCGGAACACACAGCCAGCTGGTTAGTTCTGCGGTTTTTAAATGGTATGGCGGTGGCTGGCATTTTTGTCGTGGTGGAATCCTGGCTGCTCTGTGAAAGCAACGCTAACAACCGTGGTCGTGTTTTATCCTTCTACATGGTGTCACTCTACGGTGCTAACGCCAT
Source organism: Endozoicomonas ascidiicola (assembly GCF_001646945.1). GTDB lineage: Bacteria > Pseudomonadota > Gammaproteobacteria > Pseudomonadales > Endozoicomonadaceae > Endozoicomonas > Endozoicomonas ascidiicola. Next base: position 473,562 of record NZ_LUTV01000006.1, read on the forward strand.
TGGTCAATTATTTGTCGGGGTTCTGGATAGCAGTAGTCTAACGCCGTTTATTCTCATTGGTATTCTGCTTTCGTTGTCCATCTTACCACCAGCCATTAATCGTATTCCTACACCAGAAATTGAACAGGCATCGACACTGGGTTTTAGAAAACTGTTCCAATTAACGCCCTCCGGCGTGCTCGGGTGTTTCGCGGGCGGGCTGGTGCTCGGCGGGCTTTATTCTTTGCTTCCTATCTATCTGGTCAAACAAAGTGGCAGCGATGACTATCGGGTAGCACTCTTTCTTGCCATCACGATGCTGGGCGGAATGGCACTACAGTTTCCCGTGGGTTATTTGTCCGACATTATTGATCGGAGAAAGGTGCTCGTCGCCGTGATGTTGCTCGGCTGTCTGACTTGCTTCTGCCTGATTATGACGCCAGATAACAGTTGGCTAAACATCCCTTTACTCTTCCTGTTTGGTGGTGCCACTTTCACACTATATCCACTGGCAATCAGCCATGGCTGCGATCACATGCACCCGGATGATATTGTTGCCGGAACTCAGGGATTGCTGTTGGCATACAGCCTTGGAGCCTGTATCGGCCCTGTTATGGCATCACTTTCCATGGATTATATTCCTGACGGCTTAATGGCCTATTTCATCGTCACTCTGGGAATGACAGGCGTCTTCTTTCTGGCCAGAATGCCATACCGTCCTGTTATTTATTCCAGCGAAGAACAGCCCTTTGTGCCCGTTACCAGAACAACACCCGTCATCGCACAGATTGATCCCCGCTCAGAAATAGAGGAAGCTACAGAAGCAATGAATAAACAAACGACTTGAGTCTTTTAGAAATAAAAAACCCCTGCCGAAGCAAGGGTTTCTAGCTGCCAAACAGCAATGGTCTTTTTATTGTTATTGGGTGGAGGTTATTCTTTTAACCCGGCGCTGACACTGAATCGTTCTTATTGTCCGCTATACCGGTTCGGCTTCCACTCAATCGACAACTGAATCTTACGTAGTTTCCGAAATAAATTAATTGATCCAGATCAATTTTTTTGTGACTAATCCGGATCAACACTTATTTCTATTCGCAAAAATCATTTTTCCCGGCTACGTAGAAGGTCATCTTCTTTTACAGACTGCCTAAAGCCCTTGATAGCGTTTCCAAGGTCTGAACCGAAACCTCGTAATCGCTTCGTGCCAAACACCAAAACAACCACCAATAGAATAATCAATAGCTGCCAGAAACTGACTCCACCAAGGTTCATAGACCCAAAGCATTTCAAGTTGCTACGCGGCGGCAAGTGAGCGAAGCCTTTAGGCCCTCGGGTCCCGTGAGCCTACAAATAGTAGGTGATCGGGGTGAGCGAGCGCAGCCAACAAAGTAGCGACTTGAAAGGCGACGGGTATAGACCATCTCCTTTAAAGACCAATCTCACCACCATCTTCACGTCGAATGACTACGGTGGCGGCACGAGGTCGTACAGACACACCTTGAGGCGTAGCTTCCGCAGCATTAGAAGAATAGGGCCAATTCCCAGGATGCTGAATATTAACGAAGAATGTCGTGTTATCAGCATTGAAGGCCAGTCCAGTGACTTCACAATCATTAGGCCCTACAAAAAAACGTTTAAGTTGATCCTGGTTACCTTCATTAATTACCGGAGAGTTACCTTCGGCCTGATTTAACTGGGTAGGAATAACAGCAAGCATCTGGTCATTGGTGTTATCTTCAACCTCATCCGCACCATTATCGGTCTGAACCCAGAGAATACCTCGTTTATCAAACACCAAACCATCTGGGCTAGCCAGTTCATTAGTAGAGTTCAAACCTGAAAGGTTTATTTCTGCATCGCCATTAGCAGGCGAACCAAACAGAAAGAACTCCCAGTCAAACGTGGTGGCATCACTGCGTTCCGTCCAACGAATAATATGACCAAACCGGTTATTCGCTCTCGGATTGGCAACATTGGTATCGTTATCAGAATCGGAGTCGTCGTCATCACGTCGGGTGTTATTGGTCAACGTGACATATACGGCACCATTTTTAGGGTCAACTGCCGTCCATTCGGGGCGATCCATGGGGGTCGCCCCCATCAGGTCGGCTGCGCCAGGAGCATTCAGTAGAATTTCAGCAAGCGTACCAAAACCATCAACATCGCCCAGACGACGATTATCTTCTGTTACACTCTCAGGTGTCAGCGCCAACCAGCTGCCTTCACCACCTTGTGAAAATCGAGCAACGTAGAGTGTGCCTTCATTCATATATTTAGCGCCTGTCGCCAATCTGTCAGATGGATCTGCATCCGCAGGATTCCAAAGTGCCTTCGACACAAATTTATAAATATATTCGAAACGGCCATCATGCCCTGAATAGAAAACCACTGGTTTTCCTGCTTCTACATTGCCAAACGAACAATCCTCATGGCGGAAGCGGCCCAAAGCTGTGCGCTTTACTGCCCGTGAAGCGGGGTTATAGGGATCAATTTCAACTATATATCCATGACCGTTTGCTTCATTGCGAAAATCATCATTGGCGTCGGTGCCGGATGGCGTGATATTGAAGCGCGAGAATTCTCCGGTAATACTGTCATCCGGTAGGGTGTGCCAACCATATCGGTTACCACGATTACTGATACCCATTCTTCGCTGTTCCGCCGTCCATTGTGATCTATTATCTGTCCGCACAAAGTAGCCCGGCCAGTTTTCTTCACAGGTGAGGTAAGTGCCCCAGGGCGTATGGCCATTACCACAATTATTGTTGGTTCCCCGGGCAATTTTCTTATTCCCCTGCTCTACCGTGTAACGGGTAACCAAAAAATCAAGATCACTGTCGGCAATAGGCCCGGCTATATCCATTTCGGTAGCCGACGTAAATCGCCTGTTCAGATTACTTCCAGCAACCACATCCCAGGTGTCGTTTACCAGCTTGATATGAACCACCGACACACCATGAGCGTTAATTTCTTTTCGAGCTTTTTCCCTCCGCTCATTATCCGTCGTGACAGGGGCGCTTGAGTGAAGCGCAGATGTGCTGATGTACTCATGATTAATGCACAACACGCCCTCATCAACACCATCCCCAATGGGGAAAAAATGCATTCCATCATGATGCATTCCCATGGCATTCAACTGATCAACCGAGGTATTCGACCCATCGTTTTTCCACGCATCTGCTGCATCATTCAGTGGCGTTCCCCAGGGAGCCAGAACGGTTGCTGTATAACCGGCAGGAACCACGATCGCATCCAGTTTTGCGCCGGGAATAGACTCAAAACCCAAGGTTAATGGGTCTTCAGAATTCGTTGCACCAGACGACGATGAACCGGTGTTGTCGTCACTTCTGCACGCCGTTAAACCAGTCCCTGCCAAGGCTGCAAACGCCGTCACCATCGCAGTGCGCTTAAGCACTGAACGACGACTAATCTCTGCCTCCAGTACTGACGACATGGGTTTATTCTTGCTTTTATTATAAATTGTCGGATCAAAGGTAAATTTGCTCATTGTCGTTTTTATGCCTCTGGTTGCCTTTGTGATTACTGCAAATCCAGAGTTATTACACGGGAAGACAATGACAGTAAGATTGCTCGTTTGTGACAGAATTTTGAAGATTTAACGATCAATTAGCTCATGGGGAATGACTTAACGAAAACAAATCAATTGAGCATAAAAAAACAACCCAATCACCCCATTCACTGTCTACACTCTAAAGTGCTAATCCTACAAAACGACTAAAGTCGTTTTTAAAGAGTAAAGGAGGCTGTCGCAATAGTTCTGATTCCCATGCTTTGAGGTTGTCACAAAACCCCATACTTCTCGTTCCCATGCTCCGAGGTTGTCGCAAAACCCCATACTTCTCGTTCCCATGCTTTGCGTGGGAATGCATAACTCTTAATTTTCAAAGAGATAGATGTATGGATTCCCACGCAAAGCATGGGAATCAGGGGTTTTGCGACAGCCTCGCTTTGCGTGGGAACGAGATGTTTGGGGTTTTGCAACAACCTCTAAAGACGGGGTGTCTAACACAAACATCCTTGATTTAGTTCATACGAGGTGAAGTGATGGAGTACAAAAACTTTACGACATTTGGCGTTGATATTATCAACGGCGTCGCCTGGGTAACTTTTGATTTCCCTCCAGTCAATGTTCAAGGACAGGAAATGCTGGCAGATCTCGCCAGCCTCTGCCTGCGGTTGGAACGTGACCGCAGCGTCAAGGTGGTGGTCTTTCAGTCTGCTAACCCTGATATCTGGGTTTGTCATTACGATACCGATTTGCTCAGAGACATGTCCGAAGAGGCTGTGTCTCGCGATGAGGCCAAGCTCCTTGATCTTCAGGCAGTGCTAGAACGAGTCAGTAAACTACCACAGGCAACCATTGCCAAATTAGAAGGCTACGCCCGGGGTGGCGGCCATGAGTTTGCCCTGGCTTGTGATATGCGCTTTGCCGTAAGAGGTAAGTACAAGTTGATGCAAATGGAAGTGGCGATGGGCATCTTGCCCTGTGGCGGTGGTACTTCACGAATGGCACGCCAAGCCGGCTTGGGAAGAGCATTAGAAATCGTGTTAAGTGCCCGCGATTTCAGTGCCGATGAAGCAGAAGCCTATGGCACTATTAACAAAGCCTTTGATGCCAACGAAATTGGTCCTTATGTCGAAGAACTGGCAAGCCGAATCGCCAAATGGCCAGCCGACTCCATCAACGCCTGTAAGAAAATGGTCTATGAATCCATCGATCAGCCCATTGATCAGGCGCTCAAATCCGAAGCTTATTGGTTGTATCAATGTACCAGCCACACGCCAACCATTAAACGCTTTGTCTATGCCGATGATAACAAAGCGCAATACAGCATGGAGAATCAGCACAACTGGAATCAGCTGGTCGTTGATATTCAAGAAATCAATTAGGTCCAAATATGAAATCAGCACATCGGCAACTGGTCGAACAATTTTTCGATCAGTTTTGTGCCGGCAATGTTGACGAAGTGATGAGCATGGTCACTGATGATATTGATTGGCAAATGATGGGACAACATGGCGGTTTACCCGTTTCCGGGCATATGGATAAGCAAGGTATACAAGGCCTGATGCAAACGGTGGCGGACGCCACGTACGGTTTAAGTGTCACCTATAACGGGTGGACCATAGAAGGTAATCGTGTTGCTCTGGAAATGGAATCCAATGCGGATCTGAAAAACGGTCGTCACTACCATAACCTCTATCACTACCTGATTATTGTCGAAGGACAGAAACTCAAGCAAATCAAGGAGTACGCGGATACTGATGAAGTACGTCGTGTATTTCTGGACCCTTAGCTTCTAATCAATAAATACGCAACATCCGGGGGACGGTTTGCACACATATCCAGTCCCTCCGTTAAAAATACGACAGTTTCAAATTATTTATACGAATTGGATAAATATCATGAACAAACTTACTATCGTTGCAGACATTGTTGCCAACAAAGATCATATCGATCTGGTAAAAAAGGAGTTATTAAAGCTGATTGATGTTACCCGTGCTGAAAACGGCTGCATTCAATATGATCTGCATGAAGACAATAATAATCCAGCTCACTTCGTCTTTTATGAAAACTGGGAAAGTTATGAACTCTGGCAGATCCATATGAAAAATCCGCACTTAACCGATTACCTTAATGCCACAGAAGGTGCCGTCGAGAGTTTTATCGTTTATGAAATGCGTCATATCGACTAATTCTACCGAACCGTTATTGGTCGCTTCCGGGTTGCTGCCATATCGTGATAACACTTCGCCCTCCCACCCGATATGGCGTTTACCTTTATTTAAGATGTTTTTCCAACACCGCTTCAAGCGCCTTAACGACACGGTCATTCTTCGCTTCGTTAAGAGCATCAGGATGGGGCGAAGAAAAAGCGCCGATATCATTATCAAAATACAGCCCTGACGCACTGGAAAATTCCTCACTCAACGCTGCACGACAGAGAATGTCTACGCCAATGGAGAGATCCTTGCCTGCAACCCCAAAACCTTCTTTGACCATTTTGCTGGCCAACATAGAGCCCGGATTCACGGCGATAATAGCAGGCCCTTGTTCACCAAGTGACTCAGCCATTACCCGGGACCACATAGTAAGCGCCAACTTGCTTTGAGCATAGGCGGTAAAATCATCATTGATATGAACGTTGCCTGCCAATGCCTCCAGATTGACCGTATCCTGAGCTGCCGACGACAGGTTCACCACCCGTGAAGATGGCCCTAGCAATGGCATCAGTTTTTGCGTCAGTCGATACGGCGCAATAGTGTTAACAACAAACCGACTGTCCAAACCGTCTTCAGTAATGGGTGATGGTATTTTGAAAACGCCAGCGTTACTTATGATGATATCCAGTTGATTGTGTTTTTGAGCAATGGCATCTGCCAGCTGATCAACACTGGCGAGTATGGATAAGTCAGCAGCGAACTGCTCGACAGGGCCAGCGCCCTTGATTTGAGAAAGCTCGTTGGCTATTGCCATTAATTTGTCAGTATTACGACCATGCAATAGTACAGAGTGCCCCATTGCAGCAAGCGCTTTTGCAGTTTCTGCACCGATTCCATCGGTAGCACCTGTGATCAGAATTTTCTTTTGCATGGTGACCTGCTCAATGTGAATGCATTAATTTTTGAATTTTAGTCGATGTCATTATTTACGACAGAAACCCTCTGATGTTTCAAGAAAAACATCAGAGGGTGCAACAGCACAATCACAGAACGGTGATGACATCTTCCAAAGCAAGACGGGCTTTTGGTTTGCCAAAATTATAGTCTTCCAGTTCCAGCGGGTAGCCCATGGCGAGGGCAACTTCACAAACATAGCCACCTAATTCGTCTTTAAACAGTTCACTGATCATCTCAGGATCTACACCCTCCATTGGCGTAGAGTGAATACCCAGACGCGCCAACGTATGCATAATATTGCCAAGCGCCAGGTAGACCTGCGCTTTTGTCCAGTTGCCGTTAAAACCATGGTCGTCTGTATTAGATTCTGCAAAGGTGTAAGCACCGTTCAAGAAATCATCGTACATTTCACTGGGCAGATGGCCGGAACTAACCTCAACATCCACCACTTTACGGTATTGATCTTTGGTGTAATGAGGGTTGTAAGCCAACAGCAAGGTATGGGACGCCTCTTTGGCATGAGGCTGATTAAACTGGTGTTTGTTCACAAACGTATCATGCAAGCGCTGTTTTGCCCCGTCGCTTTCAACAATAATAAACTTCCATGGCTGAGAATTAATGGAAGACGGAGAAAGACGCAGTGCTTCTTTGATAATCGCCATATCGTCACCAGAAATTCGCTTGTTTGCGTCATACTTTTTAGTGGTGTAACGCAGGCTCAGTTCACTGATGATTTGCTGAGACATTGAGATAATCCAACTTCAAGGGATGATGGGCATACACTACCACTCTCCAATCATCCTATTGAGCCCACCTCCGCATAATCAGTTTCAATGAATTATGTATAATGAAAATGTTTAGCAGGTTGCATTTCTTAATTTTGGCCTATGAATATTGACCATGTTCGTTTGTTTGTACGGGTGGCTGCCACCAGCAATATCAGTAAGGCAGGACAAGAATTAAGGCTCTCTCCTGCAGTCGCCAGCTCTTACATCACCAGATTGGAAGAAGAGCTTGGTGTTCGCCTTATTCACCGAACCACACGAAAAGTTTCACTAACAGAAGAAGGCGTTTCTTTTCTGCCTTATGCCGAGGAGGTTCTGGCCAGTGTTGATCAGGCGCTAACATCCGTAGGTTCCGGTCGCTATTCACCCAGAGGCGTTCTCCGTATTACTGCTCCGGCGTCGTTTGGCTATATGCACTTGGTGCCAGGCCTGAAAGGTTTTCTGGAAACGTATCCGGATATCTCGATTGATTTGAATTTAAGCGACACTGTTGTCGATATTGTTGCCGGCGGGTTTGATGTCGCTATACGCAATGCGGCGTTAAAAGACTCCACACTGATTGCACGAGCTTTGGCATCGGATCGTCGGATTGTTTGTGCATCCCCAGACTATATAAACAGGCACGGCGAACCAGAAACCCCCGAAGACCTCAAAAATCACGACTGCGTTATTCTATCAGGCATAGACAACTGGTCATTCAAGACTCCGGAAGGTGACACCCATGTAAAAATTTCAGGCCGTTTGCATCTGGATAATGGCAGCGCCATGCGGGAGGCCAGTGTGGAAGGGCTTGGTTTGTCACTCAACTCCACCTGGAGTGTTTACAAGCAACTCAAGCGGGGAACGCTGATTCAAGTGTTGAAAGACTATCCTCTGATCAGCGGTTCTTCAATATGGGCGGTGTACCCAAGCTCACGACAAGTATCTCCAAAGGTGAAAGCATTTATTGACTATTTTCACCACTTGTTTGGCACACCACCCTATTGGGATCACCAAGAATAAGTTTCGATCACTTCTTTTTTCGTCACTGGATTATTGGCAATATGAAAATTCACTCGCTCCAGAAAAGCATCCCTCGCCTGAGGTAACATTCCTCGCATGGGCGAAATATTATTGCCATGATCTCCCCAGTAATAGCAGGGGAAGTCACCCAAATTTTCCAGTAAAAATTTCTCCTCTTCCAATACCTGGAGAGGGGATGGCATCAAAAACTCTCCCCGTCGCACTTCCTCTTCCATCTCAGTACCCGGCTGTATTGCCAGTGCCATAGGCGCTATCTCATCTGGCCGCATTTCATTGACCAGACGGGTGGTTTCCTCAATATGCTCTTTTGAACGCTCACGACCACCTAACCCAAAGATAAACGACGCAAGTACACGAACCCCGGCTTCACGGGCTTTTGCCATGCCTTCCAACATCCGCTCACGGTTCATGCCCCGTTTGTTGATTCGCTCGATAATCACCGGATCTCCAGACTCCAAACCGGTATAAACCATGGAGAGACCTGCAGCCTTCAAAGCTTTCAATTCATCAACCGACTTACGACGAAGGTCATTAAACCCTGCATACATGGCAATATTCTGAATTTCTGGAAACGTGTCGGTAATCTTTTCCAGAATCGTCAGCAACTTCTCAGTAGGGATGACCAGTACATTGCCATCCACCAAAAACATGGATTCAACTTTTGAGTAATAACGACGGGCGGCATCAATATCCTGAAAAATGTCATCCAGTTCACGTATCCGAAATGTTTTATCCCGGAACATGCTGCAGAAAGTACAGGTATTGATTGAGCAACCCACGGTCACTTGTATCAAGACACTCTCGGCTTCAGGCCATGGTCGATATACTTTGCCCTCAAAACGCATTTATCTTCTCCAAAAAAAGGCCAGCTCCTGAGTCAGGTTCTGCATGCCTTATGAAAGTGTCGCAAAACTCCAGAAACCTCGTTCCCATGCTCCGCGTGGGAATGCATACCTCTGGATTTTCAAAGGGTTAGAAGTATGGGTTCCCACGCAAAGCATGGGAACCAGGGCTTTTGCGACAACCTCGCTTTGCGTGGGAACGAGATATTTGTAGTTTTGCGACAACCTCTTATGTGCCGTGAAGATTAATACTTTCTTCTCCAACAAAAGATCCCTTTTTAATGGAATCAGTTTTCAGTAAATATTGATAATAGGTCGAGACAATGCCCGCACGTTATGCGTACCATCTCATGTCTAACTTAAACTAATCGACGGAAAACTAATGATCACTCTGGCTGTAATCGGAACTAACTGGATATCCAACAAGTTCGTTGATGCTGCCCTGCAAAGCGAACGATTTAGCCTTCAGGCCGTTTACTCTCGCTCTATCGACTCTGCAAAAACATTCGCTTCGAGCCTGCAATCCTCAGACTGTCTCTATTTTGATGATTTACAGGCTTTGGCTGAAGAGCCGTTGGTGCAGGCTGTCTATATTGCTTCACCCAATAGCCTTCATTGCGAGCAGGCCTGCTTGATGATGCAACATGGCAAACATGTGATTTGTGAAAAGCCCATCGCTTCTAATGTTCATGAAGCAAAAAAAATGTATCAAGTAGCCAGAGACAATGGCGTGATTTTGTTTGAGGCGTTCAAAACAGAATTTTTACCCAACTTCATTGCGCTTAAACGACATTTGCCTGTAGTAGGCAGGCTTCGTCATGTTTTCCTCAGTTACTGCCAGTATTCCTCTCGCTACCAAAAGTACCTTGATGGAGAAAACCCGAATACGTTTAATCCCTCTTTTTCTAACGGTTCCATCATGGACATTGGCTACTACTGTGTTGCGGCAGCCATTTCTTTGTTTGGTAAGCCTGATTCAGTCTCTGCCTCAGCCTGCCTATTAGATTCCGGTGTAGATGCTCAGGGTTCGGTTCTGTTGAACTATCCCGATTTCATCGTGACGATTCAGCATTCCAAAGTATCCGATGGCCTTATTAGCAGTGAAATTCAGGGAGAAGGTGGTTCAATTATTCTTCCTCATTTCTCCGAGTGCCCTGGTTTTGACGTTGTAAAAAGAGGATGCCCAGCCACCACGCACTCTGTTGAACAAGCAGCTAACTCGATGCTCTATGAAGCTCAGGCGTTTGCTCGCCAGATTGATAAATCGAACATGTCAGAAGAGATGATTCAACGTTCCCTATCCGTCGCAGAGGTTATTACTGAGATCCGTCGTCAAACAGGTGTTGTCTTTCCTGCCGATACCTGAAAAGTTAGACACGAGAGGTAAAGTAGGTCGTTCTGCTCATCCAATTATCAGGCACTCCCTTATCGGAATCATGAAAACAGGCTGCCAGAACAGCACCCAGAGTGATTGATCGACCACAGTTGTCACCTCCACAGAGAATATTCTCTCTTATCGCCTGCTCATAGTTTTGAGCATTCAGCAGCAGATGGGTGATAACAGTGAAAGAAGCATCAAGATTGCAATGCATGCCGACTTCTTGAGCAACTTCCTGAGATGATTGCTTAATCATCGATTCTGCTTTTTCTATGCAGGCATCAACATCAGGTATTCCTCTGGCTGCCTGCACACAGTCAGCAGGCGTTTTGGTTCCAATGGCTGCTTTGATCATACGGGCAGAGGCCAGAGCAAACTGAACTGCCATATCATTATTATTGGTGACTCTCACCGCCGACTCCACCAGTTGATCCAATGTCTGATTACCATAATGTTGCGCCAGTAATGGTGGCAATTTCGACACGGCAGGGTTCTGGGTATCATCTGCACCACAGGCATTTAATGATGCTTCTGATGCAAGGCGGTCATAAATGTTTAACAACGTCCCACGAGTTGGATGGTCAATATAACCAACCCACTGTCCACCAAAATCAAACCAACGACGGAATGACTCTATATAGATTTTTTCTTCGTAGTGTCCGGCAAGGTCAATCGCTTCCTTCATCACCAGAAGCTGGGCTCCATAGTGGGAAAACTCACCAGACTCTTTGCCATCATGAGCGAAATACCCTTTATCACCATACTCAACGCGATTCGGTGCATGAAACTCTGGTTTATCTCCGCCATACTGCTTAATTGTTTCCTGATCATATAACCAGTGAAACCCAAGAGATGCAGCATCAGCCACCAGTGCACCTTTAATTGCTGCGTCAGCTCTACTTTCCTGATCCATCGTCGTTCTCCAGTCGTTATATAGGACAGCATACATCAGATAATGACAAAGTCAGGGGCTTCATTGAGCGGGAAAAAAGTAAGCACAAGAAAAAACCTCACACAAGGCAAGGCAGCAGCTGTTAGAAAACAGCAAGGGAACGTTTTTTATTTTTATCGGACGGTATTTATACTTTATCTGAACAGGCTAACAATGTTTCTTATTCCATCAGCCCGTTTCAGTGAATCCCTTCACGCTTCGGTAAGCACCAAAACAACACCCCAGATAATACGTACTTTCCACCGCTCACTAATTGATCTAGATCACGCTTTCAGTATCCACCTATATCAGAAATGGTTCTTCGCAGGAGAATGTAGGTAATAGAACTGCTCCAATCTCTTACACAGCCAACAGAAATCTCTGTTTAAAGCCACCATTTATCGGTTGGAGATGGCAATGTAATAACTTTGTAAGGCAGAATGTCTGAATAAAAATAAATGGCAGCTAAAAGGAATTTTAAGGAGTAACGCCAGTGGTCGTTCTGCCCAGTGAGAAAAAAATAAATTGGCAGCGCCCTCCCTGGGTTTTATTAGGGATTGTGCTGCTGAATGTCGTCATATTCTTTGCCTACCAGTCCAGCGATAACGAGAAGTATTATGAGGCCTTGTCACTCTATGATGAGATGAGGTTCATTGATACAGAAGCTGAAGACTATCTGACCTATCTGCAGGAAAAGGGTTTTTCGAAAGATGAGCCTCTGAACTACGCCGAGTATGTAAATCTGTTTGAGGAAGACCCTAAACTTCTCACCAATATTCTGCTGATGGATCGAGGCTTTTATCACTGGTTGGCGGATAATCGTAAAAACTGGGCTGAGGCGGACTTCAAAGTCTGGTCTGGGTCACGCCTTGCTGTCGAAGATCAGCTGACGTCTATTTCATCCTATGCATTTGGTTTAACACCGAAAGAGTTGAGTATCACCACTCTACTCAGTCATCAGTTTATGCATGGTGGTTTCATGCACATACTGGGCAATATGATCTTTCTTGTTATTTGTGGTTTTGCCGTCGAAGCGGCTCTGGGCAGCATTCGTTTCCTGATTTTTTATTTGCTTTGCGGTATTGGCGGCGGATTACTTTTTGCCGGCCTTGAGCTCTATTCCGGTAGCGGTAGCACGCCATTGGTCGGAGCCTCTGGCTCAATTTCCGGCGTGATGGCGATGTATCTGGCACTATTTCGATTAAAGAAGATTGAGTTTTTCTATTGGGCCTTTGTGTTTGTTGGGTACTTTCGAGCTCCGGCACTTTTGATATTGCCGTTTTACATCGGTAAAGAAGTGTTCAGTTTTCTTTCAGAAACCCAAAGCTCTGTCGCCTATATGGCGCACACGGGTGGTTTTGTTACCGGGGGCATACTGGTAGCCCTTGCGCTGGCGTTAAAAAGCGAAAGCATTGATCATGATTATCTCGAGCAGGATCAGAATATCGATCCTTATCGGGAAAAACTCGACAAAGTCTATCGGTTGATTGATGACTTCCAATTCGGCCCTGCCCAAAAGGCAGTGACTGCATTACTTTCAGAGTCTGGCCAACGGACAGAACTGTTATTAATTCAGATTAATCTACTTAAAGTCGACGGTGGCCCTGCCTATCAGATAGCCGTCAATCGTCTGTTAAACAGTTCTGGCTACGATACAGAACTCGTGCAGGCACAGCTGAGAATCTGGCAACAGCTGGATGACGAAACAAAAGCCAGATTAAGTGCCGAACAACAAATACAGCTTGGATTAAGATTGCTGGAAACACAGACTTTAACGCCCGTTGAGGCCATCATCAAACCATTATTGAAACAAGAACAAAAAGAACCAATGCTGGCCAAGTTACTGACCAAATTGTCAAACCGTTATCACCAGCAGGATGAGATTGCCAAAGCCAAACAGTATCAACAACTGGCCGAGCAATTATCACAGGGGGTGAGCTGATGGAGTACTGTAAATATCATCCGCTGCAAGGGGCGAGTTATGTTTGTCATCAATGCAATGTCCATACCTGTCAGGATTGCAACCGCACAGAGCATCAAAGTAGCGAGGCACGATGCTTTGTCTGCAATGATACGCTGAGTGTTCAAGGAGGTGCGTTTACTGCAACGCCTTTCTGGAAACGACTCAACAAGGCATTCAAATACCCATTTTCAGGTAATGGCTTTGCCGCCATTATTGCAGCAACACTGCTGAGCTGTCTTGGCTTTATCATGCCATGGTTTGTGCTGTTGGCGTCTGCATTTATTACCAAGTACAGCTTTACCTGTCTTCAACAAACGGCCATGGGGCAAACCCAGGCACCGGACATTAAAGAAGCGTACGGCGGTGGATTACTACTACTGATACAGATAACCGGCATTCTATTAATTGGCATCGCATCGGTTACAGTCATCGCCATTTATGTCGGTCCAATAGCCGGCATTGCCGCCATTTGCTTTTTTGTCCTGTCCATCCCTGCCAGTTTTATTCTACTGGCCATGGAAGAAAGCTTCTTTAAAGCCATCAATCCTCTCAAACAGCTGCAATTGATGACCACCATTGGCTGGCCTTACCTGTTTCTGTGTTTGATTCTGATGATCATGCTGGGCTCTGTAGAAGCACTGAGCTTTATGATTGATGACAATATGGAATCCATGAGCATATTTTTGCAATCCGCCGTTTCCAACTATTATTCTGTGGTGATGTACCATCTGATGGGTTATGCCCTGTTCCAGTATCAGGACAAGCTGGGGTTCGTTGCCGAGCAGGATGATGTCACAAAACCTGATCGAACTGATCAGCAGCTTCTTCAGGCCAATGTGAGTGTTTTAGTAAAAGAGGGTGACTATGAAAAAGCCATTAAGCTTTACCGCCACTGGCTAAAGAAAAACCCTCGGGACATGGTGATTTCTGACGCACTGTTCAAACTGATAACCTCCCTGAAATCAAAACAACATTTGACGTCTTTTGCAGATCAGCACCTGCAGTTGCTGATGGATAACCAGCAGGAATTTAAGCTCGGTGTGTCATTACCGCAGATAAAACTGATTTGGCCAGACTACAAACCTCAACAGGCTAAAGTGCGCTATCAACTGGCCAAATACCTTTTTGATAAGGGTGACTTCCCCAGCACGGCCAAAATGCTCAAAGATTTTCATAAGGCATTCCCAAATGACCAGCAGGTTCTGCCTGCCTATAAGATGATGGTTGAAACACTTGAATTTATTCCAGGTATGGATAAACAAGCAGTAAAATTTCGTGCCGTGGTGCAGAAACTTGAACAGCAGCAACCATCAGAGAGCAGAGCTGTAAAAAAGAAAATATCCTTCTCAACCCATCACGCTGATAACCCGCCAAACTTATCGCTGTCACCAAAAGTAGAAGACGAAGAGGACAAACCGCTGGATTATGGACAGATTGAGTTTACTCCATAAGAACCACTCTTCTGGAGCCATTAGGCTCCTCCATCCGTCCATCAAAGCTATTCATGCAGCTCTGTCTAGAACAGAGCTGAGAACTTTTATCACTGATCAGAAAATAGAAAGCTTTGTACTTGTACCGGAAGACGGGGAAACCATTGACTTATAATCATCGCATTATAAGAATCACCCATCAGGTTCGATAAAGCACTTTAATCACATGCCAGCCGAACTTGGTTTTTACCAGGTGCGGCTTCAGCAATTCACCGGTAAAGCAGACTTTATCGAACGTTGGCACCATCTGTCCTCTTCCGAACTCACCCAGGCTACCGCCTTTCTTACCGGATGGGCAGGTAGAGTGCTTTTTGGCCAACACATCAAAATTTGCACCTTTCTTCAGCTTACTGATGATGTCTTCGGCCTGTTCTTTGTGTCTAACCAGGATATGAAGAGCGGCTGCAGTCTGTGCCATGGTATACCTTTCAAGATGTTATAAACGACAAAACCCTTACGACATTGATCGTAAGGGTTTCAAAATCTATTTCATATAGTAGTGGGGCAGAAACCGATGACGCAATTCTTTGATGACATTACCTCATGTCCACAATCACTGAACCACTTCAAATAACGCCCTTATACTTCCCTAGCTGAACTAAGGCTGAAGTGACCGCATTCAACGATGGGCCATTAACATGCATTTTCTGGAGTTCGAAGTGCCTTGCTGTTGCAGAATCTTTATTCATCGCATCCCGTGTGTACTGCTCAAATGCCTGTGGTGACGGATCAAGTATCGATAGCAGCGCTTTTCTCCCCGTTTCACCCAGTTTACCAGCGTACCCTTTTTTCAGAAGCTTCATAACCGTTAGCTGTTCAAGTTCTAGAAAGGTACTTTGCTGTGGCTGCTTCCATAGAAACGCCAGATTTGGCACTTCCTGTTTATCAAGACCTGCGATTTTAACAATAGCAGTCCTATACGATATGTCTTTCCCATCCTTTACCAGGGAGGTTAACCATTCCAGAACCTCTCGCTCATTTTCATTAATCACCAGTTTATAAGAGAACGCTTCCGCCTTCATAGCCTCGAAAGGATCGCCCATATCCTGAGCCACGGGTGTGTCTCCTGATGGAAGTACTGACAGATGCGGACGCCCATGTTGCAAAAGGAATGAAGTGAGATTGGCTCCTTCAGCCAGAGTGGGTAATCGACTACTCAGTACCAGCTCATCAAACTTATGCTTTGGAAGGCTGGGCAAGATACAGATTGCTGGTTTTCCGGGTGACAGCTGATTAATCTGTTCTGTCATTGCCTGTTCTGTGGCAGCGGCCTGATCATCCGAAGCACGAACAATAGCACCCAGATCAATGAGTGTTAACTGATTCCCCTCTGCATACTGTTTCAGACTAGCCTCCAAGATGACATTAGACGCCACCGCAATAATAGCCGGCTTTTTGTTAACGGACTGTTCCGAATACGCTTCAATATTGCTGATCCATTGATCCAGTATTGCCCCCCGTGATTCGCTTGACAACTCGTAACGATATAAACCATACACAACACTGAGATTCAACTCTCCGGAAATGCTTTTTTCATTTAACTGGTTGATCACCGTTTCCAGTGGTTGACTCTTAATAACCCCGGGCTTAACACTCGAAGAGTGCTCAATCTCAGGTATTATGCTATTTTCTGGTCGGCTCACTGGAAGAACGTTGCCCCGATTCTCTTGGATATCTGTCGTAATACTCACAAAATACTGTCTAAATCGATAAGGTTTTAGAGTAATAACACTATCCGGCAGATCTTTAACTTCCCGGCATTGCTGATCCGCATTAATAAACGAAAACATTACGGGCGCAGGCTTCAACTGTTGATCATCACAATCCCTGAATGTTACCTCGCATTTTCCCATCATCACAGTCTGTGGTAGCGGTTTTGCAGGGTCAAACTCTGGCCAGAGAAGGGCAAGTTTATACCGGGTAACTTTCTGTTTTTCAGCGTACTCCCTCTTTTGGGATTCCGAATAGGCTGATCGCTCACTCCATGGGGATAGATCCGGAGGTGAAAGAACCACATCCAGTGATTGAGCCCCCATACTCTCCAGCATTTTTGCCATTTGGACGCCACCGTTTAAATCCCCCATTGACTGGAACTTTTCTTTCGTTTCTCCGAGATAAACGGGATTAAACAAGTAAATGCCCACACGTTTCACATACGATAATACCGCGCCTG
The DNA here is from genome assembly GCF_001646945.1 of Endozoicomonas ascidiicola. Taxonomy (GTDB): domain Bacteria; phylum Pseudomonadota; class Gammaproteobacteria; order Pseudomonadales; family Endozoicomonadaceae; genus Endozoicomonas; species Endozoicomonas ascidiicola. The sequence continues at coordinate 490,771 of NZ_LUTV01000006.1, forward strand.
CCTTCGTCGCTAATGATGACAAACCGTTTTTCCTGTCTTCCATCATTGGCCATTCATCGGACTGGCCTATTCGTTCACGTTTTGCCGGGGGGGCATCTGCGTCAAATAAAGCCCATTCATCGAGTTCATTCTTTGGTTTTCTTTGCTGTATGGAAGGCTTCGAATCTGCCGTGGACCATGAGATGCGTTTTGCACCATTTTTTTTTCTGGCATCAACTAATAACCTCATTATCTCTGCATCGTTGCTAAACATATCACCAAACAAATCAATGCGATTCAGATTTTTGTTAACCGTATTATGAGATAATATCTCTTTTACACATGCGGGGCGTTTATTTTCTACAGCTAAGTGCAACGGAGTGTATCCGTAATTATTTTTTGCCTTCAGAGTTTCGGAGTCATGTTTACTTATGCAGTTCATTACCTCCAGCTGTCCGTATGCTGCGGCGAGATGAGCAGCGGTACAACCATTACTATCAGTGAGTTTTTGAAGGTCTTCACCGGTTTTAAGGAGCTCAGCAACACACTGCACATGCCCATTTGATGCAGCTAAGTGCAACGGAGTGTTTCCGTTATTATTTTTTGCCTTCAGAGTTTCGGAGTCATGTTTACTTATGCAGTTCATTACCTCCAGCTTTCCGAAAGCTGCGGCAAGATGAACAGCGGTATTACCATGACTGTCCGTGAGTTTTTGAAGGTCTTCACCGGTTTTAAGAAGCTCAGCAACACACTGCTCATGCCCCTTTATCGCCGCACGATGGATCGGGCTTTGACCGAATTCATCAACTTCGTACTGTAGTGCATGGAAAATTTCCAAAATATATTGAACACATTCGAGATGATTATTCTGAACAGCAAAATGGAGTGAATTGGCACCTTCATTTCCTTTTTCTGAAAAAATATTCTTTCCATTTCGTTCCACCATGCACTTCAGAACATCCAGGTTTCCGGCCCAGGCTGCCCAGTGCATGGCATTGCTGCCGTCATCTTCTTTGATATGAACGCTATCAGGTGAAGCATCCAACAATCGTTCAACACAACTCAAATGCCCCTCTTTGGCGGCAAAATGCAGGGCTGTAAAACCTCTATTTCCTTTTGCCATTAGGGCATCAACGCCATATTGACCGGACAACCACTGCAATAAATCGGCATGCCCGGCTATAGCAGCCAGATGCACCAGATTGTTCTGTTCCTCATTTTTCAGGCCGATGAGTTGTTGCGCATCACCATTATCCAACAGATATTTCACTGAATGGATAAGCCCCTCTTTAGCAGCATAATGGAGCGGATGCATACCCTCTTTATTGATCGCTAAACCATCCTGTCCCTTCTCCTCAAATATCTTTTCAAGCTCCTGGAGAAATACAGCATCTGAATGGGAAGGAGTCGATGTCAACTCAATTGTCAATGGTTTTGGTGCGATTGAGGGTTGTTGGTTCTTTGCATTCACCCTCACTGTCCGAGCTTGAAGGCTTGGGCCGTCTACAGGGCTGCCAGGTTGATTATTGACAGTCCGCTCGCCAAAACCACCATTTCGACTTTTATTGGTGCGCCTGTTCTGCTGACCGTGGTTCTCTGGTTCTGGTTGCGGCTGTGATGATGTGCGATCAGGCCCTTCGATTCTCATAACTCTGCCTCCTTATGAACGATATCAATCTATATCGTTGCTTCATCACTAATCATGAAGCATTGGGGAGAAGTAGTTTTAGGGCTGGCTTTTATAGTCGATTTTCTATCTGAGCGAGTCCATAGTTATCAGGCGCTGGAGCCATAAGCCTGTGCCAGGGCTAAGTTACCGTTAATGGTTGGAAGCACCAATGTTCAGCAATTTTGCTAACCAATCGGCCAGCAGTTAACTTATTTGCCGCTGTAAGTTCCCGTCTCCAGGCCAGATAATGGGGTAGGTAACGAGTAGCAA
>NZ_LUTV01000006.1:494343-500748 GCF_001646945.1 Endozoicomonas ascidiicola
GCCACTCAAATTTGGTGGGTGATGACGGGATCGAACCGCCGACATTCTGCGTGTAAAGCAGACGCTCTCCCAGCTGAGCTAATCACCCAATAAACCTTTACTCTTCGTATCGAACCGTTTAATGGCGGACCGGACGGGACTCGAACCCGCGACCTCCGGCGTGACAGGCCGGCATTCTAACCAACTGAACTACCGGTCCACATAAACGTTCAACACTTCAACAACATCACTGACAAAGTCTTATTCATCAGTACGTCAAACCGAATACCCGCTGTTTTGCGGAAGAGAGACTCTATCAGAATTCACTTTAAGATCAATCCCTGATTAAGAATTGATTCAAACCAGCGAAGTCGTTCTTTATAAAAGATGGCGGACCGGACGGGGCTCGAACCCGCGACCTCCGGCGTGACAGGCCGGCATTCTAACCAACTGAACTACCGGTCCGCTATTCTTTTTCAAGCACCTTTAAACAGGAAAAGCTACTCAAATTTGGTGGGTGATGACGGGATCGAACCGCCGACATTCTGCGTGTAAAGCAGACGCTCTCCCAGCTGAGCTAATCACCCTGATCATTCATGTTGAGCTAGAAGACTTACCATCTTGCCGCCCCTCATCAACGCGGCGCATTATAAGCAGCTAACCTATTGATACGCAACTGTTATTAAGCACTTTTTTTACACAACCCACGATCCCTAATTATTTACCCATGCAAAAGCCACAAACTCACGGTACATTAATGACCAAGGCAGCTACATAAGAAGGAAATCGAAACAATCATGTGGTTTAAAAATCTGATTTTTTATCGCTTCACCCAGCCATTCAGCCTGTCGGTAGAGGAGTTGGAAGATAAGCTGAAAGAGAAACGCTTCCGCAGCTGTGGCAGTCAGGACATGAGCACCTACGGTTGGGTGCCACCTCTGGGCAGACATGGCAGTATGCTAACCCACGCGGCCAGCGGTTTTATAATGATCACTGCTCGCAAGGAAGAAAAGATTCTCCCGGCCAGTGTGATTAATGAAGTGCTGGAAGAACGGGTTGAAAAGATTGAACAGGAACAAGATCGTCAGGTTTTCAGCAAAGAGAAGAAAACATTAAAAGACGATGTACTTATGGAGTTGCTCCCCAAAGCATTCTCCCGCAGCCAGAATACCTTTGCTTATATCGATACAGTAAAAGGCTGGCTGATTGTGGATGCATCTTCTTTTAAAAAGGCAGAAGAGCTGACCAGCTGCCTGCGAGAATGCATGGGCAGTCTGCCTATCGTTAACCCGCCTCTGAAAAACATGCCGTCTTTTGCCATGACTCGCTGGTTAGCGCAGGAAGTACCTCTGCCAGATCATTTGATACTGGGTGACGAGTGTGAGCTTCGGGAACCCGGTGATGAAGGCGGACAAGTTAAAGTCAGCAAACAGGAATTGGCAGGAGAAGAGGTGGAAGTCCATCTTCAGGCTGGCAAGCAGGTGAGCAAGATGGCGGTGATCTGGAATGACGCCCTGAGTTTTGTTCTCGGCGATGATCTGGTGATTCGTAAACTGAAGTTCACGGATTCTATTCAGGAAAAGCTGGATGAAGTGAATACCGAAACCGCTGCAGAACAATTTGATGCGGACTTTGCCCTGATGACCATGACTCTGCAGCAAATGCTGGAAGAGTTGATTGAGTATTTGGGGGGCATCAGTGAAGAGGCGATGGAAAGGAAAGAAGTGGCCAGTTTTGATGTTGGTGCTAAAGAAGAGGCACCTTTCTGACAAACTGGGTCTCATTATTGAGGGTGTCGCAAAACTCTAAACATCTCGCTCATCTCGTTCCCATGCTTCGAGGGTGTCGCAAAACTCCAAACATCTCGTTCCCATGCTTTGCGTGGGAATGCATACTCTCGAATTTTCAAAGGGTTAGAAGTATGGGTTCCCACGCAAAGCATGGGAACCAGGGCTTTGCGACAACCTCGCTTCGCGTGGGAATGCATACCCCTGAATTTTCATAGGGCTTAGAAGTCTGGGTTCCCACGCTGGAGCATGGGAACGAGATTTCTGGAGTTTTGCGACAACCTCAAAGCATGGGAACGAGATGTTTGGGGTTTTGCAACCACCTCAGCAATCAATCAGTTCATCATACCAAACAGCTTGCCACGGTAACGTCGTGCAATCGGGCTGGCCTGCCCTAACTGTTCAAACACGGTAAGCATCAGCAGTCGTGCACCGTCTTCACGGAATTCACGATCACGACGAACAATAATCAGCAGTTGCTCCAGCGCTTCTTCACTTTCGTCAGCAATGACCAAACGAATGGCCAACTGGTAACGTGCTTCATGATCATTGTCGTTGTCTGCCAGCCGAGCTTCCAATTCCTGTCGAGCCGGCGCATCTGCCACCATTTCATAAAATGATAACTTTGCTTTTGGCTGTGCAATACCTTCAGCATCCGCTGGCAAGGCGTTAATCAGCTGTCGTCCTTCTTCTATTCGCCCAAGTTCCAACAACAGATTAACCTGCAATACTTGCAGAGCGTGGTTGTCTGGCTCATCTTTCAGAATATTCTGCAACAAGCCCAACGCCTCTGCAGCCTGTCCTTCGGCCATTAAGGTTTCGACCTGCTGACGAACCATATCTGCAGGGCTCATGGTTAATGGGTCCAGCACAGCGCGCAACGTTTCTTCAGATTGCGGGCCACTGAACACCTCAACCGGACGACCTTCATGGAGCACCACCTGACCAGGCAAAGCGCTCACCTGCAGCTGATTGATTAACTGACGAGCCAGCATTTGATCAGCTTCTGCATCCAGCCTCGCCAGCGTCAGTTTGCCCTGATAAGAGGCAGTGATGGATTCCAGCAACGTCAGCTGCTGGGCACAGCCCGGATCACTCTGCATACCTATATAAAGAAGCACCGGTTGCTCAACCGACTGCTGAAGCACTTCTTGAATATTGGCTTCTGTTACATCCACTGAGAAGCTTTGCTCATTCATTACCTTGGTCACCTTAAACAATGCCACCCAATGCCACCCGATTGGGCTGAATCCAAACCGCTAACTGTAAACTATCAACACCCTTAAAAGATACCGGATTGGCGTTATAGTGAGAGCGCCTCAACGGCCATGCGCGACTAAAGAGATCATATGCTCGACACTTCTGCAGACTTCTTTAAGACTTTGTTGGAATTAACAACAAAACCCATGAAGCGACTGTTTGGATTATGTGCTCCAGTTCACTTACCCACAGTTTCTGTGGATAAGTTTGTGGATGATCATTCCCAACGGGTCACAGAGACCGATAATCCCTGCCCCCTATCAAACTGATCATTTTTTGATCTATTTTTTTTGCTTATTTTTCAACAACTTAGGATAAGCCCTTACAAAATCAGGCACTTATACTGACATAAAAAAATAGACGTCAATCACTTGACATTTGTGCATAAAAACCATAATTCCACTACCTCCACTTCGACAGAGCGCACGTCAGCCGCGAATCCGACACAAATCACCTAATAACCAGAGGTTATTACCCAGCCCATTTGTAGGATTTCCTCCATCCTCCGGCAATTTCTCAATCGCCGCACTTTTCTATGTAGATGAAGGAAACGATTTGCTACTATTTCCTGCGTCTCGATCAATGGTGCCGGAAGTCGATATCGCCGCTTACCCATCCATTGAAATTGCCTAACCAATAAAAGATACAGGTAGTTGAATGAATCTCGCTGATAAGGTTTTGGCCGTTAACAACGATCTCCCGATCCGGACACAACGTCCTATCCATTCCGGCAAGGTCCGCTCCGTCTATTGGCTTACCGACGCCGACAGCAAACGCCTGATACAGGAAAAAGGTTATAATGTAGCACCGGATGCGCCATTGGCCATTATGGTGATTTCAGATCGCATCAGCGCCTTTGATTGCATCTGGCAGGGAGAAGGTGGTTTATCCGGCGTACCCGGTAAAGGTGCAGCCCTGAATGCCATCTCCAACCACTGGTTCGAACAGTTTAAAACCCATGGCCTTGCGGATAGCCATATTCTGGATACGCCCCACCCGCTGGTCTGGATCGTTCAAAAAGCCCGCCCGATTATGATTGAAGCTATTGTGCGCAAGTACATCACAGGCTCCATGTGGCGTGCCTACAGCAAGGGCGAACGGGCGTTCTGCGGCATTCAATTACCAGAAGGCCTTCAAAAAGATCAGCCGTTGCCAGAACTGCTGATTACGCCGTCTACCAAAGGTATTTTGAAGGGTATTCCTGGCGTGCCGGAAGCGGACGATGTGAATATCAGCCGGCAAGACATTGAAGCCAACTATCAGGCATTTAACTTCCGGCAGCCCAGCGATATTGATCGTTATGAAACATTGCTCAAAGATGGCTTCCACGTCATCCGCCAATCACTGGCCAACATTGATCAACTATTTGTGGATACCAAATTTGAGTTTGGTTACGTCACCGATGCCAATGGTGAAGAACAACTCATTTATATGGATGAGGTGGGCACGCCCGACTCTTCAAGAATCTGGGATGGCGATGCTTACCAGCAAGGACAAATCATTGAGAACTCCAAGGAGAGCTTCCGCCAGTTCTTGCTGAACTATTTTCCAGACCCGGACATTCTTCTGAACAAAAACCGAATGGTGGAACGCCAGGCACTTGCAACAAACAACCAGTTGCCAGAACAGGCGTTGTTAGATCTTGCTGCAACCTACACAGGTATTGCAGAAAAGATTACCGGGCAACCGCTACCACTGTCTGATAATCCGAGGGAAGAGATTATTGATATTCTCAGTCAAGGTTATGGATTGATTTAATTTCCGTTTATATAGCTGAGCCTTATCTTTCAAGGCTCAGTAATGACGCTGACTATTTATCTTTTGAATATTGCAGCGCCTTCTATAAAAGGCATAAACAACAGGCATAAAAAAAGCTCGAATCCGAAAGATCCGAGCCTATACAAATGGTGCGATCAATTATTTATTATTACGAGCATACGACTTCTTGATATCGTAATGTCCGTTAAACTCACTCAAGCATCTGTAGACAGAAACATAAGATGTAAACTTACCTTCCACATAACAGGCTTTTTCTACAACGCCGCTAGGGCCTGAGCTGTTTGAATCAGCCTGTAAGGTACCAGCTGCCAACAGTAAAACCATTCCTAAAACTTTTTTCATATTCCAAGTCCTTTTTTTGTTTCGGGTTCAAAGTCAGAATAGACGGAGTACTCAATATCGCCATGTCCGATTGATCCTTTAAACCGCTGCCACACCCAATTTAAATGTTATTTTTTGAGAATCCTGAACGGTGTGAAATCCAAGATATTAACATCCAGAATCTCTGTTAAATAACAGCGATAATCCGCTGAATAAAAAGCAGTAATTAAGTCATCAACTAGCAATCGATCAGAAAATTGATCAGCCTTGATATCTGAAAACTGTTACTCCTTGTTAGTTTTCTAAATCAGGCCTGCTTGAAAAATGTAATCTCTTGAAAAGGTTTGAGAAGAAGAGTTATTAGCGCGAATAAACCCAGCGATTAATAGAGCTGAAATTTACGATACTTTTACACAAATTTTCAAGAGGGGGCGGTCACAAAGCCTCGTTTCCATGGTCATCCAAGGTTGTGCACGCCTTTCCCAAACCCTGATAAACATTCTCACGCGGAGCGAGGTTGTCGCGAAACTCTAGAAATCTCGTTCCCATGCTCCGCGTGGGAATGCATACCTCTTAATTTACTAAGAGATAGATGTATGGGTTCCCACGCAATACCCAGAGGGCATAAAAGCATGGGAACCAGGCCTTTTGCGACGCCCTCGAAGCATGTGAACGAGGATGCTGGGGGGGGTTAAGGCAACCCCCTTGACCAGAAGAATCAATGAACAGTCATTTTTTATACTGTTACCACCAATCACAGCCTTTAATAACCGGCGAATCGATTTATTGGGCAGTTATATAACCTGAAACACGGGGATGCGCTATTTAAGAGAGCCATATAATCCTCAGCAATTCCCGCCGAGTTGATTAAAGTCAATAATATCAAGGGCTAGAGACTGATCTACTAGTTCAGAAATCGCAGACTATTAAGTAACATATACGACATTACATCATCATTGTCATTTTACTGTGAAACCATCTAACCGAAAGACGATTGCTGAGAAACTGATCAAAATAGTTTCAAAAGAAGCTGTTAAAGTCCCTGATTTTCGTAAAAGAAGCAGTCAAAATGCGATCCCGCTTCATGATGCCATCATGAGCGGTCTTGCCATTATGCATCTGAAGTATCCATCATTACTTCAGTTCGATCGGGACTGTGTTAAAACACCAGCCAAGTTGCATAACCTGAAATCGTTGTACGGCGTCGGTCAGGTACCTTGCGATACGCACCTCCGGGAAATGCTTGACCCTATTGATCCCCGCTATTTACGAAAATTTT
>NZ_LUTV01000006.1:509903-512456 GCF_001646945.1 Endozoicomonas ascidiicola
GATGTCTCGGTCAATGGGTCTGAAAGTCCATTTGTTCATTGGCTGGCTGTCTTTTACGATCTTGCGGGTATTATACTCAAAAGTTGTTCTAAGTCCGACAGGCTCCTAGCAGGGATAATGAGGCAAAAAAAGCATGAGATTGTCCAAGAAAATCGGCAAAAGTATGAAAAAGCCTTGAAGATTACAGAACAGTTAAGTTTGAAAGGAGGTATTGCCGTTGCTGGCCGTAATTCTCTGGTGAAACAATTGAGGGCGGTTATTGAAAGTATTGCTTCAAATGATGAAGTTGCCATGTCGATTTTATCTGACCTCAAAGAGCTTGAGCAGAATAACAGGGTTTTGAGTATCTATTCAGGCTACAGAAGTGAGGAGTGGATAAAAATTCCCTTAACGAAAGCGGAAGCTCGCGATAGAGAAGATGCCATTAATGATTTCACGGCCGTCATAAAGGAAGTCTCTGTTGAAAATGATGAGGTGATTAGTCGTATTAAGGCAAAACTCACCAATCTGTAGCTGTCTGCCGCTCGATGGTTGGCGTTGGTTGAGGCTTGCCGGCCTCGGTTTTAACGTCGTTGGTTTTTCTTTCCTTTCCTTTAGTCTTCCCATATTGTTCCCTTTTATTAGGTACTGAAGTCAGATATTGGTCATGGGTGGGCATCCAGTTTTTCAGCTTGTTTCTGTCGGTATTGGTGTTTCGGAGAAGGCTCTGCTCTCCGGGGTGAATTTAACCATTGACCAGGGCGATAGTTTTGTTCTTGTCGGTCCTTCCGGCGGAGGCAAGAGTTCTCTGTTAAAGCTCTTGCTGGGTGGTTTTCATCTTCAGGCAGGTGAGTTCTTTTTTATGGGGCGGCCAGTTTGTCAGGATTCGATAAAACATCTGCGATCATCCATTGCCTATATTCCTCAGCAGGCGCCTTCCGGTGGTGAATCCGTTGCTGACTATCTCAGTCGTCCTTTTTCCTGGAAAGCATGGAGTGATCGACCTTTCAGGAATTCTGATGTGGAGTATTGGTTTCAGCGGCTTGATCTCTCTATTGAGCTTCTCTCATCGTCATTGAATCAACTGTCTGGTGGGCAAAGACAGCGGCTTTCCATGGTGCGAGGGTTGATGACTGGGAGGAAAATACTGGTTGCGGATGAGCCTACGTCAGCCCTCGACGATGAATCCTGCTGTAATGTAACGGATCTCTTGCTCGGAGGCGATTATACCGTGGTATCAGCATCCCATGACCCTCGTTGGATAACAGGCTGTCAGCACTCGATTCTGGTTAGGGATAGTGGCGTTTCAGTGGTTGATAGCCCGATTCGGGGGGTGATGAAGCCATGAGCGGAAGTGGGCAAATTGGTGTTGTCGAGCTGCTGATTTTTTATGGCGTTCTGTTATTGCCTCTGCTGATGCTGTGGTATCTCGGGCTAAAGGATCTGGTGAAAAATCTATTGGTCGGGGTTGGCCGGATGACGTTGCAGTTGGCCATGATTGGAGTTTATCTTGAGTTTCTGTTTGCACAGAATAGCCTTGTTCTTAACCTGCTCTGGCTTGCTATTATGCTGTTGGTGGCTAATTGGCATATCCTCAGTCGGGCTGGACTATCGATAACCTCGTTGTTCATGGTTTCTCTGTTCAGCGTATTTTTTGGTGTCGGGCTTGTGCTGGTGGCCATGATCGTTCTGGTACAACCGGAGCCATGGTTTAGCTCGCGCTACCTGATTCCTCTGGCGGGGATGCTGTTGGGCAACTGTTTGACCGGAAATATCCTGGTGCTTGAGCGTTTTTACGGCTCGGTATCTGAACGGTATGAGCAGTATATGGGTGACTTGTTACTGGGAGCCAGCCGTCTTGAAGCGTTACAGCCGTTTATCCGTGGGGCATTGAAGTCGGCCATCAGTCCGTTGGTGGCAACCTTGTCGACACTTGGGTTGGTGGCATTGCCGGGTATGATGACTGGCCAGATTCTGGGTGGTGCTGAACCGGTTGATGCGGTGATGTATCAGCTTATGATCATGCTGGGGATTGCCAGTAGCATGATTCTCTGTGCGATTATCAATTTGATGTTGAATATTCGGGTGAGCTTTGATCGTTACGGGTTGATGGATTTTTCAATGATAAAAGCAGAAAGCCATTAGGAATAGTTCCCGATTAGCTTTCACATTTTAATTAACGTTGTCCGTTGTCCGTTGTCCGTTGTCCGTTGTCCGTTGCCTATAGTTCGAAAGCTGGAGTCACCCTCGCTTTGCGGATTACGGATTACGGATTACGGATTACGGATTACGGATTACGGATTACGGATTACGGATAGGTATAAACACTGCTCAACTTTAGATTTCCCATAAAACGGAAGTTTGGTCAGATTGCATAATTTCAAAATAAACAACATCGACGAACTATTTTTTCAGGCTCGCTTATAAACCAAAACTCATTTGAAACATACGGTTCTAAATGAGCAGATAAATTGATCCAAAGCATGAAACGAAAAACGATTCAAGACGTATAATTACAGATCATTTTTTGCCATAACTATTCGATTCATGCTTAAAGTCCTACACGATAAATGG
>NZ_LUTV01000006.1:514876-528989 GCF_001646945.1 Endozoicomonas ascidiicola
CAGTTCGCAGAACGTTGGTACTGCAGTTGGTGATAGTGCTCTGGCTAGAAAGGTTGTATAAAAAGCGAGCTCCCGGAGGATTGTTCGATGATCTGAAGTGAGCATGGCAGCCATCTCAAACTTGGTGGTTGGGGATGGTTGCTTTTTAGCTGATTATTCGATTGCTGTTGAACTATTGTGCTTTGAGAACTCTAAAGTCGAGAACACTGGCCACGCGATTGAAACTCGCTTTGCTTTTTTTCACTATCTCTGTAATATATCGCACCTTTAAAAGAACCGCTGTTTCTGGTCGCAAGAGCAGTGGTGTTACTGGAGATAAACATGTCTGAAGCAATCGTATTAAGTGCAGTAGCACGTAAAGATGTAGGGAAGGGTGCGAGCCGCCGCCTGCGTCGTGCTGATCTGGTTCCAGCTATCATCTATGGTGGTAGCTCCGAGCCTCTGCAAATCACTCTGGAAGGCAAGGCCATCCGTAAAGCGCTGGAAGTTGAATCTTTCTACTCCCAGATCGTCACTCTGGAAGTAGACGGTGCCAAGCAGCAGGCTATCCTGAAAGATCTGCAGCGTCACCCAGCGAAAGAATTCGCTATGCACATGGACTTCCTGCGCGTTGAGGCGGATCACGAAGTAACTACTAACGTACCACTTCACTTCATCAATGAAGAAGCGTGTGTTGGTGTTAAAGCGGGCGGCGCTATCGTGCACAACCGTGTAGACCTGGAAATCAAGTGTCTGCCAGGCGATCTGCCAGAGTTCATCGAAGTGGACATGGCTAACGTTGAGCTGGGTGGTCACGTTCACCTGAGCGACATCGCTGTTCCTGCTGGTGTTGAAGTTCTGAACCACGGTCAGGATCTTGATATCTCCAGTGTTCAGGCTACTCGTGCTGGAACTGAAGAAGACGAAGCATCTGAAGCGTCTTCTGAAGAAGCTGGCGAAGAGTAATCATTGTTGCTTGAGTAGCAGCCAAGGAGGCGTGACATTATGGCGAAACCTTCAGAACAGCCTGTCCGGCTGGTTGTGGGGCTGGGTAACCCAGGTTCGCAGTATGAAGATACCCGCCATAATGCAGGCTTCTGGTACGTTGAGCAGTTAGCAAGAAGCTGTGGTGTTGTTCTGCAGCCTGAGAAGAAATTCTTCGGCGAAACGGCTCGCGTACAAATTGGTGGACAAGAAGTCCGCCTTTTAAACCCTTCTACATTTATGAATCGAAGTGGTCAGGCCGTTGGCGCTATGGCAACTTTCTTCAAAATCCCTCCCGAATCCATTCTTGTTGTTCATGATGAGCTTGATTTGCCTCCGGGTATCGGCCGTTTAAAACAAGGCGGTGGTCATGGTGGTCATAATGGTCTGCGGGATATTATTTCAGCGCTTGGAAATAATCGTGAGTTTCTGAGGTTGCGCCTTGGGATCGGTCATCCGGGTAACAGCAAAGATGTGGCTAACTATGTGTTAACCAAACCCTCGGTTGCTGATCGGCAGAAAATTGATAGCGTAATAGACGAATCTGTTCGTATAACTCCCGAAGCTTTGAACGGTAAACGCTCAAAGGCCATTCAGGAGCTGCATACTTTTTCTGCTTGATGGCGTTCCGGTTTAGGAATCTAGATGCGCTGACAGATTTAACTCTGGTATTGGCCAGTAATTATCCCCGCTGAATGAATTTTTTCCTCGCTCTAATGCCTGATCAACCAAACCGCAAATGAGTTTTTCAAATTCGATACCCGCATGTTTTGCGCCATCTGGGAAAAGACTGGTAGGCGTCATTCCGGGCAGGTTGTTAATTTCAGAAAATATCGGTTCGCCATTCTCCGGAACAATAAAATCGGATCGGCTTATATCTCTGCAACGAATGAGCTGGTGAGCTTGAAGTGCTATCTCTTGCACTCTTTGTTTCTGCTGATCGGAAATTCCAGCGGGAATGATGTGTTCACTGAGCCCGGGTGTGTATCGGTGCGTGTAATCGTACCAGGCGTTGTTGGGGGTGATGATTTCAATAACCGGTAAAACATGTGTGCGTTCCAGATCCAGAATACCGGCAGTGACTTCTCGCCCTTGAATGAACTCTTCGATGAGAAGGAGGTGATCTTTCTCAAAGCCTTCAGTCAGCCGTTCGATCAGCTCTTTTTTTCCTTCGGCAAACTGCACGCCAATGCCCGACCCTTGGGCAAATGGTTTTATGACCACTCTCTCCCCTAATGTATCCAGGCATTTTTCTACCGACGTTTTGATGGGTTCAGCGCTTGATACCAGGCAGTCTTTCGCTAACGGTACACCGCCATGATGAAGGATTCTTTTGGTGGCGACTTTGTCTAAAGCACAGGCACTGGCCAGTACGCCAGAGCCGATATATGGGATGCCCATTACTTCCAGCATTCCTTGCAGGCAGCCATCTTCACCCATAGGGCCATGGGCGACAGGGAAGACAACGTCAACTTGATGGGTTAGTAAATTGGCGGGAAGTGCCGCATCAAGTTCCAGAGTGACTACATTGCCATAGTGTTTTTCCAGTGGTGGCGTGATGCGGCCGGCAGATAGCCTGGAAACACGCGCCTCCGGAGACGGTCCTCCACAGACGATGGCAATCGTTGTATTTTTTTTATCCTTCATAAATTGATCCAGATGCTGTTGGCTGTTTATACCTGTCGCCTTTCAAGTTGCTACTTTGTTGGCTGCTTTTATGCCCTGGGGTGCTCGTTCACCCCACTCACCTACTCGTTGTAGGCTTATGGGGTTCACTCGTTTGCCGCCGCAGAGCAACTTGAAATTATTTGGGTATATAGGGTCATATATATAGTAGTAAGGAATTATGGATTGTTTTCAGTATTCAGAAGTTCCCCAGCGATAGAGTCCGTGAACAAAAAACAGGGTGGTTCCGGCAGCTAAGAGTTCGGTAACCGTGACGGCATCTGTGAACATGGTGACGCCATAGGCAAGTAACGCGCCTAGAGTTAATGACTCGGTAGCAAATAAAAGGCTCGACCCTGCTGCGACGACGCCGGGCAGGTGGTCAATACCAACGGTGTGCATGACAGTGCCAGTAAAAGGGCTGGATGCTTTCCAGAGTGCGCTTTTAAGCGGGTGTCTGCTTTGGTATGAGGGGAGGTTGATGGCAGACGGAAACTCTGTGATCAGTTCTCCATTATTGATAATAGCGTTTAGTGTAAATAGGTCGCCAGTTTGGGACAGGGAAGCGATTGCCCGTTTTGCTGCTGGTTGAGTCGTATTGTTAGAGTCAACGTTATTTATCAAGTAAGCCTGAAGTTCTTGTATATAGGAATCATCATAATCGTAGAGTGGCGTTTGAATTCTGATGCCATTTTTGAATTGAAGGAAAGATGAGTCTGGTGGTGCCTGAAAGGCGTCCTGATTAGTGGTTCTCAGTTTGGCTGTTGGCATGCCGGCAGGCAGTGTTTTTATGGCACGCGGGCTAAGTGAGATTACTGAGATGCTTGGTAACGGGTTGATGATACCGCTGACTATTTTATGGCATAGCAATGCATCGAGAGTGGAGGTGCCATTAAAGTTGCGCTCGTTGTAGGTTCGCAGAATAGTGATAGGTCTAAATTCAGAGCGGAGTTCTGTATATTCGTCTGCTACAGGTTCAGGGGTTATGGAAATATGGCTGATGGTTTTTAGCCCTTGGTCGTGACAATAGTAACTCGCTTTTGAATTGGCAGGGAGGTGGGGAAGGGTGTATGGCTGGCCGGGAGTAGCGATAACGTCCTCGGCGGGGGCAAAAATATATCGGCCTTGTACAAAAACACCCTTTGTATTCAAGCTGATCTGCTGAGAGGTGTTGTAGTCGGAGGGGTCAAAGTGAATTGTTACTATGGGCGGGGATTCTTTACTTTGTTCCAGTGTTTCAATGTCATGGCTTGTTGGTGTTGCCAGCGCTTCGGTGCTCGGTATTTGATTCGTGTCGAATGCATGCAACACGGTTGTTAGTAGCAGGGGGATAAAGAAAAAATATTTCATTGCTGAGTTCACTGAGTTGTTAAGTGGTTGGTCATTTGAGTCCGAATGAGTCCGAAAGCGCTCGTAGGTCTTCGTAATACACAACATCTGTCGTCGATATAAGATTGGCTGCACAAACAAGCTTGAATGCTTAGACAGTTTTTTGAGGAAATAATTCGCAGGCAATGAACAAATAATAATTTCTGTTTTTTGCGATCATTTTTTGCAATCAAATACCTTTACTAAGTAGAAACCGGAATATCAGCAAATGATGTACTGCTGTACTGTTACAGAAGTACGGTGGTCTTTAGAGATTGAGCAAGTCATGAGAGCTGAGCCTTGGTTACAGGTAATCAAATTGTTGAGTGATCAACAGAGCGCTGATTCCCTTCATGAAGTGATGCATGTGTTGCTGACCCGGGAGGAACGGGAAGCGATAGGATCCAGATTGTCTATAATGCGGGCACTTGTCGCTGGAAAAGAGTCTCAGAGGGAGATTGCCAAGCTTATAGGCGTCAGTATCACCAAAGTGACTCGTTGCTCGAACTATCTGAAGACGCTGTCAGCATCAGAAACCGTAATGATTGAACCAACCTGAAGGGTTGGTGTCTATATTTGCAGGAGCTAAAGTCTTTATCTTGAGTGGAAGGTAAAGACTGCAGAGCGGCAGATGTATTCCCTTAAGTCGTAGGAATAATAATGTCTCAAGCAATTGTCACTGAGAGCGCTACCGGCTCTATCAGTAAACATGCTGAAGGAAAAAAAGGCACAGTGCTTGGCAGCGCTGTGATCGTCGCAGGCACTGCCGTGGGTGCGGGTATGTTTTCCCTTCCTGTCGCCACCAGTGGCCTCTGGTTTGGCTATTCCATCTTGTTTATGGTGCTCTCCTGGTATTGCATGTACAGCGCTGCGCTTTACCTTCTGGAGGCGAATCTGCGTTTTCCTCTGGGTGCCAGCTTCGACACTATCGCCCAGGGAACCATTGGCAATCTGGGCCGGGTAATTAATGGAGCTTCGGTAGCGTTTCTTTGTTACATCCTGACCTATGCCTACATCTCCGGTGGAAGCTCGATTATTTCTTACTCGCTGGAGTCGGTGGAGGGGGTGTCGCTGTCTCCGCCCGCGGCCAGTTTTGTGTTTGCCTTGATCCTCTCTGTTATTGTGATGATGGGTACCCGGGCGGTTGACCGAATAAGTACAGTGCTGATGGGTGGGATGGTGATCACCTTTCTCTGGAGCGTTAGTGGGCTGATTGGCAATGCATCAGTCGACTATTTGATGGTGGACTTGCCTTTCTTTGATGTGGTGCCTTATTCAATGGGTGCGCTTGGCTTCTTTACCGTCAGTTTTGGTATGCAGACTGCAGTACCCAGTATCACCCGTTATCTGGATAAGGACGCCGCGAAGGTGAAGAAAGCGTTATTGTCCGGTTCGCTGTTGGCGCTGATTTTTTACACTCTTTGGCAGTACAGTTTCTTTGGCAACCTTTCCAGAGATGCATTCCCGGCGATTATTGCCGCTGGTGGCAATATTGGGAGTATGCTGGAGGCACTTGCAGCGACAGGTCTGCATGTCAGTATTTCAACCGTCCTGCAGTGGTTCGCAAATATGGCGGTGGCTAGCTCATTCCTTGGTGTGTCCCTTTGCCTGTTTGACTACATAGCGGATCTGTTTGATTTTGATAACAGTTTTACGGGTCGACTGAAGACCGCTGCAATTACGTTTGTACCTCCTACTGTGCTGGGTATGTTTTTGCCGGACGGGTTTATTACGGCGATTGGCTTTGCCGGGCTGGCTTTGGTGGTCTTTTGTATCATCTCGCCCGTGGTGATGGCGTATGTAGGGCGTCAGCGCGGAGAAGAAGGGTATCAGGTTTCCGGTGGTCTCTTTAGAATGGCTTTGGTATTGCTGTTTGGCGTTGCGGCTATTGTATTTGCTTCGCTGGATCTGGCCGGTTTACTGCCCTCATTTGGTTGATGAAAATGGCTCCCGGATTTCGGGAGCTTTGCTGTTTTGATTGTGTATTTCCTGCGTGATCATAAAATTATCTGAAATTTTTCCCCTCAGTCTTTATAATTCGCACCCATTAACTATTTTCAGGAACGAGCAGAAACGCTATGGGCTTCAAATGCGGCATCGTTGGACTGCCAAACGTCGGTAAATCCACGCTTTTTAATGCCTTGACCAAGGCTGGTATTGATGCGGAAAACTTCCCGTTCTGCACCATTGAACCCAATGCGGGTGTTGTGGCCATGCCCGATCCGCGTCTGGATAAGCTGGCGGCCATCGTCAAGCCGCAGCGCGTGCTGCCCACAACCATGGAGTTTGTAGATATTGCCGGGTTGGTGGAAGGTGCCTCCAAAGGTGAAGGTCTTGGTAACAAGTTCCTGGCAAATATTCGTGAAACCGACGCAATCGCCCACGTTGTTCGCTGTTTTGTGAACGATAATGTGATTCACGTCGCCAATAAGATTGACCCTAAGGCTGATATTGAAATCATCAATATGGAGCTGGTTCTGGCGGATCTGGAAAGCTGTGAAAAGCAGCTGCAGCGCGTGGTTCGTTCTGCTAAAGGTGGCGATAAAGAAGCGGTTGCTCAGAAAGCGCTGCTGGAAAAAGTGATCCCTCACCTGGAAGAAGGTAATCCTGTTCGCTCTCTGGATATGAGTGATGAGGAGCGCAAACTGGTTCGTTTGTTTCACCTGCTGACCATTAAGCCAACCATGTACATTGCTAACGTGGATGAAGATGGTTTCGAAGATAACGAATATCTGGATACTGTTCGTACCATTGCTGAGCAGGAAGGCGCTGTTGTTGTGCCTATCTGCAATAAGCTGGAATCAGAAATCGCAGAGCTGGACGATGAAGAGCGAGCGGAGTTTCTGGCGGATCTGGGCATGGAAGAGCCGGGGCTGGATCGTGTGATTCGTGCAGGTTACGAATTGCTTGGCTTGCAAACCTACTTTACTGCTGGCGTGAAAGAAGTTCGTGCCTGGACCGTAAAAGTGGGCGCGACCGCACCTCAGGCTGCCGGCGTAATCCATACGGATTTTGAGCGTGGTTTTATTCGTGCGGAAGTGACCGGCTATGATGACTTCATCCAGTTCAATGGTGAGCAGGGTGCGAAAGAAGCAGGACGACTGAGAGTGGAAGGCAAGGCTTACATCGTGAAAGATGGCGATGTGATGCACTTCCTGTTTAACGTCTAAGAGCTGATTCGTCTCTGTAGAAAAGGCACGAATTACCGTGCCTTTTCTGTTTCTGGCCGGTTTCCAGAATAGAAGGCGATGGGTTTATATACCAAGAGAATGTAAGTGAAGGTTATATAAGCAATTTGCTTGACAGTTCTCGATGAAATCACTAAAGTGCGCACCATCTTTCGACGGCTAGGTAGCTCAGTTGGTTAGAGCACAGCACTCATAATGCTGGGGTCGGCAGTTCGAATCTGCCCCTAGCTACCATATTCTTTTCATTCGTACTCTTGTTATAAAGAGGTGGGTGAAATGATATGGTTGCGAAAACGCTATTCCCTATAGTAGCATCGAAAGCGCTTCTCAGCTGGGGTGTCGCCAAGCGGTAAGGCATCAGGTTTTGATCCTGACATGCGGGGGTTCGAATCCCTCCACCCCAGCCAAATCTCTGATTGTTGTGATGAAATTAGGTTGATCTTACTGATTGACAGATGATGGTTGAATCATGACAATAGCGATCCGGTTTGTGGCTAGGTAGCTCAGTTGGTTAGAGCACAGCACTCATAATGCTGGGGTCGGCAGTTCGAATCTGCCCCTAGCTACCATTATTCCGGTTTTATTTGCTTATCAAAAGCAATTGGGGTGTCGCCAAGCGGTAAGGCATCAGGTTTTGATCCTGACATGCGGGGGTTCGAATCCCTCCACCCCAGCCATTTTCTAAAAGCCTTTCTGAGATTTCAGGAAGGTTTTTTTTTGGTTTTTTGTTTGATTTTATTTTGAATAACGTTCATCAAAACTGATTTTTTGGGAGCTGTTTAAGCAGAAAGGCCTGAAGGTTTCCGCCCATGACTTTACGGATTTCTGTTTCCGTAAAACCCTGTTTAATCATCAAGTCAGTCAACACTGCAAGTTCTGAGGCGTCGATACTCACGCGAGTGCTGCCATCAAAATCGGAGCCCAATGCGATATGATCTTCCCCCGCCAGATCGATGGCGTAGCGTAAAGTTTTGACAATACCTTCTGGTGTTATGTCGCAAATCGCATCCCAAAAACCAATGCCGATTAAGCCGCCTTTGTCTGCTACACGCTTGATCAGATGATCCGAAATATTCCGGGGTGAATCGCAGGTGCCCAGTAGGCCGGTGTGAGAAATCACTACGGGTCGTGTGGCCAGCTTCAACACTTCATCCACCACCGATTCTGAGGAGTGTGCCAGATCAACAATTAGCTCCATCTCCTCCATTTTTGCCAGTGCCCGTCGGCCAAATAAACTCAGACGAGAACCGCTGACGCCGTGCAGTGAGCCCCCAAGGTGGTTATCAAAAAAATGGTGCAGACCAATCATTCGATAACCTGCGTCGTATAATTTCTGAAGCTTGTCTAAATCACCTTCCAGGGCATGTGCGCCCTCAATGGCAAGCAGTCCGGCTACCTGTTGGCTGCCTCCAGCTCTGTTTTTTAACGTCTCTTTAAGGTCTTGTTGGTAGCGGATGATGTTCAGTTCGTCTGGATGGGCTTGTTCTATTTTTTCCAGCTTTTCTGCTTGATAAACAGCCCGTTGGTATAAGCTGGTCCATGTGGTGATAGGCCAGGCTTGGGCAAAGGCGAGCAAGGTAATATTGTCGATGGCTTCGCTGTCATTTCGGCTATAGTTTTGACCCCTTGGGGATTTGGTCACCGCTGCAAAGGTCTGAATGGCCACATTGCCTTCCCGGAGTCTGGGCAGGTCAACATGCCCATAGTTGTGTCGTTTGGTGATGTCCCGGTTCCATAACAGACTGTCTGCATGAAGATCGCCGATCACCAGTTGTTGGTGAAGTTTTTCAGCTGCTTTTGAGATGTTATAGGGAGCGTGAGGTGCCACTTGGTTCATTCCCTGCTCGATGGTGGGAGGAGCGAAGATCCACGTTAATATTATGGCGGAAGCGACAAACAGGGCGGTGATACGGGAGGCAAGGCGCCAGATGCTGGCAGGTTGGCGAAGATTTGTGGCTTTTTTTTCCATGTCTCAACTATATACGTCTGAATACGTCTGATGATTATTATTATGTTGGACGACAGTGTAACAGGCCTATCTTTGTCAGAGTGATTTTTTATGTAAATGGTTTAACGGCAGTGCTGTTTTGCGAATGGGCTGTCGCAGTACAAAGCTGGAATGTACGCCGGTAACGCCGGCAATCCGGGTGATTTTATTGAGCAAAAAATCCTGATAGTAGTTCATGTCCGGCACCATTACCTTCACCATGTAGTCAGCAGACTGTCCGGTGATCAGCAGGCATTCAATGACTTCGTCGTAATCATTAATGGTGCTTTCGAATGCGGCAAATCGTTCGGGTGTGTGTCTGTCCATGCTGATGTGGATCAGAACAAACAAGCTTAATCCAAGTTTCTCCGGATTTAATAGAGTAACTCTTCCGGTAATCAAACCCAGTTCTTCGAGATGCCTGACTCGCCGCAGGCATGGTGAGGGAGTCAGTCCAATGTGATCTGCCAGATCCTGATTGCTGATGCTGGCATCAGTCTGAAGCTCTTGGAGTATTCGAATATCATAGCGATCGAGATTCATGGTTTAATATTTCACTAATTATTATTTACTTGGAATATTATTGCTCAAAAAGCTCGAATTTGCCATAAACTCGCAATCATCTGCCAGCCGGTTCTTTATATACTATTTCTGTCGCCACAAGTGACGGTGAAGCATCAGGGCTATAAACCATGATGAACAGATATTCCGAACCAGGAGTGCTGTGCAGAAACCCACAAGGTTGAGTAGGATGATCATTCAGAGGCATCAACAGGCTAGGTGTTGGTTACCCTTGAGCAGATTTGCAAGCCGCTGATTATTGGGAGATGGTCAGCGGTTTTTGTTATATAGTACCCGCTCTTAATTATCCGCTCTCATTTCTGCAGGGACTCACCTTGGACGCGACCATTACTCTGGACCTCGTTGTCTTTCTGTTTGCCGTGGCAACGGCTGCCGGTTTTGTTGATGCTATTGCCGGTGGAGGCGGGATGATTACGGTTCCGGCTTTGTTGGCTGCGGGCTTATCACCGGTTCAGGCGCTGGCAACCAATAAACTACAGGGTACCGGCGGAACGCTTTCTGCCAGTTATTATTTTATCTCCCGCAAGGCGGTCAATCTCAAAAATCTGCGTTTGCCCATTGCCATGACGTTTGTGGGCAGTGTGCTGGGCACGATCTTGGTGCAGCGGATTGATGCCGGCATTCTGGAGCAGCTGATTCCCTTTTTTCTTATTGGTATCGTGTTGTACTTTCTGTTTTCGCCAAAGCTGGGGGCGGAGCAATCGGACGGGGTGATTTCCCTGACGCTTTTCTCTTTTACTGCCGCTGTGGGTATTGGTTTTTATGATGGTTTCTTCGGACCCGGCACCGGTTCATTTTTTACCGTGGCCTTTGTGGGTTTGTTGGGGTTCTCAATGACTAAAGCCACAGCCAATACCAAAGTGTTGAATTGCACTAGCAATGTTGCGTCTCTGCTGTTTTTCATTATTGGAGGGCAGGTTGTGTGGGTTGTTGGGCTGGTGATGATGCTTGGGCAGGTGCTTGGCGCTCGACTGGGCTCAAGATTGGTGCTGAGCCGTGGTCAGACGTTGATTCGCCCGATGATTGTGGTGGTTTCGCTGGTGATGACCGGCAAACTGCTCTGGGAAAATTATGGACATTTAGTGTATTAAGCGACATCTTTAATGCATCCATTGTCGCTTAGGCTCTGTTTGCATGGAACCCACCTGGTTTAGCTGGCTGTTTGGTGCAGCCTATTTCAGTGCCATTGTTGTGTTTGCTGTCGTGGTGATTATGACACGCCGGCCGGTGGGTGTTTCCCTTGCCTGGTTGGTGCTTCTGGTCGCATTACCAGTAGCAGGCTTTGTTCTCTATATTTTGTTTGGTTCTCCTCGGCTAGGTGCCCGGCGTTTAAAGCGCATGCATTCGTTGTACCCCGGCTATGCACAATGGTACCACCATCTTTCTCGAATTGTTTCTGTGAATAAGGCGGCCAGCCAGCCTGTCTCCCGTCACAATGCCATTTTCTCTCTGGCAGAAAAAAGCAGCATTCCCCTGTTGCCGGGAAATCATCTCAAGTTGTTTTCTGAATATGGGAAAATCATTGATCAGTTGTTGCTGGATATTGAAAACGCCAGGCATAGCCTGGTTCTGGAATTTTATATTTGGGAGCCTACGGGGCGAGCTAAAGAGGTGGCAGAAGCGGTGATCAGCGCTTCATGCCGTGGCGTTGATTGCGTGGTGGTCCTGGATAATGTCGGCAGTCGTGGTTTTCTCAACGGTTTGTGGGCGCGGCGCTTCCGGGTTGAGGGTGTCAGTGTGACGGCCTCTATGTCAGTCGGACCTTTGGGTATGTTGGTGGAACGAATCGATATTCGCAATCACCGAAAAATTTTGGTGGTGGATGATCGCATAGCATGGACTGGCAGTTTTAATCTGGTAGACCCTTCGTTGTTCAAACAAGATGCTCAGGTTGGACAATGGATTGACGCTATGGTGAGAATCGAGGGTGTCGCCGCCCACGTGCTGGGCGCTATTGTGCAGTGGGATAAAGCCTTGGAAACCGGAGCAGAACATCCCTCGTTTAACCGGGAGTATGAATACCCTTCTCAGAAGGATCAGGCTAGAAAAGGTGCCTGCCTGCACGTATTGCCATCAGGCCCGGATGTGGATCGGGAGATGCTGCACCAGATACTGCTGACGGCTATTTATGAAAGTGAGGAAGAACTTCTGATCAGTACACCTTACTTTGTGCCAGATGATGCGCTGCTCACCGCACTGAAATCGGCTGCCATGCGAGGGGTGGATGTCCAGGTTCTGGTGCCGGAACGAAATGATTCTCGTATGGTGCATCATGCCAGTCGCTCCTATTATCAGGAGCTATTGCAGGCAGGGGTTCGGATTCAGCAGTTTCGAGGCGGCCTTCTCCATACCAAGTGTGTGTTGGTAGATCGTAAAACCGCGTTGTTTGGCACGGTGAATCTGGACATGCGCAGTGTCTGGCTGAATTACGAAGTCACGATGATTATCTACGACAGCGTCTTTGGTGAGGCTATTTTTGACGTGCTTCACTCGTATATGAATGGCGCGGAGGAAGTAAATATCAAGGTTTGGGTTAAACGACCATTTCGGCTTAAGTTGTTGGAAAATACAATGCAGTTACTGAGCCCTCTGCTTTAGGTAGATGAAATAAACGAAAATACGCACCTTTCGTGGTATTTATTCTATAAATTTCTGTTTTGTCATAAGAAAATCTGATTATTTAAAAGAGGTAGTGGAAAACCCTCATTGGTCAATCTCCCTGATTGTGGAATAAATGTGCACTGTTTCTCACTATTACCTTCAGGGGGCTGGTTTTGTCGCAGACTTTAAAAACTACAGACATCATGGCGACAGGCTTGATGACGTTCGCGCTGTTTCTTGGCGCCGGTAATATTATCTTTCCGCCCTTTCTTGGTTACATGGCCGGAACCGAGTTGGTGTCGGCGATTATGGGTTTTCTGCTGACCGGTGTCGGCTTACCTCTGCTGGGTGTTCTTGCCTGTGCCAGAGTAGGCGGCGGACTGGAGAAACTCACCAAGGTATTCCCGGAGAAAATGGCGCTTATTTTTGCGGTGGTGCTGTTTCTTGCCATTGGCCCGTTGTTTGCCGCGCCAAGAACCGCAGTGGTTTCCTACGAACTGGGCTTGCTGCCGTTTATTGGTGAATCAAGCGGGCTGTCTCTGGCGTTATTCTCCCTCGTTTTTTTTGCGGTAGCGCTTTATCTGGCGTTATTTCCTGGCCGCCTGCTGGAAACGGTGGGTAAGCTCATCACGCCAATGCTGGTAGCCGTTCTGGTGCTGATTGCCATTGGTGCCTTTATGTTCCCTCAAGGGGAAGTGGGTATTGCGACAGAATCCATGATTCAGCAGGGCTTCTTTAATGGTTTCCGTGAAGGTTATCAGACTATGGATACACTGGGCGCATTGGTGTTTGGTGTGGTGATTATTAATGCGATTCATAGCAAAGGTGTGACTGAATCGAAGCAAGTGGCTCGGTATACCTTTATTGCCGGTTTGATTGCGGCGGTTGGGTTGTCATTGGTTTATCTGGTGTTGGGTTATATTGGCTCTACCAGTCATTCTCTTATCGCACAGCCTCAAAACGGTGCTGAAATCATCAGTCTGTTTGTGGATGCGGTATTTGGCGTTTGGGGCAAGGCGGTACTGGCGATTACGGTGATTCTCGCTTGTTTGACAACAGCGGTTGGTTTGCTCAGTGCCTGCGGAGAATATTTCTCTCGAGTAATGCCTGCGTTGAGTTATCGGGGCTGGGTGGTGGTTTGTGCTCTGGCCAGTGCCTTGATTGCTAATGTCGGTTTGAATACGCTGCTGACGGTAACGATTCCGGCACTGCTGATTATCTATCCAATTGCTATTGCCCTGATTCTGGTGACGTTGCTGAAACCGGTGCTGACCATGCCAGGAAGGGTGATGCTGCTTGTTTTGGCACCGGTTGGTTTGATCAGCCTGATTGAAGGTTTGCATGCGGCTGGGGTGGCGTTTGTTAATCCTGCCTACCAGTTGCTGGCTTATTTGCCGCTGCAGGCAGAAGGGCTGGTGTGGCTGATGCCGGGTGTGTTGGGTGGTGTTCTGGGAGTATTGGCTTCTCGCAATACAGCCATCACTGCAGAGCCGGTTCAGGGGTAAGCTAAGGCGGCCTGGGAGCAAAGCTCTTTGGCCGCTTTTTTTGTTGATTCACGCTGCACTAGTGTAGTGCGCCGTTCTTTTTGCTGCTTAAGCGGCAATTAGCTCGAACTACCTTCTCCAGTATGTCATTAGCCTTGGCTGTCCATATAAACGGCTTGGGCTTCTCGTTATGTTTTTCGATATATTCCTCTATTGCCTCCACAAGCTCTGGAACACTTTTGAATACCCCTCGACGTAAACGCTGTGTGGTTAAA
>NZ_LUTV01000006.1:529359-531136 GCF_001646945.1 Endozoicomonas ascidiicola
TTATCTGCTTATTCTGGCAGCACCGGGTAAAGTCTCTTCAACTTAATCCGGGCATCTTCTGTGGTGAACCGCCAGTCCATGGTCGTTTTGCAGTCGTTACGTTGTACTTCCCAGGCTGCAACCTCGCGACGCAGTGTCTCCTGGTCGGGTATACGAYGATTCAGGCATTGTCGACTCAATATACTCAGTTCGATCTCTGCCATATCCAGCCAGCTCCCGTGCTTGGGAGTGTAGTGAAATTCAAGTTTATCGATAATTCGTCTGKCCTCTTCCGGTTTGAAGGCCTTATAAAARGAAGCGGGTGTGTGCGTGTTCAGGTTRTCTTCTACCAGAACAATTTTATCAACATCCTTGTAGCGACCATCCACCAATGCTTTGACCTGATGCGCCCAGTCGATCGCGGTTCTACTGTCGGTTACCTCTACATGCCGCCAACCAGCCAGTGGTTCGAAAATCATAAAGAGATTACTGACACCGTTACGCTCATACTCTGTGTCGTATCGTTCTGGATTACCGGGTTCAATAGGAATGGGATTACGTACCTCAATTAACTGCTGCTTGCTGGTYTCATCCAGACATACCAACGGTCTTTTGGGGTCATATGGAAGCTTGTAAAGCTCCAGAATATCTTCCATGGCACTCACAAAGTTGGCGCTTTCTTCCTTGGGAATACACCATTCTTTTTTCTGCCAAGGCTTAAGTTCGTTTTTTTTAAAGATTCATGGATGGTGCTTCTGGATATTTCATCAATGTACTCCAGCTCGATCATCTTGTCCCTGAGGAGGTTTAACGTCCATCGCGCGTTTCCTTTTGGAGGTGCAGAACAGGTCAGAGCGATAAGGTGAGCCTCTAACTCACCATCCATTTTCCGTTTTCCTCCATGACGACTGTGCTTGCTATTGATCGCAACCTCTAATCCTTCCTCAGCAAGGCGTTGACGAAGACGACAGATAGTGAGCGGTTTCACGTTGAAGGCTTTAGCTGCCTGCTCATGGGTAAGCGGCGAGYGATTTTCATCGATGGCGAGYAAAATTTGTGCGTGGCGTTTTTTGTGTTGCGCAATTATTGGTTTTTCTTGTTTGATTAAAGCCTCAAGCATTGAGCGTTCATCATCACTTAAACGAACATGGTATTTAACGTTCATGACGGCTCCATCTTTTGTTGCAGTGGAGCTGTCAGGATAATACAAAATTCAGTCTATCATTTGACGGTGGATGGAGTACTAGTGTAGTGAGCTGCATTTAATACAACATAAATAATCTCGCTGTGCCATTATAGGTAAGAGCATCTAAGGACGGATACTATCTATGAGAGTCGCAGCCAAGATAAGCCTGAGTGAACAGGAACAAAAACTATTAAAACGTCTATCGTCGTCAAATAAAAGCTCTGTACGCATTGCCCGTCGTTCTAAAATTATTCTTTTGGCTGCAGATGGAAAAACCAATCTTGAAATTGCGGAAGCATTAAATATCGAACGGGGACAAGTAAGCCGTTGGCGAGTTCGTTATGTAGCTGAAGGTTTTCGGGGAATAGAGAAAGACCTTCCTCGTGGTGGTCGTAACRAACAGATTGATGCTACGGAAATCGTTCGTTTGACCACTCAARCAAAGCCGGATAATGCTACTCACTGGAGCACTCGCTCTATGGCTGAAGCCGCTGGCATTAGTGCGACAAGCGTGCGTCGCATATGGAAAGCCCATGGCCTTAAGCCTCACCTGGAAAAGACATTCAAAGTTTCTCGTGATCCAAAGTTTGTGGAAAAGCTTGAGGATATCGT
>NZ_LUTV01000007.1:0-2671 GCF_001646945.1 Endozoicomonas ascidiicola
ATGATAATATTGAGGATTCTTGCTGTCCGGATTTTTTACACAGCATTCGGGGCAGTGGATTTTGCCGGAGCAAAAATGACCGGTTCCATCAATCGGCGCAAGATACCCTTCCTCAAAATACTCAAATTGCCGGAGTCGCCCTGAGCGTTGCACAAAGGCAAACAGTTGGGTGAAAAATTTTCGTAAATAGCGGGGATCAATAGGGTCAAKCATTTCCCGGAGGTGCGTATCGCAAGGTACCTGACCGACGCCGTACAACGATTTCAGGTTATGCAACTTGGCTGGTGTTTTAACACAGTCCCGATCGAACTGAAGTAATGATGGATACTTCAGATGCATAATGGCAAGACCACTCATGATAGCATCATGAAGCGGGATCGCATTTTGACTGCTTCTTTTACGAAAAYCAGGGACTTTAACAGCTTCTTTTGAAACTATTTTGATCAGTTTCTCAGCAATCGTCTTTCGGTTAGATGGTTTCACAGTAAAATGACAATGATGATGTAATGTCGTATATGTTACTTAATAGTCTGCGATTTCTGAACTAGTAGATCAGTCTCTAGCCCTTGATATTATTGACTTTAATCAACTCGGCGGGAATTGCTGACAGATCATTATCTCAAAATAGTGATTTGAATTTCTATTGCTTTAAAAAACAGAGCCAACACCACGTCATCTTTAAAGGCTCTCCTGATTTTCGTGAAGGCAAAAGCCATTAGGCGAGTTGCCTTCAAATAAAGCGGCTGAAGCGGTGCTTTTTCTTCTGTATGAAAAATACCGGTTTAGTCGAACCGACACGCTTGCCGCCTGTCTCCGCAACTTGATGGCTATGCCCATGATGTTGCGGAGACAGGTCGCAGCGTGCAAACCATCAGGAGGTACGATCTCGATGCAGACACCCAACTCTCCACTGGCACACCCGGACTCGCCGTCTGACTCCCACGCCCTGACTTGCACGCGCAGCGCAAGCGGGCGAGGGGAACGTCTCTGTAGCACGTTATATAAATACAATACCCTGAAAACCAAAAGTTATAAGAAAAGGAATTCTTAGATATGAAACACCTCAATGTTATAAAGTGTCCAAAGACAGGTTCACAACCACACCTTCGGAGCAGTGGCTATTGTTCTGCCATCCGAATAAAGGGAAGGTTCTCGATCTCACTGACAGTGGATTTCAGGTGGTGGGAATGTGTGTGGATACCTTACGGCAAATCTTCAAAGGCCGCATGAATCTGGATTTCCTCACGGACATACAACACAGCATTGACCTCAATGAAAAACAGATGACCTTTCTGGGTTACGAATGGTTGATTGGCAAAAGTTCCAAATCCTCCGGTTATCAGTACCGACTCCAGAACAATGACCTTGGTTTGATCCTGTTGTTTAAAATGTTCCATGCCAAAGCTGAGTCTGAAAGCTCTCATCTGAAAATTGAGTGTTCCCCCTGGTATCTGGACAGCCACACGCCTGAACAGGTTGATGAGTTCCTGGGAACCATTGCTGACAATATTCTCAGAGTCCCGACATCTCATTATCCAGCTATCCATCTCGCCGTGGACATACAGGGTTGGGAACCGGAGCATGATCTGGCGGATAAAGTGGCTTGCCGCTCCCGTCGAGTGGCTCAGTACAATGGGTTTGAGAATATCGAATTTCACTTTTCCCATGTGTCCTGTGTTTATGATCGCTGCCAGTCCTTCAAGTTTGGCCCTTCCACATCATTACAGATGGCCATATACGACAAAACCATCCAGTCCGAAGCCATTGACAAGCTGGACTACGTTCGGCACAAGTGGGAACGGTATACGACAGCGCATGGAGGGAGCTATGACCCTGATAGGGACGTTTTTCGGGTTGAGTTGCGGTATCACCATTCCATCATTGAACAGTTCGCCCTCGGCTCCTACGACAGCAATGGCGTGATTGGGTTAAGTCTCAAGTCCTACGCTGAAATGACTGAGCATCTTCATGGTCTTTGGCAGTACGGATTGCAGTCGTTCAAGCTGAAGCACAATACCAACTACTTTCATCCCATATGGACAATCCTGATGAATGATCTGGTCTTTGCGCCTGAAGGCATAAATAAGAATGACCATCCAACCCATTACCAACGCCATTACAAGAAACCGGATTCCTTCTCAGGGAAAAACTACCAGCTTTATCTGGGTAACTATATCTGGGTAACTATCTGTCGGCCTGTGCCAGAAAGCGATTACCCTTTGAGCAGGTATTGGAAGAATTGCAAAACAACATCATCTGGAACGATATTGCCCTGTATTACGAGAACATCAATACCACGGAGAATGAACTGATTGAACGACTACGGACAGGTTATCAGGAGCGTATACTGATGGGCTATGCCATATGAGAAAACAAAAAAACAGAAAGGGGRGTATATCCCCTGACTGTTATTTCTTGGTGGGTCGAGCCGTCTGAGGCTCTTGAGAGTTGTTAATCTGACCATCAARAAACTGTTGGATCGTCACCAGTTCCTCAACTTCTGAGTTGTAACTCTCACGAATGACCTTGGTCGTATACTGAGAGAGTCCTGCAATCTCACTGCGCTTAACTTCAAGCTGATTCTTGGTCATGTGGAYCAAAGTGCAAAGCATGGAATTTGTAGTGTTTTCATAATTTATTAAACCAAAACTCATTTGAAACATACGGTTCT
>NZ_LUTV01000007.1:6172-12133 GCF_001646945.1 Endozoicomonas ascidiicola
TGTAAAATAGCTGTCTCGACAACCGCTATTTTACCGTAGATCAACAGAGACAAGCACTTCAGTTCTTCCCCAGATTTTTAACCGGACAGCAGTGTATGTGGAAGCCTTATGTGAAGGCTATTGCGGAATTTGCGGGGCAAGCTCTGCATATTCTTGATCGTTTTCACATCGTGGCGATGTTAAATAAAGCCATCGATGAAGTCAGGGCTTCGGAGCACAAACAGCTTCAGGCTGACGGTTATGAGCCTGTTTTGAAAAAGTCTCGCTGGTGCCTTCTGAAGCGGAAAGAGAACCTGACTGAGAAAGAAGAAGTCAAGTTAAGCACAGTGCTGCAATACAACCTCAAAAGTGTCAGAGCGTACCTGCTTAAGGAAGAGTTTCAGGTGTTCTGGGATTACGTGTCGCCACATTGGGCTGGAAAATATCTGGATCGTTGGTGTAAAAGAGTGATGAGATCAAAGTTAGAACCGATGAAGAAGGTTGCCAAAACAGTTCGACGACACAGACCACTTATCCTGAATTGGTTCAGAGCTAAAAAGGCGTATTCAAGCGGTATAGTTGAGGGTCTGAACACCAAGATAAAACTCACTACGAGAAAATCTTACGGTTTCAGAACCTACAGATGCGCGGAAATTGCGTTATACCATGCACTTGGCAAGCTACCTGAACCAGAAATTGCCCACAGATTTTACTGACGAGGCAGAAAAATTAGCCATTGGCCTCTGGTGAGGCTCATTTTTTATGACCGATACTATATAATCCCCGTTTTGCCAATTGATAAGACGCTTCCCCGGCGGGAACTTTATATGAAGACAAGCGAAATACGTTCAGCATTTCTTGAATACTTCAGGGAAAATGGCCATGAAGTGGTTGCCAGTAGCTCTCTGGTGCCCCATGACGACCCGACGTTGTTGTTTACAAATGCCGGGATGAACCAGTTTAAAGACACTTTCCTGGGCCGTGAACAGCGGGATTACAAACGTGCCACCACTTCCCAGAAGTGCGTTCGTGCCGGTGGTAAGCATAACGATCTGGATAACGTCGGTTACACCGCGCGCCATCACACCTTTTTTGAGATGCTGGGCAACTTCAGTTTTGGTGATTACTTTAAAAAAGACGCCATTCATTTTGCCTGGAACTTTCTGACCGGCACCCTTGGTCTGCCAAAAGAGCGTTTGTGCGTCACGATTTATGAATCTGACAATGAAGCTTACGATATCTGGTTAAACGATATCGGGATTGCAGCAGACGACATTATCCGCATTGGTGACAACAAAGGCGCACCTTACGCATCTGATAACTTCTGGCAGATGGGCGACACTGGGCCTTGTGGTCCTTGCTCCGAGATTTTCTTTGATCATGGCGATCATATCTGGGGTGGCCGTCCGGGCACGCCGGAAGAAGACGGTGATCGTTTTATCGAGATCTGGAATATCGTATTTATGCAGTATAACCGTCAGGCCGACGGTGAAATGCTGCCGCTGCCCAAGCCTTCCGTTGATACTGGTATGGGGCTGGAGCGAGTTGCTGCAGTGATGCAGCACGTGAACAGCAACTATGAGATCGATCTGTTTCAATCTCTGTTGAATGATGCTTCAGAAGTATTAGGTGGCGTTGCTACGACAGAAGCTTCTCTGCGTGTGATTGCGGACCATATCCGGTCCTGCAGCTTCCTGATCAGCGATGGCGTGATGCCTTCCAATGAAGGTCGTGGTTATACCCTGCGTCGTATAATTCGTCGTGCCTGCCGTCATGGCCATAAGCTGGGCGCGAACGATTCCTTCTTCTATAAGTTGGTAACCTCTCTGGTGAAAACCATGGGCGAAGCCTATCCCGACTTGGCAAAGAATCAGTCTCAGATTGAGAAAGTGCTGCTTCAGGAAGAAGAACAGTTCACCCGCACTCTGGATAAAGGGATGAAACTGTTGGAAGAAAGCATTGCCTCTATGAACGGTGATGTGATTTCCGGCGAGACAGTATTCACCCTGTATGACACTTATGGATTTCCTGTTGACCTCACGGAAGATATTGCCCGTGAGCGGGATCTCAAAGTAGATATCGAAGGTTTTGAAAAAGCCCTGGAAGCTCAGCGTGAACGCGCCCGCGCCTCCAGCAAATTTGGTGCAAACTACAATGATCAGTTGGTCATTGAAGGCGCTACCGAGTTCACCGGTTATGAAAATACCGCTGGGCAAGCCAAAGTTCATGCGTTGTTTGTAGAAGGCAAGCCAGTTGAGTTGATCAGTGAAGGTCAGCAGGCGACAGTTGTTTTAGAACAAACACCGTTTTATGGCGAGTCCGGTGGCCAGGTAGGCGACACTGGATTACTGAACTTTGCTACTGGCTCTTTGCGGGTTGTTGATACTCAGAAGCAGGGCGGTCATCACCTGCATCAGGTGGAAGTGGTGTCTGGTGAGCTGAAAGCAGGTGAAGAAGTCTCTGCCAGTATTGATGCGGACAAGCGTCATGCGACGTCTTTAAATCACTCGGCAACCCACTTACTGCACGCTGCGCTGCGTCAAGTGCTCGGTGAGCATGTGACTCAGAAAGGCTCTCTGGTTAATCCTGAGCGTCTGCGTTTTGACTTCTCTCACCTGGAAGCGGTTAAGCCTGAAGAACTGAAAGCAATCGAAAGCATCGTTAACGAACAGGTTCGTGCCAATACGCCGGTTCAAACCGAACTGATGGATATGGATGCGGCCATTGCTAAAGGTGCTATGGCGCTGTTTGGTGAGAAATATACCGATGAAGTGCGTGTTCTCACCATGGGCGCTGATGGTTTCTCCGTGGAGCTTTGTGGTGGTATTCACGCCAATCGTACTGGTGATATCGGTTCTTTCCGCATTGTGGCAGAAAGCGGCATTGCTGCCGGTGTTCGTCGAATCGAAGCGGTGACAGGTGGCGGTGCTGAAGCGTTTGTTCAGGCGCGTTTTGCTGATTTGACCAATGCTTGTCGTACGCTGAAAGCCAAGCCTGAAACGTTGGAATCCAAACTTCAGGCGCTGGTTGAACAGAGCCGAAGTCTCGAAAAAGAGATGCATCAGCTGAAGCAGAAACTGGCCAGTGCTGGCAGTGCGGATCTGGTGTCTCAGACTATCGAAGTAAAAGGCGTTAAACTGCTGGCGGCAGAGCTGGAAGGTATCGATCCAAAATCCCTCAGAGATATGGTGGATCAGCTGAAAAACAAGCTGGGTTCCGGTGTTGTCTTCCTCGCGACGAAGGCGGATGGCAAAGTGCCTCTGGCTGCCGGTGTCACCAAAGACCTGACTGGCAATGTAAAAGCGGGCGATCTGTTGAAGATGGTTGCTGAGCAGTTGGGTGGTAAAGGCGGTGGCCGTCCTGACTTTGCTCAGGGTGGTGGCTCTCAGCCAGAAAACCTCGGCAAAGCTCTTGCTTCTATTACCGGGTGGCTGGAAGAAAAACTGTAAGCACTGCTTGCCATTGTGTCAGTAATGCTGACAGGTTTGGTAAATAATGCTCAAAAACGGGGCGCTTTATCAGGAGCGCCCCGCTTTTCTTGTTTCAGGGCATACAACGGCTGATGATTTCGTGGTACATTCTGCCGTCATTCAAGTGAAATTCTGGTCATGGCTGATTGAAGTAGAACGAATAAAATGGCGCTTATAGTACAGAAATTTGGCGGAACATCCGTTGGTACAGTTGAACGCATTCAAGGCGTTGCTGACAAGGTTAAGGGTTTTCGTGAGCAGGGGCACGACATTGTCGTGGTGGTGTCTGCCATGAGTGGCGAGACTAACCGGCTGGTGGAGCTGGCTCACAGCATGCAGGCTCAGCCGACGCCCAGAGAAATGGATGTCATTCTGTCTACGGGCGAACAGGTCACCATTGGTTTGCTGAGCATGGCGCTGAATGAGCGTGGATGTCCGGCCACTTCTTATACCGGCAGTCAGGTGGCGATCGTCACGGACTCCGTTCATAACAAAGCTCGTATCCAACGCATTGAAACCGAAAATATCCGCAAAGATCTGGAATTGGGTCGTGTTGTAGTGGTTGCCGGTTTTCAAGGGCGGGACGAAGAGGGCAATATCACTACTCTTGGGCGTGGCGGCTCTGACACGACAGCGGTTGCTCTTGCTGCAGCCCTTGAGGCGGATGAATGCCAGATCTATACCGATGTGGATGGTGTTTACACCACCGACCCGAGAGTGGTTGAAGGTGCCCGTCGTCTGGATCAGATTACGTTTGAAGAAATGCTTGAAATGGCCAGCCTTGGCTCCAAAGTCCTGCAGATCAGGGCGGTGGAATTTGCTGGCAAATACAATGTTAACCTGAGAGTTCTCCATACATTCCAGGATGGCCCTGGAACACTAATAACACTGGATGAGGGTTGCAACATGGAATCACCGGTCGTATCCGGCATTGCATTCAATCGAGATGAAGCCAAGCTAACGATTAAGGGTGTACCGGATATTCCCGGAGTAGCCTCCCGGATTCTTGGGCCGATCAGTCGGGCCAATATTGAAGTGGATATGATCGTCCAGAACGTATCGGATGATAAAACCACGGATTTCACCTTCACCGTGCATCGTAATGACTACGATCGCACCATTGAGGTGGTTGAGCAGATCGTTGAAGAGCTGGAAGCTCGTGAATACGATGGTGATATGAAGATTGCCAAAGTCTCCATTGTTGGCGTAGGTATGCGCTCTCATGCCGGTGTGGCTTCCCAGATGTTTGAAGCACTGGCTGCTGAAGGTATCAATATTCAGATCATTTCCACATCGGAAATCAAAGTGTCGGTCATCATCGCTGAGAAGTATCTGGAGCTGGCGGTGCGTGCGCTTCACTCTGCTTTTGAACTGGATAGGGAACCAATTGAAGATAAGTAGGTCTAAGTAGTAAGTGCGCTAGATCTGTTATGATGTCTTCGGACAGAGGATTTGGTTCAGGCAGTTGCCAGCTATTGGTTACTGCCTGAGGCTAAGTTATAGGTTGTGACCGGGTTTCCATAAGGTAAAAATACGAATGGAAATCTGTAGTTTGACGACTAGACTGGGTTTGCTGAATAATTCTTAAGCATGAACGGTTGAGCTGACATATACTTCATATCTTCAAACTGGCTTCGTCGGTTTATGAATTTGATGTGTCTGTACTGGGGTTGGTGTCGTATATTCGCACCTGAGAGACTTGTTTTTTAAAGCCTGTTTTTCATCAGCATTCCAAAACAATGCACCAGCGTGCTCAGAATTGACGGTTGTTGACTTAACAGAGATGTAAATAAGGAGATTGTAATGCTGATTCTGACTCGCCGCGTAGGAGAGACCTTAATGGTCGGGGACGAAGTCACTGTCACCGTTCTGGGTGTTAAGGGCAATCAGGTACGTATTGGTGTTAACGCACCAAAAGAAGTTGCTGTGCATCGTGAAGAGATTTACCAGAGAATTCAGAAAGAGAAAGAGTATAAGAAAGGTGGCAGTCAAAGTTACGAAGAAGGTGACTATGAGTCTGGCTACGAATCTGAATCTGAGTCTTACGAATCCTACTGATTATCCTTCCGTCGTCGCTTATTAAGCTTTCAGAAATCTTTCCAGTATCATGACTGAAACGAGAGCCTCTATGGTTGGGTTCTCGTTTGGTTATGTCCCTCCAAGCATTTGCTTTACTTAGGTTCTCGTGTGGTTTTATGAGAACTGGAATCAATAGATTTTTTATCCTCTGATGCTAAGCCAGAAGCGGTTTTATTGATCAAAAAACACTTGCATTTCAAGGTGTTCAAGGTAATATAGCTCTCGTTCCCGGTGAGGTGGCCGAGAGGCTGAAGGCGCTCCCCTGCTAAGGGAGTATACGGTTTGTAGCCGTATCGAGGGTTCGAATCCCTCCCTCACCGCCATAAAATCCCGCTAAGTTGTTGAAGTTTCAGCCTTTTATTTCCTGTCTAAAGTCCCAGATAACTATGTGTCCAAAATGTGTCCATTTTATTTCAGGGAATTATTATTATTT
>NZ_LUTV01000007.1:17768-44639 GCF_001646945.1 Endozoicomonas ascidiicola
TTTAATTACACCCGGTAGAGGGTGTCGCAAAACTCTCAATCAGCTCGTTCCTATGCTCCAGCGTGGGAATCCATATCCCAAATATCAGGGTTTCCGACTCCCACGCAAAGCATGGGAGCCAGGGTTGGAGGTTTTTTCGACACACTCTGGTAGTGTGTAGCAAAGTAAAAAATGAGAGATACAAAAATTTTATAAAAATGTGCTGCATTTACTCATTTCAGCGAGAATGACAGCCAGTAAACTTAATAGAGTTGGGTGTATTTTGCGTAGGCCAAATACTATGCATCAGAGCCTACAAAAAGCTCAAGGTTCGGGCTGCCCGGCAAGTCCGAGTAGTAAGTTATTTTCCTGCCATAGAGAAACTCTGATGCCATCTACATAGCTTTCGTACCGTTTCAAGCTAGCCATAGGTTCTGGCAGCAAAGACTGGTAGAAGGTATAGATGCGGTTGTTCTGACGGTTTCGGAGCTTCAGTTGTGCCGCAAGCTTACCTTGAATACTGCAATAACGACCACCCAACAGTTCCCACTGATTGCTCGGCAGATATTTTGACCCGATCAAAGGAAAACCCAGTTGAGAAAGGTAGCCAGCCACCTGATCCAATTGACTGGACTGAACTTCCATGGCCATCTGTTTGTTATGGTTGTAGGCCACTTCATTAACAACCTGTTCTGTCAGGTCGTTGAGAATCATCACCGGCGCAATGATGATAACGGTTACCATCAGTACAAGCACAGGTGCCAGCAGGACAGAAGGTCGTTTGAATAAGCGTAGCAATGCCGAGAATTTCTCCCGCAGACCGATGGTCATTGGTACCGTTTTAATAGACGATTGTCGTGTTAGTAATATCTGCAGCTGATCTTCCGACAACTCGTGATTAGAAAAATGGTCTTTAAGAGCCTGGGGTAATGAGATTTTGTCTTCAGGTCTCATGGAGCACTCTCCTTATATCCGTATCAAGCTGTGTCCTGAGTTTCTTTTTCAAGCGGTGTAATTGAGAAAGAATGGTTCCCCGTGGCTGTGAGCGCATGGTGGCAATTTCCTGTGCAGTGTATTCTTCCACAGCCCATAGATAGAGTAGCTCTTGTTCATGGCTGTCAAGCTGCTTTATTAACCCTTCTGCCATTTGCTGGTGAATTAGCAGATCATCAGGTGATGGCGTATCATCCAGTTCTGTGTTGGCCTGCTGAAGTTGTTCATTAACCACCAGATGCATGCGCTGATGCCGAGCCTGATCAAAAAACTGATTACGTATGGTTCGCATCAGATACGCTGAAGGCTCTCGTACATGGTCGTCCGATTGAAAGTTCGATCGGCGAAGATAACGTTCAACTGACTGTTGCAATAAATCAAACGCCTCATCACTATCACGGGTCAGGGCGATGGCGTAGCGGTAGAGCTGGTTAAGTAATGCCCTGTCCATGGCAAATGTCCTGATATTATCGAAAAATATACCGCTTACTTCGGGTTAATAAATCCTGCGCAGTAAAGGCCATACCACCACCAGCTACGAGCAAAGCAATGCCTGCCGCTATCAGAGCGAACTCCCTTTTAATACTATTCAGGTTTGCAATGATGCTTTTATCCATAGTCAGTTTCTGCAACATATAAACTAACATCACAGCGACTACGCCAACACCGGCAGCTCTTACCAGTGCAGGATTGCCAAATACAAGAAGCAACCCGATGACGGCCAGCAGCCACTGAGCCGTGGCAAATGAAGGTACCTTATGGAAGCCTCCAAAGAAACCACCCACAATAAACGTCACGCCCAGCGAAAAGCGCAGCAATAATCCCAAAGACTCCCAGCTAATCGTGACCGTATGAGGAAATAGTTTGTTATCCAGACTACGAACGCCTGCTCCAAGGTTAAATAACACAAACATCATTCCGGACAGGGTGATATCACGGATCTGTACAAATATCGCCGGTGAGGTATAGGTTTTTACATCAACCTCAACACCGGGCACTGTGTGTACCGGCAGAGCTACCACAAAACTCCATAACAGGAATCCATAAAATAGCGCCAGAGGGCGAACCATAAAGCCGACAATCAGAAAAAAACCAGACACCAGTTCAAAGGCTGAGAGTGTTGTTAGGAATCCTGATGGCGTCAGTAGCGAACCATCACTGAACAGGTAGGCCTGAAACAGGGTATTAATATAGCCTGCTGTGCCCATGTAGTTCGCCACCATCCCGTCATGAGTGGTGCTGTTGAGCAACAAGCTCAGCTTGGAGAGCCCACCGATAACAAATAGCAGCCCCATGCCAACTCTTAAAAAGCTGGCAATTAAGGCCGTCTGATCCTGCGTATTGTTCGCCATTATCCGATTCATCAATGTCTCCGTTTTCTATGATACTCATTCCATTGAGTACCTTTGCATATGAAATCGAATTTTCTGCTTAT
Organism: Endozoicomonas ascidiicola; assembly: GCF_001646945.1. Taxonomy (GTDB): domain Bacteria; phylum Pseudomonadota; class Gammaproteobacteria; order Pseudomonadales; family Endozoicomonadaceae; genus Endozoicomonas; species Endozoicomonas ascidiicola. The sequence goes on from NZ_LUTV01000007.1 coordinate 20,176, forward strand.
TGAGCCAGAATATCAGTGTTCATATGCTGGGGTGCTTAAAAGTAAGACGAACGAGAAACAATTTTGATTGCAAAAACAGAGCATAATATTGTCCGCACTGAGCTTGACGACGTATCGAAGTGCGGAGGCGCCATCTTTCTACGTCGCACAGAATGAATGGAATACGTCAAAGCTAATGATACGGGCTCTTAGTTTGAATGATTGAAGAGGGATCTTCTCTGGTGTGGCCAGAGAAGATGGTTTTTGAGGGTGTAATAGATTTGCCGTGTAAAAAATCAGGCTTAACGGATATTTAGAAAGGAAACTTCTTGCCGCCGCCGGGAGGCATCATACCACCAGCGCCGCCCATTCCACCGGGAAGCTGACCTTTCATCGAAGACATGCCGCGCATTAGCTTGTTCATGCCGCCTTTTTTAGTCACCTTCTTCATCATCTTGCTCATCTGTTTGTGTTGTTTGATGAGTCGGTTGATGTCTTGAATCTGTGTGCCGGAGCCGCCGGCAATACGTTTTTTCCGGGAGCCGTTCATGATGTCCGGATTGGCACGTTCCGCAGGGGTCATGGAGTTGATGATGGCTTCCATCTGAACAAAGATTTTATTGTCCATCTGGCCTTGCATTTGCGGCGCCATGCCACCCATGCCAGGTAGTTTGTCCATCATGCCGCTTAAACCGCCCATCTTCTTCATTTGTTGAAGTTGATCGCGGAAGTCTTCCAGGTCAAAGCCTTTGCCTTTTTTCAGTTTGCTGGCGAGTTTATCGGCTTTGCTGCGATCCAGTTTGCGCTCGGCTTCTTCGATCAGGGAGAGAATGTCGCCCATGCCAAGAATACGAGATGCGATACGGTCCGGATGAAAAGGTTCCAGAGCATCGGTCTTTTCACCCATACCAATAAACTTGATGGGTTTACCAGTAATCTGTCGTACGGATAGGGCGGCACCACCACGGGCATCACCATCGGCCTTGGTCAGAATGACACCGGTCAGTGGCAGGGCGTCACCGAACGCTTTCGCTGTGTTGGCCGCGTCTTGTCCGGTCATGGCGTCAACCACGAACAGGGTTTCGATGGGGTTGATCGCACTGTGCAGCTGCTGGATTTCCGTCATCATATCGTTATCGATATGCAAACGACCGGCGGTATCCACAATCAATACATCGGCGTGCTTGATTTTGGCTTCTTGAATCGCACCGTTAACGATGTCGACAGGTTTTTGGTCAATGGAAGACGGGAAGAAATTAAGCCCGGTTTCCTCAGCCAGCGTTTCCAGCTGTTTGATCGCTGCCGGACGATAGACGTCGGCACTGACCACCATAACGGATTTCTTCTGGCGTTCTTTGAGCCATTTACCCAGTTTAGCGACAGATGTTGTTTTACCCGCACCTTGCAGACCAGCCATCAGAATAACGGCAGGCGGTTGAGTGGCAAGGTTCAGTTCGTCGTTGGACGAACCCATCACTTCGATCAGTTCATTCTGAACGATCTTAACAAAGGCCTGACCAGGGCTGAGGCTGGCTTGAACTTCCTGGCCAACTGCCCGCTCTTTGATCCGATTGATAAATTCTTTGACAACGGGAAGCGCAACGTCCGCTTCCAGCAGCGCCATGCGCACTTCGCGCAGGGTGTCTTTGATATTGTCTTCGGTCAGTTTCGCTTTGCCCGTGACGGTTTTTAGCGTACGGGAAAGGCGTTCGGTTAAGTTCTCGAACATTCTGGGAATTACCCTGATCAGATATCTATGCCGGCAGCGTTGACTGGCGGCGCAAAATAAATGCCATTATATAGCAATACGTTGCCCGCCGTCAGTGGGTAGAGAAAAGTTATACGGGGATTGGTTTGTTGACCAGTTTGATCAAGCGAATTGCAAGCAGCAGTGCCGCTAGCGATAAGCCGGTGATAATGCCGACCCAAAAGCCTGTAGTGCCAAGAGCGGGGATGATCCAGTCGGTCATGGCGAAGATGTAGCCCATTGGCAGGGCAATGCCCCAATAGGCGCCGCAGGAAAGAATCATGGGCATATTGGTGTCTTTATAACCACGCAGTGCGCCACTGGTGGAGGCCTGAAGTGCATCGCTGATTTGGTAGGAGGCAGCGAGGATCAGCAAGAACATGGCGCTTTGTTTGATGGCTGAATCGGTGGTGTAAAGATTCACTATGGATTCACGGAACAATAAAATACAGGTTGTTGAGATGCCAGCCAGTGCAATTGCTGTGATGACGCCGCTGATTGCCCGCTGTTTGGCTTCCCATGTGTTTTTCTGCCCGAGAGAAAAACCGACTCGAATGGTAATGCCGAAAGAGAGGCTCATGGGAATCATGTACGTCATGCTGGAGAAATTCAGGGCAATCTGGGCGGCGGCAATATTACTGGCGCCCAGTTTGCCAATCAGTAGGGCAATGACGGCAAAGATGCTGCCACACATGCAAATGCTAATGCCGATGGGCAGGCCGAGGCGAAGCAGTTCTTTGATTCTACCCAAGCTTGGCACCATCTGTTTGAAGTCAACCAGATGAGCATAGCGATGATGAAAACGGATATAGGCAAACATAAGCAGTGACATCAGCCAGTAAACCAGGCTGGTTGCCCATCCACAGCCAACGGCACCCATGGCCGGAAAACCAAATTTGCCATAGATCAGGACGTAGTTGACCGGGATGTTAATCAGTAAGCCTGCTACTGAAATCACCATCGGCGCACGGGTGTTACCCATCCCTTCCAGAAAACTGTTCAGGGTATAAAACAAGGCTATTCCCGGCAGGCCAAAAGCCAAAGCATTCAAATAGCCTACTGCTGTAGGAACCACTTCTGGTGCCACCTTCATATAATTGAGGATGGTTTCACCGTTGTTCAGATAAAAAGCCAGTGCCAGCACAGACAACAAAGCAATCCAGACAGTTTGTGCCAAATCCGCGGTGATACTTTTTTGATTGTTGGCTCCTCTGTGATGAGCAGTGACCGGCGTCAGTATCATCAAGGTACCACGGAGAAGCAAACTCGCTGGCAGCCATAGGCTGCTGCCAACGGCGATAGCGGCAAGATCGGCAGCACTGGCTTGGCCTGCCATGGCGGTATCCACAAAGGTCATGCCGTTGGTGGCCAGCTGGGTAATGATGATCGGTAAAGACAGCTGAAGCAGGGTTTTGGCTTCAGCGGCTAAATAATGAAGAGTAGAACTTTGGTTTTGCATTTGTATCAGTATACATGCCAGTACTTGACCCGGGCAGAAAGGGAGGGGGACACAGCAGGGCACGGCCTTGAGCGGCGCGGATATTAACAGTCTTGGCGTTAAATAGTAAGTCAGGTTTGTTTCCCATTCGGGAATATGACAAAATTACAATGATTTTATCAGCCCCTGATGGGCGTGCTTTTCGAATTAATTATTATAGGCTTATTGAATGAGTGGCTTTCTGGTCAGTATGGGGGCGCTTGGTAGCTATCTGGCTGGCTCTGTTGGGCAGGGACTGCGAACCACCGGTCGCGGTTTTCCCCGTTGGTTGGTTCTATTACTGACGACGATCGGTGTCATCTTTCACGCCTTGTCTCTTTATGGCTCAATTCATTCCGGAGAAGGCATCAATCTTGGTGTGTTCACCATGGGCTCTCTAACCGCCCTGATGGTGACATTACTGGTGTTGGTCAGTAGCCTCAAAAAGCCCTCAGAAAGTTTGTTGATTCTTATTTTACCCATTTCTATAGCAATGATTGTCCTGGCGATTTGGTCGCCAGCGGAACATATTGTCTGGAATCCGGCTCCTGAGATGGTGGCTCATATTTTATTGTCCGTGATGGCTTATGGGGTTTTGATGGTTGCCGCTTGCCAAGCTGTGTTGCTTTCCTGGCAGGAGCATCAACTCCGAACTCATCGACATACCATGAAAACCCTGCCGCCTTTGCAGACCATGGAAAAACTGCTATTTGAGTTTCTCTGGCTGGGCGTCTTCCTGTTAACGCTGTCATTGGGCAGTGGTTTCCTATTTCTTGAAGACATGTTTGCCCAGAAGCTGGTGCATAAAACGGTTCTGTCGCTTATGGCCTGGGGGTTGTTTGCCACGTTGCTGGTGGGACACTGGCGTTTTGGCTGGCGTGGGCAGACAGCGGTTCGCTGGACACTGGCGGGTGTCGTTTTTCTAGTGCTGGCCTATTTTGGTTCCAGGCTGGTGCTGGATTGTGTGATTTCAGGTCAGTCCTGTTTTCAATAATGCGTTTGAGATAAAATAATTAGACTCGTAAATCCTAAAGGCATACCTTTTTGAGTGAAGCTCCCCTTAGCGTTCTGGTTGGCGCACTGTTTTTCCTGCTGTTGTTCTCTGCATTTTTCTCCAGTTCTGAAACCGGGATGATGGCCATCAACCGCTATCGCCTTCGTCACCTTGCCCGTAAAGGTAATCGAGCAGCCAAAAGAACCAGTGCACTTCTGGATCGACCTGATCGGCTCATCGGTGTGATTCTGATTGGTAATAACCTGGTGAATATTCTCGCTTCAGCCATTGCCACGATTATCGCTATGCGCATGTGGGGTGACAGCGGCATTGCTATCGCCACGCTGGGCTTGACCTTTGTTGTGCTGATTTTCGGCGAGGTTACACCAAAAACCATTGCGGCCATGTATCCAGAGAAAGTGGCTTTTCCTTCATCACTGGTGTTAACGCCGATGTTGAAGATTCTTTACCCGGTGGTGGCGCTGGTCAACTGGATCTGTTCCTTGCTGATGCGTCCATTTGGTATACGACCAGGGCAGGAAGGTGAAGATTATCTTACCAGCGAAGAGCTTCGAACGCTGGTGAATGAATCCGGATTAAGATTGCCCACCAAGCGTAAAGGCATGTTGCTGGGTATTCTCGATCTTGAAAAGGTGAGTGTTGATGACATCATGGTGCCCCGTAATGAAATCAATGGCATCGATATTGAAGACGGTATTAAAGACATCATTCACCAGCTCAGAGACTGTCAGCACACGCGAATGCCCGTCTATCGTGGTGATGTCAACAATATCGTTGGTATGCTTCATATGCGTAAAATCGCACGACTTCTGACGTTGGAAGAAGTGAATAAGGCAACCTTATTGCAGGAAACCATTGAGCCTTACTACGTTCCGGAAACCACACCACTTCATACTCAGTTATTTAACTTTCAGAAAGCCAAAGAACGCACGGCGCTGGTGGTGGATGAGTATGGCGATATCATGGGTTTGGTAACACTGGAAGATATTCTTGAAGAGATTGTTGGCGACTTTACGACAGATGTCTCCGACAGCAGTCAGGAGATCACCCCTCAGGGCGATGGCAGTTATATCATCGATGGCTCTGCCTCCATTCGTGATGTGAATAAGCTTCTGGGTTGGGAATTACCAACTGATGATGCCCGCACCATTAATGGTTTGATCACTGAAGAAATGCAGGTGATTCCCGATGCCAGTGTTTGCTGGAAAGTGAAAAATTATCGTTTCGAAATTCTGCAGGTGAGAGATAACCGGATTAAAAGTGTTCGTATGTTTCTGGCGGATTAATTGCTGTTACTGAGCAGTTCTGGTGAACTGCTGAGCAAGCCGATACGTAAGTGATGAAAAGGTAATCAGATAAAAAGGTTTTTTCATGGGATCGGTTTACAGCGGATGTGGTCTTTTTCTGCGTTTCTTGTGTCTAACGCTTGCCCTGATCATCAGTCAGCCACTGTTCAGTGCTGAATCCTCTTCTTTAGATCATTCTTGGGAAAGCTGGAAGCCCGTCGGTTCTTCCTCTTTATGGTGGGGGTTATGGCATATCTATGATGCCAGATTATTTACTCCGGACGGGCAATACAACGAAAACCAGTGGTTTGAATCTTCGGTTGCCTTGGTTATTGATTACAAACGTAACATTAAGAAAAAGAGTTTGCTGTCAGCGACGGATGATCAGTGGCGCCACTTGAACTATTCCAAAGCACTTCGACGTCATTGGTTGGCGATACTGTCGCCTTTTTGGCCTGATATTAAAAAAGGCGATCAACTGGTCTTTGTGATCGAGGACGAGAAAGGGAAGTTCTACTTTGGTCATCAATTTATTGGGCAGGTGGATGATCCGGCTCTGTCCAGAGCTTTTTTGGAAATCTGGTTGTCAGAAAATACCGCTTACCCAAAACTGAGAAAGGGGTTGATCGGGTTAGCCGCTGATGATTAAGCCCTTTGCCTTAGGTAATGGCTGTGAAACTGAGGCGCATCCAGAGCGATGTCGGCATCCAGAGTAATGTTCAGAAACTCAACCAGCATCACTGCTGTCAAACCCCAGATCAGATAATCCTGATAATAAAAGGAAGGCATCATGTAATCCTGATCCTTCAGTTTCCAGTGGTTGAAGGTGATGTGACTTTCATCCAGAAAATAACGGACTGGCACTTTGAAAATTCGATCCAGTTCATCCATGTTGGCTTTCAGTGGCGTGTTGGCATCAATGATGCCAATGATGGGAGTGACTTCCAGACCAAAGCGCGAAACCACTGAGCCTGTCTGGCCAATGACACGAACCTTTTCCATCGGCAATCCAACTTCTTCGTAGGACTCGCGAAGCGCAGTATCGATCAAGTCTTTGTCCGACGGGTCTCGTTTGCCTCCCGGAAACGCGACTTCGCCACTGTGGGTGCTCATATGGGTTGCCCTGCGGGTAAATACCAGCTCGGGTTCTGGGCTGTCTGTTATTGGTATCAGTACTGCCGCTTCGGGAAGTTGTGTGCCAACTATTCTGGGCTGATGGTGATTCAGCCGCTCTTCAACCTGTTTTAACATAAGGGTAACTTCAGGCATCCTGGCCAAGGGCTTGGATCTATATTAAGAAGCTGCAGCGGATTTATCCAGTATTGAATGAGCACTTGGGGAATAAAATGAATATTCAAATGTACCAATCAGTGTCAAGCGGAGATGGGTCTAAGGGAGAAGTGATTTAATAACGCATAAATAGGTGATCACATGAAGTTATATTTTCTGACTCCTTGTTCAAACACTTGTCAGCGTTGCAACTCTGGTCACACAGCTTGCTATGCTTCCGTCGTTAAGCGTTGTCAGGTACCTGCCCAATGAACCAGAAATATTCGATTCCAAATGATCACCTACTTAGGGTAGGGGCAGTTAGAAAAATACCAGGTAATCCGTTCATCCTGAACCTGTCGAAGGATGGTTGCACCGCACTTCGACAGCCTCAGTGCGAACGGTGGTAGGTTTTCCAATGCCACTTCCCTTAGCACCTACAAACGTTTCATCGGGTTTCTCATCTATAAGGTTGCTTTGAGCTAGAAACTGTCGCACAAGGTAGCGAGCGAAATCCTTTTGCGACAGTCTCTAAACGGCTTAGCCGTTATACTGAAAATAACGCGTCTGAAAGGTCTATAAACTGTATGTTATTTCTATCTTGCACTGCTTTTAAAGCCTGCATCTGGCTATCTGTAAATGCTCCTTCAGGATTCTCAAGAATATCTTGGGCCAGTTTCTTAAGGAAAGTGGTTAACCCTGCTTGGTTATTTTCTATACGGTTAAAATTGTTATGGGTAGAATCATTTGCGCCAAAGGCAAATCCAATGATAAGAGGGATTGGGCTGGCAGGTAGAGAAATCAATCGTCCCGCCAGTTTACCAGTAGCATAGCCAAGATGCAGGCCTGCTGTCATTCCGTAATGTCTGGCAGTATCAAAAACCTTTCCTGCTGTTCCCGCTTTTACTAAACCACAGCACTCACCAAGCTTGATTAATAAGGAAACAGGTGCCGTCGCCAGCGTGCTGACCGTACGGCCGGCAAAAGCGATTATAGCACCTACTGTACATGCTGTGGCTGTGGTGACTACGTCAGAGAGTATCCTGGCGTAATGAAACGCTACCTTGCCGGGGTAGGAGATGTAGCGTTGGAATAAGGATTTTTTTTGGGGCGCGTTAACATCAGCGGGAGGTGTAGGGTTGATAAGTGCTATTTGATTAGCTGCTGGTTTAGAAACAGCTCTTCCTTGGTGATTACTTTTGCCGGTGTCAGTAGGTACCTTTAGTGGTTTGCTTGTATCAAAACATGCTGGTAGAGGAATTTGTTTAGCATTAGCGTTGCCAGAGTGAGGGTTGCCCTTCCTATCTGCTGGTTTATTAAGTGGAATTTTCGTATCAAAAAAAGCCTGTGAATCGACATTTTGGCTAATTGTTAAGGGCAAAGGAGAGGATGCGTTCATGAAGTTAAATCTCGATGTATTAAAGTGGCCGGATATTGTGAGTCATGTTTTTCCTTGAATCCCTAACTAACCAGTTAGTAGCACTAACGTTTTTTCTATAGGTGTTTCCATGAGAAACGAACATTGCACCGGATTCGACTGCTGAGTCTGTGCGTCAGCAAGCAAGTAAGGTTGGCATTACGGTAAAAAGGATTTAATTTCTTAAGATGGTTTTTTGCTGTTATGGGGTTTGTTACTCTGGAGATAAGCCGTTGCGAAAGCGCGTCAGAAAACAGGGAGTAACAGCTAATGATCGGGTCCGCCATTCGATATTGCAGTGCCTGTGGTCATCAGACCCGAAAAGAAGTGCCGGAAGGTGATCAGCGAGAACGGGATGTTTGTGATCATTGCCATACCATTCATTATGTAAACCCCCGGGTGGTGACGGGCTGCCTGCCGGTCTATCAGGGTAAGGTGCTGTTATGTAAGCGGGCGATTGAGCCCAGAAAAGGTTTCTGGACGCTGCCGGGTGGTTTTATGGAGTTGGGTGAAACCATTGAGCAGGGTGCGCTTCGGGAAACCTGGGAAGAGGCTTGCGCCAATGTGACCATTGAATCACTTTATATATTGTTTAATGTGGTTCATGTCGGGCATTTATCGGCCTTTTTCCTGTCGACGTTGGAACGTCCTGAATTTGCACCGGGAGATGAGAGTGAGGAGGTGGCGCTGTTCTCCGAAGAGGAAATTCCCTGGGATGCATTGGCTTTCTCAACTATCGCTACAACGTTGAAATATTACTTTTCTGATCGCCAGTCAGGCGTATTCCCCATGAGAATAGAGGCGGTTAATCCACCTGCGGAGCGGAGGGATAGGTAAGGAATACCGGGGTTATATCAAAAGCGGGCACCTCATAAGGGTGAGCATGTCGTAATGCCTCAATCACCTGTTCAAGATACTTTTGATGACAGATGAGCTCCACTTTCCAGGTTTCTTCCTGATGCACGACACCCTGGGATCCTGAGAACGGTTGACTTCCCGCCAGGGCACGAAATTGTCCGGTGCCTGCGGTTTCCCAACAACATTGATCGTAATTGTCGTAGTGACCGGCACCGGCAGCAAACATAGCATCCTTCACAGCGTTAACGAATCCGGTAGGAATCATCACGCAGATTTTGTAAGTATCACTTTGCATGTTTGACGCTCAAGTTTCTTCATGGTTTACACTTTCTGCATCATAACCAAAGCGATTGATTGCTGGTTGAGCGTACATTTTGAGAAACCCTTGGCGGTGGGCTTCCGGGCAGCTTTCCAGCCGGTTGGCGAACTCGCTTCGTTTTTTCTTGGTATTAATGTTGGGGAATAGCGACTCAATTGCATTTTCGGTGCTAAACGAATCCCCTTCAAGGGTTTCCAAAGCCAGCAAGTTGGATGGCTGCAATTGGTAGTTATGATGAATTTGCCGGTCTACTTCCCGAGCAACGTCACCGGCATCATTAAAACTGTCCGTCAGTGGTTGTCCAAAGGCCACATGAACGTGGCCTTTGAAACCTTCAATACCCGTCACGATGCTTCGTAAATCCTCATCATCTTCTTTTTGATAATGGCCGGACTCTGTTTTTTCGTACAGTTCTCTCGCTTTATTGATGTCACAAGGATCGTATTCATAGGAAATAGAAACCGGCACAAGATTAAAGGATCGAATATTGTCAGCAAAGGACGTGGACTTATTTTTCTTGCTCAGGTTGAACATTTTGATGATGGCTGGGTCGGTACGGTCATTGCCATCCTTTGCTCGACCTTCGCTTTGAGCAATCCATACGGGCTGACCTGTATCAATGCAGTGGTGTATGTAAGCGGATAGGTTTTGAAAAGCCAAAAACTTTTCCCGCCGGCCGGTGACAGATCGTTTCACAATAAAGCTTTTATTGAGTCGCATCAGATCACTGACGAAGGGGCGGTTGATCAGGTTGTCACCAATGGCGATCTGACAGGTTTCCATACCATTCTGATAGAGCGCATAGTTCACCAGTGCCGGGTCGAGAACAATATCCCGATGGTTGGACAGGAACAGGTGGGCTTTATCTTTATCCAGTTTCTCGAGGCCTGAGAAGGTGACGCGGCTGGTGGTTGTTTTAATCACCCGGGTGAGAAATGGCTCGATTAACCCTTGGAAAGCATGCACATCATCTATGTGACGAGTTTTGTACTTAAGTGCAATCGATGTCAGCCATTGGGTTATGGCGGGCAATAGGCGAGCCAGTTTGGGGTAGCGGTGTTTTGCCAGAACATCCAATAAATCCGGATCCTGAAGTAAGCGGTTCAGGGTTTGACGGACTTCATTGTCAAAGTAAGGGCGGATATCGTCAAAAGCTTCCATGGGCGCGCGTGTTCACAACAGTTCAGGCGGATAACCGGTGGAGTATATCCATTCATTTTTTTGTGGTCTGTATAAACACTGTCGCTTATTGTAAACACGATGTGTTTTACACCGTTTCAGAGTCTGACATAAAATACAGTGCAACTGGAATATAAATACCACAAAACAGAGGTTCATCATGTCCAAGCGAATTGACGGAATGATTGGTTGTTTAATGCTGGTGGTTGCCCTTGGGGCAAATCAGGCAATAGCGACAGAGTCTGAGCAGAATTTTCAAGTGCGTCTTGGGGCGCTGGTTGAAGTTGCTCAACTGGGCGGGCTGGACAGTAGCTTATCCACGGTTGAAACGCTTCAGGAAGTGGCCCGTAAGGGAGATCAGGCAACTCGGGCAGAGGCGCAACTCTTGATCGGGCGGGCTTATCGAGATGGCCTGGCGGGTACTGGCAAGAACAGAGATTTAGCGTTTACCTTCTTTGAGCAGGCCGCAGGGCGGGATGGGCTGAATGCGGAAGCGCAGTATGAGCTGGGACGAGCCTACCTGAATGGCGAAGGTACGGATCGTAACTTAATTGCCGCTTATATGTGGACAGAGCTGAGCCTTCATAAAGACAATCCGCTGGCGGGACAGGCAGAGATACAAAAGCAAACATTAATGGGCATGCTCAATGAACAACAGCGTGAGAAGGCCGGTGAATTAGTCACTCAGTTAGAAACGTTGTATCTGAAATGATTCATATCTATACACCGGCGACCTTGATTGAAGGGCAGTGTCTGAAGGATATGCTGCACAGCAAACGTATCCACAGCCATCTCTCAGGCGTTGACCTTACCGGTGCTATGGGTGAGCTGCCGGCCATTGGATTGCTGGGGCTTTATGTTCCGGCAGAGGATGCGCTTCTGGCAACGCAGCTGATTGATGATTATCTCTCGGCAACCCCCATATTTGACGAGCCCTGATCATTATCATGTGTACACGTTATTCATTCAATTTGGCAGAAGTTGATCTGGGGTTTCTCGGGTTGGGCACGTTTTCTGTTGACAACCCATTGCAGCAAATCGCGCCCGGACGACAGGTCTGGATGATTCGGCTAGATAAAAAAAAACGTCCTGAGGCAGCTCAAGCCAAATGGGGGTTAGCGCCATCCTGGCTGGATAACTTTGCAAAAGCTCAGGCGAATGCCAGGGTGGAGACCGCCAGTCAGCTGCCAATGTTCAAAGAGGCATGGCATAAAAGGCGCTGCCTGATTCTGGCAGATGGTTATTTCCAATGGCATCACAGCCCTGATCAGCGGCGCCAACTCTGGAAAATTAACCGTCAAACGCAACCCTTCATGCTGATGGCTGGCCTTTGGGAGCGCTATCAAGTAGACGACACTCTCAGTTTTGAATCCTGTGCTGTGTTGACGATGCCCGCCACTGAACAATTATCCGTACTTGGTGAGCGAATGCCTGCTGTGGTGAATAATGACGATGCACTGGCATGGTTGGAAGGCGGTGCATTTGATGTGAGTCGGTTCTCTCTCCCGCTAATGAAGAATGCCTTCAATTGCCAGAGTTTGGTAAAGCGTTAGGTTTATATCTGGTTAGAACCTGCTCCCAAAAAGATCCACATTTACTGAGGCCTTGAAGCATCGTTGAGACCTCTATCCGTAGTCCGTGATCCGTGGTCCGCAAAAGCGCGAGTGGCTCCAGCTTTTTCGGACAACGTTAATTGAAATGTGGATGTTATTTCAGGGCAAATCCTTAGCATCAAACGCCATGCAGTAACTGAGTGCTGGTCTATCCTTAGCTTTCTTTGCCTATAGCCTTGAAATGACCAGTGCAGTTTTCCATCAGAAAAAAAATTATATTCTTCACAGTGGTGCCGGTAACCCTGCTCTATAACCTGCTGTTTGGGATTCATCTTTACTGTTCCCTCCAGCAGTCTTCTCACGAAGTAGCTAAAGGACTGGTTGAGCAGGTTTGGCACAGTGCGGATAAAATCGGTAGCCATATTCAGCTAGTAATGAATATGGCCTCGTTGATGTCCGATATGCTGACAGAGATCCATTCATCGGATCAGCAAAAAATTAATGCGTACCTGCAAAATTTTATAGAACGGGATCCTTTGCTTCGTGGCGCTGCTTATGCTCAATGGGATGGTCAGTATCATCACTGGGATATTTTGAGGGCCAACAGGATTGACGGTAAGGTTCTGTTGAAGGAAGCCAAAGAGCGATCGCTTTTTCCATTACAGCTACTGTGGGCGAACCCGAATGCAGACAGCGATGGTATTTGGACGTCTCCCCGGGGCAGCGCTAAAGAAGGTTGGTTGGTCAGTTATATTATTCCTATTAAATCCGAATCGGGTTTGCAGGGGTATTTTTGGGTTGATATTAATTTATCAGACTTTCGACATCATCTTTTGGATGCAGAATCAGAAACTGCGAATTTTTCCATTGTGAACAGTGCTGGAAAGTATCTGCAAACGGACAGTGAAACCCCTAGAAGGCATGCACTTGACACGATCCATGAGAGTCAATTTTATTATGGTTCCCCGGGGATGTGGAATGATTTGGAGGATTTGATTGCCCGGGGTGAGCCCGAGTTCAGAAATAGATGGGTACCGGCTCGTCATCATGAATACTGGTTAATGGGGGCGCCAATCAACCCGGTATCCTGGTGGATGATCAGTTATGCTCCCAAAAAAGTGGTGCTGGCCTCTGTGCTTGATGATGCTCAGATCAATGCGCTGTTAATGATGCTTTCCCTTGCACTCATTTTTTCCTGTGCCAGCCTGGTATCGGTCAGAATTACACGTCCAATCGTTCGATTGAAAAGAGTGATGGATGATTTTGCTTTCCGGCAAATTAAACCATCGATTCAAAAATTCAGCGAAGATGAAATTGGCAGTCTGACTGAAAGTTTCCAGCAGTTGGCTGACCGTTTATGTGATCGTGAAAAAGCACTGCATCAAGCGAGAACGAATAATATTGGCCACCTCCTTGGCAAGGTGAAAGGGAAGTACTTCTATTTCAATCTTAATAAAGAGGGGTGCGTGACTCATGTCAGTCCGTCCATACTGGCAATTCTTGGGTATTCTCAACAGGCTTTCCTCCGACCGCTAATGGGATTGCTGGAAGGGCAGGATAGCCAGTATCGTTTTCGTCAGGAGTTTCGGGAGGTGATGGCGGGATGTGGTGATCATGCTTTTGAGCTGGATGTACGACACATCGATGGCAGTGTGCGGCAGCTGGAAATTTACTGGAGTGACATGGGGGATCTTCCGGGAAGACAGTATCAGATCGAGGGGCTGGCTCATGATGTTACTGATCGGGTCAGTGATACCCGGAAATTTAAGTTGCTGCTGGACAGTGCACCGGATGCCACGGTGATCGCGACGCCGGAAGGCATTATCAGTATGGTGAACTCAAGAGTAGAAGCCTTGTTTGGTTATCATCGGGAAGAACTGGTGAATCTGCCTCTGGATATTCTCACGCCCATTGCCAGCCGCTCCCGGCATCCACTGCTGAGCGATCTGACCAAAGCCAGCTGGGAAGCGCTTTGTCTTGAAGGCTTTGAGTCGGAAGCGGTAAATAAAGAGGGCAGGGTCTTTCCTGTGGAAATCACCAGTAACCCCTTGCGAATGGACGACGGTCTCCTTATATCCATGGTTATTCGGGATGTGACTGAAAGCAAGCGAATAAAGGATGAGCTACTGAGCGCTAAAGAGGCTGCAGAGCGGGCGAATCTCGCCAAGGGATTATTTCTATCCAATATGAGTCATGAGCTTCGAACCCCTTTGAACGGAATTCTGGGGAATGCTCAATTGCTGCTCAGAAACCCTGACGTGCACAGGGCTCAACGTAAGAGTTTGAATACGATAGAAGCCAGTGGGCAGCATTTGCTGTCCTTGATCAACGATATCCTTGATCTGACGAAGATCGAATCCAGTGAGATTGAGTTGCATTTCTCGGCGGTTGATCTGAAGGCATTATTAAAAGGTGTACAAAGTATCTTATTAGAGAGAGCCAACAGTAAAGGGATTGATCTACGGTTGATTATTGAGCCATCACTGCCTGATATTGTGATGCTCGATGAGATAAAAGTACGACAAGTGTTGCTTAACCTGATCAGTAATGGTGTTAAATACACATTAAATGGTTGGGTGGAATGCCATGTTTCGATCGCTAAGGCGCAGTTGTATTTTGCGATTTGTGATACCGGTGTTGGCATTGCTGCCGGTGATTTGGAAGCAGTATTTGAGCCCTTTCGACAAATACACCTTGATTATCAGATGGGTGGCACTGGCCTTGGGTTAGCGATCAGTCGCCGATTGGTTCTGGCAATGGGAGGCCAGCTTGAGGTTGTCAGTGAGCCCGGAAAGGGGAGCCGTTTTTCATTTACCCTGCCATTGGTGCCTGGCAGTCATGAAGGTGGGAAGCGGGTGAGTGAGTCTCCTTATACCTCAGGCTATACATCTCTCGACAGCAAGTGTCAGCAGATTATGGTGTTGGTTGTTGATGATGTCAGTAGCAACCTGGAAATGCTCGACGCTTTACTGGTTTCTGCTGGCTTTAATGTTATGACTGCGCGCAATGGGGTTGAAGCTGTCGAATCAATCAAAAACACCCATTTCGATCTGGTGATGATGGATATTGCGATGCCAGTGATGGGCGGTGTAGAAGCAATAAAGCTGATTCGAACATTGCCTACCGCCGGTGATCTTAAAATTATTGCGGTAACGGCCAGTGTTAGCCAGGGGGCTAGAAAACAGTTGCTTGGTCATGGGTTTGATGAATACATTGCTAAACCAGTGGACGCAGGTGTTATGTTTGAGAAAGTCGGAAGGCTTCTGGGGGTGCAGTTCATTGGTGATGTTTCGGAACCATTTGAAACACCCGAAGTATGGAATGAAGAGTGTGTCTTGTTACAGCTAAAAGAAAAGAGTGTATTTTCTGATACCGTTATTTCTCTTTTTGATCAGGGCGATTTAGAGCAGTTAAAACGCTATCTGCTGAGTTTTCAACAGGACGACAGCTTTCAATATATTGTTGGGTTTATATTGTCGCTTATTAGCGAAATGGATATTGCCAGATTGGAGAATTTTATCCGTCGGCTCTCTATAACAAGAGTCTAAAACAAGAATCTGAAGCAAGAGTTACTGGAAAAGACTGGCTTCAGAAAAATCTGAAGCCAGTGGTTGTTATCATTGTCTACGACGTTGTCCAAAATAGATCAATAATAAAAGTAGAAACGCAGGAATCCAGACCAATTGTTTTGGTGGGCGTTCTGCCGCAACTTCAAGCTTTAGGATCTGCCAGTCAAAATCGATACCGACTTTTTGAGCCTCACTGTTAAAGTCCACCATATCGATGATCAAATCATCATCATTCAGTAGAACTTCGAGACCCATGTTGCGGAAGCGATCATCAGCGAGGCCTTTATCGCCTGCGGGCAGAATGGCCATCTGCGTCACCTGCCGGCCTTCCAGTGTTTCACCAGTCACCCAAAGCCTTGCTCCAGCCTGATCGGGCAGGGCTTCAACCTGTTCGACAATGGCGGCTCCTTCGTAGGTGTTATACGGCGGATAGACTTTATCCCACCAGAAGTCCGGGCGGAAAAGTGTAAAGGCAATTAGCAGCAGGCCAAGGGTTTCGTACCAACGGTTTTTCACCAGCCAATGCCCTTGTGTCCCAGTGGCAAATACCAGCATGGCGGCAATCGCTCCGAATACAATAATGATGAGCTGTGGAATGCTATCAACCCCGATCAGCAACAGCTCCGTATTAAAGATAAACATAAACGGCAGAATCGCGGTTCGAATATCGTAAATAAAACCCTGAATACCGGTTTTAATCGGGTCTGACTGAGCAATAGCAGAGGCGGCAAAGGCTGCCAAACCCACAGGCGGCGTATCGTCTGCCAATATGCCAAAGTAAAACACAAACAAGTGCACAGCAATCAACGGTACGATCAGGCCGTGTTGAGCACCTAAAGTGACAATGACCGGCGCCATGAGCGTCGAAACCACAATGTAGTTTGCCGTTGTCGGCAGACCCATACCCAGAACCAGACAGATGATGGCGGTAAACAACAGCATCAGTATAATGCTGCCGCCAGACACCCACTCTACAAACTCGGTCATGACCAGACCAATCCCAGTCAGAGTTACTGCGCCAACCACAATGCCAGCAGTCGCCGTTGCAACACCAATGCCGATCATATTTCGTGCACCGGTAGTCATACCATCAATCAGATCAAAAAAGCCTTCCTTCACATGGGTGATGGTGTTTTCTTTTCGGAACCAGTCAATCAATGTCTTATGGGTCAGGGTGATAAAGATCATCACCAGTGTCGCCCAGAAGGCAGACAGGCCGGGAGAGTAGCGTTCAACGGTCAGGCACCACAGAAGCACCACCAAAGGCAGAAGATAGTACAGGCCGCGTTTGATGGTTGGCCCGGGTATCGGAGTGCTGCGAATTTCATCTTCAATGTTGGTGATCAAATCGGGCTGGGCTGCGGCAATCTTCAGAAGCACAAGGTAGGCACCCAAGAGGGCGACTGAGATAATCCATAAGGCGTGATCACCCATATATTGCTGAGTCCAGCCAACCCCGTAATAAACCGCAGCGCCCAGTACACACATTCCGGCAAAGGTGCCGGTAAATGACATTAGTGCCTGTGTTTTGGTGCGGGTTACGCTTTTGGGTAAACCCTGCATGCCTGCTTTTAATGCTTCCAGATGCACGATATAAAACAATGCGATATAGGAAATCAGCGCTGGCAGAAGCGCATGGCGGATAACATCGATATAAGAAATACCAACGTATTCCACCATCAAAAACGCAGCGGCGCCCATAATAGGCGGCGTCAGTTGTCCATTGGTGGACGCAGCGACTTCAATAGCCCCCGCTTTATGGGCAGGAAATCCAACCTTTTTCATCAATGGAATCGTAAATGTGCCCGTTGTCACCACGTTGGCAATAGACGAACCTGACACGATACCGCTGAGTCCTGAAGAAACCACTGCCGCTTTAGCCGGTCCGCCTTTCAGGTGGCCGAGCAGTGAAAAGGCAACCTGAATAAAATAGTTACCCGCGCCAGCCTTCTCTAATAAAGAGCCAAACAGAACAAACAGGAAAACAAAGCTGGTGGACACGCCCAGAGCAACGCCAAATACGCCTTCTGTCGTTATCCAAAAATGGGACAGCGCCTTGTTAAGGCTGGCACCTTTATGGGCAATAACGTCTGGCATATAGGGGCCAGCAAAAGCGTAAGTGATAAATACCGCGGCCACGATCATTAATGGCGGGCCTAGTGCTCTGCGGGTCGCTTCCAGTAATAACAGCATACCTGTTGCAGCGGTTATCAGATCCAATGTAATCGGGGCGCCGGCACGGGTTGCCAGTTCTCTGTGAAAAATATACAGATAGGAGGCGCAGAAACTGCCGGCTAGTGCAAACATCCAGTCCGTTACTGGCACTTTATTAGAAAATGAAGTCTTTCTGGCCGGATAAGCAATGAAAGCAAGAAAAATGGCAAAAGCCAGGTGAATGGCTCGAGACTGGCCATCATTAAAAATGCCGATGTTGAAAATATACGGCAGTGGTGAAGCATTCCATAGCTGGAAGAGAGACCAGATCAGGGCGATACCCAGCAAAATGAATTTAGCCGCCCCCTGAGGTTGCCGCCCACCCTGTTCGGATTGGTTGACGATTTGTTCAGCAGAGTTTGCTGGCTCTGAATAGGGTGATGAGTTCAGCTTATCGCTGTTGAGTGTGTCCATAAACTACCTGTTAATACTGACGATGAGAAAGTACCTGCGAGCGTACGTTCTCTTTTTTATGACCTTGTCCAAAGGAGGAAATCGATTTATTGGTTGTGCTTAAATTCTGCAATCGCTTCCTGATTCAGTGCTGTTAATTGCACTACAGAAGTCGCTTTTAGAGTTCAGGCAGCACTCGTTAAGGAACAACTGTTGACTACGAATATAATCAGGCTTCTGAGCCATGTGTGACTTCGGACTAAGGGAAGTGGCATTTAAGAAAATACCAGCACCCCGTCATTCTCGCGAAGGCGGGAATCCACCACGACAGTGGATCTCCGCCTTCGCGGAGATGACGCCGGTATAATCCTCCTTTCCAGTTCCCTAAGTTGTTTTTTTATTCAAGGTTGGAAAAGCGACTATGTAAACAGCCGCTTTATAAAGCACGATCAGAGAAGACCGGCTTCTTTGTAGTAACGCTTGGCGCCTTCGTGGAGAGGAACGCTCAGGCCGTCAGTGACCATTTGTTCTTTCTGCAGAGTGCCAAAAGCCTGATGCAGTTTCTTGAAGGTGGTGAGATCTTCAAACACGGCTTTGGTTACTTGATAAATGGCTTCATCGCTGGCATCGGTCGATGTTACGAAGGTCGCAGCAACACCAAAGGTTTCAACGTCCTTATCATTGCCAGCGTACATACCGGCTGGAATGGTCGCGGTGCGATAGTAAGGGTTGTCTTTGATCAGCTGATCCACTTTGTCGCCGGTCACACTCACCAGAACGGTGTCGCAGGAGGTGGTGGCTTCTTTGAAAGAACCGGATGGATGGCCAACCGTGTAAACAAAGGCGTCAATCTTGTTGTCGCACAGCGCTTTGGCATGTTCAGCCGCTTTCAGCTCGGAGACCAGAGAGAACGCACTGTGATCCCAACCATAGGATTCCATCAGCAGTTCCATGGTGCCGCGCTGGCCAGAACCTGGGTTGCCGATGTTTACGCGCTTGCCTTTCAGGTCTTCAAAGGTGGTGATGCCGGCATCTTTTCTGGCCAGAATGGTGAATGCTTCCGGGTGTACAGAGAAGATAGCGCGCAGCTTTTCATTGGCGCCCTGTTGCTCAAAAGCGCTGGTGCCGCGATAGGCGTGATACTGCCAGTCGGATTGAACGATGCCCATGTCCAGCTCACCGGCACGGATGGTGTTCAGGTTGTAAACAGAACCACCGGTGCTTTCAACTGAACAACGGATGCCGTGTTCTTTGCGGCCTTTATTTACCAGGCGACAAATAGCACCGCCAGTAGGATAGTAAACGCCAGTAACACCACCGGTGCCAATGGTCACAAATTGCTGGTTGGTAGCAGCGCTGGCCGTTGAAGATACAGCAGCGAAACCGGCCCCCAGAATGGCAAGTCCCAGTTTTTTGAAAATGGTCATTGTCAGTCCTCGTTATTGTACTTTTATTACCATGGGATAAAGCCAGAGAGTTAATAAAGTACCCCTGACTTTTGCACACGGCTGTTTTTTTATTCAGTCCGGAAAACTCGTCATGAGTTGTCCGCTCCCCCTGACTGATTGTGACGTCTGAATCCAGAAGGAAGAGATACAGACATTGCCTGTTGGACTATCCCAGTTGAGTGGATAGTCCTGATGGAGGACTGGAATGCTAACACAGAAGAAAGGTGATTTCTTTGATTTGCGTCTCTTGTTCTCGGTATACGCTTATGATAGTGCGATAAATACAATCCGCTTGTGTTATTGGCAGCACTTTTTGTATTTCTTGCCACTGCCGCAAGGGCAGGGATCATTTCTTCCGATCTTCTGGAAAGGCTGGTTTGGGTAAATAAAATACCACCGTCCGTTTATTTTACTGAACGATGAGCACTCCTGATGAGCATGAACGGGGCCATCTTCGTCTTCTCGAAATGAGGCTTTGAATTCAACAGTGCCCGAAGTGTCGCTTTCCTGCCCTGCCTGTGTGTCTAGAATTTCCAGCTTTTGCCACAAGGTGTCGGGTGTTTGTTCATACACCTGTTGCTCTTTCAGAGCAGCTTGTTGTTCCGGGTGCGTGGTGGCAATCAGGTATGGGAAGTCGTTCAGGGTGTAGGCGGTATACCTCGACCGCATTAACTTCTCAGCGGTAGGGGCTGATAGGTTTTCCAGATATTGCCCGCAACACGCTGCCATTGTTTGTTGGGAGTCGCAGGGGCAGAGAGATTCAGTGACTGTTTGTTTCATGTTGTTTGGTTCATACGGCTGAGTTCAATGAAATGGGCTGACGAAACGAAGAATCATAACGTAAACAAGTCGCTGTATAAAAAAAGATCTCTATTATTTGATGTGTATCAATACGCATTTGATCAAAAAAACGGTAACTTATATGTACATATACCTAGCCAAGTAAGAAGTAATGGAAGTCAGTGCCGACGAGATTGAGGATTTACTCTATTGGACCCTGCAGCAAAGCTGGCCGGTAGAGGAGCATCTCGTCAATTTTGCCATCCGGCAAATCGGTTACGTTAATAAAGGTGGCAACTGTGGCATCAGTTATCCTGGGTCACCAAGGTTTCCGACGTTACAGCCAGGGCAGGTAGCGGTGCAGCACTGGTCTTCTGGTTCAGTGTTGGCGGTGAGCGAAGTGGCTTACCTAAAGACATTGCAACAATTTTTGGTAGATCGTGGAGAAGGTGAATGGCTGGCAGAAATGCCTGAGCCTGAGTCCCGCCGCAGACAATCTCTGGTTCTGGAGCTTTCTGGCGTGACAGACGCTTATCGCCTGACGTCTTACCTTAAGCAGCACTTGGGCGTATTGACTCACCTTCAAGGGCTTTCGGGAATCAAAGGCGCAATGATGGACGATCGTCTTTCCAATATGCCAGAAAGCCTTGTGATTGAAGGTCTCGGTTTTATTGAAACATTTTTGCCTTATAACTCTGTTGAGCTGCAAGAAATGTTTGCCGACTATCAGCGCGCATTTCCGTGTCGACAGCTGTCATTGCAGCTGGAAAGTCCATCGGGTGTTGGGCAGTTTTTCTAATCCTCCGTTCATTTTTTTCGCTCAACGCCTCTGCTCTGTGGCATCTACCGGTGGTAACTCCCGACATATTAGATACAATCATTCAGAGTTGAATACTTTATTGATAGTCCCCCAGAGCGAAACGCGCAGTGCTTGATGAGCCCCAGAAAAAAACAATCCAGAAAGCGTACAGCGCATTTCTTGAAAGCAAGAAGCTGAAAGCCCGCAGTGGGCAGAAGCAGATGATTGCCGAAATTGCCCGGGCCCTTGGCGATATTAAAACCGACAGCGAAGGCAATCGCATCTCTGATCCATCCGTCACCGTGATTGAGGCGGGAACGGGCACCGGTAAAACCGTGGGTTATGTGTTGCCATCGGTGGTGATGGCGCAGGCGGCCAAGAAACGTTTGGTGATTGCCACGGCAACGGTCACGCTGCAAGAGCAGGTTATTAATAAAGACCTGCCAGACATTATTCTCAAAACCGGGCTGAAGTTTTCCTACACCCTCGCCAAAGGTCGTGGTCGTTACGCGTGTCTCAGTAAACTGGATCGTCTGCTGCAGGAAGAAGAAGCCACTGCTTCTCTTATGGATATGTTTGCGTACGATGGCTTTACTCTGGAAAGCGATCAATCGTCTCTGGCACTCTATCAAAATATGCTGGAAGCCTTTGCTGCATCAAAATGGGAGGGCGATCGTGATAGTTGGCCTGATGCCCTGGAAGATCAACAATGGCGAACCATTACCACCGATCACGCTCAATGCAGTGGTCGACGCTGTGGCTTTTTCAAGAACTGTCCTTTCTATAAAGCCCGGGCGGATCTGGAACATGCCGATGTTGTGGTGGCAAATCATGACTTGGTGCTGGCGGATCTTGCTCTGGGTGGCGGTGCTATTTTGCCAGAACCCAAAGACGCTATTTATGTGTTTGATGAAGGCCATCACTTGCCGGACAAAGCCATCGGTCACTTTACCTGTCAAACCCGCGTCAAAGGGACGGCCACCTGGTTGGAACGTGCAGGGCGGAACCTTCAAAAGATGTTGAGTCAGCAGGCGCTCCCCGGTGACCTTGGTGAACTTCTGGAAAGATTGCAGCCGGAATTTGACTCTCTGGTCAATGCGCTGGGTCACACCCGCGAAATGTTGCACAGCATTGCGCATTTTGAGCCCAGAACCCAGTTTACGCCGCAAGGTGAAAGTCAGGTTGCCCATTACCGTTTTCCGGAAGGGGTTATCCCGGAAGAATTGCGCCAACAGGCAGAACGGTTGAAGGCTGGCTTCAGCAAATGCAGCGGGATGCTGGAAAAAGTTGCCAGTGCATTAAACGATGCAATGGATGGTGATGTGCCCGGTATTGATCGCTGGCAGGCGGAACAATTGTATCCGGAAATTGGCGGCATGCTCTCCCGAATGGAAGGGCACTTTCAACTCTGGCTAACCTACACCATGAAAGACCCGGAAGGTGAACCGCCATCAGCCCGCTGGTTGAAATGGAGTGAAAACAGTTTTGGCGAAGAGCTGGAGGTGTTCAGTAGCCCGATTCTCTCCTCAAGAACGCTTTGGCAAACCCTTTGGAATCCCGCTTACGCAGTGATTGCCACATCTGCAACACTGGCCGCATTGGGAAGCTTTAGTCGTTTCCGTATGCGCTCCGGTGTGCCAGCAGAATCCAAGTGTGTGATTGTGCCCAGCCCGTTTCTGCATCAAGAGGCCGCCTCGCTGGTGGTTCCTGCCATGTTATCGAACCCGAAAAATGCAGAAGAGCATACGGCCGAACTGGTTGAGCTGCTGCCCGACCTGCTTAATGAGACAGATCACCCGAGAGGGTTGCTGGTGTTGTTCTCATCCCGCCGGCAAATGAAAGATGTGCATTTTGGCATGGATGCAGCCCTGCAGGATAACATTCTTTTGCAGGACGATTATTCACGACAGGAGTTGCTTAAAAAACACCGTCAGAATATTGATGACGGAAAAGTCAGTATTTTATTTGGGCTTGCCAGTCTGGCGGAAGGTATCGACTTGCCCGGCCATTACTGCGAGCACGTGATTATCGCCAAAATTCCCTTTTCAGTTCCTGATGATCCAGTGGAGTCTGCGTTGTCGGAATGGTTGGAAGCCCAGGGGCGTAATCCGTTTATGGAAATCACGGTGCCGGATGCCGCGATTCGTTTAATACAGGCCTGTGGTCGTTTATTAAGAACGGAGCAGGACCGGGGCAGAATTACACTTATGGATCGTCGTTTGGTCACTGCTCGTTATGGTCAGATGATCCTCAACTCTTTGCCGCCGTTTAAACGGGTGATTGAGTCGGGTTCCATTGTCTGAACTTACTCCGAAATGCAGAGGCCAGAATCAGTAAGTACGTACATAGTGGACTTCCCGGAATAGTTGAGCTGGTAGAATTTATAGTTGCCTTCGATCACGGTGTTGTCAGGAGAAGTTATGTAGCACGTTGCAAAACTTCCATCGGGAAACCCTTTGCTGAATGCATTTTCAAAACAAGTTATTTTGGCGTCGAAAGATTCTATGTCAGTTAATTTGTTGTGAATTTCTTTTAGCTCTTCCGGCAGGCGATCCGGGTGCGATTGGTATACCTGATGCAGGTCCTCATTGTCAGTATTCACATAATAATCAGTATTTTTGGGGTTGAGTCTCTTCCAATATGAAATGAGCCTGAACGGAGCCCTTGTTTCCAAAATGAAATGAGCCTGTGATTTCTGATCTTTCGTCCAAAATTACTGGATGAAAATCATAATGGACACACGGCTCATCAAATCGCTCCAGCAGGTGGAGGAGCTGCTTCAGGCTACACCGCAGATACAGCCTGGTTGGAAGTCAAAAGACGAGTGCTATCAATGGATTGCAGGCACTCTCAAACACTTTCGATACCGCACTCTGAGCAAGCCTGAGAAAGGGCTGATCAAACGCTATCTGATCGTCGCTTCAGGCTATTCCAGGGCGCAAATAACCCGGCTAATTAAAGAATACCTGAATCTGGGGCTTCTCAAGCGCAAACAGCGGACAACGAAGGGGTTTGAGACAAAGTATTCCAAGGCTGACATTCGCCTTCTTGCCGAGACTGACCGACTTCATAATGGCCTGAATGGGCCTGCAATAAAGAAGATCTGTGAGCGAGCATATCAACGTGGAGATGGTCGCTATAAGCGACTGGCTGGCATCTCTG
>NZ_LUTV01000007.1:47609-59813 GCF_001646945.1 Endozoicomonas ascidiicola
AGTAGTTAACCATTTGCTTTCGAATAAATCACTGACCGACCAGTAAGCATTACTGACATTGTGACTGCTTGAGTTAACAGTATATCGAGGCAAACACAATTAGCCATAACCTCTCTATAACTATTGCAGCACAGGTCATCAGCTGAATTAATATTCAATCGGTCAGGATTATTCGATTACATTTGATCAACTACTTAACGGTATATTTCAGGAAACTGGTGAATTAATCACTAACAAGCAAGTTAGAATTCCTAACATGTTGTTGCCCGGAATGCCTCTTGATGATGACCGTTGGTCAAACGGCGACAGCAACCTGCCAGAAGCGATAAAGATCACCAATTTGGGAAGAACAGAGTAGCTCTATTACCGCGTTGAGTTGCTCTTTTTCCCAGTGCCACCACTGCATTTCTTGCAGCTGACCAATACTTTTTTCATCAAAGCGGTATTTGATAAGCTTTGCCGGATTGCCTCCCACTACTGAGTATGGTTCAACATCTTTCGTCACCAGGGCACGGCTGCCAATAATGGCACCATCACCAATGGTGATGCCGGGCATGATCATTGCTTCGGAACCAATCCAGACATCATTGCCAACGACGGTGTCACCGGCGGGCTGGTAACCATCGGGTGCTTGTTCGTGGCCCTTATAAAAGAAGGGGAATGTGCTGACCCATTCATGGCGATGTCCTTGATTGCCTGCCATTAAGAAAGAAGCGCCAGAACCAATGGAGCAGAATTTTCCGATGATCAGTTTATCCACATCATCCCGGTCGGGCATCAGGTAGCGGGCGCAGTCATCAAAACTGTGGCCGTGGTAGTAACCCGAATAATAACTGTGATCACCCACGATGATGTTTGGGTTGGTAACTTGAGCTTTTAAGGGTTTTCCCGCAAAGGGGCTTTCAAAATAATTTGGCATAATGGTGAGCAGATAGTCGTAATAAAAAACAAAGAGGCCGGTAATGGATATTTTCGACAAAGCATTTAATGAGCTGGATATTAATGCCCTTTATGACATTCTGAAACTGCGGGTCGATGTTTTTGTCGTTGAACAAACTTGCCCTTATCCAGAGCTTGATACCAAAGATAGGCTTTCTGGTGCTCGCCATATTTATCTGAAAAATGATGAAGCCGTTATAGCTTGCGCCCGCTGTTTGGCACCGGATGATGTGTTTACGGGTAGCTCTGCGATCGGGCGGATTGCGGTGGCTGCCAATGAGCGCGGACATGGGTATGCGCGTTTGATTATCAACAAGGCCATCGACGTCTGTCGAGAGCGATGGCCGAATAACCCCGTGATGATGTCAGCCCAGACGTATTTGTTGGATTTCTACCAGAGTTTTGGGTTTCAGCCTGTGGGTGAATCCTATGAAGAAGATGGTATTCCCCATCAGGATATGGTGCTTCACACTCTCTAATTGAGGTGGTTGCATTCAGGGCTTATCTGGGGGAAGGTAAGCCCTGCTGGTAAATGGACTTTTATCAAAGTGTAAAAAAAGTGTAAACAACACACGCTAGATTTCATTGCAGTTGAATAATAACAAACAAAGAACAATAACAGAAAAGGTGTCCCGTTGAAGATTCTTAAAAAATCCCTCTTTGTTCTCTTTCTGATCGTTGCTGGCGCGTACCTTTGGCCAAAGCCGGATCCGGTGAGTCATGTGTATTTTGAGGGCGTCGATGAGCCAGAGGTGATCGCTCATGGCGGCGGTCTTGGTGTACGACCTGCCAATACGCTGGCTGCATTACAGCAGGCAACAGTGGATCAGGCTGACGTGTTAGAGATTGATCTGCAATTAACGAAAGATGGCGAGTTGGTTCTGCTTCATGATTCGACACTGGATCGTACGACCGATTTGAGCGGTCCTGTCGAAGAGATGACAGTAGAAGAAGTAAAAAAGGCTAACGCCGGCAAATGGGATACACCTTCTGGCGATAACTTTGCTGATTTGGCTATCCGCATTCCAACCATCGATGAAGCTTTTACCGGGTTTGGCCATAAGCGTTGGGTTATTGAAATTAAAAATGAAGGAGAGAATGGCGCTATCGCCCTTTGTCAGAAAATTCGACAGTTTGAAATGAGCCAGAAGGTGCTGGCAGCCTCTTTTCATGATGATGCGATTCAAACGTTCCGTGCCATTTGTCCTGAGGTGGCGACCTCTTCATCCAGTGGCGAAACAACTTTGTTTGTTGTGGCGGCCAAGCTGGGGTTGTCTCATTTGATTCCGATGGATGCCGTGGCTATGCAGCTTCCTCCTAACAGCTCCGGATTAGAAATATTGGAGCCCCGTGTCATCCAAGCCGCAAAAGATCGAGGTTTGAAAATTCATGCCTGGACGATTAATGAAAAAGAAGAAATGGAACGGCTGTTGGCTTTGGGGATTGATGGGGTGATTACGGATTACGTTACTTATGGGAATGAGGTGGTAGAACTCTGATATTCGCTATTGTGTAATATCGGTCGTTAAGTTATTTCATTTTATGTGAAAGGTTTTTTTCTGGCGTTATAGACTTGTTTATTCTTGGTTCTCTTTGAGTGTAGAGAGTGTTGGAAGGAATAGTGCCAGTAAGCTCCCATCGTGTTACTCAGCATAGAAGTACGAGTAGTTCATGGATCTGCAGGATGTGTTGCTGCTTCGGTAGAAAGACAGGCGCCCTGAAAGTTGAGAAGCCGGTACAGGGTAGCTTTATGCCGCAAAGAACCAGCGAAAATACCGATGGTGGGTTTGATAGGGAAGTGCACGCGAGAGAGGTTCAGCTTTTCAGGAACGTCAGCACCCTACTTCGTAGTCAACTTTCTGAGCGTAACTTAGAAGCAAAAGTCCCCCGAGCTGAAATAGAAAAAGCTTCTCGTAGAGCGGTTATTTATAGTAAAAAAGAAACAGAAACGCTTCTTGTTATGCATGGAAATGATGATTGTGGAGCCATAAAATTTAAAGTTCCATTATCAGATATCTCCTCAGATAAGACGAGCGCAGGAGTGGTTTCAAGCTCAGAGATTGTCCGACAGGCAGTGGTTGATACGATTGATAGCCTTCTTGAACGGAATCTGCGTAAAGAATATGAGATTCCTGAAGGTTTTGGGTTTGTTTATGAAAAGGGATTTGCAGATTGTAAAGAGAGTATTCATGAGATATCCCTTACAGCTTGTGATTTATTAAAAAAATCTAGAAAAGTCACGGTTTATCTGTCCATAAAAAAGGAAGCTGTGAAGTTTCGAGCAGAGGGTGAGTCGCTCATGGTTATTCCTATTTCCAGGGAAGATGTGAAGAAAGGAGTGTCTGAGGCGACTGTGAAAAATTTATACAACTACTTTGAGTTGGACTCGGATTCTGTTGCAAACAATAAAGTTTCTTATGAAATTTTCATTGACCCGCAGGCATAATCGATAGTTACACCTGCAGGTTATTATGCTCGTAAGGTTAGTCGTATACGAGCCTACTGTTACAAGCTGCGGAAATGGTTCAGTTTTTTGTTCTCAAACTAATGGATTTTTCAGTGCATTAGCTGCCCCAAGCAGACCAGGGTAATCATGCATAATCAGTGACGTTGGAGTCCCTTCAAGGTAGCCTGTCATCTTATCGTTCACTTCAAAAGAAGAACGAAAGCCCGACTTGGCAAAAAACTGAGGAAACCTTGGAATAATACCGCCAGCAATATAAACACCACCCTGAGCACCAAGTGCCAATGCAGAGTTACTGGCTGCTCTGCCCAGTAACGAACAGAAATGTTCCAATGCCTGCTTACACATTGGTTCGCCTTCCAAGGCACGGGTCGTGATTTCGTGATTTTTCAAGGTCATTGGATTGCTGGCCAGAATGCTGTGCGCCTCAAACAGTAACTCAAGACCAGAACCGCACAGTACAGTTTCCCAGGATACGTAATCCATCTTCTGTTGAATAATGGCGAGAATATCGCTGTCTAATGGTGTAACCGGCGAAAATGCTGCATGGCCACCTTCGCCGGGCAGAGGTAACCAATGACTTCCTACT
Source organism: Endozoicomonas ascidiicola (assembly GCF_001646945.1). Lineage (GTDB taxonomy): Bacteria > Pseudomonadota > Gammaproteobacteria > Pseudomonadales > Endozoicomonadaceae > Endozoicomonas > Endozoicomonas ascidiicola. The sequence goes on from NZ_LUTV01000007.1 coordinate 51,602, forward strand.
TGCTTTAATCCAGCAACGCCAAGGCCGGTGCCCGGGCCAATAATGAGTTTGGCAGTGCCTTCGATGGCTTTTCCGCTACCGATTTTCACTAAAGCGGAATCGGGCAGTGCCGGCAGTGCCAACGCCTGAGCAGTAAAGTCATTAATAACCTTGAATGTTTCAAGTTCCAGCAACGCCTTCATTTCCGACTTATCAAATGTCCAGTGATTGTTGGTCATTTTGATACGAGGGCTATTTACCGGGCAGGCAAAAGCCATGCAGGCTTGGACGACGACGGTCTTTTGGTTGGCCAGGTAATCGGCAACCGCCTGATCCAGATTCGAATAATCACCGCAGGGCAGTACACGGATGGACTCTTCAATAATCTGTCCATTTTGCGCAAGAGCAAAGCGAGCGTTGGTGCCGCCGATGTCGGCAACCAGTGCGGTAGTATTTTGCGAAACGATGTTAGCTGGCATAAGCACACTCTTCGAAGAAGAAGCATAAGGCGAAAGGAATATAGTATGACAGTTCAGGTTCTGTATTCTACTAACGGTATCTCAAATGGGCTCCATGAGGTCATTTCAACACAGTGCAGGTTAATGTAGAATTGTCCAGTTATACCCGTCGCCTTTCAAGTTGCTACTTTGTTGGCCGCGCTCGCTCACCCCGATCACCTACTCATTGTAGGCTCACGGGGCTTCGCTTACTTGCCGCCGCGTAGTAACTTGAAATTCTTTGGGTATATACCGCAGGGTTTGTTGATCAGTTTTCCCTCTTGAGTTTTTAGATTATCTGGCTGGCACGTCAGGTGAGTTTGTGTTTGGCGTACGAAGCCCGTCCGTCCTTATAAAGTGAGTGATAAAAGCACATGTTTGAAGTAAATCCCATCAAGGAGCGTATCAAGGATCTGACGGCGCGTACTGACGTGCTTAGGGGGTATCTTTGACTACGCTCAAAAAAGCGAGCGCCTGCAGGAAGTAGAACGGGAGCTGGAAGACCCGAATGTCTGGAACGATCCGGAATATGCTCAAAAGCTGGGTAAAGAACGTTCCACTCTGGAAACCATTGTCAGCACCATTGATGACCTGACCGGCGGCCTGACCGATTCCGAAGAATTGTTGGAAATGTCCGTTGAAGAAGAAGACGAAGACGGCGTTCAGGATGTTGTGGACGAACTGGATGAACTCACCGAAAGACTGGAACTGCTTGAGTTTCGTCGTATGTTTTCCGGTGAAATGGATCCAAACGGTGCATTTTTGGATATCCAATCCGGCTCCGGTGGTACAGAAGCTCAAGACTGGGCCAACATCCTTCTGCGTATGTACTTGCGCTGGGGTGAAGCCAACGGCTTTAAAACTGAAATTATTGAAGTGTCCGCCGGCGAAGTGGCGGGCATCAAATCCGCAACGGTGCAATTTATTGGTGACTACGCTTTTGGCTGGTTGAGAACCGAAATCGGTGTGCATCGCCTGGTGCGGAAATCACCATTTGACTCCGGAAACCGTCGTCATACGTCGTTTGCTTCTGTGTTCGTCTCTCCGGAAATTGATGACAATATTGATATTGAAATCAATCCATCCGACCTGCGGGTAGACACCTATCGCTCCAGTGGCGCAGGTGGTCAGCACGTAAACACCACGGATTCCGCGGTTCGTATTACTCACGAACCTTCGGGTATTGTGGTTCAATGTCAGAACCAGCGCTCTCAGCATCAGAACAAAGACAAGGCAATGCAACAGCTGAAAGCCAAGCTGTATGAGATGGAAATGCAGAAACGAAACGAAGCGTCTCAGGCCATGGAAGACACCAAGTCCGACATCGGTTGGGGAAGCCAGATTCGTTCCTACGTTCTGGATGACTCGCGCATCAAAGACTTGCGCACCGGCGTAGAGACCCGCAACACCCAACAGGTGTTGGACGGTGATCTGAACAAGTTTATTGAAGCGAGCCTGAAAAAAGGTCTGTAATTCGATTCTCGGATGGCATGCACCATCCGTGACTGAACCGTTACTGAAAGAGCGTCTATCTATTATGTCTGAAGAACATCAAGTGGAAGATCGAGCTGAAGCAGCTCATGAAGAAAACCGGCTGGTCGCCCTGCGTCGGGAAAAGCTGAATGGCATCCGTGAAAAGGGTGTGGCTTTCCCCAATAAATTCCGTCGTGACGCCCTGGCCGGAGATCTTCAGGCACAGTTTAAGGATCATGATAAACCGTCACTGGAAGCTTTAGGGCACCGGGTGAAGGTGTCTGGTCGTATCATGTTGAACCGTGGTGCGTTTATGGAACTGCAGGATATGTCCGGCCGTATCCAACTGTACGTTAACCGCAAACAGCTGTCCGCCGAAACGCTGGCTGACGTGAAAAGCTGGGATCTTGGCGACATTATTGGTGTGGAAGGTAACCTGCAGCGTTCCGGCAAGGGTGACTTATTTGTGGATATGGAAGCGGTACAACTGCTGACTAAATCCCTGCGGCCCCTGCCTGAAAAGCACAAAGGTTTGACCGATACCGAACAACGTTACCGTCAGCGTTATGTGGATCTGATCGCCAACGAGCAGTCCAGAGAGATTTTCCGTATCCGCTCTAAAATCATTCAGGGCATCCGTAACTACTTCCTGGATCAGGACTTTATGGAAGTGGAAACGCCAATGCTTCAGGTGATTCCCGGTGGCGCTACTGCTCGCCCCTTTGTCACGCATCACAATGCCTTGGACATTGATATGTACCTGCGTATCGCCCCCGAACTGTACCTCAAACGTCTGGTTGTGGGCGGATTTGAACGAGTATTCGAGATTAACAGGAACTTCCGGAACGAAGGATTGTCTACTAGACATAACCCGGAATTTACAATGATTGAGTTCTATCAGGCATACGCGGACTACACGGACCTGATGGATCATACGGAAGCGATGTTGAAGCAGCTGGCTCAGGATGTTCTGGGTAAAACCGAGTTTGAATATCAGGGGCAAACGGTTGATTTTGGCAACTCATTCGCCAGATTGTCAGTGTTTGATTCGATCTTGCACTACAATCCTGACCTGAAAGCATCGGATATAGATACTCTGGAAGCAGCGACGGCAGTTGCGAAAAAACTGGGTATTCAGGTAAAACCGATCTGGGGGCTTGGTAAAGTCCAGATGGAAATCTTTGATGAAACCGTTGAGCATCATTTGCACAACCCGACCTTCATCACCGATTACCCGACGGAAGTGTCGCCGCTGTCCCGTAAGAATGATGACAACCCATTTGTGACAGAACGTTTTGAGTTCTTCGTGGGTGGGCGTGAAATTGCCAATGGTTTCTCGGAGTTGAATGACTCTGAAGATCAGGCAGAGCGCTTCAAGCAACAGGTAGCAGAGAAAGACGCCGGCGATGATGAAGCGATGCATTACGATGCAGACTACATCAACGCGCTGGAATATGGTCTGCCACCAACAGCGGGTGAAGGCATTGGTATTGATCGATTGGTGATGTTGTTTACTGATGCACCGTCTATTCGGGATGTTTTGTTATTCCCGCATATGAAGCCTCAGTAACGGTTAAGCAGGCACCAGAGGCGAGAAAATCAGAGCTTTTAATGCTCTTTCAATTTCTCGCTTTGTTAAAGAAATTGCATCAGGCAGGTTTTACCTGCTTGTTTTGTATGTGAGGAGTGGATCTTTGCGATAACGGTTTTGACGATCAATGCCGGTCCTTCTTTACAGTCTTTGCTGTCTTGAAGTGAGGTTGACCACACAGCAGCAGACTGTGATTGTCAAAAGAATAAATAAGCAACAAAAGGATGGTTGTGCAGTCATAATATCGCTGGATACGGGTGCGGGACGTAATTCAATAAAACAAACAGGTGACGTAAAGGCAGTCTTACTATGGTTTCAACAATGGAAGCTCCTGTAGCAGACACGAGTGACTCGAAAAGCAACAACACAGGTATGAATTTGAAATACCAGGGGCGTAAAACCAGTCGTGTAAATAGCGAACAGCGTCGCAGAACAATTCTTGAGGCCGCTTTAAGAATAGTGGTTAGAGACGGGGTTCGTGGTGTTCGACACCGGGCTGTGGCCAAAGAGGCAGAAGTGCCGCTTTCTGCAACAACCTACTACTTCAAAGATATTACCGATCTGATTACCGATACCTTCACTCTGTTTGTTGAGATGGGGGCGCAATCGTTCAAGGCTTACTGGGAAGATTCTGACAGTCGTTTGAAGTCTGCTATTCAGGATTTGCACGCGATCGATGACACGGCTAACCGACAGGTCTTCGCTAATCGAATTTCGGAACTGGCTGTTGAATACATTCTTCTCCAACTTCGTGAACACCGTGACTATTTGGTAGCAGAGCGTGCCTTTCAACAGGAATGCCTGCGTAATGAAAACCTTCGTCCTATAGCGTTTAGTCATCAGAAATTTTTCCTGGATAGTCTGGAAGGCTTCTTTACCCGCATTGGCTCCCGTCATGCTGAGATAGATGCCGAACTGTTTGGCAGTGTTATTCTTCAAGTAGAGTATCAAGGGCTGGTGTCTGGTTTTGAATCGCCGCATCTGGATAAGTATCGTGCGATGCTGAAGCGTCAGATAGAATTGATGCTTGGGATTCATAATTAATTAGGCTGAAACGAGTCCTGATCGAGAGTGGCGTATCGATCAGGTGTTGTTTTTCCAGTGACAGTTAATGTCAAAAGCTAATGCCAAAAGACAGGGTATTCCAGCATGTCGATGGTGCTGTTCCTTTTTGCTAGATGAAAGCTCTGTATGTCAAATTCCTCCATGAATCCCAACATAATAATCGCATTTGCAAGCTTTTGGTCTGGATGCTGACCCTTTTGATTCTTTCCCGTTGAATAGACTGCTTCTGAATTGAGATAGGACTGTAGGGTGCTTTTTTGCACCGTCTTCTCATCTTGATACTCATTAATAAACTCAGGGTTTTCTGTCATTGGTTTGTTAAGCAATAGGTATACGGTTTGACCATCCAATTGATCGCGGATCGCATCAGGAATTCGACGTAATAAATATCTTGAATAGTTGATGCCAAGCTGAATATCGTGAGTGCTGATTGGAGTGAGGGTGTTGTTGTGTTTGGGGGGCTTTTTTTGAACAACTTCTATCAAGTAGGATATAAAACTGAATGAGCCTGTCTGGATTCTAAATGACGCCAGCTGGATGTCTGGGCTCGCTATGACTATATCTATACTGCTGCTACCAATGACTAGGGCTGAAAGCTTTTGGCTTCTCTCCGCCAGTGACATGAGCGAGAAAAAATCTACTTGATCTCTTTCCTCATCAGTCAGGATTTTAATGTTAATGTTGGATTTACGAGCAACCCTTTTCTTTAGGGCCTCTTCATTAGAGGTAAGGCCTAAATCGTTTTGCGCTACGGCTCTCACTTTCTTGACCTTAAAGTGATCTTTGCGCCGGCGAAGTTGTTGAAAAATCTGCTGCAACTCGGTAATTGATTGAGTGCTAAGCTCTCCGCCCTCGGGGGGGATAATGCTGTTGCTAAATGAATATTTTTTAGAGCCATTATCCAGATGGCGATATATTTTCTCAGTATCAGTATTGACATCTGCGATGGCAAAATGGACGGCATGGTTGTCGATTTCAATTGCCATTCTTCGTTCCAGGTTTGCGTGAACTGGATGACTGACGACCATGACTGCGATAAAAACAGTGGAAACTTGGTATTTTTTAAAATTGGCGTACATCTGCCTTAAACTTATGTCGGTATATAAAATAAATATTTTGCTTTTATGGTTGAGCATCCAAGCTCTACCGTGATAGCAAGATAGTTCAGTCTAGTTCGCTCACGGATGTGTATTTGTAAATAATTGTCTATTTCAACAGACCCTAAGGATTAGCAATGCCGGAAGTTAAGTTAGAACCGTCCTGGAAAGCCATGCTGCAGGATGAGTTTGAGAAAGAGTACATGCAGGTGCTTCGTTCTTTTCTCAGGGCGGAGAAAAGCCAAGGAAAACGAATATACCCGGATGGTGGTGAAATTTTCCGGTCGATGGATTTGACCCCGTTTGATCAGGTTAAGGTGGTTATTCTTGGGCAGGATCCTTATCACGGCCCAGGGCAAGCTCATGGTCTCAGCTTTTCCGTTAGGCCCGATGTTAGGATTCCGCCATCATTGGTGAATATGTACAAAGAGCTTGAAACCGATCTTGGTATACCACCGGCCTCCCATGGCTTTCTTGAGCATTGGGCTAACCAGGGTGTATTGCTGCTGAACAGCGTGTTGACTGTCGAACATAAGCAAGCGGCTTCTCATCAAGGTCGTGGCTGGGAGGCGTTTACGGATCGGATTATTGCGTTGCTTAACGAACGGTGTGAGCACATCGTCTTTATCCTATGGGGGAGTTATGCCCAGAAAAAAGGGCGGTTTATCGACCAGCAGCGACACTTGGTGCTGAAGTCCGTACACCCATCACCGCTTTCATCCTATCGGGGATTTTTTGGCAGCAAACCGTTCTCTCAAACAAATCAGTACCTGTCACAACACGGTATAGAGCCAATCGATTGGCAACTGCCAGTGCTTCCTTAATGCCCAGATCCCGGAAGAGAAAAGTGATGAAAAGGGTAGTAAAAACCACATTTGACTCCGTCCAATGAAATCTCTATAGTTCGCATCCGTTGACGCAGGGCGCTCGTAGCTCAGCTGGATAGAGTACCTGGCTACGAACCAGGCGGTCGGAGGTTCGAATCCTCCCGAGCGCGCCAAGTCAACGAAAACAAAGCGATCATGCTTTGTTTTGATCAATGTGTATATGTATAACGCGCTCGTAGCTCAGCTGGATAGAGTACCTGGCTACGAACCAGGCGGTCGGAGGTTCGAATCCTCCCGAGCGCGCCATTTACAACGGTGAGGTGGCCGAGAGGCTGAAGGCGCTCCCCTGCTAAGGGAGTATACGGTTTGTAGCCGTATCGAGGGTTCGAATCCCTCCCTCACCGCCATATATCTATTCTAACTCCTTGATTTCCCTTCTCTTTACTTCCAAACAAAAGTCCAATATTACTGATTTGTCCAAGAAGTGTCCATTTTGCTTAATGGATTTAGTCTAACGGCGTCGTTTAAGTGTTCTTTGCTGAATTTGGCATACTTCATGGACATCTTAATGTCTGAATGACCGAGGATGCTTTGCAGTAACCGTATGTTTCCGCCATTCATCATAAACCTATATTCCGCAGTTGGAATCCATTAAACGCTGACAACCCTTGCAGGAGTATGGGTTCAACCTAAATTCATCAGTTGAATCTCATATAACCCATGAAATCCCTTGCGGTACCTGACTTTTAGCCGATTTGATGTATTCACCCAAAGGGTGAGCGGCTAAATCTGTCCAAACCTATGCATCGCATAGCCTTCAGGGGTATTTCAATTTTCAACTGCGGAATATAGGTTCAATCGGTCCTGCATGCTCACCCAATGGGTGAGTGGGGAAAATAGCCAAATGCCACGGCCTATAGGGGCTACAGCGATATTTCAGAGTTTCAACTGCGGAATATAGGATAAAGTGGCTGGCAAAGGTATGGCGTAAAACGTAACTGGCTTGTCCTCGGACGGTTCTTACCCCTGAGCGCAGTAAAGCACTCCTGAACGATTCCTGGCAGTTGGTGAACGCTCCTTTGTCCCTGCTGTGCTGCTTCACTGGCTGAAAGCGGTTGCAGTAGCCAATAATGGCATTTCGGCTCAGGAAGTTATAAACGGCATTGATATAGCCCAACATATTATTGAGTGTTTTATCTCCAATGCCTTCCTCTCGCTCTTGCTTTTTGTACCTGTGCCAATCTCTACTGGTGACTTCTTTGGCTATTGGGATGAGGGGAGCGTTTAACAAGTAGAATACTTACTAACTCGACTTTAGATTTTACATAAAACGGAAGTTTGGTCAGATTGCATAACTTGAATTCAAGTAATAAATACATAACCCATAACTTTTCTTACATCAATCCCAGTTAACTCTTTGAAAGCCTCATAAGGTGTTTTGTAGTCAAGGCATTTTCTAGGTCTATTATTCAGCTTATCAACCGCTATGATGACTTCTTTTTCTGTAACGTTATTAAGCTCCATCGACTTGGGGAAATACTGCCTGAGTAGCCCATTAGCATTCTCATTCTGACCTCTTTCCCAAGAGTGATACGGAGCAGCAAAGTAACTGTCACACTTCAACGCTTTGGCAACCTCTTCATGCTGAACAAATTCTTTTCCATTGTCGTACGTTATGGTTTT
>NZ_LUTV01000007.1:62383-66775 GCF_001646945.1 Endozoicomonas ascidiicola
GCAACCAGAAACTGGGATCTACCGGATGAAGTCTGGCTTAATCCTGATAAATGTATTAACGGGCAACTAAGTAAAGCTGCCTGAGTTGAGGCGACAACTATGTTGACAAACACCGATTCGCAGAGAACGAGATTTTAAGCCCATTGTTCACACTACTGTCCGGTTAAGCATAAACCAGCTCCAGACTCCCCTGATTTCGGGGTAAATTGGCTTCAATTCTATCCGGCGGATCACTGAATAATTCCAACAAAGAGCACCGACGGGTCAGGTTAAGACTGATTCTTCGGGCTATTTGCTGTAACGACAACTTGCAGGATGTTGTGATCTGAGCCAATCGCAGCAGGAGGTAGGCAATCATTGCTRTRAGCACCTGTATTTTTACTGCATTTTCACTGCGCYCAAGGAACCRCTTGACCTTCAGATTCTGTTTAATCCACTTRAAGAACAGCTCGATCTGCCAGCGKGATTTATACAAGGCAGCAATCTCTGCAGCACTTCTCCTCAGATCGTTACTGATAAACACCAGTACTTTGCCGTCTTCTTTCCGGCAAATCYTGACCCGCCTGAGATCAACCGGGCAGTCTTTTCTACCTTTGTCAGAAGAGAGCCTGATGATTTGGTCTTCCAGAATAGAGTCTTCTGTTGTTTCACGACATTCKACGACTTCATAGACTGYTGATGTTTTCATCCTGCCCACAAATTGCGTGCCCTGACAGGTCATTTCGTGATACCAGCTGTAGTCGTCGTAAGCCCGGTCAAAAACATAGGTGACACCTGCCATGATGGGAAGGTTCTGAGCCGCTTTGCAGTCATTCTTCTTGGCGGTGGTCAGTTCGAAAAAAGTGGGAGTATCGGCCTTCGGGTCATACACCGTATGAAGCTTTATGCCGCCTTTAGTTTTTCGAAAATGCGCCCACTCAAACTGGTTCAAATTTAAGTCCATGGTCGTGGAATCAATCAGGCGCACCATTTCATTGCCCGCTCCCCGAGGCAGATGGCTTCTGACCTTTTGTAGTAGAAAGAAAAAGGTTTCTTCGAAAATACTGGCCGCCCGRGTGCYGTTGGCATCCGACAATGAAGAACGCTTTATGCGAGAGACACCCAAATGGTAATGGTGGTTGTGGCAGGCATTAWAATTCTCAACCAGATCCCGAATGGAAACGCGGCTGGCCAGTTGAGCAAACATCATGGAAACGAGCTGAGTCCAGCATGTCAGAGTTCTKATTCGATGATCCCCATTGTGTCGATCAACTACCTTCTGAAACTGGTGACGTGGGATTGTTTTGAGTAACTGTTGGAAAACGCTGYTATGATGCTTCATGCCTGTCTCTCTTGTTCTGTAAAATAGCTGTCTCGACAACCGCTATTTTACCGTAGATCAACAGAGACAAGCACTTCAGTTCTTCCCCAGATTTTTAACCGGACAACAGTGTTGTTAAGTGATTAAATTAATGTTTGTTGATACTTGATCGTAGATTTTTGGCTGCAAGGTTATAACTATTCACCGAGGGTGAAATTAAATGTGCTCACCAGAGCCTTTTCATCCCCAAAAAACCAAGATTTGAACAATACTGTATGAGTATTTCTCAGCGGTTAGATCAATATGTCCTCGCCTGTTTCTCTTGCTGATAGACTTGCTGCCCACCCGATACTTGAACGTAGAGTGTCTGCCCTATTAGATATCGTTGAAGCTGAGTCTGGACAGCTCGATCGTGCCAGTGATGCTGAGGAGGCCGTCACACAGAACCTCCGTAGTATGGGTAACGAGCTTCTTACTGATTGGGGTGCCTGCAAAGAAAATCAGAAGTTTTCTGAGGCCTGCCTGAAACACCCCGACAGTAAAGTTCGAAAAAAAACACTCATTGGTTCAGCACTTACGGAAAAATAGGCGTCGTTGAGCGCTTCCAACGATCGATCAACATCGATTCAGACCCTTTAGCCATGCTGCCCAGGTTCACTGCAGAGACTATTCTCTCACTATTCAACGCAAAATTGTCGACTTTGCTGCTGACTGCTCTTTCCAGGCAGCCTCTAAGAAAATGCACGAACATTACGGTATAGATATTCCTGAGTCGTCTGTACGTGCTATTACGCTTGAACATGCCAGTTGCATGCAAGAGGAAACCTTCATTCCCGAACAGAATTCTCAGGACTTCACCGGTGAAGCTGAGCAGTTTGTGGGCGAAATGGATGGCAGTATGATTCCTGTTGTTCTATTTAATGACGTAGAAGACGGAGACAAACGAAAAACGCGTAAAACGGAATGGCAAGAAGCCAAGYTTTGTCAGGTCTATAAGCTCGGCAGCAATGATAAGCGTCATCTGGCTACTATGAAAGGCCCTAATAAGGCCGGTGATCAGTGGTTAAACTGTGCTTTAGCACAAGGCTTTAATCCGAAGTCGTCTATTCACTGCGTAAGTGATGGAGCTACCTGGATTGCCAGCCAGGCAAAAAGGGTGTTTGGAAACCAAGGGAGCTACCTTGTCGACTATTACCATCTCTCTGAGTACTTTGCTGATGCAGCAGAAGAGTGCGTGGGCTATAAAAAGGCGGCTCGTATCGAGTGGCGGCATTGCCAACAGGAACGGATGAAGTCAGGAGATGTGARTGCAGTCATAGCAGAGCTTGATCAGCATAGAAATGGAAAGAAGGGCAAGGCCGCGAATAAGTCTGAGGAATGCCATCGATACATCAGAAACCGTCCAGGTCAGTTTGAATATGCGGCAGCGAGAGCGGTAAACCTTCCCATCGGTTCTGGTGAAATAGAGAGTGCGAACAGTTCAATAGTGCAAATGCGACTCAAGATACCCGGCGCCTGGTGGAAACCCGAGAACGCTGAAGCAATGCTTGGCTTAAGAACATTACGAGCTAACGGTGAATGGGATCAGTACTGGGAGCGCTTAGGGTAACCGGTGAAAGGACACTTTTAATTTCACCCATCTTGCAGCATCAGGTAAGCTTATGGAAACTAGGGACCATGTTCGTTCAACGGCAATAAAATCCTTTTTGGGATCAAAGGTAGATGGTTTATGGAGTTTGCTTGTTACACAGACTACATCACTAAAGTAGAGTTCATATATTACGCAATACGCCAACTTGATGTGTCCAAAAAGTGTCCACAAAACTGACCAAGAACCACTTAAAGTAACCAGTTTTAGCACTTTTTGTAGATTGATGCTTGCGTAATCAATTGATTTGTATTGTGTATATCTGGCGGTGTAAGGGGTTGAATCCCTTCCTCACCGTCATTATCCCTTCTGTAACCTCCTTATTTCCCTTTCATAATTATACTTTTTAAACGATCACTGTCTTTTTGTGTTAACTAGGTGTCCATTTTTTTGGTAAGGCTTTTACCAAAAAGTCTCCTTGCTGTGCTGGCGTCATCCGTATTTTTCTCTATATCTTCATGGCAACGGACTTTGCAATTGCTTATATCGCGGTAGAAGCATGGATACGCAGACAGCGAGACTTTTTGTAGTATTCGCCACCAATTTCTCTCGGGTAAAAGTACGTGATTACTCTCTCTTCTAATGCCTTATACACAGACCTATCCTGCTACTACGACTTAATGTGTGCAGACATTGATTATCAAACTCAGAGTGACTATGTACATCGGCTTCATCAGCTGTTCGGTAATAAAGGCACAAAACATTTAGATCTTGCCTGTGGCACCGGGCCTCATGTGCGTCACTTTATTGATGAGGGTTATCAGAGCAGCGGTCTGGATATTAATCAGCCCATGTTGGACATTGCTGGAGTACGCTGCCCGGAGGCGGACTTTATTTTGCAGGATATGTGTGAATTCACGATTGTACAGCCGGTAGATCTTATCACCTGCTTTCTGTATTCCATTCATTACAGTAATAGTATTGAAAGACTTAAGTCGTGTATATCAAGTGCGCATGCAGCGCTTAGTGACGGAGGAGTGTTCTGTTTTAATGCCGTTGAAAAGAGCAAAATCAGTAACGCTTCCGTAGTCAGTCATACGGTGGATTATGATGACAGCCATTTTGTATTCAGCTCTGGTTGGAATTATCCCGGGAGCGGAGACAAACAGTTGTTAAAACTGAGTATTGAAAAAAGTACGCCCCAGGAAAAGCAATGTTGGCAGGATGAACATCCCATGGTTGCTATCGGCTTTAGCGAGCTTAAGAGTCTGTTAGATCCTTACTTTGAGGTTTACACCTTCGAGCACGATTATGAAAAAATAATGCCTCTTGATGGTCGTTCTGGCAATGCGATTTTTGCGTGTGTGAAAATCTGAATATCGAATGATTAGTGTCGTGTATTATATGAGACGCGATGTTCGACTTTTAAACTGACCTGAAAAAGGCATGACTGACCTACTTTTCTGCTATTAAAAACAGTGGATACAAAGGAGGAAACCAGCCA
>NZ_LUTV01000007.1:70420-76697 GCF_001646945.1 Endozoicomonas ascidiicola
TAAAGATTTACTGCAAAGTGTTTCTGAATCAGTGGTTTCTACTGCCTCAGTAATTTCTATTTGGGCACTAATGAGCGAGGTGTTAAGAATGTCTCGCTGCTCACTGTTTAATGATGAAATGGAATCAATAAAATTCTGGAAGAGTTCAGATTGCATATCACTCCCCTACCACGTTGATTTTATAGGAGTTTAGCTGATTCAACCATTAACGGTAACTTAGCCAGTCTCTGTTGTTCTGGTGTCATTTGAATAATGTTTTTCATTGCTGACATAATGCCATTCGAATAATGAAGTGCGTTGGCAATACTCATGCGTGTCAGTGCTTTTTGTTGCTGTTTGCTAAGAGTGGCAGCATTACCAAAGTCAATGATGGTTAATTGATAGTTCCTTCCTAATGGCGCGTAGCCACGCATTGGCTCAGGAAGGAAATAAAGGTTCCCCTCGTGAAGGTCGCCATGGAAAAAACCATCACCAAACATCGCGTTACCATACCAGGTATTAAGGAGTTCAACGAGTGACTCAAGCTTCAGGTCCAACTTACTGTCGTCCAGCTCACTTAATGGGCTGCCAACTGCTTTTTCCATCACCAGAACATCCTGGGTTGTTGGCATATCCGGTAAATATACTATGCCCAGTCCTTTTTGGGGTTTTTGGTAAAGCTCACCTTTTTTCAGGTTTTCTGCTTCTAATGTGAGATCAAGCTCTTCTGTAATTGACTTTTCCAGCTGCTCAACAAGGTCTCTGGTGCTTGGAGTGGTCGCCAGACTTTTGAGTAGCACAATTTCTCTTGACGTTTTCTCTCTCAATCCCGGGCGTAGAACTTTGACAACTACTTCTTCATCGTTTTTGCGAAGAACAGCACTGTATACCTGCCCTATGCTGGCTGCAGCAATGGGTTCTTGACCAAATTCAGAGAATAGATTATTGATGCTATCTCCAAGCTCTCTTTCAATAATTTTCGTTGCCAATTCTGTGGAGAACGGTTTGATATTTGCCTTCAACTCTTGCATCACTTCGGCTATCTGAGGAGAGTTCACATCTTGGCCAAATAATTGAAACACCTTTTGAATCACTGGGCCTGCACCATAAAGCATTGCCGCCAGTTTTTGGTTAGCTGATGTGGGTATTGGCAAAGCCAGAATACTCATAATTAAAAGTCTTTTGTCTTCTACTGATATCAGGTCAAAGTAACTGCCAATGATGATTCGGAAGAACTCGGCAATATTTTCTGGTACTCCAATCAGGTCAAAACCTGTTTCTGGGTTTAGTAGAGATTGGATTTCATCCGAGTCTGAAAATTTCGTTTGTTGTATTTCGGAGTTGATTTTATGAATGATCTTCTGAAATAGACTATCGGGCACTTGACTTAGAACTTCTCGTACTTCAGTGGTTCTTAAAGTGGGCAAATTAATATTGTGTTGGCTGGTGAGTTGCCGAATGTGTGTTTTTAAATTATCCATGCCCTGGATCAGTTGCTGCACCTGACCCGGTAGCCTTGGTAGTTCAGCATGCTTGATAATGTCTTCCATTGGTTGATTGTTAATCAGCCATGACAAAAGTTCTTTATGCTCGGCCAAGGTTTCTCGTAAACCTGCAAGCCGTTGGCTTTCTGGGAGGCCGGCACTTTTTAAAAGGTCGTGGAGAAAAGAGCGTAGCTTTCTGGCTTTAGCATTAGCCAGGGTGGCATCTCTGACCAGTTGCACGATTCTCTGAATGGCTGAGCCAGCACCGTATAAAAGTAATAATGTGAGCTGTTGGTTTAAAGTTGCTCTGAGTGGTGTAGATAGAAGACCCATGATTAGTGAGCGGCGGTCTCCAAAGGGCATCTGGTCGAAAGATCTCACCAGCATATTTCGAAAGAAATCCGTAAGGTTTCGAGGAATACCAAAAAGCTCAAAGATTGTCTCAGGATTTAACATGGATTGGAGTGTGTCAGAGTCGGAAAAGCGAGTTTGTTGAGTGCTTGTATCTAGCTGATGGAGAATTTCCTGGAAAGCACTGTCTGGAATTTGGTTCATTAACTCCAGCGCCTGAGTATCGCTCAGATTAGTTATATGGGGGGTGTTGGTAATATCAGGCTTGTTATAAAGGTCTCTAAGACTGGTAACGATCGGCTGCAAGTTCTCCAGCTTAAAAGGTGTATTTGCATTCTGAAGAACGTCAGTTAAGTCTTCGTTATTTTTAATCCACTGCAGCACTTCCCTGTGTCGGGCCAATGTTTTGCGAGTTGAGTCTATTTTTGTGGAATCTGGGCTTTTAGAGCAATTGACTAGGTCATAAAGAAGAACTCTGAATTTTTCTGATTTTATGGTGCTGTGATGATGATCCTGATTTGGTGATGTAGAGGGTATGGAGCCTGCACCTGGGTGAGACACTCTTCTGCTCGATAATGGGGTAGCTATTGTATTGTTATTGGCTCTGGGTATACGTGACGTGCTTGTGGATGGAGCTTCGCCATTATCAGTCACCCTGTGTTGATTTTCCGGTGGATCTACGCTGGTACCCCCGGAGAAACTAGATCTATTCCCTGGTATTTGCATCATACTCTTCGATAGCCTTGGGTCTGTGTCACGACTTTATGACTTTAATCTTGCTATATAGAGGTCGGCACTAACGGTTGTTCCTTAACTTAAGGGGAATTTCAATTTTCAATAGCCTTTAGCTATAGCTAAAGGCTATTGAATCAGGCGATGGTTGACTGGTGATTTTTTAGCAGATCAAGAACCTTTTTCCCTTTCAGACCCTGCATGGCTGAAGCAGTCATTACGCCAGACATCAATGCACCACCAACGCCCGCGGTCATAACATCAGCCCCTGTCAGGTAGAACCCCTTCAACGGTGTCACTGGGTGTAAATAAGGCTGCTTGAAGCGTTCGACAAAATGATCCAAACCATAGATCTCACCTTTCTCATTTTGTTGGAACCACCGGGTAGATAACGGTGTGGATAGCTCATAAAAATCAAGGGCTTCCCTGAGTTGTGGGCGGTGTTTGAAAAGAACATCCAATAACCGCTGAGACAGCTTCTTTTTCATAACCTCATAATCATCCCCCCGTTGATTCCATGTGCTGTTTTCCCATTGAGAAAACCACTCATGGTCTGCAACGGTCACCATCTCGACGGTGGTCTTACCCGGATATCGATTTTCCCAGTCAGGATCCTTGGTGGAGGGAAACGAAATATACACCAGCGGGAATGGCTGCTCTTTGTCGTTTAGATAGGCGTCTACATTGGCTTCGTGGTTACCGTCGGGGTAAACCCATAGGTTGGTTGTATCTAACCCTAATTCTTCGGCAGTTCCTTTAAATCCGGCATAAATACAAAGATGAGCGCTGGAGTGTTTGATGGTATCAGGCCATTGTCCTTTACCAATGGCTTTCCCTGCCCAGTCTGGAAGGAGATGGTTAGCTGTGGCCATTAGTCCGATGTTACTGACGATCTGATCAGCCTTGATCACGGTACCGTCTTCCATTTGCACGCCAATAGCTCGTTTATTCTCTTCCAGCACTTTATCCACTTTCGCGTAAGTGAATACTTCACCACCGGCTGCCTGAATGGTAGGTATGATTGTTCGGGCAATTTCTGACGACCCACCAACCGGGTAGGCGCCACCGGCCAGATAATGTTTTGCAATCAGCGCGTGCATTAAAAAGGCGCAGTCAGCCGGTACCTGACCATAGTCGCCCCATTGTCCGGTGAGCACTGAGATCAGTTCCTGGTTGCTGGTGAGTGCTTCCAATACTTGCCGACTGGTTTTAAAGAATTCGCCGGGTACCAGGGCAGGGCGGATAAGATTGTACAGTTTGGCCAATGTTGGCGGCATCGCCTGTCCGGCAAAGAAACGAGGCGTTAATTTGCTGATTTTGCGAATCAGGGCGACGTAGTCTCGAATAGCTTTCTCGTCATCAGGAAAGTACTCGATTAATTGCTCGGTGAACTGCTCGGTACCGGTCACAAAATCGTAGGATTTTTCACCGAGGATGATTCGATCATATACTGGATCCATCTCTGCCCATTTCAAGCGGTTTTCGCTGACCACATCGAATACACGACGGAGCGTGGAATAAGGTTTATGGACTTCACCGATGTAGTGAACGCCAACATCCCATTCGTAGCCGCTATTTTCGTAAGAGTGAGTATATCCACCTGCGGTATAGTGTTGTTCAAGCACGCATACCTTTTTGCCAAGCTTTGAAAGCAGGGCGGCAGTGGTTAACCCACCCATACCTGAGCCTACGACAATGACATCATAATGATCTTCAATACGACTTGGACGATAGCGTTTGCCCGTTCGTACGGAGATTTTCTTAGGCTTGGTTTTGGGAGGCTCTGTTACGGAATCGAGCATGGTCATACCTTGTTTTTATTGTTTTTAAGGCAAAGGAGGGAGTAGGGCAGTCATAGACTGCCCTAACTATGATCAGGAAACGGCGTCGTTCACTTGATCAAATTCAGCGACGATTTCATCGCTGGGCGCTTTGGTCAGCAGGCTAACCGCAACGATGGAGATGGTTGCAAACACAATACCAGGGACAATTTCGTAGAGATCAAACAGGCCACCGGTCAGTTGCTTCCATGCGACAACGGTCACACCACCCACAATAATGCCAGCGAGAGCACCGAGGCAGTTCATCCGCTTCCAGAACATACTGATCAGCAATGCCGGACCAAACGCTGCACCAAAGCCCGCCCATGCATAGGATACTAAGCCTAATACTGAGCTATCAGGGTCCATGGCAAGGAACAGAGCCACCAGGGCGATCACGATCACGGCAATACGACCCATCATCATCACTTGCGCAGAAGAGGCGTCTTTGTTAATCATGCTTTTGTAAAAGTCTTCTGCCAGAGCAGAGGAAGAAACCAGCAACTGAGAGTCAGCAGTACTCATAATAGCCGCCAGAATGGCTGCCAGTAACACACCGGCAATGACTGGATGGAAAATGGCGTTTACCAGAACCATAAAGATGGTTTCGCCGTCCGCCAGAGAGGTGCCCGTGCTGTTTAGATACAACAGGCCGGCCATGCCAACCAGCATCGCACCCGCCATGGAGAGTCCGGACCAGGTAACGGCAATGCGTCGTGCAGTAGGAACATCATCCTTCGAACGAATACCGGCAAAACGAGCCAGAATATGTGGCTGACCAAAATAACCAAAGCCCCAGGCAACCAAAGATAAGATGGTAATCCAGGTTAGTGGCTCACCGGCTGAACTGGTCCATGGATCCAACAAATGTGGATTTTTACTTTCCAGCATGGCCATCATGGATTGATCACCACTAAACGACTGCATAGCGATAATAGGCACGATTAATAAAGCGGCGGCCATCAGAAGCCCCTGCACCAGGTCAGTCCAGGAAACCGCAAGGAAACCACCAAACAGGGTGTAAGAAATAATGCAGAGGGTGCCAATGACAACCGCTGTTGTGTAATCCAAACCAAAGACCGTTTCAAATAACTTGCCGCCAGCAACCAGGCCAGAGCTTGTGTAGAACAAGAAGAACAGCAGAATAAAGAAGGCCGACACCATCTGTAGCATTTTCGAGGTGTCACGGAAGCGGTTGGTGAAAAATTCAGGCAGTGTGACAGAGTTACCAGCCACTTCACTGTAAACCCGCAGTCGTTTTGCCAGTAACAGCCAGTTCAACCACGTTCCCAGTAATAAACCACCGGCTAACCAGAAGGCCTCAAAACCGGCGGCAAAGGCATAGCCCGGAAGGCCAAGCAAGAGCCAGCCACTCATATCCGAAGCACCGGCACTGAGTGCCGCAGGCCATGGGCCGAGGGTTCTTCCGCCCAGAAAATAATCGGCTGAATTGCTGGTGCGTTTCCAGGCCCAGTAGCCAATGAAAAGCATCATGGCAAGGTAGACGAGAAAGGTGCCCAAGATGGCACCGCTGTTCGCGTTCATGATATGTCCTTATTTTTATGATTATTGGTTCATCAGCAATGAACATGCTGAATGATGAGGAACAGATTATCAGGTTATGAAAATGCTGTCGTGTTAATTAAGCAGCAGGTTGATTCGCTAAGTTAACCTCCCAAAGTAGCATGATTTTGTCTCAGTCTAAATAGGGAGTCTCTTCCAATATGAAATGAGCCTGAACGGAGCCCTTGTTTCCAAAATGAAATGAGCCTGTGATTTCTGATCTTTCGTCCAAAATTACTGGATGAAAATCATAATGGACACACGGCTCATCAAATCGCTCCAGCAGGTGGAGGAGCTGCTTCAGGCTACACCGCAGATACAGCCTGGTTGGAAGTCAAAAGACGAGTG
>NZ_LUTV01000007.1:82077-83782 GCF_001646945.1 Endozoicomonas ascidiicola
GTCCAAGCCATTCACCGGTGACCTCCATGGTGATCACTTCACTATCTGAAAGCTTTGGTGGATAACCGCGGCTTCTCAGAGGTAATGGAACGAGTTCTTTGATTAAATCGTCGATCAGGCAGAAGACAGTAGTGATAAACTGTTCAACGGGCATGGCTGGTTTCCTCCTTTGTATCCACTGTTTTTAATAGCAGAAAAGTAGGTCAGTCATGCCTTTTTCAGGTCAGTTTAAAAGTCGAACATCGCGTATTGATGAAGTAAATTCGTGTTTATACCCGTCGCCTTTCAAGTTGCTACTTTGTTGGCCGCGCTCACTCATTGTAGGCTCACGGAATTTCGCTTACTTGCCGCCGCGTAGCAACTTTAGATCCTTTGGGTATATTAGCTCACACCCCTATATCTTCATTCCACAGTTCGGGCTTGTCTCTGATAAAATGTGCCATCATCTCAATACAGGTTGTGTTCTGAAGTACTTCCAATATCACTCCGCGGGATTTGAGTAGATCTTCCTCACCCGTGAAATTAACATTCTCGGCAATAATGACCTTTGGAATGTCGTACAGCAGAATGGTGCCTGAGCACATAGGGCAGGGTGACAATGTCGTATAAAGAGTGCTGTTTTTATAAACGGCTGCGGATTGTCTACCGGCATTTTCAAGAGCATCCATTTCACCATGGAGAATACTGCTCCCCATTTGCACTCTGCGATTATGGCCTCGGCCAATGATCTTGTTATCATGAACCAGCACTGAACCTATGGGAATTCCTCCTTCACGTAATCCAAGCTTAGCCTCTTCTATGGCGGCTTGTAAAAAGATATCCATTCGATTCTCCACGGTGATTAATACGTTATTCTTCCATGATCAGTTTAATACCTAATCCTATTAGCACCACACCTGTAACAGCCTCCATCCATTTATTAAAAGACGGATTGTTCAATAGTTTTTTTGAAGAACTCAGTGCACCTGCTAATCCACATTGCCAGGCCATCGCGATAATAAAATGAATGCCAGCCATGACAATGGATTGAACAAAAGCGGAACCTTCAGGATTAATAAACTGGGGCAGAAAGGCGAGATAAAAAACCGCTGTTTTTGGGTTCAGCACATTAGAAAGAAAACCTTCCCGTGATGAGCGCCAAAAGTTTCGAGAGTTAGCAGGCTTTACGTTACCCCCTGTCAAAGCAAGTGGGCTTTTACGCAGATTTCTAAGTGATCCCACGCCGAGCCATATCAAATAGACGGCACCAGCCAACTTGACCATATTAAACAGCTCAGCGGACTGTGCCAGTAATGCCGATATGCCGATGGCTGAAAACGTCGCGTGAACAAACAACCCAAGGCAAATACCAAGGCTGGTTGTTATGCCATCTGAAAACCCACCCCGAGTAGTGTTTCTCAGTACCAATGCCGTATCCAATCCCGGTGTCAAAGTTAGAATGGTGATGGCAATAATAAATGCTTCAATATTTTCAATCACAGTGCGCCTGACTCGTTATTTTATTCAGTCGTGTATTTATCAGGGTTGGCCAATGAACTCAACCTTTCGAGTGTTTTGACTGGGTGACAAGAATGTCTGTGCTGATCATAGTTTAAAATCAGAAACAGTATTATAAACCAAAACTCATTTGAAACATACGGTTCTAAATGAGCAGATAAATTGATCCAAAGCATGAAACGAAAAACGATTCAAGACGTATAATTAC
>NZ_LUTV01000007.1:86937-92727 GCF_001646945.1 Endozoicomonas ascidiicola
GCTCTTTGGCGTTGGTTGAGAGAGGAGGTAACTTATCATTATTGTCATAGCACCCAAGATTAACTGGTGAAGAATGTCAAAGCCTTCTGCGTGCAGATTAACCAAAAACCAGTCGAGTTAGCCGACAGACTCCATACCAAGACGTCTCTTGACGAGGAGGAAGAGGTGCTCAGAAAACCGGTTAAGCCAAAACCAAAATAAAACCGATGGTTTCAAGTGAGTTTTGGTTTAGTCATGCTAAGCGAAGGCTGTTTAGTCGAAATATAAGTCAGGAAAATAATAATGATACGACTGTCTCAACTGTTCACCGGAGCGTCCCGAGTCACTCTTCTTGGCTGGTTTTGTCTCGTGTTTCTACCCACCTGGCATTACACGTCAGCTTTGATTTTTGGTGTGGTGGGCGTGCTCAGTATTTTGTATGCCTATGCTGTTTTTTTGGGTGGCCATCTGGATGAGCCCGGTGAGAAAATGTCTGGGGATTTCTGGTCTCTGGCTGGAGTCATGAAGCTCTTTCGTTCACCGCGGGCTGTACTTTCTGGCTGGGTTCACTACCTTGCTTTCGATTTGCTGGTGGGTTTATTTATTACTTTGGATGCGGTCAGGCAAGGTGTCAGCCATTGGATTGTCATCCCCTGTCTTCTATTGACATTGATGTATGGGCCAGCAGGCTTTATTACTTATGTTGCTTTACTGCTGATTATTAAAGGGGAGTTGCCAGCGTTCTTCGGCCTGTAAAAAAGTGCAAAGAGTTGAGAGGGCGTACCTAACTATTTATCTGCAACCCCACTGTACATTGCAGTGGGGCTTGGGATTCGAGTTACTTGGTTGCAGCTAAATCACGCTGATAACTTAAGCGCTTTGCGGCATCCAGTGTCAGCATCTGCATGAAGGTTTTGGTTTCATAGTCATTACCGACAGGCGCACCATCTGAACCTCCGCCAAATACGTTAGTTGGCACCTGACGTTTGGCATAGGCTGCAGCCCACAGTTCCTGGATTTTGATTTCGGCGTCCAGCTTTTGAGCAAGAGCATTATCCGCTTCAAGAATGACTTGTTTCTGATAGGCTTCCGCTTCGGCCAGTGTGCGTTGGGTTTGGGCTTCAATCTTCGCTTTTTCAAAGTTGATTTCAGCCGTTTCCTTCTGAATTTTTGCTTCTGCTTTTAACTTCTCGGCTTTTGTAATGGCCAGCTGTTTTTCAGTTTCCGCTTCTGTGGTTTTTTGAATCTGATCCACTTTGGCTTTTGCCTGACGCTGAGCCACTTCCCGCTCACCACGGGCGATGGCCAGAAGCCGCTGTTCTTCTTCCTGAACACGCTGCTCTCGAGCAATTGCGCGATCTGCAGAGGCTTTCTGTTTCAGCTGCATCCGTTCAATAAATTTAGCGTTAGGTTTCATGTCGGTCACTAGCGCGGAAACCACCGTGATGCCATAGTCACCAAAGCGCTGGTTTTTGCGAAGTGGTTGACCGGTTTCGTCTAAGACTTTTTTGACAACAAATACAGTTTTAGCATCTTCGCCGTATTCTTCCTGTTCAGTGCCGAAGGCAGCATTTGCCGTGCCTATGGCAGAGCGGTTGGACTTGACGGTGATTTCTTTTCGTTTGACGAGATAAATGCCCGTGCTCATTTGGTTTTCAAACTCAGAGTTAAACTCTGTACGACCACCGGCGTAATATTCTTCAGCCGCCATTAATGAGGCATTGGCTTGCAGCGTTTCTTTGAAGGCAGGCAGCAAGGCAGTGCGCAGCAGATTTTCAGGTGAGCGATACTCATGAGCCAGTTTTAGAAATGCTTCTTCATCGGATGGGATGGCAAAGCGAACCGTTGCTTCGGCGTGGGCGTCGACTTGATCAAGGAACATGATGCTCAGCGGTGGAAGTGTGGCAGAGGCGCTGTCCTGATCTTTCTCGGCGGTGATATCACTGCCGATGGAAGCCGAGGAAGCCTGAACGGTCATTGCTCGTTTCCAGGCATTGTAGCGACCAAAGGGGTAAAATTTATAACCGATTTCGGTGACGACAGCTTCGTTTCCGGTCACGGTTCTTACGTGATAGATATAGCCGGGCTCAGCGTAAAAAAAAGACTGAGAAAATACATAGGCCACGAGTAGAGCAAGCACTGCACCACCCATGGCTTTCATAGAAAGAGACGATTTGAGGAAAGGGAGTTTTCCGGAATCCATTACTGATTATCCTGGTTTTTCTATTTTTAAAAGACACAGGAAGCCTTGTTGTTGCAAGCAGGCTCCCTGTGTTACTACATGATGCTAAAGAGCTGTATGGTTACGAGAACCATCAGTATCAGCAGGGTGAAAACAGAGGCGATAAATGAAGCAAAACGATATGGGATGTAGTTAGAAGTAATATGCACAAAAGCATGCAGGTAACGGAAGATCACAAATGCGAACGCCAGCCCGACCGGGATCATGCCATTCATATCCAGAGCAAAAGCCATTAAGCAAACAATATGAAAAATGATAGGTGCTTCAAATTGGTTGGTGATGTTGTTGCTGACTTTAATGACGGACTTTGGCCAGGCTCGGTTATCCAGCACTGCCTGTTTGGCATCCACTGCTTTTTCTTTGACCGCCCGATATCGGCGCACCGGCAGTACACCAAATAGGAGTATGATCAAGTAAAGGTGTGCCAACGAAGGCAATAAAATGGCATGTTCGCTCATTATTTTAAGTTCCCAGAGTATTTCTGATTGTTATTGTCTGCTGAATAATAAAGCGACAACTCTTATCTATTCAAGGTTGGAGATCTGTGACCATGTTTCCGAGCCGATCAATGTTGCCAGCTTAATGATCCTTTCTTTAATGATGGCATATTGACCATCATCGAAACTCTGCTCCTCCTGTCGGGTTTGTTGAAAACAGTCTTGCATAAAAGATAAGGCCGCTTGCAGTTCGGATTTCAGGGCGATCTGCTCCTGATCCTTATCATTCAGCATCAAGGTGATCATATGAGTTTCCAGCATGATTTCAGCGGAGTACTCATCCAGCATAACCTGTATTTCCTGAGCGGAAGCGGTCTCCAATGGCCTTTTGATCAAGGTGTATTGGCTATCCAGTTTTACGTACAATTCTGACAGGCGGGTGCGAATATCCTGCAGCCAGCGAAGCCGTTCATTAGTGACAATGGATGCCCGTAGTCGTTTGTGTTCCAGCCGTTCCTGAGACTTGATGGTTCTGCCGGTGACCAGATAACTGATGATTGCGGAAACCGTTGCACCAAGAATGGCGGCGGCAGCGGAGACAGCGGCAACCCATACTGAGTTGTCGGTTGCGGTATTACTGGCGATTTCCTGCAGGATTCTAATTTCTTCCATTATCTTATTCTTGTTGTGTATTTGTACGACAGGAGAATTAGACCTGAAAGATAGGGGGCTGACAATTGGTGAATTATTGGACTGGGAGAAATTCTAATAAAGCGAGAAAGCCTGCAAGCAGGCTTTCTTTGAGTGATTAACTCATTTTAATGTAATCACGCTTCCTCTCTTAATTCACGACGCAGGATTTTACCGACGTTACTCTTTGGTAGTTCATCTCGAAACTCGATGTACTTTGGCACTTTGTAGGCCGTGAGTTCTTTTTTACAGTAATCTCGAAGAGCTTCTGCAGTTAAGTCTTGATTACTGCTGGCCAGATAGGCTTTAACCACTTCACCGCTTTTTTCATCGGCTACGCCCACCACGGCGGCTTCAAGCACGTCAGGATGAGAGGATAAAATATCTTCCACTTCGATGGGGTAAACATTAAAGCCGGAAACAATGATCATGTCCTTTTTCCGGTCAACAATGCGCATATAGCCGTCTTCGCGAATGGCAGCGATATCACCGGTTTTCAACCAACCGTCTTCGGTGATGGTTTCGGCCGTGGCTTCAGGACGTTGCCAGTAGCCTTTCATTATTTGTGGGCCTTTTACCCATAACTCGCCACCTTCTCCGATAGGCAGTTCATTACCGTTGTCGTCCACTATTTTGCAATCGGTACTGGCCACAGGTAACCCGATGGTTCCCAGCTTGCCATGCCCAGGCGGATTAAACGACACCAGTGGAGAGGCTTCTGTCAGGCCGTAGGCTTCTGACATAGAGCAGCCGGTCATATCCATCCAGGTTTCCGTGGCTGCTTTGGTTAACGCCATACCGGCGGATGTGGTTATTTTCAGCTTGGAGAAATCAACGGCTTTGAATTCGTCATCCGCACACAGAGCAACAAAGAGTGAGTTCAGACCGACAAATATTTCAAAAGGCTGTTGCTTTAAGGTTTTAATAAATCCTGGGATGTCTCGTGGGTTAGGAATGAGAATAGAGTGGGCCCCAAAGCGCGTCAGCGCCAGCAAGTGCACTATAAATGCGTAAATATGATAAAGCGGCAAGGGGGCAATAGCGGTTTCGCCATCGTCATTGAGGATGGAATCGAAGAGTACGCAACATTGCATCGTGTTGGCACTGAGGCTGGCGTGGGTCAGCATGGCGCCTTTTGCGACACCTGTTGTACCCCCCCGTGTATTGTAAAACAGCAACATCATCACCAGCGACGTTTGGTGTTGAGTAGTTAATGTTTTTGCCTAGGGTTAGTGCTTTGCGAAACAGAATAGCGTCGGGAATAGTGACTGCGGGCACTTCTTTCTTGACATACTTAATGACGGAATTGATCAACGGGCGTTTGAGCCCGGTGTGCACATCACCCACCTGAGTAATGATGACGTGTTTAATCCCGGTTTTCTCCAAAACATTGGCAACGCGCTCACTAAAGTTTGCCAGAACCACCAACGCTTTGGCGCCGGAATCATTAAACTGATGCTCCATTTCCCGTTCGGTGTACAGTGGGTTGGTATTGACGACAACAAGACCGGCGCGCATGGCACCAAACATAGCAATGGGGTACTGCAGTAAATTGGGTAATTGAATGGCAATGCGATCGCCGGGTTTTAAATCGGTGTGTTGTTGCAGGTAAGTGGCGAATTGTGCACTTAGCTGATCCAGTTCGCCGTAAGTTAATGTTCTATTAAGGCAGGTAAAGGCGGGTCTTGTCGCATACTTTGTGAAACTTTCTTCAAAGAGTTGATTGACGGATTGGTAGAGGCTGGCCTCGATGGTTTTGGTGACCCCTTCCGGGTAGCGATCCTGAAAAAATGCTTCTGACATTGTTTTCCCTTTTATTATTATTTTGCTGGGATCTGATTGAACAATAAGGCTTGTTCATCATTTTTTAATCAAGTTATCAGTATTAAGATTGACAACCAAGCATTCGCTTGGTCGTTTTTGTTACACAATGTAAAAAGTTGATGTGATCGACAAAGTTAATCATTGGGAAATAATTTTTTACCGAGAAACTCATGTAATTACATTTTAAATTATGTTGCTTCTTGCCTGAGCAAGGATACAGATTAGACGTTCATACCGTGTCATTTTTTTAATATTTCCTGTTACATGTCATGAAATTACTGTCTATCTTTTTGCATTAAAGAACCGTACTGAGGTAAATGCAATGGAACCATCGATTGTAAATACAAGACATTATGAAGATAGAGGCTCAATTCGATATAACTATTCTGACCCTGGGGTGTGTAGTAGTAAAGACTCTAGTGTAGTGAGCTGCATTTAATACAACATAAATAATCTCGCTGTGCCATTATAGGTAAGAGCATCTAAGGACGGATACTATCTATGAGAGTCGCAGCCAAGATAAGCCTGAGTGAACAGGAACAAAAACTACTAAAACGTCTATCGTCGTCAAATAAAAGCTCTGTACGCATTGCCCGTCGTTCTAAAATTATTCTTTTG
>NZ_LUTV01000007.1:93187-229594 GCF_001646945.1 Endozoicomonas ascidiicola
AGGGACGTGCTGCGACAATGACTCATGATTACAAACGACATGGGACAACTACCTTGTTTGCAGCACTGAACGTACTTACAGGAAATATTATTGGTCAATGCCAGCAAAAGCATACTCATGCAGAGTGGCTGAAGTTTTTGAAACAGATTGATCGGGAARCCCCAAAAGATAAGTCTTTACATCTTATCTGTGATAACTACGCAACTCATAAACATCCGAAGGTAAAAGAGTGGCTGGAAAAGCACCCGCGATTCCACGTTCACTTTACACCGACATCAGCTTCATGGATGAACATGGTTGAGAGGTTTTTCCGAGATTTAACCACACAGCGTTTACGTCGAGGGGTATTCAAAAGTGTTCCAGAGCTTGTGGAGGCAATAGAGGAATATATCGAAAAACATAACGAGAAGCCCAAGCCGTTTATATGGACAGCCAAGGCTAATGACATACTGGAGAAGGTAGTTCGAGCTAATTGCCGCTTAAGCAGCAAAAAGAACGGCGCACTACACTAGGGTGTTGATTTTCTATGACAGTCATAAAGTCGCTGTTAATTCACATTGTACGCCTAACTTATGGGGTGGAGGTTCTGATCAAGACGCGCAAGACTATATGGGGAGGCAAGAGTTGGAAAAGTCCGAGTTAATATTAGCCAAGCCTATTTATAATCGACGATGTATTAATGAAAAAGTATACAACGTACTTCGTGCATTGGTAAAGGATGTGGGTGATAGTGTAAGAAAAGGAGCGGCAGGATGTGGAGCTTATCCAAAGCCTTGGCTTGATCGGCTTAAAGAGCAATTACCTGAAGTGGAGCTTTACGAGAGCGCCCTGGGAGAAATTACGGATGCACTGCACTGCTCATTGTCTGCAGGTAAAGATGATGTATCGCGAATATTCAGTGAAATTCTTTGTGATCGGGAATTCTTAAATAACTCTAAGTGTGTCTATGTTGGTTCTAATGCTTATCAGCCCAAATACTACTATGGCCTGTCAGGTTTACTGTCAAACAGCAAGGCTTTCCTGGTACACCCTCGGGGGCAGGCTGATTATGCTTACCTGATACCATTGGATGATAAGATAGTCCAAAGTTCTTCTGTCAGTTCTTTTGCTGATACTTCTCTGCACCCAGACCGGTCAGTGCCAGCCCATAGTGGTGAGAAGTCTGGCTGGTCAAGAGATTCTGCTCTCGTGCGCAGTGGTGCAAGTGTAATTGAAGTATAAGGAAATGCGGGGGTATGATCTGATATAAAACCAAGATCTTCCATTAGTTGATTAGTGATTCCCCTAGCCAGTCGACCTGAGAAAATATTGGTTAATGCGGTTGGCTTTTCGGATGAAATGATGGACATACGATGAACCGGGCTGGTCTTTGCTTCGTGGCATAGAAGGTAAGAGGTTCCCACCTGAACACCTGCAGCACCCTGCTGCATAATGCGTTCGACATCATTGCTTGTGGCAATGCCTCCGGCAGCAATAACAGGGACAGAAAGGGCTTGCTGTAAATTGTGTAAAAGCGTCTGCGTAGGACGTTGAGTTGCAGGGTCTTTAGTCATAAACATCGCCCGATGACCACCGGCTTCAATCCCTTGGGCTATCACTGCATCAGCCCCATTTTCCTGAAGCCAGATACCTTCTTCAACTGTCGTCGCGGATGAGAGAATGACGGTTCCCCAAGATTTTATTCTCCGTACCAGCTTAGGGGAGGGAAGACCAAAGTGAAAACTAACGACCGGAGGCTGGTAAGGTTCAATAATCCTAGCAGTATTCTTATCGAAAGGAACACGCAGGCCTGTGATCTTCTCTGGTGGGCTTACTGAAAAAGCATTGAAGTACTTTTGCAAAGTCTGCTCCCAATGCCGTAATGCCTGAGAATCAATCTCCGGCATGGTGTGACAGAAGAAGTTGAGGTTGTACGGCTTGGCTGAGTGAGCGATGAACTGTTGGATTTCAGCTTCAATCTGTTCATTGCTTAACATGCCACAAGGAATAGAGCCCAAGCCTCCAGCTTCAGACACAGCGACTGCCAGCTCCCAGTTTTGTACGCCCGCCATGGGGGCTTGAATAATGGGCTTTTCGATGTCCAGCAGTTTACAAAGTGCCATTGTTGTTTGCCTGTCATCTTGTTGTTTTTGAGATTGCATTTTATCTCAATAGTTCTTTGATCAATGGTGTCAGCTCACCAGCCACATTGACGAGATGATATTTGATGGTGAAGATTGCGTCGTACATGTAAGGGGCGCCCGAATAAGTAAACGTCCATGCAATGATGCCGCAATTGATGACGACAGAGGTCCAGAAAACTCGTTGGAATGATTTCTTGGCGGTTTTATGTCGGAATTTTTTCTGGGCAATGATGGCGCCGGGCCAGCCACCCAGAATAGAAAGCAGGTGCAGTTTGTCTTCATTGACCCGCCACTGGTTACTCTGGGCTTTGGATTTATCTCTACCGTAGTAATAAAAGGAAATCAGGCTGAGAGCACCGATCCAGTAGGCGACTTCTATAGGGTATTCATTTCTGTAGATGGGCAGGCCAACGGCAATGAGAAAAGCAAGCAAAGGAATATAGGCGAGAGAAAATACTGGCCATTGGGTGGCGGATTTAATGGCTTTTATATCGATGGCGTGCATTCGACCCTTATCATCTTTTGAAATACCAAAAGTGACTTCGGTGCCCATCATATTGTTTGATCGTCGTCCTTTTACATCACTGATGTGTGCGAAAACAGTGCTCTTGCTGTCCTCTGGTTTGATGAAACCAAAACCTTTACTTTCATTCCAGTTGACAATCGTGCCTTTCAGATCCATGACTTCGTCTTAAAGTTGAGTTTTTGTGGTGTGGAGAGCGACTAATAAACGACTAATGTCATTTTTTAGCAAGGGTAATGTTGTGTTGCTGTATTGTAAAGATGGGGAGTTGGGTAAAGCCCAAAGTCGGGCTTTACTGCTCAGTTTTCAGGGTAGTCTTGAGGGTAATCGTCAGTGTCGGAACTGTCCGTGTCTTTTAAACGTTCCTGCCGCTTTTGCTCTTCGATCAGCACTGCTTTGATTTCAGCCATGACGGAATCCACATCGGCGGAGCGCTCTTCTTCAACAAATAAGCCGGTCAGTTCTTTGTCTGGGGTCAGCTCTCCGTCTTCATAGAGTTTCCAGATCTCTTTCGCATAACGGCTGTTTAGCAACTCTGGTGCAAATTGGCCGTAGTAGTGAGTGATATTGTCAATATCGCGAGCCAGCATGCTCTGGGCATTATTGTTGCCTGAAGCATGAACCGCCTGGGGCAGGTCAATAATCACCGGGCCATAGTCGTCCACCAATACGTTGAACTCAGATAAATCACCATGAATCAAACCCGCACAAAGCATCAGTTTGACGTAATTCATCATGATGGCGTGGTCTTCGATGGCCTGTTCTGCCGGCATGGTCACTTCGCCCAAGCGTGGTGCCACATTGCCTTCATCGTCGGTGACCAGCTCCATAAGGAGGACGCCATCCAGACAAATGTAGGGCTGAGGAACCCGCACGCCCGCTCTTGCCAATCGGAATAGGGCGTCCACTTCGGCGTTCTGCCACACTTCTTCCTGCTGTTTACGGCCGAACTTGGAGCCTTTTTCAATGGCTCGCTGCCTTCGGCTGTTGCGTTCTTTTCTGCCCTCCTGGTACTGCGCGGCTTTTTTGAAGCTGCGTTTTACGGCTTCTTTATACACTTTGGCGCAGCGGACTTCCGATCCGCAGCGCACGACAAAGACATCAGCTTCTTTGCCACTCATTAACTGTCGAAGGACTTCGTCTACCAGACCTTCATCAACCAGAGGTTGGATTCGTTTAGGGGTTCTCATAAGGAAACTTTTACCTTATTTACCGGCCCGATGGAATAGGGGTTTAGGCGGAGATGGATTTAGGAGCTTAGAAAAGCCCGCTGTTACGGATGTTGTTCACCAGCTGTTGCAGTAGCCTTGTGCGGGATTCAAGGGTGGCCCAGGCAATGTGCGGAGTGATTATCAGGTTATCTGGCTGGTGGCGAATCAATGGGTAATCTTCCGGCGGGGGTTCTGTGGTGATGACATCCACAGCGGCACCGGCAATATCACCATTGTTTAGTGCAGTGACCAGCGCTGCTTCATTCACAATGCCACCACGAGCGGTATTGATTAGAATGGCAGAGGATTTCATCCCCTGAAATTCCGGCTCAGAAAACAGGTTTCTGGTGGATTCAGTTAATGGGCAGTGAATACTGATGATATCCGCGTCGCTCACCACCTGCTGAAACGGTGTTCTGCCCGGGCGCAGATTGTCAGCCTCTTTTTGTTCCGATATTAGTACATTCATGCCAAAGGCTTTCGCCAGGTGTTCCACGGAGCGAGCGAGATGACCATAACCCACCAATCCCATGGTCTTTCCCGCCAGTTCAATCATCGGGTAATCAAACAGCCAGAAAGACTGGCTTTTACTCCACTGACCCGATCTAACCAGTTGGTTGTAGCCTGCGGCATGGGTGGTCAGCTCGAGAATCACATTAAACACCAGTTGGGCAATACTGCTGCCACCGTAATTGGTGACATTTTTTACCGCAATGCCCTGCCGTTCAGCGGCGGCAAGATCCACATTATTCATACCGGTGGCGGCGATACAGATGAGCTTCAGATGTCCAGGCTGATTGAGTACGGACTCATCAAGAACCACCTTATTGGTAATGATGATTTGAGCATTCTGACAACGCTTCAGTACATGATCCGGTCGGGTGAAATCATGGAATTGCCAATTCACAGGCAGTTTATGGAGTGGTGTCAGGTCCAGATCTGGCCCCAGGGTGGCAGCATCGAGAAATACGCCGTTGATCATTTTGTCTCCTATGGCAGAAGGAATTGAGCTCAATCCCGTGGCAATACATCAAGTGTACAGATCATACCTTGAGAGCCGGCTCGAAGCACGGTTAGCCAGCATAAGAACAGATAATATCTTTTAAAACATCTTTATCAGGAACTAATGCTCAAAAAAGCTGTCTGAATGGTTAGAAAAGAAATAAATAATTTATAAATTGTTGTTTTTAAACCAAAACTCACTTGAAACCATCGGTTTTATTTTGGTTTTGGCTTAACCGGTTTTCTGAGCACCTCTTCCTCCTCGTCAAGAGACGTCTTGGTATGGAGTCTGTCGGCTAACTCGACTGGTTTTTGGTTAATCTGCACGCAGAAGGCTTTGACATTCTTCACCAGTTCATCTTGGGTGCTATGACAATAATGATAAGTTACCTCCTCTCTCAACCAACGCCAAAGAGCCTCAACTGGCATAAAATCAGGACTGTACGGAGGTAGCCAGACTAGCTCTATTTTTAGATTTTTTGCAGCCTTGCAGACGTCAAATGACCGATGATAGGACGCACCATCCCAAATAACAGTAATTT
This sequence comes from Endozoicomonas ascidiicola, assembly GCF_001646945.1. Classification (GTDB taxonomy): domain Bacteria; phylum Pseudomonadota; class Gammaproteobacteria; order Pseudomonadales; family Endozoicomonadaceae; genus Endozoicomonas; species Endozoicomonas ascidiicola. The sequence goes on from NZ_LUTV01000007.1 coordinate 98,589, forward strand.
GTCGTTCAAGATTCTCCTGTCGAATACGCTCCAGAACATTCACAGTATGTTGTGAATTGCCTTTGGGGTATGGCCAAATCCTAACCTGGCCCTCGTTGTAGTAATAAATCCCGTAAAACGTGACTTTGGATAGCCCTGGAGAGCAAGAAGACACAAAGAGTCTACCGCCTTTAGCTGACCACCCACTACCGATATCCGTATCCTGATGAATGTGCGCTTCGTCAATATAAACGATCAGTTTTTCTTGCCTGGTTGCCTGCTGAAGTAACGGCTCAAGCTGCTTCAGATAGTCTGCTCTTTTTTCAGGATCGGCACGATTCAGGAGCTTCTTCGCCTTTTTCCAGGAGATATTATTCCTTTTCAAAACACGGCGAATAGTTTCCCGGGAGCAAGTAAAGCTCCATTTCACCTTGCACCAGTTTACTAACCTTTTAAGAGTCCAGCGAGGGAGTGACGACTTTTCAGCATTTGCAGCGGCTTCAGCCGAGCGGTGGATGGCTTGAGTGATGATTGAGGTAACGGTTAGACAAAAGGGGGGTGCCCGCCTGTACGCTTATACTGGAGAGCTTTTGGGCCGAATTCATTATAAGCTTTGATCCATTTCCACAAGGTGTGTGTTGCGCGTTTGGTGCTGAAGGCCACCTGTGAAGCGGATTGCTCACAACAGACTTGATAAAGGGCCATAAAGCGTTCGCGCGTCCTATGGTGAGGTTCTGATAATCCAGATTGATAGAGGCATTCTGGGGATTGATTCCATTTATCGTGTAGGACTTTAAGCATGAATCGAATAGTTATGGCAAAAAATGATCTGTAATTATACGTCTTGAATCGTTTTTCGTTTCATGCTTTGGATCAATTTATCTGCTCATTTAGAACCGTATGTTTCAAATGAGTTTTGGTTTATATACAAATTAGTCCCGCCAATGGCGAGAAAGTTCAAAGGTGCATAGAGTGAGTTTCATTAGCAGTGTGACCAGTTTCTTTTATCCCCAGCCTATCAAGGCTAAGGGTACTAGTGTGCCTGCTAATACTAATAGTGTTAATAGTGACCTGACTCCCGCTGGGTCAGCACCAAATCATAACTGCCTTCCTAAACAAGGTAATGAGCCGACCGTAGAAAAGACGTCGCTAGCCTGCAGGGCAGTTTCAATAGCTGATGAAGGCCATTCCCTGTTGGCTTACCCAGAATCCGATGCTTGTGGTGATGAGCCGTTAACCGGTGAAAAGGCTTCAATAAATCGTGCATTTGACGACCGTGATGAATCGGAAGTTGTGGTTGCTACCGGGCAAAGCTCTAAGTGTAAGGTGAGTTTTGAGAGCTGGGTTGCAGGTTCAACGGATAAGCTGGATAAGCTGGATCAGGTGAGCCTTGAGCCAAAAAATAAGCCGATAGATGAGGCTGTATCCGAGGGCTCTGATCAGTATGGGCAACTGAAACCATTGCTTGAAAGTGATCCCATGTTGCCCGGGAAAGAATTTATTGCCCATGAGCTGGCTTATAACATCAAACATGGGGATAAGGTTAAGCTTCCTGACTCTTCTGGAAGGCTACGGAGCTTTCGTGCTTTCCAGGTAAGAGGAGTGAATGTTGAAGCAGGACTGAATGCTTTCGTTCTTTGTCCCACTAAATTACCAAAGGACGGTAGCCCTCTCGATGTGAAACTGGTTTTCCGGGGAACTAAAGATGCGGCATCTGCCATCCGGGACATGGAAGCTGACGGTGCCGGTTCAAAAACGCTTATAAAGGGTTCTGGGGATATCAGTGAATATCTTGATACTGTACTAATGAATCTTTTGAAAAAGCGGCCAGATACTCCGGTGAATCTTCAAATTCTCGGACACAGCCTCGGTGGGGCGGATTCTCAAAACTATGCCAGTCATCTTCTTCGTCAAACGGTCAGGCAGCGGCAACCTGAGCCTGATACAAACGAACTTGAGAAGATGGGATTTGGTGTTCTGGAACCACGCTACAATGGCTTGAGTAATATCCGAAAAATTGATGTCTTCACCAAAAACTCTGCCGGTGTTCCTGAAAGTACGCCAAAGCTCATCAAGGAGAGTGTTGACGACCTAAAGAAAGTCGACAAATCACAGCATCTCGATTTCAGCATCACGCATATGATGATAAAAGACGATCTGGTGCAGGATACTGGTGAGTGCCATATTGGTGCCGGTCTTAACGCTGAAGAAGCTAAGGTGACACTTTTCAATATCAAGGCACCTGAAAACGCCAGCTATTTCAGTCTTCACACTGGTAAGTATCTTGGTGGAAAAAAGCTGTCAATTCCTCGCAAGGTTAAGAAACTGACCAATCAAACACGGGCAGGTTTGGAAAAAGTGAATAAGCGTTTGGCAAAAGTGCCAGAAACTATTCTCCATAATCGTTCGGTAAAAAAAGCGCAGCATGTCGTTCATAGCCTTGCCCATAGGTTCTACAACGTGCTTCCAAGTATGCGTTGAAACATGGTAAAACCTGAATGAGTTATCTTTATTAGCTCTTCAGGTTGTTATCCATGCCTCATTTCGTTATTGAATACTCCAGATCCATTGAAGAATTTACCCCTCCTGATCGATTGATGTTCGCTATTTTTCAGTCCGCTGTGCAATCCGGGTTGTTCAATGAAACCGATATCAAGGTGAGAATGCAGCCTTTTGATCACTACCTTCTGCCCGTTGAGGGAATGGGTTTTATTCATGTGACGGCAAAAATTCTGTCAGGACGAAATGAAGCACAAAAGCAGATGCTGGCAGAGAATGTTATGAACGCTTTGGCGGGTCTTGGCTTCAACAACACAATGGTGTCTGTTGATGTTGAAGATATGAGCCGGGCGGTTTATTTGAAACGTATTATCCGTTGAGTGACAACACGTTTGCACTGGGTTCAACTGGCCGGATAAATCATCTCATCATAGGCTGCTGAAGTGATCAGCTCCATCTTCGCTGAAATGTCTTTACCAAGAAAGTCCTTTGCCTCACAGATGCTGTGGAAGATCTTGGGCGTCTTATGATCCAGTTTCAGAAGCTCAGAACCATTGATCTGACAAAGGTAAATATCCCCCTCGTGGCTAATCAACTGCACGGTGACTGGTGCTTTTTGTACGGCTTTTTTAAGTTCTTTAAGGTACATGGGCATCTCCAGATTAGCTGTAATGTTTCCGGGGAATAAGATCTCCAAGGAATGGGTTATCAATACTGCTGACGAAACCTGCAGGTTTTACCGGCTCAAAATGAGATGTGATGGAATCGAGGATTTCGCGGTCATTTTTTGTGCGTAGATCCACCATGAGCACAGCGCCGCCTTCACTGATATGGTCATGAAAAGGCTGGAGTCGATAATTATCGCTGGACACCCCAATCAATCCCCCCAACCAGGTAGAAAATCCCAGGACAATGACGCAGGCGAACCCGGTGATTAGCAGGCCAGCGGGATGGTCAGCCAGAAGTTTCCAGGCAATCATGCCCGTGATTAAAGAAAGCATCATACCCACAAGAAATCCGCGTTCCCCGGAATGAATAACATCGGACTCTTCCAGAAAGTTAAGGTCGTTCAGGTGATATTGAATGGTTCTGGTATGATCCATATGGGCAATGTGCAGCTGCTTATGATGAAGACCAGCACCTTCCAATTGCTCTGAGAGGTGTCTGGCGGTTTTTAAGCCGGGTAACAGGTAGAGTTGTTGTTTCATGATGCAGCTCCGTTGCAATTTCTGTAATAAGTAAAGGGTAGCTCCGAAAATCTTTGTTATGCTGCCGTTTATCGATGGTTCATTGTTTTACGCAGCATCGATCTGATTGGTTTTTCGTACAGGGCTTTTTGACTTAAGGCTGTGAATTAGTAAATAAAAACAAATAGTTACTTATTAATGGCTGTCTGATATGAGCGTTGCCAAGGAGAAAGTATGAAAATTGCCGTGATTGGCTCAGGTCTTTCTGGAATAAAAACTGCAAGCTTATTACATAAAATTGGTCATGAGGTGACGGTTTTTGAGAAAAGCCGGGGCTTTGGTGGGCGGATGGCTCTTAATTTAAAAACAGAATTGATATTAAGGCTTAACCTTTCCAGAAAGCGGGTGTAAACAACACCAGCACCGTAATAACTTCCAGCCTGCCAAGTAACATGCCCGCACTTAAAATCCATTTGGCCGCATCATGAAGAGAGCTAAAGTTTCCGGCGGGGCCAATAATATCACCAAGTCCCGGCCCTACATTGGTAACGGCAGTTGTGGCTCCTGTCACACTGGTGATAGGGTCAAGCCCACACAGCGCCAGTAATAGGCTGATCAGTGCGATCAACAAAATAAAAAAGAAAGTAAAGCCAATAAGAGAGCGAAGAATCTCACTGCTGATCTGTTGTCCATTATAGGTTTGCACAAAACAGGCTCTGGGGTGAACCAACTGTTTCAATTGAATATGCAACAGTTTACTACCGATCTGGAAACGGAAGATTTTTATCCCACCCGCTGTGGAGCCAGAACAACCGCCAACAAACAACAAAAAGAAAAAGGCGATGTTGGCAAAAGCCCCCCACAATGAATAATCACCGTAAGCATAACCAGTTGTCGTCACCGTGGATGTTGTATTAAACGACACGAGGGTTAATGACTCAAAGAAACTGTACTGTGAATGAAAGCAAAGCCAAGTTCCCAGCACCAGCCAAACGCAGACCAGAAAACCGATAAATGCCTGAACCTGTGTGTCTTTATAAAGGCAATCTATCTCTCCTCGCATACCGCGCACGAACAGGACAAAGGGGAGGCTGGCCAGAATCATAAAGAAGGTACTGGTCCAGATTATGAATGGGCTTCTAAAATTCCCCATGGATGCATCGGATGTTGAATAACCACCAGTGGATACCGTACTCATGGAATGGTTAATCGCTTCAAACCCATTCATGCCTCCAAGATAATACAGATAGGCGCAGAGTACTGTCATTATCAGATAGACGAGGATAATGCGCTTGGCGATGCTGCCAGAGCGGGGGAGTGCTTTTTCAGACCAATCCGATGATTCACTTTGAAAAAGACGCATGCCGCCTACTTTCAAAAAAGGCAGCACAGCCACGGCCATAACAATAAATCCGATCCCCCCAAACCATTGCAGTAGCGATCGCCAAAGCAGCACACTGTGATCCATATAATCCAGCCCGGTCAACACGGTGGACCCGGTCGTGGTAATTCCGGACATCGTTTCAAAAAACGCATCGGTATAGCTGACGGACAATTTGAACCAAAAGGGTAACGCGGCAAAACTGCTTACAGCAATCCAGCACAGTGTTGTTAATACAAACACTTGCCGGGGCTTCATATTAAAGGTGTCGGGTTTGAAATTGATGGTTAGAGCAGCGCCGGTCACTAGAGTAACGCCAGCAGCCGCAAGAAATTCCCAAATCCCTGAATCATCGGTGAGCAGATCATAGATCACCGGTATCAACATGAATTTTGCCAGGGCCGTTAAGAAAAGACCGATGACATAAAGTACCGGACGATGGTTCATTACTTTTCATCAAACTGTGAGAATAGACAGTAATGCCCTGAGTTAGAACAGGGCATCCGGTTTGCTGATGGCGCTATAAACGACAGCCTATAACCATCAGTTGATGGGAAGTGTAGAAGGTCGATGAAGGATTACAACTTGATCAGGGTACGACCGGTTACCTGTCCATTGGTGATGGCTTCTGCCAGCTCCGGTACGGCATCAAGCGCCACTTCGTTGCCGGCATTGCTGTAGAACGTTTCTGGCAGTAATTCTGCTACACGACTCCAGGCCTGAGTGCGACGCTCAAAAGGACACATGACAGAGTCCACACCGAGGAGTTTTACACCACGGAGGATAAATGGCATAACAGTGGTTGGCAGATCAAAGCCACCGGCGAGACCGCAGGCAGCCACCGCACCATCGTAGTCTATCTGAGTCAGTACCTTGGCCAGCACTTTGCTGCCAACCGTATCAATGCAGCCAGTCCAGAGTTGTTTTTCCAGTGGTTTTGCCGGTTCCAGTAGATCATCACGGGGGATGACACGGTCAGCACCAATGGATTTTAACCACTCATTGTTTTGCTCACGACCAGAGCAAGCTACAACCTGATACCCCAATTGATCCAGCAAAGTGATTGCAACACTGCCTACACCACCACTGGCACCAGTGACCAGAATGTCACCTTTGTCCGGTGTAATGCCAGCGTCTTCTAGTGCCATTACACAGAGCATGGCGGTGAGGCCTGCAGTGCCAATGATCATGGCTTTACGGCTATCAAGGCCTGTGGGCATGGGAACAAGATAATCTGCAGGGACGCTGGCTTTTTCGGCCATACCGCCCCAATGATTTTCGCCAACACCCCAGCCAGTGAGTACAACCGAGTCTCCGGGCTGGTAACGATCGTCACTGGAGGTCAGCACTTTACCTGCGTAATCAATGCCCGGCACCATAGGGAATTGGCGAATGATTCTGCCTTTTCCGGTAATGGCCAGGCCATCTTTGTAATTCAGAGAGGAGTATTCAACGCTGACCACAACATCGCCATCTGGAAGGCTGCTGTCGTCCAACTGCTCAACAGTTGAGACAGTGTTTGCATCCTGTTGATTAAGTACCAGTGCCTTGAACATGGTTGATCATCTCAGCAAAAAGAGAGTATTGACTATACTCCTGCTCTGACATTGTGGCGAGAGGTGAGCATTGATGAAAAACCGAACAATTGTATCGGTATTTATGCTGGCGTTGGTGGGGGTATGTGCATTGTCCAGCGCTAGTGCCTGTGAAACGAAAGATGGAAAGCCTAAGCAATCTCAACGATTTGAACAGCTGAATAATAATAAAGTACATACTTGGCGTTCAGTCATTGTGGTCGATCAGCCGCTGAAGTTACATCGTCATGATTACCCAAGAGTCGTCACTGCTTTAAGAGACGGAACGCTAAAAAGAACGTTGGTCAGTGGCGAAGTGCTGTCTGTTCATCACTGGCAGGCAGGTGAATCGTATTGGCTGGATGCAGATCCTGAAAATGAGCTGCACTATTGCGTCAATGCAGGGAATGAGCCACTGGAAGTGGTGGTGACAGAGATAAAGTAATCTATGGTGCAGGATCTTTACTGCTTTCCAAAAGTGTCACAAAGGCTTGAGCGGCATTAGACAAGGTGCGTTTTGGATGCAGAATATAGCCAAGCTCCCGTGCCGGCGAGGCACCTTTCAATTGCACGTCCAAAACGGTGAGATCATCTTCCTGCATGGTCAGCGGCAAAATACTCCAGGCTAACCCGATAGAGGCCAGCATGCGCAGTGTCTCCAGATAATTGGTGGACATCGCCGTTTGCAGTTGCAGTGCTTCCTGATCAAACAGATCTTGTACAATCTGGTAAGTGAAAGTGTTTTTTCCCGGGAGTACTGCTTGATAATCGCTAAGTTGTGCTGCGGTTATTTTTTTCAGACGAGTCAGTGGATGGTCTTTGGCAGCCATAAAAACCAGAGGGTCGTGCCAGAGCTTTTTGGGCAATAGGTTCGGTTGCTTCGTGGGCGATAAAGTAATAACTCCCAGTTCAATTTCACCCCGGTTCAACATTTCATAGGATGCTTCAGAGTCCACAAAGCGGATATCCAGTTTCACGTCGGGATATTGGTTGGTATAGGTTTTCAAAATTTCGGGTAAACGACGCAGGCCAATATGGTGACTGGTTGCTATGGACAGTGGCCCTTTGATGTCGCTGTTCAGGTTGATGATCTCTTGCCGGGTGCCTTTTACCAGCTCCATCAGCTGGCGAGCTCTCGGCAGCAAAATCTTGCCGGCTTCGTTTAACGTGGCCTGTCGTCCAATACGATCAAACACTGGTGTGCCCAGTTGATCTTCCAGTGCGGCAATACGCTTGCTGACAGCGGGTTGAGTGAGAAACAGTTTTTCGCCCGCTTCTGAAAAAGAGCCAGTATCCACGATTGCCAGAAATGCAGCCAGATTGGTGGTATCCATTATCCTATCCTACTAATGATTCATTCCTATAAGTTATCAATAGCATAAAAAAGATGAATTTGAGTAATTTTTGTTGTGGGGCTAGGATTGTTACTGTTCCGAACAACTCACTGAAATAGCAAAAACTGCTTATAAATCAAGCTGGTTATAAAAAGCACAGCGGTTTTTTGATAAAACAAAACGAGGGTAGAGTGATGGCTGGTCAGACTTCCAGAGGTAAAACGCTTTACGACAAGTTGTGGGATGCCCATCTTGTCAGCCAGCGTGACGATGGTTCTGCATTGATTTATATCGATCGCCACCTGCTCCATGAAGTGACCTCGCCTCAGGCTTTTGAGGGCTTGAGGCTTGCTAGCCGAGCGCCCTGGCGGTTGGATACCAATCTGGCGACGCCGGATCACAACGTACCCACTACGTTTAGTGAACGTCAACACGGTATTGAGGGGATTGAAGATTCAGTCTCTAAAATTCAGGTGAAAACCCTGGATGAAAACTGCGACCACTTTGGCATTACCCAGTTTGATATGAAAGACCGTCGTCAAGGTATTGTGCATGTGGTGGGGCCTGAGCAGGGCGCTACTTTGCCCGGCATGACCGTGGTTTGCGGTGATTCCCATACCTCCACCCACGGTGCTTTTGGTGCATTGGCTCATGGTATTGGTACTTCTGAAGTCGAGCACGTCCTTGCCACCCAATGTCTGGTGGCAAAAAAAATGAAAAATATGTTGGTGCGCGTTGATGGTGCTTTGGGTACGGGTGTGACGGCCAAGGATGTGGTGTTGGCTATTATCGGGCGCATTGGTACTGCGGGCGGTACGGGTTGTGCTATTGAATTTGGTGGCGAAGTTATTTGTAACCTGTCCATGGAAGGTCGGATGACCATTTGCAATATGGCCATCGAAGCTGGAGCTCGCGCCGGCATGGTCGCAGTTGATCAGACAACCATCGATTACGTGAAAGACCGTCCGTTTGCACCCAAAGCTGAACAGTGGCAGCAGGCGGTAAACGTCTGGAAAACATTGCATTCAGACGACGATGCCCAGTTTGATGAAGTCGTCGTGTTAAATGGTGCAGATATTAAACCTCAGGTGAGCTGGGGTACTTCTCCGGAAATGGTTTTACCCGTCGATGGTAGTGTGCCTGCCCCGGAAGATGCGGAAGATGAAACCCGCAAAGAAGGTTATGCCCGTGCTCTGGAATACATGGGTTTAACCGCCGGACAAAAAATTACGGATATCCCTGTTGATCGTGTATTTATTGGTTCCTGCACCAACTCCCGCATTGAAGATCTAAGAGAGGCGGCAGCTGTCGTTAAAGGGAAAACCGTTTCTCAATCTGTCAAAGAAGCGCTGGTGGTGCCTGGCTCAGGCTTGGTGAAGGCTCAAGCGGAAGCCGAAGGGTTGGATAAAATTTTCACTGAAGCCGGCTTGCAATGGCGTGAGCCTGGTTGCTCCATGTGTCTGGCCATGAATGCCGACAAACTGGGGCAGGGTGAACACTGCGCTTCTACGTCTAATCGTAACTTCGAAGGTCGTCAGGGCTTTGGTGGTCGCACCCATCTGGTGAGCCCGGCTATGGCAGCAGCGGCAGCCATTGCTGGTCACTTCGTAGATGTACGTCAGTTTGTTAATAATGCTGAAACTGCAGCTTAAGGGAGGTTAATGACTATGCAGGCTTTTACTGTACATAAAGGGTTAGTGGCTCCCATGGATCGTGCCAATGTGGATACGGACATGATCATTCCCAAGCAGTTTCTGAAATCCATCAAACGTTCCGGTTTTGGTGTGAATCTGTTTGATGAACTGCGTTATGAAGATGAAGGTTTCCCTGGGCAGGATTGTTCGAAGCGCCCTCTTAACAAAGAGTTTGTGCTGAACCAACCTCGTTATCAGGGCGTTTCTGTGTTGATTGCACGGCAAAACTTTGGTTGTGGCTCCAGCCGTGAACATGCGCCCTGGGCTTTGGATGACTTTGGTTTTCGTTGTGTTATTGCACCCAGCTTTGCGGATATTTTTTACAACAATTGTTTTAAAAACGGCATTTTGCCTATCACGCTCTCTGATGAGCAAGTGGATCAATTGTTCTCAGACGTTGAAGCCAACGAAGGTTATCAGCTGGAGATTAATCTTGAACGAGAAGTGGTAGTCAAGCCAAACGGTGACGAATTGCCATTTTCCATTGACGCCTTCCGACGTCACTGTCTGTTAAATGGTTTGGACGACATTGGCTTAACGTTGCAGGACGCGGATAAGATTCGAGCTTTTGAACAGGGTTATCAAGCCAATAATCCATGGCTGTTCGCCGGAAATTAATATTTGAGCGGTATATAAGGAATAACAATGAGTAAGCAGATTTTATGTCTTCCCGGTGACGGTATTGGTCCGGAGATCATGGCGGAAGCCCTGAAAGTGCTGGATGTGGTCAGGCAGACGTTTGGGCTGGATATTGAGGTCAGTCACGGTCTTGTGGGTGGTGCAGCCATCGATCAGGACGGTGTGCCTCTGACAGATGACGTGTTGGCTGTTGCCAAGGCTTCCGATGCTATTTTGTTTGGTTCGGTCGGCGGGCCGAAGTGGGATGATCAACCCATGGCCAATCGTCCGGAAAAAGGATTGTTGAAATTGCGTTCCGAGTTGGATTTGTTTGCCAACTTGCGCCCGGCGATTTTGTTTCCGCAATTGGCGGCAGCGTCCAGTTTGAAACCTGAATTGGTGGCTGGGCTGGATATTCTCATTGTCCGCGAATTAACTGGCGGCATTTATTTTGGCGAGCCTCGAGGTGTTCGTACTCTGGAGAACGGCGAGCGCGAAGGTTATAACACCTATGTTTATCAGGAATCAGAAATTCGTCGTATAGCGAAAGTGGCTTTCGAGGCAGCGCAAAAACGCGGTGGTCGTTTATGTTCCGTGGATAAATCCAACGTATTGGAAGTGACGGCTTTATGGCGTGACGTGGTGATTGAAGAATCTGCTGCATATCACGCTGTTGAGCTGAGCCATATGTACGTTGATAATGCCGCCATGCAACTGGTGCGGGCACCGAAGCAGTTTGATGTTATGGTTACCGGCAATATGTTCGGTGATATTCTCAGTGATTGTGCTGCGATGTTGACCGGCTCTATTGGTATGTTGCCTTCGGCTTCCCTGAATGAAAAGAATCAGGGCATGTATGAGCCGGTACACGGCTCTGCACCGGATATTGCTGGCGAGAACAAAGCAAACCCGCTGGCACAGATTCTCTCTCTGGCTATGTTGCTCCGTTACTCTTTAGGCGAAGGTGCCGCGGCGGACGCTATTGAAAAGGCGGTAAGCGATGTGTTGGATAAGGGCTATCGCACCGGTGATATTGCTTCTGAGGGAAGTCAATTGCTCGGCACCGCTGAAATGGGTGATGCGGTGGTTGAGTGCTTGCAGCATTCGTAATGATTTTTGATGTTTTTGATTAGATGTTTTTGATTAGATGTATTGCGGCAGCGGGGGCAGCATGAAAAAAGTAGGTTTTGTGGGTTGGCGTGGCATGGTTGGCTCCGTTCTGATGGAGCGCATGCAGGAAGAAAACGACTTTTCTCGTTTACAGGATAAAGGCGTTGAGTCCGTTTTCTTCACCACGTCACAGTTGGGTCAGCCTGGCCCCGAGGTGGGGGTGTCAGTGGGAACCCTGCAGGATGCTCATGATATTGACGCACTGGCGGCGATGGATGTCATTATTTCCTGTCAGGGTGGTGACTACACTGGCAAAGTGTTTCAGCCATTACGAGATGCCGGCTGGGCGGGTTATTGGATTGATGCCGCCTCTTCCCTTCGTATGAACGACGAAGCGGTGGTGATACTTGATCCGGTCAATCGTGATGTTATCGATCAGGCACTGAACGACGGTGTTCGTAATTTTATCGGTGGTAACTGCACTGTGTCGTTGATGCTGATGGCCATTGGTGGCTTATTTCAGCAGGATGCAGTGGAATGGGTGAGTGCCATGACGTATCAGGCGGCCAGCGGTGCTGGAGCCCGTAATATGCGGGAGCTGATCAGCCAGATGGGTACTATTCAGGCGAACGTTGCCACTGAACTTGCGAATCCACACAGTGCCATCCTTGATATTGACCGCAAAACCTCATCGCTGTTAAGAAGTGCTGATTTGCCTCAGAGTGAGTTTGGTGTTGCCCTGGCGGGCAGTTTGATTCCTTACATTGATAAAGAATTGGAAAACGGTCAGAGTCGTGAAGAGTGGAAAGCTCAGGCAGAAACCAACAAGATTCTTGGTCGTCAGGGATCACCGATTCCGGTGGATGGTGTTTGTGTTCGCATCGGTGCCATGCGCTGCCACAGTCAGGCGTTGACTATCAAACTGCGAAAAGATATTCCCATGGCAGATATCGAGGCGATGATTGCCGGTGCCAATGATTGGGTTTCCCTGATTCCCAATCATCGGGAAGAAACCATACATCAGCTGACGCCTGCGGCTGTGACTGGTAAGTTGGATATTCCGGTGGGTCGTCTGCGCAAACTGAATATGGGGCCGGAATATCTGTCCGCATTTACGGTAGGTGATCAGCTGCTTTGGGGCGCGGCAGAACCACTTCGTCGTATGTTGACGATCCTGCTGTAAGTGAAGCGGTCGCAAAAGCCCTGGTTCCCATGCTTTTATGCCCTTTGGGTACTGCGTGGGAATCCTTACATCTATCTCTTTGAAAATTAAGAGGTATGCATTCCCACGCGGAGCATGGGAACGAGGTTTCTGGGGTTTTGTGGCAGTCTCTTATGAGCAGCCGGCTTTTTTATAACAACAAAAAATGGCGCTTTTGCTTATGCCAACGGATGAACAGCTCAATACGTTTGCAGGCAACTTCATTAAGATGTTGCCTCATTGTCATCATTTAAATATGTCCCTTATTCATGCAGCGCCGGACGGTGTCGAAATGGAGATGCCTTACGACACTCGTCTTGTGGGTAATCCGGAAACAGGTGTGATTCATTCCGGAGTCATTACGACGTTGATGGATTCATGCTCCGGGGTTGCGGTTTATGCCCGGCTCAGCAAAATGGAAGCCTGCCCAACACTGGATCTGCGAATTGATCACCTGACGACAGCGGAACCGGAAAAACCGATTCGGGCATTTGCCGAGGTCTATCACATGACTGACTCTATGGTGTTTGTTCGTGGCGTGGCCTTTCAGGAGAGCAAAGAGAAACCGTTTGCTCATTCCATTGGCACTTTTATGCGACTTGGAAAAGAAGGCTTGAGCCCTAAGGAGGGCAGGTCATGAATCGCCAGGAATTGGTTCAACAAATCATCACCGCCCGGGAAACTCGGAACTTCAGTCTCCTTACTCAGGTTATTCCTTATGCAGAGCTGATCGGTGTGGAGTGTATGTCGGTGGGGGATGATGCGCTGTTCAGCTTAAAGTATCAGCAAACGAATATCGGTAATCCCATTTTGCCTGCTATTCATGGTGGTGTGATCGGTGGGTTTATGGAGATGTCGGCGGCCTTGCATTTAATGCTGTTTATGGATGAGCCACGATTGCCTAAGATTGTGGATTTCTCCATTGATTATCTTCGCTCCGGTCAGCCCAAAGCGACTTATGCGCAATGTGAAGTTTGTCGTCAGGGGAGTCGAGTGGCCAATGTGTCGGTGACGGCATGGCAAAGTAAAAAAGAAGAGCCTATTGCCATTGCCAGAGGGCATTTCAAACTGTCCAGAGGTAATGCCCTTTAGAAAGGGCTTGCCTGTTAATTGGTGGCTGTATAGAGTCACGGCTTTTCTTTGTCTTCGGGGGGGGAGCTCCCCCCCCTATTTGACTGACAGGTTGCACTCCCCATGAATCAAACTCTTAATATTGCCATTTCTGCAGCGGATACGCTGGCGGGTGAAACACTGGTTCGTCAGCTGGAAGAGCACTTGATGGATGGTCAGTCGTTGCCTGTGCTGAACCTTTATCTGATCAGTGAAAAAGCCGATGCCGTTTGCGAGTTGGAATTTCATGGCGAAGAATTGGAATACACCAGTGCAGATGCGGTGGATTTCTCCATGGTTAACTTTCTGATGATCCCGTCAGGTACTCAACGTAACGTGGAGCTGATGAGTCGAGCGGTTGAGAGTGGTTGTTATATTGTTGATGCTTCCCGGGGGGCGGCGGCACAAGGATATACTTTGCCGGTGATGCCTGGCTTTAATGAGCACTTTTTGTCAGAGGTGGCTGAGAATCGTTACGCCGTGATGCCTTCTTCTATTGCTGCACCACTGTTGCCGTTAATACAGATGATTCATCAATACTGTTCCGTTAGTCGAATTAGTCTTGCGGTGATGCAGTCAGTTGCTTCCCATGGCCGGATTGGGGTTGATGCTCTAAGAAAACAAACCATCGAGCTATTGAATGGTAAGCCTATTGAAAGCGAGCAGTTTGATCATCGGCTGGCTTATAATCTTGTGCCGGAAAAAGCTTCAGAAGATGAAAACGGTAATGAATCCCTGATCAGTCACGAGTTAAGAATGGCTTTGGGTGAAGAAGTGGATATTCGTGTATCAGCAACCACCGTTCCTGTGTTTTTTGGCGACAGTTTTCTGGTGGATATTGATGCGGTGCAACCTTTTGAGTTGGAAGAGCTGAAAGCGGCTCTGGAAGAGTGGGGGGGAGTCTCTCTGCTGGCTGACGAGGAATTGCCAACAGTCGAGCGTATTGCGGGTTCAGATGAGATGTGCATTGGCAGAATACAGCAGGTTGGCACCTATAACAGTGGCTTGAGTTTTTGGGTTGTTGCCGATAGTTTGAACAGAGGGGCTGTACAGGCTGTTGAATTAGCAGGGTTATTGATCAAAGACTTGGCTAGATGATACCGTAAGTACATTGCGTATGATGTGAAAATAACGGGTAAGGAAATTTTTTTGTCCTGTAAATCACGGTATTAAAATAGAGCTGTAGCCACGGGCTGCCTATCCGAAGTAAAATGTTTTTTGACATTTTCAGATGGTTAGGCACCGGTCGGGTTTCGATAAGCGCAGCTATTTTCAATTTTGTCCATTGCAGCTTCGGGCCCTTTATATTTGGTGGCCTCTGGAGACAAAAGGCGCTGGCAGCCTATGTATATAACAAGGATTCACAATGAGACTGCATAAACTTGTAGTAGTGATGGCAGCATTGGCAGGGAGTATTGCCCCGCTGAGCGCCAGTGCATTAGGCATGGGGGAAGTGAAACTCTACTCCTCTCTGAACCAGCCACTCATGGCAGAAATTGAGTTAACGCAGGTTCGGGAGCTTACCCGAAATGAAATACTGTCTAACTTGGCCAGCAAGGTGGATTTTCAGCGTGCGGGAATTGAACGCCCATTCATGCTCAGTGGTTTGAAGTTTCGAACAGAAGTAGGCCCTAATGGTAATGGCATCATCAAAGTTACCAGCACCAAACCGATCCATGAACCTTTCCTGAACTTTCTGGTAGAAGTCCACTGGCCAAGTGGTCGACTTTTGAAAGAATATACCCTGTTACTGGATCCACCGGCATTTAATGGCCAGTTGATGGCTCCGGTAGATCAGGCGGTTTCAGATGCAACACCCTACGGTGTAACGCCGGTGACGGATACGCCTGTGTTGCCTCAATCTTCCAGTGTTAATACGAGCGCAAGCCAATCTACGGGAGGGGATGATAATTCTTCGCGTAGTACTCAGTCTTCAACAGTTACCACAGGGCGTCTGGATCGACCCAAAACTAATTTTTCATCGCCATCATCGTCCGGAAATCAATCAGATGGCCCGGATACTTATCGGGTCAATCGTAATGACAGTCTCTGGGAAATTGCCCGTGATGTCAGACCGGGAAGCGATCTCAGTATTCAACAGACCATGGTGGCCATTCAGCGTGCCAATCCTCAGGCATTTATTGATGACAATATTAATCGTCTGAAAACGGGACAGGTGCTTCGAATTCCGAGCCGTAACCAGATCACCAGTATTGCGATGGGCGAGGCGATAAGTGACGTTTCCCGGCAAAATAGCGAGTGGGCGGGGAGAAGTCAGGTCGCTCAGATCGATGCGACCCGGGTTACGTCGCCTGTAGCAGAAGATAAGCGGACAACCAATTCTGATGGCACGCTGGCGATCGTCACTCCGGACGGTTCCACAGGCCGTGGTCAGGATTTAGGTGGTGGTTCTGTTGAGAACGAAGCGGGGTTGCAAACTGAGCTGGCCATGACCCGTGAGCAGATGGATAAGGTCAGTCGTGAGAATGCCGAATTAAAGAGCCGCCTGGGCAGTCTGGATGAACAGATTGAAACCCTTGAGCGCCTTTTGGTCGTTAAGGAAGATCAGCTGGCTGCGTTGCAAAATCAGGGGGACCTTCAACCGGAAGAGAGCCTTCAGCCTGACGAAAGCCTTCAGCCGCAAGAGGCAGATCTGGGTGTTGTGGTCAATGAACCTCCACCGGCTCCAAAGCCTGAGCCAATGCCAGAACCTTTACCTGAGCCTGTAGCTCCAGATGATTTCCAGATGGAAAAAACGGGCTTTGTTAGCTTCCTGCTTGGAAATCCTATTTTGCTTGCAGCGCTGGGCGTATTGCCTTTTGGAGCGGCTATTCTCCTGTTCCTGAGAAATCGCAAAAAAAAACAGGAAGAAGCGGACGAGGATGATGACTTTCAAGCATTAGATCTGGTGCCAGCGTCTGGTAATCTTCAGTCAACGGTCAGTGGAGACGACCAGTTAAAGTTTGATGAAGCGCTGAATATTGATGATTCCGTCGTTGACGATATTGACAGTGGTGTCACCACCCAGCAAACACAGGATGTCATCAGTGAGGCTGATATTTATATTGCCTACGGCCATCTGGATCAGGCGGAGGAGTTGGTGCAGCAAGCGATTGCCAACGAGCCTGGACGTGCTGACCTGAAAGCGAAACTGGCTGAGATTTATGCGGAAGCGGGTGATCAGGTAAAGTTTGATCAGGCTGTCAGTGCTGTCCAGGCTACTGGTGATGCAACCGCTGTTCAGGCTGCAGAAGGGTTCCGATCTCATTTTCCGAACAGCGCTGAACTAAATGCTTCACCCGCCGCACCTCAACAGGATGAGCTGCCAGAGTTTGACTTAAGTGAGTTCGACTCAGACGTGACAACCGATGATGCCTCTGACTCCGGTGATCTTGAGTTTGACTTGGATGGCTTTGGTAGTGAGCCAGAGCCTGCGCCTGCAGCAACACCTGCAGCAGCTGAAGATGATTTCAATCTTGATGACATAGATTTTGGCTTTGATGTTGAAGATGATAATTCTGTCGGTCAGGATATTGAAGCAGCCTTTTCTGATGACGGTGGCTCGAGCTTTGAAGAGTCGCTGGATGATGATCTCGATTTTATGGACGATGGTGATGAAGCATCCACTAAGTTGGATCTGGCCAGAGCTTATATGGATATGGGTGATATGGAAGGCGCGGCCTCGATTCTTCAGGAAGTGGTTGAGCAGGGCAGTGATGAGCAGAAGCAGGAGGCAAATGATCTTCTTCAAGCAGCCGGCGTGAGCTGATTGGTTTTGCAGGCTTGCTAGTAAAAGTGCAGTATAAAAAATGGCAGCTACCTGTTATCGGGTAACTGCCATTGCTTTATTTGGGCGTTTACTTGGAGGGGATTAAGTAATAGAACGCCCAAATGTTGCCAGGTTAAATACTCTGCTTACACTGCTTGGTAAATAAGATTGAAGACCAAAGCTCCATGTGGAAAGAGTGCTTTCCGGTGCAGCCAATTCTTTCTTTCTTTTCAAGAGTTTTTTTGGTTCTGGCTTCTCCTCATGCATCAAGCCATCGTCAACGTTGCTGCCTAGTAATGTTCGATCTTTACAGTTCATTAATACTGCATTGTTATGCCTTAAATGCGCTATCGTCTTCTCATTTGCTACTGAGATATTGTTAATTGTTGATTGAAGCTCACTATTTTGAGCGGACAACTTCGTTGCTTTATCCTCAGCTTGATGAAGCTTTTTGACTAGCTCCTCATTTCTGAATGATGAAATGTCTTGCTGTGCTCCCAGCATGGCGTTCATAACCATTCGTTCACTCAGTGAATCAATCTGCAGGTCTTTCATTGAACTTTTATACATGGCAGAGAGCTGTACTAATTTCTCTTTCATGGATTGAATGTGCTTTTGACACTGCATCAACGTTGCTCTTGTTTCGTCTAATAATAAATCCTTTCCGGACAATTGATTTTCCAGGTTGGTAATTTCCTTCTCCTGTTCTTCAACCTCTTCTACGGTTCTTTTAAGCGATAAGGACATACCAAGCTTGTTCATTTCAGCATCATGTAACTGGTTGCTAAGCTCCTTTATTCGGTTTTGTTGCGCTGTAATCCCGTTGGAAATTTCTAGAATGCGCTGGTCTGGCTCAATGTGTATGCGTTTTCCTTTTTTGGCAGGAGCTTGTTCATAGCTTTTCAGTGTCAGTTTCCTTTTCATGACAGGATTTGTTGATACTGTTGTAGATGCACCCTCAGCAGTTTCCAGCTTAAGCAAGAATGGATCTATGTCGTCCGATGTTAAGCTAGACTGCGACGGTGAGCTGGGCATTGAGTGGCAACCGCTATCACGGCGAGAAAATGCTTTGTCAAAGTCGGTAGCGCTGTTTTGTCTGTTATCAAGTGACAAGGGCGCCAGGTTGTTGAAAGCTTTTTGTTGATCCTTGTCTTGTTTGATAAATGGGCTGCCAGATACCGCTTTTTTAGCCACTACTCTGCTGTAACTCATAGCCTGACGGGGTGGCTTGCTGTCTTTGGAGTGATGCTCAAATTGATTGACTAATGTTGCAAACTTGCCTGTTAGTAGATTCGATTTCATTTTTATTTCCCCCCCTCTTATCGTGAGACATCAAATTCAGGCGCTTCAAAATAATGAAGACTACGATCTTTAGTCTTGAAATAGATGCTCAATTCGTTGTGATGAGAAGACTTTATTACTGAATGCCTGTTGCAAACAATTAGACTTTGTGCTGATTTAGACGTTGGTATAAGGACTTTGATTGGTTAGAATCCACTCCTTTCGGTTTAAGGTTGACAGAGTTCATGCCTCGTTTCGCCGCCAGTATTCAATATGATGGCTCTCACTATTTTGGGTGGCAAAGTCTTAAAACAGGCTTGCCAACCGTTCAAGCTGCGGTCGAAAAATCGCTTTCAACAGTGGCTGATCATCCGGTATCGGTGGTTTGTGCAGGCAGAACCGATGCACGGGTTCATGGCTCCAATCAGATTATTCATTTTGATTCAGATTCTGTCCGTACGGAGCGGGGTTGGGCTTATGGCGCCAATGCCAATTTACCCGATGATATTGCGGTCAATTGGGTTAAGCCGGTTTCAGATGATTTTCATGCCCGTTTTTCAGCAAAGTGGCGTCGATATCGATATGTGATTTATAACCATCCTATTCGTCCGGCACACTTGTCCAAAGGTGTCACCTGGAATTACCGGCCTTTGGATGTGGCGCGGATGAAAGAGGCGGCAGAATACTTAAAAGGTGAACACGATTTTACCTCGTATCGAGCCATTCAGTGTCAGGCAAAAAATCCGGTGCGCACCATCACCCGTATGGATATCTCCCGCCATGGCCCGTTGATTGTGATCGATGTGCAGGCGAATGCTTTTCTACACCATATGATTCGTAATTTTGCGGGTGTTTTAATGGCAATTGGTTGCGGTAAACGGGAGCCAATCTGGGCAAAGGTAGTGCTGGATGCCCGTGACCGTGGCCAGGGTGGTGTCACCGCGTCTCCCTGTGGTCTCTATTTTATTGATGTTGGTTATGATGATGTGTTTGGTTTGCCTGAGAGCGAATCGAATCCGCACTTTATTGCTCCGCTGCTCCCCCTTTGAATTGCTGGTAAGAACGACGAGCGACACTGGAGAGGAGAGGAAAGGAGAGTGCAGTATTTACCGAAAGGTTCTGATACTATCAACAATCTTTGTGCCTCCTTAACCGAAGACGGGAAAAGTAGACGGAAATGGATGTAACTCCCCGTATCAAAATTTGCGGAATTACCCGGCCTGAAGATGGTCTAATCGCCGTAGAAAACGGTGCAGACGCCCTTGGGCTGGTGTTCTATGCCAAAAGCGCCCGTTATGTTACAGCGGAGCAGGCGGCTGAAATTGTTTCAGTATTACCGCCGTTTGTCAGCGTCGTGGGTTTGTTTGTGGATGCACAAGAAGCACTGATTCAATCGGTTATAGATACGGTGCCGTTGTCTTTACTTCAGTTTCACGGTAAAGAAACAGAGGCCGAGTGTTCCCGTTGGGGAATGCGCTATTTGAAAGCCTTTCGGGTCAGGCCTGATCATTCGGTTGAAGACATGGTCACGCCCTATCACTCGGCTTCAGGCTACTTGCTGGACAGCTACAAACCCGGCGAACCGGGCGGCACTGGGGAATCATTCGATTGGGAATTAATTCCCCGATCGTTGAGCAAGCCTGTCATTCTGGCAGGTGGGTTAAGTCCTGATAACGTTAATCAGGCAATTAACAGGGTTCGACCCTATGGAGTTGATGTCAGCAGCGGCGTGGAAGCTCGCCCTGGCATTAAGGATCACGACAAAATCAAAGCCTTTATGAAGGCGGCGGGAAGATGATGGTCGATCAAAAGAAAAGTGATGTCTTGTTTAATGGTCATTATGACCAGCCGGATCTGATGGGCCATTTTGGCCGGTTCGGCGGCCGTTTTGTAGCTGAAACGCTGATGGGTGCTCTGGAAGATCTGGACAACACCTGGCGTGAGCTCTGGCAAGACAAGGCGTTTCAGGCGGATTTTGATCGGGATCTGGCGGACTTTGTTGGCCGTCCATCTCCGCTCTATTTAGCTGAACGCTGGACCAATGAGCGCGGCGGCGCAAAAATCTACCTGAAAAGGGAAGACCTGAATCATACCGGCGCCCACAAAATTAACCATGCGGTAGGTCAAGCATTGCTGGCCAAGCACATGGGCAAAACCCGGATTATTGCGGAAACCGGCGCCGGTCAACACGGTGTTGCTTCGGCCACGGTAGCCGCTCGCCTTGGGTTAGAGTGTGTGGTGTATATGGGCGCTAAAGACGTAAAACGTCAGGCTCTTAACGTGTATCGTATGAAGCTGCTCGGCGCTACCGTGATTCCAGTTGAGACCGGTTCCCAGACGTTGAAAGATGCCATTAATGAAGCACTTCGTGACTGGGTGGCCCGTCCGGAAGATACCTTCTATTTATTAGGTACGGTGTGTGGCCCGTCTCCTTATCCTGAAATGGTGCGTAACCTGCAAAGCATTATTGGCCGTGAAGCCAGACAGCAGATTATGACTAAGGAGGGAAAGCTGCCTGATGCCCTGGTCGCCTGCGTCGGTGGCGGCTCCAATGCGATGGGGCTGTTCCATGAATTTATTAAAGATACCTCGGTCAAGCTGTACGGTGTTGAAGCTGCTGGCCATGGTATTCACACAGATAAACATGCAGCACGCATGAGTTCCGGTCGCCCCGGCGTTTTGCAGGGTGCCAGAACCTATCTGATGACCGATGAGCACGGCCAGATTATTGAAAGCCATTCTGTGTCTGCCGGTTTGGATTACCCAGGCGTTGGACCAGAGCACAGTTACCTCAAGGATATTGGTCGAGCAGAGTATCCTGCTGCCACAGACGATGAAGCGCTGGATGCGTTCAGAAAGCTCACTCGTCTCGAAGGCATTATGCCGGCGCTGGAAAGTGCTCATGCCCTTGCCTACGTGGATAAATTGGCTCCGACCATGGATAAAGATCAGATCATCATCTGCAACTTATCCGGCCGTGGTGATAAGGATATTCATACCGTTGCCGAGATCGACGGCCTTGATGGGTTTGAAGAGTAAGGAATGCCAGAATGAGACTGAAAAACTGTTTTGAGCAGCTTCAGGCCGGCAATCGCAAGGCGCTGATTCCCTATGTGTTGGCGGGAGATCCTCCGGGCCAGACCATCAATGTGATGCACCAACTGGTGGCAAGTGGCGCTGATATAATCGAACTGGGCTTCCCATTCTCCGATCCGGTGGCCGATGGACCCGTGATTGCGCAGGCTCATGAGCGGGCTGTATCACAAGGTGTTACATTGACTGACGTTTTTGCAATGGTTTCTGAGTTCCGTCAGACCGATAATGTCACTCCGATCATCCTGATGGGTTATCTCAACCCCGTAGAAATTATGGGCTATGAACGTTTTGTTGAGATGGCCGCCGACGCCGGCGTTGATGGTGTGCTGATGGTGGATTTACCACCGGAAGCGGCTGGAGAGCTGCATGGGCTGCTTCAGGAACGTGGGCTGGATATGATCAAGTTGATCACACCCACTACGTCGGATGAACGTATTAAAAAGATATGCAGTGTGGCCAGTGGCTACCTCTATTATGTTTCTCTCAAGGGAGTGACCGGCGCCGCGACATTGGACACCGTTGAAGTGGCCGAGCGTGTGAATCACATTCGGCAATTCACCGATGTACCGGTTTGTGTCGGTTTTGGTATTCGTGATGGCGAATCGGCGGCGGCCATCAGCCGAACCGCTGATGGCGTCATCGCAGGCAGTGTGCTGGTTTCGGAGCTGGCGAAGTTCGCCACTGAAGGGCAGGCTGTCGTTGAGCGTGTGGGTGAAAAAATGACTGAAATGCGCTCAGCCATGGATAGTTTACAGGATAAATGAATGAGCAACTGGCTAGTCAATAAACTTATTCCGTCGCTTTCTCGCTCTGCCGCTGAGCAGAAGAGCAGTAGTGTGCCGGAAGGTCTCTGGCGCAAGTGCGTAAAGTGCGAAGCCGTGCTTTATCGTCCTGAGTTGGATCGTAACCTAGGGGTGTGTCCGAAATGTCAGCATCATATGCGGATTTCAGCGCGCACCCGATTGAATTACTTTTTTGATAAAGAAGGACGTGAAGAGCTTTTCACTGATCTTGAACCTGTAGATCTGTTGAAGTTTAAAGATACCAAAAAGTACAAAGATCGCCTGGCAGCAGCCCAGAAGCAAACCGGTGAAAAGGATGCCTTGATTGCCATGCGAGGCACGGTGGAAGCCTTGCCAATGGTGGCCGTGGCCTTTGAGTTTTCGTTTATGGGTGGTTCCATGGGCTCGGTGGTGGGTGAGAAGTTTGCCCGTGCGGCGGAGTTGGCTTTGGCCGAGCGCATCCCGTTAGTATGTTTTTCTGCCAGTGGCGGCGCCCGTATGCAGGAAGCGCTGTTTTCTCTGATGCAGATGGCAAAAACCAGTGCTGCGTTGGAGCGAATGAAGCAGGCCGGGATTCCTTACATCTCCATGATGACTGATCCGGTTTACGGTGGTGTGTCTGCCAGTCTGGCCATGTTGGGTGATATCAATATGGCGGAACCTGGTGCGTTGATCGGTTTTGCCGGTCCTCGTGTTATTGAACAGACCGTTCGTGAAAAACTGCCGGAAGGTTTTCAGCGCAGTGAGTTTCTGCTGGATCACGGTGCGATTGATATGATCGTGGCGCGATCTGATATTCGTTCAACCATTGGTAGGCTGTGTCGTAAGATGCAGTATCAGCCGCAGCCGGATACCCAGTTTCCGGATGAGGTGAAGAGTGAGGCAGTGGTTGCCTGATAACCCATAAGGGGCGCGGCAATTAAGATTTTATCTTCATCTCGTTCCTGCGCTTTTATGCCCTTTGCGTATTTCTAGGTTGTGTCAAAACTCTCAAATCACCTCGTTCCCATGTAGAACGAGGTTGTCGCGAAACCTGTAGGTCGGTAATTCTGTAAGAATTGCCGACATCCCGAAGGCCTGTAGGTGCTGATTGTCGGCAACCCTTTGGGTTACCGACCTACGACATCTGCTTTAAATGGTCTTTAGCGGCAGCCTCAGAACCATGGGAACGAGATGCTTGGCTTTCATTGGAGAGATGTCGTTGAAGTCTGAAAAAAAACTCGATCAATGGCTTAAGTGGCTGGAAGAAACCCGTCCTGAGCATGAAATTGATTTTGGCCTGGATCGTATTCGTCTGGTGGGCGAAAAGCTGAACCTGCTCAAGCCTGCGCCTTTTGTCATTATGGTGGGCGGGACAAATGGCAAAGGGTCAACCTTGGCGGTGCTTGAGTCTATATTGCTGGCTGCTGGCTACAAGGTTGGTCTCTTCACATCACCGCATCTATTGAAATTTAATGAACGCATTCGGATTAACGGGCAGCAGGTCTCTGATGAATGGCTCTGTGACGCTTTCGAAAAACTGAATGAAGGGCGGCAGACAACATGGTTAACCTATTTTGAGTTTGCCACTTTGGCTGCCGTTGATTGCTTTCAAAGAGCAGAAGTGGACTTTGCCCTGATGGAAGTGGGTATGGGCGGGCGCCTTGATGCGACCAATGTCGTTGATCCTGATATTTCCATTATCACGACGGTGGGTTTGGATCATCAAGAGTACCTGGGCTTCAGCATTGAAGCGATTGCCAAAGAAAAAGCAGGGATAATGCGATCAGGAAAACCTGTGATTTTTGGCAGTGATCCGGTTCCAGACTCTGTGGTGGAAGCGGCATCGCGTCTAGAGAGCCAACTGTATCGACGTTCCGTTGATTTCGATCTAAACAATAGTGATAAAAGCTGGAGTTGGTCTGGTTTGACTCGAGCGGGTGAGGCTTTGAACGCCGATGATTTACCGCTGCCAGATGTGGTGATTGATAATGCTGCCACGGCACTTCAGGCATTACAGTTTGTACCAGAAGTTATTAGCATCGAGGCAATTCGCAAAGGTTTGTCTGGCGCGGCAGTTAAAGGGCGGTTTCAGCGAGTCACAATGAAAAACGACGCTGGTAATGACATCGAGTTGATTCTGGATGTCGCTCACAATCCTCAGGCCGCAGAGAAACTGAGCCAGCGACTGCAAGAGAACCCGGTTACTGGTGTTACTCGCGCAGTCATTGCTATGTGCAAAGACAAAGATTATATGACGGTGGCAGACTGTCTCAGTGCTCATATTGATGACTGGCGCGTGTCTGAATTTGTTTCGCCAAGAACATTGAATACCGCAGAGTTTGCCGAAAAGCTAAAAGCCAGAGACTTTGCTGTCTTTGAGTTTTCGTCAATTCCTGAAGCACTGAATGATGCGTTGAATCACTCTAAGCCAGGCGACCGCATATTGGTCACCGGCTCATTTATGACCGTATCAGCGGTGCTTGCTCTGGTGGCTTAAGGGTCAGCCTCGGGGGTGATGTTCTTTATGTAACTCGGTCAGGCGATGGTTGGCAATATGGGTATAAATCTGTGTTGTTGACAGATCACTGTGGCCGAGCAACAGTTGTACAACCCGAAGATCTGCCCCGTGATTTAATAGATGTGTGGCAAAGGCATGGCGAAGCACATGGGGCGACACATCGGACTTTATTCCGGCAATGGTGTTGTAGTGTTTGATGCGATGCCAGAAGGTTTGCCGCGTCATTGGTCGCCCATAACGGCCGGGAAACAGAGTTCTGCTTTCATAGTTGTTTAACAATTCACTACGAGCCTGTTTTAGGTAACTTGCCAGCCAATCGATGGCTTCCTGCCCCATGGGAACCAACCTTTCCTTACTGCCTTTTCCTGTCACGCGAATCACGCCCTGACGTAGATTGATGTTATCCAGATTCAGATTGACCAGTTCGGATATTCGCAAACCGCAGGCATAGAGCAGCTCCAGCATGGTTCGGTCCCGCAGGCCGATGGTGGTGTCTGTGTCCGGGCTGTTCAGCAGTGCATTGACATCGTCTTCTGATAAGGTTTTGGGTAGTGCTTTACCTTGGCGGGGCATTTCTATGTTAGCAGTGATATCAGTGAGTATTTGATGATTTTGCAGCATGTGGCGATAGAATGCCCGCAGGCTTGAGATCTGACGAGCCGTGGAACGAGGATGATATTTTTGCTCGAAACGCCAGCCAAGGAATGCTCGAAGGTCATCTTCTGAAGCGTCCACTAAATCATTTTCCTGTTCTTTCAGCCAGTTGCTGAAAAGCAATATGTCTCTTTGATAAGCCTCCCGGGTGTTTTTACTCAACCCTCTTTCCAGCCAGAGATGTTGAAGGAATTCCTGAATGATGGGCGATGAAGGGGAGGGCATATGTCTGAATGGTCTCTCAAATTTCTCCAGATAGTGTATTCGGTTTGGGCGTGTAAACGAAAGGTTTAAGGGTGCTTCTTGTAATCGAATTTCTCACAGATGGTCGCTGCCTAAATCTTGGCAGCCGTCCATTGAGTCAGAAATTGACCCGCGTTATAAGCAATATTTTCCAATCGATCGCAAGTGCCCATGGTCATATAGGAAGCAATGGACTTGGTGATCATTTGAGGTGGCTCATTGTTTTGATGCAGCGTGGCTGTGAAAGTCGCGACGGAGCCTGGTCTTATGGCTTTGGAGCGCCAGTGATGAGAAATGACATCGATAAAATCCACGGTAATGCGGGCATTTTTAAGAGTCGGCTGGTGGTTAGCTGAGTCGTTAGTTTTCAGGTTGTTTGATTGTGCAGCAAACAAAACACTTCTTTCCATACTGTCGGACATTTTGCATTCAGTTTGCATGCGCTTACTAAAGTTGCTTGCGCTGTAGCTAATGGATTCCAGTTCAATGTCTGGCGAGAGCTGGCTGGGCTTTGGTCCGAGAGCTATCGAGTGAGCCTCGCTCTCTTTATGATTATCTGAAAAGCTGCTCATTAATAAAGCTAAGGGAAAAGCAGATATTCCTTTTAGTATCACTATGTTTTCTCTTTTATTTTTATGGTTGGTTTTATTAAACGTTTCACGAACAGTATGGTTAATAAACAAGGAAGTATTGTACTTGAATCACACCTCAGATTCAGTAGAAGTCTGAGGCGTGACTAATCGCTGGTGTTTACAGAGCTTTGATAGCCTCCAGTTGCTCGGCCAGTTTGGCTTTTGCAGCTTGTGCCTCAGCCAGCTTGGCCTTCTCACTTGCCACCACTTCTGCTGGTGCTTTGCTGATAAACTTTTCGTTATTCAGTTTACCCTCAAAGCGCGCGACTTCTTTGGCATAACGATCCAGCTCCTTGCTCAGGCGGGCAATCTCTTTATCCTTGTCGATCAGGCCTGCCATTGGCACCAGTACTTCCATCGAGCCAACCAATTGTGTGGTCGACATGGGTGCTTCCTCGCCGGCTTCCAGAACGCGAATATCGTCCAGTTTGGCCAGTGATTTCAGGAAGGTCAGATTGTCTTCCAAGCGAGCGATGTCGTCTGTAGATGTATTACGCAGCAGCACATTCAAAGGCTTGCCCGGGCCAATATTTAACTCGGCACGAATATTTCGGATGCCGGAAATAAACGACTTCAGCCATTCAATGTCGCGCTCTGCAGTTTCATCAATTTTGCTGGCGTCAGAAACCGGATAGTTTTGCAGCATCAGGGTTTCGCCTTCTACGCCGGCGCTCTGTTTGATGTTCTGCCAGATCTCTTCGGTGAGGTAAGGCATGAATGGGTGAGCCAGACGCATAATGCTTTCCAGTACTCTCACCAGTGTACGACGGGTGCCCCGTTGGCGTGCAGCCGGTGCGTTCTCATCCCACAGTACAGGCTTGGAGAGTTCCAAGTACCAGGCGCAGTATTCATTCCAAATAAAGTCATAAAGATTCTGGGAAGCGTGATCCAGACGGAAGTCTGCCAGGTTCTTCTCGATCTGGGCTTCTATCCGCTGCAGGCGAGAGATGATCCAGCGGTCAGCCAGAGTCAGATCAATCGGCTCATCATTTAATCCGGTGTCCTGACCATCAATGTTCATTTTTACATAGTTGGCAGCGTTCCAGATTTTGTTGCAGAAGTTCCGGTAACCTTCCAGACGATTCATATCCCAGTTGATATCACGACCGGTGGATGCCAACGAGTACAGGGTGTAGCGAAGGGCGTCCGTACCGTGGGCAGCAATGCCTTCCGGGAACGCTGCGCGGGTGCGTTTTTCAATTTTGGCGGCCAGTTGTGGCTGCATCATATTGCCGCAGCGTTTCTCTACCAACGTTTCCAGATCGATACCGTCGATCATATCCAGTGGGTCAAGGACGTTACCCTTGGATTTGGACATTTTGTCGCCGTTCTCGTCACGAATCAGACCGGTGACGTATACATACTTAAACGGTACCTGTGGCTTGCCCCCTTTCCCTTCTGAAGAGTCGTCTTTCATGAAGTGCATGGTCATCATGATCATCCGGGCTACCCAGAAGAAGATGATATCGAAACCGGTTACCAGAACATCTGTTGGGTGGAAGGTCTTCAGACGATCCGTCTGTTCTGGCCAGCCCAGAGTACCGAATGTCCAGAGTGCTGAGGAGAACCAGGTATCCAGTACATCCGCATCCTGTTTCAGAACCACTGGGGATGGGATGTTATGCTTCTCGCGAACTTCTTCTTCGTTGCGACCAACATAAACATTACCAGCGTCGTCATACCAGGCGGGAATACGGTGACCCCACCAGAGCTGACGAGAGATGCACCAGTCTTGAATATCCCGCATCCAGGAGAAGTACATGTTTTCGTATTGCTTTGGTACGAATTGAATACGGCCATCTTCGACTGCTTCAATCGCTGGTTCCGCCAGAGGCGCTGCACGAACAAACCATTGGTCGGTCAGCAGTGGTTCGATAACGACACCGGAACGGTCGCCGTAAGGCACCATTAAGGTGTGGTCGTCTATTTTTTCCAACAGACCCAGTGCATCAAAGTCGGCAACAATCTGTTTGCGAGCCGCGAAACGTTCCATGCCGTGATAGGCTTCTGGAATAATGGTGTCGACGGTTTGGTTCACGGTGCCGTCATGATTGAAGGCTTCGCCTTGCTGACGAATATCACCGTTCAGCGTCATGATGTTAATCATGGGCAGGTTGCAACGTTTGCCCACTTCGTTGTCGTTAAAGTCGTGGGCTGGCGTGATTTTTACGCAGCCGGTGCCTTTTTCCATATCTGCGTGTTCATCGCCCACAATAGGAATACGACGGTTGACTAATGGCAAGATGATCTCTTTGCCAATCAGCGCTTTGTAGCGCTCATCTTCCGGATTGACGGCAACGCTGGTGTCACCCAGCATGGTTTCCGGGCGGGTAGTGGCGACCACAATGTAATCTTTGCCTTCAGCGGTTTTCTCACCGTCGGCCAGCGGATAACGCAGGTGCCACATATTGCCTTTAACTTCTTTGTTTTCTACTTCCAGGTCAGAAATGGCGGTGTGCAGTTTTGGGTCCCAGTTGACCAGACGTTTGCCGCGATAAATCAGATCGTCTTCGTACAAACGAACGAAGACTTCCTGAACGGCAGCGTAAAAGCCTTTGTCCATGGTGAAGCGTTCGGTATCCCAATCCACAGATGCACCCAAACGACGAAGCTGGCGGGTGATGGTGTCGCCAGACTCTTCTTTCCATTCCCAGATTTTGTCGGTGAAGGCTTCGCGGCCATAGTCGTGACGGGTTTTGCCTTCTTCAGCCAGAATTTTCCGTTCAACCACCATTTGGGTTGCGATGCCTGCGTGGTCCGTTCCTACCTGCCACAACGTGTTATGGCCTTTCATACGGTGGTAGCGGGTCAGGGCATCCATAATGGAATCCTGGAACGCATGACCCATGTGCAAGCTGCCGGTGACATTCGGAGGCGGGATCATGATGGAGTAAGGCTGACCTGCTCCGGAAGGTGAAAAATAACCTTTCTCTTCCCAGTTTTGATACAGGGTGCGTTCTATGGCTTGGGGGTTGAACGTCTTTTCCATAACTGCTGTCCAGTCAGTATTCGATCATTAACCTGAGCGGTTGGCTCTGTCTTTGGAGATTGTGCCGTTGCTCATGGTTTGGATATGGGCAAACCGGGAATTATACACGGAGCTAAAGGGTTCGTAATGGGGGATTGGTGAGTAATTGGTGTGTATTCATTCAGGCAGGGAACTTTTTGCATCAGAGCTGGACAAAATATCAGGTTAAACAAACTATGTTCGAGAGTTATTGAGTTATGGCTAATAGTGTATCTGACAGTTCGTCAACCTCCGGTGGTTCCTATTTCGCACAAGTAAAATCACCTCAGGGAAATGCGGTTTTTGAGGGGATGCAGGTTGAGTTGGCGGAGTCTGCTTTTAGCACGGTAAATCAGCAATTAAATGTATTTTCCCCCGTTCAAAGAAAAGAATTACTGAAGCGACTTGTTGAAGTTCATAACGACAGTAAAGATGTAAAAAACGCTAGCGCCCAGATTTTTAATGGAACTCGAGAGCCAGAGGCGTTTAGTGCCAAATATCCCAATGTAACTAGTTTTATTCAGTCAAAACTGATCAATGAGCTTGGGCTGGAGCGTAATCAGGTTGCAAAAACTGCTTTTGCAATCGGGAAGTTTGATTTTTTTCAAGCTGGTGTGAGTGAATACCCTAATGACCTGGAAATGAGCCAAGTAAGGTGCTTTGAAAAATTGTTCGCAGAGTTTGGTACCGATAGTGCTTTTTTCAATATTTTTTTATGTGTGAATAGTCACGATATTATCTTTCCTGGTCAACAAGAGAGCGCACGGCGTTTATTTGATATGAAGGAAGCTGCGAACTTGGAGAATATTGAAGGGCGGCCTCAACAAGGTGCTGCGGAATGTCCGTATTTGGCTTTATTAAATTGTTCTGGGTTATGGGGAACAGAAGTTCCGATGTTAGCAAGAAAGTTAAATTTGTCGGAACCGCAGCGTGGTCAAGATCTCGAACTTCAGTGGCTGGAATTATTGAATAACCATTTTTGTCGAGGTGAGCATGCACCTATGGCGAATCTAATTGATGCGTTGCGACAATGTGGCAATGAACAGGGCGCACAAGAAGTGGAAGGCCAATACCCGCACTGGCCGTAAGTGTAGTTTTTGAATTTGAAGGCCATCAGGTAACCGCCTATTCAGCCGGGTAAATTATGCACTTCCGGTTCAATGCCTAGTTGTCGGTAGCTGCGGAATTTATTTCTAGAGATTGTTTTTTGCCCTGGCGATATCACTACGATTTCACACACGCGGTCAAATCGGGTGAAAAATTGCGGAACTTCTGAATTCAGATTGATTAATAGTCGATTTTGCGGAATGGAGGGGGTGTCAAAGCCCAGTGTGATGGGAAGGTTGTTTATTGAGGTTGAATTGTCTTCAGAATCAGCGGTTCCCGTAACTATCCCGTGAGGCAGAAAGCTGTCCTCCCGCCAGGCCCATAACAATTTATCCAATGCTACACAGCTGCTTTCATCATCTGTGTGAATGTGCATTGGCAATCCACCACGCCATGCTTTTTCTACCAGTTTGCAGGCAAATTGTTCAGCGCTTTGCTGGCTGTTTTCAAGAAGATAGAAAGTGACTCGAGTCATTGGCTGCAAGTGTATCTCTGAGAGTGGAGAAGTTGATGAGACAAATGTTATCAGCCAAATAAAATTTCGGATAGAGATGGGTGGAAAATAAGGTAGGAAACAATCCGGCATTTGCTAATGCCGGATTGAAGATTTGATGATTACTGGTTGATACGGTTCAGCAGGAATTGCACCAGCATTGGCACCGGGCGACCGGTAGCCCCTTTGTCTTTGCCAGATTTCCAGGCGGTACCCGCAATATCCAGATGCGCCCAGGGATAGGCTTCTGCAAACTTGGCCAGGAAGCAACCTGCAGTAATGGTGCCAGCACCTGGGCCACCAATGTTGGCGAGATCGGCAAAGTTACTGTCCAGCTGTTGGGCGTACTCCTCGCCCATTGGCAGTTGCCATGCTTTATCCATGGAGCCTTTGGAGGCATCCAGCAATTCTTCCGCTAATGCATTATTGTTACTGAGCAGGCCGGTAGTGTGATGACCAAGTGCAACAATGCAGGCGCCGGTCAGGGTGGCGATATCAACCACGGCTTCCGGCTTGTAGCGTTCTGCGTAGGTGAGTGCGTCACACAATACCAGACGACCTTCCGCATCGGTGTTCAGAATTTCGATGGTTTTGCCAGACATGGAGGTAACGATGTCTCCAGGGCGGGTCGCTTTGCCACTTGGCATGTTTTCCGCTGCAGCCACCATACCAATGACGTTTAATGGCAGATCCAGATCGATAATGGCATTCATAACGCCAAATACACTGGCAGCGCCGCACATATCAAACTTCATTTCGTCCATGGCAGCACCCGGTTTCAGAGAGATGCCACCGGTATCAAAAGTAATGCCTTTGCCAAGTAGAATAAGTGGCTTGGCGCCGCGCTTACCGTTTTTGAATTCCATGCAGATCAAGCGGGCTTCCTGTTCGGAACCGGCGCTGACGGACAGCAGGGAGCTCATGCCCAGATCGGACATTTGCTTTTCATTGAGGATTTTGGTGGTCAGCTTAGCGTGACGTTTGGCCAGTGCTTTGGCTTCATCGGCCAGATAGGCTGGATGACAAATATTGCCGGGAAGGTTGCCCAGCGTTCTGGCTACGTTTCGACCGCTGCCAATGGCTTGACCTTCTGCAAGGCCAGCTTTTACTTCATCAGCGTTTTTACGGTCGGTTAAAAGCACTACTTTTTTCAGTGCCGGATCTTTACCACCGTCGTTTTTGTACTGGGAGAATTGATAGAATGCGTATTCGACGGCTTCCACCAATTGACGAGTGACCCATTGATGAGATTTTTCAGCAACCGCAAGTTCGTCAATGGCGATGGTAATGTCTTTGGATTTGATCGCTTTAAGCTGTCCAGTCAGGTTGGCAAGCAGTTTACGGAAGTCGGCTTCGGACAGAGGAGTATTCTTTTCACCGAGAGC
Source organism: Endozoicomonas ascidiicola (assembly GCF_001646945.1). Classification (GTDB taxonomy): domain Bacteria; phylum Pseudomonadota; class Gammaproteobacteria; order Pseudomonadales; family Endozoicomonadaceae; genus Endozoicomonas; species Endozoicomonas ascidiicola. The sequence goes on from NZ_LUTV01000007.1 coordinate 131,225, forward strand.
AACTAATAGTAAGCGCTCAAAAGGCGCATGATGCGTATGCAGCAGCATGAGCGAATGACCGGCTTTGAACTCCAGGTCGCCTCGCTTTAATAGGCCGGCCAGATACCCTTCGGTCAGGGTGTCAATGGCCGTGGCGGAGGCGGGTAATTCTTTTTTTGAGACGGCAATAGCAAGACAGCCGGTTTTCTGTTTTTCTGCGGCGCCGCTTTTAACTACAAATTCCATAGTCTCTCCGAGAGGACAAGTTATCCGATTTCATGGATAATAATACGGTTGAGCCATTTCAACCAGAGTCATAGTGCAATTGCATCACTGTTTTGATACTGAATTCAAGTCTTACGACGATGATCGTTCAGTTGGTATTCTGGTGCTGTGCCTGGGGCTACGGCTTATTTCGACTTTTTTGTGACTTTAATGAATAGTGTCAGGGCATGCCTTTAATTATCTATCGCTACCTCTCACGCCAGATGCTGCAGGTGATGCTGGCTATCACTGCTGTCGTGTTATTGATCATCATGAGCGGCCGCTTTGCCAATTATGTGGCTCAGGCGGCAACCGGCACTCTGAAGGCTGAGTTTCTCTTTGCCATCATGGGCTATCGAATTCCGGAATTTCTGGTGATGATTCTCCCCCTGGGTTTGTTTCTGGGAATTATTCTGGCCTATGGTCGTCTTTATGTAGACAACGAGATGACGGTGCTCAGCGCCTGTGGGCTAAGTCGCAATCAACTGTTTGGCATGACATTGCTGCCATCGCTGATGGTCATGGTGGTGGTGGGGGTTTTAAGCCTCTGGATTGCGCCGGCCGGGGTCATGAAAGTTGGGCAGATTTTTGATCAACAGGATTCATTAACCGAGTTTGATACACTGGTTCCCGGCCGGTTTCAAAATATAGGTAAGGGGCAGAGAGTGACCTACGCTGAGTCACTGTCCGATGATAAACAGCAAATGAATCAGGTGTTTATCGCAAACCGCAACACGGACAGTAATAATGTTGGCGCGATGACGATTCTGGTTTCTGAATCGGGTAAGTTAGAAGAAAACGTGGGCCAGGATGGGCGGCGCTATTTGTTGTTAAAAGATGGCTATCGTTACGATTTGACGCCGGGTATTCTGCCAATCAGAGAGACTTTGTTCAGCAGTTATGGTTTTCGAATGGAGCAGAAGAGTGCTGCCAAATGGTCAGGGAAGGAGCAGGCGTTACCAACTGCCCAGCTGATAAACTCTGACAAATTAGCTTATCGTGCCGAGCTGCAATGGCGGTTGTCTTTGCCGCTGTTGATTCCGGTGATTGTTTTGCTGGCGTTGCCTCTCGCTCAAGTGAATCCAAGGCAGGGGCGTTATGTGAAATTATTGCCCGGTATTCTGCTGTATCTTTTTTATCTGTCGTTGTTGATGAGCGGGCGAGGGGCTATTGAAGATGGGCGGTTACCTGTAAATATTGGTCTCTGGCCGATTCATGGCTTGTTTTTGTTGATTGCTTTGACGTTGTATTTCTTTGAGCCGGGCAAGCTCTGGCTGTCACGCCGGAGGGCTCGCCATGCGTAAGCTCGATCGTTATATTTCCCGCAATGTACTGGGTTCTACGGTTCTTGTTCTGCTGATACTGGTGTTTCTGGAAGCGTTGTTTTCGTTTTTGGGGCAGCTGGAAAATGTCCGTGGTAATTATCAGTCCGTGGACGCCTTACTCTATACGCTGTTGATGATCCCGCGAAAATTGTATGAACTGATCCCGGTTTCGGCATTGGTTGGGTGTCTGGTGGGGCTCGGCTCCATGGCATCGAACAGTGAACTGGTGGTGATGAGGGCGGCAGGTATCTCCCTCTGGCGAATGCTGGCCTCTGTTATGAAACCCGCGCTGCTACTGATTTTGACCGGACTGCTGTTGGGTGAATATCTGGCACCGATGACAGAACAGATTGCTGAAACTCGCAGAGCCATCGCCCGTTCCGTTGATGGTTCTTATTCCGGTGAAGGCTTCTGGCATCGGGAAGGCAATGAATACATGTACTTCAATGCGGTTGAACCCAACGGTGTATTGTATGGTGTCAGTCGCTATGAGTTTGATGAGGATATGGTGCTGCAGGAAAGCTCTTTTGCCAAGCGAGCTATTTATCAGGCAGATCATTGGTTGCTGGAAGAAGTAACTACCCTTAAGCGGGATGGGGATCGCTTTGTGACCGAGCAGCAGTTGATCGAACCCTGGGAAACCAATCTGACCACTACGTTGCTAAAGGTCGTGGTGGTTAAACCGGAAGCGTTGTCTATTTCGGGCTTGATGACCTATTCGGACTATCTGGCGCAGCAGGGTTTGAATTCTGGAGAGTATAGCCTGGCCTTCTGGGAGAAGGTGCTTCAGCCTTTGTCTATTCTTTCTTTGGTGCTGGTGGGTATCTCGTTTGTTTTCGGTCCTTTGCGCTCGGTAAGCATGGGGTACCGGGTGTTTGCCGGAGTGATTACCGGTGTCGTCTTTATGGTCGTGCAAAACCTCATGGGGCCATCGAGCCTTGTGTTTGGCTTTCCGCCAGCGATCTCTGTTTTGATGCCCATTGTCGTCTGTTTGGTGATTGGTGCTGTGATGCTGAAAAAGGCCGCCTGATCATTATCGGGTTGAGCCTGAAAGCAAAAAGCCATCCGATTGATATAAACGGATGGCTTTTTTTGATTTAGAAGCATTGCAAAACAATGAAAGGATTAACGACGAATTCTGCGTTCTCTTTCCGCAGGGTGCCGGGCTTCAACTTTCACCGGGCAGTACAATCTGCTCTCTTCCTGTTGTTGGCCACATAGGCGACGAAATGTCTCCGTAAGCTGTAACAGAATTTGTTCAAATAATTGGGTGTTCATACTGACAACTCCTCTCGTCGTGCATGACCTGATATGCGTTCGATGGTTATCGAGCGTTCTCATGAGGGGCATATGTGACCCGCATACTCATTCTAATACGGATAAGTATAAATACCAATCCGTTTTCGTTTATTGTCTATTTGTACATAAAGTTTACTGCTTTGCTTTTTTAGGTAGCAGTATGACTTTTGACCGAGAAGCCATGTCTTGCCAACTGCGTTTATCCTTATCCAGAATAGCCCAGGCGAGCCCAATACCACCCAGTAGCAATGAGGGTATGGCAACGATAAAGCGTAGTAGGCTTTGACCGGGTGAAATTAATTGGTTGTGCTCACTCACGACTTTTATTCGCCATGCCAGCATGCCGAGAGTCTGTCCATTTCGGGTCCAGAAAAAGCCGTAGAAACCATAGGTCAGCACTAGTAGGGTGGAGTAAAAAAATGGGCCGCCAAGGTTGTAGCCTTCTGCCGTCATTTGTCGTAATTGTTCATTTCCATAGATCTGAATCTGGATAAACAGGTTGATGAACCCCACCAGAAAGAAAAGAGCGAGGATCAGAAAAGAATCATAGAGCATAGAAGCAACTCTTCTCCAAAGAGGCGCTGGAGTGACGTTTATGGCGTCCATTGTGTTTTAGCCTTGTTATTTCAACAGAGCCTAGTTTATCTGGAAATGATATCTGAATGAAATGAAGTTGTTGTCTATGCTTGATTAGTGATTGTCCAGTTTTTCCATTCGTTGGTCGATAGTTCTCCAAGATTACCTTTTCCTTTTGCAAATGGCTTTGTGAGGTCCATTATGATGTGGCTTGAGCTCTGTGTGGTGCTGGGTTTTATCTATCTAGGGGCCAGATTGGGCAGCATTGGCATTGGGTTTGCCGGTGCTGCCGGAGTCATAGTGCTGACTCTTGGTTTTGGGCTCGAGCCCGGGTCCATTCCGGTGGATGTCATTCTGATTATCATGTCGGTCATTGGTGCCGTGGCAGCCATGCAGGTGGCCGGTGGATTGGGTTATCTAGTGCAGCTGGCAGACGGCCTACTCCGCAAACAGCCAAAACAAGTGACCTTCTTTGCGCCTTTGATTAGCTATTTTATGACGCTCTTGGCGGGCACCGGGCATACTGCCTATTCAACATTGCCAGTGATTTCTGCGGTTGCTCAGGAAAATGGTGTTCGACCTTCTCGCCCTTTAAGTATCTCTGTGATTGCATCACAGGTAGCAATCACCGCATCACCGGTGTCTGCAGCGGTTGTCGTATTCAGTGGTCTCCTAGAGCCGTTGGGAGTGGGTTACCTTGATCTGCTTTTTATCTGTATACCCACAACACTGGCTGCGGTGATGCTGACGTCGCTGGTTTGCAATTACATGGGGTGTGAACTTAAGGATGATGAGGTGTATCAGCAGAGACTGGCAGAGGGGTTGATCAAACCCCATGGTAAGGTTGAGCATCGTGTCTCCTCCGGAGCCAAATACTCAGTGCTCATTTTTCTATTAAGTATTATTGCAGTGGTTATTTATGCAACACTCATCAGCGACAAAGTAGGCATTATTCAGGACCCGATTTTACCCAGAGACAGTGCAATTATTTCCATTATGCTGACGGCGGGTTGTCTAATTACGTTGGTGTCGGGAATCAATACCGGAGATATTCTTAATGCCCAGACGTTTAAATCCGGTATGAGCGCCTGTATTTGTGTGCTGGGAGTTGCATGGTTGGGGAATACGTTTGTAGGCGCATATCTTGATGATATCAAGATGGTGGCTGGTGATCTTCTTCAGCGTTTGCCGTGGCTGTTGTCCGTCGCTTTGTTTTTTGCTTCCATGCTGCTTTATTCCCAGGCGGCAACCACCAGAGCGTTGATGCCAGCTGCACTGATGTTGGTGGATCCGGTCACGGCCATTGCTTCTTTTGCCGCAGTCAGTGCCTTGTTTGTTCTGCCTACGTACCCAACGTTACTGGCGGCGGTGGAAATGGATGAGACCGGATCAACCCGTATTGGTCGTTACGTATTTAATCATCCATTTTTTCTTCCTGGCGTGATCTGCCTGACGCTGTCCGTTACGTTCGGATTTTTCTGGGCACCGGTTATTTTGTAATTCAGCGATTAAAAAAGAAGGCTTGGCTAAATTTTAAGATCCTCTGTTATGCTGGAACGATAAAAATAACAGTGACAGGGGATCGGTATGCTGACAACGGATAATACTCTGCTGGTTATTGTGGATGTTCAGGGAAAGCTGGCCACATTGATGCATGACAATGAGGCGCTGTTTAAAAACTTGCAGGCTTTGGCTAAAGGCTCGGTGTTGCTGGATATCCCCATTCTCTGGCTCGAGCAACTTCCTGAAAAATTGGGCTCTACCATTCCGGAACTTCAAGATATTCTTTCTGATCTTACACCTATCGAAAAATCATCATTCAGTGGTTGTGGTGCCCAGGGGTTTACCTCGGCTCTAAAAGCCAGCGGACGACAAAAGATTCTACTGGCAGGTATTGAGGCGCATATTTGTGTGTATCAGACGGCAGCGGATCTATTGCTTCAGGGGTATGAGGTTGAGGTGGTGGTTGATGCGGTGTCATCCAGAACGCTGCAAAGCAAGGACGTAGCCCTGGATAAAATGTCGGCGTTGGGTGCGGATTTAACAACGGTGGAAATGGCGTTGTTTGAGTTGATGGAAACCGCTGAAGCACCGCAGTTTCGGGAGATTGCCCGCTTGATTAAATAGGCCTGATTAAATAGACCTGGTTAAATAGTGCTGAGCGAGTGACGGTCTCTCTGGAAAACCGTCACGTTAAATCTCATCAGAACAGTATATGAGCGACACCGGCGATCACTGGAAGGGTAACCAGTGTTCTGAGAATGAAGATGATAAACAGCTCCAAAAGGGTGACGGGGATTTTACTGCCCAGCAGCAGAGCGCCCACTTCAGAAAGATATATCAGCTGTGTCAAAGAGAGCGCGGCAACCACAAAGCGGGTCATTTCATTTTCAAATGAAGCGGCCAGAATGGAAGGCACAAACATATCGGTAAAGCCGATCATCATCGTGGTTGATGCGTCCTGAGCTTCAGGGATTTGCAGTAGATTCAACAGCGGCACAAAGGGCATGCCTAAATACTGAAACACCGGCGTGTATTCCGCAATCATAAGTGCAATGGTGCCGACGCCCATAACCACTGGTAAAACACCAAATACCATATCAACGGCATTTTTTATGCCTTCCTGAAAAACAGTGATTGGATTTTTGATCTTTGCCGCTTTTTCCAGAGCCATTTCCATGCCCCAGCTAAAGGCGGTGCTACCTTCAGGAATGACTTCACCGTCTTCGGTGCGTGCTTTGCCGCAGATGAAAATATCTTTCTTGCGGGATAGTGGTGGCAACTTTGGAACAATCATGGCGGCAACGATACCTGCCAGACATACGGTTAAGTAGAACTGGGCAAACATATATTCCAGCCCAACCTGGGCTGCAACTACCAGAGAGAATGTGATGGATACTACCGAAAAGGTGGTGCCAATAATGGCGGCCTCTCTCTGAGTGTAATAGGAGTTTTCGTACTGTTTGCTGGTCATCAGGATGCCAACACTGCCATCACCCAGCCAAGAAGCAATACAGTTGATAGAGGAGCGACCTGGTAGATTGAACAATGGACGCATGACCTTTGTCATGAGCGCGCCAAGCAGCTCCAGTAAGCCAAAGTCCATCAGCAGTGGTAACAGAAGACCAGCAAAAATAAAGACAGAGAACAGGGTGGGCATTAAGTCATTCAATACCATGCCTCCGGTGGCGCTGGACCAGATCGCCTGGGGGCCTGCGTTGAAATAGGTGGCCAGTATAAAAATCATTCCTATCACTCGAACCAGGCACCACGGTGCTGAAACGTTCAGCAGAGAAGCAATAAATGGGTATCGGTTAAGCCAGCGAGGCTCAATGGCTTTGATAAGGAGTGTCATGACGCCGGTAATGGTAACCGCAATAGTGATAATCGTGGTGAGTTCATCTTGCAGGGTGGATTTCAGGCCGCTGGCAAGGATGGCCACAGGAATGGTGAAATCGCCATTGTAGCTGACGGGAGTAATGAACAGCAGAATGCCAGTCAAAGAGGGGACAAGAAAGGTGAGCCAGTCTGTCAGACTGAGTTCTTTTTTGGGTATAGCGGTAAACTGCTTCATAACACGCCTTGGGTTTGGAGTTATATCCAAAAATCGTATTCAGACAGTGTAGATTTTCTGCCTAATAAGTAAACAAAGGAATATGTTCGGTAAATAACTACACATATCTGTATATGTCACAAACAAGTTGGTGATATATATAACGATATATTGAATTAATATGCATTTTAATTCAATAAATATTAAGCTTTGGGGAAGGTGTTTTGTACTTGATAAATAACGCCTTGCCGGTATTCATTACCAGCAAGGCTCGGTAGATCACTTAGCCTCTGTGATAACGTTGTTCTACAAAAGGCATTTTACTTACCGTCATTGCCAGCTTTTTACCCCGAACAACAGCATATACTTCCGTATCCATTTTGGCGAAACCGGAATTAATTAATGCCATGGCAATTGGAGATCCAATCGTTGGTCCGAAAGTACCTGAAGTAACCCTGCCAATGACCTCATCCTGCTCATTGACCAGCTCGGCGCCTTCACGAACCGGTGCCCGGCTATTACCAATCAAGCCGACACGGCGTGTTGAAACATCTTTGGTGTCAATCTGATGGAGTACGTGGGCGTGACCAATAAATCCACCGGCTCTTTCCCCGCCGGTACGGCGGCATTTGCTGATGGCCCAGATCAAACCACCTTCGATAGGAGTGGTGTTTTCATTGATGTCGTGTCCGTACAGGCAAAGACCCGATTCAAGGCGCAAGGAATCACGGGCGCCAAGGCCGGTCAGCTCTACTTCGGGCTGATCCAGTAGGAGCTGGGTGACTTTCTCGGCACCCTTTTCCGGAATGGATATTTCAAAACCATCTTCGCCGGTGTAGCCGGAACGACTGATAAAACAGGTGATGCCATCAATGTCCAGATGCAGTGAATCCATAAACACCATATTGGCTACTTCTGGCACCAATCGTTGTAAAGCTGTCACAGCTTCAGGCCCTTGAATGGCAATCAAGGCGCGATCGTCCAGACGCTCCAGAGTGACATCATCGGGAAGGTGCGCTTGAATATGAGCAATGTCCTGTTCTTTGCAGGCTGCATTGACGACTAAGTACAGGTATTGCTCATAACGGGTGATCATCAAGTCATCGAGAATGCCACCGTTCTCGTTGGTGAACACTGCATAACGCTGTTTGCCTACTGGTAGATCAATAACATCAACCGGAACCAGCGTTTCCAGAAACTGATCGGCTTTTTTGCCAGTCAGTGTTAACTGTCCCATATGAGAAACATCAAACAGTCCGGCTTTATCGCGAGTGTGCAGGTGCTCACCTTTAACGCCCAGAGGATATTGAACCGGCATTTCATAGCCCGCAAACGGCACCATCTTGCCTTGGTTGGCTACGTGGAGGTCAAACAACGGTGTTCGTTTAAGTGTCTCGGTTGACATGAATCAGTCCTCCATATCCTGATAGCTTTCGATGCTCGGGCATGAGCAGATTAAGTGACGGTCGCCGTACACGTTATCAACGCGGTTGGCGGCAGGCCAGTATTTACTGAGTTTGGTGGCCTCGGATGGGAAAGCGGCCACTGTTCTGCTGTAAGGGCGTTCCCACTGGTCATCAGCAATGTCTGCTTGAGTGTGTGGGGCATTGACCAATGGGTTGTTATCGGCTGGCCAGACACCACTTTGCACCTGATCAATCTCGTTTTTGATAGAAATCATGGCTTCGATAAAGCGATCAATTTCTTCTTTGGATTCCGACTCTGTGGGTTCAATCATCAGAGTGCCCGCCACGGGGAACGACATGGTGGGAGCGTGAAAGCCGTAATCCATTAAACGTTTGGCAATATCTTCTTCAGAAATACCGCTGGCTGCTTTGATGGGACGAATATCAATGATGCATTCGTGAGCAACCCGATTGTTGCGACCCTGATATAGAATATCGTAATGGCCAGTCAATTGGTTGGCCATGTAGTTCGCGTGCAGGATGGCTTCTTCCGTTGATCTTCTCAGCCCACGGCTGCCCAGCAGAGTGATGTACATCCAGCTGATTGGCAGAATGGAAGAGCTGCCGAAAGGCGCGGCAGATACAGCGCCAATGTCGTTTTCACGTTCTTTGATCGGGCTGATTTTATGGTTGGGCAGATAAGGCGCCAGATGACTTTTAACACCGATGGGGCCCATGCCCGGACCACCGCCGCCATGAGGAATGGCAAAGGTTTTGTGCAGGTTCAGGTGAGAAACATCGGAACCAATATCCCCCGGCCGTGAAACGCCCACCATGGCGTTCATATTGGCGCCATCCATATACACCTGACCGCCATGGTCGTGAATGATCTGACAGATGACTTTTATTTCTTCTTCGTAGACGCCGTGGGTTGATGGGTAAGTAACCATCAGCGCCGACAGGTTGTCACTGTGCTCTTCAGCTTTGGCTTTCAGGTCTTCCACATCCACGTTACCGCTGTCGTCACAAGCCACAATGATGATTTCCATGCCCAGCATGGCAGCGGATGCCGGGTTGGTGCCATGGGCAGAGGATGGGATCAGGCAGATGTTGCGGTGACTCTGACCGTTGGCTTTCTGATAGTTACGAATGGCCAGAAGACCGGTGTATTCGCCTTGGGCACCAGAGTTTGGTTGCATTGAGATAGTGTCATAACCGGTGATCTCAACGAGGGAAGCTTCCAGTTGACGAATCATGGTCAGATAACCCGGCACCTGATCGCTGGGGGCAAATGGGTGAATGCTGGAAAATTCTGGCCATGACACCGGCAGCATTTCGGCAACGGCGTTCAGTTTCATGGTGCAGGAACCCAGGGGAATCATACCGTGAACCAGTGAGTAGTCTTTGTTCTCCAAGCGTTTCAGATAGCGCATCATGTCGGTTTCTGAATGATGGGTATTGAACACCGGGTGAGTAAGAATGTCATCTGTACGACGATGATCTTCTGACAGGCCTGAGGCAGGCTTGCAGTGAGTGCTTTGATGGTTGTTGCTGGCGATTTGGCGATCGATTGAATCAATGTTCAACTCTTTGCCTTCACCCATAAAGATATTGAATAATTCGATCAGGTCGGCTGAAGTCGTCGTTTCATCCAGACTGACGCCGATACGATTACGGCCAATTTGTCGTACGTTGCAGCCTTGTTTTAAAGCTCTTTTGACAACTTTTTCCTGATCGCTGCCCACTTTGACGGCCAGAGTATCGAAGAAGGTGTCGTTGCAGCTGAAGCCCATTTCGGTCAGGCCGTGATGCAGGATTCGGGTCAAACGGTGAACCCGTTCAGCAATGGTTTTCAGACCTTCCGCTCCGTGATAAACCACATAGCTGGCGGCCATATTTGCCAACAGAGCCTGTGCCGTACAAATATTGGATGTGGCCTTTTCTCGGCGAATATGTTGCTCACGGGTTTGCATGGCCATGCGCAATGCCTGATTGCCACGGCTGTCTTTAGAAACACCGATGATGCGCCCGGGAATGGAGCGTTTCAGTTTTGCGGTGGTGGCAAAAAACGCGGCGTGCGGACCACCAAAGCCCATTGGTACACCAAAACGCTGACTGTTGCCCAGCACGATATCGGCGCCCAGTTCGCCAGGGGATTTCAATAAAGTCAGTGCCAGTAAGTCGGAAGCCACAGAAACCATTGCGCCTTGCTGTTTGGCGAGGGCGGTGATGGATTCGACATTAGTGATTGAGCCATAAGTGCCTGGGTATTGGATTTGTACCCCGAACACATCGTGGTTATCGAGGTCGGTCAGTGGGTTGCCAACAATGACGTTAATGCCCATCCACTCTGCACGGGTTTTGATCACATCAATGGTTTGTGGGTGAACGTCATCGGCAACAAAGAAAGCGTTGGATTTGGCTTTTTGGCGGCCAACGCTGCGCAGACAAAGTGTCATGGCTTCTGCGGCCGCTGTCGCTTCATCAAGCAAAGAGGCGTTGGCGATTTCCATGCCGGTGAGATCCATCACCATTTGCTGATAGTTCAGCAGCATTTCCAGTCGGCCCTGGGAGATTTCTGGCTGGTAGGGAGTGTAGGCAGTGTACCAGCCTGGGTTTTCCAGCAGGTTTCTCAGGATAACATTGGGCACATGGGTGTTGTAATAGCCCATGCCAATATACGACTTGTTAACGGTATTTTGTTTTGCCAGAGCCTGGAGTTCGGCCAATGCTTGCGGTTCTGTTTTTTCACTGGGCAGGTCAAGCTCTCTGCCAAGTCGAATTCTGCCCGGTACCGTTTCATCAATCAGTTCTGATAGGTGTTGGTGACCAAGCACTTCCAGCATCGCATGCTGTTCTGCAGAGTCGGAGCCAAGGTGTCGGTGAGTGAACTGTTCGTTGTTTTCCAGTTCAGCCAATGTTGGCAAGGTGACAGGTTCTTTATTAACGGCCATGTTGCTGTCCTGTTTTAGTCTTACGTTGGTCTTAATATTGTTGCGGTTCTAATGTTTAAAACTTGCGTTTGAATCCGGTGTCAGTGGGCCTGGATCAGCAGGCCACGACGTTCACCGCCAGTCCGCCCATGGCGGTTTCTTTGTATTTATCCTGCATGTCCATGCCTGTCTGGCGCATGGTTTCGATCACATGATCCAAATGAACGTGATGAATGCCATCACCCTTCATGGCAAGACGCGCTGCGTTGATTGCCTTGATGGCGCCCATGGTGTTGCGCTCGATGCAGGGGACTTGAACCAGTCCGGCGATTGGATCGCAGGTCAGGCCCAAGTTATGTTCCATGCCAATTTCAGCGGCATTCTCGATCTGTCGGTTATCGCCACCCATCACCGCACACAATGCGCCAGCGGCCATGGAGCAGGCGACACCTATTTCTCCCTGGCAACCCACTTCAGCGGCCGAAATCGATGCGTTCTTTTTGTACAGCATGCCGATGGCGGAAGCGGTGGTGAGGAACGTGCAAATACCGTCTTTATTACTACCGGGCACGAAGCGATCATAATAAGCGAGGACGGCGGGTATCACGCCGGCAGCGCCGTTGGTGGGTGCTGTGACGACTCGGCCGCCCACCGCATTTTCTTCATTGACGGCGATGGCGAACAGGCTGACCCAGTCCATCACTTCCAAATGGTCTTTCTGATCTTCAGGCTTGTTTAATAATTCCTGATGTAACTGATGAGCACGGCGGGGGACGTTCAATCCGCCGGGCAGAATACCGGTTTGCTGGCAGCCTCGGTTAATGCTGCTTTCCATAACGTGCCAGATGTTGAGCAAGTCGGCCTTGATGTCTGTCGTTCTGCCCAGGTGCTTTTCATTTTCAGAGACAATTTCAGCGATGGACAAGTGAGTTCTGTCGCCAATATCAAGAAGGTCTTGTGCGTTTTGGAATGGGTGAGGAATGGTGGTTGTCGAAGTGGTGGGCTGATTTTTCTGTTCCGTTTCCTGTTCATTGAGAACAAAGCCGCCACCAACAGAGTAAAAATGGTTTTGATAAAGCTCTATGCCGGCTTCATCCAAGGCTCTCAGCGTCATCCCGTTGGGGTGTTTGGGGAGCGATTGGCCTTTTAAAAAGAGCAGGTGTTGATCTTCGATAAAAGCAATGGTTTTTTCTTTACCAAGGTGTAACAGACCGGATGATCGAATGTTATCAATAATAACCGGAGCCGCATCAGGATCGATAAGGTCCGGCTGTTCACCGGACAACCCTAGCATGATGGCGGTATCCGTGGCATGACCATGACCGGTCATGGCAAGGGAACCGTAGAGCTCGATCCGAATTTGTTGAGTTTTCTCGAACACAGCTTCAGCTTTGAGTTCAGCAAGAAAACGATTTCCAGCCACCATGGGGCCAACCGTATGGGATGACGAGGGGCCAATACCTACTTTAAATAAGTCGAGAATACTGAGGGGCATCACCAGGACTCCATTTTCCAAATCCTTCATTTATTTTGTTGGCATTTGTGCTTGTTATAAGTTGTTATGGGGAAACGGTTATATGCGGCAGATTTATTTAGAAGGATTTGTTATATCTGCTGGTGCTGCGTTTGTGTTTCCTTATAAAAAGCGTATCAAGAGCCAATGGTCGCTTCAATAGAAAAGTTTCCAATAGGAAACAAAGTGTCACATTGAGTGCTTCTTGCAGATTGTAGTGTATTATGGATTTCTTGCTACGTGATGCGAATTGAACAGGGGCAGGGTATGGCAGAGTCAACGGAATTTCTCAAACAAAATCAATATAATAAGCCATCAGTCGTGATTAATAGACGGGTCGGGGTGGATCACTCTGGTGAGGGGAAGCCTGAGTCAAAAGTCACGCCGCTTGAGCTGGGCAAACGAGTGAGAGATATTCGTTTAAGCCAGAATTTAACCTTGGAAGAAGCCAGTTTGAAAACTGGGTTGGCTCGCTCAACCCTGTCAAAAATTGAAAATGAACAGATATCCCCCACCTTTGCTGCAGTGACCAAGCTGGTGGATGGACTTGGAATTGATTTGCCGCAGCTTTTTTCCCCGGCACCTGAAAACAGTGGTGCAGGCGGCCGTCGTGATATTACTCGAAAGGGTGAGGGTAAGATTCATCCAACCACCACTTACGAGCATGAGCTGCTGGCGACTGAGCTCTCTGGGAAGAGAATAATTCCCTATCGAACCACGGTGAAAGCCCGTTCTTTCGATGAATACGGGGAGTGGGTTCGACACGATGGGGAAGAGTTTTTGCTGGTGCTTTCAGGCAGCCTCGAACTCTATACGGAACATTATCAGCCCGTAGAGCTGTTTGAGGGGGACAGTGTTTATTACGATGCTCAGATGGGGCATGCCCTGGTATCGACCAGTGAATCCGATGCGGTCATTCTCTGGGTAACCGCTTGAATCCCTGATGAAAATAGTGGTTTTAGGTGGTAGAATTCTCCGGCTTTTTACCGGGAGGTTGTTCGTTTGCTGTCACACTCACTGAAACGATATGTGTTCCCGGCCGTAGTACTGGTTATTGCAGTGCTGGCTGTACTGGGAACCCGCCCAAGGCTTAACAGCTTTCAGGGGCAGATCATGGGGACAACCTATAACGTCAGTTATGTGTCTGACCTGTTCAGCCATCCGGTGGATGATATCTCGAAAAAAGTCCATGCTGCGCTGGTGGATGTGGACCAGAGAATGTCTACCTATAAACCCGATTCAGAATTGATGCAGTTCAACCGTTCGGAAGTTGGGCTGCCTTTTAAGGTATCGCCGGATCTGGTGGATTTGATTGTTCAGGCGGAAGCCATTTCGGTGATGTCTGATGGTGAGTATGACGTCACCATCGGCCCGCTGGTTAATCTCTGGGGTTTTGGGCCTTCCGGAGACGTATTGGATCAGGCAGAAACGGTTAAAGATGCCATTAATTCTACACAGTTCCAGGCGTGGGTAAGAACTCAGTATGGCGAGCTTCCCAGTGAAAACGCCATTAATGAAGCACTGGCAACGGTGGGTTACCAACATCTTGTAGCCAATACGCAGGATTCAACGTTAACCCGCGAGTTACCTTTGTTTGTGGATTTGAGCTCCATTGCCAAAGGTTATGGGGTCGACAAGGCGGCTGAAACACTTCGTAAAGAAGGGATTGATGACTATTTGGTGGAAGTGGGTGGAGAGGTTGCCGTCCATGGCATGAAACCCAATGGTCTGCCCTGGCGGCTGGCAGTGATTGGGCCGGAAATGGGCAAAAACGGGGTTTCTGCCCTGGTGAAGCCCGGCGATAAATCGCTGGCAACTTCCGGTGATTATTTGAATTTTTTTGAAGTGGATGGTCAGCGCTATTCACATACGATTAACCCGTTAACGGGCTGGCCAGAAGCCAAGCGAGTGGCGGAAGTGGCGGTCATTGCAGACACCACGGCCCGGGCCGACGCTCTGGCGACCATGTTTATGGTGCTAGGGGATGAAAAAGGCCTCGAACTGGCGAACCAGCTGGGTATTGCAGCCCGTTTTGCCTATTATACGGGTGAAGGATTTGAAACCGTGACCAGTGAGGCGTTCAAGCCTTATCTGGTCCACTAATGGAGGAATCAGCAATGACGATGATGCTGATTACATTCGGCGTATTTTTAACCCTGATTGCTGCCATGTCGGTGGGAGTGATTTTTGCCAACAAACCCATCAAAGGTTCTTGCGGTGGTTTAAGCACGCTTGGCTTGAAAGACGGTTGTGTTATTTGTGGAGGCGGCGATAAAACCGATCCACTGTCTGAAATGAATGAAGACCTGTTTTATGACGCCTCAGCAGCGGGCGATAAAACCAAAGCGTAAAACCAAAGCGTAAAACCAAAGCTTAAAACAATGTTCAGCACAAAAGAATGCAGTCCGGAATAAAAGACGCCTTATGGATTTTTCATCAAGGCGTTGGCCAATAAAGCTGATAATCAGCCGGGGGAATCCAATGTATGGGTGTCAATAAATACGACCTGGTCATTCTTGGGTCAGGGCCAGCAGGTGAAGGGGCGGCGATGAACGCCGTCAAGCTGGGCAAAAAAGTGGCTGTGGTTGAGCAGTACAATTTTGTCGGTGGTGGTTGTACTCACCTTGGCACCATTCCTTCCAAAGCGCTTCGCCATTCCGTTAAACAGATCATGGACTTCAACACCAACCCCATGTTTCGGGAGATTGGTGATCCGCGCTGGTTCAGTTTCCCAAAAGTATTGAAGCGGGCGGAGTCGGTGATTCAGAAACAGGTGCAGTCTCGCACCATGTATTATGCCCGCAACCGGATCGATCTTTATTTTGGTCGTGGTGTCTTTCTGGATGAGCATGTTCTGGAGGTCACCGAGTCTAACGGCAATACTGAAAAGCTCTATGGTGCCAATTTTCTGATTGCCACCGGTTCTCGACCTTACCATCCACCGGGTGTGGATTTTCATCATCCGCGAGTCTTTGATAGCGATACTATTCTTGAGTTGTCGTCTACACCGCGGCGCATGATTATTTACGGAGCGGGTGTTATTGGTTCCGAGTACGCATCTATTTTCTCCGGCCTTGGTGTGCTGGTGGATCTGGTGGATACGCGGGAACGGTTGTTGTCGTTCCTTGATAAAGAAATTTCCGATGCGCTGGGTTATCAGTTGCGGAAAATGAACGTGATTATCCGTCACAATGAAGAATTCCAGAAACTGGAAACCTTGGATGACGGTGTTGTGTTGCACCTGAAATCGGGCAAAAAGCTGAAAGCAGATATGCTGCTCTGGGCCAACGGCCGAACCGGCAATACGCAGGCTATGGGGCTGGAAATGCTTGGCTTGAACCCCGATGGTCGAGGTCAGTTAGCGGTAAACGAAAGCTATCAAACGGCACTGCCCCATATTTATGCGGCGGGGGATGTGGTTGGCTGGCCAAGCCTTGCCAGTGCGGCATACGACCAAGGACGTTCAGCAGCTGCCCATTTGTGTGGCAGTCAAGACTGGCACTTTGTCAATGAGGTGCCCACGGGGATCTATACCATTCCTGAGATCAGTTCGCTTGGTAAAACGGAAGAAGAGCTGACGGCAGATGCGGTGCCTTACGAAGTTGGTAAAGCGTTTTTTTCCCGGTTGGCCCGGGCGCAAATCACCGGTGAAGTGGTGGGTATGCTGAAGATTCTCTTTCATCGGGATACTTTGGAAGTGCTGGGGATTCACTGCTTTGGTGACCAGGCTTCTGAGATTGTGCACATCGGTCAGGCCGTTATGCGACAGAAAGGCGATGCCAATTCGTTGCGCTATTTTCTGAATACCACATTCAACTATCCGACCATGGCAGAGGCTTATCGTGTGGCCTCGCTGGATGGTCTGAATCGTTTATTTTAAGCTCAATCTCAATCATCACCGGAGATCGACTCCGGTGACTTTTAAGAAGCTGTTCATGATCTTTTGCGAATAGCGAAAACGAGGAGAAAATGTTCCTGTTTTTCAGTTTTTTGAGGCGCATAGTGGTGCTACGCAACGAAGAAAACTGAAAAACAGGGGCGTTTTATCATCGTTTGCAGCTCGCAGAAAGCTTGTGAACAGCTTCTAAAGATCAGTTATTCTGCATGTACTGGCTTGGGTCGATGTAAATGCCCAGGGAGCGTTTATCAATACGTTTCTCTTTCTTCTCGGTTTTTCCCACTTCCTGGTATCTGAACACCACGGTATCCCCGACGCCAACGTCGAGTTTGCTGTCAGCGGATAAGTACTTAAATTCGTCGCCAGCAACGGTCAGGGTATGGATGTAATAGTCCGGCATACCTAACCAGTTACTGTGTGGCCCCTCGCTGTTGACCGCTTCAAGCAGGCCACGGCCTTCCAGCTTAGGCTGGCGCTTTTGAAAGTTTCTTTGCATAGGACTTTTCTCAGGATGAGTGTGTGCGGTTAGTTGGTTTAATTGGATCTTGAACGGCGTTTGTTACGTTGACGCCAGTTAACAATAACATTCCAGCGCCAGATAATCCGAATCATTGTGTAGCTAATAAAGCCAAGAACGACACCGGAGATCGCAGATCCAAGATAAAGCGGTTTCCAGATTCTCGCCAGCCCTGACCCAAGCCCTTGCAGAGTAAGTTCAAAGGAGGATTCATTAACGGGTACCTGAAGGATAAGACAGCCTATTTTATAAGTAAAATAGAATATGGCGGGCATGGTCAGAGGGTTTGTGATCCAGACCAGGGCAACAGAGAGTGGTAAGTTGCAGCGGAACAAAATGGCCAGGCAGGCCGCCAGTACCATCTGAAATGGCATGGGAATAAAGGCAACGAAGATGCCTACAAAAAAAGCGGTTGCAGCGGATCGACGATTCAGTTGCCAAAGGTTTGCGTTGTGAAGCGCGCTGCCCAGAAACCGGAGGTAACGGTTTTCTTTAATCGTATGGGGTTCGGGCAAATACCTTTGAATCAGTTTTTTCGCCATGGGTTACCAATTGGGTTACATCATAAAATCAGACCGGAATGCTATGACTTTAGATCATGGTCGATGAAAGTTACCAACTTTCTTCCAGCGCTTGATCAATCGTTTCAGGCATTGCCAGACAGGCAAATCCATTCACTTCAACTAAGCTTGCTTCTTTATCGACCCGATCAATAAAAATTTACAGGGTGAAGCGGCGATAAGGTTTCCGCGATTTTGTGCGGAGGGTCACGCTTTTAGCCAAGTCAAAGTCGGCAATTATGCACTGAAAGAACTATCAACACCACGTGGAAAATACATCCTTTACGTTTAATACAACTTGCGGTGCTTTAGTTATGAGCATCGCGTTGATGGTTGCGTCTATTGTCATCGACGGGGCTGAGTTGTCGATGGTGCTTATGCTGCTATCAATGCTCGGAATAGTGGCGCTTGTTCGTTGTTTTCTGCGTGCTTTATTACCCTACGGCTTTATGGCGCTGGCAGGTTGTGTGATTGCCGTTGTTGCTATTAAGCACTTTCAACAAATCTACATTCATCCAATTCCTGGCGGAGATTTTGAACTGATCGGGGAGGTTGTCAGTGCGCCATTGCAGCGTGGAGAATCTACTCGATTTGATTTTGAGGCGACGAAAGGCGTTGCAAAGGATGGGTTTTCCGGAAGGGTAAGGCTCAGTTGGTATGATGCTCCGGCGTTGCAGGCGGGGCAGCGTTGGTCTTTGGTTGTGCGGCTGAGAGAGCCTCATGGTTTTGCCAGTGCGGGCGCTTTTGATTATGAGGCGTGGTTGGCTCGGGAGGGAATTCATGGTGTCGGTTATGTTCGCGATGCGACGTTGTTGGGCGAAAGTGAGTATTGGGGTTATCGGTTTCAGCAATTAAAACAGAGGTTAAAACATTGGCTCGTTACTGAATTATCAGAAGCGGTTTCGGGTGTGTTTTCGGCGCTGCTGCTTGGTGATAAATCTGGCGTGCCCTCTGATCTCTGGGATTTGTACAACCGGACAGGCACGACGCATCTGCTGGTAATCTCAGGATTGCATATTGGATTAATGGCATGGCTTGGTTTTAACCTGGCGTCACTGTTGGCAATATCGGGCATGCTTCCGTTAAAGCGCATTCCGCTGATTTGGTTTAAATCATTCTTTGGTATTGGCCTGGCGATGATTTATGCGCTGCTGGCAGGCTTTAGTATTCCTGTGCAGAGGGCGCTGGTGATGACGGTGGTTGCTTTGCTCTCCTGTTGTTTTGGATTAAGGGCTTCATTAATAACACTCTGGGTATTTGCGCTCACTATTGTGCTTATGCTGGACACGTTGGCGTTTACCAGTGTCGGGTTCTGGTATTCGTTTATTGCGGTGGCAGCATTGTGCATTGGTTTATCCGGCAGGCCGGGCATTCCCTCTAAGTGGCAACGAATACTGAAGCCTCAGTGGCTGGTGTTTGTGGTGCTGCTTCCTTTATTGCTCACGAATGGACAATCGGTTTCTTTGCTGTCTCCTCTGGTTAATTTAATAGCGATTCCAGTAGTGGGTGTGATGATTGTTCCGTCACTGTTGTTAGCTGGTGGTTTGTTTATATTTGTGCCAGATATCGCTACTCAGATAATTCATTTTTCTGGAGCTCTATTAGAATTTTTGCATCAGTTTTTGCAATGGATAGATCATTGGCGTTTGTTAATTCCACCAAGACCAACCGTGCAAACCGCAGAAATGGTTCTGGCGATGTTGGGTGTGTTGTTATTGATACTGCCAGCAGCTTTGAGGCTTCGCTGGCTTTCTGTGTTTATGTTGTTGCCACTGATATTCACCCGCGAGCGAATTCCGGAATATGGCGTCGCTGAAATATCGGTGCTGGATGTCGGGCAGGGTCTGGCCGTCGTGATCAGAACAAACCAACACGTCATGGTCTACGATACTGGTGATCGATTCTCGGAAAGCTTTACGGCTGCAGACAGTGTGATGATTCCATTATTAAATCGCCTCGGTGTGCGAACTCTCGATAAGGTGATGATTTCCCATGGCGATCGTGATCATGCCGGCGGCGTTGGTGCGTTGATTCAGCGGTACGGCGAATTTGATTTGATCGCTGGTTCAGAGTTGCCTGCCTACAACAACAAAGCCAGAGCGTGCGGCAAGGGTGAAACATGGAATTGGGATGGTGTTGAGTTTCAGATACTGTCCGGTGGCAATCAACGGCGCAGCAACGATGCATCCTGTGTGCTGAAAGTCACTGCCGACGATAAAAGCATGTTATTGCCGGGGGATATCAGTCATCGAATTGAACGACAGCTGATGGATGAAAGTTATGAATGGTTGAAATCGGATGTATTGCTCGCTGCGCATCATGGTAGCCGCTATTCATCCGGAGATGGTTTTCTGGCGGCGGTGAAGCCGGAGGCGGTTATTTTTTCCACCGGCTTTGCCAATCGATTTAATCACCCCTCGCCGGAAACCGTCAGTCGGGCAGTGGCGGCTGGAGCGAATACGTTCAATACGGCCGAAGATGGGACGCTGAGTTTTCATTTGAGTACTGATTCATTGATCATCTCCGCCTATCGAAAAACACACGATCGTTACTGGTGGCGATAATGGCGTCGCAAAAATGGTACTGAAGTATGTTTTTGTTGCTTAAACGGTGCAGATCTCTGTGATAAAGTCATGCCGTAATTATGATTCTTCACTTTAAGGGAAATAACTGTGTTCGAACTGGTGAAATCCGGCGGTTGGTTGATGTTGCCTATCCTGCTGTCTTCGGTCATTGCCATGGCCATTATTTTCGAGCGCCTCTGGACCCTCAGGCCTTCACGCATCACGCCCAAAAATACCTTGTCGACGGTCTGGAAGTGGATCAAGAACAATAATCTCAGCAGCAAAAAACTGGAGCAGTTGAAAGAAGGTTCACCGTTGGGTGAAATTCTGGCCGCTGGCTTGAGTAATGCCGGCAGTGGTCGTGAGATCATGAAAGAGAGTATTGAAGAGCAGGCCGGTAAGGTCGTTCATGACCTTGAAAAGTATCTGAACACTTTGGGTACCGTAGCTGCCATTGCGCCACTATTGGGTCTGCTGGGTACGGTTATCGGTATGATCGATGTGTTTACCGTGATTATGCTGGAAGGTACGGGTAATGCCGGTGTTCTGGCTGGCGGTATTTCCAAGGCGCTGATTACCACGGCAGCCGGTTTGACTGTGGCGATTCCAGCCCTGATTTTCCATCGTTACTTTACCCGCCGTATTGATGAACTGGTGGTGAGTATGGAACAGGATGCCATCAAACTGGTCGAAGTGATGCAGGGCGATCGTAAAGACGCCGGTTACAAAAGTAATGAGGGCCGGAAATGAATTTCCGTCGACAGATGAACCAGCAGGAGGTTTCCATCAATCTGACGCCTCTGATTGATGTGGTTTTCCTGTTGCTGATTTTCTTTATGGTATCCACCACGTTTACCAAAGAAACCCATCTGGCCATCGATTTGCCGCAATCCAGCGGTGAGCAGCGGGCAGAGCGTCCACAGCAAATTGAAATCACCATCAGCAAAGGCGGTGATTTTGCGGTGGCGGGGCAAAGCCTGGTCAATGGTCAGCTGGAAACATTGAAAAACGCCCTGAGCAAAGTCAGTGAAGGCGATAGCCAGTTACCCCTGATTATTACTGCGGATGCTAATACACCGTATCAATCGGTCGTGACGGCAATGGATGCGGCGGGGCAGCTCGGGTTTGTGAACCTGAGTATGACAACCCGCAAAGAGTCTGAGTCTGATCAGTGAGTCTTCGACAACGCTTCAATCAATCGGTGATTGATTCCTGGTATAACCCAAACGGTGGCTGGACTCTCTGGCTTAAACCGCTGAGCGCTATTTTCTCGATGCTGGCGGAGTATAGAAAGCATCGCTATCTCGACAGCGTGAGATGGACGCCGCCAGTGCCCGTTATTGTGGTGGGAAATATCACTGTGGGCGGTACCGGGAAAACGCCGGTGGTCTCCGCGCTGATTCACCTGTTGAAAGAGCAGGGCTATCGACCCGGCATCATCAGTCGTGGATACGGCACTGAGCATCAAGAAGATTCCGTGGTGGTGACGGTCGATTCAGATCCTGCCATCGTGGGGGATGAGCCGGTCATGCTGGCAAAGCTGCAAGTGCCATTGGTGGTGGATGCTGATCGGGTTCGTGGGGCAAAACATCTTTGCACGCATTTCGATTGTAACGTTATTGTCGCCGATGATGGGTTGCAGCACTATAATCTTCAGCGGCATATAGAACTGGCGGTTTTGGATGGTCAACGTTTGCTGGGTAACGGTTTTTGTTTACCTGTAGGTCCTTTAAGAGAGCCGCAAAGCCGATTAAATGCTGTCGATTTTGTTTTGGTGAACTGTCCGGAAGCTGTTTCCTGTGAAGTGTATGAGCAAAGGCTGGAGCGGTCGGATTTGAGTTGCTTTTCACTGGTGCCTTTCCGATTAAGGCGTGTGAGTGATGACCATGAGGGCGCAGCGTTCTCTGGTAGAGTGCATGCGGTGGCGGGCATTGGTAATCCGGATCGATTTTTCAGTACCTTGAAATCGCTTGGATACGATGTGATCCCGCACCCGTTTGCGGATCATCACGGTTTTGCGGAAGAAGACGTGAATTTCGAAGATGATTTGCCGGTTATTATGACGGAAAAAGACGCGGTGAAGTGTCGCTCTTTTGCCGGTGATCATCATTGGTACCTGCCGGTGACCACAGAGTTGCCGGATAAGCTAATTGATTCATTGTTGCAAATGATTGAAGCCCGTAAACCTGTAGCGCCGGACAATTAAGGCTGAATAAGTATGGACAAAACATTGTTTGAGATTCTGGCCTGCCCTTTGTGTAAAGGACAGGTTCGTATGGATAAAGAACGTCAGGAACTGGTGTGTCGCCCTTGCGGCGTTGCATACCCGGTTCGTGACGGTATCCCGGTGATGCTGGAAGGGGAAGCCCGCACGCTTAGCACTGAAGAGCGATTAAACGAGGCTTCTTGATGTCCCAGCCATCTACGGGTTTTACAGTGGTGATTCCCGCCCGTTTTGCGTCTACACGTTTGCCCGGTAAACCGTTGGCGGATATCTGCGGCAAACCGATGATTCAGCACGTTTACGAGCGGGCTAAGCAGTCGGATGCTCAAAGCGTGATTATTGCCACGGACGACCAGCGCATTCAGGCGATCGCTGAAAGCTTTGGTGCTGAGGTGTGTATAACATCGCCAGAGCATCCGTCAGGCACTGACCGTTTGCAGGAAGTGGCTGCGCACTATGGTATGGCGGATGATCATATCATTGTCAATGTTCAGGGCGATGAACCACTGATTCCGCCGGCGGTGATCAATCAAGTGGCTGACAACTTAAGTGCTGCTCAGGAAGCAGGCGCCGCAACTTTGTCGAATCCACTGAGTGATTTGGATCAGATCTTTGATCCTAACGTGGTAAAAGTGGTTGCTGATGCCAATGGTTATGCGATGTATTTCAGTCGTGCGCCGATTCCCTGGGCAAGAGATTCTTTCGCCGGTGAGCAGAAAACAGTACCTGAGGGCGTGGACTTTCAAAGGCATATTGGCATTTATGCTTATCGAGTTGCTTTACTGAATCGATATGTGACCTGGGGTGTGAGTCCCGTTGAGCAATTGGAATCTTTAGAGCAGTTGCGCCTGATGTGGAATGGTCACCGCATCCATGTGGCGCAGGCGGTTGAAACACCGCCTCATGGCGTTGATACTGAGCAGGATTTGAACGCTGTGAGAGCCATACTCTCCAAGAGATCTGAATAAAGGTATGGTGATATGAGTAGGAGGAGCCATGGTTAACGTTCTGTTTGTTTGTCTCGGTAATATTTGCCGATCACCAACAGCTCATGGCGTCTTCGCTCATCAGGTGGCCGAATCCGAGCTTTCATCTACCATCCTAGTGGATTCTGCGGGCACCAGCGGTTGGCATAACGGTGCGAAACCGGACAGCCGCTCAATGGCTTATGCTGCACAGAATGGCTACGATTTGTCGTTTATTCGTTCCCGCCAGGTGTCGGAAGATGATTTTATCCGGCAGGATTTTATTCTTGCCATGGATACAGAAAATCTTGAAAACCTGAAATCTATCTGTCCTTCAGAGCATATCCATAAGGTGAAGCTGTTTCTGGATTATGCTGATTTGCCCGTTAATGAAGTTCCAGATCCTTATTATGGTGGCGATGATGGTTTTCATCGCGTGTTAAACCTCGTGGAGCTCGGCGGCATTGCTTTGCTGGAGCACATCAAACAAGGGTTGGAGTGATTGTCTTTGATTTATTGCTTTGATTGTTGAACCTTACGTTATCCAATTACTGTCGTTTTTAAGGCTTACATGACTTTGCCGGTTACCATTCACCAGAATTACTCACTTATTCACCAGAATACCCTTGGGCTTCCGTCCATTGCCCGATATTACGCAGAAGTGAATACGGTTGAGGAGTTGCAGGAAGCACTTACTTTTGCCAAAGAAAAAGGGTTGGTCATTCTTCCGCTAGGAGGTGGCAGTAATGTGGTTTTGGGCGATGTTCTCGATGCCTTGGTGATTCACATTAACTTGAAAGGCCTGTCAGTTGTTCATCGTGATGAGCGACAGGTGACTGTCACTGCCATGGCTGGCGAAAACTGGCATGAGTTTGTGCTCTGGTCTATCGATCAAGAGGCCTACGGTCTTGAAAACTTATCGCTGATTCCGGGTTGTGTTGGGGCGGCACCGATTCAGAATATTGGTGCTTATGGCGTTGAGATAAAAGATTATTTCGTCTCCCTCGATGCGATCAATATTTCTACTGGAGACGTAGAGCAATTCGATAATTTTGATTGCTGTTTTGGCTATCGTGACTCTGTATTCAAGGGTGAGAAAAAAGATCGATACATCATTATCTCCGTGACGTTTGCGCTGGATGCTGTACTAAGCCCCAGATTGGGTTATGGGCAGCTTACGGATAGTTTGTCTGAAAAGCATGGAGATTCAGTACTGACAGCATTGCAAATCAGTCAGGCAGTGTGTGACATTCGACAGCAAAAATTGCCGGACCCGAAAACTATCGGAAATGCCGGAAGCTTTTTCAAAAATCCGGAAGTGGATCAGCAAACCATGGAGCGCCTGAAAAAGGAGTATCCAGACATTGTTGCTTATCCAGTGGGTGAAAAGTGGAAACTGGCCGCTGGCTGGTTAATTGATCGTGCCGGACTGCGTGGTGTTCAACAAGGTAGTGTAGGGACTTATCAAAAGCAGGCGCTGGTGTTGGTCAACCACGGTGGCGCAACCGGTTCGGATGTTATAGCTTTTTCTCAATACGTTTTAGAAAAAGTGAAAAATCAGTTTGGGGTTGAGCTGGAAAGAGAGCCCAGAGTTTACCGTTGATAATTGGTCTCTATAAGTAATGGGTTTCAGGTATTAAAGATCCTGTAACCCTGATGATTTTTTCAATTCCCTGCTTTTTACATCATGAGATGATTTCTATCGACCCGTGATCGTCACAATGGTCGCCATGTACATGGTGCAGGCGACCTTCCACCAGATAATCAAAATGATCCCCATGGGGAACGATTTCTTGCCCACAGTCCGGTCCGTGTTTGTGCCCATTTTGGTGGCAGGTCTTTAGTGGGTCGCACTCAGCAGGGTTGGTGGCGCTGACTTCAATGACGTGTTCGTCGTAGTGATCTTCGTGGGGGTGATGCAAGTGGCCGTCATGGATGTAATCAATATGGTCGTTATGTTTTATGGCTGTGTGACCACAGTCTTTTCCGTGGGTGTGTTCAGGGTGTGAGTGGGTTTCATGTTTGCTCATTATCATGCTCTGCCTCATGGGGTGGAGTATTTAACATATACAGTCATCTTCATATAAACAAATATTGATAATGAATATCATCAAATGATGCGCTTGGGATTGGCTATAAGGAGCTTGAGTTCATTGTTTTTAAGGTAAAGAAAAGCCGGGGAAGGATGACCTTTCCCGGCTTTTTTGATGATTAAATCACCCGTTGTTTACAGATTGCTTTCTTCAGTGTGTGACGGTTCAGTCTTTTCACTGGTTTCAGCATTGTTATCTGCTTTTGCTTCAGAGCTTTGCTCTGCCTGCTGAGCATTGCGTCTTGCTCTTGGGTCGTTATGAGCACGGCTTCGGCGACGGCGAGGCGCTTCTACAGCAGCAACCTCAACCTCGGTAGCTTCTACTTCAGCAGACTCTGGCTTTGCTTCTGCAGATGCTTCGGCAGGTGCAGGGTCAGCTAGAAGCTTAGGCAGAGAAGGTTCAGATTGTCTCGCCGGTTTTGTCGCTCTTGGGGTTTCAGTCTTTGGCGCAACAGTTTCCGCCTTTTCAGCTTCAGGATTAACCGTTGCTGTTTCTTCGCTTTGGTTCAGTGCCTTTACCAGCATCTCTTCTGCTTCGCTGGCGGTAACAGACGTCACCGCTTCCTGCGGCTCAGGCGTTACTTCTTTCTTCTCAAACGGAGGGATTGAGTTGAACGAAGGTTTTTCCAGGTTGTGAGATGCCGCAACGGCTTTAGCCATTTCGGTCATTTGAGGGCGGCCATGGGATTTGGCTGGCTCAAACGCTTTTTCTGGCTGTTCGTCGCGCTGGTTCGTGTCGGTTGGATTTCCGGCAGGTTGATCAGCATGAGCCGCAGGTATTTCACTGGCGGCCGGTGTTTCTTCAGAAGCGGCTGCTTCTTGTACTGGCGCTGGATTTTTCTGCTCTTCTCTCTGACGACGCGGATCGTTTTTAATGCGACGTGAGCGACGTGGTCTTTGAGCGTCTTCAGTTTTCTCTATTGTTGTTTCCCGAGTCGCTTCAGCGGTTACTGTTTCTGCTTTTTCTTCAGAAGCGGCAGGTGTTGGCTGCTTAACTTCTGGAGCGGTTGCTTCCGCAATGACCGGTGCTGCTTCAACAGCGGCAGGCTTTGTTGCGTTTTCCTGGACAATTTCAGTCGGCTGCTGTTCTTGCTTAGCAGTGACCTCGGTAGCGACTTCTTCTTTAACAGGGGCCTGAGGTGCTGCTGTTCTGCTACTTTCTGGTAGCAATGGCTGCAGCTGCGGCTCGCCCTGAGGCTGACGCTGGGATTGACGATTGTTACGACGACGTGGTGCAGAGTTTGGACGACGGCGACGATCACCGTTCTGTTCAGTCTCCTGATCCTGCTGACGATCCAGGTTGTTGTCCAGATCCTGATTGTCTGTTTTCTCCCGCGGACGACGCTCCTGTTTCTCGAAACGGTTGTCAGTGCGATTGTCGGAACGATTGTCGCGATCAGAGCGTTCTTTCTGATTGCGGGGTTTACGATCTTTCTGATTGCGCTCACGGTTTTCGCGGTTATCACGACTCTCGTTGTTGCGAGTCTCATTGCGATTATCGTTACGACCATCGCGACGTTGTGCATCGGAGCGTGGTTTTTTGTTGCGGTTCTGGTTTCTGTCCTGATTTCTATCATTGTCGCGACGATTTCCAGACTGCTGGCCAGAGCGTTCACGCTGGGCTGGTTTTTCGTCGTTATCAGAACTGAACAGGTTGCCAATGGATTTCAGCAGGCCGCCAATAAAGCCGGGCTTGGCTTCGGCTTGCTTAACCGGCGCTGGTTGAGCGGGGGCAACGTTACGAACGGCAGCTTGTGGTCTCTGGACTTGAGGCTTGGAGGCTGTGGTGTATTCTTCCACCGCGGCTTCTTCGTTCTCCAGAATGATTTCGTAGCTGCTGCCAACATCCTGAGGGTTATCGTCACGCAGACGCTGAACATCGTAATGAGGTGTTTCCAGGTTGGCATTTGGAATCACGACGATGCGAGCGTTATTGCGCTTTTCGATTTTGGCAATGTTTTTGCGTTTTTCGTTGAGCAGGAATGCAGCAACAGAAACCGGTACCTGAGCGCGGATTTCAGAGGTCTTGTCTTTCATAGCCTCCTCTTCCATTAAGCGCAGGATGGAGAGTGCCAGAGATTCGATATCCCGGATGGTGCCTTGACCAGAGCATCGTGGACAAACGACACCACTGGTTTCACCCAGGGATGGGCGCAGGCGCTGACGGGACATTTCCAGCAAACCAAAGCGGGAAATGCGACCGGTTTGCACCCGGGCGCGATCCACCGACAGTGCTTGACGAATGCGGTTTTCCACTTCGCGCTGGTTGCGGTTGTTGCTCATATCGATAAAGTCGATAACGATCAGGCCGCCGATATCACGCAGACGCAGCTGGCGAGCGATTTCGTCCGCTGCTTCCAGGTTGGTGTTGAAGGCGGTTTCTTCGATATCACCACCACGGGTTGCCCGGGCAGAGTTGATGTCGATGGAAACCAATGCTTCTGTTGGATCGATAACAATTGAGCCGCCTGAAGGCAGCTTTACTTCACGCTGGAACGCCGTTTCGATCTGGCTTTCGATCTGGAAGCGATTAAACATGGGCACAGTGTCACGATACAGCTTCAGCTTATTCTGATACTGCGGCATGACCTGATTAACAAAGTCCAGCGCTTCTTCGTAGACAGCCGTTTTATCGATGAGAACTTCGCCGATGTCCTGGCGCAGGTAGTCACGGATCGCGCGGATAATGACGTTGCTTTCTTGATACAACAGGGCTGGAGCTTGATTTTTGCCGGAGGCTTCTTTGATGGAGTTCCAGAGGTGCAGGAGGTAATCCAGATCCCATTGAAGATCTTCGGCGGAGCGTCCAAGGCCAGCGGTACGGACAATAACACCCATTTCGGAAGGGATGTCCAGTTTGCTCATAGCTTCACGAAGCTCGGCACGCTCATCGCCTTCAATGCGGCGGGAGATGCCGCCGGCGCGTGGGTTGTTTGGCATCAATACCAGGTAGCGACCAGCAAGGCTAACCAGCGTGGTGAGAGCGGCGCCTTTATTGCCGCGTTCTTCCTTGTCCACCTGAACAATGACTTCGGTGCCTTCTTTGATGACATCTTTGATGTTCGGGCGACCGCCACTGTGACCCGTGAAGTACTCACGGGAGATTTCTTTTAAGGGAAGGAAGCCATGACGCTCTGCGCCGAAGTCAACAAACGCTGCTTCGAGGCTGGGCTCAACACGGGTGATTTTGGCTTTATAGATGTTGGCTTTCTTCTGTTCGCGGGCTCCGGATTCAATATCCAGATCGAACAGGCGTTGCCCATCAACGAGTGCAACTCTCAGCTCTTCTTGCTGGGTCGCATTGATTAACATTCTCTTCATAGAGTTCCAAATTGCTAATGGCTACTCTAATCAGTCAGAGTTGTTTGTACGTTTGGCTTTCCGGTGCATCCTTTACGGGCAGGCAGCGCATTGTTCATGCGAGTCAGGCCTGGCTTTCTGGCAGAGCGTCAGACCGGAGAGTGTTTAGCCTCGGCGGTCGGGCGGTCTTTTGTGCACCGGGTTTCCTTCGGTGTTTTACAAACTCTTTTGTTGCCTGCGTTAACAGGCCGAATGCCGTGTGTTTCAGGCGGTTCGGCTGCTGCGCTCATTGGCTGGCAGTCGGTTTTGTAATAAGCCGAATCTGCTGCTTGTAGCGTAATCATCCGCGGTATTGTCTGACGGATGTTTTGCAGGAGGAGGTTGCATAAATCAGGCGCCCTCTTGGCTGACTGCCGATAATCTCTGGGCAGCTCAGACCGTATACTGGCATATGACCTGTTCGCTTGTCCTCGACCCATTAACGGGCACGCAACCACTGATTAAATGTGGCACTGTTTATTTATCGCGACCATTGTCGCGGTCTTTCGTTCTTCAATACCCACGTTCAGAGACCGGTGCATTGTTGTTCAGCAGAGGTGTCTAACGTGAAATATGCCTGAATATGTCTTGCTGATAATGTACAACCCTTCACAGTATATCGGGTAATACGAACATCATCAGTCTATTCTTCGGACCAGTTGAAAGGAATTTAAGTGAAATCCACTCTTATTGCGTCTTTCCAGTCTTACTCAAGCGTAGTAAATCGTGCTGTCTTCTCGGTAGTTAGCAAGACAGTCTTGCAACTATATCAGTAAACTATGAGTGCTTCAAACCGTTGAAAGCTGGTAGTATTTGGCTAATTGCTCATGGTATGTGAGAAGGTATTAATAGTGTTGTGGATAATCGATTGAAGCAAAGACGTAATGTGAAACGCTCCGGCTCTGCCGGTACAAAATCTCAACGTGTGCAGGCGCGTCGGCCAGAAACCGTGCGTGAAAATACCGTGCGTGCGAAAAAAGCAGTGCCTGCGGAGCTTGCGGAAATAGTTGAGGCGGTGCCCACGGTTCAATGGTTGGATATTGATGACGACACCGCTGGCCAGCGCATTGATAACTTTTTACTGCGGATTCTCAAAGGCGTCCCGAAAACCCGCATTTACCGCATTCTTCGTAAGGGTGAGGTGCGAGTCAATAAAAAACGCATTACCGCTGATTATCGTTTGCAGTCTGGGGATGTGGTTCGGGTGCCGCCGGTTCGGGTAGCTGAAGCCAATGCGCCAGTCAGGCCGTCTGACAATGTGATCGAACAGCTCGAACAATCGGTGCTGTATGAAGATGAATTGTTGCTGATTATCAACAAACCCTCCGGTTTGGCGGTGCACGGTGGCAGTGGTTTGTCTTACGGCGTGATTGAAGCTTTGCGGCAGTTGCGCCCCGATAATAAAACCCTTGAGTTGGTGCATCGATTGGATCGTGATACTTCTGGCTGTCTGGTGATTGCTAAGCGTCGCAGTATGCTGAGGCATATTCACAATCAGCTGCAACAACGAGATAAAGTGGAAAAACTGTATCAGGCGCTGGTAATCGGAAAATGGCCGACCAGAAAGCAGTTGGTTAATGCGCCGTTGCAGAAGAATGTGTTGCAATCCGGTGAGCGGATGGTGCGAGTGCATGTAGATGGTAAAAAGTCTCGCACCGCGTTCCGTGTTTTGGAACGATATCCCAATATGACATTGGTTGAGGCGTACCCAATTACTGGTCGAACTCATCAGATTCGTGTTCATTGTTTGCATGCGGGTCACGCTATTGCTGGTGATGATAAATACGCGCTGGACGAAGATAATCAACGATTCAAGGCGTTTGGTTTGAATCGCCTGTTCCTTCATGCAGCCAGTATTCAGTTTGAATTACTGGATGGAAAGATATTGAAGGTAGAAGCGCCGCTACCAAAAGAATTGCAGGATGTCTTAACGACTTTGCGGCAATCGAATGGTTAAAGACTTAAGGAGTGATTATGCAGGATAACTGGCAAGAGCCTTTAGCGGATGAAAATCAGCCGGAAAATGATCGTGCCTGGGGGTTGGTAGAAACGCTGGCGAAAGGCGCGTTGCTGGAGCAGCGGCGAGCCCGCCGTTGGGGGATCTTTTTCAAGTGCCTGACCTTCGGTTGGTTGTTTTTCTCCGTGGCGGTCTTCTATAAGGCGACAAATATTGCGGATGCAGACGTCTCGTCCAGCAGTGGAGAACACACGGCTCTGGTGGATATCGATGGTCAGATTGGTGGTGGCGAAGTAGAGGCGGATGCGGTGATTACCGGCCTGCGCTCAGCTTTTGAGGATGAAAACACCAAAGCCGTGATTCTGCGGATTAATAGCCCCGGTGGTAGTCCGGTTCAATCTGGCTATATCTATGATGAAATCCGCAGGCTTCGTGATATCCATGAAGAAATTCCACTCTATGCAGTGATTATGGATATCGGGGCGTCCGGAGGTTATTATATTGCTGCTGCGGCGGATGAAATCTATGCGGATAAAGCCAGTCTGGTAGGATCTATCGGTGTTATTTCTGCGGGCTTTGGTTTTGTCGGCACGATGGAAAAGCTAGGCGTTACCCGACGTGTTTATCATGCGGGCGAGGATAAAGCGTTTCTGGACCCGTTCCAGCCTATTGATAAAGGCTCCGCCGCCAAGTGGCAGGTTCAGTTGAACACCATTCATCAGCAATTTATTGAGGTGGTTAAAGCTGGGCGTGGTGATCGACTGCAAGATTCTCCAGATATTTTCTCCGGCATGGTTTGGTCAGGTGAGCAGGCAGAAAAGCTTGGCTTGATCGATGGGTTGGGCAGTGCGGGTTATGTGGCCCGTGAGGTGATTGGTGAAGAAGAAATCGTCGATTACACTTTTCGCCTAAGTCCTCTAGAAAAATTTGCCCGTGATTTTGGTGCGGGTGTCAGTTCCACCTTTGTTGAGGCGATGGATGGCGGGCTTCAATTAATGTAATCCTTTAAAGGCTTTCAATCGGAAGCCTTTTTCTTGTCAGTTTCCTAAAGGGAAGATTCCTTCGTTTATCAGCATATTGGTTAGCGTAATCAAAGGTAGGCCGATCAAGCTGTTAGGGTCATCTCCATTCATTTTTTCAAACAATGTCACCCCCAGTCCTTCGCATTTGAAGCTGCCGGCGCAATCCAGCGGGCTTTCTGCATCTATATAGTAAGTGATTTGTGATGGGGTGAGTTGTCGAAACCAGACGGAATACTCGATGCATTCCAGTTGGAATTGTCCGCTGGCGGTGTTTAGAAGGCAAAGACCCGTATAAAAGGTTACTTGTTTTCCGCTGCAGCTTGAGAGTTGTGCAATGGCTTTTTCACGAGTGCCGGGTTTGCCCAGGATCTTATCATGCAGTGAGGCGGCCTGGTCTGATGCGATGATCAGAGTGTTTGGGTGCTTATTGGTCAGTGCTTGTGCTTTTTCCAGCGAAAGACGCGTCGCCAGCTGCTGGGCGGTTTCATGGCTTAATGGTGTTTCATTAATGTCGGGTGATTGTTGTTGAAAGGTCAGGTTTAATCGCTGAAGCAGGTGTTTGCGATAGGGTGAGCTGGAGGCTAAGAGGATCTTCATGGTTATATCGTGGTCCGGATGTGAAGGATGCGAAGGGTGTGATGTTTTCTACATAACCCGGATTCGGTCTTTTTCGTGATCCGGGGAAATTTTGTGTAAAGCACGGTATTGTATGAAGATTATCACGAGCTTATATGAAATCCGATGCAAAGGGTGTTTGACAGTCAGTGTTCATCCCCCTATGATTGCGCGCTTATGTTATCAGGGCAATTACCCAAAACTTTTGACCCCCGTAAATTGGCGCGTCAAGAGTTGCAGTTTGAAGGTACACTGGCACTCAATAAATTTGAGCAGCTGGTGGCCAGCCTCGCTGATGATCAGGGTGAGGTGAAGATTTCTCTTCATTTCTATATGAGTGAAGACCATCGGGTGGTTTTGCAGGGGCATGTTGAAGCAAATCTGAAATTGATTTGCCAGCGGTGTCTCGATATTGCAGAGCTGCCTGTGCGTGTTGATCTCAACCTGATGGGTGTACTGACGGATGAGCAGGCAAAAATGTTGCCGGAGGAATTTGAACCCTTGATGCTCCAAGAGGAGCCGATGGAGTTGATCCCTCTGCTAGAGGAAGAGCTTTTGTTAAGTCTTCCTATTGTGGCCTATCATCCACCTGAGGCCTGTCAGGTTCAGCAGAGTTACACTACTGAGTCTGATGAAGAGTTGCGGGCTTCTGATGCACAGGCAGAAGAAGAGCGTAAACGCCGTAACCCATTCAGTGTTCTGGCTGGTTTGAAAAAAGACATCGAACCGGAATAGATTCAGATAGAAGCTTCTGGTTATAGAATAGAGGAGAGTTGACACATGGCTGTTCAACAAAATCGTAAAACCCGTTCCAAGCGTGACATGCGCCGTTCCCACGACAGTCTGACTGCTGGTCAGTTGTCTGTTGATGCGACTTCCGGTGAAACTCACCGTCGTCATCACATGACTGCTGACGGTTTCTACCGTGGTCGTAAAGTGCTGGAAGGCAAATAATCTGAGTGATTTTGTCGATGCCAGGACGGTCACCCAATTCAGGGCAGGCAGCTCCAGGACGGAGAATATCGCTTGATATCATGAGTGGGGACGAAAGTCCCCGTTCTCGTATCCGGGCGGCGCTTCGTGCATTGGATGCGTATTCAGATCTTCATCTCATTCTGGTTGGTAATCAAAAGCTGATTACGGAACACCTGTCTTCTGCTTCCTTTGATCAATCAAGACTCCATATTGTTCATGCTGAGAAAACCATTGGTATGGATGATAAGCCTTCGGCTGCCTTACGAGGTCGTGAGGGCAGTTCTATGTGGTTGGCGCTTGAGCAGGTGGCGGATGGTCATGCAGCAGCCTGTGTCAGCTCTGGAAATACCGGTGCGTTGATGGCAATGGGTCGCTTTGCCTTGAAAACCTTTGTGGGTATTGATCGTCCTGCTATTGCTGCAGCAGTTCCCTGTAAAGGCGGGAGTGCGCTGCTGCTGGATATGGGGGCGAACGTGGATTGCTCGGCAACCAATCTTTATCAGTTTGCCGTGATGGGCTCTCAGTTAGTCGCTTCGGTCAACGAACTGGACGCTCCTAGAGTGGGTTTGCTGAATGTTGGTACGGAAGACATTAAAGGCAATGAGCAGGTTCGTCTGGCGGATCGCTTGCTAAAGGAAGATGGTCGGCTGAACTACATTGGCTATATCGAAGGTCATGATGTCTTTGCTGGTAAGGCGGATGTGGTGGTTTGCGACGGCTTTGTTGGTAATGTCACTCTGAAAACTGGTGAGGGTGTGGCCAATCTGATTAGAGATACGTTACTGGATGCCTTTCAACAGACGCTCTGGCGTCGCTTTCTTGCTCTGATTGTTGCGCCGGTGTTGCGCAAACTTTACCGCAGTATTGATCCGGTGGTTTATAACGGCGCCAGCTTTCTTGGGTTGCAGGGTATTGTGGTGAAAAGCCATGGCCATTCCGATGAAGAAGGGTTTTATCGGGCAATTCAGGAAGCGGTTCGTGAGGTGGATAGTGATGTGACCGGGCGGCTTTCAGAAGAAGTTGAGTCCATGCTTAAAGGCGACTGATCGATAAAATAATCGATAAATTAGTACGATTGTTTTCCTATTTTTGCCATCGGAAACATAATTTTACTTACCTTGTTGTCTGTTTTTTCTATAATTGCCCCGATTTTTTAAGTAAGCGTAGTTCTGCGCAGGCATGATTCATGAATTATTTCGGAATATGCCGTTGTGCTCTGGCTCGCTTTGACTCCGGTAAAATTGTGGGCTTTGTTGTTGATTGTGCGAAGCCAAAGGAAAAGAGCGAGTAATCATGTCGAGCAAGCTAGCTTTTGTATTTCCCGGGCAGGGATCCCAGCAGGTCGGCATGCTGGCAGACTATCTTTCTGAGCCATTGGTTCAGTCTACGTTGAAAGAGGCTTCAGATGTTCTCGGTTACGATCTGCAGGCGCTGATTTCAGAAGGTCCGGCGGATCAGCTGAATCGTACGGAAAATGCCCAGCCTGCGCTGTTGGCTGCCAGTGTCGCCCTGTGGCGCCTCTGGTGTGATCGTCGAGGTGAGGCGCCGGCCGTGATGGCGGGGCATAGCTTGGGTGAGTACTCCGCGCTGACCTGTGCGGGCGCAATGAATTTTGCAGATGCTATTAAGTTGGTGCATCTTCGCGGTCTTTATATGCAGGAAGCGGTTGCAGCTGGCGAAGGTGCCATGGCTGCGATTCTTGGTCTTGATGATGCGGACGTTGTCGCTGTCTGTGAGAAAGTGGCTGCAGAAGATGTGGTCGAGGCGGTTAACTTCAATGCGCCAGGCCAGGTTGTTATTGCAGGGCGGGTGGTGGCTGTGCAACGTGCTATCGAAGAAGCAAAGGCGATGGGTGCGAAAAGAGCGATTGAACTGCCTGTAAGTGTCCCTTCTCACTGTGCGTTGATGAGGCCTGCTGCTGAAAAGCTGAAAAATGAATTGGCAGGTATTCAAGTAGTTGCGCCGATGATTCCCGTGGTGCAAAACGTATCCGCAGACTTTTGTTCTGATCCTGAGCAGCTAAAAGCGAATTTGGTGGCACAGCTATACAGCCCTGTTCGCTGGGTTGAATCTATTGAGGCAATTATTGCTACGGGGGTTGGTCGTTTTGCAGAGTGTGGTCCGGGTAAAGTGCTGGCTGGCCTGAATAAGCGCATTGCACGACGTGCACCGATAGCCACTTTTGAGTCCGCAGGTGTCATGGCCCAATGGCTGGCTGAAGCTAATTAACACGGTTTGGAGATAACGGCTTTGACAGAAAAACATCTGGAAGGAAAGGTTGCTCTGGTGACCGGGGCGAGCCGCGGTATCGGCAAGGCGATTGCCTTTGCCCTGGGTCATGCGGGTGCGACGGTGATCGGAACAGCGACCACGGACTCTGGCGCTGAAGCCATTACCGAAGCGCTGAAGGCGGAAGGTATTCAAGGTCAGGGGATGGCGCTGAACGTCACCTCTAATGATGCCTGTCAGGCGGTGGTAAAAGCAGTGGCTGATCAATACGGCGCGCCGTTGATTCTGATCAACAATGCTGGTATCACCCGTGACAATATTCTGATGCGCATGAAAGTGGATGAGTGGGATGATGTGGTGAATACCAATCTCAGCTCTATCTTCCGCATGAGTAAAGCCGTTATGCGCGGTATGACTAAGGCGCGTGAAGGTCGTATCGTTAATATCAGCTCTGTGGTTGGCTCTATGGGCAATCAGGGGCAGGCGAACTATGCTGCAGCGAAAGCCGGTGTTGAAGGTTTTACCCGTGCTATGGCCCGTGAAGTGGGTTCCAGAAATCTGACAGTGAATACGGTTGCCCCCGGTTTTATCGAAACCGATATGACCAATGAATTGCCCGAAGCGCAGCGTGAGTTTCTGCTGGGGCAGATTCCTCTGGCAAGGCTTGGCCAGCCAGAAGAGATTGCAGCAGCCGTGCTGTTTTTGGTGAGTGGGCCTGCGGGTTACATCACTGGCGAAACATTGCATGTCAATGGCGGCATGTACATGAACTGATTGCCCGTTTCCACGGTTCAGAACCTTGAAAAAGTGTTGTGAAAGTGGAATGGATTTTGTTTGTTTTTTATAACTGATGTCCGATTTCGAGGTTTCTCTCCGGTTTTCAAATAACCGGCTTGAAATTCTTATAAATGACCATATAAACTAGTTCACCTGTAGCCTCAGGCTGCACTGAATATCGACAGGAGCACAACACGGTATGAGCACCATTGAAGAGCGCGTTAAGAAGATTGTTTGCGAACAGCTTGGCGTGAAGGAAGACGAAGTTACTAACAGTGCGTCATTCGTAGAGGATCTCGGCGCGGACTCTCTGGACACTGTAGAGTTGGTGATGGCTCTGGAAGAGGAATTCGAAACCGAAATTCCTGATGAAGAAGCTGAGAAGATCACCACCGTTCAGGAAGCTATTGACTACGTCGTTGCTCACTCCTGATTCTGACAGGCCTCTTTTCACTTTGTGACCTTCTCATTGTGAAAGGTAGGGGCTTGCAGGACTTTGTAAAATCACAAAAGCCGTATGACGTCAGTCTACGGCTTTTGTTGTATATAGGTTTTGGTAATGCGTCTTGGGCGCTTTTTACTCTTGTTTTAAACGCCTATGTTGATAGAAGAATGGATGACAGTGCTACAATAATGCCTCATGTCATTTAGACGACAGGCTACTAGGAGCTTCCGTCTTGTCGGATACAAAGAATACAGGCAGATCCCAGCAGCGGATGCGCAGAAGAGTGGTTGTCACTGGAATGGGGGCGGTAACTCCGGTTGGTAACAATGTGAAAACCAGTTGGTCCTCTCTTTTGGAGGGCGTTAGTGGCATCCATCCGATTTCACACCTTGAAGCAGAAAAGTTCGGTGTACGTATTTGCGGTGCTATTAAGGACTTTGATCCATCAGAGTGCATGGATTCAAAAGATGCCCGGAAAATGGATGGCTTTATTCAGTATGGTTTTGCTGCAGCGGCAGAAGCCATCTCTGATGCGGGGCTGATAGTGCTTGACGAAGACGCTCATCGTTATGGTGTTGCGATTGGTTCGGGGGTTGGTGGTCTTACCACGATTGAACAGAATCATGAAACGTTGCTAAAAAGCGGCTCTCGACGTATATCTCCGTTCTTTATTCCAGCGGCGGTTATCAATATGGCGGCAGGCTGGGTGTCCATGAGGTTCAATCTTCAGGGGCCGAACTTTGCTACCTCAACAGCCTGCGCCACAGGGAGTCATGCCATTGCCATGGCTGCTCGCATTATCGCTTATGGCGATGCCGATGTGATGGTGGCTGGTGGCGCAGAAAAGGGGTCGTCGGCTCTGGGTATTACCGGTTTTGCTGCCGCCAG
Organism: Endozoicomonas ascidiicola; assembly: GCF_001646945.1. GTDB lineage: Bacteria > Pseudomonadota > Gammaproteobacteria > Pseudomonadales > Endozoicomonadaceae > Endozoicomonas > Endozoicomonas ascidiicola. The sequence continues at coordinate 169,140 of NZ_LUTV01000007.1, forward strand.
AGCGTTGTCTGCACGCAATGAGGCGCCAGAGAAAGCCAGTCGCCCCTGGGATGCAGATCGCGATGGATTTGTGTTGAGTGATGGTGCGGGTATTCTGGTGTTGGAAGAGTACGAACATGCGGTTGCCCGGGGCGCGAAAATATACGCAGAAATCAGCGGCATTGGTATGAGTGGCGATGCCTGGCATATTACGTCACCACCGGAAGATGGTCGTGGTGCAGCTCGTGCCATGCAGTCCGCTATTGAAGATGCGGGTTTGGCACCGCAAGATGTGGATTATATTAATGCTCACGGTACATCAACGCCCACCGGCGATGTTGCAGAAACCCGGGCTATTCATACTGTCTTTGGTGCACACGCTCATCATCTTGCCGTGAGTTCAACAAAGTCCATGACCGGGCATTTGCTGGGCGCTGCCGGTGCTGTGGAGGCGGTGTTCAGTATTCAATCGTTGATGGATCAAGTGGCACCGCCAACGATTAATCTCGATACGCCCGGGGAAGGGTGTGATTTGGATTACGTTCCCCATAAGGCCAGGCAGATGGTGATTAATCACGTACTTTCTAACTCTTTCGGCTTCGGCGGAACCAATGTCACATTGGCGTTCTCCAAGCTGGAAAATCAGGGGTAAGCTTTTGAGTACTGCGCTGATATGGGTTAATGGCCAGCCTCAATCCGAACTCTTGGTATCGGATCGTGGGTTGGCCTATGGCGATGGGCTTTTCGAAACAATTAGGGTGTCCAACGGGCTGTCAACTCTGGCGGCATTACACTGGGAGCGTTTGGTTCAGGGTTGCCGTCGTCTAGCTATCAATCTGAATCTGGCTGAGTTAACTCGTGAGGTAGATGCGTTTCTGGCGTCGGCATCAGTGGAGACTGGTGTGTTAAAAGTGACGGTCACTCGTGGCAGCGGCGGAAGAGGGTATAATCCGGAAGATTGTCATGATATAAGGCGAATTTTGTCTATTCATTCACTGCCGATTAGAGATCCAGATCCATCCATTTGTGGTGCAAAGCTGTTTGCTTGCCAGCTCCGGCTTGGTCAAAGCGCGCTGGCGGGCATAAAACATCTGAATCGTCTTGAGCAGGTGATGGCAAGAAGTGAGTGGTCCGGTACCGCTTACGATGAAGGTTTAGTGTGTGATTTTTCCGGTCATGTCATTGAAGGCACAATGAGTAACCTGTTTGTGGTAGCTCACAATGGCGAACTTATTACACCGGATTTGTCGTTTAGTGGTGTAAAAGGTGTGTGTCGTCAGTTTATTATGAGTATCGCCCATGAAATGGGTTTAGTGGTTTCGGAACGGCATCTGGCAGAGAGTCGTTTGGCGGACATTGCGACCGAGTTGTTTCTTTGCAACAGTGTGAATGGTGTCTGGCCGGTAGTGGAATATAATCAGAGAAACTGGGAGGTAGGGCCGGTTACCCTTGAGTTACGTCGTCGGGTTCAGGAAGAATTAAATGCTTAAAAAGTTATTGTTACTGGTTGCTGTTGCTCTGTTGTTGGCCATGATGGCCGCTGGAGCTGGCTGGTATGGAATGAGCTGGTACAGTCAACAGAAAGTGTTGTCCACCGCTGATTCTGAATTTGTGGTTGAGCGGGGAGACTCTCTGGGGCGAGTTGTACGACGCCTGACTAATGATCAGGTGATCAAGTATCCGGGGTTGTTTGAGTTGTTGGCCCGAGTGCGTGGTGTGGCCACGGATATTTATGCAGGTGAGTACTTGATAGCACCGGATATCAGTAATGGTGAGCTGTTGACCATGCTCGTGCAGGGCGATGTGCATTATTATAACGTAACGCTGGTAGAAGGTTTTACGTTGAAAGAGTTGCTCGCTGACTTAAATCAGCAGCCGAAACTGAGTAATCCGGTTCAGTTGAATGAGTTGGCTACTGTGATTTCAGGTTCTATCGAGGGGGCATTGAAAGGCGGTCACCTTGAAGGGCAGTTTTACGCGGATACTTACAGTTTTGAATCGGGCTCTTCTGTCGCTTCTATTTTGCAGCGTGCTAATAAAAAGTTGAATGCGGTGTTGCAGAAAGAGTGGCAAGCTCGGGCTGAAGGGGTTCCCTATAAAACACCATACGAAGCGCTGATTATGGCCTCCATTATTGAGAAAGAAACCGGTGTGCCTTCTGAGCGGCCTGATATTGCGGGCGTGTTTGTTCGTCGGCTCAATAAAGGCATGCGATTGCAAACAGATCCAACGGTTATTTACGGTATGGGCGATCGTTATCAGGGTGGGTTAAGTCGTCGCCATCTGCGAGAGGCAACGGATTACAATACCTATGTGATTCGTGGATTACCACTGACGCCTATTGCTACGGTTGGGCGTGAAGCGATTCAGGCTGCGTTAAATCCATCCGATGGCAGTGCATTGTATTTTGTTGCCCGAGGAGACGGTACGCACCAGTTCTCGAATACCTTAGTTGAACATAACCGGGCTGTTAGAAAGTACCAAATTTCCGAGCGGCGTAAAGATTATCGTTCCTCGGTGCAAGAGTTAACGCAAGACACTACCGATCAATAAATTGAGTGTATAAGTGAATCTAATGGGTTTTTTTCTAACCATAGAAGGCTGCGAAGGCGCTGGTAAAACCACAGCCAAAGGCGTGGTGCTGGAGTGGCTGGCCAAGGCGGGGCATGATTTTATCGAAACCCGCGAACCGGGTGGTACACCGTTGGCGGAGCAATTGAGAAGTCTGGTGCTAGCAGAACACGATGAGCGAGTGAGCGATACCACAGAGTTGTTAATGGTGTTTGCCGCACGTTGTCAAAATCTGAATGAGAATATTGAGCCGGCTTTAGCCAGTGGCAAAGTGGTGGTGTGTGATCGTTTCACCGATGCCACTTATGCCTATCAGGGTGGTGGTCGTGGTATTGATCCGTCACGCATAGCGATATTGGAACAATTAGTACAAGGCGATCGTCGTCCGGATATGACCTTGCTGCTGGATATTGAGCCTGAGTTAGGATTGGCTCGCGCCAGAGGGCGGGCAGAGCAACAGGGTGGATCACTTGATCGCATTGAGCAGGAAGCCATCGACTTCTTTTATCGGGTGCGTCAGGTTTATCTGGATCGCGCCAAACAATTTCCAGGGCAGTACGTTGTGATCAATGGTGGTGAGTCCATTGCTGAGGTACGTGAACAGATTATCCGGGCATTAAATGTACAACTGGCTGATCGCGAATAAAGGTTATTGGTCTTGAGTAAAGATAAAGCAGAAGCCGTCAGTTACTTTGCGCAGAAGCCACTGCCCTGGCAGGAAAGTCAGTGGAAGTCGCTGTTGCGCAGAATGCGATCAGATGCATTGCCTCACGCCTTGTTATTGAAAGGGGCTTTGGGTGTGGGCAAAGGTGCTTTTTCTCAGGCATTGATGTCGCGGGTTTTGTGTCATACACCTTCTGGCGGCTACGCTTGTGGTCATTGCAAAAGCTGCGACCTGTTGCAAGCGGGTACTCACCCGGATGTTTTGGTGATTGAGCCAGAGTCTTCTGGTAAGCCTATAAAAATTGACCAGATCCGACGTATTAACGAATTTGCCAGAAAAACGGCTCAGCAGGGTGGGCGACGGGTGATTATTATCGACCCGGCAGAAGCCATGAATGTGAATGCTGCCAATGCGTTGCTAAAAAGCCTTGAGGAGCCGGGCGATAATACGCTGTTTCTTCTGGTCAGTGCCCGGGCAGGGGATATGCTGGCCACCATTCGCAGTCGCTGCCAACTGGTGATGTTTCCAGTGCCAGATCTATCTCTGGCAAAGCAGTGGTTGGGTGATCATATTGCAGATGCTCAAACTATTGATCATCTGTTGTCGTTGTCCTGTGGTTCGCCGGTGCTGGCGAGAAATATGTTCGATCAGAATGTGCTTGAGCTTCGCGGGCACCTGATCAATGTTATGCCAGAGCTGTTTCGGGGTAATTTAACGCCGGTGGAACTGGCCAAAGAACAGCATACCGGTGACCTTATTTCGTTGCTTGGCTGGCTAGGCAGCTGGCTGGATGATGCTGTAAAACTGAGACTGACGGCCGATGAGAGCCTTGTCAGGAATCGTGACGTGAATCGGATGATTGGTTATCTCGCTAAAAAGGCAGATGCGCCAACACTGGTCAAAGTTCGAGATCGTATTATGCTGCAGCGGCAGCAATTGCAGGAAGGCGCTAACCTCAACAGCCAGATGCTGCTGGAAGGCGTGTTCAGTGATTATCTGGAATTGGCACTTTAAGGTTAAAGAGGAGAGGGGAGATGGGAAAAGGGATGCAGGGATTGATGTCGCTGACCATCAGGGATACGGCATCACTCTATGAAGCGTATATGCCATATGTCACCGGTGGTGGTCTTTTTGTACCCACAGCCAAGCGCTATGCCTTGGGGGACGATGTTTTTATTCGTCTGACTCTGATGGACGAAGCGGAAAAGATTCCGGTGCCGGGTAAAGTGGTGTGGATTACACCGGCGGGGGCTCAGGGTGGCCGTCAGGCGGGTGTGGGTATTCAGTTTAATGACCCTACTGATAACGTCAGAACCAAAATAGAGACGTATATTGCCGGTGCTCTGAATTCGGATCGTCCTACCAATACCATGTGATTTCGGACCCCTCTCATGCCTTGGGCTTTTATCTATTGTGGTAGAAGCTCAATTCTCCTTTATTAGTCAGTTAACCGACCGCATTTTTCATCAGGATTCACTATGTTTATTGATTCCCATTGTCACCTTGATCGTCTGGATCTCACTGCTTACAACGGTGATCTGGATCTTGCTGTGCAGGCAGCAAGAGATGCAGGTGTCAGTCGGATGCTTTGTATCGGTATTGATCTGGAAAATGCGCCAACAGTGGTTGCTCTTGCTGAACAATACGACGATGTATTTGCTTCCGTGGGGGTTCACCCTTTGGATTGCAAAGAGCTAGTGCCCGATATAGAGGTAGTGAAAAAGCTGGCTGCTCATAAAAAAGTGGTTGCGATTGGTGAGACTGGGCTTGATTACTACTACGCCGACAGTGAAGGTTTACAGGCTATTCAGCGCCAGTCGTTTATTAATCACTTACAACTGGCGTCGGAGCTGAAGCTGCCAGTGGTTGTTCATACCCGGGATGCCAGAGAGGATACCATCGACTTTATTCGAGAGTATGGCTCAGGGGAAAGTGCTGGCGTTTTGCATTGCTTTACGGAAAGTCTCGAAATGGCCACTGCTGCGCTGGACTTGGGTTACTATATTTCCATATCGGGTATTGCAACGTTTCGAAATGCGTCAGAACTAAGAGATGTTGTGAAACATCTTCCTATGGATCGTCTTTTGATAGAAACAGACTCACCCTATCTGGCGCCAGTGCCTCATCGTGGAAAGCCTAATGAGCCAAAGTTTGTTGTTGAAGTTGCTCGTTATATCGCTGAGTTGAAAGGTGTTGATGAAAGAGAGTTAGGGCGAGTGACGAGTGAGAATTTCTTTAACCTCTTCAATACTGCAGCCTAAAAATGTGTTTATGTCTTGACGTTGGTGTGCGATGTGTTGGGTGGTCAACGTGTTTCGTTGCAAGGCTTTCGAAAAATGTCCTCAGAATATGAGTGTCTGTGCAAATAAGTACTGCAGGTGAAATAACCTGTCGCTCAGTATGGCATATCCTCTCCAGTCTCTTTATAATTGCGCCACCAATTTCATCGGTGATGTTGCGAATTACGGCTCAGATACGGAATTTCCGATCATGTTTCCACTAAAGATAAGGAACATAAGTTCTAAATTGCGGTGCATGTCTATCTGATTGCCAATAGAAACCTGCTGCTTTGTGGCGGGTTTTGTTATGTCTGTACGGATGGTCAGTGGCTTTCCGGTATGACCACGCAGCAGTAGCCTTGAGAAAGGGTATAGAGATGGCACTGCTGTAGTCCCTGTCGTAATTCAGGGTTTGATATTGCCTGTAAACTCTTCTCCCATTTCTCAAGCCTACTTCTGAAGACGTCCCCCGGAATTACTCTGATTTTGTGACGCAAGTTCTATTCGTGGTTGAGCGCTTATTGAGCACACTCAATACACAGAACACCTGTCGTAAAACCCTGTATAGCAGTTCCAGTACACCGGAGAGACGGGTTACTCCTGACCTCAACTTGATTGATTAGGCGAAAGGTATGATCAAAATCAAACAGGGGCTGGATCTCCCGATCTCAGGATCGCCTGAGCAGATTATCTCGGAAGGCAGAACAGCGCGTTCTGTCGCCGTAATCGGCTCGGACTACGTAGGCATGAAGCCTACGATGGCGGTTGCTGTGGGAGATCGAGTTAAAAAAGGGCAACTGCTCTTTACCGACAAGAAAACACCGGGTATCCGGTACACCGCCTTGGCTGGCGGTACAGTTGCTGCCATAAATCGTGGCGAGAAACGGATTTTGCAGTCCGTGGTGATCGACGTAGAGTCCTCAGAAAGCGACCAGGAAGAAGAGGAAACTTTCACTTCCTATAAAACAGAAGAACTGGCTGGCTTAACGGCTGAGCAGGTTGAAGCGCTGCTGAACGAAGCCGGTCTCTGGACTGCTCTGCGCACCCGCCCTTTTAGTAAGGTGCCTGCGCTGGAGTCTCGTCCTTCTTCTATTTTTGTGACCGCGATTGATACTCATCCGCTGGCGGCAAACCCGGAAGTGGTGATTAAAGAGCACGCAGAAGCCTTTGAACAGGGTATCAATATCCTGGGCAAACTGAGCGGCGGCAAAATCTTCCTGTGTAAAGCACCGGGCGCCAGCATTCCTGCCGGTATTGCCAACAGCGAAGAGTTTGCGGGACCACACCCTGCCGGGTTGCCAAGCACGCACATCCATTTTCTGGATCCAGTGTCTGCCAGCAAAACCGTATGGCAGATTGGTTATCAGGACGTGATTGCCATCGGCAAACTGTTCACTACCGGTAAACTGTTTACGGATCGTGTTGTTGCTCTGGTCGGTCCTCAGGTTGAGAAGCCTCGTCTGGTTCGTACCCGTCTGGGTGCTAACACGGATGAAATGACAGCGGGTGAGTTGAAGTCAGGTACTAGCCGTGTAATTTCCGGTTCCGTATTTGGTGGTCGTACTGCCAGTGGTGCGTTTGCGTATCTGAGCCGCTATCACAACCAGCTGTCTGTTCTCGAAGAGAGCGATGAACGTTTGTTCCTGGGCTGGGTGAATCCAACAGTTGATCGTTTCTCCATTCTGCGAGTAATGACGTCTGGCCTGAGCAAGAGTCGTCTGTTCAACTTCTCTACCACGACTAACGGTGGTGAGCGTGCCATGGTGCCAGTGGGTAACTATGAGAAGGTGATGCCTCTGGATATTCTGGCAACGCAATTGCTGCGCGCCATTATCGTTGGCGACACTGAAGTTGCTCAAAAACTCGGCGCACTGGAGCTGGAAGAAGAAGATCTGGCTCTGTGTACTTTCGTTTGTGCAGGTAAATACGAGTACGGCCCCTTGCTGCGTGACAACCTGACCCGAATTGAGCTGGAGGGGTAATCTGTGAAGCCATTAAGAAAACTCCTTGACTCGATGGAACCCCATTTCGTCAAGGGCGGTAAATACGAAAAGTTCTACGCGCTGTTTGAAGCCGCAGACACTCTTTTCTACACGCCGCTGGATAAAACACACACCACCAGCCATGTTCGTGATGCGGTTGATCTCAAGCGCATGATGGGTATCGTTTGGTTGTGTACTTTCCCGGCCATGTTCTTCGGTATGTGGAACGTGGGTTATCAGGCGAACACCGCTATTGCCGGTGGTCTTTCTGCACCTGCAGATTGGCACGGTATGCTGATCGCCATGCTGGCAGGTAATGATCCGGCCAGTATCTGGGACAACCTGATCTACGGCGCGGTTTACTTCCTGCCTATATATGCAGTCACCTTCTTTGTGGGTGGTTTCTGGGAAGTGCTGTTTGCCATGGTGCGCAAGCACGAGGTTAACGAAGGTTTCTTCGTAACGTCGGTGTTGTTCGCCCTGATCGTTCCGCCTTCTATTCCTCTGTGGCAGGTGGCTCTGGGTATTTCCTTCGGTGTTGTTATCGGTAAGGAAGTGTTTGGCGGTACCGGTAAGAACTTCCTCAACCCGGCATTGACGGGTCGTGCATTCCTGTTCTTCGCCTACCCAGCGCAAATCTCTGGTGACCTGGTGTGGACTGCCGTTGACGGTTTTTCCGGTGCCACCATGCTGAGCATGGCGCAACAGGGCGGCGTTGAGGCACTGCAGCAGACCATGAGCTGGATGCAGGCTTTCGTCGGTGTGATGCAAGGTTCCGTAGGTGAAACTTCTACTCTGGCTATTTTTGCCGGCGGTGCGGTTCTGCTGTTTACCGGCATTGCTTCCTGGAGAATCGTTGCAGGCACCATGATCGGTATGATCGCGCTGTCTACCCTGTTCAACATGATTGGTTCTGACACCAACATGATGTTCCAGCTGCCGTGGTACTGGCACATGGTTCTGGGTGGTTTTGCCTTCGGTTTGATCTTCATGACCACTGACCCGGTATCCGCGTCCATGACCAACACCGGTCGTTGGTTCTACGGTATCCTGATCGGCATCATGGTCGTTCTGATTCGAGTGGTAAACCCTGCATACCCGGAAGGGATGATGCTGGCTATTCTGTTTGCCAACCTGTTTGCGCCGCTGATTGACCACTTTGTGGTTGAGGCCAATATCAAGCGTCGGGAGGCTCGTGCCTGATGGGAAACGATTCGATTAAAAAGACGCTGCTGGTCACGGTGGTACTGTCACTGATCTGTTCAGTGCTGGTATCTGCGGCGGCAGTGTTCCTGAAGCCGATTCAGGATCAGAACGTCAAGCTGGACGTTCAGCGTAACATTCTGGCCATTTCCGGTCTGACTCAGGACGCAAAAGCCCTGAGCGTGGATGAAGTGGCTGAACTGTACAAACAGATCAAGCCGCGTCTGGTGGATCTGAAAACCGGTAAGTTCATCACTGAAACTGCAGAAGGCAAAAACGTTGATCAATACGATCAGCGTACCGCCGCGAAAGACCCTAAAGTGTCCAAGACACTGGCTGGCAGCGAAGATGTTGCTGGCATCAAACGTCAGGCTAACGTGGCTAAAGTTTACCTGGTAGAAAAAGACGGCAAGATGGAAACACTCATCCTGCCGGTACACGGCTATGGTCTGTGGTCTACCATGTACGGTTTCCTGGCGCTGGAAAACAACCTGAACACCGTCAAGGGTTTTGGTTTCTTCGAGCAGGCAGAAACTCCTGGGCTGGGTGGCGAAGTCAGCAACCCGATCTGGAAAGCCAGGTGGAGCGGCAAAGAAATTTACGCGGCTAATGGTCAGGTTGCTCTGCAAGTGATCAAAGGCGCTGTGGATACGTCTAGCCCGAAAGCAACTAACCAGATCGATGGTCTGGCTGGCGCAACACTGACGTCTAATGGTGTCACGAACCTGATTAAATTCTGGCTGTCAGACGCTGGCTTTAAACAGTTCCTGACTAACTTGAAAGCGGGGAATGCATAATGTCTGTTAAGACCAAAGATATCCTGCTGGAACCGGTAGTAAAGAATAACCCCATTACCCTGCAGATCCTCGGTATCTGTTCGGCACTGGCGGTGACCACCAGCATGCAGGTTAGTCTGGTAATGGCGCTGGCCGTTATCGGCGTAACCACTTGTTCCAACTTTGCCGTATCCCTGATCCGCAAACAGATTCCCAACAGCATTCGTATCATCTGTCAGATGACGGTTATTGCTTCTCTGGTTATCGTGGTGGATCAGATCCTGAAAGCCTACGCCTTTGACATCTCCAAGCAGTTGTCGGTATTCGTAGGCCTGATCATTACCAACTGTATCGTTATGGGTCGTGCAGAAGCCTTCGCCATGAAGAATGGCCCGGCTATGTCGGCGCTGGACGGTTTCGGTAACGGTCTGGGTTACGGTGCGGTTCTGATGGTTGTGGCTTTCTTCCGTGAGTTGTTCGGTGCGGGCAACCTGTTCGGTATCGAAATTCTGCAAACCGTGAACAACGGTGGCTGGTATCTGCCCAACGGTTTGATGCTGCTGGCGCCTTCTGCCTTCTTCCTGATCGGTTTACTGATCTGGGCGATTCGCAGCTGGAAAGTTGACCAGGTGGAAGCGGCAGAATTCAAAATTGCCCCGAACACCAAATTCAGTGAGGCTCACTAAGTCATGGAACATTTTATTTCGCTTTTTGTGAAAGCAGTGTTCGTGGAAAACATGGCGCTGGCTTTCTTCCTGGGTATGTGTACCTTCCTGGCGGTGTCCAAGCAGGTAAAAACAGCCATGGGTCTGGGTGTGGCGGTGGTTGCAGTACTGACCATCACCGTGCCGATCAACAACGTCATCTATCAGAACATCCTGAAAGACGGTGCCCTGGTGCCCGGTGTTGATCTGAGCTTTCTCGGCCTGATCACCTACATTGGCGTTATCGCAGCACTGGTACAGATTCTGGAAATGTTTCTGGATAAGTTTGTACCTTCGCTCTACAACGCGCTCGGGGTCTTCCTGCCACTGATCACGGTAAACTGTGCCATCATGGGTGCATCCCTGTTCATGGTTCAGCGTGACTACAACTTCGGTGAGTCCGTGGTTTACGGTTTTGGTGCAGGCATGGGTTGGGCACTGGCGATTGCTGCTCTGGCGGGCATTCGTGAAAAGCTCAAGTACAGCGATGTACCTGCGGGGCTGCAAGGTCTGGGCATTACCTTCATTACAGTGGGTTTGATGTCTCTGGGCTTTCTGTCGTTCTCTGGCGTACAGCTGTAAGGGGATAGGTACGATATGGATTTAAATATTATCTATGGCGTTGCCATGTTTACCATCATCGTGCTTGCGCTGGTGCTGGTGATTCTGGCAGCCCGTTCAAAGCTGGTGAGTACCGGTGATGTAACCATCGGTATCAACGAAGACGCTGAAAAAGCAGTGACTACGTCTGCCGGCGGCAAACTGTTGAACACCCTGTCCAGCGCTGGCGTATTCCTGCCATCCGCTTGTGGCGGTGGCGGTACCTGTGCTCAGTGTAAGTGTAAGATTCTGTCCGGCGGTGGCGAAATGCTGCCAACCGAGCGCTCTCACTTTACCAAGCGTGAAGAGAAAGAAGGCTGGCGTCTGTCCTGTCAGGTGGCTGTTAAGCAGGACATGGAAATTGAAGTTGAAGAAGAACTCTTCGGCGTCAAGAAATGGGAATGTGAAGTCGTTTCCAACGAAAACCAGGCCACCTTCATCAAAGAGCTGGTACTTAAATTACCTGAAGGCGAAAACGTTAACTTCCGCGCTGGTGGTTACGTTCAGCTGGAATGTCCTCCTCACACCGTTGAGTACAAAAACTTCGATATCGAAGAAGAGTACCGAGGTGACTGGGATAAGTTTAACCAGTGGCAGTATGTGTCTACGGTGACTGAAGACACCATCCGTGCATACTCCATGGCGAACTACCCAGAAGAGAAGGGCGTGTTGAAGTTCAATATCCGTATTGCTTCACCACCTCCGGGCACTGACTTTGCGCCAGGTATTATGTCGTCCTACGTCTTTAACCTGAAGCCAGGTGACAAGATTGCTGTGTACGGTCCATTTGGTGAATTCTTTGCCAAAGATACCGACAACGAGATGATCTTTGTGGGCGGTGGTGCCGGTATGGCGCCAATGCGTTCGCACATCTTTGATCAGTTGAAGCGTTTGTCTTCCAAGCGGAAGATCTCTTTCTGGTACGGTGCACGTTCATTGCGTGAAGCGTTCTACGTAGAAGAGTTTGACAAGCTGGCAGAAGAAAACGAAAACTTCACCTGGCATCTGGCGCTGTCTGATCCACAGCCAGAAGATAACTGGACCGGCAAAACCGGCTTTATCCATCAGGTACTGTTCGATAATTACCTGAAGGATCACCCGGCTCCGGAAGACTGCGAATTCTACATGTGTGGACCACCCATGATGAACGCAGCGGTGATCAAACTGCTGGAAGACCAAGGCGTTGAGCCAGAGAACATCCTGCTGGATGACTTCGGTGGCTAATTCACGGTTGTGAATTGATCTCATAAAAAGCCGGTTATCTTTTGATACCGGCTTTTTTTGTGGAGTTTCTTAAGTCAAGCTCAACCACAGGGTAACCACTGGAAGCAGGTTTCTGTTGTTACTTGTGGTGTTTCAATGCCTGGTTTAAAAGTGTCAATGTTTCAATAGTCCGGTAACGGTGAGAAAAGAAATAGTCATCAACTTTCAGGTTACCCAAAGATACCCCTGAAGGGCCAAAAATGAGAAGGCTTCTTCGCAGGAATAACTGTGTTTAAGGAACTGTCCCAAAATAACTTCCGCTTTCTACTATCTTAACGCCGTTCGTTCTGAGTGCTGAGCTTGACGAAGCATCGAAGTCCGTTCACCCTTCAACTCTGCTCAGGGTGAACACGGGGAAGTTATTCAAGGGCAATTCCTAAAGGGTTCTTCATATCTCTGAGGCGAAGCAACTCTTTATTATCTCTCAGATCATAATCTGCATATTGTAAAACGCGGTTATCTATATCCAGTAATTGCTTGATAAAATTGATATCGCTACGCAAGTCATAACTAGAGGATTTAAAGGCTTCTGGTTTTATTTTCACCGCTGCAGTCACAAAATCCGGGGTTTTACGCAAATCTTGGCTAGCATATTCCATTGGACATTTCCCCCGACCATCCCAATGCTTTAGTGCAGTCAGCACGACCTGAGGATCGTTTTTCAATTCATCATTAACATACTCTAATATATTCCCACCGTGTTGCCTGATGACTTCTGACACAAACTGTTTATTTCCTCTGTATCGGTCACTGGCATACTCCATATTTGAAGTTCTTTGGGTGATGGCTTTACGCACATACTCCTCGTTATCTTTAAACCTGTCACCAGCAAAGTGAAAAGCAAAAGTGTGATTTTCCATTGCTGCTGAGACGATTTCCGCATCCTGTTTAAAGGCATCAGCAACATTACGCAGGTAGTATCCATGTTGACGCACCACGGCCAGCACTGCTTCCCGGTTTTGTTTCCAGTCTGCGCCTGCGTACTTAAACGCTTCGTAATCCTGCCTGAGAGCAGCTATAAATACATCCGGGTCGTTTTTTAATGCTTCGCTGGCATACTCCAGTGCGGCTCCAGTACGACTAACCACTTCAAGCACCAGAGCTTTGTCATTTTTGAGTTCATCACTGGCATAATTCAAGGCATAACTATTTGAGCGGCAGGCTGCCAAAACGACTTCACGGTCTTTTTTCAGTGCCTGACTAGCATACTTCAAATCCAAGCCATCACTGCTAACCACCGCCAGAACAACCTCTCGATCACTTTTGAATGCCTCAGGTGCATGGCTCAACCCATACCAACTATTACGTACCATAAATACATCCCGGTCATATCTTATGTCATCAGCCACGTTGCCTATGCAAACTCCAGATGCGGCTAACGCCAGAACGAACGGTTTATTGTTTTTCCATTTTTCTTCAAGCTGCCAATAGCCGCATGCTTTTTTTCGTAAAGCGGCTATCAGTAATTCCTGATCATCACTCCATTTTTTTAACCAGACATTAATGTTCGCGATTCCACTCATAGCCTGCGGATACTGTTCGATCAGTTCTAGAATGAAAGTTCGGTCATTTAATAGTCGCTCACTGATATGCTTAAATGTATCTTTTTCTCCACGAGACAGTGCATTGATTACGAGCTGCTTGTTGTCTCCCGCCGCACTGCCAGCGTACCTTATGGGGATTTCATCCTGATTCAGCCATGCCATCAGCTGGGGATAGGGCGTTAGTAATGGAAAGACGCTGTCCGAATACTGATCTACCATTGCTCTGATAAACGCACGGTATTCACTTTCTCTTCCCTGCTCTTTGAATTCTTGATAAGCGTTGAATAACAAATCGTTTGCGGTTGATAATTCCTCATCTGTTAAACGGCAAATGCATTGCTGCAACTCGTTCAATTTGTGGTATACCTTATCCAATCGGTGGTAATAAGGCTTGTTATTCACTCTAACGCTCAGAATCAGGCGAATGAAGCTTTCAATATCCCAATCGGGCTGGTTAAGTCTGGTTTCTAATGATTCAAAATTCCATTTGGGATTGTCATTAAAAGTTATGTCCAAATTTCGCATAGTTCCCAACAAAGATACGCTAAGAGCATAAAACCTCTGCATGTCTTCTTGTGACCCGATGGGTGCGTAGTCCAGGCTCAGTTTGCCCGTTGCCCGGTCAAAATTAAGGGTCATTCTGTTTCTGTCCATCCCTTCGGCAAGTAAGCCGCTAACCAGGAAGAAGCAGCGCTGATACTTTCCACTAGCATGTCCAGATGAGAAATTATCTGACAGAGTCAATTTTATTTTACGACCTTTTCCCCCTTCGGCCTGTTCAAACATCCCGACTTCACACACGTGCATCCCCAAGCGGGCATTGAGCCTGAATGCCGTCGGCAAATTGAGGATTGTGACCTCACCATCAAACGCTTTTAATGCGTCACGGATATCCGGATTAAGCAGCCCGGCATCCCCGGTGCTTATAAAATCCAGCCATTTCCCCTGATTTTTTTTATGCCCGAAACCGATCACCTTCCCCTGGCCGGAATGCTCGGCAACCGGGCCAAGGCCATCCACAAACCGTTTATGAACCAGAAAGATAAAATCATGAAGACTGTTGATTGTGGCAGCGTCTGCGGGTTGATTCAGGTCCTGCAATGTCGATTTCAATGCCTGACACTGAGCCAGCCATTCTGAATAGCCGGAAATTTTCTGTGTTTCCCTGTTATCGAGAAGCGCTGAGGAAATATCAGCAGCCATCCGCTTTATATTGGCCGTTAGAGGGTGGAGCTTGTCACGCAACACCGGCAGTTCATTCCGATAATCAACCACGGTGGTATCTTCCGTTTCTCCGGCCAGGTTCAAAAACTGTTGGTAACCTTGCAGTAGAGCGTCAGCATCTTCACAGAAATAATCCACTTCTGTCTGAAGCTGACGGGCAACTTCCGCCCTATGTCCGGACATGCTCAATAATTTACTTTGTTCCGGAGACAGGCACTGGTGAAACAGCCGGTTGGTGCTGAAATAATTGAGCAGCCTGTCATTCTGCTGGCTCAGCCAGGCAAATCCATCCTGGGGTCGCTGGAAGCTGGGATGTACCGGTTGATACTGTTTTGAACGGTTCAGGGCAGGCTCATAATCCTGACTGAGCGTGGTGCGACAGGCCAGCCATTCAGCGGCCTGATCCCCCGGCACAATACAGGCACCCTCGGTTCCCTGAAAATTGCCTGCCACTAAAGTAACCGTACTTCTGTCCTGAGGCTGTCGGTACTGCTCGCCGGCAATCAGACAGGGCTTCCCGGCCTGCCGGAGCGTGATGGCCACATGGTCATTGGTGCCACCCATGGCCAGAACAAACCCTCCCACTCTTTTAAGCACATCGGGCTCCAGCATCCAGTCTGCCCCATGGTTCGCATAAAGCACTGCGCCCTTCGGTAATGCCTCCGGTTTTGTTGGACATCCACATACACCGGTTCACCACTGCAGCATCCTTCACTGACCAGCTGCCCCATAAGCAACGGTGCTCCAGGCTGCGCTTTTGCGTAACGGTTGCCACCAGAGAGTCGGGTGACCGGTCGCACCTGCAGAATATACAGTTGGCCGTCTTGCCCTACGGCAAATTCCACATCCACCGGACAGAACAGACGATCTTCCAGTTGACGGATTATCTTGACCAATTGATCCTGTATCGCCGATGACAACGTTTCAGATTCAGCACCATTAGAAGAATAAGGAATTTTCTGCTCACTCCAGGCACCATGGCTATCTTGCTGAAGTTGGTAGATTGCCGGAATGACACCGGCTTGCCACTGGGTTTTATCTGGCGCTCCGGTTCGATCGATCCGGTATCGGTGGGGCGTCAATTCACCACTGCCAGCAACGACGGTGCGAGGCTGTCCGGGAGCGTATTCAACGTTGATGCGTTCATCCTGCAATGATGAGTGACTTAACACCACACCACCCGATGCGCAGGGAATACAGGCTTGAAGCACCATGGCCAAGGGCTGCGGCTTTCCCGATTGACAAATGGCAGGCTGATAGCCGGATGCCAGAACCTTTAAACAGGTTTTGAGAATCGGCTCTGCCCCCTGAACATGGGAGTCAAACTTACCGGCCTGGGCATCCCCGTAATCGTCTTCATGGGTGCCGGAGCTTCTGACAATTACCGATTGTTCCGGGCACTGATTTTTTAACTGCTGGTAAGACGCATTAATGGATTGAGCTGCTGCACGACTTTGGATGACCTGATAAAAGTCGTCACCGGCAATAAACTTCGCAAGCCCGGATAACCACTGTTCCCTTTTGGCTTTTTCAAAAGGGCGGAACTGTTCAATACGATTGGCAATCGCCTGAAGACTGGTGTCTGATGGTTGATCTGGTAGCTCAGGAATAAACGGTTGAATCAGGGCAACACTGAAGACTTCACTTTCGAAGCTTTTAATAAGAGCAATATCGATTGGCTGGAAAGGAGGAACCGGTAATTTCATCTCCTGCATGGTTTTCAGAAACATGCCCTTGCCACCAAATTTCTGGCGTGCCAATTCACTGACTGGCGGGTATGACTCCCATTCCATAGGCTCAGGCTTTCGTTTTTTGGCTGGGGGAGGTAAGACCTCATTAAAAGTGATGGGGTCAACGGATGAACCGTTCTGATTAAGACCTTTAGCAATATCGGATAACTGTTGAATTACCTGCGGTTTTTCGGCCTCGGTGCAATCGGTATAGCGGTTATTTTTAATAATCTCTATGCCCCGCGTCAGAATGGACTTGTCAGGGCAATTACTCAGTGCAGTCACAAACGCCTGATGACCGGTTTGCTCTTGGTATCTGAAATGGTTCAGTTTCTCTTGTAATTCTGAACCTGGTAATTTCTTTACCTTTAAGCCATTCAAAAAACGTGCAATATAGGAAGGCTTTTGTTGATACAGCTTTTCAAGCTGACTGATCAGGCTCGCAATGTTGTCTGTATTTATTGGATTCATATTCCCTTATCTTTTTGCCGCAATAATATCTTTCGTGTATCTGTATAAAAGTCGGTATGCAGCGGTAAATGAACGATTTTTAAGTAGTTAACCATTTGCTTTCGAATAAATCACTGATCGACCAGTAAGCATTACTGACATTGTGACTGCTTGAGTTAACAGTACATCGAGGCAAACACAATTAGCCATAACCTCTCTATAACTATTGCAGCACAGGTCATCAGCTGAATTAATATTCAATCGGTCAGGATTATTCGATTACATTTGATCAACTACTTAGTGCCTGAACGAAAACTACGTAATCCCAACTCTCCCATGGTCTAAGGGCAAAAACTTAACCACGAAGTTTTGTAGGAAATCGAAGATTGCTCATTTTGAAAATTTTCCAGCCCTTGGGAACTCTACATATAACGAATAAGAATTAAGAAACTTCGATGGTTATATGGGCTCTTGAAGCCTTTGATACCAAGGCGAAAGGTACTTTCCGGCTAAGAACTACTTAGCTATAAGCGTTGCTAAATAATCGTTCTAAGAAAAATTTTTTAAAGTCTTCGCAATCGCAATATCAGATGGTTACAGTTTTATGAAAGAGTGAGTGCTTGAAAGGCTATTCATTAATAGCCTTTCCATGGAATCAGCTTCTTTTCCAGATAGCGCATGAAAAGATCAAAGCTGTAGGCAATCAAACCAATAATGATAATGCCTGCAATGACGACATCAGTGACCATAAATTCAGCGGCATTAAGAACCATAAACTCAATACCGACTTCAGCCGCCACCATTTCTGACGCGACGAGCGTCGTCCAGCCAAAGCCAATACCAATTCTCAGGCCGGTCAGTATTTCAGGCATGGCGCTTTTGATAATCACATGGTAGAGCACTTGCAATTTGGTGGCGCCCATGGAGTAGGCCGCTTGAATTTGCTCACTTCTCGCTGCACTGACACCCGCTCGGGCGCTGAGAGCAATGGGGGCAAACATGGCCAGATAAATCAACGTCACCTTACTGGCTTCATCAATGCCCAGCCAGATGATAATCAAAGGCAGGTACGCCAGAGGAGGCAATGGTCGGTAGAATTCAATGATAGGGTCAAAGATGCCTCGAAACCAGACGTTGCAACCGATCATAATACCCACAGGTATCGCTGTTAATGCGGCCAGAAAGAAAGCGCCGAATACACGACCAAGGCTTGCGGTCATATGTTCAGTCAGAGGCGCACCGGCAAAACCATCATTGGCGAGATCACCCATTCGCAGAATGACATCAACCGGGGAGGGCAGAAACAGCGGTTTGATCCAGCCAAGCTCGGTGGCTATTAGCCACAGCAGCAGACAGGCAATGGTGGTCATCACAGCAATCAGCCGGCTATCACCCTGGCCTGGTTCACCGTAGTAACTGCCCGGTTTCACGGTACTGGCGATGACCCTTTGTTTTACTCGTGTCAGTAGAGGAGGCTTTTGTTCACTTGTTTGAGGTTGGCTGGTGATGGCCGAAGTGTTGATATCCATGATTAACTTACCTCTCTGAGATCGTCCTGATGAATAATGGACAGTACTTTTTCTCGCATCGCGATGAAATCCGGCTCGGATTTCACGGCTCGGGCATCTCGGGACTTTAAAAAGCGGTGATTGAAGTCCAGGTCAAATGAGTGAGTAATACGCCCCGGACGTGGTGACATAACAATCAGTCTGGAAGCCATGAACAAGGCTTCTTCCACACTGTGAGTGATAAAAAACATCATCTTGCTGGTGGCCTGCCAGGCATCCAGTAGCAGTTCCTGAAGAGTTTCTCTGGTCAATGAATCCAGGGCCCCCAAAGGCTCGTCCAGTAATAGAATGCTGGGGTCGTTCGTTAATGCCCTGGCAATACCTACCCGCTGTTGCATGCCGCCAGATAGTTGGTAGACCTTGTGATCATGAAAGTCTTCCAGCCCGACGAGTGCAAGGTATTTTGCCGCTCGCTGCCGACGTTCTTTTTTCTGGATGCCCTGCAGCTTTAATCCGAACTCAGTATTTTCAATCACATTCATCCAGGGAAACAGAGCGTTTTTCTGGAACACCACACCTCGCTCTGCGCTGGGGCCTACGATTTGATCACCAATCTCTTTCCCCATGGTAACCCTCGGGGATTCCCGTGAGGGTGGAGCTTCCCAGAGTCAGATAACCTGCCGTTGGCTGGATAAAACCAGCTATTAGATTTAACAGAGTGGTTTTGCCACAGCCCGAAGCCCCCAGAGCGACCACCAGTTCCCCCTGTTGAATATCCAGGTTGACGCCAGACAGGGCGGTGACCGGAGCGCCTCCCTGTAACCCGGGGTACTCCACAGAGACATCCCGGATTTTCAATACCTTGTTCACACTCATTATTATCTCCTGGCCTAACCCAATAGGGTTCAGGCAGTGTCGTTTAGCAATTGTTGTTCCAGATCAGTTGGTAAGGGTAAGGGCCATGTTGGCGTAAGCGGGATTAACAAACGCACTGTAGTCTTCCTGCAGGGCGTTGATTTTTTTCTCTTGCAGCAAAAACTCAGAGGTGTAGAGCAATGCTTTTGCGGCACCACCTTCCATTTCACAGCCTAACCACTGACAGGAAACCTGAGTAGGAATCGTAGGAAAATCGTAAAGTGCCATTGCTTCGACCACCTGCTCTGGTTCGCCCCCTACAACCTTATTGACGGACTTGGCAATAGGGTGGTCTTCGGAGAAAGTTACGCCAGCCTGACGATACATTTCATCAGTTTCCGCAATGATTTTGATTAGCTTGGCAACAAACTGTGGAGACTCGCTGGTGAACTCTTTGCTGGCAATGAGTCCATCAAAAGTAGGTTTACCCCAGCTGCTGAGTTCTTTGGAAGATATCAGTACGGAGCCGTCTTTCTTAATGCTGCCCAGAACCGGATCCCAGATGAAAGCGCCGTCTATATCGCCTCGTGCCCAGGCGGCATTGATTGCATTAGGCTGCATATTGACCAGTTTGACGTCTTTCTCCGTAAGGCCAAATTCCTTCAGGGCGAAGAGCATGTGATAGTGGGTTGTGGATACAAACGGCACGGCAATGCGTTTTCCTTTCAGGTCTGAAGGGGATTTGATCCCACTGCCGTCGCGCACCACCAAGGCTTCTGCTTCGGCAATGTTTTCCATAATCCACACCAGCTCCACGCCGCGGCTGACGGCCGTTGCAATAGGGCTGGAGCCTGCAACGGTAAGATCCACACTGCCTGAGGCAATGGCGGATATGGCTTTGGCGCCGGAATCAAATTTGCGCCATTTGATCTCAACGCCGGTTTCTTTTTCGACCAGTTCCTGATCAATGGCGTACTTCCAGGGGTTGAACATGCCTTGGTAGCCAATGGTGACTTCTTTAGCAAAGCTCACTCCGGATGCAATAGTCAGCCCAATGGATATTGCGGTCATACCCAATGTGCGTTTTAACGATGGACGTTTACTCATGACGGATTCCTTTTATTGTGGTTATTTCTCGTTGCACCAAGACAGTGCTTTAATGACGACGTTCGTCTTGTAATGCACCGTTTGAATACGGTGTCTTCTAATTAGTGTCTTCTAATTAGTGCCTTCAAATTAAATGGATATTTCTGCAAATGCCTGATTGAGAGTGTTCAGAATCTGCTCGACCTCTGATTGGTTAATGGTCAGAGCAGGGCTTAGGCAAAGTGTGTTATTAAACTGGGTCATTGAACGGTTCGTGCGACCAATAAGCAGGCCATATTCAGTACACAGTGATGCTACTTTTATGGTCACACTTTCATCCACAGGCTCTTTAGTGGTGCGATCTTTGACCAGTTCGATGCCAAGGAAAAGGCCTTTCCCTCGAACATCACCAATGATCGGGTATTGGTTTTTGAGGTTTTGTAATCCGGCCATCAGGATTTCACCCATGTGGCTGGCATTTTCCAGCAGGTGCTCGTCTTCCAGAATGCGAAGGTTTTCCAGAGCTGCGGCCGGGCCTGCTGTGCAACCTGCAAAAGTGCTGATATCCCGGAAGTAGTCTTCTCGCTCGCCAGGGTTTTCCTTAAACAGGTTGAAAACGGCTTCAGTAGTCACGGTGCAGGAGATAGCGGCGTACCCTGAGGCAACCCCTTTTGCCATGGTGACAATGTCCGGTTGAATACCGTAGTGCTGATAACCAAACCATGTGCCGGTTCTACCCATGTCACACACCACTTCATCAATATGGAGCAGGATGTCGTATTTACGACAAATTTCTTCTACCTTTTTCAGGTAGTTTTCTGGTGGAGGGATCACACCACCACCGGCGGTGATCGGCTCAATGACAATAGCTCCCACAGTGTCTGCTCCTTCACGGAGAACGACTTCCTCCATCGCTTCAGCGGCTCGGGTACCGTAATCATTGATATCACCGAATTGGCTGCGGTATTCACAGCAATAGGGAAACTCAACAAAACCCGGGGTAAAAGGTCCGTACTGGGAGCGGCGTTCATTTTGGCCGGTAGAGCTTAAACAGGTGATTGTCGTTCCATGATAGTCACGCTCACGGTATAGGATTTTGTATTTCTTGCCGTTGTATTTCTTATGGGCAATTTGTCGTACGATTTTGTAAGCCTTTTCATTAGCTTCAGAACCAGAGTTTGAAAAATAGACTCGTCCCATACCGGGCATTTTTTCCAGTAACCGTTTACTGAACTCTGCAGCAACCGGTGTGCCAGTTGTTGAGGCAAAGAAATTTAGCGTCTCTATCTGTTTTTTCACCGCTTCCGCTATGGACGTTCTGCCATAACCCACATTGACCGTCCAGACGCCACCAGCAGAAGCATCCAGGTACTCTTTGCCGTTAATATCCCAAACTTTAAGTCCTTCACCTTTCACCATGACGGGTGGCGCTTTATCGTCATAACTGGTGTGCTGAGTCAGATGGAACCAGATGTTCTGTCGGCTTAGTTTTGCAATATCCATTAGTGGGTTACCTTTTGTTTTGCGCTTTTTTTCAACATATGAAATTCCGGGCAGTCAGTTGTAGGTACAGATTTGATTTTTTTTCAGGCCAGCGAAATATAATGATTGGCAGAAAAATTGCAGGGAGGAAGGTTAGTTGGGAATTTATGCGTCCGCGCTGAGATTGAGAATCTTTGCACTGGAAAAAGATAGGGCAGATGTCTTATGACTGACCATTTACTTCACATTGACTTTGCCAAAGGCCGAAGCTTGCAAGTTCAACTGCGAGAACATCTGGTGACCATGATCCATGGGCAGCACTTCAGCGACCAGGCTCTGCCATCCTGTCGAAAACTATCCGACATGCTTCAGGTGTCCAGAAATACGGTAGTGCTTGTCTATGAGAAATTGGTAGACGAGGGGTATCTTGTTTCCCGCGAACGAAGTGGCTATTTTGTGAGCCCGCACTATGTGGAGCAAGATTATCACCTTTATTCGACTAAATGTTCTCTGTATCCGGCAGCTGAAAATGTCAGACATTCTCTGAACTGGTCATCCCGCTTGCAAAGTGACCTCAGTCATTATCGAAATATAAAAAAGCCTGAAAATTGGCAGGGTTTTCCTTACCCTTTTGTTTTCGGGCAAACCGATCATTCTTTATTTCCGATCAGCCAGTGGCGAGAGTGCAGTCGTTTGGCTCAGAGCCAGCATGAAATAAATACATGGATGCCTGACCTGATAGACAGTGATGATGAGTTTCTTGTTGAGCAGCTGAGAAAACGGGTGTTGATCAAGCGGGGTATCAATGTTCGGAATGATGAAATATTGATCACAGTAGGCACACAAAACTCGTTGTATCTTCTTGCTTCATTGTTGGCTGGTAAGAATACGCGATTAGGCATGGAAGAGCCCGGGTATCCGGATGTTAGAAATATTTTCACCCATCATGGTGCAGATGTTGTGCCTCTGCACCTTGATGGTGATGGCGTTACATTGTCTGATACGATGGATAGCTGTGACTATGTGTATGTCACGCCCAGTCATCAAGTGCCGACCAATGCAACCATGCCTATGGCGCGTCGTAAAGCTTTACTCAAAAGAGCAAATGAACAAGATTTCGTGATCATCGAAGATGATTATGACAGTGAGGTGAACCTTCAGGAACGCCCTCACCCGGCGCTGAAAAGTCTGGATACCCATGGTCGTGTTATTTATGTGGGCAGCCTGTCAAAATCCCTTTCTCATGGTTTAAGGCTTGGTTATCTGGTGGCTGATGCAGAGGTGATTACCCAGGCCCGAATGCTTCGGCGCATGATGTACCGTCACCCGCCTGTAAATAATCAACGGACAGCAGCCTTGTTTATTTCCATGGGGTATTTTGACAGTTATCTGCAACGATTACGAAAAAGCTATTTTGAGAAATGGCAGATAATGAAGGCGTCACTGAATTGTTAGTTGCCAGACATGTTGGTCAATCCGGAAGCGGGTGGTTCTTCTTTCTGGCTGAGGCTGCCGGACACGGTAAACTTATCGGAGCTTGTCAGCCGCTGTATGGACGATGGCGTTATTATTGAACCGGGTGACGTTCATTTTATGGATGAAAAATTTAAGCGGCCATTCATCCGTTTAGGTTTTTCAGCCATAGAGAAAAACCAGATCGAGCCTGGTATAAGAAAACTGGCTTTATATGTTGAGCATTCTGCAAGGTCGGGCATTGCTGTCGCGGTTTAATTGATCAAACCCTCTCTGTCACCATCGAAAACGTCAACTGTGTCTAAATACGTTCTTCATAGTGAGTTACACTGTCATCAGTCTTCAATGGTGGCGCTGTAATTTTGATGGAATGGTATCTGGTTTCTCCCGTTTTTTTGGCGGCAGTGATTCGTGGTTATACCGGCTTTGGTTTTGCTGCTATTGCCATACTGGTGCTTGGTCAAAGTTATTCAGTGGCTGAGTCGGTACCTGCTGTGTTGATGCTGGATGCAGTTGCTGGTTTACCGCTGTTATTAGGCAGCTGGCGGCATTGTTGTCCTAAAACGCTGAACTCATTGTTGATAGCCAGCAGCGTAGGCATTCCCATTGGTCTTTTCTTACTGTTTACCCTGGATGAGCCAGCGTTGCGGCTGCTGGTGGCTGTTGTGATATTGGCTATGGGATTGCTCAGTTATTTGCCATCTCAGCGTGCCATACTATTAACTCGTTCGCGTTGGCTCTGTGGTGTGATGTCAGGTTGGACAACTAGTGCCGTATCCGCCGGTGGTATTCCGGTTATTATGTACATGATGAGTTCGTCACTTTCCCTTGAAAAGCAACGTGCGACGTTAATCGTTTACTTTATTTCGACGTCTATACTATGTGCCACCTTAATTCTGTCGGGTGCTACTGATCTCGATGCCGTATTTAGTCTCTTTTTTATGCTGCTACCATTTTGCATCGTAGGGGCTTTGGCCGGTAAAGTGCTTTTTCATCTGTATACTACGGCGATAGTTCAACAAGTTGCGTTTTTGACTATGATGCTGCTTGCATTTTTTTCGCTGATTAATGCTCTGCAGACGATGATAACGACTGCTTAGAAGCTGCTCACAATAAATGAAGAAACGGAGTGACAGGGTATGAGTTCAACCACAGTATTGATTACGGGCGCCACGTCAGGATTTGGTTTGGCCAGTGCCAGATTGTTTGCCCAGGATGGATACTCGTTAATTATCACCGGTCGACGTGCTGAGCGGCTACAACAATTGGCGGATGAGCTTAAGGCGATGGTGCCTGTCCATTGTGTGACTCTGGATGTCAGAGACGCAGAGGCAGTGGGTGCCATGGTGACAGAGCTGCCAGAAGCGTTCCGGAACATTGAAGTGCTGGTCAATAATGCAGGGCTGGCACTGGGCACTGAGCCCGCCTGGGAAGCCAGCCTTGACGATTGGCATACCATGATTGACACCAATGTCACCGGATTGGTAAACGTCACTCACAAACTGCTGCCCATTCTTCGTGAACAACCAAAGGCGTCTATTATCAATTTGGCATCGGTGGCCTCTAACTGGTCTTATCCCGGTGCCAGTGTTTATGGCGGAAGTAAGGCGTTTGTCGCACAATTTTCCCGTAATCTTCGCTCGGATCTTGCGGGAAGCGGTGTTCGTGTGACCAGCCTTGAGCCGGGTATGTGTGAGACTGAATTTTCAGTCGTGCGATTCAAAGGGGATCAGGATAAGAGTGATAACCTTTATAAAGGGGTGAATCCATTATTGCCGGAAGACATTGCCAATATTATCTTCTGGATTGCACAACAGCCGGCGCACATTAATATTAATAGTCTTGAGGTGATGCCAAGCAGTCAGGCGTGGGATAATTTCAAGGTGGTTCGTCAAGCAGACTGAAGGTTGGATTGAATTGTAAAGAAAATAGCCTGAATGTATTTCAGGCTATTTTTTTTATGGGCTATTTAATGTTCAGCATCTGGGCAATTGCATCTGCCGGGCGGTATCCGGGAATGACCTGTCCGTTTTCCAGAACCATTGCAGGGGTGCCGGTTACACCCATCTGCATCCCCAGCATGTACTGGTTGCTGATGATCTGTTCACAGGCAGCTTTATCGCCTTGAACCTCAATACTGATGCTGCGACCGGATTTTAAATCGGTCATGGCTTGTTTACGATCCGCAGTGCACCAGGCATCGGTCATTTTTCGAAATGCCGGTGATTGTTCACCGCCACGGGGAAAGGCCAGATAACGAAGTTCGATACCTAACTTATTCATTTGACCAACTTCCTGATGCAATTTGCGACAGTAGCCACAGTCAACATCCGTAAATGCGTAGACGACGCCTTTGGTTTCGCCTTCAGGAGAGAAGACGATCATGTCTTCTTTATCTAAAGCAGCCAGGAGTTCAGCGTTAGCTTTGCTTTTCACTTCTTCTGTCAGATTGACCAGCTGGTTGTCACGAATTTCCAGCATTTCACCTTTGATCAAATGTTTACCAGAAGCGCTGCTGTAAAGAACGAATCCACCTTTAAGGACAACTTCATAAAGGCCTGAGATAGGGCTTGGGGCGATAGACTCCACAGGAATGTTGCTGTCCAGAGTCATCAGCTCCTTTAGGATGACCGTTTCAGCATTCTTATTGGCTGTGGCATCTGGCTCTGCATTGGCAGCTACCGCCCCCACAGAAATTGCGCTCAGCAGGCCGGTAATAAGCAGGGCAGAGAGTTTTTGCATATGGGTTCCTCAAAATAAATAGTTCATGACCACTTCATTGAGCTATCGGCCAGTAAGTTTCTGGCTGGAAAGTCGTGTTTGAAGCTTGGAAAAACAACGAGTTTAGCTTGATTTTTTCTGATTGTATTGAAGGTTATTGTCAATTGGACTTTACGTTTGACTTATGAAGGTCATTCCCTGCTTGACCGGAAACGGCACACTTGGAATGATGTGGAGTATTAAGCTTTAATTTTCCTGGAGAATGCCTTGGGCGAAGGATTGAAACAACGGCTGTTTGGAGCTGTCGTATTATTGGCATTATTGATTATTCTTGCGCCAGCCCTGTTTAAGGGGGGAGAAAGCCACCCAATGCTGGCCTCAGACAATGATGCAGTGCCTTTACAGGCGCCATCAGTGCCGGTGTTTGTTGAGCAGCTTGATGTGCCGGCGGAACCTGTATCGGTTGCCATCAGAGACGAGGTGCAAGAGGTTGAGCTCGACCCGGTCCCGACACAGAATACAGGCACTGATGAAAAAGGTCATTTGAAAGCCTGGTCTCTCAGGTTGGCGACGTTCTCTGATAAAAGCAACGCTGACAATCTTGAAAAAAATCTCAAGAAGAAAGGGTATAGCGCTTATATCAATAAAGTGACAACGGATAGCGGCAGTTATTTTTATCGGGTTTACATCGGGCCTGAAGCTCGTCCGGATGACTTCCAACGGTTAAAGGCATCATTGAAGAAAGAGATGGGCTTGGATGGAATGATCGTTCGATTTCAGCCTTAGTCTTACGTCAACAGAATCTAGCTTTAATTTGCTCAGTTCTCTGTCCGGCAGCCTTGTATATTCGCTATAATCTCTTGTTTTTCCTGCTTATCGAGGTTGTCGCAAAAGATCATTAAAAGCAGATGTCGTAGGTCGGTAACCCAAAGGGTTGCCGACAATCAACTACAGGCCTGCGAGGTGTCGGCAATTCTTACAGAATTACCGACCTACGGATTTTGCGACACCCTCTTATCGTCGTGGAGAAGTTTGTTTGTCTTTTACCTGGATTGACTGGCTGATAGCCGGAATTATTATTATCTCAGCATTGCTCAGCTTAAAGCGGGGCTTTTTTAAAGAGGTACTGTCCCTCGTTACCTGGATCGCTGCTATCTTTGTGGCCTGGTCTTTTGGCGGAGCGCTGTCTGAACGATTCACTGATTACATCGGCACACCTTCCATTCGGGTTATGGCGGCCTGTGCTCTGTTGTTTGTGGTGACATTAATGCTGGGTGCACTGGTTAACCGCATTATTGCTGAGCTGGTTCAGGCCACTGGTTTGACGGGTACGGATCGTATGCTGGGCATGGTGTTTGGGGGGCTTCGGGGTTGTCTGCTGGTGACAGTGTTGTTGGGCTTGATGACGTTGGCGCCATTAGAGCAGGATCAAGCCTGGCAGCAGTCGGTGTTATTGCCTCACTTCCTGCTGCTGGCGGATTGGTCAAAAGAAACAGTGGTGGGTTTAATGGGGCCGCTAATGCGTGGTTGATACTCAGTTAATAACTTTTTTACATCTGAGTACTGAGACCGATTTCGGAATACCGTAATTTCACGTATGATTCGCCCCACACGAGTTATCAGGAAATGGATCTTCAGACAGGGAACAGGCAAATTCTTCATCTGGTTGGTCTTTTTGATAACACGCTTTACTGATCAATCCTGGGGGTGAGTACATGTGTGGAATCGTCGGTATTTCGGCAACGGTGAATGTTAACCAGCTGTTGTTCGATGCGCTGACTGTGCTACAACACAGGGGGCAGGACGCCGCAGGAATGGTAACACTGGACAATAACCGGTTCTTCCTGCGAAAAGACAACGGTCTGGTGAAGGATGTATTTCGCACCCGACACATGACACGGCTCAGTGGCACTTCCGGCCTTGGCCATGTTCGATATCCCACCGCGGGTACTTCCAGTTCCGCAGAAGCCCAACCCTTTTACGTCAACTCTCCCTACGGTATCGCGCTCGCTCATAACGGCAATATCACCAATGCGGAAGAGATCAAACAATCACTGTTTGAGGCGGATTTACGTCATATCAATACCCATTCAGATTCTGAAATTCTGCTGAACGTCCTTGCTCACGAGCTGGCCAAAGCTGGCAAGCTCAAGCCTCAGGCGGAAGACTTTTTCAGCGCTGTGAAAGGGGTTTATGAGCGTTGCGAAGGCGGCTTTGCGGTGGTTGTGTTGGTGAACGGGCAGGGCATGCTGGGCTTTCGTGATCCCAACGGTATACGACCATTAGTGTACGGTAAGCGGGAAACGGCGCAGGGCACTGAATACATGCTGGCATCGGAGTCTGTGGCGCTGGATGCTCTGGGCTTTACGCTGATAAGAGATGTGGCGCCAGGTGAAGCCATCTATATTGATGAGCAGCGGCAGTTGCACAGTTTCCAGTGCGTGCCCGGCAAGCTAACCCCTTGTATGTTTGAGTATGTCTATCTGGCGCGACCCGATTCAACAGTGGACGGTATTTCTGTTTACCAATCCCGTTTGCGCATGGGGCAAACGCTGGCGAATAAAATTCTGCGGGAATGGGGGGATCATGACATTGATGTGGTGATGCCCATTCCAGACACCAGTCGCAACTCTGCGTTGGAACTGGCGACTCGTCTTGGCTTGCCATATCGTGAAGGGTTTGTGAAGAATCGCTACATCGGCAGAACCTTTATTATGCCGGGTCAGGCGATTCGAGAGAAATCCGTACGACAGAAACTGAATGCCATTGGTCAGGAGTTTGCCGGAAAAAATGTACTGCTGGTGGATGATTCCATCGTTCGCGGTACTACCTGTGAACAGATTATTGAAATGGCGCGGGAAGCGGGGGCGAAGAAAGTGTATTTCTGCTCTGCGGCACCGGCGATTCGTTTCCCTAATGTTTATGGCATTGATATGCCCACCAGTGAAGAGTTGATTGCTTATAATCGGACGATTGAGGAAATCAGCCAGCAGATCGGTGCGGATAAGCTGATTTTTCAGGAGTTGGATGAGCTGAAAAAATCCGTGGCAGCGTTAAACCCAGAGATCGAAGATTTCGATTGCTCGGTATTTGATGGCTGTTATCTGGCGGGGAATATTGATGATGCTTATCTGGCAAAGTTGGCTTCCCATCGGAATGACAGCAGCCGGGCAGTGGAAAGCGATATTATCGATCTTCACAATGAGGATGATCTGTAATCGATCGGTTTGCAAAGGTTGGTAACCCGCTGGGTTGCCGACCTACTTGTTCAGATACCTCATTTCTTTCAAACTCATGCCCAAGTCAATATCCTCTTTAAGTGTTGCCATCTGCAAAGATAGTAAAGCGTGTTCTTTCTGATTCAGTACCTTTTTTAGTGGCCCTTTCGGTGCTTCAACGTTTGAACCTTCACTGAACAGGTTTTGCAGATTGCCAAATTGAGCCAGCAAATCACCAGCGCCTTTTTTGCCAACACCGTCGACGCCCGGGATATCACCGACCCCTGCCATACTCCAGTAATCCAGCAGCTGTTCTGGTTTAATGCCGAACTCTTTCATCACTTCTGCCCGATCAAAATCGAGCTTCTGGAAATGATCTCTCTGGATGACCAGAGGCGATTGAAGCAGTTGGCGGTAAGCTTTGTCCGTCGACAGAATAATCGTGTTGATATTTCCGCCAATGGCTTTATGGGTAATGGCGCCAATCACATCATCGGCTTCCACGCCATTACGGCGAAAAGTCATTAGCCCCATTTCACGAAACGCTTTATTGAAGTCAGACAGCCGTCTTCGTAACGCATCAGGCATTGGTTTGCGCTTGGCTTTGTAGTCCGGCAGCAATTCGTGACGCCATGTGGGCGGATCACCATCAAACACGACTAATGCATGAGTCGGGTTGCACTCTTTAATGGCTCGCTGCACAGAGGACACGGTTGCCGACAGTGCGCCATCAACCTGCTGAGCTTCATCATCATGATTGTCTTGGCTGGGGGCTTCTCTGCCGGGAACTGCCGCATGAATTCGGCGTATCAGGTTCAGGGCATCAATTAACAATAAGGTGGGGGCCATAGTGCGTGTTTATTCAGCAATCATATTGACGGTTCGACCATGATAACGAAAATTGGTTCAAGGCTGTGGATTTTGTTTGGCTTCTGTTATGTTTAGCTCCTTGAATAAGTATCAGCAGTTGTGCAGATTAAATCATACTTTCTGACTAAGTAATCAGCTACTCTGCAGCGTTACAGCTCCGGTCACATAGCTACGGCTATGCTCCCTACGCTCTGCCTTGCATAGTAACTGCCTACTCAGCCAGAAAGCTGCGATTTAATCTGAACAACTACTTAACTCTAAAAAAAAGCTGTCCCGGAATTACCCATGAAAAATCAAGACGTGAACGATCAACTTCCAGACATTGATGAAGCGCTGGGTTTTGCCACTCAGTCAATCCGGGGCGGTTCTTTTCGCAGCGATATGCGGGAGCACAGTGAAGCACTTTATTTAACCTCCAGTTTTGTTTATGACAGCGCCGCTCAAGCTCAGGCGGTGTTTGCGGGTGATGAGCCCGGTAATGTCTACTCCCGCTACACCAATCCTTCTGTGCAGATGTTTGAAGAGCGCATGGCCATTCTCGAAGCCGGCGGCATGGAAGATATTATTGGTTGTGCGACGTCGTCTGGTATGGCGGCGATTTTGGGCAGCTGTATGGCGTTGCTGAAAAGCGGTGATCATGTCATCTGTTCCCGCAATGTGTTTGGCACGACGTTTACGATTTTTGCCAAGTACTTTGAAAAGTTCGGCGTGAAAACCACCTTTGTGGATCTGACCAATTATCAGCAATGGCAGGAGGCAATGACGCCGGAAACCCGTCTTTTATTTTTGGAAACTCCGTCGAATCCTCTGAGCGACGTCGCTGATATACAACGACTGGCAGATATCGCCCACAACACCTATAACAAGAGCGCGCTATTAATGGTGGATAACTGTTTCTGCACGCCAGCATTACAAAAGCCGCTCCTTTTTGGAGCCGATCTGATTATTCATTCTGCCACCAAATATATTGATGGTCAGGGGCGTTGCCTTGGGGGCATGGTGGTGGGCAGAAAAGAACTGGTGAATGAAGTTCATTTGTGGCAAAGGGCAGCCGGCGCCACGCTCAGCGCGTTTAATGCGTGGGTTCTGTTTAAAGGGTTGGAAACGCTCTCCATCAGAATGGAAGGCCACTGTCGTAATGCCACCGCTTTGGCGAAATGGCTGGATGAACATCCGGCGGTTGACAAGGTACATTACTCTGGTCTGAGTTCACACCGAGGCCATGAGCTTGCCAAAAAACAGCAATCGGCCTTTGGTGGTGTGCTGGCCTTTGAAGTGAAGGGCGGTCGAGCGTCTGCCTGGAAAGTCATCGACAGTGTTACCATTATGTCCCGAACCGCCAATCTCGGTGATACCCGAACCACCATTACCCACCCGGCAACCACCACGCATTGTCGTCTTACGGATGACGACAAACAGCGCTCTGGCATTACAGAAGGCCTGGTTCGTGTTGCTGTGGGATTAGAAGATATTGAAGATCTCAAGCGGGATATTGATAAGGGACTACAGCAATTGCGTTAAGAGTGCCTGCGTACGTGAATTGCTTAATAACCAATACTAAAAAATCAGGTTGATATGGACGCAATAATCAAGAACTGTCTGGAATCCATGTCGGGCGTTATTCGGGGGAAGGATAACGAAGTACGACTGGCGCTCTGCTGTTTTCTCGCCCGTGGGCATTTGTTGATCGAAGATTTACCCGGCATGGGAAAGACGGCCATGGCGCTTTCTTTCTCCCGTCTGTTGGGTCTGGAATATCAGCGGATTCAATTTACCAGCGATTTATTGCCAGCGGACATTCTCGGTGTATCAATCTTTGATCAGTCTGCCAGTGACTTTCAATTCAAACCGGGCCCGGTGTTTACCGGGATGCTGCTGGCAGATGAAGTCAACAGGGCGTCACCCAGAACCCAGAGTGCATTATTGGAAGCCATGGAAGAACGTCAGGTGACTGTTGATGGTGAGGCCAGAATGCTGCCAAAGCCGTTTATTGTTATTGCGACCCAGAATCCGGTATTTCAGGAAGGTACCTTTGCGCTTCCGGAGTCTCAGCAGGATCGCTTTTTAATGCAGATTCATATGGGGTATCCCGACACCGAATCTGAAAAAGCTATCTTGAAAGGCGAGGCTGGTCGTCTGTGTCTCAATAGCCTTGAGCAGGCGATGACTGCAGAAGAACTTCTGCTGCTGCAGGAAGAAGTGGACAAGGTCAGCGCCAGTGATTTGCTGTTGGATTACATTCTTCGATTGTTAAAGGCCACGCGCAGTGAAGAGCATTTTGAGGTTGGCCTATCGCCACGGGCTGGCCTTGCTTTGCTTCAGGCTGCAAAAGCCTGGGCTCGTATTGACGGTCGAAATTACGTGGTGCCGGAAGATGTTCAAGCGGTATTTCTGCCCGTGGCAAGGCATCGTTTGATTACCAGCAAACATGGGATTTCACCTAGCGAATTATTGGCCCGCGTTAACGTGATGGTTTAAACGGATGCGCTCTCACAGTATGAATGAAAGTCTGAAATCACCGGAGAAGTGGCTGTCGGAACGGTTTCGCCGCTGGATTGACAGCCGAAGCCCTCGCTCCCATCGCATCAGATTAAACCAGCGTCGCATTTATATTGTGCCCACGGGCTATGGTTTTTTCTGGTTGTTGATGGTGTTGTTGGTCTTTCTGGTGGCCACTAACTATTCCAACTCATTAGCATTTGGGCTGTGTTTTTTCATGCTCAGTCTTTTCCAGATTTCTATGATTCACACGTGGCGAAACCTGGCCGGTATTACGCTGGTCGTGCGCGGCGCTGAGTCGGTTTATGCAGGCGAACCGGTGCCGGTGAATTTGGAATGCCTGACGGAAGGTCGCCAGCGTTTTTCCATTTTGATGGGCTGGCCAGAGTCCGAAATGGTGTCAGCCAGTTTTTCTCATGAACATGAGCAGTCACTGTTGGCACCAGAAGAGCAAAGAGGGCGCTTTCGACCGGGCAGGATGCTTATCAAAAGTATTTACCCGTTGGGATTTTTTCGTACCTGGACCTGGGTTCGGTTGGATTGTCACTCGTTGATTTATCCCGCGCCGGAGGAGGGTATACCGTTGCCAGAGGGGAACTGCGGTAAGGGCGGTGAAAGATCACTGGTGAAATCCGGTATTGATGATTTTCATGGTTTTCGCGGTTATCAGGAAACCGACAGCCCTTCCCATGTTTACTGGCAGGGTTTTGCTAAAACGGGTGAACTGCTGACCAAGCAGTTTGATCAGCCCGTTGGTAGAGAGTTGTGGTTTTCTCTGGATCAGGTTGCTGGTTACGACCTTGAAAAACAGTTGTCAATTTTGACCGGCTGGTGCCTTTATTGCGAACGACAACGTTTCAGCTATGGCTTAACACTGGGTACACAGAAGCTGTCGCCTGCCAACGGCGCAGTCCATCTGCATAAAGCATTTGAATTGCTGGCACTTTACAACGTTGATGACAGTGATGAGCGCTAAAAAGAAAAAAGTCATGAGCCCAGCGGTATCGCGCTACGCCACGTTGTGGTTGCTGTTGGCTCAGGTGATGGTGGCGCTGCCAGTGTTTGATGTCTTGCCCGTAACGGTGCTACCGCTGATTGCTCTGACGCTATTGTGGCGCGTGTTGATCTGGTTTGGTCGTGGCTTCTGGCCGAATGTTGTTATCAGAATAGTGCTGGTGGCCTGTGCTGTCGGGTTAATTATTGCCGGTTTAGGTTGGACGTTTAGCCTGGAGATGGCAGTGACTGTTTTGGTCACCGGCTACGCCTTAAAAATGCTGGAGACGGTTACTCGAAGAGATGCCATGATCGTGGCGTTTATTGGCTTCTTTGTGACTGGTGCCGCAGGGTTGTATTCTCAATCGTTGTCACAGGCCGCTTATCTGGTGCTTTGCATTGGTGTGCTGGTGGCGGCAGTTCATGCTGTCTATTCATCGCCTGATCAACGTTCAATAAAAGTCAGTGGTCGCTTTGCTGGATTGATGGTGCTTCAGGCGTTGCCATTAACCATTGTACTGTTTGTCTTTGTGCCTCGATTAGGGCCATTGTGGGCGGTGACCTGGCCGGATTCCTCAAAGCAAACCGGTCTTTCCGGTACCTTAAAGCCTGGTGATGTTGCCAGCTTGAGCCAATCCTACGAGTTAGCATTCAGAGCGCAGTTTAAGGGGGATATGCCTCTGCCGGATCAACGCTACTGGCGAGCCCTTGTTTTTGATCAATACACTGATGGTCAGTGGTCGCAAACCAAACTGGATACACTGCGTCGTCAATACCCTGATGTTGTCGTTAGTGATAGCGACTGGCAAGTAAAGAAGAGTGCCGCGGTCAGCTGGTGGCAGAATCAGCCAGACGGTTATGACTACGAAATTTTACTGGAACCCAGTGGCAGTGAGTGGTTACCTACTCTGGGGCCAGCTGCCAGTGCAATACCTGATAGTACATTGTTTCGTACCATGCGGATTGAGGCAGAACGCCCCGTGTTCGAAAGGAAGCTCTATCGTCCTTCATCAGAGAAAATTGATCCGGTTTCAGTATCCATGCCAGCGTGGCTAAGAGAAGTGAACACAACATTACC
Source organism: Endozoicomonas ascidiicola (assembly GCF_001646945.1). Classification (GTDB taxonomy): domain Bacteria; phylum Pseudomonadota; class Gammaproteobacteria; order Pseudomonadales; family Endozoicomonadaceae; genus Endozoicomonas; species Endozoicomonas ascidiicola. Next base: position 203,892 of record NZ_LUTV01000007.1, read on the forward strand.
TGACACAGGTAATGAAGAGAGTCGCTATTTTGCACGAGAGTTGTTTGAGGAATCGGAGGGTGATCCTCTTGTTATGGGTCGGAGTATTTTGAAATTCTTCAATCAGTCCACGTTTTATTACACTCTATCGCCGCCGTTGATGGGGCGGGATGAAGTGGATGATTTTATGTTCCGTTATCAAAAAGGTTTCTGTGAGCATTATGCCAGCAGTTTTGTCTTTATGATGCGCTCAGTTGGTGTGCCGGCTCGTATTGTTACGGGTTATCAGGGCGGTGATTTATTACCGGAAGACAATGTTATTCGGGTATTACAGAGAGATGCTCATGCCTGGGCAGAAATCTGGGTGGATGGTGAAGGTTGGATTCGTTTTGATCCAACGACAGCGGTCGCTCCTGAAAGGGTAGAGCTGGGCATTGATGAGATGATTTCCAGAGGGCGACTTGAGCAGAAAGAGTTGCCATTGGCCTACCATTTGAGAAATACCCAGGTCCTGAAGTTTTTGAGAAACCAGTGGGAAGGATTGGAGTATCGCTGGCAGAAATCAGTTATCCAGTATCAAGAGGACGCTCAGGAAGATTTTATGCGTCAGTTGTTTGGTACTGCAGCTTATTATTGGCACCAGATGGCAGTACTGGGTGGACTGATGGTTATCTTCCTTTCACTGTATGGTGTTTTCTTTTTGTTGAGCAAAAAGTCAGCGTTGAGCGTACATCAAAAATTATGGCTGTCATTAGAGAAAAAGCTAGCGCGCAAAGGCTATCACCGAGAACCCGGAGAAGGGCCGGCGGCGTTTGCTGATCGTATTTGTTTAGAAAACCCTGTTCTGGGGGAAAAGTTGAAGCCAGTTATTGGTCGATATATCCGCTCGGCTTATGGGAAAACGGACGATTTGGATAAGGCTGAATTTCAATCTCTCAAAAGTGCCATAAGCCAGATATGAATTGTTGTGGCAATCATGGGATTGCCACATAGAGCCCTTTATAAGTCGCGATATGAATCTCATCCGAGAGCAGTGTGATGGTTAATTCCAGTTTGGCCTTACGCTGTTCGCTTAATCGCTCATAAAACGTCTCTGGAACCTGTGCCTGGCACTTTGCGATGATTCTGTCTGTGCCGGGCGCGTGATAGGTCATTTGTGAATCAGCAATCACGGCAGCGCATTCTTTTACTATTGTGCGTGCGTAAAGTGTCGTGTAAAGCCAGCCGCAAATGGTGGCCAGTGCCGCAATACTTCCGCCAAAAGCAGTGCCTTTGTCGTTAATGTTGGGCTCCAGTGGGCAGCTGATGGTTAGCTCTCCATCCTGAAACTGATCAAAGCTGACATCCATACTGTTCAGTAGTGGAATATTGTCTTTGATCCACCGAGTCAACTCCGGGGTAAAGAGTGATTCTGGCGTGGGTTTTTGGGTGTTGTTCATAAATGCTCTGTAATAAAAAGCTCTGTAATAAAAAGCCCCTGAAGATCAGGGGCTTTGGGTTTACATTGACATCGTTGTCTGATTAACCAGCTTTGGCAATAATATCATCTGCCGCTTTCTGATAAGACTCAACACGGTCAAAGTTCAGGTACTGATAGATATCCGCAGACATGGATTTCAGATTGCTGGCGTATTCCATGTACTCTTCAGTAGTCGGAATCTTGCCCATAATCGCGCCCACAGAAGCCAGCTCTGCAGAGCAGAGGTACACGTTAGCGCCATCACCCAAACGGTTCGGGAAGTTACGGGTAGAGGTAGACAGTACAGTCGCACCTGGCTCTACGCGAGCCTGGTTGCCCATGCACAGTGAACATCCCGGAATTTCTGTACGAACACCGCTGTCGTTGTAGATTTCGTAATAACCTTCTTCTTCCAGCTGCGCCTTGTCCATTTTGGTGGGTGGCGACATCCAGAAGCGGGTCTTCAGCGGCTCGTGATTCTGCTCCAGCAGTTTACCGGCTGCGCGGAAGTGGCCGATGTTGGTCATGCAGGAGCCCAGGAAGACTTCGTCTACTTTGTCGCCGGCAACATCAGACAGTGTACGTGCGTCGTCTGGATCGTTTGGTGCGCAGAGGATTGGCTCTTTGATGTCGGCCAGATCGATTTCGACGATTTCAGCGTACTCGGCATCTTTATCTGCACGCATCATGGTTGGGTTCGCCAGCCATTCTTCCATTTTCGCGGCACGACGCTCAATCGTACGACGATCGCCATAACCTTCGCTGATCATCCAGCGCAGCATGGTGATGTTGGAGTTCAGATATTCCGTGATGGATTCTTCAGACAACGTGATGGTACAGCCCGCTGCAGAACGCTCTGCGGAAGCATCAGACAATTCAAATGCCTGCTCAACAGTAAGGCTTTCAAGACCTTCGATTTCCAGTACACGACCAGAGAAGGCGTTCTTTTTGCCTTTCTTTTCGACGGTGAGCAGACCTTGCTTGATGCCGTACAGTGGAATGGCGTGTACCAAATCACGCAGAGTGATGCCCGGCTGCATTTCACCTTTGAAACGCACCAGAATAGATTCTGGCATATCCAATGGCATAACACCGGTAGCCGCTGCGAAAGCTACAAGACCGGAACCCGCAGGGAATGAAATACCCAGTGGGAAACGGGTGTGCGAGTCACCGCCAGTACCAACGGTATCCGGCAACAGCATACGGTTCAGCCAGCTGTGGATGATGCCGTCACCAGGGCGCAGGGCAACACCGCCACGGTTCATGATGAAGTCGGGCAGGGTGTGGTGCGTTTCCACGTCCACTGGTTTTGGATAAGCAGCCGTGTGACAGAAAGACTGCATCACCAGATCAGAAGAGAAGCCAAGACACGCCAGATCTTTTAGTTCATCGCGGGTCATTGGGCCGGTGGTGTCCTGAGAACCGACAGTGGTCATCTTAGGTTCGCAGTACTGGCCAGGACGAACACCGTCAACGCCGCAAGCCTTGCCGACCATTTTCTGAGCCAGAGTGAAACCATTGGTGGAATCTTTAGGTGCCACTGGACGACGGAAGATGTCTGAATGACCCAGCTTCAGGGCTTCACGAGCTTTGTCGGTAAGACCACGACCGATGATCAGGTTGATACGACCGCCAGCTCGAACTTCGTCCAGAATAACGTCGGATTTGAACGAGAACTCGGAAAGCACTTCGCCAGATTCAGAAAGAATCTTGCCGTCGTATGGACGGATTTCAATCACGTCACCCATGTTCACTTTGTCTACGGGTGCTTCGAAAACCAGTGCGCCAGCGTCTTCCATAGTGTTGAAGAAGATCGGAGCGACTTTGGCACCGATGCAGATACCGCCAGCACGCTTGTTCGGTACGCCAGGCATATCATCGCCAAAGAACCACAGTACAGAGTTAGTGGCGGACTTACGGGAAGAACCGGTACCCACAACGTCGCCCACAAAAGCAACAGGCAGACCTTTGCTCTTGATCTCTTCGATTTGCTTCAGAGGGCCAGTGACGCCGTGTTCTTCTGGCTCAAGACCGTCTCGGGTCATTTTGTAAGCGGCGCGAGCGTGCAGAGGAATGTCCGGGCGGGACCAGGCATCCGGTGCTGGAGACAGATCGTCGGTATTGGTTTCGCCAGTGACTTTGAAGACAGCCACTTTGATGCTTTCTGGCACCGCGTCACGCTTGGTGAACCACTCGGCGTCCGCCCAGGATTGAAGCACCGCTTGAGCGTGAGTGTTGCCCGCTTTTGCTTTTTCTTCCACGTCGTGGAAAGAATCGAATACCAGCAGAGTGCTCTTCAGCTGTTTTGCTGCCAGCTCTGCCAGTTCGGTGTTGTCCAGCAGTTCAATCAGGGTTTCGATGTTGTAACCGCCCAACATCATGCCCAATAGTTCAACCGCTTTTTTGTTATCTACCAGTGGGGATTCTGCTTCGCCTTTTACGATGGCAGACAGGAAACCGGCTTTTACATAAGCGGCTTCATCAACACCAGGAGGAATGCGATTTTCCAGCAGATCAAGAAGGTATGCTTCTTCACCGGCAGGTGGGGTTTTCAGTAATTCAACCAGGCCTTGTACCTGTTCGGCGCTCAGGGGCTTAGGTGGGACACCTTCCTGTGCACGCTCTTCGACGTGTTTTCTATAAGCTTCTAACACGAGTTCTACCCTCATCATCTGTGGCAGGCTCTTGGGCGATCCTTCGACGAACCATTGTGATTATTGGGTAGGTCCGTCAGACGTTCCAAGGTGAAATCTTGGCCAGTGCTCACGCAATGATGTTGATAATTATCAGGCAGTTAAAGCACTGGCGGCGCGGGCAGTATAGCGGAACGTACATTTCAAGTTAAGTAAAGACCGAAATAACCACTATTTTTTTAGTGAATAGTTGCGGGGGGCTGGAGGGGCGGGGTAGCCCCTTCAGGGGAGATTATGTGTTAATAATTTCATAACAGGGTTCGTAATGGCTGCCGGGCAGCTTCATACGATGCTGGTCTACAAACGACTGTAGAAGTTTATCCATTTGCTTCATCAGCTCTGGTTCGCCGCTCAGTTGGTAAGGTCCTTTTTGTCGAATCAGATTGACCCCGTCTTCTTTTATATTTCCGGCAACAATGCCAGACATCACACGGCGAAGATTGGCCGCCAGTTGGTGCGGTGGCAGGTTGCTGTGTAAATCCAGTGCGGCCATGTTCTCATGGGTTGGATCGAAGGGGTGCTGAAACTCCTGATCAACCTTTAACAGCCAGTTGAAGTAATAGGCGTCGTTCTGGCTTCGGCGGAAGCGGGTGACTTTTTCCAGGCCTTTGGCCATAAGAGTTGCCACTTTAGAAGGGTCGTCGACGATGATTTCGTATTTATTCTGGGCTGCAACGCCGAGGGTGTTCCCTATAAATTCATCGATCTGTTCAAAGTAGGCTTCAGAGCCTGCCGGGCCAGTGAGTATCAGGGTGAGGGGGATATCCTGATTATCCGGATGTAAGAGAATGCCCAGCAGATAGAGGATTTCTTCGCAGGTGCCCGGGCCTCCGGGAAATACAATGATGCCATGGCCGAGACGAACAAAGGCTTCCAGACGTTTTTCAATGTCCGGCATAATGATCAGTTCGTTAACGATGGGGTTCGGGGATTCGGCCGCGATGATGCCCGGCTCCGTTAATCCGATAAAACGACCTCTGCTGATGCGTTGTTTCGCATGACCAATATAGGCGCCTTTCATTGGGCCTTTCATGGCGCCGGGACCGCAACCGGTGCAGATATTCATTCTGCGCAGCCCCAGCTGATAGCCAACCAGTTTGGTGTATTTATACTCGTCTCGACCGATAGAGTGCCCGCCCCAGCAGACAACAATATCCGGCGTCTGTTTGGTGATAAAGGCATTGGCGTGACGAAGGACCTCAAACACCTGGTGAGTGATATCGGAGGAGCTGACGGCTTCATCGTTCTCTTTGTGCGGTACCAGCGAGGAGACGTAGAGAATGTCTCGCAGAACAGAAAACAGGTTTTCTCTGACGCCGCGAATCAGTTTGTTATCGACAAAGGCGGAAGCGGGGGCATTGATCAGTTCGAGCTTAAGCCCGCGGTGTTCCTGAATAATGCGAATATCAAAATCGGTATAGGATTGCAGCAGCTCTTCAGCGCTGTCGCCTTCCATTTCGTCACTTAATACGGCCAGAGCGCACTGGCGAAACAGTCGGTGCAGACCCGCTTTGGAATTATCCTGCAGGCTGTGAACTTCCCGGCTCGATAGCACGCGCATGGTGCCAACCGGATTGACGGTGGTGGAGACTACGTTATTGGTTTGGCTCATTCTGCCCCCTTTGGAGATGCTGAATCAATCATTCTGCCGTCTGATAAATGTAGAGTGCAGAACGTAGTTTGTATCGGTTCCTTTGCGCTGTTGTGGAGTCAGTCGTGGAGTAAAATGTGCAGTAAATGATGCACTTGCCTGTTTTATCATACTGTTTTTATTGGGTGTTGGTCAGTCTTGAATATGATCCGTTACTCTGTCATCTTCATAGTGATCAATGTTAATCGAGTTACCAGGCCTATTTTTCTTCTTAATTTCTCTTTCCGCTTAATATTCCCTTGATATAAGATGTTGTCATAATAAAAAACGATGACAGCAACAGGAGATCTCGATGCCTGGTCAGCAAGAGGTACAACCGTCTGTGGAAACGTCTGTAGACTCTTTAGTAGAGAGTGTGGTGGTCGTAGATGATCACAATTTTGTCTTAGGGGCGGTGCCCAGAGGGCAAATGCGAGAAGAGGCGCTTTGTCATCGAGCAACATACGTGTTCGTGTTTAACGGCGAAGGCCAGTTGTATGTTCAGGAGCGAACTCTGAGCAAAGATATCTATCCTGGCTACTATGATCCGGCAACTGGCGGTGTGGTCACCGAAGGCGAGAGCTATGATCTGGCCGCCTCCCGGGAGTTGGCTGAAGAAATGGGGATTGAAGGTGTCACGATTACCCCTCACTTCCACTTTTATTTTCAGAATGATGATTGCCAGGTCTGGGGCAGGGTGTACACCTGCTGCTATGATGGACCTCTGGTGTTGCAGGAAGAAGAAGTGGCCAGTGTGGTCATGGAATCACCAGAAGATATTTTATCAAACCGGAATCACCGAAATTATACCCCAGACAGTCTGGTTGCTCTTGAACGATTGGTGCATTGTCTGCGCTCAAGACAGCCATAAGATTTATTAAGTCATAAGCGAAGTAGTGTATGTTTACAGGCATTGTGAAAGGCTATTTTCCCGTTAGCCGGATTGAAAAGTTTAATGAGCTTAATCGTATTACGGTGCAGCTGCCGCCAGAGCTTTTGGACAAGCTTGAGATCGGTGCGAGTATTGCGGTGAATGGCTGTTGTCTAACGGTTGTCGCTTTTGATCAGAACGGTGTCAGTTTTGATGCGATGAAGGAGACGTTGCGGGTCACTAACCTTGGTGATATTGAGGAAGGCAGTAAGGTTAATATCGAGCGGGCGGCACGGTTTGGTGATGAGATTGGCGGACACCTGTTGTCTGGCCATATTCACGACACGGTTGAGATATGCGACGTTATTAAAGAAGAAAATAACGTCACCATCTTCTTCAAATTTGATCCGAAATGGAAAGATTATATTCTTTCTAAAGGTTATGTTTCCTTAAATGGTTGCAGTCTTACCATTGGCGATAAAGTGGAAGATGACCGTTTTTGTGTGCACTTAATCCCCGAAACGCTAAAGGTGACGTGCTTTGGCACTTCTCAGGTGGGTGATCGAATCAACCTTGAAATTGACAGTCAGACCCAAGCGATTGTTACGACGGTAAAAAGTTATCTGGCTGCAGCAAAGCACTGAACCTGATTTCAGGTGTTTTTTATAGACGATAAATGTCTTATGAAATGTGGCGGGATTTATGAAGTGGGACCATACTAAGGATGCTCACTAGCGTGTCCAAACGGTATTAGTTACCGCTGCTATGATAGTGAAGTAAAAAGCGCCATCTTCGGATGGCGCTTTTTTAATGGTGCTTTTTTAACACTTATTTTTTAATGCGCTTACCGGCACTTTTCTTAGCGCTTGGGGTAGGGAAGGCGACTTTAAACACATCGTCGTACTTCTGGGCGAAATGCACGGTGAGTCCTTCGCGGATGTAGTCGGGCAGTTCGTCAAAGTCTCTGCGATTGTCATCTGGCAGTATCAGGGTTTTGATATTCTGTCGCCGTGCAGCAATGACCTTTTCCCGAATACCACCGACAGCCAGCACTTGACCGGTCAGTGTCAATTCACCGGTCATGGCAAGATTCTTTAACGGTTTGATGTCGCGAGCCAGTGAGATCAGTGCAGTTGTCATGGTAACACCGGCACTGGGGCCATCTTTTGGCGTGGCACCTTCTGGCACGTGCAAGTGGATAAAGGCATTCTTGAGAAAGTCTTCGGGTACGCTGTATTTTTTGGCGTTGCTGGTCATGTAGCTGTGAGAAATCTCAGCAGACTCTTTCATGACATCGCCAAGCTTTCCGGTCAGTTTGAAGCCAGCCCGTTGTTGATGAATTAAGCAGGCTTCCACCGGTAAGGTAGCGCCTCCCATCGACGTCCAGGCAAGGCCGGTAACGATACCGGCACCTGCCAGCGTTTTATCTGGGCGGAAGTAAGGCGCACCCAGAAATTCTTCAAGGTTTTTGCCGGTGACGCTGAGTTTGCTCTCATCGTTTTCCAGAAAGCGAACGACAGTTTTACGGATAATTTTTTGCAGTAGTTTTTCCAGGTGGCGCACACCGGATTCACGGGCGTAGCCATCAATGATCTTGCGGAAAATGGCGTCCGAGATTTTTAGCTGGCCTTTCTTCAGCCCTGCTTTTTTCAATTGTTTTGGCCATAAATGATTTTTGGCTATGGCGACTTTTTCTTCTGCGATATAACCGGACAGGCGAATGACGTCCATTCGGTCTCTTAACGGGCCGGGGATGGTATCCATCTGGTTCGCTGTGCAGATAAAGAGCACTTTGGAGAGATCAATGCGCATATCCAGATAATGATCCAGAAACTCCGCATTTTGTTCGGGGTCCAGCACTTCCAAAAGGGCGGAAGCAGGGTCGCCGCGATAAGAAGCACCGATTTTATCAATCTCATCCAGCATGATGACCGGATTGGCCACTTCGACTTCTTTAAAAGCCTGAACCAGTTTGCCGGGCATAGCGCCAATATAAGTACGACGATGTCCTTTTATTTCTGCCTCATCCCGCATGCCGCCCAAACTGAAGCGATAGAATTTTCGATCCAATGCTTTGGCAACAGATTTGCCAATGGAGGTTTTGCCCACACCGGGAGGACCGACCAGAAGCATGATGGAGCCGGCAATTTCTTTTTTGTAAGCACCGACCGCAAGAAATTCAACAATACGATCTTTGACGTCTTCAAGGCCGTCGTGATCTGAGCTGAGTACCTGCCGCGCCTGAGGTAGGTCAAGGTTGTCTTCTGAATAGATACCCCAGGGGATAGAGGTAGCCCAGTCCAGATAATTCCGGCAAATGGCGTATTCTGGAGAACCCGTCTCCAGAATGGACAGTTTTTTCAGTTCATCCTCTATTTTACTTTTGGCGTGCTCGGGCACCACCATGGGTTCCATGCGCTGCTGAAACTCTTCGATTTCAGCGGTGCGGTCGTCTTTGGAGATGCCCAGCTCTTTCTGAATAACTTTGAGCTGTTCTTTTAGAAAGAACTCCCGCTGGTGCGTGCTGATTTTGCGATTCACTTCCGCATTGATTTCACTTTGCAGTCGGGCAACTTCCTGCTCTTTACGAATCAAGACCAGTACTTTTTCCATGCGTCGCTGGACGGGAAGGGTGTCCAGTACTTCCTGCAATTCCTGACCAGGCGCAGTAGTAATAGCGGCTGCGAAGTCAGCGAGTGGGGATGGGTCTTTTGGGCTGAACCGGTTGAGATAGTTTTTCAGCTCCTCACTGTAGAGCGGATTCAGTGGGATCAACTCTTTGATCGCCTGAATCAGTGCCAGCGCATAAGCTTTGACTTCATCGCTGTTGTCTTCGGTGTTATCGAGATACTCCACCTGAACCAGATAAGGTGGACGACGGCGGAGCCATTGCCGAATTCTGAATCGTTGCATGCCAAGGGCGATGAATTGCACCTGATCATGTTCGGACACAATATTATGGATTTTGACCACGCAGCCCACTTCGGGGAAGTCGTCTGGCGCAATATCATCCTCCGACATTCTGCTGACAAAGCTGAGGCCTACGGCTTTATGAGGGCTCTGACCCACGCGTTGGAGAGTTTCTCCCCACTCTTTGTTACTGAATACCAGTGGCTGAACCTGAGCAGGGAAGAATGGCCGGTTTGATACCGGAATAAGGTAAAGTTTGTCAGGCAGAGCCTGATTTGGGAGAACCAGTCCTGTGCCAGGTTCCTGGTTTTCTTCATCCCCGAGTAGTACTTCGGGGTTATTGGAGTCCTGATCTGTCATGATATATCTGCAATAAGCTGGTTAAGAGAAAAACGTTGGGAGTTCTGTTGCTGATGGCGTCAGCGATCTGAATAATGGTTCTAGCTATCAATGTTGAGCCTTATTCAGGTTTTTCAATGGGTGGTGTTATTTATTATGGTCGAGTTTGAAAGCTCCGGCTTAAGGCAGTTTGATAAGATGACCAGTGGTCATCAATCAGCATTTTTATGCGGTGGTTTGCATTACAGTTCTGGCAATTAACTGACGCTCTCCGTTAAAATGTGCTTGTCAACAGAGGGTATTCTGTTACCCAGTGAGTACCTGTGCAGTACTAATGGTACCAATAATAATAAGGAACGATGTATGTTAGTCCAGATGACTCGTCAGCTTCTGCTCGGTGCAGTTTTTCTTATCACGTTGCCCATGTCGGCAAACGCCTTGATCATTAATGATTATGATCTGCCGGATGTTATCTCTGCGGATGGAGGAGACTCCGAAATCTACCTGCAAGGCGCATCTGTCCGCTCCTGGTATTTAATGGTGAAAGGGTATATCGGTGCCCTGTATCTTGCAGAGCCAACCAGTAACCCTGAAGAGATCTACGCATCTGAAGGTTATCAGCGGATGGCGTTTGTGATGCTGGTTTCCAAAATGAGTGCTCGTCGTATTGCTAATGCTTTCTATGAGTCGATTCAGCTGAATACTCCGCCTGCTGAGCAGGAAGAGATGAAAGATGAGATCGCCGAACTGCTTGCGCTGGTGGATGGCTCGATGAAAAGGGGTGATCAAGCAGTGTTTGAGTATTTGCCTGATCAAGGTGTGAGAATCGAGATCGCTGGTGAAGAAAAAGGAATGATTGTTTCCGACAAGCGCTTATTTAACTTAATTCTTCGGGTCTGGATTGGCGAAACGCCACCCAGCAAGACTTTCAAGGATGAGGTTTTGGGTTTGACGCCAGTGGGTTGAGTATTAAGACCTCTGGTCAAAACAGCGCAATCTGTCATTGATCTTAACGGTTAGGTTGCTTTAATGATTTTAGAAGGAGCAATGAGTCAAGATGACGTCAATTGCTCCTCAGGGTAACAGTTCATTATCAGAATCAAGGAGTATTTGAGATGAATTTAAAATCATTAGTTTTTTTGATCGTTACATTCTTTAGTGTCAGTTCTTTTGCTGCAGGGCCCAAGCACTCACACGATAAGACGAAGATTAATATTAACGAAGCAACGGTAGAGCAGCTTGATGATGGTTTGCTCGGTGTTGGCCCCAGAATTGCCATGGAGATTGTGAAGCACCGTGATGCCAATGGTCCATTCAAATCTATGGATGATCTGGATGAGGTAAAGTACGTTGGTGATAGAATGCTGGATAAGAATAAAGGTCGAATCATCTTTGAGTAACGATTCTTCTTCGCAGCCAAGCCCGCTTGAATGTGGGCTTTTTTGTGGGTGAACCCCAGAGAATTATAAATAAACAATGGGTTTGTAGTGCAAACGTCCACCCTGTGATATCCAGGATAGGATTTTATATCATAAAAATATTTTCTTTTATTTCTTTTATTTCTTTTATTTCTTTTATTTCTTTTATTTCTTTTATCTGGTTCATGGTTCTAAGTAGTTGACCATTTGGAATCGAATATTTCTGGCTGAGTGGGCAGTTGCTATGCAAGGCACAACGCAGGGAGCATAGCCGTAGCTATGTGACCGGAGTTGTAACGCCGCAGAGTGACTGTCCACTTAGTCGTAGAAAGTGAGCGGCATGAAGGTGACAAGATCACGATAGAGCGTCGGTATTTTATCGCTAGTCACCTGTGCAGTGCCATGAAATTTATGGAGTCTGTACGTGCTCACTGGTCGGTGGAAAATAGTCTGCACTGGTGTCTTGATATAGGATTTCGTGAGGATGAATCACGAATTCGTAAAGATCATGGCCCGGAAAACATGGCTATTTTTCGACAGATGTCATTGAACATGCTCAAACAGGAAAAGACAGAGAAAGTAGGAATCTATACCAAAAGGCTTTTAGCGTCTGCCAGTGATGCTTATTTAGAACTGCTTTTGTCTGGGCAAATTTGACTTCTGGTCAAATGAGATTGCCCTGGAAGACTCGGACGATCTGACTGCAAGCTCTCACAGTTCCTTTTCCTTATACCTAAATCCTGCAATCCATCCGTAGAAAACCCTTGCAATATCCTATGAATAAAGGGATTAAGTGACCTTTCCATTTTTAGAAGGCATCACTTTTTCCATGAGCACAAAAAAGAAGTCGAAAGCACGGTTAAACCATCGGAAAGTTCACTTCACTCAGGCTAAAAAAGCGATCACCAGTCAGGCAGGCCTGATCCCTGCGTTTAGCTTTCTTAACCGTTTCGGTTTGTCTGGCGTACTGGACAAGCGGATCAACATTGAACGAGGTGCCAATGCAACGTTTCAGCTGTCGGATGTCATTATACTGATCACCACCGGTATTTTGGCTGGTGCCTGAAGTCTGATGAAAGTGTGCACGGTCTGGCAGGATCAAATCCTTCGTGAGTCCGCCCGCTACCAACGCATTCCTTCCGACAGCCAGTTTGGGCGTCTGTTAAAACTGTTTAGTTTTGCTACTGTCGTTTAACTGGAAACGGTGATCCATCAAATGCGAGGCAGGGTTTGGAAGCAGGCTCTGCGTTCCGGAAAATCCACAGTTTATGCACTGAATCGGATCACCATTGATCTCGATTCTACGGTCAAAACCTGCTTCGGCTCTCAGGAAGGTGCCAAAAAAGGATTTAACGAGAAAAAAAGAGGTGCTTTGTCGTATCACCCACAACTGGCCTTTTGTGCTGAAACTAAAGAGTTGTTGCAGGGATGGCTGCGTAGCGGTGATGCCTATACGGCTAATGGTTCTGTCGAGTTTATGAAACAGTTATTGGTCACTCTGCCTTCCCACATGAAGATTTTCTTCAGGGCTGACAGCGGCTACTTTGGTGGCCCGTTACTCTCATATCTGGAAGGATTGGGGCATCGTTATCTCGTGAAGGTCAAGTTGAAGAACCTGAATAAACTGCTGATTCCGCAACACTGGCAACCTGTCGTACGTCAGCCGGGTTGGGAGTGGTGTGAATTTCAACATCGTTGCGGCGACTGGGATCGGGCACGTCGCTTTGTTGCTGTCCGGCAACTAAAAGAAAGCAAGGCAGAGAATGCTCAAGGTGAATTGTTAGACCCGAAGCCCGAGTATGACTATTTCTGCTACGTTACGACGGAATCACTAAGCGCATGGGAGATTCATAAGGCCTTCGGCAAACGGGCAACCTGTGAAACCTGGATAGAAGAGAGCAAAAACCAGATGGCACTTGGACACAGGGCGGTAGAATCGGATTTACGTCCGTTCCGATTAAAGCCATTTTAAACGTCACAAGGTAGCCTAAAAAGCTAATTTTATGCGCCTCTTGTAACTTCAGGAGATAACATAGCTTGGTTTATATAGCTAAATTTTCATTTTCTGCATGAACGTACATCCGATTCTATCGCCCTGCACTTGGACAGATCAAAACCGCAGATTTCATGGCGAACAGTGCACTCATGCAATGTGCAATACTAGCTTATAATACGACCCGCTGGATGGGGATGCTCAGCGGGAATCGCCAACTGATAAAGTGGGAGCCGGAAAGTATTCGTTGCTACTTGATAAGAGTTGCCGGACATCTGTTAACAGGTGGAAGACAGTTAACCATTGGCAGCAACAAGGACGTTCTTTATAAAACGGAATGGGATGCCTGGTTGGCGGTTGGCGGTTGGTGACTGCCTTTAGATAGTCACGAATAGTCGTACAAAAAACAGACATTCTTCGTATGTGGAAGGTGCTGTCGTGGGCTGAAAATAGAACCAGGAATGATTTGTAGGAAAAACGACCTGCTGATATGTCTTGAATAAACTTGGCCGTATGAATTTCACTCAATAAACGGGATGGCAGGAAAACAAAATGCTCAGCTCGTTAGGTATTTGTCGTCTGAGAAGTCGATTGCAGGATTTAGGTTCTAAGCAAGATCATGAACATCACCCTGGGTTGATGTGGTTGGCAGTGGTGTCAACTGAGAATTCAGAAGACTGATCAAGAATAAGCTGCTCTACTGAGAGGATAAAAAATCGGTCTGAAAGTTCGCTCTCATTCGTTAAATAGCTGGCTATTCGCCTCATAAGGCCAAGTTTTCATCCTAAACTATTTGTCATTCTCGCTATGGGCGCTAGTCTCAGTCAGCCTCTTAGACGAATGTCTCTATCAGTTTGTTAGTTCTACTTTCCTGTCTGTTATTGAACAAAAATCATTCAGTCGGTAATCTTTACTTAGTTTTTTTTAGGATAAGGACAACCATAGTTCGCATGATTAACTATTATCAGGGAGAGATATATTATGAACTCAAGTTGGATGGATTTTGTTAGTCACGTTAATACCACAACCATTAAAAGTGTGGCGACAGGAAAAATTAATGACGATTTTTTCAAAAGCCAAGATGCTCCGATGACATATGAATTTGGCGCTAGAAATAGGAAGTATGCTATACAAATTATAGCTAAGGATAATAAGGTAAAAGTATTAACACAAAGTACAACTTTCAAAAACTTACCACTTAGAAAACGAATGGTTACCGCCGTTAAAGACTTTGTTCATCGATGGAATACACCAGGCATGAAAGCGTTTACATCATGTGCCAAGCAATTAAAACAGGAAATATATGACCAATTGCTTGTAAGTTACGCAGAATCATTTAATAAATATTTAGAAGAAGATGCTACAACTGATCCCGAATCAGGGAAGCTTTTCAAAAAAGCATTTCATACCTTTAAATGTTTGCAAAAGCGGAGTTCAAAATACTCAAAAGATATTCCCAGAAATATTGCTATACACTCTTTCTGTAACCTAAAACAACCTGATTTGAAGGAAGAGCTTATTAAACATTATAAAAAACAAAGGAGAAAATATATTTTTAAAACAATAGGAGCCTTTATATCGTCAGCATGTGACTTTATACTGACTGCCCAGTATCAGGAAGCAGTAACAAAAAGGCATGAACAACGAAGGGTGAACCCAATCTACACTCACGCAATGGTACAAGGGGTATATAACGGCTACAATGATTTCTGGGTTGGTATGAAGGAGGGKTATTCATATTCTGAGAAAGTAAGTATGTGCCATGATGTCGTCAAAAAAGTTAAAAAGGATCAATTTGACCTAGCAGGAAAGCGATTGAATGCTATACATGCCTACAGCTGCTTATTGAATGCATTAGCTATAAACCGTGATCATGAGTAATACCAATGGCGTTTTTAAATTGTGGAACGAGTAAGTTATTTTGGGCAACTGGGCAATACCCACAGGGTACCAGCAGTTCCCGCAATAACTTAAATCCCGCTGCTACCAAGGGCTGTAAGCTTGTAGGACAATATCAGCTTCGCAGTCTAAAATAGAGGATGTTTTTGGCAAAATACCAATGCAGTGTCATATGCCTTCCTCTCATAATTCTTCGGTTACCGCTGATCTCATTGATCTTGTTTTTGAAAAAGTTCAAGAGATTCCCGATCCTCGCTCACAGAAAGGGCGTTCATCAAATATTTCCATTTCCGATTTTTTTATGTATGCCCTTGGTGTTTTTCATAACAAAAATTCATCATTACTGGCCTGCGACGACAAACGGGAAC
This sequence comes from Endozoicomonas ascidiicola, assembly GCF_001646945.1. GTDB lineage: Bacteria > Pseudomonadota > Gammaproteobacteria > Pseudomonadales > Endozoicomonadaceae > Endozoicomonas > Endozoicomonas ascidiicola. Next base: position 219,451 of record NZ_LUTV01000007.1, read on the forward strand.
AGCCAACAATTAAAGAAAATGCCAAGAGGTTGTATCACGTTGAGCGCATACCATGTGATACCTATCTGAGATCAATTATTGACCTCGTTCAGATAAAACATCTTCGCCCACTGTTTCTCGCCTGCTTTGCTTACTGTCAGCGGCGGGAAACTAAAAAAGTTCCAATATTTTAAAGAGGGCTATCTGGCTCCCATTGATGGCACACAAACCTTTACGTCAAAGTCCATCAGCTGTAAAAACTGTTGCACAAAAAACGCTGACAACCCTAAAAAAACAACTGTTTACTATCATCAGTTATCAGCAATCTGTCTTGTAAAGCCCGGATTGAAAACGGTTCTTCCATTAATGCCTGAACCGATTACCCAACAAAAAGATGCTTCTAAAAATGATTGTGAAGTGCGTGCCCTTGAACGCATCCTGGAAGGCCTCGCCAGAGAACACTACCACCTTAAACTGGTGTTGGGTTTAGATGGTCTCTATTCCAAGGGACCAACCCTTAAACTCGTTCGGTCTTATGGCCACCATTTTATCGCTGTCGCCAAGGACACGGATCATAAGGCATTGTTGGAAAGCGTTGAGGATCTGGACCGGGAAGGCAAAGTTCAGCGATTCACTTATACCGACAAACGGGGGCATCGGCACTCGTTTCACTACGTAAATGGCGTTCCACTCAATAAATCACACCCTGACTTTATAGTCAATTACGTGAACTATGTGGAAACGGATCCTGATGGGAAAGTAAAATACTTCAATAGCTGGGTAACCAGTCTGCCAATTCACAACCATATGTGTTGCATGAAAATCATGCGGGGAGGACGCGCCAGGTGGTTAATTGAAAATGAAACGCTCAATACACTGAAGAATTTGGGTTACAGTCTGGAACACAACTTTGGTCATGGTGAAGATAATCTGTCAAGCAATCTTACTTGTCTGATGTTTCTTGCCTTTCTGATTGATCAAATCATATCGGGGTCGGGTCTTGCATTGTGCATACGTTTTAGCAAATTGAGATAAATTTTGTATTAAGAGTCTCTTTGTGCATTTAACATACCTTTGCTCACTGGCATTGCTCATCCATCCATTATCAGTGCTATGTATTGCAGAGCATCAGGAATGTGAAAATTCAAATAAAATACCATCGTCGTTTTATTTTTTTCAGGTGTCCAAAATGTGTCCACCACATTGACCTATCACCACCTTTATTGCAATGGCGCTAACTTAAGACTTTAACTCCCTATCTATAAGGCTTGCCCGAGAAGCAAAACAGCAGTAAAAAGCTGTCAGATTAAATACCCCTCGAGGAAGCCATGACTAAGCATAACCAAGAAATGAGCGCAGTTGCTGATGAACTCCTCCGCCAGTTTGCACAAACAGCAGAGGATGACCTTTCTGCCATTCTAACTACGCAGGATCTGGCAGATTTTCAGAAAAAGATCACCAAGAGAGAACGAAAATATCCAGCGTGCAAAACCCTCTCACTCTTCATGAAGCAGGTGGCCAGTGATACTAAATCCTGCCGCAATGTCTTAATTGATGATGCCAGAGACCAGGTAGCTCTTGGGAAAGAGAAAAATGAAACGACAACAGGCCCTTACTGTCAGGCACGGCAGAGACTATTGGAAGAGGCCGTAAAATCACTTCTCCATACCTCAGGCAACAACCTTGATAAAGGAACTCATAAGGCTTATCTATGGCATAAAAAACGTGTAGTTCTGGCGGATGGATCAAAATTATCCATGCCAGATACCGAGGCAAACCAGGCTGAATACCCTCAGCCCAAATCACAAAAAAAAGGGGCTGGGTTTTCCTCAATTAAGAATTATGGTTCTGATTGCACTGGGCAGCGGTGCTGTACTGAACTCATCGGTAACAGCTTGTAAGGGAAAAGGGACTGGTGAGCAGGCGCTGTTGAGACAGATGCTATCAAGCCTTGATGCCGGTGATATCCTGCTGGCTGACGCAAACTTTGAAAACTATTTTCTCCTTGTACAGTTGCTCGAAACAGGCGTTGATGCTGTGTTCGAAAAGAACGGCTCCCGCAACATCGACTTTCGGAAATGTCAGGAAAAGTTGGGCAAACGGGATGGTTTATTTCGACTGGTACGTCCAAGGCGTCCGGATTGGATGAGTCAGGAAATTTACGACCAAATGCCAGAGTAGTTGGTAGTCAGAGCGGTTGGAAACAAAAAGCGAATCATCATCACTACTCTGAAAAACCCACAAACCTATCCCAAAAAAGAGATCATTAAGCTCTACGTGGAGCGCTGGCATGTGGAACTGGATTTCAGATCCATTAAAACCATGATGAAAATGGATATACTTCGCTGCGAAAGCCCTGCCATGGTACGCAAGGAGATCGATGTCCACTTGCTGGTATACAACATGATACGAGCTTTAATGGCAAAGGCGGCAGAAGAAATTGGACATACTCCCAGAGAGGTGAGCTTCAAAGCTGCCCATGACACGTTGAAGAGTTTTCATATTTTACTGCTGCAGGCAGCGAAAGGGGTTATTGATAACTTGCTGGATCACATGGCTGATATTATTGGTGAGCATAGAGTGGGGGATCGTCCCGGGCGGCGCGAAGCGAGGGCAAACAAGAGACGCCCTAAACCGATACGCAAGCTTCAACACACAAGGAAACAAGCTCGCAGACGTAAGATGTATCAGAAGTGATCTCTTAAGTTAGCGCCATTGACCTTTATTGACCTATTTGGACACTTTTTGAAATTTTGCATCGCTGTAACCTGTTGAAATATAAAGATATATATGTGTATTGCAAGGATTTGAATCCCTCCCTCACTTTAAACATCTCCAAGCCTCATAACTCTACTTTGTTTACTATGATATCCCAATCCTAATGGTTAAAAACTCACATAAATTATGCACCATAGAACTAATAAACACTGTTTTCTTTTGCTTACATAAGGCATATATTCCGCCGCTTATTAACAGGCTGTAGTCGTATATATGCCGTAGAAGTGTCGAAAGAAAACAGTTCTAACCAGCAATAACCAGTACTGGTTAGACCAAAGTACATCTGTAAGTGGTTGATATTTATGTAACCTATTGATTTATAACACCCCTTATTTCCTGTTACACTAAGTCAGAAAATATGATTTCATGTGGTTAACTACTTATGACTCAGAATTCGGGGGACGGGTGAAACTCGCTGAGAATCAATCAGGCTTGGCGTCTGCTGCTGGTGCTTTTGTTTTATGGGGCCTTATCCCTATTTATTAGTCTTTCGTAAGGTTAAAACCACCGGCTTTAGCCGGTCAGCTTTAGCTATGATATTTTGTCGCAGTTATCTGGATGTAGAGGTTCTGCGATGGACTACAGGTATGGCAGTCACACAGTATTTAATATTCAGTACCACTTTGTGTTTGTCACGAAGTACCGGTATCAGGTGCTCAAGGGAGATGTTGGCTTAAGAGCCAGGGAGCTGATAAGAGAAACGTGCCAGGCATTTGAGATAGAGATTCTTAAGGGAGTGATTAGTAAGGATCATGTACATCTGTTTGTGTCAGCGCCTCCGAATATGGCTCCGAGTGAAATAATGAGGAGGGTCAAAGGAAGGTCGTCTACAAGATTGTTTGAAAGTTTCCCTGATTTGAAGAAGCGATACTGGGGAAGGCATTTTTGGGCAAGAGGCTATTTTTGTGTCACATCGGGAAAGGTGACTGAAGAGATGATCAAGGAGTATCTGGATCATCATTTTGAGCCCAAAGTAGATGATAGCTTCAGGACTGAATACTAACGCGTCTTGGACGCGTATCCGGACTTTCAGTCCGTAAATCTAACCCACCGACTTTAGCCGGTGGTTGTTGAGTTCAAATTTCTGGAGCAGGTGCCTCCCCTTGAGGTATTGGGGCATCGAGTTTTCTGGTCATCGATATTGCTGTTGGTGTTTTTGCTGTGCCGGCGGCAACTGAGCGTGTTGATCGATATTCTTAAAACGCCCAGGTTGCTGGGTGGTCTGGCTCTGACATCCCTGTTGATTGCGGCAAACTGGCTCATTTTTATCTGGGGGGTCACTAACGATCGAATTTTGGAGACCAGTCTGGGGTATTACATCAACCCACTTTTTATCGTCTTGGTGGGGTACTGCTTTTTTGGTGAGCGTCTTAGCAGAGCACAGGCTCTCGCGGTGTTTTTTGCCTTAGCTGCCGTATTATTGCAGATTTTCTATTTGGGTAAACTGCCAGGGCGATAGAATCGGATGTACGTTCATGCAGAAAATGAAAAATTTAGCTATATAAACCAAGGTATGTTATCTCCTGAAGTTACAAGAGACGCATAAAATTAGCTTTTTAGCCTACCTTGTGACGTTTAAAATGGCTTTAATCGGAACGGACGTAAATCCGATTCTACCGCCCTGGGTAAACTGCCCTGGGTTGCCCTTGCTTTGCCGCTGTGTTTTGCATTTTATGGGTTGCTTCGAAAAAGGCTTAATGTGGATGCTGCCGCAGGTCTGGCGGTGGAAACGCTGTTGCTGATGCCAATAGTGGCTGTTTATTTTATCTGGCTGGCAGGTAATGCTGAGCACTCGTTCAGGTTCGCTGACCCCGAAAATGCCTTATTGTTATCGTTGGCTGGATTCATTACTACAGTGCCTCTGGTGTTGTTCAACATAGCTGCGAGGGCACTTTCAATGACCGTTTTGGGCATAATGCAGTATCTGGCACCTTCTATATCATTTTTGGTGGGTGTTTTTCTTTACGGAGAGCCCCTTGGGCAAGTGCAGCTGATGAGCTTTGGCTTAATTTGGACTGCTCTGATCATCTTCACCATTGATGGCGTTACCCGGCAAAGACGACTGGAGCGGCAATTGGGTTCAGATATAACGGGCTCATAGCGGGTTTACCGGGCAATATTTGTTCTGGTTTGTGCGTGCCGGCGGTTGGCGGTTTTGGTTGTGGGTATGGTTAGAGCCGTTTCCCGAGATTGTACCTTGTAAATCTGGCGGTAGTACTCTTTTTCAAGCTCTAGAGGATTCGCTGGCAACGTCATAATGCCCATCTGTCTCAGGTAGGCTTCCATGCAGCTGCGTGTTGGTTTGTTCATTACTGAAATACTCAAAATTTACGAGGGTATTATGTGTCGGCTCTGAATTTATTCCCTTAAATCCCAATCGACACATTACAAAAAAGTAAGCATGAGCTATGCCATTTTTTTGACTTCAGGGTCTTGGGTGTATGGAAAGGCTTTTATGATAGGCTCATCAGGAATTTTCATGCTTTGCATTTCGTTCAGAAGCGTTGTGTTATTTGGGAATGTTTGATCTATCGATGTTACTTTCTGAGATTCGATTGATGAGAGGTAACATTTTCCAAAGTGGATCATATGCCCAGAACAAAAAAAAGGCTCTTTTGAAAAATGAGTGGGTAAGTGTATATTTGCCCACCTTCTTTTTTGTTGCAGAACCTGCCATAAATCACCCATGAAAGACCTGTTTCAGACAGCCCTGGGCATCACCTCTCCCTGGTACATTGAGTMCCTGAATTTCGATGCAGATCAATCGCGTCTGGACATATTCATTAACTTTCAACGAGGAACCACATTCAAAGACCCAGAAGACCCTGCAGGCAAGGAATACAAAGCATACGACACTGTAAGAAAAGAGTGGCGGCATATGAATTTCTTCCAACACGAGTGCTATCTGCATGCCCGTGTTCCACGAGTTAAAAGAGGCGATAACAAGCCTCGCCTGATTTCTCCGCCCTGGAGTGGAAAGCTGAATGGCTTCACTCTTCTGTTCGAAGCCTTCCTACTTCAGATGTGTCGTTCAATGCCGGTGCATCATGTCAGCAAGTTGACCGGGGCCTCTGATTACCGACTGTGGTCACTGCTGGAGCTTTACGTCACTACAGCGCGGGCTGAAGAAGACTACAGCCAACTCCACACCATTGGCATGGATGAAACGTCATCTGCCCTGGGGCACGATTACATAACCTTGTTCGTCGATCTTGAAGAAAGACGTACTGTATTTGTCACCGATGGCAAAGGCAGCGAAACGGTCAAGGCATTTACGACCGATCTGGAAGAACACAATGGTAAGGCGGAGAACATCAAGCAGGTTAGCTGCGACATGTCGCCAGCCTTTATCAAAGGCGTACGGGAACAACTGCCCGAAGCCAGTATCACCTTTGACAAGTTTCATATCGTCAAGATTATCAACGAGGCAGTAAACAGCGTGCGCAAAGAAGAGGCGAAAACTAACCCGTTATTGGTTGGCGCACGCTATGCGCTTCTGAAAAACGAAAGTAATCTGACAGCAAAACAGAAAGCGAAACGAGATGAACTCTCTATGCCCGGACTTAACCTGAAGTCGGTGCGAGCCTTACAAATAAGGGAAACCTTTCAGCAAATCTATACGGCACCTAGCAAAGAGGAGTTTGAGGCAAGGCTAAACAAGTGGTACTTCTGGGCTACCCACAGCCGACTGGAGCCCATGGTAAAAGCTGCAAAGACCATCAAACGACACTGGGATGGTGTTCTGAACTGGAAAGAAAGCCAGATCAATAATGGTCTACTGGAAGGTTTGAATTCAGTGATACAGGCAGCCAAGCGAAAAGCCCGAGGTTACAAGAAACCACACTTCACAGTCATGGTTCATTTACTGACAGGTAAGCTGGATTTTACCAGAGTGAACAATGCCTGCTTACCCACTTGAAATTCAAAAGAGCCAAAAAAAACCGTCTATTGCAGCTTGATAATGATTTTGAGACTGCTTCCCCGCGACTGCAGTTTGTAAGATGTATGCTGACCAGTGTTCTGAATGAGAAGGCGGTGCTATGTTCAGTAAGAATTTTTAATATACTCGGCGCCTTTCAAGTTGCCAGTTTGTTGGCTGCGTTTATGCCCTCGGGTGCTCGCTCACCCCGATCACCTACTATTTGTAGGCTCACGGGGCTTCGCTCACTTGCGCCGCGTAGCAACTTGAAATCCTTTGGGTATATCTTCACTCTCGATTTCATCCTTTCAATGTTGATAACACGACAGGCCGATTATGCCTCATGCCCGTTTTACCCGTGGCTCAACCATGCGGCATATCACTGTAATGAGCTTGAGTAATGCCGTTGGTATTAAACCAAAACTCATTTGAAACATACGGTTCTAAATGAGCAGATAAATTGATCCGAAGCATGAAACGAAAAACGATTCAAGACGTATAATTACAGATCATTTTTTGCCATAACTATTCGATTCATGCTTAAAGTCCTACACGATAAATGGAATCAATCCCCAGAATGCCTMTATCAATCTGGATTATCAGAACCTCACCATAGGACGCGCGAACGCTTTATGGCCCTTTATCAAGTCTGTTGTGAGCAATCCGCTTCACAGGTGGCCTKCAGCACCAAACGCGCAACACACACCTTGTGGAAATGGATCAAAGCTTATAATGAATTCGGCCCAAAGGCTCTGCAGTATAAGCGTACAGGCGGACACCCCCCTTTTGTCTAACCGTTACCTCAATCATCACTCAAGCCATCCACCGTTCGGCTGAAGCCGCTGCAAATGCTGAAAAGTCGTCACTCCCTCGCTGGACTCTTAAAAGGTTAGTAAACTGGTGCAAGGTGAAATGGAACTTTACTTGCTCCCGGGAAACTATTCGCCGTGTTTTGAAAAGGAATAATATCTCCTGGAAAAAGGCGAAGAAGCTCCTGAATCGTGCCGATCCTGAAAAAAGAGCAGACTATCTGAAGCAGCTTGAGCCGTTACTTCAGCAGGCAACCAGGCAAGAAAAACTGATCGTTTATATTGACGAAGCGCACATTCATCAGGATACGGATATCGGTAGTGGGTGGTCAGCTAAAGGCGGTAGACTCTTTGTGTCTTCTTGCTCTCCAGGGCTATCCAAAGTCACGTTTTACGGGATTTATTACTACAACGAGGGCCAGGTTAGGATTTGGCCATACCCCAAAGGCAATTCACAACATACTGTGAATGTTCTGGAGCGTATTCGACAGGAGAATCTTGAACGACAAATTACTGTTATTTGGGATGGTGCGTCCTATCATCGGTCATTTGACGTCTGCGAGGCTGCAAAAAATCTAAAAATAGAGCTAGTCTGGCTACCTCCGTACAGTCCTGATTTTATGCCAGTTGAGGCTCTTTGGCGTTGGTTGAGAGAGGAGGTAACTTATCATTATTGTCATAGCACCCAAGATGAACTGGTGAAGAATGTCAAAGCCTTCTGCGTGCAGATTAACCAAAAACCAGTCGAGTTAGCCGACAGACTCCATACCAAGACGTCTCTTGACGAGGAGGAAGAGGTGCTCAGAAAACCGGTTAAGCCAAAACCAAAATAAAACCGATGGTTTCAAGTGAGTTTTGGTTTACTGCGCTTTTTGTGGTGGATATGCTGGATCTGTTTTTTCTCAGTCTGTTGGGGGAGAAATTTCTTGCAGCCGCTGTTGGGTATGCGAGCACCGTCTTATTTGTCACCACATCTATTGGTATTGGGCTCTCTATTGCCACGGGGGCGTTGCTGTCAAAGTCGATCGGTGCTCGTGAGCGGGATCGTGCTTGTCAGTTTTTGGCAAATACGGGCATTCTTGGCGCGCTGTCCACCAGTGTGATTGCTTTGGTGGTCTGGATGTGCATCCCGGAACTTTTGGATCTGGTGGGTGCTCAAGGTGAGGTTCATGCTCTGGCTGTTCAATACCTGAATATCATGATTCCTTCGATGCCAGTGCTGGCAATTGGCATGTGTTTTGGTGCGGCACTAAGGGCTGTGGGGGATGCAAAACGATCGATGGCATCCACGTTAGCCGGTGGGGCTGTCAATGCAGTGTTGGATCCGGTGTTTATTTTCATGCTGAATATGGACATAGAAGGTGCTGCGATCGCTTCTGTTTGTGCTCGGGTGACTATTTTCTGTACATCTGCTTACGGCGTTATCAAAGTTCACCAGTTGTTGCGTAGGGTAAATCTGCAGCAGTTTTATCGGGATATAGGCGACATTCTGCGTATTGCGATACCCGCTATTCTCACCAATCTGGCAATGCCAATCAGCTCTGTGCTGGTTATGCGGGAGATTTCAGGCTTTGGTGATGGTATCGTCGCAGGCTATGCGATTATCGGGCGTATAACCCCTGTCGCTTTTGGGGTGGTGTTTGCCCTGTCGGGTGCCATTGGTCCGATCGTTGGTCAAAATTATGGTGCCCTGTTAATTGATCGGGTAAAGCAAAGCCTCAAAAACGCCTATCTATTTTCAACAGTGTATATAACTGTTGTCTCAATGATTGTTTTCCTGGTGCAAGACTCTCTTGTCGTGCTTTTCAGTACGAAAGGGGAGGCGTCACAGATGATCCATTTTTTCTGCACATGGATTGCTATCAGTTTTGTCTTTAACGGTGCTTTGTTTGTTGCAAATGCGTCGTTTAATAACCTGGGTAAGCCCGGCTGGTCCACGTTATTTAATTGGGGGAAGGCCACTATTGGTACGGTGCCGTTTATTATGGTGGGTGGTGAAATGGATGGTGCCTTTGGTGTGTTATCCGGGCAGGCTATTGGTGGTATCGTGTTTTCCTTGTTGGCTGTCTTTTTCTCTTTCAGGTTGGTGGATAAAGTTGGCCAGACAGTGGAAAGTGAGCAGGGTGTCGCGCCGGCTTCTGTCGAAGAAGAAATATCGATTCCCTGTCCTTTGAGTCCTTTGGCATCGGACTCTGCGCATCTAGTGTAGTGCGCCGTTCTTTTTGCTGCTTAAGCGGCAATTAGCTCGAACTACCTTCTCCAGTATGTCATTAGCCTTGGCTGTCCATATAAACGGCTTGGGCTTCTCGTTATGTTTTTCGATATATTCCTCTATTGCCTCCACAAGCTCTGGAACACTTTTGAATACCCCTCGACGTAAACGCTGTGTGGTTAAATCTCGGAAAAACCTCTCAACCATGTTCATCCATGAARCTGATGTCGGTGTAAAGTGAACGTGGAATCGCGGGTGCTTTTCCAGCCACTCTTTTACCTTCGGATGTTTATGAGTTGCGTAGTTATCACAGATAAGATGTAAAGACTTATCTTTTGGGGYTTCCCGATCAATCTGTTTCAAAAACTTCAGCCACTCTGCATGAGTATGCTTTTGCTGGCATTGACCAATAATATTTCCTGTAAGTACGTTCAGTGCTGCAAACAA
>NZ_LUTV01000007.1:231654-238573 GCF_001646945.1 Endozoicomonas ascidiicola
ACATAGAAAAAACAGAAACGACCAAAGGGCTGAAAGTGGTTGTAAGAATTATCGACAAAGTGTTCGAAACCGGGCGTAAATATGCCACTGACTTCAAAAAGAACATGGCCATTCAGTTCGATAAATTCTTGCCAAAATGGAACTATGTCGCCATGCCCTGTACCTGCTGAAATCGGGAAGTTATTCAGGGACTATTCCTAAGTGGTCTGAGTTGACCAGTTTATCAACTCAGACAAGGTTACTAATCATGCAAATGTTCGGCGGCGTACAGAGTGTTTTCCAGCAGTGTGGCGACGGTCATTGGACCAACACCGCCCGGTACTGGTGTGATCCAGGAGGCTCTTTCCTTGGCAGTTTCAAACTCAATATCACCCACCAGTCGGCCGTCGTCCATACGATTGATGCCAATATCAATAACAACAGCGCCTTTCTTTACCCACTCACCTTTCACTAAGCCGGGTTTACCTGCACCAACGACCAGAATGTCGCCCCGGGCCACTTCGGCCGCCAGGTTGTCAGTGAATCGGTGAGCTGTGGTGGTGGTGCAGCCTGCCAGCAATAGTTCCATGGTCATCGGGCGGCCAACAATATTGGAGGCGCCGACGATCACCGCATTTTTACCGCGGATAGCTTCGTCGGTGCTTTCGAGTAGGGTCATTACTCCTTTTGGCGTGCAGGGACGAAGAAGAGGGATGCGTTGAACCAAGCGACCAATGTTGTATGGATGAAAACCATCAACATCTTTATCCGGGCGGATGCGTTCTATGACCAGCTCGCTATTAATATGTTCAGGTAAAGGCAGCTGGACAAGAATGCCATCAATCTCTGAATCATTATTCAGTGCATCGATCAGATCCAGTAAATGTTTTTCGCCGGTGCTGGCGGGCAAGTCGTGAGAAATGGATTTGAAACCCACTTGTTCACAGTCTTGACGCTTTTTACCAACATAAATTTTTGAAGCAGGATCATCTCCAATCAAAATAACAGCAAGTCCGGGTGGACGAAGCCCTTGCTGGGTGCGTCGGCTAACCTTTTCGGCAATGGAATCGGTTAATTGCAGGGCGATGGCTTTGCCATCAATAATTCTTGCTGTCATAGATGCTGGGGCCTGTCTCTGACATCATACCAATCGAACTTCCTGATCATGCTTCTACCTAACTAACCACGCATAGGATGGTTGTTAGAAAGCGCGAAATTGGTATTCGTTATCATTAAAATCGTAGAGCACGTAAGTTTATCAGTGACTGCCGCTTTATGGCATTCCTTTTACCCTTGAAAATCGCGTTGGCATTCCGACAACCAGATTGATAACCTGATAACACTAATCTGTTGGTTGGTTAACTCTTAAATTTTGACAAGGGAATTGACGAACTATCCGCTTGTGAGTAGTATTCGTCGCCGTTGTCCAGCGAACATTTCTTAGTGTTTAGCAGGGGTTTCGTAAAGATAACGGGGTATAGCGCAGTCTGGTAGCGCGCCTGCTTTGGGAGCAGGATGTCGGGAGTTCGAATCTCTCTACCCCGACCAATTTAACGGTTAAGCGCCCGTAGCTCAGTCGGATAGAGCATCCGCCTTCTAAGCGGATGGTCGCAGGTTCGAATCCTGCCGGGCGCGCCATTTTGGCAGGCTATAAAGAGTTTGATAATCAGCTCTTGATTCTTTGAAAGAATTTGAATAGTCTGCACTTCGTTTGCAGTGGTGGGCGTAGCTCAGTTGGTAGAGCTCCGGATTGTGATTCCGGCGGTCGAGGGTTCGATCCCCTTCGTCCACCCCAAATTACACTTTTATCTCTCTATGTAACTGTAAGAGATGGAAGCTAGAAAATTACAGTGTTTCGCGTGCGCTATGGAAGCATTGTGAGCGGATGTGGTGGAATTGGTAGACACGCTGGTTTTAGGTACCAGTGCCGAAAGGCGTGAGAGTTCGAGTCTCTCCATCCGCACCAATCATTAACGGGGATAAGCATGCTTATCCCCGTTTTTGTATGTTTCATCCAAAGAAACTGCCCTGATGGGGGCGTATGGACCTACTAGTCCTTGGCTTCGGAGAAACGTGACAGATTGATGGGTAGAAAGCTGGGCCAGGGCTGCTGTGTCAGGGGTCTAAGAAACTGTTTATTATCGTTTGCAGCTCGCAGAAAGATTATGAACAGCTTCTAAACGTTGCTTATCATTAACAGCCTTTCAATCTGACGGTTTTTGCTGGAGAAAAGTGAGAGTAGTGCACATTCTGCAGGGAGCCGGAATGAATAATAATTCCTGACCTTTCTGCAATCTGTGTAGTAAGTGATGCCTGAAAAGTGCCTGTGCATTATCGGTCATCTTTGCTAGCCTATGCGCCTTTTGACCCTTTGCTACACAGGTTTGGTGTTGAGGAACAAAAATGCAATTCTCTCTTGAAGAAACCACCGGTATTGAGCGTAAGCTGACCATCACTGTTGCTGTTGAAGACATCAACAACGAAGTGAACAAGCGTCTGCAGGACCTTTCCCGCCGCGTGCGTCTGGACGGCTTCCGTCCAGGTAAAGTCCCAATGAAAGTGGTTAAGCGTCGTTACGGCGAAGGCGCCAGACAAGAAGTGCTTGGTGAAATGATGCAATCCTCTTTCATCGAAGCCATCACAGAACAGAAGCTGAATCCAGCGGGCGCACCTTCTGTAGAAGCGAAATCTGATAACGATGAAGGTTTTACTTTCGTTGCTACTTTCGAAGTGTATCCAGAAATCGCTCTGAACGAATTCAAAGACATTATCGTAGAGCGTCCGGTTGCTGAAGTTCAGGAATCCGACATCGACGAAATGATCGAAACCCTGCGCAAGCAGAGCAACACCTTTGAAGTGGTTGAACGCGCTGCTGAGCAAGGCGACCGTCTGACGTTTGATTACGTTGGTACTAAAGATGGCGAAGCCTTCGAAGGTGGCAGTGCTGAGAACGCTACTCTGGAACTGGGTTCCGGCCGTATGATTCCAGGTTTTGAAGACGGTCTGGTCGGCGTTTCTGCCGGCGAAGAAACAGTACTGTCTGTGACGTTCCCTGAAGATTATCAAGCAGAAGAACTGGCTGGTCAGGCTGTTGAGTTTGCCTGCAAGGTACACAAGGTTGAAGGTCCGGCTCTGCCAGAAATGAACGATGAATTCTTTGCCCGTTTTGGCGTAAGCGAAGGTGGTCTGGAAGGCTTCCGTACTGAAGTTTCCAAGAACATGGAGCGCGAACTGCGTCAGGCCATCAAGAGCAAAGTGAAAAATCAGGTAATGGACGGTCTGCTGAATACTCACGAAGTAGAAGTGCCTTCCGCCCTGGCCGCTCAGGAAATTGACCGCATGCGCGAACAGGCTGTTCAGCAATTTGGCGGTGCTCAGAGTGGTTTCGATCCTAAACAACTACCTGCTGAACTGTTCGAAAGCGATGCCAGGAAGCGCGTTGCTCTCGGCCTGCTGATTGGTGAAGTGGTTAAGCAGCGTGAAGTAAAAGTGGACGGCGAGCGTGTTCGTGCCATGATTGAAGAAATGGCTTCCGCTTACCAGGAACCACAGCAGGTTATCGACTGGTATTACAGCAACGACGAACAGCTTTCTCAGATCAAGTATGTTGTTCTGGAAGAGCAGGTGGTAGATACTATTCTTGACGCAGCTCAGGTTTCCGAGAAGTCCTGCAGCTACCAGGAAGCGATCAAGCCAGCAGAGCGTGTTGAAGAAGCTGCTGAAGAAACAGAAGAAGCCGCTGAGTAAGGCGACTTCTGATTTGAGCGGATAAGACTGTGTTGTTATCAGATGATGTCTTTATAAGGCAAAGTCGCTAAAAGCTAAGGTTTTATCTGCTCTGGTCGTTTTAATCTGGTATGCAAGCGGCTGTTTCAATGATTGAAATGGCCGTTTTTTCTTCGATTCTTTTTACGACTCAGGCAAGGAGTGAAGACAGGATATGTCCAATCTGAATGACCCATACGCCGTGGCAATTACCAACTCTGGGCTGGTGCCTATTGTCGTTGAGCAATCGGCCAGAGGTGAGCGATCTTACGATATCTACTCCCGCCTGTTAAAGGAGCGAGTAATTTTCCTGGTAGGCCAGGTTGAAGATCACATGGCGAATCTGGTGGTTGCCCAGCTTCTTTTCTTGGAATCTGAAAACCCGGATAAAGATATTCATCTGTACATCAACTCTCCAGGCGGCTCTGTGACTGCGGGTATGTCAATTTACGACACCATGCAGTTTATCAAGCCAGATGTTTCTACCATGTGTATGGGGCAGGCGGCCAGCATGGGTGCGTTGTTGCTGGCGGGTGGTGCTGCAGGTAAGCGTTACTGTCTGCCACACTCCCGGGTGATGATTCATCAGCCGTTGGGTGGCTTCCAGGGGCAAGCGTCTGATATCGAAATCCACGCCAAAGAAATCTTGAGCATCCGTCACAAGTTGAACCAGGTGCTGGCTCATCATACCGGTCAGCCTATGGATATCATTGAGCGTGATACGGATCGTGATAATTTCATGAATGGTGAAGAAGCGGTGAAATATGGCCTGATCGATCAGGTGATGAGTGACCGCTCTGCGGGCAGTAAAGGCAAGAAGTAAACTTCTGGCTTTTCTTCCGTAACTGGTATTGAAAATACATATTTTCTTTACCGGTTACTCCTTTCAGGTTGATTTTTGCACGAAGTCGTTGAACACTACTTAGCGAGTTTGGCTTTCAGGGTTGGTCTATTTTGCACAGTGATCGTGCAGGACAATCGTGCAAAGTCAGGCATTGGGCCGGATCAAACTGTGAATTTTAGGTTCTCAGTGGTCAGGCACTTGAAAACATGCCCCGATGCCTGCATCTTACCTATATGACACCATGAAATTTGTTTGGATTGGTAAATAGGGCTAATTTCCAGAATTTAAGTGCAGGGCAGGCATTGTCCGTATAACAGGGTAATCGAATGACCGACGAAACAAGCGGTAAGGGCGAAGATAGCAAGCTGCTGTACTGCTCTTTCTGCGGAAAGAGTCAGCATGAAGTTCGCAAGCTGATTGCCGGCCCGTCCGTATTTATCTGTGATGAATGTGTTGACCTGTGCAACGACATCATCCGTGAAGAAATTCAGGAGGGTGGCAGCGAAGAATCCTCCGATAAGCTGCCTATCCCACGTGAGATCAAGGATACCCTTGACGAATACGTTATTGGCCAGCCAAGAGCCAAGAAAGTCCTTTCTGTCGCCGTTTATAACCATTACAAGCGGTTGCGCTTTGGTGAAGCAAAGGGCGATAAGAATAAAGACGACGTTGAGCTGGGTAAAAGTAACATTCTGCTGATCGGACCAACCGGTAGTGGTAAAACTCTGCTGGCAGAAACATTGGCAAGAATGCTGAACGTACCGTTCACTATTGCTGACGCCACTACACTGACCGAAGCCGGTTACGTGGGCGAAGATGTTGAAAACATCATTCAGAAACTGCTGCAGAAATGCGATTACGATGTAGAAAAAGCCCAGATGGGTATTGTTTACATTGATGAGATCGACAAGATTTCCCGCAAGTCCGACAATCCCTCCATCACCCGCGATGTATCCGGTGAAGGTGTTCAGCAAGCGCTGCTGAAATTGATTGAAGGCACAGTGGCTTCTGTTCCTCCTCAGGGTGGCAGAAAGCATCCTCAGCAGGAATTCCTGCAGGTGGACACATCCAATATTCTCTTTATCTGTGGCGGTGCTTTCGCCGGTCTGGATAAAGTGATTAAAGGGCGTACCGAGAAGTCCGGTATTGGTTTCTCTGCAGAAGTCACCAGTAAAGATGACAAAAAAGATCTGGGTGAAACTTTCAAAGAAGTGGAGCCAGAAGATCTGGTGAAATTCGGTCTGATTCCAGAATTTGTCGGTCGTCTACCGGTTATTGCCACGTTGGAAGAACTGGACGAAGAAGCGCTGGTGCGTATTCTGATTGAACCCAAGAACGCGTTGACCAAACAGTACAGCAAGCTGTTCGATATGGAAGACGTAGAGGTGGATTTCCGTCAGGACGCTTTACAAGCGGTTGCTAAAAAAGCAATGGAGCGAAAAACCGGAGCTCGTGGTCTTCGTTCTATTCTTGAGTCAGTGTTGTTGGAATCCATGTACGAGATTCCTTCTGACGAAAGTATCTCTAAAGTGGTTATTGATGCTTCCGTGATTAATGGCGACTCTGAACCGTTGTTGATCTATGAGAATGCAGAACAGCCCAAGGCTGCTTCCTCAGACAACGGTTGATATAGAAAACTCCGCGCTCAGCGGAGTTTTTGCTTTTTCGTTGGCAGTTTTCATCATTAGTCTTAGTCTATTACTTGCAATGATTTTTTTCCTCTATCCTCTTCTTTTTGATTTCCATGTCTTATCATATCAGCAAGCCTAATAGTTCGAATGCTTCTCGACATCCGTTAGCTGTATGGCCGTTTGGGTGTATCTGTGGAATGCATTGCCTTCTCTAATACCATGAAAAGGTGAGTTATATTGGTAGCGATTATATTGACTCACTCTCAAAGCTGAAAAGTCACGCGTTTGGTTGCTTCTGTGCCTCTCTAGTCTGTTGTCAAATAAAGTCAGATTCAATCTTCATAAGTACCATCGCACCTCAAAAGGTTCTATTGCAACAGCAGCAGAGAAATCTTTGTAGCCCTGATCTTGCTTTCCCATTTCTGACAACATCATCAGATTTACGACAGTGGATGCATATAACGTCAACAAGAGCCCTATATATAAAAGTACAGTACAAAACTAGGAGGCTGTCGGACTTGAAAGTAAAAACCGGAGATGGGCCGCAATAAAGTCAAAAATCACAGAATCCAGTCTGGAAGTGCTGTTTATGTCGTCAGTCTCTTTTGCCCAAATATCCAAATGCATGCGACAAATAACCTGTAAGCTGAAATAAACTGCATAAAAATGATACTTTCCTGAAGATCTTTCAGCATCAGCG
>NZ_LUTV01000007.1:242473-243425 GCF_001646945.1 Endozoicomonas ascidiicola
TTAAGCATGAATCGAATAGTTATGGCAAAAAATGATCTGTAATTATACGTCTTGAATCGTTTTTCGTTTCATGCTTTGGATCAATTTATCTGCTCATTTAGAACCGTATGTTTCAAATGAGTTTTGGTTTAATTCGCCATCATCGTTATACAGAGATCGGATCCTTTAATGATCACCGGCGACCTAAAGAGCAAAATCGACAAGCTCTGGGAAGAGTTCTGGGTGTACCAACCCACTGACGGTTATCGAGCAGATTACCTACCTGCTGTTTGCCCGAATGCTGGATATGCACGAAAGCAAAGATGAGCAGCGCAAAATGCTGACTGGCAGAGATTTTACGCCCCGTTTTGCCAGCCATGAGAAGGATTATCGCTTCAGCCATTTCAGCAATCTCAGTGCCGATGAAATGATGGAGCTGGTGCGGGGTGAATTGTTCCGTCACTTTCGCATTCTGAGTAACCAATGACTTGAATCATCTTGACGCAACGCATGAAGCCCGCAACTTTATCGGTTTAACTGATGGCGAGATAAGTGAAGTAAAGGCAAAAGTTGTCCCAAAGGATTCCGTTTTGATGACTTGTGTTGGTGATTTAGGAGTGCTTTCCATTGGTATGTGCTCAAAAACTAATTTTTTGAGGAAAACGGAGCGTCTAAAGTCTATCTTTTAAACTCATGAATATCTCTCTTACTAATAACTTCTCCGCTGAAAAACTGCTGGCATTTATTGCTCAGCAGCAGGAGGAGATTATTCAACAGCAGGAGCAAATTGCTCAACAGCGGGAACGGATAACTATTCTGGAAAATGAAATCACCCGACTGAAGAAACTAAACCCAAAGCCTGACATAAAGCCCAACACCAAGCCAACTGATACCAACGGTGATGATAACGAAAACGAGTGTCAGAGTGATGATAATGAGTCAGATGATGATCCAGAGTCGTCCTGTTCCGAAC
>NZ_LUTV01000007.1:243935-251317 GCF_001646945.1 Endozoicomonas ascidiicola
CGAACTACTGGCGACAGGTATCCGCTGTTCACGTTATCTGCAAACCGACGACACTGGTTCAAGACATCAGGGTCAAAATGGCTATTGCACTGTTATTACCAATGAACTGTTCACTTGGTTTGGTACAACCGGAAGCAAGAGCAGGGAAAACTTCCTGACTTTACTGCATCGCCCCTACCGAACCTATGTACTGAATGCTGACGCGATCCACTATCTCAGTGAGCACAAATTTGCCAGGAAATGGGTGAACATACTGAAGCAATATCAGGATGTGCATTTTCTCAGCGAAAAAGCCTGGAGAGCCTTTATGGACGACATCGGTCTGACAGGTTCAAGGAATCGACAAAGGGCGACTGAGGCCATGCTCTACGGTAGCCTGATGAATCACGGATTCAATCTGGTCACATTCAGTGATGGTGCCGGACAGTTTAATGTGTTTGCCCATGCCCAGTGCTGGGTACATGCTGCCAGGCCGTTAGAGAAAGCCATTCCGGTCAACGATCATCAGGTTAGTGCTCAATATTGGTGCTTGACCTGGTTCTGGGATATTTATCGTCATCTTAAGGCGTTCAAAGCATCTCCATCGGATGAAAAAGCAGCCAGAATCAGATTGGCTTTTAAGAGCCTTATCCAGACACAAACCGGCTGTTCAGCCCTGCAGGAAGGATTATCAGGTTTAGCAGTGATTGAGGAAGAGCTGCTGATGGTTCTGGATCATCTGGAGTTGCCTTTACATAACAATCTCAGTGAAAGTCAGATTAGGGAGCACGTCAAACGGCGTAAAATCAGTGGTGGCACCAAAAGCGAGAGCGGACGACAGAGTCTGGATACCTTTGCAAGTCTTAAGAAAACCTGCAGACAATACGGGCTTTCATTCTGGCACTATTTAACAGATAGGCTGACAGGTAGCGGGACATTCCCGAGGTTGGCAGATGAAATAGAACGTGCTGCACGTTGGGTGTCGTGTGGGCTAAAAACGGGTTTTTGAGTAATTACTTCCATTGCAGGTGGTGACATGGTTATAAATCAACAGTTACATGCTTTCCTTAAATCACCGGATGTAAACCAGATTTTTCTGATGTATGCATTGTCATTTCAAAAATCATATATGATCAAAATGGCATCAAATACGACAGTACCCTATATGAACAAGACAATTTGTAACAGTGTACCGCTGACTCTAACGCCAATAGATACACAAGATAGGTTTGCATGTATCTACTTTACTACCAAGAAGAAACTGGAGAGTGCAAACAAGTTAATTTAGGGCTGGAGCATCTATTCAACTCTCTTAGTGAACAAGCTTTTGCTGGTACGTTATGATCTCGTTCCTACGCAGAGCATGGGAACCAGTGCTTTTGCGACAGCCTCTTTTCTGTGGGAAAGTGTCGTAGATACAAGGTCGGTAACCCAAAGGATTGCCGACAATCAGCACCTATAGGCCTGCGAGATGTCGGCAATTCTTTCAGAATTACCGACCTACGGGGATTGATGACGCTCCCTCGGTCTGGGGGTGTTTTTAATATCAAGAATTCCCCCTATAAAAAGTCTATAGCCTCATTCCCACGCTGGAGCGAGGGTGTCGCAAAACCCCAAACATCTCGTTCCCATGCTTTGCGTGGGAATGCATAGCCTTTAATTACAATGGGTTAGAAGTATGGGTTCCCACGCAAAGCATGGGAACCAGGGGGGCGACAGCCTCTGGAGCATGGGAACGAAGTACAACTCAGCGCTTAGCGGAGTTTTTCTTATTAGATGGATTTTTATAAAAGCCTGGGTTCGCTTTTGTCTTGTATACCTATTTCGCGAATCTTTCTTGCCTCAAGAGGCGATCTCACGCTCCAAGCCAGTAATTCGAATGCGCGGTTACAGACCGCTTCGTTGTAGCGAGCAAGTCTTCCATAAGATGTTATGTGTCTCGTTGAATCGTTGGTAGTACTATGTGGAGCTTTAAGGTAGATATTAGGAAGGGATGTTGACCCTGACTCTTTAGTATCTAATCCCATGATAATCTTTCTCTGGCTTTTTGAAGAGATAAAAGAATACTGAGTGATATATTCAGAATAGGTTCAAAGATAAGCTGGGAAATAATAATTAGAAATAGGGTGAGAAGATTTGGTCGGAGCGAGAGGATTTGAACCTCCGACCCCCACAACCCCATTGTGGTGCGCTACCAGGCTGCGCTACGCTCCGACGCTGTCTTGAATGGAGTGATCCCTCAAGACGCTGCGTATATTACCCAATAGCTCGCTATTTGCAAGACCTCGCAGCGCATATTTCTATTTCCTGCTTCATGTACTCGGTTATTATGTAATGCGCTTTTTGTTTTGCCTTCAGTGCATTTACTATTAACGAACATGTAACGATTCAAGGGTGAGAAATGAACGTATTTGGAAAGTGGTTGCTGGCCAGCCTGTTTATCATGGTGAGTGGTTATACTCTGGCGACTGAGCAGGGTGGTAAGCCAGAGTCCGTTGTCGATGCTGTGAGTCAGGTTGTTCTGCAGACCAATAAAGGGAACATCGTTCTGGATCTGGCGGAAGCCGAAGCGCCTGTTTCGGTCAGTAATTTTATTAACTATGTGGACAACGGCTTTTACGACGGTTTGATTTTTCACCGGGTGATTAATGGTTTTATGGTTCAAGGCGGTGGCTTTACGCCGGACATGACTCAGAAAGAAACTGAGAAACCCATTAAAAATGAATCCATGCAGCGTGGTCGTTTGGAAAATCATCGTGGAACCGTAGCGATGGCTCGCACACAGATTGTTGATAGCGCCACGTCGCAGTTCTTTATTAATTTGAAAGATAATCATTTTCTGGATGGCCAGTCCCGCAAGCCCGGATACACGGTTTTTGGGCGTGTAGTTGAAGGGATGGACATTGTTGACCAGATTGCCCGTGTAAAGACTGGCAATAGAGGCCCTTATGGTGATGTTCCCGTTGAGCCGGTAGTGATTGAAAAAGCCTATCTGTTGCTGGATGAATCCGACAATGGGGATTCTGAGGTGAAAGAGTCCTGATCGGTATGGATGAGTCGACTTCGATTATTCAAGATCTGGTTCGGTCACTGACAACGGCGGCCAGTCAATGTGGCCAGCGTCGTTTGTTAGTGCTCTCCGGTGAAAAGAGCTGGTGTTTTGATCAGGCGGCAGAAGTCGTAGGGCTGTTAAATAATCAAAAATTACTGTGGGTTGGCGAGCAGGGAGAGTTGCCAGCTTTAGGCTGTGCCGACCTTGCCAATATTGAGCTCATAAAAGCAAACAAAACCCGTGAACGGTTAGGTCGAGAGCATCAGCATATTATTTTTGATGCGTTCGCCGGTTTTGATGTGGATGCGTTTGGGGCGATCAGCGGCACATTATGCGCCGGTGGTTTGTTCGTTCTGCTCGTGCCACCGCTGAATGACTGGCGTTATTATGCAGACCCGGAACATCGACGGATGCAGGTGTACCCCCAATCGGAGGAAGCGGTTTCAGGTTGGTATTTGCAGAGATTGTCTGCTCTGGTTCGCACTTCTGATCAATTATCGCTCTGGTGTCAAAGTGGTGAAATTCGGATTCAACAACGGTCACCGTCGTCTGATATTCCTCAGGATATTGCTTCGTCACCCTACAAAACGTTATCCCAACAGCAAGCCGTGGAGGCGATACATAAAGTGGTACGAGGCCACCGTCGTCGCCCTCTGGTGATGACTGCAGACCGTGGTCGAGGTAAAAGTGCTGCGTTGGGCATTGCCGCAGCGCAGCTGCTTAAAGAAGGGCTTGAGCAAATTCTCATTACTGCTCCGGCAAGAAAAACGGCAGATGTCTTTTTTTTCCATCTGCAACATGAGCTGGGAAACAACAGCGCTGAACTGATGGCAAAAGTGCGCTTTATTTCGCCAGATGATCTTATTCGCACCCAACCGGAAACCTCATTTTTACTGGTGGATGAGGCTGCCGCCATACCCACCCCGCTGCTGGAAATTATGCTGCAGAGTTACAGCCGCCTTGTTTATGCGACCACGGTTCATGGCTACGAAGGTACTGGGCGTGGTTTTGCCATACGTTTTAAAAAGATACTCAATGAGCAAGCACCTCAATGGCAGGAAACCAGGTTGACGGAGCCCGTCCGGTGGCGGGCAGGAGACCCTCTGGAAGCGTTTGTGTTTTCCGCGTTGTTATTAAATGCCGCGCCTGTTGAGATCGAAGACGACGAATCCTTTGATCCAAAGCTTTGCCAGTTCCGTGAGTTGTCACCGCAGGCGCTGATTGCTGATGAAACGTTGCTGCAGCAATTGTTTGGTCTTTTGGTGCTGGCTCATTACCAAACCAGTCCGTTCGATTTAAGACAATTATTGGACGGTGGCAACATATCAACCTTTGGTCTTTTTTCTCCCCAGAGAAAATTGGTGGGCGTGCTGCTTGCTGCAAGAGAAGGTGGTATTGAACCCGAGTTGCAGGACGGTATCTGGCTTGGTCAGCGGCGGGTGCGTGGCCATCTTTTGCCTCAGTCCCTGAGTAATCATCTTGGTTTGCCGGATGCTATTGCATTGTCGGGTATGAGGGTAATTCGAATTGCCGTTCATCCGGACTGTCAGCGCTCAGGGCTGGGAAAGGAAATGCTGATTGCTTTTCAGGACTTTGCAACAGAACAGGGTGTTGATTATTTAGGAACTCTGTACGGTGTAACTAAGGACCTTCTGACGTTTTGGTCGGATTCTGGTTACGAGGCTGTCAGAGTCGGGCTGACCCGAGATTCGGCCAGTGGCACTCATTCTGCCATGATGTTAAAACCCATTTCGGCGGCTGGCAGTCAATTGGTTGCAGAAGCCAAAGGGGCTTTTATTGACCAGTTCCACTGGTTGTTAATGGATGAGCTGCGTGATTTTGATCCTGAACTGGTGGCGGCTCTCTTCAAGAGTTTGTCTGATGATGTTCAACGTCACGGGCTTTGGCAGATGTCAGAGCGTGACTGGCAGGAATTATATTCCTTTTGTGAAGGTCAGCGGCAATATGAAAACTGTGTTCACGCTATCAAAAAAGCCATTGTTCTGATTACTTTATCCGATACGCCTGAAACTGTGGATGTCAGTCTTCTGGTACGGCGTGTTCTGCAGAATCAGTCATGGGCATCCGTCGTTAGAGTCTGTGATTATTCTGGTGAGAAGCAGGGACGTGTGGCGCTAAGAGAGGCAGTAAAAATATTGAATGCCAAAGGCCATCTCCTGGCGTTATAGTGCGATCCTGATTACTAATCCAATGGAGCATCATAATGGAAAGGTTTACTGTTTTTGGTCGCCCGGGTTGCGGCTTCTGTGTTCGTGCCAAACAGTTGCTGGATGCAAAAGGGTATCCTTATAAGTACGTTGATATCTACGAAGAAGGCATCAGCAAGGCGGATCTCTCCAAGACCGTGGGTAAAACCGTAGAAACCGTGCCGCAGATTTTTCACGGTGAACAATACGTCGGTGGGTGTACGGATCTGGAAGCTTATCTGCCTTCGCTGGAAGCCTGACTTTTATCAGGCGTAGCGATAAATCCTTGAATGAGGATTATCGTTGATTTTCACCAGGCGGGCATCGCTGCGTTGTAGCCGTTCCTGTCTGGCTGTTGGATCAAAAGGTCGGATACGGTTGAATTCTGGTAGCGGCTGTCCGGGAGTCAGCTGAATAAACAACGGCAAAGGTGAGTTAATTTGTGCCGGATAATGTTTCTTCAGAGTGGCATCGGTATCCCTCAGTGCTTTTATATCATTTGACCAGGTGATGTTGGCTCGCAGATGGGGAGCCAGTATGCGCTTGATAATAACGACTTCTGTCTTTGGCATACATTCCAATAGTCGTATATCGTCATTGATGGCAACGGAGGCGATGTATTTTTTCTGGAAGTGTTCAATGGCTTCTTCTGCCGTTAATCGAACGGTACCGCTGTGGCTGGCAGCCCAGCTGAAACCAACACGCTTTGGCGGTTCGGGAAACAGTTTCAGTTGCCGGTAGCATTGCACAAAATGCAGATGTTTGATCTGTAAACCACCTAATAACCCATCTCGTAAATCTTCAGATGCCTGTTCAATGGCTTCGACACTGTCGCCAAAGAGTTTACGAAAATTGGCGATGGCTGTTTTGAAATCGTCACGACACTGATTCAGTTGTTGCCCAAGTTCCATGGTGGTGGCAGAAACACCAATCAAACCTGTCAGCCTTGCGGTTTCCTGTTTATTCTGTGTTTCGAGATACGTCAGTTTTGTCGCAGCATTCGCCGCCATTGAGCGGGCGTCGTCGTTCTCTCCGGCTTCCATAATCCAGACCGGTAAGCCGTTATCCGCTTCGACCGCTTCTCGAAACGTCTGGTTTTGATTGACCAGATCAATCAGAGACTCTCTGACGGCAATGCGTGCTGCAGCTTCCTGACTCATGTTCGAATCCTCAAGGTGCCAACCGTTCTATTTGCCAATTGTTAGACGGAAGTCGTGTATAGAGAAAGCGATCATGGAGTCGGCTTGGTCGGCCTTGCCAGAATTCGATTTTCTCAGGCACGACGCGATAGCCACCCCAGAAATCCGGCAGTGGGATTTTTCCTTCTTTAAATTTACGTTTCATTTCTTCCAGCTTCATCTCCAGCACTTTGCGGCCAGTGATGACCGAGCTTTGATGAGAAACCCAGGCACCAAGCTGGCTGCCTTCCGGACGACTGGTGAAGTATTTCAGAGATTCAGCAGTAGAAATCTTTTCTGCCCGGCCGCGCACAATGACCTGTCGTTCAAGGGGAATCCAGGGAAACATAATGGCAACTTGTGGGTTGCTGGTGATGTCTTTGGATTTATTGCTGCTGTAGTTAGTGAAGAACACAAAACCGGAATCATCAAAATATTTGAGCAACACAGTTCTTAAAGAAGGAACGCCGTCAGCGTCAGCTGTCGCCAAACTCATTGAGTTGGGCTCAGGCAGTTGCGCCTGTTCTGCTTGTTGAAACCATAACTCGAACTGGGCAAACGGGTTCTCATCGAGGTTGTCCCGGTTGAGGCCTGCTTGAGTGTACTCTTCTCTTAAGTGACTGATATCCATGGCGGCACGGTCTTAGATAATGACTGATGATTGTAACTGGCTGAAGGTTACAGCGCCACTTTCAGCGACTCCCGGATAAGGTTGCGTTTTGACATGCTATAGCCACTCATGTAACTGACACCGTCTTCAGCACCTAGGAGGCTGACCGAGAATAGCCAAATCAGTTATGATAAACCTCAAAACCAAATATAATGATGCCAAATGTCTCCACCTCCAAAATTCAAGGATAGCCCTGTTGAGTTCAACCAGCATTTGCTGTTTCCAACCAACATCTTTGACCTGCTTCCCAGCGACCACGATTGCTTTACCTACGAACTGCTCTTTCAGAGAATCGA
>NZ_LUTV01000007.1:254047-261972 GCF_001646945.1 Endozoicomonas ascidiicola
GGATGGATGCCAGGCTTTAGAACCCCTTCCTTTATAGGCGCTGATCAAAGGTGTGAGGTCTAGCTGCTCAACCACCTCTACAACAAAGCGAGCAAGATGCACCTCTGGCAGATAATCCTGAACAGTGGCAGGAAAAAAGTCAGGGATGTCTCGGTCAATGGGTCTGAAAGTCCATTTGTTCATTGGCTGGCTGTCTTTTACGATCTTGCGGGTATTATACTCAAAAGTTGTTCTAAGTCCGACAGGCTCCTAGAATGGTTTTGGTGATTTCCTTGATGGTTTGGCCTTGGTGGTGAAGCTGTTGAGACTGCTCGCACAGTTCAAGGAGGTTATTCAATTTTTCCTGCAGTGCCGTTTTGCCATTTTCAACCACGCCGCGATGAGGGCAGAACAGAGTATCAAAATCTTTGGTCAGTACGTCCCGAATGCTATTGATAAGAATGGCAAGGTTTTCATCATCACGCATATAGCGAATGCTACGTGACAGGTACAGATCAACGGTAAAGACTGCGCCTTTATCCGGCCAATAGAAGCAGATCATATCTTCTGCATGACCCGGAGCAGCAATGGCTTCCAGCGAGCTACCATCATCAAGTTCTATCCATTCTGGCAATGGAGCGAGTGCGACTGGTTGGCTGCTGCCCCAGATGTATTTTTGTATCAGTGGAATGGAAAACCTTTTTCCATGATGAGGCAGGTTCCTTGAGAACCCATTGGGGTAATACCGGAAAGCGCTTTTAGCCGGGCTGCATTGCCGCTGTGGTCTTCATGGTGATGGGTTAATAAAATCTGTCGTATTGGCTGTTCTTGGAAAAAAGGTTTTACGAACTGCCATTGATTAGCCGGCGCGGTATCGATAATCGTATCGCCTATTCGATAGGTGATAAATGAGGTGTTTACGCTATTTTTACGACGGCAGCGAATACCTTCAACGCCTTGGTAATTGACCCGTTCAAACAGGCTCATGACTATGCCGTATTTTTATTCTCTGTACATGAGAGAGTACCTTGTCGTGTATTTTTGTACCATCATTAATACCTCACACCAAAGGAGCAAAGTATGTTTCTTTTATGGGGTTATTCGGTCACCTATAGAGCTTTCAATAACCTTGGAGACACTTGTTGCACAACCTGTTTACTGACCCAATTGGCATACATGGCTGTTTCTGAAAACGTAGTATGGGTTAACGGCAGTGCCGATCCTTTGTTGTCGGGTGAAAAAGGATTGTCACTAATGCGCAGGCAATGAATCAGTGCTGACATTGCGGCATCTCCTGCTCCATTGGTGTTGACGATCATGTCTTGGTTTTTCATGCAGGCGGGTTCATGACAAACGATTTTGTAGGGTGACAGGCAGTTTATTTTAAGTGCCGGATAACTCTTAGTGTATTGATTGATTTTTATGCTTTGTTCTGGTTCGCGCCCATTATTTTGGTATTCGTATGGCTGAAAAGAATATGGGCGATCAATATAACCACAGAAATACAGTCCATTTTTTCCATCAGTGATGAGTGCCAGGTCTGTATAGTCAAGCACCTTCATAGCAGCTGTCGGAATATCCGGTTTCCCTGTGAGCGCTTGTGCTTCATCTCCATTCATGGCAACGACCATGATATTTTGGGATAGATAGTTCTGCAGTTCAGTCGTCATATGTTGCACAAGATTTGCACTGCCCAGGGTCATAAGAATGGGTTTGTGGTATTGATGGGCAAGTTTTACTGCGCGTTGCGATGCGGCATATATCGGTTGGCTCTCATCCGCTAATGGGTACGCTGACATAACCAGGCAAGAGGATTCTTGAATGACCAGCGCTTTGATGGCTTCAGCAGGCAGCTGATTAACATCGCTGAGAGATACACCAAAAGTGCGTTCGCTATCATTAGAAATCAGCGTATAGGCGCACCCAATTTGTCCTCCTTGAATAAGGCAAAGATCGTTTAAATTCATACCATTAAAGCTATTGCGTAAATAATGAAAGGCACGGTTGCCTGGCAAGGCCTCACTGATCACTCCAAATAATGTGGTTGAGGCGCCGGAAAGAACTGAGGTGTTGTGCAATGTATTACCAATGGTGCCACCTGCATTTTCAACACAGGCTTTTTTGTTATTGTTGATTAGCCTTTCCAGCTGTTCCGATTGATTTTGATTGATAAGTTGAGACTGGCCTTTTTCAAGTCCTAATGTTGTCAGCACAGAGTCGTCAACCCCGGTAATGGTTATATCGAAAATCGTTTGATCGATCCCGCAGGCAATGTTTTGGCTTGGGTTTGATGAATATAATTTTTGTAGAATATGTTGTATATAAACTTGGTTGGTAGCATTGTTTTTAACATTTCTATCACAAACTGCAGTGGCTTCAGCGCCGTATGTCTCGGGTCTTTGTGTAGAAATGGATTTGACTGTTTGGGTGGAACCTGGATGCAATTTGAATCGATTGGGCAGAATAAAGTGTCCACTAATACTGCTGCCGTAAGTTGTTACTGCTTTTGATAACATAGTGTTTATCCAAATAACCTTTTAGTCCTTTGGATAAACAATTTAGTTCAATTTTCTATTACTGATCCCAATAACTGTCTTCCAGGCTCATCTCCCGCTCAGGCAATGCCCGCGATAATCGGGGTGAACTCTGAGCCAGCACTTCAAAACTGACCCGGTTTGCGTATTTGCACACTTGTGCAAATGAAGAGTAAGTAATCCACTGTTTATTGTGCTTGCTGGACGTTGGTAGCACCAGACGGTGGTAATGGTTGGCTGCCATATCATGAATCAAGGCGGCTAACGCGCCGTCGCCGGCACCGTTGGTGTTTTTGATGTTCTTGGGTCCGCCCATATAAGGGCTGATGTGCGAATACACCTTCATGGGTTCTTCGCAATCTTTTTGAAAGAGAGGGCGGCTGAATTCAAAACGGTTGAAGTCACTGATGGCGCCGGAACGAATCGGGTTGTCCGTTTCGCGAGCCAGGGATTTCTCAGTGTAACCACTGAGGTAAAGTCCTTCAGCACCGGCGGTCAGCAGAACCATATCAACATACTGCAACATTTGTTCGGAAGCTTGAACCGGGTCAGACTCACCGGTGAGTGCTTCTGCCTCTTCTTCATTCATGGCCGCTACATTGACGTAGTCGTTCATAAAACTCAGCAACGGTTCTTTGATGGCTTTCACCAGACCACGGGTGCCCAATGTTAAAATGACAGGGACGTCATGCTTTCGCGCCAATTCAGCCGCGTGAATCATCGCGTGGTAGATGGGCAGTTCCGGATTGGCTAAGGTGTATGCGCACAACACCAGCGCAGAAGATTCGGCAATAATCTCTTCATTTATAAACTCAGGGCTGAGCTGATTCATCAGACCCGGGCTGATACCAAACGTACGTTCACCGTCGTCAGTAATTAAGGCGAAGCAGCGACCAATCGCGCCATTCACCGGTTGAAGATAAGTCAGGTCTACTTTGCTGCTGGTATTGCATAGATAACGATAGGCGTAATCGCCCACATGAATGTTCGTGCTCATCACGCCAAACTGAACCGAGCGGTCGTCTGCCAGCACCGAATAATTGTGCAGTGTGTTGCCAATGGTGCCGCCGGCAAACTGATCTTCAATCAACTCATTGTCGGTCAGGAACTCGTAGAGACGATTGGCGGTGTCATCATCAATCCACTGTGAAGCGCCTTTGTCTAAACCAAAGTCGTTTAGAACGGAAAGGTCAACACGGGCGGTGATGTCTACCAGATTCTGGTCGATACCACAGGCATAGGTGTTGGTCTGACCAAACACCGAACTCTCCATGTCGAAGCGGTTGTTGGTGTTGACCGGGAAGTAATGCTTGATCTTTCGGCGACCGGGGAATTTCATGGGAAGGACTGTCTGACGGGAAAAGGGAAAAGCGGGATTTTCTATGAAAAAGCGCAAAAGTTCCAGCGTTCATCACTGAATATAATTAAGTCTGCTCTTGGTAAAAAGTCGTCAAAACAGCCAAGTCCTCTATCTTTATGGCTTACGAATAGGTAACAATAAATTCTTTGCATTGTTTACATACATAATTCGACGCACAGACAATGTTCTGTGGAGTGATGGTGCTCAGACTGTGAAAACTGATATGTTTACCAAACTGGTGTCAATGGTTGCAGGAGTATTAACCATGGTTTCAATAGCAGGCTGTTCAATGACGACGGAGAGAGAAGCCCTGGTGACACCTGGCGATGTGATTAAAAGCCCGGCGGATGATCGGGATTACCGGTATCTGACTCTGGATAACGGTTTGAAGGTACTGCTGATTTCTGATGCCGATACCGACAAGTCTGCCGCTGCGGTGGATGTGAATGTTGGCAGTTATCAGGATCCGGATGATCGCCTTGGTCTGGCGCATTTCCTTGAACACATGTTGTTTATGGGGACGGAAAAATATCCGGACGTGGATGGCTATTCTGAGTTTATCCGCGCCAACGGCGGTGGCAGTAATGCTTATACTGCGGATGTCCGCACCAATTATTATTTCGATATCAATAGTGACCAGTTTCAACCGGCAATGGATCGGTTAGCTCAATTTTTTATCGCGCCAAAGCTGGACCCGGAATATGTCGAGCGGGAAAAGAACGCGGTGGATTCTGAATACCGACTCCACGCCCGGGAAGACGGCTGGCGTCTGTTTATGGCCACCAACAAAACGTCCAATCCAGATCACCCGAAAAGCCGGTTCAATATTGGCAGCCTGGACACTCTGAATAACGACGATGGTCAACTGTGGCAGTCCTTGAAAGACTTCCATGAAAAATACTACGTTGCTTCCAATATGAGCGTGGTGGTTTATGGTAAAGAGTCGTTAGATACGCTTGAACAATGGGTTAAGGCCTCTTTTAGTGAAGTGCCTTCCGGTACTCATCCAGAGTTAAAGATTGGTAAAGCGCCCTATTCGGATGATGAAGTTCAGGTGCGTATTAATATCGTGCCTTTGAAAGACACTCGTGTTCTGTCGTTGAGTTTTCCGCTGCCAAGCACGCAGGAATATTACCAGCTTAAACCCCTTGGCTATCTGGCAAGAATTGTCGGTTATGAAGGCAAGGGCAGTCTGCACAGTTATCTGAAAGACCGTGGCTGGATCGACTCTTTAGCGTCCTACGGCAGCGATCTGCCCGGTGAATACAGTGAATTCAATATTCGCATGGAACTGACGCCAGAAGGGCTGAAAACAGTCGACGACATTACCGCCATTGTTTTTGATTATCTCGATCTTATTCGTCAAGAAGGCATGCAGGCCAGCCTGTATCAGGAAAGCAAACAGGTGGCAGAGCTGGGTTTCCGTTTCCAGGAAGATCGTAATCCTCAGCAGACCGTTTCGGGTCTGGCATCTCGAATGCATTATTTGCCGGCGGAACATCTGCTGGAAGCGAACTATATATACGAAGCCTATGATCCGGAATTGATTCTGAGTTATCTCAATAAGATGACCCCGGAGAATCTTCGTCAGGTGGTGATTGCCCAAGGTTTGCCCACGGATAAAGTAGAGCCTTATTTTGAAACGGCTTACAGCATTGAAAAGCTCCCGGCGGCATTGGTTAAACGACTGAGTACGCCTGAAGTCGACCGTGAGCTGACCATTCCTGAACCCAACCCCTTTATTGCGGATAATCTGGACTTAGTGGAAGGAAGCCGTATCGGCAATCCAAAGGTGATTCTGGAGAAGTCAGGGCTTCGTCTTTGGAATCTTGCCGATACCAGCTTTGGCATGCCCCGGGGAAATATCCGGGTCATGATTTCTTCGGAAGAAGCGTCGAAAACACCGGCTGAAAATGTGATGGTGCAGCTTTATAAAGCGCTACTGTCCAGAAGTTTGAACGAGTATGGTTATCCAGCTAAAGAAGCGGGGTTGAATTACAGTATCACTGCCGGGCGTCGAGGGGTGATGATCAGTTTGTCGGGTTATTCTGATAAACAACCACTATTGCTTGAAGATATTCTGGAAGCGGTGAAAACGTTTAATCCCCAGGAAAACGCTTTTGAGCAGGAAAAGGCGGTACTGCTTCGTTCACTGAAGAACAAACAGTTCCATACACCTTACCGCCTGGGGCTGGATGCTCTGAGCCAGTTGGCTTACCCAAGTTATCCGGACGACGCCACGTTATTGAACGCGGCAGAGAAGGTCACCTGGAAACAGCTGCAACAGTATGCCAACGCCTTCTATCAGCATATTCATGTGGAGATGCTGGTGCTCGGCAACCATAGCGAAGCCAGTGCCCTGCAAATGGGAGCGATGGTTGAACGCTATTTGTTAAGTGATACCAATCGCAGTGATCGTTTTGATCTTCCTTATCACCTGCTGGGCGACACGGATCGTGTGGTCACCATGGATATTGAACACGACGATTCCATGCTGATCAGTTATTACCAACTACCGGAGACCGGTAATCGCGAGCGGGCACAATATGCATTATTAGGTCGGTTACTGGCGAATCCATTCTTTAATGCGTTGCGTACTGAGCAACAGTTGGGCTATGTGGTGTTTGCCGGGCCAAGGCCGTTTGAAAAGCATCCGGGTATTATCTTTGTTGTTCAATCGCCAAAGTTGGATCCCACAGGTCTTGAGGGTCGAGTTGAGCAGTTTTTGCAATCCCAGAAAGCAGCCTTTGCCAGCCTGACCAATGAAGAGCTGGAGCAGTATCGCCAGGGCCTGATCGGCGATCTGCTAAAGAAAGATGATAACCAGGATGAGCGCAACAATCGGTTCTGGCAAGGCATTGCCAGTGGTGAAACGGATTTTGATAACCGTGAACGGATTGCGGAAGCGGTTCGTCAGTTGACGCCGGCGGATATGCAGGCTGCTCTGGATCGTTTGCTGGAGAATAAGGGCAAGCTGGTAGTTCGTTCCTTTGGTGAGCCGCATAAATCAGCCTATCAAGCAGAGGTATCCAGAATGGAGTGTACTTCCATGGATTGTTTTAGCGATTTGCCATTGCAGCATTAATCCTAAATCTGAGCATGAATAACGCTACTGGCACTCTGTGTCAGTAGCGTTGGTCGATTAATGGACCATTTTTTCCAATGCGGTGTTGGCATTACTAATCAGTTTAAAAATTTCCTCATACTGTTTTTTCTGTAAAGTTGCTTCAGCATCGCTCAGACCTTCAGGTTTGAACTTATCTGGATGATATTGTAACGACAGTTTTCGATACGCTTTTTTCACGATTCCTGCAGAAAGGTCATCTCCCTTGATGCACAGAATGGCCATCGCATCACCGATATTATCCATAGACTTACCATAAAACCGAGCCAGTAAATCATTTAATGTTTTGTTAGTGGATTTTGGATAGTCATTGACCTTTGGGGGAGCATTATCAGTAAAGAACTGCTGTCCGCCTGAACGGTTCTGGCCATGACCGATATATTTTGAATGATATCCAGTGCCTGCCCCACCAAACCCTGCTCCGAAACCTGCTCCAAAGCCGCTGTCAAAATTATAATGATGTCTGTAGTGTTCCCTTTCCTGACGGGATCGATTGTATTGCTTCTGTTTCTGTTTCTGTTCCTGCTCTTGGCGGAATTGCTCTCGCCTTTCTCTGCGTTTGCGGGCATTTTCCTGACGAGTTTTCTCATAGCGGGCGTTACTTTCTGCATTCTCTTCTTTCTGTCTTGCCTTTTCACGTTTTGCCCTTTCATTTTTCGCCTGTTCTCGGTGCGCCTTGGCTTCTTTCTGTGCTTTATTGAAATTTACCCTTGCCGTGTAACGATCAAGTTCAACTTCAACTTTAAATTGTTTTTTGGTAACAAACATCTGGGCAGCCACTCCCGATGAATATACGACACAATCCATTATCAGAAAATTGTCGTAAGCACTATTTGATAGAACAATGAGACACCTACAGACATTTCTGCAGTATGGAAATGATTGTCACCCCGATCAAACCTGGCTGTTTCGTAAATCACGATGAATC
>NZ_LUTV01000007.1:263639-266254 GCF_001646945.1 Endozoicomonas ascidiicola
GTGTTATTGGTTAATTCAATATCGCTGACCCAGCACCAGAAGTGCTGAATGCCTTTTTTGTCGATTTCAATGTAATCAAGCACATTAACGTGTTCAGTATCATCTTGAAGATTGAGTGGCACKTTATKAGCGTAACGGAATTTATGTGTCGTCTTATTTGGTGCATCAACAACGGTATGATGATGGACCTCGCCCTGATCATAAAGCGCATTCATGGCCTCGATAAGTGCCACATGATTTCCATCCTTTGCGACGATAATGTAGTGCCATCCAAACTCCTTGATCATTGCTACCGTAGGGTTGTCGGCGTATAAGCCATCCAGAAGAATGACCAGATGTAGACGAGGATGGTCTTTTTTTACCTGAGCCAAAAACCGTCTGATTGCGGCTTTCTCGCAATCATTTTTTGTGGAACCATCCTGGCGGCAAATAGCTTCAGGCGCCAAGGGAATAACGGTTTTTCTGTTGGGATGAACAAGGCAGCCACCCATTATATTGTGGTAATAGGTTTCATTTTTCTTCCCTTCATTCTTGACGCAGCAATCAGCGCAACGGCTGGTGTCTGAATAAAAAAGACCGGYGCCGTCAATGGGCAGTAAGTAATGGTCTTTTAACTTTCCACAATTAAAGGTGTATCCCTGAAGGGCTCCGTTACGCTGAATGATCGAGAATAGTTCTTTAAATGGTTTCTTGAATTCCACGGGATCTATCGGGTCAAGGACTTCTCTCATGCGCGTATCAGAAGGTACTTTGCCCTCTTTAACATGATAGAGTTTTTCCAGGTTATAACAGCAGGTTGGCTCAAGCCGCTCTTCGTCAAATCCCAGGAGCGAATCAAATTTTTGATGCATCACTGCAAAAGCTGMTTTTGGGAAATTRCCAAAGGGAATACTRCTTTTATTAGGGCGGTGGTCTGGAATATTTTCAAAGCAATCGGACACTGTTTTTATCAAGTAAGACGCACTGAAATGTCTGATATTTTTCTGAATGGCCGTACCCATAACTATACCGACGACAAAGATTGAKTAATCAGTGATTTTAGTCGAAGAATTGTGCGGGCTGTGTTTTTCTACCTCCTCTGTAAATCTTGCAGCTGTTAGGGTTCAGGAAAGAGCGGGAATTGCTGCAAGTACATTAAGGAATGACTTCGCTTTAAATCGTTTCACATCGCAAACACCCGAAACATCAGATTGCTCGAAAATCTGGTTTAATTTTTGCGCAACTAATTCATCACCGGTACCGTGATCTATATCGTTTGCAACAAGCTTTTTCATCTGTTGCCAGTAACCATAAGTGTTCTGTGGTTCTGACATCTTATATGGCTCAGAGGCTTTGTAGGAATCTTTCTTGGCTTGCTCTTGATTTTCAGTTTTCGCTTTGTTGTTCTTTGTTGGCTTCGTGGTTTTGCTAGAAGCGTCGGGGGGTGTAATTAAAAGTGTTCCCGATGTGGTGAAAATTCAAATTTCATCAGCTGTTACCCCGCATGAATACTCGGTATCAAAAATAGAAAATTCACAAAATTACAGACTGTTGAACACTTTTAATTACACCCAGCGTCGGGTGCTGTTTTGGAGTCAGTATTGTCTTTCTTGTCGGCTTTCTGAGGTTTGCTTGACTCTTCTGTTTCTGGTCTAGTTGATGATTGTTGTTTTTTAGTAACTTTATCAAAGAGTGTTTCCATATCCTGCTTTACAAGAAAACTCATTTTCATATTTAAAAAGTCTATAAATGTACTTTTTTCATTAATACCTTCGAATATTGATGGTTTTAATTGATGTGTATTTTTTT
Source organism: Endozoicomonas ascidiicola (assembly GCF_001646945.1). GTDB lineage: Bacteria > Pseudomonadota > Gammaproteobacteria > Pseudomonadales > Endozoicomonadaceae > Endozoicomonas > Endozoicomonas ascidiicola. The sequence goes on from NZ_LUTV01000007.1 coordinate 265,428, forward strand.
GAGTAAATAGTAATGCATTTATCTTTTCTATATATATGTTGTTTTTGACGGAGTCAGGGCAGTCGGCAAGAGTTTCTTTAATTGATTTTAGGGATAGAGTTTTTTTAATCTGGTTGAAATCTTTGTCGGCTGGCATTCCGCTGTCATTGAAATAATCTAGAATGTCGTTTTGATGGCATATGTTTAAATCAATCAATAGTGGCATGGTTGAAAAAAACAGCAGGCATGAAGCTGTTTGGGTCGAATCTAATGTTGTTGTCAGTGGTTCTTTCGAATGTGCCATTTACTTTTTCGGCAATGACTTTTGGGTCTACGCCATTTAAATCATCTGCTTCAACTAATTTACTGATTTCTTTCCACATGTTTGAATTTTTTGAGGTTGGATCTACTGGATAGTAGACCGGATCTGTAGATCTTTTTTTCTCTTCAGACTTGTTGTAATGGTTCGTGTTTATCTTTGTGAATCTTTTTTTTGAGCTGAAAGTGGTATTTCTTCCATCTTGAATTCAAGTAATAAATACATAACCCATAACTTTTCTTACATCAATCCCAGTTAACTCTTTGAAAGCCTCATAAGGTGTTTTGTAGTCAAGGCATTTTCTAGGTCTATTATTCAGCTTATCAACCGCTATGATGACTTCTTTTTCTGTAACGTTATTAAGCTCCATCGACTTGGGGAAATACTGCCTGAGTAGCCCATTAGCATTCTCATTCTGACCTCTTTCCCAAGAGTGATACGGAGCAGCAAAGTAACTGTCACACTTCAACGCTTTGTCAACCTCTTCATGCTGAACAAATTCTTTTCCATTGTCGTACGTTATGGTTTT
>NZ_LUTV01000007.1:267659-287396 GCF_001646945.1 Endozoicomonas ascidiicola
CGGCAGACGAAATATTTACCGCTATTCCAATCATCTCATTTCCAGCGCCGGCTTCAGGAAACACCAGTAAACTGAAAATTGCTGTTGCCATGCTCAAGGTGGTGCGAGAAGAAGTAAGGGGTAGAGTGCTACGTCTGGTTGCTGACTGTTGGTTTATGAATGCAACCTTGATAGAACCCACTATAGAACCCACTCTAGCAATGGGTATAGAGGTTATTGGTCAAATACCCAGGAATCGTGCCCTATATGCACAGCCGGTGGAGCTCCTCAAAAAGAAACGAGGACGACCCAGAAAATACGGCACCAAAATGACGGCAGATGAAGTGGAGAAATTATCGGAGCACAAGGCTATCGTATGGTTGTACGGCAAGCATCGTACAATACGTTATCGAACCATGATTTGTCGTGCCAAATTCCTCAAAGGCCGGGAGGTGCGAGTCGTTTGGAGCCGTTTTGAAAATGACAAAGGGTTAACCGAAAGCAGGATATTCATCTCAACCAATATAGAGCATGAAGGATTAGACGTTCTACGAGGCTACAGAAAGCGATGGCCAATTGAGCCGATGTTCAATCAGCTCAAACACGCTTTCGGCTGTCGCCACCTGTGGCAGCAAAAGTTGAGATCGGTTCTTCGATGGATGCATTTGAAAATGGCAGCCTATGCATTATTGCAACTGCTGACCGTCTGTAAAAATCAAGCATGCCTGAGTATCTCGAGTTTACCCTGGCGAGATCAGGACACTACGACCGCTGGCATGATGAGAACTGCGCTCTCAAAAATTATTCCCCGGTTCCCAATTCGCGAGGGTTGGAACCGATATTGGCAAAAATATGAGTTCGATTTTGATAGGCTGACCGACCAGTTAGTTTGTGGTAAGGGCAAAGCCGTATAACCAAAGGCTTTCAGACAAAAAAACCGAATATAAGCGAGCCTGAAAAAATAGTTCGTCGATGTTGTTTATTTTGAAATTATGCAATCTGACCAAACTTCCGTTTTATGGGAAATCTAAAGTCGAGCATGAGTCTTGATCCTTTGTGATAACTTATCTTTGACCACCTTCACTGTCCCGTATCAGTGAGGAATGTACTTACAAACCATCATTCAACTATAAAGTAGACTGTAGCTGGTAAATGACTACTTCCTTAACCTATTTTTGGAAGAGCACTCGATGGCGAATGATCTTGGGTATATGCTCACCTATGCCAATTGGGCGCTCTCATTGTTGCAATTGCCCAGTGCTTCTCCTATTGTGCGTGGATACTAATAAAAACGCCGATTGTCGTATTTTGGCATTCAGGCATAGAGAATAGGACTTCATAATGGAAAGCACACAGTTGAGCTGGGCATGGATATGGTGGAGCGTTCTTGTTCTTATCAATATCATTAACCTGACCATCGCCTTGGTATTTTTCCGAAAAAAAGTGAGTGGCCCTGAAAATAGCTCCTATCTGAAACGGATGAAGCTGATGGGCGTTATCTTTATAGCGGTGGCTTTGTACCGCTCCATCTTTGTTTCCAGCTATTTAGAACAACTGGCATGGTTCGATACATTGGCAAACAGTTCTCTACTCATTCGCAGTATGGCGTTGTTTGCAGAGTTGTCTTTTGCGGGGCTGTTTATGGGAGCTATGCTTAAGCTGAATGATGATTTGAGGTTGTATCGTTCTACTGAAAAGTCCTTTGTTGATACACTGGTGAGTCAGTCACCCAAGTTTCTTTTCCTTTGTATATTTATCGCTCAATTCTTTGCGACGACAGCGCTGATTACTAAGTTTGAACTGCTTTTTGCAATTGAAGAGACCCTGTGGGGAATGGCGTTTATTTCAGTTTTTCCTTTGGCGATTAAACAACTGCGGGCAGTATCGGTGAGCAATCACTCGTCCTTCGGGCTAAGGCTGATAAAGCCTTTCGTTTGGATCAACATTACCTGGCTGGTGGGTTATTGCAGTTACTCTGTCTTTTATCACTTGCCTATTGAGTACTGGCCCCATGTGCTTGAAAACCTTAAACAGGGTAACTATCAGATATTGACTGGGATTCAAGCCGTTAAAAATGCACTGTTGGTGGTGAATGAGACACGAGATTTGAGCCAGTGGGGTGGCGTTGGTTTTGTGATCTGGCATACAGGCTACTTCAGTATTTGTGCATGGATTGTGTTGCTGTTGATGAATGGTCCAAGACTGCTTCCTGCTCGGGTGAAGGAAGCAACCTCCGTTGAAATTCAGGCTGCGTAAAAAACAACTCACACTTCAGCAGCCTCAGGCTTTCTCATTGTCTGACGACGAGACAGCCTGAGTTCTTTTTCCTGCTGATGGATCTGCTGAGGCGTTAGTCCTGCTCTTCGTCCTTTCAGGTAGCGTAGATAGGCTGGAATGTGGGTTTTGCCAAGGTATTCATCAAGATAGGGCAGAAAGCCCGCATAGTTTCCCTTGAACTTGGCATGATGAAAATCGTGATACACCGGCCCTTTATAAACTGGGAAAAGGTGTGCCGGATTCCAGGGGACATCATATCCAATATGCCCATCTGCACCTTCAATCTGGCGTATAGCGACCCATAACCAAACGACATAAATGTGAGCGCCTACCAGCATTGGGCCAACGAGTGTCAGGCCGGCAGTAAGAGTATACTCCAACCAGTTCATGTAGTTGCCGTTAATACCACAAGTGTTGTGTATGCGATGGTGCACACTATGCACATGTTTCATCAGCCACTTGTTTTCGTGCATATAGCGGTGCATCCAGTAATAAAGGAAGTCATCCAGTAATAGGAAAAACATAAGCTGAGCAATGATGACGTACCAGGCGGGCATTGCACCACTATGGACGGCAGTCAGTTTCATTAATGGCCAGACGGCTACGAGAAGTGCCGCAAGAATGCTGTTGTTAATAATGATTCTAATAATGGAGGGCCATAAATATTTGTCAAACTCGAAAGGCTTCTGCTGGATTTTGTATTTTCGCAGTGGTTCAGGGTCTAACCAGGCGACAATAGTCCAGGGTATGGCAACCAGTAAGAAAGAAGCCATGCTGATGGCCAGTGTTGCCATTGGATATTGCCAGAACCAGAGGTCGTTATAAAACCCCTGCCAGTGTTGCAGTACTTCCATGATGAAACCTTACTTATTGTGGTTATTACGTCATCTTCTTTGAACCACAATATGTGTACTTTGACGTTAAATTGCAAACGCAAGCGTTGAATTTCTACAAGTGGAAGCCGGTAACGAGAGCGTTCTGTTCTATTTGCTGTCTTAAAGCGTCCTCTGAAGTTCCCCCCTGTAGCCAGTCGACGCCAGTGAGTTCAATGGTGTCGGTCCATTGGTCAGGTTCAGAGTTAGCGATGTTAAGATAGGTATTATTGTTCTCATAGGTTAGGTTCATGTAGTGATAAGGGTCTGCCACAGCATCTTTTGGCAGGTAGCTGGCAATATCAATAACATCTTCATTGGGCTGAAAGCCGATGACTTTATTTTGATAAGGCGATTCTGCTGTGCCGGCATCACTGTTGACCCAATACAGCGTATCTTTTGCATGAGCTTCGCCATCAAGTATGAGCTGGTTATTTCCGGGCCCCGCCTGAATTTTACTGCCTTCACTATTGGCATAGATCGTATCGTTACCGCCACCACCATACACGACACCATCACCGATCAGCTCTGATGCTGTGGGTACGTGCAGGATATCAGTTCCGTCATGACCGTACTGGTTAGAGACCACCAGATTGCCACTGCTGACGAGGGTGTTCAGATACTGTGCCGATGTCATGCCCGAACTGTTGGGCAGCAGAACATCCATGGGTACAGCGTCCAGTAATATATTTTCTGATTCAACGGTAATCTGGGTGCTGTCCTCCACATCGGATATAACGACCTGTTCTGCAAGCGTGGTGCTGTCCCAAATGCCGTTTAGTTTCAACAATTTACTCAGGTCAATATGATCGACACCCGGATCGTAATTATGGATGTTTGTACGACCAGAGTTGCCTGTCTGAAACGCAAAAGTATCCTGATGATTATGTTCTGTGGAGCCATAGCTGCCGGCCCATATCTGATTATTACCAGAGCCGGGGTAGATGATGGTTTTACCGGCACCTGTAGCAATTACATCGTTACCACTTCCGCCAGTAATCACTGGAACACTGCCATTGGCAATGAGGATGTTATCGCCAGAGACGCCCATCAGGTTCTGATGGTCGGCAGATATCGTAACATTGACGGGTATTGCGCTACTGGTCTGACGATCACCGTCGCCGACATCGGAGACTGCATGAACGCTCAGGTTATAGCTGGATACCTGACTGTCTATCAGATAGAGGTCATTTAACTCAGTGCTGGTTAGCGCCACTGAACCTGTGCTCAGAACCAGCCCTACCGGTTTTAACTGGCTGTCCACCAGACTGGCATGTTCTGGTATGCCACTGATTTCAACATAAAGCTCGGTACCTACTGGTGTACTCACAACCATGGCGGGGTTGATAACAGACGCGTTTATATTCAGGGGGATAGCGGTGTTGGGTGTTGCAAAAATATGGTTACCAGTGACGTCCAGAATGGGAAGATCGCTTTTGGGTAGAATATGAACAGTACTTTCTCTGATGACTTCTGGACCATAGCTGGTGGTCATTCCAGTCGTTTTATCAACGGACTGGAGAGTAATGGAAATGTTTGCTGTGCCATAACCATCACCGGCGTTGAAATTTACCTGGTTTATGACAGCGCTGCTGGTTTCCATTGACGCGAAATAGCCTGAATCCGCCGCGACAAATGACATCACAGGGCTACCGGGTATTTGCAGGGTGGGTTGTATCGCAGCACTCTCTTTAGGGAAAAGGGTGTTGGAATCTCCGGAGATGGTAAAGGTCATCTTCAGCCCTTCGACGAGATCTTTGCTGTCGGAGTTGGTGTCTGTTGTCCGGGCATTAAGATCGAACGACAATGGCGTGTTTTCCTGCCCGGTGTATTCTTTTTCGAGAGAGTTTGCGGTTATGTGGTCGGCTACTGGCTGGATATTAACGCTGAACGTTGCTTGATCCGTGCAAATGGTGGTTATGGATTTTTCATGGCTGTAAGTATTCAGGGTCAGATTAATGATTCCGCTGAAATCTTTTGGTGGTTGTAAACTCAGGGGCTCGATCACACCGTTGGCCGAAATGAGTTCTGATGGAACTTGCCATTCTCCACGTCCATTAAAGGGCAATAGTTTCCCTGATTGTTCACTCAATACGGCACCGGCAGGTACGCCCGATAGGGTCACGGATAAAGTTTCGCTACCATCCGCATCGTTTAGGCGTGCTGAAAGACCGGAGATTGTTACCGTGTTGTCTTCCTGGCCAGCCTGATTCATCGTGGCGATATTGGTGCAGTGATTGATGGGAGTCACCGTCAGGTTAATCTTCTCGGGGAAGGATTGCCTGTCCGTTTTTCCTGTACCCGGTGCAGTATCCAGCACTTCTACAGTAAACGGTAATGTATAGACACCCGGCTTGGCTCCGCTTTCTGGTGTAAAAGTAAAGCTGCTAATACGTTGCTCAAAAGCAGCCTCACTTTCCCCGGCTTGCCGCACTGCGGTGTTGTTTGTTAAGCCCGAGCCGCTGATATGAATTTGTTCTGGTGGTGTAAAAACGACACCTTCTAACGTTTCAGAACGGTCTTTGTCACCTGGTTGAATATGCAGGTTCAAAGGAGAAGGCTGGCTGTTACTACTCCACTCGGGTGCAATGGCATCGGGTGTGGTCGAAACGGAGGGTGGATCTGCAATGGGTGCAATATCAAAATAAAGGTCAAAGGTGGTTGAGCTGACTTTGTCGGAAAGCGTATGTTGCTTCAACGTCTGATACTGAATGGTAGAGAGCCCGGAAAAATCGCCGGGTGGTCGAAATTTCAGGCTACTGAAATCCTCGGGGTTTATCAGATAGGAGATTATCTGACCATTATCTCCCCAGTAGTTTGAGGTGCTGCCTGCCAATGTCCAGTTATTCAGATCAATAACATGTATCTGGAACGTCGTCTGTTCATCCTCTGTCGTATGAGCCAGACTCAGATCAATGCAGGCTTCAGGAATCGTTAGCCAATGGTCTTCCTGTCCCTCAGTGGGCTCGCTGCAATGTACGATGTTGTCAGGAGGAGTCGGTTCTTCCGAAGCGTGGGTGTTTATATGATCTACCGTCACGGCCCATCTGGCGTAACGGGCTTCCTGGTCTCCGATGTCTTTGACGATCCCCTTGATTTGAATTGAGTAATCACCGAGTTCAGTAAAATGGACGGACACACCTTTCAACCCGCCACTTTGTACCAGCCAGGCTTCGTTATCGAAAATCAGTTGTTGTGATCCTGACGTGGCCAGGTTCCAGCCGCTGGTCACCTTATCGCCGCTGTGTTGGTCAAAGACATTAATTTCATACTGAGGCACTTTACTGGTCATCAGGGCTTCACTACCATCGGAGTCCGTTGAGATCAGCTTGAGATTGTTTAAAGGGAAATCATTGCCGGTCATAGGCGGCGGATTACCAATAATGGCCACCTGAGTGTTTTCATTGGGATTAAAGGGTGAAGGCTCTGGTTGCTGGCCATCGACTTCCCCTTTCCAGTCGATGGTGGAGGAGACTTTAATCACTTTACTGCTGACCAGTCCGTTCTGGGCATCGCGGATCGTCAGGTCATAACTGAAGTGGGTAGTATGGTTATCCGGTGTTGGGTAGTCATGGTTGATCGTACCGTCGGGGTTGACGGGGACGATCACTATTTTCTCATGTTGTAATGCATTTTCCAGAGCCTGTTCACTGCCCAATAATTTCGCGAAGGAACCCTCTGCATTACTCCTCAGCCTGCCATCAATCATGACACCAAAGCCCTGAGGCAGATTGATGTGGTTGATGTCGGTGATGGACTCACTTCCATCGTCGTCTTTTAAGTGAATGCCCTGCAGGGAAAAAGGTGCGCCGCCGGATTGATAGCCACCTTGACGGTTAATGGAAACTTCAACGCCTTTCAAGGTGTCGCTGATTTGATTCGGTGTATCAATAACGGGCTGAAAAATACCTTCAAGTTGGTAGGTGAAGGTCTGGCTGGCACCATCCAATTCGGTGACAAGCACATCCATAGGCAACAGGACAGTCCCGGCAAAGTCATGGGGTGGTTTGATAGAATAGATGCCTTGTTTAAGGTCTTCAGGGCTTATTTGATACATCGGTTCACCCTTCACAACTCGTGCGATAGGGGGCGGGTTTCCATGATCATCCAGCAGCCGAAACTGCTTGTTCGGTAAAGAAATGACCGAATTCAGGTTTTCTGAATCATCAATATCGCCAGATATCAGAGCAAATTTCAGGGGTAAGGCGCTATCCTCAAAACCATGACCAATAATGAAATCTTGTTTGGTGTCGTTTAGTTGCCAAATTTCATTGGAGATGATTTCAGGGTGATCTGGCACACCGGCTATATCAATCTGAAGGTAGCCATTGTCTGAAATGGCCTCGCCAGCCCCGAAGGCAGGCTCTATTTCATCCTGACTAGACTCACGGCTGATGGCGTTGATTTGCAGTTTCAGGGTTGAAAAATTGGCAGAGCTTCGGTCTTCTGCAGGTTGATAAAATAGATGAGGAATAGCGTCTCCGGAGACTTCAAAGAACCCTTTACCGGGTCGAATCTCATTCCATGTTCCATTGTTGTTTACCCAGAGAGAACCCATGGATTCACCCGCTTTAATCAAGGGCGTTATTCTTAAAAAGAGACTTTCCGAGTCATCTGCATCTGTCAGCGATGCTTTTATGTGATCACCAATGTCAATCTTCTGGTCTTCATACCCGTTAATAACGGCCAGATCTGATTGTGGCCCCGCTGGATAAACGGTCAGTATTAGTTTATCAGCGACAGGCACAACATTGACGATCAATACTTGTGGAGTGCTGGCGGTTTTGGTGGCGAAGTTGCCCTTTTCTGTTGCCGTCGCATTGACGTGTAATTCTGTGCTGCCTGCCCAGTGCTCTCTGGGAGTAATTGATAATGATGAAAACTGCTCAGGGGATAATTTTTCACCAGCAGTAACCGGGTTGCCATTAGGCAGTGAGAGGCTCAGATCGGGAGAGAGTTGTGTGATTTCATAGGTTAGCTTTTCAGAGGTGTCTGTATCCTGAAGCTCTGCCTTAATAGAGGAATTTTTGGGCTGCAGAGGAAACGTGCGGTCTTCCAGTCCTGTGATAACCGGTAATTGATCAGGCCAAATAGGCGCATCAGCTATGCCGTCAATATGAATGACCAGTTTACTGTTGATGCCTTGATCAGGGCCAGGGTCTGTATGAATGTTGGCGTGCAGTCTCAGAGTGATTTGGTGGTTTTTTAGCGTAAAGTCCGAGGCGTTTTCTGCGGGAAGGTAGCCTAGATCTCTGGCAGTAAAGATTGCATTTTCATTCACTGAGGATTGATGCAGGGCATCGAGAGGAATGTAAATGGTACCTTTCGTCGCAGGCAGTACCTGATCATGCCACAACAGTTTTCCGCCCTGTAGATCAACAGTTTTAACCGACAGTGTATTGATGGTTTCGTGACGGTCAATATCTCCCAGGTTGATGGAAAACTGAACGGGAATGGGAGTGGTCGTGTCTTCTTCTCCCCGGGCATTAACGATTTTTTCAAATCTTGCGGGTTGATCACGGATAGTGATTTGAAATGGTGCAGTACTTACGTCGCCATCACCATCCTGAATGATGCTGGTCATCTTGAGGGTGAAGTTTTCACCCTGAGCGTGGTCAATATGAGGTTTGGTTATCAGCCTCCACTGACCGTTACTGAGCACAATCAGCCTGCCTGCATCGGTGTTGAAATCGACTTTGCCAGATTTTCCAATAGTATGAATAACGCCGTTGTAGACAATACCGCTGACGGATGCACCATCAATATCGGCGTGTAAGTCATCATTGGTAAGCAAGTTGCGATGCTGGGTGAATCCTACAGTTTTACCTTCTATCGCAATAGGCTTGCCATCTTGACCGAAGAAATCACCATGTGCTTCAGGAACAGTATCCATTACGGTGTATTTAAACGTCATTGGATTGCTGTTCACACTTTTGTCACTGTCGCTTAAGATGACCGGGACATCAAAAGTGATCGATTCGGAATGGTTTCCGGAGGTAATTGGGTGATCCAGGTTGTCTAACTGTTCAAACTGAACGTTAGCGGTCGTGGAGGCTGGATAGGACACTGAAAAACGAAAAACAGGAAAGTGATCATCTTCACGGCTGATGGTTAAGACCGAGTTGTCTTTACCTGACGATGTGAAATCGACTAATGCTTTGCCATCAGAACTGTACTCCAGAAATTCTTTTTGAATAGCGGGTAAATCAAACCTGAGTACGGGGCGGTCTGAACCGGGCTGGAATTCAAAAGAGCCTTCAACCAGTGTGCTGTTACCTTTATTGATGTCAGTGGTAGCGGGCGGTTGATGAATACTTTGGGTAACCGGGAGTGCGCCATCAAGAAGCCAGAGTTCAAAAGTGTCGTTCACTGTCGAGCCATCGGCATCTCTGGCTTGCAGTGTTAATGGCATAGATCTGCTGGCTGTGTGTTCTCCAGAAGGTGTGAGGTGATCAATGTAGTTTAACCATGTAACCCCTACTGAAGTATTAATGGTTTCTCCAGCAGGAACAATGATGCTTGACCCATCGGGCTGCACGGTAGACAAATCAAGGATATGAGTGCTTCTGTTTTCCCCATCCATAGACCAGGCTTCCCAGCGCTCATTGGGGTGACTGTTTGAGCCTGCTGGGAAGAATTTAATGGGGAGTCCATCCGATGTGATCCTGTTGCCAGTGTCGTCAATAACAAAGCCTGTAACATTACTGTCAGGTTTTAAAAAGAAAACATCGTTAATGATATCGCTATCAGCGCTTACCTGCAGAGGCACTCGCTCAGAAATTCCGTCGCTGAGATAGATGGGTTCTTTCAGCACCAGCTCATGGATATCCAGAGACAGGTTTAGCTGGCTGTGATCTGTAATTTCCACCTCAAGCTGCGCTTTGGTGGTATCTCCATCGCTATCAGATACTGCGACATTGATTATAAGAGGCCACTGACCTTTATCCTGATTCATACCTTGAGTCAGTGTGGCCGTGTAATGCAATGTTGACGGTGTGGATGCAAGTGGAGCGTCATCCAAAGTCATGGTGAGTACTGGGTTATCCAGCTGTCCAGCTGTGTAGAGTGTTATCGTTTGGCCATTGTTGGCTATTTCCAGAGGCAAATCATTGGAAAATAAACCATTGAGACCCGGTTGATCGGAAGTGAATTGCCAGCTGGCGGGGTTTATCGGATCGGCATTGGGGATGGCGCTAATAGTCCCTGTGGCTGTGGCTGGAAGATTGTCTTCTTCCATATGAAGCCGGGAAGATTGAATCAGTGCGGGAGGTGCGCCATCAATAATCGTGGTTGTAAGCAGACTTTCCTGTTTCGCCAATGTACCGTCAATATCCTGATAAGTGAAAGGCAGTTTTAGTACGATTTGTTGGTCACTTATGTTTATCAGGTTTGAACCACTGATGCCGTGTATGTGATCCAATGGTTGATCCAGCTCCCCGAGAACCCGCACAATCTGGTGATCAACGCCTTTACCAACTTTCTCCAGCGTCAATTTCAGTACGGGTTTAACGCCGTTGTGGTCATTGATAAAACCATTTATATGATTCTTGTTAATAGTGAAAGTGACAGGGTTTCCAAGAGAAGTCAGTACGCCGTTAAGCATGTCCGGGTCAGCCGTAAAGGTCAGTGTCATCGGATCTATGGCATCCGAACCATCACTGCTAAGGGCAACAGGTTGACTGGATTTATAGACTGGATATCCGGGAGAGCGACTCATGCTCTCTTCTTTCATAGTCAGGTATAACTGGTCTCCACCGGAGGCCGGCGTGCCATCAATAATAGAAACAATGGCCTTGGCTGATGCCGTGTCGCCACTGCTGTCAGTGGCGGTGTAGTCGAAGTTCAGTTTGATTGGGTCACGATTTTTCAGGCTTTTTTTCGCAGTGAATTGATAATCACCATTGGCTTGAACGACAAAATCACCGTACAGAGTTTTGATGGTATGGTTTGGGAGATAAGTAAATTTATTGTTGTCGGGTGGGTTTTCAATCAGTGATCGAGGGGTTGGTTCGACGGCAGTGACGGTGAGAGTATCCAGGCAGTGCTGATCATTGGTCAGCAGATTGCCAGTGACGGTTTTTCCTTCAACCACTTGAATATTGTCATCATAAAGGGTGACTGTACCGTCTACCATGGTCAGGTCAATGGTATGCGTGGCACTACTGATGTCCTGATCCGTGGCGGATATTACCATCGGAAGTACCGCAGGCGACGATGAGACAACATTAAGGTTGGCTATTTGCAGAATCTTAAGACTGGCCTGCAGGTTTCCAAGCGCATCGGCGTGAATATTCTGCAAGCTGATGTCCAGAACCGGATCACCGTAAACCGTCGACAATGTCAGGCTCTGATTGTTTGGGCCAGGGTGCAGGTTGGTTAGGTCCAGAGCGGCACCACCACTGTTGGGGAAGTCGTCGCCCAGTGATTGTTGTAAAGCGGCAGTGGTCGCATTTAGGTTGAATTGCAGCTTGGCCGGTAACAGAGGATCGGAACCTTTTATTACCTCAAGAGATCCATAATCTGGACTTGGTGCGGGTTGTTCGCACTCTTGATCAATGATCATGGACTTAACGGACGCAGGGGCGAAAACAGGGGCAGGGCCATCCAGTACATAAAAGGTAATGGGCGCTGTATCACTGTCTCCATCCTGATCGGTAACTGTGATATTGAACGTATCGGTTAAGGGTTTATCGGGCAAATGAATCTGTGCTGGTTTTGCTTGATAGTTCCAGCAGCCGTCTATAGACGCATAGAGGGTTCCGTACTGTCCGGTGAATGGATATAAGCCAGTAAATGGATCTGCGGTTGCTGGGGTGATGGCGTTAACAGGAATGTCATTAATAGCTGTCAGCTCACCACCATCTGCACCCAGCTGATTCGGAGTGAATAATTTACAACTGTCGTTTGGTGGGATCTGGCAGGCATTGTCGCCACAATATTTTACCTCACCTTCGATCACAGACACCGGTGGATGGTCAATGACTGCGGGGCTGTCATCGAAGATGGAAATTGAAAATCCGGCCTTCGAATGATGAGTTCTATTATATTTTGCTGAATACAGACTTTTCAGGTAAGGGATGTTGAGTATTATGGCTTCACTGTCGCCCATGATGGAGTGATCCAGAGGCTTGTATAACGTCGCAGTGGCATCCTCGTCACCTCGGGCAGGGAGCGTAATAGAAAAGGCGGTTTGAGTTTCATTCTTGTTCTGGTAGATGGCTTTTAGTATTTGTGAGTTCGCCTGTTCCTGAGTTTGCCAGGTTAAGGGGAAGGTATTATTGTCATCAATTACTTTAAGTTCTGCTGGTAAATCCTGTAGGTCTGCAGCGGAGAAACTGAGCTGTGTCGAATGGTTGGCGACTGGGTTAATTGTTTTGGTAAGGGCACTGCCTTTGTTTTCTTGTAAGCTGGCTTCGTGAAAACTAATTGCTCCGGGATTACCAAGAGGCACCATCTGATCTCTGACAACAGTACATGCTCGGTCTTCTACATAAGCTTCAAAATAGTCACTGGTATTGTTCAATGGAACATAAAGAGGTGAAGTTTTCCAACTGGCTTCTTTGACGGGTGCATCGTAGGATGCAATGGGAGTGGGTTGATCGGACTTGGTGTAAAAATCCAGTTGAACCACGCGATTATTATTTATTCCTGTGGTCTCTCCAGTAATAGCTGAATAAAGGAAATCCGTTTGGTAGCTATCTATGTCATTGATCCAGACTTCCGCTTTTGTATCAATGGTTAATGGGAACTCAGTGGTTGACGTATTTCCGGCAATGTCTTTAGATTCTGCTTTTAACTGATAAATTCCATCTTTCAATGGCTCTGTAAGTTGCACTGACCATTGACCGGTGTTGTTTATTTTGAGCCCGCTTACTTCTATGTGGTCATCAATTAACAGGCTGAGCGTTGCTCCAGGTTCGGCAGTGCCTACAATTAGAGGACGGTTGTCGCTAGTTGGGTTACCGAAATAATACCCTGGGTGACCGTAGCAGGAGTCACTTTCGTGGGCGAGAGCAAGGGTCACTGGGGTGATTGTATCCAGCAGAAATGTGGTGGTGTCCGAGACATTCTGTTTGGAGCCGTCACTGGTTTGCGCCGTTATTTTAATGCTTCCATCTTCCAGTTCTTTTGGAAGGTCAGACAGCGTTGCTTTCCAGTGAATTCCATCGTCATCAACTTTGGTTTCCTGTTTCAGCTCGTGACCATTGTGATCAGCCAGGGTGAGAATAATCGGGGTCATGGGTTCAACATTGATCACAGTACCCGATACAGTGAGTGATTTGGATTCCTGACGATTAACAATGTTGTCTGCGGTGATGGGCGTATGAATCAAAATGGCTGGCAGGATAATGCCATCTCCCGATAACGAGAGCTTGTTGAAGTCCTCATAACCAGAACTCTGTTGAGATTGCCAGCTTGTGTTGAAGCCGGAGGTAGGGCTTACCGCTAAAATAGCCAGTGGGATTATTTCTGGTGGCGTAATACCCGACACATTACTGGCATGTTGAGTTTGAGGGATTGGATGTTGGTCTGCTGATGTTTGTCCACTGCTATCAGTGATGTTCTCATGCAATGGCGTTGAGTCCGGCTGCTCCCCTTTGATTAAGTTAATTGAGTTAATTTCAATCGTAGAGTCATCATTCAACTCCAGAAGGGTGCCGGACTCCAATACCTCACCTTCATAAACGCGTTCTCGTACATTGTCAGCCGTGACTTGCCAGACGACTCCACTGACACGGGTGGCGATGCCAGAACTGCTAACCAGAATGACTTTATTCATAAGGAACGACTTTATTGAAAGGCTGGGCCTGAAAAGGTCTGTGCAGACCACTTCTTGATGGGTTTCTGGGGTTTAATCGAGAGTAGAAGCGTGGTTCTGCGATTCAACTGGTTCCCTTCTGAGGGCGTCTGAGCAACGATGGGGCTTTGATTTCCATACCAGTGAGAAGTGATGTGGTCAGGGTTCACCTGAAAACCATGAATCAAAGTATCACGTACACGCTCAGTACGCTCTCTCGATAAGGCCAAGTTGTAACTTGCAGATCCTGGAAGGCTGGCATATCCACTGATGCTCAACCTGCTGTTCGGGTGTCGTCGCATATAAACTGCGATCTTCTGAAGGGGCTCAAGCTGATGCGTATCAAGCTGTGCTGACGCATTCCCAAAGAAAATAATCGACTCTTCCTGTTGATCACCGGCAAGCCAGGTTGGGCAACCGGCATTATCGACAATTGAGCCTTTGGGTGTTATAGGGCATTGGTCTCTTACATTGACCACGCCGTCATAATTGCTGTCCTGCAGGTCATAGAGCTGTTGATGGTAGGTGTCTATCCTGTAGTTACTGCTACACCCGAGAAGCAGCATAAGGGCAAGGAGTGGTAAATGGCTGACCTTGATAGCCAGGGATGATGAGGGTTGCATTACAACTCCCTGTTCGATGGTTGCCAGTTGGCTGGCAGGGTTATCTTAAATGCATCCAGCAATCGTCCAGAGATATGCAGCAGCCGGTAATCTGCCTCAAGGCTGGCAATCTGAGCCTGGCTCCAGTTCAAGGATGCGGTCAAGCTTTCGTTTTCTGCATTCAGGACATCCAGTAGTGAGCGTTCCCCCATAGAAAACTGACGTCTATAGGCGTTCACTGTTTCCATGCTATAAGTCACGTGTCGCTGCAATTGAGGAATCTGTCGATGAAGCTGGATATGGGCTTCCCAGGCCAGATTGGTTTCTTCCTGAACTTCCAGCAGGGTTTGCTGGTAGATATCTTTTGATTCATACCAGCGGCTCATGGATGCTCTTTTTCTGCCGTCGTCTGCGCCTCCATTAAAGACATTAAGGCGAACGTGAAACATCAAGGTGTAGTCATCATCTCGACCGATGATGCCATTCAGGTTGTTATTCCACGATCGCTCGGCAGAAAAATAGACATCAGGGTAGAATCGGCTTTTGCTGGCTTGATACTCACTGTTCGCTGCCAGACTGTCCTGTTTTGCAGATTTCAATAATGGGTATTCTGTAATAGCTATGTCCACAACCTGCGGTAGGGTGTTTGGTATAAGGCTACGGTCAGGTACGGGTTCAACCAGACGGTCTGGTTGGGTTCCGGTTAATGTATGAAATCGTAACTCTGCATCCTTCCTATTGTTTTGAGCCGCAATGGTATTTGCTTCTGCACTGGCCAGTCGGCCTGAAACCAGCGATAGGTCTGCAGAGCTTTGTATACCAGACTCTGATCGTTTGTATATTCGATAAAAAATATCCTGATGAACCTTCAGGTTTTGCTGAGCCAACTCAAGGGCTCTTTCAGTCATGATGACAGCAAGGTAAGCACGAGCGACGTTTAGCGCCATTTCTGAGGCAATGGTCAGCAGACGGAACTGTTCAGAATAGGTTGTGGCTTTGGTTCTTTTTGTGTCATGCCAGGTTGAAAAACCTGAGAAAATCTCCTGACGCAAGGCAACGGAGGATTCATATCGATGAAGGCGATCGCTGGATGAAGCGCTGCCCCCGCGTGTCGTCCCATTGGAAGTCCATTCATAACCCGTCCCGCCATGGAGGTTGATGCTGGGAAGATAGCTGGCTCTGGCAATGGACTCTTCGTCTATTTTGGTTTGAACCCGCTGGGTTTGCTGATGCATCTTTGGGTTGGTCATTAGAGCGATGGAAACTGCTTCCTCAAGGCTCTGCCCAGACGCCACTGTCGTAAAAGTGATGAATGCAAACAAAACGTAATGGCGATAAGAAAGGCGTGGGTGAAAATCAATGGTAGTCATATTGCTGAATGGCAAAGAAGATACTCTGGTATTGCACTACTAAGTTGACAAACACCGGTTGCTAACAAAGTAAAGCGTTGCCCTGTCAGGCAGGGAAAAGGAAAGCACTATTTCAAAATAGTCGATCACCTCAAAGGTCGCAAAAGTCATTGTGCGTCTATCCTTTCATGGCGAAGAATTTCTGTTGATATTCCTTCTTCATACTGGACGACTATGACCGTAAGCCCGTTATTAGCCTGCCTGATCTGGCTGACCAGATATTTTGGTACACCAGCGACCGCTGAAAAAATACTGTCTGGGCTACCGGCCACCGCTTCCGATCTGGATTTCTCGCTGCTGGAAAGAGCCGCTTCAAATGCCCACATGGATGTTTGTCGTCAGTCGCTAACGGGGGATTGGCTGACGGATAAAAGCCCTTTGCCTTGCTTGGTTATCAGTAATGGAAAACCGTTGATCATCACCCATATCAACGCCAATGGGTTAGTAGTATCCACCTTGAAACCTTATGATCATGATGAAAGTAATGAGGTGGATTATGGTGTCTTGCTCAACAGTATTGAGAAGGATGTCTACTTTTTTAGTCCCAAACCCGACAGCCACAACACACTTTCAAGTTCAGAACAGTATTTTGAGCATCACTGGTTTTGGGGGGCGTTATGGTCCGGTTGGCGAATTTATCGCGAAGTATTACTGGTATCGCTTCTGGTCAATCTGTTTGCCCTTGCGGTTCCGTTATTTGTTCGTCTGATTTATGACCGTGTGATTCCTGGTATGGCAATGACGACACTGAACACCCTGGTCGCTGGGGTGCTTCTGGTTGTGACGTTTGAATTGTTTTGCCGGCAGCTGCGTATTCGATTTATTGATGTGGCGGCCAAAAAAACAGATCTCATTATGTCCAGTGAGTTATTCGCGAAGGTGATGAATGTTGATCTATCATCGGTTCCTCCGGTCGCAGGGGCATTTGCCCGACAGGTTCAGGATTTTGAATCAATCCGGGAGTTTCTGACCTCAACCACGCTAACGGTGCTGGTGGAGATCCCCTTTGCCTTTATCTTTTTATTAGTGATTATGGTGATGGGTGGGAGCATCGTTTGGATACCGATCATTGTTATTCTGGTCATGGTGGGGTTGAGTGTATTTGTTCAGCCATCGTTGCGTAGAAGTATTCAGGAAGGCGAAAAACTGTCCACACAGAAACATGGTGACTTGGTGGAAAGCATCTCTGGTTTGGAAAGCCTTCGTCTTGCGGGTGGTCAAAGCTATTTTCAGAAACGATGGGAGCAGGCTACCGGCTTGATGGCAACCTGTGGTTTGCGAACCCGGGCTATCACCGGAAATATGAGCGCTCTCTCTGTTTGGCTGCAGCAGATGGCCACCATTGGTATTGTGTATTTTGGTGTTCGTTTTATCCATCAATCTCAGATGAATATGGGTGCGCTGATTGCCATTATGATGCTTTCTGGTCGAGCCATTGCACCCTTTATGCAACTGTCTCTGCTGGGCGCTCGTTACTGGCAGGCGAAAACGGCTTACCGAAATATTGATGGTTTAATGCAGTCTCCGGAAGAAACATCGAGAAGTGAATCATATCGTCCGTTAACACCGATACAGCAGACTATTGTTTTTGATCAGGTGTCGTTTTCATATCCGGGTTGTTTATCGCCGACTCTCAAAGATCTTTCATTTACGATCAAACGAGGCGAGCGAGTCGCCATTGTTGGGCGATCCGGTTCGGGGAAGTCCACTCTGGCTCGTTTATTGGCAGCACTTTATTTACCAGGCAGTGGTCAGATTTATCTGGATGGCATAAGCCTGAAAGATATTCATCCTGTTACTCTAAGAGAAAATATTGGTTTTTTGGCGCAGGAACCCTGGCTTTTTAATGGGGCAGTGGTAGCCAATATGATGATGGGCGCCAAGGTAAAGAGTGAAGAGCACATACTGAGTGTGGCGCAGCAGTCAGGGGTCACCATGTTTACCGGAGAGTCGACAGCCGGTTTGGAATATCCGGTTGGCGAAGGTGGTCGTAATATCTCTGGTGGCCAACGGCGAGCAGTGGCTTTGGCCAGAGCCTTGATTAACAACCCCGGGGTTGTGGTGTTGGATGAACCCTCCGCGCACATGGACAGTATGATGGATGCCCGGGTGCAACAGACCCTGCAAACGTTGCCAGAGTATGTCACCTTGGTGGTGATTACTCATCGAAGTTCACTCCTTTCTATTGTTGACCGTGTTCTGATGTTGGAAGGCGGACGTCTGGTTTCAGATCAGGCTGTTATCAAGAAGTCGACCCATGGATAGTATCTGGCATCGGTGGCTGATTCGAACAGCATCCAATCGACAGCAGGCGAAAGCATTGGACATTACGTCATCATCCCGCTGGCTTGTCTGGCTCTTGTCGGTGTTTGTCGTGGTGTTTTTACTGTGGAGCTGTTTTCTTGAACTGGACGACACAGTCTCTGGTTATGGCAAGGTGACGCCATTTAGCAAAGTGCAAGAGGTGCAAAGTCTGGATGGTGGCAATTTAAAATCGGTATTTGTTGCAGAGGGTGATTTTGTTCGAGCTGGCGAGCCGCTTTTGCAGGTGGATGAGACTCGCTTTCAGTCGTCCTTCCGAGTGAATGAGTCGGAGTTGGAGTTCTTGAAGGGAGCTGCCATTCGGTTGGATGTTGAGCTGTCGCTTTTGGTGCAACAGCAGGATGGCAGCTGGTTAATAAAAGGCAATGAGAGTGTAGTGATTCCAGAAAAATTCCTGCATGAATTTCCTGCTCAGGCGCTTTCTGCGACAAAGCTGATTGACGAGCGAGTGGGGGCGTTAAAAAGCCAGATGGCGGTACTGAGTCAGCAGTCCTTACAAAAACAGCAGGAAATGAATGAGTTGAGAGCTCAGATAAAGATCCTGGAAAAAAGCCTGACTCTCGCCAGAGAGGAGCTTGCGCTGAAAGCCCCGCTATCGGCCGATGGCGTCGTTACCCGGGTTGAGATCATTGCTCTTGAACGTCAGGTAAATGAGCTTCAGGGTGAAGTGGGTAATGCTGTACTGCGCACCAATCGATTACGATCTGCTCTGCAGGAGGCAGACAACCGCAGTCGTGAATTAGTGGCACGCTATCGGGCCGATTTACAAAAAGAGTTGCAAGAGGTGCGGGAGCGATTGGGGAAGTTATCGGAGGGGCAGGCTGGTCTTGAAGACCGGGTGCAAAAAACCATTCTCTATGCGCCCGTGGATGGAATGATAAAACGTATTTCCGTACACACAGAAGGCAGTGTGATTCAGCCCGGTGCAACGTTGGTTGAGATTGTGCCAGCAAATGATCCGCTCATTATTGAGGCAAGAATTCAGCCTGCAGACATTGCTTTCCTGAAACCGGGTCAAACTGCCTGGGTCAAACTCAGTGCTTATGAATTCTCAATTTATGGGAGTATTCAGGGGCAGGTGGGTTCCATCAGTGCCGATACGCTGAACGATGAAAATGGTCAGCCTTATTATCGGGTGCGTCTGAATCTGCCGATGACCAGTCATATTGGGCTATTGCCTGGTATGACGGGGATGGTGGATATTGTCACTGGCACCCGAACCGTCATGGAGTATTTATTGATTCCTCTCGCCAGAGGGTTTAGAGCTTAATAGCTTACCCGGATGCTTCATAAACATGCTTCCGTTCTCGCTTGTCCTTTGTTGTACTAGGAGCCTGTCGGACTTAGAACAACTTTTGAGTATAATACCCGCAAGATCGTAAAAGACAGCCAGCCAATGAACAAATGGACTTTCAGACCCATTGACCGAGACATCCCTGACTTTTTTCCTGCCACTGTTCAGGATTATCTGCCAGAGG
>NZ_LUTV01000007.1:291916-299979 GCF_001646945.1 Endozoicomonas ascidiicola
TCAATGGGTCTGAAAGTCCATTTGTTCATTGGCTGGCTGTCTTTTACGATCTTGCGGGTATTATACTCAAAAGTTGTTCTAAGTCCGACAGGCTCCTAGGGGAGAGAGTTTTACTCAGTCGACCGTGCTTCCCGGTATTTATGCCCTGTAGGCACGGCGCACCATCGCAAAATTCCTTAGTACGACACATTCATGAGCGAGATTCGGGGCGGATTAAGAAATATCAGGGTTAGAGTTTAATGATTTTCATCTCTATCAATTTGGCCTATGTTCAGCATGGGTGCCGCATCCAGATGCTGTGCATCCAGCATAAAGGCTACCCGCTCCAGGGCTGAGATAATCATGGACTGCTCCCAGCCCTGCATATCATCAAATCGTCGTGTGAAATAATCTTGCTGTGGTGTTGGTGCACCTTTCAGTAACTCCAGCCCTTCGGGGGTAAGGCTGATCCAGACTTTGCGTTTATCTTCTGCTCCGCGTTCGCGGGCAATAAGTTCTTTTTTTTCCAGTCTATCCAGAATGCTGGTGACCGTTGCCTGGGTAATGCCCATTTCTTTCGCTAACTCTCCCGTCGTAATCTGGTTAGATTGTCGCAGGGTTTGCATGATCATTAATTGGGGAAGGGTGAGGCCGGTGCAACGGCTGATCTCCTTGTCCTGCATATCGGTTGACCGAATAATCTGCCGCAACAGTATCAGGGCATTCTGACTTCTTTCCATTTTCGGGGTTTCCTGCCGTCACGAGTAACAGCCCTACTATTCAATGGGATTGAGGGAATTTCAAGTAAAATAATGCATAGATATTCGAATGAAGTTATGAGGCTTTTTTGGTGCGTTTCTCAGTATTTACTTGATTTTTGGGGAGCTAAATGTATTAAAATATATAGAACTACTAAAAATAAGATATTCTAATATTTATATCATCTATGATTTTTCACTATCGAAAGCCAGACAGTCAGGATGGCAGTGCCGTACATGACCTGATAAAACGCTGCCCGCCGTTAGATACTAATTCTTTGTATTGCAATCTATTGCAGTGTACTGACTTTGCGGATACCTCAATTGTTGCCGAAAGTAGCGTGGGGGAAATACGGGGCTTTATCTCAGGTTACATCACTCCGAAAAGCCCGGATACGCTGTTTATCTGGCAGGTCGCTTTGGATCAACGCTGTCGTGGAAAAGGAGTGGCATTGACAATGTTGACCCGACTATTTGATCGATATCCTAAGCTTCGGTGCCTTAAGACGACTATTTCTCCCAGTAATAAGCCTTCACAAAGACTATTTTTGTCGTTTTTTAAGCAACAGGGAATGGCGGTTGAAATCAGAGAGCATTTTGAAAGTGATGTCCATTTGGGTGGAGATCATGAGGATGAAGTGCTTTATCTCGGCACCAAACCTGACCATTCCAGTATGGGTGACGTGAAAAGCGACACCGGTCTACATAATTATAAAACGGAGGATTTATCTAAATGAGTATTTTTGATGAGCTTGAATCAGGAGTGCAGAGTTACGCGCGATCTTTTCCAAGAACCTTTCACCGTGCACAGGGGGAATTTCTCTACGATGATGCAGGCAATAAATATTTGGACTTTCTCGCCGGTGCAGGCACGCTAAATTACGGTCATAACCATCCGGTCTTCAAAGAAGCATTGCTGGAATATATTCAGGCGGATGGTATTACCCATGGTTTGGATATGCATACCCGTTCTAAAGAAGCCTTTTTAACTGCATTCGCGGAGAAAATCCTTAAGCCGAGAAATTTGGATTATGTGGTTCAGTTCACCGGCCCGACGGGGACCAACGCAGTAGAAGCTGCCATGAAACTAGCCAGGAAGGTCACTGGTAGAACAGACGTCATTGCCTTCACCAACGGGTTTCATGGCGTCAGCCTTGGCTCGTTGGCTGCCACTGGTAATAGCCATCATCGCGGGGGTGCCGGAATCAGCCTGAGTGGTGTTAGTCGACTGCCTTATGATGGTTACTTTGATAGCAATATGGATACCACTGAATACTTGGATAAGGTATTGGGTGACGGAAGCAGTGGGGTTGATTTGCCCGCCGCAGTGATCGTTGAAACCGTGCAGGGTGAGGGAGGGATTAATGCGGCAAGTTTTGATTGGTTAAAAAACCTGGAGGTGGTGTGCAGAAAATACGACATTCTTCTGATTATTGATGATATTCAGGCCGGTTGCGGCAGAACGGGCACCTTCTTTAGCTTTGAAGAAGCAGGCATAAAGCCAGACATTGTCACCTTGTCCAAATCTCTCAGTGGTTATGGTTTGCCCTTTGCCGTGACGCTCTTTCGCCCGGAGCTGGATCAGTGGCAACCTGGTGAACACAATGGCACTTTCCGGGGTAACAACCTTGCGTTTGTGACGGCAAAAGCGGCTATTGATCTTTACTGGTCTGATAATCGCTTTGCGGAAAATATAAAAAAGAAATCGCTGTATACCGCCAATCGTTTAAAAAATATTGCAGAACACAATGGTGCTGACACGTTGACACCAAAGGGGCGTGGAATGTTCTGTGGTATTGATTGTGTGGATGGAGAACTGGCGGGAAATATTACTCGAAACTGTTTTAACAACGGCATGATTATTGAGACCAGCGGCCCGGAAGATCAGGTGGTGAAACTGTTATCACCTTTGATTATCAGCGAGCAAAATCTGAAAGACGGTCTGGACATTATAGAAAATGCTTTTGCTGAAGAATGTGCTGGTGGGAAAAGAGCAGGCACCGGTTCTCGTGAAAAAAAATCAATAAATAATTTGTTTCGTGTAGCAAGCTGAGAACAATAAATATGATTGTACGAACACTTCAAGCAGCAGAGCAATCGGAACGTCGAGTCGTTGCTCCTGGTGGAACATGGGAAAGCACACGCTTGTTGTTAAAAAACGACAACATGGGTTTTTCTTTTCACATCACCACTATTTATGCGGATACAGAGACCCATATCTGGTATCAAAATCATCTGGAATCCGTTTACTGCATCAGTGGTGAAGGAGAGATAGAAACACTGGAAGACTCAAAGGTGTATCCGATTAAGCCAGGAACACTCTATATTCTGGACAAACATGATGAGCACCTTCTCAGAGGTCATAGCGAAATGAAACTGGCCTGTGTGTTCAACCCGCCGCTCAGTGGTCAGGAAGTTCATGATGAAAATGGGGTTTACCCTATTTTTGGCTCTTCAGGGAAGTCTTTGATCTGAGCGTTGGTGAATCGTCAACAAGCTCCGAGTCCCTCGGCTATTTTTCCTGAAATCATACCAGCCCATTGACGATAACCTTCGGCACTGGGGTGGTAGCCGTCAGGGGCAATAAACTCTTTTCGGGTGTCCAGGGTGTTTTCGAGGTAATTCCAGCCCTGCTGCTGACAGAGTGTTTTCAATTGCCAATCGAGCCATGCAGCTCTTACTCCCAAAAAATAGTTCAGTGGACGGGGTAACAATGGAAACTTTTCCATGGGAGGCACGGCCGTGAAATACACGTCGGTGTCAGTGTTGGCAAAGGTGTCAACACACTGCTTGAGGTTTTTGCGCCAGGTTGACGTGGATGTGAATCCCGTGGTGTCGTTTACACCGGTGGTTATTAATAAAACGTCAGGTGATTTGATCGCTGTCTGGCAATGAAGCAGATCGGAAATTTTGGCGCCATTGATACCGAGCACTTGCCAGTCCATCGTTTTGTGGTGACGGCTGTCAAGGTCTTTGATGATCTGAGCTGTTAATCCGTCGTTTATATGGCTCACACCGACACCGGCTACGGTGCTCTCCCCAATGTGAAGCAGGGTAGGGCTATTGCCCGTTAGTTCTTCGCGACTACCTGATGCTTCTGGCAACCGGATCGCTGTTTTTTTTGCCCACTTCGCCTGTAGGGCAATGATAAAAACGAGTGTTATTACAGGCGTTATTATTATTGTTAAAAGCGTCATTCCGATCCTTTGTCGTTTGATTACATGCCAAGGGTTAGCTGAATATCATGAACTACGAGCTCATCGATGGTTTGCAGATTGAGGAGAGGGTCACCCAGATAGGTGTAGTCGGAAAGTGTAAATGCAATAGCTATCAACTTCCAGGCACATAGTCTGGTCGCCAGAGTGGGTTTGAAAACGCCCTGTTCTTTTCCTTTGGTAATAACCTCTTCAATAAGATCCGTCAGGCTGTTCATCGCCTCACAATAGACCGCTTTCAGCGCGTCGCTTCGCCACATTTCATCTGCTGCACTATGCCATACCCGGGTTTCGAACTCTCGGTTCGCTGATTGAGAAGGCCGCAAAATCTTTAACAATGCCTCATAGGGTGGCAGTGTTTTCACCGCAGTTAAATCCGATTCCATCGAGGTCGAGACGGCGTGACGAATAACTTCACTTTTCAGCTCATCTAATGAAGAGAAATGATGGTGTATTGTACCCGTTGCGGCACCCATTTTCGCAGCGACCTTACGCGCGGTAATGCCTGCAAAACCACAGGATGCAACAAGGGACAGCGTGGCATCCAGAATCGCCTTGCGCTTTTCATCTTTTGACAGGTAACTCATTGGCCTTGTTTGTCCGATACAAATACGAGTTGACTTATCATAAGAATAATTTGAACATATGTCCAACTTGAACACTTGTTCATTTTGTCAATCTATACACAAAGGAAGAGAAGCATTGCTTCTACGGATTATCTCTGTAGGCAATCAGGAAACCCTATGTCAGGCCATACTACTGATGAAAAGATGACGACCGGTAATACGACTGTCGACTTTTTCCGTTTTGTTATCCCCTCCATTCTTGGTCTGCTGGCCATATCATCAGCAGGCATTGTTGATGGCATCTTTGTGGGGAACTATGTGGGTGCAACCGCTCTGGCAGCGGTGAACCTGATTGTGCCACTCTATTCTGTCTTTTTTGGCATCTGTGTCATGATGCTGGTGGGTGGCGCTGTCATAGCCGGTAAAGCGCTGGGTGCTGGCGATATCCGAACAGCGTCTAATATCTTCACCAAGTCATTAACGGTGATTGTAATTTTTGCTGTCATCGTCGCCAGTCTTGCATTCATTTTTGCTGGCGATATTGCCGTATTCCTCGGTGCCAGAGGAGAGACCCTGCCTCTTACGACAGGGTATATTCGAGTTATTTCTCCCTTTATGCTCTTTATGGGGCTGGCTTATGTATTGTCATACTTTGCACGTATTGATAATGCGCCTAACTTTGCTTTAGTGGGGCTTCTGATTACGGCGCTGACGAATATTGTACTGGATGCGTTGTTTATTAAGTGGTGGGGATGGGGCGTCAATGGCGCAGCGTTTGCCAGTGGCATTGCCTATACAGTGGGCACCCTGTTTCTGATGCTTCGTTATATTGGCAGTGGGGCGCGCATACGACTGATTAAACCCTATGGTTCCTGGTTTGAATTA
This sequence comes from Endozoicomonas ascidiicola, assembly GCF_001646945.1. Lineage (GTDB taxonomy): Bacteria > Pseudomonadota > Gammaproteobacteria > Pseudomonadales > Endozoicomonadaceae > Endozoicomonas > Endozoicomonas ascidiicola. The sequence continues at coordinate 297,320 of NZ_LUTV01000007.1, forward strand.
TTCCGAGCGGCCTACAATGGCTTTTCTGAGTTTATTAATGAAATGTCCGGTGGTCTGATTATATTCGTTATTAACTGGATTTTAATTACTGAAGTCGGTAATGCGGGAGTTGCAGCGTTTACCATCGTTAATTATATCCTGTGGCTCAGTATTATGGTGGGCTATGGAACCGCAGAAGCGCTGGGTCCTCTGGTCAGTGTCAATTTTGGCGCCAGAAAACCAGAACGTATCGCACAATTTATGAAACTTAGTATTGGTCTCGCCATTGTGGTTGGGCTGTTTTTTGCGGGGATTCTGCAAGTGTATCCAGAAGCGCTTGCCAGTGTGTTTATCAGCAGTGACGAAACCACAACACTGGGTCTGACTCTGTCAATTATTGCGGTGATTTGGCCTGCGTTTTTGTTTAACGGAATTAACATCACTTTATCGGGTTATTTTACCGGCATGCATGCAGCAACCCAATCAGCCATGATCGCTATGAGCCGGTCTTTGGTGTTGCCATTGGTGTTAATCGTTATTTTCTGGAAAGTCTTCGGACTTCAGGGGGCGTTTTTCGCTATACCTGTTGCAGAAATGCTGACCTTTGCCTTGAGTGTCGTATTGTTTTATCGAGCCACTCCTCAAGTAATGGTGAATAGAGACATGGCGATAAATAGCCCTGCAGTGGGTAAGTTGAATATGTGTTAATCGTTTGTGAGCTACGCCCCCAATGTTTTTACAATGGGGGTTGCCTAATGACTGAGACATATAAAATACCAAAATGCTAAGGTTTTAGTCCTTATGACGTTGTTTTCCTGTCTAAAATTCTAATCAAAGTTCTGTACTTGATTCGTATGTCATCTAACCTTAAACGACTGATTTAGGTTATTTTTTTAAGGAGTCGAATCAATGAAAAAAAGCCTGTTTTGTATGATCAGCGCCTTTGCTTTGAGTATGAATCCTGCGAATTCTGCGCACGGAGTAATACCTGATGAAGATGGGTTCTCAGGGTTTGTAACCCTTGGCTTAAGTGGAATTGACCTGAAAAGCAATACCGTAGCGGGCGACTCGACGGAAACGTTTTCTAAAAAAAGAATTTCCAGCCTTACGGCTTCCCCAAAATCAGAATCTAAAGGGGCTGGCTACATCACAGGAGAACTAAAATACACGTGGGCTGATAATAAGACTCAGGTGTTTCTCGGAAACCGGTTGGAGGATTGGATACGATACGATTTTACCTCAGAACTTGGGATACGACATCAATACCGAGCGTTAGGTGAGTTTTCTGCATCCCTGTTATTTTCTGCATTTCCTACCCGTGTTTGGCAAGACCCCTACCAGTTGAACAGTAATCGACGTGATACCGATCGAAAGTCCACTGGGGCAAGTTTTGGGTGGAATAATATCATGGGCAGCGATGCACAGATTACACTCTCCGCACGTAAAATCGAGATTGATAAAGAGCACAGTGGTGAGCATGGCCAGAACAGCAACTTATCCCCTGAAAAAAGGTATTTGCTTTCTAGAAAGGGAGACTCAAAAGCCATTGAGTTTCTTTATCACTATCAATTAAACGACAGCCAGACATTAATCCCCTCTCTCAAAGCGACCCACTACGATCTGGATGGTAAAGCGATGGCGTCTGATGAGTATTTGCTGCAGTTAAGCCATCTTTGGGGAGTGGAGCGTTGGAGGACAGTGAGTAATCTCGTCCTTGGAAGAAACAAACACGACAAAGCAAACCCGATTGAGGATTTCAAAGGAAAGACGCAAAAAGATGATATTTATGGTGCGTCGTTTACGCTTTTTTATAGCGAGCCTTTTGGCTGGAAAAACTGGAACGCTATGGGCAGTGTTGCAGTTATGAAATCAAGCTCAAATATTGATTTCTATGAAGCCGACATCTCAGCATTATCACTGGGCATGTTGTATCGGTTTTGATCTGCATTCCTGCTCAGATAAAGCGGTATATCGCAAGCGGGATACCTAACAAGCTCGCATAATGCGTCGTGTGATGATTCAGGCGACAACATCATAAGTCACACGGCCATCTTGATGGACACGCCAGCCAATGATGGCATTGTTGTGATATCGCAGAGATCCGATTCCTCTTGCCTTTATCAGCATCGTCGCACTGGGTTGAATATATCCGGTGTCGTCTACTGCCCGGCTTAACAACAAAGTCTCCTTGCCATTCTAAAGCCAGGGTAATGAAAAGCGGGTATGATAAAACAGGAGGATGAAGCTTGGCGGACTGCCAGTGACCGCCGCCATCCACACTGACTTCGACCGCTTTAATTGCGCCACGCCCGCTCCATGTCAGACCACGAATGAGCGGTTGGTGAAATTGATTAATGATCACAGTGTCTCGGGGAACTGAAAAATAGTCGATCGATTTTAGGAATAGTCCCCAATTAACTTCCCTATTTTCAAGAGATCAGGAATCGTCGATAATTGCTCCGCATGAGTGCAGGAGGTCATCTTGGGCAGTTATTCGACGACAGTAGAGGTTCAAATGGTTCGGTTTTATCAGTCACTCAACGAGAGGGATCGTCGTCGCTATGCTGCGATTGAAACGATAAAGCTTGGGCATGGTGGCATCGAATTCATTTCTCAGTTACTGGCTTGTGACCCGAAAACGATTCGTCGAGGTATCGCTGAGCTGGAATCAGAACATCTGA
>NZ_LUTV01000007.1:300354-343450 GCF_001646945.1 Endozoicomonas ascidiicola
GCATCTATGATGTGCGGAAAAACGAAGCATCAGTACACCTGAATACCAGTTGCGATACTAGTGAGTTTGCTTGCGAAAGCATCGAATTGTGGTGGCGAGAACAAGGTCAAGTGGACTATAACAATGTTGGCGACCTGCTGATGTTGTGTGATGGAGGTGGCAGTAACAGTGCTTCGTCGTATCTTTTCAAAGAGGATTTGCAGGCACTTTCAAACAGGCTGAACTTGAGAATTCGTATCGCTCATTACCCGTCGTATTGTTCGAAATACAACCCTATTGAGCATCGCGTATTCCCGCATATCACCCGTGCCTGCAAAGGTGTTCCTCTGGAATCCGTTGAGATGGCAAAGCACTACATAGAAAAAACAGAAACGACCAAAGGGCTGAAAGTGGTTGTAAGAATTATCGACAAAGTGTTCGAAACCGGGCGTAAATATGCCACTGACTTCAAAAAGAACATGGCCATTCAGTTCGATAAATTCTTGCCAAAATGGAACTATGTCGCCATGCCCTGTACCTGCTGAAATCGGGAAGTTATTCAGGGACTATTCCTTAGTTGAATATTTCGAGTGTCAATGTGTAGCTATTGCAGCGGTAAGGACGATGGCTGACGATCAATGTCGAATTATCAAAGCTCAGTGACTATTAGAAATGATGCCCAACTCATCGGATTCCCAGTTTTTTCATGCGCGAAATTAATGTGGTTCGTGGTATGTCAAGAACACGAGCTACGGCGGAAAGATTGAATTCCTGTTGCTGAAGCGTGTTTTGTATCAAACTTGTTTCGTATTCAGACAGATGCTCTTTTAAGGAGCTTTGTTTATTCAAACGTGTCATTTCTTTAGTGGCGGTTTGTTTGGTCGGGGAGTTCGTTATCATTTCTATATTAATCAGGGTCGTATTGCCTTCGGAAAGTAGCAGGCTTCGTCGTATAACATTTTCCAGCTCACGTACATTACCCGGCCAGTCATGCGCCTCTAAATGCTGTACTGCAGAATCGCCAAGGCAGGTAATTGAAGGGTTCAGTTCAGGGCCGTACTTTACGGTGAATCGTCTGGCAATGGCGGCTATATCGCAGGCACGCTGTCGTAAAGGCGGTATTGCAATAAGGCCGACAGCAATTCGGTAATAAAGATCTTCCCGTAGCTTACCTTTTTCAATGGCATCAGAAGGCAGTTCATTGATAGCTGCAATTAATCGAAAATTCGTTTTCTGATCACGATGGCTACCCAGTGGGCGATAGCTGCCATCCTGAAGCACTCGTAGCAGCTTACTTTGTAGCTCGACAGACATGGAGTTCAGTTCATCAAGAAACAGTGTTCCATTGTCGGCTAATGCCAATAATCCCTTGTGGTTTTCTGCTCCGGTATAAGCACCTCGTTTAGTACCAAATAGCGTACTTTCCAGTAATGTCTCGGGAATGGCTGCGCAATTAAGGCAAATCATAGGGTGTCGATTGCGGGAGCTGATGGCATGAGCTCTTCTGGCAAATAACTCTTTGCCAGTGCCGGTTTCACCATAAATCAACAGCGGCAATTCGCTGGCGCCATAAATGTCAACTGCCCGGATTTGCCGATTCATTTCTGGATCTTCAGTGATAATGTCTGGCAAATCGTTGGCGACATCACTGAAAGGTTTTTCTTTTAACGAGCGGCCAATTTCAATGGCGCCGATGATATTGCTATTTTTTCCAAACAACGGCATAGAGCTGTGCATATAGTGCATTCGTAGCCCTGCTGAGCCAATGTATGCCTGATATTGATCCGTGAATTGTGCCGCTTCTGCAATGCAACGAAGCAATGAACTCTCTTCTGCGCTTAACCAGGGGCACACTTCCAGCACGTGTTTCCCCAGGATGCTTTCCGGGTCTGTGCCATCCATTCGGGCACTGGCTTGGTTGTAGTAGATGAAGTGTCCATCACGATCGACCATCGTGACTGGTTGCTCGAGAGTATCAAAGACCTTTTTGACGCAGGATACCAACCAGTTCAGTTCTTCCATAAAACACCTATACCACTTTTCGACATTATTGTTAGAACACTTGATCACTACATACAGTTTAAGGGTGTTGATAAATCGTCGCCTGTCGAAATATCGTCGGTTCTTTATGTAGATGATTACTCAAAGTGCTCGGTAGATCCAGAGTTAAGCTTTATATAGGTAAAAAAGGGGGGGAGAGTTCATAGATCAACTGGAAAAGCACTCTGTATTTTGGCATGTATCTTGAATATACGACGATGTAAAAATGAAAGTGCAGCATCATAATATCAATAAGGCAGAAACCATGTTTAAGCACGTTATCACTCGTACTCCCTGTCCTGCTTTGGTGGATGGACTCAGCGAAGCGGGCTTGGGACAACCTGATTACCACAAAGCCATGGAGCAGCATAACCACTATATCCGGGCATTGCAGTCTTGTGGTGTTGAGATCACCATGTTACCGCCCGAGAATGATTACCCGGATTCTGTGTTTGTCGAGGATGCTGTTTTATGTACACCCCACTGCGCGATTATCACACGTCCTGGTGCGGAGAGTCGCCGAAATGAAGCAGAGCTGATCGCGCCTGCTATCCAACGTTTTTATCAACAAGTTGAATGGATTAAGGCACCGGGTACATTAGATGCTGGCGATGTGATGCAGGTAGGAAGCCATTATTACATCGGACAATCGGCCAGAACCAATGAAGACGGTGCGCTGCAGCTAATAAATATTCTTGAAGCCCATGGCATGACCGGTACGATTGTGAGCCTCGAAGAGGTTCTGCATTTGAAGACAGGGCTGGCCTATCTTGAAAATGACAATCTATTGGTCGCCGGCGAGTTTGTGACGAAGCCAGAGTTTCAAAAGTACAACTTGATAGTGGTGCCTGCTGAAGAGTCCTATGCTGCCAATTGTATTTGGGTAAACGGCAAAGTGATTATGCCATCAGGGTACCCTGTTACCCGGGAGAAAATTGCTGCACTTGGCTATGAAGTCATTGAAGTGAATACGTCTGAGTTTCAAAAAGTGGACGGTGGCGTTAGTTGTATGTCGCTGCGATTCTAACTGGCAAAGCGACAAGGCAGTAACAGTCTCACTCCCTTCCATCTTAATGACTTATATCAAAAAGGGCAGGGGGCTGGGTATAACAATAATAAATCAGGCGACAGCTTCTAAATACTGGCCGCCAAAAGGAGAGAAGATGAAAAAAATAACCGCTATGCTGGCATTTGTACTTGCCTTCAGTTCTTCACTGTTTGCGTCGTATAACGATATTTGGGAACAGTCTACGCTGAATCAAGTTATTGATCGCGGTGTGCTTCGAGTGGGGCTGGATGCCGGTTACATGCCCTTTGAAATGACCAACAAACAAGGGAAAATAGTCGGCTTTGATGTGGATATTGCCCGTCAGATGGCGAAAGCCATGGGTGTTGAGTTGGAGATTGTCAACACAGCATGGGACGGCATTATTCCAGCGTTGGTAACTGATAAGTTCGATATCATTATGTCAGGCATGACGCTGACGTCTGAACGTAATCTGCAGATTAACTTTGCCAATCCGTACATTGTCGTTGGTCAGAGTGTGCTTTTGCGCAAAGGCCTAAAAGACAAAGTTAAGTCGTACAAGGATTTGAACGATCCAAAATACACGGTAGTTTCTCGTTTGGGTACCACCGGAGATATTGCAACTAAGCGTATGTTGAGCAAAGCCAAGCAGAGAATGTATGAAACGGAAGCGGACGGTGCCATTGAAGTAGCGAACAATAAGGTCGACGCATTTATCTACGATCTGCCGTTTAATGCAGTCTATGCCAGCCAGCACCCTGATCAGTTGATCCATCTTGATACACCATTTACCTATGAGCCTCTGGCCTGGGGTGTGCGTAAAGGTGATCCAGATTTTGTTAACTGGCTGAACAACTTCCTGACTCAGATTCAGGGGGATGGTACCTACGACAAAATCTATGGCAAGTGGTTTGAAAGCTCTGAGTGGCAGAAGACACTGAAGTGATTTTGAAACAATAGACTCTGGTGGTGTCAGCTCTTTGATCTTGTATGACTGCAAAATAATGGAGCTGGCACAGGTTGTTCAGTGCGTCCATGAGGGTTAGTGAAACCCTCCAGACTCAGGATTGATTGGATTTCTGAGCCAACCAGGCCGTACGTTGTTCATCGTTTTTAAAACTCCACGCAACAAAACGGCTTGTTTTTTGTCCCTGGGTCATTTCAACGACAGTGATTACTTTTGCGCCGACTTTATCAAGCTGCTTTCGAAGCCAGCGCACATTATCCTTTTTTGAAATCAACGTGGTAAACCACAACACTTGATCAGAAAAAGTCTGGCTTTCATAGGCCATCGTTTTCACAAATTCTGCTTCTCCCCCTGGGCACCATAACTCTGCTTTCTGACCGCCAAAATTCAGCGGGGTACTATTGCCTGTTTTATCCGTTTTACTAGTACTAGAGCTAGAACCACGCTTGGCTTTATTGGCACTTAAATTTGCTAGCTTACGGCTAGTGCCTTTTTGTGCTTCCTCAAGTGAACTGTGAAAGGGTGGGTTGCAGGAGGTCACATCATAATATTCATTAGGCTGAATGATGCCTTTGAAAATATGACGACTGTTCGATTGTAAACGACAGTGAACTTTCCCTCGCAGAACAGGGTTTGATTGGGCTATCAGGTTGGCATTCTCAACGGACACTGGGTCAACATCGCTACCAACACAGTGCCAGCCATATTGAGTTGCACCGATAATGGGGTAAATACAGTTGGCTCCGACACCGACATCTAAAGCTTTTATTAATTTGTGGTTCAGGTCCTTTGCTTCTTTAGTCAGTAAGTCGGCGAGGCGGTGGATATAGTCTGCGCGCCCAGGAATGGGTGGGCATAAATAACCTTTGGGAATGTCCCAGTGCCTGATTCCATAATAGGCGGCGAGTAATGCTTTGTTTAAAGATTTTACTGCAATAGGATCATCAAAATGGACAGTAGGTTCGCCAACTGGGTTTGTTACTACATACTGTGCCAGCTCCGGTAGTGCATCAATTAAACGTGGGAAATCATACCGCCCCTGATGCAGGTTACGCTTGTGCAGACCGTTTTGTCTTACCTGAGCTTGAGTTGTGATGTGACTTTTTTTCATAGAAAGAAGGGGAGCATATAAATACAGTTTATCGGGATATTGCTAAAGCCTGTGGCGCATTAGTTATCAGTAATCGCTTTGGCATTCTTCGGGAAAAAACATCACCATTACGTACCAATCTCATCACGCCATTCTACCATGAGCACTTCAAAATACATGGCTTCTTCAGAACTTGTGTTTTATAAAGGTCGTTCTTCAATATATATGGTCAGAAACGGTTGCTCATCGCGTCCAATGCCGCCAGAAATATGACCGAGGCAGTGTTGGCTGAATACTGACAGCCGTTGGTGTAAGTCTTGCTGTACATTCCAATGTTTTGCAAGTTCTAGCAGGTAAGGCAGCACGTCTGATACGGTGAATTCCCCGCTATAACAATTAATATCAAAAGATCGCCGTGGGTTGTGTTCACTCGCAATCTCCAAATAGATAAGTGGTTTTCCCTGTATATAGCGACTGTGAGAGACGAGAGGTTCCAGTAAGTATTTAAGAATGGGGCTGTTAAAACCTGCAATATTTGCCAGTCGCTTATGCATCTCTGGCAATGTTAGTAACGGGTAACACCAGTAAATATCTTCTTGCCAGTCATCTGTAGAACCAACCTGCCACTTGTAGCCACGATTCAGGGCAAAGGGTTGTCGATCATGCTTTCCCTGTTGGATAAGGGAGGCGAGCATATCCCAATATTCCAGATATATCTTTAAAGTTGGGCGGTGATCCAGCTCTTCTATCCCGAATAACAGGGTGTTGGCGTTGTCTATATTCTTAAACACCTGACGTATAATGCCCGACGGCGTTTTAAGGGCTGTTAAGAATGAATGCCATTCCTGAGGTGTTTTCTGATTTTTTTCAATCCCCATCAATACTCTTCTATCAGTGATTTGACCCGGTTTGAGTTTAATGGATCTTTCCTGCTGGAAAGTCGACTGAACGCTTTTACATTGCTGGTAGAATGTTCGCGCCTCAGGTGTTTGAAATAAATCTTCTTCTGTCACCTTGGTATCCTATTACTTATTTCAACTTTACCTTCTATGGATTATTCGTAAACTCGATACGACAGCGTGATCCTGCAATGAGGTTTTGCTTCTCATTATCAATTTCCACGGTTATCTCAAACGTATCACTGGCGGCATCAATGATTGGGTCAATGGCCTTAATGAGGCCTGGGTAGACCTGCTCAGAACCTTGGGTGAACAGCATGACGTTCATATCCTTGTTGATCTCGCCATAAAGGTTTGCCGGAAAAATGACCTGTGCGTGCAGTGTTTCCAAATTGACAATCTGCAGAAAATGAGTGTCGTCTATATACTCACCGGGTTCTTTGTCTACGTCGGTAATGACACCGGAAAATGGGCTTTTAATTTCTCTCTGGTGAAGACGAATCAGAGCCTCCTCAGCTTGAAGTTTGGCGAGTCGTTTTTCGGTCAATAATTCATCCTGCTCATGATCTGAGATCAGTTTGTCTTTATATAACGCTTTATTTCGTTGTAGTTTGCGTTCAGCAAAATCGAGGCGGGCTCTGGCGGTGTTAAGTGCGGCCTGTTCTACGGCGGATTTTAGGGTCATCAGCACCTGCCCCTTTTTTACGGTATCACCACGCTGTACTTTCAGTTCTCGGATAATTCCTGGGACTTCACTGCTTAATTCTGAGCTTTTACTGGGTTCAAGAAGACAGCTAAGCTGTTCAAAATGCCCTGTGCTGTTTGTAGCCATCACAGTTTGAACAGACGACAGAAATACAACAGGAAAAAGAGTATTGATAAAGTGACGCTTACGGATGGTCATAGTGGCTATACCTTAATATCGGTAAAGGAAAGGAGTTCCCTCTGAACGTCATCACTGCGAAGCAAGTGTTTACGTGCGCGTTCATTCTTATATTCGCATTCATTCTGACAGTGCCGCATAACCATTAATGCTATCCAGCTTTTTATTGACGGGGGAACAGGCCAAGAAAAAAGGCGCTTCAGTGTTTTTGTCCAATGAGTTGTGAATAGAGGATCTTCAAGGCATAACTGAAACTCATAGCTGCCTTTGTCACCCTGTCTGGCACAGCGACCAATCAGTTGCCGGTCAATACGTGACGATTCATGGAGGCCGGTAATAATGACGTGCAGACCGCCCAGCTGATTGGTGGTTTCATTTATTTTTATATCGGTTCCCCGTCCAGCCATGCTGGTAGCGATAGTGACACGACCCTTATCGCCAGCATTGGCAATGATATTGGCTTCGTGCTGATCTTGTCTGGCGTTAAGCACCTGATGTTTAATATGCGCTCTATCCATATACTCACTTAGCCGCTCAGAGCATGCCAGAGACAACGTGCCTATCAATACCGGACGCCCTTGTTCACTCAGTGTTCTGACCCGGGAAACCACCGATTGCCATTTCTGCTCTTCTTTTTGAAAAATCTGATAGGTCAGGGACTGCCTGCGACTGGATTTATGGGTTGGAATATCAACCACAGGCAGGTTGTATACCCGCCACAGTTCACTTCGGACGTTACTGGTGGTTCCGGTCATGCCGGACAGGTGGTGAAAGTGTCGGAAGAAGTTTTGAAAACTGATGCTGGCCAAGGTTTCTCTCGGGGCTGATAAAGGGCAGTTTTCTTTTATTTCGATCAACTGATGAAGACCCTGTTCCCAGGTTCGGTCCGGCATCATTCGTCCGGTGTGTTCATCAATGATGATCACCTTGGCTTTATCACCGCTGTCATCAATCAGGTAATGTTTGTCTTTTCCGAAAAGATGCCATGCAGTTAACGCCTGCCTGAATAGCTCAAGTCTTCTGACTCGACCTTTCCAGAGAACACCGGCATCACGGGTTATCAGGCGTGCTTTGTTTTCACCGGAGGGTGTGATTTCAATCTGTCGGCGTTGTTTCCAGACCTTATAGTCTTCGTCTTCAATAAGCTGAGGAATGAGTGCCATCGCTTGAGCGTACACTTCCTGCTGTGCTGCGATTGGTTTTTCTTCGCCGGATATAATCAGTGGTGTGCAGGCTTCATCGAGTAGAACGCTGTCGGCCTCATCGACAACAGCGAAGTGTAGTCCGCGAAGCATGAGTCTATCGATCTCAGATTGCTGGTTACTATCGGAGGTGGTTAACAGTCGCTGGGCATGGAGGTTAAGTGAGTGGTTTTTTCCTTTTAGAATAATGCTGTCTTTCAGGTAATCAAAAGCCAGTTCATTGTTGGTGCAGTACACAATATCTTTTGAGTACTGACTCTGTCGTTCATCGATTGGAAGATCCTGGGTAATCATTCCAACACTTAGCCCCAGTCGTTGATAGACAGGCGCCATTAGTTCCGCATCGCGACGGGTTAAGTAGTCATTGACGGTGACCAGGTGGGAAGGAATGCCTGCAAGTGCTGCGGTAGCAATGGGCAATGTGGCGGTCAGGGTTTTGCCTTCACCCGTCTGCATCTGGCCAATATTGCCATAGATAATTGCCAGCCCTCCCAGTAGCTGGGATTCAAAATGGTGCATGCCCAGTTCCCGGCCAGAAATTTCCCTTACCAGGGCAAAAGCCCGGCAAACCAATGTGTGGTTAAGCCCCTTATGGTGAAGGGTGTTTTTCAGACTGAGGATTTCATTGTCCAGGGCCTGATCAGAAAGCGCAGAAAACGACGACTGATATCCTTTAATCTTCCAGAGTAACGGGTAATACATCCAAACCTGTGCTTTGAATGGTCGTACAACCATTGACGTTAGCCAATGCCATACTCTGGCCGCTGGGCGTTGTTCTGATATCGCTTTTTGAGGACGATCCAGTGTAGAAGCGGGAAGGCGTCGTGGCAGCTTAAACATCAAACTGCCTCAGAAATAGTCGGCGCACATCACGATACCAGCGCCAGAAGATGGGTTCAGGCGCATGCTCAAAAAGAATATGAAGGCGCTCATCAAAACGCTGACGAGGTATTCCTTCTGCTTCAAGATCTACCCGGAAGTAGCCCTGATAACTTTGAAGCTCGTATTCTCGATCCGGTGCCAGGGCAATCAGGCCGCCACCATCGGTGGTTAGCGTATGGCTCGGTAGACGATGGGAAGATGCGGGATGGTGACGGACAATTCCGGATGTATATTCCTGCTCAGGACTTGATGCGAACTTGAGGGAAACTCCCCGGGTATGGTTTCTGACCTGATCAATGTCACTCTCGGAAATAACCGTGGTCAGTGGTAGCTTGTGGTAATTGACGATGTAGCCCAATACGTCACCCCGCTGAAAATATTTCCCTTCAATGCCAGAGCGATCAATAACGACCAGTTCTCCCTCGGTGTTGCCAGTAATAGAGAGTGCTTTGATGCGAGTTCTGGTTTCCTGTAATTCATTATTAATAAGGTTTACTTCCTGAGAAAGAATGTCAGCCTGACTTCTATCATTAATAGCGGCCTGATATCTCATTTGTGCTTCTGTGTACTGGGCGGATAACACCTTCTCTCTGGCCGTCAGATCGGCTGCGCTCATGGTGATGATGGGTTGACCAGCAGCAACCATTGCACCCGATGAAACTAACTGATGTTGAATAAATCCGTTCACCGGAGCCCGGATAATGGACTCCTTCGGAATATAAACGACACCCTGACTGTAGGTTTTATAGGGCAGAGGAATGATCATTAACAGGCAGACAATAAATCCAAGTACGACAGTGGAATACAGATAAATACTTTTTCTTTTATGCCATAGCCCAGGATCGGATATAGGTTTGGATATCAGCTTAACAACAGGGGCCAACAGGCTGCTCCAGATTGACCAGCAGGCCAGTAAAATACCGATAAAGAAGTATTTGGAGGCAACCAGTAACGATATGGCCACCATAACGAATAGGCGGTAAATGTAAGATAATACGGAATATGACACCAGCCAGATCGATTCTGCACGACTCTGGGCAACAGACTTAAGGCCTTGAACACCCAACAGGTACTGTTTGACCAGATAGCCCAATTGAGCATTGCCACGGCTGGCAAGATTCGGGATTTCCAGATAATCCGCCAGCACATAATAAGCATCGAAACGCAACAGTGGGTTGCCATTAAAAAGCAACGTGGAAAAACCACCAATTAACATCACATTAAATGCCAGTGCTCTGACGACACCCGGTTCAACATTCACCCATACAATCATCGCAATGGCAGACATCAGCAGTTCACCGAGAATGCCCACCGCTCCCACGATCATTCGTTGATGCTTATTATGGAAAGAGGAGGCAGCAGAAGCATCGACATAGGGGACAGGGAACATGACCAGCAGCATAACGCCCATCTCATGAACTTCTCCTCCCCAGCGTTTAACGGCGTAAGCATGCCCCAATTCATGTACCAGTTTTACCACGGGATACACCAGCGCCATTAGCAGCAAATTTTCAGTGGCCAGAAGGCGGTCACTGAGGTTTTCAGTCAATGCTTCCCAGTGAGTGACGGCCAATACGCCAGCCAGCAACACCGTTAATAACCAGAGCATGATGCCTAAACGACTGAAGATGCCCAATGCGATAGGCGCTGTTTTTGCTAGAAAAGCTTCAGGGTCTACCAGTGGAATACGAATGCTGAGAGGGGATTTAATCTGTTGCAGCCATTTGCTGCGTATGGCCTGAGTCCTTTGTTTCTGAAGCAGTTCGATATCCGGGAGTTTGTCTGTCTGTACGACATTGGCTTTGTTTAATTGTCCGACCAACTGAATTACTTCATCCTGCGAGGGCAGGTTGTCGCCGAGCTCATCGCAGGCAATTTCCCAGATTTGCTGCAGGGTTCGTGTGCCATCCATCAGGGCAATCATTTGGTAAGCGGCAGGTTTGAAACGGTGGAACTGGCCTGTCACATGATCCTGAAGCACATACCAGACTTTTTCTCGATATACATGGCGATGAATATGGGCATGCTTGCGCAGGCGAACCCGCAGGTCTGCTACTTTATACCATGAGCTACTGAACAGTGATCCTGACATACGCTTCTAACCCCACCAGGACCATAACTTGAGTTGCAACCATTCCCGGGTTTCCCTGAGCCAGATTCCCAGTAGGTTACGCTCATCGATGGTGATCTTGCCAATGCCTTCCATGCCGGGCTGGATTAGTCCTGTCTCAGAGTGTATTTCGCCTTCAACAATGAAGTAAGTGGCACCATCGACGGCTTCGGTTAACGGGGTGATTTTGCTCAGTGTAAAATCAAAGGGTGTTTCTGGAAGAGCTGATAGATGAAGTGTGCCGTTTTGTTCGACGTTGGCATCACTGATGCGGTTTTCCGGCACCAGCATTTTGATGCGATAACGATCCAGCTCTGAAACGGATAATAAAATCTCACCTTTTGTGACCGAGCTGCCCAGTCGCTGATCAAGGTCGCCACTGATCACCAGACCGTTAAAAGGCGCTGTCAGGTTTGCCCGTTCTAATTGACTGTCCACCAGTGCCAGCTGTGCTTCAGCCTGCTGCTGTTGGGCGGTAATGATATTGATTTTTGCCCGATCCCTGAAAGCCAGGGCTTCCTGATATTGCCGGTTCAGTTTGGCTTGTTCGGAGAGCCATTTTAGTCGTTCGAGGCGGAGGTCACGATCATCCAGGCTGATCAGAACATCACCAGCATCAACGTTGTCACCGGCTCGGGCGTGGGTGCTTTCTATATAACCATCGTAGGGCGCTACAATAGCTTGTTGAGCGGCGCTTTCAATGCGCGCCTGTGTGGATAGACGATAAGTACCTGTTGCGAAGGTGAAGAAAAGGGTGAAAATTAACAACGCTAAAGCCAGCAGTTTTCTACCGGGATACTTAGGGCCGGTTAAACGTTGGATCTGAGTTATGCCACTGTCGACTATTTTGCGCCATAAAGGTCGATCATTAAGACGCTTGTCGTTTAAGGAGGGCGTTACCAGGCTGACGATACTTTGGCACAGCTGCATATGTTCTTCGGTAATGGTCTCATGCACAGCGCCTTCCATAACAATGGCACCTGTTACAATACCCTCTGAGTATATGGGCAGTGAGAGAACACAGGCATCACTCTGAAGCTCCGATAGTTTTTTATGAGCAATCATAATGAGCGGACTGTTATTCCCATCAGGAAAACGAATGGGTTGTCTTTGATCAATGCATTCATCCATCACCTGCTCGATAGAGCGCACCAGATTCATCCGTTTACCAAACTGGGTACTGTGTGAAAGAAACTTCAATGTTGAACGTTGTTGATGGTATTCCCCAAGACTAACCCGGTCACAGTGAAACAGTGTCGCCAGTTCAGTCACCAGCCCCATGCATGCGGTGGAATAATCCGGTTCAGCTAACACGTTTGCCAGAATACCTACCCGGGCGGTCATTTCTTCTTGTGCTTTGGTCAGGTTTTCCAGACGGTGCTGGTAATTAATGACTTCCAGTCCGGCTGAACTCCATTGCAGGCTGGCCATGGCTTTTTGCAGTGCTTGCTGAGAGTCGGCTTGAATCGCCATGGCAACCAGTGCAACTGGTTCATCGTTGTCGTCAGTTATTGGATAGAGCAAAGCAAATACTTCAGATTTTTTGCCATCACTGGCCAGTGTGCTGATTTGAGGTTGGTGCCAGATATTGGGTTTCTGAGTGAGGGCGTTCAGTGTGCTAAAGAAATTAGATTCGGGTTGCCAGACCGCGGCAGTCATATCGATGTTATTAATGGGCACCTGAATAAACGCACAGTGCAGTCCATCGATGAGATGGCTTTGTCCAGAAAGCCATTGATGATAGTAGTCATCGGATGGCTTTCTGTTGAGTCGTTGTGTATCTGCTGATATGGGCGACTCTGTATCCATCACTGCTTGTTCGTCCATTTGCATAGATTATGACTGCTTTATTCTTTTTTATAATGGTCAGAAGCGAAAGTGAGCGTGCTCTTTTTTGTTAACTACTGCATATTTTTGCTTGAAACTGGTTGTCATTTATTCTCTAATCAAGTTGCAAATAAAATATCAATAAAAAGCAAGTACGTATATACCTACATGAATTATCAATGTCGGTGTCATTGCTCAAGGAGGAGTTTGTGACCATTTCACGTGGCAGCAAAGCTGCTGTGATAATAAGGCTGACTCTTGCCTTTGCCTGTTTTACGACAGTGCCCATGTATGCTCAGGCAGCAGATTTACTTGAGATATATCAGCAGGCTCTGGAGAAAGACCCGGTTTACCGAGCTGGGATGTTTGAAAATGCAGCCTCCAAAGAGATTTACACGCAGGCTCGTGCGGTTCTCTTGCCCAGTCTTCAGTTTGATTACAGCAAAACAAAATCCAAGCAGGATATTGTCAGTTCCGATAACACCGTGTTCGCCAAAGGCAATACTAGCTTCCCCACCGATGAAATGAGCCTTTCTCTGACTCAGTCCCTCTACAGTTACAGCAACTGGGCCTATTTCAAGCAAGCTAAAGCCGAGGTTCGTAAAGTGGCTGCTGATCTTGAAAGTGTTCGACAAGATCTGGTGATGAGAGTCTCAGCGGCATACTTTACGGTCATGAGAGAAAGCGACAGCTCTCAGGCAATTGAGGCGGAAGTAAAAGCCCTGGAAAAGCACTATCAACTGGTTGATCGTAAGTTTGCCAATGGTCTGGCGAACAGTACTGATTTACTGGATGCAGAGGCTCGTTTTATGCAGGCAAAGGCCCGGCAGATTGAAACAGCCAATAATCTCAATGATGCCCTGCAAGGGTTGAGAGAAATTATCGGACAGTTGCCAGATACATTAGACGCTTTGGGTGTTGATATTGCGCTTAAGCGTCCTGATCCGGCATCCATCTCCAATTGGGTTGATGCTGCTCAGGCGAATAATCCAGCAGTATTGTCCAGGCAAGGGGCTGTGGATGTGGCTTGGCAGGAAGTGCGCCGTCAAAAAGGTGGTCATTATCCGACGTTTGATCTGGTGTTAACACAGAGTTCGCGAGAAACCGGTGGTTCACTGTTTGGTGGCGGTAGTGAAGTAGACTCCCGCGATGTGCTCTTTCAAATGTCTATGCCCATCTATTCCGGTGGTGCGGTTTCCTCCAAAGTTCGTGAATCCATCAATCGGCATTACAAAGCTCAGGATGAACTTGAACTCGCACGTCGGCAGGTGACCCGGGAAACTCAAGCGGCTTATACCGGTATTGTTAGCTCCATCAGTAAAGTGAATGCACTTCAAAAGTCCGTAGAAACTTATGAGAAAGCGGCAGAAGGCAAACGTACTGCCTTTGAATCTGGTGTGATTTCCAGTGGCAGTGTGCTGGATAGCGAACGGGAATTATTTATTGCCCGCAGCGACTTTTCTGCAGCCCGTTATGACTATTTGATGAATCATCTTCGCTTGAAGAGGGCGGCAGGGAATCTTTCAGAGGCGGATATTGTTGGTATCAACCGGCTGTTGAATGGTCGGGGAATGTCAACGAATATCGATTTGCTAACGAGTTTTGAAGGCTGAAAAACATAATTCTAACGAGAGGGAAAACCTATGACTGTTCAACTTTTGATTTATGGACAGGTAGAGGCGGTCAATAAAAAGCGCCACGCAGGCTGGTCTATCAAAGCTGAGAATAACTATGATTTTGCCCGCAAAGTGAATTCAGTGCCTTTGATGGCCGTGGAGTTTCCAAAGGCAGCTGAAGATTATGCCATTGTTTTTGCCGGTAACGGTGACGACATTGTACCGGTTGTTGTGATGGGGGTTCGTGAAGGTGAGAACGCTTATGTGGATGAGCAGGGGCAGTGGAAAGTCGGCTATGTGCCTGCATTTATCCGACGGTATCCGTTTGTTTTTGCTACGTCCGATGAAGGCAAAACACTGACGCTCTGTCTGGACGAAGCCTATGCAGGTTGCAATCAGGAAGGTCGTGGCGAGCGTTTGTTTGATGCGGAAGGTGAGCAAACACAGTATTTGGATAAAGTGCTGAGTTTTCTGAAAGACTATCAGGCTCAACATCAGCGCACGCAGCAATTCTGTAGGAAACTGAATGAACTGGGTGTTTTGGAAGATATGGGTGCAAAATTTACTCTGCCCGGTCAGGAAGAGCGCACGTTGACCGGCTTTAAAGTGGTGAACCGTGAAAAGCTAAAAGGTATTGCAGCGGAAGAGTTATCTGCCCTGATGGCCAACGATGGGCTGGAGCTGATTTATCGACATCTGCATTCCATGAGTAACTTGAATAAGGTGATCGAGCGTTTGCCCAGACAAGTTATTTCTTCAGAGGATTTAACCGATTCATCGGAAGTGCCTAGTGCGGCACAGGCTGCTGAGGCGGGTGTCCACTGATACGGTTAGCAGTGATTTTGGTGTTTTGATACGCACGGCTTATGCCGTGCATTTTGCTGTAAATGCATTGTGAAAAGTTTCGATGTGATAGAGATGCGATTGAGATGCAATAAAGAGTGCCTTTACAACAAAATAATGAATTTATAACGCTTTCTCCTTTCTGGGATGTCATGACCAGACTTTGAAAGTAACGGATTTCAGAATAATAACAATGGATCGGTTCATGGATAAGCAATCCCAAGACGGCAAAACCTACAAGACCGATGTTGCTGAAGCGGCAGGTAAACGCTTATTTCCTAAATTAAACCGTCTGTTTGAAAAAATGTTCCGACAGGAACGGCTGCATGAACGCCGTAAAAGGCTTGAAGATTTCTTTACGCTGGAGCAGCTGGAACCCCGACTGCTGTTATCCGCTGATCCTATTGCTGCCCTGCAGGATAATGCGCTGCAGTTAGAGCAGGATGCGAGTGTTACGCTGCAAGTCGTTACTGAAAACGAACAACAATATCTTCGTCTGGTTGACGACAATGACTCGGTATTAGGTAAGAAAAGTATCAGCGATATTGCCGCCGGTAGCACGATTACGGTGGTGGGTTCTGACGGCGCCGACAGTTTTACAGTTGACCAATCATTCCTCGATCTGGGAGAACAGTCGTTTGTCGTTCAGTTTGACGGTAAAGGTGGTAATGACACCGTTGCAGCGGGCAGTGATGTTACCAGCAGTGCCTGGCAGATCAGCGGTGACAATGAAGGTTCTATGGGAACCAGTGGTATCGTCGAGTTTCTTGATATTGAAACGCTTCAAGCCACTCAAACAGATGAATCCCGTCATGAATTAGCTGCGATCAATGATGACTATCATTGGCTGATCGATGAGGAAGGGAAGGGAGTGTTGTCAACTCTGGACAATACTGAGGGCAGCATTCTCCAGACCGCCTCCTCCATTAAAATATCCTTTTCCGGTTTTGATTTATTAGGCGGCAGTGGCTCGGATTATCTCGACTATAGCCAGTATACAAGCGGTGTCGTCGTGAATCTGGATGCCGGAACGGCGACAGGTTTTGATGAGATCTCAGGCGTTAATACCCTGGTTGGGTCTTCTCTTAGCGATACTCTGACCGGCGATAGCAACAATAACCTGTTTATTGGTGGCAAGGGCGACACGGTTACCGGTAACGGTGGATTTGATTCGGTGCTTTATCAGGCTAGTGAGGGTGACTTGAATTTAAACGTCACTACGAAGCAGGTGCCTGATGAAAATGACCCCGCTAAGAATGTAACGGTGACTGTTTTTGAATATCAGTCCGGTACATGGGCAGAAGACTCAAGTAATGGAACATGGTCTTTTACCGGCAGTGCAATCATGGAAACGCTGGATGTAGATTTGTTAATGGCCACCGGAACCGATGGTAATAATCGCTTAGATTTTTCGGAGTCTACTCTACAGGTCTATCTTGATGGTGGTGCGGGTGATGACACGCTGATCGGTGGTGTAAAAGACGATATCTTGATCGGTGGGTTGGGCGTTGATCAGTTAACCGGTGGTGCTGGGTACGATGAAGTTATCGAAGTTCGCGCGGCGGACTTTGTTCTGGCAGGGAATACCCTTAAAGCAAACGACGATGACAATGAAGTAGATACACTTGATGGAATTGAGAGTGTCTACCTGAAAGCCCTTGCAGAAAATGGTGCCGGTAAAACGCTGGATGCCAGTGGTGCCAGTGAATACGACATCACATTGGTCGGCACCGAATTTGATGATGTGCTTAAAGCGTCTGACCATGGCGATACTTTAACCGGTCTGGCTGGGGCTGATGTCATCACCGGTGGCGCCGGTGATGATGTGTTGGAAGAAGATTTTGCCGGCAGGGCCACGATCACAGGCTCTGGCGGTCATTATCAATTGGATCTTGGTAAAGGTGCTTCTGAGGTCTGGACGATTGGATTACCCGATACCCCTACCGGTGATGGTTTTACACTCACCATTACCGATATCGCCGGTTCGTACACGACGGATACGATCCTCTGGGACGCAAGTGGCCTGGATATGGTTCGCGCCATTGAAAAAGCCATGGGGCTCCAGTTTGGTCAGGTGGCGGTCACTGAAAATGGGGACGGGAGCTGGCAGTTTGAATTCTCAGGTATTTATGCCGGGCAGGCTATTGCTACATCTTTAACCGCTAATATCGCAGGTGTTACTGCGTCGGTGACCTCTGGAAGTCAGTCGTTAGATACCCTGAATAATTTTGGCAGTAACGATACATTGTCGCTTTCTGGCAGTGAGAGGGAAGATCATGTTGACCTGTCCACTTTCGAAGGTCGTTCTATTGTCAGCACCTTTGGCGGCAGTGACCGTATAACCGGTGCTCAGGATGTTAATACGATTGATGCCGGTGACGGCAGTGACACCATTTTTGTCACTTCGAAGAGTGCTGATAATCTTGATGGTGGCAAGGGTTCTGACACTCTGGTTGCTGATTTAAGCAACGAATCCATTGGTCACGTCATTGATCTGGATAATCATCAGTTACTTATTGGCAGCGTCACTATCACTCATCAAGGCTTTGAATCCAGTGGCCTTGTCGGTGGTGCGGGTGATGATGCTTTTGATGCCAGCAGCTTTTCCGGTGTTTCACTCAGTACAGCTCTGGATAATATCGAAGGTTGGAAGGCGCTTTCACTGCACGTTATGCGTGTCAGCCTTGATGATAATCAGACCGCTTTAGATATCGATCTTACCACTGCAGCGACTCTGGAAGAGTTAATCAGCTTGATCAATGGCGCAGATGACCGGGAAGCCGGCGCACTCCATGCCACCTTTAATCAGGAGCAAGGACGCATTGAGCTAAGCGGTCTTTCCGCAATTTCCGTTCCTGATTATGATGCCAGCGCTACCAGTATTCTCAATATTCTTGGTCTGACGGGAACGATCAGCAACTCTGCAATTAATGGGCTGAGTTTAAGCCTGCTGGCTTCACTGCAACTTACTAGTCAGAAAGGCAACGGTGGTTCTGACAGTTACATTGGTTCCGGTGGTAACGATTTCTTGGAGATAGATGCTGGCGATACCTCCGTCAATGGAAAAGGCGGCAGTGATACGGTATCTGCAGTAACCAATGGTGCTCAGACTGCACTGGTACTGACGGATAATTCTCTGACCTGGCAGGATGCGGACGACACCACCAGTGATGGTGATGCCAGTATTACTCTTGCACATATTGAAAGCGCTCGATTGACTGCCAATACGGGTGCTACGTTACTGGATGCCAGTGCTGCCAGCATTGATCTGGTACTTGATGCCGGCACCACAGCGGCAGCGTTAAAGGCAGGTTCTGGCAATAATGAACTGCGCCTTGATGTGAATGGGCGCAGTGAAAAAGTATCGGTCACACTGGTTGATGGTGCTCAGAGTAATGATGTCGTCTTTTACGGAGGCAGCGAAGATTTTGCCATCAGTACCTTTGACTGGGCAGATATTACCGGCGACAACTACACAGCCGTTAATGAAAGCAGTGATGATTTAACCATTAATGGTTCTGTTCAATGGACGGGTGGCGATCTCGAATTCCGGGCATTGAACGGTAAGATAACCGTCAATGGCAGTATTATAACGGATAATGCGACTGGCAAGGCGGGGGATGTAACCCTGTCAGCTCGCATTATTGCAGTGAATAACGACATAACTGCCATTGGCAGTGATCTGTCGGATAGTGGCGATATTACCCTCCAGGCCATCGATGGTCGTAATCTTGTCTACGGCAGTCTTCAGCAGGGCGCAGCTTCTGCTCTCGCTGTTCTGCCGGTTTATTACAACGTTGATCTGCAAACGGCGACGGTCACTATTGGTGATGTCACCATTGATGGTAAAGACATCAACATTATTGCCCGCGCCGAGTCCAATCCTGAAAAGGATATGAATAATGATGGTGGCATCTTTGATTTGGGTATCGATTTTCTCAGCGATATGCAGAGTGATATCGAAAACCTGAAGTTGATTGCCGGCGTCAGTCGTTCCGATGTCACCAGCAAAGTCACGGTTTCAAGCGGAGCTGTGCTTAAAGGCGACAACATCACCATTGAAGCAAACTCTATTGCCAGGGTGACCGCTTCACCAATTTCCATTGGATTGGCCGTAGCGGTAGGTGTTCTGGACTCTGAATCCACCGTCAATATAAATGGCACCCTGATTGCCAGTGGCGATATTACCATTGGCAGTCGTGCAGATAATTTCCTTAATGTGGATGCCAGCCCACTGTTCGGTGTTAAAGGCTTTTCGGGCAGCGCAGCGGTGGGTATTTTAAATTCCGATTCCTCTGTCACAGTAAACGGCGCCAGCAATATAGTGGCTGGTGGAAACCTGAACATCAAAGCGGCAACGGTGGATTACAGCCATGTGACGGCCACCAGTGAATCCGGAAATGCGGGTAAAGTCGCGGCCAGTGTGGCGGTGCAGATCGAGTCGGGCAATACCAATGCAACGCTGGCTGGTGATGTGCTGGTGAAAGGCGATGTCATTGTTGATGCGGTTCAGGAGCAGGCAAGGGTTGGCGGCAAATGGGGAACCATTGCTGAAGCCACGGTTGACCGTGTACCCAGTATCATCGATAAATACGAAGATGCAGCAAAGCAGAAAGTCGCCTTCAACAAAAAAGTGCCTCTCGGCAAATGGTTACAGAAAAAGGTTAAACCCACTGACCGCCTCAAACCAACCAAAGCGACAGTGGGTATTGCGCTGGTTTATGCAGAAGACAGTAATCAGGTAAATGCCTACCTGGGTGATCAGAGTCTGGTCAGCAATATTCAGATTGGTGGCAGTCTTGATGTGCTGGCCAGTGCAGAGAGTCGTCTATTAACGGCGACATCATCGACTTCAAGCAGTCCATCCCAACTCAGTCAGGTAGAAGGCGTCGCAGGCACCGATACCAGCAGCGGTGAATTTAAACAGGTGCCGTTTGGTGCAGCAGTTTCCGTCACCATTGCTTCACTGGATAACAATGCTCAGGCTCATATTCAGGGGGATACCCAACTGGATGTTCTGGGTGCAATGAATGTTGATGCATCGGCTAAGAACCTGACGGGCATTATCGCGCCGGACACCACCTTCAAATATGTCAAACCAACGCTGGTGGGTAAGGATGAAATCCTGAGTGATTATGCCCTGAAAGAAGGGGATTTAATTCAATTCGATCACTCCAATTACCAGTGGGCGGATAATGATAAAAAGCCCGAGATCAGTCAGTTCTTTGAGGCAGTGTATAAATTCAAAGGGGATGATCAAAGCGACGTTAACCTGGCCTCTGAAGATTTTAATGATTTCACCCGTTGGGAATTACTGGGTAATCAGTATTCAAGTTTCCCTTATCAACTGTTCGGTGGCGATACTGACCTTTACTTCGTGGATAACGACATCAAGTCCGAAGCTGCGGGAGCCAAGGTTTCTCTGGCGCTTAATTTCTCACTGCTGGATTCCAAACAAACAGCGGATGCTCGAATAAAAGGCAGTGTTCAGCTAAATCAAAGAAGTGCTCTGGAAAATAACTTTGATTCGACCGGTGAAACACTGGCTTACAGCGCCGCTGAGAATCTGCAATCGGCTTCCTGGGTGGGCGCTGAGCGAAACCTGACCGTTAACTCGCAAACCATTAACCAGTCCGTCGATTATGTCGGTAACAAAACATCGACGGATACCTCCATTGGTTTTCTGAAAAAGCTTTATGCCCTTGCCGGTGCATCTGAAAGTGGTAACGGTGTGGGTGCCAGTGTCTTTTTAAACAACGTCACGACGAAAAGTCAGGCGGTGATAGAAGACGGTGCCATTATTTATGCCGATAAGGTTTCCGTGACCGCCGATGCCGATGTATTTGCTGTCGGTGCCGGTTATGCAGGCGGTTCAGGAACCGCAAGCCTGGGTATTGCCGGGCTTTATATGCAGAACGTGATCAGCAGTACGGCGATTGCCCAGATTCAATCCGGAGTCACGCTGGTGGCTGGTGCGGATGATGCCAGCTCAGAACGGCTGAAAGTAGTGGCAGATAACAGAGTCGATTTGATTGTCGCTGCCGGTGCAATGGGCAGCGCCGGAGCAGTGGGCATTGGTGCATCCGCAGCCATCAGTGATATTACCAAAGTCACCAAAGCGCTGGTGGGTACTGAGGGGAATTCATTAAGTCGTGATGGCACCATTACGGTGAACGGTGATGCGCGGGTTGAGGCGGACAGCAGTGGTTTGGTCATCGGAACGGCGGTCAGTGCTTCTTGGGCAACAGGTAAAGTTAAGCCTTCTGGCGGTGAGCCGCCGAAGCAGGAAAATAGCGCCTATGGTATCAGTGCTGCCGGTGCATTTATCTTCAATACTGTTGATCACACGACAGCGGCAGAAGTGCAGAACCTTCAAAGTTTTAATGCCGACAAACTGACCCTTAAAGCGGTAGAAAGCAGCGGTGTATTCGCTTTTCCAATCACTTATGCCAGTGCAACCGCTACAAAATTCGCTTTGGCCGC
This sequence comes from Endozoicomonas ascidiicola, assembly GCF_001646945.1. GTDB lineage: Bacteria > Pseudomonadota > Gammaproteobacteria > Pseudomonadales > Endozoicomonadaceae > Endozoicomonas > Endozoicomonas ascidiicola. The sequence goes on from NZ_LUTV01000007.1 coordinate 322,203, forward strand.
AGCGGGTATTGGCTTGCAAAATGATGCGACCTTTATTGTCCGTTCAGGCGCCCACAATGTTGGATCGATGTCGCTGGATACGCTGGATGTTCTGGCGAAAAACGACAGTATTGTCGTAACAACCTCGCTTTCAGCAGCGCTGGCCGGTATTGCCAATAGTTCGGTGGGAGCCAGTAGTAGTATTGCCCTGTCTGGTAATGTATCAATCAATAATGTCACTGCGGATATCGATGCCTATTTAAGCGACATTGATAGCCTGACGGTGAAAGGCAAAGACAGTGACGGTTTTGGCGCTAAGATTGAAGCGCGGGATGAGTCAGAAATTTATGCGATTGCTCTCGGTGTCGCCTACGCAGGTAATGGCGCTGTTGGTGTCACTGTCGCTGAAAATACTATTAATAGCGATATCGATGCCCTGATCAGTAATACCGATCTGACCTCGGAAACCGGAAAAATCCGTCATCAGGCGATCAGCGAGGCTGATATTGTTTCAGTGGCCTTGGGTGCGGCAGTGACAAAAGAAACGAGTCCTGATTTTGATACCAAGGTTGGTATTTCGGTGGGGGCGGCTATCAGCAGCAATCTGGTACGCATGAATACCCGTGCCCGAGTGACTGAAGGTAGCGCCATCACATTACCCGGCAAACATCTGGACGACGCCCGTCTTGATATCAAGGCTCAGAATAATACGGATATTATTGGTGTGGTGGTTGCCGCCTCCGTTGGCTTACAAAGCGGCGCAACCACCACGGTGAATTTAAGTGGCGCCGGTGCCAGTGTTAATAATGAAGTTTACGGGGATACCGAAGCCCTGATTGATGGTTCAACGATTCAGCAAACGTCATCGGTCCTGGATGCATCCACTGCGGATACTGGCGTTTATCTGGATGCCGATGCCAACGGCTTTATTTCTGCGACTGTGGTTTCAGCGAGTCTTGCCTATGCAGGCTCAACTACAGGAACCGGGGTTTCCGGCAGTATTGGTGTTAGCTTGGCAGAGAATACCATCGGTGGTGATCCGGAAAATAATAACAAAGCCAATTCCATCCGGGCGCTTATCAATAACTCCAATGTAAACGTCTCCGGAACCGTAAGTACTGATGCAGAAAGCACGCAGAAGATTTCTTCGGTCATCACTGCTGCTTCCGTGGCGCTTGCAAAATCCGATTCTGGCTCTGCGGGAGGCCTGAGCGGTGTTGGTGCATCAGCAACGAACAGCATGACGGTGGATATTGAATCCGGTGTGACGGCCAGCAGTGATGGATATCCTTTACTGGCAGATAAGTTAACGATTCGGGCAAAGGACGATTCGGATATCCTCAGCACCGTTGTGGGTGCAACGGTCGCAGGCGCATACTCTGGCAGCAATGCAGTAGGATTGAGCATTGGTGTATCACTGGCTGAAAGTAAGGTAGATACCAATACCATAGCGATTCTCGATGGGGTTGATGTAGGCTCTGATGCACATAAAGTCGGGGCTGTGTCACTTAATGCCACATCCAATTCAGAAATTACTGCGGCTTCCGTAACGGCTTCTATCGCAGCCAGTCTTTCCACGCCATCTGGGTCCGCAGTTGGATTGAGTGGTGGTGGTGCCTCTTCTGAAAATACAATTTATGGCAGCACGTCGGCTGTTGTCCGTAACAGTGATTTGACCAGCAATGGTGATATTTCAGTGACGGCCAGCAATACATCCACTATTGATGCAACGGTCATAGCCGCTTCCGTGGCTGCAGCCAAAGATACCAGTAGTGGCAGTGTCGGAGTTTCTATTGGAGCGGCTGTCACCAGCAACCAAATCGGTGCTGAAAATGATCGTCTGGGTGTTCTTGCCTATCTGGAAAACAGTCAGGTAGATACCAGCGGTAACCTGACAGTATCTGCAACCGGTGATATGACCATCAATGCTGATGCGGGTGCAGGCTCCGCTGCAGTTGCAGGGAGTACAGGTGGTTCAGCACTAACAGCCAGCGGTGCCGGAGCAGAGGCAAAGAACAGTGCCTACGCCGATGTGCTTGCATATGTGGATAATACGACAGCAGTCGACGCTAACTCGATTCTGGTTGATGATCTCAGCATTACTGCAAAAGACGACAGTGATATCACCAGTACGGCAGTAGGCGCTTCTCTGGGTATCAGCTATGCACCTTCAGGTACTTCTGGTGCCATCAGTATTGGGGTTTCTCTGGCTGAAAATACAATCGATGTTAATACAGCTGCCAGGTTGATGGGCGTCAGTGGTGGTTCAGCCGATCGTAAACTGGGCAATATCAGCCTTACTGGCGATTCAACCGGTACTATTCAGTCCAAATCCGTTGCAGCATCTCTTGCCGGTTCATATGGCCAGTCCGGATCACTTTCCCTCAGTGGTGCCGGCGCTTCTTCTGGAAACACCATTACCGGCATGACAGAAGCTGTAATTCGTAGCAGTGATCTTACCAGTGATGGCAATCTTTTTGTCACGGCCTCCAATACCTCGGATATTGATGCACTGGTGGTTGCAGCCACGCTTGCCGGTTCGGCAGGCACCGGCGGTAGCAGTGGTGCCGTATCCATTGGTGCAGCCCTGACCAGCAACACTATTGGTAGTGATAAAAATAACCGCTATGGTGTGCTGGCTTATCTTAAAGACACCAGTGTTCAAGCAGAAGGCAATATGACCCTTTCGGCTACTGGTAACATGACCATTGACGCCGATTCCGGTGCTGGCTCAGCAGCAGTGACAGGAAGTAGTCAGTCTGCCCTAGCCGGTAGTGGTTCCGGAGCCAGTGCGGAAAATACTATTTATGGTCAGGTAGAGTCGTATATCGATAACACACCGGCTGATTCGGCATCAGCCAGCAGTGATTGGGTTCTGGTTGATGACTTGAGCTTGACCGCAAGTAATACCTCAAATATTACCAGCACTGCGGTGGGTGCATCGCTTGCAGGAAGTTATGCCGCAGGCTCAGTGGGCGGAAGCCTGACCGTTGGTGTTTCTCTGGCAGAAAGTCTGGTGGATATTGAGACAGCAGCCAGGCTTGATCATGTCAATGGCGGAAAAGCGGATCAGTTAAACGGCAGTGTATCTTTGTCTGCCTCATCGGATAACACCATCAAGACACATTCCGTCGCGGCATCTCTGGCCGCAGCGTTCAGCTCGTCAGGTTCTATTGCGCTCAGCGGTGGTGGTGCTTATTCAGGCAATACCATTGGTGGATCAACAGAAGCACTGGTTGAAAACAGTGATCTGTTCAGTAATGGTGATGTATCCATCAACTCAGCCAATACTTCTGATATTGACTCAACAACAGTCGCCGTTTCAGCCGCCATAGCGGCAGATTCTGGTAGTGGCAGTGCAGGCATTTCCATCGGTGCAGCCATTACCGAAAACATTATTGGTACGAGTGATGACCGTCAAGGCGTCAAAGCTCTCGTGGATAACAGTGCTCTTAGTATTGATGGCGATCTGACAGTTGGTGCTACCAATAACATGAATATTAATGCTGATGCTGGTGCAGGCTCGGCAGCAGTGGTTGCCTCTGGCGGCTCGGGACTAGCGGGCAGTGGTTCCGGCGTTGGGGCAACCAACATAATTTATGGTGAGACACTGGCCTGGATTGATAGCAGCAGAGATATCACTGCTGGCGAAATTGCTGTCGATGCGATTAACAATGCTTCTATCACTTCTGTGGCAGGTTCCGCCAGTGTGGCCTTTGGTCTGGCAAGTGATGCCAGCTTATCTGTTACTGTGGCTGCCGCTGTTGCAGAAAATACCGTTAATTCCATAGTGGGTGCAAAAGCCGCTGGCGTTCATAATAACCGGCCCAGAATACTGGCCGAGTCCCTCGCTGTGAATGCGACAGATGCCTCCATTATTGATGCCCGTGTGGTTGGTGCTTCTGTTGGTGCTGCCATTGGAAAGGATGCAGGCGTTAGCCTGGCGGTAGGAGCTGCTCAAGCTATTAATACTGTGACCAATCAGGTCTATGCCAATATTGATGATCTTGCAATTGAAGCCAGAAATGGTGGTGTGACGGTTGCTGCTCTGGAAAGTACAACTGTTGATTTAAAGGCCGAAGCTGCTTCTGTAGCGATTGGTGCAGGAAAAGTGGGTGCTGCATTTGCTGTTGCGGGTGTGAAAGGCACCAATACTATAAACAACAGCAGTCAGGCATTTATCACGGATTCTGAAATTACGCTGGTACCCCGTGCTGATTATGCAGGTGGCAGCCTGATTGAAGAGCTACTGAACAATGATCTGGTGGAGTTTGCCGATGGCGTTTATCGCTATATTGGCACTGACTTGGATTTGTCTCCGGACTTTGAGTCAGACGGTTACCAGTACGATGAAAATGGTAGCCGTGTTGCGGGCCCATTTACCACTGTTGCTGCCGGTGAACAGTTCTACTTTGTTGATGGTACCTATCGTAATAATGGTGCAACAGAGCTCTCTCTGGAGAAAGCCATTGCGGTAGCCGCTGCACTGCGTGCTGAAGCTCTGGCTGCTGAGGCAAGTAACTACGAGAGCCTTGCCAACACTGCTCAAACCGCTGCGGATAATGCTCAGGCACTCGCAGATGCAGCCCAGACAGAGGCTGATCGTCTGGCAGCCCTGGCGGATACCGCGGTGGAAACCTCATTAAATGCCAACACATCCAATGCGGTCGCCAAAGCGGAAGCGGCGGAACAGGCCGTTGCCGCCTGGCAGGCTGAGTTGGCAAATGTCGCAGGGCTTCAGGAAACTGCTGATCAATTGCAGGAAGAAGCGGATGTTTGGAATGCCATTTATGCAGCGGCCAAATCCGGTGCGGATGATGCTCAGGCACTGGCAGATAGTACAGCTGCTGAAGCAGGTCTGGATGCTGCGGGAGTGTCCGCACTCAAGGCGGACTGGGCACTGTTAGATCTTGAAGAAGTGAAGAGTTCAATGCCTTCGGGTGACTGGGAACTGGTTTACGCAACGGCTGATTACGGTGACCAGGACATTTCCGTGACCGCAGTGAATAACGCTGCAATTACCTCGGTAGTTGGCGCTTCCAGTGCTTCTCTGGGAGCAGGCAAAGTGGGCGCTGCTGCCGCTATCGGTGTAACGCTTTCTGAAAATACCATTGGGTCAAATCATCAGACTTCTGCCTACATAGAAGACTCTAGACTTACGTCATTAAACAACATTGTTGTTGATGCTCAGTCACTGTCGACGATCGACAGTACCGTATATGGTGCCAGTGTGGCTGTCGCGGCTGGAAAAGGTGCTTTAAGTGCAGCAGCAGTTGGTATTGATCTGAATAATACCATCGGAGGCAGTACCTCTGCCTACGTGAACAACTCAGCCATGGTGGCTGGTAATGATATTTCCATCACTGCGGATGCTGACGGCCAGGTGATCAAGGCCGATGCGGTGGCAGTTGCTGTATCGGCAGCGATTGGTCTGGGTGGTTCTGTCTCCATCTCAGCTACCGATATCGATAACACCATAGAAATGACCGTGAATGCCTGGCTGAATGTAAACGACAGTCAATCCATTGCCAATCAGGATTATCGGGTATTTGCTGGCAATGATATTGATGTCACCAGTCATGTCAATGCCTTGATGAAAAACGTCGATGCGACAGCGGTTACCTTCAGTGCCGGTCTGGTGGGCGCCAGTGGCGGTGGTGTTGATATTACCAACCTGGTGAATAATCAGGTGAATGCCACCATCAGCGGCAGTGATAGCAGTAGTGCCGTGATTGGTTCGGCGGGAGATATCCATCTTAAAGCCAGTGAAACCACGGATTTAAGCATTGAAGTGACGAACGTTGCGCTTAGCGCCAGTATTGGTGGCGCCCTTGGCGTTGCGCTGGTTCGCAACGATGTCCGCAGTTCCATTACCAGTCGGGTAAAAGACACTGAACTGGCATCTCAGAATATCTATATAGATGCCTTGGCGAATAATACCATCGGGCAAACCCAGGCGTTTGGTTTTGCTGCTGCGCTTGCGGCGGCCAGTGCCAACCGGGCAGATGTGGATATCACGACCACCGTTTCAGCGGTGACGGAATCCGCAACACTGATGGCAGTTGATGAATTAGTAATTAATGCGAACGCAACCAATTACGCCCGGGCAGATGCCAGCGGTGGGGCAGTGGGTGCGGTGGCCGCCGGAGCTATGATTGCGGATATCGAACAGGGTGCTGATGGCGCAGAAGATGTGTTGGTGGAAGTTGGTGATGGCTCTCGGTTGGGCGCAGCCTATATCGCCATTAAGGCTTCCGGCAATGATGATTTACTGCCGGAAACCATTGCCGCTTCCGGTGGTTATGTTGCCGGTGCGGGTGCTGAAAGTAATGTCACCAGTTATCAGGCAGTGGTCGCCAATATTGGCAAGGGTGTTGTGATCGAAGCCGATCAATTTGATCTGAGCAGTACCCTTGATCAAACCGTGGATGCCAGTGCAGATGCTTATTCCGTCGGCGTGGCCTCGGGTACCGGTGCTGGCTTGAACATCAATATCAAGAGTTATGCTGACGTTAATGTGGGTGCCAGTACTGCGGCATCATCTTCTGGTAATGGGTCATCCATTACGGCTCACGATATCACGATCAATGCACTGAACCACTTTGATAAATCCCGGTTCAGCAATGGCAAATCACTTAGGACAGGTTCCGGTAATCTTGCCGGTGTGACCGCCATGGTGAGCCAAACCATTCTCAATAACCATGCCCGGATTAACCTTTCCGACGATGTTGAACTGATCGCCGAAGGCAGTTACGACGACAAAGCAAACATTCGTATTGAAGCGCAGAATGATATCACTGCGATTGATAGCATTACTCTGGAAACCATCAGCGGTATTGGCAGTATCAATGCGGCCACCAGTAAGGTCGATGCCAATTCCGACGCCGAAGTGAATATTGATGGCGCCGTTATAGAAAACGTCACTGGCAAAGTATTTATGACTGCCAAGACCGACTCCGAGAACCGGGCCAGTTCGGATATTCTCGCGGTTTCTGGTCTGTCCAGTGCCGCAACCGGCGTTGCCATTGCCAATACCAATGCCCGTAACAATGTCAGTATTGCCAATGCGAATATCAAGGCAGGAGACGTCTATCTCTACGCTGGCAAGAGCAGTCAGGGTGTTCTGAATATTCTTGAAAGTAGTGCCAATGTAGAGCTGACCGCGGTTTCATCCTCGGCCAATGTGGCGGTGCCTGTTCCGGAAGCGAAAATAACAGAAACCAATACCATCACGCTGGGTAACAATGCAGATATCAAGTCCATGACGGATATCACCATTGAAGCCCGTGAAGGCATCGGTGGTAGCGAGCGGGCAAAAGAGTCCGGGTTGACACTGTCGATATCGGGTGTACCTTACGGGTTTGAGATTGATCGTAATGGCGACGTTACTTCGAACAATCAGTTCTCGGTTGCTGATTCAGCCCGGGCGACGGCTGGCGTTAATAATAAAACCTTCCTGCAGATTCGTCCGTTAGCTGAGATTAAGGATATTCTCAGTGACAGCAGCAAAGTAAATGCGCAGGGCGAAATTAATATTGATGCCCTGACCGAGGCCGACAAAAAGCTGCTGTTTGGCGTGGATAATGCGGAAGGTAACGTTGTCGTTCCTGAACTGCCAGAGGATGTCGTGTATGTGATGGAAGCGCTTGCCCTCAGCACCATCAACTTCCTGATTACTCAGGATACGGTGATCGAGCATAATGGCAGTTATTACCGGTATACACCTCAGAACAGCATTGAAATCGATCTTAAAAACGAAAATTACAACAATAAAAACCGTTGGACGAAACTGAGTCTCAGCCTTGTGGAATCTAAGGGCTATCCGGTTTATGAAAGCGCTATAACGGCTTCTCTGGGCAGTGCTATGACGGGTGAGTTCTTTGTGGTGAAGCCTCAGGAACTGGATTCCCCAACACTGACGTTTACCAATTTAAGCACTGTGCTGTTTGAACAAAAGGCGCAGGTGGAAAGCTGGATTCGTGATCACAGCACCAATGCTGAGGCTATTGCCCGCTATCAGGTTCAGCTGGAAGAAATTAATAGAAAAATTGATGAGCTGGGGCTGTCTGATTATGTGCATACAGTGGAAGCAGAGCAGATCATTAAGGCCCCGGATGGAAAGTACTATAAGAGCAAGATTAAGCAGGAAAGTATTCTAGAGCTGGCTGACTATTCTGATACCACGTTGTGGGAACCAACTTCGTCTAATAGCGATACATGGGATTATACCGATACCGAAAATGCGACCAGTAAAGTCTACAATCAGGCGTTGGATATCCTGATGGTGGATTTACCGGATGTCTATGCGGCACCCGGTTCCATTTATCTTCAGATCGATGGTAAAACCGCTGAATCACTGGCAGCTCAGAGCAATATGGATAACCTCCATGCCCGGGAAGGTGCCACTATCCAAATCGTCAACACCACGCCTTTCGCCCTGCGGGTCAATGATGCCATTGTGCAGGATACCCAGCGGGTTGAAATGGTCGGCGGCTCCCTGAAAACCTATACGCCGGGCGCCGTTCAGATCAACTATAAGGATGTGAATTCCATTGCCATCCGTGGTGGAGCTCAATCCAATGATGACCAGAGCAGCAGCTCAAATTCACCGAATGAAATTATTATTTTCCAGGATACTGATCCCCAAAATATAAAGGACCAGTATGGCAACTTCACACTGCCAGAAATACCTCAGGGTATGTACATTCAGGGTAATGTGGTCAATGAAAATGGTGGTGCTTATATCAATAACCGGGAAGGGTCTATTGAAGTATCCACCCAGATTCGTGCTGAGACCGTTAATATCTTTGCGGCGGGTGATTTCTCCCTGAACTCCGATGCCTGGTTCCATACCAATAAAGATCCACGGCAGTATATCAACTACCAGTTGATGCGGAATTTTGTCTATAACAAAGCCGGTACAACCCAGTCCATTGCTACGGGTGCTAATGATACCTCCCTGATTTATACACTCTTCAAAGCTGGATACAGCGGGTTGGAAAGCAGTATTGCGGCAGATAACTCCCAGATTGTCTCCATGGGTAAAGTCACGCTGACTGCTCGATACCTGAACGTCAACGGTCTGGTTCAGAGTGGCGTGAATACCGTGTACCTGACCGTGGATAAAAACTTCCGTGGTGGTGCCAATAATGTGGATCTAACCAATAAAAAAGGTCAGGCCATTTCCGGTATCAGTTTCGCGGACCCTGATAATCCTAACAGTGTAAAAGTGCCGGTGGACGGTTATTGGGATGCGGTTCGTCAGGCCATTATTATCGACGATATTGTACCGGCGGGCGGTGAAGTGGTGATTTCCGGTCAGGTAATCAGTACTGGTAATGGGCGGATTGTTGCCGCCAGCGGTTATGCCTCTGTTGATATAAATAACAACAGCGGTTACGAGCTGGTGATGAACGATATTGATAATCGTCAGTACCGTGAAGGCAAAATCACCATTATTGATAGTAAGCAGCTGACCAAAGACGAATATCAGTTTAATGGCAATCAGGCGACGCACACTGAATATCAAGGAAAACCGATAGAAGCCAGTGCAGTTACTGGAGAAATTGCCCGAATTGATTACGATCAGATTGGCAATGTCAAAACCAGCAGCAATGCCAATGGGTTCTCCTACGAAGTTAACGAAGGTGCCCGTTATGTATGGACCGAAGGGCAGAGTAAAACCAAAACCACGGTTCGTAAGTACGAGAAAAAGAGCTTTAATCTGTTTGGTGGTAATACGGACTTTGATGATTGGCTGGCAAAAGACAACAGTTATAAATGGGAAACTATTGAATTTACCGACAAGTCACCATTACTGGAATCAGAGTCGGTGCTGTTACCAGCCGATGAGCATTATTCAGAGAGTGATTATGAAGTCACTTATGAACAAACGGCAGGTGACAGCAGTGCCAATGACTATGATCGTGACACCTGGACGACTGGCGGCGGATGGTTACGTAAGAAAACCGTTCATACCAAAATTACCGTGGTTGAAGGGCTGAAAGATTACTACACCCACTCCCTGAAAGCGGATTACGACATTGCCATTAACTTCCTTGGTGGCAATAGTCAGCCGGATGTGAATATTACCAGTAAGGGTGATATTACCCTGGCCGGCAAAATCAAAATAGCGGATGAAGGTACATTAAATATTCTGTCTACCCATGGCTCTATTACCATGAGTGATGGTGTTTATGCCCTGACCAGTCAAGCGGATATCGCAGCAAGAGGCACGGTTCGTGTCATCCTTGAGGGTAATACCACGGACAAAGGCCATCGTGTTGTATCAGACACTGGCAGTGTTTATCTCGGTGTGGTGCAGGATGATAACCCCGGAGAAGGTAAGACCAGTTCTAACAAACTGTATATTGATGAGATTTCTGCCCGCCATTCCGTCGAAATAAATGCCGGAGGCGGTATTTACCAAGCAAACGGCGGTGAAGCGGTTTCCATTTCTGCCAATGTGATTGAGTTGCTGGCACTGGGTGGTGATATTGGCCACCTGACCATTGATTCTTCAACCCGGAACGATGCCGGTTATATCATCGTTGAAGCACAAGGCAATGTTGCCCTGACCGAAAGCACTGGTGATTTGAATGTAAACCGGATTGTTGCTGCTCAGGTGACAGGTGATGGCAGTTCACCTTATGGAGTGCAGTTAACCACCATAAACGGCGATATTCTGGATGCCAATGATGATGAGGTTCGTGCTTCCAGTCTTGATACGTCAGCTGCCCAGCAATTTTACGCCGAGTCTCAGGTGACCAACGAAGCGGATGCTGTCACCGAGCTTTACCATCAGTACTGGAATATTCTTCGTGACAATGGCGCCGTTGACTATCTGGCAGACGTGTCGGCATACGATCAATACGATGCGCTATTTGAGCACTTATCGGGTGATGAATTGGCGGATGCTCAGAACCGCATTGCAGCACTGAATAACAGCCTGACGGATGTTTCTGAATATAATATGTCTTTTGACCAGCTGGCTGTATGGCAGGCGGCGGAAGTCGATTCCAATTCTGGCAAAATCAGTGAACTTGAATCCCGTATTCAGGCGAAGGTCAATATCAACCGACCCGTGTTTGAAAGCATTCTTTCCCCTGGCATTGTTGCCAAGCTTTATCCGGATACCCCGATCATGGGTGGTGGAAGTACGGGGTCTGCCGAAGCGGCCAATATTCAAACACTGGTCAGTGGTAGTGCAATTATTCTTAACGCTGCTGGTGGTCTTGGCCAAACAGACGACCGTGTCACCATTGATATGAGTGGCGGGGTCGTTGCTCTGGCGGATGATCAAAAAGAGATATTGTCTCAAGCAACGGGTAACGATGTGGTTGCTACTGACTATGTCTTCTACCGCTACACCGGAATAGCAGGTGATATCTCTCAGTTTGATATCGATTACAGTGATGGCAACTGGGTAGCGGTTCAAAGCCTTGATGCTGCCATTGATGGGCTATCCACTATCAATAATGGTGATTATGTTCGGGTCGATCAGGATGGGGTTCCGGTGCTCTATCAATACACAGGCAGTGTCGCCTCTATTGAGTTGTCACAGGAAAACTTTGAAGTAGCTGACTCACCATGGGAGCGAGTCAGTGCGACCAGTGTAGCTCCAGCCAGCGTTCTGAATTTAGCGTCTGGTGAGTTGGTTATGCAGCTCAGTTCGGTCACGATTCAGCTATGGGATGATCTGAACCTTGATGGTGATGTGAATCTGACTGCAATAGCAGAGAAGGGAATTGCCCTTGAACATAGTGGTGCATTGTCTGTTGATCGGATTGTTGGTGGTAGCTGGGTACGATTAAATGTGTCCGGTGCCATGATTGACAATGGTCAACACGCGGAAGCAGCGGTGGTCAGTGCCGGTGATCTGGTTCTGATTACCGGGGGTAATATTCAATCTCAGGCAGGTGATGCATTCCGGGTTCAGGTGGCTGAGTCTGCAAAACTCAGTGTTGACACTGTGGGTTCTGTAAACATTTGGCAGGTAGAAGGCAATGTCAATATTTCCGGTAACAATACGGCGATTAGCGACCTTTACCTTGAGGATATTGCTGCAACCGGACATCTCACCTTTACTGCGGGTCTACTCTCTTCTTTTGAGCCAACAAGTGCCGGTATTGGTCAGTCCGATATTATTGTAGAAAAAGTCAGCACGACGGCAGGTACCGTTACATTACAGGCGGCAGGCGATATTCTGGATGCCTATAACGATACCAACAGCGCCATTATTAATATTCGAGCTCAGGATTTGATGTTAATTGCCGGCGGAGGCATTGGCAGTCGGCAGGGCATCACTGACAACTATCTGGATATCAAACTCTCTGGTGATGTGTCTGCCAATACAGGCAATGACGTTTATCTGAACGCAGTTGAGAGTTCCATCAGTATTGGCCAGATATCGTCTTTGGCTGATGTTATGTTGAATTCGGCCCAATCCATCATTGATGGCGATTCTGATAACAATAATGAGCTAATCAGCTTGACCGGTGATAGTGATATTTCCGCCGTTTCTATCTTCCTGTTTGCAGCCAACGGCACCATCGGGCAGTTGGGTAATCAGCTGGAAATTGATACCAACTCTGGTCAGTTAACCAGTCTCAGTGGCAAGAGCACCTATCTCCGTGAGACTCGTGGCGACTTACATATTGCGAGTCTGGTGGCTGACAGTGATAACAGCGGCAGTGGTGATCAGAATGCCTATCTGACTGTCGATGGCAGTGTATTTAATAGCGTTGCATCCGGTGACACGATTATTGCCACCGGATTGCGCATTGTTGCTGGTGATGGTGTTGGTAGATCTAACGACAGTCTTCGTGTATTGATTGATAACCTGGAAGCAGATGCACTGACCGGTAGCATAAACTTGAACAATACCGGACATCTCACGTTGGGTGGTGTCAGTGATGAACTGACAGGTGTAAAAGCGCAGCAGCACATCAGTTTGACAGCACAAAGCCCGATGACCATCAATGAAGCGGTCATAGCCATCGAAGGCAATATTGACCTTGTTGCATCGGATTCTTCGGCAGCCGGTGACGACCTGATTATTCAAGACGTAGTTGTTGAAGCCAAGCTAGGAAACCTGACATTAAATGTCGGTGACCGACTTCAGCTGAATCTTGGTGGGCAGTTAAATGCGGCGCAAACCCTAACCATCAACACAGACCTTGGCAGTGCCGATTCTACATCTGGTGCCGTTAATCTCTATGGCAGCCTGAATGCGACCACCATTCTGCTGAATACCGGACAGGGTGACGACACGGTATTGTTTGATGTTCAGGATATTGACGGTGATGTAGACGTAAATACGGGGTCAGGTAACGATGAGCTTACCGTTAACCGTATGGTCAGCCGGGCAGCGGAAGATGCATTCGTCCTTGATGGAGAAGGTGGAACAGACACTTATATCATTAACCGCACTGGCGATGATGCAGATTACGTGCTGGATGTCCGGGATTCCGGAGCTGCAGCCGATGGCGCTGACACCCTGACCATTAATGGTACGACTCTGGATGATACTTTCCTTTTAAGAGCTAATTTCGTTGCAGCTATGCATGTGGATTCTGGTGGTGAATACACGTCAACGGTTGAACGAATCAATTATGATCGCAATATCAATGCACGCTTGACCATCAACGGTCTTGAAGGTGCTGACAGCTTCTTCAGTGATGACAATAGCTCCATTACAACGCTGGATGGTGGCGCCGGTAATGATAACTTCCAGATAGGCCAGTTGTTTGGTCTTGATCGTAACACCGCCACTGGCGCTGTCGCTGCCGGCGATGACATCGAAACCACTGAAACCACTCTGGGCTTCCTGAGTAAAGGTAATAGCTTACCCATGGTCGTTTATGGTGGTGACGGAAAAGACCAGATCAAAGTTTACTCCAACAAAGCAATCACCAAACTCTATGGCGAAGATGGTGATGACAGCTTCATCGTTCGTGCCTTCTTGAAAAAGAACACCATGGAAACCGCCGGTGGTGGTGATGTGGAATTGTTTGGTGGTGAAGGTGCCGACGATATTCAATACAGCATTAACTCACCGCTGAAAATTGATGGAGGTAATGGTACGGACTCCGTAGTGGTACTGGGTACGGAAGCCGATGACAGCTTCATGATCACCGAAAACGGCATCTTCGGTGCCGGATTAAACGTCAGCTTTGATGGTGTCGAACTGGCGGAAGTGGATGGACTTGAAGGTGATGACACCTTCTATGTTCTGAGCACCAGCGATGAAGTGGAGACTACGATTATCGGTGGGCTGGGTGCCGACACCTTTAATGTGGCCAGCGATGTTACCCAACCGATAGTGTCTTACTCGGTTGAAGGGCGCAGCAGCTTTATTAATCACAGTGTTCTGAGTGATGATGAGGCCTACAATAAATTGTTTGTTGAAGGCATCTCTCTCAATGTTGCCAATAAAGATAATGGCGCCATTGGTGTTGACCGTGATGATGGTGAGCTGGTGGTGAGCGAAGGCGGTGCTGAAGACTTCTACGACCTGTTCCTGAGCGCAGATAAGCCAACGGAAGCCACTGTCGCTTATGTGACCGTCTCGGCAGCCAGGGCATCGGGCAGCGATAAGGACAAGACCGGCGGCAAGGCGGATAGTGTCAAGATCTCCATTGATGGTCAGAATTTCTATGAGTCTCTGGTGATAGCCTATAACTCGGAAACGAATTGGGATGAAGCCACAAGAATCTATATTCAGGCGGTGGATGATATCGCTGCGGAAGGTCAGCGGGATTACGTAATCAGTCACAGCGTACGCAGTACGAATCCGGATTTTGATCTGCTGGATATCGATAACGTCGAAGTGACGGTGAACGATAATGACAAGGCCAGCATTATTGTCAGCCCGGTGAATAATATTACGGCCATAGAAGGTGGTGCAGATGTCACGTTTGATGTGAGCCTGTCTGTGCAGCCGGAAGTGGGTGAAACAGTTACGGTTTCTATCGCTGAGATCATTCCTGCAGACTGGACTGGCCAGCTGACGTTCAGTACCGATACATTGACGTTTGATCATAGCAACTGGTCAGGGCAATTTACGGTAACTGCCAGCGATGATAATGCCGTCGAGAACCTCTACCGGGCAGACATTACATTAACCGCAGGCAGTGATCAAAATGGTTCTGGTTTTAATGGTGCTGATACCGTTTCTGTTGATATTGATGTGGTGGATAACGACAGTGGGTCTGTGATTATCACCCAGACCGATGGCTCAACGCTGGTTAGTGAAACAAAAGAAGACGGTTATCAGATTGCTCTCAGCAAGCAACCTACAGCAACGGTCACCGTTAACCTGTTGAATGATGGACAGATTATTTTCGCCAGTGATGATCCTCGTTTTGATAGTGCAACCAACAGTGTCACGTTTGGTGTTGATGATTGGGATACGCCGATTGATATCAAGCTGACTGCTAACCCGGACTTTGCACCTGAAACCGATAGTCAGCCGGTACAGAACCCACCACTGCAGCCGCATATGCTGTCGGATATCCGTGGCAAGCTGATTATCGAAGGTGGTACACCTGAAGGCAAAAAGCGTGAGCTGACCCAGGCGGTCATGTTGCCAACTGAAATTGATGGACCATTGCCGCTTGTCGAAATTGAGCTTAATGAAGATGAGCAGACCGATACGCTGAATATCTTTAATGATGGCAGTATTCAGAATGATAACGGCACCCTCACAGCAGACACACTGACCGGGCTTGGCATGTCAGCCGGCATTGAGTATCACGATGTTGAGGTTGTCGAGTTATTGCTGGGTACGGGTAATGATGAGCTCACTATTGAGAGTACCGCATCAAATGTAATCACTGTCGTACATGGTGGTGGTGGTAACGATACCCTGACAGTCGACAACAGTGCTTCTGATGGTGTTCTGGTGCTTCTGGGGGATTCGGTTCAGGATGGTTCGGCTTATAACGCCATATCGGATCAGAAAACCGAAAAAGGCAGAGAGTTTGCCAATCCAGGTAGTGATGTTATTGATGCCTCCGGTGCCGGTGGCTCCGTCGTCATTTACGGTGGGCAAGGCAACGATACGCTGATTGGCAGTCACTATGATGATCATATTGCCGGCGGCTCCGGAGATGACAATATCTCTGGTATGGACGGCAATGATCACATTTATGGCGACTCAGGATTCAATCTTGATCTATCGACACGACTGGATATGTCTACCCAGATTCTGATCGTTGTTAATTCTGCTGACCTGTCAAATGACAACCTGGATACGGCAGACCAGCTGACGGTTGGTAATGACACTATCGACGGTGGTAACGGTGATGACATTATCCTTGGAGACAAAGGTAGCATTGCCCAATTGGCAGGCACCAATCGAATTCTAACTACTGGCTCGGTGGTCATGATCAGCAATAGCCACCGTGACCAGGGTGGCAACGACATCATCTCTGGTAACGCCGGTCATGATATTGTGATTGCCGGGTTTGGTGATGATGAGATTGAGGGTGGTAACGGCAACGATATTCTCTTTGGCGACAGTGGTCAGCTGAATTATGCCGATGGTGATTCCGACATTTCCACGCTGGACAGTGTTTCCACCGTTGATGCTCTGTTGGGTGGTAATGACCAGATTTCTGGTCATACCGGCGATGACTTCCTCTTTGGTGGCTCTGGCCTGGATGTATTGATAGGTGATGGTTCCCGCAATCGCAATACAGGTATTGAAACCGATCATGACGTCATTATTGGTGATCTCGGTGGTATCGCTTTAACGGGTAATCGTGCGGTGCGTATCTACAGCAAGGATACGACAGTAGGCGCTGGAGATACCATTGAGGGCAATGATGGCAACGATATGATTATTGCCGGTGCTGGTAATGATAATGTGCAGGGTCAGGCGGGTAATGACTGGATTCTGTCCGACGTTGGTGAGATCGATCTTCGAAATGGCCAGCAGGTGCTGAGTACCGCTTCTGGTAATAGCCACAGCACTGGCGATGATACCGTCGATGCTGGTGAAGGTGAGAACCGGATTCTTGGTGGGCTTGGTAATGATGAAATTACCACTGGCTCAGGTGCAGATGTTGTCTTGGGTGACAATGGTTCTCTGACATATACAGCAGCCGGTGTTGCTATCTCAATGACCACTTTTGATACCACACTGGGTGGGAATGACACGATTAAGACAGGTGATGGTGATAATCGGATTCTTGCTGGTCAAGGTGGTGACAATATCACGACAGGTTCTGGTAGTGATGTCATTGTTGGCGACAACGGCTCGTTAACCTTCAACGATGCTGGTGTGTTGACTGAACTGATCAGTATCGACACGAGCACCGGTGGTGACGATACAATCACTGCAGGCAATGGTAACAACGTGATTATTGCTGGAGCAGAGAACGATGAGGTGACCACTGGAACTGGTAACGATGTGGTTGTAGCGGACAATGGTTCACTAAGTTACACCGATACCGGGGTATTAGTTGAGTTGATCAGCATTGATACGTCGACCGGAGGTAATGACACAATCAATAGTGGAAGTGGTCGCAATCTGATCATCGCAGGCTTGGGTGGTGATCTGATCAATACTGGAACGGGTAATGATGATATTGCCGGTGATAATGCCAGGTTTACTTTCAACGACAGTGGCATACTCCGTGAAATGGTCACCATTGAAACCACACTGGGTGGTGATGATGAAATCAATGCCAGAGACGGCAACAACCGTATTCTTGGTGGCCAGGGTGATGATGATATCACGACTGGTAGCGGTAATGACCATATCGCTGGCGATAATGCCATTCTTGCCTATGATGACAGCGGGATTATTACCCGGGCAGAGTCCAAAGCCCTTGCCTTTGGTGGTGACGATCTGATTGAGTCCGGTTCAGGCAATGACCTTATTCTGGGTGGCTTTGGCAACGATGAACTGACGTCAGGGGACGGTAACGATACGGTTATCGGTGATAGCGGACAGGTTAATTTTGTTGGCGGTATTCGCAACGATGTCTTCAGTACCGATGTCAGCAATAGTACTGGTGGGAATGACATTATCAATCTGGGTAATGGCAGTGATCAGGCCATTGGTGGTGTTGGTAATGATCAGATAACAAATGCCTCTGGCGAAAGCATCATGATTGGCGATGATGGTCGTATTGTCAGTGACTCTGAAGGTCGTTACCTTTCTGCACGAACCGGAAGCACCTCTATTGGCGGCAATGATCGTATGACTGGCGGCTCTGACCGGGATATTATGCTGGGTGGTTTTGGTGCTGATTATCTGGACGGTAAGGCCGGTGATGATCTGATGGGCGGTGATGGGACCCTTGTGACCCGCACAACCTCCAATATCATTATTGAAGCTGTCGATCTGTTTACCGGTGGTGCAGACACCTTGATTGGTGGCGAAGGTCTTGACCGTATGCAGGGCCATGCAGAAGGTGACTTCTTTGATGGCAGTTTGAGTGAAGATGTCATTGTGGGCGACTATGGTCGTTTTACCTTTGATGCCAATACGGATTCTGAGCAAGCGACATTCGTTGTATCTCTCGCGCAGAGTGGATTGGACTTGATTCGTGGTGAGCAGACGGCACTGTTCAGTAATTTTGCCCAGCAGTTCTTTGCCGAATCTGGCCTCGGGCAGGTAGCAAGAAACAGAGCATTAGAAACCGTACTGTTTTCTGATCAGGCACAAAATGCTTTTTCCAGCTTAACCCCAGCGTCGCAACAACGCTCATTGAGTTCTGGTGATGTGATTTCCACCGAAATAGAAGCCGAGCAGGAGGAAATCCCAGCAGAAGCCCAGCAAGATACTGAGCAGAAGGCATCTGATGAACTGCCAGAAGAAGAGCGTAGCGAACCAATCTTCGACAGTGATTGTGATAATACGACGGATGAAGTTGAATCTGAATGTGTCCCAGCATCGGAGATGCAGGCAGAAGAAGTTGAGAATCTGGAGCCGCTGCTTTCTAATGATTTTGAACAGGCGACATCGGGTATCGACCTAAATGCAGCATTGGTTGGCTTTTCTGCTTGGGTAGTGATGAAGCCTGCTGTAAAAGGAAGAAAGGCGAGGGTAGATTCTTGATCTTCCGGCTCTGGTAGATGAAGCCTCAGTATTGGAAGCTTCTATGGAATCGGAGCCGATTGTTTATCACTCAATCAACATCAGAATTTGTGATTAGTTAAGATTCCAAATGGGCTAACAGTTACCCTTTTAATTGCGGTAAAGGTTCAGAAGAGTTGATAATGCTCTCGGTAGATAAACTCTCCGATCACTTTGTCGTGAACTTCTTCTGACCTTGAAAAGCAGATAGACCTGCGACACAAGCGCTTCAGACGAGTTCTGAAATTCAGGTTTTGCCGTTCTATACGTTGAGTAAAATATTTACCAATAATATGCTTCTCACCTGGCAAGAGTTTCGCATAAGATGGTCAATCATCCGTACAGTAGAACTCAAAACGATAGGGCTTCAGCAGGTTGAGTAGCTTTTTCAGAGTTGAATCCGTTCTGCGGCCAAAGGCGTGTGCAATTATCCGTTTGAACCGAGGTTCCCAAGCGTACCAGAGCCAGCGCTGATTCTTCTTGCTCCCAACAAAGCTCCACTGCTCATCCATCTCACAGATCAACTGAACCTTTGCGTTTTCAAATGGGAGCTCTGTTACTGATGGCGGAGATAGCTTTTTAAGTGGGCGATGACAGTGGTTCGGCTTATTTTGAGGACTCGCTTAATATCCCGGACACCTGAGCCATTATGCGTGAGCTGAACAATCTGTTCGTGAGTTCCTGGCTGGTTAGCGTTGTAGAGGTAGTCCAGCTGAAAGGTTTTATTGCAACAGCGGCAAAGAAATCGTTGCAGCCCTGATCTGGCTTTCCCATTTCTGACAATATCATCAGTTGTACGACAATGAATGCATTTAACTTCAACAAGAGCCATAAAAGTACAGAACAAAACTAGCAGAATAGCAGGCTTTATTGATATTTCCCCTTCATCAACTCTTCTGAACCTTTACCGAAAAATGAAGGCTCTTGATTTCAATCGAGTGTGAATGCCTTCTGTATTTTGTCCTGGTTTAGAGAAGCCCCACATTGGGCTACCAAAGGCTGGGCCGGTAATATCGCCCATACCTTTACCAATCAGATACGTATTGGCAGACGCGGCAGTGGAAAGTACAAGCGCTGTGAGATAAATAAATCTGTGCAGTTGTTTTATCATGAGTTGTCGTTTTTATTATTGTGTTTGACTGTATGCTTTACTATGACGGCTTGCCTTATACAAGACAATTGTCTTTCAAAGTAGTAACGTCTAGAGAATCATGATTAGCAGGCAAATAAACGACATTATTTGCCTGTTTCACTTTTTTATTTCATTGCAGGCTTTTCAAAACACATAACTGCTTCAGAACTGGTTTTGTTTTCTGTCGTGTATTCAGACATATACACCATGTTCCAACCATCATACTGTGCTATTTCTTCGTTGATATTGTCAGTGCTGCCGGTTGAGAAGGTGGTGCAGCGAGTCATCATAGCAGCATCAGGCGATCCAGAACGGATCTGAGAACTGATATTTGCGCCCGCGCAGCCAGTGAGCAATGTGATCATGCTCAGTACAATCCATTTTTTCATAATGATCTTCAGATGGTTTGGTAAACTGTAGATACAAAAAAATCCCAACAATAAAAATTGAGTGTCCCTGAACAGATAAAGTGTCCACTGAATTTTCATAATATTGTCCGAAGCCCCGCTATTTTAAGCCATTTTTACCCAGTTTTTGTTCAAAGAAACTGTCCGCTTATTGAGTTTTGAGCAAGGTATGTGTCCAGAAAGTTGCAGTCAAAAGTGTCCGGAAATGTTTCAGACAAAGTGACCGCTTTTTTTAGTTTGCCTTAGGGTTGGCTTGATTTTTAATAAATGCATGAATATCAATGGCTTGGGTTCGGTTTCGTGGTGAAGGGAAGAAAAGTAATGCTTTCTGGCTCATTTCGTGACGGTAGAAACTTGATATGACTAACGATCCCACTGTGAAGGTTGGCAATAGCAACAATCGTTACTATTCCTGTAGTTCTGGTCTGCCAGACCTCCTCAATGGGGCAAAGCACTCCGGTGAGGGGGATGAAGGTTCCTGTGCTTAGAGGTGAGCAGGCTGCCTGTCCAAAAAGTTCAATCCCTCATTGTCATTCGGGAAAAAACGCAACGGCACCATGCTTAATCCAACCCCCGGTAAATCAAATACGCCATAAATTCCGGTTGAAAAATACCAGCCCATGGATCCGCCAGAATAGTC
>NZ_LUTV01000008.1:0-6691 GCF_001646945.1 Endozoicomonas ascidiicola
TTATTGTCATAGCACCCAAGATGAACTGGTGAAGAATGTCAAAGCCTTCTGCGTGCAGATTAACCAAAAACCAGTCGAGTTAGCCGACAGACTCCATACCAAGACGTCTCTTGACGAGGAGGAAGAGGTGCTCAGAAAACCGGTTAAGCCAAAACCAAAATAAAACCGATGGTTTCAAGTGAGTTTTGGTTTATTTAATATTTACAGTAATTTTTTTATTAATCCGGGCACACTCGTCACCTCTGGTTTTATGGCGATGGCCGGCCTGTCGTTTTTTTCAGTGGTCGGTATACAGTTACTATCGACATTGTTGGGAATGATACCATTTTTACTGCTTTCTTTAGCCGGGGTTAAATACGGCATCCCAGGGCAAGTGGTCTGTCGGGTGGTGTTTGGCATTCGAGGTTCCCGCTGGATTACATCAATTCTCAGATTGCTGTGTTCAATTTACTGGTTTGCGTTTCAAACAGCAGCGGGCTCCCTTGCGATTGAAGCCATATTGAGAAACTGCTTTGAGATCGTTATACCTATTTGGTCCATATCTCTTGTCTTTGCCCTGTTTCAGGGAGCGGTGGCCGTGGTTGGGTATGACTCTCTGAAATGGTTGTCTGGCGTAGCCTTTCCGGCCAAATTAGTCATTTTCGCTGTTCTTATAGGCTTTGTTATGACTGAAGGCGGCGCTGGCGCCTCCCCATCAGTTGTGATTCATAAGGATGGATTGTTCTGGGACTGGGCGTTGGCGTTGGTTTGGATAAATACTCTGATTTCCAGCTTCTTCACGATAATGACGGACGCCTCAGATTTTACTCGATATACCCGTTCTGCTGGCGCGCTGGTCGTTGGATCGCTGTCTGGCGCATTGCTTGGAACAGTGCTCGCCTCATCTTTTGGGGTTTATGCTGTGATCGCTGGAGGTTTGCAAAGTATTAATCCCTTCGAAACCGTGGCGAGGTTGGATCCGGGCGTGCTTATCCTTATTTTAATGGCGACGGTGATTTTTCTGGATAACTGGTCAATTAATGTGATCAATCTTTATACCGGCGGGCTTTGCCTTTGTAATATGTTTAGCGGTCTTGGCCGACCCAAAGCGACGTTCATAGTGGCGATTATTGCGGCTTTATTATCTTGCATGCCGGAGCTGATCAGTGGTTATGTGGATCATATGGCCGCAATTGGAACCTTGTTCGCGCCCATTGCTGGCACTTTATTGGCTTGGTATTTTCTGCAGTTCCAACGTGTTGATGTTCAAGCGCTGTATGATGAGCAGGGTGTTTACTGGTACTTTCATGGTTTTAATCGTTTTACCTGTTTGTTGATCCCCGCCTCTTTTGTCGTCGGCTTTTTCATTCCTGAGGGCTGGTTGCCAGGGGTGTTTCTGATGGTGTTCTCGTTGCTGTTGTCTATGTGCCATTTTCACGGCAAAAGCCAAAGCAGAAATCCTTGATTCCCTGAGACAGGCTGGGGCGGTAGGTGTATACTCCCGAGAATTTTGTCCGGTGAGTTAATGGCTGATTCCTGATTATGTATAAATTGACCCGCAGTGCTCTCTTTTGTCTGTCTGCAGAAACCGCCCATGACTTTGCCATGGATATGATTGGCGCCGGGCAACGGTTAGGCGTAACCCGTTTGTTGTCACCAGGCGTGCCCTCCAAGCCCAGAAAGGTGATGGGGCTGACCTTTGATAATCCCGTAGGTCTGGCCGCAGGGCTGGATAAAAACGGCGATGCGATGGATGGCCTGGGAAGCCTCGGCTTCGGTTTTATTGAGTTGGGCACTGTGACACCGGTAGGACAACCCGGCAACCCAAAGCCGCGAATGTTTCGAATTCCTGAGAAAGAAGCCCTGATTAACCGAATGGGTTTTAACAATCACGGTGTAGATCACCTGATCGCCAATGTTCGAAAGAGTCAGTACAAGGGTGTGGTTGGCATCAATATCGGTAAAAATCTCTCTACAGCCGTTGAAGATGCTAACAATGATTATCTGGCCTGCTTGCGCAAAGTGTATCCACACGCTGGCTATATCGCGGTAAACCTCTCTTCTCCAAACACCCCGGGCTTGAGAAAACTCCAGTACGGCGAAGCACTGAAAAGCCTTTTGTCTGCTCTGAAAGAAGAACAGGCAGTGCTGGCTAAAGAATTTGGTTGTTATGTGCCTTTGGCGGTAAAAATTGCGCCGGATATGAGTGAGGCCGAAATCGCTGAAGTCGCGGCAGAATTAATGGCTCACGAGCTGGACGGTGTGATCGCGACCAATACGACGCTCGATCGTGAAGCCGTAAACGGTTTCCCGAATGCGGAAGAGGCGGGTGGATTGAGCGGTGCGCCATTGAGTCAGAAGTCTACAGAAGTGATTAAGTTACTGGCTGGCGAGTTGTCCGGCAAACTGCCCATTATTGGTGTGGGTGGCATTATGGATGCGAGTACGGCGGCAGATAAGATCAACGCGGGTGCTAGCCTGGTGCAGATCTATTCAGGTTTCATTTACAAAGGGCCTGAATTGATTCGTGAAGCGGCGGAAGCGGTTTATTCTGCTGAATCGTTGTAAGGAAATTTCTTTGATTGAGTGGCCAGGCTCCGAAAGGAGCTCTGGCGGTATGAATACGGTATTTATTGCTTATAAGTTTGCAGAAGAAGCGGGGGTGAAGTTATACATTCGCTCCAAGCTGGAAATGCCCGTTTTACCATCCCAATTGTCAACACGACCTTCCCGCCAGCCAGTGAGCCAGGATTGACGCAGCTCCGGTTCCTGATGTGGGCAGATGTCTCTGGAACGACCAGAAAGTCCTATCTGGTATCCCTTATTAAAGGCTCTATCGGCTTTATCCCTTTTGTGTCTTTTCAACATGGTTAAGTGCCTCTTGCTGATTTGGTTTTGACGGCCTCCATGGCTCTCTGGGGTAAGGTTCTGTCACTAGAACCCTGATACAGCCCTAAGCGTTGTAACAAACTTGCCACAAAAACGTTAACACAAAACAAACTTTCCGCAAAAGAATGGTTAAGTAAGTGATGTGCAATGTTTACCCAGAGGAAGTCAACAATCTAAGTTTTGTTCATTTGTTGCGTCTTTGTCAGGAAAATTAAGAGGATTTTAGGGCTAAAACCTCACTTCTTTAGCTTTTATAGATATAAGCAGGTACTTACGTTTAGTGCTGGAGTAGTTGTCAGTATTCGCTTTTAAATTCAATTGGTTTAATTATGTTTGGCGACTAGTCTTATTGACTGACTGTGGTTTTATCAAACGCCCTTGCTGCAAGCAGGTGCAGGGCTGAAGGAGTCAATAGGATGAGCAAATCCAGTATTTCCTCGATAGTGCTAGGCATTTCTGTGTTATTTCTTTCGGCATGCTCGACAGAACGATCTTGCGGCACAAACAATCCGGTTTGCAGTTCAGAATCCATTCCGGGCGGCTGGTCGGTGGCTAAAGTGACGCCAGAGGCGCGGAAAGCCACTGAAATGGCATTGGTGCAATTCAGTACACACTTGCAGTTGCTGGGTATTAATCAGGTGAGAACACAAGTGGTTAACGGCACTAATTATGCGCTGGAATTTACGGCCAGTGACGGTGAAGTGCTCCATGCCACGGTTCACCGTAGCCTTAATGACACTTATTCCATCATCAAACCGGCTCGCCGTGGGAAGCTTTGCCCGTAAATATCTTTAAATTCCGCCGGTGATTTCTTTTTCATAGCTTGGATATCTTATAGAATCGACGGATTTTTCCCCCGACTCACACCTTCCCCCGTTTTACAGCCTCTTTTCTTTATTGGATAAATGCTGCGTTGAGGGTGATGATGGTCGGTTATTCAGGACAAACCGGTTATGAGTACATCCATGCTGACATTATTTGCCAGTTGCCCGAAAGGGGTTGAATCCCTGCTGGCAACGGAGCTTGAAGATCTGGGCGCCAGTGAGGTGACCCAGACCGTTGCCGGTGTCAGCTTTGGTGGCTCTTTAGAGCTGGCTTATCGAGCCTGTCTCTGGTCCCGCTTGGCCAGCCGTATTCTTCTGCGTTTGGGCGAAGTGGATTCTTCCACCAAGCATAAACTCTACGATGGTGTGCAATCCTTCGAATGGGACGAACATTTGGATCAGGGTTCCAGTTTCCGCGTGGATTTCAACGGCGAAACTCCGGATATCAACCATACCAAGTTCGGTTCTCAGTACGTTAAAGATGCCATTGTCGATCAATTACGGGATCGTCACGGCTGGCGTCCTTCCGTCAGCAGCAAACCTGATCTTCGCATTAACGTACATGCGCGCGGAAAAACCGCGTTTGTTGGTATCGATCTTTCCGGTCAGAGCCTGCACGAGCGTGGCTATCGTCTGGAAGCCGGCGAAGCCCCGTTGAAAGAAAACCTGGCGGCCGCTTTGTTGCTCCGAGCTGGCTGGCCGGAGATTGCCAAAGCCGGTGGCACCCTGATTGATCCTATGTGCGGCTCCGGAACTTTCCTTATAGAAGGCGCCATGATGGCGGCTGATGTGGCGCCGGGCTTACTCCGTACCCGTTATGGCTTTGATAAATGGATGGGGCACGTACCAAAAACGTGGCTGAGCGTCTTGGAAGAAGCACGTACCCGCAGAGACGCAGGCCTTGCCGCATCGCAAGTAAAGATTGAAGGTTACGAAGGGCTCGCCAGAATTGTCGGGCGTGCAAGATCAAACATTCAGCGTGCCGGTCTTGCCAAATTAATTTCTGTCAGCCAGCAGGAGCTTGGCAGTCTGAAAGTTGAGCCATCGTTAACGCCTGGTCTGTTGATTGCTAACCCGCCTTACGGTGAACGAATGGGCGACGAAGCCAGTCTGGTTTATCTCTATAAACGACTGGGTGAGAAGATTAAGCAGGAAACCCCGGGTTGGCAGGCCGCGATTTTCACCTCCTCTCAAGCGTTGATCCGTAGTTTGGGAATGGGGCCACGGAAAAACTACACCCTCTTTAATGGTGCGATGTCTTGCAAACTCTACCTGTATGATGTTCGTGAACGTCAGGCGGAACCATCGGGCGCAACGTCTGCCAATATTGCTCAACATAAGTCAGAATTTAAAGCCAGTACCCCCGGCGGTGAAATGTTTGCCAACCGACTGAAGAAAAACCTTCGGTTACTGGGCAAGTGGCTCAAGAAAGAAAGTATACAATGCTACCGCCTGTACGATGCGGATATGCCAGAGTACGCGGTAGCCGTCGACGTGTATCGTGACTGGGTGCATGTGCAGGAATACGCTGCGCCTAAAACAATTGATGAAGATAAAGCTCATCAACGTTTGCTGGAAGCACTGGAAGTGATTCCCGGTGTGCTTGGTATTCCTGAAAATCATGTTGTGTTTAAGCGTCGTGAGCGTCAATCCGGTAAAAAACAGTACGAAAAACTGGAGCAATCCGGCGATATGCTGGAAGTGCAGGAAGGTCAGTGTCGTTTATTGGTGAACTTGAAAGATTATCTGGATACCGGCCTGTTTCTGGATCACCGCAAAATGCGTCTGCGTATCGCGGAGGAGGCAAAAGGGAAGGATTTCCTGAATCTATTCTGTTACACCGGCACGGCGTCCATCCACGCAGCGGTGGGTGGAGCAACCAGTACCACCAGTGTTGATCTGTCGAACACCTACTTGGGTTGGGCGCGGAAGAACATGGCGGTCAATGGTCTGGTGGATCGTAAAAACCGCTTTGAACAGTCTGACTGTCAAGAGTGGCTAAAACAGGATTCCCGGTTCTATGATTTAATTTTCATGGATCCACCGACGTTTTCTAACTCAAAGAAAATGCGGGATGTGTTCGATGTGCAGGAAGCCCATGTCAAACTGATTCAGCTGGCGATGGCAAGGCTGAAACCCGGTGGCGTGTTGTATTTCTCCAACAACTTCCGCCGGTTTGAGTTTGCCGACGAGTTGAAGGTGCAGTTTAAGGTTGAAGATATCTCGACCTCTACCATCGACAGAGATTTTCAGCGCCGACAGGACATTCACCGGTGCTGGCGAATTGTGAAATAGACGCAGGCGTCTTTTGAATACTTTCGTCGTATAGTGAGGTACGACGGAAGGTATTTATATCAGTCAGGTGAATGCGCCTTTGTCGTATAACTGCCTTGATTGATCATCCATCTCTTATATATAAACTAGTCAGTTTTCAGTTAATTTAGTGTTAAATTCGTTTTGATGGTGTGGTCTTAACGAATTCTTAACCGCAGAGTGGGTATTGTCATCCACCACAGAATCCGGAGTGCTTATTGCTCAATGAAGCCATTACTTTTGCCAATACTGTTGACTGCACTGTTGTGTGGATGCCAGTCCAAAATTTCACATCCATTAATGACGCCATCATCGTTTAAACCCGTTGAAGAGTATGTGTCGTTTAATGAGTATGTGGAAAAAACAGCAGGGGAGCTTAGGAATAGTCCCTGAATAACTTCCCGATTTCAGCAGGTACAGGGCATGGCGACATAGTTCCATTTTGGCAAGAATTTATCGAACTGAATGGCCATGTTCTTTTTGAATTCAGTGGCATATTTACGCCCGGTTTCGAACACTTTGTCGATAATTCTTACAACCACTTTCAGCCCTTTGGTCGTTTCTGTTTTTTCTATGTAGTGCTGTGCCATCTCAACGGATTCCAGAGGAACACCTTTGCAGGCACGGGTGATATGCGGGAATACGCGATGCTCAATAGGGTTGTATTTCGAACAATACGACGGGTA
>NZ_LUTV01000008.1:7261-9558 GCF_001646945.1 Endozoicomonas ascidiicola
CGGGTCCCCAGCAGTATGGTTACGGAGTATGGTGAGAAAGTTTTCAGTCAGCTGGGGACTTTTCTCAATCAGCGGTGTGCGTCCGCCCCTTTTTTTCGCTGATGATCAGCGTTCAGATGTTCTGATTCCAGCTCAGCGATACCTCGACGAATCGTTTTCGGGTCACAAGCCAGTAACTGAGAAATGAATTCGATGCCACCATGCACAAGCTTTATCGCTTCAATCGCAGCATAGCGACGACGATCCCTCTCGTTGAGTGACTGATAAAACCGAACCATTTGAACCTCTACTGTCGTCGAATAACTGCCCAAGATGACCTCCTGCACTCATGCGGAGCAATTATCGACGATTCCTGATCTCTTGAAAATAGGGAAGTTAATTGGGGACTATTCCTTAGGTCTAACCGATATTTTCTCACCGACAATCACGAACAAGAATTGAAAGCGAATCTGCCTTTTGAGGTGAAGCCCCTGGGGAGTCCAGCCCAGCGAAGAGGAATTCTACTGATCCACGGTCTGGGAGATTCACCGTGGTCGTTTGTGGATATCAGTCAGTCCCTTGCTGAGCAGGGTTTTTTAGTCAGAACGGTACTACTTTCCGGCCACGGTACTCGTCCGGCTGACCTGATTAATGCGGATTTCAGAGACTGGCAAACGCTGGTGGAAAAGCAGGTGGCATTGCTGAAGCAGGAAGTGGATGAGGTGTATCTGGGCGGCTTTTCCACTGGCGGTAATCTGGCTTTTCTGTACGCGGAAAAGGATAACGATATTCGTGGATTGATGCTGTTTTCTCCGGGCTTTCAAACCGATGAGCCTCTGATCAGTCTGACGCCGGCTGCCGCATTATTCAGGGACTGGCTAAGGTCAGAGGTGCCCGGCACTCAGACGAATATAGCCCGCTATTTTCAAACGCCGACCAATGGTTTTGCCCAGTACTATCAAACCAGCAAAAGGGTGCTGGACAGTCTGGAAGATGATGACTTCGATCGTCCGGTGTTTATGGTATTAACCGAGCATGACAGTGTGCTGGAGGTTAATGAAATTCGTCGCCTTTTTAATGAGCGTTTTACCCATCCGGACAACAGACTCATGTGGTTCGGCTCAGAGCCGTCAGCAGCGACGGATAGGGAAATTGTTGTCAATGGTCGCATGCCGGAATTTCGGATCAGCAATATGTCCCATATGGGGATACTGTTTTCACCGGAGAATAGTTATTACGGCATTAACGGCACTGAACGTATTTGTCGTAACGGTCAGGAGGTGCTGGATGCTATGGCGTTTTGTCAGCAGGGTAACCCGGTATGGTACAGCGCCTGGGGGTATCAGGAAGAAGGAAAAGTTCATGCCCGGCTGACGTTTAACCCGGTGTTTGAACAGATGATGGAAGAAGCATTTTCGGTTTTTGATTTGTGACTTGCGGGCCGCAGAGAGCAGATGGCTGATTATTGGCCGTTTGAAAGCTGTCCATAAATAACTTCGATCTTTGGATTGTTCTGCTTATAGTTCAAGGGAGCTAATGAGGAGGCTCCGACGGTTATTTTGGCGAACTGATGAGTTTGCTGGAAGGGCCGCTTCTTGATCTTGTTTGAGTATCTTGCTGTTACCCATCGAGAGCCTATTTCGGGAACATGGGGTGTCAGATGTTCATTTTTACGACCACTATAAAGAAAAATTCAGTTCTACTAAGGCGGGTTTTCAAGAAAAATGGCTCTTCAGGGGTATCTGTGGGTAAAAATGAGCTAATTTGAAGAAAAAAGCACCAGCGATCGATTTCTGATAGATTTTTTTGTTTGCAGACAAAAAACAATAAGAAACGTCGCTGATGCTGATAAAAACTATCCTCAATAAAGTTCATAAACTCAAGTCATTTGTTTATCAGGATGTAAAACTCGGCTTCCATCAAGGCTCTGAAGTCTTCGATGTGACAGTCGTTCCCCGCAAGAATGGTCACGCTATCTGTTCAGGCTGCCACAACCCAGCACCGGGTTACGATCGCCTTGCTGAACGACGCTTCGAGTTTGTTCCTCTCTGGGGAATCAGAGTTTCCCTGATTTACAGAATGCGCCGCGTTCAATGTAAGACATGTGGCGTAAAGGTTGAGCAGGTTCCATGGGCAGAAGGTAAAAAAGAACTGACCAAAGTGTACATGCAGTTTCTCGCAGGCTGGGCTCGAAAACTCTCCTGGAAGGAAGTTGCCAAGACGTTTAATACTTCATGGGAGAAGGTATTTCATTCAGTCGAGTACATTGTTGAATGGGGCAAAGCCCATCGGGTGCTCGATAATATTGAGGCCATAGG
>NZ_LUTV01000008.1:14538-41364 GCF_001646945.1 Endozoicomonas ascidiicola
CAGAGCTAAAAAGGCGTATTCAAGCGGTATAGTTGAGGGTCTGAACACCAAGATAAAACTCACTACGAGAAAATCTTACGGTTTCAGAACCTACAGATGCGCGGAAATTGCGTTATACCATGCACTTGGCAAGCTACCTGAACCAGAAATTGCCCACAGATTTTACTGACGAGGCAAAAAAATAAGAAAGGAGATATCACCGGTCGCTCGGTACTTCGAATAGGTCTGGGTGAAGATGGGAAGCCTAACTTGTTCATGGAGCCAATCTATACGAAACCTGAAAGCTCGGCCCCATTATTTATGGAGGCGGCTATTCAAATAGCCACACAAATGGGGCTTCCCCTGTACAGTCAACAAGATATGAACGGAAACTCCTATAAAAATAGCTCCGCATCAAAAGAATCAGTTTTATTTCTACCCGGCAGAGCGCCATTTGAGTATTTTGACAGTCTTGGTGAAGGTGTTAGAGAACGACAGGAAGAAACTATTCAAGCTGTAAAAATATCACCGTAAAATGGACAAAAAAACCGTAAAGCTTTAGAAAGCCTTGAGCTCTGGGGTTACAACACTGGTAAATGCTTTGTAGAATTCCCATTAATAATTTCTGACGTATACTCGTCCGTATTGTTGCATTCAGTTAAGAACCCGGGTTATGAGCATGTCCACGAGCCACTGTTTTACACAGTTCAATCAGCTGAAACACTATCTATCCAGTACCATCATCGGTCAGGAGCACTTGGTCAATCGCCTGTTGATCTCCCTGCTCGCCGATGGTCATTTACTGGTTGAAGGCGCGCCCGGCCTGGCAAAAACCCGCGCCGTTAAAGCGCTGTCCGATGGTTTGGAGGCGGATTTCCATCGCATCCAGTTCACGCCAGACCTGCTCCCGGCAGACGTCACTGGTACCGATATTTATCTTCCTGAAGACGGCAGTTTCCGCTTTCAGCCCGGCCCGGTATTTCACAACCTGATTCTGGCGGACGAAATCAACCGCGCGCCGGCCAAGGTGCAATCCTCTTTACTGGAAGCCATGGCGGAACGTCAGGTAAGTGTCGGCCAGAAAACCTACCCGCTGCCAGACGTATTTATGGTGATGGCAACCCAAAACCCCATCGAACAGGAAGGCACCTATCAATTACCAGAAGCCCAGCTGGATCGATTTATCATGCATGTGCGGGTTGGCTATCCGGATGTTGCCGCAGAACGCGCCATTCTGAAACTCGCCAGGGGCGAAGCCATGAACAATCCGGTAGAGCAGCCCGAATCCGCCTTGACCCAGGAAAATATTCTACAGGCTCGTCAGGAAGCGCTGACGGTGCATATGGAAGACTCTGTCGAGGAGTACATTGTTCAGCTGATTCATGCCAGCCGAAACCCGACACTTTACAGCGATCAGCTCGCCGGTTGGCTGGAATATGGCGCCAGCCCTCGTGGCACCATTGCTCTGGATCGTTGTGCCCGCGCCCACGCCTGGCTGGAAGGCAGAGATTTTGTCAGCCCCGATGACGTGCAGGCCGTTGCCCATGATGTGCTTCGCCATCGCCTGCTGTTGACCTTTGAAGCAGAAGCGGAAGGAAAAGACGCGGACCATATCATCAGCCAGCTTCTCAATCTGGTTCCTGTCGCTTAACTCGCTTAGGAGGCTGTCGCAAAACTCCAGAAACCTCGTTCCCATGCTGCGCGTGGGAATGCATACACCATAATTTTCAAGGGGATAAAGTATGGGTTCCCACGCATAGCATGGGAACCAGAGCTTTTGCGACAACCTCTTAGAAGGTAAAGAGAAATGAGTGGAGCGTATTGTACGTTACAGAGTCTGGTAAACCTGCGCTTGCAGGCCAAAGACCTGACTTTGTTCAAATCAGGGCGCAGTTTGCACCAGATGTTTGGGGGTGTCCGTTCACCGTTTAAAGGTCGTGGCGTGGATTTTGAAGAAGTTCGTGCCTATCAATTTGGCGACGATATCCGTTCCATCGATTGGCGCGTAACCGCCCGTCGTATGAAACCCCACACCAAAATCTTTCAGGAAGAGCGGGAGCGTCCGGTGATGATTCTTCTGGATCAACGCCACTCTCTGTTTTTTGGTAGCCGACTGAATTTCAAATCCGTTACCGCCGCCGAAATTGCCGCACTGATTGCCTGGGCTACGCTCAATCATGGCGATCGCATTGGCGGCGTTATTTTCAATGAACAAGAATTGCAAGAAACCCGACCAAAACGTTCGCGCAAAACCCTTATGCATTGGCTGAACCAGACCGAAATCATGAACCGTAAACTGTCCCTTGCTGCCGTTGCTAGCCACGATGCCGCCAACGGCATGGCCCGCGCCCTCCGACATGTACGGCGGGTAACCCACCCGGGCACGCAGATTTTTTTCATCAGTGATTTTCAACACATGAATGAAGAGTCTGCGCAGCATTTAGCCCAGCTGGCACGAAACAACGAAGTGATGGCCATCAACGTCAGCGACCCTCTGGAACAGGAACTGCCAAAGCCCGATCAATATCGCATTACCGATGGTCTGCATACCCTGACAGTAAACACCGGCAGATCGGAACTAAGACGACAATTTCAACATAACTATCAACAGCAGCAGGAACAGTTGCAGTCATTGCTGTCTCGCTACCGCATCCCGTTGATTCAAGCCAGTGCCGCAGAACCCACCGCCATGCAAATGCTGGGCAGTCGCGCATTAACGCCGAAACCGGTATCAGCAAGGGAGCCATCGTAATGACGCCAAACGCTCCCACGTCCCTGCTTGATCAGCTGCGTCCCAACCATCTGCCAGAACCCATTGGCTTTTGGCCACCAGCGATTGGTTGGTGGGTATTGGCTGCAGTGGTTATCAGCATCACGATACTTCTAGCCATGGTTGTATACCGGTACGTTAAAAAGAACCAATACCGTTCCATAGCATTATCAGAAGCACGACAACTGCAAGATAATTTCCAAAGTCACCAGTCACCGCAGCGCTTTGCCCATGACTGCAACGAACTGCTGAAACGAGTGGCACTGCACGCTTACCCTGATCGTCAGGTGGCCGGGTTGCACGGTGAGCAATGGCGACAATTTCTGGCAGAAACGGGCAAAACACCGGATTTTGCCAACAGCAATGCCTTCAGCAATGACCGTTTTAACCCCAACGCGATATTGAATACCGATAACACTTATGAACTAACCCGGCGATGGATCAAGAAACACCATGTTTGAGTTTCAATTTCTCTGGATACTGATCGCCCTGCCGCTTCCTTTGCTGGTCTATCGATTCACTCGACCCGCCAGTACCGGAGCCGAGCAGAGTGCTGCACTGCATATTCCCTTTTACCATGCGCTTTCGTCCATGGCCGGGGAGCATTACGTTGAAAAAGAACAAAATCATCGTCGTCTGCTGTTGCCCAGCCTGATCTGGGTTCTGTTATTAATTGCCGCCAGTCGTCCAGTATGGGTGGGCGACCCGGTAGAATTACAGAGCAGTGGCCGCGATTTGATGATGGCCGTGGATCTCTCCGGCAGTATGGAACAAGAAGATATGGTCTTGAATGGTCGCACTACCAATCGACTGGCTGCCACCAAATCCGTAATGAATGACTTTATCCCTCGCCGCCGGGGTGACCGGCTTGGGCTGATACTGTTCGGCACCCAGGCGTACCTGCAAACACCATTGACGTTTGATCGCCAGACGGTGAAAACCCTAATGGATGAATCCGCCATTGGCATGGCGGGCAACTACACCGCCATTGGTGATGCTTTGGGTCTTGCAGTCAAGCATCTGCGAAAACGCCCGGCCGACAGCCGGGTATTAATTCTGCTCACCGATGGCGCCAACACGGCCGGAGAAATCTCCCCACAGCAGGCCGCCCAGATCGCCAGAGATGAAGGCATTAAAATTTACACCATTGGTTTGGGTGCTGATGAAATGATCGTACGCAGCCTGTTCGGCAATCGTCGTGTCAATCCATCCGCAGACCTTGATGAAAAAACCCTGAGAGAAATGGCGGAGATGACCGGTGGTCGATACTTCCGGGCACGAAACACGGAAGAATTAAATCAGATCTATGCGCTACTGGATCAACTGGAGCCTACGCCTCAGGAAGCGCAGACATTTCGCCCCTCCAAAGGTTTGTTTTACTGGCCACTGGGTGTCGCGCTATTGCTAAGCCTTATTGCCGCATTCTTAAAAACCGGCCCAACCAAATGGTGGAAACAAGAGAGGGCTGATACATGATCGAAGCCATCAGCCAATTCCATTTTTTAAGACCGCTGTGGTTGCTGGCGCTCCTGCCCTGCCTTGGCCTTTTGTGGTTTTTCTGGAAACAACAGAGCACAAAAGGCAACTGGAGTCGTGTTATTGCTCCAGAACTCCTGCCCTGGCTGCTAAAAGGCGACAGCACTAAGACCACTCGCTGGCCACTGTCATTATTATTGACCGGCTGGGTGATCACCTGTCTTGCAATGGCTGGCCCAACCTGGGAGAAACAACCGGTGCCTGTCAGCCAGAACCAGAACCAGAACCCACTGGTGGTTGCCGTCGATCTCTCCTACATCATGTACACCGCCGACTTGCAACCTAACCGGCTGACCCGTACCCGTTTCAAACTTCAAGATCTGTTTAACGAGCGCAAAGACGGTCTTTCTGCCATTGTCGCCTATGCTGGCTCAGCCCATACCGTTGCACCTCTGACCGACGACAGTCGTACTTTAAATAATCTCACCAGGGCAATGAGCCCTGACATTATGCCGGCCCAGGGCAACAACCCCGTTCAGGCAATACAATCCGCCATGGACTTGCTGGCCCAGGGCAGCAATGATAAAGGCATGATTCTGCTGGTTACCGGATCCATCACCCAGCGCCAGGCGGATGACATTAATGGAATATTGAAAGGTACAGGCATCCGCCTCTCGATACTTGGCGTCGGAACAGAACAGGGAGCGCCAATCCCCTTACCGGACGGCGGATACTTGAAGGATCGACAGGGAACCATCGTCGTACCTCAACTGGAAACCGAAGCACTGCAGGCACTGGCCACAGCAAATGGTGGACAGTATCGAACAATGACGGTAGGCAACGCTGATTTATCCGTACTGCTCAGCGCCATTGATAATCCGTTGCTCGCAGATAGCGAGACCATCTCCGACCGCGAATTTGATCAATGGTATGACGCAGGATACTGGCTTGTCTGGTTATTACTGCCCTTGGCATTGTTTGGTTTTCGTCGAGGCTGGCTAATGATTCTGACAGTCACACTACTGCCCTTCAGTCAGGACTCCATGGCCCTGGAATGGCAGGATCTGTGGAAAACCCAAGATCAGCAGGCACAGGAAGCGCTGCAGGCCGGTGATGCCGCTCAAGCCGCTGCACAGTTTGATGACCCAGCGTGGAAAGCAGAAGCGCTGTTTCAGGCAGAACAATACGATCAATCCGCAGAAGTATTGAATACCCATCCTCAAACCGACCACGCCAACAACGCCTACAATCAGGCCAACGCTCTGGCAAAAGCGGGCAAGCTGGAAGACGCTCTGAAAGCGTACGACAATGCTCTGTTACAGCAGCCTGACATGGAAGATGCCCAGTTCAACCGCGATCTGGTTGAGCAAAAGCTGAAGCAACAACAGGAGCAGGAACAACAGCAGTCAGACAACAATCCGTCTCAAGAGCAGCCACAAGAGCAAACCAAAGATCAAGAATCTCAAAATCCGCAGTCCCAGGGTGAGCAACAAAATAGTCAGGATAATCAAAACCAACAGCAACCGAACAGTGGACAGCAGTCGTCCGAAAACAATTCAGAAGAAAAACCGCAATCACCGACTGGTGATGGAGACGCTTCTGAAAACCAGCAGCGCAACGAGGAAAGTCAGCAAGCAGATAACGCCTCGGAAAAAGAACAGGAAACTCAGCAAGGTGAGCAGCAGCAAGCGCAGAATCAGCCTGCAAATGAAAAGCCTGAAGCCACTGCCGATCAACCCTCTGAGCAATCGTCAATGGACGCTGTTGAAGAAAAGCCCATAACACCGGAACAGCAAGCCATCGAAAGCTGGCTAAGAACCATACCCGACGACCCGGGCGGTCTATTACGAAGAAAATTTATGCAACAACATATGCAAAAACAAAGAACGAGGGAGGAAGGATCATGGTAGGCCACTCTTCCAGAACACTATCGATTACTTTTGTCGCGCTGTCGCTGCTGCTCTCATTATTTATATCAGTAGGCGCCAGTGCCGATTTTACCGCCAGTGTTAACCGCACCACCATTGCGCCCCATGAGTCACTGGAGCTAACCCTGCAAACCGATGAAAGCACCGACGAGGCACCCGACCTCTCGACACTGGAATTTAACTTCGACGTCCTCGGTACCCGACAACACAGCCAGACCAGCTACACCAATGGCAAAATGTCTTATTCCCGCAAGTGGATCATTACCCTGATTCCCAAGCAGGAAGGTACGGTAGTGATTCCACCGGTCTCTTTGGGCAAGGAGAAATCCCAACCCATTTCCATTACGGTGACCAAGCAGAACACTCAAGACCCTTCCATGGATGACAGCCCTTTATTCATGAAGGCTGAAGTCAGTGATGAAAACATCTACATACAACAAGAGTTGTTACTGACCGTACAGATTTTTTACCGCATTCAGCTTTACGACGACAAACGTTTATCCAGTCTTGATCTGGATAACGCATTGGTTCAGCAACTCGGGGAAGCCCGAGAGTTCGACTCCATTATCAGCGGCATTCGTTATCGCACCATTGAGTTGAAATACACCATTCACCCGCAATCGGCCGGTGAGTTAATTATTCCACCATTAACATTCACCGGAACCGCAGCCGAAACACAAGACCCATTTGGCAGCTTCTTTTCCCGCAGCGGAAGACCGGTCACTGCGCGGTCTGCAGAACTGAAAATCAATGTAAAACCCAGCCCGGATAACTACCCGGCATCTGACGCCTGGTTGCCCGCTCGCAATCTAACCCTTCAGGAACAGTGGAGCCAGCCTCTGGATACCCTCAAGGTCGGCGATGCTATTACCCGAACCATCACCGTCAATGCGGATGGCCTCAGTGCAGCCCAGTTACCTCCCATACTGATGCCACAGCCAGAAGGTGTGAACAGTTACCCTGATAAATCCAGCACAGAAGATCGCGAAACAGCCAACGGTATTCGTGGCCAACGCACCGATTCTATTGCCATGATTCCAACCCGTTCGGGCACCATTACCCTGCCAGTGATTGAGTACACTTGGTTTGATACTACCAGTGGCGACATCAAAACCACCAGCCTGCCAGAAACAACCATTACTGTTGCTCCATCCAAACAACCCATCGCCCCGGTTATCAACCAGCCATCGACTACTGCTGTTCAAACACCATCAATCAATGAATGCCCAAAGCCAACGCCCGTATCGGCTGATTCAAGCGACAGTTCTTTGTTACTTTGGCAGATTCTTTCTGGTGTATTCGCTCTACTTTGGTTGATCACTTTAGGCCTGTGGAGGTTCAAACAACCTACATCAAAGACCGAGACCTGCGAGCAGATAACCACACACAACAAAAAAATAAACAGCGAAGAACTGCCCGCTTTCGAACAATTGGCAGCCGCCTGTCAAAAAGAGGATGCCTCACAGGCATTGAATGAGCTAAAAAACTGGAGCCGTTTATATCTGAACAAAGATCAACTCCATTCTCTGGCAGACAGTCTAAAGTTACTCGGCTCCTCTAAACTGGAGACTATCTGCAATGCATTATCAGAAAGTCGCTACAGCACTCATCAGAAAACGGTGGATATTCAAAACCTCTTAACGGAATTAATCATCGAATGTCGTAGAATCCGCGATGAAAAGCCCCCGGAAAAAGTCGGAAAATCTCTCGGAAAGCTCTATCCGGAATAAACAATAAAGAGGCATGGGGTAGAATATCCTAAGTAGTTAGCCATTTGGAATCGAATACTTCTGGCTTGTTGACCAGGTTCTCTGCAAGGCGCAACGGCGGAAGCATAGCGAGCTATGTGACCAGAGTTGCAACGCAGTCAGAGAGCCTGATCAATGAGTCAGAAAATATGATTTCAGGTGGTTAACTACTTATGCCTCTAAGGCCATTAAAATGTGAACAATTACACTTTTGATAAGATAATTACCAACGGTTACACTTTAATCTGCTGAATTCTTTAGAAAATGACTTCGATCAATTTGTGTCTTTCCGCCCATCCTGTACTATCACACCCTCAAAACCTTTGACTGATTCACCATCCAGTTGTCGAGAATACTGTCTGTGCCGATGAACTCCCCTCTGAACATGCATCTGATCAGCCTGATCCAGGAACGCGTCCAACGCCACCCAGAACAAGTGGCCATGCGCTTCGCCAGTGACTGTTCTGAGGATTGGAAGCAACTAAGCTGGCAACAACTGTCGGATAAAGTCTGCAAAACATCCCATGCACTGCTACAGCAAAATCTGGCCGTTCAAGAAAAGGTCGGTATCTGGTCACAAAATATGCCCCAGTGGACGGTGGCGGATCTGGCTTGTCTTCAGGCGAGATTGGTTACGGTACCTCTCTACCCCACCAGCACCGTTGAGCAGATTCGATACATTCTCGACGAAACAGAGGCCTCGCTGATCTTTGTGGGCGAAAAAGCTCAATATCTTGGTGCTGTTGAACTGTTAAGCACCCTGCCAAAGTTAAAGACGATTGTCGTTTTTGATGCATCTGTGGATATTTCAGACTGTGCTCAGGCTATCCATTTCGATGTGTTTTTAAAACAGTTAAAACAGACTGAGACGACGGCAAACTTACAAGAGCGAATCGACAGCCGCTCCATGGATGATCTGTTTACGCTGATCTACACCTCTGGCACCACCGGTGAGCCCAAAGGCGTCATGCTGGATTATTCCAACCTTGCTGCCAGTTTTCAGGGTCATGACCAAATCATTCATCTGGACAGCCTGGACACATCACTGTGCTTCCTGCCATTGAGCCATATTTTTGAACGTGGCTGGAGCTATTACGTCCTGATTCGCGGTGCTACCAACGTTTACCTGAAAGACCCTCAGCAGGTCAGTGAAACTCTGAAAACCGTTAAACCAACGGTACTTTGCTCTGTGCCGCGACTGTTTGAAAAAATCTACACCATGGTTAACAGTAAAGTGTCGTCTGCACCGTTTATCCGTCGTCTGATTTTCAACTCTGCCCTGAAGGCAGGCCTTTCTCACATGGATTACAAACGCCGTGGAGAGACACCACCGGCATATCTGCAAAAGCTAAATGCCATTGCGGATAAAATGGTGTTCAGCAAAATCCGCGACGGTCTTGGTGGCAAGATTCGCTTTATGCCCTGTGGCGGCGCAAGGCTTGATGATGATATTAACCGTTTTTTCCATGCCATTGGTGTGGATGTCAAAGTCGGCTACGGCATGACCGAAACCGTTGCCACCGTCACTTGCTTCCGCGATACCGAATTTGAATTTGGCTCTTGTGGCACGCCACTGCCCGGCACTCAGGTGCGCATCGGTGAAGAAGGCGAAATTCAGGTGAAAGGTGGAACCGTGATGAAAGGCTACTACAAAAAGCCAGAAGACACGGCTGAAACCTTTACTGCTGACGGTTGGCTCCGCACGGGTGATGCCGGTCTGATTGATGAAAACGGTGCCCTGCGCATGACGGAACGCATTAAGGAACTGATGAAGACGTCTAACGGCAAGTATATTGCACCTCAATATATTGAGGGTACACTCATCAAAGATCGCTTTATTGAACAGATTGCCATTGTCGCCGATGCCCGAAACTATGTGACCGCCCTGATTGTTCCCGCTTTTGAAGCTCTGGAAGAGCACGCCAAGGCGCTTAACCTGAAGTATCAAAATCATAAGGAACTGATTCAACACAGCAGCATTCAGGCATTAATTGAAGAGCGACTGAGCCAAGTGCAGAATAGTCTGGCCAAGTTTGAGCAAGTAAAAAAGTTCACCCTGCTGCCAAAAGAGTTCTCTATTGAGATGGGGGAAATCACCCCCACTCTGAAACTTCGCCGTAAAATCATCATGGAACGTTTCAAGAAAGAAATTGAAGCCATGTACTCATCGGCAAAAGCCTGATCAAAATGATTTCCCAAAAAAGGCACCCATAGGTGCCTTTTCTTTATCTTGGAATTTAATCGACGGTTCTTAACTCAACCAATGTTTCTATTAGTGTTGGGTAAAACTTAATAACCCCGTCTTCAGGGTTTACACCTGCCCTTGCCAGTGCTTTTAACGGCTGAAATTGCAAATCACAAATCATCAAATAACACTGATTCTGACGACAATGTTCAATAAAACGCAGCAGCCCAGAAAGGCCACCTGCATCGAGAATATACACATTCTCCATTTGCAGAATAATCTGTCGTTTATTGTCACCGAGGCGTTTCACCTCACCAAACACATGATCTGCAGCCGCAAAGAAAACAGGCCCCTCGATTCTCAAAACAACCGTCTCCTGCCCCAGTTCCTCAGCTACAAATCGTGGATCATTCGTCACGTCTCTCACATGGATCATCTCGGCGACTTCTTTCATAAACAGTAACGAAGCCAGCACCACACCCACAGAAATAGCGATGACCATATCGAAGATGACTGTCAGAAAAAAACAAACGAGGAAAACGGTCACATCGCTTTTCGGCGCCGTTTTCAGTAGATGGACCGCCTTTGGCGCCTCACTCATATTCCAGGCCACTACTAACAGCAGCGCAGCCATGGCAGACATGGGGATAAACGACAAAATGCCTGTTAATGCCAATAAAGCCAGCAAGACCACCAGCGCATGAATCATCCCCGCAACAGGGCTTTGCCCACCAGACTTCACATTAGCCGCAGAACGGGCAATGGCAGCTGTTGCCGGAATACCACCAAAGAAAGGGCTGACAATGTTACCAATGCCCTGTCCCAGCAGTTCACTGTTAGTGCTGTGTCGTGTACTTGTCATACCATCCAACACCACTGCACAGAGCAGTGATTCAATGGCACCTAACATCGCTATCGCAAAGGCTGAAGGCAGAAGCGCCTGAATTAATGACCAGCTGATCGTTACCGGCTCACCATCAGCCCCCGGTTGCAACCACGGCCATTGAAACTCCGGCGGCAGCGGTGGAATTCCCATACCTGTTGAGCCATCCGCCATCAGGTAATGAAAACGACTGCCAATGGTGGCCACATCATACCCCTGGTTTCCCAACACAATCGCCACAAGACTCCCAAGAATCACCGCCGGTAAGTGCGCCGGTACTGGCAGCTTGAGCCTTGGCCATAACAACATGACGATCAATGTCGCACCAGCCACCAGCACACTTGGCCAGTGAGCATCAGGTAAGCCATTAGCTATTAACGCGACTTTTTCCCAATAATGTTCTGGCAACGAACCCAGCGATAAACCGAAAAAATCTGGCAGTTGTAACGTTGCAATCACAACACCAATACCCGCGGTAAAGCCGAGAGTAATGGATTCCGGAATGTATTGAATTAAACGACCAAGTCGCATTAATGCCATCAGTACCAGAATAACGCCGGACATGACGGTCGCCAGCAGAAGGCCTGCCAGCCCATGCTGTTCCGCAATGGGAAACAACAGCACGACAAAAGCAGCGGTAGGCCCGGAGATGCTGTAACGGGAACCTCCCAGCAACGCAATAATAAAACCGCTGATAATTGCCGTATACAATCCATACTGCGGCGCAACACCGCTGGCAATGGCCAATGCCATGGATAGCGGTATGGCAATGATACCGACCGTTAAACCTGCAAGAAGGTCTTTGGCAAAACGGCTTTGGGAATATTTATCAGTAATACACGACTGAATAAAGGCATGACATAACTTCAAAGATGTCAGATGAGCACGATGTGGCACGGGAAACGCCTTGATACTTCAAAAAGGATAAAAGTTTGTTAACAAGAAAGGTTTTGCAGCACTATTGCACAATGATAACCCCTTCCATAGAATTTGCAGACTAATTTTGGCTGGCCTGATGAAACCATGCAGCAATATAATTTTACCTATAACGATATTCACAACACCATCTGCAAGGCAGCCAAGGTGATTAGAGAGCAGGATTACGCCCCTGATTACTTGCTCGCTATTGGTGGCGGCGGTTTAATTCCTGCCCGCATCATGCGTACATTTATCAATCGCCCTATCCTGACCGTAGCGCTGTCCAGATACAGCGATGAGATTGGCACAGCCCCCGCAAGCACACCCATCAAACTTCAATGGTTGGAAACAGACATTAACCTGGCGGGCAAGAAGATCTTGGTGGTGGATGAAGTGGACGACGAACGGACAACACTGGAATACACGCTACAACATTTGATTGAAACCCATCCGGATGCTGAGTTTTCAGCCTTTGTCGTACATAACAAAAAGAAAGCCAAAAAGGGTAAGCTGCCTGAAGGAATGAAACACTTTTTTGCTGGCGAAGAGATTGAAGATTACTGGATCAATTACGCTTGGGATGCTGAAAATATTGATGCTTTTGCATAATAAGCAGACATAGAAAAGGCTTCGAAAGAAGCCTTTTCTAATAATATTGGATCGAATTAAATAACAGACGCTGGACTAACAACATCGGCATTCTGCGCGCGGTGTCGCATGAAGTGATCCATCAAAGTGATCGCCATCATGGCTTCCGCAATGGGCACACCACGAATACCAACACAGGGGTCATGACGCCCTTTTGTCACCACGTCCATCGCTTCTCCTTGCATATTAATGGAGCGGCCCGGTGTGGTGATACTGGAAGTGGGTTTGAAGGCAACATGAGCAACCACGTCTTGACCTGAGCTAATCCCGCCCAGCGTTCCACCGCTGTGGTTGGAGAGAAAACCTTCTAGTGTCAGTTCATCCCGATGCTCGGTTCCCGTCTGGGCAACGCAGTCAAAACCGTCACCAATCTCAACGCCTTTCACCGCATTAATGCTCATCAGACTGTGGGCTAAATCCGCATCCAGACGATCAAAGACAGGCTCACCCAAACCCGGCGGCACACCGGTGGCTTTTACCGAAATCCGGGCACCGCAGGAGTTCCCCTCAGAGCGCAGATTCGTAATCAGCTCTTCCATCTCCTTCACTTTGGCCGCATCCGGAGAGAAAAACGGATTATTTCTGATCTCGGCAGCATCAAACTGCTCGATCTGTACCGGGCCAATCTGCGACAACCAACCCAGAATCTCAATGCCCTGAGTGCTTAGAAACTTGCGTGCAATGGCTCCCGCCGCTACCCGCATGGCCGTTTCACGAGCCGATGAACGACCACCGCCCCGATAATCACGAACACCATACTTATGGGTGTAGGTGTAGTCAGCATGGCCGGGGCGAAAAAGATCCTTAATGGCGGAATAATCTTTTGAACGTTGATCCTGATTTTCAATCAGCAATCCAATGGGCGCTCCAGTGGTGACACCTTCAAAGACACCAGAGAGAATCTTAACCTGATCCGGTTCCCGCCGTTGAGTTGTGAACTTGGAAGTGCCCGGTTTACGACGATCCAGGTCGCCCTGAAGATCGGCCTCGGTTAATGGAATACCCGGAGGACAACCGTCCACGATACAGCCCAGGGCGATACCATGGGACTCGCCAAACGTGGTCACCCTGAATAATTGTCCAATACTATTTCCAGCCATTTTTTGTTCCAGCCATTTTAAACGATCTTTTTATTCTCTGAAAAGGAGCTCTGGCTGGGAGTATACCAGCCATTCCAGCGTCACTGGGAGTTTAACTTGCTTTTAAACAGGAGCTGATAGGTTCTGCAATCTTCAGCAGACAACAGCATCACACCATGCCCACCCTGCTCAAAATCGGGCCAGATAAACGGCACCTCAGGGTATTCATCCCTTAAGGCCCAGTGACTGTTACCCACTTCCAGCACCAACAAACCGTCCTGATCGAGGAAATCCGCCGCTCTGGATAGAATTTCCCGGGCAAAATCCAAGCCGTCGTCTCCGGCGGCCAAGCCAAGCTCAGGCTCATGGCCAAACTCTTCCGGCATATCCGACATATCTTCAAAATCCACATAAGGCGGATTACTGAGAATCAACTGATACTTGGGTGTTTCTGGCAACACATCCAGCGCTTCAAACATATCTGACGGGGTTGCCTGCACCCTGCCCCAAAGCTCGTGTTGATCGATGTTAATCGTAGCCACTTCCAGAGCATCTGTGGAAATATCCAGCAAATCCACCATGGCTTCCGGAAATGCATGGGCAGCAGCAATACCGATACAACCAGAACCTGTGCACAAATCCATCACCCGGGTGACGTCAACATGGTTACCCAGCCAGGGCTGGAATTCCTCAAGAATCAACTCCGCAATGGGCGAGCGAGGAACCAGAACCCGCTCATCCACATAAAACGGCATACCGCAGAACCAGGCCTGATTCACCAGATACGCAAGGGGTTTTCGGGTAGATACCCGTTGCTCGATTAAAGCTGCAAGCCGCTGACGTTCATTATCCGTCAAACGGC
Organism: Endozoicomonas ascidiicola; assembly: GCF_001646945.1. Classification (GTDB taxonomy): domain Bacteria; phylum Pseudomonadota; class Gammaproteobacteria; order Pseudomonadales; family Endozoicomonadaceae; genus Endozoicomonas; species Endozoicomonas ascidiicola. The sequence continues at coordinate 29,015 of NZ_LUTV01000008.1, forward strand.
AGTCCAGATAGCTCTCCGGCAAATCCCAAGGTAACTGAAGCGACTGAAACGCAAGGTGTTGAGATTCGTCCAGCGCATTATCACTGCCGTGCCCAAAGAAAAGGCCGGCTTCATTAAAACGGGTGGCACCCCAGCGGATAAAATCTCGAATCGAGAACAAACCGTCGAACGACTCTGTGGAAAGGGTCACATTAACTCCTCAGGCTCTCAAACAATCAAGAACCCTTACTGCATAAAAATGATGCCATTCTTTCTGGGGTGGCATCTGGGTTAGCATCTGGGTTAGCTTAAGCAGGCACCAGCAAACCATCTTCAAGTCGCAGCGCACGATCCATCTGGCTGGCAAAGGCCATATCATGGGTGACGACAATAAAACTGGTGGTCAACTGCTCACTCAGCGCTTTCATCAAATCGTGAATCCTGGCTGCCGTGTTTGGGTCCAGATTGCCTGTTGGTTCATCCATCAACACCAGATCCGGCTCGCCAACCAACGCCCGGGCAATCGCTACCCGCTGTCGTTCACCACCGGATAACTCTGACGGCTTGTGCGACATTCTGGGCTTTAAGCCAACCTGCTCAAGCATAGCTTCCGCCCTAAGGCGAGCCTCTTTCACCGACACTTCACGGCGAAGCAGCAAAGGCATCGCCACGTTTTCAAGAGCGGTGAACTCAGGCAACAGATGATGAAACTGATAGACAAAACCAAGATGTCGATTTCTCAATTCACCCTGTCGGGTTTCAGACAGCTCGGATAATGCATGATTACAAACCAGTACTTCCCCTTGTGTTGGTTTATCCAGCCCAGCCAGTAACTGCAACAATGTCGTTTTACCGGAACCGGAAGAACCAACAATAGCCACCCGTTCAGAAGGTTTTACATCCAGTTCAACACCGTTCAAAACCGTCAGTTTTTCAGGGCCTTCGGAAAACTCTTTGATCAGGCTCCGGCATTGCAGAACTGATGTCGTTTCCATATTACTCATAGCGCAACGCCTCCGCTGGCTGTGTCCTTGATGCCCGCCAGGCCGGGTAAAGCGTGGCCAGAAAACTCATTAACAAACCCGAAATACTGATAACCGCCACATCTCCCCACATCAATTCAGACGGCAGGTAACTGATAAAATAGACGTCAGGACTCAAGAAGTGGATACCCAGCAATTTCTCCAATGCACCGACAATAGCGGACACATTCAGTGCGCCGGCAATACCAAGCGCGACGCCCAGCATCGTGCCAATCACACCAATTAATGACCCTTGCACCATAAACACGCCCATGATCATTCGCGGGCTGGCACCAAAGGTTCTGAGAATTGCGATATCGCCCTGCTTATCCGTTACCACCATGACTAAGGTTGACACAATATTGAAAGCAGCCACCGCAACAATCAGCGTCAGCAATAAACCCACCATGGTTTTTTCCATCTGGATCGCCTGGAATAAACGACCATGGGTGCGCGTCCAGTCCTGCACGTAGTAGCGCCCAGGTAAATCAACGGCGACTTCCCACGCCAGCCTTGGCGCTGAGAACAGGTCTTCCATTTTTAAGCGAATACCGGTGACACCTTCAGGAACCCTTAGGAAACGGGCAAGGTCCTGACGATTGGTGTAGGCAAGATTACCATCCACATCAGCACCCACAGAAAAGGTGCCGACCACAGTAAAACGTTTCAGCCGGGGCAAAACACCCGCAAGATTGACACTGGCTTCCGGCAGTACCATTGTGACTTTGTCGCCTACAGATACTCCAAGGTAATTGGCCAGAATTTCACCCAGCAAAATCCCGAACTCGCCCGCGTGCAAATCATCCACTGAACCACGCTTCATATGATCTGCAATGATGGACACTTCTTTTTCATAGGCCGGATCAATACCGTAAACCATGGTTCCCCGAACCAGATCACCGTTGGTTAACATACCCTGAGCGTCCACAAAAGGCGCCGCAGCTTCAATGCCCTCTGTCTGAGGAATGGTATCCACAAGCTGTTGCCAGTCTTCAATACCACCCTGTGCCGACGTGATAGTGGCATGGGGCACCATGCCCAAGACCCGCTGTTTCAGTTCACGGTCAAAGCCATTCATGACCGAAAGCACGATAATAAGCACCGACACACCCAGTGTCAGGCCCACCATCGAGGTACCGGAAATAAACGAGATAAAATGATTTCGTCGCTTGGCGCGGGTATAGCGCAAGCCAATAAAAAACGATAATGGTCTAAACATTGATGTGCCAGTTATGCCTGTATCCTTTCAGTCGAAAAGAAAGCCCCAGTAAAGAAAGTGCCGGTAAAGGCGCCGCCAGCAAATCCGCCATTATGGCATAAAGCGGTGAGAATCGATCCGATCTTTTCCAAACAAATAATCTATTCCAAACAGCAAGGAGGTCAAGTAGGTAAAGAGTTGCCACAAAGCCCACAGTTCTGAAAGCCATCGGTCAGGAAATCTATCGTTCAACAATGGCTTAAGCTAAAGTACACGTCATATCAGAAGTAGAGACAAGGCAGGACTCTTATGAATACACACTTCCTCACAAGACTTTTACTGATCGCCACTCTGGCCATCGCTTCCCATAGTGCCATTGCTGAAACCACTACCGTGACCTCCGGCGAAATACTGGTTCCTGTTGGCAGTCAGTCTTCCGGGTTGCAAGCCAGCACACTTCCCACCCACGGCCAAACCATGACCGATGTACTGCAAACCTTTGGTAAGCCAGACACAAATGACACCATTGGCACACCACCAATCTCCCGCTGGTCTTATACCGCCAAAAATATGACAGTTTACTTTGAAGGCAAACGGGTTCTGCGCACCGTTGTCCATCATTCTGTCGCAACGCCTTAGAGCAGTTTCTTCCGAAACTGCCCCGGCGGCATACCAAAGTATCGCTGAAACGCTTCATAGAAGCGGCTCAGCGAACTAAATCCGCATTCAAAGCCAATCTCCCCAATTGGCCGTTCACTGTCCAACAATAAAAGCTGCGCTTTCTGCAATCGCTGAAACTGCAGATATTGCTTGATCGACACCCCCATCACACTGGAGAAAAGATTCGTCGTGTAGTTACGATGCAATCCGAGATGATTAGCGACATCTGCCGTTGAAATAGGATTGTGCAGATTCTCACCAATAAAGTGCACCATGGTCGACACATGATGAGCGCCTTTTACCCGTCCACTTCCTGGATGATCACCAGACCATTGCAAGTTAGCATCTGAGTCATCCGGTACTGATTCAACCGCTCTAGGCGATTCCCAACCAACAATACTGATTCTTTTCAACAACAACGCTATTTCACCCAGAATGATTTCCCGCAACTCAGGCAACGCTCGTTGATAATCATCAAACCAGTGTTGTAATCGCATGAGTAAATAATCATGCTCTGAATTCGCCAGCAACACCTGACCATTCATCACAGCCTGTCGCATGGTTTCTGAAAGCGACCATTGCAGGAACTCTGGCAACGGCACATACAGGTTAAATAGCTTTCCTTCCCCTTCAAGGGCAATCAACCGGTGGGGCATATTCGCCCAGAAAAGCGCCAACCGATTTTCCGGAATTTTCTGCACCCGACCATCAACAATGTACGTCGCTGAACAGCCAATCAGATAGTTCAGCTCCACATGACCATGCACATGACTGCTTGTCATCATGTAGGGTGCACGATGCTCTATATAGAAAATATCGCCCTGAATATCCGCAATGGAGCCGGGCATGGCCACAACACCTTCTGTCACACTGTTAACTTCCTCTGACACTGAAACCCGATTGACCGCGATCAACTTTGCTTCAATGATACTAAGCAGCACCGATAAAATCTTTGTTTTCGGGAAAAACCGGTTAAAAACCGTAAAAGAAATTGAGACACTACCGTTCTTAAAATGAAGTTATGTAACCAACGAGGTCAACCATGAGCATTCTGATCACCGGAGGCGCCGGATACATTGGCAGTCACACCTGTCTGGAGCTACTCAATGCCGGCCAGGACGTTGTGGTGGTGGATAACCTTTGCAACAGTCACGAGATCGCTATTCGCCGGGTAGAAGAACTTACCGGCAAAAAAATGGCTTTCTATCCCATCGATATTCGGGATACAGAAGCGCTTACCACTGTCTTTCAAACACACGACATTGAAGCGGTTATTCATTTTGCCGGTTTGAAGGCTGTGGGCGAATCGACCAAGATTCCACTGGCCTACTTTGACAACAATGTCAGCGGCACCGTGAATCTTCTGGAAGTGATGGAACGTCATGATGTACGTCATCTGGTGTTCAGTTCTTCCGCAACCGTCTATGGCGACCCTCATCAGGTTCCCATCAAGGAAGACTTTCCGGTTGGCGCTGTCACCAATCCTTATGGTCGCAGTAAGTACATAGTGGAAGAAATCCTGCGGGATACCGCCGCTGCCGATGAACGCTGGAACTTCAGCATCCTCCGCTACTTTAATCCGGTGGGCGCCCATGAATCCGGCCTGATTGGTGAAGACCCGAACGGCATTCCGAACAATCTGACACCGTATATCGCCCAGGTTGCCGTCGGCAAACTTGAACACCTCAACGTGTTTGGTGACGACTATCCAACACCGGATGGCACTGGAATACGCGACTACATCCATGTTGTTGACCTGGCGCTGGGTCATCTGGCTGCACTAAAAGCTCACTGGACCGATCATGGTATCCACATTTACAACCTTGGCACCGGCAAAGGCAGCAGTGTTATGGATATGCTGCATGCGTTTGAAAAAGCTTGTGAGCGACAACTGCCCTACAAAATTCAACCGCGCCGCCCGGGTGATATTGCCCAGTGCTTTGCAGATCCCGCCTATGCCGAAGAAAAGTTAGCCTGGCGAGCAACTCGCACCGTGGAAGAAATGACCATAGATGCCTGGCGCTGGCAATCCAAAAACCCGAACGGGTTTCGTAACTAACGCTTGTAATTGTAAGAAGCAACTGATGACTGAGTTCAACCCTGTGGATCACCCCCACCGTCGTTTCAACCCACTGAATGGAGACTGGGTATTAGTCTCTCCTCATCGTGCTAAACGACCATGGCAAGGTCAGGTGGAAAAGACGGCACCGGACAACCGTCCGGTGCATGATCCCGAATGTTTTCTCTGCCCGGGAAATCAGCGCATTACTGGAGATCACAATCCTGATTACACCGATCCTTTTGTATTTCCCAATGATTTCCCGGCGCTGCTGACGGATACACCGGATGCTCAAGGTGAGTCTGACTTATTTCAAAGCAGTGCCGCCAGAGGAGAAGCCAGAGTCATCTGTTTTTCTCCAGATCACAGCAAAACATTGCCACAATTGACAGCGCAGGAAATTCGTAAGGTAGTGGACACCTGGGCAGATCAGGTCACTGAACTCGGTCAACAGTACCCATGGGTTCAGTTATTTGAAAACAAAGGCGCAGTGATGGGTTGCTCCAACCCACACCCCCACGGACAGATCTGGGCCAGCAGCTTTTTGCCTAACGAAGCCCGCAAAGAAAACAAGACTCAACAGCAATGGCTTGCCAAAAAAGACGTCAATATGCTGGTTGAGTATGCACAAAAAGAATCAGAATCCGGTGAGCGTACTGTCGTAGAAAATGAACACTGGATTGCCGTCGTTCCCTATTGGGCTGGCTGGCCTTTTGAAACGTTGCTGCTGCCAAAGCGGCATGTACTCCGCATGCCAGAACTAACCGACCAAGAAAGAGACAACCTGTCTTCTATTCTGAAACAGCTAACAACCCGGTACGACAACCTGTTCCAAACCTCATTCCCATACTCCATGGGCTGGCACGGTGCGCCCTGTGATCAGGGTAAAGAGATTGCAGATAATAGCCACTGGCAGCTGCACGCCCATTTCTACCCACCGCTGTTGCGCTCGGCAACCGTCCGCAAATTTATGGTGGGTTTCGAGATGCTGGCAGAAACACAGAGAGACCTTACGGCAGAACAGGCTGCAGCACGGCTTCGTGAACTCTCCGACGTTCACTATCTGGAACACTGACGTCTTCTTATATCTGGATCTTTTTTATGAATCAGCAACAAACATTGACCGAGCTGTTTAAAAACACGTTCGGCCATCAACCTACGCATTTTTTTCAGGCACCGGGTCGGGTCAATCTGATCGGCGAACACACTGATTACAACGATGGCTTTGTTCTGCCCTGCGCCATCGATTATCAGGCGATGATTGCCGCATCACCTCGTGAAGATAACAAAGTGGTCGACACGGCCCACAGCTATGATGGACAGGTATCCGAGTTCGAACTCACACTGCCTATTACTCACAGTGAGGAAGCGTTCTGGAGTAATTATGTGCGCGGTGTCGCCAGCGTGATGCTGGAAAAAGGCCATAAACTGCATGGCGTTAACATCGCCATTATCGGTAACGTTCCGCAGGGTGCAGGGCTCAGTTCATCTGCCTGCCTGGAAGTTGTGACAGGGTTGACTCTGAGCCGTATGGCCGGCCTCGATATCAGCCTGAAAGAACTGGCATTGATTGGCCAGAAAGCAGAAAACGAATTTGTGGGTTGCAACTGCGGCATTATGGATCAGATGGTTTCAGCCTGCGGAAAGGAAGGCCATGCCATGCTGCTGGATTGTCGTTCGCTGGATACACGCTTGGTGTCTATTCCAGAAGGTGCAGCCGTTGTCATCATTAACTCCAACGTAAAACGTGGTCTGGTGGATAGTGAATACAACACCCGTCGTCAGCAGTGCGAAGCAGCAGCCCGTCATTTTGGAGTGAAAGCCCTTCGTGATGTCACCGTAGAGCAGCTGGAAGCTGAACGGAAAAATCTTGATGAGATGGCTTACCGCCGTGCCCGCCACGTTATTACGGAAAACAATCGCACCGAAGAAGCCGCAGAAGCCCTTGCCCGTGGTGATCTGAAGACCATGGGAATACTCATGGCTGAATCCCACGCGTCCATGAAGGATGATTTTGAAATCACGGTTCCTGCCATTGACGGTATTGTGGACATCGTCAAATCCGTGATTGGAGAAGAAGGCGGCGTTCGTATGACCGGTGGTGGTTTTGGCGGCTGCGTTGTTGCTCTGATTCCAGAAACATTGACTGATACTGTAAAAGCAGCGGTTGAATCTGGTTACTCTGAATACGCTAAAAACTTAAACGCCGATATTTACGTTTGCCGCGCGTCCCAAGGCGCAAGTGCACTCTAGAACATATTGGAAAACGGGGGGCAGAAAAAATACTGCCCCCTCAACTTTGGAAAGTAGTACATACCCAATCATTAATCTACAAAATAAACTCCAACCCAAGACCTAGCTTCTCCTGCCGGTTTGAATAATACTCTTGTAACTGCTCACCAAGCTCATTTAATGCTTTTTCGCGCGTAGCATTTGTCGGATGTGATGACATAAAAACATTACCCATTTCCCGACGATCACCTGCAAAAGTCGTCATTCTTTCCCAGACTTTGGAACACTCTGATGGGTCATAACCTGCAAGAGCTGTGAGGTATGCACCAATTTCATCCGCCTGAGTCTCATGATTCTGAAAAATAGCGTTTATAAAAGGAATACTTGAAACAGCAATTACATTCATAAAAATTAAATCACTTATTCTCTGCCCGATATGTTCTGCTAACACATGCCCCATTTCGTGCCCAAGAATGCAAGCCATACCCGCCTGACTTTTAGCCAGAGGGAAAATAGAGTGATAAATACCAATGTTATAGCCGCTAGTAGCAAAAGCATTAGGAGCACCCATATCCATTAAAGAAATTGTCCAGTAATAGGCAGGAATATCAAAAACCAATTCAACCTGTCTGGTTAATCGCTCCGCAACGGGGTTAAAAAACTCAGCGTACTTTTCACTTAACTCAGCAGAAGTTTCTTTGTGATAAACCCTGTCGGACACTTGTTGATGCTTATACCCAACCCATGTCAGAGGCCTCGACAATAAGTCAAATGGTGTTTTCAAATAGGCACGGGAAATAACCGCCATTGCGCCCATGGTGGTTCCCTTTAACAAAGCCCTGACAGTAAAGTCAAGATATAATGGATTACCACTGTAAATACCATCACTTATAATATTACCAACCCCCTCCCAACTAACCCCAACCATTGCCGCTGCGACAGCCCCAGCGATAGAGGCAAGACCGTTTTCTTGAATTTCATTAAGCAAGCCTCTATCAACACTTCGATGAAGTTGACTGATTAGTATTTCTTCTTGGTTTAATGAATAGGTTTCTGCATTCACACCAGCACTGGATGTAAATGACAAAAAGAATAGCCATAAGTTGACCGTAAAAAGCAGTAAGTAACGAACTTTGAATAACACGCCTGACTCTCAAAAATTATCATTAGGTTCGAGCTAGTCAGACATCAAGAAAGGGGGATAGTTCAGTCATACCAATTCTCAGATTACAATTTTAGCACTCTACCTTCTTCGCTTTAAATTGAAGAAGATGCAAAAAAGCCGGAAGCACTGTTATGCCCCGGCTTTCATATGTGCCTTCGACGAACGGAATTAACTGAACTTAACGGCACCAGAAGCGGCGTTATTCTCTTGATTTATCCCTGCATCAGAAATCTGACCTTCGCTCTTGGCAACAATCGTACTAACCGCAGTATCACCCACTACATTGGTCACTGTGCAGGCGGCATCAAGAATACGATCCGTCGCAATGATAATACCCAGCGCTTCAATTGGCAGACCCAGAGTGTGCAGCAGAACACCGGTAGTCACTACCGCACCACCAGGAATTCCGCCGGTAGCAATGGCCAGCAGGAAGGCGGTAAAGCCAAGGGTAAACAGCGCAGTACCGCCCAGCTCAACACCGTACGCATTAGCAACGAAGATAGTAGCAACCACCATGTAGATCGCAGCGCCGGACATGTTCATTGTCGCGCCCAGCGGTACAGAGAATCCGGCTACCTTTTCAGACACACCCAGCTTTTCAGTCAGGGTTTTAAACGTCACTGGAATAGTAGCGTTTGAGCTGGCTGTGGACAGGGAGAACATCATCTGTTCACGAGTCTTACGAATAAACTGCAGTGGGCTGATACCCGTGGTCAGACTAATCACTAGCGGGTAAAAGACGAACAACCATACAACCATGACTGCAAGCGCCGTCAGAACATAGGTCAGTACGCTGACAATACTGCCCGCATCCAGAGTGGCTGCCAGCTTAGCGGTCAGGAACAGAACACCAATCGGCGCCATGCTCATAACCATGGTGATCAGCTTCATCATGACACTGTTTGCCAGGGCAAAAGACTTGCTGACACTGTGGGTTTCGTGATTTTCCAGCTTCTTTACGGCGATACCGGTAATGATGGCCATAAACAGAATCTGCAGGATATTACCTTCTGCAAACGCCTGAACCGGGTTAGTCGGCACAACCGCAATAACCATATCCAACAGATTTGGCAGATTAGTTCGGCTCAACGTCAGAGTCTCATCAGCAAGACCGAGATTTGCACCAATACCAGGTTGTACGACCATAGCTAAACCAATAGCTGCACTGATGGCGATAACGGTATTCAGCAGGTATAAGCCAAACGTTTTGAAACCAAGGCGACCAAACTGACCAATGTCTTCCAGATTGCACACGGCATTGACAATGGAGATAAAGATAAGGGGAACGACCATTAGTTTGATCATACCCACAAAGATACTACCACCGGCGTGGAACAGACCACCGATCAGATACGATTGAAGAAAACCATCAGGACTGGCGAACATTTGGATAGCGCCACCAAGGACGAGACCAATGACGAGGGAAGCCAGTATACGGGCGGCAAGATTATTGTTCATAAATTCAAGTACTCCATCACCGATCGAATAAAAACGACCGCAATCTTGTATTTATTGATATTAGATTGGTGCAGAAACAGTCACCTGTCACTGCTGTGTGGATGCAATGTATACAATCTGGAACGCTCACTCAAGCTGAGCCAACACCGAATAACAGAGGATAATCCTGAAACCGAGAAATACTCAGAATTAAAATATCTTTTCAACCGGTTGAATCCAAGAAAATTTCGCTTAGTTTATTTTGAATACAGGATATGACTTTGAACTCAGCATTCATCTAACAAAAACAGACACTTGCGAGCATATTCATTCAAATCAGCCTAAAATCAAGAACAAAAAAAATGGCTCCATACGGAGCCATTTCTATTTATCTTTTGATACTCAAATTAACGCTTGGGTTTACTCTTGATCTTCCCAGTGAAGACTGCGCTCTACAGCTTTCTTCCAGCCTTTATATAGACCCTGACGATGATCGTCGTCCATCTCCGGTGTATAAGTCCGATCAACACCCACTTTATTTTTCAGTTCATCCATATTTTTCCAGAAGCCGACAGCCAAACCTGCAAGATAAGCAGAACCGGCAGCAGTCGATTCCGTCACCGTTGGGCGAACCACGTCTTTATTCAGAATATCGGACTGAAATTGCATCAGGAAGTTGTTGGAAACGGCACCACCATCCACTCTCAGCTGCTTCATTTCAATACCGGAATCCTGTTGCATAGCTTCAATCAGATCACGGGACTGATAAGCGATGGCTTCCAGAGTGGCTCGCACAATATGGTTACGGTTGGCACCACGGGTCAAGCCGAAGATAGCACCACGGGCGTAAGGATCCCAATAGGGCGCACCGAGGCCAACGAAGCCAGGTACGACATAAACGCCGTTGGTATCCGACACTTTACTGGCAAAGTATTCAGTATCTGCCGCATCACGCACCAGACCCAGCTCATCACGCAACCACTGAACGGAGGCACCGCCCATAAATACAGAACCTTCCAGAGCGTAATGCACTTTCCCATCAATACCGAAGGCAATGGTCGTTAACAATCCATTCTCTGACTTAACCGGCGCTTCACCAGTGTTCATCAGCAGGAAGCAACCTGTACCGTAGGTGTTTTTAGCCATGCCCTTTTCATGGCACATCTGACCAAACAGTGCCGCCTGCTGGTCGCCCGCCATACCCGCCACCGGAATACGAGTTCCGCCTTTACCACCAATGTTCGTTTGACCGTAGACTTCTGAGCTGGATTTCACTTCTGGCAACATACTGCGAGGAATATCCAGCGCCTTGAGAATCGTGTCATCCCACTCAAGGCGGTTGATATCAAACAACATAGTACGGGAGGCATTGGTCACATCGGTCACATGAGTGCGACCATTGGTCAGCTTCCAGGTCAACCAAGTGTCAATAGTACCGAACAGTAGCTCACCGTTTTCCGCTTTCTCACGGGCACCGTCTACATTATCCAGAATCCATTTAATCTTGGTACCGGAGAAATAAGCATCCAGAACCAAACCGGTGGTTTCACGAATATGACTTTCGAGACCTTCTTTCTTCAGCTGTTCACAAATTTCAGTGGTTCTTCGGCACTGCCAGACAATGGCATTGTAGACTGGTTGACCCGTGTTCTTATCCCAAACGACAGTGGTTTCACGCTGGTTAGTGATACCAATAGCAGCAACTTCATCAGAAGGAATATTGGTTTTAGCCAACACTTCTGTCAGCACAGAGCTCTGAGTACCCCAAATTTCCATAGGGTCATGTTCAACCCAGCCTGGTTGTGGGTAATACTGGGTGAATTCACGCTGAGAAGAGCTGACAATCTCACCATCGTGATTAAAGATAATGGCTCGGGAACTTGTGGTGCCCTGATCAAGTGAAACAATATATTTCTTGGTAGTCATGATGCTTTCCTTAAATCCTTTCGCGGGGCAGTAGTGATTAAATCCTACTGCCACTGCCCTTTATTTACGTCTACTTTATAACCAATCGATCAAACTGTCTGTATTTCACAACCCGGCGTTGCACAGGCAACCGGCTCAACCTGCTTACCAAGCACATTGATATAAACCCATGCACCTGCCATCGCACCGCAGATTGGCGCGAGAATTGGCACCCAGAAATAGGGGTTTGCACGACCACCCGTCATAGCGACTTCGCCCCAACCAGCAAAGAAAGCAAACAATTTTGGTCCGAAATCACGGGCTGGGTTCATGGCAAAGCCGGTGAGTGGGCCAAAGGAAGAACCAATTACCGCAATCAGCACACCAATCAACAATGCAGAAAGTGCACCGTTAGAGACACCATTGTTATCATCACCAATGGCCAGAATGCCGCCCATTAATACTGCTACGCGATGTTCGACTTTTAAACTGACCTGAAAAAGGCATGACTGACCTACTTTTCTGCTATTAAAAACAGTGGATACAAAGGAGGAAACCAGCCATGCCCGTTGAACAGTTTATCACTACTGTCTTCTGCCTGATCGACGATTTAATCAAAGAACTCGTTCCATTACCTCTGAGAAGCCGCGGTTATCCACCAAAGCTTTCAGATAGTGAAGTGATCACCATGGA
>NZ_LUTV01000008.1:41889-49471 GCF_001646945.1 Endozoicomonas ascidiicola
TAATCATGCGGGTACGACGGAGGATTGAAACAGTTATTGGCCAGCTGGCAGAACAATTTGAAATCGAAAGGTGCCGTTGTCGAGACAGGTGGCATATGACTTCGCGTATAGCCAGGAAGCTTTTGGCACACAATATGGGTTCATATCTGAATATCAGTGCAGGGAAAGCACCGATTCAGTTTGAAAGCCTGATTGCTGCTGCTTAAAAATCAGTGAAACTCCACTTTGGTACAGCTTTTAAAGTTTTAGTTGGACTTACTTCCATGCAAAGTTAAAAATCTGCAAGTCGAACATCGCGTTACTGCTGTAATGACAAATTCAACAGCAAAGGCCTGAAAGTTATTCAGCGCCGCATTAGGGTACGTAGAGAAAATACCCGCTGTTGCCAAGCTGGCTTCTGAACCACGCACAATATTGTTAGCCAGTTCGAAGTCAGCAAAAAGACTGCTGTATAGGAAGTAAACCAGTGCGGCGGAACAAAAAGCGCCAGCGACCTGGGCAACAATATAAGGAAGCACCTTCTGTTTATCGAAACCTTTAAATACCGTCAGCGCCAACGTAACTGCCGGGTTCAAATGCGCACCGGAAATGCCACCGGTCACATAAACCGCAATAGCAACACCAAGCCCCCAGACAATGGAAATTTCCCATTGACCAAAATTCACTCCGGCTAACACCAGTGCAGCCACACAGCCAACACCAAAGAAAATAAGCAGACCTGAGCCGATAAACTCAGCAAGGCATTCCCCAAACAACGACTTATTCATAATGGTTGCTTCCATATACTGTCGTATAAAAAGTAGGAGTCAGTCGAAATCACCAAAAAAATTCGTATTTCAGAGCCGCTCCGAACAGGAACGAATTCTTACAAACAAGAACAATGATGATCAACAGGCGAACATTGACGTAAATCAATCAAAGTCATCGAACAAGCGAACATTTCGGAAAATACTATTAAAAAGCAGTCAATTTGATTCCTTTGTAGCCAATGGAAGCCATCAAGTTTGGCTATTTCAAATCACCAAATGAAACCTTTTGTTGGTTCACTGTTGTTTCGCTATTGCTTCGCTGTTGTTTAGTGTGATTTATTTTCAACATCTTCTCGTAATGTTGATGTAGATCATATTTCATACCTGCCAATTTCTTTATATTTCATCACGAACATAAACGAACATCTTAACTGCTTTCAATGCATCGTAATCACTCCATTACGATTGGCAGAACAGCGATACCCTACCCTGCAACAGAAGAGCGTACTCAATGAGGCAACTAGAGACTGATGTCGTCATTATTGGTGGAGGCGCAACCGGTGCCGGCGTCCTTCGTGACTGCGCACTTCGGGGTATGCGGGCAATTCTGGTTGAGAAAGACGACATTGCTAATGGGACCACCGGACGTAATCACGGATTACTCCATTCCGGTGCACGTTATGCAGTGACAGACCAACATTCTGCCAGTGAATGCATTAGCGAAAATAAGATACTTAAGCGAATTGCTGGCCACTGTATAGAAGAAACCGGTGGTTTATTTATTACATTGCCAGAAGATGACCTTTCATTTCAGTCTCAGTTTATCCAATCTTGCACAACAGCAGGCATACAAGCCGATGCATTAACACCGGCAGAAGCCTTACGCATTGAGCCAAATGTTAATCCTGCTTTATTGGGTGCCGTTCGCGTTCCTGACGGCACTGTTGACCCTTTTCGCCTGACCGCCTCCAACATTCTTGATGCCGAAGAACACGGTGGTCGCCTGCTGAATTACACACGAGTGACTGGGCTGATCATTAAGAATGGCCGGGCCTGCGGTGTTCATTGCGTCAATCTGAGAACCGGAGAACGCATTGATATTCATGCTTTGCAGGTCGTGAATGCTGCTGGCATCTGGGGGCAACAAATTACAGAATACGGCGATCTGTCACTGCGCATGTTTCCTGCCAAAGGTTCATTACTGATAATGGATTACCGGGTGAATAGTCTGGTAATCAACCGTTGTCGTAAACCAGCAGATGCCGACATTTTAGTACCCGGTGATACCATTTCCCTGATCGGTACGACTTCTGAAAAAATTCCATACAGCGATATTGAAAACATTCGTGTAACACCGGAAGAAGTAGAAACCTTACTTTCTGAAGGCGAGAAGCTCTGCCCTGCCATGACCAACACACGAATCCTCAGGGCTTACTGCGGCGTCCGACCTCTTGTTGCTTTGGGCAATGACGACTCCGGACGCAATATCAGCCGGGGCATTGTTCTGCTTGATCATGGTGACACCGATGGCCTGCCAGGCCTGATTACCATTACTGGCGGTAAGCTGATGACTTATCGTCTGATGGCAGAAATGGCCACCGATGCGGTGGCTAAAAACCTTGGAAATACCAGCGCCTGTGAAACTGCCGAACGCCACCTTCCGGGGGCTAATGGTAAACATACAGATATCCACGCGCCACAGGTTTCCATTCCCGTGTCCGGCTCTGCCAAATATCGTCACGGCGAGCGGGCAGCCCGTTTTCTTGCGGATGATAAAAAGAAAAATGTTGTGATCTGCGAATGTGAAATGGTGACTCGGGGTGAAATTGAATACGCCGTCAACAATCTAAATGCTATGGATCTGGTAGACCTTCGTCGTCGAACCCGCATTGGTATGGGTCCCTGTCAGGGGAAAATGTGCGCCTGCCGGGCGGCGGGTATTGTCAGTGAAATGACCAACGATGATAACGGCGACAACGCCCTGAAAAGTGTCAGCGATTTTATGCAGGAACGGTGGAAAGGGGTTCGCCCCATCCTCTGGGGAGATGCCATGCGTGAAGCCGACCTGAGCTATTGGCTGTACAACAACCTTTTGGGCTGCGACCAGTTGCAAGCACAACCAACCGAGTTATCTCACCCAGAAACCGTGGAAGTATTATGAACTACGATGTCATTGTCATAGGCGGTGGTCTGGCTGGCCTGACCAGTGCTATTCGCTGCGCTGAAGCCGGTTTGAAAACCGTGGTCATTAGCGCTGGTGAAAGTTCACTTGCCTTTGCCTCAGGCTCCATTGATGTATTGGGTATCAATCAAAGCAATCAGCCCGTTGAGTTTCCTTTTGAAGAAATAGCACTGCTACCCGCTGAACACCCTTATCAAAAAATCGGTTCCAGATCATTGAAACAAGGGCTTAGTTTTTTCTCTGAGCAGATGACATCAGAAAACATCACTATGGCGCACAATGAGCAGAAGAACCATGGGCGACTTACTGCACTTGGTGCTGTTCGCCCTACCTGGCTCAGTCAGACTGGCACTAAGCAACTGCCCATCAATCAACCGTTAGACGTTATTAAAAAGATAGCTGTCGTAAATATCGCCGGGTTCCGTGACTTTCAGCCTGAATTGGTAATTGCCGGCATGAAAAGAAACCCGATGTTTGCCAATAATGCGTTCAACTGGGCGGACATTTCTCCGGAGACCCTTGGCATCGCAGTTCGTAACCCTTATGAACTTCGTTCTCTGGAACTGGCCAGAACTCTCAAGCGCGACCTGTTCAATAAACCTAATGGCATGAACATTTTTGCCTCCGCCCTGCAAAAGGCGGCTCGGAATGCTGATCTTGTGGTCATTCCATCGGTGCTGGCCGTTGAAAGAGGCAACGCTCTGATCGCAGAACTGGAGCAATTAACCGGCCTTTCCATTTGCGAAGTTGCTTCTTTACCACCATCGCTACCTGGCATGCGGCTGGCAAGTGCTCTGAAGGCACGATTCAGTAAGTTTGGCGGCATTCTGCTGGAAGGCGACGATGTGATTTCTGGCCAGTTTTCTGATAATCAATTGCAGTCCATTACTACACGACTAAACCCTACCACGCCGTTAGCTGCAAAACATTTCGTATTGGCAACCGGTAGCTTTTTCAGTAAAGGACTGTCCAGCAATCGCTCTGAGCTGACAGAAAGTGTATTTAACCTCTCTGTGAACAGCGAACCCAGCCGTGAACAATGGTCCAATGATCGCTTTATTGATGGCCAGCACAGTTTCACTACCACCGGCATCCGAACGGACAACCTGCTCAACCCTTATCGAGAAGACGAGACAATAAGCAACCTATATTGTGCCGGTGCCGTACTCAGTGGATTCAACCCAGTGAGAGAAGCCAGTGCTGGCGGTGTTGCTATTGCGACCGGCTGGTTTGCAGCAAGCCAGATTATTGCAAAGCAATCTGCCGTATAAGAGACAAGCGAGATCACTATGCTTAATATGATGGATACCAGTTTTGACAACTGCATTAAGTGCACCATCTGCACCACTCGCTGCCCGGTTGCCGAAGCGAATCTGGATTACCCGGGGCCAAAACAGGCAGGACCTGACGGTGAACGACTACGAATTAAAAACCCGGAACTGTACGACGAAGCACTGAAGCTTTGCACTAATTGCAAACGATGCGAAGTCGCCTGCCCTTCCGGGGTTCAGGTAGGTACTGTTATTCAGCTGGCGAAAGCACGACACGGTGGCTTTAAAAAGGGCCCTCGGGAGCTGATGCTGAGCCATACCGACTTAATGGGTTCTCTCTCCTCCACGGCAGCGCCGATTGTTAATGTCATCACTCAATTGAAGCCCATCAAAAAGCTGCTGGATAAAACTCTGGGTATTGATGAACGACTGACGTTGCCTAAATACAGCGGTCAAACTTTCCGCAGCTGGTTCAAAAAACAGGAAGCAGAACAAGCCAGGTTCGAGCGGAAAATCAGTTTTTTCCATGGCTGTTTTACTAACTATAATGACACGACGGTGGGCAGACATCTGGTACAGGTACTGAACGCCATGAATATTGGTGTCAGCCTACTGAAAAAAGAAAAGTGCTGCGGCGTACCCCTGATTGCCAATGGTTTTTTTGATAAAGCGCGAAAGAACGCCGAACTCAATATGGGT
This sequence comes from Endozoicomonas ascidiicola, assembly GCF_001646945.1. Lineage (GTDB taxonomy): Bacteria > Pseudomonadota > Gammaproteobacteria > Pseudomonadales > Endozoicomonadaceae > Endozoicomonas > Endozoicomonas ascidiicola. Next base: position 46,791 of record NZ_LUTV01000008.1, read on the forward strand.
CAGTTTGCGGATGCTCTTGATAGTTCTGAGTGCGTCATCGCCACCGAACCAAGCTGCGCCATGACCTTAAGAGATGAATATCCAGAGGTGCTACAGGTGGATAATCATCTCCTCAGGGATCAGATTTTCTTTGCTTCTACCTTCATTGCCCGGGAACTTAGCCAAGGCAATGTGCCAAAGATGAAACCACTGAATCTTCGTGTGGCTTATCACAGCCCTTGCCATTTGATTAAGCAAGGTGGCGTGATTCACACCCTTACGCTGTTAAATCAAATTCCCGGTGTGGAAGTGATTATGCTGGATCAGAAGTGCTGTGGCATGTCTGGCACTTATGGCTTTAAAAAAGAAAACTATCAGACGTCACAAATCATCGGACAAGGGATTTTTGATCAGATCACTGAATTGAACGTGGATTATGTGGTGACGGATTGCGAATCCTGTAAGATGCAGATTGAAATGAATACGGATCATCAGGTTCTGCACCCACTGACTCTTATGTCACAGTCACTAATATAAAGAAGGTTGTCGGAAAACCATGCAGCTGCCACAAAGTCGTCGTCATGAGTTGATCATTGAGCTGATCAGACAACAGGGATTTGTTACCACTGAAAGCCTGGTGCAACATTTCAGCGTGACCCCGCAAACGATTCGCCGGGATCTTAACGATTTGGATCAACAGGGGAAAATCACCCGGCATCATGGCGGCGCAGGGCTCACCAATAGCAGTACTGAAAACACTCATTACAGTGAGAGAAAACATCACCTCAGCGCAGAAAAAGATCGTATTGCACTGGAGCTGGTAACGCATATTCCCAACAACTCTTCACTGTTTATTGATATTGGTACATCAACGGAATCCGTTGCCCGAGCGTTGTTAAGCCATAGCAACCTTAAAGTGGTGACCAACAATATTCACGTAGCTTCGATTCTTTTACCCAGAGAAGATTTTACTGTGATCATTGCAGGCGGCGAGGTTCGTCACCGGGATGGCGGGATTATCGGGGAAGCGACTCGGGATTTTATCAGTCAATTCAGAATGGACTTTGCTGTTACCAGTATCAGTGGTATTGATATGGATGGCACACTGCTGGACTTTGATTATCATGAAGTCCGCGTAGCTCAGACCATGATGAACAATGCCCGAAGAACCCTGACCATTGCAGACCACAGTAAATTCGGCCGTAGCGCCATGATTCGACTGGGGCATGTTTCAGAAATTGATGTGCTATTTACTGACACCGCACCACCAGCACCATTGATGCAGCAGTTAAAAAGTGGCAATACTGAAGTTGTCGTTTGCGAAGAGGTAGTAAACTATTCGGTATGACCTCATCACACATACTGCCTTCATTCGGGGCAGTAGTAATTAATCCTTCCTTCTAAATATTGGAGAGTAACTGATTTTGGGTCATTATCTAATTTCTGAAGAGTTGTCTCTTTAAACAATATAAAGAAATCGCGCTTAATCTTCTTTAAAACTACTGCATTACAAAATGCATCGAACTTTTCCATCTTACCTTCTAATTCAGAATAGGTACAAAACTTATCTGCAATTTCCATAAGAAGTTCAGCGAAATAAAAGCCATAAACGCCTTCCTTCTTCCAGTTTTCAACAGAATTATTTACAGCAATTATTCTACTGCAGTACCCTGCCCTTTCTTTAATATCCACATTCTGATTATTAGCCAGAGTGCATAAAGCTTCAAAGAAAAATGTCATTCTATTATGCAAGAAAGACTCGTATTTCTTCGGCTCTAATACAGTTTTACCATAATCTCCTTGCAATCGACTAATCAGCTGTGCCGGTCCTTCTGAAAAAGCAGCATCCGGAGCCTTAGCGCAAAAGAAATGCTCCATATACTCCCATCTTTCACGCTTCCCTCCATTTGTGATCACAGATAGATTAATCAGGTCTTTCAGCAAAAAAACTTCTGACAAAGTAGGATCCTTGGTAATAATTTCCCTTACAAGGTGCTGACCCGATCGCAAGGCCATGTAATTGTTAAGTAGTTGATCATTTGAAATCATATAAACTGAATAACCGATCAATCAGTTAATCCATTACGAGCCGGCTCAGGAATTTTGAACTACTGTTTCCTCATAGTTTCCACCTGTACGATCATCATGAAATCGGTTTCCAACATAACTGATCCAGCTATCATCACTACACTGCAACAGGCTTCGCGCCTTGGTCCTACTCCGTATTTGAGAGAACGAGCTCATGCTGTATTGCTAAGCCACCGTGGGTATACTCTTGAGCAAATAGCTGATGTATTCAGCACTCAATATCAGACCATCTCTAACTGGRTAGACCAGTGGGAAGATTTTGGCATTCGTGGCTTGTATAAAAGCCATGGCGGTGGKGTCCCTCTAACCTTCAACCCTGAAGAAGTCGCTCGCTTCAAGGAGCTGGTAAAAAATGAACCACGTCGTATAAGACACGCCAAAGCAGTACTTGAAGAAGAAACCCAAAAAAAAACTTCGCTGCCCACGCTGAGACGCATGGCTAACAGCCTTGGCATGGTTTACAAACGAGTTCGACGTTCATGCAGTCACAAGCGAGATCAAGAGCACTTTGATAGTTGCCACAAGGCTCTTAGTGAAGCAAAAGAGGCAGAAGACAACGGCCTTATTAATCTTTTTTACTTCGATGAATCTGGATTTTCACAAGAACCTTCAGT
>NZ_LUTV01000008.1:52101-56841 GCF_001646945.1 Endozoicomonas ascidiicola
GTGTAGGACTTTAAGCATGAATCGAATAGTTATGGCAAAAAATGATCTGTAATTATACGTCTTGAATCGTTTTTCGTTTCATGCTTTGGATCAATTTATCTGCTCATTTAGAACCGTATGTTTCAAATGAGTTTTGGTTTACCTTCTCCCATGAAGTATTAAACGTCTTGGCAACTTCCTTCCAGGAGAGTTTTCGAGCCCAGCCTGCGAGAAACTGCATGTACACTTTGGTCAGTTCTTTTTTACCTTCTGCCCATGGAACCTGCTCAACCTTTACGCCACATGTCTTACATTGAACGCGGCGCATTCTGTAAATCAGGGAAACTCTGATTCCCCAGAGAGGAACAAACTCGAAGCGTCGTTCAGCAAGGCGATCGTAACCCGGTGCTGGGTTGTGGCAGCCTGAACAGATAGCGTGACCATTCTTGCGGGGAACGACTGTCACATCGAAGACTTCAGAGCCTTGATGGAAGCCGAGTTTTACATCCTGATAAACAAATGACTTGAGTTTATGAACTTTATTGAGGATAGTTTTTATCAGCATCAGCGACGTTTCTTATTGTTTTTTGTCTGCAAACAAAAAAATCTATCAGAAATCGATCGCTGGTGCTTTTTTCTTCAAATTAGCTCATTTTTACCCACAGATACCCCTGAAGAGCCTATTTCTTAGAGTTTAAAATCTCAAATTAGTTCACCAACACAAACTTTAACGCAACGTGTATTATCTCGAGAGTGCTAAGCATATTTGGCCCATTGAAAACCCTCGCTGGGCAAGAAACCGTGTCTGGCGAGCACGTTCTTTTACATTTTCAGGTTTACTCTTACCAAACTTTTTTTCTTTTATCTCTTTTACCAATTCAGTCCAGTGTTCATCCTGCTCAACTAAATACTGGCTAACCAGATCCCTATCGACACCTTTTTGAAACAACTCCGATTTGATACGTACCGGACCATAACCCCGTTGTGTTCGGCTATAGACATAACTTTCCACAAAGCGGTCATCACTTTGCAGGCGTTCTTCACGGAGTCGTGTTAATGCTTCAGTTACCAGCTCAGGGGGGAAACGGCTCGAGAGTTTACGAGCCAGTTCTTTAAAACCGTGCTCTCGTCGGGCCAGAAGATCCATGGCAGCCCGACGAACATCTTTTACGGTTTGGAGGGTTTCAGCAGTCACTCAAAAGCTCTCGGCTACTCTGCCAGCAACTCATCCTGCTGCAGCGTTTCAGTCACTTCTTTTTCTGCCTTGCCTGCTTTGCCGGTTTTTTCAGCTTTGTCTGGCTTGCCAGCTTTTTCAGTCTTCGCTGCTTTCTCATCTTTGCCACTCTGTGGCGCCATCAGTTCAGCACGAATCTGTGCTTCAATTTCTTCCGCAATTTGAGGATTGTCGGTCAGATACTGCGCCGCATTGGCTTTGCCCTGACCAATTTTTGAGCCCTTGTAGGCATACCAGGCACCGGATTTGTCCACCAGCTTCTGCTTCACGCCCAAATCAATGACTTCACCCATATGGTAAATACCCTGACCATAAAGAATCTGGAATTCGGCCTGACGGAATGGAGGAGAAACTTTGTTCTTCACCACTTTCACACGGGTTTCGTTACCGATGACTTCTTCGCCCTGCTTCACAGCACCGGTACGACGAATGTCCAGACGAACAGAGGAGTAGAACTTTAGAGCGTTACCGCCGGTTGTGGTTTCCGGGTTACCAAACATCACACCAATCTTCATACGAATCTGGTTGATAAAGATAACCATGCAATTGGTTTGCTTGATGGAACCGGTAAGCTTACGCAGCGCCTGAGACATCAAACGAGCCTGTAGACCTACGTGGGAGTCGCCCATGTCGCCTTCAATTTCAGCTTTTGGTACCAGTGCTGCAACGGAGTCAATAACGATGACATCAACCGCACCAGAGCGCACCAGCATGTCGGTGATTTCCAGAGCCTGTTCGCCCGTGTCTGGTTGGGAAACATAGAGGTCGTCAACATCAACACCCAGCTTTCCAGCGTAGAGCGGATCAAGGGCGTGTTCCGCATCAACAAAAGCACAGGTTGCGCCCTGCTTCTGAGCTTGAGCAATCACACTAAGGGTCAGCGTGGTTTTACCGGAAGATTCCGGACCATAGATTTCAATAACACGGCCTTTTGGCAGACCGCCGATGCCAAGCGCAATATCCAACTGAAGGGAACCGGTGGAAATGGCCGGAATCGCTTCGTGCTTTTGATCGCCCATCCGCATCACTGCGCCTTTACCGAACTGACGGTCAATCTGACCCAGTGCTGCGGCTAACGCTTTTTTTCTGTTATCATCCATTTTCTCGCCCTCAACTCAGTTCTGATGCCATCAGGAACAGCTATACCCGTCGACTTTCAAGCTGCCACTTTGTTGGCTGCGCTCACTCACCCCAATCACCTATTACTTATAGGCTCATGGGCTTCGCTCGATTGCCGCCGCGTAGCAATTTGAAATCCTTTGGGTATCTAAATTCAATACTGTATATTTAAACATATACTGGATGTTTGTCCAGTACTTTATCTTGTCGACAGTCTTCCGTTCACTTTTAAGAAATAACAGCCAAAATACCCTGCAGCGCTTCCACCACCGTTTGTCGGCGAACCTGCTCACGATCACCAGAGAAATGAAAGTGCCGGGCTTCAGTGCTTTGCCCGGTGCTCCAGGCAATCCAGACGGTACCCACCGGTTTATCAGGTGTTCCACCATCAGGGCCGGCAATGCCGGTCACTGCGACAGCCAGATCCGTTCGTAATAACTTCCGGACACCCTGCGCCATGGCCTCCGCCACTGGCTCACTGACAGCGCCGTATTTATTCAACAGCACTTCTGGCACATGGAGTTGCTGGCTTTTCACGTTATTGGAATAGCTGATCACACCACCTTCATACCAGCGGGAACTGCCAGATAACGCGGTCAGTTCAAAACCAATACCGCCACCCGTACAGGACTCAGCCGTAGACAACGTCCAGCCTCTTTCGACCAGTACATCGGCAATATCGTGAACCAGCGAGGTGATGGTCGTGTGGGGTGAAGATTCCATGGTCAGGTGGTTTGCCATTTTAAGAATCGGTAAAAGAGGAAAGATACCACGATCGGTTCTGGTATTCACACTTTTGGATTCCACCATAGGAGGTTGTCGCAAAAGTCCTGGCTCCCATACTTTAAGGATTGGAGAATAAGGGAGGAGAAAAAGGGGCACCCTTTAATTTGTCTCAGGTTTGAAATAGGCAAATGCTCGGTGTAACCCCATGAAGCCAATGCTTCCCGGTCTGGCTAGCATAGTCCCTAAGAGAGGAGAGTTTTCCTACACCCCGGCGGAAGCGATTATTCCAGCGCATGGTACTGAGCCACTCTTTCGGATCAATTCCCAGGCGATCAAGCACAGCAGGGACATCGCCTTCTATTTTTCCTCTCTTTCCTTTGTGAACAATACGACCAGACCAGTCCACCAGTTCAAAGTAACAAGCAAGAGTATAAGGCAGTGCTTTATCCGGATTTTGCCCAGGGGTTTTAAAAGGTTTGAGGAAGCGGGGTTGTTTTTTCTTCTGGTGACTTGAGTAGGTATCGACTCGTTCTTTTATGGAGGTATATTCAGAACCTTCCGGAGTTTTAGCCATTTTAGCTCTGACAGGGTTTAGATCTACATAGGCCATACAAGTGAGTAGTGCGGCTTCATCAAGTAAAGCCTGGCTTTTGTAGTGTCCTTCCCAGAACCGTCCCTTGCAACCATCTTCCTTATTCGCTTCACGGGCAAGGTGCTCGTTCAGGCATTTCATGAACCAGCTAATATCTTTTAAACGACACCGGTACTCTTCCGCAAACTCTTCAACCTTTAGCAGACTTCCTTTATCCATAGGTGCACCTGCCAGATAACGCTGAACAAGCACAGGGCCAGAGAATAACTGAGCCCAGCGGGACAACACTTCTTTCGTGTTCCATGATTCGGCTTGTTCGCGGTTGATGTGAAGAATGACATGATAGTGGTTKGACATGACGGCATAGGCACAGAGTTCTAGAGCAAAGATGCCTGACAATATCTTCAGTCTATCTTCCACCCACTGCCGACGGTGCTCATAGTTTTTGCCGGAAAATTTATCTCGACCACAGAGAAATGCCCTGCGTACACAGCGAGCCATACAGTGATAATACCGTGTACTGGCTGGGTCTATCAGATTCTTCCGGGCAGTCGTCATGACTTCTGTTCCTGATCATTAAAATTCTTGATGATCAAAAAGTAGACGAGCTGACCGGTTAGTCAAATTTATGGATGTCCCAGTTTTTGTTAGGAAAAAGAAAAACACTGACGTTGAAACTGTTATTTCATTTTTTAGCTGGAAACGCCTGAAATCCAACCAGCATCTGATGTGTAGGGTTTTTGATGAGTTAGGATTATCCCTGAGTGATGAAAAAGTCATGAATACCTATGAACAGCTCAGCTGCTATGGAGCTATTGCTGCATGAAAGTGTCCGAAGTATTGATTCACTGATTTTCACTTCACAGGATATTTTAGAAAAGTGTCCGAAGTATTGAACCAAGAAAGAGCCCTACAAGATTGCGGCATGAATTATACAGTCAATAAATTATTAAACATTTGTCGTTAGACAAGAAAAGCAAAAGCGGTTAATCAGTGTAAAAAGCCTGCAACGAGTTGCGTGGATAAAGTTCAAATGATGGCATAAAAGGTAAGACCTGCACTCCCTTGAACCTGACCGGGGTCAGGGCCC
>NZ_LUTV01000008.1:58924-203726 GCF_001646945.1 Endozoicomonas ascidiicola
GGGGTCAGGGCCCGTAGAGGCCGAAGACCTGATGAGGCGGGAGTGAGCGGATTCCATCAGGGCCAGAGGCATTGAGACCTCACCCCAAAGGCCGGATATATGGAAGCATTACTCTTTAACGTCATGGTGAAAACTTTTCCTTGCATCGCGGGGCGGACCATATATGACACCAGTTTTTACATTTGTAATGCACGATGAAAGACCTGACACCAGTTTTTTGACACCAGTTTTTAAAAAATAACGTAACTGTTCAGCTGTAGTCGTCACGATCTGACCTGACACTTACCCGGCATAAGTCGTTTGTACCGTCAGGTTAGATTCAGGCTGTCTGTTTTTCCTTACAGATCGTTTTGCCATCGTCTAAAGTCTGCAATAGGTGTTCTACCACAACAGATCTTGCCCTGATGGGTTCGATCATTGTTGTATTCCTCCATCCAGACATCCAAATCCCTCTGAAGTTCCGCTAAATCAGTGTAAACCTTCTTTCTGAAGGTGATCTGACTGAAGGTGATCTGATAAAATTCATTGAGTATTGTCTTGTGGAAGCGTTCACAAATACCATTGGTTTGCGGGTGTCGTGCTTTGGTTTTTGTGTGCTCAATGTCACTGGCAGGCAGATATTGCGGGTGCTCACAACAGTGGTATAACCTCCGTCTGGATTCAGCATCAGCAGCCTCTTGATGCTGAATTAGGGATTAACCCGAACCACACCGTCATGGGGCCGGAAGAAATTCCGGCCTTAATTCGAGCGCTGCACGCTTGTTGAATAAACGCTTCTCAGGTAATAGAGGCTATCCATAAAAATCCCGTTGTAAATCCATATTTAATATATGGATATTCTTTATATTTTTGTTAAATATTATTCATCTGTTAACGATAAACACTCTAATACTCACCTCTACGCTGCAAGCCTTAACATAAAGAGCTTTACAATATGGAATCAAGTAGCCGTGGTCATGCGTCAAAAATAACAGCGTTGCAGGACCCAGGCAGCTTGGAGATGAGTGTCACGTCGGAGAAGAAGGGCGCAGCGTGGCAGCGTAAAGTCACTTTTATAGAAAACAGCACTTCTTATTTCAAGAAATTAAAGAAGAATTATTTAAAGATATTAAAGAAGAATAAATCCATACCTTCAAAATCCTTAATAGATCGAAAAGTTGAGCAACTGGAAAAGGTATCCCGTACGTACTCACTGCGTCCAAACCACGTCGCGCCACAAGCAGATGATGCTAAAACAGAGGCTATAAAAATTTTAGGTTATTACTCAAAGGGAGAGCAGAAGGACCTTAATTGTAAGGCGGTAAGTACAAAAGATAAGAAGTTAATCGCATGCAGGCATCTGGCTGAAGCCCGTGCTCGAGGGGTCATTGGTACCAAAAAATCAAAAAAATATTCGTCGGTCAGTAAGCCTCAACAAATAAGCGAACACACACACATTAAAACCGATGATGAATTGAAAGAAACGGTAGTTACGCATTGTAAGAAAGCCCAAGAAAATTATTACTTTGATAAAAACGGATTAGGTGCGGTACTGCAGGCGGCGATAACGCATAAAAAGAATAGAAACTGTCATCAAAAGGATAGAAGCGGTCATCAAAAAATTTACCATTTTCAATCATTGAGTCATGACATGACGCTGGAGATGGTTTGGTCTGATGATCATCATGAGATCAAATTGAATTTTTATGACCCTAATGACACAGTAAGGGAGCGCCGTATAATCGTATCTTCCTTCAATGCTTTGAAGGATTTAACACTGGAGGATTTAATACCTGAAAAGGCAAATGTTGATCTCTACTTTCCAGAACGCCCGCTTGCGGGTTTTTTGCAAAGCCCAGAGATTGAAAGCAAACCGGGTAGCGCTTTGACTGTTATAGAATCTAAGCTATCACCTGCGCTGTTGAACTTATTACTTCGTAGTGGCGTTTATGGATCGGATAGTTCAGCTAAAGATGTTGAAAATTCCATTAATGAGATAATGACTCGCGAGCTTCGGACTTATGAGTATAAAAAAGAATTGCTGGCAGCCAAGAACGCAAACGGTACTCCCGGCCTTCTCATGGCACTGCAGAATGGACACGCTAAAGCGACTAAAGCCATTGTAGATGGAATAATATCCAGCTACTGGATGACTGATGAGGATAAACAAGAACTACTGGCAGCCAAGAGCGCAAACGGTTTTCCCGGCCTTTACATGGCACTGCAGAATGGACACGTTGAAGCGGCCAAAGCCGTTGTAGATGGAATATTATCCAGCAAGCTGAGCCTTAAGGGTAAACAAGAGCTACTGGCAGCGAAGCTCCAAGACGGTACTTCCGGCCTTTACATAGCACTGGAAAAGGGACACGCTGAAGCGTTCAAAGCCGTTGTAGATGGAATATTATCCAGCCAGCTGAGCCTTAAGGGTAAAGAAGAACTACTGGCAGCCAAGCGCAAAGACGGTATTCCCGGCCTTTACATGGCACTGCAGAATGGACACGCAAAAACGATCAAAGGCTACGTAGATGGAATATTATCCAGCGAGCTGAGTCTTCAGGATAAAGAAGACCTGCTGCTAGTCAAGAAGCAAGGTGGTTTTCCCGGCCTTTATGCGGCACTGCAAGATGAACACCCTGAAATGCCCAAACCCTTGGTAAATGCAATATTATCCAGCGAGCGGATTCTTAAGGATAAAAAAGAACAACTGGCAGCCAAGCGCCAAAACATTATTCCAGGCTTTTTGTCTGCACTGGAAAATGGACACGCTGAAACGGTCAAAGGCTATATAGAGACAATATTATCCAGCGAACTGAGTCTTGGGGATAAAAAAGAACTGCTGGAAGCCAAGCGCGAATACGGTTGTTCCGGCTTTTTCCTTGCACTTAAAAATGGGCACGCTAAAACGGTCAAAGCCTATGTAGATGGAATATTATCCAGTGATCTGAGTCCTAAGGATCAAAAAGGACTACTGGCAGCCGAGGATAAAATGGGTACTCCCGGCCTTTATATGGCACTGGCAAACGGACACGCTGAAGCGGCCAAAGCCTATGTAGATGGAATATTATCCAGCCAGCTGAGCCGTAAGGGTAAAGAAGAACTACTGGCAGCCAAGCGCAAAGACGGTATTCCCGGCCTTTACATGGCACTGCAGGATGGACACGCTGAAACGGTCAAAGCCGTTGTAGATGGAATATTATCCAGCGACTTGAGTCTTGAGGATAAACAAGAACTACTGGCAGCCAAGCGCAAAGACGGTCTTCCCGGCCTTTTCATAGCACTGGAAAAGGGACACGCTGAAGCGGCCAAAGCCGTTGTAGATGGAATAATATCCAGCGACTGGATGACTGATAAGGCTAAACAAGAACTACTGGCAGCCAAGAGCGCAAAGGGTACTCCCGGCCTTTGCATAGCACTGCAGAATGGACACGCTGAAGCGGCCAAAGCCGTTGTAGATGGAATATTATCCAGCAAGCTGAGTCTTGAGGATCAACAAGAACTACTGGCAGCGAAGCGCAAAGACGGTGTTCCCAGCCTTCAATGGGTACAGGCGCTTGGATCCGGTGAAGCGATGAAAGCTGCGGTTAATGCCGTTATAGAGGCAATCTCCTCCAGCAAGCTAAGTGATCAGATTAAAGAAGAACTACTGCATAAAAAATAACGTAACTGTTCAGCTGTAGTCGTCACGATCTGACCTGACACTTACCCGGCATAAGTCGTTTGTACCGTCAGGTTAGATTCAGGCTGTCTGTTTTTCCTTACAGATCGTTTTGCCATCGTCTAAAGTCTGCATAGGTGTTCTACCACAACAGATCTTGCCCTGATGGGTTCGATCATTGTTGTATTCCTCCATCCAGACATCCAAATCCCTCTGAAGTTCCGCTAAATTAGTGTAAACCTTCTTTCTGAAGGTGATCTGACTGAAGGTGATCTAACTGAAGGTGATCTGATAAAATTCATTGAGTATTGTCTTGTGGAAGCGTTCACAAATACCATTGGTTTGCGGGTGTCGTGCTTTGGTTTTTGTGTGCTCAATGTCACTGGCAGCCAGATATTGCTGATAGTTGTGACTATCTAGTTTACCGCAGTATTCTGTGCCTCTGTCTGTCAACATTCTCAAGAGTGGAATGTCATGTTTAGCAAAGAAAGGTAGTACCCGATCATTTAGCAAATCTGCCGCAGTAATAGGGGTCTTTGTCGTATACAGCTTGCAGTGTGCAACCTTGCTGTAAGTATCAACAAAGGTTTGCTGATAGACTCGTCCGACACCTTTGAGCGTGCCCACAAAGAACGTATCTTGTGAGCCCAGATAGCCAGGATGCGCTGCTTCGATTTCGCCACAGGCCATATCGTTTTCTTTCTTCTTTTCCAGTGCAACAAGCTGTGATTCAGTGAGTACACTATTGCTTTGAGGAAAAATTGCGATGGTTTTGATAATTGTGATGATACCGCTCGACACCCATTGCGCTGATCTGGCGATCAATCAGCTGAGTGAAGGCATCGAGTAAAGGCTGGTATACGTCATTATTACCTTCATTGCCTTCTGCCTGTCGTAGTAAGCTGACAATAGCTTCTACGGTTGAAAGTGACTGCGCCTAGTGCAGCCAAGCGTTATAAGACATACATCCCCGTTCATCCTGAGCGGAGTCGAAGGATCAAAGCACCACACTTCGACTCCGCTCAGTGCGAACGGTATGGGTATTAACGCTTCCTTGCACTAGGAGGATTTTCTGATCCGGTATTCCGATAACTGCACCGGTTCGAGTGTCATAGCGGGTAATGTGTGGAGCGCCGGATTACAGTAAAAAATTTTTCTGGCCTTGCGCCATGTGCCATCAATGACAATGCAACACTCTGGCGGGGTAGCAGATGAAAGTAATGTGTTAGCGCGGGTGGCTTGCTCAGTAGGAAAGAGCAGGCAGCAGGACTGTGTGGCGAGCCGTTCCTGCAATACGGGGTGGTCAGAAAATTTTTCGCCGATCAATATCTGGCAATTACGAATGCTCAGTGCAGCAATGCGTGCGGTATTAAGTGCATGTCTGGATTCGCTAGGGTGCTGTAGTATGATTAAGTCGATACGTGCGGTGGTTTCCTGAAGATGCTTGCAATAACAGTAGTCGATCGGTCGATGGCAGCGTGAGCATTGGGCTCTGGGCATAGTGTTCTGTCGTGAAGGTTGGGTCGCAAATAATTTAGGACACCCATAAATTTGACTAACCGGTCAGACCATCTACTTTTGTTCTGAGCCCTCACGGCTCTAAACCTTCGGCAAAGGAGCAAACCCATGACTACCGCCCCGTCGAATCTTATCGATCCAGCCAGTACGCCGTATTATCACTGTATGGCGCGTTGCGTTCGCCGTGCTTTTCTGTGCGGTAAAGATCAATTCTCCGGTAAAAACTATGAGCACCGCCGCCAGTGGGTGGAGGATCGCCTGAATGTTCTGGCAGCTGTTTTTGCTCTGGAAATCTGCGCTTATGCTGTCATGTCCAACCACTATCACGTAATACTTCATATCAATCGCGAACAAGCGGAATCCTGGAGCATGAAGGAGGTTCTGCACCGCTGGTCGCAGCTTTTCTCCGGCCCCATGCTGGTGCAGCGTTATCTGGCAGGCGCGACAATGGGTGAGGCTGACTTGATAAAGGTTGAAGAATTTGCAGAAAAATACCGTCATCGTTTAAAAGATATCAGCTGGTTCATGAGATATCTTAATGAGCACCTTGCCAGAGAAGCCAATCGTGAAGACGGCTGCAAAGGCCGGTTCTGGGAAGGTCGCTACAAAAGCCAGGCATTATTGGATGAAGCAGCACTACTCACCTGCATGGCCTATGTAGATTTAAATCCGGTCAGAGCAAAAATGGCCAAAACACCAGAAAGCTCTCAATACACATCCTTCAAAAAGCGAACTGATGTATACACCGGAAGTCAGAAGAAAAAGCAGCCAGCTCGTTTGAAGCCCTTGAAAGCACCCGGTCAAAACCCGGACAAAGCGATCCCATATACGCTGAGCTGTTATTTTGAACTGGTGGACTGGTCAGGGCGGATTATCAGTAAGGGCAAGCGAGGACGAATAGAAGACAATGTTCCGAATGTTCTCCATCGTCTCGGCATTGACCCTGATGAGTGGATTAACACCATGCGTTGGAATAACCGCTTTCGTCGTGCTGTTGGAAGGCTTTCTTCCCTGAAAGACTACGCCGGTCACATAGGACAACATTGGGTTCATGGTGTGTCTCCCAGTGTTTGCCTGTTTAAAGTGTGAGCCGTTACCAGAAGTGTAAAGCAGCCTGACTGCCGTGATTATGCCTTGGAATCCCCCCCCAACGAGAGGGAATCCGGAAGGTCGATGATTACTTATTCATACTCAATAATACTGTCAGGCGTAATCGCGTAGAGTACTTCTGTATATTCAGATTCATTCCTCTCCACTTTGATCACACCCTCAACCCAATAGGGCGTGTATCCGGCTTCAGTCACTTTTATCCCTTCTGGATAGCGGATAAAAATCGTCTGGTTGGGTGGCGGCGGTGGAACATGAATACACGCTCCCAACGTTGGTACCAGCAGCAGCTCGGTGGCCGTCTGATCCTGCTGAATATTCAACGGCACCAGATATCCCGGAACTCGCACCTTAGTTTCATTAAGGCTTTGCACAGGCACCTTGCCGAGCTCAGTCACATAGGCAATGGCTTCCGCTGGGGTAATTTCGCCAGCCTCGTACTTTTTAATCATGTCTTCCTCCACTGGCGGAGCAAGCTTATCCCAGCTGAGTTCTGTTACCTCGGTTTCTTTTTCTGCCGGCGCATCTTTTGCCAACGCACTTTGGCCGAACACTAGAAACGCTGACAACACAGCAACGAGGTAATGCAGTCTTCCTGTTTTCATCTTTTTATTCTCCAGTTACAGCCTGATGGTTAAGCCATCGGCCAGCGAGTTCCGATAGGCTTGCCATGCAGGCACCGTACCTAACAGTGTGGCACAACCAATAATGGCAACCATAAAGAGCAATTCAAAAGTGCCCGGTAAGGCAATGGCTATTTGCAACCCAAGCTTGATTTGCAAAATCGGCTGAATGGCAAAAAGCAGCCCGTATAAAAAAAGGACACCCAGAATTACGCCGGCAACACCATAAATCATCGATTCAATCATCATCAGCGCAAATATATGCCCCGGCCTTGCGCCAACCGAACGGAGAATGGCCATCTCCCGGCGTCGTTCATCCAGCGATGTCAAAATCGTGGTTAGCATACCAATCAAACCGGCGATCACCACCATCACCGATATGGCCAGCAAGGCTTTTTCTGCAGAACCCACCAGTTGCCAGAGTTCACCCAGAGCGACACCCGGCAGAATCGCCGTCATCGCTTCTTGAGGATATTCATTCACTTTGCGCTGAAAACGAAAGGCGGATATGCGGGATTTCAAACCAACATAAAAAGCCGTAATCGTGGTTGGCTGCAGCGACATACTCCGGACTTTATCCGCCGACACCGCCAGCATCGCATTGGGAGCAGCGCCATTAATCCAATCGACATGCAGTGCCTCAATCCCTTCCAGCGAAATCAGAATGGTGCGATCCATCGGCGTGCCAGTGGGTTTAAGAATGCCCGCGACACGAAATGGTTTGTCGTCATGCTCCTGTAATGACGTACTCTCAAGACCGTGGCTCAGGACTATATCCTGATCCAGTTGATATCCGAGAGAGGCAGCAACTTCTGAACCAAGCACCGCATCAAATAAATCGTCAAAAGGCATACCGCTGCGAAAGGCCAGAGGCTGATCATTGCCGTAGCGGAAATATGGGAACATTTCCTGGGAAGTGCCCACCACCCGATAGCCTCGATGGGAATCGCCCAAAGCAATCGGAATGGACCACGCCACAGCGCTATCGGAGGTCAAATCCTGATAGGTTTCCCAGGTAATATTGTTGGTAGCGTTTCCCATATGAAACACGGAATAGAGCAGCAAACTTAACGAACTGCTTCTGGCTCCCACCACCAGATCCGTACCCGACACGGTACTGGTAAAACTGTTTCGGGCTTCAACCCTGAGCCTTTCAACCCCCAACAACAGAGCCACACTGACGGCAATGGAAAGAATCGTCAGCAGTGCTGTGGTTTTACGGTTATTCAGGCTTTTAAGCGCCAGTTGAAGAATCGACATCACACCACCTCCCCAGTAGACGACGCAGAGTGCTGACTTGCCCGATTCACTCTATGAAGTGGAAGACAACGGTCAAACAATGCTTCCAGAGAATGGTCATGGCTAACAAAAATCAATGTGCTTCCTGTTGCCTCACACTCAGAAAACAGTAGTCGTATAAATGCTTCACGGGCATCAAAGTCCAAAGCAGACGTTGGTTCATCCGCAATAATAATATCCGGACTGCCAATCAGTGCACGAGCCGCCGCCACTCTTTGTTGTTGCCCAATACTGAGCTCCGTTACCGGGCGCTTTAACAATTCTGGATCACTGAGCCCAAGAAGAGCCAACAAGCGCATTGCTTCTGCTTCAGGAGAAACACCTGACCGCTGAACGGCTTGCGCCCGCTCGCTGGCAAACCCTAGGGGCAACGTGACGTTTTCTACCACGGACAGGTAGGGAATCAGATTAAACATCTGAAAAATAAAACCCACATGCCGGGCGCGGAAGTGATCTCGCTGAATGGGTGACAAACGACTAATGTCGTTACCAAGCACCTCTACTGTGCCTGAAGAAGGCGTCAAAACACCGCCCAACAAACCGAGCAATGTCGTTTTACCGGAACCCGAAGGGCCATGAATAAAGACCTTTTCACCTGGGTGAATCACCAGCTCTGGAATATCCAGAACCAGTGATTCAGCCACCCAACTGAAACGGACATCCTTAAGATGGATAACCGACATTAAAAGCGAACCTCAGGCTGTTTGCGGGTCATGGCTCCCGCCGTTTGACCTGAAGCGGTAAAACCCTGCACTTTCAGAGACTCGCTATTTGGGAAACGTTTAAACAGATTGGTTGAAATCCGGTTTAGTGCTTTTGTCTGTGCACACTCGTAAACGTAGGTCGCCTCAAAATCCATATGGGCGGACGCTTGCGCGCCTTCGCCATGATCATCGTGAGCCCCGTGATCATGGTGGTGCTCTTCATCATCGTCTTCATGGCTGTCTTCATGATCATCGTCGTGTTCTTTATGGTCTCCCTCTCCTCCAGCCATCGCCGAAGCCGTTGTTAACTCACAACCGGCCGCAACAGGAAATAACCAAAAATCACCATGCTCAAGCTCATGAAGTGCTTCACTGACTTGTTTACGCTGTGCATCCGTGGATACCGACTCAAAACCCAGAATATCAAAACCGGGGATTTCAAGTTCTATATGAAGCTGTTTGCCCTCTACCGCAAAGTTTACATACCCTGCACCATGAACATGGGCATCCGCATGACGACTCCCGCCATGGTTGTGAGCCAGAGCGACAGAGACAATGGATGTACTGGCCACTGCCAGCAGTTTAGAAAAATAATGCATGTTCAAATCCTGAATATTAATTTTAATCGGTTTTACATCAGGTTCTGGTAAACGGCGGCGCTCTGATTTTCTTCTTTATCGGTGTTGAAGACGTGAACGATAGGAGGCTCAGCGCATCGTCATAAACAGTATCATACGGCCCCTGAGGTTTCTGACAGGGTAAGGAAGCGGCAACTTGAGCCACCAACGAACAACCATGGGTGTGTTGCTTATCGGACTGCCAGTTGGCAGATAACGCCTCATCCTGCTCCTGGCCTATAAAGCTTGAGTCTGAATGATGATGCTCATCATAATATGTACTTTCTGCCCCAATCTGAGGGCTCCCGTGGACATGACTCAGAGCGTAGTTGACCACCAACAGATAAATCATCATCAGCAAAACAGGAAGGAATATGCCCCTCTTATTTTCACCTATGATTCTCTGAATACTGATGGACACTTTTGTCAGGCTTCCTTTCACGCGTTTCTATTTGATCAATGTTCTGCGACGTGCCAGATAAGGCCTGTCATTTATATCATGCCAGCTGGCCACATTTAAAACAAAATAGAAGGCGGTAGTCACTTCAACCAATACTTGCTGCCAGCGACAATGGTCTTTAAGCTCACCGCTCACACGTTGTCATTGGTTATCGATTCACCATGAGCATTAAGGTTGACTGGAAATGTCAGGGTGAGTTCAGCATCACCACAGTAAATGGTTTTAAACTTCATGCTGATGCAGAATCAAAGAAAGCCCCCTGCCCGACAGAGATTTTACTTGCCGCCTTAGGCAGTTGCAGCGCAACAGACGTTGTTTATGCCTTGAAGGAACAAGAGGTGGAGATACGTCGCTTTTGTAATGAAGTCACATTCCAGCTCACGGACAGCTCACCCCGCCTCTATAAGAGTGTCAATTTACACTTTATTGTCGAGGCTGCCGGCGTCACTAAAGAACAAATATTGCAGGCAGCAAAGGATGCCGTAAACAAATACTGCCATGTTTGTTTGATGTTGCAGCCAAACATCCACATTACATACACATGTGACGTCATTTAAACAGTAGGAGGCATTATGTCGGGCATTATTGAGTTAGAAGCACTCCTGAGATCAATGGAACCCAAACTGGTTGATGAGGAGTTTGTGTTTTGCACATTTCCCGGTCAACTGCAGGACTATCTGCACTTACAGCCTATAGCCACCTTTCTGGAATCAGAGGGGTTATCCCTGATCATTACGAGAACAATGGCTGATACATTCAAAGTGGGATACAGCAGTGTTTTCAAGCAAATCACATTAACGGTGCATTCCAGCCTAGACGCTGTCGGTCTCACCGCTGCTATCTCCAACAAGCTTGCATCGAAGGGTATCAGCGCCAACGTTGTTGCCGCTTACTATCATGACCATATTTTCATCCAGTCCGATAAAGCAGATATTGCACTTGCGGCACTGAAGGAGCTAACCGCTCAGTAAAACGTTAACTGACGCATAAACGGTGCAAGGCAAGAAAATTTAATCAATACACAATGTATGCTCTGCCTTGCCGTTAGACACATAAGTACGGCAACCAAACTGATCCGTTGACTCCAGACATTGCCCGACCACCTCGACGCCAGGAGTCACCACAGTACCCTTAACAATACAACCAACCTGGCAATCACTGGAATCAGCACACGCCTTACCAGCATCACTGGCTGGTAATACACAAGAATAGATTTGCAACCGACCAACCTGCCGCCATGCGCCATTTTGTGCACTGCACTCGCTGGCTGTTTTGATTGCATTGGCTTTTTCTGTCAGACGCACTTCGGAGTCGTGTTGAATCGTCTCTGAACCAATACAGCCCGTTAACATTAAAGTCGCGGAGGTGAGAATAAGAATGCTGCGAAAACCTGTCATGAATATCTACCCAGAACAATATGAGAAAGCAGCTGACATTTTCCCATTCACTTTTCAAAAGCACCAGCCACCGGCATTCTGTAAATGAAATACAGAAAAATTCCTCCCTGCTCCGTGTAGAGCAAAGAGGTCACTTCAGTCTGTCATCGTAGTCTTTAAATGCCCATCAAATAACCGGGACAACGCTCTTTAGCCCCGACATTAAGCAAGTATCAGCTGATACGCATATCCGGCAGTCACCGCCATACCAAACACTACGAACAAAAAGGCGATGATCAGTTTATTCTTAAACAACGATTTAAGCAGAATTACCTCAGTAATACTGGCACCCGCTGAACCGATGATCAGGGCAATAAGTGCGCCCATACCCATACCTTTTGCAAGCAGCACTGAGCTCAGAGCGATTA
This sequence comes from Endozoicomonas ascidiicola, assembly GCF_001646945.1. Taxonomy (GTDB): domain Bacteria; phylum Pseudomonadota; class Gammaproteobacteria; order Pseudomonadales; family Endozoicomonadaceae; genus Endozoicomonas; species Endozoicomonas ascidiicola. The sequence continues at coordinate 70,691 of NZ_LUTV01000008.1, forward strand.
ACGATTCGACCGTGATATACAACGGAACACCAATAACCGCAGCAGCAGGTACAGCCAACGGATTTTCAGGGCCTGCTACCGCCGTAATAATTTCAGTAGGTACAAAACCATAAACGAATGCACCAATACCAACACCAATCATTAAGTAAGGAAATGCACGCTTAAAGTCAAACGCTGCATTTTTGAACATACGAACAAGCAAATGATCCTGACTCAGTTTGCCAGAACTGCAAGTACTGGAACAGCTCACATTTTCTTCACGCCCCAGCATGGCTTCAGCCTTGATTGAATCTTCAAACCCAAATTTTTGCAGCAACCAGCCTGCCATCACGGCAACCACGGTCGCTGTGACGAAATAGAGTGTTGCTACCTGAATGTTGAATGTGTAAATCAGCAGACCAAGAACCGTTGGATTCAACAATGGGCTGGCAATCAGAAACACCATCACACTGCCAAACTTCACGTTGGCTCGAAACAATCCTTTCAAAAATGGAATCGTCGTGGCTGAACAAAAAGGCGTTACCACCGCCAGCATGGCTGCAACCAGATAACCCTTGTTACTGCCCATAGTGTTCTTCACTTTTTCCGGAGGCATGAAATGAGCAATCAAACCAACAATGTAGCTAAGCGTGAAAAACAAAACCGTGAGCTGCGCTCCCAGATAGACAAACATATACGCCGCATCGCGCAGCATAACCAGAAATTCTGAACTCATAATTGATCACTACAAAAGAAAGCAAACACAATATTTCAACTATTCAAGATTTATTGAAATCATGAAATGAGCGCGAATATTATCGACGTGGTATTATCATGTCAACATTTAATGAAACCATGAATTGTTCATCCAGAGACGAACTATGGACTCCATACAAAGTGCAAGAGTGTTGAAAGAACTGGGGCACCCGGAACGACTTCGTGTATTTCAGGAGCTGTCTGATGTGGGATTTGAAGGAATCACTGTCGGCGAGCTGAGAGACCGGCTGGGCATCAACGGTCCCACCTTATCCAACTACCTCTCCAACCTAGTTGCAGTTGACCTTGTTGTGCAGGTAAGAGAAGGGAAATCGATTCGCTGCACAGCCAATTACGATACTTTTGATGCAGCGTTTCACTATATTCGCAAGAACTGTGGCATGTGCCCAGCGACGTATTAATGCCTCAAAGCCCATCACCTTTGTCTTCGCGAAGGCTTTATCGACGTAGGTAAACGGCACTGCCAGCATACTGGGGATGATTTTTTTGAGCACAAAAAAAGGGCAATACCCGAAAGCACTGCCCTTTTTATACGCCTAAATAAAGTCTAATAGCTGCAATTGTGCAGCTCTGACATTACAGAGGACGGATGTCTTCAGCTTGTGGGCCTTTCTGACCCTGAGTGATGGTGAACTCAACGCGCTGGCCTTCAGCCAGAGATTTGAAGCCATCACCAACGATTTGACGGAAGTGTGCGAACACGTCTGGACCGCCATTTTCCTGAGCGATGAAACCAAAACCTTTCTCGTCATTGAACCACTTAACAGTACCGGTAGTAGTAGACATAGTCATATCCTGAAACTTAATAATAAAAGTGCCTTGTAATAAGGCGGTTGAGCTAGAAGCTTATTATCACTTATGAAGAGTATGGCGAGTTACTACACCCGGAACATCAAATCTTTGCATAAAAAATAAATCACACTTTTAACGTTCCGCCATTATACAGAGTATTATCCTAAACGCTATGGGCACTTGTATTCAATAAATAATATCGGTTACTCACTTATGAGGGCACAGATGCCTAGGAGCCTGTCAGACTTACCACTGACCTACTGCGAAAAAGCCGGATTTGGCCATTTTTTATGCTCCTTTTCGTTGAATAGCCCGCTATTCGCCTCAAAGGAGCATAAAAACTGACTCAAACCGGACTTTTTCTCGCTACGGTCGGCTAAGTCCGACAGGCTCCTAGCACAATCTTTCTGACTGAACGACTGGAGAATTGGACTTCGCTATATCTGTAAGCCTGATGCCCAAATAGAGCCCTATTCCTGCTGACAACGTATCTTCCGCTATTCATTGCCATTAGCCGTTGCTATATCGACATATAGGTACCCACATTCAAGAGTTTTACAATGCTCTGAGCCTACCAGAGAGGTCACTTTAGGAGATTGAGACGTCAGAAAGTGAGTGAGTAGCGTTATCAGGGAAAGAAATTGAAAGAGGTTTGGCCTGGTTTCCCCAAAGATCAGCACCTTAATCTTGATGCGGAATTGCACAGGCTTCAAAGGCTAGAAATTCTGTTTGGTTGTCCACTGGAATGGAATGACAAAAAATAGAAGCTGCTCTGCATCGCAACTAACCTGAATCGAGTGGCGTTGAACTGGTCTAATGAATGTTCCTTGCTAGCTTCTCAACACCCCGGCTGGCAATGTCTCCACCGATGTCCAGTTCGATAATACTGAGCAGGTTCAACTCAACCGCCGGATTAAGTGGAAGCCAGTTTACTCCAGAATCAGGGAAGTCTGGAGCTGGTTTATGCTTAACCAGACAGTAGTGACCAAAAATACAGACAGCGATTAATAAGCACACTTGAGGACTTGACCAACCACCCGTATATCGATAAATTGCGATTTATGAATATTGAACAAATTCTCTCTACCCTGAATAACCCTGTCCGACGCAACATTCTTGCATGGCTGAAGGACAGATCAAACTTCCCGCCAGCTTTGCCAGAACACAGGGATGTCGAAGGTGTATGCATCGGCTACATCCAGGAAAAAGCAGGGTTATCCCAATCAACCATCTCCAACTATATGAGCATGCTGAAGCAAGCTGGCTTGGTGCAATCGGAACGCCACGGTCAATGGACCTTTTACCGTCGAGATGAAGATGCTATTCAGAAGTTCCTGAACGCATTTCACAGTGAATTATTAAAGCCCTGAGACAATCCGAGACTGATGCAAGCACTCCCAACTAAAAACCACATCATAATATCTAGATTTCGAGATATACAAATAGAGAAATAACATGATCCATAAACCTTTAAAGCTGCCAAATGGCAGAGTGATACGTAATCGCCTGGTAAAATCAGCCATGTCGGAGGCGTTGGGAGATAAAAGCAATAACCCAACGAATGGCTTGATCAACTTATTTTCCCGTTGGAGCAAAGGCGGCGCTGGTCTTTTAATCACCGGCAATACGCCCATTGATCGAAAGCATTTAGAACATGCAGGGAACTTTGTTCTGGATACGCGAACCGACATGGATCGTGCAAAAAAACTGGCATCCGCAGCAAAAAGCGGTGGAGCCCTGGTTCTTGCCCAGTTAGCCCATGCTGGTAGACAAACGCCGGAGGCAATCAATAATCATCCACTTTCCATATCAGACATTCGACTGAACCTACCAGGATACGGAAAACCCACACCTGCCACCGATGCCGACCTTGAGGTGGTTATTCAACAATTTGCAACATCCGCAGCTCTGGCAAAAGAAGCTGGATTTGATGGTGTCCAAATCCATGCTGCTCACGGCTATCTGCTTAGCTCATCATTGTCACCCAGAATCAATACGCGCGATGATCTCTGGGGCGGAACACTCTCAAAACGAGCAAAACTCTTACTGTCCGTTATACAGAAAGTACGTGCCGGAGTTGGAGCTGATTTTATTATTTCCACAAAACTGAATTCCTCCGACTTTCAGAAAGGCGGCTTTTCCCATGCAGACAGCATAGAAGTAGCCAAGATGCTGGAAAGGGAGGGTGTCGACTTTATCGAAATATCCGGTGGCAACTTTGAAGCACCTGTTTCTTACCAACACACAGCAAAGAATGAGCGCACTGCTTCCCGTGAAGCCTATTTCCTGGATTACGCTCGGGATATTAAAGACGCTCTCACAATTCCAGTCATGGTAACCGGAGGGTTTCGATCCGTATCTATTATGAATCAGGCAGTGAGCGAAGGTTCTGCTGACTTAATCGGTATAGGACGACCTTTCATTATCGATCCAGAGTTTCCGGAAAAACTGCTCAATGGGAAACTCTCCGCAGCCCCATCTATAGAGCGTGATTTTTCTCCGGTAGATAAACTCCCCAGAGGCGCAGCTTTGAATTGGTTTTGTCATCAACTGGCTCTCCATGGTGTTCAAGGTGATTCAGATCTTTCTATTCCTATTATCGATGGTCACGAGCGGTATCTGGATACCATCAAATTATTAACGAACCGTATTACTAAAGTCGGAGATTAATAACTCAATAAAAGAGTTCGAATACAGTCCCAAGCCCCTACCGGCGGAATGGTCACGAACTCACAAAACCACAACACCCGAAACCACAGTGAAAGCACAATAGAATCAAATAGTGAAACGCTGTGGTTCTCGGAAGGGCTCGGACTACAGTTTTTCAGAGCGCAGAGAGAAAAGTAAGAAAAACGGGGAAAAATAACTTGTTTGCAGGGAGGGCGAATCCTCCGGCGAAGTGCGTTTAACCCTTTGTTTACAGGCCCTATAAACGACAAAACCCTTACGACAGATATTGTAAGGGCTTCAAACTCTCTATTAAGAAATTGGCGGTGGGGAGGGAACCAAGTGCGGAATGTTGTGATAACCAGTAGAAATATAGAACCAAAACACAATCAGAGTTACCCATGCAAAGCTTTTAATGTGCCTTCAGGGTCCACAGCAAAGATTCGCAATAACGCTTTAGCTGGCCCGGTTGGCTGACGACGCCCCTGTTCCCAGTTCTCCAACGTTCTTTTACTGACACCTATCAGCAAAGCAAACTTCCCTTGGCTAAGCCCTACTTTTTCACGAACAGCCTTCACTTCCAGTTCCGGAAACTCAGTCACTCTCGCGGCAAGTTTCTTGCCTTTACGGACATCATCCATTTCCTGGACACTTGCGAGCAGTTCATCAAACATTGATTTATCCATCGGACCACCTCTCTACCATTTTCTTCAGCAGCTTCTTCTGCTCTGCAGTCAGCTCCTCTTGTTCATTTTTTGGGTATACATACAAGCTCCAGTTCAGCACATGTTCACTTAAGAGCTTTCTTCAACCATCTTTTATACTTTCAAAGCAAAGAATGCCCGCACGCCACCAGTGCGATTGCTCTGATTTTCCATGACCTTTTTACATTCGAAACCCAGCCCGGTTAATAGGTTGACTGACGCCTGGTTATCAGGAGCAGCTGTAGCTGTAACCCAACTGAGAGGCAATTTTTTACACGTCTGCTCTTCAGGAAAAAAAGTGTTCACTTTATAGCCTTTTTGTTGATACTCCGGTATTGCTTTGTTAATTAGCGCAGCAGCAGCCTGCTTCCCATAACCTTTATTGCGATACTGCTGATGCTCAAGCCCGGCCATCTCAGAATATCCATCATATTCTCCTAGTTCACCGTACCACATACACTCCCCTCCACCAGCTACAATATGACCAACAAAAGGCTGATCCTGACAGGTTGAATCTTGAGATTTTTTAAAAACAGCTAAAGCACTATAGGGATTATCTGACTGCCATCTTTCAACCCAGTCGTTTACTCGTTTTTCCACTTGCTCTCTGTGAATGGGTTTACCTGAAGCGTATGTTTTAACCGTTTCTTCATCCCCCATAAGGGTACAATAGTTATCAACATCACAAGCCTGAATAGATCGCATGTAAAGATCTTCAGTATACATGTGAACAACAATTCCATTCGTTTTACTGTCGCAAGCCCCATCCTCTGAGGCCTGTTCAAAGCTCATCTCAATAGGACCATCATATGCCTTGCCAATTGGAAAGCTTGGTATGGACAACATAAACACAAAACTCTATTGAACGCAGATATATTTATAGAATCAGAAAAGTAAGAATAGTTCCGTCCAAAATTTTGAAACTCAACAAAGAATCCTCCACTAATAGATAAATAGAATTTCGAATCCAGTCCCGAGCCCCAACCGCCGGAATGGCCGCGAACCCGCAAAATCACAACACCAGAAACCACAGTGAAAGTATAATAGAATCAAATAGTTAAAAGCTGTGGTTCTCGGAAGGGCTCAGACCACAGTTTTTCAGAGAGCAAAGAGAGAAGTAAGAAAAACGGGGGGGAAATAGTTTTAAAAATGCAGGACCACAAACCACAGCATCATACGTTTAACCCTTTGTTTACAGGGCCTATAAACGACAAAACCCTTACGACAGGTATCGTAAGGGTTTCAATGTATGGCGGTGGGGAGGGAATCCATGACGGATTTTTTTGATAACCCATAAAAAAAAACTACAGTTCCCCATGATCTGATTACTTACTTCCGATTCCTTTTTCTGGCCTGTTTGGCCTGTTTTTGTTTTTTCTTCTTTCCTGCAAATTGAACAATTTTTTTGGTAGCAGGTTTTGGAATACCTGGAGCCAATGCCCCTTGCCAACCCAGCAGCGTCGAGCCAAGGGAAGGATAGGAGTTCATATCTTCAACATTACGATACTCTGCTTTCGGGTCTGTTGAGGGATAGCCTGTCAGATAAATCACATCATGCGCAAAGTTGCTGTAACCCATAGTCAGATATTCATTCCAGTATTTAAGCGCTGGCCCCCACTTCATAAATGAATCATAGTCCGCAGGATATCCTCTCGTAGCCATTTTTGGAATCATCCGATCAATAAGCTTCAGCAAGCCGGATTCGGTAATATTACGGACCACATAGGGCGTAGTGAATGCCACATGATAATCATACCCTTCAACCAGAGGGGGCATTAATCGTATATACCAGATTTCCCCACATCCCCCCTGATAACCAGAACTGCAATGGCATAAGCACAGACGATTGGTTTTTAACTCCCTCAGCTGAATGTATTCGCCCTGCATGCCTTCATGAACATAAAATCCCATCCGGGACTGTTGCATGACTTCCAGCGTTTCGACAAGTCCATCAGGAGAACCCAATTCACGAGTCATCTTAATCATACAGTCAGTGATGGTTTCCTGATGTCCCCCGAAAGGAAGGTCAAAGCTCGACCAGCAAAAGAAATAGCTTCTGCTCAATGGGCTCATTGGAGGCCCCGCAGGCATATAGTCTTTTTCAAGACTAACGTATAATTTCACCCATTCCTGAAGTTCAGGAAACTCCACCGCTTGCTCAACCAGAACTGATAAAAAATTCTGGGCATATAAATAGACTGCATGAAGTGGGTCATACCCCTCATCCATCAAGACATCGGGTGTCTTGACCTCTTCATTCAAGAAATGTGCGTACTCTCTTCCCGCCTTCACCTGATCAAAATCGACCAGAACTTTTCTCTGCTCATGCCTAAGGCGCTCAATCAGACTTTCCTGCATACTCTTCATGCCGTAGATCCAAACTGCTTATAGTCAATGATTTCTATTTTATACTGTTGTGCGACTCTTGCCTTGAATTTAAGTCAATGTCACTCAGCACTTTCTAAAACTTCATAGCCACCACATAAAACAATGCAATACATCAAACTTTCACCGCATGCACTGAAAATCATTCAATCTCAGAAATTCTCTGATACAGAGCCAGGTTCTGTCGTTCGGGATTTCAATATATTGCTAAACCGAGCTGCAGAAAAGCCCGTGCCTTTGAGTAAGGGTAAGCGGCAGCCCGTCCAGAAATGGACGGTGCTTTTGAATGAAGAACTGACAATTCCTGACCACCCTGAGCTCAAACGACCACTCACCATCCACTACCCTTCTGTACTGTGCCTTTACTTACTGATCCGAGCTTCAGGGCTTGGCAGAATCATCATAACAGGTGCCAACAAACTGCAGCTGATCACCAATGAAAATATGATAATTCAGTGGCAACAACTGACGCCAGTAGAACAATATTTCAGCCTGCTCGATGCTTGGCTAACCCGAGGCAGCTCTGACATCATTGGTGAGGAACTCGATGGTCGGGATCATCGTCCATTGAGCTGCAGTGGTGTTACCTTTCTCAGACACTCAGATTTTCTTGAAGAACCTATTTCTAACATCGGTCTTGAAGCACTCCCTATCAGCTTTGGTTCATATAACATCGCATTGCTGAACCTTTTTGGCCTTGCTAATGTCCAGTGGCAAACCACCAATCAGCTTGAGATGCTTCAGTTTACGTCGCTGGGTGTCACTTTATTGAACGCCTTCCAGAAATCCATAGACCTTCATGGACTGGCTCTGCCTGCTGGTTGTAAAGATATACTCTACGAAGATGACGGTATGTTACAAGTAGTTAAACAATGGCGGGATGATGTTAAACAATTACTGCATCCATCCAATGTACAACTCCATAACAGCTACATCATTAAAGTGTCCATGTATGCTTACAAGTGCCATAGAACATTGATGGTCCCAGTCAACGCAACCATGGAACAATTAGCCACAGCCATTCTGGCATCATTTTCATTCAGCAATCAGCACCTGCATAATTTTAGCTATGAGGATGGTTACGGTGATACCTGCAATGTCGTCGACCCTCGATTAAGGTCCAGATATGTGGACTATACCGATGATACTTTTATAAAAGACCTTCCACCCATCCCTGGAGATCAATTCAGCCTTTTTTATGACCTCAATAATCCTTGGAAGTTTGTTATAGACATAATCGAAGGCATTGATGAAAAAACAGATACCATCACGGTGACTGACCGCAAAGGTGAGGCACCAAAAGAAAACTGACCTATGGACAGGACAGGTAGCCAGTTTTCTTATCCCAACCTCGCCTTTAAGTTGGTCAACCGGCGGTTCGACTTTCGGTTTCGTGCCGCCATACCCACTGCCTTGGGCTGCCCCACCAGCACCACCATCTGTTTACCCCGGGTGACACCAGTGTAGAGCAGGTTCCTTTCCAGCAAAGTAAAATGCTGCATGGCCATGGGGATCACCACACAAGGGTATTCTGAACCCTGACTTTTATGGATAGTCGTGGCATAAGCCAGTGACACTTCGTCCAGTTCATTGACCGGATACAAAACATCGCGATCATCGAAATTAATAATCAACTCACCTTCTTCTATATCAATACTTTTTACCCGACCAATGTCGCCATTAAACACTTCTTTATCGTAGTTATTGACTGTCTGAATCACTTTATCCCCCGGCGCATAGGTCCAACCATAGCGGGTAACCCGTGGATGTGCGTCTGGATTCAGAGCTTCCTGCAAGGCCACATTCAAACTGCGAGCACCTAAACCACCCCGATTCATGGGCGCCAGCACCTGAATATCATTGACCGGATCAAAGCCGAATTTCTCTGGTAATCGTCGTGTAACCACCGACATCAGTTTGGCAAATAGTTCTTCAGGCTCTTCCCCGGTCAAATAGAAAAAGTCGGTCTCCTCTCCTTTTTTTGTCACTTTGGGTGCCTGCCCTCGATTGATAGCGTGGGAGCCGGTAATAATCTGAGAAGTCGCCGCCTGCCGGAAAATCTCGGTCAACCGGGCCACCGGCACCTTACCCGATTCCATCAGATCACTGAGTACAGAACCCGGCCCCACCGAAGGCAGCTGATCCACATCACCCACCAGCAAAACTGCCGCCGAATCCGGCACGGCTCGCAACAGTTGATTCATCAACACCACATCGACCATGGAACACTCATCCACCACCAGCAGGTCAGTTTCCAGTGGGTTGTCAGCATTGCGTTTGAAATCAAAAGCAGACGGATCAAAATCCAATAACCGGTGAATTGTGGTGGCATCCTGCCCGGTTGATTCAGAAAGCCGTTTGGCAGCCCTGCCGGTGGGTGCGCACAAGGTGACATCCACCCCTTTAGCCGCAATAATTTTGAGAATGCTATTCACCACCGTCGTTTTACCAACTCCGGGGCCACCGGTGATAATGCAGAACTTTTTCTGCACGGCCAACGCAATGGCTTCTTTTTGAGAACCCGACAGCGTTATCGCATTCTTTTTTTCCACCCAGGGAGTGGCCTTCTCCATATCAATAGACGACCAGCTTGAGGTACCACTCAACAAACGGTTCACATGCTTAGCCACACCCGATTCAGCACGATAGAGCGGGGTCAGAAACAGGCAGGGAATGTCATCAATGGTTTCCGGCGTCAACCGATCTTCATTCACCTCACACTGGATCGCCTCCTTAATGGTGTCTTCAGGAATTTCCAGCAGTTTTACCCCATCCATCACCAGGGACTGAAAGGGCTGAGCGCAATGACCATTCCCCGAACATTCCTGCAATACGTGACGAACTCCAGCCTGCGCTCGAATTAACGACACCCGGTCAATGCCCAATTGCATTGCCAAATCATCCGCCGTTTTAAAACCAATACCGTGAATATCCAGCGCCAGCCGGTACGGGTTTTCCTGCACCTTCGCTACGGACTCATCCCCATAGGTTTTATAAATGCGTACCGCACGAGCAGTGCCAACACCATGAGATTGCAGAAAAACCATAATCTCTCGAATTACCTTCTGCTCCGACCAGGCCGAAGTAATCTTCTCCCGTCGTTTTTTGCCGATCCCCTCCAGCTCCATCAAACGTTCTGGATTCGCTTCGATAATATCGAACACCTGTTCACCAAACGCCTTCACCAGCCGTTTGGCAAAATGAGGGCCGATCCCTTTCACCATGCCGGAACCAAGATACTTTTCGATGCCTTCAAGGGTATTGGGTGTGACGGTTTTGATCTGCTTAACCTTAAACTGAACCCCATGTTTGTGGTCGTTGAACCAGAAACCGCTGGCGTCTACAAACTCACCCGGAGTAATGGATGGCGTACTGCCCGTCATCGTCACCAGATCACGCTGACCTTTGCACTTCACCCGGATCACAAAAAAACCGCTGGCTTCGCTATGGAAGGTGACACGCTCTACCGACCCCTGTAGATGAACCATTGGCTGGTGATCAGAAATGCGTTGATGGTTGGAGAAAGTATCCATTAATAAAGTGTCGTTTACCAATCAGAGAGACAGGGAGAACTACAGGATATTACTAAAACGGATTTATTCAAACGACAAAGGTTTAACTGACGACTTAGCAGGGCGTCAATTACTAGGGTATGTTGATGAAAAACAAGTAAGGAATGTCCCGAAGACCGACAACTTAAGTAATCCTTGAAACGACCTACAGTTAAACCCGACACTCATAAGTTCGTAAAGACACCACTATCCCCCATCCTCTCACAAGCGTAAAATGCCGTACTTTCCAAAAAACTTCCCACTGAGCTATCTGGTCCCATGCTCCCCAGCGTCAATAAAAGACAATGGTAAAATCCACGGGCGGTAGCGTGCCCGGGCTGGTCAGGCAAACAAACACAATGGCTACACCTGATTTTCAAAGCACTATGCGTCCCTTTATGCGCCCCTTTATGCGCCCCTTGCTGGTGGCGGTAGACGAAAGCCGGTTTGTTGGACTCACCTGCTCGGTCACCGCTGAAAATCACCGAACGGGGACTTACAGCACTTGCTAATTGTACTGATCGATCGTCACCAGCTGGCTCAGCTAATAATTGATTTTGGTCTGGGCGTCAGCACGCGAGAAGTGTATGAAATTAAATCCATCGACTCCGATTACTTCAGCGCAGATTAACCGGTAAAGGATTCACCACCATGTCCCCGGAACAAAAAGCCCGAGCCATTATCGACAAAAAGCTGGAACAGTCCGGCTGGCAGGTACAGGACTATCGAAAAATCAACCTCGGCGCAGCCCTGGGTATTGCGGTTCGTGAACACCCAACAGATACCGGCCCTGCTGATTACATCCTCTATGTGAATCGCATAGCGGTGGGCGTTATTGAAGCCAAGAAAGATGAATCGATTCTTTCCGTACACGAACCCCAGACCACTCGCTATGCCAACAGTCAGCTGAAATGGCGCAAAGACAGCAAAGCCCTCGCCTTTTTGTTTGAAGCCACCGGACAGATCATTCACTTTACCGATAGCCGGGACCCGGCACCCCGAGCCCGGGAAATCTTCCACTTTTTCAAACCTGAAACTCTGCAGACCTGGTATAACCAACCAAATACACTCCGACACCGGCTGATCCATGATATGCCCGAACTTCCGGCGGAAGGGCTGCGCGATTGCCAGGTCAGCGCTATTACCGGGCTGGAAAAATCACTGGCAGAAAATCGGCCTCGCTCACTGATTCATATGGCCACCGGCGCGGGTAAAACCTTTACTGCTATTAACGCCATTTACCGTATCCTGAAACACGCCGAAGCGAAACGCATCCTCTTTCTGGTGGATACACGCAACCTTGGCAAGCAGGCACAGCAGGAGTTTCATGGTTTCAAGCCCACAGGGAAAGAGACCTTTTTTCACGAGAACCATGTAGTTCAGCGGCTGGCCAGCAGTACCATTGATAATGCGGCTGAAGTCTGCATCTGTACCATTCAACGCATGTACTCCATCCTCAGTGGGCAAGAAATCGACGACAGCGTCGAAGACCTCTCGCTGAATGAGATCCGCCAGAACGAAAAACAGGCCAAGTTTGTGCAATACAATCCGGCCATCCCCATAGAAACTTTCGATTTCATCATCGTGGATGAGTGCCACCGATCCATCTACAACCTCTGGAAGCAGGTGCTCGACTATTTCGACGCCTATCTGATCGGCCTGACCGCCACACCGGACAAACGCACCTTCGGTTTCTTTAATGAGAACATTGTCGCCGAATACAGCTACGAAGACTCGGTGCTTGATGGCGTTAACGTTGGCTACGATGTCTATGAGATTGAAACCGAAATCACCAAAGCCGGGGCAACACTAAAAGCCAAAGAATGGGTCGATCATCGGGACAAGCTCACCCGAAAAAAACGCTGGGAACAGACCGAAGAAGAGACCGACTATAACCATAAACAGCTGGACCGTTCCGTGGTGAATCCCAGCCAGATCCGCCAGGTGATCAAAGCCATGAAACAGGCGGTAGAAACCACCCTCTATCCCAACCGGAAAGAAGTGCCCAAGACCCTGATCTTCGCCAAAACCGACAGCCACGCCGACGACATCATCAAAATGGTGCGGGAGGTCTATGGGCAGGGTAATCACTTCTGTCAGAAGGTCACTTACAGCGCCAAAAATCCAGACGCCGTATTGAATGACTTTCGCATCGACCATTATCCCCGTATTGCCGTTACGGTGGATATGATCGCCACCGGCACCGATGTTAAACCCCTGGAGATATTGCTGTTTATGCGCGATGTGCGCAGCAAAGGCTACTACGAGCAGATGAAAGGCCGTGGGGTGCGCAGCCTGAGTTATGAAGAGCTGCACAAAGTCAGTAACAGCGCCACCACCGATAAAGACCGCTTTGTGCTGATTGATGCCGTGGGGGTTGAGAAAACTCTGAAAACTGAAAGTCGACAACTGGAAAAAAATCCAACCCTGTCTTTAAAAGACCTTTTACAGGGGGTTGCCATGGGCCATCGGGATGACGACAGTCTTCAGAGCCTGGCCAACAGGCTGATCCGCCTCAATAAACAACTGGATAAAAAGCAGCTGAAAGAACTGGAAGCCATCAGTGACAAACCGGTGAACCAACTGGCCAAAGACCTGCTGAATGCCACCGACCCGGATAGTATTACCCAGCAGGCACTGGCCAATGCCAAAGGTGCTGGCATACTTCGTACAGAAGAGACGCTCACGGAAGACGAACGGCAAACCGCCAGAGAACAACTGGTGCAGACTGCCTGTGCCCCTTTTGACCAACCTGAATTACGGGAGAAGATAGAAACGGCGCGGCGGGATCGTTACCAGATTATCGACCATATCAATACCGATCAGGTGACCTTTTCCGGCTTCAGCCAACAGGCTCAGGAGAATGCAGAAAAGCTGATCACCACCTTTACCGACTTTATTCAACAGCATAAAGACGATATTGAAGCACTGAGCTTTTTCTATCAGCAACCTTACCAGCGTCGTCAACTCACTTTTGAGATGATTGAAGTCCTGCACGAGGCACTGGCCAAGCCACCGCTGCTGCTCACTACCGAAAAACTATGGAGTGCCTACAGCCGGGTTCAGGAAGCAAGACAGCAGACGCCGGTCAAAGGCCAGAACCAGCAACGGCAACTAACCGATGTTATTGCCCTGGTGCGTTTTGCTATGGGGCTGGACCAGGAGCTGAAACCCTTTACCGATCAGGTTGATGGCCGTTTTAAACAGTGGATCTTCCGCCATAATGCACAGCGGGCCACCGCCTTTACCCCGGAACAAACCGAATGGTTGCGGCTGATTAAAGATCATATTGCTGCTAGTTGCTGCATTGTACGGGATGACTTTGACTTCAGCCCCTTTGTGAATAAGGGCGGGCTCCATAAAATGTTTAACTTGTTTGGTAAAGAACTGGATACGATCATGAATGAACTGAATCAGGAGCTGGTGGCGTGAGTACCATTGAGGCAATTAAAAAAGTCTTCACCAATGATATTTGGGACTTACCAAACTCCTGGAAGTGGGTTCAGATCCAAGAAATTTCTGAAGTCGTAGGAGGGGGGACCCCAAGAACAACGATATCATCCTACTTTGGCGGTGATATTTCTTGGATAACTCCAGCAGATATGTCTCATCATAGAGGTATATACATTTCAAAAGGCGTAAGAAGTTTAACTAAAGATGGATACGAAAATTCAGGTGCGACCAATATGCCTCCAGGGACGGTTCTTTTCAGTTCAAGAGCCCCTATCGGCTATGTTGCCATTGCTTCTAATGAAATTACTACTAATCAGGGTTTTAAAAGCTTCGTTCCAGAGAATGGTATCGACTCAAAGTATCTTTATTACTGGTTAACTTCAGCAAAACCGTTTGCAGAAAAGCTAGCAAGTGGGACTACCTTTCTTGAAATTTCAGGACAAAAAGCTGGATTAATACCGATACCAACTGCCCCAGAAAAAGAACAAACCCGCATAGTAGAAAAACTCGAAGAACTCTTATCCGATCTGGATAACGGCGTAGCCGAGTTAAAAAAAGCGAAAACTAAACTTGGATTGTACCGCCAATCGCTTTTGAAAAATGCAGTTGAAGGCCAGCTTACTCAACAATGGCGTGAGGAAAATCGGGATACCATTGCTGATACGGGTCAACAACTGCTGGAACGTATTCTCAAAGAACGCCGCCAACGCTGGGAAGAACAAAAGCTGGCAGAGTTTGCCGAAAAGGAGAAAACACCTCCAAAAAACTGGCAGTCAAAATACCCGGAGCCCGTTGAGCCCGATACATCCAGTTTGCCAGAGCTTCCGGAGGGATGGGTATGGGCAAGCTTGGATATGCTCGGCGATATTGTCTCTGGAGTCACCAAGGGGACGAAACGAAAAACACCGGTATCCACCAGAGAAGTTCCTTATCTACGAGTAGCCAATGTCCAGCGTGGCTACCTTGACTTGTCAGAAATTAAAACAATCCAGGCCACAGAAACCGATATTGAAAAATACCTTTTACAGAAGGGTGATGTTCTGTTTAACGAGGGTGGTGACAGGGATAAATTAGGTCGAGGTTGGGTTTGGTACGGCCAGGTTGAAGACTGCATTCATCAAAACCATGTGTTTAGAATGCGACCTTTTCTGACCGAAATTTTACCCGAACTGGTGTCTCATCATGGCAATACCTTCGGTAAGTTGTGGTTCCAGAAGGCAGGCAAGCAAACCACCAACCTGGCATCCATCAACAAGGGGATTTTACAATCCTTCCCGGTACCGCTGGCACCCTTCGAAGAACAGCAAGCGATCCTTGCCCTTCTTTCTGAGAAGTTAGAGGATCTCAACAAGCAGCAAGAAGCAACTGAAATAACATTGGCCAAAGCAGCTGCCCAGCGCAAAAACATTCTGAAAGATGCTTTCTCCGGTAAGCTGGTACCACAAAACCCTGACGATGAGCCTGCTAGCGTTTTGCTGGAAAAAATCAAAGCCGAGCGAGCTGAAAAAGCTAGACAGCCTAAACCAAAGCCCCCCCGCAAACAGAAAGCGAAAGTGATCACTATGGAAACTCTTCTTGACGTATTGAAATCAGAAAAAGGCTATATCGATGCTCAGGAAGCGTTCAGGCGTTGTGGTGTGACCGATGGAACAGATACCGACACCATTGAACGCCTCTATGCCGAGCTGCGTAAGCTGTATAAAACGGAACAGGTTGATATCAAGCGTGTAGGTGATTTCGATCAGATTAAACTCAAGGATTTAAGCTAAACATGCGATTGGCATCACTGACTCTGGGCTCAGACAGGCCAGGGCCACAGCAACAATTTAAAAACCTGAAAAACGTCACCATTGATTTTGATGAAGACGAATGGATTACTGTTGTTATTGGCTGGAATGGCACCGGTAAATCGAATGTTCTGGAAGCGGTAGCTACGATTTTTAGAGACCTTATAGGGAAACCAAACAAAAAAGGTGAGCACTCTAAACCGGAGCCCCCTGCTTTTGCCTACCTCATCCGGTATTTCTGCCACAGCAAAGAAATAGTGATTGATGCAGATCCCGATCGAAAATCGGGGCAGTATAAGATCAAGTACAGACCGGTTAGCAGCCCTAAAAAAACAGAACCAGAAAAGCAGGGAGATATTTTCACTGAGGAGCAAGATGCTAGTGATGACTTTATATCTCTCACCAAAAAAGATTTTGAAAACTCACGAGATGACTACTTACCCAAATATGTTTTTGGGTATTACTCGGGCCACAGCCAAAGAATGCATGAGGTATTTCAACCATACCTTAAAAGCTATGATAGTCGGCTTTTCGCTGGGGTTGACCCGGGCCTACGGAAGATGTTCTACGCAAAGCCTGTACATAGTCAGTTTACCTTGCTTGCCTTCATGCTGAGACAAGACAAATTTGTTCAGAGCTTTTTGGCTGATCATTTAGGAATTGATGCAGAGATTGGATTCGACTCTGTGCTCTTCGTATTGAATGAGCCTCCATGGAAATCTAATGCCGAGGACGGAGATCCCAGGTTCTGGATGTCCCGAGGCGTCGTTAAAGGTTTTCTGCAACGTTTATATGATGTTTCATTAGCTCCAATACGGGTAAAGCGCGAGAAGCAAGTCAATTTGTGGAGTGATACGAGCCTTGAGCACTTGTTTCTTTATGTGAAAGATATTGATGCACTGAAAGACCTTGTAGGTGAACAGGAACCAGCAGCGTTTTTCAGAGATTTAGAAAGCACTTATGTTTCTCAGCTGATTGATGAAGTACGCATCCGCATAAGAATAAAGAATAACGATGGAACTGTAACTTTTCGAGAGCTGAGCGAAGGTGAGCAACAATTACTTACCGTACTTGGCCTACTGCGCTTTACTGCCGAAGATGAAAGTCTCTTTTTGCTGGACGAACCCGACACTCACCTCAACCCAAAGTGGAGCGTGGATTATATTGATTACCTGAATAAATTCATCACTTCCGGCACCAGACAGGAAAGCTCCAGCCATATTGTACTGACCACGCATAACCCGATAGCTCTGGCGGAGTTGAAGAAAGAGCAGGTTCAGATTCTTCATCGTGATAATGATTCGAGAATCATTCAGGCTGATAAACCACATTATGATCCTCAAGGTATGGGGTACACCGGAATTATCACCAGTGATATGTTCGGTTTACCTTCATCATTGGACAAGCGAACCCAGAGACGACTGGAAACCTATCGTGCATTGTCTGCCATTAAAAATCGCACAGACTTTCAAAGCCTACGTTTGCAGGTTATTCAAAAATGGCTGGATGAAGATCGTTTCACTCTGAGCCAAAGGGATGACGATTATCAACGCTATCTGGAAGCTCGCTCAGAAATTCTTTCCAGAAAAGCACAATCAACGGATTACAAAGCGCTTATTGCTCATGCTCGCTCACTCTCATCAGACGAAAGGGAACGTGTAGCCAGAGAAGCTGTAGAAGCAATACTGTCAGGGGATGATTAATGCGATATATCGACAATATGTTCATCGATATACCTGATGGTTGGGAAGCTCGTGCAACAAGTGCATCGCAACAATTGCTGTCAGGAACTATAACTGCTAACGACCGCAGTTCAATTTGGGGGCAGTTAAAACTTCCGCTCTCATCTTTGTCTCTAAAACGTTGTTGGTACTGCGAAACCACAATTCCCAGAACAGATAATGCCGTTGACCACTATAGACCTAAAGGGCAAGTAAAAGGGGTTCGTCTAGCTGCGAATGGCATTGATTTAGAAAGGTATGACATCACACCCAGACACGGTGGTTACAAATGGTTAGCGTTTTCTGCTGAGAATTTTAGGTTTACTTGTGATCACTGTAATGAGTACCGGAAAAATCTTGAAGGTACATATGGAGGTAAATGGAACTACTTCCCTCTTATAGATGAGAGTCAGCGCGCATACCAAGACATTGACCTTGACTATGAGGTACCTTCAATACTTGATCCCTGCAACCCACTGGATTGGCGACTGCTAGCATATGATTCTAATGGAAAGCCATTCTCGAGATTTGAGCCTGGGTCTGACGAAGATACTAAAGTCTGCCTTTCCATCCGTATCCTTCACTTAGATCAGGAAGGTTTAAATGAAGGGCGGCGAGCACAATGGTCTCAACTTCAGCCAATAGTAGCTTCCGCAAAGAGACAATACCTACAAGTGCTGAGTAGAAGGGCTGGAGCTCAAGCTGCGTTTACCTCTTCGCTTAAGCAAATAAAACAATGGCTGAACCCTAAAAGCCAAAGTTCATATATTGGCTTTTTGCTTTACAAATTAGAAACTGATGGTGATAAAGAGCTTCACCCTTGGATTGACGAATTGATTAGGGTTTTATAGATGCCTGAAATAACTCACTCGACTCCAAAACTGCTTGAAGAGCTTCGCACCCTAATCACCGACTCCCGCCAAAAAGCTTCAGCTGCGGTTAACGCCTCCCTGACCTTTATGTACTGGCAAATCGGCCAGCGTATCAATCAGGAGGTTCTGGGCGGCGAGCGGGCAGAGTACGGCAAACAGGTGGTTGTCTCTCTGGCCAAACAACTGACCGGCGAATTTGGTCGGGGCTTCTCGGATAAGCAACTGCGCCGGATGATGCAGTTTGCCGAGGTGTTTCCGGATCACGACATTGTCGTATCACTGATGCGACAATTAAGCTGGACCCACTTTATCGCCCTGATTCCCATGAAAGACCCTCTGCAACGGGAGTTCTATGCCCAGATGTGTCGCATCGAAGGCTGGAGCGTCCGGGAGCTGGGGGAGCGGATTGATTCCATGCTGTATCAGCGTACTGCGCTGTCCAAAAAGCCGGAAACGCTGATTGAAAAAGAGCTGCAAACTCTGTCCGAAAAGAACCGCCTGGAACCCAGCTTAGTACTGAAAGACCCTTATGTGCTGGACTTTCTGCAGCTGAACGATCATTACCTTGAAAAAGATCTGGAAGACGCTATTCTCCGTGATCTTGAAACCTTTCTCTTGGAACTGGGTGCCGGTTTTTCCTTTATTGCCCGGCAAAAGCGGATTCAAATCGACGGTGATGATTTTTATATTGATCTGCTGTTCTACAATCGTCAGTTGAAACAGCTGGTGGCGGTGGTTCTGAAAATCGGTCGTTTCAAGGCCCACTACAAAGGGCAGATGGAACTCTACCTGCGCTGGCTCGATCAACACGAGCGTCAGCCCGGCGAAGAGCCACCTCTGGGCATTATTCTCTGTGCCGAAAACCGCAAAGAACAGATTGAGCTACTGCAGCTGGATGATGCTGGCATCCATGTGGCGGAGTATTTAACCGTATTGCCCAAGCGCGAAGTGCTGCACACCCGTCTGCAACGCGCCATTAATGAAGCACAGAAGAAATATGTGCTTAAGGAAACTGATGAATGAATGCATCTGCTCTGGTGCAAAAAGTCTGGAACTATTGCCACACACTTCGTGATGATGGTGTGGGCTATGGCGACTATTTGGAACAGCTGACCTATCTGCTGTTTCTGAAAATGGCCCATGAGTATTCCCAGGAACCCTATAACCGGGACACCCAGGTACCCGAAACCCATAACTGGGCCACCCTCTGCAATAAAACCGGTGAAAAGCTGGAAGATCATTACCGTCATGTGCTGAAAAAGCTGGGTGAAGAGCCGGGTATGCTGGGGGCCATCTTCTACAAATCGGAAAACAAGATTCCGGACCCGGCCAAGCTGGCACGAATCATTAAGATGATTAATGAAGAGAACTGGCTCGGGCTGGATTCTGATACCAAAGGGGATCTGTACGAAGGGTTGTTGCAGAAGAACGCCGAAGACACCAAAAGTGGTGCCGGTCAGTACTTTACGCCCCGGGCGATTATCGATGCCATGATGGCCTGTGTTCGCCCCGAGCCCATGAAAACCATTGCCGACCCTGCCTGTGGTACCGGCGGTTTCTTTTTAAGTGCCTATCACTGGATATCCAAAAGCAACCTGAACACCCGGCAGAAAAAGTTTCTACGGGATGAAACCTTTCATGGCAACGAGATAGTACCTTCTACCCGTCGTCTTTGTTTGATGAACCTGTTTCTGCACAATATTGGTGATATTGAAGGAGAACCGGAAATCAAACGCGCCGATGCGCTGCTGAAGAAGCCTGATGAACAGTTTGATTATGTGCTGGCCAATCCACCTTTTGGTAAAAAGAGCAGCATGACCATCACCAATGCGGAAGGTGAAGAGGATAAAGACGCTCTGACCTACGAACGTCAGGATTTCTGGGCAACCACCACCAACAAACAGCTGAACTTTCTGCAACATATCGTCACCATGCTTAAAACCACTGGCAAGGCTGCAGTAGTGTTACCCGATAACGTGCTGTTTGAAGGTGGCACCGGTGAACGCATACGCCGCAAGTGGATGGAGACCTGTGATCTTCACACCATTCTGCGTCTGCCTACCGGCATCTTTTACGCCAACGGTGTTAAGGCTAACGTTGTGTTTTTTGACAGTGCTCCCCGTGATGGTAAAACCCATACCAAAGGCATCTGGTACTACGATCTGAGAACCAACAAGCACTTCACCTTGAAGCAGCGTCCATTATCGTTGAATGATCTGCAGGATTTTATTGAATGTTATAACCCGGAAAACCGGGCTGATCGAAAGGAGACTGAGCGATTCAAATACTTCAACTACGAAGACCTGATCGCCAGGGATAAGGCCAGCCTGGATATTTTCTGGTTGAAGGATGACAGCCTGGATAATCTTGATAACCTGCCAGCACCGGCTATTTTGCAACAGGAGATCATTGATCACCTTGAAGCGGCACTGGCATCTTTTCGGGATGTAGCAGAAGGTTTGCCCGAACCGGTATAACCCGGAGAACCTGCGCATTTGCTCTTGCATTTCATTGTAGATCGGAGGTAAGGGCTTTAATTGATATCTATGATGCCATTTAAATTGCATTAATTATGAGGTTTGATGCTATGGGAAATTCTGCTGAATATAATACGTCCTGGGATGAGGGAAACGAGGAACTCTGGGATAAAAAATACCAAGTGTGGGAAAAAAGGGACTGGGAAGAATATCTTGAGGAAAATCTCACCTTCCCGTTTACGGCGACCCGATTTGAAGATATGGATTCAAACCCGTTCGCGGATACTAAGGATGCCCCCTTTTCCGTAGGCCACAGCGTTGAAGTTCTGGGTATTGATGATGAGGATGAAATGCGAGGCATTATCGTCAAGGTGAAAGAGGGGCGAAAGAAAGGCTATTTGCTCCTATGTGAACTGGAAGTGATTTCCAGAGACGATAAGAATTTCTGGCCAGTCAGGGAATATGTGGTCTGGTTTGCCAACCAATGATGAGGTATAACTTCCAAAAATTTGTTTGGAAGGTCAGATATGTCTCCCTACACTGAAACAACCATCACTATTGGCAAAGCGGTACTTCTGCAGCTGCATCAGCGTAATCAAAAAGAGTTGATGGATGACAGCGATTATATACCGGTATTGAAAACGGTTATTTCTGGTGTGGTTTCCACTGCGCCAGATCCTGTCAGCCAGCGACAGATTCAACAGACACTGCATGAGTACGCCCGGGATCTGTATATGCAGCTCTGGATTTCAACCACCGCAGAAGGAGAGGACCCTGAGCTTGATGAAGGTCTGGAAACCTTTGACTACATTTATGAGCATGAGAATTGGCCGAAGTAACCCATCGTTTTCTTCAAAGAAAACCGGGAGCGGGTCTTGAATATCTAAATCTCCACCTCATACTGCGCCAGGCTTGGCGCAGCCCCTCTCATCTCTCCATTCTGGACAAACACCTTCTGACCACCAGCGACCGACTCACCCTTAACCGTAATGACAGAACCATCCTGTAGTTCCACCTGACTCGTACCGTTGCCATTATTAGTAGTAATAGTGGCGACAACTCGAACACCTTCAGGTACCAATGCCTTGAACTGTTGCCAGATATTAGTGGTCGCCATAAGCTCCTTCTCCTTTTTTGCCTTCTTCAAACCACAAAAAAAAGGGCAATGCCCGAAAGCACTGCCCTTATTGTACACCTAAATAAAGTCTAGAAGCTGCAACCTTGCAGCTCTGACATTACAGAGGGCGAAT
Organism: Endozoicomonas ascidiicola; assembly: GCF_001646945.1. Taxonomy (GTDB): domain Bacteria; phylum Pseudomonadota; class Gammaproteobacteria; order Pseudomonadales; family Endozoicomonadaceae; genus Endozoicomonas; species Endozoicomonas ascidiicola. Next base: position 93,106 of record NZ_LUTV01000008.1, read on the forward strand.
GTCTTCTGCCTGTGGGCCTTTCTGACCTTGAGTAACAGTGAACTCAACACGCTGACCTTCTTGCAGCGACTTGAAGCCATCACCTGTAATCTGACGGAAGTGTGCAAACACGTCTGGTCCGCCGTTTTCCTGAGCGATGAAACCAAAACCTTTCTCGTCGTTGAACCACTTAACAGTACCGGTAGTAGTAGACATAATCATATCCTAAAATTTAATAATAAATGTGCCTTGTCCTGTTTTTAAACAAGACTGGCGGTGGAGCTAGAAGCTTATTATCACTTATGAAGAATATGGCGAGTTACTACACCCGGAACATCAAATCTTTGCATAAAAAATAAATCACACTTTTAACGTTCCGCCATTATACGGGGTAGTATCCTAATCGCTATGGGCACTTATATTCAATCGATAACACAAGATACTCAGCCATTAGTGTACAGATGCCTAATAATGCCTTTCCAGCTGGACACTTTGGAGGACACGGCTTCGTTCAGCAGTGATATTTGTAGCCAAACACAAGCCAATCCAATCACCGGTTATGTTCAAGACCTCTACCAGCATTCCCGGCTCAATTAACCCGGGTGCTGTATTGATATCGGTCAGTGGTAACTCAATGACTGTAATACTCTGGTTGCCGCCTTTGGCCAGCTCATTCCTCCCCCGCTCAGTATTTACCTGCGTTTCGGTTAACCAATCTTCCAGAATATCCGGAGCCGGGTTGTCGCCGTTGGTACCCTGTCGTTTCACATTCACTGCGACGCCTGCATTAGTGCCAGAAACATAAACGGCATTGTATGCCTGCTCTGGTCGCCAGCTGGCACTCAGGCTGATGACCATACTGGCAGGTACGATTTTATCCATCGTGGTGACACTCCATGCCCAGGGGCTGGCAGGGTATCTTGGTTGAATATTGAGCTGGTCTGCATCACGGCTTGGGATCATTACCGATCCTGCTGTGGTAACGATCTTTGCCACGACCTGCATTGCAGTCTGGTTTTGATAACTGAATGAGCCGCCGGGCATAATCCAATCCGGTGCGCTGTAGTCGTTTAGGTCAGGGTAGCTTGCGGTGAAGCCGGTATTGGCCAGCTCTTCTATTATTGCCTGCTTTGCATTGAGATCGCTGCTGCTCTTACTTCTCATTGGCGCATAAGGTGCTGCTAACAGCTGGGTTCTGCTGCTGCCATAAATGGTGTATCGCTCGTTGCCAAAACGTCTATCGGTGCTGTATCGCTCGATGATAAAGATCCATTTCCAACCGTTGATATCCACTTCTATTTGCTTTGGGCCGTTTTCGTCTGGCTCTACCATAGCAATGTTGGTAGCGCCGATCAGTTGCCCGGTAAAGCTCCATGAGAAGCTATCAATATCCAGGCTGATTTCAAGGCTTGGGAGTTCCAGTGGTATCCGATCCGGTAAGACGACAGTGGTGATAGTATTCATGAGCAGATAGCTCTCCCTGATATCTGGTTGCTCTGGCTCAGGTTTTTCAACAACGTCCGGGTCTGTTTCACCACCATAGCTGCCAGTGATTTCTTCATCTTTGGCCTTTTGCCCGAACCCCCAAGGGATAACCACAGAATTATCGTTGGTGCGATTGCTGCCAAAGCCGAATATTCTCTTTGTGTCTATCGGTATCGCCGGGAGCGCTGGCGGAATATCACCTATTTGAAAAAATACCGAGCCATTCTCTGCGGGTGTGTAGAGCGCATCATCAAAGATAAAATTAATCGGTTGAACCGGATGGACATAGCCTGAATATTTCTTTGAAGCCGCACCATACAAGTCAACTGACTGCATGCCTTCTGCCACTTCTGTATCTTTAGGCCGACCATCTCCCCAAGGTGCGTCGAAGGACTCATGCTTTTCCCGAATGCTCTTGTCCCATTTTAGCGTTTGACCACTGTCTTTTGTTGCAATCTCTCCCCACGCATCATTGGCGCTTTCTTCCTTCTTTATAGCGATGCCGTGTTGAAAGTGAACCGCAGTCTGCTTCTCGTCCACCTTTCCCCATAAAAAGCTATTGCCCGAACTGACAATCATTTCAGCCTGATAGCTGCGCTGCTTTTTCGTCAGGTTTTTTTCTGCGGCATCATTGGAGGCAGCACGAATATCGCTCTCTAATTTTTCAGAAGGAGAAGACCACTGACTGACAAGAACCCGTAGCAAACCCGGAGGTTTGGAATAATGGAAAAACGGAAGGCCATCAAACATATAATCAGCGATGGCAGCAGAGCTGACCGTATACGGGCGATCGAATCTGAAATCCACATCGTCTAATGAGACTTGGTAACTCACTCAATCAGGCTCGCCTTGATGTAACCGTGTACCAGAGGTCGATAAAATGGAATTGCTCGGAGCGTCACATCGCCTGCTGCCTGAGTGCCTGATGAACCTGCCTCCCACCATAGCGGCTCGGTATCAGGCAAAGTGCCTCCGACTTCTACGCTATAAACATGGCCGTTTGGCACAGTAGGATGAATAACGTCACCAATGGACACAGAAGCTGTTGGCGTAAACACCTGTCCATAGTCGTCCAAAGCCATAACAAATGTATCACCGCCATCCGTCAGCACATTGAGCGTATAACTTCCGTTTTCCGTATCGCTGACAGTATTACCAGTAACCGCCCATGTGCCATCGGGTTTGTTTTCGATAGCTACCAGCTGTCTTGCAGCAGGGAGAGCCTGATTATCCAGCACCCGTTCTACTTTGCCGGTAATGGTGGCCGGGTCGCCTGTTGGCGCTCCACCGCCAGTGGTGCTAATGACGAGATCATAAATAACGGCATTATTCACCTCTACTTTCTGGCTAAACAGTTGATTATCTACTGAGATGGCAACCACCAGAGGCATATTCTGCCATTTCGGAGGAACGCCAATAAATGAAAATTGCCCATTAGAAATGGACCCGGAGCGGATATACCCAAGGGGTGGGGTGGGCTGAGTAATATCACTACGCCATTAAATGGCAATCCATCGACCTTTAAAGTGCCTTTTGCTTTATGTTCGTAATTAAGGCTCGGGGTGTTAATTTTTACCGGTTGAACATAGGTCACCATTACCACTCTCCCGATGTTTGAAAAAACATCCCGTTCCAATTATGAGAATGGCAGTAGTCAATCCCGTCAATGGTGAATGGCACAAAGCCTCTGGTCTGCCCATTCGCTTTATCAAAATAAAAAAGCTCAGGTGTGAATGAGATACAGCCTCGCAAACGGAACACATATTTACTTTCAAGATAAATATACCAGTCCGATTGATAACTTACGCTTGTCAGAAACTCATCGAGGTCTTCGATGCCGCTTACTTTTGAAGGCCAATAAGCGGTTATGTACTGAGACATAGTAAGAGCCATGCACTGAAAACGCATGTTGTTTTCTGACCAATCATCCCCCGGAAGGGCAGTAAATGGCCTTGTTAAAGCTTGCTGCGTAGTTCCAATACTATTGAATATTCCATAACCAATATTGGGGTTTATGATTGTATTCATACTGCCATTATAAGAATGTGATCCAAGCAGACACCAAGCATTCGGTATTTCAAAACCATCAGTATCTACGTCACCGACATAAATGATGTTGGGTGCATAAACATAGAAGTGAGACGTCTTCATTGAATTCGGCATCAGTGCAAAAATAAACGTCTTTTCATCGCCAATAATGATCCAGCGATTGACACCGTAAGTCGTACCACAAGAGATACATGAGCTATATCCATAAAACTCCTCTGGCGTAACAACGCTTTCTGCAATCTGGAACATTACGCCGTTACTATTTGATGGATGACTTTGAACTAACAGGTTCATCTTATTGGCGTGAGCCGACTGGTTAGAATAAACCGTCCGATCGTTAATGGTGCTGGACATTTCTTTCGTCCAGCCAAGCCCCGGTTTGCTGCCATAACCCGTTAAGAGAACGGCATCCAGTATTTCGATAATATTATTTTTGCCAACGGATACGCTGGTATTCCATTGCGGAGCGCCAGCATCTTCTGATGAATAGAAATTAACGGCCATTAGTCAGCATCCCCTCTGATCTGCAAAGTGAAATCGTCGTTGGTTTCCGTACCCTGACCGGACAATACCGTCCGACACACCCACACCGAAGCAAGGCATCCATCGGTATTGAATCTCACTGCATTCCCTGTCGCCCAGCCTGATCCCCATCCTTCAGCTTTGATCGTAAAGTAAGGAACGCCTGCCTCGGGATTGACTGGTGCCGTATCGGTGGTGGTGCTGCCAGTCCCTATAATGCCGAGCTTTTCTTCCACCACCTGAAAGCCGGTGCTGCTAGTAAATATGATCGCCCACTTTCCGTAGATCGCTCCCTTGTTGGTGGATTCAACCGGATAGTTAATGGTGTTGTATTGTGCAGTGGTCTGATCGCCGATGATAAAATCCGTCCAGTTCGGCTCGCCGCTAGTCCACACCTTTTGGCTAAAAAAGCTTTTCACTCTCGCCTGCATATCGCCATATACAACAGCGCTGCTAACCGTAGTTTCTGTCGCTGGTAAATCCCAAGGGACAGGAGAGATGATCGACAGATCGCCGTTAATCTGCACATCGCTCAATACGCTCATATGCTCGACCCTATCCTTAATGGCAAAGGGCGCAGATAGCGAACCGCCTTCTGAGTCCACCAGCGATAGAGGTGATGCAAAGTCTATGGTGCCAGCCTCCCGGTCAACCGTATATTGATCCGATGCGAGCAATATGCCGCCACTGTCTTCTACGGTAATCTCGGCCTGATGATCTCGGCTCAGGGAAATCTGCTGGCCTGCCGTTGGAGTACCTGCATCGGTGCTGCTGGCATGGGAAATAACAACAATGTCACCAGCCCGGAAGATCGGCACCCGACCATCGGCAGGCAAGCGAACCGGATCAAGGCCGATCAATTCTGCATCCAGAGGAAGATTGGTTTCGACGATGCAGTTATAACGGATGCTTTGCGGGATTACATAGATAGGATTAGTGCCATCAGTAAAGGAAAGCTCACACCAACCCGTAGTCACATCAATATTGCCCTGAACCTCTGCGGTATCAATCACGCCATTGAAGTCAGCCGTTGCCGTAATGACATCAGCGTTATCAACCCGCACAGCTGTTAGCTGCAAGCTGCCCTGACGAATAGGCGACCCCGGCGTTCTGAAAGAAACATTTTCTATCTGAAAACCTGAACCGATAGTTGCGCCTGCTTGTAAGCTGGCTGAGTTAACTGTTCCCGATGGATATACAGCCAGTGTCGCATTACCGCCACTGTAATCAATCTGCCCGACCTGAACCCCTGCATTAGTTTCGGTGCTAATATCTCGGTATAGTTTCCCGTCCCGGTCAAAATAGGTTTCACCATTCCATTCAAAGACTATGCTGCCGGGAAGTAACACCGCATTCTCCATCAGAGGGAGTAGATCAATAGACAGCTCTGGCGATGAGATATTTTCGGTGTGAGGCGCATGAGCAAGGTTACTGGCCTGTGCTATTGCCGTAATGCTGCCGCCATTAAACACTTAGGTCAGCGTCTTGCTGGTTGCCCTGATTTTATGCACCCGAATAGCGTCTGCCCATTCATAGGTGTACTCGGGAAAGCTGTAATCATTAACGGCCAGTACGGTAAAGGCACCTGTCTGGTAATCAATCACGCCTGTCACACCACGCCAGCCACCAGCCGTATCATCGCTGATCGTCTTGGCGACATTTTTGGTGGAGGAATAGGTCGTCCAGTTTTTTAATCTGTCCGAATGGCTCGGCACATTGGTTCTTTGCGTGACTAAAAACTGAAGCTGTATCGAACCGGGCAACAGGGGAGCGCCGGGAATAGTGCCACTCATAACGCCTTGTCCATCGACGGATACTATGACTTCACCACCTGCAGAGGTGCCTTCTTCATACGTCAGCTGTATTTCAGTATCGCTATCAGGCAGGAAGTCCAGCTTGAAAGACAACTCGCCCGGAGCGTAATGGATAACACCATTACCATCGCCGGTTAATAGACCGTTGCTCTGGTCGGTCAGGGTTTTATTTTGCCCGGATGAAACATACGTCACAGTCAGGCTTCCGGGCTTGATGCCGGGTTTTTCCACCGTATGCCTGAAGACCATATCATCAACTGGCACATTGCCAGTTCGAATAGTGACCTCGTCATCATTCTGTGCGATGTAGCTGAAAACCAGAGCGCTATCTGGATCAGGCAGCGCATCCAAGGTGATCGCCGCCGACCCTGTGGAAAAGATAATGGAGCCAGTTCCCGAACCTGTCATCTGGCCGTTGCCGGTATCCCGGATATCCTGCCATTTACCGAGAGCGATATAGCTGACCACCAGCGTTCCCGGCCTTGGCTTAGCCTCGGCCATGTTGAGCGTATAGTTAAAGCCCCGGTTCTGATTAGTGACTTCTATTGCGCCAGATACCGCAGCGCCAGTCATCGACACCGCTGGCTGATAGGTAGCTGTTCCCGTTCCCGTTGTATAGCTGCTAGTACGCCATACATTGATCTCACCCAATTCATAATCCACGGTCATGCGAGAGTAATTGTTTGTGCCGCTAGTAGGGAGAATATTACCAGTCCCATCATCCTGAAAAGTGCCTCCTTCAAAAGACAATGTCAGCTTTCCCGGCAGTACGCCACGCTGGAGATACGTTCGACTCTGATTGCCTGAGATATGAACAAAGCGACAACTGACGGAGCGATTAGCTTCCGCTGTGGCCACCATTGTCTTTCCTGTATAGCCACCGTATTGATCGAGCAGAGGCGTTTCCACCTTGGCGCTCGGCACCAAAGGCGTATAAACGCTTTCAGCTTTTATATTCAAGTCGCCTGCATTCACATCGGCGCTAAGGGATTGGATGCCATAGTAGCGAGAGGTGTCGGCTATCTGCGTCCCCTGAATCAGACTGGTCGCTTCCTCTGGTGCGCCCGGAACTGGCTGCGACCCGATAAAGGTAGCGATCAATGGAGCGCTAATTTCTAGCTCAAGCTTTCTGCGCTCAAAATCAATAAACGACGATCCTGTGTTGTAGCTGAATGTCACCAGTTCATGAGAGACAGAAGTAATACGGATAAACTGGCTGGCTTGCTCAAAACCATCAGGATTTGTAAGGCGATAAACCTCACCAATTTCAGGTATGGGTGAACTCTCACGCTGATAGCCGACCACAGCCCTCTGGCCTTCCAGTTGATTGCCGATCAAATGCCAGTCTGCCTGAATCCCCGGCACCACATAGCTTTCAATTCTGTCTCTGGCATTGGCTCGCTCATCGGTTTGGCTATCGGTATCAAACAACAAGACAGAGACATTCTTATCTTTGGGAGGCTCGGTCAGGATAAGGTGGCTACCAAGATACGGATCGTTATTGTCGGTGCTGATGCCAACAAAGGCTTTACGCAAAGCCACATCACCAATAGTGCGGTCAATCCGGGAAATATCCCGGAACAGGTTATTTACATTGCCATCAATAACCTCATTACCCGTCACCCGACCACCACCGTCCTCCTCATCGGTGAGGCGTTGACTCTCGAAAAGCTTTACATCGTCATTGTTAATAGCCATCCGTTTTCCTTTTCTTCAGGCGTAAAAAAACCGCCAAATCGGCGGTTATAATGGAACAACTCAAATGAACAATTTAGCGTTGACTCAACTCTGCAACCGTATCAACAAAAATCCCCATGAAGTCGGTTGCCTCTCGTTCAGTTTGTCCACCGTTGTTTAAAAACGCTTTAAATATTGTCTGTGATTTTTCTTCATTAGCTCGTTCTAAAAAGTATTTGAGCTCTAACTCAACACCGCCATCTTCGCTGAGAATGGAGGTACCCACAATATCTTTGTACATCACCATGTCACGCAAATCCAAACGACCAAGTACGCTCAGCTGCATATCCAGAAAACTGTCCATTTCTGATCTAGGAACATATTTTGTGATGATATTTAATCGTTCTGCTTCTTGGGCTGAATAATCGCCACCCGTTAATAATGCCAGTAACGCCTTGCTTCGACCCATCCTGCGAGCGTACTGAACACCACCTTGACCACCCGTTGGTATGTTCACGCCTATTTCCGGCTGAGCAAATGCCGCATTTTCTGTACCAAACGAGAGATCGCAGGCCATCACAAATTCATCGCCACCGCCACGCGCACAACCATCAACCACAGCTATGGTTAACTGCCGCAGTTTTTTAAGATTTTTGATCATATCACTGAATGCAATGCAGCCAGCTTGCCCATTTGGAGTCCCGTTAATGAGGTTCAGATCTAAGTGTGCAGAGAAAAATAACGGATTGGCTGACTTAAAGATCACGATTTTGAGTTCATCATCCTTCTCTAATGACTCAAGAAAACCATTAACCTCATTTATCAATTCAATGGTTAGCACATTTGCCGGAGGGTTATCGATGACCGCTGTAGCGATCGCGTTCTTTATGGTGACTGCCAGTTTACTCATCATTGTGCCTCAGCATTACCTAGACCATAGGACAACATTTAATAGATGACACAAATTATAGGCTCTTGTCGTACACTTGCTTAAAAACACCTCAATAACATCAAGGCACAATGATCAGTCGCAACAAAAGGTAGTAATAACTGTCTACAGCAGGATAGGCTTCCTCCAGAACGGGATTCGCGACCATTGGGCTTCCCGATGACCGATCAAAGATGACAGAAAACAGTCTCATATCTGGCAGCACCAGAGGCATAATTTTATTCGGAGTTTCCGCCAAGGTTTGTAAACTGACGACGGTATCACGGGTTACCCACCCTGCAGAGTCACCGCCACTTAATTCCATTGAGCGTCCTTGTTTTAATTCACCTTCCTGTACCAACAAAGCGCCCGTTAAGCTGCGCTCTAGATTTTGCTCCACAGGGTTCCAGTCGAACTCATTAATCCAGAGCAGATCATCCGGCAGGGTAATGTCGTCCAGTTGCATAGCTTTTTCCTTTTAAAGCGTCCTCATGCCTGCGTTTTTCAGGGCTTCCAGTAGTTTGGTTTCATCGGTAGGCGCAATGCCCACATTCACACCGCCGTTTGGATATTCAAGCCGGATGACTTTCTGTGGTGGCTGTCGTTCAATTCTGGTCGGCATTGCTGTTTGGGTAACCTGATCCTGTTGACGAGTACTCCTTTTTTCCTGCTGCGTCTGCCTGCGTCGCTCGCTGTATATCTGTTCACTGACCTGTAGGGCTTTATTCAGGTTCTTGATGGCTTTCTGATCGCCACTGGCAACGGCTTCTTCCTTTTGGGCTTTGAGGTCATTTTGTCGGTTTTCATAACGGCGTTTCTCGATATCATCCTGCTTGCCCTGAAGTTGGTCTAATTCATCCTGCAGGCTATCGAGGGTATTGCGTGAACTGTCGCCTAATTGCGACATGGTTTGTTCTACGGAGCGAATGGCGTTATTGAGCCTGTCCAGATCCTGATTATTGAGCAGGTTAAGAGTCTCAGCGGTACGCTCTCCCTGTTGCACAAAACGTCGAGCGCTGACTTCACCTTGTTCATAACTTTCCAACAAGTCTTCCAGGGCAATTTTTTGCTGTAAAAATTCCTTTTTAACAAACGCTGCGTTTCTTGCGGTTTCCGTCATCCAGGTGGATATACCGACAAAGTCGCCAACGGGGTCGTATTTCAGCTTATCCAGCTGATCGTTAGTTTCCTGAAGTTGGTTTTTAAGTTCCGATATTCCATCGATGGCAGTATTAGCCTGGACACTTCCAATATTGCCCATATTCACGAAGGCATCGTGGGCGGCTGCACTCATACCCATTAATTCAGAGGTGAGATGGTTGTAATGCGCGGCCATGGCTCCGGCCATACTTTGAACGGAGGTTTCCTGCTGCTGCGCGGATGACTCTGCTGCATCACCGGTGTCTTTTAATGCTTCTTTGGTTTTTTCTGATTCAGCCGCTAACTCGGCCAGTTTTTGCCGACTCGCTTCGGTGGCTTTGGTGTACTCCTCAAGGGAAAGCGTACCCTCAGTGAACGCCTCCGCTATCGCTACGCCAAGGCTGGCTAACTCTGTTCGGGTTTCTGCGCCGTTGATCTGATTGATGGCATCTGCCGCATCTGTGAACGCAGCTTTGGTGGTTTCTGCAGTCTTCTTTGCGGCATTGCCGGTTTGCTCCAGTTCCTTCTGGTATTGTTTTTGTTCTTCACGAGCGGCTTCTACCGTGACTTTATTTTCACGACGAATGTCTTGCTGAGTGCTTTGATGCTTTTTGGATAACGCATCATAAATACCGATTAACGAGTTTTTTGCATCGTTGGCATCTTCTGCGGTTTGCTTTGCGAACTCCTTCCCAAGAGAGCGAAGATAATGGGTGGTGCCTTGCAGGCTTCTGGCAATATTATCAGCGCCCATCACCTCGGCTATTTTTCCCCAGCCATAAATGATTTCACCGATGGTATAGAGAAAGGCAGAAGCAAAGCCTTTCACCGCTAATGAAAAACTGTTGAAGAAAAACGAAATGGTGTTGCTGGTGACGGTAAACGTAGTTTTTACTTTATCAAGTACCGTGGTGATCGTGGTAAAGCCAGACTGTAATCTGGCCACAAAGTCTTCAAGGGTGATACCCGACAGTGCATCCTGTATGGCGTTCCCCATGGCAACAAACGCATCACTAATTTTTTGCGCCAGAGCCTGAAGCCGACCGTCTTTATTCATCGCCTCGATTTTCAGCGCCAGATCGCCCAGCAGATTTTTTACATATTCGAGCGCGCCGCTGTCAGCAACTTCATCCAGAAAGTAGCTCCAGCTGTCCTTCAGGTTACTGACGTAACCAGAGAGCAGAGTCATATTCTTTGCCGCAGCACCGTCTGCGCTTTTTCCGATCTCCTTAATAAGTTCGGCAATGACATCCCGCCCCAGCTTTCCGGCTTCTGATAATTTGCGAAGTTCCAGAGCGTTTTTACCGGTGACGCTTTCCAGCATCTCCCAGACCGGAATGCCCCGCTCAACCAACTGCAATATTTCCTCGCCCTGTAAGCGCTGCTTGGCCCAGGCTTGCCCGATGCCGACTGAAATACCCCGCAACCGATCAAAACCACCACCCAGTTTGGAAGTCTGATCTATGATGGCTTGCATCGTGCCATCCATGGGATCAAGACCAAACGCTTTTAGTCGTACAAAGGCTTCGGAGACTTCTTCTAGCTGGAAAGGTGTGTTCTTGGTGAAATCTTTGATCCAGGCCAGTGCCTGTTCGCCTTCTGCCATGGAACCCATTATGGCTTCCAGCTGAACGCTGAGTCGTTCAAACTTATCACCCGTGGTGAGAATTGACTCAATGCTGCGCTTGATGGTGTACAGTCCAGCGGTCGCTGCGACCAATCCGGCAAAGCGTCGGGTTAAACGACCAATACCGGATGATGCCTTTTCAGCATCTCTGGCCACGTTTTTTAAACCAGAACGTCGGAAGTTTCGCGAGGCTTCTTTGACTCGTCGGGTTGCTTTACCAAACGCGGCTGATGTTTCCTGAACCTCCCGGGTGACTCTGTCCTGTTGCCGAGCTAAGTCACGGTTTGAAAGCCCGGCCTGCTTTAACCCCTGACGTAACTCAGCCAGTTTGTGCCGCTGCTGTTGATATGACTGGTTGGCAGCCGTTACCGATTTTCTGGCTGACTCAAGCCGGCGCTGCAACGTTTTGGTGGGTTTCTCAGCCTGCTGATATTCCCGGGCTAACCCTTCAACCTTATCCTCGGCTTCCCTGAATGCTCTGCCCGCTTCACGAACGGCCACTGTCTGCTTTTGGAAAGACGACAGTAACCGCTGCTGCTTTTCCAACTCAGTAAGATGGCTCTTGAGCGTTTTCGCTTCCCCACGCAGGGACTCCAGCGAAGCGGCTGATTCTTTCACTGGACGTGACAGGGTATCCCGCGCTTTCAGCACCAGCCGAAGCGCGGTTTCTTTGATGGAAGGCATAGGCGACTCGGTGGGTTATTGGGCCAGATCTAGCTGCATAAACGGACTCAAGCCCTGACCGGTAACCGTTGGGTCCGACAGCACATCCAATTGCAGTGGAATATTGGCAAAGTCATCGGAGATAAAGCCCAGGTTTTGCACTGGAGAAAACTTCACACGGTGAACCCGGATATTGAATGGCAACCCTTCCTGGGCATCGTTCAGTCCTTCCATAAACAGAACGAACTCACGACCGGACTCCACCAATGCCTGAACCATGTTAGTGGCCAACGGTGTGTAACTGACTTTGACGCCTTGATCATCAATCCCACCGCCATCAATGACTTTGATACCCGATTGGGTCAGTTCGTAATCCTCTCCGGCCACCAGTGCTGTTTCCAGACTGTCTTTTACCGTAATTGGCTGCTCCCGATCCGGTAGTCGTTTAAAAGGAATCAATTCACCGACAACGCCATGACTGACCAACTCTTCATCCATTACTGCACTGGTGCTGCCATTGGTGACATTACCTCTCAGTGCCAGTGAAATATTGCTGGCAGTAAAATCATGGGCGACCACATTGGCGGTAATACCCGACACTCGACTGATAACATTGCGATTACCCCCACCGCCCAGGTAGTTTTTCAGTTCCTTACGATCTTCTTCAAAGCTGAAGGTAAACTCGCTGACATTGCCAATGGGCAGCAAAGGGGCTGACTGGTCATAGGGCTGGATATGAATACTGCCTGCGCCAATAAAGCTACGATCCACTGTGGACATAGGATGCTCCTGCATTTGAGGTTGTTTTGGGAATAGGTTCAGAGAATGACATCGATGGTCAGCTGAATATCTGCGAAGGAAAGGTGACCATGATTCGGGGCGATATCGAACTGGGTTTCACTAAATTGAACAGTGCGAGCTTCTGGTGTAAATCGTTCACTACTGGCGAACAGCTCCCTCACCAAACGGGTCAGGCCCATCAAGGTGTAAGTGCTGTCTTCATCCGTTTTGATCACCACACTGACATTCAACGCCATGCTCATTTTTCTGCGGCTGCCCTGTCGGCCTTGCTCTTGTATAGATTCCAGTTGAACCAAAATCGCCGGAGTGGGCAGTTCATCATTCAACCCGAGCGCGGAGTATCCCAATAGAACAGTCGATGTCACTTCAGTCAGACGATAAACAAGCGCTTCAACAATTCTGGCTTCAGGATTCGATGTTGAAGACATAGTTGAGCTCCTGCTCCATCAACGTGGCAAACCGGTCAAGCAGTACCGGTTCCAGCTTCCGCAACACGTCACTGGCCGAATGCCAGATAGCCACTTCTTTCTTTTCCAATGGCAGGCCCATCCACATCATGCGCCCGGATTTTTTAGAGCGTTGAAATTTGTGCAGCCAGTCGTCTTTTCGCTCGAACACCATAGGGTGCGTCGCATTCACCGGCTGCATCAGAAAGGCGCCTTCCCAAAAATGGCGGCCAGTTCTCACCCCTGTTTTAGACGGCACTGGCTTACCCAGATAGTGAGCAGGGATATCCAGAGCACCAATCCAAATCACCAGGCTGTAGTGCTTTGATGCCCGATCGCCGGGTTTATAAAGTGAAACCCTGACTCGCCCCAGAAACTTCAGCACCTTCTGAGTGATGTTCTGTTGTCTTGCTAACTCTCTCAATACTCTGCGCTCCGCAAACCGTGAGAGTTTGCGAAGAGATCGGGCGATGGCTTTACTGACTTTCTCCGGTGCGTAATGGAACTGTGAAATCAGCTCATCCACAGTGCCGTCCAATTCCAGGTCAAGCTTCATGGAGCCGCCACCAGATCATTTGACCGTTGTCTTTCAGTTTGCAATCCACGGTCCATTGCTGATCGGCAGACTGCACCTCATCACCCCGCTGAAGTTCCAACTCCGCAGGCAAACTCACCACTGTCACCGTTTGCAGCACTGAATCAAACTGACCAACAGGAACCAGTTCTTTCGAGAGAATGCCCCGACTTTCTACCAGTAGCACATCCTCCCGAAAGATCATCACCGGCTGACCAAAGGTGGCCAGCACATGCCGGTTCAGATCACTCAGTTCATTTTGCATTTGATCACCGCCCGGGGCTTCAAACAGACAGGCAACGGATTAGACTGGGTGTGCAGCTGCACGCCTTTATCGAAGTCCAATGTCTTCTGTTTGGCGTACCTGGGCAGGCCGATGGTGCTCACCGTCTCGATATAATCTGCCGGTGCAAACCAAGTTCGGAAGATGCCGGTGCCTTCGGGAATGACGTAGGCTTCATCGGATTTGATGAACGGAATATCACCCACCTGCCCCCGATATTCTTCCCAGTCGACATCACCAAAACGGAAACCGGACTTGGGATCGTTTCTGAGCAAAGCACTGTCCTGATAACGATGGTAAGCATCTTTCACATAATCATGAGCCACACGAGCGTCGTAGAAACCCAATCTCAGAATGCTCTGAGCCCAGAGTATGGATGTGCGGCCAATGCCTGATCGACTTTACGGCGGAGCAGCACATTAATTTGATAATTTCGCATTCAGCCAGTCGCTTTAACCAATAAATCAAGTCAGTTTGATTGCAGTGTGTCAATCTCGGTTTGCAGACGTTTACAGAGAGCTTCAACGTACTCGGTAGCCTTTGTCGGCTCCATACCAAGAAACGCATACATTTTTGGGAGATAAGTTTCTTTGGTTAAACTTTTAAAACTACCCCATTGTTGATTATTGGTTCTGTTATAAATTATGTCGCCCCAGCGATCGCTACTTTCGGGACCAGTTTCAGCCTTCAACAGTGCACCCAAAAATGTAGCTGAAGTATCGTCAAGCTTTATATCAGGCTTCGGGTAGCAGGCGTTTACATTGAGCGGAATAATTGAGCCCCTGTCTTGGAGGGCGCAATGTTGCTGCAGCAATGAGAGTGGTTTCTGGTATACGGAATCATGATTTATCTTGACGCCTTTTCGGGCGAAGACTGCTGTTGCGTGATCACAAATAGAATAGTACTTGGATTGCGCTTCATTAGAGGCATTTCCAAGTTCCATAACTGAAGCTGGGCATAATTCTCCGCCTACATTGATTGCCTGCATGATGTAAACCTCCCTTGGGTATTTGTATAGGTAGGACAGTCGATTAACACAATCGTTTATTAACCAACCAAAAAAAATCCGCCATAAATTTATAACACCATGATTACTTTTACTTTTATGCGGGAAATTAGTTGCTGAAGCTGGCCATGTTTTCGCCAGACGCGCCATATTAATCAGTAAAAATAAGCAGTGCTCAGCCACCAGTCTCATACGAATCAACTGTATCTACCCACTCGTTTTTCAAAAAAAACCTAAGTTCCTTTGAGGCTGGGAGTGAGAAGGTTAAGCAGCGGTTTGATTGCGTTTTTGGTACACGGCGCGGGTATCAATCAGTGGCTTGATGGTTTGATTCTGCTGACTGGGTGTCAGGGAGTTGTCCAGTGTTTCCTCTTCCCTGGTGAGCAGATCAAACAGTTTCGTTCTGATCGTTTCTGTGGACTTTTCGGACTGGATAAAACTGGCTGCACGATCACTGCATTGAGCTGCAGCACACAACGACTTGATGGTTTCACATTCCGTCAGACGACTTTGGACATCGTCTACACCCTGCTTGTTGCGAATAAATTTCTCAGCCATTTCCGGATAACCGGCCTTATTGCAGAGCGAGACGATAGCCAACGCATGAGTTGATTCAGCCTCTCCATCAGGCTCGTGATCCGTTCCAACTTGTGGTTGGAGCAGTGGTTGTGGCACATGGTTGAAGGCGCTGAGATCAAAGTGTGCAGCCAACTGCATCGGTTCATCCACCACATTTACCAGACCATGGCCTTCTGCTTCGGTTGCGGTAAGCCAGGTTTCATCATTCATCAAGGTGATAATTTCACTGACTTCCAGCCCACTGTTTGCTGCATAAGTCTGGGCAATCACTTCTGTGGTTTTATCCAGCATGTCCGCCACTTTACGGAGCTCCTCGGCATCACCGCCCACCCAGCCAAAGGGGTTATGAATCATCATCAACGCATTGGCGGCCATATGAATAGTGTCGCCAGCCATGGCAATCACGCTGGCGATACTGGCGGCCAACCCTTCAATCCGAACATGAATATGCGCATTGTGGTAGCGCAGAGCATTGTAGATGGCGATGCCATCAAATACGGATCCACCGGGGCTGTTAATACGCACCGTGATTTCATTGGTGTCGATATCTTTCAGATCATTAACCAGCTGTCGTGCGGATAAACCCGCCCAGTCACCAATCACATCGTAGATCAGTAACTCTGCAGGTTGGTCAGCCTGATTCTTTAACGTGTACCACGGCTTATTGTTGAGAGGTTTCTTCTTGCTCATCCTGGCTTTCATCCTTTTCTTGTGAAGAGAGTTGAGTGGAAGACTGAGATGACTGTCTACCATCGCTTTCATACTGAAGACTCAGTTCATCTGCCCGACGATTATCAGCGGCTATCTCGTCATCGATCTGTTCACTGTCATAACCCTGTTCAGACACCACTTCAGAACGAGATTTGAAGCCACTGCGCACTGCCAGATTCTGGGCCTGCATATCCTGCACAGGGTGCATATAGGGCCAGCCTTGGGGAATCCATTTCACCCGTCGGTAGTCCGCTCTTTTCTGATCAAAACGGGGAGCGTGAATGGCTCCGCTGAATACCGCCATTTCCAACCACCGATTCCAGACCGGTCTACAGAATTGAAACACCAGCTGGTTGTGCTGAATCTGTTGTATTCGTCGTCGGAATTCATTCAGTACTACCCGCAATGCCCGGTCACTGACGCCTTTCATATCCCCGGATAGAATTTCATAGGGCAAACCGATACCTGCCGCGACGGCCATCAATTGCTGACGGATAAAGTCGGGATAATTGCTAGCCGCACCCGGTGGTGTATTGAAGGTAATCTCTTCACCGGGTGACAGTTCCTGCATGGTGCCTGGTTCCATGGCCACCATGGGTACGCCCTGCAGATCATAAACAATAGGCCTGCCGGTCAACGGATCCACCTTATCACCATCAGGCGCAGGCTTGGTGATAAAGCCGGTGAACAGGTTAGCGATTTCCTGCCGCAGCAAGGTCGCGTCATCAAACTTGTCCAGGTGGAACATCCGCAAGAGCACTTGGGTCAGCAACGGCTGTCCTCTCAGCTGGCCGGGCCTTAGTGGTTCATAGAGGTGGAGTACCTGATCTGCAGGAATACGACGAAGGTCGGCAGTATCCAACGTTGTGTAATCGGATGGATGCTGTCGGTGCATCCAATACGCCACCCGCTTACCCAAGGCATTAAATTCGATACCTGCTCGGATCTTATGACCACGTTTTAGATCATCGTTGTAATCCCAGGGCACAAACTCCGCTTCCAGCAATTGGACCTGCAAAGGGACACTCAAACCATCGGATAGTTTTCTGGGTCGCAACCGGGCAAAACATTCACCCGCCTCCAACATGGAGCGAACCGCCAACGATTGCTGACCATAAAAATCCAGTTGACCATCCGCATCCGATTCATCAGACCAATCCAGAAACAGGGCCTGCAGATTCTTTCGGAACTGGTCATTGGTCGCTTCGGACTTGGGTTTGATACCTGTACCGACAATATTCGCGACCAGCTTTTCTAACCCGGAAGCCGCCCATGGATCGTTACGAATGGACGCTCTGGATCGATTGATCAACGTCCCCAGATTACCGGTCAGCGTATTGTTCGGACCAGATGATGGGGCCGACCAACTCTGACTCCTGCGCCCCGACCTGCGGAGGTGTAGGCTAAATTTCGTGCCGTCTGCAACCATTTCTGTCGTAACCTGTCAAACAAAGGTGCACATCCTTCTTGTATAGAAAGTAGTAAGAAATGGAGAGGTAGCTTGTGAAGGCCGTAGTGATTTCAGTGCTGGTACTGGGTATTTTTTTGATGATGGCGAACGTGGCACCCAGCCTGCTCAGTGACCCACATGGCACAAAAAAAGACGACCCACGCATACTTACCAGTGATCAGATGCGACAATCGATCACCACCCTGATTGTCTTGTTCATTGCACTGATTGCAGTACTGCATTTCTGGCGATGAATCAGATGCCACTTCTGGAATAAATGCCATATTGGCGAGGCCGCTTTTGCTGCTTCGCCAGCTCCCGTTCAATGGCCTGCAGTCGTCTTTCCATCTCGGAAAAACTGGCGTATTCCACTTTTTGGCCTTCAAACTCAACCGTTCTCGTTTCCCGCAGCAATACGGCCCGCTTCAGAGCTTGATATTCAGCATCCGTGATCATGGTGATTATCCGTTCAGGTAGGTACTGCGAGAGGTTCGTCGGTGTCGATTGGCGGCTATATCCGTAGGCTCATCTTGCTCCATCTGCACTTCTGGTTCTGGCCGTTGGGCTGCCAGTTGTTCCAGATTTAAGCCTCGATGCTGTTGCAGGATTCGCACCGCCGTTAATGCATACACCCGACAATCCAAAGCTTCATTTCGTTTCTTTCTGGCATCCCACTCAAAATAGGCAACACCGTGTTTGTATTTACGAACCTTCTCTTCAGCAGTGGCCTGCTTGAAGTAATCTTCATCAAAGCAATCCATGATGGGCCAGTGACAATAGCCTGCTCCCGGTTCAAGAATGCGATAACGCTGATAGACCAGTTCTTTTGCGGTATCGGTGCCCACCAACGTCAGGTAGACACCTTTCTTGTTTCGGGTTTTCGGGAAGGTGGCGATGGGCTTACCGGCTTGAGATGCACCCTTGATCGGTATGAGCCAATCCGAACCCTGCTTTCGGGAAAAGGCATAAACCTCATCTGTAAAATGCCCGCCAGAATCCATGCAGATCTGGGCAAGGTTCATTAATACACCATCTTGCCTGCGATAGGATTTACGCAGTCGATCAGCCAGGATCTTCCAGATATCAGGCCGGGACAGGTCACCGTAAAGCCGAACATAATCAATGGACCAACTCTCTTCACCGGCTCCCCAACCCACCACTTCAAACTCGACTCGGTCATCCTGAACATCAACACCACAGGTCAACACTTCTACTGACCAAGGGACTTCTACTGGGTAGTGTTCACGACGCTGGTAGAGCAATTCATGATCAACGGTCTCCCCTTGCTCCTGCCAGGTTTGACCGAGGACGGTATTGGTCCAGTCTTTCAAGAGAATGGGATTGTCTTTGGCAGCTAAGAAATCAGCGACTGCATCCTTCCAGCTGTACCAGCCATTGGGGCTATAGAGCGAGCTCAAGTGGAAGCCTCGGATTTTGCCATTGGCTTCAGGATTCATAGGAATCCACTGACCGCCACCCAATAGTTTGGGTTTATCGTGTTCGCCCATTCGGTGTTGGCAGTTGATGCATTCAAAGCAGGCAGTTTCCGGATCTTGATTCTCAAATCGGATTTGTTGCCATTCGATAGGCTGCAGGTAGCTGCACTTCACACACGGCACATGGTATTGCCGCTGGTCACTGGCCTGATAAGCCGATTCAATTTTACTGGCCCCGGCAATATTGGGCGTTGAAACCATCAAGACCTTACGATTACGGGAAAACGTCGCTGTCCGTTTAATCGCCAGATTGATCGGACTGCCTTCCCCGTCTACATCGTCTTCATAGGCATCTATTTCATCCAGAAATAGGAAACGGGCAGGCATGGAACGTAGCCCGGTCGCCGAGTTCGCACCGGTAATAATCAGTACACCGTTTGGAAACTCCTTCACCATCTGGGTATTGCCAGAATCTCTGGAGCGCGGATCTTTCACCAATTCTCGCAACACCGGCATCGCCTCAATCATCGGTGCGATACGCTGCTTGGAAGTTCGCTTGGCCATGTCCAGCGTTGGCAACACATACATCATGGGTCCTGGCGTGTGATGAATCACATAGCCAAGCCAGTTATTTCCGCACTCGGTACCGCCCACCTGAGCACCCTTCATAAAGGCCACCTGTTCTACGGAAGACGACGGTGACAGACAATCCATGATTTCTTTCAGATAGGGCGTTCTAACGGTTCGCCATCGTCCTGCTTCCTTTGCCGACTTCATGGGCAAGATGCGATGTTCATCCGCCCATTCTGAAACCGTCATACGGGTATCCGGCTTCAAACCAGCAAAAAAGCCTGAAAAATAAGGACTATTCATACAGTTGTTTGTTTATATCCGTGACAAACGGACGTAACGACTACCCAAATCTAAAGATTACGTAAAGCAGCCGTTACTACCTGAGCCTTTGGTAATTGCGGAATGAACAAAGTTGGCACGCAATGTGGTTATCTATAGGTGCAAAGCAAGACTGCTCAGTACCGTTCCAGGAAGGAACCTTGACCACGGATGGTCGCCCGATCAATAAGAATAATAATCGGGAGGGACTGGGATTATCGCCCCGTTGACCGGGGCGTTGTTTTATCTACGAATTGTCGCTTAATTCGTTCAAAATCATTTCCAGTTCATTCACCAGCAATTGCCGAACCTCCCCCGGATCTTGTTCTGCTGCCAGCACATCCGACAGCCGGTCCGGTATTCCGAGCAATGCATCCCGAACAATCCTGCCTGCCCTAAATGCTTCTGACTTAACTTTAGAAGCATCGGTCAGCTTGCCCGCCTTCTCCTCATACTCCATCTTAGCCATTTTGGCTTTGAAGGCTTCGCGCATGGTGCGGGCAGTGACGAAATCCACCGCCTGTCGTGAATCGGAGGGGGCTGTGGTGAAAGCTGTGTCCGTTTGGGGCTTTACCCGCAGCTCCGTAGAAGGTTCCGACTGGGCCTTTATGGCGGCCTGTGCATGCTCTGGGTCGATCTTGCCATTAACCAGGGTAATCTTGCCTGACCTGACCAGTTTACCCACATACTGGCGGCTCCAACCTTGACGTTTGGCGAATTCTGACTGCGACAGTAGCTTCATAACCCCGCTTGTCCCCTTTATTCCCCGCCAGAGCCTGACCTACCCTCCAAGCAATTGATAATTATCTGGTTTTTCTTGATAACCCGCGGTTATAGAGCCTAACTGTACATAACAAAAACAAAGCGTCAGTAAGGACAGCCCAATGAACAAACGCCTCGAAAAAGCTCTGGAAACCATCGCCAAAAAACATCGTCTGTTTGACACCTTAAGTGAACGGAAGACCTCCGAAGATTTCAATGAGGTTTCTGTCTGGTGCGTCAAAAGCGCCCTGGAAGAAGCTTACCAACAAGGTTTTAAAGATGGACAAAAACAATAACTCGCAAAGGAGAGGCACCATGAAAAACGACAAACTTACTCCATCCCAGGAAAGTGTTCTGAAACAAGCCGCAAAAACCGGAACACTCAATTTGTCAGAACTCAGCATCAAAGGCGGAGCCCGAAAAAAGGTTCTGGACAGCCTGACCAGCCGGGGCTTTTTGATTGTTCTGAAAGATCCGGATGCTTACGACATCAGCCCACAGGGCAAAGCCGCCATTGGCCTTGATGACAAACCTGTCTCCAAAGATAAGGGAAAGATTCGCACCGGCACGAAACTGCACACGGTGATTGAATTGTTGGCCCGACCTGAAGGCGCCGCCATTGCCGACATCATGGAGCAAACCGGCTGGCAAAAACACACCGTTCGGGGAACGTTTGCCGGAGCCCTGAAAAAACGACTGGGACTGACCATTGAATCGGAAAAGCCGGAAGGCCAGGACCGGATTTATCGAATCACTGCCGGGCTGGAGGCTGTCCTTTGAACCAACCGATATTGCTGGCCGTTGAATTATCCAACGGCCATTTTATGTCCTGCCGATTGTTCCACCCAAACCGTTTCACGCACTCCCTGCTGCAGCACTGGTACCGAAATATGTTTGTTGCCATACAGCTTATTCAGTTGGGCGATCTGCATTACATTGACGGTCCTCAGGCCACTGCCAGGCATCGAGACTTTGGTGATGACTGGCTGGATCATCAGCCCCGATTTTCACCTTTATGGAACCACCTGAAAGCACTGGCCCGAAGCTTGAAAATCGATACACTGTTCATCCAACAAGCTGGTGAATGGCAGGTGCACCGACCATTTGAAGCAAAACGTTAATCATCCACTAATTCCGTGGATAACTCGGTGCACAACCGGTGAGATAGTCTTAAAAACAGCGAAATATAGTTCCCAATGATTACCGGTTGTTTTTTGATCACCGGTGAATAAGCCACCAAAAGAAAATCCCCGCACTGGGCGAGGTTTATAGAGAACGACCTGAGTCGTTTTTATTCCCGGGCATCCTGCTTGGTTTTCAGGTCTTCCATCAGCTCACGTCACTGTGACACTGCATTGCTTATCATCCAATAAAAAACCTTACTCAGAGCAAGGCTGCAAGTGCTGGCAAAGCCAGCGTTAAACGTTTTTTATTATTATTGGAGTGGTATTTATTCTTGTCCTGATAACAGGCATTTGATGTTCTTTTTGCCTGATTCCAAAGCCCCCTCGACTTCGGCAACCCCTCACTGGATGACTACAGATTACGTATTTACCGAATCAAAAGAATTGATCTACGTCAATGAAAGCTGGTTGACAATCTGTAACCCAACGGAGAGTAAGTAGGTTGACATAAAATAATTTGGTTGACGCTGAAACCCTCATAAACACTGGCCTGAGCCGTTTTTTGTCAACCAGTGTCAACCCCGTTTTTCACTCTGTCGCTGGTGATTCGCCGCGGTGTCGCCTACCCGCATTAGCGAAGAGTTCGCAGGGTCCCTCCGCTTTGCAGAAAGCCTCTAATGACGAGGCTTTCAGAGCCATGACCGCAGGGAACCGAACTTTTATGAACAGGGGCAAAACCACAGCTATACGACAATATTATTTTATTGGGAAGCTTCCAGTTCTCTAAACATCGTTTTCCCTATCTCTACAATTGCCTTATTCCGTTCCTCAAAAGCTGCCTTCGTGTTTGAGACGTAGATGGTAATGACCCAAGGGTTACCATCCTCTGGCCAGACCACCGCATTAATACTCCGAGTTCCATAACCTCCAGCACCAGAACGATCAGCAATCACCCAGCCTTCCGGCAATACTGAACGTAACAAGTTTCCCGTGACCGTATTCTGAATCATCCATTGAGTGAGCTGTTTCTTTGAACTGACAGATAATGCGTCACCAAACAGTAACGTATCAATAGAATGAAGCATGGCTTCTGCAGATGTAGTGTCTCTGGGATCTCCTGGCGTCCCTTCATTTAATTCGGTTTCAAAACGGTCAATTCTTGTTACCTGGTCACCGTAACTCCGAATGAATTTGGTAAGAGCATTGGGTCCACCAACATTTTCCAGAACAATATTGGCAGCGGTATTATCACTGGTCTGCATGGTTGCAGAGCAAGCCTGACCAAGCGTCACATACTCACCCAGAAAACCTTCAATCACAGGCGAGTAATCAACGAGCATCGTCTTTTCTAATTTAACTTTATCACTCAATGCACGCCTTTCTTGATCGACATCTTGCAGAAGCTTGGCACACAGGAGTGTCTTAAATGTGCTTGTTATCGGTACTCGTTTATTGCCGTTATAACTCCACACCTCGTCAGTTGCACTATTCATCATGGCAACACTGATCTGTGCTGACAGAGCATTTTCTGATTTTTTAACCTGCTTCTCTACAGCTTGAAAATCAATCGCAATAACTGATGTACTGATTAAGTAGGAGAAGATTAATGCAAATGCTCCTGACAACACCTTTCTTAGCTTTAGCACCACACTGATAACCTGATTTTAAAAAGCGCGGATACTACAAGCAAAGGCCTTATCAAATAAAGCTGAAACTACGAACGAATCGTTCTTGCCACCTTCTCCACACTACGACTGGCAATGTATCCACCGATACCCAGCTGAATGATGCCGAACAGTTTCAGTTCCACCTCTTCACTAAGATCCGGTGCTGCCCAGCCCATCCACCGGCACACGATCAGTGCCGTAAAGGTCAGCATCACCAAAGGACGCCAGCACCGTTGCAGCCAGCTATCACCTTTCGCTTCTGCAGTGATAATCCCAGCCTGTTGAGCCAGTTCCTTGATCTCACCATTGATCATCATCTCAGCCAGGACAACCTTGGCCTGATCAGCGTTGTCAGCATCCGGGAACAGTTTATCGATCACCTTCCCTACCAGCGGAACTGCAGCCGTCCAACTCACAGGTCAACTCCCTGAAGCTCTTCCTGATAGAGCCACACCTCAACAGGAAAGCCTGGACAGGCTTTGTGTTCGTTGAAATGGTTGTGGCCACGTACTTCCACATCAGGATAGAGAGCTTTGTGTCCGGCAATCAGCAGCTTCAACATACGCTTCTGCAGTAAGGTAAAATTGTCTTCAGGCTGGTTGTTGTTATCGAGGCCACCTACCAGACAGATGCCCACACTCTCGTGGTTGTGCCCTTTGGCATGCGCGCCCCAGTCATCAACAGGTCGCCCCTGTTTGACAGAGCCATCCCGTTCAATCACCCAGTGGTAACCGATATCGATAAAGGCCCGCTCGGTGGTGTGCCAACGTTTGATATCGTCGATGGTGATGTTCTGGTTGGCTCTGGTGGCAGAACAGTGAACGATCAGGTAGTTGGTTTCCGTACGCTTACCCATGACTTACCCCTTCAAGAAATACGACAAAAAACCAATAGCTGCGGTCAGCACAATCCAACCAAACCGCTCTATGTAGTTGAGCATCACCCCTCGACGACTGGCTTGAAATTCAAGAAGTCTGATGCGTTTATCCTGTTCATCCAGACGATCATCCTGACGGGTAAGACTGGTGGTTTGATGCGTAATTCGTTCCTCGATCATAGCCAGCCTCGACACCGCATCGCTCAGCTTATCGAGCTTGGAATCAATCTGATCCAGTCGGCGCGAGAGATCGTCCATGCCTCTAGGCCCTCTTTCCTTCCATAGCAAGGTGACCCTTCCGCCTTCCCTGGCGGTCGTCCCTGTTTTGTTCAAAGGTCAGTTGGTTTGATTCCAGATAGGCTTCCTTGCCTGTGTACTCCTCCCAGCGGAGCACAATCACATCGACGTATTTCGGGTCCAATTCCATGAGCCTTGCGCTGCGATGAGACTTCTCACAGGCGATCAGGGTAGAGCCGGACCCACCAAACAGATCCAGCACAATGTCGCGACTCTTGGACGAGTTATGAATGGCTCGTTCTACCAGTTCCACCGGCTTCATGGTTGGGTGCAGATCATTCTTCACAGGCTTGTTGAAATACCAGACATCGCCCTGGTTGCGAGCGCCGCACCAGAAGTGCTCTGAGCCTTCTTTCCAACCGTAGAGAATGGGTTCGTACTGACGCTGATAATCGGAGCGTCCCAAAGTGAAGGTGTTCTTGGCCCAGATGAGAAACGTGGACCACTTGCCACCGGCTTCTCGAAAGGCTTTCTGCAAGGTATCCAGTTCAGACGACGACATGCAGATGTAAATTGCGCCCTTGCTCACAGCGAGGAGGTTGCTCAAGGCGGCCAATAGAAAGGTGTAAAATTCGGTGCCGAGGTTGTCATTTTTGATTCGGCGATCTTTCTTGGCCTTGCCATTTTTCTCAGGATTCGCATAGTCGACGTTGTAAGGTGGATCAGTGAATGTCATGTCTGCCAGCTGACCATTCATCAGGGTTTCCACATCGGCCTGTTCGGTTGCACTGCCACAGAGAACACGATGGTCGCCCAATACCCAAAGGTCACCTGTTTCGCTGACCGGATGTTCCTCTGGTTCCGGCACTTCATCGTCATCGGTCTGACCTTCGACCTCATCGGGCAACAGCAACCCATCCAGCTCATCATCGGAAAAGCCCATCAGGTCGAGATCAAAATCCAGTGCGTCCAGTTCAGTCAATTCAAGCTTCAGCAGCTCCTCATCCCAGCCGGAATTGGTGGTAATCTGGTTATCCGCAATCACCAACGCTCGTCGCTGAGTCTCAGTCAGATGCCCAAGAACAATCACCGGTACGGTTTCCATCCCCAGCTGCTTAGCCGCCATCAAACGACCATGGCCTGCTACGATCACATCATCGCTGCCCACCAGCACCGGATTCACAAATCCAAACTCCTCGATGGAGCGGGCAATCTGGTTCACCTGATCATCGGAGTGCGTACGGGCATTGTTGGCGTAGGGTGTCAGGCTGGCAACAGAGCGATGTTCGATGGATTCGACGAGGATTCTGGCCATGGTTCTTCCGTGAACAAGGATGAAAAACAGGTAATAAAAAACCCCGGACCGATAGTGGTGCGGGGCTTGGATGTACTTTGCTTCGAGCTTAGCGATAACTATGAACCAAAATGCTGATTTTGTCCCACTCTGAAAAGTACGCTTTCTACGCTCTACCCCGCTCTAACACTTTGCATCCCGAAAATTCACGCTACTCCCTCTCTGGTTTAGACGTAAAATCACTTGCATCAGAGCTTTTCTCCAGTGCCTGGAAGCGGTCATCCGAGACAAGCCTGACTCTTTGGCGATATCACGCCAGGGTAATCCCGCTGCTCGTAACCAAACCAGTGATCGTTCGTCTTCACTGAGCCACCGCAACCAGCGCATACACTCGATCATCCGATCCACGGCATCTCCCGACGGTTGTAGTGATTTTGCTTGAACACCCTCCGAGTGATAAACCTCCCAGCGGTTGGGATTAAATTCAGGCCAATACGACGAGTGCCCGAGGTTTAATCCGGAGGGCACTCTGCGAGCCACCAGCCAGGCTTCCCGATATCGATCTCTGAGTTCGTCAATGGTCAACATGGCATCGCCTCCTGCGATTTCTTATACGGACGGGACCGACCTGAAGGAGGCTCGTCCGTATATATTTATATATAAAAGAATCCAGCAACTCAGCAACTCAACAAAAACAATAGATTTCAAACAGTTATGAGTTGCTGGGTTGAGTTGCTAACTTTTTAAAATCCAGCAACTCAGGTTTCACTTAACAGCCTGATTTGTTTATTTTTTTTGAGTTGCTGGACAAATCTAGCAACTCAGCAACTCCCCATTTTCAGCAACTCGCTGGCAACTCGCCAGCAACTCAAATGATCTTCAATGCTGGTCGTAATAGATCCATTGCTCCGGATCCTCAACAGGTAAATTTGCGGAAGTCTGAGCGCATTTATAGTGCGTCGGCAGCACCCTGCATAATGGATTTCCATCGTTGCCCAGCTCCATATTTTCAACACAGAGATACCCCTGAGTGCTCCTCAACGGTGGCGATAAATTGTATTCATCATGGTCGTTAAAGAACTTGATATAGCCTTTAGTGCTCAGCACATTAATGCGATCCCGGATCGTCGAGCTGGCCCCAAGTCCGGCCTGATTTTCAAATGCCTGGGCAAATTGATTGGAAGTGTAAACCCGCCCCTGCAGAGCCTCTTGAAAAAGCAGATTAACAATAACCTCACGCTTTCTGATCCGCTCTGCATCGTGCTTGCGTCCCATTTCCTCACCCGCAATCCGAATACCATTCGGAGGCGCTTCGCACCCTTGCCCCTCTTTTTTAATGACTCTCTTCGCTGTCGGTGATGGTCCATTCCTCAGCTCGTAATACAACATTCTCTCGGGTTCCATCTCTTCCGGTTTAAACAGCAGCATCCCTGAGGTGTAATAGCCACGCAAACTTCCGGCACCGGACAAAGCTTGAAACGGATCTTCCTCTAACTGTCGTTTACTCATTTTCTTTGTATGATGAACCAGGATGAGCCCAGCCTCTGGATTCACAATATCCCTTAACTGTTCTACCCGTTCTTTCAGAAAAAACAGCATGGCATTGTTGTCATTTTCACTGCTGCCATCAGGGCCAGGATCAAAAACATTTCGGATGGGATCGATAACAATGACGTCCGGTCCCTCAGGAAAAGCATCTCGTATTGCCCTTAAAATCAGGGGCATCCCTTTAGCATTCAATATCAGGTTCAACCTTGCCGTCACCACCAGATTCTCCCTTACATCGGACAGCTGATATTGCTCCAGAGGCAGCTGTTTTACTCGTTCGCGTAAATAGTGATATTGAACCTCTGCCTGAAGGTAAAAAGTCTTCAGCGGTTTGCTCGGGCGCATATCAAGAAAGGTTAATCCTGCAGACATATGAGCCAGTAAATTCAAAAGGAAGTCACTCTTTCCTACCTTGGGCGCACCACCCACCACCAGCATGCCGCCTGAGGTCAATACTCTCGGGCTAAGCAAGTCGTCCGGCATGGGAGAGTCATCATCAAGGAGGTCTCCAAATCGATAAAAGGGCACTGACTCTTTAAGCGTTTTCCGTTGTGTCGTCACCATCCACTGTCGGATATCAAAGCCTTCAGCCACCGCATCTGCCGCATCCCATTTCTCATAACTGTTTTCCGGAGGTTTAAAAGTAACGACGCTGGTGGCGCCAATCTCAGCGATGGCGTTGGCTGCACTGTGTGCATAAGCTAAACCGGCCTCATCATTATCCGGCCAAATCATTACCCTCTTATCTTTTAGTGGTGACCAGTCGGTTTTATCAACGGGTGCCTTGGCTCCGTTCATTGCCGTGGTGGCACAGTAGCCATTGTCTATTAATGCCTGAGCAGCTTTTTCACCCTCCACCAGCCAGACGTCTGTAGCCGTTTTGATAGCAGGTTGGTTATAGAGAGGTCTTGGATTCGGTGCTTTGGTTTTTCTGGCCTTAACATCCCAGGACCTGAATTCCTTACCATCTGGGGTATCGTACCGATAGACACAGGCGATTAAATTACCTGCAGCATCATGGTAATCCCACTTGCCAGTGTGCGCTCCAAGGTCCTCGTAATCGTCCTGATAGCTTGCCACTGCTGGTGGACTGGTTGATGGCATACCCAACCAATCAGCCATAAAACGAATAACCTCAGGGAAATCATTCTTAGCATCGAGCCCATGAATAGCTGCGGTCAGACTGACAATGTCACCACCTTCTCCGTTTTCAAAGTCATGCCAAAGTCCAGTATCGGTTCCATCCAATGAGACTTCCAGGCTCTTACCTTTATCCCCCTGAACATTACCCATTACATACTTGTTACCCCGTCGCTTACCGTTGGGAAACATCGCAGCCAGGTAGTCCACCAGTCGTTCCTGAATGCGTCGTTTAATATCCTCTGCGGGTAACAGCTCCGGAGACTGCTGCTCAGCAGCCGTATTGAAATTGAGCCATCCGTTATTCATTGCTCAGCGTCCCTGTAAAAAGAAGCCCACCTGCTGGTGGGCAATTATGGATTCATATTTCAACCAGAGGTTAATCCCACTGGCTGCCATAACTCTCTGCAGGATGAGGAGCCTGATCCGGTCCCCGATACAACTCAGACTGCAATTCATGAGGAGACAGTCTTTGACCTTGCGGAGCTTGACCTGTCGAGGCAACACTGTGCATCAGTTGGGCATACTGCTTGTGCTCCGCAGTAATAGCCTGCTTGATGACATTCTTAGGTTCATCATATTGATCCTTTTCCAAAGCCACTTTGGCCACAAATTCAATACCATCCAACTCAGACAGCGACATCAACTGGCGAGCCTTATACGCCGGTGGACTGTTATCCTCCGGTTTGATATTTCGGGCTGACTGCAGAATGCTTCGAACAAAAGAGCGGCCCATGCTCTCCCACTCAGGCCCTTTGGGGCTGAACATACCAATGAGTGACCACACTTTACGTTTGGCATACTGCCCTGCCAGCGCTGTGAATTCGGCATTAAGGTAAATAGCACCGGTATCGCCACGGGTGGCATACCCTCCTGTCCAACCCATATTCGGGTCATCGTAGCCACCGGGTTTGATGGTCATACGCACCTTAACGAGCGTGCCTGAAGGGATGATGTCATGCTGGTTCTGTTCAACAGCATCATTGAAATCGTTCCATGATTTTTTCTGGGACATGATTATGCTTCCTGTTTATTGTTAAGAGTGGTTTCAGGGGCTGGGTTATCAAAATTGACCGGCTGACGTTCAGCGGTCCGGATTTTATGAAACAGCCTGCCAAGGTGTGGTGGCTCGAACAGATCAAGGCGACCACTGCGATCCTTGGCTGGGTAGCCGTAAGGGTTCAGTGTCTAGCATACAAAGGTACGACGGAGATTGCCTTCCTCATCTGGTAAGCTGACCAGGGTAATCACCTGATCAACAATGCCTGGCATCTCCAGCCCGGTTTTAGAACCTTCAATCTGCAGCTGGTAGAGCTTCCGATTAAAGTCATCCACGCGTTCTTCCAGAATGGCCACGAACACGACGTTCTTGCCTCGGGCATGTTGGAGGTGAGTCAGCGCTGCAATCATTTCCTGACCATGAAGGCCATATGCGCCCCGAGTATCTGGCTTACCGGTTTTCTCCGAGAAGGCCTGGGGTTGGCTCTTGCACCACTGGAAGCAAAGCCGACCCAATACCGTGATGGAATCAATAAAGTAGGTGTCGTATTTATCCAGTTCAGACGGATCACCATACTTTTCACATACGGCTTCGTAGTGTGCTTTGGAATAGACTTGATCATCTCGCAGGGCTGGATTCGGACCTCCCAGATAAACGGCAACGTTGCGAAATTCAGTCCAGGTGGTTGGTCGAATGGTGTCGCCTTCCCAATCCTGCACCGCAAGATCACCGGCTTCTAAATCCATAAACAACGTGCTTTGAGGGTCCAGCGTTTTCAACTGAGTCGTCTTACCTTCTCCACTCCGCCCAAGAAGTACACTCTTAATTCCCTTGCGTTCCTGACTTCGTTGTTCCGCTGTCAAAATGGGTAAACTCATCGTCTCACCTCCCTGTAGTTAGGCGACAAACGATACTTAGACGTCCCTTGTTCGATAGTAAGAGCAGGTCGAAATGCGTTCTGCATCACTTCCGGCCACTCATCAAAGCGGGCATCCAGAACGGTGTACTGTACCTCCATAAATTCTTCAGGATTTTCTCCCTGGTTACGGATGGTTTCCGCAATGGCTGCCAGTTTCTTCTGATCCCAGGTAATGGCTTTAGGGATTTCCGAAGTGACTTTGACCGCACCATCTTCAAAATGAATAAAGCCAAATTCCTGACCAAGTTCTGAACGAATATTGGTCGACCTATAGACATACTTGTATGCAATGGCAGACTCCAACCAATCCCTTGCTCGCTGTGTTTCAACCAACTGTTTTTCAGCACTATCCACCAGCTTGAGTAATTCCTCACCGGATTTTGCAGACAGATCACTGATACGTATATTGGTAATGGCTTGCAGGTCAGGACTCATGATTGACCTCCTGCTGCTATAACACGACAGTGCTCGGATGTTGAACGCATGGCAGTCTGTGCCTCATACGCTTCTACATCACGTGTCATGTAGATCACACGCCCCCCCATTTTGTGGTAGGTAGGCCCCCACCCTAATGAGCGCCAGCGCTCAAGGGTTCGCTGGGAAATACTCCAGCGTTTTGCCAGCTCTGTCTGGCTCATGCTGTTTCTGTTCACGTTCATCGCCTCCTCTCGTTTGTTGTCAGAACGTGAGTAAATTATCGAAAGTAAAATGTGAGACCGTCAGCCCCCAAAATGTGAGATATAATGTGAGACCTACATGAACTGATGTGTTTTTTTAAAATTCAGGGCAAAAAAAACCACCCGAAGGTGGCCATCATGCACTGAGGTAGATAATTATTTCAGGTCAGATTGAAACCGTAGTAACCACGGCGAGTGCTGGTTAGGTAATGCTCCCACCCCTTACCATTAAACAGCTCCGGAAGCCGCTTCACCGTCCACGTTTGCGGTTTATGATTTGCCCTTTTCACCGCCAATAAAATATCACTGGCTTTCACTTCCCAATGCCCAGCCAGAGCTTGTTTGTACAAATACTCTACCGCTGCCGGTTGATTTTCTCCCTGCAGAAGCCAGGGTTCTTTGCCGGCAATGACTAACTCTTTACTGATGTTGTCGTAAAAAACAGGACTGTCCTTTTGGTTCTGACCTGGATGCACGACAGCCTGGTAAAGTCGCTTGCGATTGATTGTGCTTCCATTGCCATAGGTATGCAGCGCCTGAGCAATGGACAAACAATAAAATCCGGCCGGTAACCGATAATGCATGGGGAAGGTTTGATGCGCTGTTAGAATCAATCCACGATCCCGGTTCGATAGTTGCCGTAACGTGCCATCTAAAGTGGTTAAATGACTCTGTGCTCCACGACAGAACCAAATCGGATAATGAAATCCATCCGACAAACGAGCGGAACCTAAACGCCACAAATGACCATCCGCTTTCGGAGAGTTCAACTCATCCCGTTCACGGTTTGGAATATCAAGAAGATCCGCCAGACTGGACAACAGCCGATCGCAATCGAGAGATAAAATAGCGACATCGCTTTCATCAACCGCTATCTTGAACAGTGTTTCAGGGCAGGTATAAAAATAGTGGCGTTTGGCAGGATCATAGTGAAGATCTTCTTCTGAGAAGTCCTCCCCAAAAGGCACAGATACCGACGTGGTTTCTCCTACCCGATGAAACCAGCCAGAGGAACCTACTAACGATTTCAACGAGGCATTCAGAGTTAAGGACAAAATACCCTGAACCTGATGCCCTGCCTGAGTGACCCACTCCTCGGCACTTTCTTCAAAACAACGAAACAGATCAACCGTCGTTTGTGGCATCAGATAATTCATTCCCTGTCCTTCTCATCAATCCATTGAGTTCGAGGAAGCGCTGACACACACGCTTGTCACTCTCCCGACTATAACGAAAGCTGCAGCGTGATTCACCGGAAAGGTTTATAACGGCGGTTCGGTTTTTTTCTGATGCGTCATTACCACGCAAATGAATCGTGATGGCAGCACGACTGATAGGCCGACCGGAAAACCGAAAGTCTGATGATTGAGTAAGGTCAATGGCGGGAGAATGAATATCTCCACGGTCACTGACTGGTGAATTCACCAGCAGCGAGCTCTTATTTCCTCTCACACCCAGCTGAGTGACCTTGGCACCATAAACACTCTCCAATCCCGCGACTCTGGGCTGGAATGTCTGGTCTGCCAGTTTCTGATAATCATAGGTAATCACATCCAGGGGTTGAGCTGTGAATTCAATACCCAGTACGCACTCTACCGCCGCCTTAGCCGCCTGTTGCCAAAGCTGAGAATCTTCTGCCATAACGTAGAGCGCTCCGTTATCAGGCTCGTAAGTAATGAATGCGCTGGTGGCCAACAAAATGTCACACGGTATCAATTGTTGCTGCTCGACCCGGCCAGCACTCTCTGGTGGCAAATTGTAATGAAGACGAATTTCATAATGATCCAGCTGCTCAGGAGCGTCTATGTCGTAGCGTGGGAACAGCTCTGCAGCTATCGAATCCAACGGACAGATTAGAACCTTGGCCATAGTTCTGCGAAACGATAGCAGTTCATGATCTTCAGCAATCACTATGTCTCTCGGTGTCTCAAACCCTGCACAATGTCTACTATTTCTTCGAAGGATACGAAGTTGTCGTTTATCCAGGGCTTCGGCAAATAGCCGCTGATCGTACTTATAAAGCCAAAGACTACGATAAAATTGGTTAGGCAATGATAAAAAGTCATCTTTAGCTGCATCTGGAAGAAGCTCCCTTCGAACCACTTCCAGAGCATCCTGACCACTGCTATCACACAATAAACACACCTTCTCAAAGACCTGATTCAACTCCTTAATCCGGTCTGGATGCTCAAAAAGAAGCATATTCAACAAGGCTTGTCGTTGCTTCCGGACACCAGAGACTTCTGGGATTCTTAACTCCAGAGCAAATGAGTTGGATAAAATTTGTTGGAAAAAAGCGGGATCTAACCGTCTTAGCAGTTGATCGGTAAATTCAACGTTCGGCATCAATTAACCCTCATGACTGAAGGGCCATCACAACAAAAGAGGTCCAGATTTAACGACACCTGTATATATATACAGCATTGATTTATTCTCTGTCAAACACTGCATTCACCACCAATTATACGACAAAGCCCCTCCATTCGCCGCAAATACGCCATGGTCAAAAGCCATAAGAGTTCGCCAAAATAAATGTAAGCGACAACCTGGAAGCAAACCCATGGAAGAACTTCTATCAATAACAGAACCAGACCTCAGACCCCGGGATGAAATTGCAGCTCTTATTGCGACCGCCATCCTCCGCAAGAAACAGAGAAGCCAGGAGCCTTCAGCCCAAAATAAAGACCCTGACCGACTGGATAACTCCGCTACCTCATGCATGACTGTGAACACTCTTAACAAAAACAGAGAAAACGACTGAGGTAGCTTATGAACGATGATACAACCCTTGCCGCCAGGGTGGTGGCATTACAATCCATGAAGACGGATGAGTTGCGAAAGCTCTGGAAGGAGCTGAATGAGAAGGAGGCTCCTGATCTGGACTTGAGAATCCTGCGACAGCGATTATCGGCACGATTGCAGGAGCTGGCTTTAGGTGGGCTTAGTGAGAAAAGTGCAGAGCGATTGAAACTGGCTGGCAAGAAAAGTGAGCACAAACCAAAAGCACAAAATAGCCGACTGGTGAAACCACCACCTGGCACAGTGATCAGCAAGGAGTACAACGGCGAGACCCATGAGGTGATCGTCACTCCACAGGGCTTTGAATACCGTGGAGAAATGTATAAAAGCCTGACCCGCATCGCCACCATGATTACAGGAAGCAGCTGGTCCGGCCCATTGTTCTTTGGGCTGAAATCCAAATCAAAAGGAGGTGAGCATGGCCAAGCCTAAGGAAACGTTGGTTAAGAAACGGTGTGCAATCTACACGCGCAAATCGACAGAAGAAGGGCTGGAACAGGAATTTAACTCTCTCCATGCCCAGAGGGATGCAGGAGAAGCATACATTCACTCCCAGAAACATGAAGGGTGGGTAATGATTCCAGATGACTACGATGATGGTGGTTTTTCCGGTGGGAATGTTGAGCGACCAGCCCTGCAACGTCTGTTGAGGGATGTACAATCAGGCATGGTGGATATCGTTGTGGTTTACAAAGTGGACCGACTCAGCCGCTCCCTGGCTGATTTTGCTCAGCTGGTGGATTTATTCGACAAACATAATGTGTCGTTTGTTTCGGTCACCCAGCAATTCAACACCACCAGCAGTATGGGAAGACTGACTCTCAATATATTGCTTTCCTTTGCCCAGTTTGAACGGGAAGTCACCAGCGAGCGAATCAGGGACAAGTTTCTGCTGTCGAAAAAGAAAGGCATGTGGATGGGTGGTAACCCACCGCTGGGCTATGACGTAAATGAACGCAAGCTCACCGTGAATGATTCAGAAGCAGAGGTGGTTAACCTGATCTTCAAAACCTTTGTTAAAACCCGCTCAATCATTCAGACCTGTGAAATCATCAATAAGAAAGGCCATCGATCCAAAGCGATCCCATTACACGACGGAACGGTCAGAGGTGACAGCCCTTTTGCCAAAAACACGGTTCACCGAATTCTGCGCAACCGCATCTACATCGGTGAGATTGGCAACAAGGGTGAATGGTATCCTGGAGAGCATAAACCAATCATTTCCATGGACCTTTGGGCAAAAGCCCACGGCACCTTCGACATCCATGCCCAGCTGCGCTCCAAGTCATCCAAACAGCGCAATAATCCCTCTTTCCTAAAAGGTATCTTGGTTGGCCCGGATGGCCTGGCAATGACCACCAGCAGTACCCGCAAAAACGGTCAGCTGTTCCGTTATTACGTGACCGGCACCAGTCAGAAACAGGGAGCAAAAAACAGCCCACTGCCGCCCCTGTCAGCCCGCACGTTGGAACTTATGGTGCTCGAGGAAATACGGAAACGGCTAATCAGCCCAGAGTTGCTGTTCAAGGTGTGGCAGCAGGCCAGTGAACAGGATGGCAATCTCAATGAAAGTTCTATTCGAGCCGCTCTGGGTGATCTGGCTTCGGTGTGGGATGAGTTGTTTGCCCCGGAAAAACGACGACTGACAGAATTGCTAATCAAACGCATCGAGCTGGCCACAGAGCAAGTCACTGTTTACTTCAGACCCGATGGCATGAATGCCGTCGCCATCGAACTACAACCATAAACGCAAGGAGAGCCCCATGGCTATTGTTAAAAAAGCGGGTGTAGAAACCGTTGAATTTCTGGAAGAGGAAAACCTGATCAAAGTGACCATCTCCATCAAAATCATACGACGGGGTGGAAAGAGCACCATCAAGACACCGGATGATGTTATTGGATACGAGGAGATGGAAGCCCTGCACAAAGCGCTTATTCAAGGGCATCGCTGGATCAAATTGCTGGAAAACGAGAAGTTTAAAAGTGTCCGCGAGCTGGCAGAGAAGGAGAAAACCGACAAAGCCAGAATCTCGAAGTTCATCCGTCTGACCTGTCTGGCTCCGGATATTCAGGAAGCCATTCTGTGCAACACCGGAGCGTGGGTACTCACCCTCAAAGACTGCCTGAAGCCATTCCCGATGCTCTGGGCTGAGCAAAGAAATCACTTCGCAAAATTTGCTCTGACAGCACCTACTCAATCCACTGGCCAGCAATAAGCCTATTGAGATTGCGAACATCTTGAGTGCCATTTAATGATAATTAAATATATTTTAAATGAATAAAAAAAATATTTGATGAACTATTGAATTAAAAAGCAGTCAGATAACATATAAAAACCATAGTTCAACTATATTTATGTTAGCAATCAGTAACTTCTCGAACAACAACAGCCAGCAGGGCTGGAAACCAAGCAGGGCTTATAAAAATAAAAAACCGAGTGAAATAAGCTCAGCTAACACATGCAATTCGACATTGATTATGAACCGCCCCGATAACTCCCTGTTCTATCGGTCTCCTAAACACATCAATGGTAATAAGTTCCTTGGTCTATTAGAAAAAATATCGCTTGGACGCGTCTATATTGCCGGACTGACAAGTCGAGCAATACCGTTTAAAAACAGAAAGGTTGATTTTATTACTGACTTTAAGCCTGACTCATTTCTCTCAAAAAGTGTGACAACTCTTACGATTATTGGACATGGAGCAAACCACAAGGAGTATAAAGAAGCGATGGCGAAACTATCAGTTCCTGAACAATTAAACGCTGATGATGAAGAAGTTCTGAATAATGAAGTAAGTCAATATGTTTCTTTTTATTCACCCCAAACCTTAGCTGATATTCTATTTTCTGGTGGATTAAGAAGCGTTCAACACCTTAAGCTGATTGGCTGTAAAATGGGAAATTCAAGTAACCAATACATTGACCAATTAGCCCTTGAACTCCACAAAAAGAACATATGCTTTTCAAAGATATCAGCTACAAAGAATTTGGTAGTCAGTGTTTTCCCAGTTTGGACTTTTTCATTGGGATCTTTCAGTTTGAAATACAGAACCACTACTATTCCTGACTAACTTCCTTATACATATTTTTCAGCATAAGTTTCGTATACAGTTCCGAGCCCCTACCATACTTACGCGCTGAAACCTCCATCGCGACCTTTAATGTAACAAACTGATTTTAATACAGAAAAACGCTGGAGGTCTCGCAAGGCAAAGTCCTCCACTTTTTCAGAGAGAAGAGAGAAAACGGCAAAAAAACAGTGAAAAATAGCTTGTTTGAGGGGAGGGCGAATCCTCCAGCGAAATGCGTTTAACCCTTTGTTTAAAGGGCCTATAAACGACAAAACCCTTACGACAGGTATCGTAAGGGTTTCAATGTATGGCGGACCGGACGGGACTCGAACCCGCGACCTCCGGCGTGACAGGCCGGCATTCTAACCAACTGAACTACCGGTCCGCTATTTTCATGAGGCATTTGCCTACAGGAAAGTGGTGGGTGATGACGGGATCGAACCGCCGACATTCTGCGTGTAAAGCAGACGCTCTCCCAGCTGAGCTAATCACCCTGAGTTGATGGCGGCTATCATATCGAATCAGGAAAAACTGTCAATCCCCTTTCATAAATTTTGGGCAACTATTTTCACTGACTCAGAAGGAGGTAGCTCTTTACTCGACCATCTTCGGGCAGGCTGTCGATGCGAATCTGTTGTACCGAGATATGATGCTGATTCTGCAAGAGCACCAACCATTTAAGCAATTTTTGATAGGCTGCATCTTCCACCCATACCGCCAGTCCCTGACGATCCGGCCTCACTTTTGCCAACGTTATGCCCGTTTGTTGCGCCAACCGGTTAACGACTTGCGTAATATCCCCTTTGGGGGCAAGCGTCTGTAGTTTTTTGGCTTTGTTCAGATGATCGTTAAGCCAGAGGCTGGTTTCTTTCTGGTACAGATAATCACTTTCCTGCTGTTGCGCCCACTCGGTGGTTGGCTGCCAGATCAAAAAATAGATCAAGCCAACCAGCACACCTATGCAGAGCACTTGCAGGGATTGTTTTTCCCGGGGAGCGCATTGTTCATAGCGATGTTGAGTCTGCTGCCATAAGGCACTGTTTCGAATGCGCTGGCTGAGATTTTGTATCGTCATTTTTGAGCAGTCTCCCTGATGGAGATATGGGCGATGATGCCTTCTTTCTCTGGAGTTGAACGAGTGATCTGACTGTTCAGCCCCATGGCATTAATATGACCAATAAAGCGATGAATCGTTTCCTGTTGATCCGCAGTCACCTCCAGTTTCAAAACGCCGGACTGTTGATTGAAATCCAATACATCTGGCTGCAGTCCAACCTCTGCTCCCATTTTCTCCATAGCGGTGGAAACACTTTGTAGCATGGGTAAAAACGGTGAAAGCTCCGACGGTGTATCAAGATTTTTTAGTCTGTTTTCCACTAGTCTTTTTACATTAAAAGACAGTTGCTGCCTTTTTAGCGCTTGCTGCGCCTGGCGATCATTGGCAAATACCGTCAGATAACTGTTTACGGATTCGTTCCAG
Organism: Endozoicomonas ascidiicola; assembly: GCF_001646945.1. Classification (GTDB taxonomy): domain Bacteria; phylum Pseudomonadota; class Gammaproteobacteria; order Pseudomonadales; family Endozoicomonadaceae; genus Endozoicomonas; species Endozoicomonas ascidiicola. Next base: position 131,763 of record NZ_LUTV01000008.1, read on the forward strand.
AGCGCCGCCTGCTGTTGCTGATAAACTATCCCTTCTGCAGCAGTAAACCCCAGCTCAACCAACAGCCACATTCCTGCTAAAGCCGCTACCGGCCACCAGCGTCGCAAGAACCGGTTGGTTTTTTTAGAACAGCGATAGCTGCCCTGACGAAAATTCACCAGTCGATTCGACTGCCTGAACGAGAAAAACTGATCTGCCAGATAATCCAGTAACGAGTGCTGAAAGGGGCGCTGCTCAACCTGAAAGCCACGTCGTGTAAGGAATGTACTCACTTCTTCTAGCCGAGATGGCTCAAGCATCCACTCTTTATCGGAAAACCGTAGCCTTACGCATTCAGGATCATCACCCTGGGATTCTGTCCCACGCTCTTGAACCGAGCTGTCTAGTCCCAATGCCTGTTCGTCATTAAATACAAACGGCAAAGCATCATAATTCAAAGCTACGATTTCACGTTCATGTTCATCGTGACAGGATCTGGATAGAGACCAACCATCGTTATCTAAAAACAGAGTGGTTTTTTCATCCTCCGATTTCAAGAATTGCAATTCCGGCAGAATATACGACGGTGATATTCCACAACGTTCAAACAACGCCAGCAGGTTTTGAATTATTTCATGAGTTATCGCAGCGACAGCCACGTTGAGATTTTTATCGGGCTGGCCACTGACGATGTGCATTCCATCGATATCCTGAGCCAGATGCTCTTCAACCAGATAGGGCAACGCTGCGTGTAAATGTTTTTTCTGGCCGGCATTAATACCCAGCTCCCGATAGAAACATAACAGCCCGCCAATGAGTAGAACACTCTCTTCATAATGAGAATGAGCATCGTCATCCTTTTGCTTCACTGCTTGCAGTGCAGCGCCTAACTGCTCAATAGTGCCCAGATGAAGATCACCACATCGTTCACCCGTTTGAGTGTAAAAACCCCATTGCACAACCTTGTGCGAGTCCAGAGAACCCGTGACCGACGGAATGCGAATCAGTAGATTTGTTTTCATTATTTAAGGCTCATCGCTGGTATTATCCCAGTCCCAGTAATGGCTGGGGCCAACTTCTCTGCCTATGACCTGCACATGCCCTTCGTTGTTTCTATACAACAGAGTCTTTAAATAAAATGTGCTGTCCCGATAGGTTGCTTTAATTTGTGCACTGAAATACTGGCTGGAAAACCCAACCACATTTTCAGGAAACATCCCGGCTTTGCCTGCCAGCGCCACCTGCCGATTCAACTCGTCCATGGTGGCCAAGCCTGTGTACTCCCGGCTTTGGTTAATCAATAAAACATCCCCTTCGGTGATATTATTATTTATCGACCGTATGACCTCCGAAGGGGCGGTATTGATATTCATTTTGGCAGTAACCGGTATAACCGTAATATAAGACAGCAACTTTTCAACATCCGGCTGTGAAAAACCATCCACCAATAATAATTCCGTCACTGACACCATAGGCATCTGCGCCACACGCCGGGGTGGGGCCAGTGAAAGGTAAACGGCATCAGCAGCGGATTCTGACACACCTTTTTGCTGTGACTGGCTCACCCATTGACGAACCTTTTTTGCCAGTGCCGGATCCATTGACTGACTCTGTAACAGATTTTCAAACATAGCGAGGTAATCCGGTCCACTTTGTTCACGGGGTTTTTCTTCCTGACCCGGTGGCTGCGCCAATGCGTTCAGATTAAATAGCCCCTGCTCGTCGATTACCTGAAGCTCTATCTTTCCCTGCTCCACATCGTAATCCACGGTGCGAACATTCCAGTCTTCATTAAAAGAGTCTGCCATCCGCTCATTTTGTTTATCCTGCTGAAAATCTTGCTCGAGTAACATGGCTACGAGTTGCTCCGCACCCATGGCGTAATGTTTGGCCTGCACTCTTTCCAGGTAATGGGTATTTTTTTCCGTGTGCAGCCAGAGGTTTGTGACAATCTCTGAGGCGACGGCGGTAATCAGCAGGAAGATCAGCAAAACATAAATCAGAGCAATGCCAGACTGTTTATTGTTCAAATGATAGCGCGAAGTATGCCGAACGGTTTTTTGGGCAAGCTCAGTAACCATTGAGCCCTCCCGGCGGTAATTGTGTGGGGTTCGCCGGTGACGATTGTGAACCATTAAAAGCGGGCTCAGCCCCTCCCTGCTCTGGATTGACTACCTCTGGCTTATAAGTACTAAGAGGTACCAGAGTAATCATCGAGCCTTTTTGTTCATGGATAATGGTTAACTCAATGGCAGCAGGGATTTGCGATAATCCATCGGATGAAGGTGCGCCAGGCAATTGCACATTTGAGGGCCATTGGTTCACCCAGCGTTTATTACTATCGAGAAACCGGAACCGGGCACTTTTGACATCTGCGAGTACCTTTTGCCGAATGGGAGATGCATCCGGCGCTCGATCCAACATCGACCAGTAGTAACGAATCAACTCAGAGCCTTCTACAGAATAGGCAACCCGCTGCAGGGTGCTTCGAGTCAGTTGCAGAGGGTTATCCCAACCCATTCGGGTGAATTCAATCAGGGCGCCGTTAACAGCGGGTGATTTCAGTGCAGGCTGGATGATTCCAGCGTTATCTCTCACAGGCCTGCCCACGATCTGCATAAGATCCTTTTCCAGAATCACTTCGGCTCTTTGCACTTTATCCAGTTCACTTAATACCGACTGGGTGACTTCCCGGGCGCCCGTCACGGAAATAAATAGTTTGTAAGCTGCGGTGCTGATGATGCCAAAAATGGCAATGGCGACCATGAGTTCTAATAACGTAAAACCTTGGGAGGACGCCTTCATTTCGGCTTCCTCAACCAGGTAGACAGCCTCACCAATGGCGCAGCGCCTTTTTCTGGCGCCGATGCCCCGGCGTGCACTTCCACTTGAACCTTGCGCAAATCCGGTGAATCTGTGTTTTCAGAACTTTCTTTCACATACCACGAGTAGCCTGCATATTCTTCAACCCTTGGGCTGACCGCAGGGCCACTCCAACGACCTTCCGCCTGAAGCACCGTGAGGTAATGATCCGCCACCTGAGATGCCAGTATCTTTTCCTGTTGATAACGGGTTTGGCGAATGCTGTTGCCATCCGTAAGAATCAACAACGAAGCTGCCAGCGCGAATACGGCCAGCGCCACCATAACCTCCAGCAAGGTAAAGCCTGAGAGCGACGTTTTGTGGTGCTGGATCATTCCCTGACTCTCTGTAAATCCGATAAACCGTCCGTACTCAGGGAAATCGGTGTCTGTTTACGATCCGTTGGGATTATTCTTAATAGAAAGGGCGTTGTCTGAAAATCCCGGTAAAAGACAATGGATGGTTTGTCATCTTCCGACTCAAGGAGATTTGACGATTCCGGGGATTCAAGACGCAAACTCATAGTCTCTGGCATGACATAAGGTTTAAAAGGTGATTCCTCCAACCGCTGCCACGTTAAACTCTCTGCCGGTAACACCCACCAGACATATCCAGAATCATCAATGACCGAAAAACCATAATGGAGGTTATCCAGCATGGCCCGATCTCTGGCCTGAGAAAACAGTGATTCCAACCGGGAAGCTTCGTTCTGCATCACGCTGTGAAAACTCCGGGTGATCGGGCTCAACAAGGTAATGCCCAAGAGCACACCGATGATGACAATCACCACCAGTATCTCTATTAAGGTAAAACCCTTAGCGTTTCCCGAAGTCCGCTGGCGCAACAATGCCCTTTCCTTTTCTTAAAGATCCCAGTTACCAATATCGGCATCCAGCCCTTCGCCACCTTCACGCCCGTTGGCACCGTGGGAAAAGAGATCGTATTTGCCATGATTGCCAGGCTGAAGATAAAGGTATGGATTGCCCCATGGGTCTACCGGCACCTTTTTCAAATAGCCTTCCGGATTCCAGTTGCGCGCTTCTGGTGGCGATGATGGCTTTTCAATCAAAGCCTCAAGCCCTTGATCCATCGATGGGTAAAAACCATTATCCAAACGGAACAGCTCAAGCGCCTGAGCAACCGTTTCAATATCAGAACGGGCAACAGTGACTTTTGCCTGATCCGGACGGGATAGGATTTTAGGTGCCACCATGGCCGCCAGAATACCCAGGATCACCACGACCACCATGATTTCGATCAGCGTAAAACCCGCCTGACCGGCTGTGCGTTGTCGGATTCTGTTGAACATTGATCTATTCTCCATGGAAAAATACAGGCTCACGCCAATAACTGATTCATATTTAAGATCGGCAACAGTATGGCCAATACAATCATCATCACCACACCGCCCATGACCACCAGCATCAACGGCTCCAGCAAACCCAGCATAATGGTAATCCGACCTTCCAGCTCCATCTGTTGATGGTTGGCGGTGCGTTCCAGCATTTGATCCAGCTCGCCGGTGGATTCACCACTGGCAATCATGTGCAACATTAATGGCGGAAAGTAACCGGTGTCGGTCATGGCACGGTTGAGACTGGAGCCTTCACTGACTTTTCTGGCTGCGTTTTGAACGGCTTGTTGAATGGCGTTGTTATTCACAACTTGCGCGGCAATCATCAACGCTTCCACCAACGACACACCACTGCGGGTCAGGATTGATAGCGTACTGGCAAACCGTGCAGCATTTGCCGTGCGAACAAACCGACCCACAAAAGGAAAGCGAAGCAGTATCTGGTGCCAGGAAAGGCGAATCTCTTCATTTTGCAACAAGCGTCGTACACCAATAATGGTGAGCGCAATACCGCCAAATATAACCGGCCACCAAGTCTGAAAACCTTCACTGGCCGCAATCAATAGTTCGGTAATTAAAGGCAATTCCTGACCGGAATCCGTGAACACTTTCACCACATCTGGCACAACGTAACCCAGAAGAAAGCCCACAATGCCCACGCAGGCCATCATTAAAATGATTGGGTAAACCAGAGCTTGCTGAATCTTCTGCCCGGAGCGCAGGGTTGCCTCGGTATAATCTGCCAACCGCTCAAGCACGCGATCCAGAAAACCGGCATGCTCTCCGGCTGCCACGGTAGCTCGATACATTTGGGGAAATACGGAAGGGAACGCTTCCAGACTTTTTGCCAGGGTGTAGCCCTCGAGAACTTTGGAACGCACTGCCAGAAGAATGTTTTTAACTCGACGCTTTTCCTGCTGCGCTGCCACGCCATTCAACGCTTCTTCTATGGGCATGGCTGCCTGAATCAAGGTTGCCAACTGCCGGGTTATGGTCGCCAGCTCAATGGCCGAAATGCCTCGGTTAAACAAGAAACCGCTTCGCCCTTCGCCTTTTTGTTTTCGATCCACCAACGCATTGACTGATAGAGGCGTCCACCTTTCATCGCGCAGCATTTGCCGAACCTGCCGCTCGCTATCGGCTTCGCGGGTTCCCTTTCGCTGCTTGCCCTGTTTATCCAGAGCGACATATTCAAAGGCGGCCATGATGTTGATCCATACTGGTCTTTAACGGAGGCTGTCCAATAATGGACGGCCTAATCTTTCTGCGTGACTCGAAGCACTTCTTCTAACGTGGTGATGCCCTCAATTACTTTCCTGCAACCATCGTCACGGATACCAGCGCTGTGCTTGCGAACATAATCGGTAATTTCCTGCTCGCCCTTGAGGCTGTGAATCATTCGGCGCACCTGCTCATCAACCACCACCACCTCATAAATACCCGTACGCCCCCGGTAACCACTGAAATTACAGGCCTTGCAACCATTGGCATGAAACAACGTGACATCCTCATCAATGGGCAATCCCAACTCCTGACACTCCGCATCATCGGGAGCATAAGGCTTTTTACAATCCCGACAGAGAACTCGAACCAAACGCTGAGCAACCACCCCTAATAGACTGGACGACATAAGAAAAGGTTCAATTCCCATATCTTGCAATCGAGTCAAAGCGCCCACCGCCGTGTTGGTGTGAAGAGTTGATAACACCAAATGCCCCGTCAAACTGGCCTGAACCGCAATTTCTGCAGTTTCCCGATCACGGATTTCACCCACCATCACTACATCCGGATCCTGACGCAGAATCGCCCGCAGCCCACGAGCAAAGGTCATATCAACCTTGGTGTTCACCTGAGTCTGACCAATACCCTCAAGGTGATACTCGATGGGATCTTCCACCGTCAGAATATTTCGACTGGCGTCATTTAGCTGGGTAAGGCTGGCGTAAAGGGATGTGGTTTTTCCGGAACCCGTCGGGCCTGTCACCAAAATGATGCCGTAGGGTTTACTCAATAAAGATTCGATTTGCTGGCGATTTTGCGCCGTCATCCCCAGATGTTTCAGTTGCAGGCGCCCCGCTGCCTTATCCAGCAAACGCAGCACCACTCGCTCACCGTTACTTGAGGGTAATGTGGACACACGCACATCCACATCTTTACCGGCTACACGGAGTGAAATTCGCCCATCCTGAGGCACCCGTTTCTCGGCAATATCCAACTTTGCCATAACTTTAATACGAGAAACCAACAGTGCCGCAATGGTTCGTTCAAGCGACAACACTTCTCGCAAAACGCCATCAATGCGAATTCGAACCACCAGGCTGGATTCAAAGGTTTCGATATGCACATCCGACGCCCCTTCGCGAATGGCTTCAGTGAGCAAAGCATTGATCAGGCGGATCACCGGGGCATCATCACTTTGCTCCAATAGATCTTCCGTCACCGGTACTGCATCAGCAAGGCTGGTCAAATCCAGATGATCACCAATACCCGCCGCATCCTGAAGTGCCTCGGAACTGTCGTTGTGATAACACTGAGCCAACACTTCTGACAGTTTTTCGCTGCTCACTTGCTGAAAGCGGGGGAAAAATCCAACAAAACGGCTCACTTCCGCCAGCAACGCGGGTGCTGGCGACTGACTGAAATAAAGTGTGGGAATTCCGTTCTCCAGCTCTGCCAGAACCACGCCGTAACGTTTGGCAAAGCTAAAAGGCAGTTTTGAAAGTACGGCGGCATCCGTCATGGGTTCACTTTCTGACTCTTCAATCAGCACGGACAAGGTCGATACTCCTGAAATCTGCAATCTTTTTAAGGGAAGTGGCATTGAAAAACATACCACCGTTCGCACTGAGCTTGTCGAAGTGCGGTGCTACCATCCTTCGACAGGCTCAGGATGAACGGATTATCTGGTATTTTTCTAACTACCCCTACCCTAAGTGTTAGATTTGAATTATTCGTTTCTGGTAAACGCCAATTTCTTTAAAAAACAAAACTCTTATGCTTTTATGTAGACTAAATAATAGTCTATTAATTTAAATAATAGTCTATTAATTTATATAACTTCTTCTTATTAAAGAAAGAGCAATTCAATTGACCTATTTGAAAGCAGCGGCCATACCCTCGTTTCTGAACGCATTTATGAAGCGAAGCCAAAAAAGCCATCGAAACCTGATTATTATGGTCATTTTTCTGGCAATGGGCGTTAGTGTTGGCGCACAGGTATTACACTTCTATTGGCAATTAACCGAAAACCAACCGAATCCTGACTCAATGAATAAAACAAAAGTTTCAGAATCAGAAGCCAAAATTAACGTTGAAGATTTTGAACTTATCTTTGGATTCAGTGATCAACAAACTAACCATTCCAATAGTGAAAAGAATATTCCCATCACCCGAATGAACCTGACTCTCCGGGGGATCGTTGCCAATCCAGACAATATAGAGCATGACAGTGCGATTATTCAGTCATCGAATCAAGATAAGCTCTATGTTCCCGGCGACACTCTCCCTGGAGGTGCTACCTTAGACAGAGTTCATTCTGACCATGTGATTATTAAACGGGGTAATCAACTGGAAAAACTGTACTTCCCAGAAGCTACCCGGGACTCAAGAGCCTTACAGGAATTCAGGCCAACGCTTGATGAAACACCAGTACCAGAGGAAAGCCAACACGATATTCGAAACTACCCCGATGACATGTCTCTTGAAGAGCGAATGCAGGAAATCAGAGAAAGACTTCAGGAAGCGGGTCAAGAATAAGTAAGCTAATAACGGTTAATACATGAAAATCAGTTTAATTATTTCAGCGACCAGAATTTTTCAGATAGTTACTATCTGCCTTGTCGCCATAGTAAATACCGCATCTGCAGAGGCGCCACCCGCTGCATCAGAAGAAAGCCTTTGGACGCTGAATCAGCAAAATGCCGATATCCGGGAATTTATTGGTCAGGTTGCCAGAATCACCGGCGAAACCATTGTTATTGACCCCCGCATCAAAGGAGGAAATACCGTCACCGTTATTTCCTCCAAACCGCTCAGCCGTGATGAGGTTTATGATGTCTTTCTGGAGGTCTTATCCGCCAATGGTTATGCAGTCATTCCTAAAGGCGACGGCAAAATCATCAGTATTGTGCCTACCACTCAAGCCAAGACCAGTAATACCGGTGGAAATGATAAACCAGATGGCGTGATGACCACCCGGGTGATTGAGTTACACAGTGTTTCCGCAGTCGAAGTAATCCCCATCATTCGTCCATTGATCGCACAGTATGGGCATGCCGCAGCCTCTGCTTCCAGTAACGCAATTATCGTCAGTGATCAGGCAGACAACGTTGAACGAATCACCAAACTCGTTCGGGAACTGGATGACGCAGGCAACAATGACTACGAAGTGGTTCAGCTGAAACATGCCTGGGTTGGCGATGTCGCTAAAATCATCTCGGACACCCTAGTGGGTGGTAAAGGACAAATCCCCAGCGGATTGCAAGTGATTGCCGATGAGCGCAGTAATCGTCTGGTTATCAAAGGCAATGCCAATAAACGCTCCCGGGTAAGAAAGCTGGCAGACACTCTGGATAAAGAGGGCATTCGCAAGTCCACCACTAAAGTTATGTTTTTGAGTTTTGCCGATGCCAAGAACATTGCTGAGATACTCTCAGAAGCTTCGAGCATTATTCAGAGCAGCCAGGACAACGGCACATCCTCTGCTGCAGAGTCATACAATCCAGCATCATCAAGTTCCACTTCCCAACTACCCGGCAATGGCGCCTCAGCCACAAAATCTGGCAATAAAAGCCGAGCAGCCAAATCCAATGCGTTTGTTAAAGCGGATGAAACCCAAAATGCCCTGGTGATGATTGCTGACCCCGGCACGCTTCAGGAAATGGAAAGAATCGTCCGTCAGCTGGACGTTCCAAGAGCACAGGTTTTATTAGAAGCCGTTATTGTCGAGGTCTCAGGCGGTATTAATGATGCACTGGGAGTTCAGTGGGGCATTGATGGCACTGACACGATTCGTGGCGTCAGCAACGAGAACACCAAGAGTAAAATAACCGGACATATACTGGACAACGCTGCCATTGCTCTGGGCTCTCTGGCCATTAGGGCGGACAACTTTGGCGTACTCGTCAGCGCCCTCAGCTCTCGCTCCAACAATAACATTCTGTCTACACCCAGTATGCTGACACTGGATAACGAAGAAGCCGAGCTGGTTATTGGCAAAAACATTCCAATCAAAACCGGTTCTTACCAAACATCATCCAGCGGCAACAGCAACAACCCGTTCACCACCACTGAGCGTAAAGATGTTGGTCTGAAGCTGAAGATCACACCCCACATCAATGAAGGAAACAGCTTGAGATTGATACTTGAACAGGAAGTGTCTTCTCTGGATGTGGGCACCACAAAACAACTGCTTGGCGCCGACAGTGATGATTTGCTCTTTAATACCCGCAGCCTGAAAACCGCGGTTTTAGTCGACGATGGTCAAACGGTAGTCATTGGCGGATTGATCGAAGACATCAAATCAAAGAGCCGCAAGAAAGTCCCCTTCTTTGGCAGTATTCCCATTATTGGTCGCCTCTTCCGTTACGATCAGGATGGCGACGAGAAAAAGAATCTGATGTTATTTATCCGCCCCACCATCATGAGGAACTCCGAAACTCTGGTAAAAGCCACAGAAGACCGATTCACCAAGCTGAAGTTGATTGGTAATGGCGCTGTTAAATCCGTTAACTTGCCCGAAAAACCTCAGGATTTGTTTGAACCAGAAACCTATGACCTGAGAAATAATTCTGGCAAAAAACCTCGATCTAAAAAAAGTAAAAATAGTGATTAACAAGAAAGCCCCCATGGGCTTTCTTTCATGTGTTTAGGTTTATACGACAGCAAGAATAAAGCAAACCCCAAAAACCATAAAAAACCGGCCTGTTAATGGTGGCAGCCTGACCATTTCCGCATCGCCAGAATGGTTCGCCAACAACTTTAACGGCGTAAAAACAAACGGCAGTGGAATGATCAGGTAAAGCGGGTTATGCAACTCGCCCAGCCAAAACAACAACACACTGAATGGGAACACTGCCAGCAATACCGTTGCATAAAGCCTCTTGCTCAATTTGATGCCTGTTCGTACGGTCAATGTGCGGATGTTATGCCCAAGATCATCCAGATAATCCCGAATTTCATTGGATAACAGCAGCGCAGAGGCCAATAGGCTGACAGGAATTGAAATCCACAGTACCTCATTACTCCAGACACCACCAACTGCATAAAAAGCGCCACTCACCATCAACACACCGGTAAACAAAAATACGGCAGGCACTCCCCAGCCACGGTGCTTATAGACGACAGGTTCACCGGTATAAAAGTATCCACCTACGACACCAAATACGCCCAACAACAGTAATGGCCAACCAACTTCTATGACTAGCCACAAGCCCATCAGACAGGCAATAAATGCACAAACACCTGCCAGAATAAAATTTCGGTGAATCTGTTTTACCACTTGTCTGGCCAGCTCACCGGATCGTTTTTTCCACAACACAACATCGGCATGATCATTGGCCAGATTGCTGGCGGCCTGAAGTAAAACACCGGCCAGCATCACCAACAGTGCTCTTAACCAATCACCATAGCCCTGCTGATACGCCAATACGACGCCAAGCCCACAGGTGACCAAAGCAACTGAATAAGAAAAGGGGCGCAGAGCTCTGGCAAGCCGATATTTGTCCGGGTTAAGGTCAAGGGCATCCACTGGCAGGCTCCTGAGAAAAAGCGGGAGGATAAGTAAAATTCGTAACAATGGCTATAAGTAGCTGACCAAATGCCGTTTATAATCTCTTCACAGCCTCCTTTTCTTAACTGACGAGCCACTGGATTCATTCATCAAGAATGCTGTAACGAAAGCTCTTTGAAAGCATAAAAAAAAAAGCTCTATTATTTAATAATATATCCCATTAACGTTTTTTAACTGATGCTTTGTTGTTCTTTTACTATTTAACTTAATGTGGAAATCAGAACACAATGCTGACCCTTAAACCTGATCTCAGAAACACTACCAATTTTAACGTTGATAATAAGCAGCCCCCCTCAAGCTCGATAGAGAAAGAGTCAATAGGGTCATCAGACAAGTGGAAAGTTACCCAAATTGCAAAAGAATTCATCCGCTCCATGCACCCAGGCTATGGCCTGAGCCCGGAAGATAAAAATAGTGGCATTAGCTTCAAATTCAATCCAAAAGAAATGGCTACGCGCATGATAGAGACCGTATTTCCAACCGCCCGTATTGCGAATACCGCACTTGAGATGGCAGGCTTTACATCATTGATGACACTAATAAGTAGTATCCCGGCAACCGGTGCTCAAACATCAGCTGCCACACCGAGTCAAGCAAGTGCAAGTAATCCTCCGGCAACCGGTGCTCAAACATCAGCTGCCACACCGAGTCAAGCAAGTGCAAGTAATCCTCCGGCAACCGGTGCTCAAACATCAGCTGCCACACCGAGCCTGCAAAACAATACTACATCAGTCTCCAGCTCCGAGCATACACCGAGTCAAGCAAATGTAACGCTCATCAATAACACTTCAGATTTCAAAGAAATCGTCACTAGCACTCAAACTCTTGCCGGTCGCTATAAGCTCACTCAGGATCTTGATATCAGCGATGTATCGCCTATTGGTAACAAGACAAACCCTTTCACTGGTAAATTTAACGGCAATGGTCACACAATCAAAACCAACCACTCCGTATTTGGCAGAGTTGACGGCGGAGAAGTCTCTAATATCACCATTGAAGATAGTCATCTGGAGTGTAATCCTGATGCTTACGCCCCTTACTGCCGGGAGTCGCTTCTGATCGATGAGCTTACCGGCAATAGCACTGTGACTAATAACACGATACAGAACAGCTCTGTCACCTGTAATTACGGATCGACATGCAGTGCTTTGATCAACAGAATGGAAATCAACCCTGTCAAAGAGGTGACTCCACGTCTGGAAGGTAACCGTATCATTGGCAGCAACATTACAGTGAATGAGGTAAGAGCCTCGGAGACAAATCTCGCCTCAGTAGGGGTTGCTCAAGTGGACATTGTCGTCAAAGACGGTGAGAATCAATTAACCGCAGGGCAGCTCAAAAATCTTCCTCCCCCTCATATTTCCGGTATTTATTCCGATAACAACACCATATCTGGTAATCCTGAACCAGTTAATGGTGGTATAACGCTTGGTTCAGTTAGATATATAGTAAAATCTTATACAACCACCGAAAAATATACCGAAGCAGGTTTCATTCCTAACGGAACTGAAAAAATCCACGTACATAAAATTGACCTACCAACTTCAGACAACCCTGCAAACTCTTGGGCGAAGCTTATCCTGGATAAACCTTCCACTTGTAATACCAGCATGAACGGTGAAATTTTTAATCAAAATTGCCCACAACAGTCGGTCTGCCCCACTATCTCACCAGCCCTCCCCCCAACGGCAACGCCCGACGCAAACTCCACCCAGCCCGAAATTGTTCCAGTTGTTCCACTCCCCTGCCCCTTTCCCTGGTGGCTGCTTCCCGTAGGAATCGGTATTGGCGTTATAGGCACTGCTGCAGCCTGCTGGTCCATTTGCCGCTCCCGGTCAAGAGCGAAAGAGGAAGCTCCCATAGAATTAATGAACATCTCAAATGTACTTACCGAAAAGGGCTGCCAAACCTCCTCACAAACCCTTTCAATAGAAACGGAAACGCTGCACTCCGGAGCATCATCTTCTACGTTTATCAACACTGGTCAAGCCGCTATGGAAGTAGAGAATTCATCAACAAGTTCAATCCTCTCTGCGAAAGTCCCACCTCTTGAGCCTATGCAACTTGAGCCTATGCAACTTGAGCCTATGCAACTTGAGCCTATGCAACTTGAGCCTATGCAACTTGACCCTATGCAACAACCAACTATTGAAGAGCAGCTTCAATCGTTGAAAGGTGGCTTTATCAAGCTAAAACAACAGCTGAAAGAAGTAGATGAACTCACTGCGTACAACAGTCCCCTTGATGACACGCTCCAACAAAGCATTCACGCCTTTGCAAAGGAAACAGATAACAAATTAACACCCCTTCATCCACAACCCTACTGGAGGGATTCCGTCAATTTCACACTGACTCACCTCGCGAGCAAACCTCTCCAGCAGGGAACTTTTATCAGTGATAGTGATGCCCTGATTGAGAAATGTCTGGAGCTTATTGACCATTCGGAAGGAAAATATAATCTCCAGCCTCTGCGAACGACTCTGAGGGAATTATCAAAATTAACTGAACAAGTTATTGGGAATATCCACCAGAATCAGAATAGTCCTGACCTGGAAGACGAGTGTTTACCGCTGCTCAACCTCGGAGGTTTATCCATAACAAGCTCAACAAGCTCAGGCTTTCCAGAACCCTCAACACCCCTTTTCCATTATGAGAGTTCAACCGATGTAGATGAACTATCAAGTACCAACTCACAAGGCTCCTCACTGTTGCTGGACGATAGACATGAACCAGCACAAATGCAAAATGACATAGACAAGCTTCGACAGCAATTGCAGAGCCTTCGGTCACAAGACAGTCTTACATTAACCCCAGGCAACGAATCTGCACATCAAAAAAGAGAGGCTCATAAGATTCGATTATGTCAGGCAGTAAAAGATCTTCAGGAGCAACAAGAGAGAGATCTGCCTGCTCCCGAGTACCTTGACACCATTGCAGAAGAGTTAAATAGTACCCAGCCAAAGACGCCGATACTGACCACTCTGGATACCCTACTTGATTCACTGCAGTCGTTTATTACTAAAAGCCCCCAGCCAGACCGAATTACAATGCCTTACATCTCTAATGTTCTTACGCGCATGCGTGGTCTAATAGAGAATTTATCCGGCCAAGAGAAAGCTACCCACATAGAACTCGAAACGGATCTGTCCGGACAAAAAATGCAATACGCAAGCCAAGGGGGTGAGAAAGGACAACATATGCAATCTTACCTTGAGGATTTGATACCATTAGCAACCCAATTGAAAGACATTGAAAATAACCCAGAGCTGAGTTCTGATGAGATAATGAAATTCGTCAGCGAAGCCAGCCAGCGGATCACTAGACTTGAAACCAATTACTTGAAAAAAGAACAGCATGCAAGTGATTCTGAACTTCAGGCAGATACAAAGGCGATCAACACAATTGAAAGCATGACTGCAAGAATCGAAGCGCTGGTACAACGTGCTGAGCTACTGCGGCAAGAGATATCCCCGGAAAGCCACCCATTGGAAGTTCCCGAAGAGCTGATTGCTTTCAGAGAAAGACTTGGCAGGGTTCGGCGATTAGCAAATCTGTTTGAGGAGCAGGATAAGAGAGGCGTCCCAAAGCTCGACCCAGCAATTCGCAGATCGATCCTGGCGGGAAGCACAGCGTCCCTTTATGAAAAGCTGCAGTATGATGACGATCCTTTAACAAGCGACAATGGGACTATTCAAGTGAAATCTGAATATTCCTGATATTCAGGTTAACTTACACGTTACAGGCTGTACGATACAGCCTGAGGCGTCAGTCCAAAATATCGTTTGAACTCCCGACTGAACTGAGTCGGGCTTTCATAACCGACCTCAGCAGCCGCCTGCTTCACCCTTACACCCTGATCCTGCAATAATTCTCTAGCTTTACTGAGACGTAGCTTTTTCAAATATTGCATAGGCGACGAAGATGTCATATTTCTGAAATTCCGATGAAACGTCGATGGACTCATATTCGCCATTGAAGCAAGCCGCTCCACATCAAGAGACTGATCATAGTGCTCATGCATATATTTCATCGCTCGCTCCAGACGTGCGAGATGGGTATTGTGTCGTGCCAGTGCAAACAACGGTGCTGCCTGCTCACCGTTCAAAATATGAAATAACAGCTCCTGTACTAGCCCTTTACCCAACGCTTCACTTTCCAGCGGTGAATGAAGGCATCTTGCCAACCTGAGAACCGTTGCTGAAAATGAGTCAGTAACCGGGCTGACATAAAGGCTATTTCGTGCCTCTAACAATTCACCTGGCGAATCTGACGTCTGTTGATAATGATCAAACAACCGAACCAGTGGATGCAATACACTCACATCGATGTCTATCAGCAGCGACAGTAAAGGCTCCCCAGGTACAACACGGGTTTCACACTCTGCAGGAATAGGCAGAGTGAGCACCAAATAATTATCGGCGTTATATTCGTAAGTTTTCTGTTCCAGGTGAATACGCTTTGCGCCCTGAGCGACAATAAAAATTCCCTGACTGTAACAAAGCGGCTCTCGAACTCTGGACTCACTGGCTTTAAATACCCCAACACCCGGAATATGGGTGGTATTGTAGCCTTCCTTTTTGGCAAGGACGGTAAGACTCTCAACGAATGAATTCACGCCGTATTATCTGATGGCTGACTTGATAGCAGAAAGAATACCTCTACGAGATGCATAAAAAAACCACCGGTGATCGTTTTAGGCATTAAATTGCCAGTAATGACCATTCTTTTCCTCCATAAATCCGATAATCTACACACAACCATTCATGAGGATGAATCGAAATGATGAATTTTAATTATCAGAACCCAACCCACATCGTGTTCGGCAAGGATCGCCTGCAAGAACTGGATCAGCTCGTACCGGCCAATGCCAAAGTACTGGTTTTATACGGCGGTGGCAGTGTAAAGAAATTCGGCACTCTGGATAAAGTGCTTGCCGGACTGGGTGATCGTGAAATTATTGAATTCAGTGGTATCGAACCTAACCCGAAATTCACTACCCTGATGAAAGCCGTGGATATCGTCCGCGCCGAGAAGATTGATTTTCTGCTGGCAGTGGGTGGTGGCTCGGTAATGGATGGCACCAAGTTTGTCGCTGCTGCAGCACCTTATGAAGGTGACGAGCTTGACCTGCTTAAAGCTGGCTTTGCTGGTGCGCCTATCACCACTGCAATCCCTCTGGCTACGGTTGCCACATTGCCAGCTACCGGTTCTGAAATGAATATGGGCGCGGTTATTTCTCACGACATTGGCAAACTACCGGTCATGAGCCCACTGCTCTACCCTCAGTTTTCTATTCTCGATCCATCTCTGACCTTCACGCTGCCACCAGTCCAAGTCGCTAATGGCGTGGTCGATGCGTTTGTTCACGTTCTGGAACAGTACGCTACCTATCCTGTTAATGCACAGGTTCAAGACCGCATGGCAGAAGGCCTGTTGAAGTCGTTAATTGAAGTAGGTCCGGTGACTTTGGCTGAACCAGAAAACTACGATGCACGCGCTAACCTGATGTGGTGCGCAACGTCCGCACTGAATGGTTACATCGGTGTCGGCGTTCCACAGGACTGGAGCACCCATATGATCGGCCATGAACTCACCGATCTCTTTGGTCTGGATCATGCCCAGAGCCTGGCGGTTGTTCTTCCTTCTCTATGGAAACTCCGCAAAGATAAGAAGCGTGCAAAACTGGTGCAGTACGCCGAACGAGTTTGGGATATAAAACAAGGCAGTGAAGATGAGAAGATTGATCTGGCTATTGAGAAAACCCGGGCATTCTTTGAATCACTGGGGGTGAAGACTCGCCTTTCACAGTATGGTGTTGAACATGATCAGATTGAGAGCGTGATTCATGCTTTGGAGGCTCATAGCATGACATCATTGTCAGAAACCAATGATCTGACTTTAGCCATCAGTCGTGAGATTCTTGAGGATGCCTACTGAGGCTATCTATCTCGGCAAGTAGTAAAGTAAAGTAAATTCAAAATACCCAACCAAAGGGCTGGCCGAAAAAAACGGCGCCCTTATCTCTCATCAATATTCCCTCGGCTAAACCCAGTCAAAACTAACTCAAGCTCAAGGTAGCTATCCGAGATCCAGCCGAACCCTCAGCAGATCGGGGTTCCTGCCACGCCTGCACAACATTGGCAGTATATGAACCACGGGCTCCACGAAGTGGCATCATCTCTTCTTTTATACTCAGTCTGGAAAAATCGAAGTCATATATCGGCAGTTCACTTTTAATTAATTCAGCATATTCTGTGAGAAGGTTTCCTATAAAACAGTTCTTCAAGACTTGGATAGACTGATGGCGCTTAGCTGCGATATCGACTGCAGCCCTACGGTAATCTTCAGAGGTGGCTGACTCGGAGTAAGTCTCCAGTTTCTCAGCTGCATTTTCATTAATGGATTGAACTTCCTCTGAAAGTACTGGTTTTGTTTGTATTAACTGAAACCAGAGACTGTCTTCATCTTCTTCACGTAATTGCTCCAGCATGAAGTCAGAAAAAGCAGATTCCGAGGAAACGACTTTAGCAAATTCAGAAACAACACTGCGCAAAGCAGAAAGAAAAGCCTCTCTCGAACCTTCCCAGTGATTGAACGTGACCAGCGATACCTGTTCACTGAATTCACACATCCCCGTCTGTCGTTCTTTATTGATCATTAACAATTCCCTGAACATGCTCTGCACATGCGCTTGCTCAGGAGCATCAAAAACCCTGCTTTCCCCACCAAAATCATCTGTATAAGTAGCTTTGAGAAAGGCCTCCTCATAAGTACGATCATGAAACAGTTTGGCGGCATCCAAAGTAAACTGTGACCAATCCACTGGAGGCTTTTCCAGAATATACGATAGACTGGCAAGATTTTTCGCCTGAAGCATCCGCTCCATAAGATTCAGAGTTTGATGCTGACACTCTACCTGTAACCGGGAGCTGGCCAGATAAATCAGATTTAAAGCAACATCGGTTTTGGGTGTCGTTGCTATGAAAAAGAGTAAGTGATTAACTTTATTAAAGAGAATCGCCAAATGCCGTTTATGCTCCAGTATCGGGTTAAAAGTACTTCCATGATGTGCGGAAGAGCTCATTGAAGGACTGCCGACATGCTTGATCAAGTCATTCAGGAAAAGCCTGAAACTGTCTCGAATCGCTTGATCGTCATTCGGATCTAAACTCAAACGTTCCAGTCTGGACAGCAGCAATTCCCCTGTCACGGCTTCATCACCTGCCACACGTCCATACGAACCAATCAAGGCTTCAATTTCGCCAATACTAGCTTCCAGAGTTGGCGGAGAGCTGGTGCCTGAGACACCAATTCGGAAACGAATGCTGCCCATTACAGGATCAACATCGCTTTGGAGTATATTGATAGAATCTGCCAAATGCCCTGTCAGCGTACTGACTAGGTGTTCAGCATCATTCAATGCAACTGCTGGAGTTCCTGAAAAGTCAGACGATTCAACATTTGCTGCTCTCAGTGTATTAAAATTTTCCAGTAATAAAGACAGTAGCTGGCTTGGAGTTACACCTGCTGGTCGCCCTTCAAGCGGTACAGGTTGATATTGAGGCCTTCTATCCTGTTCTGAAGTCAGGTAATTAAAACGAGCGCTTCCAACAGGCTCTTCGTTCACCTCTGCATCCCGATCTGCTGATGGTCTTAGGTATGGATGTACCGACTCAATGTTTTGAATATTCGCCCTAAGTCCTAGACTTTGATCAAAGGAGATACCCATTGCTTGACAATGCTCATTTAAGGCATCTACTTCGTCATGATTCACCCTGTTATCTGCTTCCCCCGTATCGACAGTAACAAGACGTCCGTTTAATAAACCAATGCCCGTATCGTCAGGGCACGAAGAGCTAGCTTCTCTCATGAACTGGTATAAGTTCTCAACGGTGGGAAGTGAAGAAGAAGAACCAGCCTGCGAAGCATTCACAATAAAGCACCCTAACTCATTTTATGTATAGTGCGCCTTAATATAGGTGAGATATGTCAAAACTGTGTTGCACAATGCAAAGAAAAGTGCTGTCGATAAAGGCAATAAAAAAAGCCGGATATCAAAATCCGGCTTTTTTGTGCATGAAAGGAGAGTTAACAGTTACCAGCCAGTAATCTCTTTCAACGCTTCACCGATGTCAGCCAGGCTGCGAACAGTCTTTACACCAGCTGCCTCAAGTGCTGCAAATTTCTCATCAGCAGTACCTTTACCGCCAGCAATAATCGCACCGGCATGCCCCATACGCTTACCCGCAGGTGCAGTAACACCAGCAATGTAAGACACAACAGGCTTGGTGACGTGATCCTTGATATAGGCAGCTGCCTCTTCTTCAGCGGAACCACCGATTTCACCGATCATTACGATGGCTTCGGTTTGTTCATCGTTCTGGAACAGTTCCAGAATGTCGATGAAGTTGGAGCCAGGAATTGGATCACCACCAATACCAACACAAGTAGACTGACCAAAACCGTAATCGGTGGTCTGCTTAACGGCTTCATAAGTCAACGTACCGGAACGGGATACGATACCTATCTTACCTGGTAAATGGATATGACCAGGCATAATGCCGATCTTGCTTTCACCCGGAGTGATAACGCCCGGGCAGTTAGGTCCGATCAGACGCACACCCAGCTCATCACACTTCACTTTGCATTCCAGCATATCCAGTGTCGGGATACCTTCGGTGATGCAGACGATCAGCTTGATGCCACCGTGAGCGGCTTCAAGAATGGAGTCTTTACAGAAAGGCGCAGGAACGTAAATAACCGATGCTTCCGCACCTGTTTTATCCACTGCTTCAGCCACAGTGTTAAACACTGGCAGACCCAGATGCGTCTGACCACCTTTACCCGGAGTCACACCGCCCACCATCTGAGTACCATAGGCAATGGCTTGCTCAGAGTGGAAAGTACCTTGGGCGCCGGTGAATCCCTGGCAGATAACTTTTGTGTTCTTATTGATTAAAACGCTCATTACTTGTTCCCCGCTGCTTTAACCACCTGTTGAGCAGCTTCGGTCAAACTGTTAGCCGCAATAATATCCAGTCCGCTATTGGCCAGCGTCTCAGCACCCAGGTCAGCATTGTTGCCTTCGAGGCGAACCACCACCGGCACTTCTACGCCGACTTCTTTAACGGCGCCAATAATACCTTCTGCGATCAGGTCACAACGAACGATACCGCCGAAGATATTCACCAGAACTGCCTGAACACTGTCGTCAGAAAGAATGATTTTGAACGCTTCGGTGACACGCTCTTTAGTCGCACCACCGCCTACGTCCAGGAAGTTAGCTGGAGCGCCACCGTGAAGCTTCACAATGTCCATAGTACCCATGGCCAAACCAGCGCCGTTTACCATGCAGCCGATGTTGCCATCCAACGCTACGTAGTTCAGTTCCCAGGCCGCAGCATGGGCTTCACGAGCATCTTCCTGAGATGGGTCGTGCATGGCTTTGAGCTGTGGCTGACGGTACATAGCATTGCTATCAATGGTGATTTTGGCATCCAGACAGTGCAGATCACCTTCTTTGGTGATAACCAGCGGGTTAATTTCCATCAGTGCCAGATCGCACTCTTGGAACAGTTTGGCCAATCCCAGGAAAATCTGAGTAAACTGCTTAACCTGCTTACCTTCAAGACCCAGCTGAAAAGCCAGATCACGACCCTGATAAGGTTGAGCACCCGTCAGTGGATCAACAGTGGCTTTGAGAATTTTCTCTGGCGTTTCTTCCGCCACTTTCTCAATTTCAACACCGCCTTCGGTAGACGCCATAAACACAATGCGACGGGTCGAACGATCGACAACCGCACCCAGATACAGTTCCTGATCGATGTCAGTGCAGCTTTCTACCAGAATCTTGCTGACTGGCTGACCGTTTTCGTCTGTTTGGTACGTCACCAGATTTTTACCCAGCCACTGTTCAGCAAAGGCTTTGATTTCGTCTTTGCTGGTGACCAGTTTCACACCACCTGCCTTACCACGACCACCGGCGTGTACCTGAGCCTTAACGACCCAGCGATCACCACCAATTTCGTCGGCAGCAGCAGCGGCTTGCTCCGGTGTATCACAGGCGATGCCTTGAGACACAGGCAGACCGTACTTGGCAAACAGCTGTTTGCCCTGATATTCATGAAGGTTCATTCTGACGCGGCCCTCTTTTCTTATTTGAGCGTTGTTTTATTTCTTGAAAAACCCATATCCATGGATTTGATACTGTGAGAGCAGTCGACCCTGACCACTCTCTTAAGGACTAGCTATAAATTAACAATGAACAGTGCTTAACGACGCTTACGGTTGGCAACATGGATGGCATGACCATCAACGGCCAGCACCGCTTCGTGCAATGCTTCACTCAGTGTTGGGTGAGAGAAGATGGTCAGTGCCAGATCCTCTGTACTGGCGGCAAATTCCATGGCAATCACACCCTGCTGTACCAGTTCTGCAGCGCTTGGTCCAACAACATGAACACCCAGGATACGGTCAGTTACCTTGTCGGAAATGACTTTCACCATACCGTGACTTTCATTGGCAGCCAGAGCACGACCACTGGCAGCAAATGGGAAGGTACCCATTTTGTATTCGTCACCACTGGCCTTCACTTCTTCTTCGGTTTTACCCACCCACGCCACTTCCGGGTGAGTGTATATGACCGAAGGAATCAGGTCATAGTTCATTTGTGCTTTTTGGCCGGCAATGATTTCGGCAACCATAATGCCTTCTTCACTGCCTTTATGAGCCAACATTGGGCCACGCACCACGTCACCAATGGCGTATACGCCTGGAACGTCAGTTGCGCAATGATCATTAACAAAGATAAAGCCACGCTCATCCATGTTCACACCGCAATCCGTAGACAGCAGGTTTTCAGTGTATGGACGACGACCTACCGCAACGATCAGCTTGTCGAAGGTGACCTTCTGCTCATCACCATTGACATCCTGATACGCCACTTCCACTTCACTGCCTTTCACTTCGGAGCCAGTCACACGGGCACCAAGGCGGATATCCAGGCCTTGTTTCTTGAAGATTTTCTTGGATTCTTTGGCAATTTGCTGATCAGCCAATGCCAGGAATGTATCCTGCGCTTCCAACACGATAACTTCGGAGCCCAAACGACCCCAAACGCTGCCCAGTTCCAGACCAATAACGCCAGCACCAATAACGCCGAGACGTTTTGGCACTTCCTGGAATTCCAGAGCGCCGGTGGAATCAACGATAAGGCCTTCGGTCAACGGTGTCGGTGGTATTTCAACCGGACGGGAACCAGTAGCAATCACCACGTTACCGGCATCAACCATTTCAGTAGAGCCATCAGCCTTAGTCAGCTCAACCTGTTTGCCCGCCAAGACTTTACCAGTGCCTGACAGCAAGGTAACGCCATTCGCTTTGAACAGACCGGCCACGCCGGTCGTCAGCTGATTAACAATTTTATCCTTACGGGCAATCATGGCTGGAACATCCATTTCAACACCGCTGTGCTGAATACCATGAACGCCAAAATCATCTCTGGCTTCGACAAATTTGTGGGAGCTGTCCAACAGCGCTTTTGAAGGAATGCAGCCCACATTAAGACAAGTGCCACCTAGTTTGGCCTTGCCCTTATCGTCAGCCCACTTTTCAATACAGGCGGTTTTCAAACCCAGTTGGGCTGCACGAATCGCACAGACATAGCCCGCTGGGCCTGAGCCGATGACTACCACGTCAAACTGATTTGCCATAAGTTATTTCCAGATTCGTATTATAAAGAAGTTAGACTTGGGCAGACTGGCAACACAAGCCTGCCCGTGACGATTAAACGTCTAACAGCATTCTTGCCGGATCCTCCAGCAGGTCCTTAATAGTTACCAGGAAGGTAACCGCTTCCTTGCCGTCCAACAGACGGTGATCGTAAGACAGAGCAAGGTACATCATTGGCAGAATTTCTACCTTGCCATTCACTGCCATTGGGCGTTCCTGAATCTTGTGCATCCCCAGTATTGCAGACTGAGGTGGGTTCAGTATTGGCGTGGACAACAGTGAGCCAAAAACACCACCATTAGAAATGGTAAAGGTGCCACCGGTCATGTCGTCGATGCCCAGTTTACCATCCATTGCCTTTTTACCATACTCACGGATTTTCGCTTCAATATCCGCCAGGCTCATTTCTTCAGCGTTACGCAGTACTGGTACCACCAGACCACGATCACTGGAGACGGCAACACCCACATCCTGGTAACCATGGTAAACGATGTCATTACCATCGATAGATGCGTTCACTACCGGATGACGTCTCAGGGCTTCGATACAGGCTTTGACGAAGAAAGACATAAAGCCCAGACGCACACCGTGGCGCTTCTCGAATACATCTTTGTACTGTGAGCGCAGTTCCATCACCGGCTTCATATTGATTTCGTTGAACGTCGTCAACATGGCCGCAGTTTGTTGAGCTTCTACCAGACGCTCGGCAACCTTGGCGCGCAGGCGAGTCATTGGTACGCGCTTTTCAGTACGTTCACCGGCAAAAATCGGTGCGGTGTTTTCTACCGGTGCTGGTGCTGGTGCTGAAGCGGCTACAGGAGCAGCAGGTTTAGAAGCACTGTCCGCTGCATGGCGTATCACATCTTCTTTAGTGACACGACCACCTTTACCGGTGCCTGCGATAGAGGCAGGGTCAATACCTTTTTCATCTACCAAGCGGCGGGCAGCCGGATTGAGAAGCGGCTCTCCAGTGGCTGCCGAAGCGGCTGGTGCGGCTTCTGCTGCAGCGGCAGGCGCAGCTCCCGCCGAAGCGCCCTCAGTGAATAATCCCACTACTTCACCGCTGAGTACCACTTCACCTTCTGGCTTCAGAATTTCACTCAGCACGCCATCTGCTGATGCCAGCACTTCCAACACGACTTTATCGGTTTCGATATCAACCAGCAGTTCATCACGCTGGCAAGCCTCGCCAGGCTGCTTGTGCCAAGTGGCGACGGTGCCGTCGGCGACGGACTCAGGAAATACAGGTGCTTTAATTTCAGTGGCCATTATTGATCCTTTGCGACTTTTGCGTCTTTGCCCCTTAGCGAGCAATGATCGCGAAATAACCATCGCGTCAATCGCTCTGGCCATGCCGGAAAACAGCACCGGCTGGCCGCTCAATTATAATTACCACCATCATTGGTGGCAGTGATTTGCTTATGCTTTTATTGCCAGTGCATCGTTTACCAATTGCGCCTGCTCCTGAGCATGGATGGACATATAGCCACAGGCCGGAGCCGCGGAAGCATTTCGCCCAGCATATCTCAGATTTACCGCTTTGTTCCCATATTCACCAACGGAGCGACGCATGTGATGCTGACTGCAATACCAAGCGCCCTGATTCATTGGCTCTTCCTGACACCAGACCACATCCGTTAAATTTGGATAACGGCTAATCAGTTCATTCAGATCATCCTGAGGGAATGGGTACAACTGCTCAATTCGGATAATAGCAGTGTCTTTCATCTCCTCTGCACGGCGTTTATCCAGAAGATCGTAATAGACCTTACCAGAACACATGACCAGACGAGTTACATCCGCATTTTCATGGCTATCAATCTCAGGAATGATGGTCTGGAAACCACCGTCTGCTAACTCTTCCAGAGTAGAAACCGCCATTTTATGACGCAACAGACTCTTCGGCGTAAACGCTACCAACGGCTTGCGCAGAGGGCGCAGCATCTGACGGCGCAGCATATGGAATACCTGAGCCGGCGTTGTCGGCACACACACTTGAATATTGTGCTCTGCAGACAACTGCAAGAAACGTTCAAGTCGTGCAGATGAGTGCTCAGGCCCCTGACCTTCATAACCGTGTGGCAAAAGCATGGTTAAGCCTGAAAGACGTCCCCACTTATGCTCACCACTGGAGATAAACTGATCAATAACCACTTGAGCACCGTTCGCAAAATCACCGAACTGCGCTTCCCAGATCACCAGCGAATTGGGATTCGTCGCTGAGTAGCCGTATTCAAATGCCAGCACCGCTTCTTCAGACAGGAAGGAATCCCAGAGCTGGAACCGTGGCTGATCTTCAGACAACTTGGCCAGGTTTACCAGGGTTGAACCGTCTTTCTGGTTATGGAACACCGCATGACGATGAGAGAACGTACCTCGACCAACATCCTGACCCGTGATACGAACTTCAGTGCCTTCCATCAACAATGAACCGTAAGCCAGCAATTCTGCGCAACCCCAGTTAATGGGTAATGCACCTGCCACCATTTTACGACGATCTTCAATTATTTTGCTGACCTGACGTTGCAGTACAAATCCTTCGGGGATTTCAAACAGCTTCTGACCGATGGCCTGAAGTGAACCAAGCGCTACACGAGTGTCGTGTTTGGCTGTCCATTCGTGACCAAGATAAGGCGTCCAGTCCACAAACAATTCTTTGTTAGGTTCTTTAACCAGCGCCTTTACAACATGCTCACCGTTATCCAGCACAGAACGGAAATCGTCCATCAGCGCTTTATCATCTGCCTCGGTCAGCACGCCCTGACTCAACAGTGACTTCGCGTAAAGGTCACGGGTGGTGGTATGAGACTTGATCTTGCTGTACATCATTGGCTGCGTTGCCGCAGGCTCATCCGCTTCGTTGTGACCACGGCGACGATAGCACACGAGATCCACAACAATGTCCTTACGGAACTCCATACGGTAATCCAGTGCCAGCTTGGTGGCAAACTGAACCGCTTCCGGATCATCACCGTTGACATGGAGAATAGGAGCGCCGACCATTTTGGCAACGTCTGTACAATATTCAGTTGAACGAGCGTCTTCACGGAAACTGGTGGTAAAACCGACCTGGTTGTTGATGATGATGTGAATCGTACCACCGGTTTTGTACGCCCGGGTCTGTGACATCTGCAGGGTTTCCATCACCACACCCTGACCAGCAAATGCCGCATCACCGTGGATTGCAATAGGCACTACCTTTTCACCCACCGGATCTTTACGACGATCTTGGCGAGCACGCACAGAACCTTCTACCACCGGTGTGACGATTTCCAAATGCGACGGGTTAAACATCAGCGCCAAGTGGACTTCGCCGCCCGGCGTCATGACGTTAGATGAGAAACCCTGATGGTATTTCACATCGCCGGAACCACGCTCAACCAGCTTCTTGCCTTCAAACTCATCAAAGAGGTCGCCCGGCTTTTTACCAAAAATATTAATCAGGACATTCAAACGACCACGGTGCGCCATCCCGATAACCAGTTCCTTTGAACCGTAAGAACCGGAACGTTGAATAATCTCATCCAACATAGGAATAAGCGATTCGCCACCTTCCAGGCCAAAACGCTTAGTGCCCGGAAATTTGGTGCCGAGGTATTTCTCAAGGCCTTCGGCGGCAGTCAATCGCTCCAGTAAGTGAAGCTTGGCTTCGGTTCCTACTGCCGGACGACTGCGCACACTTTCCATACGGCTCTGGAACCATCGGCGCTCTTCGGTCTGGGGAATATGCATGTATTCCACACCGATGGAGCCACAGTAAGTTGCCTGAAGAGCATCGTAAATGTCGCGAAGGGAGGTGTGTTCTTTACCAATAAACAGTGTGGCAGCCTGAAAATCCGTATCCAGATCCGCTTCACTTAAGCCGTGGTAGGCAAGAGATAGATCGGGAAACTGTTCCCGCATCATGACACCCAGCGGGTCGATAGCCGCCTGCTGATGACCACGAATACGAAATGCACTAATCAGACGCAGAACCTGCACCTGTTTGCGCTCGTGGTCACTGGACACTGTCGAGGTTTGAATGGGTCGTGACGTTTGGCGCTGGCGCGCCATCAGCACAAAGTTTTCCTGAATGGTTGAATGGGGTACGTCTACCGAAGAACCGTTAACAGCAGGCAGCTTCTCAAAATAGTCGCGCCACTGTTGCTCTACGCTATTGGGGTCGCGCAGATAGCGTTCGTACAGTTCCTCGACGTATGCAGCATTGCCCCCTGCAATGTGGGATGAATTCCACATCCGCTGCATGACACCTTCTTGCATGGTCCTTACCCCGTGAGTCTGGGGCTATATCCCGGGAAGCACCCGTTCAACTATATATTGTTAATCAACTATATTTCGTTAATCAATAATATATCCGTTAACAGGCATCACTGATTCTATAATGCTAATCAGTGTTGTCCCCGCAGATAGAATCGGATGTTTTCCGACCGCCCCTGCTGGTTCAAGCGTTGCAGCTCCCTTTGTTAACAGGTAGCCACTGAATTCGATACAAAGTGTATTGCAGACTATTGTTTATCTGATAGCGCGGGTGTCAGAAGTCGCCTGCAAGCCTCTGACATAAATTCACACGCTCTTTACCTTTCGACCAAAAAAACACTCTGAAGGTAACGACCTCATAGAGTGCTTCTTAAGAGCCCCGCAAAGATAACAGGGCAACTCATCCAATTTCAGCTGTTAAGCCAAAGACTACGTTGCACTCTTAAACAACATTTGTCTTATATGACCAATAGCACGAGTTGGATTCAGACCTTTCGGGCAAACATTGACACAGTTCATAATGCCCCGACAACGGAACACACTGAACGGGTCATCCAGCTCTGCCAGACGCTCTTCGGTCGCTGTATCGCGACTGTCTGCCAGAAAGCGATAGGCCTGAAGCAAGCCGGAAGGACCAACAAATTTGTCCGGATTCCACCAGAATGATGGGCAAGCCGTTGAACAACATGCACAAAGAATACACTCGTACAGGCCATCCAGCTTTTCCCGGTCCTCTGGAGTTTGAAGCCGCTCAATCGCCGGAGCAGGTGTTTCATTGATCAGGTAAGGCTTGATCTTTTCGTACTGTTTATAAAACAGACTCATATCAACCACCAGATCCCGAATCACCGGTAAACCAGGCAATGGGCGGATAACCAGCTTATTGCCTTTAGCCGCTTCTGACAATGGGGTCACACAGGCCAGGCCGTTGGTACCACCAATGCTCAGGCCATCGGAACCACAAACCCCTTCGCGGCATGAGCGACGATAGACCAGTGTTGAATCCTGTTCCTTAATCAGGTTCAGGACATCAAGCACCATCAGGTCCTTGCCCTCCGGAATCTCAATATCGAAGTCCTGCATATAGGGCTTCTTATCGGTTTCCGGATTATAACGATAGACACTTACCTTCATAATCCTCTCCCTTAATACGTTCTGGCTTTGGGAGGGAAGGCCTCCATGGTCGTCGGAGCAAAGTTCACCGCCCGCTTACTCACTGATTTATCCAGCGGTGAGTACAGAGAGTGAGCCAGCCAGTTCTCGTCGTCACGCTCCTGGAAATCATTACGGGCATGAGCACCGCGAGACTCTTTACGCACTTCAGCGGATACGGCTGTAGCGTAGGCGACCTCATAAAGATTCCCCAGTTCAAGTGCCTCGATACGAGCCGTATTGAACGCGTTACTCTTGTCTTCCAGATGCAGGTTGCCCATGCGTTCGCCCAGCTCATCCAGCAGCTTAAGACCTTTCTGCATACTCTCGCCTTCGCGGAATACACCAAAGTACAGCTGCATAGTGCTTTGCAAATCGGCGCGCACTTTGGCAACACTTTCACCCTTGGAAGAACCGTTCAAACGATCCAGACGGGAAAGTGCAGCATCAAGGTCACTGGCAGAAGCATCGACCGCATCAAAGCCTTCTTTCAGATTCTTTTCAATCTGAATACCGGCTGCACGACCAAACACCACCAAATCCAGCAGAGAGTTACCACCCAGACGGTTAGCGCCGTGTACGGATACACAAGCCGCTTCACCGCAGGCATACAAGCCTTCAATGATTTCATCGTTACCTGCTGCATTCTGACGCAGAGCCTGACCGCCAACATTGGTGGGAATACCACCCATCATGTAATGGCAGGTTGGTACGACAGGAACAGGTACTTTTACCGGATCCGCATGAGCGAAGGTTTTGGACAGCTCACAAATACCAGGCAGACGCAGGTTCAGCGTTTCTTCACCCAGATGATCCAACTTCAACAGAACGTGATCTTTATTGGGACCACAGCCGCGACCTTCCAGAATCTCGATAACCATGGAGCGGGCAACCACGTCACGACCGGCAAGGTCTTTCGCGTTGGGTGCATAACGCTCCATAAAGCGTTCACCTTCACTATTAATGAGGTAACCACCTTCACCACGACAACCTTCCGTTACCAGTACACCAGCACAATGAATACCGGTTGGGTGGAACTGCCACATTTCCATATCCTGCATGGGGTAACCCGCACGCAGCGCCATACCAATACCATCACCGGTATTGATCAGGGCATTGGTTGTGGAAGAGTAGATTCGTCCAGCTCCGCCTGTTGCCATAACGGTGGCTTTTGCTTTGATGTAAACGGTCTCGCCGCTTTCAATATCAATCGCAATAACACCGGCAATCTGGCCTTTCTGGTTTTTCACCAGATCGACGGCGTACCATTCATTCAGGAATGTCGTGCCGCCTTTTAAGTTCGCCTGATACAGCGTATGCAGAAGCGCGTGACCAGTACGGTCTGCTGCCGCGCACGTTCTCGCAGCCTGACCGCCTTTACCAAAATCTTTGGACTGACCACCGAACGGACGCTGATAAATACGACCTTCCTCAGTACGGGAGAACGGCAGCCCCATGTGCTCAAGTTCAAACACAGCTTGTGGGCCAACTGAACACATATACTCGATAGCGTCCTGGTCACCGATATAATCCGACCCTTTTACGGTGTCGAACATGTGCCAGCGCCAATCATCATTGGGATCATCACTGGCAATTGCACAGGTAATACCGCCCTGGGCAGACACCGTATGCGAACGAGTAGGAAACACCTTGGTAACACAGGCAGTCTTAATCCCCGCCTGGGTCAGCTGAAGCGCAGCACGCATGCCGGCGCCCCCGCCACCTATAACAATGGCATCATAGGTAAGGGTACGAAGTGCTGACATCGATTAAAGCCCCCAAAGAATCTGCACGCCCCAGACTACATAGCTGAAGAGCGCGATAAAGCATACAACCTGTACAGGAAAACGAACCAGCACCGACTTACAGCCGAACGTGCGATCGTTAAGATAATCTGTTGTTATGGTCCACATCCCCACCCAGGCATGCGCCAGAATAGAAACCAGGGTCAGCAGACTAAAAATCTTCACCCAGGTCTGATCAAACAATCCCGCCCATTGGCTGAATTGCAAATCCGGGTTCGCCACAAGGTACCCAAGCAGGAAGACAGAATATGCGCCAAGAATAATGGCCGTCAGTCTTTGCAGCATCCAGTCGTAAAGCCCACTGCGGGACAAATTGGTGATATTGGTTACCATACCCACACCCCCGCAAGGATAATCAATACAACGGAAAGCACCAGAGTCACGATTGCGCCAAATTTGCCAGACTCTTTTCCATCACCTATATCTACATCCATAAGAAGATGCTTCACACCGGCAACGAAGTGATAGATCAGGGCAGACAAAATCCCCCAGACTATAAACTTGGCCAATGGTGACAGTAAAAGAGACTTCAAAGACCCAAACGCTTCCTCAGAAGTAAGCGACAGCTCTAGTCCGTATAAGAGAAACCCCAGCCCCACAAATAGAATTATTCCCGATATGCGATGCAGTATCGAAGTGTATGCAGGCAAGGGTAGTTTGATTGTTGTAATATCTAGATTGACAGGTCTTTTGCTATTCACTCTTTTTGCCCCAACGCCCGATGGCGTGCACAGCAGAATCAGCAAGAACATCCAGGTTCTCTGGACCCTACAGAACGCAGGAATAAATCGTTAAATCCTCATAAAACGACCTTCCTAAAAACACCCGAAAAAAACAGTAATAATCGCCATGAAAATCACTGCCTCTGCGGCTTCGGGTCGGAGTATATACACTCTACCAAGTAATTACAATTGCTCACTTTGTTAAGCAAATACCACTAAAACATTCCGAGTAATTTGTCATCATTATTACGGGTTACATAAACACACAGTTCGTTTGACAAAAAAATATATCGCTCTATAGTGGTCGAACCGTAACACCGAGCCATTTATACCTAATAGAATATTTATTAAATAGGCCTTCGGTTTTCTCAGCGAATTTGTGTTTTTTTAAGAATAATGCACCTACGGTCACCCTGACCTGGAATGCAACTATAACGAGACCAAACGGCAAGACAGGAGGCCATAAATGGCTGACAAGAAAGCTCTACTCTCCATTGACGGCATGGAACAGCCATTGGAGTTACCGATTTACTCAGGCACCTTAGGTCCTGATGTTGTTGATGTAAGGGGCCTCACTTCTGGTGGTTTGTTCACTTACGACCCAGGCTTTGTTTCCACTGCATCCTGTGAATCAAAGATCACCTTTATCGATGGTGAGAAAGGCGTACTGCTGCACCGCGGCTACCCTATCGAGCAGCTGGCAGAAGAGTCTGACTATCTCGAAACCTGCTACCTACTTCTGTACGGAGATCTTCCAAGCCGTCAGGAAAAGGAAAATTTCGAAAACACCATCATGCGTCACACCATGATCCATGAACAGATGAGCGATCTGTTTTCCGGATTCCGTCGTGATGCGCACCCGATGGCGATTATGTGTGGTGTTGTCGGCGCATTGTCTGCCTTCTATCACGACTCTCTGGACATCACCAACGAAGTACACCGTGAAATCTGCGCCTATCGTCTGATTTCCAAAATGCCAACACTGGCAGCCATGGCGTACAAATATTCTGTTGGCCAGCCCTTCATTTACCCACGTAACGATCTGAGCTACGGCGGCAACTTCCTGCACATGATGTTTGCGACGCCTTGCGAAGAGTACGAAGTAAAACCGGTTCTGGCTAAAGCCATGGATCGCATCTTCCTGCTACACGCAGATCACGAGCAGAATGCGTCTACTTCTACTGTTCGTTTGGCTGGCTCCTCTGGTGCGAACCCATTTGCCTGTATTGCTGCCGGTATTGCAGCACTTTGGGGGCCTGCGCACGGCGGTGCCAACGAAGCAGTGCTGGTGATGCTGGATGAAATCGGTGATGAATCCAACATCGAAGAATTCATCGCCCGCGCGAAAGATAAAGAAGATCCGTTCCGCTTGATGGGCTTCGGGCACCGCGTCTACAAAAACTTTGACCCACGCGCCAAAGTGATGAAACAGACCTGTGATGAAGTTCTGAAAGAGCTGGGTCTTGAAGATGACCCAATGTTCAAAATAGCCAAGCGTCTTGAAAAGATTGCTTTGGAAGATGAATACTTCATCAAGAAGAAGCTTTACCCGAACGTTGACTTCTATTCCGGCATCATCCTGAAAGCACTTGGCATCCCAGCCGAGATGTTTACCGTTATTTTTGCCACTGGCCGTACACCAGGCTGGATTGCTCACTGGCACGAGATGATCAGCGGTGAATACCGCATTGGTCGTCCACGTCAGTTGTATACTGGTGAAGCTAAACGTGATTATGTGGCTGTGAACAAACGAAGTTAAGTGCAGTACTACCCAGAATCATTTAGCTTGGTTCTGGGGCAGCATTCTTTCTAACCTCTTCTCCATTCTGATCTCATTCTTTCATTCTGGTAGTCATTACTAAACTTGGCATATCTTCAGCCGCAATATTAACCAACTAATCCTCAAGAATCACTCTTTAGGAGTTACTGCTCGCCTCGCATAGCCAAGAATTGAACTTGTCTGCAGCACGAATAGCACCTGTGCAAAAGTCATCCCCTATACCAAGCTCTTTGGCCTGCTTACGCATCCTCTCCACCAATGGCGCATTGAGATCTTTGACACTTTTACCTTTTATAGAATCGATGGGTTTCCCTAAAAAACTTTTATAGAGTTCTCTCCCGAATTGTTTGAGTAGACCATGTGCATGATCTAACCCTCGATAAGACACCGCCCTAATTCTATTATTTACAGTCCAGTTGTACCCCTCAAGAAGAATATAAAAGCTCATAAAGCGATCATTGTCCCACACATTCTCCGAAATTTTCCCCTCCACCGTATCTAAGGTCCACTCTTCCTTGTCATATTGTTCTAACAAACCGTTTGTGTGTCTTAGCTGCCCCAGAATACTCAAACAAGAAGCAAAATAAGTTTGCATTGTTTCCCGACTACCTATTGGCGAATACTCCACGGTCAGTTTACCAGCGCCCTTATTAAGATTAATCGTCATATTCTTTCGATCCATCGAGCAGGCCTGAAGTAAGCTGAGCAAGTAAAAAAAACGCTTACACCTTCCAGAGTCATTACAAAAATCCCCCTTATATCTGTCTGAAAATTCATCCGAAAACGTTGCCCGAATTTTCCGACCTTTCCCTCCCTCAGCCTGCTCAAACATCTCTACTTCACACACATGAATACCCAACTTGGCACTGACGCGATAAGCCGTGGGTAGATCAAGTACTGTGGCACCATCACAGTCAAATTCCGCCAATGCATCCAGACATTGCTGATCGGCCAGACTGACCTCCCCGGGTTTTAAAAAATTGATTCGGGTACCGGTCACTTCTCCAACCTTGATATCGTTGCTGCTACCTTGTCCGGAACCCAGGGCTACCGGAACCAGTGCATCAACAAACCGCTTATGGATAAAATAGATCGCATCGTGAAAACTATTGATAGCGCCAGCACTGTCCGGTTGGCTCAGGGATTGAATCGTATTTTTCAGGGTTCGACATTCATTAAGCCACGCCCGGTAGCCCAACGGGTCGATCTTATTATTACCCGACTCAACCAGCCCATTAACAATGCGCGCTCCTGCTTCCGTTACCTGACGGGTCATCCCCCCCAGACGCGATGACAATATTGATAATTCACTCTTGAAGGACTGAATCGAATGATCTGCGGCATCATTATGCAATTCTAAAAGGCGTTGATAGCCTGCGAGAAAAGCCATCACATCGTCGGTAAAATGCTTTATCTCAAGTTGCAACTGTTGAGCAACAATCTGACGATCCGCCGACATACTGAACACTTTACTCTGCTCCGGTGATAAACACTGATGCAGCAATCGGTCCGTGTGAAAATACTGCAGAAGCCGCTCATTTTGTTGAGTCAGCCAGGCAAAGCCTTCTTCCGGCCGCATAAAAGAGGGAGTTACTGATTTATAAGTACCGTACGCTTTTATGATTGATTGATAATCCGGCACCAAAGAGGTACGGCCAGATTCCCAGAGAGCAGACTGATCGCCCTCCAAAACAACCGCTGCCCCATCTCCATCAAAACTGCCCGCAACCAGGGTAACCCTTTCTGTTCCGGGATCGGGTTGATAGAAATTATCGCCTGCCACCAGACAGGGCTTTTCTGCCTGACGCAGGGTAATCGCCACATGATCATTGCTCCCGCCTTCTCTAAAAACAAAGCCTGCCACCCGTTTTAGCACTTCGGAATCAAGCATCCAGTTCCTGGCATTATCTGCAAAAAGAATGGCGCCTTTGGGAATATCTTCCGGCTTCCTTCTTTCATTAACATAAACCGGCAACCCGCTACAAACACCTTCACTGACCAGTTGACCGCTGAGTTTATTCTGCTCGGGCAACCCTCGGTTAAAATGATTTCCACCGGTCAGCCGGGTGACCGGGCGCACCTGTAAGAGGTATAGGTGGTTATGTCTGTCCACTGCAAACTCGACGTCTACAGGACAAAGCAACATATCTTCCAAATGCTGAACCAGAGCCTTCAGTTCCTTGACTGTTGTTTCCGAAAGCTTTTCATTAGTACTGCCGCTATCATTTTCAATTTTCTGCTCGGCATAGCCGCTACCATCAGGCAATGGTAATAACTGATAACGACTGGGGATATTACCCGGGAACCACTGGCTGTTTACGCCGTCTCCCCTCGGTAAACTATAACGATGAGGCGTGACACCCTCATCCCCGGATACAACACCACGAGCCTGCCCCGGCGTGTATTCCACCTGTATGGTATCGTCCTGAAGAGAAGCATGGCTCAACACCACCCCGCCCAAATGGCAATTCAGGCAGATTTGTAACACCAGGGATACAGGCTGTGGTACTCCATCAGGACAGAGATCAGGACGATAGCCCGAGGCCATCACCTTCAGACAGGTTTTCAGAATTGGCTCTGCCCTTGAACATAGGACTCAAACTTCCCCGCCTGGGCATCGCCGTAATTATCCTCATGAATACCGGAACTGCGGGCAATAATCGCTTCACCGGGGTGCCGCTCTAACAAGTCCGAATACAAATCAGTAATTAGCTCAGCGTCAGGCAGTGTTTTAATTGCATCGTTGAACTCGTCGCTGACAATCAGCTTGCCAAGACCGGTAAGCCACTGACTTCTTTCTGTTGTCTGATACACAGGAAAAGTGCTAATTTTTTCTGTGATATCTTCCAAAGAGAGACAGTCTGCGCCATCAATAAGCTTCGGAATATATTTCCTGATCAACTTTGCATCCACAGGATGCTGGGTAAAGCTTTGCAGCAAAGAAAGATCAATGGTACAAAATGGTGGCACTGGCAAGCCCGCGTCCAGCATTTTTTGCAGAAACATTCCCTTACCACCAAAACGCTCTCTATTAGACATCAGCTTATTGTTTTCTGTGCCGTATCGACCGATCAACTGGCTTTTTCGCTGACCAGAACAGAAGGAATAATCACGACTACCAACCAATTTAATAACCCGATTACGCAGGCTTTTGTCTGCAGCTGGCGTATAAAGAATCTTCTCCAAACTCCGGTGATACTCTTCACGGGAGATACCGGTTTTCTTAAGTTGCTTATCAAAAGCGGGGCGCAACCCGACCACCCAATGTAAAAAACGGCGAACACGTTTATCCTTCTCCGAAAAAGCCTTTTTTTCATGCAGTTCAAGTAACCTGTCAATCTGCTGGTTATTTACCACTTTCATCCAGGATCCTCTCTCATCTGAGACTATCCCGCATAATCGGCAATGAGGCATGAGGCATGAGGCATGAGGCATGAGGCATGAGGATTTTTAAGCCTCTAACTGAGATTCACAGCCTTTATTTCCATCGTATCTTGCAAATCAACAATCACCTTTATAGACAATCCCTTCCATCTCATGAGCCTTCGTCACCATGTCTAAAAAACACTGACCTCGTGGCAAAGTAATGAGGCAAACCTGCGATAAAGTTCTGAAAGAACTGGGACTGGAAGACGATCCTCTGTTCAAGATCGCCAGGCGTCTTGAAAAGATTGCAATGAAAGATGGATACTTCATCAAGAAAAAGCCTTACCCGAATGTAGACTTTTACTCCGGTATTATCCTCAAGGCTCTGGGCATTCCAACGGAAATGTTTACCGTTATCTTTGCCACTGCCGTACACCCGGCTGGATTGCTCACTGGCATGAGATGATCAGCGGCGAATACCGCATTGGTCGTCCACGTCAATTGTATACTGGTGAAGCAAAACATGATTATGTAGCCGTGAATAAGAGAAAATATTTTTTCTTCCCAATCTATTCTCCCTTCTTAACATCTCTTGTTTTGCACAAACGTTGAACTTTTAGAACGTTCGGCAATCAATAGATGATATTACTCAAAAACAAAATACCTTGGATATCATGACTCCAAATTCATCATTATTGCCTTCATATAATGAAGCCTGCCAAGCAAGACTAAATATTAACAGTACGCCAGAAAATGATAAGAATAAACTTACAATCTGTCCCCACATACCGAGTCCTCCCGGTCTGCCAGAGGCTCGCCGGCTTTTAGCTGAATTCAATGTCTCAGAAATCGTCGATATACTGCCCAAAATGCAACCAATAACACTTACTCATGGTGTTATCATGGAAGTTTACTCTGAACTTGATGAACTCAGGCAATCGGATAACCCCCACGAGTTCCAAAACAAAGTTGCAAATACATTGGAGTTTCTCAACTATATCCCCCCATTCAGCAAACCTGAATTAACCAATAATATAAAGTATGCAATGCCATTCTATCTACTTACTCAATTGCAAGGATTAACACTCAACTTAACAGCTATAGAACGTCAGCTATTTGCAAGCCCCAATGAAACACTATCCGATAATATTCGGCGTATTGTGGAAAATGGAAACACGCTTGCTCCGTGTTATACCTCTGGCTGCAATGCCGCTCAATCTATGTTTTTGCTTAATCTTGCCAATGTAATGGCCACTCCGGAATCGGAACAACCGGCGATATATATTATGGATGCAAATAGGAAAAAATATGCTTGCCATACTTTCGCCCCGGAGCAAAAAA
This sequence comes from Endozoicomonas ascidiicola, assembly GCF_001646945.1. Lineage (GTDB taxonomy): Bacteria > Pseudomonadota > Gammaproteobacteria > Pseudomonadales > Endozoicomonadaceae > Endozoicomonas > Endozoicomonas ascidiicola. The sequence continues at coordinate 168,901 of NZ_LUTV01000008.1, forward strand.
GCAAGCTGATCCCCGCTCTTGCAAACTTGTGTCGTTTTTGCAGCCTTTTATCAGCAGGTGAACCCGACAGTATTAAGAGCAAACTATCCATGACTCCACAGGCATGTATGGACTTGATCTTTTCATCTATGGATTTCAAAATTGAAGAAGCCTCTGACTTTCTTAACCATACCCAAAGAATGATGACTTCAAACAACTAAATGTTACGCATTCTCCATCAACGCCAGAATCTCACCATTAAATTCGGCCATCCCTTCTGGCTCCAACAGAAGCGGACCTTGCCCTTTATGGGCAAATCGGTCATCGGGGTTTATCAACTCACAGTACTTCTCCGATAAACAGCCACAGCCAATACAATACGCCATCGTGTCCCTCAACAATTCAAGGCGCGTAATTCTCTCATCCAAATCGTGTTTCCACTGCTTGGCCAGCTGTGCCCAATGTTTGCTTGATACGGTTTGAGAATCCGGAATATGAGACAGTTGACTGGCTATTTCCTTTAACGGTATCCCAGCTTTTTGCGCCGCTTTAATCACTGAAATTTTTCGCAGCACTGAGCGGTGGTATCGACGGTGATTACCCTGATTTCGTGTCGATCGGATCAACCCTTTCGATTCATAAAAATGCAAAGCAGAAATGGCAACACCACTACGAGCTGAAACCTCACCAACTGAAAAATCATGGTCTTTCTTCACTACTGACACTTGACCTCAAGTAAAGTTGAGGTTGTAGGATAAACCCAAATTTTAAATCAGAATAGAAAGTAAAAAGGTTATTCCAATGAAAATAAAATCCTGGGCATTAACAGGACTCGCACTGGGATCAGTGATCGTGACCATGGGCGGGTTCAAGTTTTTTGAAATATCCTCTGCCATCGCCAGAGTTGAGGTGATGCCGGAGCATTCTGAAAGCGTGAACACAACCACCGGTTCGCCACAGCCGTTTCAATCTTCCATAAAGGTGATAGGAAACGTGATTGTTCCTGACCACACCACCTTGAGCAGCGAGCTGCCGGGCAGGCTGGCCATGGTTAACTTTACCTCGGGCGCACAAGTTAACCGGAATGACATCATCGCCCAGTTGGACATCGCAACCGAAAAGGCCAATCTTCAATCCGCCACCTCCAGACGGAAATTGGCGCAAACGGTTTATGACCGCATAAAGCAATTAAACTCGAAAAAGGTGGCCAGCCAGGAGCAGCTGGATAAAGCCTATGCTGACCTGATGGTCATCAAGGCTGAAGTGGATGTGCTGAACGACACTATTCGTAAAAAAACCATCAAAGCCCCTTTTGATGGTGTGTTAGGTATTCACACATTAAAAGTGGGCAGCTTTCTGAACAGCAATACCGAACTGGTCTCCATAACAGGCAACAACGGTTATGTCTGGGTCGACTTTCAGGTTCCCCAGTTTTATCCAAGGCTTTCTGAAGGCACCGAACTTGAAGTCAGCCCTATTTTCCAGAAAAACGACCATAGCTCTTTATCAGCCACAAGTACTGTCGCCACTGTCGTTGCCATTGATGATGCATTGACCAGAAACAACCGGACACTAAAATACCGAGCCAAAGTAGAGGTGCCTGCTCAACAGCTTCAGGCCAACACGGCCGTCAACGTTCAAGTGCCCGTCAGTGAGATAACCACTGCGCTGTCCATCCCCGACGTTGCAGTACTTAACAGCCAATATGGGCAGTACGTTTACCAAGTTCAGGAAACAGAATCCGGGCTTCGTGCAAAGCGTCAACCCGTCACCGTGATTTCGTCCGATGGCACTAACAGCTTTATTTCAGAAGGTCTTTCTGACACAGATATCATTGCCACAAACGGTGCGTTCAAACTCTACGATGGCATCAAAGTCAATAAAGTGAATGTGGCAGAGCTGGAAGCAACCCAAGAGCCCAATAACAATAGCCAGTGGAATTAATCGACGATGGATGTATTTGTTAAACGACCTGTACTGGCCATTGTTCTGTCATTAGTCATTCTAATGGCCGGCCTGCTGGCTACCCGACACATTTCAGTGCTGCAGTTCCCACAGATTGAAAGTTCCTCTCTAGTCATCACAACCCATTACACAGGGGTGTCGGCTGAAGCCGTTCAGGGCTTTGTGACTGAACCCATTGAACGTATCGCCATGACCGTGCCTGGTGTGGATTATGTCGATTCCAACACCACGGCAGGCATGTCCACTGTCACCGCATGGTTGAAGCTGAATGAGAACAGTACGTCTGCTCTGTCTCAACTTACCTCTAGACTTAGTCAGATTCGCTCAGAACTGCCTATGGGCGCCGAAGCCCCATCGGTCGAAGTGGTTCGGGTAGATCGCCCCCATGCCATCTTCTATCTGGATGTCATCAGCCAGCTCATGAACCGCCCACAACTGACGGACTTCCTGAAGCAGGAAGTAACACCACTGTTGTCGTCTATTAAGGGTGTGCAGAAGGTGGGCGTCGAAGGTGGAAGGAATCCAGCCATGCGTGTGTGGCTCGACCCGGTGAAAATGTCCACACTCAACATTGGCAGCGATGAGATTTATGCCGCCATTGAACAAAACAACGTCATTTCATCCTTGGGAAAAACGGAGAACAACCTGCAGGAAATCAGCCTGCTTAGTAATGCCACTCTGCAAACCGTTACCGATTTCGAAAATATGATCATCCGATCATTCACCGGTGGTTCAATTCGCCTTGGCGACATTGCACGTATTGAACAAGGCGAGGATCGGGGGAATACCGATGCACGGCTGGATCAGCGTAGAACCGTCTATCTTTCTGTCTACCCTTTGCCCGGCGCCAATGAAATCGAGATTGGCGATGAGCTGTATGTACGACTGGATAGCATTAATCAAACGCTGCCCGAAGGCATGAAAATCAACATTGGTTACGATGGCACCGTCTACATGCGAGATGCCCTCAAGGAAATTTTCACAACTCTGGCCGAAACCGTTCTGTTGGTTGGCGTTGTCGTATTGTTACTGATGGGTTCTTTACGTTCCGCTATTGTTCCTCTCGTGACCATTCCCATTTCGATACTCGGCTCTATCGCCGTTATGCTGGCGGTTGGTTTTTCTCTAAACCTTTTAACCATTCTTGCCATTGTTCTGTCGGTTGGTTTGGTAGTAGACGACGCTATCGTAGTTGTTGAAAACGTTGCTCGACACATGCGTGAAGGTCGCAGCCGACTGGATGCCGCATTAATCAGCTCCAAAGAGCTGTTAAGCCCCATCGCTGCCATGACGATCACACTGGCTCTGGTGTATATCCCCATCGGTTTTGTGGATGGTTTGTCCGGTGCCTTGTTTCAGGAATTTGCCTTCACTCTTGCCACTGCTGTCATGATTTCCGGTGTGGTCGCTGTCACGCTGTCGCCAGTCATGAGTGGTTATGTGTTACCAGAAAATGGGCGTGAAAGTGCATTTACTCGAAAAATAAATGCACTGTTTGACCGTCTGGCCAATAGCTATGGCACAGCCTTGCAAGTCAGCTTGAACTATCGCCCGCAGATTCTCACCGCAGCGGTTATTCTGACATTACTGATGGTGCCTTTTTATCTCTTCTCCGCCAAAGAGCTGGCTCCGGTAGAAGACCAGAGCTCGATATTTGTCATCGCTGAAGCGCCTCCCGGCGCCTCCATCAACTACACAACAGAACACCTCAGTGGAGCCGTTGACGGGTTGCTACAGAGAGAAGAAAGTATCGATATGTGGCAGATTGTCACCGCCGAAGGTGGCTTTGGTGGCATCAACCTGGTGGATTACCAACACCGGGATCAATCAGTCCATGAACTACTGCCGTCTATCTATGGACAACTCACCCAGACCAGTGGCTTACGCCTGCTGCCGACTCTGCCCATGCCTCTGCCTACGGCCGGTCAGTTTGATGTAGAAATGGTGGTACAGTCCCAGGACAACTATGAGGAGATGGTCGGTTATGTTTATCAACTGCTGGGCGCAGCCTATGGCACCAGCATGTTTATGTTTGTGGACACCGATCTGAAAATAGACAAACCTCTGGCTCGCTTGAATTTTAATCGCGATCTTATTGCCGATATGGGCATGACGGTATCCTCGGTTGCCAGTCAGGTGTCGTCCCTTCTATCCGAGCAGGAAGTGAATCGTTACGATGCCAGTGGCAGAGCGTATAAAGTCATTCCCATGGTGGAGCATCAAGACAGAATGCATCTGGACGCCATTTTAGATCTTCAGATTCAATCCGCTGCCGGCACAATGATTCCTCTGCGCTCCATCGCCAGCATAGAAAAAACCGTAGGCCCAAGAGTGATGGGGAAATTTAACCAACAGAACGCTTTCCGGATTTTCGGTGGCATCGTTCCCGGTGTCACCAGTGATCAGGCACTGTCGGCACTGGAAGCAAAAGCCCGGGAAATTCTGCCTGAAAGTTACACCATTGATTACGCCGGAAATAGCCGTCAGCTTCGGCAAGAAGGCAGCAGCATTATGTCTGTGCTGAGCGTAGCCATTTTTATTGTCTACCTGGTGCTGACCGTACAGTTTAATAGCTTCCGCGCACCGCTGGTGGTCTTGCTCGGTTCCGTTCCACTGGCGCTTTCCAGCGCGATGGCACTGGCCTTCCTGAACCTAACCAGCATGAATATCTATGCCCAGATCGGTTTTATCACTCTGGTGGGGCTGATTGCTAAAAACGGCATCTTGATGACGGAGTTTGCCAATGAGCTGCAGCATAATGGCCAATCAAAACTGACCGCCATCATTGAGGGAGCAAAAGTACGCTTGAGACCCATTTTGATGACGACCGCGGCGACGGTACTGGGTCACTTCCCTCTGATTCTGGTCAGTGGTGCGGGTGCGGAAGCCAGAAACAGCATCGGCATTATTCTGGTTGCCGGCATGCTGATGGGCACGTTCTTTACGCTGTTTGTTTTGCCGACCCTTTACCTGCTCCTTGGTGAAGACTATGGCAAGGTCGGTAGAAAAACGGCTAAAGCTCAGCATAACCTCTCAGATCAACTAGATTGATGTAATGAATTAACGCCAGCATAAGTGCTTATTTCGCGCTTATGTTGGCGAGTAACATCATAAAATCAATACAATGATTGATAAAGGTAGGAAGCATGGCGTTGAATGCGACGGGGCAGCTGGTTCAGATCACCAAAGAAGAATACGATGTTGAACTGGAAATCGCCTACGCCACCAGCAACAACTTTACTGGCGAGCCCGTCTACAAAGCCCCCCTCTGCTATATCCACCCCGAAGCTGCTAACCGACTGAAAAGAGCCATCGCGTTGTTAGCTCCGCTTAACCTGAAACTGAAAATCTGGGATGCCTTCCGCCCATTGGCAGCACAAGCTGCATTATTTCAACACTTTCCCAATCCAGCGTATGTTTCACATCCGGAAACCGGTCCCCGTACTCATTGCAGAGGCGTTGCCATTGATCTCACCATTATTGATCAATACGGTAAAGAACTGGAAATGGGCACCATGTTCGACGACTTCCGAACCATCGCCCATCACGGCAATGAACAGGTTTCGCTGGAAGCCCAAAAAAATCGGTTTCTGCTGGCTGGCGTCATGAACATTGCCGGCTTTGACACCTTTGATACTGAGTGGTGGCACTATCAGCTGCCGAATCTGGAAAGCTTCCCTATTATTTCTGCGGAAGATACGCCGGCAGGGATTATTTAAAGACCGCCTACCGGAGTTTATTACCTATGAAGTAGTGTCTGTTGTCTGTTTTTGCGGGATTACTATTCGCATCCAACTCCAGATCGTTATCACAGAGCCCTCCTTAATTAACCACTGTCGTATTGCTGTTGGAGCTGGTCACTGGCAAAACGGTTGTTGTATTATTGCCATTGTCTAGAGGTAAGTTTTGAAGAAAATAAGCGAGTTCTTCGATTGCAGACTGAACCTTTTTCTCTGAGAACTCAATGAGCCTCAACTCACTCTCAACAGCTAGATCAAAGACCTCATCAGAGCTATCGCCAGACGCCTCGGCTCTATAAGGTATATTCTGATTTAACAATTCATTAGGAGCCAGTGCTGCGGTGCTGGGCCGATATTTGATTTGGCTCAGAAATACAAAATAACTTTTCTCAATCCCTTGTAAGTGCTTAATTACTTTTCGCTTTTGTTGCGAGTCTGTAATACTCATTGGGCGCCCATTATCTCTGCAAATTAACGTTTCTTTACGCTCGGACAGCATCATTTCTCGTAGTTGCAAAACGGCGTGAAGATTGAGTAGTTTATTCCCCATATCACCCAAGCCTATTCCCCTTATCTGGTGTTCAGGCACTTTTTGGACCTTTCTTAACATTTTCAAAAGATCTCGCAACATATTGTCCAACGTGCGATAAGGCTGTGTTAACAGTTTTCCCGGAACTGATTTCGGTAGCGCTCCTTCTTCAGGATGCTCACACCATCGCGCTTTAAATGCTGTAAACCTCTCACTATTCAGCTTTGATATTTCCACCTTAATTTTTTGTTCTGCGCCCGTTGCCATTTCAACAGGTGCCGTATTGTTCAGTGCCGTCGTAACTTCATTATTGCCTATAAATGGTGCGGAAGTTGGCGCCGGTGTTGTTTCTTTTAATGTCGTCGTTACTGTTGATTCTGATGCTGTGGCAGGTGCCGATGTGGTTGATGGCGCTGTCGTCGTAGCTGTCGGTGTCGTTTCTATTAACGTCGTCGTTAGCCCCGTCGTTTCCGGTGGTTCTGATGTTGTGGCAGGCGCCGATGTGGTTGATAGCACTGTCGTCGTGGCTGCAACTGTCGGTGTTGTGTCTGTTACCGTGGTCGTTAGCCCCGTCGTTTCTGGTTGTGCTGTTGTGGTCGGCGCCGATGTGGTTGATGGTGCTGTCGTCGTGGCTGCAACTGTCGGTGTTGTGTCTGCTACCGTGGTCGTTAGCCCCGTCATTTCTGGTTGTGCTGTTGTTGTCGGCGCCGATGTGGTTGATGGTGCTGTCGTCGTGGCTGCAACTGTCGGTRCTGTGTCTGCTACCGTGGTCGTTAGCCCCGTCGTTTCTGGTTGTGATGTTGTGGCAGGCGCCGATGTGGTTGATGGTGCTGTCGTCGTGGCTGCAACTGTCGGTGTTGTTTCTTTTAACGTCGTCATTAATTCAGGCGCTTTTGTTTGTTTTAATGCTGTAGTTGGAGCCGGCGTACTTTTTGGTTTCACGGTCGTGGTTGGTGGTACTGTTTTTGGTAGCTCAGTCGTTGTTGTCGTCTGCTTGCCTTGTGCTTCAGTAGTAGTCGTTGGTACAGGTGTTTTTTGTGATGTTGATGGATGCATCTGGCTGATTGGTGGAATCATGACAGGCGGTTTTTCAGTAGTTGGTGGCCTGATGATTGCTGTTGAAGACACCGGCTTCTGTTTACGCGCATCATCCCTGTTGCCAGCCCCAAGCATAAACGCAAAAAAGGTTGCTGCGGCAGCCCCCCCGCCTGCAGCTATTGATACGGGTTCAGCTCCCTCTGCAATACCTGTCTCTGCAGCCCCAGTCATTATAAGGTCAGCAAAGGTGCCATCACCTTCTGCAGCAACATCTTCCACAGGTACATCCATTTCCCTCTCTACTTCCTCAAGAGCGTTTTCAGGATTGCAGCCATCGAGAGACCTTTTGCAAAGCACGCGCTCTTTTATGGGCTCTCCAGGGTTTTGCTTTGGAGGGTTAGGAGCCTTATTAATTTCCTCAAGAGTCAGTTCATCTTGAGTCTGTTGAATTAAATCCTCTGCGGCTTCCTGATCTTCTGAAGTTAACGGTTCCTGACCCGTTGTTTGCCCACCTGCAGCACTGCCACTATTTCCCGCCACTCCATGCTCGATCGCTTTATCCGTTAAGAGTTTCGCTCCGGCTAATCCGCCACCCGCACTGCTCACACCCCCAACAACCTTCCCAATGGTTTGACCAGTACTATCTTTCGACGTTCCTGCTTCACCAGAGTCTACAGTTGATTTTGATGGAACTTTTTGGCCAGTAATGCCAGCTTTCTGGGAAAGGAAATGCAAAACAACAGGGTCTCGCATCAGTTGTTCTATTACATCCTGTGACTGCCAGGCTATGGTCTTATATGCTGGGAGTGTGTTCAAAACCGACTGCAAACCCTGTTCCGAAATAGTTGCCAGATCTTCACTAACAGATGCCGTTAACCCTTCGTCGGTCTCCTCTTTCTGCCCCACTGACGAGCTGCCTGAAAAGAGGAAATATAAATTGGCTGAATCTGAAAAAAATGTGCCCATTTTCTCCTGCGCTCGACGTATATCCGCTGGGCTGGGTTGAGCCGCTTCTGTTCCCCCTTGCTCCGATGGATGGACACTTTGGCGAGCCTGCTGCCTCAACATCTGTTTAATTTTGGTTATTGTTGCCGGGTCGGGGGATTTTGGAGTACCCACACTTTCAGGAATGGAATCCGGCAACCCATTGACTTTCTGCCCTAACTTATCCACTGCAGCCAGAAATTCGTCCAGCTTGCCGTTGAATAAACTCGTTCTCTGGACAGGTGATGAAGTAGCAATACTGACGGTCCTGAATTCTGACAAGGCTTGAGATAAAGCGTTTAGATTTGCTCGATTTTCTTCAGTCACTCCTCCGGCGAAATCATCTGCGGACTTGGCATTGATAAGCTTTATGGCCGAGGTCAACCGCTCTATAACATGACTCACTAAATTGATGGTTTGCGGAGGAATGGGGGTTTGCTGTACTTTATAGTTTGCAACCGATGCAAGGATTTCCTGCATCTGATAGACCAGAGGGTCACTGTCCGTAACCATATCCGGATCAACAGCCACATCAGCAGGCGTTTCACTGACTGCATTATAGAGGTCCGATTCTGCAAGCGTTGTAAACATCCGGGAGAGCAATTGATACTTTTTTGCCATTTCTTGAGCTGGCATATCGCTCAGTTTGGTAGTGACCAGATCTCCTGTGGTTGAAGCAATGTTAGGAAAAAGTGTCATCTCTCCCAGCAGTTCCAGATCCGCTGGAGATATCTCAGCCACGCTTATCATATCGCCAGTATAACCTTTAGTTTGCTCTAGGTTTTGGGCGATTCTGGGCTGTAAATGCTCCCTGATATTTTCTTTTAATGCCTCCAGAGAGTTTGCCTTGATCGAGAACAGTTCTGATCGTGTATCAGAGAAAGTTACATAATAAATACCATTTTTCACTTCCAGGGAAACTCTGATCGTATGTTGGGCTCCAATAAACTTGCGACAGCGTATTGCGACATTCAGTTTTGAATATTCATTGCCCTCTGCTAGAGCGTCCGCCTGGTTCACGAGAAACTTGTCAGTAAGCCATGTATTTAGCCCATCAATTCTTACGTCTTCGTACTTTTCTTTGCTGAACACTCTGTCTGAAAAGACAGTGAAATCTTTTACCATGCGTCGGTAATTCTGACTCTTAATTTTATGCCCGTAGCCTTGGAATACTTTACCGTAAACTACTGTACCGTGAACCATTAGATCGGTCTCTCCGGACAGGTCAGCATCCATCGTTATCAAATACTGAATGATATTAAGCGTCCGCATAAACACATTGTTAAAAAATATACTTTCCCCGGATAAATCCATATACAGACTATCCAGAAAATGACGGTCAATTCCTGATATCATCTGGGTTAATGTCATAGCAATGCAATTTCCTCCAACGCCTGTCATTGCGCCCGTAAAGCTATTGAAATTTGCCAGTATTTCAGCATTACGAAACACGGCTGTCGGAAAACTTTCAATACCGACGGATTGCGATATTGCCTGAAACCCCTCTGAATAGGCTTGCAGGTTCATTCCTGCCTGACTGACATCAAACACCTTGTTCGCTAAAGCAGACTCTCCAATATGAACCAGATAGTCATTAAAGGTCGCAATTTCCATATTAAACATTTGTTGACCCGCCTCGTAATAACTCTGGCGCTCAAACGACTGGGTTGCCTCATCAAGCATTGTTTGATATTCATCGAGTTCTTCTCGTTCAGGGTTCCACAATTTTTTCTCCCTATCTGTAAACTGATCGATCGCATCACTTTCTTTATTGGTTCGAATATAGGCCTGATATCTGCCCACCGAATCCATAAAGCCCCTTACAAACTCATCAAAGCCTTCGTGGAAAGGAAGATCATACATCTCCTCCATAGCATCAGACAAAATACGCTCTAAATCAGTTCCAATACCATCAAGTGCATCATCTGAACGTTTCACCCTTTGATGCCTTTGGCTAAATGTCGTATTTAATTGATCGCCTATGTTTGTACTAATATTGAGATAACCATTATCAGTTGAATTGGTAACATGGTTTATAAAATAACCATAAAGACTGACATACTCCTTAAAAAAAATAACCTTTGAATATTTCTCCATTTTGGAAAACTGTGCTTTTTCACTCACTGTTAAATTCAATAGACCAGGGTTATTTGCAAGTTCTATTTTAAATGTATTCAGCCAGTTACTATCATAAAGATCATTCAGGAATCGAGTGGTATTACTTGTTATTGATGCATTAGTTTCAGAGCTTAAGTCAGGTATAGGAGCAGGTGTAAAAGTTGCAGCTATTCCGCTAGGCTCCGTTAATGGAGGGAGGGCTGTTGTAGCATATGCACTTGTTTCAACCGCTGCTTGATTTGTTGTTTGCTCCATATCTTGATTTGTTGTTTGCTCCATATAAAGTGGTTTATCAGGGAGCCCATTCTCCCCGGAGGTCTGCACTAACTGCTCATCGTCAGTAACAGCGGCTGTCGTATCTTCAGGGGTTGCAGTAATGGATGATGCTGTGGATGTTAATCCTTCATTCAATTCAGCTTGTAGCTGATCATGGGAACAACGCAAACGGTTATCCATACTTTTTAATTTTTCTATCAGGGATATCTCAGTTACTGGGTGCCGGACCGAAGAAATTTGTGTGTGAGGAGGTGTACGGGAAACTTGAATCACACTTTCAGAAGCAGGATCAGATTCTAAAAGTCCAAGCCCCGTTTCATAGGCACTCATCAGTTTCGCGGTGCTTTGCCTTGCATATTTAACACTCTCTTTGACACCATCCGCATTCCTGCATTTTTGGGAATATTCAGAGCCAGTTGAGTATCGGTCATTGATGGTTAAACGCTGAATTAATACAGACCCAATGGCGATTAAATCATTCAATTGCGCCAGCTTCTGTGCTGAAGCGCCTTCCCCGTGAAATGATGGACACTGAACGCCTTTAGCGGCATGCCTTTTTTGATACCCAGTTAAATGTCCGTATAGCTGGGTTATTTGGTTCTTTAGCCCACTCTTTGTAATACGGAAATTTGATTGAGCTTGCAAAGCGACGGGCATTTGGTAATTAGCAACGCTCTTGCAAAATGGACTACTGGTTTTTTTGCCCTTTTTAAGGGGCGTTCCGGCAAATGAATACCCTGTTTTCTCAGGAATACTCTGCTCAGTTTTTTTCAGGTTTTTTTGCAACTGGTGAACCAGTGTGAGGTCAGACTTGTCCCCCAGACTCCTGTTAATGGTTGTATGTCGGACAACCCGGACTTTATGTAATCTTGATGGCTTACCCTTCCTTTCAGCATGTTGATCTGACTGCCCATTATCAAGCAGTTGCCTGCATTGGGCGTCAACAGCCATACTTCGTACTGCCAACATGCACATTTGTCTCTTTCTGGAGACAGTTTGTTTCACACAGGTTTGCTGTTGCTGCCCATTATGTTCCAACAAATGTGTTTTCTCCTGAAACAGGTGCGCTTTCTCAGCTTTAAGGTGTCTGACGAACTTCCTGATATCTCTACTACTTCCAGAAACATCATTATTTTTCCAGTCTTTCGCGCACTGATTTAATCTTCCAAGGGATTGTTTATAGAATTGTTTAACTTGTGCAGAGTCCTTTTGCATACATCTAGTTACTGCTTGTTTTGAAACTTTAACACGCCTTATATCATGGCAATGTCTGGGACGTTTATGTTGTCCAGAGGAGATCGTACTTCTTTTGGTACGCAACACCTGTTCATGATGATACTTTACAGTAGTGACACTTCTATTTGCACTATGAGTTTTCCAATTTTTTGCATTAGTGCCAAGGGTTGCAAGCGACAATCCTACGGCCAATATATTATAACTCTCAAAAGAGGGTCTGCTGCCATTTCTTGTTTGAGCCGTTTGAAGAAAGCCGTGAGGGCTAGATGAAAAATAGGGCACTAAATTCTGTCCAATGTAAACATCAATTTAACCTAAGGTATAGCTCTTTTATTAAATCACGCTTAAAAACTGCAATAACTAAAAGAACTAGAAAAATAATTGATATACCAAAGCCTTCACTTCAAAAACAGCACTACTTATTTTTATATTTAAACTACAATTTTCATTTAACTTTCATTGAGCATTACAAGACAAGTTGGAAAAAATCATGCATTAGCTCAGATTTATTACATCAGTTTATGTTGAGCAATAACTGTCGAATTTCCGGAATACATGAACCACAGTTAGTACCCGCCTTCAATATTTCCCCAATCACAGAAACATCGGATATCGAGTTCTCACGTATTGTACGGCAGATGGTATTCTCACCCACACCAAAACAGGCACATACCTGTCTTCCAGCGTCTTCACCTTTTGGAGGAGTACCAGAAAGAAAATACCACGCTTCCAGTGCCGTGACCGATTTGCCAAAACAGGATTGCAGCCATTGTCTGTCACAGGCTGATCGTCCTTCACCAGACATCCAAATCGCTTGAACCTGATATTGATCCAGCCATAACACACGACAACCATCAAATTGAAAATCAGATTGAAAATCAGATTGAGCATCAACATATTCAATTTTTTCAAAGCGCTTATTGAAATCAGATAGAACAGACAGCTTATCAAGCCCAGATCCGGCTAGCTCATATCGAAAACCATGTTCACTTCGCACTTCGGTTACATACTCAACATCAGTGAACGAGAGTTGCTCTCGGGAAAACAGCACGCCATTTCCCGTATGATAAAATGGTTCCAGCTTTACCGGGGTATGCTTTAAATCCGGTTGTTTTGAAACCGGGTCCACCACGGGATTCACTAATACACCACAAAAACCCGATTGACTGTTTTGTCGGGTCCAGTGCATGGGCATAAACACCTCACCCACTCGTTGAGCCTCTGAGTGTTTCACTCTGACGATGGCATCACCAAACTCAGACGACACCTTACACAACATCTGATCTTGCAGTTGCACCGAACCTGCATCTTCCGGATGAATGGCAAGGAATGGTTCGTCTGTATGCTGATTCAATCTTGGCGATAACCCAGTCCGAGTCATCGTATGCCAGTGATCCCTTACACGCCCGGTATTTAACAATAACGGGTATTCAGCATTAATCGAGTTAGCGGCTTTCTGCCAGTGAGTGGGGACAAACTTCGCTCTTCTATCATCGGTATAAAAACCACCCGCACTGAACAATCGTTGCTGACTTTTGTCTTCAATCACTGGCCATTGAAAAGGATCCATTGATTCGTATTCATTATCAGAAATAGACGCCTTGGTTCCGATATTAAAATCACGGATTTTTCCGGCTGTATTATTTTCAAATCCTGACAGCGCTGCATGCTCTCGAAAAATATCGGCACTGCTTGCGAAATCGAATGCGTCAGAATACCCAAGCCGCTTAGCGACCTGAGTCAGTATCCACCAATCGGGTTTGCTTCCTCCTGCCAGAGGAAAAAGGGCTCGCTGCCTTGAAATACGCCGTTCTGAATTCGTAACGGTTCCGTCTTTTTCACTCCAGGGAGCTGCGGGCAAAACAATGTCTGCAAGTGCTGTAGTGTCGGTTTTTTCAATGCAGTCAGACACCACCACCGTTGGGCATTTTTTCAGCGCTTTTATAATACTATTGCCGTCGGGCATACTGACCACAGGGTTTGTGCCCATCACCCAGAGAAAACGAATGGCGCCTCGATCAATGGCTCTGAATAAATCCACCGCCGTTTTTCCAGGCGAGCGAGCCATGTTGGTTGTGCCCCAAAATCGCCCTACCCGATCAATATCTTCTGGTAAAAAATCCATATGAGCGGCCAACTGATTTGCCAAGCCGCCCACTTCTCGACCACCCATGGCGTTGGGCTGCCCCGTTAACGACAATGGGCCACTACCTGGCAAACCAATTCTTCCGGTCGCCAAATGGCAATTAATAATGCCATTCACCTTATCGGTACCTGAGGAAGATTGATTCACGCCCTGAGACCAGGCGGTTACCGTTTTTTCTGTGGTCGAAAACCAGTGAAAAAATTGAAGCACTGTTTCTTGATCAAGACCGCACAATTCAGAGAGTTGTGAATAATCCCGAAAACTGGCTCGAGCCACTTCAAGGGACTGCCCAAAATCATTGGTGTGTTTTTCAATATACGGCAGATCGATAGTACCTTGCTCTGCCAACCAGGACAGTAACCCATTAAAGAGTAATGCATCGGTTCCCGGTCGGATGGGCAGATGAAGATCGGCAATATCGCAAGTGTCTGTTTTTCTTGGGTCGATAACGACCACCTTCATCTCCGGCCGTTGCTCTTTCATGGCTCGAATCCGTTGAAAGAGAACCGGATGACACCACGCCGTGTTCGAACCCACCAGAATCAGCAAATTGGTCATTTCCAGATCTTGATAGGTATTGGGCACCGTATCAGACCCAAACGCTCTTTTCTGGCCTGCGACGGTTGACGCCATACACAAACGAGAATTGGTATCCATGTTGGCGCTGCCAATAAACCCCTTCATGAGCTTATTGGCTACATAATAATCTTCGGTGAGTAACTGACCTGAGCCATAAAATGCCACTGCATCCGGGCCATACTGTTGAATGGTTTCCTGTAAACGTCGGGTGACTTCATCCAGCGCTTCTGGCCAGACAACGGTTTTACCATGAATTTTTGGATGCAGCAGCCGCCCTTCCAGCGATACAGTTTCTCCCAGTGCACTGCCTTTCGAGCAAAGCCGTCCATAATTTGCCGGGTGATCTTCACGCCCTTTTATCTCTACTAAGTGCAGATCAGGATCAGTGACGTTGGCAGTAATTCCACAACCCACACCACAGTAGGCACATGTCGTATTTATAGTTTTTGAAAAATCAGGTTTTACAGACCCACATACTGCCATGGTATTTCCTTATTATGCGGCGGGAAGGAAACGCTGTCCGAACAGAAGCTGTTGCCGGAAAGATGTGATATCAGTGGAAGACGCCATCAGCTCTTGGTACCAGAGGCCGTCGGTCACATCACCATAAAGGAGCACCCCCTTAATGCGATTATCTTTAATCACCAATTTTCGATAGAGCTGTGAGCCCGGGGCATGGAGCGTGATAACTTCGTCGGATTCAGCAGGATTAAACTCACCGCTGGAAAACACATCCACACCATCCACTTTCAGGTTTGTGGGAATTGGCACCGGCACAAACGCTTCACGACTCCCCCCCAGAAGGTGTGAAGCGACAATCTCCGCATGCCTGTAGACAGGCGCAACCAGCCCAAACAGCAAAGGCTGATCGCTGTACTGCATTTCAACACATTCACCCATGGCCATAATGGCCGGGTCTGATGTCTGCAACTGGTCGTTTACCAAGACACCGCGCTGAGACTTCAACCCACAGGCTTTCATAAGATCGATATCTGGTCGAACACCCGCCGTCACAATCACCAGAGAAGCGGGTAGATAATCACCTTCCAATTGAACACCGCACACATGACCATCAACCCCATCATAAGATTTCAAGCGAGCCTGACTGCGAAACTGAATACCCCGACTTTCCAAGGTTTCTCGCAGCAGCAAACCGGCGACAGAATCCAATTGCCTGCCCATGGGTGTCGGCATATTATCGACAATGGTCACGGACATGCCCCGCTGCACCAAACCGCTGGCGCATTCGAGCCCCAAGAGCCCACCGCCAATAACCACCACATGCTGATGGTTACCTTCCAGCATTCGATTGACATCTTGAAGAGTACGAAATGCCATCACCCCTTTAAGGTCCGCTCCCGGTACCGGTATCCGATTAGGCTGAGATCCCGTTGCCAGAACCAGACGATCATAACGAAATGTCTTCCCTGATTTAGTAGACACCTGTCGAAGATCACGATCGATATGGACAACCTGCCCATCATCTCCAGTGAACAGTTTGATTCCCTGCTCTTGATACCACTGCAATGGCTTTAGCTGTATGCCATCAAGATCAATCGAACCGGCCAGTAATTTGGATAACTGAATTCGATTGTATCCAGGACTGTCCTCTGCTGAGAGAACGATTACCTCAAACGGACAGTAACCGTTAGCAAACAACTGCTCCAGCAGGCGAACACCACCCATGCCATTGCCGATGACCAGCAGTTTTGGTTTTTCACCCATCGTCAGGCTACCTGCTTAACCAATGGCGCCGTCATTACCTGAACAACGCCATCTACTGTTTCTATTGGATATACATTCAAACTAACACTGTCGTCTTCGAGACACTGGCCCGTTCTCAGGTCAAAATGCTGTTTGTAAATTGGCGAAGCAACCACCAGCCGGTCTTTCAGATCACCCGTAATGCCTCTTGAAATCACATTAATTTCACTGAAAGGATCAAAGTTATCAAGTGCAAACAACTCACCTTCGACACAGAAAACCGCCACTTGCTGACCATTGACCAAGGCGCACACGCCAAGGCCATTAGTCAATTGTGAGTACTGACAAACTGGTATCCACTGGCTCATTACGACAACTCCTGAAGCGTGATTTTTTCTTCTTTTGACGCAGGACGACGCTGCTCCCGTTCACTGACAAACACCACATTGCTGTCCAACTCGTCGCTGTTCACAAAGTGACTGAATCGTTGCAGCTTCTCAGGGCTCTCCAGTGTCGTTTTCCATTCGCACTGATAAGTGCCTACCAAATGGGTCATTTCATTTTCCAATTCCTGATTAATACCCAAGCTGTCGTCGATAATCACCGATTTCAGGTAGTCCAAACCGCCTTCCAGGTTATCCATCCAGACGGAAGTACGTTGCAGCCTTTCTGCCGTACGGACGTAAAACATCATGAAACGATCGATGTATTTCACTAGCGTTTCATCATCCAGTTCCGTCGCAAACAGGTCTGCATGGCGGGGTTTCATACCGCCGTTACCGGCGACATAAAGATTCCAGCCTTTTTCGGTGGCAATGATGCCCACATCTTTACTTTGGGCTTCCGCGCATTCCCGGGTACAGCCGGAAACGGCCATTTTCACTTTATGAGGAGAGCGAACACCGCGATAACGATGTTCGACGGCAATGGCCATACTGGTACTGTCCAACACGCCATAACGACACCAGGTACTGCCGACGCAGGATTTAACCGTACGCAATGATTTGCCGTAGGCGTGCCCGGTTTCAAAACCGGCATCCACTAACCGTTTCCAGATGGCCGGCAACTCATTCACATGAGCGCCGAAGAGGTCAATCCGCTGGCCGCCAGTAATTTTGGTATAGAGTTTGAAATCCTTAGCCACTTCACCAATAACAATGAGTTTCTCTGGTGTAATTTCGCCGCCCGGCACTCGAGGTACGATGGAGTAAGTGCCGTCTTTCTGGATGTTGCCCAGAAAATAATCGTTAGTATCCTGCAGCGGCGCATGTTCATTTTTCAGGATGTAATCATTCCAGCAGGACGCCAGAATTGAACCAATGGTGGGTTTACAGATATCACAGCCTTTACCTTGACCATGACTGGCAATCACATCATTAAACGACGTCAGTTCGCCAACCCGAACAAGATGGTAAAGCTCCTGTCGCGAGTAAGGAAAGTGCTCACAGATGTCCTTTTTCACTTCCACGCCAAGCTGTGTAAGTTCATTGTCTAGCACCTGCTTCACCAGCTGAGCACAGCCTCCACAACCTGTACCAGCACCGGTTTCTGCCTTCAGGGCACCAATATCCTGACATCCCCCGGCAACCGCACCCACCAAATCCCCTTTACTGACATTGAAGCAGGAACATATCTGAGCAGTGTCTGGTAATGCAGCAATGCCCAGCCCCTGGGGAGCAGCGCCATCACCTTGCGGCAAGATCAATTCAGCCGGGTTCTTTGGCGGTACCATGTCGTTCAACATCATTTGCAACAGGTTGCCATACTCATCTGCATCGCCCACCAGCACCGCACCCAGCACCCGCTTTTTGGTTTTGGACACTACCAGTTTTTTATAAACTTTTTTCTCGTCATCAATAAATTGATAGCTCAGTGAGCCTTTAGTCTGTCCATGGGCATCACCAATACTGGCCACATCCACGCCCATGAGTTTTAGTTTGGTGCTCATATCTGCGCCACGGAACTGGCTATCTGTTTTGCCGGTCAGTTGATCAACCGCTATCTGTGCCATTTGATAGCCCGGCGCAACCAAACCAAAAATCTTGCCTTCCCAGAGCGCACATTCACCAATCGCAAAAATGGCAGGATCAGACGCTTGACACTGGTCGTTTATAACAATTCCGCCTCGCTCTCCCATAGCAAGTGCTGACTGTTTCGCCAATTCATCTCGAGGGCGAATGCCCGCTGAGAATAGAATCAGATCCGTATTCAGCACCTCACCATCCGCAAACTGCATCTGATGCACGGCACCATCACCGTCGGTAATCAATTTTGTGTTTTTGCCGGTATGAATAGAGACGCCCAATGCTTCGATTTTCTGACGCAGCATGGCACCACCACCATCGTCCACCTGAACAGCCATCAATCTCGGAGCAAACTCAACGACATGAGTTTCCAGACCAAGGTCTTTTAATGCTTTCGCTGCTTCTAACCCCAACAGCCCGCCACCCACCACAACACCGGTTTTGCTGCCTCGTGCGCCTTCTGTAATGGCTTCAAGATCTTCGATGGTGCGATAAACGAAACAGTTTGCACGATCATGGCCTGGCACCGGCGGCACAAAAGGATACGAGCCCGTCGCCAACACCAATTGATCGTATTGAATGGTTTGCCCTTTGCTGGTCACCACCTGTTTTACATCACGATCAATCTGTTGCACTGCTTCGTTTAATCGCAGATGCAGACCGCCTTGTTGGTAGAAGCCTTCCTTTACCATGGAAAGTTCTTCCGCAGAACGCCCGCTAAAATATTCAGACAGATGCACACGATCGTACGCAGGCCGTGGCTCTTCACCAAAAACTGTGACCTGATATTGGTCAAGACCACCAGCAGCCACCAGTTTTTCAAGAAAGCTGTGGCCAACCATTCCATTCCCAACAACAATCAGGCTTTGTTTAGCACTCATTCGAACCCATCCCCATCAAATTCAACAATGGCGGTTGCAAGTGCTGTGCCAGCTGCAAAAACAGGGGGTGTTTGTGAAGCTCATTGTGATAAACGCACCAAAACTAAAATCCAGCCATACAAGTACGCAAGAAAATGGTGCATTGTGTTCGAATTACGTATTGGCAACGGGCTGTGAATCAATACAATGTCATGCTCGTTTATTTATTGGTTGACCAGATCTTTCACACTATGGATTACCACTTCCAGCGTAACTTTTCCGGCCGCCCTGAGGCGCAGTTTTCCATGGACCATGAAGCCATGGGCATCTGGTTGACGGAAGAGTTGGGGGATAACACCAAACAGTTCGAGCATCTGGTGCAGGTGATCGATAGTCTGGAGAAAGGACAACGCTGGGAGTATTTTGATGATGGTCGGGATTTCCGCCTGCATCTAACCCGTGATGTTGCCGAAGTACGCGCTGCGCTGCTGGATACCGATATGCCATCCGATGAAATGGAAGAGATGGACTACTACGACAGTGAGTCCATCAGTCATTGCGGGCTGGATGATTTTAAAAGCCTACTGCTCGACTGGCAGCGCTTCTTATCAATTTAATGCTCATCCACCATCCGAAAATTCAGCGCCTGAAACACCGCTTCCACGGATGAATCACAATCTTTCAAATGCACCCGCAGGGTGTTGAATTCTCTGCGTTGAGGGTACTCTTTTCGCAACTGATCAAACGCTACTTTTCGATCGGCTTCCTGCTTACCCATCAAAGCGCTGCGCATAAATGCATCATCACGACGAATGTCGTACACAGAACGTATCGCCTTAGAACAGGTATCTGAAAATCCAATACCTTCATTGAATCTCATTTCTTTCAACACTGGCAAAGGTGTTATCGCGGGCAACCTCACCCGGGCAGGCAAACCAAACTGTTTGCAAAACGCTTTATAGATCATTCCCGTACCACGAATCTTGCCATCGAGGCTGTAGCCCGCTATATGGGGCGTGGCAATAGCCACCAGACTCATCAACTCCGGATCGGCATCGGGCTCATGCTCCCAAACATCCAACACCACTGTTAGGTCATTACGATGCTTAAGCGTGTGCTTGAGGGCCTCGTTATCAATCACTGGCCCACGGCCACCATTGATCAGAATGGTTCCGGGCTTCATGGCCTGAAGTTGCTCTTCACCCATCAAATGAAACGACGGATGTTGCCCATCTTTGGTGAGTGGCGTGTGGAGACAGATAACATCGCACTGTTGAATCAAGTCTGGCAGAGGCAAATATCTGTCGTGATCGTCAGGATGGTTTTGCGCCTCAATAAAAGGATCGCTGGCATAAACCGGAATACCCAGTTTCTCCATAACCCGGTATAAGCGGCCGCCCACCTGCCCTTTACCGATGATACCGACGGTTCTTTGCTTGAGTTCAAACCCGGTTTGCTCCGATAGAATATCCAGAGCAGCGAGCACATACTCGGTTACCGCCGTTGCATTACAGCCAGGAGCATGGCTGAAAGCGATGCCCTGGCTGGTCAGATAGTCTTTATCCACATGATCAAACCCAGCGGTGGCAGTGGCAACAAACTTCAGAGAGCTGCCTTCCACCAGTTCACGATTCACTTTGGTGACTGAGCGCACCAACAATACATCCGCATCCTTAACATCTTCATTGGAAATAGTTCGTCCTGGAAGCGCGATAACCTCTCCCAATCCCCCAAAGCATTCCATTAATAAAGGAATATTTTCGTCAGCAATAATTTTCATGGATTTAGTGGGCACATAGACCATTTAGGACAGGCAAGTTAGTTGTTCAGGCATGTTATACCAATATGAAGGAAAACAGGAATCACTCTGTAGAACTCCGAATGCTTCCATAGGCATCCAGAGCCTGATTTCTCGAAAGCTTCAAATCCACAAGGGGTTTCGGGTAATCCACTCCCAACGTCACACCAGCTTCCTTCAGAACCGCTTCCGGCGCATCCCAGGGTGCATACAGGTACTTATCCGGTAACGGTGCTATTTCAGGCACATACTTTCTAATGTATTCGCCACTGCCATCAAACTTCTGCCCCTGGGTGACCGGATTGAAAATCCGAAAGTAAGGCGCTGCATCCGCGCCGGAACCAGCGATCCACTGCCAGCTGGCAGAGTTGCTGGCCAGATCGGCATCCACCAGGCAATCCCAAAACCATTGTTCGCCATGGTGCCAGTGCTGCAGCAAGTTCTTCACCAGAAAAGAACCCACAATCATTCTTACTCGGTTGTGCATCACGCCGGTTTGCCATAGTTCCCTCATGCCGGCATCGACGATAGGAAAACCCGTCTGCCCCTTTTGCCATTGAACAATCGATTTAGCCGCTTTGCGCCAGGGAAAATGATCAAACTTACTCTGGAAGTTTTTCTCTGGCAGCGAGGGGAAGTGAAATAGCAGATAGTAAGAAAACTCGCGCCATCCCAACTCTGAATGAAAACAATCCAGATCCGCTTCTACATTGCCGTCTGGCGCACCCGCCGCCGATGCAAACCAAACCTGATTAGGCGATATCTCGCCAAAATGCAGATGCGCCGACAGGTTGGATACCTTGTTCTGTGAAGGATAATTGCGCCCCTCCTGGTACCCGTTAAGCCCTGTCTCCAGAAACACCTGAAGCTTATCCCGAGCCGCTAATTCACCAATACCACAACCTTCTTGGAGCCAGTGCTGCCCTATGGGTTTATCCCAAGATTTTTCCGGTAGAAAATTCAACTGATCAAGAGGTAGCCCTGAAGCATCTGAGAATAATCTCAGTGGTTTTGGCGTGGACAGCGGTTCTCTGGGCGCAGGCGCGTTCAGGCAACCTCTTCGATAATAAGGTGTGAAGACTTTATAGGGAGTGCCGTCTTTTTTCAGAATATTCCACGGCTCCCAAAGTAGCGAACCATTGAAACTTTTTACATCAATGCCTGATGCACGAAGGCGTTCTTTTATCTTATGATCCCGTTGGATTCGCCAGGGTTCATAGCATCGATTCCAGTAAACGGCATCTACATTGTATTCACTGACGATCCTGGGTAAAACCTCTTTTGCATCACCGACCAGAATCAACAAACGCCCTTTTAAAGATTTATTGAGTTTCTCAAGGGAGTGGTGAAGCCACCAGCGACTGGCAGCGCCCATTTTCCATTTTCCCGGGGAGATATCATCCAGAATATACACCGGTAACACTTGACCAGACCGAGCTGCTTCATAAAGCGATGGATTATCGGATAGGCGCAGATCTTGTCTGAACCAGTGAATTGTCAGCATAACTGCCTCCGCCAGAGGAAAAGGAAAGCGAGCCTTTAAAAAGGGATGGTTTCTCCGTCCCAGGCAATAAGGCTGCCACTGTCTTTTTGCGTCAGCCCATCAATCACCGCCAATAATTGCCCCGCTGCATAGTCTGGTGCAAACAGCTTACCCTCCGGCACTGCGGCTTGAAAAGGCGACGATAGATGGCTGTCTACCGTCCCCGGATGCAGTGAGACCATAATCGCCGACTTGTTTTTGCGCCCCATCTCAATAGACAGATTTTTGATGATCATGTTCAGCGCCGCTTTTGAAGCACGGTAAGCATACCAGCCACCCAGCTGATTATCCGAAATACTGCCCACTCGGGCAGACAAAACAGTAAACACACTTTTGCTCGACGTTCGATTCATCTTCGGTAAGAAATATCGGGCAACCATGGCTGGCCCGGTGGTGTTCACAGCAAAGACATGGGAAAAATGCGTTGACTGAAAATCCCGTATGGATTTTTCTGGTTTCAGGGAATCATTTTCGTGAAGCACCCCTGTGGCAACTATCACCATATCCAGAGTATCCGTTACCGTTTTTGCAGCGGCAACTATACTCTTCTCATCAAGAAGATCCATGGAATGGTCAATGATTTTGTGAGGTTGTCCATGCCACTGCCCACTGCGGGAAAAACAGTAGATTGTCTCCACCTGCTTACAATGCTGAAGCGCTTCTACAAAGGCTTTGCCAATGCCTCCGGTAGCACCGATCACCGCAACTTTGCTACCAGAACTGAACGAGCTAAGCGTTGAGGAGAGCATAATCGAAACTCCATTTATCACTGGAAACGGCTTAAACGACCATTATACGGAATCGTCCAGATTTCGGATCATTGGAATAAAGGCACATAGGAGCCTGTCGGACAACTACTTGAGTCAACATGCAAGAAAAACCATCTGAGAATGAGGAGGCTTCATGGAAGGTAACAATCCTGTAACCAGCAAAAAGACAGCGGGTGGGTGCTTATCATACACACCAAAAACAGTGTCTGTTCAAAGTACGCACCGGGGGAGGCCGGTTTCTGTACAATATGAAAGCTCGACAGATTTATATGGTCATAGAGAGATAAACACTGCAGCAGATTCAGACTATCCCCCCCAACAAAAGCCTTTACAAAGACGACATTGGGCGACAGCGGTGTCCATGGCGAATTTAACAACTAACACAGCGGGGATATTAAGTCGTATACAGCATGAAGTGCCTGCTCAAAGTAGGCACCGGGAGAGGCCGGTTCCTGTACACTGTGTAAACTCGACAGATTTATATGGTCATAGAGAGATAAACACTGCAGCAGATTCAGACTCTCCAGAAAGCCCCCTGAAAAACGCTTTACAAGGAAATCCGTCGACATCGGTGTCTATGTTGGATTTTACAACTACCACAGAGCAACAATCACATTCTCATTGGTTTGAGGATGAGTGTATGAAGCAACTCAAAGCCTCCGAACATAAACTGACACACTCGACAATTAAAAAGGAGCACACAGATGCACCCAAAGAGCACAATAATTCAAGCGTGTTTAACTTTTTCCGAAAATCATTTCCCGGAAAACACAAACAGCGCTCCCCCTCCCAAGCCTCTCACACCATGCCCGCAATTAGCGAAAATTCAAAGCCACAATCATCGGCTAAAACAGTAGCCAAACCTTTAAGCATTGCTGGTGATTTTTCAAAAAGAAAAGCTAGCCATCATTGGTATTCAAACCTCTTTGGAAAAGCTCAGCAACCACTTGAAAAAAACCCTCCTGCTCCTCATTTTCCTTCCACGAAGGTCATAATAAAAACACCACCCAGCTCAATGACAACACAAGCACCTCAAAACTCCCTCCTGCCTCTTGCTGAAAGCAAAAAACCGTTCGATGACACATCAGCGACAAATGCCTCAGGGACAAACGCTTCTCTTGAGGAGCTAACAATGGTTGAAGCTTCTGAGTTGTCAGATTCTGAGAATTGGGCTGAATCTGTTTTACGGGGCATGGGGTTGAAAGAAAGCAATAAAACACTGAGTGAAGACATAGGACATAGTTAGCCTGTAAAAGGTTAACCTTACATGCCGATACGGGCTATGAGCCATAGGATATTCTTATCACTGCCCGGATTGTTCATGACCAGAAAATCAGAAGATAATCAAACTCCATCTGAAAACGACAATGTCATTGATATGTTCACCCGCAAGCCTCTGGATGAGGTGAACATTCATCAGATCATTCGTATTGCCCCGGAGCTGGATGGCATGGAGATGCTCTACAGCAACGACGCTAATCCCGGAAAAATGTTCAGCATGAAAATACTCTGCTGGGCACTGATGAAAGACGGCACCATCGATGCAATGGTTCCCTGGCTCAATAAAGTGGTTCCTGCCAGAGAGTTGAACGATCCATTAAACGGTCGCTGGGAAGGCTACTTTGATAAATGCCACGATCAGGCTTTTTTTGACATACCAGAACACAAAGTGATGGAGCTGGAACAGGCTGAAACCTATTACCACCTGAACGAGACGGAAGACAAAATCGTGCTTCAGGAAATCCCCGACACCATTGGCACCCACGCCATCCTCACAGAAGACAAATTCAAAAGCATCATTCTGGTCCATGTCACCAGCTGGCGTCTGTACAACACTGGCGAGATGCTCGCTATGGTGGCTGATGATAAAAAAGTAGAAAACACTCCCATATTACCCGGTGATGAATGCCTGTTTGCCGCTCAGGAGCACAAAGATTTCCATTACTTCTTCCACTATTTGATCGCCAATAAAATCAAAAGTGGTGATCCGGAAGCCCTGGCAGCGTTCACCCATTTGGTTGAAGGCTGATCGCTTTCAATGATTCTATCTATAAACTGACGTTCGTCTGATAAATAAAATAGCACTTCCCATTTGTTGAGAGGAGAAAGTGAATCTATTCTGCACAGGTTTAAATCAACTGACTAAGCACCCAGCCTTATGGAACACCTGTTAAATCGATTTGTCGATCTGGCTAACGAGATGATTGCGGAAGAGTCCAATCACCCCATGGCCTCTTATATCCCGACCTCTGAATTAGCATCTGCTCTGGATTTGTCTTTATCCGACAAACCCATGGACGATGATGCGTTTTTCTCAACCCTCCGGGCGGTCATTCTGAAAACGCCCAAAACCTCTAGCAAGGCTTTTTTTAATCAATTGTTTGCCGGCAGGCATGAGAAAGCCGTCATTGGCGAGTTCTTTTCAGCACTATTGAACAACTCGATGTACACCTACAAAGCGGCGGGACCACAGATTGGCATTGAAGCCAATATATTGTCCAAAGTGCGAGACATTATCGGCTGGGATCAACACTCCGGTGGTACGTTTGCCCCGGGCGGTTCCATGGCTAACTTCATGGGCATGATTGCCGCCAGAGACAGCATCAACAAAGACATACGATACAGCGGTATCGATAAAACCTACACGGCTTACACCTCCGAAGTCTCCCATTACAGCATTGATAAAAATGCCGCTTTTGCGGGCATCGGTAGAGATCAAATTCGAAAAATTAAGGCGGATGGCTTTGGCAAAATCATCCCTTGCGAGCTAAGTGCTCAAATTCAAAGGGATATCGACGCGGGTTACACGCCATTCTTCGTTAATGCCACAGCGGGCACCACTGAGCTGGGGGCTTATGATGACATTCACGCTTTAAGAGCCATTTGCGATCATTACCAGCTCTGGCTTCATGTTGATGGCGCTTATGGTGCCGCCGTGATGTTCAGCAAAGCCTACAAACACCTGATTAGCGGTATTGAGACAGCGGATTCCTTTTCCTTCAATGCCCATAAAATGTTGCGAGTGCCTCTGCCCTGCTCACTGTTTATGGTGAGAGATAAGCAGTGTTTGTACGACTCTTTTTCCAATGAAGCGGATTATTTGTATCAAACAGGCGACGATGAGTTTAACCCGGGAAAAATATCCCTGCAGTGCGGCAGACGAAACGATGCATTGAAGTTCTGGGCATTGTGGAAAAGCATCGGCACGCAAGGGCTTGAGCATATGGTGGATTATCAATTTCATCTGGCAGATATCGCCAGAAACTATATTCGGAATCACCCTGACTACACATTATGCAGCTTCGATGATTCTGTTTCCGTCTGCTTCAATTACAAAGACTACTCAGCCCGGGATATCTGCACAGCGTTATATACAGAGAATAAACTGATGGTGGGGTATGGGTGCACTGACGGTAAAGAGTATGTCCGGCTGGTGACCATAAACACTCAAAACTCAGAACAGGATCTTCTGGATTTTTTCAGAACCATGGAGGCGTTTCTTGCAGCAAGCGAGACAGAAAATCAGGCACTGGAGTTAGCAGCAGCACCCGCCTTCTGATGGTGTCGCAGAAAGCATCCTCAAAAGAGGATGCTTTCTTCATATTTCACCACTTAAGGGAAGTGGCATTTCAGAAAATACCAGCACCCCGTCATTCTCGCGAAGGAGACTGTCGCAAAACTCCAAACACCTCGTTCCCATGCTCCGCGTGGGAATGCATACCTCTTAATTTTCAAATAGATAGATGTATGGGTTCCCACGTAAAACATGGGAACCAGGGCTTTTGCGACACCCTCGAAGGCGGGAATCCACAACGACAGTGGATCTCCGCCTTCGCGGAGATGACGATGGTATGATCTTCGCTTCACTTCCCTAATTCCAACCAGCCACAGAGCTGCCTTTGAATAGTTCATCAGCCTTGGCTTCTACAACATCGCTCTGATAAGAGCTGACCAGCGCCGCCACTCTTGGATCATCGTCGTTGTCGTCACGGGCAACAATGATGTTCACATAAGGTGAGTCTTCATCCTCCACCAGCAAACCATGCTCTGTTGGCGTAAGGCCTGCAGGAATCGCATAGGTATTGTTGATGAAGGCCAGATCAACATCATCCAGTGAACGAGGCAACTGAGCTGCGTCCAGTTCAATAAACTCAAATTTGCGTGGATTCTCAACAATATCCACTGGCGTGGCTTCCAGATTGTTGATGTCCTTCAGCTTGATAAAGCCACGCTGATCCAGAAGAATCAGGGCGCGACCTTCGTTGCTTGGGTCGTTAGGGATGGCAATTTTAGCGCCGTCCTGAAGCTCGCTGATGTCAGTCAGCTTCTTAGAGTATGCGGCAATCGGGTAAACAAAGGTGTTACCCACAGCCACCAGTTTAAAGCCACGATCACGCACCATGCTGTCCAAGTAAGGACGATGCTGGAACGCATTCACATCAATGCTGCCATCTGCCAGAGCAACGTTTGGCGAGATGTAGTCTGAGAACTCAACCAGCTCCACATCGATGCCGTGCTGCTTTTCAGCCAGCTCTACCGCCACACGCATCACATCCGCTTCCGGACCGGCGATAACACCCACCTTTAATACTTCGTCATCACCGGCACCACAACCAACCAGAAGAACCGACACAGACAACGCTGCGGTTACTGCCAGACGCTTTGCTGTTTTTAGTATTGTAAAAGTCATATGAACTCCTCTGACTTATTATTGCTTCGCCTCTATTAAAAAGGCTCTGCTTCTCAAATAGACTGTATGCCTGAAGGCTTCAATCCATTATCATTTACTGTGATCGTAATACTGCTGGAGACGATCGCCCACCATCTGCAACAGTTGCACCAGCGCAATCAGCACCAGCACCGTAACTAACATAATGACACCATCGAAACGCTGATAACCGTAACGAATACCTAAGTCACCCAGGCCACCACCGCCAATGGCACCGGCCATGGCGGAATAACTCACCAACGTCACCAGTGTAATGGTGGCTCCGTTGATCAAGCCGGAACGAGCTTCCGGTAACAACACCCGGGTTACAATCTGAAAAGGACTCGCACCCATGGCTTGAGCTGCTTCTACCAACCCAAGCGGCACTTCATTTAAAGCGCCTTCTGCAATTCTCGCTACAAAGGGAATAGCAGCAATAGTAAGTGGAACAATAGCTGCCGTTGTACCTATGGAAGTACACGTCAGTAGTCGTGTTAATGGAATTATAGCCACCATTAAAATAATAAACGGCACCGATCTCCCGGCATTCACGATACCCCCCAGAATCAGGTTGGCCATCCGATTCTCAAGGATCCGTCCTTCACGGGTAATGTGAAGTAACACACCTAGAGGAATGCCCAATAGAAAGCTGATGGCACCGGACAATCCCACCATATACAGCGTTTCCCACAACGCTTTAAACAACAATTCCCATGCATTAGCCGACATAACCAATCACCTCCAGCTGAACACGCTCTTTCAGAAACGCCAGAGACTGTTCAATCTGTTCCGGCTTACCAACAATTTCCACCATCATAAAGCCCATGGCTTTTTCATTAACGGTTTCGATATCGGCCTGAAGAATATTGAAATCCGTATTAAATTGACGGGCGACGTTGGTAATCAAAGGCTGAACGATCCCTTTACCCACAAAGGTGATTCGCACCACCGGGCGAGCCCCTTCACTGGGTTCCGGGCTGAATCGGGATTCAATATCCGTGATGGGTTTCTCGTGGATAGCACTGCGAACAAACTCCCGTGCCAACTCTGTTTTCGGGCTCAGGAAAAACTGTTCAACTTCATTTTCTTCGATGATTTTGCCATAACTCATGATGGCCACCCGATCACAGATGGTTTTCACCACATCCATCTCATGGGTAATGATGAGAATGGTAATTTTCAGCTGTTTGTTAATATCTTTCAGCAACGCCAGAATCGAGCGAGTAGTTTGCGGATCCAGAGCGGAAGTTGCCTCATCACACAGCAGCACCCGAGGCTTACTGGCCAACGCCCGGGCAATGGCCACCCGTTGCTTCTGCCCACCAGACAGCTGAGATGGATAACTCTCACGTTTATCCCCCAGCCCAGTCAATTCCAGCAGCGGTAAAACGGCATCGGCGATTTCCTGCTTACTGGCACCGGCCAATTCCAGAGGCAGCGCTACGTTGTCATACACCGTGCGGCTAGACAGCAGGTTGAAGTGCTGAAAGATCATGCCAATGTTGTGTCTGGCCTGACGCAAGGCTTTATCGGATAACCGGGTGATGTCCTGATCATCCACCAGCACCTGCCCGGAGGTGGGTTTTTCCAGCAGATTCACACAGCGAATCAGGGTACTTTTGCCAGCACCACTGGAGCCAATAACCCCATAGATCGAACCTTCAGGGACATAAAGGCTGACATCATCAATGGCTTTGACATCGGAGCCACCGGCGGTGAACACCTTCGTCAGTTGTTTTAACTCTATCATTACTGCTCCTGCTACAGCTGCCAGTCAGGAGAATGCCGGCAATGTTCTTTAACCCGTCGCTTTTCAAGTTGCTACTTTGTTGGCTTCACTCGATTGCCCCGCATAGCAACATGAAATCCTGTGGGTATATTCTAACCCCTTGTTAGAACAGATAGTTTTTTAGTCAGATAGTTCCAGAACAGGAGGTATAACCCTAAAAATTGCTCCTGCACTTGTGCTCTTGAGTATTTTCAGGATACCGGCCATCCATGGCCATAAAAAAACCACCCTGCGCTAACAGAGTGGTTTCAAAGAAATTCTTTATAGAAACCCTTCTTTTAGCGGAATTTATAGTGCGCCCGCAATCCGAGGTCAAATCAGCGCATGGGTCGAAAATTATAGAATTTACGGATGTGTGTCAACCAATCCTATAGAACGGATACGATGGCCGTTATGCCAGAAATACTGCACAACACCAGCATAGCCTGACGAATCTTTTCTTTCTCGACCCGTTCGGCAACTCTCCCTGCCAGCCAATGCCCCGCCAATACCGAGGGAAACAACAGCACGCCATAGCCCAGCTGCTGCTTGGAAAACAAGCCGTTTACGCTCAGCAGCACCAGAGAAATGGCACTGCCAATAATAAAAAACACGCCCAGGTTTGCCCGAATTCGATTACCACTTTCATTCTGCATTAGCAGCGCCATGGGCGGTCCACCGATAGACGCCGCAGTGCCCATAATGCCAGAACAAAACCCTGCGCCCATCAACGTACCAGGAGACATCTTCAACTTATAAGGCAATAAACTGCCGGCGACCGCCAGCAGGACGGTGGCTCCCAGCATCAGGCTTAGATTCTGCCCACTGATCACGGTCAGTACCGCTACGCCAATCATGGAGCCTGGCACACGTCCCAACAACGCATACCCTAACGTTTTCCAATCAATATCTTTCGCATAACGACGGGCAGAAAGGGTTCCAATCATCATGCCGGAAAAAATCAATGGCCCTGGAACTAATCCCGGGTCAATCTGATAAAGAAAGGGTGCTGCCACCACCGCCATACCGAAGCCAATAGTGCCCTGAACCAATGCGCCAAACCCAACGATGCTCATCGCCGCGAGGATTTGCCAGAGAGAAATCTCCATTAAGAACATCCGATATCGAAGTGAAAAACATTTACTCAGTCGTTTATATTTTTTATGAATAAGTAAATCACATCGAATTATAAAGACTCTCTCACAATCAGAACATACGTACTCTCAATCTTTTACTAAAAAAACCAGCTCCTTCTGGACAACAGACAATTGTCTTCTTTAATACAGTGATGGATCACTTTTTCAAAGATTTTATAATGCTCTGGTCAACTATTGACCCAGTCGGCACTCTGGCGCTGTTCACAGGGCTCACCAGCCGCCTGAGCAAATCACAAAAACGCGCCGTGGCACTTAAAGCGACAATGTACGCTTTTGTTATTCTTCTCTCTGCCCTGGTGCTGGGGCAGATCATCTTGAAAGCCATGAACATTCAGTTGATTTCATTGCAGCTGGCAGGGGGAATCATTCTGTTTCTATTTGGGTTACAAATGATTTTCAGCAACCCTGAAGAAGGCACCGGTGAACGGGAATTGGGCCATCACCTGGCTGTGTTTCCGCTGGCCGTCCCCTCCATTGCCAGCCCCGGGGCGATCATGGCGGTCATACTGTTAACGGACAACAAATCAAAAACTCTGGTTCAACAGGCATCCACCGCCCTATCAATGACCTGTGTTTTGGCAATCACCTGTATTTTGATGTTACTGGCGAATCCGATTTTCCGGGTGATTGGTCACAACGGTTCTGCCATCATCATTCGGGTCATGGGAATGATTCTGGCAGCTCTGTCAGTAGAGTTAGTGATGAATGCTCTTGGTATACAACGATGGATACATTAAATACCCGTTAACTCTTTCCCCTGGTTCCCATGCTTTGCGTGGGAATGCATACCCTTTAATTTTCAATGGGTTAGAAGTATGGGTTCCCACGCAAAGCATGGGAACCAGGACTTTTGCGACAACCTCGCTTTGCGTGGGAACGAGATATTTGGGGTTTTGCGACACCCTCGGTGCATGGGAACGAGATAAATACGACTCTGGAACGCTTAAATCTCCATCAATTCTTTGTAATGCTTCCGGCAGACGGATAAATAAGTATCGTTGCCGCCGATCTGCACCTGACTGCCGGTTTTGACGGGATTACCTTCACCGTCTAATCGCAATTGCATATTGGCTTTTTTCTCGCAGCGTTTGCAGATACTTTTCAACTCCGTCAGTTCATCTGCGATGCTAAGTAGTACTTCACTACCGGGGAAAACCTTACCAAAGGCATCGGTTCTTAAACCAAAACAGAGAACAGGAATCCCCAGTTCATCAACAACGTCGGACAACTGCCACACCTGCTCCGGCGTCAAAAACTGAGATTCATCCACCATGACACAGGCGATGTACTCTTCACTGTGTTCCCGGGCAATCTGTTCTTTCAGGTTATCATCAGCAGAAATCGCTACAGCATCACTCTGCAACCCAATTCTTGAGGTGATACGACCTTTACCAAAACGATCATCAATCACCGGAGCCAGCAGCAACACCCGCTTCCCGGCACTGCGATAATTATGGGCGGACTGTAACAGGTAGGTGCTTTTTCCCGAGTCCATGGAAGAGAAGTAAAAATAGAAGGAGGCCATAGCATTGTATTTCTGATCATTGATGCAGTGATTATTCCCTGTTCCAGCATCGAACTCCATAGCGATTTCCGAAACCTTAGTCGTCTTTTAACAACATATCAGTCCAGCTATTGATCATTTTATGAAGACTATTATGAGCAGCGACTTTTTCAGGAGCGTCCTTCGGTGGGCTTTCTATCAACTCAGTTAGCTTCCGCTCAAACAGCTTTTGCTCATGCTTGGCAACACCTTTCGTGACTGGCAGACCTGCACCCAGAGTCAAACCTGCCACCCCCAGCATCGGCAAGAAGATAATGCCACTGAATGCAAAAACCACCGCCAGCTTTATTGAATCATCACGACCTTCTTTCCAGGTATCATTGTGGGCGAACTTACCGACCTGATGAACGGCATACTTTTGCAATAACGCTTTCAGCGCCGTCTTATCTTTCTGAGCCTCAGAAAAATCGACACTTGGCTTTTGATTTTTAGCAAACTTGGTGAGATCTTTGCACCACTCCTTTTCAGCAAACCCTCTTAGCCCGGATATTTCATAAACTTGCTCCTGTTCTCACTTGTCCCTTGCGGCTCTAAGAAAGTTTTGTTCAGTCGACCGGACGCACCAGTCCGGCACTCCTTCACAAAATTCCTTAGAACCACAAGGTACTGCGCGAGATCCAGGGCAGTTTATGAAATATCCGGGCTAGCACCAAGAGCCATCAATCCCAAAAAACCATCTTTCGTTGATGATCAGTTGAGGTCAGAAAATTGCAGCTGAGCTGATCAAAAGGCGTCACCTGCAGAGCTTGTTGAAGCTGATGTGGTCTCCACCGGCTCCTCGGCCCTAGTAACATCTTCAGACTGGGCAAAGTGTTCCGGAGACATATCTATCTGCTCACGATCAAGACAGGGAAGCGTTAACTCACTAATTCGAGCTTGAAATTGAGCTAAAGATCTATTCAGATCATTTCCAGCTTCGATTAAAGGCCTTAATCGTTCCGCCTTTTCCATCTCCACTGAATCATTACTGGTTAAGTTGGCAAACTTTGAAGCAAATAATCCTCCTTTAACTATTTCCCCAAAGTCCTCATTAATGAGGGGCTTACATAAAAAGCCTGAGAGTTTATTGGTAATATACTTCCTTGGATTTAGCAGTCATTGCCTGAATGCCCGCTTCGAAAACTTCTTTATTCATACATTGAATTTTCTTAAAAAGGCGGAATGTTTTTTCAAAGCCTGCCAATTCACATATCAATGGGGTTAAATATTGCTTAAGATCTACCATACTGAGGGTACTGATAAGTTTTTCTGCATAGGGTTTGTCTATCTCCCCAATGGCAGATTGGTTGCCGATCAATTGTGCTGTATACCCCCCGAGCTTATCCTCAACCTCCTGCAATATGTTTTTAAATTGTCTCCGTTGAATATACTCCTGAAGACACTCATCATACGCAGGAGTGCCTTCATTGCCCTCCTTTTCGAATTTCGCCAACATATCCTCCAGACTAGTTATTTTTGCTTCATGCAGCATGTCACGCCGACGTTCATCAGAGACTTTATTGATGGGATGCTCTGCATGAGAAAGTAGAAATGCTTTACTGCAACCAATATCTGAAGGCCCACATAACTGGTATAGCGGGCCAGAAATATCCTCACCATCAGCGTTAACAAGCAGGGGCATCTCATGTCGCAAGTTTCTGACATAATTGTCTTTACAGGAAATGCTACGGTTCATTGAACAACCATGAAGTCTCTCCAAGTCTTCTTTTGTTGTAGACTGGTCAAAGTACTGCAATTGGCCAGAATCAAAATCGGTGATAAACGCACTTTCCGTCTGTGAAATACCAATGCGGCCGTGCTGGTTATGGGCAGTGTAGTAATTACAATTCAGCCCCCAACCCGGAGAGTACATCCACCCAGCTTCAGCAAATTTCAAAGGATCCAGATTATCTTTCAAACGACGATCATGTAAACGGCCGACCCCTCCCTCAAATCGATAAAAGGTTTTTTGCGCATCTCTTTCACAAGACTCAATCTTTTTTTCAATATTTTCAGGGGCAACTTTTTTTACTGGCCTGACAACGAGAATATTCCGTTCAAGTAACTGTTTACCAAAATTGTCAGATATCAAATTCCTGTCTTCCTGATTGGGAAGAACCAGAAATCGAAAACTATCTGGAACTGTTTTTATCGTGTGGTGACCATAGCAATAATTATGAATAACCAGCAATTCCCGCTGACAGCTTATTAATGCTCAAATTAATTGGTAATTCAAACCGCCATTTATTCAGGACGAACKAAGTCACGCTGACTAATGAGCAACAATATCCGCAAGTTCTAAACACAGGTTAAACAGGACTATCTTGAGTGCCACTATGTGGTATCAACAACCAAATGTTT
>NZ_LUTV01000008.1:204857-248028 GCF_001646945.1 Endozoicomonas ascidiicola
TTGATCAGTTTCTCAGCAATCGTCTTTCGGTTAGATGGTTTCACAGTAAAATGACAATGATGATGTAATGTCGTATATGTTACTTAATAGTCTGCGATTTCTGAACTAGTAGATCAGTCTCTAGCCCTTGATATTATTGACTTTAATCAACTCGGCGGGAATTGCTGATGAATAACCCCTTTTGATTCGGGAACGTCATTGCATTTGATGGTTTGCCCCTCATTTGCATATACCGCAGGCAAGGTTTCCCAACCTTCTATCAGGGTTCTTGTTTTACATTTTATCCAGTTCTCGTTTCTCGTCTCTTGCTATTCCAGGTCGATCACTACAATTGTCACTAAATTGCTCGCCATTACAAAAACTCCTATTCACGACAAAACTAACGTTAGACATCATCGACTCTCTTATTTATAACAAAACTTAAGTGTTACGACAGTTTTTACCGGCGTTAGTTCATAAACCAAGAAAGATGAATGCTCAAATCCTTACTTAATATAGAGATTATGCCCCCCAGGGAAGGTGTGAATACATTCCTGATCATATGATCATTTTTTCGCTACTTCTCGAGCCTCAACCCTGCACCCACCCAGTATCGCAGACAGTGGGCTTGTCCAAGATGACGGTGACCGCAACGCTCAGAATTGCAGGACGCATCCACTGAATGACTTTTCTCAAAGAACAACCGGGAGTTACCCTCTCTTTTCCTTAGTTATTATCCTCTTCAACAGCATCGTATAAACGTTCAAGAATGTCTGGCACTGCAGATATCACCCGATTCCAGCTGGGAATAAAGGGACGCTCCATGGGATGCTCAAGAAAGTGCTGCCCAGCCTCCATAATATTTTTCGCAAACAGTTCTACCGCCCTTTCTTCGCTGTCACGGTCTACGTGCAAACCATTCATCATGGCATCGTCGTAATAGGATTCAATGAAATCCAGCGCGATCCGGTAATAGGTAGCCTTGATTGTGCGAAAGGTTTCCGTATTAAACTGCACACCATTGGTGGCCAGCTTGCGGAAAATGGCCTTAATGATGTCGTGGCTCATTTTTGAGAGCCCTTTGTTCACATCATCTTCCGACAGGGGCTGGTGTTTGTGGTCATAAATATCGGCAATATCCACCTGACACAGTCGTTTGCTTGAGTAATTACGTTTCACCTCAGAAAGCACGCCAATCTCCAGCCCCCAGTCACTGGGAATGCGAATATCATTAAAGACACTGGTGCGCATGGAGAATTCCCCCGCCAGCGGGTAACGGAAACTGTCTAAATACTCCAGATACTCCATGGGGCCGAGAATCTTTTTCAACGCTCTCAATAGCGGTGTGACCAATAGACGACTGACCCTGCCGTTCAATTTATGGTCGGCAATCCGGGCATAATAGCCTTTGCAAAAATCATAGCTGAATGAAGGGTTAGCCACTGGATACAGCAGTTTTGCCAACAGATCCCGTTTATAGGTCACAATGTCACAGTCGTGTAATGCCACCGCTTCCGATTTAGCGGAAGCCAACACATAACCGTAACAGTACCAGACATTTCGTCCTTTACCCGGCTCTCTTGGCGCCAACCCTTTGCTGGCCAACAGTTCATCGACTTTGCGCAGACGAGGGCCATCCTGCCAGAGAATCCGGTGATGCTGATCCAGCCGGGCAAAAAAGTCACGGGCATTGGCATACTGTTTCTGGTCAGCACGATCAAGGCCAATCACTATTTCCGAGAGGTAACGAACCTTACTTAATTCATCAACAATATTGCCAAGGGCAGGGCCTTCCAACTCTGAGTACAGAGACGGCAACACCAACGACATCGGTCGTTGACTGGAAAACGCCTGCAGCTCGCGTTCCATATCTTCTGTACTGCGTACGCGCAAGTTGTGAAAGTTGGTAATAATGCCATTTTGATAGAAGTCGCCCATGACTAACCGTCCTATGTCCTAATGAATATACCCGTCGCCTTTCAAGTTGCTACTTTGTTGGCTGCTCTCGCTCACCCCAATCACTTACTAGCTGTAAGCTCATGGGGATTCACTCGTTTGCCGTCGCGTAGCAACTTGAAATGCTTTGGGTATATGTTTTTGAATCAATGTTTGAATCGCTTCATTCCAGCCTTTGGAACCTGTGTTTGTGGTTTCAATTCCATTGCTAAGATGCCATACATCTGGCGCCGCGCCATGTTCAGAACGAATCAGCACTGGGTAATCCACTGCTTCCAGCATTGGCTGGTCATTCATACCATCCCCAAGGCCGATGGTTTTCCAATAGGTATCGGGGTAGGCAGACTGAAATCGCTGCAACAGACTTAACAACGCCTGACCTTTATTGCCTTTACCGGAGACATGATAAAACCGCCCGCCCCTGGTTAAGTACAAGCCTTCATCGTTCAACAATTGCTTAAATTGCATCAGTGCTTTTTCAGTATCCATCCAGATTAAAGGCTCACTGGCCTTACGATTCATTGCCTGTGTTGCTGCCACTTCTGAAAGGCCGGTGAGTTCAACAACGTTATTCACTGTCAGATCACCAAATCCCTGAAACCGAAAACCGTGCTGCTGTCGAATGTTGGTTAACCATCGACGTATATACCGGTAAGGCAAACCATGGAAGAAATGGGTTGTTTCTGTGTCCTGTTGGTTAGGGAAATAATCGCCAGGCACGGTTGTCACCATGCCATTTTCAGTAATGAAAGGATGTTTGAGATCGAGTTCCCGCTGTAAGGCAACCACTTCCGGCAAGGTTTTACTGGTGTTTATAATCACCGGAATATCATGGTCTGCCAATAATTTCAGCGCCGTGCCGGCATCTTCCCAGCCATAAGAATCGTGATCCAGCAACGTGCCATCCAGATCCGTGAACACCAGCCACTTCTCGCCGTTAGACTTCATAAATTAGCGAGCCTGTTGTTCAAGTCGTTTCTGATAAATGCGGTTAGTGGCTTCGACAAACCCCTCAATGCTGCCACAGTCAAAACGATTGCCTTTGAACTTACAGGCGATCACACAACCTTTTCTAGCTTGAGTGAGAATGGCATCGGTTAATTGCACTTCGCCGTTTTTACCAGGTTCGGTGTCGGCGATAATGTCGAAAATATCCGGCGTTAATACATAGCGACCAATCACAGCCAGATTACTTGGCGCATCCGCAGGTGCCGGCTTTTCCACCATATCCGTGACGCGGATTAAATGGTCATCCAACGCTTCACCGGCAATCACACCGTATTTTTCCGTTTCTTGCGCGGGCACTTCCTGCACCGCCAGAATGGTGCAGCGGAACTGTTTATAGAGATTCACCAACTGCGCCATCACCAGGGCGCCTTCATCGTTGGTGCAAAGATCATCCGCCAGAATCACCCCAAAAGGCTGACCACCAATTAACGTTTTTCCGCAGGCAATGGCATGACCAAGCCCCAGCATCTGATTCTGTCGTGTATAAGAAAAAGTACAGGCCGCCATGACATCCCGAATAGACGACAATTTTTCTTCTTTGCCACTGCCGGCGATTTCTGCTTCCAGCTCGTAATTAATATCGAAGTGATCCGGTATGGCTCGTTTGTTGCGGCCATTTACAAAACCCAAATCCGTCAACCCTGCTTCCATGGCCTCTTCCACGGCATATTGGATCAGGGGTTTGTCCACGATGGGCAGCATCTCTTTGGGCATGGATTTGGTGGCCGGTAAAAAACGAGTGCCATAACCGGCAACGGGAAACAGACATTTACTAATCAATGGAGCATTCCTTTTTTAACCATTTGCCCCAAAACAATGCACGACTTGTGCCAACCACCCTTTTCTAACGGATATGGTACAGAAACTGCTTTATATAAACGTTACACCGTTAAAGAGTGACAACGTTTAAGAGGTTGTCGCAAGAGCCCATACTTCTCGTTCCCATGCTTTGCGTGGGAATGCATACTCTTGAATTTTCAAAGGGTTAGAAGTATGGGTTCCCACGCAGAGCGTGGGAACCAGGGCTTTTGCGACAACCTCAAAGCATGGGAACGAGGTTTCTTAACGGTTGGGTATCTAACAGAATAAAGAAAGGAGATGAATTATGCAGAGAGTTCCACCGGGTTTTGCTGAACTTCACCAGTCCCTTTCAGCATTGCTGAGTGTTCCCTATGGTGAAAAAAGTGACGACATCGCCAGTATTATTGTTCGCCGGGTGGAGCACTTTATGGCGACTTCCCCAACACCCGCACAGCCCGCCTGGTCTGAGCGTGATGTTTTTCTGATCACTTACGGTGATAGCCTTACAGACGGCGATCGCCCACCACTTCAGGTGTTAAAAGACTTTCTGGATCAACAGCTGGAGAGCCTAATATCCACCGTTCATATTCTTCCATACTTCCCTTACAGCTCAGACGATGGCTTTTCGGTGATTGATTATCTGCAGGTGAACCCAATGCTTGGGGATTGGAACGATATTCTTGCCATAAGCGACAATTTTCGTTTGATGTCGGATCTGGTGATTAACCACATCTCCCGGGAAAGCCTCTGGTTTGCCGATTTTGTCGGCGGCAACCAGCCTGGTCGAGACTACTTTATTGAAGAAAATCCGAACACCAATGTTTCCATGGTCACACGTCCCCGGAACTCACCTCTGCTGGTGCCTATTCAAACCCGGCGAGGCACACGACATGTGTGGGCAACCTTCAGTGAAGACCAGATCGACCTGAACTTCAGAAACCCGGACGTTCTGATTTCCATGATCGATATTGTGCTTTTCTATCTCAACAAAGGCACCAGTGTTGTGCGGCTGGATGCCATTGCTTTTTTATGGAAAGAATTAAACACATCCTGTGTACACCTGCCCGAGACCCACGCCATTGTGAAAGCAATCCGCCTGATTATGGAAGAAGTCTGCCCCGGCGCACTGCTTTTGACTGAAACCAACGTTCCTGATCCTGAGAATTTCAGCTACTTTGGCAACAGCGATGAAGCCCATGTGGTGTATCAGTTTGCTCTACCACCGCTGGTGCTTCATGCACTGAATCGGGGCACAGAAAAACATTTGGTGCGCTGGGCCAGTGCATTACCGGATTTTCCAGAAGGTTGTACGGTACTGAATTTCACCGCTTCCCATGATGGTATTGGTTTGCGATCTCTGGAAGGGGTAGTTCCGGATAGTGATGTTGCCGAGCTGGTAGACAGCATGCACCGTTTTGGCGGCTTTGTGAGCATGCGCTCCATGCCGGATAACGGTGAAAAACCGTACGAGATTAATATTTCATTATTTGACGCCATGAAAGGCACCCGTCGTGGAGAAGATCAATGGCAGGTTCAACGGTTTCTTTGCGCACAAATTATTATGCTGGGCATGAAAGGCATTCCTGCACTGTATATTCATAGTCTGCTGGCAACACCCAATGACATTTCGGGTGTTGAACGATCGGGGCGTACTCGTTCTATCAATCGTCGGAAATGGAAAATGG
This sequence comes from Endozoicomonas ascidiicola, assembly GCF_001646945.1. Taxonomy (GTDB): domain Bacteria; phylum Pseudomonadota; class Gammaproteobacteria; order Pseudomonadales; family Endozoicomonadaceae; genus Endozoicomonas; species Endozoicomonas ascidiicola. The sequence continues at coordinate 210,287 of NZ_LUTV01000008.1, forward strand.
AAGAACTGATGCCAGAGCTTGATAACCCAGCATCCATTCAAGGGCTGATTTTCAATACGTTGAAAGATATTCTTGAAATTCGCCAGAATGAACCGTGCTTTCATCCTGATGCCACTCAAGCTATTTTGCACATAAAAACGGGGATTTTTGCTTTCAACAGAAAGTCGACAGGGGGAAGATCCCTGACGGCAATTCATAACCTGACCGCTAATCCTATTGAATTAAGTAACAGCCAGATTATAAATAAGTTAAACCTTTTATCCCACAATCAGAAGAAACCAAGCTTAATTGAACCCTATCAATCATTATGGTTAGTCTGAATGAGAGTTGTTAATATCATGCATGCAATCAATTAACTCTAAAATTATGCCAACTGCTGCAGCCTCTCAGAATCATCCAAACAGAACTGGCTCTTGCAGTCATTTTGCACCTGAACAACCTGCTGAATGATTTGTAAAATATCCTGTATATTTTCTGATTCTTTCGGATTACTTGGGTCATGACACTGACGGTATTCAGAGATGTGACGATAATGCTGATGCAGTCTGTTTGCATATTTTTCATATTGTTTTCGCTTTTCCGAAAATTGAGCAACCTCACCAGGAATAATCAGGTCTCCCGTTTCAAGGTCAATTATCTGCCCTGACTCCATTAGTTTCTCAAGTGCTTGCAAGGTATGATTTTTAATATCCCGAGCCCCTCCTTGCTGATTATATTGACCGTTTGCTTTATGGCTAGCCTGGTCCAGCTCAAACGCAAAGTCCTTCTCATAGTATTTTTGGTTTAACGTTTTTGCTCGCTGATACGCTGCATCACGATGCTCCTGCAAAATAGAAAAAGCATGTTCAGGCGTAAACCCCCCATGTGTGACCAAGGCGCTACTGCCAGCCATATTCGCTGGCTTGGACTTTTCATACTCTCTATTCTGAAAATTTGCACTTTGACGGGCACGTTGGTTTTCTATGCATACTTTAACAAATTCCACCTTGGCATTCTTTTCAGCCTTGATATCACCTTTTGCCTTATTACTATGCGCATCGCTCATCAACTTAAGCAGATTTTCTTTTTTACTCTGAACAGCCATCAATTCTTTGATTTCGCACATGAAAGCAGTTTTATAATTAAATGTGAATTTGTCTGAGTCTGTCACGTTAAATTTTGGAAATCGCACTTTTACTAAATCTACAATATTCTCATCTACAATCGTCTGATAGAATTCCTCAAAAGCTTGCCTGTTTTTGGTAAAACTATCATCCAGTGAAAAGTAATTTTGCAGAGTAACGCTAGCAACTTGAGTAGGTTTACTATTATCAACAACACCATATTGACTTTCGCTGCCAGTGGTTGAAATAGCACTGTTTGCAGCAATACTAGATGCTTCTATTGTTATCACTTTGCGAGGTACAGACTCAGCTTCAGACTTGTCATTGTGTGACCTTGTCAGCGAATTGAGTGTACTTTCACTACTTGCTGAAACAGCGCCGGTTGACGCTCTACCTGATGCCAAATTGCGCCCCGAAGGTTTAACTAATTCAGGAGTCCGCTTTACGAGTGTTTCAGAAACAGGGGAAGCCGCGGGTGATACCGATACCTTCTGTTGCTGAACTTTCTCAGCAGGCATAGAGACCTTCGATGGAGCTGAAGTACTTGCACCCTTTACAGGCATTTGCCGAATCTGCGGTTGACTGACACCTGGCAATTTTTCAGACCTGTCAACCAATGCTGTTGACACAGAGTGCGGTAATGGAACGGGTGTACTTGCACCCTTTTCTGGCACTTCCCGGACCTGCGATCGACGAACACTTGGCAATTCACCAGACCCGTCAACCAATGCAGCTTTTCGTTCTTTGATCGGCACATGTTTAATAAGCGCTTGCCCAGCCCACGTACTCTTTCCACCGAATTTATCAATGTAGTTCGTAGCATCCGAAACCGTTACCTTATACTGACCGATTGCGCCTGAAAAGACTGCACCGACTGCACGGAAAAATCGTTCAACACCGTTTTTATCATTGTTCGAATGCCAAGAATAGGAGGCTGACTGATAAAAATTAAGTGGGATACTGTCCATAATGACTACTCCTTAGAATAAAAACTTTCTAAACTCAATATTAAAATCTTTAAAATAATGGCTCAGATATGGACTTAGTCAATATGCACACAGCCAATACAGTTCTATTTTCCAAATTCATAGAAAATTGAATCACAGTCTAGTAAAAATCAGAAGAAAATATAATAACAATTAAGTCAATATCACTAACATATTCATAAATATCGTTAAAATTGATTATGAAAACACACAAACAGAAAGGGATATTGAATAGCGCCATCAATAATCAGATGGCACACTTTTACTAACAAGGCGACTTAAAAGGTACCCAGTGATCGACTTAGGAAGCAGTAACGCGAGCCTGATCAAGCTGCTGGTAATAAAAGGAAATAAATAATCCGCCCGTTCCTTTTTCATCGCCTTGATAATGTGCCTTGCAGCGACTGTTTCACTGATTTCAAAAGGAGCGGGAATGCCATCATTAGCCACCCTCTCTGTGGCAACAAACCCCGGATAGGCTGACACAAACCTGAGCCCAAAAGGTTTTAACTCAATCCGACAGGTATCCATCAAAATCCGGCAAGCTGCTTTTGCTGCAGAATACGGCCCCTGCATGGGCAAACCCAAAAATCCAGCCAGAGAGTTAGTATGGGCAATGAGACCTCCGCCCTGCGCTTTCATTTGAGCAATGAGCGGCATAAGGAAATTCACCATGGTGGCGTAATTCAAATCCATATTACCCAAAACATCATCCACGCCGGTTTTACTCATATTAAACGCTGGGCCATCGCCAACATTTAATAACGCTACATCAATACGGCCAAATGCTATAACCCCTTGCGAAACAGCGGCTTCAGCTTGCTCTTTATTTAAGGCATCACCGGCCACCAGCAACACCTTCGACCCTGCTGCAAGAATATCTTCTGAAAGAGATTTCAATTGCTCTTTACGACGGGCAAAAATGATCAGCCGATTATTCTTCCCGGCCAGTTGCAGGGCAACACGACGACCAATGCCGGAGGAGGCTCCGGCAATAAGGATGGTTTTATTCCAGAGAATCACCGGTTATAAACCCAACAAATAGCGAGTACTGTAGGCCACCAGCACGCCTAAGTAGTTCCCAAGGGCATAACCAATAATGGCCGCAGCAAAACCGGGCAACATGATTTCACGATTTTTAAGCACACCGGCAATCACCGGAATAAACGGCACCGACATAATAGCGGCAGAGGACGTTATCATGAAGGTATCAATATCAATCTTCAGCATTTTGCAGATAATGGCCTGAATCACCATGGAGCCCAGCAAGATAAAACCAATGTAGGCGAACAAATCGTAATTCAGCTCTGCCAGCATACGTACATCGGTCATAGAACCCATAGCAAAACAGAACACCAGAATCAAATACATACCTGCTTGAAAACTGTTGGTCAGTTTACGGATAAAAGGAATAAAAGAACCCATCAATCCAAACGTGGTGATACTGACAATGGTGGCCACCGATGACACAGACTCCGGCAACAGCGAAGAAAAGCCAAGCGCAAGGCCAACAGCCACACCGGAAAAGACGATAGACAACAATGTTTGTGGGAATGCTTTTAATTTGACCAGTGACTTATAGCTATTGGCGGTTTCATCGGCCATGTGCGCCATTTCGTTTTCAGATTCTTCTCCCTGCCCCTCTTTGCTCGAAGAAAATGGGCGCAAGAACAAACCGAAAATGGATTTGGCGATGGTCATCACAAAAATCAGATAGATCGCAGACAGCAATATGTCGTAGGTGTTCATGGTGATGAAAATATTCTGATCAGCTTCAATGGCAGTTTTGATAGCAGCCATGTTCACACCACCACCGGTGTAAGCGCCGACGGACATACCCGCAATCTGCCAGATATTTTCGCCCAGAGCATCCTTGAAGAGAAAGGCACCTGCCACCGTGACAATCACCACGGCAACCACCGCAACTACCATGCTTTTCATAGTATCGCCTGCCATTCTCATGGAGTGCTTCACATTAATAGAAAACAACAATAATGGCAGAGCAAGGGCAATAGAAATTTCTGTCAGGCTGATCTGAGCCGCGGTTAGATCACCGCCAGAAAACAATGCGGTTAAATCCAGAAAACCACTGAGCGCAATACCCAGGCCAAAGGACAACACCACTACGCCCAATTTATCCAGAATTTTGATGCGCTGGCAGAGAATAATAAGCAACGCCGGCATCAACAGGCAGGCAAGAACAGCAACGATTACTGGCACGATTAACTCCTAATTCCGTCTTCCGGATTTATTGTCTTTTTTGTATTGAGAGTTTTATTAAAATGTTTATTAAAAGCTTCATTGGCGCCTGCATCATGGCATTGTTCAGGATGACGAAACACTGACCAATATTCCTTGATTTCACCTTTATCCATAACGGCCAATTCCCCGAACTGTAACAACAATGCTTCACTTTGGGTTGGACGGAAAAACATAAAATCATCCCGTTGAATGGGATGATTCGCCGCCACTTCATACAGTTCCTGATTACTGGAATGCCCTAACAGATCAGCCCGTTGACTTTTTTCAGGATAACAGGGCGACGCCAGCCAGTTACCACCATAAATAAACAATCCACGCTTTGGTGAAAGGCCCATCTTTCTCAACAATGCAGAAAGCCCCGATGCCATTGGCAGGCTGGGGTTAGAGACATCTTTTAATATCGGAGTAGCAATAAACGCCGCCGGTTCCAGGTGATCCAATGTGTATACGTCAAAGTCTGTGGGTTTTACCAAGGCCGAAGCGGTGGCCAGTTCATTCACGACACCTTGCTCTTTATACAGTGGAAAGGTGGTGCTGCCACCGGCGTTCAGGCAGAGATCTTTGACAACATCATGACCAAACCGGTCGGAGATTTGCCGAACAAAATCCTGATACCGCGCCATCGCCTTTCGAAACGCTTTGGCGGGCCCACCGAGAAAACCAGGGATTTTGGTGATGTGGGCTTCATAACCCATTAAGCCAGACAGGGTTAAATGAGCACTGTCTTGTAGTAAACCAAGGGCTTGATCAAAGGATTGCGGATTTTCAAAGCCGCCCCGATTCAGGCCTACATTGATTTCCAGATTGATGCGCAGTTGCAGATCATGCTGTTTGGCAAAGTGTTCGTATTCCTGCAGGCGCTCAACAGAATCCACCAGCCACTGCAATTGAGATTGTTGATCAAATGCGCCTTGGGCACTGAGATACCATTGATAAAAAGCGTTCACTGCACTGATGGGCATGGGTTTTCCCAACAACACATCGGCCTCTGGAATTTCTTTAGCCACCTGAATCAAAAAAGGGATATGAAAACTCATCAACCGTCGGGTTCCCGTGCGCTCCATAATGTAGCGAAGCATGGGAATAGACGGCAATGATTTGGCAACGATGCGATAATCAAAACCACGATCAACCACTGACTTCAGATGGTCAATATTCTGATCCAGCCGCTGTTTATCGATGACCAATGTTGGCTGGCAGATGCCGGAGTTTTTCAGAACCTTATCCAGATTCTGAAAATAGCGTTCATGCATTTAAGGCCTCGTCATTTTTATTATCAGCCTTTTTTATGGTAGATACCATCTCTCACTATTCCTCGTTCCCATGCTTTGCGTGGGAATGCATACATAACCTATTCAATCCACTGTATGTTGCGGTATGCGTTCCCACGGAGGACCATGGGAACGAGATCTGAAACATTTCCGACCTACCTCAGGTAAACAAACTCTTAAGGTAAGGATTCAGGAACTTACCATTGGGGTCCAGTTCTTTACGAATCGCCTTGAACTCATTCCACTTCGGATAGAGCTTTGAAAAGTCCTGCGCCGTCAGAGTATTCAGCTTACCCCAATGTGGACGACCATGGTATTTTTTCAGAATCGGCTCAATGGCTTTGAAAAAGTCCTGATAATCTTCTTCGAAGAAACGGTGCACGGCAATAGAGAACGTTTCCCGCTGATAGAATGGGCTCATCCAGATATCGTCGCTTTTCACATAACGGCACTCGAAGGGGAAGAAGACTTCAGGGAAGTTGTTTTCCAGAACGTCACGAATTTCTTTTAGCGCTTTAAGGCCATTTTCCCGGGGCAAGTGATATTCCATCTCGTTAAAACGCACGTTACGATCGCTGGCATAGTTCTTCCAGGAACTTTCGATCACCACTTCGTCATCAATAGTTTTCATATACGTGCTGAGTATCAGCTCACGCAGGGCTGGTGACCAGCTCAGTAAATCCCGGGCCAGTTTCAGATCATTGGCACCATCATTAGTGTCGAGCCTGTCCGTGGAGGCGATGGGTTCATTGGTGTAGTTATGAACATCGGTCCACCCCATGCCGGTGAACGGAATGTAATAAAATTCAAAGTTACGGTTGTTGTCCGCCATGGATTCAGCCACTTCCATGATTTCATCAAACTCCCGCCAGACGGTTTCCCGCTTCAAGCGATAAGGCGCCTCATTTTGAATGGTGGCTTTGGTGACAACTCCCAATGCGCCCATGGAGACTTTAGCCGCCTGGAAGATCTCCGGATTTTCATCATCACTGCACTGAAGTATGTCACCATTGGCCGTCACCAGCTCCAGACCTTTCACCGTGGTTGGCATACAACCAATGCCAGCGCCGGTACCGTGGGTTGCTGTTGCCAGGCAACCGGCAAGGGATTGCTGATCGATATCCGGCATATTAATCATCGCCTGCCCAATATCTTCAAGGGGCTGACCAATAGCACCCAGGCGAGTACCACCATATAAGGTTGCCTGCAGTTTTTCGGCATCATGGCTGATCAACCCGGATAAACGACCAAGTGAGATTAATACATCATCCGTCGGCACCAGAGCGCTGAAGGAATGACCTGAACCGACGGGACGCACAACACCTGTCGCTGAAGTGATAATTTCCTGAAGTTCTGCAACCGTTGCTGGTGCAGTTCTGAATTCTGGTAAACAACTCTGGGAGCCAGACCAGTTACTCCAGGGAATACGGCGCTTCTGTCCTTTAGCCGTGGCTTCAGCAAAACTGATCGCCGGAGAAATAGCTTCCGCTGCGGCGACGGTTAACAGTGACATTAAAAAGTGCCGACGATTCAACATGGTGCTTTCCTTTTATTATTATTCTGCAGACGTGGCCGGAATCGCCGGTGCCGCCATAAAGGTGATCAGTGCTTCAAACTCGTCAACGTCACAATCCATGCACATACCAAAAGGCGGCATACCACCGGAACCGTTAATAACGCTGTCCAATAATGCATCCATGCCTTTATCCATTCGAACCTGCCAGCCCTGGCTGTCACCGGTCAGTGGTGCGCCAGTGCCTTCCAGCGTGTGACAGGTTTTACAGCTACGATCGTAGATCGCTGAGAGCTGAGGATCATGGGGTTGAATCTGGCTGGACAAGGCAGGATCAAACGTTTTTTGTTCTGTAGGATCACAGCCAGTCAACATGACAAAAAGAAGGAGAATACTCGCCTGGTACTTCAATGCACGTTGTAAACACATGGAGAACAGCACTCATCTTATTTTTATTAGTATTCACAGGGACGTCTGGTATCCGTCCCCCGTCTTTTAAACAGAACTATAGTACAAGATTAATTTCAGGAAAACCCTTTACGTCGATTCATTAATGCACTAGCGGATTTCACCCTATAAAACAGGCTGTTTTTCTCAATTATATTTGAACTTACCATCTACGTTACGGTCAAAATGAGTAGCATGCCCCGTTACATGTATAACTACTTACACTGATCAATCAGGTGTCTTAAATGAAGCGCTTCCATAACTACAGTTTGGCTATATTCAGCCTGCTGATATCCGTACTCAGTTTTTCCATACTGGCAGCCCCGCAACCCTCTTTACTCTCTGCTCTCCCCGCTTCTTTATCCGGAGAGGGGGATCAGTTAAATATCAACCTATCGGACAAAACAGAGATCGAGCGGGAGTACATCAAATATTTTTACCTGCGCGGCGAGCGGGATAGTGACCTGCTACTGTCAACGATTGATCGACTTCATCACAGCGTGAGAGAGCTGACTAACATTACGTCCGAACTTGAAAAAATGTCCGATGAAGCCAACTTTCAACCGGTTCCTATTAATGACTTCCTTGGCCGGATTCGAGCCTACAAACAGGAAGCGGCTTTATTTATGGATGACGTTGAAACCCTTGAGCACTATCCCACCTTAAGAGATGACGTCACCATCACTGTCGATAGTCAGGTGGATTTGCGCCCGCTGGCAGATCACTATCGAATGACCGTCAGTAACCTGAATCATCGAACAGCAGCCCTGCCCTTCAATATCATTTTACCCAACGGCATTTTTCACCAGCAAACCGGTATCGACAATAGCCAGCTGAAAGGGATGACGCTCTTCACCTCGCAACAAATTGCGGATATGAAACGCAACGTCATGCAACTCAGGGCCATGAGAACTGAAGACAAACGTGTGATCGATGAAGGCATCAACCGTTTTACCAAAAATGCTCTGGAAACCTATGTGGACAGTTTTGGTCGTTCCGATCGTTATCGTACCGGTCATGACGATGAAGGTCGGGCGCGTGCCAAAGATATGTTGATCGAAGCGTTTTGGGCTCGTTCTTACATTCGTGCAACCTACGGCATTCAAATTGGTGCTATCCCGGTTGAATACAGCAAACGCATTTTCAATCTGGATTTCTATCTCAGTGATATGACCATTGGTGCCAACCCCACCTACGATCAGAACAAATTAACTCACTATGCCAACCTTGCCAAAGAAGCACTCACCACCTTCGAACAGGAAAGGGCCGTGAGCAAGAAATGGGCCTCCGTCAGTGCCTGGCTTACTTGGGTATCCGGTCGGGGCAATGAGTATGACACCAAATACTTTATTCTTGCCCTGATCAAAAAGGACATCGAAGAAGAGCTGGCATTAAGCCGCTCGGGCGGTCTCCGGGTGGTTCGTAATGGCTATCGTCGGCATTATCTGGCAACTGATCAGGAGCGCAGAATCTTCGAAGGAAAAGCCAGGCAGGTGTTTGGTCATTACCCTGATTCCCACATAGCGGATAACGACACTATCGACGAAGATATCGACGACGAAGATATTGAAGAAGATGTTGCCATGATTGAGGCAGGCACACTAAAGGGCTCCATAGCGCTTTCCATCAACGCACTTGAAAATCAAGAAAACCGACTGGAAGAAGCCAAAAAACTGCAAGGTGTGATTGATTTACTCTCCCGAGACAATTCTACGGCTCTGCGTCGTAAAAAAAGACAAGCATTCTAATCAGTATCCAGGGTTTGTTGATGCTTCATTAGGAGCATCGTAATTCAAAAAGACGCCAATAGAATCGAAAGTAGAGCCATAGCCATGCATCCTGTGATATCAAACTTGATGTTACCCAGTCCAAGCCGGTTAGCAGGACTGGCTTTATTCTGTACCTTATGCTCGTTAAAGCTGATGGCTTACGATAATTTCTGCGTCCAACGATCGTTTCCCATGGCACGTCATAGCCAGATATGCCCGGGAAACATCATCCCTGCACACAAAACCAGAAATTTCATCTCTGAAGGCCTTTGGTGCACCCAGAATGCCAACCTGCATGTGCGACAAGCAGAAGACTTTGATGAAGAAGCCTGGCTTGATCTGAAAAACATCAGTCGTCATGAAGCCGCCGTACAGCTAAGGGAACAAGCTGCCCCCTTCTGGTCTGGAACGTTGGAGTATACGACACAGCTTGTCTGGGACTGGCAGGATTGTCAGCTGATTACGGACGGTAGTATCTGTGGTATTGATGTGGACTGTGATACAGACTCTGAAGGAAACACATTCTGCACCTCTACACCAAGGACTTGTTTCACCGATGTCACTATTCACGAAAAAACGTACTGCAGCCCGAGCCAACTGGAGTTTGATGTAACGTTTCTAAAGAAGGAGTTTGCAAACTGGAACCCTGAGATTGCAGGATATATTGATCGACTGGCCAATGGTTACGACTTGTTACCCGGGGAAGAGGAGCCTGTTACGGTCAAAAATAAAAGTGCCACAAATTATAGTTGGCTCACCCCAGCATTGGCTATTGAGGATCCCAAAAACGATTACTCTATTCATCAAGCAGTCCATAACCAGACAGCGGAAAGCCTCTCCTGCCGCGTTAACGGTCATGATAAAATCAGCTTCACGGTAACAACTGAACACCGCATAGCCTCATTTCCCCCTAATGCTTTAAGCTTGCCCAGAGCTTACGACAATGAGCCAATATCACCTTTAGTCTGGCAATCGGCAATGGGGCTAAACGGCGACAGAGAAGAAGAGGGCTTTCCCGAATCCGTCAGGGTTCAAGACCTCTCAGCTGCCGCACTCAACGAAGTGTCAGAAGACGTTTCCCAGAAACTGAAAAATGTCGTTATTCGTGTTCAATTATACGAGCCGTCCTTCTTTGGAGAGAGGTTGAAATCAACTATCTATATCGATGAAGCCAAAGGTATACAGCAAACCCTGAACGCCATCTCCAGTGACCAGAAAATCCGCCGTTCGACCCTGTGGGAATTTAAACTGAAGAATGGCGATTACCCTGAGAAAAATCTTTACCGAACTATGGTGCCATCCATTGCCTACTACCCTGGCAAGATCTTCTTGTCCGATGATGGTCTCAGCTATGATGACCATCTGGCGCCAGATACGGAATACACCCTGAAGCTAACGGTATACCAGAAAAACATGCCATTCTATAACCAATCCTGCGATATCGATCCTGACGCATGGTACTGCAGCGCATGGTATTTCCTCTGGGATATCTTCAGCCCCGGCTGGCAGGAAGACTATTACTTTTCCCAGAAGAGTCTGGATCTCAAGTTTCGTTCGAACTCAAATGTTGATGAAAGAACGTGGCTGTCGAGTTTTTGGCAGGTTACACGGTACGCTCAGGTTGCCATACCAATAGGCGCTATTGCACTCTCTGTTCTGGCCTTTATTTAATCTTCTTCCACGCACGCAGCAATTAAGAACAAGCCATTAAGAACAAGAGTCATCCAAAATCCCGAAGGAAATAAGCAACTTACTTACTTACTTACTTACTTACTTACTTACTTACTTACTTAATAAGCCTGACTCGCAGAACCATAGACACACGTTGAATAGGTAAGGATCGAATACTTTCTAAAGGGTTTCTGATAAGCTCTATCTATTACCCTATTCGCATTTTATAAGCACGACACAACAGACATGAATGTAACCATTAAAACTCCGGAAGATATTGAAAAGATGCGCATCGCCGGCCGTCTGGCTGCTGAAGTGCTCGAAATGATTGGTCCTTACGTGAAGCCCGGTGTTTCAACCGGTGAGCTGGATCGCCTCTGCCATGACCATATCGTCAATGTGCAAAAAGCCATTCCTGCACCACTCAACTACGGTGCCGCACCCGGTCGTCCAGGCTTTCCAAAGTCTATCTGTACGTCCATCAACCAGGTGGTTTGTCACGGTATTCCCAGCGATAAGAAAATCCTGAAAAGTGGTGATGTGCTCAATATTGATATTACTGTTATCAAGGAAGGTTGGCACGGCGACACCAGTAAAATGTTTCTTGTTGGCGATGTTCAGCCTTTTAACGAGCGTCTGGTACAGGTGACTCAGGAATGTCTCTATCTGGGCATTGAGCAAGTGAAACCCGGTAATCGCCTGAGAGACATTGGTCGTGTTATTGCCAACCACGCCCATGCCAATCATTTCTCCGTGGTTGAAGAGTACTGCGGTCATGGTATCGGCCAGGTGTTCCATGAAGATCCACAGGTCATCCACTACGAAGGCTACAATGATAAGAATGATTGTGTACTGCAAGAAGGCATGACATTCACTATTGAGCCCATGATCAATGCCGGTAAAAAAGGCACCAAACTTCTGGGTGATGGCTGGACAGCTGTAACTAAAGATCGTCGCCCTTCGGCTCAGTGGGAACATACCATTGTTGTCACAGCCACTGGTTGTGAGGTTCTGACTAAGCGGGCTGAGGAGGAGTCTTTCTAAACTTTTCTCTATGCTTATTCGGTACCCTAACGCAGTTTGAGCGATGTGCGACGGCTTTCCCCAAGACTGTCGCACATTAATCACCCCACCTGACTTCGACCGTTTTTCACCGGTTTCAATAACTTCAGCCACTCATTCTTCGTTTCAGAATTTTCTCTATCTGGTTGAGCTTCAGACTTTCTCAGTGCTTCCTTGGATACACATATTGTCATCACGGTATTAGATACCAACTGACACAAAGGAAAAGTCCGAATTTTACCTCGAACTGTTCCAATAACCTCAACAAGTGATAATTCACTAAGTACTGACAGAATATTGCAACTGTCTTGATGATGATTATTCAAAGCAAATACCGGTTGAGCACCTTTCAACTTCTCTTTATGGATAAATACGGTAGTTCCCTCCAATCGAAGAAATGGCAAATCGATATAAATCGACTTGGAATATGATTTCTCTTTGGGACGCCATAACTGCAAGCAAGGCTCTGCTTCCTCCCGGTTCAGAACAAAAACAAGGCTAGTCTTTGACTTATTGGGCACCCCCTGAAACATCAACCTTGCACCTACACAAGAATCAGGGCGATTACTTGATGACTCACTATTTAAAGGCTGTATCCATCGATCAACTAACTCCGTACGCTCTACCTCAATACATTCTTTTGTCTCTTCTGAGCAATGAGCAAAACCAACAATCAATGCAGGATCAGGGCACTGTTTGACAGCGTATATATTATGTTTACCTTGATTACTGTGTGTAAACACTCCCTCTTGAAGCACGAATGGTTCTTTCCGGCTTACAGTTGCACCTACAGTCATGGCATAATCTCTTCAGCTCTCGTTCCTGTCACATCGGTTGCAGCTCAACTAAACAGACACCGGTAAACAGACACCGGACATTTAGATTCGAGTTTCAAATAATGGTTCAAAGATAACGACTAATAATGAATACGCCCTTCGAGCATATCCCAGACGAAATCAAAGAAAGTCTGTTCAACAAAAGTCAGTTTCGTGCTGACCTGACTATCTCCAAAACCCCAATTCCTGCCTATAAAAAATGCATCAAAGAGGCGACTGATAAAATGTCACTGCTGTTTAAGGACGGCATGGATATTGAACAGCTGGTGTATAGCCGCGCATGGTTTATCGATCAGGTGTTGCGATTGGTCTGGGAGCACCTGAACTGGAACCGGGGCTGCCCGGTAGCACTGCTGGCAGTGGGTGGTTATGGTCGTGGCGAGCTTCACCCCGGCTCCGACATTGATATTCTTATTCTGCTTGAGGAAGCACACTACGAGCAGCATCAGAAATCCATTGAAGAATTTTTAACCCTGCTCTGGGATATTGGCCTGCAAGTTGGCTCCAGTGTTCGATCCCTGAAAGAGTGTGCCGAACAGGCTGCCAGTGATCTCACCATCATCACCAATTTGATGGAGTCCCGGGTGATTTCCGGGCCAGAATCCCTTCACATACGCTTGATGGATTCTATTGATACTGAACATATGTGGCATAGCCAGCGTTATCTGCAAGCCAAGTTTGATGAGCAACGTGCACGACACCGTAAGTACAATGATACAGAGTATGACCTTGAGCCCAATCTCAAAGGTTCTCCCGGTGGGTTGAGAGATTTGCACATGCTCGGTTGGGTCGCCCGCCGACATTACGGCACCCACGATCCGGCAGAGCTTCTTGAACTGGGATTCCTGACCATTGTCGAATATCAGCAACTGCAAAAATGCCGGGCTTTTCTCTGGAAAATCCGCTGGGCTCTGCACACACTCACCGGCCGCAGCGAAAACCGGCTGCTGTTTGATCACCAGAAAGCCCTGGCCAATGAGTTTGGTTATCACGATCACACCGGCGCTCTGGCGGTTGAACAATTCATGCAAAGCTATTTCAGAACAGCCATGATTGTCAGCCAGCTGAAAGACCTGCTCCTCCAGCATTTTGACGACAATATTCTCAGCGCCCACTCGCCACAGTTTGTGCGCAGGATCAATGACCGATTTCAGATCTGCAATAACTACATTGAAACCGTTAATGATCGGGTGTTTGCCGAATACCCCCCGGCGATTCTGGAAATGTTTGTGTTGATGACCCGGGATCAATCCATCCTCGGGCCCACCGCAGAAACCATTCGACTGATGCGAGACTACCGCCATCTGGTGGATCGCACATTCCGTAAAGACCCTCGCTGCAACAAGCTGTTTCTTGAATTAATGCGTGCACCTTATGCCCTGACAGCCACATTGAGACGGCTGGCAAGGTACGGCATTCTGGGTCGCTACCTGCCGGAATTTGGCAAGATTATCGGGCAGATGCAGTATGATCTATTTCATACCCTGACGGTGGACGCCCACACCTTACTGCTGATCAAATACCTGCGCAGCTTTGCCTACGGCAAAACGTCTCATGAAAAGAGCGCCCGATTCCCAATTGCTTCCCGCATAATACATCGCATACCAAAACCGGAACTGCTCAATATTGCTGCCCTTTACCATGATATTGGCAAGGGCCGTGGCGGTGATCACTCTCAATTAGGCGCGGTAGACGCTCAACAATTTTGCCGAACCCATGGTCTTAATAAAGACGACACATCACTTATTGTCTGGCTGGTTCAAGAACATTTAACCATGTCCGTAACCGCTCAGAAAAAAGATCTTTCTGACCCTCAGGTCATTCAGGATTTTGCCAGACAGGTCGGAACACGCGATCGTTTAAAATACCTGTATCTCTTAACCGTGGCGGATATCAACGCCACCAACCCCGGGCTATGGAACGGTTGGCGGGCATCTTTGTTGCAACAGCTCTATAACCAAACACTACAGCTGTTAAAACGTGGGATTGATAAGCTGCCAGACCTTGATGAACAAATTGCCGAGACGCAGGAGCAGGCACAACAACTATTGATCGACAAAGGATTTGCCAAAAAACAGATTAATGATCTGTGGCACTTGTTTAACGAAGATTATTTCCAACGCCATCAAAGCGAAGAAATCGTCTGGCAAACCGAAGGTATTCTGAACCACCAATCCGACACGCCATTGATCCTGATCCCGGAAGTGGATGAAGACTATGACAACCAGGGGTCCTGTGTTTTTGTCTACACGCCGGATCGCCCCAACCTGTTTGCAGCCATTGTGGCCGCCTTTCACCAACTGGGGCTGGCGATTCAGGATGCCCGAATCATCACTTCTGATAACAATTTCAGTCTTGATACCTTTCGGGTGCTGGAAGAAGACGGATCTGCTATCGGCGCCAACCCTGCCAGAATTCGGGAGATTCAACATCACTTGCAGAATGTACTGGCAGCACCGGACGGATTCCCTAATGTCATTCGCCGCCGCACACCAAGGCAGTTAAGGCACTTCAGCCGAGAGCCAGAAGTCATCATCAGTAATCAGATTGATCCCAGCCAGACCGTTCTGGAAATAACCGCAACGGATCGCCCCGGATTGCTGACACTCATCGGAAAAACATTTGCAGAACTTGAGCTTCAGGTGCAAGGCGCTAAAATCGCCACTTTTGGTGAGAAAGTAGAAGACAGTTTCTTTATTTCCGACCGGAACATGAATCCGATTGAAGATGAAGTCATGAGCCGGAAAATCTGCTCAGAGTTGTGTGATGTACTTAGGGAAGCCTCCAAACTGGATGCTATCACCTCCTAGGAGGCTGTCGGACTTGAAAGTAAAAACCGGAGATGGGCCGCAATAAAGTCAAAAATCACAGAATCCAGTCTGGAAGTGCTGTTTATGTCGTCAGTCTCTTTTGCCCAAATATCCAAATGCATGCGACAAATAACCTGTAAGCTGAAATAAACTGCATAAAAATGATACTTTCCTGAAGATCTTTCAGCATCAGCGTAAACATCCGCTTCAGGTTAAAACCCATGCACAGAAGATCCCATTCAGCAGACACTGCTTCAAGACCACGGACCAGAAATTGACGGTATCCCATCACTTCCTTCTGTATCCCAAACGTTGGCTCAATGGTGCTTTTTCTCAATGCATACACCGCCCGTCCTTCCCGGGTTTGCAATCGCCAACGCATCAACTCCAGTGCGGTAACATCATCGCCTGCGGGCATCGGCTCATCGGGCTTAAAGCGCTCCAGTAAAGGTTTGTTATGGGCATCCTTCTTTTCTGCAATGTAAGGGATAGCTCCAAACTTATCCACAGCAGACACATTGCCCTGACTGAAGTAGCCCGTGTCGGCAAGAATCGCGCTGGGCTTGCCAATCTGCTCTGCACGAGAGGCCAGTTCTTCGAGGGCAGGCGCTACCTGTTGTTTGTCATTGGTCGCCTGAGTAATATGATTTTCAACAATAAGACCACTGTCGTTATCTACTGCGGCCTGCGCATTATAAGCCTGTACAAAACCGTTAGCAGACGTTGGCATTATGCGAGACTCCGGATCTGTCAGGTTGACTTGATCTTTGTCCCTGGGACCCGGCGTAGGGGCTTTCGGTTCTTTGCCCCGTGGCTTTTTTCCCGTATCTCTGATCGCATCACGACGGGCAACTTTGTCCTGGAATTCTGCCAGCTCTTGCTGATAACGTTCTTCAGCTCGTCGCTCAATTTCAGCTTTGGCATCGGCAATCACCTTGAGGCGATCTTCCCTGCGTTTCAGCTCATCAGGAATGGATAATTCGTCTGGCAATTTTTCAGTATCTGCTTTTTCAGCCATCCTGAGGAGCTCTTCAACTTCTGCCTTGAGCTGCTTTTCGAGCTTGCATGCGTGCTTGTAACTGAGCGCCTTGTGTTTGCTGGCATTGGCCTTCATCTTGGTTCCATCGAGGCTGATGGTTCCCAGCTTCAACCATTCTGCCTGTTGCGCAATCAACAATATCTGAACAAAAAGTTCACTGATTTCTTTACGGAAGCGCTGGCGAAAGGTGTTGATACTGTCGTGATCCGGATGCTCGTTGGCGCAGATATATCGAAAGGCGATGGAGTCATAAGTTGCTTTCTCCAGTTTGCGACTGGAGAAGACACCTGTTGCATATCCATAGAACAATAACGACAGCATGAGGGATGGATGCCAGGCTTTAGAACCCCTTCCTTTATAGGCGCTGATCAAAGGTGTGAGGTCTAGCTGCTCAACCACCTCTACAACAAAGCGAGCAAGATGCACCTCTGGCAGATAATCCTGAACAGTGGCAGGAAAAAAGTCAGGGATGTCTCGGTCAATGGGTCTGAAAGTCCATTTGTTCATTGGCTGGCTGTCTTTTACGATCTTGCGGGTATTATACTCAAAAGTTGTTCTAAGTCCGACAGGCTCCTAGGAGCCGCTGAGCATGCGACGCATCGTCAACAGACCCTAGCCAAGCAAAAGTCAATTATCGTACAATTTCGCGCCTTTTTTACCCTTTATCATAATAAAGGGTATTTATTATTAACATGCACACCAACCAGCAGAGGCAGTACATATGATCTATGCCTATAGTGCTCAGGAAAACCGATTTTCCATTGACCGGGTTACTCCAGATGT
Organism: Endozoicomonas ascidiicola; assembly: GCF_001646945.1. Classification (GTDB taxonomy): domain Bacteria; phylum Pseudomonadota; class Gammaproteobacteria; order Pseudomonadales; family Endozoicomonadaceae; genus Endozoicomonas; species Endozoicomonas ascidiicola. The sequence goes on from NZ_LUTV01000008.1 coordinate 227,839, forward strand.
TCCTCCGGCTAAGGGCACTATATGGTTGGAAGCAACGGAACCGGACATTGATGAACATCAATGGTTGAACACCTATTTTCCAGGTTGTTTGCCCGATGAAGACGACCTTGGGGAAATTGAGATTTCCTCCCGTTACTATGAAACCGAAAGCGGCATTCATATCCGCTCACTGTTTCCCCATCGTGCGGGTCATGAGCTGAGAAACATCAACGTCGCTTTTAACCTCCGGCCTGATCAGCTGATCACTCTGCAGGATGAGCCCACCGGCCTGTTCCGGCTGATGCGCAAACACCTGAAAACCCAGCATATCCATGCGGCCACACCACTGGATATTGTCATTGCACTGTTTGATGCCAAAGTGGAATATCTCGCGGACACCCTTGAAGAAGTGTACGAAGATCTGGAAGAAGTCAGCCAGAATACACTCTCTGAAGATATTCGAGATGTAGACGTGGATGAACAACTGCGCACCATCACTCTGCAGGAAGATTTAAACGGCAAAGTCCGACTAAACCTGCTGGATACCCAGCGTTCTTTGCGTTACCTCATGAGAGCCTGCAACAATATTCTCAGCGATGGGCAGAAGGATGATATTCGCGAAATGCTAAGGGATATTGAATCTCTGACGCCCCATACAGGCTTCCTGTTCGAGAAGATTAACTTCCTGATGGAATCTACCATGGGTTACATCAACCTTGAGCAGAACAACATCATCAAAATTTTCTCGGTAGCGGCCGTCATGTTTATGCCGCCGACATTGATTGCCAGTATTTATGGCATGAACTTTAAAGTGATGCCGGAGCTTTCAGTAGAATATGGCTATCCGCTGGCGATAGGTTTGATGTTACTCAGTGCGCTTTCAACCTTCCTCTTCTTTAAACGAAAAGGCTGGCTATAACCTTTCACACCCAACCTTACAAAATTGTATAGTTCCGGAAAACTCGGTGAAAACCTATGGTCGTATAGTGTGCACATCGACAGGGCAAACACCTGTTCACACTAAGTCACCGAGTTCGAGGAACTGACGAATGAAAGCGAAGCGTATTTTCAAGCCTGCTGCACTGGCCACGATTCTGGGAATGAGCACTCTGATGTCCGCAGGCAACCTCTTTGCCGATGATGCACCAACATCTATAAACGAAGATGCCATCTCACTGCTGCAGGCCGTGAAAATTGCCCGGCAGCATACCACCGGCGCTGAACCTTTGCAGGCAGAGCGTGAGGTCGAAATGGGCCAAACCTTTTATGAAATCACACTGACCACTAAAGATGGACAGGAGATTGAAACCGATATCGATGCGCAGACCGGTGCCGTCATTCTTTCCAGAATGGAAAAAGAAGACCGTGATGATGCCCGTGAAAATGCACTGCTCTTTTCCGGCATCCAAAGCGGTAAATTCCTTTCTCTGGAAAAAGCACTGACACAAACGGAGAAAGCCATGAACGGCAGGGCGTGGACCATTGACATTGATCACGATCATAACGAAGTGGAATACGAGGTAGAACTACTGGGCGAAGACAACCGTCGTCTTGAAACCCGGTTCACTGCCAACACTGCCACGTAATAGAGAGTTAAGATGACAAAACGTCTCGACAAAAATGCAATCATGACCAAACTGAAAGCCATCGTTGTACAATTGAAAGCTCAACTGAGCACTCAGCTGAAAACCAACGCCAGCGGAGGAAATGTGCTGAAGAACATTCTCGGCATGCTCTCCTACTCTCTGGTCATCGTTTTGGGTGTGATCACACTGGGCGTCTGCTTTCTGGCTGGCATTATTGCGCTCATCGCCGCAAAGTTACAGGTTGCCACAGAGGCTGAGGCAGAAACCAAAAGTGAACCTAACTGCAGTCCAATCGTTGCGGCATAGCCGCAGCGATGCTTTTTAAGAGTTATCGATAATTAATGCGTATCCTTCTAGTAGAGGACGATGTCAGCCTAAGCCGTTTTATTGAAAAAGGGTTGCGCGAGGCTGGCCATCAGGTTGAAGTGGTTGATGATGGTCGACATGCCATGACACTGTGCCTGACCGAACAATACGACGTTGCCATTGTAGACCGAATGCTGCCGGGGCTGGATGGTCTGTCACTGGTGAAAGCCCTGCGAGCCGCCCAGGTGACGACTCCGGCTTTATTTCTGACGTCGTTAGGCGGTGTGGATGATCGTGTTGAAGGGTTGGAGGCGGGAGGTGATGATTACCTCACCAAACCTTTTGCTTTTTCTGAGCTGCTGGCCAGAGTCACGGCCCTGTCCCGACGGTCTCAGGCAAAGCCAGCAGAAACGGCTCCAGAATTAAAGTACGGCGACCTGTCGTTAAACCTGCTGGAAAGAACGGTCATGCGTCAAGGTCAGTATCTGGATCTACAGCCTAAAGAGTTTCGCATTCTTGAACTGTTTCTGCGTCACCCTTCCAGAGTCATTACCCGCACCATGTTGCTGGAGCATGTCTGGGACATTCATTTTGATCCACAGACCAGCGTCGTAGAAACTCATATCAGCCGGCTTCGTAACAAACTGGAAAAGCCCTTTGGTGATACGTTAATTCAAACGGTCCGAGGCGCGGGTTACAAACTGGAGTTCAAACCCTCCGAGTCCACTTTATGAGATCATTTTTAAGCAGATCATTCATGAAAGGTCTGAGAGGCTGCCAGCCTCTCTTTCAACGGATTCCATTCCATGCTCCGCAATGGATGAAAAGCTCTGCCGTGCAGCAGGGCCTGCTGTTTGGTCTTACGATGATTGTCAGCCTGGTACTGATGGCTGCGATTACCCTGCTCTATGTGGATCATGAGCTGGAGAAACAAAATCGGGAAATCGTTAAGGAATCCCGGGAATTAGTCCGAGGGAAAAGTCGTACCATTGACGATGACCCCATTGATGATGACGATGTTCTGGAAATCATGACCTCCGGCTTTATCCTCTCCGGCTTGCTGGCGTTACTGTTTACGTCTGGCATCGTCACACTGCTCAGCCGGTACAGCCAGAAAAGAATTTCCCGAATTGAGCACGTACTGAACAGTGCTGCCGAAGGTGATTTGTCAGCCCGCACCGGGGAGGATCATGCGTTTAATGATTTGGCACGTATCTCCCAGTCGGTGGATGAAATGCTCTCCCGGCTTGAGGGATCGGTCGCATCTCTAAGGGATATCTCTGCCAACATCGCCCATGAATTAAAAACTCCCATTACCCGATTACGCCATAATCTGCTGACGCTGCAGGAAGAACTATTGGATGTCATGCCAGACTCAAATGGAACGGTGGCGCGGGAATTAAACAACGCTCTGGAAGAGTCAGCACGATTAGCTTCCATCTTTGATGCGCTCTTACGTATTTCTCAAATTGAGTCTGGAGCGAGAAGAAGTCGCTTTGCACTTCAAGATCTGAACACAATTGTGGACACAGTGGCCGAAATTTACAGTGATGTCGCAGAAGATGCCGGCATGAGCCTGATTAATGACAAGCAAGATAGCCCTGTCACCATCATGGGCGATCGGGAACTGCTGATTCAACAGGTGGCTAACTTAATTGAAAACAGCCTGCGCTATTGCCCCGAAGGCAGTGTTATCAGGCTCCGCACAGGCGCTGACCTTGAACACAAAATAGCATGGTTAAAAGTTCAGGATAACGGCCCCGGAATTTCTGAAATCGAAAAAGAGCGGGTGTTTGAACGAATGTATCGGGTGAATAAAAGTCGCACCGATGGCGGATTAGGATTGGGGCTGTCGCTAGCCAAGGCCATTTCTGGCCTGCATCACGGTTCCATTGAATTACAGGATCAACATCCTGGCCTTGGTGTTGTCATTCGCTACCCCCGAACTTAGGATTTGTCCCGAAATAACTTTCATATTTCAATTAACGTTATCCGTTAACCGTTGTCCGTTGTCCGTTGTCCGTTGTCCGAAAAAGCTGAAGCCACCCTCGCTTTACGGATTACGGATTACGGATTACGGATAGCGGTCTCAACGATGCTTCAAGACCTCAGTAAATGTGGATCTTATTTCGGACAGTTCCTTAGGAACTACCGGTACTACCACTTTTACAGATAGCGTCCATACTGTTAGCAGGCTGCCTGAAAGCCATTCAGGCCATTTCATCACATGCTGACAGGAGCAGAATCCCGGAGAAAAAGTCTACAAAAGGGATACTGATTTTAACTACCATGAATCACGCTATAAAACAAACGCTGAGCCTGCAAAATACTATTGGCATGGGCTTTATGGCTTTTGCCATGTTTTTGGGGGCCGGTAACCTTATCTTTCCTCCGTTGATTGGCTTTATGGCCGGAGAGCAGGTGTGGTACGCCGCCGCAGGGTTTCTGGTTACCGGGGTGGGGTTACCGTTGCTCGGTATCGTCGCCATTGCCAGGGTCGGGGGGGATTTCAATAATATCAGTCAGGAGCTGCCGAAAGGATTGGTGATTGCCCTTGCGTCCTCTATCTATCTGATCATAGGCCCTGTCTATGCGGTTCCACGCACCGCACTGGTTGCCTTTGAGGTTGGCATTGAACCGTTTCTGCCCAGTAATAACGCGCATGTGCAACTGATATTCAGTCTGGTGTTTTTTTCCATTGCCTGGTACTTATCCATACGCCCCGGCAAGTTACTTGAGACAGTTGGCAAACTCATTACCCCGGCGTTAATCATCCTGCTTACTCTACTGGGTCTATCGCCGGTTTTTGCCCCCCTTGGCAGCCCTGGCGAATCTCTGTCAGTCTATCAGGAGACGCCACTGATCAGTGGTTTTCTGGAAGGGTATATGACCATGGATACGCTGGCAGCCTTAATGTTTGGCATCGTGATCATTACCAATCTGAAATCCCACGGCATTCAAGACAAAACCAGCCTTTTTCATTACAGTATGACCACAGGCATTATCACTGCTATTGGCCTTTCTTTGGTTTATCTGTCTTTGTTTTATCTCGGCGCTACCAGTCGGGCGATCATTACATCACCAGAAAATGGCGGCCAGATTCTGGCCTCCTATGCACACTTGATGTTTGGCAGCACGGGCGCAATTATGCTGGCCTGCGTCGTCACCCTCGCTTGCCTGACTACAGCCATTGGCTGCATTACCGCCGCCAGTGAATATTTCGATGAGCTTTTCTCTTTTGTCAGTTATCGAACCGTGGTAACCATCGTCAGTGCAACCTGCGTGGTGTTTGCCAATATGGGTGGATTGGGAGAAATTATTGAACTGTTTATTCCCGCACTTCTAGTGCTGTACCCTATTTCCATTGTCCTGATATTGTTGGGTTTGTTCCGGCACCGCTTGCCACACTCTGTGTTCATTTATCGCTCAACACTGGCCACTGCATTTTTATTCAGTGTGATTGATCTACTTAAAGACCAGAGTCACCCACTCTTTGCTCAACTATTAAGTGTCTTCGATTGCCTCCCGGGATATCACAATCACATGCTCTGGGTCTTACCTGCCTTAACGATGTTTCTGATCAGCCTGACGTTAAGCCCACTATTTAAACAACCAGAGTCGTTAAGTAATTAATGCAACTTTGCTAATGCAACGTTGCCAACCTGCGAAGAGTCAGAAATGTGACCCATTTGGATTTAATGCAGTTCTACGGATTGCAATCTTCAGAGGATCAAGTAAGCTTGCGCGCTTTTAGTTGCCGGTATTTCAGCTACTATTCTGTTGGACTTTCTTGCTGATAACGGCAACAGCCATGGCTGCGCACATCTGATGCGTGAAAACCTATTTTCAAAGAACAGTAGTCTTATCACATGTTCCGCAACTTGGCCCTTCCCGCTGTAATTTTTTCCATCATGATTTTAACTGGTTGCCAGACTCTACAATTCAAGGATCGTCCAAAAAAAGACGATTCCCGTATAATTCAATCGGTGCCCCAACCGGCATTACCTCAACCGCCTGCACCTGAAGACAAACCAAAACAACCTGAGACACACACGATTACCATTCGTGAACAGACAATTCAGACACCTGCCCACCTGGAAGGTCGTTTGGTATTAGGCCTGAATGAAACCGCGTCTCTACCCAACCTTGACCTGACCATGATATCCAAACTGGATACTGGTGCAGAAAACAGTTCCGTGGATGCCCGTAATATTCAGCTATTCGAGCGCGATGGTAAAAAGTGGGTGAAATTTGACCTGAGCCGTACCTCCAAAGGCACTGTTCCCATGGAGCTACCGACCAAAGGCACCATTCGGATCAAGCGCCCCGGACTCAGCGCCATTGAACGCCCTGTCGTTCAATTAACCATCTCCATTGGTGAGATCACTCAGTCTGTTCCCGTTTCACTGACCGATCGCAGCCAATATGAGTCACCGCTGTTGATTGGTCGTAGCTTCATGCAGGACCTAGCGGTGATCGATGTTAACCAGAAATTCATTGCCACCAAACTCGTGTTAAAGTCCAGCAATCGTAAAGTGTTGGTACCCGTAACACAGAAATCCTACACCCGGGCTATTATCAAACCCGTCAGCGTCAAAGGTCTGGAAACCATCGGTGCCATTGAAAACGTACTGATCAAAAATGCCAGTATGATCCTGAAAGCCCGCATTGATACTGGAGCGCAGACGTCCTCCATCGATGCAAAGGAAATGGAACTGTTCCGTAAAGACGACAAACGCTGGGTACGCTTCAAGATTCTCGATACCTCCGGGGACATGATTACTCTTGAAGAACCGATTGTTCGTATGGTGCGCATTAAACGTCACGGTGATGATAATGATCGTCGCCCGGTGATCAAGCTGAAAACTCGCATTGACGGCATTAAAGCAGAAGCCGAATTTACACTCCGTGATCGGGAAAACTACAACTTCCCGGTACTGATTGGCGCCAGCTACCTGGAAAAGCGAGCGCTGGTGGATGTGTCTCAGGAATACATTACCGAGCTTTCTAATACAGAGCTTTCAAGCACCGCCAGCACCAAGGAGTAAGTTAGGGCATGAATGGTCGTTTTCAGCTGGGTCTTATGATTGCCCTGCTCATTGTTGCCGGCCTCGGGCTGGCAATGTACAAACATTTTGCCCTTGGGTTTCCCCTGTTCAGCCACGATGTGTCCAAGGTGTGGAGCATTGAGGCATGGGTAACGTTTAAAGCTGAAGACGAACCGGCACAAGCCAGCCTGACATTGCCAGACCAGCAATCCGGTCTGCGCATTCTTGATGAATCCTTTGCCTCTCCCGGTTATGGCATCAACCAAATTGATGAAGGTGGCCAGCAGCGAGCCGTCTGGAGTATTCGTCAGGCGGACGGTCGACAGGATTTATTTTATAAAGTAAAGCTTCATCTGGAGCCGGACTATGACAAAAAGATCCATGATGAACCGGAAGCCGTCATTCCTCCGGTACTGCCAGAACCCTATCAAACCGCAGCCTTGAGTTTATTGAAGCAGGTAAAAGAACACTCTTCTGACCCTTCCAGCTTTGCCGGCACACTCATCAACCACTTTATTGCCAAAGAGCCCAGCCAAAACACCAACATGTTATTGGGCATGACAGAAGAAGGCACATCACTGCCTAAACTGCTGGTTAATTTGCTCAATATGAGTGAGATTCCTGCCCGCATCGTGCGCGGCCTTCATCTGGAAGATGGACGACGAAGACAGCCTATTGTTGATATGATCGAAGTATACGACGGCAATCAATGGCATCTGTTCAACCCAAGAACCGCCAAGCGTGGCACACCGGAAGACTTTTTCCTGTGGCAACGGGGCGCCAAATCCCTGTTGGATGTGATGGGTGGTGTTGGCTCCGATGTTACTTTTTCCATGATTTCCCGTAATGTCCCGACCCGCGAGCTGGCCATCACAGAAGCGAAACAGGACGGCGCAGCACTGATTGATTTCTCTATTTACACCCTGCCGCTTGAAGTTCAAAACGCCTTTAAAATCATTCTACTGATCCCGATTGGCGTGCTCGTTGTGCTGGTGATGCGCATCATTGTTGGCCTCAAAACCTCCGGTACCTTTATGCCGGTTCTGATTGCCATGGCTTTTCTGCAAACACAGCTGTTGCCAGGATTAACCATATTTATCTCGCTCGTCTCCATTGGTTTATGGATTCGCTCGTTCCTCAGCCAACAGAATATGTTGTTGGTCGCGCGGCTGGGGGCGGTCATTATCGTGGTTATTCTGATCATGGCGGCCATGAGCATCCTCAGCTGGAAACTGGGCATTACCCAGGCGCTGACGGTGACCTTCTTCCCCATGATCATCTTGGCCTGGACCATCGAACGGATGTCCATTCTCTGGGAAGAAGAAGGTCCCAAACACGTAGTCACGGAAGGCGGCGGCAGTCTACTGGTTGCCACCATGAGCTATCTGTTAATGTCCAATCCTATTGTTGAGCAGTTGACGTTTAACTTCCCAGAGCTGATGTTAACCCTGTTGGGCCTTGTTCTGCTGCTCGGTCAATACACCGGATACCGGTTACTGGAGTTGAAACGCTTTTATCCATTGGTTCACTCAATAAAAAATCATCAGTCAAGGTGACTTACGTTATGAGAAGTCATGGAAAGTGCACGCCATGAGTAATTTCAGCTCCTACCTGCAAACGCTGCTGGCAAAGCTGTCCATCTGCACCCCGGCACAATTGGAAACAGCGGGTATTCTCAGTATGAATGCCCGAAACCTGAACTATATTTCCAGATATAACCCAAGGAGTTTGCTGCCCCTGGTGGATGACAAACTCACCACCAAACGCATGGCGGAAAAATCCGGGGTTGATGTTCCCAAACTCATCGGTGTGATCGAGTACCAATCGGATATCCGCAAATTAAAAGACATTCTGGAGCCTCTGGAACAGTTCGTTATCAAGCCTGCCAAAGGCAGTGGCGGTAAAGGCATTTTGGTCATCACCAGTCGTGACGGCGATCGTTATGTCAAAGCCAGCGGTGAAAGTTTATCGTTTGATGCTGTCAGCCGGGATGTGTCCAACATTCTGGGTGGTCTTTACAGTCTTGGCGGCAAAACCGATGTGGCGGTGATTGAAAGCCTGATTGTTGCGGACCCTATCTTCAGTAATTACAGCTTTGAAGGTGTGCCGGATATTCGCATCATTGTTTTCCGGGGCTTTCCGGTGATGGCCATGATGCGCTTAGCCACCCGCGCCTCCGATGGCAAAGCCAACCTCCACCAGGGTGCCGTAGGCGTTGGTCTGGACATCGCCACCGGTAAACCTCTGCGCACGGTTCAGCATAATCGCCCGGTTCAGAATCATCCGGACACAGGTCATGACTTCAGCAAACTGAACGTGCCTCACTGGCAGAAAATACTGCAGCTGTCTGCCAACTGTTTTGAAATGACCGGCCTTGGCTATCTTGGTGTCGATTTGGTGCTTGACCAGAATCTTGGCCCGTTAATCCTTGAACTGAACGCCCGCCCCGGGCTCGCCATTCAAATCGCCAACGGTCAGGGCATTGAGCCAAGATTGAAAGCCATTGAAGCCCTGCGCAAACACGATATTTCTATTGACGAGCGAGTCGCTTTTTCACAGCAATATTTCGGTGCAGATTGAAACACCGAAAAAGAAACTTACAACCAACACTCTAAAAAATTAGGCCAAATCAGGCATAATCAGCGTAGTGATCACTAATTTTCACGTACTTCAGGGTTCTGTACTTCACAGAACTCTAAAGACTGTGTAAAAATGAGGTTTGCTCCAACACTCCAGGAAGGAGGCTCGGGTGCAAACTTCACAGCAAGGAAAGCTAGCATTAGTTAGTATTACATGGTCGTTCAGAAGCGCAGCCCAGCCTTATGGCTCAAGGTCTGTCTGCTCATCGCCGGGTAACTACTTATCAGTAGATCACTATAAGGAAACCGGCTCTGTGTTAAGGACAACCAGCCACTATCTTGCTGACCATATTCCACGGCCTATCAAACGCCGCTGGATACATTCTCTGTTGCTGACCTTTTTTTCCTGTTTTTTACTGCATTCCACCGCAATACATGCCCAGCCAATAGTGCTCAACGGTGAAGGTGCCATACCTGTCGAATTAAATCCTATTGATGCCCCAAAAGCTATTTTTCTCAGTACTGCCCCCCAGCATCAGAGCCGTGCAGACTGGTATCAACTGGATGTCACACAACCGAGCTTTTCTACAGACGACTGGCTATTGGTATTCCGACAGGTCCCCCACAGCAAACTGGATGTTTTTGCACCTGCAAACGGCGGCTATCGTCTTGTTGCCATGGGGCTGGACAGTAGCCGCAACGGCATCAAACAAAACACTCTGGAGCTCAACACAGCGCCAGGACAAACCAGCACATTTTACCTGCGTCACAATAAGGTAACACCGAATCAGCTGTTACCAGAGCTCTGGCCTGCGATGGCCTATTTTGATACTCTCAGCAATCAAGATGCCGCCATCAGCTCTGCTATTACGCTGTTGATCGTGGCGTTGGTGTTTCTGTTTGGCCTGACCATGCACAACAGAACCCGCGCCATGTATTTGCTGATCAGCCATATGCTGGCATCGACTCTAATGCTGCTGATGTGGGATGGCGATATTTTTCGTAATGTCACCTGGCTGGGAAACCCCGGCCACTGGTTAATGCTGGTCACCACCGGTGTGATCGTCACTGCCATCGCCTGCTATCGTTCTCTGACTCTGTTGCCAGTGTATAGCGTCAACGTCGATCGACTGGTATTGTCACTGACCGCCATGGGCTTTGCCATTGTCGTTTATGCCATTACCGCTTCCGACCCAGTGGCAGACCCAATACTCACAGTAGCGGCCACCAGCCTCTTGTTGAGCCTGGCTCTGGTAGTAATTACCAGTGGTTATTGTCTCTATAACAACATCCGACCGGCACGATTAGCGTTTCCGGCATCCCTTATTTTACTGGGATTTCTGAGTTGGTCCTGGTCTACTGAAATGTGGCCCAGAAGCATGCCCACCTTTAATGAAGTCTTTTTCCTTTCACTGCACGGTGCGTTACTGCCACTGTTCTATTGGTACGGGCATTACCACAATCTACAGCACAGCGTTGCTATCAATGCCGTAGCGCCCACCAGCAGTAAGCGTCGGGTTTTTGAATCGGCTCTTCGCCAACACCTCCAGACTCTGGATGCCCCCATGCCAGAGTCTGAAATTACCCAGCGCATTCTGGCCACCTGTGAAACCGTGATTCCAGAAATTCCGGCCATTATGCTGCAACATCAAGGGGATCAATGGCAGGTTGAAGGCAATCACCTTAATATCGCCGCCAATCTTCGCAAGCAATTACCGGACATTGAAAATGATCTGATGAGTGTAATTGCATCGGGATCAGGCACACGAATCAATTTCAAAGATCGATTCGGTACCATTTTCTGGTTGTTCCCCTTGAGTATTGAGCCCAGTCAGAAAATCATTCTGGCGCTGATTCCCATGCGACAACACCGGAATGCCAATACATGGCAAACCGCCTGTGATATCAGCAGCCACGCCGCCACGCTGGTGCAATCCAATCGTCAGTCGTTATTCTGGCAACAACAGGCCAGTCTTGACTCATTAACCGGCCTGCTGAATCGAAGAGCCTTCTGTGAAGAATCAGAAAACGTGATTCATCGCCAACGAACCAGTCATAATCCAGAGCCGTGCTGCGCACTGTTCATGGACATTGATAACTTCAAGCAATTTAACGACCAGCTGGGGCACAACACCGGCGACCTGATTTTGAAAAATACCGCCAGCCTTTGTAAAAAAGCCTTACGCCAGCAGGATATTCTGGGGCGCTTTGGCGGCGAAGAGTTTGTCGCCCTGTTGCCAAATACCGAACCCTGGCAGGCATTTCGGGTAGCAGAGCGAATTCGTTATGCCGTTATGAATGCCAAGCTCTGTGGACCAGACAACCAGCAACCCATCACCATCAGTATTGGCGTCGCCGCCATGAGCAGCACCGTCGACTCTCTGGAAAAACTGATGGCAGATGCTGATAAGGCAATGTATCGAGCCAAAGAAAAAGGAAAAAACAAAACCGCCATCAGCGCTGAGTTGACGGATGTTCGACTGCCCCATGGAGAGGCTGTCGTAAAAGGTAGCTAGGAGGCTGTCGGACTTGAAAGTAAAAACCGGAGATGGGCCGCAATAAAGTCAAAAATCACAGAATCCAGTCTGGAAGTGCTGTTTATGTCGTCAGTCTCTTTTGCCCAAATATCCAAATGCATGCGACAAATAACCTGTAAGCTGAAATAAACTGCATAAAAATGATACTTTCCTGAAGATCTTTCAGCATCAGCGTAAACATCCGCTTCAGGTTAAAACCCATGCACAGAAGATCCCATTCAGCAGACACTGCTTCAAGACCACGGACCAGAAATTGACGGTATCCCATCACTTCCTTCTGTATCCCAAACGTTGGCTCAATGGTGCTTTTTCTCAATGCATACACCGCCCGTCCTTCCCTGGTTTGCAATCGCCAACGCATCAACTCCAGTGCGGTAACATCATCGCCTGCGGGCATCGGCTCATCGGGCTTAAAGCGCTCCAGTAAAGGTTTGTTATGGGCATCCTTCTTTTCTGCAATGTAAGGGATAGCTCCAAACTTATCCACAGCAGACACATTGCCCTGACTGAAGTAGCCCGTGTCGGCAAGAATCGCGCTGGGCTTGCCAATCTGCTCTGCACGAGAGGCCAGTTCTTCGAGGGCAGGCGCTACCTGTTGTTTGTCATTGGTCGCCTGAGTAATATGATTTTCAACAATAAGACCACTGTCGTTATCTACTGCGGCCTGCGCATTATAAGCCTGTACAAAACCGTTAGCAGACGTTGGCATTATGCGAGACTCCGGATCTGTCAGGTTGACTTGATCTTTGTCCCTGGGACCCGGCGTTGGGGCTTTCGGTTCTTTGCCCCGTGGCTTTTTTTCCGTATCTCTGATCGCATCACGACGGGCAACTTTTTCCTGATATTCTGCCAGTTCTTGCTGATAGCGCTCTTCAGCTCGTCTCTCAATTTCTGCCTTGGCATCGGCAATCACCTTGAGGCGATCTTCCCTGCGTTTCAGCTCATCAGGAATGGATAATTCGTCTGGCAATTTTTCAGTATCTGCTTTTTCAGCCATCCTGAGGAGCTCTTCAACTTCGGCCTTGAGCTGCTTTTCGAGCCTGCATGCGTGCTTGTAACTGAGCGCCTTGTGTTTGCTGGCATTGGCCTTCATCTTGGTTCCATCGAGGCTGATGGTTCCCAGCTTCAACCATTCTGCCTGTTGCGCAATCAACAATATCTGAACAAAAAGTTCACTGATTTCTTTACGGAAGCGCTGGCGAAAGGTGTTGATACTGTCGTGATCCGGATGCTCGTTGGCGCAGATATATCGAAAGGCGATGGAGTCATAAGTTGCTTTCTCCAGTTTGCGACTGGAGAAGACACCTGTTGCATATCCATAGAACAATAACGACAGCATGAGGGATGGATGCCAGGCTTTAGAGCCCCTTCCTTTATAGGCGCTGATCAAAGGTGTGAGGTCTAGCTGCTCAACCACCTCTACAACAAAGCGAGCAAGATGCACCTCTGGCAGATAATCCTGAACAGTGGCAGGAAAAAAGTCAGGGATGTCTCGGTCAATGGGTCTGAAAGTCCATTTGTTCATTGGCTGGCTGTCTTTTACGATCTTGCGGGTATTATACTCAAAAGTTGTTCTAAGTCCGACAGGCTCCTAGCTCAATCAAGACAAAACTAATAAATGCAATTTTTATACTGTAAATGAACATTTTCAGCTATTAATAACGCAGTATTGGCAAGCACAGTCCTTGTTCAACAGCCTCATTCGACACACTGCACCAGCCACAACATCAAACCTATGATTTGAACTTTACGCTGTTCGTACGGTCAACTAATGATCTTATAGCGTTTATCGAGCCGTTAAACATGGGCAAGATCAGTAGCAATTCACACACTAGACCACGGAATCAACAACATGGGTCTGCAAATGATAGAGTTCTTCACAAACTCAACTCAGCCAGCCGGCAATTCAGGCGCCCTTCCCCGAAGGTAGACTTCACCCGACATATTCGCGCAACACAAAAGCCATCTTTATTTAAAACCATTTGCACGCGACTGATTAAGTTATATAACCCTTCAGAAAGACCACAAATCGCAGCATCGAAAGCACATGTACCAACCTTACCAACGAAACCTGAGGCAATATCCAGGTACCTAAGCCAGAAGCAACTATTGATTGAGCGGTGTCAGGATTACCTCCCTGAAGGTATGGGCAAAGACTTGAAGAGCGAATTCATGTTTTCCCAACCACTCCGCAGTACAGGTCTACAAGGGGGCAAATTTTCTTTTTTATGCAGAGATCTAGAGTCAGAACCCAGACTGAAACAATTAGAACCGCTGGTGACTATCCAACATCGCATTCTCGATAACAAGGAACAAGAGCGACTGACTCTGGGTCACCAGTTAGGCCAGCAAATGGCGCTTGAAGAAAATGCAGCCACTTCAGAACACGAAACCTTTCAGACGTTTTTCAGCCAAGTTTCGAATATGTGTGCCAGTGCGATTCAAGTGCCAGGCCATATCGCTGAATCTTTTCAGCTACATATGAATGCCATATTCCACATGCGATATTTGGAAGCAAAAACCTGGCTCGGCTTCAACACAGAAAACAATCTTGCTGATACCCTGGTCAAGTCTGGTCCGCTGGGCATAAAAATCGCTCAGGTGCTGGCACTGTCTTCAGAAGTACCTGTGTCATTGCGTAACACACTAAAACCCACTCTCGAAAACAATCCACCTATTCCCTTTTCGGACATTCAAAAAGCGGTCACCTCCGCACTGAACCATCACAATGAAAATTGGGATAGCACCTTCACACATTTTGATCCAACGCCTATTAAAACAGGCTCCGTGGCGCAGGTTCACAAAGCGACTCTTACCAGTGGGCAGATCGTTGCCGTAAAAGTCGTCAGACCTCATTTAATTGATGACATAAAAAAACATCAGCATCCGCTATCGCAATTACTGAGCAAAGTCATTGGCCAATTATCCCCTGATAAGAAAGAACCTTTGATTCGACAACTAAAAGCCAAAATATCCAGTATCACTACCGAAGCAAATTTAGAGATTGAAACTCGATATGCTGCCTATTTTCAGCAAGCGGTTGATAACCTGGGCCTCAGCAATGAAGTGATGATTCCCAAAGTCATACATGAACTAAGCAACCGCGACGTTCTGGTTATGGAGTTTATTGAAGGGAATAGTATTGCTGAGTTGATGCAATCCGATCGACCTGCAGCACGAGGGCTAACGCTGAAGTTGCTCGATATCTGGTTAGAGATTGCCTGCTCCACCGGGTTGGTTCATGGTGATATACACCCCGGTAACGGCATTCACTGCAATGACAAACTCTGCCTGATTGATTTTGGAGATGCCTTTATCCTGCCGGATACTTTGCGCAACCTACTCGATGACACTCAACTTGCGAAACAATTTTTATTGATTTTCAAATATGACACCCTAGGAAGCACCTATAAAGAGACATTGAGTCAAATACAGCAATTCGCTGAAGCACTTTTTTTAAAGGCTGACCAACAACCCTTAACGTCCGAAGAGCTTACCAACATAAGCACTCATATTTTGTTGCGCCTGACACACTCAGAAGCACAGTGGTTCTGGGATGAATGGAGTGAAAAAGTTCCAGTTAGAGATGAGTTTTCCTGGCAGCAACTTTTCAACGAGTTAATGGCAAAGTATGAATTCTCATTGAGACCAGAAGTGGTGGCTCTAAATAAATGCCTGGGAAATCTTATTAACTGCTTTAATGATTTGAAGCGGAAAGACGACGTCGATCTACTCGAGGGAGAGCACCCTGAACTCTCCCACAGAACAAACAACCTGCTTAAGCTATTCGCGCAGTTAGATACCGAGCCAGCGTCGATCAATATCCCTCAAGCACGTCTCTTTAAAGACAAAGGCTCAACTGATAAAGCAGAGGAGCCCGATGATCTATTTTATGACTGTCGTTAGGGTGTCGCAAAAGCCTTGATTCCCATGCTTTGCGTGGGAACCCATACTTCTAACTCATTGAAATTCAAGGGTATGCATTCCCACGCGGAGCATGGGAACGAAATGTTTGGGGTTTTGCGACAACCTCTATAGCTAGGGGACAAGTTGAAAATAGCTGTAAATTGACAGCGATCGCCCATCACGCACAAAACTGCTCAGGTAGCCTGACTTGAAAACAGGAAAGATCGCCGCTTTGCCGGTAATGTACCAGATAACACCATCACCTTCCCGATGAGTCAGACCAACCGCACTCAAAGCAACCAGTGGTACCCGATCGCTTTCCATCATTCCCCCTGTTGCCAATGCATCGGCTTTTGCCTGAGGGCTTATCTGTCCAAGCTGTTCCAGAGTGACACTACCAAGGCAAGCCATATTATTGCCAGCGCCCACAGAGGCAAAATTACCCACGGAGCAATGGTTCAACATCGCCTGAAAGTTCTCTTCTGTATTGCCATGGTTTGTGGTTACAAGCAGACGGTTTTCAACGCCTTCCTGCACTTGATGAACAGAATATCTCGGTAACCATTTGCCAAATGGCTGAACTACCTTCAGGGCAAAGGTTGAAGCATCCATCCCTCTCTCACCATCCGGCCCGACAGTGCCTTCACCAAAAGCAAAGTATCGGTTTTCATTTTCTGCTGGAGAAACATAGCCTGCAGGATACTTCAGCAATACATTACTGATCTGGTTCAGATAATTTTTATAATTCAGCATCATGGGCACATTGGGAATTTGATCATCCAAGCTGCCAGACGGATCAGTAGCAAGGCCAACTGGCATCAGCTGAGCATTAAACAGTCGAACAGCACCTGCAGACGTTTGCTGGAAAACTGCCTCTATCCCGCTGCGAGCAGCCATTAAATACTCACCGTTCTGATAGAAAACAGGAACGCCCAAAGGCAGTCGATGAAACTCACCTGCTGCTTTAATCCGCGTGGTGGTGGTTAACTTGAGCTGACCAGACAGGTCATCATCACCGGAGCCGGACTGAAGTTTGTTCACCAAATCATCGCCAACCAGTGCAATATGTCGGGATTTAACAAACTTCAATCCAAACTCCGGCCGCCA
Source organism: Endozoicomonas ascidiicola (assembly GCF_001646945.1). Taxonomy (GTDB): domain Bacteria; phylum Pseudomonadota; class Gammaproteobacteria; order Pseudomonadales; family Endozoicomonadaceae; genus Endozoicomonas; species Endozoicomonas ascidiicola. The sequence continues at coordinate 244,887 of NZ_LUTV01000008.1, forward strand.
CAGAGCAACCCAGCTATCTTCTGCGGCATCAAGCCCGGGAGAAGACACAGGCGTCAGCTGTCCAAGCACGATAACAGGGGTATTTCTTGCAATCAGAGTGCTGGATGTCTTCTGGCTCGCCGCCACATTCGAGCCGTTAGACAGATTATTCGTGACAAACACATCACTTGGGAAAAACTGGCCATCAGTATCCATTACCGTGATGGCTCTGGCACGCGGATCAAACTGTTGAAGATAACCGCTGGATTCCACAAACGTCAAAAGACGCTCAAGCTCAGCCTCCGTTATCTGATGGCCTGACGCATCAAAATGATCACGGGCAATAGAAGCAACCTTAACGGCAGTATCTGCGATTGAACCGTACTCTTCTTTATATAAAGAGAGCGCCTCATTCACTTTTTGCGCATCCCAGGGCGCCAGCAACCACTGGATCAAATTAGGCTCATTCACCTGCCAGCGAAGGGTTTCGTCCTGAGTGTTGATGCCTTGAAACTGAGCAATACGATGAACATCCTGAAGCTCCGGATACACTTCTCCCTGCCGATCCGCATCGGGATACCCCAGAGCAATACCGGACAAACAGACCAATACACCACCCACAATAGCGTTCCGGCTTTGCTTACGCAGGGCTTCTGTCAGTAGAGCTTTTGCCAGTAAGGCGCTTGCCATTTTCGCCGCTAACCTCGCGCACGGCCTGATCTCCAACATCATATCCAACACCACTGATAAACTACCCGCTTGTTTTGACAGCAATAGATCAAAATAGTTTCCACTAAACCATTTGTCTAACCGGTAATTTCCCTTTAAGGTTCAAAGGTTTGATAACAACCGCTTGATAATAAAAAATTGAGGAAGCAGTCACGATGGAAGCGTTATTAGAAGATTTTCCGGTCATCACCGAAGTGCCAGTAGCCTGGGGTGAAATGGATGCCTTGCAGCACGTAAACAACGTGATCTATTTCCGTTATTTTGAATCCGCCAGGCTGGATTACTTTAATCGTCTTGAATTGATGGAAAAAGCCAAAAAAACCGGCATTGGTCCCGTACTTAGCCATGCGGAATGTTTCTTCAAAATCCCGGTCACTCATCCGGACACCCTGTTGATTGGTTCTCGAGTCTCAGACATTCAGGATGACCGCCTGACCATGGAATACCGGATTGTCAGCAAAAAACTGGGCAAGGTCACCACCACGGGTAAAGCGACCGCCGTGATGTTCAACTTCAAAACCGGCACCAAAGCTATCCTCAGTGATGATGTGAAAGAAGCCATCAACTCTATAGAGAGCCAATAGACACCTGCCTCACAGCCTTCTTTGCTTGGTCGTTTTACTCACAGAGCATTGCAACAAAGAAGGCGACACGCACACAAGCACTGCTCACTACATCATTAAACAACACTCTTAACTCTCATCGAGTGTCTTAAATAAACATCTAGTCAAATTCCAAGAAAGGATATTGCCTAAACTCACCTCCTGTCCTGCTATAAAGCTGTCTTATCACTTCACGATTTTCAGGATATAGACCGGAGAAAGGTGAATATGAGCTCTCCGTTACTTCGGGAGTGCTCACCTGAGCAGCAGGCAAATCACTATACATTGGTGAACTAACGCTGCTCATAATTGAGCCCAATAAATAGCTATCAATTGCCAACTCACTATCGCGTAAGTTCCTAGGGGTGTAATTAAAAGTGTTCAACAGTCTGTAATTTTGGCTCTTTTGAATTTCAAGTGGGTAAGCAGGCATTGTTCACTCTGGTAAAATCCAGCTTACCTGTCAGTAAATGAACCATGACTTTGAAGTGTGGTTTCTTGTAACCTCGGGCTTTTCGCTTGGCTGCCTGTATCACTGAATTCAAACCTTCCAGTAGACCATTATTGATCTGGCTTTCTTTCCAGTTCAGAACACCATCCCAGTGTCGTTTGATGGTCTTTGCAGCTTTTACCATGGGCTCCAGTCGGCTGTGGGTAGCCCAGAAGTACCACTTGTTTAGCCTTGCCTCAAACTCCTCTTTGCTAGGTGCCGTATAGATTTACTGAAAGGTTTCCCTTATTTGTAAGGCTCGCACCGACTTCAGGTTAAGTCCGGGCATAGAGAGTTCATCTCGTTTCGCTTTCTGTTTTGCTGTCAGATTACTTTCGTTTTTCAGAAGCGCATAGCGTGCGCCAACCAATAACGGGTTAGTTTTCGCCTCTTCTTTGCGCACGCTGTTTACTGCCTCGTTGATAATCTTGACGATATGAAACTTGTCAAAGGTGAYACTGGCTTCGGGCAGTTGTTCCCGTACGCCTTTGATAAAGGCTGGCGACATGTCGCAGCTAACCTGCTTGATGTTCTCCGCCTTACCATTGTGTTCTTCCAGATCKGTCGTAAATGCCTTGACCGTTTCGCTGCCTTTGCCATCGGTGACAAATACAGTWCGTCTTTCTTCAAGATCGACGAACAAGGTTATGTAATCGTGCCCCAGGGCAGATGACGTTTCATCCATGCCAATGGTGTGGAGTTGGCTGTAGTCTTCTTCAGCCCGCGCTGTAGTGACGTAAAGCTCCAGCAGTGACCACAGTCGGTAATCAGAGGCCCCGGTCAACTTGCTGACATGATGCACCGGCATTGAACGACACATCTGAAGTAGGAAGGCTTCGAACAGAAGAGTGAAGCCATTCAGCTTTCCACTCCAGGGCGGAGAAATCAGGCGAGGCTTGTTATCGCCTCTTTTAACTCGTGGAACACGGGCATGCAGATAGCACTCGTGTTGGAAGAAATTCATATGCCGCCACTCTTTTCTTACAGTGTCGTATGCTTTGTATTCCTTGCCTGCAGGGTCTTCTGGGTCTTTGAATGTGGTTCCTCGTTGAAAGTTAATGAATATGTCCAGACGCGATTGATCTGCATCGAAATTCAGGGACTCAATGTACCAGGGAGAGGTGATGCCCAGGGCTGTCTGAAACAGGTCTTTCATGGGTGATTTATGGCAGGTTCTGCAACAAAAAAGAAGGTGGGCAAATATACACTTACCCACTCATTTTTCAAAAGAGCCGTAATTTTGTGAATTTTCTATTTTTGATACCGAGTATTCATGCGGGGTAACAGCTGATGAAATTTGAATTTTCACCACATCGGGAACACTTTTAATTACACCCAGTTC
>NZ_LUTV01000009.1:0-25637 GCF_001646945.1 Endozoicomonas ascidiicola
TGACACCAGTTTTGACACCAGTTTTCCAAACACCAGTTTTCCAGTTTTCGTCTGACACCAGTTTTCGAGCGACAGACGTGCTATTTAAAACCTACGACAACCTCTTACATTGCTTATTTTATCCACTCTTGGGCTAACGGACATAACCATCACAGTCTTCGCTGGTACGGCGGCGGAATAGACAGGGTTCAAAATACGACCCACGGCAATCACCGGCGTGCCCGCTTTTTGAATCGCACAGTGGAAGTCACTTTGATCAGATAAGCAGGACGCTGTGATTAACGCGTCCAGCATACGATGCAGTAATCATCGGACGGCATTTTTTTTGGTCGTCGGATCCGTCATTACCGATCGCGCCCCGCGACTTGATGCGTTGAGTTCTTTGGGATAACGAGCCATACCGCACTCTTAGTGCTGAGTTCGTGATAGTGAGAGCCTCGTTCAGCAGCTCAGCCCTAAAGTCATAGTAGAATCTTTGTATAAACATTATACTGCGGGCCGTTAAAAACTCCCCGGCGAAATAATTGCCCACCTTGGTAGTATCCCAATGAAAAAGACCTTTACATTAGAACACCCTAAAATAAAAGCGCCTCGTATCGTCGACTCGATAAAGCATGACATCAAAAAGTTCCTCAAAAAAGAACGCCTGAAATCCCTGCCTTCCGGCACTCAATATTGGGGTTTCGATTGTAAACTTGGACAATCTGAAGAGACCGCAGCTGAGGTGCATGTATCATCGCTAACGAAAGGCATCGATGAGCTTGTTGCAAAAAACATAATGACCATTTATGTAGAAGTTACAGCGAAAGCCATGGTAGCGGTTGAAAAACTGCCTGCTCAGGAGGACTAGTTATCAACAACAACGATATTTTGCGCCGGGTGCGTTATATTTTTGATTTAAGCGATCCGCTAATGCTGTCTATATTTAAGCARGGTGGATATGAAGGAAGTAAGCCTGAGTTATTGACTTGGTTGGCCCGCGAAGGAGARCCTGGTTTTATCTTGTGTGAAGATGAAAAACTTGCTCGCTTTCTAAATGGCCTGATCATAAAGAACAGAGGCTCTAAGAGTGATGATATACCTGAACCTGAGCGTATTCTGAGCAATAACATGGTGCTGAGGAAGTTGAAAATCGCTCTAAACTTACAGGCCGACGACTTGCTTTCGATGCTTAAGCTGAACGATTTCGCTTTAAGTAAACATGAGTTGAGTGCCCTGTTTCGACGCCCTGATCATAAAAACTATCGAGAATGCTTAGATCAACTGCTCCGTAATATTCTTGATGGAATGGAAAAGCACTACAGAAAAGATAAATCCTAGCTCGAATATTTCATAAAATGAGGCAAGTTTCGCACATGCTTCTAAAGTTACTGCTCCRCTGGAATCAACCGGGGCACTGCCTCATAAGAATCRCTGACAAAACTGGTCTCTTCCWTATCAGTGACATGGTAAAGCATGGGTTGCAGCAATCCCGCATCAATAACATTGTTCAACTGTCGTAAAGCAAACCCCAGCACCGCACCCGATATGCCACCAATCTGTTGCGGGAAAAAATGTTCTGCATTTTTGTCAGGCCAGATTCCCATACGAACCACCCATTCCTGATCTTCATTTATGTAGGTGGCGTATACATCGTACATCCCGAGATCAAAGGTAGTGAAGGCAGTSAGCGRTGTACGGTGCAGGTAGCGTTTAGACTGACCTTTATGCAGTTTCAGTTTGTTGACAAAATCYGGCTGTRCAGCAAGRTCTGAMCGGATATCAGCCATAATGCTACGGCTCAGCATGTCGCYGGGCATGATAGAATTGATGACCATTTTAAGGGGTAGGAAWAACGCATAAACCAGAACTGYAACCGTCAGCARTARGATTATAATCAGTGCGCGGCGCATCATTTAGCTCGCACTCCACGGTAAAATATCTGTCACTTTTAATTGGAAGTGYGGTCGGTCTGGAAAGCCTTTCCAGTCGCCGCCCCAAATCAAACCTTYGGATTTACCGAYCTCTCCAATGTAAGCCCAATGACGACTATCCCAGTGTGGCTTGCCATTTTTATAAACGACGACGTCTACAGCCCAGCCATAATTGTGATAAGAAAGTCCGGGTTTGGCATTGGTCACAACAGGCCCGCTGGTGGTTCTGCCTTGCTCATACAGTAGATTTTGCTGAACAAGATCCCGGTGACCTTGTGTCACTCGGATATCAATTCCTTTTTCTTTCAGCTCCACTTTTACCTGCTCGATCTTCTTGAACAGCAATGGGTGAATGCCATAGATGTTATCGGTATATCCCTCGCACGAGAAGATAAGGGGAGCAATGACTGCGGCACTCTTATAAAATCAATATTTAGACTATATGCCCCCTATTTTTCAGGTGATTTAATGATGTTGAGTTAGGCACTCCTTCACTCTTGGGCAGAGCCAGAGTATTTTTTAATCCAGTTATCAAGTACTTGTGAACTCTTTAAGCCAAGCTTCTTGGCTGCTGCAAGCTTATTGCCCTGAGTCTCTTTTAATGCCAGAGTGATATAGTGACTTACCACTAGTCCAATCTCATTTCCAAGGTCAATTTCTTTCCCTAGAACGGATGGAAGAAGCCCTGAGCTTGTAGTTCGGCTGATAATCGAGGACTCTATGTCACTTGCGGTTATTATGACTCCATCAGACCAAATAGCTGCTCTTAGAATACTGGCTCGGAGTTCTCTGATGTTTCCAGGCCAGTTCTGTCTAGCTATAAATTGGAGGGCATCGACACTAAGCCGTTTCTTCTGGAATTCAGGTTGATCGGCGAGTTCTGTATTAATCTCTGACATCATTGCTTCTGATAGTAGAATTATGTCACCTGAACGATCTCGAATTGGTGGTAGTTTTAAAATTCCGATAGCTATGCGGTAAAATAAATCCTCTCTGAATTTCCCTTGACTGATCATATGCGTAAGATCACGATGGGTTGCGGCAACCAGCCTGAAATCACTTCGAACTACTTTGTTATCCCCTAATCTTGTGTACTCTTTTTCTTGTAGTACCCTGAGAAGTTTGGTTTGCAGCAACGGGCTCAGCTCACCAATTTCATCCAGAAACAATGTTCCTCCGTCAGCGGCTGAAAAGTAGCCTTCATGATCTTGGTAAGCGCCTGTAAAGGCCCCTTTCTTATGACCAAATAGTAATGATTCCGCAAGGTCTTCTGGAAGAGCACCACAATTAACAGCGACAAATGGCGATTTTTTCCTTGGGCTTGACTCATGAATCGCTCGAGCAAATACTTCTTTCCCAGTGCCAGTTTCACCAAGAATAAGTACTGGTACTTCACGAATCCCCATACGTTCGGCCCTGCTTTTGGCAATAAGCATTGGCTCACTTTGCCCTGTTATTCCGGATAACGATGGTGATGAGGATTCAACAGATATCAGTCGTCTTCCAGCTTTCCGAATAGCTCCTTGAGAAAATTCGGCAGCGATTTCAAAAGGCAGCTCAATATGCCGTACCTGTTGAATTTTGTCTCGATCAAGCCATGATTCCACACAGACAGAAGGGAAGTGTGTCTTAACCAATAGCACCCATACAGCTGTCATAGCTGGAGTCCCAGGGCTTAGATGGACGTACCTTTGAAAATCCGGACATTCTTGAGCCAGTTTTCCTAGCTCACTTAAGATTTTAGGATATATCTCCGCATAAGCGGTAGGGGAGGAAAGAGATACTTGTGTAGAAGTAATCTCCAGATTCTTACCCACCATTGATAGTAGCCATTCCATGTATTGGGTTGATTGTTCTTGAGAGTAATTACACAACAAATGAACTCTGTTGTACGGGTTACCTTTTTCCATAGAGTCTATGATGGCAGCTAATACAGGTCCTAAATCACCCGACTGCGATGCAGTCAGGTCATGCTTTCCTATCCAGCTGATTAGAATTTTTTTCATACAACATTACCTACTGGCTTTCGGAAATCACCGTGTCTTCCAACCATCTGCCCGAATCCGAAAAAGAGAGACCTGAATCGCTGATGACATACTGTCTATAACGTTTTTCATTGCCAGTATGCTGAATTGTCCATTTCATCTCGCAACTATTTGTACGGCAATGAGCGATAAATGTCTCTCTATCCCTACGTTCAAAGTGTGCTTTTGAGTTACAAGCAGGGCAGTGTGATAATTGTTGAAAAGCTACCACTCTCTCTTTAAAAGTATCAAGGCTAAATCGAGCATTATTATTCTTTAGGCTTTCTTCTAGTGTCTGCAGCTCTGAAGGTGTCATGCTACTCAATATGCGAAATGAGTGACTATCAGATGGTTGAATGCAACTCCAATTAGAGACCAGCTCCATTGTTTCCGTTGGTACTTTCTTTACAGGTTGGCCATAGCTCTTCAGAGGGCCAGAAATGAGCCAATAACTGAGAAGTGAAACCACTCTTTCTTCTACATGGAAATCCATTGGAGACATTAACAAAGGACGGTTATTACTTCCTGTCAGCCAACTTGATGGAAGATCATCTGTAACATCAACATTTGGGCAGCAGGGGATAGTTGTAGTTGACTCTGTTCGGACTACGCCAAGGCAGTTAGTATCCCACGAATAAACTGGGACAAACCTGATTGAAGTCTTGGTTAGATTATCTGTCAACTCTAACCCCTTCGTTTGGTTCCATTCAAGACTTAGTTTTCTGCCAAAACGTGCATAAGTAGATGCTTTCCCTGTCTCACTTACAAGAGAATAATGCAGTTCTTTCAGGACCCTAACGATTACCAACCGACAGTATTGATCATAATCTTTTTGTAAGCGCTGATTAAGTTCGAGAGTCTCAGCTGATGTTAAGTTGTCTCTTTTACTTTCTATTTGTAGCGAGGTCCACAGACTTAGAAGGTGGCGGTAGTGCTGGTCGTGAGTCAATATATTTGTAGGCTGGATTCGACCAGCTATCTGTGTATTTCTGGGAATGCGCTTATAAAGTTCCCCTTGTTTCAGCCCTCTTATTTTGTTCATTAACTCAGACAGTTTTTCCTTAGTTTTACTCAAATCCTCGAGGGCTTGCAGTGCAGAAGAGTCTGAGTCAAAAGTTTCCCCCCACAGTCCGAACAATTTCCTGCTTAGTCTGTGGTTGATTTTATGAGTGCTCTCAAGTGCCAATGCGTCAGTCAGGTTTTTCTCCAACTCAATAACTTCTTTCAATCTGCTGTCGAGAAAGCGTTCAAGTCTGTCAATAAGACGTGCAAATACTCTATTCTCATACAGATTGTATTCATCTTCACTGACAAGACTAAGTACCTTCTTAGGCTGAATGCCTGTCAAGGTTTTTGATTGCCAGCACTCAGAGTGAGCGGACAGGTGACGATGAGAGGAAGATGCCAACCGTTTTGAACGGCTAATTGGCTGCACCATCTCGTCATAGCGCATATCATATCGAGGGTGTCTGCTTATTTCCTGAAGATGGCCTTTGCCCATTATGTTATCGAGTAATTCCTCAAGTTGGTTCAGCCTACCTTCTTCGGTGAATAACCGGCTTGGCAGTAATGGAGAAGGTAGTTTTTTATTTTCTTCTGCAGAAATACACTCATTAATTTGATGCAGTGATAGGCCTACAAGCCTATGACTGACTTGTAAGTCATCTTCAATTTGACCACTGCATCTAAAATTTTTTTTATCAATTACAAGATAATCTGAACCATCATCCGAAAGAATTGATCCTAACTTAAGAGTTGTATGTTGATTAATCAGCACATCCTCACAAAGAAGATATCTGCCGGGCACAATGTGTGCCGGCAAATCTTCAAGTGAAACCTGCTGGTTGGTTAACCGATCCAGCAGTTTGGTCATGCGCCACGCTCCATACGACGACGGTCTTTGGCAATACTGTTCATGGTACGAGTTGCCTCACCATTCAGCTTCAAGGCTTTCCAAGTATCAGCCAGAGCCTCACTAACCTTATCCAAATCAGCAGGGCTAATATCGAAACGACCGGTTGCCTTGCCAGCACGGAACAACTTGGTTGCTAGTAAATGATCAACGCCTTCCTCAATACTACCACCGGTTTCTTTCAGCACAGGTATAAAACGGTGTGCATGGCGCTCAAGTCGGTTGCCCCAGCTAACGGTAAAGTCATCTTCAAGAACAGTCTTCAATTTACTGTCATTCAGTCCTGACAGAATCTTGCTTACAGTGCTTCTATGCTTTTGACAGGCATGATCAAAAGACTCTCTTAATGAAGAGAAACTATATGCCTGATCACCGTCGTAACGAGCAGTGCTGAATTTTTCATCATTTCGGGAAAGCTCCATGACATGCGCACGGTCATAGGTTTTATCAGCAAATTCGTTTGTTGTTTCATCGTGGTTTGCAGTACCGATGAACCAAACATTTTCTGGAACAAAGATTTTCCGGTCATCAACCAACTTTTTAGGAGCATCTTTCTGACCGACCTCAAGTAACACAATATTTCGATCTTTATCCTGCGGATCTTTTTCCAGTGCTGAATTGAAGTCGGCAAAGTACTGCTCTGGGCGAGAGAGATTCATCTCATCCAGAAGAATGATATTGACACGATCCTCAAAAGCAGGCAGTTGAGCACGGTAGAGTGCCTGTAATGCCTCACTCTCATAAAACCGCTTTTCAAAAGCATTGTAGTGACCCAGAAGATCGTCTTTATCGCGCCAACCTGCTTGTACGGCAATATCTGTGCAATGGCCACCAACCACTTTGGCAAACGCTTTTGCCAAACTTGTCTTACCAGTACCTGACATACCTTGCAGGATATGAAGATTACTCATCGCCAAACCGGCCAGGAAGGCTCGGACATCTTCCTCTTTATAATAAAGAGGAGCATTAGGCAGTTCAGCCATCCCCCATCTCATTTGTTGGGCGAAGGCGTGCAAATCAGTAACCGGCTTGAGGTTTGCAGCTTTACTTTTATACTTCTGATCCATGGCTGAAAGAGCAGGGAAAGCTTTTACTCCATGCTGCCGTTCAACTAAATCATCTAGCTGAGTTTGTAGACCAGTAATGGCTGTATCTAGCGTCTGATTGTGTAACTCAAGAACACGCTTTTCTTTCTCAAGCTGATGCTTGGCTGCAACGGTCATTTGTCGTCTGTGAAGTTCAGCTTTCGCCTCTTCAAGCGTTTGTCTTAAATCTGCTATCTGATCATATTGTTCACTGCATTTTTCTTCCAGCAGATCGCACTTCTCTTCAAGATTATCTTCAGAAGTCCAAAGTTGAGTTTTCAAATTTTTATTCTGCTGACGAAGATTATTCAGCTCTGTTTTTATATCTTCAACATTTTCATTTTCTAATGAGCGCTGAAGATCCGTGAAGTTAACAAGTTCCTTCTGCAGCTCAGTTATAGTAGACCTGTCTTGCTCTCGGTTGTTGCGCTCTTGGCTGAGCTGCGCTTTAAGGCTATCAATTTCAGTTCGATACTGGCTATCCAAATCGATTCTAACATTATCTTTCCACTCATTTTCAGAGCGTTGCTGTACTTCCTGTTTCTTTTTTTGAAGTGTCAGGGTGTCCTGAACCTTTGAAATTTGCTCATGCAATGCAGCTAGATCTGACTCAGCTTGTGTTTTTTTGCTGGCAAAGTCTGACAAAATTTCTTTTTGAACTGCGATAAAACCTGCTCTCGCATCAGACTCTTTCTCTTTGAGTGTGCTTTCCCTCTCAAATAAGTCAGAATCCCTTTTGTTTAAACGATCACTTCTTTCGTCCAACGCTTGGTTATGTTCTTGTTGAAGTGAAGCCAACTCAGCTCTTTTTTTCTCTACAGAAACTCTATGTTCTCGAGCGAACCCCGCGTCTGCTTCGTCCTTCATTTCTGCCAGTTGGTCTTCCAGCAAAATTTGTTTCTTCTCTTGCTGATCAAGCTCTTTCTGTTTTGCAGCCAACTTTTTCCTTTGTTCATCTAGCAGACTTTTAGCCTCATCAAGTTCAGCCTTTTGCCTGTTTAGCTCTGACTCATCCCCATAGAGCTCTTTGCGCTTCTGATCAAGGTCCTGTTGCTGTGCCTCTATTCCAGCGGAAAGTTGTTCATAACTAGCTCTGGAGGATTCATGAGCAGTAATTTTTTCTTGCAACTGCTTGACTAACTGAAGTATTTCATCAAGTGCTTCATTGGCTTTTGCTTCTTGGTCTTTATCTTGTTCAAGGCAAGACATATCGGAGCTCAGTGGGTTTATTTCTTCATCCACCACTGCAAGCTCTTCATTAATTTTCTTTTTCATAATACCCATTTTGTTCAACAAATCTTCTTTAGATGGTTGAGGACGCGGAGCTCGGGTAGTCTGTTTTTTTGTTTTCTTAGCCATAATTCTATTAATCCAGATTTTTCAATAATGTCTTGACCCAACTACAACTAAAGCGGGCACATTCAAGAGCGGTCTCTTTGTTTGTCTGCTTATCAGAAGCATGTGCAACAGCATTGCGATCTCTGGCAATACCAAGAATGCTCGATATTGCTAAGTCCTTAATGCCAAAGCTTAATAAAGGGTGTGTAGGGTTTGCAGTGAGTGTAAACAAAGTGGCAGCTACAAGAGGCCTCAAAGAAACATTTGGATCTGTTTGAGTTGCAGCCCAGAAGATACTGCCCGATTTTTGTTTAGCAAGGTCATCCAGGTCCTCATCCGTGAGGAATGGGCCAGCGACACCTTCTAGAGCACAGCGTATATCTTCAAAACCCCACTTCTTATCAATAAAACGACGGTTAGCTATAGGCCATTCAGATAACATCCATTTGAAGCAAGCCTCAAAGACTTTCTGAGCTTGAGTGACCAGATCATCACAGTCTTCATATCGAATGCTTTTATCAGACTGTGCATCTTCCAGGGCTTGCTGCCTTCTTAACAGGGCTCCAAGTGCCGACTCCAGATTAGGGACTCTGTCTGCGTTTGAATATTCGGTAAACTTCGCAAGTTCAACAGAGGCATTCTGTCGTTTGATCATTTCCTCGTAAGTTTCTTTCTTTGGGAGTTCCCCAATAATGCTACTTAATCTATTTCGCAGACCACTATTGTTCTGCGCCTGCACATAGATATCCTGACGAAAAAAGTCTCCTGTTGGTGTAACTGCCAGAGGATCACTCACATTCCAGATATCCCCCCTATCTTCAACAATCCAGCACATAACATAGGCAGGAGAGGGGCTTTGCTTCAGTAGTTCGATTTCATCTGCGCGAAATTCTTTCTTGTGATATTCCAGCTCACCTCGAACACGCATATTGTGAATAGCATTATTACCCTGTCTGAGAGCACTACGTATATCCAGTACTGATGGTGGTTCAGGTGTACGCGAGCTACAGTGAATAATGAATGGTTTTTCTATCCAGTCACTTGCTCTGCTTGCTTTAAATTCTGGCCTTCCATCTTCAGAAAGTGGCGAAATATAAGAAAGGCTTTTACTTACTCTGGGCCACAACTTGCCTGTAATAGCATCCTGGAAAATGTATGCGGTTGATAGATTGCCGCGCTGTTCCTCATCCTCCTCCAACATCTGCAGACCGAGTTCAGTTAACTCCCAGTCCTTACATATCCAGCCATTAGGAATTAGCTGTCCTGCAATAATGTAGAGAATTAATTCCTTATCAAGCCCTAACCAGGCAGCAATTTGTTCAGGGTCACGCTTGCTGGCCTTGATAAGTCCAAGAATACTTTTCTGAAAAAGGTTCAGCTCTTGCTGACCTGGCTTAGGAGCAAGAACTTCCCAGACCCAGACAGGCCATAGAATAGACTGCCCTCTGGGAGTTCTTTTGCCTCCAAAAAAATTCAGATACAGATCAGTAAATTGAGCCATGTTCTCCCTCGCACAGCTGATAAAACGCGGGTATTGACGGTGCTGCCTTTTCTGCTGCAGAATGTTTAGCCAAACTGGCGTCTGCAACCATAATTAGTAGCCGATGCTGTCGACTCATGGCAACGTTTAGACGGTTGTCTAGCCTTAAGAAGCCAAAGGCTTTCGTCAACTCATTGTCATCATCGATATTGATGTCCCTGTTGGGAGATGTTCTCACCATGGAAAGCAATACAATATCAAACTCTTTACCCTGAAATGCGTCGACCGAACCAACTCTGAGTCTCTCTTTCTGCTCACCTTTTTCGGTCTGAATGTGTAACCATTCAGGTTTAATCTGGAGTTCACCTTCTACTTTTTCAGTAAGACCGATCGATGACATTGATTTCAGAATTTGATTAACCTGAGCACTGTAAAATGTAATAACACCAACGCTTAAGTTTGGACACTGTTCCAGTATTTCCTTAGCCTTTCTGGCAACCACATCCGCCTCTATATCGCGCTTTAGGCTTCCATTATGACGGTGACTTTTGCCATCAGTTTTTGGTACATCGATCCAGCCGCACACTTTGCCCTCAAAGCCTCGGACATTATGTTTGAACTGCTCATCCTCTAGTCCCGACAAAATCGGACCACCATGTTTTTTATAAAAATTTTCACTAATAAAGTCCCCCAATAATCTGTGCATCCGAAACTGGGTATCCAGCATGACTACACGCTTTGGTTGATTTTTTTCTTTTTCCATTTCCTTGAAGTTATTCATCATTCGCTCAAAAAGGCTTAACTTAAGCATCTCCTTATGGACTTCATTCAACTCGTACTCTTCAGCTAGCTCATCTTCAACTTTAGGTTCCAACAGGTGTGGTAATTGTCGGTGATCCCCAACCAGTACAATTCGTCTTTTCCCCATAGCCATAGGAACCATAAGATCAAGAGGGTTTGCTCTGGCAGCCTCATCAACAATGACTGTGTTGAAGCTCAAGTTGGTTTGAAAGTCAACTTGCTTAACGCCAGTCATCTGCTCACTGGCTGCTTGCTGGCAGGTTGAACCCAAGACACCGGTGTATTCACCTGCTGCCTGTTTTATTACTTCTGGTGAATGTTTCAAGGCTGTTCGATGACGATCCAGCACCTTCAAGTGAGACAGAGAATGGGTGCCATCAACTACTTTTTGGATGTCATTTCTGATATCTCCCAATAGCAGGCAGGTTTTCTCATCCATTACCTGTTGAACATGCCGTGGACGGTAGTCGGGAATGCACTGGTCTAACAATTTTGTCTTAAGTTCTTTAAGCGCAGTGAGCTCAACATCCTCTGGTTTAGGCTTTTCACTAAAGCTCTGAAGTAACAGCCGGTCTGATTCATCAAGACGCGCTTGCTGTTGCTCATATCCAGCGAGTACTCTCATACACTGATAAGGACCATCATCAATAAATGAGTCCAAGGTGCAGCGTAGCCCTCTAACGCGTTTCACTAGAAAGCGGTTGACACTACGATCAGCTATGGAAGAAGTCTGTCGTAAACTTTCCAGCCATTGTTGCCACCGGCTCTGTACTTCTGGAGACAGCCTGATCTGGAACTGCTCTTTTAGCTGAACTAATAAAACTTCTATTTTCTTAATCTGCTCTATCTTCTGCTGGAAATCGAGTGAGGATACCTGAAGAGTGATCAATTCTTTCTGTAGCAGTTTGATGTAGTTGAAGACAGGTTCATCTTCCAGTAGCGCATTAATGGTTGAGTCCATAAGTACTGCTTTTTCATGGCACCATGCAGTTATTGGATTGTCTTCTATCTCGGAACTTTTTTTCCGTCGGCCGCCTACTTTGATTGCAGGAAGTCCAAACACATTTGAGCGTTCCATAACGTTGTCAACAGCATCGTGTTGGAAGCTTGAAATCAACATTTGGTGCTGAAAAGGCATGCCTTTTAGATCTTCTGCCAATAAAGCCTGAAGGGCTGAAATCACCTGTGTTTTTCCCGTGCCAGGGGGACCAATAATCAATGCAACATCGGGGGTTTCATAAGCAACTTTTAATGCCTCTTGCTGTTTGCGCGTCGGCTCACCTTTAAATCGGGCTTTTACTGCACCACTTATTCGTCTTAGTCTTTTTGGTTTCTCAAAAGGCGGGTTGGAGCCTTCCAATAAGTAGTGTAATTGAGGCATTGGATTATTCCGCTGACTGATATGGTCAACGGCATGTTGTCGGCGCTCTCTTACTTTTCTGTTTCCATGCATAGACAGGCAGATAATTCCTTCTGGAAAAGGGGGGGGCTGATCTCTATCAGACTCATATTCAACAGTTATAAAGCCATCTTTGTACTCAACAAACTTACAAAGCCAAGGTCTTCCATTGGCACCACTCAGGCCTGTGTTTTTTATTTCCTCTTCATTCGAAAGCCAGTCTGGAGGTGAGCGCATGGCCTCAAAGGTAAAATCTTTGCTAGACCTCTGGCCATTTTCAGCCAGCTCCCTTAGCTTTTTCTCAAAATTTGCACCATGCCCGGCATCAACGATGAAGTCCCATTGTTTGGATTTGCTGCCCTTATCAAAGTCTTTAAAGTTGATGGCTCCAATGGCTCTGGCATCAGTTAAACTGAAAGTCCATTCCATATCACTGTATTGCTGCCAGAGTTGCATATAACTGCCATGCTGACTGATGGCCTGCTCAAGTGCATGACGTTGGGTTGCGCTATTAAGCTGTCCAGCCACCGAGATATCAATAAACTGAATGTGGCCTTGCAGAATACGTAGGCCTGCTCCGGTTCTTCGTGTTCGGGTAAGTTTTGATAGGCTCCAGAGCCCGTTCTGTTCATCGATAGTTGCGACCCAGTCTCTGCCTCTGATTTCAAAAGTACCACTTTGGTTTCCTGCATAGACGGAAGCAAACAGTCTCGGTTGTTCTTCTCCTGTAAGGATAAACTCTTCGCTCAACCATTGAATGGCTGAATCCAGAGCGTCTCCATTAATCACACCTTTTGCTGATAGCTCTTCAACTATGCGTCCATCAACGCCTATATCAAGATCGAGACTTGTTGGAGCATCAGGCAGCTCAACATATCGCAAATAGAGCTGCGACTTTCTTATGGATGTAAGGGTCCAAAGGGTGAGCCCTTTCTCAATTCTTGTTTTTAATAATGCTGCATCCTGCTCTGCAATCGCATGTATTTGTTGAGAGCCCTGAAGCAGGATCAGATCGCCAAATTCGTCAATCAGTGCAACTTCATCGCTGATATTCCAGTCGGATTGCTTGGGCGGAACATTGCCTTTGCATTTAAGTTGAACTGTTTCTTGACTGATGCCTGAAAATTCACCCAGTTTCATACAAAATCCTTTTACCAGATAAATGTCCAGACAGGATGAGAGGTGTAGCCATCATCCAGTTTATGACGAAGGTGGAGAGCAAATTTCTCACCTTTGCGACTTTCTATTTTTAACTTTTGCCTTTTCTCAATAACATAAGATACTCCATCGCTTTTTCTTTGTAGCTCAACCAAACCGTCTCTCGTGGGAGTGATATAAAGGCCCGCTTCCAGTAACTCGATAGAGCATAGGTGTGGCGACTCTCTATATAGTTCAGTGCCGGCAGGAGCAAGATATAGTTCTGATGAGCAATCTTTGTTAAGGATCTGTGTCGAGTTGGTAGGAATCCATGCGGACTCTCCATCCAGAGGTTTATCATTGAAAAAGTAATATCTCAATTTCAAATAATGATGCTCTGGCTGAACTTGATCACAGAAGTGACATTCATCAGCCTTGTTATAAAAAAAGGAATTACCACAATTTTCAAGGTCACTGCATTCAATCAGCTGGGAGTAAGATTCTTCCAATACAGCTAACCATTCCCCCATTGAAGGGCGTTCAGATACAGTATTTCTTCCACTACCAAAGCATCGCTGAAAGAGTGATTTCAGTTTTTCATTAGCGACAACTTCCAATGGAATGCCATTACCAGTCCATTCATTAGCATCATTGTTTTCGTCATAAATCCAGGGCAGTTCACCTTGCTTGGCTTGTACAAGCGTATCTTCATAGGCTTCATCACCTTTTGTTTCAGCATCCTCAAGCAGCAACCCATCCTCAAAAGGGTGGCTGTGGCTAAGAAGTTTCAAAGCGATAACTGCGAAACTCCAGCAGTCAGTAGACATATTGATACCGGTTTCTTCCCGGATCACTTCTGGAGCAGCATAACCTGGGGTATGCAAGTGACCGTAACCAGCTCTTTCACTCACGCAGATGTTGTCACAATCGATCAGCCAGACTTGATGATCTTCTACAGACTCAGAGACAAAGATATTGGCCGGAGATAAGTCACCATAGGCATAACCACGGCCATGTAGCTTCGCTAGCGTGTCAGCCAACTCTTTTAGTAATCGGATTCTTCTCCTCAGGCCGCCTGTTTTAACAAAGCCCTCAAGAGGTTTCTCTTCATTCTCAACCAGTGCAGACCATGAGCGCTCAAGATTACACTCCAATGACTCAAGGCCACCCATCAACTCCATGACATAACCGCTACCAGCATACGATTCTGGTTTAGCGAGGATTTCAACTGGCCGGGCAATTTTAAGCTCTGAAAGTTCCTGCCTCATGAGCCACTCGATATGTCTGGCCCACGCTTTTTTCTTTTCAGGCGTTTTATTCTGAAAAATCTTTACGAGAACATCCGGTAATTGAGTTGTACATACAACCCCCTGACCACCTTCACCGACTTTACCTGTCAGTGTGTAAACAGTTCCTCTACGGTCGGCAACCTGCCTATTACCTTTCTTCTTTGCTTTTTCAGGCTGCTGTTGACTGCCCGAAGTCCTTGGATCTGCTGACATATTATTTCCGGTGAATAACTGCGATTGTTTTATCATCTGTATGGTGAGGTGTTGGCCAGTTTTCTAGCTCTCGTTTCATCCACTGCTTGCCATAGCGAGCGCCTTTATTTTTCATCGTCTTTATCACAGAAGAAGCAAAAAGTTGTGGTTCCACAAGGTCATCGCTAATGCCATCCGTAACAAGAACCAAGCCTTGATTTATAGAGATCTGACTTTGCGCGCACACCCA
Organism: Endozoicomonas ascidiicola; assembly: GCF_001646945.1. Lineage (GTDB taxonomy): Bacteria > Pseudomonadota > Gammaproteobacteria > Pseudomonadales > Endozoicomonadaceae > Endozoicomonas > Endozoicomonas ascidiicola. Next base: position 14,821 of record NZ_LUTV01000009.1, read on the forward strand.
GTCGCTGTATTTTTTCGATAACCCAAGGCCTGTCGTTTCATTACCAAAACTGTTCTCATCACGGGGCTTTAACGTCTGCTGTTCTCCGGATGAAACGTAGATGGCTCCGTCACCTAGCTGAAATAAGCGACATTTTCCTGATGGTTTCCCCCAGGCAAACAGACAGGTTGCAATAGCGTCATCAGGCCGAATATTGTCGAGAAGGTTAAGCCAGTGCTTATAGGTACAATGAATGACAGTTTTATCAGGCTCATCAAAGCTGCACTGTCTGGTCATCATCAGCACAGCCTGACATGCCATTTTTGATCCAATATCTGAGTGCTTTCGAGAGCCCATACCATCACTAACCACTGCCAGCCAACTATTTCGGTTACGGCGAATCAGAACCGCATCCTGATTTGGCTGACCACGGTTGATGTGGCCAGGGCCCCTAACTGAGGCCGAGTGCAAATTAATAGGCACCTTTAAAAATCCAGATCGAGATCGTCATCAGGAATGTTTTCATAATTCAAAGCTACTGCCTGATTGGGTGTTGTACTTCTTGACCGGCTTGCTACGCTCATGCTGACGGCTTGGAAAAAGCGATGAATATCCTTGGCTTGATGCGCTTTGAACAGTGGCGCTTCAAGGTCGTTGGTGAAGTCAGCCAACATAGACTCATCAGCATCACTGCCAATTGCCATCGCCATACGAGTTGACTTTTGTGCTCGCTCTGAGCTACAAAATGCTGAAAATTTATCCTCCCAACTATCAGTAGGATGCCCGTCAGAAACGAGAACCACGACAGGGCGATAGGCTCGGGATGGAATTTGTTCCTTATCTTCGATAAGTTGCTTGGCCAACTCCAGAGCTCCGCCCATAGGGGTGCCTCCAGAAGCGTGTAATGGAATCATACTTTCAATTTTATGAGCAGGGGCCAGAGGAAGGTGTTCAACGACCATGCCACCAAACGTAATAACCGAAAGATGAATTTCTGCATTAAGCCGGCTTTCACCTTTAAATGTTTCAATCATCTGACTGAGCGCGCTGTTCAATGCATCAATCTTGCCATCGACGCTCATACTTCCACTGGTGTCAGCTAGAATAATGACAGGTATTGGACGGGCGGATTTTGCGGCAAATTTTTTCATGGTTACTCTTCTTTTATCTGCGACGTTTGATCATTGGACGAATATTGGACAAGTTCCTGTTTCGGTAAACAGTGACAACTTGCTCAGCAAAATTGGTTGAAACCAGCACATGAATCCCCTCTGCCAAGCGCACTTCTGAACAGCTATTGGCATACAGTTCAACCTCTTTTCTGCCAATGACATAGCACTTCACTCCCCGACCATATACTTGACGCCCAAACTGGATAGTCAGTTCGATTGCCTCAGTAGTTATTCCCCGCTGACTCATGCGCTTAAGCGCATGGTCAGAAAAGTTCATCAGGTGGTGACTGCTATTTTCACTGACTTGGGGCTTCATGTCTGTTGGCACTCCTACCTAATTAAGATGCAACTTACATAAAGCAGATAGCATGCCAAAACATAATACCTCTTAATATACAACGGGTTAAAAGAAAGGTTTAATGGCGTAAATCAACAATATATTAATATTTATTAGTCAGGTATTAATATTTATTAATATCTATCGCATAAATTTTACACAGCACAACTGCTTGGCATTCCACGCTATTTTCCCTGATACAGTTATTCTTGGACAAAAGTTCCCGAGCAATAGTTTCAACCTACTGTCATTTATTTACTTCCCCGTATCAGCAGTTTCATGCTCTCTTTTATTGATGCTTTTTTGTACTTGCGCCATAACCTCAGGAAGTATCCCGGCAACCACATCTTGAGTATCACTAATACTTTGGTTAGAAATATTCTGAACTCTCTTCTGCTTCCAAACCCAGTATGTCATGTACAAGGCAAAAAACTGCCCGACAGCCCTGGAAGTGTGACGGATATCTTCTTCTAAATCGTGTATGGCAGTACTTAACTCTTCTTCAAGCTTTTTCTGGAAGATGGGCTGAATAATCTCTTTTGCCTGACTGTCAAATTGGCTCACGACTTCAGCAACACCGGCCAAATATGTTCGAATCTGATTTGCAAGCACCCCATAACCCGCACGATTAGAAAGTCTAAATGCCAGTTTTGGGTCAATCTCCGTTAAAGAGTGAAGTGCATTTCTGTATTCCGACTGGAGCTCATCAAGATGTTGATAGCCATAGGTTTCAGCTCCATCATTGACCTGGTGTTGAAGGTGCCTGGCAAGCTCTTCAGGAATGCTTTTGCTTTCTGGGTCCTGAATGCTGTATTGAAAATATGACTCAGTCTCATTATGGATTGTGTCCATGAAATCCCGAGCATTGAATGTTTCGTTAAGCCGGATAACACGAGCGGCATGCCAGATTTCAAGGAGATAGTAGAGAACCCTCCGGTAAATCCGTTGATTTTCTCTACTTGTTTTGATGTACAGAGAAAACGATGCAACGGTAACGGTCAGAGCCGCGCCAAAAAAACCAAGATCCTTCAACTCACTGATAACGTCCATATAACTATCCATAGCCGACACTTTCTGCCGCATTAGTGGTTTGTTTAGCCGAACTCAACCAAGCATAAAATCATTCAACTCAGCGTCATTGTGTATCAACTTCGAACGGTCGACATCATAGGCGTAAGCCAGCTCGATACTGGTCTCTAATAAGTTACGATTATTCGTAATGTCAAACGCAGCTGTGGTCAGATCACCGAGGCGGTCAAACTCCTCATTGATTCTATCAATGACTATCTTAGCGGCAGCATCAAGTTGTGCATTGTAGGCTGCTAGCTGATTCGCCATTTTTTCCTTCATGGATGGCATCAGTTTTTTAACAGCAAAGCAGACCAGTTTCCCTGCAATAGAACCAATCACTGCTCCCAGTATCGGAACTGGTATCGCTGTCTGTCCGATAGCGGTACAGATACCAACCACCGCTGATTCCGAGCAGAGTATCAACCCCAAGTCCATCAGTTCGTTCATACTGATTTCTTTAGCGTTGTACTGAGCGACCAGAGTAGACATGCCCTTTACTGCAGTAACAACGGCACCAGCAAAAGGAGCAGCCATGCCTGCACAGTTTGTCAAACCATAAATGGCGGCACTGCTGATTCCACCAATAGCCGCACTTTTGCTCGTATTGATTCCCAGCCTTTTCCAGTCATCCAGATCATAATCACCAGCAAAGATATTCTTCCCGGCTTTGTAATTTTTATAGATGTCCGCTGTCAGAGATACAGCAACACCCACGGCAGCACCGGTGAGAGCAACCTTGCCCATCTCACCAAGATCGATCTGGTTTTCTTCAAGCACTGTTCTCTTATCGCTGTCCGCTTGACTCTCCAGATTATCCTTTCTGACACTGTTCTCTGATGTAATATTGTCAGAGTGTCGATCCAGTGTTTCATCTACACGAATAATCTGTACTTCGTCGTATGTTGACAACCCCGGTTGTACGATTTGTTCAAAAGGTTTTCCCGACAGCGCTTCAATACTGGCAACCTTTTCTTGTATAGCCCTGATTGAACGCTCTGATAAGCCGTCAACATTCTCTCCGGATATGACCTTGAGAATGATTTCATGAGTATCTTTTGGAATGTGATGATAAGAATCATCACGACTAAAGTTGGCGTGTTTATCCATGTGATCAAGCACATGTCGCAAGTTATTATTGGCGCCGTTTATAAACTTGGATTGAACCTCTATACCATCAATCAGGTAGTCTGCAGGTGCTGTGCGTCCGACTCCCTCAAAGGTTGCAGAAAATTCTTCCGGTTTCTCCGCTTCCTGCCGCAATGCTTGTTGAGCATTGCGGATGCCAACTTCAACCTTCTCAGCTATTTCTCCATGCTTTGTGTCTATACGACCCAAGATGCCGCCCAAGTTACCAATATCAGATCGGGTCTTCTCTATCTGCTCCATGGCAAAATCAAAAGCGCGGTCTTGCTGATTCAACCCCTCCTGCAAAGCATTATCAATGGTCTGATGAGAGTGGTTGATCAGTTCCTCCCGACCCGTATTGACCTGGCCTACCAAAGCCGCCTGAAGCTGATCTTCTAATGGAACAGTACTTACCATTGTTAAATAGCCTTTTTGTTTAACAGCGCTGAAAGAGACTGAATATGGTTAATCAAGCTGCCAAGATGTGCCTTTTGAGTTTGATCAAAATGTTGATAATCCTCTGGTGCACTACTTTTTAACAAGTCGAGCAATTCCTTAACCCCGCCAACATGTGTTTGAGTTAAATCCAGCAGACGGCTGACTTCGTGCTCCGCTGTTCGTAGCTCCGCAATCCCACGGTTCAGTACTTTCGTTTCCTTAGTGGCTTGCTCTGCTATTTCAGCATTTTTTTTACGCTTCCATAGCGAACCACCAACAATGGCCGCGCCACCAATAGCCCAACCAACAGGCCCCGCAAGCGCCAACAGAGCATTACCGGCAGCCATGCCTCCGCCACCGGCGGCCAATGCACCACCGCCAAGCCATGCCAGAGCGGCATTCGTTGCAGCGGCGCCACCTAATGCACTGATTGCAGTGCCTGTAGAAGCCACGCCAAATGTAGATGCTACTGCCATCGCCGCCGTCGGAGCGAAAGCTGCCACACCCACGCCGGCAGCTACACCACCGGCAGTGGCAGCTGTCGTGCTTATATTTGATTTTTTGTTTTCCAACTCAAGTTTATGAAGAACCTGATTGAAGGTATGGAACTCATTTTTATAAGCGACGTAGGACCTATCAAACTCCTTGGGGGAGTTGGACAGTGTATTTATATACTCTTCCACCTGAGCAATGATGATGTGGCTACTTGAGTGGCGAAGCTGCAGCAGTTCCATAGCCCCGCTCTTAACCTTATCAACCATTTGGTTGTAATGCTTTTCAGCAGCTTTCAGTTTTTTCAAAGCTTCGTCTTTCAGATCACCATTTAGCATCAGTATTCTCAGAGTATTATGTGGCTGGATATATACAGACGATTACTGCCTTATATTACAAAAAGAAATATATCATTTTCTCACAAAAAGTAGAGTCCGTATCCGCTACCAGATGCAGAATAAAAATCACTACAGCATCACCATCATGCACTGCACTCACAGTGATATGCACTGACATGGATCTACGAGTACAATGACGTTAATTTCACATTAACCATTACTTTCTGAATTCTAAGCAACGGATAGATTTTTTCTGTTGCTTCGCAGGAGCCTCCATGGCCATCAAAAAAACCGAACTCTACTCCTCTCTTTGGCAAAGCTGTGATGAGCTGCGCGGAGGAATGGATGCTTCTCAGTACAAGGATTATGTACTGACGCTGTTGTTTATGAAGTACGTTTCCGATAAGGCAGAAAACGATTCAGGTTTTCTTCTGGATGTGCCAGAAGGGGGATCTTTCGACGATATGGTTGCCCTGAAGGGCGACAAAGAGATCGGCGACAAGATCAACAAGATCATCAGTGCGCTGGCAGAAGAGAACGACCTCAAAGGCGTGATCGACGTTGCCGACTTCAACGATGAAGACAAGCTGGGCAAAGGCAAGGACATGCAGGATCGTCTGTCCAAGCTGATCGGTATTTTTCAGGGGATCGATCTGGGCGCAAATCAGGCGCAGGGGGACGACCTGCTGGGCGATGCCTATGAGTTTCTGATGCGCCACTTTGCTACGGAATCCGGCAAGAGTAAGGGGCAGTTTTATACCCCTTCTGAAGTCTCCCAGATTCTGGCCAAAGTTGTCGGTATTCAGAAAGACACGCCGCAGGACCAAACTGTCTACGACCCGACCTGCGGTTCCGGCTCTTTGTTGTTGAAAGCAGCAGATCAGGCATCCCGTGGTTTGACCATTTACGGACAGGAGATGGACAACGCCACCTCCGCATTAGCCCGTATGAACATGATTTTGCACGACAATGTCGAAGCGGAGATCTGGCAGGACAACACCCTTTCATCGCCTCAATGGAAAGAAGACGATGGCAGTTTGAAACGCTTTGACTTTGCTGTCGCTAACCCACCGTTCTCTTTTAAAGCCTGGAATACCGGCTTAAACCCAAAAGCTGATGAATTTGGTCGATTTGAGTACGGCATTCCGCCAGAAAAAAATGGCGACTATGCCTTTCTATTGCACATTCTGAAATCGCTGAAAAGCACCGGTAAAGGCGCAGTTATTCTGCCACACGGTGTGTTGTTCCGTGGCAATGTAGAAGCCAGCATTCGCCAGAACCTGATCAAGCAAGGTTACATTAAAGGCATTATCGGGTTGCCTGCTAACCTGTTTTACGGCACAGGTATCCCGGCCTGCATTATCGTGATCGACAAATCCAAAGCGTCCAGTCGCTCCGGTATTTTTATGGTGGATGCCAGCAAGGGTTTTATGAAAGACGGCAACAAAAACCGTCTGCGCTCCCAGGATATTCACAAAATTGTGGATGTGTTCACACGCCAGACGGAACTGCCCGGTTATGCCAGAATGGTCACGTTCGGGGAGATTGAAAGTAACCAATACAACCTGAATATTCCCCGCTATATCGATTCTACCGATGCTGAAGATCTCCACGATCTGACGGCGCATATGCGCGGAGGCATTCCCAATGCCGATATTGATGCACTGGCAAACTACTGGCGCGTTTTCCCTGGGCTGCGCAGTACCTTATTTAAGCCTTCTATATACAGTGGTTACAGCGATGCCTGCGTAGAAGCCAGTAATGTTAAAAGCACGATTCTCGATCACCCTGAATTTAAAGACTTCGCTAAACGCTCTCTGAACCGTTACGACCAGTGGGAAGCGGAACACCTGGAGCGATTGGAAAGCATCGCGCAAGGGGATGATCCCAAAGAACTGATTTACACCCTGTCTGAGGACCTGCTGGAACGTTTTGCGAAAGCTGAACTGCTGGATAGATACGATGTTTACCAGCTGTTGATGGAATACTGGGCAGAAATCCTGCAGGACGATGTGTATGTGCTTATTCAGGATGGCTGGCAAGCTGGTAACAAACTGCGCACTCTGAAGGTAGCTAAGGGTGAGAAACTGAAGGAAACGCCGGATCTGATCATTAACAAGGTCAAATACAAATCTGACCTTATTCCACCGTCGTTAATTATCGCCCGTTACTTTGCCCAAGAGCAGCAGGCGTTAAATGCGTTACAGGCCAAGAAAGACGAAGCCTCACAAATCCTGGAAACCTACATAGAAAGCAACACTTCATCCGGCGAGGACGAAGAAGGTTTGTTGGATGAAGCTAAAAACGATAAGGACAAAGTCACCAAAGCCACGGTGGCTGCACGCCTGAAAACCCTGAAAAACAGCCTGAGTGCGGGTAAAGAGATCAAGGTTCTGAAACAGTGCCAAAATCTGTTTAATAAAGAAGCGGCTGCCAGCAAAGTGGTGAAGGAAGCTCAGGCAGAACTGGATCATGTCGTTTTCGATAAGTACCCACAACTGAATGTAAACGAGATCAAAGAGCTGGTGATAGAAGACAAATGGCTGGCAACCATCAAGGGTGATATTAAGGCCGAAGTTGAGCGTGTCACTCAGCAACTGGCGAACCGTGTGAAAACACTGGAAGAGCGTTACGCTGAGCCATTGCCGCAATTGGCGAAGACGGTGGGTGAACTGTCTGCCAAAGTGGATGAGCACCTGAAAAAAATGGGGGTGGCCTGGTGAGTCAGTTAGCAGTGGATAGTGGTCAGGTGCCTGAAGGGTATAAGCAGACTGAGGTTGGGGTTATTCCCAATGACTGGGAGCTTAGCGATATTGAGAGCGTTTCTTTAGTGCCTACGCAAAACGGCTTGTTTTTTGAGCCAAAAAGAAAAGGTAAAGGGATACCACTTATAAACGTTAGTGATATGTATTCATCAGCACCAATTCAAATTGAGAACTTAGATCTTTTTGATGCCAACATAAGTGAAGTAAAAACTTTTCAGGCCGTTAGCGGGGATTTATTTTTTACTCGCTCTTCTGTGGTGCCAACTGGCATTGCATACTGCAACATATTCCTCAATGAGGAAGTGAAGGCCGTGTTTGATAGTCATTTAATAAGAGTGAGACCTAACACTAATTTGGTAGATTCTAGTTTTTTGTACCTTAACTGCATATTTAGCTATGCACGAAAATTTCTTATCTCGTCGGCTAAAACTGCAATAATGACAACTATTGACCAGAAAGCGATCAATGGTTGTCCTGTATTGTTACCTCCAAGGCATGAACAAACTGCTATTGCAAACGCTGTTTCCGACATCGACACCCTAATCACCTCACTAGAAAAGTTGATCGCCAAAAAACGCGCCATCAAAACCGCCACCATGCAGCAACTGCTCACGGGTAAAAAGCGCCTGCCGGAGTTTGAACGTCATCCCAATGGTGAGCTGAAAGGCTACAAACAATCAGAGCTGGGGGGGATTCCGGAGGATTGGATACTTCCAAAATTAGGAGATTTCTGCACACTAATAAATGGCCGGGGCTTTAAACCTCATGAATGGGAAAGTGAAGGCTTACCGATTATCAGAATTCAAAACCTGAATGGCTCCGAAGAGTTTAATTACTATTCAGGGCATTACGATCCGAAAATCTTTGTTGAACCGAATCAATTGTTATTTGCTTGGTCTGGTAGTAGAGGAACCTCTTTCGGGCCTCACATATGGAGAGGAGGGAATGCTCTTCTCAATTACCACACATGGAAACTTGTGGTTGATCATTCAAAAGTTGATGAGAATTTCTTTTATCATGCGCTGAAAGCTCTAACGAAGCAGATCGAGGATTCTGCACATGGTGCATCTGCTCTGGTACATACCCAGAAAGGTGAAATGGAGCAGTTTTATGTTCCTCTTCCACCTACAAGAAAAGAGCAAACAGCGATTTCTGAAGCTCTGTCAGATATCGATCATACGCTGAGTTTGCTAGAGTATCGGCTGGCAAAAACCCAACAACTCAAACAAGGCATGATGCAGGAACTGCTCACCGGGAGAACCCGGCTGATATGAATGCAGTAGTTCCAATAAAACCCAGTGAGCAGGTAGAGGTTCAGGTTTACAACTTCTCTCAACTGCTCACTCTCGGCTACCCACTGGCGCTGGATAACTACCAGCGCCCTTATGTCTGGAGTCGGGAAAAGATAGAACAGCTGGTGCAAGACCTGCACGAGTTTGAACAACAGAGCCTTAAATCAACGACACCCGATTACTACATGGGCGCTCTGCTATTGCACCGCAACCACAACAAGAAACAACTGTATGTAATTGATGGCCAGCAGCGGCTGACCAGCCTCTGCGTGTTGCACCATACCCTGGAGCATAATCTGCCCGAGAGTGTGGAGTTTAGCTTCCGCTCGAAACTGTCGGCACACAATATTCAGCAGGCAAAAGTGGTGTATAACCAGCTGCAGGATACACTGCCATCGGCGGACATTTTTCAGAAGCTTTGTTTTACGGTGATTACCGTTGAAAGCGAAGATCTGGCCTTTACCTTTTTTGATACCCAGAATAACCGCGGTGTACCGCTGGCAGCCACTGACCTGTTAAAAGCCTTTCACCTGCGAGCCATTCACAGCGAGGATGCAAAGCAGGACGAAGCGTTGCAACAACACTGCGCCCGCCGCTGGGAAACGTTGCAGGTTAAAGGGCAGAGCGGTTCAACCCGACAAGAGAATGATTTTGCGCCAGAGCTATTTCACTACTATCTCTGGCGAGCGAGAAACTGGAAAGGTCAAAATCTGATTGAGCGGGAAACCCGCGACGATGTTTTGTCCACTTTCCAGAAACAGAGTATTCCTAGTGATAAACAGTCCGTAGCCCATACTCCACTGTACCCCGGTGTGAATAATCAGTTGGCGGCAAACTTGTCTTTACTGCCCAGCAATGAGTTCCGCCTCGATCTTCAATCGCTGGATATGAGCAGTAACCCCGCAACCTTGCCGTTTTCTCTTCGTCAGCCCATTCACCAGGGGGTTGGCTTTTTCCTCTATGCCCAGAAGTATGCGGCATTGCTAAATCAGTTGTTATACAGCGAAAACCCTGAGCCGGAAGTGAAAGCCTTTCGTCGTTTTTACAACAGCGTAATGAAGCAAACCTCCCACTATTTGCGGGAACTGTTCAACCTCGCAGTGCTGGCGCATGTTGATCAGTTCGGTACACAGGGGTTGTTGCGTTTCGCTCTTTGGCTGGATCATGCGTTGGGTGCTTTGAGACTTACCAAGGCTATCTATGAGCCTGCTATAAGAAAGTTTCTTAAAGAACGAGATCAGAATTTGCTAGATGTCATTGTTGGCGCTTATCGGCCAGAAGAGGTCGTTGCTTTTCTTCAATCAGACCAGGATGCAAAAGCATCATATCGAATAAGGATAGATTGCGCTTAGCCGCAATCTTATCCGGTTGTTGCACAAGCCCGGATTGATTTCTGGTGAGGGTGGTCTATAGAAGTTTTCTTTTTTGGTGGCGATCGAATCAGAGCGTTTATATTGAACTCTCTTTATTCAGAATGAGCGTTACCCGACCACTGCATTACGTAGTCTGGCGTCTGATTTCCCTGTCTGACTGGCTGAACTAACTATTTCTCCATGTTGGTGAATGGCGATACTTATTTTATGAATCAATTCTTCAGGTGGGCTTCAGAAATCTAAACGCAATGTGGTTCATTACTTCACCGCACTGTTTGCATTTGAATTGCGGGCGAATAACGGGYTCGATGRCCTTGACCATCACATTCAGAACMAGCTGAACCAGTGACAGTTTCCTTTTTGCGTTTCCGTGTAAAAAACCGTAATCCCGTGACCGTCGAAATCGTCTGGGAAGTACATGTTTCAACACCAGCC
>NZ_LUTV01000009.1:27267-67868 GCF_001646945.1 Endozoicomonas ascidiicola
TTTCTTTTACCTTGAAGCTTCAGGGTGGTGAGGTGTTTTTGGTATAGTTCGTCGAACCGGGTTTGCTCAGAACGTTCCATGTTGATTGCTTCCTAATAAGCCGAACCTGAGTGGTGCGGTTATTAGGAAGTATTGGATATAGTAAAATGGAGAGTATCTACGGTATTTTTTGCCGCGTTAGCGGCTTGGTTCAACAAACCCCTTCAGTTCTTAAGCTGAAACCTGGGCGAAACGTTAAGGAGCGCTATCTAAAAGCTGTGTTTGATTATTATGGCAAAGCGTCACTAGATGCCAAACAGCACTGGATTACAGAAAAGCTTATAGAAGGAAGGATCAGTGGAGAGTAAGTTGCAGCAGGTTGAGTCTACACTGGTCACGCTGAACGATATTGTTGAGCAGGATTATTTTTTCAATATCCCCATATATCAGCGGCTCTACGTGTGGGGGAAAAACCAGATTGAAACTCTGCTTTCTGATATCTGGGAAGCCTGTAAAGAAGAAAAAGACGTGTTCTATCTGGGCGGTACGCTTGTTATAGAGCGTGCTATGGATCGGGACAGCCCGATACAGGAAGGACGTTGCTTTGATCTGATTGACGGGCAACAGCGTTTCACCACGCTCTGGTTGATCAGTCTGGCATGGCAGGAAGCACTTAAGGATTACCGTTATCAGAAAACCAATGAAGGGCTGCGACACCGAATCCATTTTGCCATTCGCCCGGGAGTTAAAACTTTTTTTGATGCGGCCTTAGCAGGGCGTCCTACCAGTTTGCCAGAGGCTCGACAACTGGAAGATGCTATGGCGATCATTGAGAACTTCGTCAGTCAGAAGAAACAGGATAGTGACCCGCTGGATATTCCTGGGCTGACCCGCTTTATCTTCGAGAAAGTCAAACTCGTGTTTACTCAGGTGCCGGAAAACACTGATCTGAACAAGCTGTTTGAGGTAATTAATAACCGGGGTGTTCAACTGCAACACCACGAGATTCTCAAAGCCCGGTTACTGGGTAAACTTACTAACACTCAGGAACGGGAATGTTACGGTCAGCTTTGGGATGCTTGCTCGTATATGGGTGATTATGTCGAGAAAAACCTGAAGTTGGCGACCAACATCAAGCTGGTTAATTATTTCGAGAACTCTCCTGTTGATAGCGATAACAACAGCGAGACACTGGCATCAGCTCCCAGAATGTTGCAGGCACTCAACGGCTTGCTGGAAGCTGAAGACAGTAGCCCGCTACCTCTCTCGGCCATTCTTGAGTCATCAGATATTGATGTCAGTCAAAGTGATCTGGGCAATGAAGAAGATTATGAGTCCGACAAGGTGCGGAGCATCATTACCTTCCCAATGCTGCTGCAACATGTTTTGCGAATCTGGCTGGCCGGAGAAGGCCGACCAGATGTTGCCAAGATTCTTGATAAGGATCTGATCGCCATTTTTGAACAGAGCTGGTTTAAAAATGGCGCCAGTGAATCAGAAGTAAAAGCGTTTATTGAGTTACTTTGGGAAACCCGCTACCTGTTCGATAAGTATGTGATCAAATGGGTGGAGGATGAGGATGACGAAGTGCACGCTATTCGTCGTTTGAGAAAGAATAAGAACACGTCCAACAGAAATATCTCCTACAGCCTGAGTCGAGACAGTACTCACTCCAATGTAGGTTTTGCTTTGTTACAAAGCATGCTTTACCACTCCCAACAGGTGACCACTCAATACTGGCTGACACCGTTATTAAAGTACCTGCTGGATCATCCTGACGGTAATCCTTATCTCTATCTGAAGTATTTGGATAACCAGCTTTTCTGCACGGGTAGAAGTGATGCATTGATAGAGCGAACCAGAAAACCGTTGGATGAAACGTATGCTTTGCATCGCAAACGACGGTTTGAGGATCTTGAAGAAAATGTGGGTGTCGGCTTTGCTCATTATTGGTTTTACAAACTTGAGTACATTCTCTGGACTCAGTTGAAGGGTGAGCAGGATGATCGAAGGCGCTCATTCAGGATAACAGCCAGAAACTCGGTGGAGCATATTTCGCCACAAACACCGGAGCTCCGAGATACCAACAGGGTGAGCGATGATGTGTTAGACAGCTTTGGTAACCTGGCATTGGTCTCACGAAGCATAAACTCGGAATATAGCAACCTGCCGTATAATGAAAAGCGACAGCGTTTTCTTAATAAAAACCGTAGTGGTGTGGATTCGCTGAAGATGGCATTGATTTACGAACACACACAGTGGAATGATGATCTGGCCAGACAGCATCAAAACGATATGATCGACAGGTTTGTCAGCTATTACCGATCTGTCAGAAGAGAAGTCAGAAAGCTTCGGGGAGAAAGTGAATGAGTACGGTAGGCCAGAGGGAACGGGCAACCCAGGACCGAGTCATTAAGCTGTTCACAGAAAAGCTGGACTATGACTATCTGGATAACTGGGAAAAGCGTGAAGGTAATAGCAACATTGAAGAAAGCCTGCTGAAACCATGGCTGACCTCACAGGGTTATAGCGCAAGCCTGATTAGCAAGGCCCTGCAAAAACTGGACAAAAATGCTGCGCTTGGTGAAGGCAAAAACCTGTATGACGCTAACAAAGAGGTTTACCGGTTGCTGCGTTATGGCGCAAAGGTGAAGGAAGGCACCGGCGACCAAAACCAGACGGTTTGGTTGGTTGACTGGAAAAATCCTGAGAATAACCACTTTGCTGTTGCTGAAGAAGTTTCCATCAAAGGCGTAAATGACAAACGCCCGGATATTGTTTTATACGTCAATGGTATTGCGCTGGGGGTTCTGGAGTTGAAGCGTTCACGGGTTTCCGTGGGTGAGGGTATTCGACAGAATCTGGATAATCAGAAAAAAGAGTTTATTCGTAATTTCTACGCTACCCAACAACTGGTGATGGCCGGTAATGATACCGAGGGCTTGCGCTACGGCACAATTGAAACGCCTGAGAAATATTACCTGAGCTGGAAGGAACAGAATCCAGACTGGTTTCCCGGCTTGGCAGACGACGACAAATTTTTGCCCAGTGACCATTGTGATCAATCGGATAATCCGCTGGACTGCGCTCTGTTGAGAATTTGCAATAAGGCGCGGTTTCTGGAGTTGATTCACGATTTTATTGTATTTGATGCGGGTGTAAAAAAGACCTGCCGACAGAATCAGTACTTTGGCATTCAGGCCGCCAAGAAGCGAATTGCTCGCCGTGATGGCGGTATCGTCTGGCACACTCAGGGCTCCGGTAAAAGCTTAACGATGGTCTGGCTGGCCAAGTGGATCAGAGAGAACGTTAAAGATTCCCGTGTTGTTATCATCACTGACCGTACCGAGCTGGATGAACAGATCGAGAAAGTATTCAACGGTGTTGATGAAGAGATTTATCGGGCACCCAGTGGTGAAAACCTGGTCAGCACGCTAAACAACCCGGATGAATGGCTGGTTTGTTCGTTAGTTCATAAGTTTGGTCGTCGTTCTGACAAAGAGGATGATCAGGCCACTGAAGCCTTTATCGATGCCATGAAGAAAAGCTTGCCCCACGGTTTTAAGGCTAAAGGGGAGCTGTTTGTTTTTGTGGATGAGTGTCACCGTACCCAGTCTGGTAAATTGCACGACGCTATGAAGGTGATTCTGCCCAGTGCCATGTTTGTTGGTTTTACGGGTACTCCGCTGCTCAAAAAAGATAAGAAGAAAAGTATCGAAGTCTTTGGTACTTACATTCACACCTATAAATTCAATGAGGCAGTGAACGATAAGGTGGTGCTGGATTTGCGCTACGAAGCCCGTGATATTGACCAGAGTGTCACCAATCAAAGAAAGGTGGATGAGTGGTTTGAAGCGAAAACCAAAGGATTATCTGATCTTGCCAAAAGCCAGCTGAAGCAGAAGTGGGGCACGATGAAAAAAGTGCTGTCCAGTCAGGACCGGCTGCGCAAGATTGTTGCCGATATCCTGATGGATATGGAAACCAAACCTCGCCTGATGGATGGTTACGGTAATGCCATTCTGGTTTGCTCAAGCATTTATCAAGCCTGTAAATGCTATGAGATGTTTAATCAGACCGACCTTAAAGGCAAATGCGCCATCATCACCAGCTACCAGCCTGCTCCCGGAGATATCAAGGGGGAGGAGAGCGGTGAAGGTATGACGGAAAAGCTCCGGCAGTATGAGATCTACCGAAAGATGTTGGCTGATTATTTTGATCTTCCTGAAGATAAAGCCATGGGGATGACGGATAAATTCGAGACCAAGGTGAAAGAGCGCTTTATTGAAGAACCCGGTCAGATGCGGTTGTTGATTGTGGTTGATAAGTTGCTTACTGGTTTTGATGCGCCTTCTGCAACTTATCTTTACATCGATAAAAAGATGCAGGATCACGGGCTGTTTCAGGCGATCTGCCGGGTGAACCGTTTGGATGGGGATGAGAAAGAATACGGTTACATCATTGATTACAAAGATCTGTTCAAACGTCTTGAAGGTGCCATTAAAGATTACACCGGCGGCGCTCTGGATGGTTATGACGATAAGGATGTGGAAGGTTTACTGAGCGATCGGTTGGAAAAAGGCCGGGAACAATTGGA
This sequence comes from Endozoicomonas ascidiicola, assembly GCF_001646945.1. GTDB lineage: Bacteria > Pseudomonadota > Gammaproteobacteria > Pseudomonadales > Endozoicomonadaceae > Endozoicomonas > Endozoicomonas ascidiicola. Next base: position 31,844 of record NZ_LUTV01000009.1, read on the forward strand.
AGCAGCGCTGGAAACAGTCAAGGCCATTTGCGAGCCGGTTAAAGAACCGAGGGCTACTCGAGATTACATACATTATTTCTGTGCCGAAGATACCAGCGATAAAGATGCACTGCAGGAAAATGAGCCTAAGCGGGTAGCACTGTATAAAGCAGTAGCCTCACTGCTAAGAGCTTATGCTAACTTGGCCAATGAAATGCCAGAGGCTGGTTTTACGGCAGAACAGATTGCAGATCTTAAAAAGGATGTGACTCACTACGATAACGTCTGCAAGGAGATCAAGCTGGCCAGTGCCGATTATCTCGATATGAAGCTCTACGAGCCTGCGATGCGGCACTTGTTTGATAATTACATTCGGGCAGAAGACAGTGAAACCATTGCTGATTTTGAAGATATGGGGCTGATCGATCTGATCGTTGAGAATGACTTGAGTGTATTGCAGAAACTTCCAAAAAATATCCGCAAGGATAAAGACTCAATGGCAGAGACTATTGAGAATAACATACGGAAGGTCATTATCGATGTGCAGTCGAATAACCCCAAGTACTACGAGAAGATGTCAGAGCTTCTGGATGCACTTATTAAACAGCGGAAAAAAGAAGCATTGGATTACGGGCAGTATTTGCAACGGGTTAAAGAATTGGCTGTAGGGGTGAAAAAGCCTGATGGTGTGGGTTCAGGTGGTTATCCATCTTCTCTGGATACAGCTGCAAGGCGTGCTTTATACGACAACCTGAATCAAGACGAAGACTTGGCTTTGAAAGTGGATCAGGCGGTGATCGTTTCCAAAAATGAAGGTTGGCGTCATCAACGGTTTAAGCTAAAGAAAGTTCGAAAGTCCATTGAAGGTGTTTTAGGCGATCAGGCTGGCCAACTGGATGCTATTGTTGAATTGGTAATAAGTCAGGACGACTATTGATTAATGTGCAGTGGATATCACGCCATCAACAAAAGGCAGGACGGATTGAGCACGATACAGAATACTGAACAGAGAATAATAGTGATTCGGGACATCCCTGTTGAAGTGGTTCGCAAGGATATTCAAAACTTGCATCTGGCGGTTTATCCACCCGATGGCAGGGTCAGGATTGCAGTGCCGGACCATGTCACTGATGACAACATTCGTCTTGCGGTTATCTCACGATTGGCCTGGATCAGAAAACAGCAGGCAGCCTTTGATAGTCAGCCCCGTCAGTCGCCCAGAGAAATGGTTTCTGGCGAAAGCCATTACTTTAAAGGCCGACGCTATCGGCTTGAAGTTGTTGAGAGCTACGGTAAGCATTCAGTAACACTAAAGAATAATCAGTGGATGTTACTGACCGTCTCACCCCGTACCAGTACGGAAAACCGTGAAAAAGTGCTAACCGAGTGGTATCGGGAGCAGATGAAGCTGCAGATTCCTCAGTTACTGACAAAATGGCAAGAGGTTGTTGGTGTTGAAGTACTTGACCTGCATATCCGAAAAATGAAAACCCGTTGGGGCTCTTGTAACATTGCGGCTCAGCGCATTCTGTTGAATCTTGAGCTAATTAAGAAACCCATTGAGTGCATGGAATACATTCTGGTGCATGAAATGGTTCACCTGCGGGAAAGGCACCATAACGATCGATTTAAGGCGTATATGGATCGGTTTCTTCCGCAGTGGCGGCTGAGTCGGGATATATTGCGTGGAGAACCTCTAGGGGATTCTGGCTGGGGGTATTAATCTCCAGTTGTGGTCAGATTCAATCTTTCAGAGTCGGCGTCGTTAATATTTTTTCTACTGAACATTGGACAGTTCTATGACTTCAGATATCCCCCATGTACCTAAGGCACTTTTTCTTAAGCGATTTGGGGACTTCAGACAGTTTCTCCAACAACAGAATGGTATGTCATTTCAATCTTTTGCTCATCACTATACCGACCACCAAGAAAGCTACAAATATGAGGTTTATAAGTCAGGGCGGGAGCGACTTTCATTCCAGGCATGGAAAGAAGAGGATATAGGGAGCGGTGAGATTCTTGAAGCTACCATTCAGTCCATTGAAATACCTGAAAACAATTTGGTTCAATGGCAGGCAAAGTATGGTGAAGAAAAGCAGCCACATCACCTATTGCATACCGCAAAGTCATCGCAAAGTTCAACGGTACAGCTTGAGCGTGTTCTTTTTGAACTTTACTGCCAAACAAAAGAAGCAGACTCATTTACCCAGTTAGTAGCGCTCCTTGGTAAAAAATACTCCCTGATCGCCTACTTGCTATTCCTTAAAGATAAAAACCAATTTCTTCCTTTAGCCCCTCAGTACATGGACAGATCCTGTGAGCTGTTAGGCATTGACTTCAAGACCAGTAGAAAGTGTTCGTGGGAAAATTATTCCATATACCTTGAAGTTATGGGGAATATTAAGAGCCTGCTGTCTGAACAATTAGGGAATGACGTGCCCCTGCTGGATGCACACTCATTCACTTGGATCCTGTCTAACCAGATGGAGCGGCATGACGCCATATCAGAAGCCATTGAACTCACAAACGAGATAACCACAGAGCGTGAGTCAACAGTGATTACCCGGGTTGGGCAGGATAAGTTCAGGAAGGATGTTGAAAGTTACTGGTCCAACTGCTCGGTGACTGGATGCTCCGTTTTGCTGTATGCGTCACATATTAAGCCCTGGAGAAGTGCCAGCCCTGCTGAACGGCTAGACCCCTTCAATGGTCTTTTACTATCTCCAGCACTGGATGACTGCTTTGATAAAGGCTACATCAGCTTTGAAGATACAGGGAAAATAATTATTTCAAGCTTCTTATCAGCAAACGACAGGGAAGTACTCGGGTTACATGATTCGATGAAACTCTCGAAAATAGAGGCAAAGCATAAGGCGTATTTATGTTATCACCGAGAAAATATTTTTGAGAGTTTTCATAGCTTGAGTGCATAGGGGCGAGTAATAATTTATTAAAATATACCTACTTTTATGTGAGTTCCACCAAACACTGTTTGGTAACCCCACGCTCAGAAAGCGTGGGGAATTATATCAACAGCTTTGAGAAGGTAGGCCTTGCTCTTTATTTAGTTTTTGTACTGCTTTACAAGCAGATCGGGATTGCTTACCAGCACATTCGGCGTTGAACTTATTGGTCATTCTCGATTGCTGATTAACCATGTAATTGTAATCATCAACTGATTTTTGGCTGTAGTTGTCTACATGAGTGTATCTCAGTTTTTGAGATAACTGCTTAGACTGATTATACAGTTTTACACACTGTTCCATTTTCTCATCAGAAATAACTGGCACATACCCCATGGTGGAAGAGGTCGGTGGCATAACATAACTCTGGGACGCCATAGCACTGGCCGATATAAGGCTTGATAAAATGATGATGGATTTGATGTAACTGCTCAAAATTTGGTGGAAAACGTCACATCAAGACACCCAGATCAAAACTGAGTGAGTTGTGTTCAGGCATACTTCTGAACCATGAATCCGTCGAAAACCTCATCGCTCGAAACAGAAATCAGCGAGCTTAAAAAACTTGTCAACAATCTACTCGACAAGGTCAACAAGCTGACCACCGAAAACACCTCCCTGCGTGAGGAACTCCGGCACCTGAAAAAACTCAAGGGTCAGCCTAAAATTCGACCCGGGAAAAAGAATTCCGAATCCAGCAACAATGATAAAAGCGAAAAACCGGCATCCGATTCAGGCAGCACACCTCCCCCGAAAGCGAAACGGCAACGATCAGAAAAGCCCGGACGTACAAGCAAGCCGGCACCAACTTCTATCCGCAAGGAAATCCGTAAGGCAGAAGGTGTGCAGGAAGACTGGGAGTTCAAGGGGTACAAAGACTTTACCCATATAGATGTTGATCTTCAGTTTACGGCGACCTGTTACCGACGCGAATTCTGGCTCACTCCTCAAGGACCTGTCATCGCACCACTGCCCAAACATGTCAAAGGCCGGTTCGGCAATAACCTCATCGCAATGGTTCTGGATCTTTATCACTCCTGTAGTGTGACCCAGCCCCTGTTGCTTGATTGGTTACACAGCCATGGTTGCTCAATTTCAGAGGGCACACTTAATAACCTGTTGACTCAGAATCACGATGCTTTTCACCAGGAGCGAGAAGATATTCTGGAAACGGGGATAGCCCATTCCCGCGCACTTCTTGTAGATGACACAGGTGCACGACACGATGGCAGTAATGGCTTTTGTACGGTTATCGGCAATGAGGCCTTTACCGTATTTGCATCGACTCCGAGTAAAAGCCGTATCAATTTCCTGAGTCTTTTGCAGGGACAACGCAGAAGCCATGTACTGAACCCGGAAGCCATCAAGTATATGGAGCAGGTCGGAATGGCTGCCAAATGGATTGAAGCCCTGTCAGCCTACGGTGAAACCCATTTTCTGAATGAGGTCGCATGGTCAGCCTTTCTGGATGACCACAAACTGCTTGCTAAACAGCAACGCCGTTGGGCGACAGAAGCTGTTCTCAAGGCGGGGCTGCTGAGCAATGGTTTTCCAGAGAGCATGATCATCCATAGTGATGGAGCCCGTCAGTTCGATACGGTATTTGAACATTCCCTGTGTTGGTTCCATGCCAGCCGCCCTCTGGCAAAACTGATTCCTGCCAATAACAGGGAGCGAGCAGCCCGTAACTGGATAGAAAAACAATACTGGAATCTATACGACGATATAGAGGCTTATTGCGAGACGCCAACAGAGGCTCGAAAACTACAGCTTGAACAGGACTTCAATCACTGGGTGACAACGCAGGTAGATTACCCGGAACTTCGAGCGGAACTGGGTAAAATTTACCGTGCTCGTGAGGAATTGTTACTGGTGCTGAAATATCCATGGTTACCACTGCATAACAACCTGAGTGAACGACAGATCAGGGAGTATGTAAAACGACGAAAGGTCAGTGGTGGTACTCGCAGCTTACTTGGCCAGCGCTGTCGGGACACATTCGCGAGCCTGAAGAAAACGTGTCGGCTTCATGGCCTGTCATTCTCAAAATACCTGAAAGACAGAGTTTCAGGCGCCGGTCTTATGCCACAGTTGTCAGCGCTGGTGCGTGAAAAATTAACTCGCCTCACTGCCGATATTACCTACGCTGTTTGAGCAGTTACGATTTGATCTTCAACGCTAACTTCTCAAAAAAATACTTCCTGCGGATGTTCGCAAGAAATTGCTGGTAAAAGCGTAAGAGAAAACGCTTCTCTTACCGTTAATTAAATTCTCAAACAGTAGAATGAGCAGTAATTTCCAAAAAATGCCGTTAAGACGACATATAACCTATGTATTACTACTGACGGAGTAGTTATATATTCGATAAAAAATAAACAATTACCTGATTTCAGCAGAGTAACCAGCCAACTCAGACGGTGAGATTGATGGCGGGTTTTTTGCAATGGACGTCATTAAATCATTCTGCGAGATATCCTGACTTTTCTTCAGGGCGGCCCTTGCCGCTTCATCACAAATGAATTTTATGTCGCTCGACATATAGTCCTCAGTCTGTGCTGCAAGTATATGTAGATCAACATCCTTCCCCATAGGCCTGGATGACAGAAGCTTCTCAAATAACATCATCCTGCTTTCATGGTCTGGGGGCGGAATATAAATCTTTTTATCGATTCGGCCGGTGCGCATAACAGCAGGATCAATGCTTTCAGGTTTGTTGGTAGCCCCGACAATAAATACGCCATCTGCGCCACAGTTGTTCATTTGAGCCAGAAACTCATTGACTGCACTGGTATTCATGTGACTCACGCTATCATTATCCCGCTTGGGAACAATGGCATCCAGTTCATCGATAAAGACAATAGATGGCGCATTCGCCCGGGCTTTATCAAAGAGTTGTTTGATATTCTCCTGCGTAGCATTTACCCATTTACTTTGAATGTCAGAGGGCTTGAGATGAAACAGACTGAAACCAATCTCCTCAGCCATACGCTCAGCAAAAAAAGTTTTACCACAACCGGGCGGCCCATAAAGTAACATACCGTTAGGAATATCCAGCCCATAATGCTGATACTTTTCCCTTTCATTGAGGGCATCAATTACATCGGTTTGAATGGTTTCTTTGAGGGAATCCATTCCTGCTATGGCGGCAAAACCAACATTAGGCGATTCGTCGGCGGCTTTCGTGATCTGCTTTTTTCTAGGCGCTACCTTGGGTTTAGTTTTCCCTTCGAGAGCATTGATAAACTCTTTAGCCGTTTGATAACGCTGGGTTGGGTCTTCTATCAGGGCACTTTGTACAACATCAAAAAGATCTTTGTCGGATTGGTCCGATAGAGTAGGACAGATAACACCAACGTTACGGGCTTTTGTGATGATTTGCTGAATGCCTTCAGACTTTAGCTTAAATTCAGAAAAATTTAACCGCCAGGGAAGTGAACCATACAACAGGCGGTACAGGATTACCCCAACGCTAAACAAGTCACTTTGAACCGAACCTTTGCCATCAAGTGCTTCTGTTGCAACGTAGGCAAGTTCACTATGGTCCATATCCGGATCAAACTCTTCGCCCTCAAGATGAGCTTTATCAAAGTTTGAAAGATGATACGTTTCATCCAATGCTGCCATATTGATCATAATGGTTTGGCAGGAAAGATGGTTGCAAATAATGGGCTTTTCACCCGAGTGCAGTGAATTAAGCCCATGCAATAGGGCCAGAGCGATATGCTTTGCCGTCACCGTTGAAATGCCATTCAACCGGCTGAGTCTTTCACTCAGCAGCTCACCACTGATATGTTTCTGAACCAGATAGTAGAATGGCTGACCATTAACCTTGTGGATTCCGTCAGCAATAAAAACCGGTGCAAAATCATCTTTGCAACACTGCAAAAGGGCTGCCTGTTTTTGTCCGGCCTCAGTACCATTCTCTTTTGAGATAAATAGCTGCAAGACAAAGCAGCCATCAGAGCTGTCTGTTACACGGTAGGTTTGTTTCCAACTGCTTGCGTTTAGCAGGAAGCCAACCTGGTAGGTATCACCTACCCGTTGGCCTCGACTAAGCAGCGGCAATAAGTCGCTACTCATTACGTATTATCCTGCAAGTAGGCTGTCATCAATTTCAGAGCGTTCACTGTCTGGCATTAATGCAAAAAGTTTAAAGAGTACTGGGCCAAGCTCTTCAACGCCTGCACGTTGACCTACCAGCTCTTTTGCTTCATTGACCAGGCTTCGAGCCTCAATTCTATCAGTCCAATGGTAGCTGTCGAAATGATTATCAAAGTCACGAACAAAACCCATAAATTGATAGAGCTTTGTAAGCTGGAAGAACAGGCTGCCGATTGTCTCTAAGAGCTGTTTTGCGGCTTTGATATCTTGTGACCGCAGTACATCAGTCAGATCATTCCGGATGGAATCGACATGTTGTGTTGTCTCATCATCGCCCAGTTCTGTATTGGCATCTTCGAGACGCTTGAACTCATGTTTGAGCTTGCGCTCCATGTTTGGCCATTCAGCGCCTTTGTTCAGGAGGTCGATTTCTTTAAGAACTTTCCTTAACTCATCTCGTGCCTTTAATTTGGTATCCATTGACTCAGGATTGGCACTTAACTGCCGCTCTGCTTCTTCGAGCCGAGTACTCAGCTCCTCAGGAGCATCGATATCATTTAGCACATCACTGGCGGAAGTGAATTCATTGACCAGTTTTCTGGAATCAACAGATTGAACAACGTCTGTTGGGACATTGACTTCAAAGGTGTAGTCCAGATATGGGAAGTATGCTTCGACCTTGATTTTTTGGCTACGATCAATTGAGACCGCTAACTCTACAGAGCTTCCTGCAGGCAGTAGTTTTGGGATTTCTGTTCCAGAAATTATTACATCATAGACATGCTCATTGAGAATGGCTTTAGTACCCTCAGCGGCATAGTCTCCTTGATATAGAGGTATTTTAAGAAAATCCTCTTTCATGCCTGGACGAATATCTTTTTGAGTTTTTAGTTCTTTTTTAGGTGTTCCAGTAGATGGCAAGGTAGTATTTTTTTCTAAGCCTTTCAGGGCAGAAAATGCGAAGTTGCTCGATGAAATTTCTAGTATTTCAATGCCAATGTGATGGGGTAGTGGCATACCTCCAAGTACGGAGCCTTGAATAATGCTAAAATATGTTGGCTCGCATTCTATTCGATTTCCTGTGTTATCAAAAAGGATAATGTTGAAGCTATTGGTTTTACCCTCTACAAGGTCGACATCACATATTTCACCAACGGAGTCAATTTCAAACTTTTCACTAGTCCATGCGCCATCATTGCGCTTTAATTGCGCATAAATCATATCTGGAATTATGCCTTCAGTTTTTCCAGGAAGGGTTTTTAGTGTTACAAACTCACTCAATTCAACACTTGACGATTCATAATCAAGGGCTAGTTGAATTTTAGTTCTATCGCGATTGGAGTCAATCAGCTCTTCAGGTAATACAACAGTTGAAGCATAAATAGCAGCTCCCCGAGCAACCACCGTCATAGGATCAACACTTGTGTCCGGTGCGCAAATTTGCTCTCTGAGCATGTCTCTGAGCACCGGTGATAATGTTGGACCGCCAACTAGAATTAGTGAAATCAAGTGATTGCAGGTTAAATTATTGCGATTTAAAAGATCCAAGCTAATATTAATCGCCTTTTGAATTACAGGTTCAAGGGCGACTTTGAGTTCTTTTTGGTTGACTGTGAAATCAATCTCAATATCCTCCCCATTATCATCTTCTCGAACCTCGCCTTCTTCGATGTAGAGTTCGTATTCATCTTGGAAGGAAAGTTGATTCTTTAACTGTTCAGCATAGAACTTTAAGCCCGACCGAAATTCAGAGCTAGAAATTGGGTCTTCTAATAAGTCATCAATTTCATAATTTGACTGTATATGCGGAATTATTAGGTTATTGACGATGGCGGTATCCAAGTCTTTTCCGCCCAAGCGATTGTCGCCAGCTGAGTCAATAACTTTCACAATGCCTTCATCAACCTTAACAAGTGCGGCATCAAAAGTTCCACCGCCAAAGTCAAAAACGAGCCAGAAACCATCTTTATTCTTGCCTTCAACACCATAGGCCATGGCGGCGGCAACTGGCTCTTGTAAAGTTTCAATATATTTCATTCCGGCTAGAGAGGCTGCTCTTCTTACAGCATCAATCTGATTCATGGTATAGGCGGCAGGAATCGTGATGATAGCTGCGTCTATATTTTCATCGGATACATAACCCTTCAAATATTTCAGCACTTCAGAAGATAATTGTTCAGATGAGAAGCTTTCACTTTTATGAGAGGAATAATAGCTTTCATCGGTTCCCATAGTGCGCTTGAATTCAATATATGCATTGAAGTCAATGTTCCGCCTCATGCTTTTTTTGCATTCTTCTCGATAGATGGAGTATGCAGCCGTGCCTACCTGTAGTGCGCCTTTTTTGTTATATGCTACTGATGAAGGTGTAGTGTCCCGTTGATCATCGACTGATTTTATTATCGTCAGTCTCTCACCATCAACTCGAGCTAGAGCAGAGTTAGTAGTTCCCAAATCAATACCGTAATCTACATTTAGACGTTTCATCTTAACTCCTTAATTTACTGCAATATCTACTTGTGCACGCTGGATAAGTGCACCATTAAAATTGACTTGTGGGCGGGATACCTTAACGATAATTTTCTCATTATTTCCTAAGCTAGGATCATCGATCATATTAATAACATCAATATTCATGCGATCATCAAATGGCTTGTTCAAGAGATCAACAATCTCATAACCATTAGCCATAAAGTTCTTCCGGATTCGTTCCAAGCCTTTAGTTAGCGGTTTTAAGCCCTTAACCCCCTGATCCATCTGGGAGATGTTTTTCTGCATACGAGTAATTTCATCAGCTACTTTCAGCGACAGGGAGTGGTCTGGTTCGACATCTTGCTGTTCCGTTACAGTGATGACTTTCTGCTCTTGCGAAAGCTGCATCTGCTTCTCAAGCACCTCAACCAACTTTAGATCCAGGCTAAGGGCATTCTCTTCCAAAGACGCTTTAGCAGAATGAATCTTCTGCTCCATATCCACTCCGGATGCATCTATTTTGCGACGCAGAATGAAAATGAAACCACCGATCAAAAGCACTGCAATACCAAAGCCGATAGCAACCAGGGTAAATTGGTTGACCATTGCCTGTGTGGTGGTGTTTGTCTCCTGCAACTGGCTGGATAGCTCTTTGTTAAGCATTGCAACCGTCGATTCACCTTCAGCAATTTGTTGATTGAGTGTGTTCAATGCTTCATCTGCACCTGCAAGGCTTGCCTTCAGCTCAGAGACTGCCGAGTTAACGCTATCAACCAGAGCCTGTTGCTGACTCAATTGTTGACTCAACACATCAGATTGTTTCGTTTGTTCAGCATAGTGCTTTTGCAGTTCAGCGTTCTGGATTTTGACTTGATTGTTGGCCTTGACCAGCTCGAAAACATCGAACCGTTGTTTGATGCTTTCAAAGTTTTGGTTATACATATCGAACTGAGCCTGAAGGTCGCTCAAGACAGTTTCAACGTCGGTCAATCTTACCTCTACGTTCTGAGCGACAGGGGATGTAGGTGTTTCTACCGTATCCGCCCATAGACTCACTGAATAGAATGTTAACAACCCAATAATTAACTTCTTCATTTTTTACCCATCAGCATAATGAAACCATCCAGACAACTTCTTACCAGCTTGTTTACCGTATGGTTGTTCTCTAATGTCTGCACCATAAGCGGTGAGTATTTGTAATACCATTTGATGAAATTCCGCCCCAGCCAGTTTTTGGCCAGAATTTGATCCCGGAATTCACGCAGTTTAATGACTTGAGGGTGTTCATAATCCCCGTAAGCCATGGTGGCGATATAACAGCCTTCCTGTTTTTTCTGCTGCTGTTGATGCCACACCGATGCCTTGCTATGCAGGTCGGTGATTGTTTGGTTGTTAGTGTTGAACCTGGCACGAGTTTCAGCATTCATGTTAAGTCTGGATAGACTACTCATGGCTGTGCAGGCACGACTAAAGGTGTTTGTGATAATTTCACTGGTATAACCACCATTCTGCACACCATTGACTTTCTCAATGAGAGCGTTAAGCGCTACTGTGACAACAATACTGCTTAGTTTTATGAAATCTTCTGTTCGTCCTTGTTTTGACAAATATGCATTGAGTTTAGGTATGCATATATTGATAAACGCTTGCGTGTTTTCAATAGACACATACCTTTTCTTAAAATTTTCGATTTCCTCGAAAATATCGTCATAATACTTGCTGACAAGATGCTGCTCTTTGCGTTTGAGCATGTCATCTATATTACCCTGGATATCGCGCTTTAGTTTTTCGCTGACGGCAAACATTTTTGCATAACCAAGCAGCTCCAGAGACTGATCAAAGAGTTTTCCGGATTCTTGTGACGCATTATAATAAGCAACATCACAATTAACGATTTCTTGAGCAACGGCATCAGAAACAGTTTTGAATTTGATGTGGTGAGTGCCTATCAAGTCTGAAACCTTTTTCAGCTTGTATATGACATTGTTTTTTAAGGTAACAGCCAGAGAATAGGTATTTTCTTTCTCTTTTTTCCGTTGCTTCTCTGTAGCGGTGACAGCTCGTTCAATATCAAAAATTAAATCTTCGCAAAAGCTCTGGGCTACGAAGTCCTTCACCCACTGTTCGCATTGTGAAAAGCTGTTTACTATCTCCGTCTCAGGCTTGCTGTTATTCAGTTGCAGCTGGACAATACGTTTGATGAAATTCTGTGATAGTTTATGAGCATCTACGATAAAGCTATCGTCTGTTACAGCCGCAACGAACTCAGGAAATACATGGGCCTGAATAAGTTTCAGTTTGTTAGCGATTCCACTGGAAAATTGATTTTCAGAGATCGAGCAAAGTTGCAGTGTTGAGTAGTTGTTCAGAGTGGATATATTTTTAGAGGTTACCTCCCGGCCATCAATAACCTTCGCCCATGTTATTATTGCCCTTTCCTGGTTAGAATCACCAAGATGAAAAAGACCAATCTCATCGAACTGAGAACAATTAACAAACCAGAACAAAGAATGCTCTAGTTTATCCTGTCTTTGGTCAATTTTTGCGAACGCATCTTTAACGGATTTTTCAGTCCGTTCCAGAGGCGATAAAAATTCAAAGTCGTATTCAGAGCTTACGCTCTTGCCAACGCTAACATACTTACTGATTTTTACTTTTTGACGGTGTATGTCTTTTTCTTTGGCATTTGCCAGAACACCAATAACCCGAAATGGGTTGTTTTCAATTGCTAACATAGATAAGCCAAAATCAAGCTGATAGTTATCTGCTGGAAATGCCCAGACAGTATTTCGATAACACGATCAATTCACAATTTGTACTGAGAGTCAGTATTCAATGTCTCCGATGTCCTTTGAAATAAGTATGAATACTTCGTATATGATCTGTAAGCCCCTTAATTGAAATCGAATCGACTCGTTTCAGTAGGGAGCAGCTCGATGACCGTATTATTACGGCACTATTCATTGAGCGTGACTATACGTAGATCCTACTATTTTTCCAATTATTGATTCTTGATCCTCATGCTATGGGTTTACCGGATACTGTTTTTTGTTACCCAGGTTTCCCCAATGATTTGCGCCAACATTACTTGCCGAATTTTGATAACGCAGGATCAGGAAGCTCAGATTGGAATGATTTTCAGGTTGCACAAATTATACGGGCAGAGGTAAGAGTTAGGTAGTTGTGACATTACGCAGTAGCTTGATAGGCAGACCTTTTGGTATATGGCTGTTTGACTTTGTCTGCTTATGCCAGCTGTATTTGATCCGATTGTATGTCGTAAATCTTTAGCCGACCATTACCAGTAACGAACCTTTTCATTGCTTGACCGTATGCAAAATTAAACAAATCCAAGAAAATAAAAATTTGTTTAGACCCACCTCACACCTTGTTCCGTTATATCAATAACTTTTTGATTTACATGGAACATGCCTTATGAACCCTGAAAAACAACAGTACCGCAATAAAGCCTTGGAAATAGGTGATCAGATCGCAACAGCCCTTGCTTTGGTTGAGCCTGAAACGGCTCTCTATCACAAGCTGCTAAATACCCGCATGTTGTTGGATAAAGCGATTATTGATTTCTACCGGGGTGATTGGACTATCGCCTTTATGGGGCGTGTAGGCGTGGGCAAAACATCGGCGCTCTGCCATTTGCTGGGCCTGCAAACCCCTAAAGGTGAAGTGTTAAATACTGGTAGTGGTCGTACCACGGTTTGCGAAGTAGAGCTTCGTTTTGGCAGTGAGCCGAAAATTGAGGCAGTGCCTGCAACTGCAGAAACCATTCACGCCTATTTGGAAGAGTTCACACAGTACCTGGCGTTTAAACAGGGCGACTCTGCGGAAGGCAGTGGTGCCGGTGTTCGCCCAAGCAGTGAGATTGAGCGTGCTCTGCGTAATATGTTGAACCTGCCCGTGAAATTGACAAAAACTCCAGCGGGCAAAGTTCTTACCACTGACCATGCAGCTGATCTTTTGGTTGAGTCAGGAGATGCCAGGCGATTTATGGTTGCGTTGCAAAGCAGAATTAATCTGGAAGCCCGTCAGCAGACTCGGTTTGCTCCTGCGTTGGAAGATCAATCAAAGCTGCTGGATTGGATTAAGACAACGTTTTCTGCCTTGAATAATGGGTTAAATGCCAGTGCTTCTTTACCGGAGAAAATCATCATTACGTTGAATCTGCCATTTTTTGCGGATTTACCGGGAGATTTATGCCTACTGGATACCAAAGGTATTGATGATACCGCCAACCGTGCAGATCTGGCGGAGAAGATGAATAGCCGACGTACTCTGAATGTTTTGTGTACTGGCTTTAACGATGCACCGGATAAAGCCACCCAATCATTATTGGAGTTGGCAGTAAAAGGTGGGCAATCAAAATACTTGGCTGATGAAACTTTGCTGCTGGTTTTGGATCGTCCGGGTGATGCCGAGAATGTGATCGGGGTTGATGAGCCGGTGGGCGATATTGAGTTGGGGCGGGCGATTCGCCAGGAACAGGTTGAGCAGCAGATTCAGCAAACGTTGAAGCTGAGTGATGTGGCTATTCAGTTTCATAATATGAAACAGGATGACACAGCGCCAGTATTGATGGCCATTGCTGATCAGCTGATGCGCTTACAGGCTCGCATTTATCAGGAGATCGATGGCATTGCAGAATCAGTGAGTCAACTCAGTGAGCAGGCAAAAAGGTTGGGAGAAAACCCGGATCTTGAAACCGTTCGAGCCACCATTGAGCCCTGGTTGTACAAAGCGTCGGGAAGTGTTTGGAATCAGCAGAGTTTCTTCGAGACTGTAGCCCGGGAGGTTCGGGTAACTCACCTCGGCAGTGTCCGGGCCAGTGTCAATCGCTGGGGGAGTTGGTACAACCTGGATGTGTACCATGTGGTTGCTCAGGCGTGCAGAAGTCAATTGGTTCGGCACTTTGAGCCAAACCAGGCAGAGCTCATGTCGTTACTGGACAACTTGCAGCAACGTTTGGGGGAGAAGTCCGGTGCCACAGGATTAGTGCATCAAATTAGAGCCACACTGGATGTAGAGATTCAGAAAATTTATGAACAAGGTGCTGCACTGGCCACCTTATCTCTGGACCAAACGCTGAAACAGGATGGTGAGTTCTGGTATGCCCAGCAGCGAGAGTGGGGCAAAGGACCGGGATATAAGGATCGTATAGCAGATGGAACTGTTCGCTGGGCGGTGGACAAACAGTTCTCTGAATCAGAAGTAAAAATTAAGAGTCAGTCTCAGGCATTGTGGAATTACTTTCTTGATGAAGTCGCTGCGATGGCTGGGGTTGGTTTTTATAGTGAAGCTGAAGATTAACTTCAGCGTTTTTTAAAGCGTGGTTTTATTCTGCACATTTTTTTGGAGTTATGTGTGAACAAAGTTGTCATAGCGTCTGCCTGTATTCTGTCTGTTTTTCTGACAGGTTGTGCTTCGGTAATTAAAGGAACCCAGGATACCGTGACGGTAAACTCCCTGGAAAGAGGAACCACGATTTACGTGGATGGTGTACGACGCGGCATTGATGATGCGGTTGCCCAGGTTGGGCGGGGTAATCCGCATACTATCAAAGTCACCAAGGAAGGTTGTGAAGATATCATTATCGAAACCGGTGAGTCGTTTGATGCCACCACATTGCTGGGCTTCTTTGTGGACTTCGGACTGATCTCAATTCCTATCGATTTGATTTCCGGAGCGGCCTGGAAGACCAGCCCGACACTGTATACGGTGACGCCGATGTGTCATGGAGCTGAGTCCTGATGCCTCAGGTGTAAATAAAATCTTCTGCCGTTCTTTGTGTTGATGTGGGGAACGGTGGAAGTGTTTATATTGCTCAATGTTCATTTCTTAACCCTGAAGACCTTTATGTGATTGGTTTTCGGGGTGTTTTTCTATATCTGCAAAAAAATAATATTTTTTTAGCCCCACCTCTGATCTCCGTTCGTTATAGAAGTATAGCGTTTTTTTTATACGACAACTTAACGAAATACTGATAGAGAGTGA
This sequence comes from Endozoicomonas ascidiicola, assembly GCF_001646945.1. Taxonomy (GTDB): domain Bacteria; phylum Pseudomonadota; class Gammaproteobacteria; order Pseudomonadales; family Endozoicomonadaceae; genus Endozoicomonas; species Endozoicomonas ascidiicola. The sequence goes on from NZ_LUTV01000009.1 coordinate 47,365, forward strand.
TATGCAATATACAACCAGTCTAGTTCATTCCATGATCAAATCGTCTTGTGCAAAGGGAGACCCTTATGCTGAGGTTAACAATATTCAGCTCAAGCTGAATACACTAAGACATAACCTGAAGATGACTCGCGATATTTCAGAAAAGATTGTTATTAAAAACCGGATTCATGACTTGGAATACTGTCTGACTATGCAGAAAAACAGAGATCAATACAGTGGCTGTAGAGTGATTAATGCGGTGAGCATTAAAGGCACGGTGAAACCGAGAAATAAAGCGAAGAAGGTAGCAGTGAGCCAAAAAAGAGTCCTGCGAAAGAAAACGATCACTACAAATAAAGCGTCTGAAGCCTGGGTAAGGAAATTGTTAGGTCTATGATTTTTTATGTTTGCAAGCCCTGCCAAGAGGGCTTGCAGTGTAAAGAGATTAAATTTTAATCTTGTGAGTAATCTGGAAATCGACGATTAAATTCTAATAATAATGCTTCCGCCTTACGAGGCTCACCCTGCAATAATAAACCCGCTATAGTGCGAAGCCATTCTTCCGGTGGTTGATTGGCCAATGGCTCGGCTTCAACTGGCGCAGAGTGCTTATCTCCCATAAATACCATATCCGATGACAGTGGCGATGTTGACTCTGTCGACTGCATGCCCGGCATAATCAATACACCCAACACTAGCCCGGCTGCCAGCGATAGTGGAACCTGCCATAACTCCTTACGACGGAAGATGCCTTGTTTTTTCTGGGCAGTCGTTGCAGACATTGGGCCGGCACTCACCGCTCTTCGGGCTTTTGCCTTGATGGCATTATCCAGGTGTGCGGGTGGTTCAACCATGGCCTCTTGGGCAAGTGGCGTAATGGCCTCTTCGAACGCGTGCAGTTCATGATCGTTGGTCATGGCAGCCACTCCTGCAGAAGGTGTTTGAGTTTCTGTAATGCGTATTTATTGCGGCTTTTCACGGTTTCTCTGCCCACGCCTTGTATTTCAGCAACCTGCTCCAGGGTGAGGCGATTATCTCGGGTTAAGAGAAAAGCTTCTCGTTGCTCAGGTGCCAGCAGTGAAATAGCGTCGTTTATTTTGTTCAGCAGTTGCTGGTGGCGATAACGTTCATCGGGGTTGGATGAATCGTCATCACTGATACCATCAAATGGCGATGGTTCATCGTCGTCTTCTGACGTCATTGATATCTGAGTTTTGTAGGCTGAAGACCGTGTGTGATCCAGCCAAGCGTTTCGCCCCATGGTGTAGAGGTAGTTGATGAATTTAAACGGCGGATCACCGGCGTGAATCCGCAGCACAAATTCATCCCGTTTTTCGATGATTTTCTCCCAGCAGGTTTGGTAGATGTCTTCTGCAAGGGAAGTGTCCCGGGTGGTTTTTACCAGGAAGTTGTAGAACTGCTTTCGATGGCGTTCATAGAGAATATCGAAAGCAGCAGCATCCCCATTGTTGTAGCGTTCAATGAGTGCTTCATCCGCCATGATATCGGGGGCTGGTTTACTGCTCATACACTGACTTCTTTATTGATCCTGGCCAATGGCCACAAAAGGTGCCCAGAACATGGGGTGGGCGTGAAACGAGTTTTTGTCGTGATCTCGCATGGTTTGTGCTGCATGACGCAGTGCCGGGGTAAGGCCTTGTTCCGGATACTGCTTTATGTGTTGAAAGACGCTGACCATCAGTTCCGTAGTAGCCGACTGTTCCGTAGACCAGTGGGACACTAAAAGACTTTTGGCACCGGCCTGAAAAAACGCAGTACTGAGGCTGGCAAGGCCGTTATCCTGACCCAATTCTGCGGTGTTACAGGCAGACAGCACCACACGATCGGCATTCAGGTTAAGCCCGGCAATGGTGCTGCTATCGAGAATGGCAGAAGTGAAGTCATTCCCGTTGGGCGTCATCACCAAGCCGGGTTCAGGCATGTCTTTACCGGCAGTCAGACCGTGGGTGGCAAAGACCAGGGTTTCAAATTTTTCCAGAGGCAGTTGTTCCAGCTGCTGAAGGGTGGCGGCTCTACCAGTATAGATATAATCATCTTCACCAAGTATTTCACCAATGGCATGTAACTGTTGCTCGGTTTTTGGCAAAGGAGCCAAACGACTGAGGTTTTCTAATGCACTGTCGCCCATAAAGTTAAAGGACGACTGCAATGACTGGCGAACTTTATTGATACGGTTACTGGTAGAAGAAAATAGCTGATCGACAATAGCGCTTTCTTCATTATTGGGCATCACAGGGTTGCCAAATCCGGCATACGCTAACGGGTGGCTAGAGGCTGACGTCTTCCCGCTTTTTTGGGCAATCAGCTGATCGTAGAGATTGTTTAGCGATGGCTGATAGTTCATCTGGAACTGGTCGCCAAGCCAGGCAACGGTTCGATAGTTGATAAAGTCCAGTGCTGAGTTAACGGGTTTCTCTGGAAGCGCCATGGGTAACACTTGAAACGGCAGCTTGGACAGTGGGCCATCGGGCAACAGATAGAGGCGCTGTTTATCCTTGAGAAGGGGGATTAGCGGTGCAAACACCTCTTTATAGAGTTGAAAGGCTGGCTCCATGGCAAAAGGTCGTATATCTATGGGGGAGCGGATGTCTGGCTGATCCAGTGTCAGACGGATGTCGTTGACCAGTTTATCCATATCAGCAAGGTCGATGGGCAGTGCCACTGACTGCACTCGCTGTTTGGTGATCACAATGGCTTTTGATCCATAGTCGTCCACTGCCCAGAGAATAGCTGCTTCGTCATCGGCTAAATTTTCCATGATGGATGCAGGGTGGGCTGGGGCTGGCAATGTAGGTATCACAGCATTGGGGTATTGTTTCTGTACCTTTATCAGCAGCAATTGATGCTCTTCTGTCAGACGCTCTATCGCTTTGGCAAGTTCGTCCGCTTGAGCTGATTGCCCCTGCGTTGTCATAGAGTCTCGCAATTGCACTCTTAGACGATGCTGTTCCTCACCGATAGAGAGAAGGCGATTGATCATCGAACCGTAAGGCAGTGTCTGTGTATCGCGCTTGAGTTTTCTAATGGCCAGAGAGTGAGCCATAGGACTGTAGCGATGCAACTGTGCGGCCAGTACATTAATGCTGTCCAGTTTTGCCCTTTCAGCAGGGTGGGATTCTACAGGGAACAGGTGCTGAAATTTCTCCATGGCATCCATGATGGTGTACAGCGCCATTCGACAATTTCGTGACTGCCAGATATTGCGACCTTGGCTATTTGCCATAAGTAACCTTTGCAGTACTTCATCAGCAATGAAAACCAGCTCGCTGGGAGTGAGTGCTTTGAGCAAATTGTTGGCGTAAAGACTGTCTAAACCATTGTCGCAGGTACCGAAGGCATCTATATGCTGGTTATAGGTATCGAAAATATTGAAGAGTAGATTTCTTGCTGTTTTGGTCTCACCAATGTCTATTAGTTTCCAGGCCAGCTCTGCTTTAGGGGCGAACAGTAAAGGACTGTCGGCGGGAATGGTGTTAGTAAATGCATTGACCCGGGACATAGCCAAGTGAGCCTGAATCGATTTATCTTCTTTTTGGAGCTGGCTTTGACGGAATTTGACCTCCCAGAATGCCCGGGCGAATAGCGGATTGTTGGGTTTTTGATTGCCAAGAAAGCCATCTAATAACTCGTAAAGCGCCAGCGCTTGTTCTCGGTAGCCCATATCTTCAAAGGCTCTTGCCGCTTCGAGTGTGACTGCGAGGCTTGTTCCTTGGAACATGGTTGTTCTGGGCAGTTTTTTGAGGGATTTCATGGCTTCTTCATAGAGTTTGAGCGCTTTGGTTGCGGTATCCCTTCGAAGCGTTGGATTGGCTTTTGCCTTATCAATTAGCAAGCGGCCGTAAAAAGCGAATGCCAGTGCTCTGTCGTTAAAATAGATGGGTAAGACTTCAGGCTGAACATCCGGGTTAAAGTCGTCAAGCTGACTGAGTAGCTCAATGGCTTTTTGGCTCCCTCGTGTTTCGTAGAGCAACCCTGCATAGTGGAGCAAAATGGTGACTTTCGAATGATGATTGCCAGTGTTCAGCAAGGCCAGCTGGTAAGCGTATTCTGCGTTTGGAACGTTATTGAGCTGCCTTGATGCATCGCCCAATAACAGGAAGAGGTTTCCGGCTTCTGGTCCTTCACGGCGGATAGTAGTCGGTAACTGCACATAGTCGTCAATGGCACCTTGCGGATTGCCATTCAATAATTTCGAAAACATCGAAGCGGCAGTGATTGTCAGCAGTCGTTTTTCTGCTTCAGGTTGATACTTTTTTAACAGTGCTGTTCGCTGCTCAAGTAATGTATTTGCCTGGGTTTTATCTCCGAACAGTAGTAATGCATTAATCCACGCGCGATAGTGGGATTCATCTATGTCATTATCCAACTCTTCCGGAGCCAGTAAGTCCTGGTACCGGCTGATGGCTTCTACAAAATCACCTTGGTGCACTAGCGACATGGCCGATTTCAGCTGTTCGTCCTGAGCGGATTTGGTCAAAGTGACGATGCCGAATGTAAGAGTTATTACTGCAAGTGTGGAGATAAATAGTATGCGGCGCATGAAGGAGGTATAAGCAGGTGAAAGGGTGAACATAGGTGATGAGGCAGGGTTTGGGAATACGGTTTTACCGATGTGGTGTTTTAGGTAGTAAGCATGTAGCTACTTGTCATAGCTGGTTAGAATTATTCAGGCAGATTCTTTGGCAGTAAATTTTCAAGGGGGTAAGTTTGAAGAGAGGTTATATCATTTTCTTTCAGCATTAAAGCTTATATGTAACCTAGCCTGTAGGCTTATGAGTTGCTGAGTTGTAGCTATTTGGGAGTCACCTAGTAAGGACTGCTATGCATTAAGCCTGTCTCTTAGGATAGAGGGATTTGTCCGCTGTTTCCGAGGGCAGCGAAAAAGAGACGTTATTCATGTAATGAATCAATTGATTTCGATGGCGAAGTACTGCTGAAGCGCACGTGGAACACTCCTTAATATCCACCGTAAGAAGTCTGTCTAGTGTATACGCTGGCTATGACTGTTTTTTTCTATCATTCAGCATTTTCTCCATATTGGGTTCAATGCGTTTTTTTTGACCCTGCTTTGTGCCAGCAAAGAGAGACTCTGGTAATACATTCAATGCAGTGCTGATTTGCCAGATGGTAGCAAGGGTTGGATTACCATTTTTGAGAATTTTGAAGAGTTGTTGTGGTGTTATGCCCAATAAGGTAGCCAGTTCTGATTTTGTCATATGAGAACCAGGCTTCGATTTTGATGATGCTTTGTTTAAAGCACAAACGATATTGTCGCGGACAGTTTTAATAAAGCGATCTTTTTCTTCCTGGTTAAATGTCATAAAAAGTCTATAATAAGCATATAAGCTGACAGCATATATGCTAAAAATCAAGAAAATCAGAAAATTTTGAAATTATTTTCCATGGAATTAATAGGCAGTAATCCTGTCATGCTGGAGCAATCCTGCCGGATATACATAAAATTTATTTCCGTTACCTGCTGATTTACAACGGTAAAAAAAATTAATTTATATTTTTGGCTAATAGCCAATGTAACATTGTTTATGTTTCAGGGTCAAGTGCAAGTGGTTGAAAAAAAATGATTGAGTTAACGAAAAAGTTTGTGAATTCTGAATATAAAGCTACGCAAAAAAAAGAATATAGGAGTTCTGCATGGATAAGCCAAAAGCGCTGCTGGAGTATGTTAAGGCTAACGCTGAGCGTTTGGGTGTGAATGATGAAGGGTTGGACTATGTTCAGCAATCAATGGGTAACCCAGTTCGACACATTAATCGAGGGGGGCCGGGTAGAGCCAGTTTATTCCCAAGCCCGCTGATGGGAGTTGTCAACAAGTCAGAAAGTGATTTAGAGAAAGCGCTTCAGATAATGAGTGAAATGAAGCCCTCTGTTCGGGGGATCTTCGATCAGCCAATTACTTTTCAGATATCGCCAGTAATGAAAAATGGTAAGCGTCAGGGAATACGACACACGCCGGATGCTTTTTTGGTTGAAGAAGATGCAGTTTCTTTTGTTGAGTGTAAACGGGTGGCTGAACTCATGGAGCTCTGTGAGAAATATCCGGACAGATATATCTATGACGAAGTTGAGGGGTGTTTTCGTTCGCCAGTGATGGAACGGGAACTTAAGCGTACTGGTGTTAAATATCGGTTTTTTACTGATGCGGATTGTAACCCCAAGCTTTTGGCCAACATCAGGCATTTATTGGACTACATAAGAGTGCTAAAGAAGAAGGAAGCTGTTTCCAGTGAGATAGAACAGGCTTGCGTCAGCTTTATCGGCAGTTCGCCTACGATGACTATTAGTGAGTTTTTGGTTGGGCATCCCGCTTTAAAAATTGATCATGTGTTGCAGCTTGTTGCTTCTGGCGCACTTTATGTGGCCATGGAGCGAGAGCTGCTGTCTGAGCCTGAAACGTGCAGGGTCTTTACGTCTAAAAGTGCGTGTCAAGTGTATATAACAACAAGAGATGTGAAACCATCGAATGGGTTTCATTTTAAATCTTCGGAGATGGCGGTTAAGGAGGGAATGGTTTGCCAGCGAGGAGGACAGGTATGGAAGCTTCAGTCTATTGATCCTTCAAGGCAAACGGTGCTGATCGAAATTACGGGTGAAGGTTTGTCTCAGCTAAAGCCTGTAAGGATTCAGGATGTTAGAGAGCTGATCAAATCTAAAGAATTAGAAGTTGTAGAGGGTGATCAGAGCAACGATAAGCTGAATGATGAGCAAACACAGATGATGTTGGCGGCTAATGAAGATCATCAAAAAGAGGCGCTTAAGCGGCATCACACCTTGCATCAAGTGCTAATGGGAGATATGAATCGCCAACAAGCAGCAGAGTATTTGGGATGCTCTACAAGAACACTGCGACGATATATGAAGCGATATGCCGAAGGCATTGATCGCAGAGGAAATGGACTTGCGGAGCTGGTTGATAATCATCGCGGCAAGGGGAATAGTCAATCATTCATTAATGGCAAGCCTTTGGAGTTGGCTGATGATGTTATTGAGTCAGAATATCTTGATGCGAAGTGTAAAAGTGTAGCTGCCTGTTATCGTGACTATGTTCGGCTTTGTAAGGATGAAGGTGTAGAGCCGGGGTCGTACAGTTGGATGAGGCGCCGGATTAAAACTGTGAGTCTTAGCAAGCGGGTTCGAACCAGGCAGGGTCATAAGAAAGCTAATGCATTGATGCCCATCACAACCAGTGATGGTGTTATAGAAAGTAGGCGGGGAACCCGTGCATTTGAATATCTTCATGTTGATCATACTCAGCTTGATGAGTTTTTGAAGTTTCCCAATAAAAAACCTGCCAAACCGTGGTTGACGGTCATAGTTGACTTGTACTCCCGGAGTGTTTTGGCAATTTATTTAACGATGAGTAGTCCATCCAATAACTCAGTTATGATGGTGGTCAGAGAGCTGATTAAGCGTCACGGAAGGCTGCCTGAATCATTTTGTGTTGACGGTGGTGCAGAGTTTGAGAGTGTCCAGTTCGAACAATTTTGTGCTTACTTTTCTGTGACAATTCACAGTCGTAAAAGTAACCCGCGGGGTGGGTCGGCAGTTGAAAGTGTCTTTAAACAGCTTAATGAGGCCGTTGTTCATACGTTGACAGGCAATTCGAAGCTTATGAAAAACCCACGTCAGTTGTCAGCTAGTGTAAACCCTGTTCTTAATGCGTTGTGGGATTTTCAGTCATTGAAACAGCTTTTGGAAGATTTCTTCTATGGGCACTACAACAAAACAGAGCATCCTGCGCACAAAATGATCCCGGACGAGGTTTTGGAAGACAGTTTTATACGTCATGGTGAGCGTGATTATCGAAAAGTGGGTGCGGATGATGAGAATCTGCGCATTATGATGCTTCCTCATGATGGGAACAAGCGTACTCGAGTTATTCAGCCAGTTAAAGGGGTTGTCAGAAAGGGGTTGTATTACGGACATGAATTATTCAGCAGTGCTGATTGGTTGGGGAAAGAGGTTGAGCTTCGTATAGATCCCGAGGATGACTCTTATGTTTACTGTAATCTGGATGGGTGGAAACGATGTGAACGGGTGGTTACTGAGGGACGATATTTTCCCGGTATTGACCGCTCAGTTTTAACAGAGGCGAACGGTTATACACATTCCTTTTACTCTCAAAAAGAGATAGCGGAGCGTGCTGTTCCATTTAATCGGAAAATTTCAGATGAAGAGAAGCGATTAAGGGAGGGGGTAGAGGAGGTTGAGAATAAGTCTACAGCGGTTAGTGATAGTGATGCTTCATCGATCAGAATTGTGCCAGGTGAAAATAATATTGAGGATTTCTAAAAGCGACCCTCAAGTACCATTCAGTAATGAAAGTACAATTGTCTGAGCAGTATTGAGTGCTGTAAATGACATGTTCAGGTATTAAGCGAAAATTAACAAGGCTTAGGAAGGTCTTTAATGAAAAACAAATTGCACGAAAACCGAACTTTTGGCGATGAAGTATTGCAGTCGTCTATTGAGGAAAAAATTGATTTCTTTTCAAATCAGAGAATCAAGCATGCGAATCTAAGCGAAGCCTATGATGATTTACTGATTAAAGCGGAGCCTGTCGGGGGGGTTGAGTTTATTCAGCTGGTTGGTTCAACGGGAGCTGGAAAAACTAGGGCGGCCAAGAAGTTTGCCAAGGGGAAGTTGGAAGAAAATAAGACATATATGCAGGAAAATCCTGAGGTGGTTCCTGTTGTTTATGTTGAGTGCCCAGCGTCTGTAGGTGACCGATTCCCTTGGCAGCCATTATTTAAAAATATTTTGAAGACAGGAGGAGAGTTATTGCTAGACCGAGGAAACTACGTTTTGGATTATTCTGAGGGCGTTAGCCAGAAAGAAATATCCAGGATTTTACTGAAAGATAACAGCATTCCAGATCTCGCTGAAGTGGTTCAAGGTTTTTTGAAAAAACGTAAAGTTCAATATCTTATTATTGATGAGGCGCAGCATATTATTGATGCTTGTCGTACCCCGAAGGAAGCGTTTCGTTGCATGGAGATGCTGAAGTCAATAGCAACCTTGAGCGGGTGTATCATTGTTTTGGTGGGCACTTACCGATTGTTGAGATTTGGTGAAATCAGTGCGCAGCTTGGAAGACGTTCAGAGATTATTGAGTTGCGACCCTATCAGCGTGGCTCTGTTGCTGAGTTAAAAAATTTTGGCGAAGCTCTTGATGCTTTACTGCAACGTTACCCTACAGCTTTCGCAGACATAATTTTCGAAAAAGTAGAAGATATCCATCTCGCTTGTTGTGGGTGCATCGGTATTCTTAAGGATTGGCTAACAAAAACGCTCTATAGAACCTTGAAGTCAGGTAAGAGTTACGTGACTTTTAAAGATTTAATGGCAAATCGCATGGATCCGCGTGAACTGAGACAGGTGGCCAAAGAAATTAGAATGGGTAGAGACTACTTTTGCCGTGTATCCATGCTAGAGGTTGAAGAAATGTTGCTGGGTGATAAAACAAAGGTGGTGCCTGCAAATGATTCGAAGGGTGTTCAGCGAAAACTTGAGCGAGATGAAGCAGGGGGTGCTGATTATGATGGGTGTGTTTGAACAGTTTCCTCGAACTGCTCTATATAAGTTAAAACCAGAGGATTCTGGTAATGGGTTTATGTTTGAGTCAGCAGGAAGTTATCTTGTGCGATTGGCCTATGCTCACCGGAAAGCGCCGCATCATTTTTTGCGTCATTTTTTAAATCCTGCCCTTGGGCAGGGGGCGGTGTCTAATGATTTATTCCTGAATTATGGATTTTCAGCAATGAATGGGTATCGACCAAAGGCTGAAATGTATTTAAATGCTTTAGAAGTGTTTACTGGGCAGAAAGGTGTTGGCTTGTTATCGATGTTGCCCTGGAAATCATTGCTCGATTCAATGGGGAAGGGGCTATTTCACCCATCAAAAAAATGGTGTCCGGAATGTTTTCAAGAATGGCGGACAAATAAAGAGGTTTTATATGAGCCGCTAATCTGGAGTTTAAAGAGCTTAACGATATGCCCTGTTCATCAATGTTTATATGCAGGAAATTGTTTTGAGTGTGGCGCAAAGCAGTACATGGTTCAGAGAGTGCTTCCGATTGGTTTTTGTCCTGAGTGTGGCTCATTTCTTGGTAGCGAAGCTAAAGGAATGGGGAAGAAAGTGCTTTCGAAAAAAGAACAGTATCTTTTGGATCTTGTCGCTAGCCGCCATCGGGTAACAGAAAATATGCAGCTCCTGCAGCTATTAAGAGGTGGAATCAAGATAGTGATGGCTAAGTTGAGTGTGACATCAACAAAAAAATTAGAGCAGCTGCTTTGTTTTTCCCAGGCAACAATCAGTCAGTGGCTTTCTGATGGAAGTCGAGGTACTAGGCCAACTCTGAGTACTTTGTTAAATTTTTGTGTTGCTGTGGAGGTCAGCCCGGTTGTGTTGCTGTTCCAGCATGATCGTATTGATCCTGTCGCAAAAGTGGCAGAACTTGATGGTAGAAAATCTTATGATAATGCGGATAAGTACGACTGGGTTAAACAACAATTGACGAATATTGTAGATGGCCACAGCCGTGTTTTTTCTGTTAAGCAGGCGGCTGATCAGCTAAAGGTTGGCGTGAATTATTTGCGGTATCATTTTCCAGAATTAACCTATCGGTTGGTTGAGAAAAATAATGTTCTGCGTGATGAAAAGCGAGAAAGGCGAAATCGCAGAAATGTTTTATTGGTTGAAACTGTGTGCCAGGATCTACTGGGTGCTGGTGTCTTTCCCTCTCATAATTATGTGCGAAAAGCGCTGAAGCACGAGTTGAAAAATTATGGGTTTGGTGAATTCACAAGAATATGGAGAGAGGTAACTGAAAGGTTGTAACAAAAACTGTATTTTTAAAATTCCTTCCTGAATATTCTTCCTACTCTCGTTCCGAGAAATTTCACTTTATAAACCACGCAGCTTTCCAATGATTGGGTAGGCTTTTTTATTCCTATTTGATATCGGGGAATTTGGATTATTTTGAGCTGTGAAATGATTTTTTTTTTTTGCTCAAAGATGACCGGAAAATTTTCAGAAAAGCTGTCCGGTTATTGGAATAATAGAGATGATTTTTTGCAAAAAAGTGTCCGTTTCTACAAAAAAAACAACCTAAATTTCTACTATGATCGTAGAAGGTGTCCGAACGGACAAGTTAGTCAATCAGGGACATTGAGGGATTTATTTGATGAATCTGGTACCGGTGGGCGGACTCGAACCGCCACGCCCGTTAAGGCGGGGGATTTTGAATCCCCTATGTCTACCAATTCCATCACACCGGCATTGGGTTGAGATTATGTTATCTCCCGATTGATTTCAAACTTTCTTTTAGTCTTCAATCTTTCCAGAAGAGGCGTCTCTCAAGTGCGGCGAAGTATATCAAAGACTTTATTCAGATCAAGCAGTTATTGCATATTTTATTGGTTAAGGTTTGCTGACTATGGGTAAGCTCTCCTGACACCGTTGCCGTTTTGCAGTATCCTTCGCAGCTTTTCTACGCTTTGTTTAATGCGCTACTTACTATAAGCAGCATTTATAGATAATGGCGAGAGTGTTGTAGTGAGTACCTACCGGATTGTCCATGCAAGTCAGTGATTTTGATTTTGATCTGCCCGATGAGCAGATTGCCCGGTTTCCTGCGGAAGATCGTACCGGCAGCCGTATGCTGTGCCTGAATGGCAACAGCGGCATCATCAACCATCGACAGTTTGCAGATATCGAAAGCATGCTGGAGCCCGGCGATTTGCTGGTGTTGAATAATACTCGTGTGATTCCGGCACGAATGTACGGGCAGAAAGAAACTGGCGGCAAGATTGAAGTGCTGATTGAGCGCGTGGAGGAAGATAATCTGGCGCTTGCGCAGGTTCGAGCCAGTAAATCTCCCAAGCCTGGTTCGGTTTTGCTGTTGGGTAACGGTTCTGTTCGTGTTGTGGTGGAAGGGCGGCAGGATTTTCTGTTTATTCTTCGATTTGAAACTTCAATTTTTCCGATATTGCTGGAACATGGCCATATGCCACTTCCGCCGTATATTGATCGGGAAGACGGTGACAGTGATCGCCTGCGTTATCAAACGGTATTCGCCGAGAAAGACGGTGCCGTTGCAGCGCCAACGGCAGGGCTGCATTTTGATGAAGCATTGCTGGCGCGGCTGGAAGCAAAAGGCGTTAATAAGGTGTTTGTGACGCTGCATGTGGGGTCGGGTACTTATCAGCCGGTGCGGGTGGATAAGATCGAAGATCATGTGATGCATGCGGAATATATCGAAGTGTCTGAACAAGTTTGTCAGGCGGTTCGAGAGACCCGGGCGAGCGGCAATCGTGTGGTTGCTGTGGGAACAACGTCTGTGCGGAGTTTGGAGTCAGCGTCTGCTTCTGGCGAGATTCAGCCGTTTCAGGGGGACTCGACGATTTTTATTTACCCCGGTTATGAGTTTAAGAGTGTGGATTTGATGGTGACTAATTTTCATTTGCCTCAGTCTACCTTGTTGATGCTGGTTAGCGCGTTTGCTGGCCGTGATCATGTTTTGCGCGCATATGATGAAGCGGTGGCGCAGGGGTATCGCTTCTTTAGTTATGGCGATGCGATGTTGCTGGAACGTAAGACGGATTGATGATGTTTCATTTCTATGCGCTGTGTCTGAGTTCGGTATGCATTCCCACGCGGAGCATGGGAACGAGGTTCTTGGGGGGTTGCGACAACCTCGAAGTATGGGTGCGAGATTTGTAGTTTTTGATTTTTGAAAGTGATTAAACGGTCATGAAAAGAGAAGAGTGTTTTATGCAATTCGATCAGCTGGCGACCGACGGTAAAGCCCGTCGTGGTCGGCTGACGTTTCCTCGCGGTACAGTAGAAACGCCGTGTTTTATGCCGGTGGGCACCTACGGCACCGTTAAAGGTATGTTGCCACGTGATATTAAGGAGATTGGTGCTGAAATCATTCTCGGTAACACCTTTCACCTGATGTTGCGCCCGGGCACGGAAATTATTCAGAAGCACGGTGATTTGCACGATTTCAATCAATGGCATGGGCCGATTCTCACGGACTCCGGCGGCTTCCAGGTGTTCAGTCTTGGCAAGTTGCGCAAGATTACTGAAGAGGGCGTTTCCTTTCAGTCACCGGTGGATGGTTCCAAGGTGTTTTTGAATCCGGAAGTCTCCATGCAGGTTCAAAAAGAACTGGGTTCTGACATCGTTATGATCTTTGACGAATGCACACCGGGAGATGCCAATGAAGAGCAGGCTCGTGTGTCCATGGAGCTTTCTCTGCGTTGGGCGGCACGTTCCAAGGCTGCTCATGGTGAAAGTCCTTCAGCGCTATTCGGCATTATTCAGGGCGGGATGTTTGAAGAGCTGCGTGATGTATCTCTGGACGGGCTGACTGAGATTGGCTTTGACGGTTACGCCATCGGAGGTTTGTCGGTTGGTGAGAGTAAAGAAGACATGATGCGTATTCTTTCTCATATTACGCACAAGATTCCGGAAGATCACCCGCGTTACCTGATGGGCGTTGGTAAGCCGGAAGATATTGTGGAGGCAGTGCGTCGAGGCGTGGACATGTTTGATTGTGTGATGCCGACGCGCAATGCCCGTAATGGTCATCTGTTTGTGGACGAGGGTGTTATTAAAATTCGCAACTCTGCACACAAAAAAGATGAGCGTCCACTGGAAGAAAATTGCGACTGTTACACGTGTCAGAATTTTAGTCGTGCCTATCTGCACCATCTGGATAAGTGTGGTGAGATTCTGGGCTCCATGCTGAATACGATTCATAACCTTCGCTATTATCAGCGAGTGATGGAAGGGTTGCGTGGCGCCATCGAAAAAGGCGAGCTGGAAGCGTTTGTGGTGGAATTCTATCGCAAACGTGGTCAGGAAGTGCCGGACTGGGGTTGATATTTTTCAGTCAGTCCCAATAAACCGTTAGGTTATAAGACTTCCGGTAACGCTTTGTTACGCAGTATTGACGGCGTTGTCTTCCGGACTGTTTATTTTTCAGGTAAATTGCTGCATCAACAGTAAGAATGTTTTAGGAGTATTGGAATGATTCCTTTTATCAGTCAGGCTCAAGCTGCCGCCGAAGGCGCGGCGCCAGCAGTTGGCGGACCGGGAATGATTGGCCAGCTGGTGATGCTGGGCGGTTTTGTGCTGATTTTCTGGCTGCTGATCTGGCGTCCACAGAGCAAGCGTGCCAAAGAGCATAAGAACTTGATTGGTGGCCTTGCTAAGGGTGATGAAGTGGTCACCACTGGTGGCATTCTGGGTAAAGTCAACAATGTTACTGATGAGTTTGTCACTCTTCAGGTAGCTGACAATATGGAAATGAATTTCCAGAAAGGCTCAGTAGCAGCGACCTTGCCAAAAGGCACGATTAAGGCTATTAAGTAAATGACAAAAAGGCAGTCACTAGGCTGCCTTTTTTACGACTGAATGGACTGCCCGCGCAATTCGATTTGCCCATGCAATAAACGTTTAAAGTCGCATAATACCAATAGCGCTTTTAAATTATGCAGCGAGCAAGTTATTTTGGGCAACTGGGCAAGGTGAAGAGACGAGTCATAGCCAAAGCTATGGCGAGGAGCTTCAAAGCAGATCCAGTTGGTCAAAAGAACTGCGCAGCCATAATTTTAAAGCAAAATTGGTATAATACTTATTAAATCAGGAACCGGTGAGCCATGCTCAATCGCTATCCATTGTGGAAGTACCTGCTGATTCTGGTCGTGGTAGGTCTTGGGTTTATTTATGCCCTTCCCAATCTTTATCCCGCAGACCCTGCTGTTCAGGTCTCTGGTGCAAGTTCATCCAAAGTGATGGATGAACGGGTTCAGCGTCGTGTTGAGCAGGCATTGTCTGCCGCGGATGTTGACATTAAATCTGTAGAACTGGACGACGGTTCTTTGTTAGTTCGTCTTAATCATGCCGACCAGCAACAGCTTTCCAAGTCATTGGTAAAAGAAGCGCTGGGTGATGATTATGTGGTTGCGATCAATCTTGCCCAGACGACACCTGAATGGCTGACCTCCATCGGCGCTTACCCAATGAAACTGGGTTTGGACCTTTCAGGCGGAGTGCACTTTCTTTTAGAAGTGGATACAGCAAAAGCGGTGCAGTTGAAGTTAGATATTGCTAATTCGGAAATCCGTACCGCATTGCGTAAGGAAAAGCTTCGTTATCGTACTATGCCAGAGCGTGCCGACGGTGCACGACAGATGGCATTTAATGATGTGGCTTCCCGCGATAAAGCGGCGAGACTTATCAGTAGAGATTTCCCAGATCTGACCGTTGAAAATACGGAAGTGAATAGTCGCCCGGTGGTGTCTTTCGGTTATTCAGAAACGGCGATTCGTGAAGTTGAAGATTATGCAGTACGGCAGAACCTGACAACCGTTCGTAACCGTGTGAATGAACTGGGTGTTTCTGAACCATTGGTTCAGCGCCAGGGTCGTAACGGTATCGTCGTCGAGTTGCCAGGTGTTCAGGATACCGCAGAAGCCAAGCGTATTCTCGGTAAGACGGCCAACCTGCAGTTCCGCTTAGAGGCGTTGCCTGATGCTTCCCGTGTGAGTACCGAAACCTTCAGTTTCAGAAACTCTGCACGTCCTGCGGTTGCGCTGGAAAGAGACATCATCATTACTGGCGACCAGGTGTCCAGTGCGCAGTCCAACTTTGATACCCAAAGTGGGCAGCCTCAGGTCAATATCAATTTGGACAGTCATGGCGGTACGGTGATGAACCGTGCAACACGTAATAACGTGGGGCGTGCCATGGCGGTGATTTTTATTGAGCAGAAGCCTGTTACCAAGGTAGTGACCAAAACCGTTGATGGTGTGAAGGTTAAGGAAACGATTCAAAGTTTCCAGCAGGAAGAGAGTGTCATCAGCCTGGCAACCATTCAAAGTGCGTTGGGTAATCAGTTCCGTATTACCGGTCTGGACTCTTCTGGGGAAGCCTCTGAGTTAGCATTGTTGCTTCGTGCCGGTTCTCTCGCAGCGCCTATGTACTTTGCTGAAGAGCGTACTGTTGGCCCAAGCCTGGGTGCTGAAAACATTCAGATGGGTGTTCATTCCACGGTGATTGGTCTGATTCTGCTGCTGATCTTTATGGTGGTGGTGTACCGTGTGTTTGGTTTGCTGGCGAACATTGCACTGTCAATCAACCTGGTGTTGTTGATGGCGGTCATGAGCCTGTTTGGCGCGACGCTGACCATGCCGGGTATTGCGGGTATCGTTCTGACGTTGGGTATGGCGGTGGATGCGAACGTTCTGATTTTCTCCCGTATCCGGGAAGAGATTCGTAACGGACGACCGATTCAACGTGCTATTCATGATGGTTTTGACCGCGCGTTTGTTTCCATTTTTGACGGTAACATTACCACGTTGCTGGTGGGTATCATTCTGTTTGCGGTGGGTACCGGGCCTATCAAAGGTTTTGCGGTGACCCTGTGTATCGGTATTCTGACGTCTATGTTTACGGCGATTGTGCTGACTCGCTCATTGGTGAATGTCACCCATGGCGGCCGCAATCTTAAGAAACTACATATTTGAGGTGGCAGTGATGAGTGATTTAAAAGTCATTAACTTCATGCGACTGCGCAGCCTCGCGTCGGTGCTGTCGCTGATACTGGTGGTGGGTTCTTTAGCAACATTGTTGACTAAAGGCATCAATTGGGGGCTGGATTTTACTGGCGGAACCCTGATTGAACTGGTGTACGATAAGCCGGTGAAAACGGCCGATATTCGTGAGCAACTTGCTGCTGAAGGATACGATAACGTTGTCGTTCAGGAGTTTGGTTCCGCAGAAGATATTCTGGTGCGTATTCCTGGTGATGATCCGAAACTGGGTGCTACGGTCAGTAAGCTGCTGGGGCAGAACTATGAAGGTAAGGTAGAAGCGGTTAGGGTCGAGTTTGTTGGCCCGCAGGTGGGTGATCGACTGAGAGATCAGGGCGGTTTAGGCATGTTGTTTGCCATGGTGCTGATCACGCTCTACATTGCCTTCCGCTTTCAGTTCAAATTTTCTGTGGGTGCCATTCTTTCTTTGGCGCACGACGTGATTTTTACTCTGGGTCTGTTCTCTTTCCTTCAGTTGCAATTTGACCTGACGGTGTTGGCGGCATTGCTGGCGGTAATCGGTTACTCCTTGAACGATACCATTATCGTTTATGACCGAATCCGTGAAAATTTCCGTAAACTCCGTAAAGGCGATGCTATTGAGGTGATCAACGTCTCCCTGACGCAAACGTTGGGTCGTACGTTGGCCACCTCTGGAACCACCTTGATGGTTCTGCTGTCTTTGTTCCTGTTTGGTGGTGAGATGATTCACAATTTCGCGATGGCACTAATTGTGGGTGTGGGTATTGGTACCTATTCGTCCATCTATATTGCATCCAATATGTTGGTGTATATGAAGATCAGCCGAGAAGACCTGATAGTGCCTGTTAAGGAAAACGAAGAGCTGGATCAGATACCCTGATTCGCTCTAACACAAAAAAGCCGGCATTTGTGCCGGCTTTTTTGTAGGGAGTGTGCCTATGTTTATTTTGAAATGGATGAAATCTTTACCTTCGCCATTGTTGAAAACCGGTTTTTATTTGTTGCTGTTGGCTGTGTTAGTGATGGCATTGCTTCCTGTTGAAGAGGAGGGGCCTGCGACATTACTGAATGACAAGGTAATGCATGGGCTGGTGTTTATGATGCTGGCGTTTGTGATGGAGGAGCTTGCCCATCCTTCAGAGCAATTTGTATTTATAAAGCCTGTTCTTCTGTTGGCGTATGGTGGGCTGATTGAGGTGTTACAGGGGCAGACTGGTTATCGTGATCCATCTTTTGCTGATATGCTGGCAGATTTTTCAGGGCTGATCTGTTTTTATGGGGCGCTCTATTTTTTGAAAGAGAAAAATCAATGATCGATTTGAATTTTCATTACATAGCATTGTCTGAATAATATGGACTTTTAAACAGGGAAGATGAATTATATTGATTAATTAGAGGTTTTATAATGTTCAGGATTTTCGGTTCGAGTAGTCCAGGTTCGGGTGGAGGCACTCAGGGCTTACGCATCAACTAGGTACTAAAGTTCCTTATTATTTTCAGTAACCAATTTGAATAATACTGTATCTGTCGCTTAGATAGTGTATCGGTTCAGAGATGTTCGCTATGCAAACTCTACAACAGAATACACTGGTTACCTATATCGATACTGTACCGGATCCCCGCTGTGAAGGAATGCGCATACATAACTTTATAGATATCCTCATTATCGCCATATGTGCTGTCCTCTGTGGCGTTGAGACTTGGGAGGGTATGACAAAGTTTGGCCGTAAGAAAAAAGGCTGGTTGTCTACTTTTCTGGAACTACCCAACGGTATTCCATCTCATGACACTTTCTACCGAACTTTTTGCCTTCTCGACCCAACTGCCTTTCAAGAATGCTTTACACGATGGATTTCCGATACTTTCAGAAACTTTTCCGGCGATGGACTGGATGTTATCCCCATTGATGGAAAGTGTCTTCGAGGTTCAAGGAGTAAATCCAAAAAGGCCATTCATATGGTAAGCGCCTGGAGCACCCGCGCAGGAATGGTTCTCTGTCAACGAAAGGTTGATGAAAAATCCAATGAAATCACTGCCGTTCCTGAACTCTTGAGGTCTATGTATCTAAAGGGTTGCGTTATCACTGCAGACGCACTCAACTGCCAGAGAGAGATTGTTAAAGTCTGCATCGAGCAGGGCGGCGATTATCTGCTTCCAGTTAAGGGCAACCAGGAGAACCTTCACAAGCAGATTGAAAAAGTAGCTGAGCAACAATGTGAATGGCACCCGGAGCAGACCCTTGGTTTCAATTATTCAGAAACGCAGGAAAAAGGACATGGCCGGACTGAGCGGCGTATGGTCTGGGTTATGGAAGACCTCTCTGAAATTACGGAAGCCAAAAAGTGGGAAGGATTACAGCAAGTAGCCATGATACAGCGTGATCGACAAATTGATAATAAAGTCACTACGGAGGTACATTATTACATCATGAGCAAACAGCTCAGTGCTGCAGAGGTACTGGACATTGCCCGTAAGCACTGGGAGGTGGAGAACAAACTTCACTGGAGGCTTGACGTTGCTTTTGGCGAAGATAAAAATCAGACTACCAATAATTGCGCCATTGAGAACGTCTCGATCCTTAACCGAATAGCACTGAATATCCACACTCAGGACACGGAAACCAACGACAGTATAAAACTGAAACGGTTAGCTGCGGGTTGGGACAATGACCACGGCAAAAACATGAGTATTTTTTGAACAGACAGGCGGGCTGAAAAACGGCAGAATACCGTTTTTTTCTACCTATCTATGTCAGCAAAAGCCCTGTTCTCCAAATTCAGCACACTCACCGATCCTCGAGATCCCAAGAAAACAACGCATATTCTGGCTGAGATTATGTTTATCTCCGTTTGTGCCATTTTGTGCGGCGCAGATGACTGGAACGCCATTAGACTGTTCGCCGAAACTAAAGAAAAATGGTTTCGAAAGTATCTGACCTTACCCGGTGGAATTCCTGTCGCCATTACATTTAATCGTGTTTTTGCTGCAATCGATCCAGATGAGTTTCGTCAGATCTTTATCCAGTGGATACGGGACGTTCTTTCGGGTCTTGAACTTTCTGACAGCAGAATCGTCGCGATAGATGGCAAGACGGTTAAAGGTTCGGCCTGGAACAAGGGCAAAGACGCCATTCACATGGTCAACGCCTGGTGCACCGAAGCTGGATTGTCCCTGGGCCAATATAAGGTGGATGCCAAGTCTAATGAAATTACCGCCATTCCAGCGCTGCTCAAACTCCTTGAACTGGCTGGCAGTCTGGTCACTATTGATGCAATGGGTTGCCAAAAGAAAATTGCCACTGCAATCCTAAAGAAAGAGGCAGACTATTTGCTTGCTGTGAAAGGCAACCAGAAGAAGCTCTATGGCGAACTGACACAAGCTTTCGAACAGCTTTGGCAAGAAAATCCGGAAGATGCGCCCTGCCTTGAGTTTGCCGAACAGAAAGGTAAATCACATGGTCGCATGGAACACCGTCGATGTTGGGTTATAAACGACATTGCTGAAAATTCCAACGCATTTGGCTGGAAAACCAAAACGATAGCTGCCGTCCAGTTAGACAGTCAGAAAAAAGGCAAAGGGAGTACATTAATCCGTTATTTTATATCCAGCCGCAAGCTGTCTGCTGAAGAGGTGGTTCAAGCCACAAGAAAGCACTGGTTGATCGAGAATCAATTGCACTGGGTTCTTGATGTTGCTTTTGATGAAGATCGTTGCAGGTCACGTGAGGGCTATGCAGCGGAGAATCTAGCAGTTGCAAGGCAGGTGAGCCTAAATCTTCTTAAGCTAGTGTAGTGCSCCGTTCTTTTTGCTGCTTAAGCGGCAATTAGCTCGAACTACCTTCTCCAGTATGTCATTAGCCTTGGCTGTCCATATAAACGGCTTGGGCTTCTCGTTATGTT
>NZ_LUTV01000009.1:70598-74463 GCF_001646945.1 Endozoicomonas ascidiicola
ACTTGATAGAAATGCTATGGCAAAAGGTGAAGTATGAATGGTTGAATCTCTTTGAGGTCATGGACTTTAAGGCGTTTGAAGCAGAAGTCATACGAGTGTTTGAGCAGGTCGGTCAGGAATATATGATTTCATTTGGTTAACTACTTATGTTACTTAATAGTCTGCGATTTCTGAACTAGTAGATCAGTCTCTAGCCCTTGATATTATTGACTTTAATCAACTCGGCGGGAATTGCTGTGTGATTGTCGTTTTCCTGTAGCTTTTGATCAGGTAGTCGTTTTTGTAATAGGCGTAGCTGAAGTTTTTTGTTGAATTCATTGTCGTGATCCTTATTAAAGTGGTGGTGACCATGGGCATCCGGTTTAGCTCGCCTAGACGTAGTAGCTTTCGGTGCTGTCATCGGCGTAACCGGAGAACTGGTTGGGCTCTGTTTGGCAAATTATTGTCTTGCTGATATTTCTTTCACAAAAGATTACTCCCTCCCCATTGATAATAACCCCACTGTTACATATCCTTTTTCTTCATAGGATATATGAGGCAATCGCTATGACCGCTGACGTTCTGCTATCTGAACTGGAAGCCCGGGATAATAAAAAAGTTGGCCTGGTTACACTCAATGCTCAAAAGGCGTTGAATGCCCTGAACCCATCCATGATTGAGCAGATGCATCAAGCGCTCACCCAATGGCAGGACGACCCTGATATTGTCGCTGTGTTTATGCAGGGCAGTGGTGAAAAGGCCTTTTGTGCGGGTGGTGATGTTCGCTCTTTGCGTCAGGCGGTTGTGGACGGACAGATTGAGTCTCCCGCCCGGTTTTTTGAAGACGAATACCGGTTGGATTATCTGATCCATGCCTATACCAAGCCGGTGATTTGCTGGGGTAATGGCATTGTTATGGGTGGTGGTATTGGTTTGATGGCCGGTGCTGATTTCCGGGTGGTGACGGATACCTCCATGCTGGCCATGCCAGAGATTAGCATTGGTTTGTACCCCGATGTGGCAGGCAGTTGGTTGTTAAGTCGTATGCCGGCAGGAATCGGTTTGTTTATGGGGCTGACCGCCTGTCGTTTAAATGCGGCGGATGCCATTTATGTTGGCCTTGCAAATCGTTTTATCGATCAGGCGTTTCGTGAGAATGTGCTGGCGTCACTTTCTCAGGCGGATTGGAATGCTCAGGAAGCCCATAAAGTGGTGTATGCGATTCTTCAGGAATACCGGGAGAAGAGTACCGGCTGGTTGCCTTATTCAAAAGTGCGCGAACATAGGGACCTGATTGCCGGGTTGATGGACAGATCATCGCTGGCTGAAGTGATGGAAGGACTTGAAAACCTGAAAACCGACGATGAGTGGTTACAGGCGGCTCGTAAAACGGCGTTAAGAGGCTCGCCCCTGTCTGCGGCGATCTGCCGTCGACAGTTGACATCAGCACGTCATATGTCGCTTAAAGAGGTGTTCCAGAGCGAGCTGGTGTTGTCTGTAAATACTGTGCTGAAAGGGGATTTCTGTGAAGGCGTTCGTTCCGTGCTGGTGGATAAGGATCATAAACCGCAATGGAAGTTCGCGGATGCCAGCAAAGTGAACTCTGAACTGTTGGATGAGATTTTTACTTCACCTTGGGCCGAGAATCCACTGAGTGATCTTTAATGTGACCGTTCATTAAAAGCAATTGGTTGGCCGGGGTAATCCTGCAATGCGGGAAGCGACTCTGGCCGGGCTTTCCGGAAACAGTTTCAGTAAGTAGAGGCTGTTTCCTTTCTCTTTTCCGAAACACTTTTCAATATGCTTCACAAAGGGTCGCTGATTCGGCGCCATGTCGTATTGCTGATAGAACTCGCGGGTGGCGTTGATGATCTCCCAGTGGGCTTCTGTCAGAGTCAGTCCTTCCAGCTGGGCTAGCTGTTCCGCAACGTCGTGATTCCAATCTTCAAGGTTGGCGAGAAATCCATCTTTATCGAGAGTCAGGGGCATAGAAGGTTCCGAAGCATAATCGGGCAGGATTTTACTGCACCTGCAAAGGATAGACTAGGAGCCTGTCGGACTTAGAGCAACTTTTGAGTATAATACCCGCAAGATCGTAAAAGACAGCCAGCCAATGAACAAATGGACTTTCAGACCCATTGACCGAGACATCCCTGACTTTTTTCCTGCCACTGTTCAGGATTATCTGCCAGAGGTGCATCTTGCCCGCTTTGTTGTAGAGGTAGTCGAGCAGTTAGACCTCACACCTTTGATCAGCGCCTATAAAGGAAGGGGTTCTAAAGCCTGGCATCCATCCCTCATGCTGTCGTTATTGTTCTATGGGTATGCAACAGGTGTCTTTTCCAGCCGCAAACTGGAGAAAGCAACGTATGACTCCATCGCCTTTCGATATATCTGCGCCAACGAGCATCCGGATCACGACAGTATCAACACCTTTCGCCAGCGCTTCCGTAAAGAAATCAGTGMRCTTTTTGTTCAGATATTGTTGATTGCGCAACAGGCAGAATGGTTGAAGCTGGGAACCATCAGCCTTGATGGAACCAAGATGAAGGCCAATGCCAGCAAACACAAGGCGCTCAGTTACAAGCACGCATGCAAGCTCGAAAAGCAGCTCAAGGCAGAAGTTGAAGAGCTCCTCAGGATGGCTGAAAAAGCAGATACTGAAAAATTGCCAGACGAATTATCCATTCCTGATGAACTGAAGCGCAGGGAAGATCGCCTCAAGGTGATTGCCGATGCCAAGGCTGAAATTGAGCGACGAGCTGAAGAGCGTTATCAGCAAGAGCTGGCAGAATATCAGGAAAAAGTTGCCCGTCGTAATGCGATCAGAGATACGGGAACAAAGCCACGGGGCAAAGAACCGAAAGCCCCGTCACCGGGTCCCGGAGACAAAGATCAAGTCAATTTGACCGATCCGGAGTCTCGCATAATGCCAACGTCTGCTAACGGTTTTGTGCAGGCTTATAATGCGCAGGCTGCAGTAGATAACGACAGTGGTCTTATTGTTGAAAATCATATTACTCAGGCGACCAATGACAAACAACAGGTAGAGCCTGCCCTCGAAGAACTGGCCTCTCGTGAAGAGCAGATTGGCAAGCCCAACGTGATTCTTGCCGACACGGGCTACTTCAGTCAGAGCAATGTGTCTGCTGTGGATAAGTTTGGATCTATCCCTTACATTGCAGAAAAGAAGGATGCCCATAACAAGCCTCTACTGGAGCGCTTTAAGCCTGACGAGCCGATGCCTGCAGGCGATGATGTTACCGCACTGGAATTGATGCGTTGGCGATTGCAAACCCGGGAAGGACGGGCGGTGTATGCATTGAGAAAAAGCACCATTGAGCCAACGTTTGGRATACAGAAAGAAGTGATGGGATACCGTCAATTTCTGGTCCGTGGTCTTGAAGCAGTGTCTGCTGAATGGGATCTTCTGTGCATGGGTTTTAACCTGAAGCGGATGTTTACGCTGATGCTGAAAGATCTTCAGGAAAGTATTATTTTTATGCAGTTTATTGCAGCTTACAGGTTATTTGTCGCATGCATTTGGATATTTGGGCAAAAGAGACTGACAACATAAACAGCGCTTCCAAACTGAATTCTGTGATTTTTGACTTTATTGCGGCCCATCTCCGGTTTTTACCTTCAAGTCCGACAGACTCCTAGGAGGCTGACCGAGAATAGCGCCAGTCTCTTCCAATATGAAATGAGCCTGAACGGAGCCCTTGTTTCCAAAATGAAATGAGCCTGTGATTTCTGATCTTTCGTCCAAAATTACTGGATGAAAATCATAATGGACACACGGCTCATCAAATCGCTCCAGCAGGTGGAGGAGCTGCTTCAGGCTACACCGCAGATACAGCCTGGTTGGAAGTCAAAAGACGAGTGC
>NZ_LUTV01000009.1:76833-87035 GCF_001646945.1 Endozoicomonas ascidiicola
TGAGAAGTCCCATTTTTCAGTTCAATTTCGATATAATGTCTCTCTTCAGAGCTCAGGTGCTTAAAGGCCATCCGTGGCATCCTCTGTAGTGTTTAGTAGCTTTACAGAGTACACCTGAGTTCTGATTGAATTCAAAGGTGGCTCTGTAGCAACCCTGTGGTTACAGAGGTTATGCATTTATGATACGAATTCAGGCAAATTCAATCATGGTCTGGTTTTGTAAAAGACACGGTGGCCGACTCAGCCAACCCCCTAAAGTCAAAGCAACTAGGGGATTACTTCAATAGCTCCGCTTCACCTAAATCCTACAGATTTGATGGCAGAGGAAGAAGCTATCAGGTAACCATTGAAAGTGGCGTCAATAAAAAGCTGAAAGTCACGGTGTGCAATGAAGCAATAAAAAACTATTCGTTAGCGAAACGCGCAGTGACAGCCGTAAAGGATTTCTTTGTGCGTCTATTCACCAGGGATATGTCGGCATTTCAGACCTGCGCAAATCAACTGAAGCAGCGGGTTAAACAACAGATTCTTTCTGATTTTAGACGTGCGTATACAGAGAGTTTTAAGGCAAATTTGTGGAATATTAGCGCGGATGTAAATTTACAGGCAGTATCATCACTCTGTCAGGAAAAGAATAAAGCCGCAGCCTATAAAGTGGCTTTGTATGCATTTACGTATGGTCAATCTAACCATCAGATAAATAATTTTTTGGAGGCTTTTTATAATAAACTAGTCTCTCGGGCAAAGTTATCTGCCAATAATTCTGTTCAACGGGCAGAATATGAAAAACTGAAGGCAGATCTAAGCAGGGAGGAACTTTTTGAAAATGTTTGGAAACACAACCCAAATCAGAATCGCGCGCATAAGGTCGTTCACCAAGTTGCAACAGAAGTGGATTTTGTGGAGCATAGAATGGCCGCACGAGAGCATATTGAACACGCTAAGAAACATAACGCTAAAGCACAACACTTTGAACGATTGGCAACATATATTTCGACCAATAATAAAAACGCCATGATGGAATTATTTCCTGAGCAGAAACTGCAAGGCATGGTAATCGGTGCTCTGGAGGCGCAAAGTAAGATAGATCGCGTTTATTAAAAGACCTGCAACTAAACTTCACTGTGTGAAGTACAGCTTGACCCCGCTGGTAGAGTTCTGGCAGTTTCGTTTAAATAGCTAACTGCCCAGACCGGTACCGGACTCGCGGTTGCGACTCTTCCAGCGGCAATTCCTGGAAAATTGGCTGCTCAGGTAATCCTCTTGCTCCGGCAGGATTCGATTGCTGTTAATCAATGCCAGATACTCTGCCGCATTCGGCCGGTAGGGCAGGGCGATCAACGATAAGTTGATATGCTCAAGCAGATGATCACCTTTGTGCTGATTACAGCGTCGGCAGGCGGCCACTACATTCATCCAATTGTCTACACCGCCTTTTGACTTGGGAATAATGTGATCCCGCGTCAGCTCCCGGCGTTTATAATAGTGCCCGCAGTAGAGGCATTGATAGTTGTCTCTTTCAAACAGGGAGTAGTTACTGAGAGCAGGGTTGTTACGGGAGGGAAATAAGCGTTTGCCCCCGCAGGCAATAATGCTGGGCAGTTCAACCACGGTGCGATCGCCCAGTAAGCGGTTATAACCGCCGTGAATGCGATATATGATGTCGCCCAGGCTCCAATGGACGAGCTCTCTTGAATAAAGACAGACGGCTTCCTGCCAGGTGAGCCACTCAACGGGCTGTCCGGCAGTGTTCAGGCGTAGAATATACACGACAGAGATTCCTCTTATCATTCCCTGATTGTCATCACTCGTTTGCCAGGCGGGTGATACTCAAATTGTCGGCGTTCCGTTACCGACTTTTATAGTTTCAACTTAACACACTTTTTTTGCAGCAAAAAAGCAACCTGCGGTTTGATTATTCTTGGCGCTGTGTTTATCTATTAGAAAATCCATTGTGAACAGGAAGTGTGCTGTGAAAAAAGTCCGGCTGGGAACCAGTGATCTTGAGGTGTCTGAAGTCTGTCTTGGGTCCATGACCTGGGGCAAGCAAAATTCGTTAGATAATGCCTTTGAACAGATCGATTTTGCTCTGGATCAGGGCATTAACTTTATTGATACTGCCGAGATGTATCCGGTGCCCCCCCAACCGGAGCTGAGTGGCGATACTGAGCGGTATATTGGCAAATGGCTCAAGGCGAATCCGCAGAAGCGTGACGGAT
This sequence comes from Endozoicomonas ascidiicola, assembly GCF_001646945.1. Classification (GTDB taxonomy): domain Bacteria; phylum Pseudomonadota; class Gammaproteobacteria; order Pseudomonadales; family Endozoicomonadaceae; genus Endozoicomonas; species Endozoicomonas ascidiicola. The sequence goes on from NZ_LUTV01000009.1 coordinate 79,053, forward strand.
TAGTGATTGCCAGTAAAATGGTCGGAGCCGGGTTACCCTGGATTCGAGAAGGTCGCCCCATCAGTGGAGCCGACCTCAAAACCGCGTTGGAAGGTTCGCTGCAACGCTTGAATCTTGAATGTATTGACGTTTACCAATTGCACTGGCCAAACCGGACATCGCCGCATTTTGGTAAACACTGGCCCGGTATGGTGCCCCACACAACGGTGGACCGTGCACGCCAGGAAGAAGAGATGCTGGATATTCTCAACAGCCTGCAAACGTGTATCGATGAAGGAAAAATTAAGCACTTCGGTCTTTCCAATGACACGCCCTGGGGAATCGGGGAGTATGTCCGACTCAGTGAGAAACATCAGTTACCTCGCCCCGTGTCGGTTCAGAATGAATTCAATCTCATTCATGCTAAAGATTCCCCTTATGTGCTAGAGTCCTGCGTGTTGGAAGGACTGGCTTATTTGCCCTGGTCGCCACTGGCGGGTGGTGTTTTATCCGGTAAATACCGGAATGGACAAAAGCCGGAAGGTGCGCGATGGTCTCTCTCCCAGAGAAACGGTTTGTTCCGGGATCAGTCGCAAACCCATGAAGCCATCGAACACTATTTGCAGATTGCCGAGCGTCATCACATAACGTTGGCACAGCTGGCACTGTATTGGGTTTATCAAACAGAAGGCGTGACCTCAACTATTATTGGTGCGACCAGTCTGGATCAATTGAAAGAGAATATTGATGCCTATTACCTGAAACCGTCGGCAGATTTGATGGAGGAAGTGAATCAGGTGTTCAAAGCCTATCCTGCGCCGTTTTAACGACCTGTGAGGTTGTCGCAAAAGCCTTGGTTCCCATGCTTTGCGTGGGAACCCAAACTTCTAACTCTTTGAAAATTCGAGAGTATGCATTCCCACGCAAAGCATGGGAACGAGATATTTGGGGTTTTGCGACAACGTCCCGGTATGGGGTGACATTTTATACGTGACGTATGCAGTCTTGCTTTGTTAGTCTGAAAGAAACCACATTACAGGGAATGTAAACACCATGAAATGGATGACTACATTAATGATGGTTGCAGGGCTTGGCTGTATCATTTATAGCGGTTCTGTTTATATTCAATCCGGTGAGACGGTTTATGAGTTACCGGTGCAGAGTGTGGGGCGTGATCAGGGGCAGGTGGATTTAAGCCCAGATATGAATCCGATCAAAGTTATATTCCATACTCGCTTTCAAAGTCGCACCAAAACAGAAGCTGCCCGCTTTTATAGTTATGCGTATGAGATGAAAAACTCTTTGGGGCAGGTAGTTATCGCTTCCAAGAAAACAATGACCACTCGCAGAGACAAAAAGAATATTCCAGTCAACGAGTTTTCGAAAGAACGTAACCGAACCCATACCCTTGGAACTCTGTCTATTGAGGAAGCAGGCATTTATCGTTGGACACTGTTGCTAATGAATCATCAGTCCAATATTAATGAGGCCTATCTGGAAGTTCGAAAAAATGTTACGTCAGAGTTACCCATCACACTATGGCTTGGTTTATTGTTGTTTGGTGTGGGTATAGGCCTTGGATTTTTTGTTACGCGGCATAAGTAGTTGACCAAATGAAATCATATTTTCTGAGCAAGTGGCCTGCCACTCTGCAGCGTTACAACTCTGGTCACATAGCAACGGCTATGCTCCCGGCGTTATGCCTTGCATAGTAACTGTCCACTCACCCAGAAATATTCGATTCCATTTGCACAACTACTTAAGCTGACCAATCAATAAGGTTTACGTTTCACAGGGTTCTATGTTGATGGCGGTGGAATATTTAATGCGCCGAATTGACAGGGAGCTTTGAAATTTTCGGATATTCGAGTTTGATCGAAGCACGCGGTCTATAAAGTGCTCAAAGGCCAGAATGTCTCTGACGCACACGATCAGAATAAAATCATAGTTGCCGGTCGTCTGATAACATTGAGTCACTTCCGATGCATTTCGGATGGCTGCCTGAAACTGTTTGTAGATATCCTTTCGATCCCTCTCCATTTCTACCGACACCAGCATGGTCATCTTATTGTCTGACAGCTCAGGGTTAACCAGTGACACATCCTGACTGATAACGCCACTGTCTCTCAGTTGTTTGACGCGCTTCAGGCAAGCCGGTGGCGATAGCCCGACTTCTTCTGCCAGCTCAATATTCGGTATCCGGTTGTTTTCCTGTAGCAAAGTAAGAATGTTTCTATCGATACGGTCGAGTTTCATGGGGGGATCTGCCCAGTGTGTGATTTTGCATTATTAAAAATACAGGCGTAAAAAACGAGAAAAATTTCTTAAAGATTAGAAAATAAGAAATATTGATACTTATTATGATGGATTATTGAATTTTAGGTTTTTGGGCTTCAGTACAATAAGTAGAAAATCTTGAGTGCTAAAATATGGACATCCAAAAATTGATTGAACCCATTTACCGTCTGTTGCAGGACAGTGCTCGTGTAAGCTGGACACTTTTTCGAGTCATGATTCCCACACTGTTGGTGATAAAACTAACGGAGGAACTGGGCGGGATTACTTATTTAAGCCAGTTACTTGAGCCATTAATGTCTGCAGTGGGTTTGCCCAGTGAGCTTGGGATCGTCTGGGCAACCACATTGCTGGTCAATATTTTCAGTGGCTTGCTGGTTCTGGTGAATTTGAATATGGAGTTGAGTGTTGCTGAAGTCTCTATTCTTGGCAGCATGATGTTGATTGCACACTCCCTGCCCATTGAAGGCGCCATTGCTCGACAGGCCGGAGTTTCTCTCTGGTCAACCCTGCTGGTCAGAATCGCAGGGAGTTTTGTTTTTGGTTTCCTGTTGTTTCAGTTTTATCAGGTCACCGGTGCCTCACAGGAACCGGCATTCTCAGTACTTCAACAGGCGGCAGGTGTTGCTGATCCCAGTTTGTCTGGTTGGGCTATCGCCCAACTTAAAAACCTGGGCATGATTTATGTGACGATTACGGCGTTGTTGCTGATGTTGCGAATACTCAAGTTGTTGGGCATTGAAGCATTAATGGCCATGTTGCTGAGCCCTTTCCTGAAGGTACTCGGCATTAGTCGTGAAGCAACCAATTTGACCATGGTGGGCGTAACCCTGGGGCTTTCTTACGGTGGCGGCCTGCTGATTGAGGAGGCTCGAAAGGGGCATATACAACCCAGAGACATTTTCTGCTCAATCATGCTGCTGAATCTTCTGCACAGCCTGATCGAAGATACGATGTTGATTCTCCTGACCGGTGCGGACTTCACAGTAGTATTCTGGGGGCGCATTGTATTTTCGATTGTGTTTGTTGGCTTACTCTCGCTGTTTATCCGGTTAATGGTCACTGAAAGATATCAGCGATATTTTTATCGCTCTGTTGTGGATCAATAAATGCGCTGGTGTATGAAGAATTTGTCGCAAAAGCCCTGGTTCCCATGCTTTTATGCCCTTTGGGTATTGCGTGGGAACCCATACATCTATCTCTCTGAAAATTAAGAGGTATGCATTCCCACGCGGAGCATGGGAACGAGGTTTCTGGAGTTTTGCGACACCCTCTGAAGTGCCGGATTGGCTACTATTGGCTGGCTGGCAACTTTATTTGATCAGCCCGGGTACAGCTTTCATCAGGAAATCCTGAAACGCTTTGATGCGAATGCTGTCTTTTAAATCCTTGTGATACACCAGCCACATGGGGGAAGCTTCCAGCTCCAGCCCAAAGTCCACACGATGAACAGATCCCTGAGTCTGGTTCAGCCGATTCAGTGATTCAAAAGGGCCAATGCCCATTCCGTGCAACACAGCATAATAAATATCGCTGAAGCTGTTACTTTTGAAAACAATGTGCTCCGGTTCCAAACGATCATACAGCGCTTTAATACCGGGAATGTGTCGTTTTCCTCCAGCCGGCAGAACCCAGCGATGTCGCGTTACCTCTTCCATCGTTTGCGGCAGGCCAAAACGTTCAGCGTAGCTGCCTGATGCGTAGTAACTGAGGGAGACCTGCGTCAATGGTTTGGCAATAAGGTCCGGTTCCGTTAATGAGGATCCCACTCTTAGAGCAGCATGAATATCGCCACGATTAAGGGTAAGGATCTCGTCGGTGGCGACTACCTCAATCTGAATGTTTGGATATTGTTGTTGAAACTCAGCAACCAGTGGCACCAAAAATTGTGAGAAATCAGAGACGGTAGAAATGCGCAGCGTTCCTGAAGGCGAATCTCCCATCATGGTCAGGCTGGATTGCAACAGTTGCATCTCTGCTGCAACCGACTTTCCCTTTTCCAATAATTGATGCCCGACTTCGGTCAGGCGATAACCGCGCTGGTGGCGAATAAACAAACGTTGCCCGAGCTGATTTTCCAGCTGTTTGACCCGGCGCATCACGGTTGAGTGAGTCATTTCCAGTTGCAGGCCTGCCGCACTTAGGCTACCAGTGTCGGCTACTGCCAGTGCAATACGGATGTCATCCCAGTTCAGGTTTTTCATTGCGTGATCCAAACACATTTTTATCTGTGCATTTTTGCACATTTGTTGTTGAGATAAAGCTATTTCTTACACAACTGACTAGCGGTATTGTAGTGTCATTAATGCACTCTGGTGACAGTGATGGCACAGTTTAAAAATAATACAGAAGGCTATGGTTGGATCAGTATCGCCTTTCACTGGTTGATGGGGCTGACCATTTTTGGCCTTTTCGGACTGGGCTTATATATGGTGGAACTCACCTATTACGATGCCTGGTACAAAGGTTCTCTTGATCTTCATAAGGGCATTGGCATCCTGCTGGCGATAGTTTGGGTGGCGAGATTGGTCTGGAAACTGCTGAACCCAACGCCGAAACCGCTGGGTAATAAGCTCTGGGAACATAAAGTGGCGCACCTGGTTCACGGTGCATTGTACCTGTTCATGCTGTCGCTGTTTGTCAGCGGCTATTTGATATCGACAGCCGATGGACGTTCTATTGATGTCTTCGGTGTGTTCGAAGTGCCTGCCAGTTTGATGATGGACAATCAGGAAGATATTGCGGGCATGATTCACTGGTGGCTTGCATTGAGTTTGATGGTGCTGGTGGGCTTACACGCCGCCGCTGCCATTAAACATCATGTGATTGATAAAGACCGTACGTTGATGCGGATGTTTAAAACCGATTAAAGAAAAACAACGGAAATAAAAAGGAAACACAATGAAAAAAATAATGCTGGCTCTGGGATTAATGGCCTCTGCAACTCTGGCTCAGGCTGCCACCTATAATATTGATACCCGTGGCGCTCACGCTTTTGTGCAATTCAAGATCAAACATTTAGGCTATAGCTGGTTGCTGGGTCGCTTTAACACGTTTGATGGTCAGTTTGAATACGATGCCAGCGCGCCGGAAAAATCGTCTGTCTTTGTTGAGATTGATACGGCCAGTATCGACTCTAACCATGCGGAGCGTGACAAGCACCTGAAAGGTTCCGACTTCCTGAATGTCTCCAAGTTCCCTAAATCCACCTTCAAGAGCACCGGCTTTGAAGCCACTGGCGAAAGTGGAGGTATTATCTCAGGGCAATTCACGTTGCACGGCGTCACCAAAGATATCAGTTTTCCGGTGAGCGTTATTGGTGAAGGCAGTGATCCGTGGGGTGGCTATCGTGCAGGCTTTGCCGGTACAACTACATTGAAACTGGCTGATTACGGTATTGATTATAACCTTGGTCCAGCGTCTACTCATGTGGATATTGAGCTGCACATTGAAGGGGTTCGTCGGTAAAACAGTTCGAAATAGCCTGATCATAAATGTCTTATGATCAGGCCTTCGCCATCAAAGCTGCATTCGCTTTTGCCTTATTTTTTCTTTCCTGATCAATCATTGCAAAAGAGCTGTAGCAGTGAAGGGTTGGATGATAGCCTCCCTTGGCTTGATATGTTTTGAAGTCGGCTATTAGCTTGTCCAGGTTTTTAAAGCGGTTATCTTGAACAATGCGATCATTTAACTCAGTGATGGAACCATCCTTTCTTCGAACCAGTGCCCAGTGGTGCCCACCAACTGGAGAAGGATTCACTTTATCAACGGTGAAGGCAATATCCGCACCGGGTGCTTTCAGTTTTTGGAATGCTTCATCATAGTACACACCATACGGGTTAGCACTGAGCTCAACCGGGATATTAAAAAGCGATTGAGGAAATGAATTATCCAATTCCTTACCTTTTACGTTGGGGTAGGGCAGTGATGTGGGAGTTGTTGTATCACTTGAAAGGTGTTGTTGGTAAAACTTATACCATCGATTTGCTTTATCCAGCTCTTCTTTGGCAGGGCTATCCGGGTTCTTCAATGTGAGTGATTGTTGTCTAAGCAAACCAAAGGCCATTACATAAAATACGAAAAATTGATTGTGAATCTGACACTGAATTTGAGAAATATAAGAGCATTGTAAACCGGGGTTGACAATACCCTTGAAGGGCAGTTCTTCAGTAAGGGTATTAGGTGATCTGAGAGCTGCGGACATGGTTTTCTGCATGGTTTGCAATAGGGTCAAGTCATCATGGAGTTGTTTCGCTGTTGGGTTGATGTAGTTTTGCAGTTGCGTTCTGTAAAGGGCAAACCTGCTCTTTACTGATTCACGCAGTTTATCGTGGTTCTCAAGGTAGTCTGGAATCGTTATGTTATCGATTTCAGTATCAATGCCGTCTAAAAGCTCAGCTATTTTATGCCTTAAATCGTGAACTGCAGGTAGCGGCCTGATGGTTGTAGGGAACACTGCATTTTTTTTGATTTTCTGAGGCAAATCTTTTCGGGCACCACTGTCAGGTTGAGTTGGTTTATCTGGCTGTGGAGCGTTTATAGGAGCTGAAGTTGGTAATGATTTTTTGTCCTGCCGGGCGCTGTCCGCAGTAATAGTGGGATGCTCTATTCTTTCTGGTTTCCGTTGTTCAAGCTCGATAGCTGGGTCGTGATTCAATGGCCTTTTTCGTGTTTCTGGTGCATTTCCACTATTTGTAGAAACAGCGCCGTCCTGTGGCTTGTTAACCTGGTGGTTGGGTTGATGGACCACTGGCGCAACTGGTGCTGTGGTGATTTGCCTGCTGTGCAGTGTTTTGAATAAGAATTGCCCTGCCAGTGTAGTCGTATTTCCATGTTGTCTAAGGTAGCCGTTGGCTTCAGCTATCTCTACTTTATACAGGCCTAAAACACCGGCAAAAAAAGCAGTTGCAGTACAGAAAAGCCTTATTGGTACAAACCTGTCTACATTGATATTCCAAGAAAAAGATGCGGCTACTTGAGCACTTAAAGATACATTGACCTGGTTTGACATAGTGCCTTCCTCGTAGAGCCTTTGTGACCCAAAACGGAGCTATTGACTTTATTGTAGAAACGGTGAGTTATTGGTCATTCTAACGTTCATTTGGTTCCATTGGACTGACAATTTCTGTTAGCAGCGCTAACAATATTACCTGAACCTCACAAATGTGCGGGTAAAATGTGCGGGTAAAATGGAGATGCACTCCATTCACTCTGCTTTAGCCTGTGCTCTTAGGGTAGAGATTAAGTCCCTATCCACTGTCATTGCTATGGGAGGCGCAGTTCGGGGAGCCGTAGTAGCTATGTGACCGAAAATGCAACGCTGCAGAGAGGCTGTCCAATAAGTCAGCAAACACCGGGTTTTTGAGTGTGTCGCTAAACAGGTTTTTTTATTAACTCTTCATGGGGGTGCTGTCGCATTCTAGTATGAGTTTTTGAGACCCTAGAAAATTCGCAATCAGGGCATCAAGATTAGTAAATCTACGCGATGTTCGACTTTTAAACTGACCTGAAAAAGGCATGACTGACCTACTTTTCTGCTATTAAAAACAGTGGATACAAAGGAGGAAACCAGCCATGCCCGTTGAACAGTTTATCACTACTGTCTTCTGCCTGATCGACGATTTAATCAAAGAACTCGTTCCATTACCTCTGAGAAGCCGCGGTTATCCACCAAAGCTTTCAGATAGTGAAGTGATCACCATGGAGGTC
>NZ_LUTV01000009.1:91490-103709 GCF_001646945.1 Endozoicomonas ascidiicola
ACTTGATAGAAATGCTATGGCAAAAGGTGAAGTATGAATGGTTGAATCTCTTTGAGGTCATGGACTTTAAGGCGTTTGAAGCAGAAGTCATACGAGTGTTTGAGCAGGTCGGTCAGGAATATATGATTTCATTTGGTTAACTACTTAATCTGTTTTTCCTGTACTCTTTCTGCTATTTTAATCATGCACGCATCATAATCATTTTTTATTTTTGCGTACTCTTCCTGGGTTGTTTTTTTATTGGTGACACCGGTTTTTATTGGCTTAAAAGCATTAATACATTCATATTCTTCATCAGTAACTTTAATCTGACCGCAAACGATATCTGAATAAATTGACCCGCTATTGCGAATCTTTATGTCAATAGACAGTGACGCCTCCCCCAATAACCCATAGGCTGTAATAAAAAAGCGATAGAACTGATTATGAATTTCATACTGAACTGTAGAAATGTGATAGCAATTTCCCCGGCCATTGTTGATTCCCCTGAAGGGCAGTTCTTCAAGATCGGCTTTGGGCGAACGAACCGCTGCATACATGGTTCGTTGCATTATCTGCAGTTTTTTAAAATCTTCACTGAGTTTCTCAGCCGTTGGATTGGTATAAGCATTAAGTTGTGTTCTGTATAGGTCAAACTTGGTTTTTAATATGTTACGGAGTTTATTGTGGTTATTAATATAGGTAGGGATCGGTATTTGATCTATTTCTTTGTCAATACCTGCCAGTAGTCGATCAATGTTTTGTCTGATTGCTGGTGCACTCAAAGACTGCGTTGGCTGAATGTGAATCATAGGTGCTTGTTGTTCAGGTGCTTTTGCATCAATCACTTCCTTCTTTTGCTCCTTCTTTTGCGTGACTGGCTCAGCTTCCGTTTTAGAGGCTGCTGCTTGCCAGGAAGGCGTGGGGGCGTCGTTAGTCTGAATTGGAGCTACTGTGTTAACCGGAATAACGCGAGGTAATCCTGATTTGCGTGATGGCCCAGATGCTCTGTGAGTATCTGACTCAGTACTATCAGGAAGATCAATAGAGACTTTCTTTTCTGTCTTTGGGAGCGGTGTTTGGTCATTATTACTTGGCGTTGAGGGCTGAGTTGGAACCACGCTAGAGTGGGTGGGGCGTCGGACTGTCTTCACGACAATCTGATCCTCTGGCACGATAGAAATGTCACGCTCAGTGAGTTGTTTGTATAAGCTTCTGCCCGCTTTTGTGCTGTAGATACCGGAATTATCAGTTTGATCGACGGCTTTCAGATAATTTTGTGCATCCGCAACCGTGACTTTATAAACCAAAACTCACTTGAAACCATCGGTTTTATTTTGGTTTTGGCTTAACCGGTTTTCTGAGCACCTCTTCCTCCTCGTCAAGAGACGTCTTGGTATGGAGTCTGTCGGCTAACTCGACTGGTTTTTGGTTAATCTGCACGCAGAAGGCTTTGACATTCTTCACCAGTTCATCTTGGGTGCTATGACAATAATGATAAGTTACCTCCTCTCTCAACCAACGCCAAAGAGCCTCAACTGGCATAAAATCAGGACTGTACGGAGGTAGCCAGACTAGCTCTATTTTTAGATTTTTTGCAGCCTCGCAGACGTCAAATGACCGATGATAGGACGCACCATCCCAAATAACAGTAATTTGTCGTTCAAGATTCTCCTGTCGAATACGCTCCAGAACATTCACAGTATGTTGTGAATTGCCTTTGGGGTATGGCCAAATCCTAACCTGGCCCTCGTTGTAGTAATAAATCCCGTAAAACGTGACTTTGGATAGCCCTGGAGAGCAAGAAGACACAAAGAGTCTACCGCCTTTAGCTGACCACCCACTACCGATATCCGTATCCTGATGAATGTGCGCTTCGTCAATATAAACGATCAGTTTTTCTTGCCTGGTTGCCTGCTGAAGTAACGGCTCAAGCTGCTTCAGATAGTCTGCTCTTTTTTCAGGATCGGCACGATTCAGGAGCTTCTTCGCCTTTTTCCAGGAGATATTATTCCTTTTCAAAACACGGCGAATAGTTTCCCGGGAGCAAGTAAAGCTCCATTTCACCTTGCACCAGTTTACTAACCTTTTAAGAGTCCAGCGAGGGAGTGACGACTTTTCAGCATTTGCAGCGGCTTCAGCCGAACGGTGGATGGCTTGAGTGATGATTGAGGTAACGGTTAGACAAAAGGGGGGTGCCCGCCTGTACGCTTATACTGGAGAGCTTTTGGGCCGAATTCATTATAAGCTTTGATCCATTTCCACAAGGTGTGTGTTGCGCGTTTGGTGCTGAAGGCCACCTGTGAAGCGGATTGCTCACAACAGACTTGATAAAGGGCCATAAAGCGTTCGCGCGTCCTATGGTGAGGTTCTGATAATCCAGATTGATAGAGGCATTCTGGGGATTGATTCCATTTATCGTGTAGGACTTTAAGCATGAATCGAATAGTTATGGCAAAAAATGATCTGTAATTATACGTCTTGAATCGTTTTTCGTTTCATGCTTTGGATCAATTTATCTGCTCATTTAGAACCGTATGTTTCAAATGAGTTTTGGTTTATAAGCCAAAAGCACCTGCAACATAAGCAATGGCTGTTCGCAGGCACTTCATGGGTAAGTAACTGTTTTTAGACAGATTCCATGCATATGAGGCCGCTGGTAATGCGTTCAAATACAAGTTGTTACTACTCATTACCTATTACCCTTTATTAGTCTTTCGTAAGGTTAAAACCACCGGCTTTAGCCGGTCAGTTTTAGCTATGATATTTTGTCGCAGTTATCTGGATGTAGAGGTTCTGCGATGGACTACAGGTATGGCAGTCACACAGTATTTAATATTCAGTACCACTTTGTGTTTGTCACGAAGTACCGGTATCAGGTGCTCAAGGGAGATGTTGGCTTAAGAGCCAGGGAGCTGATAAGAGAAACGTGCCAGGCATTTGAGATAGAGATTCTTAAGGGAGTGATTAGTAAGGATCATGTACATCTGTTTGTGTCAGCGCCTCCGAATATGGCTCCGAGTGAAATAATGAGGAGGGTCAAAGGAAGGTCGTCTACAAGATTGTTTGAAAGTTTCCCTGATTTGAAGAAGCGATACTGGGGAAGGCATTTTTGGGCAAGAGGCTATTTTTGTGTCACATCGGGAAAGGTGACTGAAGAGATGATCAAGGAGTATCTGGATCATCATTTTGAGCCCAAAGTAGATGATAGCTTCAGGACTGAATACTAACGCGTCTTGGACGCGTATCCGGACTTTCAGTCCGTAAATCTAACCCACCGGCTTTAGCCGGTGGTTGTTGAGTCTGAGCATACAGTCTTAGCCGCCAGAACCTTCCGTGATGAGTAACAGGCGGTAATTCTCCACATAATAATGATGAGTGACTCTGGTTTGCCTAACCAGAGTGTTCAGGGTGCTAACAAAGTCATTCTCAAGCATTCAAAATCCAGCGTATTGTTAGCAAATATATCGCCGGTGTTGACTATATGGCTCTGTATGCAGGCAGTTAGCCCCAGAAATTGATAGTCGATCCATTCACTCCTTCCAAGCCTATGCTATGATTCTGCGTTCTGAGAAAGGAGCGGTTATGACGGTTGGTATAATAATGGGGTCTAAATCGGACTGGCCCACAATGAAACACGCAGCGGATATGCTGGACCACTTCGGAATCAACTACGAAACACAGGTTGTTTCTGCCCATCGTACGCCCCAGCTATTGGCGGATTACGCCTCTCAAGCTGTAGATCGAGGCATTAAAGTGATTATTGCCGGTGCTGGTGGTGCGGCGCACCTTCCGGGCATGGCAGCGGCATTTACCAGCTTGCCGGTGCTGGGTGTTCCGGTGAAGTCAAAAGCCCTGAACGGTATTGATTCTCTACTGTCTATCTGCCAAATGCCCAAAGGTGTGGCGGTCGGCACCCTGGCAATTGGTGAAGCCGGTGCTGCTAATGCAGGCCTTTTGGCTGCTCAGATTCTTGGCTGCCAGCAACCGGAATTATTGGCTAAAATTGATGCGTTCAGAAAAGAACAGACTGAGTCCATCCTGGCGAATCCGGATCCTGCAGAATAAACAGCCATGCATTCCGTTGCAGTAACGCCACTAACGTAGAGCCAATAACTAGAGAGTGTGCAGAAGAGTTTCATGGACATATTAGTTCTCGGTGCCGGTCAGCTTGCCCGTATGATGAGCCTTGCGGGTGCGCCGCTGGATCTTAATGTCACCGCTTATGATGTTGGCTCCGGTCACATCATTCATCCCCTGACGCAACAAAAATACAGCCTGACCCTGGCAGAAGCCATTGCTGGTTGTGACGCTATTACCGCAGAATTCGAACATATTCCCGATGATGTGCTGACGCTGTGCGATGCCTCGGGCAAATTTTATCCTGGCCGACAGGCGATCAAGGCGGGTGGTGATCGCAGCATTGAGAAAGCGTTGTTGCAAAAAAACGGAGTGCCCTGTGCGCCCTGGCAACTGATCACTGAACGAGCGCATCTTGATACTGCAATTGAGAGCCTCGGAAAACCTCTGGTCATCAAAACCTGTCAGGCAGGGTATGATGGCAAAGGCCAGTGGCGAATCAAAGACGGTTCGGATATTGAGCAGATCTGGTCAGAAATGCAGGCTTTTCTGCACAAGGGCAGTACCGATCATCCTCACTCGATTATTGCGGAACAGATGATTCCGTTTCAGCGTGAAGTCTCCGTGATCGGTGCGAGAGGTAAAGATGGCAAGGTGGCGATTTACCCGGTCACAGAAAATGAACACTCCAAGGGTGTGCTGACGTTATCCATCGCCGTCCCCGTTGTGGAATCCATTCAGCAACAGGCAGTAGATGCCTTTACTCGCCTCAGCACCGAGCTGGAGTATGTCGGTGTGTTGGCCATCGAGTTTTTTGAGGTTGATGGCCAGCTCATGGTGAATGAAATTGCTCCCCGGGTTCATAACTCTGGCCACTGGACGCAACAGGGCACTTTATGCAGTCAGTTTGAAAACCATATGCGGGCTGTTGCTGGCTTGCCTTTGGGATCAACGGAGATGCTGGGTGTCAGCGCCATGATTAATGTGCTGGGGCAATCGTCAATCCCTGTCGATGTGCTGTCGGTATCGGGTGTTACCAGCCACTGGTATGGGAAAACTCAACGTCCCGGACGTAAGATGGGGCATATCAATGTAGTGGCTGATGATCGTCATTCGTTGGGAAGAAAATTAATTGAGCTGTCCGGATATTTATCGGATGAGCACTATCCTGGTGTTCTTGCCATGGGGAATGTTCTGGTAAATTCAAAATAAAGGTTTGGTATTTACTAACAGAAAAATTGGCGCTCTTTAAGAATATCAATATGCTACTTTTCGCACCGTTGTCACTTGTGCAACAAAAGCAGGTAGCAACTTGTCACACAATCATCCTTAAACGCTACGGTCTTATCCGTAGCGGCTCTTTTCTAGATTGTGGCTTTTGGCTATGCTACCCCGTTATTTACCTGTCAGGGTGCTTAACCCTGTAACCGTAATACCAGCTGGGAAAAACGATGATCATCAAGCCAAGGATCCGCGGATTTATCTGCACCACCACTCACCCGGTGGGCTGTGAAGCCAATGTTAAAGAGCAAATTGCATACACTCAATCCCTCGGCCCGGTAGACAATGGCCCGAAAAAAGTGCTGGTGATTGGTGCTTCCAGTGGTTATGGGCTGGCTTCTCGCATCACGGCAGGCTTTGGTTCTGGCGCTGCCACCATTGGTGTGTTTTTTGAAAAACCGGCCTCTGAAACCAAACCGGGCACCGCCGGCTGGCACAATTCTGCAGCCTTTGAAAAACTGGCTCATGAAGCCGGTCTTTACGCAAAAAGCTTGAACGGTGATGCGTTCAGCCATGATGCCAAGCAGAAAGCCATTGAGCTGATCAAGCAGGACCTGGGTCAGGTGGATATGGTGGTGTACTCCCTGGCATCACCGGTTCGCAAAATGCCGGACACCGGAGAAGTCATTCGCTCAGTGTTGAAGCCCATGGGTAAGCCTTATACGGCGACCGCCGTGGACACCAACAAAGACGCACTATTCGAAGCCACGGTAGAACCCGCAACGGAAGAGGAAGTCGAGGCAACCGTTACCGTTATGGGTGGTCAGGATTGGGAATTGTGGATGAAAGCCCTGTCTGAAGCCGGTGTTCTGGCGAAAGGCTGCAAAAGTGTTGCTTACAGCTATATCGGCACCGAACTGACCTGGCCAATCTATTGGGAAGGCGCGCTGGGTGTGGCCAAGAAAGACATGGATCGTGCTGCTCATGTTATCGACGACAATATGAAAGCCATCGACGGCTCTGCGAATATCGCGGTTCTGAAAAGTGTCGTGACCCAGGCCAGCTCAGCGATTCCGGTGATGCCGCTCTATATCTCCATGGTCTTTAAGAAAATGCGTGAAGAAGGGGTGCATGAGGGTTGTATCGAGCAGATCAACCGGATGTTCCGTGATCGTCTATACCGTACTGATGGACAAGCTCCAGAGTTGGACGACAGCGACCGCTTACGATTGGATGACTGGGAGTTACGGGACGATATCCAGCAACATTGTCAGGAAGTATGGTCGCAATTGACCAATGAAAACCTCAGGGAGTTAACGGATTATACCCTTTATAAAGAAGAGTTCCTGAAGCTGTTTGGTTTTGGTGTAGACGGGGTTGATTACGAAACGGATGTCAATCTACAGGATAATTTTGAGGTCACTACTATATAAACCTCTCCTTATAGACTGTTGAAGTTCTACATTAATCTACAAAGATGCTTCAAGACTGAGCGAATGATCAAATAACTCAGTCTTGAAGTGATGATCAGGACAAAAATACTCTCATGCTCTCACTTACGGTTTCACGACATGTTGGGCATTTTTTTGCATTTTTGCCACAACCCCAACAAGCGGTGTTATGCCCGCATGGAAGAAAAAGCGTGCTTTCTGTTGGTAATAGTTTTTTACACATCTTACAAAAATGAGTGAGACCAAGCCCTTGTGGGTTGCTGGCGGCGGGTTCATTGCTCTGGTGCCGTGGCGTTGTGGCATAGGCAGAAGTACCTGCAGTCTGATCAAGTGGGGGGGCCGCTGAGTTCTGAGTATAGGGTTCAGGAGTAGGCTCTTCTTCTATTTGACTGTCTAATATTACACCCACAAGCTCTGACACACTGTTATAGGGAAAAGGTGAATGGACTGTCGTTTGTGCTGTAATTTTCTGAGTCAGCGCATCTTTCAAAGCCTTGTCATTACACACTATACCTTGAGCATTGTGTGCACATTCATGCTTTAACCACCCGGTAATTATATTGTTTTTCTCCTGTCTGGGGTCAACAATGCGGGGCTCTGTTGCTTCATGTGGCCGTATTTGCCCATTGGGAAAACTCGTACCACCGTTCATCAAAACAGCACCGGTCGATGGAGTGCCATGAGAGACTTGAACTCTGTTACTCACATGCCCTGGCAGACCTGGTTGATTAATATTTGGGATTAAAGTCGCAACTTGCTGAACGACAGCCGGCTCTATTTGTTGGTTATGTTGGCGTTCAGTCCCCAAGGGTTGCTGGTTGGGGCGCTGGATATAGGGGAATGTTGATGCAACTTCTGCAACATATTCAAACCCTTTTTGTTGGAGCAAAAACTCGCACTTATGGTAGTATTTTGCATGTTCTTGCCAGGGTGACCGTAGCTCTTCTTCTTTCCAGTTTTGTAAACCGCCAGCACAATACCAGCATGATACGGCGTCATTATTGCGACCAGCCTTATAGGCATTATAGAAAAAGCCCGCTTCAGCCAGTTTCAAATAGACTTGTGTTGGAAATGGCTGACAGCTATGTGTGTTTTGGCGGGTGGTAGGGTATGTTTCTATTCTGCTCTGTAATTCGCGCATATCTGCACGGGCTGGGCTATCACAGGGGAACAGCTCAATGTTTTCTGCGGAAGAGTGAGCTGCTGATTCGTTTCTATTGGCAGTAGCAAAAGACAATCTGTTTGCTTCTTCCCTTAAAGGACGTTGTAAAGGCTGCACCTGTGAGTGTGACGGATGTGGCTGTTGTCTACTACGGTACTGAGGCATGCTCCAGGCATCCTGAATTTCTTGTGCAGCCGTGACAGACGCGGAAATTGAAGGGGGCACAGGAGCAGAGGAGAATAATGCATACGTCGAAGTGGCGAGAGACCGATATGATTCTGGGGTAAGGTAAGCTTCGTCTACAAATTGAGGGTGCTCAGTTAATGGGAAAGTATCGTTGGACGTTTCTCGGTTATGGGCAAGGTTGCAGCTAATATAATGAAGTTGCCTGCTGTTTAAAGGTGTTTTGTTTTGTGCCCAGCCATGGTGCCGGATATTACAATCAAAGCATTGGGTGAGATCCTGGTAACCCGTGTAAAAGAAACCATATTCCGCCAGTGTTGCACATTCAACGGACACTTCCTCGGGAAAGTGCTGGAAGGTGCCCATTCTGAATATACATCTGTTTGTATTTTCTGGGCTATTCAGGCCTGGGATAGCTCGTGTTTCATCAGTCGGCGGAGTGCTGTCTGGATTATAGAGACGTAAACCTGTCGATGTGATAGTACTATTTTCTTCTGGACCATCTGATTCTATATCCCTTACCTCGACACCATCCGTTTCATCTGCGTTCACAGTTCCTTTGAATCCATTTAATACTAAAGATGGGCTATGGATAGTTATATGTCTGACCTGATTTTGATTACTGCGATTTGTAGTCTGTTGATGAACTGTGCTGTCGTTTTTTCTGGGGATTATAAGGCTGGTTGAAGCCGGGTTGGAGGCAAACATATCTGCCCGCATTCCAGAGCTTAGCTGTCGTTGGAGCCCCCGGTTTTGCAGGGCAGACCTGAACTCAGGGTCAAAAGGATTAAATTCTGAATAGGGGCTTATTGGGGGGGTAGTAGGAGTGTGAATAGATAAGTTCATAGTTTGTTTCTCTAACTGGTTCAGCAGGCTGGTCTGCACTACTTTGTATCTGTTAGAGGGTGTTAAGGGTTTCTGGTTCCCTCCAGTTAGTCAGTTTTAATTCGGTTAAAGTATTAATGGTTCTTTTTAGGCGGTTCAACTGTAAATAGACATTCTGCATGAGGAAAAGTGATGCTTGGTGGAAAATATGATTTCATTTGGTCAACTACTTATAGCCCTTCACCATAGATTGATTCAAAAAAAAGATACGTTGCCATATTTTACCTCAGATTTGAGCTGACCTGATCAATCTACAGGGAAAGTGCTCACTCTCGGTGTTGCGAAAGAGAATCCCAACCGTGCAGCGCATGCTATCGACGACAATATAAAAGTCATCGATGTCTCTGGGAATATCGCGGTTATGAAAAGTGTAGTGACTCAGACCAGCTCGGCGATTCCGGTGATGCCGTTCTAAATCTCCATGGTCTTTAAGAAAATGTGTGAAGAAGGGGAGCATGAGGGTTGTATCGAGCAAATCAAATCGCCTATACCGTACTTTTGTCCAAACTCCAGAGTTGGACAACAGCGACCGCTTACGATTGGATGACTGGGAGCTACGGGACGATATCCGGCAACATTGTCAGGAAGTATGATCGCAATTGACTAATGAAAACCTCAGGGGGCGTTCTCAATGGACCGTTTATGTGACCGTTGAGAACCTCTATATCGTTGGTTTAAATGACTGCGAAGTTGCCCCATCAAGAAAGATAGGATCTGACCTTTTCTGTGATGTGAGTCTTGCACACAGGACAATTGCGTGCCCTTTCCCCGCAGGGCACGCATGCAGTTAAATGACCACAGGGTACAAATACCACGCAGCTTTCCTCTCTGTGACATATCTTGCATTTTTTTTGAGCTTCCAGTCTGGCAACCTCGGCTTCCTGTGTCTGTTCTTGGGGTTGAGATGTTCCAGACATTTGCTCAACGTGTGGTTCGGAGGTGGTTGCCTGTTCTTCGTTGTTTGAGGCCAGACTCTCATACTCATTCTGTGTTTCTATCAGCGCGTCTACAAGATCACTGGCTGAGGGGAATGGAAAGAAGTCCTGACTATTATTACCTCCATCCAGTTTTCTCTTAATGACCATAAAGATGTGTGACTCTTCAAAGCCCATATCTTTTGCGGTATTGGCACATTCATTGGAGTCCATCCAGCTACGTATTTTGCTCTCTTGATTTTGTCGTTCCCTTTGAGGATCAATGATTTGGAAGGAAGGTGTCTCGGACTCATTGTATGGAATATTCAGATTCTCAGGCCCTGACTCAACTTGCCTCAGGCTTGGTGCTGTTGAAGCTTGCGATCTCAGAGGGTTAGGGCGCCGCAGGTTAGGGAACTGACAGGTGACTTCATGAACATAAAGAGGGCCTTTGTTTCTCAGTAAGTGCTCGCAATGGGGATACCATTTGGCATGTTCGAACCATGGGTCATCGTCACGTTCCCAATTATTCAGGCCTCCATTACAGTAATAGCATTTTGTCCGATCTTCATTATTTAGATAAACCATACCCGAAGCGGCAATGTCTAAAGGTTCTGCGTTTGTTAGTCCACGCCATATACAGCGCCCCTGTACGTCGTGAAAAGTTGTTATTCGATCGACAAGATCAGCATATTCAGGCTTAAAAGGGTTAAGGCAAGGGTATTGCTCGGCGAGCAAACGTTCAAAATTAACGCTTGCAGAGTTTGCATCTGGATGTCGATGTGCTTGATTCTCTGGGTAATGATTTTGAGTAGGCTCCTGAGTAGTCCTCTGAGCGTGTTGGTGTGTATTACTGGTGCTTGTTGCGGATAATTGGCCGTTACCTTGCTGGTTCGACGTAGATGGACGTGTGCTTCTGTCTTGAAAAAAATCTTCCAGCTCATCAAAGGGGGTTCTGTTTGTTGCTTCAGGATGGCGGACTGAAGGAAGCAGACCTGAAGCTTCCTGAGTGGAGTGCGTAGCAGGAAAGCTGCCTGAAAATGCAGGTTGAGCTCCAGATAAAGGGATATTCCTGTTTTCGCTACCATTAGCAAGTGCACAGTTGGCCTTATGCCAATGCATGTCGCTTACCGAATACCCATCAGGCAAATCAGCGATAATGGATTGACAGCTAAAGCACTGCAACTGGTTATTGCCGATATGGAAAAAACCGAATTCTGCTAGGTGAAAAAGGGAGCCCTCAGCTGTATTAAAAGTGACAATGCGGGCAATATGCCTGCACATCTTGTCGGTTTCGTTAGAGCCTGATGACTCGTTGGGGGCATCAGACTGAATAGCTCCTCTGCCAGGCACGGGAGTGACATTATAGTTCAACATCCTGCCTTGCTGTTGGCTGATGAGAGCAGCCCCAAAGCTATGATCAAATGGGTTGTAATTAATATTCCCAGAGCTTAGGGGGGTGGTTGCTACTTCCATCGTTAAACCTCATTTTTTCTAACGAGTGAAGCTATTAATAAGGGTTTAAGCCAGCTTCCCCGTAATATTTATGGATTAAGGGGTTAGATGGCTTAAGGGGTACTAAGTTCCCTGAAAGGTCTGAATTTTATATCAGAGTGGTTAGGGGCTTTATTAACCGTGATGTTATCTGAAAGGTCTGAATTTTATATCAGAGTGGTTAGGGGATTTATTAACCGTGATGTTATTATCCCCGTCGCCTTTCAAGTTGCTACTTTGTTGGCTGTACTCGCTCACTTGCCGTCGCGTAGCAACTTGAAATCCTTTGGGTATATACCAATTCTGTTTTTAAATTATGGGCTGCGCAGCTATTTGGACTTACTGGATCTGCGTTGAAGTTCCTTGCTATAGCTACGGCTATAGTTCCTATGCTAGACCTGAATATTATGTATCCACTCAGCCAGAAATCTTCAACTTCATTTGCACAACTACAAATCTATTGCCTGTAAGATTGACTAGTTCAGTCGGGGCGCATCATTCAAGTGATGCAGTATTTTGTTAACAAATGCAGTGATTTCTCCATAGTGAATGGCAAGGTCAAACAGCGTGGCCAGGTTGGGAAGCTGGATAGTCTGAGTGGGGGCATTGAGACCTGTGGCGGTAGCAGTGTCCAGAGTTGTCGTTAGAATGGTTACTAATAATAGAGCTAGGAGGCTGTCGGACTTGAAAGTAAAAACCGGAGATGGGCAGCAATAAAGTCAAAAATCACAGAATCCAGTCTGGAAGCACTGTTTATGTCGTCAGTCTCTTATGCCCAAATATCCAAATAAATGGCTCTTTTGAAAAATGAGTGGGTAAGTGTATATTTGCCCACCTTCTTTTTTGTTGC
>NZ_LUTV01000009.1:112259-120264 GCF_001646945.1 Endozoicomonas ascidiicola
CACCTCTACAACAAAGCGAGCAAGATGCACCTCTGGCAGATAATCCTGAACAGTGGCAGGAAAAAAGTCAGGGATGTCTCGGTCAATGGGTCTGAAAGTCCATTTGTTCATTGGCTGGCTGTCTTTTACGATCTTGCGGGTATTATACTCAAAAGTTGTTCTAAGTCCGACAGGCTCCTAGCTCTATTATTCTTTGTAGGTAAAGTTTAATCCTGAAAACCATATTCATTCAGCCTACTTAAGCTAATGGTAGAAACGCCTCTCCAGCGTAGTAGGGTAATTGGATTTTATAAAAGTGGGGGGTGCTGAAACATATCATTGCAGACACCCTGACCCATTAAATGACATTGAAATACAACCGTTAAGAACGAAGTTCTGACTATGATTTAGAGACTTTCTTTGATTCGTACAAGGTAGTCTCTCTGCAAAATAAACATCCGCAAAACATCGCAGTATTGGCCGTTCGTGAAATATTCCTGAATATGTCTTCCTTCTTCAATAAAGCCTGTTTCACGATAAAGGTGAATTGCTTTCTCATTTTCTACTGCAACCACAAGGTACACTTTATTAAGGTTCAGTATGGTGAACGCATAATCCAGTGCGGATTTGATCAGGGCTCTGGCATGGCCTTTTCCCTGGTGCCCCGGCGCGATAATAATCTGAAATTCTGCTTTTCGATGGATATAGTCAATCTCAATCAGTTCCACCAGCCCAACGGATTCCGGTGTGGTGCTGTGTTGCGGGGTGTATTCCGCAACAAAGCGACGCTCGGTATTATCATGAATGTGTTTGCCGTAAAGATCGTCCAGCTCATCGAACGACTCATAAGGTTCTTCAAACCAGTAGGACATGATGCTGCGGTTGTTATTCAGCGAGTGAATAAAGCGCAGGTCTTTCTTCTCTAGAGCTCGTAAACGGATACTGCTTTTCATCCGAAAATCTCAATGAGGTTGGGTAGGTGATTCCCGCGATTTTAAGTGATCAATGAGCCTGATGACTATAAAAAGATAAGAGGTGTTCCTGATTAGTATAAGACCTTGGTCTAGGATGCGCTGGTGTCGTTTTTTGTGATCATAAACGCTATGATGCGTTAATAGATGAATGGTGTTGTTTATTAATGGGCAACCCATGCCAGGCTAAGCCTCTGGATGAACATTGACGTTCCCCAGTGGCTCCATACTAGAAAAAGAACAAACAAGTGAGTCTTGATATGTCCTCTAACCCGGTAAACGAGAATATTGTCATTGTATCTGCAGTCCGGACACCGATGGGTGGCTTTCAGGGTGATTTGTCGTCAGTGCCTGTGGTTGAACTTGGCACCGTAGCGATTAAGGCGGCTCTTGAGCGAGCAGGTGTTGCTTCTGATCAAGTATCAGAAGTCATCATGGGTTGTGTTTTACCGGCTGGCACCGGCCAGGGGCCCGCACGACAATCCGCTGTGGGAGCAGGCATTCCGGTCTCTGTACCAACGACCACGGTCAACAAACTGTGTGGTTCTGGTATGAAAACCGTCATGCTGGGTGCAAGCCAGCTAAAGACTGGTGAGGCAGATGTTGTGGTTGCCGGTGGCATGGAAAGCATGAGTAATGCGCCGTATATGTTGGATAAAGCCCGTTCGGGTATGCGCATTGGCCATGGTCAGGTGAAAGATCATATGTTTACCGACGGCCTTGAAGATGCCTATACCGGTAAAGCCATGGGTGTTTTTGCTCAGCAGACAGCAGATCGTTTTGATTTAACCCGTGACGCAATGGACGACTATGCACTGGCATCTCTGGATCGTGCTAAGAAGGCCATTGAAACCGGTGCATTTAAAGATGAGATTGTGCCTGTTGAGACCCGTAAGGGATTGATAGCGATTGATGAGCAGCCGGGTAAAGCGCGCCCTGAAAAAATCCGTCAGTTACGTCCGGCATTTGCTAAAGATGGCTCTGTGACCGCAGCGAACTCCAGTTCTATTTCTGATGGTGCAGCGGCACTGGTGCTGATGCGTGAAAGTGATGCAGTCGCGAAAGGTCTTCAGCCAGTGGCAAGGATTGTTGGTTATCAAAGCCATGCCCAAAAGCCGGAAGAATTTACCATTGCTCCTGTTGACTGCACGCGTAAACTGCTGGAGAAAATTGACTGGCAGGCCAGCGATGTGGATCTATTCGAAGTCAACGAAGCCTTTGCTGTCGTCGCTATGATGGCGATGCGTGAATTGGGGCTTGATCACAACAAGGTCAATATCCATGGTGGTGCTTGTGCCCTGGGTCATCCTTTAGGAGCCAGTGGTGCACGAATTCTGGTCACGTTGTTAAATGCACTTAAGAAAACCGGTGGTAAAAAAGGCGTTGCTTCGTTGTGTATTGGCGGTGGTGAGGCCACAGCGGTTGCCATTGAAATGATCTGATGTTGAATACAGGTTGGTCGGTAATTTGGTAAGAATTGCCGGCCAATAGACAGTACAATAAAAAGAATAAGAGTACACAACCATGGACTTCAACCTGTCTGAAGAGCAGATTGCTTTTCGTGATCTGGCTCAGCAGTTCGCCAGTGCTGAACTGGCACCTAACGCTGCACAATGGGATCTTGAGTCCCACTTTCCTGTTGATGTGATCCAGGCTGCGGGCGAACTTGGCTTCTGTTCCCTCTATACCAACACGGCCATGGGCGGTCTTGGTTTGTCTCGTTTGGACTCCCACATTATTTTTGAACAGATGGCCATGGGTTGTACGGCAACCACCGCCTATATCACCATTCATAATATGGTCGCCTGGATGATCGGTGAATTTGCCACCGAACGAGTAATAGCCGATTGGGGTGAAGGGTTGGTCAGCGGAGAAAAACTCGCTTCCTACTGTCTGACGGAACCCGGCTCAGGTAGTGATGCCGCCTCACTGAAAACCAGCGCTGTTCGTGAGGGTGATGAGTATGTGCTTAACGGCTCGAAGATGTTTATCTCGGGTGCTGGCAGTACTGACTTGCTGTTGGTAATGGCCAGAACCGGTGTGACGGGGCCAAAAGGCATCTCTGCATTTGCGGTGCCGGCCAATCTGAACGGTATTGAATACGGCAAGAAGGAAGAGAAAATGGGCTGGAATGCCCAGCCAACCCGTTTAATTGCTTTCGACAATGTCCGTATACCCGCGGATCATCTTCTCGGTGAAGAAGGGCAAGGGTTTTCTTTTGCCATGAAAGGCTTGGATGGCGGCAGGATTAATATTGCCACCTGCTCCCTGGGCACTGCGCAGCAGGCATTAAATACTGCTCGAGCTTATATGAAAGAACGACATCAGTTTGGACGTGAGCTGGCAGCGTTTCAGGCTTTACAGTTCAAACTGGCCGATATGAATACCGAGCTGGTGGCTGCCCGTCAAATGGTACGACTGGCGGCGTTTAAGTTGGATAACAAAGATCCTGAAGCGTCTGCCTATTGTGCCATGGCAAAGCGTTTTGCGACGGATGTGGGCTTTAACGTCTGTAATGAAGCCCTGCAGATTCATGGTGGCTATGGCTATATCAAAGAATATCCGCTGGAGCGTTATGTGAGAGACACTCGTGTCCATCAGATCCTCGAAGGCACCAATGAAATTATGCGTTTGATTGTCGCCCGTCGTTTGTTGGATCAGGGAATATCGGAAACCGGAATGGAGTTGCAATAATGCCTGTCACGCTATCAATGAAAACATCATCGGTCTTGAAATTGAGTGTTGAAGGGAAGACTGCAGTCTTAGCACTGGACAATCCACCTGCGAACACCTGGACGCCAGAAAGTCTGATTGAGCTGGAGGGCATGGTTCATGAACTTAATGGCAAACCGGATGTAGTGGCTTTGGTGATCACTTCCGCTTCCGACAAATTTTTCAGTGCCGGTGCAGATTTGAAGCGCTTTGATAACCTCACGCCAGATCAGGCAAGACCTTTTGCCGAAGCCTTTGGCAGAGCCTTTGAGGCGTTAACGCACTTCAACGGGCTCACCATTGCGGCCATCAATGGTTACGCCATGGGCGGTGGTCTTGAAGTGGCGTTGGCCTGTGATCTTCGCGTGGCGGAAGCGGGAGCCGTAATGGCATTGCCAGAAGCCGGTGTCGGTTTATTGCCCTGTGCGGGTGGTACTCAAAATCTTACCTTGTTAGTAGGCGAGGCGTGGGCCAAACGAATGATTCTCTGTGGCGAAACAATCGATGCAGAAAAAGCGCTGGCTATTGGCTTGGTGGAAGAGGTGACGGAAAAAGGCAAAGGCCTTGATCAGGCCAAATCCCTTGCCGCAAAAGCCGGAAGACAAAGTCCGGATGCGCTGAAAGCTTGTAAAAAACTGATTCAAATGGGGCGCTCTGGTTTTTCTGCGGATGTTTTACCGGTTGAGCGGGAACTCTTTCTGGATTTGTTCAAGGGTAAAAACCAGCAGGAAGGCGTGAGTGCTTTTCTGGAAAAGCGGAAACCTGAGTGGTTCTACGATTAATCAGTTAGACGATTAAACCGTTAGGCGATGATTAAAGGATAATAATAATGACAAAGATAGCTTTCATCGGTCTTGGTAATATGGGCGGTCCCATGGCGCGTAACCTGGTCACAGCCGGTTATGATGTTTGTGGGTTTGATTTGATGCCCGACGCGTTGAGTCAGTTCGAGCAGGCCGGCGGTCGTACTGCAGATTCGGTAACGGATGCAGTGAATGATGTTGATGTGGTGGTTAGCATGCTGCCCGCCGGAAAACATGTGAAGTCACTGTATCTTGGTGAAGAGGGTGTGTTTAGTCGACTGTCAGAGCACTGTCCAAAGCATTGCCTGGTCATTGATTGCAGCACCATCGAAGCCGATGTTGCCAGAGAAGTAGGAGCAGATGCCACTGCTCGTGGCATTCCATTTATTGATGCGCCGGTATCCGGCGGCACAGCGGGTGCAGCTGCTGGAACATTGACGTTTATGGTGGGCGGTTCTCAGGTTGCTGTAGATCAGGCAAAACCGTTTTTGGCAGTGATGGGGCAGAATATTTTCCATGCAGGTGAAGCAGGCGCAGGGCAGGTGGCAAAAATCTGTAACAACATGCTGCTGGCTATTTTGATGGCCGGTACCTCAGAAGCATTAAAACTGGGTATCAATAATGGGCTTGATCCGGCCGTGTTGTCAGAAATCATGAGTAAGAGTTCTGGTGGTAATTGGGTGCTGGACAAATACAACCCAGTGCCCGGAGTGATGCCTCAAACACCGGCCAGCAATGGCTATCAGGGTGGCTTTATGGTGGGGTTGATGGCGAAAGACCTCGGGCTTGCACTGAATTCTGCGAAAGCCAGTGGCACCGCGACTCCTCTGGGCTCTCTGGCAGATAACCTTTATCGAATGCATAGTGCTCGCTCTGGAACCACGTTGGACTTTTCCAGCATCATCAAGTTGTACGACGCTTAACTTCTTCCATCAGGCGCTCACTGTTGTCTATAAAGTAGCGGCTAAAATACTTTATGGACAACGTTCGTACTTCCCGCAATTGTCAGCCGGCAGTAAATTGTTTTGAATGCACGTTGAATTGATTTGAAGCAAGATTCTTGCCGGTTCTGGATCAGTTTTTCGAAAAAATGTTGATTCAACTCAATGTTTGGATAAGTTCTGATCTTCTTTTGATCAAGTTTGTCATGAAACTGTTCTGTTTTTGTAAGTCTGATTATACAATGCCCGCAAAATCTAATTCACAGAACCATTCTCCACTTGAAGGTAGGTAGTCCTCATGGAAATCCTGATGAGTTTCGTAGGCATAGCCGGCTTGCTGGCCATTGCCTTTGCGCTTTCCGATAATCGGAAAGCCATAAATATTCGAACGGTGGGTGGCGCGTTTGCCATTCAGGTCTGTCTGGGCGCCCTCGTTCTTTATGTGCCGCTGGGTCAGGAAATCCTGGGTAATGTTTCCAATGTTGTCAGTAATGTCATCAGCTACGCCAATAATGGTATTGGCTTCCTATTTGGTGATCTGGGCAACTTTAAATTGGGCTTCATTTTTGCCATCAACGTACTCCCGATCATCATCTTCTTCTCTTCTCTGGTGGCGGTTCTTTACTACCTGGGTATTATGCAGAAAGTCGTTTTGATTCTCGGTGGTGCGCTGCAGAAATTACTGGGCACTAGTCGTACAGAATCCCTGTCGGCGACGGCTAACATCTTCGTTGGTCAAACTGAAGCTCCTCTGGTGGTTCGTCCTTACATTGGTCGTATGACGAATTCTGAGCTGTTTGCCATCATGGTAGGTGGTTTGGCTTCTGTAGCTGGTTCCGTACTGGCGGGCTATGCCAGTCTG
The DNA here is from genome assembly GCF_001646945.1 of Endozoicomonas ascidiicola. Taxonomy (GTDB): domain Bacteria; phylum Pseudomonadota; class Gammaproteobacteria; order Pseudomonadales; family Endozoicomonadaceae; genus Endozoicomonas; species Endozoicomonas ascidiicola. The sequence goes on from NZ_LUTV01000009.1 coordinate 118,528, forward strand.
GGTGTTGAACTGAAATACCTGATTGCTGCCAGCTTCATGGCGGCGCCAGGTGGTCTGTTAATGGCTAAGATGATCAAGCCAGAAACCGAAACACCAGACGATTCCGAACTCACTGATGAAGAAGGCGCTGATGAGAAGCCTGCCAACGTCATTGATGCGGCGGCTTCCGGTGCGTCTTCCGGTATGAAGCTGGCGGCTAACGTCGGTGCCATGCTGTTGGCCTTTATCGCATTGATCGCCATGATCAACGGTATTATTGGTTGGGGCGGTGGTTTCTTTGGTTACCCAGAGCTGAGCTTGGAAATCATTCTGGGCTATGTGTTCAGCCCGCTGGCTTTCCTGATTGGTGTACCGTTTAATGAAATCGTGACAGCGGGTAGCTTCATTGGTCAGAAAGTCGTGGTGAACGAATTCGTTGCTTACCTGGACTTTGTTAAGTATCTGAACCCTGAAGCAGCGGCTGCCGCAGGTGTTGAAATGCTGTCTCAGCGTACACAGGTCATCATCACCTTCGCGCTGTGTGGTTTTGCTAACATCTCCTCCATTGCGATTTTGCTGGGTGGTCTGGGTGTTATGGCACCTCATAGACGTCAGGATATTGCCCGCATGGGTATCAAGGCAGTGTGTGCTGGTACTCTGTCTAACCTGATGAGTGCGACCATTGCAGGCCTTATGTTGGCTCTGTAATGTGATTTTATAGGTCATACCTCCTTGGTATGACCTATAACTAAGACTGTTTCAATTGTGTTGGGGCCGTTTTATGTATTCCGTCTTTCTTGCCGCGTTTACCGGCTTTGCTGTCGGTGTTCTCTTCAGCTTTCTCCGCCTTCCTATTCCTGCGCCTCCGACCCTTGCTGGTGTTATGGGGATTGTCGGTGTGTACCTGGGATTTCTCTGCCATCGCGAGTTGATAGCACTTTTTTCTGGTTGAAGCTTTGTTCTCTGGTAGGGCGTCTCACGGAAGAGGTTTATGCTCCGTCCTTTCCACTGGTCAGTGAATATCCATTGTTTTGAAAGAACTCCTTTCTGTGGCCGACACATTTTATGTCTGCTGTTTGATACGGATTTCTTGAGAGTAAGTGATGGATCTGACAACAAGGATATTGTGTTCACGGAAGGATAAAAAATTATCCCAGCAGGCGCTGGCAGATATGATAGGTGTATCCAGAAGTGCTTTAGCTCAGTGGGAAACCGCCATGAGCAGCCCGAGCCTGGAGAATCTGAGGAAAATGTCAGAGGTTCTGAATGTCTCTTTTGAATGGTTGGCGACGGGGAGGGGAAATCAGTACCTGATTCATCCGGGCGATGGTGTGAATGATTCTGATGTGGATGATGAGATTATTAATCAGCTGCATCGAATGACGTTGATGAAGAAAAGAGCCATTCTGAATGTGATGCGAGCAATGGGGTAATTTTTTAGGTACATACCGAATAAGGATAGATTGCGCTTAGCCGCAATCTTATCCGGTTGTTGCACAAGCCCGGATTGATTTCTGGTGAGGGTGGTCTATAGAAGTTTTCTTTTTTGGTGGCGATCAAATCAGAGCGTTTATATTGAACTCTCTTTATTCAGAATGAGCGTTACCCGACCACTGCATTACGTAGTCTGGCGTCTGATTTCCCTGTCTGACTGGCTGAACTAACTATTTCTCCATGTTGGTGAATGGCGATACTTATTTTATGAATCAATTCTTCAGGTGGGCTTCAGAAATCTAAACGCAATGTGGTTCATTACTT
>NZ_LUTV01000009.1:122259-124891 GCF_001646945.1 Endozoicomonas ascidiicola
GAACCGGGTTTGCTCAGAACGTTCCATGTTGATTGCTTCCTAATAAGCCGAACCTGAGTGGTGCGGTTATTAGGAAGTATTGGATATAGTAAAATGGAGAGTATCTACGGTATTTTTTGCCGCGTTAGCGGCTTGGTTCAACAAGAAGTTTGAAGCTCTTTTGAATTTAACAAAGCGCCCCTAAGGCGCTTTTTTTATGTGTTCATTTATTTCAGAACGACCTACTTGATCAGATCCCGAAATTTATTACCGGGTTTGAACTGAGGTAGCTTGCAGGCGGGAATATGAATTTCCTGGCCTGTTTGCGGGTTTCGGCCTTTTCGAGCCGCCCGGTCGGTTACTGAGAAGGTGCCAAACCCAATAAGCTGCACAACCCCTCCCCGGGCCAGGGACTCCTGGGTTTGATGGACGAAAGCATTAACCACCAGTTCCGCTTTGCTGCGGGAAAGGTTGGCTTGTTCGGCGACTTGTTCTACCAATTCTTTCTTGTTCATATCCAGTCTCTGAAAATTACCAGTTATGTGGAAAGAAATACCAGAAACGTGTTCTAGCGCGTGCCAGTCATGTTCAGCGAAAGGTGAGGAATACGCAGGAAAATCATAGGCAGACGCTATCAACAGGTTCCGGTAGTGATTGACTCAGGGCTAAACCTGAGTGGCGATAAGAGTCAGTGTCGAAACTGATACTCTTAAAAGAGGAAATAACAACCATTGATGTTTTAGTGGGCAACTACTTAGAGCTCAGCCATTCACGATCAAAAGTCACTTAGACAATATAGAAGCTTTTCAGAAAGAGGTCAGGAATTTGATGCTGCCTGTCAGTTATAGTCAGACAGCAAGGAAGGCTAGGGTCTGTTGACATTTTCTGAGACACTGAGCCTCGCAACGAAACGTCAATAGACCCTAAGTATTAATGATCTAGTTCACGCTCTAGCGGGATCATATGATGTTTGGGTTGCAGGATCAGGATGTCGGTCTTTACATTGGCGATCAGCTGTTCGGCCGTATTGCCGATGGCGATGGCGCTGATGCCTTTGCGGGCATGGGTACCCAGAATCAGCAGCTTGGCATCAATCTCCTCAATGAGCTCAGGCACCATGCTTTCCGTCGGCCCGGGGCGAACATGAAGGTTTTTCTCCTCAAGACCATACTCATCCGCGTATTCCTTGCTCTGGCGCATATGATGATCTTTATCCACCTTACCGTCACCATGATCCTGAATGGCCATCATCACGGTTGGATGAGCAGACGCGAGGTGCAGTGTTGCAGAAAAGCCATTGGCGAAATCATTGGCGTATTGCAGAATCGCCTGATTCAGAATGCTGTGGTAGTAATCCCGAGGGTCGGCATTGATGGAAGCCACCATGGCACCGTTCTGCCAGGTACCTTCGGTTTGAACCAGTAATACAGGCACCCGACTGCGGCGTAGAAGACTCCAGTCTTCTGCTGTACCAAAGGCTTTCTGTAGGGTGGTCATCAACTTGGCGTCTTTGACCACAAGGTGGCAACGCTCCATCTGGCGGATATGGATGATCGTATCGATAACGGATCCGGTCCAGGTTTCATGGAGGTATACCTCAAGACCTTCTTCCATCAGGGGTTGCGCCATGACTTCCAGTCGGGTCATGGATTCGGCGCAGGCTTTTGGGTTCGGAGCCAGAATGTGCATGGCAGCCTTGGTGATCCGGCAGAACTGGGCTGCTCTTGCCAGCGCCAGTTGTTGATCCTTACGACTATCGACAACCACAAGAACTCGTTTGATTCCACGCATTGCTGTCCGTCTCCCTTACTGTAACTGATGGTTTATGTTTCTATTTTTATTGTTCAATGATGCATTAGGCAAACCGGTGTTTTAATGATCTGGATCAATAAGTTTATCGGAATCTGTGATCATTAAATAAACAGTTAAAGATTTCATTATAAAAATAAGAAGTTTGATAAAAAAGTTTGTTTTTTATTGTTTGAAAAACATCGATACGCGATGTTCGACTTGCAGATTTTTAACTTTGCATGGAAGTAAGTCCAACTAAAACTTTAAAAGCTGTACCAAAGTGGAGTTTCACTGATTTTTAAGCAGCAGCAATCAGGCTTTCAAACTGAATCGGTGCTTTCCCTGCACTGATATTCAGATATGAACCCATATTGTGTGCCAAAAGCTTCCTGGCTATACGCGAAGTCATATGCCACCTGTCTCGACAACGGCACCTTTCGATTTCAAATTGTTCTGCCAGCTGGCCAATAACTGTTTCAATCCTCCGTCGTACCCGCATGATTACTTTCACAAACGACTTTGGTCTATCATCTTTCATGTTTTTTCTTAGTGGTGTCTGTAGGTCGATACCTAACCCCCGGCAGTCTTCTTTGAACTCTGGTCGTATATACCCTTTGTCACCTAACAAAAGTCCGGCAATGATATCCATCATGTCATAAGCAGCGTCACGCTCATCAATATTAGCGGCAGTCAGCGTAAATCCAACGGGAATACCGCGAGCTTCAACCAGTAGATGTCCCTGAAATCCGTAGAAATGCTTATTCTTTGAGGCACAGTAACCGTAGCCAGCCTCCCCTTTAAAGACTTTGCTTCTGGGCGCTCTTGTCCTTACAGCGACATCAATTGGAAAGCCGTCAATCAG
>NZ_LUTV01000009.1:128086-130207 GCF_001646945.1 Endozoicomonas ascidiicola
ATGTTGAGCAAAATACTTCCAGATATGCTTATCAGCATGATGTCCAAGCCATTCACCGGTGACCTCCATGGTGATCACTTCACTATCTGAAAGCTTTGGTGGATAACCGCGGCTTCTCAGAGGTAATGGAACGAGTTCTTTGATTAAATCGTCGATCAGGCAGAAGACAGTAGTGATAAACTGTTCAACGGGCATGGCTGGTTTCCTCCTTTGTATCCACTGTTTTTAATAGCAGAAAAGTAGGTCAGTCATGCCTTTTTCAGGTCAGTTTAAAAGTCGAACATCGCGTATCGATCTAAATTAATGGAGTTGATAGAACACCGCTGATAGATGGTAGCCAGCGGCTTGGTTTTATCTGGCGTTCAATAGATTGCCAGAAGGTTGAGCCCGATACTTGCGCAGCTCTTCAGGGGACCCCAGTTCGTTTGCCAGTTTTGCAAACCCGATACGACGATCTGTCTTATCAAAGACCACATAAAATGCCCGCATAAAGGCATCGCCAAATATCCAGAAATCCTGATTACCAGGTGCCAGTCCGGCAACGCAGGTTTCATTGCCTTGCCAGTCAATCTGTTTCACCACATAAAATTCTGGTGGAACGGTCAGCTTATTTCCGCCAATAGTAAAATTGAGTGTTGGCTGTTGTTTCAGGTTGGAGCAGTCCGGCTTGATATCTAAGGTGGCCAGTAAGTTGTTGATGTCGCTTTCAGGCCCGACAATCAATGATGTGCCTGAGTCCACAATGGCTTTGCAATTGCCTTCATACTGACAGGTCAGCGGCACGTTCTGACCGTCAGTGTCGATGCTGTCGAACGTAATGTTGTAATAGAGCCCGGTGGGATCATCGGCGCTCAGGGAGTGCAGTGGCTGCCAGGTTATATCCCCCTGATAAAACGAGTTATCGAGCTCACCGATGATTAAACGACTGGTTTTTTTTTCCGGGGTGTTCGACAGGTAAAAAGAAAACATGGCTTTAGGAATAACTCCCTGTTCTACCGCGTTATCCATCCATGGGGTCACCTGATCTGCGGCAATGGATTGATAAGCCAGGCCAAAAATACCATCAAAGGGTGAGTCTTGAAAGTCGCTGGCAAGTTCGATAGCAAGGCCAATCCCCTGATTGTAAACCGACAGGTCACCCATGGTGACAGTGTCATATCCTACATAGCCTCTCATGCTGCCAGTACCGTACTGGATGTTCAAAGGCTGTTCGTAACTGTAGAAGCTGCCACTGGACGCAGGGTTAAATCGATTTTTTTCAGAGCAGGCGGGTGAAGAGCAGCTCTCTTCAGGAATCCAGATATTACTGGATCCAGTATCCAGTATGGCGCTGAAAGATTGACTTTGTGAGCCCAGTGTAAAAAATCCATAGTACTGCGTGTTGTGTTTGTCGGTCAGGATTACCTCTCCCTGACGTGGAGATCTTGTGGTCACGTTTTTACTGAAGGGTCGTTGGAATTCGTGAAGAGGAATTTGAATGTTTTTCGGTGTAGGTGGCTCTATTTTTTTAATCTTATCCTGTCGTACAACTTCAGCCTGAGTTTGCGTGAAATTCAATAGAAGACCTGTAAAGACACAGACGATAAAGGATTTTTTCATAAACTGTATTCTCCTGACACGATACAAAATGGGTAGGAAGAGAAAGAAAAGCTAGATGAGGAATGTCGTTTTTACCAATGCCAGTCTCTTCCAATATGAAATGAGCCTGAACGGAGCCCTTGTTTCCAAAATGAAATGAGCCTGTGATTTCTGATCTTTCGTCCAAAATTACGGGATGAAAATCATAATGGACACACGGCTCATCAAATCGCTCCAGCAGGTGGAGGAGCTGCTTCAGGCTACACCGCAGATACAGCCTGGTTGGAAGTCAAAAGACGAGTGCTATCAATGGATTGCAGGCACTCTCAAACACTTTCGATACCGCACTCTGAGCAAGCCTGAGAAAGGGCTGATCAAACGCTATCTGATCGTCGCTTCAGGCTATTCCAGGGCGCAAATAACCCGGCTAATTAAAGAATACCTGAATCTAGGAGCCTGTCGGACTTAGAACAACTTTTGAGTATAATACCCGCAAGATCGTAAAAGACAGCCAGCCAATGAACAAATGGACTTTCAGACCCA
>NZ_LUTV01000009.1:135662-141904 GCF_001646945.1 Endozoicomonas ascidiicola
ATCTTTGCCTGACTGGACGCAATATTTGAAGAAAGGAACTCCGCCGCATGCATTGGAGTCAAAGGCTGAATCAATGAGTGATAACGAGGCTGCCCAGCAACTGCAGTCTGCCAGAGAATCACTGTTTCAAGGCATCTTTAAGCGAAAGGCCTGAAATCATGGGTTTATACTCTTTTCAGGCTCATTTTGGGATTGGAAAATACTATGCCTCTGATCTTCATTCGTAGAAATGCGGTAATATGTGACAAAAATTTATAATTACCCTGTGTTATTTCCGGATTGTTTGTTATGGAAAAATTCTTCGAAAAAATTCTGTATTCTGCCCGCTGGCTTCTTGCTCCTATTTATCTGGGGCTGAGTTTGGTGTTGGTGGCGCTTCTGATTGAGTTTTTCCAGAGCGTTGGTTACCTGCTGCTGAACGTGACGACCATGAATGAAAGTGAGGTCACTCTGAAAGTACTGACGCTCATTGATGTAGCACTGGTGGGTGGCCTGATTGTGATGGTTATGTACGCAGGTTATGAAAATACTGTGAGTAAGATTGATGTAGGTGAGGGCGTAGACAAACTAAGTTGGTTAGGCAAAATGGACGCAGGCTCTCTGAAGTCCAAAGTGGCTGCTTCTATTGTTGCCATTTCCTCCATTCACCTGCTCAAAGTGTTTATGAATGCGGGCAATATACCCAATGACAAGCTTATGTGGGGGGTGCTTATGCATCTGACGTTCGTCGCTTCGGCTTTCTTTATGGGCATGCTTGATCTGATGATGTATAAGAAAAAGAACGCGCAGGATAATACGCCCTAACCGTTGCTACTCCTTAAGTTTGCTGTGATAACATACTGGCTCCAGACAGCGAGCCAGTTATGACCGATATATCGCCTATTCTAGAATTCCTTCCCTGCTGTACTCCGGATGCCTGGATTGAAGAGGCCCGAAAGCCGGAAAATCTACCGGTGATTCTGATTGATCACGCCAATAATGAATTAAAAGCGGCTCGGAGCGCCATGGCAATAATGAGCCGTTATCGTTCAGGGCAATCCTGGTCTGCCAAAAGAGAAGAAGAACTTGATCAGGCTCAACGGGTAAACCAGCTGGATCTTCTGAACAGAATGTCCCGTCTTGCCCGTGAGGAGCTCCGGCACTATGAACAGGTGCTGGCGATAATGGCGAAAAGGGATATTTCTTATACCTACCTCGGAGCAGGGCGTTATGCTGGTGAGATGAGTCAGCAGATACGAACTTTTGAGCCGGCAAAACTGATCGATACGCTGATTATGGGCGCTTTTATCGAAGCTCGTTCCTGCGAACGTTTCTCCGCTCTGGCGCCTTACCTTGATGAAGAACTGGCGAAATTTTATCGTTCGTTATTGAAATCCGAGAGCCGCCATTTTCAGGATTATCTTGCTCTTGCCGAGTCTATTTGTGGAGAGTCAATTGCTGATCGAGTTCAGGTATTTGCAGCAAAAGAGCAAGATGCTATTGAATCACAGGATGCCACGTTTCGTTTTCACAGTGGTGTCCCCGCTGATTGATGAGGATATGCCTCTTCAATTTGCGTTAATAAAGGAGTGTGATTATGCCGGAAGGGATACCGGAAAGACGCCTGTCGTCGGGTTTTACTAAAGAGACTGCAATAAATGATGATGATCACCAGAAAGCGCCTCAGAAAAAGTTGTTTGATCCGGACAAGAATGATCATCTGCAAAAACCGATAGAGCAATATGTAATTACTAATTTTTCTTCGGTTTCTAGTTTGATGAAGCGGCTGACAAGAATCAGTGGTTATTCTATCCAAAAGTTTGATCATCACTGCGAAAAGACATTGCAGCGGGTATTTGAAAGTGCCTTTGGCGATGATGTGTTACTGCCTTCTGTTGAAAGCTTGCAGAAAGAAGTGGCAGATAGCTTTGAATCTGATGAACTGGCTCAAAGTGCTAGAAATAAAGATAAGAAGCGAGATCATGGCTTTGCTCTTGATGGATGCTTTTCCAGTGATGTAGTGCAAACTGTCGTTTATTATCTGTACATCCTGTTATATCTGCATGCCCGAGGCAAAGAGGTTAACCGCTATTTTGACAGGTCAAGCCTGCCTCTGTTTCTTGCTTCAAATTGGCACTGGGTAAGTAATCCAAACAGCAATAATCGGCGGGCATTTTTTTATCAAAGTGATGCTTTTCAGACCTGTTTTGGCAAGCTGGTTGAAAAGAAAAAGAGTATGAGTTCAACCCTTGTTGAGCTTGAATTGAATATTGACTTCTATCACCGATCAATCAAGGGAGGGGGTAGTGAAAAAAGCGCTGATTTTCTGATGCTGGGGCTGCTTTGGGGGATCGACCTGATGGCCTCCAATGGCTCAAGTGAACGGATGAATGAGCACTTGAAGAGTTACTTGCCTGAGTCAGTCATCAAGCGCTTTGATGATGTTTATTCAAAGGTTGATCGGAAACGCATTCAATGACAGCCCATGCTCGCTAAGTTCGATTTCCCAGCCTTTGTCCGTCCAGTCCCCGAGAACATAACGTGTCCCGGTTCCACTGTTCAGTGAGTGCTGATGAATGTCGGGCCGATGGGTGTGGCCATGGATCAAAGTATTGACCTGATACTTCTCCATCACTTTTCTCACGGCAGGCTCGGATACATCCATAATGCTCAGCACTTTGCCTTTTTTTGCCAGTTTGCTTTTATGACGAATCTTCTGACCCAGAGATTTGCGCCAGTTCAGGGATGTCATTCTCAGCAAAGCCAGTACCAACGGGTTTTGAATAATACGTCGATAGCGCTGATATTGCCGGTCTTCAGTGCACAGCAGATCACCATGCATTAACAGAATTCTGTGGTCATTAACGGAGATTAGAGAAGGGTCTTTCAGCCATTGGGCGCCGGTGGCTTTTAAAAAGCTTTTGCCAATACTGAAATCCCGGTTTCCAGCCATCAGATAAACCGCCCGGCCGCTGTCTGTATAGACTTTTAACCGGCGGGCAATATCGTGCTGAAACTCGTCCATGGCATCATCGCCCACCCAGTACTCAAAGAAATCACCCAAAATATAGAGGGCGTCTGCCTCCATGGCTCTTTCTTCAAGGTACGTATAGAAAGCCCGGGCAACCGCCGGGCAATCTGGAGTGAGATGGAGGTCGGAAATAAACAGTGCCTTCATTCAGGCGTCCGCAGTTTCCAGCACTTCTGCAGATTCAATCACCACGTCTTCTACCGGCACATCCTGGTGACCAGCTTTCATGGTGGTTTTTACTTTCTTGATCTTTTCGACCACGTCCATGCCTTCAACCACTTTACCGAATACGCAGTAACCCCAGCCGTCTGGGCTTTTAGAGGTGTGGTTCAGAAAGCTGTTGTCTTTAACGTTAATAAAGAACTGGGAAGACGCAGAGTGTGGGTCCATGGTTCTGGCCATGGCGACGGTGCCGGCTTCGTTCTTCAGACCGTTATCGGCTTCGTTCTCAATCGCCATTTTGGTGGATTTCTGCTTCATGCCGGCTTCGAATCCGCCGCCCTGAATCATGAAGCCATCGATTACCCGGTGAAAAATGGTCTCGTTGAAGTGACCGCTGTTTACGTATTCAAGGAAGTTGGCAACGGTTTTAGGAGCCTTTTCTGCGTCCAGTTCCAGCTTAATGTCACCAAAATTCGTGTGTAGTACAACCATGGGGAACCACTCTCGTTAGTCAGGCCGCTTTTGCAGCGGTAAGCAACGGATTTTAGGGCGTTACGTCATGGCTGTAAAACGATCATGCTGGATTTTTCCAAATTCTCGATATCTGACCGGTTAAATATATGAACTTATCTGGATTTTGTATGCCTATATGCATTTCTTAGTTAGGTGATGTTGCTTTATGGACGGGACAAACGGTGCGACTTATCGCAGATTTGATAGTTATCAAGAGAGGTTTGACAGAGGTGATAAAGCTGCTGCCGAACATTCGGGGAAACCTGTGTGTAGATCGGGTGAGTCGTTTCGCCATATTGGCATTGGCGTAAAGTCTTTTCCTCTGGATATAAAAGAGACAGCTGTTAGTAGCAGAGCGCCGGTTTCTGCAGACGTTGAGAACTATTTGGTGCCAATGTCATCAGGGCATGCTGTCAATTTCCAGGATGCTAACCTGCAAAGGCAGCTGAAATTGATGGTCATCAGGCTGGATAGACATTTAAAGAGTATGGAACCCCAAGGGGCCAGTGTAGACAGGGCTGTGATGGCTAAAACCATTATCAGTTTTTGTGCTGGAGTGAGTGGTGCGGTTAATTTATATGGGCTGAGTGGTAGAACGCCAGATGCTTTGGATAAATTAGCACTGTGGGGAGCTATCATTGGTACGGTTTTGCTGCATACCGGAGGGGCTCAAGGCACGTTTCAGGAAATTGAAGCGCGCCCTCCTGGCTTTCAAAAGAAAACGCCGACAGAAAAAGCGCAGTGTATTTTTAAGCACATAGCCGTGGCAGTCTTACCGCTGCTTTCGGCTCTGCCAGATGCAGCGCTTGCGTATTTAGGCGTAAAAAACCTTACAGGACAGTCGACGCTTGGGGGGATTGCTGCGTTTTGCAACGGTTCTGCTGAAACGGTGACATTTAATCTGCAACTCTGGCAGGCGTGGCGTTCTTTCATGGATGGGATGAAAGGAGCGTGTTTTGGCTACAGTCATGAGGGTAGTGAAAAATTGCTTAAGCAGTATCAAATTGTTAAAGGTCTATCGAATAGTGATGCTTTTAAGACGCTTGATAAAAAAGAGTGTGGGAAACAGCGTGTAATTATACGAGAGATATTGAAAGACCGACGGGCACAAAAAGATATACAGACATTATTGAAGCTCAAGGAGGAAGGCTCTAATGTTGACCTGACTGTTGAGAATATTGAGCGTTTTGCAGGGCGTTCTGCGTGGTTTCAGCGTTTGAAAAGTGGAGGGCAGGCAGTATTGAGTGTGGCTCTTCCTGCATTGATTTTCATCGCTTCAGCAAAGTACTTCTCATCAAGAGGGCTGGTTAGTATTGCGGATCTAGACCTTCCGGAGAATTCAACCCTCACAGGCTGTGATAGATATAAGACGGAAGTGTCGTCACTGACTATAGGATTAATGAATGGCGTTGGTTGTTGTGCTGCTATTTCAGCAAGCATTCTTGGTTCCAGGCTGGTTCAGGTGATAATGAATGTATTGAGAACGGCAGATAACCTGCATCTTGCTTACCAAAATAAAGAGTTGATGAAAGAAGTCAAGGCACTGATGCTGGATCGCTGGAAAACCAAAGTGCCCAGTTTTGTGATTGCAGTGCTGTTTGCCTACTGTTATCAATCTCTGGTCGCACAAACCAGTGAGTACGCTGATGAACTGGCCGTTGTTGAAAGGTGTGATATTGATGGTTTTTACTCGATCCTGCCAGATGCGCCTCAGTTGAGACCCCTTATCTTGATCGGCGCTCTCGCAATTCCTGTACCTTATTACTACTTAATACTCTTCTTACTATTTAGTGTCATATTTAATCCATCAAATAGTGAAGGCGAGGCTGGTTTGGAAGAGCTCGAAGAGCTGGGGGGGCTGGAAGAGGTATTGGCGATTGAAGAAGCGGGCGACTCAGAGACCTCCTGTGATATTGATCTGACAACTGGTAAGGAAACGGCGAATGTAGCTAAAAGGGATGAGGATGTTCGTAGTGTTTATGATAACGATTCCCCCGTGTACTCATAAGTGTGGCTCAATATAACGAATAAGGATAGATTGCGCTTAGCCGCAATCTTATCCGGTTGTTGCACAAGCCCGGATTGATTTCTGGTGAGGGTGGTCTATAGAAGTTTTCTTTTTTGGTGGCGATCAAATCAGAGCGTTTATATTGAACTCTCTTTATTCAGAATGAGCGTTACCCGACCACTGCATTACGTAGTCTGGCGTCTGATTTCCCTGTCTGACTGGCTGAACTAACTATTTCTCCATGTTGGTGAATGGCGATACTTATTTTATGAATCAATTCTTCAGGTGGGCTTCAGAAATCTAAACGCARTGTGGTTCATTACTTCACCGCACTGTTTGCATTTGAATTGCGGGCGAATAACGGGCTCGATGGCCTTGACCATCACATTCAGAACCAGCTGAACCAGTGACAGTTTCCTTTTTGCGTTTCYGTGTAAAAAACCGTAATCCCGTGACCGTCGAAATCGTCTGGGAAGTACATGTTTCAACACCAGCCACAGAAAGTCTTCTCCTGGCAGGGTTCTGGTTTCTGTCTTCCCGGTGTCGCTG
>NZ_LUTV01000009.1:144094-147934 GCF_001646945.1 Endozoicomonas ascidiicola
TCAGAACGTTCCATGTTGATTGCTTCCTAATAAGCCGAACCTGAGTGGTGCGGTTATTAGGAAGTATTGGATATAGTAAAATGGAGAGTATCTACGGTATTTTTTGCCGCGTTAGCGGCTTGGTTCAACAATAAGGCTCAACCAGCTTGGATTATTTTGCCATGCCTTAGGAATATGGTAGTCTCGCTCGATTATGGCACAGGTTTATTTTTAAGCCGCCTATAACCCTCCAAAGACGCATCAGTGACAATGACTGCTACCGACAAAGCCAGAAACTTTCTGGAACAGATTATTGAAAAAGACCTGGCCGAAGGCCGGGTGCCTCGTATTCACACGCGCTTTCCGCCGGAGCCCAACGGATTTCTCCATGTTGGCCACGCGACGTCCATCTGCCTGAACTTCGGTCTGGCAGAAAAGTACCAGGGCGAGTGCAATCTTCGTTTCGACGACACCAACCCGGAGAAAGAAGAACAGGTTTACGTCGATGCCATTCAGGAAGACGTGAAGTGGCTCGGTTTTCAATGGTCCGGCGACGTTCGTTATGCCTCCAGCTACTTCGACACCTTTTATGAGTGGGCGCTACACCTGATTCGCGAAGGCAAAGCCTATGTGGATCATCAGGACGCGGAAAGTATGCGTCTCAACCGTGGTGACTTTAACAAGCCCGGTGTTGATAGCCCCCACCGCAGCAAGAGTGTGGAAGACAATCTGGCGGAATTTGAAAAAATGCGCGCCGGTGAGTACGAAGAAGGTAAAGTGTCTCTCCGTGCCAAAATCGATATGCAAAGCCCGAACATGAACATGCGTGATCCGATTCTGTACAGGATTCGCAAAGTGCACCATCACCAAACTGGCGATAAATGGTGCATCTACCCAAGTTACGATTTCGCCCACGGTCAGGAAGATGCCATTGAAGGCATCACCCACTCCATTTGCACTCTGGAGTTTCAGGATCATCGTCCACTGTACGACTGGTTCCTGGAAAACCTGCCGGTGCCGGCAAAACCGAAGCAGTACGAATTCGCCCGCACCAACCTGAACTACACCGTCACCTCCAAGCGTAAGCTAAAAAAGCTGGTGGATGAGAAGGTGGTGCATGGCTGGGACGATCCACGCATGCCAACGGTTTCCGGTATGCGTCGCCGTGGGTATACACCAGCGTCGATCCGTCGCTTCGCCGATATGGTTGGCGTCAGTCGTTCCGATGGCACTGCTGATGTTTCCATGCTGGAACACGCGATCCGAGACGACCTGAACACCAGTGCGGCTCGCGCCATGGCGGTGTTGTCGCCACTGAAACTGGTGATTTCCAACTTGCCAGAAGGCGAAGTGCAGGAAATGATCGCAGCGGCGCACCCAAACCGTCCGGAATTGGGTCAACGTACACTGCCGTTTACCCGTGAGATCTATATCGATCATGAAGATTTTACCGAAGACACCACGCTCTCCCGTAAGAAATTCAAACGTCTGGTCATTGGTGAATACGTTCGTCTGCGAAGTGCCTATGTGATTAAGGCTGATGACGTCATTCGTGATGAAAACGGAGAGATCAAAGAAGTTCACGCGTCTTATGTGCCGGGCACTGTGGGTGAAGATCCGCCGGAAGGTATCCGTCCGCGCGGTGTGATTCACTGGGTGTCTGCTACCGAAGGTAAGCAGGCAGAGTTGAGAATCTACGATCGCCTTTTCAATCATCCATCTCCGGATCGTGGTGACGAAGATTTTCTGAATCATGTGAATCCGGACTCATTGAGAGTGCAGAAGGCATGGGTTGAGCCTTCGCTGGTGAATGCAGAACCCGAGCAGGGCTTCCAGTTTGAGCGGGAAGGATACTTTGTGGCCGATCGTTTTGATCACAAGCCGAACCATCCGGTGTTTAACCTGACCATCGGCTTGAAAGATACCTGGGCAAGCAAAGCTTGATTTAAAGCTCCCAAGCTCCTCGTTCCCACGGTCAGAGAGTGTCGCAAAACCCTTGGTTCCCATGCTCTGCGTGGGAGCCGGACACCCTGATGTTTGGGGTATGCATTCCCACGCGGAGCATGGGAACGAGGTTTCTGGAGTTTTGCGACAGCCTCGGAGCATGGGAGCCATAAGATGTGGCAAAAATTGAAAACAGGAAAATAGAAAGTGCTGCAGATTTATAACAGCCTGACCCGAAAAAAAGAGCCGTTTACCCCGCTGGAAGACAACCATGTGCGTATGTACGTCTGTGGTATGACTGTGTACGACTACTGTCACATTGGTCACGCTCGCACGGTCACGGCTTTTGATGTGGTGGCCCGTTATCTGCGCGCCCGGGGTTATGATCTGACTTACGTTCGCAACATCACCGATGTAGACGACAAAATCATCAAGCGCGCTGCGGAAAACGGCGAAGACTTCATGGCATTAACCGGTCGGATGATCGCTGCCATGCAGGAAGACTTCCAGCGTTTAGGCAACCTGCCGCCAGACCATGAACCCAAAGCCACAGAATACGTGGCGGGTATGGTGGAGATGATCGAGCAGCTCATCGAAAAAGGTTTTGCCTACGCACCGGGGAACGGTGACGTTTATTATCGCGTTCGCAAGTTTGATGGTTACGGCAAACTCTCTGGCAAAATTCTGGAAGAACTGGAAGCCGGCGCCCGCATCGAAGTGGATGAGAAAAAAGAAGACCCGCTGGATTTCGTTCTTTGGAAAGGCGCCAAACCGGGTGAGCCAAGCTGGAATTCTCCCTGGGGTGAAGGTCGCCCGGGCTGGCACATCGAATGTTCTGTGATGGGCAAAAGCTGCCTTGGTGACACCTTTGATATACACGGCGGTGGTTCGGATTTGAAGTTCCCCCACCATGAAAACGAAATCGCCCAGAGCGAAGCCTGCAACCACGCGAAGTTCGTCAATACCTGGATGCACTCCGGGGCTATTCGCCTGGATAATGTGAAGATGTCCAAAAGCCTTGGCAACTTCTTCACCATTCGTGATGTTCTGGATAAGTACGAAGAGGAAACGGTTCGTTACTTTATGATTTCCAGCCATTATCGCAGTCCGATCAACTATTCAGAAGACAGCCTGAAAGAAGCGGGTGTACGCCTTGAGCGTCTTTACACCTCTTTAAAAGGTTTGGGTCTGAGTGGTGTTGTTGCTGCAGAAGATCACGAATTCGAACAGCGCTTCTTCAAAGTGATGGACGACGATTTCAATACACCAGAAGCTCTGGCTGTATTGTTTGAACTGGTTCGTCACCTAAACACCGTTCGCAGTCAGGATGAAGCCGCAGCACTGCCACTTGCAGCGCTGCTGGTGAAACTGGGTGGTGTACTGGGTATTCTTCAACGTGATCCGGAAGTGTTTTTGAAATCCGGTGCCGATGTGGATGGAGCGTGGATTGAAGAGATGATTCAGAAGCGCGCTGATGCGAAGAAGAATCGTGACTTTGCGGAATCAGATCGTATTCGCGATGAGCTGGCAGGGCAGGGCATTATTCTACAGGACAGCCGTGAAGGAACGACCTGGAAGATTGAGCGTTAACCATTCTGGATTGTGTTATGGGAGGCTGCTCTCACAGGCAGCTTTCCATTTTTGATCAGAGGCGATTGTGATGTAGAAAGCTATGATGAATGTTGCTTCATAATTCTATCAATTCTCTTGATTATTTTTTTATAGATCGATTACATTCCTGATCTTAATGAAATCTATGGGTAAATTATCGCATCCATTGCATTGGCTAAGTTACCGTTAATGGTTGGAAGCACCAATGTTCAGCAATTTTGCTAACCAATCGGCCAGCAGTTAACTTATTTGCCGCTGTAAGTTCCCGTCTCCAGGCCAGATAATGGGGTAGGTAACGAGTAGCAA
>NZ_LUTV01000009.1:153284-164819 GCF_001646945.1 Endozoicomonas ascidiicola
GCACTAATGAGCGAGGTGTTAAGAATGTCTCGCTGCTCACTGTTTAATGATGAAATGGAATCAATAAAATTCTGGAAGAGTTCAGATTGCATATCACTCCCCTACCACGTTGATTTTATAGGAGTTTAGCTGATTCAACCATTAACGGTAACTTAGCCCATTGCATTGCTGTGTTATTGCTCTTTTTTGATCAGCCTGCTATTGGATGAGCGGACTATCAGTGGTCCATGGTGAGGATCATCTGGCACCGAGAAAGCTTCGGTTCCAATTCTGCGTATGTATGTCAAAATAAGCTCCCGAGTTTGTGGTAATTCTATATCAGCTTCCACTTGATCAAACAGTGATTCTAGTTCTTTTACTGGTGTTTCGTTGTATTCTTCCGGGAGTTTAAATAGATACCGGATGTACAATTCATTTGAATCATAGCGTGCTATTCCACCCTTATTTTCAGGTTGGAAATACATGATGTCTCCTATGATTCTCCGTCCTTTGAGAGATTTGATGTGGTTTACAATCTTGATTTCTTCAGGAATTGGTAAAATGTGAATGGGTCTGGAAGTGCCTTCTATAGAGTTTGGCATTGTTGAGAGTGGTTTTTGAATTAAGGGGTTATTTTTATGAACTGTAAAATTTTCCGCATTATTACTGCAGCCGATAATATCTCTGGCTTCAATGATAATTGGTATCTTCCAACCTTTGGATTGCTGATCTTGTAAATTGCGAAAAGCTTCATCTTGATGGCTGTCTATATAGCCTCTTAATTTTGCCAAATCAAATGTTAATTTCCCACCAACGCCAAGCTTTCTATGACCTTGATGAGTTAAAATCTCTGAGTATGTCATTGCATCCATTGAAATATCGCATTTAATCTTTAGATCAGGGTTAAATTGGGGACTAAAATAACCAAGGGCTTTGTGTCGGCAGGGAGCGACGTATAATATTTTAGCGTAAATATGACGGCCACGAAGTTTGACTAATTCATTATAAATGATTTCTCTTTGGTCTACTGAGTTGTTATAGGTGGCCGGGGCATGAGAGGTGTGTGTAGCATTGACCTCTTCGAGCATGAGGTCGGGAGCAGTGAGAAAGAAAGGGTTTACAATGGATGCTGAATCGATTGTATGTAGTGCATTAATATTTGGTGGGGTGGGGGTCCTGCGTTGACAGGATGTGGGCGCTATGTTTAAAGGTGCAGGGTGTGTTACTGGAATGGGTAGCAGGTATGGAGGGTGGGCAGTTATTGCTGGCGAAAGATGTGAAGATGGTATTTGTTGGGTAGGGTGTGCTACTGGAATGGGTAGCAGGTATGGAGGGTGGGCAGTTATTGTTGGCGAAAGATGTGAAGATGGCATTTGTTGGGTAGGSTGTGCTAYTGGAATGGGTGGCCGGTATGGAGGGTAGGCAGTTATTGCTGGCGAAAGATTTGAAGATGGTATTTGTGGGGTAGGGTTGATTACACGACAAACTTTGTATGGCCCCCAGGAAGTAGGGACAGGAAAATTGACTTCAATGGCATGATTAAATGTTGCTTGATATTGTGCTTCTACAAATGGTTGATCCGGTCTAATCATTAGATTTGCTCGTTTTAATAATGTGAGGAAAAGTGTATAGCACAAAATTATTTTTTTGATGCTCAAATACCATCTCGTTCCCACGCTATCCGAGAGTGTCGCAAAACTCCAAACATCTCGTTCTCCATGCTTTGCGTGGGAATGCATACTCTTGAATTTTCAAAGGGTTAGAAGTATGGGGTCCCACGCAAAGCATGGGAATCAGGGCTTTTGCGACAACCTCAAAGCATGGGAACGAGGTTTCTGGTGTTTCTGTCAGGCTCAAAACATGAGAACCCGGTCTTTCGATCTTTTCACACCTTTACTGTCTGATAAAGCCGATCAAACAACCAATGCTTTGAGTCAGAGTTGGTGCGGTACAACACCGCAGGCCGATTACTTCCATAACGCTTTTCTCCCGTCTCCTGCAAAATATCACAGCTGAGAAAACGGTTGCGAATAGAGCGCATGGGCGGCGCTTTGCCCAGCACCACAGAAAAGACTTTCTGAATATCCGAGAGAATGAACTCATCCGGCAAAAGATACAGCGGAAGTACACTGTATTGGATTTTATTTTTTAAGCGATCAAGCGCTCCGGTAACTAGTTGGTCATGGTCGTAAGCTAATGAAGTTACCGGTAGGCCATCACAAACATCAATCCATCGGGCACTGCTTTCAATGATGTTATCGAGGCAGGGGCGAACCAGTGCATAATAAACGACAGTCATTGACCAGCCGCGGGAGTCTCTCTGATTGTCACCAATGGTCACCACCTGTTCAAAGTAACTGGCGGGTGTCGAGATGAAGCGGTCCAACTGACGTTTGGCAGTATCCTCCAGACACTGGTCCTGGTCAGCATCAATTCTGCCGGCGGGGAGTGTGGGTTTTGAAGATTCCGGCGCTCCATGGCCCAGTACCTGCAATCGTCCATTGTCACTCAGTTGAAAGACAACCAGGTCAACAGAAATTAATGCGGTACTTAAACTCATTTTTGCTCCTTTGGTGCTAGTTAGGACACATAAGTAAAGTTGACAGCTTATGGAACATAATTCACTATGTTAGTGAACTTGATTCCTTTTGTCACGGTGAAAATATGTACTCCATAGGGACCCGAGAGACCGTAGCCGCTTTTGATGTGGACGCCCAGAAGTGTTTCACTCCGCTTTGCCCTGATGAACTGCCGGTTCCAGAAGGGCACTTGATTGCTGATGAATTGAATCGTCAGGCGGGATTGGCGGCAGTCCGTGTGGGTTCCAAGGATGCACATCCTGCCACTGCCGTATGGGTAGCTACGGAAGAATCCCCTCAGTTAACAGCGATTGAAGGTCATAAGAATGTGGATCTTCGCTGGAATCGCCATGCCGTTCCGGGCACCACGGGTTTTGAATTGGTGGATGGTCTGCCGGATGTGACGGAGTACAATTACTTTGTCTGGAAAGGTGTCGAAAACAATATTCACCCTTATGGCGCCTGTTTTCACGATCTCGAAGAAAAGATGAGTACCGGTGTTATTGAGTTCCTGAAAAGCCGCGGTATCACAACCGTGTTAGTGGGCGGCCTCGCGCTGGATTTCTGTGTAAAAACCACGGCGTTACAACTGTGTCGTGCGGGTTTTGTCGTTTATGTAAATCGGGCTGCCTGCCGGGGGCTGGGTGAAAGTACTGTTGTTTCAGCCCTTGAAGAACTAAAATCAGCGGGTGCCATCATGATTGACAGTATTACAGAGCTGTCGGTTGATGATGTTGCCGCTGATGCCGTTGCCAACTGATGGAGGGGTATATGGATCACCCTGTCATACCAACCCTTCTTGATACCGATCTCTACAAATACACCATGCAGCAGTCGATGTTCCGGCGTTATCCGGATGCCTGGGCGCGCATGGAGTTTCACTGTCGTGATGAGCAAACACTGGCGGTGACCAAAAAACACCTTAAACGACAGTGTGAATTTCTTGGCGACCTGAGACTCAGCTCCGATGAACTGGAGTGGTTGTCGAGCTTGCCATTTATCAGTGAAGAATATCTGGACTATCTTAGTCGTTTCCGGCTGGACCCAAACGCTGTGTCCATAGAGCAACACAACGGGCAGTTATTGATCTCGGTAGAAGGCTTATGGAGTGAGGTTACGCACTTTGAGATTTTCCTGCTGGCGATTATCAGTGAGCTCCATGGTCATGGCTTTCAAGGTGATGTGGTTGCCCAGGGGCAGGCGCGATTGGATGAGAAACTGAAACGCTTGCCAGAAGACAGTCATCTTCAGTTGGTGGATTTCGGTACCCGTCGTCGTTTTTCCAGAGATTGGCATTATCACGTAGTGGAAACGTTAAAGCAGCACTTGCCTCAGAACTTTGTAGGAACCAGTAATTTAAATCTGGCGAGAAGTCTGGGTTTGAAACCGGTGGGTACCATGGCTCACGAATGGCTGCAGTCTCATCAGGTGTTAGGTGAAAGCCTGCGCACCAGTCAGCAGGATGCGTTGAATGTCTGGCTGGAGGAATATCACGGTCAGTTGGGTATTGCCTTGACGGATACCATCAGTATGGAAGCCTTTCTGAAAGACTTTGATGTTGGTCTGGCTCATGCTTACCAGGGGATGCGACATGATTCCGGTGATCCTGTTATCTGGGGTGAACTTGCTCTGGATCATTATCGCAAGCTCGGAATCGATCCTAGAGAAAAAAGTCTGGTCTTCAGTGACAAACTGAACTTTGAAAAAGCGCTGGATATCCATCAATGGTTTGCTGACAAAATAAACGTCAGCTTTGGTATAGGAACCTATCTGACCAATGATATGGGATATAAAGCCCCCAATATTGTCTTGAAATTGACGGAACTCAATGGCAGCCCGGTTGCAAAACTGTCCGACAGTCCCGGTAAAATACTGTGTAAAGATCCGGCATATATTGAATTGCTAAAATCCACTTTTGATTATCGATTAAGTGCGGCTTAGTGAGGGTGTCGCAAAACTCCAAACATCTCGTTCCCATGCTCCAGAGGGCGTCGCAAAAGCCCTGGTTCCCATGCCTTTATGCCCTTTGGGTATTGCGTGGGAACCCATACATCTGTCTCTTTGAAAATTAAGAGGTATGCATTCCCACGCGGAGCATGGGAACGAGGTTTCTAGAGTTTCGCGACAACCTCTTCGTGCTTTGTAAGCAATAGTGCAGTAGGGAAGAGTACTGTTTGATTTTATGATGTGATCTCTGTAAATTCCTCCCTGCCTCGGGGGAGTAGTCTGACCGCTGTGACAGCGGTAGCTATCGTCAACATGCTTGAGCCTCAATGCTCATGGCGATAGCAGCATGTGAATATGCTGGACAAGACCTGTGGTATAGCTGAGCCCCATGGCGGGAGGTTGGCTGTGCCACTTGTATTGCTCCCGCCTGGTTCGTTTATGGAAACGCTTTCACTTTCTACGCTGTCTATTTCTACCTTTGTCGTGTTTCTGGCAGAGATTGGCGATAAAACCCAGCTCCTTTCTTTGATGCTTGCACTTCGTTTCCGTGCTCCCTGGATGATTACGCTGGCGATTCTGCTGGCAACCCTGTTGAATCATGCTGCTGCGGCCTGGGTTGGCAGCCTGGTGACTGACTGGGTTTCCCCTGATGTTCTGCAATACCTTGTTGCGGCTTCCTTCTTTGCTGTGGCGCTGTGGGCGTTGATTCCCGATAAGCTGGAAGAAAAAGAAATGACCATGAATGGCTATGGGGTTTTCTTTACCACCGCTTTTCTCTTCTTTATCGCTGAAATAGGCGACAAAACGCAGGTGGCGACGATACTGCTCGCAGCGGAGTATTCAGCGACAACCATGGTTATTATTGGTACAACGGTTGGCATGCTGCTGGCCAATGTGCCCGTTGTGTTTTTTGGAGAGAAATTGGCCAATAAGTTACCGCTGAATTGGATTCGTCGAGGAGCCGCGCTGCTATTCGCGTTACTTGGTGTGATCGCGTTGATCTGACGACAGGCTCCTAATATCGGTTTCCACTCATAGCCCTCTAAACCTAGTGTCTCTAGAATCCCGTTGCCGTTCATTCTGGTAACGGTTTCCTTCGAGATATGTCCATGCCACAACCCATTGCACCCCTGAACCTCGGGCAAGACCCGGTGCGTAAATGTTTTCGCCATTTTTTAATGCCTGCGATTACCGGCATGGTGATTAAATCGCTCTACATTGTCGCGGATATTATGTTTATCGGGCACAGCATGGGTGAGCAGGGGCTGGCTGCGATTAATCTTGTATTACCTTACTTCTCCTTTATGTTTGCCGTCGCCATGATGATTGGTGTGGGCGGTGCCGCCGTGATGAGTATTCGTTTTGGTGAAGGGAATAAAGAAGAGGGGCAGAAGCTGTTTCAGCAAGCACTCACCTTGGTGACGTTGGTAATGGTCAGCCTGACATTGGCCACCATGATCTGGGCGGATGAAATTATCATGGCTTTTGGTGCCCAGGGTGAGCTGGCACCCATGGCTAAAGATTATGTGATTGCCCTCACATGGTTTGCAACGCCGTATGCTATCGGTTGGGTGTTGTCTAATTTTGTCCGTAACGATGGCAATCCATCCCTTGTTATGAAAGCTATGATCGCCAGTGCGACATTGAACGTCTTTTTAGACTGGCTGTTTATGATGGTCTTTCACTGGGGGATGTTTGGTGCAGGCTTGGCTACGGGTTTGGCGCAGCTGGCGATGGCGGGTGTTCAACTGCTGCATTTCCGTGGTGGCTCCGCCAATCTGAAACTTCGTTTTGCCTGGTTACGAATGCAGGAAATCAAACTGATTCTTATGACCGGCTTACCCACTTTGTTTATGGAAGCGTCGGTGGGGATTGTGATTCTGGTCTCTAACTGGATTCTGTTGAGTTTGGGCGGTGCATTGTACCTGTCGGTGTACACAGTCGTGTTGAACTGTATGTGGCTGCTGGGCTTGCTGGTATACGGCGTGTGTCAGGCAGTTCAGCCGTTGGTGAGTTTCAATCACGGTGCTCGTCAGCATAATCGGATTCTTGAAACGCTGAATCTGGGTTTAGTGCTTATTGTGATTTTGTGTGCCGGTTTTGCCACAGTGGCAGTGCTGTTTCCCGGGCAGGTGGTGTCGGCATTTGTTGCCAATCCATCGCCGGAAATGATTGAGCTTGGACGATGGGCCATGCGCCTTTATGGTTTTGCTGCCATTCCCATGGGCATTAATATTTTGATGATGACGGTGTATCAGTCTACCGCCCGAGCCAAGGCGTCCAGTTTGTTATCTTTGTTGCGCAGCCTGGTCTTTCCCGTTGCTGGCTTATTGCTGTTGCCTTTGGCTATTGATAACACGTTTGTCTGGGCCAATGTGCTGATTGCCGATTTGCTGGTGCTGCAGAGCAGTGTATTTCTGTTGAGAAACTATCGTTCACGTCTGAAAAAAGAGATGCAGGAAAAATCCTCCGATGATATTCCCCTTACCCCGGCATTTTAGAGATTGTCGCAGAAGCTCTGGTTCCCATACCAAGAGGTTGTCGTAAAAATCTGGTTCCCGTGCTTTTATGCCCTTTGGGTATTGCGTGGGAACCCATACGTCCAACTCTTTGGAAACTGAAGGGTATGCATTCCCACGCGGAGCATGGGAACGAGGTTTCTGGAATTTTGCGACAGCCTCTTTAAGCACTAGAGATAGAGTGGTTGACGTCGGGCAGGGTTTTGTGGAGAATGCGCTGCATCGGGACGCGATGTCTCCGGTCTCTATGGTGAACCCTGTTGGTTCCCCCGCAATAATCAACCACGAACTCCGCCAGGCCCGGAAGGGAGCAACGGTAGTGGTGACGTTATGTGCCGGGGTGTGGCTGACAGGGTTTGCCTCCAATATTTTATGGGTCATCTTTTTTGGGCCATCTTTTTTGGATCTGCTTCGGGTTCTCCGACAAATATCTTCTTCCTTCGCTTACATCCAGTCTAACTCGTGCATTTCAAGGTCTTCTTGGTTAGCATAGAATGCATTCTATCGTACATCTTTCAGGTATTGACGCGACTCAATGAGCTATCAGGTTCTTGCACGTAAATGGCGGCCCCGCTCTTTTCAGGAGCTGGTCGGGCAATCTCATGTTCTACAAGCGCTGGTTAATGCTCTGGATCAGAACCGGTTGCACCATGCCTATCTGTTCACTGGCACCCGGGGCGTAGGGAAGACCACCATCGCCCGGATATTTGCCAAGTGTCTGAATTGTGAACAGGGTGTCAGCTCCAAACCCTGCGGTCAGTGTTCTTCCTGTAAAGAAATTGATGATGGTCGTTTTGTTGATCTGATCGAAGTGGATGCAGCCTCCCGTACCAAGGTGGAAGACACCCGGGAGTTGCTGGATAACGTGCAATACGCGCCAACTCGCGGTCGCTACAAAGTGTACCTGATTGACGAGGTGCACATGCTCTCCGCCCACAGCTTCAACGCGCTGTTGAAAACGCTGGAAGAGCCGCCTCCCCACGTTAAATTCCTGCTGGCAACCACGGATCCGCAGAAACTGCCCATCACTATTTTGTCCCGTTGTCTTCAGTTCAGCTTAAAGAACATGACGCCGGAACGGATTGTTGGGCATCTGGAAAACATACTTCAGCAGGAACAGATTCCTTCAGAAACCCCCGCCCTATGGCAACTGGCCAGAGTGGCGGACGGCAGTATGCGGGACGCCCTGAGTCTGACGGATCAGGCCATTGCTTTTGGTGATGGTAAGGTCAGCGAAGTCGACGTCGGTGCCATGCTGGGTACCATCGATCAGGGGCAGGTGCTGAAAATGGTCACGTCTCTGGCCTCCGCAAACGCAGCCCATATATTAGCGTCGGTCGCCACGTTGGCCGAGCATTCTCCCGATTATCTTGCAGTCTTGGATGACATGCTCTCCATGCTGCATCGTGTTGCCATTGCTCAGGCGGTGCCCGATGCCGTGGATAACAGTCAGGGTGATCAGGAGCAAATTCTGGAGCTGGCCTCTGTGATGACGGCAGAAGATGTGCAACTGTATTTTCAGATAGGTTTGGTGGGGAAAAAAGACCTGCCATTAGCGCCAGACCCAAGAAGCGGTTTTGAAATGGCGTTGTTGCGGATGCTGGCATTCCGACCGGATGGTGCGCCGGTGGCACCGAAAGCATTAAAGATTGCGGTAACAACACCGTCGCCGACGTCTTCTGACGATAATACTCAGTCGGTGTCGTCTGATTCTCTGGCTGAGGGTGAAACCTCAGATCCGGAGCCTGAGGCAGTTAATCTATCATCACCAGAGCCAGTGGTTGAGTCGCCTGCCCATGACCAGCAGGTTGTGGAGAAGGTTGCTGCGCTGGTGGAAGTAGAAGAACACTCAGAGACACAGAAGCCCGTCAAAGATAACTTTGAGCCTCCGGTCATCGACGATCAGCCACAAGAGGTTGCTCAGCAAGAGACTGTTCAACAAAAGACGGTTCAACAAGAAGCTGCTCAACAAGAAGCTGCTCAACAAAAAACGCCGCCATCTTCACCGGTGGACGTTCAAGTACCGGATAACCATGCGCCACCGGCCATGGAAGATGTGCCGATATCCGCTTATGAGCAGGCGGATCATTATGGTCAGGATGAGTCTTTTAATGATGCGGCTCCACCGGAATGGTCAGCAGAAACGGCGGCTTTAAATAGTGTCGAAGCATCTTATGTTCAGGAGCAGCCAGTTGTCAGCGCTCCAGAAATTAAGCCCCAGGCATCACCCGTCAGAGCTGTTGTTGAGTTACCCGCAAAAGAACACCGGGTGGATTTCGATGCCTTGAATGAAGCCAGCTGGATTCAAGTATACCGTGGCTTGCCGCTCGGTGGTGTGACCGGCACCATTGGTTCTCACTGTGAGTTGGCGCAGAAAGAGCAGGGCGTTATTGCGCTGCGTCTCGATGCTGAACGCAGCACGTTGTATAACGACACCCATCGGCAGCGCATTGAAAAGGCGTTGGGTGAGTATTTTGAGCAGTCCATTACCCTGACAATTGACACTGGTCGTATTGTTGGTGAAACTCCTGCCGCCTGGCGAGAGCGTAAAATCGCAGAGCGTCAGCAGGAAGCGAAAGACAGTATTTATTCCGATGCCAAGGTGCAGAACCTGGTTGAGGCTTTTTCCGCCACAGTGCTGGATGACAGCATCCAGCCCATAGGCAATGTGATTAAATAGATTTTTAAACGACTGATTGCAGAGGTTTATATGTTTAAAGGTGGCATGGGCAACATGATGAAGCAGGCCCAGAAAATGCAGGAAGATATGCAAAAGCTCCAGGAAGAGCTGGCCAATGCAGAAGTAACCGGCGAATCCGGTGCTGGTCTGGTCAAAGTGGTTATGACTGGCCGCCACGATGTTCGCAAAGTGGAAATCGACCCAAGCTTGATGGAAGAAGACAAAGAAATGCTGGAAGACCTGATTGCAGCAGCGGTTAACGACGCAGTGCGTAAGATCGAAGCCACTAACAAAGAAAAAATGGGCGCACTGACGGCAGGCATGGGTCTGCCTGCAGGTATGAAACTCCCTTTCTAAATTAATGTTACCGGCATCGCCATCAGGTGATGCCGGCATTATTATTTAAGTTCAGGTTTAAGTTCAGTTTTACGTTCAGGTCTACTCTATGTTCAGCCCGATGATCAGGGAATTGATGGAATCTTTGCGCTGCCTGCCCGGTGTGGGGCCGCGTTCAGCACAGCGCATGGCGCTGCACTTGCTGGAGCGTGACCGCGATGGCGCTTTTCGTCTTGCAGAAGCCTTAAAGCAAGCGGCAGAAGGTGTTGGGCGTTGCAAACACTGTCGTACATTGACGGAAGAACCCGTTTGTCAGATTTGTGCCAGCCCATCCCGGGATGAAAAACTGCTTTGTATTGTCGAGAATCCTTCTGATGTCATGGCGTTTGAGCAGGCGGGTGGCTATGGTGGTCGTTACTTTGTGCTTATGGGACATTTGTCGCCAATTGATGGCATTGGGCCGGATGATATCGGCATTGATCAGCTACTGCAGACAGCAACCGACAATCAGGTAGAAGAAGTGATTCTTGCCACCAACCCAACCGTGGAGGGCGAAGCCACAGCTCACTACATTGCGGAAGAGTTGAAAACCCTGAGCGTTGCTACCAGTCGTATTGCTCACGGTGTACCGCTGGGTGGTGAACTTGAGTTTGTGGATGGTGGTACACTGGCTCATGCATTGGCTGGTCGTAAACGGGTTGAAATTTGATTGATGAGCGCTCCTTACCATCTCGGTTTACCCATGTGGAGCAATCGGGATTGGGTGGGGAGTTTGTACCCCAGTAATGCCAACAGCTGTTCTTATCTGCAACACTAGAGCCAAGTTTTTAATACGGTAGAAGGGAATACCACCTTTTATACCCTGCCCAGTGAGCAATTAAACCTGTTCTTGGAATGCTTGAGTCCATTGGTACCTTATCTAGAGCCATTTATGATTCAGTTGCCCAAATCGTTTACTTCAAGCCGTCTATCATAGACTTAATGATTTCTTGCTCAACTTCCATCTATTTATTGGTCGTCGTATCTTGATCATGCAACCACTCCCTGAATATTAAAAGGTCTTGTTGATAGGCATCACGGGTATTTTTGCTCAGACCCCTTTCAAGCCATAAGTATTGCAGGAATTCCTGTATTTCAAGAGATGAGGGTACTGGTATGTTTACTATGGCTTGATTTTAACGTTAATTCAGTAGTTTATGTGGGTAAACCAAAACTCATTTGAAACATACGGTTCTAAATGAGCAGATAAATTGATCCAAAGCATGAAACGAAAAACGATTCAAGACGTATAATTACAGATCATTTTTTGCCATAACTATTCGATTCATGCTTAAAGTCCTACACGATAAATGGAATCAATCCCCAGAATGCCTCTATCAATCTGGATTATCAGAACCTCRCCATAGGACGCGCGAACGCTTTATGGCCCTTTATCAAGTCTGTTGTGAGCAATCCGCTTCACAGGTGGCCTTCAGCACCAAACGCGCAACACACA
>NZ_LUTV01000009.1:167439-171895 GCF_001646945.1 Endozoicomonas ascidiicola
ATCGAAAAGAAGATACTTGTCTGCTATCTGCCAACCTACTCCCCAGAACTGAACTTGATAGAAATGCTATGGCAAAAGGTGAAGTATGAATGGTTGAATCTCTTTGAGGTCATGGACTTTAAGGCGTTTGAAGCAGAAGTCATACGAGTGTTTGAGCAGGTCGGTCAGGAATATATGATTTCATTTGGTTAACTACTTACAGGTTCACAATTCAAGGTATTGCTCCCGACACTTATTTTTATGGTTTGGGGGAAAGTCCTCCAAACCGTTCTTCAAAAACTCAGAGGAATCAGTTGCCGAAAAAGTTAACTGATGTCACTGCTGTCTGGTTAAAAATCTAGATGAGACTGATAGAGCCTGTCCTTACTGATTTTTAGTAAAATAGTGGTTATCAAGACAGCTATTTTAAACCAGAGGACAGGCATGCAGCATCCTAACAGTATTTTCCATCAACTGCTCAATACCTCCCCCGTCACCAGTTCCAAAAGGCTGTCGATCGTCATAAGGGGGATCACCGTGTGCGTACATGATCTTGCTGGACTCAGCTAGCCTGTCTTATGTTTGCCCAGATGACGAACAGAAAATCACGTGCAAATAGCTCGAAGAATAAGCCTGAACCTGACAAGTCGATGCTCATTACTAGAATTGTTCAGCGATCCACCAGAGAGAATCAAGGGTAATTTAGTTCAAAATGAAGGGCGTTTGGATCTCGCGTATGCTTAACCGCACAGCAGTGAACTGATATGTATTCTTATATGGTAGAAGTACGTCACCCAGCCTTTTTTCAGAAAGGCGATGAGGAGCGAACGTTAAACAGACTGCTAATGTCGTTAGATGTTGATAGGGTTTGTTTTGATAGCCGATCGTTGTTTGCCAAAGATCCTCGTAATGAACTTGAACGGGATGCCAAGAGAAAAAAACACGGTTGCCTGTGCATGCTATCGCAGCGGGGCA
This sequence comes from Endozoicomonas ascidiicola, assembly GCF_001646945.1. Taxonomy (GTDB): domain Bacteria; phylum Pseudomonadota; class Gammaproteobacteria; order Pseudomonadales; family Endozoicomonadaceae; genus Endozoicomonas; species Endozoicomonas ascidiicola. Next base: position 168,394 of record NZ_LUTV01000009.1, read on the forward strand.
ATATGAGCAGTTAGACATTATTTAATAACTGTTTCTCAGGTTACCTCCATTTAATATCATACTTCATGAACTTCTTGTGTGTACAAAGACTCCATATGTGCGGTTGGTTAATAAAGTCAAAGTATCTACAGGAGAAATATATGGCGAACGCTGATGCAGTTACAGGCTGTAATAGCTCCGTAACCACCAGTACTATGGGGTTAGAAGAGCACTCATTGAGTGATTTGGGTGCAAGTGTCAGTGGAGCTGCTTATGGTTTCAATATCAAAAAAGGTACAGGTGCTGATCCCATATTGTTTAGTTGTACAGAACAACCATGTAGCGGGACAAATCTTGATACGAAAATTTGTGAACGATCTGTGAGCTATGAAAACAATTCTGAGAACAAAAACACGTGCTGGCATAATTTCATATGGTCTACAAATAAGTGTAATCGTGCCGGTAGGGATGCGTCTGTCGGAACCATTTGCGCAGGAGTAACTATGGGGGGAGTTGCTCTTGCAGCATTTCCTGTGCCTGTAATATTTGTAATGGGCGGATGTGGATTTGTGTTTGGTGCGTTGGCTGCAGATATCGCGCATAAAGCCGCAATCTACTGTTGCGCAGGTGACCATCCGATAGAAGATGATGCAGATGCCGCTTCGCTGTTTCAAAGATAGCCCCATATTTATTGTCATTATTTAACTGATGTTGCTCGCTATGCTGTCGTTTACTACTATCTTTCGTATTTTGTCCGAATGGACAAGCACCTATGTGGTAGAGGTGCGTAGCATCAGCTTGAGTAGAAGGTTTTGTAGTTGTCTTGTCATCCCTCTAATCAGTTGAGTGTTTGCAGTGAGAGCGATGCTGGATTGAAGTCATGGTTTGCTAATCAATTGATGACAGCAAACCATGTTGATATTCAAAGCAATCAATCAGGCGTCGTGAATCGTGTAATCCCAGGTAACTTCCGTGCCTGAGCGAATCATCATAATGGAAACGGAGCAATGCTTTTCGAAGGTGAGTTGCAGGGCGCGCTCTACCATTCTTTCGGACAGGTTCTCACCAAATAAATCAAAGTGCATATGGACTTTGGTAAACACGGTGGGCGGCGTTGGCGCACGTTCCGTGGTGAGGGCGATTTTGCAATCTTTCAGGTTCTGCCGCGAGTTGGCAAGGATGGAAGTGACATCAATACCCGCACAGCTGCCTGCTGCTGCGAGCAACATTTCCATTGGTGAAGCGGCTTCATTTTTGCCACCAAACTTGGTGGGTGCATCCATGTGGAACTGATGAGGTCCTTCAAGATATTCCGTTTCGCAAGCGAACCCTTTGTCGCCTGTCCATTGAATCGTAGCTTTCATTCATAACTCCGGTTAATTGCTGGTGCAGAGAATAGCCAGACATGAGGATGCATTTATTGATGCCGGTCAAAGCAACATTAGCCAGCTGGCTTATTCTTCGCACAAACCAGTAGCTGCCGGCTTTTACTGTTCAAGTGCCTGATTTCAGGTGTTTTTTGTGTTTTTAAATCAATTTGGCATGGCTCTGGACACTGTAGAAAAACAACATTAAGGATGTCGAATATGATAACGACGGGGTTCCCTTTCATCGCCGTCATGGCCGGGCTGTGTGGTTTTCTGGTTTGGATTGAGCAACGCTATCCCAGCCGTTTTTTTCAATGGTTCCCCAGTATCGTTCTTGTGATGTTTGGCTCTATGGCTTTATACACGGCAGGTGTATGGCAAATGACGCCGGAAGTCGCTGTAGCACGGGCGGCGGTTCGAGATAATTTGATCCCTGCCATGTTGTTCCTGATGTCGCTTCGTTTTGATCTTTCCATCATTCGAAAACTGGGCTCCCGGCTGATTTTATTAATGCTGGGTTCTACCGTCACCATCATGATTGGTTTCGTCGTCACTTATCTATTGATGAACACTTTCCTGGGCGATGAAACACCATTGACGTTTGGAGTGATGTCTGCAGGTTGGACAGGGGGAACCCAGAATTTTGTGGCGGTTAAGCAAGCGCTGGACGTTAGCGATTCGGCCATGGCTTACACCTTGTTGATGGGGGCGCTGTGTTATTCCTTCTGGCTGATCCTCATTATTGCTCTAAAACCGTTCAAAGCCAGATTACAGACGTTTTTAAGAGCTGAAGACAATGGGCTTGATGAGGTGATGGAGCGGTTGTCTGGTTTGGGGCAAACTGGCAAAACCGATACGCAATCATTGATGCTGATGTTTGGTGCATCATTAATCGTAGCGGCGTTGTCTCATCATTTTGGTGGGGTTATTGCCGGATTTGGACTGCTGAATCCAATGGTTTGGGCCATTATTATTTCTTCAGTAGCGGGTATCGCTCTGGCCTCAACCCCGGTTGGAAAACTCGGTGGTGGTGATGAAATCTCTTCCATCATGCTTTACGTAATTGTGGCGTTGATTGGTGCAGAGGTGAATTTGAGTGCGATTACCAAAGCGCCAATGTATTTATTGTCCGGTGTCATGATACTTGCGATTCATGGAGCCCTGCTATTATTACTTGGTCGTATACTGCGCATGAACCTGCATATGTGTGGTATAGCCTCTATTGCCAATATTGGCAGTGCCCCTTCTGCGGCGGTGGTTGCGGCTGCTTACGACAAGAACCTGATGCCCATTGCCATTATTATGGCGTTGATTGGTTCTATGATTGGTTCGTTTGTTGGCTTAACGGTCAGTGAAATTTTGCAGATGCTGAACTAGTCACGTTTAAAGGCTTTGATACCTGGTGTGGGTATCAAAGCTATTCCATATTTTGACAGTAATCAGGGTGTTGCAGCCTGAGTGGCTTTCAACATGAGGCTACATGCCCAGTTCATATCCTTACGCGATGTTCGACTTGCAGATTTTTAACTTTGCATGGAAGTAAGTCCAACTAAAACTTTAAAAGCTGTACCAAAGTGGAGTTTCACTGATTTTTAAGCAGCAGCAATCAGGCTTTCAAACTGAATCGGTGCTTTCCCTGCACTGATATTCAGATATGAACCCATATTGTGTGCCAAAAGCTTCCTGGCTATACGCGAAGTCATATGCCACCTGTCTCGACAACGGCACCTTTCGATTTCAAATTGTTCTGCCAGCTGGCCAATAACTGTTTCAATCCTCCGTCGTACCCGCATGATTACTTTCACAAACGACTTTGGTCTATCATCTTTCATGTTTTTTCTTAGTGGTGTCTGTAGGTCGATACCTAACCCCCGGCAGTCTTCTTTGAACTCTGGTCGTATATACCCTTTGTCACCTAACAAAAGTCCGGCAATGATATCCATCATGTCATAAGCAGCGTCACGCTCATCAATATTAGCGGCAGTCAGCGTAAATCCAACGGGAATACCGCGAGCTTCAACCAGTAGATGTCCCTGAAATCCGTAGAAATGCTTATTCTTTGAGGCACAGTAACCGTAGCCAGCCTCCCCTTTAAAGACTTTGCTTCTGGGCGCTCTTGTCCTTACAGCGACATCAATTGGAAAGCCGTCAATCAG
>NZ_LUTV01000009.1:178425-197176 GCF_001646945.1 Endozoicomonas ascidiicola
TGGTGAGGTTCTGATAATCCAGATTGATAGAGGCATTCTGGGGATTGATTCCATTTATCGTGTAGGACTTTAAGCATGAATCGAATAGTTATGGCAAAAAATGATCTGTAATTATACGTCTTGAATCGTTTTTCGTTTCATGCTTTGGATCAATTTATCTGCTCATTTAGAACCGTATGTTTCAAATGAGTTTTGGTTTAGCTACAAAGTTGGCATTGCCAATATGATTCCGGCGGGTAATCCATTTGTGGGTAATGCAGAGCGCCCGGGAGCATGGCCAGCGGCGCTAAGCTTTTGGGGGCCGGGTTGGTATGGCTCTAACCCTATGGCGGTTTTACTGAATGATATTAGTACCAATAAAGACTGACGCGGATCTCCCATCTATGATGAAAAAAGCCCCAGCTCTGCTGAGAAAACCCGTAAGGCGCTGAACTACATCTACCAGAATATTACCCCAAGCAATGCTGCATTCCCCGGCAGCTATGCCCAGCAGAAAATTATTGAGGGGTCGGCCAACGAAGTACGCAATGCTGAACGCGAAGGGGAGGAGCCAAACGCTATTCTGCCGGGGATGGTGGATCTGGCCAATGCTGTTTCTGAAACTATGGGGGGGAGGGCAGTTCACCGGGCTGGATAGGCGGGAGAATGACATTTTATTCAGAGATGCACTGTATGGAGCTATCGGCGTTAAACGACGCCCGGTCAGGATTGATCAGTACGCTGAAAGTAAGAACTACGACCTGAATAAAAATCGGGAAGGTTTAGCCCGCTGGATGGCCAAGCATGAAAAAGATTTTAACGAGGATCGGATAACCAAGGCCCAGCTTGATAAGTATCAGAAACAATTTGATGCGAAGAATGAAGAGTATGAAGAAGAAGGAGAAAGAATAGAACGCGCGTCACGATAAAAGCTGGCTACTCTGACAATTCCAATAAAAATAGAGTGAATAGAAATATGATAAAAAGCATATGTGATGCAAGCGATCAGTTCTTGTGTTACCTGCTGGAGATAGTGGCAGACTCTCTGGAAAATGGGGACAACTGGCAGAGCGAAAAAAACCAGTCGGGGGCCTTGATTATTAGGCAGGTTATCAAAACCCTGATGACCAGGAGCCAGGAGCCAGGAGCCAGGAGCCAGGAGCCAGGAGCCAGGAGCCAGGAGCCAGGAGCCAGGAGCCAGGAGCCAGGAGCCAGGAGCCAGGAGCCAGCTTGTGATATAAAAATTGAACAGTAATCAGGAGGTTATATTATTCTATCAATGTCGTTTTAAATTATGAGTACGGTTATATGAAAAACAATAACCATAAGCAGGACGATGTAAATCTGGTAACGAATGATGTTGATTGTGGTTATCTTCAGCAGATTGTTTCAGATTCTATGAATGAATGCGTACGGCAGGATTATATTCCAACGGATAAATTAAGAGGTATGAAATTGATTATTGATCAGACCAGCAGCTTTACCTTGATGAAAGGATATGCTGAGAAGAAAGAACAGCCTGCTATGTCTATTGTTTCTTCTCAACATCAAGGGTAAGCCAGGTACTTTGCAAGACCTTTAAGGCAGTCCCCCGCCTATTTCTCCAAAAGGAGTGTTTTATTCAGCAGGATACCCGGCACAAAGCCAGTCCTACCTCATAAGGAGTTATTAAATTGCCCCCTACCTTAAAACGGTTGCAAAGCCGCGTAGGGTAAAGACTAGGGGGCAGTCTATCAAAGATGCCAACATTACGACAATTTGTTTACTTTTCTTTATCTAAAAAGTAAACAAAAAGTATACGGCACTTCAGATAGACCAGATAATTATAACGGATTTCCCTTAATAAATTTCTGAAAAAAACGGGACATAATACGGGACATAATGGCCTGTAAAGTGCGCACGTTCTGACCATTTGCGCTATATCTGACGATATAGTTTCATCGAAATCTGTATGTTATTTAATCATTAGGCGGGACATAAACGGGACATAACTGATGGCATAAAGGCCCGTTATGGAAAGAAAATGGAAAATCAGGATCTTATTAAAGCCTTATGTACCAAGGGATTGCGAGGTTTTAAAAAATGAATCCCCTCTTTGACATGGTGGGGGTCGCTGGTTCAAGTCCAGTACCGACTACCATTATTAAATTCTCCTTTTTCTTCAGTGACAGCATGTTTAAGCTGGAGTGAACTGTTGATTATCGTTTAACTCTTCACTTGCACGTGCGAGTTGATACCACTTGGAATCAAGCGCGTTTAGTGGTTTTCCGTGGGTATCCACGGTGTCTACCAACCATCCGGAAGGGCAGTCAATGGAGCGATAGCATCGTATGACAGTTCTCGGATGCTTTTTGTGGATGGGATAAAAGGGAGTGGTCACTTGATCGCCGGGTTCAAATGGCATTTTCATTGGGGACTTCTGTATACAGACTAAAAACAAAGAATAGAGATACTCTATTTTTAGACTAATCTTCCAGATTACGCATGATGAATTATTGCGATGGTGATGCTTTTTATCATCCACTAGTTATCCAGATCATTTACTGCCTGAACGGGCAAGCAGTAAATTGGTTCAACCTGAATAATTATGAGAATTGATCAAATTATGAGGAAAAAATCACTGTTTTTCTTTTGATATGATCTGCAATAACGCATTTGCTACTTTTCTTTCACAACCAAAATCATCCCATTCTACTGTGATCAGTGGTGTATTCATTGAACGACAGATCTGAGGCAGAATCGCTTCGTGATAATTATGAATATCGCGAAGATACGACAATGGTGTGCCATCCTCAGCGGCTCTTGCGCGATTGATCAATCGGCTGTGTGATACTTCCGGTGCAGTACGTAAATACACGACAGCACTGATCACAGGGTAATCTTTCAGGCGGTTTTGGATCGCGCAGTAGTGCAGCATGTAGCGCTCATCAGGGGCATCCATTGACAGGAAATTCGCCTGGGTGAAAATCAGATCAGAGTACAGGGAGCGCTCAATCAGATAGTTTCTATCCGTAGGGAGTTTTTTCACTATATCTGCACGACGATCAGTGATGTATTCCTGAAACAGAATGCGTTTGCTGGAGTCCTGAGGATGGTCGGTGAAATCCTGAAGCAGTCGTGTAAATTCCGGATCATTGACGGGTTCCTGAATCGCTTCCCAGCCAAGCTCTGCGGCAAGCTTGGGGAGCAGGGTAGATTTACCGGCGGCTATGTTGGCTTCTACAGCGACGAAATGATTGGGTTGCTTCATTCAGGGCCTCAGTGATCGATGATGCCAGCCACGTCATCTTGATTCTGTCATGGCTGGGGTCGGCACTTTATTGGCTCAGGGAATAATGATCAATAAGTAATAGCGGAAACGGGTATATAAATCGGCGTTAGTTTTCCGGAAATAGCTGTGTTATTTCATACTGACCTGAGTCTTTATCATTCCCCATCGTGATCTGGTTTTCATCAATAAGGCAGTGCAGCTTCATGACTCTTTCCATAAGTACGGTGAGTTCTTTGGCGGCTTCGGGAATCCGATACACGTGTAGGTTGTCGAACCGTGACAGTTTGTCTCTATTCTGTTGCCACCAGACTTCAGGTGTTCGTCCACCATAGTTATAGATACAGACTTTTCGTGCCCGGCCACAGGCTTTACGGATGCGCTTTTCATCGGGCTGACCCAGTTCAATCCAGGTTTCAATTTCTCCACTCAGGTTTTTTTCCCAGATATCCGGCTCATCGTCTGTGCTGATGCCACGAGTAAACGACAGTTCGCTTTTAGCGTGCAAAGCCCATACTAATACTCTAAGCATGGCGCGTTCTGCATTTTCAGATGGGTGCTGGGCAAGGGTCAGATCATGATCGGCGTAGTAATGCCGGTTCATGTCGGCAATATTGATTGCCGCTTTGTAGATGGTTGCTTTGAGCGCCATGAATCGTGAACTCGATAAATGACGCATATTAACACAAGGCTTTTCAAAGAGGGCATTTGAGAGAAGGCTTTCCAGAGAAGGGAAAGCCATGGTATCGCAATTATTCAGAATAGGGTTGCGGGTGCACCAGCGAAAAGTCGCGGATATGTTGATAGATAATCGGGTAATCAATACCCGCCAGTTGCAGTATCTGTGAGAGTTGCTGGTAACTGTAGCCAGTGTCCAGTCGCTCACGAATTACGTCATTGAATGCACTTTTGCTATCTAGATATTCTTGATACCAGGGCAGTGTGTGAGTGTCATTCATACTTTCAATAAAGCGATACGTGGCGGCTTTCATTGAGGCATTCAGTGAGTCTGTTGAGCTATTTTCTGAAGTAACCTGACGGGTAATCGAGCCCATGGAGTGGCAAGCATTCTGTTTTAAGTTGAAGCTGCTTGGTTTTTGCAGGTATTGGTTGCACTCCTCTAATTTGTTCTTGAGCACAGGCATGACAGAAGTGATGTCCTTTAATGAAAAGAACTGGCGTTGATGTTTGTTGGCCCAATCATTCAGCGCATTGGCCAGCAAAGAAACCCATTGTTCCTTTTCTGAGGCAGGGTAGTCTGCCTGCCCGAGTAAATCAGACCATTGTCGTATTATGGTAGCGTTGGCTTTCTCAATGGTTTGACCCGGTACTTCAAGGGCTTTTGGTAGCCAGTTAAGGTAAAGCTGGCGCAGTTGGTAGCGGTACCCTTCGGTGATCATCCCTTGAGGGCTTTTCTGATAAGCGTCTGCCAACATTCCATACTTAAGCGCTTGCTCCACCAATTCTGTATTCGATTTGACTGGGGGAGGTGTTAATGATTTCGGTGCGGGAATAGACTGAGTTTTATGCTCTCCGTCGATCGGGTGCACAGTAGATAGTGTGTCAGTGCTGCTGATGGCAGTGGTAGTCAGTAAGATGGAGCTTAAGGTTAATGTGGTTATAAAAGCGTTAATAATCATGGGAAGTATCCAATAGCAGTGAGTAACGAATGGTCGTTAAATAGCTATCGGCACATGGGGTGTACCTTATTATGAATTTTTTATGCCAATTGGAGGATGTGTGAACGGGTTCTCACAGTGGTTAACATTTGAACTGTAGAGAAACGGTAATGTTGATGTGGATCAATATGTTCAGTAAAGACAATACGTAAGATGGCTCATGCCTGATGAGGAAAGTGTGAAAGGGGGTTCCTCAAAGAAACGATTTATACCCCGCGGGGGAGGTGGTGTATAAATCACGAAGATCAGACAGGCAATAATGGTAAAGTTTGGAACCGGTTCTAGTGACCGGTTTTTTGTTTTTTGCAAATTGAAAAATCAATGACAGTGGCAATTGCAACCGTGATATTGAATCATGCCATCTGCTTCAACCAATTTACCTTTTTCAACAAACTGACTAACCAGTTCATCTGCGGTCAGATCGCGAGCCGAGCAGGTGTGGTAGCGGGCATCGGTACCAAATGCTTCGGCGATGGCGCTCATCAGGTTTTCTTTAGTCAGTGCTGCTTCCTGTTCTTTAACCAGGTTAAGCACGTTATGACCGTGTACAGATTCCATAGCGTTATTCTCGTTAATCATATTGAACGGCAAACACAATACTCTGAGTTATAGATTAGAGTAGTCGTATATATTCGTATTCAGAATGAAGATTATTTGCCTACAAATCTTGCAATCATCACAGTAGGGCTGAGAACACCAATAACGGCTTCCAGTGATACCAGGCTTTGCGCCAGCGAGCTTAAGGGTAGGATGTCGCCGTAGCCTAATGTGGTTAGCGTGACAAAACTGAAATACAGATAATCCGGCCAGCTGGAAATGCTCTGGGCTGGCATATCGAAGGACCCGGGTGAGAATAAGTTGGTCATCAAATAGAGATAACTAAACGTAACGCCGGTCAGGAGATAAAAGTTAATAGCGGCCAGCAATTTCTCCATTTCCGGCTGCTTGCTGAAAAGGTGCCCCATCAGCATAACCATCATGCCCATGTTAAACAGCATGCTGGCAATTAAAGTAAATAATGGTAACCACGGTGGCGATATTGAATGCTCCGCCAACAGTCGCAGCACTACAATGGCAATGCCGGTGACTTTTAACCAGCGTCGGAGTCGTGGTTTTTTTTCCGTCAAGGCCTGCAGGCTGAGCACCATGCTGGCAATCATTAATGCAGAAAACACTGTGCCGGCAATGGATTGATAATCGATCATCAATGGCGAAAAAACGATGCTGAAAATAAGCGTAAGCAGCAGAAACCCCAGTGAGTGATGAGGATGTTGTACAGTCTCTTGAAAGTGGGTAAGCGGTTTACGCAGCATTGATAAAAGCCGATAAGGGGAAACAAGTTATTCTACTTATATAAAAGCGATTCAGAAATAGAGAGATGTTCGCACAGGCTGGGCTGAGGGGTTATCAGGGTTGAACAGGGGTTAACGGGGATTGTAGAGCCTTCAAGGCTCGTGTTATCTTTCTACGTTAAACTACTGTATTTATTATCAGGTATTTTCAGGGATCTGAATGGCAGAGTCGGTAAGCAAAAAGAGCAGCCAGTCCGGCAGTGATTCATCGGTGGACCAGGTAGCTATCCGGCGACGGAAACGGTCTGGTCACTCAGAAAAAGTGAGCGAAACACTGTCATCCCGGGTTCAGGAAGGGATTATGTTTTGCTGGCTGGTACTGGCGGCTTTTCTGTCTCTGGCGCTGTTCAGTTACCACAAGGGCGATCCGGGCTGGTCTTTTATTGGGACAGCGGATACTGTGGCCAACAGTGCCGGTAGAATTGGTGCATGGTCGTCTGATTTCTTACTCAATTTGTTTGGCTTTCTGGCCTGGTTGGTGCCTGTGGTGTTCATTCTGAAAGCCGTTAAGGTTTTCCGCTATCGGCACGAACCCAATGAGTGGCACGGTTGGCTATTTACCATTCGCAGCACAGGATTTGTACTGACGATTGCCTCGGGCGCGGCGTTGGCATCGCTTCATTATCACGCATTGAATGATCTGTTTCCTTCCAGCACCGGGGGAATCATCGGTGAACTTATCATCTCGGTGTTTATCCCTGCCTTTAATGTCACTGGCAGCACATTGCTGTTGATGGCGAGTTTTTTGCTTGGGGTGACGCTTTATACTGATCTGTCCTGGTTTTATCTGATGGATACGGTGGGTTATTGGAGTATGCAGTTCCTGAAGTTCTGTCTGCGAAAGATGACCAATAGCTTTAGATGCATTAAAGAATACATAGCTGAGCGCTCAGAGCGAAAACACTCGGCCGAGTCGATTCCTGTTTTGAGAAAAGACCCTATGATGCCCATGACGGAAGAATTGCCGTCACCCGCTGCGATCAGAGCAGTCAAGGAGGCTGCCCTTAAGCCCCGCTCGCCTGTGATCGTACCACCTCCGCCAAAAATGAAACCCGTTCCGGTCAACAAGAATGTGCCGGTGGGTCGTTTGCCTACTGCTGATTTGCTGGATGTGGCTCGCCCCTCTGGTAAAGCCATGAGTCCAGAGTCTCTCGATCAAATGTCCCGGCTGCTCGAGTTGAAGCTGAAAGACTTTAATGTGGATGTTGAAGTGGTGGCGGTGCATCCGGGACCTGTTATTACCCGTTTTGAAATTCAACCGGCGCCGGGTACAAAAGCCAGTAAAATTTCGGGCTTGGCCAGCGACTTGGCCCGTTCGTTGGCAGTGGTCAGTGTTCGTGTGGTTGAAGTCATTCCCGGAAAATCCGTTATGGGTATTGAAATCCCTAACGATGATCGTGAAACGGTGTTTTTCAGCGAAATTATTTCTTCACCTTCTTTCGAATCTGCGCCGTCACCAGTCAGCCTCGCGTTGGGGCATGATATTTCTGGTCAGCCAGTGACCGTTGATCTGGCAAAAATGCCGCACTTGCTGGTGGCGGGTACAACGGGTTCTGGTAAATCCGTGGGGATCAACGCCATGTTGCTCTCCATGCTGTTTAAATCAGAGCCGGAAGATGTTCGTCTGATTATGATCGACCCCAAAATGCTGGAGCTGTCAATATATGACGGTATTCCCCATTTGCTGGCACCGGTGGTGACGGACATGAAAGAAGCCGCCAATGCGTTGCGTTGGTGTGTGGCTGAAATGGAGCGTCGCTATAAATTAATGGCGCATCTTGGCGTTCGGAATATTGCGGGTTATAACCGCAAGGTGAAAGACGCCGCTGACCAGGGTGAACCTTTACGTGATCCGTTCTATCAACCGGTCTCTTCCGATGATATTGCCCCCGAGCTAAACAAACTGCCGTTCATTGTGGTGGTGGTTGATGAATTTGCTGACATGATGATGATCGTTGGCAAAAAAGTGGAAGAACTTATTGCCCGTATTGCTCAGAAAGCCCGTGCTGCCGGTATTCATTTGATTCTGGCGACTCAGCGCCCATCGGTGGATGTGATTACCGGTTTGATCAAAGCCAACGTGCCAACTCGTATCAGTTTTCAAGTATCCAGTAAGATCGATTCTCGAACCATCATTGATCAGGGCGGAGCCGAGCAGCTTCTCGGACATGGTGATATGCTGTATCTACCGCCGGGAACCAGCGTACCTGTGCGTATTCATGGTGCGTTTGTGGGTGATGATGAAGTCCATCGAGTGGTCGCCGACTGGCGACAACGTGGCGAACCGGATTTTGTGGATGAAATTCTTAACGGGGTGTCTGATGCCTCAGAAGGCAGCGCAATTTCCGGTGGGCTCGACGATAGCGAACAAGACCCGCTTTATGACGAAGCTGTCGCCTTTGTTACGGAATCGAGAAGGGCGTCTATCTCATCGGTGCAGAGACAACTGAAAGTGGGTTATAACCGAGCCGCCCGAATGGTTGAAGCCATGGAAGCGGCAGGTGTCGTCAGTCCACCGTTGCATAATGGCAACCGTGAAGTGATTGCGCCACCACCGCCCAAGAATTAATTTTATATTGCAGATTAAACACGATGAAAAAACGACAATTACTCGCTCTGTTGCCCATGATGTTAGTGCTTGGTTTGCCGGTATCTGCCGAGCAAAAGGCTTCCAGCGATACGCCAGCCCGCGTTGAAAATGATGCTCAGGCAGCCAATGATCTGGTGAATAAGTTACAAGGGATGGATACGGTGAGTGCTTCTTTTACCCAAAGTACCATCGATAAACATGGCCGTCCCAAAGTTGAAAAGGGCGATATGCAGTTAAAGCGCCCTAACCAGTTTCGCTGGAATATCACTGCGCCTTTTAGTCAGGAAATTATTGCCAGAGACGGTAAGCTCTGGATGCTGGATCCGGACTTCAAACAGGTGGTGATCAAAAAACAGGATGATCAATCAGGCCCTACGGCGGTTCAACTGCTCAGTGGCAATGCCAGTGCTTTTCTGAAAGGCTACTCCGTCATTCGTATGAACTATGGCCCTGAAGAGGTGTATACCCTGAAGCCGGTGCGTGCTGAAGATCTGTTTGAAAAGCTGGAAATCAACTTTTCTGAAGGTGAAATTTCCGCCATTAGTATTTTGGATACCCTTGGTGGTAAACGACGGATTGATTTCACCGATGTCACCTTGAATCAGCCGGTGAATAATGAGCTGTTTCAGCCAGATATCAAGAAGCTGGAAAACGACGGCTTTGATATTATTGATGAAAGCAATCTGTAATTCTGTAAATACAGCATGTAGATAAGGCAGAGTTCTGGCAATGACCTCTCTTTTTGATGTTCCTGACTCCAAACGATACGAGCCCCTTGCTGCCCGAATGCGTCCGGCGAATCTGGATGAGTATCTCGGTCAGGATCATATTCTGGCTCGAGGCAAACCTCTGAGAGAAGCATTGGAGCAGGGTATGCTTCACTCCATGATTTTCTGGGGGCCGCCTGGCGTTGGAAAAACGACACTGGCTCGTTTGATCGCGACGAAAACCGATGCACATTTTGAGACGTTGTCTGCGGTGCTGTCTGGTGTGAAAGATATTCGCGAGGCCGTAGCAAGGGCGAAGGATGAACAGCGATTTCACAACCGGAAAACCGTACTTTTTGTTGATGAGGTTCATCGGTTTAATAAATCCCAACAGGACGCTTTTCTACCACATATAGAAGACGGAACCGTTATTTTTATTGGTGCAACCACCGAAAATCCATCCTTTGAATTAAATAATGCACTGTTATCTCGAGCCCGTGTTTATGTGCTGAAACCGTTGGGTGACGATGCCATAGGGCAGGTGATTGATCAGGCTGTCACTAATGAAGAGCGGGGGCTTGGCAGCAGGGGCGTTACTCTGGATTCAGAAGCCCGGGAGATTCTAGTACGTTACTCCGATGGTGATGGACGCAAGGCGCTGAACACATTGGAAGTGGCGTCGGACCTTGCAGAAAGTGGCATCATTACCAGTGAAACCGTGCAGGCCATATTGGCCGATACCGGCCGGCGCTTTGATAAAGGCGGCGATGCGTTTTATGACACCATTTCTGCTTTCCATAAATCCGTCAGAGGTTCTCAGCCCGATGCTGCATTGTACTGGGCAGCAAGAATTGTGGATGGAGGGGGTGATCCTCTCTATGTTATCCGGCGATTAGTGGCGATTGCCAGTGAAGATATTGGTAATGCTGACCCCAGAGCTTTGGAAATAGCAATGAATGCCTGGCAGGCGTTTGAACGTCTGGGGACGCCAGAAGGGTTGCTGGCATTGGCTCACGCCACAGTTTACTGTGCCTGTGCACCGAAAAGTAATGCAGTTTATAAAGCCTGGAAAGCGGCGATGGATGATGTGCGCAGCGGGCCGTCTTATGAAGTACCGAATCATCTTCGTAACGCGCCTACTAAGTTGATGGGGAGCCTTGGTTATGGCGAAGGTTATCGTTATGCCCACGATGAACCCAATGCGTATGCCGCTGGGGAGCGATACTTTCCGGAAGGGATGGATGTAAAACAGTACTATGAGCCAAACGAGCGTGGTCTTGAGATCAAGATAAAGGAAAAGCTAACTTGGCTGGCTTCACTGGATCAAGAAAGTCCTAATAAACGGTAATCTATTTATATTATCCAATCATATATCGTTGTCGTAACACGTACAAATCAAACCCTGAATAGAAAAGCAGCGGATAGAAGGGCTCACAATCAAAATCTGGTAACCTTTTACCGTTTTTTATCCAATGACCGGAGGAGTCTCCCATGCAATACAGCTACCTGTTGAATTATCTGGCAGTAGCCGTAGGTGGTGCGCTGGGAGCTCTCAGTCGTTCCATGATTTACCAATGGTTTGCCCGATCAGGGAATGATCATTTATTCCCGCTGCCAACATTAGCAGTAAACGTGGTGGGTTCGTTTTTAATGGGGATTGGCTGGTACTGTCTGGTGGAAAAAAGCCTGTTGCCACCCATCTGGAAAGATGTTTTAACGGTGGGATTTCTTGGGGCATTAACCACGTTTTCTACGTTTTCCCTCGATGTATTCAGGCTATTGCAATCAGACCGATTTATTGAAGCGGTGGCCTATACCCTGTGCAGTGTTTTCATTTGCTTGCTTGGTACCTGGTTGGGTTATATCGGTGCCCGGGGTCTGATTAACTGATCTGTCATTTATAACGTTGACGGCTTCTTCCAATATCGAATGTCGTGCTTTCATGGTGTATCATCACTCAGTTGCCCGTAGCCCGACAAAGTAAGGGTAACTCACTCATCAACCAATCAGTTAAATTGGTAGGAATATGCTAGACCCTAAACTCGTACGCAGCACACCTGACGCTGTGGCGGAACAGCTGTTAAAGAAACACTACAAACTGGATGTAGAACGTCTGGTTTCTCTGGAAGAGTGCCGTAAATCGCTACAGATAAAAACCGAGCAGCTGCAGAGTGAACGTAAGTCGGGCTCCAAGGAATTTGGCAAGATCAAATCCCAGGGTGGTGATGTTACTGAACTGAAAGCGCGGATGGATCAGGTGAACCTGGAAGTGAAGGAAAATGAGCATGCGCTTTCCGAACTTCAGGAAGAACTGAACAATCTGCTGCTGGAAGTACCAAACCTTCCCCATGACTCGGTGCCAGAAGGCAAAGATGAAAACGATAACGTGCTCGTCCGTACCTGGGGTGAACCACGTCAGTTTGATTTTGAAGTAAAAGACCACGTAGATCTTGGCGAAGCATTCGGACTGGATTTCGAAGCGGCAGCAGCGCTCTCCGGCGCTCGCTTTGCCATGTTGCGGGGTAAGATTGCCCGTCTTCACCGTGCCCTTGCCCAGTTTATGCTGGATGTACAAACCACAGAGCACGGTTACGAAGAAGTCATCACGCCACTGCTGGTTCATGACAAGGCGCTTTACGGTACCGGTCAGCTACCAAAATTTGGTGAAGATCTGTTTAAAACCGCCTGTGATGATGAGTCCGGTGCCGAGCAGAAACAATTTTACTTGATTCCGACTGCTGAAGTGACACTGACCAACCTGGTGCGTGAGCAAATTCTCGAGGCGGATAAATTGCCACTGCGTTTAACCGCTCATACTTCCTGCTTCCGAAGTGAAGCGGGCAGTTATGGTCGCGATACCCGTGGTCTGATTCGTCAGCACCAGTTTGAAAAAGTTGAAATGGTTCAGATCGTTCATCCAGAGAAGTCCTTTGAGGCGCTGGAAGAAATGACCGGTCATGCAGAAGCCATTTTGCAGAAACTGGGTCTGCCATATCGTGTTGTTGCATTGTGTGGTGGCGATATGGGTTTTGGCGCTGCCAAAACTTACGATCTGGAAGTATGGTTACCGGCACAAAACCAGTATCGTGAGATTTCTTCCGTCAGTAACTGTGTGGATTTTCAGGCGCGCCGTATGATGGCTCGTTTCCGCAATGAGTCCGGCAAACCTGAACTGGTGCATACCCTGAATGGTTCTGGCCTTGCGGTTGGCCGTACGCTGGTGGCGGTACTTGAGAACTATCAGGATGCGGAAGGTCGCATTCATGTACCTGAAGCTCTGCAACCGTATATGGGCGGTTTAACCATCATCGAATGACTGGGTTATCTGACATATTTTTATATCATCAGGGTTATGCCTGATGATATAGGATACTGTCTGTTCTTTTTTAAAAGGCTCAATTATTTATTACTTCGCGGTTGAACTTTTATTCCATTTTCATGTCAAAAACGATAAACATTATCGGGTTTGGCAAATATGGACAGATTAAATAATAATGGCCTTTGGGGATTTTCTCATAATAGGTATGGAGCGCAGGAACCTTTAAACGAAGGGCGTTTTGGTGTTCACGATGTAACTGTTGCTAATGGAGGGGAGTCCATTACCGGAAGGTCTCCTGCGAAATTTGAAGTGTATAAGTTCGATGAAAAGTTCATTTTCAGCAAAGAAGAATTGCTAAATGATGAAGACCTTATAGCTCAATTCCAACATGAGCGGAAAATGACAGGTACAGCAGAAAGTATCAGAGAGACACTAAAGTCAACACCAACTTTGTTCGCAGCATTTACTCGTCTTTTGCATATTTCTAATACAACGCAAGATGTTCCCCGTTCTGAAAGACCTGGCACTAGCGGTTTACAACGTCGTCATGTAGACGTGGCCATACCACCTCATCAGCCCGTCAGGAACGTTGTCCAAAATCCGCCTGAACAACCCAGGGTAAATTTTCATGGATATGGTCGGCGGATGCCAGAAATTAATAGAAATGTTCATGTAAACAACACTATTTCTCTGGTTAATGGTGTGTTCACTGTGAATGGTGAAAGAATTCCGACCAATACTGAAGAAGGCCGACGTGTAGCAAGACGATTTGGAATTACGTTTGGGCAGAACAACCATGTTCATATTGGTGGCGGTATATTTGGTGGCGTTATATTTGGTGGCGGTATATTTGGTGGCGGTCAAAATGCTTTCCATCCAAATCTTAACGGGCAACGATCTTCTCGAAGAGAGAATAGTGAACAGTCAAATAACGGTTATATTGAATGTCATCGAATACTCACGTCTATTTCTGAAAGCCTCTCAACTGAACAGAGGCAGGCGCTTACCACACTCATACAACGTATAGAAAGAGCTCAATACCGGCAGTCTGACTTATTTCGAAAGTTTTTGGGGGTTTTGAATTACGTTCAATCTATACCTGAATTTATTGAAAAGGTGGTTGCCACGATCAACACTATTCAGAGTGTAGAGTGTCAGGATAAAACCTCTGCTGTTATTGATCAGCTTGATCTTGAGGTACAACTCGCAAGGTTACCTGAATTTGCGCTGAGTTATGGATATTTAGATTATCCGAAATTTTTTGTCTACCTGAAAAAAATGTATAATGAAGAGGTGCTTATTAAGGTGATGACAACGGTTAAAGATAGGCAAAACAAACCGCTTATTAATAATCCTCAATCTGTTCATGTTAAAGCTTTTCTGAAAAATTATTTTATACGCCAAGGGACTTGCAAGTTTGCTACCGGCGAGGCGATAGAGCGATACCAAGACCATTCTCGAAGGTCTGGTTTAATAACAGATGAGTTGCTCGATAAGATAAACTTAGAATTTGTCTTGAAAATGGATGATAAAGATCTTTTTCAACAGTATCTTAATAGCTTACTTCTCGAAACAAGTATTGATCAAAACCCGCTGGTTGATTTTTTGACCAGTAAAGATGAGAAATTACGTGGTGTATTGGACAGAAGTTCTGAGCAGGGCATGGATCTAATGCAATTTGAGCAGGTGGCGGGACCATCCAACTTTAATCTGGTAGATTTTTCAAGGAATATGGTAACTACGCAATCCATGGCCAAAAATCAAATAGTAAGCGAACATGTGATGACACAATTGGAACAATACTCATGGGGTGAAATTATTCGACAGTCTAATGAGTAGATATTAATAGCCGGTTTTGAGGTTGCAAACCGGCTTTGCTACCATTCTAATTCTCGGTGGCCAGATTTTTCAGCCATACCCCTTTCATAATCCGGTACAGTACCAAAACTGCTTTCGTACCTTCTTCCATCAGCGCACAGATAAAGACCAGATACAACGGCAGGTGCCAGTGGTTAATGGCAACCCAGGTTAATGGAATGCCTACACCCCACATGCCGATGATATTGATCACCGCCGTCGCCTTAACATCACCGCCACTTCGTAAAACGCCGATAATGCCAGTCAAATTAATCACTCGAATAGCGATGGCAAAACCGGCAATGATCAGAACTTCTTGAGCCATCGCCGCAGTATCGCTATCAAACTCCCCAAACATACTGACGATCTGTTTGCTAAAGAGCAGTGTCACTACTCCAAAGGTCAGTGCAGATAATGGCGCAACGATCATGGCAAATCGTCCCTGTTTTCTGGCCATGTCAAAGTTGCCAGCACCGAGCTCTTTGCCCAGTAGAATGGAGGTGGCAATGGCGAAACCAATGAACAATGAAATCAGTACACCTTCTACCGAGGAAATCGCGCTCATTACGGCGAGCTCTTCCACACCCATCCGGGCAAACATCAGGTTGTAAAGGATCAGGCCGAAAGACCACAGTCCGTCTTGTAACAACATGGGAACGCAGATACTGATGTATTTGAGCCAATGTTTTGGGATGCGGCACTGAATAAAGTCGCAGGCATTGGGGATCAGGTCCGGTTTTACTCTGACGATGTAATAGATGATCAACCCTACTTGGATCAGGCGAGATATCGCTGTACCCCACGCGGAACCGGCAACCCCCAGTGCAGGAAATCCAAACTTTCCGTAAATTAGCAAATAGTTAAACAGCACATTCAAAAGAATGGTGATAAATCCAATGCGGGTTGGTGTTTTTGCATCATTGCTCGTTCTCAGTAGTGCTTCAAACGGTATGGTAATCGCAATGAATAATATGGAAGGCGCAGTAATGACCAAGTAGGAACGGCCCAGTTCTCCCAAGCTACTGTCTTCACTGACCATAGCCATTATTTCCTGAGGAAACGACAAATACAGGACGACAAAGGGGATGGAAACCACAAGCGAGGCAATAATGGTTTGCACTAATGTACGTCGAACGCCGTCGATATTGCGGGCACCAATATATTGCGCTGCCAGAATACTCATGCCACTGCCCATGGAAGCAATGAGTATTAAGTTAAAAAAGAAGATTCGATTACCAATGCCCACTGCAGCCACTTCGGTTTCACCGAGCATCGAGACCATGAAAATATCGATCAATCCCAGCATGGAAAACATCATAGACTGCAGAGAGATGGGCAGTGCCAGTTGCCAGAGATTGTGGAGAAATTCCCGGTTGGTGAGCTGTGTATCGCTAGATTGAGTGATCATATATGGACAACAAACTGATTTTTGGAATAAGTCTCAATCCGTGAGGGAGGGGAGCTCGATCAGGATGGATAACAGTTATACCCTTCGCCTTTCTAGTTGCTACTTTGTTGGCTGCGTTCACTCACCCCGATCACCTACTATTTGTAGGCTCACGGGGATTCACTCACTTGCCGCCGCGTAGCAACTTGAAATCCTTTGGGTATATATCGTAATTTCTATTAGTAACTGTACTCGATTATTAGCTTCTGATATAAGTCGCATTATTCCTTATCCGCATAAAATATCGAGAATACTTTGGATTATCTGCCATTATTTCTACAGATACGTGATCAGCGTTGTTTAATTGTTGGCGGCGGCGATATCGCCCTGCGAAAAATTCGATTGTTGTCCGATGCCGGTGCCATGATTCGAGTGGTTGCCCCTGCCATTTGTTCTGATATTCGTGTATTCCTTTCCTCTGATCATCATGAGCTGCTCGAAAAAGCCTTTGATGAGCAGGATCTTGATGACGTTTGCCTCGTCATTGCCGCTACGGATAACCCACAGGTGAACCGGCAGGTGGCCGCAGCTGCAGGGCAGCGCCGGTTGTTTGTTAATGTGGTGGATGATGCTGATGTAGGGACGGCGGTCATGCCTGCTATTGTTGACCGCTCACCGGTTGTGGTGGCCTTTTCCACCGGCGGTAAAGCACCGGTTCTTGCTCGTTTGCTGCGACAGAAGCTGGAAACCATTCTGCCCCAGGGTTACGGGAAGTTAGCGGCATTGGCTGGCGGATTCCGTGAGCAAGTAAAAGCACGATTCAGTCATATCAATGATCGACGTTACTTCTGGGAAAAGGTATTGGCCGGTCCTGCTGCTGAAAAAGCAATGTCCGGTGACCTTGATGGAGCGCAAGCGATTTTTGAGCAGACACTGCTTGCCAGCGAAGCACAAAAAGTCGGTGAGGTTTATCTTGTCGGTGGCGGCCCGGGCGACCCTGATTTGCTGACCTTTAAAGCCCTGCGTTTGATGCAGCAGGCAGATGTCGTACTTCATGATCGATTGGTGTCTGAAGAAGTGTTGGCGCTGTGTCGTCGGGATGCGGACTTCATCTATGTGGGCAAGAAACGAGATCGACATACCCGGCCGCAGGAAGAGATCAACGCGTTACTCGTAGAACTGGCAAAAGAAGGCAAGCGAGTGCTTCGTTTGAAAGGTGGCGATCCGTTTATCTTTGGTCGAGGCGGAGAAGAAATTGAAACGTTGGCAGATGAAGGTATTCCATTTCAGGTGGTGCCCGGTATCACGGCTGCGTCAGGCTGTGCCAGCTATTCAGGTATTCCTTTGACTCATCGTGATCATGCGCAATCTGTTCGTTTTATCACCGGGCATTTGAAAGATGGTTCTTATGCGCTGAACTGGGGTGAGATGCTGGATCCTGGTCAGACGCTGGTCTTTTATATGGGTCTGCTGGGGTTGCCACGAATCTGTCAGGAATTAGTCGATCATGGTCGTGATATCAATACGCCTATTGCATTGATTCAACAGGGAACCACAAAAAACCAGAAAGTATTTACGGGCACTCTCGGCACTATTAATGACATTATCGCCGAAGAAAAAGTTCGGGCACCGACACTGATCATTGTGGGCAGCGTGGTGACGCTTCATGAGCGTTTGAGTTGGTATAAAAGTGAAGAAGCCGGGAGCATTTCTTATCGCGATGCTCGGGTTTGAAATAGATATAAAAAAGCATGGCTGCTCCGTCTTCTGCTATGAGTAAGCAGGTATCGAAGTAAGAAGGAAACAAGCCATGCCCGTAATAGATTTTATCACATCTACGCGATGTTCGACTTGCAGATTTTTAACTTTGCATGGAAGTAAGTCCAACTAAAACTTTAAAAGCTGTACCAAAGTGGAGTTTCACTGATTTTTAAGCAGCAGCAATCAGGCTTTCAAACTGAATCGGTGCTTTCCCTGCACTGATATTCAGATATGAACCCATATTGTGTGCCAAAAGCTTCCTGGCTATACGCGAAGTCATATGCCACCTGTCTCGACAACGGCACCTTTCGATTTCAAATTGTTCTGCCAGCTGGCCAATAACTGTTTCAATCCTCCGTCGTACCCGCATGATTAATTTCACAAACGACTTTGGTCTATCATCTTTCATGTTTTTTCTTAGTGGTGTCTGTAGGTCGATACCTAACCCCCGGCAGTCTTCTTTGAACTCTGGTCGTATATACCCTTTGTCACCTAACAAAAGTCCGGCAATGATATCCATCATGTCATAAGCAGCGTCACGCTCATCAATATTAGCGGCAGTCAGCGTAAATCCAACGGGAATACCGCGAGCTTCAACCAGTAGATGCCCCTGAAATCCGTAGAAATGCTTATTCTTTGAGGCACAGTAACCGTAGCCAGCCTCCCCTTTAAAGACTTTGCTTCTGGGCGCTCTTGTCCTTACAGCGACATCAATTGGAAAGCCGTCAATCAGGTGAATATCTGCATTATCAGCATRCATCAACTGAACGAGTCGCTGCTGAAGTTTCTGTTTAACGGCCCATAAGTTAGCGGCCTGCTTGACGAATGTGGACCGTGATGGAATATCAGGAA
>NZ_LUTV01000009.1:197211-198848 GCF_001646945.1 Endozoicomonas ascidiicola
AAGCTTTGGTGGATAACCGCGGCTTCTCAGAGGTAATGGAACGAGTTCTTTGATTAAATCGTCGATCAGGCAGAAGACAGTAGTGATAAACTGTTCAACGGGCATGGCTGGTTTCCTCCTTTGTATCCACTGTTTTTAATAGCAGAAAAGTAGGTCAGTCATGCCTTTTTCAGGTCAGTTTAAAAGTCGAACATCGCGTACATCTGTATTCAGTTTGATTGACGATTTGTACAAAGAACTATACCCCACACCAATACGTACCAGTGGCCCTCCACCTAAACTTTCTGACAGTGAAGTGATTACTATGGAAATTGTTGGTGAATGGGCTGGTAAGCATAATAATTCTGATATATGGAATTATTATGGACAGCATTGGCGTTATCTATTTCCTGATATGTCTTCACGGTCAAAATTTGCTAACCAGTCAGCCAATCTCTGGCAGGTTAAGGAATAGTCCCTGAATAATTTCCACATTTCTGAACCTCCAAACTCCGTTCGTCCTGAGCCTGTCGAAGGATGCAACCTCGGGCCATGAGGGAGCGGGGCAAGCACCCTTCGACTCCGTTCACCCTGAGCGGAGTCGAAGGGTGAACGGAGAATGAGTTCCAAATGTCGAAATTATTTCAGGACAGATCCTAAGCAGAAAATTCAACAGCGGCTGATTCAACTACTCCATGCAGATAATGCCGATATCCATCTTATTGATGGTTTCCCAATCGACGTATGTCTCAGAACCCGAGCCCGTAAAAGCAAGATATTCAAGGGTGAAGCAGCTCATGGTTACTGTGCTTCCAAAGATAAATATTTCTATGGTTTTCAAGGACATCTATTGGTTGACGCTCGAGGAATTCCAGTGAATTTTACCTTAACTGCTGCGAATATTGATGAGCGTGATGCTGCTTACGATATGATAGAAAGTATTGAAGGATTAATGCTTGGTGATAAAGGATATATACGACCACAGTTTAAGGAAGACTGTCAGGCTGTAGGGATAAATCTGCAAACTCCGTTACGAAAGAATATGAAATATGAACGTCCAAAGTCGTTTTTTAGGCTTATAATGCGAGTTAGACGACGTATTGAAACAGTGACAGGTCAGCTTGCCGAGCGATTTGAAATAGAAAAATGTCGGTGTAGGGATATATGGCATATGACTTCAATAATTACCCGAAAGTTATTGGCTCACAATATAGGTTCTTTCTTCAATATTAAAGCTGGCCGACCAGCAATTCAGTTTGAGAACCTGATTTCAGCCGAATAAACGTACAGAAAAATTACAGGGAGTTATGATAATGATTTTTTTACTGTTTTTCATTGGACTTACCACCGTTTAATTATTGAAAATACACGACATATTCAACGCGGGCATCGCGTATTTCTTAGTATTTCTTTACCGGATCTTCCTTGGTTGTATTTTTAGTCAGGTTAATTTATTTCAAATTTCCGAGAACCTACTAGTGTACTGAGCTGCATTTAATACAACATAAATAATCTCGGCTAAGTTACCGTTAATGGTTGAATCAGCTAAACTCCTATAAAATCAACGTGGTAGGGGAGTGATATGCAATCTGAACTCTTCCAGAATTTTATTGATTCCATTTCATCATTAAACAGTGAGCAGCGAGACATTCTTAACA
>NZ_LUTV01000009.1:203360-221094 GCF_001646945.1 Endozoicomonas ascidiicola
TAAAGTCACTACGGAGGTACATTATTACATCATGAGCAAACAGCTCAGTGCTGCAGAGGTACTGGACATTGCCCGTAAGCACTGGGAGGTGGAGAGTGTGCCGCAGGTACACAAATTGGCTGCATAAGGATAAGCAGCTGAGTTGTGAAAAGCTCACGGAGAGATGGTGGTAGACCCACCGGAGTCTGTTGTCGGAAACCGGCTCCAAACCGCCTCAAGCTGCTGGTGTAAAGAGCATTGGTAGTGAGCGTTGAGGAAACGGCAACCCATGAGGTTGTCAGGTGTGATACAGAGAGGTGAGTTAAAGCGAACCTATGTGGACGCGTCGTAATCCAGAGACTGACATCAAAACCGGGGGCGTTTCTATCTCCCGGGATCAGTTTGCAAGTGAATTCCGAATGCTGTGCAAGCGGTGTCCGGCGTATAGTGGGCACGACTCTGTATTGGGCTTTACGTGGGAACTGCGGGAACCTGTCATCACGATGTTTAAGGGAGAAGTACAAGTCACTGAATTGATGAGTATGAGAGTACCGATGCGTGATACAGGGGCGGAGCTGCCCGTAGTAGCGAGGATGTGCCTGTAATGGGTACGGAGCAAAGGGGCAGCGTCAGGCTGCTTTTGGTTGGCATACAACTGTCGTTGACAGGAGGAGATGCCGAGTGAAAGCGAAGCCATTTACCATTGATAAATGGAAGGTGCGAAGGGCTTTCGAGTTGGTGAAAGCCAACAAGGGAGCCGCAGGTGTTGATGATCAGTCATTGGYTGACTATGAAACAAACTTGAAGGATAACCTTTATAAACTCTGGAACCGGATGTCGTCTGGCAGTTATTTTCCATCGCCAGTGAARGCGGTCGCGATACCAAAGAAGTCGGGAGGTGAACGTATTCTGGGTATACCAACGGTTGAAGACCGTATTGCTCAGATGGTGGTGAAACTGGAGTTTGAACCTCAGGTTGAACCCTRTTTCCTTCCTCATTCCTATGGTTACAGACCAAGCAGGTCGGCATTAGATGCAATAGGAGTAACACGGAGACGCTGCTGGGAATACGACTGGGTTCTGGAATTTGATATCAAAGGTCTGTTTGACAACATTCCTCATCATCTGTTGATGACGGCAGTTCGTAAGCATACCAGTAACCCGTGGGTGATACTGTATATTGAGCGCTGGCTGACAGCGCCGTTACAGCAAGCGGATGGTGAATTAACTGAGAGAATCAAGGGCACTCCTCAGGGAGGTGTTATCAGTCCGGTTCTCAGTAATCTGTTCCTGCATTATGTATTTGATAAATGGATGCAGAAACACCACCCGAATATCCCGTGGTGCAGGTACGCTGATGACGGYTTGGCACATTGCAAGAGTGAGGCTCAGGCGAAAACACTACTGGAGCTGCTTGAGAAGAGGTTCAGGCAATGTGGGCTTGAGCTTCACCCTCAGAAGACCAAGATCGTGTACTGTAAAGATGGTCAGCGGAAGGGGGTATATGAAAACACGACATTTGACTTTCTGGGTTACACCTTCAGGCGAAGGCTTTGCAAAAACCGTAAGCATAACAGTCTCTTTGTGAGCTTTACGCCAGCGGTCAGCAAGGTAAATCAAAAAGCCATGCGACGCAAAATTCGCAAGATGTGTATCAGAATGCGAACGGATTTGAACATAGCGCAATTGGCGGGTTGGTTGAACCCTATGYTGTCAGGTTGGCTGGCGTACTATGGGCGMTATTATCGATCGGCATTGTATAGCGTGTTCAGGCACCTGAATAAAGCACTGGTAAGATGGGCAAGGCGGAAATTTAAGCCTCTGCGTCATCGAAAGACAAGAGCGATGAAATTTCTGGAAGAGATTTCAAAGCGTTGTCCCCGTTTATTTGCTCATTGGAGAGCAGGAATGGTAGGTGGTTTTGCCTGATGGGAGCCGTATGAGCTGAGAGGTTCACGTACGTGTCTGCGAGAGGCTGAGGGGGAGGTTCCCTCGGTCTACTCACCACAAACTTCACTGGAGGCTTGACGTTGCTTTTGGCGAAGATAAAAATCAGACTACCAATAATTGCGCCATTGAGAACGTCTCGATCCTTAACCGAATAGCACTGAATATCCACACTCAGGACACGGAAACCAACGACAGTATAAAACTGAAACGGTTAGCTGCGGGTTGGGACAATGACAAGCTTGAGGAACTATTGAGTTCTATAGTGCTTATTTGATGCGTAAGCCCTGGGGAAATCAGACGCCAGACTACGTAATGCAGTGGTCGGGTAACGCTCATTCTGAATAAAGAGAGTTCAATATAAACGCTCTGATTTGATCTCCACCAAAAAAGAAAACTTCTATAGACCACCCTCACCAGAAATCAATCCGGGCTTGTGCAACAACCGGATAAGATTGCGGCTAAGCGCAATCTATCCTTATTCGTTATGGCAAAAAATGATCTGTAATTATACGTCTTGAATCGTTTTTCGTTTCATGCTTTGGATCAATTTATCTGCTCATTTAGAACCGTATGTTTCAAATGAGTTTTGGTTTAGCGGCTTGGTTCAACAAATTTCTTTAGTTTTGTGGAATTGCTTCGTTGCAGAGCTTTATTGAGCTTTTTTTCTTTCGCGTCGCCGGAGGTCTCATCTTTTGGCAAGGGAGTATAAAAAACTTTAAGGTCAGGATTGATGCGAATAGTGGATTCCATTGTGAAGTGCTTTACCTGATCAAAATAAATAATACCTTTGAACGTAAGTCACGCATTAAGTTTCATTTTATAAAAAGTCCTGTGTACTGGCAGCCAATATTGACGTGCTAAGGGAACTGGAAGGGAAGATTATACCGGCGTCATCTCCGCGAAGGCGGAGATCCACTGTCGTGGTGGATTCCCGCCTTCGAGGCTGTCGCAAAAGCCCTGGTTCCCATGCTTTGCGTGGGAACCTATATGTCTATCTCTTTGAAAATTAAGAAATATGCATTCCCACGCGGAGCATGGGAACGAGATGTTTGGGGTTTTGCGACAACCTCCTTCGCGAGAATGACGTGTACTGGTATTTTCTTCAATGCCACTTCCCTAAGTAGTTGGCCGAGTGGATTGGCTGACCACTAAATCAGAAAATAGGGGTTCATATGGTTGGATACTTATTGGCTGCCTGAATGTTTACCGATCGTTATGACCAAGATCTCTTTCTGGCGCGATGACATCCCTAACCTTTTGTTTGATGATTTTTGGTTGTGGGAAGCCATTGTCTTTCTTCCGCTCCCAGATTTCTTCACCGTTCAGTCGTATGACAAAAATACCACCGGTACCCGGCTTCAAACGCACTTCACCAATATCCGTGCTGAATGTACTGAGCAGTTCCTGGGCTAACCAGGCGGAACGAAGTAACCACTGACACTGGCTGCAGTACTCAATCTCGATAATAGGCTTTCCTGACATGACCTGCTCGCTTAGAATCCGCTGTTTTTGTTGAGCAATTTGTCGACTTAGCATGATGGAATAGCCCGGCATGATCAATCTCCAAAGGTGAACTGCATGGATTCAATCGTTGATCCGGCCATTGAGGACTACTGCCAGAATCTTACGTCTGGTGAATCCGCCCTGTTAGCAGAACTAGCGCAGGCAACGGCCGACCGAACCCGTTATCCGCTCAACCTTTCCGGCAAGCTGGTGGGGCAGACTCTGAAAATGCTGGTGCAGCTCAGCCGCAGTAAAACTGTGTTGGAAATCGGAATGTTTACCGGTTATGCGGCTCTCTCCATGGCCGAAGGATTGCCAGAAGACGGTGTCGTTTATGCCTGTGAAACAAATCCTCGTTCCATCAGTATTGGACAGGAGTTTTTTGATCGCTCTGAGCACGGGCATAAAATCAAAGTGCTGTTCGGCTTGGCACTGGATACCATTCCACAGATTTCTGGAAAAATTGATTTGGTCTTTCTGGATGCGGACAAGAAAAAATACCGCCATTATCTGGATTTGGTGTTGCCCATGATGAATTCAGGCGGCATCGTGGTGATTGATGATGCGCTCTGGAAAGGCAAGGTGCTTGACCCGCAGGAAGAACGAGATCAAGTGATTGCCGATTTGAACCGTTATGTCTACGAGCACCCGGGGCTGGAAAACTTGCTACTGCCTGTCCGGCACGGCATTAATATCGTGCGTAAACTTTAACCACCGATGTTCACTTTTTTCACTATTATTTTCTTGCTCGTTAAGCAGAGAGCCAGAGGGTGATACATGATTATTTATGAAGTGAATTGTTTGGTGGATGATGAAATTGCAGACGACTACCGTGAGTGGCAAAAAGGACATGTTGCCCAGATGCTGGGAGAAGAAGGGTTTGAAAGCGCTGAGATTATGAATTTGGTGGACGATGACCGACTGGTTGAACGACCATTTTCACAAGGTATATCGGTCCGGTATCGAGTGAAGAATCAACAGGCTCTCGATCATTACCTGAATCAGCGGGCTTCTATGTTCTGGCAGCAGCGTTCGGATCGCTTTGGTAAGCAGTGTGCCGTATATCGACGTGTACTAAAGGAGTGAGCATGAGCAGCCATGGTCTTCCAATAAGACCATGGCCATATGTTGATGGATTACCCGTTATAGCTAGCAATCAGTTGTTGAATTTCACCACTTTCGTGCATTAACTTTAACTGATTGTTTAGCTTCTCCACCACGGCAGGGTCTGTGTCCTTGTACATGGCCAGCCACAGACTGCTTTCATTGATTTTAAATACGGATTTCACCGGTACTCTGAAGTTGGAGGCGACATAAGGCCCGGTCAGAGAGCTGGATGCCCATAGCTGAATTTTACCAAGCTTTAACTTAACAACGTTCAGAGCATCGCTTTTGGCTTGTTCCATATTTACCTGTTGTTCAATCAGGTAATCCGAGATGCCATCGTATTCATAGGAGCCCACTTTGAAGTTCTTCAAATCAGCCAGAGAGCTGACGCTGATGTCACTGTCCGCCAACGCGAGAATCACCCAGTCTTCATGGTACAGCGGGCCGACCCATTGAAAATGCTCTTCACGTTCCGGCGTGCGGAATGCGGAGTAGACGCCATAAGCAGGCTTGTCTTTGGCGCTGTTAAAGGCTTTATCCCAATCGCTCATTAATGTGAACTCGGTGGTATACCCTGAGGACTCGAACAGCTTTCTCATAATGTCAGTGGCGAACCCTGATACCCGGTCGTTCCGGGCAAAGGAGGTGCCATTATTCGTCATATTCAATGGCGGAAAGCTTTCAGTGACCAGATGGAAATTATTGGCTTGAGCCTGGGCCGTTAATGCCAGCAATAGCAATGAGAGGCATGGAATGCGTCGAAACTTCATAGTGATCCCTACAGCGAAAAATGGGAAAAAATGGTTTAGTGTGCGGCAATTCTAAGGGAAAGTGCGGAAGACCGAAATAGCTTATAACCAAAGGATTTAAAGTTACTGCGTGGCGGCAAGAGAGCGAAGCCTTTAGCCCCTCGGGTCCCGTGAGCTGACAGATAGTAAGTGATCGGGGTGAGTGCACGCAGCCAACAAAGACGATGGGTATAATTAAGTTCAGGAATATTTATAGTACATATAAGTCTTTGTAGTTATATATGGTGAGTTTTATAGTTCTTGGAAAAATATTATACAGAGGGCGTTATGCAACTGGAGTCAATTAATCAGGAACTGTCATCGAAGGATCCTGCTTTTATCATTCAGTGGGCATTGGATCAGGCAAAGAACCCAGTGTTGACCACTAACTTTGGCCCTCATGAAGCGGCCATTCTTCACTTGGCTGTACAGATTAAACCAGATATCCCGGTCATTTGGATCGACTCCGGTTATGGCACAAAAGCCACCTATCGCTTTGCTGATCAGCTGATAAAACAGCTGAATTTGAATATTCAGGTATTCCATCCGGAATACAGTCGTGGTTTTCGGGATGCGATTTATGGTGGTGTTCCGGAAGTGGATACACCAGAGCATGATGAATTTACCCGACAAGTAAAGCTGGAACCTTTTGCTCGAGCCATGAAAACAGTGGCGCCAGACGTTTGGCTGACCGCGATTCGAAAAGATCAGACGGATTTTCGTAAAGGGTTGGAAGTAGTCAGTAAGACCAATGACGGCTATCTACGTGTGGCACCGGTACTGAATTGGAACGAACTTGATGTGGAAGAGTATCTGGTTACCCAGGATCTTCCCCTTGAAGAAGATTATTACGACCCTACTAAAGTATATGGAAACCGCGAGTGTGGTCTCCATACGACAACGTCAAAATAAATCTATTTTTTGCCCCCGCCACGGCAGTCCGGTGTGTCCGGTGCTGCCTGCTCACGAGCCTGCCATTCATCCGGAGTATAGGTATGTAATGCCAGTGCGTGAATACTGTCTCTCATCTCATCAGCCAAAGCGCCATATATTAACTGATGCCGTTTTACCGGCAGCTTGCCTTTAAATAACTCACTGACGATCACCGCCTTGAAATGCGATTCAGACCCTGGTGGGGTGTTGTGCATATGACTCTCGTCCATCACATCAAGAAAGCTGATAGGAAAGGTGTCATTCAGTTTACTTATGATTTTCTCTCTCATGCTCATGCATCGCTTCCTCAATCAGACTGTTGGTCTGAGCTTAAGCTCAACCCGATGGCTTCATTATCTCCCATTAGCCGATTATATAACGGTGTGACATCACACAATAGATTAAAAAAATGTTCTTTATGGCTGAATGATTTTCTTGGTCTATTCTCAAACCACACAACGGATCAGTGGCGAAAAGCTAGCTTGGTCAGTTGTACGGCAGTCGATTTGTATTACTTAAAAAATGTAAAGGTGTAAATCCTATGGAGCCGAATAAGAGTAAGAAATCCGCCCGGGGTGCAACGTTTTCACTATCAATGTTAGCGGGTTCAATTATCGTAGCCTTGTCGTCTGCAGGTGTGATGGCAGCGGATAAAGACAGCAGGCATCATCAGATACCCTATGCATTAACTAAAGAGAATAAAAACAATCACATCGACAAGCTACCTTCGAAAGCCTGTCAGGAAAAAGTAAAAAAAGGGTGTGATCATGGCTTAAGCGTATCGGAATCCTTTAAGTATCATGATCAGGTGGCGTGTCTGGATCTGGGGGACCCCGCTCAAACGGATAGGTTGTTACAGTTTATTGATCTACGAATAGCGGAACGTCGGTTGAACGAGGATGTGGTGGTTATCAATGAGTATGACGATGCACTGTCCTCAGAGGTGATTGTGCCACTTGCTACTCCTGAAACGAGCGACACAACCCGGGTTGTATCAACGGTTGAATCTAAGGATGCACCATCGGATGATAAGTCGATATTAGTGACCAATTCGGTCATAAAATCAGGCAAAACGATTGATGAAACAGTTGTTAAGGAAAAACCAGACCATGCACTTCTAAACAGAGATAAGCTAGAAAAAACAGATCAGGTGACGGTAAAAATCATCACTCCAGTAGAAGACATTGTGGCTGATCAACCTTATTTAGAACAGGACAAAGAACAAGATAATGGTCCGACAGTGGCGCTGACTGAAATAAATGAAGCGCCTTCTGAAACACAGTTACAATCAGGCAGCATGGATGACACAGCATCACCGAGTGTTATTCAGGATTCAGTCGTTGTGATATCAGCAGATAAATCCCCAGCAAAGTCTGTAGTCACAGAGAAACCTATATTAACAGAGAAGGATAAAGAGCAAGCACGCATTGATCGAGCTATTGCTCGGCGAGAAGAGCGGAAAAGAAAGATTGCAGAATCTCAAAAAGGTAATGCACCGGCTGAGCAGTCAACAATAACGATGGATAAAACAGCCAAAAGCGCTGGCAATGTCATTGTGTCTAATCCGGTAACGGTTGTTAGTGAGACAGTACCGGTGACGAATTCTGCCGTTCTTTCTAAGAAAGAAAACACCGTGCTGCCAGAAAAAAGAGCGAGAAGTGTTTTGCCGATAAAGCCAAGACCAGAAAAAACATGGATTGAGCCCAGTGATTCAATTGCAGAATTACCTTGCGCTGAAGAGAAAAGCGCATGCACGGCTTCATCTGCAAGCTGTGACAACTGTGATCAGGTATCCGGTCGGCCCATTGCCTATCAAATCGCCAACAGTGAAGAAGACCCCAGAATCCTTAACTTTGACCAAAGCATTACTCAGCGCTTCAAGTCTAAGGGTGCCTATCTGGATAAAGGCAAACATCGGGACAATGTCGTAAAAGATAAAAGCGGTCGTGATTTTCTAAATGTAATGGCCTTCTGGGATGTGCTGGTTGAAACTCAGGATGACGGTGAAAAATTATACTACGGAAATATCCAGTTTCCATTAGGTAGCCGTCACCCAGCCATTATCAAAAGCCTACGGTCTGGTGACCAGCTAGAGTTAGGATGCAGAACAGATGAAGTGGTCGTACTGAAAAGCTTTGAAACCGAAGGCGTTGATTATTCCCATGGGCTGGTGGATGCATATCTGGCCTATTCAACAGAAATGCCTGATGGCAAAACCGCGTATCAAGAGGTGGTACGACAGCCGGCGTTCAGTCTGATCAACGTAGAATCTGGCTGCATGGCAAAAGAAAAATTCTCCAAGAGGGGTGTTGATCCCGACAAAATGGGTAATGACCACATACTGGCGGAACTTCCTGTTCGTGAGTGATAACTAATTCTGCTTGATCAGCATCAGGCGGAGGCCAGTTTGTGCGTCGGAGTGAACCCATGCACTAAACGGATCACCGCCTGCTTTTCTTTCAATTAAACATTCAATAATCAGTAAGTCGTCACTGACGTCTGCTACTGGATAATGACCTTCAAAACCTTCATGGTTAACCAAATAAACCTGATCGCCCTTGCTGATAGAAAAAGGGAGACGTGTTGACATGGTTAACCTGATTTCAGTAGGGCTTAATTGAGTGAGGCCAGTGATGATCCCGGGAACTTCATCTCTCAAGGGTAAGCGAACGGTGATGTCTTCAATAACGTGTGCCTGACAGGCCAGCATGAAACCTTTGGCAGTCTGTTTCTCGGTGAGGAATTGCTGACTATCCGCTGGTGGCTTACCTTCTGTAACTTGTAGAAGGCAGGAGTGGCATACTCCGGCGCGACAAGAAAACGGCACGCTGGCTTTTTGCTTTAATAGTCCGTCCAACAGGTTTTCGTTGTCATCCAGTTGAAAACACTGGCCTTGAAATTCGATGGCTGGCATAAAAAACTCTGTATTAAACCCTTTCGGATGCATTCTATCGTTTTCTAGAAGGTTGTCAGCAATAAATAGAATTCAGATTTTCCTACTAGAACGTTACCTTAAATGCCAAATCAATAGATTGTTTGAGAAGCGTTCTCATATAGAGTGACATTCCATGGTAATTCATGCTGTTTATCAATGTTTATTACTAACTTCCATTGGTATAATCGGCGGCAATAATAAGAACCCAATGGGTTTGCAAGTCGCAGTGGTCGGGCAGCGCCCGCAGGAAAAGGGGTAAACATACCAATGAGTGTTGTGATCCGGGAAGATGATGTCATTCTCAGCGTTGCGGATGCGCTGCAATTTATCTCCTATTATCATCCAATTGACTTCATCACTGCGGTGTATGAAGCCTATCAGAAAGAAGAATCTAAAGCGGCAAAGGATGCCATGGCTCAGATTCTGGTGAACTCCCGCATGTGTGCAATGGGAAAGCGCCCGATTTGTCAGGACACGGGTATTGTCACCATCTTTGTTAAAGTTGGGATGAATGTACGCTTTGAAACAGAGCGATCTCTGGATGATTTGATCAATGAAGGTGTTCGCCGCGCTTACACTCATCCTGATAATGTCCTCCGAGCTTCTGTGCTCGAAGATCCTGCCGGCGCTCGAAAAAATACCAAAGACAACACACCCGCTGTCATACATATGAGCTTAGTGCCAGGAGATAGCGTAGAGATTGAACTGGCGGCCAAGGGTGGCGGCTCAGAAAACAAATCGAAAATGGTTATGCTGAACCCATCAGACAGCATTGTCGATTGGGTGAAGAAAACGGTACCAACGATGGGGGCTGGCTGGTGTCCACCGGGCATGCTGGGTATTGGTATTGGCGGTACCGCAGAAAAAGCCATGTTGCTGGCCAAAGAATCTTTAATGGAACCGATTGATATCCATGAACTGCGTCAACGAGGCCCAAGCAACCGAGTAGAAGAACTTCGTCTTGAAATTATGGATGAGGTAAACAAGCTGGGTATTGGTGCCCAGGGGCTGGGTGGGTTAACCACCGTGCTGGATATTAAGATCAAAGATTATCCGACACATGCCGCCTCTTTACCCGTTGCCATGATTCCAAACTGTGCCGCTACACGACATGCGCATTTTACGCTTGATGGTAATGGCCCATTTTATCAAAAAGCACCTAATATTGATGATTATCCAGAAGTCAGCATGGATATGGGCGAGGGCGTACGCAAGGTTAACGTAGATAACCTAAGCCATGAAGAAATCAAAACCTGGCAACCCGGCGACACTGTACTGTTATCAGGAAAAATCCTCACCGGCCGTGATGCTGCACATAAGCGTATGGTAGACATGATCACCAAGGGTGAAGAACTACCGGTAGACTTGAAAGGTCGCTTTATCTACTACGTAGGCCCTGTCGATCCGGTGCGTGATGAAGCCGTTGGTCCTGCAGGCCCCACCACATCAACGCGAATGGATAAATTTACCCGCACCATGTTGGAAGAAACGGGCCTTGCCGGAATGATTGGTAAAGCAGAGCGAGGCCCTGTTGCTATTGAAGCCATCAAAGATAATGAATCGGTCTATTTGATAGCTGTTGGTGGTGCAGCTTATCTGGTATCTAAGGCGGTTAAAAAAGCAGAAGTCATTGCTTTTGAAGACCTTGGCATGGAAGCAATTTATGAGTTTGAAGTGGAAGACATGCCTGTAACCGTAGCGGTTGACTCCAGAGGGGAATCTGTACATATAACAGGGCCGCAGATCTGGAAAAAGAAAATTGAAGAGCAGGTGCTTGAAATAAAGTAGCGCTTCAAAATCAAGCGACATAGGGCAGCCAAACATAGGCTGCCTTGTTATGATGATTTTGCAAACACTGTCGCACAATTCATAAAATAAACGTAATTGGACGTATTTATAACACTCTATGTGTAATGTATTATTAATTATAGGACAACTGCCTCACCTGAATGCTCTAAAAGATGGAATCGAGGGCGGTAGCGTGGATGTTTGTTTTACAGTCTGGATAATGGGCTCTTAACCGCATTGCCTCCTTTATTCAGCACATGGGTATAAATCTGTGTCGTTCGAATGTCTTTATGCCCCAATAACTCCTGGACTGTACGTATATCGTAGCCATCTTCAAGTAAATGCGTGGCAAAGCTGTGGCGAAATGTATGACAGGACGCGTGTTTTTCGACACCAGCAGAGCGGATAGCTGATTTCACCACATTCTGCAGCTGACTATCGCTCAGATGATGGCGACGGGTTAAGCCGGACCTTGGATCGACAGAAACCTTTGGAGATTGAAAAATATACTGCCAGTGATAACTTTTTGCTTCGCTGGGGTACTTTTTTGCAAGGGCATTGGGCATCCAAACCTCATGATGGCCATCAATTTGATCCATCTCATAAAAGTGTCTTGTCTTTTGCATTTGTTGCTTTAATGATGGCTCAACCGGTTCCGGTAAAATAGTGACTCGATCCTTTCGGCCTTTCCCATCACGAACAATGATGCAATGGTGGTCAAAGTTCACATCTTTAACGCGCAGACGCAAAACCTCCATTAAGCGAAGGCCGGAACCATAAAGCAGCTGAACCATCAAGCGATTAGTCCCATCAACTTGCTCAAGAATCGTTCTTACTTCATTACGAGTAAAAACGACAGGTAACTTCTGAGAAGGCTTTGCTCGTACAGCATCAATACCAACCAACGGCCGATCAAGCACTTCTCTGTATAAGAATAGAATCGCCGACAGCGCTTGGTTTTGAGTGTTAGAAGCGACCTGTTTCTTAACCGCAATATGGGTGAGATAGTCAGTAACCTCTCTATCCCCCATGGTATTTGGATGCTGGTACTTATGAAAACGAATAAAGGCTTTAATCCAATAAATATATGCTTGCTCAGTACGAATACTGTAATGACGTGCTCGAATTTTATTTTGTACCTGTATTAACAGCCGCTCTGCCATACCGGTTCTCCACTGTTTTTTTATACAGGAAAAGTTAGCAGTAAAATGGTATTGGTCAAATGCCAATAAGTTGGTGTAATCTCAAAGTGAATTATTTGAAATATGATAAATAACATAGAGATGGGCATTACTTTGGCGTTTATAAAATATGGTTAAAGAAGTAGTAAACCATATAAAATATTGTAAATCGCTTGGTGATATTCTGTATCTCAAAGCGGTTGGTCTAGTAAGCGTTAGCCTTTCGATCTGACATTTATTGAAATATTTCAAATTTAGCCAATTTAAAAAATCTTTATAGCAATACAATATTCATTATTATCATAGTCAGATTATATTTTGTTTATTTTGAGTATCTGAAATTTATGAACGTAGAACAATCAGCGCAATTATATTCTACAGTTGGCCATATTGAAATTGACAAAAAAAAACCAGATAAAAATAAAAGTCATGGTAAGAGAACAATCGGAAGAAAGATTGTAGAAAAACAAAAGCTCACACCTGAGATTGATTTAGATACTGAATTAGTTGTAAAGAAATCAAGGCAAACTAAAAGAAAGGTTTCAAATATTGGTGGAAGTAAAGACAAAACAATTTTGCTCGTTGAAAGATGTGCAGCTCTAGAATCAGAAAAGACAAAATCTGATGAAGAGCTTTTATGTTTGCGAAAAAAATGTAAAGATTTAGAGGCTGTAGTTTTAGAGCAAAAGGACAAAATGATTAATAAAAATGAACAAATAATTGATTTATACAAAGAAATCGGATTTCTACAAACTGAAGTAACCAAGCTTAATCAACAGATCGATTCCATTAAACTAATAGTTAGCACACCGTTAGAGACATATTTTTGAAAGCCTAACAAAAAAATCGTGTTCGTGCTGCGCACCGGACGCGCCTGCGGCGCGCCGCACATTTTGGCGTTATAGGGCAGCTGATAGTCCTTACCCATAACAGTCATTAACGGTAGTGTTTCAAAGCGTGGACGAGAAATTAAACCCCTACCCGACCATGAACGACAGCCCTCATTCGATGAATATCATCTCTCCAAAAGTGTGTTTCTAGCGCTTAAGAAAACCCAATCTATACAAGACTCATAAATAAAAAATCAAATTTCTGTTCGCCGGACTAAATAGGGCGTATAGTTGGACCTGTTAGTCTTTCCTTATCGAGCCTACTGGCCACACGCCGCTATCCTCCTTAATTGCGTTTCCATTTGCTAGCAAGCGAATAGAAGCGATTAATAGCACCTAATTTTTCCGTTTCTCAATCTTAATGAGAACAGCCAAATTTTAAATTTAACTCTGTTGTTTTGAGCTCAGAGATGCTGTGCGTGTTTTTTATCGTGAATTAGGTGTGCCGTTTATTTTTATTTATGCCCTTTAGGAGCGCCAATGACCACAAGCAGCGAAGAAATTCACGAGCTACAGCCTGCCATTATTTCTTATGTGAAAGATCTCCCTAATGTGTGCTCACTTATCGGATTAGCCTGCACAATATTAGCGATCTATTTCAGTATTATTGGTGCTTACTACGCAGCAATGGTTGGCATGATCTGGGCCGTTGCATTTGACTGGGCCGACGGCCTAGTTGCACGAAGAATGAAGGGGCGCACCGGGAATGACCGAGTTTTTGGCGGTCAACTCGATCTGGTTATAGATATTGTCAGCTACGGAGTCGCACCTGCTATTCTCTTGCTGAGTTATGGCAAGTTCAGCCCCGTATTCCTACCTGTTGCTTTTATTGTGCTCGCTGCAAGCGCTATTCGCTTAAGTTACTTCAGCACCTTCGGCCTGTCTGATGGATCTAAATACACAGGACTAGCGTTGGATAACAACAATATTGTACTGGTTTTTATATTCCTTTTTGAAAGCGTTCTTCCTAGTGGAATATTCTCCATTATCTTTTATGTCAGTGCTCTAGGGCTTGCTGCACTGAATGTATCTCAAATTAAAACACCCAAGCTCTCGGGCAATCCACGAAATGTTTTTTTGTTGGTGTTTTACACGCTTGGAATAACAGGCATTTATGCCTGGAAGCTTTTGTAACCACTGCAAGCACTGGTAAAACTGTCGATAAAACAGCCCTAATCATTTTTTTTCGAGGAATAAATAACGCATGATCATATATACCGTCGGTACTTTTGATTTATTGCATGTGGGACATTTGGCTTTACTGGAATACTGTAAATCACTAGGCGGTGTTCTGGCCGTTGGTGTTGCTTCAGACCGTGTTGTAAATTCTTACAAACCTAATGTCCCTGTAATCCCGCTTGATCAACGAATGGAAATGCTAAAAGCGTTACGCTGTGTTGATATTGTGCGCCCTTACGATGAACTTGAGTATGTATCTGGTTGTAAAGAACTGAAAGCTGATATTTTTGTGATTGGCGAAGATTGGGGGAACAAACACCATAATCTAGCAGTCGAATGTTATCTGAAATCGGCTGGAAAACAGATCAAGCAAGTACTATATAATCCCCGTACGTCATCAACCACGATAAAACAAAATGTTATGGCGCAATCTTATAGTAGAAGTAAAATCAATATTGCTGTGGTCTAATGCCCGCTTTTGCTACATAACAGGTATTCCCAAGCCTTCAATACTCCGTGTGTTACCCTATAACAAGTTTATCAAACGTCGTTCCAGCCACAAAAACACGTGGCTTCCACTGGACGCGCAAGGAGRCGCGCGCCGTTTATAAAAGCGTTAGCTGCTTGTTTCGTTGCTGAGTTTTATTCTGGTAGATTTTCTTCGCTGATAGTTTTTATCGGTGAAATTCTGATGGCTTTTCTCCGCTGAGGTTTTTTCCATCGGGAATACAGAAAGACTTTCCCTGTTGGAGAGTTTTTTACATCGTGCTGGCTGGCCGTCGAATTCAGTTCAGCCTGGTTTTGTGCAAGCCAACATCGTTCAACGTCAGGTTTCGTGTAGGCCAGCTTCTACATTGTCGTTTGCTTCCAGTCGTCAAATCTTCTGGTTCAAACTGAATTTTGTCATTTTGGTTATGTGCAGTTTTCAGCATTGCTCTCAACCTTGAGCAATCAAACCTGAGAGTTCTCGGCTGTTGCAAGTCGTCAAACCTTCTGGTTCAAACTGGTTTTTGGCATTTTTGTTTTGTGCAGTTTTCAGCAAGGTTCTCAATCTTGAGTAGTCAAACCTGAAAGTTTTCAGTTGTTGCGAGTAGTTTCGCTTCGGGTTTTCGGCAAAAAACAGAGATTTTACGGGCTTCCGCAGCTAACAAAAAATTCCAGCGGACTGCCTCCGGCAGCCGCTGAATTTGGCGTTAGCTGCTGTGTTCTACCAGAATTGCAAACCCGAGAGTTTTACTGCGTTGGAAGTTTTTTTGTTCTGTCTATCGAAAAGTTCATAAGAAATCGTCAGTCTTCGTTTTGCAAGCTGGCGAGAGAGCTTGGTCGTATATTCTTTCATTTATGCCAGCGTCAAAATTCTCGTTTTCTGTTTGCTATTTACCAAGCTGGCAAGCGCCATTGTACGAATATCCTTTTACTGCGTCAGCAGAAACAATTTTCCCTTTCCATCTTTTTGGACGGTGAGTTGGTGGGGAAGGGAACAGTTTTTTGTA
The DNA here is from genome assembly GCF_001646945.1 of Endozoicomonas ascidiicola. Classification (GTDB taxonomy): domain Bacteria; phylum Pseudomonadota; class Gammaproteobacteria; order Pseudomonadales; family Endozoicomonadaceae; genus Endozoicomonas; species Endozoicomonas ascidiicola. The sequence continues at coordinate 219,087 of NZ_LUTV01000009.1, forward strand.
CTGTGCAAAGTTTCAAGCTTTTTGCAATCCAGGAAGTAACTTCGTCATAAACATCGAGTAGTCAAACCATCTGGTTCAAACTGTTTCGAGGTATTTGGGTTCTGTCTGGTTTTCAGCAGCGTTCAAAATCTCTGGTTGTAAATCTTCTGGTTTTTACTTTGTCGCCAGTCGTACTTGCTTCAAGTTCACGCCACAGTATAACCATTTTACGGGCGTGCGCAGCTAACAAAAAATTCCAGCGGACTCCGCTACGCTGCGCCGCTGAATTTGGCGTTAGNCTTTTGGTTCAAACTGGTTTGCGGTATTTTGGGTCCGCATGGTTTGCAGCGGCGTGCAAAATCTCTGGTGGTAAATCTTCTGGTTTTTACTTTGTCGCCAGTCGTACTTGCTTCAGGTTTCAGTCAAGGTTTAACCATTTTACGGGCTTCCGCAGCTAACAATAAAATCGTGTTCGTGCTGCGCACCGGACGCCTACGGCGCCGCACATTTTGGCGTTAGCTCCATAATTTATCGCTGGATCAGGTTGTAAAATTTTTATGAAAATACCAACGGAAACTTATGAAATAAAATATAAAAACTATTATTTGGCATTGGAATGGCTAGCAAATATTGGAGTTAATCTAGGTTCTGGTCGAACTAAAAATTATGAAAAATGCATCAGGTTTTGGAAAGATAACTACAAAGATGCGAATAAAGTAGATGAAATAAAAATACTACCAGCATTCGTTAATGCGATGCATGAAATAAATGATTTCGTTGATATATATCTTGCATTCAAAGATGTGTCAAAATCAGAGCTTAGTGATCTAATTGTAAAGCTACAAAAATCGGTACATGGTCCAATAGAGTTATCGAGTGAAACTGAAAGCTCAAACACTGCAAGAAATTTTTTGTTTGAAGCCACTCTAACGGCAAAAATGCATAAGCCAGAAGATGATATTTATGCAATCTTGGACGCACAATCTGATTCAGGTGTTAAAGTTAATGATAGAAAAATATGGATTGAGTGTAAACGTGTAACAAATATCGAAAAAATTAGACCAAATGTAAGAAAAGCAAGAAATCAATTAGAAAAAATATTTAAATTAAAGTTAGGCTCAAGTCATAGAGGCATAATTGCTATTGATGTAACGAAGATAATTAACCCAGAAAACGATATATATGTAACAAGAAATGATCAGGTTCTTGTTTATTCCGTACAAAAGAAAATGGATGATTTTATAAAAGAAAATAATCATGTTTGGCAAAATGTCATTGAAGGGAAAAATAAAATAGTTGCAATTATAATTCGTTTCTCCTTTATGGCTACATCTGAATCAAGAAACCTGTTAGTTCATACATCTGAATGGGGTGTAAACACTAGGATTGGTATTTCTGACAGTGAGCAATCCACATTAGAATATTTAACAACAGCTATTAACAAATAGTGCAGTGTTAATGCAGCTAACAAAAATTTCCAGGGGACGCCTGCGGCGCCCCTGAAATTGGCGTTAGCTGCTGTGTTTCTACCTGAGTTGCAAACCTGAGAGTTTTCCAGAGTTGGAAGTTTTTTGGTCTGTTCTATCGAAATGTGCAGAAGAAATCGGTAGTCTTCGTTTTGCAAGCTGGCGATAGAGTTTGGTCTTTAATTCCTTCTTTTATGCCAGCATCAAAATCGTTGTTTGCTGTTTGATTTTCCCAAGCTGGCAGGCGGTAGCGTACCAGTTTCCTTTTCCCGCGCCAGCGCAGAGATCGTTTTCCTTTCCATCATTTCTGTCTGTCAGTTGATGGGGAAGGGTGCAGGTTTTCTGTAGCGTGCAAAGTGTCAGGTTTTATGCAGGCCAGGAAGTTACATTGTCGTAAACATTAAGTAGTCAAACCTTCTGGCTCAAACTGTTTCGAGGTATTTTGGTTCTGCGTGGTTTTCAGCACCGTTCAAAATTTCTGGTGGTAAATCTTCTGGTTTTTACTTTGTCGCCAGTCGTACTTGCTTCAGGTTTTCGTCACAGTTCAACCATTTTACGGGCTT
>NZ_LUTV01000009.1:227719-229601 GCF_001646945.1 Endozoicomonas ascidiicola
TTTTACGGGCTTACGCAGCTAACAAAAAAATCGTGTTCGTTCCGCTGCGCTCCACCGGACGCGCCTGCGGCGCGCCGCACATTTTGGCGTTATGTGAAATAAAATAGTAATGAGTACAATGTTGTATAAATATGTAGATGGATCACTGATAGACGAGTCTGGAAAGGTTATATATTTCAGTAATGAATCATTTGTTTCGAGAATTTGTGAAGGAGATGACTGCTTTCTTTGTGGATCTAAAAAGGAAGAAAAGAAATTTAATGACGAGCATGTCATACCTAAATGGTTATTAAGTAAGCATGACTTATTTAAAGTAGAGATTACTTTACCCAATGAAAGCAAGATTAGATATGATAAATATACTTTGCCATGCTGCGAAGAATGTAACTCATACTTGGGACAAAACATTGAAACTGAAATACAAAGTATAACTGGAAAAGGAATAGAGTCAGTTAATCAATACATTGTTAAAAATGGCCCTTGGAAAATTTTCTTATGGCTGTGCCTTATATTTTTAAAAACACACTTGAAAGATAGTCTTCTTCGAATGCACCTAGATCGCAGGAAAGGAGATGGAAATATTGGTGATATTTACAACTGGGGTTTCTTGCATCATATTCATTGTATGGTTAGGGCTATTAGGGAGAATTCAAGTATTGAATCTCAATGCTGTGGCTCACTATTTGTGTTGCAAGCAAAAGTTACTGACCACTACGATTCATACGATTATAGAGATATTTATGAAGCAAATACGATTCTCCTAAGAACAGGAGATGTTGCGTTCTTAGCTGTTTTAGATGATTCATGCTCAGCTAATAATTTTTTCTATAATCATTTTCAAAGGATTTCCGGCCCACTATCTCCAATTCAACTAAGAGAAGTTTTATCACACATTACACTTCTCAACCTGAAACTAAAAAATAGACCAAGATACTTTACAAAAGTTAATCCTAAAAATGGTGATGTAACTATAAAAGCAGAACTTCCAGAAGAATGGGAATTAGAAGATCATACAAGAGAAGAGCTTGGAAGTATCCTGTGGAGTAATGTCTCACAAATGATAGAATCAATGGAAGATCCAAATTTAACTGAAGAAAATGTTACACAAGGTCTTTATCATTTTTTGTTTAATGAAAAAGATGAATTCATTAAAAATTCAATGGATTTCTATAAAAAGTGAATTTTGGTGCGATATTTCACATAACAATAAATTCAAGTTCGTTCCGCTTTGCTCCACCGGACGCCGCCTGCGGCGGCGCCGCTTAATTTGGCGTTAGCTGCTGTGTTTCTACCAGAATTGCAAAACTGAGAGTTTTTTAGCGTTGGAAGTTTTTTGGTCTGTTCTATCGAAAAGTTAATAAGAAATCGATAAGCTTCGTTTTGCAAGCTGGCGTGAGAGTTTTGTCGTTAATTCCTTCTTTTATGCCAGCGTCAAAATCGTAGTTTGCTGTTTTTTTTCCCAAGCTGGCAGGCGGTAGCGTACTAGTTTCCTTTTGCCGCGCCAGCGCAGTGATCGTTTTCCTTTCCATCTTTTTGGACGGAGAGTTGGTGGGGAAGGGAGCAGGTTTTCTGTAGCGTAAAAATTTTCAGGTCTATCGCAGGCCAGGAAGGTACATTGTCGTAAACTTCAAGTAGTCAAACCGTCTGGTTCAAACTGCTTCGAGAATTTTTTGGTCAGTGTGTTTTTCAGCAGCGTTCAAAACCTCTGGTTGTAAATCTTCTGTTTTTTACTTTGTCGCCAGTTGTACTTGCTTCAGGTTTACGTCACGCTTTAAGCATTTTACGGGCTTACGCAGCTAACAATAAAATCGTGTTTGTTCCGCTGCGCTCCACCGGACGCGCCTGAGGCGCGCCGCACATTTTGGCGTTAGCTGCTGTGTTT
>NZ_LUTV01000009.1:233701-235557 GCF_001646945.1 Endozoicomonas ascidiicola
TCAGGTTTTCGTCACAGTTCAACCATTTTACGGGCTTCCGCAGCTAACAAAAACTTCAAGCGGACGCCTGCGGCGCCGCTTAAGTTGGCGTTATGTGCTTAACATCAAACATTAAAACTAAGGATAGAATTTGACCATAATCGGTGAAGAGCGCTTTGAGGCTCACGTATATCTTAATCATGACTATCCTCCTATTCAATGGAATATTGTTAGAGGTTTGTTCCATTCTCCAAACTGTTTACCTGAAAGCGAAAGGCCAGGATTTATATCAATTTCAATGGCAACCATGCTTTTAAATGACACTGGGGAGAGATTGAATAGTGAACTTTTATTAGATGAATTTAGGAGTAAATTCTATCCTGAGCATGTCTCTAGACTAAATGGTATTTTTGTATTTGATGATTTAGAAAGTTTGTCGAATCTTTGGGAGAATAATAATTGGGGTGGGCATTTCTGCGATGATTATTTGGCTGATGTCGGTGTATCTTCAATAAAGTCGAGTCGTTTGGATTCAAACTGGATTTCAGAAATTTTAGATCAAAATGGAAAGTTGAAAGTTAGTTGGGAAACAGCTGCGCACAATTACTGGCAAGGAATTCCCCACCCCGAAAAACCACCGATTTGGGAAAGAATAGTAGAGGGAGCAATTACAGTCTGGTCAATGGAAAGCAAGATTTCCGCTTTGAAGAATATCCAGTCTATATGGCCGCAGTCATTAAATCTATTACGGTATGCAGCATTATGTAGTAGTTTCGGTTCATTCGATGGCGAAGTTTTCCCATTCTTGCTTAAAAAAGAAAGTTCACTTCATATTTCATATTACTTGAGAATGGTTCAGGCAGAGGATGATAAATTTATACATTTGTTGGATGAGTTTATAAAAGAAAATCCTCAGTGCAATACAAATATTGGAAATTCTGGAGATGACATTGTTCCCGATTTAAGAGGGTTTAGTAGAGAACTAACCTTAAATTCAGGCGGGTTATTTAGTGATATTGTCGCTAAAGCAATAGATTCAGAACGGAAATAAAAACAAAGCACATAACAAAAATTTCCAGGGGACGCCTACGGCGCCCCTGAAATTGGCGTGTGTGCCGAGCATGGCACTTAACTAGAGAGGTGAAAGACCTCTTACCAGGTATTCGCAGAGCCGAAGGTTAGCGAAAGGGCAAGGGCGTTGTCGCGAGGCAGGGTCTGAAGGAAGTCCAACGCGAAATCACGGGGCGACGAACAGGAACCCGATATGAGGTGTGACGTATTCGAGGCCAGTGGGCACGTGACCATTAAGCCTTCCATCTGCAATTGGAGTACGTTTTATAAATTGGGCGTCTACGTGATGAAAGTTAAGTGTCTTACCTCGGGAGGTCTGCATTGTGTTGATGGAACAACTGACAGTAGAGCAATCTGCTGTGATCGCAATGCAGAAGTCAGCAGAAGACATAGTAGGTGGCATCTCGTCACTGAAGGTCTGAACAAATCTTGGAAAGTACTCATCGGAGAAGTGATTTCGGATGGCATCTGTTAAACAACTGCTGTTGTCTCTGGAAATGTCAGAGGATGAACCGGAATCGGGAGATTCGATTGAACCAAAATCCAGCACTTGTTCATCTTTGATGACGCGGGTATTAGACAGGAATAATCTAATTCGCGCGCTAAAACAGGTTCAACGCAATAAAGGGGCTCCGGGCGTGGACGGTATGACCGTTAACGATCTTCCAGTATTCCTTAAACAACACTGGCCAAAGATACGACAGCAACTGCTAGAAGGCGTCTATTCTCCCAAGCCTGTTTTGCGGGTTGAAATCCCTAAACCGGATGGACGCAAACGAAAACTGGGCATTCCCACTGTTCTAGTA
>NZ_LUTV01000010.1:0-2754 GCF_001646945.1 Endozoicomonas ascidiicola
GATCCATTTCCACAAGGTGTGTGTTGCGCGTTTGGTGCTGAAGGCCACCTGTGAAGCGGATTGCTCACAACAGACTTGATAAAGGGCCATAAAGCGTTCGCGCGTCCTATGGTTCCTATGGTGAGGTTCTGATAATCCAGATTGATAGAGGCATTCTGGGGATTGATTCCATTTATCGTGTAGGACTTTAAGCATGAATCGAATAGTTATGGCAAAAAATGATCTGTAATTATACGTCTTGAATCGTTTTTCGTTTCATGCTTTGGATCAATTTATCTGCTCATTTAGAACCGTATGTTTCAAATGAGTTTTGGTTTAGTAGCAATTAAGTATTTTGAAACTTATTTTTAAATATATGGTCAGAAGGAGTTAGGTTAGGCAATTTCTCTTGATTTATAATTATGAATCCATATGTAAATACAGCTTCTCCATATGCATCCTCTGCTGCGGCTCTTAGTCGGGCGAATCTCAGTGCTCAGGTTTATGATCGCCATCGCGATCCCCCAGGCCAGAGGTCTGTGTATATTCCGCCTGGAGATACTTATAAAGAATCTTACAGGCTTTCAACATATAGAAAATTCCCTACCGAAACGCGAGCAAATCCAAGACTGCTTGCGCAAAATGGATTTACGTATAGCGGTTATAAAGATAGGGTAAAGTGTTTCAGTTGTGGAAGGTGTGTTGAGAAGCTTGAAAGTGCTAATCATCTCAGTCCGTTTCAAGATTGGCACAAACAGGATTGTGACTTTAAGAATGGTACTGACACAGAAAATCAACCTCTTGGCTTATGGCCAAGAGCGGTAACAGTGACTAATCCAAATACAACCGTTCAAGTTCCCGTCCCCCGAAATAATATTCCCGTGCCAAGTGCGGCCATTGGAAATGAACCGGCCAGGCAATCTGCACAAACCAGGACTCAAACTGCCCGGATTGTGACTACTGGAGTTAGGTATCATCCTCCTGAATTTGCTACCATTGTATCTGCTCATCATGAGCAATTGGTTAGAAGTCTTGACTTGCGAAAAGAGGCTGACCGCCTGAAAACCTATTCCAACTGGCCAACAGCTAATTATACGGTTCATCGCTCGCATCTGGCGAAAAGTGGTTTTTTTTATCTTGGAAATTTAGATCGGACTCAATGCTTCTCCTGTGGTGGCGTATTACGAAGCTGGGAGTTTGGAGATAGTGTTCATGATGAGCACCGTCGACACTTTCCAGAATGTGGGATGGTGTTAAGTAATGAAGATCGGAATGTTCCGCTTGATCCTCGTGAACGAGAGCATGTTCCCTCACCCCAGCCTCAAACTGCACCACCAGACTCCAGTGAGTCAGAACAACGAAATTTGGATGTAATGTTTCCATGTCATTATCCAGTCAGTCCTCATATGCGAAATGAAGATGCACGATTTGAAACATTTGATTACCGTTGGCCTGGTGGTAGGGTAAATGCAACACCTCAGCAAATAGCTAATGCTGGTTTTTTCTTTCTGGGTGAACGTGATCGTGTAAAGTGCTGGTATTGTAATGGTGGTTTACAGAACTGGAATCCAACAGATGAGCCATGGCAAGAACATGCAAAGTGGTACCCCACCTGTGAATTTTTGCTTAGGAGTAAGGGGCCTGATTTTGCTCACTTGATAGTGTCAATATTTCCGAACTTGACTCGGCCAGTGCTAAGAGGAGGCCCTTTTGATGTATCACCGAATGCATCTCGGGTTAGGCCGAATGTCCAGCCTCCACTCTCAATTATTGATCCAGCTGTGGAAAGAAGGAAAAAGGCTGAAATGGAAAGAGGGTTGAAGACAGCCTTAAATTCGGTTCAAAACAGAATTGAAGAAATTATACCGTCTTTTGAGCCGGATAGAGCAGCAAAGTGCATTGTTGAACGCTATGGCGACAGTCAGCAAGAACCCATTAATAACATTATTCGCGAACCTACCAATACAAATGCTTTTCAATGGTTGCTTGATATAGGAGACAGTGACTTTTGTAAGAGTGTTGATAACAAATGTTCTGAACATCAGAGTGATGAGTCGCAGAGCGTATCTGAGCAAGAAAATAGCGCCAGTAATTCAGTTGTAACAGTACCATCGAATCTGACTGCAACTTTTGAAGAAATGGAAAGTTTACCTGAGGGTACATCTCCTTCCATGGCTGCCCGAATTCAAAATTTAAAAGAAGAAAGACTGTGTAAAATATGTCTGGATAAATCAGCTGATATTGTCTTTGTTCCTTGTGGTCATCTTGTCAGTTGTATTGATTGTGCTCAGGCGCTCAGAAAATGCCCGATGTGTAGAGGTAAAATAGATAAGGCAATACGAACCTATATGTCCTAATAAGGCTGTTAAATCAGGGCTGATAATTACAGGCTTCGACCAAGTGTCGACGCCGTAGCGGAATTAAGAGGGATAAAGGGAATTTTTGAAAAATATAACTCGTTGAAATCGCTATAACTTATTGAAAATATTGATGTTTAAAAACCTATGATTCGGGTTCGAATCCCTCCCTCACCGCCATTACCCCTTACGTAACTCTCTGAAATCCCTTTTTTAATTAATCATTTTAAACAATCACTGTCGGCTAAGTTACCGTTAATGGTTGAATCAGCTAAACTCCTATAAAATCAACGTGGTAGGGGAGTGATATGCAATCTGAACTCTTCCAGAATTTTATTGATTCCATTTCATCATTAAACAGTGAGCAGCGAGACATTCTTAACACCTCGCTCATTAGTGCCCAAATAGAAATTACTGA
>NZ_LUTV01000010.1:9824-59770 GCF_001646945.1 Endozoicomonas ascidiicola
CAAAAAATGATCTGTAATTATACGTCTTGAATCGTTTTTCGTTTCATGCTTTGGATCAATTTATCTGCTCATTTAGAACCGTATGTTTCAAATGAGTTTTGGTTTATTAAGGAAATAGGCTGGACAAGTGAGAATGTAATTAGCAATGTAGATTACAGAACAGCTACCATTTACATCTCCAGAATACTTTCGAGCCAGCTGAGCCAGGCGACAAAACAAGCACTGCTATCTATTGTTTAAAGCTGGTCGGGTCTGTCGGCCTATAAGAAAACACCATAACGGCTTATAAGACCTTCTGTATATGAAACAAGCCAGAGGCATTACCAGCTGGTTAGATCGTCAGCTGATAATGCCTCTGGCTTTTAAAAATGATGGCTTCAAAATGCAATCCGCCTTGTTACCTTCTAACTAAGCCTATATAGTACAATTACCTAGCCAATCTATGTATCACAACTCCCAAGCGAGATGGGCACGATGAACAGGCAAAACCGCAGTAACCCAACAAAAGCAACCTTAATGGGCTTTCCCAGCCTGCCCAGACAACGCTTTGCCCCTGTTCGCCTACTACTCCTACTGCCTTAGGGCATATTAACTTTTTATCTCCCAGACAACGGCCTGATGGCCAGACAGCAACGTCCTTCTTCTGAAGCGCTTTGCCCAGTCGTGTGCTGCTCCTTCATATCGCATCGAAGCGGCATATAAGAACAAAAAACAATCAGCCTTTCCGATTAAAGGGCAGGGATAAATCATGAACAATAATCAAGTCGTTATTTTCGATACCACGTTGCGGGATGGTGAGCAAAGCCCCGGTGCTGCCATGACCCGGGATGAAAAACTGCGGATTGCCAGAATTCTGGAAAAACTGCGAGTGGATGTAATCGAAGCCGGTTTTGCCATGGCCAGTCCCGGTGATTTTGAAGCAGTAAAAGCCATCGCCTCAACGATTACCGAAAGCACCGTTTGCAGTTTATCCCGCGCATTGGAAAACGACATTGATCGCGCAGCGGAAGCGTTGAAACCAGCCAAGCGTGGGCGAATTCATACGTTTATCGCCACATCGCCCATCCATATGAAATACAAGCTGTGTATGGAGCCGGACGATGTGATCAAACAGGCAGTGTTTGCCGTTAAACGCGCCAGAAATCATATTGATGACGTGGAATTTTCCTGTGAAGATGCGGGTCGTTCCGAAATAGACTTCTTGTGTCGCATTATTGAAGCCGCCATCAATGCTGGCGCTACCACAATCAACATTCCAGACACCGTTGGTTATGCTCTACCTCACCAGTTTGGCGACACCATCAAAACGCTGATGGAACGGATTCCCAATGCTGACAAAGCCATTTTCTCCGTGCATTGTCATAACGATTTAGGACTGGCAGTGGCCAACTCCCTGTCTGCCGTGGTGAATGGTGCACGACAGGTGGAGTGTACAATCAATGGTTTGGGTGAACGGGCAGGTAACGCTTCGCTGGAAGAGATCGTGATGGCCATGCGTACCCGCTCCGATGATTTGGGCGTGACCACCGGCATTGATACCACTCAGATTGTGCCAGCATCTCGCCTGGTGTCGTCCATTACCGGCTTCCCGGTGCAACCCAACAAAGCCATTGTCGGTGCCAACGCTTTTGCCCACGAATCTGGCATCCATCAAGATGGCATACTGAAACATCGGGAAACCTACGAAATTATGAAGGCGGAAGATGTAGGCTGGAATACCAACCGGCTGGTGTTGGGCAAACTGTCTGGCCGAAATGCCTTTAAAACCCGCATGGAAGAACTGAGCATTAGTTTTGATACCAAGGAAGAACTGAACGAAGCCTTCCAGCGTTTCAAAGTATTGGCGGATAAAAAATCCGAAATCTACGACGATGACCTGCAAGCTCTGGTCAGTGATGTGCGCAGCAGCAATGAACTGATTGAGAAATACAAACTGATCGCCTTGAACGCTGGCTCCAACATGGGGGAAACCCCGGAAGCACGATTAACCCTGTTGATCAATGGCGAAGAGCAGGAAACTGCCAGTGCTGGCGACGGTCCTGTGGATGCCATTTTCAAAGCCATTGAGAAATGCGCCAACTCCGATGCCAAACTGGTACTGTATAACGTCAGCGCCATTACCTCAGGCACCGACTCTCAAGGTAACGTGAGTGTTCGGCTGGAGAAAAATGGTCGCATCGTCAATGGCGCTGGTGCAGATACTGACATTGTTATCGCTTCTGCCAAAGCCTACATCCATGCGCTGAACCTGCTGGAAGCAGAAAGTGCCAAGGCGAATCCGCAGACTGGGCCTTGATTCAATACTGGTTCCCATGCCTTGCGTGGGAACGAGATGTGTGTAGTTTTGCGACACCCTCTCCGATCGGTAGCCCATGTGGTTGCCGACTGATTGTCATCAAAGCCCTATTTTTTCGGGAATCCTTTCAGAATTACCGACCTCCTGGGTTTTGCGAAAACCCCACTACGAATGGAATCCGATACTCTTCTTCACACAAATACAGAGCTATGCATTCCCACACGCGGGAACGAGGCATATACGCTTATTCCAAAAATGAAACTTTTTCTTTTCAAATAGCTTGAATTCAAGTAATAAATACATAACCCATAACTTTTCTTACATCAATCCCAGTTAACTCTTTGAAAGCCTCATAAGGTGTTTTGTAGTCAAGGCATTTTCTAGGTCTATTATTCAGCTTATCAACCGCTATGATGACTTCTTTTTCTGTAACGTTATTAAGCTCCATCGACTTGGGGAAATACTGCCTGAGTAGCCCATTAGCATTCTCATTCTGACCTCTTTCCCAAGAGTGATACGGAGCAGCAAAGTAACTGTCACACTTCAACGCTTTGGCAACCTCTTCATGCTGAACAAATTCTTTTCCATTGTCGTACGTTATGGTTTTTACAAACTTTTTCAAAGGCTTAAGCACACCGATCATCGCCTGTTTAACCGCTTTTGCTTTCTTTCCAGGCAAGGGAACAGCAAGACGAAGCTTGGTCTTWCGCTCATCCAATGTAGCGATTGCCCCTTTATGGTTTTTGCCAATTATGGTGTCAGCCTCCCAGTCGCCAACACGCTCTCTGTTGTTGACCACTGCCGGACGTTCCTCAATTCCAACCCGATTGGGTATACCGGTTCGGTTATGGGCTGAACCATACCTTTTCCTGTAGGTCTTTTTCTGGTGTCGTAAGTGCTTATAGAGGGTGCCTCCTTTACGTTTATCATCCGCTATATACTGATAAATCGTTTCGTGGTGTAGCTCAATTACCCCTTCTTTTTTAAGTCTTCCAGCCACTTGCTCTGGACTCAAGTCTGCACGGATATCATTAGCTATGCGTCGTTTAATATCATCCGTTAGCTTAACAGCCTTGGTTTTTTCCTGATGACGCTGTTGAGCCATACGGTGGGCCTGCTGGTGTCTGTAACCGCGTAACCCCTTGTTGCGCCCTAATTCCCGTGACAGGGAACTCTGATCGCGCCCAAGTTTTTGTGCAATTTTGTTTTGAGAAGTCCCATTTTTCAGTTCAATTTCGATATAATGTCTCTCTTCAGAGCTCAGGTGCTTAAAGGCCATCCGTGGCATCCTCTGTAGTGTTTAGTAGCTTTACAGAGTACACCTGAGTTCTGATTGAATTCAAAGGTGGCTCTGTAGCAACCCTGTGGTTACAGAGGTTATGCATTTATGATACGAATTCAGGTAGGACTAACAATTATCACTCATTAATAACAAGGGGTGACTCCGACAGTACAGGTTTCAAAGGACATAATTATGCCAACCCCATTTATTGATATTGATAGAAGGACAGCCTCCACCTCTAACCCATCTTCGCACCAGCTTCAAGGTAGCTCTCCACTCGGGCAGTGGCGAAGCATGAACACAACAAGGCACCGCTTCCCAAGTTCGGCCATACAAGGGCTAGAGGGGCACCAGAGTAATCAAGACGATCCTCTTCAGACAAGACGAGTTACCACCTCAAATCAGAGTCCATCCGGTTTTAATACAACCGATCAACATCAGAGTGACACAGACACCCCCGGCAGCTCACAACGCCTATCCCCAGCACCAACTGTGACTACAAGTCATTCTGAAAATACCCAGTGTGTCATTTGTTTTGAGGAAACCCAGGGGAGCATTGAAGATAGTAGAGAACATGCTGTCCCACTGGAGTGCTGCACCCCCACCAAATGGACTCACTTCAGATGTCTGAAGAATCAATTACAGAGCAGAGTCAAGGATAATGAACGACTGGCAGGAGAAGCAGAGCACCGCGGAATACAGTGTCCTGGCAGCACACCGGACCATCAACATACTGTCCCTTTTGATAAGATCAATATGTGGAAATTAGCAAAACATTACCCTGCAGCCGCTGTTGATGTTCAGAATTATGTCACCCGTTTTTTAAGTGCGAATCCGCGGAGTGATGATCAATTTATCCCGAAAGACATCACCTGCCCCAAGTGCGGTTTACAGAACCTGATTAACCTTGCCGATCCACAGCACAGCCGACCCATTATCTGTACCGGAGTCAAAAGTAATGGTGAAGATTGTGCAAACCACTACTGCCCACTCTGTTTTGAACCTCCTCATCCACAGCAGCCATGCAATAACGTATTACAAGTGGAAATTGCAGATTTAAAAGCAAAGTTGGATCTATATCTGCATGTGCGGCATGACGACTCAGCAGTCCACCCCTGCCCGCAGTGTGACGTTCCTCTGGAACGGCGAACCGGCTGCCTTCGAGTTAATGATGATGCCAGCCATGGCCCGACTCGAATCCGGCAAAGTCTTCAGGACCCCTGCCATCATGATGTTTGCTATAACTGCCTCAAACCCTGGTATATCAGTACACAAGATACAGATCCAGCCCGGCATCACACCTATGTCGTTTGCCCGGATAACAATCATCGATTAGAGGTTTACAACCGTAGAATTCAGGAAATAGCCGACCGACTGCAGCAACTGCACGTTGACACGGACAGTATATTTGCCAACATTGAGCGACAAAATCAGGCACAGCCTAATCAGCAAGCACGTTCACACAGCATCACCAGAGAGCAAACGATACGACTGTGCCGTATGACGCTAATGGGCTATACCGAAGAGCAATTTCAGGCATTGCCCGAGAACCAACAGGAGGCATTGATTTCAGACGCCAGTATTCTCGGCAAACTGGGACTACCTCCAAACTGGCGCATGTCTCCAGAGTCACTTGCCTACATGCCTCCAGAACAGATAAGAGCTTTTGACCAGCTTGGACTATTTAATCGTTGAATATGTGTTTACTATTTTTACCAGCCGTCTTTGAAGCTGCCGCCTTATTGAATAGTTAAGCAAATGAAATCATCCTTTCTGAGTGGTACTATTGCCAGTGATCATTGATTATTTAGAGAGCCACCATGCCCGGCGATGCCAACCCAACCACCTCATCTTCTATTGATGAGCAGTACGCTCACCGTGAGCAGTTGAGGCAGGGCTATCTGGATGCCATGGGTATTCAGACCTGGTATCCGCGGGTGCAACTACTCAATGCTCAGGCGCCGCGGCCTTTTGACTGGATTCAGGAAGATGTTCGTGCGCTGAAGAATGAGGCAGCAACATCCACAGAGCCCGTTGCTCAACACACCATCAGCCCAAGCCGCGAACCCACTCCGGATTACACCCCGACTCGAGCGGCGGATATTCTTGGTCAGTTTTTGCCGCCTGCTCCAGAGCAACCGGCCACTGAAGAAAAAGCCGCACTCACCAACACAACGCCGGAACCTGTCAAATCGGTCAACACTGTAGTCAGCAAATTCCGCCTGATTGTTCAGCCGGTCACGGATGAGTGCCTGGTGGTGGCGGAAATGCCGCATTCCGGACTGAATCAGTTCAGCCGCTTTCACCAGCGTTTGTTGGATGATATTTTGCGCGCATTAAATGTCACAACGGATCAGGCACCCACCTTTCGGGAATTCGTCTGGCCCATGGCCGATAATCGAGGGCTGTTGAGCCGGATGAATCAGGACGATCACTCTGCTGCTGATGCAGTTCGTGCGTTTCTCAACAATCAGTACGGATTATCTCGCCGACGCACTATTTTGTTGCTGGGGCAATCTGCCGCCCGATTTGTGCTGGATCCGGAAAAAGATTTCGACCACCTGCGAGGCATTCAGCAAGGCAACCAGCCGAATCAATATTTTGCTGTCACCTATGGCTTGAATGAATTGATGAAACAATCTGTTCTGAAACGGGAAGCGTGGCAGGATATTTCGCCATTGCTGACAATATCCCGTACTTAAAGACCAGTCGCCGTCATTTATCACCTGCCTTTTTTGTTCACCTGATTGCTGTTATTTATGACCACATCCCCACTTACGTTCAGAGCCATACAAACCAGCGATCTTGATCAAGTTGATCAGATTGAACAACGCTCCGCAGAACACCCATGGCGTAGAGCGCATTTTGCCGACAGTTTGACGTCGGGTTATCGCTGCATATTAGTTGAACAAAATCAGCACCCAGTGGGACACTGCATTATGATGATTGCAGCCGGTGAAGCCAGCATTTTGATTTTGACCATAGATAAAAACAGTCAGGGCAAGGGAATTGGCAAGCAGCTGCTGCAACACATGATTATGCAGGCCGGCCAATCGGGCTGCGACACGCTGTTATTGGAAGTGCGCAGGTCAAACCACAGAGCATTCAATCTCTACCTTAATGAAGGCTTCAGCGAAATCGGCGTTCGCAGAAATTATTACCCCACCAATAACGGTTCTGAAGATGCCATTGTAATGGCTATGGATCCATCACTTTACTAAGAAGCTGTTCACAATCTTTCTGCGAGCTGCAAACAATCATGAACAGTTTCTGAGATACTATCGAGATAAATGGCAAACAAGGAATTACGCCTAGTTTGCTTACGCTCCAGCACGTAGTAAACGACACTTTGATCATATTTGCGCAATGGGGCTTCGCCTTCCCAGCATCAAGTTTATTAGCATTCTCAAATATCGTTTTCCATCGTTAAAAAAAACTACAAAATACGAGCTTTCCCCCCCTGCACAGCGGAAATTAGATCGGTATAATCCCGCCCCTGTATCAGTCTTAGCTAGGTTACGAACGTTGATTATCTTCACTGTCACCAACAAAACCACCTCTCAAGTCTATGTTGGTTCTACCCGCAATGACCTGATAGACCAATGGGAAAAAATGGTGGCTGCTGCAGCCGAGCAGAACATGGACTACCCGCTGTACCAGGAGATTCGCATCCACGGTCGTGATGGTTTCGTCGTAGAAGAGTGGGACTTTGTTGAAGATCGCAATGAACTCATGCAGCTGGAACAGGAAGCCATTGACTCCCTGAACGCCAGAAGTCTGCGCGGCTATAAAACCAGTACCGTTAAAATTCAGCCGAAGAAGAAAACCCGTGTCAGAAAATCCAGCCTGGAAAAAGAGCTGGCGACACTGCTAGTGGACTCTGACGACGAGATCGATGCCTTCGAAGATCTGGACATCGGCGGCAAAAAAGAGAAAACCGAACAAACGACGACAACCGTTCAAACACCGGTGGAAACACAGCCACAAACAAATACGGTTAAGCCAACGTCAATCCGGCTGGAAACCACCACAATTGAGCAGCCAAAGCCTGAACCTGTGAAAATCGCTGAGGAAGCCATTATTCGCCCGGACACCGGCTCTCAGGTGAACGCCGTTGTGCAGATGAACGACATCTGTCTGAGTGATGATATTTCTGCCCAGCTGGCGGCTATCACCGCAGCGGCTAATGCAGTTCTGACTGGCGAAGGGGATGCCGTTGAACTGTTGAAGAGCAAACCGGTTGTACAGGAAGTAGTAAAGGAAGACATCACCGAAGGCCTGGCCGAAGCTACAGCTGTCGTTGAGGTGGTTGAACCGGTCAAAGCAGCACTAGAAGTTGCAGCACCAGAAGTGGTGGTTGAGCTTAACCCAAGAGAAAGGCGCATCCGCGACGCCATTGAGCGCCACCGGAAAGTGCGCGCTCAAAAAAATACCGCCAGCCAAACCAATGACCGCCAGCATCTTGAACAACTGCTGGCAGAACTCAATACCCGCGCCATGGGAATGACCAATTCCTCCATCGCCGCTGTCGCCTGATCCGTTTTCCTTCCTATACTGGTGTTTATGGACGACATAAACACCAAATCAACTTCGCACTTCCCAACTGAGCTCTCCAAAAAGCTCGGTAAAACCTGCAATACACTTCAGAAACTGGAACAGCGCATGGCGCTTATTGCTCACAAAAGTCAGCAAATCGCTTCTGAAATGAAACGTATTCGAGAACAGCTTCCTCCGATCAGAACGAAAACACACCAATAAAAAGTTAATCACAAATTCTGTGGATAACTCTGTTAGTGCCTTCAGGAAAACCCTCAACACCTGACAAACCATAGCCCGCTGCAAATCTGCTTATTTTTTAACCAAACCCAGAAAATGCCATAAAGAAAAAATAATTATAAAAATCTATTTTAATTCTCCAAAAACAACTATATATTTCGCGTTTTTCTAACCGTCCGATCAGACAAAAAATCTGAACACCGCTTCAGATTTAACGAACGCAGTACTGATAAAGGCAAAGGTAATTTATGTTCAGCAGGGACTTCCTGGAAAACTACTTTGAGTTAAAAGCCAATGGTACGACCGTCAAAACCGAGGTTATTGCCGGTTTAACCACGTTCATGACCATGGCCTACATTCTCGTGGTCAACCCGTTGATTCTCAAAGATGCCGGCATGGATTTCGGCGCGGTGTTCACGGCTACCGCCCTGTCTGCCATTATCGGCACCCTGATCATGGCCGTTTGGGCCAAGCTGCCTTTTGCTTTGGCGCCAGGCATGGGTCTAAATGCCTTCTTCGCGTACGGCGTTGTGCTGGGTATGGGGTATTCCTGGCAGATGGCGCTGACTGCAGTGTTTCTGGAAGGCATTATCTTTCTGGTGCTGACGGCGTTTAATGTTCGGGAAGCCATTGTTAACAGTATTCCCCTCAGTCTGAAGAAAGCGGTATCCTGCGGTATTGGTTTATTCATTGCATTTATCGGCCTGCAGAATGCCGGTATCGTTGAAGCCAATCCAGCAACGCTGGTTTCCGTTGGCGAGCTGACCGACCCAAAGCCCATGCTGGCGATGATTGGCATCCTGGTCACTGGCCTGCTGCTGGTGAAAAAAGTACGTGGCGCTCTGCTGATCGGTATCATTGCGACCACCCTGATCGGTTTCCCTCTGGGCGTAACTTCCATGCCGGATTTCAGCAATGGTCTGACACCACCGGATATTTCACCCATTCTATTCCAATTCCAGTGGGAGCACGTGTTCACCACGGATATGGCAATCATCCTGTTCACCTTCCTGTTTGTGGATATGTTCGACACCGTTGGCACTCTGGTTGGCGTTTCCACCAAAGCCAATATGTTGACCGAGAAAGGCGAAGTGCCTAACTGCAAACAAGCGCTGTTTGCCGATGCCGTTGCCACCACCGCGGGTGCATGCCTCGGTACCAGTACCGTAACAACCTTTGTTGAAAGCGCTACCGGCGTTTCTGAAGGTGGTCGTACTGGCCTGACAGCGTTGGTGGTTGCCGGCCTATTCCTTGTAGCTTTATTCCTGTCACCACTGTTTCTGATGGTGCCGGGTGCAGCGACGACGCCTGCGCTGGTTCTTGTAGGGCTGTTTATGTTGTCGCCCATCAAAGAAATTGATCTGGCCGATTACAGCGAATCCATCCCGGCATTCCTGACGCTGCTCTTTATGCCGCTGACCTACAGCATCGCCGAAGGCATTATCGTGGGTATTCTGGCGTACATTGTGTTGAAAGTGCTCAGCGGTAACTATCGCCAAGTGTCTGTTGCCTCGTTTATTGTGGGCATTCTCTGCCTAGCCAAGATCGTAATGTAATGACGTTCTGACAATCCGCACTTCAACTCCCTTTCGATACGGCTCATAATATGAGCCGTTTTTATTTGATGCCCGGTACCATGTCCTTAGCAGCAGTCCAACCCGAACGATATGAAGAGCAACTGGCCCAGAAAGCCAGCATGGTTCGCAATGATTTTTCCCATTTCCAGATGCCTGAACTGGAGCTATTTCGCTCCAAACCACAGCATTACCGGATGCGTGCAGAGTTTCATGTCTGGCATGAAGGGGATCACTGCTACTACTGCATGTTTAACCCGGAAACCAAACAGCGTTTTGAAGTGACTGAATTTCCCAGTGGTTCAAAAACCATCAACCGCTTGATGATGCCGCTGATGGAAGCCATCATAGCCAGTGATCACATGAAAAGACGGCTGTTTCAAGTAGAGTTCCTGACCACACAAACAGAAGAAGCTCTGGTTTCACTGATTTATCACCGTCAACTCAATGAAGAGTGGCAACAGGAAGCCCGCGCGCTGCAAGAAAAGTTCGGTATTAAACTGATTGGCCGGGCCAGAAAACAGAAACTGGTGCTGGATCAGGATTTTGTCACCGAAGCACTGACGGTCAATGGCGAAGCCTTCCGCTATACCCAGGTGGAAAACAGCTTCACTCAGCCCAATGCCGGCATTAATGAACAAATGCTCACTTGGGCCAGCACTATTTCCAGAGAGATCACCGCGCAACAACCTGGCGATTTGCTGGAGCTTTACTGCGGGAACGGGAATTTCACCTGTGTACTGGCAAAACATTTTGACAAAGTGCTGGCTACGGAGATTGCAAAAACATCGGTCAACTCCGCCCGGGCAAACTTCGGCCTGAACCAGATAGAGAACGTGCAAATCGCCCGCCTTTCCAGTGAAGAGTTTACTCAGGCCATGAATAAGGAGCGAGAGTTCCGACGGTTAAGTGAGATTGATCTGGATAGCTATCAATTTTCAACCATTCTGGTGGACCCACCAAGAGCCGGCCTGGATGAAGGCACCGAAAAGCTGGTGCAGCGATTCGACAATATTCTGTACATTTCCTGTAATCCAGAGACGTTGCGGAAAAACCTGTCAACCATTTGCCAGACCCATACCATTGAAAAAACGGCACTTTTTGATCAGTTCCCCTACACTCATCACGCTGAAATGGGCGTTCATCTAAAGCGTAAATAAGCCCGACCATGCTCCCCGGCAATCACCTACCTTGAATGTAATGTTCAAGGAAGTTCACCGGGGTAGTCACAGTGAAGAACTCAATTTTTAAAGCCTGCACACTCGCCATTGCTTTTCTGATCAGTGGCCTTTCCATGGCCGCCCAATATCATCAGGACGGCTACATCAAAACCTCCGTACTTTTTGTCGCCTATGACGAGAGTGAAGCCAGAGCCTTTCTGCAAATTCAGGAGCAGCTGAAACGGGCGGGAGTCTCCTACCGGGTTGTGGCCATGGGTAAAGCCGTGCAGTTTTTCCGCAACGATCCGGCGTTAATTGATGAAGGTCGATTAATTCACAATGATGGCATCAGCGACAATCGCAATCATAGGGTAAACCACAAACTGGTTTACAACGTGCTGGATCGAATCAATGTCCGGATTCTTTATACTGGCATGTCCAGCCGGGCTCAGGCTCAGTTTGCCAACGTGGCACAGCTTGAAGGTGCCAAGATCATTGCCTTTTACAATGGCCTGAACACATTCGATCAAGCGTTGCAGGTTAAGCCATTTTTGGATGAAATCCGATACGCTGATGAAGTTCATGTTCCAAGTAAGACGATTGGCTCAAGCTTCAAAGATTTTGCCCGCAGCAAAGGCGCCACCGTAAAAATTACAGGGTTACCCGTACTTGAAGCGGACATGAAGATGCATAAAGACATCGACACCCGACAACTCCGAAAAACTCTAAAAATCAAGGCTAGGCAGAAGGTTGCGCTCTTTCATGGCGGCTACCACAAGCACTACCCTGCCGCTTTAAAGACCTTTCTTCACACGACCCGAATGATGCCAGAAACCCTTTTTCTGGTGACTTTTGACCCTAGATTAAATGGTACGCTGGAAGAAAGCCTGATCAATGCCATTGCCGGAGAAAATGTGCACTTGCTGCACGATGGAAACTATCCCGATGCGGCTCTGCGCTCCATATCCTCCACAGTGATTGTCAACAGTGTTAAAGACGCCATTACTGCCAGTTTTCATGGTAAGCCGGTTATTCTCATGAACATTTCCGGCATGGAGGTCAGTGATCAACAAGTCGCCATGCAGGCAGCCTCGCCGGACGAGTTAGCCAAGTGGCTGTCCTCAAAAAGATCCTCAAAAAGAACAGCCACTCCGACCCAGGATATTCCAACCAATATGGATCAAGCCATTCTTGCCCAGATTATTTACGCCCTGCGGAGAATGGCAGAAGAAAAGTAAATTATGCCTCCCTGTTCTTTATGATTTAAGGACAATGTGGTCTACTCATAATGTGACGGATTTGCTTTGAAGGCCTGCAATGGGTGCTCTAAAACCCACTTTTTCGATGCTTGCAAAAACGGCTGTGTTGTTCACGGCCATACTTAGCGCTCTCATCGTTATTTGTAATCTAGTGATCACCATTTCAACGGATGATGCGCTCTATAGCAATATAAAGTCACTTCCCCATAACGAAGTGGGCGTTTTGCTGGGCACCAGCAAATACTCCCGACAAGGCGGTGTGAACGACCATTATCGTCTGCGGTTAAATGCTGCTCTCACACTGTATCAAGCCGGTAAAATCGACTACATCCTCATCAGTGGTGATAACGCAACTCGTTACTACGATGAGCCCAGCACGATACGCCGAGATCTCTTAAAGCTGGGAGTTCCTCCAGAAAGGATTTATCGCGATTACGCTGGCTTCCGCACTCTGGATTCCGTTTTGCGCGCTCATCACGTTTTCGATCTGGAAAATTTCACCATCATCTCTCAGGCACCCCACAATCAAAGAGCCCTGTATATTGCACGTAATCATGATATCGATGCGATCGCTTTTAATGCCGGGGAAGGAGAAGCATCGGATTTAACCAATAAAACCCGGGAAATCCTAGCTCGGGTACTGGCTGTAATGGAAGTGCATTTATTGAATAAAGGACCAAAATTTCTGGGGCCACAGATCGAAATAGGCGTTACACCGCCAACTTGAATTACAGTTGTATGTTGAAAAAAGAAGACCGCTTGATATATCGACGAACTTTCTCCATGGTGCCTGGAAACCATTTATCCAAGCGGTAAGTTTCCCGATAAATTTCATCGACCATCATTGGATTTTGATAGTCATTGAACACAACGCCCACTAGTGACACATCATTCTGAGTCAAACGATCCAGCGCTGTTTTGAACTGAGTTTGCTGCGTGACACCGGCCATGACCATGAACACCGCACCATCGGCCATTGCGCAAACAGTTTCTGCAGGAATATTATTACGGTTACGGGCATTGACCGGAGAGGTATCAAAGATCACCGCATCGTAATTCTCCAGCCAGTGCTGAATCAGTTTGCTCATGGTGGCAATATTTCTGAAACGAAGTACGTCGCTGTCACAGGGAGCGGGGAGTACATCCAAGTTCAGATCATTCGTTCTCATAATGTTTGCATCTGCAGACTGTGCTGTCGGAAACCAGTCTGTGTGCTGACGTCCTGAAATATCACCCAATTCAGGGTGCAGTATATTCACTTCCACCAGCAGGGTCTTCTTACCATCCAACTCACTGCGCTTGCTCAATGCATAAGCCAGAGTGCTGCATCCTTCACCGGGGTTTGCTGCCGTAATCGCCAGTGAACGCATCCCTTTGCCCAGGCTGTTGCTGTAGATCTCTTCTATTTCAAGGTAGTTAACTGGCAGCTTAATCATGGTGTAAACCATCCCAGGTTGGTTAGCAGTAACAGCACGTTTAGT
Source organism: Endozoicomonas ascidiicola (assembly GCF_001646945.1). Lineage (GTDB taxonomy): Bacteria > Pseudomonadota > Gammaproteobacteria > Pseudomonadales > Endozoicomonadaceae > Endozoicomonas > Endozoicomonas ascidiicola. The sequence continues at coordinate 23,653 of NZ_LUTV01000010.1, forward strand.
ATCCCTCCGGTATCGGTCACCAGACTATTAAAACTACGCCAGTTAGACTGGGATACCTCCGGAACAAAGATCGTATCTCCAGCTCTTAGCACTGGCAGACTCTCTCCGTCCGGATCTTTCATAAAATCCACCAGATCAAATGTGCTGGCACGACTCTCTTCACAACAGGAATTATTTACTATCAGAATTTTTTCGATATAAGCGGTTTCATTTGGACCTCCCGCTTCCGCCAGTAAGTCGAGAATGGTCATATTCGCGGTGAATTCATAACGTCCGGAAGTCGCCACGGCGCCCATAATTCTGACGGTATCTTCCGGCTCCTGTTCCGTCCATTTACGGGTTCGGGATGCAATGAAAATAGTATCTCCGGACTTTACTTTCGGCAGCAGGCTTTCATCGCCGGTTTCAAAAAAGGTCAGTAAATCTACCTTAGTGACCCTGGGTATACCCTCATTTCGATGAATGACCCTGATGCGGCTTAAATCAGCTTCCTTATTAGGGCCTTCCGCTGCAGAAAGAATGTCTAAAAAACCAAGATTTTTATTAAATGCATAGCGTCCTGGCTGAATCACTGCCCCCATAATATAGATCGAGTTTTCTTTAGGGAGCTTGACCCAGTTAGCGTTATTATCAATGGGGGAATCCGGAAGTTCAGGAATAACCAAGGTACTCCCACCCTTTACAACGGGTAAATCACTCCAATCACCGCCCTGCTCCATAAACTCCTGCATATTAAACTCAGTGACGATTCGTTCGTTATCAGGACCAGGAGTGATAATTTTAATATGAGCAAGATCGGCTCTTTCTGCAGGACCGCCCGCATTACCAATATAATCGATAAAATCGACAGTTTCTGACCATTCATATCGTCCTGGTTTAATGACAGAACCGAGCACCTTAACCGACTGAGATGTGGGTGTTCTGAACCATGATGAATCTTCATTCGCCGGCTTCTCAGGAAAGAATATGGCATCGCCAGACTTAATCGTGGGGACTACTTCTACCCGCCCCTCGGTAAAAGCCTCCAGATCAAAAGGGACGACCTCGCCGCTTCTCCTGAGAATCCTGACGGCCGTTATGTCTGCATAACGATTAGGGCCGCCCGCATCTGAGATTACATCGAGAAAGCTGACATCTTCAGCCGTCTCAAATGATCCTGGTTTTTGTACCTGCCCCATCACATAAACCCTTCGGGGGCTCGCTGATATGGAATCAACCCGTATCGGAACATATACTGTTGCACCAGGCAGTAACTCTGGCAACTCATCGACGGAGCCGCTATCAAGGTATTTTTTGAGGTTAAACATGATCGGTTCACTACCTGAAAGGACGCGTATTTGCTCCACATTGGCGTATCGCGTAATACCCCCACCTTTCAGCATGGCATCCAGAACATTCACACCCTCCTCATAGCCAAAACTGATGGGTTTGATCACTTCACCAAAGACTTTAATAACCTCTCGGTCAGAAATAGAATCTACCTCTTTGTCCTCAAGTGATTTCAGGGGCTTGCCGTGAATATTGCTGAGTTCTGGTGTTGACGGTACAAAAATCTCATCCAGTGACCGAAGGTTTGGCAGGACCTTTTCATCGCCAGTATCAAGATATTTTTTGAAGTCAAACGTGATCGTTTCCCCGTCTCTTCGCAACTGCAAACGACTTAGCAGCGCTCCATCCACAAAGCCACCAGCCTGATTAATGGCAACCTGAATATTGCCGTTACCGGGCAACTCGACATCTCCGGGTTGTTCGACAAAACCAAGCACCGTCACTAAAAGGCGCTTTTCTTTTAAACGGATAGTCAGTTTATCCAAGCCAAGGAATATTTCAGACATCCTTCTGACAATGATTTTTTCAGCCTGTTTCAGCATTAACCCTGCTATATTCAGCTGCCCAATCTCCGGAAGCCGGATAACTCCAGCCCGATCAATTAGAAATTCTTTGTTAAAGCCCTCTTCCCCGGGTAATTCGATAAACAGCACATCGCCGGATTGCAGTTCATAATCACTGAATTTATTCTCTTGCTCCTGAGCTCCACGCTCGATGCTTTGTGAATCCCCATTAGGAACCACTCTTTCTTCTAATAGCTCTTGTAGTTGAGATTCGGTTGATACAGTATCTTCCTCTTTTGAAGACTCCACTCTGACAGAGGCCTTTGTCAGTGAAACAATAACAACATCTCTTTCCTCAAGGACGACGCGTTTATGGCTCTGGCTATTTGAAGCAATATTGAGACCGCCACGAATCACCTGGTACTCCGCCTCAAAGGCATTCCTATCAAACAAGTTGTGGGCATTTTCCAACTGCTCAACCGTTCCACCGACAGACACAGCATACTCACCGGGAGACTCAATATCCCCCATCACGACAACCTTCATCAATTCACTGGTAAAAACAGGGGAGGAAAAGAAAATGCAAAGCAAAAAAACCCTTAAACCGTGATTCACGGCTTTAAGGGTTTTCTGATTTGCACAAGGCATTATCATTACCGACTCCAACCTATTTACGGTAAACTTTCAGGCTTCGCCCACCTGCCCAATCCCAACAAAGACTCTCTTTTGTTTATCCAATTCGGCCTGGCTTTCTTCCGAAGAACGTATTGCAGCGGACAACCTGTGGTTTCCAGCTGATTTTCAAGTCTTATCCGGAGACCATCCAGAGATACGAAAGTCTCTTCCAACCTTTTTAAAGGCTCTACTCGCAACTGAGCATCCAGCGCCAATCGAATTTGCTGATGCTCTTGCTTGAGGAATTGCATCCTGCCAGGTAGGCAGTGCTCTCCACCGACCCTTGCCAATGCCTGATAACGGCTTTCACTAATTCTCAACAACTCGACCAACTCACTCTGGCTAAGATACTCCCCCCTCGATTCCCTCCTGATTTTCAGGCTGTGTTCTCTTTCTGGAGGTGCAGGCCATAAGGGTGCACATGCTGAAACAACAGGCACACTCAAGAAAAAAAGTATTTTTATACTTCTTTTAAAAAAGGTGTAAAAACCATCAACTTTTTTAATCTCTACCAATTAATCTTTCCCAATTAATCTTTCCCAATTAATGCTTCCCAAGATATTCTTCAATACTTTCATATTGCTTGATCGCTTGACTGATCCTGAGCATTGTCAATAATTCGTCAGTCTTACCATTAACGCCAAGCAAACCAAGATTCCGACTATCCATTCTCAGTCGCTTATAAAGAAAAACTAACGCACCCACTCCAGAGGAATCAATTTTACCCATTTCACTCATATCAATAAGCACATCACCGGCACCATCCTCAATCAAACCTTCAAAATACTCTTTAATATCATTCACCGTCCCTGAATCAAAATCATCATGTAATTCAACCACATGACAATCATTCGATTGATAAGTCGAGTAATCCATCACCCATTACCTCAATATCCATAAACATCCAATTAAAACAATCTCCACATAAAATCAGACTAGCCAATCAAAATTTAAAAAACGGCAATCAAAAAATAAATGACGGAAAGAATTATATTTACCCAACCAATAAAACAATCAACAATTTATTAAAAACAAAACCTATAGTTAATTAACAAGACATTTAAGAAGTTAAGATAAAACTTATTCAGACCTCATGACGTGCCCAAGCATTTCTGAATAAATGGCGGAAAGATCATTTCACCTTATGGATACGAAAGAAGGCACTCACGGTCAATCACAGCTTTCCCACCAACTGCTGAAAGTGGTTTTGCTTTGTGCCTGCCTTCTTGGCGTGCTCCTCAGTCTTGTTCAAGTATTTATTGAAGCTCGCCAGACCAGTATCGCCATTGATAAAAGAGGTCAGGAAATTCTGGCCATGATCCATGAGCCTGCTCATAAGGCATTGTCGCGCTTTGATAATAAGATGGCTCAGGAAATCTTGAACGGCGTGATGGAAGTATCATCCGTTCAGGCTGCAGCCATCAGGCTTGAAGATCAATCACTGCTGGCCAGAACGGAAAGACCTTTATCCCATTCCCGCTATCGCCTGCTGACCGATGCCATTTTCACCCCTATAAGAACGTTTCGACACTCAATGAGTGCAGACTCACATGCCCCATCCGCTTCAGGTGAAGTGATACTATATTTTGATACGGCTTATGAAGGAAAGTCGTTTGTTCAACGCTCGGTCACTATCGTTCTGGTGGGTTTGGTCCGCGCGATTACCATGGCGCTGGTATTATTTTTCATTTATTCCACTTTACTGACCAAGCCATTGAACCGACTTATCTTTCACCTCACAGGCATCAACCCTGAACACCCCGGTAAGGCGCAATTACCCATCCCGAAAGGACACGAAAAAAATGAACTTGGCCTCTGGGTGACCACCGCCAATAAGTTATTACATTCCATCGATAAACATTACAGCCTGCGACAGAAAGCAGAAGAGCGCATTATGCGCCTTTCTCAATACGATTATCTGACCCGACTTCCTAATCGACGTTCTCTGCAAAAGCATCTGAACCAGCTCATTAAAAAAGCGAATAGCAACGATAGCATGGCGGTGATCTGCCTGGGTCTGGACGATTTCAAATCCCTGAATATTCAGTTGAACTTCAATGCGGCAGAACACGTACTGGTAAAACTTTCCGATCGCTTAAGAAACCATGTCAATAACGCAACCTATCTGGGTCGGCTGGGAGAAGATCAGTTTGCCATTATCCTGACAAATGTGAGCCAGCCTTATGAAGCGGCCGAACTGACTCAGTCCCTGCTGCAGGAATTTGAAAAACCGTTTGTAATTAATGACGAATTTCTTACCGTCACTGCCACAGCCGGTATCACTCTGTTTCCTAATGATGGGGACAATGTGGATAAACTACTGCAGCAGGCCGAGTTTGCCATGATCATGGCGAAGTCCCGCAACCGCAACCGTTACCAGTTTTATATAGCCACCATCGACAGTGACATCCGTCAACGTAAACGGTTGGAAATGGATCTGCATCAGGCGCTTGAAAATCAGGAACTCAGTCTGGTGTATCAACCACAATTCAGCTGTGAGAATGGTGAGCTGGTCGGTATCGAAACATTGATTCGCTGGCATCATCCTGACAGAGGTTTAATCTCTCCTGACCTGTTTATCCCCATGGCCGAGCAAAGCATGGATATCATTCCCATCGGCAACTGGGTACTGGAAACAGCCTGCCATCAGTTAAAGCAATGGCAAAACAGTGGCTACCATGGGCTGCGAATGGCCATCAACCTTTCCGCCGTCCAACTTCAGGACCCCGATATCGTTGACCGGGTGATTTATCTGCTGAACAAGTACCAGTTTTCCCCGGATGCCCTGGAGCTTGAGGTCACCGAAACCTTCATCATGGAAGATATTGAGATCGCCAAACTGCAATTGAATCAGTTAAAGAGTTTAGGTATCACCCTGACACTGGATGACTTCGGCACTGGCTATTCTTCTCTGGGGTATTTGAAACAATTCCCCTTCGATAAAGTGAAAATTGATAAGTCTTTTATCGAAGGGCTGCCAGAACATAAAGAAAATGGCGCCATTGTTGATGCCATTATCCAGATAGGCAAAAGCTTTGGCATGCTCGTACTGGCGGAGGGTGTCGAGACCCTGGAACAGGAACTTTGCCTGAAAGAAAAAGGCTGTCAGGAAGGACAGGGTTATTACTACGGCAAACCACTGCCTGCAGACGCTTTCATCGAGCACTTAACTAACCTCGACGTATTGCCAAGGATACCTGGGAGAGCCAATGGTTGATCAGCCAATTGTTCTGCTCTTGGACTCACGGCAACCTGGTGGGATTGAGAGTCATGTTTTTCAGCTGGCCAGCGCACTTAAACGCAATCGCTGGCCCATAGAAGTCTGGTTTTACCGACGATATTCAGTACTCCACCCCCTTGAAGTAGAACTCAATGACGCCGGCGTGAAGGTTAGATATCTCAATGGCACACTCCGCGAACTGAACAAAACCATAAAAGACACCCGCCCTCTGGTTCTCCATACCCACGGCTACAAAGCAAACACCCTTGGCAGGGTGGTAGGCCTAATCAATAGAATCCCCGTTGTCTCAACATTTCATAATGGTGACCGGGGCACCGGAAGAGTTCGGCTCTATACCCTGCTGGATGAACTGTCTTCAGTGCTTTCTCAAAATATTATTGTGAATAAAGAGATGGTTCGCCGATGGATTCATCGTCCGATTAAGCTCAGTAACTTTATTCAAATTCCGGAAAAACAGCTCCACTCGGGACAGGCTGTTGCCTTTGTGGGTCGACTGAGTCACGAAAAAGGACCGGATCTTTTTCTGCAACTGGCCAAGCATCAACCGATGCTCTCCTTTCATATGTATGGCTCCGGCCCTATGGCCTCCAAGCTGAAAGAGCAGGAAGTCAGCAATGTTGCGTTTATGGGACAGGTGACTTCCATGAACACCCATTGGCGGGATATCGGTTTGCTTTGCATCACCTCACGGGAAGAAGGGCTACCAATGGTGGCACTGGAAGCCATGGCCAACGGCATTCCAGTCATCAGTTTTCCATTGGGTGGACTGCCAGAGCTGATTACTCAAGGTTACAACGGTTGGACAACACCACCTGGCGATTTAACCGCCATGAGCAGTCTTGTGCAGTTCTGGATGTCGCTGCCTGAGGTGGTGAAACTGCAACTGAGCCAGTCGTGCCGGGATACGATTTCCCGAGAGTATTCTTCACGCACCATTGTACCGGGCATTTTGTCGGTCTACCGGCAGGCCATCGACATCAAGGGACAACCGGTACCGGAACTTTTTTCTAAGCAAACACTCAAAAATTCGGTCAGCCACCAACCGGACAACACGCTTCCTCCCACGTCATCCACCCACGGTTAGGTTTTATGGATACTGGTCGCCACGTTATCAAAGGGTTAAAAGCAGGTGCCGTGCTCAGGCTTTTGGCTCAGGCATTCACCTGGATCAATACCCTGATTCTGATACGACTGCTCACGGAAGATGATTATGGTCTGATGGCCATGACCATGGCGTTTATCGGCATATTCGCCCTGATGGGCGATCTGGGCATGGGGAAAACGCTGATTCAGGCTGAAAGCCTGAGTCCTCTGAAACTTCGCCAAGCGTTCACCCTGAACCTGATATCTGGCTTGACCTTCTTCTGCCTTTTTTATTTTTCGGCGCCGGTCATTGCCATTTTTTTCAATGAACCACAAGTAACATTCCTTATTCAAGTGGCCGCCTTACAGTTTTTGATTCTGATTTTTCATACCCTGCCCAGCGCTTCAGCCAGTCGCGACATGCTGTTTAAAGAGCGGGAAAAAGTTCAGTTTTGGGCAACGCTGATGACCAGTGTTTTGACTCTGGCAATGGCAGCTGCCGGCTTGGGTATCTGGTCGTTAATTTGTGGCCACCTGTTTATGCGATTGGCATTAACCATTGGCTTTAACAAAATTTCACCCTGCTGGGCCTGGCCGACACTTAACTTTCATCAACTGTCGTCTTTGAGCACGTTCGGAGGCATCACCACCACCAATGACCTGCTTCGGTATTTTTTTCATATCTTTGGCAACCTGAGTATCGGACGACTGCTGTCTAAAACAGAGTTAGGTATTTTCTCCGTCGCCCGAAATCTGGCCAACCTACCCAGTGATAAGATCGGTGAATTAGTGAATCACATTGGCCTGTCCTCCCTTGCCAAGCTGCAAAATGATCGAGGATTCGCGGGGCTGTATTTGCAGAAATCCATCCAGCTGGCAGGTCTGATTTTATTTCCGGTCTACTTTGGCTTGTGTGCAATAGCACCGGACTTTATTCCGCTGGTGCTGACGGATAAATGGACGTCAGTCGTCGTTCCTTTTCAGATCCTATGTCTCTCCAGCCCATTTCGCTTGCTCACCGAGCTGCTCTCTACCGGCGTGACGGCTATTGGCAAGCCTGGCTTAAACAGCCGAGCTCTGTTCTACACACTGATGACTTTACCCGTATTTATTGGTGGTATTCAGTTTGGTGTTGAAGGTGCATGCTGGGCATGGCTCGGTATCACTCTCTTCAGTTTTGCCTGCCATTTGCGACTTATTCTCCCGGAATTCAAGGTTCGTACTCTTACCATACTCGCTTGCCTGTTTCCGGGATTTTTATGTTCAGCCGTTATGCTCGCAGGCCTGTTATGGGGAAGAAGCGAAATTACTCAGTCATGGTCTGCACTGGCTTCGATGTTCACGATTGGCAGCGCTGGTCTTTTAATTTTCATATCGATGCAGGTTGTTTTGTTCCGCCCATTTTTTTTCAAAACCCTTCTGTGGTTAAGGCACTAGGTGGTTAATATGCAGCTACCCGGTATCGAGCGACTCTTTCTCAACCGTTACCAAACCATCACCGTTGCCGCCTATTGTCTACTGGCTGCACTGCCTGCCGTGATAATGCCTCACCCTCTGGCATTAATGCCTCTGGCCGTGATTCCTCTGGGAATGATTTTTTTACTGAAAAAACCGTTTGTGGTCTGTCTGATCTTTATACTGTTTTCTTTTTTCCGATTGCATGAAGTGATCCCCCAATTAACGCCTCTTAAAATCCCTTTATTAACCGCCTTGGGTTCTTATTTTGTATTGGCATGGCACATCATCCTGACCCAGAAAGTAAAAGTCTACTGGCGGCAAGAACACTCAAAGTTTGCCCGTTTCTTTTGCTGGGTGGTGGTTGGTATCGCATTTTCCAGCTTTCCCCCCTCATCCTTTGAAAGCTTTACCAGCGTCTATATGAAAATCGGAATCATGGTTCTGGCCATATCATGGTTGATGACGGAGTACTGGCACTTCAAATTGACTCATTTGCTAATCATCTGCTCTGGATTAATTGTGGGTGGCGTCACACTTTATAACAACGCCAATGGTATCGGGATGGTGGAAGAGACCCGTGTCACCATCCCCGGTACCAGCCTCGGTGACCCAAACGACCTTTCTCTGGTACTGAGTTTTCCCATGAGTTATGCCGTGGCGGTCGTTACCACAAAAGGTACCGGACGATTTCTGACACTGCTGGGGCTCATCGGCATTGTGGTTTTCGTAGCATCCATTCTGGCCACCCAGAGCCGGGGTGGCTTGCTGGCAGTTCTGGCGGTCTTTGGCATTTTTGGCCTGCGCATCATCAAATCAAAACTGCTGCTGATGAGTATTGGCAGTTTCGCTATCGTTGTCTTGATGGCTGCGGCGGGCATTAGTGATCGTAAATCCGGCGGAGCCCAGGAAGAAGGCCTTGATGAATCCTCCATGGCCCGTATCCATGCGTGGGAAGCGGCATTTAATATGGGGCTGCGCAATCCGATGACCGGCGTTGGGTTATCGATGTATCTGGATAATTATTGGGATTATGCCACACACAGCCGTTCAGAGGGCAAGGCTCACGTTACCCACAGCACGTGGTTTCAGGTGATGTCCGAATCCGGCTTCGTTGGATTTATTTTATTCATCGGGATGCTGGTTGCCATCTTCCTGTCCATACGACGGTCATTGGCCAAACTGGATAAGCAACAGGAATCGCCGGATTACGATCCCCATATGTCAGCCATTGCCGTTGGCACCTATGCGGGGCTGGCGGGATTTTGTGCTTCTGGTTCATTTTTGAGCATGGGATTTCTCTGGCCCGTTTATATTATGACAGCCATCAGTATTGCCATCGCCCAATATATGGATACTCACCACACTTCTAAAAACACAATAAGTTAAAACTATATTTACTATTGATGGAATTAAAACCGGGTTACAAAGGAAGCACCCCTATGATTAGCAGCCTTAAAGTACGAATAAAAAATAGCAACTTGCCTTTAGCAAAGTTAATCACTTCCAGCGGTTTGTTCATTCGATATTTCACCTTTCCAACCATCAAGCCATTACACGGGGGGCTCTATTGGCTGCACAAGTCAGTCATCGGGCTGACGGGTTATCTGCTGCGTACTTTTTACTGGACACCTCTGTTCAAATCTCAACTCATCAATGACCCAAAATACCTTTACCTTTTTTCAGGAATGCCTCTATTGCTAGGCAACTTTCAAATCTCCATGGGCGATCATTGTCGAGTTTCTGGTCATACAACCTTCTGTGGCAGAAGCTCACCATCCCCTACAACACTGATCATTGGAAACAATGTAAGTATCAATTGGCAAAACGAAATTCTTGTCGGCAATCGTATTGTCATTGGCAACAATGTCCGCCTTGCCGTGAAAGTCCGCCTTGTTGGTTACCCCGGTCACCCAGTTGATCCGGTAGATAGAGCTAACGGTATGCAGGACACACCTGACCAAGTCGGCGATATTATTCTAGAAGATAATGTCTGGCTGGGTGCCGGGGTCTCGGTCATGGGCGGTGTCACCATTGGCGCGGGAACCATTGTCGCCACCGGCAGTGTAGTCACTAAAGACCTTCCTCCGGGTGTTCTGGCAGGTGGCATACCGGCCAAAATCATTAAAAAACTACCGGTAGGATCAGAGGCTTCCCATGACTGACTTTGTTGTTTTTGGGGAAGACTGGGGCGCCTTTCCCTCCAGCACGCAGCATCTTATTCGACATTTAATGCCCAAGCATCGAGTTATCTGGGTTAACTCCATTGGCCTTCGAGCACCAAAACTCACCTTCAGGGATACTAAACGATTATTCCTTAAAGCGTGGTCAATGTTCCGCTATAACCGTCAAAGACCTAAATGTCACAATGACGCAAAGAACCCTTACATCATTGAACCTCTTGCCCTGCCATTCCACCAATTCAGAGTTGTACGAAAACTGAATCAATACTTGTTATCACAACAGATTAACAAAGTAATTAAGCAACAGGACTTTAGCCAGATCACCCTTTTGATATCACTGCCCACCGCTGCTGATTTAGTTGGCTGCTTTGGGGAAAAGAAAATCATTTATTACTGCGGTGATGATTTTGAAGCCTTGGAGCACGTGGATCACCAACCGGTCTCTCTATTGGAACAAGAACTGGCGCACAAAGCCGACCTAATTGTGACAGCCAGTCAGAATATTGCAAAAAAATTCCCTGCCCATAAAACCGTAGCCCTACCTCATGGCGTCGATTATCAATTATTTTCCACACCCACTGATGCACCCAAAGATACGCCAAACTCGGGGTATGTGGCTGGTTTCTATGGAACCATCTCTTCCTGGATTGATACCGAATTATTATCAGCTACTGCCAAAACCATGCCTCAGTGGCAATTCGTTCTGATTGGTCATGTCAAAGTGGATATTACACTGCTGAAAGACCTCCCAAATGTGCATTTCCTGGGTTTTAAGCCTCACCACGAACTTCCTGCGTATGTCCAACATTGGGATGTTGCGCTTCTGCCCTTTCAAAGGAATCCGCAAATTGAAGCTTGTAACCCGCTGAAGCTGAAAGAATATCTGGCTTCTGGAACACCGGTAGCTGCCACCCGATTTCCCGCTGCTGAAGAATACCAACACGCCATTGCGATCCAATCACCGGGAGAGGATTTTTCCAACGTCATTACCCGAGCCTATTTACAACAGAACAAGGCGGCATTCCGACGCCAACTAGTTGCAGATAAAACTTGGCAACACAGAGCTGACCAGCTGGAAGACCTAATAGAAAAACAGTGACTACACTTACAATAATGCATGATAAATAACTGTTTTGTTGAAAGTTTCATCAAGCGCTTTATCAAGAATGTATCAATAAAGGATGGCATTAAAAAAAGAGTGCCATTAAAACAGTCACCTTTATTTATCTCAGCAGGTTCTCTGTCGTCATAGACAGAAAATCGTCTGTTCTGGATGTTCACACAGACTTCAATGTTTTCAAGTGACTAATCATTCAGGAAATCAAGTGGCCAGAATGAATGGATTCAGACAACTCACCTTGGTATGTACCTTAATGGTAACCGGTTGCCAGACATCGCCTGATTTCCAGGAATTGATGAGAAGAGAGCAAGCAAAAACAACGCTGAAAAAGCCCAACGGTGTTATCCATCAAATGCAGGCTGCCGCAGGATTACCCACTGCGGAAAATGTCTATAAACGTCGTTTATCCCTAACATTCCAACCTGACGAATTAACAGCCAGCGAGCAAAATGCTCAGCTGATCCATTTTTTCCTCAGTTCGTTACCAACCAGCATGAGATTAAGTGTTGTTATTTCCGTTGCCCCCTCTTCAGCAAAAGAACCGTTTAAAACATTGAAAGATTCATCCACCCGATTGCAAAGCCTTAAAACGATCTTACACAGTTATACGCCTCATATTGAGTTGGTATATCAGCCAAGCATGACAATTGATACTGCCGGCATTCACGTGACGGGTATCCCTGTTTCAGGAGCACCCCATGTCCAATGAAATCCTGAAAAACCTGTTTAGACTGCTCAATGCTGGCTGGCGTCGGCGATACACTATTTTCATTCCGGTACTGATCATGCCGATGGTTGGCGTTTTCGTCAGTTTCATTGCGCCAAAATACTACGAAGCCCATACCACTATTCTGCTGCAGGACACCACAGCACTGAATCCGATTCTGGAAGACTTTTCCGTTTCAACCAATCTGGAAGAGCGACAGTTAGCCCTGAAATTACTGTTAAAAAGCCGCAAAGTATTGAAAGGCGTTGCCAATGCGGCCGGCTTTATTGATGAAACGTCTTCCCGTGAAGACGTTGATGAAGCCATCGACGAACTTTCCCGTTCTCTCTCTGTAGTATTTGGTGGCGAACTGATCAAAATCTACTACCGAAGCAAACGCAAAACTGACATTAAAGAACTGCTCACCAAAGTGACAAACCACTTTCTGCATCTGGTTCAGGCACCGCAAAAATCCTGGCAATCGGCTTCAACTGAGTTTTTGAAGGAACAGGTGGAACTGCGCCATCAGGAACTCTCCAAATCAGAGTTAAAGCTGTCTTCCTACAAAGCGGAATACGCTCTGGAGCTTCCGGAACTTCATAAAGCAAACGTCACCCGTCTTGCGGAGTTACGTCAGTTATTGATGGAAAAAGAAACCGAACTGGCCGGGGCACAGGCCGCTATGACGGAGTTTAATGGCAACCTCGCACAAACCAACCCGGTCATCGGCAAACTGGAGGAACGGATTATCAATATCCGAACCCAGCTGAGCATGTTGCGCTCCCGGTACACTGAGAAGCACAGTAAAGTTCAGGCAACCGTTCGGGAGCTGGATCGGTTGAAATCAGAACGCCAAAGAATGATTTCCGAAAGCAGTAAATTGAAAACAGAAGATATCCAGCGACTCTGGAATCTTGCAGCGTCCACCCCCACCGTCGCTGGAGAGAGTCAGCAGGGGCAGACCACGATTCTTGCGTCACAGTTACAAGCCGTTCAGGAAGCCAAGGCAAAGGTGACGAGTCTGAAGAATGAGGTTAAAAACATCAAAAACCAAGCCACTCACCTTCAGGAAAAAGTACAAGAATTTGCCACTATCGAACGGTCGCTGATCGAACTCGAGCGAGATTTCACTATCAAGCAAAAACTTTACGATGATTTTCTCAATCGCTATGTGATGGCACAAGTCACTGCCGACCTTAGCGTCTATGAAGAAACAGAAAGAGTTAAAATTATTGATGAGCCGTTCAACCCAAGCAGCCCGAACCAACTGCCCACCGCGCTGTTTGTTGTTGCTGGCTTATTTGCTGGGCTTGGCATTGGCACCGGCTTAGCCGCCATTGCAGAAATTTCTGATACCACGTTACGTTTGCAAGATACCATTGAGCGCATATCCGGCATTCCGGTACTTGCCAGAATTCCGGCTGTGCCAGAAGCCCCCGCTCTGATCTACGATGCTGGAAAAGATGGATTCAATGATGGAGAGGCAGCTTCATGAGCAAACCTTTAGTCATTGCACAGATCGTTCAGCACCTTGCTCCCGGCGGCATTGAAACCATGGCGATTCAGCTTCAACACCATGCTCAAGATGACGACACTGTCCACATCATCAGCTTGCAGGGTAGCCAATCAGTATCCATTAACGCCTGGGATAAATTAGCCACTCTTCAGAATATTCACTTTCTGGATAAATCCAGTGGCCTTAGCCTGAAAACCATTCTGCAATTGAAAACGCTCTTGAAAGAATTGCAGGTGGATATTGTGCACACACACCACACGGGGCCTCTGATTTATGGTGGCATCGCAGCAAAGCTGAGCCAGTGCCGACATATCCATACAGAACATGATGCATGGCACTTGAACCATAAAATAAACAGGCTGTTGGTAAGCAGTTGTTACCATCTTCTGCAGCCAAACGTCGTCGCTGTTTCAAAGCTGATCGCTTCTAAAGTGGAGAAGCTTACCGCTTACAGAAAACCTGCTGTAATTTTTAATGGGGTTGATACCAAGCTCTTTTCTCCAGATAGCCAAACCACAGCCAGAGAACAACTATGCCTACCAGAAAGCGCCACCATCATTGGCTGCGCTGCACGCCTAACGGCAGTCAAATCCCATGATCTATTACTCAACGCGTTAACAGAACTCCCTGATTCAGTGCATGTTGCACTGGCTGGAAATGGCGAACGAAAAGAAGCGCTGCATAATCTCACCAACCTCTTAGGCCTTGAAAAGAGAGTTCACTTTTTAGGCAACCTCGACAACATGCCCGTATTTTATAATGCCATTGATGTTTTTTGCCTGACTTCACGAAATGAAGGGCTTCCCTTTTCTCTGCTGGAAGCTCAAGCCTGCCAAAAAGCTGTAGTCGTCACAGATGCTGGCGCCTGTCGAGAAGGAGTCGATAAAGAGAGTGGTTCAATTATCGCTATTGATCATTATGAAGGCTTAGTTCAGGTGCTCAGAAAACATACACAGCTTTCCACCCCTGTCGGTACAGCAGCATCAGCAAGAGCCTTTATTGAAAGCACCTTTGGTCTGACCAGAATGATCAATGAATATCGCCGTCTTTATCTGGAGGCATCATGACAAATCAGATACTGGTTTCTATTTTCGTGCTGTCCGTAGCCATTATTAGTTACCACTATATTATCTATCCAGTATTACTGTCTTTTATTAATATCACCCGTTATTCATTGCCAAAATACTTCCATCGCAATTACATTCCCTCGCTCAAAGATGAAGCCTTACCTTCCATACACATCATTATCCCCGCCTACAATGAAGAGCGTTATATCAAGGATAGAATTCTCAACCTGGCCATTATCGATTACCCAGAAGATCGATTTAAAATATCCGTGATATCCGATGGCTCAGAGGACGATACCTACAGGGCAGCACTTAATGCAGCATCACTTCCTGAGTGTAAACATCTGAATATTGACATTCACGCTCTGGAAGAAAATATTGGCAAAATCGCTATCATCAATCAGTTTGCATCTTCACAGAATTCAGACATTGTCGTCTTATCAGATGCCTCGGCAATCACATCTATCAACTGTCTTCTGATTATTGCTGCGTACTTCCAACAAGATAAACGTATTGGCGCTATCTGTGGTAACTACCAATTTGTTCCTGCACAAACTTCAGGTGAGCAAGCCTACTGGAACTATCAACGTAGAATTAAAATACAAGAGAGTATGCTGGGTTCAACCATTGGCCTGCACGGTGCATTTTATGCCTTTAAGAGTGAACTTTTTCAGACTATTCCCCATGACACTATCAACGATGATGTCATTTTGCCGCTCAGCATTATTCGTCAAGGATTCAAGTGCCTTTACGACCCAAGACTGATTACCATTGAACTGGAATCCTCCTCAGACCAGATGAATTTTCAACGTCGCATTCGAATTGCGGCGGGAAATTTACAGCAGTCCATTCGGAACATGGATCTTTTATTGCCCAGACATAGACGATTCGCCTTCAATTTTTTCTCTGGAAAATTCCTCAGACCCTTCATCCCACTGTTACTAATTTGTAGCTTTATATCCTCAATTCTATTAGCGACAGAATACCTGTTTTTCTTGTCAGTTATTTTTATCCTGCTAGCCCTGACCACAAGTACTTTATATTACTTACTGATAGACTCTCAACCGGATAGCAAAATTGCGAAAACGCTGTTTTATATTGTGGCCGGCCATATTGCCATGACCCTCGGGGTTTTCAGTTACGCATTTCATTCGCCCCATAAACGATGGCGAAAAATAAAAAGTTCACCCCGTCTTGAAGAACCTCGTACTTAAGGAGTGTACTTATGCATCAAAAGCGCTACGTTCATCCCATGTCAGCGGTGGGAAAAAGATTCTCAGATATTTCCATCGCAGCGATTGGGTTAATCTTTGCACTTCCACTCTATCCATTAATTGCTCTGGCTATTCGTCTCGATAGCCGCGGGCCTGTTTTATATCACCAGATTCGAATTGGCTACCAACAAGACGACTGTGTCTGTTTGTTCATGATGCACAAATTCAGAACCATGAGAGACAATGCGGAATGTGAAACGGGCCCAGTATGGTCGCCCAGAGATGATCCAAGAATTACCCGGGTCGGCCAGTTTTTAAGAAAAACACGCTTGGATGAACTGCCACAATTATGGAATGTACTAGCGGGTGATATGTCGATCGTCGGGCCGCGTCCTGAGCGCCCCGGCATATGCAATAATCTTGACCATGAAATTCCGTTCTACTCCGAGCGCACATTTGATGTGCTGCCAGGCATCACAGGACTTGCGCAAATTAATACCGGTTATGACGAAACGCTGGATGATGTCAAAGCCAAAGTTGCCTACGATCATGCCTACGCGCTTGCACTCAGTAATCCATGGCTGTGGCTGAAGATGGACTTTTACGTAATGTTCAAAACCATGCTGGTGATGATTACCGGTAAAGGGCAATAGCCTGATCACCTGATAATGGACATCGCCAGTTGATCAAGGCTTAACCTGAGGGCTTCGATATTATGAACCCCTTGCTTAAAACCATCCGATAGCGGTGCCACCAAGGTATCACAGCGCAAACCTTCAGGTGCTTGATGCTCCTGAGGCCATAGAACAACATCTGGATACACCGCCGTCATTTGAAACATCCAGTCCAGCGTTTCGTTAACTGACATTCTACCCACTGAAGATGCCTCCTGATTGATATTTGCCACAAACACTTTCAGTGCTTGACTCTGATTGATCGCTTGAGCAAATTCCGGAATAAGCAGGGCAGGTAAAACGCTGGTCATAAAACTACCTGGCCCCAGAATAATCATCTCGGCATCACGCACTCTCTCTATCGCTTCCGAAGTCGCCTTGATCTCTGGTAACAACAATAATTTCTGGGGAGTATCACTTAATCCATCGATCGTACATTCTCCCACTATCTCCTTTTCGTTTGAAACCGCACCCAGTCTTGCTGGCTCTTCTGACATTGGAATAAGCTCAGAAGACACATCCAGCATTTGCCGAATTAAATTGACTGCATCCATTGGGCGGACACACATTTGATCCATAGCCAGAAGAATCAGGTTACCCAGGACATGACCATCCAGCTCACCGCAACCTTTAAAACGATACTCAAAAAGAATACGGGACAAAGCAGGGCCTTCTGCGCACATCTGGTTCAGGCAATTTCTTAAATCCCCCCAGGCAATACAGCCGCTGGCATCCCTGAGTCGACCAGTCGAACCACCATCATCCGTTGTTGCCACAATGCCTGTTAAACGCTCTTCAAGAAAACCGAGAGAGACCATGACTCTTCCAAGACCATGGCCGCCACCAATGGCCACCACCCGTTGCAGTTGATAGAGGGCGCTGATTGATTGCATGTTTAATTCCGGAACGATGAAGAAAAGCGATGATAAGTCAGATGATGTGCTACACAGCCATCGTCTGACTTATCAGGTTGAGCTTAAGTCTGGGTAATACCAATGATTCTGGGAGTGATAAGAAACAAGCGAACCTGCTTATTTTTTGTCGTGCTCTGGGATCGGAACAGATGACCAAGGATAGGAATATCACCCAGTAATGGTACTTTTGAAGAGAGTTTCTGATCACTCTCTTTATAGAACCCGCCCACCAGCAAACTTTCCTGTTCACTGATGATCGCTTGAGTATTGATTGAGCTATTCGTTGTGGTTGGCAGGCTGGACACTTCCTGTGATGTCTGGGCACCATCCTGAATATTCACACTCATGTGAATACGACGCCCATCATCTTCATTGACGATCCGAGGGGTGACCTGAACAACCGTCCCTGAGGTAACCGGGAAGAGTTCGGAATCCTCATTACTTTCCACTTTCACATAGAAGGTACTGCTGCTGTCCAGAATCGCTTCCAGGTTATCCAGAGTCAGAATGGAAGGCCTGGAGATAACCTTGGCCTTACCCTCGTCAGCCAGCAATTTCAGTGTCGCATTAAACGACCCTAAACCTCTGGAAAGAATCGTTGTATAGCTTGGGCTCTCGATATCACCAGGAAATGCGTCAAATGAAACATTTGTATCGCTGCCACTGCCCGTATTATTCCATTGAACGCCCAGGGCTCTGACATCCTGAGTATTAATATCAATAATCGACACACTGATCTCAATCTGCGAAGACGGCTTATCAAGAGAAGCGATGAGTTCTTCATACATCGGCATTTTTGCTTCAAGGTCGTGAACAATCACCGCATTCAATCTGGGGTCAGCATTGATATAAATGTCTTCCGCAACTGCTCCAGCATTGAGTTGCATGCCAGCACCTTTCACTGCTGCCGGCATCATTTCTTCTCCGGCTCTGCTGACACTGGCAGCCGGTGGCAGTGTTGGTGAGCCCACGGCTTTCTTCTCAACCTGAGCTACACCACCACCGTGAATAATATTTTGCAACAGGGTAGCAACGCCGGGAACGGTCAACTCCTGACCTCGGAAGGTGAACGACTTATCCGTGGCCCAGGCGTATTTAAGGGGAAAGGTTTTCACTGTCAGCTTACTTTTCTGGCGATCACCTTCTTTATCATCCAGCAATGTCGCCGTTTCGGACACCAGTTCAATATAACGAGGAGGGCCAGAAATAAACACCAAGCCTTCTCCCTTTTGCTCTTTCCAGAAAAAACGACCATCCCAGATACCGATTTTTTTCAACGTCCGTTTGAATTGATCAATACCCATGTAATTCAAACTGATGATTTTCTGGATAGCAGCACTACCGTCATAAACAAATAGACTGTGTCCATCGAAATACCAGATAAAACCAAAGACATTGGAGAGATGGTCCAAAAAGTCCACGGGCGTCATTGGGCCAATCTTACCGTTTACCTGCCCCTGAACTTCATCCGTAATTACAATCGGCATATAGTAACTGCCCGCGAAATTTCGGAGCACATCCCTCAGACTGTCCCCATTGCCGAAATAAGCATATGGACGAAGGCCGAAGGCCGACAGTGCTGGAGATTCATCATCGCCAATTTCATCTTCTTGTGGTTCTTTCCTTACTGTTTTGGCGGTTTCTACAGAAAATCCAATTTTTCCATTTTTCTGGGTAGCTCCACTCTGTGAATTATTTCCTACGCTATCCTTCGAGTTTCCCCTCTGCGTAAAGTTGTAATCCAAGTCAGACTGAAATGGGTTCTCTGACTCAGAGTTAGAGATCGATACATCCATTTCTTTACCTGAAAATCGAGTAGGCACTCCTAACCTGGCCGTTGTTGTCACCTGAATAGGCTGGCTTTCACCCACAGCATTCGGGTACTTTTCTGCATCTAATGGTTTGACCTGATCGTAAGGAATGGGATCCGGGTTCTGTAAAGCAATTTCCGAGGGAAAATAAATAACCTGTCCAGGCCTTAATATCTGAGTTAAATCCAGCTGGTTATAGTCCGCCAGTTCATTCACTTCAAAACCGTAACTGCCCGCAATTAACTCAAGAGTTTCATTGGGTCGAACCACATGCTTTCGAGTTTGAGGTTCTTCAGAAGACCAATTGGCCAGGGTCGGGATTGTGATCGCCAACAAAAAAGTAAGTGGTGCCAGGGTCCTTCCTGTAAAGCCCATCAGACGCGTGCCTCCATGCTCATGTCTGTTTCAGCTTATTCAACAGCCCTTAATGAATAGATGCTTTGAAATTCCGTTATGTGTCAATAAATATACAATCTATTCAGTCTATCGGAAAATAAACTCAATTAACCAGTATTTCGTCAAAAAAGTAATAAACGTTAACCTAACCGCTTGAACTTTCAATTATCTATCCGATGCTAACTAATGCTTTTAAGATGATGAGGCAGAGCTATGACTCCAGTGACGTTTGGTAATGGTATTACGGGTATTTCAAGGGTCCAGAACTCAACAAATGAAACGGACTTTCCAAAATCAAAATCTTCTCTGAAACCTTCCGGCAAAAAAGTAGTCGACCATACTTGGAAGGCTCTGGATATGAACAAAAGTCTTGCCCAACAGGAATTAAAATTTGCAACCAATATTCCTGCAGCTATTGTTCATGCCTCCCCTGAAGAACATTACCGGCTTACTAGGCAGGCAATCAAATCTTTGGCTGATTATCTGAACAAAGAAAAACAGAATAAGAAAAAAGCCAAGGCTATTCAGGGCGCTCTTGATGTCATAGAACAAGCAAAAGAAGACAGCGAATACCTGATGATGTGCCGCAATGTACTGATTGCCAGCTAGAGGAACCAAACCATGGAAAAGCCCCTGCAGACCTGGATGCTGTGTCAGGCATCTTATTACATCGAGTACATGCAACCGAAAAAGTCGATTGCCCTGCTGGAGGCACTCGAGTCCATGACCCCGGAAGATCCAGATGTGTACCGCATGCTCAGCTACGCCTATTTGCAAGCAGATCAACCTGAAGATTCACTTCGTGCCGCCGATAATTTTCTGCGATATACGCCGCCCGGCAGTGATGTAAGGGCAATCAATTGGATTAAAGGAAGAGCCCTGCTCAAGAAGCGAAAGTCAGCAGTAAGCAACTGATTTTCAATACCTTTGTCAGCTCTTCCACAGTGATGGCATACCTAACATGGCACAACTGTTACCCGGGCTGAACTTAGGGGGACGTAACGATTTGGTACTGGCAGCCTTGCTGGTATCGGTCATCGCACTCATTATCCTTCCCATGCCCACCTTTCTGGTGGATTTTCTGATTGCCCTGAACATGGGCATTGCAACCATACTTTTGATGACGTCTATCTATTTGAAGTCACCTCTGGAATTTTCATCATTTCCCGGCGTGCTTCTTATTACCACACTGTTTCGACTGTCATTATCCATCACCACCACACGTCTGATTCTGCTGCAAGCAGATGCTGGTGAAATTGTTTATACGTTTGGTAGCTTTGTGGCGGGTGGCGACCTGGTCGTTGGTGTGGTTCTCTTTTTGATTATCACCATTGTTCAGTTTTTGGTTATCACCAAAGGCTCCGAGCGGGTTGCAGAAGTGAGTGCCCGTTTCTCTCTGGACGGCATGCCTGGTAAGCAGATGAGTATTGATGCTGACTTACGGGCTGGCGCCATCGAGATGGAGGAAGCTCAGAAACGAAGAGAGCTTGTTACCAAAGAAAGTCAGCTGTTTGGTTCCATGGATGGAGCCATGAAGTTTGTTAAAGGTGATGCCATTGCCGGCTTAATCATCATCTTCGTTAACATCACCGCTGGTGTTGCGATTGGCACCAGTAACGGTATGTCCAGTGGCGAAGCACTGCAACTTTACGCCATCCTCACCATTGGTGATGGTCTGATTTCCCAGATCCCCGCTCTTTTGATCTCCATTACTGCGGGCATCATCGTTACCCGTGTTTCCAACGAGGAAGCAAAAGATCTGGGTAACGAAATCGGCGCTCAACTGACTGATAAACCAAAAGCGCTGATGGTTGGTGGAACACTGTTACTGGGATTCGGTATTGTCCCCGGTTTTCCAACGCTGACCTTTTTAATTCTTGCAGCCCTTATCGGGGGCGGTGGCTTTTATCTGTTTAAGAAAGCTGAAAAGAAAAGAACTTCTGAAGAAGATGGCGGCATACCAGCAATGGCTGCAGCCACAGAAAAGCCGGGAGAAGCAAAATCCAGGCTGGATCAGCAAGAAGAATTTACCCAGACATTACCACTGATCATTGATGTACCAACGTCTATTCAGAACAATCTGAACACCACGTCGCTGAACGAAGAGCTGCTCAAGGTCCGTAAATCCCTTTATATGGATTTGGGTGTACCTTTCCCGGGCATCCATCTTCGCTTTAATGATTCAATGGAAGAAAACACTTACACCATTCTTTTACAGGAAGTACCGGTGGCCGCAGGTCATTTCAAACCAGGGTATTTATTCATTCGGGAAACCGATGATCATTTAGACATGCTGAAAATCCCCTATGAAGTTGGCGAAACCTTCCTTCCCAGTCTGGATTCTCTATGGGTTTCCGAGAGCCAGCGCGACAAGCTGGAACGCAACAATGTGAACTTTATGGATTCCCCAAAAATCATGACCTACCACCTGGCTCATGTTTTGAAGAAATACGCGGAAGACTTTGTGGGCATTCAGGAAGCGCGCTACCTGCTTGAGAAAATGGAAAGCAGCTTCGGCGAGTTGATCAAAGAAGTACAGCGCCTCTTGCCTGTTAATAAAATCACTGAGATCTTCCAGCGACTGGTGTCTGAAGATATTTCAATCCGGAATCTTCGCTCGATACTTCAATCACTGGTGGTATGGGGGCATAAAGAAAAAGAAGTGGTGCAGCTCACCGAATATGTTCGCTCATCACTGAAGCGTTATATCAGCTACAAATACTCCAATGGCAAGAACATGCTGCCAGTGTATCTACTGGATCAGGATGTGGAAGACACCATTCGTTCCGGTATTCGTCAGACCTCTGCAGGTAGCTATCTTGCCCTTGACCCATCGACCTCTGCCCAGTTTGTAGAGAATGTGAAAAATTCCGTGGGCAAAATAGGTCATTTGGAACACAAGCCTGTGCTGATCACATCGATGGATATTCGCCGCTATGTTCGAAAGCTACTTGAACTTGAGATTTATGACTTAGCGGTTCTTTCCCATCAGGAATTGACTGAAGAAATTACGGTTCAACCCCTGGGTCGTATTTCACTGTAATCGATTTATTGAGCATAAAAATAAAGCCGCCGGGATATTCCCCTGCGGCTTTATTTATTCGCTTTTATTAAGAAACCAGAATTAACGAACTAGAATTAACGAACCAGGGCAAACACCAGCTGATCAATAAACTGATCATCTTTGTAAACATGCTTTTTCATAACACCTTCCAGTTCAAAACCACACTTTTCCAATACTTTTCTTGAACCTGGATTTCTGGCCTGAACGTCTGCATAAATACGAACCAGCCCCATTTCATCAAACGCATAATTGGTAACATAGGAAAGTGCTTTGGTCATTATGCCTTTTCCCCAATGATCTTCGGATACCCAAAAACCAATCTCCGCGCCGAAACGATGAACATCCAGCTGAACCACAAACCCAATTTCACCAATGGCCTCACCATTATAATCAATGGCAAACCGGGTTTTGGTTTCATGCTCTTTCACATGCTGAACCCAGGCTCTGGCATGTTCAATGGTATAGGGATTCGGAAAGGTGTCCCTTAAATATTGAGAAATCTTGGGGTTGTTACCATGATTAGCGAGAGCAATGGCGTCTCCATAAAGAAATCTTCTGAGACAGTAACCGTTACCCAAATCAATATGCATATTTTTTTCCTGATATCAGCTATCAGGTAGGACATCGGCAATAGAAATAAAGGCTTTATTCGTTTAAATCGAATAACAAGCACACAATGATTATTGCCTGAATGTAACCAGTAAAGCTGAAAGTAAGTATTATCGAATCCTTATGTATTGCTTTGAATAGTCTCAAAAGCTAAATCCATGAATATGAATGCCAGTATAATACGCATTCTGTGTTTTTCCTTTTATCTATATAACTTACTGTCTTTCTGTCCTTGAAATCCAATTAAGAGGCATAAAAGTACTGTTGAAGAATAATCGTACCAGTACTTTTATTTGATTGGTTCAGACCAGCGAGGTTAATGTCTTACGAAGTAATGAGACCTTTTGTTGACTAACCACATCGCTCTCCAGTACGGCACTGTAGGTGTGCAAAGAGAAGTGCGCATTGATTCTAATCAGCGCTCTGGATATCTCCGGCGCATTCTGTAGATTCACGCCACCACCAACAACCAGCTCTATTTCACCATGGGCGTGACGAAGCATGTGTTCCAGGCAATTAAGGCCGTCATAAGCCGTCCCTGCCTTCCCCCAGGGGATGCCCGCTGTTAATACACGATCAATGCCCAGCTCTATCAAATCATCAAGACCGTTTTGCCAATCAGTAATGGCATCAAAAGCGCGGTGAAATGTGATCTGCATGCCTCTGTCTTTGGCTTTACCCACTAATCGGCGACAATGTTCCTTATCAATTTTCCCAGTATCAGGGTCAAGAACACCGATGACCACACCATCAGCCCCAGCATTACCGGCATCTGAAATCTGTTTTTCCATAAGCCGAACGGTCTCGGCATCATAAAAGAAGCCTCCCGGCGTGGGACGAATCATAACCATCAGCCCTGCTCGATCGACAAATGCCCTGCGAGCTACTTCAATATGACTCACCGGTGGCGTTAGACCATCATTAGCCATATCCGAACACAGCTCGATACGGCTTGCACCACCCTGCCATGCAGCAGAGACAGATTCCAGGACAACTGACTCACTTTGACTGTGGACGCAAATTTCTACGGGTATCATTGAATATCCATTCTTGAATAAACAGAACAGCTTCAAAGCTGCAATTTAACGCGTTTCAGTGAATCTTATCGCTATCCGACACATCAGCACAGCCCAAATGTATAAGCACCTGACCATTAAAACCTAACTTGCGCCGATACCGTTTATGGCGAGATTGATATCTAATGCCATATAGTTATTCGAAAAGGAATATATATGTTCGTAAACGAAAACGATGTTAGTATAAAAGTTCGATTACAATAAACCAACCAGACAACATCTGGCGTCTAAAACACGGGAGCTGTTTCATGACCCCTCACTCACAACCCTATGACTTGCTCATTATTGGTGGAGGTATCAATGGTGCAGGCATAGCCGCAGATGCGGCTGGCAGAGGGCTGAAGACGATCTTATGTGAACAGGGTGATCTTGCTTCAGCAACATCCTCCTCAAGCAGCAAGCTTATTCACGGCGGGTTACGGTATCTTGAACAATATGAATTTCGTCTTGTGCATGAATCATTGGCGGAACGGGAAGTATTACTTAGAAAAGCGCCCCACATTATTAAGCCCCTCAGATTTTGCCTGCCTCACGAACGGCATCTCCGCCCTGCATGGATGCTGAGAGTGGGCCTGTTTTTATACGACCACTTGTCTAAACGGGTAACGCTGCCTGCGTCAAAGAGCATTTCATTCAACACCAATAGTCCTTTGGTCAACAACATCACCAAGGGCTTTGAATACTCCGACGCCTGGGTAGAAGATGCACGATTAGTGGTTTTGAACGCCATGGACGCCCACAACCGTGGTGCAACCATTTTGCCCAGAACTCGCTGTATTGAAGCCAAGCGGCAGGGTGATTTATGGCAGGTGACACTTCAGGACCAAACCAGCAAAGAAGTCACGACAATATCCAGCCGGGCATTGGTCAATGCGGCAGGTCCCTGGGTTAATCATGTGTTTGATAAAGCTCTCCATGAAGCCGCTCCAAATAATATCCGCCAGATTCGTGGCAGCCATATTATCGTTCCTAGGATTCACGACCAACCTCAGGCTTATATCCTTCAGAATACCGATGGACGAATCGTGTTTGTTATCCCCTTTGAACAAGATTTTTCATTGATCGGCACCACGGATGTGGAACATAAAACCAGCCTTGACCATATCTCGATTTCAGATGATGAAAAACAATACCTGATCGCTGTCGTCAACAAATACTTCAAGCAGAAGATTGATAAGGCTGACATTATCACCAGTTATTCCGGAGTTCGCCCATTATTAGATGACGATGCGGACAACCCTCAGGCCATCACCCGGGATTACACTCTGGAGCTCGACCATTCAAATAACCAACCTCCTCTGCTATCCATCTACGGCGGTAAAATCACCACCTATAGAAAGCTTGCGGAAGCCGCGGTCAATAAGCTCAGTCCTTTCTTTAACGAGGAAGGAAAAACCATTAGCCAATCCTGGACAGCAGATGCACCTCTGCCCGGCGGGAATTTCGACAGCAAAGAATTACTGAGCCAGAAACTAACGACTGAATATCCATGGTTGCCGGATTCACTCAACCAGCGTCTTGTGACAAATTACGGCACGCTTTGCTACAAAATCTTAGGCAACGCAGAATCTATTAAAGATTTAGGCGAACTGATTGGTTCAGACCTTTACGAAAAAGAAGTGGGCTATCTGTTTAACAGTGAGTGGGCTCGAACCGCCGAGGACATTCTCTGGCGGCGGAGCAAGTTGGGATTACGGTTTTCTAAAAATGAGATAAGAAGCCTTGAACAGCTGCTCAACACTTTAAATAGCTGATTACGCAAAAGCAGGCTGACGCCTGCTTTTTATCAGAAATTATCCCAAACCAAATTTAACAACTTCAGAGTGATATCTTCTGGCGCTGACGTGTTTACATTTTTCTCGACTGAGAGTTGTACCACTTCCGCATAATTGCTAACCCGAAGCGTTAGACGGTTCTCATCTGCCTGGTTTTCGCTTTCCTCTTCATCACTGCCGAACAGGGTAGACCAGAAACCTTTCTCTTCTTCCAACTGCTTTTTAGTCGTCAAGTCTTCAGAAAGATAAAAAAGGCCAGCCGAACGGTTACGATCCAGTACACTCAATCCCGCTTTATCAAGAGCGCTACCAACAGAGTCCCAAACCCGGGCAAAGGATACGCCACGAATAGTCAGAACCGGGTTGCCATTGCCATCCTGAGTGATTTCCGCCTGAGAGCTCAGATCAATGCTTTGCGCCTGAAGAGACACAGAAGAATTCACTTCAGCTTTCGCAAGATAAATTAAGAGCTCTGCAAGCACCTCGTTATCCAGCTTTTGGCTGCGCTCGTCTTGATTATCCCATTGGGATGGTACATTTTCCTTGTCTTTCTCCGACAG
Source organism: Endozoicomonas ascidiicola (assembly GCF_001646945.1). Taxonomy (GTDB): domain Bacteria; phylum Pseudomonadota; class Gammaproteobacteria; order Pseudomonadales; family Endozoicomonadaceae; genus Endozoicomonas; species Endozoicomonas ascidiicola. The sequence goes on from NZ_LUTV01000010.1 coordinate 50,624, forward strand.
CGGACGCCCCTGATGATAAACATACACTTCAGAAGAATCAGGCTTAATACCGGACTTTAGTTCAAAGCGAAAACGGTCTTCCATTGAGCCAGCGTGATCAGCGCCAAAGAGTTTACCCAGAGTTCGGTACAATACGCCTTGGTTCTCGGCATTATTAAAGTCCGTCCAACCGGTTTCAACGGTGCCTTTCACAGGATTCTTAATAACAACATTGACTCCAAGGCTGTTCACATAACCCACAACACCAGGCCATACTTCTGCAGGTGCTTTGTCCACAGCCAGCCATTCCTGAGTGCCACTGCGCTCCAGACTGTAATTCTCGCCTTCTTTCAGCATCAGGCGTTGGGAAGGTCTGGGGACGTCAAATTCTTTGCCCAGATCTTCATGGGGCTGGCTGATATCAGGAATCACCAGAATATCCCCAAGCAGCACACTGTCGCCGCCTTCTGGCAATTTAACCGGCTCTGTCACGCGAGCTTCTGTGTAATCACCGGAGCGATCACGCAAATAACCTTCCTGCCCAAATGGATTGGCACAACCTGTCAGGGTAACAACCCCCGCCAGGAGCCACAGGCCTGAACGAGTATCCTTTAACAATTTACTATTCCTTAAGGCTGAAACCATCAAATTAAACCTGCCTGTTGTAGCGCACTTTTCACTGCCGAATGATGGCTTTCGGAAAGCGGCGTTAACGGTAAGCGAATGCCAGGCTGAATCATGCCCATTTCCTGCAGCGCCCATTTCACAGGAATCGGGTTGGCCTCCAGGAATAGGTTTTTGCTCAGGGCATCAATTTTTGCATTGAGCTGTTCCGCCGTTGAACGGTCACCGGCAATAGCCGCAACACACAAATCATGCATGATTTTAGGCGCCACGTTGTTTACCACAGAAATCACACCATTGGCGCCCTGAAGCATCAGCTCCATACCTGTGGCATCGTCACCGGAATAAATAGCAAAGTCATCACCGCAAAGCTCACGAATCTGCGTGCCACGTTCAACAATACCCGTCGCTTCTTTCACGCCAACAATATTATCCAGCTTGCTGAGCCTGCCAATGGTTTCCGGCAGCATATCCACAGCGGTTCTACCGGGCACGTTATAAAGAATCTGCGGTATGGCGACTGACTCTGCGACGGTTTTATAGTGCAGATATAAGCCTTCCTGAGTGGGCTTATTATAATAGGGTGTGACCAGCAGACAGGCGTCCACACCCAGCGCCTTCGCTTCTGCGGTTAAATGAACAGCTTCAAGAGTTGAATTGGCACCGGTTCCGGCAATCACCGGAATACGTCCATTCACCTGAGCTACCATGCGTTTGATCGCTTCACAATGTTCCTGTACTGTCAAAGTAGCCGACTCACCAGTGGTGCCTACCACCACGATGCCATCGGTTCCCTGGTCGATATGATGTTCAACCAGCGCGCTCATACTTTCCCAGTCCAGTTCGCCATTGCTGTGCATGGGCGTGACAATCGCCACCAGGCTCCCGGTAATCATCAGTTCACTCCTAAAGGCATAATCTCCGGTAATGTTACTCATGCCCTCACGCATTCACAAGGTTAAAACCAGACTTCGCAAGGCTCACGTAGTAAAAGTTTTCGTTTGCTTAATTTTTATTGCAAACCTGCCTTTTTCTGATTGATGGTTTAGACTGTTCTTCTGAATTACATAATGAGAGCAGCTGAGACAAAAGGTCAGAGCAAGCACTGACCTGACGCAACAGCCTCACACGACTAAGGATAAAAAAGTATGAGTGTAACCCTTGGCCACCCTGTTCCGGACTTTACCGCCGAGGCGACCAGTAATACCACGGTAAAACTCTCTGACTTGAAAGACCAAAAAGTGGTGCTTTTCTTCTATCCGAAAGACAACACTCCAGGCTGCACCAGTGAAGGTCAGGCATTCAGAGATCTTTACGAGCAATTTCAGGCTTCTGACACCCTGATTTTTGGTGTATCCAAAGATGGCATGAAAGCCCATGAGAACTTTCGTGCAAAGCATGATTTCCCCTTTGAGTTGATCTCCGACCCGGACGAAGAACTGTGTAAACTGTTTGACGTGATCAAACTCAAGAAGTTGTACGGCAAAGAGTACATGGGGATCGAGCGGAGTACGTTCCTGATCGACAGCAACGGCACCTTGCAACACGAATGGCGCAAAGTTCGCATCAAAGGTCATGTAGAAGATGTGTTGCAGGCCGCCCAGATGGTAGACACCCAGGCAATAGAAGCCGAGGTGGCTGAAAGCAGCTCTGAAAGTAAGAATGAAGATGAGTAATCAAGACGCCTGAACTTTCTGTTGAGCGGGGTATCGTTATCCCGCTCCAGCATCCATCTCTTCCACGGTCGGCCAGGCATTCATTACGGCTTTCAGTAACGTTGCCAGTGGTATCGCAAAAAAGACGCCCCAGAATCCCCAAAAACCACCAAATACCAATACCGCAACAATAATCGCCACCGGGTGAAGATTCACTGCCTCAGAAAATAGAAGCGGCACCAGCACATTGCCATCCAGCGCTTGGATAATGCCATAACCAATCATCAGAATGACAAACTGATCAGTCGCTCCCCACTGGAAAAAGCCGATCACAGCAACGGGCAACGTTACTACCGTTGCACCGATATAAGGAACCACCACAGAGAAGCCTACCAAAACCGCCAGCAATGCCGAATAACTTAGCCCCAAAATGGCAAAAAAAGCATAACTGACGCCACCAACAATCATGATCTCCACGGCTTTTCCGCGGATATAGTTAGCAATCTGCCCATTCATTTCATCCGCCACCTGATCAATCAAACGACGGCGTCTTGGTAAAATCCCCGCCATCCAGTGCAGTAACTCATCCTTATCTTTTAGAAAAAAGAACACAAGAATCGGGATCAGAATAACATACACCAGCAGTGCCAGAATGCCCGGCAGCTTTGAAATAGAAAAAGAAAACGCCCATTGCCCAATATCGGCCAGATGCTGATTGATGGTCGTAACCACCAGAGCCACCTGATGTTCGGATACAAATCCCGGGTACACCTCTGGCAAGCTTTTCAGCAGCTGCAACCCTTCACGAACCATATTGGGCAATGAGTTAAGCAGATGCGTTACCTGCTCCCAGATCAAAGGCATCACGACAAAAATAACTAAAAGGAATGCGGTAAAAAAACCGGAAAACACGACATTGACCGACAACGTATGAGATAACTTTTGCCGCTCAAGCCAACTGACCAGCCCTTGCATCAGGTAGGCCAGAACCAGCGCTGCCAAAGCTGGCGCCAGCATCCTTCCCATCGTGAGGATAACGGTAAACCCGATGATCAATAGAATCAGCAGAACCACCGCTTCCTGATCGGATAAGTACCGGTGCAGCCAGCCTTTCAAAACTTTCAGCATGAATGAGTCCCTTTTTATTTATGCATCACGGTGTGAATGAATACACCGTCTTTTTCCTCGCTGGCCAGTAACTCATGACCACTGATATTGGCAAAACTGGCAAAGTCCCGAACCGAGCCGGGGTCCGTTGCATAGACCTTGAGTACCTCACCAGGCTTCATGCTGTTCAACGCCTGCTTGGCTTTCAACAGGGGCAAAGGGCAATTCAATCCTTTCAGGTCGAGCTCCTGATCCACATTTTGCATACTGCGATTTTCTCTAAACTATTTACCTGCTTCTTACCAGCTTTCTATTAAGAAGCGTCAAAAGTGTGTAAGAACTTTAGAGGATAAAATGACAAAAAAGTAAGATACACGGCTATAGGCTTTTACAGGTTTTTAATGACGTTTGCATAATCGTTCATGATAGAGTGTACCGCAGATCACAGGAGTATGGATATTCTATGAAGCAAGCGGGCTTACTGTCAGCCCTGATGCTGACTACAACGCTAAATCTGGTTCCGTGGCTGGCTCACGCCAATCCACTGAACCTGCCTGCCCTGGGGGATACCACTTCCGGCATTATTTCTCAGCAGGAAGAATATGAGCTCGGACGCTCATGGCTGAAAATATTACGCAATCAAACACCCATGGTCGCTGATCCGGAGTTAAAGCATTACCTGGAAAGCCTGACCCACCGTCTTTCTGCCGCCAGCCAGCTCTCTGATCACCGACTGATTCCACTGGTTATTGACAGTACGGTACTGAATGCCTTTGCCGCCCCCGGCGGTATTGTTGGTGTGAATACCGGTTTGTTTCTGCACGCTGAAACAGAGCCTCAATTTGCCGCGGTGCTCGCTCACGAATTAGCCCACCTCAGCCAGAGACATTATGCCCGTAATGTGGAAGAAGCTCGTAATCAGAGCATTCCCACCGCGGCGGCACTCTTAGGTTCTATTCTGATTATGGCCACCGCAGGTGGTGATGCCGGTGCGGCAGCGCTGACATCAACAGTAGCCGGTATGCAAAGTGCACAATTGCGCTTCAGCCGCCAATTTGAAAGAGAAGCGGACAACCTCGGTATTTCTACGCTGGCCAACGCAGGGTTTGATCCACAGGCAATGCCGGCCATTTTCGAACAGATGAACAAAGCCAGTCGCTATGGCAGCCGTCCTCCAGAATTTCTGTTAACGCACCCGGTAACAGAAAACCGGATTTCCGACTCCCGGGCGAGAGCCGATCAGATGTCTGCTCGGAAAACGGTAACAAACGCTGGCTCACTGAACTATCAATTGATGAGAATGCGGGCAGCTTACATCAGTAGCAATAACATCCATGAAATGGCTCGCCAGCTCAGCAAAGAAGTCACGGTTGCAGCAGACAATGCGCCAGTAGCAAGCCGCTACGGGCTTGCCCTTGCTTCGTTGAAAGCCCGGGACTTTAATACAGCAGAACAACAGACCAACTGGCTACTCCAGCATTACCCTGATAACCCACATATGGTTCTATTGAAGGTGCAGTTGGAATCTGAAACCGGTAAAGGCACGCAGGCTCTGGAACGTATCAATCAGTTACTGAGTATTAACCCGGGCAGTTACCCTTTACAAGCCGCCAAAGCAGAAGTATTTCTCAAGCAGCAAAATTACACAGAAGCCAGGAATACCCTGCTTAACTTGAGCCGTTCAAGGCCAGAAGACCCGGATATTTGGTTCGAACTGGCAGAAGTTCAGGGATTAGCAGAGGACATTATTGGCCTGCATCAATCCCGAGCCGAATATTTCTTTCTGAATGGCAATATGGATGATGCCATCAAGCATCTGCAATACGCGATGAAAATGGCAGAAGATAACTTTGCTCTGAAATCCAAACTACAACAAAAGCTCAGCAATATCCGCGATTATCGCCAAAAACTGAAAAACTCCTAAACCTATCGGTGAGCCGTATTTTTGCGGCCCCTTACCTTTATATTCTTAATAATAAACACCATAGATCTTTATAGCGCTTAAAGTTATAAAAAATAACCGTTCACTCCAGAAACAATGCCCTTCAAGCCTATACTTAATTAAATCTTGAAGAAGGAGGTCTCAGGATGAATACGTTCACCATTGAAGGTTGGAAGAAAAAACCCGGCGCATTTAGTCCAACGCCCATCAACAATTTGCACTTCCGCATTAATGACCACTATCATCTTCTCCTGGAGCAGGCTGAAGAGAGCTTACTGGACAGTGACAAGGAAGACGTCATGTTCGCCATTGATATGGAGACCATGGAGCTCCAGCTTCCCAGAGAGTGTGGATCACTGGCGGATTGCCAGCTGAGAGTTTATCTCAGCCAGCAAAGCCAAAGGGGGCAGTTCCATCTAGTAGCTCATTGCGCTGAGGACAACAGCTTGGTGTATTCCAACGCAGTGATGATTGATCAGCTGGGATAAAAGTCATTTCTACAAAAATGCCTCCCGTGAACAACACGGAAGGCATTTTGCAGTGGAACATCGAGTTTGAGCTGCTGAGATTAAGAGCTACTGAGATGCCGTAAAATCCAGCATTCGCTGAAGGGGCCTTAGCGCATCAGTGCGCAGCTCATCACTGACCTCAATCACATTGAACTCGCCTGGAGACTCCAGACACTCCAACAGCGCATCCAGCGTATTCATTGCCATCCAAGGGCAGTGCGCACAACTTTTGCAGGTCGCACCACTGCCCGCCGTTGGCGCTTCTAAAAACTGTTTATCCGGTGAGGCCTGCTGCATTTTGTAGAAAATCCCACGATCCGTGGCCACAATAAATGTTTTATTTGGCATCTCCTGAGAAGCTTTCAGTAGCATGCTGGTTGAACCCACCACATCAGCCACTTCAACCACCGACTGCGGAGACTCCGGGTGCACCAGAACAGCAGCGTCCGGATAGACCTGTTTTAAATCCAGAATACCTTTGGCCTTGAACTCCTCGTGGACAATGCAGCTACTGTCCCAGAGAATCATATCCGCGCCGGTATTTTTCTGGATATAAGCACCGAGGTATTTGTCTGGCCCCCAGATTATGGATTTTCCTTCAGCATCCAGATTTTCCACAATATCCAGTGCACAACTTGAGGTCACTACCCAATCGGCACGGGCTTTCACCGCAGCGGACGTATTGGCATAGACGACCACTTCACGATCTGGATGTTGGTCGCAAAACGCAGAAAACGCATCAGCAGGGCAACCCAAATCCAGAGAACATTCCGCCTCCAGGGTCGGCATCAGAACCTGTTTTTCCGGGCTGAGAATTTTGGCAGTCTCCCCCATAAAACGAACACCTGCGACCACAAGCGTCTGGGCATCATGACGTGCACCGAAGCGTGCCATTTCCAGAGAGTCCGCAATGAAACCGCCGGTCTCATCGGCCAGCGCCTGAACGACAGGATCTGTATAATAGTGGGCAACCAGTACTGCGTCTTTTTCCTTGAGCAGGCTTTTGATTCTGTCTTTTTTAACTTCCGTCACTGCCGAATCCATCGGCACCGCCGTTTGTTTTAAATGGCCCTGAACGAGCTCCCTATCTATCACTGCATTCATAAAGCTGGCATCCGGAATAGCAGCACTCAGCTCTGGAGTGCTCTGTCACCTGTCTACAGAGGCACAGGCAATGCCTGCAAATCCTTACTTGAACAGCCTGTTGGCTGAAAACAAAAGCGAAGTCTAACACACCGTAGAAAAGTCAGCAGCTTGAATGAAAAATTAGGACAATATGAAGAAATACAAAGCAGAGATGGTGGGTCGTGTAGGATTCGAACCTACGACCAATTGGTTAAAAGCCAACTGCTCTACCAACTGAGCTAACGACCCATGCCGGAAATTATACGTGGAGGAGCTTGTATTACAAGTACCGATTTTTAACTATATGACGACACTGTTCGTAGCCCATACTCAGCCTTGGTATAGCGTTGGATCATCCACGCCAGCTTCCGCAAAACCTCTCTTTCGATACGTACAACTGTCACAGATTCCACAGGCAGCACCTTGAGCATCCGCCTGATAACAGGAAACGGTAATACCATAGCCCACGCCTAACTGATCACCGGCGACGATAATTTCGCCCTTGGTCATGGTCAGAAGCGGTGCATGGACTTTAAAACTATCGCCCTCAACACCAACACGGGTTGCAAGGTTAGCCAGTTGCTCAAAGGCTTGTAAGTATTCAGGCCGACAATCCGGGTAGTTGGAATAGTCAACAACGTTCGCACCTATAAAGATATCTCGAGAACCGAGAACCTCCGCCCAACCGAGCGCCATCGAAAGAAAAATCGTATTTCTTGCCGGCACATAAGTAGAGGGGACAACGCTGTTTATTTCTTTTTCGGGATCGTCAAAATCCGGTACATTCATTGTTTGATCCGTGAGCGCGGAGCCGCCGATATCCGTTAGCCCAACCTTCAGAACCTTATGCTCGATAACGCCCATCGCGTCAGCCACACGCCTGGACGCTTCCAGCTCTGAACGATGCCGCTGACCATAATCAAAGCTGACGGTGAAACAATTAAAGCCCTGCTCTTTCGCCATTGCCAAAACAGTTGTGGAATCAAGACCACCGGATAATAGAACTACCGCTTTTTTCATTTGTTATATCTCTATCTCAGACACCAGATTTATCACCCCAGATAATTCGATGCAACTGTATTTGAAACCGCACTGACAGGCGATCTTCCAGAATCCAGCCTGCCAGTAGTTCCGGGGAAAGCTGGCCACTCACTGGGGAGAACAGGACATCAGAAACTCTTTCCGACAGCCCGAATTCAATCAGTTTTGATACTGACCAGTCATAATCTCCCCGATCAGCAATCACAAATTTGATCTGGTCTTTATTATCCAGCAGGCTGATATTTTCATACAGGTTTCGGTGGGACTCACCAGACGCAGGGGGCTTAAGATCCATCACCTTCACCACTCGAGAGTCAACATCATCAAGCGCAAATGCGCCACTGGTTTCCAGAGATACTTCGTAGCCTTTATCCGCAAGCATTGACATCAACTGCTGACACGCCTTTTGCGCCAAGGGCTCGCCACCCGTTACCGTCACATAACCCGGGTTAAACTCATCCACCTGAGCAACGATGTCCTCAAGGCTCATCAAACTCCCGCCTTTAAAGGCGTATTCGGTATCGCACCATGTGCAACGTAATGGACATCCGGTCAGCCGAATAAACACCGTCGGCAATCCCGAAGTTCTGGTTTCGCCTTGCAGGGAGTAGAAAATTTCTGAAATTCTTAGCATTAACGTTACAGCCAGAATAATGCTATAGGGTCTGTTGACGCTTCGTTACGCGCTCAGCGGATCAGGGCGCCTAGGCGCAGTGCCGCAGGAATGTTCATTACCTTTCAAGGCGCTGGAACAACGACATAGGAGCGCCCTTTATGCCCTCGGGTATGATCCGCCCTTCGGGTGACTCAGAAAAATGCCATCCACTTTGTCAGGCTTGTTCGACGTAGAATGACTACGCACGTCACAAGCCTTTCGCGCGGTTGACATTTTTCTGAGTCACTGAGCACGCAACGAAACGTCAACAGACCCTAGCATTGTGTGATTATTCAGCGATATTGTAGGCGGTTTAATGATCAATAGCACCCTTGTTAATGGTGCTGATGCTTTTAGCACATAACGAATAAGGATAGATTGCGCTTAGCCGCAATCTTATCCGGTTGTTGCACAAGCCCGGATTGATTTCTGGTGAGGGTGGTCTATAGAAGTTTTCTTTTTTGGTGGCGATCAAATCAGAGCGTTTATATTGAACTCTCTTTATTCAGA
>NZ_LUTV01000010.1:63935-84850 GCF_001646945.1 Endozoicomonas ascidiicola
TCCGTGGTCTTGAAGCAGTGTCTGCTGAATGGGATCTTCTGTGCATGGGTTTTAACCTGAAGCGGATGTTTACGCTGATGCTGAAAGATCTTCAGGAAAGTATCATTTTTATGCAGTTTATTTCAGCTTACAGGTTATTTGTCGCATGCATTTGGATATTTGGGCAAAAGAGACTGACGACATAAACAGCACTTCCAGACTGAATTCTGTGATTTTTGACTTTATTGCGGCCCATCTCCGGTTTTTACTTTCAAGTCCGACAGCCTCCTTGGTCGTACAATTTCTCCGGTTTCCGGTGTAATTGTGGCTACCTCCGGCATGGGTAAAATCAGCCCATTCGAAGTCTGTAAGCGCACATCGGTGCCTGTTTTTGCCGGTCTGTTCACTGTGATTGTTGGAACACTGTTTCTTGTACCAATGACGGTATGAACCTGTTAAAGCCCCGTTTTATTTAACGGGGTTTTGTTTCTATATCAAAACCAGTCACCATCTGATAGTTTGGGGTTAATGATCTTTTCCTTTAGAACTCTCTAATAGAACTCTCTAACTATGCAAATTCTGACTCCAGAACCTGTCTGGATCGATAACAACCAATCTCTAGAACACTACTGCCAACAGTGGTCCGAGCTGGACGCCATCGCTCTGGATACGGAGTTTATCCGCACCGACACCTTCTACCCGCTGCCTGGCTTAATACAGGTCGGGACTGGCACAGAAATTTTCCTGATTGACCCACTGACCATTGACCAGTGGCAACCATTGGCTGCGCTGTTTGATAACAACGGCGTGATCAAAGTGCTGCACGCCTGCAGTGAAGATCTCGAAGTGTTCAAACTGCTCACCAACACCGTTCCACGACCACTGTTTGATACCCAGCTGGCCGCAGCCTTTGCCAATCTTGGCTTCTCTCTTAGCTATCAAAAATTGCTCAATCAATTGTTAAACATTGATGTACCCAAAGATGAAACCCGCTCCGACTGGCGTCAGCGCCCTTTGACCGACGCTCAGGTCAACTATGCCAGCCTCGATGTTGCCCATCTTCTGGATGTATATAAGACATTGGATCAACAATTACCCGCCAGCACAAAAAAAGCATGGCTGGAAGACGAGTGTCTTGCGATAACGTTGAACGTGTTACCCAATGATCCGGACAATGCCTGGCAGGATGTGAAAAAAGCCTGGCAGCTTAATCCACAACAGCTTGGTGTACTGAAAGCGCTGTGTGCATTTCGCGAAACAGAATCACGGTCGTTGGATGTACCAAGAAACCGGGTCATCCCCAAAGGCAGCCTCTGGCCGCTGGCAAAATTCCAGCCGAAAACCCCTGGAGAACTGCACCGAATACCGGATATGCGTTCCAATATTGTTCGTCAACATGGCGAGCAGATGGTGACCGCTATCAAAGCCGGCAGTCAAATACCTGATCACGAACGCCCTGAAAAACTACCACCTCCGCTGCCAAAAGCCGCCAGAGACTGGGGCAAACGTATCAAGACCATATTAACTCAGCTGGCCGACGAGCTGGATTTACCGCTTGAACTGCTGATACCGGGCAAATTAACCACGCCAATTCTGAGAAACTGGCTGAATACCGGACACTTTGCCCTGCCCGATACCCTCACCGGCTGGCGACGTGATATCATCGGCACCCCGCTGATCAAGCGTCTACATCAATTAAGCGAATCGGATCATTGAATGAAGTCTCTGGTTTCCATCTACAAAAGCCCGAAACGGGATGAGATGTACCTTTATGTCAGAAAGGGTACGGTACTGGATAAAGATCTGCCGGAAGCGCTGATTCAAGTCTTTGGCAAACCAGCACACATATTTGATATGTTACTGACGCCAGAAAAAAAGCTGGCACGGGTTGAAACGGCAACCGTTCTGCAATCCATTGAAGACAGCGGTTTTTATCTGCAAATGCCGCCCGCAGAAACCGAGCAGGATGATTACCTGGTCAAGCTTCCCGATGAATTTCTGTCGTTTAATGACCCGGTATGAACAACTCACTTAATAGCTCTCCATTTTGGCAGACCAAATCTCTGGAAGAGATGTCGGCGGAAGAATGGGAAAGCCTGTGCGACCGCTGCGGAAAATGCTGTCTGCACAAGCTGGAAGATGAAGACACCGGTGACGTGTATTACACGTCCGTTGCCTGCAAGTTGCTGGATACTAAAAGCTGCCAGTGTACTGATTACCCAAATCGCAAACAGATTGTGCCGGATTGTACTGTGCTGACGATTAAAGATATCCGACACTTTCACTGGCTGCCGGATACCTGCGCCTATCGTTTGATCAGTGAAAATAAACCATTATACCAGTGGCATCCACTGATTTCCGGATCCTATGGTTCAATTCATCAGGCTAGCGCATCGGTAAAAGGTTGGGTTTATTCTGAAAATAGCCTTGACGATGATGACGACCTTGAAGAATACATCATCCCCCACACGATGATCTGATAAACAAAGACACCTTCTTAGGGTAGACATTAAGGATTCGTCCGCCGTCTCCAAGGGCTATAGAGTCCTGAGTCAGCCGGAGGCTGATAGTTTTAAGCCAAATGCAGCGAAAAAGAGACGCTATTCATGGAATGAATCCGTTGATTTCGATGACGGAAGACCACCGAAGTGCATGCGCCACAGCGAAAGTTCCTTAGGGTCTGTCACAAAATAACTTCCACATTTAACCAGAACCGTTATCCGTTATCCGTTATCCGTTATCCGTAAAAGCCTTGCTGCTTGTGCTTTTACGGTAAACGGTAAACGGAAAGCGCTTCTCCGAGCAGTGAAGTTATTCAAGGACAGTTCCTTAATGACCATCGTAAGAAGACACCTTAGCTATATACCTATCACTGAAGATCTGAGCAAAAAATTATTGAGAAAAATGGAACGTTTCTTATTAATTTGAATCTTAAGTAACGATCAAGTTAACTTCACGGTCGATCAGTTTTAAGGTTTCAAGCGATATGTTCCCTAGGATTTTTACATCACACACTTCAAATCAGCCGTCTACAGAATCACTTCCTGCTTCCAGCGCGGCAAAGTTCTCACTCAGAAAAATACTTTTTTATTCAGGTATTGCATCCTTTGCTGGTCTCGGTTTGTCAGCTGGCGTCCTGGGAGCCGCCTCCACAGGCCTCGGGCTCCTGGCTGTCACAGCACGCCCACTCATTACACGAACTATTAACAGCAACACTGGCAACAGAACCATAGGTATGGATGACTACATTCACAGTCAGGAAAGTATTAACGATCTCGAGCAGCAATTACTTGCTGCTAATGCAACTGCCGAAAAAGAAAACTGGAGCAATCCGTTTGAAATCCCTGATAGCTTTCCCAGCAACCACTACACAATGATTAATGCCGGAACTTCCTGCCTTGAACAGGATACCGACCAGCAGACGCTTCGAAAAGAACAATGCACCGGACAAATACGGCAACGATTTCAGCTAAAAGACAACGTTCTTTATAGTCACGATGGCCTTTGCCTTGAACCGCCTAATCAGTCCAATACATTTTCTGATATTGAAAAACCATCAAACTGCACAATAAAGCTGCAACCATGTTCAAAAAAACCCGTAAAATTCAGTACTATTGATACTATGTTTCAAAGTAAAGGTCATGCACTGGCAATCAGACCAGACTCACAAAATACCTGCTACTTTGAATTCACAGTAGACGACGACATTCATAAGGAGCAATTCGAATACCATTTTAAGGGCAAGCGTGGGCTGAATATGGAGCTGTTTTCTGACTACAGCCTGAGTATTCAACGATGCAAATATGACCATCGAATGTTTGAATACCCTATTACCTGCGCCCCTGATAACAACGCATTTATACACCCGTATTATCGCACTGAAAAGGAAGATAATTTAAAGTACTGCCAGGAGTTTATTCAACCTTTAACGCCAACCCGTACACCCATTATCCCCGGTTTCGAGATAAAAATACCTGAAGGCATTTTGCCAACAGAAAAGTCCATTCAATTTAATGGCCATTTCACACCACGATACAACCCTCATGGGAGCATACCCTATACTACAAAGATTATATTTACCGGCCTTTACAGTAGCCCCGGAAACTTGTTTAACATTACTCTCCAAGTCAATGGCAAGCAGGCTGAGTGCAAACCAATACTCAGTACTATAAGACTGCAGGTCGGAATGCACACAGACCATTTAGCTCATAAAATTCAATGCAATGGGAGAGATCGTGATACCAGTACAGAAAAATCACTCCTACGACCTCTTTCAATGCATATTGAGCGTAAGCTGTACACCGGCATCAATACCATTCGAGCCCCTTATGGGGGTACGATAGCACTGAAAATTCCTCATACCCATGCCAAATGTTCGTTTATTGCAACATTTACTGGTGTTTTTGAAGCACCGCATCTTACAGCAGGTAGTTCTTCATCGAAGATCGCAGTCAACGCCTCCACCTCTTCTCCATGGTCCGTGCTGGAAGGTAAACGACTGACAAGCATTATTCCTACGAATCTGACTGCTTCTATGGAAGATATAGAAGGAACTATCAGTTTATTGGATGAGATAGCGGATCAAACATTGGAGCTATGGGGATATGATACCGATAGCCCATATCCTGAAAAACGGCATAACCCAGGAAACCAGAACGATATCCTTGTTGAAGATATCCAGATAACCATTGGAAAAGCACACGCAGGAAGCACGGCCTACCCGGCAATTATGATCGATAAAAAAGCTAGCCCATTTCAGCTGATCAGCTGGATAGCTAAAGACAATTCCACCATACAGCGATTAACGGCAGCCGGACTTTATCAACTCAGTCTCATTCCTCACGAAATGGCTCACCATCTAAACCCAAATAATCTGCTCACCACAATTCACATGCAGGCAATGTCTGAGCTGACCGCAGAGTACGTAGTCATGCAACTCACCGGAACCTCATTAATTGCTGAACATTGCGGCTATGGGAATGCTCTTAAACATCTTGAGACAGGTGTGGCCTATCAGAACTTTCCAATGCCTTACGCAGATGACTACAGAACCGCTGGTGTGTTCTTTCGACAGCTCATCGATGCTTTCCCCGAAAAAGGGTGGACGCTATTTACCAATATGGTCAGACATTACCGGTCTTTAACCGAAGAGCAAGCTAGCCGACTGATCACAAATTACGAAAACGCAACAGTTCCGGAAGATTATAGGCAAATAGCAAATACATACGAACAAGCCAGAATCGATTATTTTTTTGAACTGCTCTGTAATTTAACCCATCATAACCTGATTGAGCACTTTGCGTTCTGGAAAATTCCTGTTACTGAATCAACCAAAGCAAAAGTCTTACATATGTCTGAACCAAATCCACCAATAGACTTTGATTTGCAAAATAACAGACGCTTATTTCCTAAAATCGCAAAGGATCACGCTACCTGCCCTGGCTTCAATACCCATTTTTCCGAAGATCAACAGAGCCTGCTTTATACATCTGCTTTTTGTGCTGCTCTCTATGGGTTTTATCTGATCAGTCAAGCATCAACGAGCATGGAAGGATCAACTACAAAAATAAAGAATCTATAAACCAGGTATATCTGCATCAAGAGACTGTCGCAAAAGGTAGCAAGCGCAGTCCAGACAAGGCAAAAAATGGCGAAAACGCGCAATTTACATACAGTAAATGAGCATTTTGAGCCATTTTTCAACACCGTATTGGCAAGCGCATCCCTTTTGCGACAGCCTCTCAAGGGGCTTCTCATTCAGAGCATATTTCAGGTTTGCTTCCACTCTTTTACAAACATCTCAGTGTTTAAAGGTTTTCGCTCCCTGGAAACACCTACGGGTTTGCCCAGATAAATAAAACCCATCAGCTGTTCATTGTGGGCAAGACCAAGCCCTTCGGCCACAATTGGGTGATAGCACAAATCACCGGTACGCCAAATCGCACCGACTCCCTGATCAAAAGCTGCAAGCAGTAAAGACTGCACTGCCGCTGCCAGCGACATTTTCTGCTCAATATCCGGTACTTTGGGGTGCTCTTTGACCGGGCAAATCGCCAACACCAATGTGGGTGCTCTTAAGGGCATTCCGCGAAAACGACGAAGAGCGTCTTCTGAAAGATCCTGCCGATCGGACCTAGCCGCCTTGGCCAGTAATTCACCCAATGCTTCCCGGGCTTCTCCACTCACGGTCAGGAAACGCCAAGGACGAAGTCGAGCATGATCCGGTGCTCGCAATGCCGCCTGAAACATAATCTCTAACTGCTCAGGGGTTGGCCCGGGGCTTTCTAAAACGGGAGACGATCTTCGATTCAATAAAAGCTCTATTCCATCCATTATTCTTTTCTCGACTATTCTTTTTCAAGCCTGCGTTTTATTTAACGCCATAGACAACACGATTTCAGCTAACTCAATCAGTGAAAGACCACCATCGGGCTTGTACCAATTAATCGTCCAACTGATGGCACCCGTTAGTAATCGTCGGAGTATGGCTGGCTCAACAGACGTCATCTGTTGTGCATAAGCCTGACCCAGTATATCCAGCCATAACTGCTCGTAGGTATTTCTCAGGGAAAGAATCTCTGCCTGATTTTCTTCGTTTAAACCCCGCCACTCATAAACCAGAACCACCATCTCCGAACCCGTGTCCACCAACACCGATTGCAACTCGCACACAATCAAAGCAAGCAGCTTTTCTCTTACACCGTCATTTAAGACAAGCGACTGCTTCATGATTTCAAGATTCAGCTGAATGGTTTCTTCCACCACGCTGCGAAGAATAGCTTGCTTGCTGGGATAATGATGAAAAAGGCTGCCGGACTGAATACCCACTTCTCTGGCGATATCCCGCACCGTCGTCCGCTGAAACCCTTGGGTTTTGAAAAGCTGAGCGGCCTGTTTGAGTAAACGCCCTTTGGCACTTTGCGGATCAACGATCGTACCCTGCGCAATGAGCTGTTGCGTCAGTTGCTCAATATCCTGAGAACTTAATGATATAAACGACATATTACGTTTAAATGATACCTGATTAATTATTCTTTTCTTGAAATGAGTATGCCTGAGAAGCACAACAAAGCAAATGCTTGGTTTTTTTCGCCTCAAGGTATTCCCAACCAATCATTTGCTTGGTAGCCTACGACTTATAACAATTTATAATGATCAGGCTTCACCATGTCTGCAGAATCTTCCAAAGAAAAGACCGTCCGAATCGGCTGTGCTTCCGCCTTTTGGGGAGACACCGGCGCCGCAGCCCACCAGCTCGTTCATGGGGGGCAGCTGGATTACCTGGTGTTTGATTACCTTGCCGAGATGACCATGTCCATCATGGCCGGCGCCAAAATGAAAAACCCCGATGCGGGTTTTGCACCTGACTTCATCGCTACCCTGAAACCATTACTCAACGATATTAAATCCCAGGGTATTAAAGTCTGCAGCAATGCCGGTGGCATCAATGCCAGAGGTTGCGCTGAAGCCCTTGCTCATATCATTAAAGAATCCGGCTTAGAGCTTACCGTTGCCGTTGTGGAAGGGGATGACCTATCACAAATTATCAATTCCGGTGACTATAAAAACAATGTCGTTGATATGTTCAGTGGTGAACCTTTCCCGGAACGGCTGGCCAGTGTTAATGCCTATTTGGGCGCACCCGCCATTGCTGAAGCGCTTGATGCCGGAGCCGACATTGTGATCACCGGCCGAGTCGTCGACAGCGCCGTGGTGCTTGGCCCTTTGGTTCATGAATTTAAATGGTCATGTCAGGATTACGACAAACTGGCACAAGGTTCTCTGGCCGGTCATGTGATTGAATGTGGCACTCAAACGACAGGTGGCAACTTTACCGATTGGCATCTGGTCAAAGACGGCTACGCCAATATGGGCTTTCCCATCATTGAGTGTCATGAAGATGGTAGCTTTGTCGTGACCAAACCTCCAGAGACCGGCGGACTGGTTAGCTGCCACACCGTCAGCGAACAAATCCTTTACGAAATCGGCAACCCACAGGCGTATTTATTGCCCGATGTGATCTGCAATTTCAGCCAGACCACACTACAACAAATCGACAACAATCGGGTTCTGGTAACCGGCGCCACCGGACGACCAGCGCCTGACAAATACAAAGTCAGCGCTACCTATATTGATGGTTATCGCTCTATCGCCAGCTTTATGATCGGCGGTATTGATGCAGCAGAAAAAGGTCAGGTGGTGGCGGAGTCCATTCTTAAACGGGTGCGCTATTTGCTGTCAGCTCGTGGATTCAGTGACTTCAGCGATACGGCCATAGAAGTGCTCGGTAGTGAAGCCACTTACGGTGCAAATACCACCGCACTATCTACCCGCGAAGTGGTGGTAAAACTTGCTGTTTCCCACAGTGATAGAAAAGCACTGGGTTTATTTGGTTTGGAAATTGCCCAGGCGGCAACGGCCATGGCGCCCGGAATTACAGGCCTAGTGGGAGGCCGGCCGAAAGCCAGTCCGCGGATTTGCTTGTTTTCATTTTTGCTGGATAAAACAGCCATCGCACCCACATTCACCCTGATCAATGACAATGCCAAACCACAAAGTGTCTCCATCCATAACGGCGAATCTGTTCAGTCATCACCAGCACAGTGGGTTAAAAAAATACTCCCTGAAAAGCTGGACGCCGCATCTACGATAAAACTTCCTTTGATCAAACTGGCTCTGGCCCGCAGCGGCGATAAAGGCGACAACTGCAATATTGGTGTGATTGCCAGAAACACGCTTTTTCTACCTTATATAGAGACCGCTCTGACACCAGAGAACATTGCCGCCTATTTCAGGCATATGCTAAGCGATAAGAGTGAAGTCACCAGATACCAACTTTCCAACATGGAAAGCATCAATATTCTGATCACCCACTGCCTCGGTGGCGGAGGTATGGCCAGCCTGAGAATCGATGCCCAGGGCAAAGCCGTTGCTCAACAACTGCTATCCATGCCAATCCCCATCAATAAAAAGCTATACGAACAGGTGACGGGAGAAGCCCAATGAGAGTCATCGAATCTCAGATAGACGTCCATGGATCAGAGTTTAACGATAATCGTGCAGCCATGCTGGCAGCCATTGAACAGTATCGCACTCTGGAAAAGGCTGTTTTTGATAAAGCCGACAGTGCTCGTGAGAAATTCCATAAAAAGGGTAAGCTTTTACCCCGTGAGCGACTGGCATTATTGTTAGACCCCGGCTCAGGTTTTATCGAATTGAGTTCATTAGCCGGTTATAAAATGCACGATGACAAAGATGGTTCTTCTGCCGGTGGCGGTATTATTGCCGGAATCGGTTATGTGGCCGGTGTCCGATGCATGTTGCAGGTAAATAACAGTGCTATTAAAGGTGGCACCATTTCGCCTGCAGGCCTTGATAAAACTCTTCGCCTTCAGGAAGTAGCCCGAGACAATAAATTACCGCTGATCACTCTGGCAGAAAGTGGCGGCGCAAACCTGATATATGCCACCGACGTTTTTGTTCCCGGCGCTCGCGCTTTTGCCAATCAGGCTCGACTTTCTGCGGATGGCATACCTCAAGTCACTGTCGTACATGGCAGTGCAACGGCCGGTGGTGCTTATCAACCGGGGCTTTCGGATTATGTGATTGCCGTAAAAAATCAGGCCAAAATGTTTCTGGCAGGCCCTCCCTTGCTGAAAGCGGCAACCGGTGAAATCGCTACCGATGAAGAACTGGGTGGCAGCGATCTGCATACTTACGAAGCGGGAACTGCTGACTATCAAGCTCACAATGATCACGAAGGCATCGCTATTGCTCGGGAAGTGGTTGAAAGCCTCGGTTGGAATGAACAACTGACATTACCGGAAAAGGCGGTTTCCAAACCTCCCCGCTACGACAGTGAAGAACTGCTGGGCATTATCCCTTGTGAAAGCAAAAAGCCCTACGATGTTCGCGAAGTCATTGCCCGACTGGTGGATGATTCTGCCTTCAGCGACTTCAAAGGTGATTTTGATCTGCAAACCGTCTGCGGATTTGCAGCGATCGATGGACATCGAATCGGCATTATAGGCAACAATGGACCAATAACTGCCAAAGGTGCGAACAAAGCCGCGCAGTTTATTCAACTCTGCCAACAGAGCAATCGTGCCCTGCTCTTTCTGCACAATACCACCGGATTTATGGTGGGCACCGAAGCGGAACAGAGCGGCATTATCAAGCACGGTTCAAAACTGATACAGGCGGTGGCCAATGCCAGCGTTCCAAAAATTTCCATTCTCATCGGCGGCTCCTACGGCGCTGGGAATTACGCTATGTGCGGTAGAGGGCTGGATCCGCGATTTATCTTCTCCTGGCCCAATGCCAAAACGGCCGTTATGGGTGGAGAACAAGCGGGAAAAGTGCTGCGAATCGTTAGTGAAGAAAAACTGAGAAAAATGGGACAGGAACCAGACGCCGCTCAAATGGAACAACTGGAAGCTGCCACGGCCGCCAAACTGAATGCTGGCTCGACCGCCGTTTTTGGTACCGCCCGCCTGTGGGACGACGGATTGATTGATCCCCGGGATACCCGTGAGTTGTTATTAAACCTATTGGATATTTGCTGGCAGGCAGAACACAGGACGCTAAAAAATAACACGTTTGGTGTCGCACGATTTTAAAGACCTGACACGCATCTCGCTCCCTTGCTTTGAGGCTGTCGCAAAACTCCAGAAACCTCGTTCCCATGCTTCGAGGTTGTCGCAAAACTCCTGGTTCCCATGCTCTGCGTGGGAACGAGATGCTTGGGGTTTTTGCGACAGCCTCACAGCATGGGAACCAAAGGGATGGGACAACCTCGCTATAGCGCGGAAGCCAAACATATAAACAATAAAAATGAAGGACTAACCATGCTACTCACTCAGGAACACCTTGAACTAAAGCGGACCATCGCCAATTTTGTTGAGAAAGAAATCAACCCGTATGTGGATGAGTGGGAAGCCTCCGGCATTTTTCCAGCCAAAGAAGTCTTCAAAAAGATGGGAGACCTTGGTCTTCTAGGCATCAGCAAGCCTGAAGAATTTGGAGGCATGGGCCTGGATTACACCTACGAAATGCTCGCCGCTGAAGAGTTTGGTGCCATTCGCTGTGGCGGTATTCCCATGGCCATTGGCGTTCAAACCAATATGGCAACACCAGCGCTGGCTCGTTTTGGTAGCGACTATCTCCGGGAGACTTATCTGGCGCCTGCCATTGCTGGTGATATGGTGGCCTGTATTGGCGTCAGTGAACCCGGCGCTGGCAGTGATGTTGCCAATATTAAAACAACCGCCGTTAAAGACGGCGATGATTACGTAATCAATGGCACCAAAATGTGGATCACCAATGCGACACAGGCAGACTTTATCTGCCTCTTGGTGAATTCTTCTGACGATCCGGCCCATAAAAACAAATCGCTTATCGTGGTACCTACCAACACCCTAGGCGTTTCGTTCTCAGAAAAACTGAACAAACTGGGAATGCGCAGTTCTGACACTGCTCAGATATTCTTCGACAATGTTCGCGTACCTCAAAAGAACCTGATTGGTCATGAAGGTGCAGGCTTTGTCATGCAGATGCAGCAATTTCAGGAAGAGCGGCTTTATGTGGCAGCCATGTCTATCAAGGGCATGGAAATCTGCATCAATGAAACCATGACCTACACCCGCGAGCGTAATGCTTTTGGCAAACCATTGATTGCCAACCAATCTGTTTTATTCCGTCTGGCTGAACTGCAAACCGAAGTGGAATCACTTCGGGCACTCACCTATCAAGCCTGCGAGCGTTACAGTCAAGGCGAGGATGTTACAAAACTGGCTTCCATGGCCAAATTAAAATCCGGTCGCTTGTCCAGAGAAGTGAGCGACGCTTGTCTTCAATACTGGGGCGGTATGGGCTTTATGTGGGACAACATTGTCAGTCGCTTCTATCGAGACAATCGCCTTGGCTCCATTGGAGGCGGTGCCGATGAAATCATGCTGGGGATTATTGGCAAATACATGACATCCACCCAAAGGTAAGCGCCATGACGACCTTCAGTGATTATAAGACATTGCTCGTTGAACAAGCGTCAGGCGTGACAACCGTGACTCTGAATCGCCCGGAATTGGCGAATGCCATGAATCTGCAGATGGTAAAAGAACTGTCTCAAGTCATGAGCTCTATTGAACATCACCCCACCAGAGTGCTGGTTATTCGTGGAGCCGATGGCAACTTCTGTGCCGGTGGTGATATTCGTGAAATGCAGTCTATTGCCAATGACAAAATTGAGTTAGCAAATTTCAATCGCTCTTTTGGCTTGATGATTGAACAGGCGGATCAACTTCCCTGCGTAGTGATTACTCTCTTACAGGGCGCAGTGCTCGGTGGTGGCTTTGGTCTTGCCTGCATTTCTGACGTTGCTATTGCCGATCATTCCGCGCGCTTTGCCATGCCAGAAACATCACTCGGAATCATCCCCGCGCAAATAGCGCCTTTTGTCGTGCAACGCATAGGCCTTACTTCAGCACGAAGGCTTGCCCTTCTTGGCGTGAGAATCCAATCAGAAGAAGCCTTACGGCTCGGCATTATTCACCAAATTGCTGATGATCAGGAAGCACTTGAACAACAACTGAGGTCGGCGGTTAATCTTGCTCTGAGCTGCGCACCGATTGCTACCGTAACCACTAAAAAACTCCTGCATCAAATGTCCATAAATAATGACCTGCCCTCTATTCTGGATCAGGCCGCTGTCGATTTTGCCAATAGCATTCAAGGCGAAGGTCGTGAAGGTGCCATGGCATTTGCCCAGAAAAGAAAGCCCAACTGGCAATAGGAAAAGACCATGTTTGACAAAGTATTAGTGGCAAACCGTGGTGAAATTGCCAAACGAATTATCACGACGGCAAAAGCCTTGGGCTACAGGACAGTGGCAGTTTACTCCGAACCTGACAGCCAAAGCCCTCATGTGTCATTAGCGGATGAAGCGGTTTGTCTCGGCGCTGGTGCCGCTAGCGACAGTTACCTGAATATCGATAACATTCTGAAAGCGGCCAGAATGACGGAAGCGAATGCTATTCATCCGGGCTACGGCTTCCTGTCTGAAAACAGTGCATTCGCAGAAGCCTGCCAACTGGAAGGCATCATCTTTATTGGCCCAAATACGTCGGCCATTGAATTGATGGGCAGCAAGCGCGCAGCCAAAGAAGCAATGATTACAGCCGGCGTGCCCTGCATTCCCGGTTACGAAGGAAAAGACCAGAGTGACTCTGTTCTGATAGACGCGGCAAATGACATTGGCTTTCCTCTTATGGTGAAAGCGTCTGCTGGCGGTGGTGGCCGGGGAATGCGTATTGTTGAAGCTGCCTCGGACCTTGCCGGCGCGATCAAATCAGCGCGTTCAGAAGCCCTCAATGCCTTTGGCTCTGATGAGCTGATTCTGGAAAAGGCATTACGCGCCTGCCGACATATTGAAATTCAGATCTTCGCTGATAATCATAACAATGTCGTACACCTCGGTGAGCGGGATTGCAGCATGCAGCGCCGTCACCAGAAAGTCATTGAAGAAGCGCCGTCTCCGGTCATGACACCAGAGCTGCGTGACAGCATGGGAAAAGCCGCCATTGCTGCGGCAAGAGCCTGCAATTATCAAGGCGCTGGAACCGTTGAATTTTTGCTGGATCAGCATAATGAGTTCTATTTCCTGGAAATGAATACACGACTACAGGTAGAACATCCGGTCACCGAACTGATTACCGGGTATGACCTTGTTGAATGGCAACTTAGAGTCGCTGCCGGTGAACCGTTACCACGCACTCAAGATCAGCTGACCATCAACGGCCATGCTATTGAAGTCCGCCTTTATGCCGAAGATCCCGCCAATAACTTTATGCCGCAAACGGGAGAAATTGCGCTTTGGCAGCCAGCTTCCCATGATGATCAAACGGGTGAAGCCTATTCTGGGGTGCGGGTGGATTCAGGCATTCAGGAAGGTAATACCGTTAACGCTTTCTATGACCCTATGCTGGCAAAATTTATTACCTGGGGAGAAAACCGGGAACAAGCGCGCCGTCGTCTGGTTCGGTTAGTTCAGGATTCCCACCTGCTCGGCCTTCGAGATAACCGCAGCTTCCTTAGTGAACTTCTGCAAAGCGATACTTTTATTCAGGGTCAAACCACAACAGACTTCATTGAAACAGAGTTTACGGCTAACCCAAGCCTGTCAGTGCAAGAAGTATCGAACAATGAATGGATGCTGGCTGCTCTGCTGCTAAGTCATGGCATTGAAAACGACAATAGCCGATTACAAACCAGCATGATAGGAGAGCGGCAACTGTCTTTGGGCTGTGGGGATGTAAAAAAGATCTGTCGGATTCAGCAAATGGACAGTCACCAGTTCTGCCTGCAGCTGGATGATACAGTTTCCATTTTTCATGTGATTAGCACTGACGATAATCAGCTGTGTTATCAACTCAATAATGTGCGACAAACCATCACCTTTCACAAATCAAAAGCCAACGGATTCTCCTACAGCCTTTGGTTAGCAAGCGCACAGGGCAATCTTCATTTCCATGATCTCACCTTCCAAACCAGCCAGAATGAAAAAGCAGGCTCCAATAAGGTGCTGGCATCCATGGACGGTGTGGTGATTGATGTGCTGTTCAGTGAAGGCCAAACCGTGAAACAGGGCGAAGTGGTTGCCATTATCGAAGCCATGAAAATGGAACACCCATTGAAAGCCGGCGTGGATGGCAAAATCCGTCAGATTTTCGCGAGCCCTGGTGACCAGGTCAAAGGTCGACAGTTACTGATCGAAGTAGAAGAATAAGGAAAGCTGAAATGATCCAATCAATATTACCCGACCAGTGGCAAGGCAGATTATCAATTCCCGTGGTGATGGCACCGATGTTTCTGGTGTCTGGCCCAGAAATGGTTATTGCTGGTTGTAAGAAAGGTGTCGTCGGTACATTCCCGGCACTGAACCAGCGAACCAGTGAAGGCTTTGAACAGTGGCTGATTCAGATTTCGGAAGCTCTGGCAACGTTTGAACAAGAAACCGGTAAGAAGGCTGCACCTTTTGGCGTTAATCTGATCACCCATCGATCCAACCCTCGAATGGAAGCGGACCTAGCACTTTGTATAAAGTATAAAGTGCCACTGATCATTACCGCCTTGGGTGCCATGCGCAGTGTGACGGATCAAGTGCATCAGTATGGCGGTGTCGTGTTTCATGACGCCATTAATATTCGTCATGCCAGAAAAGCAGCCGACGCCAATGTGGACGGTATTATCGCCGTCAGTGCAGGAGCCGGTGGCCATGCGGGCGCCATCAACCCTTTTGCATTAATTGAAGAGATCCGCGGTTTCTGGAATAAAACGTTACTACTTGGCGGTTGTATCAATCGAGGCCATCAGGTTCATGCTGCGCAAGTGATGGGTGCAGATCTTGCCTATGTCGGTACTCGTTTTATCAACACATTGGAAAGCCGGGCACCGGAAGGCCACAAAATCATGATTCTGGAATCCACTGCCGACGATGTTGTGCATACTCCTGCAGTCACAGGCGTTCCTTCTAATTTCATGAAGCAGAGCCTACTCAATTCTGGTTATGATATGAACGCACTGTTTGATCAAGGTCATATTGATTTCGGGAAAAAACTTACACCCTCTGGCTCCGACAGCTCTAAAGCCTGGCAGGATGTGTGGTCTGCTGGTCATGGTGTTTCAGGCATTAAAAATATTGTTAGCTGTGAGCAGTTAATTGATCAATTAATTCTTGAGTATAAGTACTCCACAATATGAAAACAGCAACTGTCGTTAGATTGCATGGACTAGAGTTGTATCAATAGACGCTATTTCAGGGGCACTTGTGAATTTTCATTCATGAAAGAGCATGAGTCCCTGAAGATTCCTATGATATTCCATGTTAGAATAACTAAATTACTGAATCCATCGGACAGTCATAAAATCTGAGAATCATGCAAGCCAAAAACTACACCCCTGCAGCATCCTTAAGCACAACGGCGCCTATTCAACCACGAGTACTTGCCTACTGGATTGCTGCGTCTGTAGTTGTCTACTTTCTCGCCAACGAACTGCTTCCCTGGACATTTCTAAGCCTTGTTGGCTACTTTTCTATTTTCCCCTGGGCTTCTAATAAACTGGTCAACGGTTTTATCCAGAGTGAAAACAAATCTGTTGTTGAGAGTAGAAGACGCATTACCCTGTTCATGTTCGACAGCCTGAACACGGCGTCTCTGATCACCTTTATGAACTTCCCGCTAGTTAGCAGCATGTTGATTGCCGCACTGATGATCTCCAGAGCCATATATCTGCAAGGAGCAAAAGGATTTCTTCTGTTATTGCCTGCTGCCGGCCTTGGGCTTGCTATACAACAGTTTATTGATATCCAGACCAAGATTACCAAAGGTCAGGATTTGGTCTTTATCAGCCTGCTGGTATTTACGCTATTTTCAGCCTTTCTGGCCTTTGTCATGCGGGATAAAGAAAAAAAATACCATGAAATCCAGATGAATGCCCAGCAACAGCGACAGCGTTACAGCAAGCTCGCCAGTAATCTTTCCAAATATCTTCCCCCTCAAGTGTGGGAATCTATTTTTGCCGGCAAGCGCAATGTAAAGCTGGAAAGTCAGCGAAAAAAACTGACTGTTTTCTTTTCGGATATCAAAGGCTTTACGGATCTTGCTGAAGAGTTGGAACCGGAAGCCCTGACCGGCCTCCTGAATACCTATCTGAACGACATGTCACGTATTGCCATGAAGTATGGTGGAACCATCGATAAGTTTGTTGGTGACAGCATTATGATTTTCTTTGGTGACCCCAAAACCAAAGGTGCACGCAAAGATGCGCTGGCTGCAGTGAGCATGGCCATTGAAATGCAAAAGCATATGCAAGTACTGCGCAAACAATGGATTGGAGAGGGGATTGAAAATCCACTGAGGATCCGCATTGGTATCAATACCGGCTTTTGTACGGTGGGTAATTTTGGCGCTGAGTTCCGCATGGATTACACCGCTCTCGGGCGGGATGTAAACTTGGCAAGCCGACTGGAAAGCTCTGCAGAGCCTGATCAAATTCTGGTTTCCCACGAAACGTGGTCACTGGTAAAAGATGTTGTTCTTTGCCAATCCAAAGATGAAATACAGGTAAAAGGCTTTAGTCGTCCAGTTCCGGTCTATCGAGTCATTGACCTTCGTCGGAATATGGGCCTGCAGAAAAGCTATTTGGAATACGATGCTAAAGGTTTTTCTTTAAGCCTTGATACTGACGACATCAATGTTTTTGAACGCAAAAAAATTCTGCAGAAGCTGGAAGAAGCCACTCAAAAACTGCTGAAAGATGATATAGCAACCACTGCAAATTCTGAGCATTAAGTTAATAATGGGATAATCAGTCAGTTCTTTCCGGAGTTTTTTTTCCTTTCTCCACTGTATTCACTATGCTGTTTAGCAATGTACTCTTGTCTTTCAGCATCTTATGTATACTCATAAACCAAACAGTCCAGATAGAAATCCTTGGGATTCGGTCAGATTAGATATAAACCAAAACTCATTTGAAACATACGGTTCTAAATGAGCAGATAAATTGATCCAAAGCATGAAACGAAAAACGATTCAAGACGTATAATTACAGATCATTTTTTGCCATAACTATTCGATTCATGCTTAAAGTCCTACACGATAAATGGAATCAATCCCCAGAATGCCTCTATCAATCTGGATTATCAGAACCTCACCATAGGACGCGCGAACGCTTTATGGCCCTTTATCAAGTCTGTTGTGAGCAATCCGCTTCACAGGTGGCCTTCAGCACCAAACGCGCAACACACACCTTGTGGAAATGGATCAAAGCTTATAATGAATTCGGCCCAAAAGCTCTCCAGTATAAGCGTACAGGCGGGCACCCCCCTTTTGTCTAACCGTTACCTCAATCATCACTCAAGCCATCCACCGTTCGGCTGAAGCCGCTGCAAATGCTGAAAAGTCGTCACTCCCTCGCTGGACTCTTAAAAGGTTAGTAAACTGGTGCAAGGTGAAATGGAGCTTTACTTGCTCCCGGGAAACTATTCGCCGTGTTTTGAAAAGGAATAATATCTCCTGGAAAAAGGCGAAGAAGCTCCTGAATCGTGCCGATCCTGAAAAAAGAGCAGACTATCTGAAGCAGCTTGAGCCGTTACTTCAGCAGGCAACCAGGCAAGAAAAACTGATCGTTTATATTGACGAAGCGCACATTCATCAGGATACGGATATCGGTAGTGGGTGGTCAGCTAAAGGCGGTAGACTCTTTGTGTCTTCTTGCTCTCCAGGGCTATCCAAAGTCACGTTTTACGGGATTTATTACTACAACGAGGGCCAGGTTAGGATTTGGCCATACCCCAAAGGCAATTCACAACATACTGTGAATGTTCTGGAGCGTATTCGACAGGAGAATCTTGAACGACAAATTACTGTTATTTGGGATGGTGCGTCCTATCATCGGTCATTTGACGTCTGCGAGGCTGCAAAAAATCTAAAAATAGAGCTAGTCTGGCTACCTCCGTACAGTCCTGATTTTATGCCAGTTGAGGCTCTTTGGCGTTGGTTGAGAGAGGAGGTAACTTATCATTATTGTCATAGCACCCAAGATGAACTGGTGAAGAATGTCAAAGCCTTCTGCGTGCAGATTAACCAAAAACCAGTCGAGTTAGCCGACAGACTCCATACCAAGACGTCTCTTGACGAGGAGGAAGAGGTGCTCAGAAAACCGGTTAAGCCAAAACCAAAATAAAACCGATGGTTTCAAGTGAGTTTTGGTTTATAATGAATTCGGCCCAAAAGCTCTCCAGTATAAGCGTACAGGCGGGCACCCCCCTTTTGTCTAACCGTTACCTCAATCATCACTCAAGCCATCCACCGTTCGGCTGAAGCCGCTGCAAATGCTGAAAAGTCGTCACTCCCTCGCTGGACTCTTAAAAGGTTAGTAAACTGGTGCAAGGTGAAATGGAGCTTTACTTGCTCCCGGGAAACTATTCGCCGTGTTTTGAAAAGGAATAATATCTCCTGGAAAAAGGCGAAGAAGCTCCTGAATCGTGCCGATCCTGAAAAAAGAGCAGACTATCTGAAGCAGCTTGAGCCGTTACTTCAGCAGGCAACCAGGCAAGAAAAACTGATCGTTTATATTGACGAAGCGCACATTCATCAGGATACGGATATCGGTAGTGGGTGGTCAGCTAAAGGCGGTAGACTCTTTGTGTCTTCTTGCTCTCCAGGGCTATCCAAAGTCACGTTTTACGGGATTTATTACTACAACGAGGGCCAGGTTAGGATTTGGCCATACCCCAAAGGCAATTCACAACATACTGTGAATGTTCTGGAGCGTATTCGACAGGAGAATCTTGAACGACAAATTACTGTTATTTGGGATGGTGCGTCCTATCATCGGTCATTTGACGTCTGCGAGGCTGCAAAAAATCTAAAAATAGAGCTAGTCTGGCTACCTCCGTACAGTCCTGATTTTATGCCAGTTGAGGCTCTTTGGCGTTGGTTGAGAGAGGAGGTAACTTATCATTATTGTCATAGCACCCAAGATGAACTGGTGAAGAATGTCAAAGCCTTCTGCGTGCAGATTAACCAAAAACCAGTCGAGTTAGCCGACAGACTCCATACCAAGACGTCTCTTGACGAGGAGGAAGAGGTGCTCAGAAAACCGGTTAAGCCAAAACCAAAATAAAACCGATGGTTTCAAGTGAGTTTTGGTTTAGAATGCCTCGATGGATGTATTACTCTGGCTGACCCTGCTTTTTCTCCTGCTCTATTATTGGTTTGATACCGCCAGAGCAAAAGAGGCCGCTGTCGTTTATGGCAAAAAGGCCTGTCATGATATGAGCGTTCAGTTTCTGGATGACTCAGTTGTTCGGTATCGTACCCGTTTCCGCCGTGGTTATTCAGGCCAAATGGTCTTCGAGCGTTTTTTCAAGTTTGAATACACGTTGAATGGCCAGGATCGAGTACAGGGCTTTATCCAGATGCTGGGTAAACAACTCAAGCAGATCGATATTGATGACCCTGAAATAAAGCAGCGTTCTGACAATAGCCAGCATTCACCCCGATTGTTTTTGCACACTGAGGAATCCCATGCCGTACGCTCGAGAGCTGAAGAGAGGCCAGATCGTATCCATTGATGGCCTGTATTATCAGGTTCGTCTGGTGGAAGCCAAAAGCCCTTCTGCCCGCGGTGCCCAGACACTGTATAAAGTGCGTTTCAATGCTGTACCCGGTGGCCAGAAACTGGAGCAGACATTAACCGGTGATATTCTTTTAGCGGATGTTGATATGCAACGCCGTGGAGTCACACTGCTTTACCGTGAAGGCGATGAATGCACCTTTATGGATTCCGAGGATTACAGCCAGTATCTGGTGAATGCCAGCACCATTGAAGAGCAGTTGCTTTATATTGCTGATAATGCGGAAGGGATTGTTGCTTTGCTGGTTGAAGGTCAGCTGTTGTCTATCGATTTACCGGCATCTGTGGCGCTGGAGATTGTGGATACCACTCCCGGCATTAAAGGGGCTTCGGCTGCAGCCAGAACCAAGCCTGCAAGGCTAAGTACCGGCCTTGAGGTTCAAGTGCCTGAGTATTTGAGCAATGGCGAAGTTATAAAGGTGAATACTGAGACTGGGAAGTTTATGTCCCGGGCTTGAGTTCGATGAGCCGTGTCGTAAGAGCGATACTCTCTGACACGGCATAGTCACTTATCCAATTTAGATGAATATAACTATTTAATCGCTCTTCAATCTAAGGGCTTTATTTAAAAAATCTGCGAGTAATTTTCTTTTAAACCAAAACTCACTTGAAACCATCGGTTTTATTTTGGTTTTGGCTTAACCGGTTTTCTGAGCACCTCTTCCTCCTCGTCAAGAGACGTCTTGGTATGGAGTCTGTCGGCTAACTCGACTGGTTTTTGGTTAATCTGCACGCAGAAG
>NZ_LUTV01000010.1:93425-94018 GCF_001646945.1 Endozoicomonas ascidiicola
CCAGCGCAACGTAGGCCGACCTCTTACTGTGCAACGGGTCCGAATCAGGTCTGGTCTTGGGATATCACTTTTCTACGCTCGCCGGTGCGTGGCCARTTCTTTTACCTGTATCTGGTTATAGATATATACAGTCGTATGATTGTTACCTGGGAGGTTCATGAAAATGAATCGGCAGAACACGCCTCGAAAATGATCACCAAAGCGTGTCTGCGCCATGGTATTTCAGCCCTGGAGAGGCCGTTGGTCTTACATTCAGACAATGGCAGTGCCATGAAAGGCGGCACCATGCTGTCTACCTTGCAGAGCCTTGGTGTAGTGAGCTCCTTCAGTCGGCCGAGAGTCAGTGATGATAACCCTTACGCTGAAGCGATATTCAGAACACTGAAGTACCGGCCTGGTTACCCTTCCAAGCCGTTTACTGATCTCAAAGCGGCTCGTACTTGGGTGCTTGGGTTTACCCAATGGTACAACGAAGATCACCGACACAGCGGGATCAAGTTCTTAACACCGGGGCAGAGGCACCGAGGGGAGACAAAGACTCTCATGGATAACAGGAAAGTGGTTTATGCGCTGGCGAAGAAACGTCATCCCGA
>NZ_LUTV01000010.1:98688-167204 GCF_001646945.1 Endozoicomonas ascidiicola
TTAGCCGACAGACTCCATACCAAGACGTCTCTTGACGAGGAGGAAGAGGTGCTCAGAAAACCGGTTAAGCCAAAACCAAAATAAAACCGATGGTTTCAAGTGAGTTTTGGTTTAATTCGATCTGCAATACTTCAGGCCAGTGAAGAAAATGGTGCTGGCATCCAGTCATGGGAGGCTTTTACTCATACTCCCCCATCAGAGGCTCAAGGCAATGGGTTCTGGACCTGGCTAGAAAAACCATCCAGCTGGATACCAGAAGCTCAGGGAGCTGCAGCAAAATACACTGAACAAGCCTGGATAAAAGCACTAAACCTTGCGAAATCTCATCCGGAACAGCAGGTCATTGCCTACAAAGGCGGCTTTGGTGCTGGCAAAACCTCCCATGGCAAAGCGGAGTTTGGAGATCAATTTTCGGGTAGTGTAGCGCCGGATAGCGCAAAGAGAGTTGTTCGTAAAGCACTACCCGTGTCGCACGCCACTGCACATACTCAGGGCTCAGATATGGCCTTTAAACTATTTAATGGTCTGATCAAACGCCCTATGGGCACCATCATTTATGATAGCTCCCTATCTTCCGCAGGCGATGTCAAAGATTTAAGCAGAAAATCCTCAAACGCAGGCAAGCCGTTGAAAGTCATTGATATCACCAGAGACGATAAAGCAAGAGCTTTAGCCGTCCTGGCACGAGAAATAGATGGAGAAGACCCAAGAATACCACTGAGTTTTATAGAGATGGGAGCCGAACGGGATAGAAAACAACGGCCTGATTGCATGAACGCCATTTTAGACAGTCAGCAAGTTACTACCATTGAGTCAAAGTCAACGCCCAAAAAAAACAGACCACACACCTATGAATTTCATTGTGCCGATTCTCTTGGAGCTGATCGTCAGCTGGTATGCACCCTCAAATCGGGCAAGTCACCAATCTGGAATGAATCGCTTACAAAAGATGAAATTAATACACGATTAGCCAGTCAAGGCATAAAATTCAACACCGATACTGATCGGTTTGAGCAACTAAATCCCAATGAGGTATGGAAAGACAAATTGAGAGACCAGTTAAAAAAACCTGTTCACGAGTTGATCCAAGGACTCTCTGATGGAGAAGCAAAAATAAGACGCGCCTGCTTTTCAGAACGCTCTCTCCCTCTAAAGTTCAATCTGTATGAACTCACACCAAGAACACTTTATACGAAGTTAACTGCCGATATTAGAAGCAAAATTTCAGTAGAAGCCTTTGAAGCCAGCTTTGAGCCACTTTCTGAACAAGAACGAATAGACACCCTCAAGCTCTTCCAACAACCCATTAATACCGAAATAAGTACGACATACCTGGATCTGCCCGCTGTCGTAGCAATAGAATTGCATAGGGCTTTTCGTTCAACACCAGAGTGCTGGAAAACAAACAATAAATCTTGAACATAAAAAAGCCGGTTCATTTTAAAATGAACCGGCTTTTTTACCAGTAAACGTCACTTCACCACTTTAAGATGAGGTCGTCCTGGCTTAGGCGGTTTGGAAGGTTCATCCGTCGCTTCAGGCTCATCAGTTTCCGGCTCCTGAAACGCGTCTTCTTCCTCTTCATAGGGCTCAGTTTCAAACACCATGCCCTGTCCATTCTCCTGAGCGTAGATAGCCATCAGGGCTGGAATCGGTACAACAATCGTCAGAGCGCGACCACCAAAGCGGCCATCAAACATAACGAAGTCATTAGCGATATTCAGAGTTCGCACCGCAGTAGGGGAGATATTCAGAACAATCTGACCATCCTTAACATATTCCTGAGGTACCTCGACACCTGGTCGATGAGCATCCACCAGAATGTAAGGGGTACAATCATTATCAAGAATCCACTCGTACAACGCTCTGGCAATGTACGAACGACTACTGGTCATTGTCATATCTATCTCCGGGCCACCACTCTATGCTCAGAACCTTTTGCGACAGCATTACTGATCACAAACACGCTTACTCGCGCATTTCCTTTTCAAACTCAGAAAGGCTTTCCTGGAATGATTCGCGCTCAAACAAGCGATCAGCATAGTCCAGAATTGACTTGCCCTGTTTCGGCAGCTCAACACCCAGAATCGGCAAACGCCAGAGAATCGGTGCAACGCAGCAATCAACCAGAGTGAACTCTTCACTCATAAAGAACGGCATTTCTGCAAAGATTGGCTCCACCGCCAACAGGCTTTCACGCAGCTCTTTACGAGCACGAGCCGCTGGCGTCTCTTTGGTCGCCGGATTCAGAATAGTGTCCACCAGGGCACACCAGTCTTTCTGAATACGGTGCATCATCAAACGGCTCTGGGCACGACTGACCGGATACACTGGCAACAGTGGTGGGTGCGGGAAACGCTCGTCAAGATACTCCATCATGACGTTTGGTTCATACAGAACCAGCTCCCGATCAACCAGAGTCGGCACATTGTTATAAGGGTTCAGATCGGAAAGTTCCCTGGGTGGGTTTTCCGGGCTTACATTCTGAACATCAACAGCAACGCCCTTCTCAGCAAGGACGATACGAACCCGGTGACAATAATGGTCAACTGGATCCGAGAAAAATATCATGGATGACTTTTTGGCAACTACGGCCATGAAGTACCCCCGCCTTCATGAAAAGGATGAGAGAATTCGGCAACAATCCCTACCGATCGGTCATTAGCAACTTTTCTAACCACTGCTGATCACTGATCGATGGGCAATTCAGCCGCCCGTGAAATAACGGTGTATCATAGCAAACTTTGCCTACATCATCATAGCCCTGCTTGCGTCAATTCCGAAAGATTCCTCCGAAACACCGTTATTCCCCCAACCAATCTACTTACCTCACCATGCAGAGGGGGAAATACTCATCAAAAAGCCTATTCTGAAACCGTTTCTTCATTTGCACCGTATAGGCTGATCTGATAACCATTAGTGATAAGAAAAATAACTACGTATGGAAACACGTCATTGAAGCCGGATCTTCCGCCGAGCATCACCTGACACTCAACGAGGATAAATCCCTTGGATATTACTGCCAGCACCCTTGATAACACCAACACCGAAGCGATCACTCGCACGCCGATACTGAACACAGGCACCCCAGAAGCAAAACGCAGTGAGCTGCTGAATTACTTTCAGGCCACCTGTGATCAATACGAGCAACTCTTCCAAACTCTGGCCAAAGAGGATGCCTGGTTTGAAAAAGCCATCCCCCTGCGTCACCCGCTGATTTTTTATTACGGCCATACCGCCGCTTTTTTCGTCAACAAGTTAATGACTGCCAAGCTAATTTCGGAGCGTGTAGATCCTTACATTGAATCCACTGTTGCCATCGGTGTGGATGAAATGTCCTGGGATGATCTGGATGATAAAAATTACCGCTGGCCCTCTGTGAAACAGGTTCACGAGTATCGTCAGAAAGTGCGGGCAGTGGTGTGCGATTTTATAGAGTCAATGCCCATTGAAATGCCCATCCACTGGGAAAGCCCGGCATGGATTATCCTGATGGGCATTGAGCATGAGCGCATTCATCTGGAAACTTCGTCGGTACTTATTCGCCAACTCCCGATCTCATGGGTCACTGCAAATGATGATTGGGCACCCTGCCCAGAAACCGATATAGCCCCCGAAAACCGTTTGATTAATGTGCCAGGGCAATCCCTAAAACTCGGCAAAGATTACGATAACGAGCTTTACGGCTGGGACAATGAATACGGCCGTTTCGAGGTAAATGTCGCACCTTTCAAGGCCAGTGAGTTTCTGGTGAGCAATCAGGAATTCAAAACCTTTATGGACGCCGAAGGCTACGACACCGAACGATGGTGGACCGATGAAGGCTGGGCCTGGGCCACCTTCAGCAAAACCCGCCACCCCGAGTTCTGGGTATCGGATGGCAAGAATTATCGCTATCGCACAATGCTCGAAGAAATAGAAATGCCCTGGAACTGGCCCGTGGATGTCAATTGCCACGAAGCACAGGCTTTTTGTCGCTGGAAATCGGAAGTCAGCGGGAAGCAGATTCAACTGCCCAGCGAAGCGGAGTGGTATTGTCTGCGGGAGTCTATCGATACCGACCAACCCTATTGGGATACAGCACCGGGCAACATCAATTTGGAATACTGGTCATCCTCCTGTCCGGTGGATCGTTTTCGTACCGGCGACTTCTGCGATGTTATTGGCAATGTCTGGCAATGGACGGGCACGCCCATCGATGGCTACGACGGATTTCGGGTTCACCCTTGCTACGATGATTTTTCCACCCCGACCTTTGACGGCCGGCACAACCTGATCAAAGGTGGCTCATGGATTTCCACCGGCAACTACGCTATCAAAGATTCTCGCTACGCCTTTCGAAGGCACTTCTTTCAACATGCAGGTTTCCGATACGTGGAGTCCACCGCCGTGACCGATACTTCTGATAATCCCTACGAAACTGATGAACTGGTTGCGCAGTATCTGGCCTTCCACTTTGGAGAAGACTATTTCAATGTCACCAACTACCCCAATGCCTGCGCACAAATCTGTCTTGAAGCCTCAAAGAGCACTGCGCAAACACGAGCACTGGATCTTGGCTGTTCAGTCGGCCGAACCAGTTTCGAGTTAGCCAGGGATTTTCAACACGTCGACGGCATCGATTTTTCAGCTCGTTTTATTTCTGCGGCCGTAGAGCTTCAGGAAAAAGGCAAAGTTCGCTACTTCATCCCAACGGAAGGTGAACTGGGCGATTACGCCGTTGCCGATATTACTGAACTGGGCTTCGATGATATTGATATAGGCCGAATCCGTTTTACTCAGGGTGACGCTTGCAATCTGAAACCCATTTACAACGATTACGACCTGATTTTTGCGGGCAACCTGATTGACAGGCTCAACAATCCAACACAGTTTCTCAGCACAATCCACGAACGACTTCGCCCCGGTGGCATTTTGGTGATTACGTCACCCTACACCTGGCTGGAAGAATACACACCGAAAAAGAATTGGCTTGGTGGAATACGGGAAAATGGTGAGGCTGTGGACACCTACACCGGATTACAAAGAGTGCTAAACGAACACTTTGAAGAGGTGCAAGCGCCTCAGGACGTGCCTTTTGTCATCCGTGAGACAGCACGAAAATATCAGCACAGCGTGGCACAGTGTACTGTCTGGCAAAAAAAATAGGCTTCATTAATGAATAAGGGCAACGTGCTGCTGCCCTTATTCATTAATGCTCTCGCTTACGAATCCAGAAAACATACTGATTATCCTGCTCATTCTGGTCCAACAAAGGATGATCCAGAAAATTGCAGAACTTCGGAATATCTCTTTGGGTAGAAGGGTCTGTGGCAATCACTCTGACCACTTCGCCACTTTTCATATCCCGAATCTTATTGTGCAACATCATCACCGGCTCCGGGCAAAACAGGCCGCAGGTATCCAGCTCATGATGCACTTCAAACGCTTCATTTTTTACAACAGCCGTCATATCAGACTCATTACACACTTAAGGGAGAAGAAATAAAGAATTTACCAAACACCCGTCATTCCCACGTAGGTGGGAATCCACCACGAACAGTGGATCCCCGCCTTCGAGGCTGTTGCAAAAGCCCAAACATCTCGTTCCCATGCTCCGCGTGGGAATGCATACCTCTTAATTTTCAAAGAGATAGATGTATGGGTTCCCACGCAAAGCATGGGAACCAGTGCTTTTGCGACAGCCTCCTTCGCGGGGATGACGATGGGATGAAACTGAATGCCTCTCCCTTAGTATCTCTCAAACCAGTTCCTGCCGGTGGGCAAACCACCTATCCCGAGCGCTGAATCGTCGGAAGACCCAAATCAGGCCAACACCTCGCGCGCCCATAAACAGGGTATAAGCCAGCCACAACCCCTGATTCCCCAGCCCTTTAAAGGCAAACCACAAGGGAAGGAACACCAGAACCGTAGCCGCCAGCATCGTGTGCTGCATCATATCGGTTCTGACGGCACCAATAAAGACGCCATCCAGCCAGAAACACCAGACAGCAATCAGCGGCATCACCACCAACCATGGCAGATAAACCGATGCTTGATCCACCACTTCTGGAATATCGGTCAACAGCCCCAGCAAGGCATGACCACCAACGCCCAGAATAAGGCAGAATAAACCACCGCAGATCAGGGAACACCAACCCGTCACCCGGATCACTTGCGCAAACAGTTTACGATCTTTTCTTCCGATGGCTTCACCGGTCAGCGCTTCTGCTGCATGAGCAAAACCATCTAGGCCATTAGAAATCAACACCATCAAATTTAATAACAGGGCATTAGCGGCCAGAATGTCATCGCCGAGCCGAGCACCCTGGGCAGTGAAGAAACTCTGAACAAACAACAGACACAGAGTTCGTACAAATAAGTGGCGATTCAACAACACCAGCCGGCGGAACCCAACGGCATCCAGCAGCATCGCCCATGAAAACTGGCCGCCGGTTTCCTGAAGTGTTCGATTTACAATGTATAACCCACCAGCCAGTGCCATATAATCCGCAATCACGGTGGCCAACGCAGCGCCCTGTGTCGCCCAGCCAAGCCCGAGCACAAACCAGAGATCCAGCACAATATTGACCACATTACCCAGCACCAGAATAAACAGCGGGCCTTTGGGTTTCTGTATTCCGATCAGCCAACCAATCAACGCATAGTTAATCAATACTGCCGGCGCGGAAAAAATACGGGCGGAGAAATAGATGTCAGCCTGCCGGGCAACCACAGCACTGGCATCAAAATAAGGCAGCACCACTGAAAAGATCGGTGACGAAAAGAGAATCAACAACACCCCAATCGCTGCAGCACAAGCCACGGACTGCAACAGCCATTTTCGGCAGGCATCTCGATCACCACGACCTTTTGCCTGAGCCACCAGGCCGGTCGTCCCCATCCGCAAAAAACCAAATGCCCAAAACACCATGCTGAACAAGGTTGCAGCAATGGCAACACCGCCTAAATATTCAGGTGAAGGCAGGTGACCCAGCACCGCTGAATCCACTAAACCAAGCAGTGGGACTGAAATATTTGAAACGATTGCTGGCCAGGCAAAGTACCAGACTTTACGCCTTATAGAAAAAGACAACGCAGCAGCCTCACTGAATCTAATCATCAAAAAAGCATTCTAGTTTTTTCACCGCCCGATCAAAATAGTAAAATTCAACCTTGCAAATTCAACTTTCTCATAGCTTGTCGTATATCCTCTCGCTCTTTTTCTGCTTCCTCAAAAATAACATCCGCCTGATTTGCAACAACACCAGCCTTTAATTT
Source organism: Endozoicomonas ascidiicola (assembly GCF_001646945.1). GTDB lineage: Bacteria > Pseudomonadota > Gammaproteobacteria > Pseudomonadales > Endozoicomonadaceae > Endozoicomonas > Endozoicomonas ascidiicola. The sequence continues at coordinate 105,949 of NZ_LUTV01000010.1, forward strand.
ATGATGACTTTCGCCACAACTTGCAATTATCGCCATGCGTTCTTTAATGGTCGTGAACGTAGACTGATCCAACATCATAGAACTTATCTTTTCAGAAGAATCACGCAGCATATTTTCGAATTTTGCGCTCTGCAGCGCTGGCAATCTTGCATCCAATTTTCGGGCTTTTTCGCGAATTTCGTTATCATTGCTGCCTTTAGCAAATATCAAATCATCTAACGCTTGAAGGATCGTTTTTCCATCGACTATTGACTCATTCTCCAGAACCTCACTGGCATTGAGCAAGCACGCTTTTGCCAACAACACCTCAACTTCTTTAAAACCCTCACTATAAACGGTTCTCAAGTGTTGCAATACGGGTTCTGACATCTTTCCGGTCTTTAGCAAATGCAATGAATGCAGGTAAGTCATTCGAAAATAGCTCTGAACTATCACTTCATTCGCTGGATATTCTCCCACTATTTTTCGTAGTTCATCTATTAACTCGATGGATCCAAGCTCCAGACATCTCTCCAGCTTCTTTAATCGAATACGGCAATCGAGCATACGAAGCTGTTCGATCTCATACTCGCAATCCCAGCCATAATTCTCGGCCTCATAAAACGCATCCATAGCGAGCTCACGGTCAAATCCGGGTATGCCCCCTTCATACCCGCGCTTATACTCCTGTCCAATCCAATATTGGGACTTCGCATAAAGCTCCCTATAACCACCCCCTTTGCCTACCAATCCCAATAGCGCCTCCGCATCGTGGGCAAAAGAACAAAGATTGTCGAGATTAAGACATTCGTCACCTGCAGTTATCCTGACAACCCATTCAAGCACCTTATGGAAAGCATTTTTTCTGCCCCCCCATTCCTTAACATAAGGTTCGACATCCTCAACTCTGCCAATGTCTCTTTGACAAATATCACAGTGGATGATTGAGCTTCCCTCCTTATCTCGCATTTTCAATTCCAGACACTCTAAATGCATCAGGTGGGGGCCTTCACATCTGCCAACACCAACAACACCCAAAGATCTGTACTGCCATGTTGTCAGGCTCTGAAGATATATCTGAGCATCATCCAAAAATGGTTCTTTACAAATAGAGCAACTCTTTTCTATATTTTCATCAAAAGGGGCCTGATAAACAGGTGCTGCTGAAACGGGCATATAAAACCTTATCTGATACCAATAAATATGCTCAGTATGGACAACTCGTTTTATAATTTGTTCAAACAAATATCCACCATATTGATTTCTAAAAATTATAATTTTACGATTCACCCGTTGAATGATGGATAAACAATCAACTAAATATTCAGGCTTGACCTGACGCCCCAGCAAAGCAGTAAAAACCTTAAGGCTATAACCATGCCAACCCCCCAAACCGGAATATTACCCAACGCCAATACGGATGCACTGTTTATTGTGATTTCGATCAACAGCACTAACAATCTCGGGCTGGAACGCATCAAACAGAATCTATCCTCAATTCCTGCGCTAACCCGAACCCTTAGCAATCAACATCCTGATGCGCAACTGAGCTCTACTGTCAGCATTAGCAGCAAAGCCTGGGATCAACTGTTCCCCAACACCAAGCCTGTAAATTTACACCCATTTATCGCCCTGGAAGATGGCCATAGAAAAGCCCCCGCAACAGCTGGCGACACACTCCTGCACATCCGCTCCAACCGAAAAGACCTGAACTTTGAATTAATGCAGCACGTGATGGGGTTGTTTGGCGATACCGTAAAAGTTGAAGAAGAAGTGTATGGCTTCCGCTATCTGGACTGCCGCGACCTTACCGGCTTTGTAGACGGCACTGAAAATCCGGAAGGCGACAACCGTGCAGCCGTGGCGATTGTCGGTGAAGAAGACAGCGATTTTGCCGGCGGCACGTACATTCACACTCAGCGTTATGTGCATGAGCTGAAACAGTGGGCACAGTGTCCGGTTCACCAACAGGAAACCATGATCGGGCGAAGCAAAGAAGAGAACATCGAATTCAGCTCTGACGACAAATCACCGGATGCCCATATCAAACGGGTCAACCTGAAAGATGCAGATGGAAAAAGTATGGAAATACTCCGCCACAGCATGCCTTATGGCGATTCAAAAGAATCGGGGTTGTACTTTGTTTCTTACTGCAGAACACCGGTGCATTTTGAGCTGATGCTAGAAGCCATGATTCATGCAGACAGCGAGGGTCACTACGATCACCTGATGAAGTTTTCAGACGCCGTTACCGGCTGTGCGTTCTTTGCACCATCGATTGAGTTTCTGGAAAACGCTTCAAACTAAAGCGCCTTCCTTTAACAAGCCGCGCAAAACTCGTGAATACAAACAACACTGGTTTGCAGATGATCTTCGTGAGAAAAGCCTGATACCTTTCTGGGTTTCAAGTCATGATTACCGTCTGCCAGCCAGTGAATACTCACATTAGGAGACAATAAATATTCACCGACAGTTTCCCTATCTCCCATGGCATCCCGCTCACCCTGCATCACCAATATAGGCATATTTATTTCCTGTAAATGGTCAATTCTGGGTTTGTCTTGCTTACCTGAGGCATAAAAGGGATACCCCAGACAAACCACACCCTTAATAGGAACCGGACTTTCCCTCCCCTCACTTTCATACTGAGCAACCAATAATGTTGCCATTCTTCCGCCCATGGATTTGCCACCAATAAACACCGGCCTGCCCACTTCTTCATACACTGCGTCTAACACCCGCTCCCAACAAGCCAGTAATTTTGGCTGACGATCTGGCGGTCGACGAGAACCTGTTTCCCGACGCTGCTGCATATAATCGAATTCAAAACGGACGACAGTGACTCCGGATTCACAGATCAATTCAGCCATTCGTTCCATAAACTCGCTGTCCATTGCCGCACCTGCGCCATGGGCCAGTATCAGTACTTCCGCATTATCTGATGCTTTATTCCAGATTAATTCCATATAAGAACCTCAGGCTAGTCGTACATAAATACCACTGGAACCACGATTAAGTACAGACCGAAAAAGCATTAGCGGGCACACCTATATTTCGGTATCATGGCGGCGGAATGTGGGGGCATCCTCTTACAAGATGCTCTGATTCCGATGAGGATAACTGAAGCGTTAAATGACCAAAAAAGAGTCATACACGGCTGAGAAAAAGAAAGTCAGGACTGTTACGACAAGACGTCTGTTTTTATAAGTAGGTTTTATAGAACAAGAGTAAGCAGGAGCTGGTGTTTGCAATTTTCTTTCAGCATGATGTTGGCTGCACCATCATACGAAAAGTAATTCAAAAGACACGGTTCATCTTCCACTTTTTCAAACTGTTTACATGGACGAGAACGGTCGTTCACTGGAACTGCTTCGCAAAACAGATAACGCTACAACACTTCTGCCTTCCAAACAAAGCCCTCAGGCTCAGTTTTTGACCGGATACTGATCTGTGTCAATACAATTCCATTTCGGTTTACCCACAATATTACGAACTCTCATAAGTATAACCCGAAGGTAACATGGAGCATGAGTACTGCAACGTTACAGCCGAGCTATCAAGACACGGCATATAACTACAACGTAGTTCGGCAGTTTGCCATCATGGCCGTGGTCTGGGGTGTTGTCGGTATGGCGGTAGGCCTGCTGATCGCATCTCAAATGGTCTTTCCTGAACTCAACCTGGGCCTGCCATGGACCAGTTTTGGACGCTTACGACCACTGCACACTAATGCGGTGATTTTTGCGTTTGGAGGTTGCGTATTGTTCGCCACTTCCTACTACATCGTACAGCGCACCTGTCAGGCGACACTGGCTCTGCCAAAGCTCGCTGCCTTCACCTTCTGGGGATGGCAACTGGTGATCGTGCTGGCCGCCATCACATTGCCACTGGGCATGACCTCTTCTAAAGAATACGCCGAGCTGGAATGGCCCATTGATATTTTGATCGCTGTGGTCTGGGTCAGTTATGCGATCGTGTTCTTTGGCACCATTATGAAGCGTAAGAGCAAGCACATTTATGTGGCGAACTGGTTCTTTGGCGCGTTCATTATCACCGTTGCGGTTCTGCACATTGTCAACAGTGCCTCTCTGCCGGTGAGCTGGACCAAATCCTACTCCGCCTATGCCGGTGCAATGGATGCCATGATTCAATGGTGGTACGGTCACAACGCGGTAGGCTTCTTCCTGACGGCGGGCTTCCTGGGCATGATGTACTACTTCGTACCGAAGCAGGCGGAACGTCCGGTTTACTCTTACCGTTTGTCCATCGTGCACTTCTGGGCACTGGTGGCGATTTATATCTGGGCTGGCCCTCACCACCTGCATTACACCGCTCTGCCTGATTGGGCTCAGAGTTTGGGCATGGTGATGTCTCTGGTGCTGCTGGCGCCTTCCTGGGGCGGGATGATCAACGGTATCATGACGCTTTCCGGCGCATGGCACAAACTGCGTACCGATCCAATTCTGCGCTTCCTGGTTGTCTCTCTTTCCTTCTACGGTATGTCTACCTTTGAAGGCCCAATGATGGCGATCAAAACCGTTAACGCCCTGTCTCACTACACCGACTGGACCATTGGTCACGTGCATTCCGGTGCGCTGGGTTGGGTTGCCATGGTGTCCTTCGGTTCTCTGTATCATCTGATTCCGAAACTGTACGGCAAAGAACAAATGTACAGTGTCAGCCTGATCAACACGCACTTCTGGCTGGCGACTATCGGCACCGTGTTGTATATCGTTGCCATGTGGGTGAACGGCATCATGCAAGGTCTGATGTGGCGTGCAGTGAACGAAGACGGCACCCTGACTTACAGCTTTGTTGAGTCTGTTGAAGCCAGCCACTTTGGTTATGTGGTACGGGCGATTGGCGGTGCATTCTTTGTGCTGGGCATGCTGTTGATGGCTTATAACGTCTACCGCACAGCCACTGAAACAGAAGACACTTCTGTGAATGAGAATGCTCAGCCGGTTGCAGGGAGCTAATAACAATGATTAAACACGATATTGTTGAAAAGAACATTGGCTTGATGGTGATACTGGTGGTGGTTGCCATCAGTTTCGGCAGCCTGGTGGAAATCGTCCCCCTGTTTTTCCAGAACGAAACTACTCAGCCGGTTGAAGGGCTGGAGCCGTATAGTGCGCTGGAACTGGAAGGCCGCGACATCTACATCCGCGAAGGGTGTGTTGGTTGTCACTCCCAGATGATTCGCCCGCTGCGTGCAGAAGTGGAACGTTACGGTCACTACTCTGTTGCCGGTGAATCTGTATATGACTTCCCATTCCTCTGGGGTTCCAAGCGCACCGGGCCTGACCTGGCGCGTGTGGGCGGTCGTTACTCCGACGATTGGCACCGTGCTCACCTGATCAACCCAAGAGATCTGGTGCCACAATCCATTATGCCGGCGTACCCATTCCTGGCAGAAACACCGGTGGATAACAGCCTGACTGCAAAGAAAATGAAAACTCTGCGCACTCTCGGCGTTCCTTACACCGATGCGGATATTGCCGGCGCTAAAGATGCAGTGAAAGGCCGTACCGAGCTCGACGCTCTGGTGGCTTATCTGCAGGGTCTCGGAACCAACATTACGAGTAAGCGCTGATGGATATCAATACGATTCGAGGACTGGCGACAGTTGTCGCTCTGATCGCCATGCTGTCGGTGATCATCTGGGCTTACAGCAGCAAGCGCAAAGGCGAGTTTGATGAGGCAGCTTCACTGCCTTTCGCTGACGACTCAGATATTAATATTCCGGTTACGGAACACCGGGAAAATGACAATGCCCATAGCGGGACAAAGAACTCCCCAGAAAGAGGAGTAGCATAACGATGAGTAATTTCTGGCACTGGTGGATTGTTCTACTAACCTCCGCCTGCCTTGTACTGGTCACCTGGGTATTGTTTTCTACCCGTAAAGCCCAGCGCAGGGATATGACTGACGAGACAACCGGTCACGCCTACGACGGTATTGAGGAATACGACAACCCAATGCCACACTGGTGGTTTGTGATGTTCGTCGCCACTCTGGTGTTCACTGTGGGCTACCTGATTCTTTATCCGGGCATGGGTAAATGGGCAGGCGTTCTTGGCTGGACGCAGGTGGCCGAATTGGAAACTGATCAGCTGAAACACGAGCGCAGATTCGCACCAGAGTTTCAGCGTTACGCGGCAACCCCCATTGAAGAACTGATTAACAATCCGAAAGCCCTGAAAATGGGTGAGCGGGTGTTTATCAACAACTGTGCACTTTGCCACGGTATGGATGCAGGCGGTAACTTCGGCTTTCCAAACCTAGCCGATAACGACTGGCTCTACGGCGGCTCTGCAGACGCTCTCAAGACCTCCATTGCACAAGGTCGCCAAGGGCAAATGCCAGCCTGGGGCGCGATCATTGGCGACAAAGGCGTTAAGCAGGTTGCCAGTTATGTACGTGAGTTGTCTGGTATTGATTCTGGCGCCAGCCAGGATGACCTGGATGCAGGCAAGAAGGTGTTCAGTACGACGTGTGCCGTTTGTCACAGTGCAGATGGTACTGGCAACTATGCACTGGGTGCGCCGGATCTGACCAATAACGTTTGGTTATACGGCTCCAGCCAGACTCAGGTTGAATACACCATTCGAAAAGGTCGTAACGGTGTGATGCCACCTTGGCATAACATTCTCGGCCCTGAGAAAGTTCACCTGGTGACTGCGTATGTTTACAGTCTCACTCATAAGGCTGAGTAAAACCCTCCCCCCGACCTCTGGCTCCCATGCTCTGCGTGGGAGCCAAACTATCAGGCAGTGGTATGCATTCCCACGCAGAGCATGGGAACGAGTATCGAGGGGGGTGTTCTAAACCAATCTCACCGGTAATTTCGGCGCTATGAACACACAAAATGCCAACCAGGAACCGGAACTGATAGATCTCTACCAGAAGCCCGAAAAAATATACACCCGAAGCTTTTCCGGCCTCTATCGTAATTTACGGCTGGCCGGCGGTACTTTCCTGTTTCTACTGTTTTTTGGCACCGCCTGGCTCAATATCAACGGTCAGCAAGCGATTCTATTTGATCTGCCTGCCCGACAGTTTCATATTTTAGGCACCACCTTCTGGCCCCAGGATTTCATTCTGCTTACCTGGTTGCTAATTATTTGTGCCTTCGGTCTTTTTGCTTTGACGGTTTTTGCTGGTCGAGTCTGGTGCGGATACACCTGCCCACAAAGCGTCTTCACTTGGGTATTCATGTGGGCAGAGCGTGTTACCGAAGGTGAACGCAACCGCAGAATGAAGCTCGATAAAGAGCCCATGTCTGCAAATAAGTTTCTAAGAAAAGCCGCCAAGCATGCCATTTGGGTTGCCGTTGCATTCACGACGGCACTGACCTTTGTTGGCTACTTCACCCCAATACGGGAACTAGTGGTTGATCTCACCACGGGTAACGTCAACGGCTGGGGTCTTTTCTGGCTGGCCTTCTTCACTATTGCCACTTATGGCAACGCCGGTTATCTGCGCGAACAAGTATGCATGCACATGTGCCCTTATGCCCGCTTCCAGAGTGTCATGTTTGACAATGATACCCTCGTTGTCGCCTACGACGAGCGTCGTGGGGAAAGTCGTGGTGCGCGAAAGAAAAGCGTTAACCCGAAAAGCGTAGGCCTTGGCGATTGTGTTGATTGCAGCGTCTGCGTTCAAGTCTGCCCAACCGGTATTGATATCCGTGATGGCCTGCAATACCAATGCATCGGCTGCGCCGCTTGTATCGATGCCTGCGACACCATTATGGATAAGATGGGTTATGAAAAAGGACTCATCAGTTACACCACTGAGCATCAGCTTGCTGGCGGTAAAACCCACTGGTTGCGTCCACGCTTAATCGGTTACGCCGTTGCCCTGATCGTCATGATCGGACTATTTTTCGTTACTCTGAACAGCCGGGTTGCACTGGAGCTTGAAGTATTGAGAGACCGAAATGTACTCTATCGCACACTCAGTGATCAGCGCATTGAAAATATCTACACTCTGAAAATTGCCAATAAAGATCATGTAGCCCATGAAGTGCAGATTCAGGTAGACGGCTTTGATGGTCTAACCATTTCCGGTAAGACATCCCTTATGATCGAACCCAGCAGTGTGGCACAGGAAGTCATTCGCGTGATTGCACCTCAGCTCGATGGTGCGCCAATAACTCGCCCTATTGAGTTCAGCATCATTTCAAGCAAACCAGATCTCGACGCTATCACTGCAGAGAGTCGTTTTATGATTCCTTCCAGGTAATCTGATCAGCCGTGTCGCGCCATGCGTCACGGCCACTTTGCCCACCATCCCATCACTTTAAACATCTAAACGGATGGTAAAAGTACTGCCAAGACCCGGCTCAGATTCCAAATGAATGGAGCCCCCCAGATTATCAACAATGGCAACGGCCAGAGAGAGCCCCAGGCCATAGCCTGCAGAAACATTTCTACTGTCGTCTACTCGATATAATCGTTCAAACACCATGCCCTGATAAGGCTTTTCAATACCAATACCGGTATCTCTGACACTGATCTCAATCCTGCGCTGATCCAGACAAATTGCGCGAACACAAACACTGCCACGATCCGTATACTTAATGGCATTATCAACAAGGTTTAACAGTGCCTGTGTCAGCTTTTCTGGGTCAGACTGAATGATGGTCGGTTCGGGGACATCAACCTTAAGCTGAACCTGCTTGTCATCCGCAACGTCTTCGTACCATGACACAACAGTGCGAACAACGTCTCCAACATCCGTGGGATTATACACTCCCTGACGTTTACCGATCAGCTCATCATTCAACTTCATCAATGTAGTGAGCATGGTATTGGCCTGCATGGCATATTCTGCACTGTCAGACAGAGCTTCCCTCATTTTCTGGAGGTTTTGATCGTCCAGCAGAGCCGATTGTGATGAAAGGATAATTCTCGACAACGGCGTTCGTATATCATGGGCAATGGCGTCTACTGTCGTATTAAGGGTAGTGGTCATCTGATGCAGTCGTACCATAGCATCATGGACACTGGCACTGATCACACTCAACCCGCCAGGGACTGGTTTCGGAATAGCTTCCGGATTCAGGTTGCCCTGCTGAATCTTCGATAATGTTTCACCCAGTGAAATCAATGGCGACATAACTCCCCGTATCATTCTCTGGGTGAAAACAGTGGTCACAATAACAATCAGCACCATTGCCAGAAGCGTCATCACCCATTTGTTATAGGCGATAAAATAACGGGCGCGATTATCAAGCACCAGCCAGAAATCACTGTCCATCCCCGGAATCACATAAGTGGTGTAAGGGTTTAGAAGAAATGTTTGCCACCAGGGCTTCTCTCCAATGGTATACAAAGGGAAATCAATATCGGAGGGAACGTTTGAATAACCCGCAAGAAATTTTATTGAAGAACCATTTTTTTGTGCGTGTTTTTTTGTGCGTTCAAACGCGGCAATATGATTGCCCAATAAGCGTTCACTACCAGCTCGAAAGACATGCCGCAATCTGTCAGCAGAATCATACGTCAGTATTCGTTGATACTCGGCGCTCATGTTGGTCATCACTCTTTTTTCCTGCCAGTAAAGATCCAGAAAAAACAGCGAACCAACAATAACCTGCACCACCAGCAAACAGAGCAGCAGCAACAGGATAAATCGTCTGAGCAATGTGTTGTGTACTTTGTTTAGTGCCCGTTCAATATTACCCCCTGAGGACATACCCAACGCCTCTCAAGGTATGAATTAACGGAAGCTCAAACCCTTTATCCACTTTGCCCCGTAAACGACAGACTAATACGTCCACCACATTGGTTTGCGGATCAAACTGATGCCCCCAGACCTGTTCCAGAATGGTCGCCTTGGAAATAACCACCTCCGGATTTTCCATCATTAGTTTGAGTAAAATAAATTCACGCTGATTGAGGTGAATCACCTCTCCACTGCGTTCAACTTCATGACTTAATAAATCCAGTGATAAATCCTGATAACTCAGACTCAAACTTTGCACCGTGTTCTGATTCTGACTCTGCCGACGACACAGTGACTGACAACGGGCAAACAACTCTGAAAATGCAAAAGGTTTGACCAGATAATCATCCGCTCCCGACTGAAGCCCCTGAACCCGCTCCGACACAGAATGCTTGGCACTCAGAATCAATACTGGCGTCAAATGCCCCTGCCCTCTTAACTGTGATAAAACACCAAAGCCGTCCAGTTCTGGCAACATGATATCGAGAACGATCACATCATAGGAGCCGGTAGTTGCTTCATGCAGCCCATCCACTCCGTTGGCAGCATGAGTGATCGAACAACCTTCCTGCTGAAAGCCGGTGATAAGAAAGTGCGATATGTGGGCATCATCTTCGATCAAAAGTATTTTCATTGGTATCAGTACATCAATAGCAACCCCGGGCAGAAAGACACTATCACACAATCGTTTAATTCTGCTGAACATTGCAGTTTTGTAATGCTTCTGAAAGCCCTTGGTAATTCGTACTTGGTTAGAGTGGTCGCCGTTGAACAATAAAACCCTGAAGGAGTGAATATGAAAACGATTAAAATGACCGCTCTGGCCGCCACCCTTGGCTTAATGTCCATCTCTTTTAATGCGTCCGCCGCAGACAAAGACCACACTGTTTCGGTTACCGAAATTTCTTCAGCCACTGCTTTTCAACTTGCACAAGGTGCCGTGAACCAGTGTAAGGCACAAGGCTATAAAGTGTCTGCAACCGTGGTTGATATGTCTGGCAACGTACTTGCCCAACTTAGGGAAAATGGCGCAGGCATCCACACTCTGGACAGCTCACGTAAAAAAGCATTTACGGTTGTCAGCATGAAACGCCCTTCCGGAGATCTGATGAAACTGGTTGCCGACAAGCCAATCCTGCAACCACTGCAAAACATGGATGAGAATCTGTTATTCCTGGCGGGCGGTATTCCGGTTACTTTGAATGATGTTCAGATTGGTGCTATTGGTGTTGGTGGTGCTCCAGGCGGACATTTAGACGTTGCCTGTGCTGAAGAAGCCATCAAAGCTGTTTTCTAATAACAATCAGATGTCGTAATAATAAAAGGCTGAGGTGTCCGTCAGATTCACTCAGCCTTCTAAACATCCTTAGTCATTAGCCGCACATAATTGTTTTATTCTCCATTCATTCAACATCAACGGATGTTTAGCAAAATCCATCAAGTCAGCTATATTAAATCACGCTAACTGACATCAATCACAGACGCTATTCATCGCCTTCGAAAAATAACAAAACAAGGCTTACGATATGCTGCTTAGAGCACTGTGCCGTTCGATCGAACAGAAATACAGATACAGTCAACCAGTACCTATCAATGGTGAAGCTTGAACAGGTGACACCCCATGAACTCACAACGTGTACCTGATACCTCCACCAGATTATTTCAGGTCATTCGTTTAGAAGATTCACCACTAGGAAAACATGCTGACTCAATAAAGAGTAAAGGTAATAAACCGGAATCAAAGCACTCGTCTTTTCAGAACCATAGGGTCAGAAAAGACCATTTTGTAAAGCCGGAAGTGATATTTATAGGAAGCCTGAAGCATCCCTACCGGCCTCAATCCGCCGGCCAGCCCCTGAATTCAAGAACACATAAAAGCTTCACACCTATGGAACGACATGATGAGACAAGTGCACATTATAGTCATATGGCTCGACCCAAAAGGCGTAGCCAATGCAAAACAGAGCACGATAAAATCGCGGATATCACTGTAAAAATCACACTAAAAACCAGAACGACGGGGGTCAGCTACAACTGCACACTGACTTATTCATCAGCTGTATTTCGACCACCACGCTCAAGTGATCAGCCACGTTGCTACCTCATTAAGGAGTTTACTGGCGCAGATATGCAACAATATACAAACTTTTCAGAAATAAAAAAAACAAACCGGATAGCTTCTGCTGAATGTGAGTATTTGAAGGTTATTATTTTTACCTCGAAAGACAGGAAAACGACAGCTCTGGAATATGCCCCCACTCGGAAGCTAACAGTCAATCACATGACGTCTGAGCAGGCTCTGTATCCAATATCAAAATTAAAACTCCTTGAAGTAACGCCTATCGAAACACTAAGCCAGGACGAATTAATAGGCGCCTATTTCTCAGAAACAGATCCAAAAGCTCTAAAGCGAGAATTTAAACAGCAAGAAAAAATAGTTCAGAAGAAAGCTCTGGCAAGGCTGGCAAAACTCCCCGGGTTTGGTATGCCAAAGGTAGACGGCTTCATTAATCCCAGTAAAGAAATTATGGACGGAGGCAGTACTACAAGCCCCGACTCCGTATAAAAGAACGATATTCGATTATTCACCATATATATTTGTAATTAATTATACGCATCATAAAGCTCACTCAATGCGACAGCCTGACCTTTCAAAGAAGACATTCGCTTAGGATAATAGGCCAACGCTTTTTTGTAATAATGCAGAGCTTCTCCGAAGCGTTTCTCTTTCAATAAAAACTCAGCATAAAGCTCATTCGCTGGCTTCACAATCAATGGAATACCATGTTCATGCACCATAGTGACTTCTAGATTAGCTGCTCGGGATAGCTTCAACTCACTGGCGTCAGAACGTCCATTTTGCAAATCTTCAAGCGCCCGGGTTAATAAGCCCATTATTTTTGCAGCATCCTGCTCTGGTGGCGATAAATGCTGCAGATCATTATCCATTAGCTGATGATAACGACGATTAGCCTTGGCAATCATACCGTTATTTTCCATCTGCCAGCCAAGGTAAGCCTCCGCCAAAAGGTCAGCACCAGTTGCTGCCGATATCATCCTTTGGTGATCAACCCGCTGCTTAAGAACGAGCTTACTTTCTTTACTACCAACAGGTGCATCAACCAGAAACCCGGCCCGTGCAAACAACAGATAACGTCTAATGGTTGAAGACGGTTTTTTATCAAACTCCCGATACAGCTTGTTCATTTCAGCCAGTGCTTCTTGATAGTTACCCTGTTGTAACAGTCCATAGATCACCCAGCCCTGACCGTGATACTCAAAAGTGTCGCTGCCCAACCCTGATTCATAAGCCCTGCGAATAGATGCGCTCCAAGCCATACGATTAATATCCACAACCTCCTGCCAGTCGCCCAGTGCGATGTAGTAGTGCGACGGCATATGAAGTGTGTGAATGGCGGCAGAAACCATTTCATTGATCGTTTCTGCCGCATGTCGGGCAAGATAAGCTTGGACAGGATTTTCTGCGGCATGAAGCATCAAGTGTAACGCTCCAGGATGCTCAGGATTTTCATCAAGTACTTCATCAAACTGTGTAATGGCTTTCAGATTGGTTTTATAATCACGAACTCCCCGGCGAGTTCCAAGAAGACTGTAGCCGTATAAAACCTTCACTTCATGATTCAATGGAAAACGCTGATATAAGCCCTCCATTTTGTTTCTGAATTGCCAGGCAGACGATCCTTTTTCAAAAGGTTTCAGTGTCTCATCTTTGGAAACCAATACTTTTGCTGCACCGATCAGCCCTTTTTCCAAATCAGTAAGCCGGGATAAATCTGCATTTTCCTCCAGTCGTTTCAAGGCGGATTGCCCCTGTTCATCATTACGGCTGTACCAGACCAACATCCGACTGGCGATAATCTCCCCCCAATAAGCCATGGCAAACCCGGGATCCAATTTCTGTGCAGCTCTTAGAGACCAGGTGGCTTCTGAGAATTCATAAGCATGGAGTAGTTTAAGCCCCGTCAGAAAATGCTGACGAGCTGATTCATTTTCAGTAGACACCTCCAGGGAAAGCTCTCCAAGCCCCCGGCCTTTCTGCCAAGGCGGAAAAGCTTCCACATCATCGTGATAATGCGCTGAATAGGTAGCAGAAGAAAAACTGAGAAATAACAGAAAACAGCCAGTAAAACGGAGCCATATCATTATGAAATTCCTTTTTCACTATGAAGCCAGTGGACGTTTTTTTAAATCTATTTGATCAATAACCAAAGTAACATTTTTTGTACATTTCAAAAAAGGCTAAGTACCCGTCCATATGGAATCGAATATTTCTGGCTTGTTGATCAGGTTCTCTGCAAGGCGCAACGGCGGGAGCATAGCAAGCTATGTGACCAGAGTTGCAACGCAGTCAGAGGGGCTAATCAATGAGTCAGAAAATATGATTTCATATGGTTGGGTACTTAATGCTGATACTCAGAATTAAGCCTCTGATTGCAGAGCAATTCCATCAAAATCATTTTTGTCGTCCCAACTTATTATATTGCAGAGCAAGCCCATCACCAGAATTAACAATTTCATGTTTTTGCATACCTTGCAATAGGCAGGGTTTAATAGCCTGAAACACGTCTTCTTGGTCATCTTCAGTTTGTGGGCAAGTACACCTATCCTGCCATTAAATAGCCCACCCTGGTGACTGAACAATCTGCAAACGTCATTTTACGAAGGCACCTATATCTATGATAACTCGCGGCTCAGGCATAATTGTTAAAAAGTACCCAAACCGTCTGCAGACAGTGTGCTCCATAGAAAGTCTATTTTTTACAGATAGTTATCAAAACATATGAGAATAAAGACACACATTCGGAATGGTAATTCTTCTGGAAATAAACCCTAACAATCTATATTCTACGTGCTTATACACAGATGCCGGTGTTTCTACTCACTCAATCATCGGCAACACCCACAGGACGGGTAATACCCGGAACCCTGCCTTCCGGAACCACGCAAAGACAATAAACACTCAGGAAGCTGTTTCGTGACTGATCTCAAAGAACCAGAACCGTTCACCCCCTGGTACCGCGAGCCCTGGGCCTGGTACATCGTTGGTATATTACTGGTCACTTTTGCCTGGGGTGGTTTTCAGGTCTACACCGCTTTTACTCATAAAGACAGTGTCGTTATTGATGATTATTACAAAAACGGTAAATCCATTAATCAGGACATGACCCGGATTCACAATGCCTCCAATCTACTCATTGAAGGCACTCTCACCATTGATGATTTGATCGGTGAGGTTCGAGTCAAGCTAACTGGTAACACCGAACAATGGCCTGAACAGTTGAGCATGAGCTTTCTTTCTCCGGTTTTTAAAGACAAAGATAAGCGCATTCTGCTTAACCGTTCTTTTGGCCCGGATTCTGATACTGGAACACCTGTATATGTTGGCCAACTGGAAGCGTTGGTGTCCGGTCGTTATTACCTGCAATTGGCAACACTGGATGAGCTAATTCCGGAAGTGGGTTATGAAACCGGTTGGAAAATCAGCCAGGAGGCCAAAATCACACCCGGCATCCCATTAGTTCTGAAAAACCCGGAAATCTGATGAGCAAAACCCAATGCTTTCATTGCTCACTGCCGGCACCCGAGCCGGTGGTGTTTTTTGCAGAAGTTGAAGGCAAACAGCAACCTATGTGTTGCCCCGGCTGTAAAGCCGTTACCGAGGCAATTATTGCTGGCGGGCTGGAAAACTACTACCAACACCGCACCGAGAGCGCCAACCCAATTGCCGACTTAAGTCAGCGCATATTGGAAGAGCTCAGAATTTATGATCGCCCGGAAATCCAGAAAGACTTTGTCCAGCCTGTAAATAATATTCAAAACGACGATAGTCGCTTGGTTGCCAATCTGTTGATTGAAGGCATTACCTGTGCCGCCTGTGTCTGGCTACTGGAAAACCACCTGCAATCTTTAGACGGTGTTGAACGAGTGATCGTGAATCTCAGCACCCATGAAGCTCAGGTCACATGGCACAGCGATCAAATTCCTCTGAGCGATATTCTTCTGGCTATCCATCGAATCGGTTACAAAGCGTATCCATGGCGAGCCGATCACCAAGAAGCCATGCTGAAGCAGGAAAACCGCACCTTTATACGACGACTGGCGGTAGCAGGCCTTGGGGCCATGCAGGTAATGATGTACGCCATTGCGCTATATTCTGGTGCCATCAGCAATGATATGCCGGAAATGTATCGCAACCTGCTTCGGGTGGTCAGTGCCATTGTTGCAACACCTGTCGTGTTTTATGCGGCAGCACCCTTCTTTAAAGCGGCGTGGCGCAATATTAAAACCCGGCATTTAGGAATGGACGTACCGGTCTCCATTGCCATTGGCGGCGCTTATCTTGCCAGCCTTTGGGCCACGTTCTTTGCCAATGGCGAGGTGTATTACGACTCCGTCTCCATGTTTACCTTCTTTCTGCTCACCGGGCGCTACCTGGAACTGCGGGCACGCCACGCCACCGCCAGAGCCGCGCGGGCATTAACCAACCTGATGCCGCCCAGCTGTCTGAAAGAGATCGACGGTGAGTTTGTGCGGGTACCAGTTTCCGAGCTGCAACCAAACGACAAAGTAAGAATACTGCCCGGCGATGCGATTCCGGCGGATGGTATTCTATTGAGCGGCTCCACCAGCGTGAATGAATCCATGCTCACTGGTGAATATTTGCCCATTGAAAAACAAACTGGCGACACGCTGCTGTGCAGTAGCCTGAATGTGGATCACCCGGTTGAGATTCAGGTCACCAAGATTGGCGACGAGACCCGTGTTGCCAGCATCATCAAACTGTTGCAAAGAGCGCAACAGGATAAACCCGCCATCGCTAAACTGGCGGATAAAGTGGCCGGATGGTTTGTTGCTGCTGTTCTGCTGGTGGCCATTTGCGTTTACTGGGGGTGGAGCGGCGTTGCACCGGAAGATGCCTTCTGGATCACACTCTCGGTGCTTGTGGTCACCTGTCCTTGCGCCCTTTCTCTGGCTACACCGGCAGCACTCACGGCAGCGACAGGCTATCTGCACAAACTGGGCTTGCTGGTCACTCGCGGGCATGTTCTGGAAGGCCTGCACACCATTGATCATGTCATCTTTGATAAAACCGGCACCCTGACAAAAGGTGAGCTCTCACTGACCCAGGTTATTCCTATTGAAGACTGCACCCTGTCTTTGGATCAACTGACAGCCATGGCAGCGGCACTGGAAGCGCATTCAGAACACCCCATTGCCAGGGCTTTCTCCATAACCAGCCAGACTTTTACCGCCAGCGAAGTAAAGAATCATTTAGGCATGGGGATTGAAGGAACGATCAATCAACAACAATTACGTATTGGTCGCCCTGATTTTGCGTTTCCGCAATCAACACTGAAAACTCCAGAAACCGACGGTAAATGGCTGCTGCTGGCAGACGACAACAAACCACTATGTTGGTTCCGAATTACCGACAGCCTTCGCCCGGAAGCTGCTGCCACTGTGAAACGGCTGCAGAAAATGGGTAAGACTGTCATTCTGCTCAGTGGCGACACCGAAAGCATTGTCGCCAATACCGCAGAATCTCTGGGTATTAAACAGTGGCAGGCTGGAAGCAGCCCAGATGATAAGCTGTCGTATATTCAGAACCTTCAGTCAAAAGGCCACAAAGTTCTGATGGTAGGTGATGGAATAAACGACGTTCCCGTTCTGGCCGGTGCTGATATTTCAATGGCTATGGGTAACTCATCTGATCTTGCCCGCACCAGTGCTGATGCCGTATTGATCTCCGGCAATCTGGAGCGCTTGGCAGATGCTTTTAACCTGACCACCAAAACTCGCAGAATTATTGGTCAGAATCTCGCCTGGGCGCTGGGTTATAATCTGGCGGCGTTACCACTGGCCGCTGCGGGCATGATTGCTCCCTGGATGGCGGCAACCGGTATGGCGCTGAGTTCCCTGATCGTCGTTGCCAACGCCCTGCGCCTGAGCCGTTCTGCGAAACAAGCGTATTCACCAGGGCATCAGCACGCTGACACTTTCACCAAGGAGGCTGTCGTCTAATATGGAAAGCCTGATTATTCTAATCCCTATCGCCCTCGTATTGATTGCGTTAGCGGTCAAAATATTTTTCTGGGCTGTGGATGATGGTCAGTTTGATGATCTTGAAGGGCCTGCTCACAGTATTCTTTTTGACGAGCCTCAAAGAAAGCCATCATCAAACAGTGATACAACAAACACCTCTGATAACAACCAATAATGCCTGTCGTTTATTGATACCGAGCTATCACCATGACTATCAATGAAGCTCCCACTTTGCTTTCAGCCCTTGTTCTGGGCTTGTTAGGCAGCGCCCACTGCATTGGCATGTGTGGCGGTATTACTTCCGCTCTCAGCTTATCCCTGTCTGGGCGATCGAAAGCACAGATTTTCTGGCTGATGCTGACTTATCATCTTGGCCGTGTCACCAGTTATGCTTTTGCCGGTCTATTGCTGGCCAGTGTTGGCTGGTATCTGGGCGGCATCACCCCCGAAGTTAAAATGGCGCTTCGTTACTTTGCCGCCATCATGTTGATTACCATGGGGCTCTATCTCACCGGTTGGTGGAGAGGACTGACCTATCTCGAGCGCGCTGGCAGTAAGCTGTGGCAGTATATTCAACCCAAAGCCAAAGCTCTGCTCCCCATTAAAAATACGCCAAACGCCTTTGCCATTGGTTTGCTCTGGGGTTGGTTACCCTGTGGATTGGTGTACAGCACACTGGCCTGGAGTGCTACTCAGGGCGATCCTGTTCAGGGCGCTCTTTTGATGGCAGCATTTGGCTTTGGAACGATTCCCTCTGTCTTCTTATTGGGTGCATTTTCACGACAGTTTGTAGATATCATTCAGGCCAGCCTCACTCGCAATCTTGCCGGCATCACCATCATTCTTTTTGGTCTTTGGTCAATGCCTGGCCCTCATCAGAAATGGGTTATGGCCACACTTCATCATTTGAGTATGTAACACCACTCATCAGGCAATACCTTTATGCATTGCCTGATGAAATATCGATTCTTCATCTACAACTGTATATAATGCGCCTCCTTTGACTTACTCCTGATTAGATTAAATTTTCAACACCTGTTATACGAATACAACCCGATCACAATTCGGTTCATACCTATTGACACGAATCAAAGAACACTGAGCCACAGCCCTTTAAAATAACACCCAACATTATGCCCGTTTGCCCACGATAGAGACGCAAGACGCCTTTACTATCCAGAACTCTGACGGCACCCATGACCCAATAAATGTAGATTGAGACTGATGATGAATAGCACTCCTATCTGGGATCAGAACCTGATTCAACGATACAACGGGGCAGGCCCCCGTTACACTTCCTATCCCACAGCCGTGCAGTTCGACAGTCAGTTCGATATCCAGAAATATGAGAACAATGCCTGCTACAGTGCCGAGCAAATTAAGCCATTGTCGCTTTATTTCCACATCCCGTTCTGCTCCCATATTTGCTATTACTGTGCCTGTAACAAAATCGTCACCAAGCATCGTGATCGTGCTGACGCTTACCTGGATTACCTGTACAAAGAAATTGAAATGCAGGCTGCGCTCTACAGCCCGGAACAACGGGTAGAACAACTGCATTTTGGCGGCGGCACGCCAACCTTTCTGAGCGAAGGACAAATCACCGCCCTGATGAACCACATCAGACAGCACTTTAACCTGATGGACAGCGAATTCGCCGATTACTCCATTGAGCTGGACCCAAGAGAAGTGGACTGGTCAATGATGGGAACGTTACGAGATCAAGGGTTCAACCGAATCAGCATGGGTGTTCAGGATCTTGATCCGAAAGTTCAGGCAGCCGTTAATCGCGTGCAGCCAGAAAGCATGATTCAATCCATTCTGGACGCCTCTCGGGTGATGGCTTTCCAGTCCGTTCATATGGATTTGATTTACGGCCTGCCATTTCAGAACACCAATAGCTTTATGAACACCATTGATCGGGTTATCGACATGGCGCCGGATCGTCTGTCCTTGTTCAACTATGCGCATTTACCACACCGCTTCAAACCACAGCGGCGCATCAATGATGCGGACCTGCCAGCCCCGGAAATGAAACTGGAGATTCTCCAGAAATCCACAGAAAGGTTACTCGAGCAAGGCTACGTCTATATCGGCATGGATCACTTCGCCCTGCCCGATGATGATCTTGCTATTGCCCAGGAAGACGGAACTCTTCACAGAAACTTTCAGGGCTACACTACCCACAGTCATTGCGACTTGGTCGGTATGGGCATTTCGTCTATCAGTCAGGTAGGCGACACTTACATTCAAAATTCGACAGAAGAAGCGCAATACTACGGCGCGCTGGATAAAAACCAGTTACCCACTGTTCGAGGCCTGCAAATGACGGCTGATGATAAAATTCGTCAGGCGGTGATTACCCGGCTTATTTGCCAGTTTGAGCTTGAATTCGACAAGATAGAAAAACAGTTTGGTATCAACTTCAGAGACTATTTCCATCAGGAGCTGGAAAGACTAGAGCCCATGTTGAACGATGGACTGCTGAGCCTCTCCAATGACAACAAACTTAAAGTGTCGCCAAGTGGCAAACTGCTGATTCGTAATATTTGTATGCAGTTTGACTATTATCTGAACCAACCCGAAATGAAAGAAAAGCCGCTTTATTCAAAAGTCATATGACGTATAGAAGGGTCGGAAATACATCTGACCCTCTTCCCACCTACACAACACCTGCCCAACAGCTCCAACTGAAGATCACCTATCGGCATAAATACTCACATTGATTTAATCAAAACATCAGTGCAAAATCCCCTTCCAGCCGTAAGATGATCTATATCAAGTTTTTATGGTCGAATATTGTTCAATAAAGTAATGGGGTGAACCCCAAATGACTGTTAATTTATAAGTATTTGCCAGATTGTCTCAGTGATAACATTTTCCTTACAATAGTGTTAAATCTTGCAAATACGACTTTGAGGCCTCTCAATGACGTCAAAGCCCAACGTCCGACAGCCCAGCCATGTTGCCTGCAGAGACTGCAGTCTAAGTTCGCTGTGCCTGCCACTGGCACTCAGCATCAAGGATATTGACCAGCTTGATCACATCATCAAGCGTGGGCGTCCGTTGAAAAAAGGCGAGCACCTGTTCCTTGAAGGTGATCCTTTTGACAGCCTCTACGCCGTTCGTTCCGGCGCTATCAAAACCTACACCGCCACGAACGAAGGTGAAGAACAGATCACCGGCTTCTACCTGCCCAGCGAAGTACTTGGTTTGAGCGGTATGGACACTGATGCCTACCCGGTATCAGCACAGGCCATGGAAACCACCATGATCTGTGAGATTCCTTTCGAGCAGCTGGAAACACTCTCTGATCAGTTCCCTGAGCTTCGTCGTCACATGATGCGCCTTATGAGTAAACGCATCCGTGAAGACCAGCAGATGATGATGTTGCTCTCCAAGAAAAACGCCGATGAACGTATTGCGACTTTCCTGATTAATCTGGCCAGCCGTTTCCGACGCCGTGGTTTTTCATCACAGTCGTTCCGCCTGTCCATGTCCCGCAACGAAATGGGTAATTACCTTGGACTGGCTGTAGAAACAGTGAGTCGTGTATTCACCCGATTCCAAAAAAGTGGAATGATTTCTGCGGTGGGCAAAGAGATTGAAATCCACAACCCGGTTGAACTCTGCTCTCTGGCCGGTGGCAAGAACATTGATGTAAATCAGATCGCCACCAGCGCCTGACTTTATTCTCGCAAGAAGCTACCATGGTAGCTTCTTATCATTTCATTCCGCCCAAAAAAAAGACATGCATACGAACGAAACCTCCGACGTTCAGGGTTCTTTATCCGTTCAGGACTACCTCCAGTCACAGATCAGAACCATTCCGAACTGGCCCCATGAAGGCATCCTGTTCAGAGACATCACCACTCTGTTTGAAAACCCTGAAGCTTGGCGTAAGACCGTAGACGTTCTGGTAAAACGCTATGAGCAGAAAGAATTTGATCGTATCGGTGCTCTTGATGCCCGTGGCTTTCTTATGGGTTCTACGCTGTCTTACCTGATGAATAAGCCACTGATTCTATTTCGCAAGAAAGGAAAGCTGCCAGGAAGTACATTAAGCGTTGAATACGATTTGGAGTACGGAAAGGCGACACTGGA
The DNA here is from genome assembly GCF_001646945.1 of Endozoicomonas ascidiicola. Classification (GTDB taxonomy): domain Bacteria; phylum Pseudomonadota; class Gammaproteobacteria; order Pseudomonadales; family Endozoicomonadaceae; genus Endozoicomonas; species Endozoicomonas ascidiicola. The sequence continues at coordinate 127,831 of NZ_LUTV01000010.1, forward strand.
GATGCATGAAGACTCAGTTAAGGCCGGTGAAAAAGTCCTTCTGGTTGACGATCTGATCGCCACCGGCGGAACGTTGCTGGCCGCGGATGAACTGTTAAGGAAAGCCGGAGCAAGCACACTGGAAGCGGCCGCCATTATCAATCTACCTGATTTGAAAGGTGCAGACAGATTGAATCAGGCTGGCATTGCCACCTATTCATTGTGTCAGTTTGAAGGTGAATAAACCTCACTTGAATTGACGTTTATTCCAGGTAAAGAAAAGGGGCTTCAAAGCCCCTTTTTTTGCTTCTTAGCGAACCAGATTAATCTGATAAAGTGCAAAACCGTTGTCGTCCATTCCAACCTTCTTCACATCGTATGCTGATTTAGCCTGAATAAACTGGCTAGCCTTCTCGGATGGAGAGGTTTCAAAGGTGACATTCAATTTCTTGTCAGACTTGATTGGTGCCAGACGCCAGTTATTATCCGTACTCGGGATAACCTGACCCTTTTCCTTGGTCTGAGCCGAAATGTAGTTAGACAAAATCGTACGGTTTTCATCGGGAGAAGCAAACACAATAAAATCTTCACCGTTACCAGCGAAGTTACCACCGCCGTAGGCACGATAATTATTGGTTGCAATGATAAACGGCTGATCATCCTTCACCGGTTTCCCTTGATAACTCAGGCCGATTATTCGATGTGTGTCGTTAGCCAGCTCACCTTTATCGTTGAAGCGGGCAGGCTTGGAAACATCGATCTGATACTCAACGCCATCAATAACATCAAAGTTATAGGTACGGAACGTATCCCAGTTTAAGAGAGACTGCTGCTCAGAACTGTTCACATCAATCTGGTTGAATTGACCAGCTGCACGCTCCAGCCACGCTTTCACCTCTTTACCAGTGACTTTCAGTGCCACCAGTGTATTCGGGTACAGGTACAAATCCGCGGCATTACTAAACGTCAGAGTACCGGATTCCACTTCGGTGTAGCCGGATGGGTCATCTTTACGACCACCCGCTTTGAAAGGCGCAGCCGCTGAAAGGACAGGAATGCCTTCCAGATCCGGATCGCCCTGAATGAAACGCTCCACATAATCGATCTGGGCATTATTGACGATCTGAACCGTTGGATCGTCCTGAACCAGTGCCAGGAAGCTGTACATTACATCAGACGCTTTACCAATTGGCTGATTGACAAAATCCTGAGTGCCTTCATGCTCAGCTTTTATACTGGCCACCAGCTCAGCATCCGCTTCAACCGTTGGCTTGCCGGAAGCACGGTCAAAAATTGGACGCACAGAGGCTTTACCGGAAACCACTTCCCAATCACCACTCGCGTCATCCAACGTCAGATCAACCATTCCCAGATGACTGCCCCAGCGACCCGGCATAACGGAAGGTACGCCATTGATGGTGCCTTTTTCCAGGTCAACGCCCGGGATTTTTTCAAAGCCTTTGCCCGGGAACACAGCATGAGCATGACCAAACATGATGGCATTAATGCCTTCCACTTCTGACAGGAAGTACACCGAGTTTTCAGCCATCGCCTTATAAGGCTCAGAGCTCAGACCAGAATGAGGAATGGCAATGACGACATCTGCCCCCTTCTTCTTCATTTCCGGTACGTATTTTTTGGCAGCTTCAAGAATGTCGCCAGCAATCACTTTACCTTCGAGGTTTTTCTTATCCCACTGCATCACCTGAGGCGGTACAAAGCCAATGTAGCCTACCTGAATGGTTTGCATTTTACCGTCGGAGTCTTTGAACGACTGATCTTTGATAATGTATGGCTGGAAGATAGGCTTGCCGGTTTTGGCATCGACAACGTTGGAGCAGATATAAGGGAAGTTAGCGTCATTGACGGCTTCGTTAAGGAACTCGAGACCGTAGTTAAATTCATGATTACCAATGTTGCCAACATCATAATCCAGCAGATTCATTGCCTTGTAAACCGGGTGAACATCCTTGGGGTTCAAGCCTTTGGCTGCCATATAGTCACCCATGGGGGAGCCCTGAATCAAGTCGCCGTTATCAACCAGCACACTGTTGGTCACCTCATCACGAGCCTGGTTAACCAGCGTCGCTACCCGAACCAGACCATGCTTGGCGGTAGGTTTGCCTTTGTAATAGTCGTAGTCCATAACATTGGCGTGAATGTCCGTGGTTTCCAGCACGCGAAGATCAATAGTGGCAGCCGATGCAGCTCCGGTGATTGATACCAACCCCATCAATACTGCCGCAGATAATGCAGTCCGACGTACTTGCATACTTCCCCCTCGTTTTGAGGCTATTAGTTTCCGAGCAACCTACCTCAAAAAAGACGGCCATGTAATTAGTACGATCCACCAAATTTGCTTTCAGCTATCTGTTTAGAAATCCGATGGTGATACGATATTTGAATAAGGCTAATGACAGGCGTTGTTAGCATTTTTTATCCCACAAAAGGACTTGAGGAATGGGAATCTGCGCCAAGGAGCTGAGGCATTATGTGGTCCGTCCGGCTCTGAAACATCTGGGCATGTGGAGCCCAACCGCTGAAAACTTGTTGCTTGGCACCGCCGCCAGAGAGTCTGGCCTTGGCTTCCACCTGAAAATTGCTAATCAGCACGCGCTTGGGATTTATCAGATATCCCCCAGAATGCACCGTAAAGTCTGGGATCAGTTTTTAGCCACACAGCCAGAACTCTCAAGCAAAGTAAGGGGGCTGGCCAGCCAACGGGAGTTTCTCGCCCATCCTCACCATGAGCTGGCGACCAATCTGGCCTATGCAACGGCTATTGCCTGGATGATTTACCTGCGTTCAGGCACTACATTGGAGTTAATTGGCAAGGATGATGTTCGTTCCATGGGCCGACTTTGGTACAAACATTTCCACAGCAGAAACCCTGGCACTATCAAGAGCTTCTGTGACAGTTATCAGAAACAGATCATTGAATCGGGGAGCTCTCGAGAGGAATCTGACTACTTTAATCAGAACGCAGATATAAGAAGCTGTTCATGATCTTTTGCGAATAGCGAAAACGAGGAGAAAATGTTCCTGTTTTTCAGTTTTTTGAGGAGCATAGTGGCGCTACGTAACGAAGAAAACTGAAAAACAGGGGCGTTTTATCATCGTTTGCAGCTCGCAGAAAGATTGTGAACAGCTTCTAAAGCCTGCTTGAGGCATTCGGCAGGCTTTATCTTGATAAACCGTTGTCAGAGGCCTTGTGCTTCTGCGCACCCGACACAATAATCCGCATAGGGCATCACTTCCAGGCGTTGCCCGGGTATCTCCTGACCACAGCCATCACAGTAGCCGTACTCACCTTCATTAATCCGATCCAGCGCCTTATTAATCTTGCGAAGTTCCATGACTGCCTCGTTACCGAGAGCATCCATCACCTCGTCGTTTTCACGCTCCTGAGCCTGCTCCGACCAGTCTGCGCTGTTTTTTCGGGTCACATCATCTTTGATGCTTCCCAGTCTGATATTCAGCTCGTCACGACGAGCCAGCAACCTGATTTTTGACTTTTCATGGTCTGACATTTTGCAACCCCTGCTCCAATACTGGAAACACTATTATTGTTAACCCCGTTCCGAGGTTTATAGAATTTCATCAGATGGTTTTGTAGCTATGAGAGACATCCTGACAATATTTATATTACCGCCAGTGGCGTTCGATCGTAAACTGTCCCTGATCAATCCCAATTATCAATAGTAGATCATCGTTCTCAATATCGTGGCATCGCTGCCAATATAATTAATCGATACCTACCGTCGATTCCTAAAACCCTGACTTGGTTGAAAGCTGAGCGGCAGATATAATTAACGGATTTCCTTTTAGACACAGCTGAAACCAACCCTATGACCACAACCAACCTGACCGGTTCTGATAAGCACGGCTTCAATAAACTGCAGAAGAAGCTGAGACGCATGGCAGGCAGAGCCATCGAAGACTTCAATATGATTGAAGACGGTGACCGGGTCATGGTCTGCCTGTCCGGGGGGAAAGACAGCTATACAATGCTCCACATCCTGATGAGCCTGCAGAAAAGCGCACCCATCCACTTTGAGCTGGTTGCCGTGAATCTGGATCAAAAGCAACCCGGCTTTCCGGAAGAAATACTGCCTGAGTATCTGGATGGCCTTGGTGTGCCTTATCACATCATCAACCGTGATACCTACTCGGTTGTTAAGGAAAAGGTTCCTGAGGGTAAAACCACCTGCGGCCTTTGCTCACGACTGAGACGGGGTACACTCTACGCCTTTGCTGAAGACATCGGCGCCACCAAAATCGCCCTTGGCCATCATAAAGACGATATCGTCGAAACTATGTTCCTGAACATGTTTTACGGTTCACGACTGGCCGGCATGCCGCCAAAGCTTCGCTCTGATGATGGCCGAAACGTCGTGATTCGCCCTCTGGCCTATTGCCGGGAAAAAGACATCACCGCCTTTGCTGACCAGATGGAGTTCCCAATCATTCCATGCAACCTTTGCGGCTCTCAGGAAAACCTTCAGCGCCAGAATATCAAAGCCATGCTGACAGAATGGGAAAAGAAGCACCCTAGTCGTATCGAGTCCATTTTTACGGCCATGCAGAATATTGCGCCATCACAGATGGGCGACACAGAGCTGTTTGATTTTAAAAACCTGACGGTCGATCGCAGCTCAGAACGTAAAGATTATGAGCATGCTGATAACCAGTTTATTTTTTCTGGCAATATCAGCATTCAAGAAGAAAATAACGGGGTACAGGTGCTCAACTTCGAGCCCTGATTGCTTTATTGCGGTTCGTTCAGCCGCCAGTCATACCGGTACTTCACAATACCGGTATGACTCTTGATTTTTTTCGCAGTATCAGGCCGGGCGTATTTCTGTAAATGCAGTAACACGCCATCTTTGTCGACAAAATCCACTTCATACCATTCATAAATTCGCGACAGAACCAACCTGCCGTCAATCCAGGTTACACCTTTCTCCTGGCTAACAAACCGATCGGCCAGTTTATCCAGTAATTGCTCTGTATTGGCCGCGGTAAAAACCTGTGGTGATAAATCCGGACAACCCATGCTGGCACAATTCACCGCATAATGAATCCGGTTATCTTCCCATAAAGGCCTGAGTATTCTGTGCTCGATATCATTCAGCGTAAGCGGCAGGCCAGCAACGGTAATCACCTTTTCATCCCATGGGCCAAAACGATACCAAGGACCGATATCCGTTATGGACTCAAGAGGATAGTTTTTCAGAATAAGATCCACAGTCAGGGCATTATACAGATTGATCCAGAACGCTTTCTGTTCCGCCTTTGAATAAGACAAAGGCTCAACGGTTGATAGACGACTCAGGTAATCTTTTAGTTTCTCACGGTCTGCTTGTGAAACTGCCTGATACCGAAAAGTATTACCCGCTGAATGGACGACAAGATATTCATCCAGAATATCCTGCCAGTTCTGATGATTCACTGTTTTTCTGAAACCCTCATCACCACCATCCCAAACAGCCCAGTACTCACTGGCCTGTGCTGCCTGAGTATTGACTGAAAATGCGACAGAAAATAATAAAAACAGAAACCAGAAAGGCCGGCGAAGAGAAGGAGAACGAGTCATTATTTTATCTTTGTCATTCATAGGAACTCCCTCTCTCTTGGGTTATGTCAACAGAGTCTGATTACCCCTGATCATCGTCATCATACTGGATAAGCTCGTTGCTGTTAATCATGGCAATCAGTTCCTGAATGTAGTCATCACCACGAATCGAGTATGCACCAAGCCCCTGGGCAAGGTTTACACCGGATACTGGCAAGCGCTTTTCCCGGTTACTCTCACGCATCGTTCTCAACGACTGATAAGAATGATTGGTGTTCAGGTTATGCATATACGCCTGCACAGAAGCGTAAACCGTCTCAAACTTTTGCACTTCATAGGTTTTCCCTTCAGGGCGGCCACTAGGAACAATTCCGCAGCCCGGACTGAAACACCATTGTCCAAAAAAGTTATTACCCTGCGTCGCAAAACGGGACGTTCCCCAAGCACTCTCATTGGCAGATTGCGCCAGAGCCAGTGAGGCGGGAATAATATCCACCCGGGGCAGCAACGTTTCAAATAGCGCTCGGTCAACCGTTTCAATATTTTTTAGACGATACCGTTTGGCCAGGCTCTTCACCCAGCCAGCTTCATCCTCAGAGAGCGTCGTTTTTGCCGACAACTCAAGCAACTGTTGGCGATTCTGCAAGATGACTTGATTCTCTCGCTCTACCATCGGTAGAACGTAATCAAAGAAAGCACTTTTCTTGCTTTTTACATCGACGATGCTGCCAAAATCCGGCAGATGAGAAGGAATTTCTTTCAGTTCAGCCACTTCCTGTGGCTCGCTTGTTGGCAACAACCAGTGATAACCCGCTGAAAGTGCAATCAGCCCCAGTAGTGTTCCCAGCATGAGTTTGTCGATCCTTTTAAGCATACTTTCCTCATAAAAAATGTGATTTCTATAGAATACCTACTGACTCACAAAATTGGCATTAAAAATATTTATTTACATCACCAATATTTACATTTATAAAAATACATGTAATCACTGTGGGGCGGCTACAAGCGGTTCTGTCATACAACGCTGCACACAAAGCAGCGACAGATAGCCAATAACTATAATAACAACAAACGGTCAACCGCCGGTGAGCATCAGCACCTTCTCTATTAACGACCGAGAAGGCTGATTGCTAACCAAGACATGGAGGCACAACCATGATCCTTAGCCATTTCTGGGGTTTACTTACTGAGCCGGACCACGAGTGGAACAGTATTCGTAAAAACCCGCCCGGTCTTCTTCAGCTTTACCTTGGTCAAATCATCTGGCTGGCAGCCTTGCCAGCTATTTCAACCTACATCGGTACCACCATGGTGGGCTGGTCACTGCCCGGCAATGATGATGTCGTGCGTCTTACCAGCGACAGCGCCCTTTGGATGGCCCTTCTGGCCTGGCTCGCCACCATCAGCGGTGTTGCCGTCATGAGCTGGTTCATGCAATGGATGAGCAGCAACTTTAACAGCAATCCCAGCCTGACCGACTGCACAGCCTTCACCTGCTATACCGCCTATCCACTGTTTCTGATTGGCCTCAGCGGGCTTTACCCTTCACTCTGGGTAGCAATCTGTGCAGGGACAGCCGCTGTTTCAGCAACAGCTTACCTACTCTATAGTGGACTCCATATCTTCATGAAAATTCCCAAAGAACAGGGATTTATTTACGCCAGTTCCATTCTTTGCATTGGTTTAGTGGTTTTAGTGTCCATTATGATCACCACCGTGATCTTCTGGGGCATGGGCATTGGGCCCGAATACGTCCAAAGCTACTGAGCCCTGCTTTTCAGATTTGGCCGCCTTGTGCGGCCATTTTTATGTCTGTGATTTATCACCGGCGATTATACCCATTTTCCAGCTACCGATAATCCGCTATCCTTCCAGCTCAACCTTCCAGCTCAACATCAGGAGGATAATAAACCGTTGCAGAACGACCTTCACCAAATCGAACAACGCGTGCTTGAGCTGTATCAGGAAGCCGAACGCTTTTTCCAGAAATCATTTAAACGACCTTACATTCGTCTGGATCTCACCGGCGCAACGGCTGGTCAAGCCTGGATCGAAAAGCATCAGCTGCGTTTTAATAAAGTGCTGTTACAGGAGAACCGCGAGCATTTTATTCAGCAAACTGTCGCTCACGAAGTAGCGCACCTTCTGGCCTATGACCTTTTCGGCCCACGAATTCGGGCTCACGGAAGGGAATGGCAGGGTATAATGATAAAGGTATTCAGACTGCCAGCGGATCGCTGCCACAGTTACGATACCGGCAGAAGCAGCCGAAGACAGTGGCTTTATCAATGTCATTGCAAAGGCAGGGAAATCGCCCTCAGCACTGTGCGACACAACCGTTCACAGCGAGGAACGATCTACTTGTGCACAACCTGTAGAGGACCATTGACGTACGCAGGAAAAGCACAGGCCACAATCAACTGAACAACCGGCAGAAATATTCAAGACTCCACTGACGCAGCCATCACTTTTTTCTAAAGACCTATTTCGTAAGCAACACTCTCACCCTCAATAGGAACACGCCTGCTTACTGCTCTGCTGCCAAAGCCCCAGAACTCAAATACAGCGCACCCAGAGTGCTCCTACGGTGAAAGTGAATACACACGAATAGACATAGACGATCCTTTAATTGATTTCAACGTCAACAGTGCCTAACACTGCCAACAAATCGTCACCGTATTTTTCCAGCTTATGTTGGCCGATCCCGGAGATACGGGAAAGCTCAAGATGCGTTGTTGGTCGATGCTTTATCAGCTCCATCAGCGTTTTATCATTCATGATGACATAGGCTGGTACGCTCTGTTCTTCTGCATGGCTCCGGCGCCACTGCCTCAGGGTTTCCCAAAGTTGCTGATCGTGCTCTTCCACCACCACCCGGCCGACTTCTTTGTACTCCTTCTGATACTTAGTAGAAGGCTCATAGCGATCACGCCGCAGCTCTATACGTTCATTGCCCTTAAGAATTGATCGACAACTATCGTTTAGTTTCAGGGCGCCGTGGCCATCAACATCCACATTTACATACCCTCGTGCCACCAATTGTCGGAATACTGAGCGCCAGCCATTCTGATCCAGTTCGTTGCCAATGCCAAAAGTACTTAACCGATCATGACCAAAGCGGCGAACCTTATCATTTTGCTTACCCTGCAACACATCGACCAGATGTGCGACACCAAAACTCTGACCGCTGCGGTAGATACACGACAGTGCTTTCTGTGCTGCTTCTGTGCCATCCCACACTTCTGCAGGTTCCAGACAGAGATCGCAATAGCCACAGGGTTTATCCAGTGGTTCATCAAAATAATTCAGTAGTACTTGACGACGGCAACCGGTGACTTCACACAGCGAAAGCATCGCTTCCAGCTTCTGCCGCTCCACCTGCTGCACTTGCTGACTCGCTATTGATCGAGCCTGCATTTGCCGGAGCAATACCACATCCTGAAGACCATAAACCATCCAAGCTGTTGCGGGCAGCCCATCACGCCCACCACGGCCGGTTTCCTGATAATACGCTTCGATACTTTTGGGCAAATCCAAGTGCGCAACAAAACGCACGTCTGGTTTATCGATCCCCATGCCAAAGGCAATGGTGGCCACTACGATAATGCCTTCTTCCGCAATAAAACGATGTTGATTAGCTTTTCGCTGCTCAGGCGGCAAGCCTGCATGATAGGGAATGGCTTTACGCCCAGCCTGGCTCAACCACTCTGCCGTTTGTTCAACCTTTTTCCGGGAAAGACAATAAACAATGCCAGAATCTTCTGGATGTTCTTTCTCCAGAAATTTCAATAACTGCTGCTTACCCTGCTTTTTCTGGCTGATACGATAAAAAATATTGGGACGATTAAAACTGTCAATGAACACCCTGGCGGATTGCAATCCGAGACGCGCACGAATTTCCTGACGGGTGCGCTTATCCGCTGTGGCCGTTAGGGCAATTCTTGGAACGGCAGGAAAGCGTTCCTGCAGGTGGTGCAACTGAAGGTATTCCGGACGAAAGTCATGCCCCCACTGGGAAACACAGTGCGCTTCATCGATAGCAAAAAGAGCAACTTGCATTTGATCCAGCAAACGCAACATAGATTCCGTCAACAGTCGCTCTGGAGCCACGTAAAGCAGATCCAGATCGCCCATCAACAGCTCTCGCTCCACTTGCTGACGATCTTCTGGAGACATTCCGGAATGCAAGCAATCCGCTCGAATGCCGAGCTCCCTCAGGCTATTTATCTGATCTTCCATCAGCGCGATCAGCGGAGACACAACAACTGCCGTGCCACCTCGTATCAATGCAGGAATTTGATAGCAGAGAGACTTCCCTCCACCCGTAGGCATCAGAACCAGAGCGTCACGGCCAGCCACTACTTCTGCAATGACATCTTGCTGAAATCCTCGAAACGATGGATAGCCAAACGTGTCGTTTAAAATATTGAGAGCAGGGTCTGACATGAACTTCAAAAACAGCCAAATTCAAAAGTGAAAAGTATACGGAGTTGCTTAAGCTTCCGCACCCCATGTTTTACCAAACGACTGTTTCCTTCCTATGAGCGGAGTAAGACGGCTGTCCGAGGGTGGATGGAACATAGCTCCTGAGTTTAATCAATGCTGCATCATAAATCTGATCAATCTCATCCGGCTTGTCAAAAGATGGGTTAAAACCCTCTACAACGTCGGCACACTGATCAAAATACAAAATAGAAGTGTCGTCACCTGCTACACGCCCCCTAATTTTTGCCAACACATCCGGAACAATAACTCTGAGGAGATTGCACCCCATAGTAGAAACTCCATTACTAGTACCAATAATATGCTTTACATCATCACCTATTTCAATATTTCCAATCTTTCCAAATCCCTCTTTTGCACATCTGAAAGACATATTGTGTTTCATTAATTCATAACTGGCTTTTAAGCAACATACCATAACTTCCTTAATTGTTATGACTGAAACATCATTATTCAAATATTCATAAAGTAACTTCAACTCTTTCACTGACGTCAATGCCTGCTTGAAGACTTCTGCAGAACGAGAAATTCTATTACACGCTTCTATAAAATAGGCTGGCTTACCTGCATTAATCAAAGAGCTCCTATCCTTTTCAATAATCGTGATCAAATCCAGCGCTAGATATCGATCTATTACTGAAGACAGCTGCTTACCCCATACTTCTTGACAAGCAGTTGCCAACGATCCCATAAATTCATCCTGATCATCCTGATTCAGCGACCCCATTACTGTCACACTACCAAAAATAAACTCTTGATACCTATTAGTTCCTGGTGAAAATTGTTTTAGCGTCGAAATTAATCCTCCAATTTCCAAAGGCATTGGCACATCTATTAATCCTCCTTCAATTTTCTCCCAGCTTTTTGCCACTAATGCTTCAGAAAAGTTCTGACTAATTTTACCTATCTCCAGCTTTGCCTTCGCAAGGTGTACAGGAATACTAGCCAGCCACGCAGACTCATCATGCTGGAAGAAGCCATCAGGTTTATAGAGTTCAGAGAAGCAAATCGATTTCGACCTCGTCACTAGATTCAACTCACAAGGAATACCAGTTGATCTTTTTACTGCCTCTGCCCTTCTTCCCGACAACCGATTATTTTGTTTGTTTTTTTTCAATACCGTCTCAAACACCATATCTATTGAGCAGCGTTTCAGGCTCCAGTCACCGAACACATCTCCAAGTTTATTTTGCACCAAATATATATTTGCAGTTATTGCACAATCACCGTCCAACGGCTTGACTTTCATTTTATCGAAAAAACTAACGTATTTTATTTTTTCATAAAAATTCACAGATCGTTTCTCTTTATCCTCTGTTATTTCTATGCTTACTTCTCTTAAATCATCCGGCGTTTTATTAGTGAGAGCATAATTAAATGTGGATGCAATATAAAGGCTGGGATTATTTACAAAGTTTTCCTCCAATATTCTCAACAAGAAGACTGGTAGCCCCGGGAGTTCCTTATTAAGAGATTCAACCAAATTATGACATACAGAATCAGCTTCTGAGTCATATATCGGTATAACAACATCCCCAGAACGTTTTTGAAAAAGGATACGTTTATGAGGAAGCATCTTCTTATCTATCAACATGGGCTCTTTATCAGGAAAATCCAATCCAATCAGCGATGAATGTTTAATAAGGGGTTCAAAGCCGCAAATTTCCTTTTGATCCTCATGTGTTAAAACTACCGGCTTCCTTTTATGGGTGAATAGTTTAATTTCTACTGGAATAACAAATTCAGGCACTCTCTTTAACAACCTATCAGCGTTTGGCAAAGACAATACCCTGGCAGGTGTTGATCGCGATGAATGCTTAACCGATATACCGCGAGCATCCACTTGAGATATCCAGCATCGAGGCACATGAGCAGGAACGTTGTTACATGCCCGAGGACTATTGGCGTTAGAGAACACCATTCCACCTTCCTCAGTAAACATCATCGGACTAGCAACACTTCGCAGCCCACAGGCTTGTCTATCAAGAACAGATTTCCAGCCAACTTCACTCAATGACCGCTGGTAACCGACAGGAGCAGGCAATTGATTTGCGCCAGAGGTAACAAAAACAGAGCTGCTTCGGCGATCCTTTCCAGAAACATCATGCGCTGCTAAATTGCCCATAGATCTTGATGTACACCCAGACATACCATCTGATTTTTCCAATGTTTATCCCATCCGTACTGGAACTACGGGGTAGTTCTTGATAATTAAAAAGACCGGTTTCTTACTCAACCATAAGCAGAAAAGTATATGTGACATATTGCCGATGACTGCTTCATATAAATGTTTATTTTTAAATGAGCAAAGAAATCACTCTGCTTTTCAGCGTCATGCAGGCAGAGTAGAATGCTCATCTCGTATTCACAGGACATGATTCCATGCCAAACACACGGGCCTCGCTGGAAGCTTTTCTTCAGCCATTCTCTGAAAAAAATGAAGGTACTCTCGACTACCACGGCCTTCATGGATTTCTGACCGCCCTGACAATCTGCCCAACTGATCTTACCGAACATGAGCGTAACGAGAGTGTTTTTGATCAGAAGGTTGACCTGCCTTCAGAACAGGCCAAAGAACTGAACAGACTCATTCAGAAAGTTCAAACCACTATTGACCGTGGCTTCAATGATGAGGAAGAAGGGTTTTTCCTATCCTGCGAAGCCGAGCTGGAGGATCACGATGATGATGCTCTGGCCAACTGGTGTACCGGCTTTATGGTGGCACATTTCCTGAACGAAGATGCCTGGTTTGTCAGTAATGAACAGGAAGTATGTGAACTTCTGTTGCCCATTATGCTGGCCTCCGGTCTGTTTGATGATGAGCAGGAGTTTAAGGATATCCGCAAAAATGAAGAGCTGGTTGAAGACATGTGCAGTCAAATTCCTGAAGTTTTAATGGAACTGTATCTGGTCTTCAACGCGCCTGAAGAGAAAAAGCCCTTTAAGCCCGGTAAGCGGCGATAGTTTAAAAGTCATTAAACTTATTGACTTTGAACTAAAATCAATCTGGATATATATTTAACTCAAGGAAGAGATTATGGATATTCAAGGTAGTAATCACGGTAAAAATCAGGAAATCTCGGATTTACGTCAAAGATTTGAAGCTTTTCAAACAACTGAAAAAGACTCATCCGTCACCAGAGCTTTAAAGTCAATTAAAAGACACTTCAGCACAGATTACAAAAGCATCAAGTCACAACTGGCAAAAACTCTTGGAAAGGAAAATATCTCTTCCATTTCTGATAGGCGTGCTCAAAAAGTCTCCGCTGATCAAGTACGCACCTTTCTTAGCCAATATGATGGTTTGCAGCAAGCACCTACTGAATCTGTGCCATCCAGTAGAGATGACGATTACATGTTCATAGGCCCACAAGGATTAGCCAGGCAAAACAACTCTCAGCCTTCGGTCGATTATAAAGTCAAGTTTAACAACTTAGCCTCAGAAACTAAGCAGGTTTTAGCAAACCAAGAGACTTACCAATTCGATCAAATTCATGGTGGTGCACGATTTAGCAATATACTCCCCCCTGTAAAAACAGCTGTTCATACTCTTACAGATCAGCCTATGAACGCCAACTACGTATTTAATAATTCCTATATTGCCACTCAAGCTCCGCTGATTGGCGCCAAAGATAAAGATCAGAACTCTATCCCTGCCTTCTTCAGCATGATTAAAAACAGCGATTCAGATACCGTAGTCAACCTGACAGGCCAAGCTGATGAAAAAGGAGATCTCAAATCACAGTATTGGCCTGATCAGGGTCACGTAGAGAGCTATCAGTATGGAAACGAAACTGTCGCTGTAAACACTATGTCTGTGACAAGCGAAGCAGGATACGACATTGTGAAACTGTATATTCAAGAAACCATCGATGGTCAATGGCCACTTACAGATGACGGTGAAGCTAAAGGTAAAGAAACCACCGTCTTTCACTTCAAAGAATGGCCAGACCACGGTGTTCCCAAAGGGGAGCAGCTCGGGTATTACAAAAACTTCAAAAAAACAGTGGAGAGCCACGACGGATCACCACAAAAAATCGTTCATTGTAGAGCAGGTGTTGGTAGAACCGGCTCTTTCATTACCGAGAGCGAAATTAAAAAAGAAATTGATAACGGAAATATTACTGAAGCAAACCTGGAACAGACGATAAATAATATTATTTTACAGGGCAGGACTGACAGAGGGCCATCATTTGTTCAAACGGACTCACAATATCAGCTGATCATGGAAGAGGCCAAGATACAAAGCAGTCAAACCGGCCCATTATCTAAATTTTTCAATACACTAAACAGTGACAATCTGAATCCTGACCAGCTCCAAAATGAAAAAGATATCATAAATATCCTAAACTCGCTTTCACCGGAAGAAGTACACGACCTGCTTAAAACAAAATTTCAAACTAAGGTCAATAATACTGAAGTACGTACTGCTGCAAAAAAATTAGTTGCTGATGTCCACGGAAATAATAAAGGACAAGCCTGTATTAAAAAAGCTAACAATTTGGAAGAAGCTTTAGAAGAAGCAAGCAAAATGTATACCTCAAAACAATTAGCCGGTGATTCCTTAAAGCAAATTGTCCAAGACAGCGCTATCAGACATATTAGAATGCAAATGTCCAAACCGGCTATAGCGCCGAAGCCAACAAGCCGTTAGAAAGGCGCTCCGGAGTAGTTGAATCACCTCGAAGGCTGGGTTGACAAAAATAATCCATCAGAGGGTGAATATGACCACGTTAATAGCCCTCGTCGCAGGCAATAGAATGAAAATTAGAGACTCAGGCTGCTTAGTCTGAGTCTCTGGAAGGCGTAACCAACTCAGCCGGCCATACAAACTCATGGAATACTAAGCGATACAGGGCATAGCAAGCCCTCTGTAAATCGCTCAATAAGCCAAGAGTGTTTGGACAACCAAACGAAAAGCCACCACTCATTCAGCCGGATAGCCCATTTTTATCCGCTGTCACTACCAACCACACTTCAACTCGCCGATCACGAATTTCACGTAACTGACTCACTTCAAGATTTTTATCAACCACCGGCACATACCCTAAAAGCTCTATGCTTCTACGAGGCACTCCGGCACGAACCAAATGTCGTCTAACCACATCAGCCCGTAGCTTTGCCAGCGTCTTGGAAAAAGGAGAGTCATCGTTCGTATCTCCAAAACCAATCAGGCGAATTGATCGATCATCTATTGTCAGAAAATCTGCCAGCCGTCCGATATCTCGAACCGCCTTGTTATCAAGCCTGGCCTTACCCTGTTCAAATCGAAAGTTCACCGACAGTCTTGCAAATGAATTAACCAGCTTTTGATAGTCTGCTGGCATGGCACTTTGGTCGGAAACTTTGGGTTGAATGCTCTGAGCCACATACCCGACACTCTCCACAATAGACTGCCCTTCTTTGCCAGTAGCGTACTCCAGAAATGCTCTGGCCATTGGCTTATCATTATTTTCTGGCATATACATGTAAAGGCGACGGCTTAGCAGATAATCCTCCGTAGATACATTGATCACCGAAGGAGACAGGCTCTTGCCAGCTGCGTCAGCCACTTTCAAAGGTTTGGCTGCACCAATCGTATTAAGGCTGACAAAGCCAATTCCACCGAGTGTACTCACTACCGTTGCAGACAGAACTTCATTCGACTCAAAGCGCTCTACCCGATTTTCAAGCTTATGTTTTTTGGCCAGAACCAGTGATTTGAACGTGTCCCAAGTGCCAGACTGTTCATCCCGGGCCAACGGTGTTACGGCCAGATCCCTCCCTCCTAACTGTTTCCAATTGGAGATTGATCCGGAAAACAACCTGGCCACCTGATCAACACTCAGAGCGCTTACCGGGTTATCGGGATGCACAATAATGGCAAGACCATCAATACCAATAACATATTCAGATTGCTCACTGAACAAATCACCGTTTGCCCATAATAGTGATCGTTCAGACTCTTTACCTCGCCGGGAGGAAGCTGCAATATCGGCTTGTCCAGAGTGAAGCCCTTTGAAACCCGTTGATGAGCCATGAGCCTCAATTTTAATGGCGACCTCTTTATTATCAGCAGCCATAAAACCTTTGATCATGCTTTCATTGATGGACTTATCAGATAGAACTCTGACATCAGAAGCCCCCTGATCTTCAAGAAACCCTGCAGCCAGTGCCGGGCCAAGTGAGGCTCCAACCGTATTAGATCCATGTATGGTAAAAAGAATCTCTGAAGCCAGCACATTACGGCATAGAGTTGCCTGAACGATAAGCAGGAAAATATAGAACAGCGGTCGTTTTATTATCTTTATCATGGTGACTACCCAACTTCTGAAAACCTGACCATTTTATGAATCATTTATGACAATCAGATGACAATGGGTACCTAAGGGCAGTCTACAGAGAAATAATCGCTGCTAATCAACAGTCAGAGATTAAAAGTGTTTATTAAGGAAAGGCTGTAAGTTTAATTTAGAATGTCAACCACGCTTTCCAGCTCAGCAATAACCTGGTCAATCGTAACATGATGCTCAGCAAGCCGTTTGCTGGAGGCATTTTTCTTCAATTGCGTTCTTGCGCCATCAATAGTAAATCGCTGGTCATAGAGAAGATCGCGGATCTGCCGCACCAGCAGCACATCTTCATGTCGGTAATAACGGCGATTCCCCCTACGAACAGGTGACAGCTGAGGAAATTCCTGTTCCCAATAGCGAAGTACATGGGTTTTTACACAACACAATTCACCGACTTCACCAATAGTAAAATAGCGTTTACTGGGTATCGCCGGAAGTTGACTCGTCCTGAGTTCCGTGTCCTGCATGGTCGCTTCCTGAGTAGCTTTCCACTCTTGCCTTGAGTTTCTGACCGGGCTTAAACGTCACTACTCGCCGGGGTGAAATGGGTATTTCTTCCCCTGTTTTTGGATTTCGTCCAGGCCTTTGTCGTTTATCCCGAAGATCGAAGTTACCAAAACCAGACAGCTTTACCGGTTGATTATTTTCCAGAGATTGACGAATTTCTTCAAAAAACAGCTCCACCATTTCCTTGGCTTCCCGTTTATTCAAACCCAGCTCGGTATTCAGGCGTTCAGCCATATCCGCTTTCGTCAGAGCTCCCATAATCAACTAATCCCCTTCTGTGCTGTTCCACAGTATAAACTGCCTTGAACAAGACTCTTTAAAATACTACCTGAAGACAAAGAGCACGATCACCATGTTCTTGTTTATTATTCGCCATCAACGAGTATACACACTCTCAGGCTGCAAGACATTGCTCTATGGCTTTACTGCTCAAGCCCTAGCGCTTTGATACCCCACTAATCTTTAGATTGCGTGAAGCCAGCCAGTAGGTCAAGCCCAAAGGTTCAGGGTCACATAAATCAAAATCCATGAATCAGATTATCCTCTCTTCTGCTGGGGAAAAATGAGAACCCGGTCTAATACTATCTACACAGCTAGGCTACTTTAACTACACCCATAACCATTATTAAAATCAATATCAGGAAATGTATGCATCTATCATCGAACATACAAGCTGTTAATGTGCAAGTTCATTATGAAGAAGTTCCAACATCAGCACCTTCATCTACCGGGTTACCCTCTCCTCAATCGGTACCAATAGAGAGAGATCAACCCAGCACAATACTAGAAGCCTGTCGTACCGGTGACTTGAATTTTATTAAAGACGCCCTAAAACAAGGCTCTCCAGATATTTTCCACGATTGCATAGATACTGAAACGGGAAAGCCAGAACACCCCATTGCCATAGCATTTGAAAAAGGACATATAGATATTATCAGGTTCCTGATAGAGCAGCATATTGATCTGAACATAACCCACAACGGCGATTCATTGTTGGCTATTGCTTGTACCAATGGTCATTTGGAGGCGGTTAAATTACTTATAAATAATGGCATTCCAGAAGCACCTTCACCCAACGGAGCATCTCCTTTATTACTTGCGCTAGAGAATAAAAAAATGGATGTGGTTGAGTTTTTATTATCAACTGAAAACTCCTGTCACCAAAATTATAAAAGTAGCTTTCTTGCAGAAGCTGCTCAACAAAATGGTTATGCAAACGTAGCAACGTACTTGCTGGATCAAGAGAAAAATAAGAAGGTCACTATAGAGACAGAGCTTTCGCCACGAACCATCACATTACTAGAAGAAGCTTTTGAACGTACTTTGTCTGCTAGCAATAAAACAAAAGAATTAATTGAAACTTATTTCATTAAATATATTCCAAAATCTTCAAATATAGCTTCCCAAACCAAAAGGCTTTTACAATGCATTAATTCAGATAGCTTAGAAAAACAGATAGTAAAAAATGTTACGGCCAGACAAGCACTGTGGAATCTGACCGACACAATAAGTAGTACGCAGCAAACACCTGACGCTTCAGAGGATGTGCTCCAACACAAACACAGTGTAAGTACTCATCAACTGAAATCATTGAATGCCATTCTTCCGAAATTGGTACCAGGATCGTCAACAACTGCAGATATTGCAAAAAAGTTGATTTCGCATTTACTGCACCCAAACGAATCCGATCCTCTAAATTTAGTTCACAAGTTCAAAGACTTCCTCAGGGGAGAATACACTCAGCATCGGCCAGAATTAATCGGCACCGACATCACTGCTATTGATATAGCCACCTGCTATCTGGGAAAGCCTCAGAATAAAACAAACCCAAAAAAAGCAACTACAATATCTGAGCATAATGTTGTAGAAATGAATATAAACTCAACCAGCATAAAAGAGCGCCCTGCAACAGACTTTTTCTGGACAAATCAACATTTAACAATACTGAAAGAATCCCAAATTGAGTTTAACAACCGCCTAATTACATTTAATTGTTTATGTGATTTCATTAAACGCCAATACATAAATACTCCAAATGAAACTGAGCATGTTCAAATTCGCGATGTATTGATGAAAAAAATTGGCCAGGATATTCCCACAACAAGCAGTCAAATCCCCACCCATCGCTCACAACCAGAAACCTCGAATTTAAAGAAACACCAACAGGTGGAAGCCACGATTCACGACACGGCGGTGTAAATCAATATTTTCTGAGGATGACACTATTTCTGCCATGATGTAATCATGGCAGAAATAAAGTTTGAAGCTTACTGTCTTAGACTTGCATTAAAATCTTGCTTCAGTCGGCTGACAATGCGCTCAACCACTTCATTCACTTCTTCATCCTTCAAGGTTTGGGAAGGATGCTGCAGGATCAGACCCATGGCCAGACTCTTGTAACCTTCTTCAATACCTTTACCGGCATAAACGTCGAAAGTCGTTACTCGACGCAACAGATCACCGGCTTCGCTGGCAATCATCTGCTCAATAGCACCCGCCGCCGTAGACGCTTCAACCACCAGAGCCAGATCACGGCGCACTTCAGGGAATTTAGACAGTGATGTGAAGTGCGTGACCTTACCAACAATCACAGCATTCAGTCGCATCTCAACAACATAGGTTGAAGCCGGCACATCCAACTTCTTCGCCAGTAATGGGTGAAGAGCACCAATGTGACCAACAACCGCACCGTCACGAACAATCTCTGCACACTGACCAGGATGCATGGCAGCGTGTTCCCCTTTACGGAAGGAGAACTCGTTACCTGCCTGACCAAGTTCCAACACGGCTTCCAAGTCGCCTTTCAGGTCAAAAAAGTCGACAGACTCTGCTTTGCCCTGCCAGCTTTCTGGATGACGGCTGCCAGTAATCAGCGCCGCCAGCATAGATTCCTGTTTCAGCTCATCGCCTTCTTTGATAAAAGTCAGACCTGTTTCAAAAAGACGAACCCGGCTCTGTTGACGATTCAGGTTGTAACCAGCAGTTTTCACCAAACCCGGCAACAGTGTCGTACGCATAACCGATAGGTCACTGGCAATCGGGTTTGCCAGCGCTACAGGTTCACGAGCAGGATCAAACAGCTGATGCAATTCAGGCGCAATAAAGCTGAAACAAACCGCTTCCTGGTAACCACGGGCAGCCAGTGAACGACGAATGTCGGATTCCTGAACCAGCGCTTCATCCACCTGCTTCATTTTCAGCAAGGCTTCTGGGGTGCTTTCTGGCAGGTTGTTGTAGCCATAAATACGACCCAATTCTTCTATCAGGTCTTCTTCAATGGCAATATCGAAACGCCAGCTTGGTACAGAAACGTTCCATCGGCCTTCACCCGTTGAAGTCAGATCAAGGCCCAGACGGGAAAGCAGCGCTTCAATATGACTGTCTTCAATAGACATTCCCAGTAGCGAAGTCACTTTCTCAGAACGCAGAGTCACTTCACGCAGGGCTGGCAAATATTCTTCGCTGGCCACTTCTGTTACTGGGCCGGGCTCACCGCCACAAATATCCAGAATTAACGACGTCGCACGTTCAACGGCTTTTTTCTGCAGCTGGAAATCCACACCACGCTCAAAGCGGTGGGAAGAATCGGTGTGCAAACCATAAGAGCGGGCTTTACCGGCAATGGTGATCGGATCAAAGAAGGCACTTTCTAAAAAGATGTTTTTGGTGTTTTCGCTGACACCGGAACCTTCACCACCCATGACACCGGCAATCGCCAGCGCTTTCTGCTCATCAGCGATAACCAAGGTTTTATCATTCAGGGTCACTTCCTGACCATCCAGCAACACCAGCTTTTCAGCAGGCTTAGCCATACGTACCTGAATGCTGCCGGACAATTTGTCCAGATCAAAGCCATGCATTGGCTGACCCAGTTCCAACAGAACGTAGTTAGTGACGTCTACCACCGGATCAATGGAACGAATACCGGAACGACGTAGGCGTTCAGTCAGCCACAGCGGCGCTTGACGGGAAACATCCACATTGCGAATCACACGGCCAACATAACGCGGGCAACCCTGTGGAGCATCAATATTTACCGGGAAAGTGTCGTCAATCACTGGCGCAATATCAGAAACCGTTTCTTCAGTAACATCCGCCAGAAAGTTAGCACTGACTTCACGAGCAAGACCGGCAATACTAAGACAGTCACCACGGTTAGGCGTCAGATCCACATCGATGATTTTATCGTTAAGAGACAGGTATTCACGGATATCCTGACCAACAGTGGCATCCAGCGGCAGTTCCATCAAGCCATCAGACGAATCGGACATACCCAGCTCTTCTTCCGCACAGAGCATGCCGAAAGATTCTACGCCACGGAGTTTCGCTTTCTTGATTTTGAAGTTGCCCGGCAGAACTGCGCCAACCGTTGCAAAAGGAATTTTAATCCCGACACGAGCATTCGGCGCACCGCAAACCACCTGAAAGGTTTCACTGCCGGTGCTGACCTGAGTCACACGGAGTTTGTCGGCATCCGGATGTTGTTCACAGCCAACGATTTCTGCCACTACCACACCGGTAAACTCGCCAGCAACTGACTCAACGTCGTCTACTTCCAGACCGGCCATGGTGATTTTATCCACCAGCTCCTGAGTGCCGACCTCAATATTGACCCACTGCCTTAACCACTGTTCACTGAATTTCATAGTTTTTACTCAAATCCTGTAGCCATCTTTAAAAAGGAAACTGTTTTCTCTTCAATTCTTAGCGGAACTGGTTAAGAAAACGCAGATCGTTCTCAAAGAACTGGCGCAGGTCATTCACGCCATAGCGCAACATGGCAAAACGCTCAACGCCCATACCAAAGGCAAAGCCGGTGTACTTCTCAGGATCAATGCCGGAATAACGGAACACATCTGGGTGCACCATGCCGCAACCCAGCACTTCCAGCCATTTAACAGAACCGTCTTCATTGCGGCCCCATTCGATATCCACTTCAGCAGAAGGTTCAGTGAACGGGAAGTAAGAAGGACGGAAACGCACCTGCAGATCATCACGCTCGAAGAACACTCGCAGGAAATCGATCAGCACGCTTTTCAGATCTGCAAAGCTGACCTTCTCAGCCACGTAAAGACCTTCCACTTGGTGGAACATCGGGCTGTGAGTCTGGTCGGAGTCGCAACGGTACACCTTGCCCGGGCAAACAATGGCAATGGGTGGGTTTTCATTGTTCTTGATGAATCGTTCCATAGTACGAACCTGAACCGGTGAGGTGTGGGTTCTCAGTACGGTGGACTCATCAAAGTAAAACGTGTCGTGCATGGCACGAGCTGGATGGTGACCGGGGATGTTAAGGGCTTCGAAGTTGTGATAATCGTCTTCGATTTCAGGCCCTTGTTCAACATTAAAACCGATGCGACCAAAGTAATCGGTAATGCGTTCCATGGTGCGAGTGATCGGGTGAATGGTACCCAGATCCTGACCACGACCCGACAACGTAACATCAATGGATTCACTGGCCAGCTTGGTGTCCAGCGCCTGCTGGTCAATCAGGGCCTTCTTCTGGTTAAGGGCATCCTGAACCTGCTGTTTGCCTTTATTGATCAGGCCACCAGCTTTCGGACGTTCTTCAGCGGACAGCTGTCCCAGGGATTTCAGCAGAGAGGTCAACTCACCTTTCTTGCCGAGGTATTGGACGCGGATTTCGTCCAGAGCTGGGGCGTCAGTAACCGTTTCAACGGCACTGAGTGCGCTGGCCACCAGCGTATCAATCGTGTTATCCAGATTCTCCATGGGATTCCCGAACAGATGAGCAACAGAAAATAAACGGTCAATTCTAGCGGTTGGTGGGGGGCTTGGGTAGCGTTAGTCTCTTCCAATATGAAATGAGCCTGAACGGAGCCCTTGTTTCCAAAATGAAATGAGCCTGTAATTTCTGATCTTTCGTCCAAAATTACTGGATGAAAATCATAATGGACACACGGCTCATCAAATCGCTCCAGCAGGTGGAGGAGCTGCTTCAGGCTACACCGCAGATACAGCCTGGTTGGAAGTCAAAAGACGAGTGCTATCAATGGATTGCAGGCACTCTCAAACACTTTCGATACCGCACTCTGAGCAAGCCTGAGAAAGGGCTGATCAAACGCTATCTGATCGTCGCTTCAGGCTATTCCAGGGCGCAAATAACCCGGCTAATTAAAGAAYACCTGAATCTGGGGCTTCTCAAGCGCAAACAACGGACAACGAAGGGGTTTGAGACAAAGTATTCCAAGGCTGACATTCGCCTTCTTGCCGAGACTGACCGACTTCATAATGGCCTGAATGGGCCTGCAATAAAGAAGATCTGTGAGCGAGCATATCAACGTGGAGATGGTCGCTATAAGCGACTGGCTGGCATCTCTGTTTCGCACCTCTACAACCTGCGGCAGTCAAAGACTTATCAGACAGTTCGCCTGCATAAAAACGTCACCCGACCTGTAAATCGTGCTATTGGTACTCGACGCAAACCGCGACCCAATGGTCAACCCGGTTATATCAGAATTGATACAGTACATCAGGGTGATAAGGATAAGGTCAAAGGGCTTTACCATATTAATGCGGTGGATGAAGTTACTCAGTTTCAAGTGATCTGCACCGTTGAGCGGATCAACGAGCACTTTCTAATACCGGTACTCGAAGAGCTTTTGGCGACTTTTCCCTTTAAAATACAGGGTTTTCACTCCGATAACGGCTCTGAGTACATCAACTATCCGGTGGCAAGTTTATTGGATAGCCTCTACATAAAATTCACAAAATCCAGATCACGAAAAACAAACGACAATGCACTTGTTGAATCAAAAAACGGAGCCATCATCAGAAAAATGTTGGGCTATGCTCATATACCGCAACATCATGCTGCAGAAGTGAATGCGTTTAACAAAAATTACCTGACACCTTACATCAATTTTCACCGGCCTTGCTTTTTCCCGGAGACGATAACAGATGAAAAAGGCAAAGAGAGAAAACGTTACCTTTACGAAAACATGATGACACCTTATGAAAAACTGAAATCTTTGCCTGACTGGACGCAATATTTGAAGAAAGGAACTCCGCCGCATGCATTGGAGTCAAAGGCTGAATCAATGAGTGATAACGAGGCTGCCCAGCAACTGCAGTCTGCCAGAGAATCACTGTTTCAAGGCATCTTTAAGCGAAAGGCCTGAAATCATGGGTTTATACTCTTTTCAGGCTCATTTTGGGATTGGAAAATACTGCGTTCTATGATCGCTCACCCATAATGAGTGGTATTTTGACCAGCGTATTTGTACATACAGTCCTGTTTCTTTAGAATCACGGCTCCAAGATAGGGCTAGCCATGCAAATTACAATAAATAATCAGCTGATGGAGGTTGAGGCTGACCTGAGCCTTGAGGCCTTGCTTGGTCAATTGGGACTTCTTGTCGAAGAAAGTTCCCAAGGCATAGCGCTTGCTGTCAATCGAAAAATCATCAGCCGGTCTCAATGGGTCTTCTGTCAATTGAACCACGGTGATGAGATTACCCTGATAAAGGCAACCGCAGGTGGCTGAAGCGCCTACCTGATAAACGTATCCCGTATAGCACGGATTAACAACGAATAAACCAGCATGCTGAAAATTGCGGATAAAACATTTGCCTCTCGTCTATTTACCGGCACGGGGAAGTTCTCCAACAGCCTTGTGATGACCGAAGCCATTCTGGCTTCCGGCAGTGAGCTGGTGACCATGGCGCTCAAACGGGTCGACCTGAACGAGCAACAGGACAACATTCTTGGCCCGCTCGTCGAAAACAATCTGAACCTGCTGCCCAACACCTCCGGTGCGCGTAATGCCGATGAAGCCATTTATGCCGCTCAACTGGCAAGAGAAGCCCTCGGTACCCACTTCGTCAAAATAGAAATCCATCCCGATCCCAAATATTTACTGCCTGACCCCATCGAAACCCTGAAAGCCTGCGAAACACTCAGCAAGATGGGGTTTGCCGTTTTGCCTTATGTTCATGCCGACCCGGTACTCTGCAAACGACTGGAAGAAGTGGGTGTTGCCGCCGTTATGCCCCTTGGTTCTCCCATTGGCAGCAACCTTGGTTTAAGAACCAAAGAGTTTATCCAAATCATCATTGAGCAAAGTTCAGTGCCGGTGGTTGTGGATGCGGGCATTGGCAGCCCTTCTGATGCGGCGCTTGCCATGGAAATTGGTGCGGATGCAGTGCTGGTCAACTCTGCCATTGCTGTCGCCCGCGACCCGGTTGAAATGGCCATTGCTTTCAAAGAAGCCGTCATTGCAGGCCGACGTGCTTATACAGCCGGGCTGGGTGCTCGTTCTCTACAAGCACAGGCCAGCAGCCCGCTCACTGCATTTCTTGATGATTAACAGGATAACAAGCTGACATGTCGTTTCTTGAACGGTTCAACCAGATCAACTGGGATGAGTTGAAAATGTCCATCCACAGCAAAACCGCTGCCGATGTGCAACACGCTTTGAACAGTTCAAGGTTGACCCACGATCAGTTTCTGGCGTTAATTTCTCCTGCTGCAGAACCGTACCTTGAAGCCATGGCGCAAAAGAGTATGGTGCTTACACGACAGAGGTTTGGCAACACGCTCCAGCTCTTTATCCCACTTTATCTCTCCAACAAATGCACCAATATCTGCACCTACTGCGGTTTCAGCCTCGGCAATAAAATCCGCCGAAAAACCCTGAAAATGGAAGAGCTGGATAAGGAAGTGGCCGCCATCAAAAAGATGGGGTTTGACCATATTCTGCTGGTCACCGGTGAAGCGCCGGGAACCGTTGGCGTTGAGTACATCAAATCCGTGCTTGAACGAATTCGTCCACACTTTTCTCACATCAGCATCGAAGTGCAGCCACTGGATCAAGCAGATTATGAAACCCTGATGGCAGCAGGGCTTGATGCGGTTCTGGTGTATCAGGAAACCTATAACCGCTCCGCCTACAAGGAATACCATCTCCGTGGCAGCAAGATGGACTTCGATTACCGCCTGGAAACCTCTGACCGACTGGGCAAAGCCGGTATTGATAAAATCGGTGTCGGCGCATTAATTGGCCTAGAAGACTGGCGAACCGACTCAGCCATGGCAGCAGCTCATTTAGACTATCTGGAAAAAACCTACTGGCGCACCCGCTACTCAATCTCCTTTCCCCGGCTGCGCCCATGCGAAGGTGAGTTTCAGCCGGTATCGGTAATATCCGATCGCCAACTGGTGCAATTGATCTGTGCCTACCGTCTGTTTAAACCCGAAGCAGAGCTTTCTTTATCAACAAGAGAGTCTGCAAAATTCAGAGATAACGTGCTGCCGCTGGGCATCACCACCATGAGCGCCTATTCCAGCACGCATCCGGGTGGCTATGCGGATGACAATATTCTGGGCAATGAAGATCTGGAACAGTTTTCAATCGACGACAATCGACGTCCGGAAGTGGTAGCCAAGGCTATTCAGGAAAGAGGGCTCGAGCCGGTTTGGAAAGACTGGTCACCGTGTTTTAACCACTGAGCTGTTCTATCGCCCAATCAATTTGATATTATGGTACACCTTCAATATCAATCATTCTGACCATGAACCACTCAGAAGATAACAACGATTACAACGCCTTCCTGAAAGAGATGGCAGACGTTACCCCCGTAAAGCGAAAGATTCTGGCGGATATTCAGAAATCTCAAGCCGTGACACCCGGACAACAGGTTCGTAAAGCCGCTGCTGAAGACACCTTTACCGACCCGAATTTTCTGTCACTACTGAACCCAAAGATGGTGAGGCCCCATGACTTTCTGGTGTGAAAACGGGACGGCGTTCAAGAAGGCGTTTTCAAAAAACTGCGGCTAGGAAAATACGAGGTAGAAGCGCGGCTTGACCTACACCATAAAACCGGCAAAGAAGCCCGGGAAAGTGTTTTCCAGTTCATCAACGATTGTCGCGAACACGAACTGCGTACCGTTTTGATTGCCCACGGTCGGGGCGAGAAAAGCAATCCACCGGCCCTATTAAAAAGCTTGCTTTACACTTGGCTGCCACAACTGGAAGCTGTGTTGGCTTTTCACAGTGCCCTGAAGTTTCATGGTGGTTCGGGAGCGCTGTACATTTTACTGCGCAAGAGTGATCGGGAAAAATTAGAGAACCGTGAGCGCCATGCAAAAAGAACACTCCATGGGACTATATAGCCCCATGGATAACTCCCTTATAAAGTATAAGCCAGACTGACTTCCTTTGAACCGTTCTCACGATGAAGCATCGTTCTTGCTGGCTTCGTAGAAGCAATCAGCTTTCCATGTCGAATTGAGTGAGTAACACTGGCCTGACGACGCACCGCATCAAACACAGTTTCAGAATCCAAGAGAATCAGGTTGCCCGGTTTACCGATATCAATGCCATAGCTGTCCTGAATATTCAGACATTGGGCACTGTTGCGGGTAATCAAATCAATGCCTTGATTG
Organism: Endozoicomonas ascidiicola; assembly: GCF_001646945.1. Taxonomy (GTDB): domain Bacteria; phylum Pseudomonadota; class Gammaproteobacteria; order Pseudomonadales; family Endozoicomonadaceae; genus Endozoicomonas; species Endozoicomonas ascidiicola. Next base: position 155,136 of record NZ_LUTV01000010.1, read on the forward strand.
ATCTGGTCAAAGCCAGTCATCTGGCAACCCACCAACCCTGTAAACAACACCTGCAGCATATTGCAGCCCTGCATGGGGAACCACTGATCAACAATATCATCCTGCCCGAAACAAGCATTCACACCCGCTTCCAGCAATTCAGGAATGCGTGTAATACCGCGACGTTTTGGATAAGTATCCATCCGCCCCTGCAAGTTCAGGTTCGTCACTGGGTTAGCAATAAAATGGATGCCGGAATGTTTCAGTAACCGCATGAGCTTAAATACATAGGCATTGTTGTACGAATGCATCGCCGTAGTATGACTTGCCGTAACACGGTGTCCCATGGAACGCTCGAGCGCCATGGTGGCAACGGTTTCCACAAACCGGGACTGATCATCATCAATTTCATCGCAATGAATATCGATCAGACGATCGTATTTTTCCGCCAGTTCAAACACAGTCTTTAACGATTCAAGGCCATATTCTCGAGTGTATTCAAAATGAGGAATACCACCCACCACATCTGCGCCCAATTTCAAGGCCTCTTCCATCAGTTCCGCACCTTTTGGATAGGACGGAATACCTTCCTGAGGAAAAGCGACCAGCTGGATATCAATCAAACCTTTCACTTCTTCCCGAAGCTCCAGCAAACCGTGCAGTGCGGTCAATGATGGGTCTGTCGTATCCACATGGCTGCGAACGTGCTGGACGCCCTGGGCGATATACCATTCCAATGCTTTGGAAGCCCGCTGTTTTACATCATCACGGGTCAGGGTTTTCTTGCGTTCAGACCAGTTTTGAATCCCCTCAAACAATGTACCTGAGCGATTCCATACTGGCTCACCGGCCGTGAGTGCCGTATCGAGATGAACATGAGGATCCACAAAAGGCGGCAATGCCAGTTGACCATTGCCGTCAATCACATCAGCATCCCGTGAAGGCTCTTTTCGCGAAGGCTCTTTTCGTAAAGAGCCCGCCGGGGAAATGGCAGAAAATACGCCGTCGTTTATTTCAATATCAAACAACCCCTGCTGGTCATGCAGCCGGATATTGTCAATTCTCATTGTTAAGCCTCAGTCTGGGAAAGCGTCTCTTTGGAGACGCCCTGAAACATCGTGACTCTCTGCAGCAATACATGGGTGACAGCGGCAACCACCACACCATTGATTGGTGCAATACCCGGCAGAAAAGAAGCAGCGGCAATACCTGCCACCCAGGCCACCAGTGCGGATGGATTTACACTGGCAAATGTGGTTTTTGCATAATCCGAATATTGCCCTTTTCTTATCAGGAAGTAATCGGCCAGCAAAATCGCACCCACCGGCGGTAAAGCGGAACTCAGTAAGCTCAACCAGCCCACAAAGTTATTGTAGAGCCACAGGGCAAACAGCGTACCCAAAGCACCATTAATCATCACAATCACATTCTTACTTTTGCCGGTAATGCTGGCAAAACCAAGGCCTGATACATAGAGCGCATTATCGTTGGTGGTCCAGATATTCAAACCAAGGGTAATCACCGCCGGTAGAATCAGACCTTGCAGGAACATCACTTCAGCAATGTCCGATTTGCCGGTCACCATGGCGCCGATAGCACCAAAGGTGAACATCAGGCTGTTGCCCAGGAAAAAGGCGATTAGTGTCGCACTCACCGCAATCTTTGGTGTGCGGGCAAAGCGAGTAAAGTCAGCGGTCAACGTACCACCACTGATAAACGACCCAATACAGATACTGATGGCAGTAGCAAAACCAATGGTGCTGACCGGTTCAATCCCCATCAATGCAGAAAAACCACCGGCACTGTCCACCGATTCTTTTATTGAAAACCCTCCCAGCACTGCGATCGCCGGCACCGCAACAAAACTGAGAATGGTCAGAGCTTTAAAGCCAAAGAACGCGGTGGCAGTCATCAGAAAACCAGAGATCAGCACTAAAAGCTCGGTGCTGATGCCTGTTGCTTTGTTCACCGGCAGTGCGAACATCGCGACACCCACACCAAACCAGCCAACTTGTGTGGCTGCCAGTACCAGCGAAGTGAGTTTGCCACCTATTTTACCAAAGGTGTATTCCGCGAGAAGATGGGTAGAAAGGCCGGTTTTACTGCCCATCCAGGCGAGACCTGACGTATAGGCGCCCAGCAGTAAATTACCGATCATCACAGTGATAAGAAAGCTTGAGAAGTTCAATCCCTGTCCCAGGGTTCCTCCAGACCACATACTGGCGGAGAAAAAGGTAAAGCCCACCATCACAACAAGAATGGGAAAAAAGCCTTTGCGAGCTTCAGATGAAACGGGAGAGTGGGCAAAATCCTGAGAATGTTCCGACATCGGTCCTCCAATAAAGTAGGGAGTGGTGAGGGCCTTATAGCCGGAGATTCATATTATCAGAACGACCGTTCGAAGTCAGTGAACAAGAAACCGTATTCGGTTACGGAATATACGTTTACTGATCAACCCTCACTCATACTCTTATTGAAGTTTTTAAATCATGCCTCTGAAAAAATCAGGTGCCATACACCTTCTGAGCAGGAACTGCTTCGTCAATCAGCCCAGCAATCGCCTGGCCAATCTCTGCCGCTTCCCAGCGCGCACCCTTGTCGTTTTCTGGTCCACGACGCCAGCCGTCTGCAAGGGAGATCTTACCGCCTTCCACTTCAAACAAACGGCCTGAAACGTTCTGACTCTGTTCTGAGCCGAGCCACACCACCAGAGGCGCAACATTTTCTGGCGCGTAGAAATCAAATCCATCTTCCGGCTTTTTCATCATGTCGCCGAACACATCTTCCGTCATGCCGGTACGGGCTGCCGGTGCAAGTCCATTGGCCGTAATACCATAACGCGCCAGTTCCGCCGCCTGAACCAGCGTTAATGAAGCAATGCCACCTTTTGCAGCAGCATAGTTTGACTGACCAATAGAACCCTGCAGGCCTGCGCCGGAACTGGTATTAATAATACGCGCATTGACGTCTTTACCGCCCTTGGACTGCTCACGCCAGTATTTCACTGCATGACTACTGATGCAGAAATGACCTTTCAGGTGAACGGCCATCACTGCGTCCCAATCGGACTCTGACAGGCTGGTAAACATACGATCACGGCAGATGCCAGCATTATTAACCACCACATGCAGGTCACCAAACGCTTCGATTGCCTGTTTAACAATTAGGGCAGATTCTTCATAGTCAGTAATGTCGTTGCTATTAACCACCGCCTCACCACCGGACTGCTTAATGGTTTCCACCACGCTTTCAGCGGCTTTACCATTAATATCATTCACAATTACTTTTGCGCCTTCCGCAGCAAAGCCCAGAGCATAAGCTTTACCCAGACCACCACCAGCACCAGTAACGATCACTACACGATTTTCACAAATAGCCATTTCTCACTTCCTATTCTTATTCTTTTAAAGTCGTTCAATAATTGTCACGTTAGCCTGCCCACCACCCTCGCACATGGTCTGCAAGCCGTAACGGCCACCTGTACGTTCCAGTTCATGGAGCAGCGTTGTCATCAATTTTGTACCGGTCGCACCCAAAGGATGCCCCAACGAAATTGCACCACCATTGACGTTTGTTTTTGCCTGGTCATAACCCGTCTCTTTCAACCAGGCCATGGCAACGGAGGCGAAAGCTTCATTAATTTCCACAAGATCAATCTGATCCAGAGTCATCCCCGCTTTTTTGAGCGCATAATCTGTAGCAGGAATCGGTGCCGTCAGCATCCAAATCGGGTCAGCGCCGCGTACACTCATGTGATGAATACGAGCTCTTGGTGTCAGGTTGTATTTTTTTAACGCTGCTTCAGAAACAATCAATACCGCTGATGAGCCATCGCAGGTCTGACTGGATACTCCGGCGGTGACCTTGTCACAACCAAACAGGAAATCCAGCTCAGCCATTTTCTCTAACGTTGAGTGGCGAGGCGTTTCATCCATTTGAACACCTTCCAGCTGAACGATTTCACGATCAAAACGACCTTCTTCAATCGCCTGAAGTGCACGACGGTGAGATTCTAATGAATAACGTTCCAGATCTTCACGGGATAATCCCCAGTGATCTGCGATCATCTGGGCAGATTTGAATTGCGTGGGTGGCTCAGCACCATAACGCTCAACCCAACCTTTAGAACCGGAGAAAGGATCGGTAAACCCCAATGGTTCTGCAGCCATCATCGCAGACGAGATGGGAATCTGCGTCATGGTTTGCACACCTCCGGCGACCACTACATCCTGAGTACCACTCATTACCGCCTGCGCAGCAAAGTGCACTGCCTGCTGAGAAGAGCCACACTGACGATCAATGGTCGTGCCCGGCACGGCATCAGAAAGACCCGCTGCCAACCAGCTGGTGCGAGCAATATCGCCGGCCAGCGGGCCAATGGTATCAACGCAACCAAAAATCACATCGTCGTATTCGTTATCCGGAATACCGTTACGTTCAACAATGGCCTTTAAAACATGGGCACCGAGATCCGCACCATGAACATGAGCAAGCCCACCTTTACGACGACCGGTCGGTGAACGGACTGCATCAACAATATAAGCTTCTGCCATCTCTATTATTCCTGTGCAAAGGTGCTTCCGGCACCCAACTGAGAGCCTTCAGCCAATACAAACTGCTTGATTCTCTGTTTATGAAAACCCTGAGAACCGTAGGAAGAAACCAGTGCCCAGGTATTTTTCATAAATATCTGCAGATCCACTTCCCAGGTGTAGCCCATGGCGCCATGGGACTGAATGCCATTTTTGGCAGCCAGCAATGCAGCATCAGTAGTCACCAGTCGTGCATGAGAAACGTCTCGCGCTCTGCTACTCAAACCATTCGCCACAGAATAAGCGGCTTTGTATAAAGGCGATTTGGCAAACTCAATTTGCACCGCCACATTAGCCAGCAAATGTTTTACCGCCTGAAAAGAACCAATGGGCTTACCAAACTGTTTGCGATCTGCCGTGTATTCAACGGACAGATCCACCATCTTTCTGGCGAGCCCAAGCTGCTGTGCCGACACCGCCAGAGCACCACGATCAAGCGCATCTTGCCAAAGTACTTTTCCACCAGACTCATTGGCGATCATCGTTTCTGCCGCAGGTGTCCATTCAACAGAAAACAACTGACGACTTGGGTCAACCGAGGCATTTCTCGTCAGTTTCACCTGATCAGGATTAACCGCGTGAACTTCATCGCCATGGGCAAGAATCAACAGGTCAGCAATATGCGCATCAGCAACCAGAAGGTTCTGTGGATGACCAATGGCAACCCGAACTTCACCCGTCGCTATACGACTCAGCCACAGTTCTTTAAATTCAGCCTGATCATCACCAAGACTTTTTAATAGCGGTGTGGATACTAATACAGTTTCAACCAGAGCTTCTGGTAAAGCGGTGTAGCCGCACTCTTCGGCCAGTAGAATAAAATCCAGCTCATTCATGCCAAGGCCACCATAAGCCTCTGGCACGGCCATGGCCGTCAAACCCAACTCTGCTAATTGCAACCAGAGTTCACTGGACCGCCCAGATTCACTTTCCCAGCGATCACGCAGTGTTTCTGCCGTGACTTCATTGGTCAGAAATGACTTCACACTGTCGTGGAACATCAGCTGATCTTCAGTAAACGTAAAATTCATTGCTGCCTCCTTACGCTCTGGGCATGCCCAGCATACGCTCGGCGATGATGTTCCGTTGGATTTCGTTGGTACCGGCGTAGATCGGACCAGCCTGGGCAAACATAAAACCATCCAGCCATTTGCCAACATCGTCAGCCGCCGGCGCATGAGGTAACAATTCTGCCCGCGCACCCAAAATACTCATGCCGGTTTCATGCATATTCTGATCCAGTTCTGACCAGAAAATTTTATTGGTAGACGACTCTGCACCAATCTTTCCACCCTGAACCAACCGCGAAGCCGTCATATAGGTGTTCAAGGTGTATGCCTCGGCATCCATCCAGGCTTTCATCACGGCATCGCCAATTGTCGGATCAATATCCGCAGATTCTTTATTGGCTTTGTACAGTTCAACCAGCCGGCGGGCGGTTTCCTGAAAACGCGCAGGAGACCTGAGCATCAAACCACGCTCAAACCCTGCGGTGGACATAGCAACGTGCCAGCCCATACCTTCACCACCCAGAGCGTTTTCAACCGGTACTTTGACATTGTCGAAAAAGATTTCAGCAAAGCCGGGCAAACCATCCAACTGAGGAATTGGACGAACCGTGACGCCTGCTGCATCCAGCGGTACAAGAATAAACGTAAGACCTTTATGACGGCTGGATTCCGAATCAGTACGGAAAATACCAAAGGTCCAGTCAGCCCAGACGGCACGAGTCGACCAGGTTTTCTGACCATTAATCACGTAATGATCACCAACCCGCTCAGCCTTGGAACGAATAGCCGCCATATCGGAGCCCGCACCCGGCTCAGACCAGCCCTGCGCCCACACTTCTTCTCCGGTTGCCATTTTAGGGAGAAAGCGAGCTTTCTGTTCTTCCGAACCAAACTCCATCAGTGTTGGCCCTAACAGAAATATACCGTTCTGATTCACCCGTGCCGGTGCACCGGAACGATAATATTCTTCTTCAAAAATCAGCCATTCAATCAGATCGCAACCTCGACCGCCCAGTGCTTCTGGCCAAGTCACCATTCCCCATCGACCGTCGTTTAATTTGGCTTCCCATTCACGGTGCTGTTGAAAACCTTTTTCCGTATCAAAAGAGCTCAGTGGTTGCTCAGGAACATTCTGCTCCAGCCAGCTGCGCACTTCCTCTCGGAAAACGTTTTGACCATCGGTATAACTGAGATCCATCTTACGCCTCCGACCCTGCTGCTTGTTTCTGTTGCTCCGAGGAAAACGACGCATCCCGCTTTTCCACGAACGAATCTCTGGCTTCCTGGGAATCAGGAGATGTATAGGCTTCTAAGGTAAAACCCTGTTCCCAGCGGTATTTGGCTTCCAGACTGCCATCTTCAATACCGGTGAGCGCTTCCTTCGCCAGCTTGATCATCTTTGGACTTTTTGCAGCGATCTTTGTCGCGATTTCTCTGGCAGTATCCAGAAGCTGGTCACGGGGAACCACTCGCTCAACTGCACCCAGGCGGTAGGCTTCCTGCGCATCAATCATGTCGCCAGTGAAGTACATATGGCGCACTTTCTGCACCGGAAACATTCTCTGCAGGTGCGCACCGCCGCCCATGGCACCGCGATCTACTTCCGGCACACCAAAACGGGCACAGTCAGAAGCGACAATAATGTCCGCAGCACCGGAGATACCGATACCACCACCAAGTACAAACCCGTGAACAGCGACGATGACTGGCTTAGGGTTCAGATGAATCGTTTCAAAGGTGTCGTAATTACCTTTGTTAACCTTGACAATAAGGCTGCCGTCGTCTGCCAACTCTTTGATATCCACACCGGCGCAGAAACCACGACCATTGGCGGCAATAATAATCACACTAACATCGTCGTTCTTACCAAGGGATTCAATTTCAGCAGCAATATCTGCCCAGCCCTGACTGGTGAATGCATTGACCGGCGGATGATCAAAAATAAGCTCAGCAATACCCTGCTGAATGGTCACATTAAACGGTTTACTCATTTTTGTTATTCCTTGAATGACATACGGGACTGTCACATAAGCCAGAAATCTCGTTCCCATGGCCTTGAGGGTGTCGCAAAAGCCCAAACATCTCGTTCCCATGCTCCGCGTGGGAATGCATACCTCTTAATTTTCAAAGAGATAGATTTATGGATTCCCACGCAATAGCATGGGAACCAGAACATGATAATGCGGCACTAAACGGTAACAGATTCTTCTAATTCAGATTTCTTGTGACTCTGAGAATTGGTCGTCAGTTGGTTGAGTCGATCTAATTGCTGATTGGCTTCCTGCATGATTTCCTGAATCAGTTCTTCACAGCTCAGCAGGCTATCAATGGCACCCGCAATCTGGCCTGCAGGCAGAACGCCTTCACCGGGTTTACCATCCACCATGGCTTTTTGAATCACCATGGGCGCATTGGCGGCCATAATGGTCTGAGCTGCGGTCATCTCACCTTCACCACGCATTTTCAGTGCCGTTTTCAGCATGCTAACCAATGACATACCGGTGTATTTTCGGAAGGCCAGTCCATTGCTGATGGCGAGCATCAACTTCTTCAAAGGCCCCGCATTTTCCAGTTCAGCCAGAAACTCATTGGTAATCATCCGCTGAGGCATACCATCAATCGCTTTACTGACAATGATGCTGCCGGGATTGTTGGTGCCCACATATCGGTCAAGGGTGGCTTCGGGCACTGGGCTATTTTTTGTCATCAAAAAACGGGTACCCATGGCAATGCCTTCTGCGCCATAGGCCATGGCGGATATAAGACCTTTGCCATCTTTAAAACCACCAGCAGCCACTACAGGAACATCCAGAGCCTCAACAACTTGAGGTAGCAGAATGGAGGTAGGAATAGAGCCGGTATGACCACCGCCCTCACCGCCCTGAACCGTGACAGCATCTGCGCCCATTTCTACGGCTTTGATCGCATGTTTCAGCGCACCAACGGTTGGGATACAAACGACACCCGCTGCTTTGAGCTGGCTGATCATTTTCTTACCAGGTGACCGACTGTAACTGACAGCCTTCACACCATGACGCACCACCATAGCCACAATCTCTGCGGCATTGGTCTGATACATATGGAAGTTCACACCAAAGGGCTTATCCGTCAATTTTTTGGTTTCAAGAATGGTGGCTTCCATCTCTTTCGGAGGAATGGTGGCACCGGCCAGAAAGCCAAAGCCACCGGCATTACAGGTTGCGGCTACCAGTTTCGGCTCGGCGACCCACCCCATGGCGGTCTGGATAATCGGATATTCACAACCTAACAGTTCAGTAAGACGGGTTTTCATTATGCTTCCGCCTTTTCATTATCCGACAACTGACGTTGAGACTCAGCCATGGATTTACCATCAAACCCGGCCAGACGATCACCAGACACCAGATCATTGTGAGAGTGGGCAAAATGATGCAAACCAAACACCATATCCATGGTGGTTCGTTTGCCCATTAAATCTTCAGCGTTATTCACCGCCTGTTTGGTCAGCTGCAAACCAAGGCGAGGCATTTTGGCGATACGGCCAGCAATCGCCAACGTCTGTTCTTCCAATTCATTTCTGCTGACGATTCTATTTAACATCCCCATTTGATAGGCACGCTCAGCCGGCATACGTTCCCCCAGAAACAGAAATTCTTTGGCAATTCTTGGGTTCAGCTCATGGGCGTGGGCAAAGTATTCAACACCGGGAATGCCCATTCGTACGACAGGGTCTGCATAAAAAGAATCATCGGAAGCAATAATCAGGTCACACACCCAGGCCAACATCAGACCACCGGCAATGCAGGCACCCTGCACCATGGCAATGGTTGGTTTGGGAATGTCACGCCAGCGACGGCACATGCCGAGATAGACTTCCTGCTCGCGGGCATAGAGGAATTCGCCACCGGGTTTATTGGTGTGGTCATACCAGAGGCTGGCTCGATCAAAGGTTTGATCAACGTCACGACCCGGTGTGCCAATGTCATGCCCGGCAGAGAAGTGTTTGCCAGCACCTGCCAGCACAATCACTTTAACGTCGTCATCACTGCTGGCTCGACGAAAGACGTCGTCCAGCGCATAGGTCATTTTTGAGTTTTGCGCATTGTTGTACTCAGGCCGGTTCATAGTGACGATGGCAACACCATCACGAACCTCGTAGAGTACGACGTCCTGATTTTCCGTCTTATCTGAGTTATCTGTCATCGTCAGGTTTCCATCTTATTCTTTTTATGAGCATGTTTAATTACAAAACCCTATGACTACAGGCGACGATCACCCGGCGGATTATCCTTCAATTGTTTTGAGCGGAGGTTATGAGGATCCAACTCACGAATCACCTCAAGTTGCACCTCTGTCGGAGCCGCAGTGACAGGCACATCGCCTTCGACAAACACTTCAAAACCGGTGTTTTTCAGAACCTGTTCAACGGTAACGCCCGGATGAACGCTGACCAGACGAAGTTGATGATCCGGGCCATTCCAATCCATGACGCACAAATCAGTAATCACCAGACGTATATCCACCTCATCCAACGTATAACCTTTTGGCTGTCGTTCCGGGTTGTAGCCAATGGAGGCAACCACGTCACATTCGCCATCCACAAACACGCGGGTGTTATGGCTTGGTACAAAAAAACTGTTGGCATGGCTGATCGAGTTACCCGGAAAACCTCGAACGCCTAACATCTGAACCTTTGGTTGTTCATAAGTGCCGCCAAGGGCTGAAATATTTGCCTGACCAAACCGGTCAATCTGGGTTGGGCCAACCATAGCGTGACGCTTGCTGCTCCACACATTATCAAAAATGCGAGAGAAACCCATCCAGGTTTCATTCTTTTGCACAAAGCCTTCTTCTCGAGTGCCTACAGGGTTAGGCTCAGACAACAGCCATGCTTCGGAATCTGTCATCATCAAGTCGGGATTGAAAGTTTTCATGGCAAGGCTTGCCGCCAGACGTGGAATCAAACCAATGCCGGTGGCCAGAACTTCGCCATCGCTTCGAAAAGCTTCTGCACCGGCACAAATCATCAGTTCTGCCAGTGTGTATTCTTCAGCGGTGCTCTCTTGTGACAAATCGTGGGTCATCATCAGTACCTCAATTAATAAACCGGCAACGGCAATTGTTTAATGGCTTCCAGCCCACCGACTTTGGTCTGGTACTCTTCTTCACTGCTGTCTTTAATGAATTGCTCAAAATAAGATACAAAACCACCGTCTTTTGCTGATGCGTTGTAGGTTTTGAAATGAGGCACATCAAATCCGTAAAGTGGAGCACAGGAGGTTGGGTGAGCGCCGCCGGGCTGCAGACATACGCCGGCTGTCATTGAGCGCTCCCAGAAGACATAGCGGGATTCTTCCGGGTTATTGAAGTAATCAGAATCCACCAACTCATCACAGGTGACAAAGGTCTTCTTTGCGGCCCGGGCAAACCAGTCATCCATATAATGATCAGAACCTTTGATCTGACAAACTCCGCGCTCATCAGCACGATCCACATGCAACAGTGAAACGTCCAGATTCAGTGCCGGCATGGCAACCCATTCTTTTTCATCATAGGGGCTATCAATCACTTTGATGTCAGGGTTGTTACGGATAACGTCGGTTCCCAGACCAATACGGGTCGGGATATAAGGACATCCCCACGCGGCAGCACGAAGGCCAAGCAGCATCATGCCTTCATCCACTTCCATCACGTCGATACTGCCCTGCTGGCGAGCCTGGCGAAAATAAGGTTCAAGGGGAATAAAATCGAGAGAGACAAAGGCGAAAATGACTTTCTTCACTTTGCCGGCGGCACAGAGCATACCGACATCAGCACCGCCATAGGCGACAATGGTTAAGTATTTCAAATCAGAGCGGAGAATCTCACGGATCAGCGCCATCGGTTTACGCCGTGGACCCCAGCCACCAATACCGATGGTCATACCGTCCTGCAGCTCGGCAACTATATCTGCAGTGGTCATGCGTTTGTCCATGATCCGACACCTTTTTGTTATTCTTGTATGCAGATGAACAATAGGAGCATCTGCAACAGTGGTTATTGGTTGCAGCTCCTTTCTTCGATGGTCGCTTAAACACAGAACCCAACTACGCTGCTATCACAGAGATTAACTCGAGAGGGGGGATATTCATCATCGTCCAAGGGGACTAAGGAGAAAATGCTGAGACTGGTAAAAAAAAAATGGAGTAGTGGCAGCTAATCAGAAAATTAAATTAAAAAAAAGATGACTGTCACGCGTCATCCCTTCTAGCTTATATCTTACTCTGTAGGCAGAAAAATATAACTTATCTTTTCTTCCTTAGCACATTTTTTTGTGCAGCCGCATTATCAGCAATTCCCGCTGACAGCTTATTAATGCTCAAATTAATTGGTAATTCAAACCGCCATTTATTCAGGACGAACGAAGTCACGCTGACTAATGAGCAACAATATCCGCAAGTTCTAAACACAGGTTAAWCAGGACTATCTTGAGTGCCACTATGTGGTATCAACAACCAAATGTTTCAAAC